>NZ_CP130715.1:6640000-9446829 GCF_045160965.1 Streptomyces sp. NBC_00207 | reverse complement strand
ACCTGAGCGCTGGCGCGCTCAGGATCGACGCCCTTCGCTGCGCTCCGGGCAGGCTTCGCTGACGCTTCGCCAGATTCCCCGCGCGAGCGCGGGAATCGACGTCCGCAAGCGGACGTCCAGAGAGAAGGGCTGGCGCAAGCGCCAGCCCTGGTGGCGCTGACGCGCCACCAGATGTCCGCGCAAGCGCGGACATCGAAGGGGTGTCCGCTGACGCTCCCACCCCTTCAGGTCCTTCCGGCTCCGCCTCCAGGACCAAGCCCGCTGTCGCGGGCCGGCTGGCAGCGGTGACGGGTGGGGTGGCTTGTCACTGTGCTCGTCACTCCCAATAGCAGCCACTGATGTAGACGCTCGACAGGCCCGCAGTGTGCTCATTGAGCTGGACGTCCCAGCGGTCAGCTGCCTCGGCGTATGCGGCCTCCACTTCTTCGGACGGTCGGCAGCAGTGGGTTGTCGCCACTTCCTCCCACACCATGCGGATCCTGGCTGCTTCCTCCACCAGGTGCAGAAGGCGTGTCGTGTCCTGTGCACTGCGCTGCATGGCACTCCCCCATCGGTGTGTCGGCGCATCCATCGTCCACGGGTGACCCACAGCTGCGGTAGAGACCGCTCGTTTCCGGTACGGAATCCGGTGATGTCTTGTTCCGGACGCCGTCGTGGGTGTAAGCGCGGTACAGTCTTCAGTGTGCATCACACCAGAAGTGATGCGTGTAGCTGTGTAGGATCCCGAGAACATCGCTATTCCCTCCCCGGCGGGTCTGTCCGCCGCTTCGAGTTCATTCGAGTTCAGCGGAGTGCCGAGTGCAGAAGTCTGGTGACATCGTGCTGCGTCCTCATCAGGAGGAGGCGGTGGAGGCCATTGTCCGGGGGCTGGATATTCCGCCGGGGAAGCGGATTCCGGAGGCGGGTCTGCGGGCAACGGTGGTGGCGGCGTGCGGGACGGGGAAGACGTTCATGGCGGCCGCGGCGGCGCTCCGGCTGGCGCGGCACGGGCGGGTCCTGGTGCTGCTGCCGACGCTCGATCTCCTGACACAGACGGTGCGGGAGTGGCGGCTCGCCGGGCACACCGGGCCGGCGGTCGCGGTGTGCTCCCTCGAGGACGACCCGCAGCTGTGGCAGCTCGACGTACGGACCACGACATCGGCCCCGCAGCTGGGGCTGTGGCACGGGCGCGGCCCGGTGACGGTCTACGCCACGTACGCGTCGCTGCCCGTCATCACCGAGGCCCACGAGGGTGCGTACGGGCTGCCGATGGACGTGTTCGACCTGGTCGTCGTCGACGAGGCGCACCGGACGTCAGGTTCGGCGGGGAAGGCGTGGGCGGACGTGCACCGCCAGGACGTGATTCCGGCGATGCGCCGGCTCTACATGACCGCCACCCCCCGGGTCTGGATGGAACGCCCGCCCCGCACGCGGGCCCAGGAGCGGGAGATGGAGGAGGCCCGCCGGCTCGCGGAGGAGAAGGAGCGTGAGGAGGCGGAGGCCGAGGGGCGGGCCTACGTCAGCAGGCCACGCTGGGACCGGCTGCCGAAGGAGCTGGCGTGCTCGATGGACGACCCGAAGGTGTTCGGGCCCGTCGTCTACGAACTCTCCCTCGCCGACGCCATCTCCCGCGGACTCTTGGCGAAGTATCAGATCGTTGTCGCCGAGCTCACCGACCCGGTCGTCACCCCGGACCGGCTCCTGGGTGAGGAGCGGTACGAGGAGCAGCTGCGCGGCCAGCGCCTCGCCGCCATGCAGACCGCTCTCCTGGAGACGATGGCCGCCCACGGGCTGCAGACCACGATCACCTTCCACCACCGCACCGTGGAGGCAGAGGCCTTCGCCGCCGGGCTCGACCGCGTCGCCCGCCGGCTCCACGCCGTCGACCCCCTGCGGCATCCGGAACGGGTGTGGTCGGGATGGCTGTCCGGGGAACACGAAGGCACCCACCGGCAGACGGTACTCGCCGACTTCGGACGCCGGGCCGGCCGCGCGGTGCTCTCGAATTGCCGGGTTCTGGGCGAGGGAGTCGACATCAGAGCCACCGACAGCGTGGCCCTGATCGACCCCAAGGGGTCTGCCGTCGACATCGTCCAGGCCATCGGGCGGGCCCTGCGGCAGAAGCCCGGTGAAGGAAAGATGGCCACCCTCATCGTCCCCGTATTTCTACGGAAGGATGAAAAGCCTGAGGACATGCTTTCGTCCAATTCGTATCGGCCGCTGGTTCGAGTTTTGGCGGGACTACGGGCGCACGATGAAAAGGCTGTGGAAATGCTTGCTATTCCACAGGAGAACCAGAAAAGGATCGTAGACCCGTCTCGGCCGGTCGGGAAGGCGCCGGAGGAGGGCGAGGAGGAGTCACGGCTGCTCCTCCGGTTCGCGACGCCGCGGGACCCGGCGCTGATCGCGAAGTGGATCAGCTACCAGGTGATCAACACCGAACGCCAGGACTGGCGCCGGGGCGCTGAAGCCGCGCTGCGCTACCGGCAGCGGGAGGGCGATCTGGAGGTCCCGTACGAACACGTCGAGACCGCGGGAGCCTTCCCGCTGGGGCGGTGGCTGTCCGACCAGCGGCGCACCTACCGGGCCGGGACCATGACCGGCGAACGCGCGGCCGAACTGGAAGAACTCGGGATCGTCTGGGACACCGCCGACGCATCATTCGAGGCCAACCTCGGCGCGGCGCGGGCCTACTACGAGCTCCACGGGACCCTGGCCGCGCCGCGGGGCGCGGCGATCATGGACGTCCAGGTCGGACAGTGGCTCACGAACATCCGCCGGCCCGGCGGGCTCGGGAAGGACCCGGTACGCGCCGAGCGGCGGGCAGCGGCGCTCGCCGCGATCGACCCGGACTGGAACCCGGGGACGCTGGGATGGACGGTCGACTGGCAACGCCACCACGCCTACCTCACCCAGCTCCTCGCGGGCGGCGCCCGCCTGACCTCGATCATGCCGGGCGTCACCCGGCATGGCGAGGACGTCGGACGGTGGCTCGCTTCGCAACGGCGGGGCTGGGACCGGCTAAACGAGGAACAGCAGCGCCGACTCGCCACGCTCGGCGTGAAGAAGACCCCACGAACCCGCAAGACGGCAGCGAAGACCGCCGTGGCGTCCGGGCCGCACGCGGGCGGCGAGGCGTTCCAGAAAGGCCTCCAAGCCCTCCAGCAGTACATCGAACGGGAGGGTGGGATGCCGGGGCGGGCCGTCGTCGAGCGGCTCCCCGACGGCACCGAACACCGCACCGGCATCTGGCTCGCCAACCAGAAAGCCCGCCGCGACCGACTCGACGCCACCCAACTCGCAGCCCTCGCCGAGCTGGGTGTGGAGTGGGCGCAGTAGCCGTGTCGAACAGGTTATGTGGCGCTGCTGCCTTCTGATGGCCCCGAACTCGGCATGGCGGAGTCAACAAGGACAGGCGTGGCCCTCCGCCCGGTGCCTCATCCACAGCACCACGTCGCACACCCGCAGCGCGCTGACGCTCTCCGGCACCTCGGCAACCTGGCGCAGCGCGAGCAACTGACGGTGCAGGGCTCGGTCGTCCGCGCGCAGCGCGGCATGCAGCGCAAGCCAGAACGAGGGGCGCGGGCGGCCCAGAGCGCAGCGCACCACCTTGTCGTAGACCGGCAGCAGCCGCGGACGCTTCCTGGCCAGGAGCTTCCCCGCGATCACCCATCCGACGTCGCGCTGGTCTTCGAGCAGTTGCCAGGCCCGGGCCGCCGGCGAGCCTTCGGCCAAGACCGCGGCTGTGGCATCGGCCATATCGATGTCTTTGGGGATGGCCTGCAGCAGACCGGACAGCCGCTCGCCGAGAGGGCCCTCCAACATGTCCAGCGCGACCGGCACTGGAACGGTCACCGACAAGGTCTGCACCGCGACCAAGTCCTCCGCCGTGATCCGGTCGGCGACCTCCGGCAGGTCTCCCCCACCCGCCAGATGCTCGAACCGGCTGCCGGTGAACGGCAGCGCACCGGGCGGAAGATTGATCCCGAAGTAACGCCGCAAATCCACGACCGCCTGACGAGCGGTGATGTAGCCGTGTATCCGTTCCGCGCACGGCGGCGGAAGGGTGGAGCTGGGCATTAGCGACTCAATTCCAAGCAGCGATGTGCCGTCGCGTGGCCTTCTCGAGGTGACCGCCGACCAGGAGGCCTCTGATCACCTCGGCAGGGCGCGTGCGGGTTACTGCTCGACCGTCAAGGTCTGCCGGTCCAGATCAAGTTTCAAGGTCCCGCCGCCTTGGGTGCGCAGTTGACGCCAGGCGGCGTACCCGGTCGTGATCGCCAGCTCCCAGTCTGCGGCGCGCAGGACACTGACTTCAAGGTGCGAGGTCATGGATGCGATGGTTTTGAGGAACTCGTGGTCGATGTGGCGAACGTTCTCGAAGTAGCCATGGCGAGCTGCGTAGGAGAACACGAGGGCGGAGATGCCCTCCTCAATCGCCATCGCACGTCCGCCGTCTTCGGCCTCGTCGGTCTTGGGGTCGCTCTTGCGCTTGCAACCCATGAGAAAGCGGGAGACAGGGGACCATCCGAGGACGGCAGCATGAGCCAGGTGGAAGACATCATGGAAGCGGTAGTCGTCGTCGATGTGGGAGGCGTCGGTTAGGGGGTCTCCGCAGCGCACGCCGTCGCGGGTAAGCACGGCAACAGTGCGGCCGTCGCTCTCGCGTTGCTGGAGGGTGAAGGTGAGGGTGGCCTGCCGCGGGAGCTGCTCGGTCTCGGGGAAGCCGGTGTCGAAGACGATGCGGTCGCGCTGGGGGGTGGGGTGCCACCGATCGCCGATCTTGACGAGATTGGCGGCCGCGACATCCTCGAGGTCGAGGTCGAATCGGTGGGCTAGCGCGGCGATGTACCAGAGGACGTCGCCGAGTTCTTCGCGCAGGTGCTGCTTGCCTGAGGCGAGGCCGGGTCCGTCGCGCAAGCGCTTCTTGTAGGCGGTGGCGAGGGAGCCAACCTCGCCGACAAGGCCGAGCAGCGGCACCGTGACGGGATCTGTGCCAGGGGCGGACTCTTGGAGGGTCTTGATGGCAGCTTGCTGGTAGCGGTTGAAGTCCACAACTTCCTCCTGTCGGAAAATCCGGCATCGAGGTCGGAAAATCCCGACCCGTGTCGTATGCTAGAGCAGCGCTGCTGGAAAATCCGACGAACGGGAGAGTCTCCTGAACGCGATCGAGCCGTCCTTCGAGGACATCGTCACCGTGGTCGTGGAGTTCCTGGCCGAACTGCAGGATCGAGATCCCGATGAGCTGCGGATGGAGCTGGAGGAGGCGGGCGAGGAGCTGCCGGTCGATTCCATCCTCGTCGTCGAGATCCTGACCCGCATCGAGGAGCGATACGGGATCAGCGTCCCCGCGGACGAGGAGGCCGCCCGCTCCACCCGGTCGGTACGCACCTTCGCGGCCACCGTCCTGAACGTGATCAACGAGAGGCAGAAGTCATGAACCCCCAGCCCGCCGAACCCCGCAGCCGCGACCCGGAACTGGAACTGCTCGGGGAGCGTCTGCGCAACACCCGCGACTACCTGGGCATGTCGCAGCAGCACGTCTCCGACATGACCGGCATCCCCCGCTCGGCGGTCAGCGACATCGAACGAGGCGCCCGCCGCGTGGACAGTCTGGAACTGAAAAAGCTCGCACGCCTGTACATGCGGCCGGTGTCCTACTTCCTCGACAAGGAGGAGGACGTAGACCTCGGGGCGCACGCGCTCGCCGGACTGCCCCGCGCCCTGGTCGGACTGACCGACGGCGACTGGGAGGAAGTGCTCAGCTTCGCCGAGTTCCTGAAGTTCCGGCGCGCTGGTGAACAGGAGCAGGCAGCGGAGCAGGGGGCAGCCAGTCCATCGCAGGAGCAGGAGCGCCTCGAGTGAACTGGGACGTGGCACACCAAATTGCCGCGATGTCAGCGGTCAAGGCGCACCGCGACCTTGGTGCGGATCGCAACGCGTACATCGACGTGTACGCCGCGCTATTCCGTGCCGGGGTCGTCGGGATGGCACGGCCCATGCCTCGGCTGTTCGGGGTGTATGCCTCGCCACAAGACAACGGGCCGGCGGTGCTGCTGAACGCGAGCCTGGACATCGTGGCGCAGCGGCACACCGCGGCGCACGAGCTTGGGCATCACTTGTCCGGGCACGGTACGGCACTGGACGAGGAGCTGGACCGTGCCCGTAGGTGGGGGGACGGATCCTGGCCGGACGAGGAAAAGCTGGCGGAGGCGTTCGCGGCGTGGTTTCTGATGCCGCTGCCGGCAGTTCAGGCCGCATTGACGCGAATCGGGATAGGCCACCCCCGGGTTCCAGAGCACGCCTACAGGGTGGCCCGCTGGCTGGGCACCTCCTATGCGGGGACCGTGAATCATCTGCACCGGCTGCGGCTGGTGACGCGGGCGCAGAAGGCCGAATGGCTGCGGGTCAAGCCCGCGGCCATCAAAGCAAACCTGGCAGGCGGTGCGGCACCTGGCAAAGCCCACGTCCACGTCATCGATACGGGCGCCCACGGTGCCACCGTGCGTGTCGACGCAGGGGACCTGATCGTTCTTGGCGATACCGGGGCCCGCTTCGATTGGCTGCCCCACGAGCTCCAGGCGCCCCAAGATGTGGCCGGACAGCTCCCCGTGCGCGAAGACCCGGCCACCGTGGTGGCCGCGGAGGTAACCGGCGCGTTCACCGGGGCAGCCTCGGTCACGGTGCGCGTTCCCGGGGCCGCCGAACTGCTGGGATTCACACTGGAACGCCAGGCCCCGCGCGTTGGCGTCCAGAACCTCTGGCCCACCTGACGACTTCGTCCGGCGCACTTCCCGACACCGCTCCACCTATGAGACTCCCCTGCTGATCGACGCGCACATGAGGAGCATCGATGCTGTCAACTTTCGTTGTCCAGGGAACGAATACCTCACTGGCCTGGAAGGCCGCCTGCCTGGAGCTGGATAGGCCCGGGAACCCGAAGCGGGACGCCTTCCACACCGTAGTCCGGATCGAAGACGCCGCCACGGAGGACCCGCAGCTACGCGCCGAGTTCGACAGGATGCGGGAGGAGACGGGCTATGCGCCGATCGAGACAGTGGCCAACACCCTTTTCCCCGCACAGCTCGCAGCCGTCTCCCACACCCCTGCGGATCTGGTGCGCCGGTACCAGGAGATCTACCCGCGGATACGGCGCATCGACCGGGCCAACGCGACCGGCACCTACTTCGGGCGCGTCGTGGCCTACCCCGGACAGGACGGCCCCGTCGATCAACTGACCACACTGATCGATCGGATCCGCCGACAGGCGGCAGGCAAGGGGCCGATGAGCGCCGCATACGAGATGGACATCGCCCATCCCGACGATGTGGACCAGGACAGCACAAACGGCACGGACGGCAACGGCGGGGCGGCGACCGGCGCGAGCGCCTGGTCCACGTCGATACATGCCGCCGGGAAGGACAACGGGATACGGGGGTTCCCCTGCCTGAGCCACTGCTCGTTCCAGTTGCAGCGCGGCCGGGTCCTGCACGCGGTGGCTCTGTACCGCAGCCACTACATGGTCGCTCGTGCTTACGGTAACTACCTGGGGCTGGGCCGGCTGCTGGCCTACCTGGCCCAGCACGCCGGGGTGCACCCCGGCAGCCTGACCGTGGTCGCCGGGCACGCTCAGATAGAAGGGGACATCAAGGCGTTGCGGCCTGTACTCCAAGGCCAGGGCCGCCTCCAGCTGGCCTGAACCACGCGAAGGCTGTCAAGCCTGGGGGGCCTGAGAGTTGATGCCCCACTTGGGCGGGAACCAGGCCGTCAGCTGGGCACCATCGGCGCGGTACAGCTGCTTGATACGGCTTCGGCCACTGATTCCGACGATGTCCGGGTGGACCACACGTGCGTACTTGTCGACCTCGCAGAAGAGGTTCTGGCAATCGATCAGCTGCAGCGGGCGCCCCCGTAGCCCCGTGAAGGTGAGCCCGAGGCGGGCGAAGTGCTCCTGCTGCGTGTCGGACATATAGCGGATCGCTTCGGCTTCGATGCCGCCTGCGGCGGCGCCGAAGCACTTGCGGATGCCGTCACGGGCGCCTGGCCCGGGAACGACGAAGTCCATTTCGGAGAACGACAGCCCGGCCGCGTAGTTCAGGTCGATCAGGTATTGGTAGGCCAGGAATGGGCCGAGTGCCGGAAAGCTGAGCAGCACCTGGTACGCCTCACGCATGGAGGCAGCCTTCCGAACCCGCTCCGGCGCCCCCTGGCCCATCATCAGTTCGACCAGACGCAGGTGATTACGGTGCTTACGCTGCTCACCCAGTTGCGGCGGCGGAGTGATGTAGGCGGCCGAGTACAACCGCTCCCCGGCCGTGAACGCCCGCGACAACACTCGGTCCAGAGACCGGTAGTCGTAGCGGTGCCAGGCGACTTCACCCAGGTGCTCCTCCAGCAATTGCCAGGTCTGAATCTTGTTGAAGAACTTGAACAGCAAGGTACGGAAGAACACCTCCTGCCATTCCTGGTCTCCGCGATAGGACACATGGCCGATCAGATATTGGCTGACCCGGTCGGCCGCCCGGAAGCAGTTGGTGAACCGGTGCTGCGCGAGCACAGGGTCAGGAACCGCCGGCTTCGGCGCCTCCCCCAGCCGCGACAGGTACACCTGCTGCCGGGCAGCCGCGAACCGCCAGTAGGTGTCGAACACCGGCGTGGGCTGCAGCACCCGCCCCGCAATCCGCACCTTGGCGGGAGGATCGAAGTCTTCCGCCGGGCGGCTCGCTCGGGCTTGCAGCATGGTCACCATGAGGTCAATATATATTGAATATAGATTCAACCGCCAGAGGGGACGAGGCATGGAACTGCTATGGCGCACCCAACGCAGCAACGCTCTCGTCACCTGGCCTGACGCCGTCAACGAGCGCTTGGACCAGTTGGTGGCTGCAGGGCTTGCAGCCGGCGAGAATGCCAACCGCTCCCAACTGCTCGCAGCCCTCGTGGTTCAAGCTGAACTCTCCCCCGCGTTCGTCTCCGAGGTCCTGCAGTCTTACCGCAGCCTGAGCACAGACGCCCTCGACGCGGCCAACCGCTCCGCTGCCGAGCAGTGGCCGCAAGTCCGCCGCACCGGACCACGCCGCGAGACGCGCCGCCCTCCCGCCCGGGGCAACGGCCAAAGCACAGGGCGCAGCGAGGACTCCTTCACCATCAACGACGCACCCCGCGGCCCCGACACGCCTAATCCCGAGGTTCACGCTTAGAAGGATGGTGAACTCACCGCATGGCCCACGTGAGGCATGAGAGCCAAGCGGAACAAACTGGGGCACCGCTGACCCGCCCACTCCTGGAACGCCGCTGTGGTGCGTGCCGTTACCTGTCCTGCGCGGTCAGGAGCAGGACCAGGGCCTTGGAACGGGTTGTCCCGAGCGCGGTGGCCACCGCTTCGGCAGACATACCCTCGTCGCACAGCACGCCGGCAGCCTCCCGGCCCACCCGGGCCGCGATCCGCTCCAGCACACCGGCAGCGCGCAGCGCGGCCAACGGCGTGTCCGCGGCCGTCACGGTCAGCTGCCCGGCCATCTCGACCAGGAGCGCGACCAGCGGGTCGGGCAGCGGCACCGCCACGTCGCGGACGACAGACAGGTGCGCGGTCCAGTCCGCAAGCGGTCCCGAGAGGTCGATGTCCGCTTCGTACAGGGGCTGGTCGCCGATCGTGTCCCAGTCGAGGGGGTACTGGGCGGCGCTGCGCCATCCGCACGCGCACACGGCCCGGAGGGTCTCGGCGCGCGGGCGGCGGGCCCGGCCGTCGTAGGCCGACCAGTGCGTACTCGACGGCACGTTCGGCCCGCTCCCGACGTCGAAGTACACCGGGCCTGGCTCGCTGCCGCCGACGAGTACACCCGCCGCGCCCGCGTGCGCGTCCCCGAAATCCACCGTCCACCAGTCCCAATCCAGCGCACCATCCTCTCCTACGTTCCTGCCGACAGGCCGGCCGGATCCCGTCTGCGACCTTGCCCCGTCCGCGCACGCGCCCACACCTGGGCAGTCCCAACAACCGGGGCGGTTGGGTACCGGGCCCCGCCACACATCCCGAAAACACGACACCCCGATAGGGTTAAATCCAATATCCTGGTGGGGTTAATTTTGCTAGGGTTCGGGGTGGAGGTGGGCCATGCCGAGCCAGGAAGAACTGTTCGACGCGGTGGACGCGCTGCTGGAGGGCGAGCCGCAGTTGCCGTCTCCGGCGGAGCGGGCGCGACTGCGTGAAGCCGCGGGTGTCACGCAGGCCCGGCTCGCGGCCGCTCTGAAGTCGACACCGCAGACGGTGAAGAACTGGGAGAACGGCCGCTCCGAGCCGCGGCCACCGCGGCTTCAGGCCTACCTGCGACTGCTGGACGGCTGGGCCGAGCGGTACCCCGCGCCGGCCGCGACCAAGTCCGCGTCCGCTCCGGTTCCCGTGCCCGCTCCGGTTCCGGAGGCGTTCACCAGCCCCGTGGAGCAACCCACCGAGCCGGCCGGACACGCCGCGGCCGCCAGCCCCGCTGCACCGGGTCCGGTCGTGAAGGCACCCGTGGAGGCGGCCAAGCCCTCGGCTCCGTCGCGCCGCCCGGCGGGGAAAGCCGCTGCGCAGCCGGCCGTCGACCCGCGGTTCCTGCACGGCCCGCTCGCGGTCCTGGACGGCGACAGCTCTGCCTACGGCGTGGACGGGATCGTCCTGGACTGCCCGGCCACCACCATTCCGCAGCTGGTGGAGTGGACGCTGCAGGAGTCCGGGCTCGGCACGCCGCGGTTGAACCGCAACGGCAAGGACTCCGACCCCCTGGTCGTCCTCACCGCGGCGGCCGCCGTGAAGCTGGGGCTGCCCGAGCGGCTAGAGGGCCCGGAGGCCCGCCGTTCGCTGCGGCTGCCCGACGACCACCCGGTCGTCAAGCAGCTCGCGAAGGCGAAGTGGAAGCTGACGCAGCGCGGCTTCGGCCCGTGGGCGCGGATCTACCGGCCGGCGCAGGCCGGGCAGCGCCAGTGCGTGCAGCTCGCGATCCTGTCGTGGGAGGCGCTCGATGCCCGGTCCTGGCCGGGGGTCGCAGGCATGGAGCCGGCCGAGGTCGCCCGGGTGCTGGGCACGTACGCGGCCCGGGTGATCACCCCGCGCGGCTCCACCGCCACCTCCGGGCTCGAGCTCATGACCGCGTTGCGGCCGCCGACCCGCGCCCTGAAGAACGAGACCACCGGCGCGTGGGAGTCCGCCTACAACCCGGGCTCGCTCGGCACCGAGCCGATGGACCCCGCCCCGCCGGAAGCCCCGCAGGAGCACCCCGTCGCGCAGGGATGGACCGGCGGCTTCCTCGACGAGGAGGCCTACCAGTGGGTGCGGGACCCTCAACTGCTCACCGACGAGGAGTGCCTGCTGCCGTACGCGGTCGGCCTGGACCTGAACACCGCGTTCCTCGCCGCGGCCGCTCGCCTGGTCGTCGGCCTGTCCGCACCCGACCACTTCCACCGCCCGACCTTCAACAAGAAGATCCCCGGCTCCTGGATGGTCGACCTCTCACACATCGAGCTGGACCCGCGCCTGCCCTCGCCGTTTACCCCCTCCGGGCAGCGGCCGACCGGGCCGGCCTGGTACCAGACCCACACCCTCGCTTACGCCCAGGAGCTCGGCCACGACGTCGCGCCGATCGAGGCGTTCCTGCGCCGGGAGACGGGTGCGTACCTGGATCCGTGGCACGACCGCCTCAAGACCGCGTACGTCGACACGCTCGCCGATCTGGGTGTGACTGCCGAGCTGGACGACCGGCAGTTCCTCGCCGCGATGGAGCAGCACAAGCAGGTGGATCCCGGGATGGCGGCCGTACTCGCCGCGATCAAGGCCACTGTCAAGGGCGGCGTCGGCAAGCTCCGCGAGCGCCCCCAGGGACGGCACTACCGGGACGGGGAGCGGTGGCCGGCGCTGGAGCGGCCGACCTGGCGCCCCGACATCCGCGCCGCGGTCATCTCCAAGGCACGGGTCAACATGCACCGCAAGATGGCCAACACCGCGAAGGCGACCGGCCAGTACCCGCTCGGCGTGCTCTCCGACTGCGTCGTCTACGCCAGCCCCGGATCCTCCCCGCTCGACTTCCTGCCGTACACCACCTCCGGCAAGCCCCTCCCCGGCTCCTTCCGCCTCGGGACGACGCCAGGCCTCGCGAAGCTCGAAGGCCTCCAGGAGATGGCGTGGGCCGTCGACCTCATGGAGAAGGGCCTCAACCCGGCCCGGCACATCAAGGGCGGCGACGCCGTCCTGGACGAAGGAGAGTAGGTAGACCGTGGGGGACATCGATGACGCCCTGGAGCGCGCGGGCCGGGAGACGTTCACGCGGGAGCCGCCCAAGACGCTGAAGGGCCGCATCAACTTTCTGATGGGCAAGCTGAAGACCACCAGGGCCGTGGCCGCCGAGCTCGGCGTCAGCCAGCGGTCCATCGAGCGCTACCGCACCGGCGAACGCAAGACCCCGCCCAAGGCGATCACCGACCGGATCGACACCGCCGTACGCGCCCGATGGCAGCCCAAGGTCCGCGACCGCCGCCGCAAGGAAGCCGCCACCCGCACCGGGATCACCGTCGAGACCCGCGCCCGATTTGGATACACCGCGCCCATCGGCACCACCGACGACGGCCGGATGCGACGCCTCACCGTCCACCTCCCGCCCGCGTACGCGCAGCGCCTGTTCGACGCCCAGCAGCAGGGCGCCCAGGATCCGGAACTGCGCGCGATCGTCGCCGAAGGACTCCAGGACATCTACTTCAAGGACGGCGGAACCCGCGCCGACCAGCTCGAAGTCGAATTCACCGACATCGACTACATCGACGTGTCGTTCTGAGAGGAAGGGGTGGCCGGCGCACTTGTAAGCCGGGGCCGCCGTGGCGGTGGGAGCGGCCGGCGCCGCCACCGCAGCCACCGCCGCGCGCTTGATGCGCCCCGAAGCGCGCCGCGCACGGCGCCCTCCTTGACGCCGTCTCTACGTGACCGCGGCCCTGCCGGAACCTGCCCGTTCAAGCAGCTTGGGCAGCGGCTGAGCCGAAGACGTCGTCGAAGGGGTGGGCGCGGTGTGTGCTGACGAGGTGGTAGGCGCCGCTTGAGTGGCGCAGGGCGTGGTCGGTGTAGTGGAGGACTTCGGCGGGGGTGAGGACTTTGAGGTCGCCGAAGACGTAGTAGAGCGGGGTGGGGGCATGGATGGCGGTGAAGTGGAGGCCGGCGTTGATGGTCGTGGCACTGATCGAGTAGCGGCTCGTGTCGGTGCTGGGCATGCGGTCTTTCGCGTCGATGGTGACGACGTCGGCACCGCGGGCGGCAATCAGGTCGGGGAACTGCCTCAGGGCGGAGCGGGTACAGCGCAGGGCTTCGCGGACAGCATGGGGGTAGGTGCCCTGTCCGCAGGGGTGGACGGTCCAGCCTCTGGCGCGCAAGGCGGCGGCGACTCGCTGTTCGTGCAGGTCCCCGACAGCCTTGCGGTGCTGCCACTGCGTCACGGTGGTTCCCCCTTCGACGAGTTCTGCATGCGTGATACGAACTGCCTTCTTTTCGTATTCCCTCATCTCTGGCTATGATGCCGCACATGGAGGCATACGTTGACCCACGCTTTCGTCCCACGCTGTGGCCCGGAACACCCGTTCCCGCACCGCAGTTGAGCCCCCTCACCGACGCGCGGGCAGAGGGCGAGTGGATCGTCTGGAGCCCCCGGCTCCGCTCCCCCGGCGATGGCACGGTGTCGCTGCCCGAGGACTTCTACCTGCGCGAATTCATGGAGCTCGACCCCGCCGACCTCGAGGCGGTCGCCGCCATGATGCGCGCCTACGGGCATCTGGGAGGCCGCGTCGGGTCGTTGAGCCTCGACGTCGAGGAACACGATCACTTCACCGCGCTGACGGACAGCCTCCACCCCGAGCGCGGCCCGTTCGCCCTTCACGGCGAGCTGGCGACGCTGTTCGTCTCCGAGGCTCAGGACGCCATCGCCACCTGGCTGGCTCTGCGTCACGAGGGCGGACTGGACGCACTCGTCGAAGCCGAGGCCACCGAAGAAGAGCTCGCCCGGTGGCAGGCCGCCAACAGCGACAAGGCGGAGACGTGGCCGCGCGACCTCAACCACATGCGCGAGGAGCTGCTGGCGCTGAAGGTCAGCGACCTGGCCAGCACCCTCAACGCGGCTCTGGAGCCCTTCAGTATCGGCATCGGCGGCCTCGAAGACCGCTACCCCACACTCCTCGCCGTGGCGTTCCTCCAGCTCTACAACCACCTCGCCGAGAACGCCACCATCCGCGAATGCGCCAACGAGAACTGCCGGCGGCCCTTCGTCCGGCAGCGCGGCCGTGCCGAGTACGGACAGAACCGCACCACCGGCGTCAAGTACTGCACACGCGAATGCGCCCGCGCCCAAGCCCAGCGCGAACACCGGCGCCGCCGGAAACTGCAGCCCGCCCCAGACCAGCCCAGCTGACATGTGCGAGATCCGGGCCGAGCCGCTGCACTGGCCCCGCCCCGAGTGTCACCACCGACCGCCGACCCAGGGGCCGCCTCCTCCGGTCCCGGCCGTATCAGAAGAGGACATGGCGGGCCCCTCGTGAGCGCGTCGCGAGGTCTTCGCGTCACGCCTGTGGCAGCTTTCGTTGGACACCTGCGAAGCCCCGACACCCCAGTGCCAGGAGCAGGCTGTTCCGGCTGATGGCCTGTGTTCGCGGCCGGGCGCGTCGTCAGGCAGCGGCAAGGGCCAGGAGTTCCGGGACACCGGCCGCGGTGCGGTAGGGCCGGAACTCGGGCACGAGTTCTTGGACGAGTCGTTCGCAGCGCGGGGCACCGATTCGGCGGGAGAGCCCGAGGGCCTCTCCGGCGGCGTGGGCTGCCAGTTCAGGTTGCTTGAGCTTCAGGTGGCTGGCCGCCTGGTAGGCAAGGAAGATGCCTCGGGTCTTGTCACGGGCAGCCGGCAGGAGAACTTGGCCTTCTCCGATGAGTTGGTGAGCGCGGGCGGCGTCGCCGAGGTCGAGGAGGGCCTGGCCGGAGTCGACCGCGAGGTCGGCTTCGGACATCCACGCGCACCATGCTGGCAGAGGCCGGCCGGACGATGCTCCGAGGTGGTGCTCAGCTGCCGCCAGGGCGCGCAGGGCGGGCTGCTTCTCCTGCTGGGCAGCGAGGGTGCGGGCGAGGCGGAGGTGGAGGAGGGACCGGGCAGCGGGGTGCTGGGTGCGTTTGAGCGCGTGCTGGAGGATTCCGGCGGCGGTGGCGTGGTCCTTGCGCCATGCGGCCTGGTACGCGAGGTCACCGAGCATGGCGGCGCCGAGGTCGGGGTCGTCGGTGGCGTGGGCGCTGTGGAGTCCGGCGATCCAGAGTTTGCTGGCGGCGGCGTGGTGGCCGTGGTCGAAGCGGTGCCAGGCGACGGTCTGGGCGAGGGTCGCGGCCAGAGTGTGGAGGCGCAGGCCGGTGGTGCGGTCGTAGCGACTGTGGGCGATCAGTTCTGTGACGGTGACGAGGTGGGCATCCAACAGGGCTGATACGTGTTGGCGTTGTTCGGTGACCAGGCTGTTGAGCTGACGGCTGGTGTTCTCCAGCAGGGTGACCGTGTCCTGGCCGACGAGTCTGCCGCCCTCCGACTGCGCGGCGAGCGCGATCCCTCCGCTGGTGGCCCAGGCGGCGGCCAGGGTGGTGAGGGCGGTGCCGGAGATGGTGAGGAAGGTGCGGCGTTCCAGGCGTTCCATGGCTGTGTTGAGGGCCTCTCGCAGGGCTGTGACGGTGCTGGACGGGCCGAGGGGGACGACGCCTCCGTCGCTTCCGGGCAGCCAGTTCGGCCAGTTGTCGGGGTCGACCAGCTCGACGGGCAGCCCCAGCGCTTCCGCGATGTAGACCTGCGTTTCGGCTTCTGGGGTGACCGCCAGGACCTCCCATTTGCGTACCCGGTGCTTGTCTGTGCCCGAGCGCAGGCCTCGCCGCTGCGCCGCCGCGCCGATGAGGTTCGCCAAGTCGACCCGGGTCAGATTCTTGAGCGCGCGCCGGTAGGCCAGCGGATGCGAGTGCTCGGTCACGTAGTCAGTCAAGCACTCTCTGTCTTCCACAGGGTGTGGTTCCCGAGGCGGGACCCCCGCGGGACCCCCGCCGGACCATCGCGTTGGACGTACAGCTGACCGAAGCTCGATCTTCCGAGCGATCGGACCAGTCGGCTCGGCCGGTGCCTGGTATTGGCGCCTGTCCCCCTCGCCATTGAAGGGACATCTCATGCCGTTTTCCACCGTTGCCCGCCCAGACGGCTTGCCGCGCACCTACGGAGGTTGTCGGTCCGGGATTGCGGCGGCCGTGATGCTGCAAACCTCGCCGTACCTCTCCAGCGTCCGTCCGGGCACCGGCCCGGACCTGGTGTACCTGTCGGACAGCAGCGGGCCCCAGGCCCCCGTCGGCGCCCCGCCCCTGGGGAGCACCGTGTTCGGGGTTGTAGGGCTGGACCGGGTGATCGTGTGGCAGGACGATGCCGTGGTCCTTGAGCTGCTGCGGTACGCCTCCGAACGTCCCCACGACAGCGGTGAGCTCTCGGCCCGGTTCGGGGCCGGCCGCGTGGAGGCGGCGGTGGCGCGAGGGTGGCTGCAGGATCCTGTCGAGCTGTGCCGGTCGTACCGGGTCGAGTCCGGGGAGATCGAGGTGACGGCCCACTGCAACTGGGGGTGCGTCTCCTGCCCGGTGGCGGCCGACCCCAAGCCTCGCCGGACCATGCCGATGGGCCTGTTCGAGGAGATCGTCGGCAAGCTCGCCGCGGCCGACGCCTCGTACGTGACGTTCCAGTTCTTCAACGAGCCGACCCTGGACCGGTACTTCTCCCGCCGCTTGGAGGTCCTGTCCCGTCACGGGATGCCGTTGGCTCTGTACTCGAACGCCTCCGCGCTGACCACGGCGAAGATCGAGGATCTGAAGCAAAGCGGGGTGCTGAAGGATCTGATCGTGAACATCCCCTCGGTCGACGAGGCCGAGTTCGCCGGGCTCACCGGGTCACGGAGCTACCAGCACACGGTGGGCAACACCGAGGCTGCCCTGCGCGCCGGGCTGCCGGTGCAGGTCGTCGTCAACGGGGTCGGCGCGCGTGGGGAGCGCAACCTCGAAGGGGTCGAGCGGCACTTCGTTCCGCTTGGCGCGCAGGTGTACCCGAGCCTGACGTGTGACCGGGCCGGTGAGCTGGGCGGCGAGTACGCCCAGGACGTCCAGGTGGAAGGGCGGCTGACCGGCTGCGGCTGGCCGGTGCAGCACGTGAACATCTCCGTGACCGGGGCCCTGTTCCTGTGCTGCAACGACTACTACCAGCGGGAGGTGTTCGGGCACGTCGGGGACGGTTCGATCGACGAGCTGATGTCCGGCGAGCGGGCGGTCGCGCTGCGCCGCAAGGTGTTCGGCGTCGACGAGGCCCCGGAGGACTTCCTGTGTCGGCGCTGCCACAACCAGCTGCGCGACTTCCCCGGCAGGGACTTCAGGCCGATCGCGACCTTCGGATAGGAAGGGGGAGGCTCCTATGCATAATCCGGTGCGGATCTGGTACGTGGCCGGCCAGCGGCTGTGCAATCTGGCCTGCGACTACTGCGTGTCCATCGGCGACTGGGCCAAGAGCCGTCGCCACGACTGGAAGAACCCTGAGGACCGCGAGGTCTACGACAGGGTGGTGACCTGGATCGGGACGCGCCCCTACCCGGTGAAGGTCCGGCTCGGCACCCTCGGCGAGCCGTTCGCGAGCCCCCTCTTTCTGGAGAAGGCAGCCTGGCTGACCCGGCAGAGCGGCGTCGAGCATGTCGAGCTGGTCTCCAACGCGGTCCTGCTGCCCCGTCGGCTGCCCAGGCTGGAGGCAGCGGCCAACTTGGGCAAGCTCTCTCTGTGGCTGACCTGGCACGATGGCCAAGCCGACCTTGGCCGGTTCATCGCCGCCGCGTCCTTCGCACAGGAGACCTTCGGCTGCTTCGTCGTCGTCAACGCCCTGCTGTTCGAGGACAACGTGGACGCTGTGGCCCGCGCCGAGGAGGCCGCCCGCGCAGCCGGGCTGCGGTTCAACGTCGACCTCGGCTACGACCCGACCGCCCCCACCGACCCGCAAGATCCGTCCCATGCGGTTCCCGCCCTCAAGGCCGGCAGTGCCCTGGAAACCCTGGCCCGCCTCGGCGGAAACCGGGCGCTCGCCGAGACCGCCCTGATCGCACTGACGTCCTGCCAGGGCATGCCCTGCAGGGCCGGCCACGACGCGGTGTTCATCGACATCCATGGCCAGGCCTACCGCTGCTCCAACTATTCAGCCCAGCAACGCCCGCCGCTGGGCAGCGTCCTGACCGACGGCTTCGAGCTGCCGCTGCGTCCCGACCCCTGGGCTCCGTGCGCGGCCGCCGGCGGCTGCGGCAATAAGGAGGACTTCCTCAACCTCCAGATCGCCGCCCCGCTGCGCCCCGAGACGGTCCCCAGCCTCGGCTGGACCGACGCCTGATCCACCGCACTGCTCTGGAAGGGAATCCGCTCTCGTGCTCATCAGCGACCTGGTCTGGCCCGACCTGCAACCCGGACCCGAAGACCACGTCATCGTGCCCATCGGCGCCCTTGAACCGCACGGCCCGCACCTGCCGCTCGGCTCCGACACCATGATCAGCGACCACTTCGCCCACCAGCTCGCCCACGACATCGGCGGTCACGTCGCCCCCACCCTCGGCTACGGCGTGGCCACACCCTCCCAGCGGCTCGGCGGCACGTTCCCCGGCGTCATCAGCATCAGCGGCGCCACCTTCACGGCGGTGGTCACCGAGGTCCTGGCCTCTCTGGCGCGTCACGGCTACCGCCGCATGGTCCTGGTCAACTCGGCCATCGACAACATCAGCTTCCTGTGCGAGGCCGCCCGCGACCTGACCGAACGGACCCCCGGCGTGCGGGTGATGGTCGTGAACTGGTGGGACGTCGTCGGCGAGGACTTCCGTGACGCCCTCGCCCGCGAGAGCGGCACTGCCCGCCGGGATGACCACCATGCCGGGATGGTCGAGTCCAGCCTCGTCATGCACATCAACCCGCGCACCGTCCGCACCGGCCGGCTGCCCGTCGACGGCGGCATGGAGCAGCCCCGCCGGATCAGCTACCACCTCTACCCGCAGCCAGCCGACACCGCGACCAGCAGCGGCATCGTCTACTCCGCAGCCGGGGCGGGCGCCGAGCTCGGCGATCGGGTGGCCTACCAGGTCGCCCGGCAGCTCGCCGACGCCGTGCGCCGCGAGTTCGCCGCACCCCTTCCGTCATGACCCCGGACACCGCCCGGGCCCGCCCGGGAACGTCTCACAAAAGGAGAGCCACTTCGATGCCGTCTTCCAGCGACCAGCTGTACGTGTTCTCCCCATCAGCTTCCTATCCCCGCCCGTTCGCGTGCGTCATCGACGACCGGGCGCGGCTCGTCCACGCCTGGTCCAGCCCCATCGGCCAGCCCGACATCGAGACCAGCCCGCCGTCCTACCTGCGGGGCTGGAACCACGTCGAGGTCGGGCCCGACGGCAGCCTGTACGCGATGGTGCCGCTGCACGCCCTGCTCAAGCTCGCCCCGGACTCCGCCCTCACCTGGCGGGCCGATCTCCCCGCCCATCACGACCTCGCCCTCAGCCCCGCCGGTGAGATCTACGTCCTGACCGAGGAACCCCGTCCTGTGCCCTGCACCGGCGGCTCCCACGTCCTGCTGGACAATTCCGTCACCGTCCTCGGTCCGGACGGGCAGCTGCGGGCCGCGCATTCCCTGTACGAGATCCTGACCACCGACCCCCGGTTGGAGGCTCTGATCACCGGCGTGATCGACGAGCATCGCGCGGCTGGACGGACCGCGGACCCTGCCGCCCTCGCCCCGCGGCTGGAAGGAGCGAACGGCTGGAGGCGCGGCCGCGATATCTCCCGCCTGCTGCGGGCCCGGCCCGGATCGCCCAGCGACATCCTCCACACCAACACCGTCGAGATCCTCACCACCGGCCACCCCGCCGGGCTGTGGGCGGCCGGGAACGTCTTGGTCTCGCTGCGCAACCTGAACCTGATCGCCGTTCTGGACCTCGGCGCCCGCGCGGTGCGCTGGTGGTGGGGGCCCGGCGAACTGTCCGGCCAGCACCAGCCCTCCGTGCAGCCCGACGGCACGATCCTGGTCTTCGACAATGGCCGGGGCCTCGGCCGATCCCGCGTCCTGGAGATCGACCCGCTCGCCCAGGGCATCACCTGGCAGTACGAGCTGGGCCTGTTCTGCGAGATGGCCGGCGGCTGCGAGCGTCTGGACGACGGAACTGTCCTCATCAGTGACGCTCAGGCCGGCCGCGCCCTGATCGTCGACCGCGACGGCCGCGAGCGGTGGACGATTCATGTCTCCACCCGCGCCACGTCCGCCGGACGTTCCCGCGCGGAGTTCTACCGCCTCTCCGCGATACCCCGCCGCGCCGCCCGCTTCTTGGGTGCCGGTGACCGGCCGGCCCGCACCCTGGCCGAGTCCCAGGTCAGCTGCCACGTCCGCCAGAGCGTCCAGGGTGCCCTGTGATCAGCGTGATCGTCCCGACGCGGGACCGCCCCGGGCCGCTGCACCGCGCCCTGCGCAGCCTCGCCCGCCAGACCTACCGCCGCTTCGAGGTCATCGTCGCCCGCGACGGCGGCATGCCCGTCGAGCAGGTCATCGCCCGCTGGCAGCGCGAGATGCCCATCACCCTCCTCGACGGCGACACCCCGCATGGGGTCTCCCATGCTCGCAACCGCGCTCTGGCCGTGGCCCAGGGCGAGAACGTCGCGCTCCTGGACGACGACGACGTGTTCCTGCCCCACCACCTCCTCGCCGCCGACGACGCCCTGCGCACCGGCCGGGCCGATACCGTCTACGGCCAGGCCCTCGTCAGCCCCACCTGGATCGAGGACCTGCCCCGCGGCGCCCACGGCCTGCCACGCAAGGACTACCCCTTCGACGCCACCTTCCTCGGGGTCGCGAACACCATTCACACCGGGTCGATCGTCGCCCGCAATCCTGCCGCCGACCCGGTTCGCTTCGACGAGACGCTGCAGCACTGCGAGGACTGGGACTTCCTCCTCGCCCTCCACCACACCGCCGGCCATCGCTTCGCCCGCCTCGACAGCATCACCAGCGTCTACCACCAGGTCCCCCGCCCCGGCGCGGTCGCCTCCGCCTACCGGACGAGCCCCACCCCCTTCACCCTCGCCCGTGACACCCTCTACCGACGCTGGCCGGCCGTCGGAGGCCTCGCGGAGGAGTACCGGCAGTGGTTCCGCGACTTCGACCAGCGACTCGATGCCCGCATCGCCCTGGGTTTGCCCGCCTCGGCCCACGTCTACGAACACGCCGTCCGCGGCCTGCATGCCACGTTCACCGCGCACCGCCCGCCCGACCCTGCCCTCCTCGAGGGTCTACTCCCCCACAGCCTCGCCTCCTGGCCGAGGCAGAGTGCCGAGGCCGACATCTCGCTGAAGGGGGCTGTGCATGGATCCCGCTGACGCACCGTACGACGGCTTCGCCGACACCTTTGCCCGCGAGGCCGCCGTCAGCCCTTACAACGCGCACTACGACCGCCCCACCGTCCTCGGTCTCCTCGGCGACGTGAACGGCCTGCGCATCCTGGACGGCGGCTGCGGCCCGGGCCTGTACCTCTCCGAGCTCGCCGCGCGCGGAGCCGACACCGTCGGCATCGACCAGAGCGCGGACATGGTCCGCCTCGCCCGCGAGCGCCTCGGTTCGCTCGCCCAGATCCGCCAGCATGACCTCGACGCGCCCCTCACCTGGGCAGCCGACGCCAGCTTCGACATCGTCCTGCTCGCCCTGGTCCTCCACTACGCCCACGACCGCGTCCGCACCCTGACCGAGCTCACACGCGTCCTACGGCCCGACGGGAGGATCATCATCTCCACCAGCCACCCCACCGCGGACTGGCTTGCAGACGGCGGCAGCTACTTCGACGCCCGCCACGTCGAGGAATCCTGGTCCGACGGCATGACCCACCGCTACTGGCGTCAGCCCCTCCAGGCATGGTTCGACGAGTTCACCGCCGCAGGCCTCGCCGTCGACCGTCTAGTCGAAAACCGACCCGCCCACTCGATGGTCCGCCACCACCCGACCGTGTACGAGAAACTGGCCCACCAGCCCGGGTTCATCGCCTTCCAGCTCCACAAGCCGCCAGGTGCCCCTGATCTCCGTCCTGACCAGTCGTGATTGCCTGCATCGGAGTGCCGCCCATGCAAAACCGCCCGACCCTCGTCGTAGTCAGCGGCCCTCCCGCCACTGGGAAGACCACGCTCGCCCGCGCCCTCGCCCAGCAGCTGGGCTGCCCGGCGGTCATCCGCGACGAGATCAAACAGGGCATGGTCATGAGCACCCCAAATCACCAGACCGCTGGCGACGACCCTCTCAACATCCCCACGCTGGACGTCTTCTTCAAGACCATCACCGTTCTCCTTCAGGCAGGGGTCACCCTCGTCGCGGAGGCGGCCTTCCAGGACCGGCTCTGGCGACCAGGCCTGGAGCCCCTCCTGGGCCTCGCCGACCTGCGCATCATCCGGTGCACCACACCCACCTCGACCATCACCGAACGCATCACCGAGCGCGCCCGCACCGACAGCCACCGGGCGGCCCACGGCGATGAGGCCCTGCTCGCCGACATGGAAGCCGGCACTTACGACCCCGAGCAGTTCAAGGCCATCAGCCTCGACGTCCCGACCTTGGTCGTGGACACATCGGACGGCTACACGCCCGGAACCTCCGAGATTCAGGCATTCCTGCGAACACCACAACCGTCACTCAACCCTCGGCGATAGACCCTCGCCAGGATGAGTCCGTACGGGCTACGCCGACGGCCCCGACGCACCTGAAAGCTGGAGATCCGTGCGACCCGTGTGCCTGACCTCCCCTCGATCGGCAACCCACACAGGGCTTGGGGAGGTTCCCTGGCCGCGCCGCGACAAGCGGGGAATCAGGGCGAGCAGCTCTGGGTGCAGGCAAGCACGGTAGGGAAGTTCAGGGAGCCCCCAACAGTGCGGGCGCTACCGATGGTGCTGTCCGGGTTCGCGTTCCGTGCGGTGAACGGCGAGGGCATGGCCTCGATGAGCTGCTCGGCCATCTGTACTTCTTTGGCGGTGCCCTTGGACTTGCCGGGCAGGCCTGCTATCTCGTCCTTGGGGTTTCGGATCTCGTCGGCCCAGTGGAGGGTGTGCAGGGTCAGAAGGCCGTCCTCGGCCTTCACCGCGACCAGGTACTCGTGCTGTCGCATCACGAACGTCGCGATCCCTGCTCGGCCGGTCTTGGCGAGGGCCTGTTCGAGGAGGCTGTAGACCTTCTCGTACTCCTTGCCGCGCGGGCCGAGGTAGTAGGTCTTGTCGAAGAAGATCGGCTCGACCTCTTCCAGGTCGACGAAGCCGGTGATCTCCAGGGCCTGGGAGCGGCCTGGGGCGATCTCGTCGAGTTCCTTCGGCTCGACGAGGACGTATTCCGCGCCGGTGTCGTAGCCCTTGACGATGTCGCCGAGGTCGACCTCTTTGCCGGTGCGTTCGTTGACCCGTCGGTTGCGGATCCGGTCGGAGGTGCCGCGCTGGAGCTGGTGGAAGTGGATCGTGTGGCCGTCGGTGGCCGTGTAGAGGCCCACGGGCAGGCTGACCAGCCCGAATGACAGGTTTCCGGCCCATACCGGTCGTGCCATGGCCGTCACCGCCTTCCGCTCCCGTCCTGGACTTCCAGCTCACCGCCTCCGGGTGGTGTGACTGAGCAGCGTAGATGGCCCCTCTGGCCAACTGTGCGCTCAGAGCACCATGACTGCTCAGTCGATGACGCCCGGCCACGCCATCGGCGCCTTCCTCGCGCCGCAAGGTACGCCGCCGGCCTCCCCTACCGGCGGACGCGAAGGTCACGGATGCTTCGCGCCCTTCGGGGTCGTCGTATCGGTCTCCTTCGTCGTTGTTTTTCCTATGAGGTCCGTGTGGGTCGTCGTGGTGTGGGTGTGCTCGTTTCCTTTCGTGTCCTTGTAACTGTCCGTCTTGACGTTGGTGGTGCCTTCCGGCGTCTTTGTGGTGGTATCGGTGTGGACGTGCCCATCCGATACCCAGGCGCTACCCTTCTCCGAGATGCCGGTCTTTGTGTCGCTGATGCTGTAATTGAGTTTGCCGTCCGCGCTCCTCCAAAAATCGTCCGTTGCGATACGCGTAGTGTTCCCGTTCTTATCCGTCCAGGTAGTTGTGCTGGTCTTCGAGCCGTCCTCGCTCTTCGACGTCACGGTCTCCTTGGTTTGGCCGTGGTCCTGGGACCTCTGATGTTCGTTTCCCCTGTCGTCTGTCCATCTCTCGGTGCCGCCGCGCCCGCTCTTGGCCTGACTGTCTCCCCGGTACCCGTCGCCGCGGTCCGAACCAACCGGGCGGGTTGATTCCGACTGCCGGTTATCCGTCTTCTGCGTCCAGTCCCTCATCTCGCCCATCGCCACTGTGCCGGCGGCCTGAACCGCGGGCCCCTCCACGGACCGAGCACCGGCGCCCACGAGGGCTTCGGGGACCCCGCCCACTGTGACGTCGCCATTCCCTCCGCCTTCAGGTTTCGCGGTGGGCTCCTGGTCCGGTTCAGGGGTCGCTTCCGGAGCGCCGCCACCTTTCACATCTGAGGACGCACCGAGCTCCGGGCGCTCACCCTGGTGGGCACCCCCGTCCCACGAGGCTTCCGGCGCGGGGTCGGTGGCCTTGTCCGTCGGGTTCTCGGCACCCGGCGTTTGCTGGGGCCCACTTGATGAGGATCCGGCGTCTATGCCGGTGTCCGGATAGGTGGTGGAGGATCCGGCGTCTATGCCGGTGTCCGGATAGGTGGTGGAGGATCCGGGGTCGCTATCACCGGGG
Source organism: Streptomyces sp. NBC_00207 (assembly GCF_045160965.1). NCBI lineage: Bacteria > Bacillati > Actinomycetota > Actinomycetes > Kitasatosporales > Streptomycetaceae > Streptomyces > Streptomyces sp. NBC_00207. The sequence goes on along the minus strand of NZ_CP130715.1, from coordinate 9,422,057 downwards.
TAAGGACCTGTGCCCTCGATTCCGGGGTGCGTATCTCCCGTATTAGGCCCGTCCGGCGTAGCACTCTGTCTATCGGGCGCCGGGGGCCCTTCCGGCGTATGCTCGCTCGATTCGCCAGCGCGTTCGGGTTTCGTCGCGTCCGGCTGGTTGGTGCCGAGTTCCGGTCGTTCGCTTTGGTGAGTTCCGCTTCCTGAGTCGCTTCCCGTTGGCGTACGGTCCGCCGCGTCCGGCTTCATGTCCGAGGTGGAGCCGGCCAACTCGGGCCGCTCGGAGCGGGAGGAGACATCGGACGTCTGTTGCGATTGCTCGGTTGTGGTCGAGCGCTCCGTTTGACCTTCGGACATGGTTGGTTGCCTCTGATCAGCCGCGGAGGAACTTGGTCATGAAGGATGTCAACTGAGACAGATCGGACGGCGCCATCGCCTGCGGTGCCAGTGGTTGAGAAGGGAGCGAGACAGGATCCGACCCCGCCGCGTGGAGCCGGGCATCTTCAAGCCTTTTATCTGGCAGCTCTGTTGAATTCCCTGGTTCCCGGCCGGCACGCGGGTTGAACTGATGGGACAGTGTGGGATTATCGTAACCGCCTAGCCGTGCCGCCTCGCCCTCGTGTGGTGCTCCAGAGATGTCGGGTGATGTGAGGTCAACTCCCTTTGTCAGGTATCCCTCACTTGACCGCGACTCCGTCGATCCCCATGTTGGCAGCGAGGTGCCAGATTGGGCGGAGTCCGCCAAAAAGCTTCCGCTCCAATGTTTGCCCCCGTCTTTCGGAGGACCTAGGCCGGCAGCGCGGTTCATTGCTTCGGTTTGTTCTTCGTTGCGTTGTTTGGTCTCGGATATGGCTCTATCGTTCTCAGCGCGAAGTCTGTCGAGACTTCCCATCACAGACCCGCTTCCTTCAACACACGTGCCAGGATCCGTCGTGTTGTTCGGGGCACCTTGCGGCGGTCGTCGGCGAGCATCTGCTGTTCGAAGCAGAGGCAGACCCGTCGGGCTGTGGTGTCCAGTTTCTTCCTTGCTTCCTCCGGTGCGTCTTCGGTCGGGAACTCGACGAGTTCGTACGCTGCGTCCTGGCAGACCTCCCAGGTGCGAACGCGCCGCTTGTCTTCGGAAGCGCCGTCGTTTTGGTCCGCTTCGCTCCACAGTGGGTGGTAGCGGCGGCCGGCGACGAGGTCGGCCACGGCGGACCGGTAGAGGCACAGTGGCGGGTCCTGGGTGCATACCAGGTGGCATGCCGGGTACGGCTCGAACTGGCGGGCGTGGAGGCGGTGGACGGTGGCCTTGAATGCGGCTGTCAGGGCGGGGGCGTTCAGCCCCCCGGTGTCGAGCCGGTCGAGGAGCATGGCGCGCATCCGGGCGCGGAATTCCTCGGTGTCGGTGTAGGTCCAGGAGCGTTGTGCTCCTCGTCGGGTGGCCAGCCAGTCGGTTCCGTGGCCTGCGTAGGCGTGCAGGAGGTCATCCAGCGGGACGGCGGGTGGGCGTCTGGCGCCGATGGCCGTGGTGAGGTCCTCCCACAGCCGGGCCAGGGCTTCGGGCTCGTCGGCCGTCGTGGTCATGATGCGCGACAAGGTGCGTTGGACGTATTCGTCGTCGGCGAGTGCTCTGGCCGCTGCGCATGCGACCTGGGAGGGGCAGGTCTCGGCGCAGAACGTGCGTGACCTGTAGAAGTCGGTGTAAGAGCCCGCCTGCCTCCAGTTGTCCATGTGGGCCTGGACGTCATCGTCCGGGGGCGGGTGCGGGGCGAGCGGGTCCTTCACGGCCGGGACCTGGACGAGGAGGGGGGCGTCGTCGCCGCCGCTGAAGACTGCGGCTTCGCCGACTCCCAGGGTGGTGAGTGCCTTCGCCTGCACCTCGTCCATGGCCATGGCGCCGGCCAGGACCGCACGGTCGTCCGCCGAGATGATCCGGTGGGCGATCTTCAGGTTGGTGTTCTTGATGACGTCGGGGGCGAGACGAACGGGCACCTGGTCGGCGATGACGACTCCTTGTCCGTAGGCGCGGATCTCCGACAGCAGGTTCGAGAAGGTTTCCACTGCCTGCCCGCGGGGGTTGGCGGACTCCTCGGACGAGGGCGAGGGCACGTTGGCCAGCAGCCGGTGGGCCTCCTCCACCACCAGCAGGTGCACGAGGTCGCGCGACTGTCCCTGAACGCGCCGGTACTCGGCCAGGCGGATCAGAAGCAGGCCGGTGAAGAATGCCTTGTCCCCCTCGTCGCCGAGAGCTTCGAGTTCCACGACCGTGGGGCGCTGGAAGAGAACAGCGACGGGCAGCGAGCGCGAGACGTCGAGCATCGCGCCTTTGGCACCTCTGCGCAGGGACTCCAGCCGTGTGACCAGGGCGGCCCGCATGTCGCCTGCGATGCGTTCCTCGTATCCGAGCGTAGGAATGACTTCGCTGACCTTGGCGATCAGATCGGAGAGGGTCGGGAATGCGTCCGAGGGATCGGCCGCCGTGTCCAGCCGGCTGTTTGTGTTGGCCCGCAGGTCCCATCCACGATCGACGTACACCTCGTGCAGGCAGTGCTCGAGGATCTGAGGCAAGGGCGCCCACATGCCGAAGGATGCAGTGAATACCGCCCGCAGGAGATCGAGGTGCTCGCTGACCGTTGTGCCGACCGGCACCTCGAAGGGGTTCAGCACGAACGGGCCCACAGTCGCCTTACCTGCGGTGAAGATCTGCAGGTGCGGCCCGAGGACGGGATGGGCGAGCAGCGACCGGTACTCGGCCTTGGCGGGTTCAATGACCATGAACGGCACACCGTGAGTGCTGATCTCCAGCAGCAGCCCCATGATCGTGTTCGTTTTTCCCGATCCGGTCGTCCCGGGAACGAAGACGTGACGGGTGAGGGACCGTAGCGGGACCTGATAGCGCCCGGGCGTCGTCCGGTGGTGGTTGAGGACCTGTCCGACGAGCAAGTGGGGTTCCTGTGTGCTCACGGCCGGCGCCACGATGTCGAACCGCGGCACCGGAGTGATGGCGAAGCCCAGCGTCTCGATATTGGGTAGGTGCACGTACGCCGCCAGCTGCGCCGAGCTCAGCAGGGTCTGAGCCGCGAAGGGGTGCTGGTAGGCATTGGGGCCAGGCCGCTCGGGATCATCCGGAAGCGCCCAATGGACCCCCAGGTCCACGACAGCGGGATGCTCGATGGTCCGCACCGGTTCGGGGACCGACGTGGCGCCCGAGAACACCGCCCGCCAGGCACCGCTGACCGCCGCCAGGTCATCAGGATGCTCTCCGAACAGATAGACGCCCGTGCGCCACCCCCCGCGGGCCTGGGCATCGGCGAGGGCATTCAGACGCGCCTTGAGCAACCTCAGGTAGTGCTCGGCCAGGGGACTGCTCACACCGACGGCCTCCACGGCACTGGAGACCATCCGCATCTCGTTGAGAACCCGGTTACGGTCAGCGCTCAGCTCTGCCGCGCCCAAGGGCTGCGCGAGCACGAGCGCTGCCCAGGTCTGCCCCTCTACCGACCTCAGGAGCCGGTCCACGGGCAACCCGCCGTCACGAGGATCAACCGATGGCCCCCCAGGCACGCCCAGGGCAATCGCACTGCACGCCAGTGCCGGCGTGGCCACACCGGCGGCCGATACGTCCACCGCCGGGTAGCAGCCGCCGAGTACGGACAGGAGCGTCACTTGTCGAGCGTCCGCGAGCGTGTCGTCCTCGTGTGGGCCGGCCCAGGTGCCCAGGCGGACGGAGACGCCTTGCCGGGTACCGTCGAGCAGCAACGCGATAGGCGTGCGCGCACCTGCGAGCGCTACAAGTAGCGGGAGCGTGGGTGGCTCGAACTTCGTCGTCTCGTCGCGCCCCTCCCCCTCCCCACGAATGGCTTGGGGGATGGGGGCCTGCACCGGCTGCCCGATCCTCGTCACCCGTACAGCGCGCCGGGCGGCGAAGGGAACCGCGGTGCCGGTGCTTAGCAAGGGAGGGGTGATCGCGAGGCGCTGAAGGTAGTCGACTGCCTCGGTGCTCACCGGGTCGCTACTCATCGAGACGGCCTCCAACTGGGATCAGGGCTCCGGCGGCCAGTCCGCGGGCGGTCCTCCGGTATCGGAAAGGCCGCTGATCACAAGGGTTACGATGCCGATCACGACAGCCAGCGCGATGAGGACGATGATCACCCGAGCCGCTATCAGCTGGCCCCGGTAGGCCTTGTTGTGTACCCGGGCATGAGTGGTCAGGTTGCTGAGCTCATCAACACGCAACGTCCCATCGCGCCATCGGCCGGCAAGCTGCACTTCGTCTCCATTGCTCACCGAGCCCGAGAAGGACAGCGCCCGCATCTCCACCGGGATCGGCTGGAGCGCGTTACCGTCTGCGTCGTGGCGGGTGAGGCGGAAGTGCCAGACTTCCTCGCTCCCGCCGTTGCCCCACTGCTCCCGTTGCGTGCGGAAGTCGTTCACCACCCCGGTGTACTCCCCACGAGTACCTCTTTGGGGTGCCTGCTGCTGGGTTCCGCCGGTGCTCCATCGCGGCGGGTTGCCAGGGTGAGGTGGGGTGTGGCTGTCCGGGCCTGGGTTCTCTCGACGGGGGCCTGTCTCGGGTTGCCCATCTCGTGTTCTGCTGCTGTTCCATCGCGGGGGTCGCTGCGGGGCGGGGTGCTGCCGCCGTCGAAGGGCGGCGGGTCAGCGGGAGGTGGGAGCGCGGCCGTGTGCGGTGTCGGGCCGGTCGTCGCACCGCAAGCCGGACAGATCTGGGAACCTGCTGGTACTGGCTCGCCGCATGTCGCGCAGGGCCTGGTCAGCGGCCCCTGGCACCGCTGGCAATAGGCGGTACCAGGGGGATTCTCGTACTCGCACACACTGCAACGCATGGCATTGATCCCTCAGCTCCACGCTAATCCCGCAGGCGCGGACACGCGTGTCGAAGGCCCTGGGGCCCCCTCAGCGCTGGATGACGGCAGAGGCGGAGCCGGTCGAAGGGGGCGGCGCAGGCCGCGTCCCAGCCTCCGCCCGGCCGGTAGCGGCATTGCGCCGGGTGCACGCGGACGCCCGGCGCCGGGACCAGCTGGGACAGGCGCCACCTTCCGCTGCCCCGGTAGCCGTTGGAGAAGGCGGGTGCCCCACACGCCGGCTACCGCCAGTCGTGGTACCGGTTGTGCCGCAGGCAGATGAAGGTATGCGGGAGCCGCCAGGACCTCTCATCGAAGCCAAGCAGTGAGACCACACGCACCCCGAACCATCACCAGGCATGCCAACAGGACAACCGAACGGAACACCGCGAATCCGGCAGAACCTAGAAGACAGCCTGATCAGGATGATCCACCCGCTACCCTGCGGGCCAAATATCACGCTCAGGGGCCAACCAGCGTCCTCAAGGGCCAACTATCCCGCTCAGTCTCACCGGTGATCGCATCCCTACTTCGGAGTAACGGATTCGCGCTGTTCGATTTTAGTTCGATACCGTGGAGGGAGAAGTTCCGGCCATATCGGCTGAAACTGTTCGTTCGTGGAGGTGGGCATGCGTTATGGCGTTCACCTCCACGTGGCGAGTGGCTACTCGGCCCGCTACGGCGCCTCCCACCCCCGCGACCTGGTGCGACGGGCCGCCGAACGCGGGATCGGCGTGCTGGCGCTGACCGACCGGGACACCGTGACCGGCGCGGTGCGTTTCGCGAAGGCGGCCACCGCCGCCGGGATCCGGCCCGTCTTCGGCGTCGACGTCGCCGTCGCCCCCCACTCCCCGCCCCGCACCGGCTCCACAGGAAGGTCCCGTACGCCGGTGCGCGGTGGCGCGCACGTGGTGGAGCCGCCGCTGCGGGTCACGCTGCTGGCGCGGAGCGCCTCGGGGTGGGCGCGGTTGTGCCGGCTGGTGTCGGCCGCGCATGCGGGCGCCGGGGACGGGCCGCCGGTGGTGTCCTGGGAGACGCTCGGGCAGTACGCCGATGAGGAGCTGCTGGTCCTGTTGGGGCCGGTCTCCGAGCCGGTGCGCGCCCTGTCGGCGGGTCGGCCGGACCTCGCCGAGCGACTGATTGCGCCGTGGCGGGAGCTGGTCGGTGCGAACCTGCGGTTGGAGACGGTGTGCTGGGGTGTTCCCGGTACGGGGCCGGGTTCGCTGCGGCTGGCCGCGCGCACGCTCGGTCTCGCCGACCAGCTTGGCGTCCCCGCGGTGCTGACGAACGCGGTGCGGTACGCCGACTCCAGCCAGCACCGGATCGCGGACGTGCTGGATGCGGGCCGGCTGCTGCGGCCCATCGACCGCCGAAAGCTGGACTGCGGTGAGCGCTGGCTGAAGGACCCCGCCACGATGCGGGTCGACGCGGAGCGGATCGCGGACGCCTCCGACGCCGGTCCGGGGCGCGCTGCCGCGCTGCTGGCGGAGACAGTGCGTGCCGGGGAGGAGTGCGTCCTCGATGCGGTCGCTGATCTGGGGCTGGGGCGGCCGCACTTCCCCGAGCCCGAGGTCGTCGGCGCCGAGCCGGGGCCCGGCGGGGCGATGCGGCTGCTGCGCCAGCGGTGCGAGGCGGGCATGTTCGCCCGCGGTCTGGACCGGGACCGGCGTGCGGTCGGGCAGCTGGAGTACGAGCTGGGGGTGATCGGGAAGCTGGAGTACGAGGCGTACTTCCTGGCCGTTGCCCAGGTCGTCGCGGATGTTCGCGCGATGGGCATCCGGGTCGCGGCCCGGGGGTCGGGGGCCGGGTCGATGGTCAACCACAGCCTGTTCGTGGCGACGGCCAATCCGCTCGACCACGACCTGCTCTTCGAGCGGTTCCTGTCGGTGCGGCGCCGCTCGCTGCCGGACATCGACGTGGATGTGGAGTCCGCGCGCCGGCTGGAGGTCTACAACCGGATCATCGAGCGGTTCGGCACCGACCGGGTCGCGGTAACGGGCATGCCGGAGACCTACCGGGCCGGGCAGGTTAACCACATCCTGCTCGGTCACCTCGCTCGCGTTCGCCCGACGGCTCAACGCGGTGATCGATTTCGACGGCGTCCTCGGATTCATCCCGGGCGATCGGATGCACGAAGCCGCAGACCTGGCCCGAGCGCGGGCGCTGGTGGCGTCGCTCCCGGGCACCCTCAGGGAAGTCTCCTACGACACTGGCGGTGGCGACCGCTGGATCCGACATGTCGGCGACCGGGAATTCCTCACTGCCTGGCTGCAGCACCCAGACTTCCACCTCATCAAGTAAGCCCGCCCATGCCGCACCGCACTTCGGCATGACTCCCTCCAGGTTGACACTCACACCGGCCTCCAACTGGGCACGTTCATCCGTACCTCACTGAGCACTCTCATGAGTACGCGGACAGACGCCCGCCCCTTGAAGCGGATCGCGGCCTCTCACGGACAGCCGCCCCGGTGGCTTCGGCGGCGGGGTACGTTCGGAAGTACGGGGTGCGGCCCTGGCCACCAAGGCCGCGACGGGGGTCGCACCCCGACATCGCGAGAGCGTCCTGCCAGCAGTGCCCGCCATTCCAATACCTCGTGTGGGTGGAGCAGAGGTCGCCGGCAAACCGCCCCACTTCCAGCGCCGTCGCAGCGGTCATGAAGCCAATCAACGAGCAGCACATCGCGGAGCCCGGCCTGGTGGTGCTGGACATCACCGGCGGGGACGAGGACACCGTCCAGGCCGTCATGGCTGCGCTGCAGGAGCGCTGGGCGACTTCGGGCATCGGCCCAGTGCGTCGGGATCCCGGCGAACCCGGGGTGCGCGCCCGGGTCTACGCCGACGTCCTGCGCCCGGGGCGGGAGGGCCCCTAGTTGGCAGTCTGGGCAAGCCCTGCGTCGGAAGGGCTTGCCCAGACTCTCCTAAGGCTTGCCCAGTGCTGAGCGCGCCCACAGCGGCCGGCCCTGGCCACTCCCACCGCAGTGGGCGCAGCGTCCCGAGCGTGCGATGCCGGGCGCGCCGATGGTTCGTCGGCGTCGAGCAGGAGCCTGGTCAGCCCCCTCAGGTGGTCCTTGTGCAGGGCCAGGTCCTGGCGCTTGCCGACCATGACGTCCAAGGCGATGTCCGGGCCGAGAGTCCGGGAGTCCCAGCTGATGCCGTGGGTGGCAGTGGCGATCATGTCGTGTATTTCACTCGCGGTCCGCGCCCCGGTCAGCTGGACTCGCGACGCGAGAATGACGTCCGATGCCTGGGCGAAGGACAGGATGCCTGCGGGCCGGGCGAACGGCCCGCTGGTGACGACCGGGTCGCGATGTGTGCCTGTGAGCCGGGCCATCGCGTGCCACAGGTAGTCGCCCGGCCCGTACGGCCAAGCCGCTGCAGCCGCGGGGTCGAAGTCCTCGCTCTTGTCTTGCTTCTTTCGTCTCATGACTCCGGTGTACGGCCGACGAGGTGGTGTCGGCCGGCTCGAAGCTGCCACCTCCCAGAGGGTGACGCGGCGGCTTCGGGGGGCGTCCCGCCCTGCGGCCCGGCGCCGGGCAAGCCCTCCGTTCGGTACGGCTTGCCCACCTGGCCCGTGACCGGTCGGCGGTCCGAGCGTGACCGATCCGCATCCCGCGATCCGTCAAACAGCACGTCAGCGTCGTGACCGACCCGTGCAACTCCCGACCGAGCCGGTGACCGGTCATCGGTCACCTGTCATCGGTCAGCCACAGCCTCGCTGGGACCCCGGGCGGACCGTGACCGACGCCGCCCTGCCGGCGAGCCCCGGCCGGGTGGGCAAGCTCGGTTCGGGGTGGCTTGCCCAGGCTCCCCTTGGGCTTGCCCAGCGCCGGTCAGCGGCCGACCGCTTCGGGGTAGCGGGCGCGGCGCCGGTCCGGGTCGTCGACGCCGATCTCGTGCGAGGGCTCGCCGCGCTGGAGGCCGAGGCAGGGTGTTCACCCACACCTCGATGGTGATGCCCTGCACGTCGGCGGTGAGCGCCTGCAGGCGGTTGTCGAGCAGATGCTCCGCCTTGCCCGCCAGGACGACGTGCAGCCGCGGGAAGGTCTTCGAGCGGGTGTAGCGGTGGCGCTGCCAGAACGGGTACGTCCCGCCGATGGTGCCGCGGGCTCCCTCCCAGACGCGGGGCCCGGCGTAGCGCTCGTAGTCCCAGACCTCCTTGGCGAGGCGGGCCTGGGGCATGCTGCCGTTGTCGAGCTCGAAGAGGCGCACCTCGCTGGTCCTGGTCGGCACGGCGAGGACGGCGTCGGTGTTGAAGCTCAGGCCGGTCTCCTTGATGGCGTGGTTCACCTCCACCTGCCAGTCGGTCAGGTACTCGCGGCGGCCGAGGACGGTGTCGGTGTCGGTGTCGGTGTCGGTGTCGGTGTCGGTGTCGGTCACCGCGACGGCGTGCGGGCCGAACCCGGCTCGGACGGCCTTCGCTCCGGTGCCAGCCTTCGGCCGGAGTTGGTCACTGTGATCCTCGACGTCGGTTCTGAAGCTCTGTGAGTGCCTCCGCGGCGTGGGGGTGCCCGGCCTCGACGGCGGTTCGGTAAAGATCTTCGGCTTCCGCCTCCCTACCCGGCTGGTGCGAGAGTAGGAAAGCGAGGTTGCCCGCAGCCAAAGCGTCTCCTGAGCTCATGGCGACGCGGAACAGCTCCTCTGCCTCGTCATCGCGGCCTTGTTCAGACAACAGCGCTGCGAGCGTGTTGGCGGCGCTGCCGTCTCCCGCAGCGATCGCGTGTGTGTACACGGCCTCGGCATCCGCCTGCCGTCCCTGTTGCCACAGGAGGAGGCCGAGGTCGTGGAAGGCATCTGGGTGCCCGGCCTCCATGGCTGCGCGGAAGAAGCTCTCGGCCTCGGCTTCACGGCCTCCTTGTCTGAAGAGCAGGAGGCCGAGGTTGTAGAGCGCCTGTTCGTCTCCGTCCTCCGCGACAGAGCGGAGCAGGACTTCGGCTTCGGGTTCCGCCTGCTGTCCGCCCTGCCAGACCAACAGGACGGCTAGGTTGTGGCGCGCATCGTCGTTTCCATCTGCCACCTCCTGGCGATAGAGCTCTTCGGCTTCGCCTTCGCGGCCCTCTTGCTTCGACAGGAACAGAGCCAACTGGGAACGAGCATGGTCGTCGCCTGCCGCGATGGCAGCGCGGAAGAAGTTCTCGGCTTCAGGCTCCCGCCCTTCCTGCTTGCACAGGAGTATGGCGAGGTTGAGGATTGCGTCTGTACCGCCCGCCTCGATGTCAGTGCGGTAGAGATCCTCGGCTTCGGCAAGACGCGCTTCCTGCGTGGACAACAGGGTGGCCAGGTTCAAGACAGCGTAGGTGTGGCCCGCAGCGATGGCGTCGCGGTATAGCCGTTCGGCTTCTTCTCGACGTCCTGCCTGGGTGCTCAGAAGCAGAGCAAGATTGAAGCCAGCGGGTGTGTACCCGGCTTCCAAGGCGTGGCGGTAGAGGTGCTCGGCTTCCGTCTGACGCTCTGGCTGCGAGCTGATCAGCTTGGCAAGATTGTGGGCAGCCTCGGCCATTCCGGCGCCCATGGCGGTTCGGTAGAGGCCTTCGGCTTCGGCTTGCTTGCCTGGATGCGACGCCAGGCTTGCGGCGAGGTTGTAGGCACATCTCGGACTCCCCTCGGCGACTCCTTGGCGGTACAGAGCCTGGGCTTCCTCCTCACGCCCGGGCTTTTCCTGCAGGAACGTGGCGAGGTTGAAACGGGCATCGGGATCTCGGGCAGCGATGGCCTCGTGGAAGAGCCGTTCGGCCTCGGCTTCCCGGCCCGGCTGCTTGGACAGAACTACGGCCAGGTTGTTGAGGGCGTAGACGTTCCCCACCGCTATCGCGCTGCGGTAGAGCGCTTCCACCTCCGCCTCTCGCCCCTCCTGACCTTCCAGGAAGCCAGCAAGATTGTGGGCCGCGTTGACGTCGCCAGCCTCTATCGCAGTGCGATAGAGCTCCACGGCCTCTGCCTCCCGGCCATCCTGGCCAGCGATGAGCAGAGCAAGGTTGTTCGCCGCTGGGACATTGCCGGCCCGAATGGCGCGGCGGTACAGCTCCTCGGCCTCCGCTTCCCTGCCGCCCAACCGTGCCAGGAGGATGCCCAAAGTGTTGCAGGCTCTGACATCTCCACGGCCGACGCAGGTACGCAGAATGTTTTCGGCCTCGGCCTCCCGTCCTTCCTCGCCGGCAAGGAGGGTGCCGAGGCCTATGAGGGCATCCTTACGACCCTTGCGAAGGACACGCCGGTAGAGCTCCTCAGCTTCCTGCCCTCCGCCTTCCCTGCGGGCCAGGATCCCGGCGAGGGCATACATGGCGTCGACGTTCCCCACCGCTATCGCGCTGCGGTAGAGCGCTTCCACCTCCGCCTCTCGCCCCTCCTGACCTTCCAGGAAGCCAGCAAGATTGTGGGCCGCGTTGACGTCGCCAGCCTCTATCGCAGTGCGATAGAGCTCCACGGCCTCTGCCTCCCGGCCATCCTGGCCAGCGATGAGCAGAGCAAGGTTGTTCGCCACTGGGAGATTGCCGGCCCGAATGGCGCGGCGGTACAGCTCCTCGGCCTCCGCTTCCCTGCCGCCCAACCGTGCCAGGAAAATACCCAAAATATTGCAGGCTCTGACATCTCCACGGCCGACGCAGGTACGCAGAATGTCCTCGGCCTCGGCCTCCCGTCCTTCCTGCTGAGTCAGCAGGAAGCCAAGATCCACCATGGCTTCGGGATAGGTGGCGGCAAGCGATCTCCATGCCATCTCGGCGATGTCGAGTTCATCCGCGCTTTGCGCGGTGCGGCCGATACGGACGAGCCCTTCATCCGTAGCGTGCTTGAGAGCCGTCAGCCATGTGAGCCGGCTGACGGGGGTGGCGGTGTGGTCGATGAGGTAGTCAAAGACATGCCAGTAGTCGGCACGGCTAGTGGGAAGGAGGAGGCTGGTAACTCCGCAGCGAATCTCGGCTGCCCATGCCACTGCTTCTTCCAGTGACTCCGGACGCAGAGGCGCGCCTCCCGCAGCGGAGAGATGCTGGAAGTGGAGCGCAATGATGAGGAGCAAGGGGTGGGGCGGCGGGATCCCCGTACGCGCTAGGTCGATCGCTGCTGAGACCAGGGCAGCTCCGCGGGCATGAAACGCGGCAACATCCCGCGCTTGAGTGAGCTCGCTCAGGAGACGAGGTCCTGCTGCGAGGTACTCAGCAATGCCGTAGGGGCCGTGGCGGGCTACGGCCTCCGAGATGCGGGAGTCCTCGAAAGCCCCAGCGCGGTCTACTTCGTCGACTGACCAGATCCGGCTGACTGTGACAGGGGTGACTGTGTTCAGGACCTGGGCGCCAATCAGAGCACTCTCAGCTCTTACCGGGTCGGAGGCAGCAAGGTCGCGGACGCGAGGGCTGAATATGTCGTACTGCTGCAGTCGCATAGTGGCGACCACGGGAATGTGTAGGCGGATCAGTTCATCGAGCAGCGAGAGATCGAGTCCCTCTGGTCCCAGGAAACGCTCGAGGTCGTCCAGCCACAGGACGCAGGGCACACCGGCGTGTTCGATCACTTCCACGATGACCGGCAGATCCTTGCCGCTGCGGGGCCGCGCAACTCTACGGTTCGAAAAGGTTGTCCGTACCGCCTCGTAGGCGCTTCGTGTCTTGCCAGCGGTGGAGTCACCGATCAACAGCACTACACCGCCGTCTTCCCCAGCACGGCGCAGCTGCTTGGCCAGCGAATGGTCGAAGTCACGGCGTACGTATGGGGGAACCACGCTCCCCTCACTGTCGGATTCGGAACGGTGAGTGCCAGCTTGCAGCGGGTCCCACCGGTCGGCCTGGGGCCAGCGGTCCGGATTCTGAAGGTAGCGGGGCACCGTCACCCCTGAAGCGGTCACAGTGATCGGCCCACTGATCGTTCCGGCCATCACCACGTTGCCCCGATTGGGGCCGACGATCGTGTTGGCGTTCCCTTCCACGACGTCGCTGGCGGCCGGCTCATCCACAGGATCACGCGGGGCTTCGGTCACTGGCGGTTCACCCCTCAGGGTCGCCAGGAGGAGAGGGAGGCGGCGTGGTGAAGCTGATCGGCCCATGCACGTCATCTGCCATGAGCAGGTTGCCGTAATTGCTGCCGCGGACGGTGTTGTGAGTCTGGCCCTCGCTGCTGCCACGACTGTGCCGTTGCTGCCACGCCAGGAGACTCTGCCGGAACTCGGGATCCTCATCGGCGCGCAGTTGAAGTGCGGCAGCCAGGTCCTGTGCGCGAGCACCATCGGTGGGGCTGTTCTGCAGTGCCTGCAGCTCGTTCACCCCGGGCGCCGGCTGCACGGACTCAACGCCGCCTTCTGCGTTCCGTCGCTGGAAAGGGCGATGAACGAGTTCCGTGAGGGCGACCCAGCCCTGGGCTGCAACGGCACCGCCAGCCCCGCCAGCCAGCGCGAGCAAGATCTGCACTGTGATCGGATCCATCACCAATCCCCCCACAGCCCGCTGACACCCCTCCCACGGATGCAGCAGGCCCACAGGCGCCGAGCGGTAGTGACACATGCACAGCGCGGGCGTTTCAGCCACTGTCTCATCCACCGCCTTGTGCAGGCTCTCTACCCGATGTCCCACGACATCACACGAACTACTTGTTGGGGCCGCCGTGCGCCTGCTCGCGAACCGCGAGACCGGCACGTACCGGCGCTGCGCCCTGAGTCCGACGGACCGTGCACAGGCTCCGTGAGCAGGCAACCCGTGATCCCGCCTCGGTCGTCGTCAGGCCACCGGCACTGATCAGCAGTCAGGCAGGGGGTTAGGGCCTGTCCGACGGATCATGTGACCTGTCCCGGGTTCAAGTCGTTGGCATGTCCATGGGGCGGGGAGATCTCACGAATGAGGAATGGTTGCGGCTGAAGCAGCATCTGCCGAAGTGCGGGCAGCGGGGCGGGCGTTGGGAGAGTCATCGCAGGGTGATCCACCCGTCACGAGAAAATCGCGTGCACCTGATCGACCGCTTCGGGTCCGTAGCCAACCGCGCCCACGGGGACGGCGCCGTTGATCGCCTCGATCACACGCCCAGCCCATACCGGCCCGAATCCCCCGCACAGTTCAATCAGCTGCACGCCCTCGCCCACCAGGCGGCGCGCGGCCTCGATGCCCTCCTCGGGCTTCTCCACCCCGACGAACACACTGCGGCACGTACCCGTGTCCACGACGCTGACATCGCCACCTGCCGCGCTGCCGTCCGCCGTGTAGATGAACCCCCAGTGTGTGAGCGCCATACGTATCGACCTCCTGTGATCGTCAGAGCCACCAGCCAAGCAGAGCCAGGGCGGGAATGGCCTGGAACGGAGACAAGCCGTGAGTGATCTACGCCGCACTCCGGATGCCCGCACCGTCCAAGTACAGCAACACGGCCCGCTAGCGCATGATCCGCCGGACAGCTCCTAAGCAGCTCTGCCCGAGCGGTGCGGCCCCAGATCGTCAGCAATGTGGTCGAGCCCTGCTTCGCTTTGGTTGAGGATCTGCCGGGCTCTGGAAAGCGCGATGTCGATGTCGTCGTGGTCGGGCGCGGCGGGAACCTGGCCGGTCCCCGTCAAGAGTTCGAAGGGCTCAAGGCGCTCCTGCGGCCCGCTGGCGTGCTCGAGCTCGGAGCGGAGAACTGCGATCTGCTCTTGGAGTCGCAACGAAAGTTCTTCGGCCCTGATCCTGGCTTGCTGTGCGCGCTTGAGCTCTTCCTTGGCTCGCTCGGTTTGCTCTTGGGCCCGACGCAGGCGGTCTGCAAGGTCGACGTAGGAGGGTGATGTGTCGCGCAGGCGGAATCGCATTTCTTCGAAGGTGGCGATGTCCACTTGGAGCTTGCCGATCATGGCCATGAGAATGATGGCCAGCTTCTGTGCGTTCTCCATCGATTCACGCAGAGCCTGCTGCTGTTCCAGCGACGCCGTGAGCCGCTCGTACACCTCCATCTCACGTGAGCCGGTTCGAACGACTGCGCCGCGCGAAACCGCAGGCCCCCTTGAGCTCGGCTTCATGGCTCGGTCCCACAGGGACATGGCGTGGGCGAGTCGGCGTTCGGCGACTGCGGGAGGGGCGACTGCCCTCACCAGGGCGACGACGAATTCGTGGGGAGGGATCCTGCCAGCGAGGTAGTCAGAGATCCGAGGTTTGGACATACGCAGCCTTCGGCTCAACTCGAAGGTTCTGATGCCAGCCTCGTCCACCAGGTGGCGCAGAAACGCCGCGAGATCGTGCGCCTCGCGGGTGGCCGCCCGGATGGGGCGGCGCGGTCGGCCCCTGTGGCCCACGTGTTTGCGCTCGAGTGGGGCACTGTGTGCGCCGGGCTGCTCGATGGCCGGGCGAATGCGTCGGAGGGCTTGCGTCCAGTCCTCATGGCGGTGGGTGGGGACCTCGCATGCGGTCAGGTAGCTGCGCATCTGACGCTCGGAGATCGGCAGCGTCCTTCCCAGGCTGATGCGATGCGCGGTCGATCGCGGGAGAATGCCGATGCCGCCAGCCTCTCCTTCCATGGAGCGCATGGTCGGGCGGCCTGCCCACAGGTGCAGGTCACGCAGGCTGTTGCGCAGGTCGTCTGCCGTGGCGCAGAGTTTCGGATCGGGTGCGTGGTAGCTGTAGCGGGGCAGGATTGAGGCGTAGCGCGCCTTCTTCCACAGAAGCCGCGCCTGGGCCACGTCTGCGTCGCAGGCCGCTCCGGGCGGTGTTGAGGCCATGACGTAGACGAGAACGGTGCTGAGTTTGGGCACGCCAGCTCCCGAGGCAGCCCGCTTGAGGGTGGATGGTGACAGCTGGGCCACAGATGCGAGCTGGCCGTAGGTCACCTGAGAGGCGGCCCTGAGGGCGCGCAGGAAATCGGCTAGGGCGGCGTGCTCGGGGACACGCCGGTCCACGGGCTTTTCGGGGCGCGCCACTGCCTACTTCTCCGGTCCCAGCAGGGCTCGCAGCGCGGCGCCGAACCGTCCGGCCCCTCCGGTGACGGTAAGGAGGACGACGCTCGAGCCGATGGCTCCGGATCCACCGATCAGCCACAGCACGTCGGCGACGGGCATGTGGAGAACGGCCAGCAGAGCGGCGGTGACGAGGAAGGCAATGATGACGGCTGCATGAGCGGGACCGAATCCGGTCGCGGCCTGGGGCGACGGGGGCGGGGAAGAGCTCGCAGGGGAGGAAGAGCGGGAACGAGGCATGGCGCAATCTCCTGATCGTGCGTCCTGCCGACAGGGATCGCATGCCGACAGGACGAGGGCTACTGGCTCCAAAGGCGTTGCTTCACAGGGCGGTTGGCGCCGCCGGATGTGATGCCTGGAACTGAGCATCCCAGCTACTGAGCCGTTCGTGGATAGCACCAGAAGAGGGCGCGGGCGGTTGGCTCATGGGCGTCCCGCCCCGGACTCTTTTCCCCGCTGGCAGGTTCTGGCACACCACCCCCTGCAACCAGGGAGGACGTAACGAGTACCGCTCCGATGCGACCGGTTGGGCCCGCTCGTTGGCTCGGGCGCGTCCCAGTTGCACTTGCCTGCGCCAAGGTCCGATGAGACGGTCTCTAACGTGGCAGGCGCCTCACACGGCACCCCGCCCGTCATCCCTGATTGCTACTGGCTCCAGCCTCGGTGAACAGGGACAATCGCAGGCCCATGTTGGCGCATGACCTGCAGTGCACGAGACAGGCACCTCCGCCGACGCGGTGGGTGCCTCTCTCATTTCCTAACTCTTCGCGGATCGCGCCTCATAGCCAGTGCGGGCCTCATGAAGCGGCAGCGTGTGGACGACTCAGCCAAGCATCGCCCCCAACACCATTCAGAGCCTCGATCGGTGCCCTGCCGCTGGCGGTCGCGAGGGACATGGGCTGCCCGATCGCCTACCTTCCGGGCCTCACGATGCGGCGGATCGCCGACCTCTACCCAGGTGAGGCGAAGACGGATGCGATGGACGCGTTCATCATCGCGGACGCCGCCCGGGCAATCCCTCACACGCTGCGGGCGATCGACGGCGAGGACGAGACGATCGCCGAGCTGGAGATGATCGTGGGCTTCGACGACGACCTGGCCGGCGAAGCGACCCGCGTCGCGAACCGGCTGCACGGCCTGCTAACGCAGATCCACCCGTCGCTGGAACGAGTGCTGGGGCCGCAGTTGCAGCACCCTGCCGTTCTATCGCTGCTGGAGCGGTTCGGGTCACTGGCCCAAATCCGTAAGGCCGGCAGGCGCCGACTGGTCACGCTGTTACGGCCGAAGGCCCCGAGGATGGCCGAGCGGCTGGTCGACGACATCTTCACCGCCCTGGACGAGCAGACCGTCACCGTTCCAGGCACCGAGGCGGCCGCTCTGATCGTCCCGAGCCTGGCCAGATCACTGACCGCGGTCCTTGACCAGCGCAAGCTGCTGGCCGGGCAGATAGAGGAACTCCTGGAGGCCCGCCCTCTTTCCAAAGTCCTGACGTCGATGCCTGGAGTCGGCGTCAGGACCGGAGCCCGGATTCTGATCGAGGTCGGTGACGGCAGCACTTTCCCGACCGCCGGCCACCTCGCCGCCTATGCCGGTCTCGCCCCGGCGACCCGCAGTTCGGGGTCGTCGATCCGTGGCGAACAGCCGTCCGGAGGGGAAACAAGCAGATCAAACGGGCCTTCTTCCTCTCCGCGTTCGCGGCCCTGGGTGCCCGGCATCGCGGGCCTACTACGACAGGAAGATCGCCCAGGGCAAGCACCACACCTAAGCTCTGCTCTGTCTCGCCCGGCGCCGGGCAGATGTTCTCTTCGCGATGCTCCGCGACGGCACCTTCTACGAACCGCAGCCGGTCCGGGCCGTCGCTCCGCAGCCCTAGACCATGGCCAGAAGGTGATCCGTGGGGCCGTAGTCGATCTTCCAGTCGGCATAGACCCCACAGAATCCGTCCTTGATGCACCACAGGCCCACGGTCACCCAGCGGACCGATCCGTCGTCGCCGAGTGAGAACGCGACCGCGGCCTCGAACTCCTCTCTCCCGCAGGGGCAGCCGGCCGCACCGGGCTCGCCGTCCTCCCAGTACTCCTCGTTCCAGTACTCCTCGCTATCGGCGATGAACGCGCGGCTGCCGCAGCCAGAGCACTCCCGTTCCGCTCCGAACGCATTGACCAGCACGAAGAACACCCGGCCACCGCACCCACACACGGAAGGAGCGATCTTCACCGGGCGTCCGTCAACCGCACCCCGGAGGAACCCCGCGAGCTCCGTGGGGACACCCTCATCAACCTGATCATCAGCATGCACGGACACATCGTTCCAGATGCCCCGGAATCACACCCGACCAGCTTGACCAAAGAGATAGGGGCCCCCGGCCGGTTCTCCACAGGCAGACGGAACCGCCCGCCTGCTGCCGGTCCCGCCAGGCGTGCCGATCGGTGTAGATGGATTCGGCTTGGGGCGATCGAGGTGGACGCGCTCCCCGGATGCACACTGCGGCTGTACACCGACGGAGTGGTCGAATCCCGGCTCCGGCCCGTGGAAATCGGGATGGAGCGGCTGCGCACTTGGCGCAGCTGGGGGCTGCGGGTCGCTGCCGCGGTCACGAGCGCTCGGCCCGTGCAGCCTGTGCCCTGCGTTCCTTCTCGTCATCGGCCATGCCCGCAGTGTGCCCGACCGCGCCGCCCGCGTGCGGCCGTTGGTCCAGTGACAGCGAACCTGGACCGAAGTCTTGCTGACCCCGTCGCGCCCTTCGCAAAATCCGGGCCCGGCCCGAGAATGGGCGCCATGGCCGACAACACGCTGTGGGTAGGCGTACTGACCGCGGGCACCGCGGTGGTGGCGAGCTGGGTGACCAGCCAGGGTACGGCGCGTGCCGCCCGGATTCAGGCTGAGACGACGGCGGCGGTCCAGCGGGCGGATCAGCGGCGCACCGCGCGGCGCACCGCCTACGCCGACGTCATCGAGCAGGCGCAGAGGATGGGCGACCTGTACTGGAAGGTCAACGACGCCCACGCAGAACCGGATCCCGAGTCGCGCACGGCCATGCTCAAAGACCTGCGGCTACGGTTGCGCGACGCGTACGCGACGCTGCGCCACCTCGTACGAGTGGTGGAGCTGGAGGGGCCTCAGGAGGCCGCGGCGGCCGCCGACCGGCTGCGGCGCTCGACGTCTGACAACTACCAGGCGCTGGAGGACATGATCGGGGGCGAAGCGGACGCGATCCAGCGGTTTAACGAGTGCTACGCCCCTTTCTGGGAACGGGTCGTCGCCCTCGTGGCCATCGCGCGGGAGGTGCTCCAAGAGGGTGCCGTCCCGGCGCCGGTTCCCGCACCCGCCCCCCGGGCACGCCGGCCATGGCTCAGGCATCGGCCGGGGGCAGGAGGATGAGCAGGCCCGTCACCCGTCAGTTGTTCGCGTAGGGATAGCAGTCGGTCCAACTTCGGTGGCAATTGGTCCAGGTTCGATGTCAGAGGACAGCGCAGCACGCCGCGTGCGGGTCCGGCCGTGACGGCGGGGGCGCGGGCCTGATACGGTCCGCGCCCGAGACGAGAGGCGACGCCCGCATGGCCACCGCACCCCGCCAGGTCCCCAAGACGTATCCCGCCGGTACCGGCCGGCCCACCGAACGGAAACTCACCGACGAGAAGGTCGTCAGGACGGTGAACGTGGCCGGGACCGTGTGGGATGCGGGGAAGAAACGCGCTGGTCAGGACGAGGTCTCGATCTCCCATGCCGTCGGGCTGTTCCTCGAGGCGTACGCCGCCGGCCTCCTGGACCTGGACGCCATCACCGCGCAGCTCGACGCGCTCGCAGCCGGCGAGGACCCTGGAGCTGTACCCGGCGTCGGCGCGTGGACGGAGGAATCGCCTCCCGCCTTCCCGCACCCCAGTTGGAGCAGCGGGGACGGCGTCCCGCGCGCACTCGACATCCTCGACGCCGAGGACAGGCCCTGACCTGCACACTCGTACGCCCCGCCCGGAAACCCGGGCGGGGCGTTTGTCGTTCACGAGCAGGCCCGTCATAGGGCCGCGGGTCATCGCCGGCGGGCGGCGACCGCGACGCCGACCGCCGCGGCCAGAGCCCCGGCCACCGTCGCCACCGTCGCGATCGGCCCCGTCAGCGACGGGTGGGCGACGCACATGTAGCCGGCCGTTGCGAGGACCAGGACGCCGAGGATGACCAAGCACAGCGTCAGGAGCGGGTCCGTGGCCGGCTGCTGCGGCGGCCGCGGGGGCCGCTGCTGCAGGGTCTGGGGCTGCGGGTCGGTAGCAGTGGACATGAGGTTCCCTCCCGGTAGGTCTCCGCGGATGGTCCACGGACATGGTGCTGCACACCTCTCCGGGGGTTGCAGTCTGCGCACTCCGGTGAGGGGCAAACAGCACAGTGCGGGAGCCATGGGATAGCGGCGCAACCTCACCTCTGCGCGGCCGAGGGCGGTCGACCGACCGGAACAGACCTTCGCGCAGACGTTTCCACGTGCGGCCGCGCGCGAGGCGGGCCCCGGCCAACTCCCCTTGCGACCAGCGCAGGACACTGTCCCGGTGACTATTCGCCGCGCCCTGGGCACAGGCCCCCGAGCCTCCGTCCTCTCCCCCGAACCCCGCAGGACCCGCCTCGCCGCCGAGGGGGCCGAGCCGGCTCCCCCAACCGAACCTGTACCTGCGCCCGAACCCGCACGCGGCCGCCGCACACTCGGCGAAGGCCCCGCCCATCGCTGAGGCGTCCGGGAAGGAACTGTCAGTGCCCGACGCGGACCAGGCCTGGTGCCAGGCTGTCTGCCTGGGTCATGCCTCCAAAGCCTCCGTCACGGGCAGGCACTCGGCGAGCAGGTCGACGACGTCGCGCCAGGCTCGCCGTGCGTGCTGTGGGTGGTAGCCGACGCCGGGGACCGTGGGGTGGCCGACCGGCGGGTGGTGGAAGGCGTGCAAGGCGCCGCCGTAGACCGTGAGGCGCCAGTCGACGCCCGCGGCCTGCATCTCAGCGGTGAACGCGTTCCGTTGCGCGGGCGGCATGATCGGGTCTTCCGACCCGACCCCGGCCCACACCGGGCAGCGAATGCGCGCCGCCTCGCCCGGCCGGCCCGTGGTAGTTGCGTTGACTGTCCCGATCGCGCGCAGGTTGACGCCGCCGCGCCCGAGTTCCAGCCCGACGGCACCCCCGGTGCCGTAGCCGACGGCGGCGATCCGGTCGGGGTCGGTCCGCGGTTCGGTGCACAGCACGTCGAGCGCCGCATGGCCGATGCCCCGCATCCGGTCGGGATCAGCGAGCAACGGCAGGCAACGGGCCAGCATCTCCTCGGGGTCACCCAAATAGCGCCCTCCATGAAGGTCGAAGGCCAGCGCTACATAACCCAGCTCGGCGAGAGCGTCGGCCCGGCGGCGCTCGACGTCGCTGAGCCCCATGCCCTCTGGTCCGAGCAGCACCGCGGGCCGGCGGTCGACACCGGCCGGGAGCGCGAGGTGCCCGATCATCGTCAAACCGTCCGCCGGATATTCGATCGTTCGCGTCGAAATCGTCGTCATGAGACTGGACTGTAGTGATCATCGAGGCCGGTCCGGCCGGTGTTCTGCCGCTGGCCGAACAGCGCGCGTGTCCCTCTGAAATAGGGGGGCCGGGCTCAGGGCTTCAAGATCATCCCGTTGCCCCTCTGGCACGTATCTCGGTCACACCCCCAAATGCCGAATCCCCGTGAACACCTGGCACGACAGCCTCGCCGACACGCCTCCGGGACCGAACCGCCCAGCCCGGGCGGGCACCCGGGGGCAAACCCACCCGCCGAGGGACGGCGCCCACTCCAGGAACTGCCCCGCCGGCGCCTGAGGAGACCCGACACCCCCGGCAGCACCAGATCCTGTTGCTGAGCCTGGCTCAGCGTTTGACGCGTCCGCGTACCGCGAGGACGGCCAGGGCGAGAAGTGCTGGTTCGAGGAGGCGGGAGGCCATCTCGATGTAGGTGCCGGCGGTGGTGAGGTCCTGTCCGCTGGATCGGAACACGACCGAGTTGAGGGTGACGCTGAGGGCCTTGTCGAAGCGCTTGACGGTGAGCCTGTCCCCGGTGGGGTTCTTCAGGTCCTCCTTGTCGATGACGAAGCTGACCCTGCCGCCGCCAGCCGGAATGGTGCCTGTCGCCTTCTGCTTGGGCCCCTCGGCGGGCAGGCCCCACAGCATCAGCACCAGGATCGTCACGGACATCGCGGCCAGCAGCCAGGTCAGGGCGCGGGAGGCGCGCAGGCCGTAGCCGGAGAGCAGCCAGTAGGCGTGCAGGAGTCCGCGTTCGCCGGGCGGGGTGCCGGTGCCGTCGTCGCGGCGGTCGTGGCGGCGCATCTCCATCTCGCCGTAGTAGAAGTCGGATGCCCCGGGCTCGTTCTTGCCGTCTTCGAAGGCCTTGCGTAGCTGCCGGTAGGTGGCGGCCACGTCCTCGGGGTCGGGGGTGAGGGCGGCGTCGGGGTGTCCGGGGCCGGTACGCCAGGCGTACGGTGCGGGCGGCCGGTTCGGGTCCATGGCGGGCTGGCCGGCGCAGTGGGCCCGCCAGTGGTGTTCCTCGGCCAGCGTGCGCCTGCGGGTCCACCGTGCTGGCAGGATGCCCCGACGGTGCCAGCCGCGGGGGGTGGTGGCGAAGGTGCAGCGGCCTTCCAGACGGAGCTGGTCGAGGTGGAAGGCGCCGGCGAAGAGGCAGTCGGACAGGTCGATGTCGGTCAGGAGCAGGTGCGCGGCGTCCACGCCCTGGACCGACGCAACCCTGACGCTAGGGGAGCCGGGGAGCAGGCCTTCGTCTACGGGCCCGCGGAAAAGGCTGAAGCGGGTGGGGTGGGCGGCGACTGCGACCGGGGCCGACAGGACGGCATCCGTGAGGTTCACGGAGGCGTATCGCAGGCGCAGTGTTGCGGTCGATTCCCACCGTGTTCGAACGCACGACACGCTGGGCGCAGCGATCTCCAATGTCACGGGCGCTTCGAATATCGCGCCCGATAGGCCGACGCCGTGCGCGGCCACCAAGGGCCCGAACCACGACAGGGTTGTGAATCTAGCGTTGCCGAACCTGGCCATGTCGGCAAATAGCGCCCCGCTGAAGACGGCCTCCCCGGCGAACTGGGTTTCTTCGAATGCGGCTTCCCCGGCAAATCGCGCCCAGCCGAATCCTACTCCGCCGGAGAACTGTGCCCTGTCGAAGCGGACCTCGCCGCCGAAGGAGGCCCCCATGAACACCGTCTCCCCGGCGAATTGGGCCCCGTCGAACGTTGTGTCGAGGGCGAAGTGCGTCCTGTCGAACCCGGCTGAGCCGCTGAACCGTACTCTTTCGAAACTAACGTGGCCGTCGAACCGCGCCCTATTGAAGCTGGCTGCGCCGCCGAACTGAGCCCCGTCGAATCCGGCCCCGCTGCCGAACCGGGTCTCGCCGAACTCGGCATCCTTGGAGAACTGTGCCATGTAGAAGTCTGAGCCGTCGGCAAAGTACGCCATCTGGAACACGGCGGATCCTGAGAACTGTGCTGCATCGAACTCCGCTCGCTCGGAGAATTGCACTTCGCTGAACAAGGCGGGATCAGAGAAACGTGCCCCTCTGAAGGTCGCGCATGCACCGAACTGGGCAGCGGAGAATACGGCGAGCGAGGAGAAGTGACTCTGGTCGAACGAGGCCTCCTCGGAGAACCGTGTTCCGGCGAACTTGACGTCGCCCGAGAATTCCGCCCCGCCAAATATGGCCTCTCCAAAGAACTGGGCGCCGTCGAATCCGGCATCTCCAGTGAACCGCACGCCATGGAAGACAGCGTCCCCGGAGAACTGCGCTCCCTCGAAGCGCGCGTCGTGAATGTGAGGTATTCGGGTGGTGGCGTCGCGCAGTGGTTCTAGCAGCGTTAGGAGGAGTGATTCGGTGAAGGGGGTACCGCGATGGTCGATCCGAGCGCCCGGCGCGAGGGTGGCGAGGTAGGTAGTGCGGTCTGGATCGGTCAGATGGGCAAGGCACGCGGTGTTGCCGGGTACATGGATGCCGGGGCAGCCGACGGGGTCCGTGGTTGGGTCAGCGCCGTACGCGCAGTGCCGCCAGGACGGTGTTGTCGGTATCGGTGACGGTGGTGTGCTCATGTGGTGGCGACTCCGCGGGCATCTCTCATGGATGGGCATTGAGCAGGCCGTGCGCCTGGCCGTGTGTTGGCACTGCCATCGTGAGAGGAGTTCGCTGGTGATGTGGCTGGTTCTGCTGAGGGCGTGCGTGGAGCATGCAGATTTTGGTTTCTGTAGTCACCAGGTTTCTCCCCACCGCAGGTCACAGCCGTGCGCAGGCCCCGGTGAGGGGTGGTTCCCTTCGTACTCCCGATCCCTTCAAAGCTCGGTCCGGGGCCGGCTGGTGATGCTCAGAAGCGTCGCGTCGTCAGGAGGTTCTGGGTGCTGCCTGCGAGGAGGCGGGGCATAGCGAGTGTGGGCCGCCGGGTCGGAGTTCAGCACGGTATGGATCCCGCGCTCTTGAAGCAGCTCGGGCAGCGGGCAGCGGCCAGGGAAGAACGCGCTAGGCGCCGACTTCTCCACCAGGAGATCGTCCGCACCGACGGCAAGACCGTGCCACAGCCGGTCTCGCAGAGGACCAGTGCCGCCGGCGTTGCGGAACATCTCGGCGGCTTCGGGTCCGTGGAATTCGTCGCCGACCGGGGTGCGGTCAACGCGGGCAGGAAGGACCCAGACGACCGTTCCTCCGGCAGACCGGAGGCGCTGGGCGAGGCGCTGGATGTTCGGGACGATGCCGCGGGCGTAGGGGTTGGCGCCGACGAAGAACGGCACCATGTCAATGACCACGAGAGCGGTACGGGTGGGATCGTGTTCGTGTACGCGTACCGGCGCCCCCGTCGTTCCTCCTGGCGCCGGTACTCCCGCTCATCGATGTGCCAGGCGTGGAGGAGGGCCTTGGTGTCAGGCATGACAACTGCTCCTGTCAGTCGTGGTCGGGCTGGAGCTTGCGGTTGGTGCCGGACCGTCCGATGTCCAGGTCCAGGTGCGCTGTCAGGGGCGTACCGCTGTTCCAGAAGCCCAGCAGGTCGACGTCGAAGAGCACCAGGCTGCGTCGGGCGGCGAAGGCGCGGGCCTGCTTGGTGAACTTGCACGAGGCGACGAAGAGCGGGACGTCCGCTCCGTGTTCGTCGCGGACGGTGCCGTTGAACTTCTGGAGGTCCGGGCTGCCGACCGTGCGGTGCTTGGCATACCGCTTGCACTGCACCACGATCTTCCTGCCGTCCGGCAGCCGGCCGATCACGTCGGCGCCCAGATCGTTCGCGCCGCCCACCCGGCGGACCTCGGTGCACCCGTCCCGGCGACACAGCTCCGCGACATACTCCTCGAACTCGCGGTCGCCCAGGAGCCAAATCGCCTCCATCGACCGCAGTGCCTGGACCCGCGCCTGCTCCGCGAGCCGGATCTTCTCCGCCTCGGCCTCGCGGCGCCCGGCGCGCACCAGCGTCCCCGTCACACCCCCTGCGGCCAGGACCGCTAAGACCACCAGCAGCACCGTTCCCGTTCCCGTGCTCTGTCCCCTCCGTGGATCCGGCTGTCCGTGCGCTCTACAGCTCCCCAGCCGCGCGCGGATCCATCCGGGTGTGCTGCTCGGAACACCTGAAGTCATTGATTTCAGTACCGCGTCGGCGCTGTGGGAGGACAAGGACGCACTGGGCAAGCGGCCAGCCCATCGCCGATCGGGCACCCGGGCAAGCCGCCTGGAGGGGAGACCCCGGGCCCCCCTCTAGCTACACCTAGCTGGCTTGGCCCCTGAAGCCGCCTTCTTCTTCAGCTCGGGGTCACTTGCCAAATGCGCAGGCAGGGCAGTGGTTGCGTCAATCTCCGCAAGCATCAGCTGGTTCTTCTTGACGATCGCGGTCTCGAGATACGCGCCATTGAGCCTCGCGCAGGTCAGGTCCGCCCGGGTCAGGTTTACGTGGTCCATGATCGCGGTACGTAGGTCTGCGAAGCCCAGGTCCGCGCCGTCCACAATTGCCTGCTTCATGCTCACGTTGTACAGCTCCGCGCTGGTCAGCACCGCGCCGGTCAGGTTCGCGTGCTTCAGGTACGCGAAGTTCAGATGCGCATCGAGGAGAAACGCGCGGGTCAGGTTCGCCTCGTGCAGGTTTGCACGGTCCAGGATCGTGCCAAAGAGGCGGGCGTCCGTCAGATTCGCGTCGCTCAGGTGCGCGTTGGTCAGGTCCGCGTTGGTCAGGTCCGCGAACGTCAGATTCGCTTTTGGCAGCTGGGCGAAACTGAGGGCGGTGTTGTGCAGGGTGACGCGCACTCCGCCGTCGTGACGGCTGTCCCTGTGCGTGAGGACGGCGAGTGCGGCGGTGGTGTCACTGGGGAGTGGTGCGTTGATGTGCTTGGGCAAGGGCCTCGGCTTGGCCCCTGGCTCCGGTCTCGGGTTGTGCGCACGGACGAAGGTGGAAACGACGTTGATCACGGTGGGCTGATCGCGGTGAGAGTCCTGCATGACCCGCTGGAGACCATAGAGCCCGCCCAGACGCACCTCTTCGGATTCCCTGTCACCGAGGAGCTCGACAGCGGCCATGTACCGATCGGTGATGTGCCCAGAAACGCGTCACCGTGCGGCAGCTCATCCAACGAGGATCCCGAACCCGACGGGCCCCCGAGGGCAGAACGCGCGAGGACCGGCCGGCGCCCAGCGCCACCAGTCTTTTCAAAGACCTCGCGCGGTCGGAGGTGTCGTAGGGGTCACCACGGCACCGACCGGACCACACACGTCCTGCCCTGGGCTGGACAACGCCGCCCCAGGCCCCTCAGAGATCCAGAACCTCTAATTACTAACGAATTAGAGGTGTCGTCGACGCGGACAGGCTTGCCCAGTAGGGCTGACCTGGCACAACGGGCGGTGTCCGATTTGCCGGGCTCCCACTCCCGGTCACACCTTCGGTCCCCCGCTGAAAGCAACCGTCCAGGCAACCGTTCAGCCCCCTTCCGGTGCAACCCTCTCCGCGCCTGCTGTGGGCCGGGGAAGGCAGGGGTTGGCCAGGCCGGCTCCCACCTCCAGGCCGCCCACCGCTCGGCCTGCGCGAAGATCCCGGAGCGTTCGGCGAGCATCGCCAGGACCTCACCGCGGGCGGCGTCGACGGCCTGGTGCTCGGTGTCGGAGACGATGCCGAGCCGTCGCACGTGGGCGTACTCGTCTTCGTCCTCCGCTCCCAGCGGGTGAGATCGGGCGTGACCACCAGGTCCACGGTGAGGTCGAGGGTGTCGAACCCGTCCGTGGTGCGGCGGGTGGGGTGCTCGAAGTTGACGTACCAGTTCCTCACCCTGCGCCCGTCCCCGTCGGGCACGAAGAAGGCGTTGACGCTGAACCAGGCCGCGGGCGGCTTCCACAGCAGCAGGTCGGTCTCCTGCCACACCGCGCCCGCGAGCTCCCACTCCCCCGTCGCCATCGCGTCGAACGCCTCCGTGCGCACCGACCGGTCCCCCTCCGCGCGGGCCTGCGCGTACAGGGCGGGCCACCGGGCCTGCGCTCCGGGCACGCAGGCGGTCACCAACGCCTCCCCGGTGTCGGCCACGACCCGCAGCGCCTGCTCGCTCCACACCCGGCCCAACCGGTGCACGTCACGCCGCACGACCGTCTGGCCCGTCTCGAAACCGCGCACCGCGCCCTCCTCCGGTCCGGGACCGTGCTGTCGGCCTGGCCTGCCCACCTCAGCCCACCCCGGCCGGGGTGGGCAAGCCGCCGTCCGGGGGTGGCTTGCCCAGCCAAGCCTTCGGCTTGCCCACCCGACAGATCGGTCACCGGGGCAGGCATGACCGATCGCCTCGGTCCATCGGTCAAACCGCACGTCAGCGCCCGTGACCGACCCATGCAACTCCCCCGCCGACCGGTCACCAGCCCTCGGTCAGCCGCAGCCTCACCGGGAGACTCCGCAGCGGAGCCACGACCGACGCCGCCACGCCCCTCGTACTCCGAACAGGGTGGACAAGCCACCGGCCGAGGCGGCTTGCCCAGGGTCCCCTTGGGCTTGCCCACTCCCCCGGAACACCCCGTTGCGGCAGTGCGCGCCGGGTAGCCTCCGGGCTCAATGCGCTGAGCTTGGGGGTGGGCGTTGAAGTTCACGATCGACACCGAGTCCGACTCGTACGAGGACGCTGATGGTCGGCGTGAGAATGACGTGGCTATTCGTCACTCGTGTCAGCACCAGTGCGTCATGGCCTGTCAGTGTGAACTACCGCTGACACTCCCCCGCAGACCATCACCCACCTCTCAGCCAGCTACATGCGGTCAGCCCGCCCGCTTCTACGCAGCCGGATGGCGATGCGATCCGCACCGACCGCGCAGCTTCTGGTGACCCCAGGCCCTCCCGCACCCTCAAGACGTTGATCCGAGTCAGTAGGCGCCGTACGGGCTCCAGCCCTGGAGGAACGGTTTCAGATCGTCGGCGCGGGGTTCGGGGATCTCCGGGAGCCGAAGCTGCTGAAATATCGGATGGGCACGCGCCACGTGTTCCGTGGCCCACAGCATCCACTCTTCAGCCGCCGTTCTTTCCGGTCCAGGCCGAAGCGTCGCCACGTGCGCACGGGCGGCTTCCAAGTAGTCGCCCAGGCGCGTCGCGCGGCGCCAAGCGGCCTCTTGCGAGTCCAGCTGTCGGACTCGGTAGTCCCCGGCGTACTGGTCGCGGGCCTCGGCCATCGCGGCTTCCCAGCGCAAGCGCCTCTGCCGCGCCTCCTCGAGCTCGGCCAGGCGCTTACGCTCGGCCGCCTCACCGCGCAGTCCGATCTCGTGGACGATCTCTGGGAGCTGCTCCTCCAGGAGATGCTCCGTGCTGTCGACCCACTCGGACCCGTGATGCCACTGGCCGCCACTGAGGGCAACGCGCAGCCGCTCAGACGGCCTGTAGTCGTACCGCGGGATCCTGATCCATGAGGACTTCTTGGCTTCTGCGAGCTCCTTGTCCGTCGGAATGTGTTCGCTTCGCTCCTTCTCCTGCAGCAGCCGGAATTCGATCGTCTGCCCTTGGGCTTTGATCGTGAAGTGCGCACAGGCAGGGAGGCGACGGTGAGGCAGCGTTGTCGCGCCAACGGTGCCAGCAGCACAGGTATGACCGTGACGTTCGGCGGCAGTGAGCAGCGCCTGCACGATCCGTAGAGCGCGTTGCTGGACTGACCGTGTCAGCCCGAGCGGCTGGGTCGCCTTCTGCATAGCCCGGACGACAGCATGCGGATGGGTCAGCCGTGCCGGCACCGCCACCGGTTCGAGAACGGCCAGGCGCCACGCGGGAATGTCCACAAGCTTGATCTCGACGCCCCCCTGGCACCGCCCCCAGTGCAGCTCCTTGGCCTTCGGGATCCGTCCAGATCGACTCGCCGAGGCGGCACGGCTCAACCAGGCGTCGGCGTCGGGGCCCGACTTCAGGATCCTGCCACCGGCTGCCTCCAGCTCCTCCAGGAGCTGGTCGGTGTACGTCTTACGCGGCTGCGGCGGAACACCGGGCGACGAACGTGGGGCAGTGGCTTTGGGCAGCCGGGGGATGGGAAGCGCTCGCGCCGGGGCTTTCGGCGCCGGGTAGGTGCCATGTGCCAGGTAGTGGCGTCCTGCGTCGGTCAGCACCGCATTCCACACCCCATCGCGCCTGGCTACTTTGGCTAGCCCTCGGTTCTGCAGAGCCTGACAGCTGGTCTTGTAGGTGGCGGAGGTCCCCTCGGGGCAACCTTTTCCGACCCACTCCAGCACCGCCAGCTGCCGTTCGTTGAGTGTCTGCTTCATGCCGCGCGCCCTCTACCGGTCGACGAGTTCGGGCCGGATGCTGCCAGGGACAGAACCGGTCGGTGCGCCGTACCGGAGCTGATTAGCCCGAAAGGATGTGCTCGCGGGCGACCCGAGCCGGACTCGTCAACCGGCTGCAACAGCCGAGGCAGCTGGCCTGGCCGTTGTGGTCACCCCGCGGTTGCGGCCGGGCCCCCGCCGAACCGGGGCACGTCATCGACAGCCGCGTCCAGGCGCAGGCGCACGTACCGGATCGGGTGACGGTAGACGCCGCCCCGGTCGACGGAGGTGTCGGCGCTGATCTCCGCGACGAGTTCGGGCCGGACCAGGGTGGTGTCGAGGACCCCTTTCCGCCGCGTTGGGTCGTCCTGCTTGCTTTGTGGGCTCACCCCGGCCTAATATCGTCATCATGACGATAACCGCCCGGTGGCCCCCTTCCTGCAGGCATTGACTCCAGGGGCTTCGAGTCCCTCCACGGACTTGAAGCGCACAAGTACGTGGCCCGCGGTCCCGCCGTCCACCTCAACGCGCTGCCCGCGGCCGTTCCGGGCGGTGGGGCCCACGACCACGTTGGGATCGACGACGGCCTCAGCACGGAGAAGTGATCATGTTCGAAATGCCGGTAAACCCCTTTGAGCTCTCCGAAGAAGCGCTGAGCCGAATATCTGCCGATGACTCATGGACCCCGATCGAGTCGGAGATCCCAAAGGCCAACGCCAAGGTGATTCGCCATTTCCTCACTCCGGCCGAAGTGGAGGCATTCGCGACCGAACTGGCTGCCCAGCGCTTTGCCCCGGTGGGCCGAGACGGCATTGCCGCCAACTATGCAGAGGGAGATCCGGTCGCTCATCTCCGCGCCACGGCCGAATCCACCGTCCTGGCGGCTGAATTCTACCGCAGGCTGCGGACGCTTCTATCGCTTGAAGTGGGATCGGGCGATCCGACAGATTCGGACGGAAGGCCCTGGAGGCCGACGGCCGTCAATCCGCGTATGCGCTTCATCACGTACGAACACGGCGGATTCATTGTCCCGCACTACGATTCGCCCTATTTCGCCCCCGACGGAAGGCGCACTCTCCTGACGGTCGTCGTCTACCTGTCGTATGAGGCCGTGGGCGGAGAAACGCGGTTCATCGCCGATAAGCAGAACGATCTTCCCTTTGCGCAACGTGACTTCTCTGACTGGCCGCGGCTCGCGAAGCCTGAGGAAATATTGAGTGCCCACCGCCCCGAACCGGGCGATGCGCTCCTCTTCTGGCATCGGACACTTCACGACTCGGCCCCGCTTCTTGAGGGTACGAAAACAATACTCAGAACCGACGTGCTCTACGAGCCCGTAGATGTGCCTTGAGCAGCGGCAAGGCCACCGTCGCGTTGTCCCTCACCCCGGAGACCGACGTCCGGCACGCCGTGATCGCCCACCTCCGGGCCGGGCGGCATCGGGCCCTGCCCGCGGCCGGGCATCGAATCCACTCGCACCGAACGGCAGGGATAGCAGCATGATCAACGGGAAGATCCGCACCGACTGGGTGGAGACGGTGTCTCAGGACGGCCTGCACCTGATGCAGACGCGCTTGGAGGTGAGAGTTCCTACGTCTGAGGGTCGCAAGTTCATCACCTGCGGTCTGGCCCGGAAGACGTACGTGGTGAAGGACGGTATTGCCTGTCGGGTTTCGTCCTACACACTCGGCCGCGACCTGGGCAGCCCGGGCAACTACGACTTCGAGATCGTTTCCGCGACGGGGGGCCCTGCGATCCAGAGGTTCTTCAACTGTGACGGCGTGCCGGCCGAGATACGCGAGGGCGCTCTGTTCGACGCGCATGAGGGGCTTGACGATGGCGAGTACATCGTCCGGATCGCGGCGGGAATGACGACCAGCTGGGACGGCGGGACGGGACAGAGCATCGAGCTCCCTGTCCCGCGCCACGAGCTCGCATTCGTCGTGGTGGGATCCGCACCCCAGGAGGTGCGCGCGAGTACCGGCGGCCCGTGGGCGGCGCGGCCCTCCGTGGAGATCCCCGTGGTCGATTGGCGCGATCAGCCCACGGCGGAGGCGGCATGGGAGGCCTACCTGAACGGGAACAGAATCAGTCTAGATGCCTACGGGATCTTCTCCCCAAAGCATCTGATGAGGAATCAACGGGATACCGCTCTGGAGATTCTCCGGAGCGAGGGCTACTCCATACCGCGACCGCGAACCCCCGAACCCGCCGAGACGCCGGGGACCTGGCTGGGCCACTGGGGTGGAGCATGGATGCCGGCCGATGTGCTCGCGGCCCTTCACACCGTGCCGGACGACACCGCGCAACGTGCGTGGTATCAGGGAGCGAAGGAATCCCTGGACATCGCATGGGATATGCACGTCCTGTGGACCACCGACGTGTTCTGACCGGGCCCGCGCTCCGTCCATGACCACCGTGGCGAGCCATCGGCAGTCACCCTGCACCTTGTGGTGCTGCCGAGTACCGGCCGCGGCCCGGTCCGCCTCCGGCCTGACTGCCGGTCGCGGCCCGGGCGAGGATGTACGGCAGCACCACAAGGTGCGCCCGCGAGGTTGCGCCAGCGCGGCATCCGCCACCGCATCGCCCGCATGGCTTTGTTCACTTTCAGCAGCAGCGTTTGTCGATGAGTTCCAGGAGCGGTTGGTCATCAGCCGGCTCGAAGATGTTCACGAGAAGGGAAGGCAGCGCCATGTCGCTGACGCGGTCAGGCCGATCGGCACTCGCCGACCGCATAGGCCGCGGCGTTGCCGCGATTCGATCGCGTCAGGGCGTCAGAGGCGTTCCAGCCGCTCAGGCAGACACAATTCCGGGCACGTCACATGAGCCGACACAGCTGGATGATGGCGAAGACCAGGAGCGCGATACCGCAGCATGCCTCCAGCACGCGTACGGCCACTGGCGGCAGCGCCCTGCGCAGCACCACGATGAGCCCCGCCGAGATCAGACACCAGAGCACTGAGGAGGCCATGAACCCGGCGAAGAAGACGCCCAGCTCCGACGCTCCGCCCGGTCCCAGTACAGCGCCCACCCCGCCGGCCGCGCCCGACCAGTAGACAACGTTCCATGGGTTCGCCAACGACATGCCCGCCCCCACAGCCATGGCCTTGCGGTCCTGTCCTCCCTGCGGTTCCGTCATCGGGTCTGGTCGTCCCTTTCGCGCGGATGCGTCGCGCAGGCCTACCACCCCCAACCACGCCAGCAGCAAGCACCCGGCAACCGTGAGCGGCACACGCAAGGCCGGCACGGCGAACAGTGCCCCGGCCCCCGCCAGACCGAGGGCCGCCCAGACGGCATCGCCCACCAGCGATCCGACCTGGACCGCGAAGGCCGGCCCGAACCCGCCCCGGATCCCGCGCCGTAGCGACTCGCTGAACACCGCACCCGGTGCCGCGTTGAACACCAGCCCCAACCACAGAGCCACCATGAAGATCTCGATCATGGCGGCCACTGTGCCGGGGGTTCTCCGTGCGGTCTTGTCAGATGTTGATCTGGGACAGCCGACGGAACCGACCGGGTGTGATGGCATACGCCGCAGTGAAGTGGCGGTGGAAATGCGCCTGGTCGGCGAAGCCCAGCAGGTGAGCGACGTCGGCGACGGGCTCGCCCTTGCGCAAGCGGCGCCGCGCCTCGGCCAGCCGGGCCGACAGGTGCCAGGCGTAGGGCGGGGTACCGGTGGCACGGGTGAACGTCCGGATCAGGTGCTCCCGTGACATCCCCGCTTCAGCGGCCAGCTCGGCCAACCTGGGCACGTCGGACAGGTCACGCAGGCGGTCAAGGACCGCTGCTATCCGGGTGTCGGCGGGCTCGGGAGCACGCGCGCGCCGTCCCGCGGCCAGGTCGATCAGCCGCGACAGCACAAGTTCCAGCTGCTCCTGGAGCAGAGCTGCGGATTCGGCCGGCGCGGAGTGCCCGTCAGCCGTGAACTCGCGGAAGGCCTTGGCGGCAGCAAGGAGCTCGCCGCGAAGGTAGGGCGAGCGGACGACCGGGCGTTCGAAGTCGACCAGGTCCTCGCCGGTCAGCGATTCCACCAGCGCCGGCGGGACGTACCAGCTCACGGCCGTGAAGCAGGTATCGGGCGGGGCCTGCGTGGTGCACGACTGGACCTGGCCGGGGTTGTAGACGGTGACCTCGTCCAGGCACACGTCGAACGTGGTGCGATCCAGCCGGACCCGCTCCAGGCCACAGAGGTTGACGCTGATCACGTACTCATCGTGGCTGTGCCGCGGAAACCCTCCCGAGGCGGGCCGCACCACCGCCAGCTGACCTCCACCCCATTCCGTGTCTCGCATGCCCAAAAACTACTGCAGGGCATGGACATGGCCGGACGGGGGCGGTCCGCGGCTCCGTCCAGACGGAGTTCGCCGCCCACCGCACCGTCCGGTACGTCACCCCCACAACTCGACCTTGGACATCTGCGGCATGACCAGGACCCTTCACCAGAAGCACCCCGATACTGCCCTGGCAAGTACCCCAGTGCCGTCAAATCTCGTGCACATCACCCGACCATGGATCCGGGTGCCTCCCGAACCCATGAGCAACTGACGGCACTACTCGTGAATAGGTACCTGTTCTATATCCCGGTTTTCGAGGTGTCCGGAGCTCTAGCCTGTAGTGGTGTCCGAGGGTTCCGGGCGGCTCGGGGTGCAGGTGTGCGGAGGCTGTGGTGACCGGTTGAGGCCGGCCGCACGGCCGGACGCGCTGTTCTGCTCGGCGGCGTGTCGTGCCAGGTCGTGGCGGCGGGATCGTCGCTTGCGGCGCCGGGTGGTGGCGGAGTTGAACAGGGCGGGTCGGGTGGAGTGTCCCGAGTGCGGGACAGCCTGGGTGGCCGGGGTGGATCGACGTTCAGACGCCGTTTTCTGCTCGCGGCGGTGCCTGATGAGGGCTTGGCGGTCGCGGAACGAATCGTTCGGAGAACGGTCACAGTGACCTGTCCACGAACGCATCCGAATTGGGCCTTCGGTCGGATTCCGGTTTTTCCAGTCATCCGTTGTGACCTTCGGCAGGTGGGTTCGACTCTCGGTTACGACAGCGGGCCGCGTCTTGTCACGGCCGAGGGGGCGTGCCCCGGCCCGTTCAGGGTGGTGAGAACCATGCCCGAGAAGATCGAGAGTGCCGACAAGGTCGGCAGCGTCAGCGCCCACCGTTACGAGCAGATCGTCGCGGAGCTGCGCAAGATCGTGGAGGCCCAGACCCGGGGTCAGTTCGCGATCGGGGACTACGCCTTGGAGATCGAGCCCATGCGAGAGCAGGGCCCGCAGGACAGGGGCGAGGAGTTGTTCACGGTCAAGGACTCGCTGTTCCGCTTGGCCGAGGACATCGGCTTGTCCTACTCAGCCGTGAACGGGGCCCGTTGGGTCGCTTCGCGGTGGCCCAAACAGCACCGGCAGGCCCGCGTGTCCTTCACGGTGCACCGAATCCTGGCGGCTATCTCGAACGAGGAGGAGCGGTTCACCGCGATCCTCACCCCACCGGGCGGGAAGGCCCGGTGGACTCCCGACGACGCGTCGCGGAGGGTCGGCCGTCAGGTCGAGAGGCCGATCACCCCGCAGGAGAAGGTCAGTGCGATCCACACCCTCGCGAGGGACGAGGCAGTCGCCGCGGTCGTCACGGGTGACCTGCTGCGACGTCCGTCCGTGGTCGCCCAGGTCCGCCAGGAGGACCGGATCAGCGCGGCCCACGCGCTGGTCGAGGACGAGCAGATCGCCGCGGTCGTCACTGGCGACCTTCTCAAGCGGCCCACGGTCGTCGCGCAGGTCCGGCAGGAGGACCGGGTCCGGGCGGTCGAGGAACTGACCCGCGACGAGGGTGTCGCCGCGACGGTGACCACGCGCCTGCTGCGGCGGCCGGACGTCGCCTTCCGGGCGATGTCGGACGACACCGCCCGCCACCAGGTCAACCACGCTCAGGTCGAGCGGGGCCGACAGGCCCGCGAGGACTTCGAGCGCACGAGTCCGGTCGCGCCGGCGGTGAAGCGGATCGACCGCTCGGTGGAGTTCCTGGGCCTGATCACCGCCTGCCACGCGTTCGTCGCGGCCTCCGGACGGGTCGTTCCCGGGATGCGGGACCGCCAGCTCAGCGACGACGAGAAGTTGATCATCCACGAGAACGTCGCCCGAGTACGGGCGACGCTCGACTGGATCGAAACGGCCGTCGATACCGGCAAGGTCGACGTCGACGGCGAGCTGACCCGCCTGCTGCAAGGCGAGTAGTGGGATGCCGCGCGCGTCGCAGCGCCGGTCACCGGCGGCCCAGCGGCACGCCGACACCGTCCGCTTCATCCTCTTCGAGGCACGGCCCGCCGGCCTGGCCTTCAACCAGTTGGTCAGGTCGAGCGAGCTCTCCGCCCATCAGGCCCGCTCGGGCCTGGCCTGTCTTCGGGACACCATCGCCGAACACGGCTGGCCGCCCCTGATCTGGACGAGAGCGGACGGCTACAAGTTCTGTTCCGACCCCACCGAGCTCCAGGCCTACGAGGTTGCGGTCATCCGCGAGAAGCTCACCGAGATCCGCCGGTTCATCACCGGCGTCGTCGCCCCGCACGCCGTCCTGCAGCCCAAGGGCCGGTGGATCCGGCACCTGAACACCCAGCTCAACTCCGTCGAGTCCACGCTCGATGTGATCGCCGACTACATCGACGCGTGACGCGGTGGGGCCGGCCGCTTCGCGGCTGGCCCCACCCCCGTGGAGGGAGGGGAACGTTGGTCCGGCGCCGCTGTTACCCCTCGGACACCTACGACGACGAGTGGGCCCTGATCGAACCGCTCCCTCAAGTAGGAGCGATGACAATGAACCCCGTCATGTCACCGAAAGGCGTGACTTGACGGGAGAGACCCCCCCGCCAGTGGAGGCAGCCAACGACCATCCACGAGTGCGGGGCAAAATCACCCTCCGGCTCCATCTGCTCCTCCCGACCGGACCCTCCCCGCGGGGCGCGGGGTCGACCTCGGCCACTGCCCAGTGCTCCGGGGGTGGAAGCGTTTGACCTGGCCCGGTGCGCCCTTCCGGCACCTCGCGAAATCAGCCACGCTGGGGTGAGCGCGGAAAGCTCAGCCGAACCGCCGACATCGGCCCATGCGTTGGGTAAGGCGCCAAGCGCCGTAGCGAACAGCACTCAACGACCACAGCGACGACCAATAGACGGAGAAGCTCATAAAGAACAGGATCGCCACACCGAGCACATCACCGACGGCGGCCGATGGCTGAATTTTGAACAGTAAGACAAAAATCAGCGCAGCCGCGACCAGAGAGGCTGCAGGTGCACACACCGCCAGTACCTTCCATACACGACCGCCGCGCGTGACCAACCGTTCAAACCCAAAGGCAACAGGAAAAACGAGAAGACTTGCGGCAAACCCCACACCAGCGGCAACCAGAACGACTTTGGCGTAATCCCTGGCGATAAAGTCATCGTCAATGAAAAAGACTGCCACAATCGGTAGGGTAACGACCATGAATGCCAATACGATGACTGCTGTCGTAATGGCGATGGACAGTGAGTGCCGAAGGACCGCCCACCCTCGAGACTCAGGATTATAGACAGGTGCGGGGTTTTCGAAGGCGGCGGTGACGTGTGGATTCGTCGGGGGTTCGCCAGGCAAAATTCACTCCTTCACGCTGGGTCTCACAGTCCCTGACGCATCCGCCCGCCTCCGCGGTTGCTGCGGGACGGGCCGACGGGCCGGTCCGGTCCGGCGGTGGCGGAGCGGGGCGCGGGCGAGTACACCGGTACGGGCCCCGCGGGCAGCAGGCCACGGCCCGCAGTGCGCGTCACCCGGCCGGTGCACGGCTTCGGGCCCGTCCCCAGCGGGCGGCTGCCGGTCAGGCTTGCCACCTCGCACAGCAGCACGGCCACCTCCGCGGCTGCTTTCGCCTGCGCCCGCAACTCCTGCGCCCGGTGCCAGGAACCGGCCGCCTCCACCGCCTCCACGAGCACGATCAGCAGCGTCAGCACCACCGCGGCGCCGCCGCCCCGGCCCGCGAGCGGCGCATGCTCCAACGCCCGCGCCGACTACCGCCAGCCCGCGCGGGCGCGGCCTCCAGACAACGGCACCGGGAGCGCGGGCGGCCTGCTCGAAGGCATCGGCCGCCGCCCGGACACGGTCGCGGACCAGGGCCGGGGAGTGGGTGGCGGCCACCGCCAGGAGGTCACCGAGCGCGAGCGACGTCACTGGCGCCGGAGGCTTGTCCGGCGCGGCCCAGGAGTGCGGACGCCTCCCGGATCCGGTGCCCGGCCAGCGCCCAGTCCGCGGGGGCGACGTGCGGAAAGAAGCGCTCACGGACCCACGGCAGCGACAGGTCGTAGGCGAGCGTCGAACCCGCGAACCACACCGGGCGGGAGCTGCAGACCGCTCGGTCACCAGGCAGCGCGGCCGCGTACCCGACCAGGGCGCCGTCATCGCCCGGGCGCTCGCGGACGCGCAGTCCGGTGTCGCGGAGGCGCTCCAGGAAACCCGCGTCGCCCTGCGCGAGCGCGGCCGCGGTCCGGACAGTGCGCTGCAGGGACTCCCGGGCGGTCTCGACCAGGCCGCGACAGGCGGCCTTCTCCACCTCGCCGTGGAATGGGCCGGCCGATCAAAGCCCTCATAGTCGCGTAAGTCGACTTACGCGACGCCGGTAGAGCGGCCTGAGGCCGAGCTCGGAGCGTGGCACGCGCCCGCGCACCGGCCGGCGTACCGGCAGCCGCACAGCTGGGTGAACGCGCATGGCGCGGCCGACCGGGGAGGAAGCGGACCACCCTCACGTGTCACACAGGGAACCGACAGGGCTCCCCGGTGCGCTGGTTCGTATGCCGAGGCGGCTGGCGATGCCCAGCGGGTCAGAGTGCTCCGGGGACTGGGCAGGCCGTGAGAAGCAGTCGGGCGCGGTTCCGGAGGGCTTCGTCCTCCCGGAGCTCACCGGACCATCCCCGCGGGCGCGGGGTGGACCAACCGCGGGCCTAGGCTGGACGCAGAGATTCGATCAAGGAAGCAGGGTAGTGCGAATAGAGCGTCACCAGGTGGGCGGCGCCGTCGTGTCGGCGGCACTCGAGGACTTCACGAACCGCATCGGGGGTCAGGTGCGGTCCATGTCGAGGGGCGGCCGGATGGCCACCTACGAGTGGCAGTCGATCGCCGACGAGTTCCTCGACTACCTGGGCGCCCTGTCCGTCGAGACGCCCGGTCTCGACACCGCGGAGGCCAAGATCGCCCTCAAGGACGCCTCCGAGGCCGCGGCCGGCGCCGTCGCGTACGCGGCGTACCACCCGCACTGCGGCTTCAACGTCTT
Organism: Streptomyces sp. NBC_00207; assembly: GCF_045160965.1. Taxonomy (NCBI): domain Bacteria; kingdom Bacillati; phylum Actinomycetota; class Actinomycetes; order Kitasatosporales; family Streptomycetaceae; genus Streptomyces; species Streptomyces sp. NBC_00207. The sequence goes on along the minus strand of NZ_CP130715.1, from coordinate 9,383,348 downwards.
CCTGGAGTACGTGAACTTCGGTATGAGCTACGACCCGGGTGATGACGCACCCGAGGAGAGCGTCACGCCTGGGGAGTGGATCGACGCGCTCTGCCTGTCGGCCCTCAGGGACAAGGCCAAGTGGCACGGCGAGGAATTCACCTTCGCCCGGCAGAAGTTCGCCGAGCAGGCGAAGGGAACGCCCGCTGGCGAGCTCGCCACGGGGTTGACGGCCGTGGCCCTGGACGACGCCGGCGACGGCGAGTACCCGCCGAGCACGCAGGCCAAGCTGGCCGCCGTCGACGCGGCCCTGGACCGGATCCGTACCCGTGCGGCGGAGACGGGCGAGCCCCTCCTGGACCAGCCGAACGGCCTGGCGCTGCGGACGCTGCGGACGCTGGCCGCCGAGGACCGCCCGGGCTTCGACGCCGCACTGGCCGAACTCCTGGTCAGGCACAGCGCTCTGCACGGTCCGGCGGACTCCCCGAGCAGCCTGCTCCCGCTCGTGCCCATCGCCCTGGCCGCGATCGCGTACCGGACCCTGGGCTGGGCACCGGCTGTTCGCACCGACTACCTCCCGCACGCGCTGGTCACCGGCTTCGAGAGCCGGGGGCCGCGAGTCGGAGGGCTCGGCCGGAACCGGCGTCCGGACGCGGTCGCCGCGCTCGCCGCGGGCCCGCTGGTCGTGGAGCGGCCCGCCTGTGAGCGCGAGGGGATCGCACGGATCGAGGCCATGTACGAGGAACACCTCCACGAAGCGTTCGCTCCCGTCGACGGCAAGCCCCTTGCTGTCTGGCATCTGGGCAGCGTGCTGGAGGACCAGCAGCGCCTGTTCCAGTGGCGGGCGGGAAATCCCGGCGACGTTGCGGACGCCCAGCTCGCCACTCTTCGCATGGCCTCTCAGATGGGGGCGGCCCTGTTCCGCATCGCGCTCGCGGAGCCGGACACCGAGGTTGAGGTGTCCATCGGCGGGCGCACCCTGCGCTACCCCGCCAAGCGGGGCAGGGAAGCCGGTGCCGGGTACTGGCAGGCGGCCACCGCCTTCGCCCTGATCACCGGCGCACGCGAGGACCTCGCCCCGCTGGTCCTCACCGGCCCCACCTTCGCCCGCCCGGACGGCTCCGCCTTCACCGCGTACCGCGAGGCCCTCCACGCCTATCTGAAGGGCGCCGACCCCGAAGCGGCCGCGCAGCGGGCGCTTCACGAAGCCGAGAAGGCCAAGGACTGGGGCTTCGCGATGCCGCCGGCCGTGCTGCTCTCTCAGCTGGTGGAGGGCGACGAGGAGAGCTTCAACCTCGCTCTGGCCGACGCGCTGGAAGCCCACCGCGCGTACTACGAGGTCGGCGACCGCTCCGACTATCCGGAGGTCTCCGTCAACCTCGACGTCCTCGCGCTGGCCTGCCACGCCCGCCGTCGCGGCTGGAACATCCGCGTCGAATCCCCCTACCTCCCGCAGGACCTCCTGCGAGCCGCCGAACCCTGCTAGGCCGTTTGCTGACCAACGTCGCCATCGCGGAACTGGGCGGACCGTTCCCCACCGACATGCCCAGCTGGCTCTGGTAGATGAGGCCCAAGAACTGTCCCTCGGCACGCCGTGCGCCACCGCGCCGGTCTTCCAACCAGTCACGCTTCGGGAAGCCTTCCGTCCTCGGCTCATACACGATCTTGTCGTGAAAGCCTTCTGACACATCCGAGTCAGCCGCTTACGCTCGCCAGCAGGTTCGCCGGACCCTGGCAATCGCCACCAGCAGCGACCTCAGCTGTGACGAGCAGGGGAACAGCGATGCCGTCACGGACACTCAGCGGGCCGTTCCCGACGGGAGGCCGGTGTGACACGCGTGCGTGGGTCCCGGCGTGCCGTGTGTGGCGGGCGGGTGACCCAGCGGCGCCGTCAGCGTGAACCGCTCAGGCACTGCACCGAGCATGGTCCCGTAACTCCGGTCCCCCTGTCTGTCAGGAGCCTTTCGTGCTGGAACGCGCCCTTCGCAAGAACACGGCCACGGTCACCTTCGTCCTTCCCGCCGGCATGCCTCCGGCGGAGGTGAGCGTGGTCGGTGACTTCAACGACTGGCGTCCCGGAGTCCATCCCCTGACCCCGCGCAAGGACGGCAACCGGGCAGTCACCGTGGACCTGCCCACAGGCCGCAGCCACTCCTTCCGCTACCTCGCCGCCGGCGGCCACTGGTTCAACGAGGAGGCCGCCGACGGCCAGGACGGCCCCAACAGCCTCATCCACACCTGAACACCGCCCTACGGACCCTTCACCCCCGGGCGCGGAAAGCCATGCGCTGCCGTTCCAGGGTCGCGCCATGAATGATCAGGGCGAGGAACTACTGGCCCGCGTCCGCACGGTGCTGTCCGACGCCGGCTTCGAGGAAATCGCCCCCGGCTCCGAAGGCGTGCACCTGATCCGGCACGCCCGCGGAGTCATGGTCGGCTGGCTACCCGAAGACACCAGCCCACCTCCCCGGCGGCGCGGCCCCCACCGCCGCCGCCCCTCGCCCCACGATCTGCCCGGACTCCGGCACGCCTTCGGCCTCGCCATGGCCGCAGCACTCCGCGCAGCCGGCCTGACCGTGGAGACCCGCGGCGATGAATGGCTCCTGGTCCTCTTCGACCACCCCGCCGGCCCCCCCACCCCCGAAGGTGGCGGGGCCGGCGGGCTGAGAGCGTCTACGGGGCGGGGGTGACCTCCACGTCGGTGCCGCCGCAGCCGGCAGCGATGTCCAGCAGCCGGTCCCGCTCCAGCTCGTCCACCGCGAGGTTCTCAGCTCTCGGCGGGGGCGGCGGGCTGGTCTTGCCGGGAATCGGATCGCCATCAACGGGGTTGGTGGGGGATGAGCCGATATTGGAGGGTCATGCGAGCGATTCAGGTGTACGAAGTGGGCGGTCCCGAGGTGCTGCAGGAGGCCGAGGTGGACCAGCCGCGGCCGGGTCCGGGCGAGGCGGTCGTGGAGGTCGCCGCATCCGGGGTCAACTTCCTCGACGTCTACCACCGCGAAGGCCGGTACAGCCTCCCGCTGCCCTTCACCCCGGGCGCTGAGGGCGCCGGCACGGTCGTCGAAGTTGGACCCGGCGTCGCTGACGTCGCAGTCGGGGACCGGGTCGGTTGGGTGGAGATTCCCGGCACGTATGCCGAGCGGGCCGTCGTGGACTCCTCCCGGCTGGTGCCGCTGCCCGACGATATCGGCTTCGAGACAGCCGCCGCCGTGCTCCTGCAAGGCATGACCGCGCACTATCTCGTCAAGGACGCCTACCCGGTTCAGGGGGGCGACACGGTGCTCGTGCATGCGGCTGCTGGTGGCATGGGGCTGCTTTTGACCCAGCTCATCACCCATCTCGGCGGCAGGGTGATCGGCACGACGTCGACCACGGCGAAGGCCGAGCTGGCGAAGCGTGCCGGGGCCGCTGAGGTGATCCTTTCCTCCGCAGTCGACGATCTCGCAGCCGAGGTGAGGCGGCTCAACGGCGGTCAGGGACTGCCGGTTGTCTTCGACGGCGTCGGCGCGCACACCTTCGATGCGAGCCTCGCCAGCCTGCGAACCCGCGGCCATCTCGTGCTCTTCGGCGCGGCAAGTGGTGCCGTGCCGCCGTTTGATCCGATTCGGCTCGCCCACGGCGGTTCGCTGACCCTGATCCGGCCCAGCCTCGGGGACTTCATCGCCGATCGGTCCGAACTGCTCCGACGGGCCGCCGATGTGTTCGAGTGGGTGCGCTCCAAGGCGCTTGAGGTCACCGTAACGGGCCGCTACGCGTTGTCCGAGGCCGCCCAGGCCCACAGCGATCTGGAGGCTCGGCGTACCACCGGCAAGCTGCTCGTCGTACCCGATGCGGCCGCTATTGGACGCCGCGGGGAGACGCAGAGCTGATCGCGGGTGACGAGGTCGGGGATCTTGGAGACTGAGATGTCGAGGGCGTGGCCGACCGTCATCGCCAAGATCCCCGACAGCGTCAGGCACTCAGCAGGCCAAGATCAAGTTCTGGCGGGTTTCTGGCGTATCCGGGTCACACCCCTTCAAGATCCCTCAGCCGAGGCCTGGCTCACCCGTCCACAGCCTCCCGGGACAGAACACCTAGTCGCTGCGCGACGACTACCCCTTGCCCTTGAGTCCGTTGCGCCTCTTCCGGCCCGACCCGCGCGTCTTCCTTCACAGCCTGGCGCGGTTGCCCGAGGTTCGGCGGGCGTGGTTGCGCGGGCTTCACGGGCGGGTTCGGGCGGTCTCCTGGCCTAGGCGACGTTCGGGTTGGCCGGCTGTTCTGAGCCCGCCGTCACCCGGCGGCCCTTGCCGCGCTTGACGAGGACCACTGTCTTCATGGTGACCCCCGGGTAGTTCGGGGTGTAGTACGCGCCCGTCCAGTAGTCGTGGAAGGAGGCCACCGTGCCGATCGTGTACGTCATCGGGTTCGCGGACGTCTGGCCGCTTCCGGCGAAGGCCTCCATCGTCACCGTGTCCTGGCCGTCCATGCCCACCACCGCTGCGGCGTGGTACTGCGACATGATCTGCTCCCCGGGGTTCATGGCGAGCATCAGGTAGGACTGTCCCACCACCGGGCTGGCGTCGCGGTCCGTCGCCCCCTGGAAGTCGCCTGCGCGGTCGCGGTTCTGCTCGTCCGACATGCCGAAGGCCTTGAGCCCGGCGCTCGTACGGACGTTGCTGTTCGCGCCGTCGGCCAGCTCTCCGACGGCGTTGTGCATGATCTCCTCCGCCGTGTGGAGGCAGTCGTCCAGGATGTTCCGCGCCAGCTCGTGCTCCTGGTACAGCTCCGTGCCGCCGAAGAGGGCCTGCTGCGCCGTGCTTGTCGGGCGCAGGGCCGGGGAGTAGGACCCCGCGGGCGCGTTGACGCGGATCCAGATCGACGTGGCGTCGTCGCTCGGGACGGCGAAGACGCCGTTCGCCGAGACCGTCATGTGCTGCTGGTTCGGGCCGGCCTGGGCCGCCCAGCGCTGGACCGACCTCTGGGCCGCCCCCTGGTCGGCCCGGCCCGCCTCCTGTGCGTGCTGCTCGGTCCTCGGCGCCGCCCCGCTCATGGCGCGGCGCGCGTTGCTCTCCGCCTCCCGCTCGAAGCGGTCGGAGGGGTCGGAGACCCGCAGGCCCGCTCCGTTGTCCGTACCCGCCACGGGGCCCTGGCGCTGCTGGATCACGTGGGTGAGTTCGTGGGCGAGCGTGAGCTTGTCGGCGCCGCCTTCCCCGATCACCACGTGGTTCCCACTGGTGTACGCCCGAGCGCCCACCTCGGCTGCCGATGCCTTCGCCGCGCTGTCGTCGTGGATGCGGACGTCGGAGAAGTCGGCGCCCAGCCGGCTCTCCATGTCCGCGCGCGTGCTGCCATCCAGCGGCCTGCCGCCGGCCCGCACCACGTCGTGGACGGCCGAGCGCTGGACCGGCGCCTCCTCCGCCTCGTGGCCGCACCCCGCACCGTGCCGGTGCGGCTGCTGCTTCAGACGCTGGGCGACCACCGCGTTCCCCACCGTCGCCTGCAGCCCGAGGAGCCCGGAGGCCTGTGCGGGTGGTGCGGTGACCGGCCTGCGGACCGTCGACCGGGGGTCCTCGGTGGCGTTCGACCTGACCTTCGCGTGGTCCTGCACTGGCGCTTCCTTCGTCGGAGAATCGGAGCCGTGCGTGATGCCTGTGTCCTGCGTACGTCTCGCGTACGTCCTTGTCCTGGATACGCCGGGCGACCCCGCGGACGCCAGGTACCCGAGGGCAGACTCGACCGGCCGTGAGGGCAGTCTCAGTTCCTCCTGAAGAACTCGACCTCCACCGGCGCCACATGACGGCCCGGGGTGAGCCCCGCCGCCTCACGGATCACCAGCCGCACCGACACCACGTCGCTGTACCCCGTCTGGATCGTCTGCGGGCCCGGCTTGCCGGCGAGGGTGAGCCCCTTCGTCCGTACGGTGCCGTCCGCCGGCCGTCACCACCAGGTCGAGTTCGCGGGTGTCCCCGGCCGGCCCGCGCCACCGCCCTGGTCGCCCTCGCCCAGGACCTCCCCCCAGCGGTCCTCGGACCGATGCTCGGCCTCCACCCCGTCACCGCAGCCCAATGGCGACAGCGAGCCGCCACCGACTGGACCGCCTACCTCGGAGTTCTTGTCGATCACCCGAGGCCTGACGGTACGACGGGCTGACTACCTGGTCGTAAAGGTCGGTTGTGAGCCTGGTACGACGGCTCGTCGAGCTAGAGAAGAGGCGACGTGACTACTCTTCTGACACCCGCGACCCCGCTGACCGGTGCGATCGTTGCGGCGCCCAGGCATATCTGCGCGTCGTCCTGCTGAGCCGGGGTGAACTGCTCTTCTGCGCCCACCGCGGTCGCAAGATCGGGCCGGAACCGCGGAAATACAGGGTGGGACCGAGCGGCTCACGGTGACCGTGTCGGCAGCAGGTTCAGGAGGAGCAGCACGCAAGGGCTCCAGGTCCCAGTCCATCGCCAGGACCGCTTGCCGTTGGCCGCCGGGATCCAGGCGGTGTTGGCCAGCGCCATGATGCGGCCCGTGCCGCCCTTGTACGCGTAGAAGGTGTGATGTGCCCGTGACGGCCGTCCCTGCTGTCACGCACTGAGCATCGTCGCCGCGGTACCGCCGCGGCGGCCAGGATCTAGCCGAGCCAGACGATGTCCAGGACGGACAGGTGCCGCAGCGCCCGGTTGGCGAAGTAGATGACGGGCAGGCGGCCGGCGGACGCGATCCGGACGTCTTCGCCTTCGGGGTCGTCGGGGTCCCACTGGCGGAAGCCCCATGGGTCGGCCGCGGCGGCGTCGAGGAGGTCCCAGACCGTCTCTTCGGCGTGCTCGGGGAGTTCGCGGCGAGGACCTTCGCGGCCGGGGTCGAGAGGCGGACCGCGTACGGGGGCAGGCTCACCGGCGCCGCCGGCCGCGCAGCTCGGCCATGTCCATGAACCCGGACCCGTCGTGGCCGGACTCCACGAATCCGTCGACCGCGGGGGCGGAGGCGAGCCGGGCCTGCCAGACGTGGACGACCTCGTAGAGGGTGTTCAAGGAGAAAGTCCGGCGCGACTCCTCCAACGCGGACGCCCACTCCCGCTCGAAGGCCGGCACCCACCGCTCGGCGCGCCGATCGGCCCGGAGCTGGGCGAGGAGTTCGGCCGGCGCCCCGGGTGCGGGCGCGTACGGGGCGGCGGGGGTGTGGTCGGGCTGGGCGCTCATCGGCTCCTCCTCGGCGGAGTGCTACCGCCACGTAGAACGACGGGAGCCGGGCCGTGAAGGTCCGGGCGGACGAGGAAGTCCGAACTGCCGTCCCGGGCACCCGCGGCGCAGCGGCCCTCTTCGCCGGGTACAGCGGGGTATCGCGCGTTCGGGCGAGCTCGGCGTGCGCACTGTACGAGCCGGGCGCAGTCTGTCCGCGCCGGGCAGCCACAGCGGCGGCCCACGGACGAAGGAGGCGTCATGGCCGACAAGCCGGATGAGACAAAGGTGTGCTCGACGCGGGCGCGGACCCGTCGGTGTTCGGCGTTGTCCTCCTCCTGGCCGCGCAGGAGGGGACGTCCGGCTCGTCTGCGGTGCGGGACGATCAGGCCGGTGCCCAGGTAGGCGCCGTCCGCGATGACCGTCGTCCCGGCCGCCGCGGCTGGCAGACCGGACTCACGCCAGACGTGGGTGTCGACCTTGTTCCCCGGGGCCGGGCGGGCGCTCGCGACGACCAGGCGGGTTTCGGCGTCGATGATGACCTGCACGTTCGCCGAGAACCGGTAGTTCCTCGATGAGGCGCCGACCGTACGGTCCCGGACCGGGATCAGGGTTCCGTCCACGATCCACAACCGGTCCGCGTCGGCGACCGGCCTCGGGGCCGGCTCCAGCGCCAGCAGCGGCCGCAGGCGCTGGATCACCCGGCAGACCGCGGCCGGGGAGATCCCGAACAGCGGTGCGAGCTGCCGCATCGTGAGGTTCCTGTGGTAGTAGGCCGCCACCAACAGGACTCGGTCAGCCAGCCGCAGGCACCAGGGCCGGCCACCACCGGTCCCGTTCCCGCCGCGCTCCCGCACCACGTTCACCAGCCTCGCGAACCGGTCCATCCGCAAGCCGGTGAACGTCTCCACCCCCACCGACTCAGCCCGCAACACCCCACCCATGCAGGCAAAATGCCCAAACCTGAGCCTTCTGGAACACCCTTTGGGCCGAGGAGGATGGGTTCGGTGAGGCGGGAGGCCATCTCGATGTAGGTGCCGGCGGTGGTCAGGTCCTGGCCGGCTACGTAGGCCCAGATAGAGAAACGGTTGTAGCCGGATTCCGGGAGCGACCGCGGGCGGCTGCTCTGGGAAATGTCGACGAGAAGCAGGAACAGGGTTCTGCGCGTTGCAGGCCGAGGCCGATACGAAGGGCCCCACCTGGCAAGCCGTTGAGGCTTCTGATCTTGCCGGACACCCATTCCTTCCATGGCATCCCCGACTACGCTTGCCATGGTCACGGCCAAGATCGAACGAGGGGGGGGTACACCCATGCCGTACGAGACCGGCGCCAAGGTGAAGCTGACCAGGGATGTGCAGCTCACCGCAAACGACACGGCGGCCAGGATCGGCTTCCCCGGTCCGCTGTGCCTGGCCGAGGGCTTGCAGGGCATCGTCACGGGCTCGGCAAAGGAAGCCAGCGGCGTGGCCCAGGACGGGCTCGCGGAATTCGAACGGCGAGTCCGCGGCGTCCAGTTCGATGGCCACACGGCCGGCCTGATCGACAGTCTCCGTCAGCAGATCATCCGGCACGGAGGGCTCGACGCCGGAGTCGGCGCTCAGATCAGATACAAGGTGCGCTTCGAGAACGGGTTTGTTCTGGGCGGTCTTGAAGAAGGCTGGCTGACCGAAGCCTGAGTACCTGCCACCGCGCCCCCGCCGGCTGACGGGGGCGTCGCGGTCTCTGGAGCCCTTCTCACCAGCCTCGCCCGAATGGCGGACGGAAATCGGCGAAGAAGCCTCACCGGCCACCGTGCCGGTGCGGTCCTCCTCAGCCCGGGTATGCGATCGAGCCCAGCGGCGGGCAGGGAATGAGCATGGTGCCGGCGCCGGGACGTTCGACGAAAGCCCGGGCCTCGGCGGCCCGCAGGCGCTGGGAATCCAACTCGTCGGCGTCCCAGGCGTCGCGCCTAGCACGGGCGTAGTCCCACGAGTCGTCAATCAGACTGAGGCTGGTATTGCCGGAGCTGCGCTGGAACTCCGCCTTCAAGGCTGCCTGTTGGAGTGCGGTCTGGGTCGCCGCGAGGTCGATGCGGGTGATCAGGACGCCGAGGGTGTTCGGTTCCCGGGTCGGCATGGGGGCCTGCGGAAGCGGGGACACCCCCGTGTCGAGACGGCCGATGTTGTCAACGGCCGCTGTCTGGGCGTCCCGCACCATGAGCTGCGTTTCCTGGTGCAGCCAGAAGAACTCGTCGAGGTCCGCCTGAGTGATGCGCATCCGCTGGTACAGGGCCCGGAAGCGGGGATCGTCGTGCAGCGGACGCAAGGGAGCGACGTGAAGCGCCACGCAGTCGTTGTAACCGGCTGCCACCGCGGCGTCGAGGTGGAAGATTCCCTGGTCCGCCTCTCCGCGTAGGACGGCCATGACGCCGAGGCTCGAGTGGCCGGCGGCGACGAGCCACGTGCCGTCGGGGCCGAGCGCCGTGGCGCGCGCGACGACGTCGTGGAAGCCCGCGGTGCCCACCGCGGCGGGACCATTGGTCATGGCCTCAACCAGCAGTTCGTGAACACGGGCGGCCAGTGAGTTGACGGTGTCGACCATGGATCTCCTCGAACCTCGGTGGTGAAGAGCGTAACGGGTGTTGATTCTCTGGCAACTCCCGTGAACATGACGGGCGGACGGGGTGAGCGGTTCCTGCCCGGGCCGGGCCGTGGCCACGAGTGGCATCGGCGTCTGGGCCTGCTCGACCGCCGCGTCGCTCTTGGCAGACAGCCGAGTCCACGCTCACGTCCCAGCAGGTCGGTCCATCTCGTCGCCCCCGGCGGTCAGCAGCAGTCGCATCGGGGTCGCGCAGGACTCGCAGTAGATGGCCATCGGCCCCGTCGAGGCCCGGCGTGGGCGAGACCCACGAAGGGCACCGGTCCTTCCTCCTGGGGTGGCTGGCCCGGGCGCATGGCCGGCTCCGCGGCGATTCGCCCGCGGTCCGGGCGATGCGGATCTCGTCCGGGGCGCAACCCTCAGCTTCGCGCTGGTGGGGCTCGTGGCGGACCGGCCACATGTCGCTGTCCGGCCACAGCACTGGCCCGCCGACATGACTGAGCCTTTTCCAGCCTCGGTTTGAGCAGGTGAGGTGGAGGGTGAGGACGGCTTGGACGAGGCCGGTGATCCGGGTTGTCGAGCATCGCAGCTTGCGTAGTAGCCGCCAGGTCTTGGGGGTGGCGATGGCGGGTTCGACCAGGGCTCGGATCTTGGCCTGCGAGCGGTTCACGGCCTGCTGGCCACCGCGGGAAAGGTTCTCCCAGCGGCCTCGGTAGGGCACACAGCCGGGCCCGCACCCTGGTAGCCCTTGTCCGCCCAGCAGTTGACGTCTGCTGCGGCGAGGGCGGTGAGGATGCCGTGTCCGCGTGCGGCTCGGATGTGGTGAAGCCGATCCACGCGATCACATCGCCAACCCGGACATCTGCGCGGAGCCCGCGCTGGCCGGAGCGCGTCGTCGAAGCCGACGGACGGCAACGCACCGAAGGCCGACACCAGACGGTGCCGGCCAGGCGCTGGGCGGGCGCGGGCCAACGCGCTCGCCGGTTTCCTGCGGTTCGGGCTTGCGACCAGTCGCCGTCAGGAGGACACCGCCGTCATCCGGTCGGTGTCGTCGCTGCGCACTGTCTACTGATGGGGCACGGGCCGCAACCGGGCGGGGACTAATACTGGGCTCCGCCGGCCCTCGCCGGCCTGCCGCCGGGGGCGCAACGTCCCGCGGCCTGCAGCCCGCGGCCGCCATCGGCTCGCTGGGCACCGTCTACCTGACGTACAACGCCTCGAACGGCAAGAACTGCGTCGCGACCATCCGCAACAATCCGGGTGCGGCCGTGGACATGGCCCTCTGGATCGAAGTTCCCGAAACCTGGGGGGCGAGGACTACGGCCGGTACACGTCGTACGCGGGCCCGGCCTACGTGTACGGCAAGGGCCACTGCGTCGACTGGGGCGGGGGCATCAGCAACGTGCACGTGCAGGTGTACAACTCCAACTGTGGCGCGCTCAAGGAACACCGGGTCACCGAGGTCCGCTGACCCGAGCTCCTCCTGACCGCGGCGTTCCGTGCCGTCGTGCGGTCGTCGGGGGCAGGATCTGCGACCCGCCCACCGCACGGAAACCGCCGCGGTCCGGCTCGCCCCGGCAGACTCGCCGAGTTCTGCCGGGGCGGGGGTCCCTGATAGGCCCTGTTCTCGTTTAGCTACGGCCAACGGGCATGTAGCGCTGCGTGACGGGGTGCCGGTAAGAACCGCGTCACCGTCACCAGCCGCAAACGGCGGTGATCAGTCCTTGGATGGTGATCTTCCTGGGCTGGGCGGCTCGTACACTGACGAAAATGGAGGACCACACGGCCACCGGGATCGGTGCACGTCCGGCGCCCGTCTTGCGGCAGTACGTCGACTCGTATGTCGGCTTCGACCTCCGCGGGCTCCCGACGGGGGTGCACTGCGGCCCGCCGGGCCGCGCGCTCACTGCGGTGATCAGCCTGTCAGATCCTTTGGAGGTGGCGGCGGGCGTTGACGACGGGTCACCGGTCACCCGATTCGGCAGCGTGGCCGGCGGTCTGATGTGCCGGTCCGTCGCGATTCACCACGACGGACGCCAGCAAGGTGTTCAGGTATCGCTGACACCGCTCGGGGCCCGGGCCATCTACGGCATGCCGTCCGCCGAGCTCGCCCACCGACTGGTCCCGCTTGACGAGCTTCTCGGAGCGCTTGCCGTCGAGCTGGTCGACCGGCTCCGATCGGCGACGACATGGGCGGCGCGGTTCACCGCGCTGGATGAATTGCTGCTCCGGGCTGTCGGTCGTGGCGCCTGCGGCGACCATGTGCGCTGGGTGCGCCCGGAGGTAGCCGAGGCGTGGCGCCGCCTCGTCGCCGCGCGGGGTTGCGTCCAGGTTGGTGCGGTCGCCGCGGAACTCGGCTGGAGCCGTCGGTACCTCACCGAGCGGTTTCGCGGTGAGGTGGGCCTGTCGCCGAAGACCTTCGCCCGAGTCTTGCGCTTCGAGCACGCGCACGAACTGGCGGCGGTGCAGGACCCGCTCCCGTGGGGCGATGTGGCAGCCGTCTCCGGCTACGCCGACCAGGCCCATCTCGTTCGGGACTGGCGCGAGTTCACGGGCCGATCGCCGACGGCCTGGCGTCGCAGCGAAGTCCTCCTCGGAGCTGGGTAGCCGCCACCCGTCTGCCCTTCGCGTCGGCTTCTCTTCCCTTTTCTTCAAGACCGCCCGATCGCTGTCGTGGACGATCGTCGGCATGAGACTCGTCAACCACGAACGCAATGCCATGGACCTGCGGACCACCCCCGTGCACCTCGGACTGGGATCGAGAGCGAAACCCGTCGCGGGCTTCACCTGGGACCCGGAGGTGCTCCAGGCCTACAGCGCCGCGGTCGCGGCAGACGGCGCCGAGGGCCGGATGGTGATGATCTTCGACGGCGACGGGCTCGGCGACCATTGGGAGAGCCACCCTGCAGGCGACGAACTGGTCGTTTGCCTCAGCGGGTCCGTGACGGTCACCCGCGACGTGGACGGGGTGCCCGACCGCGTTCTGCTCGGGCCGGGCGAGGCCACCATCAACCCGGCCGGGGTATGGCACGTGGTCGACATGGAGGGGCCGACGTCCATCCTGGCCATCACTGCGACCCTCGGCACCGACCACCGTCCTCGGACCGGCACCCGCCCGACCGAACGCGTCGGCACGCCCAGCCCGGAGGAAGCGCCGTGACGACACGCATCGCGTGCCTCGGCGACAGCCTCACCCGCGCGCAGTTCAGCGTCGACTACCTGGATCCACTCGGACGACGCCACCCTCCCGGTGACGTGCAGCTTGCCCGTTTCGGCGCCAACGGCGACTTCGCCTACAACCTCTTGCAGCGCCTCGATGCCGTCGTCACGAACCCACCCGAAGTGATCACCGTGTTGATCGGGACCAACGACGCCCGAGCGAGCCTTGCCGGCTACCCCGTCGAGCAGGCCATGAAGCGCAAACAGCTCCCCGATCGCCCGTCGGCCGGCTGGTTCCAACAGTGCCTGGGAGCCGTCGTCGCACGGCTGCGAGCGGAGACCGACGCGACGATCGGTCTGCTGTCGCTACCGGTACTCGGCCAACAACTCGACGGAGCAGCGGCACAGGCATCGCAGGCGTACAGCCGGATGATCGCCGAGGTCGCCGCCACCAACGAGGTGGCCTACCTTCCGCTCCACGAACGCCAGATCGAGGAACTGCGCCAAGCGGACCCGTCGCCGATTTCATACCGGGAGGTGACGCCCGCAGCGGTCGTCGGCGTCCTCGTCCAGCACGCAGTGCTGCGCCGCAGCCTCGACACGATCTCGCGGCGGCGAGGTCTCGTGCTCACGACCGACCACATCCACCAGAACAGCCGCGGCGCCGCCCTTATCGCTGAGGTCATCGACGCCGGTTTGCTGACCCAGAGCGCGTAGCTGGTTCCGGCGCCCGGCCAGTCGGATGCCATCTACCGCGGAGGCGGCATCCGATCCAGGCGGTGAACGCCTACGGCATCCGGCTCGTCTGGCTGCGTGGCCACCGCGAGGGCACCTGGGTCACGGTCCCGTGGCGGCTGCTGTCGTCCACGCGACCCCATTCGGCGAGCCGGTGGCTCTGTCGATGACGAGGAGCAGCGTTTCTCGGGCGGTCCGGCGGGAAACGCGTCGGCGTCCACCTCGCCCACCACGAGCACGGCTTTCTCAAGACGGTCCACGTGGACGACAAGATCCTCGTCATGGTCCTCAACCACCAGGCCGGCGAGCTGGACGATGCGGGACCCGCTCCGGCGGAGGTGGCGGTACTGCGCACCGTCGACGCCTGCGGCAGCCACACCGACCACGACGGCCACGCCTGGTGGGCGCTCCTCGACGCCCAACCCCGGCCGAAGAAGCACCTGGCGTAGCACCACAGGCCAGAACCCGGTCTGCCCCGGCGGTTGCCGGAGTGGGACTGGATGCTGCCGACCGGGGCGGTGACCGGCGACGTGTGACGGCAGCCGGGTTCCTGCCCGCGGTCGGCAGCGCCACGGGGGCTGGGAGCAGCCCATCCGAAGGCGGATCCCCGCAGTGGCTATTGCACCCCTCCGCCGGGTGCAGTGCGCCGTTGACGCACTCGAACGAGACGGCATCCCACCCGGCCAGAGTGCTCGCGTCCGGGTGTACTGCTGCCGGGGTGTGGCCCGGCGGCGGGGTTCAGAAGGAGACGTCGAAGTAGTCGATGTCGGTGAACTCGACCCGGAGCTGGTCGGCCCGGGTCCCGCCGTCCTTGAAGTAGATCTCCTGCAAGCCCTCGGCGACGATCGCGCGCAGTTCACGGTCGGCGGCGCCCCGGGCGCGGGCATCGAACAGACGCTGGGCGTAGACGGCGGGGAGGTGGACGGTGAGGCGGCGCACCCGGCCGTCGTCGGTGGCGCCGACGGGGGCGGTGTAGCCGAAGCGGGCCCGGGTCTCCACCGTGATGCCGGTGCTGGCGGCGGCCTCCTTGCGGCGCCGGCCCCGTACCACCGGCTGCCAGCGCGCCCGCACGGCCGCGTCGATACGGTCCGCGACAGGCCTGGGCGGGGTCTTGCGGTCGCCCTTGCGGTAACGCTCCACCGACCGCTGGCTGACCCCGAGCTCCGCGGCGACCGCGCGGGTCGTCTTCAGCTGCTTCAGCAGGAAGTTGATCCGGCCCTTCAGGGTCTTGGGCGGGTCCCGCGTGAACCCTTCCCGGTCCGCACGGAGCAGGGCGTCATCGATGTCCCCCACCAGCTGCATTGCCTTCCTCTCGGCCCCATACGGGCGCAGCGCCGGGGCGGGGGTGCCCCCACCCCGCTCCCGGCCGCTGGGCTGGCCGCCGCCGTGTGCAGGGCGGTCTCTCATCGTCCGTCGTGGTGGCAGTCTGCCGGACCGCGGTGTAAGGCCGCCGTAGAAGCTGCTCGCTTCGAGCTGCGAGAGGTCGAAGGAGATGAATTAGGTCGGCCGCCGGGCGGCCAGGGCCGGGGCGCTGCGGGCGCGGGCGGCGGCGCTGCAACGCCTGGAACGACAGCCGGCCGACCGCGGTGTGCCAGACGACGAGCTCGCTTGAGGACCAGGCCGCCGGGGCGCTGCCCGGCGGCCGCCACCAGGTCCGACCACTGCGGTCCTGGACCAGCGCCCCTCGCCGGCCTCCTGTCGTTGGCCATTCCCGCCGACCACACCACGCCCTAGACTGCGACCGCTCCAAAACCTGGCGATCATCAGGAGGGCGCGCAAGATGAATCGAGCACTGATCAGCGCATTTGCGGCCGTGACGTTAGTTGTGTCCGGGGGAAGTGCCGCCACCGCTTCCGACGGCGCTCCGCCGCGCACCACGCACGGCCCTTGCCAGTACACACAGACCCCGGACGAGCCGCCCGCACGTCATGTTCCGCTGCCGCCTGACCCGCGGCGCACCCCTAGCCGTGGCACGGTTGACATGGCTGTTCCGACCAGCCAGGGTCCGCTCCCGCTGCGTTTGGACCAGGCCAAGGCGCCGTGCACGGTCCAGAGTTTCCTGCACCTGGCACGGCATGGGTTCTACGACCGGACGGTGTGCCACCGTCTGACGGCGTATCCGACGCTGAAGGTCCTGCAGTGCGGCGACCCGACCGGGACCGGTGAGGGAGGGCCCGGGTACAAGTACAAGGACGAGCTGCCGGTGGATTTGCCACCCGCACCGACCGATCCGACCGGCGCGCGCCGTCTGTACGGGCGCGGCCTGCTGGCGATGGCCAACGCCGGTCCGGACACGAACGGCTCACAGTTCTTCGTCGTCTACGGCGACTCCGCACTACGCCCGAACTACACGGTGTTCGGCACGGTCGGCTCCGACGGCCTGGCAACACTCGACAAAACCGCCGCCGGAGGAATCGAGCCGACCGCGGAGGACCCGGCACCGGTCGACGGCACACCCGTGCTGCGGACCGAGCTGCTCCGCGTCCGGCCGTCCTGCTGGCATTGACTCCCAGCGGCCCGCGCCGAAGCCGCGGCCGCTGCGGTGGCGTCTGTCCGGGGGCCCACGGTGGGGGTGGGGGTGGTGGAGCGGCAGCGGGCCGTCATCGGGGAGACCCACAGCCGGGACGCGGGCGCGGGCCGTGCGGTCAGCGGCGTGGTGAGGGCGTGGAGGGTGGCGTCCACGAGGCGGCCCATCAGGGCCGTGCCGGTGGCCTGCTTCCAGGAGGTGTCGGCCGTCAGGCGGTTCAGGTGCTGGGCGACGGTGTGTGTGCTGTCGCTCTCGCGGATGTTCTGCATGCGGGCGGCCGGCAGCTGCCACTGGCGTGAGCCGACCAGGAGACCCGCTTCCCGCGCCGGCAGGATGTCCATGACCAGCGACACCATCTGCGAGTGCGCGGCCGGGTGCACCCTCAGCTGCTCCAGGGCACGGCCCGGTCGCCGCGGCCGAGGATGACTTCGCAGACAGGGACACAGCAGCACCGCGTTGCCGCGCGCATGTTGCACGCGACAGGGCCGACCCGCGCCCGCCGGGCTGGCCCTGTCCGCATTCCCGGCCCCGCACCCCCGCACCCCCGCACCCCCGCACCGCTCCGTGAACCGGTTCACGGACCTCCACATCCCCGACCCCACCCCATGGCGCTCCGCACAGGAGCGGGTAGCCGTGGCCCGGCGGCGGGTTCTCGCGGCCCGGGAGTCCTGCAACGCTGTGGAGGGCGATCCGCCCGAACTCCGGCCACACCCCCGCCATGCCGGCGTTGTCGGCGCCGGCTTCGTCGATCGCCTGCAGCAGGCGCAGCGACCGCTCCCGGTCCGCCTCCCGGCGGGCCGAGCCCTCCGGCCGCCCAGCGGTGTCCGGCGCCGGCGGAGCGGGGGCGCGGAGGGTACAGGGCACCCGCGCCACGCGCTGGCCAGCGCCACCGTTGCGGCCAGCAGGCACAAGGACAGGACGACGGTCTCGTACCCGGCCCTGTCGGCCCACGAGCCGCACGCGCCGCCGTCCCCGCCGGCACAGCGGCGCCGGTACAGCGCCGCCTGCCCGTCATCACCACCGCTCCCCCGTCCAGCGCCTACCGGCCGCGTCCCGCAACACTCGAACCACCGGGCCCGTCATCACCAGGCTCTTGCGTCACCACCATGTCCCGGTGCTGTAAGGGAACTGGGTTCGGGGCACCCGCCCGCCCAGTCGGCCACTAGCGTGCGGCCATTGGGCCCAGCAGCCCAGCCGACCACCACACCCCGGGAGACGCTGCCATGCCCATCCTTGGTCCCCGCACCCTCCTCGCCACGATCGCCCTCGCAACCACGCTGACGCTGACCGCCTGCGACCCCGCAGCCGAAGCCGAAGCCCCTCCCGCTCCTCCCGCCCCTCCCGCCGCCTCCGCCACTGTCTCCGCGCCCGCCTCCTCCAACTCGCCCGCCGGTTCGGGCAAGCACACGCTGGCCGAGGCCGCCACCGCCGGCGGGCTCACCAAGGCCACCGGTGCCAGCGCGGTCTCCGATGTCCCGGTTGACCCGGGCGAGATGCGTGACGGCATGCACCTGGTGGTCGCTGACTACAACCGTGCCGGGCAGACCTCCGGCCGCCGCATCCTTTTCGTTGGCGTCGACGGCGTTCCCGAGGACCCGAACAAGCGTCGCGAGCACCTTTGGCGCGGCCTGATCGACTACGCGCTGCAGAACGGCTCCACCGGCACCCCCACCACCGCCAAGCCGTACCAGCCCGGCCCATTCGGCGGATCCCTCGAGTGCCTCAGCCTGCCCGAGTCCGCCAACACCACCGACGTCATCTGCGGCTGGTCCGACACCACGACCGCCGCTGTCGCACTCTTCCCCCGCACCACCCCGGCCGACGCCGCCCGCCTCTTCGCCGCCATGCGCGCCGACCTCGAACACTGACCGCCCCGTCTACCGCACCCCCATGGCAGGGGCGTCGCGCAGGCAGCGGCGCCGCTGGTGATCCACGCCAGGGTGCGTTCCACTATCCAGCGTTTGGGAATGGCCTTGAAGCCCTGGCTCTTGCGGCGGCCGGGGTGATCGGGGATCTCCAGGTCGAGGCCGAGGGTCCGGCGGCTCCAGAGCACGAGTTCGCCGTCGTAACCGTGGTCCGCCCAGACCTTGGTGCCCTGCGGCCTTGATCGACTGCGCGTCGATGATCGCGGCCGTCGGCTGCTCGGAGCGTCCCGCGCGGCGGCGGACCTCCTTCACCAGCGAGGCTCCGTAGCCCTCGGCGAGCTGCGGCGATCATGGCGGTCTTCCTCATGGTGGGGTTCCCTCCCTGAGGCGGTGTCAGCGCACCGCCGTGGCGTGAGCAGCGGCTGGTGGGTCCCGGGAAGGGGGCGGTCGGCTGCCTCACTGGAGATCAACGGCGGGCTGGCGAGAACGGCATGGCCGGCCCCCGCCCGTTCCAGCGGCGCCGCACCCGCTCAGCCGCATGGCCGCGTCCCGTGACAGTCCCACCCCCAAGGGGCTGCGCGGCCTGCGGCTCGGCGGTCCCCACGATGGGGCCCGAGCGGGGTGTCCTCGCACGGGTACACGGTGGACGACTGTGGTCGATGCCGGTGCGCTGCGGTGGTCAACGGGCGTAGCGTGGTGGGGTATGAGCGAGGTTGTGGAAGCCAGGGGCCCGAAGGTTCCGCCGCCTCGGAAGAAGCCGGTGGAGCCGCCGCGGCCGCAGCCGGCGACGAAGCCGAAGTCGCTCACCGGGGTGCCGCCTAGGCTGGTCGTCACCAGCCGGCGGGCGAGGGTGCTGGCGTTCCGTGCGGACCAGTGGGCGGCCAAGAAAGCCGCTGCACAGGCTGCGCTGGCCGTCGCCGATTGGGACTACCCGCTGCTCGACGAGCACGACTTCCTCAAAACGGTCCACGGCCTCGTCCACACGGCCGTGGCAGCCAGCGGACAGAGTGCTCGCGTCCGGGTGTGGCGCCGGTACGCGCGGGTCACAGGTTCAGAAGGAGACGTCGAAGTAGTCGATGTCGGTGAACTCGACCCGCGCCGCCGGGCCTGACGGCGCACCGATCTACGTGATCCTCGACAACCTGTCTGCCCACAAGGGCACCGGCATCCGCCGCTGGGCGAAGAAGAACAAGGTCGAGCTGTGCTTCACCCCGGCATACGCGTCCTGGGCCAACGCCATCGAGGCCCACTTCGGACCGCTCCGACAGTTCAACATCGCCAACTGCCAGCCGCCCCAACCACACTGTTCAGACCTGGGCCGTGCACGCTCACCTGCGCTGGCGCAACGCCAACGCCCGCCACCACGACGTCCTGGCCGCCGAACGCTGTGAAACGCGCCCGCATCCGCAGCAAGAAAGGCATCCGTTGCGGCGGACGCCCCCTCAAATCCGCGGCGTGATCCCACTCGGCGGACCTATGCGGTCATTGGACTAGACGTACCGCAATTCTCAGTCACGGTGCCGTCAGGCCAGAACTGCAGGAGGAAGCACGCCCCCACGAGATCGCTTGTGGCTGCCTCCCATGGAAGTTCCTCAGGGGCTTCACGTCGGCTGATTCGCAGCCGCCAACGGCCAGGCGATGATAGGTGCGGTCCCTTGTCCGAGCCCGCGTCGCTTTGATCCACGAAGAAGCGCGCCGTGGGCAGATCCAGCGACATGCACACCTGATCAGGCCAGTACCCTTCATCGATCTCAGCGGATCCGTCCCACACCTCGACCCGCAGCCGCGCTTGGATGATCAAGCTGTCAGCCGTCTCCAGGAACACCGAGCCGGAACTGGCATGGACCCAATCGCTTCCTGGTAGGCGGTCCGGCAGTCCTTCGCCCGCACACGCTTCATCAACCAGACCAAACATGCCATCCACGACATATACGTCTTGCTGCATGGCGATCGACATCAATGCCACCCAGATCTCCTCCTGTCAACAAGAAGGCGTACCAACACCGCACATCATGATCGCAAACCGCCATACGCCGCACGGTCCAACCCGGCGAACCTATGCGGTCACAGCACTAGCCAGGCCGGGGTGGTGCTGGCACCACCCCGGATACGGGCAGTGGGGTGGTCGTCCGGTGGGCCGGGTTCTCGGAGGATCGGGGTGTACCGAACCGCTCCGACCGGGGGACCACTCACATGCACCTCTTCAAGAAGCCCGCGCGGTGGGCCACGGCCGCCGCGTGCGGGCTGCTCGCTTTCGCCGCCCTGCCCGCGTCGCTGGCGAGCGCCGCCGGGGCCGGGGCGAAGGGCGGCGCGCCGGCCGTGCCCGCGCGGTACGCGCAGCAGCGCCTCGACTGGCAGCCGTGCCAGTCCGGTGCGCTGGAGTGCGCCTCCATGACGGTGCCGCGCGACTGGTACCACCCGGGCACGGGGGCGGACCTGACCGTCGCGGTGTCCCGGCACCGGGCTGCGGACCCCGCCGCGCGGCGGGGCGTGCTGATGATGGCGGCCGGCGGGCCGGGCGCCTCGGGGCTGGGCCGGCCGGCGGGGCTGGCGGCGTACTCGCCCACGGTGGCGGCCGCGTACGACGTCGTCAGCTTCGACCAGCGCGGGGTCGGGGCCAGCACGCAGGTGGTCTGCTCCGACCAGGACGTGGTGGACGCCCTGTTCACCAGCGGCGACCTGCGCGACCGCTCTCGCCGGGCCGTGGACGCTACCGTGGACCGGGCGCGGAACTTCGTACGGGACTGCGAGCGGCGGTCGGGCGATCTGCTCCCGTACATCACCACCGACCAGGCCGTGCACGACATGGATCTGTTCCGGGCGCTGCTCGGCGAGTCGAAGGTGTCCTACTACGGACCCTCGTACGCCACCTTCCTCGGCGCCTACTACGCAACCGAGTTCCCGCACCGGGTCGACCGGGTGGTACTCGACAGCAACATCGGCTTCACGGGTAGTTGGCAGAAGTTCCTGACGGGCCAGCCGATGAGCTTCCAGCGCCGGTTCGAACAGGACTTCCTGCCCTGGCTCGCCGCGAACGACGCGACGTACCACCGGGGCCGGACCGCCGAGGAGGCCAAAGCCTCGTACGAGCGGCTGCGGCGCGCGCTGGGCGAGCACCCGCTGGACTTGGAGGGGACGACGGTCACCCCCAACCACCTCGACGCCGCCGCCACCTCCATCATCTACAGCGGCGACCGCTTTCCCGATCTGGCAATGCTGCTCGATGTCCTGGAGCACCCGGAGGCGGCTCCGCCGGCCGCCCGCAAGGCCCTGGCCGAGAAGCTGAAGCACCCGCTGGGGGCGCAGTTCGCGGCAGACTTCTTCTCCGTCATCTGCCAGGACACCCCGTGGAACCACGACAGCGCCTTCTGGGTCCGCCGCAGCGCGGCCGACGGCGCCGCGTACCCGATGGCCGGGGCCCGTGAGCTGACCTTCGCCTCGGTCTGCGCCGCCTGGCCGCGTTCCCAGGCGCCCCGGGTGCAGGTCACCGGGCGGGGGCTGCCGCCGATCATGATGCTCAACTCGCTCCACGACCCGGCCACTTACTACGAGGGCGCGCTGCGGGCCCACCAGGGGACGGCCGGATCCCGGCTGATCACCGTCGGCGGCGGCGACCATGGCGTCTACCAGTCGCACAACCCCTGTGTGGACGCGTACGTCGAGGGCTTCCTCGTCGACGGCCGGATGCCGACCGAGGATGCCTCGTGCGAGGGCAAGCCGCTTCCCGACCCGACCGCTAGCCGGTAGGTCGTCTCCTTCGGATCTTGCCGGTCAACCCTTCTCGAACACCTTGTTCAGCGACCGAAGCGCCCCCTGCTGAGGCCTGCCTGTCCGGCACTGGATACGCAGCAGCCGTCCACACCGCCTCACTCCTGCGCCCTTGAGGCTCCGACCACTCCCTCGGCCAGGGCGGGGGCTCTGCCCGGGGCGGATCAGTCCTGGAACCGCTCGGTCTCGGAGATCCTCGCGACGTACGACCGGACCTCGTCCGACTCGGGCACCCGCGGCCGGGGAAACCCACCCGGGGTGCGAGAAGGCCGGCCGGGGCCGAGGGCCCCATGCGGACGCAGGTTGCCGCGAGGACCACCACAGCGGCGAGGAGCAGCGTCCAGGCGGGCCGGGCCGCGTAGGGCGGCGGGCGAGGCTGGCGGGCCCCTCGTGGCCCGGGGCCGGCAGTTCGCACCCTCGCAGGACCGGTTGTCGCGGCCCCGGACGTCGATGCGGTGGCTAGGTGGTGCTCGGCATTTGGGGCGATCGCCCGGCAGCGGAGCGCGGCGTGCAGAATGTCGTCGGTGATCACCGGTGGCCGGCCGCCGCGGTTGCCTTTGCGGGCTGCGGAGTACCTGCGGATCGCGAGACGGTCCAGGTGTACCGCGCCGCGGGGTCGTTCACCCGGCCGGTGTTTCGGCGATCCACTGGGCGAGGGAGAGCAGGGTGGTTTCGACGCTGCTGGTCATGTAGTCGCGCAGGGCGTCGAGGTCGCCGCGGGTGGCGCCGAGCACAGGGTCGAGGCGCAGGAGTTGCCAGGACTGCTCGACGACGGTTCCACGTCCCTGGGGGTGGCAGGTCCAGCTCCATTGCACGATGCCGTCCTCGGCACCGCCGACCACGAAGGCGAAGGAGGCGCCGGGGTCGGCCCTTACGACCTGGGAGCGGGTGGTCCACTGCTTGCCGTCCTTGTGGTTGCGGCCGCTGAACCAGGCACCGACCCGGGGGCCGGCGCCCTGGTCGAACGTGACGTCGCTCGCGTTGGGGCTCCAGCGTCCGATGGCGGACACGTCACTGACCAGGTCGTAGACACGGGCGGGCGCGGCAGCGACCCAGGCGCGCCGGGTGAAGCTGAAATCCGATGCGTCCAGGACCTCGAAGACGTCGTGTTCGCTGGTGGTGGCGCTGGCGTGCAAGGTGTCCTCCTGGACAGGTGTGGTGGGGTCATGTCGGCAATGCCTACGTCACCACCGCTCCCGCCGGGCAGCCAGACCCGCTGGTGCCTATCCGCGCCAGGGTCAGGCTGTGCGGTCGGGCCCGGCCCATACTCGGATCCATGAACGGAAAAGTGCGGCTCGGGGAGTTCCTGCAGACGCGGCGCTCGCAGCTGCAACCGGAGGATCTCGGTATACCCGGCTACGGGGAGCGGCGCCGTGTGCCGGGTCTTCGACGAGAGGAGCTGGCGTCGCTGGCGGGTGTCAGCGTCTCGTACTACACCCGGCTGGAACAGGGGCAGTCCTTGAACGCCTCACCGCAGGTGCTGGACGCGATCGCCCGGGCCCTGCGGCTGGAGGAGGCCGAGCGCCTGCACTTGCACGACCTGGCCCGGTCGTCGGCCACGGACTCAGGCCGAGGCCGTCGGCCCGCCCCGGAGCGGGTGACGGAGGCGACCGGCCAGCTGCTGGAGGCACTGGCCCACGTCCCGGCCATCGTGACCGGCCGCCGCAGTGACGTCCTGGCATGGAACCGGCTGGGCCACGCGCTGTTCGCCGGACACCTGGACCCGGGCGCCCCGGACCGGCCGGCGGATCAGCCGAACATGGCCCGGCTGGTGTTCCTCGACGCGCACACCCGTGACCTGTACGCCGACTGGCCTGCCAAGGCCAGGGCCGTGGTGGGGAATCTGCGCCTGGTGGCGGGCCGGCACCCGGACGACACTACGCTCCACGCGCTCGTGGGTGAACTGAGCTCGAAGAGCGCGGAGTTCGCCTCGATGTGGGCCGACCACCGCGTCACGGCGTGCGCCGTCGCGACCTACGAGATGCGGCACCCGCTGGTCGGCCCGCTGACCGTCACCCAACAGACCCTGAGTCAGGGCCTGGGTCCGGACCAGGGGCAGAACATCGTGGTCGCCACCACCGAGGCCCACTCGACTGCGCGGACCACGCTGGCCCTGCTCGACCAGGTCACGCCGCAGCACGACCCGGCGCGACAGGGAATCCGGGCCGGCTCCCGCTGACCTGGCGCACCCCACAAGCCCCGCAACCCCCAACCCCCGCATCGGCGTACCGCTGCCGCATGCCCGAAAACAGTGAAGGAACCGTGTTCAAGAACAAGTTCACGTTGTCCAAGACCGCTGCGGCACGTCGTACTGACCGCGGCAGCGGTCGTCGCGGCCACCCCCGGCGTCGCGTCTGCCGCCTCCGCCCCACTGAGCTGCGCCCGCATCGCCGCGCACCGGTCGCCGGCAGCGCCACACCCCCACCGATCAGCGCCACAGCAGCAGCGCCCAGCACGACACGACGGTTGGAAATCTTGAACATCGGAATTCTCCCCAAGTCATCAGGAGGGGTGGGATTTCGGCCCCATCTCGCCCGAGGATTTCCCCGAAGAGCACCTGCTTCAAATGAATGCCACCCCAGTCGCCCCGTCATGTCCCCGAAATTCGTGTCTTGACAGCCGCCCCCGCCCATGCCGGAGAGCACCCGCGCAGCCTGCCCCCTGGCAACGGGACAGGCAGGCCCCTACCGATGCCGCGTACCGCTACCGGCAGCGTGAGGGGCACCTCGACGTCCCCTACGAGCACGTCGAGGTGGTGGGGGCGTTCCCGCTGGGGCGGTGGCTGTCGGATCAGCGGCGCATGTTCCGGGCCGGGGCCATGACCGGCGAGCGCGCGGCCGGGCTGGAGGAGCTGGGGATCGTCTGGGACACCGCCGACCACGGGTTCGAGACCAACCTCGCCGCCGCCCGCACCTACTACGAGCTCCACGGGACCCTCGCAGCCCCACGGGGGGGCCATCATCCCCGACATCCAGGTCGGGCGGTATCTATCGAACATCCGCCGCCCGGGCGGGCTGGGCATGGACCCCGTACGGGCGAAGCGGACGGACCGCGGCGCTCGCAGCGATCGCCCCGGACTGGAACCCGGGGGTGCTGGGGTGGACGGTCGGCTGGCAGCGGCGCTACGCCTGCCTCGCCCAGCTCCTGGCCGGAGGCGCCCGCCTGACCGCGATCGTGCCGGGGGTGACGCGGCACGGCGAGGACATCGGCCGGTGGCTGGCCACCCAACAGCAGGGCTGGGACCGGCTGAACGAGGAGCAGCGGCGCTGGCTCGGCGAACTCGGCGTGAAGAAGGCCCCACTCGCCCGCCAGGCGGCGGCTTAGACGGCTGCGGTGTGCGGGCCGCGCGCGGGCGGCGAGGCGTTCCAGAGGGGTCTCCAGACCCTCCAGCAGTACATCGCGCGGGAGGGCGCCCTGCCGGGGCGGGCCGGTGTGCAGGAGATGCCGGACGGGGACATTCGCCGCGTCGGGGTGTGGCCGGCCAATCAGAAGCAGCGCCACGACCGGCTCGACCAGGCGCAGCGTGCCACTCTGGCCGAGCTGGGCGTGGACTGGCCGGGTAGCGCGCTCCCGCCCGGGACCGACCGCCGGGGATCGACCGCCTGGAGGAGGCGGTCGATCAGGAGGTGCGGTGGCTCGGCTACCGCAGGATCACGTCGGACACGGACAGGAAGAACTCGCCGGTCATGCCGCCGTTCTCACCGTTCGGGGTGTCCGGTCCTCCGTGGCCGCCCCAGATGTCCACGATCGCCGCCCGGCCGGTCCGGCGCGGGATTGAGGCGAACTCCCAAGCGGTGGATTCCTCTTCCCGGGGCGCACCGTGCACCTCGACCAGGAAGGGAATCGGCTCCAGGTCCTTCCAGCTCAGGCCTTCCGAGGGAACCCAGCCGGGGCGGGTGATGAACCACCGGTGGGACCAGCTCTCGCCCTGGTGATACGCCATGTAGTCGTAGGTGAAGGTCTGGGTGGGGGCCGAGGTGTCCAGTTCCGTCACGGGCCAGTCCCCGAGGGTGTCGTCCGGGGCCAGATCCAGACCGCGGAACGCCGGGTTCCCCGCGGACGCAAGGGTGCTGCCCTCGAAGAACTTGCGGTACTCCAGGTACTTCTGCGCGTCGTTCCACGGGTAGTCGGCGAGCATCCTGTCAGCCCCCGGCACCACTTCGTGCCAGTCGGTGCTGGTGTTGACGCGGCGCGCCTCGGCGCAGATCCGTGAGGGGTCCAGGTCCCGGATCGCGGCGCCGGCCCGGCTGCGCGGGTGGTTGGCCGTGCCGTGCCGCGGATCCACCGGGCCGGTCTCAGGTGTCTTCTCGCGGGGCAGGCGCACCGCCCACTTCTCCAGGCCGGCCCGCTCCGAGCCGATGGCGACCACATTGGTGAACGGCGTGAACTGATCGCCTGCCTTGGCACGGATCTTGACATGGAGCTGCCCTGTCGGCTCCTCGTCCCCCAGGTCGACCCAGTGGGAGTTGGACTGCATCCAGTTCCATGAAGACCAGTGGAGGAAGACCGTCTGCCGCAGCTCGTCGTTGAGCCACACCTCGTACAGGTGCGGGTAGGGCGCGTCGCCCTCGTTCCAGTCCGCCGGTGGTGGCCAGGCCTCATGATCGGGGGCGTTGTCCCCGATCTGCCAGCGCAGGCTGATCCCGTACATCGTGTACTTGCCGTCATCGCGGTACCTGATGTCCGCGCGAAGGTCGGACGGAGCAGTCGTCTGGAAGTTGCTCACGGCGTCCCCTTCTCCTCGATCGAATCCATCCCTGAGGCCATCACCACGGAGCAGCACACACAACCGACAGTTACAGGCCGTGACAGAAAGTCACTGTAGATCATCCGGGGCCACCCGGACAGACGGATCACGGCCACCCAAGCCGAACATTCAGCCCATCAGGTGCCGTTCCAGACCTCTGGAACGGCCGCTCCCGCCCGGGGCCGAACGCACGGCTTCGGCGATCGCCAGGTGCACGGCTCCTTCGAGTCGGGCGGCGGCCAGCAGCGGCGGCGTTTCGATTCGGGCCCAGGAGGCCGTTCAGCAGGGCGGCGGTCAGCGGCTTTGGGGTTCGCGGTGCTCGGACGCGGGTCGGTCCGCCCGCTCGCCGGCGTACATCAGGACGTGCCGGGGGTGGTCCTCTACGAGGAACACCTGCGGTCGGGCTGGTGGTTGCTCCCCCGGCTGCTGGGCATCGCCCTGATCTGCGCGGGGGTGCTGGCCCTCGCGCGGGCCGGGGACGACGGGCCCTGACTACAGGTCGCGGTGCACCTGTGAGGGCCAGATGTGGTCCTGCGGGCTGTGCGGGATCGGTGCCGAGGCGTGGGGCGCCCAGGCCGGGTCCGCCTCGTAGCCGCCGTGCGGCTCCGCCGCGGGACCGTCCCAAGCCCCGGCAACCTGCGGCGCCCCGGGCGCGGGCGGGCGGCCGTACGGAGGGGCGGAGGGCCGGGACGGCACCGCGGTCAGCGGCTCGGAGGGAGTGGCGGGTACCTGCAGGCTGCCGTAGCGCTCCATCCGCTGCCAGCGCAGTCGGGAGCCGGCGACGGCGGTGAAGACGGACTGGATCACCACCAGGTACATGAGCTGGCGGTAGACGAACTGTTGCAGCGGCAGGCTCCACAGCGGGCCCGGCCGCTCCCCGTCCAGGCGGAACGCGTACAGGCCCATCAGGACCTGGAGGAGCAGGAACGCCGTCCACAGGCCGAGGATGCGCAGGGGGTCGAGGAAGACCAGGCCGTAGACGGCGAAGACGTCCACGACGGGCGCGAGCAGTGGCAGCAGGACCTGGAACATCAGCAGGTAGACCAGACCGCGTCGCCCGAGCTTGCCGGCCTGCCCCCGCTGGGCGAGGGCGCCCCGGTGCTTCCACATGGCCTGGAGGGTGCCGTAGCACCACCGGTAACGCTGCTTCCACAGGGCACCGAGCGAGGCGGGCGCTTCCGTCCAGGCCTTGGCCCGCTCCTCGTAGACAACGCGCCAGCCGTCCCGGCACAGGGCCATGGTGAGGTCGGTGTCCTCGGCCAGGGTGGTGTCGCTGACACCGCCGACCCGCAGCAGTGCCTCGCGGCGGAACGCGCCGACGGCGCCGGGCACGGTGGGCATGCACTCGGCGAGGTCGAACAGGCGGCGGTCGAGGTTGAAGCCGACGACGTACTCGATGTGCTGCCAGCGTCCGAGCAGCCCGCCCCGGTTGACCACCTTGGCGTTGCCGGAGACCGCGCCCACCCGGCGCTGGGCGAAGGGCTGGACGAGCATGCGGACGGCGTCCGGTTCGAAGACGGTGTCGCCGTCGACCATGACGAGCAGATTGCAGGAGGCGGCCGCGATACCCGTGTTGAGGGCGGCCGGCTTTCCGGCGTTCTGCTGCCGGATGACCCGTACGCCGGGCAGCCGGAGGGCCTCGGCGATGTCGGCGGTGCCGTCCGTGGAGCCGTCGTCGACGACGATGACCTCGAGTTGGTGGTCGGAGGCCACGAGGGAGCGGACGGCCGCCTCGATGCCGGCGCTCTCGTTGTATGCGGGGACGATGACGCTCACGGGTTCGGTGACCGGAGCGCCCCAGGGCCTGCGGCGCATCCGTACGTGCCGGCGTGCGGCGACGAAGACGGCGACCGCACGCAGCAGGCTGATCGCGCCCGCTGCCCACAGCAGCCACATGAGGGCTTCGAGGATCCAGTCGCTGGTACGGATCGCGGTGATCAGGGCGAGGCCCTGCCACCGGTCCGTGGTCGCGGCGGGCTGCACGGCCCCCCGGAGGGCGACCGCATCGCCCACCGTGGCGAACGTCCAGCCGGAGGCCTTCAGCCGCGGCACGAGCTCTTCGAGCGCGGCGACTGTCTGCGTGCGGTCTCCGCCCGCATCGTGCAGGAGCACGATCTGCCCGGCGGTGTCCTTGGGGGTGGCGCCGGCGACGATCTGTTCCACGCCCGGGCGTCGCCAGTCCTCGCTGTCCAGGGTCGTCAGGACGGTCAGGTACCCCTCCTGCCCGGCCTGGACGACGGCGCTCCAGTCGGCGTCGTCGAGCGCCTTGCCGGTGGAGGAGTACGGCGGGCGCAGCAGCGGCGTGGTGACGCCGGTGGCGCCGGCGATGACGAGCTGGGTCTCGCGCAGTTCCAGGGAACGCCGCCAGGCGGAGGCGGCGCCGAGATCGGTGTGGGTGAAGCTGTGCAGGCCGATCTGGTGGCCCTCGTCGACGATCCGGCGGGCGAGGTCGGGATTCTCGGCGACCCGGGTGCCGACGGTGAAGAAGGTCGCGGGCACGGCGTTGCGGCGCAGCACGTCGAGGATCTTCGGGGTCCAGACGGGGTCGGGGCCGTCGTCGAAGGTCAGAGCGATCGTGCGGGCCGCCGGGGCAGCGGTGCGGGCCGCCTTCCCCTCGATCACCGGCCCGCCGGAGCTGATCTCCGCCGGTACGGACGTCCCCGGATCCTGCTCACGGTGAGCCCCGTCGGGGGTGGAGTCGAACAGGTGCTGGGTGTAGCCCTGGAGGAGCAGCGCCGCCGAAAGGGTGAGCACCAGGGTGGTCAGCAACAGCCAGTGGGTGCGCAGGGGGACGTTGCGTACGGTGCTGTGCCTGCCGTGGGGGCGGCGGCGACGGTTCTTCGACAAGGGGTGGGACTTCCTGCCTGCTGCGTGGGGCGGTGCGGTGCCGGCTGCCTGCACTGTGCTGGGCCTGTCCGGTGTGACGGACGTGGCGGACGTGGCCGGCTCAGGGACGGCCGGTGGACTTGCCGCCCCCCTGTCCGGGGGGAGCGGTGGCGCGGCCGCGACCGCGAGGCGACGGAGCGGGGTCTGCCGGTCCGGTCGCGGCCTTCGTCGGGCCCTGGCCGGTGCTGGGCGTCCCCTTGTCGGTCACGGTCGTGGCGGCCGGGGAGGGTGCGGCGCGGCTGTGCGAGGCTGCCGGGGCGGGGCGTGTGCTGCTCGCCGGACCGCGGGTGGAGGGGCCTGCGGTGCCGGCCCCTGCCGTGCCCCCGGGCAGGGGGGTGTGGGGAGCCTGGGCGGAGGGCAGGAAAGGCGACTGGAAGGTGGGGCCGCCCAGCAGGGTGCTCATGAGCAGCACGACATAGGCGACGGCTGGTACCACCAGCAGGTAGCCCCAGCGACGCACCCGGCGCTGTCTGCGCCCCGACGTGTCGACGAAGACGGGGGGCTCGGCGGCGGCCGGGACCGGCTGCACCTGTGCCGTGCCGTACGCATCGATATCACCGGGGAAGAGCTCCATCGTGTCCTGATCCGGGATGCCGAGGGGTGGGTGCATGCGTGGTGGCCTCTGGATCGGGAAGCGGAGCGGACTGATGCCGGGGGCGCGCTCGAGAGGGCGCCCCATGCCGTTCAGCGCTGGAACCACCTTCCGTGTCACTCCCGGTGCTGAACCGGTCCCTTTCCGTGCGGTGGCGACCGGGATGCCCCGGTCGGCGCCGATCCACCCGCTCCGCCCTGGTTGACCGGCCGGCCGGGCGCTTCGTCCCGTTCGCCCTGGCAGACGAGGCCGTACTCGCCGGTGCACTGCTCGGCGCCGGGCTGGCCGCTTCCCTGACCGTCCTGATCCTCGCCGTGCCCGGGATCCGCCGCGCCGACCGCCAAGGCGTGCTGGACCGGAGGCGGCGCAGCGAACTGTGGTCGCTGCCGAACGCCGTCGAACGCCGGCTCGCTGTCCCCCTCCTCGGCGCCGGCGACGGGGCACACTCCGGCGCCTGAGCACACAGCCAGGGACCGGCTCTACATCCCCACGGGTCAGCGAAGACGGTCGGCGCTCAGAGACTGACCACGGCTGATCAGCGTGCCCGGCGTCCGGCACACCCGCAGGTCACACCGCAACAGCGACGGCAAAGGCGGCCGTCGGCGCATACCACCCCTCCTCCGCCCCGGACTGCACACCAAACTGATCACCCCCGCCGGCCCCACAGCGCACGTCGTTGGACCCGCCCGGGCATGCCGCGGTCACGAGCAGCCGAGGAGCACGGCGAAGAGCCGCCACTTGTCGAGGCGGCGGCCCTCACCTTCGGGCTGTCCTATGGGGCGGGGGTGAACTCCACGTCGGTGCCGCCGCAGCCGGCCGCGATGTCCAGCAGCCGGTCCTGCTCCGCCTCGTCGACCGCGAGCCCCCAGCGGAGCTTGGTCGCGGTCCACTCGGCGCCGTACCGGCACAGCGCGTCCGCGGACGGCGGCAGCCACTCCGCCGGGTCCTGGTCGGCCTTGCTCTTGTTCGAGCGGGCTGTCACCGCGACCAGGGAGGCCGGCTGGCCCTGGTCGTTCGCGTACGCCTCCCGCCGGGCCGGGGGCCATCCGCCGCCCCTGAATCCCAGGCCTCGGCGAGCGGGATCATGTGGTCGATCTCCAGGCCCGGCCGAGGGCTCGCCGGACACCTCCACATCCCCGGTCTGGAAGCGGAGGCGGGTGAAGGCTGGCCGATGTCACTGAACCTTGACCGGCCAGCCGCTGGGGCCATATGTCAGCGCGCGGTGACCGAATACGCGGCGAGCGCACGGTTGCCGCGCGGCTTGGCGATGGCCCGGAGAACGTCGGCCTGGCTCAGGACGAGCTGTCTCACCGGCTCGGGCAGCGCGGCCAGACGCTCCTCCGTTCCGACCAGGTCGAGGCAAGCAGCGATTTCCCAGTCACCGTCCTGAAGGTCTTCGGTATCGACCGACCTGCCGCCGTCAGCTGTCCAGCCGGCCTCAGGCAGGAGCCGCAGCAGCCCCTCGCGGGAGAAAGCCGTGCGGACGTTGCCCTGGCCATGCGATCCTGCGGCCTCGGCCTGCCCCTGGATCAGCACGGCGAGCAGGTGCGCCAGCTGGTCGCCAGATGCAGGCGTCAGGTCCCACTCGGTGAACCACAGCCGCCGCGCCCACGGCCGTACCCGGGCCAGTGTGTCGCGCAGTTGTCCGAGCGATGCGAAGTACCAGGAGCAATGTGCGAGCACCACGTGGTCAAAGGTGCTTTCGGGGAAGTCGACTGATCGGTCGAGGACGTCGGTGCCGAAGCGGAAGTCGATGCGCGGCCCGAGAGGGCCCGCCGCGAGCCGGGCTGCCGATTCCCCGAGCGTGACCGGCGTCCCATAGGAGGGGTCGGCCACGTCAATGGCCACCACGCGCCCATGGGGGCCAACCGCCTCTGCAAGGACGGCGGTCATGTCGCCCTGGCCGCAGCCCAGTTCGAGAACAGTGGAGCCTGGTGCGATGTGCCAGCTCGCCACGAGCGCGGCGCGGTGGCGAGTCTGGGACAGCTGGATGTCCGGGCTGTGATCGGCGGCGGCCATGCCGGCTGCGAGCGACGGGGCCTTGGCGCGGAGATCGGAGTGATTCACAAAGTCCTTGGTGATACTCGGCGGTCGGTGCGAGCCGATGGTATGAGACGCGTGGGCAGTGGCGCCTGCGACTTCCTGGGCATGTGCTGTGGTGCCGCAGTCTGAGCAGATTGGAAGCACGCGCTCACGGCCCGGGGCGGATCAGTCCTGGGGCCCAGGGCCGTCGGAGATCCTCGCAGCGTACGAGCGGATCTCGTCCGGCTCCGGCACCCGCGGCCCGGGAAACGTACCCGGAGGGCGTGGCGGCCGGCCGGGGCCGAGGGCCATGCGGACGCAGGTGACCGCGAGGACCACCACGGCGGCGAGGAGCAGTGTCCAGGAGGCCGGGCCGCGCAGCCCGGCCCAGGGGCCGGCGTAGTGGTGGACGGCCCAGCCCGCGGCGCTCAGCGCGGGGCCGAGCGCGGTACCGCTGTAGAAATGCCGCGGGTCCACCGCGGATTCTCCCTTCCACCCGGGGGTCGCGTTCCACCGGGTCGTACCCGTGCTGACAACGCTCCGCACCCGGGAAAGGACCCGGCCCCCCGGCAGCCCGCCGTGCCGGCTTCCTGGCCCCCGGGGAGCAGCACCGGGCACCCCAGCCCTGCCCGTGCCTACCTGGTGCTTTGCGCGTCAGAAGCACCCCCTCTGCGCAGCGTCATGGGCGGCGGTACCACGGGCTGGTCCAGCGCTTGCGGCCGGTTCATGGCGCTGCGCGCCCAGCAGGGTGCCCGTTGCCCACTCGCCGCTCCGGTACTGCGGGACGATCCGTGCTCGCCTTCGTCCACCGATCGGCCCGCCCATGTCGCGAGTCTGGCGGGCTCACTCGTAGCATCGTGCACAACGTGCGGGATGCGCATGGCGCCGCTCGTGGCAATTTGGCGACGAGTGAGTCCGCCGAAGGGGTCCGAGGTGAGGTCCGAACCGCTGAACGAAAGCGCGTATGCGGGTCCAGGGGGCACCAACCCCGCGCCACGTGGAGTCCGATGGCGCCAATCGCCGGTTCTTCCGGTGGCTCTGGGCCTGCTGCTTGGCTCGATCGCTTCCTTCCTGCCGACCGGGACCGCACATGCGCACGACGTGGGGGCCCGCCGGGGCGTGGAGCCGGACACGCAGTGCCGGCCCACGATGGTTGGCGTGGCACACCAGGACGATGACCTGCTCTTCGTCGGTGCTGAGGTCCAGAGACTGATACGCGCCCGGTGCTTTGCCGGCACCGTCTACCTGACGGCCGGTGACGCCGGGCGCCCGTTCACCGGCGACGACTCCTACATACTCCGGCGAGAACAGGGTCTGCGTTCGGCCTACGCGCTGATGGCGGGAGTCCCGAGCCACTGGCGCCGGGCCGATCTTACGGTGCGGGGCCGCAGCCTCGTGTCCTTCGTCCTGAACGGCCGCCCCGGCGTACGGCTCGTCTTTCTCCGGTTGCCCGACGGATTCTCGAGGGGTGTCGGCAGTCCGCAG
The DNA here is from genome assembly GCF_045160965.1 of Streptomyces sp. NBC_00207. Classification (NCBI taxonomy): domain Bacteria; kingdom Bacillati; phylum Actinomycetota; class Actinomycetes; order Kitasatosporales; family Streptomycetaceae; genus Streptomyces; species Streptomyces sp. NBC_00207. The sequence continues at coordinate 9,349,861 of NZ_CP130715.1, read as the reverse complement.
TACTCTCAGCAGAGCCTGCTGAAGCTGTTCCGCGGGCAGATCGCCTCGATGAGGCCGGTGGACGGCACAAGATCCTTCACGGCGGCGAACCTGACCTCGGTGCTGTCCGAGGTGCTCACGCTACGCAACGCGGAACGCGTTCTGACACTGGACTACGACAGCGCCACGTTCGGGGTCGGCCCGCCTCATCCGGCCGATCACAGCGATCACGAGATGGCCGGGCGGATATTCAGGCGGGCGGCATTCGGCTCCCCCGCCCGACCTACCGTGACACCGTACATCGGCTATGGTCTGCCGCTCCTGCCGCCAAACCTTACAGCGCGCCAGCAACGCGACAAGAAGGCTGCCTATTACGCCTATGCCGCATACGCAGGGTGTATCACACTGCCCTGCTCCTCCCGGTTCACCCTGAGCCGGAGCTTTCGTCTGTGGATGGAGAGGGAGCACCGCAGGCTGCACCGGCAGCCCCGTCCCGGGGAGACCTTGTCGGTCATCGGTCGTACTCCTGCGCGGACAGCCGTCGAGCACTGCCTCACGCGCAGCGTAGGGCAGGCCACTGACGACACCGTGAAGACGCAAGACTGCGCTGGCAGCCGCGACCAACGCTGAACCTTTGACCGCGGCACCATCAGGACCGCCGGAACCACTGCCTGCCTGACTACCGCTCCAAGGTTTGGACTGGCAGCCTGCGACGGATCGGACGACCAGACCTGGTGGCGCGATGCCGACGGCAGGATCGGATCAGGTACACAGTGCCTGCACTTGAGGAGTGCTGGTCGAACGGGAGTCACCTGAACTCCAGACCCGACCGGTCCTCCCCCCGCCATCGTGACCTCCGCGTCCATCACATCGAGCGGCAGCATGACCGCGCGCACCGGGTGGACGTCACGTCGCCGAGGTGCCCGGCCGCACGGCGAGGCCAGAGCACCCACAGGCACGACGCCTGGCGTACCGCCACGACCAGTGTCCTCGCGGCAGTGCGCAGCTTGTCACCCGAGCGGTGGGAGGCGAGGACGTCCGCAATGGCCAACCGGCGGCGACTGTGAAAATCGCTGTCCGATCACCGGAGCACGGTGATAGACATCCGGCGTGGAAAAGAATCTTGAGTTCCCTGACCTGTTGCGACTGATCGATGAACGGTCGACCGCCTTCCGCGCCGTGGTCGCCGCCGCGCCCGGTCTCGACGCGCAGGTGCCGTCCTGCCCCGGGTGGACGCTGTTCGATCTGGTGAAGCACCTGGGTGGGGGGGACCGTTTCTGGGCCGCCATCGTCGGCGCGGGGTCTGCCGACGCTCCCCCGGCCGAGGCCGTCGCCGCGCGCGCCGCGCTGGAAGTGCCGCAGGAGCGTGAGGCCCTGCTGGCCTGGCTGGACGCGTCGACGCAGCTTCTGCTGGGCGCCCTGCGCGCGGCGGGACCGGAGAGCGGTTGCTGGACGTGGTGGCCCGCGTCGCAGTCACCGCAGACCGCCGGCGGCACCGCCCGGCACCGGGTCCAGGAGACCGCGGTGCACACTTACGACGCCCAGCTCGCCGGGGGCTCCCCGCAGCCGCTGCCGGTCGAGCTGGCACTCGACGGTGTGGAGGAGTTCCTGTTCACCGTCTGCGCAACGCCGAGTGCCTGGCCGCACAAGCCCACGGCCTTCGACTTCCACGCCGCCGAGGGCCGCTCCTGGCGCCTCACCGTCGACGGCGACGGCGCACGCATCACCCGCATCCCCGCGCCCACCGCCGCGACCGGCGAAGACTCGGACGCAGCCGGCGCCTCCGTCCACGGCACGGCCAGTGAGCTGGTCCTCTACCTGTACGACCGGATCCAGGCCGACTCCTTGCACGTTGACGGAGATGCAGGGCTGCTCGACCTGCTCCGCGCCTGGGAGCCGGAGGAGAAGTAGGACGTAGCGGGGACGGTTGGCCGCGCCTCGAGCCGGTAGGACACGACTCTTCGCCAGGTTCGTCAGTCGCGGCACCGGGCTCAAACCCGCGAGGCGGCCTCGGGGCGTCACCAAGCCGACCGTCTACCTGGATGGCGGTGCGAATTTGTCCGTCCCAGCGATCACGAGAAGCGACGCGACTGCCGTCGTCCCGATCTCGTCGAGATGTCAGTCGATCGGGTGACTGCGGCGGCGGCTGTGCATGAGAGCAGGGCCTCTTGGTAGCTCGGCTCGAAGGGTGTCGAATCCAACGTGCGGTCCAGTGGGCCCTGTTGTCGCATTTCTACGGCAACGCGGGAGTGGGGTCCACTTCAGCCACTCTCGCGTGTGACTGTCTGGCTCGCAGGTTCGGGAACGCCAGAGACCACGGGGCGCGCGAGCGTCGGTATCCCACCGACATGTCGGACGCCGAGTGGGCGGTGGTCCGGCCACTGCTGCCGGTGCCGGGCTGGCTGCGGGGCCGGGGCGGGGCGGGGCGGGGCGGGCAGCCGGAGGCTTATTGCCACCGCGCGATGCTGGACGCGATCCGCTACCTGGTCGACAACGGCACGAAGTGGCGGGCCATGCCTGCCGACTTCCCACCGTGGGACCGGGTCTGCGCGTTCTTCCGGCGCCGGCGCAATCACGATCTGGTCCGCGAGTTCCACGACCGGCTCCGCCGCCTGGTCCGCGAGCGGGCCGGGCGGGACTCGGAGCCGGGCGCGGGCGTGATCGACTCGCAGTCGGTCAAAGCGGACGCGGTCGTCGGCTCTGACGGCCGCTGCTTCGACGGCGGCAAGCTGATCAACGGGCGCAAGCGGCACGTCGTGGTCGACACCCTTGGCCTGCTGCTCGCGGTGATGGTCACCGCAGCGGATGTGGGCGACCGCGCCGCGGCCCAGGTCCTGCTCACCCAGGTCACTGCCGCGCACCACCTGCTGGCCCTGGTCTGGGCCGACGGCGGATACACCGGCAGCCTCGTCGAGTACTGCCTCGCGGCCCTCGCCCTGGTCCTCGCCATCGTCAAACGCAGCGACGACATGCGCGGCTTCGTCGTGCTGCCCAAGCGTTGGATCGTCGAGCGGTTCTTCGCCCACCTGATGCGAAGTCGCCGTCTCGTGCGCGACTTCGAGCGTTCCATCGCCAGCGCGGAGGCGATGGTCTACTGGTCGATGACGATGCTCATGACCCCGCGTTGCCCGGCCACGTCCTTCGCGAGCGTGAATCGGCCAGGTGCCGGCTCGGTCAGCCAGCCGCGCGCCGTCAGCCGCTTGGCCTTCGATCGCAGTGCCTCCACCTTTCCCGGTACGGGGTCCAGGCCGAAGCAGGCGGCCATCTCCTGCCACGTCAAAGCTCCTTGACCGAGTCGGTTACGGTCGCTGAGGGCCTGCAGGATGCGCTGGTAGTCCACCGACAGCGCCGACCAGGCCAGCCCCGCGCGCCACACCGGCACCACTGTTTTGGCTTCGCCGCCTCCGCCGGTTCGGGCCGCGCCGGCTGCACACCGGGAGCCGGCAGACCCTCGGAGGCGGCGGGGCCGACGACGACGTCGTTGCCCGGGGCCAGTCCCTCGCCAACGCGTGAGCGGGCGATGACCCACTCGTTCCACTCCCGCTCAGCCACGGCCGGCCCGGCCTGGAGGCGGTCGGCCTCCTCCCGCAGATCGTCGACACGACGGCGAGCGGTGAGCTCACGCTCTTCCAGCAGTCCCCCGACCGACGGCATCCTCGACCTCCAGCAAAGCAACGACACGACACGTCACCACTGCCACGAGACCGCCGACCCTATGCCTGACCAGCGAGAACGCAGTCCTCAAGCCTGGAAAGACAACAACCTCCAAGGCAGCTGCGTTCCGACAGGATTCGCCACGCGACTCGCCGTCAGTGTCCCAGCAGCGCCTTGGCCGCCACGATGATCAACCCGAGCACGAGGTTGACGGCCACTTCGGCGACCAACTGGCGGCGGGTCGCGCCGCCCCGGACGGCGCTGAGGCAAGCCCACGTGACCTGCTGCGCCACGGCGACGCCGAGAGCGAGCCATACGCCGCCGCCCGAGTCCAGCCCCAGGAGCGGGCTCACCGCCACGATCGCAGCAGGCAGGGCGGCGGCCTCGACGATCGGCCACTCGTGCCCGGCGACCAGACGGATCTCGCGTCCGCTCCACGGCTGGCCGACCAGCCGTTCGCCCGCGAGGTGCGCGTAGACGTGCGCGGCCCAGAACACCAGGCCCGTGACGACCAGCAGCATCACGAGCTGGAATCGCGAATAGTGCCCCACGGCCCCGGCGGTGGCCAGTACGGACGCGGCAAGCAAGGAACCGTAGACGGCGCCCGCGCAGTCGGTCTTGGACTGCCCGACACGTGGGGTAGTGCGCAGCCTCACCCTCACTTTCCCACCGTAGATGCGGGGCACCGGCCCTGCATGTCGACCTTCTCCGGGTGGGATGTGTCCGACCCCCATGGGTTCTCCCCGCGGGCGCAGGGTCGACTGGGGCTGTGGCGTCGCGCCGTCGTGGGCGTGCGGACCATCCCCGCGGGCGCGGGGACCGCGGCCCCGACCCGGAGCCGGCATGCCAGGGGCCGCGGCCGCGAGTGTGGTGGAGCCGGAGCGGGCGGCGGCCGGGAAGACACGGGGCGGGAGGCGGCCGGTGGCGCCCGGCCCGGGGGGCCGGCGACGCCGTAGAGGACGATCCGCTCAACACGGCCGCACTCCCAGGACCTCAGACCGGCCCGTCCCCCGCGTCCCGCCCGGCGGGAAAACCCCGACAAACGGCGACCGCGTGTCGAAAGTGCCAGAGGTGTGCCGCACACCAGACACCGCACACCACAGACCCCCACCACCAACCACCCGGCCAACCACGACCCCACACCCCCCTCCCCCAACCACCAACCGGAACCCAGACGGGGTCCTCCCATCCTCCGCGGGCGCGGGCGGCACAACCCAACCCCCGGCAGGCCGGGACATCACGGCCCGGTCCACCGAGCACGACACGAGGCCCAGCCCGCAGCCCGCACCGGGAGCCGCCGCCCACCGGCCGCGCCCCGTAGCCCTGGCGGGCGCGGTCCATTGCCGGCAGGCAGGGACCGCAGCCCCGGCCGGAGCCGGCACGCCGGGACCGCAGCCGCGGGAGCGAGCGGCGGCCGGTGCGGGGCCGGCGGCGGGAGCGGGACCCGGGGCCGCGGCGGGGACCCGCCGGGGGGCGCGGCCGGGGGCCCCTACTCTCTTTGGTCAAGGGAATCGAGACTGCGTTGGATCGAACGGCCAGGCAGCATGGCGGTGTGGCTGATCTTCTGTGGGATGACGTGAGCTGTTTCTTCGATCCGGACCTGATGGGGTCGCTGCCGGACGTGCGTGTCCCGGGCTGCTCGGTGGAGGATTGGCAGGCGGTCCTCGATCTTGTCGAGGCCAGGGGCTGGAACTGCCAGTACTCCGAGGGCGAGACGGTGATGCCGGTGCCCCGGGCGGAGACCGTGCTGTCCCGCCCGGCGGACGCTGAGTGCCCGGACCTGCGGGTCTGGCCGACTTCCGACGTGCTGGCGATCTTCCGTTTCAAAGACGACGAGGTCATCGACTTCGACGTCGACCTGCGGGAGTTGCAGGGCCAGGAACGACTCGATGTGTTCTGCGGCTTCCTCCGGGAGATCGGGCGACGCTTGGCCAAGCCGGTTCTGATGGATCCGGAGGGCGACTACGGCCATCCGGTGCTCGGCTTCGATGTCGAGGCCGATCGGGTCGTCCTTCTGGCTGAGCCGCTGGTCATGTGACCGCGGCCGCAGGCCGGGACTCGTAGAAGGTGCCTTCACGGAGCATCGCGAAGAGGACATCGGCCCGCCGTCTGGCGAAGCAGAGCAGAGCCTGCGACGAGGCGGGCGCGGCGGTGTTGGCGGCACCGCAGTCACGGCGGCGGCGGTGCGGGTGCCGTCGCTCTCCCCATGAGCCGATCAGGAGGCCCGCTTCCCGCTCCGGCAGGACCTCCCGCAATATCGCCACCTTCCGGGAGTGCGCGGCAGGCTGCACCTTCAACTGCTTCAACCCACGGGGCCGGTTACCGGGGTCGAGACCGCAGGGAACCGTCACGCCCTCGGCCAACGGACCCCAGACACGCTTCACGTCCAGGATCGCGGGCGCAGCCCACGGACCGGCGGCCTCCCCGTCCCCCGTACCGGCGGCGCGGCGGCGGGCGGCGGGCGGCGGGCGCGGCGCAGGAGCGGGCGCGGGAAACCGGCGGGCGGGCGCGGGCCCACGGGACACCGGCCGCGCCCATGCGCGCGGCCAGCACGTCCCCCGCCGGTACCGCGGCGCCGGCCGCGCGTGCATGAGCCGGAACGGGAGCGGCAGTCGACGCCCGGGCGGGCACGGCCGGGGCGGGCGCGGGGGTAGCGGGCGCGGCGGGGCGGGCGCGGCCCACCGGTCACCGGCCGCGGGTCCAGGAGCGGCGCCGGCCGAGGCAGTCGCTACCCGGGCAGGCGCGGACGAGGCGCGCGGCCGGGGCGGGCGCGGCCGGTCCACACCGACCCCCGCCCGGTGCGCATCGGCCAGGATCCGGGCGACATCGACCCCGGCAGCATCCAGGCGGCCCATCGCAGCCGCGATCTCCAGCCACGCCGGAGACGCCAGGATCGTGTCCCGCACCGGGCCCTCCGGCATCGTCGTGCGCAGGAGGCCGGCGCACCGGTCAGTGCGCTCCACCTCGATACGCGCCGTGCTCGCAGTGACGGCCTGATGGGCGGCGGCAGTCATCCGGCCCACCTGCGGCAGGAACACCCCCAGGTCGACACCCGCCTGCTGCAGGCCGATAGACCGGCGGGGCCGGCCGGGGTGTCAGTGGCCCCGGCTAGGGTCCTCTTTCGACGGGGTCGGTGGCGAAGCCTCCAGCACGGGAAACCCAACGGCATTAACCTCCCGGTCTGCGCGGGGGTGGCCACGGCCTAACCGGCGGCCGGGGAAAAAGGGCCACGCGAACGCTTGCCAGCGCCGGCCCCGTCCCAACCCGGGGCCATCAGCGGCAAGTCCGCACCCTGCATCAGCACGGCCAGGACGTCGTCGCCGAGATGGCCGCGCAACTGGCCCGCCGACCAGCCGGGGGTGGCGGCCGTCCTGCCGGGCCAACGTGGCGAGGATGTGGATGTGGTCGGTGGCGTGCCGTACGGCGATCCACCGGCAGGCCTGTTCGTCAGCGTGTTCGGCGATACCCGCGGCGTGCACCATGGCGGCGGCGACCTGCGCCCACCGGTCGTCGAAGAGGACCGGGTTGTCGGGGTGGTTGCGGACCGAGACGTGCCACACGTGCTCCGCCGGCCGTACGCCGCGCCGCGCTTCGACGGGAGCGTCCAAGAGCAGCGCCAGGTCCGCGCGCGTGATGCGGTCCGGGGCGCGGGCCGGGCACGGCGGGTCCGGGTTCCAGGCCGCGACGAGGTGGGGGGCGGTGTGCTCGTCGTGCTCGCCGGGACCGAAGAGGTAGTCCAGGAGCTCGGCGGTCGTCGACCCGCCCGGCGCCTTCTTCGGCATCACGAGCGGGGGTGCCTCTCCCGCATCACCGCGCACGTGGCCGTATCCACCCGGGCCACCGCCCCCAGTGCCTCCTCCAACACCCGCACGGCCGCGTCCGGGAGGCCGGCACCGGGAGTACCGGCGGGGGTCAGGGCGCGCAGAGCGGTGACGGTCTCGCGTAGGTGCGCCCGGGCCGCGACCAGCTCGCACAGTACGTCCCCGGCGTCATGGGAGACCGGTACCAGGACCTCCTGCGCGATCGCCATCACCTGCCGTCCCGCCCACGACGCGGGCGACATCCCCTCCCGGCCTGCAGCTCAACGTCGGCGGCAGCGGAGCCGGTGCACTGGCTCTGCGCCGGGCGGCCGCCCGGATCGGCACCCCGTACGCGTACGGGGGCGGCGGACCCGGCGGCCCCGGCCGGGGCTTCTGCGACGACGGCAACGGCTTCCTCCGCGGCCGCTGCTCCTCCTCCACCGTCGGGTTCGACTGCAGCAGCCTCGTCCAGTACGCCTACTGGCCCCGCACCCAGCTCCCCCGCACCGCCGCCGCGCAGTACGAGGCCACCGCCCACCGGCCCGTCGCCCGCGGCGAGCTCCGCCCGGGCGACCTGCTCTTCTGGGCCCGCCGCAACGGGTTCATCTGCCACGTCGGCTTCTACGCCGGTGACGGCCGCGTCCTCCACGCACCCCGCACCGGCCGCAACGTCGAGGTGGTGGTCCCCCTCGACACCGCCATGCCCGCCACCGAATACCGCGGCGCGACCCGCGCGTGGCGGGTGTGCAGGTTCCCGTTGGACCTGGCCATTTCCCATCGTTCTGGCTTCAACGTATCCGGTTGCAAGAACTGGAAGATCCTCCGCGACTGCCTCCAGGAGACGGCCTCCACCACGCCCTCCAGCCGTCGCCACCATGCACAACCTCGCCATGGCACGGTGAAACAGCAGGTCAGACACCACTCAGACCTGCCCGACCCCGGCCTTCTGCAACACCCTTCAAGGCCTGCTCTGGGCTCAGATCATGTGGGGGCGTGAGCGCGCTGCCGCGTCGGCGGGGTCAGTTGGGCAGCTGTACGTTCCAGGTGCGGTTGCCGGCCGCGTGGTGGTTGACTTGCACGGCCTCCTCCGGGTTTTCCGCGTCGAAGGCGGACGTGACGCGGTGCACCATCTCGTCGCTCGCCCAGAACGGCTCGGCCTTGGTGAAGCGTCCGCCCTGCTTCTTGCGGACCTTCCAGCGGAACCGGACTGTGTAGTCGACGAGGAAGTAGCCGGCCGACATGCGTGTGGTGGTGGAGAAGCCGGGGTTGTCGACGAAGGTGATCCGGTCGGCGGCGTTGATGATGTTGCCGTCCTCATCGTTGTACGGGGGGTGGAAGGGGCCGTCCACGACCCAGGCGCGGCTGGACTTCTTGGGCCGGTAGTTCACCGACGCCGGAATGATCTGGCGGCTTTCGTCGGAGACCTCCTGCCAGAAGTCGTACGCGTCTGCCGCGGGCGTCTGCATCCCGTCCGCGCGGCGCAGCGTTGCCGTCTGTTCGAAGCCGATGTTGTTGTCGCCGTTCAGCGACTGCTCCTCGTCTCCGTCGTAGCGGGAGGTGAAGACAAGGGTCGGGTTGCCGATCTCTTCCTCGACCTGCTTTTCCTTGCCCTTCACCGAGGGCGTCGCGCCGGCCTTGCCGCTGCGGGTGGCCCGGGTGGCCGCTCCTGCCTCGGTCTTCTGCTGGTTGGCCGGGGGGCTTTCGCCACGCTCGACGACCTCGTCCTGGGTGCGCTTTTTGCCGCGCGTACCGGGAGCGGCGTGCGGCACCTTTGGCCCGGCCGGGCCCTGCGCGATCATCCGCCCGAGCGTCGCATTGCCCACCGAGCGCTGCATGGCCATGGCCATGGCCGGATTGACCGGTCGGAGTTCCGGCGCGACCCGCTGGCCCCTGTCTGGATCCGCTGCGCGCCGGTTCGCGTTCGTCGCGACCTCGGCCTCTTCCCGGTCCTTGCGTAATGGCACGGCGCACACTCCCCGCGTGTAGACAGTCTGCCTAAAGGACGCTACTGGGATGGCCATAGGCGCAGGAGAGGCACAACGCCACCGCTGGGGGCAGCATGAATGCCCGCGAGGGCCAACCGACTGGGATGAGACAGGCGCACGTCGCCTTCTGCCCCACCGCAAGTCCACCCGGCCCGGGCAGGATGTTGACCACGCATGTGACTGCCGAGGTGGGGGTGGTAGCCCACCTCGGCAGTCGCCCCCGCACTCGCTGGCGGTGATGGTCGGCGTGAGAATGACGTGGCTATTCGTCACTCGTGTCGGCACCGGTGCGTCACGGCCTGTCAGTGTGAACTATCAGCTCGCTGGGGCCACACCGCTGACACCCAGCTGAGGATCTCCACTGGCACTCCCCCGCAGACCATCAGTGATAGGGCCCTCTCGTGCCCGACTACACCTCGTTGAAGCCACGCGACGCGTCGTAGATGTCAGCCTCGATGACGACCACCCAGAAGCTCGTCACGACGTAGTGGACCATTACGCGGTCTTCCCAGGCCGCGCGCGTCACGGCGTCGCTCGTGTAGGCAAGGTGGCTGTCGGCGCCTTCGGGCTCGGCTGCGATCCTGGCAACGAGACGCAGGAACTTCTCCCGGTCCGCGGTCGGCATGTAGTCACGGAACCGCACAACCTGCTCGGTGAACTGCACGCGTCTCTTCATCGAGGCAGGATTCTATGGACATGGTGAGGTCCCCTGCCGGGGATATCGGACGGGACCTACTCGCCTACAGGTAGCTCAGAGGGCGGCTTTCTCCCGGGTGTCGTCCCCGTCGGTCTGGCCGTGGGTGAGGATCGGCAGCAGTGTCTCGGCGGCGTCGCATCCGGTGCACGTGACCGTGCCGGGCCGGCCGAGCGCGTCGAGTGCCGCCGTCGTCTTCACCGGCACCGCGTGCTCGGCCGCGAGCGCGCACCCGTTGGTGTCCTGGCCCGCTCGGACATGGGCCCGAGGCCGGGCCCCGGGACTTTGCCGGAGCCTGGCCGGTGCGTTTTCTCCGCGCCGAGGGGCGTCCCGACGGTCGCGTGAACCACGGCACGAACGGCGGCGCAACTCCGTCCCGGCGCGGGTCCACGGTCCGGTCAGGCTGCGGCGGCGAGGGTGTCGTCGAGCCAGTCGTAGATGCGGGCGATGGACAGGCGCATCGCGCCGGGGTGGCAGTGGGCGCCGGCGCCTTCCTCCGTGGTGAACTCCATGAGGGTCTTGGGGCAGGTCAGGTGGTCGTAGAGCTGCTCGGGCTGGCCCTTGAAGAAGATGTCTTCTTCGGCGTTGCACACGAGGGTGGGGCACTGGATCCGCTCGGCGATGCCCCCGGCGAGGGTGTGGTCGAGGTAGGAGGCGTTGAAGGCGCGGGGGGTGTCCACTCCCATGACGTACATGCCGTGGTTGATCGCCCAGCGTGCGATCGGGTCGCTGGTCATGGCCTGCTCGAAGGCGGCGTCGAGTTCCGGGGCGGACGCGGCACGCAGGAGGCGCTCGGCCTCCTCGCGGGGGCCGGGGATGTTGCGGACGGCGATCTGGCCGAGGTCGTAGAGGCCGTCGACGGCGATCAGCGCGGCCAGACGGTGCTCGAACGCGGCGGCCCGGGGGGCGAGGATGCCTCCCATGCTGACGCCGAGGAGCGCGATGCGGCTGTCATCGGCCTCGGGGAGGGTCTCGGCGAAGTCCACGACGGGAGTGATGACGTTCTCCCAGTCCGGGCGGAAGACCAGGCCCTGGTGGTGACGCGGTCCGGGCATGCCGGGGCCGTCGAAGGCCAGCACGTTGTAACCGCGTTCGACACCGGCCATCGCCCCGAAGAAGTGCAGTTCCTCCGCGGTGCCGTCGAACCCGTTGTGCATGATCAGTGTCGGCCGCGGTGTCCCCGAGTCGTCGACCCGGTAGAAGTAGCCGGGCAGCGTGGTGTCCTCGTAGGGGATCTCGACCGGCTCGATGACCGGGGTGAACAGTGCCGCCGCCTCCTTGAAGCAGGCCACGGAGCGGTCGTATGCGTGATCGTGACGCGGGTCGCAGGGGTGACCGTGCAGGAAGAACTCCGCCGACCGGTAGTAGTTCGACGCACGCAGGAACCCGTCCCGGGCACTGACGCGGTGACCGGCCGCCAGCGCCTTCTGCGCCTCGCCCGACACGCGGTCCGCGGTGGCCATCCACTCGACGTACCAGCTGTCGTAGTCGCCTTCGGTGATCCGCTCACCGGTGGAGACCACCTCGCCGAAGTCCGCACCGCCGTAAGCAATGTGACTCATCGACCGCAGGGTCTCGTACCAGAACTGGACGTTATTCGGGAACAGCAGCGGCTTCATCGAAATCTCCTGTGTCATCTGAAGGTGGGGATTGACGCCTCTTGGTCCATGGCGAGCCTGCTCGCCCGGCCCTTCGCCGCGCTCTCGCGGTGCGTTCTTCGGCGTGATCCAAGATTCCGACGGGACGGTGTCCACCTTCCAGGCCATACGCAGACGATCACTGTCCACCCATGTCCGCTCCTGCCCGACCCGCTCCGGAGCACGTACCCGAGCACCACGGCGCGGTATCCGGGCTGACGTCACACCGCAGCACCGCGTTGGCGCGCGAGTGCCGCACACGACAGGGCCGACCCGCACCCGCCGGGCCGGCCCTGTCCTCATTCCCGGCCCCCGCCCCCGCCCCCATGGCGCTCCGCCTGCACGGGCGCGGGTAGCCGTGGCCCGGGAATCCGGCGACGCCACGGCATCCCTTTCCACCCGCGCCGTCTGACAGGATGCGGACCATGAGCTACTGGGACCCGCTGCCGGCCGTCCGGGCTGCGGAGACCGGGCTGCTGCCCGCGCCGGACGGCGGCACGTGGCTGCCCGCCCCGGGGTACCGCGGCGACTGGTGGAACGCCCGCCCCGAACGCTGGGCAGAACGCGACTGGCGCAATGTGCCGGGGCCGTTCTACGGGGCCGGGACCGACAACTGCTGGATGGGCCGGCTGATCGCCCCCGCGCACGTGCTCTACGACGACGAGTGGGGCGCCGAGTTCGTCTACCGGCAGCCCCGTGACACGGCACAGGCGCTGGCGCTGCTGGGCGCGGTCGCGCAGGACCCGATGGCCGGGTACGCCTGCGACGGTGACGACCACTGGACCCCGGAGCTCATCCGCGACTGGTGGAGGGAGCGGGGCCGGGTGCGGGAGTGGGCCGCGGCCCTGGATCGTACGTGGTCCGTCTCAGACCGGGCCGCGGAACGCGAGGCGGCCGGCGGGAGCCGGGAGTACGTCGCGTACATCGACGGAGGCCTCGCGGAGGACCTCCGCCACTACCTCTTCTGGCTGTCCGAAGGCCGTCCGGCCAACCCCGGCGAACCCTTGCCGACCCTCTCCCCGCGCGGGGCCTAGCAGGGGGGCGGTGCCCGGGTTGCGCGCTCGGCAAAGGCTCGCCCCATGGTGTTGCGGCGGACGTGCCGTCTCGCGCAGCGCGTCGGCCGGATCGGTCGGCTACGGGGCGTGCGGTCCGCCGGCGGCGGTGATCCGGCGCGGGATTTCGCGGTAGCCCGGCCAGTTCTGGCTGCGCCCGAACCAGTCCATTTCCACGACATGATGCAGGTGAGCCCGCATGGTCCGCAGTGCCGTGTCCTTCGCCGCTGCCACGTGCTGCGCGCTGTCGTCGCCGCCGGTGGCATTGTCGGCCCTTCAGCCGGTCGAGGCCGGCACCGGTACTGAGATCTCTCGCCTTTGTGTCGGTAGCCGTGGCCCGGTACGTCCGAGAGTCCGGCAACGCCTTGGAGACGATCCGCTCGAACTCCGACCACTCCCCTGGCAGGCCGGTCCCCGTCGCAGCCCGCTTCGTCGACCGGATCCCGTCACCGGATACCGCTCCATCACCGGCCCGGCACTGCCGTGCTCACCGCATCACAAGGCAGGGGTGACGCCACCGCAGTCGTACCGCCCGCACATGCACTCTTCGCGCCGGCGTACGTCACACCGTGTTGGACCATCCCGTCGGCCGAGTCCTCGGAGCGATCCAAGGCGCAAGGAGCGGTCTGGCCGGGGCGCGGCCTTGTCGGAGTACGAAGGCGGCCGGGACGATGGTGGTGACCGGTTTCTGGCGGCTGATGGGGGCGCGTGGGGTGTTGGCCGAGGAGTTTGGATATGCGGTTTCGCCAGGCCCGGCAGGCCGGGTGCCCGGTGTGAGGGAGAAGATCGCTGAGGGAGACAGGCATTGGCGCAAGCTCCGCCGTTCCAACGCCGTGTGTGCCGCTCTCTTAGCCGCAGGGGTGTGTGGTGCGCTCTTCAGCTCGGTGCTGGGTGTTGCCGTCGTCGCGGCCGTGGCAGTGGGCCTTTGCGTCGGCGTCGCGGCTTGGCCGTCCGAACTGCCGGCCCGCCGCCGAGAGGCGATGGAGATGGTCCGCCGACGTCCGTGGCAGGTGTGGCCGTGTCGGCTGGAGCCCCTGGGCAGTGACGCGTCCTCGCCGATGGTCACTGCCGATGTCCTACTGCTGGCCCCCGACCGGACCGTGGCCGCTGCCCTGCGGGGCTTGATGCCACGGCCGGACTGGCTCGCGATGACGGACGGACGCGGCCTGCTCTGGTTCTGCGGCGACCTGCGCGTCGGGGGCTGGGTCGCACGGCCCGCCGACGTCGTGGGCTCGCTGACCTGGATGGACAGAGTTGATCCGCCTGTGACGATTGCGGAGTCGGCGCCCCATGACATCGCCTTGAAGGACGTGGTGATTCGCGCTGCCACCAGCACGCCGGTCTGGAGCCTCCTCTTCGACCTGTAGGTCACACCGTCTCAACGCTGATGCCGATGCCGATGATGTTCTCGGGTGCCTGGAGCGGCCCGGGGCGCGCGCGCTGGATCATGGTCGCATGGGGGCGCTGACGGCTGTCATATGGCGGGGCAGGGCGGAAGCGGGCCGCCATCGGGGAGGCCCACAGCCGGGGCGCGGACGCGGGCGGCGCGGACGGCGGCGTGGTCAGGCAGTGGAGGGTCACGTCCACGAGGGCGGCTGACCAGGGCGTGCGGTGCCCGTGGCCTGCTGCCAGGAGGTGTCGGTGGTGAGGCGGTTCAGGTGACGGTGTGGGTGCCGCCGCTCTCGCCGACCCGCTGCTTGCGGGCGGCGAGCAGCGGCCCCTGGCGTGAGCCGGTCAGGAGGCCCTCTTCCCGCTCCGGCAGGACTTCCCTGATCATCGACACCATCTGCGAGTGCGCGGCCAGCCGCACCTTCAGCTGTTTCAGGGCACGGGCCCGGTTGCCGAGGTCGAGGTCACGGGGAACGTCCAGGCTCTCGGTCAACGGGCCCCAGGCATGCTTCACGTCCGGGCTCGCGGGCGCAGCCCATAGCTCGGCCGCTTCCCCCCGTACCGGGCGGCGCGGCGGGCGCGGGGGTGGCGGGGTACGGCGGCGGTCAGATGACCACCATCTCGACGCGAGTGTGTGTGGGTGATTCCCGATCAGCGGCGGCCGGTGGCCAGGATGACGAGGAACTGACCGCCGCCCGCCTGGATGTCGGCGGTCACCGGCATTCCCGGTACCAGTCGGGAGAACCGGTCCACCAGCCAATCCGCCGCTTCTTGGGCGTCCTTCCTGGTCGGACAGCGGCCCACGATCTCGCGGCCCCCCTTGCGCTCCAGCCTCTCGGCGACGGCGATCAACGGTGCGGGTTCGACTACGTACAGGCGCTCCGGCCAGGCGATGACCACCTTGACCGCACCCTTGCGGGTGTTGCACCCGCGGTGCGCGAGCCGCTCGGCCACCTTGGCCTTCCGGTCGGCGGTCCGGCTGTCGACACTGGGCCCCCGCGGGTCGTTCACCGACTCGTCGGGGTCGACCGGTTCGTCACACACCCAGCACTGCCAGCCGTCGCGCTCGGCCACATCATCAAGGAGACTCATCCGAGCAAAGTAGCCTGCCCGGCCGCCACCCGAGCACCACGGCCCTGGCAAGGTCTCAACACCGACAGACCCCGCGCCCGCACCGGGGCCAGCCCCTGGCAGCACTTCGCCCCGCCGCATGACGACGGGGCGAGGCATCAGGGCCCGGGTTTAGCCAACCGCGTCCCAGCCGGGTCCTTTCGGTGTGAGCGGTGTCAGTTCTTGACGGGGTTCATGCAGAGCACGAACTTCTCCTGGTCCCACTGCTGCGCGAGGAAGACCTCGCCCGAGTCGCCGCACTTCTCGACGTCGAAGGTGCCGTCGACGACCTTGACGACCTTGTAGAGGTCGGCCTTCTGGGCGGAGCAGTCCTGGGTCTCCACCGTGGGGTCGTTGTCGGGCCCGGTCACGGTGACGCAGTCGCCGGCCTCGGCGTGCACGGGGATGTCACCGCTGATGTACCCGATGCCGAACTTCACGGCGAGGGCGACCACGATGGTCACCACGACACCGAGGATCTTCTTTCCCCAGCCGCCCTTCTTCTTCGCGGGCTCGGCCGGCTCGGCAGGCGCGAGCGGCTGGTCGGGGGCGGCGGGAGGAGTCGTCATCTGGGCTTCCTTGGGGGACGTGTACCTGATCAGACGCGAACGCTACATGCGCCGGAACAGGCAAAACGGACCCTGAAGATCCACTTCCCGATCAGTTGTGGACTCGTGATTCTGGCGCGCCGTCAGGCGAGGCGGCCCATCTGCTGGCGGTCCAGGGCGCGGCGGAGGTCGACCGCGAGGGCGTGGTACGGGCCGTAGGCGCGCTCGGTGTCGTAGTGGAGGGAGTGGAGCTGCTGGTGGCCCGCCGCGTGGTCGCCCGTCGTCAGGAGGAGCAGGCCGATCCGGCGGCGGACGTCGAACGCGCGGGCCGGGTCGGCGACGAACGCCGACTGCCCGTTCTCGTAGTACGGCAGGACCGCCCGGTACTCCGTCAGCGCGGCCGCCTCGCCCAGCTGCTCCAGGCACTGCGCCGCGTCGAAGCGGAACTGGAGGGCCTGCGGATCGCCCGCGCCCGCCGCACGGTCCGCCGCCTCGAACAGGCCGGCTTCGTCCGCCGCCGCCCCTCGCCCACCGACAGACGCGCCTCGCTCATCGAACCGACAGCGGCCAGCCACGCCCTGCGCCGGGAGGTGGAGCGGGACCGGAGCCGACTCGAGGACCTCTCGGCCACGGGCCTCTCGGACGACGAGCGCGCCAACGCCCTCGCCACCCTGGAACGCCTGGAGCACAACCTCGTACGCGCCGGCGCCCAGCCCATGGAGCCGCATGGAACACCGGAACCCGCGAGGCACAGCCTGATCGGTACGCGGGCCCCGGACAGGCACACGGGTGCGGATCGCCGGCAGCCGCCCTGCCGGAACCGTGATCACCCGGCAGGAGTCGGCTGGCGATCGCCGACAGCGGTTCGAGGTGACTGATGCGGTCCTTTCCGAGGCACGTATGCGGCGGAACCCCTCGACTGGTACCGCTGAAGTCACGGCCTCGAACCGACTGGCCGGGGCTCTCGCGAATCCGGCTCGCCTGCAGGGGCCCAGCTGCCCCTGCACCACCCCAGCGTTCGGCGGGCTCCGGGACCAGAGGGCGGCCACCGTGATCGCGGGAGAGTCCGCCCACACCGCGGTGCCACCGGATGTCGCGGTCAGGCCGCACCTGCCGACGCTCGGCCGGCCGAGGCGTCGGCGGCGGCTTTCGCCTGCGCGCGGTGCCAGGCGGCGGCCTCCACCGCGTCCTGCGGTCCTGGCAGGGGCGGCCTGTTGCCGGTGGCCGGGGACGGCCGCTTCGACCGGGGCCCGCCCGGGGCCGGGGTGGTGGGGGCGGTTGGTGGAACGGGAGCGGGCCGCCAACGGGGAGACCCGCAGCCGGGACACGGACACGGACGCGGGCTGTGCGGACGGCGGCGTCGTCAGGGTATGGAGTGTGCGGGCCATGCCGGGCCGGGCCGGTCAAGGGCGCCTACGGCGGCGCTCTGCGCCGGCCTTTCGGCCACCCGGACATCGACCAGACGGGGCGGTTGCGGTTGCGGTCGCGGCTGGGCGTGCGCAACGTCATGGTGTCCCCGGCCGGGACAGCCTCTGAGTACCCGACGGCGGACGCCGTGCGAGCCAGGACCCCTGGCGGGGTCCTGGCTCGTGCGATGCGAGTGACCTCACCCGAACCGCCCTTTGATCACAAACAGATACGCGTCCTGGTGAGGGCCCCTCGCGGGTTCGCGCCTCGCGTCAGACCACCTCGTGTCGGCCGTGCCTCAGCGCCACCGACGGGAAGTCGACAGGTACCTGGAGGGCGACGTTGATGTAGTTGGTGAACAGGTTGAGTGCGACCTGTCCGATCACCTCGACGATGTGCTCGTCGCTCCAGCCCTGATCACGGACGGCCTGCACGTCCTGTGCCGTGACCTGCCCGCGGTCCTCGACCAGCTTGAGTGCGAAGCCGAGCAGCACGGCGGTGCGGGGGTCGTCGGATGAACCGGTCTGCGCGGCCTCCAGCGCCTCGCGGGACACCCCGGCCTTGCGGCCCAGCGCGGTGTGCGCCGACAGGCAGTATTCGCAGGCGTTCCGGTTGGCCACCGCGACGGCGATCTGCTCGCCGAGGGCCGGGCCGAGCGTGCCGCCGGCGAAGGCACCGAACGATCCCCACATGCTGGCCAGGGCCGCGGGTGAATGGGCCACGGCGCGGAACATGGCCGGTATCACGCCGAAGGCGGCGTGGATCTCGTCGAACTGCTCCTTGACCGCTCCGGTCGCGGACTCGCGCTCGACGAGGGGGACGTGGGACATGACTGCTCCTCGGTTCAGGAATGACTGCTTCGCGACGGTCGAGGCGAAGTAAGATCATCCTGCTGAAGAGTTCTGGACGATGAGGTTCATATCGTCTCGACTTCTTACCAATTCGTCTGCCACGATGAGCCCATGGTGCCCCTCGACCGGATCTCGCCCCTGCTGGAGAAGTTCCGTGTCCGCACTCGGCTGTTCCACGCCGGCCCGCTGTGCGGCGTGACGACCTTCGCCGCGCAGCCCGGGCGCGGTTTCCTTCATGTCCTCAGGCACGGCGAGATGGGGGTCACCCACCAGGGTGTCGGCGGGCGCCTGGAGAGGTTGCAGATCGACCGACCCAGCCTGCTGTTCTACCCGCGTCCTCTGGAGCACGCGTTCCACAACGCCCCCACCGAGGACTCCGACTTCGCTTGCGCCACCCTCGATTTCGACGGCGGCCCGGCCCATCCGCTGGTGCGCACTCTGCCTCCCGTCGTCGTGCTGCCCCTCGAGGACGTCGATGCACTCGGCCCCGCGCTCGATCTGCTGTTCGCAGAGATCGACAACGTTCGGTGTGGGAGTCGGGTATTGGCGGACAGGCTGTTCGAGGTGGTCCTGATCCAGCTCTACCGCTGGATACTCGGCCACGCCGACGAGGTCGCGCTGCCCCGCGGCCTCCTCACGGGCCTCTCGGACGAGCGTCTCGCCCGGGCGCTCACGGCCATCCACGAGACACCGGGTGGGCCGTGGACTCTGGCCGCGATGGCGCGGGAAGCACGTATGTCCCGCAGCTCCTTCGCCGCCCGCTTCAAAGAACTGGTCGGACAGCCACCGGCCGACTACCTCGCGCAATGGCGGGTCACCGTCGCGCAGGGCCGGCTGCGCGCCGGCGCCTCGGTGGCGCACACCGCAGCCGAGCTCGGCTACGCGAACCCGCCGGCCTTCTCCCGAGCCTTCTCCCAGCGCGTAGGGCACTCCCCGCGTGCCTGGCTGGCAGCGGACGCCGGCGCCACGCCGTGAACGAGCGCCTCAGCTCGGCTCGCCGAGGGCCGTCCTCCTTCTGAGTCCCGGCGGCGCCGAGGCGGCCCGTCGCGGCCGCGATCGGCCACGGCGGAGACGCACTGACGTAGCTTCAGGGCGCCGGCGGTGAAGCCCTGACTGCCCGGAAGGTCAGCGCGCGCGGTCGTCGGCCGGCATCGGGGAGGGGGCCTCGGTGGCCCAGGCCAGCAGCATCCGCAGGGCGTCGTGCGAGGGGCTGCCCGGCTCGGCGGCATATGTGATCAAGGCCTGATCGGGGTCGTCCGTCGCGCGCAGGGTCTCGTAGGCCAGTTCCAGATCGCCTACCACCGGATGGTGGAACCGCTTGGTTCCCGAGGTCTTGTCCTGCACCGGGTGTTCGGCCCACCAGCGGCGGAAGTCCTCGCTCTTCATCGACAGTTCGCCGATCAGGCTTGCCAACCGGGAGTCCTCGGGGTGCCGTCCGGCGTCCAGGTGGAGGTAGGCCACGTTCTCGCGGGCGCAGGAGGTCCAGTCGGCATACAGTTCCCGGGACGTCTCGTCGAGGAAGGTGATCCGGGCGATGTTGCGCTCGGCCCGGTCCAGGGCCGCGTAGTCGCCGAAGAGGGCGGCCGCTGCCGCATTCCAGGCCAGTACGTCCATGCGCCGGCCCATCACCATCGCCGGCATGTCCACCAGATCGTCCAGCAGTCGCTGGAGCATGGGGCGCACGCGTTGCGGCCGGTCCTGGCGCCGGGGAACGTTCCGGGCGGAGGGCTGCGGTCGGGCGAGGCGGTGCAGGTGCCGTGTGGCATCCCCGTCCAGCCGAAGTGCGCGGGCGAGGGCGTCGAGTACCGCGCCCGAGGGGTTGGGCACGCGGCCCTGTTCCATCCGTGTGTAGTAGTCGACGCTCACTCCGGCGAGCTGCGCGATCTCCTCGCGGCGCAGGCCCGCGACCCGGCGCCGGCCTCCGAAGTCCGGCAGGGCGACGTCTTCAGGGTGCAGGAGGGCGCGGCGGGTTCGGAGGAATTCGCCCATGTTGATCGCTGTGCTCATACGACGATTGTGGCCGGTCGTGACGGGTGGCTGCCTGGCCCTGTCGGGGCCAGGCAGCCACGCCTGCCGTCAGGAGGCGGGGAGCGCGTTGACCAGGCCCCCGTCGACGGTGATGTCCTGGGCGGTGATGTACGAGGACCGCGGGGAGAGGAGGAAGGCGACGGTCTCGGCGATGTCCTGGGCCTGGCCGAGCCGCCGCAGCGGCACCTGGGAGCGGATGGCATCGTGCGAGGCGGGGTCCGGGTTGGCGGCATCGAACATCTCGGTGACGATGTAGCCCGGGCTGACCGAGTTGACCCGGATGCCGCGCTCGGCGAGATCACTGCCCAGCGTGCGGGCCAGATTGTGGACGGCGGCCTTGGTGGCCGCGTACACGGGTGCGACGGCCAGGCCCCGGTGCAGTGTCCACGAGGCGTTGATCACGATGGAACCGCCACCCGCCGCGTCCAGCAGCGGCAGAACCTTCTGGACCGTGAAGAACACGCCCTTGAAGTTGACGTCGACGCTGAGATCGAAGTCCTGCTCCGTGACCTCGCCACTGCGCTGGAACACTCCGACCCCGGCATTGGCGAACACCCCGTCCAGACGTCCGTGGCGTTCACGGATCAGGGCGGCCAAGCGGTCGAGATCGGCAAGGCTGGCGGAGTCGGCCCGGACCGTGAACAGCCGGGCACCCTGGTCGGAGACCTTGGCCAGTTGTTCGGCCGCGCGGTCGAGGCGGGCATCGTCGCGGCCGGTGATGACGATATCGGCGCCGGCTTCCAGGAGCAGACGCGCGGTGGCCAGGCCCATCCCGCTGGTTCCGCCGGTGATCAGGACGACGCGGTTGCGGAAGCCGGTCACATCACTGTTGTTGTCGGTCATGACCACAGCCTCGCCACCGGCCTCCAGGCCAACCAGGCCCAGATCAACCTGGGTCTCCCAGGGCCCCCTCCCCCTCCCCCTCCCCCTCCCCCTCCCACAGACAGCCTTCACCACACCGCCTTGGCCGTCCGACGACGTGGCGTACACCACCCGGCCCCGAAATCAACTCCCGGCCGAGGCAGCACTCGCCCCACATCCCCGCTGACAGACCGGCCGGGTCGTCGTCGGCTGCTGCGTCGATCGCCTCCAGCAGGCGCCGCGACCGCTCCCCGTCCGCCTCCTGGCGCACCGAGCGCCCCGGCCGCTGCGCGTGGTCCGGCGCCCGCGGAGCGGTCTGTGGAAGGTGCAGGGCCCCCGAGCGCCACGCACCCGCCGGCACCGCCGTCCCGGCCAGCAGGCTCAGGGACGGGCCCGCACTCTCGTGCCCGGAGCGGTCGGCCCACCAGCCGCACGCGGCCGGCAATACCCGCGCCTGCACGCCGGCGCCGGCAGGCGCTGCCTGCATCGCGGTCACACACCCCCGTCCAGTTGATACGGCCACCCCCGGCCGGGCCCTGAGTCCGGGTTCCGTAACCCGCGACCGGACAGACCGGAGAGACCGGGCACGGCCGGCGACTGCTGCCCGGCATGGGACAAGGGCTCACACCCCGAAAGCGGTTCGCCATCGGCTACTGGCCGTGGGGTTCGTACGGTTCATCCTCCGCGTACATTCCCGTGAGTTCGGCGGCGATCCGGGCCAGCCACTGTCGTACCTCCGGCGGCTCCAGTACCTCGACCCCCGCTCCCAGCCCGGCCAGATGTCCTGCCAGGGCCTTGGCGGCCGGGCCGTCGACCCACACCTCGGTCCAGCCGTCGGGCAGCGGACCGCCGACGCGCACGCGGCCGCCGAGGAACCGTTGCAGCAGGGCCAGCGTGTCGGGGTGGACGCGGGCCCGGGCGGTCACCGCGTACATGCCGTCCTGGAAGGCTCCGGACAGCGCCTGCCAAGCCGTGGCGAGGTCGAAGTCGGGCGGCCGGACCACCGGTTCGCCGGTCGGCTCGACGGAGGTGACCCGGCTGAGCCGGAAGGTGCGCAGGCCCTTGTCCGTACCGGCGACCAGGTAGTCCACCCCCGCCTTGGCCACGAGCCCGAGGGGGTCGACGGTGCGTTCGCCGACTGGTTTGCCGACGCCCGCGTAGCCGAGGCGGACACGGATCCCGTCCACGACGGCGCCCTGGAGCGCGGAGCGGTGGGCGGCATCGGCGGTGACGGCGTTGCGGGACCAGTCCGTGGCGTCGACGACCCCCGCGCGGGTCGCGGCCTGGGCCTGCGCCCGCATGGTCGGCGGCAGGGCCCGGACCAGCTTGCGCAGTGTGGTGCGCAGTTCGGGGGTGGCCGACAGGGGGCCGGTGACGAGGAAGAGCGCCCGGGTCTCGTCGGCGGTCAGTCCGGTGAGGTCGGTACGGGCCCCGCCGACGAGGGACCAGCCGCCGCCGCGGCCGCGCTGCGAGTAGACGGGGATGCCGGCCGCGGCCAAGGCCTCCAGGTCTCGGCGCGCGGTGCGTTCGGACACCTCCAGTTCGGCGGCCACTTCGGGGACGGTGACGCGGCCGCGTTCTTGGAGGAAGAGCAGGGTCGCCACCAGCCGGTCGGCTCTCATGTGCCCTTTTCCTCCTTCGTGGGTGCCGCGTCGTCGCCTTTCATTCTCTTCGGAAAACAGGCCAGAAGATGGCCACTTTTGCTTACAGGATGAACCCATGAACAAGATCGAGCAGCTCATCGAGACCCCGTCCGACTCCACCGGTACCGTCGCCGCCCCCTTCTCCTTCGATCCGCGGACCGACCTCGCCGCGGCCGTCGAGCTGGCGGGCCGTACGCTGGCCGCCGTCCGGCCCGAGCAGTACGACGCCCCGACCCCCTGCGAGGAGTTCGATGTACGGCGGCTGTCGAGCCACCTCGTGGCCGTCGTCCGCCGGATCGCGGTGATCGGGCGCGGCGAGGACCCGTTCAGCGTCCCCTCCTTCGCCGATGAGGTCGCCGACGGTGCGTGGGCGGAGGCCTGGGTGCCGGGTGCCCGCGAGGTTGCGGAGGTGTGGGCGGATCCGGGCATCCTCGGCCGGCAGCTGCGCCTGCCGATGGGCGTCCTGCCGGGCGCGGCCGCCGCGGCCGTCTACACCCACGAACTCACGGTGCACACCTGGGACCTGGCCAGGGCGACCGGGCAGGACCCGGACTGGGACCCGGCTCTCATCGAGCGTGTGATCGGCGTCGTACGTCGCGCGCTGCCGGCCGAAACCCGCGGCGGGCGGATCCCCTTCGGCGAAGTGGTGACCTTGGACCCCGGGGCCCCGGCCATCGACCGGCTGGTGGCCTGGGCCGGACGCCGGCCCTGAGTGCCCCGCGCCAGCCGGCACCACGGCCCCGGCGGCAGGCCTCCGCCTCACCCCTACCGCCGCGAACTGCGAAGGATTCCAGGGCTGTCTCCGCTCCCACGGCGGAGGCGACGTGAAGAGCATGAACAGCACCTTCCAGGCTGAATGGCGCCAGTGTGCCGCCATCGCCAGCGCCGTCGCATCGCCGGAAGCTTCGGCAAGGGCTGACCACCCCGTTTGATGAGCGGCCCCTGCCCACCGCCGGGCAGAGGGCCGCGCCCCGCCTGCTGCCGCTGCGAACAGGAGGGCGGTGGAAGGGGAGGCGGGTGCGTTATGGAGATGCCGGTGAGGAACATGATCAGGACCAGGACTCCGGAGGCCCGGCACCCAGCGAGCCGGCTCGGACAGGATCACCCACGCGCCCAAGCAGGTCAGGATCGACTTCGCGGACCAAGCCCTCCGGCATCGACGTGCTCAGGAGGTCGGCCCACCGGTCGGTGCCCTCGGCCTTGATGCGCGCCGTGTTCGCAGTCACGGCCTGATGGACCCCGGCGGTCATCCGGCCCATCTGCGGCAGGAACACACGCAGGTCGACGAGCCGGCGGGCCAACTGCGGCCAGTCCACGCCCTGCAGCAGCACGGCCAGGATGTCGTCGCCGAGGTGGCCGCGCAGCTGGTCGGCCGACCAACCCGGGGCCATCTTCTCCGCGCCCTCGCCGAGTTCCTCCTCCTTGCCGGTGAGGCGTTTTGGGGTGGCGCGGCGGACCGCGTCGGAGATGGTCATCACCAGGCGGTAGGCCATCGCCGCAGTCTGCGCAGGGTGGGGGTCTGACTGCGGAGAGACAGGCTTTCCGTGAACGGATCCGGATGGAAGCGGCCGGCATGTTCGCCGGCGGTCTGGGAAATCCGCGATCGCGAAGGAGTTACGCGTATGCGTCCGGTCGGTTCAGCGGTGGCGGCAGTCGTGGCAGGAAAACGGTCAGCCGGCTCTGCGTTCACAAGGAGCTGCCTGCGGGCCGAAGTTGAGTAAGACCTTGTTCGCGGTCCTCGAGGAGGAGCCGGCCAAGGGGCCGGTCGCTCACGGGTCGCCGGACCAGAGGTGGACCCTGGCCCCGATCAAGACACTCATCGGGCGAAGGTTCCACAAGAGTATGACCCTGTCGGGCATCTCCCAGATGCTCAGGCGGCACGGCTGGAGTCACCAGGTGCCTGCCCGCCGTGCTCTCGAGTTGCAACGTGGAAGCGGTGGCCGGCTGGGTAAAGGACACGTGGTTGCTGGTGGAAGCACCGCGGCGGCGCTCGCGCCTGGTCGATGACGCCGCCGACCTCACGGACCTGGGCCAAACGCGGCCACACCCCCGTCATCCGGGCCCGCGGACGCTCCCAACGCCGCTACTCCGTCGCGGTCCTGACCTGCTGCAAAGCGGGCGAACGCTCCCGCCTCGGCTACCGGCCCAGACGGCACCGGGACCATAAGCAAGGTGGCCGGCGCAGCTTCACCGCCCAAGCAGCCGGCCAAGGCCCTGCACGTGGATTGATCTACGAGACCGGCGCTCCTGTCCAGAGGAAAAACAGACCGGCGATGCTTCCGTCCTTGTGGAAGGTCACGCGGAACTCCGCAGGTGTGCGTTCCATGCGCAACGGCACATTGACCGCAGTGAACTCGCCGACTGTGATGTCCTTGGGATCCCCGTGTGACCGATAGCGTCCGAACTGATTCTGGAAGGTCTTCCATGCCGTCGCGAGGGTGGCTGGGGGCAGTTGTGTACGCATCGTCGCATCGAAGCGGGCTGTGGCCGCGGTGAAGTTGCCCTTCACGATGTCGTTGAGCGTCTGAAGGGCGATCCGGTCGTATCGAGTCTGAGCCGGGGTTGCTGCCGAGGCCGAGCCCGCGACCGTCGTGGTTACGTGGGCCTGTCCCGCAGCCAGCGCGAAACCGTTTGCTCCGGAGCCGACGCCGGTGGGAGCAGTGGTGGGTGCAGCGTGTGCGGTGGTGGTCAGTGAGGCGCCGCCGACGGCGAGCAGTGCGGTGATCAGCAGGGGGGCGAGGCGTCGGGTCCTGGTGCCGGTCATGGAGAAGGGCTCCCTACGAGAGGTCGTGGAGTGCGGGGGTGCGGATACGGTGGGGCGCGTTGCCGTCCGCCGTCCTACGGCGTCATCCGTCACTCCATTGCGCCCCACGCACGGGTCTGCGGTCACGGCACTGAATTTCGGGGCTTGACACATCCGGCACACTGCCCCATCACCGGCCGTAGGCGATACGTCACGCCCGGCTCACCGCGGGGCCTTTCCCCACTGGGCGCCAGGCAGCGGGTGTGAACAGGCACGTCCATGGCGGCCGGCCGTCTTCGGGATTGGCGCCCGACGGCAGCAGCTTGGTCACCTCGTGACAGCCATGATCACTACGGCTGGGCAGCGTGTACAGGGGACACCCGTCCCGTCCTGGCTGACGCCCATCTGGAGCCACCACCGCCCCCATTCACAAGGCTCACCCCCGCCCGAGTCCGCCGGGGGTGCAGGAACCTCCGCGCGAAGACCGGCACGCCAGCCCGTGCACCGAAACCCAGCCGACCGGCCCCGGCCGCCCGCCCGGCTCGAAGAACCAGCGGACCGCCACCCGCTACGACGTCGGACGCGTCCTCGCCACCGGCGTCCTCATTGCCATGACGCGGACGATGTTGGATAGCCGCATGGTGAGGCGTAAGAAGGAGAAACAGAAGCGGCCTGCCTGGGGCATTCCGAAGGGGATCGTGCTGTTGGCGACGCCAGAGGGCTGGCGCCACAGCGTCCTCACCATGGAAGGCGGCATGCTCTGCGGGCGTCTCGACGTGCCGATCAACACCGACCCACCCGACGCGCGGGCCGTGGCGGCCCGGATGGTGACGGAACGCACACCGTGACGGCCGCCGCCAAGGAGGAGGCCACCCTCCAGCCGCACCGCGGCCGGACCGGCAACCTCGACCCGTACCGCCGTCAACACCGGGCCGGCACCCGCCTCCAGAGGCAGCACCGCGTCCGTGTCTTCAGGGGCGGATGACATCGCATCCACCCGGGACCGCGTGGTCGCCTACATCGAAACCTGACCAGGGGTGCCATCGCCCGCCTGCCGCCGCGTTCGGCCGGCGCCATCGCCGGTCATTGCCGCGATGGCGTTGTGCCACGGCTCAGCTCAGCCGGGCGGTCGCGTTGGCCGACGCGTCGCGCTCGTACGCGGGGCCAGCCCCGGGGCGATGACTGCCACCCGCGAGTTGGGGACGCGAGGAGACCAGCCCAGCCCGAGGAACCTCGCGGATCTCGCGTCCGTGGTCGTCCGGGGTGCAACTTCAGACCCCGGTCCCGTCGTCGGCGGCCCGTCAGCCCCCCCCCCCCCAGTTCCTCAGCTCGTGAAGAAGGCCAGACGGTCGCGTATCCGCAGAGCCGCCGGTCCCCCGGTCAGCTACCGGCCTCCGCGTGGAGAGCCCGCGCCATGGGAGAGGAACCGTCGGTGACGAAGGAACGGATCTGTGCCAGGTAGGCGTCCCGATCGACACGGCCGTCGCCGTCCTCGTCCAGCGCGTCGAACGCCGAACGGGCATTGTCAGCGGGGTTGCCCAGGGCATGGCGCAGCCGGGTGAACTCCGCCCGGTCGAGGTGGCCGTCGCTGTCAGCGTCGGCCAGGTCGAACAACGATCCCAGAGCCGGCCTGCACACTTCGTCGAAGGCCTCCTCGCCCGCCCACGCCTCGTACTCCGTGAAGGTCACCCGGCCGTCCTGGTTCGAGTCCATCGACGCGAACACCCTCTCGTGCGCGGTGCGTGCCAAGGACAGGAGCGGGTCGTCGCCGGCCCGGCCCAGGGCCGCTGCCGCGCGTTCGGGCCGGGCCAGGTACTCCTGGCGGGAGATGACCCCGTCGCCGTCGACGTCCAGCATCGAGAAGATGTGCCGCTTGGCCGTGATGGTGTCCACCCGGACCCTCTTTCCTGCGCAAAGCCGGAGAAGCAGCGGGCGCCGCTCTCCCCGGAAACGATCAACCCGGCACCAGGTCACCCGGTGCCGGCGGCCCGGCATCCGCTCCGGCGAAACCGAGATCCAACAGGCGGGACGCGGTAAAGACCAGGTGAGCCCCGCCTTTCACTGGGTCTGAGATCGAAGCAGGCACTAAGACCGGGGCGCGCTTCCAGTCACCGCCCGCCCCAGCGCCGTCCGGCAGGCCGTTCGTGCCGGGGGCTGCCCAGTGCGTCACGGGGGTCCGAACGGCGCACAGCCGCTGGAAGGGGGCCGGGCCTACTGTGGAGGAGTGGGAGCGAGCGGCAGCCCTGCGACGGACCGCGAGGTCACCGTCTGCCTCGCCGGCGACGTGATGCTCGGCCGGGGCATCGATCAGGTGCTGCCACACCCGGGCGACCCGCAGCTCGCCGAGCCGTGGGTGACGGACGCACGTGCGTACGTCGAGATGGCCGAGGCCGCGAACGGACCGGTACCACAGCCCACCGGCTACGACCGGCCGTGGGGCGACCTGCTGCAGGAACTCCGGGCCACCGGGCCGGACGCCTGGGTGCTGAACCTGGAGACCAGCGTGACCCTGGCCAACGGCTTCGCCCCCGGGAAGAGCGTCCACTACCGCATGAATCCGGCGAACCTGCCGTGCCTGACCGCCGCCCGGCCCGACGTGTGCGTACTGGCCAACAACCACGTCCTCGACTTCGGCCGCGAGGGGCTGGCCGAGACCCTCGACAGCCTCCGCGCCGCCGGGCTGCGCACCGCCGGTGCGGGCGGCGATGCCGCCGAGGCATGGCGGCCGGCACGGGTGGCACTGCGGCCCCCCTCGTCCCGCGCAGGGTCCGCGTCCCGTCGCGGGCCGCGCCTCCTCGTGTTCTCGGTCGGACTCCCCTCGAGCGGCATCCCGCCCGACTGGGCGGCCACCCCGGACCGCAGTGGCATCGCCCTCGCCTGCGCACCCTCGCCGGCCGCCGCGGCCGACCTGGTCGCCCGCATACGGGGCGCCCGCCGGACCGGCGACCTGGTAGCCGTCTCGATCCACTGGGGGTCCAACTGGGGCTACCGGGTCCCGCCCGAGCACATCCGCTTCGCCCACGACCTCGTCGACGGCGGCGCCGACCTCGTCCACGGCCACTCCTCGCACCACGCCCGCCCCTTGGAGGTCTATCGCGGCCGGTTGATCCTCTACGGCTGCGGAGACCTGGTCGACGACTACGAAGGGATCAGCGGTCACGAGCAGTACCGCGACGACCTCCGCCTCCTCTACACGGCCCGCCTCGACAAGGACACGGGGGCGCTGCGAGGACTGCGCCTGACCCCGTTCCAGGCCCGCCGCCTCACGCTGCACCGGGCCCATCTCCGCGACGCCCACTGGCTGCACGCCGCACTCACCCGGCACGGCGACCCCTTCTCCGCGGCGCTCACCGTCGGCAGCGACGGGGCGCTCACCCTCGCCTCGGGGATACACGAGGTGTGACCTCAGTGACCTCAGTGACCTCAGACTCGCATCCCGCATCCTGCGTCCCGTGCAGCGACGGCCCCTTGGGAGCAGCCCGTACTCCGGCCGGGTGGCCTCGGGTGAGCAGCAGCCGGACGGCCTTCTCCCACGTCCACTGCCCGCAGGCCGGCCGGATCCCGTCTGCGACCTTGCCCATGCTCCTGTTCGAGCGGGCCGTCACCGCGGCTGGAGGCCGACTGGCCCTGGTCGTTCGCGTACGCCTCCCGACGCGCCGCCGTCCGAGCAGAAGCGCCAGCTGGCGGGGAGCGTCACTCGAAGTGCGCGGTATCCCTGTCTGGTCCCGGTGGTTGAGGGGTTCGGGCCGGCCTGCCTGTTGGGGCGGTTGTGGTCTGGCAGGAGCGCGAGTGCCCCGGTGTCGATGGGTGTCAGGAGTGAGTGCCGGCCTTGCTCCGCTTCATGTAGCCGTCAGGAGGACACCCCGCGTCCGGGCCCTCTGTGGGGCACATGCTGGGATCGTCTGTGTCTCCGAAGTCCCCGTAGAGGTAGACCCAGACCGTGCACGTCGGATCCTCGGTGAAGGACAGCTGAAGATCTTTGCCACGTGTGGCGCTCTCGTCGGGGACGGAGAGGCCGTCGCCTTTGGGGCTGGCGTAGAAGGCCCAGCGGCCGCTGGACAACTTCTCGGGATGGGCGCAGTCAGCCATCGCTTTGACCTTGTCGAATCCCGTTCCGGTGAAGGTGTGTTCCTTCGAGAAGGTCAGGGACGTCCCTGCTGGGCTGGTCCACGTCCCTACCAGCTGCTCCTGCGGAATCTTCGCCGCGTGGACGGCTGCGCCGTACCCGCAAGACGCTGTGAGAACTACCCCGGTTGCCGCGAGAACCGTCGCCCGCCATCCACGCATGTCCACAGACCTCTCCCCAGAGATTGGATGCCCGGCCTGCGGCCACACTCCAATATATTTGAACATGCTCAAAAAATGCAGCTTCTTTCGGGGTCGCCGCAGGCGACACCTCCCAAACCGGCCGTACGACGGGGTGGAGGCCGAGCATCGGCCCGAGGACCGCCGGGGGCAGGTCCTGGGCCAGGGCGACGAGGGCGGTGGCGCGGTCGCGACCGGTCCCATCGGGATCCGGCCGACCTGCACCGCCAACGCCGCGTCCGCCACCCGACTTCGGCCATCAAGTACCTGAGGCTGAGGGTGCACGCCCGCATGGGTCTGTCAGGCAAGCTGATCCCTGGTTGACCGGGGTCGAGGGGGAGCGGTGTCGCGGAAGGTCTGGTTGTGGGCAGGTGCGGGATGGCTGGCTCTCGTCTTGTTATGCGGCGCATTCACTCTCTACCTGGATGAATCGGAGGATCCTGGTTCGAGGTCACCGCACTGGGAGCGGGCTCCCGTTCCCAGTGGCACGCCTTCGCGCTGTCCCGACCCAACCGCACAGGCCAGGGACGTCCCACGCTCCTGTACCTACTGGGAACGCGGCTGACTCGCCGTTTGACGTCCTGCCTGAACTCGCTCAGTACGAGTTGTCGAGCTGGTCTACGAGGAATCGAAGCTCACGAGCTCGGCGCCGGGACATGCCGTGTATCACGGCATCCAGGAACTCCCGTGCTTCGAAGGGGCTGCCGCAGCATTCCCACACACTGCAGCCGCCATCCCCGTACTCACTCCAGAGGTTGCGGTACGGGTCCTGCACGAACCCCCGCCAAATGCTCACGGACTCAGCCGTGACACCAGGCCACAGGTAGTTCCGGCTCCACTCGACCCTGGCAACCTCGGCAAGAGCAGACGCGGACAGGCCAGCGATCGAGGGTCGATGGGAAGGCAGGTGCCGCGGCCGCTGCTCGGCGCGGACGCGCCCAGGCCGCCTACGCGGCATGGGCCTTTCTGTAGAACGTCATGGGGTGATGCTGCCAGAGACGGCCGCGCCGCGGCACCTGAGTTCGTTCGTCGCGGCTTCGTCCCCTTCTTGTGGTGTGCGGGGCGGCGGTACACCTCGCCGGGCAACGAGGATGCGTACGACGTCGTCGCGGGTGCCGGTCCGCCGCGCGGGCGCCCGCCCCGCCCCCGGCGCGACCCGCGCCTCCTCCGGCCGACGGCGCGCCAGGAGACCGGCCGTCCACGCCGCGACCGTCGGCTTCCGCAACGCTCCGATCGCCGCGGCGAGCTGCCTGTCCCCCGTCTTAGTGCCTGTTTCTGAACCCCAGAGCAGCAGGTCAACCAGCCATTGCCCGGAATGCGAAGCTCGGAAGCGTTCGCCGAACGGTCACCGTGACCGTTCGGCGAACGGAACTGCTGGGGTGTGTGGGACGCGCGGGGCGGTCTTCGGGGAGACCTTCACCCGGAGGTCGGCGAACGCGGTCGGTGGACCGACTCAGCCTTGATCGTTCTCAAGTTGCCCAGCAGCAACTTGGCTCTCGACTCACCTGGTACCAGGCTACCGACCCCGCAGAGTCCGAGGGCTCAGAAATAGGCACTCAGCAGTACGTCCGGGCCTTCTTGACTGCGGGTTCAGCCTGCTGGGGGTCGGAGGTCACGTTGAGCAGCTGCTGCGCCTCCCTCAGGGCGTCGGCGAGGGGCTGGAACTTGGCGTCCGCCAGGGCAGCCGCCCTGGCCAGTTCCTCGGCGCCGACGAGGCGCGCCACCACGATGTCGAAGGCCTGCCCGCCGTCGGTGCCCGGCATCCGTTCCGGCAGTCGGCTCACGGCCGCACAGGCCAACTCGGCGTCGGTGCCCTGGACCTTGCCGGACGCCGCCCCCGACTGGCAGGCCGTCAGAGCCAGCAACAGACCGGCCGCGGCCACAGCAGTCGTCGGACGCCTCATCAGTTCCCCCCGCTCGAAGACTTTCGGCCATCCTCGCGGGCTTCGCTTAGGGGGGCATAGTCCAATCCCGGCCAGCTTGCACGGCTACCGACCCCGCAGAGTCCGAGGGTTCAGAAACAGGCACTTACGGGCCTTGCCCACGTGCGCGTCCCGGCCCTTGCTTGGTGAACTCCGGCAGCCGCAGCCCGTACGACTCCACCGCCACCGACTCCACATCCATGCCCGGAAAGCTCCCGCCCTGCGCGTCGACCGGCAGCACAAGACCAACGTGGCCGACGGCACCCGGCCCGAGCTTCGCCAGTACACCGACGAGATCGAAGACGTCCGCGTCCTGTACTTCATCACCGCACTGTGCACCGTCATCGCCTCGGCCGGCACGTCGTCGACGGCGGCGCGAGCGTGACACCCGGCGCACCGGGCGGACGGGCAACCGGGCGATCGCCGGCCGGGGGCTCACCAGTAGGCGCCGTCGTCCCAGGGCCGGAAGTCCGCGAACTCGACGGGGTCGTCGTCCTCGTCCAGGGTGGCGAACCCATGCGTGACCAGCGTGCCGCGTTGCCAGTCGAGGAGGGTGTCGATCAGGCCGCCGTCGAGTGGCGGTCCCTGGCCCGCGTGGCGGGGCCAGACGATCAGCGGCCAGGTGTCGGGATCCCCTCCCTCGGTGAGCCAGCCGAGGTAGTCGCCGTCGATGGAGTTGGCGAAGGGGAGGAAGCCGCCGGGCTCGGGCCAGATGGCCAGTGGGTACCAGCCCGCGTCGTCGTCCTTGAGCTGCCGGTAGGCGTCCGCCGTGTCCTCGACGTGCGTGAGGAAACGCCGCTCGCCGGTCCGGAGCGGGGTGTGGAAACGCAGCCACCCGCTCCAGATGCCGGCGCCGTACCCGTCCATCAGCCGCACGTACTCCCCGGGCAGCCGTGTGCCCAGCTCGGCGAACAGCCCCTCCCAGGAGCCGTTGCCGAGGTACGGCCGCTCGGGTGGCGGCGACAGCAGCCGCAGCCCGTCCAGCCCGGTGCCGGTCTCCAGCGCGATTCGGCGCTCGGCCTCGGTGAGCCGGGGCGGGACCGGTGCGGGCGGGATCCACGCCTCGGCGTCGGGAAGGAAGGCGGTCCGCGCGACGGCGCCCGGCAGCGGGCCCAGCAGCGGGCCGGGAGGGGAAGGGAGCTCCCAGGTGTCACGGACGGTGTGCCGCAGGTAGTCGGTGAGCGTCAGGTCGTACCGGTGCCACCGGAGCAGGCCACTGCCCGGCACCGCCCCCGAGTGCTGCACCACCACGGTCCACTGGTCGGGGTCGGCGGAGGCCGAGGTGTCCCAGAACAGTACGTCGCTGCCTCGCGTGCAGCCCCAGGCCAGCAGGCCGCCGGGCTCGGGGTGGAGCACAGGCCGCTCGGCCTCGGGCAGGTTCCGCGCCTCGATCCGCGCCTTCCGGTGCGTCGCGCGCAGCCACTCGCCGTAGTCGAAGCGGTCCCGCTGGACGCATGGCACGTGGATCCACACGTACTGACCGAAGTCCAGCGGCCCGTACCGGTCGGCAAGCCGCTTGTAGTCGGCCGGCAGCCGCAGTCCGAGCCAGTGCTCGACGGCCGCCCAGTCGATGGGTACAGCGGAGAGCGGGTGCTCGGCGGAAGGGGTGGCGAACGTGCTTATGTCCGATGTCAATTGCTGTCCTTCCAGCGTGCGCCATGTGCTCGGCAGATTCTTCCGTCTCCGCGGACCAGGCGGACTCAACGGCTCGCGTCCGGGTGTGGCCCGGCGGCGGGGTTCAGAAGGAGACGTCGAAGTAGTCGATGTCGGTGAACTCGACCCGGAGCTGGTCGGCCCGGGTCCCGCCGTCCTTGAAGTAGATCTCCTGCAAGCCCTCGGCGACGATCGCGCGCAGGTCTCGGTCGGCGGCGCCCCGGGCGCGGGCATCGAACAGGCGCTGGGCGTAGACGGCGGGCAGGTGGACCGTGAGGCGGCGCACGCGGCCGTCGTCGGTGGTGCCGACGGGGGCGGTGTAGCCGAAGCGGGCCCGGGTCTCGACCGTGATGCCGGTGCTGGCGGCGGCCTCCTTGCGGCGCCGGCCCCGTACCACCGGCTGCCAGCGCGCCCGCACGGCCGTGTCGATACGGTCCGCGACAGGCCTGGGCGGGGTCTTGCGGTCGCCCTTGCGGTAACGCTCCACCGACCGCTGGCTGACCCCGAGCTCCGCGGCGACCGCGCGGGTCGTCTTCAGCTGCTTCAGCAGGAAGTTGATCCGGCCCTTCAGGGTCTTGGGCGGCTCTTTGGTGAAGGCCTCCTGGTCGGCGCGGACGATGGCGTCCTCGATCTCTCCCACAGCGGTTCAGCTCCTCGGCACAGAAGTCCGTCAGGTTCAAGTGGCCTCTCGGCCGTGGCCTGCGGCGATGGGGCGCCGCAGGCCACGGCCCGGTTCTATTCGCCGTCGTCGAGGACGGCGTCGCCGCCCTTGATGTGGCGGGCGGGGTTGAGGCCCTTCTCCATCAGGTCGACCGCCCACGCCATCTCCTGCACCCCTTCCAGCTTGGCCAGGCCGGGGGTGGGGCCGAGGCGGAAGCCGCCCATGAGCGGCTTGCCCGAGGCGGCGTACGGGAGGAAGTCCAGCGGCGACGGGCCGGGCGAGGGGTAGACGACGCAGTCGGAGAGCACCGCGAGGGGGTACAAGCCGGTCAGCTTGACCATGTTGGCGAGCTTGCGGTGCATGTTGACGCGGGCCTTGGAGATGACGGCGGCGCGGATGTCGGGGCGCCAGGTCGGGCGTTGCATGGCGGGCCACGGGTCGCCGTCCCGGTAGGTGCGGCCCTGGGGGCGTTCGCGGAGCTTGCCGATGCCGCCCTTGACCGTGGCCTTGACCGCGGAGAGGACGGCGGCCATGGCCGGGTCGGTCTGCTTGTGGACCTCCATCGCCGTCAGGAATGCGGCGTCGGTGAGATCGGCGGTGACGCCGAGGTCGGCGAGGGTGTCCAGGTACGCGGTCTTGAGGCGGTCGTGCCACGGGTCGAGGTAGGCGCCGGTCTCCCGGCGCAGGTAGGCCTCGATGGGGTGGACGTCGTGGCCGAGTTCCTGGGCGTAGGCGAGGGTGTGGGTCTGGTACCAGGCCGGACCGTTCGGCCGGGTGCCGTCCGGGGTGAACGGCGAGGGCAGGCGGGGGTCGAGCTCGATGTGGGAGAGGTCGGCCAGCCAGGAGCCGGGGATCTTCTTGTTGAACACCGGCCGGTGGAAGTGGTCGGGGGCGGACAGGCCCACCATCAGGCGGGCGGCGGCCGCGAGGAAGGCGGTGTTCAGGTCCAGGCCGACCGCGTACGGCAGCAGGCACTCCTCGTCGGAGAGGAGGGCGGGGTCGCGGACCCACTGGTAAGCCTCCTCGTTCAGGAAGCCCCCGCTCCAGCCGGAGTTCACGACGACGGGGTGTTCGGCGATGGCCTCCGGCGGCGCCGGGTCCACCGGCTCCGAACCGAGACTGCCGGGGTTGCGGCCCGACACCCACGTCCCGTTCTCCTGCACGGCCCTGGTGGGCGGGCGCAGGGCGGTCATCAGCTCCAGCCCGGACACGGCGGTGGAGCCGCACGGGGTGATGACCCGCTGGGCGTAGACGCCCAGGACACGGGCGATGTCGGCGGGGTTCATGTCGGCGACGCCGGGCCAGGAACGGGCGTCGAGGGCGTCCCAGGACAGGACCGCGAGCTGCACGCACTGCCGCGCGCTCCCCTCGGCCTTGCCGTAGACGCGCGCCCACGGGCCGAAACCGCGTTGCGTGAGCTGCCACTTCGCCTTCGCGATCTGCTTGACGACCGGGTGGTCCTCCGCCAGGCGCAGCGAGCGGCGCTCCTCGCGGCCCTCCAGGTGCTCGGGCAGGCCGAGCTTCACGGCGGCTGCGGCGGTGAGCACGATCAGCGGGTCGGAGTCCTTGCCGTTGCGGTTCAGGCGCGGGGCGCCGAGACCGGACTCCGTCAACGTCCACTCCACCAGCTCGACGATGGTGGCGGCGGGGCAGTCCAGCACGATCCCGTCCACGCCGTACGCGGCCCCGTCACCGTCGAGCACCGCGAGCGGGCCGTGCGGGAACCGGGAATCGACGGCTGCAGTGGTGGCGGGCCCGGCGGCCTTCTTCGCGGCGGGGCGCCGCGGCGTCGCCGCCGGGCGGACCGCGGGCTCGGCAACGGCCGCACTGCCGGGCGCGGCTGACGTAACGGCCGGGGCTGACGTAACGGCCGGCGCGGGGGCGGCCGGGGCGGGCCTGCCGGACAGTGCTGCGGGCACCGTCACGCCCGGGCCGGCGGGGTGCTGTGCGGCCCAGCCGTCCAGCAGCCGCTGATACGCCTGACGGCGCGGCGGGCGCGGTTCCGACCTGCCCGCTTCCCAGTTCTTCACCGACTGGGTCGTGCTCTGCAGGACCTGGGCGAGACGGGCCTGGGTGATACCGGCCGCCTCGCGCAGCCGGGCCCGCTCCGCCGGCGGCGGCATCGCGGGCTCACCGGTGAGCAGGTCATCCACGGCCGCGAACAGCTCTTCCTCGGTTGGCATACCTCAACCCTAGCATGCCTTAACCTTGGATTTACGTTCCCCTTAACTCTGGATTTAACCATTGACGGTTGTTCGGTTCGCGCTCACGGGCGGCGCGCGTCGCGGTGTTTTTCCCGTCAGGGCCGCAAGCCCGCTCGCCTGAGTGCGATCTCGGACAAAGCCGCGACGACTTGCCGGTCGCCGCGGCGCCAGGCGTCGGCGAGGCCGCCCGGCGGGGCGGGGATCGCAGAGAGGTCGCCCGGCGGTCCGGTGAGGGCGCGCAGGGCGAGGAGGTCGGCGCCTCCGGGTGCCTCGAGGAGACGTCGGATGACGGCGCTGCGACGGATCCAGCGCAGGCGCAGGGGAAGCCACAGCAGTAGTACGAAGGCCACGGGGAGGACGATCAGGGCTACTGCGGCCAGGGTGGCCACCTGGCTGACGGTGTCCTGCAGCGACTGTCCTGCGTCGGCGAGCCCGGTCCCGGCGTCGGCCGCGGACTGGAACGGCTTCTTCAGGAGGTCGCCGACCAGCGGCACGTTCGAGGCAGTGTCGCCGGCGTCGTCGAGGGCCGTGGCGAGGCTTTCGCCGGAGCTCTCCACCTTGCGTCCCGGCTCGGCCAGCAGCATGATCGCGCCGTGGACGGCCAGGGCGAACCACACCGCGGCGGCGATCAGGACCACGGCGATCAGGTCCGCGAGGATCTGGCGGTTGCGCCGTGCTGGGGTCTGGGCGTAGAGAAGCATCGGCTGCTCCTGTTCCGGTCATGGCGTCGGGGAGGCCGGCCCGGCCGGAGGTGTGCGGTGCTGGCGGCGAGGCTCGGCCGGTTGCCCGACCGTACGTCGGACTCGGTCCTTCCCCTGGTGTTCACGGGCACACGTCTGCGACACGGTGCCGGGTTGGCGCAGCGCCGGTGGCGCCGCCAGGTGGAGGACGAGCATGGCGCCGGCGGAGTGTTCGGGGCGGCCGGACCACCACTCCCCCGGTCCCGCACCGTTCGTGACGACACGCCAAGAGCCCGGGCGACCGGCACGCATGGTCGGGGGGCTTGGCGGTCGGCATGAGTGACACGGCTTTTCGTCAACCACGTCAGCAACAGGTGAGCAGCCACTGTCGGTGGCAACCACCAGGTCGCTGAGCCTGCGCCACTGACATTCCCCGCACACCATCCACCAGCAACCGCCGGGTTGAGGGCGGCGCTGCATGCCGCCGCCCAGGCCGATGGTTTCGGCCTCCAGGGCCAGCCCGCCAGCGGGCTGATGCCACCTCACGCGTTAACCGAAGCGATCGAGTGAAGTTGGCATGTTTCCACCACTTGGTGATCAATGCGGCCCCTCCGATCAGTAGATTCCCCACGATCGACCTCACTCGCTCAGGGGCCCGATCGCAACGAACGCTCATGGACAGGAGTAACCAGCCATGACCACACACGGGTTGAAGCGGCAGATGTCCGCCCTCACGACCGTACTGGCACTGGGCATCGCACTGCCGTTCGCCCTCGCCGCGCCCGCCCAAGCCGCACCGACCATGAGCATCAGCAAGAGCCACGAAGGGACCTTCACGCGAGGGGGGCAAGGCCTCTACCACATCGCACTGACCGTCAGCGGCGATGGCGGCGCCAACGACATTACGGTCACGGACCACCTCCCGACCGGCCTCACGGTCGACAATCTCGGAGGCGACTTCGCGATCGCCTGTCAAGCCATCAACAGCGGTACGACGGTACAGTGCGGAAACTTCTCCATTGCGAATTTCACTACCACACTCGATGTTGTCGTCAACATCGCCAACGACGCACCATGCTCCATCATTAACACTGTCACGGCCACCTCCCCGAGCATTGGCTCCGCCACGGACAGCGACCAGACCACGGTCGCCGGAGGCGGCTGCAACGGTGAGGGAGGCGAGGGCGGCTCGATCCTGCCGATCAACCTCAACGGCGCCCTCACCCTGTTCAACAACATCAACACCAGCAGCAACATCAACAGCCCAGGCGCCAGCAACACCAACAACCAGGCCTTCGGTTTGAATGCGCCCTGACCTTGAGCCAGCCCTTTCAGTCGCCGGCTGAAGCGCGACGGCGACCCCTCGGGGTACGTCTTACCGGCTATGACGCACAAACGCGCAAGCCGCCATGGGCGGATCACGAACAGGCCGTGGGCATCGGTCTCCCCAGCCGCTGCCGTGTAGGCGGCGGCCGGGGAGGGGGCACCTCCCAGACCGGGCCGAGCCACGTACAGGGTTCACCCGGCGGGCAGCTCCAGCCCCGGTCGTCCACCCGTCAGAGGCGGACGGGTCTGCGACGGCGGAGCCTAAGGTGGACTTGGGCGGGGGCTCCTCCTTCAGGAAGGGCTGGTAGGTGTCCCATCGGCGCTCCACCGTCCCCAGTACGGGGAGGTTGATCCGGGCCCCGCGGTCCGCGGCGCCCGCTTGGGACTCGTCGTACATCCCAGTCCGCCTTGACCTCTCCGCTCTCGGTGCCTGCGGCCCTCGGCGCCGCGGGGGCGGTACCAGGACTACCGGCGGTTGCTGCACATGGAGTTGAAGGTTGCCCCGTCGCCTCGGCTGACCCGTCTGGTCCGTGACCTGACACGAACGTAGGCGGTCAGAAGTCGCCTCAGCAGGGGCGTGCCTCTTGCGGCCCGCGTGGCTAGCGTTTCAGGTAGGCCAGGACGGCCAGGACCCGGCGGTTGTCGTCTGCGGAGGGTTCGATCCGGAGTTTGGTGAAGATGGCGGCGGTGTGTTTGGCGACGGCGCTCTCGCTGATGAACAGGGTTTGCGCCACGGCTGCGTTGGAGCGGCCCTCGGCCATCAGGGCCAGTACGTCCAGTTCGCGCGGTGTCAGCTGGGCGGTGGTGCCGCGGGCGTCGCTGCGGGCCAGCAGCCGTGCGATGACCTGCGGGTCCATCACCGTGCCGCCCGCCGCGACGGTGCGTACCGCGTCGATGAACTGGGTGGTGTGCGTGACCCGGTCCTTCAGGAGGTAGCCGATGGCGCCCTGGCCCCCGGCGAGCAGTTCGTGGGCGTAGAGCTGGTCGACGTACTGGGAGAGTACGAGGACCGGGAGCGCCGGCCGGGATCGGCGTGCTTCCAGGGCGGCTTGGAGGCCCTCGTCGGTGAAGGTGGGTGGCAGGCGGATGTCGACGACGGCGACGTCCGGTTGTTCGTCGAGGAGTGTTCTGAGCAGGGCGGGGCCGTTGTCGACCGCGGCGATCACCTCGAATCCGTGTTCCTGGAGGGTGCGGGTCAGTCCGTCCCTGAGGAGGAAGAGGTCTTCGGCGAGGACGACGCGCACGGTATCTCCAGGGTTGCGGTGGTCGGGCCGCCCCGCGGGCTGTGCAGGACGAGGGTTCCGTCGAAGGGGTCCAGGCGGCGGCGTACGCCTTGCAGTCCGCTTCCGCCGGGGTCGGCGCCGCCGCGCCCGTCGTCGGTGACCGTGACGCGCAGGGCCCCGTCGGTGTGGCTGAGGTGGATGCGGACCTCGGGGGCGCCGGAGTGTTTGGCGGCGTTGGCAAGGAGTTCCGCGACGGCGAAGTAGCCGGCGGATTCCACGGCGGCCGGGAGCCGGCCGGGCAGGGCTGTCTCGATGTGTACGTCGAGGTGGCTGTCGAGGGCCAGTGAGCGGACCGCGTCGCCGAGGCCGCGGTCGGCGAGGACGGGGGGCAGGACGCCGTGGACGAGTTCGCGGAGGTCCTGGAGGGCGCGTTGGGAGGTGGCGCGTACCTCGTGCAGGAGTGCGCGGGCGGCCGGTGGGTCGCGGTCCAGGAGGCGGGTGGCTTCGTCGAGGGTCATGCCCAGGGCGACGAGGCGGGCCTGTGCTCCGTCGTGCAGGTCTCGTTCGATGCGCCGTAGTTCGGCGGCCTGGACGTCGAGGATGTCGGCGCGGGAGCCTGCGAGGTGTTCGATGCGGCGGGTGAGTTCGGTGGTGTGCGGGGCGGCCAGCAGGCGTCTGCTCCAGCGTGCGTGGAGTCGCAGGGTGGCGGGTGCCAGTTTGAGTCCGGCGGCGATGGATCCGAGGCCGAGCAGGAGTGCGGCGAGCATCGCCGGGGTGGAGTCGACCGGGATGAAGGCGTACCAGTTGCCGTCGCCCAGGAGCCGCCAGACGAAGGGCTGCACGGCC
This sequence comes from Streptomyces sp. NBC_00207, assembly GCF_045160965.1. Taxonomy (NCBI): domain Bacteria; kingdom Bacillati; phylum Actinomycetota; class Actinomycetes; order Kitasatosporales; family Streptomycetaceae; genus Streptomyces; species Streptomyces sp. NBC_00207. The sequence continues at coordinate 9,309,660 of NZ_CP130715.1, read as the reverse complement.
GCGCCGAAGAGGCCGTACTCGACGAGGGCCAGCGGCACGGTGGCGAGCAGTGCGCCTGTCCACGGCTCGGCCCAGGCCCAGCGCAGGTCGTGCCAGAAGCCTTCGTCGCCGAGGAGGGCGCGGGCCTGCCGGTGGCGGCCGGCGGTGTTCCCGGGTGGCGCCGGGCGCGGTGGCAGTGGTTGTGGTGGGCTGATCACGGTTGCGGTCCAGCGGGCGGCCCAGTCGCGGTAGCGGTCGGAGATGCGGCGCAGGGCGGCTGCGGCGGGCGGGAGCAGGAGGAAGCCGATGCCGACGGGCAGGAGGAGCAGCGCCCCGACCACGAGGGTGCCGGCTCCGGATACGGCGAGCGCGGCCAGCGAGAGGAGCTGGCAGCGGCCGATGTCGGTGAGCGCGGCCCTGAGGCCGGTGCCGGGGCGTGTGTCTGCCTGTGCCATGCCTGCCTGTGGTTCCGTCATGTCAGCGCGGTCCGTGCGCTGTTGCGGCGGTGATCCTATCCGGTGTGGTCGCCGCCCGGCGGGTGGAGGCGATCCACGGGATTGCTGCGGCCAGGCAGGCGGCGCCGAAGATCGCCATCGGCGCTGTTGCCGGGGATGTTTCGTCGGTCACGAACAGCATGCCGAGGTTGACCAGGGTGTGGAAGGCGCCCGCGAGCAACAGCCGGTTGCTCCGTACGCGTTCCAGGGCGAGGCCGAGGATCACGGACATCGCGAGGGTGGCGGCCAGGAATCCGGCTGCGTAGGCCGGCCCCTGGGCGAGGGCCGGCACGTGCCACAGGCCCCAGGCCGTCCCGACCAGGACGGAGGCGGTGACCGGGCCGAAGCGGGTGCGCAGGAGCGGCTGGAGGTAGCAGCGCCAGCCGATCTCTTCGGCGCAGGCGCCGAAGAGCTGGGCGGTGACGAGCAGGGTGAGGGGGTGTGTGAGGGCCTGTGGGCTGGTGGTGGGGAGGGAGCCGGAGGTGAGCAGGGCGCCACCTGCGCACAGGGCGATGATCAGGGCGGGGGTGAGGAGGAGGGCCGTCCGGCTTCGGGTCGGTGTCCGGGCCTGGTGGTCTGCCGGTGCGTTGCCGGGGGCGGGCAGGGTGCCGGCGAGGCGGTCCCTGGTCCGGCGGGGCCACAGCAGTGCCACGGCTGCGACGGCGAGGGCGGGGCCGAGCTGGGTCAGTTGGAGCACCTCGGGGGGTATGCCGGTCGCGGGCTGGAGGGCGCCGCAGAGTCCGGCCGCCAGGAAGGCGACGGCGAGGAACACTCCTGTCTGCGCCGCCCATCCGCTGCGCGGTGCTCGCCGCCCCTGCCCCTGTCGCTGTCGCTGTCGCTGCTGCTTGTGGTCCGGCATGTGGTCCGGCCTCCCCGTGGATCGCCGGGGCGCGGCTGTCGCGCCCCGCGTTCGACTCTGCCGGTCGGGGTCGGGGCGGTCCTTGCACGTGGGTGCCGGAGGGGGTGTATCCAGGTACACCTTCTCGGGGGCGGGTCAGGCTGTGGTTGTGGGGTGGTTCTTGCGTGCTCGGGCGAAGGCGCGGGCGGCGCTCAGGTCGTCCTCGTCCGGGCGCTGTCGGTTGATGCCGCCGATGAGGTTGAACGGCGGCCACGTGTCGAGGGCGCGGCAGGTGAAGGCGGGTTCGACGGCGAAGCCCTTGGCGTGGAGGAGTCGTGTCAGGGGGCGGGTGAAGGGGGCGAACGGCAGCTGCGGCAGGCCGCTGGTGGCGAAGACGAAGGCCCGCCCCGACGAGGGCGGCAGGGCGCGGGCGAATGCGAGCAGGTCCGGGTGCATCCGCTGGGAGAAGACGCCGGAGCCGAAGCCCACCAGGTCGTAGCCTGCCGGGTCCGTGGCCGACGCCTCCTGCGGCGTGAGCACGCGGGCGTCGAGTACGTCGGCCATCGCCTGCGCCACGCGTCGGGTGTTGCCGTGGGATACGGAGGTGCATACGAGCAGAGTCTTCATCGGCGTCCCCTTCGTCTGCGGCTTCGTCTGCGGCTTCGTCTGCCGCCTTCCGTAAGGGGAGACCGGGCGGAGCCGCCGGATGTGACAGCCCCTGCGCTGGTGAGGGGTTCTGCGTGAGCGGGGGCTGGTTGCGGGGCGGCTGCGGTCATTCGGCCCGTAGTGCGGCCAGGCGCTGTTCGAAGGGCACGATCTCGAAGCCCGCGGCCGGTTTCACCGATGTGATGGCCCCTGTCGGTGAGCGGGGTGCGAGCACGGTGGCGGTGTCGGGGTCCCGGGCGGCGTCCCGGGCGGCGGGTGCCATGAGGTGTGCCAGTTCCGCGCCCGCGCGGGCGATCCGCTGTGCCAGTCCTTCCTGGCCCCAGTCTTCCGAGGCCGCGTATACGGCGGTCGGCGGGACGAGTGCGCGCAGGTGGGTGAAGAGTGGGCGCAGGGCGTGTTCGGTGACCAGGGAGTGCCGGGCCGTGCCTCCGGTCGCGCCGATGAGGACCGGCTTTGCGGTGAGGGCGTCCTTGTCGATGAGGTCGAAGAACGATTTGAACAGGCCGCTGTAGGAGGCGGCGAACACCGGTGTCACGGCGATCAGGCCGTCTGCGGCCGCCACTGCGTCGAGTGCGGCGGCCAGTCGGGCGGGCGGGAAACCGGTGACGAGGTGCTGGGCGATCTCGGTCGCCAGGTCCCTCAGTTCGATCACTTCGGGCTCGGTGTCCGTGTGGGCGAGTGTGGCGGCCGCGAGGCGGTCGGCGAGCAGGCGGGTGGAGGAGGGCGAGCTCAGGCCGGCCGATACGACGATGAGCTTCATGCCCGCGTCTCCTGCTTCGTGGTGTCCCGGGCCGCCGCCACGCGGGCGGGGTGGGTCGGCGCGTCCGGCACACCGGCCGGGCGCAGGTTCGCGAATTCCTTGCGCAGCACCGGTACGACCTCTTCGCCGAGGAGGTCGAGCTGCTCCAGGACGGTTTTGAGGGGCAGGCCTGCGTGGTCCATGAGGAAGAGCTGGCGCTGGTAGTCGCCGGCGTAGTCCCGGAAGGAGAGGGTGCGTTCGATGACCTGCTGGGGTGAGCCGACGGTCAGCGGCGTCTGGGAGGTGAACTCCTCCAGGGAGGGACCGTGGCCGTAGACCGGTGCGTTGTCGAAGTACGGGCGGAACTCGCGGATTGCGTCTTGTGAGTTCTTGCGCATGAAGACCTGGCCGCCGAGTCCGACGAAGGCCTGTTCGGGGGTGCCGTGTCCGTAGTGGGCGTAGCGCTGCCGGTAGAGGTTGACCATCTGCTCGGTGTGGGAGGCGGGCCAGAAGATGTTGTTGTGGAAGAAGCCGTCGCCGTAGTAGGCGGCCTGTTCGGCGATCTCCGGTGAGCGGATGGAGCCGTGCCATACGAAGGGTGCGACGCCGTCGAGCGGGCGCGGGGTGGAGGTGAAGGACTGCAGGGGGGTGCGGAATTTTCCCTTCCAGGTGACGGTGTCCTCGTCCCACAGGCGGCGCAGCAGGGCGTAGTTCTCCACGGCGAGGTCGATGCCGTCGCGGATGTCCTTGCCGAACCAGGGGTAGACCGGTCCGGTGTTGCCGCGGCCCATCATGACGTCGACGCGGCCGTCCGCGATGTGCTGGAGCATCGCGAAGTCCTCGGCGATCTTCACGGGGTCGTTGGTGGTGATCAGTGTGGTGGAGGTGGACAGGATCAGGTTCTGGGTGCGTGCGGCGATGTAGCCGAGCATGGTCGTCGGTGAGGAGGGGACGAACGGCGGGTTGTGGTGCTCGCCGGTGGCGAAGACGTCGAGGCCGACTTCCTCGGCTTTCTGTGCGATGGCGAGCATCGCTTTGATGCGCTCGTGCTCGCTCGGCAGGCGTCCGGTCGTCGGATCGGCTGTGACGTCACCGACGGTGAAGATCCCGAACTGCATGACTCCCCTTCCCAAGATTGTTTACAATTCAACCATACTGCGGAACGAGGGGTGAGCCCGGGGTATTCCCGAGGGGGCGCGGGGCCGCCCCGGGCCGGCCGGTGCCGCTTTTTCACCCGGCCGGCGCACATGCGCGGGCCGGGGCGGCACCGCGGCAGCAGGCTGGGGCGCAGGACGTACCGCGCCGAGAGGTGACAGCGGTGAGAGCAGCCAGGATGCGGGCGGTGGCCGCCGTCACGGTCGCGGCCGCGTCCGTGATCGCCGCCGCCACGGGCTGCTCGTCCACCGGCAGCGGCTCCACCGGCCCGAAGACGCAGAACGCGGCGCAGTCCCCCGCCGCCCCGGCATCCGCGTCCGCGTCCGCCTCGAAGGGCCACGGCCGGCTGATCCCGCGCTACGACACCGGCAGGACGGCCCAGGACCGGCGGATCCAGAGATTCCTGCAGGACAACGAGGTCCTGGAACGCATCGCCGGCTTCGTCAACGACCGGATCGCACTGTCCTACGACGTGCCCGTGATCGCGAAGAGCTGCGGCGGGGCGAACGCCTCCTGGGACCCGCAGGCGAGGGACATCACGTACTGCTACGAGCTCGTCGAGGAGACCAGGCCCATCTTCCAGGAGCAGGCCGCCCGGGAGGGCTCCGGCAGCCCGGCGGAGCGGGCCGCGGCCGTGGACGACGACATCATCGGGTTCTCCAACGGCGTGCTCCTGCACGAGCTCGGCCACGGCCTGGTCGACATGTACGACCTGCCGATCACCGGCAAGGAGGAGGACGCCGTCGACCAGCTCGCCACCCTGCTGCTCGCCACCGGCGGCGAGCGGCACATCGACTATGCGGTGAGCACCCTCAACACCTTGGGCGCCCTGGCCGACGCGCAGGAGGCCGGTGACCTCTCCGGCCTCTTCTCCGACGAGCACTCGCTCAGCGCGCAGCGCTTCTACAACGAGATCTGCTGGCTGTACGGCTCGGACCCCGAGGCCTTCAGGTCGGTCGTCATCGCCGTCGGCAACCCGGACGGCGTGCTGCCCGAGCTCCGGGCCGAGGGCTGCCGGCACGAGTACGAGCAGATCAAGAAATCGTGGAGCAGGCTCCTCGAGCCGTACCTGAAGTAGCCGGCGCGCCGTCCGGTGGCGCGGGTGCAGCGGCTGGGCGGTGGATGCCGGTTTCGCTCGATCGGATGACGGGCGGGATGCGGCGTTGCCGATCGGGGCAATCCGCACAAATGCCCGCTACGAAGAAGAGGTGAGACCAGCGGATCACCATGGCCGGCCCCAGGGCGGGGCCGGTCCTTCTTCTCGGCGAAAGAGCTGTCGATGGCATCGAGGCACAAGGGCGGGCGTGGCCGCCGCGGCGCCGGGCCGCGGCACGGCACCCGGCGGCGCGGGGCGGGGCGGCGGTGACACAGCCCCTGCGGTTTCACGGTGCGGACGCGGGCGGGCCGCGGCTGCAGGAGGTGATGGAGCGGGTGGGCCACGGCGACAGGGACGCCTTCGCCGTCCTGTACGACGCGGTCGTCGCCACCGTGTTCGGGATCGTCGTCAAAGTCGTCCGGGACCGGGCCCAGGCGGAGGAGGTGGCGCAGGAGGTGATGATCGACCTGTGGCGTCAGGCCGCCCGCTACCGCCCGGAGCAGGGAACCGTCATGACGTGGGTGGCGACGATCGCGCACCGCAGGGCGGTGGACCGCGTCCGGTCCGCCCAGGCCTCCTCCGACCGCGAGCACGCCACCGCCGTACGCGAACGGCACCGGCCCTTCGACGAGGTCGCCGAAGAGGTGGAGAGCCGGCTGGAGAGCGAGCAGGTGCGCCGCTGCCTGGACAGCCTGACCGAACTCCAGCGCCAGGCCCTGACCCTCGCCTACTACCGGGGCCTGACCTACCGCGAGGTCGCGGACCGGCTGGGGTCCCCGCTCGCGACCGTCAAGACCCGGATGCGCGACGGACTGATCCGGCTGCGCGACTGCATGGGGGTGACCGCGTGAAGCACGGCGAACACCTGCACACCCTCACCGGCGCGTACGCACTCGACGCGCTCACCGGTGAGGAACTGCAGGCCTTCACCGCACACCTCGGGCACTGCGCGGCCTGCGCCCGGGAGGTCGGCGAGTTCGAGGCGACGGTGGCGCAGCTGGCCGCGGCGGCCGGCCTGTCCGCACCCGCCCCGATGAGGCAGGCGGTCCTGCACCGCATCGAAACCGTCCCGCAGCTGCCCCCGCACACCCGGCCCGCGGCGCCGGCCCGGCTCACCGCACTCCTCAGGCGCAGGGCCGGAGCGTTCGCCGCCGCGGCCTGCGTCGCCGTGGCCGCGGCCTTCGGCGGACTCGCCGCCTACCAGTACCAGCAGGCCGAACAGGCCCGTACGCAGGCCCGGCAGGCCACCCGTCAGGCCCAGGAGCTGACCGCCGTCCTGGCCGCCCCCGACGCCCGGACGGTGCACGGACGCACCACCACCGGAGCGAGCACGTCCGTGACCACCTCGGCACTGCGCGACCAGGCCGTCTTCGTCAGCAGCGGTCTGCCCGCCCCTCCCGCCGGCAAGACCTACCAGCTGTGGTTCGACGACCAGGGCACCAAGCGCTCCGCCGGCCTCGTCCACAGCGACGGCGCCGTCGTCATGCAAGGACGCCCCGACAGCGCCCGCGCCGTCGGTCTCACCCTCGAACCCGCGGGCGGCTCGCCCGAGCCCACCACCAGCCCCCTGCTGCGCCTCCCCCTCCCCGCCTGACCGGGGAACCGGACCAAGGCGCCGATGCGTCCCCATATATGTCGGTTTGATGTTTTTCCAATCCCTCTGGCGGACGGTACCGAATCCCTTCACAAGCCCCCTGCGGAAGCAGGGGCCGAGCATCCGCTCATTCGTGAAGCAGAAGGAGGTGAGACCCATGACCGTTTCCGTGCGGACCCGCAGCCTTCTTGCGGGCGCGGCCGTGGCCGGCCTGCTCTCGGGCGGCGCCACGCTCGCGGCCACCGGCACAGCCGCCGCCGCTTCGACACCGGCATCGGCATCGGCATCGGCGGCCACTGCTCTGAACGGCGACCGCGACCGTGACCGGCACGACCGGGACCACAAGAAGCACCGGTCGGACCACCACGAACGCTGCTCGTGGACCAAGGGGCACTGGGCCAAGACGTGGGGCAAGGGCCACTACGAGAAGAAGTGGCACCACGGCACCTGGCATCCCGGCCACTGGGACCACCGGGGCCACTGGCACCCCGGCTGGTACGGCCACGGCTGGTCCCAGAACCACTGGGTGCCCGGCCATCACGACACCCACTGGGTGCCGGGGCACTGGAACTGCCACAACAAGTGGTGACCGGTTCACCTGGCCCGCAGGGGCTCCGGGCACCGCCCGGAGCCCCTCTCGCCTTTCCGGCAGGCACGGCGGCAACCGCTCGCTCGGGCAGCAAGGCCCGACGGTAACCAGCCCGTGAGTAGACCCGTCCCGCATCTGCCCGGACGCAGGCGGTGCGGGCCCCGTACGCCGCCCTCCCCGGCGGCTCCCGCAGGGCGGCCCCGTAGCGGCTCCGCTCCCCCGCGGCGGCGCCGGGCCCCTGTGCGCCGCGGCCGGCCGGGGCCAGTCCGTCCGCGGCCCGGTGTGTCTGCGCGGCCCGTGGGTCCGGGGTCCCTTCAATGGACAGCCTCCTACGGAAAACGGGCACCGTATGACCTTCTCCGCACTGCACACCCGCCGGTCGGTCCTCACGGGCGGCTTCACCCTGGCCGCCGCGGCGGCACTGCCGCTGGCCGCAGCCGGGCGCGCGCACTCCGCGGCCGCCGGGCCGGACGTCATCGGCTGCGCCGCCTGGGGTGCGCGGGCCCCGTCCGAGCCCGTCGTCGTCCTGGCCAACCGCCCGGAGCGGATCATCGTCCACCACACGGCCACGGCGAACGTGACGGACTACTCCAGGCAGCGCGCCTTCGCCCTGGCCCGGGCGATCCAGACGTACCACATGGACGCGCAGGGCTGGATCGACACCGGTCAGCACTTCACCGTCAGCCGCGGGGCCTTCGTGCTGGAGGGCCGCCACAACAGCCTCGCGGAGCTGCGCGCCGGCACCCGCCAGGTGCGGGCGGCGCACTGCATCGGGCAGAACACCGTGTCGATCGGCATCGAGAACGAGGGCACGTACACCTCGCAGGCCCCGCCGGCGGCGCAGTACGCGATGCTGGCCGACCTGTGCGCCCACATCTGCAGCCAGTACGGCCTGCCCGCCTCCGAGATCTACGGCCACCGCGACTTCAACGCCACCTCGTGTCCCGGCGACCGCCTCTACGCCCTGCTCCCGGCCCTCCGCAAGGACGTCGCCACCCGCCTCGGCACACCCCTGCAGGACCCGCAGGACCCGCAGGCCGATCCGGAGTCGGACCGGGTGTGGGACCTGGTCCGGCAGGCCTCGAACCCGCCGGCTGCGGCCTACGCGGAATACCTTCCGGCAGGCCTCCTGCCCTGACCGGGGGCGGCGCCCGCACCGAACAGCCGGCCCCCGGCCCTGCGGCCGGGGGCGGCACGCGTCAACACCGTGGCCTGCGGCTCATCCTTGGGGCCGGCCGATTCCGCGTGGCGGGCACGGTACGGCCGTACCCGCCCGGCAGCCCGTGGAATCGGGGTCCTGAAGCCCTTCGGCGGTCCTCCGGAGGCGGATCAGGCATGCCCGCGGCCTGACGCGTGCGCGCGGTGGATCACTTTCGGTGCCAGCATGCCCGGCGAAAGGGGGGCGGCGCGGCGAACACCGCACAGGGATGAGAGGGAGGACCGTGACACCTCAGACTGTGACGCCTCAGACGGTGGCAGCGCAGACCGTGGCAGCGCAGACCGTGACGCCTCGGGCGGCCGGTGAAGCGGCTCAGCCCATTCCGGGGCAGAGCAGGCCGGGCGGCCCCGGGCCCGGAGCCGTCCCCGCAGCCGGTGGGCCCCCGCCGGCGGGACCCGACGCGGAACTCCTGGTCGCGGCGTCCGTACTGCTGGCGGATGCGGCCCTCACCGCGAAGCGGGCCGGTGCGGAACTGACCGGGGCGCTCAGCAGCTGGCGGTTCGGACCGGCCGCCCTGCGCCGTCCCGGGTGGGCGCTCGGCACGGCGCTTTCATGCGCCAGGGCGCTGACCAGCCCTTCGGGGCTCGGGTTCGGTCCGAACGGCGGGCTCGCCGGGGAGCTGGCCCGGATGGCGGGGAGCGTGACCTACCGCCGCCCGGCCGCGGTGTCCATGGCCGTGGACGCCTTCGCGCTGCGGATCGAGGCGGCGGTGGTGGAGCACCCCAACCTCGGCTCGGCACCGGCGAGGCGGCTCACCGACGCCATGGTGGAGGGGAACCGGTGGGAGGCCCTGCGGGCGCTGTACGCACTGGTCGAACGGCTGGGCGTGACGCGCGCCCTGACGACCGTCAGCCCGGTGATCATGGAGTTGCTGGCGCTGCTGGGGCTGCTCGACGAGAACCCGGTCAACGACGGATTCTCCTGGGTGACGCTCGCCGGCGGAGTGCCGACCACGGATCCCTTCCTCGGACTGCCCAGTTCGCTGCTCGCCCGCCTCAACCCCGGCCCCGGGCGGGCGGAGCGGACCGAGCCGGACTCGATCCTCGCGAAGGTCCTGACGACGTCCCGCAACGACATCGTCAGCTACATCAACGACATCGGTGCGCTCGGCAACCACGGGCTGGTGCTGCTGCGGCGCGTCGAGTGCGCCGACGGCCGCGTCAGGTACGTGCTGCTGCTGCCCGGTACGAGCTTCGTCCTGCCGAGCAACAGCACCCCGCAGGACCTGATCGGCGCGTTCGACGGGTTCCTGCGCTCCGACACGACGTACACGCGCGCGGCGCGGAAGCTGCTGCGGCGGGCGGGGGTGCCGGCCGGGTCGGAGCTGATGTTCGTCGGGCACAGCCTGGGCGGACTGACGGCGATGAACCTGGCGATGGACGTGGAGCTGGCGTCCGCCTACCGGATCACCCACGTGGTCACGCTCGGCTCCCCCATCGACAACAAGCGCCCGGCCGACCACACCACCCGGGTGATCAGTCTGGTCAACAAGCACGACGTGATCCCCATGCTCGACGGGCGCGGGCCCGCCTCTCCTCACGACATCCCCGCCGGCTGGGTCGAACTGACCTGGCTGGACGAGTCCTACGACTATCCGCTGTCGCACGCGCCGCAGGCGTACTCCGACAGCCTGCGCGGGGAGATGGTGCACCACCGGGACCGGGTGAACGAACTGATCAGGGCCTACGACGGCGAAGTCGTCGGGAACCAGCCGTACATGCTCCGTGACAAGTGACGAGCGACAAGTGACCAGTGACGAGCGACGAGCGGCCGGTGACGGGCGAGTGCGCGACCATGAGGGAGAGCGACCGATGACCCATGCCGACGGCCCGGCCACGGCGGCGGCGCGGCCCGAGACGGCCTGGCCCCTGGAGAACCTGCTGTTCAGTGCCGCGCTGGTGGCCCGGCGGATGCCGTGGGCGGACCTGCCCGCGCGCACGCTCGGTCTGGACGCGCTGACCCTCGACGGGCTGACGGACCGGCTGATGGCGCACCTGAGGAGCGGCCGGGACGGGCGTCCGGTGCGGCTGCGCACCCCCTTCGGGGCCTTCCTCGTACCGCCCACCCGGGCGGACGCGCAGAGCCTGCTGGCCCGTGCCGACGACGCCGGGGCGCTGGGCACCCCCTGCGGTCTCGCGGCCGACGGACGCCGGTACGGGCTGTCGCCGCACGTGGTGCCGGCGGGCGCGTGGGAGGTTCCGGCGCACGGCGGCGCGGGTGCGCTGGGCACCCTGGTGGCCGAGCAGCTCCCTGCGGTGACCGGTGCCCGGCGGGAGGACGGCACCCTGGACCGGGACCGCTGGCAGGCCGGCATGCTGCGGCTGAGCCGGCGCGTCGTACTGGGCGCCGAGGCCGCCGAGGACACCCTGCTGAGCGAGATGGTCTCGGCGGCGGCCGCCGCCGCGGGCGGGCGTGCGTACGAGGGACGGGCGGCGGCCCTGCGACGGCGGATGGCACCGTACCTGGCCGACCCCGAACCCGGCTGCCTGGCCGGCCCGATGGCGGCCGGGGCCCAGGGCGGGCCGGAGCTGCTCCTGGCCGTGGCGCACGCGCTGGCCCTGGTCTCGGCGGCCACCGGCGTACCGGCGCTGAAGGCCCTGACCCTGCTCGGCGCGAACGGGGACGCGGACGCGGACGCTTCCGGAACGCGCGCCGATGCCACGGGGAACGCGCCGTCGGCCGGGGAGGCGATCGGCCAGGCCGCGGACCGGGCCCTGGACCGGGCCCTGGAGCAGCACCCTGTACTGACCGCCGTGGTGTATCCGGTCCGCGCGCCGTTCGGCGCGCAGGGCCTGGTGATCGGAGCCGGGGAGGAGATCCTGTACGACCCGGCGCTGTTGGGCCGGCGGGTGGCGGGCGAGCGCACGGATCCGGCGTGGGCGCTGTGCGGGAACCCGTCCGGGTGCGCCGTCGCGGGGTTCGCCGTGCGCGTCGGCCGGGAGGTCGTCCGCGCAGTCGCCGGCGCGGTGCCTCCCGTGGTTCCCCGTGCGCGGTTCGCGGTGGACTGCCCGCCCGGCACCGCCGGTTCCCGGGCCGGGGCCGTGGCCGCGCCGCTCTCCGCGTTCGGGGCGCGGGGGCGGGCCGGCGCGGAGCGGCTGGACCGGCATGCCGAGGCCCTCTGCGCGTGCGCAGCCGACGCCGGCTGGAACGGGAGCGAGGCGGGCGAGCGGTTCCGCATGGTCCTCCTCGCGCACGCCGACCGGTGTGCGCGGGCGGCTGCGGACGTGCGCAGTGCGGCGCGGTGGCTGGCGGACTGAGGGCCGTACGCGGGGCTGCTCCCGCCCCGGGCCCCCGAACGGAGGACTTGAGGCGGTTTCCGTCCCGGCCGGCCGTGATCAACAGGGCTCGCGGCCGTTGAACCGGCGGAACACCGTCTCGCGGGCAGCGAGTCGGCCGTCGTACGAGGTGAGGGTGGGGTCCGGGCGTGAGGGACAGCGTGGTCGAGATGATCAGGGCGACCGGGGCGGAACTGGGCTCCGCCCGAAGGCTGCTCGGCGAGGCCGGCGGTGTGGCGTGGGACCGCCTCCTCGACTGGCTCGTCGACGACTACTTCCGGGTGGTCGCGCTCGGCCTGGAGAACATCCCCGCGCAGGGCCCGGCGGTGATCGCCGTCAATCACTCCGGTGCCTGGGGCCTCGACGCGTTCGTCCTGGACAAGGTCCTGGGCAGGGCGCTGGACCGGCGCGTGCGTTTCCTGGCGGCTCCGTTCGTCTTCCGCACTCCCATCCTGGGGCGGCACGCGCGCCGTAACGGTGCGCTGCCGATCGGTCCGACGGCCGGTGTCGAGCACCTCAACGCGGGGCAGCTCGTGGGGGTGTACCCGGAGGGCATCGCGGGTCTGGAGAAACCGTTCACCGAGCGGTACCGGCTGCGGTCCTTCAGCCCCGGCTTCGCGGTCGCCGCCATCCGCTCGGGGGCTCCGGTGGTGCCCGTCGGGATCGTCGGCGCGGAGGAGGCGTGCCCCAAGCTCGGCGAGGTGCCGACCCTTGCCCGGCTGTTGGGCGTGCCGTACTTCCCGGTCACCACGCCGTTCCCGCTGCCGTCCAACTGGACGATCACCATCGGGGAACCGATCCCGGCGCCGGCCCGTCCCGACGGGCTGGCCGCCCGCCGGGACGCCGCCCGGGCGCTGAGCGAGAGGACGCGTACGGCCGTCCAGGAGCTGATCGACCGCGAACTGGCCGATCGGGAGCACCTGTTCGACTGAGGAGCCGGCGGGGCGGGGTCAGCTTCCCTTGTGCTGCCGGATCGCCTGTTCGCGGAGGGCATCGATGAGCGTGGTGAGGTGGGGCCGGTCGCGACGGCTGAGTGCGGCGACGCCGATGTGGCGGATCGGCCCCGGCGAGGTGACGGGGACGGTGCACAGGCCGGGGATGTGCGGGGCGAGTGCGATGGAGGGGATCAGGGAGATTCCCATGCCTGCGGCGACGAGCGAGCGGGCGAAGAAGTAGTCGGTGGTGGTTCCGCGCACGTGCGGATCGAAGCCGGCGCGCTCGGCGTAGCGGCGCAGGTACGCCTCGGTCTTCAGGCAGCCGAGCACCCAGGGTTCGGCTGCCAGTTCGGCGAGGTCGAGGGCGTCGCGGCCGGCGAGCCGGTGCCCGTGCGGCAGGACGACGTGCAGGGGGTCTTCCAGGAGCGGCGTCCACTGCAGGCGGGAGCCGGCGCCCGGCCCGACGGGGAGCGGGCCGTCGAAGTGGTAGGCGAGGGCGAGGTCCACGGCGCCCTGGCGGACGAGGGGCAGGGTGTCCTCGGGTTCGCCCTCCCTGATGTGGAGCACGGCGTCGGGGTGGGCTGCGGTGAGCCGGGTGAGGGCGGCGGGCAGCAGGAGGCGGCCGCCGCTGGTGAAGGTGGCGACGGTGAGTCGGGTGCGGCCGGTGCTGAGCCGGGTGACCTGCTGTCGGGCGTGTTCGAGCTCGGCGGCGACGGATTCGGCGGCGCCGACCATGATCTGGCCGGCCTGGGTGAGGGTGACGCCGCGGGTGCTGCGGGAGACGACCTGGGTGCCGAGGCCGCGCTCCAGGGCGGCCACCTGCTGGGAGACGGCCGAGGGGGTGAGGCGCAGGGCCGTGGCCGCCCGGTTGAAGCTGCCGTGCTCCGCCACCGCCCGCAGGACGCGGAGCCGTTGCACATCGATCAACAGTTTTCCTTCATACGTATCCAGCAGGTCGGGACTTCTGCTGATGACGATAGGTCTCCAGGATGGGGGCATGCAAAGGATCTGTGTCATCGGCGGAAGCCGGTACTTCGGAAAGCTCCTGGTGAAGCGCCTGCAGGGGGCGGGGCACCGGGTCACGGTGGTCAACCGCGGTTCCACGTCGCCGCCCGCCGGCGTGGAGCACCTCGTCGCGGACCGCAACGACGAGGCCGCCCTGACGGCCGCGCTCGGCTCCCGCACCTTCGATGTCGTGGTGGACCAGGTCTGCTACACCCCGGTGCAGGCCGCCGTCGCCGCCCGCGTCTTCGCCGGCCGTACCCGGCGCTACGTCATGACCTCCACGATCGAGGTCTACGACCCCGCGACCGCGGCGCTGCCGGCCGTGCCGTGGGGCACGCCGGTGCCGGAGGAGAGCGTGGACCCGGCCGTCTGGCCGGTGGCGATGGATCTTCCCTGGCACGAGGACGCGTACGTGGAGGCGCACTACGCCGAGGGCAAGCGGCAGGCGGAGGCCGTGTTCGCCCGCGCCGGCGGCTTCGGGTTCGCCAGTGTGCGCAGCGCCCATGTGCTCGGCGGCGGCGCGCAGGAGTTCACCGGCCGGCTGGCGTACTACGCGGGGCGCATCGCCAGGGGTGAGGAGATCGCCGTGCACGCGCAGCCGCTGCCCACGGTCTTCATCCACCACGAGGAGTTGGCGGACCTGCTGCTGTGGGCGGCCACGGCCGGCTTCACCGGTGCGGTCAACGCGTGTTCCGACGGCCCGCTCGATGTCTACGGCTTCGCCGCGGCCGTCGCCGCGCAGGCGGGCCGGGAGCCCGTGTACCGGACCGTCGCGGCGGGCGGGCAGGCTTCGGCGTTCTCCTTCGACCGCCATTACGCCATGGGCAACGCGCGTGCGAAGGAGCTGGGGTTCTCCTTCTCCCGCACCGGCGACTGGCTGCCCGGCGCCGTCGCCGAAGCCCTCACCGCCGAACCGTCCCCCACCGTCTGAGGATCGGGCCGCCATGCAGTACCGCACCATCGCCGGCACGGTCGTCGGCGCCATCGGCCTGGGCGCCATGCCGCTGTCGATCGAGCACCGTCCGGACGAAAGGCAGGCCATCGCCACCGTCCATGCCGCCCTCGACGCCGGCGTCACGCTCATCGACACCGCCGACAGCTACCACTGGCACGCCGGCGAGGCCGGCCACAACGAGCTGCTGATCGCCCGCGCCCTGGCCCGCTACGGCGGCGACACCTCCGGCGTGCTGGTGGCCACCAAGGGGGGCCGGGGCCGTCCCGGCGACGGCAGCTGGACCGTCACCGCCACCCCCGCCCACCTGAAGCAGGCAGCCCAGGCCTCGGCCAGGCGCCTGGGCGTCGAGGCGATCGGCCTGTACCAGCTGCACAAGCCGGACCCGGCCGTGCCGTGGGCAGAGTCCGTCGGCGCGCTGCGCGAGCTGCTCGACGCCGGCACGATCCGCGCCGCGGGAATCTCCAACGTGACCACCGCCCAGATCCGCCAGGCGCACCGGATCCTGGGCGGCGCTCTCGTCTGCGTGCAGAACCGGTACTCGCCCGCCGTCCGTGACAGTGAGCCGCAGCTGCGGCTGAGCACCCGGCTGGGGCTGGCGTTTGTGCCGTGGAGTCCCCTGGGCGGCATCTCCCGCAGCTCCCTGGACGGCCCCGGCGGCCCCGGCCGCCCCGCCACCGCCTTCCACCGTGTCGCGGCCGGGCGCGGGGTCAGCCCGCAGCAGGTCGCCCTGGCCTGGCTGCTCGCCCGCTCCCCGGCCGTGATCCCGGTACCGGGAGCCAGTCGCCCGCTGTCCATCACCGACTCGGCCAGGGCTGCGGAGCTCACGCTGAGCACGCAGGAGCTGGCGCTGCTCGAGGATGCGCTGCCGGGCTGAGGCGGGTCACGGTGTGGGGTGTCAGGCGCGGCAGCGCAGCATCTCCAGCGGGGGGTTGGCGTGGAAGTCGGCCCAGAAGTCCGCACCGAACGCGCGGAGGCCGGCCTCCGACACCGTCAGCGGGACCCAGGTCAGCTCGCTGAACCCGGCTGCCTGCAGGCTCTTCTCGTAGACCTCGCGGCGCGGGCGGTTGGCGACGAAGGAGACCGGCTGGTCGAGCAGCGCCGTGGTGCGCACCTGCGGCCCGGTCTCGGCTTCCTCGCCGGTCAGGACGGAGAGGAAGCCGTACTTCTCGGGGGTCGGCCCGTCGAAGCGGAAGTCGGGCGACTGGTTGAGCAGGAAGAACTCGCCGCCGGGCTTCAGGCTGCGGTGCGCGTTGCGGCACATCCGCTCCGTGGTGGCGATGTCCTCTGCGTAGTTGAGGAGTTGGACCGCCAGGCCGACGTCGAAGCGCTGGGCGATGGGCCGCAGTTCGGCCACGTCGCCGACCTCGTAGCGGGCGCCCAGCGGATCGCGCTCTTCCAACTGCTGTGCGACGGAGACCATTTCGCCGGAGACGTCGACGCCGAGGACCTCCTTGGCGCCGCGCCGCTTGAACTCCCTGCTGTAGAAGCCGGTGCCGCAGGCGAGGTCGAGGACCGACTTGCCGCGTACGTCGCCGACCAGGGCGAGGAAGCTGGGGACCACTACGTACTGTTCCAGCGGCAGGGCCTTGAACCCCTCGTAGGCCTCACCGATTTCGTCGTACTGCTGCTGCGCGCTCATGGTGGTGTTCTCCCCGTTTCGGCATGTCCGGCCGCGGTCCCCGGTCCCCGACTGCGGGGCGTGCCGCGGCTTGTGACTGGCAGTCTGTACGGGTGCGGGCAGGCCGTCGTACTGGCTGAAGCCACAAAGATCGGGGCGTCGTCCCGGTGTGGTGTACGGCGGGTGCGTGGCGGCGGGCGGGCGGCTAGCGCGTTGTCCAGCCGCCGTCGACCGGCAGGGTGGCGCCCAGGACGAAGGAGGCGCGGTCGCTGCAGAGCCAGGCGGCCGCCTCCGCGATTTCCGTCGGGTTCGCCATGCGCGGGAGGGGGGCCGACCGGAGGAGGACTTCTTCCATCGCCGGGTTCTGCCGGAGCCAGTTGTCGATCATCTCGCTGCGGGTGGAGCCCGGGGCGATGGCGTTGACGCGGATGCCCTGGGCGGCGTATTCGCAGGCGGCGGCTTTGGTGAGGCCGAGGACCGCGTGCTTGGAGGCGATGTAGGTCGCCGTCACCGGGGTGGCGACCAGGCCGGCGGTGCTGCTGTTGTTCACGATGGAGCCGCCGTCGCCTGCGAGCATGGCGCGGATCTCGTGGCGCATGCAGTTCCAGACGCCGCGGACGTTGGTGTCCATCACGGTGTCGTAGGCGTCCTCGTCCAGCAGGTGCATCGGCCGGGGGGTCACGCCGATGCCGGCGTTGTTGAAGGCCGCGTCGAGGCGGCCGTAGGCGGCGACGGCGGCCTCGACGGCGCGGGCTACGTCCTGGGTGCGGGAGACGTCGGCGACCACGTACTGGGCCTGGTGGCCGGCGGCGCGCAACTCCTGGGTGAGGGCGGCGAGTTGGGGTTCGCGGCGGGCCACCAGGGTCACCGAGGCGCCTTCGCGGCAGAATACGCGTGCGGCGGCCGCGCCGATGCCCGCGCTCGCGCCCGTGATCAGCGCCGATTTGCCCGCCATCAAAGAGTTGCTGGTCTCCCGGGTCATCGCGCGACCGTAACACGAGGGGATGGAGGGCGTGATGACGGAAAGAGTCGTGCTGGTGACCGGCGCCAGCGGATTCGTCGGTTCCGCGGTGGTGCAGCGTCTGGCGCAACAGGGCGTGCCCGTAAGGGTGTTGGTGCACCGGGCCGAGGTGCCGTCAGGAGTGGGCGTGGAGAGCGTACGGGGGGATCTCGTGCGCTGCGGGTCGGTGCGCGGGCTGTGTGACGGTGTCGGCGCCGTGCTGCACCTCGCGGCGCGGATCGGGGGCACGCAGGAGGAGTGCCGGGCCGTCAACGTGGAAGGGACGCGGGCGCTGCTGGCCGAGGCGGAGCGGGCCGGGGTGCGGCGGATCGTGCAGCTGGGGACGGCGGCCGTCTACCGGGACGGGGCGCACCGGGGTGCGGTGGAGGGGGAGCTCGCCGAGGAGCCGGAGTCGGTGACCAGTGTGACCCGGCTCGTCGGTGAGCGGATGGTGCTGGCGGCGGGCGGGGCGGTGGTGCGGCCCCACCTGGTGTACGGGCGGGGGGATCGCTGGGTGGTGCCGTCGCTGGTGCGGCTGCTGGCGCGGCTGCCGCACTGGGTGGACGGCGGGCGGGCCCGGATGTCCATGGTGTCGGTGGACGCGCTGGCGGGTGCGATCGCGGAGCTGGCCGTACGGGAGGAGGGGGTGGGGGGTGTGCTGCATGCGGGTCACCCGGAGCCGGTGAGCGCGCGGGAGCTCGTGGGGACGGTGGCGCGGGAGCTGGGGCTGCCGTTGCCGAGGGGGGAGGTGGACCTGTCCGGGGCCCTGGAGTTGCTGGGGGGCCCGGAGGGTCCGGATCCGGTGGTGCGGCGGCAGGTGTCGCTGTTCGCGGTGGACCACTGGTACGACAGCGGGCGGTTGTGGGGGCAGCTGGCGGCGTCCCCGGGGGCGCGGTTCTCGCAGGCGTTCGGTCAGTACGCCGACTGGTACCGCGGCGCGGAGCGGATGCGTCGCCGCTGACCCGCAGGGGGTTCGGGGGGCGGTGTGGAAGCGGGTGTCACCGCGGGGGTGCGGGTGCCGTGGCGGGGGTGCTGGGGTCATGCCAGGGGGTGCGGGCCGGGCCGGTCCTGGGCTGCGCCGGTGACGGTCGAGGTGAAGACGGTGCGGCCCTCCTGGTGGCCGGTGACCTCGACGCGGCCGGGTGCGGCGAGGGTGGCGTCCACCCAGCAGGGGGCGTCCAGTTCGGCGTACTGGTGGAACTCGGTGGACAGGCCGGTGGGGGTGAACGTGCCGGGATGGTGGAGCCCGCACGCGGCCTGGCGGGCGGCCTCGACCAGGACCATGCCGGGGTGGTGGTCGTTCGCGTGCTCGAAGAGGATCGGGTGGTCGAGGTCGGGGTTGAGCTGCCAGCGGCCGGGGCGGTCGGCGGGTGCGAGGACCACGTCGAAGGGGGCCAGCCGGCCGGCGGAGGCGGGAGGCACGGGGGTGCGGCGGGGCAGCGGAAACGCCAAGCCGGCGTGGCCGCGCTCCCCGCGCAGCCGGCGGTAGGTGGCGGGGGCGACGCAGGTGAAGCGGGCGGTGCCGCGGGCGGCGAGTTCGCCGTTGCGGTGGATGTCGACCTGGAGGAAGCCGGAGAAGCGGCTGCCCTTCCAGGTGAAGTCCGTGCACGTGGCGGTCATGGCGAGTTCGCTCGGTCCGCGGCCTATGCGCAGCTGCTCGGGACGGGAGGTGAAGTCCAGGCTCCAGAGGAGGACGTTGTGGCCGAGGGGAACTCCGTAGACGGCGTGGCAGAGGTAGAGCCCCGTCTGTCTGATGGTCTCGCCGGCCTGTACCGGGTCGTGGCCGCCGCCGTCGGCGCTGGTGAAGAAGGTGTGGGCGCGGGGCCACTGCCCGGTGAGGGAGAAGGTGTCGTCGCCGGTGCGGTCGCAGCCGGTGAGGAAGACCTCGGCGAGTGAGCTGCGGTGGACGTACTCCCTGGGCACCGTGGTGGTCAGTACCGGGGCCTCGTTGCAGCGCGTCCAGGGGTCTCCCGCTCCCCGGAGCGGGAGGACGGGAGCGTTGTTCCGGATCGTCAGCATGGTCATGGGACCTCTCCCGCAGAGCCGTTTGACGGATGGGACGGGGTGCGTACGCGAGACGCAAGATACGTACTCTCCGGTTTTGTTTGCAAGGTGCGGAAGGAGAGTGGATGTCGCTCGTGCACCGGTGGCGGGTGCGGTCGCAGAGGGCGGTGCGGGGGCGCCGTGACGTCGACCAGCGAATATCAGGATGGCGGCCGTCGGCCGTGATGTGAGGGATCGCGGCCCAAGTGGGAGAAGGCCTTCCGGTCATCTGCGCCGGTCCGGCAGGGCTTCGTCACGTGTTGTTCAACGAGCGGGGCGCGAGTCGTTCTTGAGCGATCGTCATGCGGCAGGACCTGCCCTGCAAACCATTGGCAGGCGGGGTGGTGCAATGCCAGAATCGGGGCCGCCGCCGGTCATCAAAAGAACCGGATGGATGGTTTTTGAACGCAGGGTGTCGGCAGCTCGCTGCACCCTGTGACCGATGTTCGCCACCATCCGGGAGAGCCGTCAGATGACCCGTCAGTGCCCCATAGCGATCGACCTCTCCGGAGCGGACGTGCACGCCGAGGCGGCGCGCATCCGGGAGCAGGCGCCGGCGACGCAGGTGCTGCTGCCCGGCGGGGTGAGAGGCTGGGCCGTCAACCGGCACGCCGACATCCGCAGGCTGCTGGTGGATCCGAGAGTGTCGAAGGACGCCTACCGGCACTGGCCGGCGTGGATCGAGGGAGAGGTCGGCGCCGAGTGGCCGCTGGCGATCTGGGTCTCGGTGCAGAACATGATCACCGCCTACGGCGAGGAGCACACGCGCCTGCGCAAGCCGGTCGCCGCCGCGTTCACCTCGCGGCGCGTGGCCGCCCTGCGACCGAGGATCGAGGAGGTCGTGGACGGGCTGCTGGACGGCCTGGCCGCGCTGCCGCCGGGCCGGGTGGTCGATCTGCGGGCGGAGTTCGCGCACGAACTGCCGACCCGGATGGTCTTCGAGCTGTTCGGCATCCCGGAGCGGTCGTGGGCGCCCCTGCACAAGATCATCAGAGGGTTCTTCGACACGACGATCACGGTCGAGGCCGCACAGCAGAACGCCGTGGACATGGACGTGACGATGGCCGACGTGGTCGCGTACCGGCGGGCGCACCCGGGCGACGACATCACCAGCGTGCTGATCGCCGCCCGGGACTCGGGCGGTGAGGAGGACGGGGCGCGGCTCAGCGAGAAGGAGCTGGTCGACAACCTGATCCTGCTCTTCACGGCCGGGTACGAGACCACCGTCAACCTCATCTGCACGGCCCTGCACGAACTGCTGTGCCGCCCGGACCAGTTGAAGCTGGTGCGCGAGGGGCTCGCCTCCTGGGAGGACGTGGTCGAGGAGGCGCTGCGCATCGAGCCGCCGGCCTCGTACGGGCTGCTGCGGTTCGCGGTGGAGGACATCGACATGGGCGAGGGGGTGGTGATCCCGCAAGGGGACCCGATCCTGGTGTCGTTCGGCTCGGTCGGGCGGGATCCCGGCCTGCACGGGGCGCAGGCGGACCGGTTCGACGTCACGCGCGCGACGCGCGGACAGCACCTCTCCTTCGGTTTCGGGACGCACTACTGCCTGGGCGCGACCCTGGCGCGGACCGAGTGCGCGATCGCCGTGCAGCGCTTCTTCGAGAGGTTTCCGGAGCCGGTTCTGGCGCCCGCGGAGAGCGGGGAGCTGGCGCGGGTGGCCTCGTTCATCTCCAACGGACTGCAGGAGCTGCCCGTGGTGCTGGGGGCCGGGAGAAGGGGGTAGGTGAGGCGGAAGGGAAGCAAGTGACGGAAGAGAGCGTGGGGTTTTTGTGGAGAGGTGACGGATTGTGATGCCCGGCTGGATAGAGGTCCTTGACTAAAATACGGACCTTCTGGTTGGTTTTGATGGGGTGGCGGATCCTGTCAGGGGGTCCGTCAGGCACAACCCCTGGACAACGGAGGCACCGTGGCACGGCAAGAGCGTGCGGTACGTACGCGTCGCGCGATCTTGGAAGCGGCGGCGGCGGTCTTCGACGAGCGCGGATACGACGCGGCCACCATCGCCGACATCCTCGCCCGGGCGGGGGTCACCAAGGGCGCCCTCTACTTCCACTTCTCCTCCAAGCAGGAGCTGGCCCAGGGGGTGCTCGAGGAGCAGTTCGCCGAGGGCGGGGTGCCGCACCGGGAGAGCAAGCTCCAGGAACTCGTCGATGTCGCGCTGGTGCTGGCGTACCGCATGAAGCACGAGCCGATGCTCAGCGCGGGGGCCCGGCTCTCCCTGGGCCCGGGCATGCGCGACATCTTCGGCGGGGGGTCCGTGCCGGGCTGGATCGAGTTCACGCGCGCGCTGCTCAGCGAGGCGAAGGAGCAGGGCGAACTGCTCCCGCACGTCGATCCCGCCGAGACCGCCTGGATCCTTTCCGCCTGCTGGACCGGCGCCCAGATCTTCTCCCAGACCCTCAACGACCGGACGGACCTCGAACAGCGGGTTGCCGCCGTCTACCAGCACATCTACCCGAGCATCGCCACGCCGGCGGTGCTCGCGCGGCTGGAGATGGGGCCGGACCGGGGGCGGCGGGTGACCGCGGAGATGGGGATCGCGGCCGGCGGCCCGGCACAGGAACCCGAGCCGGCGCTGCCCTGAGGCCGCAGCGTCCGGCGCGTGGTGAGGACGCGCGGGGTTGGGGTACAAGGCTCTGGAGGTCCGGCCGCGGGGCGGGTCGGTGCGCGTCGGCCCCGGCACGTCGCCTCTAGCCCGTCGGCCCCGGCGCGTCGGCTCCAGCAGGACGCGAGCCGCGCTCCGGTGCGGCCGCGGACGGTGGGCGACAAGATCTTGTACCCCCTGGGCAAACCGCATTGACGGTTTGTGGAGACTCCATGGCCAAGCAGGAGCGTGCGGCCCGCACGCGAGAGACTCTGATCCGTGCCGCTGCGGAGGTGTTCTCCGAGCAGGGGTTCGTCACCGCGTCGATCGCGGCGATCAGCCGACGGGCCGGCGTGAGCGCCGGCGGGCTGCACTTCCACTTCGAGAGCAAGACCGCGCTGGCCCGGGCCGTCGAGGACCGGGCGTCGCAGGCGGTGCGGCGCATCACCACCGACAGGTGGGGGGTCGCCGTGGCCCCGGCCGGGGCGGTGGACGGCAACGCCCTGCAGGTACTGGTGGATTCCTCCCACGCCCTGATGGCCCTGCTGGCGTCGGACGTGGCGGTACGGGCCGCCTTCGGGTTGTGCGCGGACGTCGCCCACCTGAGCGAGATCGACCTGCGCCGTCAGTGGCGCCTGTGGGTCGAAGCCGTCACACGGGCGGCGGCGCGGCACGGTGCGCTGGCCGACGGGCTCGCCCCGCAGGACGCGGCGAGCGTGGTGGTGGCTGCCACCGTGGGGCTGGAGGCCCTGGGGGCCCGCGAGCGGGACTGGCTCGCGCCCCCACCCCTCACCCGGTTCTGGACACTGGCACTCCCCCGGCTCGCGGCCGACGGGACGCTGGGCGGGCTGGCGCCGGAAGGCTCGGCAGGACATGGTTCTGCCGCGCACGAGGACTCCGTACCAGACTGAATGGTCTGTTTGAGGAGCTACGGGAGCCATCTCCAGGGCCCCGGTCGGGGGCGATCAAGGGATGCGGGGCATCGGTCCAGGATGCCGGAGGGCAGGTGAAATCCCAGTTGAGAGTGGGTTTTTGAGTGACCGTCAGGGTGCGTTGATCTCCAAAACAGCACAACCGGTTTGATATTGACAAACCGTCGGTCCTGTTTTCTACTGGCTGTGCGACTCATCCAAGGACAGGGGAGTACGGCGTGGACATCGATGTACTGGGCGCGTTGGCTGTGCGGGAGAACGGGATCTCCATCACGCCGACCGCCCCCAAGCCCCGGCAGGTCCTGGCGCTCCTGGCCCTCCATGCCGATCAGGTGGTGCCCGTATCGGCGCTGATCGAGGAGCTGTGGGCGGGTGAACCGCCGCGCAGCGCGCGGACGACGCTCCAGACGTACGTCCTGCAGTTGCGTGCTCTCATCGCGACCGCTCTGGAGCGGGGCGCGGCCGGCGGCGCGGAGGCCGGTGCGCATCCCGGGACGGATTCCGGGACCGGTGCAGGTCCCGGCGGGGCCGTGCGGACCGCGAAGGACATACTCGTCACCCTGCCGGGCGGCTATCTGCTGAGCAGTGGCGGCGGGGTGCTGGACGTGCGGGAGTTCGACCGGCTCGCCGGGAGCGGCTACCGCGCCATGGACGCGGGCGACTTCCCCGCCGCGGCGCGGCTGCTGCGCGAGGCGCTGGCCCTGTGGAGCGGGCCCGCCTTCGCCGACGTGCAGAGCGGGGTCCAGCTGGACATGGAGGCCAGGCGGCTGGAGGAGACGCGGCTGTGCGCCCTCGACCAGCGGATCGAGGCGGACCTGCGGCTGGGCCGGCACCGGGAGCTGCTGGCCGAACTGACCGTGCTGGCGAGCCGGTACCGCACGCACGAGAACCTGCACGGCCAGTTCATGCTCGCCCTGCACCGCTCGGGCCGGCGCGGCGAGGCGCTGGACGTCTACCAGCGGCTGCGCGGGACGCTGGTGCGCGAGCTGGGGCTGGAGCCCTCCGTGGCGCTGCGGCGCCTGCAGCGCTCGATCCTGATGGCGGGTCCCGAGAGCCTGTCCGAGCCCGGCGTCGAGCCCGGGGGCGAGCGGCTCGTACGGGTCTGAGGTGTGTGAGGTCTCTGAGGCCTTCGGGGCCTTTGCTCCCCGGCCTGTCAGGGGCCTTCGGGGGGCGGGGGGCTCCGCCGGTGGCGGCGAGAGGGGACGGCTCGGTGCAGGAGAGGTCGGAGCGAACCCGTCGGCGGCTGGTCTGCGCCGCGGCCGAGATGTTCCACCGCAACGGCTACGCCAACGCGACGCTGGACGAGATCGCGGGCGCGGCCGGGGTGACGAAGGGGGCGCTGTACTTTCACTTCGCCTCCAAGGACGAGCTGGCGGAGGCCGTGCAGCAGCGGGGGCACACCCTGCTGCACGACGCGGTACGGGCCCTGCGCGAGTCGGGGGCCTCGCCGTTGCAGGCGCTGATCGACATCACGCACTGGCTGGCCGCAACGCTGCACGAGGATCCGGCGATCCCGGCGAGCTTCCGGATCACCAAGGAGTGCGGGGCGGGGCCCCGGGGGCCGGCCGGGGCGCGGCCGGCGGTGGTGGACTTCCACTCGGCGTGGATCTCGGCGGTCTGTTCGCTGCTGCGGCTGGCAAGGGACGCGGGTGAACTGCCGGCGGCGGAGCGCGGGTGGCAGGGCGCGGAGGCGCTGGTGACGGCTGCGGCGTGCGGGATCGAGGTCATGTCCGGTACCGGGATGCCCTACCGGGAGCTGCAGCGGAGGGTGGCGGCGATGTGGGCCCTGCTGCTGCCGAGCCTCGTGGACGGCGAGCGGGTACGGCAGTACCGGGCGCAGGCGCGCGATGGCGCGTCGGCCGGCACCGGGGCCGGGGCCGCCGCGGCGGGCGTGTAGCTCGCGCAGACGTCAAAGGACCGGTACGGCAGCAGAGTTGGCCGCCCGGTATGGGGCGTGCCGTGTCGTGGCTTCCCCTTCGGCGGGCGCTGCCGGGACGGTTTCGGGTTCGATGCGGGATTCGGGCGGGTGCACGGCTGCGGCCGGTGCGGGTGCGTGTGGCGGTGAGCGCGCGTGCCGGTGCTTGTGCGTGCCGGTGCTTGTGCGGTCCGGGGGATGTTTCCAGACGTTCGGGGAGCGCTCTCGGGGAGTGTTCGTGCGGTGTTCCGCCCGGTGCGGCCGTGATGGCCGCGGCTGCGGGGCGGGGCTTGGAGAGGGGCTCGAAGGGAGCTTGAGAAACCGGTGACATCGTTCAGGGACCGCTACCGTGCCCCGAGTCGAAGGCCGAACAACGAGGGACTCGACGACGTGCGGAGGAGACGGTGAAGATTCAGGTGCTGGGTCCGTTGAGCGCCGAGGTCAACGGGGGTTCGATCGTTCCGAGCGCACGCAAGCCGCGGCAGATCCTCACGCTCCTCGCCCTCTACCCGGGCCGGGTGATGCCGGTGCCCACGCTCATGGAGGAACTCTGGGGCACCAACCTGCCGCAGAGCGCGCTCACGACCCTGCAGACGTACATACTCCAGCTGCGCCGGCGGCTGGGTACCGCCATGGGACCGGGCGCAGGCGCGGGGGGCGCCGGTGGCGCGAAAGAGGTCCTCGTCACGCGGCACGGCGGGTACCTGCTGCAGATCCCGCCGGAGGCGGTGGACGTGCACGAGTACGAGGGCCTCGTGGCCCGCGGCCACAGCGACTTCGAGCAGGGCGACGACGAGAGCGCGGCGGCCCTGCTGCGCGCGGCGCTCGCGCTGTGGCAGGGGCCCGCGCTGGTCGACGTACGGGTGGGCCCGATCCTGGAGATCGAGGTGATGCGGCTGGAGGAGAGCCGGCTGGTCACCGTGGAGCGGCGGATCGATGTGGATCTTCGGCTGGGCCGGCACTCGGAGCTGCTGGCCGAGCTCACGGAGCTGATCGCCCGGCATCCGCAGCACGAAGGGCTGCACTCGCAGGCGATGGTGGCGCTGTACCGGTCGGGCCGGCAGGCGACGGCCCTGGACGTGTACCGGCGGCTGCGGGGCCGGCTGATCGAGGACCTGGGAGTGGAGCCGTCGCCGCAACTGCAGCGCCTGCACCAGGCCATGCTGGCCGTCGACCCGGCGCTGGACGTGCAGGCGGGGCCGAAGCGGGGGTCGACCTTCGACCTGTACGCCGTCTGAGCCCGCTGCCCGGGGTCACGGCGGTGGCCGTGGCCGTGGTCGTGGCCGTGGCCGTCATTGATGCGGGATGTCGATGCCGGCTGCGCGCAGGTTCGTCTCGACCAGGGTGTTCAGCCGGGCGATGGACGGTGCCTGGTCTTCGCGGTGGTGGTTGACCAGGGCGTACCGGGAGGCGGCGTCGGGCCGGTTCCGGAAGCCGGCCGGCGCCGTCAGCAGCGCGCCGTTGGCCAGCAGTTTGCCGGTCAGCGCGGACGCCAGTTCCTCGATGCGCGGGTCGTCCGGGTCCCAGGACCTCGCGTCCCAGCCCCTCTTGGTCAGCTCGACGTGCTCGGGGTCGTCGAGGACGTCCTCGAGGCGGGCCAGGAAGCTGTCGAAGATCTCCGGAACCAGGGCCCGGGCCAGTACCAGGGCCTCCCGCTGGCCGGCCAGGTAGTCGGGGGCGAAGCCGAGTTCGGCGAGCCGGTCCAAGGCCGTGCAGGCCCGGTCGGGCAGCAGGACCCGGTCGCCGTGGGCGAGCCGGTGCAGGGTGTCGCGGCGTGCGCTCAGGTCCTCGATCCGTTCGGTGAGCCGGCGGTGGACGTCGTCCAGGGCGGCGGCGAACCGCTCGGGATCGGCGTCGAGCAGGTCACCGATCTCGGCCAGTGGCACGCCGGCCCCGGCCAGGGTCCGGACCCGGACCATGCGGAGCAGGTCGGCCGACCGGTAGCGCCGGTAGCCGGAACCGTCACGTTCCGGCTCGGCGAGCAGGCCGAGGCGGTGGTAGTGCCGCACGGTCTTGATCGTGACGCCGACGAACGCCGCCGCCTGGCCGATCGTGAGCCCGTCTGCCATCGGATCAGCGCGCCTGCGGATCGTGGGCGGCGTTCAGGTACGGGTTGTAGTCGATCACAGGGGCGAGGGTAGCGCGCATCGGCTCGGTCCACGGTCGCGAGGGAGATTGACCTTGACCTTGGGTCAGGGTGCACGCTCATCGCACGGCCGCCTCGGAAGGGCCGGAGGCCACCGGGCCTCCAACTCACGGGGCCACGCTGCGCTTTCGAGCCGTGCCGGACGCCTGCCCATCGCGAGATTGAGGAATGACCCATGAGCGAGTCCCTCCCCACCACGAAGAACTCCGCCGCCGCCGTACCGGAGCGCCCGGAGCTGCAGCAGGCCATCCGGGAGATCGTCGGTTCCGGTATCGCCGGGGTGACGCTGCGCGTGCACGACGAGCGGGGCGAGTGGGTCGGCAGTGCCGGTGTCGCGGAGCTGGGCGAGAGCGCCGGGCCGCCGGTCGACGGCCACGTCCGTATCGGCAGCAACACCAAGACCTTCACCGCGACCGTGGTGCTGCAGCTGGTGGCCGAGGGCGCGATCCGGCTGGACGACCCGGTGGCCGGCCACCTGCCCGGGTTCGGGCTGGACCGGCGGATCACCGTGCGGATGCTGCTGCAGCACACCAGCGGGGTGTTCAACCACACCGGCGAGCTCCTGGAGGACGGGACGGTCGCGCACGGGATCCCTTCCACGATCGCGGGCCGGGAGTGGGTGGAGGGCCGGTTCACGACCTACCGGCCCGAGGAGCTGGTGCGGCTGTCGTTGTCGAAGCCGGCGCGGTTCGAGCCGGGGACGGGCTGGAGCTACTCCAACACCAACTACGTGCTGGCCAGGCTGCTGGTCGAGAGGGTCACCGGCCGCTCGTGCGCCGAGGAGATGCAGGAGCGGATCCTGGGACCGCTCGGCCTGTCGGGAACGTCGCTGCCCGGCACCGGCGTGGAGATCCCCGAGCCGCACGCCCACGCCTACTACCGGTACGAGGACGCCGGCCGGCAGGAGACGGTCGACGTCACCCGGCAGAACCCCTCCTGGATCTCCGCCGGCGGGGACATGATCTCGACCACGAAGGACCTGCACACCTTCATCTCCGCGCTGCTGGGCGGCAGGCTCCTGCCGGCCCCGCTGCTGGCCGAGATGTGCACGCCGCACGCCGCGAGCGGTTTCGGACTGGGGCTGCGCGTGCAGGAGGTGGGCGGGAACGGCGCCACCGTCTTCTTCCACAACGGCGGCGCGGCGGGCCATGCGGCGCTGATGTACAGCACGCCCGACGGCGGCAAGACGCTGACCGCCGCGCTGAACTATGTGGACGACGCGGCGATGTCGCTGGCGGCGGCGTTCCAGAAGGCGCAGGCCAGGCTCGTCGAGGAGGTGTTCGGCGGCGGGCGGGCCGGATCGGCTGACGGTGCGGCCGCCTCGGCGGCGGCCGGGGCGGCTCGGCCGGCGGGCTGAGCACCCGCCCGGGACCCGTACGCCGGTCGTGCGGGCCGGGGCTATCTCCTGGGCCAGCCGATGTCGTCGTCCGGGCGGGTCTTCCCGGTCGGTTCGGCGGGCCGGAGGGCGGGGGCCGCGAGCGTGGTGTGGGCTGCGGGCGTCCAGGACGCGCGGGATGCGCACACCGATGGCCTCATCGTCGACTCCAAGGCGCTGAATGCGGGAAGAGCGGGGCGCCGGCCGGGTCCCGGGGCCGGGTTCTGGAGAGTCTGCCTCGGCCGGATCGAGGAACGCTCGAGGAACGCATGACGTGCGCATGAGAGCCGCCGCGAACCCCTGGCAAAGGTTTGCCCGCGTATTGCCGGGCGTCCTACGCTCGTTGGCGGTTCCCGACAGATTTCTTGCCCGCGACCTCAGGGATGCTCATGCTGCGACAGCCCGCGTTCGGACACCGCCTGAGAAAGCTCCGGACGGCCCGGGGACTGTCCCAGACGGCGCTGGCCGGCGAGGGGATGTCCACCGGCTATCTCTCCCGTCTGGAGTCCGGTGCACGCCAGCCGACCGAGCGGGCCGTGGGGTACCTGGCCGGCCGACTGGGCCTGGAGGCGGCCGACTTCGAGGAGCCGGCCACCGGTTCGCTGGCCCATGCGCTCACCCTCGCGGCGTCCACCGGCTCCCCCGACGCCGTCGAGGCTCTGCGCCAGGCGCTGACCGCCGAGGAACACGAGAGCCCGGTCCTGCGCTGGCAGGCGCTGTGGCTGCTCGCCGGTGCCGCCCGCGTCCAGGGCGACCACGCGCTGGAACGGGAGCGGCTCACGCACCTGGTCGAGCTCGGCGAGGAAGTGGGCGTGTGCGAGCTGCGCGTACGGGGCCTGACCCGCCTCGCCCGCTGCCTGCGGTCCATCGGTGAGATCAAGGCGGCCCTGGAGGCCGCCGTCGAGGCCCACCGGATCGCGCTGGGCGAGGAGTTGGGCGTGGAGGACCGGGCCACCGCCCTGCTGGCGCTCGTGTCCGTCCAGGCCGAGGCCGGCCGGATCGGCGACGCGCGCGTGCACGCCGACGAGCTGACCGTTCTCGTCGAGGGCCGCGCCGACGCGCTGTGGGCCGAGGCCATGTGGACGGCCGCCGCCGTCCGGATGCGCCAGGGCGACTACCCGGGCGCGCAGGCCTGCCTGGACGATGCCCTCGACCGGTTCGGCAGCCAGGAGGACCTGGTCCTGTGGACCCGGCTGCGGCTGGCCACGGCCCGGCTGCACCTGCAGAAGCTGCCCGCCGATCCCGGGCAGGCCCAGCGCCGCGCCGCCGAGGCCGAGGCCGCTCTCGCCTTCGTGGGCACACCGGCGCTGCGGCAGGACCTGACCGCGCTCCAGGCCGACCTGGCCTTCGCCACCGGCCGGTACGACGACGCGCGCGCCCTGCTCGCCGCGCTGGCCGGCGACCAGTCGAGGATGACCTACCGCGGCCGGGTACGGCTGGAGATCCTGCGGCATCAGCTGCTGATCCTCGGCGGCGACCCCTGCGGGATCCAGGGCCTGCGGGCGCTGGCGCAGCAGGCTCAGGAGGACGCCAACATCGACCTCGCCGCCGAGATCTGGCGAGTGCTGGCCGACGCACTGACCCCGGCAGGACAGGCAGGACAGGCAGGACAGGTAGGACAGGTAGGTCAGGCCGGTCAGGGCGGTCAGGCGGGCCCGGCGGGTCCGTCGGGCCTGGTCGGCGGGGTCTCGCCCGTCGGGGGTTGAGGAAGGCTCGAGTCCTGTGGTGCAGCCTGGAGGGCATCGCAGGAACGAGCAGGGCGGGGGTGCGTCTCATGTCGTCGCAGCGCGTGCACGCGAGCGAGCAGACGGCGTGGGTGGCCGCCCCGGCCGGCGTCGTCTACGGACTGCTGGCCGATGCGGTCCGCTGGCCCCTTCTGCTGCCCTCGCACGTCCACGTCGAGCGGATGGACTTCGACGGGGTCCGGGAGCGGCTGCGCCTCTGGGACGTGCGGGACGAAAGGGTCCGCTCCTTCCACGTGCGCCGGGTGCTGGACCCGCGCGCCAGGACCGTCGGGTTCGAGCAGGAGGACACCGCCCGCCCGGGTGTGCCCACCACCGGCCTCTGGACGGTCGAGGCGCTCGGCGAGACGGAATCACTGCTGACGCTGCGTCAGGAACGCACCCTGGAGGGGCTGCCCGCCGCCGAGACCGGGCGCAGCCGGCAGGAGTGGCAGGCGGAGCCGGCCGAACAGCTCGCCCAAGTGAAGCAGGTCGCCGAGCGCTGGGAGCGCCTGGACCAGCTGCTGCTCTCCTTCGAGGACAGCGTGCACGTCGACGGTCCCGCCGAGCTGGTCTACGACTTCCTCTACCGGATCGGGGACTGGCCCGAGCGCGTCCCGCACGTGGAGTCGGCCGGGGTGATCGAGGACGTACCCGGCGTGCAGCTGGCCACGGTGGACACCTGCGCCGCCCCCGGCGGACGCACGCTCACCACCCGGTCGGTGCGGCTGTGCTTCCCCTCGGCCGCGCGGATCGTCCACAAGGAGCTGACGACGTCCCGGCTGATCGCCGCGCACAGCGGCGAGTGGTCGCTGGTCCCGGACGGGGGCGGCGTACGGGTGGTCTGCGCCCGGCAGGTGATGCTGCGGGAGGAAGCGGTCGAGGAGGTGCTGGGTGCGGGGAGCGGCCTGGTCGAGGCCCGCCGGTACGTGCGGACGTGGCTGGGGCGGGCCGGTACCGAGACGCTGCGCCTGGCCGGGTGGCACGCCCAGAGCGCCGTCCGGCGGCTGCGGTGACTTCCGGGTTTCGCCGTCCGCGGGTCCACGGGTCCGCGATGAGCGCGGGTCCGCTGTGAGCGCGGGTCCGCTGTGAGCACGAGAAGGAGGTCGTGACCATGGTCCCCGTCCGGTACCGCCCTGATCCGCTCGACGCGCCGGTGCACATCGCCGGTCCCGAAGGCCCCTGGGACGAGGTGGGCGACCGGCTCGACGACGTCGGCCGGGCGGTCATCTGCACGACGTGGGGCCAGTGGCTGGCGGCCGTGCTGCTCGACCCCGCGCTGCGGCCCCTGCTCGGGAGCGACTGGCCCCGCTACCGGCAGACGGAGCCCGCGGCCGGCAGGATGCGGTTCGCCGTCTCGCGGTTCGTGGTCAGGCACGCCGCCGCCGCGGCGCTGAACGTTCCCGTGGACGGCCTGGAACTGGGGTACGAGCCGGGCGGACAGCCCCTGGTGCGGGGTGCGGGCGAGGACCTGGAGGTGAGCCTGGCGCACACCGGTGAGCTGATCGTGGTCGGCGTCAGCCGCACCGGTCCGATCGGTGTGGACGTGCAGGCCGCAGACCGTGACGTCTCCTGCGACGGGCCGGCCGGGCCCCTGTGCACCGTGGCGGAGGGCGCGGCGCTGGCCGCGCTGCCCGAGAGCGAGCGCCGGGCCCGGCTGCTGTGGCTGTGGACCCTGAAGGAGGCCCACGCCAGGGCGCTCGGGCACGGGCACGGGCTGCGGCGCGGCTCTTCCACCGTCGGGTTCGGCCACGACGACCGGGGGCGTGTCGTCCTGGCGGGCGCTGTGCAGGAGGGGGGGCCGGCCGGGGACTGGTCGTTCACCACCCATCTCGTCCAGGAGCGCTACCTGGTCGGCGCCGCGCACCGGCGCCGGCGCGTCCTGCCGGCGGCGGCCCGGGAGGCGCAGGTCGACACCGGTTCGCGAAGCGCTGCAGTCCCGCTCGAGGAAAGGGGGTCCGGGCCGGTGGACCACTTACGCTTTCTGCGACCGGTGACCTCCGGGCGGGGCGAGGGAAGGCGGACGCCGTGAACGCAAGGGAACGTCCCGCGGTGCCCTTCGCGTCGTCCCCGCCGTGTCGTGTCCGTGTCCGTGCCGGCGACTGACGGGAGCGCGGCGGGCGTCCGGGCCGGCTGTGTGCGGGCCGGCCGGTGAGCCGCCGTGACGCCGCGGACGGGCCGGGGCCGGTCCTTGCGGTGGTGCACGAGGCGGGCCGCGGTGCGCCCGGCTCCACGCTCGTCCTCGGCCTGCGCGGGCTGCGCCACGACGCGGACGCCGAGGTGTTCGCCGCCCGCATCGCCGAGCGCCACCGCAGCTTCCGGGTCACCCTGGAGGGCCACGGTCCGGGCCGGCACACCCTGCGCCTCCTGCCGGACGCCGCCGCGGCCGGCCCCGCTCCGCTGAGCGCCGGGCTGCTGGCCGACCTGCTGGGCCCGTACCCGGGCGGCGGCGAACCCCTGGCCCTGGACGGGTACCGGCGCGAGCTGCTCGTGGAGGCCGTCACCCGTCCCGAGGGCGCGGAGCGGTACGTGGAGCAGATCCACTGGAACTGGGCGGGACCGCTCGACCGGGACCGCTTCGACGCGGCCTGGCAGTCCGTCTGCGGGCGGGAGTCGGTCCTGCGGGCCGCCTTCGACTGGACGGCCGTGCCACGGCTCCTGCTGCATCCGTGCGCCGAGGTCGAGGTCGTCCACCGCACCCGCGCCGAGATCGCCTGGCAGGACCTCCTCGACGCGGACCGGGCGCGGGGGTTCGCCCTCAACCGGCCGCCGCTGCTGCGCCTGACCCTGCTGGAGGGGGAGCCGGGGGCGCCCACCCGGATCCTGCTGACCTGCCACCGGGCCCTGCTCGACGAGCGCGGCGTCGGTCTCCTGCTGCGCGCGTTCTACCGCGCCTACCTGGCCGCAGGCGTCCTGCCCGGGGGTGAGCGCCGCCCCGACCTGTGGGACCACGCGCGCTGGCTGGCCCGGCAGAGCGACGAGGGCGCCCGGGAGTTGTGGACGCGTGCGGCGCCCCCGCGCGGCGCCGCGACCGCGCCGGGCCGTCCCGGTGCGGACACCCGCCAGAGCGGTCAGGGGCGCCTGCGCCGGCGGCTGGGCGAACCGTACGGTCCCCGGCTGCGGTCGTGGGCCGCGGCCCGGGGTGCCGGTGAGAGCAGCGCCCTGCACCTGGTGTGGGCGCTGCTGCTGTACCGGGCGGCTGCGGCCGAGGGGCCCCTGCCGGTGAGTTTCGGGGTCCGGCTCTGCGGCGGCGACATCGCGCTGCCCGGAGCGGCCGGTATCCCCGGGCTGCTCGGCAGTGCGCTGCCGATGACGGTGCGGGTGGATCCGGCGGCCCCGCTGACCGGCCTGTTGCAGCAGGTGCACGACGCCCGGCTGGACATGGCCGCCTACCCGTGGGTGTCGGGCGACCGCATCCGCGTGTGGAGCGGGCGGGGGCCGGGCGAGCGGCTCACCGAGAGTGTCATCGTCTTCGACGGCCCGGCCGGGCCGGGGGCCGACGTGGGCCGTGAACTGGCGGCGCAGGGCATCGGCGTGGATGCACCGCGGACCGTCGGGGCCGGAGCCGGGGTGCCCGTCACGGTCGTGGCCCGGCACGAGAGCGGCGGCGCGCTGGTGCTCGACGCCGTCTACGACCGGGCGAGGCTGGCGGACGCGGACGCGGCCGCGGTCCTGGGCCAGTGCGTCGGCCTGCTGCGGGCCTTGACCGATCTGCCGGACCCGGATCCCACCGTCGGCCGGGTGCTGGACCTGCTGGCGGACGACGGGGTCCCCGTCATGGCCGGGCGGCCGGCCGCGGCGCGGCGCGCCGCCGTCAGAACGCTGCGCAGCGGGGCGTCTTCGGCGGACGTGATCTGTCTGCTGGTGGTCCCGGGGGTGGTGGGCGGCTGCTACGAGCTGTTCACGCGGGAGCACCGGGGCCCGCAGACCATCGTGGCGCTGGACCTGGAGGGCCCGCCCGGCCCGGTGGTGCCCGCCGCGCTGACCGCCCTGACCGGTCTGCTGGCGTCGGGCAGGCGGCTGGTGCTGTGCGGGTGCGGTCCCGGCGCGGGGGCGGCGTACGAGCTCGGGCGGGTCCTCGCGCAGGGGACGGGATCGCCGGTGAGCGTGGTCATGACGGGCCTGGGCGGTCCCCGGGGCAGCGCGGACGCGCTCGCCCGGGGGCTCGCGGGGGTGGCGGTGCGGCGCGGCTGAAACGGCCGGACGGCCCGGCCGCCGGGCGGCCGGGGGCTGACCGGCCGGGCGTTACGCGGCGAAGAGGTCGAAGGTGGAGGTGCAGCGCGGTCCGGCGAGCACGTCGAGCTGCGGGTCGACGGCCAGCATGGCCTGGTGCAGGCGCTGGAGTTGCGGTGACGGCTCCACTCCGAGGTCCTCGATCAGCCGGCCGCGCAGCCGGCGGTAGACGTCCAGGGCGGTCGCCTGCCGGCCCGCGCGGTACAGGGCGACCATGACCTGCGAGTGGAGTCCTTCGTGCTGGGGGTGGCGTGCGGTCAGCTCGGTCAGTTCGGCGATCAGTTCGCCGTGGCGGCCCAGCCTGAGGTCGGCGTCGATCCGCCGCTCCACGGTGACCAGGCGGCTCTCCTCGAGGCGCATGACCTCGATGTCGAGGATCGGTCCGACCCGTACGTCGACGAGTGCCGGGCCGCGCCACAGGTCCAGGGCGGCCCGGAAGCGGGCGGCGGAGACCTGGCTGTCGCCGGACTCGAAGGCGGACTGGCCCTCGCGGACGAGGCGTTCGTAGTCGTGCACGTCGACGTCGTCCTCGGGTATCTGCAGGAGGTAGCCGCCGTGCCGGGTGACCAGCACCTCCTTGGCGCCGCCGGGGGCGTCGGGCCCCATCGCGGTGCCCAGCCGCCTGCGCAGCTGGAGGATGTACGTCTGCAGGGTGGTCAGGGCGCTCTGCGGCGGCGCGGTTCCCCAGATCTCCTCCATGAGGGTGGGAACCGGTATGACGCGCCCTGGATAGAGCGCGAGGAGTGACAGGATCTGTCTTGGTTTGCCCGCGGTCGGAACTATGGATCCGCCGTTGACCTCGGCGCTCAGTGGACCCAGAACCTGAATTCTCACGGTCTCCTCCGTACTTCCTTGGCTCTTTTCCTCCGGTGGCCAAGGAGCTGCCCCCGTTCGAGGCACGCTAGCCGGGGTGGATGTGTTCCATCTCTTTCCTGTAGCGGGTTTCGAGCCGCCTTCCACCTGCGGTGCCGTGCCCGGGTGACCTTTTTCTCACGGGTGCCGGGAATGCGGGAAAGGATTCCGTCGTCTTTTCCGTTTCGGGAACTCCGGGGCGGATTCCTGCCGGGCGGATTCCCGGGCGGTCACGGCCAGTCGATAAGGGTGGTGGCGGGGCCGGTGCCGGGGGCGGCCGGGGCGCCGGCCGAGGCCGGGGCGACCGGCCAGTCGATGTCGCCGCCGTCGGCGTGGGCGGCCGCGCCGGCGGTGAGGACGGCGGTGGTGGCCAGGGCGGCGGTGGCGACGAGGCGGGCGATGTTCTTCATGGTGGCTCCTCCGTGGCAACGTTTCGAATGTTTTTGGCAAGTCCTCTGCCAAGAAGATTGGCAACGTCCGCTCGGGATTTGCTCGTCAATCGCTTGAGAAGGACTGGAGCAAGGGGCGCCTGCCGTCTCCCGCGCGGTCCGCATGCCGCTGTGAATCGCTGCGACCTGCGCGGAAGCCGATGGGGCGGGGTCGGCGGGGAATCTTGCCAAGTGTTGCCAAGGGGCCGGAACTCGAGTGCCGCCGGAGCGGGCATTGCCAAAACTGCCAAGCGATAGGCAATGTATTGCCAGACGTTTTGGCAATGCGTGGAAGACAGGGTCGTGGACGTGCCGCGGCCCCGACAGCGGGGGGAGGCCCCTGAATTGAATGCGCCGACGTACGACACGGAAGGAACGGCCCACCTGAACACGGCGGGCACGGGCCGGATGCCGGACGGCGTGCGGGCCGTGCTCGCCGCCTGCACGGCCCGCGACGACCGCTTCGGGAGCCGCGCGCTGGCGGAGCACCTCGGCGCCGTCCTGCACACCGAGGTGCACGAACGACTCGGCGCCCTGCTGGGCGTCCCGGCCGGCGACACGGTCCTGGCCACCGGCGCGGCCGAGGCCTTCGACGCCTTCGTCCGCGCCGCGGAACTCTCTCCCGGCGACCGGATCTGGACCACCCCGTACGAGGGCGTGGCCCGCCTGAGCACCCTCTACGCCCTGCGCGACCGCACCCGTTGCCGGCTGGAGGTCGTCCCGCTGCGGGCGGACGGCGACCTCGACCTGGACTGGATGCGGGCCCACCTCGACGGGGACGTCGCCCTCGTCTCGGTGGTCCACGTCTCCTCGGCCTGCGGAACGGTCAGTCCCGTCGAGCAGGTGGGCCGGCTCCTGGCCCCCCACCGGGCCCGGTACGCCGTCGACGCCTCCCACTCGGTCGGCCAGCTCCCCGTCGACGCCGCGCGCATCGGCGCGCAGCTGGTCACGGCGGACGGCTGGCGGTTCCTGCGCGGCCCGGAGGCCGTGGGCTTCGCCTACGCGGCGCACGGGGTGTGGAGCGGACGCCCGCCGGCGCCCGCCCCGGCCGCCGTCGCCGCGCTGAACGCCGCCCTCGCCCACCATGCCGCCGCCGTGCGCCTGCCCTACGAGGACCTGCTGCCCCGGCTGCGCGCCGCCGTGGAGCGGACGCCCGGGATCGAAGTGCTCGCGCCGGGCCGGGAGCAGGCCGGGATGCTGGCCTTCCGTCACGGCGAGGTGCCGGCCGCGCTCATCCGCCGCGCTCTGGCCCGGCGCGGGGTCGTCCTCTGGAAGACCGTCGCGCAGGAGAACCCGCTCCACCCGGCCGCGCGGGGCGGCGCCACCGCCGTGCGGGCCTCCGTCCACCGCGACAACAGCGCACAGGACATCGACCGCTTCGAGCAGGCCCTGCGGGACGTCCTCCGGGAGGAGCGCGAGGAGCGGGAGTACACCGGCGGCGCGGCCGTGGCCCCGGGTGCGGCGCTGGCCGCGGCCGGCGGGGACCGCTTCGGCGGGCCGCCGCCGTACCGGGGGACGCCGGTCCGCCGCGGCCACCTCACACTGCACCGGACGACCTGAGCCCCGCCCCCCACTGTCAGGCCGCCGGGCCCGCACGCCGGAGCCGCGCCAGGACCGCGTCTCGTACGGGGTCCGAGTGGACTTCCACGGCGTCTTGAGCCGCGCGCGCGACGGTGGCCGCAATCCGGTCTTCAGATCTGGAGGATCCTCATGACCATCATCGACGTGTCCACCCCGCCGGGTACCGACCGTGCCGCGGAACTGGCCGGCATCAAGGCACAGGCCCTGGCCGGTCCCGGCGAGCGGGCCACCGAACAGCAGCACGCCAAGGGCAAGCTCACCGCCCGCGAGCGCATCGGACTGCTGCTGGACGAGGGCTCGTTCCACGAGATCGAGGCGCTGCGCCGGCACCGCGCGAGCGGTTTCGGGCTGGAGCAGAAGCGGCCGTACACCGACGGGGTGGTCACCGGCTGGGGCACGGTCGGCGGCCGCACCGTCTTCGTGTACGCGCACGACTTCCGTATCTTCGGCGGGGCGCTCGGCGAGGCCCACGCGGAGAAGATCCACAAGGTGATGGACCTGGCCGAGGCGGCCGGCGCCCCGCTGGTCTCGCTCAACGACGGTGCCGGCGCCCGTATCCAGGAGGGCGTGTCCGCGCTGGCCGGCTACGGCGGCATCTTCCGGCGCAACACCCGCTCCTCCGGCGTCATCCCGCAGATCAGCGTGATGATGGGCCCGTGCGCGGGCGGGGCGGCGTACTCCCCCGCGCTCACCGATTTCGTGTTCATGGTCCGCGGCACCTCGCAGATGTTCATCACCGGCCCCGACGTGGTCCGTGCCGTCACCGGTGAGGAGATCACGCAGAACGGCCTGGGCGGCGCCGACGTGCACGCCGCGGTCTCCGGGGTGGCCGCCTTCGCCTACGACGACGAGGAGAGCTGCCTGGAGGACGTGCGGCACCTGCTGTCGCTGCTGCCCGCCAACAACCGCGAGACACCGCCGCGTGAGTGGGGCGACGATCCCGCGGACCGGCCTACCGAGGCGCTCGCCGCGATCGTGCCCGCCCATCCGCAGCAGGCGTACGACATCCGCCGGGTCATCGAGGAGGTCGTCGACGACGGCGACCACTTCGAGGTCCAGCCCGGGTGGGCGGCCAACGTGGTGTGCACGCTCGCCCGGATGGACGGACACGTCACCGCCTTCGTCGCCAACCAGCCCGCCCACCTCGCCGGGGTGCTCGACATCCACGCGAGCGAGAAGGCGGCCCGCTTCGTGCAGTTCTGCGATGCCTTCAACATCCCGATCGTCACCCTGGTCGACGTCCCCGGTTTCCTGCCCGGGGTCGGCCAGGAGCACGGCGGCATCATCCGGCACGGCGCCAAGCTGCTGTACGCGTACTGCAACGCCACCGTCCCGCGGATCTCCCTGGTCCTGCGCAAGGCGTACGGCGGTGCGTACATCGTCATGGACTCCCGTTCCATCGGCGCGGACCTCGCACTGGCCTGGCCCACCAACGAGATCGCGGTCATGGGCGCCGAGGGCGCGGCGAACGTCATCTTCCGCCGGGAGATCGCCGCCGCCGCCGACCCCGACGCGACGCGCGCGCAGAAGATCAAGGAGTACACGACCGAGCTCATGCACCCCTACTACGCGGCCGAACGCGGCCTGGTCGACGATGTCATCGACCCGGCCGAAACCCGTTCGGTGCTCACCTCGGCACTGGCCATGCTCCGTCCCAAGTACGCCGACCTGCCGTCGCGCAAGCACGGCAACCCGCCGGTATGACGGCCGGACGGCCGGCCGCCGGGGCCGGAGCGGCGGCGGGGGCGGAAGCGGAGTCGTGGAGGATCACGCGCGGGCATCCCGATGCGGCGGAGACGGCCGCCCTGCTGGCGGTGTTGACGGCCCTGCTGGTCAGCCGGTCGGGCGGGCGGACCGAGCCCGCCCGCACCCGGGCCGCCGGCTGGGACCGAACCGGCGGGCTGCGGCGCGCGGGGACCTGGCGCGAGCGCTGATCCGTCGCGCCCCGAGTGCTCTGCGGCACGCTCTGGACGTCCTGGTGAGCGACGGAGGGAACAAGGATGACGGTCAAGGCGAGAACGCAGGCCCCCGAACGGCCCGTGGCGCTGGTCACCGGGGCGACCAGCGGCATCGGGCTGGCCGTCGCCCGGGACCTGGGAGCGCGCGGGCACCGGGTGTTCGTCTGCGCGCGTACCGAGGCCGCGGTCAAGCAGACCGTCGCCGACCTGCAGTGCGAAGGGATGAGCGTGGAGGGCGCGGCCGCCGACGTACGCGACCGCTCGGCGGTGAAGGCGGTGGTCGCCGCGGCGGTGGCGGTGTACGGGGCGCCGGTGAGCATCCTGGTCAACAACGCGGGCCGCAGCGGCGGCGGTGCCACCGCGGACATCACCGACGAGCTGTGGCACGACGTCATCGACACCAACCTCAACAGTGTGTTCCTGCTGACGCGCGAGGTCCTCAACGCCGGCGGCCTCGGGGCGCAGCCCTGGGGCCGCATCGTCAACATCGCCTCCACCGCGGGCAAGCAGGGGGTCCTGCTCGGGGCCCCGTACACCGCCTCCAAGCATGCCGTGGTCGGCTTCACGAAGGCGCTCGGCAAGGAGCTCGCTCCGACCGGTACCACCGTGAACGCGGTCTGCCCCGGGTACGTGGAGACGCCCATGGCGGCGCGCGTGCGCAGCGGGTACGCGCAGGCGTGGGACACCACCGAGGAGTACGTCCAGGAGCAGCTCGAGTCCAAGATCCCGCTGGGCCGCTACTCCACCCCCGAGGAGGTGGCCGCTCTGGTCGGCTATCTGACCACCGATCTGGCCGCCTCCATCACGGCCCAGGCGCTCAACGTGTGCGGAGGGCTGGGGAACTTCTGACGCCGGCCGCCGGTGGACGGGCACAGGGGGGAGGGCCGCGGACGGTCGGTCGTCCGCGGCCCTCCCCGCCGCCGGTCCCCCGGCGGCCCTGTTTTCAGAGGACGGTCGGTGGCCCCGAAACGTCCCAGAGGACGGCCTGCGGGGCGATGCGTGCGTCCTGCCAGTCGGCCAGGGCGGGCGCGTCGGTCTGCTCGTCCGAGAGCAGTACGTGCCGCAGGGCCGGCAGGGTGCTCCTGCCGGCGCGCGCCGCGACGGCCAGCCGTGCGAAGGCGGACGGCAGTTGTGTCAGCACCGTCACCTCCTGCTCGGCCAGCAGGCGGGCGAAGGCGCGGGCGTCGCGGGCGGTGTCGCGGTCCACGACGACGGCGCGGGCGCCGGACAGCAGGGGTCCCCAGATCTCGCGCATGCCCAGGTCCAGGCTGAGGGAGTGGAAGTACGTCCACACCTCGTCCGGTCCCGACTCCAGCAGCGGGACCAGGGCGTCCACCCAGGACAGCACGTCCATGTGGCCGACGGGCCGCAGGGTCAGTGCCCGGCCCGGATCGCCGCCCGTGGGGAGCGCCAGGAAGGCCGTGGCCGGCGGGATTTCGCGGCGCATCGCCGCCTCGGGCCGCGCCGCGATGACGAACCTGCCCGCCTTGGCCAGCGGGATCTCGTCGCGCAGCAGTCCGCCGTCGGAGATGACCATCTCGGCGCCGGCGTCGCGCATCAGGAACTCCTGGAGGCCCGCGTTGTGCCCGGGCTCCAGCGGCAGTACGGCCGCCCCGGTGCGCAGGGCGCCCACCACGGCGGCGGGGGTCCGGCAGGTGCGCTGTGCGCGGACGGCGATCACCGATCCGGGTCCCGTACGGCCCGACAGGCGCCCGGCGATGTCGTCGGCGAGCCAGTCCGATTCGAGATAGGTCGTCTGCTCCTCGGTGTCCCGGGTGCAGACCCGGGCCGGGTGGCGGGCGGCCGCGGCCGCGAAGCGGGTGTCGATGCGGTCGAGGCGTACGGTCGGCTCGGCGGCCGGGTCGAGCCCGATCCGTGTGAGCAGAGCGGCCAGGTCGGCGGACAGGTGGTCGAGCTCCGGATGATCCGGAGTGGCGTTCATGCGGCCTCCCAGCGGGCGGGTCGTGACTCCGGGGCCGATGGTGTCGCAGGGGGCCGGAGAACGGCTCAAGTCCTGCCGTACAAGGCGGCTTGACGGCTGGTCAGGAGGGGCTGGACGGCTGCTCGACGGTGTGTCCACGGGTGGTCGAGGATTGCTGGAGAGGCCTGGCCCGCCTGCTGGGGGCATGCCTACGATTCTGGAGCTCACGCCGAAGCCACCCTCTCTCCGTCGCGCTCCGAGGCGACCTCTCGTAGACGCAGGCATATGGAACTGAGCTTTGTGGCTATGGCCCGTCTCGCGAGACTGGACTTGACTGTACTCATGACTCAGAACACGCAGATCACCCTCGTCATCGGCGGTCACGGCAAGACCGGCCGGCGCGTCGCCGAGAAGCTTTCCGCCCAGGGCCGCGAGGTCCGGATCGGTTCGCGCAGCGGCCAGCCCGCCTTCGACTGGCACGAGCCCGCCACCTGGGGACCGGCGCTGGAGGGCGTCGACCGGGTGTACGTGACCTACTACCCCGACCTCGCCTTCCCGGGTGCCGCCGAACAGGTCGGTGCTTTCTCCAAGGTGGCCGTCGCCGGCGGTGCGCGCCGTCTGGTGCTGCTGTCCGGGCGCGGTGAGGAGGCCGCGGAGGTGTCGGAGGAGAACCTGAAGGCCTCCGGCGGCGACTGGACCATCGTCCGCTCGAGCTGGTTCAACCAGAACTTCAACGAGAGCTTCTTCCTGGAGCCCGTGCTGGCCGGCGAGATCGCCCTGCCGACCGGTGACGCGGTGGAGGCCTTCGTCGACGCCGATGACATCGCCGATGTCGTGGTGGCGGCGCTGACCGATGACAAGCACATCGGCAAGACCTATGAGCTGTCGGGCCCGCGCCTGCTCAGCTACAGCGATGTGGCCGCCGAACTGTCCAAGGCCACCGGCCGGGAGATCAGGTACATCTCGGTCACCAACGAGGAGTACCGGGCCGTGCTGCGCGAGAACGGCCTCCCGGAGGAGTTCGCGGACCTGTTCACGATGATCCTCGACGGGCGCAACGCGCACCTGGTGCACGGTGTCGAGGAGGCCCTGGGCCGCAAGCCCAAGGACTTCTCCGAGTTCGCCCGCGACGCGGCGGCGTCCGGGGTCTGGAACGTCTGACGGCACAAGGCCCCTTCACCGTCTGCGCGTTCCCCTCTTTTCGCTCCTTGACCGGGCGGCGACTCTGGTACGGCCGCCGCCCGGTGCTCGGGGTGTCCGGGGATCTGCGCACGACACCGTGCCAGTGCTCACCGGCACCACCCCGCATGACAGACAGGCAGGAGGCTCCCGTGCCGGCTCCCCCGTCGTATTCCAGCGAACACGGGCTGGAACACCTTCCCCCGCACTTCCACGGCTTCGCCCTGATGCACGTCGCGATGCGGCGTGACGCGGCCCGGCTGCGCGCCGCGGCCCCCGCGTGGAGCGGGGCGGGCAGCGCGTGGTGGCAGCGGCTGCGCGAGGTCATCGAGTGGCACCACACCAGTGAGGACGACGTCCTGTGGCCGGGGCTGCGCCGCCGGGATGCCGACTTCGATGCACAGGCGCGTGAACTGCACGAGGACCACGAGGAGTTGGATGCGGCGATGGCGGCCGTGTCGACGGCGGTCGCCCGCCGCGGTGACGGTCTGGTGAGGGCGGCGCAGACTTTCGAGGGTGTGCTGCGCGACCACCTGCGCGATGAGGAGCGGATCGTCTTCCCGGTCTTCGACCGGCTCGGGGAGCGGGCCTATCTGGCCGAGGAGCGCAAGGTCGTCTCCAGTGCCCCGATGCGCGTGATGACGTATCTGCAGCCGTGGATGTTCGACGGTGCGTCGCGGCGCTCGGTCGCGCACGTCTCCGCCACGATCCCGCCTCCCGTCCGGCTGATCGGCGCCACGCTGCTGAACCGGCGGTACGAGCGCACGTTGAAGGGAATCCTGAATTGAGCAGCACGACCACGCAATCGGTGACGCTGGTGGCGGCGACGGTGGGGACGGGGCTGATGGCCGGCCTGTACTTCGCCTTCGACATCTCGGTGATGCCGGGTCTGGGCCGCGGCGATGACCAGACGTATGTGACCGCGATGCGGAACATCAACGAGGCGATCGACAACGGCCTGTTCGGCCTGCTCTTCCTGGGCGCGTTCCTGGCGACCGGGGTGGCGGCCAGGCAGCAGCAGCGCGGCGGCCGGCCCGACGCGGCGCGCTGGGGCTGGCTGGCGTTCGCGCTGTACGGGCTGTCGCTGGCCGTCACCGCGATCGTGAACATCCCCCTCAACAACCAGCTGG
The DNA here is from genome assembly GCF_045160965.1 of Streptomyces sp. NBC_00207. NCBI lineage: Bacteria > Bacillati > Actinomycetota > Actinomycetes > Kitasatosporales > Streptomycetaceae > Streptomyces > Streptomyces sp. NBC_00207. Next base: position 9,266,499 of record NZ_CP130715.1, on the reverse strand, counting down.
CCCGGGCCGGCGCCGATGCGGCGGCGGCCCGCTCGCGCTTCGGGGGCCGCTGGGCGTCCGGCAACGTCGTGCGCACGGTGGCCTGTACGGCGGCGCTGGCCGCGCTGGGGCGCGCGCTGACGCTGCACGGCCGCGCGTCGGCTGCGTAGAACCCCCGCGATCGGCGCCCGCTCTCTTTCCGTCCCCCGCGGGAGAGCGGGCGCTTCGCCGCGTGCAGGCGGCGACGCGGTCAGGCGGGGTGCGGGGGCTTCGGTGCGGCCGCGCGACGCGAGAGGATGTACGCATGGACACGCTGACCGGACTGCTGGAGGGCCCCAAGGCCCGGGGGGCCTTCCTGCTCAAGTCCGTCTTCAACCCGCCCTGGTCGCTGCGCGTGGAGGACCGGGCGCCGCTCTCGGTGGTCACGATGGTGCACGGCGACGCCTGGCTGCTTCCCGCCCTCGGCACGCCGGTGATGATCCGGCCCGGTGATGTGGCGGTCGTGCGGGGACCCGAGCCGTACACGGTCGCCGACTCCCCGGACACGCCGGTGCAGATCACCGTCGGTCCGGAGCAGCGGTGCAGCACCGAGGAGGGTGAGGACGTCACCGAGACGATGGCGCTCGGTGTGCGGACCTGGGGCGACGAGTTCCAGGATGCCGGCTCGGCCGTGATGCTGAGCGGCACCTACCAGGCGCCGAGCGAGATCGGCCGGCGGCTTTTGAGTGCGCTGCCGACGATCCTGGTGCGTCCGGCGGAGGCGGCCGACACCACGCTGGTCGCGCTGCTGGCCTCGGAGATCTCCAGGGACGAGCCGGGCCAGGAGATCGTGCTGGACCGGCTCCTGGACCTGCTGCTGATCGGGGTGCTGCGTACCTGGCTGGCGGCGCCCGGCAGTGGCGCGCCGTCCTGGTACCGGGCGCAGAGCGATCCGGTGGTCGGTCCGGCGCTGCGGCTGCTCCACGAGAATCCCGCGCACGGGTGGACCGTGGAGGAACTCGCCCTGAAGGTGGGGGTGTCGCGGGCTTCGATGGCCCGCCGGTTCACCGAGGTCGTGGGTGAGCCGCCGGTGGCCTATCTGACGGGGTGGCGGCTCGCCCTCGCCGCGGACCTGCTGCGGGAGCCGGATGCCACCATCGCGACGGTGGCCCGGCGGGTGGGCTACAGCTCGGCGTTCGCCCTGTCGACGGCGTTCAAGCGCGTGCGGGGCATGAGCCCCCAGGAGTTCCGTACGGGTGCCCACCCGGTCGCCGCGCCGCAGGCCCCGCAGCAGGCGCGCACGGTGGTGCTGCCCCGGCCCTGACCGCCGGCCGGCCGCCGGCGGCCCGGGCCCGGGTGCGGGTGCGGGGAGACGGGGTTCGGGCCGGGGCGCTACGCGGGTGTTGCCGAGGAGATCAGTGCGGCGGCCGTGGCCCGTGGGGGCGGCGGGGGCCCCTCGCGTGTCACCGCGGTCAGGATCAGGTCCGGGCCGGCCAGCCAGCGGCCCTGGTAGACCGGGTCGACCGGTGGGGGCAGCGGGGGGTGCAGGGTCGCCGCGAAGCCGCCGTCGGGGAAGAGGGTGAGGGTGGCGTCGCGGAAGCCGAGCCAGATGCCGGTGGCCGGGTACCAGGCCTTGTACGCGGCCTCCTTGGCGGAGAAGAGGAGACGGTCCCAGGGGGTGGAGGGATCGGCCGAGGCGAGGTGGGCCAGGTGGGTGCGCTCCGCCTCGGAGGTGATGAGGGCGAGGACGCCCCGGGGCAGTGGGCCCGCCGGTTCCGCGTCGATGCCGACGGCGGCCATCAGGGAGGCGGGGGCCGCCACCGCGGCGCGGTAGCCCTGGCAGTGGGTGATGCTGCCGACCACGCCGGTGGGCCACTGGGGGGCGCCGCCCGGTCCCGGGAGCAGGGCGGCGGCGGGGCGGCCGAGGTCGGCCAGGCAGCGGCGGGCGCAGGCCCGGGCGGTGGCGAACTGGCGTCGCCGGTGGGCGCGTCGGCCCTGCATCAGGGCGGCCTCGGCCGGGAAGAGAGGGGCGGGCGCCGCGTCGTCGAAGGCTTCCGATGACGTGACGCCCGGGGGGAGGAGTTCCTCGATCATCGTGAGGCGAGCTCGGTGACGGCCGCGACCGCGAGGAGCGGACGCTCCAGCGCGAGCATGTGGCCCGCGCCGGGGACCGTTTCGAAGCGGGCGCCGGGCAGGACCTCGGCGAGGGTCTCGGCCAGCGCGATGTCGATCACCTTGTCGCCGTCGCCGTGCAGGACGACGGCGGGGGTGGTGACCGCCTTCAGTGCCTCGCGGACGTCCCAGCCGCGGGTGCAGCGGAAGAAGTCCGCCCGCACGCGCGGTGTGGTGGCGGCGAACATCTGCCGGTTCACGTCGCGCACGACTCGGTCCACGCCCTTGCCCATGGTGGAGCCGAGCAGTCTGCCGCCCAGCCAGGGCCGGCGCAGGGCCCGGGAGAAGACCTCGCTGCCCATCATCTTCACCTCGCTGTCGGGGGTGTCCTGGCCGTGGGCCGCCGTGCCCAGCAGCACCAGGCCGCGCAGCCGGCCCGCCGAGGGCGAGGTGGCGGCGTAGGAGAGGGCGGCGAACCCGCCGCCGGAGTGGCCGACGAGCACCGCCTCGCGGGCGTCGGTCTCGCCCAGGACCGCCGCGAGGTCCGCGCTCAGGCGCTCCACCGAGACCGGGGTGCGGCCGAGGGTGGAGGCGCCGTGGCCGCGCTGGTCGTACAGCACGACGCGGTGTCCGGCGCGGATCAGCCGGTCGGCGACGGTGCCCCAGGCGCGGCGGGTGTGGGCCCAGCCGTGCAGCAGGACCACGTCGGCGGCGGGGGGTGCCCCGTTCAGGGGGGCCAGTACGGTCACCGCCAGCTCGGCGCCGTCGTCGGTGTGGACCGTCAGTTCGCTGGTGGCCTGCGGGGCGGCGGTCACCGGGGGGCCGCCGACAGCTGCCGGTCCAGCGAGGCGAACGCGGCGAGGGTGGCCTTGGAGTGTTCGGCGCCCAGGTCCGCGACCTTGGCCAGGGCCTTGAGCCAGCCGTGCGGGCTGCCGGCGAAGTGCATCGAGACGCGGGTGCGTCCGCCGGGCAGCGGTTCGAGGAGGAAGGTGCCCGGGCCGCGGAAGACGCCGTCGACGTACTCGATGTCCAGGCGGCGGCCGGGCTCCACGGCCACCGTGCGGGAGGTGAAGCGCAGCTTCAGTCCGCCCTTGTCGACGCCTTTGGTGTGCACGACCACGTCCACCGTGCCGCCGACCTCGTCGGGGGCGCCGGAGACGGCGGTGAACGTGTTGTGCGGGACCCACCACTTCTTCGCGCCGCGGAATTCGGCGACGAGCGCGTCCCAGACGGTATCCGCCGGGGCGTCGATCACCGCCTCGTCGATCAGGTCGTACGTGCTCATCTCAGGGCCTCCACTCGGTACGGGAAAGGCGGTGGGGGCGGGGTTGTCGTGCTCCCCGCCCCCACCGCCGGGACTCCACAGCCGGCCGGTCTGCCGTCAGGCGAAGAAGCCCTGGCCGGGCGTGAAGATGTTGTTGGGGTCGAACCTCCGCTTGGCGTTGACGAAGCCGGTCCAGCGGTTGCCGAAGTGCTTTTGCCAGTCGGCGCCCGTCATCGGGATCGAGCCCACCAGGTAGCGCTTGGCGCCGCTGGCCACCGCGATGTCGTACAGGCGGCGGTTCTGGTCGATCATGCCCTGGATGTTCGGCTCACCCGGGTTGGGGAAGCGCAGCAGGTCGAAGAGGTAGACCACGGACTCGTTGGGCATCATCGCCAGCGGCCGCTTGATCTTCGAGGTGTAGAAGGGGTAGAAGAGCAGGAATCCGCCGCCGAGGGAGTTCGCGTCCAGCTCCTGCTCGACGAGCTTCATGAACGCCTTGGTCTTCGAGGCGGGCAGGAACATGCTCAGCCACGGCTTGGGCGTGTACCAGTGGCCGCCCTCCTTCAGGTACGCCTCGTAGGCGTCGAGGCGGAACATGTAGTCCCGGAAGGACACGTCCTCGATGACCGCGTCCGCGCGGACGTCCTTGAGGTCGCACAGCAGCCTGGTGCGGTTGGGCGGCGTCGTGTTGTAGGTGGCGCCGACCTCCAGCTTGTAGCGCCAGCCGGAGTTGTCCGGGGTGCGGAGCATCTCGCCGGCGTGGACCTGGAACCGGCCGTCGGCCAGCACCTTCTCCGAGTCGGCGAGGTACTGCTCGACCGTGCTGTAGAAGAGGCTGAAGATGACGGCCCGCTTGGGCGCGGGGATCAGTTTGACGGTGGCCCGGACGATGATGCCGACCTGGCCGCCGCCGGAGAGGGCCGCGTTGAACAGTTCCGGGCGCTGGGAGGCGTTGGCGGTGACGAGCTTGCCGTCGCCGGTGATGATGTCGATCGACTGGATCGTGTCGCACAGCAGGCCGTACTTCTGCACGGTGCCGCCGATGCCGCCGATGCTGATGGTGCCGCCGACGGAGATGTAGAGGTAGTCGGGGAGGGCCGGCGGGGTCTTGCCCGCCTGGAGGGCGGCGTCGGTCAGCTGACCCCACGTCACCCCGGCTTCGACGACGGCGGTGTCGCTGCCGATCGAGATGATCTTCGACATGCCCTTGGCGTCGATGGAGATGCCGCCGGGGACGCGCGCCTGGCCGTAGACCGAGTGGGACTCGATGTCGTTGCCGGTGCCGCCCTGGCCGTTGACGGCGACCTTGATGTTGTTGGTGCGGGCGTAGTCGACGATCTTGACGATGTCGTTGATGCCGCCGGGGCGCAGCACCGCCCACGGCTTGCTCGGGGCGCCGTCGAAGAGGTGACCGAAGTCGTTGGCGAAGGCGTCGACCACGCCCGGGGTCGTCTCCAGGGTCCCGGCCAGTCCCGGCACGGGGACGACGTCGGAGTTGCCGGCGGCCTCGGCGGCCGTCGCCCAGGTCTGGGACACGGCGTTCCAGCCGACGACGGCGACGGCCGTGGTCGCGATGCCGCCGAGGACCCGGCGGCGGGACGGCTCGGCGGCGGTGCCCGCGGCGGTTCTGTGGGTGCTGCTCATCTTCGTACGTCTCCTACTGGTGAGGTACCGGCTTGGTGCTGCGCACCCGGGAAGCGAGCTGGTACTCGCTCAGGTCGAGGCGCTTGGTCCCGCGGCGGAAGCGCCAGGTGTAGGTCGGGAAGACCGTGGTGTTGCGGCCGTTTGCGTCGAGGTACCAGCTCTTGCAGCCGCCCGACATCCAGACGGTGCCCTCGAGGTGCCGGTCGAGTTTGCGGTTGTAGGCGTCCTGCGCCTCCTGGCGGACCTCGATGCTGGCCAGGCCGCGCTGGTGCGCCTGCTTCAGGGAGTCGACGACGTACTGGACCTGCGCCTCGATCATCACGGTCTGCGAGGAGTGGCCCAGGGCGGTGTTCGGGCCCAGGAGCATGAAGAGGTTCGGGAAGCCGGCGATGGTGGTGCCGCGGTGGGCGGCCATGCCGTCCTTCCAGGCCTCGCGCAGCTGGAGGCCGCCCTTGCCCCAGATCCGGCGGGCGACGGGGCGGTCGGTGGCCTGGAAGCCGGTGCCGAGGATGATGGTGTCGACCTCGCGCTCCACACCGTCGCTGCCGACGATCGACTTGGGGCGGATCTCGGCGATGCCGTCGGTGACGATCTCCACGTTGGGCTGCTGGATCGCCGGGTACCAGGTGTTGGAGAACAGCAGGCGCTTGCACGCCACCAGGTAGTCGGGCGTCAGCTTGGCGCGCAGCGCCTCGTCGGGGACCGACTTCTTCAGGTGGTCGCTCGCCATCTTCTGGACCTTCTCGGCGAGCTTGGGGCGCTTCCAGAAGAAGGCCAGGATCTCGCGGCCCCACATGTTGAAGCCCCGCCGGAACTGCTGGTATCCGGGCAGTGAGCGGAGCAGCCTGGTGTGCAGCTCGCTGTTGGCCTTGTCGGGCTTGGGGCCGATCCACGGGGGTGTGCGCTGGTAGAGGTCCAGCTGGCCGACCTCGGGCTGGATCTTGGGGACGAACTGGATGGCGGAGGCGCCGGTGCCGATGACGGCGACGCGGCGGCCGGCCAGGTCGTGGTCGTGGTCCCAGTCCGAGGAGTGGAAGATCCTGCCCTCGAAGTCGTCAAGCCCCTTGATGTCCGGTACGGCGGCCTCGCTGAGGTAGCCGGTGCCGGTGACCAGGAACTGGGCGGTGTAGCGGCCCTGTGAGGTCTCGATGTTCCAGTGCCGCTCGTCCTCGTCCCAGCGGGCGGCCTGCAGTTCGTGCCCGAACCGGATGTGGGGGCGTACGCCGAAGCGGTCGGCCGTGTCGCGCAGGTAGGCGTACAGCTCGTCGCGGGAGGCGAACGTGGACTTCCAGTTCGGGTTGCGGGCGAAGGAGAACGAGTAGAGGTGGGACATGACGTCGCACGCACAACCCGGATAGCTGTTGTCGCGCCAGGTGCCGCCGACCTCGTCGGCCCGCTCGAACACCAGGAAGTCGTCGATGCCCGACTGCAGCAGTCGGATGGCGGTGCCCAGGCCCGAGAAGCCGGTGCCGATGACCGCGACCCGCAGGTGCCGGGTCGGTCCGCCGCCACCGGGATGCGTCTCGGTGCCCGTGTGTGCCCCGCCGTCCTTGGCCGGTTCAAGAATGCTCGTCACGTCGGCCTCCTCAGCGGCGCGTGATGGTGACGCGGAAGTTGTTGAAGAACTTGTCCTCGAGCGTGTACGCGAAGATGTCGAGGTAGCGCTCGAAGCGGGAGACGACCTCTTCGCCCTCCAGGGCCACGGCCTCGTCCCGGCGTTCGGCCAGCAGGACCAGCCAGGCGCGGCAGGCCATCGCGAAGGACTCGCGCTCGTTGACGATCTCGTCGATCTCGAAGAGGCCCTCGGCGGCGGCGGACAGCTCGCTCAGGTGGGGGATGTGGCAGCCCTCGAACTCGGAGCGCTGGAGGAACTTCAGGTCGTCGAGGAGGGCGCGGTTCATCGGCAGCGCCTCGGCGGTCATGGTGTGCAGTACGAACTTGGCGCCCGGGTTGAGGGCGTTCGCGACCTGCTGGAAGAAGTACCGGTAGCGCTTGGTGCGCTCCTTGGGCGGCAGGTTGGAGGAGACGAAGTGCTCCAGGGCGTTGATGCAGAACGCGGCGTCGTACTTCTCGCTGTCGTCCGCGACCTTGTAGTCCGCCCAGCTCTGGACCAGCGTGGTGATCCGCGGGTTGCCGAGGCCGTCGATGAAGGCCTCCTGGGTGCGGGACAGGGTCAGGCCGACGGCCTGCTCGGCGCCGTGCACGGTGGTGAGGCGGTTGAGCATGGTGCCCCAGCCGCAGCCGATGTCCAGGACGCGCTTGGCGCCGCCGGCCGCGACGTTCGCGAGCTCGGCGAACTTGTCGAGCTTGCGTTCCTGCGCCTCGTCCAGGGTGGCGACCAGGTCCTCGCCGTCCTCCCAGTAGCCGCCCGAGTACATCATCGTGGGGCCCAGCAGGAGCCGGTAGAAATCGTTGCTGACCTCGTAGTGGTGCCTGATCGCATCGACCTCGGGGTCCACCGACTTGGGGGCGACCGTTGTCATCCTGATCCTCTTTCCTGCGTGTCCGGCGGGCCGTGTTTTCCGAATTCGCGACCGAGAAAACCCGATGCCCCGCAAGGTGTGCGCAAGAAGGCCGGGAATGAGGATCGGGGGCGGTGTTGCGCCTTCCTTGCGGGGGCGGGGCTTTTATCGCTCTCGAAAACCAGACACGCACTGCCGAGTTGCATTGCCGAGAGAGGACCGACCCCATGTCGCTGCCCACCATCGAAGAACTGGCGAGCCAGCTCGAGGCCGTCTCGGGTGCCGCGGAGGTCAGCCCCGACGCCCCGCTCCAGCACATTGCGGACGTCGACTCGCTGGACCTGATGGAGTGGCTGTACGGATTCCAGAACCAGTACCCGCACATTCCGGCCGACGAGTCCCTCTTCGCGGACCTGGACGACACGACGACGCTGCGTGACGTCTACGCGAAGATCGTCGACCTCGTCCCGGCTCAGGCGTAGCGGGGGGTGACGTGACCGGCTTCGACATCACCGGGTGGGGCATGTCCGTACCCGAACGCATCGTCACCAGTGCCGAACTCGCGGCGCGTTTCGGCGTGGACGAGCACTGGGTGGTCAGCCGCTGCGGGATCCGCGAGCGGCGGGCGGTCGACCCGGGGCAGACCACCGCCTCCCTGGCCGTCGAGGCCGGCCGGCGTGCGCTGGAGAAGGCCGGGCTGACCGGCGCCGACATCGCCCACCTGATCGTCGCGACCGCCACGCCCGAGCAGCCGTCCCCGGCGACGTCCGCGTTCGTCCACCACGAACTGGGGATCTCGGGGAGCGCGCACGACGTCAATTCCGAGTGTGCGGGGTTCGTCTACGGGCTGGTGTCCGCGATGGCGCTGATCGCCATCGATCCCCGGCCGATCCTGCTGATCGGCTCGGACACCCACACCCTGACGGCCAACCCGGCCGACCGTGACCTGTCCATCCTCGTCGGCGACGGTGCGGGGGCGGTCGTCCTGCAGCCGGGTGCGGAGAACCGGGTCAAGGCGTGGAACCTGGGCGCCGACGGTGCCTGCACCGGCTCGCTCAAGGTGCTGGCGGGCGGCAGCCGGATGCCGACCACCCAGGAGACGCTGGACGCGGGCCTGCACTACGCGCAGATCAACGGCAACGAGATCTACCTCAACGCCGTCCGCTACACCGTCCGTACGGTGCGCGAGACGCTGGAGAGCGCCAAGGTGGACGCGGCCGATGTGGACCATGTCGTTCCGCACCAGGCCAACATCCGGATCATCAACTCGATCCTGTCGCACACCGGCCTGCGCCCGGAGGCCCTGATCACCAACCTCCAGAAGTACGGCAACACGGCTTCGGCGTCGATCCCGATCGCGCTGACCGAGGCTTTGGAGGAGGGCCGTATCAAGGCCGGTGACAAGGTCTTGCTGGCCGGCTTCGGGGCCGGCATGACCTGGGGTTCGATCCTGATGGAGTGGGGCGGTGTCGCGGCATGAGCAAGAACGGTGCGGGAGCGCGGCCCGAGTCCCCGGTCGCGCTGGTGACCGGTGCCTCGGGCGGCCTCGGCCAGGCCCTGGCGCTCGAACTCGACGCGCTGGGCTGCCGGGTCGCGGTCCACTACAACAGTGCCCGCGAGGCGGCCGAGGCCGTCCGGGAGAAGCTGGTGAATCCGTCGGTGCTGGTCACCGGGGACGTCGGTTCGTGGGAGGCCACGCAGGCCCTCCACGAGCGGATTTCCGCCGAGCTCGGCCCGGTGGACGTCCTGGTCAACAACGGGGCGATCCGCAAGGACAGCCTGATGGCGATGCAGAACCCGGCGGACTGGGCGCAGGTCATCCAGACCAACCTGATCGGGTCGTTCCACACCGCGCGGGTGTCGGTGCCGCACATGCTGCGCCAGCGGTGGGGCCGGGTGGTCAACATCGTGTCCCCGTCGGGCATCATCGCGACGGCCGGCCAGACGGCGTACTCGGCGTCCAAGGCGGGTCTGATCGGCTTCACCCGTACGCTCGCGTCCGAGTGCGGCCGGCGCGGGGTGACGGTGAACGCGCTGTCCCCCGGGTTCATGATCACGGGTATGACGAACACCCTGCCCGACCGGGTCATCGAGGGCATGGAGGGCAAGGCTCCCATTCCCCGGTTCGTCACGGTCGAGGAGGTCGCCCGCAGCGCCCGCCTCTTCCTTGAGCAGGACTGCATGACGGGCCAGGTCATCAGCATCGACAGTGGCGTGTCCATCACCTGACCCCTGCCTTCCCCTCCCCGGCCCCGGCCTCCCACCCCCAGGGGAGGCCGGGGCCGCTCGCCGTGCCCTGGGCGGGGCCGCCGCCCGGACGGGCGCACCCGGTGCGGCGGGGGCGGGGGTGCGGGGGGCCGGTCTGGCCTTGGACAGGGCGAAGGCCGCCGCGGAGTTCGCGGCGGCCTTCGGCGTGTGCGGGGGTCAGGCGGCGGGGAAGGAGGTGACGGGGTGGGTGACGCAGCCGTGGTCGGCCAGGGAGCAGGGGCGGGGGGCCGAGGCGCGGTGGTCGATCTCGAAGACGCCCATCAGCAGCGGGTCCAGGCGGGGTGCGGAGCGCGGGGCGAACGAGCGGGGTTCCGGTGTGCGCAGCAGTTCCAGGTAGGCCGCTTCGGTCTCGGGTGCCGGATCGATCCCCAGTTCCTCCGCCAGTACCTCGCGCAGCTGCTGGTAGCTGCGCAGTGCCTCGGCCCGGTTGCCGGCCCGGGTGTGGGCCGCCATCCGGCAGCGGTAGGCGCTTTCCCTGAAGGGCGCCCGGCGGACCGCCTCTTCCGCGTAGCGCAGGGCGTGGTGCTCGTCGCCCAGGGCGGACGAGGACAGGCTCGCGGTCTCCAGTGCCTTAAGGCGCAGCTCTTCGAGCTGTTCGCGCATCGCGTTGACCCATTCGCCTTCGTGTGAGGGCAGGAACGAGCCGCGCAGGTTGGAGACGGCGCCGGCGGCGAGTTGCTGTGCCACGGCGTAGGCGCCCTCCGCGTACGCCTCGGCGGCCTCGGTGACGGCGGTTTCGGCGCATTCCACGTCCACGGCCGCGTCCTGGGGCAGCCGCAGGAGGTACCGGCCGCCCTGGGCGACCAGCGGGGTCACTCCCGGCTGGTCCTGCGGTGTGGTGACGAATGTGCGGACGCGGCTGACGAGGCTGCGCAGGGCGGAGGCCCAGGTGTCGGGCAGCCCTTCGGGCCATATGGTCTCGGCCAGTTGGTCACGGTCGGTCCCGCCGGTCCGCTCGAGGAGCAGGCGGGCGAAGGCCACCTGTGCCTGGGCGCTCGACAGGTGTTGCGGCGCTGCTCCGTCCGGCTCGATCGTGACAAGACCTATGAGTCTGATCAGCACTATGCACTCTCCGAAACGGTCGGCTTCCGGCCGTGTCCCCCTAGCTCGTGCGTTTCAGAGGATACCGGCGGGTCGTCTCCGCATGTCAACAGCGGCCGTCAAAACATTCCTTCGCGAATGAAAGCCGAGGTCCGGGCATTGTCGTTCTCTTTTCGAGTGCGGCCATGGCCTTCCTCTTGCGCCGCTATTGCGCCCCCCGAGTCTTAATGGAATTCCACTAGAGCCCCGCCGGAAGAACGGCAGAGCGCCGATGGAGTTCCGGGTCCGCCGGACGATCGCGACGAGGAGAAGCACGTGAACGCATCCGCCGCCTGGAGCCGACTCGAGCCGAAGCTGGCCTACTTCCGCGACCGGGTCCGGTCTTTGGAGTACGAGCCCAACCGCAAGAACAGCTTCGTCGCCTACACCGTCGAGCGGGATTCGGCGTACGCGGACCAGGACGGCCGCCGGCTGCTGATGATGTCCGGCTACTCCTACCTCGGCCTCGCCGGCGACGAGCGTGTCGTCGCGGCCGCCAAGGCCGCCGTCGACCGCTACGGCACCGGCAACCACGGAGTGCGGGCCCTGGCCGGCACGACCCCGCTGCACGAGGAGCTGGAGGCCGAGGTCGCCAAGGTCGCCGGCCGCGAGAAGGCCCTGGTCTTCGGCTCCGGCTACGCCGCGAACACCGGCACCGTCGGCGCGATCGTCGGACCCGGCGACACCGTCTTCATCGACAAGTACGACCACGCCAGCATCGTCGACGGCTGCAAGCTCTCCGGCGCCAAGGTCGTCCGCTTCCGCCACAACGACGTCGCGCACCTGGAGCGCCGGCTGGCCGCCGCCCCCGACACCGGTGTGCGGCTGGTCATCGTCGACAGCGTGTACTCCATGGACGGCGACATCGCCCCCCTGGTCGACCTGCGCAAGGTCTGCGACGCCCACAACGCGCTGCTGATGGTCGACGAGGCCCACGCGCTCGGTGTCATCGGTGCCACCGGCAAGGGCATCGAGGAGCACTTCGACTACGAGGTGAAGGTCGACGTCAAGCTCGGCACCCTGTCCAAGGCCATCCCCTCCATGGGCGGCTGGGTCGCCGGCTCCGCCGAGTTCATCCACCACCTGCGCTACGCGGCCCGCCCCTTCCTCTTCTCCGCGGCCCTCGGCGGAGCCCAGACCGGCGCCGCCCTGGAGTCCCTGCGGATCCTGCAGCGCGAGCCGTGGCGGGTGGAGTTCATCCAGGAGCAGTCGAAGCGCTTCCGCGACACCCTCAACGAGGCCGGCATCAGCACTGTCGACAGCGAGACCGCCGTCGTCCCCGTGATCGCCGGCTCCGACGAGGCCGCCTACGACCTGGCGACCGTCGCCCGCAAGAACGGTGTCATCGGCCTGCCGGTGGTCACCCCGGCCGTCCCCAACGACCTGGCCCGGCTGCGGATCGCCATCACCGCGGCCCACACCAAGGCCGACATCGACTTCGCCGCCGAGGCCTTCATCAAGTCGGCGCGCGAGTGCCGCATCATCTGACCGCCCTCACGACGACCGTTCACACGCCTTAGGGAGCAGACATGCCTGGACCGTCCAGGGGCAGTTCGGCGCTTGCGCCCGTCGCCATCACCGGCATGGGTGTGGTCACCCCCGGCGGGTGCACCCCGGACGAGCTGTGGGACACGCTGTGGGCCGGCCGGTCCACCGCCGCCGAGCTCACCCACTTCGACCTCGGCCGCCACCGGGTCAGGATCGGCTGCCGGGTCCGCGGCCTCGAGGGCCTGGCCGGGCTGGTCCCGGCCAAGGAGGCCCGCCGGATGGACCCCTTCGCCCACTACGGCACGGCCGCGGCGCTCGCCGCGCACCGCGATGCGGGTTCTCCCACCGCCGAGGCGGGCCGCACCGCCATCGTGGTGGGCAACGCCGTCGGCGGCCGGGCCACCAGCGACCTGGAGTCCGCCCACTTCACTTCAGGAGGCCCGGCCCGGGTCAATCCGCTGATGCCGCTGATGACGATGCCCAACGCGGCCGCAGCCCACATCGCCATCCGGCTCGGCTGGACCGGCCCCGCCCTCACCGTGGCCAACACCTGCGCCAGCGGTGCCGACGCCATCGGCCACGCCCTGATGCTGCTGCAGACCGGCCGCGCCGACCTCGTCATCGCCGGGGGCGCCGAGCACACGCTCACCCCGGTCACCCTGGCCGGCTTCGGCAACCTCAACGCGGTCTCCTTCCGCAACGACGACCCGGAGCACGCCTCGCGCCCCTTCGACAAGGATCGCGACGGCTTCGTGATGGGCGAGGGCGCCGGGTTCGTCGTCCTGGAACGGCTGCAGGACGCGCGGGCGCGCGGGGCCAGGACGTACGGGCTGGTCGCCGGGTACGCCGCCACCGCCGACGCCCACCACCTGGCGATGCCGCTGCCCGACGGCGCGGGAGCCGCGGCCGCCATGGAGGGCGCCATCGCCGACGCCGGCCTCGACCCGGGCGACATCGTGCACGTCAACGCGCACGGCACCTCGACCCCGCACAACGACCGGTCCGAGGCCGCGGCCCTGCGGAAGGTGTTCGGCAGCGCCCAGCCGCCCGTCACCGCCCCCAAGTCGGTCATCGGCCACCTCATCGGCGCCGCCGGCGCCGTCGAACTCATCGCCACCGTGCAGGCCATGCGGCACTGCGAGGTACCGCCCACCGCCAACCACGAACAGCTGGAGCCAGGAATGGACATCGACGTCGTCCACGGCACACCCCGTGCCGTGCGCTCGGGGCCCGCGATCACGAACTCCTTCGGGTTCGGCGGCCACAACTCCTCCGTGGTGGTGACGCCGGTATGACACTGCTGTCGCTGCCCTCCCCCGTCCGCACGCTGACCGTCACCGAAGGCGAGATCACCGACTACCGCGGCGCCGCCCGGCGGGGGCTGCCCACCGCCCGGCCCGGCCAGGCCTCGCCCGTGCACGCCTTCGTCCTGGCCCACACGGTGGCCGAGCAGACCGTCGCCGAGCTGACCGCCGCCGAGCCCGGCCCGGTCTCGGTGGTCCACCTCGGCCAGGACATCCGCACCGTGCGGCCGGTCCGGCCCGGAGAGGAGGTGACCGTACGCCTGGACGTGCTCGGCATACGCAAGGAGCCCCGCGGCGCCCGGATCGCGCTGCGGGTCCGCCTCATCGGCGAGGACGGCCCGGAGCCCTTCGCGGAACTGGTCATCTCCGCCCTGCTGGTGGGCGCGACCCTGCTGGAGCCGTTCGGCGACATCGCGGGCGGCCCCGCCGCCCCCACCGGGCTCGGGGCGGGCGAGGCGCAGAGCGCGGTGCACGAGCTGACCACCGACTGGATCAGTACGTACGCCCACGCGTCCGGCGATCTGAACCCCATCCACCTCGACGAGCAGGCGGCCCGCGGGGCCGGTTTCGACACCGTCATCGCGCACGGCATGAGCGTGGTCGCCCTCGCCGTGGAGGAGGCCGTGGACCGCTTCGCGGACGGTGACAGCGCCCGGGTGCGCGGTCTGGGCTGCCGTTTCTCGGCCCCGGTGCCCCCCGGGATCGGGCTGGAGATCCTCCTGCAGCCCGACGCCGAGGCGCGCGTCGTCCGCTTCACCTGCAAGACGCCCCGGGGCGCGGCCGTGAAGTCGGGCTGGATCGAGCTCGCCCGGCCGGCGGCGCCGCAGGAAGGAGAAGAGCAGCCATGACGACCACCCCGGCCCTGCCGGCCCTGCCGGCCGCCGTGCATGTCGAACTCGGTCTCCTGGGAGGGTTCCTGACCCAGGTCCGCGACCGCCCGCACGCCACCGCCCTCGTCTTCAACGGCGAGGAGACCAGCTACCGCGAGCTGTACGAGCTCGCCGGCCGCGAACGCGACCGCCTCGCGCTGCTGGAGCTGGCCCCGGGCGTGCCGGTCGGTGTCCTGGCCGACAAGTCCCCCGCCGCCGTGGCCCTCGTCCTGGGCTGCCTGCTGGCCCGCCGGCCGCTGCTGCTGCCGTCTCCGGCCCTCGCCGACACGCTCCTGGCCGATCTCTTCGCCCAGGCCGGCTGCGCCCGTGTGCTGGCGCCCGGCGGCCGGGCGGCCCGGGTCGCGCCCAACCCGGACGTGGCGGCCCAGCCGCTGCCGGCCGACGAGGCCGCGGACGTGGCCTTCATGCTCACCACCTCCGGCTCCACCAGCCTGCCGAAGATCGTCCCGCTGAGCCTGGACGCGGTGGACCGCTTCACCCGCTGGGCGGGCAACGCCTTCGGGATCGGGCCCGACCGCACCGTCTTGAACTACGCCCCCCTCAACTTCGACCTGTGCCTGCTGGACGTGTGGACCACCCTGGCCCGCGGCGGGCGCGTGGTCCTGGTCGACCCGGCGCTGGCCGCCCACGGACGCCACCTGCGCGATGTGGTCCTGCGCCACGACGTCCAGGTCGTGCAGGCCGTCCCGATGGCCTTCGGGCTCCTCCAGGACGCGGCCGACAAGACCGGCGACACCTTCCCCGGCGTCGAGCACGTCATGTTCACCGGCGACGCCATCCCCGACCGCACCTTCGCCGCCCTGCCCTCCCTCTTCCCCAAGGCCCGCATCCACAACATCTACGGCTGTACGGAGACCAACGACAGCTTCGTCCACGAGGTCGACACCTCGGCGACCGCGTTCCCGCCCGTCCCCATCGGCCGGCCGCTGCCGGGCGTGGCGGCCCTGGTCCTGGACCCCGACACCCACACCCTCGTCGAAGGGCCGGGCAGCGGAGAGCTGTTCGTCTCCACGCCCTTCCAGAGCCGCGGCTACCTCGACCGGACCCGGCACGCCGACAAGTTCACCGCCCACCCGCTGGGCCTGGACGACAGGCGCTGGTTTCGCACCGGCGACCTCGTACGGCGCGACGCGGCCGGCACCCTGCACCTGAGCGGACGCACCGACTTCCAGGTCAAGGTCCGCGGGGTCGCCGTCAACACGGCCGAGATCGAACGGGTCCTGCAGGAACACCCCGACGTACTGGAGGCGGGCGTCGCGGCCCTGCCCGACCCGATCGCCGGCAAGCGGCTCGTCGCCGCCGTCCACCGCGCCCCCGGCTCCGCGCTGACCGGCCTGCAACTGCGCACGCACTGCGCCCGGCACCTGCCCAGGGCCGCGGTCCCCCACCAGCTCACCGTGACCGACACCCCGCTGCCCAAGACCGCCACCGGAAAGGTCGACCGCAAGGCACTCGACCGGCTCGACCAGCCCGACCGGGCCGGCTCCCCCACGGCCACGCCCGCACCTGCCACGCCCGCACCTGCCACGACACCCGTCGCCACACCTCTCGCCGAAGGAATCCCGTCATGAGCAACATCGACACCATCAAGAACTTCGTCATCACCGAGTTCCTCCCGGGCACCGCGGCCGCCGAACTCGCCGTCGACCACGACCTGCTCAACGACGGGGTCATCGACAGCCTGGGCGTCCTGAAGCTGATCGCCTGGGTCGAGGACCGCTTCGAGCTCGCCGTCGGCGACGCCGACCTGGACCCCAACAACTTCCGCAGCGTCGAGGCGATCGACACCTTCATCACGGAGGCCCGCCGCACGGCGGCCGCCTAGAACCACCCACCACCACCCCGACGAAAGACTGGACGGAGAGCGACCGTGCACGACGCACTCACCGGCCTGCTGGAGCAGCGGGCCCCGGTCGGCCGGGAGACCTGGCGGTCCTGGTGGGACCAGCTCGGCGACGGCCGGCCAGACAAGAGCGAGGTCCTCGCCCTGCTGGCCTCCCTGACCAGCCGGCTCCCGGACCACCAGACCCTGCGCCACCTGCTGGACTCCCTCGCCGAGCGCCGGCCGCCCACGACGGCGACCACCCCCTGGGAGGGCACCGTCAACGTCGTCGGCACCGGCGGCGGGCCCAGGACCTTCAACATCTCCACCGCCTCCGCCTTCGTCGCCGCGGCCGCGGGGGTCAAGGTCGTCAAGACCGGGTCCAGGGCCTACACCAGCTCGCTGGGCTCCGTCGACCTGCTGGAACGGCTCGGTGTCCCTCTCACCTCCTCCTACGCCCAGACCGAGGACACCCTCGCCGCCCACGGGATCGCCTTCGCCGGACCCTTCGTCTACCCGGCGCAGCTGACCCGGCTGGCCCGGACGGTGGCCCCGTACCCGATGAAGCCCTTCGGGCGGTTCCTGAACGCGCTGGGCCCCTTCCTCGCCGACCTGCCCGTGGCCGCCCAGGTCACCGGGGTCTCGTCGGCAGCCCCCCTGGACACCCTGCGCCAGCTCGCCGCGACCACGACGACCCGCCGGATCTGGCTGACCGCGAACGACACCGGCGCGGACGAGCTGCTGCCCTTCGCCACCAACACCGTCCACGGGCAGCACGTGCTGACCCGGGTCATCCGGCCGGGCGAACTCACCCCGGGCGACGGCTCCTTCGCGGACCTGCGGCCGGCTCCCGACCCCGGCGCGGCCGTCGGCCACTTCCTGTCCGTCCTGGCCGGCACGGCCGGCCGGGTGGCCACCCACACGGTCTGCCTGGGCGCGGCCGCCCTGGTGGTGGCCTCCGGCGTCCGCCGGGACTGGCCCTCCGCGGTCGCCCTCGCCGAGGGCGCGGTCCGCTCCGGCGAGGCCCACGACCTCGCACGGCGCCTGGCGGGAGCACCGGCGCCGCGCACACCGGCGGTGGCCCGTGCCTAGCACCGCCCCCGCGGCAACGACAGCCGCTGCCGCCCGCGCGGCTCGGCCGCACCCCGCCGCGTACCCCGCGCCCGCCCCGTTCTTCACCGGCCGCGCCCCGGGCGGGCCGCCCGGGCTGGCCCTGTTCCTCAACGCGGGCGACCCGCCGCTGCCCGTGCTGCACGACCTGGTCCTGATGCTCGATCAGGAGGGGGCGGACTGCCTGGAGTTGGCCGTCCCGTTCCCCGACTCGGTCACCGACGGCCCCGTCGTACGGCGCTCGGCCCGCCGGGCACTGGAGGCAGGCGGCGCCGACCTGGACGACGTACTCGCCTTCATCGCCGGCGTACGGCCCCACCTGGCGCACCTGCGGATCGCCCTGCTCGCCGACTGGAGCCACTCGCTGAAGCACCGGGACCTCGCGGCCACCACCGGTGAGATCGCCTCGGCGGGCGCGGACGGACTCCTGCTGCACGCGCTGCCCCCGCGGCTGCGCGAGGAGCACCTGGAATCGGCCCGGGCGGCCGGGCTGCCGGTGGTCACCACCTGCTACGCCAGCAGCCCGGCGGAGGTTCGGGCCCAGGCCGCCGCCCAGGCGGGTGCCTACCTGTATCTCGTCGCCCACTACGGGCGCAGCGGGACCGCACCGGCGGCCGGACATGCCGCGCTGGCGCAGACCGTCACGGACTTGCGGGCGCACACGACGTCCCCGATCGCCGTCGGCTTCGGGGTCAGCACACGGCAGGACGTGGAAGCCGTCGGCGCGTCCGGCGCCGACGCCGCGATCATCGGCTCCGCCGCGGTGGCGGCCGTGGAGCGGGCGCAGGAGGCCGGTCTCGATGTGACCGGCACCTTCCGCACCTTCGTCCGCTCGGTCCTGCCCGAAGGCCCGCACTGACCTTCCCTACCAGCGGAAGCGAGCTCCACCCCTCAACAGCACCATCCGTGCACCACCTCACACCGGGAGACTGCCATGATCGTTCGCGACATCGAGTCCGTGAAGACCGTCGAGTGGGGCAACGGCCTCAGCCGCCGCTTCCTCCTCGCCGAGGACGGCCTGGGCTACTCGCTCACCGACACCACCGTCCTCGCCGGCACCAAGTCCCGCCTGGAGTACGTCAACCACCTGGAAGCCTGCTACTGCATCGAGGGCTCCGGCGAGGTCATCGAGCTCGACGGCACCTCGCACGAGATCGTCCCGGGCCGGATGTACGCCCTCGACCAGCACGACGCGCACTTCCTCGTCGCCAGCCCGCACGAGGACCTGCGCCTGGTCTGCGTCTTCTCGCCGGCCCTGCGCGGCGACGAGGTCCACAGCCTGGACGCCCACAGCTCCTCCGCCTACTGAGGCGCGCAGCGCGCGCCGCTCGTCCGGAACCGTCAGCCGAATCACAAAGGGGTCCCTCGTGATCCGTTGGAACGCCGACCAGGCCGATCTGCGCGAAGGCCTGGAGCGGTGGGGAGACGCACTCAGCGCAGACCACATCGAACTCGACGAGCAGTCCGCCTTCTCGCAGGACAAGTGGAAGCTCGTGCAGAAGACCGGGATTCTGTCGCTGCCCTTCGACGAGGACCACGGAGGCCTCGGGCAGTCGCTTCTGACCACCATGTACGTGTTGGAGGGCCTCGGCGAGTACAACCGCGACTCGGGCCTGAGCTTCTCGGTCACCACGTCCATCTGCTCCACCGGAATACCGATCCAGCAGTTCGGCACCGTGGAGCAGAAGGAGCGCTACCTGCCCCGGATCTGCTCGGGCGAGGCGATCGGCGCCCACGCCATCACCGAGGCCGAGGGCGGCTCGGACGCCATGGCGATGACGACCCGGGCCGTGCGTGACGGGGACGACTTCGTCATCAACGGCAGCAAGGCCTTCGTCAGCAACGGGCCGGTCGCGGACGTGATCGTGGTCTACGCCCGGACCCATCCGGACGGCGGCCCGCTGGGAACGACGGCGTTCCTGGTGGACCGGAACACCCCGGGGGTGAGCGCCGGCAAGCCGGTCAAGAAGATGGGCTTGCGGACCTCTCCGCTGAGCGAACTGTTCTTCGACGACGTGCGGGTGCCCAGGAGTGCGGTGCTCGGCAGGGTCGGAGGCGGGTTCCTCGTCCTGGACCACGTGATGAAACGGGAGATCCTCTTCTCCTTCATCGTCAACGTGGGCGAGATGCAGCACCGGCTGGAGCGGTGTGTCGACTACGCGAAGACGCGCAAGTCCTTCGGGAAGGCGATCGGTTCGTACCAGACGATCGCCAACAAGATCGTCGACACGAAGATCCAGCTGGAGACCGCCCGCAAGTGGCTCTACGACACCGGGGAGAAGCTGGAGGCGGGCGAGAACGTCACCGTGGACCTGGCCATCGCCAAGCTCGTCACGAGCGAGAGCAATCTGGCCACCAGCATCACCGCCGTGCAGATCTTCGGCGGCCACGGCTACATGTCGGAGTTCGGCCTGGAGCAGGACGTGCGCAACGCGCTGGGCGGCACGATCTACTCGGGGACGAACGAGATCCAGTACAACCGCATCGCCTCGATGCTGGGACTGGGCAAGTGAGCGGCATGCGCCCGCTGTCCCAGACGCTGCTGAAGGTCTGCGGGGCCACGGGCCTCGGTGACATCGAGGCGGCGGCGGCCGCCGGGGCGGACTGCGTCGGGCTCTGGCACGGCGTACCCGGCGGCCCGTCGGAACTGGCTCTGGACGGGCTCGCCGCCCTTGTGGCGGCGGCCCGGCCGGCCGGGCTCCTGCCGGTGCTGGTGACGTTCCTGGCCGATGCGGGCGAGCTGGCCGCGATCGTGCGGCGTACCGGTGTCGCCTGGGTCCAGCTCCACGCCTACCAGCCGCCGGCCGTCGTACGGGCGCTGCGCGAGGCGCTGCCGGCGGAGGTCGGCCTCGTCAAGGTGCTGCACGTCGACGAGGCGGGCGGCTGTGTGGAGCGCCCGCTGATCGGTGCGTACGAGCGGGCCGGCACCGACCTGTTCCTCATCGACACCGCCACCGGGGACGGCCGGATCGGCAGTACCGGCGCCGCCCTCGACCCGGGGCGCCTGACCGCTTTGCTGCCCCGGCTCACCCGTCCCTTCCTCCTGGCCGGCGGTCTGAGCGCGGCGGGCCGTCCCGCCTACGAGGACGTCGTGCGCCACAGCGGATTCCGCGGCATCGATGTGGACACGGCGGCCCGCAACCGGGTGACGGGCCGCTTCGGCGTCCCGGAGATCGCCGCCCTGGCCCGTGCCTGGCGCACCGGCATCCCCCACACCGCCGCCGTCGCCGGCGGCGTCCCCGACCCTCCCCGACTGGAGCTCTCGCGATGACGCAGCAGAACCGGAACGGCTTCCCTTTTCTCGAGGCCCTCCTGGCCTCGCCGACCCCCGTGGTGATGGAGGTGAAACGGCGCGACGCCCACGGCTACGACATGCTCGGCGGCCGGATTCCCGCCGCGATCGTGGAGGCGTACGAGAGCGCGGGCGCCCCGTGCATCTCGGTGGTCACGGGCCGCTGGTTCGGCGGCTCGCCCGCGCTGCTGCGGGACGTGGCCGCCCTGACCGGCCTGCCGCTCCTGCAGAAGGACTTCATCACCAGGAAGGACCAGATCCGCACGGCGAAGGAGCTCGGGGCCTCGGCGGTGCTGCTGACGGCGGCACTGCTGCCGGCATCGAGCATGCGGACCCTGGTGACGGAGTGCCTGCTGGCCGGGCTCACCCCGTTCGTGGAGATCACCACGGAGGCCGAACTCGAAACGGTCCACCATCTTGAGGAGTGTGTGATCGCGGTCAACAACAAGGACATCAAGACCCGCGAGCGGGGCGCCGGCGACCTGGGCCGCTCCCTCGGCCTGCTCCCGGCGCTGCGCGCGGCCGGTGTCGCCTGCCCGGTGAGCGCGAGCGGCATCGACGGCCCGGCGAGCGCCGCCCGCCTCCTGGACGCCGGCTTCGGGGGACTGCTGGTGGGCACCTCGCTGCTGCGCACGGGTTCCCCCGTGGAGTGGGTGGACGCGATGGCGGGCGCCCGGAAGGGGCTGGCCCTGCGATGAACCACTCCCTGACGGGCGGCGCACGCCCCCACACGCTGAACGCCGCGGGCATCCCCCTGTCGGGTCTGCTGGCCCTGCCCGCGGGCCGGGAGGTCCGCTCCACGATCCTGGCCATCCACGGCCGGGGCATGCGGGCGGCGTACTGGAACTCCTTCATCCCCCTCGCCACCGGCCTGGGCCACGCGGTCCTGGCCCTGGACCGGCCGGGCTACGGCGACTCGGCGGACCTGCTGGCCGAGGGCCAGAGCCTGGCCGGCCAGGCGGAAACCCTCCACGCGGCCCTCAAGGAACACGCGGCCGCGCACACCATCGGCGCCGGCGTCTTCCTCCTGGGCCACTCCGACGGCGGCAAGGTGGCCCTGCACACGGCGGCCACCGACGGCGCCGTCCCCCTCCTGGGCCTGGACGCCTCGGGCGTCGGCTACCACTACGACCCGCAGGCCCTGCACTTCCCCTCCACCCTCGGCGGCGGCGCCTCCAAACTCAACTGGGGCCCCCTGAACCTCTACCCGCGCGGCACCTTCCAGGCCAGCCGGACACTGCTGGCCCCCACCCCGGCGCGCGAGAGCGCGGAAACCGTGCGCTGGCCGGGCCAGTACGAGGAACTGGCCCCCCGCATCCGAATCCCCGTCCGCCTCACCTTCGCGGAGCACGAGGCGTGGTGGCACCTGGACGACTCCACCCTCGCCTCGATGACCTCCCTCCTGACCGCGGCCCCCCGGGTGACCCTGGAACACCTGGCCGCGGCGGGCCACAACATCAGCCTCGGCCACGCGGCCACCGCCTACCACCTGCGCGTCCTGGCCTTCCTGGAGGACTGCCTGCGCTCCTAGCCCCCGCACTCCCCCGCCCTCCCCCGCGCTCTGCCACGGGCTCTCGCGGGTGGCTTGTACGCCGAACGGCCGCGCCCCGCAAAGAAGATGGGGGCGCGGCCGGCCGGTCGTCACAGAGGGGGCAGGTGGTCAGGCGGCGACCACCCGGCTCACCAGCTGGTCGCGGATCCGGGCCGGGAGGGCCGGCGCGAACCGCTGCAGGTAGTGGTCCATGTGGGAGTCGTCGCTCACCAGGAAGGGCAGGTCGAAGACCAGGAGTTTGCGGACCGCCAGCAGCGGCAGCGGGGCGCGCAGCGGGCGGAAGGCCTCGTTGTAGAGGCCCGGTTCCTCGCAGACCGGGTGGAACTGGCCGATCATCAGGCCCTCGGCGACGAACTCGTCCTTCGCCTTGCGCTGGAGTTCGTCCAGTTCCACCGAGTCGGTGGGGTCGAAGCCGGGCAGGACCAGCAGGATGGTGAGGAGTTCGCGGTCCTCGGGCGACAGCGGCTGCGACAGGGCCGCGTGGCGGGTGCGCAGCGAGTCGACGGCCATGGCCAGGTTCTCGCATCCGGCGGAGGGCAGGGCCAGGTGGAACAGGTCCTTGCGCAGTGAGGGCTGGGTGTAGGGGCACACGGGTCCGGTGCGGCCCAGTTCGGGGTGGCTGGAGACGAGGAAGTCCCTGCTCCACATGAGGACTTGCAGCAGCACTCCGATGGCTTCGGGCGGTGCTTCGCCGCGGGCGACCTGGCTGCTGGTCCAGGACTGGATCAGGTCGTCTCCCCTCATCGGGGGTTCCTCCACATCGGTCGCAGTACGGGGCCGCCGTCGGGCAGGGCGATGTCGGTGCCCAGGCGGTCGAAGCCGGCGCGCCGGGTCGTTGCCTCGCCGCCCGGTGAGCTGGCCTCCGTGTAGGTGCCGGTGCCGTCGGCATCCGCGCGGGCCGTGATCTCGGCGAGGAGGCGGGACATCAGGCCGCCCTGCTGGCGGCCGGGGCGGACGGCGCCGAAGGAGACGTAGTAGTGCGGGGTGTGCGGGTGGCGTTCGGCCTGGAGGCGGGCGATGGTGCGCAGCGCGTCCGTGTGCGCGCCCAGGGCCCGGGTGAAGGCGGCGTCGAGGGCTTCCTCGTCGGGTTGGGCGCCGGGCGGCAGGAACAGGAGCACCGCGTCGCCGTCGGGGGTGGTGAGGATCCCGTCGTGGGCGGCGGAGAGTTCGACGAAGACCCGGAAGAAGCCGGGGAGGAGCTCGGTGCGCAGCCGCTCGTCGGGGATCATCCAGCGGGTCAGCGCGTCGTCGTGGAAGGCGGCGGACAGCAGGGCGGACAGGTGGTCGTGGGAGGGCCGGTTCGGCCGGGATAAGGCGGTCGGGCTGGACGCGTTCGGGGACAAAGCGGGGAACCTCCGGTCGGAAGGACGAAACAGCAACGGGAACGGGAAAGGGAGGGGGCGGGGCGGAGTGGGTGGGACGGGTGTGTGGGGTGGGGGGAGGCAGAGGGGCTGCGGCCGTCGGCAGTCGGCATCGGCGGTCGGCTGTCGGGGGGCGGGGGCAGGGGCGGCCGTCAGGACGTTGTGCGGCCGTGGGCGGCCAGTTCCTCGACGCGGGCGTGCAGGGTCGGCAGGTAGTGCTCGGACTCCGGCTTGATCAGGACGCTGCGGATCACCCGGGCCGCCTGCGCGTCCCGTACCACGCGCGGGTGGCGGCGTACGAAGGCGTCCGCGTCGGCGCGCAGCACGCTCAGGAACACGGGGTCTGCCTCTGCGGTCATGCCGTCGCGCAGCAGGCGGTCGCAGGCCGCGTCGATCGAGGACAGGGTTTTGGCGGCGGTGGTGGGGAAGTAGGTGACGATGTCGAGGTCCGGGCGCTGGTAGAGGTCCAGTTCGTCGGAGTCGGTCAGCAGGTCGGCCCAGTGCAGGGCGGCCCGGCGGTTCGCGGTGAGGATGCGTCCGAAGCCGTCCGGTGTGAGGGGCAGCAGTTGCAGGGTCAGCCACAGGGCGGCGGCGGCTGCGCCCGCGCGTGAGCATTCCAGGCTGATCTCGCCCAGGTGGAGGTCGGCGTCGGTGAAGTAGGTGTAGGGCGAGTCGTGGGCGAAGTGCCGGCCGGCCCGCGGGTCGGGGAAGAGGACGGCGCCGCAGCCGTAGGGCTGCAGGCCCTGCTTGTGGGGGTCCACGACCACGGAGTCGCATGCGGCGATCGCCTGCCAGGGGGCGGCGTCGACGGCGCCGGTGCCGGCCCGGCCCAGGATGGCGTAGAAGCCGCCGTAGGCGGCGTCGACGTGGACCCGTGCCCCGTACCGGCGGGCCAGCGGCAGGACTTCGTGGACCGGGTCGACGGCGCCGAGGCCGGTGGTTCCGGTGGTGACGACGACGGTGCCGATACGGCCCGTGCGCAGGGCGCTCTCGAGTGCTTCGAGGTCGATGCGGCCGTGCGCGTCGGTGGGGATGCGGTGGCCCTGCATGCCCAGGACGTGGCACATCCGCTCGTGGGTGTAGTGGCATTCGCCGCTGTAGGCGATGCCGCGGTCGGGGTGGAGCTGGCGGGCGACGTAGAGGGCTTCCAGGTTGGCCATGGTGCCGCTGGTGGTGAGGTGTCCGACGTGTGCGTCGAGCCCGAACATGGCGGCGAGGTCGGCGACCGCCTCGCGTTCCATCTCGGTGGTGGCGGGTCCGCCTTCGGCGGCGTGGTTGTTGGGGTTGAAGAGCATGGCGGTGAGGTAGCCGGTGACGGCCGCCGGGTGGGGTGGTTTGACCATCTGTCCGGCGTAGCGCGGGTGGAAGAACGGATAGTTGTGGTCCATCCGCTTGGCGAGGCGGTCGAAGGCCTCGGTGAAGGCGTCGGGGTGGACGCGGTGCGCGTCGTGGGTCTGGTAGGGGCCGAACTGCCCTCCCCACTGCTGCGCCACCGTGAGTGCGCGCGGCAGCCAGTCGCGTAAGTCGTGCAGGTCGTGCAGGTCCACGGGTGCCTCCCCCAGCGGCCGCCCGGTCCGGCGGCACGAGTCGGGCGTACGCGGTCGTACGTACGCATGAGGAGGGTTGCGAAGGCCCCGCAAGGCCCGCGCAACGCCTGACGCCCGCACACCATCTGGGCTCGAGTGATGCGCAAGGCGCGTCTGGTGCACTCGCGGCGCGAGCGCCACGCGGGGTACTGCCCCGCCGGCTGCCCGCAGGCACCGGCACACGGGCCGCCGCATACCGCGGCAGGCCGTCCTCGGCGCGCCCGGTGCCGTTCTCGGGCGTCCGCCCGCACGCACCCTTCCCAGGAGGAAAATCCCATGGTCACCAGACGCAGCTTGCTCGGCGGTGCCGTCGCCGCGACCGGCGCCGGCCTGCTCACCACCGGTGGCCTGACGCCGCTGCTGGGTGCGCGCAGCGCCGAGGCCTCCGCTACGGGGGCGGCCGGGGTCCGGCCGGTCGCGGTCCCGCCGCCGTTCAGTGTGCGGATGCCGATGGCGCCGGTGCTCCAGCCGATATCGACGCTGGGCGGCCAGGACACCTATGCGGTCACCGTCAAGGAGGTGGCGCGGGAGATCATTCCCGGCGTGCAGACGAAGGTGTTGACCTACGACGGTCACTTCCCGGGGCCGGTGCTGCGGGCCCGCAGCGGGCGCAAGGTGGTGATCCGGCACCGCAACACCCTCACCATGCCGGTCTCGGTGCACCTGCACGGCGGCAGCGTCTCGCCGGAGAACGACGGCGGCCCGATGGACACGTTCGCGCCGAACACCTCGCGTACCTACACGTATCCGAACCAGCAGCCGGGCGCCGGCCTGTGGTTCCACGACCACGCGCACCACATGGAGTCGGAGCACGTCTTCCGCGGCCTGTCCGCGGCCTATCTGCTGTCGGACGAGACGGAGCGGTCGCTGCCGCTGCCGTCCGGCCAGTACGAGGTTCCGATCGCGCTGCGTGATGCCCGCTTCGACGAGGCGGGCCAGCTGGTGTATGTGATGGACGACGTGTTCGGGCGGACCACGATCCTGGCCAACGGCCGCCCGAGCCCGTATGTGGAGGTCGCGGCCCGCAAGTACCGGTTCCGGCTGCTGAACTCCTCCAACATGCGTTTCTTCCAGCTGCGTCTGTCGGACGGCGGCCAGATGATCCAGATCGGTTCGGACGGGGGCCTGCTGGAGGCCCCCTTCCCGACGGACACGATCGGGCTGTCCCCGGCGGAGCGGGCGGATGTGGTCATCGACTTCTCGCGCTACCGGGTCGGTACGAAGATCGTTCTGGAGAACACCCTGGGGCCGGGGAGCCCCGACCAGGTGGGCCAGGTGCTGCGTTTCGACGTGGTGCGCACGGCATCGGATGCGTCGCGGGTGCCGGAGAGGCTGCGGACCCTGCCGGCGATGGCGAAGGCCACGGTCGAGCGCAGCATCGTGTTGAGCATGGACGAGGACGGCCGCCAGGAGCCGCGGGGGTTCATGGACGGGCAGGTCTGGGACTACCAGCGCATCGACCAGACGATCGCCCACGGCAGCTCGGAGATCTGGACGGTCACCAACGCCAACAAGATCGTCCCGCACAACTTTCACATGCATCTGGTCCAGTTCCGGGTGCTGGAGCGGGGCGGGGTGGCGGTGGCGCCGGGCGAGGCCGGGCTGAAGGACACGGTCCGGCTGTTCCCCGGCGAGACGGTGAAGCTGCACGTCACCTTCGACACGTTCCGGGGGACGTACGTCTACCACTGTCATCTGCTGGACCACTCGGCGATGGGCATGATGGCCAATTTCCGTATCCGGTAGCGGTGCCCGCGCAGGGGTGTGCCGCTTGGAGGGGAGGTGGGGGAACCGGCCAGGTCCGCTCGACGCGCTCTCGAGGACGGGCCGAGGAGCGGGCGGCAGGATCCTGGGCAACAGACCGTGTCCGGCCGTGTCCCCCACGCCCGACCCCTGACCGATCCGATTGATCCGACCGATCCGACCGACGTGTCCCCACACCACCAGGAGTGAGATGTCCCGCCGTCTGTTCACCTCGGAGTCCGTGACCGAGGGTCACCCCGACAAGATCGCCGACCAGATCAGCGACACGATCCTCGATGCGCTCCTCGCCCAGGACCCGGCTTCGCGGGTGGCGGTGGAGACGCTGATCACCACCGGTCTCGTGCACATAGCCGGCGAGGTCACCACGCAGGCCTACGCCCCCATCGCGCAGCTGGTGCGGGACAAGATCCTGGAGATCGGCTACGACTCCTCGCAGAAGGGCTTCGACGGTGCCTCCTGCGGCGTGTCGGTGTCCATCGGGGCGCAGTCCCCGGACATCGCGCAGGGCGTCGATGCGGCCTATGAGAGCCGGGTGGAGGGCGAGGAGGACGAGCTGGACCGGCAGGGCGCCGGTGACCAGGGCCTGATGTTCGGCTATGCCTGCGATGAGACGCCGGAGCTGATGCCGCTGCCGATCCACCTCGCGCACCGGCTCTCGCGCCGGCTGAGCGAGGTCCGCAAGAACGGGACGATCCCGTACCTGCGGCCGGACGGCAAGACGCAGGTCACCATCGAGTACGACGGTGACAAG
Organism: Streptomyces sp. NBC_00207; assembly: GCF_045160965.1. Taxonomy (NCBI): domain Bacteria; kingdom Bacillati; phylum Actinomycetota; class Actinomycetes; order Kitasatosporales; family Streptomycetaceae; genus Streptomyces; species Streptomyces sp. NBC_00207. The sequence goes on along the minus strand of NZ_CP130715.1, from coordinate 9,238,791 downwards.
GCCGTGCGCCTGGACACGGTGGTCGTCTCGACCCAGCACGCCGGCGATATCGATCTGGAGGCCCTGCTGGCCCCGGACATCCGCGCATCGGTCGTCGAGCACACGCTGCGTCAGCTCGCCGAGGACGGCATCAAGCTGGAGACCGAGGGCTACCGGCTGCTGGTGAACCCGACCGGGCGTTTCGAGATCGGCGGCCCGATGGGCGACGCCGGCCTGACCGGCCGCAAGATCATCATCGACACGTACGGGGGGATGGCCCGCCACGGCGGCGGCGCGTTCTCCGGCAAGGACCCGTCCAAGGTCGACCGCTCCGCCGCGTACGCGATGCGCTGGGTCGCCAAGAACGTGGTCGCAGCCGGTCTGGCGGCGCGCTGCGAGGTGCAGGTCGCGTACGCGATCGGGAAGGCGGAGCCGGTGGGTCTGTTCGTGGAGACCTTCGGTACGCACACGGTGCCCACCGGCCGGATCGAGCGGGCCATCGCGGAGGTCTTCGATCTGCGTCCGGCCGCGATCATCCGGGATCTGGACCTGCTGCGGCCGATCTACGCGCAGACCGCCGCCTACGGCCACTTCGGCCGTGAGCTGCCCGACTTCACGTGGGAGCGCACCGACCGCGCCGAGCAGTTGAAGGCCGTCGCCGGCGCCTGAGCACCCCGGCCCGGCCCGCCCCCACCGGGCCCCCGGCACCCCGCCCCGCCAGCCCTGCCTGCTCCGCCCGTGTCAGGCCCCCCCACACACACCCTGCCCCGCCTCGCCCTGTCTCGCCCCGCCGGCATCAGATGAGTTCACAGGAGTCCACGTGCGTATCGCGGTGACCGGATCCATCGCCACAGATCACCTCATGGCCTTCCCGGGCCGGTTCGTCGACCAGCTGCTCCCCGACCAGCTGGCACACGTCTCGTTGTCGTTTCTCGTCGACACCCTCCAGGTGCGGCGGGGCGGGGTGGCGGCCAACATCGCCTTCGGCCTCGGCAGCCTCGGCCTCGACCCCCTTCTGGTGGGTGCGGTGGGCCCGGACTTCGCCGAGTACGAGGTCTGGCTCAAGGAACACGGCGTCGACACCGGCTCGGTGTACGTCTCGTGCGAGCACCAGACCGCCCGTTTCATGTGCATGACCGACCAGGACACCAACCAGATCGCCGCCTTCTACGCGGGCGCCATGGCCGAGGCCGGCCGTATCGACCTGCGTGCCGTCCATGACCGCGCTCCCCTCGACCTGGTGCTCGTCTCGCCCAACGATCCCGGTGCGATGGTCCGCCACACCGAGCAGGCCCGGGATCTGGACATCGACTTCGCCGCCGACCCCTCGCAGCAGCTGGCCCGCCTCACCGGCGAGGAGGTGCGCTCCCTGGTCACCGGGGCGCGCTGGCTGTTCACCAACGAGTACGAGTCGGCGCTGCTGCGTGAGCGGGCCGGGTGGAGCCACCGGGAGGTCCTCGACCGCGTCGGTACGTGGGTGACCACCCTGGGCGCACAGGGCGTCCGTATCGACCGCAGGGGCGAGCCGGCCGTCACGGTCGGCGCGGTCCCCGGTGTCCGCGCCGAGGACCCGACCGGTGTCGGCGACGCCTTCCGCTCCGGTTTCCTGGCCGCCGTCGGCTGGGGCCTGCCGCTCGAGACGGCCGCGCAGCTCGGCTGCGCGATGTCGGCGCTGGTCCTGGCGACGGTCGGGTCCCAGGCGTACGAGGTCCGGCCGGAGGCTTTGCTGGCCACGGTCCGTACGGTGTACGGGGAGCGTGCGGCGGGGCTGCTGGGGGCGAAGCCGGGGTGGGCGGCATGACGGCGGACGCGCAGGCGCGCGCCGATGCCCTGCGGGAGGCGCTCGCGACGCGGGTGGTGGTCGCCGACGGCGCGATGGGGACGATGCTGCAGGCGCAGGACCCCTCGATGGAGGACTTCCAGCAGCTGGAGGGCTGCAACGAGGTTTTGAACGTGACGCGTCCGGACATTGTGCGCACGGTGCACGAGGCGTACTTCGCGGTGGGTGTGGACTGCGTCGAGACGAACACGTTCGGTGCGAACTTCGCGGCGCTGGCGGAGTACGACATCGCGGAGCGCAATTTCGAGCTGTCGGAGGCGGGTGCGCGTATCGCCCGTGAGGTCGCGGACGAGTTCACGGTGTCGACGGGGCGGCAGCGGTGGGTGCTGGGCTCGATGGGGCCGGGTACGAAGCTGCCGACGCTGGGGCACATCGCCTACGCGAAGATCCGTGACGCCTATCAGGTCAACGCGGAGGGTCTGATCGCCGGCGGGGCGGATGCGCTGCTGGTGGAGACGACGCAGGACCTGTTGCAGACGAAGTCCTCGATCATCGGTGCCCGGCGGGCGATGGAGGCGCTGGGTGTCGGCGTGCCGCTGATCTGCTCGGTGACGGTGGAGACGACGGGCACGATGCTGCTGGGCTCGGAGATCGGTGCGGCCCTGACGGCGCTGGAGCCGCTGGGCATCGACATGATCGGTCTGAACTGTGCGACCGGGCCTGCGGAGATGAGCGAGCACCTGCGGTATCTGGCGCGCCATGCCCGCATCCCGCTGTCCTGCATGCCCAACGCGGGGCTTCCGGTGCTGACGAAGGAGGGTGCGCACTATCCGCTGAGCGCGTCGGAGCTGGCGGACGCCCAGGAGACCTTCGTCCGCGAGTACGGGCTCTCCCTGGTGGGCGGCTGCTGTGGTACGACGCCGGAGCATCTGCGGCAGGTGGTGGAGCGGGTCCGCGGCACGGCGGTGACCGAGCGCAGTGGGCGGCCGGAGCCGGGTGCGGCCTCGCTGTATCAGACGGTTGCGTTCCGTCAGGACACCTCGTACATGGCGATCGGTGAGCGCACCAACGCCAACGGCTCCAAGAAGTTCCGTGAGGCGATGCTGGAGGCCCGCTGGGACGACTGTGTGGAGATGGCCCGGGACCAGATCCGTGAGGGCGCGCACATGCTGGATCTGTGTGTGGACTACGTGGGCCGTGACGGCGTCGCCGACATGGAGGAGCTGGCGGGCCGCTTCGCGACGGCCTCGACGCTGCCGATCGTGCTGGACTCGACCGAGGTCCCGGTCATCCGGGCGGGTCTGGAGAAGCTGGGCGGGCGTGCGGTCATCAACTCGGTGAACTACGAGGACGGTGACGGCCCCGGGTCCCGCTTCGCCAAGGTCACCCAACTGGCCCAGGAGCACGGCGCCGCACTGATCGCGCTGACCATCGACGAAGAGGGCCAGGCCCGCACCGTCGGGCACAAGGTCGCCATCGCCGAACGCCTCATCGAGGACCTGACGGGGAACTGGGGGATCCGCGAGTCGGACATCCTCATCGACACGCTCACCTTCACGATCTGCACCGGCCAGGAGGAGTCGCGGGGCGACGGGATCGCCACGATCGAGGCGATCCGCGAGCTCAAGCGCCGCCATCCGGACGTGCAGACCACTTTGGGCCTGTCCAACATCTCCTTCGGCCTCAATCCGGCGGCGCGGGTCCTGCTGAACTCGGTGTTCCTGGACGAGTGTGTGAAGGCGGGTCTGGATTCGGCGATCGTGCACGCCTCGAAGATCCTGCCGATCGCCCGGTTCGACGAGGAGCAGGTCACCACCGCCCTGGATCTGATCTACGACCGGCGGGCGGAGGGCTATGACCCGCTGCAGAAGCTGATGGCCCTCTTCGAGGGCGTCAACACCAAGTCGCTGAAGGCCGGCCGCGCCGAGGAACTCCTTGCGCTGCCGCTGGACGAGCGACTGCAGCGGCGCATCATCGACGGTGAGAAGAACGGCCTGGAGGCCGACCTGGACGAGGCTCTCCAGACCCGCCCGGCCCTGGACATCGTCAACGACACGCTGCTGGAGGGCATGAAGGTCGTCGGTGAGCTGTTCGGGTCGGGGCAGATGCAGCTTCCGTTCGTGCTGCAGTCCGCGGAGGTCATGAAGACGGCCGTGGCCTACCTCGAGCCGCACATGGAGAAGACCGACGACGAGGGCAAGGGCACGATCGTGCTGGCCACGGTCCGCGGTGACGTCCACGACATCGGCAAGAACCTCGTCGACATCATCCTCACCAACAACGGCTACAACGTCGTCAACATCGGCATCAAGCAGCCGGTCTCGGCGATCCTGGAGGCGGCGCAGGAGCACAAGGCCGACGTGATCGGCATGTCCGGTCTGCTGGTGAAGTCGACCGTGATCATGAAGGAGAACCTGGAGGAGCTCAACCAGCGCAAGCTGGCCGCCCACTACCCGGTCATCCTCGGCGGCGCCGCCCTGACCCGCGCCTACGTCGAACAGGACCTCCACGAGATCTACGAGGGCGAAGTCCGCTACGCCCGCGACGCCTTCGAGGGCCTGCGCCTGATGGACGCCCTGATGGGCGTCAAACGCGGTGTTCCCGGCGCCGTGCTGCCGCCGCTGAAGCAGCGCCGCGTCGCCAGGAGGGACACCCCGCTCCTGGCGGTGAAGCCACAGCCCGGCGGCCGCTCCGACGTCGCCGTCGACAACCCGGTCCCCGCCCCGCCGTTCTGGGGCACCCGCGTCGTCAAGGGCATCCCCCTCAAGGAGTACGCCTCCTGGCTGGACGAGAGCGCCCTGTTCAAGGGCCAGTGGGGTCTGAAGGACGCCGAGACCATCGAGAGCGACGGGCGCCCGCGGCTGCGCGGCTGGCTGGAGCGCCTGCACACCGGCGCCCTGCTGGAGGCGGCCGTGGTGCACGGCTACTTCCGGTGCGTCTCCAAGGGCGAGGACCTGATCGTCCTCGACGAGAACGGATCCGAGCGGACCCGTTTCACCTTCCCCCGCCAGAGCCGCGGACGGCGGCTGTGCCTGGCGGACTTCTTCCGCTCCGAGGACAGCGGGGCAACCGACGTCGTCGGCTTCCAGGTCGTGACGGTCGGCAGCCGCATCGGCCAGGAGACGGCCCGGCTCTTCGCCGCCGACGCCTACCGCGAGTACATGGAGCTGCACGGCCTGTCCGTGCAGCTCGCCGAGGCCCTGGCCGAGTACTGGCACGCCCGCGTCCGCGGCGAACTGGGCATCGCCGGATCCGATCCCCTCTCCATGGACGGCATGTTGCGTACCGAGTACCAGGGCTGCCGCTACTCGCTGGGCTATCCCGCCTGCCCCGACCTGGAGGACCGCGCGAAGATCGCCGGTCTCCTGCAGCCGGAGCGGATCGGGGTGCGCCTTTCGGAGGAGTTCCAGCTCCACCCGGAGCAGTCCACCGACGCGATCGTGATCCACCACCCCGAAGCGAAGTATTTCAACGCACGCTGAGACCGGATGAGTTGGAAAGGAGCCCGACATGCCGGCTGCTCTGGCCGCCACCACCGACCGCCCCCGCACCACGGCGCCCGCCTCCCCGTCAGTGCGCGAGCTGCTGGCGAGGGGCCGGCGGACCTTCTCGTTCGAGTTCTTCCCGCCGAAGAGCGACGCCGGGGAGCGCACCCTGTGGGCGGCGATCCGCCGGATCGAGCCGTTCGCGCCGTCCTTCGTGTCCGTCACCTACGGGGCCGGCGGCTCCTCCCGCGACCGCACCGTGGAGGTCACCAAGCGCATCGCGGCGCAGACCACGCTGCGCCCGGTCGCGCACCTGACGGCGGTGGGACACTCGGTCGCCGAGCTGCGCCACATCATCGGCCAGTACGCCGACGCGGGCATCCGTGACGTGCTCGCCCTGCGCGGTGACCCGCCCGGTGACCCGAAGGGGCAGTGGACGCCGCATCCGCACGGGCTGACCCACGCCCACGAACTGGTCACTTTGATACGGCAGTTGGGTGACTTCACGGTGGGTGTCGCGGCGTTCCCCGAGCGTCATCCCCGCTCGCCCGGCTGGAGCGAGGACATCCGGCACTTCGCCGCCAAGTGCCGGGCCGGCGCCGACTACGCCATCACCCAGATGTTCTTCCACGCCGAGGACTACCTGCGCCTGCGCGACCGGCTCTCCTCTGTCGGCTGCCTGACACCGGTCATCCCCGAGATCATGCCGGCCACCGATTTCCGCCAGATCCGGCGGTTCGCCGAGCTCAGCGACGCCCGCTTCCCGGCCGCACTGGCCCGGCGGCTGGAGGCGGCGAAGGACGACCCGGCGGACGGCCACCGCATCGGTGTCGAGTACGCGACCGTCATGGCCGAGCGCCTGCTCGCCGAGGGTGCGCCGGGCCTGCACTACATCACCCTCAACAAGTCCACCGCGACTCTAGAGATCCATCAGAACCTGAACCTGAACCTGAATGTCAGGAACCCAGCCGCCACCATCACGGAGTAGAACCCATGGACTTCAAGGTCGCCGATCTCTCACTCGCGGACTTCGGCCGCAAGGAGATCACCCTGGCCGAGCACGAGATGCCCGGTCTGATGTCGATCCGCAAGGAGTACGCCCCCTCCCGGCCGCTGGCCGGGGCGAGGATCACCGGCTCCCTGCACATGACCGTGCAGACCGCCGTCCTGATCGAGACGCTCGTGGCGCTGGGCGCCGAGGTGCGCTGGGTGTCCTGCAACATCTACTCCACCCAGGACCACGCGGCCGCCGCCGTCGCGGTGGGCCCGAACGGCACCCCACAGAGCCCGCAGGGCGTCCCCGTCTTCGCCTGGAAGGGCGAGACACTGGAAGAGTACTGGTGGTGCACCGAGCAGGCGCTGACCTGGCCCGGCCATGCGGGACCCAACATGATCCTCGACGACGGCGGGGACGCAACCCTCCTGGTCCACAAGGGCGTCGAGTACCAGAAGGCCGGCGCCGTGCCGGACCCGTCCACCGCCGGCAACGAGGAAATGGCCCTGGTCCTGGGCCTGCTGCAGAAGACCCCCATCGACTGGAGCACTCTCGCGTCCGGGATACGCGGCGTGACGGAGGAGACCACCACGGGTGTCCACCGCCTGTACGAGATGATGGCCGAGGGCACTCTGCTGTTCCCGGCGATCAACGTGAACGATGCGGTGACGAAGTCGAAGTTCGACAACAAGTACGGCTGCCGTCACTCGCTGATCGACGGCATCAACCGTGCCACCGACGTCCTCATCGGCGGCAAGACGGCCGTGGTCTTCGGCTACGGCGACGTCGGCAAGGGCTGCGCCGAGTCCCTGCGCGGCCAGGGCGCCCGCGTGATCGTCACCGAGATCGACCCGATCTGCGCGCTGCAGGCGGCGATGGACGGCTACCAGGTCGCCACCCTCGACGATGTCGTCGAGACGGCGGACATCTTCATCACCACGACCGGCAACAAGGACATCATCATGGCCGCCGACATGGCCAAGATGAAGCACCAGGCCATCGTGGGCAACATCGGCCACTTCGACAACGAGATCGACATGGCCGGTCTCGCGAAGATCGACGGCATCGTCAAGGACGAGGTCAAGCCGCAGGTCCACACCTGGAAGTTCCCCGACGGCAAGGTCCTGATCGTGCTGTCCGAGGGCCGTCTGCTGAACCTGGGCAACGCGACCGGCCACCCCTCCTTCGTCATGTCGAACTCCTTCGCGGACCAGACCCTGGCCCAGATCGAGCTCTTCACCAAGCCCGAGGAGTACCCGACCGAGGTGTACGTGCTGCCCAAGCACCTCGACGAGAAGGTCGCCCGCCTGCACCTCGACGCCCTCGGCGTCCGCCTGACCACCCTGCGCCCCGAGCAGGCCGCCTACATCGGCGTCCAGGTCGAGGGCCCCTACAAGCCGGACCACTACCGCTACTGACCACCCCCGGCCGGTAACCGAAAAGATCGAGCCACCGGCTCTCGAGGCTCGCTCGAGAGCCGGTGGAAAGCCCATGGCCGGGTGTCCCCGGGAGTGTCACGATCGGATGTCCGTGCCGAAAGAGCAGTGCTCCCACCACCCCAGACGAGGATGTCCCATGAACCCCAACCCGGCCGGCAGCCCCCAGCATTACTCCGCCGGAGGCCCGAGCCCGTACCAGACCCAGCCCGGCCCCTACGCCCCGCCCCAGCCCCACTCCCCCGCGCCCGCCGGGCGCGGCAAGGCGGCCACCGCCCTCCTGCTGGTCTCCACGATCCTCATGGGTTTGATGGCCGGCCTCTTCTTCGCCTTCGACGTCTCGGTGATGCCGGGTCTGGCCGCGGGCGACGAGCGCACCTACGTCACCGCGATGCAGAACTTCAACGCGGCGATCGACGGGAACGCAATCTTCGGCATGGCCTTCGTGCTGGCCCTGCTCGCCTCCGCGGCCTCGGCGATCGTCGAGTTCCGCAAGGGCCGCCGTACCGTGGCGATCTGGGTGGGGGCGGCGACGGTGGCCTACTTCCTCGTCCTGATGATCACCTTCTCGGTGAACATCCCGCTCAACAACGAACTCGCCGACGCGGGTGACGCGGCGCAGCTGAGCGACTTCTCGATCGTCGACAAGTTCAAGGGCACCTGGGTCTCCACCAACATCGTCCGCACCCTGCTGTGCACGGCGGCCCTGACGGCCCTGTCCCGTGCCCTGGTCCTGTACGGGCGCGCCACCCGCTGAACCACAAGCCCCCCACACCCCCCGCCTTGTACACATGGCAGCATCGCGAAGTCCCCCCGCCGTCTGGCCGGGGACTTCGTGTATCCCGTCCGTCCCCGGCCGGCCGGGGGGACGGCCGGCCGGGGAGGGGCGGGGGGTCAGGCGCTCTGGCCGTGCAGGTACAGCGCCCAGGCCAGGAAGCCCACGGAGGCCGTGCACAGCAGGGTGCGCCACACGTTCGCACGGGACCAGGGGCCCTCGAAGGCGCGGCGGACGGCTGCGGGGTCGGGGATCCGGTCGGCGGGGCCGGCCTTCTCGAGCATGTTGTTCAGCGGGATGTTCACCTTGTTGGTGACGCCCATCGAGACGATGTAGCAGACCAGGGCCGCGATCAGCGGCGGCAGCACGTCACGGCCGTCGGAGGGGACGTGGAGGGCCAGGGCCAGCGCGGTGAACAGGAACGCCCCGATGTAGCCGAGGACGAACCAGCCGTTGAGGATGGCCACGTTGATGCGCTGCATGACCTCGATGACCGTACGGTCGTCGGTGCGCTTGAGTCCGGGCATCACGGAGACGGAGAAACCGTAGAAGAGGCCACTGACCAGTGCGGTGGTGAGCGTGGCCGCGATGAGCGAGGCCAGGCGTGCGGTCTCCATCGTGCGTCCCCCTGTTCGTCCGTCCGCCAAGTCTGTCGGTCATCGATTCTTCGGGAACGGGTCATCGAATCGTCAAGTCATGGGGATCATACGGGCGCGGCGGGCTGCGGCGGTGGGTGATTCGAGCCGCCTTCGAGTGGTTCTCGAGCGGCCGGCGCCCCGTCAGGCGGCGGGCGGGGTCCAGTCGGCGGGCAGGCCGGACTGGGACAGGACCGCGGCCAGGCTGTAGTGGTCCCGGTCGAAGACGATCCGGCAGTGGCCGGCGTCGAGGCCGAGGACGGTGGTCATCGGCACGGCGAAGGGCTTGGGCGCGCCCTTGAGATGGCCGGAGTAGAGGGATTGGACGGTGACGCGGTCCCCCTCGGTGCGGGTGGTGCGGACGGTGACGCGGACGTGGTCGATGAGGGTGTCGGCGCGGGCCTTCCACCCCGCGATCTGTCCCCGTCCGCGGAAAGTGACGGCCACGGCCTCGTCGGTGTAGGTGCCGTCGGCGGTGAACAGGGCGCCGAGGGCGCGGGGATCGGTGCCGTTCCAGGCACGGGCCCACGCGGTGACGATCCACGGCGTCTGCCGGCCGGTGCCGCGCGCACCATGCCCGAAGGAGGCGGTCGCGGAAGCCGGGGCGGCGGGGGCGGGGATGGTGGTGGCGGGGGCGGGGGTGGGGGCGGGGGTGGTGGTGGCGGGGGGTGAGGCGGTGGCGGCGTGGGCAGTGGGGGTGGGGGCAGCGGTTGAGGCGGCGTGGGCGGTGATGGTGTGGGCGGTGGCGTACAGGGCTGCGGCGGCGGTCAGGATGGTCATCGTGCGGATCGGGCGGGATGCCATGGCTGTTGCTCCTTGGGGCGGGTGTGTGGCACACAGCCTCATACCGGGCGCCGTCCACTCTCCAGACTCCGCAGGGCCCCGGGAGTGCCCAAACCTGTCCACCCCTGTCCACGCCCGCCCCCGGGACGCGCCGGACCCGCACCTCCCGTCCGGCACCACCGCACCCCGGGCCGGCGGACGGGACTCCCCCTACTTCTGCCCGAGCGGTTCCAGGACCACGGTGCCGGGCAGCGCCGCGGCCATGTCGCAGGCGTAGACCCCGGGCCGCACCCACAGGTACCAGATGCCGGCCGCGACGGTGGAGTCGGCGACGGCACGGCGGAGGCGAGGCGCAGGGCCGCGTCCCCCTTTCGCCCGTGTCCGTTCCGCTTCGAAACCGAACGTCACGCCTCCCACCCTTGCACACCCGATTCTCGCTGCTGCAGCGTTTCCTGACAGGACATCACCGGCGGGCTGCCCCTGGTGCGGCTCCTGCATCCGGGCGCCGTCCGCGGGCCGTTCGGACCGTCTTCGGCATGGCGCCTGGGCGGTGCGGCGGTGCGCGGCGGATGCTGGGGGCGATGCCTCCCACCGTGCAGGAGGGGCCCGTGAACGAGATCGGCCCCCGAGAAACCCGCCGGCCCCAGCCGTCCGGCGCGGCCCGGGCGGACGGAGCGGGCGGTGACGGCGAAGGCCAGGCCGGGGTCATCGGCATCGGGCTCGCCGCTGTCCTGACGTTCGCACTCGCGCAGGGTTCCTGGCAGTGGTTCGCCACCTACATCGGGGTGACACTGTTCGCGGTGGTCTTCGCCTTCCGGGGTCAGCCCGAATGGAGGCCCGGCATCCGGACGGCGTACCTGCGCGCCCTGGTCGCCTACTCGCTCGTCGTCGGGCTGTGCGCGGCGATCGCGCTGGCCCCCATGATGCAGCGCTGGGAGTGGCTGTTCCCGATGCCGGGCACGCGCAGCGGCTGTGAGGGGCTCGGCAGGTACGAGGTGATCCGCACGCGGGCGGCGGTCGCGGGCCTGGCCGCAGGCGACGGCGCCGCGGTGGCGTACGCGCAGGAGGCCCAGCGCCGCAAGGCCGTCGCCGAGTGCCTGGCGTCCACGACGACCCTGTGGCTGCCGGTGTACGGGGCCGGGGCGGCCGTGCTGGTGGGCGCGGGCGCCTGGTCCCTGGACCGCAACCGCTCCAGGAAAACCTCCCGACCGGCCCCCTCCCGACCAGGGACGGGGGCGGGACCGGAGTCGGGGACAGGGGCGGGGCCGGGACCGGAGTCGGGGACAGGGGCGGGGCCGGGGCCGGGGGGCGCGGGACACCGGTAACCCGCCACCCACCACCCACCGCGCACCGGCTGGCGGCTGGCGGCTGGCGGCTGGCGGCTGGCGGCTGGCGGCTGGCGGCTGGCGGCTGGCGGCTGGCGGCTGGCGGCTGGCGGCTGGCGGCTGGCGGCCCACCCTCCTTGCCCTCCCTCCTCCTTGCCCTCCCTCCTTCCTTTCTTCTTCTTTCTGTTGGAGGTCTGGCGTCGCGTCGCGTCGCCGGGGTTGGGGCGGGTGCCGGGGGTAGGGTGCGGGCCGTGTCCGGGGATCAGCGCGACCTCGTCGGTTACGGTGGCGAGCCGCCGCATGCCGCCTGGCCCGGCGGTGCCCGCGTCGCGGTCAGTCTTGTCCTGAACTACGAGGAAGGCGGGGAGCAGAGCGTCCTTGAGGGCGACCGCGCCTCGGAGGGGTTCCTTCACGAGCTCGTCGGTACGCCGCCCGTGGTGGGCGGGCGTGATCTGAACGCCGAGTCGATGTTCGCCTACGGTGCGCGCGCCGGCTTCTGGCGTGTCCACCGCACGCTCACGGCGCATGGTGCGCCGCTCACCGTCTACGCGGTGGGCCGGGCCCTGGAGCGCAACCCTGCCGCGGCGCGCGCGATGGGCGCCGCGGGCTGGGAGGTGGCGGGCCACGGCTGGCGCTGGATCGACTACCGCCACGTGCCCGAGGAGGTCGAGCGCGCCGACATCGCGCGCACGGTCGCCACGATCGAGCGCCTCGTGGGACGCCGGCCCGTCGGCTGGTACACCGGCCGGACCAGCCCCGCCACACGGCGCCTGGTCGCCGAGGAGGGCGGTTTCCTCTACGACTGCGACGACTACTCGGACGACCTGCCGTTCTACGTGCAGGCGGGCGGCCGCCCGCACCTCGTGGTCCCGTACAGCCTGGATACGAACGACTTCAAGTTCCTGATCGTCCACGGCTTCACAACAGCCAACGACATGCTCGCGTATCTCATCGACACGTTCGAGGTGCTCCACGCCGAGGGCATCGAGCGGCCGCGGATGATGAGCGTGGGCATGCACTGCCGGATCATCGGCCGGCCCGGGCGTATCCGCGTGCTCGACGGGTTCTTGAAACACCTTGCGCAGCGGGGCGGGGCCTGGATCGCCACCCGCGAGCAGATCGCACACCACTGGCTCACCACCCACCCACCCCCACCCCCGCGCTGAAATCCTTACGGAAACCCGGAACCGACCCGAAAACCCGCAGCCCCAGCAGCGGGGCAGCCCGGAAGCAAGCCGGGATCCGGGGGGCCGGGGGCCGGGATCCGGGGGGCCGGGGGCCGGGATCCGGGGGGGCCGGGGGCCGGGGGCAACCCGGAGACGACCCGGGCCCGGGACGGGAACCGGAGGTCCGGGGACGGCCCGGGGCTCTGGGAGCCGGAAGCGGCCCGGGAGTCCAGGGGTCCGGCTAGGATCCGGCGGCGGTCCGGGGGGCCGGGAACCTGGAGGCTACCCAGAGCCGGGGGCCCGGAGGTGGCCCAGGGCCGGGGGCCCGGAGGTGGCCCAGGGCCGGGGGCCCGGAGGTGGCCCAGGGCCGGGGGCGCGGCAGCGGCCCGGAGGTGACCCGCGAGCCTGGGAGCCCGGGGCGACCCGGGAACCGGAGGTCCGGGGCAGCCCGGAGCCGGCCCGGAGGCCCAGCAGGCCAGAGGCGACCGCGACCGGCAACCCGGCGGGGGTCCGGGAGGCAACCCAGAGCCTGGGGCCCAGCCGGGGCCCGGAGGCGGTCCGGGGCCCGGGGGCCTGGGATCCGGAGGCGACCGGGGAGCCCGGGAAACCCGAAGGCATCCCCAGGGCTCGGCGGCGACCGAAAAACACGGGGGCCCGCAGCGGCCCAAAAGCACGGGAGGCCGAAGGCGACCCGGCGACCCCGGAACCGGAGGTCCGGAGGCGGCCCGAGGCTCTGGGAACCGGAGGCGGCCCTGGGCCCCAGAGGCAGCCCGGGGGCCGGGGTCCAGGGGTCCAGGGGTCCGGCGGCGGTCCGGGGGCGGGGAACCCGGAGGCAACCCCGGGGTCCGGCGGCGACCCAAAAACACGGGAGGCCGGAGGCGACCCGGCGACCCGGGAGCCGGGGGTCCAGCCCGGAGGCGGCCCAGAGGCCCGGGGACCGGAGGTCCGGAGGCGGCCCGGAGGTGACCCCCGAGCCTGGGAGCCGGAGGCGACCCGGGAACCCAGAGGCAGCCCGGGAGTCCAGGGATCCGACGACGCCCCGGCGGCGGTCCGGCGGCGGTCCGGAGGCCCGGAGGCAGCCCCGGGGCCCGGCCGCGACCCAAATCACGGGAGCCCGGAGGCGACCCGGGGTCCCGGGGCCGGGGTCCGGAGGCGGTCCGGGGGCGGGGGCCCGGCAGTGGCCCGCAAGCCTGGGAGGCGGCGGCGACCGGGGAGCCCGGGAAACCCGAAGGCATCCCCGGGGCCCGGCAGCAACCCAAAAGCCCGGGAGCCCGGGGCGCCCCGGCGACTCGGGAGCCGGGGATCCGGCCGCGGCCCGGAGTCGGTCCGGGGTCCCGGGGCAGGGGTCCGGAGGCGGTCCGGGGGCGGGGGCCCGGCAGCGGCCCGGAGGTGACCCGCGAGCCTGGGAGCCGGCGGCGACCGAGGAGCCCGGGAAACCCGGAGGCAGCCCTGGGGCTCGGCGGCGACCCAAAACACAGGAGCCCAGCGGCCCAAAAGCACGGGAGGCCGGAGGCGACCCGGCGGGGGTCCGGGAACCCGGAGGCAGCCCCGGGGCTCGGCGGCGACCCAAAAACACGGGAGCCCGGAAGCGACCCGGGGTCCGGCCGTGGCCCGGCGGCGACCCGGGAGGCCGGGGGCAGCCCGGAGGCGACCCCGGGGTCCGGCCGTGGCCCGGCGGCGACCCGGGAGGCCGGGGGCAGCCCGGAGGCGACCCCGGCCCCCGGCCCCAGGGCCCGGGGGCCTGGGGCCGGGGGCCTGGGGCCGGGGGCCGGGGGCGGTCCGGGGGCCGGGGGCCGGGGGGGCGTCGTCCACTGGTGTGTCCGGGGTTCATCGCGAAGTCCTGGGTCCGCTTCACCCAGGTGCCGCCAGGCGCCTTGCAGCACGGGCCAGTGGATGTCCCTGTGCGCGGAAAGAGGCACGTTCAGGCCCGTTCCCACGCGAAGACCGGGCCCGGACGGTGAGGCTCTTGCGGTCGAGGGTCCGCGCGCAGACCCGGATCCAGACCTCGCCGTTCCCACCGGGATGCACACGGTCAGGCGGAACCGGGCGGTGTCGCCCTGCTGGTCGGGGATCTCCAGCCAGGCGTACTCGCCGAACAGCCGCGGCCGGCCCCCGGAGAAGGCCGTTGGCCGTCCCCCACGACGTCCACGAGCAACTTGACGGTGATCTCGTTCCCGCTGTCACCCGGAAACCCGGCCACGGCAGCCGGCAGATACACGAAAGACGCCCGGCCGGGAGAATCCCGGCCGGGCGTCTTTCACGTCCGCTGTCCGTCTGCTGTGTACCGGCGGCTTAGTACCAGTGGTTGGCGGACCAGAAGTTCCAGGCGCCAACAGGGCTGCCGTAGCGCTCGTTCATGTAGTCCAGGCCCCACTTGATCTGGGTGGCCGGGTTGGTCTTCCAGTCCGCGCCCGCGGAGGCCATCTTCGACGCCGGCAGGGCCTGGGCCAGGCCGTAGGCGCCGGAAGAGGCGTTGGTCGCGGTGTAGTCCCAGCCACTCTCATGCGAAATGATCTTGTCGAAGGCGGCGAACTGGGCCGGGTCCTTGATCATCTGCTGGGCGATCGCCTTGGCGCTCGTCGGGGCAGCCTGCGCGGGAACCGCGGCAAGCATGGAACCGGCGACGCCCAGGGCGAGGACGGAACCCGCGAGGGCCTTCTTGGAAACGGCGATGCGGCGGATGACGGTGTTGGACACGGAGGAAACCTTCCGACGGGGACAAGGGCGGTCGCGGCATGCCGAAGACATGCGTGAGCCACTCACGCAAAGGAGAGGGGATCCGCAGGCAGCGGGTGAAGCACCCGTGCCGCCCGGCGACACATCCAGTTCTACCGACCCCCCCACCACCCTGGCAACGACCCCGCCTACTAGCCGCCCTCGCAGCCACACCCCCACCACCCCACCCCCCGACACCAGACATCCACCCAGGCCAAACCCCCACCAGAGGGGCTGCAACAAACCCCCCAGGGACTACTACCCCAGGCCGTATGTGACGTGGGCCCTATGGGACGCCTCACCCCCAACCCACCCCAACCTCACCCACCGTCACCACACACCCCCCTTCCATAAACCAACCCAACTCCCGGAACCACACCAAAACCGAAGAACACGGACGGCCCGAAAACCCACCACCCACACCCACCACCGCCCCGCACCCGCCGTGCCCACCGGGCCCACCATGTCACCCGCACCCGCCGTGCCCACCCGGCCTGCCACGCCTTGCCCACCCACCGCACCCGCCGCACCCGCCGTGCCCACCGCGCCCACGGCACCCACCGCGCCTGCCGTATCCGCTGTGCATGCCGTACCCGCTGCGCCTGCCGCGCCGCGCTGCACCTTCCCCACCCGCCGCACCCACCGCGACCACCGTGCCTCCACGTCTGCTGTGCCCGCCGTGCCTGCCGTGCCTGCGGTGCCTGCGGTGCCTGCGGTGCCTGCGGTGCCTGCCGCAGCGTCTCCGGTAGTGCGGCGCGCCGGTCGGGCCGCCCCGGAAGGCCCCCGTCGCTCAGCCGCCACCCCTGCCACCGCTGCCACCGCTGCCACCGCTGCCGAGGACGGCGACACCCCGCGGTGCGAGGCATCACGCGACAGACGAAGGGGCCGGCGGGCGCCGAGCAGGCCCCGACGGCCGGCCCGCAGCGCCCCCCCCTGCCCGTCCCCGACACGGCTGAACAACATGAGAACGCCATGAACAGCACCGATCCCGGACCGGATCGCGGCCCGGATACCGGCCCACAGACCCACCCCACACAGCTCCCACAACACGACACCCGAACCCCACCACCCCGGCAGCCCCCACCCTGCCCACCCACCCGGACACAAACACACCCGACCTCCGGCGCCGCGGTGCTCGCCGCCGACGCCGACGCCCACGCGATACGCCGCGCTGTGACCACCCGCAGGCAGTGACCGCAGCAGAACACAGATCCCCGTGGTCAACAGGTACGGCGGGAATAGGTCAGAGCCCGCCCGCCCAGGGCGGTGCCGGTCAGCCCGAGCAGCAAGGCCACGTAGGCGCCGCCCAGCCCGTTGCCGGTGCCGAGTCCACCGTCGGCGGTGGCCGCGACCAGCCCGCCGAGGGCCATGGCGATCAGCCCCGCGACCACGGCCACGGTGGCCCCGAGCGACCCGTTGGCGGTGCCGAGTCGACCGGCAGGTCGTCTCAGTGCGAGCACGGCGATGACTACGGCGGCCAGCCCCAGCAGCCCGCCGGTGGTGGCGCCGAGCCTGCCGAGGCTGAAGTCGGTGACACTGGCGGCGAGCGGGACCGGCTGGGCCGAGGTGTGCGCTGCCGCTGGGGTGGCAAGACCGAGCCCGGCGAGCAGGGCGGTCGCGGAGGCGGCGAACAGGCGACGAGCGGACATCAGGGTGCTCCTTCTCTTCCCACGACTGGATGTGGTTCGAGCATGTCGGCCGGACCCCAGGCAAGTCGTCCGGCAGGCGCAGGCACTTCGCGCTACCACGGACGCGGCAGGTCCTGCGGATCTACTGCGTGCGTGGTAGTCGGCCGCTCGTCCGCGGGCGGGATTCGCCCGCGGCAGCCTCCAGCTACGGTGCGCGCATGAGTAATCGACGGTTCCGCGTTCGGGCCGGTGTCAGGGACTGGCTCATCGCCGTCGGTGTGGCGGCTGCGCTGCTGGTCACCGGGCTGTCCGGGCAACACTCCGCCACCGGCCTCGGCCTGCTCGGCTACGTGCTGTTGACAGTCGGCGGCCTGGCGCTGGCCGCGGGCCGCCGGGCTCCGGTTGCCGTCCTCGCCGTCACCGGGCTCTGCGCGGTGGGGTACCAGGCGGCAGGGTTCGATGTGGCTGCCGTCGCGTTCCTCTTCGCGGTGTACGCGGCCATGCGGGCGGGACACCGCATCGTCACGGTGGCGGTGAGCGTGGCCGTGCTGGCCGCGCTGCCCGTCGCGGCCCTGGCCTCGGGCTTGCACGACACCGGCGAGGCATTCGCGCAGGCCCGGGGCGCACTCCAGATCGCCTGGCTGATCGCCGCAGGCGCCGCCGGTGAAGCGCTCCGGCAGGCCGAGCGGCGGGCCGACGAAGCCGAACGCACCAGGGAGGAGACCGCACGGCGCCGCGCTGACGAGGAGCGGCTGCACATTGCGCGAGAGCTGCACGATTCGCTCACGCACCAGATCTCGGTCATCAAGGTGCAGTCCGAAGCCGCCGTCCATGTGGCCCGCAAGCGCGGCGAAGAGGTCCCGGAGGCCCTGCTGGCCATCCGGGAGGCCGGCCGGGAGGCGTCCCGGGAGCTCCGCGCCACCCTGGAGGCCCTGCGCGACGACGACACCACCCCACCCCACGGACTCGACCACATCCCCGAACTGGTGGAACGGGCAGGCAAGACCGGTGTCCGGGCAACACTGACGATCCAAGGACAAGGTCGGCAGCACGACGTGCCGGCCGCGGTGGGCCGCACGCTCTACCGGATCGTCCAGGAGTCCCTCACCAACATCGCCCGTCACGCGGACGCCACCACGGCATCGGTCCGCATCGACTACCGCCCGGACACCGTCGCCCTCCAGGTCGACGACAACGGCAAGGCCACGCCGGAAACCGCCCCCGTGCCCGGCATCGGACTGCTCGGGATGCGCGAACGTGTCACCGCCCTCGGCGGTCGCCTTCGGGCAGCACCGCGTGACGAGGGCGGCTTCACCGTCCGGGCCGAACTCCCCGTGGAGCGTGCCTCGTGATCCGTGTCCTGCTGGTCGACGACCAGCCGCTCATCCGCAGCGGATTCCGCGCGTTCCTCGACCTCGAAGACGACATCGAGGTCGTGGCCGAAGCCGCCAACGGGCGGCAGGGCCTGGAGCTAGCCAGAGAGCACCTGCCCGACATCGCACTCATCGACATCCAGATGCCGGTCCTCGACGGCATCGAGACGACCCGGCGCATCGCAGCCGATCCGGCACTGACAGGCGTCCACGTCGTCATCCTCACCAACTACGGCCTGGACGAATACGTCTTCAACGCCCTGTCCGCGGGCGCCGCCGGATTCCTCGTCAAGGACATCGAGCCGGAGGACTTCCTGCACGCCGTACGCGTCGCCGCGCGCGGCGACGCCCTGCTCGCGCCCTCGATTACCCGCAAGCTCATCAACCGGTACGTCAGCCAGCCGCTCCCCAGCACCACGGGGCCGGCCCTGGAAGAACTGACCAGCCGCGAACGTGAAGCCGTCGTACTGGTCGCACAGGGCGTGTCCAACGACGAGATCGCGGACCGCATGGTGATCAGCCCGCTGACCGCGAAAACCCACGTCAACCGGGCCATGACCAAGCTCCACGCCCGCGACCGCGCCCAGCTCGTGATCCTCGCCTACGAATCCGGCCTGGTAACCCCACGCAACTCCTGACATCCACCAGCAACACCCTGGACCGCATTCACTGACTGCCGTGGTCGACGATCTGATCCACATGCCCGCAGCGGCCACACTGCCGGAAGCAAGTGCGGGCGTATCACCAGCCGCAACAGCGGCCCTGCTCCGTAGTCTCCAGCGGCAGGGGGTCGGTACGCCCGCATACAACGCACGCCAGCTTGGTCACCAGGCGACCGTGGCAGGCTGCGTGGAGGAGATCGAGTAAACGAACGAGCGGGGCAGGGGCGTTTGCCGGCGGGCTGGTCAGGGCGTCCGGATGGTCGGCCAGGTGCGCGGCCAGCACCCGGACCAGCTGCGGACTCCACCCCTTTGCCTCCTCCACCAGCCGCTGGGCAGCCACCGTGTCCGGCGCGGGACCGAGGCGCTCGGTGAAGAACGCGACTACTTCTGTCCGAACCTGCTGGAGTTCTTCGTGTGCCTGCCGCTGGCGTGGTGAGAGGCTGACACCAGAGCGCCAGATACCGCGCCCGTCCCGGGCGGAATTGCCGGACGGGCTCCTTTGGCCGGAT
This sequence comes from Streptomyces sp. NBC_00207, assembly GCF_045160965.1. NCBI lineage: Bacteria > Bacillati > Actinomycetota > Actinomycetes > Kitasatosporales > Streptomycetaceae > Streptomyces > Streptomyces sp. NBC_00207. Next base: position 9,219,546 of record NZ_CP130715.1, on the reverse strand, counting down.
TGCCCTGGGCTGCATCCTCGCGATCGCTAGGCTGCCACCATGATCGAGAACGAGGGCAAAAGCGGAAACGTCACGGCTGTCGAGACCGATGCCGACGACCCGGAATGGTCCAACACCCGCGCGTGGGTGGAGAAAAACCTCCCTCCCGGGCACCGGATCCACCGCGTGGAAACACTGCACGGCGGATGGACCTCACAGATGCGCCGCCTCCTCATCAACAAGAGCGACGGTGACGGCGGGGGCGGGGGCGGTGATTCGTACTCCCTGGTGCTCCGCTCGTTCGTCAAACCCTTCTACGTCAAACACGCCCCGCAACTGCTGACCAGGGAAGCCGACACCCTCCAACTCCTCGCCGACACGGGCGTGCCGGCCCCCCGCCTCCACGCCGTCGACGCATCGGCCCGGACATGCGACCACCCCTCACTGCTGATGTCGATGCTGCCGGGCAGCCTCAGGCTCGACGAACACGACATCGACCTGAAGACCGAACTCCTCGCCCGCCAACTCCACGCCATCCACTCAACTCCCGTTCCCCACACATCCCGGCCACGCACCTACCAGGCATGGACAAGCCCCGAACGAGTACAACTCCCCGAAAACCCGAACCGGCCGCAGGTGTGGCAACGCGCCGTGGACGCGATCCGCCGGCCACCCCCCGCCTACCGGCCCTGCCTCCTACACCGCGACTTCCACCCCGGCAACGTCCTGTTCACCCAGCAAGGAACCACCCTCGCCATCACCGGAGTCGTGGACTGGGTCGAAACCTCCTGGGGACCCGCCGACCTCGACATCGCCCACTGCTCCACCACCCTCGCCCTGCTCCACGGAACACCCACCGCCATGCAACTCGCCCACCACTACACCGCAGCCGGCGGAACACTCACCAACAACCCGGCTGACCACCTCTACTGGCGCCTACTCGACGCACTCGCCTTCGCACCCCACGCACAAAAAGTCGCCGAGCCCTGGCGAAAACTTGGCAGGAACGACCTCACACCAGCCCTACTCACAGACCGCCTGGAAAACTACCTGCACACCCTCCTCCACACTCACGCCTGACCAGCAACCATTACGACCCCCGCCCAAAGGAGAGTTGACGGCACAACCCACACACCACCACACCACCAACACCACTGACAGCAGCGACACCGACGACACTGGTGACATCGCCCGCGGAACAACACCTTCAAGGATGACGGATAGCCGATACCCACTCACCAGCACACACAAGTGCGTACCATCACCTCACACGCAGCCCTACACAACAGAAACCCGAGAACCCATGAACACACCCACCCACACGACCAACATCAAAGACGACTACGCACAACAAATCGCCAACGACCTCACCATCAACCACACCGCACAACAACAAACACGAGACGAACTCCAACGCCTCCAACACCAACTCGAACAACTCGAGGAAAGCGCAAAAGTCCTCCTCAAAATGCAAGAAGCCCTCAACATCCCCACACCCGCACCCGCACCGCCCGCCAAGCACGCCACAGCACCGACCACCGAACACGCCACGAAGCGCACCGCACTACCAGCCCCACGCAACACGAAGACACCCAAAACCAAAACCACCGCCACGTCCGCTACAGCCCCCACCCCTCCGGCCGCCCCCGCCACCGCCACTCGGCCTGCCGACCCCACTCAGCCTGCTGCCGCTGCCGCCGCTGAAGTGAAAACCCCCCGCGCCCCCAAGACCACCAGCACCAGCGCCAGCGCCAGCGCCAGCACGCCGAAGAAGGAGACCAAGAAGGAAACCAGCAACCCCTCCTGGCTCGACCTCATCACCGCCACCCTCACCGGCCAAACCGAACCCAAATCCGCCGCCGAAGTCACCGACACCATCAACACCACCCACCCCCAACGCAAAGCCCAACCAGCCGTCATCCGCAACACCCTCGAACAAGGCGTCGCCCGCGGCCTCATCGAACGCACCAAGCAAGGGCGATCCGTCTACTACACCCCCGCTACACCCACCAAACACCCCTAAACCCACCCACGCGCACCAGCCCACCCCGGTCGGCCCAACCACACCACCCCGACACAATCAGCCCCCGCACACCCCCGGCCGACCACCCCCGAGCCGGCTCCTAGCCCAACCACCCCCGGGAAGCAGGAGCCGGGCGGGCAAAACGCACGCGCACTCCAGGCGAATACAACACACTCACCGGCGGGCCGGCCGGCACAGGCAGGCCCGCCGCAGCCACCAAACTCTCCTCACAGACGAGGAGTTCAGCGCGATGCAACGGCCACCGCCGGTGAGTGTTCGGCAGAAACAGCGACCGACCGAAGAAGTCGCTGTGCATACCCCAACGAGCCGTCAGGAAGTGTTCAAGTTCGGTCGGCTCCTCGATGCGTTCGCCGGGCCGTACCGTGATCGTGCTGTGCGCGCCCCGCGGTCCAGGCCATCGCCGGGTGCCGGTGTAGGTGAGGATGGGGCCGTCCTGGCGGACCGCCATCCGCGACCACACGTACGGGAGGCGGAACACCGCCCGCCCCACAACAACCGGAACCAGGCGGGAAGCGTCGAGGGAGCGGAAGACCACACCACGACGGCCGTGGGCATCCACCGAATAGAGGCGGACATTGGTCTCCGGGAAGGAGCCCAGGTAGGGGATGCCGGGCAGGCGGAACCATCCGATCCGGTGCATCCGGAACGCAACGAGGCCGACATAGGTGAGCCCGTCCAGGGTGTCCGGCACGGTGCCGGCCGGCAGCAGTGGGGCAATGTCGGCGGGGTCGGCTGCCCAGTGCAGGAAAGTGAGGTCGAGCCAGGACTGGGTGAGCAGCGGGCGGTCCGTGTGGTGGGGCGGGTCGGGCGTCACGGGTTCGGGGGGCACGGCGGGCAGCGTGTGTGACATTGCGTCAGTATCCCGGAGAGGGCGCTGTCCGGCGATGTCCCCGATGGCGGAACCTGGGAGCCTGGGTCCGGGTCCTCAGTCGGTGTCCTGGATCGTGGGTGGGGTTACGTCTGGATGCTGGGCAGGTGGACGCGCCCGCCGCGCCGGTGTGCTCGTGCGGGGCGGACGCGAATGCCTGCGGCTCAGTCCGAGGGCGGTGGCGCCGGGCAGAACTCGGCCTCCATGATCTCCCTCAGCGATCCCGCGTTCCAGTCCCCGTTGCGGTTGAGGGCGAGCTGGTGGCGGCCGTCCTCGGTGGTGACGGCCAGGGAGTTCGACCCCACCATGGCCCCTCCGTGACCCCACAGTGTGGTGCCGCAGCTGGTGCGGAACCGCGTCAGGCCGAGCCCGTAGGACAGGTCGGGGGTCTCGGGCATCGACCGGGTGGTCTTCATGGCCTTGAGCTGCTGCGGCGGGAGGAGTTCTCCGCGCAGCAGGGCGCTGTAGAAGCGGTTCAGGTCGCCGGTGGTGGAGATGATGTCGCCGTCGGCCCAGCCCTGTGACCCGTTCATCTCGGTGACGTCGTCGATCCGTTCGGGTGCCGATGCGAACAGCTTGGAGTAACTGCGGCTGCTGGGGCGGGGAATGTGGATGCTGTTGCCCGGGTTGGAGGTGGCCTTCAGCCCCAGCGGTTTGATGATGCGGTCGCGGACCTCGGCCTCGTACGTCCGTCCGCCCGCCCTCTCGATGATCAGCCCGGCCAGGATGTAGTTGGTGTTGGAGTACGAGAGCTGCTCGCCGGGTTCGAACAGCGGCGCGTGGGAGAGCGCCACCTTGACGTGCTTCCTGGGCGGCAAGGTGTCGTAGCGGTGGTCGAGGTAGCCCTGGCCACGCATGTACGTGTCGACGTACTCCTCATCGGCCAGGTAGTCGAAGAGGCCGGAGGTGTGGTTGAGGAGATGGCGTACGGTGATCTTGCCGCCGTCATTGCCGTTGCCGCGTACCAGGCCGGGGAGATGGTGCTCCACGGTGTCGTCGAGATCGAGCGTGCCCTCGGCCTCCATCTGGAGCAGGACGGTCGCCACGAACGTCTTGGTGATGCTGCCCGCCCGGAACCGGTCGTTCGTGCCGCGCGGTGCGCCGGTGGTCAGGTTGCCGACACCCGACGTCGATTTCCAGACGCCGTTGGTATCGCGTGCCTGGGCCGTGATGCCGGGGGTGCCCCGCTTCACCTCCGCGTCCATCGCGCGCTGGGTCGCCTCGTGCCCCGGCCTTGCGGGGGCGGTGTCCGAGGACGCCCCGGCGGGGGCCGCCATGGCGGGGACGGTGAAGGCGGTCACCGCCAGCGCGGCGGCCGCCAGGCCCGCCGCGCCGGCCGCCCGTGCGGTCTTGCGTAACGTCGTCATGCCGTGCTCCTCAGCTGATCTGTGCTGCATTCTGGCTGCCCTCTGACTGCTCTCGGCTGCCCTCGGCTGACCTCTGGCTGCTCTCCGTCTGCGGTGAGGTCCGCTCGCACAGCAAGACCGCGAAGGATCGGCGGATGGTTGAGCGGGCTACGGGAATGGCCGGTTCACCGTTACCCGGCGCGGCGTTGCCCGCCCGCCGGCGCCGCCACGTACCACCCTGGTGACAGCCGGACGCCACCCCTGGTGGTAGGCAGGAATCAACTCCTGGTGGGACGACAGGCCGGCGGCCGGCGGCTACGTTGTCGCCCGTTGCGCAACGCCCATGACGGAGGATCGCCGCATGCAGACCCGCTTAGCCCATGGCCCCCGCAAGCCAGTGGTGTGGGGGATATCCCTCGTCCTGATCACGGTCGCCGCGCTCCTGGGGGTCTCGCCCGGGGCCGCGACGGCGACCGGCCTCGCCACCCCGCCCCCGCCCGTGCCCGTTCTGTCGTGGGAGCCCTGTGCCGGCCCGGTAGACGGATTCGAGTGCGCGACCGCCCCGGTGCCGCTGGACTACCGCCAACCCGCCGGGCGTACGATCCCGATCGCCGTCACCCGGCGGGTCGCGGCCGACCCGGCCCGCCGTGCCGGTGTCCTGCTGCTGCACCCCGGCGGACCCGGCAACTCCGGTGTGGACTTCGCCCGTAACAGCTACGCCGCGCTCCCCGCCTCCCTGCGGGACTCCTTCGACGTCGTCGGGTACGACATGCGGGGCGTGGCGCGCAGCGGGCAGGTGGAGTGCTGGAACGATCAGGAGTACTCCGCCGCCGTCGACGCCGCGCGCGGGGTGCCCGGTCCGGGGGCCCTGCAGGGCGCCATCCGGCAGGGCGCCGACTTCGCCAACGCCTGCCGGCAACGCTCGGGGGACCTCGTACCGTTCATCGGCACGGGCTCGAACGCCAAGGACATCGACCTGCTGCGCCAAGCCCTCGGCGAGGAGACGCTCTCCTTCTACGGCCGCTCCTTCGGCAGCTACGTCGGCACCGTCTACGCCGCGCAGTTCCCCCGCCGGGTACGCGCCATGGTCCTGGACGGGGCCTATGACCCGCGGCGCTACGCGGACGTGCCGTACGCCTACGACGGCCCGCAGTTCGTCGCCCTGGACGCGGCGGTCGGCCGGTTCCTGGACTGGTGCGCGCAGAACGCGACCACCTGCGGATTCGGTGAGGGCCGGCCGCGGGAGGCCTTCGAGCAGCTCAAGCGGGCACTGGACAGGGACCCGGTCATCACGGCGAGCGGGCGCCCGGCCACCGGGTACACGCTCGCGTACCGGCTGATGTTCAACATCAACGCGGGCAAGGAGATCTGGCCCGAGCTCGGGCAGGCCCTGCGGGCGGCGCAGGCGCGCCAGGCCACGTTCCTGCTGAACCCGCCCTCCCCCGCGTCGTTCGACTTCCTCAACGTCAACATGGCCGTCGAGTGCGCCGACCGCGTCTATCCGACCAGCCGGCTGCTCCTGGGCGCGCTGGTCGGTGCCCATGTCGCCTCGGCGCCGCTGCTGGGACCCGCCATCGGGCTCGGGCCGCCCACCTACGACCACAACCATGCGCCGACCTGCGCCCAGTGGCCGGCGGAACGCCCGAGCCGCTTCGAGGGCTCCTACCGGGCGGCGGGTTCCGCCCCGATCCTGGTCCTCGGCACGACCGGGGACCCGGACACCCCCTACCAGGACGCCGTGGCCCTGGCAGGGACGCTGGACAACGGGCGGCTGCTGACCTTCGCCGCTGAAGGACACACCGCGTACAACCGGAGCGCGTGCGTCAGCGCCCTGGTCACGGACTACCTGGCCACGCTGGCACTGCCCGCGCGGGGCACCGTCTGCGCGGACGAGACGCCGGCGGGGACGCTCGGCCGCCGCACCGCGGGCGTCGAGGTCGACGAGACGCGCGATGTGATCCCCGCGCTGCGCTGAGCACGTGCGGAGAGGGCGTTCGCAGGGTGCGTGCGGTGGGTGTCGTGTGACAACGGGGGCCGGGCGGGCACCGCACCGGCCGGCTCCCGTGCGCACCGGGCCAGGGTGGAGAGGGTGGCATCAGGGCGGGTCAAGTCGGGTCGGGGTGGCTTAGGATGCCGGGCGGGCGGAGCCGTAGCGCAGAGGTCGACGCGCGCGGTCTCCAAAACCGCGAGGACGCCGGTTCGAATCCGGTCGGTTCCGTCCGCAGACGACCGCCGAGCACATTCGGTGGTGCGCGTCGACGGCCCGTCTGTGGCCGGCACGGGCACACTGGGGACGTGAACGTGAGCGGCGACCTTCTGGCCCGGGCGCGCGTGGCGACCCGGCTTCCCGCCCAGGATCTGGAACGGGCCCGGCGTTTCTACGCCGAGCGGCTCGGTCTGGAGCCTGTCGACGAGCGGCCCGGCGGCCTCCTGTACCGGTGTGGGGGCACGGAGTTCGTGCTGTTCCGGTCTACGGGATCCTCGCCCGGCACGTTCACGCAGATGGCGTTCGAGGTCGACGACCTCACCCGTGTGGTCGCGGAGCTCAAGCGGCTCGGTGTGGTGTTCGAAGACGTCGACGTGCCGGGATTCAAGACGAAGGACTCGATCGCCGAGATCGACGGGAACTACCCGAGCAAGGGAGCCAGGGGCGAGCGCGGCGCCTGGTTCCGTGACAGCGAGGGCAACCTGCTGGGCATCGGCGAACCGGTCGTCTGAAGGCCCTGCGCCCCAATAGCAGGCGCCGTTCGACGAAGCCTGGCTCGCGCTTGTGCGCCCGCGCAGAGGATCACCTCAACTCCTGACGGCCTCTGCGATCCGCAGGGCTGCCTGGGCCGGTGTGAGGTGCGTGGTGTCGACGACCTCGGCCTCGCGGTGCAGCCAGGTGCGGGCCGCCTCGGCGTAGGGCTCGAGGTATTGGAGACGGAATGGGGAGGGGCCGAGCAGAGTGTCCCCCTCGATGCGCCCGCGGAGGGTGTCCTGGTCGGCGTGGAGGACGAAGTGCCGTACGGGGATGGCGTATCGGGCGAGGCCGGTGCTGATCTCGCGCCAGTACTGCTCGACCAGGACCGTCATGGGCATCACCAGGGTGCCGCCGGTGTAGTCGAGTACGCGGCGGGCGGTCTCGACGACGAGCGGCCGCCACGGCGGCCAGTGCTGGAAGTTGTCCGTCCCGGGCAGCCCGGGCGTGATGTCCATGAGCGTCTCGCCGACCTTCTCGGCATCGAACACCCGTGAATCCGGGATCAGTGGCTGCACGAGTGCACTGGTCGTCGTCTTGCCTGCGCCGTGGGTGCCGTTGAGCCATACGATCATGGGACCCGATGCTAGCGCGGTGCGGGCCGCGGGCACGCGAACCGTGCTCGGAGGCATGGAGGGACAACGCATATCCCGTACAGCTGCGGCGTCTTCCAGGACGGCGTCACCCGTCGGGATCAGGTGTCACGCGTCCCGAGACGTCGCCGTGGCGGGAAAGGGATCATCGCCGCCCGCGACCGCGCGCGTGATCCCTATGCTGGCGGCATGCTCGACATACCTGTTTCAGCACTGGAAGTCGCGATGGTCCAGACGGGCACCCGCGCCCTGGAGACCCTGCGGGACACCGCGGCCTTCGCGCAGGGGGTGGAACGGCTGGGCTACCACCGGATCTGGTACGCGGAACACCACCACTCCCCCGCGATCGGCGCGTTCCCGCCCGTGGTGCTGACAGCCCACGCTGCCGCTTCGACCTCGACCATCCGGCTCGGGTCGGGCGGCGTGCTGGCCCCCAATCACGCGCCCCTCACCGTGGCAGAGCAGTTCGGAACGCTGGCCGCCCTGCACGAGGACCGCATCGACCTGGGCATCGGCCGCGGTCCCGGCACCTTCGACGAGGCCACCGCACGGGCACTGCGCCGCGGAGCCGGGCCGGCGACCGATGCCGAGTACCGCGACGACATCACGGCGATCCTCTCGTTCCTGGTCGACGAGGTGGCACTCGGACCGCTGCCCGAGCCATGGCTGCTGGCCTCCAGCCCCGCAGGAGCCGCCCTCGCCGCCGCCCTCGGCCTGCCCGTCGCGCTCGCCCACCACATCCGGCCGGACAACACCCGTGCCGCACTGGAGTGTTACCGGACCCAGTTCACCCCCTCGCGGTGGTGCGAGCGGCCCCGCGTGCTGCTGTGTGTCGAGGCGGTGTGCGCCGAGACCGAAGAGGAAGCCGTCTGGCGGGCAGGGCCGATGAACGTCATCAAAGCGGGGCTCCTCAAGGGACTGAGCGAAACACCCTTCCCCACGCCCGAGCAGGCCGCCACCCACCCGTTCACGGCCGAGGAGCGGCAGGCGCTGGCGGGCTTCCGTGCGCAGCAGGCCGTCGGGACGCCGGAGAGCGTCGTGAACCGGCTGGCGCAACTGGCCGGTGAGACGGGGGCGGACGAGCTGATGCTGACCACGCCCGTCTACGACCTCCGTGACCGCCTCCACTCCTACGAGCTCATCAGGAAGTACTCCGGAGCCGCCGCGACCGTGCCCTAGGAACACCGCCGGGACGGTGCCCGCGCCTCGTCTGCCGTTCAGGGCGTGTGCGCGGCAGGGGCGGGGTCGGTGATCAGCATGGCGGGGCGGGATGCGGGCCCGGTGATGAACACCGTTGCCGCCCGGGGGTCCTGGGGAGTGAGGTCGTGGTGGAACGCGTCCGCTTCGATCTGCAGGCCATGAACCACCGCCACCGTCACCCGTCCGATCGTGCGCCCGCGCAGCGCTGCCTGCAGCCCGGCGCTGTCGAACGGCAGTACCTCCGTGACCTCGTACGCGGTTGCGAAGGGGGTGGGGCGCAGTCCGTCGGAGGTCAGGAGCGTGCCGGCCTCGTCCACGAGGCTGGCGGCGAGGTCCTCGGAGAGCTCGGCGAGGAGACGGGCATGGATGACGGCGGGGTCCGGTGCGTAGAGGTAGCGGCCGACCGGGCGCACTGCCGGATGCGGCAGGCCGCGTCCGGTGAGGGACGCGCGGGCGGGCAGCAGGGTGGCTTTTCGTACCGTGGTGGGCCAGGAGGTGCGCATTCCGTCGAGGCCGAACCACAAGACCGCCTCCTGGATGTGCCCGTCGTGGGAGATCCACTCGGCCTCGTGGGCCCGGCCGAGGTCGGGCACGGCCTGGTCGGGAACACCCGGTGCCAGCCTGATTCAGCCCGCCCCGGTCGTGTGCAGCCGCTCCAGTGCCCAGGACAGCGGCGGGTCGTACCGCTCGGGGTCGTGGTCCCCGTCCGGGCCGGCGTGCCGCATCAGGTCGATGAAGACGGCCTCGCCCTGGCTGTCGAACGTGGTGACGTCCGCGCAGGTCAGGTCGAGCATCGGCTCGTCCATCCCGGTCCGGTTCGCCGCGGCGACCTCGACGGTCAGCCGGTCCCCGTCGACCGCGCTGGTGGCGTGCGACCAGCCCAGTACGTGGGCGTCCGCACCACTGCCGAGACTCATCGCGTCGATCATCACGACACCGAGCTCGTCCAGGACGCGGTCCAGTTTGTAGTCGGACACGGCCAGGTGGGACGACAGCGCCACGCTGTCCGGGGTGAAGTACAGGTGGGGCGCGTGCCTGCCGAACTTCGCCGCGGCGAGCCGCCGCAGCCGTACCTGTTCCCGGGCCGCCGCCAGCAGCTCGGCAGGATGGGCCCGGCGCAGGCCGGCCGGCGTCGCGGGCTCCTCGGCGGGGCCGGTGTCCTGGAGGGCGGCCAGCAGGGTCTGGCCCTCGTCGGTCAGCAGGGCCCGGAACGTGGCGAGATCCATCCGGTCATTCAAGCAGGGGCCTGTCCGCCCCCTGGTGGGCAGCCTCCCGCCGTGCCTCGGGGCGGGGGCGGCGAGGTCGCCGGTCAGAGCATTCGTACGTCGGTGTCGGGGAGTTTGGCCCACCAGTGGTGGTAGCGGCTGTAGACCGCCCTCTCGCGGTCGTCGAGGAGGGCCGTCAGGGAGTGGGCTTCTGCGGCGAGCCCGTCCCAGGCCGCGGCTGGCAGGGGATGGAAGGCCGTGGCCTCGATGCCGCCCTGCAGCGGTCGCCACACGCCGGCGACGTGGCCGTCCACCAGCAGGGTGGGCAGTACGTCGCCGTTGCGGCGGATCACCAGGGGGCGGTAGGCCGGGGGTATCACGCGGCTGCGGTCGGCGTAGGCCAGCAGGATGCTGTCCCACATGGCCATGAGCCGGGGAGGGGCGGGGGTTTCGGCGGGTGGCCGCAGGGCGCCCGGGAGGTCGAAGAGGGTGCCGCCGTCCGGTCCCCGGAGCTGCTCGACCACAGCGTCCAGGGCGCGGAGTGCCGCGCGCACGTCCGTCCGCTTCACCAGGGCGAACTGCGCCACGTCCGCGACCGATGCGGGTCCGAATCCCGCCAGATAGCGCAGGATCAGGACCTGCAGCGCTTCGGTCTCCGCTGCCCGGTCCGCGGGAACGGGCAGGGCAACGGGCACGGTTCCGGTTCCGGCCGCGACGAAGGAGGGGCGGAGGCCGAAGGACCACGGCGCATCCGTCGGTGCGTGGTGCAGGGGCGCGTACGCCTTCAGCCCCCACCACGCCCCGTCCCTCTGCCCGGCGCCGAGCCGCTCCCCGGTCCATGCCTGCATCTCGGCCGAGGTCCGCGGCCGTCGGGCGAAGGCCAGCAGATCCGGCAGCAGTTCTCCGGCGTCGGCGGGGGTCAGCCCGGCGACGGCGAAGCGGGCGCCGAGGCGGGAGGCGTACAGCGTGGGCTCCATCGCCGTGCGGAAGACCGGGTAGTCCTCGGCGTGCACGGCGTGCAGGGTGATCCGCATCAGGGTCGCCTTGACCACCGACCGCCCGGTGAAGGCCGCGTCGAGGTCGGCCGGGGTGAAAGCGGCGAGCCGGTTCCACAGGGCGAGGTAGGGCGAGGCCGGGTGCTGTGCCTGGAGGGCGACCACGCGCCGCACCCCTTCGGGTACGGTCAGCGGCTCGCGGTTCAGCAGCAACTGGCGGCCCAAAGTTGCCCGGTTGAGTTCACGCGCGGTGATCGTCACAGTGCAGGATTGTGCCCTGTGGCGCTCCCCCGCCGGCGCCCGGCCCCGTCTCCTGGCCGATGGCGGCGGCTTCCCCCTCGACCGCAGGCCCTCGGCCGCAAGGCCGGGCGCGCGCCGGGCGGCGGGCCCTCGGTGGCCGCGGCCGGACTGCGGGGTGTGGCGGGGCGTTCCACAATGGGACGTGGGCATGCGTGCGGGCATCGGCGGTGTCCTGGCGGTGTCGGCTGAGAGGAACGCCCTCATGCGCGCTGAGTCCTCGGCGGCCGCACGGAGGACGGGGGCCTTCGTTGCCGTCGCCGTCGCGCTGTTCTGCATCCAGCTCGACTTCTTCGCCCTCAACCTCGCCCTTCCCGGAATCGCGGCGGAGCTCGGCGTCACGGTGTCGGCCGCGCAGTGGACCCTGTCCGCGTACATGCTCGCCATCGGCTGCTTCTTCATCATCGGCGGCCGGGTAGGGGACGTCTTCGGACGGCGGGGCACCCTGCTGGCCGGGACCGCCCTGTTCACGGCCGGTTCCGTGGGCTGCGCGCTGGCTCCCGGCCTGGGCTGGCTGGTGGCGGCCCGGATCGCGCAGGGGGTGGGCGCGGCGTTCGTCTTCCCGGTGTCGGTGTCCGTGATCACCAACACGTTTCCCGAGGAGAGCCGCGCCAGGGCCCTGGGCGCCGTGTTCGGCATCGCCAACATCGGAACCGCGCTCGGGCCCTTCGTGGGCGGCGGGTTCACCGAGGGGCCGGGCTGGCGGTGGATCTTCTGGCTGATGGCGCCGCTGAGTCTTCTCTCGCTGCTCGTCGCTCTCGTGTACGTACCGGATTCGCGCGACACGTCGGCGCCGCGCGAGCTGGACCTCCTGGGCTGCGCGCTGGTCGTGTGCGCGCTGGCCGCCCTCACCCTGGCGGTGGAGCGCGGGGACGCCTGGGGCTGGACGAGTGCCCGTACCCTCGGTTTCTTCGCGGTGGCGGTGGCGGCCGGCGCGCTGTTCGTGGTGCGTGAGCGGCTGGCCCGGCATCCGCTGATCGATCTGCGGCTGTTCCGCAACGTCCCGTACGTCCTGGTGACCGGGATGGGCTCGCTCTCGAACATGGGCTACGGCGTCACCGTCTTCCTCTCCACGCTCTACCTCCAGGGCGTACGCGGGCTCTCGCCGCTCCTGGCCGGGACGGTCTTCCTTGCCCCGGCCCTGCTGGTGGCCCTCAGCGGGCCGCTCGGGGCGCGGCTGGCCCGGTACATGCGGCCGACCGCGGTGATGGCGCTCGCGGGGGCCGTCGCGGGCACGGGGATGTACGCACTGGCGCAGGTCGGCGCCTGGTGGCTGTACGTGCCGGTGTTCGCGTGGTGCGGCCTGGGTCTGGGGCTGGGCTGGACGTTCTCCAGCGTGGCGACGCAGCAGGTCGTCGCGCCGGCCAGGGCCGGGGAGGCATCGGGGGTGCTGCTGACGTTCCTGGTCACGCTGGGTGCGATCGCCCTGGCCGGCACGGCGGCTGCTATCTCGGCGATGACTCCGGAGCGCCCGCCCGAGGAGGCCTACGACGCGATCCTGCAGCTGGGCGGGGTGGTCATCCTCGCGACGGCGGTGGTCGTCATGGCCGTACGCCACCGGCTCGTGCTGCTCGGCAGGATCGCCCCGCTGTCGATGCGGGCCCCCGAGGGTGCCGGGCGGGAACCGGGCCGACGGCCCTGACCTCCGCCGGCCGGTCGACCGCGCCCGGCGACGGGCTCAGGGGCCGGCTCCGGGCAGCGGGCTCAGGGACCGGCTCCGGGCGGGGGTCGGCCCGCACCGGGCGGCAGGCGGCGCCTCAGGAGGTGCGGCGCCGGAGCATCGACGTCAGGCGGACGGCGAAGTGGATCGCGGCCGCGGCCGCGACGATGTCCAGGACGTCGGCCGCGAGCAGCAGCACCGTGGCCTCCCGCAGGTCCGGAAACGCCTCGGCGCGGCCGTACATCCACCCGGTGTACTGGTTGAACGCTCCCGAGACGGTGAACAGCCCCCACCACAGGCCCACCGGCCAGAACGCCGCCCTGGCCGGCTGCCCCGGGGCCTGGGCCTGGGCCGGTACGCAGACGCCCCACATGTCCAGGGCGATCCGGAACGGCCTCCAGAGGTTGACCACCGGGAACAGCCAGGCTCCGATCGCCCATCCGGTTCCGATGCGCAGGCGGTCCGGTGCGAGCGCCACCGCACTGCGGTACATCCGGTGGAACCAGGCGATGAACACGATGCCGCAGACGATGACGGCCTGGCCCTGGAACATCGCGGCACGCCGGTACAGGGTGTCGGCGGCGTCCCAGTCCTCCATGGAGGCGTAGGCGAAGCCGCCTTCCCAGTCGAGCAGGTAGTAGGCCCGCGTCCCGGCGTACAGGGAGAACAGGTCGGTCAGGATGACCGCGGCCAGCAGCACCACCACGGCGGCCGACAGGAGCCGCGGCGCCTGCGGTGTCCGGGCCGGCAGGGACGGGCGTGGCTTCAACCGGCTGGTTGCGGACATGACGAGGGACCCCCCACGGGTACGGAGTTGAGAGACGTCGCTCACCAGATTGGGAGCGTCGGGGGACGATACGCCGTCCGGAGCCGCTGCGTCCATCGCGTACTCGCAGGTCGGAGGTGACAAGGGCGGTGCGGCGGGTTTTCGTCCGGGACGGTGGCACCCCCCCGGGCCGGGGACTGCATGCCCAGCCGTCGCCATGTGTCAAGACACGAATATGCGAGACATGACGCGAGGGCTTTCCCTCACGCCTACTGAAATCTCCTGCCTCGCCCGGAGCGTGTGAGGCCCGCCAGAGCGAGGAGACGATGGGTGATGAATTCCGAATGCCGTGCACAGCAGTGTGCAGATCAGCCTCGCGTCGGGCCGTGCGCATTGACCTTCGAGGAAGTGGAGCGGTGGGCGGCCGCCGGCCACGTGGACGGTGATCTGGACGGGATTCACCTGGCCCGTGCGATCACGGAGGAGGTGAGGCGGGCTGGGAAGCACTTTCTGCCGCAGCCATTCCTGTCTCGGCTGAGTGAGATCCGGGGCCGGCACGCCACGGACCGCCGGCCCCTTCTCCGGGCTTTTCTCGACTGCCTGCTCGACAAGCACGAGGACCGTTACTGGAACCGGACGTATCTTTCCCTGCCGCTGCTGGAGCTCATCATGGACGAGCCCGGGCATGCGCCGGGGCCGAACCGGGTGGCGACCTGGCTCATATCCGACGTGGCGCGCTACGAGATGCAGACCGCGTCCGCGCCGCAGGAACCGGCGGACGCCGACCGGGACCGGCCCGGGGCGGCGACCTTGCGCAAGCGGCTGCGTCACGCCCTGCGGTTCGTGGCGCAGGACCACGAGGGGCTGGACGTCGACGGACCGGACGCCGAGGACCTGACCCGGCAGACGGCCGACCTGCTCCCCCGGCCCGCTGCGACGGATGCGGGGCGCTGGTTCGACGTGACGGTGCAGCCCGTGTACGTGCTGCACGACGAGTACTTCTTCATGCGCGTCCTCCAGGCCCACGAGATGGTGTTCACGGCGATCGCGCAGGACATGCGGGCTGCGATCGCGGCGTTGCGCGACGGCTGCCTGGAACCGGCGGCCACCTGTGTGGACCGGGCGGCCGCCTCGTTCGAGCGGGCCTCGGCGCTGTTCCGGCTGGTCGCGACGATGCGGCCGGAGCACTTCTCCGGATTCCGGGAGTTCACTCAGGGCGCGAGCGCGATTCAGTCCGAGCAGTACAAGCGGTTCGAGATCCTGTGCGGCCTTCCGCCCGCCGAGCGTCTGGGGTCGGCGGCGTTCACGAGTGTTCCGGCCGTACGGGCCGAGGCGCACGACGCGGGCCATGACACGGTCGCGCGTGCGTACCTCGACCTCCGCCGCAGGGCCCGTTTCAGCTGGACGGACTGGAACCTCTTCCACACCGCGCTGAGCCGGCTGGAGGAGCGGCACCAGAGGTGGAAGTCCACGCACCGCAGCCTCGCCGCGCGGATGCTCGGCAGTGCGCGCGGGTCGGGTGACACCGAGGGTGTGCCCTACCTGACGCAGTGTCTGGACAACAGGCTGTTCGGGCAGTTGAGCGGGCAGCGCGACCCGCGGTGCGGGCAGGACCGGGCCGGTACGGGCGACTGACCGCACGGGCGGGCGGCCCCTCCGGCCGGTCCGGTGTCCTGACCGCGCCGGCGGACGGCCCCTCCGGCTCCGTCGCAGCTCAGCCCAGCGCCGCGGCGGTCGGCACGACCACGCCCCACAGGTCCTCGACGGTGGCGAGCGCGCCGTCGTGGAGCCGGGCGGCCGACACTTCGACGCCGGCAGCCCGCAGGGGGCGGGTGGCGCAGGCGTCCGCGACCACGGTCGGCCGGTTGCCGCGCAGGAACGCGCCGGCTGCCGTGTACTGCACGCACATGTGGGTCATGAATCCGGCGATGACGAGGTCGGTGTTGCCGGCCTTGTCCACCACCTCGCCCAGGTTCGTCTCGTGGAAGGCGTCGGGGGTGGTCTTCACGACGGTCTCCTCGCCGTCGGCGGGTGCCACGCCGGGGTGGATCCGGCCGATCTCGGCGCGGATGTCGTAGGGGGTGCCCTCGCCGCCGTCGTTGACGACGTGGACGACGGTTGCGCCCGCCTGGCGGGCCCGGGCCAGCAGTGCGGCGGCGGCGTCCAGTGCCTCCTGCCAGCCCTCGAGCTCCATCACGCCGCGGGTGTAGGTGTTCTGGTAGTCGATCAGGACCACGGTCGCGCCGGCGAGGGAGGCCGGGCTCTGGTCGAAGCCGTTGAGTTCGCGCAGGGTCGTCACAGGCATGCTGCACCTTTTCGCATCACGTATCGGAAGGGGTCGGGGGGCCACGCGTGGTGGCGCACCGCCAACGCTACGAACCGCACCCGCATGGCGGCAATGTCAGGTAACTTGCAGATACGGACACCGATGTGTTCCTGTGCCCCCGGCCCCGGGGGGCGGCAGCCGCTCCCCCGCCTTCGCCCCGCCCCTCCGAATGGACGGATATCGCTGTGAGCAGCCTGAACCGGTTGATCGTCGTGCTCCTCTTCGACGGCGTCGACCTGCTCGACGTCACCGGTCCCCCGGAGGTGTTCGCCCTGCTGCGGCGGGAGACCGGCAGCGCGCAGGGCTATCACGTCGTGCTGGCCGCCGAGACGATGGAGGCGGTCACCACCTCCGCCGGGGTACGGATCCTGCCCGACCTCACCTTCGCCGACGCGGCCGCGCGCAGCATCGACACCCTGATGGTTCCCGGCTCGGTCGAGGTCGACGGCCTCGACCGCGTCCATGCCGTCACCGATCCGGCCGTGGTGCACTGGGTGAAGGAGCTGGCGGGCAGGTCCCGGCGCATCGCGTCGGTGTGCGTGGGGGCGCATCTGCTGGCGGCCGCCGGGCTCCTGGACGGCAAGCGCGCCACGACCCACTGGTCGACCGCGCAGCAGCTCGCCGCCGACCACCCGGCGGTCGAGGTCGACGCCGACCCCATCTTCATCCGCGACCAGGACGTGTGGACGGGGGCGGGGATCACCGCGTGCCTGGACCTGTCGCTGGCACTGGTCGCCGAGGACTTCGGCGAGGCGGTCGCCCTGCGCGTCGCAAGGCAGTTGGTGATGTACCTCAAGCGTCCCAGCGGGCAGAGCCAGTTCAGCGTTCCGATCGAGCCCGTCTCCACGACGCGGCGCATGGACGACCTCCGGCACTACATCACCGGCAACATCACCGGCCGGCTCTCCGTCACCGATCTCGCCGAACACGCCCATGTCAGCGAACGGCAGCTCACCCGCATCTTCAAGACCGAACTGGGCATGACCCCGGCCGCCTACATCGAATCGGCCCGCGTCGAAGTGGCCCGCAACCAGCTCGAGTCCACCGACGACACCCTGGAACGGGTGGCCTCGGCGTGCGGCTTCAACACCCCCGACACCCTGATCCGCGCGTTCCGCCGGAAACTGAACACCACCCCGACCGAGTACCGCAGCCGCTTCCGGCACACCCGCCACCCCTGACCGTCCGGATGGACGGACAGGGGCTGCCACCCGGCCCGCGAGACGGCCGCCCCACCGTGTCGTTCCCGGGTACTACCCGTGAAGGGCGCGGGGGCGGTCGGCGGTGCGCAGCGCCTGCAGCCGCTGCTCGGCAAGGAGCAGGTGACGGGGATCCGCCAAGGGCAAGGCACCCAGGAGAGCGACCAGCCCGGGCCCGGAGTCCAGCGCCAGAGCCCGGTCCCTGACCTGACCCCAGCAGTGGAGGGCACCGGCCGCCGCTGCGTGCACCTCCGGGGCGCCGGCACCCTGACGGGCCAGGCGGGCCTGGCCGGCGCCGATCCACAGCCGGGTGGCCAACGGGAAGTCACCCGCCATCCGCGCCAGATCAGCACGGATCTCCCCCCACCCGGTCGCCTCCGAGGAGGCGTGCCCGCAGGCCTGCAGCACGTACTCCTCCCACGCCTGAGCGAGCCTCGCCGCCTCCACGTGACGGCCTGCCGTGGCCAGCGCATGGATGTAAGGCCGCGGATCCCCACCGGAGACGGGAACCGGCCCGCCCGTCTCAGGGTCCGGCCCGGCGATCGGCGCGGAGGGGGAGGCGGGGACGGAGCCGGGGACGGGGTGCTGCGGCGGCTGGGGAGGTTCGGACGGATGGGACTGCCGGGGGTGGCGAGGCTCCTGCTGTGGGCCCGTACGCATGCCGAGCTCGCGGGCGGTCGGCAGGACCACGGTCCCCGGGGGCAGCGCCGCGGCCGAAACCGCCAGGGCATGCAGCTGGACATTGCCGGGCCGGCCGGGGCCGCGGCGCAGCTGGTCGATCCAGTGCCGGGTGTATCCGCTCACCGCGGCGCCCGCCGCCGGGGCGAATGCCGGCGGGCAGATCACCCCGTACACCTCCACCGAGGGCGAGGCCGGCAGACTGCCGTACTCCTGCAGCAGCGGCCAGGCCTCCTTGTCCGCGGCCAGATCGAGGAGCACCGTCGTCATCCCGGCAGGGCGGGTCCGCAGTTCGCTGCCCAGCCACTCCCACGGCAGCGAGGTGTAGCGCACCGAGGCCGCGGTCGTACCGGCCAGCGCAAGGTGCAGACGCCGGCCCCGACGGTCCACCGTGAGACGGCCCGAAAGGTAGACCAGCAAGGGGCCCGGCGTGGCGGCAGCCGTACGCAGCCGCGTCAGCACCGTGTTCGGATCACGCGCCCCGTCGAGACAGACCGTGTCACTGGGAAGGCCGCTGTCCAACAAGGCGGAAGCGGGCACCATCGCCAGGGCGGCAAGGTTCGCGCTCGGCGCCAGCTGCACCGTGCGCCGCCGCACAGCCACATCACCCGCTATCAGCAGCACGTGCCCTCGCTGCTGCTCCCATGCGTTCAAGTGCATATGCAGACCGTACTCACACCGCCCGCGCCATGAAGAACAGTAGGGCACACCGTGATCCGACCGGCTGGACTACCCTCGGTCAGGTGATCGAGCAAGTGAACCAACTCGGCAGCCGGACACCGCGGACCGGGCCGCCGCCCACGGGCGCGGGTGTGTCCGTGTGGTCCTGGAAGACCACGGCGGACGTCGTCGGCGGACGCCCCGTCCAGGAGGCGGGCACGGTACTCGACGCGGACGAACGCGCCCGGGCCGCAGGCATGGTCCGGCCAGCCGACCGCCACCGCTACCTCGCCTCGCATCTCGGACTGCGCGTCCTCCTCGGCAGCTGCCTGGGGCTGGCCCCGCAGGACGTACGCCTGATCCGGGAAGACTGCCCGTGCTGCGGCGCCCCACACGGCCGCCCCGCCGTAGCCGGCGCCGCCCTCCACTTCTCCCTCTCCCACAGCGGCGACATGGCCTACCTCGCCCTTG
The DNA here is from genome assembly GCF_045160965.1 of Streptomyces sp. NBC_00207. Taxonomy (NCBI): domain Bacteria; kingdom Bacillati; phylum Actinomycetota; class Actinomycetes; order Kitasatosporales; family Streptomycetaceae; genus Streptomyces; species Streptomyces sp. NBC_00207. The sequence goes on along the minus strand of NZ_CP130715.1, from coordinate 9,200,519 downwards.
CCGCACAACCCGTCGGCGTCGACATCGAGGAGATCCCGAGCCCGCAGGCGGTGGCCGACGTCATCAACGTCCTGCACCCGGCGGAGACCGCAGAGCTGAACGCCCTCGCCATCGGACAACGCCCCCTCGCACTCGCCCGCCTGTGGGCCCGTAAGGAAGCCGTCCTCAAAGCCACCGGCACCGGCCTCGCTGAGGGCCTCGCCCACCCCTACGTCGGCACCCACCCCACTCCCACGCACCCGCCCGGCTGGACCCTCACCGACCTCCCGGCCCCCGATGACTACAGAGCCGCCCTCGCCACCGCCGCCACCACCACGACCTAGGCGGGGGCGGTCGCGTCAGGAGTGTTGCGGGGCGGCCGTGTCGTGGGAAGCCGACCAGGGGGCCCAGCCGGCGGGGGCGAAGGCGTCGGCGGTGGCGCGGACGTTCAGGGCGCCCGGACCGGCGAAGTGGGCGGGGACGACCAGTTCCCTCTCGTCCGCTGCCCGTTGCAGGACGCGCCGGCGGCTGGCCGCCGCCTGTACCGGGTCCAGGCAGAAGCAGCTGTTGCAGGAGGGCTGGACGATCTGCACCGGGCTGTGCATGAGGTCCCCGACGAACACGGCCCGTTCACCTTGGGATTCCAGGCGCAGGACGGATGAGCCGGGGGTGTGGCCGGGGGCCGGCTCCAGGGTGAGGTGTTCGTCGATGCGGTGGGTGCCGTCCCACAGCAGGGCCTGTCCGGCCCGGTGGACCGGCGCGATGCTGTCCTCGTAGACCAGGCCGTCGTCCGGGTTCCGTCCCTTTCCACGGGAGTTGCCGGGCCCGAAGTGGAAGTCGTCCGCCGCGGGGATGAGGTAGCGGGCGTGGGGGAAGGTCGGGGCCCACTCTCCGCCCACGTCGTGGGTGTTCCAGCCGACGTGATCGGCGTGGAGGTGGGTGTTGACGACGATGTCGACGTCCTCCGGGTGGACTCCGACGCCGGCCAGGGCGCCCAGGAAGTCGGTCTGCCAGTGGTGGAAATGGGGGCTGTGGGGGCGTTCGCGGCCGTTGCCGACCCCGGTGTCGATCAGGATGGTCTGTCCGGCACTGCGCAGGACCCAGGACTGCAGGGCCATCACCGCCTGGCCCTGCTCCGGCTCCCAGTGGTCCGGAGCCAGCCAGTGCCCGTTGTCCTCCCACACCCGTGCGGAGTCCGGCACCAACTCGTGGGCGGAGGTGAAGAAGCCCTGCCACTCGCGGACGCGGATCACTTCGACATCGCCCAGCCAGATCGACTGCGTGTTCTCATTCGTCATGCCCCGACCCTAGGAAGAAGCCGGTGAGCTCCTCAATGCCCGCCCGGCTCACACGGATACGCGGGCGTCTCATGCGGGGCGGCGGCCCGGTAGCGTGACGGGATGGACGTGGTGAGCGATGCGATCTCGACCGTGCGGATCGGGCTGCCCTCCTCGCAGAGGGTGCGGGTGGACGGGAGTTGGTGCGCCCGCCTCGACCCGTACGACGGCGCCGGGTTCCACATCGTGCTGGAGGGCAGCTGCTGGCTGTTGCCCGACGGCGGTGGTGCTCCCCTGTCGCTGGGCGCGGGGGACGCCGTACTGCTGCCGCACGGGGCGGGCCATGTGATCGCCGACCGTCCGGCCGGCCCGCGGGAGACGGAGCGGGCGGTGCCGTTCGAACAGTGGGACGCGGTACGCGCGACAGGCGGACCGGGCCGGGCGGTCGGGGCGGGCGGGCGCGGCGGGCCGGGGGCGGCCGGTGCTTTCGTCGTGCCTGGCGGGCCCGGGGTCGGGGGCGGGCCGGACGGGGCGGGTGGGGTGGAGATGCTGTGCGGCAAGTACCGGCTCGACCGGAGCCGGGCGCATCCACTGATGGCGGAGCTGCCGCAGGTCGTGCACCTGCCCTCCCGGGTGGGCGCGCGGCCCGAACTGCGGTCGGCGATCGACCTGTTGGGACACGAGCTGGGCGAGCAGCGGCCTGGTTCCGGCATCGCGGTGCCCGGCCTGCTCGATCTGCTGCTCGTCTACATGATCCGCTCCTGGCTGGCCGAGGGCGGGAGCGGGACGTGGTCGGCGGTGCTGGGCGATCCGGTGGCTGCCGCCGCTCTGCGGGCCCTGCACGCGGACCCGGCCGCACCGTGGACCAACGAGCGCCTGGCGGCGCAGGCCGGGGTGTCCCGGCCCACCCTGGCCCGGCGTTTCACGTCCTTGGTGGGCCGGCCCCCGATGGCGTACCTGACCTGGTGGCGGCTGAGTCTGGCCGCGGCGGCGCTGCGCGACTCCGAGGAGCCGCTGGCCGCGGTGGCCCGGCGGGTCGGCTACGCCAGCCCATACGCCCTCTCGCACGCCTTCAGCCGCGAGTTCGGCACCACACCCGGCCGCTACCGGGCCCAGGGCCGGCCGGAAACGGGCCCGGAGACGCCGGCCGGAGCCGTTGCGGAGGCGGGGGAAGAGGCCGGGGCGACTGCCGGGGTCGGGGCAGGAGCCGGGGTGGGGATGTCGGGAGTGGGAATGTCGGGGGTGGTCAGCGGGGGGCGTTTCGCGGGGTGAGGAGGGTGTTGGCGTCGGCGTAGGGCAGGGCCTCGGCGCCGAAGCCGAAGGTGCCCGACTCGGTGATCTCGCGGGCTGCCCTCGTCAGGGCGCCCAGTGCGGCCCGGGACAGTGCCGAGCCGGTGCTGATGCGGCGTACCCCGAGGGCTCCGAGGTCGGCGACGGACAGGTTCAGGGCGCCGCCCATGAGGACGTTGACCGGGCGGGTCAGCGACGAGCAGACGGCGCGGATCGCGTCGGCGTCGGGGAGGGCCGGCGCGTACAGGACGTGGGCACCGACTTCCTGATAGGCCTTCAGGCGGGCGATGGTGTCGTCCAGGTCGGGCCGGTCGTGGAAGAAGTTCTCGGCGCGGGCGGTGATGGTGAAGGGGAAGTCGAGCCGTTCCGCGGCCTCGACGGCGGCGGCCACCCGCTCCACGGCTTCGGACAGGGGGCGCACGGGGTCCTCGTCGTCTCCGGTGGAGTCCTCGATCGAGGCGCCGACCAGGCCGATCGCGGCGGCGGCCCGGATGGTGTCGGCGACGTCTCGGGGGGTCGGCCCGAAGCCGCTCTCCAGGTCGGCCGTGACGGGAAGGTGGGTGGCTTCCACGATGCCGCGGGCGTTCTCGAGGATCTCGGTGCGGCTGAGGGCGCCGGCGCCGTCGGGGCGGCCGAGGCTGTGGGCCAGGCCGGCGCCGGTGGTGGCGAGGGCCGGGAACCCGAACCCGGTCAGGATGCGGGCGCTGCCCGCGTCCCACGGGTTGGCCACGACGAACGGGCCGGGGCCCTCGTGCAGGGCCCGGAAGGCCACGGCCCGCCGGTGGCGGGCATCGGCAGAAGCGGAGCTGGGGGCGGGGGCGGCAGAGGCGGCGTCCATCTGCTGATCTTCGCAGGTAACCCCGGCCTTCGAGGGGTCGTCGCGAAGCCCGGCCCAGTCCTGTGGGGGCCGGGCTTCGCTTGACTGTCACAGCACGTGCCGGTACCAGCGCCGGTGCACCGCGGGTTCCACGCCGAGTACGGCGGCGCCCGCGATCGCGCCGACCAGCAGGGCGGGCCATCCGCCGCCCAGGTACGCGCCGAGGCAGGCGGCGACGACGGCGAGCGGGCGCAGGAGGGTCAGCGGGCCGAGGCCGATGACCATGGCGAGGGTGCTGGCACGGAAAGGCAGGAGGAAGTACGCGGCGAGGGAGAGCAGCACGGCGGTGGCGTAGGCGGTGAGCGGGAGCAGGTAGCCCAGGCCTCCGGCGGTCAGGGTGTGGTAGGTCCGGGCCCGGTCGGATGCGGTCAGCAGCAGGCCGGCGGCGGTCAGTGCGGGGGCGAGCAACAGGAGGGTGCCGAGGGCCAGCCCGCGCAGGGCGGCCCGGGCGGTGGCCCGGTGTTTGCGGATGCGGGCGTCGCGGCCGGCGTAGGCGCGGAAGCCGCTGAACGTCGCGTCGAGCAGGCCCAGGAAGAGGAGTGCGAGGGGTACGGCGGGCAGAGTGGACGTCATCGGGTGGCCTCGGTGAGTTGCTCGGGGCCGACGAGGCGGTGGGCGGAGCGTCCCAGGGCCCGGCGCAGCGGCTCTTCCAGGTGCGGGCGTACTCCGATGACCGGGCGCAGGGTGGTGCAGAACGGGTTCGCCGCGCCGCGCGGTTCGTACAGCAGGGGTCGGATGCCGGGTGCGGCGGCGGCCGACAGGAGTGTCTCGTCGCTGTGTACGCGCCGTGCGGAGACGACGCCGTCGTGGCGGCCGAGCGGGTGCCGCATCCGGGCTCGGTGGAAGATCCAGGCGCCGATGGGCGCCAGGCGGGTGGCGGCGATGTCGAAGTGGCAGAAGGCCTGCGCCGGTGAGGCGGCCTGGGTCTGGAAGAACTCGGCGAGGGCGGGGCCGCGGAAGTGGTGCAGCACGCCGGTGGAGACGTACACGGTGGCCGCTTGCGGCAGGTCGAAGGCGTTGCCGTGGACGAACCGGCAGTTCAGCCCCTCCTCGCGGGCGAGGTGGCCGGCTTCACCGACCAGCGCTGCATCGAGATCGACGCCGACCAGCTCGACATCCGTACCCAGGGCGTTGGTGGCCGCCAGCCAGCGGACGAGGTAGCCCAGGCCGCAGCCGACATCGACCAGCCGGTACGGGCCGCCGTGCCGGCCGTCGGTCTCCCGGATCGCGGTGAAGAGCGGGCCGAGGAGCTGGACGAGGCGTTCGCCGATCCGGAGTTCCTCGCTCAGCCGCTGGAGCTCGGTGTGCACGCTGATCAGCAGGCGGTCCACGGCGTCGGGGTCCAGCACTCCGTCGGGGCCGGCGGGCAGCCCGGCAACGATCCTCGCGGCGCGTTCGTCACCGCTCTCGCGGAGCCGGCGGATCACCTCGGCGCGCTGGATGGGGAGCCGGTGGCCGGTGCGCGGGTCCACCGCCGTGATCAGGTCGGATATTTCAAGTGAGTGCACGAGGCGGAACCCTACGGCCTCCCCCGCCCGGCCCTGCCGGCCGCCCACACCGCTTCCCCATCGCGGGGGCGCTTTGTGTTCTTCCTACAAAGCACGGTGATGTTTTCCGGCCTGGGTGCCGCTCGTGGGCGACTGCACGTCAGGGCAAAAATGATCATGATCGGCGACCAGGCCGGTCGTGACATCGCTGACGGGGGAAGTACATGCACAGCGGATACTCGGTCTTCGCAGGAACAATGGCCGACCTCACATACCCGCAGGCGGAGGCGGCGGCTGCGGCCGGCGCATGCGTCCTGCTGCCCACCGGCGTCATCGAGCAGCACGGCCCCCATCTGCCGCTGGGCACCGACGCGTACGGCGCCTACCAGCTGTGCCGGATGGTGAAGGACGAGCTCGACCGGCGCCGGCTACCGGCGCTGATCGCCCCGCCTGTGTTCTGGGGGATCAATCAGGTTTCCGGTGCCTTCGCCGGGACGTTCCGCACCCGCCCCGAGACCGCGGCGGCGCTGCACTTCGACATCATGGAATCCCTCGCCACGGACGGGTTCCGGCACATCTTCGTGATCAACCATCAGGGCGACATCGCTCACAATCGGATGCTCCTCGACGTCGTCACGCGCCGGCATGAGGAGGGCAGCACGGGAGTCGTCCTCATCGAGCCGGACTTCATCGCCGACCGTCTGGGCGAGGCGGCGAAGACACCCGCTCTGGCCACGTTCGCCATGCAGCCGCTGTTCGAGGGCCTGGAACTGACCGGTGAACTCGGCGTCCATGCGGAAGAGATCGAGAGCGCGCTGATGATGCGCTGGTTCCCCGAGCTCGTCGACTACGACGCCATGACCCGGCTTCGGCCGACGGGCCTCGGGCCGGCGGACCTGGCCGAATGGCGCAAAGGCGGCGAACACGCCCGCAGCGTGACGCCACTGGGCTACTTCGGCGCACCCAGCCCCCGCGATCCCTTCCTGTGGCGCTTCCACCAGCGCATGGCCCATGCCATGGCCGACGCCGTGGCCGGCTCGCTCAGCGCTCAGGGGATGTTCGGGGAGACGGAGCCGGGGCGGGACGGATCGGGGGTTTCAAAGGCCTCATCGGGGCCACACGCGCAGGAGGGACGGACCACGAGGGACGGAGCACTCGCATGACGACGATGGTCCTGCTGATCGCGCCCATGGCGTTGGCCCTGCTACTCGTCCATCGCAGGGGCGGGCACCGTGCCCGCCACCGGGCGGACCGGTTCTGATACGCGTCCCGCGTCCCGGCCCGTCCGGTCGGGCCCGGCGTCACACGAGAGCGCAAGCGAGGTGAGCGCGGTGTCCATGCGTGCCAAGGGGTGGGCCACGTCCTTCCCGGTCCACCGCGGGGTGCGCGAGGCCCGCCGGTGGACCGCGGCACACCTGGACTCCCTGCAGTGGACGACGGACGCCCCGGACACGGCCCACTCCGTCCTGCTGACGGTGTCGGAGCTCGTGACCAACGCCCACGTCCACGCCCACAGCAGCGCCGGTCTGGTGCTCACCTGGGACGGCCGGTGCCTGCACGTCAGCGTCGCCGACAGGGATCCGTACCTGCCGGCCCCGCGCGACCCCTCACGCGTGGCGACCTCCGGCCGGGGACTCGCCATCATCGACGCCCTCGCCGACACCTGGGACGCCCATGCCTTCCACGGCGGCAAGACGATCACCGCCTGTTTCCATCCCCGCATGGCACCCGCCCCGCACGCCGGGACGGGTCACTCGGGTCCGCACGCCGGCGAGGCCCCCGGCAGGTCCCCCGGCGCATGACTGCGACCGTTCCCGATGCCCGCGCGGCGCCGTGAGGTCCGGACGCGCGGGCAGGGCCGGGGCCTTCTGGCGGGCCCTTACGGTCGGGGCCGGCCCTCGTCGCTCAGCAGCAGCCGCTTCTGCGGTTTGCCCATGGCGTTGCGCGGGATGGCGGGGACGAAGCGGACCTCGCGCGGCCGTTTGTGGACCGACAGGTGGGCCGCGACGAAGTCGGTGAGCTCGGCCCCGGTGACCTGCTGGGCGACGACGAAGGCGACGATGCGCTGGCCCAGGTCCGCGTCCGGGACGCCGACCACGGCCGCCTCGCTGACGTGGGGGTGGTCCAGCAGGGCGTTCTCGATCTCGCCCGCGCCGATCCGGTACCCGCCGGACTTGATCATGTCGGTGGAGGCGCGGCCCACGATGCGGTGCACGCCGTCGTTCTCGTCGACGGCGGCGATGTCGCCGGTACGGAACCAGCCGTCCGGAGTGTAGGCCGCGGCGGTGGCGTCGGGCCGGTTCAGGTAGCCGGAGAACAGCGTGGGCCCGGTGAGCTGGAGTTCGCCGATCTCCGCGCCGTCCTCGGCCGCGATGCGGGTGGTGATGCCGGGCAGCGGGGTGCCCACCGTGCCCGGGTGCAGGTGGCCGCCCGCCCGGCCGCTGACGGTGATCAGGGTCTCGGTCATCCCGTACCGCTCGACGGTGCGGTGCCCGCTCAGGCGCTCCAGGTCACGGAAGACCGGCGCGGGCAGCGCCGCGCTGCCCGACACCAGCAGCCGGGCCCCGGACAGGGCGGCGGCGGCCTGCGGGTCGGCCGCGATACGGGACCAGACGGTGGGCACCCCGAAGTACAGGCTGCCGCCCGCCGCGGCGTACGCCTCGGGGGTGGGACGGCCGGTGTGCACGAGGCGGCTGCCGGTCCGCAGGGCGCCGAGGACGCCGAGAACCAGGCCGTGGACGTGGAACAGGGGCAGGCCGTGGACGAGAGTGTCGGCGGCGTTCCACTGCCAGGCCTCGGCGAGGGCGTCGAGGTCGGCGGTGATCGCGGCACTGCTGAGGACCACGCCCTTGGGGGCGCCGGTGGTCCCGGAGGTGTAGAGGATCAGCGCTGGATCGTCCGCCCCCCGCACCGGAGCGGCGGGGACGGGCGTGGCCGTGGAGCGGCGGGCGAAGTCGACCTCGAGGAGGCGGGCTCCGGAATCGTTCAGGATGTGACCGCGTTCGACGGGCCCCGCGTCGGGCGGCAGGGGAACACACGGGACGCCGGCGAGGAGTCCGCCGACCACGGCGGCCACCGTTTCCAGCGATGCCGTCGCCGTCACCGCGAACGCCGGCGGGTGACCACCGGCGAGGTCCGCGGCGACGGCGCGGGCCGCACCGAGGAGCTCCTCGTAGGAAGCGGTGCGGCCGGCGACGGTGATGGCGTCCGCCCGGTCCCCGTGGACACCGGTGAGAGCGGTGAGCAAGGCGGCGACTCCGTTCGGCAGTGGATTTCGGCAGTGGATACGGAACGATACGGAAGGCCCTGCCAGCCTACGCGGGCTCCCCGGGGCGGCAGGAGCCTGTGATCAGCGGGACTTGACGCGTAGGCCGCTCGTTCCTGTGCCGCTGTCCGGCCCGTTCCGTACGCTGGCTGCATGCGCACGCGCCCCACCCTGAGCTGGACCCCCACCGAGGACCTGCGGCCAGGCACCACGGATCCGCAGCCGGTCGCCGACGCGCTGAGGGCCGGCGGTGTGCTGGTGCTCAGCGGGGCGGGCCTGTCCACGGAATCGGGCATCCCCGACTACCGGGGCGAGGGCGGAAGCCTGCGCCGGCACACCCCGATGACCTACCAGGAATTCACCACCAGTGCACACGCCCGGCGCCGCTACTGGGCACGCAGCCACCTCGGCTGGCGCACCTTCGGCCGTGCCCGGCCCAACGCCGGGCACCGGGCCGTGACCGCGTTCGGGCGGCACGGCCTGCTCTCCGCAGTGATCACCCAGAACGTCGACGGCCTGCACCAGGCCGCCGGCAGCAAGGACGTGGTGGAACTCCACGGGGGCCTGGACCGGGTCGTCTGCCTTTCCTGCGGCGCCTGCGGCACGCGCCGGGAACTCGCCCGGAGGCTGGAAGAGGCCAACGCGGGCTTCGAACCCGTGGCCGCCCGGCTGAATCCGGACGGTGACGCCGACCTCACCGACGAACAGGTCCGAGACTTCACCGTCATGCCCTGCTCGCACTGCGGCGGCATCCTCAAACCGGACGTGGTGTTCTTCGGCGAAAACGTTCCCCCGCACCGCGTCGAGCACTGCCGCGAACTGGTCGACGCCGCGACCTCACTCCTGGTCCTCGGCTCCTCGCTGACGGTGATGTCCGGCCTCCGGTTCGTCCGCCAGGCAGCCCAGGCCGGAAAGCCCGTACTGATCGTCAACCGGGACCCGACCCGAGGCGACCGGCATGCAGCCACCCGCATCGCGCTGCCCCTGGGGACGACCCTCACCGCCCTCGCCGACGACCTGAACATCGAGGTCGACGGCCAGACGGCGGACTGAATCAGGGACCTGCCGGGGCCGGGCATCACCCCTCACGCGGCCGGCAGTGCCGGGCACGGCCGCCTCGGGCCGCTCGCCTTCGCCGCCAACCGCTCAGCGCGTGGCGCGGCCATGGAGGAGCAGGGCTCGGGCGAGCGCGGCCAGCGCGGTCGTGCACAACAGCGTACGGACGATGTTCGTGGTGACCCACGTGGATTTGAACCTCTCCACGATCGTGAAGTCGGTCATCTGCGCGACGTCGCCGCCGTCCGCGAGCTCGTTGTTGAGGGGAATGTTCACCGCGAACGTGATCACCAGTACGACGAGATACGCCGCGGCGGCCACCCCCACCCACAAGGCGGTGGCACGCCGGCCCGCACGGTACTCGACGACCGCCGAACCGGCGGCCAGCAGCAGAGCCAGCACGAAGGCCATGCCGAACAGCGGGTTGCCGTCGATGGCCGCATTGAAGGCACGCATCGCAGTGACGTAGGTCCGCTCGTCCCCGGCCGCCAGCCCCGGCATCACCGAGACATCGAACGCGAAGAACAGCCCCGCCATCAGCCCGACCAGAACCGTCGACAGCATCAACAGGACCACGGCGAACCCGCTCCCACCCCCCGGCGGCGAAGACGGGGCCTGCCGGCCGGCAGGCGGGGGCGGCGTGAACGACGGCGGGCCGCTACTCATATGACAGTCCTCACTTCCAACAACCGACAGAGGCGTGGGCGGGAAACACCCTCGACACGAACGTCCGATCGTGACACCACACTTTCGATCTCCTACTGGATTTGATCCGTTCTTTGAGCAACTCTTCAGCCATCAGGTCGGATTCACCCGGAAGACGGCACGGCGTCAGCACCCGTTGCCGAACCTCAGTTGCCGCTGTCCGAGTACCGGGCCATGTGCGAGCCGAGCGACGGTAGGGCGGGCGGCGCTGCCCGGACACCGCCTAGGCTGGAGCCATGCCCGCCGAGAACACCCCGACGCCCCGCCCTCTGCGCCTGGAACCCGTCACCGCCGAGAACTTCGACGCCGTCTGCGCGATACAGGTACGCCCGGACCAGACCCACTTGGTCTCCCCCGTGGTCAAATCCCTCGCCGAGGCCTACGTCCACACCGCCGCCTGGCCGCGCGCCATCGTCGACGGCGAGGAAGTCGTCGGCTTCGTCATGGCCTTCCTCGACATCGCCTGGGACCCCGCGACCGACCCCACCGACCACCGCAGCGGCATCTGGCGCCTGAACATCCACGCCGACCACCAGGGCAAGGGCTACGGCCGGTTCGCCGTCCACGCGGTCTGCGAGGAGATCCGCGACCGCGGCACCACCCGGGCCTACGTCAGCTGGCACACCGGCCAGGGCAGTCCCGAACCCTTCTACCTCGGGCTCGGTTTCCACCCCACCGGCGAGTACGCCGGTGACCAACGCGTCGGCGTACTCCCCCTGAGCACCCCCGCCCGAACCCCTCAGCCACAACCCACGGCCTGAACTGCGGCTGTCGGTGGGAGGCTCTGGCCTGCGTCACATGATCGAGGGGGAATGCGCCGCACCGTCATTGGACGGGCTCGCCGAGGAAGTCACGGCCGTGCTGAACGCGCGCCACGACCGCGGCGTCGAAGCGTTCGAACGCATACTCAACGCCGTTGCCGGTCACGGCCACCGGGACCCTGAGGCACTGGCCGCCGCGCTCGGGCCCGTGCCACGCGAGCTCACGGTGGCAGCGCACCCCCGCGTGCGCCCGTTCCTCCTCTCCGTGCCGAGCAGGACGACCGGCGCGGTGGAGCCGCACCACCTGGTCGACCGCCTCACCGCATACGCACGCCTCGGCATCACTCCGGGCCCGGCTGACCTCGGACAGGCACTGCTGCGGTGTGGCGGCGGACCCGCCGATCCCGAAGTGGTGACCGCCGCCGAAAGACTGGAGCTGGAGGAGGCACCCCGGGTGGCCGCCTGGCTGCGCCAAGGCGGGCTGCCCCACCCCACGTCGCTGCGCGAACCGGAAGCCGGTGCGCCCGAGCGGTCCAGCAGGCGCCGGGGAGCACGGATCGGCCGGCGGATCCTGGTCGGGCACGGGGCGATCGAGGGGCGCGGTGTGTTCCCCCGGCGTTTCTGGTCGCTGTTCCGCGCGTTCGAGCCGCACATCGGCTGTGCGCACGCGTCGCAGCCGGACGGGAGGGACGCGCACACGGTCGCGGTCGTGCCCTGGCACCCGGAGATCCCGCGGCCCGGCTGCTGAGCGGTGTCGCCTCGGCGGCCGACCAGAACGGTCGCGGGGCCCCTGCGTTCCTTGCGGCGCTGGCCGCGGCCGACGGCCCGCCCGGACCCGCGGTGCACCTGGCTCTCGCCTACGGGCTCGCCTCCGTCCCCGACGAGGACCGCCGGGCCGCCGTAGGGGCGCTGGCCCGGCTCGTCGCGAGGGGCAGGCTGGACGGGGCGCTGCTGGGCCGGGAACTGGCCGAACTCGTGGCGCTCGGCACGCTGAAGGTTCCCCTGCTGACCGAGTCGCTGCGGGCGGCGGCCGCCCACCCCCGGGCAGGCCCCGGCCTCTGGCCGGTCCTGGCCGGCGCACTCCCCGGACTCCTGGCCTCCACCCGCCCCCAGGCCCACGCGGCGCTCCTGGCCATCGCCGCGGACTCGGCTCGGGACCCGGCTGCGCACGGTGAACTGCCGGAGGTCACCGCACTCGCACAGCGGCCGGGTTCGTCCCAACTCCTCATACAGGCCCGCCGGTTGCGCGACACGCTCGCCGCCCACCCCGCCACCGGGCAGAGCTGGACACCCCCTCACTCTACAGTTGTAGAGTGAGGGGAGGGCTGCGTGGCGGCGGCTGGGGACCGAAGCGAACGGAAGTGGTGTTCCATGCCGAAACGTCACGCTGTGGTGGCGGGCGCCGGAATCGGCGGCCTCACGGCAGCCCTTGCCCTGCACCGGCGCGGCTGGCGCGTCACCGTCTGCGAACGCGCCCCCGAACCCCCCACCACCGGTGCCGGAATCGGCCTCGCCCCCAACGCCCTGCGCGCACTGGACACCCTCGGCGTCGACGCCGCCCACGCCGCCGGCAGCGCCGTCCCCGAAACGATGGGCCTGCGCCGCTTCGACGGCCGGTGGCTCACCCGGACCGGCACCGCGGACCTGGCCGCCCGCTACGGCATGCCCCCGATCGCCGTCCCCCGCCCGGCCTTCACCGCGGCCCTCGCCGCCGCCCTGCCACCGCAGGCCCTTCGCTACGGCACCCCGGTGACCGCCGTCGAGGACGCCACAGGCCGCCCCACCGTCCGTACCGCGACCGGCCCCGACCTCACCGCCGATCTGGTCATCGCCGCCGACGGCATCAACAGTCCGCTGCGGCGGGCCCACTTCCCCGCCCACCCCGGCCTGCGCTATACGGGCGAGAGCGCCTGGCGGACCATGGTGGACGCCCCGGACCTGGGCATCGCGTCCATGAGCGAGACCTGGGGGCGCGGCCGGCGCTTCGGTGTCACCCCGCTCTCCGACGGCCGGCTCTACCTCTACGCCACCGCCCTCGTCCCGGCAGGCACCCGCCCGGCCGACCCGCGGGCCGAGCTCCGCCGGCGCTTCGGCTCATGGCACGACCCGATCCCCGCCCTGCTCGACCGGATCGAGCGCCTCGACGCCGCCGACGTCCTCTGCAACGACCTCTACGACCTGGCCGGCCCGCTCCCCCGCCTGCACCACGGCCGGATCGCCTGGCTCGGCGACGCGGCACACGCCATGACCCCCAATCTCGGCCAAGGCGGCTGCCAGGCCATCGAAGACGCGGTCGTCCTCGCCCACCTGCTCCCCGCCGGAGACACCGCGGACGCCCCACACGGCCCGGACACCACGGACCCCGTCCCGGCCGCCCTCGCCGCCTACACCGCCGCCCGCCGCGCCCGCACCAACGCCATCCGCGTTCGCGCCCGCCGCATCGGCCGCCTGGGCGTCATCGGCAATCCCCTCGCCGCGGCCGTCCGCGACCTCGCGATCCGTGCCACGCCCACCCGCCTGGCCCTGCACGGCATGGACGACCTCTTCAACGGTTTCCGCCTCCCCGACAGCGGCAACCCGCCGCCAGCTCGGTGATCCTCTCGTCGCGTTCCGCCGCGCGGGCGCACCTCACTCGCGTCCGGCAGACGACACTGGACCCATGAGCGAGCACCGCTTCACCATCGAAAACACCAGCTCCGGCACCACCCCGGCCGCTGCCCGCACACCCCACTACCCGCACAGCCTCCGGTACGAGAAGCCGGCGGGGACGGCCCGGACCAGCCCCGAGGGCCACACCCTGCGCGCTCTGTCCGACCTCACGGTGGTGACCTGTGCCTGCGGCCTCACGACCCCGGCACTCCCCAACGACGACGCACGGCTCGTCTACGAGCAACACCGCAACCTGATCCGCGACGAGACGGCCTGAGACCCAGCCCACCGGCCACGCGGCCCACGAGACGGGACCGGAGATACCGCGGCTTCCCACTCCCTGGCCCCCAACGCCCCGCGGCACGGGCGCCACCGCCCTGGCCGTGGGTCGGGCCCGCGCCCGGGGGTGGTGTCGGCCGTGCTCAGGGGGTCATCGTGACCGGATGGACCGCACCTTGGTGTGGACGAGCCACCCGGCCGCCGCGCCGACTGCGTACCAGAAGAGATCGGGCGGGTTGAAGGTCGAACCGAGCACGAGGCGGGCGACGGTGCTGCGCCGGGAGAGTTCCGCCGGCACCGGGCTGAGCTGGAGGAACTCGACCGTGCAACTGACCGCCAGCGCACCTGCGGCAGCCCTCAGGGGCGTCGTCCGCGGCGCCACCAGGACGACGAGGGCCAGAAGGAGGACGGTGTAGAGCGCGTCTCCACCGTACTTGGCCACGCTCCCCGTCGTCACGGCCCGCAGCCCCAGCCCGGCACCGACGACCGCCACGGCCGCAGCGGCTGCCAGCAGACGGGTCCGCGTCCGGTCGACGGCGGCAGGGTCACGGGTTCCGGGTAGAGGGGGCACGAGGTCATACTGCCAGCCGCAGTGATCGTGTTTCCCCGGACGGAGCAGCCCTCGGACCGGGGCTCGGGAGGTAGGACGACTCAGCAGGCTGAGCACGTTGCCGACCCGATCTGAGTACGCGCACTCATCCGTTCCCCGCGGCCGTCCCCCAGAATGTTGACGTCACGGCAGATCAGCACCGGAAGTCCGGTCACGATCGCCGACGGGGTGGCGCGCACCGCGCAGGGGATCCGGCCCCCTCCCCCGGACTCCTTCCACCCACCTGTGGATGGTGTCGGCACGCACAGCGATCCTGGAGACCCGTTCAAAAATGGCAACACCCCCTCATGCGTCCAGTCACGGCCCTGTCCCCGGCAACCCGTACAGCACTCCCGGAGGGCACGGCCACGCCCCGGCACCCGGGAACTACGCGCCCACGCCCGGCGGTTACGCCGCCCCGGCGGCCACAAGCCACCTCCCGCGGCCATGCCGCGCGTGCGGCGCCCAGTCTGCCGCCGACTTCAAGGTCCGGTCCCACGTGGGCATTCTCATCATGATGAAGTTCGAGCACCTGGACGGGCCTTTCTGCCGAGCCTGCGGCATAGCCGTCGTCCGGCAGATGACCACGAGGACCCTGTTCCTGGGCTGGTGGGGCCCGCTCTCCCTGGTGATCTTCAACCCGTTCACGCTCGTCTGGAATCTGGTGGCCTACCTGAAGTTCAGCAGGCTTCCCGCGTCGGCGCCGGCCCCGGGACGCACCCACCTCGACACCGGCCCGCCGGTGCTCCGTCGGCCACTGGCCTACGTGGTCCTCATCCCCATCGCCTGGGCCGTCTGGATCATTTCGCAGGCCGTCACCCACTCCACGTGAGCGAGGCCGCCACAGCACCTGTCCGACGTGCCTCGAACCCTGGAAGGTCACCTGCAGCCGCAGGCGGGCGTCTGCGCCGGCTCGCAACGGGTTCCTACAGGTCTGCGATGACCAGCCGGTAGCCGATGTCGAGTGTTTCGCGGTCGAGCAGGTCGGCATGGCGTTCGTGCCACAGGCCGGAGGACAAATCGTCGGACAGCCGGGCCAGGCCCGGACGGAGTACGTCCTCGCCGCTCTGGGCGAGCATGGAAATGCCGGCACGCACTTCCGGATCAAGGTAGGCCGCGGGTCGGCGCCAGAACGCGGCGCCGAATCCGTCGGCGCAGTCGTGCGGGATCGGGACCGTCTCGACACGGGCGCCTCCCAGCAGTGCACTCAGCCGGTCGACCGGGACGGCCCGTGTGTCGTCGAACGCGGCCACCTCCGGCAGGTACTCGTCCACCAGCCAGAACCTGCGGAAGATGCTCTGGTCCCAGGTGAAGATGACGACGCGCCGCCGGGCGATCCGGAGCAGCTCCCCGATGCCGGCTTCGAGGTCGGTCCAGTGGTGCACGGTCAGGAGGGCCATCACCGCGTCGGCGGAGCCGTCTGCGAGAGGGATCGACTCCGCGGATGCCTGCAGGGCCCGCGCGGATCCGGCCGGACGCTGGGCGATCATCACCGAACTGGGTTCGACCGCCAGCACCGTCTGCGGCGGTTCGTAGGAGCCGGTCCCGGCACCCACGTTGATCACCGTCGCAGCATCGCCGAGCGCCCTGTGGATCTCGGCAGCGATCCGGGGATCCGGCCGTCGGGTGTGGCTGTAGGTCACGCCGATGCCGTCATAGGTCGTCACATGCGCCAGTATGCCGACTCAGCCGTTTCCGGCGAGCAGCACTTCCTCGCTGGCGCGCAGCTCCGCCTATGCGTCCGCTGACATGCCGAAACCCGTATGATCACGGCATGTTGATCGCCCGTTCGGCGCCTGACGAACCGACCGGAGGCCACGGCGTGACGACCACGATCGCCCGGCCCAGGGCGTCCCGGGCCGCGCGGCTGATCACCGATGGGCTCGATCCCAAAACCTGGATCATCGCCGACACCCTCCTCATCGGCTGGCACACCAGCCGTCTCGCCGGGATCGGATGGGGCCTGCTCGGCTGTCTGTTCGCCGCGGTCATTCCTCTGGCCTTCATCAAGTACGGCATCCGCCGCGGCCGCTGGGCCGACCGGCACGTGGGCCAGAGGCGGCAGCGCATCGTCGTGATGGCCTTCATCAGCGCCTCGGTCGCCACCGGAACCCTGTTGCTGTGGGCCTTCAGCGCGCCCCGGACGATGATTGCGCTGACTGCGGCCATGCTGGTCACCCTGGCAGCTCTCCTCGCCGTGACCCCTGCCTGGAAGATCAGCGTCCACGCGGCCGTGTCCTCCGGAAGCGTCGCCATGCTGGCCATGACCTACGGGCCCTGGACGCTCCTTGCGTACGCCGCGGTCGCCGTCGTCAGCTGGTCACGGGTAGAGCTGGAGGACCACACCGCCGCCCAGGTTCTTGCCGGCGCCGTGGTGGGCGGGGCCGTCGCAGCCGGTACCTTCGCGCTGGTCCGATAGGCGCAGCCAGGGTGGGCCTATATCCTGCACTGCATGATCAACTCGTACACGAGTCTTGATGATGCGGGCGTTGCGATAGCTGCCGCAGGTGCCGGTGCTGATGTGGTGCGCCGTCTGTACGGGCAGCCGCTGTCCCGTATCGACAAGGGCGCGGGCGACTTCGCCACCGCCGCCGATGTGGAGGCCGAGAAGGCGATCCTCGGCGTCATCCGTGCTGCGCGGCCCGATGATGCGGTGCTGGGCGAGGAGGGCGGGCAGCAGGGTGCGGCCTCCGCCGTGCGCGAGTGGTTGGTGGATCCACTCTGCGGCACGCTGAACTACGCCGTCGGCAACATGCTCGTAGCCGTCAACGTGGCCTTGCGCAACGGGGCGGCGGCGGTGGCCGATCCGTTCAGCGGCGAGGTCTTCTTCACCGACGGTGAGAGCGCCTGGGTGCGGCACGCGGGGGTCGATGCCCGACTGGCGCCCACGCCCGCCACCCGACTGGTCGATGTCAACCTGGATCCGCCGTTCCCCGGCGCGCCCGGATTCCGTGGCGTGGACTTGCTGGCCGACTCCCGGTTCGTCGGGCGGTTCCGGCCGCGGGTCGTGTCGACGACGCTGGCGCTGGCCTGGGTCGCGGCCGGCAAGCGCGCCGCGTACGTCACCGATGGCGGCGACCTGTCCGGGAGCGTGCACTTCGCCGCCGGCATCGCGGTGTGCCGGGCCGCCGGCTGTGTGGTCACCGGAATCGACGGCGGCCCGATCGGTCGGGCGGGCCGCGGACTCGTGGTGGCTGCCGACGCCGAGACCCACGCTCTGCTGCTGTCGATGATCTCGGGTCGGCGCTAGTGCTGTGACCAAGGATCCCCGGGTCACGGCTACTTCGGCGAGGAGGTCCATTCCCTTGGACGGCGCGGGGCGCGATGGCGGCGGTGGTAGGAGACGGTGACGGCAGCGAGGAGCGGGCCCCAGAGCACCAGCGGTTGGTAGAGGATGCCGACGACGAGGCTTCCGGTGGGCGTCATGTCATCGTGCGGAAAGGCCCACCACCAAGGGATGACGGACCAGAGCACGGTCAGGGCCGCCGCGCCGACGGCGGCAGGGATGACGGCGGCCATGGGGCGGACCCTTCGCCCGCCGATCAGCGGTATCCAGTGGGGCACGACCTCGCCCCACGGCCGTACCAGACCGATCGTGAGGAAGGCTGCGAGCTCGCAGACCACGCTGAGCGACAGCATCCATGCTTTCGCGCCGATCGCCTGGTAGCTCTCGAAGCCGACGTCGGTGTACCCGGACGGATATCCGAGCACCAGGGCGATGCGCCACAGTCCGCTCGGCAGGACGATCCATGTCGTCGCATGCGCGGCCCAGACGGCCCAGCGGGGCGGCGGCGCAGCGGAGGTGATCGTCGGGTCGCACGTTCGCATGCTCATACTCATGCTGCACATCGTCACGCGCCCCCGGACGGCCTTCATCAGCCTGCGCGATGGACCACGACGGCCCTCTGGGGCGATGGCGGGACGCCGGCCTCCCCCGCTTGGGGGAGGCCGGCGTCATCCTCCGAAGGCTCATCGGCAAGGGACATCCCCGTGGCCGGGGGCCGGGTGACCGGCCGGCCGGTCACTGGTGGTGGGCGCCGGAAGAACGAGTCGCACCTCGAACCCACCGAGGGCGCGGGGGCCGGCGGTGACCGTCCCGCCGTAGATCTTCGCGCGCTCCGTCATCCCGATCAGGCCGTGGCCGGGCGTGACGGTCGTGTCCGGCGGGAGGTTGCCACGTCCCTCGTCGATGACGCACACCTCGATGCTCCGGGTCTCGTAGCGGATGGTGACATCCGCCCTGGTCGGCCCCGCGTGCTTGAGGACATTGGTCAGTGCCTCTTGGATCACCCGGTAGACACACAGCGCCATGCCCTGCGGGAGCGGTGTGGGGGAACCCACGACCTGCAGGGTGGCCTGGACCCCCGCGCCCCGCACACGCGCGAGCAGCGGGTCCAGAAGGTCCAGCCCCGGGGCCGGTGCGTTGGCGCCGCCGTCCTCCAGCGCGTCGTCGGCGGCGTCCGGCTCCACGCGCCCTTCCGGTGGCCCTTCCCGGCCGACACGGAGCAGTGCGAGCATGCGGCGCATCTCCTCCAGCGCTTCCCTGCTGGCGTCGGCGATGGTGTCCAGGGCCTGCCGGCTCAGCGCCGGGTTCGTGGGGAACACGTACGAGGCCACGCCCGCCTGGAGCGAGATCACGGACATGTGGTGCGCGACCACATCGTGCAGTTCGCGCGCGATGCGCACCCGCTCCTCCGTCAGCGCCTGGCGGGCGTTCTCCTCCTGCTGCCTGCGCAGTTGGAAGGTCAGTTCGGCGAACTGCCGGTTCCGCTCGGCAAGTCTTCCCGATCCGCGCCCGACGACGAACACCACGGCCGGGAACAGGATCGCCTGGGCGAAGACGGTCGGCATGGAGCTGTTGGCGGCATTGCCCAGTCCCGCGTACACCCAGGTGCCGGTGACGACGACCGCGCACACGAGGGACGTACGGAGGCTTCGGGTCGCCGCCACCGTGTACAGGCCCAGGAGCGGGGGCATCGAATTGATCACCGGCCAGTACCCGCAGGCGATGAACACGATCCACAGCGCACTGCTGGTGGCGAACACCCCGACGGGCGCGATGCGTCGGGCCAGCAGGGCCAGACCCACCAGTACGGTCAGGACCGCCCCGAGCCCGTCCATGGACTGCCATCCGGCCGGCGGCCGCTCCTGGCCCAGTAACAGCCCGGCGCCGGCGTAGCCCAGCGCGAGAAGCGCGTCGACGACCAGGGACCGGTACCTCCCCGTGAGTTGGCTGAGGAACCCGAATCCAGCATGCATCGCCGCAGCTTACGGGCCATGACACAGCCAGGGTGCCTCGTTTGGATCATCCGCGTGGAGGCGGGCGCCGGCGTTGCGATCACGACCTACGCCAAGCGCGGCTGCGCCGGTCGCGCACGGAGAACCGCTCCCGCTGCGATGAGGAGTTCGACGGTCTCGGGGTGGGGGCCGTTGTCCGCCCAGTCCAAGGGGGACCAGCCCGTTCCGCCGTCTTCACGGAGGTTCGGGTCGGCGCCCCGCGCCAACAGCTCGCGTACGGTCTCCGTGTGTCCCCAGCAAGCGGCCGCGCACAGTGGGGTGCCCTCCGCGCCGATTCCCCTGCTCTCGGTGTCAGGGCGGGCACCGGCCTGCAAGAGCAGGCGCGCCACCTCGGCTTCTCCCTGCACGGAGGCCAGGTACAGAGGGGTGGTGCCGTCGCCGTTCTCCCGCTCCGGGTCTGCTCCGGCCCGCAGCACCGCCTTCACACGGGCCGTGTCAGCCGCCGACGTCGCTTCGGAGAGACGGCGGGAGAGCTGCTTCTGCTGCCGCTGTTTCATGGTGGGCCAGGCTACGGGGGGCGTCCTCGCCGGTGGTCGTGATCGAAGACGCGGACTTCCACTGGAACGGCCAGGCCTTGCCGACGGCACCGGCTACGAGCTGCACCCGGGCGACGACATTCCGTTCACCATCGACCTGCTGGTCCGGCCGTACGCGTTCCTGTGCCACGGCAAGTAGGTCGGCGACGCCGCGGGGTGAGCATGGCGCTTCGACGGCCCCTGGCACTGGCACGCCTTCGACGGAGGGGCGGCGGCAGAAGGCCCCCGATGGCCGGTGACACTGCTCACACGGGACGGGACGCCGTGCACCGCGGAAGCCGCCGCGTCGGTCGCCGCCGCCACGGCGACGGGCTCCCACCGGGAGACCCCCGCGCACTGGACTCGGCTCACGGACGCCGCCCCCACCCCGTGCGACGTCGTCGTCCCGCGACTCCGGTAGCCGGTCCGCCGACGGCCGCGGACGCACGCCCGGTCCGGCGACGCCTGCGGACCGGGCCGTCGAATGTGACCGATCGGACGAGGAAGTGGCCCGGACCCATGACCTAGCCTGGATCGGCAACGCGAGATCCGGGGGGCTGAGCGCAAAGGAAGAGCGCGTCCATGGGCATCACCACCAGTTCCGCACGTCGTCGGCGTGCGGGATCCGCCGCGGCGGCAGCCGTCCTCGGCCTCCTGGCGGCAGCCGGCACCCCGGCCTTCGCCGCAACGGACGGCTCGGCGGGCCGGTCCCCGGTCACGACCCCCGGCGACCACTCCGCGTCCGCAGGAGGCCCGGGATCCGCCCGGGGCGCCGCCGGGGTCCCGCTGGAGATCTCCAGGCTGGCGCAGGGCACGGGGCGTGACGTCGCGATCACCATCGACGACGGCCCGGACCCCCACTGGACGCCCCAGGTCCTCAAGGTGCTGCGGGAGAACCACGTCAAGGCCACCTTCTGCATGATCGGGACGAAGGTGCAGAAGCACCCGGACCTGGCGCGCGCTGTCGCCGCCGACGGGCACCGGCTGTGCAACCACTCCGTCGACCACGACGTGACGATGGACCACAAGCCCGTCGCCTATCAGAAGCAGCAGATACTCGAGGCCAAGGCCATGATCGAGAAGGCCGTACCGGGCGTCACCGTCGGCTACTACCGCGCGCCGGGCGGAGCCTTCACCCCCGACAGCCGGGCGATAGCCGCGGCCAGCGGGATGCGGCCGCTCGGCTGGAGCGTGGACCCCCAGGACTGGAGCCGGCCGGGCCTGCCTGCCATCATCTCCGCCGTCGAGGGCAAACTCCCCCACCAGCCGACCGTCCTCTTCCACGACGGGGGCGGCGACCGCAGCGAGACCGTCGCGGCGCTCAAGCAGTACCTGCCCTGGCTCACCGCGCACGGCTACACCTTCTCCTTCCCGGCCCGCACCACCCCGTAGGCCCCGAGCGACGGGCCGGAGAGCCGAGACATGGTCGCCTTCCACTCCTCCGCGCTCGACGGAGTCGCCGCCAACCCGGCCCTCCCCACGCCGCTGCTGCTGCGACTGCTCGCCTTCGAGGGCAACGGCGGTCCGCCTTTCCAGGCCCTCCACCGGCCGGGGCTGCCCGAGTCTGCCGTGGCGGCCGTCCTCGCTCACCCCCTCCTGCACCCGCGCGTCGAGCTCGCGACGAGCGGCCAGGCGGCTCCCGAACAGCGGGCCCGGCTCGCGGAGGACCCCTCGCCCCTGGTACGGGCCGCCCTCGCCGGCGGGCCCGAGTCGACCCACGATCCCCGGACGAAGGTCCGCCCGCTGCCGGACGGTGTGTGCGTCCGCCTCCTCGAAGACCCCGAACCGTCCGTACGGAAGGCGCTGTTGCACTCGCGCCACTTGGCGCCGTCCTTCCTCGCCTCCCTGGTGCGCCACCACGATCCGGCCGCGCGGCGTGCCGCACTGCGCGTCTGGGACGAACTGTCGACGGAGGTACGTGCCACGCTGCTCGACGACCCCGACCCCGAGGTGCGGCGGTCGGCCGCGCTGTGCGCGTGTCCTCACGACGCACGGGTCACGGCAGCCTTGCTCCGCGACCCCGCAGCCGCCCTGCCCGAGGTGCTGCGCCGTGGGCTTCTCGACCGCACGGACGCGGAGCGGTTCCTCACCGAGGGCGTTCACCTGGTCGAACTCGCCGCCAATCCGTCCCTGCCGGCCGATCTCGTGGACCGTCTCGCCGGTGACCCCGACGACGAGGTGCGGCTCGCCGTCTCCCTCCGGCCTGAGCTGACCGAAGCCCGGCGCGCCGCGATCGACGTCACGGTGGGCCCGTACGACCGCGGTGACGTGGACTGGGTGGCGGCCGGCCTCGCCGATCAGGACGTGCTGCACCGGGCGGCGGCCTCCGCCCATCCCCTGCTGCGCCGCGCCGCGGCCCTTAGCCCCCATCTGCCTCCCGAACTCCTGCGGCTTCTGGCCGACGACGCGGACGTCGTCGTGCGCAACCACCTGGCCGTCCATCACCCCGACACCCCGGAGGAGGTTCTGATGAGCGTGTACGCCCGGCTCGGCGGGACGTTCTCCGCCTGGATGGCGACCGGTCACCCCCGCTTCCCCCGCGAGGGACTCGCCGCCCGCTTCGCGGACCATCCGGACGGGAAATACCGAATGCTGGCGGTCCGCGACCCCGCTGCCGGCCCCGATCTGATCGAGCGGCTCAGCCACGATCCGCACGTCTGGACGCGCCAGGCGGCAACCTGCGACGCGCGCCTGCCGCTCCCCCGGCTCGTCGAGGCCCTCGCCGTGCCCGAGCTGGCCTGCAGCGCGGGTGCCAACCCGGCCCTTCCCCCACGTGAGATGGCCGTGGTCATGGACGAGGCCGGCGTGCCCGCCTGACGACGGGCACCCGCCTCCCACCCCAGCGTCCCGCGTCGCTGTCAGTGGTGGTCCGTACCGTGGGCAACCGGTGGGCGGACGGGCACACGCGGGGTGGTAGTGAAGGATTTTTCGCGGGGGTTGGAGAGCCGTCTCGCGGTGGTGCGCACGGCGATGGCCGGTGACGAGACGACGGCCGGCCGGTGACGCGCTCCGTGGACGGCGAGCGGTGGCGCATCGCGCACCGGGCTGTGCTCGATCACCTCATCGGCCTCGTCGGCGGGTCGCCGCTGGGTGACGTCCTGGTGCTGCGCGGGAGCATGGTGCTGCCGGCATGGCTGGGTGCCGACGCGCGGGAGCCGGCGGACCTCGTGGGTCGTTCCCCGGCCCCTGCTGGTCCCGGTCGATCCCGGGCAGCCGTATCCGTACGTGGAGGCGGTGGAGGCCGTCCGGCAGTGGCGCGGAGCCGGAGTGCTGCCCGCCGCACGAAACCCTGCTCGACCTGGTGCGTGAGCGGCCGGTGACCGCGCCGGGTGTGGTCCTCGAGGCGGACGCCGACCGGGACGGCGGCACCTGGACCTACTCGGAGTACGACACCCCGGGCATACGCCTGAGCATCCCCTCGCAGGCGGAAGGCCTGCCGCCGAGCGAGGTGTGGCTGGACTTCGCCCGCGACGAGTGGCTCCCGGAGCCGCCCGTCCTGACGGCGATACCCCGTGGTGACGGCACCGGGCCGACCGTCGTGCGCACCGCAGGCCGTGCGGCTGCCGATGCCGTGGACGCCGCCCTGCGCCTGGACGCGGTGGCACTGTGGTCCGTGGACTGGGAGGCATTCCGCGCGAACCACCCGGAGGTACGGGGTACGGCGGAAGAGTCGCTGGAGCGCCTGAGCCGGGCGCTGGAACCGGTGTGGGGGCGGTAGGCGACCTGCGGAACAGCCGGTGGGTCAGAGGGCTTCGGACAGCCGTACGGCCTCGATCTCCGCGTCGTCGAGCAGGGCCTCGACGAGCGGCGCGGGGCCCGCCACCTTGGTGGCCCACAGGTCGTAGTCCGTGCAGAGGACCCAGGACCGGTCGTGGGCCCAGAAGTTGGACGGGGTCCACCCCTCTTCCTCTGGGTGGTCGTACAACACCTTGGCGTCCGCGAGCCGGCCGGCCCGGACGTGCAGGTTGTCGAAGTCCTCGGCCCCTTGTCCCAACGGGGTGTAGTAGGCCAGGCAGCGGGTGTCCGGCCCCTGCGGGCTGTGTGCGGTGAGGATCTCGACGAGCCGGTTCCAGTCGGCTCGGTTCAGGCTGCCCTCGGACGGTACGGCGATGCCGACCGGCCATCCGCCCGACTCTCTGAGCGAAGGGAAGCAGGTGTAGGGGCCGGGCCACTGCTCCTCGGGCGTCACGGGATCACCGGTCCGTCGTGAGAGCTCCGCCCAGCGCAGTCGGTGCCATCGCGGTCCGGGGTGCTCGCCCACCGTGCCGGTGAGCACCTCCGTGGGGTCGAGGCCCGGGACGATCTCGGGCCCTCCGCCCATCAGCACGGCCCGTTTGTACGCGACGTACGGCATGTCGGTCGGCCCGACTTCGTGCTGGTGCATGGAGTGGAGGACCCAGGCCGCGTCGGGCAGCGCCGGCGGCATGAACCCGGTGAGCCCGTCATCGCCGGCCAGTTCCCGCAGCCAGTCGGTTTCCCCGGAGGCGGCCTGCGGCCACTGGGCGGCCGCCACGGCGGCGGGTGATGTGTGCATCCGCTCAGGATCTCACCCGCCGCCGGTGCCTCGCCCATCTGCGTCGCAGCAGTCCCGAGCGTCCTTCAAGGCCGCTCTGCCGGGACGGGCCGAAGCGTGGGCCAGCGGGCGAGCATGTGCCGGCGCATGGCGGTGCTGAGGCTGCTCAGGCCGCCGAGAGAGGTGTGGCCGGCCGTCATCCGGCCCACGACTCCGAGCCGGTGAACGAGCCGTTGCCGGGCGGTCGCGGTGCCCCACGTCCAGTCCTGGTGGGGAATCCGGGCCAGGTGGTCCGTGCCTTCGCGGTATGCCCGCTGTACCAGCGCGTCACCGCGGATCAGCCAGCCCGCGCACGCGTCGGCGAGCCCGCCCCGGACTTCCGAGCCGGTCGCGGTGCGCCACTCCTCGCGGTACGCGTTCTCCGCCCGTTCCAGCAGCGGCTCCGACGCCGAAGTGACGCACCAGCAGGTCGGAAAGCCGATGCGCAGGTAGGCGAGCTCCATCAGGCCGCTGCCCAACGAGGCCTGCTCGAAATCGATGAATCTGATCCCCGCAGCCGTGTGGAGATCATTGCCGGGGCAGGGGTCTCCGTGGAGCAGGGCGTGCCCGGGTGCCTGGTCGAGCCGGGCGACGAGGTCGTCGAGTTCGCCGGACACGGCAGACGTGACGGGAACCTCCAGAGCACCGGCCAGACGCAGGAAGGAGTCGATGTCGGCCTGGTCCGGGCCCTGCCACCGGGGAAGTACCCCCACGTCATCCGGGCTGGCCGTGGCGTGCAGCCGCGCCAGCGCGGCTGCGTAGTCGACGATCCAGTCGCCGGCCGGGCGTTGGTGTTCCAGGTGCTCCAGCACCAGGACCCGCTCGCCGGGATCAGTGGCCAGCAACGCCGGCACGACGGGATTTCCGGCGCGGGCGGCGAGCCGCAGGGCGGCCACCTCACGTGCGTACCGCTCGTCGGCGTCAGGCTCGTCGACGAACTGCTTCACCACCGCTGTCGACGTCGGCAACTCGACGCGCCAGACGCGCGAGCGAGGGCTGCTGCCCAGCCGGATGGAGCCCTTGGGCACTCCCAGCTCAGCACGCAGCAAGTCTCCGAACGGCAGTGGTGTCCCCATGAACTCATCCTCTCACGCGCACGAACTGACGCAGTGTCACCTGCCACGTCTCGCACCACAGCACGCCCTGCACGACCCCGAGCGCCTGCGACCTGCAGGAGTCGTCCGCGATGCGCGGCAGCGCCTCCTCGATCCCGGGCAGCAGGTCCCGCGCGAATTCGGACTCCGGGGCGAAGGCGAGGTACCGGCTCTTGCGGGTGGCCGGTTCCACGGTGAACACCTGCGTGTGGCGTTGCCGTGTGGCCGCGTCCGTCGACTCCAGCAGTTTCCGCGCGTGGTCCACGGTCACCTCCCGCAGTGCGCACGCGTCCGTCCCGTTGCGGGCGCCGTCATGTTCATGGGTGAGGCAGTGGGCGCGCAGGGCGTCCGCCAGCAGGGCGGCCGGCTCGACGGCCAGTGCCTCCCGTACGTACGCGTCGAAGTGCTTCGCAGCCCCGGCGACGACGAAGGGCTCGACATGGAGCAGCAGGTCCTGAAGGGCGAACAGGGCGTCGGCGCCGCCCTGCCGCAGGCGGCGAGCACGTTCGTCGAGGATGTCTGCCATCACCTCCCGCAGCGGTTCCAGCGCGGCCACCCGCTTCGTCACCTTCGGGAACGGCGTCAGGCAGTGCCGTGTGACGGTGTAGCCGAGGCTCCCCCGTACGGTGCCGGTCAGTTCGGTGCGGATCGGGTCCCGGAACACGGGGTCGGCCAGTACGGACTCGACACCGTCGGTCCCCCGGCGCTGTATCCACTGGAGGGCGAAGACGCGCTGATCGCCCGCCGGGGCGCCGAGTGGCATGCCCACCCGCTTCATCAGGGCGAGCAGGTCGAGATCGACGCCCACGCCCCAGAAGTCACCGCCCAGCGATCTGCTCTGCAATCCGAGCAGGGGCTCGCGGGTCTCACCGGCCTCGCGCATCCGTGCCGCGATCGACGCCACCACCGGCTCCAGGCCGGCGACGGGCCGGCGCAGTCCCGCGTACCGTCGCAGGAACAGGGTCAGCCATTCGTTCGCGGCCCTCGCCGACTCGGCGGAGGCGGGCTCCGCCCCTCCGGTGAACCGCTCCAGCAGGCCGAGGCGTGTCATCAGGGCGAACCATGCCTCGGCGGCAGCGGTCTTCGCGACGGCCGAGGAACCCCGGGGTTCCGGCAGGTGGGTCCTCAGGTGTACGGCCGTGTCGGGGTGCTCCGCCAGGTCCCGCTCCAGAGGCGCCGCCCATGCTTCCCACACGGACGCGTCGGCCGTCTCCAGTGCGCCGCCGCGCAGCAGGAGGTGGAAGATCTCGGTGTTGGTGTCGTCGGCGGCCAACGGGCCGCCGTTCCCCTCCGCCAGGTCCACCGCGAAGGACCCGGGGATGTCCCGCTGCCGGTGGTAGGTGACCCCGTCCCGGACGAAGGACCTGGGGGGCGCGCTCTCCCTGCGGCACGACTCGAGGACGAGCCGGCGGTGGCTCCCGTACGCCTCGGCCGCCGACGAGCGGGCGGCCAGGTCGTCCCGGTACTGCCTGAGCTGCTTCACGTCGACGACCCCGAGCGCGCGGAACTCCGACACGAGCTCCCGCAGGGCATCCTCGTCGATGCCGCCCAGCCTCTGCTGCGCGGCCCGTGCCTCGGTGTAGAGCGGCTTGGCCATCGCCACGCTGCCCGCCGCGGCCACGATCCTCGCGCCCTCGTCCAGGGCGAACGGCAGGAGCGCGGGGTGAGGCGCGGTCAGCTTCTTCAGGCTCGTCTGGAGTTGGGTCGCGGCCCGGCCCGGCTTCGTCGCAGCCGTCTTGGCGCACGTGCGCAACGGGGCGAGCAGCCCCATCGCCTGCCGTGCCAGTTCCGGGTGCACCCGGCAGACCCGGGACAGGAAGTCCAGGGGCCGGAGCGGCGTCCTGCCGACCGGCGCGGCCTCGCCCGCGTCCGGCTCCAGGCCCAGCGCCCGCGCCACCGCGTCCTGCGCCTCGACGGCGCGCGCCACGACCAGCCGTACGAAATGCCCGTCGCCTTCCAGCAGCGGCGATCCGTAGCGGCGCGCGATCAGCAGATCCTCGCCCGGGCCTGCAGGGTCGCCCGCCAGCACTGCGCCCGCGTGGAGGAGCTGACGTGCGTCGGCAGGCTGCCGCGCCTCGGGCGGTCCGGCTTCCGGTGCGTCCGCCGCGGCGTACTCCGCGCACGCGACGAGGAAGGACTGGTACCCGGATGCCCCGTCGGCCGGCATGGTCCCGGAGAAGCGCCCCGCGTCGGCCTCCCGCTCGTCGTAGAGGGTCACCATGGCTCTGATCCCCTCGGACCAGGCGGTCCGGGGCACCACGTCGTAGGCCCCTGCCCCCTGGCGCCCCAGGGCGTCGGTGAACCAGAAGTCGTGCAGGCTCACCGGCGCCACGGGTCCCTGGTACCGCAGGTCCGCCACCACGCCGTACGCGCGTCCCTGGTGCCCGAAGGCGAAACGGGCGCGCTCCCCGCCGATACGTCCGCCGAACCGCGCCACCGTGCCCTCGAAGCGCGCACCGGACTCGTACGAGGCGCCGTAGAAGACCGTGATGCCCTCCCGCGTGCTCCGCCCTCCCGGGGCGGGCGCGGGTGAGCACTCGGGCCGTACGTACACCTCGCGGTGCAGTTGCTGGATCCCCTGCTCCCCTCCCAGGGGATCCAGCAGCTTCCGCCAGCGCTCGAGCAGCCCGGTGCCGTGGGGGTCGAGGAGCACCGGGTGCGGAATCACGACCACGGCGTCGTCCAGTTCGCGTTCCCCGTCGAGCCCCGTCACCACCAGCGTCCCGCCGCCCGGGCCCTGCCTGATGCCCGTGAGCACCCCGGCACGCCGCACGTCCGGCTCGCCCCCGGACTCCTCGTACGGTGTGATCACCGCGTACCGCAGGGCGCGCTGCCAGTACGGGTCGGGCCACACCTGCCGTATCAACACGGCGGGTACCGGCAGCGACTGCGTCATCCACCGCTCGACGCTCGTCTGCGCCTGGGCGGCATGGTCGCCGATCCATTCCGCCAGCGCGGTCAACTCCTGCACCAGCGGCTCAGCCTTGAGCGCAGCCGGCACCTTCTTCAGCTCCCGCCCGGCCGCGGTACGGCAGCGGAGCACGGGCTTCGGCTCGGCCCAGGGATCGAGTGTCACCTCATGGTCCCGGGCAGTCCTCCATGCAGTGGTCGAACTCATCGTGTGTACCCCCGTGGTGCATCGGCGCCCGCCGCTTTACCGAGCAGGCAATCACAACCTACTGGCACCCACTGACAGCACTCCCCCGGGCCGTTGATGCCACCGGAGGGGGCGCGCCGGACGCCTCGGCGGTCCCGGCAGCCGCCCGCCCCGCCGGGCGACGGCCCTGTCGGTGCTCACCGCCGGGGCGCTGCCCGTGTGACGTTTCCGCCGGGCGCCGCCGCCCGCCGCTCAACCCGAGATGCCAAGCGGCGGGTCGGTGACTAGTATCATCCGTAGGTAACTGTGGCAACTGCGGGAAACACACCTTGGCCTGCAGTGTGCGCCAGCGCGCGGGGCGTGCGGATGTGCGCACCAGCCCAGAAAGTCCGTGGCCCGACGAGGCCGCGTTGACGGGGAATATGCACTCATCACATCACATGTGTATGACCACAGCTACAGCGCGTGCATCTCTTGGTGAGGAGGAAGAGAAATCTTCGTGCCACAGCAACAAGAAGGGTTCTGAACCATGCAAGCACTGAGAGTGAAGCGGCTCTTCGCGGTTTCCGCCATCGGCGTTCTGATGGCCGGCGGCGCCGCCATCGGAGCCGCCGGAACGGCCTCGGCGGCAACCCCGACCCACTCCGCCACGTACGTGACCGGCGGCGGCTGGGACCACGACCGGGGCCACCACCACGGCTGGTACGACGACGACGATGACGACTACCGAGGCGGAGGGTACGGCCACGACTGCTGACGAACAAGGAAACGCTGTGCGGCTCCAACGAGGGCTGCACAGCGTCACGTTCCCATGCCGCTGTGACCCGGAGTTTCCGGACGGGCCATGGCCATTTGGGCGGAACGGTGACCTTCACGTCCTGAGTCCGTAACGGTCGCGATGAAAGGGGATTTCAGCGATTCCGCAGGGCAGAACCGAATGGTCGAACACCATTTGAGCCATGTGAAGGCACACGGGGGCCACCATGCGCACTGCCCGCACGAGCTGGAAAACCTACACCCTTGGGGCTGCGGCGGTGGCCGCGCTCCTTTCGTCCACGGCCTGCGACTCCGGCGGCACGGACAACGGCAAGAACCCCGGCGTCTCCGGCACCCCGAGTGCGAGCGGCGCCGCCAGCCCCTCCGGCACCACCAGGCCCGGAGGCGGGGGCTCGACGGCCCCTTCGCAGAGCGCGGGTGACGGCTCGGCCAAGCCGGGCAGCGGCGGTGGCAGCAGCACCGCGGCCTGCAACGACAACGACCTGTCGATCGACACGTCGGGGTGGCGACAGGACTCGGGCCAGCACCTCCTCATCACGGCCACCAACTTCACCGACAAGGCCTGCACCCTCTACCACTACCCGTACGTCCGCTTCGGCACCGGCATCGGGGCTCCGGTCGGTGCGACGGAATCCAAGCCGCGGGCCGTCGCCACGATCGGGCCGAAGGAGAAGGCGTACGCAGGCGTGTTCGTCTTCCGGGCGGGCCAGCAGACGAGGACCGTCACGTCGTTCTCGCTCGGCTACCAGGACCGCGCCCTCGACAGCAACAGGGATGTCGCACCGCTCGACATCAGATTGTCGGACGAGGTCGGCTCCCTCACGGTCGGACCCGACCCCCGGGTCACCTACTGGAACACCGATCTCGGTGCGGTCGAGGACTTCCTGTTCAGGTCGGGCAACCGCTGATCGAAGTCGGTGAGTGATGCCCTGCCGCCCGGCAACCGTCAGACTTCGGATCCAGCACGTTTTCAGTAGTCGAGGGGTGGGATGGGCCGTGGGGATGGTCGACGAGCTCTGGCAGGCGGGGGAAATGCCGCTCCACGACGGGCTGTACCGTCCCGACGACACCGGGTTGGACTTGCATGTCGACGGTCCGGGGGCTTTCCACCCGGACGCCGGGCAGCCGATTCCCTTCCGTATCGGAGAGCCGTTCGACGTGGCCCGGGCCGTTGAGGAACACGGCACCGACGAGGTGGACACCTGTTTCGAGAGCCCCCTGCCGGACGGATCCGGGTGGATGTCCGGCGGGGGCGGCGGGATGGGCAACATCGGCTACCTCGCCCGCCTCGACGCCGACCGCTCCTTGCAGTGGGTCGCCGTGATGTTCCACTCCAACCCGTTCGTCAGGGTGCGCTACGAAGGCATGAGCGCCGTCCTGACCAACGACTGGGGGAACCGCCTGACGCTTGACCTTCTGAGCCCTCTCCTCGGCTGACCCGCCCCTGCCCGGCCGGAAGTGGCTCACCCGGCAGGGGGAGGGAGATCGTTCCGGCGGCTGACGCCACCCCGCCGCGGTCGCTGCACCGTGGGGAGCATGACTGGTGCCGAACGGACGATGAAGGCGCTCCGGAGCGCCCGGTGGCGGCGAGGGCCCCGCCGGGTGGCCTGGGCAACGATGCTGTGGGCGGTGCTGTATGCCGGCTTCGGCCTGGCGTGCGCACTGAGCGGGACCCCCTTGCTCTACCACGGCGGCGACTCGAGGACCTCCGGACTGGGTTGGGCGGTCGCGGCGGTGGGCGCGGTGGCGACGATGGCCAGCGGCGCGGTGGTGCTGTACGGGCTGAGGCCAGCGGTGCGGGCGTTGCTCTGGGTGGCCTGCGGGCTGGCCGGGATCACCGCGTTCAGTCTCCTGATGGACGTGATCACGCTGATGCTCGGTCAGGGAGTGGACAGCCGCGCCTCCGCCGCGAACAAGGCCCTGGCTGCGGTCGGGGCGGTCCTGCTCGCGGCCACGGCCACGGCCCGGTCCGGTCGCCGGCCTGCCGGTACTGCCGTACGAGCGCCGTCCGCTGCACCGCAGCCCGTCCAACTCGCCGCCTGGGCCGGGACGCTGGCTTTTGTCCCGTACGCGGCGATGAAGCTCGTCTGGGCGTCCGGCGGCACGTTCGCGGGGATATCCGGTGCGGAGATGCTCGCCATGTCGGAACGCAACGGCGCCTCGGGCCTCTTCCTTGCCCTGGAGTCCTGGGGCCTGGACCCCACCGCGCTGCTGGCCGTACTCGGCGTCTTCCTGCTCTGGGGCCTGGTCCGCCCGTGGGGGCAGGTCTTCCCGCGCTGGACCCTGTTCCTTCGCGGCCGGCGGGTGCCGCGCTGGCTCCCGCTGGCCCCGGCGGTGCTCGGAGCCGCCACACTCGCCCCGTACGGCGTGGCGGGGGTCGGGTACCTGGTCCTGGCCACGGCCGGCGTGGCGCCGATGCGGCGCGGCGACTTCCCCTCCTCGGGCGACGCGCTGCTGGTCGGCTGGATCGGGATGGTCGCCTTCGCCGTCTATGGCGTCGCCGTGACCATCGCGGCCCGCTCGTACTGGCTTCGGACGCGCCCCGCCACCGTATGAGTGTCGGTCAGACGGACAGCCCCTGGGGCTGGTTCTTCAGCGCCGCGGCGGCCGTGTCGAAGGCCGAGTCGCGGTTGTGCTCGAACT
This sequence comes from Streptomyces sp. NBC_00207, assembly GCF_045160965.1. Lineage (NCBI taxonomy): Bacteria > Bacillati > Actinomycetota > Actinomycetes > Kitasatosporales > Streptomycetaceae > Streptomyces > Streptomyces sp. NBC_00207. The sequence goes on along the minus strand of NZ_CP130715.1, from coordinate 9,168,329 downwards.
CCTCCTCGGTGAAGACCGGCGTCCGCAGGTGCGGGGGGATCCCGGTGATGTCGAAGGTCGTCCCCGTGCGCGTCAGGTACTCCTCGTTCGGGAGCCGGATGCTCATGCCGTTCGGGAGCGAGCGGACCATGACGTCCGAGAAGACTCCCTGGGTGGACTCTCCGACGCGGATGGTCCGGCCGGGTCGGTCGATGAGGGCCTGCGTGAAGGATTCCCCGGCGCTGAACGTCGTGCCGGCCGTGAGTACGGCGATGGGGCCGGTGTAGCGGGGCGCGTCCCGGGCCGGATCCACTCTGACGGCCTGCGGAGGGGTGTGGCGGGTGCGCTTGCGGTAGGCGACGTAGGGCGTGTCGGTCAGGCGCCCGGCGAGGTGCACCCCCAGGGCGTCCTCGCCGCCGCCGTTGACCCGCAGGTCGATGATCAGCCCCCGCAGGGCCGCCGTGCGCTCGGGGGTGAGGACCGTATCGAGCGCCCGGTCCAGTTCCGCGAGCTGGGCGGCGTAGCCGGGGTCCTGCTCGTCGTAGTCGGCGAATCCGGAGATCCGCAGGTAGCCCTGCCCGTCGGGCAGGTCGGCGTAGGAGATGCGGCCGTTCCCGAACTCCTGCGGCTGCGTGCCGCCGAGGTCCCGCCGGATGATGTGCTCCTTGGCCTTGGCGTCCAGCAGTTCGGGATTCTCGTGCGTGCCCGGCCGGGGCCGGACGAACGGACGGCGGCCCGGCTCGACGACGGCGACGTGCGCGTCGTACAGCGGCCCCACCATGTCGGCGAAGAGGTCGAAGAGCTCCTCCCTCGTGGTGTCCGCGTGGACCTTGGGGCGGTGGGTCTCGCGCACGGCGTGCCAGTCGATGCCCTTGCCCGCGAAGAAGGGGTAGTTCTCCTCGAAGGTGCTCCAGAAGACGTCGAAGGCCGTCACCGGGTCGGTGGGCAGCTGCCGGTCGCAGGTCTCCGGCAGTGCTGCGAGCCGCCGCAGTCGGCGGTCACCCGTGGATCCGGCCACGTGCAGCACTCCCTGCGGGCGGACGGTGAGCACGGTGCCGTCCGGGGCGCGGTAGGTGCCCGGGGCTGTCCGTACGGCTTCGTAGCCGGGTACACAACCCATCGCCGTGGTCTGGTACTCCCGCAGGCGCCCGTCCGCGATCGACAGGACCGTGCCGTAGCCGTCCACGCGCCAGACGCCGTCGACCGAACCCATCCGGCTGGTCGTGCGTCCCGCCGCGGCGGCGGGCACGGCCGCCCCGGCGGCCAGGGCCGACGCGATCACGACCGTGACGACCTTGGCTCCTTTGAATTTCTTGTGTCCCATTCGGCTCCCCGTCCCGTCCTCGGCGTGCCGGGCCTGCCCGGCCCCACTCAGAAAACGATCATGGTGGGGCCCGCGCTCGGCGAACATCCGGCGAACCGGTGACCCGGCCGGGGGTTAACCCCCGCAACGACGGAACGTCAGGGCGTTTCACCACGCGGGTACGCACAGCGGCTCGGCCTCGAAATTCCAGAAGGGGAGCCGTACGCAGGCCCAGCCCGGCGCGACGACGAACCCGGCCCCAGGGCCTGTCGCACCGTGGCGCAGCGTGTGAGCGCGTCGCGTCTCGCCGTGGTCATCCGCTCGCGTCGTCCGGAGCCACCGTGCCTTCCCCTGCTCGGGGGCGCCACGTGAGGGTGACCGAGATCGCAGCCTTCGCCTCGCCGTCCGCCAGCAGGGCGACGGCCTTGCCCGGCTTCACCGCCAGCTCGATCCCGAAGGTGGCGCTGACCTCGTCGGGGCGGGCGGCGCGCGCGGATTCGAGTACGGCGGATCCGATGCCGCTGACCAGTTCGTTCAGCTGGTCCACGCGAGCGGTGAGGTGGTCGAGCGCGCCCACGTCCTCGTAGGCGGACTCGTCCGATCCGGGGGGCACGTCCTCGGGGCGCAGCACGCTCACGCGGGCCAGTACGGTCTCCCCGCCCGGCAGTTCGATCTGCTGGATCTGGCGTTCCATGGTCTCTCTCCCCGCCCACGGACAACGGACCTTTACGAGCACCTCGTCGACCTCGCCGACGGCCATTGTGCACGTCGTGCCCGGCTCGTGCAGGACGATCGCCCGACTCGGCCGCCGGCCACCGGGCGGGCCTCCGTACCGACGGCGGTGCGGCCGTCGGCTGCCGGGCCTCGCCCCCCGGCGAAGCCGTCGGGTACCAGCCGGATATCGTCGTACCGGACGTCCCGGCCCACCCTCACCCCGGACCGCCCCCGCCCCGGCGACAACCCGCCTGGGCACCCTCCCGCCCTGCCCCGGCCTGTCGGCCACCTATCCCGGACGTTCCCTGCATGAGCACCAACACGGCCCTGCGCCCCGAGCCCCCCATGCCTGCCACCGCTCTTCGCCCCGGGGCGAAGAGCGGTGTGCGGCCCCCGGCCAGGCCGGCCCCGGCGGCGGCGCTGCACAGCATCTGCGCAGCGACCGCCGTCCTGCTGGGTCTCGTCGCGATCGGCGCGATGATCCACGAACCGGTGCTGATACCCCCGCTGGCCGCCAGCGCCGCGCTGGTCCACAGTGCCCCGGCCCTGCCGCTCGCCCAGCCGCGTGGTGTGGTCATCGGCCACCTGGTGGGCTGCGCCGTGGGCTACGGCGTTCTCGCGGTGGCGGGCAGCAGCGCCTGGGCGGCGGCCGTGGCGGCCGGCCTCACGCTCGCCCTGAACATGGCCGCCCGCACCCCGCACTCGCCGGCCGTGGCCACCGCCGTGATCGTCTTGCTGCAGACGCCCGCTGCCGGCCGTTTCGTCCCGCTGTTGTTCGGTTCGACGGTCCTGCTGGTCCTGACCGGATACGCCGCTTCACGTGTTCGCCGCAACGCGCCGAGGTACCCCGCCTACTGGTGGTGACCTGCCGGAGCGGGGCGTGCCGGTGGCGTTCGCGCTCGGCCGGCTCTCCCTCGCCCAGGTCCTGGTCGTGTCGGTCGTCGCGGCGCGGCCGACACCGCCTTCACGGCGGCCAGTGGCGCTGCTCTGAAGGCGCTCGTCCGGCCGGAGGACCCGCTCGTCGCGAACGGGCGGTTCGAGTCCACGATCTGGACCGCCACCCTGCTCGGTCCGCCACTCTGCGGGGCCGCGATCGTCCTGATCGGCCCGGTGATGACCGTGGTGGCCAACGCGGTGAGCTACCTGCTCTCGGCGGTGGGGATCCGCGCGATCGGCGGGCGGGAGGCACGTCCCGCGCCCGCCGAAGCGCGGCCGCGGCTGCGAGTCCGCGACCTGGCCGCCGGGTGGCGGTACATCGTGGCCGACTCGGCGCTGCGCCCGCTGTTCGCCAACACGGTCCTGGTCAACGGCCTGATCATGGCGGCATCGCCGCTGCTCGCCGTCCTCATGGTCCGCGACCTCGGATTCACGCCCTGGCAGTACGGCCTCGCCTTCGCCGTGCCCTGCGTCGGCGGCCTGATCACCTGCATGGGCGTGTTCAACCCCGTGTTCCTGCTCCCCCGGCACGACCACCCGCCCCGGCGTCCGGAAACAGGCGTCCGGAGGCAGGCTGCGGCCGCTACGAGCCGGTGAAGAAGGCGGTCAGCACCGGCGCGAGGGCGTGGGGGTCGACGTTGTGGTTCTGGCCGGGCACGGCGTGCAGGGTGTAGTTGTCGCCGTGGGAGGCAAGTTCTCTCGCCCCGTTGGCCGTGTACGTCTCGCCCGCGCTGCCGTAGGCCACGAGGACGGGTATGTTCACGGACCGCCACCGGTCGGTGGGCAGCGGCCGGCCGGACATGGTGCCGGCCATCACCTGACCGTCGTAGGGCAGGGTGGCGGCGGTGGCCTCCCAGGCGGCCCAGACCGGGGAGTCCTGCATCCCGGCGACGGCTTCGTCCGGCGCGGCCAGGCCGACGGTCAGGAAGTAGGCGAGGCTTCGGCCGCGTTCCCCCGTGCGACGGCCGCCTGCACGCGGTCGACGTAGTCGGCGGGCAGCGGAGGGCGGGTCCCGTCGACGACGAACGGCGGCTCGTACAGGGCCAGGGCCGAGACGGCGCTGCCCCTGGCCACGGCCTCCAGGGCCAGGACGGCTCCGGAGGACATTCCGAAGAGCAACACCGGCCCGCCCACCCGCTCGATCACCGCGTCCAGGTCGTCGATCTCGCGCTGTACGTGGTAGTCGGGGTGGTCGCCGCTGTCGCCGCGGCCCCTGCGGTCGTAGTCGACGACGCTGAAGTCACGCGCCAGCAGCGCGGCGAGCGGGGCGTGCCGTGCGCGGGGCATCAAGGTGCCGCCGACGAGAAGGAGCGTCGGGCCCGCGTCGCCGTGTCGCTCACAGGCGATCACCGTACCGTCGGACGAGACCACCTTGAACATGTCGCATCCCTCTGCTCTCCGAGACGTTCGGGCCGCGCCGACCGTCCGGCTGCCACGCCCGGGCGGTCAACGGCCCCCATCGGTACGGTACGTTGGGCATGTCTCGCGGTGACTGGCCTGTACGGACGGACAAGATCACGCCGAGGCCACCTGGTCGAACCGACACACCGCCTCCCGGGCGGGCCCGGACGGTCCACTCGGCCGGGGCCTGCCCCGGACCGCCCTACTCCAGGAGTCACCCGTGGCGCGCTCGCTCGACGGCCTCGTCTTCGTCCCCGTGGCCGACCAGGCGCCCGGCCAGGTCGGCCGGCAGACCCGGTTCGAGTACCACGAGCAGGACGACCGGGTCTGGGCCGAGTACGCCGGAGGAGACGTGGTCAGGGGTTACCTCGTCGGCACCCGGGCGGACGACTCCATCGACTTCCGCTACGTGCAGCTCCGCCTCGACGGCACGACCGCTTCCGGACACTGCACCTCGCTCGTCACGGAACTCCCCGACGGCCGCCTGCGGCTGGAAGAGACGTGGACGTGGGAGTCCCAGCAGGGTCACGGCACCAGCACGGTCGAGCAGCCGCTCGACTGAGGTCCTGCCGCGGACGCCGAAGGGCGCGGCCCCTTGAGGAGCCGCGCCCTTCGTGTGTGCCCTGTCCGTTCGCGGTCGGCCGCCCGGGTCACACCGCGAGCTCAACGGTGGAGCTGCCCGTGGGGCTCGGCACCGTGGGCCTCTGCCGGTCCGCGCACTGCTGGGGAGTGTCGATTCCGAGGCACAGCTTCGTGCCCTGCGGAACCTTGACGGTGCCGTCGCCCTTCGGCAGCGGCTTGCCGTCGACGCACAGCCCCGGGAGTGCCTTCGGGTCGTTGCAGTAGCTCTCCTCGACCACACCGGACTCGGCGTCCTTCGGCTGGGAAGCGTCCTGGCCCTCGCCGGAGCCCTCTTCCTGGGAGCCGCCCTGCTCCGTGCCCGGCTCCTCGCTCGCGCCGGAGCCGTCCTCGCGGGAGCCGTCGTCGTTCCGGTCCTCGCCCTGGTTCCGGTCTTCGCCCTGGTTCCAGTCCTCGTCCTGGCGGTCGCCGTGGTCGTTGCCGCCACGGTCGGCCTTGAGGGTGATCGTGTGCGGGGTCGCCGGGGCGGCGAAGGCGCCGGTGGGCAGCAGGACGGCTCCTGCCGCCAGCGAGGTCGAGGCCGTGAGCATCACGAGACGCAGGGTGCGGGAGGTGCGGGGCATCAGAGAACTCCTACGTGGGGGGATGGGGAGGGGGTCACCGGTTCTGCGTGAACCCATGACTCAAGTAAGCCCCGCCGCTCGAATCGCGTCATGCCCCCGCATTTCGTGACTTGACGGATATCAAGGGCCCTGATACCCCTGCCTCGCCGGCATCGGTCACCGAGTCGGCAGCTCCGGGCGCCGGTCCCCCCACGGCCTCGCCGTCTCCAGCTGCGCCGCCACCCGGAGCACGGCCACCTCGTCGTCGCGGCGGCCCACCAGCTGCACGGCGAGCGGCAGCCCGTCCGAGCCGTGGCCCGCAGGGACGGAGGCGGCCGGGTGCCCGGTCACGTTCCACAGCGCGGTGTAGGCGACCATCGGGCGCGAGCGGGCCAGCGCCGTCAGCAGCCCGGCGCCGTCCAGTGCGCCCACCGGGCGTGGGCGCTCTGCGATGACCGGGGTCAGCAGCAGGTCCATGGTGGTGAACATCCGGTCGGCGCGCAGCGCCAGCCGCTCCCCCGCCCGGATCCCGCGCTCCACGGCGGACTCGGGGACCATCCGGGCCAGCGCGAGGGTGCTGCGGGTGCGCCGTTCCAGCAGGTCGGGCCGCTCGACCGCGGCGGCCTCAGCCCGCACTCCGCCGCAGAACTGCGCGGCGAAGGGGGCCGTCGCGTCCGGGTAGCGGGGGTTGACCTCCCGTACGTCGTGACCCAGCTCGCGCAGCGCCCGTACGGTCTCCAGCAGGGCCTCGACGTGCTCCGGGTGCGGGCGTACGCCGGGCACGGCGGGCTTGGCCGAGTAGCCGATGCGGAGTCGGCCGGGCGGGGTCTCCAGGGCACGCACCCAGCTGGTGGCCGGCGGGCGGGCGCTCCATCGGTCGGTGGGGGTGGAGCCGGCGAGGACGTCGTAGAGCAGGGCGGAATCGCGCACGGTGCGGGTCAGCGGGCCCACGGTGCCGAGGGCGTACCAGAGGTGGGGGTTCGGGGCGGTGGAGACGCGGCCGCGCTGGGGCTTGAGCCCGAACAGCCCGCAGCAGGCCGCGGGGATGCGGATGGAGCCCCCGCCGTCGCCGCCGAGCGCCGCCCCGACCAGTCCGGCCGCGACGGCGGCGGCGCTGCCGCCGCTGGAGCCGCCGGGGGTGCGGGAGGTGTCCCAGGGGTTGTGGGTGTGGCCGTGGGCTGCGGATTCGGTGAAGGGCCACTGCCCGAACTCGGGCATCGTCGTCTTTCCTATGACGACGGCTCCGGCGGCGCGCAGGCGGCGTACGGCCTCGGAGTCGCCGGTCACGGGGGTGCGGTTGGCCACGCCGCCGAAGGTGGTGACCTGCCCGGCGACGTCCAGCTCGTCCTTGACCGCGATCGGCACGCCGTGGAGGGGGCCGTCCGCCCCTTCCGCGTCCCGGGCGTCGGCCTCGGCGAGGGCCTCCTCGGCGAGGACGATGCGGAAGGCTCCCAGGGCGGGGTCGTTCCGGGCGATGCGGCGCAGCGCGGCCTCGACGAGGGCTCGGGAGGTGATCTTGCCGGTGCGCACCAGTTCGGCCTGCCGCTCGACCGACTGGAACATCAACTCCGCATCGTCCCGGTCCTGTTCCCCGCCCTGTTCCCGGTCCTGTTCCCCGCCCCGTGCGCCGTCCGTGTCCATGCCCACCCCTTCCGCTTTACCTGCCGGTAACTCCGAGCAAGGCTGTCGCCCCGCAGCGTGCACGTCAAGCAGTCGATGCCGGCCCCATTGCACCGGGGGGCCCTGTCACACGCCTGTGACAGTCGGCGGACACCCCCATGAAGTCACGCAGCCAATCTCTTTATCAGGGACAAACACCGACATTCCGGAAAGAGTCCCCTGCTTCCGAGGACGCGAGCAGAGATGACCGAGACGCAACGTCGGAGGAAATCCCATGAGCCTCACCCTCACCGCCCCGACCGCCGAAGCCACCGCCCTGGCCCCCCGCGAAATGGAAGCCCTGCGCCACATCGCCGCCGGACGCACCTACCTCCAGACCGCCCGCCACATGGGCCTCTCCAAGCACACCGTCGACGCCTACCTCCGCCGCATCCGCGCCAAGCTCAACATCAACAGCACCGCCGAAATGACCCGCATGGCCATCGCCCTCGGACTCTGACACCGGCCTACGAGGCGCTGGGGACCGCGCCCGGCCGAGCTGCGGCCCGGTCCGCGACCAGGCGGACCGCCGCGATCGTGAGATCCGGGTCATGGAGTTGGACGTAGTGGTCGCTGCCGGTGGCCAGCAGGTGGGGGGTCTGCGGCCGCAGGCCCACCAGCGCCTGCTGGGCCTCGGGCCAGGCCGCCTCGAGCTTCGCCAGCAGGTCCTTGGACATGGTGGGCGGCGCGGCGAAGGGTTCGGTCTTGCTGAGCACCACGACCGGAACCGGCGGGAGCGGACCACCGCGGTCGATGGCCGTGACGCCGCCGTCGATGTCGACCTGCTCGAAATCCGGATCGGCGTCGAAGGGCGTGCCCGGATGCCTTAGCGCTTCGACGTACGCCGCCCAGTCCGCCCCCATCGCGGGCTTCAGCCCGGGCCCCAGCGCATCGACCAGGACGAGCCCGCGCGTCCGTTCCGGGTGCTCCTGCGCGTACCGCAGAGCGAGCATCCCACCGAAGGAGTGCCCCACCAGCACGTACGGGCCCGGCACGTGCCCGGCGGTCAGCACCCGGTCCAGGTCCCGGACCATGGCGGGCAGTTCCCGGGTTCCCCGGACGGGCGTGCTGCGGGTCGTGAGCGCCGGTGGCTGCGTATAGCGGATGGTGCCCGGGCGGTCGTACGTGCAGACGCGGGTGAAGGCGGCCACGCCCGGCAGCACCGCCGTGGCCTTCGGCACGGGCGGGGTGGTGTCGGTCAGCGACCACGGGTCGGAGGCCTCGTGCAGCCCCGACAGCAGCACCACGGTGGGGCTCCCGGAACCCGAGCAGTGCAGGTACAGGCTCCGCCCGCCGCCGACGTCCACGCGCTGCCCGGTGTCCCCGCCGCCCGGCCCCGGCGTGCCCGCCACGAGCAGGACGACGGCAGCCGCCGCAGCCACCACCCCGCCCGGCCCGCGCCATCGCATACCCCCACCCTCCCCCGCCCCTCACCACCCCGCCAACCAGACCCGGCCCGGCCGCCCCGCCGGCGTCCGGCAGCCCCGTACGACGCGGCATCACCGGCTCGCGTGACCTGCCGGCCCCGCGCATGCCGCGGGTGAGCCGCGTCTCACCTGGCTGCCGCCGCTTGTCTGTGCAACAAGTTGCATAGCAAGATCGCGGCATGGCGCTCGAACACGCGATCCTCGTCTCCCTGCTGGAGAAGCCGGGCTCCGGCTATGAGCTGGCCCGCCGGTTCGACCGGTCCATCGGCTACTTCTGGACCGCCACGCACCAGCAGATCTACCGCGTGCTCAAGCGCATGGAGAGCGACGGGATGCTCACCGTCCGCACCGTCCCACAGCAGGGCCGGCCGGACAAGAACGAGTATTCGGCCGCCGACCCCGGCCGCGTCGCCCTCGCCCGTTGGCTGCACGAACCGATCGAACCCGAGAGCCTGCGACACGACCTCGCCGTGAAGATCCGCGGCGCGGCCTTCGACGACCCGGCCTCCCTGATCCGCGAGGTCGAACGGCACCAGCAGGCACACCGGGACCGACTCGCGCGCTATCTCGCCGGGGAACTGCGCGACTTCACCGGGCCCGATGCCCCCGCGCCGCTGGACGCCGGTCAGGAACTCCAGCACGTGGTGCTGCGCGGCGGCATCGCGCAGGAGCGGATGACCATCGCCTGGCTCGACGACGTCCTGGCCACCCTCCACCGGCTCGGCCGACCCGAGCCGACCGAGCCGACCGAGCCGACCGAGCCGACCGAGCCGACCGAGCATCCCGCGTCCGTCGCTTCGACCACGACCGCCTGAACCACACCCGCCCCACCTCCTGCCTCCGCGCGTCCGCGCGACCTTCGACACCCACCCCTCGGAAGGTGAATCGCCATGTCCGACCCCCTGCTGTTCCACCCGCACACCTACGACCCCGAGCACTTCGACCCGGAGACCCGCAGGCTCCTGCGCGCCACCGTGGACTGGTTCGAGGCCCGCGGCAAGCGCCGGATCATCGAGGACTACCGCTCCCGTGCATGGCTGGCCGACTTCCTCGCCTTCTCCGCCAAGGAAGGGCTCTTCGCGACCTTCCTGACGCCGGCCCCCGCCGCCGGCCAGGACGAGCCGGACAAGCGCTGGGACACCGCACGGATCGCCGCCCTCAACGAGATCTTCGGCTTCTACGGCCTCGACTACTGGTACGCGTGGCAGGTCACCATCCTCGGCCTCGGCCCGGTCTGGCAGAGCGACAACGCCGCCGCCCGCGCCCGCGCCGCGCAACTCCTCTCCGAGGGAGAGGTGTTCGCCTTCGGCCTGTCCGAGAAGTCCCACGGCGCCGACATCTACTCCACCGACATGCTGCTGGAGCCCGACGGCGACGGCGGCTTCCGCGCCAGCGGCTCCAAGTACTACATCGGCAACGGCAACGCTGCCGGCCTCGTCTCCGTCTTCGGCCGCCGCACCGACGTCGAGGGCCCCGACGGCTACGTCTTCTTCGCCGCCGACAGCCGCCACCCGGCGTACGAGCTCGTGAAGAACGTCGTCGACTCCTCGAAGTACGTCAGCGAGTTCCGCCTCGCCGACTACCCGGTGGCCGCCGCCGACGTGCTGCACACCGGCCGCGCCGCCTTCGACGCGGCCCTGAACACCGTCAACGTCGGCAAGTTCAACCTCTGCACCGCCTCCATCGGCATCTGCGAGCACGCGATGTACGAGGCCGTGACGCACGCGCACAACCGGATCCTCTACGGCCGCCCCGTCACCGCCTTCCCGCACGTGCGCCGCGAGCTGGCCGACGCCTACGTCCGTCTCGTCGGGATGAAGCTGTTCAGCGACCGCGCCGTCGACTACTTCCGCTCCGCCGGGCCCGACGACCGCCGCTACCTGCTCTTCAACCCGATGACCAAGATGAAGGTCACCACGGAGGGCGAGAAGGTCATCGACCTGATGTGGGACGTCATCGCCGCCAAGGGCTTCGAGAAGGACAACTACTTCGCCCAGGCCGCCGTCGAGATCCGCGGCCTGCCGAAGCTCGAGGGCACCGTCCACGTCAACCTCGCGCTGATCCTCAAGTTCATGCGCAACCACCTCCTGGCCCCGGCCGAGTACGCGCCCGTGCCGACCCGCCTCGACGCCGCCGACGACGACTTCCTGTTCCGGCAGGGACCGGCCCGCGGCCTGGGCTCCGTACGCTTCCACGACTGGCGCCCCGCCTACGACGGCTACGCCGCCGTGCCCAACGTCGCGCGCTTCCGCGAGCAGGCCGACGCCCTGTGCGAGTTCGCGGCCACCATCGCCCCGGACGAGGAGCAGGGCCGCGACCTCGACTTCCTCCTCTCCGTGGGTCAGCTCTTCGCGCTGGTCGTCCACGGACAGCTCATCCTGGAGCAGGCCCGCCTGACGGACCTGGACGAGTCCGTGCTCGACGAGCTGTTCTCCGTCCTCGTACGCGACTTCTCCCAGCACGCCATCGAGCTCCACGGCAAGGACTCCACCACGGTGGAGCAGCAGAACTGGGCACTCGCCTCCATCCGCCGCCCGGTCATCGACGAGGCACGCTCGGCACGCGTCTGGGCCCAGGTCGAGGCCCTCTCCGGCGCCTACGAAATGACGCCGTAGCGAAGCAGCCCCCTCGGCGGCCCGCCGAGGGGCGCTCCGCCCGGCCCGGACGGCACCGGGCCGGGCGGAGCGGCACCACCCCGTTCCGGGATACCCGGCGCTACCTGCGGGTATGCGCCGGTCCGGCGTGCGTCGTGGGCCCTGTCACACGCCTGTGACAGTCGGCGGACACCCCCATGAAGTCACGCAGCCAATCTCTTTATCAGGGACAAACACCGACATTCCGGAAAGAGTCCCCTGCTTCCGAGGACGCGAGCAGAGATGACCGAGACGCAACGTCGGAGGAAATCCCATGAGCCTCACCCTCACCGCGCCGACCGCCGAAGCCACCGCCCTGGCCCCCCGCGAAAGGGAAGCCCTGCGCCACATCGCCGCCGGACGCACCTACCTCCAGACCGCCCGCCACATGGGCCTCTCCAAGCACACCGTCGACGCCTACCTCCGCCGCATCCGCGCCAAGCTCAACATCAACAGCACCGCCGAAATGACCCGCATGGCCATCGCCCTCGGACTCTGACACCGACACCGACACCGTCGCTCCGATGTCAGTGGGACCTGAGAACCTGGATCCATGACTGACCGTACCGAGTTGATTACCGCCTACTGGGATGCCGCTGCTGCGACCTTCGACGAGGAGCCCGACCACGGGCTGAGGGCTGACGACACGCGCGCTGCGTGGGCCCGGCTCCTGCGGTCGGTGATGCCGGACCGGCCGGCCGACGTCCTCGACATCGGCTGCGGCACCGGATCGGTGTCCCTGCTGCTGACCGAGGCCGGGCACCGGCCCACCGGCGTCGACCTGGCCCCGCGCATGATCGAGCAGGCGCGCACGAAGTACGCGACCGCCGGCCTCGCGGGCCGTTTCCTGGTCGGCGACGCCATGGCTCCCCCGACCGGGAAGCAGCGCTTCGACGTCGTGCTGTCACGGCACCTGGTGTGGACACTGCCCGATCCGGAGGCCGCCCTGCGCGAGTGGGTGACGCGTCTGCGGCCCGGAGGCCGGATGGTGCTGGTCGAGGGGCGTTGGCGTGAGGCGGGTCAGCAGGATGCCCCGTATGTGGCCGGCGCCGAATCACTGCCTTGGAACGGCGGACTCAGCGCCGAAGCCCTTGCTGCGGCCGTGCGCCCCCTCGTGGCCCGTGTGCGCGTGGAGCCTCTCAGCGGCGACCCGGGCTTGTGGGGTGGTCCGGTGGACGATGAGCGGTACGCCCTGGTCGCCGACCTGTGACGCGCCGAGCGGGCCGGTCCGCGGCGGCCCGCCTCAGCCCGCCGCGGAGCCACCGGGGGTGAAGGTCACCGGCAGGGTTTGGGGGCCGCGCAGGCCCCCGGGGCGCCAGCGGATCTCGTCGGGCGCCACCGCGAGGGTGAGTCCGGGGAGCCGGTGCAGGGCGGTGCCGATGGCGATCTGCCCCTCCAGGCGGGCCAGCGGCGCACCCAGGCAGTAGTGGATGCCGTGCCCGAAGGCGAGGTGGGCGTTGTCCTTCCGGGTGATGTCCAGGTGGTCGGGGTCGGCGAAGCGTGCGGGGTCGCGGTCGGCGATGGCTGAGGCGATCACCACGGTCGCGCCGCGCGGGATGGTCACGCCCGCGATCTCGACGTCTTCGCGCGCGAACCGTGCGATGCCGGGGCTGACCGGTCCGTCGTAGCGGAGGAACTCCTCGATCGCGCCCGGCAGCAGCTCGGGTTCGGAGCGCAGCCGGTCGAGCTGGTCGGGGTGGGCCAGCAGCATGGCGATGCCGCCGCCGATCAGGTTGACCGTGGTGATGTAGCCGGCGACCAGCAGCAGGAACACCATGGCGATCAGCTCGTCCTCGGTCAGCTGCTGTTCCTGGTCCCGGGCGGTGATGAGGCCGCTGAGGAGGTCGTCGCCCGGGGCGGCCCGTTTGGCCCGGATGAGCTCGGTCACGTAGGCGCGCATGTGCTGCCACGCCTCGTTCACCACGGCGGGGTCCGGCGGCTCCGCACCGCGCATGATCATGCGGTCGGTCCAGCGCTGGAAGTCGTGACGGTCGTCCACCGGCACTCCGAGCAGTTCGCTGATCACCGTGACCGGGAGCGGCAGCGCGAAGTCCGCCACGAGATCGGCGCGGCCGGACGGGAGGACCTCGTCCAGCAGCCGGTCGGCGATGGCCTGGATCCGGGGCCGCATCCCCGCCACCCTGCGGGCGGTGAACGCCTTGGAGACCAGGCGGCGCAGGCGGGTGTGGTCGGGCGGGTCGCTGCGGAGCATGTTGCTCAGCATCGACTCGCGCTCCGTTTCGGGCAGCTGCTGCAGGAGCCGGGTGTCCGAGGCGTCGCGTACGTCGCTGCTGAGGCGGGGCTCGGAGAGGGCTGCGAGTCCGTCGTCGTAGCGGGTGACGAGCCAGGCCTCCAGGCCTCCCGCGATGACGACGCGGCGTACGGGGCCGTCCTCGCGCAGTTGCCGGTACAGCGGGAAGGGGTCCGAGACGAAGGCCGGATCGGCGTAGGGCAGAAGGACCGGCCGCTCGCTCATCATGCCTCCAGAAGTACGTCGCCTTCTCGTGGAGCGCGATGATATACGCCCAAGTCTCCCTGAATGCCGGTTTCCAGCCATGCCGGTGGGCGTCCGCCGCGGCCCCTGCGGGAAGCACGGTTGGCACGCCCCCGCGGATGCCGCTCGGACGTGCCGGGTCCGCCGTCCGCTACTTCAGGCCTATCTCTTCGCACGCGGCCCTGACCCTGTCGACGCAGATCTCCTCGACGGTGAAGACACCGTCGAGGACCACGGTGGTCCTGATGTTGTCCCTGGTCACGGAGGTGCCGGGAATGAGCACCGACGGCACTCGCTTGCTGGTCGGGCTGCTGACCACCTGGTTGATGATTCCGTCGATCTTCTCGCCCTGGGCGAGCTTGACGGCGAGCTCCGCAGCGGCCTCGGCCTCGCGGGCGTACGGCTTGTAGACGGTCATGTACTGGTCGCCCGACACGATGCGCTGCACGCCGGCGAGTTCCGCGTCCTGGCCGGTGACCGGGGGCAGCGGGTTCACGCCTGCGGCCTTGAGTGCGGAGATGATGCCGCCGGCCATGCCGTCATTGGCCGAGTAGACACCGACGACCTTGTCCTTGCCGAGCGCGGAGAGCGCGGCCGCCATGTTGCTGTTGGCGTTCTCCGGCTTCCACTCGACGGTGTCGTACTCCTTGCCGACGTTGACCTTGCCTTCGAGGACGGATCTGGCACCGGTTCTGAACTGTGCGGCGTTCGGGTCGGTGACCGCGCCGTTCATCATGACGATCTTCCCGCTCCTGGCCTTGTCGCCCAGGGCCTCCAGCAGCGCCTTGCCCTGGACGCGGCCGACGTCTTCGTTGTCGAAGGAGGTGTACGCGTCGATCGGGCCCTCCGCCAGGCGGTCGTAGGCGACGACCGCAATGCCCGCGCCCTTGGCCTTCGTCACGGCCCCGGCGATCGCCTTGGAGTCCACCGCGTCAATGATCAGGACGTCGACCTTTTTTGCGATCATCGCGTCCACCTGGGAGTTCTGCTTCGCCGCGTCCCCCATGGCGTTGTCGTAGACCACTTTCCCCTTGCCGAGCGTGAGGAGGGCGACCTTCTTCTCCATCAGCGGCTTGTCGAACTTCTCGTAGCGTGCCGTCTCGTTCTCGGGGAGCAGGAGGCCGACCTTGACCGCACCATCACTCCCGCTGTCGACCTCTTCCGCGCCACCGCAAGCGGCGAGCGTGACAGTGAGCGCCGAAACAGCCAGTCCAACGGCGGCACGACCCAGATTCGCGTTCACGAAGTGAACCTCCCTGACGGGGCCGTGTCCGTACGGCCGAGGTGGGGGCAGTCAACTTGTCCCCACTACTGCCGTCAAGAAGTGAAGTGTTAACGACCTGGCAACGTTGTCGTGGTGTAGCAGCAAATCGCCCATGCCTGCCTTTTATCCCCTGCCGGCGCTCTGATTTCCTGACGTCACATCAACTTGTGAAGAGACATTGCGGCAGGTCCGGGCCGGGACGTGGAGGTGCGTGGGCCGCGGGTCCCCGGTGTGTCGGTACCGACCGTCGACCGTGCCGTCCGGCACGGTTGACGCATGGCCGAGAACGACACCCACCGGACCAGCCGCCGTGCTGTTCTACGGGCCGCCGGAACGGCCGGGGCCGCCGCGCTGGCCGCGGCCTGCTCCGGCCCTGCCGGGACCCGCGGCGCCGCAGGGCAGCCGTCGGCCTCGGCCCCCCGGCCGCCGAAAGCCAGCGGTACCCCCACCCCTGCCTGTGTGCTCAGTACCGAGGCGGGCGCGGGTCCGTACTACGTGGACCTGGACCGGGTGCGGTCGGACATCACCGAAGGCCTGGGCGGCGTGCCGTTCCGGCTGGACCTGACGGTGGTCCGGGTGTCGGCCGGCTGCCGGCCGCTCCCGGCCGCCACCGTGGACGTGTGGCACGCCGATGCCTCGGGCGCCTACTCCACCGGCAAGGCCACCTTCCTGCGCGGCACTCAGGTCACCGACGACGCCGGCCGATGCGTGTTCCGGACGATCGTGCCCGGCTGGTACGCGGGGCTGGCACCGCACATCCACTTCAAGGTCCACCCCGACGCACGGACCGAGACGACCTCCCAGTTCTTCTTCCCCGAGGACCTCCTGCTGAAGGTGTACGCGCGCCAGCCCTACGCCCGCCGCCGCGCACCGGAGCACCCCAACCAGCGGGACAGCCGATACAGGGCAGCCGGCGCCACCATGACGCTGGCCGCCTCGCCCGACGGCGACGGCTACCGTGCCGCGTACACCGTGGGAATCGCCTGAGCCGGCCGCCCGGCACCCGCCGCCCTTCACAGGCGTAACCGGTCTGCGGTCCGGGGCGCGCCCTTGCCCGTCAGGCGGGCGAGGTGCCGAACGGGTTGTCGATGACGTAGCGCCACAGACCGTCCGGGCCGCGCCGGGCGACGTCCGTGGCGGTTCCGGCCAGCCGGACGGCCGCGCCGTCGGGGCCGGTGCCCTCGATGCGCCAGTCGACGACGAGCAGCGCGAGGTCCCCCGCGGTGTACGCATGGCGGGGGCTGACGTCGATCGGCAGCCCCAGCGCGAGGAACTCGGCCGTGGCGGAGGCCAGCGCGGTGCCCGTCAGCGGGGTTCCGGGCCGTGGGACGAAGACGGCGTCCGGTTCGTACACCTGGGCCACAGCCGCCGGGTCACCGGTGTTGAAGGCCGCGGCGAATACGGCCGGATGTTGCCGGGGATCGGTGGTCAGGACGACAGTGGGCGCATGATCGCGTTCGAAGCTCATGACCACAGCAAAGCCGGGGCCGGAATGGGTCACCAAACGGAAAGCCACGCCGTCCGATGGGACGCCGAGCTGGTCCCGGACGCCGGCGGCCGGACCCGGCGACCGGAGCCGGACTGCCCGGTGGAGCTGGCGCTCGCGGCGGTGTCCGGCCGCTGGACCACGCTCGTGCTGCGGGAACTGATGGGCGGGCCGCTGTCGTTC
Source organism: Streptomyces sp. NBC_00207 (assembly GCF_045160965.1). Lineage (NCBI taxonomy): Bacteria > Bacillati > Actinomycetota > Actinomycetes > Kitasatosporales > Streptomycetaceae > Streptomyces > Streptomyces sp. NBC_00207. The sequence goes on along the minus strand of NZ_CP130715.1, from coordinate 9,151,669 downwards.
GGGGAGCTATCGGCCCGGCTGCCCGACATCAGCCCGAAGGTGCTCACCGAGCGGCTGCGGACGCTGGAGGGGCGGGGCCTCGCCGTCCGGGAGAGGCTGGCGGGCTTCCCCGTACGCACGCGCTACGGCCTGACGACGGCGGGCGCGGCCCTGCGGCCCCTGCTGGTCGAGCTGTACCGGACCGGGGTGGAGCTGGCGGAGGCAGGAGGGGCGGAGGCAGGAGCCGCGGAGATGGGGCAGGGATCAGGGAAGGTCGGCGGTCCAGTAGCCTGAACGCGTTCAACCGAAGTCTTGCGGCCATGACGCCATGAGGGATGCCCGGGGGATGCCATGAGGGGGGACGCTGTGAGAGCCATCGCGACGAGCGGCAGAAGCACCACGCCCGGCGGAGCTGCTTGCCCCGGCGCTCGCGGTGGCACCCGTGACGGGGCCCGCGACTGGGTTCACCCGTGGCAGTTCGGGCTCGCCGTGTGCGCCCTGCTCGCCCCCGTGCCGCCGGCGTTCGTGTTCGCCACCTACACGGAGGGCGTCGGCCACGCCGTGCTCTTCGCCGTCACGGCCGCACTGGTGGCGCGGCCGCTGTTCCTGCACCACCGCCGCGCGGCGTTCGTACGGGCCTCGGCGATCGGCGGGCTCGTACTCATGATGTGGTCGTACGCAGGATCCCTGGGCGGGCTGGGCGTCTTCTTCCTCTCGGTGCCCCTGATGTGGCTGGCCGCCTTCGCGGACCCGCGCCGCAGGCCGGTGCCCGCGGCCGTCATGACCGGGTCCGGTGCCCTCCTGATGGTGGCGATGGCGACCGTGCCGGGCTTCTGGTGGCGCGTCTGACCCGGACGGGGCACGGGCCCGTTCCGCACGTGGTGTGACGTGGCGTGGCGTCGCATCACCTGCGGTCGTCCGGCGGATCTCCTCGCTAGAGTCGGGCGCATCACCCCGGCCCCTCGCCGCCGGCGGTCTGGTCACCGCCGTCACTTCACCGGCGACGCCCGGCAGACCCGGGGGTGAGCAGGAGGATGGTGGCATGCCCACGGCGGACACCGAGGTGGAAGTACTGATCGTCGGCGGCGGGCCGGTCGGGCTCACCGCCCGCGCGCTGCTCGAACGCTGGGGCGTGCGGACCCTGCTGGTCGAGAAGCATCCCGAGCTGTCGCCTTTCCCCCGGTCCCGGCTGGTCAACACGCGCTCGATGGAGATCTTCCGCCAGCTGGGCATCGCTGCCGAGATCACGGGCAATGCCTTCCCACGGGAGTTCGGCCGCATCCGTTTCCGCGACACGCTGCACGACAGTGACTTCGCCACCGCGGCGATGGTCGGGGTGAACGCGCCGATCCCCGAGAGCCCCGTGATCGGCGTGGCGACCTCGCAGGACCGGTTGGAACCCACCCTGCTCGCCGCGGCGGACGCACCCGTGCGGTTCGGGGTCGAGCTCCTCGACCTGGCCGAGGGACCCGAGAGCGTCGTGGCCCGTCTCGTCGACCACCAGCACGGTGGGGGGATGCGCGTCCGTGCCCGCTACGTACTCGCCGCCGACGGGACGAACTCCACCGTCCGTGAGCGGCTGGGCATCGACACGACCGGCCCCGGCGCGATGGCGGCCGTCACCACCGTCGTGTTCGACGCCGACCTCAACACCTGGTGCGCCGACCAGCCGGCCGGGGTCTACTTCACCGCCCATGGATCGTTCCTCCCGCTCTACCCCGAAGGGGGCTGGGCCTGGCTCGCTCCCACGCCCGAGGACCCGGACCGCGCCGACTGGGCCGATCTCGTCTCGCGCGCCCTCGGCCCCGGCGCCGCCGTGCGGGCCGACGTGCTGCGGGTCCAGCACTGGGTGATGAACGCCTTCGTCGCCGAGCGCTTCGGGGACGGCCGGATCCTGCTGGCCGGGGATGCCGCGCACGCGCTCCCCATCATCGGCGGCCTGGGTATGAACACGGGCATCTCCGACGTGCACAATCTGTGCTGGAAACTGGCGGGAGTTCTCCGCGGGTGGGCCGGACCGGGCCTGTTGGACACCTACGCGACGGAACGACAGCCCGTCGCCCATCTGACCCTCCGCCAGGCAGTCGCCAACACCCACCTCATGTTCCAGGCACAAAGCCTGCGGCAACAGCAGCTACAGACCGGCGAAGCAGCACCAGCGCGCGTAGAACTTCCCTGGTCGGGACGGTACTTCGCCCAGCTCGGGCTCGTACTCGGCGTCACCTACCGCTCCGCTGCCGTCCTCACCGACGGCGCTCCCCCGCCCGAGCCGTCCGACGTGGGCACGGACTACGTCCCCACCGCGGAACCGGGCCACCGCATGCCTCACCTCTGGCTCGGACGCGACCGCTCGACGCTCGACGCCTTCGGCGAATGGTTCACCCTGCTCACCCCCGACCCCACCCGCTGGGAGCAGCGGACCTCCGCCCCATGGCCGCTGCGCGTCGAGACCCTTGCCGACGAGCACGCCGGACTCTGCGGCGTCTCCCCCGGGGGAGCACTGCTGATCCGACCCGACGGCCACGTCAGCGCCCGCTGGCGCGACCGTCCACCGGGCGACGCCCTCGTCCGCGCCCTCGCGACCGTCACCGGCTCCGCACCCCTCTGACAGCCCGGGCGACGTGGGCTGTGTCCGCCCTTGCGTGAAGACTCACGCAAGGGCGGACACAGCCACGTGCTCCGCTCGGATCAGCGGGGCGCTCGGGCAGAGCCCGTCAGCACTCACCGCCCCAGCGGTGGGACGAGCCCCGGTCGGCAGGGTTGGCGTTGGGGTACCAGCCCTCGTCCCCGAAGTGCAGGCAGGCGATCTGGCCGGAGTAGTTGTAGCCGTCGTAGATGCGGACATGGTCGCAACCCGCGCACGCCGTACCGTTGTTGCGCCACGACTGGTCGTCGTTGTCGATGTTCGCACCGTTGGACAGGTAGTTGTCCGACCAGTTGGGGTCGTTGCCGGACCACGAGGCGCTCGGGCCTTCGTAGTTGCTGTAGTACCACGCGCAGAAGTTCCCGCTCGCGCAGGCTCCCGTGCCCGCCGTGGCCGGGGCCGCGGTCATCAGCCCGAGGCCCAGTGTGGCGACCAGGGCGAAGAGTAAGCCGACGATCTTGGATCGCATGGGTGCTGCCCTTCTTGTTCGTGTGACGTGCTTCTGCTTCTGGTTCACCGCGCCCGGTGCCGGGTGCGGAGCTGGGGTGGGCGGTTCAGCGGGCGTCGTCGACCAGCTGCCGGGCGCGCGGCAGCGCTGCTGCGGCGAGCCGGTCACGGGTGCGGATCGCATCCCTGTGCGTCTGCTCGAGCTGTGTGCGGTACCGCTGTTCCACACGCGTGGCCGTGGTCACCAGACCGGTGGTACGGACGCATGCCGCCTCGGCTTCCGCGGCCGCGCGTTCGCGCGCCAGCTCGTTCTCGGTCGGGACGTCGCGCGCCGCGGCCGAGGCTTTGACCCGCAGTTCCTGCGGGTCCTTGACCGTCCAGTCGTGGCCGGCCATGCACGCGGACCAGTCCTTCACCGCCGCCGCGTAGGCCGGGTCCTCGAGGGCCCGGGACTGGTAGACGGTCTTGAGGTTCTCGACGGTCCGCGCGGCTTTGAACCAGGCCGGGTAGTCCCCGTACAGCCGCCGGCGCGCTTCGGCCAGGCACCCGCTGTCATTCGTGGCCAGCCGGAACCCACTGGGCAGTGTCACCGTGATCCGCTGCCGCTCGGTGCCCGTCAACGCCAGGGAGTAGGCGGCCCTCTGTGACGCGTCCAGCCCTTGGAAGTAGACCCGGTTCGGGTCCTTCTCGGCGCGGCTCAGCAGCTCCCGGTCCAGGTCCGTGCCGAAGCCGTGCGTGCGGGCGAACTCCGTGTCGTCGATCCCGTACGGAAAGTCCGGCTGGCGGGGCGGCTGTTCGGCGGGCGGGACGGCGGTGTACCGGAACCCCTTGCCCTTCATGCAGGGACCGATGAGCAGCGCCTCCGCGTGCTCCAGCGTTTCCCAGTGCGCGGCGGTCGGCTCCCCCGGTGGCCCATCGGCAGGGGTGCTGCCGGCAGCCGTGCAGCCGAGGCCGCCGATGGTGACCGCCGCTGTCGCCGCCGCAAGAGCGGCGGCCGGCAGGCACCTCGATCTCCAGCGCGCAGGCCGGTTTCCAGACATGCCATCCCCCACCGCCGCCCGCTTCGCCACCTGGTGTGGCGCAGAACGAAGCCTGCCCGGCCGTCCGGTGATGTTCGATCCCAAGAAGTGGGGGTTTCGCCGGGCGCCGCAACGCGGTAACAGACCCGCGTGACCCGATCGAACGCAGGCTTACCCAGCGGCGCCGAGTTGCGCCGGGCCCACAGGCGGATCGAGACGCTGTGCCGGGAACTGCCGGATCCGATGACCTTGTTCAGCCGTTTGAACGACATCATTCCCGCGGTCGTGGAAGCCGACGGGGTGTGCGGGCTGACGCTGGATCCGACCACGCTCCTGCACACCGGCGGCTTCCACGAAAGGGGCGTACCGCACAGCCATCTGCCCCGGCTCCTGGAGATCGAGTACGGGGAAGAGGACGTCAACCACTTCCCCGACCTGGTCAGGTCCGGCCGGCTCGCAGCCGGCCTCTGGCAGACCACGCGCCACAGCCCGCACCTCAGCACCCGATACCGCGACGTCTACCGTCCGACCGGAATGGGCGACGAGATGCGCGTGCTCCTGCGCAGTCGCCCCACGGTGTGGGGCGCCCTGGTGCTGCACCGCGGCGCCGACCGGGCTCCCTTCACCGACGAGGAGACCGCGGCCCTGTCCTCGCTCGCACCGGTCATCGCCCAGGGGCTGCGCCGCGCGTACCTGCGCCACGACGCCGCCACCGCCGGTGCCGCCGCCACCGCGGAACACCTCGCCGCTCCGGGCCTGCTGACCTTCGAGCCCGACGGCGGGATCGCCTCGGTCACCCCTGCCGGTCATCTGTGGCTCGACCAGCTGGGCGCCGCCCCGGCCCGGGCGGGCCGGCTTCCGCAGCCGGTCCTGCACCTGTCCAGCCGGGCCCGTACGTCGGGCGACGCGTGCGTGCACGTACGGGGCGCGGCCGGCCGGCGGATATCGCTCACCGCCACCCGCATGGACGCGGAAGGACGTGTCGCGGTCATCATCCAGGCGGGCCGGCCCGAGCAGACGATCGGGATCCTGATGGACGCGTACGACCTCACCGCACGCGAACAGGACGTCGCGCGGCTCGTCGTCTACGGCATGTCCCACACGGAGATCGCAGGGCGGCTCGGCATCTCCCCGCACACCGTCAGGGATCACCTCAAGAAGGTCTTCGACAAGACCGGGGTGAACAGCCGCGGCAGACTCCTGCGGCTCCTCTACTTCAGTCACTACCAGCCCGACGTCGAGACCGGTCGCGCCATGGGAACCCGCGGCCGGCTCGGCTGACGCGGGTACGGCCCGGCCCCCGCCGGTGTCGTACCGACGGGGGCCGGGCGGTGCGTCAGAGGGCGCTCTTCGTCGCGCTGTCGACGGAGCACTTCTTGTACTCGCTGCCGTCGCCCTTCCCGGTGTACGCCGTCTTGGCCTCGGCCTGTGCGGACGCACCCGCCTTGACGGTGAGTGCGCTCACCCTGGCCTGGGCGGAAGTCGCGGTCGAGGTGGCGTCCCCGCTGAACTTCATGGTGATGTTGTAGGTGTAGTCCACCGAACCGGTGTTGGTTACGGTGAGCCGGGCGACCAGGTTCTTGCCCGAGTCGTCCAGCTTGCAGCTGTCGATCCGGATGTCGCGCTCGGCCTTGTTCTTGCTGCTGGAACCGCCGGTGACGGAGGTACCGCCGGAGGTGCTGCTGCCTGAGGTGCTGCTGCCGCTGGTGCTGCTGCTGTCGCTGCCACCGCCGCTGGTGCCCCCGCTGGAGCTGCTGGAGCTCGAGCTGTGGCTGCTGCCTCCGCAGCTGGCGCCGTGGGAGCCACGGGCTCCGGTGAGTGCGACGATGGCGATGCCGAATACGGCGATCGCGCGGACATGGCGAAGCTTCACGTTCAACCCCGTTGAAATATCAGTGACCGAAAACAGCCCGTCTTGACGAGCACACGTCACCCTAACAGCGGACGCCGGGTGCCTTGCCCGAACCCACGCCGACGGCACGGCAGCGCTCCGTCTCTCAAAATGCCGGGTCCAGGGGCTTCGCGCATCATGAGTGCTGTGCATGACCCACACAGGGGCCCGGTCTGTCTCTCGATCGTGGTTCCCGTCTTCGACGAGGAGGAGGCCCTGCCTGTTCTGGCGGCGCGGCTCCGGCCCGTCCTGGACGGATGCGAGGAACCGTACGAGGTCCTCGCCGTCGATGACGGCTCGACCGACAAGACTCCCCATCTGCTGGAGGATCTGCGCAATGTCTGGCCCCAGCTCCGCATCGTGACGCTGCGGCGGAACAGCGGCCACCAGGCCGCCCTCACGGCCGGATTGCACCGCGCCCGCGGTGCCTATGTGATCAGCATGGACGCAGACCTCCAGGACCCGCCGGAAGTCATCCCGGACATGCTCGCCCTGGCCCGGGCGGACGGCCTGGACGTCGTCTACGGCATCCGTATGGACCGCTCCACCGACAGCGGCTTCAAACGCCGGACGGCCGCTGCCTACTACTGGCTCATGCGCCGCCTGGCCGGCTCCTACGTACCCGCTCAGGCCGGCGACTTCCGCCTGCTGTCCCGCCCGGTGGTGGAGACCCTCAAAACCCTGCCCGAGCAGCAGCAGATCTATCGCCTGCTCATTCCCTGGCTCGGTTTCCCCGGTGGCCAGATCACCTACCAGCGCGGAGAGCGGGTGGCGGGCACCACCAAATATCCCCTGCACAAGATGATCCTCCTGGCACTGGACAGCGTCACCAGCTTCTCGGCGGTCCCGCTGCGTCTGGCCACGGCGCTCGGCGCCTTCAGTCTCGTCGTCTGCCTCGCCTTCCTCACCTGGACCCTGGTCGTCCACGCCACGGGAAACACCCTCCCCGGCTGGACCTCCCTGATCATCACGGTCCTGTTCTTCGGCGCCGTCCAGCTCTTCTGCGTGGGCATGCTCGGCGAGTACGTGGCCCGCATCTACACGGCCGTCCAGGCCCGGCCCACCTACTTCGTCGCTCGTGACACGGACGAGGAACAGCGGTAGGCCGGTCAGACCAGCACTCCGGAGAAGAACATCGCCCCCAAGAGGGCGTACTGGACCGCGCAGCAGGCCAGCAACGGCACCTGAACCCATCGGGACATGCGCCGGACCAGAACGAGCCCGACGAACATCTGCGCATGGTTGCGGTACCACGACATCTCCGCGCCGGCGAAGAACGGCACCAGGAAGATGGCCGCCGTCAGGACCAGGGCAGCCCATTCCGCGACGTCGAGCCGGCGGTTGCGGACGAGCAGAACGGCAGCCGTGCCCAGTACGAGCAGAACGAAGGCGAGGTTCAGCCAGAGCTGCGTCTTGTGCGCGTCGAGACCGTGCTCCACCAGCCACGGCAGGTGCCCCTTGGGCGTGTACCAGTGCCTGAACGGGAAATCGTAGGCCTGCCCCATCGCTTCGAAGGGCTGGTGCAGGCCTCCTTGCCGGTAGCTGGATTCCTGGATGATCTCGTACGCGTCCCAGTGGCCGGTCGCCTGCCACATCAGCCATTTGGCCCAGAGCACGCCACAGGCGGCGAGGGCTGCCGACGCCCCGGCCTTCGCGATGCGGATCGGCCACGTGTCCGCTCGCCACGCGAAGAACGCGCTCAAGAGCAGCATGCCGACGGCGACGGCGCCGACGGGATGGCAGGAGGTCGCCACGAATCCGCCGGCCGCCGCGAGCCCCCAGGAGCCGCGCTGCACTCCGGCGATGGAGACGAGCAGTGCCAACGTTCCGGTGGCGATGGGGAACAGGGCATGGAGGTAGATGCCGCCCGGGAACACGGTACCGATGGCGAGGGTGAGGCCGGTGGCCCAGGTGAGCCGGGCGCCGAGCAGCCACCACAGCACCGCGAACATGCCGAGCAGGGACGCTTCGGTGATGACCAGGGCGGACATCTCATAGGAGAGCCCGGTGGCGGAAACCGCGCGGACGGACATGGGATACCCGGGAAACCAGGCAACGTTGCCGCACATGACATCGCGGAGGTTCGGGTAGCGGTCCCGGCACCAGAACATCTCGTAGCCGGTCTTGGCGATGGACAGGTAGTGCGCGGAGTCCCAGCGGCTGCGACCACCTGGGGACCAGTACGCAACTTCGGATCCATCGCCGGCGACGGATGCCTTCGCGACCATCCAGCTGACGAGGTTCGCGATCAGCCATGCGGCGACCGGCGGCAGCACGGCGTGGCGCCCATCGCGGCCCGCCGGCCGGGTCGGTTCCACCATCTCCAGCCCCGCGATCGTCTCGTCGGCGGTCCTGCCCCCGCTCGGAGGGAGATCCACGATCAGCCTGGCGAAGGCCTCGCGGAGGTGCATCCGAACGTACTCCCCCGGCCCGGGCCGGCTCCGTCGGATCACCGCGCTGAACGGGTGGAATCGAGTGGGCCGTCCGGATCCGGGTCGCGCGGAGCGGCGGCGGTGGCCGTGGTGCTACCGGCCCGCGGCCTCCTCCTCGAACGGGAAGCGGGCGAGTGGCGCCTCACCGTGGAAGAACGTCTTGGCGCGGACCATGGCGCGTTCGTCGTTCTTCACCTGGCCGGGCCGCGAGCCGTTGCCGAACAGCACCCCGCCGAATCGCATGTGCATGTACGCCGCCGTGTTGTTGAGGCCGGCCACCAGGCCGCCGGCGACCACCTCGTCGCGATCGGCCATGACCGTGACCCCCCACAGGGTCCGGCCCGCCATCCGCTGCTTGAAGTCCGAGCCGGGCACCGTCAGCCAGCCCGACCAGTAGTCGAGGTAGCGCTTGGTCTGCGCGGAGAGCGAGTACCAGTACAGGGGCGAGGCGATGACGATGTCGGTGGCGTCCAGGGTGGCCCGGCGCAGCAGTTCCTCGTTCCCGTCGACGGTCCGGGAAGGACTGTCGTGCCGGCCGTCCTCGAAATCGGGCAGCGGCAGCGCGGCCAGGTCCACCCAGCGCCGGGGCACTTCGGCGGGCAACTGTTCGGCGGCTGCCCGCGCGAGCATCTCGGTGTTGCCGTCCGCGCGGGAGCTGCCGAGGACGAAGAGGAACGAGCGGTCGGTGACACGGGGCGTCTCGGTCGGCATGCCTGCTCCGGTTCTCGGACCCCCGGGAGCGGGGGGTATGGATTCGATCTTCACCTCCAACAGCCGGGACCTGAACGGCTATTCCGGCGCCGCCGCCGTGTGGCCGGGCCCGAGCCGTGCCGACAGTCCCCGGCGCAGGCATGTGGTGAAGCGGGCCGCGATGGTCCCGTCGGGGTCGAGGCCGGGGTTGAAGATCGTGACGTCGAGGCCGACGGCCCGTTCGCCGGCCAGTGCCGTGCGCAGCACGCTCTCCAGCTCCGGCCAGGTCAGCCCACCGGGGATGCGGTAGTCGACGGCGGGCATGACCGCGTCGTCCAGGACGTCGACGTCGAGGTGGACCCAGTAGCCGGCGCTGTCGTCGTGCGTGAGGTGGGTGATCGCCTCGCGCACGGCACCGTCGGCGCCCGCCGCGCGCACGCCGTCGAGGTCGATCGCACGGAGCCCGGGCGGCAGCGGTTGCATCCCGGCGGCGTGGGACTCCGCGGCGTCACGGAATCCGAAGGCCACGACGTCCTCGTCGCGCACCAGGGGCCCGCGGCCTTCGAGGTCGGCGAGGAGCCGGGGGCCGCGGCCCGTGGCCAGGGCGAGTTCCATCGAGGCCGCCTCGCCGGTCGGCTCCGCCGAGGGCTGGTAGAAGTCGGTGTGGCCGTCGAGGAACAGCAGGCCGTAGCGGCCCCGGCGGCGCAGGGCGAGGAGGTTGCCGAGCAGCACGGTGCAGTCGCCGCCGAGGACGACGGGGAAGCGGTCGTCGTCGAGTACGGTCCCGACCGCGTCGGCCAGCCGGACGGAGTACCGGGCTATGCCCGCGGGGTTGAGGACCTGGGTGCCGGGGTCCCGCCGGGGATCGTACGGCGGTGCGTCGACCCGGCCGGCGTGCACGAGGCCGGGGTGGTCCGCCAGACCTGCGTGGAGCAGCGCCGCGGGCAGGTGCTGGACGCCGGACGGGCGTAGCCCGAGGACGGACGGTGCCTCGATGATCGCGATTTCGCGCACGGGACCATGATCCCGCACGGGGGGACACCGTGCCGAGCCGAGCCGTGCGTGTTCGTGTTGGTCGTCGTCAGCCGGTGTCGAGGACGAGGTCGGCGCGGTGTCGGCCCGGGGCGACGAGGCGGGCGTTCGCCTCGTCCGAGCGGGCCACCCACTCGCGTGCGTACGCCGGCTCCTTGCCGTGGCGTACGTGCCGGTCGACCAGGCGCCGGACGCGCAGGTCCTCGTCCGGGGCGAGGTACCAGGCCTCGTCCAGCAACGGCCGGACCTCCGCCCACTCCCCCGCGTCGTGCAGCAGGTAGTTCCCCTCGGTGATCACCAGCGGCACCGCCGGTGCCACGGGGATGCTGCCCGCGATCGGCTCCTCCAGGGAGCGGTCGAAGGCGGGTGCGTACACCGTGGCCCCGTCGGACGCGCGCAGGCGGCGCAGCAGGGAGACGTACCCCGCCACGTCGAAGGTGTCCGGGGCGCCCTTGCGGTCGGCGCGCCCCACCCGGGTCAGCTCGGCCTGGGCGAGGTGGAACCCGTCCATCGGGACCACCACGGCCGTCTCCGGGCCGAGCGCCTCGGCGAGCCGGGCGGCCAGCGTCGACTTACCGGCCCCCGGTGGCCCGGCGATGCCCAGGATCCGCCGGCTGCCCCGTACGGCCGGCCCGGCCTCTCCCGTCGGCCCTGCCGGCCTGGCCAGCCCGGCCGCCCTGCGTACCAGCTCCGTGGTCGTCTGCACCTGCATCCGCACATCCTGCCCGAGGATCACGCAGCCGTGGGGGCTCCGTCCTTCCACCCCCAGGCCGTGAGCATGCCCGGTGACAGGCCGGTGCACCGGGGGGAATCCAGGTAGCGCACGGCTTCGTCGATCTGTCCGTCGTCGACGAGGCCCGTTCCCACCATGGCTTCCCGTGCCCGCCCCCACGTCTCGGCCCAGAACCTGCTGATCGCGCTGCCCGGCAGGAGCGGTGGTACGTGGATCTCGGCCGCCACGGATTCCAGCCCGGCCTCGCGCAGCAGGTCGAGGTGGCCGGGCACCCGTGACACGTCGGTGCCGATGCTGTCGTGCAGCCCCTGCCACATGGCCCGCATGGCGCGGGTGTACGGCGTGACGGGCGCCGACCCGGTGGTCAGGTCGACCGCGTCGCTGACGACCAGTACGCCACCGGGTGCGAGCAGCCCGCTCAGCTTGGCGATCATGCGCTGCGGGGACGGCAGGTGCATGAGGACGAACCGGGCGTGCACCAGGTGGAAGAGGCCCGGGGCGAAGTCGTCGGCGGTGACGTCCGCCTGCAGCACCGTCAGTCCCGGCACGGGGTGCGCCGCGAGGAACCGTACGTCGCGGTCCACGGCGAGGACCGCGGCGACGCCCGCGTCGTCCAGCAGGCCGCGCGCCACCGTGCCGGTGCCGGCACCCACGTCCAGGCAGCTCCAGCCCGGGCCCGCTCCCAGCAGACGCAACCGGGCGAGCGTCGTCGCGTCGTAGGTGAGGGCTCCGAGGTCGATGCGGTCGCCCTCGCCGCCTTCCTCGGGCCGGAAGACCTGCTCGCCGTAGCGCCCCTCGCCCGGGGAGCTCGCGCCGTCCGACGACAGGCCCGCGTCAGTCATGGGCCGATTGTCCCCCGAACACCCCCAGCGGGCGCGCGCGGCAGCGCCGCTGCCGGGCGACGCTCGCGCAGACACGTCATACCCATTTGCCTAAAGGCTTTAGGTAGATTCATAATCTCCATAGGCGAACGGGAGGATGGCCATGGTGCGCGTAGGGCTGACCACGGAACGGCTGACCCGGGCAGGGGCGGAACTCGCCGACGAGGTCGGCTTCGACCAGGTGACCGTCTCGGCCCTCGCCCGGCGCTTCGACGTCAAGGTGGCGAGCCTGTACTCGCACGTGAAGAACTCCCAGGACCTCAAGACCCGGATCGCGCTCCTCGCCCTGGAGGAACTCGCCGACCGGGTGGCCGCGGCGCTCGCGGGGCGGGCCGGCAAGGACGCCCTGACCGCGTTCGCGAACGTCTACCGCGACTACGCCCGGGAGCACCCCGGCCGCTACGCCGCAGCCCAGCTGCGGCTCAGCCCGGAGGACGCGGCCGCCAGCGCAGGCGTCAGGCACGCACAGATGACCCGGGCGATCCTGCGCGGCTACGACCTGACGGAACCCGACCAGACCCATGCCGTCCGGCTCCTGGGCAGTGTCTTCCACGGCTACGTCAGCCTGGAGCTGGGCGGAAGCTTCAGCCACAGCGCCCCCGACGCACAGGAATCCTGGTCACGGGTCCTCGACGCCCTCGACGCCCTGCTGCGGAACTGGCCCGCGCCCACCGGCGCCGCCGGTCCGACCCCTCAGGCCGCCGGTCCGACCCCTCAGAACAACAGGCTGGAACCATGAGCACCGCACCCGACTGGATCACCACACCCCTCACCTCCGACCTCCTGCGCGGCGCCCTCGACCTGGAGCAGACGGCACACGGCGTGCTGCCGCACCGGCTGCCCGCCCGGGCCCGTGCCCAGTGCACCGACGGCCAACTGGCCATGGCGGAGGCCCAGCCGTCCGGCGTACGCCTGGTCCTGCGCACCCGCGCCACCGTCATCGAGCTGGACGCGCTGCGCACCAAGCGGGCCTACCGGGGCGCCCCGCCCCGCCCCGACGGCGTCTACGACCTCCTCGTCGACGGACACCTGGCCGGGCAGGCCTGCGTGACCGGCGGCAACCTGCTGACGGTGGACATGGCCACGGGATCCGCCGAGACGCAGCCCGGCCCGGTCGGGACCGTCCGGTTCGCCGGTCTGCCCGGCCGTGTCAAGGACGTCGAGATCTGGCTGCCGTACAACGAGACGACCGAGCTGGTCGCGCTGCGCACCGATGCACCCGTCGAACCCGTGCCCGACCGGGGCCGGCCGCGGTGGGTCCACCACGGCAGCTCGATCAGCCACGGCTCCGACGCCGCGAGCCCCAGCGCGACCTGGCCGGCCGTGGCCGGCTTCCTCGGCGGCGCGGAGCTGACCAACCTCGGCCTGGGCGGCAGCGCCCTGCTCGACCCGTTCACCGCACGCGCGGTGCGCGACACCCCGGCCGACCTGATCAGCGTCAAGATCGGGATCAACCTCGTCAACACCGACCTGATGCGGCTGCGCGCCTTCGGCCCGGCGGTGCACGGCTTCCTCGACACCGTCCGCGAAGGCCACCCCACCGTGCCCCTCCTGGTCGTCTCGCCCATCCTCTGCCTCATCCACGAGGACACGCCCGGCCCCAGCACCCCGGACTTCGAGGAGCTGAAGGCCGGCCGGATCCGCTTCCGGGCCGCGGGCGACCCCGCGGAACGGGTGGCCGGCAAGCTGACCCTGAGCGTCATCCGGGACGAACTCGTACGCATCGTGCGCCAGCGCGCGGCCGAGGACCCGAACCTGCACTACCTGGACGGCCGGGCCCTCTACGGTGAAGCGGACTTCGCCGAGCTGCCCCTGCCCGACCAGCTCCACCCGGACGCCGCGACGCACCGTCGCATGGGCGAGCGCTTCGCCGCACTGGCCTTCGCCCCCGACGGCCCCTTCGCCGCCAACGGGTGACCGGACCCGAGGAACGCCGCCGGCGGCCCACCGTCCGGGGTGGCGGACCGGAACGGCCGTGACGGCCTGCGGGGGACTTGTCGGTATTTTCAGTCGCTGCGGCTGCCCTTCAGTGTGCTCGTGGTCAGGAGCCGGCGTTGACGCTCGCCGAGGCGATCGCCCCCGTGCCCGCACCCCACTTGTCGAGTGCCTTCTGGTACGAACCGTCGGCGATGCTCGCCGCCAGTGCCGCCTTGAGGGCGTCGCGCAGTTCGGGGTTGTCCTTGGCCACGGCGATTCCGAAGGGCCCGGCCTCGATCTGGTTGCCGACGACCTCGAAGGTGTTTCCGCCGTCGGCCTTGAGGGCCAGGTAGGCGGCCACGGGGTAGTCGTTGACCCCGGCGACGGCGCCGCCCGCCTTGACGCGCGTCTGCGCCTCGGCGTCGGTCGGAAAGGACTCGATCGGGACGGCCGACTTCCCGGCTGCCTCGCACTCCTTCGACCGGTTCTTGGCCACCTCCTCGAAGGTGGTGCCCCGCTGTACGGCGGTCTTCTTCCCGCAGAGATCGGCGATGGACCGGATCTGCTGGGGGTTGCCCTTCTGGACGTACACGACGGAGCCCGCGACGAAGTAGTCGACGAAGTCGACGCCGTTGCCGGTCTTCTGTCCCTTGTCGTCCAGACCCTCCTGGCGGGCCATGGTGTCGCTCATCGACGACATCACGACGTCCTGCCGCCCGGAGTTGAGGGAGGTGATGAGGCTGTCGAAGGTGCCGTTGGTGAACACGAACTTCACACCGAGCTGCTTGCCGAGCGCCTCGGCGACGTCCGGGTCGACACCGACGATCTTTCCGTTCTCGGTGAACTCCATCGGGGCGTACGTGGCGTCCGTGCCGACCTTGATGACACCGGCGGCCCGGATGTCCGCGGGCAGCTTGGTGAACAGGGGAGCGTCGTTCTTCGCGGCGCCGGCTCCGTCGGCACCGGGGCTCCGGCCCGCATCGGTCTGGTCGCCGCAGGCACCCAGCAGCAGGGAGGCGGTGGTTGCGGCGAGGACGGCGGCGAGCGTCCGTCGGGTCGGTATGCGTGAGGCCATGGCTGTGCTCTTTCTCGGGGACGGCGTGCGGGGGAAAAGGAGCGCGGAGGGCGCTGGACGGAACAGCCGGGCCTGCCCGGTATGGAACGGCCGGGCCTGCCCGGTGTCTCAGGCGACGACGCGCAGGCGCGTCACGCCCGGGTCGAGCGCGCCACGGACGTGGCCGTTCGGCGCGGTCGCGGTCTGCTGGAGGAACCGGACGGCCTCGGCGGTGATGACCTCGCCCGGCAGGACGTTGGGGATGCCCGGCGGGTACGCGGCCAGCGTGTCCGCGGAGATCCGTCCGACGGCCTCTTCCGCGGCCACGACCCGGGCGGGACTCAGGAATGCCTCGCGGGCGGTGAGTTTCGTGGGGCCCGGATCCGGCAGCCGCTGCATGCCCCTGGCGCCGGCCGGGTCGGTGAGGGGTGAGGGCAGGGTGTGCAGTGCCTCGACGAACCGGTCGGTGTCGGGCGCGGACCCCGCACCGATCACGGCGACGATCGCCGCGTCGGTCGCCACCTCGACCATGATCTGGTGGTCCTGGAAGAGCCGTCGCCTGGCTTCGTGGCCCGTGATCCCGCCGGCGCGGGTATCGATCGCGATCCGCAGCGGATCGGCGCCGCCGATGTCGGGGAAAGCGTGGAATCCGTCGCTCACCACCTTGAAGCGGCCCAGCGCGCGGATGGCGCCCCGCACCTTGTCCGCGGCCTCTAGGGAGTCACCCGTCGCCTCGGCATCGGTGACGAGACTCCGCCGGGCAAGATCGAGCGACGCGGTCAGCAGGGCACTCGCGCTGGTGGACTGGACGAGCCGGAACGCCCGGTCCACGAGCGGCTCGAGCCGGTCCGCGAAGGGACCCTCCGCCAGGTGGAGCATCGCCGACTGCGTCAGGCTGCCCGCCAGCTTGTGCGTACTGGAGGTCGCCAGGTCCGCGCCCATGGCGAGCGCACTCGCGGGAAGTCCGGGATGGAAGCCGAAGTGCGATCCCCACGCTTCGTCGACGATCAGCGGGACTCCCGCGGCATGGGCGGCGTCGGCGATGGCGCGCACGTCGGCGACCGCCCCGAAGTAGCTCGGGGAGACGATGTACACGGCGGCCGCGTCCGGCGTCCGCTCGAGCGCCGCCGCCACGTCCGTGGCGGTCACACCGTGGGCGATGCCCTGCTCAGGGTCGACGGACGGCTGGACGAAGACGGCGTTCATGCCGGACAGCACCAGTCCGTCGATCACGCTGGAGTGCACACTGCGCTGCACGACGAGTGTGCGCCCCAGTGCGGGGGCGACCATCGAGGCGATCTGGTTGCCCTGCGAAGCGCCGTTCGTCAGGAACCACGTGCGCCGCGCGCCCCAGGCCTCGGCCGCCAGATCCAGGGCCCGGTCCAGCGGGGTGTCCGGGCCGAGGTCGATGCCGTCGAGCAGCGGCGGGAAGTCCAGGGCCGTGATCCGCGGGCCGAAGAAGCCGGCGAGGTCCGAGCCCGGGGTCGCGGCGTGGCCGGGGACGTTCAGCCTCAGCCAGTCCCGTCCGGCATGGCGCAGCACCGCCTCGGCGTACGGAGCACACAGCTGGCCGGCGCCGGGCCCGGAGGGGGGATGGGTAGGGGTGTGCTGATCGGTCGTTCTCATGTTCACGCTGGGAGCGTGGCAGTCCTCGACCCATCGAAGAAGGGTGGACTTTTCGTTACCCCTCCATAGGATGTCTATATGCTCGACGTCAGGCACCTCCAGGTACTGCGCTCCATCGCTCAGGAGGGTTCGCTCGCCGCGGCCGGCCGCGCACTGCACTACAGCCAGCCCACGATCACCCACCATCTCGCGGCCCTGGAAGCCCACTTCAACGCCCGGCTCGTCCAGCGCGGACCGCGCGGCGCCACGCTGACCGAACTCGGCGAAGCCCTGTTGCCGCACGCCGAGGCCGTGCTCGAGCGACTGCGTCAGGCCGAGCTGGAGGTGCGCAGCCTCGCCGAGCGCGGCATGCGCACCCTCCACATCGGCACGTTTCCCACGGCGGGCGCCCTGCTGCTGGCGCCCGCGGTCAAGCGCCTCCACCGGCAGGGGGTGCACATCTCGCTCACCGAAGGCGAACTTCCGCTGCTGCTGCGCGGGTTGCGGGCCAGGGAGCTCGATGCCGCCCTCGTCTTCTCCCAGCCCGGCGACCGCCTCGACCTCGAAGAGGACTTCGAGGTCCACCCGCTGCTGGCCGATCCGCTCCTCCTGGTCATGCCGGAGGACCACCCGTGCGCATCGCTGGAGCGGGTCCCCCTCGGCGAACTGCGGGACACCGCGTGGGTGGGCGCCGCCGACCCGCACGACCCCTGCGACCGCGTGCTCGCATGGGCGTGCGCCCAGGAGGGGTACGAGCCCCTGCACGTGATGCGCACCGACGACTACGCGGTGGTCCAGGGCCTCGTGGCGGCGGGGACGGGTGTGGCCCTCGTCCCCCGGCTCGCCCTGGGGCACCACCGGCCCGACCTGGTGGTACGCCCCCTGGACAGGCCCGACCTCGCCCGGGAGATCAGCGTCGCCTTACTGCGGTCCACCTCGGCCGGCGCCGCCCAGGAACTGATCGCGGCCCTGCTGGAGCAGGCCACGCTGATCACGGAGCGCTGGGCCGCGGCGTGACCCCGTAGGCCTGTCCGGCGGTCCCTACCCGCTCGCTCGATGCCGATGCCGTGCCGGCGCCGGTGTCGATGCCGATGCGGCGCCGACGAGGTCACCGGCGGTGCCGGGGAGACGTACGGCGATCTGCTGCAACGCGCGGGTCCCGCAAGCGGGCGTCACGGATCAGGGTGTCCTCCGACGGGGCAGACGCGAACGTGCGACGCAGCCGTCCATCGGCGCGGGGCGCAGTCGGAGCACATCTGGCGTGGCGTCCGCGCGCGCCGAGCCGAATGCCGGTATACCCCAGGGGAGTCCCACCAGCCCCTCTCCCCCGGCCTGCGGGAGGCCCCGTGTTCCACCGCCTCGGCCTCGCCGGCCTCGGTCTGGTCCTCACCCTCGCCGCAGGCCCGTCCCTGGCGGCTCCGGCACCCGTCCGCGCTCCCGTCCCGGCCCCCGCTCCCGTCCCCGTTCGCGTTCCGCAGACGGCTGCCGCGCCGGTACCCGGGGCAGGAGCGGGCCCGCAGGTCGCCACGGTCACCGCGGTCGACTCGGCCCCGGGCAGCACGACGGCCCTGGCCGGGTACGCCATCAGGTCGACGCAGGAGGTCACCGACTCCGCGGCCGTCGTCTCCAGCCCCGGCTACCCGGCGACCGGTTGGTATCCGGCCGGTGCACGCTCCACCGTCCTCGCGGCGCTGCTCGCCGCCGGCGTGTACCCCGACCCCTTCTACTCCACCCAGCAGCAGCGGATTGCGGCCGCCGACTTCGACGTGCCCTGGTGGTACCGCTCCGACTTCACCGTCACCGACACGGCGGCGCGCACCTACCTGGACTTCAGCGGGGTGATCTCCGCCGCCGACGTCTTCGTCAACGGCCACCGGGTCGCCACCGCGGCCGACGTGGCCGGCGCGTACACCCGGCACGAGTTCGACGTGACCGACCTGGTCGAGGAAGGCACCAATACGGTCGCCTTCCGGATCCAGCCCAACGATCCGCGAAAGCAGCTCACCATGAGCTGGCTCGACTGGCTCCAGCCGCCACCCGACGAGAACATGGGCATCGTCCGTGACGTCACGGTGCGCCGCGGCGGGCCGGTCGCCCTGCGGGACGCACATGTGGTGACGGCCCTGGCCATGCCCTCCATGGGCTCCGCCGACCTGACCGTCAAGGCCCGGGTGCGCAACGACTCGGCCGCCACCGTCACCGCCATGGTGTCCGGCACGGTCTCCGGCGCCGAGGTTCCGGTCGCCGTCAGCCGCAGCGTCACCCTGGCCGCGAACGAGACGAAGACGGTGGTCTTCTCCCCTGCCGACCACCCCGCGCTCCGCCTGACCGCGCCCCGCGTCTGGTGGCCCGCCGCGATGGGCGAACAGCCCCTGTACGGCCTCGACGTGACGGCGACGGTGAACGGCGCACCCTCCGACACCGCGCACCAGTCCTTCGGCATCCGCGACGTGCAGGCACCGCTGAACGCCGACGGCGACCGGCAGTACCGGATCAACGGCCACCCGCTGCTGGTCAAGGGGGCCGGCTGGTCCCCCGACGCGTTCCTTCGCTGGGACCACACCTACGTCGAGGACCGGCTGAAGTACGCCCTCGACCTGGGCCTGAACACCCTCCGCCTGGAAGGGCACATCGAGCCCGACGAGTTCTTCGACCTCGCCGACCGGTACGGGATCCTGACGCTGCCCGGCTGGGAGTGCTGCAGCAAGTGGGAGGGCGAGGTCAACGGAACCGAGGCCGGGGAGGAATGGGACGACCCCGACTATCCCGTCGCCCGGGCCTCGATGGCCGCCGAAGCCGCCCGGCTCCGCCACCACCCCAGCGTGATCTCCTTCCTGATCGGCAGTGACTTCGCCCCGAACGAGGAGATCGAGCGGGGCTACGTCGACGCGTTGCGGGCCGCCGACTGGACGGCTCCGGTGGTCCCTGCGGCCGCCAACGCCTCCGCCCCGATCACCGGTCGCTCCGGCATGAAGATGACGGGCCCGTACGACTGGGTGCCGCCCGGCTACTGGTACGAGAAGCGGGAGGGCGGCGCCACCGGCTTCAACTCCGAGACCAGCGCCGGCCCGGACGTCCCGACCCTCGACACGCTGCGCCGCATGATGTCGCCGGCCGAGCTGGAGACCCTCTGGAAGGACCCGTCCGCCGCCCAGTACCACCGCTCCCCCTCGCGCACCTTCTCCACCCTGAGGCTGTACGGCGCCGCGCTGGCCGGCCGCTACGGTTCCCCGACCGGCCTCGACGACTACGTGCGCAAGGCGCAGCTCGCCCAGTACGAGAACGTGCGCGCACAGTTCGAGGCCTATGCGCGCAACGCCAAGGACGACTCCGAGCCGTCGACCGGCGTCATCTACTGGATGTTCAACAGCGGCTGGACCTCCCTGCACTGGCAGCTGGTGGACCGCTTCCTCGACCAGGGCGGCGCCTACTTCGGTGCGAAGAAGGCGAACGAACCGCTGCACGTCCAGTACGGGTACGACGACCGCTCGGTGTCGGTCGTCAACAACCGCAGCGCCGCGGCCGCCGGCCTGACGGCGCGGGTGACGCTCTTCGACCCGGACGGCACGCAGCGGTACGACCGGACGGTGACGGGCCTGAGCGCCGCGGGCGGCGGCGCGAGCAGCACCGCGCTCACGGTCCCGGAGTCGGTGCCCGGCCTGTCCACCACGTATCTGGCCCGGCTGCTGCTGACCGACGGCGCCGGGCGCGAGGTGAGCCGGAACGTCTACTGGCTTTCCACCCGGGCGGACGTCCTCGACTACGAGAACAGCGACTGGTACTACACGCCGACCACGTCCTACGCCGACCTGCGGGGGCTGAACTCGATGCGGCAGGCGCCGGTCACGGCGGCCGCCTCGACGGTGGAAGACGGTGCGGGGACGTCCACGACGACGGTGACCGTACGCCACACGGGCACGGGCACCACGCCGGCCCTGCTCACCGACGTCCACCTCGTGGGAGCGCAGGGGGCTCCGGTGCTGCCGGTCCGGTGGAGCGACAACCAGGTCAGCCTGTGGCCGGGCGAGTCGGCGACGCTGACGGCCACCTACCGGACCGCGGACCTGCGCGGCTCGGCGCCACAACTGCGGATCTCCGGCTGGAACACGCCGACGGCCACGGTCCCGGCCACCTGATCGCAGGCTCTCCGCCCGGGCTCCCGCTCCGCACCGCCTCCGTGACCATCCGAGACGTGCCGGGTGTAGCGTCGCGATCATGGAACAGTTGACCGGAGGCACCACCGACCAGGCACCGGCCGACCCGGGCGCCGGCGACGACGTGCTGGCCACCCAACCCGTCGGCTACTGGAGCGGGTTGGCCCATGCGGCCGTCACCCGGCATCTGCGTGACGCCATGGCCAGGATCGACGTCAGCCAGCCGCAGTACTGGGTGCTCAACCGCGTGAACGGCGGGGCCGCGGCGCCGAGTCGGGAGGACGTCGTCACCCAGCTGACCCCCCTCGCGGACGGACCCCACGAGATCTCCCGGGTCATCGACCAACTGCTTCACCGCGGTTGGCTCCGGCTCGACGCCGGGCGGCACCTGCATCTCACGGACGCCGGGGAGGCTGCCCGGGTGCGGCTGCGCGGGCTGGTCACCGAGGTGCGGGCCGTCGTCCACCAGGGCATCAGCGACGAGGAGTACGTGGCAGCGCTCAAGGTCTTGCGCACGATGGTCGCCAACGTCGAGGCCTACACGGGCTCCTGACCCCTCTGGACGGCCGCGCGCCCAGGGCCTTCCGGGCCGGGTCCGGGGAATCCGTACCCGTAACACCCGCGCCCCGTGCTCCGTTGGGCAGACGAAGGGATGCGGCGGGGCGCGGCCGGGCCGGACGGCGGGCGTGGCGAGTCCGCTCGACGGACAGCTCGACGGCTGCGCACCTGCAGGCCGTTCCCCGGCCCGCCCCGACGCCACCGACCGCCCCGCCCAGACCGGAGGCCCGTACCCGTCATGACCACCCTCGCGACCCAGACCGTCCGGCTCGGCACCCGGCCCAGCCCCATGGCCATGGAACAGACCGGCCGCTTCGCGCTGGCCTTCCGCGCCCGTTACCCGGACATCACCCTCGACACCGTGGAGATCACCTCGGAGGGCGACGCGCACCGCGGCCCGCTCCACGAGATCGGCGGCAAGGGGGCCTTCACGCGCCGCGCCGACGAGCACCTCCTCGACGGCCGGGTCCGGGCCACCATCGCCTGCGCCAAGGACCTGCCCGGCGCCCACGACCGGGCCCCCGGAATCGCCGTGGGGGCGGTCCTGCCCCGCGAGGACGTGCGCGACGTCCT
Source organism: Streptomyces sp. NBC_00207 (assembly GCF_045160965.1). NCBI lineage: Bacteria > Bacillati > Actinomycetota > Actinomycetes > Kitasatosporales > Streptomycetaceae > Streptomyces > Streptomyces sp. NBC_00207. The sequence continues at coordinate 9,130,060 of NZ_CP130715.1, read as the reverse complement.
GGTCCGGCCCGCCGGGCAGCCGCCCACCACGCTGGCCGACCTGCCGCCCGGCACCCGGGTCGGCACCAGCGCACCCCGGCGCGCCGCTCTCCTGCGCGCCCTCCACCCCCACCTGGTGGCGGTGCCGATCAGGGGGAACGCCGACAGCCGGCTGGCCAGGCTCGACTCCGGCACGCTCGGCGCGGAGGTCATGATCGCCGCCCTGGCCGGCCTGCGCCGCCTGGGACTGGCCGCACGGGTCTCCGAGATCCTCGACCCCACGGTGTGGCCGCCTGCCGCGGGCGCCGGAATCGTCGTGATCGAGCACCGCGCCGACGACGCCCCCACGCGCGCCCTGCTCACCCCGCTCACCCACACCCCCACGCAGGTCCTCCTCGAGGCCGAACGCGCCACGCTCGCCGCCCTGCACGGCGGATGCCAGACCGCCGCCTCCGCCCACGCCACTCTCGACGCGACGGCCCGCCTGGTCACCGTGCACGCGGTCGTCCTGGACCCGGCCGGCGGCGCTCCCTTGCGTGCCGGCGCCACCGGACCCGCCGACGATCCCGTCGGGACCGGACTCCGCGCCGGGCAGCGGCTGCTCGGCGCGGGTGCCGACCGGCTCCTCGGCGTCCGGCCGTGACAGCGGGGCCAGCACCCGCTCGTCACCCCCGCCCCATCCGCCTGGAGGAACCATGTCCTTGCCGAGTCTGCTGGGCGTCTTCGCCCACCCCGACGACGAGTCCCTGCTCGCCGGCGGCGTACTCGCCCACCACGCCGCCTCGGGGGCTCGTACGGCCGTCGTGACCGCGACCTGGACGCCGGACAGCCACCGCGCCGCCGAACTCGCCGACGCCCTCCGCATCCTGGGAGCCGGCGAGCCGAGGCTGCTGGAGTACGCCGACGCCCGCGTCCCCGGATCGGCGCCAGGGCGGCCGCGGTTCGTCGACGCACCGCTCGACGAGGCAGTGGCAGGGCTCGTACGCCACGTACGCGAGGTCCGGCCCGACATCGTCGTCACCCACGACGACCACGGCCAGCTGACCGGGCACCCCGATCACGTCCACACCCACCGGGTCACCCTGCTCGCCGTGCACGCCGCCGGGATCGAGCACCTATACCCCGAGGCGGGTGAGCCCTGGCAGCCCGCCGCCCTCTGCCTGGCCACCCACCCGCACTCGGGTGTCGGCGAGCTGGGTGCGCTGCTGGCCGACGTCGGGAAGAGCGTCCGCAGCGTCCCGGAGGAGCGGGTCAGCGCGACGATCGACGTACGTCCGTGGCTGGAGCGGAAGTGGGCCGCCGTCGCCGCGCACCGGAGCGAGGCGGAACGCCGTCGCTCGCTGCCCGGCATCCTCTCGCGCCTTCCCGCCGATGCCCGTGACCGCATCCTCGCGACGGAGTGGTACACCCGGCTGGCCGTTCGGCCGATGCCGAGCGTGCCGAGCGGCTCGGGCGGGCTGACCGTCTGAGCCGGCGCACTGGCTCGCGGGCCTCACCCGTGCGGGTGGATCGCGGCATCCAGTGGGCGCAGCGCGGCCAGCCGTGCCTGCACGGCCGCGACGGTGCCAACAGGCTGTGGCCACTCACGGGAGGGCGGCGGCCCGCTGCGCGGCGGCGCCCGGAAGAAGGGACTCAGGTCTCCATGTCCACACTCACTTCCGGTCTGAGGAGAACGCTGGGCCGCAGCGGAGTCGCGGCCGCCACCGGCCTGGCGTTCGTCCTCACCCTGCCGGGGGCCGCTCTGGCCGCGCCGGGCGACCTGGATCCGGCCTTCGACGGGGATGGACGGGTCGTCACCGACTTCGGTGGCTACGACGAGAGCCGTGACATGGTGCTGCAGGCCGACGGCAAGATCGTCACCGTGGGCCTCAACACGGCCCCCGAGGGCGGCGCGGCCGACTTCGCACTGGCCCGCTACAACCCCGACGGGAGCCTCGACACCGGCTTCGACGGCGACGGCCTGGTCCTGAGCGACCTGCGCGGCGGCGGTGAGGACGTGGCCAACGGGGTGGCGGTGCAGCCGGACGGCAAGATCGTAGTGGTGGGCCGCAGCACGGAGCCCGATGGCGGCGGGGGGATGTTCACCGTGGTCCGCTACCAGAGCGACGGAAGCCTCGACACCGGGTTCGGCGGTGGCGACGGCATCGTCCTCACCGACTTCGGCACGGGCGGTGCGCAGGAGGCCTTCACCGTGACGGTACGGGCCGACGGCGCGATCCTCGCCGCAGGCACGAGCGGCGCCGAGCTCGCACTCGCCCGCTACCACGCGGACGGCAGCCCCGACGCCGGCTTCGACGGCGACGGCAGGGTGACCACCGCCTTCGCCGGGGGCGCCGCGACCGCCTTCGACGTGACGAGCCAGCCGGACGGCAGGATCGTCGCCGCCGGCCGAGCGGGGTACAACTATCCCGCGAACGCCTCCGACTTCGCCCTGGCCCGCTACCACCCGGACGGGAGCCTCGACACCGGCTTCGACGGCGACGGCAGGGTGACCACCGCCTTCGCCGAGGCCGACGTCGCCGGCGGGGTGAAGGTCCAGCCCGACGGGAAGATCGTCGCGGCCGGCTCCAGCGCCTTCGACTTCGCCCTGGCCCGCTACCACCCCGACGGCACGCTCGACGGCGGCTTCGACGGCGACGGCAAGGTCACGACCGATTTCGGAACCGGCACCCTGGACGGAAGCTCCGACCTGGAGCTGCAGCCCGACGGCAAGATCGTCGCAGCGGGCATCAGCCAAGCCGATTTCGCGGTGGCCCGCTACAACCAGGACGGGAGCCTCGACGGCGGCTTCGGGACCGGCGGCAAGGTGACCACCGACGTCTACTTCGGCTTCTTCGACGTCGCCGGCGCGGTGGCACTGCAGCCCGACGGCAAGATCGTCGCCGCAGGCAACACGGGCGACGACCGCGGCCTGGTCCGCTACCAGGTCGCCGCCACACCGCCGCCCCCGCCCGGGGCCGACCTGTCCGTCACCAAGGCGGGACCTGCGACCGTCAGCCTCGGGGACCAGGCCGCGTACACCGTGACGGTGACCAATACGAGCACCACGACGACGGCGACCGCGGTCACGCTGGCCGACACCCTGACCGGACCCGGTTCCCTCCTGTCCGCCACGCCCAGCCAGGGCACCTGCACCAGGACCTCCACCAGCGCCAACTGCGCTCTGGGCTCCCTCGCCCCGGGTGCCCGGGCGACGGTCCAGGTGGTCGCCGAACCGCGGGCCACCGGCACCCTGTCCGACACGGCGACGGCCGGCGCCGCGCAGACCGACCCGGTGCCCGCGAACAGCACCGCGACGGCGGCCAGTACGGTCGACAACGCGCGCGGCTGCACGATCGTCGGCACCAGCGGCGCCGACAACCTGGTCGGCGGCTTCGGCAACGACGTGATCTGCGCCCTCAGCGGCAACGACGTCATCAGGGCCGGCTACGGCAACGACACCGTGCACGGCGGCCCCGGGAACGACGACGCCGACGGCGGCTTCGGAAACGACATCCTGGGCGGCGGCCCCGGAGCGGACAGGCTGACCGGCTCCTACGGCAACGACCGGCTCGACACGGTCGACACCGTCTTCGGCAACGACACCGCCAACGGTGGCCCCGGCACCGACACGTGCACCACCGACCCGGGCGACACCCGCCTGAGCTGCCCCTGAGTGATGTCCGGCCCGGCGGGGCTCCGAGGCCGCTCGTCCTTTAGGGTGGCCCAGCGGATGGTCCGTACGGGGCGGGTCGGCAACGGTCGTGGGAGCAGGTGGAGTTGGTGGAGTCTTTGCTGCCCGGTGACCCGCCGGAGATCGGCGGGTACCGCCTGCTGGCGCGGCTCGGCGCGGGAGGCATGGGCGAGGTGTTCCTGGCCCGGACGGCCTCCGGCCGGCCGCTGGCCCTGAAGACCGTGCACCGGGATCTGAGCCTTCAGCCGGACTTCGCCGAACGGTTCGACCGGGAGATACGCACCAACGACCGGGTGCGCAGTGCGTGGACGGTCTCGGTGGTGGACTTCAGCCAGCCGGGGGCCTCGCCGCAGTGGCTGGCCACGGAGTACATCGCCGCTCCGTCGCTGGGCGACTGGGTCCACCGGTACGGGCCGCTGCCGGCAGCGGCCGTTGCGGCCCTGGCGCGGGAGCTGTCGGCCGCGCTCGTCACCGTACGGGCGGCCGGGGTGGTGCACCGCGACATCAAGCCGGCGAACGTGCTGCTGGGCCCGGAACGGCCCTTCCTCATCGACTTCGGCATCGCCCGCGCGGTACGCGACCCCCGCTACACGCAGACGGGCGCGGTCATCGGCACGCCCGGCTTCCTGTCGCCGGAACAGGCGACCGGATCCGTGGCCTCGGCGCCGGCCGACGTGTTCTCCCTGGCCGCCGTCCTCGTGTACGCGGCCACCGGGCGCAGCCCGTTCGTCGCGGGCGGCGAGGAGCTGGAACTGCCCGCCCTCCTCTACCGGATCGTGCACGACGAGCCGCTGCTCGACGGTGTACCGGACGTGCTTCTCGCGCTCGTGCGGGAGTGCCTGGCCAAGGACCCGGGGCTGCGCCCGACCGCCGAGCAGCTGCGGGAGCGGCTCGGCGCCGTCACAGGGATGGAGGAGGAGCACGAGGGATGGGGCAGAACGGTGCCGACGGCCCTGGTGGCGGAGGTCGGGCGCCGCGAGGCCGAACTCCGCCGGCTCCTCACCACACCGCCGCCGCCCGCCTACGCCCCCGGAGGTACGGGCCCCGCATCGGCCAGCCCGCCGCAGCCGCCTGCGACGGCTCCGGGCACTCCCCCGCCCTTCCCCGCTCCCGTTCCCCTTCCCGCCGGGTGGGGAGCTCGTCGACCCCGGGTGATCACCGCGGTCGCCGGCGCCGCCGTGCTCGCCGCGGTCGTCGCGCTGGCCGTCCGGCTCCCGTGGGGCGCAGACGGCGACAAGGCAGCGCCTCCCGCCACCTCACCCACACCGTCCTCGTCCGTCCCCTCCGCCTCGTCCTCGTCCGCTTCGGCGCTGCCCGCATCGTGGGTCGGCACGTGGTCCGGCGTCGGCCCCGGCACGCCGGAGGCGGACGGCATCACCCGGGCGCGCGCCGCCGAGTTCTCCGTCACGGTCACCCTGCACGCCGGAGCCGTGGGCGAACTCGTGGGCCGGCAGGTGAGCGACCTCAAGGAGATCTCGACGGGCCGGAACCTCGGGTGCACGGAGGCCCTTCAGCTGCGGCAGATCCGCCAGGACAGTGCGGTCTTCGAGGCGATGACCAGCCACCCGACCGACCAGACGGCCACCTTCGACTGCCCCAAGGGCAATCTCTACGTGCTGACCATGGCGGAACCGGACCGGCTGACGCTGGAGTCGGAGGGAGCGCAGTCGGCCGGCGCGCCCGGGGCTTTGACCCGCCGCCGATGAACCGGTGTTGACCTCAAGCGGACTTGAGGTCGTAAACCTGTGGTCATGACCACTCCCCTGCGCATCGCACTCGTCGTCGGCAGCACCCGGGAAGGCCGGTTCGGCCCGACGGTCGCCCGCTGGTTCGAAGCCGTCGCCGCCGACCGCACCGACATCGAGCTCACCGTCATCGACCTGGTCGACGCCGACCTCCCGGCGCACTGGACCCATGACCTCGCACCACGCGGCCGGGCCTTCGTCCAGCGCCTCGCCGAGGCGGACGCCTACGTGGTGCTCACCCCCGAGTACAACCACTCCTTCCCGGCCTCGCTGAAGCAGGCGATCGACATCGCGGGACGCGTCTGGGCGCGCAAGCCCGTCGGCTTCGTCTCGTACGGCGGGCTGTCGGGCGGCCTGCGCGCCGTCGAGCAACTGCGCCTGGTCTTCGCCGAGCTGGCCGCCGCCACGATCCGCGAGACGGTCAGCTTCCACCAGTTTCCGTTCGACGAGGCCGGCCGGCCCCACGACACCGGAGCCGCCGGGAAGGCGGCCGTGACGATGCTCGACGACCTGGTGTGGTGGGCCGGCGCCCTCCGTACGGCGCGTGAGCGCGACGCGGTGTGGAGCGAAGCCTCGTGAGGACCGCGTACTACGCTGCCGATCATGAGCGAAGTGGGGGCCGAGACGCCCTGGCACGTCCTGGAGAAGGTGCGCGAGGGGCAGGAGGAGATACCCGGCCTGCTGCACGGGCTGGTCACACCCGGCAGCGGGCGGGTCCCGTGGTCGGCGTTGGACTACCGTCTGCGCTGGACGGACCCTCCGGAGCTCGTCGTCGCCGTACTGCGGCGGTTGCTGGACATGCCGGCGCAGCTGGACGAGGCGGGCCGGACCGGTGTGCTCGACCTGGTCGCGCATCGCGCCGTGATGCTGCGCATGGGCGCCCTCCGGGCGGAGGCCCCCGGTATGCCGGAGGTGCTGGTCGACGGCCAGCGCGCCGCGGCAGGACTTCTGGCCGACCGGAGTACCGAGGTGCGCTCGTACGCGGCCCGGGCGATCGAACAGGTCCGCGCCGCCGACCCCGCGACACTGGAGGCGCTGCGACGTCAGGCCACGGTGGAGACCGACCCGGCCGCGCTGGGCCGCCACCTGATCGCGGCCGGAGAGGTACTGGCGGCACTCGGCGCGTCCCGGCCTCCCGGGTGGCTGGCCCCCTGGCTGGCCCACTCCGATCCGCACGTCCGGCTGGCCGCCCGGTGCGCGCAGCTGACGTCGGGTGGGGCCACGCCCGGCAGGGCGTCTGCGACGACCGCCACGGCCACGGCCGCGGCGACCTCGCTCACCGGGAGCCCGCATGCCCGTCGCGCGGCCGTCAAGGAGGCCGGCGCCCGGCTGCACAGGTGGCGGAACCCGGCGGCCGGGACGTGGGAGACGGTCCTCGCCGGCTTGTCCGACGACGACCTCCTCACCTCGCACGAGGCACACGGCATCGTCGCCCGGGGCGGATCGTCGCTCGCGCCGTACGCCGACCTCCTCGTCCCGCACCGCTGGCGGGCGGGTGAGCGCGCCGACCATCTCGTACGCGGCCTGATGGGCATCGGCGACCCGCGTGCCCTGCCGTGGTACCTCAAGCGTGCCGACAGCTACTGGCTGGAGGCCGAGTCCCTGCCGGCGGAGTGGGCCCCGAGCGTCATGCCCGCACTGCTGGTGCAGGTCGGGGGCCCCCGGACGGAGCGCGTCCTGCGCATCCTCACCGGCTGGGGTCCCGCCGCCGCACCGGCGGTGCCGGATCTCATGGGGCTGCTCGACACCCCGCACGCACGCACGGCCGCGGGCGTCCTGGGCCGGATCGGGCCGGGGGCGGTCGACGCCGCGGGCCTGCTGGCCGCCCTCGCGAAGGGCGACCTGCGCCCGCGGCGCCTCGCGGGGAGCGAGTACCGGGAGCCGCGCCGCTGGCACGGCGTCCAGACCGCCGCCTGGGCGTACTGGCGCGTCACGGGTGACCCGGGGCTCGCGCTCGACGCCCTCGGCGCGGCGACCCGGGGCGGGCTGGCCCGGCCGGTCCTGTCCCACCTGGCCGAGCTGGGCCCGCTCGCGGCCGGGTACGCGGACGCCCTCGAGCCGTTGCTCGGCAGTCTCGGCGCATGGACCCGGGTCGGCGCGGCCGAGGCCTGGTGGCGGCTGACCGGGGACGCCGGGACCGCGGTCACGACCCTGCTCCCCGAACTGCACCCGCTGAGGGAGCACCGGGCGGGCCCGCTCGTCCTTCGGGTCGTCGCCGCACTCGGTGCGATCGGCCGACCCGCCGCGGCGGCCGCGCCCCCGCTCACCGAGGTCGTCGTCTCCGAGCGCCGCTACGGCGGTGACATCCTGCGCGACGAGGAACTCTGCCGCGTCGTGCGCACCGCCCTGGCGGCGATGGGCTGACTCCGGCAGGACACGCCCCCGGGCGCGGGAATCCACCGGTGTGCGGAGGGGCGCGGCCTAGGCTCGCGGCATGGGTACCGACAGGGTGACAGTGGCCGACCTGATCTTCGATCGGCTGGACGCGAACGGTGACGGAGTGCTCGCCGCGGACGACTACCGGGCGAGTGCCGATCGGGTGCTCCAGTCGTACGGGATGGGGCCGAGCTCGCCCAAGGGGCGCGCCCTGATCGAGGCGAACCTCGCACTGTGGGAGCAGCAGGCCGCGCTCGTCGACCGTGATCGCGACGGGCGGATCACTCGGGAGGAGTACCGGGAGTGGGTCGGCTCCCTTCCTGCCTCGGACACCGGCCGGCCCTCGGGGTCACCGGAGGTGATGGCCGTGCTGCACGCGCAGTTCAACGTGGCCGACCGGCACGGGGACGGGCTGATGGGCCGCAATGAGTTCGTGGTCTGGCGGGGGCTCAAGGGCGTGTCGGCCGGGACGGCGGAGGCCTCGTTCGAACTGATCGACTCGAACGGTGACGGTGCGATCAGCTGGAACGACTTCAGCGACGCGGCCCACCGGCACGGCCTGGGCGCCCTGCTGTACGGGCCGGGCTGACCCTTCATCCGCCGCGGAGCAGCAGGAGGTCAGCGCAGGTCGAGCCGCATCAGGACGCGGGGGTGGCCGGCCAGCACCGAGGTCGTGTCGGCGGCGTGGGTGAACCCGGCGCGTTCGAAGTTCTTCCGGATCCCGGCGTACGCCATCGTCATGTCGACCTTGGCGTCACCGTTGTCGAGGGGGTACGCCTCGACGGCCGGTGCGCCGTGGGCGCGGGCGAACTCGACCGCGCCGGCGATGAGGGCGTGCGAGACGCCCTGCTTGCGGTGTCCGGGGCGGACCCGGATGCACCACAGCGACCAGACGGGCAGGTCGTCGACCTGCGGGATCGTGCGGCTGCGTGCGAAGGAGGTGTCCGAGCGCGGCGCCACCGCGGCCCAGCCGACGGGCTCGTCGCCGTCGTAGGCGATCACTCCCGGCGGGGGTTGCTCACCGCACAGCCGGGCGACGTACTCACCGCGGGCCGGTCCGCGCAGCTCGTTGTTGAGCTTGGACGGGATCCGGTAGCTCAGGCACCAGCAGACGTTGGCCCCGGCCGACTTCGGGCCGAGGACGGCGCGGACGTCCCCGAAGTCCGAAGCCGGGCGTATGTCGATGGTCATGGCACCACCATGACACGTGCGCGGAGTTCAACACGGAGTTCAACGGGGAGCTCAACGGGGAGCTCAACACCGAGCTCACATCGGGAGCGAGCGCAGGTGTACCGGGCCGTCGCGCCAGTGCGCATCGGCCCGCAGGGGGGTCGTCATGGTCCGCAGCGGCATCGTCACGGTCCCGCCCGGCTGTTCTACGTGGACGTCCTGGTCGAGCGTTCGCCAGCCGAGCCGTTGGTAGAGGGGGACGAGGGGCGGTCGGCAGAAGAGCAGGGCGTGCTGAAGTCCCGTGGTCCGGGCGTGGTCCAGAGCGGCCGTCAGGACCGCCCGGGCCAGTCCACGCCCCCGTACGTCGGGCGCGACGGCCACCCCGCCGACGCCCATCACCTCGGTCTCCACGCCACCGATCGACAGGGGCAGTCTCAGCAGACCCGCGTGGGCCACGAGGCGGTCTCCCTGCCGGACACCGAAATGGTCCTCCTTGGGGAGCCAGGTGAGGCCGGCGTCCGCCACGCCGAACGGGTCCGGGCCGGCGCCGAGAATCTCGCTCTGCTCGGTGTTCGTGTAGCGCGCGAGCCGCACTGTGGTCGGACGAGGTAACGAAGCGTGATCGGTCATCCGGCCATGATCGCGTCCTCGGCCCGCCCCCGGCCAGGCCGTGGCCGGCAGTGTGGCGATGATCATCCGGAACCGTCGCGGCTTGCGGGACGCCGGCGCCTGTCCCATAGTCCGAGGTATGGACGCGCGCGAGGCGGCGCTCCGACGAGCCCATGACCATGCCGTCCGCTGGCTGGCGAGCCTGTCCGACCGCCCGGTTCCCGCACGCGCTTCGGTCGACGAGATCGTGCGCGCGCTCGGAATCGAACTGCCCGAGGATCCCAGCGCCCCCGCCGACGTCGTCGATCTGCTGGCCACGGCCTGTGAGCCCGGGCTGACCGCGTTCCCCAGCGGCCGTTTCTACGGGTTCGTGATCGGCGGCACCGAACCGGCCGCGCTGGCCACGGACTGGCTGGTCAGCGCCTGGGACCAGAACTGCGTGATGCGCGCCGTCTCACCCGCGTACACCGCGGCGGAGGACATCGCCGGTGCGTGGCTGCTCGGCCTGCTCGGCCTGCCCGGTGACAGCGCGGTCGGCTTCACCACGGGTGCCACGATGGCGAACTTCACCTGCCTCGCCGCCGGGCGGGACGCGGTGCTCCGGGACGCCGTCTGGAACGTCGCCGGCGACGGGCTCGCGGGTGGGCCTCCCGTACGCGTCATCGCCGGCCAGGACCGTCACATGGCCGTGGACATAGCGCTGCGTTACCTGGGGCTGGGCCGGCCCGAGCTGGTGGAGGCGGACGGCCAGGGCCGGATCGGGCCGGAGGCCCTGCGGCGCACCCTGGCGGAGGGCGCCCGGAGTCCGACGCTCGTGGTCCTCCAGGCCGGGGACATCCACTCCGGCGCCTTCGATCCCTTCGCCGAGACGATCCGCGCCGCGCGCGAGGCGCAGGCGTGGGTGCACGTGGACGGCGCCTTCGGGCTGTGGGCGGCAGCCTCCCCCCGCTACGCCCGTCTGACGGCGGGGTGCGCGGACGCCGACTCCTGGGCGACGGACGCCCACAAGACCCTGAACGTCCCCTACGACTGCGGGCTCGCCATCGTGCGCGACCCGTGCGCGCTGCGGGCCGCGATGGGTGTTCACGGCGACTACCTCATCCAGCACGAACACGGGGACCCCGCCGACAAGGTCCCCGAACTCTCCAGGCGCGGACGGGCCTTCACCGTGTGGGCCGCGCTCAGGTCCCTCGGCCGGTCGGGGGTGGCCGACCTCGTCGACCGGCTGTGCCGTCACGCGTCCGAGTTCGCCGCCGGCATCGCCGCGATCGACGGCGCGACGATCCTCAACGACGTGGTGTTCACGCAGGTCTGCGCCGAGTTCGGCGATGACGCCCGCACGGACCGGGTGCTCGCCCGGCTGCTCGACGACGGCACGGCGTGGATCAGCGGCTCCACTTGGCACGGCCGGCGCGTCATGCGGATCTCGGTGAGCAACTGGTCGACGACCGACGACGATGTACAGCGGGCCCTCGACGCGATCCGGCGCGCGTCCGCCGCCGTCCCCCGGCCGTCCGGCGGCTGATCCGGAAGCCGCCGTGCCGGAACTCCGGCCCCAGCCCGACCCCTCGTGCCGGCAGGTGCGGTCTCGCAGGTCCCGGCCGCAGCCCGCGCGCTGAGCCGCGTGCACCACACGCCGGTCCGCCTCGGCGCGTTCGGCGGCGAGGTGGGCCGGCGGGCCGCGGCCGGGATCGGGCGGCGGGAGCGGCGCGGGCTGCGGCAACGCGCAGGGGCCGCGACGGTCAGCCCTGGAAGGATTCGGGGCGGACCGGGGAGGCCTCGGCAAGGGCCTTGGTGACCCCGTCGACGCCTTCCCGGAGTCCGTAGACGGGGGTTTCGGGCTGCTGGCGCCAGGAGTCGTCGATGCCGCCCGCGTCCACGGTGTCGAAGCCGAGCTCCTCGATGAGGGCGCGGACTGCCTTCTTCCCCGCCTCGTCGTCACCCGCGACCGGCAGTGCGATCCGGTCGGGCGCGCCCGCCGGGCGGTGCCGGTCGAGGATGTCCTGTGCGTAGGTGCCGTTGAAGGCCTTGATCACGGGACGTCCGAGCTGCCGCTCGGTCCAGCGGCTCTCGGTCAGGCCGTCGTCCTCGACGCCGGCGATGCGGCCGTCGCGCTGCTGCGGGTAGTAGTTGCCGGTGTCGATGACGGTGAAGCCCTCGGCGGCCTCGTCGAAGAGGCCGGCGGGCAGGTCCGGCACGTTCTTGAAGGGGATGGTGACCACGACGATCTCGGCGCCGCGTGCGGCTTCCCGCACGGTGACGGGGGTGGCGCCGGTCTCCTCGGCGAGGGCTGCCAGGGTCGCGGGGCCGCGGGAGTTCGCCACGGAGACGTCGTGCCCGAGGGCCGTGAGGCGGCGGGTGAGGTTGCCGCCGATGTTGCCCGCGCCGATGATGCCGATCTTCATGAGCTCTCCTGTGCCTGCTGGGTCAGTGTCGCGCTCGTGCCAACTTCCGGCACCGGCCCGGCATTCCGGTCCCGGACGGCTGCGCCCCGCAAGAAGGACGGGATCGCGCCGCGGCAGGAGGGCCGATCGGCGGGCGGGGCCGCCTGCCGCATGCCCGATGCGCCCGTCCGCGTGGCTTTTCGGCCATTTCTCGCATTCCGAGAACCGGGCGGGTCCGGGGGCGCGTCGGTCCGTACGGCCACTCAGCACGGGGAAAGGCTCAGCAGATGTCCAAGCCCTCAGCCAAGCGAACCGCCTCCCTCACCCTCGCGGCCGCCGCCGCACTCACCCTCGCCTTCGTCACCACCGCCTCCACCTCCGCCTCCGCCGACGGATCCACGCCGCAGCCCCCGGCGGCCGCGGCGTTGCCGTCCGTCTCGGGCAGCCCCGAGGCGGCGTTCACCCGCATCGCCGATTTCTACGGTTCCTACATCGACGCGGTCTACGACGGGGACGGGCAGACCGCGGACCGGCTGCGCGCCTTCTACCTCTCGGAGCCCCTCCGGGCGGAGCTGAGGAAGTGGGAGGAGACGAACCACGCGGACGGCGTGCTCCGCGCGCAGAACGTGCCGCTGCAGTGGAAGGTCGCCTCCACCGGCAGCGGGATGGGCAAGACCAACGCCACGGTGACCCTGACCTGGGGCGGCGGCGACACGACCAGGGTCTTCGTCCAGGCCGACCTGGCGACCAGGAAGATCGTGTCCATCCGGGACTGACCGGCGTACGCGGGGGGCGCCCTCAGTGGATGACGCTGAAGCTGCGCCAGGGCAGGCTTTCGGGGGCCGTCACGTTCGAGAGGGTGGTGGCCACGTAGATGCCTTCGGCCTGGTCGCTCTTCCGGCAGTCCAACGTCCGGTACAGCACGATGTCGACGAGGGTGTTGTTCTCGACGTGGGTGGCGCCCTTGGGCAGGGCGATCTTGTGGCAGCCCGTGACCAGGGTGTTCGAGTAGCTCAGCTCGACCGGCGACTCGTGGCCGCGGAAGGTGAGCATGCCCACGGTGTTCCGACCCAGGCCCGAGCAGGCGGTGGCGGTCAGCAGGAGTGCTGCGGCCCCCGCGAGGATGCTGATACGTCGCCTGTGGGACATGGTGCGGTCCTCGTCTGTGCGGTGGTGGCGGTCCTTGCACACAGCGTGGCCCGGCCGGGCCCTGGTGGCTTCCGCTGCTCGGCCGACCGGATGAACGCGGCGGCGGATGGCGGGTGTGTCCCACCCGCGAGGGGGACCCGGCCGGGCCGGCCGGGTGCGCCGGTGACCACGGCCGCGGGCCGCCCGGGGCCGCCTCGGACGGGTCCGGCGGATTCTTTCCGGTCCGGCGCGTAACCCCGGCCAGGGTGAATCGTTTCTCTATCTGTCGCAGATACACACCCGCGTCCCCCGCGGCATCAGCGGCGCGAGGGTCCGGGGAAGTCCATCACTCCCCGGGCCCTCGCCTCCTCCCCCAGCCGGCGGGACCGGACGCCTGGTTGGGCCCGTCCGGTCACCGCCACCGCCCGCGCGTTCCGTGGTACCGAGCGGTCAGCGGCCGCGGCGGTTGTCGTAGACGGTGAGGGACAGCGCCTTCATCGCGGTCTCCGCCCGCTTGGCGTCCAGGCCCTCGTCGATGGCTTCGAGGGCGGCGGCAGCCGAGGTCTGCACGGGGTGCGGCAGGCCCTCGTAGGCGGCGATCCGGTAGGCCATCGTGCGGCGGGCCGTACGCTCGGCTTCGGTCACCCCGTCGGCGGTGAGGGGGAAGACTGCGGCCTGGTACGTCGCGATGCACACGAGGGTCGCGTCGGCGAGGCCCTCCGCATAGCCGTCGGCCGGCACGGCCTCCTCACGCTCGGGCTTGAGGAAGGCGAAGACCTGGCGGCGGGAGAGGAACGACCCCGCACCCGCGCCCAGGCCGGCCGCGCTCGCACAGATCAGGGCCATCAGCCGGCCGGACAGGAGCAGACCGACGCAGGCTCCCAGGACCGCACCGCACGTCACCAGGACGAAGGTGATCATCAGGTGGATGCGCTGAGCGGGCGGGGACTTCATGGCAGCAGTATGCACAGCGCCGCGGTGCCGGCCGTCGCCGCCCGCCGTGCCGCACGTCGGACACGGCGGTCGGACGCCGCGGTCGGACGCCGCGGTCGAAGGCCGTGGCAGGAGGGCTGCCCGTCAGACGCGGCGGTCGGCCGCGTCGAAGCGGGCCAGGGACAGGGCTCCGGCGTGCAGGGAGTCCTCCAGCGCGCGCTGCGTCGCCGCGTCCAGCCCGCCCAGGGCCTCCGCGACCTCCTCGGTGGCGTCACGCGCTATCTCGGCGGCCAGGTCTCCCGGCGGGGTACGGGGACCCAGCTTGCTCACCGCCGACGCGGCCCGGGCCGGGGTGAGCAGGCCGGTGCCGTGCGCGAGCAGCCAGCCGGGGACGCCGGCCGCGCCTTCTGCGGGTGCCTGATAGGGGCGGGAGCCGTCGAAGCGCTCGTCCTCGGCGAAGGCGGGCTGCTTGAACTTGGCCATGGGCCGGCCCGGCTCCCGGTCTTCCCCGGCCGGTTTGACGACCAGGCCTTCCGCGAGGTTGCCGGGCAGGGCCGGCAAGCCCAGCAGGCCGGGCAGCCTCGTGGGGAAGACCGCCGGCAGTTCCTGGAGCCGGGCGATCGGGCCTTCGGCCAGCAGCGGGACGCAGACCAGGCCGGCCGCGTCCGCTGCCGCGCGCAGCGTCCGGTCGGCGACCCAGCGCAGGCCCTCCCCGTCGGCGACGGTCGCGTCGAAGGGCAGCCAGAGCAGGTCGGGGGCGTACCAGACGCCGGTCTGTACGGGCTCCGCGCCCTGCGTCCGCGGGACGTCCGGGTGGGGGTAGTGGCCGCCCGCGAGTTCGCCGTAGAGGGTCACGACCGCCGAGGCCGGAGCCCCGCAGTCCGCGCGCAGGGCCTGGGCGCAGCGGGTCGCCGCGACCGCGAGGGCGGGCCAGATCCGGCCGACGCCGAAGAACTCGTCCAGTCCGGTGTCCGCGAGGAGCTCGCGCCGTTTGGCCGGATGTGCGCCCTGCCCATCGCACACGACGGCGAAGTTGGCGCCGTGGATCTTCTCGTGGGCGACCCAGGTCCGTCCGCGGACTTCTCCCAGTCGGCGGTTGGCGGGGATCTTCGGATACGGGGACCAGGGGCGGGGTTCGGGGTGCACCGCGCGATGGTAGCGAGCACGGCCGGTGCGGAGCACGGGGTTTCCGCGGCGGGGCCGGCCAACCCGGTCCGGTGGTCCGGGGCCACGCCCGCACGGTCGGGCCCGAAAGGATCCCCGGCCGGACCGTGCCCGGTGGGCGCCTTCTAGGGTGGCCACGACAACTGACGTGCCGAGAAGGGGAATCCAGACGTGTTCGCTGTGATCTACCGGTGGCGGCTCCGTCCGGGCATGGAGGAGCAGTTCGCCGACGGCTGGCACCGGGTGACCGAGGCCATCCACGCGCGGTGCGGCTCGTACGGGTCGCGGCTGCACCGGGCGGACGACGGCACGTGGGTGGCGTACGCCCGCTGGCCCGACGAGGAGACGCGCGAACGCTGCTCGGCGCCCGATCCGCGCGGGGTGGCCATGATGCTGGAGGCGATCGCCGAGCGTCTTTCCGAGACCCGGCTGCAGATCGTCGACGATCTGCTCGCCGAACCCGGCACCGGCTGAAGGCCGATTCGCCGCGGGCGCGGGGCGGGAGGACTCCCTCGGAGTGGACTTCGCCCCGCGGTCGTGGCGGCGGCTCGGCGGGGGCGCGTCGACCTGCTTGCCTGGGATGCGGTCACGTCCGGTGGCCGTACCCGACTTTCAGGAGAACGCGCCCATGGCGGCACCGCGGGAACCGGACGGCTCGAAGCTCGAGGCGTTCATGGAGAAGGCGCTCGGGGACCTGAGCGGGACGATGGCCACGGCCCTGTGCGTCCTGGGCGACCGGCTGGGCCTGTTCAAGGACCTCGCCGCCAACGGCCCTTCCGGCAGCCGGGACCTGGCGGACCGGCTGGGCCTGCAGGAACGCTATGTGCGGGAGTGGCTTCGCGGTCTCACGGCCGCGGGCTATCTGGAGGAACCGGAGCCGGGAACCTTCCGCCTCCCTCCGGAGCACGCCCCCGCGCTCGCCGAGGAGTCGGGGTCGATGTTCCTGGGCGGCGTCTACCAGATGCTTCCGGGCCTGTGGCAACCGTACGAGCGGCTCACCGAGGCCTTCCGGACCGGTGGCGGCGTGCAACAGGCCGAGTATCCGCCGTCCTTGTGGGACGGCATGAGCCGCTTCAGCGGCAGCTGGTTCGAGAGCGTCATGATCGACGACTGGCTGTCCACGTTCCCGCACATCGTCGGGAAACTGGAGCGCGGGAGCACGGTGGCGGACGTGGGCTGCGGCGCGGGCCGTGCCCTGATCGTCCTCGCCAAGGCGTTCCCGCGGTCGCGGTTCGTGGGCTTCGACAGCTTCCCTGGCCAGACCGAGCGGGCCCGTGCCAACGCCGAGAGGGCGGGGGTCGCCGACCGGGTGACCTTCGAGACGCTCGACGCCGGGCAGGGGCTCCCCGGCCGGTACGACCTCGTCACGACGTTCGACGTCATCCACGACGCGGCGCAGCCGCAGCGCCTCCTGGCCGCCATCCGGGCCGGGGTGGAGGACGACGGGGACTACCTCATGCTCGAGATCAACTCCCGGGACCGCCCCGAGGACAACGTCGGCCCCGTCGCGTCGCTGCTGTACGGATTCAGCATGTTCTACTGCATGACCACGTCCCTGGCCGGGGGCGGAGCGGCCTTCGGGACCTGCGGGCTGCCGGAGGCGACCGTGCGCACGCTCTGCTCCGAAGCCGGGTTCTCCGAAGTCACCCGCTCCCCGGCCGAGGACCCGTTCAACGTCCTCTACGACGTCCGGCCCTGACCCCGTTCCCCGATCAGTGCGCGTCGGCGGGGACGGGCGCGAGCCGGTAGGCGCCCTCGTGGGGGACGACACGGCCGGCTGTGGGCGGCGCGAAGTGCGTGCCCAGGAGCAGGGTGTCCGTGTGGGCGAGCGAGGTGAGCAGCGTACGGCGCGAGGCCTCGGACCGTCCGGGGTCGATGTCGACGCAGGCGCCGATGGCGGGATGGGCGAGCTGGACGGGGTGGTGGATGCAGTCGCCGGTGATCAGAGCCGTCCGGCCGCGGCTGGTCAGCTCGACGGCGACGTGGCCGGGGGTGTGGCCGGGCGTGGGGAGCAGGCGGAGGTGCGGGGTGAGGTCGGCGCCCCCGGCGGGGACGTCGACGAGGTCGAGCAGCCCCGCCTCCTCCACCGGAATCACGGAGTCCAGGAACATCTGGCTGCGCGCCTCGTCCATGTCGTACCCGGCCCAGAACTCCCTCTCGGTGCGGGAGGTGACGTAGCGGGCGTTGGGGAAGGTGGGGACCCACTCTCCGTTCGCTTCGCGCGTGTTCCAGCCGACGTGGTCGGCGTGCAGGTGGGTGAGGATCACCAGGTCGACCGATTCCGGGGGGAATCCGGCGACCGCGAGGCGCTGCAGGTAGTCGGTGTTCAGGTGGTGCCAGGCGGGGTTGGCCCGCTCCTTGCCGTTGCCGATGCCGGTGTCCACCAGGACGCGCAGCCCGTCGACGGTGAACGCGAAGCTGTGGCTGTCGAGGCGGAGTATGCCCTCGTCGTCGGCGAAGTGGGGGCGCAGCCAGTCCTGCCCGGCGACGACGGCGGGGGTGGCGTCCGGCAGCAGCCACGGTCCGGTGGCGGGCGGCAGGAGCGTTTCGTCGATGCGGTGGACGGTGACGTCGCCCACGGTCCACGCGGGGATGGTGGTCGACCGGGTGGCCTGCGGAGTGCTCATGACGGTTCGTTTTCCTCGGTCTCGTGACGGACGGTCGGTCGGTCGGTCGGTCGTTCGTTCGGTCTGTCTGTCTGTCTGTCTGTCTGTTACGGAAGGTCGTCGGGGTCGCCTTGGGCTCCCCGGCGACTGCGGCGCGCCGCGGCGAGTGCGCCCAGGGCTGCGACGGCGAGCAGGGCGGCGGCGACGGCGTAGGCGTGGGTGGCGGTGGCCAGCCCGTAGTGCCGGGTGGCGTCGCCCGCGGCGACGGCGGGCAGACTCATGGAGAGATAACTGAGGACGTAGTAGGCGGCCAGGGTCGCCGCACGGTCGCGCTCGGGCAGCCCGGTGAGCGTCATGCGCAGCGCCCCTTGGGAGACGGCGCCGAAGGCGATCCCGGCCAGGGCCGCTCCGCCGTGGACGGCGGGCAGGCCGGCGCCGTGCAGACCGCTAAGAGCGAGGGCGCCGGCGGGCAGGACCACCAGGCTTCCGCCGGTGACGGCGATGTGCGCGGCCGTGCGCCGTAGCGTCCACACGGTGAGCGTGGCCGCCGCGGTGAGGGTGAAGAAGACCATGCCGCCGGCTGCCTGTGGGGCGGCCGGGGCCACGAGGTGCACCAGCGCCGGGCCGAGGGACGAGTAGAAGCCGCCCAGGGCCCAGATGGCGACGACGGCGGTGCCGGCCGCCAGGAGTGCGCGACGTGCCGGCGGCGGCACGGCGAGCTGCGGGCGCAGCGAGCGCAGGGCGCCGGCGTGCGGGCGGGCGGTCTCCGCGGTGAAGGCGACCGCGACCGCCTGGGCGGCGAACAGGACCGCCGGTACCACGTAGATGCCGGCCATGTGGGCGGGGGCGAAGTGGACGAGGAGGGTGGAGGCCAGGACGCCGGCGGCCATGCCCGCCACCGGGGCGACGCTGTTGGTGAGGGCGGAGCGTCCCGGCCGCAGGGGGTCTTCCAGGTCGAGGAGGGCCGCTCCCGCGGCGCTGGTGGCCGCACCGGTGGCCGCTCCCTGCAGGATCCGGGCGGCGATCAGCGCACCGGCGCCGTCCGCCGAGGCCAGCATCAGCATGGATAAGGCCTCCAGGGCCAGGGCTCCGGCCAGGACGGGCCGCCGGCCCAGGTGGTCGGAGAGGGATCCGGTGGTGAGCAGGGCGAGCAGCAGTGCCAGGGAGTAGGCGCTGAAGACCACGGTGATGGTCAGCGCGGACAGGCCCCAGGCGGCCTGGTAGTGGGGGTAGAGCGGGGTGGGTGCGCTGGATGCGGCGAGGAGGGCGGCCAGGATCGAGGCGTTCAGGGCGAAGGCCGCCGTCCGGCGCCCCGTGTTCCCGAGGGCGGCTCGGTAGGGGGACGGCGCAGGTGCTCGTGGTGTCACGGCGGGCATGGGCAGCCTCCTCGGCGCTAAACGCAATCAGTTTGCTTTAAGGCACCGTAGAGCCATACAGTCGACTAACGCAAACCCTTAGCTTTAGAGGCTCGGGGAATTGCGTTCCAGCCCTCCAGCCCTCCAGCCCGAGGAGAGACATAGATGTCCACGGCTGACCTGACCCCACCGGAGGCAGCCCTCTGGGCCGCCCGCGCCGGACTCCCCCTGCCGGCCGACCGCCACGCCGCGGTCGCCGCCGTCGCCCAGCACATCCACTCCGTCGTCGCGGTCCTGCGAGAGCTCGACTTCGGTGACACCCCGCCCGCCCCCGCCTACCGCGCGGAACCGGAACCGGAGCACCACGATGCAGCCGTATGAGCTCTCCCTGACGGCAGCCGCCGACGCCGTCCGCACCCGCCAGCTGTCCCCCGTCGAGCTGGTGGACTCCGTACTGGAGCGCATCGAACGGGTCGAACCACGCCTGCGGGCGTACGTCGGCGTCACCGCCGAGAACGCCCGCAAGGCCGCTCGCGAAGCCGAGCACGAGATCGCGACCGGCCGCTGCCGCGGTCCGCTGCACGGCATCCCGATGGGCCTGAAGGACCTGATCGACGTGGCCGGCACACCGACGTCCGCGAGCTCCCGGGTCCGCGCCGGCCACCGCGCGCAGACCGACAGCACGGTCGCCGCCCGCCTGACGGCAGCCGGCGCGGTCCTGCTCGGCAAGACGCACACCCACGAGTTCGCGTACGGCCTGACCACACCCCAGACACACAACGCCTGGGACCTCGACCGGGTCGCCGGCGGATCGAGCGGCGGATCCGCCGTCGCCGTGGCGTCGGGCTCCGCGACCTTCGCCCTGGGCACCGACACCGGTGGGTCGATCCGGGTGCCCGCCGCGCTCAACGGCGTCGTCGGCCTCAAGCCGACCTACGGTCTCGTTCCCCGCCACGGCGTCACGTCCCTGTCGTGGTCCCTGGACCACGTCGGCCCGATCACCCGGACCGTCCAGGACGCGGCCCTGGTCCTGAGCGCACTGGCCGGGCACGACCC
Organism: Streptomyces sp. NBC_00207; assembly: GCF_045160965.1. Taxonomy (NCBI): domain Bacteria; kingdom Bacillati; phylum Actinomycetota; class Actinomycetes; order Kitasatosporales; family Streptomycetaceae; genus Streptomyces; species Streptomyces sp. NBC_00207. The sequence goes on along the minus strand of NZ_CP130715.1, from coordinate 9,109,882 downwards.
GCGCGACCCCGCCTCGCTCGCCCCGCCCGCCGTCGACTACCGACCGACCGGGGGCACGAGCCTCGCGGGGCTGCGGATCGGCGTGCCGCGCACGTACTACTTCGACCACGTCGACCCCGAGGTCGAAGCCGCCGTCCGCCGCGCCGTCGACGACCTCCAGGCCTTGGGTGCACGCCTCGTCGACGTCGAGATCCCGATGACCCGCTACGTCCGGGCCACCCAGTGGGGCCTGATGGTGCCCGAGGCCACCGCCTACCACGAGGACACCCTGCGCACGGTTCCCGAGCTCTACCAGGCCGACGTCCGCGTCCTCCTGGAGGCCGGCGCGCTGATGCCCGCCGGGGACTACCTGCGCGCCCAGCGCTCCCGCACCCTGATGCGGCAGGAGTGGGCCCGCATGCTGCAGCAGGTCGACGTCATCGCCGCCCCCGCCGTGCCGGCGACCGCCGTGCGGGCCGACCAGGAGACGATCACCTGGGCCGACGGCACGGTCGAGGGCGTCCCGGACGCGTACGTGCGCCTTTCGTCCCCGGCCAACATCACCGGCGTACCGTCCCTGTCCCTGCCGGTCGGTCACGACGCGGCGGGTCTGCCCATCGGCATGCAGCTCCTGGGACGGCCCCTCGGCGAGGACGTGCTCTTCCGCGTCGGCCACGCGTACGAGCAGACCCGCCCCGCCCACGGGCACGGGCGCCCGGGAGGTGGTCGGCGGACTCGCTAGAAGCAATGATTTCGCGTTAAGGTGCGGTGTGAGCAGGCAGATGGTGCGCCCTGGCGGGCGCAGCGCCCGGGTCCAGGCAGCGGTGCACACCGCGGTGCGCGAACTCACCGCGGAGATGGGCCGTGACGCCCTCACGGTCCCGCTGATCGCCCAGCGTGCGGGCGTGACCCCCTCGACGGTATACCGTCGCTGGGGCGACCTGCAGGAGCTGTTGTCGGATGTCGCGGTCGAGCGCCTGAGGCCCGAGACCGCGCCCGGGGACCACGGCACGCTGTCGGCCGACCTGACGACCTGGGCCGAGCAGTTCCTCGACGAGATGTCCTCGCCTGCCGGCCGCGCCTACGTCCGCGACGCCCTGCTCGGCGACCCGGACGGCAGCAACGCCGGGCAGTGTTCCGCCTATGCCGCCGAACAGATCGGCGTCATCCTCACCCGCGCGGCCGAACGCGGGGAGCGGACACCCGACGTCGAGGCGGTCATCGACCAGGTCGTCGCCCCCCTGATGTACCGCCTCCTCTTCCGCCCCCAAGGTCTCGACACCGCCTACGCACGGGGGCTGGTCACGGCGGCCCTCGGCGCGGCCTGACGCCTACTCAGGGGTACGAGCCCGACTCGCAAAGCGAAGGGGAAGGGAGGGCGTGCCATCGGCCTCGAGGCCGTGCGGCCACAGGCTCCTGAAAAAGCTCACCATGCTTGATCCACGGTCGGCGGCCCGTCGGGCGAGGCGTTCGGCCCCTTGACGGTCACCGGCCCTCTCCCGCATCTCTGCGAGCCGGCTCAGGGCCCAGGTGTTGCCCCAGTCCGCGGATTCCGTGAAGAGGCGCTCGGCGCCGCGGGCGTCGCCGGCCCGTTCCCGCCCCACTGCCAGCCTGTACAGGGCTTCCGCGTCGCCGTGCTGGGCGGCCAGTCGGGCGAGGCGTTCGGCCTCCTCGTACTCCCCGGCTTCTTCGCGTCGCCCTGCCAGATGGGTCAGGGCGAGGCCGTTGCCGTGGCGGGCGGCTTGCAGGGCAAGGCGTTCGGCTTCGTGACGGTCCCCGGCCTCCTCCCGTATCTCGGCCAGCCGGTACAGGGCACCGGTGTCGCCGTGGTGAGCGGCGTGTCGGGCGAGGCGTTCGGCGCTGTGATGGTCTCCCGCCCTCCCCCGCATCGCTGCCAGACAGACCAGGGCAGACGTCACACTCAGTTCGCCGAGACGGTACGCACCACGCTCGGGTTGGGCGAGGCGTTCGGCCTCGTCGTGGTTCCCGGCCTTCTCCCGTATCTGTGCCAGCTCGTTCAGGGCCCAGGTGTTGCCGTGCTCGGCGGCCTGGGAGAGGAGCCGCTCGGCCCCGTGCGCGTCCGCTGCCGCCCGCCTCAGACTTGCGAGCCTGCACAATCCTTCGGCATCGCCGTCGCGGGCGGCCTGCTGGGCGAGGCGTTCGGCCTCGTCGTGGTCCCCGGCCTTCTCCCGGATGTCCGCCAGCCCGATCATGGCGCTGGTGTCACCGTCGTCGGCGGCCTGCATGAAGAGGCGTTCGGCGCCGTGCGCGTCTCCCGCCACCGCGCGCTGCAGGGCCAGTTGGTAGACAGGGTGGATGTTCCCGGCACGGGCGGCTTGCTGGACGAGGCGTTCGGCCCCGTCGTGGTCCCCGGCCTCCTCCCGGATTTCCGCCAGACTGTAGAGGGCAAAGTCGTCGCCGAGGTCGGCGGCTTGCCGGGCCAGGCGTTCGGCCTCGTAAAAATCCCCGGCCTCCTCCCGCATCCCGGCCAGGAGCGTCAGGGCGTAAGCGTCTCCGAGGTCACCTGCCCGGGTGAGGTGGCGTTCGGCGTCGTTTCCGTCCCCAGCCTCTTCGCGCAGCCACGCCAGCCGGATCAGGGCCCAGGTGTCGTCGTGATCGGCGGCTTGCCTGAAGAGCCGTTCGGCGTCCTTGTCGTCCCCTGCCCTTTCCTGCGCCTCGGCCAACTGATGCAGCGCACCGGTCTCACCCCAGTGAGCGGCTTTCTGCGCGAGTCGCTCGGCCCAGCTCAGGCGGTGGCGTTCGAGAGAGGCGCGGGCAAGGGTGCCGAGGTGCTCGGGGTCGGTGAGATGGTCGGCGGCAGCCTGCCAGAACGGGGCGGGCGGGCACAGCGCGCGACGGGTGATCCCGGCGTGCTGTCCGAGGGAGCTCGCCAGCCGGAGGAAGGGCCCGCCCGAGGACATCGCGGGAGCGTGGCCGTCGGCGGTACAGGGGGTGCTCACCCGCAGGGGCGCATGGTCGGCGCCGGTGGGGGCGATGGGGGTGGTGGCTTCTGCGAGGGCTTCGGCGAACCAGTTGCCGGGAGCGTCTTCACGCTCGGCCTCGCTCAGGTAGCCCTCGGCGGCCTGCGCCAGGCAGGCAGTCGGCAGATGCGGGCCCACTCCCAGCCGCACGTAGTCCATCGCGGCCTCGAGCACCGCCCGCGCCGGCGCCGACGCGTTCCGGAATCGCTCCAACAGGACCGGTGCGCCTGCCAGGTACTGGGCGACCTGCCCGTTCCGTGCCCGCCCGAGGGCGCCGGCCAGTACGGTGTCGGACTCGGCCAGACGCGTCAGGGTCTCCATGGCGGCGGCATCGAAGGCGTCGGGGACGTCAACGGTCTGCCCTGCCAGCACGTCCCACGCCTGCGGGTACTCCCGGGGACGGATGACGTACTTGCGGTGGTTGGCCGGCGAAAGGGTACCCAGGACGAGGACCGGTGTGCGGGCGGAGTCGTGGAGCAGCGCGCGCAGGACGGCCGAGAACCGCTCGCCGTCTCCGGAGGGTGCGCCGAGATGGCGCTGTGCCTCGTACAGCCAGACAACCGTGCGCGGGCCGACCTGCTCGAGGTCGGCAAGCGTGGCGTCGAGGTGCGAGGACTCGCAGGGATGCCACAGTCGCCACCCCTGCTCGGCCAGGGGCCGCAGGGCCTCCCGGCACGCGCGTGTCCTGCCGGTGGAAGACTCCCCGACGAGGAAGAGTCTGCCGCTCTCCCCGGCGAGCGCCGCCCCGACCAGATCGGCCAGGGCACGGTCGTGCGGGCGGGGGACATAGCCGGGCAGGCCGGTGAGCGGCTCCCCGGCCGCACGGCTCGCCGTGTTCACGGGTCCGGGGTGCGTCTTCAGGCTGAGCGGGTCGAGGTCGCCGATGGGCACCCCCCGAGTTGCCCGGGCCGCCGTATCGGCCGGGTGAGAGGCGCAGTTGTCCTGCAGCGTCTCCAGAGTGGCCTGCGGATCCGTCAGGCTCTCGCGTTCCTCGTACACCATGTGGTCGATTCCCCTTTGTTTTCGGCGCGCCAACTCCCCGGAGATGCCGTGCCGACAGAGGGGGGCGACAGTGTGTGTCGTCGTGCGGCTGAGAACATGCCGCACGTCATCCCAAACGGCAGGTCCGATCTCAACTTCCCTGTGCGGGAAAGGGACGGACCGCCATGAGGAGCACCGGCAGGATGAGTCTGCCCGCAGCCGTCTTGGCCGCCGTGCTCTCGCGGCAACACCATATACGTCACAGTCATATGGCCTGGTATCAATTAAATGCGGATGGCTTCCGAGGCGGCCGTGGCCTACGGTGGCGCGATGGTGCACGTGCGGGAGATGGACGGGGCCGACATCGAGGCCGTCTCGACGATCCGCGTCCGGGGGTGGCAGGCGGCGTACGCCGGCATCGTTCCCCGGACCTACCTGGACGCGATGACGGTCGAGGACGACGCGGGCCGGCGGCGGCAGTGGTTCTCCCAACCTCGCAGGGAGTCGAAGGACCTCGTGGCGGTCGGCGACCGTGGCCCGGTGGGGTGGATCTGCTTCGGGCCGTGCCGCAGTCGCCTGCCGGGCGCGGGGCGGGTGGGTGAGGTGTACGCCCTGTACGTGTCACCGGAGCTGATCGGCCGGGGCATCGGCCGGATCCTCCTCGGCGAGGCTCACGCCCGTATGCAGGACCAGGGCTTCGCGGCGGCGGCCCTGTGGGTCCTGCGGGACAACGAGCGGGCCCGGCACTTCTACGAACGGGCCGGCTACCAGGCCGACGGCGCGACTCAGGACGACGTCTACGACGAGATCACGCTCTCCGAGCTCCGCTACCGACGCGTGCTCTGAATCCGCACGCCGGCTACACGAAGCCGGGCTGCCCGGTCTCCTTGAACCGGTGGACCGAGCGCCGCAGGAGGTCGAGGAACACGGCGAGGTCGTTCGTGATCCGGTCGAACCCGACCTCTTCGGAAGCACCCCGGGAACGCCACACGCCGCCGTCCGCGCCCACCGCGTACAGGATGCCGCCGCCGTCGGAACCGATCAGTACGGCGGGCACGGCTCTGCCGGCTTCGGGCAGAGCCGTGCGCTCCCCGAGCGCCCGGGCCCCGGAGTGCAGGAAGTAGGCGTTGCCGACGTCACTCATGGTCACGGTGCCGATCTCGCCGTAGTACGCGGCGAGATCGGCGAAGCCCGGTGATTGCGCAGCCAGCCGCCCCGCCGCGACCCGGTCGTCCGCCTCCGGGGGGTGAATCGCGTTCTCTCCCGGCCCGTAGCCGTACTTCTCCTCGAAGCCGCAGGTCACCGCGGAGAGGCTCGCCGAGACCTCCTCGCGCCAGGCAGCGAGGGAGGCGGGCGTGAGAGGGCCGGGATCATGGGCATCGGGCATGGCCCCATCCTCACATCTTGCCTCCCGGCGTCGGTGGCCGGCCGGGCCGCAGGACGGGCCCGGCCCGTCACAGGGGGTCGATGTCCAGGAAGGCGGTGAGGGCGGGTTCGCTGCCGCCCGGGGTGCCGGGGAGGAGCAGTTCCGCCCAGATGACCTTGCCCTCGGGGGTGTACCGCGTGCCCCAGTGTTCGCTGAGCTGCGCGACCAGGAAGAGTCCGCGCCCTCCTTCGTCCGTGGTGGCGGCGTACCGCAGGTGGGGGGCGGTGCTGCTGCCGTCCCACACCTCGCAGGTCAGGGTGTGGTCGTGGAGCAGCCGGACGCGGACCGGCTCGCTGCCGTGCCGCATGGCGTTGGTGATCAGTTCGCTGAGGATCAGTTCCGTGGCGAAGCCGAGCTCCGACAGGCCCCACTCGTCGAGCTTCTTCGCGGCGATGCTGCGCATGGAGCCGACCGCACTCGCCTCGAACGGCACGTCCCACTGCGCGACCCGGTCCGGGCCGAGGGTCCGCGTCCGCGCGATGAGCAGGGCCACGTCGTCGGTGGGCCGGGGCGGCAGCAGCATGTCCAGTACGGCCCGGCAGCTTTCCTGGGGATCCCGGTCGGGATGGCTCAGGGCCGCGCGCAGCAGTTCCAGTCCCTCGCTGATGTCCCGGGTCCGCTCCTCGATCAGCCCGTCCGTGTAGAGGACGAGCTGGCTGCCTTCCGCCAGGTCCAGTTCCGCGGTCTCGAAGGGCATGCCGCCGAGCCCCAGAGGGGGTCCGGCCGGCAGTTCCACGATCTCCGTCGTGCCGTCGGGGGCGACCACCAGGGGCGGCAGGTGCCCCGCCCGTGCCACCGTGCAGCGCTGGGACACCGGGTCGTAGATCGCGTACAGGCAGGTCGCGCCCATGATGCCGCCGCCGCCGTTCGTGTCGGCGCCGTCCCCGTCGCGGTCGTGGTCGATGCGCTGCACGAGGTCGTCGAGGCGGGCGAGGATCTCGTCGGGCGGCAGGTCCAGGGAGGAGAAGTTGTGCACCGCCGTGCGCAGCCGCCCCATGGTGGCGGCGGCGTGCAGGCCGTGCCCGACGACGTCTCCGACGACCAGCGCGACCCGGCTGCCGGGGAGCGGGATCACGTCGAACCAGTCGCCGCCCACTCCGGACTGCGCGGGCAGGTAGAAGTGCGCCACGTCCATGGCGCTCTGCTCGGGCAGGGCGCGCGGCAGCAGGCTGCGCTGGAGCGTGACGGCGAGGGCGTGCTCGCGGGTGTAGCGGCGGGCGTTGTCCATGCTGACGGCGGCGCGGGCGACGAGTTCCTCGGCCAGCGACAGCTCGTCCTCGTCGAAGGGCTCCTTCTTCTGCGACCGCCAGAAGTTGACCACCCCGAGTACGACGCCGCGGGCCATGAGCGGTGCCGCGATCAGCGAGTGGATCCCGTACTCGACGATGGCCTGGGCGCGGGGCGGGTCCTGGGCCTGCCAGCCCGGCGCGTTGGACAGGTCGGTGACCAGCTCCGCCCGGCCGGTGCCGTAGCCCCGTGCCTGGGGGGTGGACGGCAGGAAGTCGATCAGCCGGCCGACGGGGTAGAGGGGATGGTCGGACCGGATGCCGCTGACGGCCGTGCGCCTCATGTCGGCGCCCGGGGCGGGTTCGTCACCGTCGATCACCTGGTCCGCCAGGTCGACCGTGACGAAGTCGGCGAAGCGGGGGACGGCGACGGCGGCGAGCTCCTCGGCCGTTCGCACCACGTCGAGGCTGGTACCGACGTCGCCGCCCGCGTCGTAGAGCAGCTTGAGGCGCCTGCGGGCCGTCTCGGCCCGGGCGGTCAGGACCCGCATCTCGGTGGAGTCGCGGATGGTGACCGCGCTGCCCTCCGGCCGGCCCCGGGGGTGGGTGGGCCGCTGGTTGACCACGAGCAGCCGGTCCCCGCTCTCCAGCACCTCGTCGGTGGCCGTCCGTCCGGAAAGCAGCAGGTCCGCCATCCGGCGGTCCAGGCCCGGTACGTCGGCGATGTGGCGTCCGTCGGCGTCCTCCGGGAGCCCGAGCAGCCGCTTGGCCTCGTCGTTCGCCAGCAGCAACCGTCCTTCACCGTCGGTGATCAGCACCCCCTCGCGGACGGCGTGGAGCACCGCGTCGTGGTGCTCGTACATGCGGGTCATCTCCTGCGTGCCGAGCCCGTGGGTCTGGCGGCGCAGCCGTCGGCTGATCAGGGCCGTGCCGCCGGTCGCCAGGGCCAGGCCGGTGGCGATGGCCAGGAGGATGACGGGGAGCTGGCGGTCGACGACGCCGGTCACGTTCTTCACGGTGAGTCCGGCCGAGACCAGGCCGACGACCTTGCCGTCGGGTCCCTTGACCGGTACGACGGCCTGGATCTCCTTGCCGAGGGGGCCCTGCACGCTCTCGGTATGGACCTTGCCGGCGAGGGAGGGCTCGATCGTGCCGACGAACCGTTTCCCGATGCGGTCGGGCTGGGGATGGCTGTAGCGCATGCCCTTGGTGTCCATCACGACGATGAAGTCGACGCCGGCGGCCTTGCGCGTCTCCTCGGCGAGGGGTTGCAGGACGGTGGCCGGGTTGTTCGTCTTCAGCGTGTCCTGCAGCCCCAGGGAGTGCGCGAAGGTCTCGGCCACGGACACCGAGCGGTTGCGCGCCTCGCGGTCGATGTCGTGGCGCGACTGGAGTACGAGGGCCAGGAGCGCCCCGGCCGCGAGCAACACCACGATCGCCACCTGGAGGACGAATACCTGTCCGGCGACGCTCCTGGTTCTGTTGCCTAGCGGTGACCGCACCGACGTGCCCGGCACGGGTGGCAAGGAATGGTCACGCACCCAGTTGTAGCACTTCCGGGCCTGCATGGCTCCCATCACGCACGGCGCGCTCCGGATCTGTCACGCCTCGTCTTGAACGGACGGTCAGTGCGACGGGGTGCCGCCGAGGGCCAGGGGGCCGCCCGTGGCCGTGGCGGACGGGGCCGGCGTGGTCTGCGGGGCCTGTGCCGCCCGTGCGGTCTGCGGGGCCTGCCCGGTCTCCGGGGTCTGCTCGGCCGGCTGGGTTCCCGGGGCCTGCGGGGCTCCCGGGGTGGGCGAGGCCTCCGGCGTGCAGGTCACCTCGTCGCGCGGCGTGTAGTGGGTCTTGAACTCCTCGTGCTTGACCTCCTTCCCGCCTTGGACGAAGACGCGGCCGACGGCCACGTCGAAGCCCTCGAGCGGGGTCTGGACCTCGCACGTCGGCCCGCTGCCCGTGCGCTTGGCGGGCGGGGTGACGTTCGTGCGCGGACCCTTGGTCGCACGTATCTCGTCGTACTTCTTCGTGCCGAGGAGGGTGATGGTCAGCGAGGTGTCGGTGGACCGGGCCTGGATGTAGAGGGGGTGGCCCGAGTCGTTGATCCAGCGCAGGTCGAGGGTGCCCCAGGCGACGGTGGCCTCCCGCCCCTCGGGGTAGCGCTCGATGTAGAAGGAGTGGGCGCCGTGCTCCACGGGCTTGACGCCCGCGAAGAACGCCGCGTTGTACATGGTGGTGGCGACCGCCGAGACGCCTCCGCCGGGCGACTTCACGTACTGGCCGTCATTGATCATGATCCCGTCGACGAAGCCGTTCTCGGGGGTGCGCTCGCCGACCGTACGGTTGAAGCTCCACTCCTCCCCCGGCATGACGACGGAGCCGTTGATGAGCTCCACGGCGCGGCCGATGTTGGTGGTGCGGTACGGGGCGGCCGGGAATTCGACGGTGAAGGAGGAGACCTTCTCCTTGATGCCGAGCCGCCGCGCCTCCTCGGCGGAGAGTTCCGGCGGGATGGCCACGGTCGCGAGCTCGCCGCTGCGGGCCTCGCCCGAGCGGGTCAGCAGGGGCAGCACGGCCCGGCCGAGCGCCGCCTCCGTGACCTGCCGGCCCTCGCGGCCCGGATCCCCTATGACCACCCTGCCGTCCGCGTCGAGACGGGGCACGGCGTCGCGCGGGGCTGCGGTGACCTCCCCGATCGGGCGGGCCACGGCGGGGTCGGCGAGCAGGCCCTTGGAATCGAGGGCCGGTACGAGCCGTCCCTGGGCGTCGGGCCGCATCTTGAGGTGCTCGCCGAGGACACCGGGGCCTATGGACAGGCGCTGCCCGGCGACGGTGAGGTTGACGGGCCCGGACATCGCGGGCTGCGCGAACTGGCGCATGGCCCGTCCGGTCTCCTCGGCCCCGATGCGGGGCTGGGTGCGCTCGACGGGCATCACGACGGGGTCTGCGGCAGGCCGCAGGTAGGCCTCGCGGAGGGTGGTGAGGGCCCGGTCCTGGATGAGGGTGACGCCCTGCTGAGGGGCGACGGCCTTCGCCGCGCCCTTGTCGAAGGTGATCGACCCGTCGCGGGCCTGCCGACCGGTGGCCGCGCCGATGCGGTCGACCGCGGCCCGGGCGGTCTGCTCGTTCATCCGGATCACCGGCTCGACCTCGCGGTCGGCGGAGGCGAAGAGCCGGCCGATGACGGTGGCCGGTCCGTAGCCCGTACGGACGACGCGGTCCACGGTCGCGCTGGTGTCGAGCGAGAGTCCGAGCGCGGCGGGGGCGGCCTTCTCCACGTGGTCGCCGATCTTCATCGCGACCGGGGCCGCGGCGGCGGGCCCGAGCTCCCGGGTCAGCGTCTGCTGCGCCTGCCCCCGGCTCATCCCGCCGATGTCCACGCCCAGGACGCTCGTGCCCCGGTCGATGTCGCCGCCGGTCACGAGCCCGGTGACGTAGAGGCCGCCGCCGAGTCCCAGTACGACGGCGCCGCCCGCCAGCGGCAGGGCGATCCGTCGGTTGGAGGTCCAGTTGCCCACGCGTCCCATGCCTCTCCCACGGCGCCGACCGGTCAAGCAGGTGGCGCGGGCCCCACAAGCGACCCATATACGACAGTTCCGAGACGCAATGATCCACCCCGAATGGGCGATTCTGGGGTGAATGTAATAGTTCTCACGATGCGGGCCGGCCCTTGCTCAGCGTGGCCGCGTGATCGGGCACGAGGGTCTGCAGGCCCTTGGGCGGACGCTCGTATCCCGTCGACGCGGGCCTGGGCGGCAGGACGAGCGAGGGCAGGGCCACGGACTCGTACGGGACCGTGGACAGCAGGTGCGCGATCATGTTGAGCCGCGCGCTGCGCTTGTCGTCGCTCTCGACCACGTACCAGGGGGCGTCCACGGTGTCGGTGTGGACGAGCATCTCGTCCTTGGCCCGCGAGTACGCCTCCCAGCGCGTGAGGGACTCCAGGTCCATGGGAGAGAGCTTCCAGCGCCGCAGCGGGTCCTCCGTACGGCGGCGGAAGCGTTCCTGCTGAACGGCGTCGCTGACCGAGAACCAGTACTTGCGGAGCAGGATCCCGTCTTCCACGAGCATGCGCTCGAAGACCGGACACTGGCGCAGGAAGCGCTGGTGCTCGGCGGGCGTGCAGAAGCCCATGACGTGCTCCACGCCGGCGCGGTTGTACCAGCTGCGGTCGAACAGCACGATCTCGCCGGCAGCCGGCAGGTGCTCCACGTAGCGCTGGAAGTACCACTGACCGCGCTCCCGCTCCGTCGGCTTGGGAAGGGCCGCGATGCGTGCGACACGGGGGTTGAGGTGCTCGGCGACCCGCTTGATCGTGCCGCCTTTGCCCGCCGCGTCGCGCCCCTCGAAGACGACGACGAGCCGGGCGCCCGCCGCCCGCACCCACTCCTGGAGCTGGACCAGCTCCGTCTGGAGCCGCAGCAGCTCCGTCTCGTAGACCGCCTTCTTGAGGCCCATGACCGTTCCTCCTCGTCGTCGTGCCGCGCGTGGGCCGGGGTCGCCACCGCGCGCGGCGCCGATGTCGCCGTCCGTGAGCGACAAGATACGCAAGCGGTACGAGCCGATGCTCGGCCACGCCCAGAGGGCACGAGCGGCGGCCGCGCGGCGTCCAGGTCGTGGCCGTCCGCCGGGGCGTGCGCACGCCGGCCGGAGGCGGCGGCGGGGCGCTCGAGTCCGGTCAGCCGGTGGCGGAGAGGACGATCTTGCACGTCGCGCGGCGGCCGGCGGCGAGTTCGTGGGCCTTGGCCGCGTCCGCGAGCGGGAGGACGGTGCCGAGCTCGGGGCGCAGCCGCCCGGCTTCGGCGAGTGCGGCGACCCCGCGCATGCCCGCCGGATCGGCTTCCACGGCCATGAAGGCGGCGCGCAGCCCGAGTGGCCCTGCGATGTCCGCCGGCTGCGCCTCGGCCGGTGAGGCGAGCGCGACGACGAGGCCACCGGGACGCCGTGCGCGCGGGGAGCGCGTCCCGTGGGCGCCGCCGATCGCGTCGACGACCACGTCCACCGGCTCCATGGCCGTCTCGAACGCGGCTTCGGTGTGATCGACGAGCACGTCGGCGCCGAGCGAGCGCAGGAAGTCGTGCTTGGCGGTGCGGGCGGGGCCGATGACGTGGGCGCCGCGCGTCTTGGCGGCCGGTGGCTCGCCCGGCGGCGGGTCGAGCACGCGTGCCGGCTGCCGTAGACCACCGGGCTGTCGGTCGACCACGGCGCCTCCCCCACCGGCTTCGGAACGGCGGCGTCCCTGCGCCGGCACCTGGCTCAGGCCATCGGGGCCTCCTCCACGGCCCACCGGCAGGCGTTCCGCCTCGGCTGAAGAAAAGCGCCAAGTCGGCGCGCAGCCGGGCGCGTTGCCGTTGCGGGATCATCGGGTTAGATTCCTAGAAACTGATTCTAATTTCGGGCGGGGAAGACGTGTTAGAGCTGACGGGGAGCGGGGCCGAGCCGCTGGAGCCGGGGGATCCGCGCCGGATCGGGGCGATTCCGCTGGCGGGCCGGCTCGGGGCCGGCGGCATGGGGCGGGTGTACCTCGGGGTCCGGGACGGCCGGTACGTCGCCGTCAAGCAGCTCCTGTCCTCCGTCGTCGGCGAGGACGAGGACTTCCTGCGGCGTTTCGGGCACGAGCTCGACAACCTCGCCCGGCTGCCTGCGGAGGCCACCGCGCCGCTGCTCGACAGCGACCGCACCGCGAGCCCGCCGTGGTTCGCCACCGCGTACATCCCCGGGCTCACCCTGCGGGAGGCCATCGGGCTGCACGGCGGCCCGCTGCCCGCGGACGCGCTGTGGCTGCTGCTGCGGGAGGCGGCGGCGGGCCTGGCGTCGGTGCACGCGCTGGACATGGTGCACCGGGACCTCAAGCCGTCCAACGTCATGCTGACGCTCGACGGTCTCACCCTCATCGACTTCGGCGTCGCCCGGGCCGCGGAACAGAGCCAGCTGACCAGGACCGGCATGGTGGTGGGCACGCCCGCCTACATGGCTCCGGAACAGGCCTCGGGCAGACGGCGGTTGAGCGGCGCCACCGACGTCTTCGCGCTGGGCTCGGTCCTCGCGTACGCGGCCTGCGGCCAGCCGCCCTTCGGCGACGAGTCGGGACACGGCGTGCTGTACCGGATCGTCCACGAGGAGCCCGACCTGGAGCCGTTGCGGGAGGTGGAGCCGGAGCTCGCCGACCTCGTCGCGGCCTGTCTCGACAAGGACCCCGACGCCCGTCCCACCGCGGCCCAGCTCCTCGAACGCGCCTCGCAGCACGGCCCGTTCACCGAGCCGCTCTGGCCGGCGGCCGTCGCCGAGCGGCTGACAGAGCGGGCCGCCTTCGCCGCGAACGTGCAGGAGGTCGACGTACCGACGCTGCCGCTCACGGGCGAGAAGCCGGAACCGGCACCGGAGAAGGGGTCCGGGAAGGAACCGGATGATCCCGGGCCGGCGCCCGCACCCGCCGCGCCCCGTCCGGAGCGGCCCGGGCGGCCGGAGCGGCGCCGCCGTACCCGCGTCCTGCTGGCCGTCTTCCCCGTCGTGGTGGTCGCGGGCGGCACGACGCTCGCCATCCAGTACCTGCCGCACACGGGCTCACCGCAGGCCGAGGCGGGGAACGCCCCGCACAGCTCGGTCACCGCGCCGGCCGACCCGACGCCGCCGACGGCCACGGGCGGCAGCCCGGCGGCAACGGCGTCACCCGCGCAGTCACCTGCCCCGGACCAGGCACAGGGCGGGGCCGGCGGCGTTCCTCCGAACGCGGCCGCCGCGGGCACCGGACAGGGCCCCGGACCCGGTCCCGGCCCGGGCGGCGGCGCCCAGACCGGCCCGGGCGGCTCCGGAGGCCCGGCCGGATCCGGGAACTCCGCGAACGCGGGCGGCACCGGCAGTACGCGCCCGTCCGGCGGCGGGACGTCCACCGCCCCCACCGCCCCGGCACCTCCGGCGCCCCCCGCGTCAGGCACCTACCGCTACCGCAACGGCAACAACAGCAAGTGCATCACCCAGGTCTTCGGGGCCTCGGACTTCGGCGAGTGCTCGGACGGGTCCGCCCGCTGGACTGTGCAGGGCAGGTCGGACGGGAGCTTCAAGCTCGTCAACCAGCAGAGCGGCCAGTGCCTGTACTCCAACGGGCTCGGCCAGGCCGTCTTCGTGGGCGACTGCGCCCAGGACATCGGCCGGATCTGGCGCACGGGCTCGAACGGCAGCCTCCGGAGCGACTACGGCGGGGGCTGCCTCGACCTGGGGATGGCCGGCGGCCTGGTGACGAAGTCGTGCGGCGGGGAGGCGTCGCAGCGCTGGACGAGGCAGGGCTAGGGCCCCGGTACGGGCCTCACGGACCGCTTCGTTCTCCGAGTGCGAACGAGGCCCGCTCCTGCCACCCCGTGCCGTCGTGGACCATGAGTTCCACGGACGAGACGTGGGAGGTGAACGGGAGCCCGTCGGCGAGGCCGGCCTCGATCTCCTCCAGGACGGCGGCCCCTGACCGGCCTTGGGCGATGGTCAGGTGGGGCACGACCTCGGCGAACCGGCCGCCGTACGGCGGAGCCTCGGGCCAGCGGTCCGCGATCGCCCGGGTGAGCTGCCGCAATCCCGTGTCCGGCTCGGGGACGAGGTACAGCACGTCCGGGAACCGCCCGCACTTCGCGAACCGCAGGTCGAACGCCTGGTGGCGGCCCAGCAGGTCTGCGAGGGCCGCGTGGACGTGCTCGTCCACGCGGCTCTCGTCCAGGAACGGGAAGAGCACGGTGACATGTGCGGGAACCCCGTCGTGGGCCGAGGGGTCGAGCCGTTCCCGCCAGGCCCGGGCGACCGGCTCCGCCTCCGGGATCCGGACGACGAGTCCCGTCTGGCCCGCCTCGAACACGCTGGTGCTGTCATCTGCCATGACACCGCATGGTGTCACCTCCGCTCCGGACGGCGGGTGGCCTTTCCCCACCGGGCGATGCGGCGCTACGCGGAGGTGCGGCCCCGGCCGCGGCCCTTGCCGGGCCTGCCGTTCGTCGGGGGGTAGCCGGGCTTCGCCGGTATCGACGGCAGGGGCGGCGGTGAGGGCAGGGGCGGGAGCGCCGGCGTGTACAGCCAGGCCGAGAAGAGGTCGTCGAGCGGTTCCGCGGCGTAGCGGGCCGCATGCGTGGTGAAGCCGGCGGTGGTCACCACCCCGTTGCGGTGGACGGTGACCCAGTCGCGCAGCATGCGGAAGAACGCGCCGTCACCGAGGGCGCAGCGGATCGCGTGCACGGCGAGGCCCCCGCGCTGGTACAGGCGGTCGTCGAACATCAGCTTGCGGCCCGGGTCGGCCAGCCGCAGGTCCTGCGGCTGCGTGGCCAGCAGCCGGTGTGCGATGGCCGCCAGCTCGTGGGCGGTGCGCCCGCCGGAGCGCTCCGACCAGAGCCATTCGGCGTACTTCGCGAAGCCCTCGTTCAGCCAGATGTGCCGCCAGTCGGCGATGGTCACGCTGTTGCCGAACCACTGGTGCGCGAGCTCGTGGGCGATGAGCCGTTCCGAACCGCGCGCGCCGTCCACGTGGTTGGTGCCGAACAGGGAGAGGCCCTGGGCCTCGACCGGTACGTCCAGTTCCTCGTCGGCGACGACCACCGTGTACTCGCCGAAGGGATAGGGGCCGAACAGTTCCTCGAACAGCTGCATCATCGCGGGCTGCCGGGCGAAGTCGCGGGAGAACTGCGGCAGCAGGTGCGCGGGCACGTGGGCGCTCTGCGGAACGCCGCCGAGCCCGGGGTCGCCGAGCAGCACCGTCTGGTGCATGCCGATGGACAGGCCGACGAGGTAGCTGGAGGTGGGCGCGGACTGCTCGTACACCCAGGTGGTGGTGCTGGCTCTGGTGGTCCGGGTGAGCAGCCGGCCGCCGGCCACGACCGTGTAGGCGGAGGGCGTGTTGACGGAGATGTGGTATGAGGCCTTGTCGGCGGGCCGGTCGTTGCACGGGTACCAGGAGGGGGCGCCGACCGGCTGGCTGGCCACCAGCGCGCCGTCGGTCAGTTCCTCCCAGCCCAGGCCGCCCCAGGGGCTGCGCACCGGCTTGGGGTTGCCCGCCCAGTGCACTTCCACGGTGAAGGCGGCGCCGGCGGGCAGCGGCTTGGCCGGCCGGATGCGGAGCTTGCCGCCGCGGTGGGTGTAATGCGGCGCCCGTCCGTTGACCAGGACGCGTCCTATTCTGAACTCGGCCAGGTTGAGGTGGAACTCCGCGAGCGGTGCCCGCCCGGCGATGGCGCTGAGCCTGGCCGTCCCGGCCAGCCGGTTGGGGCCGGGACGGTATTCCAGAGCGAGTTCGTACCGGTGCACTCGGTAACGGGAGTCGCCGTTGGCCGGAAAGTACGGGTCCGATGCCTCTGTCTTCTGGGCGCTCACTGCCGCTTCCGCTCCCTGCGCTGTGCTCGTACGACGTGCTGGTGTCCTGCTGCCGCCACTGCCGCTTCCGACCACCGCAGGTGCAGTCCTTTCAGGACCGCCACGCCTCGATCGGATTGCCCAGCCAGCGGGTATCGGCGGGGACGGATTCCCCGGCCATCACGAGAGAGGCGGGACCCAGTGTGCTGCGGGCCCCGACCGTGCTGCCGGGCAGGACGATGCCGCCCGGGCCCAGGGTGGCGCCCTCGCGGAGGACCACAGTATCCGTCCTCAAGATCCGGTCGTGGAAGAGGTGTGTCTGCAACACACAGCCGCGGTTCACGCTGACCGCGGCGCCCAGCTCCACCAGGTCCGTTTCGGGCAGCCAGTAGCTCTCGCACCACACGCCGCGGCCGATCCGGGCACCCAGCGCCCGCAGCCACAGGGCCAGCAGCGGAGTTCCGGGCACGGATCCGACCAGCCACGGCACGGCCAGTACCTCGACGAAGGTGTCGGCCAGCTCGTTGCGCCATACGAAGGCGCTCCACAGCGGGTGCTCGCCCACCCGGTGGCGGCCCACCAGCAGCCACTTCGCGGCCACCGCCACTGCGCAGGCGGCCAGACCGGCGGCCAGCAGGACCGCCCCGGAGAGCAGCGCGGCTCCCCAGATCCCCAGCCCGGTCACCGTGATCAGCGCGCAGAGCGCCGCCACGGTCAGGACGGCCAGCGCGGCCGAGCAGAAGACGGGGACGAGCCGGCACAGCTCCACCAGGCCGCGCGCCCACAGCAGGTGCGCGGGCGGATCGTACGTCCGGCTCTGGTCGGCGTCGGCGGTGGACCGCGGCAGCCGGACGGGGGGCAGGCCCAGGTACGAGCTGCCCTTCTTGGCCTTCTTCGGGGTGGCGGACAGGACTCCGACCAGCCCGTCGTCCGGCACGGTACGGCCGGGGGCGGTCATTCCGGAGTTGCCGAGGAAGGCCCGGCGGCCGATCTCGGAGTGTCCGATCCGCACCCAGCCGCCGCCCAGTTCGTAGGGGGCGGTCAGGGTGTCGTCGGCGAGGAACGCGCCTTCGCCCACGGTGGTGAGGCTCGGCAGCGCGAGCACCGTGGACACCTCCGCGCCCCGGCCGATCTTCATGCCGAGCAGCCGCAGCCACACGGGGGTGATCAGCCCGGCGTAGAGGGGGAAGAGGGTCTCCCGGGACAGGTCCATCAGCTGGGTGACCGTCCAGGCCTGCCAGCCGACCCTGCTGTGCGTCGGATGGTTGCCCGTGCGCAGTCCGAGGCTGAGCAGCCGTACGGAGACCAGCAGCAGCAGCGCGTAGGCGAACCCGAAGGCGAGCGCCCCCGGGACGACGGCGATCAGCGCTCCGCGCAGGGCCTGGACGAGGCCGGCGTCGGCGGGCACGAACCGGCTCACCACGAGCAGGGCGGGCACGGTGGCCAGCACGGGCAGGGCCGTGAGGCTGAAGCCGGTCGCTCCGTACATGGCCCGCCAGTGGACCGAACGCGGCGGGCGTTCCTTGGGCCAGTTGCGCTTGGCCTTGCCGAGCTTGCCGGCGGGCGCTCCGGCCCAGCGCTGGCCGGTGGGGATCTGGCCGACCACGGCCGAGCCGGGGGCCACCTCGGCCCGCTTGCCGACGCGGGCGCCGGGGAAGAGGATGCTGCGGGTGCCGACCACCGCGCCGGCGCCGACCTTGACCGTGCCGATCTCCAGCCGGTCCCCGTCCAGCCAGTGCCCGGAGAGGTCCACCTCGGACTCCACGGCGCAGCCGCGGCCGAGTTTGAGCAGGCCCGTGACCGGGGGCAGGGAGTGCAGGTCCACCTCGGGGCCGATCTTGGCGCCGAGGGCCCGCCCGTAGCGTTCCAGCCAGGAGCCGGTGAGTGAGGTCGCGCCGACGTACTCGGCGAGCCGCTCGGCCGTCCACAGCCTCAGGTGCACGCTTCCGCCGCGCGGGTAGCGGCCCGCCTTCACCCCGCGCAGCAGCAGCCGGGCGCCGCCGGCCGCGATCGCGAGGCGCCCGGGCGGGCTGAAGAGCAGCGCGGCTCCGGCGGCGACGAGCCACCAGGACGCGGTCGGCGCCCACGGGTAGGGCCCGAACCGGTGCAGGACGTTGCCCAGGGCGAGCAGCGCCACCGTCCAGCGCAGGCCGACCAGGGTGAAGAGCGGGAGCAGCAGGAGCGACTGGACGACCTTGGAGCGGAGCGGCACCGGGGCGACGGTCCGGGCCGCGCCGTCGTCCGGGACGGACTTCTCCAGCCGCCGGGCCAGCTTGCGCAGGGTGGGCTGCTGGTAGATGTCGAGTACGGCCGCGCTCGGGTAGCGGGTGCGCAGCCGGGTGGTGAGCTGGGCGGCTGCGAGGCTGTTGCCGCCGATCGCGAAGAAATCGTCGGCGGCGCCGGTGACGGCCACGCCGAGGGTCTCGCTCCACTGCTCGGCGAGCCATGCCTCGGTGCCGTAGAGCTGCTCGGCGGGACCGGTGGTCTCCAGTTCGGGCAGGGGCCAGGGCAGCGCGTCGCGGTCCACCTTGCCGGAGGTGCGGGTCGGCAGCTCCTCGACCGGCGCGAGCAGGGGTACGAGGGCGGCCGGCAGCTCGGCGCGCAGTCGCTCGACCGCCGCCGCGTGGTCCCAGCCCTCCTGGGTGACGAGGTAGCCGACGAGCAGCTGGTTGCCGCTGCGGGCGGTGCGGACGGCTGCGGCCGCGCCGGCGACACCGGGCAGGGCCTGCAGTGCGGCGTCCACCTCGCCCAGCTCGATCCGGCGGCCGCCGAGCTTGATCTGCTCGTCGGCGCGGCCGAGGAAGACCAGGCCCTCCGGTTCGGCGCGGACGAGGTCGCCGCTGCGGTAGGCGCGCTGCCAGCCGAGGGATTCCAGGGGGGCGTACTTCTCGGCGTCCTTCTCCGGGTCGAGGTAGCGGGCGAGGCCGACGCCGCCGATGACGAGCTGGCCGCTGCCGCCCATCGGGACGGGCTCGCCGGATTCGTCGACCACGGCCAGTTCCCAGCCGGCCAGCGGCAGGCCGATCCGGATCGGTTCCTCGCCGGTGAGGAGCGCGGCGCAGGCGACGACGGTGGCCTCGGTGGGGCCGTAGGTGTTCCAGACCTCGCGGCCCTCGGTGACCAGGCGCTGGGTGAGCTCGGGCGGGCAGGCCTCACCGCCGAAGATCAGCAGCCGGACCTCGTTGAGGGTCTCGGGCTCCCAGAGCGCGGCCAGGGTCGGCACGGTGGAGACCACGGTGATCTCCTGGTCCGCCAGCCAGGGGCCGAGGTCGGCGCCGCTGCGGACCTGGGAGCGCGGGACGGGCACGAGGCAGGCGCCGTAGCGCCAGGCGAGCCACATCTCCTCGCAGGAGGCGTCGAAGGCGACGGACAGCCCGGCCATGACGCGGTCGCCGGGGCCGATCGGCTCCTCGGTGAGGAACAGCGCGGCCTCGGCGTCCACGAAGGCGGCGGCGCTGCGGTGGCTGACGGCGACGCCCTTGGGCTTGCCGGTGGAGCCGGAGGTGAAGATGATCCAGGCGTCGTGCTCGGGGCCGGGCCGGGCGGCGGCCGCTCCGGCGTCGGCGGGGTCGGTGACGTCGATACGCGCTCCGGCGCCCAGCACGGCCCGTACCCCGGCCTCGCCGAAGACCAGCTCGGCGCGCTCGTCCGGGTCCTCGGCGTCGACCGGCACGTAGGCGGCGCCCGCGGCGAGTACGGCGAGGATGCCCGCGTACAGCTCGTTGGTGCCGGAGGGGACGCGCACCCCGACCCGGTCGCCGAGGCCCACCCCGGCGGCCGCGAGGGCCCGTCGGCGGCGCTCGACCTCGGCGGCCAGCGCCCGGTAGGTCAACCGGGTGGTGCCGTCGTCCAGGGCGAGCTCGTCGGGGTACGCCCGTACGGAGGCTTCGAAGATGTCGACGAGGGTGCGCGTCGGGGCGGCGGGTCCGGCGGAGAACCGGGCGGATTTGCCGGACTCCCCGCACTCGGCCCCGTACGCGTCCCCGCCGTCGAGCAGAGTGAGTTCACCGTGCTCAGGTGTTGCAGCCATCGGCCCTCGCGTCTCGTTCCCGGAAACCGTCCGGGTCGCCGGCGGAGCCCAGGTCTGCCCGGGTTGTTCCGTTCCAGCGCCAAACAACCCACCAGTCTAGTGCGGCATCAAGGATTTTCTGGTTGAAGCCTGGCGTGTGGCCGGGAAGGAACGAAGGCGCCGCACCGTGGTGAACGGGTCGTGAACGGACGGGTCATTGTTCGGCGGTGTACCGGATTCGCGCCCACAGCGGGAGGACGAACCAGCACAGGAGGTACCAGGCCAGCACTCCGGCCACGAGCCAGGGCACGAGGGCGTCGTGGGTGGCCACCCTCAGGACCAGGAGCAGGGCCGAGGTGCAGGTGGCCAGCAGCAGGACGAGCCCGGTGAAGGTGAGCCGCGAGGCCCAGGCCACCGCCTCGCGCTTGATGCGCCGGCCCGAGACGATGCGGTGGAAGGCGACGGGCCCGATGAGCGCGCCGGTCGCCAGGGCGCCGAGCAGGACGGTGACGATGTAGATGGTCTTGTCGGTCTGCGGAAGTGCGTGGAAGAGGGGGGTGAACACGACCGTCAGCAGGAAACCGAAGAGGATCTGCACGCCCGTCTGGGCGACGCGGATCTCCTGGATCAGCTCCTGCCACTGCCGGTCCGCGCGTTCTTCCTCGCTCTCGCTTCTCCCGTCGGGGGCCTGCGACATGGCGCCTCCACGGGTCAATGGCCGAGTTTGCGCTTGAGCTCGGCCTTGTTCATGGAGGAGCGGCCGTGCAGGTTGCGGCGCTTGGCCTCCTCGTAGAGCTGGTCGTACGTGGGTCCCTGCGCGCCGCTGTGGGAGCGCTGTCCGCCGCGTCGGGCGGAGGACATGTCCTGGAGCGACGTCCTGCTGGCCGTCTTGGACTCTCCGGCGCGGGCCCGTTCCTTGTTGACCGTTCGCGCGGCGATCTCCTCGGCACGCCCGGTGCTCTCGCCGCGCTTCTGCGCGCTCTCCTTGATGTGTTCGTACTGGCGTTCGCGCTTCGGGCTGAAACTGCGGGGCATGGCGACTCCTCGGTCGGAACCAGGTGTGCGGCGCCTACCCGCTCGGCGCCCGCTCACTCCCCGGCCCCTCCCGGCCCCTTAGGCGCAGGCCGGGCACAGACCTCGGTAGGTGACCTCGACCCCGGACACCGTGAAGCCGAAGCGCTCCTCCGCCGGGAGGCCGGCCAGCGGGCTTCCCGTCGGGTGGACGTCGCGGATCAGGCCACAGCCGGAGCACACCAGGTGCTGGTGCGGGTGGTGCGCGTTGGGGTCGTAGCGCTTGGCTCGGCCGTCGGTGGTGACCTCCATGACCTCGCCGAGGGCGACCAGCTCACCGAGGGCGTTGTAGACGGTGGCCCGGGAGATCTCGGGCAGCCGCTCGGCCGCGCGGGCGTGCACCTCGTCAGCCGTGAGGTGCACGTGGTCGCCGTCGAGGACCTCCGCGATCACGCGCCGCTGGGACGTCATCCGCCAGCCACGCCCTCGCAGCCGCTGCAGCAGGTCACTCATATCGGCTCACCTGTTTCAGGTTCGACGGGTACCCGGAGTTCATCTGCGGACGTCCGGGATCCGATCGGATATGGGCTTGGTGTGCTTCTTGACTTGGATTCCGTCCATCGTAGGATCGGTTTCGTAGATAGCCAAGAGACAGGAAGACTCCAGAGCGGCAGGTGACACCGTCCGGGACGGTGACCGCCTCGGCGTCGAACCGACCGACGAGGCCGAGGCCGTGCACGGGGCCCTTGCCCGACAGTTTCCTCGCCTTCAGTTCCTGAACACCGCGATCCGCCTGGTACGGAAGGATTCCCATGTCCGAGAACCATGCCGAGAACCACGATGCAATCGTCGTAGACGCCAAGTCGGAGGGCGGCGGCTGCCCGGTCGCACACGAGCGTGCCCCGCATCCGACCCAGGGCGGCGGAAACCGTCAGTGGTGGCCGGAACGGCTCAACCTCAAGATCCTCGCCAAGAACCCCGCCGTGGCCAATCCGCTGGGCGAGGAGTTCGACTACGCCGAGGCCTTCAAGACCCTCGATCTCCCGGCGGTGAAACAGGACATCGCGGAGGTGCTGACCACCTCCCAGGACTGGTGGCCCGCCGACTTCGGCCACTACGGCCCCTTCATGATCCGGATGGCCTGGCACAGCGCCGGCACCTACCGGATCAGCGACGGCCGCGGTGGCGCCGGCGCCGGCCAGCAGCGTTTCGCGCCGCTCAACAGCTGGCCCGACAACGGGAACCTCGACAAGGCCCGCCGGCTCCTGTGGCCGGTCAAGAAGAAGTACGGCCAGAGCCTGTCGTGGGCCGACCTGATGATCCTGACCGGCAACGTGGCCCTGGAGCAGATGGGCTTCGAGACCTTCGGCTTCGGCGGCGGCCGCGCGGACGTCTGGGAGCCCGACGAGGACGTCTACTGGGGTCCCGAGACCACCTGGCTCGACAACGAGCGCTACACCGGCGACCGCGAGCTGGAGAACCCGCTCGGCGCGGTCCAGATGGGCCTCATCTACGTCAACCCGGAGGGCCCGAACGGCACTCCGGACCCGCTGGCCGCCGCGCGCGACATCCGTGAGACGTTCCGCCGGATGGCGATGAACGACGAGGAGACCGTCGCCCTGATCGCGGGCGGCCACACCTTCGGCAAGACCCACGGCGCGGGCCCGGCGGAGAGCGTCGGCGCCGACCCCGAGGCCGCCTCCATCGAGCAGCAGGGGCTCGGCTGGGCGAACTCCTTCGGTACCGGCAAGGGCGCCGACGCGATCACCAGCGGTCTCGAGGGCATCTGGACCAACACCCCGATCACCTGGGACAACAGCTTCTTCGAGATCCTCTTCGGCTACGAGTGGGAGCTGTTCAAGAGCCCCGCGGGCGCCCACCAGTGGCGGCCCAGGGAGGGGGCCGGCGCGGGGACCGTGCCCGACGCCCACGACGCGTCCAAGACCCACGCTCCGACGATGCTGACCACCGACCTCTCGCTGCGGATCGACCCGGCCTACGAGCAGATCTCCCGGCGCTTCCTGGAGAACCCCGCCGAGTTCGCGGACGCCTTCGCCCGCGCGTGGTTCAAGCTGACCCACCGCGACATGGGCCCGGTCGTGCGCTACCTGGGCCCGGAGGTCCCCGCCGAGACGCTGCTGTGGCAGGACCCGCTCCCGCCGGTGACGCACGAGCTCGTCGACGCCGGCGACATCGCCTCCCTCAAGGAGCAGGTCCTCGCCTCGGACCTGACGGTGTCCCAGCTCGTGTCCACGGCGTGGGCCTCGGCCTCGTCGTTCCGCGGCAGCGACAAGCGCGGCGGCGCCAACGGCGCCCGCATCCGGCTCCAGCCCCAGAGCGGGTGGGAGGTCAACGAGCCCGACCAGTTGGCGACGGTGCTGCGTACGCTGACGGCGATCCGGGAGTCCTTCAATGCCGCCCAGGCCGGCGGCAAGCGGATCTCGCTCGCCGACCTGATCGTGCTCGCCGGTGCGGCCGCCGTCGAGCAGGCCGCCGAGGACGCCGGCTTCGACGTCACGGTGCCCTTCACGCCGGGCCGTGCGGACGCGGCGCAGGAACAGACGGACGTGGAGTCGTTCGCGGCGCTGGAGCCGACCGCCGACGGGTTCCGCAACTACCTCGGGAAGGGCAACCGGCTGCCGGCCGAGTACCTGCTGCTCGACCGGGCGAACCTGCTGAACCTGAGCGCCCCCGAGCTGACCGTCCTGGTCGGTGGCCTGCGCGTGCTGGGCGCGAACCACCAGCAGTCCTCGCACGGCGTCTTCACCACCTCCCCCGGGTCCCTGACCAACGACTTCTTCGTCAACCTGCTCGACCTGGGGACGACGTGGAAGGCGACGGCCGGGGACGAGAGCACCTTCGAGGGGCGTGACGCCGCCACGGGCGCCGTCAAGTGGACCGGCACCCGTGCCGACCTGGTCTTCGGGTCCAACTCGGAGCTGCGGGCGCTCGCGGAGGTCTACGCGAGCGACGACGCGAAGGGGAAGTTCGTGAAGGACTTCGTCGCCGCGTGGGACAAGGTGATGAACCTGGACCGGTTCGACCTCGTGTGACCTGACGTCCGGGCCGGCCGGCCCACCCCGGCCGGCCCGGACGCCCTAGGAGGCGGAACCTTGGAAATGATCTTCCGGAAGCTTCCGGACAACCGTCACGAGCTCGAGGTACGGGACCGGCGGGGCCCGGACGTCCGGCTGGCGGCCCGGCCGACCGGCCCGACCATGCCCCACGACCTCGTGCACGCTGCGGTCGAGAGTGCGCTCGGAATCACCGACGGCTTCTGGGGTGCCACGGCGGAGGGCGCCACCTTCGAAGGATTCGAACCGGTCGGGCCGACCCGCCACCGCAGGTCGGGACTGAAGGTCCTGCGGCGCAAGGGCGAAGCGGTCATGCAGGCCGAGCTCTGCGTCAACTGGGCCTACCGCGCCTGGTCGGGGCTGCCCACGGACGGACGGGGGCTGGGCCGCAGTCCCCTCGACGACCGGCAGACCGCCCTGGCCTCGGCCGCGCTCGACCGCGCGGCGCAGCGCTGGTCCGCGGTCGCGGAAGGCGAAGCACTCACCTGGCGCTGGTGACCGAGCGCGCCGGGCGCAGGTGAGAGCGGTCACACGAGCTGGGCCAACTCCCTTTCCACAGCGTCGAGTTCCACCTGCCGATCCATCACCGTCAGCTGCTTCTTGTAGCGGAGCAGCGCGCCGACCAGCAGGTTCGCCCGGTCGGGCTCCATGGAGTGCATGCGGCGGGCGGCGGCGACGGCCTCCGCACGCAGGGCCAGGGCTATCTCCGGCTGATCGGCGAACTCCTGGCGGCTGTATTCGTGCAGCGCGCCGGTCAGCAGGGGCAGGTACGCCAGCGGGCTCACCTGGGCGAGCACGCGGTAGGCCGCGACCTCCTGACGGACCGGCAGCGCCTGTGATCCGAGGAGGGCCACTCGGGCTCGGAGAACTGCGTCGTGGCTGGGGTGCGCTGAGTGAGTCATGACGGTGATTCTCAAAGCCGCACAGGGGTCCGAACAAGACAATCCGCCTGTGCCCTTGGTCCTACGAAAACGCCGTCTGACCTGTCATGATGGTGACGTCTTCACCTCTGCGCCCCTCCCTGACGCCCCTTCAGCAGCCGAGGAAGGACAGGCGGACCTGGCGCCGGGGGTTGTCCCGGTTGGTGTCCACCAGGGTGACGGACTGCCAGGTGCCCAGCGCGAGCGTTCCGTCGATCACGGGCAGCGTCGCGTGGGGCGGAACGATTGCGGGCAGTACGTGGTCCCGCCCGTGGCCGGGGGATCCGTGCCGGTGCCGCCAGCGCTCATCGGCGGGCAGGAGGGACCGCAGGGCCGTCAGGAGGTCGTCGTCGCTGCCCGCTCCCGTCTCGATGACGGCGAGGCCGGCGGTCGCGTGGGGCGTGAAGACGTTCAGCAGTCCGCACCGGCCCTGTGCCACCTCCCCGAGGAAGGCGGCGCAGGCAGCGGTCAGGTCGTGGACCGTCTCCCGCTCCCCGGTCGTCACGTCGATGGTGCGCGAAGCGAAGGTGTCGGGCATGGCCCCATCCTCACGCCGCGGCTTCCCGCAGCCGTGCAGCCACGGCCGGTGTCGGCCGGGCCGCCTACGATGATCACAGGGGGTGGGCTCCTGTCTGAGGTCCTGCACGGCACCGGGCCCGCGAAGTGGCAGGCCGATCGACGGAAGGGGGGCCGGCGGTGCCCGAGGTGTCGGTGGCCGAGGTGAAGGCCTTGACGGAGGAGCTGGTCGCGCTCGACGTGGCGGCCGGGGCGCGGTGGGCGGTGGGCGCGGCCCTGGACGCGGTCCGTACGGTCGGCCGCGCCGCCCCCGTACGGGGTGACGCGGGGCGGGGCGACGCCGGGGCGGACGACGCGGGGCGGGACGCGCGCGCCGAACTGTTCCAGGTCGCCGCGTGGATCGCCTTCGACGCCGAACGGCACGCCGTGTCGCGGCGGCTCCACCTCCGGGCCCTGGAGCTGGCCCGGGGCAGCCGCGGGGCCGGACCGGCCACCGTGGAACCCCTGATCCTCGCGGTGCTGGCGATGCAGGAGGAGCATCTGGGGCGGCCCGGGAGTTCGCTGCGGATCGCCTCGTCCGTGCTGGCCCGCGAGGACCTTCCCGGGCGCGTCGCGGCGATCTTCCAGGTGCGGGCGGGGCGGGCCCTGGCCCGGCTGGGGCGCGGGCCCGAGGCCGGGCGGGCCCTGCGCACCGCCGCCGAGCTGCTCGCGGACCCGCCGACGGGCCGGGACCCGTCCTGGGCCTGGTGGTTCGACCGGCCCGAGCTCGAAGGCCACCAGGGGCTGGTGCGGGCCGCGCTGGGGGACCTGGAGACGGCGGCCGCCCTCCTCCACGGCGCCGCGTACGCCGACGGTGACGGCCCGGCCTACCGTGTGCTGTTCGCCGCGGAGCTCGCCCGGGTCCTGGCCCGGGCGGGCGACTGGCGCGAGACCGGCACGGCCATGGCGGCCCTGACGGACGCCGTGCCCGCCGTCGGGTCCGTACGGGCACTGCGGACGATGGGCCGCGCCGCCCGGCTCGTCGAAGGCGGCCGCGGCGTACCGCGCCGGACCCGCGACACCGCCCGCCACCTCGCCCGGGCCCTGCGCGACAGCGGCCGGGACACGCCCGGATAGGGCCGGCCTAGGAGCCGGTCAGTTGCGCCGCCACGATGACGTTGCCGTACAGGTCGGCGAAGTGCAGGGAGCGGCCCGCGTCCCCCACCCGTTCGTTCCACACCCGCACGCCGCTGGCGCGCAGGCGCGTTCCGGTCCGGCGCACGTCGTCCGTGTACAGGACGAGCATGGGCTGGCCGCCGCACTGACGGCCGATCAGGTCGCGCTCCCGGGCCGTGGCCGCCGGCATCAGCCAGAGGCCGACCGCCGGCTGTCCGGTCGGGCCGGGCAGACCGATGTGGAGGTAGCGGTAGCCGTCGGCCGTCCGGTCGTGCAGCACCGCGAAGCCGAGGACGTCCCGGTAGAAGGCCAGGGCGGCTTCGGCGTCCGCGACGAGCACCACCGTGCGGCCGAGGGCGGTGAACGGTGGTTCGCGGTCGGGAGAGGGAGCCATCGGTCATTCCTTCCGGTGTCAGTCGACGCCCAGCAGACGCCGCCGGTCGTCGGGGCGGGACGCGAACTCGGCCGCGTCCGCCCGGTGCACGATGCGGCCCTTCTGCATGACGGCCACCTGCTGGGCGGCGGACAGGGCCAGCCCCAGGTTCTGCTCGACGAGGACGACCGTCATGCCCTGCGCGCTCACCTCGCGGATCACCTCGCCGACCTGCGCGACGATCGCCGGGGCGAGCCCGTCGGACGGTTCGTCGAGGAGCAGCAGCCGCGGATTGCCCAGCAGGGCCCGGGCGATCGCGAGCATCTGCTGTTCTCCTCCGGAGAGCTGGTCGCCGCGATGCCCCAGCCGCTCCCCCAGCCGCGGCAGCAGGTCGAGGATGCGCGCGCTGGTCCACGGCCCCCGCGTGCGGCGCCGCGGCGCGGCGATCGCGAGGTGTTCGGCCACGGTCAGCGGTGCGAACACCCGGCGCCCCTGCGGGACGACGCCCACCCCGGCCCGGGCGATCACGTCGACGCGGGCTCCGCCGATCTCCCGGCCGTCGAGCTCGACGCTGCCCTCGTAGGGCCGGACGAATCCCATGACGGTCGAGATGAGGGTGGTCTTCCCGACTCCGTTGCGCCCGAGGACGGCGAGGGTCCCGCCCGCTTCGAGATCGAGGTCGACGCCGCCCAGCACGACGCCGCCGGCGTATCCGGAGCGCAGGCCGCGCACGCTGAGGAACGGGTTCACGAGGAGACCTCCGTGGTGCCCAGGTAGGCGCTCTGGACCTCGGCGGAGGCCCGTACTTCGTCCGGGGAGCCGGTGGTGAGGTGGTTTCCGAGGTGCATGACGGTGACGGTGTCGGCGAGTTCGAAGACCATGTCGAGGTCGTGTTCGACCAGGAGCACGGTCACCTCTGCGGGCAGGGCGGCGATCAGCTTCGTCAGCCGCTCCGTCTCGGCCGGGGACATGCCGGCGGCGGGTTCGTCCAGGAGCAGCAGCCTCGGTTCGGTGGCGAGCGCCACGGCGACCTCCAGCTGTCGCCGTTCGCCGTGCGAGAGCTCCGCCGCCGGCAGGTCGTGCCGGGTGGGCAGGCCGACGCGCTCCAGCAGTGTGCGCGCCTGCGCGGTCGCGGCGGTCCGGGCACCGGCCCTCCGCCGGCCGCCGAGCCCCGTTCCGGTACCGGCTGCGGCCCGGCGCAGCGCGGCGAGCAGGACGTTCTCCAGCACTGTCTCCCGCAGGAAGAGGCTGGAGTGCTGGAAGGTCGCGGCGATGCCGAGCCCGACCCGTCGGTGCACGGGCAGCCGGGTCACGTCCCGCCCGTCGAGGAGCAGGGATCCGGCGGTGGCGGGCAGGGTTCCGGAGACGAGGCCGAACAGGGTGGACTTGCCGGCGCCGTTCGGGCCGATGACGGCGTGGCGCGCGCCGGGGCGCACGGTGAAGCTGACCTGGTCGACGGCTCGGAAGGACCCGAAGTGCTTCGAGACTCCGCGCAGTTCCAGGAGATGTGGTGCGGGATCGGTCACGCCGTCCTCTTCCGGGTCGGCCTCGACGGGAGCCGTACGCCGGCCAGTCCGCGGGGCAGTGTGTAGACGGCGATGACGAAGAGCAGCCCGAGCAGCAGCGGTCCTCGTCCGGCGACGGCCTCGAGGTTGCCGAGGTGGTCGCGGGTCGTCCAGATCAGCGCGGCCGCGGCGCATGCTCCCCACATCGAGCCCGGGCCGCCGATGACGACGGCCAGCAGCGCCAGGGCGGCTATCTCGAATCCGGCGTCGCCGGGCGAGACGAACCGCTGTACGGAGACCCACAGCGACCCGGCGGCGCCGGCCAGCGCCGCGGCGCCGCAGTAGACGGTCAGGGCGTACCGCCGGGTGGGGTAGCCGATGGCCTTCATGCGGGCCTCGTTGTCGCGGATTCCGCGCAGGGCGAGGGCGAAGGGGGTGGAGCCGAGGCGGCTGACGGCTGCGAAGAGCAGGAGGAACACGGCCAGTACGTAGAAGTAGACCAGCCCGTCGAGTTCCAGCGGGGGCAGGCCGGGCAGCGGTACGACGGGCGGGATGCCGGACATGCCGTCGCTGCCGTTGGTCAGAGACTTCCAGTTGACCGCGGCGCTGTAGGCGATCTCGCCGATGGCCAGGGTCAGCATGAGGAACACCACGCCGCGGGCCCGGACGGCGAGCCACCCGGTCGGCACGGCCACCAGCGCGGACACGCCTGCGGCGATGAGGAGTTGGAGTGCACCGATGTCGGTGAGCCGGGTCGCGACGATCGCCGCCGTGTAGGCGCCGACGCCGAAGTACGCGGACTGGCCGAGGGTCGGCAGTCCGGTCAGGCCGGTGAGCAGGTTCACGCTCAGGGCGAGCAGGGCGAAGACGAGGACCCTGGAGAGGGTGCCGATGGCGTACGAGCCGAGGAGGAAGGGGGCCAGGGCGAGTCCGGCGACCACGGCGGTGACCAGCAGTCGCCGGGTCGCGGAGCCCGGCCTCGTCGAACCGGACGGTGCGGAGTGGCTCATGTGCGCACCGCCGATGCGACGAGGCCGTGCGGGCGGACCACGAGCACGAGCAGCATGGTGCCGAAGAGGAGGAAGGGCGCGTACTCGGGGAGCAGGGCCACGCCGAGCGTCTGGACCTGGCCGATGAGCAGGGCTCCTGCGAGTGCGCCGCGCACGGAGCCGAGGCCGCCGACGACCACGACGACGAGCGAGAGGACGAGCACGCTCTCGTCGACGCCCGGGCCCGGACCCAGGATCGGTGCGCCGAGGACCCCGCCGACCGCTGCCAGGGCAGCGCCGGCGGCGAAGACTCCGTAGAGCACCTTGCGGATGTCGACGCCCTGGGCGCGGACCATGTCGCGGTCCGCGACGGTGGCCCGTACCAGGGCTCCGAGCGAGCTGCGTTCGAAGACGAGGTACACGATGGTGGCGAGGGCTGCGGCGACGGCGATGAACACCAGCCGGTACACCGGATACGTGTGGCCGAGGAGGTCCACCGTGCCGCGCAGCGAGGTGGGCGGGTCGGTGGGGAGCACCTCGCCGCCGAAGGCGGCGGCGAGGAGGTCGGCGACGATGAAGGTGATGCCGAGGGTGAGCACGGCCTGGTCCAGGTGCCCGCGCCGGGCCAGCGGCTGGGTGAGCGCCGTCAGCGCCGCTCCCCCGAGTGCGCCCACCAGGGCCCCGGCCGCCAGGGCGAGGAGGAGGCCCGGCAGGGTGCCGTCGGAGAGTGCGTAGGCGGTGTAGGCGCCGGCGAGGTAGAGCGTGCCGTGCGCCAGGTTGAGGACGTCCATCATGCCGAAGACCAGGGAGAGGCCCACTGCGATCGTGAACAGCAGCAGTCCGAAGGCGACTCCGTCGACGACGCTGACGACGTTGCCGTCCAGCCATCCGCCCATGTCAGCCGCCCAGCCGGCCGAGGTCGCCGGCGACGGTGTTGGCTCCCTGCCGGACCTCCCGCAGGTACCAGGGCTGCACGGGCGTGCCGCCGCTGTTGAACCGCCAGGTGCCGCGCGGGCTGTCGATGTCCCCCACCGTGGCGATGGCGGAGTTGACCGTCTCCGGGGTCACCGTGCCGCCGGCCGCCTTGATCGCCTTGTCGAGCACCTGTGCCGCGTCCCAGGAGGCCATCGCGTAGGTCGTCGGGTCGGCGCCGTAGGCGGTGCGGTAGGCCGGTGCGAACTGCTTGTTGGCGGCGTTGTCCAGGTCGGCGCTGTAGTTGAGCGCGGTGAGGATGCCGGTGGCCGCCTCTCCCTGCCCCTTCAGGACGCCGCCCTCGGTGAGGAAGCCGGGGGCGTAGAGCGGGATCTTGCCGGCCAGTCCGAAGTCCCGGTACTGCTTCACGAAGTCGACGGCCGCGCCGCCGGCGTAGAAGCAGAAGACGGCCTTGGCGCCGGAGTTCTCGATCTGCGCGAGGTAGGGCTGGAAGTTCTTGGTGGCCGGGAACGGGGTGTAGACCTCCTCCCCCGCGATCTTGCCGCCCGCGGGGAGGAAGGTGGACTTGAAGCCCTCGATCTCGTCCTTGCCCGCCTGGTAGCCGGCGGCGATGAGGAAGACCGGGCCGCCCGCCTTCTCGGCGACGTGCTTGCCCAGGGCCTCGCCCGGCTCGTCGTTGACGTAGGAGGTGCGCCAGACGTACTTGGTCCCGGTCAGGGTCGTGGGTGAGGCGTTGGAGCCGACGAGCGGGACCTTGCTGGTCTCGAAGAGGTCCTTGACCCCGTTGATGGTGGCCGAGCTGACCACCCCGCTGACCGCGAGGACCCGGTCCTGCTTGACCAGCTTCTCGGCCGCCGCCTTGCCGGAGTCGGCGGTCTCCCCCTCGTCCGCGACCACGATCTGGACCTCGCGGCCGCCGAGCCGGCCGCCGTGCTGTGCGAGGTAGAGCTCGAAGCCCTGCTTCATGTCGTCGCCGAGCGCCTTGTAGGTCCCGGACTGCGGGACCAGGAGCCCGATCTTCACGGGCCCGCTCTGCTTGCTGCCGTCGCCGTTCCCGAGGCTGGCACCGCCGCATGCCGTGGCCAGCAAGAGGCCGGTGACTGCGGTGATCAGACCTACGGGGCGAAACCGACCTGCCATGGGGACTCCGTACGTTGTGACCCGGTCCTGGCGGACCGGATGGTGCCGATGGGGTGCGGAATGGTGGTGCGGAACGGGGGTGCGGAGTGGGGGTGCCCGACCGGTCCCGGGAGAGAGGTGCGGGGTCGAGGTGACACGTGTCTATCGTGCAATGACGACGCTCGTCAATAGTTCGCAAGATATGCACGGCGGGCTCGTTCCATCCCTTGACCCGGGCGGTTCATATGCCGTAGCACTGACCCTCGTCAAATTCACGCTATGCCGTCACGGCAGCGGGCCCCCGATCCGTCAGGGAGTGAAGCACCATGACCGACGATCCATCGCGGCGCAGAATCCTCAAGAACAGCGGGGTGCTGGCCGGCGCCGCATTCCTCACCGGCCTTCCGGGCGGCCTCCCGGGCGCTCACGCGGCGCAGGCCGCACCCCGGGCGAACGAGCCCTCGCCCGTCGTGGACCTGCCCGCGGGCCGACTGCGCGGAGTCGTCGAGGGAGGGCTCGCCGTGTTCAAGGGCGTGCCCTACGCGGCGCCCCCTGTCGGCGCCCTCAGGTGGCGGCCCGCCCAGCCGCACCCCGGATGGCAGGGGACGCGCGAGGCGACCGCCTTCGGCCCGAGCGCACCGCAGCCCGAAGGGGGCGGCGGGCCGCTCGGCAACCACGGCGCGCCCCCGTTCAGCGAGGACTGCCTGACGCTCAACGTCTGGACCCCCGCGGCCGATGCCGGCAAGCGCCCCGTGCTGGTCTGGATCCACGGCGGCGGCTTCATCTCGGGTTCCGGCTCACTGCCCAACTACTCCGGCGAGACCTTCGCGCGCAACGGCGATCTCGTCGTCGTGACCCTCAACTACCGCCTGGGCCCGCTGGGATACCTCTACTTCGGCGAGGACGGCGCCGGCGGGAACTTCTGGTTCACCGACCAGCTCGCCGCGCTGCGCTGGGTACGGGACAACATCGCCGGGTTCGGCGGCGACCCGGACAACATCACGCTCGCGGGACAGTCCGGCGGCGCCTTCTCGGTGGCGGCACTCGCCGGTGCACGGCCCGCCGGCCGCCCGCTGTTCCGGCGGGCCATCCTGCAGAGCCCGCCGCTCGGGCTGAAGATCCCCACCCGGGCGGAGTCGCTGCAGCGCAGCGGAGCCTTTCTCGAGATCCTCAAGGCGCCGGACGTGGCCGCGCTGCGGGACGTGCCCTGGCCGCAGCTGGTCGCCGCCACCTTCGGGATGTTCGGCCGCACCAAGCAGTGGGGGTACTGGTCGACCCCGTACCTTCCGGTGATCGACGAGGTGACGCTGGACCGCAACCCGGCCGACCTGCTGCTCAGCGGCCCCGGGGCGGACATCGACGTCCTCATCGGCTGGACCCGGGAGGAGGCCAACTTCGCCTTCGCGCTCAACCCGGAGTACACCGGCGTGACCAAGGACCAGGTGCTCGCGCGGGCGCGGAACACCTTCGGAGCGCGGGCGGGCGAGGCCTACACCGCGTACGAGGAGGCCCGGCCGGGCGCCCGCCCGCTCGACGTGCTCATGGACCTGGTCGGCGACGACCTGTTCCGCATGCCGGCGGTGTCGCTGGCGGAGCGGCGGGCGGCCCGCGGGCGGCCGGTCTGGGCGTACCAGTTCGACCTTCCGACGCCCGCCGAGAACGGTCAGCTGGGGGCCGCGCACTGCCTGGAGCTGCCCTTCGCGTTCAACAACTTCGACAAGTGGTCGCAGGCGCCGTTCCTGGCGGGACTGAACCCCCGGGTCCGTGACGGCCTGGCCTCGACCATGCACGCATCCTGGATCTCCTTCATCCGCACCGGCGACCCCAACCACGGCCCCATGCCGAACTGGGCGCGCTACGAGCGCAGTTCCCGCACCACGATGCGGCTGGACTCGGTCACCTCCGCCGTCGACGACCTCGCCGGGTACTGGCGGCGCCTGCACCAGTCGACGGGACGCTGAGAGGCACGAGCCCAGGGCGAGCGGCCCTCCCGGAGCAGGACCCGGCCGGGAGGCCGCACGCGCGGGTGCGCCCGAAGGCCGGCCTGGACGCGAGCCGGAGTCGTCATCACCGTCGGCCTCGGGCCCGACGGCGCCGGGCCCGGGTGAGCCGGTCCGCCTCCGGGGGACCCTTTCGGGTGAGCCGGTTTGCGCGATCACCGTGCGTCGCACCATGATCACCTTCCGTGAAGATCGATTCCGTGTGGGCCGGTGTCTCCCGGACCAGCGAGCCCAGGCCCCCCTTCAGAAGCATGAAGGCCCGTCAACTCCTCGTGCTGCCCGTGCGGTTGCCCGCTTCGCCCTGTTCCCGGGGCATCGGCCGGACGCATTCGGGAGCGGCATGACCACGACCATTCCCCACGCGCCCGCCGCCCGGTCCGGCACGAGCCCTGCCGACATCGCATTCCACTACGACGTCGGCAACGAGTTCTACGCCCTCTGGCTCGACCGCACGATGAGCTATTCGGCGGCCCTGTGGGACGGCATCGACGGTGACCCTGCCGACGGGGACGTTCTCGCCCGTGCACAGCGCGCCAAGCTCGATCACCACCTGGACCTGGCGGGCGCCCGGGGCCACAGCACCGGGTTCCGGCTCCTCGACGTCGGCTGCGGCTGGGGCGGCATGGCGGCCCACGCCGTCGGCTCGGGACGGGTGCAGCAGGTCACCGGGCTCACCCTCTCCCCCGCCCAGCACGCCCACATGACCGACCGGGCTCTGCCCGGCGTGCTGCCCCTGCTGGAAAGCTGGGACGCGCACACCGCCGTCCGGCCGTACGACGGAATCGTTTCGGTGGGGGCGTTCGAGCACTTCGTCACCGACCGCATGGGCGCGGAACAACGCCTCGCCGTCTACGGCGCGTACTTCGAGAAGTGCCACGGCTGGCTGAAGCCCGGCGGTCGGATGTCCCTGCAGACCATCGCGTACGACGACCAGACCGGGCCGGACGGGCCGGTGGGCCGGTTCGTGGCCGCGAGCATCTTCCCCGGGATGACCCTGCCCCGGCTGGCCGAGATCACCGCGGCCTGCGACCCGTACTTCTCGGTCACCGTGCTGAGCGCCTCGCCCGACGACTACGCACGGACGCTGCGCGGCTGGTCGGCGCGGTTGCTGCGAGCGCGCGAGCAGGCGGATGAGCTGGTGGGGCCGGAAGGCTTCAGGCGCTACCGGCTGTACCTGCGGGCGTCCGAGAGCACGTTCCTGCGACGCGCGGCCACGCTCTACCGGATCGGGTTCCGACGGCGTGACGAGCCCCTGAGGACGGCCCCGGCGGTGCGCGGCGGTGCAGTGGGGTCCGTATCGTGACCCGGCGCGGGGCGTGGGCGGCGACGGCGGTCGTCTGCTCGGCGCTGTTCCTGATCGGCCTGGACTTCACCGTGCTGAACGTGGCGATCCCCGGGCTCCGGCAGGACCTCGGCCCGTCCATGGCCGAGACCCAGTGGATCGTCGACGGTTACGCCCTCACCCTCGGCGCCTGCGTGCTGGCCGCCGGAACGCTGAGCGACTCGTACGGCAGGAGGCGGGCCTTCCTCGCCGGGCTGGCCGTCTGCGCCCTCGCCTCCCTGGGCGGGGCGCTGGCCGACAGCCCCGCGCAGGTGGTGGCGGCCCGGTGCGGGATGGGGCTGGGCGCCGCGCTGTTCATGCCCGCGACGCTGGCGACCATCGCCCACGTGTTCCGGGAGGCCGCCGCCGACCGTCGCCGGGCGATGTCGCTGTGGGCCGCCGTGGCCGGGATCGGCACGCTCACCGGGCCGGTCGCGGGCGGCTGGCTGGTGGAGCACAGCTCCTGGCGGGCGGCCTTCTGGCTCAATGTGCCGGTGGCGCTCGCCGTGTTCGCGGTCGCGGTGGTGTTCGTTCCCGAGTCCACCGGCCCGCGCCCGCGGCCGCTCGACCGGGCGGGGGCCCTGCTGTCGTCGGGCGGGCTGCTCGCGCTGGTGTGGGGCATCATCGAGGCGCCCGGGCGGGGCTGGCTCAGCGGGCCCGTGCTGGCCGCGTTCCTGGTGGCGGCCGTGCTGATGGCGGTGTTCGCCTGGTGGCAGCGGCGGTGCCCGGCGCCGATGCTTCCACCCGCGGTGGCGCGCGACGGTGGGGTGGGGGCGGCTTCTGTGGCTCTCGCGCTGATGTCGTTCGCGGTGTTCGGTGCGATGTTCATCGTCACGCTGTACCTCCAGCAGGTGCGGGGGATGAGCCCGTTGGAGGCGGGGCTGCGCATCACCCCGCTGTCCGTCGGCCTGGCCGTCGGCGCGGGCGCGGCGGCCGTGGTGTCGAAGCGGTACGGGGCCCGGGCATCCGTGACGGCGGGCCTGGTCCTGATCGCCGCGGGGTGCGCCGTCCTCGCCGGCGACACCCACGTGCTGGCCTTCGAGGGGCTCGCCGGGTTCGGGGCGGGGCTGGTGGCTCCCGTCGCCACGGAGACCCTGATGGCGGCGGTTCCGGAGGAGTCCTCCGGCCTCGGCTCGGCCCTCAACGACGCTTCGCGGCAGGTCGGTTCCACGCTGGGCGTGGCCGTCCTCGGCTCGGTCCTGGCCACCGTGTCGACCGGGGACTCCGCGCCGGTCGCCGCCGGGGGCGACGCGTTCGTACGGGGCATGGCGGCGGCGGCCTGGACCGCGGCCGCGCTGACCCTGGCGGGCGCGGCCCTCGCCTGGTTCCGCCTGCCGGGCCCCGAGGGGACGCCGGGGCGGTCCTCCGCCGGGGAAACCGCTTCGGTACCGGAGCCGCTTCCGGTCCAGGGCCTGACGCCCGAGGCCGTACGCCGTCCGTAAGCGCCCGCGCACCGACTCGAAGTGCACCAAAATCCACGCGACCGAGGGACGTCCATCTCCATGCCCGCTGTCTCCACCCCCAGGCCCGGACCGAGCGGGCGGCGGCGCGTCATCGCCACCGCCGCCCGCCTCTACACCCGTTTGCTGATGAAGCATCCGCCCGAACGCCACGTCACGCCGTCGCCCGACGGACGGTACGGGCCGGAGCAGGGCGAGCCGCTGCCCCTGCTGCTGCTCGGTGACTCCCTGGCCCGCGGCGTGGGAGCCCGGGCCGCCGAGGAGACGCTCGGCGCCCGGCTGGCCCACGCCCTGGCCGAGAGCACCGGCTGCCCGGTGCACCTGCGCGTCCTGGCCCGGGCCGGCAGCACCACCGCCGCGCTGCACCGCCAGCTCGACCGCATCGGCACCGTCGAACGCGGGATCGCCGTGGTGATCATCGGCAGCAACGACACCCTGATCCCCACCTCCATCGCCCGCGCCGCCCGCCATTTCGAGCGCGCGGTCGAACGGTTGCGGGAGGCCGGCCGGCAGGTCGTCGTCATGCCCTGCCCCGACCCCGGCAACGCCCCGGGTTTCCGTGCGCCGGTCCGCTGGGCGGCCTCGCGCCGGGCCCGCAGGCTCGGGCGGATGCAGTCCCTCACCGCCGCGCGGCTCGGCGCGCTCATCGCCGCCTCGGCGGTCGACGACTTCCGCATCCGGGCCGCCGAGCTCCTCGGCCCGGACCGGGTCCACCCGTCACCCCGGGGGTACGCCGAGCACGCCGTACGCGTACTCCCCACCCTCCTCGCCGCGACGGCGGCCCATCGTGCGTCCGAGCAGGCGGCCGGGCCCGTGGCCGCGGCGGGTGACCGGCTGCAGGAAACCGCCTAGGTCCTAGGCGGTACCGGGGCCTGGCGGCTCCTCCGCCAGGCCCGTGACCTCCTGTACGTGACGCAGGCCGGGTGCGGCGAGTACCGCGTTCAGCTGCTGGAAGATCTGCCGTGCGGCGACCGCGTTCCAGTCGGCGGGCAGCAGTTCGGCGGGCAGGCCCGGGTCGAGGTACGGCAGGCGGCGCCACTGGGTGAGCATCGGGACATAGGCGCGGAAGGCCTCGCCGCCGTCGATCTCGCGCTGCTCGGTCAGCTGGGCGGCGAGGGGTCCGTAGGCCTCGGTGAAGCCGGCGTACTGCTCCTCGATCGCCGGGAAGTCCCACCAGGAGCTGACGGTCTCGGGGAGCTCGCTGAAGGCGGCGTAGTCGGCGGCGAACAGGTGCACGTAGTCGCTGAGTCCGAGGCGGACGAGCATGTCGCGGGCGTCGCCGAGGAGGCGGCCCGGCGCCAGCCACACGCCCGGGGCGATGTTGCCGAAGCCGAGCCAGGTCAGCCGGGTGCGCAGCTGGTAGCGGTAGGACCGCTCGGACTCGGGCACGGAGAAGACGGCCATCGCCCAGCCGTCGCTCAGCTTCGCCGGTTCCAGGCTGCCGAAGATGCGCCGGTCGCCCTCGTCGAAGACGGGCTGGGCGGCCGGGCTGAGCCGGTAGCCGGTGGCGCCCCGGCGCTCCGGTTCGAGGACGCCCTTCTTCTTGAGCCGGGAGATCGCCGAGCGCGCCGCCGGGCCGTCGACGTCCAGTTCGGACATCAGGGTGACCAGGTCGGCCACGGAGATCCAGCCTCCGAGGCGTCGCAGGAACGCCCCGTAGACCGTGTTGATCAACGAGCTGGGCCTGAGGGGACTGTCCGCCATGATCGCCTTCCGTCGTATGCGGTCGCGATCCTACCGAGCCGCGCGGACGCGGCGCCGTCCAGTCCCCGCCGGGCCCGGGTCAGAGGCGTGCGGCGCGTTCGAGGCGGCCCAGGTCCACGAACTTGAAGTCGGTGTCGGTGCGGGCCTCCCCGTCGGGACCGGTGGATTCGGGGGTGTTGGCGCCGTCCTGGACGACCAGCAGGCCGTTCGGGAACCTCTTGCCCAGCGGTGCGCTGGTGACGGCGGCTCCGTCGCACTCCTGCGAGCCGTCGGGGGCGCCCGGCCTGGTGCCCGCCGTGATGCGGAAGCTACGGACGTACGCGTTGCCGCGCCCGCGCTCGAAGACGGCGAAGGTGTCGTCGCCCTGGCTGGAGGCGAGCAGGTAGCCGCCGTGTCCGGGGTGCTCCGGGTCGCGCCAGATGGTCAGGCCCTCCACGTCGGCGGACACGTGCCGGCCGCCGAAGCCGGGGTCCGCGCCCGCGTCGCATTCCTCGGTCCCGGGGTTCCAGGTGCCGGGTACTCCGAAGGAGCGGACCTTCTCGATCAGCCGGGCGGGGGAACGCAGGTCGGCGTCCAGCTTCCAGATGCCGACGTCCTCCTGGCCCGCGTAGAGGTCGCCGGTGTCGGGATCGATGACCATGCCCTCGATCTGCGGGAGTTCGCCCGGTTCACCGCACGGGCTCCACGCCTTCCCGTCGGGCAGGGTGAAGGTGGAGGGCAGCGAGGTGGTGCGGACCGTGCGGTAGCCGACCTTCCCCCGGGCGTCGGGCAGGAGTTCG
Organism: Streptomyces sp. NBC_00207; assembly: GCF_045160965.1. NCBI lineage: Bacteria > Bacillati > Actinomycetota > Actinomycetes > Kitasatosporales > Streptomycetaceae > Streptomyces > Streptomyces sp. NBC_00207. Next base: position 9,071,109 of record NZ_CP130715.1, on the reverse strand, counting down.
GCCAGTGCGAGGGCGGTGGCGTGGCGCCGGCTGGTGACCGCGAAGGAACGGCCGCTGCGACGGTCGGTGTACGCGGCCAGGCCGTACACGGTCCGCTGGTCGTTGACCTCGTCCTGGCCTGCGGAGAAGACCTGCGGGGCCGCCGACTCGTCGGTGACGTCGACCAGGGGTGCGGAGGGCCGGCGGGGGTCGATCCGGTAGACGCGCAGCTGGTCGCGGCCCCGGTCGGAGACGACGGCCACGTCGTGGCGGGCGCCGCCGGGGAAGCGGAGCCCGGTGATCAGGTCGACGTTGTTGAAGCGCCCGGGCGCGTCGCCGTCCCTCGGCGGGGGCGGGGCCGGGAGGGACTGCACCTGGCGCCCGTCCAGGTCGTACACGCGCAGGCCGCCCTCCTTGGCGGTGGCGATGACCAGACTGCGGTCCGGGTCCTTCTCGTTGCGCCAGATCGCGGGGTCGTCGGCGTTCGCGTTGCCGCCGGCCTCGTCGTCGAACAGGGAGGGCGTCTCCAGGGAGGCCTGCACCTGCGGCAGCGCCGCCGCCGCGCCGTGGTCTCCGCGGGCGTGCGCCGGCCCGGCGACCACTCCCAGGGCCACGAGGGTCGCCACGGCCACGACCGGCGTCCGCCTTCTCCTGATCACGCTCATCCTGCCTCCTGCTCATGGTATTCGGTGGGGGGCCTGGCCGCGGTTCGAACCCCTGGGGGCGCTCCCGGGCCGGCGCCACCACCGTGGTCCACCTGCGGGTGACCGCCATGGAGCAGACATGACGTGCACATGACCGAGCTGTGAAATCCCCGCAGCCGCGCGGCTTTCTTAGCGGAACGTTAGATCTGCGTGCCGGAGCTTGTCCGGGTACAACGGCCGACGCATGCTCGGGACACTTCCCCGCCACCGGGGCGTTTCTCCCTCTCCCCTCGGGGACTTCCGTCAGGAGCCGCCATGTCCGCGTCCGCCGTCATGCCCGCTTCACCGCCCGGGGACGAGCGCAAGAAGCGCCGTCTCGCCCTGATCGGCGGGTCGCTCGGCAACCTGGTCGAGTGGTACGACTGGTTCGTCTACGCCAGCTTCGCGATCTACTTCGCCGACTCCTTCTTCCCCGGCGACAATCCGACCACGCAGCTGATGAACACGGCGGGCATCTTCGCCGTCGGCTTCCTGATGCGCCCCGTCGGCGGGTGGATCCTCGGCCGCGCCGCCGACCGGCACGGCCGCAAGAGCGCCCTCACCCTCACCGTCACCATGATGTCGGTGGCCGCCCTGCTGATCGCCGTGGCCCCGACCTACGGCCAGGCCGGCTACTTCGGCGCGCTGGTGCTGCTGCTCGCACGCCTGCTCCAGGGGATGAGCATCGGCGGCGAGTACGCGGCCAGCGCCACCTACCTGACCGAGGCGTCGGCCCGCAACCGGCGCGGCCTCGGCTCCTCCTTCCAGTACGTGTCGATGACCTGCGGCCAGCTGCTCGGCCTGGGCATCCTGATCACGATGCAGCACACCCTCACCACCGCCCAGTTGGAGAGCTGGGGGTGGCGGATCCCGTTCGTCCTCGGGGCGTTGTTCGCGGTGGTCGTCTTCTGGCTGCGGCGCCGGCTCCAGGAGACCGACGCGTTCAAGGAGGAGTCGTCGGGCGAGGACGCCCACGACGACAGCACGCGCGGCACGCTCAAGGCCCTGTGGCTCTACCGGCGGCAGGCGGGCCTGGTCATGGCGCTCACCCTCGGCGGCACCGTGGCCTACTACACCTACACCACCTACCTCACCAAGTACCTGGTCGGCAGCGCGGGCATGCCGAAGACGACCGCCACCCTGGTCAGCTTCACCGCGCTGACCCTCTTCGCCGTGCTGCAGCCCTTCGCCGGGATGCTGTCCGACCGGATCGGCCGCCGTCCGCTGCTGATCACCTTCGCGGTGGGCTGCACCGTCGGCACGTACCCGATCATGACCGCCCTCGGGTCGGCGACCTCGTACTGGTCCGCGCTCGGCCTGTCCCTGCTGGCCCTGGTCGTCATCACCGGCTACACCTCGATCAACGCGGCGGTGAAGGCGGAGCTGTTCCCGACCCGGGTGCGCGCCCTGGGCGTGGCGCTGCCGTACGCGATCGCCAATGCGCTGTTCGGCGGCACGGCGGAGTACGTGGCGCTGTGGTTCAAGAACAGCGGCCACGAGAAGATGTTCTTCTGGTACGTCTCCGGGTGCGCCCTCGTCTCCCTCGTGACGTACGTCCTGATGCCGGACACCCGCAACGCCGCGCTCAGCCGCGCCGAGGCCGAGGCCGACTCCGGTGCCGGGAGCGAGACCGGTGCCGGTGCCGGTGCCGGCACCGGTGAAACCCCGGGACGTCCGGCGGCGGCTCCCGTAAGCTGAGCCGCCCCGGTCACAGGTCGCGAGGGAACTGTCCATGCACGCGCTTCTCGTCGAGGACGACGACCGGATGGCCCGGGCCCTCGGCACCGCTCTCGCCCAGCGCGGCCACACGGTGCGCCGGGTGGGCCGGGCCCTGGACGCCCTGCGGCACGTGCACGAGGCCGAGTTCGTCCTGCTGGACCTGGGCCTTCCCGACCTCGACGGGCTCGAACTGCTGCGGCGGCTGCGGACCGTCTGCGACGCGCCCCTGATCGTGGTGACCGCGCGCTGCGAGGAGCGCGACATCGTGCAGGGGCTGCGGGCGGGCGCCGACGACTACGTCGTGAAGCCGTTCCGGATGGCCGAGCTGATGGCCCGCATCGACACGGTACGCCGGCGGACGGACACCCGCTCCGGCCGGGCGGGCGCCCATCCCGCCGACGCCACCGGCGCCGGTGCAAGGCCGGTCCGCACCGGGGACGTCGAGGTCGACCTGGCGGGCCGCACCGTCACCGTGGCGGGCGCCGAAGTGCGGCTGACCCGACGCGAGTTCGACGTTCTCGCCTTCCTCGCCGCCCGCCCGGACGAGGTGCATTCCCGCGAGGTGATCCTGGACCGGATCTGGGGGGACGTCTTCCTCGCCGCCTCCCGCTCCCTGGACGTGCACGTGGCCGGCATCCGCGCGAAGACCGGCCGCTCCCACCTCGTGCGCACGGTCCGCGGTTTCGGCTACCAGCTCGGCTCCCCCGCCGCACCCGCGGAGGGGGGCGGCACCCGATGAGGCGCCGGCTCCTCGCCGTGCTGATGGTGCTCATGGGCGCCGCGGCCCTGCTGCTCTGCGTCCCCCTGGCCGACGCCTACGCGCGCGGCCGCACCGAGCACCTGCTCCTGCAACGGCGTTCGGAGGCCGTGCGGTTCGCCGATCTCGCCGAGCGGATGCGCACCGCCGCCGACCGGGCGGAGCTCTCGGCCGAGATCGGCCGCTACGCCGAGCTGTACGGAGCCGGGGTGGTGGTGGTCGACACGGCGGGAGAGACCATCGCGCGGGCCGGAGCGGGGCCCGCGTACCGGGCCGCCACGGACGCGGCCACCGCTACCGGAACGGGTACGCGTACGGACACGGGCGACGCCGGCGCCTCCCCCGAAGCCCCTTCCGCAGCGACGGAGGCCCGTAGCCGCGCCCTCACCGGCCGCTCCACCGACCGGCTGCCCACACTGCGCCCCTGGGGTCCGAGGACCGTCGTGCTCGCCGAACCGGTGGGCCGGGACGAGCGGGTCAGCGGGGCGGTCCTGCTGGCCGTCCCCACCGACGCCGCCCGCCGGGACGTGGCGGTCCGCTGGTCGCTCATCGCCGCCGGGGCGGTCGCCGCCTTCGCGGCGGCCGCCCTGGTCGCGGCGGGGATCGCGCGCTGGCTGATGCGCCCGCTCCTCGACCTGGACCGGGCGGTGGAGCGGTTGACGGCCGGCAGCCTCCAGGCACGGGCCGTCTCCGACACCGGGCCTCCGGAACTGCGCCATCTGCGCCGGCACTTCAACACCATGGCGGAGGCCATGGCCGACTCCATCGGCCGCCAGCGCGACTTCGTCGCCGACGCCTCACACCAGCTGCGCAACCCGCTGGCCACCCTGGTGCTGCAGCTGGAGAACGTGGAGCCGCACATCGTTCCCGGTCCCGGCCTCACCGAGCACACCCGCGCCCTGGACGAGGCCGAGCGCCTGGAGGAACTCCTCGACGGCCTGCTGTCCCTGGCACGGGTGGAGTCCGGCACGGCGGAGCCGGGCGTCCAGGACGTGGTGCAGGCGGTACGGGACCGGGTGACGGCCTGGACCCCGGTCTTCCGCGCCGCGGGACTGCGCCTGACCGCCACAGGCCTGCCGGGCGAGCTGCGGGCGCGGGCCCTGCCCGACGCGGCGGGCCGGATCCTGGACGCGCTCCTCGACAACGCCGTCAAGTTCGTGCCGCGTGACGGCCGGGTCGAGGTGTTCGCCACACGTGCGGCCGACGGGAGCGCGGTGGTCCGGGTCGCGGACGACGGCCCGGGCGTGCCGGAGGACCAACTGGCGCTTCTGCTCAGGCGTTTCGCGCGTTCTCCCGAGCACCAGAACGTGCGCGGCAGCGGCCTGGGACTGGCCATCGCCGACGAGCTCGCCCGCGGCAGCGGCGGTGGGCTGGACGTCCGCGGGAACGTGCCGCACGGTCTGGTCGCCGAGCTCCGCCTCCCGGCCCCGTGACCGCTCAGCCGTACACCGACCGGTAGTAGGCGACCGCCCCCGGGTGGAGCGGCACCTCACCGGTCGAGATGGCGAACCGGGGCTCCAGCCGCGCCCCCGCCGTGACCTCGCGCAGCAGGTCGCGCCATTGCTCGAACACGACGTGGAGCAGCTCGCGCGCGGCGTCCTCCCCCACGTCCGAACGGGCCAGGAGGTAGTTGCCGACCCCGATGGTCGCGACCGGCTCCGCGAGCCCGTACACCCCGGCCGGCAGTGTGACCGCCGAGTAGGCGGGGGCGTACCGCTCCCGCAGCGCGCCCACGTAGCCGTCGAGGGGCAGGAAGCGCAGCGGCAGCTCGCGCGCCAGCCCCGACAGCGCCGGTGTGGGCACGCCCCCGGACCAGAACAGCGCGTCGACGTCGCCCTCGCGCAGCGCCCCGACGGAGGCGGCGAGGCCCAGCCGCCGCGCGCGGGCCGGCGCGGGGCCCTCGCTCAGCCCGGCCGCCCGCAGGACCCGTTCCGCCACGACCTGTACGCCCGAGCCCTCCGCGCCGGCCGCGACCGGACGCCCTGCGAGGTCCTGGACCGCGCGCACCGGCCCCTCCGCCGGGACGAGCAGGTGTGTGTAGTTCACGTACACCCGGGCCAGTGCCGTCACCGCGGCCGGCCGGGAGAACGACTCGCGCCCGAGTACCGCGTCCTCGGCCACGTCCGCCATGGCCAGCGCCAGTTCCACGGAGCCGTCGTCCAGCCGGCTCAGGTTGTCCACGCTGGCCGCGGTGCTGACGGGCACGATCTCGAGCGGTCGGCCGCTCGCGGCGACGGCCTGGGCGAGGGCTTTCCCGAAGGCGTTGTACGGCCCGCCCTCCGGCCCCGTCGCGAGCCGCAGCCGGCCTACCGGTCCGGCCTCGCCCGAGCATCCGCCCAGTGCCCCGGCTAGGGCGCCGAGCCCGGCGGCCATCACCCGTCGGCGGCTGGGCGCTGTGCTGGTCACCGTCCAAGCCTAGGGGGTGTCGCCGTGGTGGCGGAGGGCGGCTCCGCGGCCCGGCATGGCAGAGTCCTCCCATGGTCATTTCGATACGCGGGCCGCGCCGTTGCTCCGCCGCGGCCGCTCTTCTCCTGAGCGCTGCCCTGTCCCTGACCGCCTGCGGTGAGCGCCGCGGCACGGACGCGGCGCCCGCGGCCCCGGGCGCGCTCCCGACCGCGAGCCCGAGTGCGGCCCACGGTGCGAGTCCCGGTGCCCCCGGCGCCTCTCCGTACGTGGAGCCCGGCGCCGGCGACGGCGCTCCGCACCACGGGGAGAACAACGCGCACCGCCGATCCGGCGAGATGTCCCCCTCCAGTGCGAAGGATGCCCGGAAGGAGGCCGACCGGATCGAGCCCGTGCTCAAGCGGCTCTGGGAGGAGGGGAAGTGGGACCCCGCGAGCGTGCGGTCGGCCCTGCGGCCGCTCGGATACGAGGAGGAGAAGACCGGGCCGAAGGGCGAACGGCTCGGCGGGACGCTCAGCGTGCGGGAGATGGAGCCGCGCTTCCAGGCCGACCACTACGTCACGCCGGAGGGGACCCGCGTCGGGCTGTGGGTCCATGACGACGCCTGTGTCACGGCGTTCGTGCAGAAGACCAACTACCAGGTGAGGGCGAACGGCCCGTACATGGAGAGCGGCTGCTTCGAACCGCCCTTCGCCCACTGAGGCCCGCGCCCCGATGCTCTACCACCACGTCGACGTCTTCACCGGCCATCCGTACAGCGGCAACAGCCTCGCGGTGTTCCCCGAGGCGGATGCGCTGACCGGCGGACAGATGCAGGCCGTCACCCGCGAACTGCGCCACTTCGAGTCCGTCTTCCTGCTCCGCGACGGCGCGTCCGCGCACCCCCGGCGGGCGCGGGCCCGTGTCTTCGACCTCACCGGGGAACTGGACTTCGCCGGTCATCCCCTCATCGGCGCCGCCGCCGTACTGCACGCCCTCCACGGCGGCGCCGGCCACGAGGCCTGGACCCTGCGGCTGCCGGCCCGGACGGTGGAGGTCACCACCGAGCGCCGCGGTCCGGGCCGGTACACGAGCCTCCTCGACCAGGGCGCCGCCGCCTTCCTCGGCCGCCCCGACCCGCACGGCCTCGCCGCCCTGTTCGCCCTCGGACCGGACGACCTGGACCCCGGCCTGCCGCCGGAGGTCGTCTCCACGGGCCTGCGCTACCTGGTGCTCCCCGTACGCGGCGACGCGCTGGCCCGCGCCCGCGTCACCACCCCCCTCGACGGGCCCCTGGCCCGCATCGGCGCCCAGTTCGCCTACCTCCTGGACGCCGGGGCCCTGGAGGGACGGCACTGGAACAACGACGGGGTCCTCGAGGACGTCGCCACCGGCAGCGGCGCGGGCTGCGCCGCCGCCTACCTGCGCCGGCACGGCCGCATCGGCGCCGGTGAGCCGGCCGTTCTGCGCCAGGGCCGGTTCACCGGCCGCCCCAGCGAGATGACCGTCACCGCCGACGGTCACGGCGAGGACGTCCGCTCCGTGCGCGTCGGGGGCGGCGTCGCCTTCGTCGCGGAGGGCCGGCTGCGCGAACTGCCGCCGGGCTGAGGGCCCGTACGGCGTCCGGCGCGCCCTGCCGACCGGGTTCGGGCCGAGCGGGGCGTCGGTGGTCCTGGGCCGGTGTTCAGTGCTGCCCGAGGATCGCGGGGGCGGCTGCCCGGGCGCGGCGGCGGGCGGTCAGGAAGGAAATGCCGACGACGGTACCGGCGAGGGCGAGGAGCGCACCCAGGGCCAGGGCGATGGCGACCACGAGCAGCCAGGTGGGCTTCGGGACGGCCTTGCCCCGGACGTCCTCGGTGGGGAGGGTGCCGTGGCCCTTGCCGGCCAGGTAGTCGGCGTCGTGCGAGAGGCCGCGGTTGTCACCCATGACCAGTACCCGCCCTTCGGGGACATGTACGTCGAAGGGCACGGCCGAGGGCGGGGAGCCGGCTGCCAGGTAGGGCTCGGCGAGGGGCTCCCCGTTGAGCGTCAGGGCGGGATCCCCCGTCGCGTACGAGAGCCGGTCGCCCGCGACCGCCAGGACCCGCCCGCCGATGCCGATGCCTTCGACGCCCTCCGGATCGGAGACCACGGCGACGTCCCCGCGGTGGATGCGTTCCTCGCCGGACAGTTCGTACCAGATGGCCGCGCCGCGGGGAGACGTCGGCGCCATGAAATCGTCCCCCATGCGCTGGGCGTCGTACCCCCCTGGCGCAAAGAACACCCCGATCGTGACCAGCGCTGCCAGGACCGTCTTCACCCCCATGACCAGGAGGATGATCGCCCATGTCCCGCGTCTGCGTGCCGGCCCGTTTCCCACGTCGTCCCCCCATGATCATCCGTCTGGGGGAAGAGTACGTCGGCGTGGGCCGTTCAGGCGTCTTCAACGCCGGACGCGACAACACGGTCGGCTCCCACAACGGGGAGACTCGGCCGCCGTCCGGACGGCCCCGTCCCCGTCCCCGGCCGCATCGGCACCCCGGAATTCGCCGGCTCGGCGCCGAATTCGGCGCGAATTCGGCGCCAACTCTTGACTCCGCACGGCCCACTCGAAAGATGCCCCAGACAACTGTCCTGTCCGACAGGTGAGTTACCAACAGGAAGTGATGGAACGTCGCACAGAGTTGCGGTACCTTCCTTCACGTCGCCGCCACACCCGGGGCACAGGGCCCCATGGGACTTGCGGCGCAAAGGACCCGACACCTGTTGACGACAGCGACCGAAGTCTTCACAGTCCGGCCGTACACCCCGCATTGCCAGGTGATCAGCACCGAAGGCGACCATGCCGTCATAGGCATCTCTCCGGGGAACAGCTATTTCTCCGCCCAGCGCGTTCTGGACCTCGCCCAATGGGGGATGCGCAACTTCGAGCAGGTCGACCTCATCTACACCGACCTGCACGTGGCAGAGATGTACGAGGCCCTCGGCTACGGCGAGGACGAGGCCCGACGCAAGGCGGTCAAGAATCTGCGTGGCGTTCGCGCCAAGGTGAACAACGCCGCCGCAGAAGCCGACCCCACCGGCACCCGCCTGCGCGCCCGGCCGATGTCCTCCCTCACCGACATCCCGGCCTACCGCGCTCTCCACAACCACCTGAACAGCCTGCTCGACAACGACCCGGAGTTCCGCAAGACCTGCAACTCCCTGGTCGACTCATTCCTCTCCTCCAAGGTCCTGGACGGGAAGTCCGCCACGACCCGGCAGCGCGAGGTGTGCCTCGAGTACGTCTGTGCCGAGGCGCCGCTCTTCCTCGACACGCCGGCCATCCTCGGCGTGCCGTCTTCGCTCAACTGCTACCACCAGCTCCTGCCGATGGCCGAACTGCTCTACTCCCGCGGTTCGGGCCTGCGCGCCTCGCGCAACCAGGGCCACGCCATCATCACGCCCGCCGAAGGACACCCCGATGCCCACTGACACCCTGCTCGACTTCCCGTTCTCCGCGCGCGGCGACCAGCTCCCCCGTGAGATCGAAGAGCTCCGCAACGAGCCCGTGAAGCGGGTCCGCACGATAGCCGGTGACGAAGCCTGGCTCGTCTCCTCCTATGAACTGTGCAAGATGGTCCTGGAGGACCCCCGGTTCAGCCTCAAGGACACGTCGGCTCCCGGCGTGCCCCGCCAGTACGCCCTGACGATCCCGCCCGAGGTCGTCAACAACATGGGCAACATCACCGGAGCCGGCCTGCGCAAGGCCGTCCTCAAAGCGATCAACCCCAAGACCGACGGCCTCGTCGACTGGATGCGCGCCGAGGCCAATGCCCTCGTCGACAGCCTGCTGACCTACGGTGCGCCGGTCGACCTGCGCGGCCAGTTCGCCAACCCGTACGCGGAGCGCCTCCACTGCCGGATCCTCGGCATCCCGGAGACCGACGCCCCGCGCCTGGCCGCCAGCCTCGACATCGCCTTCATGAACTCGGCCTGCCCCGTCACCGGTGCCAAGCTCAACTGGGACCGGGACATGGCCTACATGGTCGAGCGCCTGGACGACCCCGCCACCACCGGGCTCATCTCCGAACTCGCCGCCCTGCGCAACGACCCGGACTACGCCCACCTGACGGACGAGATGCTGGCCACGGTCGGCGTCACGCTCTTCGGTGCCGGCGTCATCTCCACCATGGGCTTCCTGACGATGGCACTCGTCTCCCTCATCCAGCACCCCGAGGTGTGGGAGCAGTTGCGCGAGGCGCCGGAGAAGATCCCCGCCGCCGTGGACGAACTCCTGCGCGTCAACCTCTCCATCGCCGACGGGCTGCCCCGCCTCGCCCTGGAGGACGTCACCGTCGGCGACGTCGAGGTGAAGAAGGGCGAGCTGATGCTCGTCCTGGTCGAGGCCGCCAACACCGACCCGGCCGTGTACCCGGACCCGCACCTCGTCGACATCGACCGGGCGAACGCCGGCACCCACCTCTCCTTCGGCGGCGGCCAGCACTACTGCCCCGCCACCGCCCTCGGCAAGCGGCACACCGAGATCGCCATCGAGGTCCTGCTGGAGAAGATGCCCAACCTCCAGCTCGCCGTCCCCGTCGACCAGTTGGTCTGGCGGACCCGCTTCATGAAGCGCCTGCCGGAGCGCCTGCCCGTGCTCTGGTAACCACCGGGCGCGTACGCACGTACGACGACCGCCCCGGCCGGAACATCCGGCCGGGGCGGTTCCCGTAGCGGCACGCCTGCGACGCCCGCGAGGTGTCAGGCGCCGACGTAGGCCGCGAGGTGCTCGCCGGTGAGCGTGGAGCGCTTGGCCACGAGGTCGGCGGGAGTGCCCTCGAAGACGACCTTTCCGCCGTCGTGGCCGGCGCCGGGACCGAGGTCGATGATCCAGTCGGCGTGCGCCATGACCGCCTGGTGGTGCTCGATCACGATCACCGACTTGCCCGAGTCGACGAGCCGGTCGAGCAGGCCCAGCAGGTGCTCCACGTCGGCGAGGTGGAGGCCGGTCGTCGGCTCGTCGAGGACGTAGACGCCGCCCTTCTCCGACATGTGGGTGGCCAGCTTGAGCCGCTGCCGCTCGCCGCCGGACAGCGTGGTGAGCGGCTGGCCGAGGGTGAGGTACCCGAGGCCCACGTCGGCGAGCCGGTCCAGGATCTTGTGCGCGGCCGGCGTGTGCGCCTCGCCGGCGCCGAAGAACTCCTCGGCCTCGTCGACGGACATCGCGAGGACCTCGCTGATGTCACGCCCGCCGAGCCGGTACTCGAGCACCTCGGCCTGGAACCGCTTCCCCTCGCAGTCCTCACAGGGGGTGGCGACGCCCGCCATCATGGCCAGGTCGGTGTAGATGACCCCGGCGCCGTTGCACGTCGGGCAGGCGCCCTCGGAGTTGGCGCTGAACAGCGCCGGCTTCACGCCGTTGACCTTGGCGAACGCCTTGCGGATCGGGTCGAGCAGTCCGGTGTAGGTGGCCGGGTTGCTGCGCCTGGAGCCGCGGATCGGCGCCTGGTCGACCGACACCACCTGCTCGCGCGCCGGAATCGACCCGTGGACGAGGGAGCTCTTCCCGGAGCCGGCGACCCCCGTGATGACGACCAGCGCCCCGAGCGGGATGTCGACGTCGACGTCCCGCAGGTTGTTCGCCGTCGCGCCGCGGATCTCCAGGACGCCGGCGGGCTCGCGCACCGTCTCCTTGAGGGTGGCCCGGTCGTCGAGATGGCGGCCGGTGATCGTGCCGCCGGCCCGCAGGTCCTCGACGGTGCCCTCGAAGCAGACGGTGCCGCCCGCCGTCCCGGCCCCGGGGCCGAGGTCGACGACGTGGTCGGCGATCGCGATCGCCTCGGGCTTGTGCTCCACCACGAGCACCGTGTTGCCCTTGTCGCGCAGCCGCAGCAACAGGTCGTTCATCCGCTGGATGTCATGGGGGTGCAGGCCGATGGTGGGCTCGTCGAAGACGTAGGTGACGTCGGTGAGGGCGGAGCCGAGGTGGCGGATCATCTTCACGCGCTGCGCCTCGCCGCCCGACAGCGATCCCGCGGACCGGTCGAGGGCGAGGTAGCCGAGGCCGATCTCGACGAAGGAGTCGAGGGACTGCTGCAGCGCGGCGAGCAGCGGCGCCACCGAGGGCTCCTTGAGGCCGCGGACCCATTCGGCGAGGTCCCTGATCTCCATCGCGCACGCGTCGGCGATGCTGATCCGCTTGATCTTCGACGACCGGGCCCCCTCGCTGAGCCGGGTGCCGTCGCACTCGGGGCAGGTGGTGAAGGTGACAGCCCGCTCCACGAACGCCCGGATGTGCGGCTGCATCGCCTCCTTGTCCTTGGACAGGAAGGACTTCTGGATCTTCGGGATCAGGCCCTCGTAGGTGAGGTTGACGCCGTTGACCTTCACCTTGGTCGGCTCGCGGTAGAGGAAGTCCTGCATCTCCTTCTTGGTGTACCGGCGGATCGGCTTGTTCGGGTCGAGGAATCCCGACTCGGCGTAGATCCCCACGGTCCACACGTTGTCCGACTTCCAGCCGGGGATGGTGAACGCGCCCTCGGCGATGGACTTGGAGTCGTCGTAGAGCTGGGTGAGGTCGATGTCCGAGACCTTGCCGCGGCCCTCGCAGTGCGTGCACATGCCGCCGGTGCGGTTGTAGGTCGCCTTCACCGTCCTGGTCTTGGCGGCGCCGCGTTCGACGGTGATCCCCCCGCTCGCCCGGACCGTGGCGGTGTTGAAGGAGTACGCGCTGGGCGGGCCGATGTGCGGCTTCCCGAGCCGGCTGAAGAGGATGCGCAGCATCGCGTTGGCATCGGTGGCGGTGCCGACCGTGGAGCGGGGGTCGGCGCCCATCCGCTGCTGGTCGACGGTGATCACGGTCGTCAGACCGTCGAGGACGTCGACCTCGGGGCGGGCGAGCGTCGGCATGAAGCCCTGGACGAAGCTGCTGTACGTCTCGTTGATCAGCCGCTGGGACTCGGCGGCGATCGTGTTGAAGACCAGCGAGCTCTTGCCCGAGCCGGAGACCCCGGTGAACACCGTCAGCCGGCGCTTCGGGATCTCGATGCTGACGTCCTTGAGGTTGTTCTCGCGCGCGCCGTGCACGCGGATCACGTCGTGGCTGTCGGCACCGTGCGGCGCGGAAGGCCGCGCCCCCGTCCCCGTCCCCGTGGCCTTGCTCATCGTGTCTCCGTCGTTCGGGCGGGGACCGCGTGTGCGGTCCCCGTCGGTTTCGCTGGTCCGGACTCTGCTGCGGTCTTTACCGCTTCGGCTGGTTGAAGCGGAGCATGTTGCCGGCCGGGTCGCGGAAGGCGCAGTCGCGGACGCCGTACGGCTGGTCGATCGGCTCCTGCAACACCTCCCCGCCGGCTGCCTGGATGCGCTCGAAAGTCGCGTCGACGTCGTCGGTGGAGAAGATCACCCCGCGCAGCATGCCCTTGGCGAGCAGCTCCGCCATCTGCTGCTTGTCCGTCGGGGAGGCGTTGGGGTTGGCGAGCGGGGGTTCGAGGACGATCTCCACGTCGGGCTGCTCGGGTGAGCCGACGGTCACCCAGCGCATCCCCTCGAACCCGACGTCGTTGCGTACCTCCATGCCGAGGACGTCGCGGTAGAACGCGAGCGCCTTGTCGTGGTCGTCGACTGCGATGAAGCACTGTGAGAGCTTGATGGTCATGCCTCCGACGCTACGAGGCGGTGGCCGATTCCGCTTCTCCGTTCCTGATCGGTCGCGTATGAATTTTCGCGATGCACGCCGGGATCGCCGCGCCGGCCTCGTGGCGGCGGGCCCGGTACGCACTCGGGGTCTCGCCGACGAGCTCGGTGAAGCGCGAGCTGAACGACCCGAGCGAGGTGCATCCGACCTCGAAGCAGACCTCCGTGACGCTGAGGTCACCCCGCCGGAGCAGCGCCTTCGCCCGCTCGACGCGGCGGGTCATGAGGTAGCTGTACGGGGTCTCCCCGAAGGCGGCGCGGAAGCTGCGGGAGAAGTGCCCGGGTGACATGAGGGCGACGTTGGCCAGCGCCGGAACGTCCAGCGGCTGCGCGTAGTCGCGGTCCATCGTGTCCCGCGCGCGACGCAGGCGTACCAGGTCCTCCAGGGTCATGGACCCAGCATCGCACGGGCGGGGCGGGGGCGTCGGCCACCTGTGCGAACCCGGTCCGACGGCTGAGAACAAGCGTTCAGGAGCGCAGCTGCGCTACAGCCCGTCCTGCCGGGCCGCCTGGGGCCGGTTCAAGATCAACGTGCCCTCCGGCTCCCGCATGGAGGTCAAGAACAGCCAGGGCAGGAAGTACACGGACCAACGGCAGCGGCAGGTTCTACAGCGTCGTGATCAACGACGAGGACGTGAAGGCGTGGGCCTGCGGCATCCGGCCCTCCGGGTTCGGCGGCACCAACACCGCGTGCACGGGCGATTACCGAGGGGAAGGTGAGGCATGGCCGGGTATCCGTCCATGAACCTCTCCTCCTGAGGGCGGGACCGGCCGACGGTGCCCCACCCCGGCGACGTCGTTCGCCGGGGTGGGGCACCGTCCCTTTCGCCGCACACCGCTGACCGCTCACCGCGCCTTGAGGCTCCGGCTCACAGCCAGCCGGCCTGCGCCGCCCGCAGCCCGGCCTCGAAGCGGCTGCGCGCACCGAGCCTTTCCATGATCGATGCCATGCTGCGGCGGACGGTGCTCAGGGACACCCCCAGCCGCCCGGCGGCCGTCTCGTCGGTGAGCCCCTTGGCCAGCAGGGTGAGCAGTTCCCGTTCCTGCGCGGTGAGCCCGGTGCCCTCGTCCCTGGCCTGCTGTGCGCCGAGCGGCAGCGCGACGGCCCACACCTGCTCGAAGAGCGTCGACAGCGCGGTCATGGCCCCGGCCGCGTGGAGGAGGACGGCGCCGCGGCGCGTGTCCGACGGGTCCAGCGGGACCAGCGCGCTGGCGCCGTCGATGAGGATCATCCGCAGCGGCAGGCTGGGAACCGTGCGCACCTCGCCCCCGGACTCGGTCAGCCAGCGTGCGTACTCCAGCGTCGGTGCGCTGTTGCGGACGCTGTCCAGGCAGACCGTCCGGACCTCCACCCCGCGGAGCAGGATCTGGGCGTCGTTGTGCCGCGCCGCCTCGATGGACGCCGGGGAGTGGCCGCCGCCCGGCATGAACGTGCAGACCGAGGTGGTGGCCTTGTTGGCGATCTGCTCCAGCCGGCTCTGGATCGCGTCCATGCCGATGAGGCGCTCGCTGTCCGTCTCTTCGCCCCCGCCTTCGCCCGCGAACCCGGTCCCGGGCTCGGCGAGGTCGGCGATCATGCGGGTGACCGCGACGTGGGTCTCGTCCAGTTCCCGTCGGCGCTGCTCGAGTTCGTCCTGCTGGCGGCGGAGCAGCAGGTGCAGTCCCAGTTCGGGGTGGATCGCGCGCCATCCTCCGGGCCGGTCCGCCGACCTGCGCAGCAGGGAGAGCTCGGCGAGTCTGTCCAGCGCGTCCCGCACGTGCTGTTCCCCAAGTCCGAGCCGCTCGGCCATCTGCCCGACGCCCCAGCCTTCGGGGCGCGCGGCCAGCAGCCTGTAGACGGCCTCGGTCGATGTGTCGAGTCCCAGTGCGGACAGCATCCCGGTGCTCCTACCCACGTCAACAGCGTCTTTTCCAGCGCACAGCAGCATGGGGGGAGTCAGCGGCGGCGGTCTTGTAGGAATCGGAGTTCAGGCCGTATCCGGGAGCAGCAGGCTGGTCACCCGGCCCGCCACCCGGTCCAGCGCCGAGCCGGGCGGCAGGCCGCCCCGGCGGGCCGCGAACCGGGAGGGGGTGAGTCCCGTCATCGCCTTGAACTCGCGGATGCAGTGGGCCTGGTCGTGGAAGCCGCCGAAGGCCGCCACTTCGGCCCCGTCCAGGCCTAGCGACTGGAGGCGCAGCGCCCGCTGGAGCCGGGCGACCCTGGCCACGGCCTTCGGCGCCAGCCCCACCTGCTGCCCGAAGCGGTCGCGCAGGTGGCGGGAGCTCCAGCCGACCTCGCCGGCGATGCTGCTGAGGGCCTCCGGCCGGCTGTCGGCCCACAACCGGCGCAGGGCCTCGCGGACTTCGGGCGAGACGGTGCCGCCCCGGTCTGCGCCGCAGGAGAGGAACACGGCGTCGAGGAGGGCGAACCGGTCGGCCCAGGACTCGGTCTGCTGCAACTGCTCGACGAGGTGGGCGGCGGTCCGGCCGAGCAGGTCGGACAGGTCGACGAAAGCCTCCGTGAAGTACCGCATGGGTATCCCGAAGGTCCGGTAGGCGCCGAGCGCGGAGAAGGTGACCTCGATGCCGTGGAGGCCTCCGGGGTGCTCGCCGCGCGTCGCGGTGGTGCGCAGTCCGGAGAGGAAGGACGAGGCGCCCTGTGCAGGTCCGCCGGCGGTGAGGCTCAGGCCGCCCGCGAGGGCGATGACCACCGTCACCACGCCGTCGGGGACTTCGAGCCGGGTCCGGGGACGGCCTTCCGGCAGGCGGTAGCCGTGGTACGCGATGATCTGTCCCCGCAGGGCCGCCGCAGGGCGCGACCTGACGCTCTCGGCGCCTCCGGCAGCGGGTTCCGGAGCGCGAACGATCAAGACCATGCCTACCCCCCGTATAGGGCGCCTTCGGTCCGGACGGCCACCAGAATGCATCAGCCCGGGGGCAATCCACAGGCGGGTCTCGGCACAATGCCGGGCGGACGGGGCAATTGGCCGGTTCCGAGCGGTGACACCAAGCGCTCCGGAGTACTTGCTCTCACGCATCCCCCCTTCCACCGGTCCCTGCCGGGCGGAAGGCTGTTCACCGGGAACACGGCGGGCCGCCGGAAGGGACACGATCCGAGGCCCCGGGTCATTCCGCACTTCAGAATCGAGGTAATCCCATGATCTGGGACTGAACCGGCCCGACTCATCGACGAATTGCCCGGGAACCCGAGGGGAATGGCAGCACCGTGAGATTTTCCGTGAACCCCGGCCGAGCAGAACGCCCTGCTGGAACAGATCGACCTGCTCTGTGCTCGGTCGGCCGCGGCCGGCTCCCACACCCCCTGCGGCAGCCCGCCGCCGTCCCCCGTCCAACGGCAGGTGCGGGTGCTCATGGCCGGCGGGGCCAAGGACGGGACGATCGCCCGCCGGCTGAACCTGAGCGAACGCTCCGTACGCCGTCAGGTGGAGGCACTGGCCCAGCGGTCCGGCGCGAGCAATCGGTTCACCCTGGCGCTCGCCGCGATCAGGATCGGCTGGCTGCCCGCCGGCCGCCGAGCGTCTCCACGGTCCGGAGCCGGCCCGCCGCCGGTTCCGGACCACACCCTTCCGCTGTCCGGTACCGGTCTGCTGTCCCGTCAGGCCTGGGCAAGGCGGGCCCCCGGTGCTGAAGTGGGTGTCACCGACCGACCGGCCGGCCGCGCCGCGGATCGCCGCGAGCGGCCCCGGACTCCATGACACCGATGCGAACAAGGGGAAGCCTCATGGGCAGCCGAGTCCGAAGCACCGTCGCCACCAGCCTCGTCGGCGCCACCGCCGCCCTCGTCGCCCTGCTCGTGCCCGGCACCGCCCACGCCGCCCCGGCCAAGCTCAGCCACGCGTCGGCCGTGAGCAAGCTGAACGCGACCGGCGGGATAGGCCTGTCCTCGAGCGGCGGCTGCAGCAACCGGAACAACAGCACCTGCACCTCCCTGGAGCAGGTCAACGCCGCGAGCATCAGCGACGTCATCACCCTGCGCAAGGCGAGCGGATGCGCCCTCACCATCACCGGCGGCACCGAGGTGGGGCACGCGGCCGGCACCTACAGCCACTGGAACGGCTACAAGATCGACTTCAGCCCGACCAGCTGCGTCGGCAACTACGTCACGGGCAGCTTCACCCGGATCGCCAACCGCGGCGACGGCGCGGCCCGCTACCGCTCCGCCGCGGGCAACGTCTACGCCCGGGAGAGCAATCACTGGGACGTCACCTTCTGCGGGGGCAGCTCGGCCTGCACCTCGGCGGCCAGCTCCTGAGCGGCGCACGGCGGCCGGGCGGGGGCGCCGCCGGAGCGCCCGCCCGGCCCCGTTCCGCCGCACGACGGGCCCCGGCCCTCCGCACGACGGGATCCCGTTCCGCCGCACGACCGGCGGCGAGGCGACCCGGTGGCGGCGCAGGTCACGCCACGTGGTCGCGGTCGAAGGCCTCAGCGCGCGCCGTGCGCTTCCGCCAGCACCTCCCGGATCACGTGCCGGGCATTGTGCGCCATCGCCCGGTTGGTGCTCCGGTAGTACGGCAGCGCGATCAGCGCCTGCGAGAGCGTCCGGCCCCGGCCCCGTCTCCAGGTCGCGTCGTCCGCGCCGAGCGCCTCGCGGAAGACCTCCCGCGCACCGGCCGGCAGCAGGTTCCACGCCGGGAACAGGTCGCACGCCGGGTCGCCCACCCCCGTGCACCCGAAGTCGATCACCGAGGTCAGCCTGCCGCCGTGCACGAGCAGGTTGCCGGGCGTCAGATCGGCGTGCAGCCACACCGGCGGCCCGTCCCATGCCGGGGCCCGCAGCGCGTCCTCCCATACGGCGGCGGCCGCATCGCAGTCGACGCCCTCCTGCGGGATCCCGCGCAGTTCCTCGATCGCCGCCCGGGTGGCCCCGTCGAGCGAGGCGACCGGCCCGCCGCGGTAGGCCCGTGGCGCGCCCGGCAGGGTGATGTCCCGCATCGCCGCCACGAACCCGGCCAGGTCCCGGGCCAGCGCCGCGGGTTCGCCCAGCGCGCCCGCCTCCGGGTTCTCGCCCGCCAGCCACCCGTACACCGACCACCGCCACGGATACCCCTCGGCGGGCTCCCCGGCCCCGAGCACCCGGGGAACGGCCGTGGGCAGCCGGGGTGCGAGGCGCGGCAACCACTCCCGTTCCAGGGACACGTCCCCGGCTCCGCCCTCGAGCAGGGGCAGCCGTACGACCATGTCCTCGCCCAGCCGGTACATGGCGTTGACCGTGCCGCCGGAGGGGTACCTCTCCACCGGTATCCCCGCCCACTGCGGGAACTGCCCGGCGACCAGCCGCCGTACGAGGTCGTCGCCGACGGGGTGCTGACCGGGATGCATCTGTCCTGTGATCACGTCCGCCATCCGATCACCGGGGCGCGCCGGGGCCAAGCGGTTTATCCCGGACGGTGGCGCCGTTGCCCGGAGGGGGTCTTGATCGTTCGATTGCCGACGGGATGTCCGGGGCGGTCATCGGCAGGTACGTACGTCGACAGGTGAGGCGAGTGGTCGGAATGCGAGTTGCGCGCAGGACCGTGCTGCAGGCGGCTTCGGCGGGAGCCGCGGCGGCGCTGCTCGGCCGTTCCCCCGCGGCCGGTGCCCAGGACGTCCCGGCGGGTGCCCAGGATGTCCCGGCCGTTGCCCGGGACTCCGCGGCCGGGGCGGCGCCGGTCGCGCTGCGGTTCACCCGTGCGACCAACGGGGCCGCGACCGCCACGGCCGGCGGGGACCGGGTCGTCGCCGAGGTGCAGAACGTCCTGTGGTCGCTGCCCCCGGACGGCGGGCCCGCGACGCAGCTCACCCCGCCCGATCTGGAGCCCGGGCGTCCGGTGTTCTCCCCCGACGGCCGGCAGGTGGCGATGAGCGCCTACCGCGGGGGCGCCTTCCACCTCTGGGTGATGAACGCGGACGGCTCCGGTCTGCGCCGGCTCACCGACGGTCCCTTCGACCACCGCGCGCCGGCCTGGTCGCCCGACGGCCGCACCCTCGCCTGCTGTTCCGAACGCGGCGGTGATCCGGTGGCCGGCAGCCCGTACCGGATCTGGGCCGTCCCGGTCACGGGCGGCCGCCCGCGCCGCCTGACGGGCCTGCCCGGACAGGAGGGCCCCGGCCAGGACGGGGAGTGGGAGGACTTCGACCCCGTCTGGTCGCCGGACGGCTCCCGCGTGCTGTTCGTCCGGGCCACCCTGACCGCGGGCACGCCGGCCGGGGACACGCTGACCGCCCGGACCATCGCCTCCGTCGCCGCCGGCCCCGGCGACGGCCCGGGCACCGTACGGATCGAACACACCGTCACCGACGGCCGGCTGCTGGCCCCCGCGCTCTCCCCCGCCGGCCGCACCGCCTGGCTGTCCGCGGCCCCCGGCCCCCGCAAGGCCGAGACGCTGAGCCTGTTCGCCGACGGCCGTCAGGTCCCCCTCGACGGCGACCTCGCGCCCGCTCCCCCGCGCTGGATCGGCGACGACCGGCTGCTGATCACCCTCGACGGCCGGTTCAGGATCATCCGCCCGCACCGGGACGGCGACGACGGCCAGGAGATCCCCCTCGACGCCACGCTCAGCGTCACGCGCCCCCGCTACCGGGTCAAGGAGTACGTCCTGGAGGCCGAGCAGAGCCGCCCGGTCCGGGGCATCCACCTGCCCGCCCTGTCCCCCGACGGCCGCAGCGTGGCCTTCGCCGCACTGAACGCGCTGTGGATCGCTCCCGTCGCGGGCGGGGCGCCGCGCAAGGTCGTCCAGGCCCCCGCCACGGCCTACGTCCAGGGGCCCGTGTGGAGCCCGGACGGCCGGTCCCTGGTCTACACCGACGACCGCGACGGGCTGAACACCGTGCGCCGCCGGGAGCTCGACGGCGGCCGGGAGAGCGTGCTCGCGCCGGGCGGCCGCGTCTACGGGTCGCTCTCCCCGGACGGCAGGCGGCTCGCCGCGCTGGACCTGGCCGGGCGGCTCCTCGTACGCGATCTCGCGACCGGGACGGAGACCCCGCCGGTCCCGGCCCTGGGCGGCGGCGGACTGCCCGGCCCGCCCAGCTGGTCGCCCGACGGCCGCCACCTCGCCCTGTGCGACCGCAACCGGCTCAGCCGGCGCTTCCGCGAGGGCTACAACCTCATCCGGATCGTCGACACCGCCACCGGCGCCGCCCGCCTCCACGCGCTCGCCCCGCACGCCTCACTCGCGGACCGCTACGCCTCCGGACCCGTCTGGTCACCCGACGGCCGCTTCCTCGCCTGCGTCAGCGAGTCGGCCCTGTGGCTGCTGCCCGTCAGGCCGGACGGCACGCCCACCGGCCCGGCCCGCCGCCTGACCGACGAGCCCGCCGACCACCCGTCCTGGTCGGCGGATTCGCGCACGCTGCTCTACCAGTCCTGCGCCCGGCTGCGCCTGCTCGCCCTCGACGGCTCCGGCGCGCCCGCCGGGCCCGCCCGCACCGTGCCCGTCTCCCTCTCCTACCGGCGCCCCGCACCCGTCGACACCGTCGTGCACGCGGGGCTGTTGTGGGACGCCACCGGCTCGCCGCCCCGGGCCGACGTCGACGTCCTCGTCAGCGGCGGCCGGATCACCGCCGTCGAGCCGCACCGGCCGGGCCGCCGCGCCGCCCGCACCGTGGACGCCTCCAACGGCACGGTCCTGCCGGGTCTGTGGGACTCGCACGTCCATCCGTACCCCTACACGTACGGGGCGCGCCAGGGTGCGCTGCACCTCGCGTACGGCGTCACCACCGTGGTCTCGCTGGGCGGTTCGGCGTACGAGCAGGCCCGGCTGCGCGAGGACATCCGGGCCGGGCTGCTCGCCGCGCCGCGGATGCTGGCCGGCGGGGAGCTCCTCGACGGCTCCCGGGTCGCCTACAGCATGGGGCGTGCGCATCGCACCCGTGCGGGATTCGCCCGCTCCCTGGCCCGGGCCGAGGCGCTGGACTGGGACTTCGTCAAGACGTACGTACGCGCCCCCTACGAGCTGATGGCCGAGGCGGCCCGGTTCGCCCACGACCGCCTCGGCGTCCTGGCCGGCTCCCACCTGTGCGCCCCTGGCATCCAGGCCGGCCAGGACCTGACCACGCACCTGGTGGCGACCGAGCGCGCGGAGTACGGCCACGGGGCGACCCCGCGGGGCCACACGTACCAGGACACCGTGGAGGTGTACGCGCGCGGCGGTTTCGACCTCATCGCCACCCCCTTCACCGCGCTGCCGCTGCTCGGCGCCGATCCGGCGCTCGCCGCCGATCCCCGGGTGACGGCCCTGATGCCGCCCTGGGACGTGGAGGCCGTCCGGGCCGCGGCCGCGACGGCGCCGAGCGCGGAGCAGAGCGCCGTCCTGGAGCGGGAGGTGGGCGTCTACCGGCGTGTCGTCGAAGGGGGCGGCCGTCTCGTACTGGGCACGGACGCGCCGCTCACCCCCGTCGGGCTCCACCTGCACCTCGCCCTGCGCGCCCTGCACCGGTACGGGATGTCGCCGGCGGAGGCCCTGACGACCGTGACCCGGACCCCGGCCCGGGTCTTCGGCGTCGCGGACCGGCTCGGCACGGTCGAGCCGGGCAGGATCGCCGACCTCACCCTCGTCGACGGCGATCCCTTCAGCGACTTCGCGGACCTGGTCCGCGTACGGGCCACGGTCCGGGGCGGTGTCCTGCGTGAACGCCCCGCCCTGGAGCGCGCCTTCGGCCGTTCCGGCGCGACGCCGGACGCGGCCCCCGGGGACTGGCGGGCCGTGCTGCAGCAGATGCTCCGGGACGGCTGCTGCACTGCCCCGGAGGACGCCCACTGAGGACGCCCACTGAGGTCGGCGCCATGCGCCGTCGGCCTCGCGGTCAGGGCTGGTCGAACCAGGCGAAGGCGGCGATCCGCCAGCCCTGCGCGGTCCGGACGAACTGGATGGTCTTGGTCCCGCCGCCCTCGAACGGCTCGCCGTCCAGGATCCCGGACTTGCGGTACTCGCCGAACCGCGACGCGATGTCGCCCGCGATCTCGGTCCGTTCCGAGGTCTCCCACTCGGAGAACTCGGCCAGCCGGCCGCCGGACAGCAGCAGCCGGCGCGGCTCGATGAACTCGTCCACGGTGTAGGAGGTGAGGTCCGGGCCGGTCTTCACGATCACTCCGCCCGGCAGCATCAGCCGGCGGATCCGTCCCACGTCGGCGGTCTTGCCACTGCGGTTGTCGAAGGCGCCGAAGAACTCGGCGGTCACCACGTCTATCTCGGCCTTGGACATGGCGCGACAGTAACACCCGTGCGGGCTGGGGGACATCGCTCCGCTTCAGGTCGAAGAACAGCTCCGGCCGGCGTGCCGGTCCTCCCGCGCCGGCGGTCGGTGACGCTCATGGCCCGGCTCCCGTCCACGGGACGTCCGTCCGGTCAGGCCACCAGCGCACTGGTGATCACCAGGGGCGGCCTCTCCCGCTCCGCCTGCCACGCCCGGCCCGCCGCGAGGTCCGGGTCGGCGACGGTGAGCGCCTCGTCCACGGTGGGCCGGTGCTGGACGACGTCCCGGAAGCCGGCGCGCTCCAGCAGGCCCGGGTAGTAGCCGACGGGCCACGCATGGTTGCGCATCTCCTGCCAGGATCCGTCCGTGCGCCGCAGCCGCACCGTCAGCTCGTCGCCCGGCCCGTACACCTCCCCCGGTTCGCCGACCCGCAGCGAGGCGTACTCCGTACCGTTGCAGGCGGGGTCGGTGCTCAGCAGCACCAAGGGGGCGTCCGGCCGCAGCAGGCGGCGGATCTCGGTGAAGACGTCGAGCACCGCGTCCTCGGTCGGCAGCGACGCGAGCACGTGGTTGCACATGGCCGCGTCCGCGCAGCCGTCCGCGAGGCCGGTCACCCGGCCGTCCTCCACGAGGTGGTACTCCGCCACCGCGGTCGCCGAGGCGCGGGCGAGCGCCAGCATCTCCGGGGAGGTGTCCACCCCGATGACCCGCACCCCCAGCTGCCGGGCCGCGCGGTCGGCCACCCGGCCCGGCCCGCATCCGTAGTCCACCAGGACCGCGCCGGGTCCGATCCGGCGGGACAGGGCCCGGAAGACGAAGGGGTAACCGAGCAGCCAGTCCGTGGCCGCCTCCAGCGCCGCGAATGCCCGCGCGCCCTCACGTCCGGACCAGGCGGCGCCATCTGCGGCGCCGCGCTGCCCGGGTCCCTCCGACCAGTCGCTCACAGCCCCACTATCGACCCAGTACGGCCGCGCGGCACTGTTACGACACGACTGCTAGAGGTTGATCCAATAGCGCCGTTTGGGGCCGATGAGGGTGTCGCGGACGTCTTCCAGCACACCGCCGTTGGCCTCGATCGTGCGGATCGACGCCTCGTTGCCGGGGTCGCACGTCAGCAGTACCCGGTCCATCCCCAGCAGGCGGGCCTCGTGCTGGACGGCCGCGAGGGCCCAGGTGGCCAGTCCCCGGCGGCGGGCCGAGGGGCGGACGCTGTAGCCGATGTGGCCGCCCGCGTCGAGCAGGAAGCCGTTCAGGTAGTGGCGCAGGTCTATGGCGCCGAGATAGGTGTCGCCCTCGGCGATCCACCAGTACGTGGCGTGCACGCGGCCGTGCTCGACCGGCAGCGTGCGGTCCGCGTACCGGTGCAGCCGGTCCACCCAGGCCGCGAAGCCCTCCGGGCTGTCCACGTCGTCGTCGGAGCCGAGCCCGGCGCCGTCCAGGTGGGCGTCGGGGCCCGCTTCCAGCTGGGCGGCGAGCCAGGAGCTGTGCAGGCGCGGGGTGGGGCTGATGAGCTCTGGCATACCTCGGACGATAACAGTCGGATCATCCGACCCGGTCCGCTGCCGCCGGGGGCGGACCTCAGCCGGACGTGGGTGCGGGCTGCACGGGCGCCGACGATGCGGGTGCGGACGACTTGGGTTCCGACGGCTTGTGGCCGGGATACACGTGGTCCGGCGTCACGATGCTGGTGATCGCCTCGCCGAAGAGGGTGCTGGGCTCCTGGCCGTCGTGCAGCACGTCGGTGTTGAGGATGACGACCAGGGTCGCCTGCTCCTGCGGCAGGTACACGCCCAGGCTCTCGTAGCCCGGGAGCGAGCCGTTGTGACCGATCCAGCCCTGCACGTTGAAGAGGCCCAGCCCGTAGCCGGCGCCGGGAATGCCGACCGAGGTGGTCTTCAGGCGCTGGGCCTGTGTCGCGGGCGTCAGCAGGGTGCCCGTGGCGAGGGTCCGTGCCCAGCTGCGCAGGCTCTCGAGGTCGGAGATCATCGCGCCCGCGGCCCAGGCCCACGACGGGTTCCAGTCGGCGGCGTCCTCGATCCTTCCGGAGGCCGTCTGGTCCGTGTAGCCCTGCGCGTGCGGTTCGGGGAACTCCGCACCGGTCGGGAAGAGCGTGCGGCGCAGTCCGGCCGGCGCCACGACGTCCCGGTCGATGACGTCCTTGAGCGGCCTGCCGGTGACCTTCTCGATCAGCAGCCCGAGCAGGATCAGGTTGGTGTTGGAGTACTGGAACTGCGCGTTCGGCTCGAACTGGACCGGGTGCTTGAAGGAGTAGGCCAGCAGCTCCTTCGGTGCGAAGGGACGGTCGGGGTCGGTGGTGAACGCCTTGTCGAAGTCGGCGTCCTCGCTGTAGTTGAAGAGCCCGCTGCGCATGCCGGCCAGCTCGCGCAGGGTGATGCGGTCCCCGTTCGGTACGCCCTCGATGTAGTCGCCGATCGGGTCGTCCAGCCCGACCTTGCCCTGGTCGACCAGCTGGAGGAGGGCGGTGACCGTGAACGTCTTGGTCTGGCTGCCGATGCGGGTGTTGAAATCGGTCCGCATGGGTGCGCCGGTCGCCTTGTCGGCCACGCCGAAGGCCTTCACGTAGCTGCCCTTGCCGGGTGCCCACAGCCCCACGATCACGCCCGGCACCTGCGCCTCGCGCATGACCTTGAGCACGGCGGCGTCGAGTTGGGCCGCGACGGCGGGGGTGAGTTCCGGGAAGCCGCCGTCGGCGTCCGGGGTGGGGGCGGCGGGGGCGGACCGTACCGGAGCGGGGGTGCCGTACGCGGAGCCCGCGACGGCCGGGGCGACGAGCAGGCCCGCTGCGGCGGCGGCCACACAGGCCCGGCGGAACCGTATGTGCGTCGGAGTCACCACATGCCTCCTGCCGTACGGGGTCAAGGCACAGCGATCACGAACAGCCTAGGCTCGTGGCGGCCGGGCCGCGAGGCGAGCGGTCCGCTACTGCAGGGGCCTCGCACGGGCGATGACCAGGGCGACGTCGTCGTGGTCGTCCGGCCGGCGCAGGGAGCCCAGGAGCCGGTCGCAGGTCTCCTCCAGCGGGCGGCCGGTGTCGGCGAGCAGGGCCAGGAGGAGGTCCAGGCGTTCGTCGATGGGCTGGTCGCGGGTCTCGACCAGGCCGTCGGTGTAGAGCACGAGTTGGTCGCCGGGCTCCATGGCCACGGTGGTCGCCTCGAACGGGATGCCTCCCACGCCGAGCGGTGCGCCGGTGGGCAGGTCGAGGAGCTCCGGGGTGCGGCCGGCGCGGATGAGGACGGGCGGCAGGTGTCCGGCGACGGCCACCCGGCACCGGGCGCGATGCGGGTCGTAGACGACGTAGACGCAGGTGGCGATGGTCTCTTCGAGGGCGGCCGTGGTGCGGTCGAGCTGTCGGAGCACCTGGGGCGGGTCGAGGGCGAGTTCGGCGAGGGTGCGGGTCGCGGTGCGCAGTTGTCCCATGCTGGCGGCGGCGTTGATGCCGCTGCCCATGACGTCGCCGATCACGAGGACGGTGGTGTCGTCCGGGCCGGCGATGGCGTCGAACCAGTCGCCGCCGATCTCGCTGCTGGCCGCGGCCGGCCGGTAGCGGGAGGCGACCTCCAGGCCGGGCGTGGGCGGCGGGTGGTGCGGGAGGAGGTGGTGCTGGAGGGCGAGCGCGGTGTGGTGTGCGTTGCGGTACCAGCGGGCGTTGTCGATGCACACGGCGGCGCGGGCCGCCAGTTCGCCGGCCAGCACGATGTCGTCGTCGTTGAAGGGCAGCGGGTTGCGGGTGCGTTTGAGGTCGAGCGCCCCGAGGACCTCGCCGCGGGCGATGAGCGGCACGGCCAGGTACGAGCGCAGGCCGGCGCGGGTCAGGAGGGTGGCGGCGTTGCTGTCGCGGGCGATGCGCGAGATGTCCCGGGCGTGCACGTGGGCCACCAGCACCGGGTGGCCGGTCGTCACGGACTGGGTGACCAGCCGGTCCGCGGCGTACGCGGCGATGTCGCCCGGCGGGTCCGCGGCGCGGACGGCCTCGCTGGGGAAGGCGGACGCGACGGCCAGGGCACGGAACACGGCGGGCTCGTGGGCGGACGACCGCAGGGTCGGCCGGCCTTCGAGGACGGAGTCGAGGATGTCGACGGCGGCGATGTCGGCGAGCTCGGGCACGACGACGTCGGCGAGCTCGCGGGCGGTCTGGTCGAGGTCGAGGGTGGTGCCGATGCGGACGGTGGCGTCCGCGATCAGGGCGAGGCGCCGGCGGCTGCGGGCGATCTCCAGGGCCGCCTGGTGACTCTGGGTGACGTCCACCACGGAAGTGGCCAGGCCGAGGACCCGTCCGGTGGCGTCCTCCAGCCGGTAGTACGACACCGACCAGGCGTGTTCGGTGCGCTCCCCGCCGTGAGTCCGGCCGGCCGTGAACTGTTCGAGCAGCGGGGTGCCGGTCGCCAGGACCTGGCGCATGGCCGACTCGGCGGCCTCGGCGTCGTCGAGGAAGGACAGGGCTTCGCGGACGCCCCGGCCGATGTGCTCGGCGGCGGGCAGTCCGTTGATCCGCTCCAGGGTCGGGTTGACCAGGACGTAGCGCAGCTCCGTGTCCAGGACTGCGAGCCCGATCGGGGACTGGGCCACCAGGCGTGCGGAGAGGGCGAGGTCCCGCTCCAGCTGCCGCAGCCGGGTACGGTCCGTCGCGATGCCGAGGGCGTACAGCTCCCCGTGCTCGTCGAGCAGCCGCATGTTGCGGAATTCCACCAGGCGCGTACCGCCGTCCTTGTGGTGCACCGGGAAGGCGCCCGCCCAGTCCCCCGCGCCGCCCATGACGCGCGCGAAGAGCTCGGTGACCAGCCCGACGTGCTCCTTGGAGGCCAGCAGCTGGGCGGCGGGACGGCCGAGCGCCTCCTCGGCCGACCAGCCGAACAGCTGCTCGGCCTGGGGGCTCCACAGGGCGACCCGTCCTTCGGAGTCGAGGACGACCGCCGCGACGTTCAGGACGTCGAGCAGCCCGCTGGGCGGAGCGAGCCCGGCCTCGGCCCGCCCGGCCCCGCCGGCGCCCAACCCGTCGATCGAACCCATCGGG
Organism: Streptomyces sp. NBC_00207; assembly: GCF_045160965.1. Classification (NCBI taxonomy): domain Bacteria; kingdom Bacillati; phylum Actinomycetota; class Actinomycetes; order Kitasatosporales; family Streptomycetaceae; genus Streptomyces; species Streptomyces sp. NBC_00207. The sequence continues at coordinate 9,043,733 of NZ_CP130715.1, read as the reverse complement.
GACGCTCCCTTCCGGCACCCTCGGCCCGGCGCCCACCCGCCCAGCGGCGGCCCGGGGCGCACGGCTACCTCTCATCGTGCCCCGGAACCCTCCCGGCAGCGTCCGGAGCGCCCGCCCGGACGGGTGGCCGGTCATCGGCCCGGGTCGGTTCACTCAGCGCGCGCATCTGCGATTCACCGCGGCCCGGGCCCCGGCGCCGGGACCACGTAGGCTCGGCGGATGGCGAAATACTTCGACGTGCACCCCGAGAATCCTCAGCGTCGCACGATCGGCAACGTGGCCGACATCATCCGCTCCGGCGCGCTCATCGCGTACCCGACAGACTCCTGCTTCGCGCTGGGATGCCAGCTCGGCAACCGTGACGGCATCAGCCGGATCCGGTCCATCCGGAACCTCGACGACCGTCACCACTTCACCCTGGTGTGCCAGAACTTCGCGCAGATGGGCCGGTTCGTCCAGATCGACAACGACGTGTTCCGCGCGATCAAGGCGGCGACACCCGGCAGTTACACCTTCATCCTCCCTGCGACGTCGGAGGTGCCGCGCCAGCTGCTGCACCCCAAGAAGAAGACGGTCGGAGTCCGGATTCCCGACCACGTCGTCACGCAGGCCCTGCTCGACGAGCTCGGTGAGCCGCTGCTCTCCAGCACCCTTCTGCTGCCCGACGAGGAGGAGCCGATGACGCAGGGCTGGGAGATCAAGGAGCGGCTCGACCACGAGGTGGACGCCGTGCTGGACTCCGGCGACTGCGGCACCGAGCCGACCACGGTCATCGACTTCTCCGGCGGCGAGGCCGAGATCGTACGGCGGGGCGCGGGCGACACGGCACGGTTCGAGTAGCCGCACCGGGCCCGGGCGCTCACGTGGAGGGGCGCACGTCCGGGTAGAGGCCCAGGTACCGGTAGGCGCCGGATTCGACCCGGTAGAGGTGGGCGGTGCGCTCTCCGGTCAGGACGTGGGTGCCCGTGTCGAAGGCGAGCGGCTTGGCCAGGCCCTGGTGGGTCGTCCGGAAGATCCGCCGGGTCAGGCCCGCGCGGCCCCTCCCCTCCTCGTCCAGGCCGGTCAGGGCCGCGGCCAGCAGGCCCACGGCGTCGTACGCCTCGGTGGCCCAGCGGCCCGGCGGCTCCCCGTGCGCGGCGCGGTGGGCCCCGACGAACCCGGCGGCGGCGGGGACGGCCAGCGGGTCGGTGAAGAGGGCGCTGAACACCCAGCCCTCGGCGGCCGGCCCGGCGTCCGCGAGGAAGGCCGGTTCCATGACGTGCTGGAGAGCCACGCGCGGGCCCTGGAATCCGGCATCGGTCAGCGCGCGGGCCAGTCGGGCCGCGCGCTGCGGTGAGGTGCCGGCGTAGACGACGGCCTCGGCCCGGGCCCCGGTCAGGGCGCGTACCGCGCCCGCGAAGTCGGAGCTGCCGACCGGGATCCGGTGGACGGTGAGCGTGCCCATCGAGGGCGGGCTCTGCTGCAGGGTGCGCACGAGCGGCCAGGTGGGCTCACCGCCTTCCACGTCCTCCACCATGCCGGTGTTCTTGACGGGCCGGATCCGGCTGAGGTAGTCGATCACCGGGAGGGCGAACCGGTCCCCGGCCGGGCGGGTGGCGCACAGGGTCCGCCACTGGGACTGGGCGGTCTCCGGGCTGTCGACGGCCACCAGCAGCAGGGCGAGGTCGGCCGCGGAGCAGGCGGCGGCCAGCTCGGGCACGGCCGCGTCCCAGGTGGGGCCGGTGAGCGCGGTGACCGCCGGGTCGGCAACCAGTTCCTTGACCACCTGCGCGGCGCGCGTTGCGTCCCCGCCGTCGTCGGCGACGCGCAGGGCCAGCCTGAACGCGGCGTCCGCCCGGCCGTTGTGCCCGTCCACGGCCAGCCTCATGCCGCGCTCGTGCGCCTGGCCGACGGCCCGGCCGGGCCCGGTCAGATCGGCCTGCAGGGCGAGGGTGAGGGTGGGGAGGTCGCGGGCCGGCGGCGGCGCCGCGCCGCGGGCCTTCTCCCGGGTCGTGAACCAGGCGGTCGGCGCGCCGACGGCGACCAGGCCCGCCCCGGCCGCGAGCAGCCGCCTGCGCGTGAGGCCCCGTACGGGCGCCTGCGGCGCGTCGATGCGGGTCGGCTCCGGAACGGGCAGGTCCAGGGCCCTGGTGGAGCGTTCGGCGATGAGGCGGGACAGCGCGGGCGGCAGCCAGTCCTCGGCGTCGGCCCCGGACGGCTGGTCTCCGAGTACGGCGCTCAGCTGGGCCGGGGTCGGCCGGGCGGCCGGGTCCTTCGCCAGACAGGCCAGCACCGGTTCGAGCAACTCCGTCGGAAGACCGGCGAGTTCGGGCTCGTCGTGGACCGTGCGGTAGACCACGGCGGCCGCGTGCCCGCCGCCGAACGGGCCGTGCCCGGTCGCCGCGTACGCGAGGACGCAGCCGAGGGAGAACACGTCGCTCGGGGCGCCCGCCGCGGCGCCGTCCGTCCGGGCCTGCTCCGGAGCCAGGTATCCGGGCGTGCCGATGACGGCGTCCACGGCCGTCAGCGTGGCGGCCCCCTCGGCGCGGGCGATCCCGAAGTCGATCAGCCGGGGCCCGTCCGGGGCGAGGAGGATGTTGCCCGGTTTGACGTCGCGGTGGACCAGCCCGGCGGCGTGGACCTGCGCGAGCGCCTCGGCGAGCCGCGCACCCAGGGTCCGTACGGCCCGGACGGGCAGCGGACCGTACCCTCCCACCGCCTCGGACAGGGCGGGCCCGGGGACGAACGGGGTGGCGAGCCACGGCTCGCGCGCCTCCGCGTCGGCGGCGACCACCGGGACCACCCAGCGCCCGGTCAGCTGCCCGGCGGCCTCCACCTCGCGACGGAAGCGGAGGCGGAAGTCCGGGTTGGAGGCGTGGTCGGCGCGGATGACCTTGACCGCCACCAGGGTGCCCGCGGCCGAGCGGGCGAGGTACACCGTGCCCATGCCGCCCGAACCGAGGCGTCCCAGCAGCCGGTTGCCGCCGATCGCCGACGGATCGGCCGGGGTGAGGGGGCGCATCCGCGGCTACCCCGCCGGGGACGCGGCGGGCGCGGGCTCGGCGGCCGGGCCCACGTAGCGGATGCGGCCGCCCTCCACCTTGTGCAGGAAGTAGATGTTGCCCTTGAGCTGCCGGCGCTCGTCGAAGGTGAACTCCTTGGTCAGGCCGCGGAAGGTGCCCTGGGTGAGTGCGGTCAGCAGGTCGGCTCGGTTCGGGCGGCTGCCGCCCGCCGCGGCGGTGACGAGGCCTTCGATGACCAGGCGGGTCGCGTCGAAGGCCTCCGCTGTCCAGATCGCGGGTGCCGACCGGTACGCCGCCTGGTGCGCGCGGGCCACCTCCGCGACCTCGGGGGCTTCGGGGCCGGTGTACGGCGTGCAGAACTGCCAGCCCTCGGCCGCCTGCCCCGCGGCCGCGAGGAAGTCCGGGCCGGCGATGGTGTAGTCGGCGGCGCGGGGCCCCTTGAAGCCGGCGGCCGCCAGCAGTGCGGCCGCCTTGGCCCCACCGGCCGGGGTGCCCGTGTAGAAGAAGCCGTCGACGCCGTGGGCGAGCATGTCGGTGACCACCGGGGCCAGGTCCTGGGTGCCGCGCGGGACGACGCGCACGTAGAAGGTGGCCCCGGGCGCGAAGAGGGCGATCGTGCGGCCCACCAGCAGGGCCGCCTGCCAGGTGTCCGTGTCGCCGTCGCGGTCGCTGAGGATGCCCATCTTCCGGACGCCCTGCTTTCCGGCCAGTTGAAGGTTGACCGCGGCGGCCTGGGCCGAGGAGATCGGGCAGCTCTGGAAGAAGCTGCGCCGGTCGGTGACGCTGAAGGTGGTCGCCAGGGCGGACACGGTCACCAGGGGTACGGAGCTTTCGCCGTAGAGTTCCAGGCACGGGATCACGGAGTCGTTGCCGGTGGGGCCGATCACCGCGAACAGGTCGCGGTTGGCGATGAGTCCGGTGGCGGCGGCCGCCGAGCGGTCGGCCCTTCCGGCGTCGTCGGCGGTGGCGACGGTGAGCGTGAACGGCTTGTCCTTGCGGGAGTTGAACGCGTCGACGGCCAGCCGCACCCCGCGTTCCTGGGCCTGTCCGGCGGCCTTCTGCGGGCCGGAGAGGTCGGCGTGCAGACCGATCACCCATGGCCGGGGGGCGTTCGCGTCCGCGGCCCGGGGCTTGTCCCGCTCGCGCAGTGCCAGCCAGGCGGCCAGGCCGCCGCCGGCCGCGAGCACGGCGCCGCCGGAGGCGAGGGCGAGGAAACGCCTGCGGGAGGGTGCGGCCGCGCCGGGCGCCGGGGCGGCGTCCGGGTCGGCCACGGTCTCGTCGATGCCCGGCAGGGCGAGCAGCGCGGCGGCCCGCTCGGCGATGGTGGCGACGACGGGGTCGGGCAGCCAGTCGGTGCCCTCGCCCGGGGTGTCCTCGGTCAGTGCCGCGTCCACCTCGTCCGCGGTGGGGCGGATGTCGGGGTGCTTGGCGACGCAGGTCCGCAGGAGCGCGCCGAGTTCGGGGTCGGCGAGGATCTCCGGGCCGAAATCGGGCTCGTCGTGGACGGTCCGGTAGAGCACCGCGTCCACGGTTCCGGTGCCGAAGGGCAGGCGTCCGGTGGCGGCGTACGCGAGGAGGCAGCCGAGCGAGAAGATGTCTCCGGCCGGTTCGGCGGGGCGGCCCTCGGCCTGCTCGGGCGGGAGGAAGCCGGGAGTGCCGAGGACCGCGTCGGCGGAGGTCAGGGCGGTGTGCTCGCCGCCGCGCGCGATTCCGAAGTCGATGAGCCGGGGCCGGTCCATGCCGAGCAGCACGTTGCCGGGCTTGACGTCCCGGTGGACGAGGCCCTGTGCGTGCATCCCTCCGAGAGCCTTGGCCAAGGCCTTGCCGAGGATCCGTACGGCGCGCAGCGGGAGCGGGCCGTGGGCCGTGACGGCTTCGGCCAGGGAAGGGCCGGCGACGAAGGCGGTGGCCAGCCACGGTTCGGGCGCGTCCGGGTCGGCGCCGGTGATCCGTACGGCCCACGGGCTGTCGACCTCCGCGGCGATCTCGGCCTCGCGGCGGAAGCGGGCCCGGAAGTCCGCCTCGTCGGCGTACTCCGCGCGGATCACCTTGACGGCGGCGAGCGCCCCGTCGTCGGTGCGGCCGAGGTAGACCACGCCCATGCCGCCGGCGCCGAGCCGGCCGAGGAGGCGGTACCCGGCGATCCGGGAGGGGTCCGAGGGAAGGAGCCGCTCCATCAGCCCGCCGCCTTTCCGAGCTCCTGCTTGGCCTGGATCATCAGCCGGCTGGTGCCCTGGACGACGAAAGCGACCATCTCGTCGTCGGTGTAGCCCGCCGCGCTCTTGCCGGCGACGGCCACGGTGACCGGTCCGAACTGGGCCTGGTGCCACCGGTAGTGGTGGGGCCCGCCGTGCTTCGTGCTGACGTACTCGCCGGACTCGCTGAAGGCGTCCTCGGTCCAGCCGTTCATCTGTTCACCGAGGTAGAGGGAGCCTCCCCACAGGTTCTTGAGCTCCTCCCCCTCCCGCAGCTTCTGGACCGGGCAGCGCAGGACCTCTTCCATGGCGCGTGCGGTCTCCCAGCCGGATTCCTGGCGGTTGTGGTGGATGGTGACCGTGGCGTTGAACTGCAGGCGGCCGCGGCCGTCCTTGGCCGGAATGTGGAAGGAGCGGGTGCTCGTGGCGAGTACGTCGTCCGGCAGGTCCGCGGTCTGCCAGACGCAGTCCTCGTCGAGGACGGGCCAGCGGCCCGGATCGCTCTCGAACGGGGTGCTGCGCACGACTTCCGGGCCGAAGGCCGCCTCGGTGATGACGATCCGGCCGAGCAGGTCGCGGGCCTCGGCGGCCGTCTTCGGCTGTTTCGACTCGTCCAGCGCAGGCACGAGGGGGAACCCGGAACTGCTGGGCGAGGCGGCCGGCGTGCTCGCGCCGGAGCCGCCCGGGGCCGGGCCGCCCGTGGCGGGCGACGCGGCCGGGGTGCGGCCCGCCGCGTCACTCGTCGCCGCACCGCCCTTCGCCGTGCCGTCGGCCGCACACCCGACGAGTAGGAACAAGCCCGCTGCCGCGCACCCGTAGGCGTGCAGCGCAGAGCGCCGTCTGCGTGTCTCCGGTCCCCCCACGGCACGGATCGTACCCCGCTGCGGCCGCGCGCAACTGGCCTATGGGAAAGCGGTGTTCAGGCGTCCTCCGGGCGACCGGCTCAGCGCCGCGTACCGAGGGTCCAGGCGGACTCGTGGCGGGTGAAGCCGATGTGCGGGTAGTAGCCGACCGCCGCCGGGGCGGAGAGCAGGACCACCTTCGCCTCGGGCGCCGCCTCCCGGGTGACGCGGATGAGGTCGCGGCCCACGCCCTTGCCCTGGTAGGCGACGTCGACGGCCAGGTCGCTGAGGTAGGTCGAGTACGCGCCGTCGGTGATCGAGCGGGCGATGCCGATGAGGCTGCCGTCGTCGGCGCGGGCAACGACCACGAGGTTGGCGCCGGCCAGCATCCGGGAGAACCGCTCCACGTCGGCGACGGGACGGCGCTCGGCGAGGGTGGAGGCGCGGTAGAGGCCGATGACCTCCTCGACGTCCAGGTCTGCACCGACGACTCGCTCACAGGTCCACATACCGCCGCAACTCCCCGCATGTAATAGGCAAGAATCGATATTGATTATTACACGCGGGGGGAAGTGCAACACAAACCGGTGGACCGGTATGTGTGACGCGCCGACTGGGCAGTATCCGGGAGCGTCCGTCCACGGAAGGAGCGCTGTGCTCACTCACGTTCTCGCTTGGCTCCGACGGCTCAAGGAACGATTCACCGGAACCACGGCCCATGGCACCGTCTCGGCGAGCGGCAGGGCCCCGCTCTTCACCGCGGACTTCGGATCGGCCACGCAATGGGTCGCCGGCCGCTCCTGGGCCTATCCGAACGGCGGACCCACCAACCCCGGGGACAACAAGCTCGACCACCTGGTGGCGGACCCGTCCTACAGCCGCACCGGCACCTTCCGGGCCGTCCGCCGCCCCGACGGCGACTGGAACGCGGGCCTGCTGACCACCGAGGGCAGCGACGAGGGGTTCATGGTGCGGGCCGGGGATGTGCTGGAGTCCCGGGTGCGGCTGCCCGTCGAGGCCGGCGCCTGGCCGGCGATCTGGACGTGGCGGGACGGGGGCAACGAGGTCGACGTCTTCGAGTACCACCCGGACAACCCCGACCTGCTGGAGCTCTCCAACCACGTCAGGGGCGGCTCGCGCTACCACCGGGACCCCTCGGTCGGCCCCGGGGGCTGGGTGGACCTGAAGGTCGAGTTCGGGGCGCGCTCGGTCGTCTGGTGGGTCAACGGCACGCGGGTGTACGCCGACCGGCGCGGGGTGGGGCGCAACTGGAGGGCGTACCTCATCGTCAACCTCTCCGTCTGCGCCGGGCGCTACCACCCGGCCCCCGACGCGGACGTGTCCGAGATGTCGTACGAGGTCGCGTACCTGCGCGTCCACCGCCCCTAGGCCGGGGCGGAGGCGGAGGCGGCGCAGCCTTCGTGGCCCCAGCGGCTGCCGTTCTTGGCGATCATGTCACCGACGGCGTAGGGCTTGCCGCAGGGGCAGCTGCCCGGGAACTTCGCCTTGATGGCCCGGGGTGCGCGGCCCGGCGCGGCCCCTTCGGCCGTCCGCTTCCTCGCCGTGCCCGCCTTCTGGCGCGCGGGCGCGGCCGGGGCCGGCACCGGCAGGTCCGGGTTTCCGAGGGCGGTGCCGGCGGCTTCCTGCGTCCGGGCCGCGTCGCTGGCGGCCTGGTCGGCGATCGCGTTCAACAGGTCGCCGTCCTCGCGGTGCGCCGGAACGTAGACGAACGTCACGTCACGCTCGGCCAGCAGCAGGTCGATCTGCTCGACGAGTCCGCGGTTGGCGACCGGCTGGCCGGAGGCGGTCTTCCAGCCGTTGCGCTTCCAGCCCGGCAGCCACTGCGTCACCGCCTTCATCGCGTACTGGGAGTCCATCCGCACCTCGACGGACGTCCCGGGGGCGAGCGCCTCGAGCAGCCGCTGGAGCGCGGTCAGCTCGCCGATGTTGTTGGTGGCCCGGCCCAGCGGCCCGGCCTCCCAACGCTCTGGGCGTCCCTGGGAGTCGGCGATGACCCAGCCCCAGCCGGCCGGCCCGGGATTACCTTTCGCCGCTCCGTCACAGGCGGCAATGATGCGATCAGACATCCCCCGATCATGCCTCATCCTCACGGGGTGGTGAGCGGTCGGCCCGGGAGCACGTCCTTGGCCGCCAGGCGGGAGCCCGCGTAGCAGAGCCGGTAGACGTCGGCCTGGTCCAGGAGGCTGCCGTTCGAGCGGTAGTACGCGCACACGGTCCCGGGGGGTGCGGGCAGCGCCTTCACGGCGTCCGGTACGTACCGGAACTCACGGTCCGGGAGGAGGCGCGCGAGCTCGGTCCGCTCCTGGCCGGGCCGGAGGTCCGCGAAGTCCGCGGGGCGCAGCACGCAGGCGGTCAGCTGGTGGGCCAGGTACGCGGTGGAGCCGAGGAAGAGCAGACCGAGTCCGGCCGGGGCCGCGATGGCGACGGCGAAGCGGCGCCGGGTGCTGCGCCGGGCGGCGGCGAGACGGCGCGCCGATTCCGATGCGGTACCGGTGTCGTCCGGGAACCCTTCGGCGGTTCCCGGCTGCCGGGGCCCCACCTGGTCCGGCAGGGTGGCGAGGACCTCGAAGCCGCCGCGGCGGGGTGCGGCGTGCAGCGTTCCGCCGATCAGCCGGACCCGTTCGTGCAGGCCGGTGAGTCCCTGGTGGCCGGAGTCCCGCGCGCCCGCGGGGGCGGGTACGGGGGCGGGCGCCGGGCCCGCCGGCGGGGCGGAGTTGGCCACCCGTACCTCGGTGCGGGCGCCCCGGTGGACGATGCGGATCCGGACCGCGGCGCCGGGGGCGTGTTTGATGGCGTTGGTCAGCGACTCCTGCACCACGCGGTACGCCGTGCGGTCCACCAGGGGCGACAGGGCCCCGGCCGCCCCCTCCCGCCGCAGGTCCACGGTGACGCCGGACTCCCTGACCCGGGCCACGAGTTCCTCCACCGGTTCCACGGACGAGGCCGTCGGATCCGCTTGCGGTCCGGAGCTGTCGCAGCCGCCAGGGCCGTCGGAGCCCTCGCGTACGACGCCGATGGTGTCCCGCAGGTGGCCGACGGCGTCCGAGACGGCCGCGCGCAGCACGGCCAGGTCCGCCCGGTCCTGGCCGGACAGGGTGGGCGAGAGTTCCAGGGCGCCGGCGCGCAGGGCGATGAGGCTCAGTTCGTGGCCGAGCGAGTCGTGCATGTCGGCGGCGATCCGGGTCCGTTCCCGCAGCCGGGCCTGCTCGGCGACGAACCGCTGGCGCTGTTCGAGGCCGCGCGCCCGCTCCCAGCCCCCGCGCACCAGGGCCAGCCTGGCCCGCCGGTAGCGGCCCGCCAGCCAGGGCAGGAGGAGGGCCGAGGGAATCATCGACAGCGCGTAGAACCAGTAGACGGGGCCGACGCCCAACAGGACGCACAGCGCGAGGTCGACGGCCGCGCAGGACCCGAACAGCAGGAGCGCAGCCCCCGTGCGCGCCGACCGGACGCCGAGGAGGTACGTCAGCACGGCCAGGGCCGCCAGGTACGGGCTCGCCGTCGCGATCGGGTCGGCCAGGCCCAGTGCGCACACCGCGTTGGCGAGGAACACGGCCGCGCCGGGCCGTTTCCGGCTGCCGGGCACCGCCACCGCCAGGATCAACAGGGGCAGGACCAGGGCGAGTAGCGGGGAGCCGTCGGCGCCGCGCTCCTGGTAGGCGAAGACGCCGACGCCCGCCAGGGCCGCCCACAGCGCGGCGTCGCGCACGGCCGGGCCGGTCCCCCCGGCCGCCAGGGCCCTCGGCGTCCTCACGCGCGCCCCGCCTTCCCCCTCGCGTTCCCCCACGTCACCGGCCGAGGCTAGTTCACGTCATCCGTCGCGGCGGCGCAGGACGGCCCGGCCGGCCAGGTGGGCGGCGGCCGTCCAGGCCAGCACGATCAGGAACCCGGCCGCGGTCGGGTAGGGGGCGTCGCCGCCGGCGCGCATGAAGTGGCCGCCGGCGCTCTGCGGAAGGTAGTCGTACACCGACAGGAGGAAGGGCCCGCCGAGTGCCGTGCACATGCTCGGGAGGACGGAGATCAGTACGAAGGCGGCCGACAGCGTGCCGGCCGCGGTCCGCAGGGCGAAGGACAGCCCGACCGTGAGTACGGCGGTCAGGGCGCAGTAGAGGCCCATCGCCAGGACCTGCGAGAGCGCCTCGGCCGGGTCGAAGACGGCGTGCCCGCGGAAGGGCGTCCAGGCGACGGCCATGCCGAGGACGGCGAACAGGACTCCGGCGGTGAAGGACACCGCGGCCGCCACGACCGCCTTCGCCAGCTGCATGCGGTGCCGGACCGGCACCCACTGGAGCGAGGTGCGGACGCTGCCCGTGGCGTACTCGGCGGTGACCGTGCTCATCGCCAGGACGACGATGACGAACTGTCCGAGGGCGATGGAGGAGATCGGGGCGTTGCCGAGCGGTTGGACCGGTCTGTCGTTGATCCGGGCGATCGAGCCGTAGTAGAAGGTGAAGACCCCCGTCAGCAGGACGCCGGCGAGCAGGCAGGCGTACGGCGCGCGGACGGACCACAGCTTCGTCCACTCGGCGCCGACCGCGCCGGCGAATCCGCCGCCGGACGTCCCGGTACGGGTGGTGCGCTGCGTGGGTGACGCGGGCGATGTGGGTGACGTGGGTGACGTGAGTGACATGGGTTTCACACCTCGGTCGTTGCGGTCGGGACGGAGCCGGCGGACACGGGCGGCCGCGGTCGCGCCGCCGTCCCGTACTCGACGCTGTGCTCGGTCAGTTCCATGTAGGCCTGCTCCAACGAGGCCGAGACACTGTGCAGTTGGTGCAGCCGGACGCCCAGGCGGTGGGCGAGGTCACCGATCTCCGCCGCGGTACGGCCCCGGACGACGATCTCGTTCCGCTCACCGCCCGGTGACTCGACGGACACCCCGTCGTGCGCGCGCAGGCGGCCGGCCAGGCTGTCGAGATCGCCGGGTTCGGCGGCGCGCACCCGCACCGAGGCAGAGGCGCCGGCCGCGAGGAAGTCCGCCATGGGGGTGTCGGCCAGCAGCCGGCCCCTGCCGATGACGACGAGCCGGTCGGCCGTGAGCTGCATCTCGCTCATCAGGTGGCTGGAGAGGAAGACCGTACGGCCCTGGGCGGCCTGGGAGCGGACGAGTTCGCGCACCCAGCGCACCCCGTCGGGATCGAGGCCGTTGACCGGCTCGTCGAGGATGAGCACCTTCGGATCGCCGAGCAGGGCGCCCGCGATGCCGAGCCGCTGGTACATGCCGAGCGAGAAGGCCCCGGCGCGCCGGCGCGCCACCTTGGCCAGGCCCACCGTCTCCAGGACCTCGTCGACGCGGCGGACGGGGATGCCGTTGCTGCGGGCCTGCGCGATCAGGTGGCTGCGCGCGGAGCGGGCCGGGTGTAAGGCCTTCGCGTCGAGGAGCGCGCCGACCTCGCGGACCGGATGCCGCATCGCGGCGTACGGCCTGCCGTCGATGAGCACCCGCCCGGCGGTGGGACGGTCCAGGCCGAGGATCATGCGCATCGTGGTGGACTTCCCCGAGCCGTTGGGGCCGAGGAAGCCGGTGACCCGTCCCTCCTCGATGTCCAGGGTCAGTCCGTCCACGGCGACGGTGCCGCCGTAGCGTTTGGTCAGGCCTCGCAGGGTGATCACTGGGTGTCCCTTCGGTGTTCGCGGTACTGCCACGACCGTAGGAATCGCCCGGTCCGGCGCGCATCGGCCGCAGGTCGGCGTTCCGCACCCCTGCTTTCGTCGGGGGTCCCCGCCGAACGGCCGGGCAGCGGACGGTCGTTAGACTGCGCCGGTGGTTCAGGTGCTGGTGGCAGACGACGAGGCGATGGTCCGGGCGGGCGTACGCGCGATCCTGGCGAGGGATCCGGGGATCGAGGTCGTCGCCGAGGCGGCCGACGGGCACGAGGCCGTCGACGCCGTACGCAGGCTCCGGCCCGCGGTGGCCCTGCTCGACATCCAGATGCCCCGGCTCGACGGGATCGCGGCGGCCGCCCGGATCCACCGCGAGCTGCCCGGGACGGCGGTGATCATGCTGACGACCTTCGGCGAGGACGAGTTCATCGGGCGGGCCCTGCGCGAGGGGGCGAGCGGCTTCCTGCTCAAGGCGGACGACCCGAGGGAACTGCTGACGGGCGTGCACGCGGTGGCCGCGGGCGGAGCGTACCTCTCGCCGAAGGTCGCCGCCCGGGTCGTCGCGGGGCTGCGCACCGGGCGGATGGCGGGCGGAGCGCCGCCGCGGGCCGCCGTGGAGCGGCTGACGGAGCGGGAGAACGAGGTCCTGGCGCTGCTCGGCGTCGGGCTGTCCAACGCCGAGATCGCCGCTCGTCTGGCTCTGGTGGAGGGCACGGTGAAGGCCCACGTCAGCGCGATCCTCGGGAAACTCGGCGTACGCAACCGGGTGGAGGCGGCGATCGCCGCCCACGAGGCAGCCCTGGCCGAAAAGCCGCGCGGCTAGGCCGTCTCGGTCTTGGCTCGTTCCCATGCTCATGGGGCGGGGAGATCTCACAAGCGAAGAATGGGCCCGACTGAAGCCGCATCTGCCGAAGTTCGGGCAGCGCGGGGGTCGTTGGGAGAGCCATCGCAGGGTGATCAACGGGATTTTGTTCCGGCAGCGCACAGGGGTGCCGTGGCGGGATCTACCTGCGCGTTTCGGTAAGTGGAAGACCGTGTACGAGCGGCATCGGCGCTGGTCAGCGGACGGTACGTGGGACAGGCTCTTCGCGGCCGTCCTGGCCTATGCTGACCCGGGAGGCCGCATCGACCGGTCGATGGTGAGTGTGGACTCCACCTCCTGCCGGGCCCACCAGCACGCCGCAGGAGCACGCAAGAAGCCCCCGCGGTTGCCGGGAAAAGACGCACGCCCCGGCAGCACCGCGCCGACGAGGGCCTGGGACACTCACGGGGCGGCCTGACCTGCAAAATCCACCTCGCCGGTGAGGGCGGACGCCGCCCACTCGCCCTGCTGATCACCCCGGGTCAGTGGGGAGACGCCCGCAGCTCATCCCGGTCATGGAACGTGTCCGCGTCGCCCGCCTGGACGGCGGGCGTCCCCGGACCCGACCTGAACATCTCGGCGGAGACAAGGCTTACTCCTCCCGCCGCAACCGCCGCTACCTGCGACGACGTCAGATCAAGCACACGATCCCCGAGCCGAAGTACCAGCGGGCCAACCGACAACGCAGAGGCAGCAGGGGCGGTCGGCCTGCCGGCTTCAACAAGACGATCTACAAGCGCAGGAACGAGGTGGAGCGGACGATCACTGCTCTCAAGAACTTCCGGGCTGTCGCGACGCGGTTCGACAAACGCGCCTACGTCTTCCGCGGCACCGTCACCGTTGCCTCGATCCGGCTCTGGCCCAGGTCGTGATCCACCGGGGGCCTAGTAATATCCCTTCGCCCCGTCGAGTAGCTCCCTCACGATGTCCGCATGCCCCGCGTGCCGTCCGGTCTCCTCGACGAGATGGATGAGCATCCAGCGGAGGTTGGCGTTGCCGGAGCGGTAGTCGGGGTGTCGGCCGACGTCGTCCAGGGAAGCCGCGGCTACGATCTCGTTACTTCGGGCGCACTGGGCCTCGTACTCCGCGAGCAGCTGCTTCAGCGGGATGCCGTCGGTACGCCAGTTCGCGTCCTCGTCCGTCTCGTCAAAGGACGGGTTCTGCGTCTTGTCGCCGCCCAGGAACAGCACCTCCAGCCAGGTGTGCTCGACCCACCGCATATGGCTGATGAGGCCAGCCATCGTCATCGCCGGCGAGGTCGGGATGACGGAGCGGTGCGCGTCCGCCTCGCTCAGGCCATCGCACTTCCATCTTAGGATCTGCCGTTGCAGATCCAGCCAGCCGATGAGCGCGGTGCGCTCGTCGGCCTGCAAGGGGGGACGCTCAAGTGAAGGTGCCATGCCTGCGGACGTTAGGGCGCTCGGTCTCCGACTGTCGCCTGATTTTCGGCTCAAGATCCCCCGGACAGGCTCTAGGTGCCGCCGGACGGTTCCGCCGCCGTGCTGGGCGAACCGGTCGTCCATGGGTGTGACGAGCCTGCCGGGGCGCCGGGATGCCCGCACCGGCGGGCTCGGGGTCACCGGCTCAGGAGCCGGGCCCGGCGGCCGTGAGAAGGTGGCACTTGTCGAAGTTCATGCATCCGCAGGCGAGGCAGTCGGCGACCGCGTCGCGCAGGAGCTGCGTCTGCCGGATGAACAGGTCCAGTTCGGGGAGCTTGCGCTCGGCGAGCGCGCGCCATTGCCGGGTCGCTCCGCGGTCGGTGTCGGTGTCCAGCAGGGCGCGGATCTCGGCCAGGGTGAACCCGGCCCGCTGGGCCATCTTGATCAGCGCGATGCGCCGCACGGTGCCGGCCGGATAGACGCGCCGGCCCGCGGCCCGCTCGACGGACGGCAGCAGACCGACGCTCTCGTAGTAGCGCAGGGCCGAGGGCCGCATCCCGACCTGCCGTGCGAGCTCCCCTATTCCGAGCTTTCGCACCTGCCATTCCCCCTTGACTTCAAGTGCGCTTGAACCAGAAGTCTGACCTGGTGACTTCCCCACAGACAACTCGCCTGCTGCCGCAGGCCTACCGGCCGCTGTTCGCCCACCCCCGGTTCCGGCGGCTCCTGCCCGCTCTGGCGGCCTCCGATCTCGGTGACGGGATGAGCGTGGTCGCGGTGGCCTGGCTGGCCATCGAGATCGCGCCTCCCGGCCGGTCCGGGATGCTGCTGGGAGCCGCGCTCGCCGCGTACGCCCTTCCCGGGGCGGCCGGTGCGCTGCTCTTCGGGCGGTGGCTGCGCCGCCTGCCCGCCGCACGGCTGCTGGCGGCCGACAGCCGGATCCGCGCGGTGCTCCTGGGCTGCGTGCCGCTGGCCTGGGCCTTGGGCGTGCTGCACCCCGTGCTGTACGTGGCCCTGCTCGCGGGCTCGTCGGTCCTTCACGCCTGGGGCAACGCGGGGAAGTACGCGCTGCTCGCGGGGCTGCTGCCGGCGGAGCAGCGGCTGGCCGCCAACGCGCTGGTGAGTTCCAGCGCCTCGGCCTCGATCGTCATCGGCCCCGCGCTCGCCGGATTCCTGGCGGCGGCGATCAGTCCTGCCTGGCTGATCGGTCTGGACGCGTTGTCGTTCGCCGTGCTCGCCGCCCAGGTGGGCCGGGTGCGGGGCGCGTCCGGCGCTGCGGGGCAGGCCGGCGGGGCGGAGAGCGCGCCCGTCGACGCCGACCGGTCGGCCGCAGGGCTGCACTTGTTGCGCAAGCAGCCCGAACTCCTCGGTGTCCTCGCCCTGACCTGGTTCTTCAACTTCCTGTACGGACCGGCGGAGGTCGCGCTGCCCCTGCACGTCACCGATGACCTGCATGCGGGGGCGGGCCTTCTCGGCCTGTACTGGACGCTGTTCGGAGCGGGCGCCGTACTGGGCGGCCTGGCGGCGGGCGCCCTGCGCAGGTTTCCGCTCTGGCCGGTCACCCTGACCATCGTCGCCGGCTGGGGTCTGGCCCTGGTGCCCTTCGGCCTCGGCGCGCCCGCGGCCGTCACGCTCGCCTGCTTCACTCTCGGCGGGCTGATCTACGGACCGTTCACGGCGCTGTCCTACACCCTGTTCCAGGACCGGACGCCGGCCGCGTGGCTGACCACGGTCCTCGCGGCCCGCAGCGCCGCCCTCCTCACCGCCGGGCCGGTGGGCACCGCGCTCGGCGGGCCCCTCATCGCGTTCATGGGGCCGCGGGGGGTTCTGGCGGCGTCGGGGATCGCGACCGTCGTACTCGCCCTCGTCGCGGCCGTGATGCGGGTCTGGACCAGCCGGCGGGTGACGTCCCGGCTCGTGTGAGCCGTGAGCCGTGAGCCGGTGGACCCGGGCCGACGCGTCAGGACGTGCGCGGAGGGGTGACGGCCGATCTGATCTCGTCGGCCAGCAGCCCGGCCGCGGTGTCCGCCGCGCCGGCCACCAGGCGGGTGCGGGTGAGGCAGAAGGCGAGGCCTCGCCCGCGGTCGGCGAAGGCGATGCTGCCGCCGCTGCCGTGGTGCCCGAAGGCCGTGCGTTCGCCGGCCATGGCGGGCAGGCCGAGGAAGTAGCCCAGCCCCTTGGCGTACCTGCCGAGGAGCATCAGGTCCTTGCCCTCGACGGCCACGTCCGCGGCCAGGGCCACCCGTTCCGGGGACATCAGCCGTACGCCGTCGACCTCGCCCGACAACGCGGCGTAGAGCCGGGCGGCGGCCCGCGCGGTCGTGGTGCCGCAGGCGGGCAGGTCGGCGAGCAGGTACGCCCGGCGGTTGGCGAGCTCGGCGACGGTCCACACGGCGCGGTTGGGGGCCACGTACCGGCGGAACGGCGCGGTGGGCGGAAGGCTCTCCAGCCAGGCCGCCCAGTTGCCCTCCACGAGCGGCGCCGTACGGGCGAGTTCGCTCTCGGGCAGGCCGAAGAAGAGTTCGTCGGCCACGCCCAGCGGTTCGGTGACGTAGGTGCGCAGGGCCTGGGCCGGGGTCAGACCGGTGATCCGGCGTACGGTCTCGCCCAGGATCCAGCCGAAGGTCCAGCCGTGGTACCCGCTCGCGGTGCCCGCCTCCCACAGCGGTTCCTGTGCCGCGACGATCGCGCACATGGTGTCCCAGTCGCACAGCTCCTCCGGGGTGACGGCGGAGGGGAGCTGCGGTACCCCGATGGTGTGCGTCAGGGCATGGCGTACGGTGGCCCGCTCCTTGCCGTGCGCCCCGAACTCGGGCCAGTAGTGGGCGATGGGAGTGTCGTACGCGATCAGTCCGCGCTCGGCGAGCACGTGGACCAGGGTCGCGGTGAATCCCTTGCCGGTCGAGAAGCTGTGGATCAGCGTGTCGGCTCCGAGCCGGCGGCCACCGGGCCGGTCGGCCCAGCCCGCGTGCGCGTCGACGATCGGCTCGCCGTCGAGGTAGGCCGCCACTTGGAGGCCGCTCTCCCGACCGGACTCCACCAGCTCTTCGAGGATCACGCCGACCCGCGCCTGGACGTCCGCGCCCACCCTGCGATTCACCTGTGCATCATGCACCAGGGCCGTGCGGCAGTCGCCGCACGGCCCTGGTGTCGTATGTCGGATGTCTCGGCACGTCAGTGATCACATGGTGACGACGTCAGCGACGAAACGGTTCTCCGGCAGTCTTGGGACTAGGCGGGGGTGATGTTCTCCGCCTGCGGGCCCTTCTGGCCCTGCGTGATGTCGAACGTCACGGCCTGGCCCTCCTGGAGCTCGCGGTAGCCCGAGGCGTTGATCGCCGAGTAGTGGGCGAAGACGTCCGGGCCGCCACCGTCCTGGGCGATGAAGCCGAAGCCCTTCTCGGAGTTGAACCACTTCACAGTTCCCGTAGCCATGTTCATGCCTTCCCGTTGACGTACGTCTTCCACACGGCGTGGAAGACGGAGGTGATCGCCCTGGTCCTACGGCACAACACAGCAAAACTGCCCACACCGAAAGGCACGGGCAAGGCACTTGGAACCACGACAGCTACCCGTGAAGGTACACGCCTGCACGCACGGTCACCAGGGGGAATGATCTCGCCTTAACGGCGGGATCCCGCCGCCGCGCGGACCGTAAGGACCCGGCCGTCCCGAAATGTGTCGAGTGGGGCCCCGGGAATGCCGTAGGGTGAGGTCTACCGACGCGGGGTGGAGCAGCTCGGTAGCTCGCTGGGCTCATAACCCAGAGGTCGCAGGTTCAAATCCTGTCCCCGCTACTGCTCACAAGGGCCCGGATCCTCATGGATCCGGGCCCTTGTGTCATTTCGGGCGGCGGCCCGCTCCCCGGGTGAGGCGACGGCGCGTCCACCGGAAGCCCCTCCCCCGGTCCCGGCCGGGAACCGGCCGCGGTACGGACCGACCGGTGGGGATCTCCTCGTGCGGGCCTGACTACCGTGGTCGGCGCGATCCGGGTCCACGTCGCCCTGATCGTCCACGCCGCGGGCCTGCGGCGGCGCCGTCCTGGAACCGAGCCGTCCGGGGTGTGACGGCACTCACACGACGACCTGTCGTCCGGTGTCAACCGGATGCGGTGCGGCGGGCGTATGCCCCGTGAGAGGTGCACATGGATTCAGGAGCGATTTTTTGACCGTCGAGGAATTCGAGGAGTTCTACGCGCAAGCGGCGGGACGGCTCACAGGACAGCTGTACGTGATGCTCGGCGACCATCACGAGGCCCAGGACGTGGTGCAGGAGGCCTTCGTCCGGGGCTGGGGGCGCCGGCGTCAGCTGGACCGGGAGGGCAGGCCGGAGGCGTGGATCCGCACGGTCGCCTGGCGGCTCGCGGTCAGCCGCTGGCGTGGGCGGCGGCGGACCGCCGACGCCTGGCAGCGCACGGCTCCCGTCACCCATGTGGAGGGGCCCGGGCCGGAGGCGGTCGCCCTCGTGGAGGCGCTTCGGCAGCTGCCCCCGAAGCAGCGCCGGACGATGGCGCTGCACTACGTGTGCGATCTGACCGTCGAGCAGATCGCCGCCGAGACCTCGCTGTCCACGAGCACGGTCAAGACCCATCTGTCCCGGGGCCGGGCCGCGCTCTCCCTCCGTCTGCAGGACCCCCGCACCGAGGAGGCCCCCGATGCCTGACTCCCACGACCCGCTGCGGTCCCTGTTCCGGGAAGCCGCCTCCGCCGCGGAGACCCGCACCGCGCTCCCGCCCGTCGCCGTCATCGAGCGCCGCGGGGAACGGGTACGGCGGCGCCGGATCGCCGGCCTCGCCGTCGCCTGCTGCCTCGTCCTCGCCGGATCCGGCGCGGCCCTGGCCTCGTTCCTGCCGGACAGCCCGGGTCCGGCCCTCCCGGCGAGCACGCCCTCTCCCCTGGCCCCGTCCTCCGGGCCGACCCCCAGTCCGTCCACCCCGCCGTCCTCCACGCCCACCTCCCTGCCGTCCTCCACTGCGACCTCCAGCCCGACCCCGCCCCGCCGTACGACGGAGCCGCCCGGCGCTCCCACCGGGACGACGTACCCGGGCGCGTCCGCCACTTCCTCGCGGCTGCCCGGGTAGTCCCGCCCGCTCCACTCCCCCCATCACCGCTCGCGGACACCGGCCTTGACCCCCGGCCGGTGGTTCCGCATGCCCTCACAGGGTCAGGAGATCCCGAATGTCCGTTTCCGCCCCGCATCGGCCTGGCGAGGTCGCCGGCTCGCGCACCGCCGGGCCGCGCGTCCCCGACGAAAGCCACACCGACCGCACCCGCCGTGCCCACCGCGCCCGACGGACGTGGCACCGGCTCGGTCCGGACGACCGCGAGGTGCTGTGGCTCTACCTGCTGACCCGCGTCGGCATCTGGAGCATCGCGGGAGCCGTCGGCTGGCTGTTCCCCGCCGACGGCGACGCCCGCCGGCCGGCCTCGCCGCTCGCGCCCTGGCAGCAGTGGGACTGGACGCACTACATGCACATAGCCAGGGACGGGTACTTCCCCGGCCAGGCCGGGCCCTGGACGGCAGGCTGGGACAACCGGGAGGCCTTCTTCCCCGGCTTCCCGCTCACCCTGCGCGCCGTCCACACGGTCGTCCCCGACTGGGCCGCTGCCGGAGCGCTGATCTCGTTCCTCGCGGGCGGCGTCGCCGTCCTGGCCCTCGCCCGCATCGCCCGCCTCCGGCTGCCCGACCAGGACGCGGGCCGGCGTACGGTCCTCTTCTTCCTGCTCTCGCCGTGCGCCGTGTTCCTCGCCGCCGGATACACCGAGGCGCTCTTCCTCGCGCTGGCCCTGCCCGCCTGGCTGGCGGCGCAGCGCCGGAACTGGCCGGCGGCCTCGGTCCTGGCCTGCCTGGCCTGTTCGGTCCGCGTCACCGGGCTGTTCCTCGTGGCCGCGCTCGTGCTCCAGTTCGTCCTCACCGTCCGGGGCCGCGCCTGGCGCGCGGCACCCTGGCTGTGCCTGCCCGCCCTCGCTCCCGCGCTCTACTCCTGGTACCTGCAGGCGCGGACCGGGGACTGGATGGCCTGGAAGCACGCCCAGGAACGCGGCTGGTACCGGGACTTCCACACGCCGTGGGAGGCCTGGTCGAACACCTGGGAGGCCGCGTTCCACCACACCCAGCCGACCGGGTACGCGCTGATGTGGCAGGCCGAACTCCTGGCCATGCTGGTCGGCGCGGTCCTGATCGCCGTGCTGGTACGGGGCCGCCGCTGGCCCGAGGCCCTCTACATCGCCCTCACCCTGTGGGCCCTGGGCACCTCCTACTGGTACACCTCGGTCCCCCGTTCCACGCTCCTGTGGTGGCCGCTCTGGACCGCCCTGGCCGCCTGGAACCTGCGCCGCCCGCGGGTGCAGTCTGCCTACCTGTACGTCGTCGGCCCGCTGGGCATCACCGTCGCCCTCACCTTCCTCACGGGCCGCTGGGCCGGCTGAGGACCAGGTCGGCGCTCCGCCACCGGCGCCCTGCGGCGAACGGGCCCCCGCCCGGTCCGCGGGCGCGCATACTCGGTGCATGGCCGACACCACCACAGTCGAGGTCGACACCGATGTGCACGACCGGCTCGCCGCGCTCGCCGCGGACCGCGGACTGAGCCTGCGGGCGTACCTCGCCGAACTCGCCGCCGCCCAGGAGAACGAGGCCGCCCTCGCACGCGCGGCGCGCGCCTTCGAGCAGGCGCTCGAACGGCCCGGTTTCCGCGAGGGCTTCGCCCGCGACTTCGGCGGCCTCCCGGCGCACCGGCTCTCGCAGACCCGGCACCGGCCGCCGCTGGGCCGGGCCTCCGGGCGCGAGGACCAGGCCTGACGGTACGTCACGGTCCTCCCGTGCCGACGAGGCGTCCCGCCTCCAGTACGGCGGTACGGTCGGCCAGTGCGGCCGCGGCCGCCAGGTCGTGGGTGATGAACACCAGGGCGAGGTCCTTGTGTTCGCGCAGGCCGCCCAGCCGTTCGAGTACGGCCCCGCGGGTGGCATGGTCGAGGCCGGAGGTGATCTCGTCGCAGACGAGCACCCGCGGCCGCGCGAGCAGGGCCCGGGCCAGCGCGGCGCGCTGGAGTTCCCCGCCCGAGAGCTGCCCGGGCCGGCGGCCGGCCGGGCCCGCGCCCAGGCCGAGCGCCTCCATCGCCCGTACCGCCTCCGCGCGGGCGCCCCGCACATCGGCGCCGCGCAGCCGGACCGCCGTGCGGGCCACCTGGTCGAGGACCGGCCGGTGTTCGTCGAAGGCCGCCTTCGCGTCCTGGAACACGTACTGCACGGCGGCCAGTTGGCTCCGGCTGCGCGCGCGAAGGCTCTTCGGCAGCGGTTCGCCGTCGAGCAGGATCTCGCCCCGGTGGCCGGCGTGCAGCCCGGCCAGGCATCGTCCCAGGGTGGTCTTGCCGCTTCCCGAGCGGCCGACCAGCGCCAGGCACTCGCCCGACCCGACCGAAAGGGCGACGTCGTGCAGTACGCCGACCGTGCCGCGCGCGGTACGGTGCCCGGCGGTCAGGGCCCGCGCCTCCAGGACGACCGGCCCTGCCGGGCGCGGGGCGCGCGGGGCCGCGGACCTCTCCTGTCCCGGGTCGCCGAGCACGGCGCTGACGGGTCCGCGCTCCACGACCCGGCCCGCGCGCAGCACGACGACCTCGTCGGCCAGCCGGCGCACCACGTCCAGGTCGTGGCTGAGCAGGACGACGGCGATGCCCCGTCCGGCGAGGGCGGCCAGTTCCGCCACGACCGCCTGCTTGGTGAGCGCGTCCTGTCCCGTGGTCGGTTCGTCGGCGACGATCACCCGGGCGCCCAGGAGCAGCGCCTGGGCCAGTACCACGCGCTGCTGCTGGCCGCCGGAGAGCTGGTGGGGGAAGCGGCGCAGCGTCTGCGCCGGGTCCGGGAGCCTGGCCAGCTCCAGGGCTTCGATCACCCGTCGGCGGATCTCCCTGCGGCCGCCTCCCCGGCGGGCGGCGACATCGCCCAGCAGGGCGCCGACGCGCCGGGCGGGGTTGAGTACGGCGGCGGGGTGCTGGGGTACGTAGCCCACCGCGCCGGCCCGTTCCGTCAGCACGGCGCCTTCGACGCGGGCGCCCGGCGGATACTCGCCGAGGAGCGCGAGGCCCGTGGTGGTCTTGCCGCTGCCGGAGGGGCCGATGACGGCGGTGACCCGGCCGGCGCGGGCGGTGAGGCTCACCCCGTCGAGGACGGTCCGCCCGCCCGTCTCGACCCGCAGGTCCCGGACCTCTGCCACGGTGGTCATGCCCGTACTTCCTTCCGGTGGTGTCCCCGCGGGGAGGGGACTGCGGCGTGCAGTGCCGCGTCGCACAGCAGGTTGGCGCCCATCGACAGCGCCGCGATGAGCAGGGCGGGCACCACCACGGCCCAGGGCTGCAGGAAGAGCCCGGTCCGGTTGCGGTCGACCATCACCGCCCAGTCGGCGGCGTCCGGGGCGGCGCCGACGCCGAGGAACGCGGCCGTGGCCACCAGGTACAGGGCCCCGGTCAGCCGGATCCCGGCGTCCGCGGCGAGGGTGCGCCGCAGGGAGCGGGCCACGTAACCCAGGGCCGTGCGCCACCAGGATTCGCCCTGCATGCGCAGCGCTTCGACGGCCGGCCGGGCGCACACCTCGACCGCCGCCGCGTGGACGACCCGGGCCGCGTCGGGTACGGCGGCCAGTGCGACCAGGGCCGTCAGCCCCGCGGGGCCCGGCGTGAGGGTGGCCGCCACGAGCAGCACCAGGAGCAGTGAGGGTACGGCCACCAGCACGTCCAGCGGTCTCATCAGGGCCTCCTGCAGCCAGGCCCGGCGGGTGAGGGCGGCGGCGAGCCCGAGCGGCAGGGCGAGGACGTAGGCGAGCAGGGTCGCGCCGAGCGCCACGAGGACCACGGACCTGCCGCCGAGCAGGATCTGGCGCCAGACGTCGCGACCGCTGAAATCGGTGCCGAGCCAGTGGCCCTGGCCCGTGGCGAAGGAGACGGACCTCGGTCCGGCGGGGCCGGCGGCCAGGGGTCCGAGCAGGGCGAGCAGCAGCGGTACGGCGACGAGCGCGATGCCGAGGGCGTAGCGCGCCGGAGGGCGGGTCACGCGGCCACCTCCGAGCGGGGGGCGAAGCGGCGTGCGACGAGGTCGGCGCCGAGGTTGACGAGGACGGTGACGACGCCGAAGACGACCGCCATGCCCTGGACGACGGGTACGTCGCGGGCGGCGACGGCCTCGATGAGGACGGTGCCGAGGCCGGGGACGACGAACAGCGCCTCCACGACGATCACTCCGCTCAGCAGCCAGTCGCAGGTGCGCGCGAGCTGCTGGGTGGCGGGGGCCAGGGCGTTGGGCAGGGCGTGCGCCCAGCGGATGCGGGAACCGGACAGTCCGCACCGGCGGGCCTGGGCCGCGTACGGCGAGGCCATCGCCTCGATCATCCCGGCGCGCACCAGTCGGCTGAGGGTGCACACGGGCCGGGCCGTCAGCACGAGGACGGGCAGGACCAGGACTTCGGGCCGTACGAAGGGGTCCGCGGCGACTGCGGTGGCGGGGAGCCAGCCGAGGTGCAGGGCGAACAGCGCGGCCAGCAGCACGCCGAGGGCGAATTCCGGTACGGCGTGCACGGCCAGCGTCAGGGCGCTGACGGTCCGGTCCACGGCGCCTCCCTCGCGGCGGGCTGCGAGGACTCCGAGGCCCACCGAGAGCGGGACCAGCACGGTGAGCGTGGCGGCGGCGAGCAGCAGGGTGGGGCCGAGGCCTTCCGCGAGACGGTCGCCGACGGGCCGGCCGGTGACCAGGGAGGTGCCGAGGTCGCCGTGGAGCATGCCGGTGACCCACTCCAGGAGCCGTTCGGCGGCGGGCCGGTCCAGCCGCATGGCCGCGCGGATACGGGCGATGCGTTCGGGGTCGGGCTGGTCGCCGGCGAGCGCGACGGCCGCGTCGCCGGGCAGCGCCTCGGTGAGGGCGAAGACCAGCAGGACGACGGCCGCCGTCTGCCCCAGGCCAAGGAGCAGACGGCGGCCGGTCCACGGCAGCCGGCCCGTCACGCGAGCCAGAGCTTGTCGAAGCGGGCCCAGTCGAGGGTGTTGGCGGGGGCGGCCCGGGACACGCCGCGGACCTTGGGCGCGGTGGCGACGATCCAGTCGGCGAAGCCCCAGATCAGGAAGCCTCCTTCATCGTGGAGCCGGCGCTGCATCCGCTCGTGGAGGGCGGTGCGCTCCTTCTCGTCCGGGGTGGACTGGGCCTGCTGGTACAGGTCGTCGAAGTCCTTGTGACGCCACTTGGTGGCGTTGGTGGTGGAGGCGGTGAGCAGCCGCTGGGAGACATGGGATTCGATGGGCATGGCGCCGGACCGGTAGGAGGCGAAGGTTCCGGAGTCGAGGATGTCCTTCCAGTACGTCTCCTTGTTGCCGACCTTGACCTCGACGGTGACTCCGGCCCTGGCCGCCTGCTCCTTGAAGATGCCGGCGGCCTCGATGAAGCCGGTGGCGGCGGGCGCGGTGTCGAGGGTGACCTTCAGTCCTTCGGCGCCGGCCTCCTTGAGCAGGGCCCGGGCCCGTTCGAGGTCCTGGACGCGCTGGGGCAGGCCGGACGCGTAGTACCGGCAGCCCTTGCCGAAGAGGTCGTTGCCGATCTCCCCGGCGCCGGAGAGCGCGCCGTCGACGAGTTCCCGGCGGTCGGCGATGAGGAAGAAGGCCTGGCGGACCCGCTTGTCGTCGAAGGGCGGCCGGTCGGTCTTCATGACGAAGCCCTGCATGGCGCTGCCGGGCAGCCGTACGACGTCGATGCGGCCCTTGCCCTCGTGGGCGCGGGCGGTGGCCGGGTTCAGTTCGTGGGCGTACTCGACCTGGCCGCCCAGGAGGGCGTTGACCCGGGCGGACTCCTCGCCCGCGATGACGAATTCGAGCTCTTCGAGGTGGGGGGCGCCCTCCCAGTAGGCGGGGTTGCGCTTGACGAGGAGGCTCGCGCCGGGCTTGAACGAGACGAAGGTGAAGGGGCCGGAGCCGACGGGCCGGTCGAAGGCGGTGGTGTCCTTGGGGACGATGTAGGCGCCGAAGGCGGCGAGGGCGTTGGGGAACTCGGCGTAGGGCCGCTTGAGCCTGAACTCGACGGTGGCGGCGTCCACGGCGCGGCTCGCGGCGAGGTCGACGGGCTCCAGCGAGGCCTTGGCGCGGAAGGTGCCCTTGGGGTCGGCGATGCGGCGGTAGCTGTAGAGGACGTCCTCGGCGGTGACGGGCCGGCCGTCGTGGAAGGCGGCCTGGCGCAGGGTGATCCGCCAGGTGTCGAGGGTCGCGTTGGGCTCCCAGCGTGCGGCGAGGCGCGGCTCGGGGGCGAGGTCGGCGCCGAAGTCGGCGAGCTTGTCGAAGAGGGCCTTGGCGCGGGCCGCGTCGACGAACAGGCTCGCCGCGTGGGGGTCGAGGGTCTCGCCCGGGCCGCCGCCGGCGAAGGCGGCGCGCAGCCGGCCGCCGGGCCTGGGAGTGTCGTCCGCGGTGTTCTTCGCGTCGGTGGCGGTGCCGGAGCCGGTCCCGCAGCCGGCGGCGAGGGCGAGGGAGGCCGCGCTGCCGGCGATGAGGAGGCTTCTTCGGGCGGGGCCGGTGGGGCGGTCATTCATGACGGGCTGTCTCCGTTGCCGGGGTGAGGGTGGTGGAGGTGGTGCGGCTGCAGGCGGGCCACGAGGTGCAGGCGGTCGGAACGCACCGTGGGGAGCGGGGTGTCCCCTTCGCTCCAGGGCGGTTCGGTGCGGGGTCCGGGCCGGTCGTAGAGGTCCAGGGGCTCGAAGCCGGCGGTGGTGAGGAAGTGGCGGAGCTCCTGGGGGAAGAGCAGGCGCCAGGCGGAGTGCTGGACGGCCGGGGGCGAGCCGTCGTCGGCGGTCCAGACCCGGCGGCGGCGCAGGAGCTGGGCGGCGTGGTCGATGTGCAGGGTGGTGTGCGAGGTGTACGTGGTCCCGTGCCGGGTGAAGCCGGCGGTGCGCGGCCCGTCGAGCAGTTCGGTGGTGCCGAGGAAGAAGGCACCGTTGCGCATCTCGGCGACGAGCAGCCCGCCGGGGGTGAGGTGGGACCGGCAGCGGGCGAGGAAGGCGGTGAGGTCCTCGTTGGTGTGGCAGTAGAGGAGGGAGCTGTCCAGGCAGACGACGGCGTCGAAGCGGGCTCCTAGGTCGAAGTCGCGCATGTCGGCCCGGTGGTAGGCGGGCCCGGGGTGTCGGGTGCGGGCGTGGGCCAGCATGGCCTCGGATGTGTCGATGCCGGTGACCTCGCGGCCGGCCTCGTGGTGCAGCCAGGCGGCGTCGCGGCCGGTGCCGCAGCCGACGTCGAGCACGCGGGGGCCGGCGCCGTGGCGCGCGAGGACGTCCTCGGCCCAGCGGGCGGCCAGGTGGTCGGAGTCGGGGAAGCGCTCTTCGTACAGTTCGGGACGGTCGGTGAGGAGGTTGCCGGTGCTCATCGTTTCTCGCTTCTCGGGCGGGTGCCGTCGCGGTGGCGGGCGGGGCCGGGGTCCGGGCCGGATGCGGATGTGGATGCAGGTGCGGGTGCGGGTGCGGGTGCAGGTGCGGGTGCGGGCAGAGCCCGTCTTCGGTCCAGCCGTGCGACGGCCGCGGCGGAGGCCAGCCCGAGTGCGAGGCAGCAGGCGAAGGGCAGCCAGGCGGCGCCGGTGCGGCCGGCGGTGTCCATCGTCCAGCCGGTCCCCGCGCTGCCGAGGGCGGCCGCGGTGCCGGACACCGCGTAGAAGAGCCCGTAGTAGGTGCCGGTGAGGCCCTCCCGTCCGAAGGCCGGTATCAGCTCCATGACGAACGGCTGGGCGATCATCACGCCGACGTGCAGGAGCAGTGCGCCGGCCAGGACGGCGAGCAGGTCCGCCGGGTGCGGGGCCGGGGCGCCGGCGACGAGCAGGGGCGGGACGAAGCCCAGCCCCATGACGGCCAGGCCCGTGGCGATCCAGCGCCCGCGGCCGCCCGCGGACTCCAGCCTTCGGGTGATGCGCAGTTGGAGGAAGAGGTTGGCGAGGGTGCCGGCGAGGAACAGCAGGCCGATCGAGCCGTCCCGGCCGGAGGCCCGCGCGGCGGCGTGGGGCAGCAGCAGGTAGAGCTGGTTCTGCAGCCCGTACATGCCGATCATGGCGACGGAGAAGGCCAGGAACCCTCGGCTGCGCGCCGCCTCCCGCCAGTCGCCGAGCAGTCCGGTGTCCGGGGCGGGGATCCGGCGGGCGGGCAGCACCAGGAGCTGCGCGAGGGTGAGCGCGGCGAAGACCGCGGCCGCGGTGACGGCGGCCGCCCGGAAGTCCACGAGCAGCAGCAGGGAGCCCAGCAGCGGGCCGAGCAGCGCCCCGGCGGTGGCGAACACGTTGAACAGCGCGAAGGCCTCGGCCTTGCGCTCGCCCGCCTCCTGGGCGACGTAGGTCCGTACGGCGGGGTTGAACAGGGCCCCCGCGAGCCCGCTGAGTATCGCGGCGGTGAGCAGCAGGGGCAGTGTGCCGCCCAGGGCGAACAGGGCGAACCCCACCGTCCGCAGCGCGCAGCCGGTGATGATCACCCCGCGGGCGCCGAGCCGGTCGGCGGCCGAGCCGCCGATCAGGAACAGTCCCTGCTGGCTGAGGTTGCGCAGGCCCAGGACCACGCCGACGACGGCCGCGGAGAGTCCGAGGTCCTCGGAGAGGTGGGTGGCGAGGTACGGAACGAGCAGGTAGAAGCCGGCGTTGACGCCGAGCTGGTTGACCAGGAGCAGGCGCACGGCGGGCGGGAAGCCGCGGACGGCGGCGAGGGTCTTCACCGGCCCGCCTCCCCGTCTGCGGGTCTGACCCCGAGGCCGGCCCGGTTCGGGGCGCGTACGGTGCCGTCGGTTCCGCCGATGCCGGTCCACGGGTCGTCGGCGAGCAGCAGGTGCCCGTCGAGGTCCACCCAGCGGGCCCGGTCGGCGAGGTGCACGGCGGGGGCGATGCCCAGGGAGCTGGCGGTGAGGCAGCCGAGCATCAGCTCGGTGCCGGTGCCGCGCAGGGCCTCGTGGATGCGCAGGGCCGCCCGGACCCCGCCGCACTTGGCGAGTTTGACGTTGACCCCGTGGACCCGTCCGGCCAGTGCGACGGCGTCCTCGTGGGAGACGGCGTCCTCGTCGGCGATGACGGGGACCGGGGAGTGCCGGGCCACGCGGGCGAGCGCGTCGGGGCTGCCGGGCCCGATCGGCTGTTCCACGGCGGTGACGCCGAGTTCGGCGAAGCGCGGGAGCAGGTCGAGGGCCTGGCGTTCGGTCCATGCACCGTTGGGGTCGAGCAGCAGGCTCGCTCCGGGGGCCCCGGTGCGTACGGCGGCCACGCGCGCGAGGTCCTCGGCCGGGTCGGGGGAGCCGGCTTTCACCTTGAGGGCGGTGAAACCGCTCGTGGCGAGCCGGGCGGCCTGGGCGGCGGCCCGTACGGGCGCGGTGATGCCGATCGTACGGGTGGTCGCGGCGGCGGGGGCGGCGGGCGTGCCCAGCAGGCGGTGGGCGGGCTCCCCGGCCCGCTTGCCCACCAGGTCCAGTACGGCGGCCTCGATCGCGGCCAGCACCCCGGGCGGCAGGCCGTGCCAGGCCGGGTGTCCGGCGCCGGTCTCCGCCCAGGCGGTCTCCGGGTCAGGGAAGCGTTCGGTGGCGGCGCGCACCGATTCCAGGTGGCGGTGGATCCGGGCGGCGGGCAGCCCGAGGTAGTCGCTGCTGACGGCCTCGCCCCAGCCGCGCAGTCCGCCGTGCTCGACCGATAGCCACACGGCGTCGCGCCGGGTCATCACGGAGCGGGAGATGCGCAGGGGTTCGGCGAGGCGGAGGTCGGCGGTGTGCCGGGTGAGCTTCATGCGGCGCCCCCTCGGGTGGGGGCGAGCACGGTGGCGCAGCGGGCCCAGCCGGCCGCCTCGGCCGCGTGCGGGTGCGGGATCTGCAGGGGGCGGACGGCGAGGGCGCAGGTGTCCAGGCCGTGGGCGTGGCAGAAGTCGTCGTCGTAGACGGTGCCGAGGTAGCGGTGCGGTCCGTCCGGGAAGACGGTGGCGACGACCGCGCCCGGCTGTGTACGGGCCGCCCAGGCGGCGACGAGCGCGACGGCTCCGGTGCTCCAGCCGCCGCTGACGAAGGCGGAGCGGGCGAGCCGCCGGCAGGCGTCGACCGCCTCGGCCGGCCCCACCCAGTGCACCTCGTCGAAGGCCTCGTAGGCCACGTTGGCCGGGTGGATGCTGCTGCCGAGCCCGCGCATCAGGCGGGGCCGGGCGGGCTGGCCGAAGATCGCCGAGCCGACGGAGTCGACGCCGATGACCTTCAGCCGGGGCCAGCGGCGGCGCAGCGGGCCGGCCAGGCCGGCGCTGTGACCGCCGGTGCCGACGCTGCACACCAGGACGTCGAGGTGGTCGAGCTGGGTGGTCAGCTCGGCGGCGAGGGTGAGGTAGCCGGCGGCGCTGTCGGGGTTGTTGTACTGGTCGGGCCAGTAGGCCCCCGGCGTCCGCCGCAGCACCTCGCGCAGCCGGGCGATCCGGGCGGCCTGCCAGCCGCCTTCCGCCGCCGGGCGGTCGACGAGTTCGAGCCGGGCTCCGTAGGTGCGCAGCAACTGGCGCATGGACGGTTCGAGTTCGGTGTCGCCGACGAGGACGACGGGGTGGCCGAGGGCCTGGCCGGCGAAGGCGAGTCCGACGCCCAGGGTGCCGGAGGTGGATTCCACGACGGGGGCGCCCGGCAGCAGTTCGCCGCGGTCGCGGGCGCCGGTCAGCATGGAGACGGCGGCGCGGGCCTTCATACCGCCCGCGCCGAGGCATTCGAGCTTCGCCCAGAAGCCGGGGTGGCGGTGCGGCAGGTCGGTGCGGATCCGGGCGAGCGGGGTGCCGCCGAGCAGGGGCAGGAGGTCGGGGTTGGCGGTGTGGGCCGCCGGGCGGGGCAGGATCGGGGCGAGGGTCACCGGGCGCCCCCGTAGCGGTGGACGACGCCGGGGCCGCCGTCGAGCCAGAAGAAGGGGTAGGGCTCGGCCGAGACGGCGCTCACCCCGGCGCCCAGGAAGTGGGGCAGGACCGCGCTGCCGGTCTGGGCGAACATGACGAGGGGTTTGCCGGTCGCGGCGGCGTGGTCGAGCAGCGGCTGGAAGGTGCCGTTGCCGAGGGTCATGCCGGAGGCGAGGACGGCGTCGCAGCGCTCCAGCTCGGCGAGGGCGTCGGTCAGGACGGGCTCGCCCCATTCGGTGGTGCCGCCCTTGAGGTCGCAGGGCGCGTACGCGGTCCCGCGCTCGCGCAGTTGCTCCAGCAGGGAGTTGACGACGCCGACGACCAGGACCCGCTCCGGTCCGCTCGCGGGGAGCAGGCCGACGACGGCGCGGGCGCGGGCCCGGGAGCGGTGCAGTGAGCTGCCGGCCGGGATCGGGTAGGGGCGGGCGCCGTTGCCGGGCGTGTGCGGGCGTACGTGCATCAGGTAGGCGTCGAGGGCGGCGATCCGTACGGGCGCCAGCGGGTGGTCGAGCAGGTCGGCGACGGTGGCTCCCGCGCAGTCCTCGAGTGCGGCCGGGGGCAGTGCGCCGGGTTCCACGGCGCAGGAGCCGACGGCCGCGGCCAGCCGGATGCTGAGCACCTCGTTGCGGTAGCCGCCGGTGCGGCCTTCGTGGCGTACGGCCTGGGCGGTGGTGAAGGCGAGCGCGACGCGCTGCCCGGCGGGGTCGGGCCCACAGGCCCCCGCACGCACGCGCGCGAGGAGCTCGTCGACGGTCCGCACGGCCGGTGTGCGAAGGGCGGGGGTGGTGAGGGGGGCGGTCATGCGGTCACCGCCGCGGGCAGCTCGGGACAGGCGTAGGAGGGGCGCAGTCCGGCGAGCAGGTGCTCGGCGGCCGCCCGGGCTCCACCGCCTTCGGTGTCGGCGGTCATGATGTGGCCGAGGTACTCGTTGTTGCTGGTGGCGGGCAGTACGGCGCGGCCCGGTTCGGCGAGGGCGAGCTCCAGGACCTCGGGCCGGACGCGTACCTCGTCCGCGCCGTCGATGCCGGTGAGGGTGCCGGCGCCGGCGGGCAGCAGGAA
Source organism: Streptomyces sp. NBC_00207 (assembly GCF_045160965.1). Lineage (NCBI taxonomy): Bacteria > Bacillati > Actinomycetota > Actinomycetes > Kitasatosporales > Streptomycetaceae > Streptomyces > Streptomyces sp. NBC_00207. The sequence goes on along the minus strand of NZ_CP130715.1, from coordinate 9,012,895 downwards.
GGCGATGGCGGCGCTGCGCACCCCGGTGGGACGGACGGCGAGGTCGGGCGCGCGGCCGAGCGCGAGGTCCACGCAGGCGGCCGCCAGGTCGACGCCGGTGACGTGGCGGACCAGTTCGGTGATGCGGTTGCCGGCCGGGCGGGGGTTGACCTCGATCAGGCGCGGGCCGGCGGGGGTCAGTTTGAGTTCGGTGTGGCAGACGACGTGGTCGAGGCCGAGTGCCCCGACGGCCCGTACGGCACTCTCGGCGGCCTCCTTCGCCAGGTCCGGGGCCAGGCCGGCCGGGAACATGTGTCCGGTCTCGATGAAGGCGGGCGCACCGCCGATGCTCTTGTCGGTGATGCCGACGACGTGCGTGGCGCCGCCGTGGGAGACGGTCTCGACGCTGATCTCCGGGCCGGTGAGCAGTTCTTCGAGGAGGAGGACGGGGGCGCGCCGCTGGCCGCGGGCGTTCACAGGGAATTCGGCCAGCGCCCGGCAGGCCCGTTCCAGTGCGCGCTCGTCGTCCACCCTGCGGACCAGCATTCCGGCGCACAGGTCGACGGGCTTGACGACCAGCGGGTATCCGATGTCGCGGGCGGCGGCGAGTGCCGCGGCGGTGTCCGCGCAGACGGCGAAGCGCGGGCCGTCCACCCCGGCTCCGGCCAGGACCTGGCGGGTGCGGTCCTTGCGGCAGGCGTTCCCGACCGCTTCGGGGGTGGGTCCGGGCAGGCCGAGGCGCTCGGCGGTCCGCGCGACGGCGGGCAGGTAGTAGTCGCAGGAGGAGACCACTCCGTCGAAGGCGAGCACCTCGTGCAGCCGTTCGACGAGCGGGAGCAGCGTGTCCGTGTCGTTGGTGTCCGCCGTGACGATGTTGCGCGCGCCGAGCAGCGGGTGCGGCCCGTCGGCCGGCGCGGCGCGCAGGTAGTGGTGCAGGTCCCGGGTGAGGAAGCTGAACGTGTGTCCGCCTTCACCGATCGCCCTGGGCAGGAGCCTGCTCATCGATCCGACCCAGCTTTCGACAACCAGCAGATGTCCCACAGGAGTTCCTCTCAGACCGGCATGACAGCAGTGGGGCGCGCGGGCGGCACGGTGCGCCCGTCGGGAGGCGCCCGACCGAACCCGGCAGACGTTATCCGAAATCGTTTTCATTTCCAATACGCCGATTTTCGGGTACGGTGCGGAGGCATGGAAGAACTGAGACAGCATCAGGAAGTGCGCGTGGGGGCGTACGGGGTACGGCACGCCGGGCCGCAGGACGTCCGGGGCGCGCGCAGCGTCATGCTCGACACCTTCTACCGGGAGTTCACGTACGGGTACGTGCCCGAGTGGCACTCCGACGTCGTCGACATCCGCGGCACCTACCTCGACCACCCGCGCCACACCCTCGTCGTGGCCGTGCGGGACGGGGAGGTGGTGGGCACGTGCGCCGTGCACTCCCGCGGGCCCGTCCACCCGCCGCATCCCCGCTGGCTCGCCGAGCGCTACCCCTCGGGCAGCACCGCCCAGCTCCTGCGGGTCTACGTACGCCCTGCCCACCGCAGGAACGGGCTGGCCCGGGCCATGGTCCGGGAGGCGTGCGCCTTCGCGGCCGGCGTGCCGGGCTACGAGCGCGTCTACCTGCACACGAACGTCGACATCCCGGGCGCGGAGCGGTTCTGGCGCAGTCTGGCCACCGAGGTCTGGGACGCCCGCACCACCGGCGAGCACGGCGGATTCGGGACGGTCCACTTCGAGATCCCGGCGCCCTGGGCGCTGCCGTGACTCCCCGCTCCGCCTCGACTCCGGGCCGTGCTGTGACTCCGCACACCCTCCCTTGACCGATCAAGGAAGGGTTACCTAAGTTCGAATCATGAGCCCGCAGCCCCCCACTCCCCCCGCCGGCCCGGACGACGCGGCCGCCGAGCCCGCGCTGGTCGGCTTCACCGTCGACCTCACCTCCCAGGAGGTCCTCCGGCGAGCCCAGGTGATGGAGGCCCTCGGCCCCGACTGGGACCCGATCGAGGTGCTGCGCGGCGAGGAGACGGCGTACGACCTGCTGTACTCGGGGCTCGACGAGGCCCAGCAGCGCATGTACGACGACCTGGTCGCGGCCGGCGTGCTGCCCCGCCGAGGACACGGCCGTGCTGCCGCTTGACCCGCAGGCCGACATCGGCCGCCGGGCCTGGGTGGCCTGCCCGAACTGCGAGGACACCCGTGGGTGCGAGCCGTGCGGGGAGCGCGGGGCGTGCTCCGCGCACTGGCGCTACCTGCTCTCCAACACCGGCAGCCTGCTCCACCTGCAGTGCCCGGGCTGCACCCACGTCTGGGTGCACGAGAGCGGCTTCGGCGCCACCCGCTCCTCGCTGTGGAACCGGCTGACCGACGGCCTGTCGCACCCCTGACCCGGCCCGCGGCGGCCGACGGGCCGGGCCTGCGGAAGGTGCCTATCCTCGAAGAAGGTGCTGCTCCGAGCCCTGGAGGTCGGCTGTCATGACCGAGGCGAGCGAAGCGGTCCAGGCCGACCGCACCCTGAAGGCCAGGCACCGCGCGATGTGGGCGCTGGGCGACTACCCGTCCGTGGTCTCCCACGTCATCCCGGAGCTCGGGCCCCGGCTCGTGCAGGAGTGCGGCGTCCGGCAGGGCGACCGGGTGCTCGACGTCGCGGCGGGCTCCGGCAACGCGGCCATACCGGCCGCCCTGGCCGGGGCCGACGTGGTGGCCTCCGACCTCACCCCCGAGCTGCTGGAGATCGGGCGGCACCTGGCCGCCGTACGCGGCGCCCGGCTGGAGTGGCGGGAGGCGGACGCCGAGGCCCTGCCGTTCGCCGACGGGGAGTTCGACATCGTGATGTCCTGTGTCGGCGTCATGTTCGCCCCGCACCACCGGCCCGCCGCCGAGGAGATGCTGCGCGTCTGCCGCTCCGGCGGCACGATCGGGATGGCCAACTGGACCCCGCAGGGCTTCGTGGGCCGGATGTTCGCCACGATGAAGCCCTTCGCTCCCCCGCCGCCGCCCGGCGCCCAGCCGCCGCCCCTGTGGGGGGACGAGGAGCACGTCCACGAGCTGCTGGGCGATGCGGTCACCGACGTCGACGCCCGCCGCGAGACGGTCCGCGTGGACCGCTTCGCGAAGCCCGCGGACTTCCGGGAGTTCTTCAAGGCCTGCTACGGGCCGACGATCGCCGTCTACCGCGCCGTCGCCGGCGATCCGGACCGGGTGGCGGCCCTGGACGCCGCACTCGACGCCCTCGCCGCCGAGCACACCGTGGACGGGGTCATGGAGTGGGAGTACCTCCTGCTGACCGCCCACCGCCGGGGCTGATCCGCCCGCCGCAGCCGCGCCCCGGCAGACGTGCCCCGCAGTGCCCCGCAGCCGCGCCCGCTCCGGTCAGTCGACGGCCGGATGCACTTCCGGGTGCGCGTCCCACCACTCCTTGTGGAAGGCGTTGTTGTCCACATTGGCCAGATAGGCGCGGGCCGCGGCCCGGTAGAGCAGTTCCGCCTGCCCGGCCGAGAGCGCCGAGCGGTTCCAGGCCAGGCGGATGCGGCCCGTGATGGGGGTGCCGACGAGCGGGCGCATCACCGTCCCCTCCCCCGGCGGGGCCGTCGGCTGGCAGAGCGAGACCGCGCGGCCCGCGGCGATCAGGTCGTGCTGCATCTTGCGGTCGGTGATCCGGTAGCGCAGTGACGGGCTGAATCCGGCCTTCGCGCAGGCGGCGACGAGGGCCTCCGGACCGCCGTCGTCGTCCTCGACCAGGGTCAGCCACGGCTCGTCGGCGAGGTCGGCCAGGTCGATGCGGTCGAGGCCCGCGAGGGGGTGCTTCGCCGACAGCCTGATGCAGAAGGGCTCCTTCGGGATCAGCGTCCTGGCCAGGGTCCCCTCCGGCAGCGGGACCTCGTGGTCGTTGACCTCGCCGTACACGATGGCGTCGTAGCGCCCCGCGCCGAGCATCCGGGCCAGCGCGGTCACCGAGTCCTCCAGGTCCACGGCGATCTCCCGGCCGGACATGGACAGGTCGGTCTGGGCGAGGAGGCAGTCGAGCAGCACGAGCAGGATGCAGCCCAGGCGCAGCGGACCGCCGGCGGACAGGGCGCGCGCATCCGCTCCCAGGGCGTCCATCTCGCTGAGCACGCGACGCGCCCTGGCCAGGACGAACTGCCCCAGCGCGGTGGGTTCCACCCCGCCCCGACCGCGCACGAACAGCTCGCCGCCGGTGACCTGCTCGATGCGCCGCAGCTGCGCCGAGAGCGCGGGCTGGGAGACACCGAGCCGCCGCGCCGCGCCCCCCAGGCTGCCCGCCTCCGCTATCCGGCAGACGGCTTGCAGATGCCTCAACTCCAGCTGCATCCGGGCAGCGTACGCAGCAGCCCGTCCCGGCACCATAACGCGGGCCTTATGCCCGCCGGGATGTCCCATTCTCGTCATGTCCACGCTCATACTCGGCCGCGAACGAACACTCATCCCCGACCCCCCACGATCGGAGTGGACGTTGCAGCCCAGAAGATGGACGGCGGCCGTGGCGGCGATGGCGCTGACCGCAGGCCTCGCCGGCACCCTGGCCGGGACGGCATCGGCGGCGCAGCAGGCGCAGCCCGCACCCTCCCAGAAGGACACACCGGCCGCCCGCGCGGTCGCGGCGGCCGACCAGGCCGTCGACAGCGGTCTCGACTCCCTGGTCAACTCCTCGCAGGAACAGTACGAAAGACGTCTCGTCACCCCCTGGGTGAAGGACCTCTACTCCGTCTCCTACGAGCGCAGCTACCGCGGCCTGCCGGTCGTCGGCGGCGACGCGGTCGTACTCGCCGACGGCAACGGCAAGGTGCGCGCCCTCCAGTCGGCCTCCTCCGTACGGATCGACGTGGCGACGCGCGCGTCGGTCTCCGCGAAGGACGCCGAGTCCGCCGCGCGCGCGAGGCTGGCCTCGGTCGACAAGGTCGAGAGCAGCCGGCTCGTCGTGCGGCTCAAGGACGACAAGCCGGTGCTGGCCTGGGAGACCGTGCTGAGCGGCCGTACCAAAACCGCGCCCAGCAGACTGCACGTCTTCACGGACGCGCGGACCGGCGCCTTCGTCGACAGCTACGACGACGTGGTGGCCGGCACGGGCAACAGCAAGTGGAACGGGCCGGGCCCGATCTCCCTCGACACCACCAACTCGGGTTCCACGTACACGCTGCGCGACCCGAACCGGACCGGCCTCAGCTGCGCCGACTACGGCAACGGCACGGTCTTCACCAAGTCCTCCGACTCCTGGGGCACCGGCAACCCCACGAGCAAGGAGACCGGCTGCGTCGACCTGATGTTCGCGGCGCAGAAGCAGTGGGACATGCTCGCCCAGTGGCTCGGCCGCAACGGCGTCAGCGGCAACGGCCGCAGCTTCCCCGGCAAGGTGGGCCTGGGCGACCTCAACGCCTACTGGGACGGCAGCTCGGTCACCATCGGCCACAACAGCGCCAACGAGTGGATCGCCGGCGTGGACGTGGTGGCCCACGAGTACGGGCACGCCATCGACTCCAACACCCCCGGCGGCACCAGCGGCCAGGAGTCCGGCCTCGGCGAGGCCACCGGCGACATCTTCGGCGCGCTGACCGAGGCGTACATCAACCAGCCGGCCCCGTACGACACCCCCGACTACACCGTCGGCGAGGTCATCAACCTCCAGGGCCGGGGCCCCATCCGCAACATGTACAACCCGCCGGCCGTCAACAACGACCCGGCCTGCTACAGCTCGGCGATACCCGGCACCGAGGTGCACAAGGCCGCCGGCCCGCTGAACCACTGGTTCTACCTGCTGGCCGAGGGCAGCAGCCCGGGCGGCGGCAAGCCGAGCAGCCCGACCTGCAACCAGTCCACGGTCACCGGGGTGGGCGTCCAGAACGCCGGCAAGATCTTCTACGGCGGCATGCTGCTCAAGACCAGCAGCATGTCCTACAAGAAGTACCGCACGGCGACGCTGAGCTCCGCCAAGTCGCTCGACGCCACCTGCGATCTCTTCAACAAGACCAAGGGCGCCTGGGACGCGATCAGCGTGCCCGCCCAGACCGCTGACCCGACCTGCACCCCGAGCGGCCAGAACAACGACTTCTCGATGGCGCTGAACCCCTCGTCGGGCACCGTCCAGCAGGGCGGTACGGTCACCACGACCGTCGGCACCACCGTCACCACCGGCACCGCCCAGTCGGTGACGCTGACCGCAAGCGGCCTGCCGGCCGGGGTGAGCGCCTCCTTCAACCCCGCCACCGTGCAGTCCGGCCAGTCCTCCGTACTGACCCTGACCGCCACCGCCAACGCGGCGCCCGGCGCGTCCACCGTCGTCGTCAAGGGACAGGGCGCCGCCCTCTCCCACACCGTCGACTACACGCTCAACGTCGGCGGGACCCAGCCCGGCAACGACCCGCCGGACATCAGCGTCGCCAACGTGCAGGCGCACCTGGCCCAGTTCGGCACCATCGCCTCCCAGAACGGCGGCCACCGCCGTGCGGGCAGCGCCGGCTACACGCAGTCGCTGGCCTACGTGAAGGGCAAGCTGCAGGCCGCCGGATACACGGTCACCGAGCAGAACTGCTCCTCCTGCACCTACCCGTCGAACAACCTGATCGCCGACTGGCCGGGCGGCCCGGCCGACCAGACCGTCATGTTCGGCGCCCACCTGGACGGCGTCTCGGCCGGCCCCGGCATCAACGACAACGGCTCGGGCTCCGCGACCCTGCTGGAGAACGCGCTCGTCCTCGCCCAGAAGAACCCCACGATGACCAAGCACGTGCGCTTCGCCTGGTGGACCGACGAGGAGCAGGGCCTCAACGGCTCCGAGTTCTACGTCAACCAGCTGAGCAGCGCCCAGCGCGCGGCCATCAAGGGCTACTACAACTTCGACATGGTCGGATCCACCAACGGCGGCTACTTCATCAACAACGTCAACTCCGCCACCGCGGCCCCGCTCAAGGCGTACTGGACCTCGCTGAACCTGGCGCCCGAGGAGAACACCGAGGGCCAGGGCCGCAGCGACGACTACTCCTTCCAGCAGGGCGGCATCCCCACCTCCGGCTACGCGGCCGGGGCCAGCGCCCGCAAGACCTCGGCGCAGGCCGCGAAGTGGGGCGGCACGGCGAACGCCGCCTACGACTCCTGCTACCACAGCGCCTGCGACACCACGAACAACATCAGCGCCACGGTGCTGGACCGCAGTGCCGACGGCGTCGCCTACGCCGTGTGGAAGCAGGCCGTCGGCGGTGAGACGCCCGCGCAGGACTTCTCCATCGGTGTCAGCCCGTCCGCGGGCAGTGCGGCCCCCGGCGGCTCCGCCACCGCCACGGTGAACACCGCCACCGTGAGCGGCGCCGCGCAGACCGTCGCCCTCTCCGTCACCGGCGCGCCGGCCGGCGTGAGCGCCACGCTGAGCCCCGCGTCCGTGCAGTCCGGCAGCTCCTCGACGCTGTCCGTCCAGGTCGGCGCGAGCACCGTGCCCGGCACCTACACCCTGACGGTCACCGGCTCCGGCACCGTCAGCCACACCACCACCTACACGCTGACCGTCACCGGCAGCGGCACCTGCACCCCGCGCCAGCTCGTGGTCAACGGCGGCTTCGAGAGCGGCTCCAGCCCGTGGACCGCGACCGCCGGCGTCATCACCAACCAGTCCGGGCAGGCCCCGCACGGCGGCAGCTACAAGGCGTGGCTGAACGGGTACGGGTCCACCCACACCGACAGCGCCTCGCAGTCGCTGGCCATTCCGTCGGGCTGCGCCTCGTACCGGCTGTCGTTCTTCCTCCACATCGACACGGACGAGGACGAGAACGTCGTCTACGACCGGTTCACCGTCTCCGCCGGCAGCCAGACGCTGGCGTCCTTCTCCAACCTGGACGCGAACTCCGGCTACGCCGAGAAGTCCTACGACCTGTCGGCGTTCGCCGGCCAGACCGTCACCCTGAAGTTCAACGGCGTGGAGGACCAGTCCCTCCAGACCTCCTTCGTCGTGGACGATGTCGCCCTCCAGGTGAGCTGACGCCCACCCGGCCCTCTGATGTCCGGCCCGGTCCCCGTACGGCGGGGGCCGGGCCGGACGCCTGCCGTACTGTTCCCGTGTGGACGTATCGGTCGATCAGGGACGGACATGGAGCAATACGGGCAACGCGTCGCACGCTCGCTGCACGGCCTGTGGGAGGTCTACCTCGCGCGCGAGGCCTCCGCCCGCTTCGACCTGCACCTCGCCCTCGGCGCCGCCGTCATGGTCGGCGTACCGGCCCTGACGGGCGTGGTCACCGGGGAGACCCGGGCGGCGGGCCTCTTCACCCTCGCCGCGTTCCTCACCTCGCTGGCGACGCCGGAGACGGACCCGCGCGGTCGGATCCGGCAGTTCGGCCTGCGGACCGCGATGCTCACCGCGGCGCAGGCCCTCGGCATGCTGACCTCCGGCCACTTGTGGGCCTCCGCGGCCGTCGCCGGCCTCCTGTCGCTGCTCGCACCCCTGCCCGGGGTGGCCGTCACCCCGGTGATCGTGATGGTGCTGGGCACCGCCCCGCAGCCCGGACTCGGCTCCGCCGAACAGCTGCTGCTCTTCGCCGCGGGCTCCCTGTGGGCAGGGCTGATCCTGCTCGTCCCCTTCGTCGGCGGCCGCTACGGACCCGCCCCGGTCCGCGCACCGGGTCCCGGCACGTGGCGGGGATTCCGGGCGGCGGTGGCGGCCGGGGACCCCGAGGTCCGCTACGCCGTACGGCTGTTCGTGTGCGTCACCACCGCGTCCGTGGTGCTCGGGCTGCTGGCGGTCCCGCACGCGAGCTGGGCCCTGATCGGCATCCTCACCACGCTGCGCCCCAGCTGGGGCCAGACCCACAGCCGCATCGTCAAACGGCTCGTCGGCACCTTCGCCGGGTGCGTCCTGACGGCGCTGCTGCTGCTCTTCACCCCCGGGTCCGCGCTCGCCGAGGCGGTCGTCGTGACCGTCCTCGCCGCGGTCGCCCGGCCCGTGCGCGGCTTCAACTACGGTCTCTGGCCCGTGTTCGCCACGCCGCTGCTGCTCCTGCTCACGGACTTCGACCAGCACCTGGGATGGGTGGACGTCGCGGAACGCCTCGGGAACAACCTGCTCGGCGCGCTGCTGGCCGCCGCGGCGGCGCTGCTGCTGTGGCCCGCGCGCGAGGAGGGCCGGATCCCGGAGCGGCTCGCCACCCTGCTCGACACCCACGCGCGCTTCCTCGAACGGGTCGCCGTGGTCGTGGAGTTCGGGCCCGTCCGGCACCGGGAGTTCCGCGTCCTCAAGGCCGAGGCGGCCACCGCGGACCTACGGGCGGCCCGCGCGCGCCTGGCCACCCGGCGCGGGGCGGATCCGGAGCTGCTGGACCGGCTCGACGACGCGTGCGGGGCGGCCGGCCGGCTGCGCGCCCTGGTCACGGTGCACCGCCCCTACGACCGGGCCCGGGAAGTGCTGGATCCGGCCGAACTGCTGGCGTGCGCAGGCCTGCTGCGGGACGCGGCGGCCGCCGTCACTCCGACGGGGCGGGCCGGGCCGCGGGGTCCGGGCCCGGGCCCCGCGGCCCCGCTCACGGACGCGGCGTACGCGCTGGCGGGTGCGGCACTGGCGACGGCTTCGGCCGCGGTCCGCGCCACCCGGGGCATCGGCCGGGCCGCGGAGTCCGGCACGGCCTGAGCCCCGCCTCCCCCGGGCGCCGCCGCCTCAGACCCCGCTGCGGATCCGGTCGCGGCGCCGTCCCGCGCCGACCGCGGCCACACACCATCCCGCCACCCAGACGGCGCCGACCACCAGTGCCGCGAGGGCCGTGCCCATGTCCGGGGGCGTGTCGCCGAGGCTCGGGGACACACCTGCCGCCCGCGCGCCGAAGCCGACGACCCCGGCTCCGACCATCGCGATGCCCGCCCACGAGACGGCGATCGCGGCCCACCGGACGGACCGGGCCGCGGGCGGGCGCACCAGCAGGAGGGCGACGAGGGCCATCAGCAGGCCGAGGCCGGCGTTGCCCAGCTGGGCGGCCGTGACATCGGCGACCTGGGCGTAGGCCTCCTGCGGTGCGGGGAAGCCCGGCATGCCCAGCTCGCCCTCCCGGGCAAGGTCGATCTTGCTCACGGTGTAGGCGAGCGCACCGGCGCAAGCGGTGAGCGCGCCGATCCGGCGGGTCCTCGGTGATCGGGTCATGGCCCCATCCTGCTGCGCGGGCCCGCACCGCCGCCTCCTCCCCGCGTACGGTGCTGCTCCCCCGTGCGGGGGAGCAGCACCGTAGGCGGGACACTCGTCACACGGAGCCGCCCCGGGCGAACTCGGCTTCGAGCACCTCGGTGAAGAGGCCGATCGGGTCGCTCCAGTCGCCGTTGAGGCTCTGGGAGACGAGGTGCCCGCCGTCACGGGTGCCGAAGGTGTAGCAGAACGATCCGGTGAAGGCGCCGCCCATGCCCCAGACCCGCTCACCGGAGGACAGCTCGACGGATGCCACGGCCAGTCCGTAGGAGGTGTGGGGGATCCACTTGCCCTCGGGGGTGGGGAACGCGGTGAACATCTCCTCCTGCTGGGCGGGCGGCAGCAGCCGGCCGCCCAGCAGCGCGCCGAAGAACCGGTTCAGGTCCCCGACGGTGGAGACCATCCCGCCGGCCGTCCAGGCGAAGCTCGCGTTGAGCTCGGTCACGTCGTGGATCTCGGCATCGGGCGCGGGCAGGTGGTTCTTGCTGTAGAGCCGGGTGTGCGGTCCGCGCAGCTCGTGCTGGCCATCGCCGGGCAGGTAGGTTCCGGTCAGTGCGAGCGGGCGGACGATGCGCTGCTCGAGCTCGTCGGCGTAGCTCCGGCCGGTCACCTTCTCGATGACGAGGCCGCTCAGGATGTAGCCGGTGTTGCTGTAGGTCCAGCCCTCGCCCGGCGCGAAGTCGGGGGCGTGGGACATCGCGACCTCCACGAGCTCCTCCGGGCGGAACCGGTCGTAGCGGTGCTCCAGGAAGGCGGGGCCGTAGTGCCTGGACGTCAGCGATTCGTCCTGGGCGTAGTTGAAGAGTCCGCTGGTCATGCCGAGCAACTGGCGCAGGGTGACCCCGCCGCCGTCGTTGCCGTTCCCCCGGACCAGGCCCGGCAGCCACTGGTCGACGGTGTCGTCCAGGCCGAGCCTGCCCTCGGCCGCCAGCTGGAGGAGGAGGGTGGCCGTGAACGTCTTGGTGGTGCTGCCGATGCGGAACTGCTCCTGCGGCAGCCGCGCGCGCCCGGTCACCGTGTCCGCCACCCCCGCCGCCCCGAACCAGCGGCCCGCGCCGTCCTGGACCTCGGCGACCATGCCGGGAAGGCCGCTCTCGGTCACGGCCCGGTCCAGGACCTCCTGCACGGCCGAACGCGAACTCGTCTTCCGGGGAACGGACTTGGTCATCTCGGTCTCCTCGATGCGGCTCCGGCGTTCTTCCCTGAGTGAAAAACGCTACGCCGCGGGGACCTTCGGGCGCTGGCCCGCTCCCGGCCAACATCGAGAAGACCGGGACAACCGGATTGCCGCTCTTCCCTTCCCTCGCATCCGCTGATATCCGGGGAGGTTGCCCGGCAGCCGGTGCGCGACCGGGGTCAGCGGCCCGTCGTCACTTGGAGCCGCCGCTCCCGCGCCGCTCGGGGGCGATCATGGCGGTCAGGCCGAGGTCCAGCTCCGCGCCGTCGACGAGCAGCGCCTCGATCGAGCGCGTACGGGGGTCGATGTCGGCCTCCATGCCCTCACCGCGGTAGTGGGGGTAACCGGAGGAGCCGGTCTCGCCCGTCGCCTCGACCGTGGCCGCGCGCAGGGCCCTGTCGGCGGCGGAGGCTCCGCGCAGGTTCTCGATGTGCTCGGGCACCAGCAGGATCTGGAAGCTCTGCGGCTCATTGGTCATGGCTCGAAGCTACCCGATCAGGTGCCCCGGAGCGGGCGCTCACACGCCCCACCTCGTACGCTCTCCAGGACCCCCGGACGCGAACGAAGAGGCAACACCATGAGCGGCGATTCCCCGAGCAAGATCCTCCTTGTGGCGAAGGACCGCACCCTCCGGACCCTGCTGGAGCGCCTCCTCGTCGGCCGGGGGTTCGCCGTGGTCGACGGCGGGAGCGGGGTGGACGCCATTGCCCTGCTGGGCAGCGCCGGCCCGATCGCCCTGCTGATCTGCGAGCGCACCGGTCCGGGTCTGGACGAGGTGGCCATGTTCGAGGAGATCCGCCGCCACCCCGACCACGGGCGCGTGCCGATCCTGGCGCTGCCGCCCGCGGACCCGGAGTGCACGGTCCAGGCGCTGGCGGCCGGGGTGAGCGACTGCCTCGCGAAGCCGTTCCACCCGACCGAGTTCCTGGCCCGCGTCGAGCGCCTCGCCCGGCAGACCGCGGCCTGATTCCGCTCTTCGGCCTTTGGCCCATCGTCGGGATCCGGCCGGTCCGGGCCGGGGAGCGCGATTGGCCGGAGATCGCCCTGGTCCGGGCCGCCCGGGGTTCCTACGATTCGGGCACCCGGTCTCCACCGATCGGGAATTGTCAGGGACATGCCCAGATTCCCCTTCCTGGGCCTGCCCCGTTCCACCCTGCACACCGGTCTGTGACGACCCGGCTCCGCTCTGGCCGGCCGCACCCCCCACCTTCCGGCACACAGGCACCCGCCTGCGCGCCGCCCGGTACCGAAGCAGTGGAATGGAGAACCATGTCCGGTGCATTCCTCGTGAGCGGCGCGATCGGCGCCCTGCTCACGGCCACCGTCCCCACGCACACCACCCCGTCCGCCATCGTTGACCCGCCGCCCGACCGCATCGTGATCGAAGTCGCCACGGTGAACGGATCCGGGTGTCCCAAGGACACCGCCGAGGTCGCCGTGTCCCAGGACAACACCGCCTTCACCGTGACCTACAGCCAGTACCTCGCACAGGTCGGTGGCGGCGCCCCGCCCACCGCGGCGCGCAAGAACTGCCAGCTCAGCCTGATCGTGCATGTGCCCCACGGCTTCACCTACGCGGTCGCCAGCGCCGACTACCGCGGCTACGCCTCGCTCGCGCCGGGCGCGAAGGCCACCGAGAAGGCCTCGTACTACTTCCAGGGCTCGCCGGACACCGCCGCGCGCACCCACAACTTCAGCGGGCCGCAGGAGGACAACTGGCAGGCCACCGACGTGACCGACTGGGCCCAGCTGGTGTGGGCGCCGTGCGGCGTGCAGCGCAACTTCAACATCAACACCGAACTGCGCGTCAACAGAGGCACCTCGTCCCCCTCGTCCACCAGCTACATGACGATGGACTCCACCGACGGCAGCATCAACACCATCTATCACCTCGCCTGGAAGCAGTGCCCCGGCAAGTGATCCGCCCCGGCCGTCCCCCGCTGCGCGTGCGCGCGCAGCGGGGGACGGTACCCGCGTTCCCGGACCAGCCGGGTGGTGAGTTCGGTGAAGGCGCGGGACGCGGCGCTCTCGTACGCGTTCCCGCGGCGCAGCAGGGTGACCGTGCGGGACGGGAGGGCGGGGTCCAGGGAGACGGGGCGCAGGTACGGGTGGTCGTCGGTGACCGCGGCGGGCAGGACGGTCGCCAGTGAGGTGCGCCGGACGATTTCGGTGAGGGCCTGGACCGAGTTCGCCTCGACCGCGATGGGCGGCCGTACGCCGTGTGCGGCGAGGTAGGCGTCGACGTGCCCGCGGGTGGCGAAGTCCCCGCTGAGCAGCGCCAGTCGGCGCGCCGCCAGGTCGCCTACGGGCAGGGGCTCGGGATCCGCGTCGGCGGCGGCGACCAGGGCGAGGGTCTCCGTGAACAGCGGGGTCGCGGCGATGCCCGGCAGGTGTGGCCCCTCGAAGGCGAGGCCGAGGTCGTGGTCGTCGGCGAGCAGGCCGGCTTCGATGCGGTCCTGCGGCATCTCGCGGAGCTCCAGGGTGATGCCGGGGTGGGCGGCGTGCAGTGCGGCGACGAGCGGGCCCACGAGGTATGCGGTGAAGGTGGGGGTCAGCGCGAGGCGCAGGTGGCCGCGGGAGAGGTCGGCCAGGTCCAGGACGGCCCGCTCGGCGGCCGCGAGGTCCCGCAGGGCGCTGCGCGCGTGGTGGACGTACGTCGCGCCGGCGTCGGTGAGCCGTACGGTGCGCCCGGTACGGTCCAACAGCTGGGCGCCCACGGTGCGTTCGAGCTGCTTCACCTGCTGGGACAGGGTGGGCTGGGAGATTCGCAGCTCCTCGGCTGCGCGGGTGAAGCTGCCGTGTCCGGCGACGGCGATCAGATAGCGCAGGTGACGCAGTTCCAGAGCCATGACGACAACTATAGATGCCATCGATGGCAGACATGGATTTTGCGTCTTGGACACAATAGATGCAGGTCATGCATGGTGGAACACGTCAGCCCCCAGGGGCCCACCCCATCGAAGGGAGTGACCGTGCAGGACCTCTCGGACGGCGTCGCACGCTTCCGGCGCGAGGTGTTTCCGGCTAAGGCGGAGCTCTTCGCCCGGCTGGCCGGTACGCACCGGCCGACGACCCTCTTCATCGGCTGCTCCGACGCCCGCGTGGTGCCGGAGCTCATCACCCAGAGCGAGCCGGGCGACCTGTTCGTCGTCCGCACCGCCGGGAACCTCGTACCCGCCTACGCGCCGGGCCCGGACGGGGTGACGGCCAGCATCGAGTACGCCGTCGCCGTCCTCGGTGTCACCGGCATCGTCGTGTGCGGGCACTCCGCCTGCGGCGCGATGACCGCCCTGGCCGAGGGCACGGACCTGGGCGCCGCCCCCTCCGTCGCCGGCTGGCTGCGGCACGCGGACGCCTCGGTGGCCCGGACGGCGGGCTCCGGCCCGGACCGGGTGTCCGCCCTGGTGCACGAGAACGTACGCGCCCAGCTCGCGAACCTGGCCACCCACCCCTCGGTCGCCCGTGCCCGGGCGGCGGGCACCCTCGCCCTGCGCGGATGGGTGTACGACATCCGCTCCGGCGGTGTCGCGGAGGTCGGCCCCCTCGCCGACCGCCCGGCCGTCCTCGGCCCGCGCACCGCCTGAACACCCTCCTGAATCCCCCTCCCCCCTCCGAACCCCCTCACCGCAGAAGGACGTCCCGCCATGCCGCACGCCCAGTTCGACCCCACCGCCCGCCAGGCCCTGGCCGTCGCCGTCGTCGATGCCAAGACCCGCAAGGACCTCACCTGGCAGCAGCTCGCCGACGCCGCCGGCCTGTCGGTCGCCTTCGTCACCGCCGCCCTGCTCGGCCAGCACCCCCTCCCCGGGGCCGCGGCGCACGCGGTGGCCGGGCTGCTCGGCCTCGACGGGGACGCGGCGCTGCTCCTGCAGACGATCCCGGCCCGCGGCCCGGTGACCGGTGGCGTCCCGGCCGATCCGACCATCTACCGCTTCCACGAGATGCTCCACGTGTACGGGACCACCCTGAAGGCCCTGGTCCACGAGCAGTTCGGCGACGGCATCATCAGCGCGATCAACTTCAGGCTGGACGTGAAGAAGGTCGCCGACCCCGAGGGCGGCGAGCGCGCCGTCATCACCCTGGACGGCAAGTACCTCCCGACGAAGCCCTTCTGACGAAGCCCTTCCGGCACACGTCGAAGAGCCTCTCGCCCGGTCGGGCGGGAGGCTCTTCGAGTTGCGGTTCGGTGCCCACGGTGACGGCCATCGGGCCGGCGCGCGCCGGTTGGAGCGTGGATCCGCTGATCCGGGTGGAGCAAGCCGGGGCCCCGTGGGCACTCGCGCAGGCGTCGGAGGCCCCGGCTCGTACAAGGGGACTGCGTCAGCTGCCCTGCGAGATGTTGCCCGACAGGACCGGAATGTTGTCCAGGATGTGGGAGAGCGGCTCGTCGCCCTTGGCCTGGGTGGAGTTCTCGGTGCACTGCTGGTTCTGCGGGTTCGACAGGACGTTGACGTCCTGGACGTTGATGTTGGCGGCGGCAAGGAGCCCCTGGAGGTTCAGCTTCGCCGGCAGGCCGATGCAGGGCTTGTTCAGGGTGCCCTGGACCACGCCGAGCTGCGGGCTCAGGTCGCCGTGGGTCTTCTGGTTGCCGTAGATCTGCTGGGAACCGTTGCCGTTGACGGTGGTGACCCCCTGGTCGTTGCCGATGGCCATGGCCGGGGCGGCCAGGGCGGCGCCCACGCCGACGATGGACGCGGTGGCGGCGGCGGTGGCCATAATCTTCTTCAGCACAATGGATCCTTATGTTGCACGAGTGCATGGTGGGTGAGCGCCCTGATCAACGCACGGGGCGGTGACAGGTTCCGCGGCTTCACCCGATCAGCCCCTCCCCCGCATCGGGTCCGCGTACGGCCAGACTGAGCTCGACGACGTAGTGCTCCTCCACCCGGCCGTCCGGGAAGCGGCGCATGAGGAGGGCACGTTCGTCGGCGAGGAAGGCGTCCGTGCCCGGCTCGCCGACGAGGAAGAGGGAGTGCGTGGACAGCTTGGCCAGGTGGGTGTCGACGGGGACGCGGCGCGACCAGGTCAGGCGGCGGACGGTGAAGCGCAGCCCCTCCTGCGAGCGGGCGCGCTCGTTGATGTACCAGCCCGGGCCGAACCGTTCCTCGATGCGCGCCTGCTGATCCGCGATCCATCCGACGGTGACGTCCGGGTCGTTCTGCCAGACCGCCAGCGCCCCGCCGGGGCGCAGCACGCGCAGCGCCTCGGGTACGGAACGGGCGGGGTCGGTCCAGTGCCAGGACTGTGCGTACGTCAGCAGGTCCAGGCAACCGGAGGCCAGCGGAAGCCGGTTGCCGTCCGCGCGGACGAGCGGCGTGCGGGGGTTGCGGCGCCGGAACTCGGCGGCCATGCCCTCGCCGGGCTCCACCCCGATCACGCGGGCCCCGCGCGCCTCCAGCAGGGCGGTGGCGATCCCCGTTCCGGCCCCGACGTCGGCGACCCGGGCGCCGGCCAGCGGAAAGCCGGCCAGTTCCGCCAGCGTGTCGAAGAGCGCGGGCGGATACGAGGGGCGATGGTCTGCGTAGCGCGCGGCCGCGGCGCTGAATGAACGAGCACGGGATTCGGTCGTCATGCCGTCCATGATGCCGGTGGCCCCGGGCGCGGTGGAGCGGGCACGAGAGGCGGGTCGGCGCGTGGTGGCCGCACGGTATGTCACGGAGCTGGTCGGGGCGTTGGAGCGGTACGCGGGGCGGCCCGCGCTCGGGACCGGCCCGGTCGTCCTGGAGTTCCACGAGGTGCTGGACGGCGCCTGCCGGGTGGCCGCGGTGCTCTGCGAGGAGGGGATCGGGCGCGGCTCGGGGCTGGCCTGTGTGGCGGGCACGAACCGGCCGGAGGTGCTGCTGGTACGGATCGCCGCGCACCTGCTGGGTGCGCGGCTGACCCAGGTGCTCGCCGGGCCGGCCCTGTACGGGCTGGACTTCATCCTGCGGGACTGCCGGCCTGACCTGGTGCTGCACGACGTCGCGGTGCCCGGCACCGGTGCTCCGCGGCTGGCCCTGGACGAGGTGCTCCGGCGGGCCGCCCACCGCGGGGCGGCGCCGGTGTCCGTACGGGCGCGGGAGGACGACGTGGCGCGGGTGACGTACACCGGCGGGACCACGGGGCTGCCCAAGGGGGTGGCCTCCACCTTCGGCGCGATGGCCGCGCGCAACGCCGTACACGCGCAGGGCTGGGCGGAGTCGGTGTACCTGTCGGTCACGTCGCTCGCGCAGCGGTCGGGCGGGCGGTGCCTGGAGCAGCTGCGGGCCGGGGGACGGGTGGAGATCCTCGACCCCTTCGGGACCCGGGAGTTCGCGGCCGCCTGCCTGAGGCTGGGGCCGGTGTCCACATACCTGACGACCTCGATGGTCTACCGGCTGCTGGCCGACCCGGTGACGGCCGACGGAGTGCCCGGGCTGGAAACCGTCTCGTACGGCGATTCGCCCGTCCACCCCGAACGGCTGCGGGAGGCGGTGACCCGCTGGGGCGGCCGGTGGCAGCAGGGGTACGGCATGAACGAGGCGGCGGTGATCTGCCGCCTCTCCCCCGCCGACCACGAGGCGGCGGTGGCCGGGCGGCCCGAGCTGCTCGCGTCGGTCGGACGGCCGGTCGCGGGGGTGGAGGTCGAGGTGCGGGACGAGCGGGGCGCGGTGTTGGCGGCCGGGGACACCGGGGAGGTGTGGATGCGGTCGGCGGCGATGATGGCCGGGTACTGGGGCCGGCCCGGGCTGACGGCCGGGGTGCTGCGGGAGGGCTGGCTGCGGACCGGGGACCTCGGACACCTTGCGGAGGACGGTTACCTGTACCTCGACGACCGGGTCAAGGACGTGGTGATGGTCGACGGGGACAACGTGTACTGCGTACCGGTCGAGGCGGCGCTCGCCCGGCATCCCGCCGTGGCGCAGGCCGTGGTGGTGGGCCGGCACAGCGAGCTCACCGGCGAGGAGGTGTGTGCCTTCCTGGTACCGGCGGCCGGGTGTTCCACCGGGGCGGAGGAGGCCGCCGAGGCCTGTGACCTGGTGGAGAAGGAGCTGTCCCCGGCGCACCGGCCCACCGCGGTGTTCTGGGAGCGGAAGGTGCCGCTGACCGCGCGGGGCAAGCCGGACAAGCGCCGGCTGCGGGAGCGCGCGGCCGCGGCCGCCGCCGCGGAGGAGGACGGCGGCGACGGCCGCGACCAGGCGTAGCCGACGGGCGTGGGCCGTCAGTTCCGCGTGGCGGCGTAGGTCCAGAAGTCCCGCATCACCCGGGGCGCAGTGGGGCCGGCCAGTTCCCGCTGGGTCAGCAGGACGGTGACCGTCCCGGGTGCGGGGACCACGTGGGCGGCGGTGCCGGTGCCGCCGATCCAGCCGTACCGGCCCGGGACGTTCCACGGGTCGCGGCGGGTCACGTCGACCGAGCCGCCGAATCCCCAGCCCTGGCCCTCCAGGAACAGGGTGGCCTCCTCGCGCTGCCGCGCGGTGAGGTGATCGGTGGTCATCTGCCGTACCGACTCCGGCGAGAGCAGCCGCCCGCCCTCGTACGCGCCCTCCGCGAGCAGCATCCGGCAGAAGGCGTGCACGTCGTCGACGGTGGAGACCAGCCCGCCGCCGCCGGACGGGAACGGAGGAAGGCTGCTCCACTGGCCGTCGGGCGCGTCGACCAGCTCCAGGGCTCCGCCGCCGGGGTCGGCGCGGTAGGAGCTGGTGAACCGGTGGCGCTGCGCCCGGGGGACGGCGAAGGCGGTGTCGCGCATTCCCAGCGGCGCGAAGACGCGCTCGGCCAGGAACTCCTCGAAGGGCTGTCCGCTCACGCGGGCGATGAGGACCCCGAGGATGTCGGAGCAGGTGTGGTAGAGCCACGCCTCGCCCGGCTGGTGCAGGAGCGGGATGCGCGCCAGGATCGCCGTCCACTCGTCCGGCGCCGCGACCTGCCCGGGCTGCGGCGGGCCCTGCTTGAGCTCACTGAACAGCGGGGCCACGGCGGGCAGCGAGAAGTCGGCGGGGAAACCGTACCCGGCCCGGAAGGTGAGGAGATCGGCGACGGTGACCGGGCGGTCGGCACGCACCACGTCGTCGACGGGTGAGGACGGGGTGCGGACGACCATCGGCGCCGCGAGCTCCGGCAGCCAGCGTGCCACGGGGGCGTCGAGGCCGAGCGGGCCCTCCTCGATCAGCATCATGGTCGCCGCGGCGGTCACCGGCTTGGTGACCGAGGCGATCCGGAAGAGGGAGTCGCGGGCCATGGGGGCGGTGCCGGACGTGTCGAGGGAGCCGACGGCCGCCAGCTCGACGTCCTCTCCGCGGGCCACCAGGCCCACGGCGCCGGGCAGCGATCCGGCACCGACATGGGCCTCCAGGAGACTGCGCAGGTCGCTCACGCTCATGGTCCACCTTCTCGTACGTGCGGATGCTCGTAGGGAAGACTGCCGCCGGGCCGCGCATTAATCGGCCGGACACGCATCGGTCGGACACGTGTCGTTCGGATACGCGTCGGTCGGACACGCGTCGGTCGGCGCGACCGCGGGCGCTACGCGGCCGGAACCACCGAGGCCCTTATGGCTGCGGCCCACTCCTGCAGCAGGACGGCGTGCCGGATCCGCTCCGCGTCGGAGAGGCGGCCCTCGGCGCGGGCGAAGAGGCAGCGGATGTCGGCGTTGATCTCGGCGAGGGAACGTTCGGCCGCGGAATGGTCGTCAGGGGTCGGGCTCACGTGATCAAGAGTAATCGGGGGGTGTGACAACCGTGGACCATGTCCGCAATGCGGACGCCCCCGCTCATTCCGCGATCCGGGCGGCCCGGGACTGGAGGTACCGGCGCTCCGGGAGGCTGAGGGTGAGTCCGGCGGCCTTCGCGTAGGCGGCGCGCGCCGCCGCACGGTCGCCCGCCATCTCCAGCAGGTGGGCCCGTACGGCTTCGAGGCGGTGGTGGCCCGCGAGGCGGTCGTCCTCGTCCAGCGCGGCGAGCAGGGCGAGGGCCTCCCGCGGCCCGTGCACCATGGCCACCGCGACGGCGTGGCCCAGGCGCTCCACGGGACCGGGGACGAGTCGCATCAACACCTCGTACAGGGCGAGGATCTCCGCCCAGTCGGTGTCCGCGTCGCTCGCCGCCTCGTCGTGGACGGCCGCGATCGCGGCCCGCAGCTGGTACGGCCCGAGCGGGGTGCGGGTGAGGGCGTCGCTGACGAGGGCGACCCCCTCGGTGATGGCGGCCCGGTCCCAGCGGGAGCGGTCCTGCTCGGCGAGGGGCACGAGGCTGCCGTCGGGCTCGGTACGGGCGGCGCGGCGGGCGTCCGTGAGCAGCATGAGGGCGAGCAGGCCGGCCACCTCGCCGTCGGCCGGCAGCAGCGCACGGACGGCGCGCGTGAGGCGGACGGCCTCGGCGGCGAGGTCGGCGCGCTGCAGATCGCGGCCCGAGGTGGCGGTGTAACCCTCGTTGAAGATCAGGTAGAGCACGTGGAGCACGTCGGCGAGCCGCTCGGCGTGGTCCGGGTCGAGGTCCCGCCCCCGGTCCCATCCGTCGTGCGGGATGCCGAACGGCGCCTCCGAGGCCTTGATACGCCGTTTCGCCCGGCTGATCCGCTGCGCCATCGTGGCCTCGGGCACGAGGAAGGCGCGGGCGATCTCGGCGGTGGTGAGGCCTCCGACGGCGCGCAGGGTGAGGGCGATCCGCGCTTCGGGGGACAGCTCTGCGTGGCAGCAGAGGAAGAGCAGCGCGAGGGTGTCGTCCTCCGCCGGGGCGCGGCTCTCCCCCGGTGGAGGCTCGACGAACGCGTCGCGCGGGGTCAGCGCGGCGGCGGTCTCTTCGCGGCGCCTGCGCGCGTCCTCGCTGCGCAGCTGGTCCGTGAGGCGGCGGGAGGCGACGCGGATCAGCCAGCCGCGCGGGTTGGCCGGACGGCCTTCCCCGGGCCACTGCCGGGCGGCGGCGAGCAGGGCCTCCTGCACGGCGTCCTCGGCGGCGTCGAAGTGCCCGTAGCGGCGTACGAGCGCGCCGAGGACCTGCGGCGCCAGCCGGCGCAGCAGGTCCTCGTTGGCGGGGGTGGACGGCGTCGTCACATCTCGGTTCCCGAGGCGGTGTCGACGGGTTGGACGACGACCGGGTAGTTCGGCGCGCCCTCGGGGGCCGGGCAGGCGTAGGCGCGGGCGGCGATCTCGGCGGCCCGGGCGAAATCGGGGACGTCGACGATCCAGTAGCCGGCGAGCACCTCCTTGGCCTCTCCGTACGGTCCGTCGGAGATCACGGGGGCACCGTCGGCGCCGACGGTCACCAGGCGGGCCTGGCGGGGTTCGGTGAGGCCCTGCCCGTCGACCCACTCGCCCGACTCGGCGAGCTCGGCGTTCAGGGCGCCCATGTGGTCGTACATCGCCTTCAGCTCCGTCTCGGACCATGCCGGGCCGCCGCTGTTCGCCTTGCCGAACATGGCGTCGTAGTCGGCCTGCTTCGCGAGCACCATCAGCATGTACTTCATGGGGTGCCACTCCTCACTGTTCTGCTCACGGGCTCCGGGGTCGGGAGCCTCTCGCATGGGACGTCGGAGCCGTCCTTCCCATTTCGACACGTCGGCCGGTGCCGCGCGATACGGCCGTGTCCTGCCGCGCGATCGGCTGTGCCCTGCTGCGGGGCAGGCCGGGACCCGGTGCCGGATGAAGGGCCGCCTACCCTGGCCCCATGAAGATCATCGACCTGGAGCCCGGAGACCCCCGGCTCACCGCGGACCTGCTGCCCGTACTGCGGGAACTGCGCCCCCACCTCACCGAGGAGCTCTTCCTCGGGATCCTCGCGGAAGGGCATGGCCAGGGGCTGCGCTTCACCGCCGCGTACGACACGGACGGCGTGTGCGTGGGCGCGGCGGGCTGGCGGCTGGTCGCCACCACCTCCCTGGTCCGCAAGCTCTACGTCGACGACCTGGTCACCGCCGCCACCGCCCGTTCCGCGGGGGTGGGGCACGCTCTGCTCGCGCACCTGGAACGGCACGCGCTGGCCGCCGGCTGCACCGCCCTCACCCTCGACTCCGGCACCCAGCGCACCGACGCACACCGCTTCTACTTCCGCGAGCGGATGGCCGTGACCGCCTTCAGCTTCGAGAAGCCGCTCGGCTGAGGGGGCCGGAGCGCGCGGTTCCCGTGACCGAACCGTCGCCGCCCCGAGGCCCGATCGGGCTCGTCGGCCGGTCACGTGGTTGCTAGGTTCCTGCGGAAGCCGACCGACCCTGGGGGAACCGATCTCATGTCCGCATCCCGAGGCCCCCGCAGGGGCCTGTCCGCCGCGGCCGTGACCGCCGTCCTGCTGGCGGGTTCCACGGGGTGCGGGGACAAGAGCGCCGAGGGACCGGCGGCGGCCTCGGTCTCGGCCTCCGCCCAGGTGCCGGCGTCCGCATCCGCATCGGAGCCGGCGGCCGCCGCAGCCTCCACGGCCCCTGCCTCCGCGCCCGTTCCCGCCTCCCCGTCGGGCTCCTCCGCGTCACCGGCCGCGCCCACGACCCGGGCGGCGGCGGCGCCCCCGGCGCCGACCCGGCTGACCGTCGCGGTCGACACCCGGGGCGGCCGACTCGCCCTCGTACGCGGGGGCGCCGCGCAGGAGTTCACGGTGACCCTGCGGAACGGGAACTCCGCCGAGTACCGGCACCTGCTGGTCGCCTTCCAGATGGAGTTGCTGGTCGGTGAACCCGGCGACCGGCCGGGCAGCGGACCGGGTTTCCTGCTGGAACGTTTCGACCAGGCCTCGGGCGCGTGGCGCCCGGCCGAGTTCCGCATCGCCAACGACGTCAAGCCGCTGTCCCTGTTCACGGGCGGCGGCCCGCTCGCCCGCGAGACCGTGCGCGTCGAGCGCTACCGGCTGCGGGCGACCGCCGGCGGGCCGACGGGCAGCAGCCCGGTGGTGGTGTCCTTCATCGACACCGACGCCGACCGGGTGGCCGCCGCCCATGTCGTCCTCGGGCACGCCACCCGCTAGGACGAGGCTCCCGGGCACGCTTCCCCGGCTGCGAGCGCGGCGGTCCGCCAGGCGGCCGTGACGGCCCGTCGGGCCCGGTCCGTCGCCTCCGGCACCCGGTCCGGGAGGTGCAGCGGCGAGCCGATGTGAACGTGCAGGCAGGGCCTGCGCAGCGGAGCCGTGACCACTCCCGCGAGCTGCTTGGCGCTGCTGCCGGAGCACAGGCGGCGGGCGCCCGCCTGGCCGACGGGCACGACGGGAGCTCCCGTCGCGGCGGCGAGCCGGGCCAGCCCGCTGCGGAAGGGGCCCGGGGCCGCCTCCCCCGCGTCGCGGCGCGACGGCAGGCCCCCTTCTCCGTAGAGCAGCACGCTGCGGCCCGAGGCGAGGGCCACGGCGGCGGCGTCCAGGGAGTCCGCGGCCCGGGCGGTGCCGCGGTGGACGGCGATGTGCCCCTCGCGCCGGAGCGCGGAGCCGAGCAGGGGTACGCGCCACAGGCCGCCGGTGGCCAGGATGACCGGCTCGATCCCGTACCGGCGCAGCGCGGCGACCACGACGGCCGGATCGGCGAGGGAGGTGTGGTTGGCGACGAGGATGCTGGGGGCGGCGGGCCGCGCGCCCGGGTCGGCGGTGACGGTCAGCCTCCCGAAGGCGGGGACGAGGGCGGCGGCGATTCGGCTGAGCATGGACGGCCCCGTTCGAGTGCGGCGGTGGTGGCGGTGCGGTCCATCGTCGACCGGCGGGGAGACACGGTCATGAGTAGGCGTACTCAATCGAATGTGACCGAACTGTCACAGGATCAAGCACACGGAACGAGCGGGGCTGCCGCGGACATCTACCTGTGCGGCGACGCTCCTCGGGGCCCGCCGCACAGTATCGGAACGGTGTGAGCAGCAAGGCGGGGCTGGGATGAAGGCGGTAACGGTGGCGGGCGGTTCCTCGGACGACCCGGAGATCGAGCAGGGGACCACCGTCCCGGAGACGGAGCCCGATGTCGCCCCCGACAGCAGGGGCGCCGAGCAGGCGCAGGCCAACACCCCCCGGCCCAGGGCCGACAGCCCCAAGGCAGCCCCCAAGGCCGGAGCCGAAGCCGAAGCCGACCGTGCGGTCCAGAGCGGGGCCGAAGCCGGGGACGAATCCGGGGCTGAGGCCGGGGGGAAGGCCGAGGCGGAGGCGGAGGCCGGAGTTGAGGGCATGGCCCAGGCCCACGACCATGTCGAAGCCGGGGCTGCGGGCGAGCCCGCCCCGGAAGGCGCAGCTGCACCTGAGGCCGACGCCGAGCCTGCCGCCGAGGTCGAAGGTGAAGCCGAGCCCGTAGCCGACGCCGAGGCGAAGGCCGGGCCGGAGGTCGACGCTGCGGGTGACGCAGCAACTGGGCCTGCAACCCAGCCGGTGCCCGAGGCCAAGGCTAAGGCCGGCACCGACGCCGGGGCGGAGTCTCAGGCCGACACCGGGGCCGAATCGGAAGTCGAGGCTGCCGGCGAAGCCACGACCGGGCCCGCAACCCAGGCGGCACCCGAGGCCGAGGCCGGGGCGGAGCCCGAAGCTGAGGCCGCACCGGAGAACGAGGCCAAGGCCGGGCCCGGGGTCCAGGCGGAACCCGAAGCCGACGCTGCGGTCGAGACCGTGGCCGAGGCGGACACCGAGGGTGGGGCAGACTCCGAGGCCGAGGTCGGGCCCGGAACCCCGGCGGCGGCCGGAGCCGACACTACGGCCGGGCCTGTGGCCGGGACGAAGCCTCGGGCCGAGGCGGTCGGCGACGCCACGACCAGGCTCACCAACAAGGCGACACCCGCAGCCAACGCCGAGACCCGGGCTGCGCCTCGGGCCGACGCTGCAGCCGAGCCCGCGGCCGGAGCCACGGCCGACACCGAAGCCGGGACGAAGCCCCGGGCCGAGGCGGTCGGCGACGCCGCAAGCGGGCCCGCCCACCAGGCGACACCCGCAGTCCACCCCGAGGCCGAGGCCGAAGCCGGGGCCGAGCCCGAAGGGGAGGCGGGGGCGGAGGCGACGCAGGTCATCGTTGCTCCCAGGCCCCGGCGGGTCCCGTCGGGCGGGGACGGCGCCGGATCTCCGAGGGTGCCCGCCTGGGCGCGGGCGGACGCGGACGCGGAGCAGACGAGCGAGTTCGTGGCGCTCAAGGACCTCGACGTCCCCCCGCCCGCCGCGCCGGAGGCGAAGCCGCGGGTCCAGTCCCGGCCGCCGGAGGCACCCGCGCAGCCGCTGCCCGCGCTCGATCTGCTCGCCGAGCTCACCAACACCCCTCCCCCGCCGGAGACCCCCCGCCGGACCGCCCTGCGCCGCGTCAAGGTGTGGACGCCCATCCTGCTGGTCCTCGCCGGCGCCTACGTCGCCGCCCAGATGCTGCGCCCCCTGCCCGCCCCGCAGATGGTCTCCACCGAGACCACCCGCACCGTCGACGGGCAGTTCTCCGTCCCGTGGCCCGCCAAGGGCCAAGGGGCCGTTCTCCTCTCCGGCTCCGGCGAGGTCGGCACCTTCGGCGAGCAGAAGCCCGTCCCGACGGCCAGCGTCGCCAAGGTGATGACGGCGTACGTGATCCTCAAGGGGCACCCGCTGCGCATGGCCGACCCCGGTCCCGAGATCACGGTCGACGCGAAGACGGTCTCGGACGGCAAGGCCGAGAACGAGTCCCGGATCGTGGGACTCACCGCCGGCCAGAAGTTCAGCCAGCAGGACATGCTGAAGATGCTCATGATCCCCTCGGGCAACAACGTGGCCCGGATGCTGGCCCGTTGGGACACCGGGACCGACTCCGAGGCCGCGTTCGTCGCGAAGATGAACGCCGCCGCCAAGGAACTCGGGATGACCAACACCACGTACACGGACCCCAGCGGTCTGGACGCGGGCACCGTCAGCACCGCCGCGGACCAGCTCAAGCTCGCCGAGGCCGTGATGAAGGACGAGGTCTTCCGTTCGATCGTCGCGCTGCCGAACGCCCCCATCAAGGGGCTTTCCACGCCGCTCGACAACAACAACGACCTGCTCAACAGCAGCATCCGCGGCATCAAGACCGGTTCCAGCACACCCGCCGGCGGGGCCCTGATGTGGGCGGCGTACAAGACGGTCGACAACAAGGACCAGTTGATCCTCGGCACGTTGATGGACCAGCACGTGGACGGCCCGGACCTGAACGGCGGGAACAGTCTCATCCTCGTGCAGGACAACAGCAAGAAGATCATCGAAGCGGTACGGGGGGCACTGGCGTCGGCCCCGGTCATCCGCAAGGGCCAGCAGGTGGGGTACCTGGACGACGGGCTCGGCGGCCGGATGCCGCTCGTGGCCACCAAGGACCTCAAGGTGATCGGCGTACCGGGCCAGCAGCTGAAGCTGTCGCTGACGCCCGGTGCCTCGCCGCTGCCGCACACCGCGAAGGCCGGTACCGAGGTCGCGACGCTGACCGTCGGTGAGGGCGACGGGGCCAAGAGCGTGCCGGTGGCCGTCGAGAAGGACATGGCCGAGCCCTCGTTCGGCACGCGCATGACCCGTATGCGCTAGAACGGCCGGTCATAGCCGGTACAGGCAGAGGCGGTCGCGGCCCGAGGGCCGCGACCGCCTCGCCGTGTGGTGGGTCAGGCGCCGTGCGGCACCCGCGACGGCCGGCCCGAACCGCGCGTCAGGGAGTACCCGAAGATGCCCGCGGCGGCTCCGAGCACCCCGCCCATCACCGTCCAGATCCAGCGGTCCGACCACCAGCCGCCGGACCAGCCGTCCTCCGGCTCGCGCAGGGACGCGGTCACCGTTCCGGCGACCAGGGGCGTGGAGAGGGCGCCGTCCACCGCGTGGACGCCACCGGTCTCCTTCACGTCGGCCTCGACGGCCGTGCGCACCGGCAGGCCCAGGTCCTCCTCCGGCAGGCCCACGACCGTCAGGCGGACGTAGTAGCTGCCCGGCAGCGGGTCGTTGGCCCACGGCTCGGCGCCGGCCCGGACCGTGCGCAGGGTGCAGGACAGTTCGACGGAGGCGGCTTCCTTCGCCGCGGTCGCGCTCTGCGTGCCGTACGTGCACGCCTGCCGGCGGCGCAGTCCGTCGTACACGTCGAGCTGCCAGGTCGAGGCGCCGTGCCGGGTCGCCGCTTCGGGCAGCGTGACCGCGGCCTTCACGGTGGCGCGCTGCTGCGCGTCGAGCGGCAGCACCCAGTAGAGGTAGTCGCCGGTGGACGCGCCGGCCGTGGCCTTCTGGCCCGGCCGGAACGCCGCGGCGGTACGGAAGCTGGTGCCCGCCTCGGTCGGGGCGGACTCGGCCGTGCCCTTGGCCGGGGTGGCGGTGGGGCTCGCCGAGGGCGTGTCCGCGACCGCCGTGCCCACGGCCGTACCCGCCACCGCGAGGGCGGCGGCTCCGGCGAGCAGGGCGGCGGTCAGTGTGCGTACGGTACGCATCAGTTGGTCCTCCAGACGGAGATGCGCCAGCGCGAGATCCAGCCCCACACCAGACCGGCCAGCAGTCCGGCGAGCGCCAGCACGGCCAGCAGCCACCAGCCGCGGCCGAGGCCGAACGCGGCCACGTCGGAGGTGCCGTCGGGTCCGTCCACCAGGTCGATGGTCAGCTCGACGGGCATGCCCGGGGTGGTCTTGACGGATGCGGGAGCCGAGAAGGAGTTGCTGACCTGGATGCAGACGGTTTCCGCCGCGGGCTTCGCGTCCCCGTCACCGTCGGCGTCGTCGATCTCGGCCTTCGGGTACCGCAGTCCGGTCGAGAGGACGTCGGTGCGTCCGTCGCCCGCCTCGGAGCCGCGCACGATCTCGCGCCCGTGGACGGTCGTGGCGCGCAGCAGGACTCCGTAGTCCTTGTTGACGGCCCGGTCGGCGCCGATGCTCACCGAGGCGCGCAGCTCCTGGCCCGGGAGGACGTCCACCCGGTACCAGCGGTGCTCACCGAAGGTCTCGCGGTCGCTGTAGAGGCCGGCCTTCAGCTGCGGGGCGCCCTCGCACTGCTTGGCGCCCTCGGTCGCGACCGGATTGACGACCGGGTCCGCGGCCCGGTCGACCAGTTGGCGGACTCTGCTGGAGAGTTCCGCCTTGTGCTGCACCGAGGTGTAGGTACCGCCGGTGGCCTCGGCGATGCAGGTGAGCTGGGCCCTCGTCTTGGCGTCGGGCACCAGGCCGAGGGTGTCGATGACCAGGTGGATGCCCTTGGCGGCGATGTCGCGCGCCACTTCGCAGGGGTCGAGCGGGGCGCAGGTGTCCTCGCCGTCGGTGATGAGCACGATCCGCTTGGTGGCGTTGCCGCCCTCGAGGTCCTGTGCCGCGCCCTGGAGGGCCGGTCCGATGGGCGTCCAGCCGGTGGGGGCGAGGGTCGCCACGGCGGTCTTCGCCTCGGTCCGGTCGAGCGGCCCGACCGGGTAGAGCTGCTTGGTGTCCTTGCAGCCGAGCGCCCTGTCCTCGCCGGGGTAGGTCGCGCCCAGGGTCCGTATGCCGAGTTGCACCTCGGCGGGTACGGCGTCGATGACCTCGTTGAAGGCCTGCTTCGCCGCGGCCATCCGGGACTGGCCGTCGATGTCGGTGGCCCGCATGGAGCCGCTGACGTCCAGGACGAGGTCGACCTTGGGGGGTTCCTTCGCCGTCGGTCCGTCGGCGGCGGTGGCGCTCGCCGGGAAGAGCCCGACGGCCAGGGCGGCGAGCAGGCCGCACGCCCCGGTCGCCAGCCGTTTTCTAGTGATCATCGCCGGATCGTATTGAGGATCGTCCGGCAAACCAAAACCGGGTCCCGGCCGTGGCATTCAGGGTGTACGCGGCCTTGCCCCGGGGGTCCCGGCGGCGGACCGGGCCGGCGGACGGGTGCGGAACGGCGGATATCCGGGTGCTTGGGGCGCAGTGCCCGGCCTACTCTGCCGGGATGAGCACCCGTACCTTCCGCATCACCGTCCGCGGCTCGTTCGACGGTCTGACCGACGACCAGCGGGCCGAGCTGCTCGCGGCCGCGCCCGAGCACGACATGCTGCGCGCCGAGTTCACCGTCGAGGGGCACCTCACCTACGACCTGGCGGCTCGTCCCTTCTTCACCTTCCGCTTCCTCGAATCGGGCGAGACCGAGGAGGACATCCTCGATGCGACGGCCCGTGCGGAGCTGGCGGCGGAGGGCTGGCTGACCGAGCGCGGGTACGGCTTCAAGCAGTTGAAGTCGCAGGCCCAGGACCTGTCACAGGCTCCGCTGGGCAAGCGGGGGCGCCGCGAGGCGGCCCGCGCCGACGGCCGGGCCTGACCCTTTGCCCGGGCCTGCCCCGGCCTCACCCGGCTGACCCGGCCTGACCTCGGCCCGCCGACCGCGCCTCGCCGCGCCTCGCCGCGCCTCGCGTGTCAGTCCCCGCCGTTCGCGGCGAAGACGGCTCCGAGGTGGGCGGCCAGCGGCTGCGGGGCGGGCGGGGTGAGGCGGGCTCCCAGGTAGCCGTCCGGGCGGATCACGAAGGCCGTCGGCTGGTCGGCCGCGTAGAGGCGGGCGAACTCGCCGCGGCCGTCGCGGTAGACCGGCAGCGGGGTCGCGCCGGCCCGGCCGCCCGGCAGGGCATCGGGCGGGGCGTCGGCCGGGAGCACCATGCAGACCTCCACCCGCCCGCCGGAGGACTCCCCCGCCGTCCGTACGAGTTCGTCGAGGCCGGGCCCGGTCCCGTACAGCAGCAGGAGGTGCTCGCGCTCCCGCAGGAGGTCGTACAGCCGCAGCGGGTAGGCGGCGATGTGCCCGGTGAGCCCGCCGCAGTCCGGCGCCCGGTCTCCCGGGCGGGGTCCGCGGCCCTCACCGGGCGGGTCCACGACCGGGCTTCCCCGGTAGCCGACGAGGAGTTGGGCCTCGCGCAGCATCAGGGTCTCCGGGGCGTCCGGGTCCGACTCGAATCCCTGGGCGGCGTGCCGCACGGTGCGGCCGACGACTTCCTCGCCCACGGGCCGGCGCTCGGCGTCGTAGCTGGCGAGAAGGCCGGGGCCGGCTGCGTCCCGGACCGCGAGGGCGAGTTTCCATGCCAGGTTCCAGGCGTCCTGGATACCGGTGTTCATGCCCTGGGCGCCGGTCGGCGGGTGGATGTGCGCCGCGTCCCCGGCGACGAAGACCCGGCCGTCCCCGTACCTGTCCACGATCCGGTGGCTGATGCGGAACACCGAGGACCAGCGGATGTCGGAGGCGGTGGTCGGCTGCGGCGACAGCCGGTCCAGGACGGTCTGGATGTCCGCCAGTCCGGGGGCCCGGCTGGTCTGCAGGCCGTGGGCGATGCCGTCGGAGGCGGCCTCGGCCTGCCGGGCTGTGGAGAGTTCGGGCGGCACCATCATGGACATCCGGTACCGGCCCGGGCCGGGCAGCGGGATGCACACCAGCACGTCGTCGACCGCGCCGTCGCCGCCCCGGTGCATGGAGCGCACGCCGTACCCGTGCGGCACGTCCCAGTCGACCCGCACGTCGGCGAGCATGTACTCCTCGGGGAAGGCGCCGCCCTCGTAGCTGAGTCCGAGCCCCTTGCGGACGATGCTGTGCGCGCCGTCGCAGCCCACCAGGAACCGGGTCCGTACTTCTTCCCCGGCGCCGGAAGGGGTGTGCAGCCGAGAGGTCACCCCGTCGGCGTCCTGCCTGAACGACACCAGCTCGGTGCCGCGTTCGACCGTGGTCCCGAAGCGGACCAGGAACTCGTCGATGATGCGCTCGGTCTCGTACTGCGGCAGCGCCGCGAATCCGTAGGGCACTTCGGGCGGCAGGACGAGGTCGAGGCGCGGCTGCTCGATGCCGTTGACGTACATGTACTGTCCGCGCATCGGGACGGCCGCCTCGAGGGCCGCGCGGACCAGGCCCATGCGGTCCCAGAGTTCCAGGGTGCGCGGCTGGATGCCCACGGCCTTCGCGAACGGCAGCCGGGCCGGCAGCCGGTCGACGATCCGGCAGGAGACTCCGCGCCGGCGGAGCTCGGCGGCGGCGGTCAGCCCGACCGGGCCGGCGCCGACGACCAGGACGTCCGTTGCATAGGTGCGCGCCACTGGCGCCTCCCGGCGTGCGGCCCCCCTGAGGGTCGTTGCCCCTCCATGGTCGCCGCGCGCCGGGTGTCCGGCATCTTTACTCGATCACGAGGTCGACGTCGATGTTGCCGCGGGTGGCCCGGGAGTAGGGGCAGACCTCGTGGGCCTGCTTCACGAGCAGGGCGCCCGTCTCGCCGGCCAGGGACTCGGGGAGCTCGACGCGCAGGGTGACGCCCAGGCCGAAGCCGGCGCCGTCCTTGCCGATGGAGACCTCCGCGGTGACCGAGACCTCGCTGGTGTCGGCCTTGGCCTGGCGGCCGACGAGGCCGAGCGCGCTGGCGAAGCAGGCGGCGTAGCCGGCCGCGAAGAGCTGCTCGGGGTTGGTGCCCTGCCCGTTGCCGCCGAGCGCCGGGGGCATGGCGAGGGCGAGGTCGATCTGGCCGTCGGAGCTGACGGTGCGGCCCTCGCGGCCGTTGGCGGTGGCGACAGCGGTGTAGAGCGCGTCCATGAGAGTTCCTCTCGCAGAAATGAACCGTGGTGGCGGCCGGTGGTCGGCCGCGCTCCACCAGTAGAGCACGCAATTCAGTTGTGCGCAATTAAATGCCTCGCAAGCTCGCCCGGGTACACTTGCCGTCATGACCGAGCAGCCGACCGCGACCCACACCGACCAGGACTTCCTGCGCCTGGACGGCCAGATCTGCTTCGCGCTGAACGCCGCGAGCCGCGCGTTCGGCGGCCTCTACCGCGTCGTCCTCAAGGACCTGGGGCTCACCTACCCCCAGTACCTGGTGATGCTGGTGCTCTGGGAGCACGGCGAGCTGCCGGTCAAGGAGATCGGGCAGCACCTCCGGCTGGATTCGGGCACGCTGTCCCCGCTGCTCAAGCGGCTGGAGACGGCCGGGCTGGTCCGCCGCGAGCGCAGCACCGAGGACGAGCGCTCCGTCCGTGCCCACCTGACCGAGGAGGGCGCCGCGCTGCGCGTCCGCGCCGCGGAGGTGCCCCGGCGGATCGCGGCCGCGACCGGCTTCGAGCTCGCCGAGGTCCTCGACCTCCAGACCCGCCTGAACCGCCTGACCGCCGCGCTCGACGCGGCGGTGCCGCGGGAGGCCGGAGAGGCGTAGGCCCGGATCGAGCCGTTGCTGCGGGACCGGACACCTCGGCGGGGTGGGCGGTGGCGTGATCACCGGCAGGCGATCGACGCGATCGCGTTCAAGTACCGCACGGGCACGCCGTGGATGGACCTGCCCGAGCACTTCGGTTCGTGGAAGGGTGCCCACAACCGGCTGCGGAAGTGCGCAGCCGACGGCACCTGGGCGAAGGTGTTCACCGCCCTGCTCGCCCAGGCCGACGCCGAAGGCGACCTCGACCGGGTCGTCGCGGTCGACTCCACCATCATCCGTGCCCACCAGCACGCCGCCGGGGCCCGGCAAAGGAGGCCCCGGTCGGCGAGCCGGACAACCCGCCGACGCGGGCGCCGTCGGCCTCACCCTCGAACCCGCCGGTGGCTCCCCCCGGCCCACCACCGACCCCCTGCTCCTGATGACCCTTCCCACCTGACCCGGCCCCCGGCCGGCAGGCTGCCCGCACCAGATATCGATCGAGGTCCCGCATGACCGGCACCCCGAAGATCGGGGACATCGTCAGCGACTTCCGCCTGCCGGGCGGGCGCCTTGCCGGCGGAACCTTCCACCGCACCGACCACACCCCGTCCGAGCAGCCGGCAAACCGCTCGTCCCAGCCTTCCACCCCGGCGACGACGCCCCGATGTGCACCGCACAGCCGCGCTTCTACGCCGCCCTGTCCGCGCGGTCCGAGGCGCAAGCGACCAGGGCGCGGGCAGACGATCGCGGTAGGGCCTCGCCGGACCACCCCAGCCGACCGCGCCGTCCGGTGGCTCCGTCATGCGTCGAAGATCCGGCCCGAAGGCCGTGTACCCGCAGCCGGGCGCCGGCCCGGATCCCGGTTCCCACCGACGCCTCGACCGCCACCGGACCTGACCGAGCGGCGCCTGAGACGCGAACCTAGTCTGATGCCTATGAACGACACCCACGCCCTTACGCCCCGGGAAGCCTTCGACATGCTGCTGGCCGGCAACCGGCGGTTCGTCGCCGGTTCGACGGAGCACCCGAACCAGGACGCCGCTCGCCGCACCGAGGTCGTGCCCGCACAGAATCCGTTCGCGGTGCTCTTCGGCTGCTCCGACTCCCGCCTGGCAGCCGAGATCATCTTCGACCGCGGGCTGGGCGACCTGTTCGTGGTCCGTACTGCCGGACACGTCCAAGGACCGGAGGTTCTGGGCAGCATCGAATACGGGGTGAGCGTGCTGGGCGCCCCGCTGGTCGTGGTGCTCGGCCACGACGCGTGTGGTGCGGTCGCGGCCACCCGCTCCGCCGTCGAGAGCGGCGCAGCGGCGAGCGGCTACGTGCGGGACGTGATCGAACGGGTCACCCCCAGCGTGCTGGCCGCCCGCGCCGCCGGGCACACTGAGGACGCCGAGTTCATAGCCGAACACATCCGGCACACCGTGGACCTGCTGCTGGACCGCTCCCGCGTCCTGGCACAGGCGGTCGACGCCGGTCAGGCCGCCGTGGTGGGGCTGTCGTACCGGCTGGCCGACGGAACGGCCCGCCTGGTCACCGCTCGCGGATTGCACATACCCGCAGACGCGGTTGCGTGACGCGGCGGCTCGGCCCGCCTGAACGTCCAGCACAGCCCGGCACCAACGACAGAGGCACCGAGCCCGCCGGGAGCAGCGAGCGCTGTCCCTGTCGATCGCTCAGGAGGTCCGGGGGCCGGCGGCGCGGCGGAGCCGATTGCCGATCGCCAGTCCCAGCCCCTCCTCCACCGGCAGGGACGCGACGATGAGATCACTGCCCCGCTCATCGAGCTCGCGCAGGAACCCGTACAGCCCGCGCGCGTAGGCGGCCGCCGAGGCGGGGACCTCCACCACGGCGTGTGCCTTCACCGGAGCGCCGACGAGAGCCGAGGGCAGAAGGACGCCCACCCGGTGTCCCCGCTCCTGTGCGAGTTCCGCTTCGGCGACGACCGTCTCGGGCGCCACGAGGACAACCCTCGCACGGGGCGCGTAGTGCGACGGATGCTGGCCCGGCACCCTGACATGGCTCGCCGAAGGGACCGCGAGCGGGCGGCCCAGCAGCGCTTCGAGGTCCTCACGCGTCACCCCACCAGGACGCAGGATGCTCGGGACGTCATCGGTGACGTCCACGATGGTCGACTCGACACCGACCTTGCAGGGGCCGCCGTCCAGCACGAAGTCGACCGCGTCGCCGAGCTCGACACGGACGTGGGCGGCCGTCGTGGGGCTGACCGAGCCGAAGCGGTTGGCCGACGGGGCCGTCACCCCGCCGCCGAAAACGGACAGCAGCGCGAGCGCGACAGGATGGTCGGGCACCCGCACGGCCACCGTCTCCAATCCGCCGGTCGCTTCCAGCGGCACCCGGCTGCCTCGCCGCAGCACCAGCGTCAGCGGACCCGGCCAGAAGTGCCCGGCCAGCAGGCGCGCGGTGGCGGGCACGTGCTCGACCCAGTCGTCCAGCTGCTCCGCGCCGCCGATGTGGACGATCAGCGGATGGGAGGGCGGGCGCCCCTTGACTTGGAAGATGCGGGCGACCGCGGCGGCGTCCTCGGCGTTGGCGCCCAGACCGTAGACGGTCTCGGTCGGCAGAGCAACCAGGCCCCCTGCGCGCAGCACACCGGCCGCCGTATCGATGTCAGTCGTTCCTGTCGTCACGCTCACGATTCTCTCACCCGCTCCGCACCGACATCCCGGCGTCCACCGGCCCATGACGACCCATCAAGGCAGACGTCGTCACCGAGCGACCCCGAACGTACGAAGGCCATACCGGCCCTGCAAGTGCATCACCGCCAGGACAGCTCCGGTCAGCCCATGTGCGGCGGGGAGGTCGAGCGCGGGCACTGGGCGCCGACACCCGCCTCGCCCCCGGAAGGACCTGTCGCCCGGCTTCCCGCACGAGGCCGGCGGCGCTGCTCGTCGACGCGTCTGTGGTGTCGCGGACCAACGCCAGTGCACCGATCGACGGGCTGCGCGGCGCCGGACACCGACGCATGAACGAGGAACATCGGCGGGGGCTGGGTTCGTGGCCGGGAGCACGCGGTCCGGATGCCGCGCGGAGTACCCGCGGCGGCCGTCCGGCCGACGATCACGTGAGGCTCCGATTCACACCTTCTCTGCATCAAGCCAGCCTTAAGAGATCGTTAAGCCGAAGGCCGCAATAGAAAACCGCAGCTCAGAGGCGTGCGAAGAGTGACGCCTGACGTTGCCATGACGGTTACCCCTCCGTAATACTCGCTGTCTCGGGTGACATTGCGTCACGCGTGAGAGCGCTCTCATTCCTCTCCTGTCACTCTTCACGACTCGCCCAGCCTGGCCCTCCTCCCCACCCAGACAAGGAACCATGCCCATGGCTGCTCATCGCGCACGTCGCCGCTCTCTCGGCGGAGTGGTGCTCCTCGTGACCACCGCCCTGGTCGCGGCGGTGCTCATGTCCTTCACCCGTTCGGTCGCCCCGCACGCCGGTGCCGCAGTTGTCGCGCAGACCTGGTCCGACGAGTTCGACGGTGCGGCCGGCCGCGCTCCTGACGCCGCCAAGTGGACGCTTGAGAGCGGCGGTTCGGGCTTCGGCAACCACGAGCTGCAGTACTACACCAACAGCACCTCGAACGCCGCGCTCGACGGCCAGGGCAACCTCGTCATCACCGCGCGGAAGAACACCGACGCCGGCCTCGGCTGCTGGTACGGGCAGTGCCAATACACCTCGGCCCGGCTGAACACCGCCAAAACCTTCACCCAGGCGTACGGCCGCTTCGAGGCCCGCATCAAAATCCCTCGCGGCCAGGGCATCTGGCCCGCCTTCTGGATGCTCGGCAACGACCTCGGCAGCGTGGGCTGGCCCAACAGCGGTGAGATCGACATCATGGAGAACATCGGCCGCGAACCCAACACCGTGCACGGTACGGTGCACGGCCCCGGCTACTCCGGAGCGGGCAGCCTCGGCGCCGCCTACAGCCTGCCCGGCGGCCGCGCCTTCGCCGACGACTTCCACGTGTTCGCCGTCGACTGGAGCCCGAACTCCCTCGTCTGGTCGGTGGACGGCACCACGTACAAGACCCTCACGCCGACCGACACCGGCGGCAACAAGTGGGTCTTCGACCACCCGTTCTTCGTCATCCTCAACCTGGCGGTCGGTGGGGACTGGCCCGGCAGCCCGGACGCCTCCACGTCCTTCCCGCAGACGATGACCGTCGACTATGTCCGCGCCTCCTCCGCCGGCGCCCCCGCCGCACGCCCGATCCGCGGCATCGGCGGCATGTGCGTCGACGTCGCCGGCGGCTCCGACGCCGACCGCACCCCCATCCAGCTGCACGACTGCACCGGCAGCGCGGCCCAGCAGTGGACCATCGGGGGCGACGGCACCGTCCGCGCCCTCGGCAAGTGCCTGGACGTCGCGGGCGGCTCCACCGCCGACGGCGCCGTCGTCCAGCTCTACACCTGCAACGGCACCAACGCCCAGAAGTGGACGTACACCGCCGCTCGTGACCTCACCAACACAGGTGCGGGCAAGTGCCTGGACGCCAAGGGCAACTCCTCCGCCGACGGCACCCGGTTGCAGACCTGGACCTGCACCGGCGCCGCCAACCAGAAGTGGACGGTCGGCTGACCCACCGGCCCCGCCGCCCTCCCTTCTCCCCCCGTCCCTGCGTCCGACCGCTCCCCCGCCCGACCTCACGAAGAACGGACCCCCACCGTGACGGCTCGCCACCAACGAACCATGCCCCGTAGAAAACTCCTCGCCGTGACAGCGGGCCTGGCCCTGGCCGTGCCCGCCGCGGCAGCCTGGCTCGAGATGAGCGCCAACGCGTCCACCACCGCCACGCTCCCCCTGGACCTGGTGAACACCACCGGCAACAACACGGTGTACGCCTATGTGCTCGGCCGTGACCCCGCGGCCGGCGGCACCTGGGCCTTCATCCAGGCCAACGGCTCCAGCCTGTACCACCCGCCGGCTCCGGCCAACGATCAGACCCCGCTCGGGGTCGACTGTGCCATCCCGCTCAACGAGTCCGGCGCCGGAGCGCGGAGGGTGACGCTGCCGCGCCTGGACAGCGGCCGTATCTACTTCTCCGTCGGCACGAAGCTCACCTTCCTGGTGAACCGCGGCGGCGGTCTGGCCCTGCCATCGGTGAGCAACCCTACCGACCCCAACGTGAACGTCGCTCACGACTTCTGCGAATTCACCTTCAACAGCGACCAGTTGTACGCCAACATCACGTTCGTCGACATGGTCTCGCTGCCGATCGCCTTCCAACTGGAGACCGGGCAGGGCACCCAGACGGTGCGCGGGCTGCCCGCCGACGGACTGTCCCGGGTCGCCGCCGCACTGCGGGCCCAGTCCGCCGCCGACGGCAGCGACTGGAGCCGGCTGATCGTCACCGCGGGCGGCCGCGACGTGCGCGCGCTCAGCCCCAACCTGGCAATCCGCGGCAACAGCGCCTTGTTCCGTGGTTACTTCGACGGCTACGTGGACGAGGTGTGGAACAAGTACCGCTCCACCGACCTGCGCATCGACACCCAGTTCACCTGGGGAACCGTCACCGGCCGGGTGAACGGCGACGTCCTCGCCTTCCCCGGAGTCGGCAGCTTCGCCAAGCCGTCCACCCTTTCGATCTTCTCCTGCAGCGACGCGCCCTTCACCACGGGCAACGACCTGATGGGCAATCTCAGCGCACGGCTCGCCGCCGCCTTCAACCGCACCACCCTGCTGGACAACCCCCACCAGCCGACCGCCGAGAAGCCCGCCTCCTTCTACACCCGGCCGCGCACCAACCACTACGCCCGCATCCTGCACAACACCACCCCCGACCATCTCGGGTACGCCTTCCCGTACGACGACGTTCACCCGGCCGGAGTCGACTTCGAGGGCAAGGTGCAGTCCGGCACCCCCGGCCGCTGGACCATCACGGTCGGCGGTGTGGCCGGCGGCGGCACACCAACCCCCACGCCGACCGCCACCGCCTCGGGCGGCGGGGGCAGCGCCTTCACCACCATCCAGGCCGAGGCATTCAACGCCCAGTCCGGAGCACAGGTCGAGGCCTGCTCCGACGGCGGCGGCGGATCCGCCGTCGGCCATCTGTCCAACGGCGACTGGCTCAAGTTCTCGGCCGTGGCCTTCGGCTCCACCGGCGCCACCCGCTTCGACGCCCGCGTCGCTTCCGGGGCCGCCGGTGGAGTCAGCGGCCTGGTCCAGGTCCGCCTCGACAGCCCCACAGCCACCCCGGTCGGCGGCTTCGCCGTCGCCAACACCGGCGGCTGGCAGGCCTGGCGCACCGTCCCTGCCGACATCCGCCGCACCACCGGAACCCACGACGTCTATCTGACCTTCGACAGCGGCCAGTCCTCCGACTTCGTCAACGTCAACTGGTTCTCCTTCGCATAACGCCTGTTGTGGAAGAGGCGTCGTCAGTCGCCGTTGAAGACGAGATACCGGTGAGCCTTGCGCTCGACTTGAGCAGTCACAGCAAGGATCTTGTGCACCGCCTCGGCTTCTTCGGCGGCTGAGCTGTCCCCAAGGCCGGAGTTCGGGGATGAGGACTCTGAGCCGCGACCGGTTGAACACGGTGCCGTCGCAGGGATCGACGTATCCGAGCAGGCGCAGGTCTTGGCTCGCCGTGGCCTTGATTCCGCGTCTGCGCAGGTAGGAGCGGTTGCCGCGTGAGTCGTACGCCCTGTCGGCCCGCACACGGTCCGGTCGCTTGCGCGGCCTGCCGAGCCCTGGTCTGGGCACTCGAATCGCTTCCAGGACCGGCTCGAACTGCGGAGCGTCGCCCCGCTGTCCGGCGGTGATCACCACCGACAAAGGCTTCTGCCCTTGCTCGACGGCCAGGTGGATCTTGCTGGTCCGGCCGCCTCGGGAGCGTCCGAGGCCGTGGTCGGCCGGCTCGATGAAGACGCCACCGGGCGGCTCCTTTGGGAGATCCCCCTTTTCGCAGCACCTGCGGCGTGCCGGTGGGCCCGGCAGACGATGGAGTCGACGTTGACCTCCCAGGTGATCAGGCCCTTGGCGTCCGCCTCGGCCTGGAGCCGGGTGAGGATCCGAGCCCAGGTGCAGTCCCGCTGCCAGCGCCGGAACAGGCCGGGGCCGCACCCTCGCGTTCACGATCACCGGCGGGAACGTCAACGACTGCACGCAGTTCGATCTGGTCATGGCCCGCATCCGGATGAAACGGTGCGGGCCCGGCCGGCCCCGCACCCGACCGGCGAGAGTGATCGGCGACAAGGGCCAGGAGGACATCGTCGGCTGCTGGGGCGCGGCGGGCGGTACAGGCGGGAGGGAGGCCGTCCTAGTACTGCAACGGTGTTTGCCGTGACGGTTGGGCAGGTCCGTCGTTGTTCAGGTCATGGGTGGGGAACTTGCAGATGCCCGGTTGTGGGCTGGTGAACTGAAGGCTTTGCATGAGCGGTTCCTGCATCGTTTCTCCAGGTCGGAGCCACGGGAGTCGGCTCTTGCCTATATGCGAGGACTGATAGCTCCGCTGGAGCGGAAGAACGGCTGGACGCTTGCCGAGGAGGCCGGGCATGGGGGTCCGGACCGGATCCATCGGTTGCTGAACCGGATCGACTGGGACGCCGATGAGGTCCTGGCCGACGTGCGGGACTACGTCGTCGAGCACCTCGGAGACCCGGAAGCGGTGCTGATCGTTGACGACACCGGATTCCTCAAGAAGGGTGTCCGCTCCGCCGGGGTCCAACGCCAGTACTCCGGAACCGCCGACCGGACAGAGAACGCCCAGATCGGAGTGTTCCTCGCCTATGCCGGCGGCCGGGGCCGCACGTTGATCGACCGCCGCCTGTATCTGCCCACCTCATGGACGGAAGACCGGGAACGGTGCCGGGCTGCCGGCATTGAGGACACGGTCGCCTTCGAGACGAAGGTGGTGATGGCCAAGGCCATGGTCCACCGGGCGATCACAGGCCGGATTCCGTTCCGGTGGGTGACCGCGGATGCCGCTTACGGCTTCTCCAAAAGCTGGCGGTCCGAGCTCGAGCGGGCAGATGTCTTCCATGTCATGGCCACCACCCGGCACGACACCGTCGTCACCCGCTGGGCGATCGACCACCCCGTCCACGACCTCTTCCCCGGGCTGCCAAGGCAGAAATGGAAACGCCGTTCCTGCGGGAACGGGGCCCATGGTCCGCGGGTCTACGACTGGGCGAGGGTCGAGGTGAGGCCCTGGCACCGCGAAGACCGCCGACACTGGGTGATCGCCCGCCGCAGTGTCCGCCGGCCCGAAGAGATCTCCTACTACATCACCTACTGCCCTGCCGAGACCACACTGGATGAGCTGATCCACGTCGCGGGAAGCCGGTGGGCGGTCGAGGAATGCTTCCAGACTGCGAAGCAGGAGTGCGGCCTGGACGACTACCAGGTCCGCCGCTACGACGGCTGGCACCGCCACATGACCCTGGCCATGGCCGCCCACGTCTGCCTCACCGTCCTGCGGGCCTGCGAACTCGAGACGGGCAAAGCAGAAACGGATCCTCCCAGCTCATACCCCTGAGCCTGCCTGAACTCCGACGCCTGATCAGCCGGCTCACCCGGCCCCGCCCGACCATCGACCACGTCCTGCACTGGTCACACTGGCGACGCAGACGACAACACCAAGCCCGCGTCAGCCACTACAGACGACGCGGCCACACACCACCAGAAACTGCCCAACCGTCACAGCAAGCACCGTTGCAGTACTAGAGCGTGTCCGCAATGTCAGGTGGGGAGCCATAGTCGCAGGCCGGCGAGGGTGACCAGGGCTTTGTAGTGGCGGGCTCGTTTGTCGTAGCGGGTGGCGAGGGCCTTGTTCTGCTTGAGCTTGTCGAAGCAGCGTTCGACAACGTTGCGCCGCCGATAGACCGCGTAGTCGAGACGGCAGAAGCTTTCGCCGCGTTGTCGCGTGGAAGCCGTAGCCCCATGCCCGGGATGGGGCTACGAGGAGTGGACCGCCGGCCCTCTCCCCGCCCCCGTGTACGGCGAACCGTCCCTGCGCGCACCGGCCGCCCCTCCCGCGCCTCTCCCTCACCAGGACGACGAGAACGCGCAGGAGCCGGACCGGGCCGCCCGGCCGAACCATACGGCTCACCCGCGCGGCAGGGCAGGAGCGCTGCCGACCCTCGCACTTCTCACCGTTCTCCTCGGCGCACGTCTCATGTGGGCTGCGGCGCCCGGCCGGCGGCAAGCCCGCCGGCGCGGCACGAGTCCCGGAGGGCGGCACGCCATGGGACGGCGGCCTCTGGCGACCTGTTCGAGACCGTGCGGTTCCGGAGATGTCCGCCCCCCCCGGTTGACAGAAGAAGGCCCCGTCCGGGGAAGCCGGACGGGGCATCATCTCCGCAGGCATTGGCCGGGCCCGGGGCATGGTCACGGCTGCTGCCATGACCGGCGGAGATTCCTATGCCGGGCATGCCGGGCATGCCGGGCATACGAACCCCGCTGGACGGTGGGGGCCGCCCAGCGGGGTTCGTGTGCTGTGCAGTCAGGTGCTCGGGGTGCCCAGGCGTACCACCTGGGGGGTGTGGGTGCTTTTCCGGTTGCCGGTCTGCGGGTCGATGCGGAAGATGCCGCTGGCTCCTTCGATGACGTTGGTGGTGTCGAAGAGGTAGAGCTGTGCTCTGACCGCGTAGACGGTGGGCGGCTTCTGGGGTGGGTCGACGGCGTTGCGGATGGCCAGGGTCGCGGTGACGATC
This sequence comes from Streptomyces sp. NBC_00207, assembly GCF_045160965.1. Classification (NCBI taxonomy): domain Bacteria; kingdom Bacillati; phylum Actinomycetota; class Actinomycetes; order Kitasatosporales; family Streptomycetaceae; genus Streptomyces; species Streptomyces sp. NBC_00207. Next base: position 8,970,969 of record NZ_CP130715.1, on the reverse strand, counting down.
GCGTCGTGGGCCATGACTGCCCAGCCGCTGGCCAGGTGGCCCGGGTCGAACCTCTGGCCGTGGTGGTCACGGATGAATTCGTCGGCGAAGTCCTGGTAGAGGCTGTGGTCGGGGTTGGTGTTGTCGCCGAGCTGGCCGGGATCGGCGAGGGGAACGTAGAGGACCGAGATGGGTGCTTCGGGGTCGTTCAGGGCGGGCAGCTTGCGGTCCAGGGTGGCCGCGTCGGATCCGGTGACGACGGTGATGGGGGTGGTGCGGCACTGCCGCTGGTGCAGCTTCTCGAGGAAGGTGGGCAGGAAGGTCGCTCTGCCTGCGTAGATCACCACGTCGGGTGTGACCTTGCCGCAGAGGTTCTTGCTGATGGTGCCGAGGCTGGTCTGCGCAGCACCTCCGCGGACGTCGAAGTTGAAGGAGATGCCTCCCGCCTGGAGGTACGGCAGGAGTCCGGTCGCCGGGTTCTGAGCTGCCTTTTCGATGGAGTTCGAGTAGAAGTCGGGTGTTCCGGCGGGGGTGGTCGGGGCGCTGACGAGGGCAGCGGTCTTCAACTCGGGACGCTTGCAGAGTTCCTGGCTGATCGCCTGCAGCTGCGCGCTGGAGTTGGGGGAGACGCGTACCAGTCCCTCGATCCTGGCACCGGCGTCGATGCTGCCGGTGGTGTCGAAGCCGTCTGCGGTGATGACGTCGCCGACCATCGGGATGGCTGCCGCCGACAGTGCCCGCGCGGCGTCGATCGACTCCTTTTGACTGAGGCCCATCCCGGTCACCGCGACGAGCGGGCCGGTCGCGCCGGTCATCTTCTTGAGCTGGTCGACGACGCCGGGCCAGTGCGTTTCGTCCGAGCCCATGTTGGCCAGCACCAGCCGGATTTTGGGGTAGGCGTTGCCCTCGTTCGCCTTGCGTACGGCGATGAGGGCTCCCTCGACCTCGTGCACGGCACGGTCGCCGGTCAGGCTGCCCGGGCCCTGGGTCAGCGGCCCCATCAGCGCCACCGTGACATAGCCGTCGGTCTTCTCCACGGCCGTGTTCTCGGCGTTGAGCACCGTCAGAGCCGGCTCGAACCCGGGACCGAGGATGCCGGGCCCGTCACTCCCATCGGTGATCCCCGCACATCCGTCCGGCGTGGTCGTCAATGCCGGATTCCTGGTGCCGCAATGGACCTTGCGTTCCTGCGCCTCCAGCTGCTGCCGGTGTGCGCGCTCCGCGGCGTCCTTAGCCTTCCCGTCCTCTGCGTGCCACCACAGGCCGCCCGCGATCAAAGCGCCCGCCGATACCAGCGCGGTCACCGCGGTCAGCCGGCGCGTAAGCCAGGACGGCCGGCCCCGACCGGTGCCTTCCGAAACCAATGCCTTCTTCGGGTCCTGCGGGTCGGACGGCTCCGCGTCCTGCGAACCCCGGTCCGGGGCTGTCACAGGATTGCCCTGCTCCGGAACCTCAGGCTTCTGCACGGGGGCCTCGGGGCGCCGGTCCTCCGGCGGGGCCTCGGAGCGCACAGGCGGATCTGCCTGGGCACCGCCCTGCAACAGGGCTACGGTGTCGTTCGCGTCCGGCTCAACGAGTGGCACGACATCGTCGGGAGTCTGCTGGCCCGTAATTTGCCGGCGTTTGCTCGCCCACTGGGCCCGGCGCTGAGCCAGCTTGACGTCCTGCCAGTCCCCGCGCCACTCGTCGACGAGCGCGGTATCGGCCCGGAACTTCTCGGCGGCCGGCTTGTCCAAGCCGCGCGGGGCGGTGACGATACGGACGAACTCGAGGAGCGACTCAAGGGGTGGCAGGCGTCTGCCGGTGAGCATCTCGTACAGGCCTGTAGTGGTCAGGCGTGGCCGCACCGAGGCAGAGGCGACGGTCGCGTAGGAGGGGGAGCCGCCGGATATGTGGAGGCGGTTCAGCTTTTCAGCGAAGACGGCCAATGCGGCCTCGTAAGCCTCGATCGCCTCGCGGTCCTGCGGCTCGACCCCAGGTTCTTCGACTGCCATCAAACCCCCTGCCTGTGCGGAAAAGCCACGCTAGAGGGCGGTAAGACCGTACGTATGCGGAACGCTCCGAATGGTTCCGAACGCCTCGACCCGTCCGGAACCAGCCCGACCTCCACCTGCCGAAACGGAGGGTCGTCCGGGTCCGGGCGGGCCCGTACGAATCACTGGGAACCCGGCAGGAGAGCAGCTCTCCTGGAGTCATGACCACCACCGGCACCACCCCACAGTCACCCGACCCCGACCCCGACCGGCCCCCCCACCACCCGTGGACCGGACCCCGAAACCAGGACGCACCGCGTCCCCGACGCCGTGGTCCTGGTCGCGCTCCTCGCCACCTGCGCCGGCACCTACCTCACCGTCGGCGAAGCCGGCTTCGCCGGCGTCATCAGCGCCGTAGCCGCCCTCTACGGCACATGGCGCGCACGCCGCTGAACGCGGAGGCGAGCAGGGGACCCCTTGCCGCACCCCGCCTTCCTATCCATGTCAGAAGGCGACGGGCACGCGCAGGCCGACGGCGACGGCCGTACGGCCCGCGCGGTCGCACCGTCGCCGGGGAGCAACGTGAGCTCGACGGCGTCCGCGACCGCGCAGACCAGCCGCGCCACCCCGGCCGGCCCGAACACCGACCGGTGGACATGCACGCCGAGCATCCGGGGCACCCACCCTTCGAGGGCGCCCCGGATGTACTCGCACAGCCCTCGGGAGTCACCGGCCGTCGCGGCCGTAGCTGCCACTGCCCGCCAGATTGGAGGCGCGCATGAGGTGCTTGGTCAGTCGGAACAGATCAACCATGTCGTGGATGTGATCGAACCGGGCGCTGTCCCGCTGAGGCGGCAGGTTCTGCTCGCGGGACGTTACCCGCCAGGAGCCCGGTACTGGATTTGCTGGGTCCTGCGCAGGGCATCCAGCGTTTCGTCGACGCTCAGGAGAACGGTCGTCTCGAACGAGCTGAGCGCGCCACCTCCGCTGATCGCCAGAGCAACCGCGGCCATGGACACGTTGTCCGGAGCTTCCCAGAGGTTGTAGCCGTCGTGCGTGCCGAAGGCGTACCAGAAGCCGTGGAGCTTTCCACCGACGGATTCGATGTACGCCTGAGCGGCCTTTGTGCGGTCCTCGGGGTGGACGGTCAGCCTCGCCCAAGTCTCCGGTGTGTAACTGAACCTCGATAGATAGAGCGGCATCGTGTGGCTCCCTTTCGTCCTGCCAATGGTTGCCCCCGCCGGATGGGAGAAGGGACGGGTTGGAACGCGGTTCGCCCGAACAGTCTGGGACGATGACCGGCAAGGCCCAGGGCGAATGGGTGAGCAGGCCGCCAGCCCAACCGCTACGAGGGCTGCAAGCACTGGCACCTGTCGTACTGCGCCGGGGCGCGGGGCAGCGTTGTAACGCCTCGGACGGCAGTCGGCCCGCATGCGGATCCCACACGACGAGCCGTCGAGGACCAGGTCGCCATGCAGTCGCGGCGCCACCAGGAGCCCTCCAGCCGGGGCGAAAGGGATCCTTCACCCCGCAGATCCCACCACGCCCACCCGCCACATGCAGCCGCGCTGCTCCACCTGGCCCGTGGCTTGCCCTCTCCCGGTGTGAACCGGAGCAGGGCCCACGGCGTACCGGCTCTCCGCCGCCGGCTGGCAGATGGCGGCCGCCGCCCCCTGGGTGGTGCGGCGGGCTGAGGCCGGCCTGGTGACGACGTCTGCCTGCGTCCGGTGGATCTGTACGTCGAGGTGCTGGCGCAGTTCGTGGAGGGGTTCGCCCAGCCGCGCGGTAGCGGACGGTGTCGTCGACCACTTCGAAGAGGGCCGCGGCGGCGGTCATGTGGCGTCGAAACCGTGTCCGGGCAGACGTCGCGCGCTGACGACCCTGTCGGGGCCGGGCTTGCGGTGGACGGATGCCGCTGCTCGAGGTCGCTGACGGCTTTCGCCGCACCCGCCGCGGGGCCCGCCCGGCCCGGCATTTCGAGACCATCGCCCACGTGACCGGTCAGCCCGTGGGCCGGATCCTCGGCTGAGGCGGCTCAGGAACCGGTGGCGCGGACCGAGCCGGTGCTCGTGCCGCCGGGGTAGCCCAGGAAGCAGGTGACACGGCGGTCGTCGGCGTCCCAGTTGCCGGACCTCGGGTAGTAGTAGTAGTTCTCCAGGTTCGACGGTATCTTCGCGGCGCCGCCCACGTAGTCGTTGAGCGTCGTGCCTCCGCACCTCTCGTCAGCGATCGAGATGATCTTCTCCTTGCCCGGGTACGGCCCCTCGTCCAGGTCGAAGACGGCGTACGCCTCCGCCTCATGGGCCTGTTGGCAGGGCACGATGGTCACCGTGAAGGCGGCCTCTGCCTCTTCCTTGTCGTAATCCTTCAGGCTGTCATCCGTGTTGAAGCAGTCCCCAACGCGGATGTCCGCCACCTCGCTGGTGCCCGATTCGGTCACCTTGCCAGTGCTGTCGCGCTCCGGGCCGTCCACGAATACACCGGTGACCCCGACGGCCAGCGCGAGCAGCATGGCCGCACAGTTGATGGTGATGGCCGCGATGGCCAAGCCCCTGCCCTGCTCGCCGCGCTCGCGGATCTGTTTGAGGGCGATGAAGCCGAGGATCAGCGCGAGCAGCGGGATGCAGGTGAGCGACAGGACGAACGCCACGATGGCCAGCACGTTGGTCTTCGGCGACGGCAACGGTCCGTGTGGCGGCGCGTTCCACCCCTGCGGCCCGCCGTACGGACCGGCCTGCCCCGGCCGCCCGTACGGCCCCCACTGCGGATCGGGCTCGGGGGGAGACGGTGGTTGCGGAGGTCTGGACATGCGCGGACCCTCCTTGTGCAGAGGATGAGACGCAACGAACAGCCGGCCGGTGGCTTTTGCCCCTCCTACGCTACGCCCGGCACCCGGGGGGCGCCTGCGGACACCAGCTCGAACCGCGTGCACGTTCGAGTCCAGGTGGATGGCCGCTCCGCCGGGCGGTGCCGGCGTCCCGGTAGACGGTTCCTTTCGCACTCGCCCGGCTGTTCCAGCTCCGCCTCGGAATCGACCGGTAGCCCATCACCGATCCGACGCTCAGGAGCCCATTACCCCGCATGGTGTGCGTTCTCGAGGCGGTGGATTCGCATACCTCCCCAACGCCCGGCCCTGTGCCCTGCAGCTGCAACGCACCCGGCTCGTAGGCAACCGTGGTCGCCGGGCGATCCACCGCCGTGTCGCTACTCGCGGTGGGCAGGGTGGCCGTGGTCCAGGAGGTCCCGGTACCCGAGGGCGAAAACGGGGAAGCCGAGCGCGTCGAGGATCTTCCGCGAGGTGACGACGTCTGGGGCGGGCTCTTCGGTGGCTTGTGCCAGCAGTTCGCGGACGTAGTACAGGTTCGTGCCGACCAGGGCGTACCAGGCGCGGTGCTGGTCCATGAAGTCGCTGTGCGCGGGGGCGATACGGGCCGCTGCCCTGCACACCCGGGCGTGGTCGATGCTCAACGTCGGGTCGTCGATGGCAGTCATGTGGGGTCCTTCTCCTAGCAGGGGTGGGTGGGTCGCGCCGGGCGAGTCCTACGAGGCAGCGGTCGGTTCCCACGGCCCGGCGCCGCCTGCCGTGGTCAGAGGTGCGGAGGTCAGTCCGGTCGAGCTGTTCGGCAACGAGCGGTTTCGGGTCGCTCTGGACGGCCCGAACCGGATGGCGGTCAAGCGTCACACCCGCGCGGGGCCGGGCACGGAACGGGCGGTGGCCGGTCCACCGTCTCGGCGGGAACAGGCCGGGCGCGAGCGCGTGCTCAGTGGCAGGTGGTGGAGCCGCGGCCGTTGGCCCGCCAGGAGCAGCTGTCCTTCTTGGTACCGCCGGGCGCGGTGAGGGTGAGGGAGCCGGAATTGTTGTTGAGCCAGAAGTTCTTCTTCTTCCGGAACACGGTGCCGGCGCTGTTGGCGCCCTGGCCTATCTTCAGCCTGACCGTCTTCCATGCGCCCAGCGTGAAGGTGGGGAAGGTGTACAGGTATCCGGAGTTGGTCTTGACGGTGTAGCCGCGGAGCTGGAGGGCGGTGCGGGTGTTGTCGTGGAGGTCGACGTACTCGGCGATCGGTTTCGCGTTCGTCTGCGGCAGATCCGCTCCCGGGCCGTCGAACTGGAGGACGCCGAAGTGCAGGCCAGCCTGATGGGTGGCGGCGCTGGCCTGCGGTGCGGCGAGAAGCGTGGGTGGCGAGTGCCGCAGTCGCGGCGAACATGGCGGTCTTCTTCAAGTGGGGTTCCCTCCCTGAGGCGGTGTCAGCGCACCGCCGGGTGTGAGCGGCACGGCCAGCCGCTCGGCCATGGCGTACAGCTCGTCGTTGTCCGGGTGGTCGGCCAGCTTGTCCCCCGTACGCCCGTACAGCATGGCGCCGGGAAAGGCACACCAACCCCAACGTCCGGGACGTGGCCTTGGCCGGGCTCGCCGGGCGGGACACCCCCGAGGTACGGGCCGCCGATCTGCGCCGCCCGGCACCGGACCTCACCGCGTTGTCGAAGCATCGAGGATAATGATCGGAGTCTCGCTCGCGGCGATGGCGGGCGCAGTGGACTGACACCCCGCCAGGGCGGCCGCCCGGTGCAACAGCGCAGGCGTTCCGTTGATCGGTCCTGCGCGAGGTTGGCGCAGGGGAATCGAGCGGCACAAGACCTTGCTACAGCGCCCCCTGCAGGTAGACGCGAGTGTGCGAGACCCGCGAAGAGACCGCAGAGAAGATGATCGAGCGGGTCTCGCTGTTCACCGAGACCTGGAGGTCGTCAGCTCTGTCGCCAGCGATGATTCGGACAGCGCGCTTTGTCTCCGCGCGGATGCCGGATACCCGGAGGTTGGTCACTCCGGTGAATTCGATCCAGAAGCGGAAGGTGTTGTACGCCTGCTCCGACCATTCCGGCTTCGGGTGCGGCGGCAGCTGCTGGGTTTCGAAGCCGAAGGTCACCGAGGTGCCCCGCTCGTCGATGTGGATGTAGAAAAGGGGGCAGGTGTCCAGGTCGGGGACGGGTGCACTGCCGTATAGGGCTTTAAGTTCCAGCCAAATGCGTGGGTCAGTCATTTCACACCCGCTCAAAGAAGGTGTTCGTATAAGTCGGAGGAATCTTCGGATAGCGTCTGGTCTCGATGGGCCGTGTGAAGTGTTGCAGGCCGCTGTCACCGCCGTCTGCGTCCCGGTTGAAAACGGTGATTCTCCCCACCTTGAGCGAAAGCATTTGATGTGAACGACACCGAAACGCCGGGTGCTGTCACCCGCACAGACAGCCGATGCTCGGACAGTTCATGCAGTGACACATCTGCCTTGACCGAGGCCTGCCACCCTTCCATGAGGAATTCCTGGACCATCAGGAACTGGATCTGACACTGCATGGTGTCGCCGGACGGATCGTCCCACCGGTCTGGAAACCGAGGGAGGTCGAGTCGCAAGACGACGGCCGAGTCCCAACCGTCCAGGTTCACTGAGCGCAGCCGTACACCTGTCAGGTCGGGAACTTCGTGGTAGTACGGCTCGATGGCATGCGCGTTCACGACAAAGTCAGTCCAGGTCATAGCGGTAGTGCTCCTCCGTACCAGGTATGTGACCGTTCCGAGGATCACTCTCGGGCCTGACGTGCAAGTGTGGCGGCTGATACCCCGGCTCGCCCGGTTTCTGATGGCCGAACCAGTGGTCCTGGAAGACGACGATGTCGCCGTTGGGTAGTTCGTACCACTCTTCGGTGTAGTAGATTTTTGCCCGAGCTCCAGCTCCGAGACATCAGCGCCGAGCTGATTGGCGGCGGAGCGGCTCTTGTCGCGGACCCAGTCGCCCGCCTCGTCGAGACCGACCTCTTCCGCCACGTCGGCGACCTTGTCGCCGGTCCACTCAATCGCGTCGCCGACGTCCTTGGCCCTGTCTTCGGCCCAGTCCTCCCACAAGTCCGGTACGAAGTCCCCCACGCCCATCAGTTACCGTCCCCGTCGGCCTGGTCCAGCAGATCCTTGATCGAGCCGACATACCCGCTGGAGGTCAGCTTGTCGCCCGTATCCGACCAGGTCTGCTTGATGTCCGCGTCGCTCTTCTCGAAGGACGCATCGCTGTAGTCCGGCTTGTAGACGTCCGCCCGCCAGATGTCGTCCCAGCTCTTCTTCTCGATCTCGTCCTCACTCGCATGCGGATTCCCGTACGCGGCATTCGCGACGACCTTGAACGCACCCTGCAGGTACTGCTCTTCCTCCCACACCGTCCCCGCCGCGATCCCGAGGTTGCCGGCAAGGGTGCTGGCGTTCTGCACGAGACTGCGCACGCCCCACTCCCAGCGCTCGCAGAAGTCCTCGAAGTCGGCGGACAGACCCATGTGTCCGGCCTCCATCCCCGTCATCGACAGATCACTGAAACCGGCACCCTGGGACGCACCGGCCGCATCCCCCGACTCGCGTAACTCGGCAATCGCCTTGCGCAGACCGTCCTGGAAGTTCTTGACCGCAGCCGGCGAGACCTCGAGGTCCCCGTCGCCCGCCATCAGACGGCATCCGCACGGTCGAGCCCGGCATCCACGGCGTACGCGTCCGCAACGATCCCCACGACCGGCGGGAACAGCATCGAAGCGTCCTCGTCCGCGACATCGACCGCCACACCGGTCGGGCCGTCGACCGTGGGAATCACCGCATCGACCAAACGGGCACCCAGGATCGACAGGTACTCCCACTCACGAACCTCGGCACCGGCACCCCGCGCCACGGCGAAACGCGCCAGCGCGTCCTCATCCGTGAACGCGTAGATCCAGCGGACACCGCCCTGCCACCCCGACATCAGACCACCGTCATCACCCTCCGACAGCGGCACCAGCAGCGCCGTGCGGCGGAATTCACCCAGCAAACGAGCGGAGTACCCCATTCCACTCCGCATGGCAACGATTTGCTCGGTCAACCCCTATGAACTGCCCCATTCCCCGAGGCCGCCTGCTCAGCGCGGCAACCTCCCAATTCGCACACGCTACCCAAGCGGTCAGTGTCCACCGAGCACCACCCCCTGTTCAGGGTCGCCCATTCGGAGCGCGACGGCGGTGTCGGTGGGACGGTCGATAATGCCGGACATGGCAGATCGCAGTCCGGTCCTCCGGATCATCACCTCAGCGGCGCGGGAGTTCCTGAAGCCGCTCGGACTGGCCCAACGCGGGCGGTCGCGGCTGTGGATTGATGATCAAGGGTGGTGGCTCGGGGTTGTGGAGTTCACCCCGCCGCGGACGGCCGGCAGCGGTCTGTACGTCGGCGCGATGTGGCTGTGGCACGACGTGGACCGCCTGGCATTCCGCGTGGACGCAGTCCGCACCAACCCCGAGCTGTTCCGCACCGAGGACCAGTTCACGCCCCTGGCGCTCGACCTCAGCCGCCAGGCGGTTGCGAACGTGACGGCGCTGAGGGAGAAGTTCCCGGCTCTGCCGAACGTCGCCCGATACCTGAGGTCCAGGCCGGTGCGGCAGGGGTTCCTCTGGGACAGCTTCGACGCCGGGATCGCATCCGCCCTCATTGGGGACCCGGACATGGCCCGCGATCACTTCGAGCGAGTCCTACGAGAGGACGCGTTTGCGCCTTGGATCGTCGAAGCCCAGGAGAAGACTCGTGAGCTATACGCGATCGCGGCAGATCACGACGCCGTGACCGCCTGGGTCACGCGGGTCGTCGATTCATGCCGAAGCAAGCTGGGCCTCGATCCCTTGGTGCTTGCGATCAACTGAACGGACAGCGAGTGCCAGAGCTGCGATCAGGCAAGAAGGACTCGCTTCCGCAACAAACCGAAGCCGGCCCGGCCATACATCTGGCGCTTGATCATCTTGATCCGCTTGACATGGCCTTCAACGACGCCGGAGCTCCAGGGCAGTGTCAGACCGGCGGTGACGGCCGCGAGATCCCGTTCGAGGCCGTTGACGAAGGCGTGGAGGCTGGGGAGGTCGTCAGCGCGGACCGCCTCTATCCACTGCGGGAGCTGGTCACCCTGGAGCTGGGTGAGCATTTTCCCGAACGCGCGGACGTGTCCGGTGAGGGCATCCAATTCGGGGCAGCCAGCGAGGACGCATTTCAGCTTCAGGCGCTCGCGCTCAGGCAGGGAGTCGGGGTGAGTGAGAATCCAGCCGGCGACTGTGCCTCATCTCGCACACTCAGCCGGCGCATGGGCCCAGCCAGCCCTTCGACCTCCTTCATGAGCCGATTCGTGGGGCCCTCCTCGCCCAGCTCGACGGCGAGCAGCGCACGGACGAACGCGGTGGTCGAGATGCTCCCGGCCGGAACTCGAAGCTGCGCAAAACCGTGCCCTGGTAGGCGGCCGGATGGCTGCACCCGGCCAACAGGCAGTGCCCCTCCCCGGCCAAGGCGAGCCGCCATAAGACCGCCTCCTTCTCCTCGGTGAGCTGTGCGGCACAGCCAAGGCGGTCGAGCGTGATCCTGTGATGGCGGCCGCTCGAGCTGACCGTGAGTCGCCCGCCACCGGGCGTGACGCAACGGCCGTCGGCTACCGGGCCGTACGGGTGCAGCAACGGCAGGCTGGTCTCGGTAGCGCGCAGGACCGGCAGTCCGTCGTACTCGGCGTACGGGCCGACGGTGCCTTGGTGATCGTTCGTCATCCCCCACCATGGGGAGTAGCGGGGCAGCTAATCGCAATAATCGAACCTCCGGAGGGAGCAGCCTTCTCGCCTTGTGACCCCTCTAAGGTTTGAGGAGGCCCATCCGCACACCATGGAGTCGGCCAGTTCCTCCAGTTGTGAGCTCTCGGAGGGCCGAAGAGGACACTCCCGGAGTCTCAGGGTCATTCCCGCGTATGCGGGGATGACCCCATCCGGGAGATCCGAGGATGGCTCGCGTTCATCTGCTCCTTGTGTACGCGGGAATGACCCCCACGGGCAGCGGGACTGCCGATGTGATGAGCGTGGTGACTCTCGGCCAATCAGTGTCCGCCGGTGTGCCCCACGCCGGATAACGGAAGTGGCCCGCTACCTCCGTCCCCTTTGGTTGGTGTGGAGTGTTCACCGCGTCCGCCAAGCAAACGAAACGAGACGCGGTCCCTGTCGAGGGGGAACGAGGTCGGCATTTGAACGGATACGGTCGGGCTCGCCAACGCCGACAGTACTCAGCACGGAGGCTGTCCAGCGGCATGCGCCGAAGCGAGGGGCTGTCACCCCCAGTCACGCAAGCCGACCCTGCTGCGTCTTCTACGGACCAGGGACCGACGAACAAGGGATGAGCGCGCAGATGAAGACGACGATGCAGTCAGCATTGGGCACCGCACTGCTGCTCCTGGCCGCCATGACGGCCACCAGCGGCTCTGCCGCCGCCCAGGTGGCGGGGGCCGACGCCCCAGCCGCACACCAGGCCCGGCTGACAGGGCAGTGGACCGAGTCCGTCGACAAGAACCGCCCGGGAATCACCCACTACATCCAGAAGCTGACCTTCACCCCGGACGGCCGTTTCGAGCAGATCAACAACGTGATCTGCAACCTGGACGATTGCCCCGTGTTCAAGATCGGCGTCAACACGGGTACCTACCGCACGGAGGGAAGGACCATTCACCTCGACGGCAACCTCTCGGACCTCCACGGCACCGTCCGAAGCAGCAACACCATCGTCCTGGACAAACACGTTCTTCACCGCACGGCCGCCGACGCCTCAGAGTAGCTCGCTGGGCTTTGGTCTCGAGCCCGACGCAGGGCGGCAGCCTCAGACGCCGTAGCTCGGCAGCGCTGTGCCCGGCAGCCTCAACCGGAGCCAGCGCATCGTCCGGCACCACTACTGCTCCCCCGCTCACGCGGCGCGATCAAGGACACTGTGAAGAACGGCACCCCGGTCAGCGTCTCCGGCATCGCCGGCAAGCGGGAGTGGACCGTTGGGTCAGTCACTCCTGGGCCCTCTCTTTCGGAACTTGTCGGATCGGCGCGCGCGTTGGGCGCTCGGCGAGATCCGAAGGAGAGCGCATCGGCGACGTCCCGTCAGGAGCGGCCGAACCAGCGGCGCTTGGCCCGGGGCGGGGGCGCGGCGCCATTCGCCGGGGCCGCCGACGGGTCGTCGTACTCGCGGGAGATCACCTGGACCTGGCCCGACTCGACGTCGTGGCGCACCGTGTCCAGGCCCTGGCGGTCCAGTTGGGCGATGGTGTCGGCGTGGGTGGTGGTGTTCAGGGCGAGCATCCCGACCTTCGGGTGCCTCGGGCCGAGCTTTACCTCCTCGCTGAGCAGGATCTGCATCAGGCGGTCGGCGGAGGCCGAGGGCGGGTCCTCGTCCACGGCGACGTGCAGCATCAGGTGTTCCTCGCCGCTGGCCCGCCACCGGACCTGCGCGACCCACACCGAGCGGACGGCGGGAAATTCGCGGACCCGCCGAACCAGTGCGTCGCGCAGGGCGACCGCCACTGGGTCGGTGGACCAGTCGAGCTTCATTTCCGCCCCGGGGCCGAAGGTCGCCCAGTCCCGCAGCACCTGCTCAGGAAAGATCGCCTGCCCGTTCCCGGAGCGGACCCCAAGCACGGAGACGCCGGTCTTCTCCAGGATGTCCTTCAGCCGCGCCGCGTCACAGTGCACCATCCCGGCGGCCGTCGGCAGCAGTTGCGCGCCGAGCGCCGCGTCGGTGAAGCCGAGCAGCGTGGGTGGCTGCTCGTCGTCGGGGAGGAACATCACCGATCCGGTGTCGGTGACGGGAACGAACACCCCGCCCTCGAACAGTGCGGCGAGCACTGTGTCCGGCGCGGGCTCGTACCCGTCCGCGCGGCGGTCGAGAAGGTCGGCGAGACGTACGTTCGGATGATCGATCACGCGTGCAGCGTAGTGCCCAGACGGCCGCCGCCGGCCCCGCCCCATGGGCATCCGACCACCGTTCCGCTCGGGCCTCCCGGGCTACGAGGGTCCCACGCGTTGAAGCGTTGACCGGCACCTGATCCAGTGATAGCGCCACACCTGTTGCACGGGCCAGGGTGATCGATACCTGCGCTGAGCTGCACGAAGTCGTCCCGACTCGCCTCGCGCCACACTTCTCCCCAAGAAAACCAAGGTCTACGGCTGCTGGAGCAGGCGCTGGAGGAGTCCAACCGGGCCGGGATCGCGACCTTCGTGATGCGCGGCCGCGAGCACCCCGTCGCCCTGAAGGCGGAGAAGGGGCTCTTGGCGGTGCACACGCTGCACTGTTCGGACGAGATCCGCGACCCCCACCAGGAGATCCCCGACCTCCCCAAGAGCGGCAAGGCGAGCGCGGGGGAGCTGAAGATGGCCCACCAGCTGATCGACGCCCTCGCCATCGACTGGCAGCCGGAGGACTACCGCGACGTCTACCAGGAGAAGGTCGCCGCCCTCATCGAGGCCAAGCAGGCCGGCGAGACCGTCGAGAAGGCCGAACCCGCGCCCAAGGCCACCGGCGCCGTGGGTCTCATGGAATGCCGAGGTCAGCAGGCCCAGTTGTCGTGTCCTGGCGGGAGCTGTCCGCGCAGAAGGCTTGTGAACGCGCGACCGCACGCCAGCATGGGTTCGACGGGCAGGTCCACGTCGAAGCCTTTGTCATGGCCGCCTGTGCCGTAGGAGTTGACGAGATCCTTCGGGATGGCGGGGGTCCATGCGAGCAGTCGCTGCAGGACGCACTCCGAGAGGTGCAGCGCGAGCGCGACCCGAGCGGGTTCCGTCCCGAGGTGCTCGTCCAGACAGGACGAGACGAACCCGACGAAGCCGGTCGTGGCCTGCATCTCCCAGTCGTCGCAGGCACCGGCCAACCACTCCGGAGCGTCAGCGACCGCCTTCGCCTCCTGCGCCAGCAGGTACAGCCACACTTCGGCTTGCTCGTCGCGGACCCAAAATCCAGAGCCGCAATAGTCCAAGTTCGAGGTGGCCATGCCGCGAGTAGACCACGCAGGAGCGGGGACCCACCACGGAACCCCCGGTCAGAGCCCTGACCGTCCCGCGGGCTCCTGACACGGCACTGCGGGCCAACCAGCGTGCTCAGGGGCCACCTATCGTGCTCAGCCACACCAACCACCCCATCCCGGCCCAGCCAGCCGGGTCGGCTTCCGCTCCGGTGCCTGCCGACCAAGAGCGCGCACGCGCGCACCGGCCCGCCCGGCCCCGGTGGGCAGGAGTTACCACTGGAGCCGCGGCTGCCGACCGGAACGGAGCTCAGTCGAGGTCCCGTCGCCTCTTACAGCTCGTTGTGGACCTCACTCATCTCGCGATCCGTTGACCACAGGACGTTCTCCCGCTCGGTCGTGTAAGCATCTCCCGCACTACCTCCCCCTCCACCCACGAGACCACCGGACCCGCCGTCGATCCACGTGCCCTTGGTGACGTGCTTGACGGTGCGCGGGCTGTCGGTGTCGGTGGTGACGTTTGCGGTTGTCGTGGTGGGAGCGGCGAAAGCGGTGGAGGAGAGTGAGGCGCCTCCGCTGGCCAGGGGGGTGACGATCAGGAGCGGGGCGAGGCGTCGGGTCCTGGTGGCGTCGGGACTTGACCCGCAGGCGCACCGGACCCTTCCCGCGCTCTGGCCCGCCCGGCTCGACACCGGGACAGCACTGCCGCTCTCCTGACTACCCGGCTTCCGGCCCGCCCCGGCCGAAATGGCTTGGAAGCCGGATCGTGTCGGCCCTACTGTGCGGCCGTGGAGATCACCTATCGACGTTTCGTCCCCTCCGAGGCCGAGTCCGAGGACCTGGTCGACTTCCTCGCCGGCGACACCTGGCCGTTCCACGGTGCAGCCGTAATCGACCGCGAGCAGGCTCGGCGATGGATCTCGGACGGCCGCTTCGACAGTGACGAGAGCCGGACCTTCTGGATCACCGCAGGTGACCGGGTCCTCGGGCTGATCCGGCTGATGGACCTGGGCGACAGCACGCCGGTGTTCGACCTGAGGATCCGGTCCCGCCACCGGGGTCGGGGCGTCGGGAGCCACGCCCTGGCCTGGCTGACGGCGTACCTGTTCACCGAGTTCCCCCGGATCCGGCGGATCGAGGGCACCACGCGCCAGGACAACGCCGCCATGCGCCGCACCTTCCGACGGTGCGGGTACGTCAAGGAGTCGCACTACCGGGAGGCGTGGCCGTCGGCCGAGGGCACGGTCCACGACGCCGTCGGATACGCGGTTCTTCGCCGGGACTGGCTCGCCGGCACGGCGACGGCACCTGACTGGGACGATGAGCACCTCCGTTGATGTTGCGGCTCTGACCGCAGTTCACCACCCGCGCGGCTTGGACAGGCCGGCCGCCGACAAGCTCCGGGCCGATACCGCGCTCGTCGACCAGTGGCGCGGGGACTGGGAACACGTCAAGCTGGCTCAGCGGCGGGTCCGGTGGGCGGGCAAACGCTGGCAGGTCACGGGCCGCCAGGCTCCGACGATGCCGTGCCACCCGTTGAGCCGGACGCGAACGGCTACGAGGCCTCATCGCAGGGCGGTTCCCCGGCAGACCCACGCTTTCGCGTCGGCTCCCGGCTGGCCCCGCCCCTGTAGCCGGCTCCCGACCCCGTCCGATGCGACCAGCGGCTCCCCGGCGGCGCAGTTCCCGCCGCGCCGGAACTGGAGCGACTTCGCGGTGCCGGCCGGCACGCGGGCGGGCCCGCCCGCGGCCGCGGGGGTCTGGGCCCAGCGGTAGAAGGAGCGGCCGGCGCCGCAGGCGGCGTCGCGGGAGCGGGCCGCGTAGCCGATGGCCCAGTCCTGCAGGGCCATGGGGGTGGGCTGCAGGTACAGGTCGGGGTCCGGGACCCCGCCTCGCCGGCAGGCATTGAGGGAGGGGAGCCCGGCTTCATGCCCGGCTAGCGTGCGGCAGTGAGCCCCAACGCCCCGGTTCCGGTCGGATGGGGCTTCGTGTATCGCTTGCTAGCCGCTAGATCCCAGGTCAGCGGCCCTTCAAGTTGCCAGGACTGGTGCTGGACCTAGCGACCCCTGTCGCTAGACCTAGCACCCTCCATGCTGAGGAAAGCGCCCGCCCTGCCCTCGGTCCTTGCTCCCGCCCGCACGTCCCCCATCCGGCCGCCCGCACAAAGAGAAGAGCCGCCCGCGTTCTTCCGGTGTGACGCGCAGGGGGGAGTCGCCGTCGTAGCCGTCCCGCCATACGTAGCCCTGCTCGCACGAGGACGGCCTGCGGGCCGGGCCGCTCTTCCAGCCAGCGCAGACGGGCCGGGGCTCGGCCCGGTGCAAACTGCGGGCGACCGCCCGTAGGCCGGGGGTGACGGTGCCATCTGGGCTGGCCAGGAGCCGGTCAAGGAGCGCAGCGAGCGCGCACGGGGGACACAGGCCGTGGCGGTGCAGCCGGGTCGCGACCTTGCAGCCGACGCACGGCTGGCGGGCGATCGGATGGGCGGCGTAGCAGGAGCGGCACGGAGGCGCGCCGTCCGGCGTGCGCCCGCCGACGCGGCGCTTCCACCCGCATTGTGAACACGCCGGCCGCTGGCGCCCGCAGTTTGCGCACAGCGGCCGGCCGTCCTGCCTGCGGACCTCAACGCGTCGTTCCAGGCCACAGCCCGCGCACACGACCGCACGTCGCTGGAGGTTGTTGCACGACCCGCACTGCGGGCTGGGGGTCTTGGCGTACAAGCAGGGCCGGGTACGACCGCATGTCGAGCAGACCGCGGGCGGGAGGCGGTAACAGCGGGCACAGAGTCCGGCCCCGTCGATGCGCCGCACGATCCACGCCGTGCGGCCGCAGCCCGTGCACGCAGAGTGGGCCGAACTGGCGAAGGAGACCAGGGGACACTGGAACCGTGGTACGGCCCCCGGCGCCGGGAACGGAGGCTGTCCCTCCCGCGCCGGACACTGGTCCGGAAAGCGGGGCGCGGGAGACTGAAGGCGGGACGCTCGGAGCTGAAGAGCGGATAGGGGAGGCCGGAGACGGGAGGCACCCGATGGAACCGGTGGCGGCGCTGGACCGGATCGCCTTCCTGCTGGAGCGCGCCCAGGCCCCCACCTACCGGGTACGGGCCTTCCGCACGGCCTCCGCGGCGCTCACCCGGATGGGCGAGCGGGAGGTCGCCGAGCGGGCCGCGGCGGGCACCCTGGAAGCCGTCAAGGGCATCGGCCCCAAGACGGCCCAAGTCGTACGGGACGCCCTCGACGGGACCGTCCCGGCCTACCTGCAGACCCTGGAGGACGAGGCCGCCGCACTCCCCGAGGGTCCGCCGGCCACCCCTGCCGCCACCGCACTGCGGGCGGCCCTCCGCGGGGACTGCCACATGCACTCGGACTGGTCGGACGGCGGCAGTCCGATCGAGGCGATGGGCCGGGCGGCGGCCTCGCTGGGCCACGACTGGGCCGTGCTGACCGACCACTCCCCGCGGCTGACCGTCGCACGGGGGCTCTCCCCGGAGCGGCTGCGCGAGCAGCTGGCGGTGGTGGCCGAGCTCAACGAAACGTGGGCGCCCTTCCGGCTGCTCACCGGAATCGAGTGCGACATCCTCGACGACGGGGCTTTGGACCAGGAGCCGGAGCTGCTGGAAGGGCTCGACCTCGTCGTCGGCTCGGTGCACTCGAAGCTGCGGATGGACGCTCCCGCGATGACCCGGCGGCTGCTGGCGGCCGTGCGCAATCCGCTGATGGACGTACTGGGCCACTGCACGGGGCGGCTGGTCACCGGGCGCACCCGGCCGGAGTCGCAGTTCGACGCCGAGGCCGTCTTCGCGGCCTGCGCGGAGTCCGGTACCGCCGTGGAGATCAACAGCCGGCCCGAGCGTCTGGACCCGCCGAGGCGGCTGCTGCGCCTGGCCGTGGCGGCCGGCACCTTCTTCGCGATCGACACCGACGCACACGCGCCGGGCCAGCTGGACTGGCAGGTGCTCGGCTGCGAACGAGCCGTGGAATGCGGCGTACCGGCGGGGCGGATCATCAACACCTGGACCGCGGACCAGCTCCTGACCTGGACCGACACCCGACGCGCCGGGTGAGGTCCGCATGCCGGCTTCCGCCAGGGCCGCGCGGGTGGCGTGCGGGGCGGCGCCCTGGTCGCTGACCTCCGCGACGGTGGGCGGAATGTATATCTGATCATCATTTGCTCTGATGCATCGGGTTCTGTTCGCTCGCCAGGGGTGTGCCCGGTGCCGTGGGTGTCGCCGTGCCAGTGGAAGGAACCTTCGGTATGAGGCCTGTCGTTGTGCGTCGTGAGCGAGTGGGGCGATCGCTGTCGTCCCTCGCGGTGGCCGCCCTGGCGGTGGTGGCCCTGCCGGCCGGCGAGGCGGTGGCGGTACCGCCGGGCACGTACGCGTTCGTCGTCAACAACGGCGGGACCGGCTCGCTGTCGGTGATCGACACCGCCACCAACACCGTCACCGCCACCATCGGCACCGTCGCCGGCCCGCGCGATGTGGCGGTCTCCCCGGACGGCACCCGCGCCTACGTCGCCCACGACAACTTCGGCTCCGACGGGGTCTCGGTGATCGACACCGCGACCCATGCCGTCACCGCCACGATCGACGTCGGCCAGATCTCCCCGGTGGGAGTGGCCGTCTCCCCGGACGGCGGTCACGTCTACACCGCCAACCAGATCGCGTCGTCCGTATCGGTGATCGACACCACGACCAACACCGTCACCGACACCATCGACGTCGGCGTCGGTCCGCGCGCGGTCGCGTTCTCCCCGGACGGCACCCACGCTTACACCGTGAACGCGAGCATCACCGCCTCCACCGTGTCCGTGATCGACACCGCGACCAAGGCCGTCACCGCCACGATCGACGTCGGCGCGGGCCCGTTGGGGCTGGCGGTCTCCCCGGACGGGAGCCGCGTCTACACCGCCAACGCCAACGGTGATTCGGTGTCGGTGATCGACGCCGTGAGCAACACCGTCACCACCACGATCCCTGTCGGCGGCGCACCGTTCGGGGTGGCGGTCTCCCCGGACGGCGCCCACGCCTACACCGCCAACAGCGCCCTCGCCTCCTCCTCGGTATCGGTGATCGACACCGTGGCCCAGACCGTCACCGACACGATCCCCGTCGGCCAGAGCCCGCGCGACGTGACGCTCTCCCCGGACGGGGCCCACGCCTACACCGCCAACGGCAACGTGGACTCCGTGTCCGTGATCGACACCGCGGCCAAGAGCGTCACGGCCACGGTCGGCGTCGGCAGCCTCCCGCTCGCGGCGACGGTGGCCACGGTGAAGCCGGCGTCGGGGACGACGCTGGTCTCCTCGGCCAACCCGTCGGTCGCCGGTCAGAGCGTGACGTTCACGGCCACCGTGACCGGCGGTTCCGGCACCCCGACGGGCACCGTCACCTTCAAGGACGGCGCGACCGTCCTGGGCACCTCTGCCCTGGACGGTTCCGGCCAGGCCGCGTTCACCACCTCCGCCCTGAGCGTGGGCACGCACCCCGTCACCGCACGCTACGGCGGCAGCGGCACCTACCTCCCCAGCACCTCCCCCGTGGTCAACCAGATCGTCCAGCCCCTGACCTGTTCCAACGCCACGCCCACGATCAGCGGCACCCAGGGCAACGACAGCCTGAACGGCACGCCGGGCGACGACGTCATCTTCGCCCTCGGCGGGAACGACCTCGTCGACGGCCGCGGCGGGAACGACCTGATCTGCGGGGGCGCCGGCAACGACAGCCTGACGGGCGGCGAAGGCGACGACACGCTAGACGGCGCCGCCGGGAACGACAACCTGAGCGGCGGCGGAGGCAATGACACGCTCGATGCCGGCCCCGGCAACGACAACGTGGTCGGCGGCGACGGCAACGACAAGCTGGTCGGCGGCGACGGGAACGACGCGCTCCGGGGCGGCGCGGGTGACGACACCCTGACCGGCGGCCCGGGCAACGACGCGCTCGACGGGGGCGCGGGCACCAACTTCCTGGACGGCGGCCCCGGCAGCGACGCCTGTGCCCGCCCCGGCAACGGACCCGGGTGCCCGTAGCCACCGGCAGGGCCGACCCCGGCGAGAACGCGCTTGCCGGGGTCGCCACCGTGGCGGCCGACACCCGCCGCCGCCCGCCTCAGCCGGTGTCCGCACACGAGCAGCGCCCCGACGCTCCAGGTGCCGCCGGAAGAGCGGCAGGATCAGGGGCGGAGTTCGACCAGCAGCAGGACCACATCGGCCGCGGCCACCGCCATCGTGGTCAGGAACGGGAGCCTTCCGGCGGGCCGGCGGGCCGCGAGGAGCAGGGCCGCCGCCGTGGCGGCCAGCAGCCCCCATCCGTACGCCGTCACCCGCCCCGGCGGTCCGGCGACCAGGGCCGCGGTCGCGCCGAGGACGAGCAGGGCGGCGGCTGCGGCGGAGCGCCGTACGCCGAGCCGCTGGGGCAGTCCGACGACCCCGGTGGCCAGGTCGTCCTCGATGTCGGGCAGCACATTGGCGAAGTGCGCACCCGCGCCGAGCAGGGCCGCGGCGGCCGTGAGCCAGGGCGGCGGCCAGGGCGCGCCGGGCAGCCCGAGGGTGACGAAGGCGGGCAGCAGACCGAAGGCGAGGGCGTACGGGGCCCAGGAGGCGGCCGTGCCTTTCAGCCGCAGGTTGTAGCCCCAGGCGGCCGCGACGCCGACGAGGTGCACGGCGCCGGCGAGCAGCCCGCCGGCCAGCGACAGCGGAACGCAGAGGAGCAGCGCGACGGCGGCCGCCCGGGTCACGGCGGCGGCCGACGCCGTACCGGCGACCAGGGGTTTGTCCCGTCGGCCCGTGGCCAGGTCACGGCGCAGGTCGGCCCGGTCGTTGCACCAGCCCACCGACAGCTGTCCGGCGGCCACCGCGCCCACGGTGACGGCCGCCCCGGGCAGGCTGCGGCCCGCGGCGGCCGCCAGGGCGGCGCTGAAGAGGGTCACGGCGGTCGCGGGCAGCGGATGGCATGCCGCGAACAGGCCGGTCACCGTGCTTGCGGGCCTCGCCGGCCTGCGGATCTCGGTGGGCTCGGCCCGCTCCGTGGAGGCGGTCGTCTCGGGGGTCTGCGGGGTTCGCGGGGGCACGGCGACACGCTATGCGGCGCCGCGCCCGGTTCTCCTGATTCATAACGATGTGTCAGTTGTTTCCTATGGTGACTCAATGACACGTGTTCTGGCAGTGCGCAGCGTGTTCCCGCCCCATCTCCATCCCCAGGACGAGATCACGGAGGCGCTCGCCCGCTTCCTGCCGTCCGGCTCCGATACCGCCCTGCTGCGCCGGGTCCACGCCTCGGTGCGCGTGGAGCGCCGCCATCTCGCGCTCCCGCTGGAGCGTTACGGGCCGGCGAACGACTTCGGCACGACGAACGCCCTGTTCGTCGAGACGGCCCTGGAACTCGGCGCCCGCGCCCTCGAACTGGCCCTCGCCGACGCCGGCCTGGCGGCGCACGAGCTCGATCTGGTCATGTCGACCACGGTCACCGGGCTCGCGACGCCTTCGCTGGAGGCCCGTCTCGCCACCCGCACCGGTCTCCGGCCCGACGTGCGGCGGATGCCGCTGTTCGGCCTCGGCTGCGCGGCCGGCGCCGCCGGGGTCGGCCATCTCCACGACCATCTGACGGGCCGCTCCGGGCACGCGGCCCTGCTGCTGTCCACCGAGCTGTGTTCGCTCACCCTCCAGTCCACGGACACCTCGATGGCGAACCTGGTGGCCGGGGCCCTGTTCGGCGACGGCGCGGGCGCCCTGCTCGCGGTCGGCCGCGACCATCCCCTGCACGCCACCGGCGCCGGTCCCGAGGTGGTGGCCGCCCGCAGCCGGCTCTATCCGGGCACCGAGCACCTCCTCGGCTGGGACATCGGGCACTGGGGCATGCGCATGGTGCTCGGCCGCGAACTCCCGGACCTGGTCAGACTGCACGTGGCCGAGGAGGTCGAAACCTTCCTCGCCGCCCACGACCTGAAGCCCGCGGACGTCGACGCGTGGATCTGCCATCCCGGCGGCCCGAAGATCCTCGACACGCTCTCGGACGCGCTCGCCCTGCCGGAGCAGGCCTTCGCCGCGAGCCGGCGTTCCCTGGCCGCCGTGGGCAACCTCTCCTCCGCCTCGGTCCTGCACATCCTGGACGGCGTCCAGAGCGCGGGGCCGCCGCCGCCCGGTTCGGTCGGGCTGATGCTCGGCTTCGGTCCGGGCTTCGCCTCCGAACTCGTCCTCCTCCGCTGGTGACCCCGATGAACGCGATGGACTCCATGCCCCTTATGCCCCTCATGCCCTCCATGCCCTCCATGACCTCCGTGGCCTTTCCGGCCGACGCGGCCCTCCCGGCCGAGGTGACCCTTCCGGGCTCCGTGACCGTGCCCGCCTCCCTGGTCCCGTACCTCCTGCTCATCGGCCTCGTCGTCGTCGAGCGCCTGGCCGAGCTGGTCACGGCCCGCCGCCACACCGCCTGGAGCCTGGCCCGGGGCGGCCGCGAGTACGGCCGCGGCCACTACCCGGCCATGGTCGCCCTGCACACGGCCCTGCTGGTGGGCTGCGTGGTCGAACCCTGGGCGGCCGGCCGGCCGTTCGTCCCCCTGCTCGGCTGGTCGGCCCTCGGCGTCGTCGTGGCCGCCCAGGCCCTGCGCTGGTGGTGCATCGCCACCCTCGGGCGGCGCTGGAACACCCGGGTGCTCGTCGTCCCCGGTCTGCCGCTCGTGGAAGCGGGACCGTACCGGCTGCTGCGCCATCCCAACTACGTGGCGGTGGTCGCGGAGGGGATCGCGCTCCCGCTCGTGCACTCGGCCTGGCTGACCGCGCTCGGCTTCACCGTGCTCAACCTGCTCCTCCTGCGCGTCCGGATCGGCTGTGAGGACGCCGCCCTGACCGACGGCGGCCGGCTGCGCGCTCCCGGCTCCGTCCCGTCCGCGGGCGCCAGGCCGTGATCGACCTGCTGATCGCGGGCGGCGGGCCGGCCGGACTGGCCACCGCCATCCACGGCGCGCTCGCCGGCCTGGAGGTGGTGGTCGTGGAGCCGAGGGCCACGCCCATCGACAAGGCCTGCGGGGAGGGCCTGATGCCGGGCGCCGTACGCCGGCTGCTGGAGCTGGGCGTCCCCGTGGCCGGACAGCCGTTCCACGGCATCCGCTACGTCGACGGCGTGAGCGGCCGGCACGCGGAGGGGCTCTTCCGGTCCGGCCCGGGGCTCGGCGCCCGGCGGACGGTGCTGCAGGCCGCACTGGCCGAACGCGCCGCACAACTCGGCGTACGGGTGCTCCGGCAGCGCGTCGACCAGGTGCGCCAGGACGTCCACCACGTCACCGCGGCCGGGCTCACCGCCCGCTACCTCGTGGCCGCAGACGGCCTGCACTCCCCCGTCCGGCGCGGCCTCGGCCTCTCGGCGCCGGCCGCGCCCCGCCGGCCGGCCCGCTACGGGCTGCGCCGCCACTACGAGGTCGCACCGTGGAGCGACCTCGTCGAGGTGCACTGGTCGGCGCGGTGCGAGGCCTACGTCACCCCTCTGGGACCCGACCGGGTCGGCGTGGCCGTACTGACCACCGAGCAGGCCCCGTTCGACGTACAGCTCGCCCGCTTCCCGCTGCTGGCGCAGCGGCTGGGCGCGGGCGCCGCCGGTACGCCGGTGCGCGGGGCCGGGCCGCTGCGCCAGGGGGCCCGCGTACGGGTGGCGGGGCGCGTGCTCTTCGTTGGGGACGCGGCGGGGTACGTGGACGCGCTGACCGGCGAGGGCCTGACCCTGGCCGTGACGGCGGCGGGCGAGCTGGTGCGCTGCGTACGGGCGGGCCGGCCACAGGCGTACGAGCAGGCCTGGCGGGACCTGTCGCGCAGCTACCGCACCCTCACCGCGTCCCTGCTCTGGGCCCGTCACCAGCCGCGGCTCGCACCGCGGATCGTTCCACTGGCCGCCCGGCTGCCACGGGTGTTCACGGGGGCGGTGAACCTGCTCGCATGACACGGCACCCCGCGCACGGGGCGCGGGGTGCCGGTCGGGCGGAGGGGCCGCGGGTCAGGCCGAGTTCTCCCGACGGTTCCTCAGGGCCAGTCCGGCGAGGACCGCGCCGGCCGCCGCGCACAGCACGACGGTGACGCCCGCCCAGGCCAGGGCGCCGCCCACGGCGCCGGCCAGCGGGTCGAAGCCCGCCGATCCGCCGAGCACGTGCAGGGCCACGACTCCGGTCCCCGTGACCGCACCGGCCCGCCACACCCCGGGGGTGTCCCGGAGCGCCACGAGTGCGCCGATTCCCAGGCAGAGCACCGTGACGAGGAGGGGCAGGAAGTCGGCGGGGGCCGCGGACGGCAGGGCCGTCAGGTCGGCCGGCAGGTGCAGGGCGCCGCTGACCAGGAGGGCGAGCGCCACCGGCCAGCGCAGTACGTGCCGCAGCGCCGGGGAGCCGGCCGGTTCGCCGGCGGGGGCGGTGCGCCGGCGCGGCTCCGGGTGCCGCTCCTGGTACGGCGCGTCGTACAGCTCCCGGTGCGGCAGCTCGTACGGCTCCTCGAACCGCTCGTCGTACGGCTCTTCCTCGGGCTCGTGGTGGCGCTCCTCGTCGTCCTGCTCGGGGGGCCCGGAGGGACCGGCGCGGCGCTGCCGGTCCACCGTGCCGGGCTCGTCCTTGCCGAGGATGGCGACCAGCAGGGCCACGTCCTCGATGGACCGCCCGACGGCGGCGGCGCGCAGCGTGATGTCCGCTTCGACCACCTCGTGCGGGGGCTCGCCCAGCAGGGCGACCATCCGTCGTACGTCCTGTACGGGCCGGGTCACGGCGGCCGTGCGCAGCGCCTCGTGTCCGGCGTCGGGCAGCCGGCCGCCCTCCTTGAGGAGGCTCACCAGGGCGGTGACCTCCTCGAGGGGACGGCAGGTGGCCGCCGTGTCCAGCAGGGTCCGCATGCGCTGTGTGTTCGGCGCGTCCGGCGCGTCCGGCGCGGTGGAGTCGGGGGTCCCGCGGCGGTCTTCGTGTGGCGTCGTCGCGAGGGTGATGGGGTCATTCATGGAAAGCTCCGTTCGCCGACGCGCGGGTCTACACATCGCGCGCCGGTCATCGTGCGTCATGGGAAGCGCACGCTTTGTTACATTGAGTGCCAGTTCTGCTCACTGCGCCATTCGGGGCGGGCAAACGGGGGTCTTCACGCCGGCCCGCCCCGGCCTGCCCGGGTCCTCCGGGAAAGGTCGTCGGTGTGACCGACATCCGCCAGTTCCGTCGCCGGTGCGCGCTGCTGCTGCCGGTGGTCCTGCTCCTGCTGGGCGCGGCCGCACCGCCGGAGCGGCCCGCCGCCGACACGGGACCCGTCGTGAGCACCGACCGTGGCTCCGTACGCGGCCGGGCGCACGGCGCGTACCGCACGTTTGAGGGGATCCCCTTCGCGGCTCCCCCGACCGGCGCCCTGCGCTGGCGGCTCCCGGAGCCGGCGCCCCGGTGGGAGGGTGTACGCGACGCCGGGGCGCCCGGGGCGCGCTGTGTGCAGCTGCCCGTCCTGGAGCCGGGCGCGCCGATCGGCTCCGAGGACTGCCTGTACCTCAACGTCACCGCTCCGGCGGGCGGCCGCGATGCCGGGGGCCGGCTCAGGCCCGTGATGGTCTGGTTCCACGGCGGCGGGTTCTTCAGCGGTGCGGGCGATTCCTACCGGCCGGACCGGCTGGCCGTGCGCGGCGGGGCCGTGGTGGTGACCGTCAACTACCGGCTGGGCGTCTTCGGCCTGTTCGGCCATCCGGAGCTGGGCGGCGCCCCCGACTTCGCCCTGGCGGACCAGCGGGCGGCGCTGCGCTGGGTGCGGGCCAACGCGGAGGGCTTCGGCGCGGACCCGCGCAACGTCACCGTTTTCGGTGAATCGGCGGGGGCCCTCAGCGTCTGCGCCCACCTGACCTCCCCGGCCTCGGCGGGCCTGTTCCAGAAGGCGATCGTGCAGAGCGGGTCGTGCTCGATCACCACGCCTCCCCGGTCGCTGCTGCCCGGCCTCGGCACGTACGAGCCCTTCGTGCCCGAGCGGCGCACGGTCGAGGAGGGCGTCCTGGCGGCGGCCCGGCTCGGCTGCAGCCGGCCCACCGGCGTGCTGGACTGCCTGCGCCGCCTGGACTCCGGCGCCCTCGCCACCGCCGAACTGATGCAGCGTTTCTCCCTGGTCTCCTACGGCAACGACACGCTGCCGCTGGAGCCCCGGCGGGCGCTGGAGGACGGGCGGTTCCACCGGGTGCCCGTGATGCAGGGCGCCACACAGGACGAGATGCGCCTCTTCCTCGCACAGACCCTGGCCGCGTATCCGATCGGCGACGAAGCCGCGTACCGGGCCAGGCTGGAGCTGTCCTTCGGCGCCTCGGCCGCCCGCGCGGTGGGGGCCCGCTATCCGGTGTCGGCCTACCCGACCCCTACGGTGGCCTGGGCCACCCTGCTGACGGACGCGTCCTTCCTCTGCCCGGCGTTGCGGGACGGCCGGGCGCTGGCGCGGCACGTGCCGACGTACGAGTACCGGTTCAGCGACCGTGACGCGCCCAACTTCACCGGGCTGCCGGAGGTGCCGGGGCTGCCGCTCGGTGCGGCCCACGGCTTCGAACTCCCCTACCTGTTCACGATGGCTGCGCTGACCGGCCCCCAGCAGCAGCTCGCGGACCGGATGGCCGGCTACTGGACCGGATTCGCCCGCACGGGCGTCCCGGCCGCGCCCGGAGCGCCGCCGTGGGCGCGCCACGGATCGGCGGCGGCGGTGCTGTCCCTGGCGCCGGGCGCGGACGGGATCCGTACGGTGGACGCGCGGGCCGAACACCACTGCGCGCTCTGGGACGCGCAGTGGCCCGGGGTCACCACTTCTGGGTGATGACGGTGTATTCGTCGGTGCGGAGGGTGAGGGTGCCCGTGTCGCCGTAGACCTGGCGCCGCCATGCGGTGAAGACGGCGGCGATCCTGCGGGCGTCCTCGGCGGCGCCCTTGCCCACCTCCCTGGTGGTGAAGGTGATGCGTGCCTCGCCGACCGTGCGGACCTTGCGGACGCGGGTCTCCCTGACGCGGACGTCGCTGTCCTGGTCGGTGCGGCGCTTGTCGAAGTAGGCGTTGAAGTCCCGGGTCATGTCGAACCAGTCGGCCGGGCCGCACGGGCCGCCGCCGTTCCCCATCTCGCCGTCGGTGGGCGGGCCCACGTACCCGTCGGTCTCCTGGTCGGTCGGCGGGCCTGCGGGGGCGCCCGTGTCCTCGTCGGTGGGCGGACCGGCAGGGGCGCCGGTGTCCTCGTCCGTGGGCGGACCTGCGGGGGCGCCCGTGTCCTCGTCGGTGGGCGGGCCGGCGGGCGCACCGGTGTCCTCGTCCGTCGGCGGACCGGCGTAGGCACCGGTCTCCTGATCCGTCGGCGGGCCCGCGGCCCCGCCGGTGCCCCCGTCCGTCGGCACGTCGAGGCCGCACTCGGCCGGCGCGAGTGTGGGGACGCCGCCGGGCGGCGCGGCCTGCCCCGCCCGGGTGGTCCCGCACCCCGCCAGAACGGCGCACAGGAGCCCCGCCACCATCACTCGTCCCGTCACGGACCCCGCTGCGATTGTCAT
This sequence comes from Streptomyces sp. NBC_00207, assembly GCF_045160965.1. Taxonomy (NCBI): domain Bacteria; kingdom Bacillati; phylum Actinomycetota; class Actinomycetes; order Kitasatosporales; family Streptomycetaceae; genus Streptomyces; species Streptomyces sp. NBC_00207. Next base: position 8,943,741 of record NZ_CP130715.1, on the reverse strand, counting down.
GACCATCCCCCTTTGGTCAGCAAGAGGCGATCCCGGCCGCCCTGGTTCCGCCCGCCTCGCACCCACCTGGTCGGGGCCGCTATTCGAGCACGACGGGTTCCCCGACCCGGACCGTTCCGGGTGTGAGGACCTGCGCGAGCACGTCGAGCCGGTTGTCGTGGGCCCTGGCGATCGCCTTCAGGATCAGCGGCGAGTGCGGAAGGTCGTGCTGGGCCTGGTTGGTCATCACGCACCGCTCGCTGGAGCGCAGGAACTCGATGTGGAGGGTGTCTCCCAGGCGGGCCTTGCGGCCGATCCACTCGTCCTCGACGAACGGCGGGGTGCCGGGCGGGGTGCGCAGCAGGATGTTGGGACGGAAGCGGCGTTCGTCGACCGGCACGCCCGGCACCTCGTCGCGGATCCAGTCGAGGGTGGCCGTCGTGAGGACACTGAGCGGCAGCTGGTCGAAGTGGGAGACCTCGCCCTCGCGGGCCAGTTCGACGTCGTCGCGGCCGAGGTAGGTGCGGAGGTAGGCCGTGGGGTCGGCCACCACCCGTCCGTGCGGGTCGAGCAGTTCCGGCCGGCCCGGTTCCCGGCCGCCCGGCGCGTAGCGGGAGCTCAGGTGGAGCAGGCCGTCCATCCGGCGGAAGCGCCGGGTGTTCTTGCCCGAGCCGAACCTGCCTTCCGCGTCCCGTACCGCGTACAGCCGGTCGCCCACCAGGCCGCGCTCGTCGACCCTTACGCCGCGCAGCAGTTCGCCGCCGGTCGACTTGATCGGGTACCGCCACAACCGCTCTGTCACGCCCACGTTCTCCGCCACCGCCATGACGGTACTACGGTGGGATCATGACCGGTTCCCTGGTCCGTCCCCTCCTCTACCTCGATGTCGACGGACCGCTCATCCCGTTCGGTGCGGGCCCGTACCCGCCCGGGGACGCTGCCAACCCGCTGCTCGCCCGGATCGATCCGGCCCTCGGGCCGAGGCTGGCGGCGCTGCCGTGCGAGCTCGTGTGGGCCACGACCTGGATGGCCGAGGCCAACGAGTGCGTCGCGCCCCGGCTCGGCCTCCCGGAACTGCCGCTGGTGGCCTGGCCCGAGCCGTCCGACGAGGACGGGCGGGGCGGGATCCACTGGAAGACCCCCGCCCTCCTCGCGCACGCGGCCGGACGGCCCTTCGTCTGGGTGGACGACGAGATCACCGGCGCCGACCGGGACTGGGTGGCCGCCCGGCACCCCGGCAGGGCGCTCCTGCAGCGCGTGGATCCCGGGCGGGGGCTGGGCGACGCCGACTTCACCGCTTTGTGGGCATGGCTCCGTTCGGGATAGCCGCCCTCGACGCGGCGGCAGGGAGGCGTTTCGCCCTCACATACGCCCTCGCATGCGGGGTTCCCCGGCCGTCGGAGGCTTGGCCGTAGGATCCGGTTGAAGCACATGAAGCGGAGAGCAGGGGGAAGAATCGATGACGGACAGCGGCGGATTGCAGTGGCTCGACGGCTCCGGCCTCGAAGGTCATTGGTTGATTGCTGCTCGCAATATCGAGCCTTCCGAGTTGTTGCGGAGGGCGGGCTGCGTCGGCGAGGAGATGCGCCTGAGCCGGGCCGAGGCCGAGAAAATCGAAATGGAATCCGATGTGACACTCCTCAGGGCCGGCCGGTCGGGGGACTGGTCGTTCTTCCTGGCGAGCTACGGCGCTGTCGTGGAGCACGGCGCCGAGATCGATTCGCGGGTCCGCGAGATCTCCAGGGGCACCGAGGCCGTGGAGCTGTCGCAGACGACGAATTTCGACACCCATTTCATCTATGCCGTCGACGGCGAGACCATCTGCGCCTTCGATCCCTTGACCGATCCGGCTCCCACGGGGAGGGAACCCGGGCGTCTGATCCCCTCGATGATCCGGGTGGGGCTCTTGGACGAGCACGGGGAGCCCGTCTCCGTTGATGACGTCGAGGGGTTGGATCCCGTCAAGGCGGCCTACCGCATGGCGGAGGAAGACTTCGGGATCTCGGTGCCTCGGGAAATCCTGACCGACCGGGCACCGAGCATGGCGATCCGCAGATAGAAATCGAGGCCGGGAAGCATCGCTTCCCGGCCTCGAGATCTTGAACGGACCTACCCACCCGCTAGGGGTTTCACGGCATCGGCGTGCACACCGAATTCGGGTCGCAGGCGTCCAGCTCCTTGACGGTCACGTAATAGCGATCCTCGTCAATCAGTCGGACGGCCGTGACGAACCGCCCGAGGTCGCCTCCGGCCCCGGTGTTCTGCGGGCCGGGGATGCTTCCCCGGGCGCAGGGCTCGTCCCACTTCGGCAGGGAGTAGTTGTCATCGTAGTGGAGAGTCCATTTTTCGTTCGCCGTCCCCTGGTCGGAAACAATGGCGGAGAACTGCGCGCACTCTGCGCCGATGATGTTCTTTCCGGTGGCCGGATCGACGATATATCCGCCGCTCTGCCTGGAACGGGCGAACGGGTACTCGTCGCACGTCATCCCCGGGGGGTTGGACGTGAAATTCTTGGCAGACTTGCTGCACATTCTGCCGCGGTTGGTCTTTGCGACGCTTTCGCTCGAGTTGCGCGTCAGAGGTGACAGCCTGCTCTTGCTGCCGGGGTAGCTCGCACTTCCCGCGTACTTGCCGCCGGCCAGCTTCTTGGTCGTCATCCAGTAGAGGGCAGCCGCAACGGGATGCTTGGCGTAGTCGATCGGGAAGTCAGGCGTGTATTCGTGGAATACACACCCCGTGGAGCCCCCGACCTCGTTGTCGCAGCGCACCTGCATTCCGGGCTTGGCCCAGGTGTGGGGCACGCTCGATCCGCGCGGGACCGTGGCAGTGACCGTCCACGACAGGTCGAGCATGTCGTTGTTCGCCTTGGTGGGAGCAGTGCTCTCCCAGTCCTGCCAGGCACTGAGGGATGCCGGCCCGGTCTGACCGGCAGCCCAGGTGGGGCTGACGATCGTCGCGGTTTTGACAGGGCAGGCCTTGTCCGGAACCGTGGCGCCGCCCGCAAAGGTCTTCCCTCGCCGCGTGCAGTTGAAATCGAGTTTCAGACTGACGGTTCCCAGGGTGTCCTGGATCTTGATCGGAGTCACGGTCAGGGACTGGAATATCTGGGCTTTGGTCCTGTCGAGCTGGATGTTGTGGTCCACCTGGAACTGAGCCGTACCCAGAGGCACGTTGTTCTCGAGCACGATCAGGTTGAGATCCGTCGACGCGCAGGCATTGAACCGCGTGAACGTTTTCACCCGCATGTTCGTCGAGCAGCTCACGGAAACGCCCGCGGCCCGCACGCCCGGCGCATCTTGCGGTGCATTTTTGAGGAATTTATCCTGTACCGCGCTGGGCCCCTCGTGCGGTGCGGATTGGACGCACATGGTGCGACCGATCTGCCCCTGCATGGGCTGGCAATTTCCGCTGGGAGCACTCTTCATGGTGGGGCTGATCCCCGGAAGAGGGTGCGGGTCCTCGCCGTAGTTCGTTATGTCGGGAGCATTCGGATTAGCCGGGGGAAGCTTTATCTGCGGGACGCCGCCCGTTATGTTCTTGGGCGCGAAAGCAACCGCGTCGAAGGCGATGTCCTTGTCGCCGGTGCCATCAGGGGTGTCCGTCGAAAGGCTGACCTCGGGGATTACGCCCTTGAAATTGAATTCACCAAGCGAGACCCACCGGTTCCCCGTGCCCACCTGATTCACCACGACCGCGTCAGTGCGTGTGATCGACTTTACGTTGTAGGTGGCCAGTGTCGCCTGAGCGCCGTGATCCGGAAGATGGACGAACACTTCCGCACCGCCGGTCATGGGCGCGGAGAGCTTCCAGGTTCCGGTCACCTTCATTCGACCGCCGAGGTCTCCCGGCTTTCGCGTATGACCGAACCAGAAATGGCTGTTGTAGCCTGCGCCGATCTGGTGGAGGTCGATTTTCGCGCTGGGTGTGGCGAAGTCGAGGTTGAAGGTGCCGCTGTCGGGCTTGGGCGGAGAACAGCCGGGCCGGTGGATGGAAGTGCCGGCGGGGGCATCGTCGACGACGAGTGCGTTGGCGGGCAGGCCCTGGGCGGTGCAGTTGGGCGGGTAGGCGGTGCCGTCCGCTTCTTCCTTGTAGGTGTCGTCGAAGCGCATGAGTTCGTTGCCGCACTCGGCCTTGGTGGTGCAGTCCTTCCACGTGACCGGCTGGTTCCACCAGCACTTCAGGTCGGAGCGGGTGCAGGCGCCCAGGCCCGGCTCGTTCTTGTCGTTCGGGCCGATCTTGCTCGGGTCACAGCTGTTGGCCGCGGTGCAGAACAGGTTCTCCGCCGGCTTGACCGTGCTGCGCAGTGCGGGACTGGTCCACCAGGCCTCGCGGAAGCCCGCGACCATCTTGCCCGGGGATTCCAGCGCTTCCAGCGGCCGGGCTGCCCAGCCGAGGACCTTCTCCTGGTACGGCCAGTCCTGGGGGTGCTTGGCGTGCGAGTAGTCGTTCGCGCCCGCCGGGCCCTCCAGGAACGGCGTGCGGTTGGCCTTCCACAGCGGGTTGGCCGGGTTGTTGGTGAAGCCGACGCCCCACAGGCCGCCGTTGCTCGCGGCCGCTGCCTTGGGGTAGTAGCCGGAGTTGTAGGCCCAGAGGGCGAAGAACCAGTTCTCCAAGTACTTGGGATCGCCGTTGTTGACCTTCAGGCCGTCCGCGGTGGTCACGTTCCACTTGTCGGCGAGGACGCGCTGGCCGGCGGCGATGTTGGCGGTGTAGTCGAGCGCGGCGGCTTCCTGCTGCAGGGTCGTCAGGGGCAGCTCGCCGGTCTTCTCCTTGCCGTGCACGCGCATGCCGTCGGTGATCTGGGTGACGCCGTACCCGCAGTCGGCCTCGGCCCAGTTGATGCCCCACGGGTCGGTCTGCTGGCCGCTGGCCGCGTACTTGATGCCGTAGTAGTTGCCGATCAGCGGGTTACCGGTCACACCCGGGACGACGACGCGGGACGCCTGCCACATGTTGGATTCCTGGGCGGTGATGCCCAGCAGCACCTGCGCGGGGATCCGGCCGCCGCTGTGGAGGCCCAGACGGGGGAACAGGGTCTGCGGCTGGTACGCCGCCATCCCCAGGTTCTTCCAGTTCGCCGGCCGGGAGACGTTCTTGTCCAGCGTCCCGTTGACGATCTGGTCGACCGCCCACTCCACCTGACGCGGCTTGGGCTGCATCGCCTGCTTGGCCGGGTCGTTGCGCGCCACCGAGCAGTAGCGCTCGTCCTCGGCCGGCGAGGCGGCCTGCGCCGCCGCGAGCGCCGGGGCCGACTTCGCTGCCGGGGCGGCCGACTGCGGTGCGGCCGGGGCCAGGGCCGGGGAGGGAGCCGTACCCGCGGCGGCCTTCTCGGCCGTCAGCGACGGGGTGACGGTGAACTGAGTGTCCTTGCCCGTGGCGAGGACCTTGAGGCTGATCTTCTTCGACTCGGCAGCGGGGTCCTGCTTGCGCGGGTCGCCCTCGCCGGCCGCAGCCACCTTGGTGACCAGAGCCTTGCCACCGGTGGTGACCTGGGACTCCTTGGGCACGTCCGGGCGGCGCTGGACCGTCTTGGGCAGCGGCTCCGCGGCCTTGGTGTCACCGGTGATGACGACGGCGCCGTCGGCGCTGCTGGACAGGTCCATCCTGGTCAGCGCGCCGCGTGCCAGGACGCTCTGCTTGGTCTTGTCGGCGTCGCCGCGCGCGATGTCGGTCGCGCTGATGCGCTTGACCTCGCCCTTGTCCGTGGATCCGGCGGGACGGTCCAGGTAGACGAGGCCGCCCTCGGCATCGGCCTTGAGTCCGAAGGGCACCTGCCCCGTGTGGGCGATGGCCGTTCGGCGGCCCTGCTCGTCGATCCGGGTCAGGCGGGCGGCGTCCGCCGCCACGATGGCCTTGCCGACCGGCACCGCCGAGGTGACCTGGCCGGCCAGCTCGGTGGTCCGGCTGACCTTCGCCCCGGCGGCGTCCACGGTCAGCAGCCGGGTCTGGTTCCTGGTGTCGCCGCCGGCCTGGGTGAGGACGGCCGTCTCGCCGGTTCCGCAGCCAGGGCTGAAGTAGGCGAGCGAGGCCTGCCGGTCCAGCTTGGTGACGGCACCGGAGTCCAGGTCCACCACCGCGGTGAACGCACCCCGCGCCATCAGCTCGGGCTTGTTGGTGAACGTACGCGGTGCGTAGGCGACCACGGCCCGCCTGCCCGACCCGGTGACGCAGGCGTTGCCGATCCACATGTCGGCATCGAAGCCCGGCTCGGCGAGCGTCGCGGCCGTACGCCAGCCGTAGCCGGCCTTCTGGTCCGCAACCAGCACATGGAAACCGGCGGCGTCACCACTGGTGGTCCACGCCCGGTCGGTCGAAGACTTCCACTCCTTGCCCAGGAGCTTCTCGCGGTCGGCAGGCGGAACTTGAGAAGGGGATGCCGGGTTGGCGGCGGGCAGGGAGGTGCCGGTGGGTCCGGGTTCGGCCCAGGCCTCGCTTTGTATGAGCCCGGCGATGAGAGTGGCGCTGCAGAACATGACTGCAGGCGCACGTAGTTTGGCTGTGCGGCGTTTCAAGAGCTGGTTTCCCCGGTGCGTTGAGAGCGGAGGGCTTCTCGATGCCCGTCTGCGGGCAGAGATCCCCCTTGATCGGCCAGCGGCTCGTCTGAGGTGGAGATCCCCCACGGGGTCGAGCCCCCCGCTCGACCTTGGTGAACGTACGTCAGCCAACCGCGGTCGACGGGTGGCTGAGGCGCCGTCATTAGATCACGTGGAACGCCCGCACCGTGAACACCCATACGAATGCGAATGCCCCTCGACGCGCGAGGCGACCGCCGCGGCCGGCGGCGGCACGCCGCGGCGCGCAACGATGCGGAAGCGGAGGGCGGTTGCGAGGCGATGCCCGCCCTCGTCAACACGTAGGCGCTACGTCCGCAGGGCACCTGTCCGCATCGTCGTTTCCTCCAAACTGTCAGGTAGGCGATCACCATTGACCGCTAAATGTCTGGCTTGTCGCATATATGAAATGCTTTAATCCTCCGAGCGTCCAGGGTGGGGATTCAGGACGTCGGGGGCGACCGAGCCGACCAGCTCGCACATTTCTTCCTACGTTCCACTCTCCTTGCCTCAGGCGATCCATTCAGTTGCTACTTAGGCCTTTTTTCAGGCACATTCGGGGAATCATGCGCACAAAATCAATCCTGCTCTCTCTCGTTGCCGTCCTCTCGGCCTTCGGTCTTTACGGCGCCCAGGTCAGCGCGGCTGCCCCGGTCAACGGATCGATCCAGACCTGCGGCACGAACCAGAGCCTCTGCATCTACTACAACTCCGACAACAAGGGCTCGCGCGTCGGTATCTACGGCAAGGTTCACAATTACGACGCAAACCCGACCATGTGCTCGTCGCAGGGCTGCTCCAAGTATTCGTTCCAGACCTCCGGAAACGGCTACGGTCAGTACATCAAGAACAATGCGGCCTCGGCTTACAACGCCGACTTCCACCCCTACCGCGTCTACTACAACAGCGGTTGGAGCGGGCCCGTCGACGAGTTCGACCCGAAGGGCTACGGCACCTACTTCGGAAACCTCGTCCGTACGTACAACCAGAACGCGTCGCAGCAGAACATGTGCGCCGAGTGCTGAGTAACTGACCTTTTTCGGCGGCCAGCCGGCACTTCCGGCTGGCCGCCTTTCCCGATTCAAGGAGATCCACGATGAGAGCGAAGCTGACGGTCGTCGCCGCGTTGATTTCGGCCGCCGGGCTGACCGCCTGCAGTGCACCCCCGTCGGGCGACGGGGAGGCGTCACTGGCGAAGGTCGAGTACACAAGCCCGTCAGCCGTTCCCGCCGTTGCACCAGGTCAGGAGTTGCAGCTGCCCATCGATCCCTATCTCGTCAAGCAGGCGGAGCGTGCCCAGATCCTCAAGGCCTCGCGACTCGTGGCGGCCGACTGCATGAGGGGGTTCGGCATCGAGCTGCCCGCTCCGCCCCTCACCGGCGGGAAGGCAGCCGCCAACGAGAACGCCACGAATATGGATCGCCGGTACGGCATCTACGACGACCGCAAGGCTGCGCAGTTCGGATACAGCCTGCCCGAGCAGGTTGAGCCGGAGGGGGCCGGACAGACGCAATCCCCCCTGTCCGACGCCGAGAATCGAGTGTTCCTCGGTGACGCGGACCCTGTTCTGGAGGTCCAGCCGGGCGAGAAGTACAACGGCAAGGAAATACCGCCCGGCGGCTGTGCGGGCGAGGCGCGCCGAAAGATCGGTGACGGACTGCGGCAAGAAGTCGCAGGTGAAATCAATTTCGCAAGTTTCCAGAGGTCGCTCACGGACCCACAGGTGACCGCCGCCTTCAAGCAATGGTCGGAGTGCATGAAGGAACGCGGCTACTCCTTCAACACCCCCCTGGAGCCGTTCGAATCGGCGGGCGCCAACGGGGCAGGCGGCGAAGCCGAGACGAAGATGGCTTCGTATGACGTGGAGTGCAAGACGCGCGTCAACCTCATCGGAGCCTGGTTCGCCGTGGAGTCCGAAATCCAGAAGCAGATGATCGGGAAGCGCGAGGAAGCCCTGCACGCAGCCAGCAAGGAAAGGGAAAAGACCATCAAGAACGCCGCGGCAATGGTGGCAGCGCCGTGACGCGGGTAAAGCGTGCCATTGCCTGCGCATTCATCGCAGCCGTGACAGCCGGGTGTACGGCGCAAACACCACCGCGGCCCGCGCCGCCCACCCCTTCCCCCAGCGCGCCGTCCAGCTCGGCCCCAAGCGACGAAGCAACCTCCTTGGAGCCGCCCGCCAACCCCAAGGCTACGGAGGCGGAACGGATCCGAGGGTTGATCCAGCCCCGCGTCAACGACCTCCAACAGCGGTACGGAGAGCCGGACAAGTCTCCTTGCGCCTCGTCGCGCTTGCTAACTCCGGCCTGCGGTGACGCCGCGGGCGCCATGGCGGCCGTGTCCGGCAGTGCCCTGCGCGAGATCAAGCCCGCCCAGGACTTCCCCACCCTGCGCAATGTGGCGACGCACCTGACGAAGGCCGAGTCGGACTACCGGCGACTCGGCTGCGCCGACGGGCCGTCGGACGCCGACACGGTTGCCGCGTGCCGCAAGGCCGGAGACACGCTCGCCCGTGGACCGAGGGACCTCAACAACGCCCTTCTCGTCGCCCTCCGGGGCCAGTAGGTACAGCCGCCTGCCGGACTCACGGCCGGCGCAGACGCTGACGGTTTCTCCGGGCCCGGCACGAAACGAGCCCTCGCCCGGACAGACCTCCCTTCGACCGGGATCCGTCAGCCGACCGACGCGGACTTCAACGCGATGTCGACGCGGCTCCGTTCGGGACGGCCGCCCACGACGCCGCGACCAGGGAGCGTTCCGCCGCCGCCAGGTGGGTGGCCGCGGCCAGCCAGGCCCAGGCGTAGCCGTCGGGCGAGGGATCGGTGAGGCGGCCGAAGGCGTCGCGGGGACGGCGGTCGGCCTCGGCGGCGAGGGCGGCCGACAGGTCCGCCGCCGCGCTGAGCCCGGCCCGGCGCAGCGGGCCGTACGAGGCCACGGGCTCCGTACCGCGGGCCGCTTCGGCGACGGCGCGGCGGCCACCCGCGACCCCGGTCTCCAGCAGGCGGCGTACCCGCCACAGCGGGGAGTCGGCCAGCGGGTCCGGGCCCTCGGCCGCCGGGACCGCCCCGGGGGCTTCGGCCTGCGGCGGGAAGTGGATGCCCTGGAGGCGGTCGTAGCCGAGGTCGGCGCGGCCCAGCCATTCCCCGGGCAGCCGCAGCGTGTACGGCGCCCCCGGCACGGGGCCGACGGCGAGGGGGCGCAGCGTGGCGGCGCGGTCCAGGTCGGGGCGGCCCAGGACCCGGATCCGGAGTCCCGGGTACGCGGCGATGCGGCGCAGGTTCGCCGTGTGCGGCAGCTCCGGGTGGGGGTGCGCGGGCAGCAGCCGCAGCAGCGGTGCGTCCGGGCGGTCCTCGCGGACGAGGAGGTGTTCGCCGGCCGCGCCGACGACGGTGACGTCGCAGCCGAGCAGCGCGGACTCGGCCGCCTCCGGATCGGCCAGCAGTTCGGCGACGGCCTCGGCGGCCGGGCGGGCGAAGAGCGGCGCGGCGGGCTGCTCGGTCCAGGGCGTGCCGCGCAGCGGGGTCGCCCTGACCCCGCGGCCCGCGCCGAGGCGGCCCTCGGCGGAGACCGTCGCGCCGACGATGCGCAGGCCGCCGCGGGCGAGACCGGCGTGGTCGAGGGTGGCACCGCCGAGGGCGACGGAGGCGGAGCCGGCTCCGCGGGCCCGGGCCAGGCCGCCGGGCCGGACGTCGGACACCGAGTAGCGGGAGCCGTCGGGGGCCAGCAGGTGGGTGACGACTCCGCCGTATCCGGTGGCGGAGAGCACCGGCTCCCGGCACAGGCCGTGCACCTGGAGGCTGCCGCCGGGCGCGTAGGCGCGGCGGGCGGTGCCGGTCAGGACGGGGTCGGCCGCTCCGGAGGCCAGCAGTCCGGCGGTGTGCAGGAGTTCGCGGAAGGCTCCGGTGAGGGCGCCGAGCCGCTGTGCGGCCCGGCGCTCCCGGGCGGCGCGCAGGCCGTGTACGACCCGGAGGGCGGCGGCCTCGGCGCGCGGCAGCCCGGCGAGGCGGGCGGTGTGCGCGGCGCGCAGCAGCTCGGCCTGCACCACGGCTCCGCCGGCCGTCGCTCCGGCGGCGAGGGCCTCGGCGGCGGCGTGCCAGAGCGCGGCCGCGGCGCCGAGCTGGGCCTCGGTGAGGGCCGGCGCCGGGTCGGTGGGCACCGCGGGCGCGGGCTCCGCCGGGGGTTCCGGCGCGGGCTGCTCCGCGGGCGGTTGCACGGGGACCGTGTCCGCGAGCGGGGCCGCGCCCAGTGCGGCGGCCCGGTGGAGGCAGCGGGGTGCCAGCAGGCAGCTGCACGTGGCCTGTCCGGCCTCGGTGACCGTGCCCGCCGGACCGGGGCGCAGGGTGACGAGGGCGTCCTCGCCGAAGGCGATGGTGACGCTGCCGTCCGCCACACTGGTGGCGCCCGCGGCGCAGCTCTCGGTGGCGGCGTCCAGCTTCTTGCGCAGGCGGGCGGTGAGGTTCTCGACCGCTTCGGCGAGCACCTCGGGTGCGACGGGCGGCAGTTCGGTGCTCAACGGGACTCTCCACGGAGGCGGTCGCCCACCCAGCGGGCGAGGGCGAGGGGACTGAGGGCGGCCACGGGCATGCCGGCCGCGACGAGTTGCCGCGCGACCGGGACCGAGTACCGGGGCGTCCCCGCGTCGTCGAGCGCGGCGCAGCCCATCAGGTGGGCGCCGGAGGCGGCCAGCGCGCGGACCTCGCCGAGGAGTCCGCCGATCGGGGCGCCCTCCTCGAAGTCGCTGACCACGACGACGAGGGTGCGGCTGGGGACGGTGATCAGGGTACGGGCGTGCGCGAGACCGGCGGCGATGTGCGTACCGCCGCCGACGCGGACCTCCAGCAGCAGTGAGAGCGGGTCGTCGACGCGGTCGGTGAAGTCCACGACCTGCGTGGAGAAGGCGAGGAAGTGGGTGGACAGGGTCGGTACGCCGCCGAGCACGGCCGCGGTCAGGGCCGACCAGATGACGGAGGCCTCCATCGAGCCGGAGACGTCGACGACCAGGATCAGCCGCCAGTCGGCCTCGCGGCTCGCCCGGGTGCTGAAGACGGGCCGCTCGGGTACGACGACCACCGTGCCGTCGTCCCGGCGCCGGGTGTGCGCGAGGTTGGCGCGCAGGGTCCGGGCCAGGTCGAGCCTGCCGCCGGGGCGGCGGGTGGGGCGCGGGGTGGCGAGGCCCGAGAGGGCCGGGCGCAGGCGGGTGGCCAGCTCCTTGGCGAGCTCGTCGACCAGCCGCTTGACGAGGGGGCGCAGCCGGGCGAGTTGGGCCTCCGGGAGCCCGCCGGCCAGGGACAGTACGGAGCTCAGCAGTTCCACGGAGGGCCGTACGGCTGCCGGGTCGAGCTGGGCGAGCACGTCGGTGCGGCCCGCGTCGGCGGCGCCGGCGAGCACCTCTTCCCGTACGTCCGCTCCGAACAGCGCCTCCAGCTCCTGCGACCACTCCCGGGCGGTGGGGAAGGAGCCCTCCTGGCCGCCGCCCTGACCGGAGTCGAGGTCGGATGCGCCTTCGCCGGCCCCGGCGCCGTACAGCTCGTCCAGTGCATGGGCGTAGCGGCGGGCGCCCGCGGGCAGCCGGTCGCGCTCGCGGCCGAGCAGCAGCCGCCAGCGGTCGGCCGGGGCGAGCCGGTGTTCCTCGGCCTCGGGGGTGCGGGCGGCGGGCGGGGCGTCGGGAACGTCCGGGGCCGGGGCGGGTGCCTCCGCCTCCGGAAGCGGGAGCGCCTTGAGCGCGGCGAGTCCGGCGGCGTCGGCGGCGGCCCAGAGGGCGAGCAGGGCGGGCGAGGCGTCGAGTGTGAGGTCGAGCCGGTCGCCGAGCCGCTCGGTGACGGTGTCCAGCAGCCGGTCGCGGGCGGCGGGCGCGAGGGCGTCGAAGCCGCCGCGCAGGGCCGGGAGGCGCTCCAGGAAGTCCTGGTCGGCGAGGCGCTCGACGCGGTCGAGCAGCGGGGTCAGGGCGGCCGGGGAGGACTGCAGCAACGGCCCGGCGGCGGTGAGGAGTCCGGCGAGCCGGCGGGTCAGGGCGCGCCGGCTGTCGGGGCTGCCCGCGGCGTCGATCCACCCGGCGGCGCGGTCCCCGAGCCCGGCGGCCGGGTCGAGGTCCAGGAGGACCCGGACGGCCAGGGCCGCTCCCTGCATCAGCGGGGACGCGGAAGCGGCCAGCCCGGCGAGGGCGTCGTCCGTGCGCAGCCCGAGGTGGCGGGCGGCGGCGCGGTCGGCGAGGGCCACGAGGGCGGCCGCGTCGGCGGGGTCGTCGCTCCCGGCGAGTCCGGGCAGGGACCGTACGGCCGCTTCGAGCAGGTCGGCGGTGAGGGCGGTGGCTGTGGCGCGCGACCCGTCCGAGGTGCCGGGGAGGTGGCCGCGGTGGAGGGCCTCCAGGAGGTCGAGGGCGTCGAGGAGTTCGGGCAGGGTCGCCGTCTGCGGCAGGGTGGTGGCCGCCTCGTGGAGGCGTACGTCGACCAGCTCGGGCAGATCGCACCGCGCGGCGGCGGCCAGCCCGGCGAGGACCTGCGCCGGGGTCGGTCCGCCGTCGGCGGCGGCCCGGCGGGCGGTCTCGCGCAGGGTTCCGGCAGCGGCCTGGGCGGCGGTGACTCCGCGGACTCCGGCGAGATCGAGGCGGGCCGGGACGGAAGGCGTCCAGGACAGCCGCCACTTGGTGCCGAGGGCGGTCCCGTCGCCGGTGGCGGCGACGGTGAGCGGCTCCCCGTAGGAGGCACCGCATACGAGGAGCCGTTGCAACAGGACCTCGCGGCGGCCGTCGAGGGCGGAGCGCAGCGGGTCGAGGCGGACCTCGCGGGAGGCGGGCTCGTCGGGGCCGGGCAGGCGCAGTTCCGTCAGCTCGGCCTCGACGGAGGGGCCGAGACCGGAGCGGGGGGCGTGCGGGGTGATCCGCCCGCGGGCGGTGCCGACGAACACGGCCTCGAGGGCGCGGGCCAGCGCCCGGCCCCGGCCGAGCGGTTCGCCCTGGCCGAGCACGGTGGTGACGGCCTCGAGGATCTCGCCGCGGCCGGGCGCGGGGAGCCCGCGCAGGACGGCGAGGTCGCAGGCGAGCCGCAGGGTCTCGGCGGCCTCGCCGGTTCCGGCGGTGTGCCCGGCGCGGCGCAGCTCCCGGCAGAGCCGGGTGACGGCGACGGAGGCCGCCTCCCGGACCCGTACGGGGTCCGTGCCGGCTTCCAGGACGGCCTGCTGCCAGAGCGGATCCCGGATTCCGGCGGGGTAGCCGGAGCGGGAGTCGAGCAGATCGAAGGAGTACGGCACGAAGGAGGTGACGGCCCGCTCCGTCCCCGCGCCGGGACCGGGGTCGGCGTGCGCGGTCCCGGCGGCCCGAGGCCCCGGCACCGAGCCGGCGGCGGGCCCGGTCCCGGCATCCACGCCGACGAGGGCCGGGACGACGTCAACGGGGCCCGGGCCCACCACAGCGGCCCCGCTCCCGGCGCCCGCGCTCGCCGGGGCGACGTCCACGGGCCCGGCAGCGGCGCCTTGGCGGGCGCGGTCGGCATCGACCGGCCCGGTCCCGGCGCTCGCGCCGAGGAGGGTCGGGCCGGCAGCGACCGATCCGGCCTCCGCGTCCGCACCCGCACCCGCACGGGAGGGGTCCCCATCGGCAGGCCCGGTCCCGGCAGCCGCACCCTCGCGGGCGCGGTCCGCAGCGGTCCCGCTCCCGGCGCCCGCGTCCGCGCGCTCCGGGTCCGCGGCCGGCGCGTCCGCGCCCAGCAGGGCCGGGGCGTGGAAGGCGCCGATCACGGCGGCCACCCGGTGGCCCCCGGCGGCGGCGCCGGCGATCACGGAGCGCATGTGGGCTTCGCGCGCCAGATCCCTGGCGGGCGGGGTGGAGTCCGCGCGCAGCGCCCAGCCCACGCCGAGCGCCGCCCGCCGCACGGCTTCCGCGGAACAGCCCGGCGCGAGCACCTCGACGGCGCGGTCCCACAGGTCGTCACCGTCACGGCCGGTACCGGCGGCGGTCAGCGCATCCGCGAAGGAACTCCCCCGCCGCGCCCGCACGTCCGGCCCGAAGTCCGCCTGCGACTCCGGCTCTGCCTCCAGGGCCGGGCCGGTTCCTCCGTCCCCGTCCCCGTCCGGAACCGGAGCCGCGCCTGCGGGAGCGGGCCGGCCCGGGACCTGCCCTGCGGGCGAAGCCGGGTCCGGGCCAGGGGCCGAGCCCCCGGTCCCGCCCGGAGCCGGAGCCCGGTCCGCCGCGGCGGGCTCGGCCGTCCAGCCGGGGGACGGGAGGGGGAGGTCGCAGCAGAGGACGGTCGCGCCGGTGCGGCGGGCCCAGCGGATCGCGGCCAGTTCCGGGGAGAAGTCCGCGAACGGGTAGAACGCCAGGCGGCCGTCGCCGTCGGTGCCCGCGAGGGCGACCGGGGCCACGGTCTCCGGGTCGGCCAGATGCTCCAGCCACGGCTGGAAGTCCGCCGGGAGTTCGACGCAGACCACGTCCGCGCCCGAGGCGTCCAGCAGCTCGGGCACCACCGCGGCCAGGGCGGGGCTGTGGTGGCGTACGCCCAGCAGGTACGGCGTACGGGACGCGGCGAGCGCGGCGACGGCGGCGCGCGGGTCGGAGGTCAACGCAGGCTCCCGCGCAGGTCCCAGAGGCGGCGCCACATCGCGGAGCCGTCCTCGGCACGGCGGCGCACCGGGCCGTCCCAGTAGCCGAGGAGGCGGCCGTGGTCGGCCGGGTCGTCCTTGCGGACCACGCCCAGCAGGTGGCCCGGCAGCAGGTCCAGTACGTCCCCGCCCGGCAGGTAGGCGGCCGCGACCCCGAGCGAGGCCGCCACCTGCACGGCTTCGGCGGTGGACATGACCGTACCGGGGCGTTCGACGTCCCAGCCCTCGGCGGAGCGCCCGGAGCGCAGGTCGCGGAAGACGGTGACGAGCGCGTCGAGCACGGCGTCGTCGACCCCGAAGGCCGCGCCGGCCCGCTCGACGGCGGCGACCGCCTGCCGGCGGATCAGCGTGGCCTCGGCGTCCGCGTCGGCGATCGGGGCGACCGTCTCGAAGTTGAAGCGCCGCTTGAGGGCGGCGGACATCTCGGAGACGCCGCGGTCCCGCAGGTTGGCGGTGGCGATGACGGTGAAGCCCGGGGCCGCGGAGACCACCGCGTCCTCGGTGGCGGTCAGTTCGGGCACGCTGACGCGCCGGTCGGACAGGATCGACACCAGTGCGTCCTGCACCTCGGGCAGGCAGCGGGTGATCTCCTCGACGCGGACCACGCGTCCGGTGCGCATGGCGGAGAGCACCGGGGAGTCGACGAGGGCGCCTGAGCTCGGCCCCTGTGCGAGCAGCAGCGCGTAGTTCCAGCCGTAGCGGAAGGCGTCTTCCGTGGTACCGGCCGTGCCCTGGACTGTGAGGGCGCTGGTACCGCTGACGGCGGCGGCCAGCAGTTCGGACAGCATCGACTTGGCGGTGCCGGGCTCGCCGGTGAGGAGCAGGCCGCGCTCTCCGGCGAGGGTGACGACGCAGCGCTCCACCAGGGCGCGTTCGCCGACGAACTTGGGGGCGATGGCCAGCTTGGAGGGGAGCCCGGCGCGCCCCTTCGGCAGGGCCAGTTCGGCTCCGTCACTGCCGCAGACGAAGGTGACGACGGCGCGCGGGGTCAGGGCCCAGCCGGGCGGGCGGGGGCCGGGGTCCTGGGCGGCGAGGAAGTCGAGCTCGGCGGCGTGACGCTCCTCGGCGGGCAGCACCTGCCGGGGGGCGGGGACGGATGGTGCGGTGACGGTCATCGGGGTCCTCTGGAACGTGAGCGGGGAACGGGGAACGGGGAACAAGGAAGGGGAAAACGGGTACCGGGTACCCGGCAGGCGTGCCGCGTGCGGGCCGGGGGCGCGGCGCACCCCTGGGGAGGTGCGCCGCGCCGAAGGGGCCCGGGCGGCCGGTGGTTCAGCGGCGGCGGGCGCGGGTGCGCTTCACCTTGAGCTCCTCGAAGCGCGGCACGTCGCCCTCCCGGACCCGCTGCCAGGCCCGGCGGTAGAGGTCGGCGGCCGGTTCGGCCGGGGTGAGCACGCCGAGCAGCGGCCGCTCACCGGCGCCCAGACCGTACATCGGCAGCTTCCACTGCTCCACCGGCAGGGTCGGCGAGGCCATTTCGGCCCATCCGCCCGGCAGGAACAGCGAGCGCCCGGCCCGGGTGCGGCCGGCCGACACCACCAGGTCGGTGGCGGCCAGTTCGGCGCGGGCGGCCTTGAGGCGGGCGGGCTTCCAGCCCGTCCACCGCGCGGTGTTGCGGTCGGTGGGGTCGGGCATGGCGAGCAGGACGAGGTACACGGTGGCCGCGTCGGCGCCGAGACCGTGCGCCGCGCTCACCTCCTCGACCAGCTCGGGAACGGAGCGGCTCGGGTCCTGCGGCCACCAGGTGCCGTCGGCGTCCGCCGCGCCGGCGGCGGGGGCGCCCGGGTCGGCGAGGAAGGCCGCGAAGCGCGGGTCGTGGACGGTCCGCAGGGCCGTCTCGACCGCGGAGGGCCGCTGTTCGGCGCCGCGCAGCGCCGGGAGGTAGGGGTCGGAGCCGGTGGAGTCCAGCAGGGCCGGGCGCAGTGCGGGCTTGGGCTGGTCGTCGTGGGTGGCCATGACGACTGCGCCGTAGCGCTCGTATCCCTCACCGGTTTCGGTCGGTGTGCCCGCTGCCTTCCGGAAGTCGGGCAGGCTGGTGTAGTGCCCGATTTCGAGGAGCAGTTCGGGCGCGGCGAGCCGCTGCCGTACGGCGGTCAGCGCGGGCGGCAGGGCCGCTCGTACGGGGTCTCCGGCGGGCAGCCGGTGCGCCAGCCAGGCCGCGGTGGCCACGGTCCCGGTCAGGACGCTCGCGGTGAAGGGGTGGGTGGCCGGATCGCGGGGCTCCACGTGGTCGCCCTTCACCGTCCAGGCCACGTCGACGGAGAGTTCGCGCGAGGCCGCCGGGTCGAGCAGTGCGCCCAGGCCCCGGTGCGCGGCCCAGCCCCGGCCGACGGCGCGTGCAGCCTCGGTGGCCAGCCAGTCGGGTACGCGGGTACGGCGGCCCACGCGCCGGTTCCACACCTCCGCGGCGGCGGACACGTCGGGCCCCTCGCTCCACAGCTTCGCCGGATCGGCGGGCAGCAGGGCGGCGACCACGGCGCGGCGCACTTCGGCGTCGAGGTTCTTGAGCTCGTCGCGGGCGTGGGCCGCGTCGGTGGCCTTGACCCCGAGGGCGGTGCGCAGCTCCGCGGGCAGGAAGTTGCGCTCGTAGGTGTCGGTGTGCGGGAGTCCGGCGATCACCAGGCGGGCGAGGGCGCCGGGGACTCCGGTGAGCCGGGAGAACTCCTCCGCGGCTTCCGGGCTGAAGGGTGCCGGGCCGTGTTCGGCGGCTGCGGCGAGGAAGTCGGCCAGCCAGCCGGGTCCCCGTTCGCGGTCGCCGAGCGGGGTCTCGCCGCGCACGGTGTAGGGGCCGGGGACGGTGAAGCGGCCGGTGGGGTCGTGCAGCAGGGCGCCGAACTCGTGGCCGTAGGGCACGGATTCGCTGTGCTCGGTCAGGGCGAGGACGGCTCCGCCGCCCAGCGGCAGCACACCACGGTGGTGGAGGTTGCGTGACAGGCCGTCGGGGCCGGTCAGGTGGGCGCGGTCGAGGTGGAGCACGACGCGGCGCCAGCGGGCGGCGGAGCCCTCCGCGGAGGCCAGGCCCAGGGCGTCGACCGCGCCGAGCAGGGTGACCAGGGCGGCCCGCTGTTCGTCGGTGGCCGACACGGTGGCGGCGCGGTAGGCGGCTGCCGCGGGCTCGTCGAGCAACGGCGTCCAGGAGAGGGTGCTGTGCGTCAGCGCGGGCACGTCGAAGTGGAGCCTGCCGGGCACTTCCGTGTCGCCGGTCCGCGCGCAGGCGGCGCGGAGTTCGCTCAGGAAGTGGTGGGCGCCGTCCTCGTCGCCGCCCCAGCGGTAGTACCCGGAGCCGATGAGCCCGCTCAGCGCGTCGCCGAGCAGCCGGTCGCTGGGTCCGTGCTCGCGCTCCTCGGCGGGGGCGTCGTCCGGGTGGAGCCGGGCGGCGACCGCGTCCAGGGCCTTCTGCTGGGTGAGGGTGAAGCGCAGTACCTCGACGATGCCGCCGATCAGCTTCGAGGCGGTGACCCGGGGCAGGGCCGCGCTCACGAGGCCGGGCAGGTCGGTGACCTTCTCGGCTGTGGCGGCGGCCTTCAGCAGTGCGGCGACGGTCTCGCGGTCGGCGGAGCGCAGTGCGGCCGAGCCTTCGACGTCACGGGGGCGCAGGGCGTACCAGTGCGACAGCGGCGGGAGGTCCACGCTGCCCGTGCCGAAGGCGGAGCGGCGGTGGTGGTCGCCGCGCGAGCGGGCGGTGACCACGCCGTCGGGGTCGCTGATGCTGAGCTCCTGCCAGTGCTGCGACAGGGCGCGCGGCCGGTCGTCGCCGGGGAAGGCGAGCGCGGCGAGGGGCATGTCGCGTCCCTCGGGGACGGTGACGGTGCGGCCGCCGGTGTCGGTGCCCTCCCAGCCGTGGCCGGCGAGGCGGACGGTGCGCCAGCCGAGCAGGCCGCCGGCGGGGGCGCCGAGCACGGAGCCGGCGACGGTGGGCGCAGGCCGCAGCCAGTTGGAGTGGCCGCTGTGGCGGGCGTTGTCCGGGTGCGCGTACAGGGCGTCGGCGAGGAACCCGGGCAGGGAGATCCGGCCGTACGCCGCGCCTGCGGGGTCGTACTCGCGCCAGCCGGCCTCGTTCTTCTCGTCGCGCCGCTGCCACACCCAGTACGAGGTGCCGTCGGACAGCAGGGACCGCTCGTCGGGCAGCTTCGTGTCGCCGCGGTGCAGGACGCCGCCGCCGGTGGCGCGGCCGCCTCCGGGGAGCGGCAGGGAGATGTGCTCGCTGCGCAGCGACCAGTGGTTGCGGTCGGTGTCCAGGGTGAAGACGGTCTGGGGTGCGGAGTGCCAGTAGCCCTCCGTCCGGTTGGTGCTCCAGGAGGACCAGAAGACCAGCAGGTCGCCGTCGACGTAGTGGAATCCGTGCCGGTACTCGGACCCGGTGGGGACGCGCAGGTCGTGGGTGAGGACGGTGGAGTCGGCGTCGATGACGCGGACCTCGGCCTGGTTGGCGACGATCAGGTACGGCCAGGCTTCCATCACCGTCAGGCCGTGGCGGCTCTGGCCGGGGCTCAGTTCGGCGAGGGCGCTCTCCCAGGAGGGCCAGGCGAGTTCTTCGAAGAGGCCGCCGCGCAGGGTGCGGGCGAGGGTCTCGGCGAGGTCGGCGGCGGCCGCGGCGGCCACTTCCCCGGGGGCGAGTTCGAGGGCTTCGGTGGGCAGCCAGGTCAGGCGCCGGATGGCTTCCGGTACTCCGGGCAGGCCGGCGGCGGTGGAGGCGCGGGCGACTTCGCGCATCCACTCGGTCAGGAGCGGGCGGCCACCGGGCGACTCGGCGACGCGCCGGATGACCTGGACGCCTTCGCCGTTGCCGCCGAGGGCGTTCAGCGCCCGGCGGAAGGCGGGGTGGAACCGCTGGTCCCCGGCGAGGGCGAGCAGGTCGCGGCGCTGCTCGGAGCGGGCCCAGCCGGTCAGGTTCAGCTGGTCGTGCCGGTGCCGCTTGTTCTCGGGGTCCGGGTCGGGGTCGGCGACCGGGATCTCCAGGGCGAGCAGCAGGTCGAGGAGGTCGGCGTCCTCGACTCCGACGCGCAGGCCCGTTTCCCGGCCGGGCCGGGCGAGTTCGGTGCGCAGCTGCTCCGCGCTGCGCTCGACCACGTCGAGGAGGACGTCGAGGGTGGGGCGCACGCCCCAGCCGGTGTGGCGGGCGGCGTGGAAGCGCTCCAGCCAGCCGGCGGTGCCGTCGGCGCACCGCTGCTCGGCGGGCAGGTCCTCGCCGGCCAGCCCGGCGGTCGCGCCGGACTCCTCCAGGATCTCCAGCCACAGGGTGGTGAGCTCGTCACCGCCTCCGGGCGGGGTCAGTCCGAGGAGCGTGCCGCGTACGGCGGGAACGCGGTGGGCGAGCGCGACGAGGGCTGCGCGGTGGGCCTTCCACCAGCCGAGCGCGGCGCGCAGGGTGGCGGGCAGTGGCAGCAGTTCGGCGAGGTAGTCCTGCTCGGCCTCGGTTCCGGTGAGGCCCGCGGCGCGGGCGAGGCGGCGCAGTTCGACGGCGGCCTGGGCGGAGGGCGGCAGCCCGCCGGCGGTGCGGCGCACGCACAGGCGGCGGAAGCGCTCGTGGGCCTCGGCGGGGGTGACGCGGCCGGCCAGGGCCTTGGCGTAGCCGGTGAGGACCTTCACCGGCAGGGCGCCGGCCAGGGCGAATTCGAGGAAGACGGAGTCGAGGCGGTCTTCGTCGATGGCGAGGCCGTGCTGGGCCTCGGCCGTGCGGGCGCGGCCGAACAGCTGGGCGGCGTAGGTGGTGTTCTCGACGGCGAGGAAGATGCGGGCCGCCTGCTCGTGGAAGACGGGCAGGAAGTGCGGGACGGAGGCGGCGAGGCGGTCGGCCAGTTCCTGGCAGGCGTCCAGGGCGGCCTTGGGCTTGGTCTTGGCCTGCCGGGCGACCCGGTCCAGTTCGGGGACGACGGCGAGGGCGTGGTGGCCGTCCTCGGGGTGGTGCACGAGGACCCATTCGGGGAAGCCGAGTGCCTGGCGCCGGCTCAGGCCGACGACGGGGGGCTCGCCCTCTGCGCGTACGAGTCCCAGGAAGCCGGCGGCGAGGTCCTCGGCCGGGCCCAGTTCGGCGGGCGCGAGACGGACGACGACGCGGTCGTCGCCGAGTCCGGGATGGCGGTAGGAACGGGCCGTCAGGGCGACGGCGGTGGGGCCGGCGCCCTCGGTGTCGTGCGGCAGTACGGCGCCGGCCTTGAGCAGCAGTTCGGCCGTGTTCATCGCGGTGTCCTTCTGGTTGGTGCTCATGCGTTCCCGCCCTCCTCGATCTTGCGCCCGGCGTACAGCGCCGCGGCCATCCGCATGCCTTCGGACCAGGCCACCGGTCCGACGGCGGCCAGGGGTACCGTCCGGCCGTTCTCGTCGTGCCAGCTCAGGGCGCCGGTGGTGGTCTCGTCCTCGTAGTAGGGCTCGCCGATCCACACCGCCGCCTCCGCGCCGGCGCCCGAGTCGCGGACCTTGCAGGTGGCGTAGCCGCCGGAGACCCGGTAGCCGAGGCCGGTGGCCCGGGCGGCGAGGCTGAAGCGGGTGGGGAAGACCCCGCCCGCGTAGTCGCGGACCTCGGTGGCGGTGGCGGTGAGCCCGTCCGGCTTCTGCCACGTCGCGCGGTGGATCTGCTCGACGCGCTGGACGATGCCCAGCTCGGCCGCGAAGTCCCGTACGTCGTCCAGGTCCGGCAGCAGCACCGGGTGGGGCAGGGTCACCGTGCTCGGGGAGAGCCGTACGGTCTCGCCGTCGAGGTTGACCACCTTCAGTTCACCGGAGGCGGTGGCGTCCCGCAGGAAGCCCACCTCGTCCGGGTCGTCACCGACGACGGCGATGTCGCGCAGGGCGTGCTGCCAGGCCTCGTCCGGCCAGACCCGGGCGAGCAGTGCGGTCGGCACGGGCAGTGAGGACACCATCCAGCCGTCGACCTGCGCCACGCAGGCGGCCTCGTGCCGGTCGAGCCATTCGGCGAGCCGGCGCAGCCGGTCCACCTCGGGATGGTCCTTCAGCGCCTTCGGCAGCGTCTTCAACTGCCGTCCCGCAGTCCGGCCGGTGGTGGACCTCGCCGCCACCCGTCCCTCCACCAGGGCGATCTCGTACCCCTCGCCCGCCGCCAGCCATGCCATCAGCCCGTGCCCCTCCGCCTGTCACCTACGGTTCCGCGCAGCCCTGACAGGGGGGAACGAACCCCCCTGAGCTGCGGTATGCCGGGAGACTAGCGAGCCCCACTGACAACGCCCGCCGGAGGGTCCATGGCTGGTTTTATGTCCGGTTCTGGGTAGTCTTCCGGGGACAGTTGCGCAGTGGAGCCGACTCGGGGTGGGGTTATGGGACGTCAGATAGGTGTGCCCGGTGCGGTCCTGGCGGCCGTACTGCTGGCGGCCGCGGCCGGCTGCTCCGGTCCGGCGGCGACGAGCGGCGGTGGCGGGGACGCGAAGCCGTCCGCCCCGCG
This sequence comes from Streptomyces sp. NBC_00207, assembly GCF_045160965.1. NCBI lineage: Bacteria > Bacillati > Actinomycetota > Actinomycetes > Kitasatosporales > Streptomycetaceae > Streptomyces > Streptomyces sp. NBC_00207. The sequence goes on along the minus strand of NZ_CP130715.1, from coordinate 8,921,223 downwards.
GACCGGACAGTCCTCGAAGGCGAAGCCTGATTCCAAACCGGATTCCAAGCCTGGCGGCGGGGACGTGCTGCCGGGGATGGTCGGCGCCGACGTGGCGCGGACCCGGTTGGAGGCGCTGAAGGTGGCGCCGGTGGGCACGATGACCGGCTACAGCCGGGACAAGTTCACGCACTGGGCCCAGCAGGGCAACAAGTGCGACACCCGCGAGGTCATCCTGGAGCGCGACGGCTCCGGCGTCACGCGGGACGCGGAGTGCCGGGCGGTGTCCGGCACCTGGAAGAGCCTGTACGACGGCGTGGTCGTCACCGACGCCTCGAAGATGGACATCGACCACATGGTCCCGCTCGCCGAGGGGTGGCGCTCCGGTGCGGCCGGCTGGGACGCCGCCAAGCGCAAGGCCTTCGCCAACGACCTGACCAACCCTCAGCTGCTCGCCGTGACGGCGGCCTCGAACCGCTCCAAGGGCGACCAGAGCCCGGACCTGTGGCAGCCGCCGGACAAGTCGAGCTGGTGCCAGTACGGGCGGGCCTGGACCACCGTGAAGTCGGCGTACGGGCTGACCGTCACCGAACCGGAGAAGAAGATGCTCACGACGATGCTCGACACCTGCACCTCATGACCGGAGCGCACCAACGGCAGTGGCAGGACCGGGTGACCGCCGGGCCCGGCGGCGCCATGACCGACGAGGTGGGCGTCATCACCGGCCCCCTCATCCTGTGCACCACCGCCGTCGCCGGGGACCTGGCCCGCTTCGACGTCCAGTACGAGGGCGCCGAGGAGTGGTACACGCTCAGCGGCAGCCCGCTCCCCCACCACGGCGATCCGGCCGCCCTGCACGCCGCCGCGCTCGCCGCGGTCCGCCGGGGCGGCGCGGCCCAAGCCCCCGGAACCGCGCCCGCCTGAGAGGGGCTCAGAGGACGGCGATGCCGAGCGGCCTGGCGCCCGCCGGGAGGCGGCGGGCGGCGCCCGTCTCGAGGTCGACGACCGTGATGCCGTTCCAGTGGCCGTCACGGGTGTAACCGCCCGTGACGTACGCCGTCCGGCCGTCCCGGGACACGGCGACGTCCTCGTGCGGGCCCTCCAGCGGGTACACCCGCTCGCTGCCGTCCGGGGAACGCACCGTCAGTGACGGGCCCTTGCCCGTGCCGGGCTCCACCGCTCCGGTGCCGACCACCAGGAGCCGCCCGTCGGCGGTGGCGGTGGCGCCGTGCTGGTGGGTGTCGGCGGTCATCGGCTCGACGGTGGTCCGGCCGGTCCGCGGGTCGACCACCACGAGCCGCTCGCCCTCGAAGGGGAGCAGCAGTTTCCCGTCGGCCGGGCGGACGGCCGCGTAGTGCGGCTTCAGCCAGGAGCCGAGCCCGCCTTCGGTGCCGTACGGCGCGACTTCGATCCGGCGGGGCCGGAGCGAACCGGCGTCCACGACGGTGACGTCGAAGGAGTCGTGGCCGGTGACGTACACCTCGGCGCCGTCGGCCGACACGTCCACGTCGAAGGGGCGCCGGCCCACCGGTACGACGGCGGTGACCCGCTGCGTGGCGGTGTCCACGACTTCCAGGACGCCGGTCGTGCCGGGGACGTTGACCCCGACGTACGCGTGCGCGCCGTCGGGCGACAGCGCGATGCCCATGCCGCCGCCGCGGTACTCGCCGTCGGTGGCCGGGCCGGCGTCGGTGCGGTACGGGATGCGGGCCACCCGGGCGCGGGTGCGGGTGTCGACGACGGCGAGGCCCTCGGCCGTGGCCACCCACGCGCGGCCGTCCGCGCCGACGGCCAGTCCGTACGGGGCCCTGCCCACGGCGACGGAGGCGACCGCTCCGCGCTCCGGGTCCACGAAGGTGACGGTGTCGGCTCCGAAGTCGGCGGTCAGGAGCAGCCCTTGCGGGGTCGGCGCGGTGGCCGGCAGCGGGGAGGCCGCGGACGGCGCCGGACTCGGCGTCGCGGGGGAAGCCGAGGTCGCGGAGCCGGCCGGGGTCCCGGCCTGGGTGCAGGCGCCGAGCAGCAGGGTCGCGGCGAGCGCCGCGAGGGCGGTACGGGATCCCCGTGCGCGGCGGTTCACCGGCCGGCCTCCCGCTCGTCCCCGCTCCCCCGCCCGTCCCCGGCCGTCCCGGCCGCGCGCAGGATCCGCGCCATGCCCGTGAAACCCCGGCGCACGGCGTGCTCGTACGGGGTCACCCCGTCCTGGTCGGCCAGTTCGGGATCGGCTCCGGCTGCGAGCAGCGCGGCGACGACCTCCTCGTGGCGGGGGCCGCCGTCGCCGAGGATCACCGCCTCCAGCAGGGCGGTCCAGCCGAGCCGGTTGACGTGGTCGACGTCGATGTCCGTCTCGTCGAGCACCGCGCGCACGTATGCGGTGTGCCCGCGCTCGGCGGCCGGGATGAGGGAGATCCCGCCGAAGCGGTTGAGCTGCTTGAGATCGGGCCCGGCGGGCAGCAGCAGGCGCATCATCCGGACGCTGCCGGTGACACCGGTGACCAGCCAGGGGCTGTCCTCCCGGGAGTCCGGGGCGTTCGGGTCGGCTCCGGCGGCGAGCAGCACCGCGGCGGCGGCCGCGTGATCGCCGAGCGCGGCGAGGAGCAGCGGGGTCCGCAGCTGTTCGTCGCGGGCTTCCACGGACGCTCCGGCGGCGAGCGCGGCGCTCACCGCCGCCGCGTCACCGGCGCGGGCGCCGTCGAGGAGCAGTCGGTCGTGCGCGTTCATGGTGTCCCTCTCGGCTCCGGGCGGGGAGGGCCGCGTACGCCCTCCCGCTCCCCCGGTCCATGCTCGCCGCACCGGAGCCCCCGGCCGGTCCGCCCGGTGGACGGAGCCCGGGAGCGGTCCGGCCGACCCCGGGGTCGGCCGATCGGCTGATGCGGGACGGCCGGATCAGGCCTCGTACTCCGTGAGGTCGATGCCGTGGATCCGCACGGAAGTCCCGTACCGGGGGTCCGTGGTGTCGCGCTCCATCACCATGCCCAGCTTGCGGATCACGTTCTCGGAATCGGTGTTGCTCATCCTGTTGATCGCGACGACGCGGTCCAGGCCGCGGTCCTGCAGGGCGAACTCCAAGGTGGCGTGGGCGGCCTCGGAGGCATAGCCCTGGCCCCAGTACTGGCGGCCGAGCCGCCAGCTGATCTGCACGTCCGCCCGCGCGTCCGGCAGGTTCTCGAGCACCGAGAGACCGACGGCGCCGATGAGTTCCCCGGAGCCGAGGAGCTCGACGGCGAAGAGCCCGAAGCCCTCCTCGTCCCACTCCTCCTCCCAGCGCTCGATCTCCTCGGCCGTCTCGTCCAGGTCGAGGGTCTCGCCCTCACCGATCCAGCGCATCACCTCCGGGTCGGAGTTGATCTCCGAAAGGGGGACGAGGTCGTCGTCGGTCCAGCGGCGGAGGAGGAGGCGGGGGGTACGGATCTCGGTCATGCCCCACATCCTGCCGAAATTCCGCCGACCAGCGGTAATCGGCCGTTGCGGCAGTGTTTCGAGTGCGTGGCCATCCCCCTGGGAAGGTTCCCGCGGCTCGCCCCGGGCCTCTACGGTCCCTCGGGAACCGCGACCAAGGAGTGCACTGCCATGCCGCTCGATCTGTCGGACGAGAGCCACTACGACCGCACGCGCCTGCGGCAGTGGACACGCGGGCGCGCCCGCTCCGCCGGGGTGGACCGCCGCGATCTGCTGAAGCTGTTCGCGGTGGGCGCCGCCGCCGGATCGCTGGGCATGGCCGCGGGCGCACCGGCCTCGGCCGCAGTCCCGCCCGTGGCGGCCGCGGGCCCCGGCACCGTGAAACCGCTGCCGCCCGAGCTGTTCACGCTCCGCGGCACCAATGCGGAGACGAACTTCGCGGCGCTGCGCGGCACCGGCCCGCTCACCCCCATCGACCGGTTCTTCGTCCGCAACCACACCTCCACCCCGCGCGTCGACGCGGCCGGGTGGCGGCTGAAGGTGTGGGGCGACGGGCTGGCGGGCGGCCCGGTGGAGTTCTCGTACGAGCGGCTGCGGGCCCTGCGGGCGGTCGAGCGGACGCTGTTCATCGAGTGCGCGGGCAACGGCCGGAGCTTCTACACCACGCAGCAGGGGCAGCCGGTGACGGGCACCGCCTGGACCCTGGGCGCGATCGGGGTCGCACGCTGGCGCGGGGCGCGGCTGTCGGACGTACTGCGGCTCGCCGGGGTGACCGGCGCCGCCGTCGACGTCCTGCCGAGGGGGCTGGACGACGAGGTGATCTCCAACGGGGTGAACCTGGGCCGGGTGCGCCGCCCGCTGCCGGTGGCGAAGGCGCTGGACGACGTCCTGCTCGCGTACGAGATGAACGGGCAGCCGCTGCCGCCCGACCACGGCGGTCCGGTGCGGCTCGTCGTACCGGACTGGGTCGGGATCTCCTCGATCAAGTGGGTCGGGGACATCGAGGTGAGCGACGAGCCGCTGTACTCGCCGTGGAACACCGACATGTACCGGCTGTTCGGGCCCGAGCACCCGGCGCAGGGCAGCGCCCCGCTGACCCGGCAGACCCTGAAGAGCGCCTTCGAGCTGGAGCTGGGCGCCACCCTGCCCGTGCACCGGACCCGGCTGCTGACCGGCCGGTCCTGGTCGGCGGCGGCCCCCGTCACCCGCATCGAGGTCAGCACGGACGGGGGCGGCCACTGGCGGCGGGCCCGGATGCACGACGCCCCGCGCCGGGGCGGCTGGGTGCGCTGGTCGCTGCCGTGGACCCCGCGGACGACGGGTGCGACGGCGCTGCTGGCCCGGGCGACCGACGCGAGCGGGCGGACGCAGCCCGAGACCTCGGTCCACAACACGCAGGGCTACCTCTTCGACGCGGTCGTGCGGCACCCGGTGACCGTGGTCTGAGGACCGGTTCAGGGGGTGTGGAAGCTGACCTCCGGCGCGTCGGCGGACGGACCGTCGAGGAGGGGCCGCGGGATGTTCTTCAGGTGCTGGTCGAAGAAGGCCGCGACGTAGCGCCGGGTCAGCTCGACGGAGCGGGCGCCGGGCAACGGGGCTCCCTGGTCGGGTAGGCCGAGCTGTTCGCCGATCGCCGGGAAGTCGGTGAAGGTGAAGTGGCCCGAGTCCGCGAAGGTGATCCAGCGCTTCCAGCCGTCGAGCTTGGGCCAGTCGTCGTCCCACGTCTTGATGCCGCCCGGGGCGCTCTTCCGCTCTCCGAGCAGCATGAAGGGGCGCCCGCCGAGCCCGGTGTCGGGGACCGGGGTGTGGAGTCCGCCGTCCATGTTCACCCCGGCCCGGATCCGGGGGTCGATCGCCATCGCGGCGACCGCGGAGGCGCCGCCGATGGAGTGGCCCGCCATCGCGATGCGGCTCTGGTCGATGAGGCCGGCGTGGCGCCAGGCGGGGTGGCGTCCGGTGAGGCGGTCCAGCAGGAAGGACACGTCGCGGCCGCGGGTGTCGCTGACCGTCCGCATGGGCGTGCCCGCCTCGGTCTTCTCGCAGGCCAGGCACTTCAGCACGCGCCCGCCGGGGAAGGCCGTGCCGACGCTCTCGTAGGCGTGGTCGACGGAGGCGACGACGTAGCCGCGGGAGGCCAGGTCCTCGGCGAGCGCGGTGAGGGTGGCACGGTGGACGGTGAAGCCCGGGGAGAGCACGATCAGCGGGTACCGTCCGGCGGCGGGGCGGGCGTGGGTCCGGGAGGCGCTCGCCGTACCGGTCAGGGTCTCGACCGGGATGACCTGGTCCAGCCCGCGGTCGACCAGCAGCAGCCGGGCCTCCTCGTCGGTGAGGTAGCGCGCGGGGCCGCCGGTGTCGCGCCGTGCCGGGTAGCGCATGGTGACCATCAGCTCGCGGGGCCCGGAGCCGGCCCAGGGGTCGGTGCGGCTGCGGTCCACCAGGTGCAGGTCTTCCCGGCCGACCGCGAAACGGCCCGTGGGACGCGGGAGTTCCACCGAGGTGCGGCTCGGCGCGGCAGCGGACGGGGAGTCCGCGGCGGCCGCGGTGCCGGCGGCGGTGAGCGGGAGGGGCAGGAGGAGGGCGAGTAAGGCGGCTGAGGCGACTGCTCTGCGTCGGTTCATGGATCCGACGCTATGCACCGGCGCCTGACCGATCGTCACCACTGCGGAGGATCCGGCCCGTCCCACCGGAGGAGGGCCTCTCGTCCCGCGGTCACTCCCAGGTATGAATACCCGCACGGACACCGGGCCGACGGCTGTCAGGCGGCCTCGGCCGGCGCCGGACCTCGGCACGAGGAAACGGCTGGCGGTGCCCGCGCGGCACTTGCGAGCATTCTCGTCATGAACGACACGGGGGATGAACGGATCGACGTGGTACCGCTCGGCACGACGCGGGCGCCGGGCACGGTCGAGGCGGTCGCCGGAGGGCGGCTCCTCGTCCGCACGCCGGGGCTGGTGGAGGTCCACGACCGCGAGGACTTCCTTACGGGTGCGACCACAGGCGCGACCGCCGCCCTGCGGACGGAGGAGCACGAGCGGGCGGTCCCCACGCCCGACGGCGGGTTCGTCGTGGCCGGGGTGGCATCGGTGCGGGCACTGGGCCCCGACGGCGGCCCGCGATGGGAGCTTCCCCACGCCCCGTCGCACGGCACCGCCCGGGCACACTCCACCCCGGCCGTCAGTCCGGACGGACGGCTGGTGAGCGTCGTCGTGCCGACGCTGGAGCCCGACAAGGAGAAGGCCGCCCTGGTGTACGACCTGGAGCCGGACCGCAACTACACCTGGGACGACCTGCTGCTCCTGGACACGGCGACGGGCAAGGTGCTCGGCCGGCGGCAGATCCGTTCGCTGGCGTCGGCCGCGGTGCAGTCCTGGCGTCCGGACGGCGGCATCCTGGTGGTGTCCTGCTGGACCGCCTGGCAGAGCTGGTCGACCTGGTGGGCCGAGCCGCGCGCCGACGATCTCCGGATCCTCGGCGGCACGTGGATGCGCGCCCTGGCGGGATTCCTCCCGGGCTCCCGGATCCTGACCCAGCGGTACGCCGAGCACCTGTTCCCCGACGACGACCGCGACGAGCTGGCGGCGTACGACCTCGGGACAGGGGAGCAGGTGGCGCTGCTGGACCTGTCGGAGCTGGCCGTCGACCCGGAGAACGACGAGTTCTCCTCCGCCGAGGTCCTGAACGGGCGCCATGTGCTGGTTCCGGGCCGGGTGCACCCGGCCGGAGGCGCACCGCAGACGCGGCACTGGCTGCTGGACGCGGACACACTGCGTCCGCTCGGCCGGCTGGACTACCCGGCGCCGGTCGGGGAGGACGTCACCGTGCTGGGAGACGGCACCTGGCTCACGCACGACGGCGAACGGCTGCACCGCTGGTCGCTGGACCGCACAGACTCCCGAGGCATCGCCTCACGGTGAGCGCGGCCGCGCGGCCCGTTGTCAGCTACCTGGGGAAACGACATCTTGCAGTGTCTGAGGCATCGGGTAGGTGCGCTCCGTGGGAAGCAGCCGTTGTGCCTTGGCGGTGTGCCCGGTTTGTATCAGTGCCGAGGCTTTGCGGACCTGGGGGGTGAGGTCGGTGAGACTGACGATCCAGTCGTCGGTGAAGGTGCGGATCAGGCGGCGACTGATGCCGACCTGAATGCTGTAGTGGTTCAGTGCCGCTCCGCGCTGCGAGCGTTCCGGGTCCCACTGGACGTGTACGGCTGCCTGGGCGACCGCCGCCGGGGCGGCGGTCGTCAGCACGGCCTGGGACAGGGCCTCCTCCCAGCCCTCCCGGGTCATCCGCACGGCGAGAACGCGTTCCTGACCCGGCTTGCGGGCCCAGTTGCTGCGGTGCATCAGCCACATGAACGACGGCTTGATCCACGTCATCCGGTGGAACGAGAACGGCGCAACGAAGCGGCCCGCCCGCAGTGCCGCTTCAGCGATGGCAGGCGGGTACGCCTGATAGACCACGATCGTGTGAGCGTCGTAGTCGGCACGAATCTGATACTGGGGCGTCATTCGCCGCACCCTGCCACCTGGTCAGCCGACGCGGCGAGCCGATTTCGCCTCCCCCTGGGGGCGGTTCAAATGCGCCGCTCAGAGCGACTCAGAGCCGCTCGACGAGCGTCGACGGCCAGTCCAGTACCGTCAACTCGGGCCACTGTGCACGCCAACGGGTCGACTTGGCCTCGTAGACCTCTCGCGGGGCGAGTACCGGATTCGGGCGCACGACGAGGTTGAACACATCGGAGAGACCGTGTGGTGCGTAGACCCGCCACCGGCCATCGGGTTCCAGCCGCACCCCCAGGCAGCAGGTGGTCGCAGCGAAGCAGTCGATGGCCGACTCCGTGGACCCGTGCGGAGCACATGCGACGCCGAACTTCTGCTCGTACCAGAGGTGGACTCGGGCCTCGTTGCGGATCTCGACCTCCGCAGGCAGGTCACCGAAGACCTGCTTCCCAGCCCTGATCACCTTGTCCTCCGCCTCCCACGACAGGTCTCCGTCATCGAAGTAGAAGACGTCGTAGTCCTTGATCCCGTTGGCCGGGGGCCGGTCCGTCACGACGTTCCACACGGTCTGGAACAGACAGCCCGCCGTCACGTACCAGCCGGGCAACTCCAGCGTCGCGGTCCGGCTCAGCACCTCGAGCAACACCTCGTTGCGGGAGAGCACCGTCTTCAGGGCGGCGAGTTGCTCATCTAGCGGAAGGCGACCGATCATCGCCCATACCTACCATGCGGTGCGCCCTCCGCGGCCGTCGAGTCCCCACCGAGACGCCTTGGGACGATCCCTTCTGAAACGATCGGTCAGAGGGTCAGGCTCACGATCCAGTACTCGTACTCCTCCGCGGTGATGCCGCAGATGTGGCCGCCCGAGCCGGACCGGGCGATGAACTCGATCCGCCCTTGGTCGTCCACGAGGCGGGCGACGTCGGCGTCGTCCGTCAGGCGCACGCGGACCCAGCCGACTGCGGAACCCCCTGTCACGACCGCCGTGAGCAGGAACGTCCCGTCCTCGCCGATGACATCGGCTCGGCGGGCATGTTCGAGCCACAGCCGGTGGACTCCCTCCAGGTCTCCCTTCAGGGGAAGGGAGGCACTGGGCTCCACGCCGAAACCCGCCATGGCCCGCCAGGCCGTTCCGACCGAGGGTCCGGGTTCGTCGCCCTGGACCGTGTGCACGTCGAGGCCGCTGCTTCGGATGAGTTCGACGAGGCGGTCCTCGCTGGTGCGCATCGCATTGCTCCTCGTGGAAGAGGTGGTGGGGAGAGCACGCCGACATGTCCGTGTGGTCGTGCAGAACGTGTCAGTGTGCGGCCCCGACGCTGCTGACCCAGACGGGGAAGGGCGCGTCCTCCGGCTCGACGCCGGTCTCCTCCGCCCGGCTCTGCACATCGTCCAGGTCCGCCCAGGCGATGAACCCCGGCTCGCCGTCGGTCAGAAACGCCTCGACGATCGGACCGAGATCGTCACAAGCCACGTAGTTCCCGCCGAACGGCAATGCATCCGGGGGCACCGACCCAGTGGAACACCGGAGCTGCCCGGCCTGCTCGTCGTGCCACACGTAGAACGTCGCCACCCCGGGAAAGCCCCGCTCGCGAACGCGTCCCCGAATGGCGGTAGCAGTCTCCTCGAAGGCGGCCACCACCTCGGAGACGGACAGCGTTTCCCTGTCCCCTTCCGCCGCACTCAGCCACCAGGTGTTGGTATCCACCTCCACCTGCCGGTCGGCCGGCTCGAGCACCAGGGGCTCGTCCGCCACCTCGGCGATCCATGTCAACAGCACCACAGCAGTATCCCCGCCCGGCCGAAGGCCGGATGACCGACCAGGTGCGTGGCCGGAGGCGTGAAACTACCGGCCGGATCTGGTCCAGAACTGACGCGGCGCGAAGCCCTCGCGGCGGAGCCAGTGCTCGGTATAGACGATCCGCTCGGCCTCGATCACGCAAAGAGGCCCAGACGGTGGTTCGTCGAGAGAGAGTGCACGCTCGACATGGTCGGACTGCCAGCGGAAGGCCGACCAGTAGTGCTCGAAGTCGGGGTCGTCTTCGGACAGAGTACGAGCCTGCCCGAAGACCTGAGCGCCCCGGCTGCTCGCCTGCCCGACCAGCGGAGCGAAGATCCCCACCGAGACCCGGGGGTCCGCAGCAAGGTTCCTCATCTTCGGCGAACGCGGGGCGGCGGTGAACATCACCGCGAAGTCGAGGTGGAAATAGCGCACCGGCGTCGCCAGTGGCCCTTCCGGCCCTGCCGTCGCCAGGACGCACATGTTCTGCGACGACAGCAGATTGAGTATCCGCTCTTCCAGCCGCTCTCGATCAAGCCGCTTCTTCGGTGCCGGGCCGGACAGCCACGGGTTGGTCATAGGCATGATCAAGTATCGCTCCTGCGGAGCGGATTGCCGACGAGGCGCTGACGTACCGGCCGATCGCGCTCCGAGGTGGGTGGTCGCGCCCCGACGCCGCTACGCGGAGGCGACGACCTCGCCCGCTGTGACCTGCGGCGGGTTGGGAAGGAGCGAAGCGAGGTTCTCCCGCACGAAGTCCGCCGCCTTCTCGATCGATTCGTCCGCGCCCGCACGGTCCTCGAACACGCTGGTCGACACCATCACCCCGTTGCCGGCATCGACCCAGTAGTAGGCCACGAACCCGGGAACGTGGCGCATGATCGGCACGAACCCCTCGTCGACGAGGCGTCCGGCTTCGGCCGGGTCGGTGACGCCTTCGTACCTGCGGACTGCTGCGTACATGGCTGGTCTCCTCAAGGATGCTCGGCGTCGTCGCAGCGTAGAGGGCGTATCCCGCCCGCCGCGTGCGTGGCTCGCGCGGCGCCCGCCAATCACCGGAAGAGCCCTCGCCCGGTCATACGAACGGTCCGCCCGCACTGCCCGCTACGAGCGCACCGGCACCGCCACCGGGACACCCGATGCGTCGAGCCGCAGCCGGGCGGCGTCCTGGCTGGGAGGCGTACCGAACTGCCGCCGGTACTCACGGCTGAACTGCGACGCACTGTCGTACCCGACGCGGTGGGCGACGCCGGTGACGTCGCCGGGATGGGTGGCGAGCAGCAGGCGGGCCTCCTGGAGCCGGATCTGCTTCTGGAAGCGGAGCGGGCTCATCGCGGTCACGGCCTGGAAGTTCCGGTAGAAGGCGGACTGGCTCATGCCGGACAGGCGTGCCAGGTCCTCGACCCGGAACGGCTGCGCGTAGTGGCTGCGGATCCACGCCACCGCCCGCGCCACATGGCGCAGGCCGCTGTCGGCGAGACCGAGCTGGCGTACGGTGGCGCCCTGTTCCCCGGTCATCACCCGCCACAGGATCTCGCGCTTGACCAGGGGCGCGAGCGCGGCGCGGTCACGGGGCCGGTCGAGGAGCCGCAGCAGGCGCACCACTGCGTCGAGCAGTTCGTCGGGCGCATCGCAGACGGCGAGGGCCGGCACGGTGCCGCCGCCGGCCCGGGGCACGTCTCCGGGACCCGCGAGCAGCAGCAGTTCGGCGATGTCGGCGGGCTCCAGCACCAGGCCGAAGCCCAGGGCCGGGCAGTCCGGGCCGACGCGCAGGAACTGGCCGGTGACAGGCAGGTCGACGGAGGCCACGAGGTACTGCCCGGCGCCGTACTCCAGGACGCGGTCCCCGAGCCCCAGGCGCTTGGTGCCCTGCGCGATGACCGCGAGCACGGTGCCGGTGGTTGCCGGCTCCGGTGCGTCCGACCGGTCGACCTTCGATACGAGCACCCCGTCGATGGCCGTGGTCGCGTCCGGGCGCGCGTGCCGGCCGAGCAGGCTCCGCAGCTCTTCCAGATCCATGGTCCCAGTGCAGCACAGGGCCGGTCTCGGCATCCCGCAGGCGGGAGGATCAGGCAAGCCTCCTGGACGATCGTTCTACTGAAGCAGCAGGTCAGAGGCGTCCAATGGAAGTACCGCATCCCAACGGATTCCCAGGAGGACCATCATGCAGGTCGCCATCGTCACGGGCGCGAGCTCCGGCATCGGGCAGAGCGCCGCCATCCGGATCGCCGAACGCGGGATCGGGGTGGTCCTCACCTACGGCCGCAACCGGCAGGGCGCCGCGGACACCGTGGCCGCCATCGAGCAGGCGGGCGGCACGGCCGTCGCGCTGCACCTGGACCTCGGTGACAGCGGCGGCTTCGACGGCTTCCGCGACTGCGTCGCCGAGGCGCTGCGCACGAACTGGAGCCGCGACACCTTCGACCACCTGGTCAACAACGCCGGCATCGCGCAGACCTCGCTGATCGAGGACACCTCCGAGGAGGACTTCGACCTGCTGATGCGCGTCCTGCTCAAGGGCCCGTACTTTCTGACCCAGCGGCTCCTCCCGCTGATGGCCGAGGGCGGTTCCGTCGTCAACGTCAGCAGCAACGCGGCGGCCGCGACCTCCGGGCTGGAGCCCGGCTACGCCGCGTACGCATCCATGAAGGGCGGCTTGACCGTGCTGACCCGCTACATGGCCAAGGAGTTCAGTGCCCGCGGCATCCGCGTCAACGCGGTCTCGCCCGGAGCCACCCGCACACGGCTCGCCGACGACGCGTTCACCCGCTTCCCCGAGGTCGTACCGGCCCTCGCCGCGAAGACCGCCTTCGGCCGGGTCGGCGAGCCCGACGACGTCGGCTCGCTGATCGCGACCCTGGTCGGCGAAGAGAGCCGCTGGATCACCGCCCAGGACATCGAGGTCTCCGGCGGCTACCAGTTGTAGGCCTCGCGGCCCGGCCCGGCCGCCACCGGCACCGGCTGAGGCGCTGCGCGTCCCCTCCCCCGATGACGGGATGGAGCTCGTCCGGGCCGCGGGGTCCCCACGCGAGGAGGTCCCGCCTCAGGTCTCGTCCCCCTCCGTGACGCTGATCGCGTCGAGCTTGCCGCGCAGGTACGTGTGGGAGTCGACGGGCTCGTGCACCACCCGGCCGACCGGGGCGGGGAGGGACTCCACCCGGGTGTGCGCGTCGCATTCGTAGAAGTAGACGAGCGAGATCAGTTCCTCGGCCGGAGTGTCCGCGGGCGGGGGCAGTACGCGGTGGCGGCCCGCGCGCCAGCGGTCGCCCGTCCAGCGGGCCATCAGGTCGCCGATGTTGACGGTGAGGGCGGCCGGGTCGTAGGGCGCGTCCTGCCAGCCGTCGGCGTCGGTGTGGATCTGCAGGCCACCCGCGCCGAGCTGCCGGTCGAGGACCGTGACCGTGCCGAAGTCGGTGTGCGCCCCGATGCGGAACTGGCCGGGCAGCGGGGGGCCGACGGTCTCCGTGCCCGGGTACCAGTTGACGTTGAACCCCCAGGTGGGGTGGGAGGTGTGGCGCGTGAAGTGGTCCTCGGCGAGGCCGAGGGCGACGGCCAGGAGTTCCAGCAGTTCGTCGGAGAGGGCCCGCATCAGGCCCAGGTACTCCGTCACCAGCGGCCGCAGCGCCGGCACCTCGGCGGGCCAGGCGTTGGGCCGGAACCACTCGGCGTCCACGGCGGGGTCACCGGTGGGATCGTCCGCCGCCAGGGACCAGGACTCCTTGAGGTCGGGCGGCGAGGCCGTGCCCTCGGCGTAGCTGTTGGCTTCCGCCCCGGGGCCGAGCCAGCCCCGGCCGCCGACCGTGACGGCGTACGGCTCCTTCGCGACGGCCGGCAGCCGGAAGAAGGCGCGCGCCGCCTCCCTGATCCGCGCGGGCAGCGCGGGGTCCACGCCATGGCCGGTCACGAGCAGGAAGCCGGCCGCGCGCAGGGCCTCGTCGACGCGGGCGGCCGTACGGGCGCGGGCCTGCGCTCCGCCGGACCGCCACGGCCCGAGATCGATCACGGGGACCTGGGAACCGACCATGGGAGACCTGCCTTCCGGGGCTGCGGGGTGGCGTCCGGCACCGAGGCTATCGCCGGACGCCGCCGGCCGGGACCGACACGGAGCGTGGTTCTCGGACACCTTCCGTGTGCGTGCACGGCTGTCGACCGCGAGGAACGGCACGAAAAGGGCCAGAATGTACGAGGGGCCCATCAGGGACGGAGCGAGCGGTGGAGATTTCGACGAGGGAGGTCTTCGGGGCGCCGTGCTGGGTGAGCCTGATGACCCGCGACCTCGAGACGGCCCAGCGCTTCTACGGTGCGGTCGCAGGCTGGAGGTTCCGGCCGGCCCGCCTCGGCGAGGCCTTTTCGGTGGCGTACCTGGACCGGGTCCCGGTGGCGGGCATCGGGGCACTGGCCGCGGACCTGGGGGTCGCGGTGGCCTGGACCCCGTACTTCGCCGTCGACGACGCCGACGTGGCGGTGGACCGCATCCGGGAGCGGACGGGCACCATCGCGGTCGGCCCGGTCTCCTTCGATTCCGGCGGCCGCGCCGCGCTCGTCGCCGACCCCGACGGCGCGGTCTTCGGGATCTGGGAGGGCGCCGTGGCCGCGGACTGGCGGGCGGGCAAGGGCCCCCTGCCGGCCTGGCTGGAACTGCGTACCCGGAACGCCCTCGACGCGGCGATCTTCTACGGCGCGGTGCTCGAATGGGCGACCGAGCGCCCAGGGTGCTGCGAGGTCTCTTACGAGGAGGACCAGGTCGTGCTGCGGCAGAACGGTGAGCCCGTGGCCCGCCTGAACAGCGGCCCCGTCGAGCTCGCCTCCTACTCCCCGCACACCAGGCCCCGCTGGCACGTCCACTTCCGCGTGCCCAGGCTCCGGCCCGCGATCGAGGCCGCCGTCGCGCTGGGCGGACGCCCGGTCTCGGACATCACGTCGAACGCAGTGGAGCGGTGGGTGACGCTCCGCGACCCGGACGGGGCCCTGTTCACCCTCACCACCCTGCTCGGCGCGGACACGGACCTGGGCTGACCCGCCCGTCCCGAGCCCGGCCCCGCCCGGTCCACCCGGCCCGGTGCAGCGGGTCCCGTGCGGGTCCGGTGCGGCGGGTCAGCCGAGTGCGGCCAGTACCCGGTCCGGGGTGAGGGGGAGTTCGCGCAGCCGGCGCCCCGTGGCGTGGCAGACGGCGTTGCCGATCGCGGCGGCGACCCCGACGATGCCGATCTCGCCGATGCCCTTGCCGCCCACCGGGGTGAGGTGGGCGTCGGCCTCATCGATCCAGTGCGCCTCGACAGCTCGGACGTCGGCGTTCGCGGGCACGTGGTAGGCGGCCAGGTCGCTCTCGGCGAAGTCGCCGTGGACCGGGTCGACGGAACCGTGCTCGGTCAGGGCCATGCCGAGACCCATGACCATGCCGCCGATGAACTGCGACCGGGCCGTCGTCGGGTTGAGGATGCGCCCGGCCGCGTACACCCCGAGCAGGCGGCGTACCCGCACCTCGCCGGTGACGGTGTCGACCTGCACCTCGGCGAAGTGCGCGCCGAAGGCGTGGCGGGCGTACGGGGGTTTCTGCCGGACCGACGCCGTCGTGTCGGCGGACGCGGACAGCCCCTCGGGCGGCAGCGGCCCCCGGTGCCGGGCCAGCTCCGCGGCGAGGGCGGTGCATGCGTCGTGGACCGCCCAGCCCCAGGAGGCGGTTCCGGAGGAGCCCCCGGCGAGCGAGGCCGCGGGCAGGCCGGTGTGGCCGATGGCCGCCGTCACGGACGCGAGCGGCACGCCGAGGGCGTCGGCGGCCACCTGCGCGAGGACGGTGCGGGCGCCGGTCCCGAGGTCGGTGGCGTCGATCTCGACGAGGTAGGTGCCGTCGGGCCGGGCAGTGGCCCTGGCCGTGGAGGGGGCGATCCAGACGGGGTAGGTGGCGGCGGCCACGCCCGCGCCGACCAGCAGCGGCCCCTCTCGGCGCGGCGTGCGCGCGGCGGCCCACCCGAACCGGTCCGCGCCCTCCTGCAGGCATGCGACGAGGTTCCTGCTGCTGAAGGGCCGGCCGCTGTCGGGTTCGCTCGTGGGCTCGTTGCGGATCCGCAGCTCGACGGGGTCCATGCCGAGCGCGTCGGCCAGTTCGTCCATGGCCGATTCCAGAGCGTACATGCCGGGTGTCTCTCCGGGGGCGCGCATCCAGGAGGGGGTGGGCACGTCGAGGGCGACGACGCGGTGGGTGGTGCGGATGTCCGGAACGGCGTACATGACCCGGGCGGGTACGGCGGCCTGCTCGACGAACTCCCGTACGCGGGAGGTCTGGGTGGTGACGGTGTGCGTGAGGGCGGTGAGGGTGCCGTCGCGGCGGGCACCGAGTGCGATCCGGTGCAGGGTCGGCGACCGGTAGCCGACGGTGGCGGCCAACTGGCGGCGTGGCAGGGCGAGTTTGACGGGCCGCCCGGTGTGCAGGGCGGCCATGACCGCCAGGACCACGTGGGGGCGCGGGGTGCCCTTGCATCCGAAGCCGCCCCCGACGTGCTCGGAGATCACGTGGACGTGGTCCTCGGGCAGGCCGAACAGCGCGGCCAGCGTCCTGCCGACCAGATCGGCCCCCTGACTGGAGTCGTACACGGTCACCCGTCGGCGCCCGGCGTCCCAGGCGGCGGTGGCGGCGTGCGGCTCCATGGGGTGGTTGTGCAGGGGCGGCACGCTGTACGCGCAGTCGACCCGTACGGGCGCGGCCGCGAGCGCCGCGTCGGGGTCGCCCTGTTCCCGCTCGGCGGGATAGCCGCCGTTGACCTCCTCGGGCACGTACACACCGGGGTGGTCCTCGCGGAAGCCGACGTCGTGCGGTTCGGGCGCGTAGCTGATCCGTACCGCCCCGGCGGCGGCCCGCGCGCCCTCCGGGGTGTCGGCGACGGCCAGGGCCACGTACCAGCCGCGGTGCGGGACGGCGGTGTCCTGGAGCACCCGCAGGGTGGGGTCGTCCGCCGGGCCCAGGCGGGGTGCGTCGTACGGGGTGAGGACGGCGAGGACGCCGGGCAGTTCGAGCGCGGCGGCGACGTCCACGGCGGTGACCCGGCCGCGCGCGACGGTGGCGGGCACGGGCCAGGCGTGGGCGCAGCCGGGCGGGGTGTGGTCGGCGGCGTAGCGCGCGGCGCCCGTGAGCTTGTCCGGGCCCTCGGCGCGGACGGTGGGCGTACCGAGTGCGGTGTGCGCGGGCATGGCCGGCTCCTCTGCGGGGTGCGGCGGGGTGCGGCTACGGGCTACGGGTGTCGGCGGGCGAGGGCGTGGAGTGTGCCGAGCGCGTCACAGGCGAGGTTGCGGGCGAGCACGACCTTGTGGGCGTTGTCGCGCAGCGGCCGGGCCTCGGCCAGCTCCGCCTCGGCCGCCCGCCGGAAGGCGTCGGCGGTCGGCTCGGCCCCGGTCAGCGCCCGTTCGGCCGTGGTGGCCCGCCAGGGCCGGTGGGCGAGCCCGCCGAAGGCGAGGGCGACCCGCCGGATGCGGCCCGTGTCGTCGTCGAGGTCGAGGACCGCGGCGACGGAGGCCAGCGCGAAGGCGTACGAGGCCCGGTCACGGGCCTTGCGGTACAGCTGGACGGTGCCGGGGGCGGCCGCGGGCACGAGCACGCCGGTGACGATCTCCCCGTCGCGCAGGACGGTGTCCTGCTCGGGGCGGTCTCCGGGCAGGCGGTGGAAGTCGGTGACCGCCACGGTCCGGGTGGCGCCCCCGGCCCCGTACAGCTCGATTCCGGCGTCGAGCGCGGCGAGGGCCACGGCCAGGTCCGAGGGATGGGTGGCGATGCAGTGGGCGGAGTGTCCGAGCACGGCGTGGTCGCGGTGGATGCCGTCCCGGGCGGCGCAGCCGGTGCCCGGCTCGCGCTTGTTGCAGGCCTTGGAGACGTCCTGGAAGTAGGTGCACCGGGTGCGCTGGAGCAGGTTGCCGCCGGTGGTGGCGATGTTGCGCAGCTGCGCAGAGGCCCCGGCGAGCAGGGCCTGGGCGAGCGCCGGGTGCCGGGCGCGTACGAGGGGGTGGGCGGCCACGTCGCTGTTGCGTGCGGTGGCTCCGATGCGCAGGGCGCCTCCGGGCAGTTCCTCGATGGCGTGCAGCGGGAGACGGGAGATGTCGATGAGGGTGCCGGGGGTCTCGACGCCGAGTTTCATCAGGTCGACGAGGTTGGTGCCGCCGCCGAGGTAGCGGGAGCCGGGGTGGGCCGTGTGGGCTTCGGTGGCCTCCTGCAGGCCGACGGCCCGGATGTACCCGAAGGGCTTCATGCGACCGCTCCCGCCTCGTCGGCCCCGCCTGCCGTGGCCGGCGCACCGGCCGGGTCCACCGCGTCCGCCCCGCCTGCCGTGTCCGTCACGGCCTGGACGATGGCCGGGTAGGCGCCACACCGGCAGAGATTGCCGCTGAGCCGTTCCCGGATCTCCTCCGCGGTCAGGGTCACGGGGCCGGGTGCGGCCAGGGCCTCGGCCGGGGTCGCGGCGGAGGGGTGGCCGGCCGCGGCCTCCGCGAGGGCCCCGGCGGCGGAGCAGAGCTGGCCGGGTGTGCAGAAGCCGCACTGGAAGGCGTCCCGCTCGAGGAAGGCCCGCTGGAGGGGGTGCGGGCCGCCGCCCGGCACGGTGGCGGCGAGGCCCTCCACCGTGGTGACCTCCGCACCGTCCTGTGCGACGGCGAGCAGCAGGCAGCTGTAGGCCCGCCGCCCGTCGAGGAGCACGGTGCACGCGCCGCACTGGCCGTGGTCGCAGCCCTTCTTCGCCCCGGTGAGGTCCAGTTCCTCGCGCAGGACGTCGAGGAGGGTGACGCGGTGGTCGGGCCGCAGGGCGTGGTCCGTGCCGTTGACGCGCAGCGTGACCGGGGTGCGGGTGGCGGGGGCGGCGTGCTGCGCGGGGTCGGTTCGGCTCACGACCACAGGCTCTCCGAATGTCCGCGGTCCGGCATCCGCGGAGGGCCGTTCGCGCGCAGCCCGTGGCGGGCAGCCGTTCACGTGCGGCCGTGGGCCCTGGGCAGTGGGCCGTGGGTAGTGGGCTGTGGGCAGTGTGCCGTGGGTTGTGGATCACGCTCGGTGACGCTTCGAGATGCGGGCGCACGGCAGTCCTGGTTCGCTGAATCCGCCCGCTCTCCCCCACGGATCCAAGGAGCGATCATGAGTGTTTCAGGCGAATCCCGCGGCCGGTCCCAGCAGATGCGCACCAAGGCCAAGGAGCTGAACGACGCGGCCGAGCGTTCGACCGACCCGGAAGAGCGCCGGCGGCTGAAGGAGAAGGCCCGCCGCCTCCAGGAGCAGAGCGAGCAGGAGGGCCGGATGGACGATCGCGGTATGGACCCCATGTAGCACTGGAGCCCACGCCCGGCGCCTCTCCCCCGTACCCCGGCCGGTGGCCGCCGCGATCCGTCGCGCGGCCACCGGCCGGTGCGTTCCCGTCGCGCGCCGCCTCGCCCCCCGCATGGAGGGGTGGCGCGCGGGTAGCCGCGCGGAGAGAGAGGTCCGGCACGCCGTCCGACGCGTACGCGTCCGCGAGCCGCGCCGGACGAAGCGGAAGGGGGGCTGGCCCTCATGGTCGGCAAAGTGGCACGCGAGGGAGCCCGGACCGGGTCCCGGGGCGGCACGGGCCGCGAGGTGGTCGCCCGCTGCGGGCTGGTGGCACGCGGTCTGCTGTATGTGCTCATCGGCGTGCTCGCGGTGCGGGTGGCGTTCGGCGACGGCGGTCAGGAGGCGGACCGGACGGGCGCGCTCCAGGAGCTCGCGGAGAAACCCCTCGGTGGTTTCCTCGTGTGGGCCGTCGGTATCGGCCTCGTGTGCATGATGCTGTGGCGGCTGTCGGAGGCGGTGTTCGGCGCCGCCGGTCCCGACGGCGACAAGGCCTCCAAGCGGCTGGCGTCGGCGGCCCGGACCGTGTTCTACGGGGTCGTCGCCTTCTCGGTGCTGTCCTTCGCGGCCGGCTCCGGCGGCGGGCGGTCCGGCGACGATCAGTCGCGCGACGTGACGTCGAAGGTGATGGATGTGCCCGGCGGTCCGTGGTGGGTGGGGGTGGCCGGGGCGGCCATCGCCGTAGGCGGCATCGTGATCGCCGTACAGGCGGCCCGGCGCTCGTTCCGCAAGCAGTTGGAGATGGACCGGGTGCCCGAGGGCGTCCGCAAGGCGGTCGAGTTCCTCGGGGTCGCCGGCGGCATGGCCCGCGGCGCGCTCTTCACCGTCGCCGGGGGCTTCATCGTCTATGCGGCCGTGAGCTACGACCCCTCGCAGGCGAAGGGCGTCGACGACACCCTCCGGGCCTTCACCCGGACCCCGGCGGGACCATGGCTCCTGGTGCTGGTCGCCGCCGGGCTCGTGCTGTTCGGGCTGTTCTCCTGGGCGCTGGCCTGCTGGCGCCGGGTGTGAGGAATGCAGGCGGGACCGTCAGAGCCTGACCGTCCAGGTGGCCGTGGACCGCAGCGTACGGACGATCTCCGGGTCGCGCACCGAGGGCGTACGGTCCTCGGCCGTGACCGACAGCCGGTGCGCCCGGAGGTCGAACAGCCACAGCTGCGCCACCGGTACCTCGGTGCGGCCCTCGAAGCGCTTCAGCTCCCGGCCGTCGAGGTACCAGCGGACCACCAGCTGCCGGCCGTCCGCCCCGTTCAGCCTCGGTACGGCCGCCTTCGCCGTGTGCCGCATCCGCAGGGTGCGGTCCGTCGGGGTGAGCGGGGTGACGACCCGCGCGTGCTGGTAGAACCCGGCGATCATGGACTCGACTCCGGGCAGGTTGAAGGGCTTGCCCAGGACCCGCATGAGCGAGTTGTCGGTGGGCCGGTTGAGCCCGGTCACGAAGTAGTTGCCGCCCTCGTAGGCGCCGACCGTGCCGCCGTCGGGTGACTCCTCGCCGAGCCAGCGGTACCACTTGGCCCGCTGTGCGGCCATCCGGTCGGCGCTCAGGGCGGTGCTGTTGGATTCGGCGGGCTCGGGGCCGGTGTACTTCTCGTAGTCCGGGACGCCCGGGTAGAAGTACTCGTCGGCGAGCTTGCCCAGCGAGTGACCGGTCTCGTGGATGGCGGCCTGGCCCGACTTCGGATGGCCCGCCGAGGCCGTGGAGATCCCCTCGTAACCGAGGGTCGCGCTGGGCTCGTTGTAGCCGGCCCCGCCGTACTTGGCGCTGTTGGCCAGGACGACGACCAGGTCGGCCGCGGGTGCCTTCGCCACGTACGCGTCGACCTTGGGCTGGTCGATGCAGAGCAGCCGCTCGATGCCCTCGCACCAGAAGTACGAGCCGAGGGCGGTGTCGCGGACGGTGGCGGGGTCGGGGTCGCCGGAGACGCCGGAGTCGTGCGAGACCGCGTCGACCGTCCAGACGTTGAAGAGGTTGCGGTACGTGGTGTACGGCTCGACGGCCGTCACCTCGGCCCACTTCTGCTCGGCGTCGGCGTGGAAGCGCGCCAGTTCGGCTGCGGTGTAGCCGTCACCGATGACCACGACGTCGAGCCGGTCGGCGGTGGAGCCGTTGTCGATCAGCTTGGTGACCGCACCGTCCGCCTCCCGCTGCGCCGGGGAGAGCCGGCCCGCGCTCTTCGCGGGGCTGCCTGCGGCCGGCACCCGGGCGTGGCCGGATCCGGCGTCACCGCCCTGTTCCGGCCCCGGTATCTCCACCTGCACTCGCCTCTCGGCGGCCGGCGGGTCGGCCGCGTCCGCGGGCCCGGCGGCCACCAGAGCGGCGGTCGCACAGACCGTCGCGACGGCCGCGCGCAGCGCCGTGCGGACAGCCGGACGTCTGACTCGAACCATGAAGTCCTCCCCCGGAAACGGAAGTTAAGCAGTCTTATAAATCTGGTGAAGCGGTTGCTTAAACTAGGGGGCGCGCGAGAGGTGCGCAATGCCTGCTCCCCCTGAATACTGGGGAGTTCGAGCAACAAGGGGGGACTTCATGGACGAACCGGCCCTGATCGGCCGCCGGGTTCAGCGCATGCGCGGTGAACTTGGTTGGACTCAGCGACAGTTGGCGGATCCTGCGTACACCTCGGCCTATATCTCCACCCTGGAGTCGGGCAAGGTCCGCCCTTCCGAGACCGCGCTGCGCTTCCTCGCCGCACGCCTGGGCACCTCGTACGAGGAGCTGACCACCGGCCGTCCCGCCCACCTGGCGACCGAGCTGCGGCTCGCCCTGACCGACGCCCAGCAGACGCTCGCCACGGGCGAAGCCGCCGAGGCGGCCGTACGCTACCGGCGCCTGCTCGCCGAAGCCGAGGACCTCGGGCTCGTCCCCGAGCAGGCGGAGGCCCGGCTCGGGCTCGGCGAATGCGCCCTGGAAGCCGGTGAACTGCCGGAGGCGATCGCCCACTTCGAGGCGGCCGAACGCATGCTGGCCGACCAGCCGCTGACCCGCCGGGCCCGGCCGATCCGCGGCCGCGCCGTGGCGCACCTGCTCGCCGGCGAGTTGCGCTACGCGTGCTACCTGCTCGAATCCACCATCGACGAGCTGGGCGCGAGCGGGCTGTCCGATCCGGACGCACTGGTGCTGCTCCACGCCGCGGTGATCGGGCCGTACATCGACATGGGCGCGCATGCGCGCGCCGCTCACGCCGCCGAGCTCGCGCTCGCACTGGCCCCGCAGGTCAACGATCCGGCGCTGGTGGCGGGGATGCACCGGCAGGTGGCCCGGACCTTCCTCGCCGAGGGGCGGGTGGCCGACGCAGACGCCTCCCTCGCCAAGGCCCAGGCGATCTACGGGCAGTTGCGGCTGCGGACAGACCTGGCGCACTGCCACTGGATGCGCGGCTACGTACAGGCCCAGAACGGGGAGCTCGCGTCGGCGGAACGGGAGTTGCGCACGGCCCGGGACATGCTGTCGGCCCGGCGCGCGGGCCTCTACACGGCTCAGGTGGAGGTCGAGCTGGCCGACGTACTGCGCCAGCTCGGCCGGTACGAGGAAGCGGCCGGGCTGCTCTCCGCGCTGCTGGACCTGGGGGACCGCCACGGCGCCGTGCACGCGGGCGGCGCGCACCGGCTCCTCGGCCTGATGGCCGAGGAGCGCGGCGACACCGAATCCGCCGAGGAGCACTACGTGCAGGCGCTGGCGCTGCTGGAGCGCAGCGGGGCGACGGGCGACCTCGCCGATCTGTGCCGGCTGCTCGGCGACCTGATGCGGCGCACGGGCCGGGTGGAGGCGGCGATGGACGCCTACCGCACGGGCCTGGGCCACCGGGCGGCGCCGGGCACCACCACCCTGGGCCCGGCGCCCGCCGCGCCCGCGTTCCGGCCCGCCCGGCTCAGTGGTTCTCGGTGGGCCGCAGGTCGCGCGGAATGAGCGCCCAGGTCGTGGCCGCGGCGACCACCGCGAGGCCGCCGGCCAGCAGGAACGCCGGGGTGATCGCCAGGGTGTAGGCCTGCGAGGCGGTGTCGAGCAGGGCCTGGCCGACGGCGCCGCCCAGCCCTTCGGCGGTGTGCGCGGCCTCGCCGACGGAGCCCCGTACGGCGGCGGCGGTCGGGCCGTCCAGGTCGAGGGCGGGCAGGTTGTCCCGGTAGAGCACCGCCGCGGTGGAGCCGAGGACGGCGACGCCCATGGCCG
The DNA here is from genome assembly GCF_045160965.1 of Streptomyces sp. NBC_00207. Classification (NCBI taxonomy): domain Bacteria; kingdom Bacillati; phylum Actinomycetota; class Actinomycetes; order Kitasatosporales; family Streptomycetaceae; genus Streptomyces; species Streptomyces sp. NBC_00207. The sequence goes on along the minus strand of NZ_CP130715.1, from coordinate 8,898,079 downwards.
AGCCGAGCTCGTAGCAGGTCTCCTCGATGGCGGCGGCGCTGGAGACCTCGGCCGCGGGTGCGGCGGAGACCAGGGTCACCGAGGCCACGGTGGTCGCGATGCCGGCGCCCGCACCCATCACGGTCAGGGCGGCCGCGAAGGCCGGGTAGCCCAGGTCGGTGAACTGCTGGAGGGTCCAGGGCAGGGCCATGCCGAGGGCCAGGACGACCAGTGCGGCGCCCAGCACGTGGCGGATGGCGAAGCGCTGCATCAGCGAGGGGGCCACCATCGAGGCGGCGATCAGGGCGAGCGGGGCGGGCAGGAGGCGCACTCCGGCCTGCAGCGGGGTGTAGCCCTCGCCGTACTGGAACCACTGGGTGACCAGGAACAGGATCGCGCCCATGCCCACCATGGGCAGGAAGATCGCGGTGGCCGCGACGCTGAAGGCGGGCTTGGCGAACAGCCGGACCTGGAGCAGCGGGTTGTCCAGGTGCAGCTGGCGGCGTACGAAGACGGTCAGTGCGACGGCGGCGACGAGGAGCAGGACCCAGGGCAGTGGGTCGGCGACCCCGCTCTTGCCGAGCTGCTTGATGCCCCCGGCCAGGGCGAGCATGCCGACGACCGACTGGCCGACGCCCCACCAGTCCCAGGCGCCGGTGCTGCGCGGGGAACGCGATTCGGGCAGGTAGCGCAGGCCGGCCGCGACGATGACGGCGGCGACGGGGAGGTTCAGGAGGAAGGCGGAGTGCCAGCCGTAGTCCTGGACGAGGAGCCCGCCGACCACCGGCCCGAAGGCCATGCCGCCGCCGAAGACGGCCGCCCAGACGGCGAGTGCGAAGGCGCGCTCCTTGGCGTCGGTGAAGACGGTGCGCAGGATCGACACGGTGGACGGCATGATGGCGGCGCCGCCGATGCCGAGCAGGGCGCGGGCGGCTATCACGTGCCAGGCCTCGGTGGAGAACACGGCTATGAGCGAGGCCAGCGAGAAGATGCCGAAGCCCGCCATGAGCAGCCGCTTGCGCCCCCAGCGGTCGCCGAGGGCGCCCGCGGTGACCAGCAGGCCGGACAGGGCGAGCGCGTAGACGTCGATGATCCACAGCTGCTGCACGGCTCCGGGCCGGAGGTCGCCGACGAGCGAGGGGAAGGCCACGTTGAGGATCGTGGTGTCCATGGAGATGAGCAGGAGGCTGCCGGAGAGGATCGCCAGGACGATCCACCTGCGGGGAGCCGGCTCGGGGGTGTGCATCGGGTTCCGTTCGGGGTGGTTCCGGGGGCGCTCGGTGGCGCGCGGTCAGGGTGCGGGGTCGCCGGCGGGGGGCGGTGCGGGGGGCCGCGTCCCGCTGAGGAAGGACGTGAGGACCAGGTGGCCGATCTGGCGGGGGGCGAGGTGGCCGTCGCGCACGCCCTCGGCGGCTGCGTCGAGCAGACCCCAGAGCGAGTACCAGATCCAGTACGGCGGCAGGTCGGCGCGCAGCCGCCCCAGCCGCTGGCCGAGGGCGAGGAAGGCCAGGGCCCGCTGGTCCTGGCGGTCCACGCCGGCGCGGAACTCCGGGTCCGCGAGCACGGTGGCGTCGCGCGAGGTGAAGCCGTAGAGGTGGGCGGCGGGCATCAGGGCGAGGACCAGGTCCTCGAGCGCGGCGTCGAAGGCTGGCCCGTCGGCGCTCTCGGCCAGGTCGAGCGGGGCCAGGCACCCGTCGACCACCTCGATCGCGCGGACCGCGACGGCCTTCAGCAGGGCTTCCCGGGTCGCGTAGCGGCGGCTGAGTGTGGCGCGGCTGGTCCCGATGCCGGCGGCGATCTGCACCATCGAGGCGCTGTGATCGCCGGCGAGGACGCGGGCGGCGCCGTCCAGCAGTTCTTCTTCGTGCACCATCGTGAGCCTCCTTCGCCTCGAACGATACAAGATTGTCTCATCCGAGGCAAAGGTGATTCGCCGCGGCGCGGCGCTAAGCTCGCACCGGAGGTGCAGAGTGACCGACGGACACCAGCCCGAGACCGCCGCGGCGAAGAGGCACGAGAAGTGGAAGGAGAACGGCGTGGCCCTGCGCGCCTTCTTCTACATCTTCGGCACACACGTGTTCGCCGGCTTCGTCTGGCTGCTCTTCTACCTGGGCCAGCACGCCCAGAAGTAACCGGAAGCACCAACCGCAGGCGGCTTCAGACGAACGGGACCGGCCCGCACCCCCTCTCAGGGGTGCGGGCCGGTCGCGTTGGCCGACCGTCACCACGACGACTTGGTGACCCCCGGCAGGAATCCCGCGTGCGCCTGCTCGCGCATCCGCACGCGGGACAGGCCGAACCTGCGCAGGTGCCCGCGCGGCCGCCCGTCCACGCTGTCGCGGTTGCGCACCCGGGTGGCGCTCGCGTCGCGCGGCTGGCGCCGCAGCTCCGCGAGCGCGGCAGCGCGTTCTGCCCCGGTCGAGGCGGGCCGCCGCAGGGCCTCCTTCAGCTCTGCCCGCCGGGCCGCGTACCGCGCGACGACCTCCTTGCGCCTGCCGTTCCGCGCGATCTTGCTCTTCTTCGCCATCAGACCCTCTCCCCGCTCACGTCGCCCCGGGCCGCCGCGCACTCGACACCCACGACACCCACGACACCCATGACGTCGATGACCTTGATCGCCTTCGCCCTGATCGAGAGCCGCACGTGGCGCCCCTCGTCGAGGACCTTATTGATAATGGAAACCATTGCCATATACTAGCTGCATGGCACGCAACGAAGTACGCCCGATCGTCAAACTCCGCTCCACCGCCGGAAGCGGCTACACGTACGTCACCCGCAAGAACCGGCGCAACGACCCCGACCGCGTGGTGCTGCGCAAGTTCGACCCGGTGGTCCGCCGGCACGTCGACTTCCGCGAAGAGCGCTGACCCCACCTCCCCCGAGCCCTCGGAGAGCAACCCGTGAAGCCTGGAATCCACCCCGCCTACGGCCCCGTCGTCTTCCGCGACAAGGCCGCCGACTTCGCCTTCCTCACCCGGTCGACCGCCACGAGCGCCAAGACGGTCGAATGGGAGGACGGCAGCACCTACCCCGTCATCGACGTCGAGATCTCCTCGCAGAGCCACCCCTTCTACACCGGCACCGCCCGCGTCCTGGACACCGCCGGCCGCGTCGAGCGCTTCCAGCGCCGCTACGGGAGCAAGCCGTGACCCTGCCCGTCGTCATCGTCGGCGGGCTCCACGCGGACGCCCGCCGGAGCGCGGTGCGGGAACTGCTCACCACCGTGCCCGGCAGCGTCGCCCTCCACCACGACCTGTCCACGGCGGCCGACGGCACCGTACGGCGCCTGGTGCGCGACGCCTCGGGCGAGCTGTCCCGGGGCGAGGCCCCGCTCGTCAACGACTGCGCGTGCTGCGCGCTGCGCGAGGACCTCGTCCCGGAACTGCGGCGGCTGGCCGCGGACGGGCGGACCCGGCTCGCCGTCGTCGAACTGTGGGACTCCGTGGAGCCGCGCGCGATGGCCGAGGTCGTCGCCGCGCACGGCGGCCGGGCGCTGGACCTGACCAATGTGATCACCGCCGTCGACCCCGCCCTCGTCCTGCCGTACCTCGCCAACGGGGACGACCTGACGGAGGCGGGGCTCGCCTCGGCGGCGACCGACCAGCGGACCGTCGGGGACACCTGGGCCCGGCAGCTGGAGTACGCGCCCGTCCTCGCGCTCGTCGACGGCGCGGATGCGGACGACGAGGACCGCGCCCTGCTCGCCCAGCTCCACCCCACCGCCCGCCGGGTGGAGACCGGGTCCGGTGAGCTGGCGCGGCTCGCCTTCGCCGGGTTCGACACCGAGGCGGCGGCCGCCGCCCAGCATCCGGCCTGCGCGCTGCTTCCCCAGGAGGCGGACGAGGCCGGGGTGGCCACCCTGGTCTGGCACCGCCACCGCCCCTTCCATCCGGAGCGGCTCTACGAGGCTCTGGAGGACCTCGCCTGCGCGGCCGCGCGCAGCCGCGGCCGCTTCTGGCTCGCCGACCGGCCCGACACCCTGCTGGCCTGGGAGGCCGCGGGTGGCGCGCTCTGCGTGGAGAACACGGGTCCGTGGCTGGCCTCCCTGCCCGACGCCGCCTGGGAGATGGTGCCTCCCGTGCGCAGGGCGGCCGCCGCCCTGGGCTGGCATCCCGAGCACGGTGACTGCTGCCAGCACCTGGTCTTCACCTCACCCGGCCTCGACCGTGAAGGGCTGGCGGGGCTCCTCGACTCGTGCCTGCTGACCGACGCCGAATACACCGCCGGGCGGGAGGCGTGGAAGCGCCTGCCGACCGCCTTCGGCGCGCTGCTCGACCCCGTCTCGTAGACCCCCCGCCCGCCCGGCCTCGCACACCCGTACCCCACCGGCCCCGCACGAAGGAATCCGCATGGCCCGCCGTCAGGACCCCCGCAAGCCCGTCAAGGCCCGTCCCAACCCGCTGGACGCCGCCAAGGTCACGCACATCGACTACAAGGACACCGACCTGCTGCGCAGGTTCATCTCCGACCGCGGCAAGATCCGCAGCCGCCGCGTCACCCGGGTCAGCGCCCAGCAGCAGCGCCGGCTCGCCGCCGCGATCAAGAACGCCCGCGAGATGGCCCTGCTCCCCTACGCCGCGCGGTGACCGGACTCCGGCGGTCCGGCCCCTGCGGGGCCGGCCGCCGGGGACGAGCCGGGCGCGCGGCGACTACTCGCCGGCGCGTGCACGGGCTCCCGAGCGGGTGCGGCCCGCGGTCTGGGCACGCTGCGGGTGGCGGCGTACGTACTCGTGTTCCAGCTCGTTCATCCGCTTCGTGTGGGTGACGAGCGCGTCGTCGGACCCGTGCAGCAGGGTCTCGTGGCGCGTCCGGTGGATGGCCTCCAGCTCTTTGAGCAGCCTGCCCTCCTCCAGCTTCCGCGCCGCCGGACCGCCGTCGTGCTCCGTCATGGCACGTGCACCTCCTCCGCCGGTCGGCGGGTTCACGCTCGGGCTTCACCCCCGCCCACTCCATCATCCTCCGCGCCGCGCCGTGCGGCCTCGCCAGCCGTCCCCGCCACGGCCGAAGTAGGTAGACACTGTCTACTCCTGCTGGTAGACAGGGGTCATGGACCAGGAGAGACCCCTTCGGGAACGGCTGATCGACGTCGGTGCGGAGCTCGTCACGAGCGAGGGAACCGGCGCTCTGGGGCTGCGGGAGATCGCGCGCCGGGCGGGCGTCTCGCACGGCGCACCCCGCCGGTACTTCCCCACCCACCACTCCCTGCTGTCGGCGATCGCCCGGCGCGGGTTCGCGGATCTCGGCGAGCGGATCGCGGCCGTGACCGCCGAAGCCGACGCCGACTCCGACGCCGACTCCGGGCAGTCCTCGGCCCGGGAACGGGTGCGGGCGATCGCGTGCGCCTACGTCGGCTACGCGCTGGAGCAGCCCGGGATGTTCGAGCTGATGTTCCGGCACGACCTGCTGGACAGCACGGACCAGGCCCCCTCGGACGAGGCCCGGCTGCGGGATTCGACCCTGCCGCTGTTCCACCTCCTCGTCGCGCTCGTCTCCCGTTGCGGGGCGGCCGAGCCCTCCGTCACCGCCGCCGCGCTGTGGGCGAACCTCCACGGCGTGGCGCAGTTGTGGCGCTGGGGCAGCCTGCCGCTGGCCCTCGGCGAGGACCGGGCCGCCGGCGTCGAGCGCATGGTCGACGCCGCCGTCGACGCGCACCTCGGGGGTGCAGCCGCGTGAGGCAGCGGATCTCACTCCTCGTCAGCGTGGCCGGCGCCATGATCGTCGCCCTCGACGGAACCGTGCTGACGGTGGCGCAGCCGAGCCTGGGACGCGACCTGGGGGCGAGCGTCACACAGGTCCAGTGGACCAGTACCGCCTACCTGCTCGCGGTGGCCGCGTTCCTGGTGGTCGCCGGGCGGCTCGGCGACCGGTACGGGCATGCCCGGCTGCTCCTCGTCGGCGTGCTCGGATTCGCCGCGGCCTCGGCGGGCATCGCCCTCGCGCCCGGCGTGGGCTGGGTGATCGGGCTGCGCGCCGTGCAGGGCGTGTTCGGTGCGCTGCTCCAGCCCGCGACGCTGGCGCTGCTGAGGCTCGCGTATCCACCCGACCGGCTCGCCACTCCCGTCGCCGTGCGGACCAGCGCGATCGGGGTGGCCGCGGCGGCCGGCCCGCTGCTGGGGGGCCTGCTCGTCGCCCAGTGGGACTGGCGGGCCGTCTTCGTGATCAATGTGCCGGTCGCCGTGGTGATCGCCGCGCTGACGCTCGCCGTACGGGCGCCCGCGCCGTCGCGTGCGGAGGGCGGACGGCTGGAGATGGCCGGTGCGGCCCTGCTGGCTGCGGCTCTCGCGGTGTTCGTGCACGCGCTGGTCGGCGTACCGGCGTACGGCTGGACCGGTGCGCCGACCGTGCTCGGGTTCGGGGCGGCCGCCGTGCTCGCGGCCCTGTTCGTACGGCGCGAGCGGCGTTCCGCACGGCCGCTCGTGCCGACCGCCGTGGCCCGGACCAGGGCGGTGACGGCCTCGATGGCGCTGCTGCTGCTCGTTTCCGCGGGGATGTTCGGGGCCCTGTTCACGGCCACCTTCCAACTCCAGGACGTCCAGGGACTGGACCCGCTCGACACCGGACTGCGGGTCCTGCCGCTGACCGCGCTGATGGTCGCAGGGGCGCCGGTGGCGGGGGCGGCGCTGCGCCGGTGCGGGCCGCGGCGGACCGCGCTCACCGGTACGGCGCTGGTCGTCGCCGGGATCGCGGGGCTGGGCTCCGCGTCGGGGGTGGCCTTCGCGGTGCTCGGCGCCGGGTTCACCACCGTCATGGTCACCGCCACCGGGGCCGTGGTCGGCGAGGCCCCGGCCGGGTACGCCGGGGTCGTCGGCGGGCTCAAGCAGACGGCCATGAACGTCGGCCCGGCCCTCGGTATCGCGGTGGCCGCGAGCGCCGGGGTGCAGGGCCCGTCCCTGCCGGCCCTGGCCGCGCTGGCCGCCGTGGGGCTGGTCGCGGCGTCACTGCTGCCCGGCGGCGCGCGCCCGGCAGCTGCGGGCGACCTCGTCGGCGAAGACGAGGGCCGGCGGGGCGAGGGCGGCCCAGCGGCGGACCGCCCAGCCGACGGCGAGCGGCGGCAGGGCGGGGATGGGCACGAGGCGCAGCGGGCCGTCGGAGCCGGGGACCTGCCAGCCGGGCAGCGCGGGCACGACGGCGTGCCCCAGGCCTAGTTCGGCGAGCAGCAGGGCGGTGTCCCAGTCGGCCACGCTGGTGTCGGAGCGTACGTGGATGCCCGACTCGGCGAGGGCGCCGTCGAGGTGGGCGCGGGAGGCGGAGTTCTCCGGAAGCCGGATGTGACGGATGCCGGCGAGGTCGGCGGGATCGATGCACGGGCGGGCGGCGAGGGGGTCGTCGGCGCCGACCGCGAGCACCCAGGGCAGTTCCATGACCGGGCGCTGTTCGATGCCGCGGACCGGTCTGCCGATGGTGATCCAGGCGAGGTCGAGGTCGTCGGAGGCGAGTGCGTCGAAGCAGCTGCGGCTGGAGTTCTCGGTCTGGAACTCCAGGCTCACCCCGGGGTGGAGGCGGCGGAAGGTGACGACGGCCTCGGACATGAAGTGCCGCACGGTCGTCGCGCCGGTGGTGACGCGCACCGAGCCGCCTCCGCCCCGTACGAGGTCGTCCACCCGGCGCAGGGCTCCGTCGAGACCGGCGATGCCGTCCGCCGCGGCCGCCTGGAGGATGCGGCCCGCCTCGGTGGGGACGACACCGCGGGCGTGGCGCTCCAGGAGGCTCGCGCCGGTCTGCTTCTCCAGGCGGCGGACGTGCTGGCTGACGGCCGACTGGGTGCAGCCGAGGTCGCGGGCGACGGCGCTGAGGCTGCCGGCACGGCAGACGGCCACGAACACGCGGAGATCGTCGAGGGTCATGAGATCCAAGGTATCGCTTGGGTGTGGGGAGTAAATCGGAGGATTGACTTGGGGTTTCGGCTGGATCAAGATCGATACAGGGCCCGGGCGGCAACCCGTCCCCGCCTTCGCCACGGGGTCCGGACCCCCGGCGAAAGGTGTGGACGGGTGCCGACCCACCACCACGACCGAGGGAGCACCCGTGTCGGAACGCGCCATCGCATGGTTGCGGGAGCTCGGTGCGCAGGATCTCGCCCACCCCGGCGGGACCCTGCTCGCGCACCTGGAGCGCGTAGGGGAGCTGCTCGCGTCCTGGGGTGCGCGGCCCGCGCTGCAACGGGCGGGCCTGTGCCACGCCTTCTACGGTACGGACGGGTTCCCCACGGCCCTGCTGCCGCTCACCCGGCGGGCAGAGCTCGCCGAGGTGATCGGCGAGGAGGCCGAGGCGATCGTGTACCTGTACGCCGCCTGCGACCGGGCGGCCTCGTATCCGACGCTCGCCCACGAGGAGGCCGCCTTCCGGGACCGGTTCACCGGCCGGGTCCACTCCCCCGCCGTGGGGCTGCGCAGGGACTTCGCGGAGCTGTCGGCGGCCAACGAGCTCGACCTGGCGCGCGTCGATCCCGCCTTCCGTGAGGCGTGGGGAGCCGCACTCCTGCAGTTGTTCGGCCGGTTCGGGGGGCTGCTGAGCGAGCCGGCCCGGCGGGAGTGCCGGGCCGTGCTCGGCGGTTGACGGGGTTCAGGGAGTGAAGGTCCAGCGCTGGGCCGGGGTGTTGTCGCAGGCGGCGCGGGTGAGGGTGGTGCCGTTGGCGGTGCCCGAGCCGGCCGGGGTGAGGCATTGGCCGACGGTGCGCAGGGTGCTCTGAGGTCCCGCCTGCCAGGTCTGGCCCGGGCTGCCGTCGCAGGCCCGGATGGTGACGCGGGCGGCGTTCGCGCCGTCAAGGCAGACGCCGGTGAGGCCGGTGAGGCGGCCGTCGCCCTGCAGGGTCCAGCGCTGGTTGGGACCGCCGTGGCAGGTGTAGAGGGTGGGTTCGGTGCCCGGCGTGGTGGCGCTGTGCGGCAGGTCCAGGCAGCTTGCGGAGGCCGCGTTGACGAGGGTGGCGTCCGCGGGGAGCGGGGCCGGGCGGCCGGTGAGGCTGATCTCGGCGGCGCTGGTCCAGGGGCCGCGCCCGCCGGCCTCGGTGAGGGCCTTGAGGCGGAGGTAGCGGCCGGTCTTCGGGGAGAGGACGGCGGTCTTGGCCGCCGCCGTGTCGGGGAAGGTGCCGCTCGCGACCGGTGGCCCCCAGTCGGCGGTGGTGTCGGAGACGTAGACCTCGTAGCCGCCGATCCGGCCGTTGACGCCGCCGTCCTGGCGGGGCAGGTATCCGAGGCCGTCCACCGCGTAGCGGGCGCCGAGGTCGATCTGGATCTCGTGCGGCAGCGCGGCGGGCTTCGGGCCGGACCAGGCGGTGTGCCACAGCGTGGCCGGGTTCCCGTCGAAGGCGCCCGCGGCGGCGCCGTTCTCCGCGCTGGTCTCCTGGCTGTCGGCGTAGGCCAGGGACCAGGCCGACCTGTCGATGGGTGCGGAGGAGGGCAGGGGCTCGGCCGCGGGGAGGCTGGTGCCGGCGGCCGAGACGCTGAAGGCGCCCGCCTTGGAACCCGTCTTGATCCAGAGCACGCCGGAGCGGTCCGCCGGGTCGAAGAACCAGCCCGTCGCGGCGGAGTCGTAGGCGGCCTTGGAGGTCAGGCGCGCCACGGCGGCTCCGTCCACCGTGAGGGCGGTGGGCGCGGAGGCCACGTGGAGGGTGAACTCGTACCCCCGGGAGGCCGGCTTGCCGGCGTAACTGCCGGTGGGGGCGCCGACGTTGACGGTGACCGTGCCGGAGCCGGACGTCGGGGCGCCGACGTCGACCTGCTGCCGGGCGTAGGCGCCCGACTCGTGGGCGCGGGTGCGGCCGTCGTCCTCGTAGAGGCTGAAGGAGGAGTTGCCGCGCGGGTGGATGTCGTAGGTGAGGGTGGAGACGGGCTTCTCCCCGGTGTGGTTCATCTGCGGCCACATCGGCACGATGCCTCCGCCCTTGACGAAGAGCGGGAGGGTGTCGAGCGGCGCCTGGTAGCCGTTGAGGCGGCCCGGGCCCGCGTACGTCCTGCCCGTCCAGTAGTCCGTCCAGGTCCCGGCGGGGAGGTAGATGCCGTCCCGGACCGAGGTGTCGGAGACGACGGGCGCGACGAGGAGGGAGTCGCCGGCCATGAACTGGCCGCTGGTGGCGTTGCCGCGAGCCACCGGGTCGTCGGGGTACTCCAGGACCATGGCGCGGGTGCTGGGTACGCCGCTCTCGTGGGCGACGCGGCTCATCGTGTAGAGGTACGGCATCAGCCGCATCTTGAGCTGCAGGTACTTGCGGTTGATGGAGAGGTAGGGCTCGGCGAAGCGCCAGGGCTGTTTGTCCTGGTAGCCGGTGGACGGGTTGGTCGCGCCCCAGCCCGACATGGTCATGAAGGCCGGGGTGAACGCCTTCCACTGGAGGTCGCGGGTGTACGTCTTGGGGCTGCCCCCGAAGATGCCGTCGACGTCGCCGGCGGCGTAGTTGAGGCCGGACAGACCCGCTCCGGTGATGGCGGGGACGTGCCAGCGCATGTCGTCCCAGGTGCCGTGGGTGTCGCCGGTCCAGACGACGGCGTTGCGCTGGGTGCCCGCCCAGCCGTCCACGGTCCAGACGTAGCGGCGGGCGTCGGAGTTCTTCTCGATCCCGTCCACGGCCTGCTGCACACCGTCGAAGGCGTACTTGTAGCCGCTGCCGATCCACGCCACGTCGGTCTTCACCCCCCGGCTGCCGGCCGTGCCCACCTCGTCGGCGATGGAGCCGAGGCCGGTGGAGGTCCACAGGCCGGTCTGGAAGCCCTTGGCCTTCAGGGCGTCCACGGTGGACTTGAGGGGCGCGGTGTAGCCGCAGCCGTAGCCGTCGTTGGGCAGGAACCAGCCCGAGGGCATGTCGGCGGCGCGGGCGTCGGTCGCGTAGCCGACGACGTCGGGCGTGGTCTGGTGGCGCAGCCGGTTGTGATCGCCCTGGTAGTCGGGGTTGGAGGCGTTGAAGCAGTCGGCGTTGCCGAGTTCGAAGCCCCACATCGGCGCCATGAAGGGCTTTCCGCTGACGTCGGTGTACGCGTCGAGCACCGATTTGAGCGAGTCGCCGGTGAAGTACCAGGCGTCGAAGCGCTTCTCGTCGTGGGTGAGGGTGGTGGGGGCGTTGAACCCGTAGGAGCCCGGGGCCCAGGTGTTGCGCATGACGCCGTAGCCGTTGGTGGACATGTAGAAGGGGGCGGGGCTCGCGTTGTCGTTCTCGCGCCACTTGTTGTCGACGGCGATCGGGACGGTCTTGCCGCGCAGTGCCCATTCGCCCAGGCGCAGGCCGGTGCCGTAGAACTGCTCGTCCGCGCCGCGGGCCAGGTACTGGGTGGTCTGGCTGCCCGTCCAGCTGGTGGGCTGGGTCTCCTGCCAGACGGGGGTGGTGTTGTCGGCGCGGTAGACGGAGAACCGCAGCGGTGCCTTGTTGACCCGGATGGAGAGGGCTCCGGTGGTGATCCGGTAGTACGCGCCGGCGTCGGACCAGGACGTGGCCACGGAGCCGAAGTCGGTGGTGGTGGCGAGGTCGGAGCCGGCCGGGTCGTTCGTGAAGGTGCCGTCGGGCGAGAGCCAGAGGCGGAAGATGTCGGCGCGGGCGACGACCACGCGGGCCTTGGCTCCGCCGGAGGCCGTGACGGTGAAGGTGTTCCCGGACTGGGTGAAGCCGGTGACGTTTCCCGCGGTGGCCGTGGCACCGGCGGGGGCCGCGGCGGCGGGCGGGGCGAGGGGGCCTGCGGCGGACAGGCCCGCGACGGTCAGGGCGGCGGCGAGCAGGGCGGCGCCAGGGGTGCGGCGGCTCCGTCGCCGGGCCGGGCGCGCCCGGGCCCCTAACCGGCGTTGCCCGTCGTTGCGTTCTTGTCGGTGCTGGCTCCTGCGGATGCTCGGCAGTCTCATGGGGCAGCTCCTCGTGCGGTCCGCATCGCGGACACAGCTCTTTGGCATGCGCCCGACAAGATAGCGCTCCATGGCCCCTGTATGAAAGATGATGCTCGAAGTCAGCCGGGATCACGCAGCTTCGAGCACCATGGAGGTGAATATCGGGGTGAACATCGGGGCAACATCAGGCAAGGCACAGCCCCCGCCGGCCCGTCAGGAGAAGGGAACCCGGTCCGGGCGGCAGACCGTGCCGGGAGGCGGAAGCGTCCCGTCGACGAAGTAGCGGCTTTCGTACGCGCTGATGCAGCTGCTGTTGTCGTTGAACAGCGCGGTGTGCCCGTACCCGTCGTTCGTGAGCAGGCGGGCGTCGGCCAGCTCACGGGCCATGGCCTGGGCTCCCGTGTAGGGCGTGGAGGGGTCGTACCGGGTCCCGATCACCAGGACGGGGTGGGCGGTGGGCCTGTTCCACGGGCCCTCGTACCCGGCGGCGGCCTTGGCCGGCCAGGTGGCACAGCCTTCCGCCGCCCACGTCCAGAAGCGTCCCGCGTCACCGGCCCGCCGGGCGCTGTCCTCCTCCAGGCCCTGGTACGCGGCGGGGTCGCGCGGGCTGGGGCTGTCCGCGCACCACACGGCCGCCGCCTGCTCGTCCCCCAGGTACGGGTTCGGCCGGTCCACGGGGGGCGGCGGCGGGTACACCGGGGGCTTGGGCTCCCGGCCCTGCGACAGCTCCTGCAGCCTGCCCGCGAGAGCAGCCCAGCCGGGGTCGACGATGTACAGGCTGTTCACCGCGTCGGCGACCGTCTTGGCGTACGTCCACGGGCCGACCGGACGCTCCCGCAGCCGCTGCATCAGCTTGTCGAACTTGTCACGCGTGGCCTCGGGGCTGCCCGCCGAGAAGGCGCAGCGGGCCGTGGGCGCCGATCCGCACAGGGTGAGGAACCGGTCCAGGGTGGCCGCGGCGGTGACGTCCGAGCCCATGCGCAGGAAGGTCGTGGTCCGGGGCTCGCCCTGCCCGGCGCCGTCGGTCCAGGCCTGGGGGGCGATGTTGCTGTCGAGGACCATGGCGCGGACGCTGCCGGGGAAGAGGTTGGCGTAGGTGGCGCCGAGGATCGTGCCGTAGGAGACGCCCAGGTAGTTCAGCTGCCCTTCGCCCACCGACCGGCGGAGCAGGTCCAGGTCCCGGGCGGTGTCGGCGGTCGACACGTGGCGCAGCAGGTCCGGGTCGCGCTTCTCGCAGAGCCGGCCGAGGTCCTCGTACGCGTCGATCCAGGCCTTGCGCTCCTGCGCGCCCACCGGGAAGCCCCCGGGTGGGCGGGCCGCCCAGGCCTTGGCCTCCTCGGTGGTGTCGAAGCAGTTCACTGCGGTGCTGTTGCCGATCCCGCGCGGGTCCCAGCTGACGATGTCGAACCGTTCCCGCAGCTCCTTGGGGAAGGCGTCGTAGTTCTGCGGCACCTGCACGGTCCCGGGGCCCCCGGGACCGCCGGGGTTCACGAACAGGGTGCCGATGCGCCGGCCGGGATCGGTGGCCTGCCGGCGGACGACGGCCAGGTCGATGGTGCGGCCCGCGGGGGCGGCGTGGTCGAGCGGCACCTTGGCCGTGGCGCAGTCCCACGGGCTGCCGGGCTTGCACGGACTCCAGTCCAGTTTCGGCACGGTCGCCGAGGGTGACGGCGAGGGGGGTGTGGGCGCGGGGGGCGCGCCGTGTGCGGCGGCCGGTCCGGGCCCGGTGAGCAGCGCCGAGCAGGCCAGCGCCGCCGTGAGGACTGCCGCACGGCGTCGGCGGCGGACTGTGGGACCTGGTGCGGACATGTTCCGCCCTCCTCCGTCACGGCGAGGGCTCGGTCCGGCGGTCGATGCCGCCGCATCGGGTACACACGCCTCTGCCACCACCCAACCGCGATTGGGCAGTGCGCGCGACCCGGGCGCGGGACCGGTGCGGGCCCGGGCCGTCCCTTTCGGATCTCGCCGGGCCGGCGCCGCTGCCCGCCGCCCGACGACGGGGGTAGGTTGGACGCGTGATCGACTTTCTCCGGGGCGCCCCGGTCGCAGGCAGTCTCGACGTCGTCTGGCACGCGGGCTGGCCCTCCCCGAAGCACGACCCGGCCCCGGAGATCCAGGTACACGCCTATTCCGAGCACACGGTGATCCTGCGCCAGAACAAGTCCGTGCACTACGAAGCCCCGTTCCTCTTCCTCCTCTTCGGCAATGACCGGGCGCTGCTCCTCGACACGGGCGCGTCCGCCGACCCGGCCCACTTCCCCCTGCGGGAAACGGTCGACCGGCTCGTCACGGACTGGCTGGAACGCCATCCGAGGCCCGCGTACTCGCTGCTGGTCGCCCACACCCACGGACACGGCGACCACGTCGCGGCGGACCAGCAGTTCGCGGACCGGCCCCTCACCACGGTCGTGGGACCCGGACTGGACGAGGTCACGGCCGGCTTCGGCCTCTCCGACTGGCCGCACCGCACCGGCGTACTGGACCTGGGCGGCCGGATCCTCGACCTGATCCCCGGCCCCGGCCACCAGCAGGCCGCCCTGGTCTTCCACGACCGCCACACCGGCCTCCTGCTGACCGGCGACTCCCTCTATCCGGGGCGGCTCTACATCGAGGACCGGACGGCCTACTCGGCCACCGTCGACCGGCTGCTGGACTTCTGCGCCACCCGGCCGGTCCGCCATGTGCTCGGCTGCCACATCGAGATGACCACCACGGCGGGCGAGGACTACCCCCGCGGCACCATGCACCAGCCGGACGAGCCGCCGCTCCAGCTCGCCCCGGACCACCTGCGCACGCTGCGCAGGGCCCTCGACGAGACGGCGGACCGCCACGGCACGCACCCCTACGGGGAGTTCATCCTCGTGTACCGGGACTGACCGGCGGTGTGCGCCGCCGCTCCGGGCGGGTGCGGGGCGATACGGGGTGCCGACGGGGCGTGGGCGGGAGCGCCGCGTCCGCGGGATGTCGGTCGCCCGCCGAGGCTGTCGCCGATCCATCGGCGATGTGTCGGTGGCCGCTGGAACCGTGGGTGCCGAGTTGCCCGAGGGGGCAGCCGCAGCTTCGACAGCAAGGGACCCCGTCGCCATGTCGTCCACACCCTCCGCCCCGCCCTGGAATCGCCGACGACTGCCCCGTGCCGATGACCGCATCTTCCTGGTCACCGGCGGCAACGCCGGCATCGGGTACTTCGTCGCGGAGCAGTTGTCGGCGACCGGGGCCACCGTCGTACTCGGCAGCCGGAATCCCGCCAAGGCCGAAGCCGCCACGGCAGCGATCCGTGCGCGCGTCCCCGGCGCGCGCCTACGGGCCGTACGGCTGGACCTCGCCGACCTCTCGTCGCTCGGGACGACGGTGGAATCTCTGGAGGTGGAACGCCTCGACGCGGTGGTCCACAACGCCGGCGTCGCGCTGGACGACCCGCCGCGCAGGGAGACCGGAGACGGTCACGAGCTCATGTTCGGCACGAACCACCTCGGGCACTTCGTCCTGACCCGGTGGCTGATGCCGTTGCTGTCGGCCGCGCCGGCCGCCCGCGTGGTGACCATGGGCAGCTTCGCGGCGAAATCCGAGCGGCTCGACCTCGACGACCTGCAATCCCGGACGGACTACCGGCCCCAGCGCGCCTACGGACGCTCCAAGCTGGCCCAGATGTACTTCGGTGTCGAACTCGACCGCCGCCTGCGCGCTTCCGGCAGCACGGTGGCGAGCGTGGTGGTCCACCCCGGCGGCGCGCTCGACTCCCTCACCCCGGCACGGCCACCGGTCCATGTGCGCACCACCGGCGCACGGCTGAGCGCGGCACCTGCGGCTCTCCTCGTCCAGGGCAAGCACGCCGGCGCTCGGCCCGCGGTACGGGCCGTGCTCGACCCGGCCGTGCGGGGAGGCGAGCTGTGGGGACCGCGCGTCTTCGGCCTGCGCGGCGAGCCCCGCCGTGAACCGGTGTGGAACCACCTCGCCGACGCCTCCGTCGCGGCACGGCTCTGGGAGGCGAGCCGTGATCTGACCGACGGCCGGGGTCGGTAGCGGGCCGCGGACACCAAGTGGCCGTGGTGGCGGCCCTTGACGGGCCGGAGCGGGTCCCCGTGGAAGCCGAACGCGGGGTGGCGCCGGCCGCGTTTCACATGGCTCGGCCCGAGGCCGGGGGCGAAGTGACCGCCAGGACCGGTGGGGCCGGGGTCGACCAGTGGTGGCCGCAGGGGTCGAAGACCAGCATCACCGGCCGGCCGGGCCGCTGGCGCCAGGAGATGCGCTCCGGTGGACCGTCACACACCGGACAGCGGGGCAGCGGGCCGGGCTCCGCCTCCGGCATGCGGTCGGGGGCGAGGGCGGCCGCGAGCGGCGTGGCGTGCGGATCGCGCATGGCGGCTCCCTGGTCGTGCGTGCGGTCTGGCTGATCGCACTGTGCCATGGACGTGCCCCTCTCCGCACGGGCGAATCATCCAGTGTTTTGGCTGGTCAGAGGTGTGGTCACCAGGAAAATTCCGGTGCTCTTGCGGGCACTTGGTGATCAACCGCTCGCACAACCGGCTTCCACCAGGCCCGATTCGTAGGCCGCGATCACCGCCTGCGCACGGTCACGGACGCCCAACTTGCCGAAGATGCCGGTGATGTGGTTCTTGACGGTGGAGACGCTGATGTCCAGGTCCTGGGCGATCTCGGCGTTGCCCCGGCCGCCGGCCAGCAGGCGCCAGATCTCCAGCTCCCGCGGGGTGAGTTCGGCCGGCATCTCGCCGGCCCACGACCGCGGCCGCACGGGGGTCCGTACGTAGGCGGAGATGAGCCGGGTCAGCAGCCGCGGCGCGACGGCGGCCTCGCCGGTGTGGACGATGCGGACCGCCGCGATCAGCTCCTCCGGCGAGATGTCCTTGGGCAGGAAGCCGTACGCGCCGGCGCGCAGGGCGGCCACCACGTACTCGTCCATGTCGAAGGTGCTGAGGGCGAGGACGCGCGTCGAGGGGAGCGTCCGCGCGAGTTCCCCGGTGGCCTGGACCCCGTCGAGGACCGGCATCCGGATGTCCATGACGACCACGTCGGGCCGCAGCTCGTGGGCGAGGGCGACGGCCCGGGCCCCGTCCTCGGCCTCGCCCACCACCTCGAACTCCGGGTCGGGGCCCAGGATCAGGGCCAGGCCGCGCCGCACCAGCGGCTGGTCGTCGGCTATGAGCACACGGATCATCGGTGCCGTTCCTCTCTCTCGCCCTCCCCGGGCCCCGGAACCGGGACCGGGAGTCGGGCCGCCACCCGGAAGCCCCCGCCGTCGAGCGCGGCGGCCTCCAGGGTTCCGCCCTGCAGGGCGACGCGCTCGTGCATACCGATCAGACCGTACCCGGAGCGCGCCCCGGGCCGGGAGGACGGCGCCTGCGCACCCGCCCCGTCGTCGCGCACCTCCACGACCACCTCGTCCCGGCGGTAGGTGAGCCGTACGCGGGCCCGCGCCCGCCCCGCGTGCTTGCGGGTGTTGGTCAGGGCCTCCTGGACGATCCGGAAGACGGTGAGGCCCACGGTCGGCGGCAGCGGGCGGACCGGGCCGTCCACGGTGAACTCGGTCTCCGTGCCGGCCAGCCGGGACTCGGTGATGAGCCGGTCGAGGTCGCCGGCCCCGGGCTGCGGGGCCGGCGGGGTGTGCTCCGGCTCCTCTCCCGCCCGTAGCACGTCGAGGAGTTGGCGCATCTCGCGCAGCGCCATCCGCCCGGAGTCCTCCAGGGTGACGAGGGCCTCCCGGACGACCTCCGGGTCGTGCGCCAGGTTGGCCCGCGCCCCGCCCGCCATCAGCTGCATGGTGGTGATGTGGTGGGCGACGATGTCGTGCAGTTCGCGGGCGATCCGGCGGCGTTCCTCGGCCACCGCACGGTCGGCGAGCAGGGTCCGGTGGACCTCGGCCTCCCGCTGCCGGTGGTTGACCACGGCGGCCACGCCGACGGCGCCGAGGGTGCCGATCACGTTCGCGACCAGACCCGCCCAGCCGAAGGGCAGGGGCCAGCCGCCTTGGCCGGCGGCGATCAGCGGCACCGCCGCGACCGCCGCCGCCGCGGCAACGGCGGGACGGCTGAACCGTGCCACCGTGTAGAGCGCCACCATCAGGGTGAGGGTGAAGTGCGGGGTCGGCGGGGTGGCCAGGTTCACGAGCACGCCCAGGGCCAGGACGGCGGCGAGCACCGTCACCGGCCGCGCGCGCCGGGCGATCAGGGGCATCGCCGAGACGACCAGGGAGAGGGCCGCGGTCACGCTCAGGACCCGGCCCTCGGTCTGCATGCCCAGGGAGTAGCCGACGAGGTCGATGGTGCCGGCCGCGACCGCCACGAGTGCGTCGTTGCGCGTCCACGGCGAGCGGTCGGCGCCGCGTTCCGCACCCGGCTCCACGACCGGGTCGCCCGGCCCGACGGCGTCGCGGTCCGCCTCCCGGCCCGTGTCGGGGACCGCATGCACGAGGCCACCGCCCCGTTCCGCTCCCACCGTCACACCGCCACCCACACCCACACCCATGCTGCCGGTCCTCCCCCGCCGGCCACCCTCCCGGCAGGTGCCGGGCTCGCGCGGCCGCGCTCTCCGGTGATCCATTCTGGCACCGGCCGCATCCCCTGCCACCAGTCCCCGGGGTGGGCCCGTACCAGGACTCCGGTCCTGGTCGGCGCCCCCGTACGGACCCTGGTCCCGCGGTGCGGATCCTCCCCTGCCCCGACGCTTTCCCCGCTCCCCGCTGATGGTCTGGAGTCAGGCCGGGAACCCCGGCCGGCACCGTACAGACCGGAGGAGACCAGTGATCCGCGCCCTGACCCGATTCTCGACGCGAAGTCCGTGGAAGGTCATCGCCCTGTGGGCGGTCCTGGGCATCGCAGCCACCATCCTGGGCCAGGCGTTCGTCTTCCGCGCCACGCAGCCCGGCAACGGCGGGTTCCTGCCCGCCCACTACGACTCGGCGGCCGCCCTGAAGATCGCGGAGGACCGGTTCGGCGTGAAGCCGGACGCCAACCTCCTGACCCTGCTGGTGGCCCGCTCGGATAACGCGCCGCTCGGCGCCGCCGACGAGGAGCGCATCGACGCGCAGGCCGCGCAGTTGGCCCGGAAGCGGGTCGCCATGCCCAGGACCGAGGACACGATGCCCCTCGCCCAGGACCACTCGCAGATCCCCCGGGTCAGCCCGGCCATGACGGCGCCCGACCGCTCCTTCCGCCTGCTCTCCGTCGAACTGACGGGGAATCCCGCCGATCCCGGGGTGCAGGACACCTACCGGGCGTTCCGGGATTCCGCACGGGACCGGTTCGCCGAGGAGGGGCTGCGGACCGGCTTCACCGGCGGGATCGCCGACCGGGTGGACACGGCGGACGCCGAGAAGACCAGGACGAAGGTGGTCGGGGCGGTCATGCTCGGGGTCATCGTCCTGCTGCACGTACTGGTCTTCCGCAGTGCCCTGGCGGCGCTGCTGCCGCTGCTCGCGGTCTCCGTCATCGGCGGCGCCGCGGCCGGTGTCGTGGTCGGCGCCGCGCTGCTGACCGGTACCGGACTGGCCGATTCCACACCGGGGCTGATCAGCGTGGTGCTGGTGGGCATCGGCATCGACTACTTCCTCTTCCTCCTCTTCCGCTTCCGGGAGCAGCTGCGCGAACACCCCGAACAGTCGGGGCGCGAAGCGGCCTCCGAGGTCGCCGGGCGGGTGGGGACGGCCATCACCTCCGCGGCGCTGACCATCGTCGCCGCGTTCGCCACCCTCGGGGTCGCCTCCTTCGGCCAGTTCCGGGTGCTCGGGCCGGCCATCGCCCTGTCGGTCCTGGTGATGCTGCTGGGCAGCCTGACCCTGATGCCGGCCCTGCTGGCGGTCACCGGGCGCAGGATGTTCTGGCCTTCCCGGGCCCTGAAGCACGCTCCCCGCCCGGGCTCCGCCGCCCGGCTGGGCGACCGGGTGGCACGCCGGCCGCTGGCGCTGGTCCTGGCCTCGGTGGCGCTGCTCGGTACGCTGGCCGCCGGTGTCATGGGAATGCGCATGGACTACGGGCAGAGCGGCGCGGGCGCGGAGCGCACGGCCGCCGTCGTCACCGCCGCCGAGATCTCGCGTGCCCTGCCGGCCGGGGTGTCGGACCCGACCAGCGTGTTCGTCACGGCTTCCGACGGGGGCCCGCTCACCGTCGAGCGCCTGGGCGGGCTGTCCAAGGCGCTCGCCGGGGTCGACGGCGTGGGCCAGGTCGCGCAGACCGTGCTGAGCCAGGACCGGCGGGCGGCCCGCATCGACCTGTTCCTGACGGCCGACCCGCAGCGCAAGGAGGCGCGCGACCTGGTCACCGGCCCGGTCCGGGCCGCGGTGCGGGCCCACGCACCGGCCGGTACCGAGGCCCACGTGGGTGGGACGCCGGCGCTCTTCGCCGACATCTCGACCGCGGTGGACAAGGACCTGAAGGTGGTCTTCCCGGTGGCGGCCGTGCTCATCGCACTGATCCTGCTCGCCCTGCTGCGCAGCCTGCTGGCGCCGGTGATCCTGCTGGCCGCGGTCGGACTCGGCTTCGCCGCGACCCTCGGCGCCTCGACCCTGGTGTTCCAGCGCGCGCTGGACCGGCCCGGTGTGGACTTCACGCTTCCCCTCGTGCTGTTCCTGTTCGTGGTCGCGCTGGGCACCGACTACAACATCCTGATGAGCGACCGGATCCGGGAGGAGATGGAGCGGCCGGGTCCGGCGCGGGCGGCGGTGGGCCGCGCCGTGCGGCACACGGCGCCCGCCATCGCCACGGCGGGCCTGGTGCTGGCCGCGTCGTTCGGCAGCCTGGCCGTCACCCCCGCTCCGTCCACCCAGCAGATCGGCTTCGCGACGGCCCTGGGGATCCTGCTCTCCGCCTTCGTCCTGTCGATCGTGCTGGTGCCCGCGCTGGCCGCCCTGCTGGGCCGTTCCATCTGGTGGCCGGTGCGGCCGCGCCGATCCCGCGCCGCCGCCGGTCCGAAGGAGGCCCCGGACCGCGTCCTGGTCGGCTGAACCACGGCGCGGACACACGAAAGCACCGGCGCGTGCAGGGCCTCGTACGGTCCTGCACGCGCCGGCGCCTTCGGTGTCGGGCGAACTCGTCGGAATCAGGCGAGCCGGCCGGTGTCAGGCGAGCCGGTCGGTGTCAGGCGAGCCGGTCGACCTCGGGGTGGTCCCCCAGCCAGGCACGGACCGCTTCCTGCTCCTTGCCCTTCCCGGTGTCCTGGATCTTCGCCTCCAGGCTGGTCAGCTGCTCCTCGGTGAGCTTGAACGAGCTCAGCCAGCGGGCCACTTCGGGCTCGTCGGCGGTGAAGCCCTTGCGGGCCAGGGTGTGGATCCCGTCGCCCTTGCCCCAGGCCCCCTTCGGGTCCTCCAGCTTGGTCAGCTCGTACGTGGAGTACGCCCAGTGCGGGGACCACAGCACGACCGCCACGGGCTCCTTCTTCTCGTAGGCCCGCTTGAGCTCGGCGAGCATGCCGGGGGTGGAGCCGTCGACGACCTGGTACTCGCCTTCGAGGCCGTACTCCTTCAGCACCTTGTCCTTGAGGATGGACATGGCTCCGGCGCTCGGCTCGATGCCGATGATGCGGCCCTTGAACTGAGCGGACTTGCCCTTGAGGTCGGCGAGCGAGCGGACGTCCTTCATGTACGAGGGCACGGACAGCTCCAGCGAGGTGGGGCCGTACCAGGAGCCGAGGTCCTCCAGCTTGTTCCCGTACTTCTCCCAGTACTGCGCGTGCGTGACGGGCAGCCAGGAGTCGGTCTGGAAGTCGAGCTGGCCGCCGGCCAGGCCGGTGTAGAGGGCTCCGGCCTCCAGCTGGCGGGTGTCGACCTTGAAG
The DNA here is from genome assembly GCF_045160965.1 of Streptomyces sp. NBC_00207. NCBI lineage: Bacteria > Bacillati > Actinomycetota > Actinomycetes > Kitasatosporales > Streptomycetaceae > Streptomyces > Streptomyces sp. NBC_00207. Next base: position 8,876,515 of record NZ_CP130715.1, on the reverse strand, counting down.
CCCCGCCGCTCCAGCAGCTCCTTCCAGAGGAGGGTGGAGGCGATGCCCTCGTCCCAGGGGATGTATCCGACGGAGACGGTGCGGCCCTTGCCGATGTTCGCGGCGCCTGCCGGTCCGTCCCCGGCGGTGGAGCCGCCGAAGGTGCTGAGGCCGCCCGCGACGAGGGAGAGCACGACGACGCCGCTGAGGGCGTAGGCGGGCCGGGGGCGGTGGTTCCACACCTTGGCCGCGCCGGTGGCCGCGGCCCTCGCCTTGGCCAGGGCGCGCCGGCCGAGCGGGGAGACCTGGCGGCCGAGCGCCCCGGTCATCCGGTCGAGGTACATGGCGAGGATGACGATGGAGATGCCCGCCTCGAAGCCGAGACCGATGTCGACGTTGCCGATGGCGCGGTACACGGCGCCGCCGAGTCCGCCGCCGCCGACCATGCCGGCGATGACGACCATGGACAGGCCGAGCATGATGACCTGGTTGATGCCCGCCATGATCGTCGGCAGGGCCAGGGGCAGCTGCACGCGGACGAGGGTGTCGCGCGGGGTGGTGCCGAAGGCCTCCGCGGCCTCGACCAGTTCCGCGTCGACCTGGCGGATGCCGAGCTCGGTCATCCGTACGCCCGGCGGCAGCGAGAAGATGATGGTGGCGATGATGCCGGGCACCACGCCCACCCCGAAGAAGATGATCCCGGGGATGAGGTAGACCATGGCCGGCATGGTCTGCATGAAGTCCAGGACGGGCCGCAGGACGGCGCTGACCCGGTCGGACCTGGAGGCCCAGATGCCGAGCGGGACCGCGAAGACCAGCGTGACGAGGGTCGCGACCAGGACGAGGGAGAGCGTGGACATCGCGTCGGACCACAGGTCGACGGAGTCGATGAGCGCGAGGCCGGCGAAGGCCAGCAGGCCCGCGAGGAGCCCGCGCAGCCACCAGGCGCCGACCGCGAGGATGCCCGCGAAGAGCAGCGGGGCGGGGGCCGAGAGGACGGCGTCGATGCCGTCGTAGAGGCCGGTCACGAGCGCGCTGATGGCGTCGAACAGCCAGGACAGGTGGCTCTGGAGGAAGTCGACACCGCTGTCGACCCAGGCGCCGAGGTGCAGGCGGGGCATCAGGCGGCCACCTCCGCGCAGGCCATCGGGGGCCGTTGTTCGTCCCCGAGGAAGGCGATGAGCCGGTCCTGCGGCACGGAGCCGACGACGGCGCCTTGCGCGTCGGTGACGGCGACCGCGTGCGGGACCCGGGCGCTGACCGCGCACAGGTCGGCGAGCGGGGTGTCGCCGTGGACGGTCGGGCAGCCACAGGCGTCCGCGTCCGCGTCGGGCTCGTCCATGACGGCGTCGGCCGTGAGCACCCGCGAACGGTCGACGTCCTGGATGAAGGAGGCGACGTAGTCGTCGGCGGGGCGGATGAGGATGTCCTCGGCCGTGCCCTGCTGGACGATGCGGCCGTCGCGCATGACCGCGATGCCGTCGCCGATGCGCATGGCCTCGTTGAGGTCGTGGGTGATGAAGACGATGGTCTTCTTGAAGCGCTGCTGGAGCTCCAGCAGCTGGTCCTGCATGTCACGGCGGATCAGCGGGTCCAGCGCGCTGAAGGACTCGTCCATCAGCAGGAGGTCCGCGTCGGTGGCCAGGGCCCGGGCGAGGCCGACCCGCTGCTGCATGCCGCCGGAGAGCTCGTCGGGCCAGGACTTCTCCCAGCCCTCCAGCCCGCACAGGGCCAGGGCCTCGGCGGCGCGCCGGTCGCGCTTGGCGCGGGGGACTCCCTGCACCTCCAGGCCGTAGCCGGCGTTCTCCAGGACGTTTCGGTGCGGGAAGAGTGCGAAGTGCTGGAAGACCATGGAGATCTTCGTGGACCGTACGCGGCGCAGCTCGCCCGCACTGAGGGCGGTGAGGTCCTGGCCGCCGAAGAGGATGCGTCCCGCGGTGGGCTCCAGCAGTCCGTTCAGCATGCGCAGCAGCGTGGACTTGCCGGACCCCGACAGACCCATGACGACGAAGATCTGGCCGGGTTCGACGCTGAACGAGGCGTCGATCACTGCAGCCGTGGTGCCGTCGGCACGCAACTCGTTGCGGTCGGTGCCGCTTTCGAGCGCGCGGACCGCGTCGTCGGGTCGTCTTCCGAACACCTTGTAGACGTGCTCGGCTTGGAGCGTGGACACATAAACCTCACGGGTCGTACGGGGTACGGCGCGCGCCGGCGGACCGGCGGGGCCGTAGAGCGGGACGGGATCTGCCCGTGTGCGCCTCGCCTCCGGCTCACAGACCGGAGGGCGTGGTTCCGCTCCAGCAGTCCACGATGCCCCGCATTCACCAGCGCAAACACCAGCGTGATTCAGGTCACTTGCCGAGTGGGGAACCGCGGTGCACGGGGCCGCGGCACGAGGGGGGCGGCGACGCGCGGCCACCGGGACGGAGTTGGGGCGGACGCCCGGCGACCGGATCGCCCGCCGGGCCCGGAGCGCCGCCGCCCGCGGCGTGTCGGAGCCCACACCGCACGTCCGGCGGGTGGACCCGGGTCCGGCGGCCCGGAGTGTGACCTACGTGACGCGGAAGCCGGTGGTCGCGGGGTCCCGGCGGTCGCGGTGGAAGGTCAGGCGGTCCCACGTGGGGAAGGCCAGGTCGGTGACGGCCAGCAGTCGGCCCGATGCGTCGTGCAGGGTGCGGCGCACCGTGAGGCCGCAGACCGGGGAGGCGGTCGGCGGGTGCGTGGTGCGGGTCATGGTGATGGTCTCGGCGACCCGGCCGGCGGCCGCGGCGTCGTCGAGCCAGCGCTGCAGCGGGGTGAGCTCGTCGTCGCGGAGCGTCGACACCCGGTCGCGGAAGCCGGCCAGCTCGGGGTCCCGTGCGACGGCGCCCGGGCTGAAGTACGTGACGGCGTCGCGGAGGGTCTCCCCGGCCGGGCCCCGTTCGCGGTGGTGATGGACCAGGGTGCGGTCCCCGCCCGCCATGCCGAGCAGCCCGGCGAGCGAGGGCGGGACGGTGACCAGGGTGAGCCGGGTCCGGGCGAGGGCGGGCACGGCGGAGGCGGGCCGCACGGCCGCCTGCTCGACCGCGGGCGCGCTCCCCGGCCCGGCCGCGGCGGGGACCACCACGGCGGTGACGGCGGGTCGGGTGCCGCGGCGGCCGGTGACGACCAGGCCGTCCTCGCGCAGGTGCTGCAGGGCGGCCCGGATGGTCTGCCGGTTGACCCCGTAACGGGCGGCCAGGCTGCGCTCGGAGGGCAGTCTGCCGCCAGGGGTGCGTGCGGCGCGCTCGAGATCGCGGCGCAGTGCTGCGGCGATCCGCTGGTACTTGGGCATGGCGGCCGGGCCGCCGCCCCGCGAAGGGGAGGGCATGGCTTCTCCTCTGACGGGTGGTCAAGGACTGCGCGGTCTGCCCGACCAACGTAGCATTGGTCTATACCTTTCGTGAGGGCGGATCCGGGAACGCGGCCCACCTTGGCCGGATCCGTTCACCACCGTCTCAGTCCCGCAGCGGGTTGGGCAGGGGCAGGTAGCGGGCGTCCGCTCCGTCCGCCCGCGTCCAGCGCAGCAGCAGGTTGGTCTTGGCCGGCAGGGTCGGGGCGGCGAGCAGCTCCGCGATCTCGGGCAGCCCGCGGGTGGCGTCGTAGCGCAGGAGCTCCTCCCGTACGGCCGGCCACAACAGCGGCGAGATGTCCGGATACCGATCGGCCAGTGCCCCCGCGATCTCCGCCAGGTGGTTGACGACGAGACAGTAGACCAGGCGCTGCCAGGCGTCCGCGCGCGGCAGGTCCGGCAGCAGCTTCACCCCTTCCGCGTCCCGGAAGAGGGCCTGCACGGGCATGCCCTCCGCGTCGACGGCGACCAGGGTGTTCTGCAGGTGGGCCTCCAGCACGACTCCGTGCCGGGCGAACAGCTCCAGCACGGGCGGCACGACCTGGCGCAGGTACGCCCGCCACCAGCGGACGGGGTCGGTGGCGCCGTCCGGCGGGCTCCCGGCGTAGCCCTCGGCGAGCGCGGCGGCCAGCAGCGGGGTGGCCCCGGGCACGGTGTGGGCGTGCAGGCCGTCACGGACGAGGACGGCGAGCTCCTCGAAGGCGAAGGAGGCGGTGCGGTAGCCGCGGTCGGCCAGCCAGGCCGCCTCCGAGCCGGTCCGGCGCAGCGCGGCGAAACCGGCTTCGACGGCCGCGTCCGTGCGGCGCAGCTTCAGCAGGTCGTGCCGCCACAGCCGGCGCACGTCGTTGGTGATCCGGACGTCGAGGCTGAACTTCACGAAGAGGTCGGCCGCCGGTTCCGGTACGTACAGGGTCCGGATCGAGGCGGTGGGCCAGACGGGCCGGCGGCTCTCTCCGAGCCGCAGCAGCCGCCCGTCGGCGAGGGCCTCGCGCACCGCGGGCCGGTCGCCCACCAGGTCGAGCTGCCAGGGGTGGGCGGGCAGCAGCCGGTAGCCGGCCGGGGCGCGCGGCCCGTCGAGGGCGTCGGCCAGGGAGTCGATCGCGTCGGAGGCGGCCGGGCCGCCCTCCTCTGCCGTCTGGTCCTCGCGCAGCCCGAGGAAGACCAGCGGGAAACGGGCGTGGGCCTCCGGCGCGTACGGCAGCCAGCTTCCGGCCGGGGCCCCGCCGCGGGCCTTGGGGGCGGGGTGGTGCGGGTGGCCCATCACCAGGGACTGCTCGGAGAGCACGTACGGGTCCTGCGGGGCCTCGGCCCCGGCCCGGGCGGCCAGCAGTGCGGCGATCGCGTCCCGGCTGTCGGTGATCTCGACCGGGAGCTCGTCGTTGGGGACGCCGGTGTAGCGGACCAGTTCGTCGGAGACGAATTTGACCAGTTCGGCGTGGCCGAGCGGATGCCAGCCGGCGGCGGTGCGCAGTTCGGGTCGCACGGGCCGGCGTCCGCCGCGTACCCGGAGCAGCCGCCCGCTGCCGCGCAGCCGGTGGATTCCCGCGCCCGCCGCCCTGCCCGGGCCGTACTCTTCGGCGGGGCCGCCGCTCCCGGCGGGTTCGACGGGATCGGCCGTCTCCCGCAGCAGGCAGTTGAGGAGCGGGGTGGCGGCGTACGCGTCGGCGGCGGCGTTGAGGTCCACTGGTTCCATTCGGTCCATCCGGTGCGCCGGGGTCCGCGAGGCGTAACCACCGGTCGTGATCGTCGGTATCCGCAATGATTACTTGATCATCCCGTAAAGCGATATTCCGATGTCGGAGCCCAGCATGTACTTTCCCTCCTCCCCGGCCGAAGAGGCCGTCGCCGCCGAACTGGCCGGTGTGCGGCCCTCGCTCGGCCCCGGGTACGCCGCCGCCCTGAGCGGTGCCCGGGCGGCCGTGCTGACCCGGCTGTGGCGGGCGCTGGCCTTCGAACCGCTGCCCTGGGTCGTGGGCCGGGAGCGGGGGCCGGACGGCCTGGCGCTCCTGCTGGCCGGCGGCGCCCGGCTGGAGGGCCCGCTGCCCGATCCGTACGCGACCGAGCCGTACGTGAGCGAACTGCTGCTCGACGGCCGGGCCTACGGGCAGGCCGCGGCGCTGGTCACGGCGCTGGGGCCGGCGCACGGGAAGGAGTTCGCCGCCGAACTCGACGGCAGCACGGCCTCCCTCGCGCTCTCCCGGGCCGGCCGGGCGCCCGCCGGGGAAGATGCCGGGGAGGATGCCGGCCCGGGGGCCACCTGGGAGTGGGAGCAGCGGGTGGTGGACGGCCATCCCTACCACCCGAACTGCCGTTCCCGGCCGGGCTTCTCGGTGGCCGAGCAGCTGGCGTACGCACCCGAGCACCGCCCGGTGGTGGAGCTCGGCCTGGTCGCCGTACCGGCTGAAAAGTGCCTGGTCACCGGGGACTGGCCGGAGTCGCTGCAGGACTCGGGGCGCATCCTGGTCCCGGTGCATCCGTGGCAGGCGGCGCACGTGCTGCGGCACGAGCGGGTGCTGGCCGGTTTCGCGGCACACCCGCTGATGGCCCTGCGCACGCTGGCGCCCGCCGACGGCGGCCCCCACGTGAAGACGGCGCTGAGCGCCCGGCTGACCTCCTCCGTACGGGACATCTCCGTCTACTCCATCGAGACGGCGGCGGCCGTGTCCGCCTTCGCCCAGGGCCTGTCCGAACGGCTCGACGGCCGGCTCCACATCACCCGCACGCTGGGCGCGGCGACCGCGCACACCCCGGACCTGGCGGCCGTGCTGCGCGAGCAGCCGGAGGTCCACGCGGACGCCGCCGCCGGTGAGCGGGTGCTCCCGGTGGCGGCCCTGGCCTCGTTCCCCCCGGCGCGCTCGGCGGCCTGGCGGGCGGACTTCGCCCGTCTCGCGCTCTCGGTGTGCCTGCGGGTGCTGGAGCTGGGGGTGGCCCTGGAGGCCCACGGCCAGAACCTCCTCGTCGTCCTCTCGGCCACCGGTGCCCCGGTCCGGCTGGTCTACCGCGACCTCGCCGACATCCGGATCAGCCCGGCCCGGCTCGTCCGGCACGGCCTGCCGGTGCCGCCGCTGTCCGGCCGGCTGATCACCGACGACGTGACGGTGCTGCGGCGCAAGCTCTTCGGGTCCCTGCTGACGGGGGCGCTGGGCGCCACGGCGGGCTCGGCCGGGGCCTTCGCCGAGGCCCTCGCCGAGGTCACCTCGCTGCCGGCGACCGCCGACACCGAGGCCCTGCTGACCCGGCCGCTGCCCACCAAGGCGCTCACCCTGATGCGGCTTAGCCCCGGCATCCCCGGCGATCAGTGGGCGGAACTGCCCAATCCGCTGGCCGGAGGGTGAGCCGGAGCACCCGAGCCGGGGGTCCCCCGGGCTGGTGCGGGCGGCTACTGTCCAGGGGTATGACGGAGACCTCGGACCTGACCTCGGTGAGGGCGTCGTACGACGCCGTCGCCGTCGACTACGCCCGGCTCGTCGGCACGGAACTGGCCAGGAAGCCACTGGACCGGGCCATGCTGGCCGCCTTCGCCGAGTACGTGCGCGGGGGCGGCGCCGGCCGGGCGGTCGCCGACCTGGGCTGCGGCCCGGGCCGGGTGACGGCGCATCTGGCCGGGCTCGGCGTACGGGCCTTCGGCGTGGACCTGTCCCCGGCGATGGTGGCGGTGGCCCGCCGGACGTACCCGGGGCTGCGGTTCGAGGTGGGGTCGATGGCCGCGCTGGACGTCGCCGACGGGGTGCTCGGCGGGGTCCTGGCCTGGTACTCCACCCTGCACACCCCGCCCGCGGAACTGCCCGTGGTGTTCGCGGAGTTCGCCCGGGTGCTGGCGCCGGGCGGCCACGTCCTGATCGCCTTCAAGGCGGGCGGCGAGCGGATCCGGATGGAGCACGCCTACGGGCATCCGTTCGAACTCGACGTGTACGGGACGCCGCCCGACCTCATCGCAGGCCTGCTGGCCGGGGCCGGGCTGGTCGAGACGGCCCGCCTGGTCCGCGAGCCGGACGCCCTCGAGAAGTCCCCGCAGGGCTTCCTGCTGGCGCGCAAGGGGTGATCCGGGGCCGGTTCGCCCGGCTCGCGGACGGCGCCTCGCTCACCAGCGCAATGGCAGCCGGGTCACGCCCCGCATCAGCCCGCCCGGAAGCCAGTCCCGCGGCCCCGCGTCGGGATCCTCGGCCAGGTCCGGGAAGCGCTCGAGCAGGGCCCTGATCGCGATGCGGCCCTCCATCCGGGCGAGCGGGGCGCCGAGGCAGAAGTGGATGCCGTGCCCGAAGGCGAGGTGGCCCGGGCCGGGGCGCCGGATGTCGAACACGTCGGGCCCCGGCCCCGCGAAACGCGCCGGATCCCGGTCCGCCGCGGCGAGGGCGACCAGGACGGAGGAACCGGCGGGGACGAAGGTGCCGCCGAGTTCCAGACCGGTGCGGGCGAAGCGGTACGTGGCGTGCTGGACCGGGCCGTCGTAGCGCAGCATCTCCTCCACGGCGCCGTCGATCAGGCCGTCCGGGTCGGCGCGCAGGGCGGCGAGCTGGTCGGGGTGCGCGAGCAGCGCCCGCACCCCGTTGCCCACCAGGTTGACGGTGGTCTCGTGGCCCGCGACGAGCAGCAGGAAGGCCATCCCGATCAGCTCGTCCGGCGAGAGCCGGTCGCCGTCCTCGTCGCGGGTGCGGATCAGGGCGCTGAGCAGGTCCTCGCCGGGATCCGCCGCCTTGGCCCCGACCAGTTCGGAGAGGTACGCGGTCATCTGCTCCAGGACGCGGCCGTCCGCACCGACGCCGTCCAGCGGGGCGACGATCTCGCTCGACCAGGAGCGGAACCGCGCGCGGTCCAGCCCGGGCACGCCGAGGAGTTCGCAGATCACGGTCATCGGCAGCGGTACGGCGAAGGACCCGATCAGGTCGGCCCGCCGGTCGGGCCGGGCCGCCATCGCGTCGAGCAGTTCGTCGGTGATCTGCTGGATGCGGGGGCGCAGGGATCCGATCCGGCGGGGGGTGAACTCCCGGGCCACCAGAGCGCGCAGCCGGGTGTGGTGGGGCGGGTCCGCGTCCAGCATGCTCGTGGCGACCGCCGGGACGGGTGCGTCCCCGAACACTCCGGCGCCGAACCAGTTCTTCGACAGGGCCGGGTGGGCGAGCGCCTGCCTGGCCTCCTCGTGGCCGACGACCAGCCACGTCCGCTCGCCGCCCAGCACCACTTCGTGGACGGGACCGGCGGTCCGCAGCGCGGCGTAGAAGGGGTAGGGATCGGCGTTGAACTCTTCGGTGTGCGTGCTGAGGTCGACGAGGGGCATGGGCGCAGCCTAGGGGTGCGATGCCGTCCGTACCCGCCCGTCCATACGACAAGCCGAACCGTTTCGGCCATGAGCCGTTCGGGGGGCCGGGCGGTGTGTGTGGGCCCGCCTTCGCGGCGATCGGGGCGGGCGGTGGCAGGAAGGAGGTATGAGCCTCCATCGCCGCCAAGTCCTGGGCAGCGCCGCCGCGGCGGTCCTCGCCACCGTGGGCGCGTCCGCCCGGGGCCCGGACTACGGTGCGCTGGCCCGCGGGATGGACGGGCGGGTGGTGCTCCCCGGCGAGCGGGACTACGCCGAGGCCCGCCGGCTGTTCCAGCCCCGCTACGACGCCGTCGCGCCCGCCGCGGTGGCCTACCCCGCGCACGCCGCGGACGTGGCCGTCTGCCTCGACTTCGCCCGCCGCTCGGGCGCGGCCGTCGTCCCGCGCGGCGGCGGGCACGGCTACGCCGGCTGGTCCACCCGCGCCGGCGCCCTGGTCGTCGACACCGGGGCCATGGCGGGAGTGGTGGTCGAGGGGGACGGCGTACGGATCGGCGCGGGAGCCCGGCTCGGGGACGTGCACGCCGCCCTCGCCGGGCGGGGGCTGGCCGTCCCGACCGGGCTGTGCCCCTCCGTCGGCATCGCCGGACTCACCCTCGGCGGCGGTCTGGGGCTGGCCTCGCGGGCGTACGGGACCACCGCGGACCGGCTCACGGGGGCCCAGGTGGTGACGCCCGACGGGCACGTGCGCGAGGCCACCGCCGACCGGGATCCGGAACTCTTCTGGGCCCTGCGCGGCGGCGGGGGCGGCAACTTCGGCGTGGTCACCGAGTTCCGCTTCCGCCCACACCCCGCCCCGCGGGACTGTGCCTTCGCCGAACTCCACTGGCCCGGCGCCGACTCCGCGGACGTCCTGCGCGGCTGGCAGCGCTGGCTGGCAGCACTGCCGGACCCGTTCTGGAGCCAGGTGGAGTTCACCGTCGAATCCGGTTCCGGTGCGGGTGAGCGGGCCACGGCGCTCCCGGCGGTCCGCGTGGTCTGCCTCGACGGGCGCGGGGAGCTGGAACGGCAGCTGACCCGGCTGTCGGACCTGGTCGGCGGACCGCCACGGGACGACTGGACCGTCGTACGCAGTCACGCGGACACCCTGCGGGCCATGTCGGGCTGCCTGGAGCTGACCGCGGCCCAGTGCCGGCTGCCGGGCACCCTGCCCGGCCGGGACCCGCAGGGGCGGCTCGACCGGCACTCCTACACCGCTCGCTCCGACTTCTGGGCGGGCACCGGGCTGCCCGACGCGGCGATCGCCACGGTCCTGGAGGCGGTGCGGCGGTACGGGTCGGACGCCGGTGTCCCCCGGGGCGGGCTCGCGGTGGTGCAGTTCGACGGGGTCTGCGGCGGCGCGCTGAACCGGGTCGCGGTCGCGGACACCGCCTTCGCCCACCGCGACAGTGCCTTCCTCGCCCAGTACCTCGTCCACTGGCCCGCGTCCGCGTCGGCCGCCGAGGTGGCGCGGCACGAGGCCTGGCTCGACGGGCTCTGGCAGGACCTGAGGCCCTGGGCGAGCGGCCGCGCCTACCAGAACTACACCGACCCGAAACTCACCGGCTGGCGCGAGGCCTACTACGGCCCGAACCTCGCCCGCCTGCAGGAGGTCCGGCGTGCCTACGACCCGGACCGGCTCTTCCGTTTCCCCCAGGCCATTTAGGGAGTGTCCGGAATGCGACGTATGGTGACGATGGCCGCACTGGCGGCCGCCCTGCTGGTGCCCGGAGGTCCGCTGCCGGTGGCCGAGGCCGGGAGCACCGCCTCCGTGAGCGCGGGCCGCTGGTCCGCCCACGAGGCCGAGACCTTCTGGACGCCCGAACGAATGGCCGCCGCCGCCCCGCTGCCCCCCGCGGCACCGGAACCCCCCGAACCAGCGGCGCCCGAGCCTCCGTTGGAGCCCCTCACACCGCAGGAGCCACTGGAACCTCTGGGACCTCTGGAACCGATGCCTGTCGAAACGCCGGCCCCGACACCGATCACGATGCCGACGCCGATCTCGATGCCGGTCCCGGTCCCGGTCCCGGACACGACGGAGCCGTCCGCGATCCCGTCCCCGCTCGCCCCCGAGGCCCCCACTCCCACTCCCACTCCGACACCGACCCTGCTGCCGCTGCCCGTTCCGACCCCAACCCCGACTCCGACTCCGACTCCGAAGCCAACGCCCAAGCCGACGCCGAAGCCGTCTCTGCTTCCCGCCCCCGCGCGGCCGGTCGTGCCCCGGGTGCCGGTCACCGACCCCGGCATCGGGCAGAACTTCGACGGCATCCCGGTCGTCGGCCGGATGTTCCTCGTCAAGGGCGGCGGATCCTACTTCTGCACCGCGAGCGTGGTCGCCTCCCCCGGCCGCAACCTCGTGCTCAGCGCGGCGCACTGCCTGCTCGGCTCGGACACCCAGCAGGTGGCGTTCGTACCGCGGTACACGAAGGCGAAACCGCAGCCGTACGGCATGTTCCCCGTCCTGCGGGACGCGGCCGGGCGCTCCAGGATCTGGATCGACCCGCGCTACCGCTCCCAGGGTCCCGACCGGGCCGCCACCCTCGACGTGGCCTTCGCCCAGGTGGGGCCCGACGCGCGCGGTTTCCCGGTGCAGGACGTGGTCGGCGGGAACCGGCTGGTCACCGGCGCAGGTTATGCGCACGCGAAGGTGTCGCTGATCGGGTACCCGGCGTCCGCCGCCCGTCCGCGCCTGTGCGTGAACCGCACGACGAAGTTCACCAGCAAGGACGCACGGATCCCCGGGTCGTTCCTGCGCATCGACTGCACCGGCTACCCCGGCGGGACCAGCGGCGGCCCCTTCCTGCTCCGCTACAACGGGCAGACGGGGACCGGTGACGTGGTGGGGGTCATCGGCGGTTGGAAGACGGGCGGGGACACCGCCGCCACCTCGTACAGCTCCTACTTCGGCACGGACATCAAGAAGTTGTACGAGAAGGCGGTTGCCGGGGCGAAGGTGCGGTGAGCACCCGCACCCAGCGGGTCCTGCGCGGGTTCCCGACCGTACGCGGCATCGCCGGGAGCCCGTCGCCGGCGGCCACCTCGGCGGAGGCGAGGCCGAGCCGGCGGCGCAGGTCGGCGAGGGCGGCGTGGACGGGCGCCAGGACGACCTCGGCGCCCGGGTCGATGGACGCGAGGGCGTGGGCCGTGGTCTCGATCGCCTCGGCGGCGTCCTCCGCCGCGGTCCGGCTCCACCCTCCGGGCGCTCCGATGCCCCAGGGCGCGATGGTGTCGTAGAGGTGGCAGGCGGCATCGGCCACGGCGTCGGCCCGTTCCCCGACGCCCGGCGCCGCGATGGTCGGCAGTTCCATGCCGGGTCAACGAGCCGGTCCCGCCCGGGGGTACGACCGGATGCCCCGCGAGGCGAACCGGTGCCGGGCGGGTCGGCCCGCCCTCCCGGCGAGACGGCCCGCCCGGCGCGTCGACCTAGCGCGCGGTCGCGGCCCGGAGGATCCGCCGGGCCACGGCGTGCGAGGCCACGGTGGCCGCCCCGGCGAGCGCCAGGCCCTGGACCACGTCGCGCGCCCGGGTGGGCCGCAGGACCCCGTCGCGGCGCAGCCGGCCGCGCGCCCACAGGGTGAAGGGGATCACGAGCAGCGGCGAGGTGACCACGCCGGGGGTGTAGCCGCGGGTCGCGGCGGCCTGGGCGAGGTGGACGAGCCCGTGCAGGCCGAAGCCGTTCAGTGAGGCCTGGTAGAAGGCCGAGCGCCCGCCGGTGCGGTGGCCGTCGGCGGAGGCGGCCGCGACGACGAGGGCCATGACGCCGACCGAGGTGGTGAACTCGCGGCCGTCCACGGCTTCCATGCTCCGCCAGACCCGGTCGGGGACGCGGGGGTGGCGCTCGCGCAGCACCGGGACCCGGGTACGGGTCCAGCGCGCCATGGTGGCCACTTCTTCGAGGTCGTGCACGGCCCAGGCGGCGAGCAGTCCGAGGGTGACGGCGCTGCGCGGTATCGAGGATGCGTTCATGCGACAACAGTCTGCAGCCACAAGGGCAGCAGCAGGAGCGACACGAGCGAAGTCTTGATCACCAGCGACGCGGAGAGGTCGACGCCCACGTCGTAGCGCTGGGCGAAGATGAAGAGGTTCTGCGGGGTCGGCATCGCCGCGATCAGGACGAGGTACGCCAGCCACTCGCCCCGGACGCCGAAGAGCATCCCGCACACCGCCCACGTGAGCAGCGGGAACCCCAGGCACTTGAAGCCTATGAGCGCCAACTCCTCGCGCGTGGTGCCGCGCAGGTCCAGGCCGAGGCCGCCGAGGTGCAGACCGAGGGCGAACAGGGCGACCGGCGAGGCGCTGTCGCCGACGAAGGCGGCGCCGTCCAGGACCACGCCCGGCACCTTCACCGAGAGAAGGTTGAGCAGGATCCCCGCGTTGCAGGCGAGGACCACCGGGGTGGTGAGCGAGGCGCCGACGGCGCGGGCGAGGCGCCGGGCCGGGCCGCCCGCGGAGGGGCCCGCACGGCCGAGTTCCATGAGGGCGATGACGACCAGGGACAGCACGCAGACCTGGAAGAGCAGGATCGGGAAGATCGGTGCCGCCGTCCCGAACACGGTGATGAAGACGGGGACGGCGAAGTAGGCCGTGTTGACCTGGACCCCGGCCATCACGCGCAGCGCCACGACGCGGGGCTCCCGGATGCCGTGGGCGACGGCCGCCACGGCGACCGCCACGACCGCGAGGGCCGCCGCCCCGGCGTAGCCGCCGATCGCCCGCCAGTTGAAGAGGGCCGCGAGGTCGCTGGCGTAGATGTTGCCGAAGAGGTAGCAGGGGACGGCGAAGAGGAACGCGTAGTCGGAGAAGACCTTCGAGGCCTCGGCCGGGACGATCTTGCGGCGTGCGAGCACCACCCCGCCGCCGAAGGCCAGCAGCACCGGCACCAGCTTCTCCAGCGCGGCTGCCCCACCCATGCCTGTCTTCCCCCATGATCGCCCGGCGAGCAGCCTACCCGTACCCCGGTTCGGGGCCCGTCGGCGCATAGGCTGGTCCGATCATGAGCGACAAACCCCGCACCCGGCTGTTCGGACGGAACCGCGACCACGACCGCACCAGCGCACCTGCAGCCGGATCACCCGGTGCCCGCGTGCCCGGCGCGCTGGGACAGCTCGCCGTGGTGCTGCGCACGCCCGCCCGGGCGACGCAGCCCCTGCTGGGGCAGGCGCCCAAGCGCTGGCAGCGGGCACTGCCGTACGTCGTCGTCGGCATCTTCGTGGTGACGCTGCTGCCGGTGACCATCGCCGTGCTGACCAACGACTACGGGGTGGACGGCGGCTGGGCGGGCGCGCTCGGGGTGGCGCAGACCGTGCCGCTGCTGCTCGCGGTGGTCCGGCCGCTGCCCGCCTGGGGCCTCGTCCTGGCGGCGGACTTCGCAGGCGCGGTCCTGCTGATCGGTGCCGACAAGGTGGCCGGGCACTCCTGGCCGTGGCCGCCGATGACCATCGTCGGGTATTTGGTGCTGATGGCCTGTCTGGGGCTGCGCGAGTCCATCCGGACCCTGGTCGGGGTGTGGCTGGTGACCGGCGCGCTCGGTGCGGCGCTGGGCTTCTCCCAGCCGGACGGCGTGATGAACTCCGCCGCCCTGCTGTTCGTGCTGAGCGGGGTGATGCTGGTGCTGACGGGCGCGCTGCGCGGTCTGGGCGACGCGCAGCAGCGGATCGCCGAGCAGGAGAGCATCAGCGAGGCGGAGCGCGCCCGGCGGACCCTGCTGGAGGAACGGGCCCGGATCGCCCGCGAGTTGCACGACGTGGTCGCCCACCACATGTCGGTGATCACTGTCCAGGCCGATTCGGCGCCGTACCGGCTGCCGGGGATGCCCGGGCCCGTACAGGAGGAGTTCGCGGCGATCGCGGCCAGTGCCCGGGAGTCGCTGGGCGAGATGCGGCGGCTGCTGACCGTGCTGCGCGGCGACGGGGCTAACGGCGGCGCGGAGGGCGAGCGGGCCCCGCAACCGGGGATCGACCGGCTCCAGCAACTGGTGGAGGCGACCGTACGGGCCGGGCAGCCGGTGGAGTTGTCTCTGGCGGCGGGGGCGGCCGGGGCGGCTCCGCCGGCGGTGGACCTGTCGGCGTACCGGATCGTGCAGGAGGCCCTGGCCAATGTGGTGCGGCACGCGCCGGGCGCGCGCACCCGGGTCTCGGTGACGGTGGACGAGGACGAGGTGCTGGTGCTCGTGGTCAACGGTCCGGCCCGGGACGCCGTGGTGGAGCTGGAGAGTTCGGGCACGGGACACGGTCTGGTGGGGATGCGGGAACGCGTACGGTTGACCGGCGGGACCCTGGACACCGGTCCGCTGCCCGACGGCGGTTTCCGGGTCGCCGCCCGCCTGCCCCTGAACGACCCGACCGAGGACGCAAGTTGACCATCCGTGTGATCATCGTCGACGACCAGGCCATGGTGCGGGCGGGGTTCGCCGCGCTGCTGTCGGCGCAGGCCGACATCGACGTGGTGGGCGAGGCTCCCGACGGGCGGCAAGGCGTGCAGGTGGCCCGTTCCACGCACCCCGACGTGGTGCTGATGGACGTACGGATGCCGGAGATGGACGGGCTCACGGCGGCCCGGGAGATCCTCGATCCCCCGCCCGGGGTGGTGCACCGGCCGAAGGTGCTGATGCTGACCACCTTCGACATCGACGACTACGTGTACGAGGCGCTGCGCGCCGGCGCCTCCGGTTTCCTGCTGAAGGACGCCCCGCCGGCCGACCTGATCGCGGCGGTACGCGTCGTCGCCTCGGGCGAGGCGCTGCTGGCGCCCTCGGTGACCCGGCGGCTCATCGCGGACTTCGTCCAGCAGCGGCCGGCTCCGCGCAAGGACCCGGCGCTGCGGCTGAACGGCCTCACCCCGCGTGAGACCGAGGTACTGGAACTCATCGCGCGCGGCCTGTCGAACCAGGAGATCGCGGGGCATCTGGTGCTGGCGGAGCAGACGGTGAAGACCCACATCGGACGGGTGCTGGCCAAACTCGACCTGCGGGACCGGGCCCAGGCCGTGATCTTCGCCTACGAGGCGGGGCTGGTCCGGCCGGGCGACTCCGCCTGACGGGACGGCAGAGCGGCCCCGCCCAACCGGACGGCGGGGCGGTTCCCGGCGGGAGGGGCGCCCCGGCTCCTCCACCCCCTACCGGGGTATGACATCCGACTTGGCACCACGGTGCGACGTGCGCGCCGGTACCTCCTTCCTACCTTCCTCCTCGTCACGAGGAGAGGAGAAGGGGCATGCGCCGCTTCGGAAGGACGATGGTCACGGCCGCGCTGGCGGTGGCCGTCGTCGGGGGGACCGCCGGATGGGCCTCGGGCGAGAGCCAGACCGCGGTCACCGGGCCGCCGCCCGGCACCGCCGGCTGGCGGGCCGACACGGCGTCCGGCCGGGCGCTGCCCGGTCCGGCGACCGCGACGCCGCGCGAGGTCGCCCGCTTCTTCGCCGGCCTCGACGAGGCGGAGCGCCGGGCACTCCTGCGCGACCACCCGCTGGTGGTCGGCAATCTGGAGGGGGCGCCGCTCCCCCTGCGGTACGAGGCCAACCGGATCGCGATCGCCGCCACGGGCGAGGCTCGGTACGCCTCCCTCGCCGCGCCGGACCGGCAGATCCTGGCCTTCGACCCGCGCGGCCGGGGCCAGGTCGCCGAGGTGTTCGGGGACCTGGAGCACACGGAGCACGTCTCGGTGATCGTGCCGGGGTCGGACAACGACGCCACCACCTACGACGGCCGGCGCAAGCCGAACACCGGCCCGGCCGGGATGGCGCGGGCGCTGCGCGAGGCGACCGGCGGGTTCACCGCCGTCGTCGCGTGGATCGGTTACACCACTCCGGTCGGGGTCGGCCTGGACGCGGCCGACGGCCGGCTGGCCACGGCCGGCGCGGCCCGCCTGGCCCGGTTCACGGACGGGCTCGACGCGGTCGGCGCGCCGGATCCGGTGCTGTTCTGCCACAGCTACGGCTCGGTCGTGTGCGGGCTGGCGGCCCGGCACACGGACGCCTCCGACATCGTGGCCTTCGGCTCCCCCGGGATGCGTGCCGACACCGCGGCCGGTCTGGGCACCGGCGCCCGCGTCTGGGCGGCCCGGGGGCCTTCCGACTGGATCGCGGACGTCCCTAACGTCGAGTTCGCCGGGATCGGCCACGGCGCCGACCCCACCTCCGCGGCCTTCGGCGCCCGCCGGGTGGCCGCCGCCGATGTCCAGGGCCACGCCGGCTACTTCACGCCCGGCACCCAGTCCCTGGCGGCCTTCGCCGCGATCGCGAACGGAGCGGCCCGATGAGCGCATCCGCCGCCCTCGCCCCGCTGAGGAGGACCGCCGAACGGATCGACCGGCAGACCCCGGCCCACCGTGACCGGGCGGTCGACGGGCTGCGCGCCCTGGCGCTGCTGGCCGTGCCGACCGGCCACTGGCTGCTCGGCGGCTTCACCCTGGACTCCGGCGGCGGCCTGCACAACGCCAGCCCGCTGTCGGCCTTCGGCGGGCTGGCCCCGGCCAGTTGGGTGCTGCAGATGCTCGGCATCTTCTTCCTGGTCGGCGGGTACGCCTCGGCGCTCTCCTACCGGCGCCGCCCCGGCTCGGCGGGTGCCTGGCTGAAGGGCAGGATCGTCCGGCTGGGGCGGCCGGTGCTCGGCGTCACCGCGGTGTGGGCGCTGGCCGCGCCCCTGCTGTACGCGGCCGGGGTGCCCGAGGCCTCGCTGCGCACCGGGGCGAAGCTGGTGATCCAGCCGCTCTGGTTCGTCGGGGTGTACGTGGTGGTCACCGCCCTGACCCCGTACTGCGTGCGGGCGGCGGGCCGCCTCGGCGGCTGGGCCGCGGTCCCCCTGCTCGCTTCGGTGGCCGTGGTGGACTTCCTGCGCTACGGGCCGCTCGCCGACTCCGTACCGTCCTGGCTCTCCCTGGTGAACATCCTGCCGGGCTGGCTGTTCGCGTACCAGCTGGGCGTCTCCTGGGGCGAGCGGCGGATCGGGCGGCGCGGGGCCTGGCTGCTGCTGGCCGGCGGGACGCTGCTGTTCGCGGCCCTGCTGGCGGTGTTCCACTATCCCGCGTCGATGGTCGGCGTACCGGGCGCGGCACGGACCAACTCGCATCCGCCGTCGCTGCTGGTACTGGCCCTGGCCTCGGCCCAGTCGGGTGCGGCGATCCTGCTGCGCGACCGGCTGGCGAGGCTGCTGGCCAGGCCGGCCCTGTGGGCTCCCGTGGTCGTGGTCAACCTGAGCGCGATGACGATCCTGTGCTGGCACCAGACGGCCATGCTGGCGGCGGCCGTACCCGGCTCGTTCGTGGGTGGGCTGGCCGGGCTGACGACGGCGCCGGACAGCCTGGGCTGGATCGCGGCGCGGGTGGCGTGGATGCCGGTGTTCGCGGCGCTGCTGGTGGGCATCGCCCGGTACGCGCGCCGGTTCGAGCATCCGCCGAAGGGTGTGCGCGGGGGCCGGGCACTGCGCCGGACCGTCGCGGGGCTGCTGGCGGCGGGGTTCGCGGTGTTCGCACTGGGTCTCGCGTAGCCCCCACATGCGAAGACGAGAGCGCCGCTCCCCGGAGGGAGCGGCGCTCTCGTCGCGTACGGGTGCTCCGCGTCAGGCGATCGAGGCGGCGACGATCGCGGCCACGGCGAGGTTGCAGGCGGCCGAGACCCAGACCGCCGGGTGGGGTTCGGGGTCGACGACGATGGCGCCGAGCTTGCCCGGTGTCACCAGATCGAGCACCAGGAAGGCGACCGCCATCAGGATCAGGCCGAGCAGACCGAAGGCCGCGGTGGACGCCAGGCCCTTGCCGAAGTCCTGGTACGTCGTCCAGATCGAGGTGAAGACGATGCCGCCGATGCCGAGGAGCGCGGAGCTGAGGAAGAGGGCCGCGTTGCGGTTGCGCTCCTCCCAGATCTGCTTCGGAAGCTTCCCGGGCGTCAGCACGTCCACGAGGACGATGCCGAGGATCAGCAGGACCAGGCCCAGGGCGCCGTAGGCGCTGGTGCGGCCAAGTCCGTTGATGATGTCGCTCATTGAGAAGCCTGTCTCCGCGTGGGTGGGAAAGTATGTGCCGTGGGGAGGCCGAATCTATCGCACGGCTCTCCGGTGGACCATGGGGAGGTCAGCAGATGGTAAAGGTCAGGGCCGCGCGGGCGGCCGAGGCGGGGGCCCTGACCCGGCTGGTCATGCGGTCCAAGGCGCACTGGGGGTACGACGCCGGCTTCCTCGCCGCGTGCGCGCCGGAACTGCGGATCCGGCCCGACGAGGTGACGTCCCGCCGGATCGTCGTGGCCGAGAACGGGCGGGGGACGGTGCTCGGGCTGGCCTCCCTGGAGGGGGCTCCCCCGCTGGCTGCGCTGGGGCTGCTCTTCGTCGAGCCGTCGGCCATCGGGCAGGGGGTGGGGCGGCTGCTGTACCGGGACGTGCTGCGCCGGGCCGTGGAGCTGGGGGTGCGCAGGCTGGTGATCGACGCCGACCCGCACGCCGCCGGGTTCTACCGGGCGATGGGGGCGGTGGAGGCGGTGGAGGCGGCCGCGCCGCCGGACCCCGGGCTCGACGGCGCGGCCCTGGTGCGGTTCGAGGCGGCTCCCGTCCCGCTCGCCGGGTGGGCGCGGGCGTGGACCGGAGGCGGGCGGGCCGTGCACGTGGGCAACGTGGCGGAGTTCAACGCGCAGTTCGCCGACGCCTCCCTCGACCGCGAGCAGTCGGCCGCACACCACTACGCCTGCCTGGCCGCCTTCTACAGCCCGGACCCGGCGGCCCTGGTCCTGCCCCGGCCCGTCCCGAAGGGCTGGACCGAGCTGGTCTGCCGCCAACTGGGCTGGTCGGGGGTCGAGGTGTACGACGGTCTGGCGGAACGGGATCCCGGGCTGTGCGATGCCGTACGGGCCCGGCCGGCGCTGGCCGCGCTGCTGACCGGGGCCGGGCTGCCCCTCGTACCGTGGGGGCGCACCCGGCCGTTCGGGCGGCTCGCGGGCCGGCCGTGGCGGGCCGGGGAGCTGCGCTACGAGTCGAAGTCCGCGGCGCACGCGCTGTTCGGGCGGATCCTGGCGGACGGCGGGCATCCCGGGATCGTGCTTCCCGCGCAGTGGCGGGCCTCCGGCCGGTGGGCGGCGGTCCGGCTGCTGGCGGCCCGGACCAGGGCCGGCGAGAGCAGTGTTCTGAAATCGGAGCATGGTGTCGGGGGTTCGGGCACCACGGTGGTCACCCCCGATCGGGTCCGGGCCGCGGGCGGGACCCGCGCCGTCCTGCGGCGGCTGCCGCGCGGGCCGCTGCTGGTGGAGGAGTACGTGGCCGGTCCGGCGGAGGCCGACGGCCCGCGGGATCTCACCTACGACGGCTTCGTGGACGGGGCGGGCCGGGTGCACGAGGTCGGCGGGGCGGTGATGGACGTGAAGGACGGCTGCTACCGGGGCGCCACGGTGGGTCCCGGAGTGGTGCCCGCATGGGCCGAGGAACCGCTCGCCGCCTTCGGGGCGGCGGTGGGCCGGGAGCTGGCGGAGTCCGGCTACCGGGGCTGGTTCGACGTGGACTTCGTCGCCGACGGCGCCGGCCGGCTCGCTCCGACGGAGTCGAACCTGCGGCTGACGGGACCGTCCGTCGCCTTCATGGTGGCCGCCCGGCTCGACGCGCTGCGGGGCGCGGGGCACCTCGTACGGATCGCCGACCGGGTGGAGCTCGGCGCACGGCTGCCCGAGGCGCAGCTGGACGAGTTGTGCGCGGCCCTGGCGCGGGGCTGTGCGGAGCTGGGGGCCGTCTTCGTCCCGGCGATCCCGACGGGGGCGTTCGAACCCGCGCCCTGGCTGGGCGTGCTGGTGGCCGCGCACCGCAGGGAGACGCTGGACGCGGCCGAGGCACTGGTGCGGGCCGGGGCCCGGGCGGTCGGGGCGGAGTTCACCGCGTTCACCGCGCCCACCGGTCGATCCGCCCGGTAGCCCCGTCCGCGCCCCAGGCCCGGTGGGCCCGGCCCGCCCGCCCACTCGCTGCTCGCCGGACCCTGATCGGTCAGTAGCCGTCCTCCTCGTCGAAGTCGAACGGGTCGGCCGGTTTCGCGACGAGGTACGCGGCGACGACGGCTCCCGCGATCATCAGGGGAATGTTGAACGTGTAGACGAGCGCGGCCTGCCGCGGCCAGTCCTGCTTGGCGGCCAGCCGGTAGAGGTTGTCCTGCGGCCACCAGGCCAGCAGGAGGTAGGACACCGCCACATGGGCGGCCGCGGTGATGCGACGGCCGCGGCCGCGGCTGCGCATCCGGGCGCGGCCCCCGAAGAGGAAGACCACCCCGATGCCGAAGGCGGCGCACTCGAACAGGTAGAGGACGGCGAAGAGGGACGCCCAGGGCTGTGGCACCCCGGAGAGGTCGGTGGATCCGGGCCAGAGGAGGTTCGTGAGGATCAGGGCGACGAAGCCCAGGACGACTCCCCCGCAGCCCGCGCAGGAGGCCGGGAGCCCCTCTCCGGCCGGGGCGCCCCCGTACTTCCCGGACCTGCTCCCGCCGCCCCCCTTCGCCGCGGCCGCGGGCAGGATGGGCAGCGGCAGGGCAGCCCGGTCCTCCTGGCCGGCCCGGTTGCGGGGCAGTGCGCGCAGCCGGATCACGGTGCGCGGGGTCTCCTCCCTGGGCACCTTCCCCGCCAGGTGGTCGCGCAGTTCCTCGATGTCCGGCAGCAGGGCGCGCACGGGTGAGGTGGAGCCTCCGGCGGGCGGGGCCACGTAGGCGACGAGTCGGCGCGGCCCGCGCGCGCTGTCGACCCCGTTCACGATCACCGAGCCGATGCCCTCGTGGCTGCGGATCGCGGATTCGATCGGGTGGGGGTCGACGGAGCGCCCGCCCGGCAGGGTGATGCGGTCCCCCAGCCGGCCGCCGAACTCCAGCAGCCCGTCCTCGCGGAGCACACCCAGGTCACCGGTGGGTATCGCGTCACCGGCCCCGGGCGGGGTGAGGCGGATCTGCCCGTCGCGCACCTCGGCGCGCCAGCCCGGGAAGGGGGTGCCGAGCAGGGAGAGCTCTTCCGGGTCGTCGAGCGGGCGGGGCAACTGCGGCAGTTCGAACCAGGTGCCCGTGCCCGCGCTCTCCGCGAGCCCGTAGATGTTGAGCACCCGTGCGCCGGGCCGCAGCAGGACCTGCAGGTCCGCCTGGTCGTCGAGGTAGAGCCGGTCGCCCGACACGGCGAGCAGCCGCAGCGACCGGAAGGCGGTGCCCGGCCCCTCCCCGCCCTTCAGGAGGTCGAGGGCGGTGGCCGGGCCGGTGTGCAGGACGGTGACGTGCTCGGTCCCGACCGCCGCCCGGATGTCCTCGGGCTTCCAGGGGGACTTCCGGGGAAGGACGAGGGCGCCGCCCGAGCACAGGGCCCCGGTCCAGCCCGCGGCGAAGGCGGTGACGTCCGTCCCGGCCGCGATCAGGTGCCGGTCCGCCGGGGTGAGCCGGGCCACCTCGGCCCAGCTCTCGTGGGCGGCGAGCAGCAGACCGTGACTGACGGGGACGGCGCGCGGCTCGGCAGCCCCGGTGAACAGGAGGGCTGCGGTACGGCCGGGCGCCGGGGACGGCGGCAACGCGGCCGCCCCTCCGGAGGGCTGGTCGGAGGGCTGGTCGGAGGGCTGGTCGGCGGACTGCCCGGAGGGCCGGTCCGCGGGCTGTTCCCCCCGCTGTCCGGCGATCGCGGGGCCCTCGGCGCCCAGCCGGATCACCTTCACCCCGCTGCCGTTGTCGAGGGCGGCCCGGTGGGCGAGCGTGGTGAGCAGCACGAAGGGCTCGGCCACGGCGAGCTGGCCCTGCCCGGTGCGCGGGGTTTCGGCGTCGACGACGACGTACGTCCCGCCGGCCTTGAGGGTGGCGAGGAGGGCGACGACCAGTTCGGTCTGGAGGGCGGTGCCGATGGCGACGAGGCCGCCGGGCGGCAGGCCGGAGGCGAGCAGACGGTGTGCCAGCCGGCCGGCCCGCTCGTCCAGTTGCGCGTAGGTGAGGCTCTCGGGCCCTGCGATGAGGGCGTGGGCCCCGGGAGTGTCGCGGGCCCACTGCTCGAAGCGCTGCAGGACGGTGTCGGCGGTTCGCTTGCCGAAGCGTACGGACTCGGATCCCTGCGTCATGAACCGATGATGCCACCGGGCACCGACAGCGGACGGGGAAGACGAAAATCGTTCGTACGGGCGGGAGTTGGCGACACCTGCGGGCGGTCCGGCACCGAAAGCTTGACCTCAGGTTAAGTCGAGGTCCTAGCGTTCCGGTCATGGACATGGAAGTCACCGCCTGGACCTCGCTGCACAGCGCGATCAACGCCCAGCAGGACCGCCGCCCGCTCTCCCGGGCCGGCCTGCGCCGCGTCGCCGCCTTCGCCCGCCCGCACCGCCGCGGGCTCACCCTCTTCCTCCTGCTGAGCGTGGTGACCGCGCTGCTGGCGGTGGCCACCCCGGTGCTCGCCAGCCGGGTGGTCACCGCCATCGTCGACGGCCGCGACGGTGCTGCCGTCACCCGGCTCGCGCTGCTCATCGCGCTGATCGCGGTCGCGGAGGCCGGGCTGGGGCTGCTGACCCGCCGGCTCTCCGCCACCCTCGGCGAGGGACTGATCCTGGACCTGCGGACCGCGGTCTTCGACCACGTGCAGCGGATGCCGGTCGCCTTCTTCACCCGCACCCGGACGGGGGCCCTGGTCAGCCGGCTGAACAACGACGTGATCGGCGCCCAACGCGCCTTCAGCAACACCCTGTCGGGAGTGGTCGCCAACACCGTGACCCTGCTGCTGACCCTCACCGTGATGCTGAGCATCTCCTGGCAGATCACCCTGCTGGCGCTCGTGCTGCTCCCGGTGTTCGTGCTGCCGGCCCGCCGGATGGGGGCGCGGATGGCGGCGATGCAGCGGGAGGCCTCCGCGCTGAACGCCGCGATGGGCACCCAGATGACCGAGCGGTTCTCCGCTCCCGGCGCGACGCTGGTCAAACTGTTCGGCCGGCCCGCCGACGAGTCCGCGGAGTTCGCGGCCCGGGCGGCGCGGGTGCGGGACATCGGGATCCGTACGGCGATGGCCCAGTCGGCCTTCATCACCGCCCTCACCCTCGTCTCGGCGCTGGCCCTTGCGCTCGTCTACGGGCTCGGCGGGTTCTACGCCCTGCGCGGTTCCCTGGACGCCGGTTCCGTCGTGGCCCTCGCCCTGCTCCTGACCCGGCTGTACGCCCCGCTGACCGCGCTCGCCGGCGCCCGCGTCGAGGTGATGAGCGCGATGGTGAGCTTCGAGCGGGTCTTCGAGATCCTCGACCTGAAGCCGCTCATCGCCCAGAAGCCGGACGCCCGCCAAGTGCCGGAGGGACCGGTGGCCGTGGAGTTCGACCGGGTCTCCTTCGGCTACCCCTCCGCCGACAAGGTCTCGCTCGCCTCCCTGGAGGAGGTCGCCACCCTCGACGCCCGGGGCGGTACACAGGTGCTGCACGAGGTGTCCTTCCGTGCCGAACCCGGCCAGATGATCGCCCTGGTCGGCTCGTCCGGCGCCGGCAAGTCGACCATCGCCCAGCTGCTGCCGCGGCTGTACGACGCCGACGCGGGCGCGGTGCGCCTCGGCGGGATCGACGTACGGGACCTCACGGCCGACTCGATCCGCGAGACGCTCGGCATGGTCACCCAGGACGGGCACCTCTTCCACGAATCGGTACGGGCCAACCTGCTGCTGGCCCGGCCAGACGCCGGCGAGGAGGCGATCTGGGAGGCGCTGCGGCGCTCGCGCCTCGATGGGCTCGTCGCCTCGTTGCCGGACGGACTGGACACGGTGGTCGGGGAGCGCGGCTACCGGCTGTCGGGCGGGGAACGGCAGCGGCTGACCATCGCTCGGCTGCTGCTGGCCCGGCAGCGGGTGGTGATCCTCGACGAGGCCACCGCGCACCTGGACTCCACCTCGGAGGCGGCGGTGCAGGAGGCGCTGGGCGAGGCCCTTGCGGGCCGGACCGCGGTGGTGATCGCGCACCGGCTGTCGACCGTACAGGCGGCGGACCTGATCCTGGTGGTCGAGGACGGCCGGATCGTGGAACGGGGCACGCACACCGGGCTGCTGGCGGCGGGCGGCCGGTACGAGGAGCTGTACCGCACCCAGTTCGCGGCCGCGGACACGCCTGCCGACCTGGCCTCGGACGGCGCGGCACCGGCGCCGGGAGCATGATGCTGTGATGGACATCAAACTCGAACTGGTCGCCGTCCCCGTCACCGATGTCGACCGGTCCAAGGCCTTCTACGAGAAGCTCGGCTTCAACGCCGACCACGACGTCACGGTCAGCGAGGACATCCGCTTCGTGCAGCTGACCCCGCCGGGCTCGGCCTGTTCGATCGCGATCGGCAAGGGGCTGACCCGGATGACGCCGGGATCGCTGGACAACATGCAGGTCGTCGTCACCGACATCGAGGAGGCGTACGAGGACCTGCGCGGCCGGGGCGTCGAGGTGACGGAGATCCAGGACCTGCCGTGGGGCTCCTTCGTCTACTTCTCCGACCCGGACGGCAACGGCTGGGCGGTCCAGCAGACCACCCCGCGCAAGACGGCGGGCTAGGCCTTGTCCGCGGAAGCCGCGCCGGGGCCGGTGGAACGCGGGGCCATGGACCTCGCGCGGTACGTCGAGCGGGCGCGCAGGGGGCCGTGTTTCGTCTGCGCGTTCCTCGCCGGCGACCCGGAATACGCACACGAGACGGTCTTCGAGGACGAGCACCACGTGGCCTTCCTCGACCGGTGGCCCACGCTCCCCGGGAAGGTCCTGGTGGCACCGAAGGCACACGTCGAGCACGCCGTCCGTGATCTGGACGCCGCGGCCTACACGCGGATCATGCTCGTCGTGCGGGAGGTCGCCCTCGCGGTCGAGGAGGTCTACCCGTCCGAGCGGACCTACCTCTACTCCTTGGGCAGCCGGCAGGGGAACGCCCACCTCCACTGGCACATCGCGGCGCTGCCGCCCGGAGTGCCGTACGAACAGCAGCAGTTCCACGCCCTGATGACCGAGCACGGAGTGCTCTCGCCGTCGCCGCAGGAGGCGGCGGCCTCGGCGGCGCGCCTGCGCTCGGCCATCGCGGCACGCGGCATCCGCACGCCGCCGGGGTGACGGCGCAGGGGCTCAGGCGTCCGCGGCGGCGTGGTGGTGGTCGAGCTCCCAGGCGTGGTGCTTGAACTCGTGGCGGAAGTCGGCGTGGTCCTCCCACTGGCGGGCGATGCCTCGCAGCACGTCCCAGTTGTGCTCGACCGACTGGTCGATGACGCGGCGCATGGCCGGCTCGGCCGTCGCCCGCTGCGCGATGAGGCCCTTGATGGCGGACGCCTCCAGGACGGAGTTGCGCAGCGCGCGCAGCGCACGGGAGGTGTCGTCCATGCCGAAGCCGTACTCGCTGCCCGTCTCGGCGTCGAACAGCGGGGTGAGCCGTGCCTCGATGAACGCGGTGATCCGCTCGAAGTGCTGCGCTTCCATCGGGGGCTCCCTCTCCTGCCGGGCAACCACGGGTCCCCGGCGTCTTCGGTGATTCTGCTGTTCGGGGCCATTATCCAGCAGCGGCGGCCGTCGCGGCCGACCGCCCCGGCCGGTCCCGCCGGGGGCGGTGCCCGGCCCCGGCCCCGGCCCCAACTCCCCCTCACACGGGCGATTTCTTCATGATCTATTTTGAGGATCCGCTGTGAGGAAGGAATGTGACCCGTGGACGACAGTTCCGGCTTGACCGAGCAGTTCGAAGAGCACCGATCTCATCTGAGAGCGGTGTCCTACCGGATGCTCGGCTCGCTCGCCGAGGCCGAAGACGCCGTGCAGGAGGCGTGGATACGCCTCAACCGCTCCGACATCAGCGACGTCGAGAACCTGGGCGGCTGGCTGACCACGGTCGTGTCGCGCGTGTGCCTGAACATGCTGCGCTCGCGCGACTCCCGCCGCGAGGACTCCATCGAGGCCTATCCCACCGACCCCGCCGTCAGCCGTGAGGACACGGTCGACCCCGAGGAGGAGGCCGTACTGGCCGACTCCGTCGGGCTGGCCCTGCTGGTGGTGCTCGACACGCTCGCACCGGCCGAGCGGCTGGCGTTCGTCCTGCACGACCTGTTCGCCGTGCCCTTCGACGAGATCGCCCCGCTGATCGAGAAGAGCCCGGCCGCCACCCGCCAGCTCGCGAGCCGCGCCCGCCGCCGGGTCAAGGGGGCCCCGCTCGTGCCCGAGGCCGATCTGACCCGTCGGCGCAGCGTCGTGGAGGCCTTCCTGGCCGCCACGCGCGGCGGGAACTTCGACGCGCTGGTCTCGCTGCTCCACCCCGATGTGGTGCTCCGCGCCGACCGGGCCGTCGGCCCCACCCCCGCGCCCCTCTTCTTCAGCGGCGCCGTCACCGTCGCCAAGGGCGCGATGGCCGCCATGCAGCGGGCGCAGTCCACGCAGCCCGCCCTGGTCAACGGTGTGGTCGGCCTGGCGATGGCACCGCTGGGACGACTGTTCCTGGTGCTCGACTTCAGCATCGAGGACGGCCTGATCACCGAGATCGACATCGTCGCGGAGCCGGAGCGCCTCGACGAGCTGGAACTCGCGGTGCTCGACGCCTGACCTGATCCCCATCCCGATCCCGGCGCCGGTCCCCACCCCCCGGCGCCAATCCCGACCCGCCGTCGGCCCGGAAGCGGCCGTAGCGATTCCGTGCCGCGGCCGCCTCTTCTGGGCCGCGGCACGGCGCTCTCATACTGGCGCCGTGACCGACTACGTCAAACACCTGCCGACCGCCGGGATACCGGAGGGCGGGGTCAGGGGGTGGGGCGTCGAGGACGCCCGGCGCTGGCTCCGCGCCCGCGTCCCGGCGGCGTTCGCACCCGTCGCCGGAGGCCGGCTCCTCGCCGGCCCGGTCCTCCTCGCGATCGTCCTGACAGCCCTCGGCGATGCGGAACCCGAGCGCGGCGAGGACTGGCGCGGCTACACCCTGGGCGTCCTCCTCATCGCGCTGCCGGTCTTCTTCCGCCACTTACCCGTGGCCGCCCTGCTGGCCGCACCCGTCATCGCGGCGGACGCCGCCCTCGCGCTCGCCGCGGGCGCCGACGCGGCGGGCGCGATCGGGCGCGGCCTGGTCCTCGCCCTCTCCGCGTGGGCCTTCACCGGGGCGCTGGTCCGCCTCCTCGCCCGCCGCCGCCAGCGCGAACTCGCCCTGGCCGCCGCCGGATCCGCCCGTTTCCCGCTCCCCGAACCGCTTCCGGCCGCCCACCGGCGCCGCGGGCGGACGGCGATCGGCCTCGGCTCCGCCTGCTGCCTCGGGGCCGGCGCGGCCCTCACCGGCGGCGTCCTCCTGGAAGCGCGGGCTTCGGGCAGCGCGCACCCGTACGACCCGTGGGGTCTGCAGATGCTCGCCCTGGTGCTCCTGGTCCCCGGTACCACCGCGCTCGGCCGGGGCCTGGCCCGCCGCCGGGCCGCGCGCCGCCTGAGCCGGCGGCCGCAGCCCGCGCTCCTGGTCGGCGTACGGATCTCCGCGTCCGGACACCACTGGATCCACCCGGACGCCGAGACCCCGGCCGGGCCGCCCCTGATCGCCCAACGACCGCAGGCCCGGGACATCCTCACCGGACGTCGGATCCTCCTCTCCGGCGCCGAACGGACCCTGCGCAGGGAGCACCACGACATCGACGCCCGCGCGGAACCATTCCAGGCCGTCGTGTACGGAGCCGTACACGAGGGGGCCGAGGTCGTCCTGGCGAGCGCCGTCTACGAGGGCGGCGCCCGCCTCGTCCCGTACGTCACCGCAGCCTCGCTGCTTCCGCACCGCCGGCACGGGCTGGGCGGCTGGAAGCCGGCCGGCCGCTCGTACCGCGAGGCCGTCCGGGAGGCGGCACGCCTGGCCGAAGAGAGAAGGCGCGAACGGGAGCGGGAACGCAAGGAGTCGCGGAGCCCGGACTCCGCCGCGGGCGGCTGCGGCGGAGGCTGCGGTGACGGTGGCGGATGCGGAGGGGGATGCGGCGGCTGCGGCTGCGGGTGACCCCGGGCGCGTGGTGGGCCGACGCGCCTTCGGCGAGGGGACGTTGCGGGCCTCACGCCGCCGGGTGGAACGCTTTGGCCCCGGTACCTCTCTAGCCTGATGCGCACCGGTTGGCGGTGCTCTGGACCGGTGCGTCCAGACCGAGACGTCATAGAGAGTTCCGCTGATCCATGGGTCTGACAAGTAGTGCGCTCCTCCTGTGTGCCGTGCTGTGCACGGCACTGGCCTTCGCGGTCACCGTGTGGCTGTGGCCGCGGCTGGCGCGGGGGAGCCAGACACGGGTATTGGGGCGCATGGGGCTGATCGTCCTCGTGCAGGTGTTCCTTTTCGCGTCGGTCGCGCTCGCGGCCAACCGCAGCCTGCTGATCTACGGTTCCTGGGCGGACCTGGCCGGGCAGGCCCGCCAGGAGGCCGTGCGCGGCGGGGTGGCCGTCGAGGTGCTGGGGCGGCAGGCCCCCAATGTGCCCGGTGGCGGCAATCCCCTGGTGAGCGGCGTGATCGAGAAGGTGACCCTGCACGGTGAGCGTTCCAGGAGCGCCGCCCAGGCCTACGTGTACCTGCCGCCGGAGTACTTCCAGAAGGGCAACGAGCAGCGGAGGTTCCCCGCGGCCGTGGTCCTCACGGGCTACCCGGGCACGGCGGAGAACCTGCTGAAGGGGCTGCGCTACCCGAAGACGGCCTGGACCCTGGCCAAGGAGAAGAAGACGCAGCCGATGATCCTCGTGATGATGCGGCCCACCGTCTCCGCCGAGAACACCCAGTGCATCGACGTACGGGGCGGCGGCCCGCAGAGCGAGACCTTCTTCGGCACGGACGTCCCCCGGGCCATATCGAGCACGTACCGCGCCGGCACCTCGGCGCGGAGCTGGGGCATCATCGGCGATTCGACCGGCGGCTACTGCGCCCTGAAGATGACGGTGCAGCATCCGGAGACCTACGCGGCCGGCGTGGGCCTCTCGGCGGACTACAAGCCGGAGATCGACCAGGACTCCGGTGACCTCTTCCACGGCGACAAGGACGAGGAGAAACGATCCGACCTGCTGTGGCATCTCGCCAACCGGCCGCAGGGCGCGTCCTCGTTCCTCGTGACGACCTCACTGCAGGGCGAGGCGAACTACAAACCGACCCAGCAGTTCGTCAAGGCGGTGAAGGATCCGGCCCGCGTCTCCTCGATCACGCTCGACCGCGGGGGACACAGCTTCAACACCTGGAACCGCGAGATCCCGCCGGCCCTCGAATGGATCGGCGGCCGGCTCGGCGCCGAGTGAGGTGACCCGGCGGGCGCACCCGGCGGCACCACCCGGCGGGCGCCTCCGATGGGCGCCGGCGGGCGTCTCCGGCGACGCGGCGACACGGCCGCACCGCCGGTCCCCTACGGGGCCAGTACGTCCAGCTCCTCCAGCGCGCCCACCGCGATCTGCCGCGTCAGCGCCTCCGCCCGGGCCGCGTCTCCCTCCCGTACCGCCTCGGCCACCTGGACGTGCAGGGTGACGGCCGCCGGGTCGGGGTCGTGGAACATCACCGCGTGTTCGGTGCGTCCGGTCAGGACCTCCGCGACGACGTCCCCGAGCCGGGCGAACATCTCGTTGCCGGAGGCGTTCAGCACGACGCGGTGGAACGCGATGTCGTGGCGCAGGTAGCCCTCGAGCTGGTGGCCGCGCGAGGTGCGGACCATCCCGAGGGCCGCCTCGGTGAGTTCGGCGCACTGCTCCGGTGTGGCCAGGGTCGCGGCGAGCCCGGCCGCGACCGGCTCGATCGCGGAGCGCAGCACGGTGAGGGAGCGCAGCTGCCGGGGCCGGTCGGCGCCCGCCAGCCGCCAGCGGATCACCCGCGGGTCGTAGACGTTCCACTCGTCGGTGGGGCGGACCGTGACGCCGACCCGGCGGCGGGACTCGACCAGGTGCATCGACTCCAGGACGCGGACGACCTCCCGTACCACCGTGCGGGAGGCGTCGAAGCGTTCGGCGATCTCGTCCGTGCGCAGGACGCTGCCGGGCGGGTACTCCCCCGCCGTGATCGAGAGGCCGAGGGTGTCCAGCACGTGGGAGTGGAGCCCCTGCCCAGGACTGCCTTCGGTGGTCATGGCGTAAGCGTACGGTGACGCCCCGGTCGACAAAAGATGCGACGTTTTACCGACCGACCCTTGAATAAGTAGTACTTAATAGGCTTCAGTGGTGCCGCACGAACCGATGTCGACGAGGACAGGCAGGTAGGCGTGAGCACCCAGCGCGTCATTGTGGTGATGGGCGTGGCCGGCACGGGCAAGACGACCGTAGGCAGGCTGCTCGCGACGTCGCTCGGCATTCCGTACGCGGAGGGCGACGCGTTCCACCCGGCGGCCAACGTCGCCAAGATGTCGGCCGGCACCCCGCTGGACGACGCGGACCGGTGGCCGTGGCTGGACGCCATCGGCCAGTGGATCCGCAACTGCGCCGGGCTGCGCGGCGGCGTGGTCGCCGCCTCCTCGCTCAAGCGCGCCTACCGCGACCGGCTGCGCGCCGCGGCCCCCGGGGCGGTCTTCGTCCACCTCACCGGTGAGCGCCCGCTGATCGAGAAGCGGATGGCCGACCGCAAGGGCCACTTCATGCCCACCACCCTGCTGGACTCGCAGTTCGCCACCCTGGAACCGCTCCAGGACGACGAACTCGGCGTCGTCGTCGACGTGTCCGGATCCCCGGACGAGATCACCGAACGGGCCCTGGCCGCCCTGCGACGGCTCGGCACGGCCGAACACGGCGCCCCCGCACACCACACCCCCGAGAACTGAAGAAGAGGGAAGAACCTCACCGTGACCCGTCTCAGTGTCGAGACACTGGCAGCGGCCGCCACCGGCCCGATCACCTCGGCCGGGAACACCCAGTTGGGGATCGCCGTCCTCGCGGGCATCGCCGTCATCGTCCTGCTCATCACCCGCCTCAAACTGCACGCCTTCCTCGCCCTGACGGTCGGTTCGCTGGCCCTCGGGGTCTTCGCGGGCGCGCCGTTGGCCAAGACGATCGCCAGTTTCACCGCCGGACTCGGCGCCACGGTCGCGGGCGTAGGCGTACTGATCGCCCTCGGCGCGATCCTCGGCAGACTGCTGGCGGACTCGGGCGGCGCGGACGAGATCGTGGACACGATCCTCGCCCGGGCCAAGGGCCGGGCCATGCCCTGGGCGATGGTGCTGATCGCCTCGGTGATCGGGCTGCCGCTCTTCTTCGAGGTCGGCATCGTGCTGCTGATTCCGGTGGTGCTGCTGGTGGCCAAGCGGGGGAACTACTCCCTGATGCGGATCGGCATCCCTGCGCTGGCCGGCCTGTCGGTGATGCACGGGCTGATACCGCCGCACCCCGGCCCCCTCGTCGCCATCGACGCGTTGCACGCGAACCTGGGGGTCACGCTCGCGCTCGGCGTGGTCGTCGCGATCCCGACCGTGATCATCGCCGGACCGCTCTTCTCCCGTTACGCCGCGCGGTGGGTGGACATCCCGGCGCCGGAGCACATGGTCACGCAGCGCCCTTCGGCCGACGTGGAGCACCGTCCGCGGTTCGGCGCAACGGTCTTCACCGTGCTGCTGCCGGTGGTCCTGATGCTGGTCAAGGCCCTGGTCGACATCGTGGTCAACGACCCGGCCAACCCGGTGCAGCGCGTGACCGACGTCGCGGGCTCCCCGCTGATCGCGCTGCTCTCGGCCGTGCTGGTGGGCATGTTCACCCTCGGCCGGGCGGCCGGCTTCACCAAGGGGCAGCTGTCGGTCACGGTGGAGAAGAGCCTGGGCCCGATCGCGGGCATCCTGCTGATCGTGGGCGCCGGCGGCGGCTTCAAGCAGACCCTGATCGACGTGGGCGTGGGCCAGATGATCCTGGACCTGTCGAAGGGCTGGGCCATCCCGACGCTGTTGCTCGCCTGGCTGATCGCCGTGGCCATCCGGCTGGCGACGGGCTCGGCGACAGTGGCCACCATCTCGGCGGCCGGTCTCGTGGCCCCGCTCGCGGCCGGCATGTCCACGACGGAGACCGCGTTGCTGGTCCTCGCCATCGGTTCGGGCTCGCTGTTCTTCAGCCACGTCAACGACGCCGGCTTCTGGATGGTCAAGGAGTACTTCGGGATGACCGTCGGCCAGACCCTCAAGACCTGGTCGGTGATGGAGACGATCATCTCGGTTGTCGGCCTGGGCTGCGTGCTGCTGCTGTCACTGGCCCTTTAGCCGGCCCTGCAGTTGGGCGGCGGCGAGGGCGAGGCCGTCCGCCGCCGTCTCGCACCGGGCCGCGAGGTTCGCGACCTGGGCGCGCAGGGCCTCGGCCTGCGCGCCGTGCCAGTCCGGCGCCGCGGCGGCCACCTCGCTCAGCCGGGCCGCGTGCGTGCGCAGCGCGGTGGCGTGGCCGCGCAGGCCGCCGTCCGGCGGGCGCGGCGCCGGGCGGAGCGGCCGGCCCGTGACCCGGCGCCGCGCGGGGCCGCGGGCGGGCGCGGTTCCCGTCGGGGGACGTTGGGGCAGGCCCTGGCCGCGGTCGCAGAGGGCCCAGAAGGCGGCGCCCAGCCCGAGCAGCGGTTCGGCGGTCTCGGCCCGGCCGGTCGCGACCTGCCAGCCGGCGTGGTCGTTGAAGGGGTTGGCGTCGGTCAGGGCCTTCCAGGCGAGGATGTCCGCGAAGGACGGGGCGAGCAGGGAGAAGGCGTGCTCGGCCCCCTGGTCGCGCATGATCGTGCGGAACAGGCGGACGGCCTCGGCCAACAGGCCCGCCTCGACGGCCCGCAGGACCGCCGCCGCGCCGGGATCGTCCAGGAGCTCGGGACGGCCCGCGCTCGCGGCCCGGATCCGGGCCCTGAGTCCGCAGACGGCGATGCTGATCGCGAGGCTCTCCCGGCTCGTCAGGATTCCCGCGAGCCGGCCGGCCCGGGCCACGCCCCGGCCGCGCGGGGCCCAGCCGAGGCCCGCCGGGTCGGTCAGGGTACGGAGCAGGGTCCGCCAGCCGCGCCTGGCGCTCCCGCCGCGGGCGAAGGCGGCTGCGGGCAGCCGGGCGCCGAGGGCCAGGCCGGAGGCGTAGCGGGCGGCCTCGCCGACCGCGTCGGCGGCCTCGGCAAGTGCGCGGCACGGGGCGTCGAGCAGGTCGACGTCCGGGGCGGTGGACGCGGAGGTCGCGGCGTCGGGCATGGGATCCTCGTGGGGTTCGGCTCGTTCGGCGGATTCGGGGAGCGGGCGCGAGCAGGGTCGGGCGGCGAGCAGGGTCGGGCGACGTTGCGGCGGGGCCGCGACGGATGCGTGCGGCGCCGTCAGCGGCGGGTGAGGGTGATCCGGATGCCGTGCGGGTCGAGGGTCGCGGGCAGCGGTCCCACCGGGTCCAGGACCGGCCGGCCGGCTCCGATCCGATGACCCCGCAGCACTTCGGCGCAGAGCGCGGCCGTGATCATCAGGCCGAGCTGGTCACCCGGGCAGCGGCCGCCTCCATGGCTGAAGGGCGCCATCCGGATGTCCTGGTCCGCACGCGGGTTCTTCCACCGGCCCGGCACGAACACGTGCGCGGCCGGTACCCGTTCGGGATCTCGCTGGTGGAACGCGGCCGGCAGCAGCACCGAGGTGCCGGCCGGGTAGCGCACGCCCCGCCATTCGGTCTCGGCGCGGGTCACGCGGATCAGGTCGGGCACCACCGGGTACAGGCGCAGGGACTCCCGTACGCAGGCCCGCAGTCGGGGCAGTTCACCCCGGCCCGGGCCGTCCGCGGCTTCGGCGACCGCCTCCGCCGCGGCCGCGTCCTGCTCCGCGGGGTGCGCGCCGAGCAGCAGGAGGGTGCGCAGCAGGGTGTCGGGGACCGCGCCCATGGCGAGGAGCCAGTCCTCGGCCTCGCCCACGGTGTCCAGGGTTCCGGTGGGGTCGGCGTGGCGGGCGGCCCGCCCGACGAGGGTGCCGCCGTCGGCGTGCCGGGCGTACTCCTGGATGCGGGCGCGGGCCTTGTCCCGCACCGAGCGGGTGGCGCGGGCGGTGCGCACCCGGCCGCCGCGCAGGCCCTTGCCCTCGGCGCGCAGTTGGGTGAGCCAGCCGGCGAGCTCCTCGTCCGCGGCGGCCGCGTCGCCGAGCACGATGCGCCGGGCGGCCCGGTTCACGGCGTGCCGGGCGCGGGCCAGGTCGAGGGTGCCGGTGGCGGTCAGGTGCCGGGCCTCTTCGGCGACGGCCGCCAGGAAGGGTCCGCAGGACGGGTGCACGGGCAGGTCGGCGGCCAGTACCTCGGCGCTGATCTGGCGCCGTTCCGTGCGCAGTTCGGCGCGGGAGCAGCCGGTGCCGGCGGGCTCCGCCGCATCCAGGCCCCGGCACTTCTCGGGCGGGTCGGCCGCGAGGACGCTCACGGGTTCCTCGTAGAACCGCCGCAGGTCCTGCGGGTCGAGGAGGACGAGGACCGTCCGGCCGGATCGGGTGCGTACGAGGGCGGGCGCGTCCCCGTGCCGGGCGCGCAGGGCGCGCAGCGCGGCGGCGGACGCCCGTACCTCGCCGGGGCGGCGGATCGGGCGCGCGGGGGCGAGGGCGCTCAGAAGGCCGCGCAGGACTCCGGGGATGGCGGGGATGGCGGGCCCTGAGGAGGAGGCGGCCGGATGCCGAAACGATTCTCTTACGAAGGTCCGGCGGCCGGCGGTTTCCGCGCCGAGCCCCTTCCCGGCCGGGCCCCGGTCCGCGAGCGGTGTCCCGCCCCGGGGCGGCCGACCGGCGCGCCCGGTGCTGCGGCGGGCGGCGCCCGCTCCGGCCGCCCGTGCGGCGAAGGGAGCGGACCGCACCGGCAGCCCGGTCCGCTCCGCGAGGGCCCGCACCCGGGCCCTCAGCCCGTCCAGGGCGACCCCTTGGACCGTACGCATCCGTGTACCTCCGCAGCCGGACCGACGACGGTCGGTGACATCGGCATCACCGTACGTCCCGTCTGCGCACTCCGCGCCCCGACTACGCCAGGGGGTCCAGCCCGACGAGCAGCGCGGCGGCGTCGAGTCCGGCGGTGAGGTAGGAGGTGAAGGTCTCGTTGTGCAGGGCCCACGGGGAGCGCCGGCGGCGTACGAGCGCGATGGCCTCGGCGGGTGCCAGCCCCCGGTCGACGAGGCACTGGGCGACGACGAGACCGGACCGGTTGTAGCCCGAGTGGCAGCGGACCAGTGCGGTGAGGCCGCTGTCGAGGGCGAGTCCGGCGGTGCGCGCGAGGCGCTGCACCGTGCGCAGCTGGGCGGCGGTGAGTTCGGCGTCCGGCATCTCCGCCACGACGTGCTCGGCACGCGGGCCGGGGCCGTGCCCGGTCCGGGTGAAGAGGCTGATCACGAGGTCGAACTCGTCCGCCACCACGACGGGACGCAGCTCCCCGCCCGGGTCGGTCCGGTAGTGCCCGCCCATCCACAGGCCCGGCGCGATCTCGTCCCACGGGGTGGGCGGCGGGCCGGGCACGTCGCGGTCGCTCTGGCGGGTCTTCTTCATGCGGCCGGGACCTCCTGGCGTGACGGCACCCAGCATCGCATACAACAGGCCTTCACCTAACGGAAGTTGGGGCGAAGACCGCCTCACGGAAGGCCTTGCGCAGCGGGCCGCGCGCGTCGGCCGGGAGGAGGACCGCCCAGCGGCCGTGGCGCGGGGAGACCCACAGCGCCGGGCCGCCGTCCTGCGGGGCGTGGTGGGTCCAGACACCGTAGGGGGCGGGGTGCCAGAGGAGGCCGCGCGCCGGGGTGAGTTCGCCGGTGCGGATGCGGAGGGACTCGGAGGTCCAGGCGCGGGTGATGCCGTGGGCGGTGTCCGGGGACCCTCCGGTGTCCGCCGGGGCGAGGAGGTGGCCCAGGAAGCGGACGAGGTCGGCGAGGGGGGCTCGGAGGGTGCCGTCGGCGAAGCGGGTCCCAGCCATGCCGAGGGGGTGCCAGACCCGGGTGACCGCGAGGTCGGCGAGGGGGCTGCCGCAGACGTGTTCGGCGAGGCGGGTGAGGGCGGCGGTCCCCCCGGGGCGGGTCAGCAGGTGGTGGGCGGTGGTCCCGCCGGGGGCGCCGACGGCGGCTTCGTCCCCGTAGACGGCGAGCGGGGTGTGCAGGTGGAGCGCGCCCTCGTCCACGAGGCTCCCGACCACCGGCCAGAGCGCGAGGACGGCGGCGAGGCCGCCGACGTCGAATACCGTGCGCGGGGCGTCCCCGGTGTCCATGCCCGGAGCGTCCCCGGTGTCCGCGCCCGCGGAGTGCGACCCCGCGTGGACGCCTTCGGCGCCGCCGACGGCCCAGACCGCCCCGGGATCGGCGGACTCGACGAGAGCCCGGATGTCGTCTGCCTGGTCGCTCAGGAGCGTCATGGTCCCCCACGTTAACGAGCCCGGCCCGGCCTCCCGGCACGTCGTGGCGCATTCGCGTCCCCCGCCACCCGAATGGGGCGGGCCCCGGCCGTCGCGGGGCGAGGTGGCGCCGGACTGCCGCGGGCCCGGACGGGTGCGGACAGGTGCGGACAGGTGCGAAGGAAGGGGGCGGGGCGCCCGTGAGCGCCCCGCCCCCCTCAGAGCGTCAGCTCTTGTCGGGGCGGTCGGTCACGCGCAGCGTGTTCAGCAGGGGCTTGCCGAATCCGTTGTGCGTGACGAAGCGGATGTTGAGGACTCCGTCCGTGACCGTGACCGTGTACTCGCGGGTCAGGGCCTTGTAGGTGCCCGCTTCCAGGGAGACGTCCAGGGAGGGCAGGACCTGGGTGCCCTCGGCCAGGACGTCGAAGACGCGCTTGTTGGGTTTGGTGGAGGAGAGCTCGGCGAAGCCCAGCTCCACCGTGTAGGTCCCGTTCGGCACGTTGTCGAAGCGGTACTCGTACATGCCCTCGCGCGCGTTGCGGAAGAGCCGCTGCTCGTCCGTGCCCGCGATCGTGCGGCCGGTGGACTGGACCGAGCCGTTGCCCTGGTAACCGTACGAGCCGGCCGTGTACTTGCGGTCCGGGGACCAGGCGTCACCCAGGGCGTCCGTGCTGCCGTAGCCGGAGCCCGCGTCCACGCCGACCTGGTAACGCGGGACGACGACCTTGACCGGGACGGTGAGGACCGGGGTGCGGCCGCTCGCCGAGGCGATCTTCAGGTCGGCGGTCAGGACCGTCCCGGGGGCCAGTCCGGCCGTGTCCACCGAAAGGGTGACCGGGATCTTGCCGCCCGTCGGGAGGTCACCGCCGGCCGGCGTGGCCGTCAGCCAGGCCGCGTCCTCGGAGACCGTGAACGCCGTGCCGAGGCCCGGGTTGGTCAGGTCCAGGGTCCGCGTCCGCTTCTGGTCGGCCGGGAGGACGATCTCCACGGACGGCTTGGACGCCGTGACCTTGCCGGTGCGCAGGGACTGCGTCACCGCCGTGACGTCGGCGGCCTTGATGTTCACCGTCGCTGTGGCGGACTCGTACTGGGGCGCCGCCAGCGAGACGGGGAGCGAGCCCGACGGGCTCTGGACGACGTATCCGCCGTCCGCCGCGGTGGTCGCCGACACCGCGGTGGCGCCGGTGCCGACGGTGACCGTGGCGCCCGCGACGCCGTTGCCGTCGTTGGCGTCGAGCACCCGGCCCGCCACCACGCCGCTCTTGGTGGTCCGGAAGGCGATGGACAGGCCGTCCGTGATGACCGCGGTGTTGAAGGAGTACTTGAAGGCGTCGGTGCCGGCCGCGTTCTCCACGCCGACCGTGGCCGTGGAGCCGCCCTTGATGCCGGTGCCGCCGGTCCCCTTGTAGGAGTACGAGACGGTGCCGTCCTCGCCGATCGCCGCCGAGAAGGAGAACTTGTCGGCCTGCGCGGACCAGTGGGACACCTGGCGCCACTCGATGACGTAACTGCGGTGCGGGGCGGTGCCGGTGACACCGGTGAAGACGCCCGAGCCGCTGCCCGCGGCGCCGACGACCAGGTCGTCCCAGAACGGGTACAGGGCCGCGTTGGGCGTGGCCGTGCTCGGGATGTCCCCGTTGATGTCACCGGTGTTGTTGCCGCCGAAGCTGACCGTGCCGTTGGTCCCGATCCAGGCCTGGCCGTACGTCTTCCCGTACAGCGGCAGCGGGAAGGGCAGGTCGACGCGCTCGGTGGTGTTGTCGCCGGTCAGCGCGAGCTGCCGGCTCCCCTCGGTGTACGGGCGGTCGCCGGCGGTGGCGCAGGCGTAGCCGTACCCGTCGGTGCGCTCGGGGAGGTTCACCGCGACGGTGGCGTCGCCGGCGACGGTGACCTTCGCGGTGCCGCCGGTGACGCACCGGGAGGCGTGCGTGGCGTTCACGTCGTACGTGCCGTGCGGCAGGGTGACCTCGAAGCGGCCCTGCGCGTCGGCGGTCGCGGTCACCGGGGTGTCCGCGATGGAGACGGAGGCTCCGGCGGCGGGTCCGGCGGCCGAGGAGACGGTGCCGGTGAGCTTGCCGGAGGGGGCCTGGGTGAGGGTGAAGTCACCGGTGGCGGTGCCGTTCTCGGTCACCGTGGCGGTCGCGGTCTGCTGCCCGTAGCCGAACTTGGCGGCGGTCAGGGTGTAGTCGCCGACCGAGAGGGAGGCGAAGCGGTAGCTGCCGTCGGCCGCGGTGGTGGTCGTACGGTCGATCGGGCCGTCGGCGGTGATCTTCACGCCCGCGACGGGCTGGTCGCCGGAGCGTACGGTGCCGCCGAGCGCACCGATGGCGCCGCGCGGAGCGGCGTTCACGGCGGCGAGGACGTCGAGCTTGCCCTCGCCGAAGACGTTGTTGTCGGCGGGCGTGCCGCCGCACTGGCTGCTGTCGGTGTCCTGGGCGGTGCCGTCCAGGAGGGACTCGGTCTGCGCGACGTCGCCTTCGAGGGTGGGCGCGGCGGACCAGAGCAGGGCCACGGCGGCGGCGGTGTGCGGCGAGGCCATGGAGGTGCCGGAGAAGGCCTCGTATGCGCCGCCGGGCACGGAGGAGCGGACGTTCACGCCGGGGGCGGCGATGTTCGGCTTGATGATGCCGCCGGGGCCCGCGCCGCGCGAGGAGAAGGACGCGATCGCGTTGTTGATGTCGAAGGCGCCGGAGCTGTAGGAGCTCGCGTAGTCACCCGGGGAGCCGCTGGTGGAGCAGCCCGGGCCGGAGTTGCCGTTGGAGAAGGCCGGGAAGATGCCGGCGGCCCGCCAGGTGTTCACGATCTCCTGGTACCAGGTGTCGCCGCCCGTGCCGCCCCAGGAGTTGTTGACGATGTGCGGGGCGAGGTCGGGGCGCGGGTTCTGGCCGTTCAGGTCGGTCGGGGCGACGATCCACTGGCCCGAGGCGAGCAGGGAGGCCTCGGAGCAGGAGTTCGACTCGCATCCCTTGGCCGCGATCCACTTGGCGCCGGGGGCCACGCCTATCTTGTTGGCGCCGCCGTCGTCGCCGACCATCGTGCCCATCGTGTGGGTGCCGTGGTCGTTGTTGTCACACGGCGCCGCGGTGGTGCACACGCCCGCCGGGTCGAACCAGTTGTAGGCGTGGTCGTACGAGCCGTCCGCCTTCTTGCCGCGGTACTGGTTGTTCACGGCCGGGTGCGTGTAGTCGACACCGCTGTCGATGTTGGCGACGACGATGCCCTCGCCGCGGACACCGAGCTGGTCCCAGACCTGCGGGGCCTTGATCCGGTCGATGTTCCACTCGACGGCGTCGGCGGCGGTCTTCTCCCGCTTGCCCTCGGCGGGCTTGGGGAGCTCGACCTTGTCGTCGGCGTCGATCCGGGCGACCTCGGGACGCCCCGCGAGGGCTCCGGCGAGCTTCTCGCTGCCCACGACGCGGACGGCGTTCACGATCCAGTACGAGGTGTATTCCGCCTGGGCGCCTTCCAGGGCCTTGAGGATCCCGGCCTGGCTGCGCGCGGCGTGGTCCTTCTTGGTCCGCAGAACCGTTTCTGCCTTGGCGGCGCGGGTCTGCTGCTTCCCCGCGGCGGTGAGGTCGGCGGCGCTGTCGAGGTACACCCAGAAGACGGCCTTGGCCGAGCCGTCGAGCTGGGCGCGGAGCTTGGGTTCGATCTTGCGCTCGGCCGCGCTCGGTGCGGCGGGACCGGGGTCCGGCGCGGCCGCGGCGACGCCCGCGCCGAGCGGGAGCAGCAGGACCGAGGTGAGGGCGGCGAGCGCCGCGCGTAAGGACCGGCGGGGCCTTGTCGACCTTGTGGGCCTTAAGGCTCGTGAGGACCGGTTGTTGCGTTGGGCCACGTGTTGTCTCCTCGTACGCCGTGTGCGGGTTGTGCGGGAAGGGTGCGCGTGACGTGCGCGGGTCATGGTGAAGGAGGGGTCATGCTCATTACAAGAGGGCCTATTGAGCCGGATCGAGCCGTCCCCGGCCTCGGACAACGCCCTCCCGGTGGCCCTTCCCGGCGGCGCGGGCCAGCCTGAAGACATGACTGCGCCCGCCGAGCCGTCCGGAGCCGGTGTCCCGATCGCATCCGCGCGCGGCCGGTGGATCCTGCTGACCACGGTGCTCGGGTCGACCATGGCCATGCTGGACGGGACCGTGGTGAACGTGGCGCTGCCGCGCATCGGCGAGGATCTCGACGCCGATCTGGCGGTGCTCCAGTGGACGGTGAACGCCTATCTGCTCACCCTGGCCGGGCTGATCCTGGTCGGCGGGTCCCTGAGTGACCGCTTCGGGCGGCGCCGGATCTTCGTACTCGGCGTGGTGTGGTTCGCGGTGGGCTCGCTGCTGTGCGGGATCGCGCCGAACGCCGGGGTGCTGATCGCCGCCCGGGCCCTGCAGGGCATCGGCGGGGCGCTGCTGGCGCCCGGCTCCCTGGCCCTGATCCAGGCGTCGATCCGGGCCGACGACCGGGGGCGGGCGATCGGCCTGTGGTCGGGGTTCGGCGGGGTGGGCGCGGCCGTGGGACCGTTCCTCGGCGGCTGGCTGGTGGACGGGCCGGGCTGGCGGTGGGTGTTCCTGCTGAACGTGCCGCTGGCCGCGGTGTGCGTGCCGGTCGCACTGCGGCACGTACCGGAATCGCGGGACCCGCAGGCGCACGGGCGGTTCGACGTGGCCGGGGCGGTACTCGGTGCGGCCTCCCTGGGGCTGGTCACCTACGCGCTGATCGAAGCCCGGTCGGGATCGGCGGCGGTGATCGTCGCGGCGGTGCTCGGGGTCCTGCTGGGCGTCGCCTTCGTCGCCGTGGAGCGGCGGCGGTCCGACCCGATGGTGCCACCGGACATCTTCGCGTCCCGGCTGTTCACCGCCGTCAACCTCGTCACCCTGTGCGTGTACGGAGCCATCGGCGGGTTCTTCTTCCTCGTCGTCCTCCAGCTCCAGGTGGTGTCCGGCTACTCGGCGCTGGCCGCCGGGGCCGCGATGCTGCCGACGACGCTGCTGATGCTCCTCCTGTCGGCGCGCTCGGGTGAGCTCGGGGAGCGGATCGGGCCGCGCATCCCGCTCACGGTGGGGCCGCTGCTGTGCGCGGCCGGGACGCTGCTGATGCTGCGGGTGGGGCCCGCGGCCTCGTACGTACAGGACGTGCTGCCGGCGATGGTCGTGATGGGCATGGGCCTGGTGGCCCTGGTGGCCCCGCTGACGGCGACCGTGCTGGCCTCGGTGGACCCCGGCCGGGCGGGCCTGGCCAGCGGCATCAACAACGCGGCGGCGCGCGTCGCCGGGCTGCTCGCGGTGGCGGCGCTGCCACTGCTGTCCGGAATGGGGCCGGAGTCGTACCGCTCGGCGACCCAGTTCGATGCCGCTTTCGGGCGGGCCATGTTCTGGTGCACCGGGGCGTTCGTGGCCGGCGCCGCCGTGGCCTGGGCGACCGTACGCTCCCCCGTGCCCGAGGCGTGCCACCCGCAGTGTCATACGTACTGCGCGGTGACGGCCCCGCCGCTCGAACCCCCGAGGGAGGAGAAGCGGGGACTTGACTGATCTCCGGGGCGGGTCAGGCTGATCCCCGTGTGCTGGAGCGCGACGGCCGATCTGGCGGCGGGCACGGTCATAGCCGCCGTCGGAGTCGTGTGCGTGGCGCGCGTACGGCGGGCCCGCGATCTGCCGATCGCCGCGCTGCCCCTGCTGCTGGGCGCACACCAGCTGGTCGAGGCCGCCGTCTGGAGTTCGGGCGGCGGCTGCTCCGCAGCCACCACGGCCTGGGCCGTGATCGCCCTGCCGCTGCTGCCGCTCTGGGTGTCCGTGGGGGTGCTGCTCGCGGCCGCGCCCGGGGTCCGGCGCCGCCTGTGGGCGCCGGTGGCCGTGGGTC
Source organism: Streptomyces sp. NBC_00207 (assembly GCF_045160965.1). Taxonomy (NCBI): domain Bacteria; kingdom Bacillati; phylum Actinomycetota; class Actinomycetes; order Kitasatosporales; family Streptomycetaceae; genus Streptomyces; species Streptomyces sp. NBC_00207. Next base: position 8,833,897 of record NZ_CP130715.1, on the reverse strand, counting down.
TCGCCACCGCCGCGGTGCTCGCGTACTGCCTCGCGACCCGGCCGGTGACCGCCGAGATCCGGGGCCGCACCATGGGCTACGGCGTGAATGTTCCGTGGACACCGCTCGTCCTGACGGGCTATCTGTTCGCCACGCTCGGCTCCCTGCTGCTCGCCGGGGACCGACGGCTGCGGACCCTCGGCGCGGTGCTGGCGGCCGGGGCGCTGGCCTGCTCAGCGCTGTGGCGGCTGGAATTCGCCTCCACGCGGTGCGCCTTCGCCGCGGTCGCGTCCGTGCTCGTCCTGGGCTGGGTACGGCGCCCGGAAGCCGCTCCCCGGCCGCACGATGACCGAAAGTTACCTAGACGTATGTAGTGACTTCACATGCACCCGGCAGTAGAACTCGTTCCCATTCCATCGAGAGTGAGGAACCTCACATGGGTGACAAAACCCTGCCCGGAAATGGCCCCAGAGGAATTTCCCGTCGTGGATTCATAGGTAGAACGAGTTCCATTCTTGGGGCCGTGGCCCTGGCGGGTCACATCACCCCGGCCCGTGCGGCTTCCGCCGCACCCATAGCCGACGGCGCCCGCGTACCGGCACTGGTCATCGGCACCGGCTACGGCGGTTCGGTCGCGGCGCTGCGGCTCGCGCAGGCCGGCGTGGACGTGCAGATGATCGAGATGGGCATGTCCTGGGACACCCCCGGCTCGGACGGCAAGATCTTCCCCACGGTGACCAGTCCGGACTACCGGTCGTTCTGGCTCCGCACCCGGACCAAGGCGCCGCTCAGCAACTTCCTCGGCTTCCCCATCGACAAGGACGTCCCCAAGTACACGGGAATCCTGGACGCCGAGGACTTCGCCGGCATCACGGTCTACCAGGGCCGCGGCGTCGGAGGCGGTTCGCTGGTCAACGGCGGCATGGCGGTCACGCCCAAGCGCGCCAACTTCGCCGCCGTCCTCCCGTCGGTGGACGCGGACGAGATGTACGCGACCTACTACCCCCGGGCCAACGCGGGTCTCGGGGTGGGCATGGTCGACCCGGCATGGTTCGACACCGCCGACTGCTACCAGTTCTCCCGCGTCGGCCGCAAGCACGCCCAGCGCTCCGGCTTCGCCTGGACCTTCGTACCCGACGTGTACGACTGGGACTACATGAAGCAGGAGGCCGCCGGCACCGCCACCAAGTCCGCCCTGGCCGGCGAGATCCTCTACGGCAACAACCACGGCAAGAAGTCGCTGGTGCAGACGTACCTCGCCCAGGCCAGGGCGACGGGCAAGGTCACCATCTCGGCACTGCACAAGGTCACTTCGGTGTCCCCCGCCGCGGCCGGCGGTTACACGGTCACCATCGCGCAGATCAACACCACCGGCGACAGCGTGGCCACCAAGACCGTGACCGCGGACCGGGTGTTCTTCGCGGCCGGCAGCGTCGGCACCAGCAAGCTCCTGGTCAAGCTGAAGGCCACCGGGGCGCTGCCGAACCTCAACAACGAGGTCGGCAAGGGCTGGGGCGAGAACGGCAACGTCATGTGCGGGCGCGCCAACCACCTGTGGGACCCGACCGGCAAGCTCCAGTCGACCATCCCCTGCTCCGGCATCGACAACTGGGACGCCGGCGGCGCCTTCGCCGAGGTCGCGCCGCTCCCCACCGGGATCGAGACCTACGCCTCCTTCTACCTGTCGATCACGAAGAACCCGAACCGCGGCGAGTTCACCTGGAACGCCGCGACGGGCACGGCCGACCTGAGCTGGCAGACCGCCTGGAAGCAGCCGTCCATCGGCATGGCCAAGACGATCTTCGACAAGATCAACTCGAAGGAGGGGACGATCTACCGGACCGACCTGTTCGGCGGCAACAAGATCTGGAACGACACCCTCACCTACCACCCGCTCGGTGGCGCCGTCCTGAACAAGGCCACCGACAACTACGGGCGCCTGCACGGCTACACCGGCCTGTACGTGATCGACGGAGCGCTGATCCCCGGAAACACCAGCGTCAACCCGTTCGTCACCATCACGGCACTCGCCGAGCGCAACATCGAGAAGATCATCGCAACCGACCTCCGGTAGGGCCGCGTCCTCCCCCCAGCGGCCGGGGCCGTTCGGATTCACCGAACGGCCCCTTGTCATTCCCCGTTCCGCCCCGCTCAGTGGCCGGGCAGCACGCACACGCTGTCGAGGCCGAGCACGTGGTTGAGCCGGCCGAAGGCCAGCCAGGACCCGATGCTCATCGTCAGCTCCACGATCTCCAACTGGCTGTAGTGCGCGGTCATCCGCTCCCAGAACTCGTCGTCGAGACCGTGGTGGTCCAGGGTGTACCGCTCGGCGTACTCCGCGGCCAGCCGGGTGCGCTCGTCGAAGCGGTCCGTGGTGCGCCAGTCGGTGACGGCCTCGGAGAACTCCTCCTCGACCTTCTCCCCCTCCCGCTCGGTGCGCCAGTCCAGGCAGAAGACGCATCCGTTGATCTGCGCGACGCGCAGCCGGGCCGCCTCGAACTCGCGCAGGCCGAGGGTGGTGTGGGCGTACACCGACAGGGAGAAGTTCGCGGCGGCCATGCCGATGCCGGGGACCATGTCGCCCCACACGTACTCGATCGGGTGCTGGCCTTCGGGGATGTCGATCCTCATGACGTTTTCCTTCCGAGTCTGCCGGTGGCGGGGCGCAGCGGGATGTCGAGGGCGTCGTAGAGTCCGGGTTCCGCCTCGGTGAGCCAGTCGATGGCCCCGACGAGGCGGCCGACGGCGGTGGCGTTGCCGCCGGCCGAGCGGTTGTCGCCCTCGTCGGTGGCCTCGATGGTGACCTCGATGCGCGGCCGGCCCTCGATGACGACCCGGTGGGCGCCGTCGCCGCCGTCGGGCGGCGTGGGCCAGTCCGGTGCACACGAGGCGTGGATGCGGGTGACGTGCTCGATGACGATGCGGGGCTCGCCCTCGACGATGCCCTGTACCTCGAAGCGGATCGCACCCTGGGTGCCGGCCTCGAAGTCGCCCATGGTCCGGGTGGTCACGGTGGCGTCGAGGGCGCGGCGCTCCGACGTCTCGCGGATCTCGTCGAGTTCGACGCCTAGGGCCCGGGCCATCATCCGTATCTGCCCGCCCCACACCATGGTCGGGATCGAGGGCATGAGCATCATCGGCTCGTAGTCCATGGGGTGGCCCATGCCCACGAGGTGGCGGACGGAGTCCGGCTGGTCGTAGGTGGAGTAGTCGAAGATCTCCTGGCAGCGGATGACGTCGATGGTGGTGCCGAGTCCGCTGAGCAGGAGCGGGAGCACGTCGTTGCCCCAGCCGGGGTCGACCCCGGAGGCGAAGAGCGAGCCGCCGCCCTCCGCGATGGCGGCGAGCACCGGATCGCGGAACTCCGGCGGGGCACTGCGGTGGTCGTAGAGCGGATAGAGGGCGGGGCTGACGACGACCGCACCGGACCGGATCGCCCGGGTGATGTCGGCGAGGGCCTCGTCGGGGCGGATGTCCCCGGACGCGGCGTACACCACGGCCCGGGGGCGGGCGGCGAGGACGGCCTCGATGTCGTCGGTGGCCTCGACCCCCAACAGGTGGTCGAGGCCGCCGAGTTCGCCCGCGTCGCGGCCGGCCTTGGCTGGATTGTGGACGATGACGGCGGAGAGTTTCAGCGCGGGATGGGCCTCGACGGCGCGGATGGCCAGACGGCCGACGTTGCCGGTACCCCAGACAACCGTGGAAATCATGCGCGGAGGGTAGCCACAGGACCTGCAACTTCCTAGAGTCTCGCGGCGCCGTCTCGCGCCACGCCCCCGTGGTCCCTCTTCCCGCCGGGTTACTGGTTCTGGCCCCCCAGGACGAAGAGGAGGTAGACGAAGAAGGCGAAGAGGTGGCCGACGAACAAGTAGGCGATCAGCCGGATCACCAGGCCGCGCGGGAACTTGGCCTCGATGCGCGCCCGTACGGTGACGGGGTTCTCTCCTTGGGACATGGCTACGGCTCCTCGGCTATCGGTGGTGCGTGGTGGAGGTCCCGCCGAGGCACAGCCCGGCGAGGCTGCTCTGCAGCAGGGTGTGGACGAACAGCAGGTCGGCGCCCCCGGAGGAGGCCGCGGCGATCCGGTGCGGGGTGAGCGAGTCGAAGTGCGCGCTGTCCCCCGGCTCCAGCAGGTACTCGGCCTCGCCCAGGTGCAGCCGCAGCCGCCCGTCCAGGACGTACAGCCATTCCTCTCCGGGATGTACGCGCACCAGCTCGCCCTGGCTGCGACCGTGCGGAACGTGCACGCGCAGCGCCTGCATGCCGCGGCCGGATCCGCCCGCCTGCCAGTACGTCCACCCGTCGGCCTCGCGGGCCCCGGGGCCGCCGGCCCGTACGATGGGATCGGCGACGGCGGGGGTCTCGCCGAGCAGCTCGGAGACCGTCGTACCGTAGGTGCGGGCGAGTCCGAGCAGGAGCGGCAGCGACGGCTGGCGCCGGCCGGTCTCCAGACGGGACAGGTGGGCGGGCGAGAGCCGGGCCCGGGCGGCGGCGGCCTCCAGGGTGAGTCCGGCGCGGCGGCGCAGTTCGCGCAGTTGCGGCGCCACGGCGGGCAGCTCGTCGGCCGCGTCTTCGGGGCCGGGGGCAGGACCGGGTTTCATGCCCCGATTGAGCCAGAGACTTGCCTTCCTGGCAATCTGTCTTGCCTCTGAGGCAAATCCTCTCCGGCCGGCCGCGGCCACGGCCCGGCGGTCAGGCCTCGCGCCCCTCCCCGAGCACCGTTTCCACCGTGTCGGCCTGCTCCGCTTCCTTGTCCGGGCGGTGCCTCAGGACCCGTGCGAAGCGCAGGGCCACCCCGGCCGGGTAGCGCGGGGAGCGCTGCAGGCCGTCGTAGGCGATCTCCACGACCAGTTCGGGCCGCACCCGCACGGTGAAGCCGTCGTCCGAGGTCGCGAGTGCGCGCAGCGCCCCGGTCTGCCAGCGCAGCATCTCGTCCGTGAGCCCTTTGAAGGTCTTGCCGAGCATGGCGTACGTGCCGTCGGCTGCCCTCGCCCCCAGGTGCAGGTTCGAGAGCAGTCCGGTACGCCGCCCGTGGCCCCATTCCGCGGCGAGGACCACCAGGTCCAGGGTGTGCACCGGTTTCACCTTGAGCCAGTGCCTGCCGCGGCGGCCGGCCGCGTAGGCCGAGTCCAGGGCCTTGACCACCACCCCCTCGTGGCCCCGGCGCAGGGCCTCGGACAAGAACTCCTCGGCCTCGGCCGCCTGCCCGCCCGGATCCTCCACGGCGAGGCGCCGGACCCGGGCGTTCTCGGGCACGAGGGCGGCCAGGGCCTCGTACCGCTCCCGGACCGGGAGGTCGAGGAGGACGTCGCCCCCCGCGGCCAGGACGTCGAAGAAGTAGGGGGCGACCGGGAGCGTCCGCCGTGCGGCCTCGACGTCGACGCGGGAGCCGACCCGGCTCGCGATCTCCTGGAAGGGGACGGGGCGGCCGTCCGCCGCGCGGCCGATGACCTCCCCGTCGAGGATGAACCGCTCCCCCGGCAGCGACCGGGCCAGCTCCGCCACCTCCGGGAGCCGCCCGGTGATCTCGTCCAGGGAGCGCGTGTACACCCGCACCTCGCCCCCGTCCCGGTGGACCTGCACGCGGATCCCGTCGAGCTTCTCCTCCACCGCGCACGGCCCGAGCGCGGCCAGCGCCTCGGTGACCGACTTGGCGGTGCCCGCCAGCATCGGCTGTACGGGCCGGCCGACGCGCAGGGTGACGGAACGCAGGGCCTGCGCCCCTTCGGCGAGTACCGCCGCCGCCACGCGGGGCAGCGAGCCGTCCAGCATCACCGCGCGGCGCAGGTCGGCGGCCGGTACTCCGGCGGCCGCGGCCACGCCTTCCAGGGCCACCGCGTCCAGCGCACCCTGGCGTACCTCGCCGGACAGCAGGCTGCGCAGGAACGCCTGCTCGGCTCCGGTGGCCGCGCCCAGCAGGGTGGCGACGATACGGCGCCGCTCCGCCTGCGCGCCCGGGCCCGCGACGGCGGCGAGTTCGGTGACCGCCGCGTCGACGGCGCGGACGGTCAGGGCGGGCTCCGGTGCCGGTGCCGTCTCCTGGGCGAGGGCGCGCCAGCCGATGCCCGGACGGCCCTGCGGAAGGCGGCCGGAGAGGTAGGAGATGACCAGACCGGCCTCGTCGGGCGGCGCGGCGGCGAAGAGCTCCGCGAGCAGGGCGGTCTTGCGGGAGCGGGCGGAGGCGGCGGCGACCTCCCGGGACACGCGCGCGACCTCGGCCAGCAGCATGCGGCCATCCTCCCGCCCCGGGACCTGCCGCGCAGGTCGGGGGCGCATACCGCAGGTGCGGTACGCCCGGGGCCCGGCATGGTCCTTGAGAAGGGCTGGGGTTACGCCTGTGGGTGCTCGGAGCCCGGGGACCTGCCCTTTAGGGTTCCCATATGAAGCTCCGAATGCCCCGGCGCCGCCGAGACCGCCTCCTCGCGGGCGCCGCCGCGCTCGCCGTCGTGGCGGGCGCCGGCACCTGGACGGCCACGACGGCGGCCGGCGACGCTCCGGCCGTGCACCGCCAGGACCAGGTCCTGGACATGCCCGGCGCCGCCGTCGACACCTCCTACTTCACTGCGGGCGGCGGTGCGGAGAAACGTCCCGCTGTGCTCCTCGGGCACGGTTTCGGCGGCAGCAAGGACGATGTCCGCGAGCAGGCCGAGCGGCTGGCCCGCGACGGGTACGCCGTCATGACCTGGTCGGCGCGCGGCTTCGGCAGCTCCGGCGGCCGGATCGGGCTGAACGACCCCGAGAACGAGGTCAAGGACGTCTCCCGGCTGATCGACTGGCTCGCGGCCCGGCCGGAGGTGCGGCTCGACGCGGACGGTGATCCGCGCGTCGGCGTGTCCGGGGCCTCGTACGGCGGGGCGATCTCGCTGCTCGCCGCCGGGTACGACCGGCGGGTGGACGCGATCGCTCCGCAGATCACTTACTGGAACCTCGCGGACTCCCTCTTCCCGAACGGCGTCTTCAAGAAGCTGTGGTCCGGCATCTTCTTCACCACCGGCTCGTCCGGCGGGATGCAGCAGGCCCGGCCCGGGCGGCCGGACCCGGCGGCCGCCCCCGGCTGCGGCCGGTTCCAGCCCGAGCTCTGCGCGATGTACGAACGCGTCGCGGTGGCCGGGAAGCCCGACCCCGAGGCGCGCGCCCTGCTGGAACAGCGCAGCCCCTCGGCCGTAGGCGACCGGATCAAGGTGCCGACCCTCATCGTGCAGGGCCAGGACGACTCCCTCTTCCCGCTGGACCAGGCCGATGCCATGGCCCGGGCCATCGCGGCGAACGGGGCCCCCGTCTCCGTGGACTGGGCGGCCGGCGGGCACGACGGCGGCATGCGCGAGGCGGACCGGGTCGAGGACCGGGTGGCGGCCTGGTTCGACCGCCACCTGAAGGGGGACGGGGGCGCGGACACCGGTCCGGCGTTCCGGGTCTCCCGCTCCGGCGGCATCGATTCCACCGACGGCGCGGTCACGCTGCGCGGCGCGAGCGGCGACCGCTACCCCGGGCTGGTCTCCGGCCCGCGGCAGTTCGCCCTGGCGGGGCCGGAGCAGACCTTCGCCAATCCGGCGGGCGGCGCGCCTCCGGCCCTGTCCTCGCTGCCCGGCATCGGCGGGCAGCTCGCCGCCTTCGGGGCCGGGCTCTCCCTGGACTTCCCGGGGCAGAACGCCCGGTTCGAGTCGGCGCCTCTGACCGAGGACGTACAGGTCACCGGGACCCCGACCGTAACCCTGAAGGTGAGGTCGACAGCCGCCGACGGGTCGGCCGTGCTGTTCGGGAAGATGTACGACGTGGGGCCCGACGGGCAGCAGCAGGTGCTGCCCGGCCAGCTCGTCGCCCCGGTGCGCGTGGACAGCGCGCAGCAGGGCGTGAGCGTGCAGCTGAGGCTGCCCGCGATCGACCATTCCGCCGTGGCCGGACACCGGCTGCGGCTGGTGGTCGCCGCCACCGACCTCGGCTACGCCACCCCGGCCGCGCCGGCCGCCTACACGGTCTCCGTCGAGGGCCCGCTGGCCGTGCCCGTCGCGACCGGGGTACGGACCGCCTCGGCCGGGCTGCCCGCCTGGACCTGGTGGCTGCCGCTGGGCGCGGCGGCGCTGGCCGCGGCCCTGCTCGGGATCCGGCGCACCGGCCGGGGGGCCGCGGGGACGCGGCCGGGCCCGGCGCAGCCGGACCCTGCACTGGCCGACGTACCCCTGGAGATCACGGGACTGACGAAGCGGTACGCGAAGGCGCAGGACCGGTACGCGGTGCGGGACCTGTCGTTCCGGGTGGAGAAGGGTCAGGTGCTGGGGCTGCTCGGGCCCAACGGCGCCGGCAAGACCACCACCCTGCGCATGCTGATGGGGCTGATCTCGCCGGACGCCGGGGAGATCCGGGTGTTCGGGCACGCGGTGCGGCCCGGGGCTCCGGTGCTGTCGCGGGTCGGGGCGTTCGTGGAGGGCGCGGGATTCCTTCCGCATCTGACCGGCCGCGCCAACCTGGAGCTGTACTGGCAGGCCACCGGCCGCCCGGCCGAGGACTCGCGCATGGCGGAGGCGCTGGAGATCGCGGGACTGGGCGACGCCCTGGAGCGCGCGGTGCGCACGTACTCGCAGGGCATGCGCCAGCGCCTGGCGATCGCGCAGGCCATGCTCGGCATGCCGGACCTGCTGATCCTCGACGAGCCGACGAACGGTCTGGACCCGCCACAGATCCGGGAGATGCGGGACGTGATGATCCGCTACGCCGCTGGCGGACGGACGGTCATCGTCTCCAGCCACCTGCTGTCCGAGGTGGAGCAGTCCTGTACGCACCTGGTCGTCATGGATCGCGGACAGCGGGTCGCGGCGGGCGAGGTCGCCGAGATCACCGGTGGCGGGGACACGCTGCTGGTGACGCTGGCGGAGCCGGTGGACGCGGTGGGCGTCGAGAAGGTGGCGGCGCTGGAGGGAGTGGGTTCAGTGGTGGCCGCCGACGACGGGCTGCTCGTACGGCTCGAAGGCGCGACGGCCGCGGGGCTGATCGCCGAACTCGTACGGCTGGAGGTGCCGGTGACCGGAGTGGGACCGCACCGGCGACTGGAGGACGCGTTCCTCACCCTGATCGGAGGTTCGGCGTGAGCGCCGTACAGGAGGTGGCCCCGGGCTACCGGGCGAGCCGTACGCTGCCGCTGCGCGTGGAGGCGCTGCGGCAGTGGCGCCGGCGGCGGACGCTGGTGATGGGCGGGGTGCTGGCGGCGCTGCCGTTCATCCTGATGATCGCGTTCGCGGTGGGCGGCGGTCCGGGCAGCCGGGACGGCGGGAACGGCCGGGTGACCCTGATCGACACGGCCACGGCCTCGGGCGCGAACTTCGCCGCGACCTGCCTGTTCGTCTCGGCCGGGTTCCTGCTGGTGGTGCCGGTGGCGCTGTTCTGCGGGGACACGGTGGCCTCGGAGGCGAGCTGGTCCTCGCTGCGCTACCTGCTGGCCTCGCCGGTGCCCCGCATGCGGCTGCTCTGGAGCAAGCTGGTGGTGGCACTGGGCTTCAGCCTGGCCGCGATGGTGCTGCTGCCGGTGGTCGCGCTGGCGGCGGGCACGGCCGCGTACGGGTGGGGGCCGCTGAAGCTCCCGGCGGGCGGGGCGCTGGCGGCCGGGGACACCGTGCCGCGGCTCGCGCTGGCGGTGGCCTTCGTCTTCGTGTCGCAGCTGGTGACGGCGGGCCTGGCGTTCTGGCTCTCCACGCGCACGGACGCGCCCCTGGGGGCGGTGGGCGGGGCGGTCGGTCTGACGATCGTCGGCAATGTGCTGGACGCGGTGACGGCGCTCGGATCGTGGCGCGAGTTCCTGCCGGCGCACTGGCAGTTCGCGTGGGCGGACGCGTTGCAGCCGCAGCTGGAGTGGGGCGGGATGGTCAAGGGAGCGGTGGTGTCGGTGTCGTACGCGCTGGTGCTGTTCGCGCTCGCCTTCCGCGGGTTCTCCCGCAAGGACATCGTGTCGTGAGCGCAGGCCCCCGGACCCGGCCTGGTACGGCAGGGGCCGGGGGTGGCGCGGAGATCCTGTGGCGTCCGCCATTCGAAGGAAACTGCCCACACGGGCCCCAGCTCCGCGTCCGGCCCGTGGGGTTGCTGGCATCTTGAGGGTTCATGCAAGCACCCACCGGCAACACCGCCGCAGTCCTGCCGCAGCAGTCGGGTACCGAGGAACAGGCGGCTCGGGAGCCGGCCGCGGGAAGCGGCCCCGGGGCCACCTGGTGGATCTGGGCCATGGCGGGGGCGCTGTTCTTCGCCTACACGGCCTTGTCCCTGCGGATCCACGAGCATCTGCTCTCCCACTCCTTCGACCTGGGGATCTTCGTACAGGTCGTACGGTCCTACGCGGACGGGCACCTGCCCGTCTCCGAGATCAAGGGGCCGGACTTCCCCGTCCTGGGCGACCACTTCTCTCCCGTCCTGGCCGTTCTGGCACCGCTGTACTGGCTGTGGCCGTCGGTGAAGCTGCTGCTCGTCGCGCAGGCCGCCCTGATCGCCGCGAGCGTGCTGCCGCTGGCCTTCTGGGCCCGCAGGACGCTCGGCTCCACGGGTGCCGTGGTCATCGGCGCCTGTTACGCCGTCTCGTGGGGCATCGCGAGCGGGGTCGCCTACGACTTCCACGAATGGGCCTTCGCCGTTCCGCTGCTCGCCTTCTCCCTGACCGCCCTCGCCGACGGCCGGCTGCGCGCCGCCGCGTACTGGGCGCTGCCGCTCGTGCTGGTGAAGGAGGACCTCGGCCTCACGGTGGCCGTGATTGGCCTGGTCATCGCGTGGCGGGGCGGGCGCGGTGGCCGCAGGCTGGGGATCGTCACGGCCGCGGCCGGGCTGGCCGCGTCCGCGCTCGCCGTGCTGACGCTGGCCTCCTTCCATCCGGGCGGCTTCGACGGCTACTTCGCCTCCCACAATCCCGGCGGCGGCGCGGGCAGCGGGTCGGACGGCGGCCTCGTGGAACTCCTCCACCAGGGGACGCTCGGTCTCATCACCCCGCAGGAGAAGGTCACGACACTCATCCTGATGCTGGCTCCCACCCTGTTCCTGGCGCTGCGCTCGCCGCTCCTGCTGATCGCGCTGCCCACCGTGCTGTGGCGCCTCGCCTCGGATTACCCGGCGCACTGGGGCACCAGTTACCACTACGGGCTGCTGATCATGCCGATCGTCTTCGCGGCGTTCATCGACGCCCTGCACCGACGGGGTGCGAGTGGCCGCAGCCTGTACCGCTACCTGGCGGGGTCCGCGGCGGTCACCCTGCTGCTGCTGCCTCACTTTCCGTTGTGGCAGCTGGTCCAGCCGGCGACCTGGCGGACCGATCCCCGGAGCTCGGTGGCCCGCAGGGTGATGGCCGAGATCCCGGACGGGGCCACGGTCCAGGCGTCGAACAACCTGGGGCCCCACCTCGCCGACCGCACCAGCGTCAGTGTCTACGGTTGGGGGGACAGCCGCCGCAATCCCGAGTGGATCATGGTTGACACCAAGGTCGCGCCGAACCACCGTTGGCCGATGTCGGTCCGGCAGGAACTGGTCGCCCTCGACTTCGCCCGCATGCGGGGTTACCGCACCGTCAAGGAGAAGGACGGTTTCGTCCTCCTGAGCCGCACGCGATAGCAGGGACCACGGCGCCCGGGGCTCAGCGCGGCAAGGGCCTCGGGTGCGGGTGCAGAACGCGCAGGGGTGAGCCGTCGAGGAACGCCTGGATGTCCTCGACGGCTTCGCCGTAATAGGTGGCGTAGTTGGACCGAGTCACATAGCCCAGGTGTGGTGTGGCGAGCAGCCTCGGAGCCGTGCGCAAGGGGTGCTCGGCGGGAAGCGGCTCGATGTCGAAGACGTCGATACCCGCACCCGCGATCCGGCCCGCGTGCAGGGCTTCGAGGAGCGCCGGCTGGTCCACGATCGCCGCCCGGGAGGTGTTGACCAGGTAGGCCGTCGGCCGCATCAGTGCGAGCTCGGCGGCGCCGATCAGGCCGCGGCTGCGCTCGCCGAGGGCGAGGTGGACGGAGACGAAGTCGCTGCTCGCCAGCAGCTCCTCCTTGGACGGGGCGAGGGCGACCCCCACCTCGTCGGTGCGTTCCCCGGTGAGGTTCGGGCTCCAGGCCACCACGTCCATGCCGAAGGCGAGCCCGACGCGGGCGACCCGGCTGCCGATCTTGCCGAGGCCGAGCAGACCCAGCCGCCGCCCGTGCAGGTCCGCGCCGACGCCCTGCTGCCAGGGGCCGCCGCCGCGCAGGGCGGTGTTCTCCTGGACCAGGCCCCGGGCCAGGCCCAGCAGCAGGGTCCAGGTGAGTTCCACGGGCGGCGTGGAGGAGCTGCCGGTCCCGCACACGGTCACGCCGTTGCGTGCGGCTGCCTCGTAGTCGATCACCGAGTTGCGCATGCCGGAAGCGATGAGCAGGCGCAGGCGCGGCAGCCGGTCGAGGAGCGACGCCGGGAACGGGACGCGTTCGCGCAGGGTGACCACGATGTCGAAGCCGGCCAGCCGTCCGGCGAGCACGTCCTCGTCGTCCGTGTGGTCGGTGAAGGCGACCACTTCGACACGGCCGGCGAGCGGCGACCAGTCCGCGGCGGTGCTCCCGACGTTCTGGAAGTCGTCGAGGAGCGCGCAGCGCAGGGGCCGCCGCCCGCCGCCGGTCACGCGCCGATACCCGGGGCGATGGCGTCGATCTCGGCGAGCAGCCCGGCGTCGAGCGGGCGGTCGGCGACGGCCGCGTTCGCGCGCACCTGCTCGGCGGAGGTGGCTCCCGCGATGACGGAGGCGCAGCCGGGCTGGGCGGAGAGCCAGCCGATGGCGAGTTCGAGGACGGTGCGGCCGTGCTTCTCGGCGAGCGCGGCCAGGGCTTCGACCACGTCGAGGCGCTCGTCGGTGAGGTACGCGTCGCGGCCTTCGAGCCGGGAGCCGGCCGGGACGGGCGCGCCTCGGCGGATCTTGCCGGTCAGCAGGCCGTTGGCGAGCGGGAAGTACGGGAGCACGCCGACGCCGTAGTGCAGGGCCGCCGGGACCAGCTCGCGCTCGACGGAGCGCTCCAGCAGCGACCACTCGTTCTGCGCCGACACGAAGGGGACCGAGCCGGTCTCCCGGGCGACGTGCGCGGCCTCGGCGAGCTGCCAGCCGGAGAGGTTGGAGTGGCCGATGTAGCGGACCTTGCCCTCGGCGACGAGCTCGGTGAGCGCGGCCAGGGTCTCGGCTACCGGGGTGGCCGGGTCGGGGCTGTGCAGCTGGAAGAGGTCGATGTGGTCGGTGTCGAGGCGGCGCAGCGATTCCTCGACGGCCCGCCGGATGTACGCGCGGCCGCCGCGGGACCCGGCGGCGGGCCCGTACTTCATGTCCACGCCGTCGTAGCCGAACTTGGTGGCGAGGACGACCTGGTCGCGGCGGCCCTTGAGGGCCTGCCCGAGGTGGACCTCGGAGCCGCCCGCGTTGCCGTAGATGTCGGCGGTGTCGAGGAGGGTGATGCCCGCGTCCAGGGCGGCGTCGACGACGGCGCGGGTGGCCTGGGCGTCGAGGCGGCCACCGAAGTTGTTACAGCCGAGGCCGACGGCGGAGACCTGCAGACCTGAACTGCCCAGGGGGAGATAGCGCATGCGTTTCGTTCCTCAGACTCGTCGGGTACATGATCAACCAAGTGGTCAGTCTAGGCTGCCCTGTTCGGCGGCGGTACGGCGTCGGCGCCGTGCGACGTGAACACCGTGTGTCGCGAGCCCGGCCACCGCGGCGCCGGTCAGGGCCCAGACCTCGGGACGGACGGCGCTGCCGCCTTCCTCGTCCCCTTCTCCCTCCCCTTCCCCGGCCACGACGGTGATCGTGCCGCCGCCGGCCGTGTACGGGCGGCTCCCCGCGCTGTCTTCGGAGTCGAGCGGGTTCACGTAGTCGAAGGTGACGGAGAGCGGATACTCTCCGGGCCGCGCATCGGCCTTGATCCGCGCCCAGCCCAGGTAGGACCGGCCGTTGTAGCCGATCTGGTGGTCCTCCGGCTCCTCCGTCAGGACCGGGCTGCTCACCTTGACCACCCGCAGCTGCCGCCCCGCGGGAACGCGGGCCTGGTGCTGCGGATCGTCCTTGGCCAGCACCGGTACGAGTTCCCCCGCACGTCCGTCCTGCTCCGTGGAGGCCCAGCCGCTCGCCGAGGACGGCGCGGCCGCCGCCCCGACCGCCAGGGCCGCGGCGCCTACGACGAAGGCGGCCGCGGGCGCGGTGCGGCCGATCCCGCGGCTCCGGTTGATCCGACTGATCCGGCTGATCCGGTTGATCCGGTTGATCCAGCTGTTCATGTCCCCGACTCCCCGTGTCTCGCCTGACCGTTCCGTGAGGGAGGAGTGACATCGGGCGACGCAGGTTGCCTCGGACCGCTCGGGGAGAGGGCTACTGGAGCGTGACGACCGTCGTGCGGCCGAGGTCGGGCCGGTCGCGCAGCGGCAGTTCGGTGCCGGGGCGCTCCAGTTCGAGAACGACGATCTCGTTCTCGCCGTCGTGCCACAGGGGTCCCGGGGCGTAGAGGGTGCGCTGCGGGCCGCGCGGGGTGTCGTAGTGGCCGAGGAGGAAGCCGTTCAGCCAAAGCAGGCCGGTCCCCCAGCCGGACATGTCGAGGAAGGCGTCGGCCGGCCCGCGCCCGTCGGCGAGCGCGTGGGTGAAGCGGTGGAAGGCGGGACGTCCGGCCGGCCGGTCCGCGGCGGGGGCCGCATGGTTCCCGGCCCAGTCGAGCCGGTCGAGTCCGGTCGGGTCGGTGAGCGGAAGCGGCCGGATCTCCCACTCGAACAGCTGCTGGTGGCCGTGGCGCACGCCGCGCCAGATGTGCGGTCGTCGAGGAGCGGGCCGTAGTTGACCCGCCCCTGGGCCCGGACTAGTACGTCGAGGACCGCCCCGCTCTCCCCGACCGCCAGGTCGAGCCCCTCGTCGGGGGTGTTCCGGTCGAGGACGCCGAGGGGCACTCCGTCGGCGAACACGTACGCGCGGTCGCCGAGGCCGTCGATCCTGACGGGCATGGCGGGCCGCGGGCCGGTGACGGCGGTGCGGTAGTGGATCAGGCCGTGGCTCTGTCCGAGCCGCTCCATCGACTCGGGGGCGGGGCGCAGTACCGGAGGCCCGGCGAGGAGGTCGAGGCGGTCGAGCAGGTCCGCGGTGCCGGCGGGCGTGGCCAGGGCGGGGGTGATCCGGGGCGGCGGCTCGGGCAACGGCGCGTCGGGGAGCGGCAGGTACTTGCCGATGACCTCGCGGAACGCGTGGAACTTGGGGGTGAGTTCGCCGGCCTCGCCGATGGGTGCGTCGTAGTCGTAGCTGGTGACGGTGGGCTCGTACCCGGGGTCTCCGGGGCGGGATCCGGTGTGGTTGGCCCCGGCCCAGAAGCCGAAGTTGGTGCCTCCGTGGGCCATGTAGAGGTTGACGGAGGCGCCGGTGGCGAGGAGTTCGTCGAGGGACGCGGCCGCGTCGTCGACGGCGCGGACGTGGTGGTCCTCGCCCCAGTGGTCGAACCAGCCGATCCAGAACTCCATGGCGGCGAGCGGGCCGGTCCGCTGGTAGCGGCGCAGGGCGTCGAGGCGTTCGGCGGGCCGGGCTCCGAAGGTGGCGGTGGCGAGCCGGCCGGGGAGCATGCCGCCCTGGAGCATGGCGTCCTCGGGGCCGTCGGCGGTGAACAGCAGGCAGTCCACGCCGCGTTCGACGAGGGCCTGCTCCACGTGGGCGCGGTAGCGGGTGTCGTCGCCGTACGAGCCGTACTCGTTCTCGATCTGTACGGCGACGACGGGGCCGCCCCGGCCCGCGAGGAGCGGCAGCAGTTCCGGGACGACGAGGTCGAACCAGCCGTCCACCTCGGCCTCGAAGCGCGGGTCGGAGCAGCGCAGGTGGAGCCCGTCGACGGCGAGGAGGCGGGCGGGCAGGCCGCCGAAGTCCCATTCGGCGCAGATGTACGGGCCGGGCCGGACGATGGCGTCGAGGCCGAGGTCCTGGGCGAGGCGCAGGAACCGGCCGAGGTCGCGCCGGCCGGTGAAGTCGGCCTTGCCGGGGGCGGTCTCGTGGAAGTTCCAGGGGACGTACGTGTCCACGGTGTTCACACCCAGGGCGCTCAGGCGTGTGAGCCGGTCCTCCCACAGGTCCGGGTGGACCCGGAAGTAGTGCAGGGCGCCCGAGACGATGCGGTGGGGGCGGCCCGCGCGCCGGAATCCGTCCTGGTCGTACGTGAGCATGCGCTGACTCCCGAGAGAGGTCGAGATGCCGAGAAGTACGGAACTCGCCGAATGTATGAACGCACCGTCCGAGCCGTCAATGAGCGATTGATCGGATGCGATCGAATCGCTTCCCTATGGTGTCGCTGACACCAGCCACTCCGGCGGACCGCAGGGGGACACCTTGAGAAGACACGTGAACCAGCGTCAGGCACAGGTGCTCGAGCTCGTCCGGGCCCGCGGCACCGTGCGCGTGGCGGACCTGGCCCGGGAGCTGGGCATCTCCCCCGTCACCCTGCGCCGGGACATCGAGGCCATGGCGGCGCGGGGCGAGATCCGGCGGATGCACGGGGGGATCAGCCGAGTGGACCCGGGCCGGGCTCCGGCTCCTTCGGCCGCTGCCGTCGAGGGCGGGGGCGCGGGCGCAGGCCTGGTGGTCGGGATGGTGGTCCCGACCACCGAGTACCACTACGCCGATGTCGTCCGCGGCGCCCGCGAAGCGGTCGAGGCGCGGGGTGCGCGGCTGACCGTCGGACTGACCCGGTACCTGCCGGGCGAGGACCGGACGCAAGCGGACCGGCTGCTGTCCACGGGGGCGCACGGGCTGCTGCTGACACCGAACTGGGAGGCCGGGTCGCCGGGGCCCGGCGGGGGTGCCTGGACTGCCGAACTGCCGGTTCCGACGGTACTGGTGGAGCGCTGGGCGCCGCCGGGGCATCCGGCGGCCTCGCTGGACCGGGTGGCCTCCGACCACGCGCACGGTGCGGCCCGCGCGGTGCAGCACCTGGTGGAGCTGGGTCACCGGCGGATCGCCCTCGCCAGCCGTGCGACCCCGACCACGGCACGGCTGCGGGCCGGATACGAGGCCGCCGTGTCAGCGCTCGGACTGGAACCGGCCCCGCCGTGGCCGCCGGCCGGCCCGGGCCCGCTCTCGGACGCGGACGTGTTCGCCCGGACGCTGGACTACCTCTGCGAGGCGGTGACGGCGGGCGGGGTGACCGCCGCCCTCGTCCACAGCGACACCGACGCGATCATGCTGATTCCGCGGCTCCAGGCGCGCGGAGTGCGGGTGCCGGAGGACCTGGCGGTGGTCACGTACGACGACGAGGTGGCCGGCATGGCCGACGTCCCCCTCTCGGCGGTGGCACCGGCCAAGCACGAGGTGGGCGCGCGAGCTGCCGCCCTCCTGCTGGACCGGCTGTCGGCCGCCGCCCCGGAGACCGCCCCCCGCCGGCACCTGGACCTCCTCCCCCGCCTCACGATCCGCTCGTGACCCGTTTCAGGCGGCCATCCAGGGAACACGTCAGGTGTGGGGGGCCGTTCCCTCCGGACACAGAGCCTTGATCACCGCCTTGCGGATCGCCCGCCACGTCCGGAGGAACACGCCAAGTGCACGCGCAGCCGGATCGGTTGCACGGCCGCCCTGGCCGTGGCGATCCGGCCCGGGCCGGGCGGCGCATGGCGGGTGGGCCCGTCAGGAGGGCGGGGGCGGGCTCCCGGGTCCTGGCGGTCGCGGTCGCCCTTCGTTTCCCCGGGCGCCTCGTCCTGCGCCGGGCCGATGCGGATCTCGAATCCGCCCGCGTACTTCTCGTGGCCCGCGATCACGGCTTCCTCCACCGCCTCCTCGGCGAGTTCGCTCCGGACGATCAGCGGGTCCTGGCGGAGGTCCCGCAAGAGGGCCCAGCACATGCCGATCATCACGAGGACGAACGGGGCCGCGACGAGGATCGTCAAGTGCTGCAGGCCCGCCAGGGCGTCGCCCTTGCCCTCGCCGACGAGCAGCATCACGGCCGCCACGCCACCGGTCACCACGCCCCAGAAGACGACGACGAACCGGGCGGGTTCGAAGGTGCCCTTCTGGGACAGGGTGCCCATCACGATCGACGCCGCGTCGGCGCCGGAGACGAAGAAGATGCCGACCAGGATCATCACGAGCAGGCTCATCACGCCGGCGATCGGGAACTCCTGGAGCACGCCGAAGAGCTGCGCCTCGGGCGTGGTCGCGCCGCCGAGCTCTCCCTGCTCCTTCAGGCGCATGGCGGTGCCGCCGAAGACGGCGAACCAGACCACGCTCACGGTGCTGGGCACCAGGATGACGCCGCCGACGAACTGACGGATCGTACGGCCCCGGCTGATGCGGGCGATGAACATGCCGACGAACGGCGTCCAGGAGATCCACCAGGCCCAGTAGAAGACCGTCCAGCTGCTCAGCCAGTCGGCGACGTCACCGCCGCCGGTGGACGCCTCGGTGCGGCCGATCAGCTGGGGCAGCTCTTCGAAATACGCGGCGAGGGAGGTGGGGATCAGGTCGAGCACCAGGATGGTCGGGCCGACGATGAAGACGAAGGCCGCGAGGATGACGGCCAGCACCATGTTGATGTTGGACAGCCACTGGATGCCCTTCTCCACGCCGGAGACTGCGGAGAAGACGAAGCACACGGTCAGCACGGCGATGATGGCGACGAGCAGCCCCGTGCCGGCCTTGCTCAGCCAGCCCACCTCGTGCAGGCCGCTGCCGATCTGGAGCGCGCCGAGTCCCAGGGACGTGGCGGAACCGAACAGCGTGGCGAAGATCGCCAGGATGTCGATCACCCGGCCGGGAGCGCCCTCGGCACGCTCCTTCCCGAGGAGCGGGACGAAGACGGCGCTGATCGTCTGCCGCCTGCGGCGCCGGAAGGTGCTGTACGCGATGGCCAGGCCGACCACCGCGTAGATGGCCCACGGATGCAGCGTCCAGTGGAAGAGCGTGGTGGCGAGCGCCGTCTTCATGGCGTCCGCCGAGTCGGCGGGGTCGGTGCCCGGTGGCGGAGTGGTGTAGTGCGCGAGGGGTTCGCTGACGCCGTAGAACATCAGGCCGATGCCCATGCCGGCGCTGAACATCATGGCGACCCAGGAGACGGTGCTGAACTCCGGCTTCTCGTGCTCCTGGCCCAGCTCGATCCGCCCGTACCGGCTGATGGCGAGCCAGAGCGCGAAGACGACGAACCCCGAGGCGGCCAGGACGAACGCCCAGCCTGCGTTGTGCATCAGGCCGTTCAGCAAGGTGTCGGAGACGCTCTCCAGTGAACTGGTGGCTGTGACGCCCCAGATCACGAAGCCCAAGGTCAGCACGGCCGTCACGCCGAAGACCACCCGGTCGGTGACGGCCGCCTCGTCCTCGTGCGGGTGGTGGCCGGGCAGGGCCGCCTTCACGGGCAGGCGCAGCCTTTGCCTCCGTTTGCGTTGCTCCTGAGACACAGGCGGCACCTTTCGCGATCACGGCCCGATTCGGCTCGTGCCAATCCGGTACCACGACGTGCACGCGTGCCCCGGCATCAACAGGCGTCGATCGGGCGCCCCTCCGTGGGCGATGGGCCGCACGGGTGACGAGGAGGAGCGGCGCGGCTCCCGACCGCGACGCACGGGCCGGCACCACCACGCCGGTCAGCGCCGGAGCGCCTCCCCCTGCCCGTGCGGCTCATTCCTCCCGCGCTGGCGTCCCTCTGTCCAGAACGGCCGAGACTGCGGCCACCAGCCTGTCTCCCGCGCGGTCGACGCTGCCGTTCTGCGCGCTGATCTGGGCGCCCTCCAGGAGGAAGGTGATCTCTGCGGAGACGTCATCGGGCGCCTGCGCGCCGGCCCGCTCGCACATGGCCGTGAGGCGACGCCGCTGCTCGGCCTTGTGGTTCTCGATCAGCCGGCGGGCCGGACGGCCGGGGTCGGGCAGGCCGGCGATGGAGTTCACGAAGGGGCAGCCCCTCTGGGCGATGTCCGGCAGCCCTTCCGCGATGAAGCGTGCCACACCGAGCACTTGGGCCCGTCCGTCGTCCGCATGCTCGGCTTCCACCTGGTCGAAGGCGGTTGCGTACCCCGCCGCGACGATCCTCAGCCACTCCTCGATCAGCGCGTCCTTGGTGGCGAAGTGACGGTAGAGAGCCATCTTCGTGGTCTTCGCCTGTTCGGCGATGGCCTGGACTCCGACAGCCCTGACGCCCTCGCGGAGGAAGAGTTCCTCGGCCGCGTCGAGGATGCGCTCGCGCGGGGGGAGGCGGGCGACTCTCGAGTCCCGACCGGGCCTCGGGGGGCTGCTCGTCATGGTGTGCCTCGCTTCGGTCGCGCCGGCCGGCGTCTCTCCGGCCATGTTACGTTACCGTCCACCCCCGAACGATACCGATCGGTATCACACAGGACCGATCGGAAACACAGGTGGACGCCGTGGAACTGCACGAATACACCCAGTACGACGCCGTGGGACTGGCCGGGCTCGTGGCTCGGGGAGAGGTGACCGCGGCAGAGCTCACCGGCGCCGCTCAGGCCGCGATGGTGGCCGTGAATCCACGGATCAACGCCGTCGTGGAGAGCTGGCCTGCCGAAGACTCCCCGGTCCCGGGCAGCACGCCGCTCGCGGGGGTGCCGTTCCTCATCAAGGACCTGGCCGTTTCCATGCAGGGCAAGCGCGTCGAGTTGGGCAGCCGCCTCGCCGCCGGCAACGTGGCGGCGGAGGACTCCTTCCTGATGCGGCGGTTCCGGCGGGCCGGTCTGGTGACGCTGGGCCGCACGGCCACGCCCGAATTCGCCTACAGCACCACCACGGAGCCGGTCCTGTACGGCGCCACCCGCAATCCCTGGGGTCTCACCCGGACGGCAGGTGGCTCCAGTGGCGGGTCGGCCGCGGCCGTCGCCGCCGGCATCACCCCCCTCGCGCACGCCACCGATGCGGCCGGATCGATCCGGGTTCCGGCCGCCAGTACCGGGCTGTTCGGGCTCAAGCCCACCCGCGGCAGGGTCTCGCTGGGTCCGGACGCCGACGAGGTCTTCAACGGCCTCGCGGTGCACGGTGGGCTCAGCCGGACCGTGCGGGACAGCGCAGCCCTGCTCGACCTGATCCAGGGCCCGGAGACCGGCGACCCCTACTTCGCGGAGCGCCCCCGCCGCCCGTACAGCGAAGAGATCACCAGGGAACCCGGCCGCCTGCGCGTCGGCCTGGTCACCACCCCCTGGAGCGGGCGGGACGTGGAACCGGCCGTACGCGCGGCCACCCTGGCCGCCGCCCGGCTGCTGGAGTCACTCGGCCACCGGGTCGACGTCACCACCGTGGATCTCGGCGTGGGCTGGGAGGAGTTCGTCCTCGCCAACGCCCGCCTGTGGTCCGCGAACCTGGTGCAGTGGATCGACGGCTTCGCCGCGGCGTTCGGCCGTCCCGTGGACGAGTCCACCGTCGAGCCCGAAATGCTCGCGAGCTACGTATGGGGACTCACGGTGAGCGGACCGGAGTTCGTGCACGCCCTCGACGTGCGCAACCGGGTCGCCCGCTCGGTCGGCGCCCATTTCGGGACCCAGGACCTGCTGCTGACGCCCACCCTCCCCGAGGTGCCGGTCGCCCTGAGCACCTACGGCCAGGGCGCTGAGAACGCCGACGGGCTGGGCTGGCTGGAGCACCTGTTCCACCGCTCGCCGTTCACCGCCGCCTTCAACGTCGCCGGCACGCCCGCGATGTCGGTGCCGCTCGCCTTCGACCCGGTCACCGGCATGCCGATCGGTGTCCAGTTCGCCGCAGGCTACGGACGCGAGGACGTGCTGTTCCGGCTCGCCGCGCAACTGGAGAGGGCCGCGCCCTGGACGGAGCGCAAGCCTGCCGTGTGGGCGGGCGCGGACCGTCGGTGACGCAGCCGGGCGGCAGCGGTCGGGATCGGGTGGCCGCCTGCTCCTGGGCAGGAACCGCCGGGATCCCCGCCACCGGTGACTACTCCAGCAGCCGTCGGCCGATCAGCTCCATCAATTCCGCGCGGCTGCGCTTGCCGTTGTCGGCGGCGTTGAAGTGGTTGCCGAGGCGCAACGAGACGGCGAGCAGGCAGCGGACCTCGACCTCGACCTCGTCGGGGCAGAAGGAGGAGAACAGGGAACGCAGGTAGTCCATGCGGCGGTTGTCGACGCGGCGCAGGCGCTCGGCGACGGCCGCGTCGCGGCGGGCCCAGTCGCGGATCGCGATGTCGGCGGTGATGCCCCGCACCGGCCCTTCGGTGCTGTCGGAGACGATGTCGAACAGCCGCTGCAGCCTGGCCCTGGCCTCTCCCCCGCCGCTTTCCACCTGTTCGATGACGCTCTCGGCGACCTCGTACTCCCAGGTGTCGAGCATCTCGGTGAGCAGCGCGTCGCGGTTGCGGAAGTAGCCGTAGAAGCCGCCCTTGCTGACGCCGAGCGCCTGGGCCAGAGCTTCGATCCGCACGGCTTCGGGACCGCCGGCCACGAGGGCCCGCAGGCCTTCCTCGATCCACTTTCCGCGGGGTGTGCGGGTCGCGCCCATCCTGTGTGCCTCCTCACGCCCCGCCGAGTATACGGGGGCGTACAGATGTGCCTACACTCGATCTATACGCCACCGTATAGACAGGGGCTTGGCCATGCGACTTCCCCGAACCGACCACACCGACCGCCCGTGGCGGATCCACGAGATCGCCCACGACTTCACGGTCGAGGACGTATGGGCGCTGCCCACCCCCGGCGGACCCGACGACCTCGCGCTGCTGGTGCGCCAGATCGCCGAGGGCATCAAGGGCGGGGTGGACGGAGACGGTTTCGTCTCCCGCATGCTCTTCGCCATCCGCTGGAAGCTCGGAGCGCTGCTCGGCTGGGACGAGCCGGATTCCGGCACCGGTGTCCGGCGGCCGTGCCTGCGTGACCGCTTGCCGGCGGACCTTCGCGACGGCCCCCGGGGCCCCGACCTCGGCTCGTCCCCGTTCACCTCGCTCTACCAGCGGGAGGACGAATGGGCCGCCGAGATGGCCAACAAGACCGTGCAGGCGGTGATGCACATCGGCTGGGTGCCGGACGGGGCCGGCGGCTACCACGGCCAGATGGCCGTCCTGGTGAAGCCGAACGGGCTGCTCGGCTCCCTCTACATGGCCGCCATCAAGCCCTTCCGGTACCTCGGGGTGTACCCGGCACTGCTCCGCTCCATCGGCCGCGAGTGGGAGGCGAGCGCCGCCCAGCGGAGCGCGGGCTGACCGGAGGCCGCAGAGCGCAGACCGCAGACCGTCCTCACGGGCGGGCCTGCGGTCACCTGCCGCCGGTGCGGCGCACCCCGTTCGGTCAGCGGCTCACGGCCTGGTCCACCAGGTACCAGAGGACCATCAGGGCCGCCCAGCCCAGCACTCCCAGCGAGCCGAGTGCGATCCCCGTGACGGACGCGATCCGCCCGGACGGTCCGGCCACGCCGCGGCGCAGCGCGCGGCGGCCGGACACGACGGCGGCGACACCGAGGGGCAGGGCGAGGAGGACGAGGTACGGCAGGGCCGGCAGGGTGCCGAGCGCCAGGAACGCGCCGGCACCCAGTGCGAGGGCTGCCATGCCGGTCTGTTGTCCGCCCGGCGCATGGTCGAGTGGGTCGGTGACGGTCAGCTGGTCGGTGCTCATGGCGTTCACGGTAGGGCCCATGCCGCGGCCACGGCATGGGCGCAGCTACTCGGTTGTCCCTGAGTACGCGACGGTGGGTCAGGACACCACGGGCGCGGCGTCGACTTCGGTCAGCTTGACCGTGTACAGCCCACTGCGCTCGCTCTTCACCTCCGTCACCTTGAGCTGCGTGCCCGGCGTGAGGATGTACTCCTCCTCCCCGGTGAAGGCGGAGAAGCTCTTGATCCCGACCGCCTGGGCGGGCGTCACCTCGAAGAGCGTCCGCTTGCCGCGGCTGCCCAGGAAGGAGCGGGCCACGTGCAGCTCCGAGGTGCAGGAGGAGACGCCCCACCAGGTGACCGTCCGGCCCACCGGGTACTGCGCCCGCAGGTCCAGCGACACACCGCGCCACAGCGGCTTCGTGTGTGCGGGCAGCCCTGAGACCGCCGAGAACAGCAGCCGCAGGTACGGCAGGTAGGGCGTGACCCTGGTGCGGTCCGGGGAGCGGAGGACGGCGTTGATCTCGCGGTAGAAGGCGGACTCGCAGGTGTAGAGGTAGAGCGCGGCGATCTCGTCGGCGGACAGGCCGGTGGACGTGTCGTCCGACCGGCGCTTGCCGAAGTCGCGCGACCGGTCGATGTGTCCGGCGAGCCCGGACAGCGTCGCGGCGACCGGTGCGACGGCGTCCTGGAAGTCCATCAGCGGGGTGTCGAACACGCCGGTGATCGCGGGGAGGACCAGGCCCTCGTCCTTGACGCTGGTGAGCCGCTCCAGGTACAGCTGGTGCAGGTTCATGGTCGACTCGATGAAGGCGCCCATGCGTGCCGCGACACCCCCGTCCGCGCCGGCCGCGCCCTCGTTCCACCCCTTGCTCGGCAGCCAGTCGATCGCGTCGGCGCCCAGCGACGCGAGTGCCTCGTTCACCATGGCGAAGTGGTCGCCCTCGCAGAAGATGTCGCCCTGCGCCGCCGGGTTCGCATGGTCGAGGTGCCGGACCTCGACGTCCGGGTACTTCTCCTGGAGGCGCAGGACGACCCGCTTCAGGCTGCGGGCGTGCGCCCCCCACCAGGCGAACACGATCCCGCGGTCCGCTTCGTCGGCGTCCTGCTTGGCCTTGAGGATCTCCTCGACGATCCGCTCGGCGACGGGCCGCCAGAACGCCGTGTGCTGGTCGGCACCCATCGCTCCGTCGCCGCTGGCGGTGAGAGAGGCGTTGAGCAGCAGCACGCCCTGCGTGAGCATGGCCTGGAACCACTCCGGCGGCTGGACGGTGTCCCGCTCCTTCAGCAACGCGCGAACGTCGGCGATGGGCGTCTTCTTGGCGATGCCGTACTTCCACATCGCCGCTGCCTTGATGAGGCAGCGCATGCTGACGACCCTGCCGAACTGGCTGTCCTTCCAGTCGCTGAAGGTGTTGTCGAACATGGCTATGCCGGTCGCGCTCTCCGGCCGCGGGTAGGGGTTCTGGCCGAAGGCGACGACCTTCCACTTGTGCGGAGGGTTGGGCTTGAGGGCCTGGAAGGTCAGTTCACGAACCGGGACGACTTCCGGGCTGCGGCCCTTCCCGATGAACCGGGCGGCGTCCGGCTGCGCCTCGATGACCGGCTTCAGGAGCGGAAGCCAGGGCTCACCGCCGCCGTTGAAGAGTTCGGTGAGTGCCAGGGGGTCGTTCGCGTCGGGCTGGGCCGGCGCAGCGCCGTTCATCGCCTCGGTCATGGGGGAAGTGCTCTCGTTCGTCATGGTCGGGCAATGGACGTGGCCGGCGGGGGCGGGCCCGGCGGCCTTCGGCGGCACTATGCGTACGCGCTCCTCGGCGGGGGCGTTCTCGATGCCGTTCAGCTGCGTGATGATCGTGGCGCGCAACTCGTCGTCGTCCTCGAACCAGTGGTCGTGGAAGAGCGTGTAGCCGGTCCACATGAGGTTGGCGCACACCCTGGCCGGGACCCGCCCGGTCTGCGCACCCATCCCGACCAGCGCCACGGAGCGGATGCTGCCCGGCACCTGCCGGTTCTGCCGGTGAACGGCCTGGAACGCGGCGGCGCATGCCAGCGCCACGTTCAGTGTGGCACTCACGTTCTGCGAGGACTGCACCATGGTCGGCGTCGATATCAGGTACCGGGGGGTGGTCGCCCCCGACGGGACGCAGACCGCGCTGCCCACCGGCAGGGCTCCGGCGAACCGGTCGCGGATCGCGCGCTGCACGCGCAGCTGGATGCCGGATCCGAGGTGACGCTTGATGGCGGCGTCGACCCCGCCGTCCATCCGGCCCCGGGAGTTCGTCGGGGTGACCCAGGCGTCGACGTCCTCTTCCAGGATCGAGCCCCTGCGGATCTCGATGCCGGGGGTGTCCGCGAACGCGGCCCGCCACGCCTCCACCACGCGCTCGTTCACGTCTGTCAGCACCACCCTCAGCGTGGGCTGAGCACTGCTCTCGGTCATCGTCCTCCTGTCGGGAAACGGCCCTTGCAACACCTCGAACGTAACCGCCGCCACTGACAACGGCGCTCCTGCGAGGGGACGCTGACCAGCCCTCACAACGGGGGAAACACCCCGCCGACGACCCGCGGCCACCCTCGCGCGTACGGGCACGGCCCGGCCGGTGGCCTCGGAGTTCCTGGTGCGCGGCGATCCCGTAACCCCTGCCGGTGGCGAGAGCGGGGGTTCGGCAGGGCGACCGTACGGGGCGGGGCGGGGATCGGGATGCTCTGCGCACGCAGGCGCCGGTGCGGGCCTGATGAACTCGTGCTTGATCCGGTGCGGGTCGCTGGACTCGCCGACGCCCAGGATCACGGTGAAGATGATTCGGGAGTCCGCGGACGCGTGAGCCCGGCCAGGTCAGACCACTGCAGCCGGACGATTCTCCGGCCCTGAGGGGCGCGGGAGGGCCGGCGCGTTCACACTGGCAGGGCGACGAGTACACCAGGGAGGCCGGATGAGCTGGGCATCATGGACTACTCGCGGCGTCTTCGCCGGTCGGGACGGAGTACAGACCGGGGAGCAGGGCCACGTCCTCACCGGTGAGCTCGACGTTCACACCACCTGGACCGAGGTCGACGGTCTGGCGCACGTCACGGTGCAGTACAGCGGGGCGGCCGACTGGCTCCCCCTCGCCGGGAGCCCCGTCCCGTGCCCCAGCGAGGAGGCGAGCCGCGCCCTGCATGACGCGGTCATCCACTCCATACGCCTCGGAGCGGTCCTCCCTCTGAGCACCGGCCTCCCGTGACCACCCCTGTGCGTACGGCGTACTACATTCATTGAGATCGCTGTACGCATGTGCGGACACTGGACGCCCGATGCGTACAGTGCCCGCCGCGGGCACCGGCCTGGCCGGCAGGGGGAAGGTCAGCCACTCCAGGCCCTCCGCACTCTGCCGTCCTCGACCTCGAAGTTCAGCCTGCCCTCGAGGTACTCCATGGTCAGGATCGTGCCGGGCGGGACCCTGCGCACGGCCGTCCAGCCGCGCACGCGCGCCCGGCGCTCGGCCTCGTCGGCATCGAGCCCTGCGTAGTGCGCCGGATCGTCGGCGGCGGGTGGGGAAGCGGAAGCAGTCATGGCTCTCACCTGCCCCACCGATGCGCTGCACAAGCCCTTCGAGCCGATCCGACGGTGACGCCACCGAGGTGCGAAGGCATCGCCGCCCCACACCGAGATCACCGAGATCACCACGGCACGGGCGAGGGTGCCCCGCGTGCAATGACTCGTTCGGTGCCCGGCCGGAGGCGAAGCACCGCGCGGGACGTTTCACCGCCGGGATCGACGCATCCTTCGGGGCCGGTGAACAGCACGTAGTTGACACCGCCGTTGTGGGCGGAGCGAAACGCGATGCCGTCGACGCTGAGTGGTGAGAGGCAGCGGAAGTACTCGGTCAGGACCTGGGTGGGGACGTACGCGACGTGCTCGTGCCCGTCCCGGACGACCGGGCGGCTCAGGTCTTCCGAGAAGGACCGAATGAACGCGACGGAACCGATCAGGGACCTCCGGTCGGGGTCGAACACACTGGGCCCGGCGGGTACGGTCGCCAGGTCGACCACGGGGACCGGGCGGATCAGTTCGAATGCCGCGACGGCGGCGTAGGGCCGGGGATCGTGGGCCGTTATCTCCGCGAGGACGGTGGCCACGTTGTCGGATCCGTAGAACATCGAGACGCCCGCGGGGCTCATCCGGTTGGCGGTGGCCCGTGTGACAGGGGTCGAGCCGATGTCGGCTGCGGTATAGCCCGGTGGCGCGGGGTCCCGGCGCATCCGGCCGCGCCACACCTGCTGCCCGGCGGGGAGCGTGCGGACGAGGCCCAACCGGTCGACGACCGCGGACACCTCGTCCAGCATGGTTACGGGCGAGGGCGCACCGTGCCGGCCGGGACCGGCGAGCAGGGTGAAGCGTCTGTGGTGACCGACCTGCTGGCGGAAGAGATTCCACGGAGTGTGGACCGCGCCGGGCGGGTGGTGTCGTGGTGTTTCCCGCAGCTGCCACGCCGCGGGCTCCGTCCACTGGAGCAGGGCGCGTGTCACGCGGGGTTCGACGGCTCCCCGGCAGATGTCTTCGACGGCGCGCGCGGTGGCGATGCCCCGGTCAGGCCCAGCTGCGCGCTCGTACTTCTCGCGGACGGCGCCCAGGACCCGGTGCACGAGGTGGTGGAGGTCTACGGCCACCGGTTCGCCACGCAGCGAACGCGTGGTGCAGAACGAGCAGCGGGAGGAGGTCATCAGGGCGCCGAGGTGGTGGCGCAGATGTTCGTCGTCGATGTGCTTCATGCAGACCGCATCCGACGGCGGCAGGTCCTCCGACGACGTCACCCGTCCTCCCTAGGTGGTCCGGCCGTGGGCTCGCTGTTTGACGAGAAGGCGCTCGTGGAGAAGGTCGAAGATCGTCTTTCGGCGGGTGGTGAAGTGGATGCTCCAGCTGGGGTCCTCGGCCAGCTCGCTCATCAGCGGCTCCCAGATCAGTTCGAAGCTCTCCAGGACGCTCATTCCGCCGCGCCCCGCCCCGAAGAGCGGGAAGCAGATGGAGGAAAGGGTGAGGCCGTCCTCGCGTTCCTGGCGGGCCAGGTCGAAGGTGTGGTGCACGGCCCTGGGGATGGACTGGGGGTCGACTGCATAGTTGTTCGTGCCCGCGACAGGAGCGGCGATGGCCGCGTGGTAGATGCGCTGTACGTTCCGCTTCGAGAGTGCGCCTGCGGGAGTCGGGGCGACGGTTCCGCCCGGCACGGGAAGGCCGTAGCTGCCGTGGCTGCGGAGCCAGGTCGCGAGGTGATCGCCGGCCACGTCTTCGAGGATCTGGCCCCCGCCGCTCTTTTCCGCGGCAGCCCGTCGCAGACTGCCGGAAGTCGACGGCTTGAAGAACTGTGACATCTGGAGATAGGTGTTCTCCGAGGACACCACGACGTCCACGTTCCTGAGCTGCTCCACCGGCCCGCCGTGGAGGTAGAAGGGGATCGCGTGCCCATCGGGTCCGCCGGTCGGCACGTCGATCGGGCCGGCCACCTCCCGTTCCGTGAGGACGTCGGCGGCAGGGTGGGCCGGCCTGCGACGGTGCGGAATGTCTGCCTCGGGTTGCGGTTCGGCGGGGAAGGGCTCCGCCAGTGCCCGGGCGAGTTCCTTGCGCACGGCGTGGACGATGCGGCTGTCCGGCCCGCTCGGCTTGATGACCGAGAAGTGATCGCCGGGCAGTACTCCCGTCTCGGGGAAGAACCCCGCGGCGGAGGAAGGGACCACCACGTTGTCGCTCTCGCCCGCGTAGGCCACGATCGGAATCGGACAGCGGTCGTGCGCGAGCTCGGGGGCCCGGACGATTCCGTCGATCACCCGCCGCTGGGTTTCGAGCACCGAGGTCTGAAGCGGCTTGAGCTCTCGCTCCTGGCTGTTCCTGGTCATCGGGATCAGTCCCCTGCGAGCCAACAGGAACAGGTCGGACCCGTTGTTCGGGCAGGCGAACATCACCAGTCGACGGATCTTGGCGAGTTCCCTCCCCCTGCCCGCCAGCAGCATCCGGGACAAGTACCGCTGGGCGACTAAGCCGCCCTGACTGTGCGTGACGAGGGCGACCCTCTCGTACCCGGCTGTGAGGTCCCCGATGAATCCGCGCAGGCTTTCCGCGATCGTGTCGAGATCGGGCATCCGCCGCAGCGGGTTCCACGTCACGGGTCGCGTCGCGTACTCGAAGAACAGGAAGTCGTACTCGTCGGACACCGCAGGGATCTCGGACATCTCCCGCTGCAGGGGCGTCCATGTGGTCGGCGACGAGAAGAGACCATGTACGAAGACGACAGCGGCCTGACGCAAGTCTCCCCCTGAAACCGAGGCGCGGTACGACAACATCCGCACGCATCGTACGGAGATCTTCGGCCCCGCCGCAGGAAGTTCGCGACGCCCGGACGCACCTTACCTACGGCCTCCATTCGGCGACTCCCGCGGCCGAGGTCCTACCCGGGGACCCGGCCGAGCGTTCCTCCCGGCCGGGACGGGCGGGCAGTGGCGCGGCCCGGGCCGCACACGAGCGGCTGCCCTCGCCGCCGCCCCCTCACCCGATTCCGGTCACGCCTGAGCGGGCAGGGCGGGGAGCGTGGCGAGTTCGGCCAGTGTGCGGGCCGCCGGCGCCGGGTCGACCAGCCACTTCAGGTGGCTGCCCTCCAGCGTGCGGACGTCGTACGGATTGTCCGGCGTCAGCTCGTCGCCCTCGCGGATCAGCCGGTCCTGCAGGGCGAGGGGCAGGCCCGCGTCGTCGGCCAGGCGGATGTACGTCTTCGGGATGCGGCCCCAGGTCGCGGCCTGCGCCCGGTCGGCGGAGCCGCCGACGTCCAGGTTCTCGTCGGGCTGGAAGGTGTTCAGGAAGGTGAGGAACTGCTCGTCGGTGCCGTCGGCGAAGAAGGCCGCCTTGAACGCCGCGAGCGCATCCGGGTTCCCGGTGCGGAAGTTGACGCGGAGCAGGCCGAGATCGGCAGGGTTCCCGGCCAGCGCCGAAGCGAAGGCAGCGGGGTCGACCCCGGCCATCTCCGGCTCGGCGTAGTAGTCGTTCACGTCGAGACGGACCGGGCACCAGGCCGAGACGTAGACGATGCGGTCGATCAGGTCCGGGCGCGCATTGGCCGCGGCCGTGGCCGTGATGCCGCCGCGGCTGTGGGAGACGAGGATGACGGGGCCGTTCCGCTTGGCCCGTTCCAGGATCCCGATCAGGTGGGCGGCGTTGTCGGCGAGTGTGACGCTCTTGATCGAGCCGGGCGCGGTGGCGAGCCCTTCGTGGTCCTGCGGCGTCTGATAGGCGCGGGTGAAGGTCGCCTGGAAGCCGTGGCCGGGCAGGTCGACGGCGACCGAACGGTGGCCGAGGAGGCAGAGTTCGCCCTGAAGGGGCGCGAAGGAGAAGGAGTTCGCGAAGGCTCCGTGAACCAGGACGAACGTCGGTTGCATCTGTGTACTCACTTTCCGGCCGCCGCGGTTCGGCGGCGGCCACGGCGGGCGTGGGGTGGACATCCCTTTGACGTCCGAGGATTCACCTGGTCCGGCGGATGATCAATCCGATGTCCGGCGCAGGACCAGGCAGACGAAGCCGAAGCTGTCCCGGTACCCCTGCAGCCAATCCGTACGCGCGGCGGTGGCCGTCTCCAGTACCTGGTCACCGGCCGGATCATCAGGGTGGTCCAGAGCCCATGAGGCCAACGAGCCCCAGCAGGCCCACTCGTAGGCGTCCAGCTCACTGCGGGTGCTGACATGGCCGTGGACAGGGGTCCATCCGTCTGCGACGACGTGGTCCACCGTGGTCGCCAGATCGGCGAGCTCACCGAACATCTCGACGGCCGCTGGTGAAGGGGCCCGGTCCCAGAAGCACTCACCTATCAGAACGCGGCCTCCGGGAGCCAGGTGCCTGCGGGCCGCCGCGAGGGTGGGGAGAAGACCGCCGAAGGCATGCGTGGCGCCGACGCTGATCACCAGGTCGAACGGCTGTGCGGAGACGAAGTCAGCGGCTTCCTGCTGGCGCAGGACCAGGCGCTCGCCGACCCCGCGTGCACGCGCTGCCCGGCGGGCCTGCGTCAGGGCGACTTCGGAGACGTCGACGCCCTCGGCGTACAGGTGCGGGCGCGTCTCCAGAGCGCGCAGAAGCCATTCCGCCGTGCCGCACCCGAGGTCGAGCACCCGCTCGCCGCCCCGCGGGAGGCCGCGTTCGAGCAGCCGGCTGACCGAGTCGTCGTCGAGCGGAGACTTAATCGGGTGGTCGGCATGGGCGATCATGGAGATCTGTTCGCGGCTCACCGGCGCGGCGTGCGCCGTGTCGAGGAGCAGCTTCGCGGCCACCTCCGTCCCGTCGGTGCGGATCGTGTCGGCGACGGCCTTCGCCCGTGCTTCCGTCTCGGGGGTCAGGGCCGTCCTGAGTGCGGCTGACAGGGACTCGAAGGTCGGGGTCGGGCCGTCGTGCGCCGCGCCGATGCCCAGGTCGGCCACGCGGGCGGCCCAGTGCGGCTGGTCCACGAACTGGGGTACCACCACCTGGGGTGCTCCGGCTCGGGCGGCGGTCGTCGTGGTGCCTGCGCCGCCGTGGTGCACGACGGCCGCGACGCGGCGGAAGAGGGACTGGTGGTTGACGTCGCCGACGGCGAAGCAGTCGGCCGATTCGTCCGCCAGGCCCAGGTCCGCCCAGCCACGGGAGAGGAGTACGCGGCGGCCCTGCGCTCGGACCGCCTCGACGGCTGTCCGGGCGAACTCGGTCGCCGCGCTCAGCGGCATGCTGCCGAGCCCGACGTACACCGGCGGGGTGCCGGCGTCCAGGAACGCCTCCAGGTCGGCGGGCAGGGGGCGTTCGTCGGGCAGGATCCACGCGCCGGTCTGCAGGACGTCGAGGTCCGGCAGTTCCTGCCACGGGCCCAGGACCGGGTCCACTGCCAGCCACGGCCGTTCGGTGAAGACGTGCGCGCGGACGTCGTCCACGGGGGCGAGGCCGATCGCCGCGCGGTGGGCGTTGAGGGGCTGGAGGTAGAGGGCGTTGACCTTCTGGGTGTCCAGGTCCCACAGGGCCCGGCGGTCGGTCATGTCGGGCGGGGCCGGCGGGCCGGGCCGCGGCGGCGGCGGGTAGTGCGGGGAGGGCATCTCGAACGGGTGGAAGCCCGCGTACACGTAGCGGATGCCCAGCTTCTCGGCCACCGAGCGAACGCCGGCCGGCATCAGACCACTGGCCACCAGCACGTCACAGCCCTCGGCCGCCCTGCCGACCGTGTCGAAGTGCGCGGCGACCAGCTCGGCTGCGAACGCGGCAGCGTCCGACGGCGGCGCTCCCGTCCGCAGCGCGCGCACGTCCCGCCCGAAGGGCACCAGTTCCGCGCCGACACCTGCCAGCAGTTCCGCGAACTCCTCGTCCGGCGGTGCGCACACGCGTACCTCCGCGCCGAGTGTCCGCAACTGCGCCGCCAGTCCCGCCAGCGGCGCGATGTCGCCGCGCGATCCGTACGCCATCAACAGCACACGCATGTCGTGTCTCTCATTTCTGTGGATGCCGGCCTCGGCCGGCGGTGGTGCGGCAGGATCCGGAGCTTCCGGGTCCTCCGGGAGAAGGGGCCCGTGGGTGAGGTCAGGTCTCGGGCAGGTCGAGCTGGAACTCGTGGGTGCGCCGGTAGGAGCGGAATCCCAGTCGGTGGTTGACGGCCAGCATGTGGACGTTGTCGTCGGCGTTGTCCGTCTCGACCTCGACGACGCCGGGATGCTCGGCGCGCAGCCGCCGCACCATGGCGGCCTTGACCCACAGCCCGAGGCCGTGGCCGCGGTGCACGGGCACGACCGCCGTGTCGTACTGCTGGGCACGCGGCCCGGAGCCCTGGGGAAGCAGGATCTCGGTGTAGCCGGCCATGGTGCCGTCGTCGTGGACTGCCGCGGTGGTCAGGAGTGTGTCGCCGCGGTCGGCGATCACTTTGGCCATGGCGCGGACGCGGTCGGCGTCCCACGCCACGCTGCCGTAGTCCAGGTCGCCGACGGGCATGTCGTTCATCGCGTTCTTGGCCGCGGCGAAGGCGTCGGCGAGCTCGTCGGGAACCGTGCCGGTCCAGCGGGCCAGCCGGTAGCCGGCGGGTGCGGTATCGGCGATCTGCAGCAGGTCGGCCTCGGGCTGCTCGTCGAGGCGCAGGATGAGGTGATCCAGGGTGAGTGCCCGGCGAAAGCCCCACCGTTCGCTGAAGGCCTCGCCCGGGCTGTCGGCCGCAGCTGCCGCGATGAGGCTGCGCCGGTCTTCGGTGAGGCAGGCCGCCAGGACC
This sequence comes from Streptomyces sp. NBC_00207, assembly GCF_045160965.1. Classification (NCBI taxonomy): domain Bacteria; kingdom Bacillati; phylum Actinomycetota; class Actinomycetes; order Kitasatosporales; family Streptomycetaceae; genus Streptomyces; species Streptomyces sp. NBC_00207. The sequence goes on along the minus strand of NZ_CP130715.1, from coordinate 8,800,206 downwards.
GTCGACAGCAGGAGGGAGCCGGTTCCCAGGCGCCGGTGTGCGGGGTCGACGTGCAGTTCCAGTTCGGCCAGGTGCTCCTGGCCCGGGGAGGTGAACACCCGCAGGGCCGCGACGCCGACGGGTGCGCCTTCCGCCGCGGTGGCCAGCCAGGTCAGCCGGCGGCTGCCCAGAGCGGGTTGGGTGAGCTGGGCGTGGATCTGTCCGGGATCGGGTGTCGGCACTCCGGGCAGGTCGTGGGCTGTCGAGGCCGCGACGACGTGATGCCACGCGGCGGCCTCGGCGACCGAGACGCGCTGGAGCGGTGTGACATGTGCAGCTTTGGACAAGGTGATCGCTTTCGTGGTCGGTCGGGTCGGTCGTACTTCGGGATGCCATAAGGACGTGTTCGCGTCGGCCGACAGACCGCCGGGGTGGCGGCCGATGAGGCTGCGTCAGGCCGTGATGCGCGGACTCCAGCGGTCGAGAAGGGCGTACTCCGGGATCCACCGGGCGGTGCAGGCGGCGTACGCGGATGCGGGCAGTCGGGCGAGGAGCCGCTGCGCTGTCGGTTCGTCGGCGCCGTCCAGCAGCCACGGCAGCAGCAGCGGTGCGTCCTGGTCAATGCGCCGGGCCTGGACCCGGCTGAAGTGGGCCCACTGTTCGGCTGTCAGCACCTGCCGGACCAGCGGGAGCGCCGCTTCCTCCTCGTGCTCGAGGTGGCCGGCCAGGCCCCGGGTCAGCGCGTCGGCAAGGTGTCCCAACCGCAGCGAGTCGGCATCGGAGTCGGTCAGCGCGCCGTCGATGGCCTGGATCACCGGGGCGATGACGGCGTGTTCGGCCTCCATCACCTCCAGCAGCACCAGGTCCTTCGGCCGGCCGGCCAGGTTCTGCCGCAGCGACGGCCACAGTGCGTCGTCCTCGGCCGTGTGGTGGGCACGGAGAGCCTTCTTGAACAGCATCCAGCCGGGAGCGGTGGCCAGCACCTGCCGCGGGTCACGGTCCGCGGCGGTGGTGACCCGGTCCAGATGGGCCAGTTCCCGGCGCAGGGCGTCATGCATCGCGTACATCACGGTCAGGTCGATGGCGTCGCTCATGGGCAGGTCAAGGACGTTCCGGTGTGCTCACCGACCACATCGTTGACATGGCCGAAGGCGAGACTCACGGACGACGGGACGAGGGCGCTGGCTCTGACTGTGACTCTGACGACGCTGGCGGAGCACATCATCCCGTCCGACCGTTCGAATGGGGGGTTCTGCACGCGTGACTGCATACCTCAAACGATCTTGCGGTTCGCGCATATGATCAAGGAACATTCGTGCGCGGTTCGATAACCGCTGGGTTATCGACGAAGGGCCGGGGGCCGGTGGAACTGCGGGACATCGAAATCTTCCTGGTACTGGCCGAAGAGCTGCACTTCGGCCGGACCGCACAGCGGCTGCACGTCTCCCAGGCGCGCGTCAGCCAGGCCATCAAGAAGCAGGAACGGCGCATCGGCGCCGAGCTGTTCGCCCGCACCAGCCGCACGGTGCGCCTGACGGAGGTCGGCCGCCAGTTCCGCGACGATCTGCAACCGGTCTACGCAGGCCTGCACGAATCCCTGCAGCGGGCCCAGCTGGCAGCCCGCGGCATCACCGCACAGCTCCGCGTCAGCCTGATGCCCTTCAACGTCGCCGATCTGCACCCCTACTGGAAGGCGTTCCGCGCGCGGTACCCGCACTGGGGACTCCAGATCCGCCAGGCCACCTTCACCGATGTGTTCGGCCAGCTCCGCAACGGTGCCATGGACGTCATCGTCGCCTGGCTGCCGGTGGAAGAACCGGACTTCACCGTCGGACCGACCCTGTGCACCGACTCCCGGATCCTCGCCGTGGCCGCCGACCACCGGCTCGCGGAACGGGACTCGGTTCCACTGGAGCTGCTCGCGGACTTCCCGCACGGCACTGCCCACGGCCTCCCGGACTACTGGGAGGACAGCTACCTTCCCTTCCACACCCCACGGGGCCGGTTGATCGAGCGCATCTCGTCCGCGGCATCGGACAACGCCGATGAGCTGATCAGCCACGTCGGCATGGGCGAGATCATCCACACCTTCCCCGGCCATGTCACCAGGTACTGGGGCATGTCGAACATCCGATGGCTTCCCGTCCCCGAGATGGCAACCATGCGGTTCGCCCTGGTCTGGCGGACCGAAGCCGAAAACGACCTCATCCGCGCTCTGGCCGACACGGTGCGGGACCTCGGCGTGTTCCGCTTCTGACGAGACGTGCGGCGCGAGGCGGACGTACCTGCGGCCCGGACGCGCTCGGTGAACGGGTCCAGCCGTTCGACGCATGGCGCTGGCGCCTTCTTCGGTATCCGATGGCCCGTCAGGGGCTTTGCTGGTCCGCGGTCATGCGGGATCCCGAAGTGTCCAATGGGTGAACGCGTGGACGTTGCACCACCCGACGCCCCCACACTTTGCCACAAGCATCCAAGTATCAGTGGGGTTTGCATGACCGTTCAGATCCAGCTCGGCGACCGCCGCCCGTCCCCGCTCGACCCGGACCCCCTGGGCCGGACCCACCTCGGCTGGAGCGAGGGCATGTCCGAGACCGACATCTGGAAGTGCTCTCGCGGCCTCTGGAAGTTCTCCGCCGATCGCGTGCTGTCTCACACCACCGTCCGCTTCGTCACCACGACAGGGCTGGTTGTCGCCGTCGGCGCGATCCAAGCCGTGACCCGGCACGGCGACAGGTTCGCGATCGAAGGCCGGGGGGTCCCCGGCCACGCCGAGGTCGGCAAGCAGACCCCGACCCCGCACCCATCGCGCAACCCGATCGCGTACGTGTGACATACCCGCGCCACCGCACGAAGGCCCCCACACCCGAAGGCGCGGGAGCCTTCGGCGGTCCCCACGTGACCGGTGCACCGTCGGCGGACATGGTGTCGGGGGGTACCTACACCGAACCGTGCACTCATGCTCAGGGCAGGGCAGGGCAGGGCAGAGGCAGGGACAGTCCCGGCTTCCGGGTCTGGAGCGGACTGCTCATGCGGTCCCCTGACCCCGAGCTCGTCCTGGCCACGCCCGACGCCGGGGTCGCGGTCGAAGCCCTGGTGAAGCTGCTGACAACCGATGGCTGAACCTCTCACCGACCCTCGAGAGCCCGAAGCATGACGCGGCGAGGGCCGGACCCAGCTCCTCTACGGCCTGGAACACCGGATGTAGATTTGCGGGAAGCGGGGGCCTGGTCCAGAGGCCGCCCCCTCAACTGATCAGGTGCACTGTGGGCGATGCAAGGGCCTACCCGGTCTATCGGAACGAGGACGGGGATGTCGCGGCGGTGATCGCCGTGGCCGCCTCTCTCGTTGAGCGCGGGGAGCTGTGGGAGAGCGCAACCGTCGATCTGGATGCCGAACTGTCGCGGGTGGAAAAACGTCCTGAAGGTCCGTGAGCTGTTCCCGCACGGCTGGTACTCGGGAGGTGGCTCGCACTTCCGTGGTACCGACCTTCCCTGCGACACCACGGCGCTGACCAGCATGCTGCCCCTCACGCTCTCGGTCGCGGAACCTGTAGGGAGCGACCTGCTGGAGAAGGCGGCCAACGTCCTGCCCACAGCCTCCTGTGGGCAGATCGCCTGGATGGCTCTCAGCTGGCCCGCGGTACCCGAACTCGACCTCGGCCCCGAGCACGCACGAACAGGCGTACAGGCGTGCTTCAACATCGACGCCAACCACGAACCGACAGCCGGCTACACCGTATACGCACATGTCCACCCCCTTGCAGGAGAACGAGCGCAGCACCTCGCCCGGCAGATCGGCCACGACGTCGTCGGCCCCGGCGAACACGGCTGGTAGCCAAGGCCCGACACCATCGCCCTCGGCTGGAGTGGGCCAGCTGATCCGAGCCGCTGGCCACGCGTATCAGCTGACGCGCCAGCGCCTGCACGTGGAGAGCCGGGAGGGTCGTTGTATTCCGGGAACCTAACCTGGGCACCTGGGCACCTGGGCAGCCCACCTGTCGAGCCGCCCGGCTCCGGCGCCGGAGGCGGCTCGCCGGGGCCTCGGCCGCCCGGCAGGTGGCTTCACCCCGGCCGGATCCGCTCGGCTTCGCGGGACCGGCCGGGCCCATACGGCTGGCGAGGGTTCAGGCAGGGCATGCCTTCTATCGGAGTGGCGACTCACGAGGGGGCGGACTGATGACGGTCAACACCGGGCGCGGGCATGGACGTACACGTACGGGAAGGGGCGCCGGCGTCATACTGCGACTGGCTTCGGTGGCTGCCGGCGTGGCGGTGGCCGCGCTCCTGGTCGTCGACTTCCGGCTGACCGGTTCGGCAAGCCGGCAGGCACTCGTGGTGGCGCTGACGGCCGCCTTCGTGAGCACAGCCGTGTGGGCGGCGTCGAACCTGACAACCCTCCTGATGCGGCCATCCGTGCGACGGGTCCGGGGGCACCTCGCCGAGGAGCCCGACCTCTGGGGCTCGGACCGGGAGTTCTTCGCCCCGGTACGTCGTCTGATGATCCTCGGCGTGCTGCAGACCCTGGTCAACCTGCTGGTCCTGCTCACCGTGTACCCGCTCGCCCTCTGGGCCGGCGTACGGATCTGCGACGCCGCGGGTCTGTCGGCGCGCCTGACCGGATTGCGGCCGGTCTTCGTCTCGGGGCTGCTGGTGGCGGCCGTCGCCACCACCGTCGGGACCTTCTTCGCCCTGTTCCGCCGCCGTACCAGCCACGCAGCCGCGCGCTCGCTGGCCGCCGTACTGCTCAATGCCGCCGGACTCGCGCTCGCCTCGCTCGTGCTGAACGGCGTCCGGCTCGACTCTGCGCCGGGGTGGCGGCAGGCGCTCGCCCTGTGCGCCGTGGCGTCCCTCTTCATGCTGCCGCGCATCACGCTGTCCCTGCCCGTACCGGGACTCGCCTCGATCGTCCTCGTCGCCTACCACTGCCTGGTGCTGTGGCTGATCTGCGCGGCCTTCGCGTACGTGGACCCCCGCCTTCACGCCGCCGGCTTCTGGCCGCTGGCGGGAGCCGCCGCGATCATGTGGGCGGCCGAGTGGCCCGCGCGCCTGGCCACCGTACGCGCGCAGGGGGCCGCCGCTCAGCCGGCTCCCGTCCTGCCCGATCCCTTCCCGCCGGATCACGGGTTCCCCTCCGGCCCGCTGTACTGAGGCCCCCGGCCTGTCGCGCCGTCGGCCCGATGCCCTCTGCCCGGCCTTGTTGCCGCACATAGCGGAGGAGCCGGAAAGGCGCAGGGCAGCCGGCTGCTCCGGGGGCTGGATCAGCCGCTGCCTTCCCGGCCGACGGAGCTGCTGTGTTGGCTGCCAAGTCGAGTCCTGGCCCCGGACGCGGGTGGGGCGCGCTGAGGCTCAGCCCGGTCGAGCGGGAACAAAACAGGGAGTAACCGTGGCGCGGCTGGCACGACCGGCGCGCCACCACTGTCGTCGGGCATCTGGCCGGCCGGGCACCACGGCGACAAGCTCTTCCACTTCACCGACCCCAACGGCTACGTCATCGGCGTCAACCAGAAAGGACCCGCTGACCACACCCCGACCTAACCCACCCAGAACCGGCCGTCACAGGCACGGGCGGGCGGGGGCTGCGCGGCGGCCGCAGTGACAGCGGGACTGCCTGGTCGATACCCAGCCCCGCCGCGTGCGCGCCGACCAGGATCCGCCCGACGTGCACGCCGACCTGGTCGAGGTGCCCGATCGCCGCGGCGATATCCGGCCATACCGGGACGTGAGGATCGCATCACGCAGGCCGGCACGGCTGCGGCAAAGCGGGGTTCGCCGGTGTGGTCGGGCCGGGCAGCAGCGGTGCGCCCCAGCGCTCATCGGCCTCGCTCGCCGAGGAAGGCCCCACCCTCGTTTGCGAAGCCGGCGCCCAGCCCCTGGGGGCGAAATGGCTCTGCGCGTGGGCTGACGCCCTCAAGGCCGCCACCTCCTGGCGGGGAGGTGGCGGCCTTCAGGGCGTCAGCACTCGCGCAGCCCCGGCGCGGGGTCGACCGACGTGTGGACGTCCACGGCCGCGACGTTGCCCCACTGGCCGTTGTCCAACTGCGTCCAGTACCAGACGTTGTTGCCACCGGCGTGCTGGTCACCGCGGCCCCAGCACTGGAACCAGCTGGGGCTCGTGTTCAGCGGCCCCCGCACCGCGGAGTTGTACCGGCGGTGCTCGTAGCCCTTGGCCCCGACCCGATTGCCGCACCACAGCTTGCCGTCGGCGCGGACGCCACATTCGGCGGCCACACTCTTCCCCGTGGCGGGCGTCGCCATGGCGGGCCCGGTCACGGTGGCCGTGGCGCCCGCCAGTGCGGCGACGGTGAGACCCAGGGCGATCTTCCTGCCTGCGTACATGCTTCCTCCTCGAAAGGGCTCCCTCGGGAGCCGGTGATGGGTGTGTGTGATCAGAGGTGCGGGTGGGTGGTGCTCAGGGGCAGGTGCGTACGCCGTCCAGCCAGGCGGGGCCCTTGATGTAGATGTTGGTGATCCACGCCCCGTACTCGGGCAGGTAGGACCAGGCGTCGTTGGTGTAGCCCTCCGCCGTCACCGGCTCGGCGTGCTTCTGGCACTCGACGCGTACCGTGGTCGGGCCGGGGAACCGGTGTACCCGCGGGCTGGTGGTCGACGGCTCCTTGTGGGTCCACACATCCGTGCCCCACGTGCTGAACGTGCCGGGTGCCGCGGCCGGCGCAATGCGGACCGCTCCGGCGTAGTCCCCGCCCAGCCGTACGTCGCTGACGGTGATCCGGGTGCCCGATTCCCGGGCCTCGACCATCTTCCCCGCGCCCAGGTAGATCGCGATGTGGTGGATGGAGCCCCCCGACCCCCACGCCAGCAGGTCCCCCGGGAGCAGCGGCCCGGTCCCCTGGGCAGCCGTGAAACGCTGGTTCACCTGCGGCGAATGGAACTGGTGGTACGCGTTGCCGGACAGCGGGTCGCCGCCGACCGCACGGGCGTAGGCGTACCGGACCAGTCCCGAGCAGTCGAAGCCCAGCCGTTCCGGGTCGTGTGCACTGTCCGGATCGCTCGGGTCGACCTGGCCGTACGTCGGCCCCGGCTGTGGCCCGTGACCGCCGCCCCAGGTGTACCAGACGCCGATCTGTTCGCACGCGGCTCCTACGGCCCTCTCAGCCGCCGCGGAGGCCCCGGGGGCGAGCACGCCACACGCCGCCGCCCCCGCCGCCTTCGGTACCGCGGCCGCCGTGACGCCGCCGGCGCCTCCCCACGTGGCCAGGAGGGTGAGCACCGCCACCGCCGCCACAGCCGTTCTCCGCATCATCATGTCCGGTCCCCCGTCCCCGCCACACGGTGTGCCCGCGGGGCGTCATGCTCGTCGTGGTATTCGCGGCGTGCTCGTCTCGTCGTACGGAGCACGAACCGGCCGTTCGCCGTCCGCCGTTCGCCGTCGGTCGGGCACTCCGAGACTGTGCCCCGCCACCCCTCCGTGTCGAGGAAGCGCGGGTCGCCCATCGCAACGGGAAACGGGAAACTCTCGGGAAACCCCCTCCCACCAGCCTCTTTGAGCATCCGCCAACAGGCGACTCGGTGGTGTCCGTGATACCGGCACCCGGCACTCCGCGACATCCGCCCGCCCCGCACTGCATTGCCCCGATGGGGTTCAGCCCGCGCCATCCGGTCTGTCGGCTCACACCACCGGACGTTGCCTGCCGTGTGGTGCCGAACTGCCGGAGATGTCCGGTCAGGCCTGGTCCTGCTGGAGTCCCGCGCGAAGGAGGGGGTCGGCGCCGATCGGCCCACTGGCACGGGCTGGTGACGCGGCATCGGTCGGGATGGCTTCCGTCACCCGCCGATCCCCGCCTGCGGCTCGACCTGGAGAATGCCACGTTATGAACTCTCAGTCCCTGTGGAGTCCTCTGGACAAATCACTCCGTGCCGTACGGGGGTACCCGCGCCGTGCGCCGCTGACCCTCGCCTACGTCTGCCTGCTCCTGGCCAGCCATGCCTGGGTCATTTACGGGTTGTCCGCCGATCGGGCGGCCTCGGTGTTGGGCTACGTCAGCACCAACCTGGACAACCTGCAGGACCATCCGTTGTCCGCGCTGCTCGGCAGCGTGCTGTTCTTCGACGGGACGCTCACGGATGTCACCTCAACCGACTTCGTGGGTACCTTGATCACCCTCGGCCTCGGTGTCTGCTGCTGCCTGGCCTGGGCGGAGCACCGATGGGGAACGCCGCGCGCCGTGGCCGTGTTCCTCGGCGGGCACGTCGTGGCCACCCTGCTCACCGCTGTCGTCATCAGCGTCGCGCTGCAGCACGGCTGGTATCCCGCGGCCGTGCGGCAGGCCTTGGACTACGGGGTCAGTTACGGCGCCCAGACCGTGCTGGCGCTCGGCACGCTCGCCCTACCGCGCCGGGGCCGCCTCCCCTGGGCTGTCTTCGTTCTCGCATGGCCTCTCGGCGGTGCCGACTGGTCCGGGCCGCTGCCGGACTTCACCACGATCGGCCATCTCATAGCGGCGGCCCTTGGCTTCGGACTGTTGGGCGTCCCGGCCTTCAGGCGGCAACGGGTCCGCGCTGCCGGGCTGCCCTCCAGCGCGAGCGACTTCGGGCCACACCGAGGCTCCGTTCCGGAATCGACGTCACCGGCGGCCGGAACAGATACGCCTCCATCGGTCTGAGCTCCAGCGGGCCGGTCGTGGCCGCGACCTCCACCTACTCGAGGGCCGGCTCCGCCCGCGCGTCCGCGCCGAGGTGCCGGGAGGTTTGGCCTAATCCTCCAGCGGCACTCGCCCACATGGATGGCCGCCAGCAGCCCACGTTCTCACCGGCGCATAGGGTCCGCTGGCCGCCGTAAGGCCCTGTTTCCTGAGCCAATCCCCAGGCCTCGCGCCGGGCGCGGCACCGGGGAAGGCCACCACCACGCAACGCATCCCGCGCCAGGTCAGCACCGGGAGCAACAGGCCAAGCGATCTGGGCACTTGGGAACGTTGGCGTCGCCGCCCGGGCCGTCCTGCGGCTACCGAGGGCGGCGCTGAGCTGTCGCCGTATCCGGCCCCACCGAGGAAGAAGCCCGTTGCGGCGGCATCGTAGAGGAGGCCGGTGAGCAGCACGGAGTTGGAGCGAGTCGAGATCGTCGACGGCGAGAGTTGGTCGGTGACGACGGAGGCTACGGCACTGTCGCAGCGTACGATCCGGCTGCGGCAGCGGCCTTGGAGGCGGACGCCGCGGAGCACCTGAACCGGCTACGCGCGGGACTGGCAGCTGTGGAAGGACTGCCACAGCCGGCTCGCCGAGCAGACGGGCACCCAACTGCCCCTCAGTGCCGTCACGCGGCCTGCTGGACGAGGCGGTGAAGGCCGCGCCGAACAGCATCGAGCGCCGGATCACCGGCGTCACCTCCAAGGCCCACCGCCGGAAGTACACCGCACCGAAGAAGGCCACCGAGGCCGCACACCGACCGTGAAGCCGCTGAAGCTCGACAAGGGGCGCCAAGCCGACGGCCACGGCCACGGCCACGGCCACGGCAAGGCGAACGCCATCTCCCCCAGCAGAACCCACCACTGGTTGTCCGGGTGGTGAACGCCTCGGTGACCGCCCTGCGCGGCCTTCCGATCGGACGGCTCAGCGCGTGAGGATGACGCGCCGGCGGACCCATAGGTCGCTGGTGGCGGCGGAGAGCAGGAAGTCCGCGACGTCGGCACGGTTGATCCTCCCGCCGACGCGTCCTTGGGTTCCGTCCAGCGGGATCGTCTTGTAGTCGGCCGTGGTCTGGCCGTTGCCGAACATCACGGGCAGGGCGATGGTCCAGTCGCGGTCGCTGCGGGCGATGGTCTCATCTGCGATCCCCTTGTCCGCCATGAGCCTGCCCATCACCAGCTTCGCCGCCCAGGCCTGGAAGAGAGACTGGCGCCGGGTGGTGTCGCCCGAGCCGAGGGCGGAGAGCCAGACGAGGCGCCCCACGCCGGCCGCGGCCATGGCTTCCAGGACGGGACCGGCGGTGCGGGTGGCGAGAGTGGACTTGTAATCCTTGCCCGGCCCCAGGGCACAGATGAGGGCCTGGCTGCCCCGAGCCGCCTCTTCGACGTCAGCGGCGGAGGCGGCGTCGCCGATGACGACGCCAACGCGTTCCTCGTCGCGCTGCGCCAGCCGGGCCGCGTCACGGACCAGTACGGTGACCCGGTGCCCGGCGGCGAGGGCCTGCTGGAGTACGAGCTGGCCGATGGGGCCCGTGGCGCCGAGGACGGTGAGCTGCATGATCAGGCCTCTTTCTGTGTGCGGGCCGGCCCTTCGGGCGAGGCGAGGCTCGGCGCGGCACCGGAGCGTCCGTTCGCGACGGACCGCGGCGGGCGGCACACGATGTCGAGGAACATCGGGAACCCCTCGCCGGCCAGAAGCGTGACTCGGCAAGACGCACCGGGCCGGACCGGTCACGAGCCTAGCGGCGCAGCACTCTGCGCAGCGGGCTCCACGAACGCGGCACGCGGAGGTCTGGGCGATGGGCGGAGGCCCGGCTCCCGCTGCTCCATCAGCACGGCCGCGACGCCGGGAGACTCGGCTGCCACGGATGGAAAGACTTCGGCCCCGGGTCAGCTTCCGGTCTGCCGAGAAACTCAACGTCGACGAGAACCGGGTCGTGGCGGGCGCGGCGAAGGCCGGGCCTGCTTGGTGAACGTGCAAGGACTGGGCCTGGCCGCACTTCGCAGCGACAGGTCAGCAGGCCGCCCTGCCAACGGCGCCATCGCCCCGGCTCCGACGGTGCATGGCGTGCAGGGCGAGGGCGGCGGCGGCCGCGGTGAGAGCCCCCGCCGTCATGAATCCGTCGCGTGAGCGCCAGGAGAGCACCGACCAGCGGGACCGTGCGGACAGCAGCGAGCCCATGCTGAGCCAGGAACCGGCGGAGAGCAGGGAGAGAGACGAGCCGATGGATGCGGCGGAGAGGGCTGAGCCCACCGAGCCGATCGACAGCACCGAGCCGACCGACCCGATCGACAGCACTGAACCTACGGACCCGATCGACAGGATCGAGTCCTTGGAGCAGAGGGAGAGGTAGGACTTGTCGTGCCGGCACCACGGGTTCGCCGGCGCATGCGATTCGGTCACGCGACACATTGTGTCAGTCGAGCGGTGGTCCCCGGTGGATGCCGCCGGCGCAACAGCACAGCGGGCGGTGATGTCCGACCCGCAGCCATCCGGAAGGCCGTCGCCCGTCATCACTCAGTACCCACGGCGACCAGGGAGCCGGAACGGCTGCAGCGCACGGGGCCGGCCGCTGCCCAACCAAAGCTCGGCGTTTCCCTGATCACGGCTGCGCCGACCTCCCGGGCGCAGATCTTGTCGGCGCGGGGCGCAGCAGCATGACCGCATGCGACACCTCAGTTGCACCCCCGAGAATGGCCCCATGGCCCACCAGATCGAAGCACCCCACCCCGACGATGCTGCACTCGTGGGGCGGATGCAGCTCACGGCCTGGCTCCAGACCTACCCCAACGAAGACGCGGGCATCGATGAGACGTGGATCCGCGAGCAACGAGGGTCCGCTGTCACGGCCGAAGGCATTGCCCAGTGGAGAGAGTTCATCGAGGACGTCGTACGCCGACCGGACCTGCTTTTCTGCCGTGTCGTCCGGTTCCGGGCGGAGATCGTCGGGGTCCTCTGCGGCCGTCGGAATGACGGTGTCACGCTCGGACCGATGTATCTGCTGAACGAAGCCCAAGGCCACGGCATCGGCAGCCGGTTGATGAGCGAGTTCCTCGTATGGGCGGACGAGGCTCCGATGCACCTGTGGGTGACTTCGTACAACGAGAGAGCGATCCGCTTCTACGAGCGCCACGGGTTCAAGCTCACGGGCGAGCGTGAATTGTGGCGAGGCAAGTTGCCCAACGTACGCATGACCCGCGATCCGGTTCCGCATCCCAAGGTCGCCTGAGCCTCGCGGCGGCCCGGGAGCTGCTGGTGCCACTGCCCCGCCGTGCCGCGCGTGTCCTTGAGCCGGCCGCGCTCGCGGACCCGGGCGAGAAGGAGGCACGGGAGCCGGGCTGCTGGGTGGACCCGCGCGCCACCGGGTTCTTCTTCCGCTCCGCTCCGGCCGCGGCCTGGCTCGAGGTCCTGGAGGACCTCCCACGGGTGCCCGGCGGCGGTGAGGTGCTCGGCGACCTGCCGGGCCGCGGCCGGGTGCAGCGGTACGGTCCGGCCGACCGCGCGCAGCCGACCGTCCTGGTTATGGCCGGCCGAGGACGAGGAGCTGTGGCCGTCGGGCGGATGCTCCCGGCCCAGACGGCGGCCACCCCTTGAGGCAGGCACAAGAGCCACCTCAGGACCGAGGCCTTCAGCACCTGACCACCCCAAGGTGTTTGTAAGCCCTTCCGCTGGTGCCAGTGCACGGGGTTCTTTTTGGTACCAACGACCGGCCCAAAGTGGCGTCCGGCGGGGTGCTTCGCGCCCCTGCACGGACGGGATTGGGCTCCACTCGCCGACCGCACGCCAAGCCGGGCGGAGTGGGCCCTTCCTCGAAAGCTGCCGCCCCCGCCGTCGACCAGCGGGGAGCGACGACCACAATCGGTCGCGAGGAAAGCCCGCGGTGGCCCCGTGAGCCCCGGTTCGGTGACCGTGGGGCCAGATCAACTCCGTACCTCACTGGAAACACCAAGCGCTCTTGCTTCCCGTGGTGCTTCTCTGCACTTCACTCTCATGGGTGAAGGCGGGTATGTGACTCGTCAAAGGGCCTCCGAGATAGATGGGATGGGGTCAGGGGTGGCGGCGGCGCCCGCGACTGCAGGGCAGATCGCCATGCGTCGGTAAGATCAGCGCTCTCAATGGGGGTGCGATTGCGAACATCAGGGCGGGGCGGCGAGGGGCAGAAGTACGCGCTGACCTCGGACGAGGACGACAGCGACTTCTGGGGCTTCGCTCAGGAAGCGGAGGGGTTGTTCACGCCCCTGCCGGATGAGGAAGGAGCGCGCCGAGTGCACCTGGCGGGTTGCCTCCCGCAGGGGGGCCTACTGAGGTGCGTTGACCACGTCGGCAGTCGTCGTGCAGTGGCGGGGAACGCCTGGTTCGAGCTCCTCGACGGTGACGGTGCCACCATGGGGTCCTACTTCGTCAACGAGGTCACCGTCATCGACGTCAAGCCCTCCGCCAGTGGTGCCGGCCTCGTCGACCTCACGGTGACGCTCTGGTGCGAGAACGCCCTGCCCGGAGCGGAACGACCGTGGGAACTGGTCCGCACTGGTCACCTGAACCACACCGGAATGTGGCACGAACTCGCACCCGAGGACCGGCACGCGTGGCTGTCGGTGGCCCTGTGGTCCCGGGAGTACCAACGCCAGGGGAAGCCCGATGCGCCTGCAGGCCATGTGTTCACCATGGATGGCCGACACATCGTCGACGAAGACAGCTTCTACTGCGCGATCGGTGAGGCCGTCAACGGGCCCGGCGGGTACTTCGGCTGGAACCTGGACGCTCTGGACGACTGCCTTTTCGGCGGTTGGGGCGCGACCACTCCGTTCACCTTGCACTGGGACTTCTCTGCAGAGGCTCGGACGCGGTTGGCAGAGCGCGTGCCCGCCGGTGATCGCGAGCTTGTGCTGTTCGACCTCCTCCTGGAGATCTTCGAGGAACGGGGTGTGAGCGTCATTCTTCGGTGACAGCTCGTTGCTTCGAGGCGTCGGTCTGGGGAACGTCATTCGGACTCCTGCGGACGGCGGCGTGTGGTGATGCCGAGGTGGACAGTTGGTCGCTGGGCTCGCCGTTGGGTCTCGTCGCGCTTCGCGCGGAGGAAGGTGAGGGTGAGGTCGATGCCCTCGATCTCACCGATCCAGCCTTCGGCCTCGGCCTGCGTCCTGCGGTGCACGAGGTCGGCTTCGAGCTCGGAGAGCCGGGCGAGCATCTTGGGATTGACGTGGAGCATCGGGCAGCGGATGCAGGCGTGTTCGTGCTGGCAGGGGGTTCCGTAGGGGCGTCCGCAGGAGCCGAGTTCGACCTTGCGGCGGTCGAAGTGCTCCTCGAACTCGGTCCACTCCTGCTCGGTGGCGTCCCGGTACTCCTCCGAGGGCCGGACCTGGCGCCTCTGGTGGAGGTGGGCCTGGTAGTGGCGGATCACGTCCTCGTCGAAGACGGCGACGTAGCCGCGGGTGGTCTGGATGCTGAGGTGACCGAGCAGTGCGGCGCCGATGTGAATGGGCAGACCGCTGTTGACCAGCTCGGTGGCGAAGATCCTCCGGAAGTCGTGCGGGGTGAATTTCAGCCCGCGGAACCCGGGGTGGGTCTCGGCCAGGGCCTCGCACCGTCGGCTGATCATTTGCTGGATGGTGCCGGGGTTGAAGATCTTCGACCCGATCGCCCCGTTCTGGCGCTGGAAGAGGAACGGCATCGGCGCACTCCAGACCTTGTCGTGCGGGTCGTAGCGGCTGACCAGCGGAATCGGCCTTCCTCGCCGGCCGTGGCGCCGGATGATCGAGGCGATGACGTGGAACAGCTCGGCCGACATCGGGATGACGCGCTCGCGGTCGGTCTTGGACGGTTCGATGACGAGCAGGGCGATGACCTCGCCGTTCGCGCGCTGATACTGGCGGATGCTGAGGTGGGTCAGCTCGCACAGCTCCTCGATGCGTACGCCGGAATGCCGCAAGGTCTCCACTGCCGCCCAGTCCCAGAAGGCGGCCTCCTCCTCCGTGCAGATATGCCTCAGTTCACCGGAGTCCAGGTCCAGCACGCGGGTGGGAACGGCGTCGCCGTGCCGGAGCTGCTTCTGGTCCGATTCGCTGATCACCCGGCGGTAGGCGGTGCCGGCGAAGGTGAACTCCTCCCCGTCGGCGGCCTGGTCGGCACCTTCGAGCAGGAGCCGGGCATGGTCGTAGCGGGACTCGACGTGGTCGACCAGGACGGGCAAGAGCGGCTGGCGCTGCCGGGTGCGGTCCGCCGAGCGTTCGGTCCCCTTCCGCCGGCGGACGCCCAGGCCATGGAATTCACCGGGCGGGACGGGACACGGCGCGACCCAGGCCGCCCAGCGTTCCGGTTCGGCAGCAGCCCAGGTGTGCGGGTCGTAGTAGAAGCTGCGGACCGAGATGACGATGTCGTCCTGGCCCCGCCGGTGGGTGCCGTCGCCCTTGAGACGGATCGTCTCGCGCCAGCGCGTGTAGAGGTCCGGTGCGATCCGAAGGCCCTGCTGGCCGGGGTTGAGCTGCTCGATCTTCACCCAGAAGTGCTTGACCAGCAGGAGCGCGAGCTGCTTCAGGCTGGAGTAGTCGAGATCCGCTCGGCGCCGGCCGAAGTAGTCGATCAGCAGGCCGCGGACGGCCTGGTCGTGGATCCCGTACTGATCGACGAGCTCCTCGACGGTCCGCTGGCCGCGCATCATCGCCGCCCGCAGGAGGCGGCAGCGGGCCAGCCGGTTGTCGTGCGCGTACTGGAGGATCGACTCCGGCGTGACGTCGGCCAGCGCGACGCCTTGGTAGGTCAGGAGCGTGCACATGTCGAGCACTGCCTCCCGCTGGTGCTTGAGCCGCAGCTCCTGTGCGGCGATGTGCTCCTCGAAGGTGACCAGCAGCGGGTCGTTCTGCGCGGAGATGAACAAGGGCGTGAAGTTGTTCAGCTGGTTTTGCCGGAAGGCGAGCATCGTGGGCTGGACGACGCGAAGGCAGAACAGCGTGCGGACCCCCGGGGTGACCGCGAGGCCGGTCGTCCTGCGGGCACCAAGACTGTTCGCCTTGATCAGCCCCTTGCCCAGAGGGCTGGCGTCCCACCGCTCCTGCCAGGTGTGCCCCGGGTGGGTGGACAGGTACTGAAGGATGCCGCGGGTGGCCTGGGCGCGCTGGTGCCGGGTAACGGTGGAAGCGTCCTCCCAGACGTCGAAGGCCAGCTTGGAGATGTGGTTGATCGACGCTGCAGACAGTTCTCCGTGCGGTCGCGGCGGCGGCTCCGAGACCGCAGGCTGCGGCTTCATCGGACCGCCCACGAACCTGGTGGGAAAAGTGAGCCCCTCCACGATGGGCCCGTGCCGGCGGCTGAGGCCGGTGGTCGTGCTGGACCTAGCCACCGAACACCGCCTTGATGTCATCCGAGGAGTAGCCAGTGGGGTAGCTCGTCGCCGGCCGCGGCGTGCTGTAGTGCTCCGCGAGCTTGTCGAACATCTCCTCCACCCGCGCGGTCAGGTAGCGGCTGGTGGTCTGCATGTTGGCGTGCCGCATGATCGCTTGGACCTCGACAGGGGTGAGCTTCCCGCCGGTGGCCATCCGGGACGCCGCCGTGTGCCGAAGGTCGTGCAGGGTCCAGTTCGTGCCCAGCAGCTCGTTCGCCCGCTGCATGATCCGACGCATCGCCCAGTAGGACAGGGGGCGATCGCTTCCGCGACGAGTTCGCCAAACCGACTCACCCCGTGACGGCGTGCCCGCCTCGTCGAGATACCGGGCCAGCCGGACGAAAGCCTGCGGCGAGGCCGGCACCGCTTCCCTCTCGCGGGTGCCCTTGGAGATCACGTAGATCCGCTGGCCGGCCCAGTCGATGTCGTTCACCCCCACCCCGAGCAGTTCGACCGCGCGGGCGCCGCTGGAGACGTAGAACTCCAGCAGGGCGCGGTCACGCTCACAGCCCATGCGATCGAACAGCTCGTCCCACAGCCGGTCGGGGATCGAACGGGGCGGACGGTCGGAGACCTTCTGCCGCAGCCGGGACCGGCCCACGACCGCCCGCGGCTCCAACGGACTGCGGTGCGCGAGGGCCTGTCGGCGCTGCGGCGAGACGGGGACAGGGTTGACCACCGGCCCGTTGCCTTGGTGAGCGTGGAACCCGTAGAAGCCGTTGACCACCGACAGCGCATGGTTGATCGTCCTGGGCGCGTATCCGGCGCGGAGCGTCGGCTTGCCGGTCCTGAGGTTCACCGACCCCGGCACGTGTCCCCCCGGCCGAGTCCGCTGCCGCTGAGGATTCGAGGCCGTCCGCAGCCATCCCGCCAGCACCGCGACCTCAGCCTCGGTCGCCTTCTCCCAGGCGACGCCCAGCAGCCACAACAGCCGGAACCACCGGAGCAGGCCGTACCCGTAACTGCGTACCGTCAGCGGACTGCAGTCGTTCAGCGCCAGATCCCGCAGGTAGGCGGTAGCCGCCTCGATCTCGTCGTCGTACGCGTTCACGACGATGTACGGCGGGTGGATGCCCCGAGCGGGGACAACGGCTCCCACCCGGGGCAGCTCAGCCCGCCCCTCAATCAGTTCCTGTCGCAGTTCCAAGGTGTTCCTCCTCGTCGATCGCACTGACCATCACGTCGATCAACGAGGAGAGTTGGTGCAGATAACTGTGCATGTCCGTCCGCGCGGATCCATCCCGTGAGCCTTTTCCAACCTCGGTTTGAGCAGGTGAGGTGAAGGGTGAGGACGGCTTGGACGAGGCCGGTGATCCGGGTTGTCGAGCATCGCAGCTTGCGTAGTAGCCGCCAGGTCTTGAGGGTGGCGATGGCGGGTTCGACCAGGGCTCGGATCTTGGCCTGCGAGCGGTTCACGGCCTGCTGGCCGCGGGAAAGGTTCTCCCAGCGGCCTCGGTAGGGCACACGGACAGCCGGGCCCGCACCCTGGTAGCCCTTGTCCGCCCAGCAGTTGACGTCTGCTGCGGCGAGGGCGGTGAGGATGCCGTGTCCGCGTGCGGCTCGGATGTCGTGAACGGCCCCCGGCAGGGCGGGTGAGGCCCACAGCAGGCGTCCGGCCGGGTCGGTCAGAACCTGGACGTTCATGCCGTGCTTCGTGTGTTTTCCCGAGTAGAAGGGCCGGTCGGCGGCGATCCGGTCGATGGGCAGGAGCGGGCCGTCGAGCAAGACGAATGCTTTCCTCGACGCGGCGCGAACGGCTTCTCGAGGGTCGGTGCCAGGGAGGCCAGGAGTTCGACGGCTTCGGTGATGTACCGGTAGGCCGCGGTCGTGCCGATGCCGAACCCGGCCGCGAGCTGGGCATAGGGATGCCCGTTGCGCAGGTGGGCGACGGTGAGCAGGGCTTGTCGGCCGGCGCTGAGCCGGCGCCACCGGCTCCCGATCACGCGGCGGCACTCGCGTATGCGGGCGGTCAGGAAGCGAAGGCGCGAGCTGGACAGGTCAAGTCCAGACGGGTAGACAAGCACGTGAAGCTTCTGGTCGGCACGGGTGATCTTCTTCGTGAACCCGTCTACCAGGGGCTTCACTCATCTGTCACGCCAACTGCCCCACCAGCACGGCAGGTTGGAAAGACCTCCGTGCGGGAGCGGCTGACTCGTCTCGTCCTCGCGTGATCGCCAACGAAAGAGCAACCGATGCAACCGATTATCCTATTCGACCTGGACGGCCTTTTGATCGACTCCGAGCCGATCTGGGACGCGGCAAAGCGTGAAGTGTTCGGTCCGCTTGGCCTGCACCTCACAACGGAGATGCAGGCGGCGACGCGCGGGCTGCGACAAAGAGACATGGTGGCCTACTGGTTCGATCGGGCCACCATTCAAGCCGACCCCGACGACGTCGAGCAGAAGATCGTGGCCGCCGTGTGCCGCAGGCTGGAGGGAGTGGCGCTGAAACCCGGCGCCGAACACGCTGTCGCGGCGTGCGCGCGTGCATCGAGGGCGATGGCCGTCGTGTCATCTTCGCCGGAGTCGGTGATTCGGCATGCGCTCGCGAGCACCGGCCTTGACCGATCTTTCGATGCCGTATTTTCGGCCGAAGACGACGAACACGGCAAGCCCCACCCGGGCGCCTATCTCCGCGCAGCCGCCGCCCTCGGCGCGTCACCCGACGAATGCATTGTGATCGAGGACTCGCTCAACGGCGTCCTCGCTGGCGTGTCAGCCCAGATGACGGTCGTCGCCGTTCCCGAGGCCGCTGATCGCTACGATCCTTGCTTTGCGATTGCCACTCTGGTACTGGAGTCCCTCAAGGATCTCGATACCTCTGTATTCGGCGCGTATGTGTCCGGGGGGAACCAGGACGCCGGTTGACGGCCTGCTGGCTGCCTGACAGGTTCTCGAAGCGGCCTCGGTAGGGCACGCGGGCGGCCGATCCGGCACCTTGGTAGGCCTTGTCCGCCCAGCAGTTGAAGTCCGCCTGGGTGAGGGCATCGAGGATGCCGTGTTCGCGTGCGGCTCGGATGTCATGGACGGCTCCAGGCAGGGCGGGTGAGGCCCACAGCAGCCGTCCGGCCGGGTCAGCGAGAACTAGGATGTTCATCCCGTGCTTCTTGTGCTTGCCCGAGTAGAACGGCCGGTCGGCGGCGATCCGCTCGATGGACACCGGTGTGCCGTCGAGCAGAACGAACGCTTTCCCCGCCCCTGCCCGGACGGCTTGTTCGAGCGTGGGTGCCGGGGCAGCAAGGAGATCTACGGCTTCGGTGATGTACCGGTAGGCCGTGGTCGTTCCGATGCCGAACCCGGTCGCGAGCTGGGCATAGGGATGCCCGTTGCGCAGGTGGGCGAGGGTGAGCAGGGCTTGCCGGCCGGCGCTGAGCCGGCGCCACCGGCTCCCGATCACGCGGCGGCACTCGCGTATGCGGGCGGTCAGGAAGCGAAGGCGCGAGCTGGACAGGTCAAGTCCAGACGGGTAGACAAGCACGTGAAGCTTCTGGTCGGCACGGGTGATCTTCTTCGTGAACCCGTTTACCAGGGGCTTCACTCATCTGTCACGCCAACTGCCCCACCAGCACGGCAGGCTGGAAAGACCTCCGTGTCTCCTCCGGCGGCTGCCCGAATGGCTCCCCCAGGACAGAGCTCGGCATCGACACCTGTTTTGCAAGCCCGCCCGGACGCTCGTCCCCCCATGGCTTCTCACGGCCGGCCACACTCCGAGGAGACGCGGACGACGCCTGCTATCCACCACTGTTGATGTCAGCCGTGGATGTCAGCTCCGCGCCCACCTCCAGTACAGCCGTCGGACGCCCTCACTCCTCGTCGCAGCACTCCAAGACCAAGGCCAAGAACCCGTCCTCCAGAGCGTTGCCGCCCCTTCGATCAGCGCGGTGCTGACGTGCCGTCCTGCAAGGACAGTGCTGCCTGTGCTGGCGCCCGCGTCCGCGCCGCTTGACCACCTAAACGGACGAAATCTCTCTGCCCAGCGGGCCTCGGTTGCATCGACCGGATTCCATCCCGCGGCACACAAGATCACTTCCT
The DNA here is from genome assembly GCF_045160965.1 of Streptomyces sp. NBC_00207. NCBI lineage: Bacteria > Bacillati > Actinomycetota > Actinomycetes > Kitasatosporales > Streptomycetaceae > Streptomyces > Streptomyces sp. NBC_00207. The sequence continues at coordinate 8,780,179 of NZ_CP130715.1, read as the reverse complement.
GCCGGCCGGGCCTGGGAGAGACATTGGCGACAGCTGTCTTGGCGTGAGGGTTGCCCTGACGGAGCCTCCCTTGGTTAGTCAAGATGGTCCTCCGCGTATGAGAAAGTGACGCTCTTGCATGGTCGGCAGATACGAGCTCTAGGGCACCCCCTGCCCCCCGCGCGAGGGATAATTACTTTCTCGGAGCCCTCCGGCCTCCGCAGCCGCATATATCCAGGCTTAACCGGCTGCCAGTTGACGAAATTCAGGAGAGCAATGGGGTTCCATATAAGCAGCCAACCTTCTTCCATCGACCGGTGACATTTCGAACACTTAACTTCGTCACTCATGAAATCGAGATCCTTTCAAGCTGATGCCGCATGACCAGGCCAGGAGCCAATCGCGCGCATTTCAGAGCATGTGGCGAGGCGAGCGAATTCTTACTAAATTGCACCACCGGGGCTGCTCCAAATGATGCCGGCGGCCCATAAATTCTGCACGAATCCACACATCAATCATGTCCCATCAATCGAAGCTCATCATGTTGCGGGATTTCGGGACTTGGCAAATGCTGTCCGTCCGGGTAGTAGGTTTTGGCCATCCGTCCGGGAGTCGCCGCGTGATCACAGAGAAGGTTGCCCGCCGCCTTACCGATGGGGCCGCGCAGGTGCCGCTTGGTGCACACGGCGCCGGTACGTCAAACAGGCTGTGTCGCCGACCGAATCACCCTCTACTCACCCACATCAGCACCTCGCGCCACGGCTCCCGCCCGGACACCCGTGCCTCAGCAGCTGCGACTCCAAGCGGGCACGAACGGGAGCCGTACATGCAGCCCGCAGGGGCCTCGCCGTCGAACCCGCCGAACGCGAGGCACTCCCGCGCTACGCGGCCGACCGCCACGTTCGGCTAGGTCAATCTTCGTTCGGGGGCTGAGGGGGCGATCCGCGTCCTCACGGACACACGCAAGAGGGTGTGTTCATGTCCCCGGGACACCGACCGAGGGCATGAACACACCGGATCACCTGCGCTGCGGCAGTGCTGAAGGCCGTCGCCCGGTCAATTCGTACGCACGGTCCATGAGGGCAGGGGGCACTCTCGGCGTACTCGCCTCGGGCGACGGCCTGGAGCATCTCGCACAGCGCGGCCAGTTCCCCGATCCGGCCCGCCGGGGTGTCGAGGACGTGGGCGAACTCGTCCCGGACGCGGGCCGCGACGGCGGGGACGCGCAGGCCGTAGGCGTGGAGCAAGCCAGCATCGAAGCCGACCGGCACGCTGCCCCAGCATTCCGGGTTCATGACGGTGAGCGAGCCGCCGGTGAGGTTGGCTGGCCCAGTGCAGGTCGCGTGCCCGGTCACCCGCTCAACCCGGTCCGGGTCGTCGAAGCCGAGGAAGAGCGGGAAGGAGCGGCGCATCCACATCGTCCGGGCCGCCTCCCGGTCCGTCGGCACTGCGGCCGCGACGTCCAGCGCGCCGCGCAGCTCGGCCCACCACCCGCCGTCGATGCACAGGTCCGCCAGGAGTTCGAGGGTGTCGGGGGAGATGACGGTGTGGGCGATGCGGGTGAGGAGGTCAGCGTGGTAGGTCCATCCGTCCTTGGTGCAGGTCGTGGTGGCGTGCAGGCGGGGCCGCGGCACCGCGTCGGCCGTCATCACCACCGCGACCACACCCTCCCTCCGGCAACCGGAACGCCAGGCGCAGGCCTGGCTCGGCTACCAGGGCGGCAGCGGCAGCCCCGCCGCGCGCCTCGGCTCCAGGAAGTCCGTGCGGAAGATCTCCAGGGAGGCCCGGAGAAGGGGAATACCTACCTCCGCGCCGAGGTGGACCAGCGTGGCCGTCTCCTCGTCCATCCGAAACTCCAGCAAGAGGGCGCCACGCCCGGCCGCAGTCATCTCCACCACTTCCAGAGCGTCGAAGTCGTCGCTGCCGAGCACTGTGAGGGCGGCGTACTCCCGGCCCTCTACGGAGAAAAACCTCACGTCCGTCCCACCTGCCGTGACCGAACTCCCTCGGCCTCGTCCCCCGGGAATCGTACGGCCTGCTCACCGGCTATCCCACGCCCCTGGCAGGGGCGGCCAGTTGCCGGTGGGCGGGCACCGCGGCTTCGGCCGGGGCCGACTGTCCCGGGGCCGCAAGTGCAGGCATGGCGGAGCGGGAGCAGGCCGCCATCAGGGAGACCCACAACCGGGACGCAGTCGCGAGCGACGCTGACGGCGGCGTGGCCAGGGAGTGGACGGCCGCGTCCACGAGGCGGCCATCGTCGTCTTGAGCGGGACGGCATCTGAGGCCGAGCTCGGAGTGGTCCTGTCGAACAACGAGACCCGGCGTGCCAAGCTCGCCACCGGGAAGTTCGCCACCCCCGGTCGGCCTCAGGCCCAGGCGGGCGGCGTAGCCACGCTGGGGCACTATAGGGGTCCATGGTCCGACCGCTACTCATGCCCGCCCGCCGCAGCAGGGTTCACGCCTCGGTCTGTCCTCCCGGCAGGGGCTTCACGATCGTGTGGGTGATGACCTGCCCCTTGATGTACTTCTTCTCGAGAGTCTGCCGGCCCTGCTGGGTGTCGGCCTCGTCGGATGCGGCCTCGGTGGGCTGGTCGTCGGACATGAGCGTTCTCCTTCTGATGTCGTACTCGGATCGGGCGTAGCCGATCTACCCCACCGGCCGCATGTGGCAATCAATCGATTACCGGCCATGGTGGGCAGGGCGTGGCCCGGAATGTCGTGCCGGGTGAACGCGCAGACCTCTGCGTGGCGAGCGGATTCGGTCGTGGTTCACGAGCTCGGGTAGCCGTGGCCCGGCGGCGGGTACTCGCGGCCCGGGAGTCCGGCCACCCCGTGGACGACGATCCGCTCGAACTCCGACCACTCCCCCGGCCGGCCGGTCCCGTCGTCGGCTGCCTCGTCGCCTTCAGCAGGTGCAGCGACCGCTTCCGGTCCGCCTGGAGGCGCAGGGCACCCGGGCACCACCCCGGGGGAAGCGTCCCGGACACATCCAGCTCGTCCCTGACAACGACCGCCGGAATCAGCAGTGCACGGTTTGAACCCAGATTGCGAGCTGCAGCCACCCCCACCGATGGGCCTCTACATGTGTAGAGTGCGAGCACATCCTCTACCGATGTAGAGGGCGGCCTCGTCCGACTTCAAGGAGCCACGGTGAGCGCAACCGTCACACCCGTCCTCGAGCGCAAGCCCCAGCCCAAATCCCTGCGACCCTTCAGAGTCGGGGCCGGCGGCTTCCTCCTGCTGGGCACGGGCCACCTCGCCCTTGCGTCCGCGACGGCGCTGGGCGACCCCACCCCCCAGCAGCAAGCCTCCTCGGCAGCCATGCGGGAGTCGAGCATGAGCCTGCTCGGTCTGGAACGCAGCACCCTCGACATCGTCCAGGGCATGAGCCTCGTCATGGCCCTGTTCGTCATCGCGTGCGGGCTCCTCGCCCTCACCGCCGTCCGGCACGCCCCGGCACTGGTCGAACGGCGCACCGCCTTCGGATGGATCCCCCTCGTCGCCTCACTGGTGGGCCTGGCGATATCCGTCCTGCTCCTGCCCATACCGCCGATCGCCATCCTCACCGTCACCAGCTGCGCCTTCGCCCTGTCCTTGCGCCGGGCAACGCCCTGATCCGGGCGCGGCGGGGCGTAGGGCGCACACCCCGCCGGTCGGCCCGGCCACCCCTCCACACCGCCAGGTACCTCGTCGGTATGAAGCAGCCCGTCATTGCGGTCACGCTCGGGTTTGGCTACCCGATCGGCCTCATGCTCGGACTCGCTCGGTCAGTGTGGATGGAGTACCTGGTGACGCGGACTGGACTGGCGGTACTGGGGCGTGTGCCCTGGCACTTCATGAGCTTCCTAGCCGACGCCCACGTGCGGCGGGGCGTGCTGAGGCAAGTGGGAGCGGTATACCAATTCCGCCACATCGGCCTCCAGCGGCACCTCGCAGAACGCCAACCCTGATCAGCGATGCTGAAACATGGACGTTTCGCATCGCTGGCGCCCTGCTCCGACCCCGGCTCCGGTGAAGAACCGGGGAGAACGGCAGCCAGGCAGTCCCTCCCCTCCGTCGAAAAGGGCCCCGACCAGCCGGGGGGGGTGGGCTGGCCGGGGCCTGCCCCGGCCAGCGGGGGGGGGGGAGGTGCCGGCTGGGGGCATACGGGGCGGAGCCGCAAGGGCCCTCACTTCACAGCGGATCCCCCGACTCCAGCCGAACGATCCTCTCAGGCGAACACCCACCAAACCTTCCGGACACGCATCCTGGCCGACACCACGCGCACGGACTGCTTCCCTGACCGGTGAAGAGCGGGACGCTCTTCCAGCCCCGCCCGCGCCTGACGGACCGTGCCGTTGGCCGCTCCGCCGCTGGCCGCAGTACACCCGCGCTCAGCAGGCCATCGGGACTCGGATCGGTGAGGCTGGTCCAATCAGCCATCCCCCACCGTACGGGTCATCGTTGACCAGACCGGGCCTGGTAACCAGCCGGCCATTTCGTGCGGTCACCCGGCCGGCCGGGGATGTGCCTTTCGGGCGTGCAGGACGTGGGCCTCCAGGGGCAGGGGGGTGCGGTCCAGCAGTTCCAGTCCGGCGTCGGCGAGCAGTCGGGCGTACTGATCGGCACGGCGTTCGCGGCCTCCGACATTGCACATCATGTGGAGGTCCCAGGCCGTGGCCAGTGAGGGGGAACCGTCGGCGGGCAGAAGGCGTTCGACGATCAGCAGGTCGGCGTGGGCCGGCATCGCGCAGGCACAGTGGCGCAGGATTTCCCGGCACTTGTCGTCGTCCCAGTCGTGGAGCACGCGGGAGAGGATGTAGACGTCGCCGCCGTGGGGCACGTCCGCGAAGTCTCCGCTCCGGTAGTCGCAGCGGGTGCCGCACCCCGCGGCGTCCAGCGAGCGGCGGGCGGTCTCGACGGCGTGCGGGCGCTCCAGGAGCGTGCCGCGCAGACTCGGATGTGCGGTCAGGATGCGGCCGAGGAGTTCCCCGTTCCCGCCGGCCACGTCGACGACGGTCCGGGGGGCGGGAGCCTGGGCCGCGGCGGTGATCACCGGGTGGGCGGGGAGTGGCCGGAACATGCGTGAACTCGCCGCCATTGAACGGTCGAAGAGGTCCGCGAGTTCGGGGTCGCGGGCGAAGTGGTCGAAGTGGTTCTCGCCGAAGAGCTCGTCAAAGGCCGGCTTTCCGGTCCGTACGGTGTGGTCGAGCTCGGCGAAGGATCGGTAGAAGGGGCCCGCGTACATCAGCGCCAGTGGGCGCATCGTGTCCGGGGAGTCCGCGAGCAGCAGGCCGCCGAGCGGGGTGAGTCGGAAGCCGTTCTGCCCCTCGGGGTCCTCGGTCACGACGTCGAGCATCGCGAGGTAGCGCAGGAGCGTGGCGAGGCTGTCGGGGTGGGTCCCGGTGCGCCGGGCGAGTTCCCGGGTGCCTACGGCGGCGCTGGGTTCCATGGCTTCGGGCAGGCGCAGGCGTGCGAAAGCGGCGAGGGCCTGGGTGGTCCACGCTCCCGTGAGGAGGTGGAGGAGCGTTTCAGCGGACCGGTGCGTGTCTGTGTCCGGGTGCTCGTCGAGGCCGTTGAGGTGGGCGGCGAGGGCGTCGCGGTGGTCGCCGGGCGCGTAGAGCTCGAGCCGCCGGTAGCCGCACTCCGCGTCCGAGGGGGTGGTGAAGTACAGGACGGTGCCGTCCTCGTGCGGGTTGTACCCGCCGCCGTCGGGGCGGGCGCCGTGCCTGGCGAGTACCGCGCACAGTCCGTGCAGCACCAGGGGGTCCGGGTGCTCCAGCTCGAAGGCCAGATGGGCCTCGTGGCCGCGGGCGCGTTCGAGCGCGGCGATCGGTTCCAGGTCCGAGTGCGCGGGCACCGGCAGGGTGAACACCTCCACCACGCGGCGCTCCCCGGCCGGGCCGTGAACGCGGGGGCGCAGGATCCGGACATCGAGCTCGGCCTCGTCGCGGTGGTGGCGCCGGGCGAGCCGTGCCCGCACGACGACGCTGGGCTGTGCCGGGGTGTCGGCGGCGAGGCCGCACTCGACGAGCCGGCTGCGCAGGTCCTGCGCGTCGGAGGGGAAGAGCAGCAGACCGACGTGGGCGAACCGGCAACGCGCGGCCACCGACTCGAGTTCCGGGCCGCGCAGGCCGGGCAGCAGGAGGGGCAGCAGGGTGGCACTGTCGTGTTCCCGTACGAACGCGGCTGCCGCGCGCAGGCGGGCCGTGTCGTCGAGGAACATCGTTTCGCCGGGAAGTGCCGCTCCGGCGGGGAGGATCGATTCGTCGGGGAGGGTCGTGGTCATCGCGCAGGTGTCCTAGGGCCGGTACTGGAGCGTGGTGGGCTGGGGTGGGGTCGGCAGAAACGGGGTCGGCTGATCGACTGATCGGCAGAAGCGGTTGGGGCTGGGTGAGGCTGTGGTCACACGCCGACGTAGTTCTCGGCGAACCAGTCCTGGTGTGCGCGGGACGTGCGCAGGGAGTCGAGGCGGGCGCGCCGCAGGGAGGCGTGGAAGAACGATCCGCCTGACTGGTCCTGGCCGGGGGTCGCGTGCAGCAGCCCGGTCATCCACTGAGTGAACTCCTGCGCGCGCCAGATGTGCGCCAGGCACTGCGCTGAGTAGCGGTCGAGGGCAGCGCTGTCCCCTCCGGCGAGGACCTCGGCCAGGGCTCCGGCCAGGATCTCCGCCTCCAGGATGGCGAGGTTCGCGCCCTTCGCGGCTGCCGGGGCGGCCAGGCTCGCCGCGTCGCCGGCCAGCAGGAGCGAGCCGTGGCGCAACGGTTCGACGACGTCACAGGCCAAGTCGACGACGCCGCGCTCGATGATCGGCCCCCTGTGCAGCGGGCCGTGCTCCGTGGCGCGCATGCGTACGTCGAGCTCGTCCCAGATCCGCTCCTCGGACCAGGCTTCGGCGGAGGCGCCGCGCCGGCACTGGAGGTAGTAGCGCGTGACCTGCGGGCTGCGGGCCATGTGGCCGGCGAAACCGCGATCGTGGACGGCGTAGCCGACGGCGTCGAGGCTGGGCGGAGCTTCGGCGAGCAGACCGAGCCAGCTCACGCCGTAGTCGTGGTGGTGGCGCACCGCGTCGGGCGGGAGCGACCGGCGGGCCGCCCCGTGCCGGCCGTCGCAGCCGGCGACGTACCGGGCGTCCCACCGGGTGGGGCGTCCGTCCGGCTCGCGGGTGGTGACGTAGGGCCGGGGGCCGTCGGCGTCGTGGACGGCGACCGCCTCGGTGCGAAAGCGGATGCGGCCGCCGGCGTCGAGGTAGCACGTCAGGAGGTCGGTCACCAGGTTCTGCTGCGGGTAAACGGTGTGCTGCTCGCCACGGCCGAGGGCGCTGTAGTCGAGGCGGAAGCGGCCGTCCCTGGTGCGGAACTCGCACGTGCCGTGGGTGCGTCCGTCGCGGTGCAGTCCGTCGGCGAGACCGTGGCGATCCAGGATCCGTACGGTGTTCGGGGCGAGGAAGCCTGCCCGGGCCCGGGTCTGGACGTGGGAGCGGGCGGCGCGTTCGAGGACGACGCAGTCGATCCCGGCGGCGAGCAGAAGGTTCCCGAGCAGCAGGCCCGCGGGGCCCGCTCCGAGGACGACGACATCGGCCGAATCACATAACGTTCGGCAATTCTGGTTCTCTCTCATGGCGCGGGAATCATAAGCACGGAAGAACTCGGAAATGATCAAGAGCAATTCGGATGCCGCAATAGAATGAAGATCGCCATATCTTCCACCCGCCCCGTGGTCCGGCTCGGGCGGGAGCGTTCCGGCCCTCGACAAGGACACGGGGGCGCTGCGAGGACTGCGCCTGACCCCGTTTCAGGCCCGCCGCCTCACGCCGCACCGGGCCCACTTCCGCGACGCCCACTGGCTGCACAGACCCGCATCCCGGTATCGAACACACGACACCCCGACAGGGTCAAATACAACAATTGACGCTCACGTCCACCCCGGAGCAGGCGTACGCCTCCAGGAACACGCGGCGGCGGTCACCGCGCTGGTGACCGCCGCCGCCGTTTCCCGCCTGGGCTGTGTCAGCTGGCCCGCTCGAAAGCAAGGTTCGCGTTCGGGCAGCCGGCCGCGTACGACAGCAGCGCCTCGCGCTCGGCCTGGTCCACCGCCGGACACGAGTGCCTACGTTGGGCCTGCTGACCCCGGTGGATCGCCTCTTCTCGCGCCTGTGTTGCCCACCGCGGGGTTGGTCCGCAACTCCGTAGGCCACCCGTGGGTCACTGGCGGGCCATGTGCATGCGCATCTCGCTCTCGGCGTCGACGATGAGGTCGCCGGACAGGTCGACGGTGACGCTGTGGAGGGTGCCGGTGAAGGGGAACGGCGCCTGGTAGTCGGGGGTGACGGCAGATCCGGGGTTGGCGCCGCAGGCCATGCCACCCGGGTTGAACGTGATCGGGGTGGTGACCGGCATCTCGGTCTCGCCGACGAGGCGGCCGTCGATGTAGAGCTGGGCGAGGCCGGGTGCGCCCTTGCCGTGGGCGATGTCGGGGGCGCCGGTGGGCTCGAACTCGAAGCGCAGCGCGTGCCGCCCCTCGGGGACGGTTTCGTTGGAGACGACGTGGTGCAGGGCCCGTTGGACGTAGTTGTGGGCGTAGTGGAGGTGGCCGTCCTTGACGTAGAGGGACCAGCCGCCGGCGTTGGTGCCCTGGCAGAGCAGGACACCCTGCGCACCGCCGGGCGGGATCTCGACGTCGGCGGTGACGCTGTGGGGGCGGTTGAGGACCCGTGGGGCGACTGCGGCGGGCATGGCCTGGGTGCCGGAGCGGAAGGTGTAGCTGGTGCGGTTCTCGGTGATCTGCGGGCGCTCGGTCATGATGCGCTGCAGGACGCTGCCGTCGATCGGCATCACGTTGTGCTTGCCTGCCTCCACGTACCACAGCGCGATCATCTCGATGAGTTTGCCGCGGTGCTCCTGGGCGAGGTTCCGGGTTTCGGCGATGTCCTCGTCGACGTGGTAGAGCTCCCAGTGGTGGGCGTCGAGGTCGTCGAGGTCCGCCATCGTGATCGGAGTGCCGAACGGCCGCTCGGCCTCGGCGAAGGAGGGGCCGGGCCAGGGACAGACCGCCCGCCATCCGTCGTGGTCGATCGCCCGATGTCCGAGCATCTCGTAGTACTGGGTGCGGTGGCGGCTCACCGCGCCGGCGTCGTCGAAGGTGTGCGCGAAGCTGACCCCGTGCAGGGGCGACTGGGTGACACCCCGGATGGTGGCGGGCGCCTCGATGCCGAGCACGTCCAGCACGGTGGGCACCATGTCGATGATGTGCGCGAACTGGTCGCGGATCTCGCCGCGGGCCCGGATGCCGTCGGGCCAGTGGACGAGGAAGGGGTCGCTGGTGCCGCCGCGGTAGGTCTCCCGCTTCCACCGCCGGAACGGCGTGTTGCCCGCCCACGTCCATCCCCACGGGTAGTGGTTGAACGTGGTGGGGCCGCCGAGCTCGTCGATCTGCGTCAGGCTCTCCTCCAGCGTCTCGGGCGCGTTGTTGAAGAACTGCACTTCGTTGGTGGTTCCGGTCACCCCGCCCTCGGCGCTCGCGCCGTTGTCGGAGACCACCATGATCAGCGTGTTGTCGAACTCGCCGGTCTCCTTCAGGAAGTCCACCAGCCGCCCGATGTGGTGGTCGGTGTGGGAGAGGAACCCGGCGTAGACCTCCATCATCCGTGCGGCCAGTCTCCTCGCCTCCGGGGACAGCGACTCCCACGCGGGCACGTCCGGATCGCGCGGGGACAGACGGGCGTCGGCGGGCACCACGCCGAGCTGCTTCTGCCGGGCGAAGGTCTGCTCGCGGTAGGCGTCCCAGCCGTCGTCGAACCGCCCCCGGTAGCGGTCGGCCCACTCCTTGGGCACATGGTGCGGGGCATGCGTCGCACCGGGGCACAGGTTCAGGAAGAACGGCTTGTCCGGGGCGACCTGCTTGGCGTCGGCGATGAACGACATCGCCCGCTCCACCAGGTCCTCCGTCAGGTGGTAGCCCTCCTGCGGCGTGGCCGGCGGCTCGACCTGGTGGTTGTCGTAGACCAGGTCCGGGTACCACTGGCTCGTATCGCCGCCGAGGAACCCGTAGAACCGCTCGAAACCCCGCCCCAGCGGCCAGCGGTCGTACGGCCCGGCCGCCGACTCCTGCTCCGAGGGCATCAGGTGCCACTTGCCGACCATGTACGTGTTGTAGCCGTGCTGCAGCAGCATCTCCGACAGGAACCCGTTCTCGAACGGGATCTGCCCGTTGTAGCCCGGGTAGCCGGTGGCCAGCTCCGTGATCGCGGCCATGCCGTTGGCGTGGTGGTTGCGGCCCGTGATGATGCAGGAGCGCGACGGCGAGCACAGTGCGGTGGTGTGCATGTTGCTGTACAGCAGCCCGCCCGCGGCGAGCGCGTCCAGATTCGGCGTCTCGATCGGACTGCCGTAGCAGCCGAACTGTCCGAACCCGGTGTCGTCGAACACGATGAACAACACGTTCGGCGCACCCGCCACCGCCCGCACCGGCTGGGGCCACGCCGGACTCGACTCATCGGTCGTCCGCCCGATCACCCCCGGGAACCGCTGCCCGGGCCGGTACTCACTCCACGACGACTGCGCCATCCTTCTCCGTCCCACCAGCGGCACGAGCACCGGTGATGTGTGCTGCTGTGCGGCCTGCAACGACCACAGAGCCCTGCCCGCCGACTCGGCATCCGTACCGGACTGCCGGGCAGGAGGCCCCGGCCGAGGCCACGGTCCCGGGCCCACTCCACGCTAGGACGCCGCCACCACCACAGCGAGCGGGGTACGCCGTCTGGCCCTCCAGGCGAGAAAGCGCTACGGGGCGGGGTAGGCGACGGCGTCCCCGCCGCAGCCGGCAGCGATGTCGGACAGCCGGTCCTGCTCGTCATGGTCGACGGTGAGCTGCCAGCGGAAATGAGCCGGCAGGCGCGAGCGAGGAACGCGAAGCCCCGGACCGGAGGGTCCGGGGCTTCGACGTAGTCGGCACGGATTGCGGCGCGTCAGGCTCCTCCTTCTGTGGTCCGGTGGTCCGTGTGGTGGGTCAGGACGCGCTCTCGTAGACGACGGTGGTGTTCGGGCAGTCCTCCGCGACCCCGAGCAGGGCCTGACGTTCGGCGTCGTCAGCGAAGCCGCCAGCTGGCGGGGAGCGTCATTCGAATCGAGGAAGCTCGGTCAGTCGTCGATGGCCTGGTAGAGGGTGGTCCAGAAGTCCTGCATGGCGTGCGCCGAGTCCGGGGTGGACATGCCGGTCTGGGTGAGGAGGATGCCGACGAGCTGGTTGTGCGGGTCGGCATAAGTGGTGGTGCCGGCTCCGCCGTCCCAGCCGAACTGGCCGATGGGTGCGTAGTCGCCGCGGTAGGTGCGCACCGTCATCCCGAAGCCCCAGCCGCCGGTCTGCCCCTGGCCGTGTGACAGGTGGACGACGCTGCGCGCCCAGGTCTGGAGGGCGGCTGTCTGGTCGGGGGTGAGGCGGTTGGTGGTCATCAGCTCGACGGCGGGGCGGGACAGGACCCGTTCAGTGCCGTGCATCCCGTGGTTGAGCAGCATCCGGAAGTAGGCGTGGTAGTCGTCGACGGTCGAGTCGAGTCCGCCGCCGCCGGACTGGAATGCCGGAGGTTTGCTGTGGTGTCCCCCTGCGGCGGGGTCCTCCACGGTGAACTCGCCGGTCTGCGGGTCGGGGGCGTACAGGGGCGGCAGGCGGTCGATCTTGTCGGCGGGTACGTGGAAGCCGGTGTCCTTCATGCCCAGTGGATCGAAGATGCGCTCGCGCAGGAACGCCTCGAACGTCTGGCCGGTGACCCTGGCCACCAGCACCCCGAGCACGTCGTCGCTGACGTTGTACAGCCACCGCTCTCCGGGCTGGTGCATCAGCGGGAGCGTGCCGAGGCGGCGCATCCATTCGTCCGGTTCGACTGCCGGCAGCATCCATCCGTTCTCGCCGTAGACCTTCCGCTCGAAGTAGGCGCTCATCATCGGGGAACCCATCGCCGTGGTGTCCAGCCCGAGCCCGCAGGTGGAGGTGAGCAGGTCGCGCACGGTGATCGGGCGGCATGCCCGCACGGTGTCGTCCAGGGGGCTGTCCGGCCGCCGGAGGACCTGCCGGTCGGCAAGTTCCGGCAGCCACCGGTCTATCGGGTCGTCGAGCCGAAGTCGGCATTCGTCCAGCAGGACCATGGTCGCGGCGGCGGCGACCGGTTTGGTCGTCGAGGCCATCCGGAAGATGGTGTCCCGGCTCATCGGCATGCCGCCGTCGTGGCGCATCGTCCCGATGGCCTCGACGTGGGTCTCCTCGCCGCGCCCGACCAGGGCGACGAGGCCGGGGATCTTCTTGGACTCGACATGCGCCTGCAGTACCTCGCGCAGGCGGCGCAGCCCTGCTTCGGACAGGCCGTTGGTGCGGTGTGCCATGACGGGTCTCCTCGTACGCAGGCGGTCGGTCCTGGCGGTGCCGCGGGCATGCGGCAGCAGACGGCCGGCCGGGGTGTGGCCCGGCCGGCCGCGTGGTGCACAGGTGAGGGAAGTGGTGGTTCGCCCCTGTCGGGCGAGGTGCTGAGGCGGGCTCAGGCCGTCCCGGTCGCGTCGCCGGCGGCGCGGTCGATGTCCTCGGTCAGCTGCTTGCGGGCGCGGGCGGGGACGTAGCCGCCGTCGGAGTAGTTCTGGGCGAACGTGTCGGCGAACTCCACCGGATCGTCCCCGACGATGTCGCGGATGGGCGTGTCGTCCGCCACGGCCTGCTCGAACAGGTCGGCGAGGTCGTCGAACATCGAGGCGTTGCTGTCACCATCGGTCGGTACGAAGTGCATCAGGTACCGCTCGATCGCCTCGACCGCCGTGCGGTAGTTCCCGGGGAGCTCCTTCACGCGCGCCTTGTAGGCCCGCCAGCGCTTCTTCGGCCCGATCACCTTCGCGAGGATGCCGCTGGTCTTGTCTGCTTCGGACATGGCTATTCGCCCCCTTCGCGGAGCTGGTCCAGTCGTTCCGAGAGGAAGCTCCAGGTCCTCCAGAACTCTTCGAGGTACTCCCGCCCCTGAGCGTTCAGGGAGAGCACCTTGCGCGGCGGCCCCTTCTCCGACGGGACCTTCTCCACGTCGACGAGACCGCGCCTTTCCATCCGGATGAGCAGCGCGTAGACGGTTCCTTCGGCGATGTCCGGGAAGCCCTGCTCCCGCAGCCGCGCGGTGATCTCGTAGCCGTAGGCGGGCTGGCCGGCCAGAGACGCGAGGATGATGCCCTCCAGCGTGCCCTTGAGCATCTCGGTCAGCAGCTTGGACATGAAACCCCTCCTCCCCGCGCTAGTTGGCGTCATTGAGTACCGGTATACCGTAACGCTGAGTACCGGTACTTAGCAAGGCGGAATAGCGAAGGGTTCGACCGCTTCGGCCTCCAGGGCTGACGAGATGGGCCAAGCCGATCCGGCGGGCGGGACGGGGCCGACGGATGGCGTTCCGGTCGGACCACGGGGCGGGAGGCTGCGGGAAGGAGTTCTGCACGCCCTGGGGCGCCGTTAGGGATCCGTATGGATTTCGCGGCTCAGGACGCCGCACGAGGCGCTGTGGTCGCCTCCGGGTCGGCAGGGCACGGGGGCCACGGCATCGCGCTGATCGGGTCTTTTCCCGTTACAACGCGGCCTGTTCAGGGCGGAGAGTACGACCGGGGTGGGGGGTGGTCCGCTGGGCACAAGGGCAGGGCGGGTGAGGGGCCTGGTCCGTCCGGTGCGGGGCCGCGTCGGCGGCGGGCCCATACTCGATGATCGTCGTGAGGCCCCCGCGCTGGTGGCCGTGTTGCGAGCAGGCCGGAAAGGTTGATGGGGGATATGAGGAACGCGGATCACGCGGGTATGCCCGAGGTGGTGGACAGCCCTGCCCTTCGGCCCCAGCCGTCGGGCGGGCTGGGGCGGTGGATGCTGCGGCACCAGGTGCAGCCGGTGGGGCCGGCGGCCGATGAGGGCCATGCCAAGCCGCACACGTGGTGGAAGGTGATGTGCCTGACCGGTGTCGACTACTTCTCCAGCCTGGCCTACGTGCCCGCGATCGCCGCTCTTGCCGCAGGGGCGGTCTCGCCGCTGGCGACGCTGCTGATCGTGGCGTTGACCCTGCTGGGGATGCTGCCCATGTACCGGCGGGTGGCGAAGGAAAGCCCGCACGGCGCCGGGTCGGTGGCGATGCTGGAAGACCTGCTGCCGTTCTGGTGGGGCAAGCTGTTCGTGCTGGTCCTGCTCGGCTTCGTGGCCACCTCGTGGATCATCACGATCACCCTGTCCACCGCTGACGCATCCGTGCACGTCGTGGAGAACCCCTTCTTCCCCACGGCCCTGCACGGCCACGAGGTCGCCCTGACGGTGGTACTGCTGCTCGTACTCGGCGGGGTGTTCCTGCTGGGGTTCAGCGAGGCGGTCAGCGTGGCCATCCCCCTCGTCGCGGTCTTCCTCGCACTGAACGCGATCGTCATCGGCGTCGGGCTGGTCCACGTGTTCACCACCCCCGGGGCCTGGTCGGCATGGACCGACGCCCTCGCGGCTGGCGGAGGCGGCTTCGGCGACCTCCTGGGCCCGGCGCTGCTCGCCTTCCCTCTGCTGGTGCTGGGCCTGTCGGGCTTCGAAACCGGCGTGAGCATGATGCCGCTCGTCGCCGCCGAGGGCGCCGATGCCGAGCAGCGGCTGCGCTCGCGGATCCGCAACACCCGAAGGCTGCTGACCACCGCCGCGCTCATCATGAGCGTCTACCTGCTGTCCGCGAGTTTCGTGACCACCCTCCTCATCCCGCACGAGTTGTTCGAACCGGGAGGCGCAGCGAACGGCCGTGCCCTGGCGTGGCTGGCCCACGAGCAGGTCGGAGAGGTGTTCGGCACCGTCTACGACATCAGCACCATCCTGATCCTGTGGTTCGCCGGAGCCTCCGCCATGGCGGGACTGGTCAACATCGTCCCCCGCTACCTGCCCGACTACGGCATGGCCCCCGAGTGGGGACGCGCCGTCCGGCCGGTCGTGATCGTCTACACGCTCCTGTGCATCCTCATCACGATCGCCTTCAACGCCGACGTCGACGAACAGGCCGGCGCGTACGCCACCGGCATCCTCGCCATGATGGTCTCCGGCTCCTTCGCCGTCACCGTCTCCGTCGCGCGCCACCGCCGCCGAGCCGCGACCGTCGGCTTCGCCCTGCTCACCGCCGTCCTGCTCTACGCCCTGATCGCCAACATCATCGACAAGCCCGACGGCATCGTCATCTCCGCCTTCTTCATCGCCGGAATCATCATCGTGTCGCTGATCTCCCGCGTCTCCCGCACCACCGAGCTGCGCGCCGACCGCATCGTCTTCGACAGCGACGCCCGCCGGTTCATCAACGACACCCTCGCCCACGACAACGCGATCAACCTCATCGCCAACCGCCGGCAGGCCGGCGACGTCGCCGAGTACAGCGACAAGGAACGCGAACAGCGCGGCGTCAACCCGGTCCCCGGCCGCGC
The DNA here is from genome assembly GCF_045160965.1 of Streptomyces sp. NBC_00207. Lineage (NCBI taxonomy): Bacteria > Bacillati > Actinomycetota > Actinomycetes > Kitasatosporales > Streptomycetaceae > Streptomyces > Streptomyces sp. NBC_00207. The sequence goes on along the minus strand of NZ_CP130715.1, from coordinate 8,764,790 downwards.
AGACGTCATCTTCCTCGAGATCGACGTGGTCGACCCCTCGGACTTCAGCGACACACTCACCGTCCACGGAGCCGAGGTCGACGGCCACCGGATCCTGCGCGCGGCCGCGCCTGCCGCACCGAACGCCATCGCCGCCATCCTGCTGGCTCTGCGGGACGCCACCGGCGTCCAGCCGCACTGCTACTTCGCCTGGGCCGAGGGCAGCCCGCTCGTCCACATGGTCCGCTACTTCCTCCTGGGGCGGGGTGACACCGCTCCAGTCACCCGCGAGATCATCCGCAGCCACGAACCCGACCCCGCGCTCCGCCCCGGCATCCACGTCGGGGGCTGACCGCCTCAGCCGCAGACCGCCGCTTTCGAGGTGCCGAGGCGGAATCCGAAAGGCATGCCAGACCAATGACCCCCACGCCGGACCGCCGCATGCGGTTCAGGGTCATCGCCCTCGCACTCGGCGCGACCGTCATGATCGCGGCGGGCGCCGCCTTCGAATGGTGGTGGCTGCTCGGAATCGGCGTGTGGACCATGGTCGTGGCGTTCCTGACGGAGCTGGACACGCTCTAGTACTGCAACGGTGCTTGCTGTGACGGTTGGGCAGTTTCTGGTGGTGTGTGGCCGCGTCGTCTGTAGTGGCTGACGCGGGCTTGGTGTTGTCGTCTGCGTCGCCAGTGTGACCAGTGCAGGACGTGGTCGATGGTCGGGCGGGGCCGGGTGAGCCGGCTGATCAGGCGTCGGAGTTCAGGCAGGCTCAGGGGTATGAGCTGGGAGGATCCGTTTCTGCTTTGCCCGTCTCGAGTTCGCAGGCCCGCAGGACGGTGAGGCAGACGTGGGCGGCCATGGCCAGGGTCATGTGGCGGTGCCAGCCGTCGTAGCGGCGGACCTGGTAGTCGTCCAGGCCGCACTCCTGCTTCGCAGTCTGGAAGCATTCCTCGACCGCCCACCGGCTTCCCGCGACGTGGATCAGCTCATCCAGTGTGGTCTCGGCAGGGCAGTAGGTGATGTAGTAGGAGATCTCTTCGGGCCGGCGGACACTGCGGCGGGCGATCACCCAGTGTCGGCGGTCTTCGCGGTGCCAGGGCCTCACCTCGACCCTCGCCCAGTCGTAGACCCGCGGACCATGGGCCCCGTTCCCGCAGGAACGGCGTTTCCATTTCTGCCTTGGCAGCCCGGGGAAGAGGTCGTGGACGGGGTGGTCGATCGCCCAGCGGGTGACGACGGTGTCGTGCCGGGTGGTGGCCATGACATGGAAGACATCTGCCCGCTCGAGCTCGGACCGCCAGCTTTTGGAGAAGCCGTAAGCGGCATCCGCGGTCACCCACCGGAACGGAATCCGGCCTGTGATCGCCCGGTGGACCATGGCCTTGGCCATCACCACCTTCGTCTCGAAGGCGACCGTGTCCTCAATGCCGGCAGCCCGGCACCGTTCCCGGTCTTCCGTCCATGAGGTGGGCAGATACAGGCGGCGGTCGATCAACGTGCGGCCCCGGCCGCCGGCATAGGCGAGGAACACTCCGATCTGGGCGTTCTCTGTCCGGTCGGCGGTTCCGGAGTACTGGCGTTGGACCCCGGCGGAGCGGACACCCTTCTTGAGGAATCCGGTGTCGTCAACGATCAGCACCGCTTCCGGGTCTCCGAGGTGCTCGACGACGTAGTCCCGCACGTCGGCCAGGACCTCATCGGCGTCCCAGTCGATCCGGTTCAGCAACCGATGGATCCGGTCCGGACCCCCATGCCCGGCCTCCTCGGCAAGCGTCCAGCCGTTCTTCCGCTCCAGCGGAGCTATCAGTCCTCGCATATAGGCAAGAGCCGACTCCCGTGGCTCCGACCTGGAGAAACGATGCAGGAACCGCTCATGCAAAGCCTTCAGTTCACCAGCCCACAACCGGGCATCTGCAAGTTCCCCACCCATGACCTGAACAACGACGGACCTGCCCAACCGTCACGGCAAACACCGTTGCAGTACTAGGGAGTGTCTTTCCGATCATCGGATCGTCGGTCCGGGTCGTAAGGGAAGCCGAGTTGTCTGATGCCGCGTGGGCGGTGATCGCGCCGTTGTCGCCGCCAGCGGGCCGAACCCGCGGGCGGTGGCGTGATCACCGTCAGGTGCTGGAAGGGCGGGCAGGAGTTGCGTCAACAGTCAGCCAGCCGTGGACGCGGGGCCTCACCCGTGGATTCCGCGTCGGTGTCGTCGGTGCCGACCGGGCCGCGGGGAAGCATCCGGTCCAGCCACTTCGGCAGCCACCAGTTGGCCCGGCCGAGGAGTGTCATGGTCGCCGGTACCAGCACCATGCGTACGACCGTGGCGTCGATGAAGATCGCGGTGGCCAGGCCGAGCCCGAACATCTTGCTGGAGGGGTCGTCGGCGACGGCGAAGGACAGGAAGACCGCCACCATGATGAGGGCGGCCGACGTGATGATCCGGGCGGTGCCCGAGACGCCCTCCACGATCGCCGTGCCGTTGTCGCCGGTGCGCACGTACTCCTCGCGCACGCGCGAGAGAAGGAACACCTCGTAGTCCATCGACAGGCCGAACAGGATGGCGAAGAGGAACATCGGGATGAACGACACGATCGGAACCGTCGCCTCCAGCCCGATGAGCGCACCGCCCCAGCCCCACTGGAAGACCGCGACCATGACCCCGTAGGCCGCGCCGATGCTCAGCAGGTTCAGCAGCACCGCCTTGAGCGGTACGACGACCGAACGGAAGACCAGCATCAGCAGCAGGAACGACATCGCCAGCACGGCGGCGACGAACACCGGCAGGCGTTCGCTGGTGCGTCGGCCCACGTCGGACAGGCTCGCGGCGGCGCCTCCTACGTGCGCGCTGGCCGGGCCGTGCCCGATCGCCGCGGGCAGCACCTCGGTGCGCAGCCGGGAGAGGGTGTCGGCCGTGGCCTTGTCCTGAGGGCTCGTGGTCGGGAACACCACGAGGGTCGCGATGCCGGTGGCCCCGTCGATGCGCGTCGGCGCGACGGATGCGATGCCCGGATCCGCCACGACCGCCCCGACGAGTCGGTCCAGCACTCCCGGATCACCGGCGGGGTCCGCGGCGATGACGAGGGGACCGTTGGTGCCCGGGCCGAACCCCTCGGCGACGAGGTCGTAGGCCCGGCGCTCGGTACGGCTGTGGGGCAGTGAGCCGTCGTCGGGCAGGCCGACGCGCAGGCCGAGCACGGGCAGCGTCGCCGTCAGCAGCAGCGCCGCCGCGCCGACCGCGTACAGCACCGGGTGCCGGCTGACGTGCCCGATCCAGCGCCGCCAACCGGCGGCGGGAGCGGCGCCCGTCACCGTGTCCCGCCGCCGTGCGAGTCGGCCCAGCTTCCCGGTCTGCAGAGCCCGGCCGATCCGGCCGGCCCGGGCCAGGCGCGGGCCCGCCGCGCCGAGGAAGGCCGGCAGCAGCGTCACCGACGCGACCACCATGGTCAGAACGACGATCGAGACGGCGAGCCCGCCCACCGTCATGAACGGTACGTTCGCGACCGCCAGGCCGAGGATCGACACGACGACGGTTCCGCCGGCGAAGACCACCGGCCGCCCCGCCGTGGCCACCGCTCGTCCGGCCGCCTCGTGCGGATCGAGCCCGCGCGCGAGGTATTCCCGGTGCCTGGCGAGCACGAACAGCGCGTAGTCGATGCCCACTCCGAGCCCGACCATGCTGCCCAGGACCGGTGCGAAGGTGGGGACGTCCGTGACCCCCGCCAGTACCGTCATCGTGGCGACCCCGACGGTCAGTCCGAAGACCGCCATGCCGATCGGCAGCGCGGCGGCGACGAGCGAACCGAACGCCAGGAACAGGATCGCGGCCGCGGCGAGGAGGCCGATCAACTCGCTCGCGCCGCCGTCGGGGTCGGAGAAGGCGTAGAAGAGGTCCCCGCCCATCTCGATGCGCAGGGGCATTTCGGCGCGCAGCCGGTCGCCGAGATCGACGAGGGCGTCGAGGTCTTCGGCCGACAGCCGGCTCTGGTCGGGGTACTGCACCCGGACGACCGCGATCCGCCCGTCGGCCGAGACGAGGCCGCCGCGCACGGCGGTGTCCCCGCCTGCCTCGAGTGCCCCCGCCGGGTCGCTCGTGCCGAGCACGTGCGGCAGCCGCTTCACCTCGGTCTGCAGCCGCGTGAGAGCGGTGCGCGCGCCGTCGTCGTCGAAGAACGTCGCAGCGCCGTCGAGGGGGGTGACGACCACTTGGGCGGTCATCCCCTCCTGGCCGGTGCCGGCCCGCTCGATCAGTTCCGCGGCCCGCTGGGAGTCCAGTCCCGGAGCGGTCATCGAATCCGCATTCCGCCCGCCGAAGGCGATCGCGGCGAGGACGGCGAGCGTGGCGGCGATCAGCCATGCCGCGATCACCCGCCAGGGATGGCGGGCTGCGCTTGCGCCCAGGCGCAACAGGGCTTTCGAGAGCATCGGGTCCTCCAACCACCTCGTCGGCCGTCCTTGTACGGCCGCCGATGCCGAGGCTCGCCGCCACGGCGCTCCGCGGCATCGGCCCGCGGGCCGCGGATCCGTCGGCCCCGGGGCCGAGTGACGACCCGTCCTTTCGGCCGATGCGCGGCACGCCGCGGTCCCTAAGCTGAGAACCGTGCTCCGAGACGACCTGCGAACCCTGTGGACCGAACCCCGGCCGCCCGACGCGCCCGCCCGGGTGCGGCGGGACTGGGCGCTGCTCGCCGCGGGCCTTGCCGGTGTGGCGCTGGAGGCCACCCTGCGCGAGAACGTCGTGTGGCGGCCGGTGGCAGTGGTGTTCGCCGTATGGCTGTGCCTGCTGCCCCTGTGGCGCCGGACCCGCCCGTTGGCGATGGCCACGCTGGCGTTCGGCTCGGTGATCCTGCTTCAGGTGGCTTCGCTCGTCGCCGCACCGCGCGAGCCCGTCGGCCTGTACACCGGCGCGGTCGTGCTCGTGCTGGTGTACGCGCTGCCCCGGTGGGGATCGGGACGGGAGATCGTGCTGGGCGGTGCGGTGATCGTCGCGGCGTGCGCGCTGTGTGCCTTCACGGACGAGACCCCGGTCGTCGAACAGGTCGTGGGCTTCCTCTTCGGGCTGCTGCCCGGCGTGGTCGGGGCTGCCGTGCGATTCCGTGTGACCGCTCGCGAGCGGCAGTTGGACCAGGTGCGCTCCCGCGAGCGCGAGCAGCTCGCCCGGGAACTGCACGACACGGTGGCCCACCACGTGTCGGCCATGGTGATCATCGCTCAGGCAGGCCGGGTGCTCGCGGGCACCGACCCGTCCGCCGCCGTCGAGGCGCTGGAGGGGGTCGAGGAGGAAGGGGCGCGCACGCTGGAGGAAATGCGCGCCATGGTCGCCGCGCTGCGCGACCGCGGGGTCGGCGCCGAGCTCGCGCCGCCTGCCGGCGTCGCGGATCTGGAGCGCCTGGTGCGCACCCCGGGTGGTCGCCTCAGGGTCGACCTGGGGCTCGACGGCGAGCTGGACGCGCTGCCCCCGGCCGTGGACGCGGCCGTCTACCGGATCGTGCAGGAGTCGGTGACCAACGCGATGCGCCATGCGGTCGACGCGACCGAGGTCGTCGTCCGGGTCGCCGCCGAACGGCACACGGTACGGGTGAGCGTGCGCGACAACGGCCGGCGCACCGGCCGGGGTCGCGACGGATACGGACTTACCGGATTGCGCGAGCGCGCGACGCTGATCGGCGGCACACTACGAGCCGGCCCTGGTACCGACCGGGGCTGGCATGTCGACGCCGAACTGCCGAGAGCGAGGAGCGAGAGCGGTGTCCATTCGCGTCCTCGTCGCTGACGACCAGACGATCATCCGCACCGGGTTGCGGATCATGCTGAACGCCCAGCCCGGCATCGAGGTGGTCGGCGAGGCCGCCGACGGGCGGGAGGCGGTACGTCTGGCCCGCGAACTGCGCCCCGACGTCTGTCTGTTCGACATCCGCATGCCCGTACTCGACGGGCTCGAGGCCACCCGGCTGGTCGCCGGCCCGGGCGTCGCCGACCCGCTGGCCGTGGTCGTCATCACCACGTTCGACCTCGACGAGTACGTCTACGGCGCGCTGCGTGCCGGCGCCCGCGGATTCCTCCTCAAGGACACGGGACCGGACCTTCTGGCCCAGGCCGTCCGGTCGGCGTCCGGCGGTGAGGCGCTCATCGCGCCCAGCGTCACCGTCCGTCTGCTCCAGGCATTCGCGGACCTGCCCGCCGGCCGGCCCGTGGCCCAGCCGGTCTCCCCCGTCACCGCCCGCGAGGAGCAGGTGCTCCTCGCCGTCGCCCGCGGGCTGACCAACACCGAGATCGCCGATGCACTGCACATCAGCCTCAGCACGGTGAAGACGCATCTGGCCAGCCTGATGGCCAAACTCGGCGCCCGCAACCGGGTCGAGATCGCGATGTGGGCCTACGAAACGCGCCGTATCCTCCCCGGAACCTGAGCCGGGTGCCGGGCCATGTCCCATGAGCCCCCGCCCGGACTCGTCGTCATCCTCGTGCGCACCGGCTACCAGCGGATCATGCCGGGCATCGCCGTCATGCTGTGTGGCTTCTTCCTCGCCAACACAGGCATCGCCCCACCATCACCGGCGCTGTCTCCTCCATCACCGGATGGATCGGAAGCTTCTCACGCCCCCGCCCGCCCTCGGAGAACACGATGAGCAACGTCGCCGTGACCTTCGTCGTCGGCGAAGGCTGTACTCGAGGACATGACGGCCCCATCGACGCGCACGAGGTCCTGTGACCGCCTTGGGGGAACTAGGCCGAGTCCGGGGGAACGCCGATGCTCTGTCGCATGACACGCCGCATCTCGCTGAGTTCGTCCCAGAGCTCCACGATCTGAGTGTGTGCCTGCTCCAGGGACTCGCCCTCCCGGCGCGGCGGGAACCCGCCGTCGAGGCGCTTGAGGACCCCGTATATCCGGCTGAGCCTGCGGTGGACACCGTCGGCGCTGGCGAGCACGTCATCCGGGACCCGCATCTGCGCCTCGGAGAACCGCGCTCGGTGCTCGCGCCGCGCATCGTCTAGACGCGACCTCAGGTCATCCGTGACGGCGTCGGCCTTGAGCGCGTACCAAAAGTTGTTCAGTTCAGAGTGATAGTCCAGGGAAGCGGTGTTCAGCATGACGTAACAGGCCCGAACAACCTCCTCCGTCACACGCTTTGACTCGTACTGACGCTCTTCGGCGCGTTGTCTCTCGCTACGGTCCAACTCCTTGAGTTTGGTCTTCTCGGCCAGCCGCTGCGTCATGAGTCCTGATGCGAGCGTGCCGACGATCCCCAAGAACGCGATCACCAATGGAACCACCGTGCTGCTCATCCGGTACCGCCCTCTCTGGCCCCGCTCCGAGTATGGCTGCGTCACGCCCCTATACACAGCAACCAGCGTCGGTCCTAGGCAACGCCCGATAGGTGTTGGCGTGGTGCCATCACCACCCCTTGGGCCGCCCATAGAGACCCATCAGCGAAGGAGCCCGCCCTCGCATACATGTCCCTCGTCGTGATTGCCGCTCTGATCGTCTTGGGCCTGCTGCGCACCGGCTACCAGCGGATCATGTCGGGTATCGCCGTCATGCTGTTCGGCTTCATCCTCGCCAAATACCGGAGTCGCCCCCACTATCCCCGGCGCCGTCGCCTCCGTCACCGGATGGATCGGAAGCTTCTCATGCCCGCCCCACCGATACGGAGAACACGGTGAGCAGCCTCCCCCTGACCTTCGTCGTCGACGAAGCCGCCGACGTCCTCACCCGCAACCCCCAGGCCCGCGCGCTGATGACCGGGCTGCTGCTCACCGGCCGCCGCACCGGCGTCGAGTATGTCGTCCCACCGCGACGTCGACCACGCCCTCGCCTACCCGGAACCGCCGGCCTCGCCGCTCTGGCAACGCCACACCCCCAAGGCCTGGCCGATCACGCCCGGGCAGCAGGAGCGCAACTGCGAGCTCCTGCTCCGCGCGCAGCACACTCCCCGACCCCGCTCCCCGCGCACTACCAGGGCCCGGGCGGAGGCCCGATGATGATGAACTCCCAGACGCACGTCGTCATAGACGGCTACGTCGACGCGATCCCGGCCCCCGGCACCGGCTGGGGCACCGCCTGCTTAGACCTGATCCACTCCCCCGCCGACGCGGACCGGATCGCCCCCGACACTCCGGACACCGTGTACGCATGCACCACCGGAGATCCCCGCATCGCCGACCTGCTGCTGCGCGAGATCCAGCCCGGCGACCTCCTGCGCGTCACCGGGACCATCGTCCAGCCCGACGCACCGGGCGCTCCGGCCCGCCTCACCGTCGACGCACTGGAGGTCCTGGATGCTGCACCGGCCCCTGTGCTGCACGGCCTCGTGCTGGAGTGCTGGAGCGACTACGTGTCGTCTTCGACGCAGACCGCGACACCGTGCCGGTGTTCACAGCGGCCAGGGCGTGGGTCGGCATGTCCGCCAGTGCCGACGAGATCCTCGACCTCATCGACGCGTACGAGGAGGGCCGTAGAACGCGATGACGACCGCCGCCGTGCCGCGCACCGCCCTGGAGTAGTTCCCTGCCGGCCACCCCTGCAGCTCCCGGCCCGCTGACGCTCCCGGCGCGTCCAGGTCATGGCCGTCCAGCTCGTTCGTCCTCGCCTGCTCGATTTCTCTGAACGCGTCCCTGCGGAGGCCGCGCCCAGGATGCCTGCAGCAGCCCGGCCGGTGACGCGCCAGCGTTCACCCAGGTCATGGCCGCAATCCGGGTGACGAGGCCGAAGGGCAGGCCACGAACGCGCCCAGTCGCTGTGCTGGCAGACAAGGCGCACTCGTCCCGCGCGATCCGCGAGCACTTACGCAAACGCCTGATCCGGGCCGTGATCCCGCAACCGGCGGGGACCAGATCGCCAACCGCAGACGCCTTGGCAGCAAGGGCGGTCGGCCACCGGCCTTCGACAAAACCGCCTACTAACAGCGCAACACCGTCGAACGCTTCATCAACAAGCCCAAGCAGTGGCGCGGCCCAGCCACCCGCTACGACAAGACGGCCACCGCCTACCAGGCGGCCCTTCACCTCGCGGCCATCCACATCTGGGCCGCGAGGTGATCGCCAAGAAACGGCCTAGTTGCTGTCCCCCGGCTTGACGTGGGTGTACGCGGTGGCCGTGTTGTTCTCCTTGCGCGGGTCCGCATCGTCGCCGTACACCCTGGCGGTGTTCTTCAGGGTGGTGGGCTCCAGAACGTTGCCTGCCGTGCCGGTCACCTCGATCTCCACGTGGCGGCCCTTCTGCAGCGGGCCTCCCGTGCAGGAGAGGAGGCCGTTGGTGATCTCGCACCCCTCGGTCGACGTGGCGGGCGAGAGGATCTTCGCCGGGAGGTCGTCGGTCAGCGACCAGCCGGAGGAGCGGCTCTTCCCCTCGTTCTTCACGGTGATGCGGTAGGTGATTTCGGCCCCCGCCTCGACGCTCTTGGGTCCGTGCTTGCGCACCGCCAGGTCGGCGGACGAGTCGAGGAAGCAGGAGGTGGCGTCGAGGTTCGTCGCCGGCGTCGTGGTCTGCGTCGACACCACGGTGAACCGCGGGTTGGAACCGGTCGCATTCCACACGTGCACTCGGATGAGCTGTCCGGAGTTGCGGAAGAATCCGAGATCACCATTGCCGTACGTGAAGACGCCGCCGAAGTCCTCACCCCCCGGAAGAACACCCGGGAAGAAGTCCACGCTCTCATTGGCGATGTCGATCCGCGTGATGGCGCCCGCGTCGGTCGAGCCCCACAGGAATCCGTCACGGAACGCGATGTCGAAGACGTCGAGTGACGGGTCGGCCAGCTCCGGGATGTTGATGACACGCGTGACCGAGCGGGAGTTGACGTCGATCTGATAGATCTCGCCCGTGTCGTCGGCCAGGACGTAGTAGTTGCCCTGCCTGTCGAACGTTCCCGAGATGTAGAGGGCGGACGGCAGGCCGGCAATGGCCCCGAGGTTGGTGAAGTTCCCATTGCGGTCGAAGCGGATCAGTTCGTTGTCCGCACCGCCGAACGTGGTCCCGTAGAGGAAGCGGTCGCGCGGGTTCACTCCGATGGCGTTGTAGAGGAACGGCGTAGGGTCGCCCAGCGGTGTGAACTGGACCGTCCCGGGCCCTCGGTCGGCGGTGTAGAGCTGGTCTTCCGGGTTGCCGAACGAGACGTAGACCTTCCCGTCACACGCAACGGAATTCCCAGCGGGGCCCTGCTGGGAGACGGCTGCCGCACGGGCAGGGACTGCACCGGCCGGTGACGCCGGCAGGCTGGAGGCGAGCCCTGCGACGATACCCACGGCGCCCAGCGCGGAAAGCGCGCGCAGCCGCCGCATTCCCTGGTTCGGCCTGCTTTTTCCTCGGATCACGAACATGCACCTTTCACTGCTCAAGGCAGACAGGGCCCCATGGCGGAGGCCCCCTCAGTGTGTGCCGGATGTGACGGACAAAGATCAGCACAAGGGATGTCGGGTCGAATACCACGGCTCGGGCTCCGGGACGGAGTTCGCTCCAATGCACCAGGACAACGCCTGGGTTATTTCTTTTAGATCATCAGAAAATGGGCCCGGTCATGCTGTTGGCTGACGCGCAGAGCGCAAACGTGCCGCGCTGTGATCCGTAAGAGAGGACCTAGCGGGGGCGGCTGCTGGGAGCGCTCAGAGGGCTACGAGCGTTCCACCGACGTCAGCTGGAGTTCCTGCATCAGTGCCCCCGAAGGCGGGCGTCGGCCGTCCGGACGCGTACGTCACGAGCCCCTGGCTGAAGCTGCCATAAACGCCATCCGGACCAGGACGAGGCGGGACGGGCCCGCCATCGGGCTCGTCCCGCGTGGCTCCCGGAGCGGGATACGGCCCGGCGCATCCGCCCTGGGCCGTGATCCGGCTCATCACCACCGACCGGGCCGGTCCTCGCCCTGTCATCGGCGGAACCTAGGCTCCCGTTCATGAGCCGCACCACTGCGCCCTGCCCCGTCGGCGTCACCGCACACTCCCCCGAGCTCACACCAATGGCTCGCGTGGCTGCACGACTCCCCCGCGCCCGCGAACCGACTGCGGCGCAGAGTTCCATAGGCCGGCCGTACGCTCCGGTCCTCCCCCGTCCGCGCGGCTGCGAGACTAGGCATCATGACTGACCGTCGACCTCTCTCGCTGCCTACCTTCTCCGACCCTGCCGCTGACGCTCCCGTGCCTGCCCACTCCGGCGGCCGCCAGCCGCTGCCGCTCGCGCAGGGGGCCGACTTCCGCCAGCCGCCCGGCGAGACCGTAGCCGCACCTGCTCCGGCCCGGCGCCCGCTCACTGCGGGCGTCCTGACGTTTTCTCACCCGGACCGGCAGATCTGACCGGCTCCGCCGCCGCACGTGGCTGTTGACCGGTAGGCCCGCATGTTCCTGAGCCGCGTACGCGTCATGTAACTGCGTGAGGGTCACTCTGCGTTGCGGCGGCCTGGCGGGTACTGAGCAGCGTCTGGTGTTACGACACAGCGACCCTGCTCGGCGTTACTCAGCTTGCTCTTCACCTTCCGTGTCCGATGGCAGCAGTGCCACGTCCGCAGGGTGTGCGCGTTCTGGGGATACGTCCGCCTTCGAGCATCTAGGACTCGCTGATCCATACCCAGACGGTTTCGCTGGTGCCATCGAGATGGCGGCCTCCTCCAGCCTGACCAGCGGGCCGGTCGTCGGCGTCCCGGCGCCGAGGATGTCCGGCGCCGGGACGGCCCGGAACAGGGAGGACGCCGGACGGGAGGGCAGCGCGATCCAGCCGCCGACCCGCAGGTCCCCGTAGAACCAAACCACGCCCCGCCCGTCGCGCACCGACAGCCAGTGGTCGGAGGACATCGCCCCACGGAACGCGGCGACCGGGGCCCGGGTCCGGCCCCAGCAGCTGGCCCGGGCCCCGGCCGTCCAGCTGCGCCCTGCCAGCTGTGCAGCCCGCAGAGTGAGGGTCTGACCCCGTCGGAACGATCCGTGAGGCCCACTGCTGTTTGCCGGCGCGTTCCATCATCTGGGCGCGTCGTGTGATGTATCCAACGGTTTAGGCGTCATGCCCTTGGCGCCCCAACGCCCCTGTTTCTACGCCGACTTGGGACCCCTACCTGGGTATTGGCCTTCCATTTAGGCTCCGCGCTCGTGCGCTGAATTCGCACGTGCGCACGATTCCCCTAGGAGGAAGGCACGGTTCTTCGTGTCTGAGTTAATAGACCGCTCAAGGCGGCGGCTCCGGTCCGTAGTTGCTCTGACTGCTGGTCTGGTGCTGGTGGCGGGAGTGCCGACGGCGGCGTCGGCTTCAGTGAAGCCCGATCCGTTGGCGGCGCCGTCGGCGCAGCCTGCGGCCGGGCCGGAGTCTCCGGCTGCGGTTGCGGCCGGGTCGAGGCCGGTGTCGGGTAGGAACCCCTCGGCAGGACCGCAGTTCAAGAAGTCCGGAACGACGTGGCGGGTGATCGCACCCGAGGTGATTCTTCGGAACACGGTCACTGACGCAGACGGTGACAAGGCGAACGTGACGTTCGAGGTGTACACGGCGAACGCCGATGGCACTCCGGGAACGAAGGTGAAGCTGACCGACGCCAACACGTACGGCGTGCTGGTGTCCCCATTCGTGGCGTCGGGGTCGACGGCTCAGGTGCAGGTGGAGTACGGGCGCCTGAAGCCGCGCACCGACTATCTGGTGCACACGTCGGCTTTCGACGGCAGCCTGTATGAGACGAACTGGTCGCCGTGGGCGAGGTTCCGCATCGACCCGTACGTAACGTTCCCGGTGGGTCAGTCGTCGTCCGGTATCGATTCCACAGCACAGACGATCGAGGAGTTCACGCGCACCAACCCCGGCGCGGCCCCGGCCGCCGCGGTCGCCTCGTCCTCGTCCTCGTCCTCGTCTTCCGAGGGTGTGTCGTCGTCTGCGCCGGCCTTCGCCGACTTCGACAAGAAGAACTGTTCGACGGCGGACAAGAAGGGCCGAAAGCTGTGCTTCGACTTCCACAAGTCGGACAAAGCGAGGAAGGTGCAGCGGCCCGAGCCGGGCAAGACGAGGGAGACGACGCAGAACTTCTCCACTCCCGGCGGCAATCCGGCAGTCGACCTGGTCGACTGGTGCACCAATGCCGCTGACGGCCTGGACTACATGAACCGTACCGAGGCATGCCTGAAGGATCTCGGTGAGGGAGACCTGTACTTCTTCGACTCCGACCCGCAGGCTCCGGCGATTGGGCGGGCGAACTTCAAGTTCGAGCAGCGGCTGAAGACGTACCGCAACAAGACCGAGAGCGGCAGCGACTTCGCCGAGTTCGACCAGCAGATCGTGATCATCCCCACTTACATCGACCCCGCGTTGCAGGGGGTGACGATGAACTGGAACGTCGACTCGTCATGCTCGGCCTGTGACAGCGCGGGCGTGCAGTGGCAGGACGACGGCGCGAACCCCACCGTCGGCGCGCACTGGACTTTTGACCCCACCCAGACGTACTCGGGCCGGTGGGGGACGATGGTCACGAAGTGGCTCGGCACGGGTAAGGAGCAGATCGATCTTGGCTGGTCGGTCACGGCGACCGTGGATGCCAGCGTCACCGCGAGCGCTACCGCCGACTTCGGCACCAGCGGCGTGGCCAGCATGCGTGAGCTGGCGCCGCGCTGCGACAACATCACCCCCGGTGCGGTCACGCCGGGCTGTGTGCTCCCGTTCTTCAAGCCGACCTACACGGTGGATACGAATCTGTACCCGGCGGCTGGGGCGTACTACTGGCTGATGCAGGAGCGGATGCCCGACCACGCCGGCGCCAAGCGGTGGGATTCCCTGTTGCACTACTTGGGCCCGGACACCCCGGTGAAGAACCCCAACACCGGTAAGCCGTGGACCAGCGGTGACAGCCGTGGCGTGGTGTGCCCGACCAGTTGGACCAAGCACCCTGCCGATTCGGTGGTGAGCTTGACCGACTGTGACGAGTACGCGCCGGCGTCCACGCACGAGAGCGGCGGTTTCCCCGGCGGGGTGAACCAGGTCGCCAGCGGCGACAAGTGCGCACAGCTCTACACCGACTGGACGTTCAACGGGGTCGGGAACGGCTCGGACGACTTCGGTCTCCTCGCCGACATCCGCACTGCGAAGAACGGCCCCTCGGGTACGGAACGCTGTGGGCGGGCGGCGATCGACTCCGCACAGAACCAGGGCGCGTTCAAGAAGCTGCAGCCGTCGGTGTGGCGTCTGCTCGACGATGACGGGTTCTTCGTCGACACACCGGGCTTCGCGCACTGCTCAGGCGTGGCAGTGACCTGCACGTGGAGGAAGGTGTAGGAGCGCATGGCAGGAGGGGGTGGGCCAGCCACGGTCCGCCCCCTCCTGCCGTATCCGGGGGCTAGTCGGTGACCGGCTCCCACTGGTCCGCCTGGCCGGGCTCGATTCCCGACTGCCAGACGAGCACACCGTCGATCAGGCCGGGCTTGTCACGGGTGGCCACGGCCGGGTACTCAAGGCTGTCGGCCGCCTCTTCCAGGTAGCTGCACAGCGAATCGAGCTCCTCGGTGTCGGTGCCGTAGTTGTTCTCTCCGTACCGGCTCCACTTGTAGAGGAGGCCGCTGGTGGCGTCGAGGTAGAGCACGAACGCCTGTGAGGTCCGGTGGTTGGAGAACACCGGGATCCATTCGGGCTTCCACAGTGGATGCCCCTCTTCCGCCGCGCTGATCTCCTCGCCCTCGCAGTCGACCATCCGGTTGCGGTAGAAGTCCGCCACCCGGTCGAGGGGGATCACGTCGTAGTTCCCGAGAAACACCCCGCGCAGGGTGTTGCCGCCGATCGTCCGCCACAGCGTGGTCAGCGCCTCAGGGACCTGCACCCGTACCGCATCCTGTACGGCCTCCACCTCGCCGGCTCCGGCCTCGGGAAGAAGCGCAGCGTAGGAGGCGGGAGCGTGTTCCTTTACCCATGCCTCGATCCGCTGCCACGCCTCGACCACTTGCCGGGCCTCTATAGCACCGTCAACCGTCATCGTTCCGGGCTCCCTTCCCTTTGGCCATCTGCCGGGGTGTGATCGTCACCGTACGCCCTATGGTCTTCCCCTCCCCGGTGTCCTCGTCTCCATCGGGTCGACGCCTTCCTGGAAGCCGGCCGCCAGGACACCGACCACCTCGCCGCGATCAAAGCCCGACTCGGCAAGGACGCGACCAGCGATGAGGCGTGGCTCGTGCAGCAACTCACGATGACGTGGGCGCGGCTCGACAACTCGACAAACTGCGGAACCGGATAGATGACGTCGGCAGCCTCATGGCCAACCCACACGGCGCCAGCACCATCGACTACGTCCGCGGAACCTCACCCTGAGCTGCGCCGCTGACGCTCCGCACCCGCTCCCGGCCGGTGGCACGGCTACGGGTAGTGCATCACCCCGGTCCAGGGCGGCGCGGCCGGCCTTGCCGCGCACCGCCGCACCGTCCACGGCCCCGCCGTGACTACGGCGACCGCCGTACCCCCATTACGATGGATGCCCGTCCGGTCCGTGGCCCCGACCGTCCGCTACACCCTCAAGAAGCACACCGTCCACGAGTACGACATCGCCGCCCGCGACGGCTCCCCGCTGCGCATCGTCTGCATCCGGCACGCCCCCGGCCCCTGGTCCGGCGGCGAGAACGTCTTCACCGGCCGGGCCGACAGCGACAGCGCCGCCCTCAAGCCGTACACGAGGTTGATGACGCGGCCCGCACCGCAGCGGAGGCCGTACTTGAGATGCCCCACGGGCGCCCGGACGGCTGGGGCTCCTGCGGCTACCGGCCCGGCTGGGAGCTCAACTGGCCCCGCCGCGAAGGTCGGCCCCTTGGAGGTACCCGTACAGCTGGCTCAACTCCAGCCCGATCGAGCTGTAGCACTGCCCCGGGACAGGCACACACGGTGTCCATCCAGACGCCTGTCCCGGGCCCTGCATCCCGTATGAGACGAGACGGAGACCCAAGTATGTCGCCCCTCCCGCGCGTTCTGGCTCGCAGGCCGGCCAGCGCGCTGCCGTTGGTCGCCTTGGGGCGATGAGTTCGCCGTTGTCGTGAGGCTTCCCGCCGACCCGCGTGAGCGGCGCCTGGACCAGCTGGTCCGGATGCTGCGCAAGCCGGTCGTCCTGGACGACGGCCGCACGATCGACGTTGCGGCTCAGTCGGCGCCGCGGCGCTTCGGGCAGCGCGGGCCCCTGCCGAGAATTCGGCAGGGGCCCGCGCTGTAGAGAGCTGCGGAGGGCCGGGGCCTGGCCTCAAAGAGCGGCATCCCGGCCGGCCAGCCGGCACCGCTTATCGTCTGCCGTCGGCCTGACGGCCCGGCCTCACTTCAGGTGCCGGCCGAAGAACCGGTTCCCGTCCTCCACCTCGAACCACGGGGTACCGGTGTGGCCTCCCAGATTGGCGTGCAGCGTCTTCTCCTTGGAGCCGAAGGCGTCGAACAGCTCCAGGGCCCGTTGCCGGGGGTTCCCTTCGTCGTCCCACTGCAGCAGGAACAGCAGCGGAATCGCGATCTGCCGGGCCTCCTCGCGCTGGGCGCGGGGCACGTACCCCCCGGCGAAGAAGCCGGCGGCCTCGATGCTCGGCTCGAGCACCGCAAGGCGGATGCCGACGGCGGTCCACCCCGAGTACCCGACCGGGCCGCCGATCTCGGGCAGCGCAAGGAGGGCGTCCAGGGTGGTCAGCCAATCCGGGACCGCCTGTTCGACCAGCGGGCCGATGAAGGACTCGAAGATCTCGTCGACCGGCTCGCCGGCCTGCATCGCACGGCGAAGTTCGGCGCGAGCCTGCTCGTCGGCGGCGGAACGGGGCCGGTCGCCGCACCCGGAGGCGTCGATGGTGGCCACCGCGTAGCCCTGCGCCGCAGAATGCCGGGCGCGGGCCACCAGCCGGGCTGCCGCCTTGGGCAGGCCGTTGTTGTGGGCCATCAGGATCAGCGGGACCGGTGCGGTGGATTCAGGTGTCCAGAGGGTGCCGGGGATCTCGCCGAGGGTGAATTCGCGTTCGAGGACGCCGTCGTCGAGGCGCTGTTCGGAAGTGAAATGCATGGTCGTGCCTTTCGGGAGTGCTCGTGAACGGCGCTCCCGGACGACCTGCTTATCGTCCGACCGTGACCCCGGAGGGGAGCACCCATGTCGATACAGCGTTCACGGGTACCACCTCCTCTTTCTCTCGCACGGCCTCCGGAAACGTAGCAGTGGTCGCCTTGGTCCGCCAAGGAGGTTTCGCAGAGGCGCCGAGGCAGGACGCCACGGAGACACTGCGCAGACCACGTCTACCACTGGCACCGACTCGCCAGCCTCCCCCATGGTCGCTGCCGCCTCTCCGGGTCTACGGGTCCACCGGCAGGCAGCTCCTCGCCGCTCGCACGGGGGCGCTGACGGTGGTCATGTGGTGGGGCAGGGTGGGTTGAAGTCGACCGCCGTGAAGTACCGGGCCCATTGGGCTCTGGTGATCCGGGGGTACGCGCTGTCGCAGATGCGGGTGGCGACCCGGTCCAGGCCGGTGTCCCGCAGCCGGATCGTGAAGTCGTTGCCGCCGGTGGCCAGGGTGTTGCCGTCCGGGCTGAATGCCACGGCCGGTACGGGGTTCGAGTGGCCGGTGAGGACGGCGGGAGCGGCTGCACCGCGCACGTCCCACAGCAGGGCCTTGCTGTCCGCTGCGCCGGCTGCCAGTCGGCGGCCGTCCGCGGCGAAGACCACTGTGTAGAGCCAGGAGCCGGACGCCGGTAGCTGCGACACCTTCGCCGGGCGCCTGATGTCGTCGACGTCGATCAGCCAGACCGTCTTGTCCGTTCGGTGGAAGGCGGCCAGTTTCCTGTTGTCGGGGCTGAATACGCCGCCGGTCAGAGGCTCGGACCGGAACGGGGACGGCAGTTCCCGGGGCTTGCGCGGTTCGCCGATGTCCCAGAACCTCAGCGAGCCGGACTCGCCGGTGCTCGTCACCAGCGTGTGGCCGTCCGGCCGGAACGAGGCCGTCGTGACGTGCGGCCCGTCCTCGGCGATCCGGCTGAGTGGCCGGGGGTTGCCGGGATCGGTCAGGTCCCACAGTCCGGCCGTCTCTTGTGCCCAGACGGCCAGCAGGTGCCCGCCCGGGCCGAAGCCGGCGCCGGCGACTTCGCCACCGCCGGGGGCGAGGACCGATGTCAGCCGCGGCTTCCGTGGATCGGTCACGTCCCACACGCGGACGGTGCCGTCCTCGCTCGCGGTGACGAGGATGCGCCCGTCCGGGCTGAACGCCACACACCGTACGAACTTGGTGTGCCCGTGCAGGACCGACAGCGGCCACAGGGCCCGGCCCCCGGTTACCTGCCACAGACGTGCGGTGCCGTCCCAGCTGGCGCTGGCGAGCAGGTGACCGCCGGGGCCGAACGCCAGGGACGTGACCACGTCTTCGTGGGTCGCGAGCGACAGATCCCGTAGGTCCAGGAGCCGGTCGGAGTTGGCGAGCACGCGGCCGTCCGCGCTGAACGCGGCTTGGTAGAACCCGCCCTGGATCGTGCTGGTCCGCTTCGGGTTCGCCGGCGCGGTGACGTCCCAGAACAGGGTGGACCCGCCCACCGAGACGAGCGTGCCGCCGTCGGGGCTGAATGCCACCGACCAGACGATCGCGGGATGGCCGAGCAGGACGGCCGGCGGCTGTGTTCGCCGGCCGCCGGCGATGTCCCAGACGCGTGCGGTGCGATCCCAGCTCCCGGTCGCCACGGTCCTGCCGTCAGGGCTGAAGGC
This sequence comes from Streptomyces sp. NBC_00207, assembly GCF_045160965.1. Taxonomy (NCBI): domain Bacteria; kingdom Bacillati; phylum Actinomycetota; class Actinomycetes; order Kitasatosporales; family Streptomycetaceae; genus Streptomyces; species Streptomyces sp. NBC_00207. The sequence goes on along the minus strand of NZ_CP130715.1, from coordinate 8,746,179 downwards.
GGCCGAGGTCACGGTGTCGGTGTGTCCGCGCAGGACGACGAGGAGCAGCGGATGCGCCGGGTCGTCGACGTCCCACAGCCTGGTGGTGGTGTCACCGGTGGTCGCCACGGTGCGGCCGTCCGGGCTGAACGTCGCCGAGGTGACCGTGCCGGAGTGACCGGGCAAGGTGGCCAGCAGCCGCGGATGGCGGGGATCGTTCACGTTCCACAGTCGCGCCGTGCCGTCGGTGTGGCCGGTGGCGATGAGGCCGCCCGGCCCGGACGCCACCCACGTCGGCGCGGACCGCTGGTCCGGGAGCGTGCTCAGCTCGGCGGGCGCATGCCGGTCCGTCACGTCCCACAGCCGTACCGAGCGTTCGCTCGCCGTGGCCAGGACACGGCCGCCCTCGTCGAAGGCCACCGACATCAGCCGCTCCGGCTGGTTGACGACGGCCAGCTCTACGGGGTGGTGGGCGTCCGCGATGTCCCACAGCCGGGCCGTACGGTCCCAGCTCGCCGTGGCCAAAACCGTGCTCTTCGGGGCCAAGGAGATCGAGACCACGTCGGAGGTGTGGCCGGTGAGCCGACTGGTGTACGGCGTCGCGAACGTGCTCATGAGCTGGTCGCGGACGTCGCCGGTGGCTGCGAGCCGGTACGCGGCCAGGTTGAGCTGCGCGGCGAGCGACGGGTTCTGCTGCCGCACCTCGGCCGCGTCCGCGGCGGCCTTCCGCGCGATGGCCACGTTGCGCTGACGGATGGCGGAGTCGCGCGAGTCGACGGCCAGCCCACCCGCGATCGCCGCGATGACCACCAGCACGGTGAGCAGCGTGACCAGCTGCCGCAGGCGGACCGTCCGTCGCCTGACCGCCGCGGTCTCGCCGGCCTGCGCTTCCCGGCTCACGTCGAGGAAGCGCCGTTCCCTGGAGGTCAGCCGGGTGCCGTCCGCATCGGCCAGGTCCAGCGCCGCGGCCAGGCGGGCCCCCCGGTACAGGGCATGCGGGTCGCGGTCGTGCGCCTCCCAGCCGGCGGTCGCGTCGGTGAGCTGCCGGTGCAGGAGCAGCCGGTCCCGGTCTTCGGTCAGCCAGCCGCGCAACCTCGGCCAGCACCGGATGATCGCCTCGTGGGTGATCTCGACGCACCCCTCGTCCAGCGTCACGAGCCGTTGCCGGGCCAGGGATTCGAGCACGTACAGGGTGTCGGGGCTCGGATCCAGCTCGTCCTTGGTGATCCGGCGCCTGGTGTCCTCGGTACCGTCGCCCAGCGCGGTCAGCCGGAGGAACAGCGACCTGGCGAGATCTTGCTGCACCGGCGACAGGGCCCCGTAGGCGGCCTCCGCGGTGTGTGCGAGCGCGTGCTGGATTCCGCCGGCCGCCAGATACCCCTCCAAGGTCAGGCGGCTGCCGCTGCGCCGGCGCCAGGTCTCGACCATCGCATGCGAAACCAGCGGCAACGCACCTGGCTGACCGGTGGCGTCCGCGACCACTGCCGCCAGCAGCGGGCCGGTCACGGTGCAGTCGGCGAGCACGGCCGGCCGGGTGATCGCCTCGCGCAGCTCCTGACTGCTCATCGGACCGACCGCGATCTGCGCGTCACGGATCGCCTCGACCAGCCGTGGGTCCTGCACGCAGTGTCCGTAGAAATCGGCGCGCACGCCGAGCACCACCCGGGTCCGGCTGGTCGCCGCCGTGGCGGCCTCGAGCAACATGGCGATGAACGCACCTCGTTCGTCCCGGTCCCCGCAGAGGGTGAAGACCTCCTCGAACTGGTCCACCACGATCAGCGTGTCGACGTCCGGTGTGCGGTCGAGCATGGCCTGCCGGATCCGCAGGTGCAGCGCCAGGGGCTCGTCCAGCAGCTCGGTCACCAGCGCGCCGGGGGCCTCTCCCGTCGGCGCGGCCAGGTGGATCGCGCACTCCTCCACTGGATGCGGGCCTGGCGTGAACAGCATCACCGGCCACCCCGCTGCCCGCGCGCGGGCGACGAGCCCTGCCCGCAGCAACGAGGATTTCCCCGACCCGGACGGCCCGAAAACTGCCAGGAAGCGGCGGTCGCGCACCTTCGCGAGCACCTCGCCGGTCAACCGCTCGCGCCCGAAGAATCGATCGGCGTCTTCCGGCTGGAATGCCGACAGCCCCGCGTACGGTCCGCACTGCCCGCTGGTTTCCCCGGGCTCATCGCTCCGTGCGCCGGCGGCGATCTCGGCGGCGGCCGCATGCCATCGGGCTTCCCATGCGCGACGGTCGCCCTGGCACGCCTCGACGAAGGCGAGCGTGACGGCAAGGCTCGGAAACGTGTTCCCGCCCGCGGCGTCCGACAGCGTCGTGGACGAATAGTGCGCCTTCTTCGCCAGTGCCCGATAGGGCGGCCGTCCCGCCGCCTCGCGCAGCTTCCGAAGGTCGGCCGCGAACCGTGTCAGCGGACCGGAGTCCAGGTCGAGCGGGCGTTCGGGGCGTGGCATTGCCTTCCTTCCTGCGGCTTTCCGCAGCCGTGATGGGAGGTGTTTGTCCAGCTTTTGATGTCCGGAATCCTCGTTCCGGCGCCGGACATCAACCGGCGGCTAGACAGGGTCCAGCGCAACCGCGCAACGACGATGGGAAGGGGACATCATGAGGTTCGTGCGACGACTGACGCTGCTGGCGGCGGTCACCGGGATGCTGGCCGGCTCTGTCTTGACCGGCTCGCCCGCGTTTGCCGCGGCACCGCTGCTCAAGTCCAACCTGAACGGAAGGTGCGCCGACATCTTCATGTTCCATCAGGAGAACGGCGCCTCCACCGTGACGTGGGACTGCCACGGCGGCACCAACCAGCAGTGGTACTGGGACGGTGAGCAGATCCGTTCCAACATGAACGGAAAGTGCCTGGAGATCTACGGCCCCCACCTGGGCGACCAGGGCTCGGTGAGCATGTGGGACTGTAACGGCGGTCTCCACCAGAAGTGGTACCGGAACGGGAGCGAGATCCGTAACCGGGTGAACGGAAAGTGCCTCGACATCCTGGCCGGCCGGCCTGACATCGGGCAGCTCCTGGTGAGCTGGAGCTGCAACGGCGCGCGGAGCCAGAGCTGGGACTTCTGAACGCCTGCCCGGCCCGGCGCATCACGTGCCGGGCCGGGCAGGTCCGCACCCGGGGGAAGTCGAACCTCAGCGCTCAACCCTCCGCCCGTGCAGGAGAGATGCCCGTCTCACGGTTGTCTGTGGCCACGTGCCTGCCGGTGGGCGAACCCCTCACCGGCCACGAAGACTCCGTACCGGGCCTGGCGACGACTGCCCTGGATGGCCGTCCGGTCGCCGTCACCGGGGGCGCGGACGACAGCATGCGGGTGTGGGGACCTGACCCGTCGGGAGCCGGCCGGACAGGCGGCGGCCCAGCACCCCGCGCCCGGCGTTGCTCTCGTGCCAGTGACCCTGCGGGTGCAAGGGCCCTGACACGGCCGGACCGGCCGGTCAGTACCGGAACAGGACTCCGCGCCAGGTCCATCCCGCGTTGAGGACCATGGTGCGCAGGGGATCTCTCACGTCCCGCGTGTCGAAGCGCAACGTCTCCACCTTGTGCCGACGGCCGTCGGCACCCCGCTGGAACTCCCACTGCCGGTACACCTTGAAGCCCCCACGGCCGTACTGCTGACCGGAGTCGTGCGACGGCTCCCACCGCTCCTCAAGGACGAGCACCTCGTGCTTCGCCGGGACCAGGCGCATGCGGGTCTTGAGCCTCAGTTTCGCCTTCGGGATCGTGCACTCCGCCACCAGGTCGGCCTTCTCCTTGGGCAGGGCATGGCGCACGCTGAACGGTACGTTTCGGTTGTTGAGCGCGAGCAGCGCTTCCCTGAGCTCCATGGTGGGCAGGGGTCCGACACCGCTGTCGGGGTACTTGGTGCCGGTCCACTTGTCCCAGAGGCGGCCCATCCTCAGACCCCCGCCCCGGTGTCCGGGCGCACCGTGCGCACGAAGTCCTGGAACTCTCCCAGGACGCCGTCGTGCTGGGCCTCGGTGGCGGTCAGAGCAAGCCGGATCATCGCCCGCCTGTGTGGGTCCTCGGTGTCCAGAACGGCCAGATAGACCTGGGACTGGACGAGGTTCCGGCGGGCGTCGCCGGCGGTAGCCGAGAAGTTCAGCCGCTGCGTCAGAGCAGGTGCGTCGGCGGAGCCGGCCTCGTGGCGGTGGACCACCAAGACCGACTCGGCGACCTCGCGCAGGCGTTCCACCGAGGCGTCGGCGACCTCGACGAGCGTCACCGGGTCCTTCAGGAATCCGCCGTCGATGGTGATGTTGGCGCTGAACCCGGCGTCCGCCTGCGGATGCACCGCGGCGAAGGCCACGTCCGAGGCGCCCCCGTCCGGCGGGGCAGCCAGACGCCACCCCTCCGGCAGTCGGAATTCGATCGGCACCGGCAGTGTCGTGGGCATCTCGGGCCCTCCTTCCACGGAAACGTGCATCAGTCGAGCAACCAGTCCTTGAAATCGCCGGCGGCGTCGCCGACCGCGTCGGCCGCGTCACCGGCGGCGTCGGTGAACTTCTTCGGATCGAAGGTGAACTCGAGCCCCAGTTTGCCTCCCTTGCCGGGGGAGAGGCCCGCATCTCCTCCGACCGACCACACGCCGGTCTCCTTGTCCCTTTTCCATCCCCACCAGGCCTCCGCACCAGGACCGGCCCACGCCTCGGCCGTCCCGCCGATGCCGATCCCGGCGTACTCCGTGCCCCCGGCGACGGCGACCTTCGCTCCGGCGAAGGCCTTCGCGCCAAGGGTGACCTCGTCCTTACCCGCTTTGAGGGTGCCCGAGACTTCGGCGCCGGCGAACCCCTCGACCCGTCCGTAGACTCCGAAATGACCGTTCTCGGCCCGGCCCTCGGCCAATGCCCGTACTCCCACGGACCCCTCGGCCTTGGCGACCAGGCCGTCCTGGGTGAACCCGACGTTACCGGTGGCTCTGGCTCCCCCGTACACGTCGGCGATCCCGGAGAGAGCCCAATCCCCCTTGGTCGTCGATCCTTGAGCGGTAACGTGGAAGAGGTCGGCGTACGCCTTGAACGCGGCTTCCTTGCCGTACTTGCCCGGGCCGGTGACGCTCCAGCCGGTGTCGAACAAGCCGTTGGGCTGCGTCCTGATGTCCGCCGGTTCGTGCTTCTTGGCCTTCGCCAGGTCGCCCTCGGCGTAGTTGTTGAAGCCGGTGAGGGTTTCGTCGGCTCCGGTGCCCTGGCCCAGGGCGTCCCTGTTGCTGTCGACGACGGCCGCTTCGAGGGCGTCCTTGATGTGCGTGTCGGCCTCGGAGACGACCTTCACCCGGTCGTCGATGTGCTTCTGCCACTTGCCGACCGCGGTGCGGATGGCCTCCTGGCCATCGGGGTCGTGGTGATAGGCGCTGCGCTCGGCGGCCGTGAGCTTGGAGTAGTCGAACGCGACGTGTCCCTGCTCGGAGACGGTCATGCCGGCGGCTATCGCGTCGTCCCGGGCGCTTTCGAGCTTCTTCTTGAGGTCGGTGAGCTGCTCGTGCGCTCCCCGCAGCAGGCTCGCGACGGCCTTGGCCTGGTTCTGCGCGGCCGCGTACTCGTAGCGGGTCGCCGTGAACTTCGTACGGGCGACACCGGCGCTGACACCGGACCAGTTGTCGCCCATGACGATCTTCTGGACGGTGTCGCCGTAGCGGGTCTCGACCTTCTTGAACTCGCCCGCCATCGCGTCCCACTTGGCGGCGGCCGTCGTCAGCACTCCCAGGTTGGTGCTCATGACCTCGTGGTACTTCACCACCGTGACCCCCTAGACACCGTTCAGCGCCGACTTGAGGAACTGACTGCCCACTCCGGTGTCGTTGCGAGCGAAAACACTCTCGGCTCCGCGCAGGGCCACCTTCTCCGACGACAGACGTCCCATCAGGGTCTTCACCTGCTGGTCCCAGCTCTCCGCCACCTTCTTCAGGCCGGCCGCCGCCTGCCAGCCGTCGAAGTCCTTGTGGGCGGTGCTGGTGGCTTCATCCGCGTGCTCCGCCGCCGACTTCGTCGCCGACTCCAACTCGTCCTGGATTACGCCCGCTGCGGCCCTCTTCTCCGCCGGCGTCGAAGCGAATTCCTTGGACCCGCCAGGCGCGAACGGCCCCTGCGGCCCGCTGTTCAACCGCAAGCCCACCTGCCGGTCCGTGCCGCCCGCGCGCTCACGGCCCCACTCCTGGTCGAAATCTGTTGCCATGTCCACATCTCCCCCGTCGAGTGTTGATCATATGCATAGCAACTGCACACGCAGCAATCGTCTTGGGCGGGATCTGAGGTTTCTCGCGAGCGGGGCGGGCGGACGCGCGGGGCGCTCTGCGAGGTGCGGAATGTTCATGAACCCGCGGCGGACCCGGGCCGGGTGACCGGAAGGTGTGCTCCAGATCAAAGCACCGCAGGAACGCCTGCCAGCGCGCGGACGGATCGTGCCGGCGGTGGACGCAGGCCCGCGGCGGCAATCGGATGCACCAACCACCGACCAGCGCAGAGCGGTTGTTCTGCCACGCCTCCCAGGCATCCCAGGCATCCCAGGCATCCCAGGCTGGCCGTACTCCTTCGGCGCCGCCTTGGATTCCGGGCGCACGTCAGTTGCGGTCCGCTGATGTGCCCGTCGGGCATCCGGGGCCGGGCCGGTCAGAACCAGCGGGGCGCCGAAGACCGGCCGGCTCCACGCCGAGCGCCGCCAACAGCGGGGCACTGCGGTTTCCCGGCTCGCTGAGCAGCCGGTCCAGCAGGTCGGAGGTGCCGCCGGCCATCGTGTCCTTGAGCAGCTCGCGCGGCGGCACCGTGTCCTGGCCTAGGTCCGTACTCGCGATCACCGCAAGCACCCGTTCGAGGTCCACTCCGGTCTCGCCCAGGACCCGGCCCCCGTCGTAGTCGGCCTTCGCCTCTTTCGTCAGGTGCGGGTAGGCCTGCGCGACCGCGGTCTCGACTTCGCCCAACGCACCTCGTACGGCCAACCGGTCAGGCGGAGACCGGTCCCTGGCGAAAATCGGGTACGCGCCGCAGAGGCAGCCTGGCAGGCTGTGGCGGTGACTGAGACGACCCCGTACGACGCCGACCGTGCCGGATTCACCCGCCATGCGCTGGCACGCCTGGTCCTCTGCGATCACGCTGTGGACGTTGCGGACGCCGCCGCTGGCCTGGTCGCCACCGAGAACGACCCTGACACCGGTCCCGGAGGCCGGGTCAGCCAGGCATTCCAGCTCATCGAGCTCGCGGAGCGCGCTCTGATCTCGGCCGTGATCTACGAACGCGAGCGGGGTGGTTCCTGGGCGGAGATCGCCCAGTACCTGGGAATCGGTCCAGCGGAAGCGGGCGAGCGTTTTGCCGCGAACGTGGACGGCTGGAACACGGCCTTCGACGTTCCCTACCGCCTCGACGAAACCGGCCGCAAGCGCATACCGCAGCTGCCCACGGCGGCGTACGACCCCGCATGGGCCTGCGAGAAGCTCGACCGTTGGGCTTATCTCCAGCACATTGGGATCGACGCTGTGAGCTCCGGCTTGGTCATGACCGCATCGGAGGAAGAGTCTCCGACGCGACCTCGGTTTCCGCTGTGCACGGAATGAAGGACGGATTGAGGGACTGCCGATCGGCACAGCCGCCCCACCGTGCCGCAGCGGCCCCGGGATCTCTTTCCGGCGGGGCCACTTGGGTGTCTGACGGCTGACGGCAGTAGTTGACGGCAACGTCAGCGGATCGCCGGTGCGCAAGGCGCTGCGCGAGGCGGTGGGTCCGCGCTGGTGTCTGGACCGGCGGCGGTCTCGGTGAGGTTGTGGAGTGTGCGGCCGAGGAGGTGGTGGCGCCCTGCTGGAGCTGGAGCCCGACGTGGGCGTACACGGTGGCGGTGACGCCGATGTGGGCGTGGCCGAGAGGTCTGGCGCCTGCTCCAGGCGTGCCTACGTCGCCCATGCCGACCACTCCGGGCACACGGTGAGGCGCCCACAGTCCGGGTCGAAGCCGACGGCATCAACATGCCCGGCGAGCTCGGGGGCGATGCCCGCCCACCGGTCGTACAGGGACGCGCCGACCGGCTGCGGGCTTGCACGCCCGCTCGGTGACCAGCGCGCCGCGTGCGGCACCGCGGCCCACCGGCTCGCGCCCATCGTGGAGGTACTGGCGGCACCGACCGCCCCACCGATTCCACCCTTGTACTGCCACCCGCCTGACTACGCCTCAGCCGACGTGAACCCCCATCTCCCTTTCTGGCTTCTGGATTTACTCGACAAGCAGCCGAAGGAGCGGGTCACGGGCACGGTCGCCGTGTGGCCACGCGGCCAAGGAGAAGGTGAAGGTGAAGGTGAAGGTGAAGGACACCGTCACGCACGGACTCGCGACGTGCACGGGCCGCTACCGCAACGGCGGCACCGGCCCGGCCGTGTCCGGACCCGATGACCAGGGAATGGGAAACCCCGGCCGGGTGTTGCCGCACGCATGAGCGATGCATCCCAGCACGGCCAGGACGAGCACGGCCCATCCACGCTCGCGACCACCCGCGCCCGCCTCGCGGCCGACCGCGCCGACACCCTCGCGCGGGCGGCCGCACTGGGCCGCGACTACGACGGGATCGTCGCGGCGAACGCCCTGGTCGCGGTGGACGACGAACACGACCCCGAGGGGGCCAGCACCGCCTTCGAACGGGCCCACGTGGCCTCCTTGATGGCGCAGGCTCGCGAGCACCTGGAAGAACTGGACCAGGCGCTGGAACGGCTCGAACGGGGTGAGTACGGGCAGTGCGAAGGCTGCGGCGGGACGATTCCGCACGAGCGCCTGGAGATCCGTCCGGCGGCGACCACCTGCGTCCGCTGCGCCGAGTCCGGCCAGCGCCGGCCTCCGCGCCCGGCCTGACGACGGCCGGTCAAGGCGTACCGGCACCGCGGCTGGTCTCCACTGGTGGAGCGGGAGACGCCCATGCCGCACTCGATCCCCCAGAGGGTCCAGTGGCGTCTGACGGCGGTCCCAACAATGCTGATCTTCTCGTCGACGTGGGCGAGGGTGAGCTCGAGCCTGTGGCGTATCACCAAGAGCTTGTTCAGGGCCGGCCGCTCCGGCTGCGTGCGGGTTCACCCGGCCGGAGGGTTCACCGGCGGAACGGCACCGCAGGGCGCCCGTACCGGCCCAGCCGAAGATGTCGCTGCGTGCCCGGGCAGCCCGCGCAGTGGATGCCGCCGACGGCCGGTGGGCGCGGGCACGCCCTCCGGACGGGCAGACGGTGAGGAGCGACCGGGGCCGGGCGCGGGCTCGGGCCGGCGCTGCTTTCCCTGGTCGCAGGCGGTGCGGTGCCGGGGCGCGGCGGCCGGTGGGCTGGTGGGCCTCACACGCGGGCACTTGCGGTCACTGGGCCCCCCAACGCGTAGGGCAGCGCCGCGTGGGGCCAACTCCCACTTGGCCCCACGCACAACGAAGCCCCGCCGCACCGAACCATCGAGCCGAGGGGGGCTTCCGTATGCACGGTCACTCCCCCAGGATGTTCTTTCGCCACTCCGGCGGCGACTTTAGTCAGCGCAGCCTCGGCGAGGACTTGCGCCGACGCCGGCGCGCCCCGATGCGCACCGCAGCCTGGTCCGGCCCCCGCAGCGCATGCCACTCGAGCAACGCAACCCCGCCGAGACGGACAGGACACCGGGCAGGCGGGCAGGCGGGCGGGCAGCGGCGCTGAGCGCCGTAGTCGGCGGTAGAGGTCGACTGCCGGCGCCCGCGCGAGGTCAGGAAGTGCGCTTCAGCGTCCAGGTGTTGGGGTTGAAGCTGGGGACGGCGGAGTAGCGGCAGCCGCTCGAGTAGTAGGTGTTGGTGATGGTCCAGCCGGCGGGCGGCCACGTGGATGCGCAGGCGTTGACCTGGGTGCCGACCGGGTAGCCTCTGAGGTCCTTGATCTGCTTGGTGTTGGGCGTGAAGCCGGAGCCGCACCCGCCGCTGTTCCACCACTGGGCGTCCACCCAGCCGTCCGGGGTGAGCGTGCTGGAGCAGATGGTGAGGGTGTCGCCGGGTGCCGCCGACGCGGGGCTCGCGCTGATCGCGAGGGCGGTAACGGCAATGGTGGACAGAGCGGCGGCGAAACGGGTGCGGATCACGAGACGTTCCTTCCTCGGCACGCTGGGATCCCCGCCGACCATCGACAGGCCTTGCCAGGCGCCGTGTCATTGCTATCCGACCAGCACAGGCTGCAGAAAGTCACCTTTGGGGCATAACCCTGCGGCGGTTTAACGCCGCTGCCGACGCGAGATCAACGCCCGTCACGGTGGTCAGCGCTCCAGCTGTGCGATCCCGGAGTGATCGCACCGGCCGAGGCGCCGGTGTTCCCGTTCGCCCAGGCGCACAGCGGCTCCCTCGCGGGGACCGCCAGGGACACGCCCACGATGTCCTTGAACCGGCCGTACATCGCGGAGATGACCAGGGTGCTCGTCCCCGTCGGAGAGTCGGAGGTGTACTGGCCTGCGGCGGGCTTCGGGTTGCGGACGTTCGAGCCGCTGCTGCCCTTAAGGACTTCCCTGCCTTCCGTGTCCGAAAGGGCCTAGGCCAGCAGTTACTTGTCGTCCGGCAGGGTCTTGGGAACGGTGAACCCACACCGGACCTCGGGGAAGCCGGCTCCGCACGCCACGGAACCGGCCTCCTTCAGCGCGCTCACGCCGCACCCGAGGGCGCTGAGCGCCACGTGCGACCCCGCGACGATTCGGCTCCCCCTCCCTCTCCCCCTCCCCATCCGCTTCTGCGCGCCGGGCCCATCGCGAGGCTGCGGGCTCCGTACGGGCCGGGGGTGCCGGGGCGGCGTGCTCGTGCCCGACCACGACCGTCAGCCCAGCGCGCCGCGGCCGGCAAGGGCGCCCGGGCGCCGCCCCTCGACCGCCGCGCCCGCGAGGGCTTGCCGTCATCACCTCGCCGTACTGCTCAGGTCGCAGTGCCGACGGCCGGAAATCATCATCAGGGCGCACTGGTCGCAAGGCGGGACGCCGCCATGATGTCCGTCATGGCACAAGAACTCGCAACGCTCGCCCAGCAGACCGCGGACCGGCTGGCTGAGCAGCACGTCGGCGTGGTGGTGGCCGCGGTGGCGGATGACGTCGTGGCAATACGGGGTGCCGGCACCACCGGCGCACACCATGGGCGTGCCCCCGGCCCCGACACCCTGTTCGAGATCGGCTCGGTGACCAAGTCGTTCACCGCCCTGGCCCTGACGCGCCTGGCATCAACCGGCACGGTGGGCCTGGACGAGCCGCTCGCCGATCTGCTGCCTCCCGGTACGGCCGTTCCGTCACGGGACGGACAGCCGATCTCCCTGCAGCAGCTGGCCAGCCACACGTCCGGCCTGCCGCGACTGCCTCGAGGCATGCTGCTCCAGGCTCTGCTGCGCCCGTCGAAGCCGGATCCGTACGCCGGCTGCACGGCCGACGCCCTGCTGTCCGGGCTGGCCGGGACCCGTCTGGGGGCCACTCCGGGGAAACGGTTCCGCTACTCCAACCTCGGAGCCGGACTGCTGGGGCTGGCCCTCGCCCGCCGGTCGGGCACGGACTACGAGACCCTCATCACCCGTGAGATCTGCGCCCCGTTGGGCATGACCGACACCGTCGTGACGGTGGACGGCACCCGCTCGGAACGCTCCGCGCAGGGTCACGTGCGCCGGGGGCGGCCCGCCGCGCCGTGGCACCTCGCCGACCTGGCAGGAGCGGGAGGCCTGCGGTCGACCGCGACCGACCTGGTGGCCTTCGTACGGGCCCAGCTGGACGGCGGTCCGCCAGGCCTCGCCGAGGCGATCCGCCTGAGCCGTGCGTTCGAGCACCGCAGGAACTCCTTCGCCTGGGTGCACCTCGGCTGGATGGCCCACCGCCTCCACCCACGGCAGGGCGGCCACCTCCAGATCTGGCACAACGGAGGAACAGGGGGCTTCGCCTCCTTCGTGGGGTTCGACCCGGAGAAGCGACTCGCCGTGATCGCCCTCGGCAACACCCGGCGCCCGGTGGACGGCCCCGCCTTCGACCTCCTGCGCACCCTGCAGACAGAGCGTGCGGCCAAGCCGAACTGACCACGGCTCGGGGGCCGGTTCGGCCGAGAACCGTGAACGCGTACAACAAAATGAGATGACGCCTTAGCAGCTCTACAGTCCAGTGCGAGTCCCGTACGTCCGTCGACGGACGGGAATCGCTTCTCAGGCGGCGCCGACCTCCGCGGCCTCTGCGACGTCGGCCGCCTCGACGTCGGCCGACTCGGCGGCGGCCGGCCGCGGCTTGCGGACGAGCGGAACCGTCGCGCAGGCGGCGAGCAGGGACGCCACGGCAACCGCGTACCAGGCGTGCTGGAACGCGGCGACAGCATGTTCGGGGGCCGGGGCGCCAAGGATGCCGACCAGGATCGCGACGCCGAGGACCGCGCCGATCTGGCGGCCCATCGAGGTGATGGCCGAGCCGGTGGCGAAGCGGGCCGGCGGCAGGGCGGCCGCCGACGCCCCGGTCAGGACCGGGAGCGTCATGCCGACGCCGAGGCCGGTCAGCATCATGCCGGGCAGGAGCGAGGCCGCGTAGGACGAGTCGGTGTCGAGGGCCGCGGCCCACCACAGGATGCCCGCCGCGAACAGGACAGATCCCGCCAGCGCGATGCGGCCTGCACCGAATCTGGCGACGGCGGGCCCGATCCGCAGCGCGACCGGCGGCACCAGCAAGGGACCCGGCGCGATCGCGAGACCGGTGAGCAGAGCCGAGTAGCCCCACACGCCCTGGCACCACAGCACCGCGCCGAGCAGCATTCCGGCGAACGCGACGGTGAACAGCGTCAGGGCGGCCGCGGCGGATGCGAACGCCGGAACCCGGAGCAGCGGCAGCTCGACGATCGGCACGGGGTGGCGGGCCGAGCGCAGGACGAACCAGACGCCGAGCAGCACGGCGGCAGCCAGGCCACCGAGGGTGGCGGCGCTCGTCCAACCCCAGTCAGGAGCCTTGATCAGGCCGAGCGCGAGCGTTGCGATCGATCCGGTGAGAAGGGCGGCGCCGAACAGGTCGGGCAGCGGACTCTTCTCCGCCCCAGTGCGTCCGGGCGACGGCAGCACCTTTGCACCGAGCGCGAACGCCGCGATCCCCACCGGCACGTTGACGAGGAACACCCAGCGCCATCCGGCCTCGACCAGCAGCCCGCCGGCCACCGGCCCGAGTCCGGCGGCGATCCCGCCGATCGACGCCCAGGCCCGTACCGCCCCGGCGCGCTTCTCGGGAGCCGTCGTGTCGAGCAGCAGCGCCAGCGACGTCGGCATCAGCAGCGCGGCGCCGGCTGCCTGCACGAGCCGTGCCGCGACCAGCGTCCCCAGGTTCGGAGCGAGTGCGCAGCCGACCGAGGCGAGGGTGAACACCGCCAATCCGGTCAGGAAGACCGGCTTGTGGCCGGAGCGGTCGGCGACACGGCCGGCGACTACGAGGAGCGCTGCGAAGACGATCGCGTAGCCGTTGAGGACCCAGGAGAGGGAGCCGAGGCCGCTGCCGCCGAACGAGCGGCCGATCGCCGGGAGGGCCGCGTTGACGATGAAGAGGTCGAGGTTCGACATGAAGACCGCGGCCGCGACCGTCGCGAACACGGCTCGGGACGCCCTTCGTGGGTTTGAAATTCCAACTGTCATGGACCGGAGGCTAGCGGTGTGAGTTTGAAAACACAACGGACTCGGGAGAGGATGGGGACGTGACCTCAAACAGGAAGCAGGGCGAGAACTCGGTTCCGCACCCCGAAGTCCCCGGTCGGCCGTGCTCCGCGGCCGCCGCGCTGCAACTCGTCGGCGAACGCTGGGCCCTCCTGGCGATCCGCGAGATCTTCTACGGCAACCAGCGCTTCGACCAGATCGTCCGCAACACCGGCGCCCCCCGCGACCGCCTCGCCGCCCGACTGCGCGCACTGGAAGAGGCGGGCGTGGTCGAGCGCCGCGCGTACAGCGAGCGCCCCTTGCGCTTCGAATACCACCTCACGGAGGCCGGCCGCGATCTCGCACCGGTGATGCACGCGCTGCTGACCTGGGGCGATCGCTGGGCGGTGGACACTCCGCCGGTCGCCTTCCGCCATCGCGGCGGGCCCGGATCCGAGCACGACGCCGAGCACGACCTCGATCTGAAGTCGACGTGCCGGACCTGCGGTGAGGACGTCAGGTCGGGAGGTCTCACGATCGACGTGCGGGCGCCTGGATGGGATCGGGCCGGGCCGACCGAAGGCTCCTGAACTCGGCAGCGATCAGGGGTGGGCGGGTGTGGTGCGGGCGGCGGCGAGGATTTCACCTTTTTTGATCACGCTTCTGACGGACCCGTTCGTGGAAGCGCGAGCTAAGCCGTCACGGGTCCGAGCCGCAGCCGCCGGGTGGGCCAGGGTGGTGACTCCGACGGGCCGAACCAGACCCGGACGTCTTCCCCGGTGCGGACGGGCAGGAGGGGGTAGTCGTTGTCGGCATGCTCGGTGCGGTGCAGCGCATGGCCCGGGCCCAGGTGCCGGGCGGCGTACGAGTCGAAGGCGGCAGCGTCGGACGGACGGCAGACGGTCGCGACCACCTCACCGGTGCCCGGCTCTGATGTGAAGCCCGGGCCGCGCAGCAGCAGGACGTCGTCACTGTCGATCATGGTGGCGTTGGCCGCGTCGCGGTGCTCGCGCCAGACCGGGCCGGTGTAGAAGGCCTCCAGCGAGCGTCGGCGGCTCGTCATGTCGGGGAACGCGCGCAGCCAGACGAAGCGGTCCGGGTCGTCCAGGTCGCGGAACCGGCCTCCGACGGTGATGCCGACCGACTGCTGGCCGGTCACGAATTCGCGCTCGAACAGCTCGATCAGCGTCTCCCGGGCTCCGGGGTGCAGCGTGTACTGCCGGAGTTCGACGATGCTCATGCGCCGGCCCGCCCGGTGCGGGTGAGGTCCATGGTCCAGTTGAGCTCCCAGGTACGGCCGTCGTCGGAGGAGAACTCCTGCTCCCAGCGGGCGGTGTCCGGGCCGAGGCGGTACCAGGTGAAGTGCACCCCGATCGGGCGGCCGTCGTAGGTGTCCTCGCCGTGGAAGTCCCCGCGGTCGCCGGTGAAGCCGCCGACCACCGGCGGATCCAGGCGACCCGTCCGGCTGTCGGACCAGTGGATCGACCAGCGCCCCGTCTCTCGGTCGAACAGCCGCAGGGTCACGCCTTGGCGTCCGAGCGTGGGGAAAGTGATCTCGTCGATGTTGCCGGCGCCCGCGAACAGCGGCCGGACCACCGCGTGGCCGGGGAACTCCACCCAGGTGGCGGGGCCCGAGCCGAGCGGTGTGGTGAGACGGCGGTTGGCCACGTCCCAGGAGCCGTGCAGGAAGTCGAAGTCGTCCATGCGCCGCAGGCTATGAGCACTCCACTGACATCCACTGTCAGTGGATACTGACCGGCATGCGCGCGAGTCGGCTGGTCACCCTGCTTCTACTGCTTCAGAACCGGGGCCGGATGACGGCCCAGCAGCTGGCCGAGGAACTGGAGGTCTCCGTCCGTACGGTCTACCGGGACGTCGAGGCGCTCGGCGCCGCCGGTATCCCGCTGTACGGCGCGGCCGGACACGCGGGCGGCTACCGGCTGGTCGACGGCTACCGGACCCGGCTCACCGGACTGACCGCGGACGAGGCGCAGGCCGCGTTCCTCGCCGCGCTCCCCGGCGCCGCCGCCGAGCTCGGCCTCGGCGAGGCGCTCGCCACCGCCCAGCTCAAGCTGCGGGCCGCCCTTCCGACCGAGCTGCGCGAGCACGCCGGACGGATCCAGGAATGCTTCCTGCTCGACGCCCCCGGCTGGTACCGCGATGCGGACCGTACGCCTCACCTGGCCTCGATCGCCGCCGCGGTGTGGGAGCGGCGGGCGGTGGTACTGAGGTACCGGCGCTGGCGGGCGCCGGAGGAGATCGAGCGGCGGGTGGAGCCGTACGGGCTCGTACTCAAGGCCGGCCGCTGGTACTCGGTCGCGGGCGGGCCGTCCGGGATCCGCACCTACCGGGTCGACCAGATCCTCGGACTCCGGCCGCTGGAGAAGCGGTTCGTCATTCCGGACGGGTTCGACCTGGCCGAGCACTGGAACAGCCACCTGGCCGACTTCCGGGCCCGGCTGCACACCGGGGAGGCCCTGGTGCGACTTACTCCGGAGGGCGCCCGCCATCTCGGCGTGACACCCACGGGTGACGGCTGGACGGAGGCCCGGGTGCCCATCGAGTCGATCGACCACGCCCACGGGGAGTTCCTGCGCCTGGGCTCCGACATCGAGGTCGTGGCACCGGCCGAACTGCGCGACCGCATCTCCGCGACCGTACGGACCCTGGCTGCCCGCTACGAGGGTTGACCCCGGGCGGGTTTCGGTACGGCGCCGCCCCTGCCTGAAGCGAGGTCTGCGTGCACTGCTTCCTCACGGAGATACCCCGCTGCCGGCACACGCTGCGGTACGGGACCAAGCTCAGCATCGGGGTGGTGACGGCCGCATACGTGGCGGTGAATCAGGCGGGGAATCTGGGAGACCAAGCTCGCGGCTCGACACTCGACTCTGCGAAGCCGTCGTACGGCCGCCGCAGGGCGCGACCACGGCCGCGGCGGTCTGACGGAGCAACGCCGCAGCCTCTCCTGCCGCCTCGACGGACGTCTGCTCTCCTTGGAAGCCCGGAGCGGCGTTACCCCCGACGAAGGAGCAGTCATGGCTGATCTGACGGACGCCCAGCGTCTCTATGCCTGGGGGCGGTCCCAGTTTGAGAGCCAGGTCGCTCCGGTCGTCTGGGCCGGCGTGCTGGCCATGCCGCTGGTCGTCGAGCGCGGTCCAGGCGAGGGGGCAGGCGGCCGCCCCGCACCACCCGCACACGCACGCACCGCGCAGGACAGCAGCCTTCGGGCGGCCATTTCTCAGCTCAGCTGCTCGGCAAGCGCGAGGATGATTCCGCTCGGCCCGCGGAGATAGCAGAGCAGGTAGCTGTCCTCGTAGCGCGTCACTTCGCCAACGAGTTCGGCGCCGTGCGGCCGGAGGCGGGCGAGGGTGTCCTCGATGTCGTCGACGGTGAACATGACGCGGTGCAGGCCCAGCGTGTTCGCCGGGGTGATCTCCGGCTTGGGGGTGATCGCCTTCGGGGTGTGGTATTTCGCCAGTTCGAGCCGGCCCGAGGCGTCCGGGATCCGCATCATCGCGATCTCGGATCGCATGGCGTCCAGGCCAACGACCTTTCCCGCCCAGCTTCCTTCGATCGGCATTCTGCCTTCAAGCTCCATGCCGAGCTCGGTGAAGAAGGCGACGGCGGCGTCGAGGTCGTCGACGACGATGCCGACGTTGTCCATGCGCTGAATCGTCATGTCCCGGAGGATAGGGGCCGCGTTCGACGCCGTCGGCTCGACCAGCCGTCTCCCCCGTCACCACTCCTTCTTACGGCTGTCGGGGTCGAGCGTCGCGCCCTCACCTTCGGGAGTCTCGCTCGCCAGGCTTTCCACCAGGTGCCACCGGTGCCGCCGTGCGAGTCGGTGCTCGCCACCCGGGAAACAGAATGAACAACAGGTCCGACAGGCCGCTGGGATACTTCACGGCCAGCGGCTTGACGCCGTCGCCTTCGTACCACGACCTCGTCACCCCCACAGAGCGTCGAAGATCTCGGGCTGCTCAAGCTGATCCGCAAGAGCGACACGGCCGGACGTCCTCCATCCCCTTTACCACCCCGGAAGCCGGCGGAGCACTCTCCCCAGGAAAGGAGACGGTCCGGAGCTCCGTTCATGTCGTGTACTCATTGGCCTGACGCGGGGCCGACCGCCGAGCGTGGAAGGACGACGACGAGAACGGCGGCTGGTTCGCCCGCAGCAAGGTCCTGATCGCTGAAGCCGTCGAAGCGCGGGCGCGCTGCCGGCGGACACTTGGTCGCGGTCCGCTCCGACCCGTAGCGGCACCCTCGCGTATATCGGGCACAGTTGGCGCAGGAACCGTAGCGCTTCATCCTCCTATGGGTCTGCAGTGGCGGTGGCGGCTGCGGTCGGTCGGGCAGGGCGCTCACGTCACCAGGTGCAGCGACGTTCCCGCAATGCCCAGCCGTACGCTCTGGCCCCAGGTCAGCTCCAGGGCGTCGCTCTCGATTCCGTCGCCGAAGACCACGATGCGGTCCGACTCCACGGTCAGCTGCAGCCCCTGCCCCCGCTCCAGCTCACCGGCGACCTTCGTCGTTCCGGTCGTGGGAGAGGGCCAGGCCTCGCGCACGAACCACAGGAGTCGCCGGTCGCAAGGTGCAGGCAGCCCCACGGGGCTGCCGCGCTCCAGCCACAGGGAACGCAGCCAGCCGGTGGCGCCCGTGCCGGTTCCCACCAGCACCCCGGAGGATGCCTGAGCCTCGCCCGGGCCCTTCTCGCCATCGGAGGCCAGGCGGTAGCGGGCCGTCTGGTGACCGGGCGAGCCCAGGTAGATCTCGTTCAGTGCGAGAAGGCGCTGGGTGTCGTCGGCGACGGCCTCGACCATGGTCAGCTCCTCTGCCCGACCCCCGGCGGCGGTCGCGGCACGCAGGAGGGCGGCCGTGTCGGCGTAGCGGTGCCGGACCAGGACCCCCGGGTTGCGCCCCGGGTCGGTGTCGATGCCCACCACCGGCTGTCCGCGCAGATACTTCGCGGTGTTGGCGACCAGGCCGTCCTGGCCGACCACGACCACCACGTCCTCCGGGGCGAACAGGAAACGGTCCAGGTCCGCCCGCTCCACCCGGGAGCTGCGCCAAGTGAGCGGCACCGCCGCCGCCACCTCCCGCAGCGCCTGCCGCGTGCGCTCGTGGCGGCGGACCACCTCGTCGATCGACCGGCCCCGGCTGGAGAGGAAGAATGCGGCCTGCCCGTGCGTCCCGTGCCGGGCGAGCAGCTCCTCGTACTCGGTCCTGCGGTGCACGATCACCGCCCGTGGGGCCAGGCTCACGCGCCCGCGCCGCCTTCCGGACGTCCGAGCCTGGTGAGGAGCCCGGTGAGGACGTCGGGAGAGAGCGTGATGCTCTCGATCCGCGGCAGGTTCTCCGCCAGCCGGGTCGCCGCCAGGGCGTGCAGCGTGCCCGGGTCGACCTCGCCGTGCACCCGCAGCCAGGCGGCCTGTGCCTCGGCGCGGGCCGCGCCCATCTCGCGTGCCGCCTCGGCGTCCGCGTGCGCCAGCCGGACCTTGCGGGCCGCCTCGGTCTCGGTCCGTATGCCGTCCGCCGCCGCCTTCTCCTCGGCCTCGCGGCGGGCGTTGGTGCCGCGCTGGTCGATCAGTTGCTCCTCGCGTCGCGCGAGTTCGATCTGACTGGCCAGCTCGTTCTCGGCGATGGCACGCTCACGCTCGACGGCGACGGCCCGCCGTTCGTAGGTGGCCCGGTCCGCTTCCTGCTGGATCTGCTCGCGTGCCGGGGTGCGCAGGGCGCGCTCCACCTCGGCCTCGGGGCGGATCGCCACGACCCGCACGGCCACCACATCGATGCCGGTGGCCGGGAGCCTGGGCTCGGCGGCCAGACCGGCGGCGACGCTCCCCCGCACCGAGGCGACGCCGTCCACCAGGGCGGCAGCCAGCGGAGTCCGGGCCAGTACGTCCAGCGTGTGCTGCTGTGCAGTCTCGGTGAGGAGAGTGGCGATCTGCTCCAAGGGGGCACCGCGCCAGCTCCCGGTGTCCGGGTCTACGGAGAAGTCGAGTCGGTCCGCGGCCTCGGCCGGGTCGCTGATCCGGTAGGTGACGGTGGCCTGCACGGCGACGTCCTGGAAGTCGGACGTACGGGCGTGGAACGCCATGGCCAGCTCCCGGTCGTCGACCGGCACTTCGGAAAGCGCCGCCGACAGCGACCGGTACCAGAAACTGAGCCCCCGCCCGTCGTGGACGAGTCGGCCGCGCTTGTGGTGGCGGATGTGGGCAGTGGGCGCGGAGCGCAGATGACGCCAGCCGAAGCGCCGGGTGATGTCGGCCATGGCGAACC
This sequence comes from Streptomyces sp. NBC_00207, assembly GCF_045160965.1. NCBI lineage: Bacteria > Bacillati > Actinomycetota > Actinomycetes > Kitasatosporales > Streptomycetaceae > Streptomyces > Streptomyces sp. NBC_00207. The sequence goes on along the minus strand of NZ_CP130715.1, from coordinate 8,726,350 downwards.
CCCTTCATTTCGTCAGTACGACGATAACGAGGTACGCCTATATCGTCAAGAGGACGAAAAGAGGGCTTCGAGGGCGCTTCCCCGGCCGCAACGGAAGCCGCTCGAACGGGTCCTCGGTCTGCGGGACGGACTGCCCCCGACCGGTCTCACGGTCCGTGCGTCCCCGCGCGACCGGCCGCGGCGGCGCCCTGCGGCGGCGACCGCACCAACGGATCCCTTCGGTGGGGACAACACCCGTGCGAAGACGAACACCCACCGACCGAACAGCCACCCGGGGCCGGGTCCGGGTCTCCGCCATCCCTCGGCGACGGAACGACGCGACCGAAGCTCGGGGTTGCGTTCACGGGCGCGACCCCGGTCGAGGTCAGCCGTTCGTCTCGATGGCGTTGGCTTGGTTCAGGAGTTTCGTTCGACGGCAGTTGTTCAGCGCTCCGGGAGGCGCCCCGACGACGTGATGTTCTAGGTCACGGGAAGGAACAGCACTGCACCTCGCCCCTGCGCGGGGCCTGGTACGGGGTCCCGGTAGCGTCACTGGGACATCCCCATCCGAGGAGAGCACCCACTCGTGAACCCGGGCATCATCGGGCAGGCGGCCGGCCTGTTCGCCGTGACCAACATCGACGACATCCTGATCCTGGCGCTGTTCTTCGCCCAGGGCGCCGGCCACCCCGGCTCTACCCGCCGCATCGTGCTGGGCCAGTACCTGGGCTTCGCCGCGATCCTCGCCGTGGCGGTGGCCGCCGCCTTCGGAGCCACCTTCCTGCCCGAGTCCGCCATCCCCTACCTCGGTCTGCTGCCGCTCGCCCTGGGCCTCAAGTCCGCCTGGCAGGCATGGAAGGACCACCGCGACGGCAGCGGGGACGAGGAGGCGGAACCGGCCAGGGAGGGCGGGCCGGGCCCGCTGGAGGTCGCGGCGGTCACCTTCGCCAACGGCGGCGACAACATCGGCGTCTACGTCCCGGTCTTCGCCACCGCCGGCGTCGGCGGGATGACCGTGTACGCCGCGGTGTTCCTCGTGCTGGTGGCCGTGTGGTGCTTCGCGGGCCGGTTCTTCGCCACCCGCCCGGTCATCGCCAAGGCGCTCGCCCGCTGGGGCCACGTCCTGCTGCCCTTGGTCTTGATCACCATCGGCCTGCTCATCCTCATCGAGGGCGGCGCCTTCGGCTGGTGACGCTGCGGGCTGACCGCCAAGCTCCATCGCGCCGCGGACAGCCGCTTCCGCCTGGTCGCGTTCGTCATCGCCCCGGGCCAGGCAGGCGACGCACCCGCGTTCCCCGCAGTCATGGCCCACTTACAGGTGCCCCGGCCGGTTCGGCCCACCGGCCCAGAACAACGCCGAACCTGATCCTGGCCCACAAGGCCTACTCGTCCCGCGCGATCCGGACCCATCTCCGCCGCCCCGGAATCCGGGCAGTGCTTCCGCAGCCCGCCGACCAGGCTGCCCACTGCAAACGCGGCGGCAGCCACAGCCGAAGACCACCGGCCTTCGACCGCGAAGCCTACAAACAGCGCAACACGGTCGAACGCTGCATCAGCAGACTCAAGTCAGCGGTCCGCCGGCGGTATGGACTGGCTGAGCGGCCCTCGGTGGCGTGGTGGTGGATGGTGGCGGCCTCCGGCCAGGCCGCCGGAGTGGAGTTGCAGGTGTCGAGAAACTCGGCCACGCCGTCGATCGCGACGTCCGCCGGCATCGGCTGCACGGCGCCTGCGGCGAGCTGGGCGTCGTAGGTGTGCACCAGCACCTCGTGCACCCGGCGCCGGGCAACGCCCCAGGCATTCGTCGGCGATACGCCTGCGGCCCACCACGTCCAGCACTCGCGCTCCTGGCCGGCCTCGCGCAGCGCACTCGGCAGCAGCTCGTTCGACTCGGCGTACCAGGCCAGCAGCAGCGCCTCGAGCTCGCGCGGCGCCTCCGCCGCATCCTTGGCCGACGGAGCCTCGGCCGGGCCCGCGGCGACGATTGCGGCCCACCAGCGCTGGCCCGTACCCAGGTGCTGCACCAGATCGAACAACGTCCACTCGGGGCAGGACGGCACCGGCGCCTCAAGGCCGGGCGCGGCGGCAACCGCACTCCGGAACGCGGCCGACCGCTCGTCGATCAGTTGCAGCAGGGCGGAAAACTCAAGACTCTCTGTCCCATCGCTTACCTGTCATTCCAGCTCAGCCGACCGCACCCTGTTTTCCAGGCCGTCAGCCCCGAACGAGAGGCGGCGATGACCGAGACCATCCGCTACACCGCAGACGTGGCCCCGACGGCGGCGTCCTGCTGATCGAACGCGGCTGGCCGCCTCCGAGGGCACCTGAGCCTTCAGGGAGGCCACCTCGGAGCCGGGGAAACGCCCCATGTGGCCGCTGCCCGCGAACTGGCCGAAGAGAGCAGGCCTCCACGTGGCCGTCGGCGAGCTGCACCAAATCGGCGTCTGGGACCAGCCCGCCCGCGACCCGCGCGGCAGGTACGTCGCCTTCGCCTACGTAGTCATCGTCCCCGAGGGCACCGCCCCGATCACCGCCGGGGACAACACCCGCACCGCCCGCTGGTGGCCCAGAACAAGCTGCCGCAACACCTGCCCTTCACCACGCCGACGACATCATCAACAGCCCAGCCATCTGTCCCCCAACCCCTGAGACACCACCCCCCGGAGCGCCGCGACCGACCCTTCCGGCTGGGCGTGGCGCTCCGCCACCTCACCAGTGACCGTTGACCGGACCAAGGAGTTGGACATGAACACCTGCGTTTTCTGCGCCATCGTTGCCGGGGAGGCCCCGGCCGTCATCGTCCGAGAGTGGCCCGACGCCCTCGCGATCCGCCCACGCTCCGGCGGCGTGAACGACGGGCACGTCTTCGTTCTGCCGCGCGTCCACGTCCAGGACGCCGGCACGGACCCGGACGTGACCGCCGCCGTGATGCGCCGGGCCGCCGAGCTTATGGCCGAGCTCCCGGCCGCGAACCTGATCACGTCGAAGGGCGAAGCGGCAACGCAGAGCGTCCTCCACCTTCACGCCCACGTGGTGCCCCGCCAGGTCGACGACGGTTTGCCCCTGCCCTGGTCCCCGCAGCACGCCGCCCGCGCCGCCGCGCAGAACGGAGCCGCCTCGTGACCGGCCCCACCACCCTGGTCTTGGACCGCATGCCCATCCCGACTTGCCGGCACGCCCGTCTTCCTCGCCGGGCCTCACCACCGGACCAGCGATCCGGTGATCGGAACGACGCCCCAGGGGGCCCTGCTTGCATCGCCCCGGGGGATGCCAACCCGGGGATGTACGCCGCCACGGGTGTACATCCCCGGGCCGATGGCAGCCGCTCGCGCTCGGCATAGCGTTCGAGACATCGGCCCGCACGGGTCGGATGCCACGAAAGACATCGATGGAGTCGATCCGATGCGACGACGCTTGTTCCTGGTCGGTGCCGCCATTGCCACGGCCCTGGCGGGCACCCTCGCCACCACGACCGCCCACGCCGACACCCGCCCCGTACAACCGCCCGCGACCGCACTCGTGCTGCCCGCACCGTCCGGGCAGCATCCTGTCGGCAAGGCCACCGTCCATCTGAAGGACGAGAACCGGGCCGACCCGTGGGTCCCCTCGGAGAAGCGGGAGCTGATAGTCTCCCTCTGGTACCCGGCCGTCAGGCCCTCGGCCACGCCCGCGCCCTACATGACGGCCGAGGAGTCCCAGCAGTACGCGGCGGCTACCGGACTGAACGTGCCGACCGACCTGTTCGCCAAGGTGAGAACCCACTCGACGGTGGACGCCAAGCCGGCAAAGGTCCGCGGCAGGCTGCCCCTCGTCGTCCTGTCACCGGGCTTCGGCATGCCGCGCGCCACCCTCACCGGACTCGCGGAGGAGTTCGCGTCCCGTGGCTACGCCGTCGCCGGCATCGGGCACAACTACGAGGCGGACGGCATCTCGTTCCCCGACGGCCGCACCACCTCCTGCCTGGCGTGCGTGGACAGAAACTACCCCAGGGTCGGTGCCGTTCGCGCCGAGGACATCTCCTTCGTCCTGGACGAGCTCACCGGCGCCCGGTCGGCCTGGAAGCACGGCGTACCCATCGCCCCCGACCGCGTCGCCGTCGTCGGGCACTCGGCCGGCGGTTTCAGCACGATCCCGGCGATGCTGCGCGACCCGCGCGTCAAGGCGGCGGTCAACATGGACGGCAAATTCCACTTCCCGAACGGCATCCCCCTGGACCGGCCGTTCCTGATGCTGGGCAATCCCGGCCGCGTACCCGGCAACACCGAGACGAGCTGGGACGAGACCTGGACCGAACTGACCGGATGGAAGCGCTGGCTGACCGTCGACGACACGGATCACCTGTCCTTCACCGACCTGGCGCCCCTGGCCAAGCAGGTCGGCATGCCGCTCCAGCGACTGGACGGTGACCGCGTCGACACCGTCACCAGGACCTACGTGACGGCGTTCGTCGAAACCCACCTGCGCGGACGCAGCACCCCGCTGCTGGACGGCCCGACGGCACGCTTCCCCGAAGTGCGCTTCCACCGCCCCTAGGTCCGGCATTCACCGTACGGATCGTGGGCCGGCCTCCACAGGCACGGGTCCTTCGTGGTGGTGGTCAGCGGTGGTTGGGGTTCAGCAGGGTGGCGGCCGCAGCGACGAACGCCGTGGACGCTTCCTTGGCCGCACGCCGCAGCGCGTCGAGTTCGGTGCGACCGGTGGCGTTGCGCAGGGCGTACGTGGCATCGGCCGCCCTCTGGGCCGGGCCGACCAGCTCGGGGACCAAGACCTGGAGCCGGACGTGGGGCGCGGTGATCGCGGCACGGGTGTCGTGCGACTTGGTCTGGGCCTCCAGCTGGTGCTCGGTGCCGGCGTCGGTCAGGGTGAGGCGTTCCCGGTGGAACATCGCCGAGCGATGGGCGTCCAGGGCGGCCGCGAAGTCGGTGACAGCGCCGAGCTGGTCCTGGCGGTGGGCGTCGGCGCGCTGCTCGGCGCGGGCGGTGCGTGCGGCGCGCTGCTGGAGCAGTCCGGCGGTCAAGGCGCCGGCGAGAGTGCCGAGAACGGCGACTATCGAGGGCCACATGGGCGGTGATTCCTCTCGGGTACGTCGCAGCCGCGGCGGCGGCGACCGTGGACAGCAGCGCGGACGCGCTCATTTGAAACCTAAACGACATTTATTGCATATTTTTGCAACCTTAGGGGTCGAGAAACACATCCAAAGAGACGACCCACCCGTTCTGCCCGCCCGAGGGCAGCCGCCCTGTTCGGAGCAAGTTCGTGCACGAGTACCCACAGCCGCAGCAGCCCAGGCGATCCCGCAAGAAGGTGTGGATCGGCTCCGCCGTGGCGGTGGCCCTGCTTGCCGGCGCCGGCGCCGGGTTGATCCACTGGAAGACGGACTGGTTCGACGGGAACGGGGAGTCCGTCAGCTACGGGAAACCCACAGCCGGCGCGGGCAAGGAGAACGCCAAGGAGAGCGGCGGCGGGAAGCAGGCGGCCGCCGCGCCGAGCGCCGACCCGGATGTGTCCCTCCCCACCGGTCCGTTCGCCGACTTCAAGCAGACGGTCAAGCTGGACGACGGCACCCGCATATCCAAGGCCCGGGTGAAGGGCGCCAAGTCCGGCTTCGAGGGCAGCGTCTGGGTGTGGACGCCCAAGGAGTACGACCGCCCGGAGTACGCGAAGAGCGCCTTCCCCGTCATGATCGCGCTGCCCGGAGGCAACGGGAACGCCGACAACTACTGGGCGACCATGCCGAAGCTGGGCCTCCAGAAGGCCGTCGCCGAGGGCTCCGCAGCCGGCAAGAGCCTCCCGTTCATCCTGGTCATGCCGATCCTCAACCCGGACGCCAAGTACTACTACGACGGCTCCGACATCCCCGGCCAGGCCAAGATGGGCACCTGGATAGGCGAGGACGTACCCGACCTCGCCCGGGCCAACTTCCGTACCTACAAGTCCCGCGACGGCTGGGCCTTCATGGGCAACTCCTCCGGTGCCTTCGTCGGCCTCAAGCAGCTCCTCCAGCGGCCGGACCGCTTCCGGGCCGTCATCGCCAACGGTGGCGAGATCGTCCCGGACTCCCCGCTCTGGAAGGGCCACCAGGCGGAGATGGACGCGAACAACCCCGAGAAGCTCGCCCCGAAGCTGATCAACGCCAAGGGCCCCGAGGTGAACGTCCTCTTCCAGTACGGCACCAAGGAAGGCGGCCGCGACCGGATGGAGAAGTTCCAGCAGCAGTTCGGCAAGGGCCCGGTCAAGGTCACGATCCACGAGATCCAGGGCGGCGACCACAACGGCTGGGACTACGTCCGAGGTATGACGGAAGGCCCCCTGGAACAGCTCAGCAAGCTGATGAAGGGCCCTAAGCCGCAATAGGGCAGGTACGGGAGCCATCGGCGTCGCCGCCCAAGTCCGGCCGGGGGGACCTGGTTGACCCGGACGCGCGGCGCGTTCGTAGGGTGGTGACATGCCCGACGAAATCCCCGACACCTCCAGCGGCCCCGAGGCCGCCGAGTCCCCACTGATCGGCAGCCTGCGCGCGGCCGTCGCCGCGGCGCCCCGCGACGTACCCCTGCGACTGCACCTCGCCGAGCTGTTGCTCGACGCCGGGCACGGCGACGCGGCGGTCGTGGAGGCGGCCTTCGCACTCAGCCACGCACCCGGGAACGCCCAGGCCCGGGCCCTGATGGCGCGGGCCATGGGCGAGCCGGCTCCGGCGGCGCCCGTCGAGCAGCCGGCCGCTCCGGTCCAACAGGGCGGCAGATTCGACTGGGCGGCCGCCGAACAGGAGGTCGGGGACGTCGTCCCGCCCCGGTTCATCGCGCGACCCGACGCGAAGGAGGCACCACTGGCCGCCGACGGCAGTGGGGACGCCGGGGACGCGAGCGCGTACGACGTGGATGCGCCCGACGCGCCCGGCTCGGTGCGCCTCGCGGACGTGGGCGGGATGCAGGAGGTCAAGGACCGCCTGGAGGCCGCCTTCCTCACCCCCATGCGCAATCCGGAACTGAGCAGGCTCTACGGCAAGAGCCTGCGCGGCGGCCTGCTCCTGTACGGGCCGCCCGGTTGCGGCAAGACGTTCATCGCCAGGGCCATCGCCGGCGAACTCGGAGCGAACTTCATCTCCGTGTCGATCAGCGACGTGCTCGACATGTGGGTCGGCAACTCCGAGCGCAACATGCACGAGGTATTCGAGACCGCCCGCAGACAGGCGCCGTGCGTGGTCTTCCTCGACGAGCTGGACGCGCTCGGCGCCAAGCGCAGCCGCACCCAGCACAACGGCATGCGCAACACCGTCAACCAGCTCCTGACCGAACTGGACGGCGTCGGCGACGTCAACGACGGGGTGTTCGTGCTCGCCGCGACCAACGTCCCCTGGGACGTGGACATCGCGCTGCGCCGCCCCGGCCGACTCGACCGCACCCTGCTCGTGCTGCCGCCCGACGGTCCGGCCCGCGACGCGATCCTCCGCTACCACCTGCGGGACCGCCCGATCGAATCGGTCGACGTGGGCAGGCTCGTCAAGGCCACCGACGGCTTCTCCGGCGCCGACCTCGCGCACGTCTGCGAGAGCGCGGCCGAGTCGGCGCTCCTCGACTCCGCCCGTACCGGCACCGTACGCATGATCAACACGAAGGACCTGCTGGGCGCCGCGAAAGCGATCCGGCCGTCCACCGAGCCGTGGTTCGCGGCCGCCCGCAACGTGGCGATGTTCGCCAACGAAGGCGGCACCTACGACGAATTGCTCGCCTACCTGAAGAAGGCACGGAAGCTGTGACCGCACTCCACCCGCTCGTCGAGCAAGCGGGGGCCCTGATAGACATCGACCGGATCGACGACGCTCGCGCGCTGCTCGCCCGGCGGCTCGCCGAGGACCCGACCGACGCGGCCGCCTGGGTGTCCCTCGCCGACTGCCACCTGGTGGACCGGGAGTACGAGGAGGTGCTCACCGCCACCGGCGAAGCGCTGGCCCTCGCGCCGGAGTATTTCGACGCCCAGTACTTGCGCACGTACGCCCTGCGCCGCACCGGTCGGCGGGACGAAGCGCTGGCCGCCGCCCACGAGGCCGTCCGTCTTGGCCCGCAGAGGTGGAGGGCTTTCGCAGCCCTCTCGGAGGCACTGGGCGCGTGGCAGCCGCGCTGGCCCGAGGCGTTCGACGCGGCGGCGGCTGCCGTGCGGCTCGGCCCGGACGCGATCGGTGCGCACCGCGCGCTGTGGAAGGCCGCGCTGATGAACGGCCGCTCCGACGTGGTGCGGCAGGCAGTGCTCGAGACCCTGCGCATCGACCCGCAGAACGCCTGGGCGCTCAAGGAGCGGGCCGACCGCGCCGCGTGGGAGGCCGCCTCACCGCCGCTGACCGGCGCGGGAGCCAAGCTGCCGGCCGCCGCCGAGGCCTACGCCACAGCGCTCGCCGCCGATCCCCAGGCCGACGGGCTGCGCAAGGGCCTGGACGGGGCCGTGTTCCGGATGCTGCGCGGCACCCGCTGGCTCGCGCTGCTCTGCCTGGTGATCGCGGCCCTTGCCGGACAGATCTTCCCGTCCGGCAACGACCCCGTGGCGCTGCCGGCGCCGCTCGGCACCCGGCTCTACGCACTCGCCGTGATGGCCGCCGTCTGGGGCTTCGGTGCCTGGCGCCGCTACCGAAGCATGCGCGCCGGAGTCCGGCTGAGCCTGTGGTCGCTGGTCCGGCGGGTCGGCTGGGCGAAGCTGATCGTCGGGCAGTCGGCGTGGTGCACCCTCACCGCGGTGGTCATCGTGACCGTGCCGTGGTCCGAACGGATCGTCCCGCAGGTGCTGTTCTGGGTGGCGCTGGTGCCGACCCTGCTCACCGTGTGGTTCGAGCGCGCGGCGATCCGCGCCTGAGCGCGGGAGGGGACCGGGGCGCTGTTCGAGGCCGGGAGGTGCGAGCAGGCCGCCGCTGTCATGGGCAGGCGGCAGGCGGCAGGCGGCAGGCGGCAGGCGGCAGGCGGCAGGCGGCAGGCGGCAGGCTCAGAATCCCCTGATCGCGAAGGGGAGCGTCCCGGGGTCCTCCTCTCCGGCGGCCGGCGCGTTCGTGGTCAGTCCGACGATGGTGAGGGCCCGGCCGGTGGTGGCGATGCCGACGGGCGCCGTGCTCTGCGTGCCCATCTCCGGGAGGCGTAGCGCCTGCCAGCGGCCGTACTGCAGTCGCGCCCCGATGGGCCTGCTGCTGTTCTCGGCACCCACCACGGCGACCGCGCCGCGTGCGGCGGTGACGCCGTAGAGCCGCCCCTGGCCTACGGGGGCGTCGACCACGCTCCACCGGGTGCCGTCGAAGTGGGCGACCAGACCGTGGTCCCTGCCGGTCGCACCGCGCTCGACGCGGCCGACGGCCCACACGTCGTTCGGCCCGTTCGAAGCCATCGCGGTGAACTCTCCTGTCAGGGAATCAAGTTCGGGTGCGGACTGCCGGGCCCAGGATGTGCCGTCGTAGTGCAGCAGCAGAGGGCGGATCCCTTCCGGCGTCCCTATGGCGCCGGCGGCCCAGACGTCGTGCGGGGCGCTCGCCGTGATGCCCCACAGCGTCCAGTAGTCGGCGTCGAGCGCGGGCGGCGCCGCCCGTCGCCAAGCCACGCCGTCCCAGTGCTCGATCAGTCCGTGGAAGGTGAGGAGCGAACCCTCGGGCTGGCTCCAGCCAACCGCCCACGCATCGTCGTGGCCAGCGGCGGCCACCCCGAGGAAACCGCCGCTCACCGTGCCCTCGGGCAAGGGTGCAGGCGCAGGCTTCCAGCCGGTGTCGTCATGGTGCGCGGTGTGGATCGTGCGCGTGGCCTCGTCGGCGTCCCCCACCAGCCAGGCGTCGCCCTCCGGGCTCGCGCCGATCGCGTTGATGCGGGTCCGGACGCCGTCCAGCGGGGTGGGTATCTGCTTCCAGCGGTGCGAGGAGTCCTCCCGGCCGAACAGGACGGGACGGAGGGACTCCTGCTTGCCTTCGCCGGATCTGCGGAAGCCCGCCGTCCACGTGGTGTCGGCGTCGATGCGCTCGACGTCGAGCAGCCGGGCGTTGCCGGCCGGGAACTCCTCGGTGACCCAGGGGCCCGGCGCGGGCCCGATGGCAAGTGTCAGGGCGGCGAGGCCGCCGGTCAGGGCGAGCAGTGTGCGGGTCATCGTTTGAACGGTCCCTTCGGTGGCGGTGATGAGTGGATCCGTACGGTCCGGTCGTGGGTCGTACGTCACCCGTCTCTGAGCAACGCCGCCGTCGAAAGGTTGAGAACGCCTTTTGATCCATCGGACACGGGGACGGACCCCGCAGCCCACCCCCGGGCGGCGCTTGCAGCAGCTCCCTGAAGAGGCCGCACGCGCCGCGGGACACGCCGCGACCGCGCCACATCGGGGGGGCGCAGCCCTGCCCACCGACGACTGGAGGAGAGCGCCATGCTCATCCCCCGATCGCGGCGCTGTTCCCAGCGGCCTGCTCCCGCGCCGCCGGTTCGGCGGCCACGTCGACTCGGTACCCGACGTCAACGACGCCTTCGCAAGAGGCCGCATCCCGATCCGCATGCTCGACCAAGCCGCCGGCGGGGAGCACGCGGCCGCCTCCTCCCAGCCCGCCGCGGCCGGGATCGCCCACGCGCGATCGAGAAGCCGAACCGCCGGCCCGTGCCGAGGACCCGCGCCAGACGCGACACGGTCCAGCCCGGCCGGTGGGACCACGACCCACGCTCGAAGGCGGAGAGCAGTCGCAGGGCCGGTCGGCCGGCGCCGGAGGGAACGCAAGCCCTGGCAAAACCCTGACCTCGTCATTTATCCGTGAGACCAGGCCGCGACCGTCTCCTATGCTCTGGGCGTGGACAAACAGCAGGGCCTGACGGCATTGATCGAATCGGCCTGGGAAGAGCTCAACAGCCCCGATACGGGCCGCCGGGACCTCTGCCTCGATCTCGTCAGCGACGTCCTGGAGACGGGCCGTCTGGCACAGAGCGACGCCGAGCGGGCCGTCGAGCGCCTCGTCGCCGTCGCGCTCTCCGACGACGGCTACGCAGTGCAGGAGTCTGCGCTGCACGCAGTCTGCACGGCCTCCACGCACTACGAACTTCCCTACCGAGTGGTGGAGCCGCTTGCTGCCGGAGTGGATGGCTTCGAACCCGTGCTCCTCGGCTACGTCCTGAGCATCCTCGGCTGCACTCACGACCAGGCGGCGCTGCCCATCGTCGAACGGTTCCTCCACCACCCCCACTCCGAGGTGCGCCAGGACGCCTCGGAAGCAGTGACGGAACTGCGCTGGCACCGAGAGTCCGCCCAGGACAAGACGGCTTGACTCCTGGGCATCAGCGGCTCGGTCGTTGCAGCAACTGCATCGGCCGGCCCCGGGTCCGGCGGGCCCGTCAGCCCTGCTGGTGCTGTTCGGGCAGTCGGCTCTCCGGGTGTGCCCACAGCAGCACGTTGTCGGGCCGCTCGTCGCGGAAGAAGTCGAGCACCTGCTGGTCCGAATGGCGCAGGCTGAAGTGGGTGAGGACGAAGAGGGTGTCCGGGTGGGCCTCGACGACGGGCTTCAGCCGGCTCCACACGGTGTGTCCGACGCGGTCGGCCCGGGCCAGCTCGGCATCGTCGAGGAACGTGCACTCGGTGATGATCACCGGGTACTCGAACAGCCACGGGTTGTCCTCGAAGACGCTCACGTGGGTGTCCCCCAGGAAGGCGAACAACGGCCTGAGCACCTCTCGTTCGACTTCGGTGCCCTCCTTGCGGCGCTGCGCGAGGATACGGCCGAACTCCGCACCCCGGCCCTGCTCCGCGAGGCCGCGCCGCAGTTCCTCGTACTCGGGGAGCAGCGCCTTGCGGGGCTCCGAGAACGCGTACCCCACGCACGGCACCTTGTGGACGCACTCCACCACCCGCACGTGGTGGCCGCGGCGTCCGAAGGTGAACTCGTCGCCACCGCGCACCCCGTGCAGCCGGCATCCCGCGGCGAGCGAAGGGTCGTAGGCAGGGCCGTGGTTCAGTTCGGCGGAGGCCCGCAGGAAAGTCTCCACGTAGGGCGTCGACGCGACGGGCAGGTGGATGTCGACACCGTCGGGCCGGGCGGCGAGGTAGTCGAGGTCCTTGGAGTGGTCGTGGTGGGTGTGCGTGAGGAAGACGGTCTCCGGCTGACGCCCTTCCGCCAGGCCGGCGTCGAGCGCGCAGCGCAACTCCGGGATGTGGAAGAACGTCTTGTCGTTGGCGCGCGAGTACCCGGTGAGGGTGAGCTCGGTACCGGGTATGCGCCAGGTCTTCCACTGGCGGAACGGGTGCCCGCGCTCCAGCCGTTCGGGGTGGGCGGGTGTCCGCGCAGGGGCCAGGGCCATCGGTGCCTCCGTGGAACCGCCGTGATCAGGTGAGGGGGTGAGGCGCCGATCGTAGCGGGCGGCCTGCAGGGGCGGCCCGTGGTTTTTGCGGCGCGCGACATGCCTCACGGATCGTCACCGAGCGTGTCGGCTGGTGCGTACGGGGCGGTAGTGGCAGCCCTTGCGGTGCCTGTCGTCTCCGCCCTTCCCAATGCGCCGGAACCGGTGGACGGCCGCTCTCCGGGGAGCCGAAGATGAGCGCGGTCCGCGCTCGGCGGGCCGCGAAGGGAGTGCCATGACGACCTCTCCAGCCGCCGGCAGGCCGGCGCCACCGCCGAGCAGCGCCCGCGAGATCCCGGACAAGACCAAGTGGGCCGTCAAGCCGCTGAACGACGGCAAGCAGGCCTACGCGTTACCCGCCGAGTGGAAGACCGGCGCACTGCACCACAAGATTTCCAAGGAGCGTCTCAGCTCGATCGCCGAACAGGTCACCCCCGCCTGGAACTCGAAGAACTCACAGCTCCAAGGGGCGGCGCGGGCGTTCTGGAACCTGTGCTGGGCCGTGGCCGGCGAGGACGTCGCCGAGGCCGTGGCCATGGCAGGGCCCGGCGGCAGTCCCAACCCGCACCGCTTGCTGTGGAACCTCCCGCTGATGGTGTCGCTGGGGCCGCAGAGCCCTGCCAATGACCCGGGCATGAACTTCGACCCCGACACCGAGCCCGTGCCGGGCGCTCCCGGCACCCGCCGGCTGGACGCCGTGTCGCTCGCGCTCAAGGAGCTGGAGACGGCCTGGCTGGCCGCCGCCGAGGCGGACGGCGGACGCGGCGTGTACGACGCCGCGCTGTGGACCACCCTGCACCGGCACCTGCGGACCGCGCACACCGCCGCCGAACGGGTCGACCGTGACGAGCGGGTGCTGTACCCGCCCCTGCGCGAGCAGTGGGTGTACGACTCCAAGACCAAGCAGAACCTGCGCAAGGGGCTGACGCCGTTCCCGACGCCCGAGCAGGGTCGGCGCCTCTTCGCCGAGGCCCGGTCGAACGCACCGTCGATTGCGGCGTACGCCGATTCGGCGACGGCGGCTGCGGCCGCCACGGTCCACGCCACCGTGGGCGGACGGCAGGTGACTCTGACGCTGACGGCGGCCGAGGAGAACATCCACCACGTGTGCGTGCGCCACACGCTCACGTTCTTCGACTTCACGAACGCGTCCCGACCCCGGCCCATCAACACCTTCTGGCCCGACGTGCGCACCTTCGCCGACGCCACGGCGCTCGCCGCGACCCTGCTGCCGGGCATCGGCCTGAGCTGTCTGCGCGAACTGGACCGCTCCCTGGGCAACGTGGCCAAGACGGCCGACTGGCTCGACGAGGTCCTCGAGATCTCCAACGAGGACGTCGGCGGCCGGCTCGTGTTCTACAACGTGCAGTTCACCGACGTCGGCGGCACGGACGCGGCGCCCGTCCTCCAGGCCGTCATCGAGTCGTTCGCGCCGGACGGCTCCGACGGTCCGGGCTTCACCCGGGGGGACCTGGATCTGATCGCCGCGCAGCTGTGACGTCGGCGGGCGCCGTAGCCGGACCACACCCGCGACGGTCGCCGCCGGGCGCATCGTGTCCGTCCATGTGGCCGACTGGGTGACTCCGCTGCCCGAGGGCGTGCTGCTGGGGCGCGGGCAGCTCGGCGACGGATCCGTCGGCCTGCGGGGCTTCCGGCAGCCGGCCGACGCGGCCGGCTACCGGGGGCCGGTGGAGGTGGAGATCTTCAGCCCGGCTCTGTGGGCCCGGGACGGTGCGGAAGTGCTGCGGAAGGTGGTCGAGCGCTACCGCGGGCACGTGGACTGAGCGGACGGAGGAGCGGGTGGTGGATCAGCCCTCGTAGTCGTACTTCATGCCGATGCCCAGGGTGCTCTGGGTCGGGAGGATCCCGGCGCCGACGATGTCGAGGACCGGCGGGAGGAGGAGTTCCGCGAGCCGGGCCACTTCCCGGGGGCTCAGCGCCGACCAGGGGGCCGAGGCGAGTTCGTCGGTGAGCTTCTCGACGGCGGTGCGTACCGCCAGTCCGGCTTCGGTGGCCGCGCCGTCCGCGGCCAGCAGGTTCCGGGCGGCGAGCCGGTCGCGGCCGGCGTTCCACTCCTCGGCGGACCACTGACGGCTCTCGAACCATTCGGCCGGGGCGGCTCCGGCACCGGAGTGCAGGACCAGCGACTCGACCGGGTCGAGGTGGTGGGCCTGGAGGGCGGCGAGGTGGCCGTCCCCGCGGTGCTCGCGCAGGATCGTCGCCGCGTGCCAGAGCACGGCGTGCGGGGCGTCGGGCCAGGGCAGGGCGGCGTTGGCGGCGCCGAGCGGGCGGCCCGCCGTGACGGCGGCCTCGGCGGCGCGCCGGGCGAGCCGCGCCGCCTCGGCCAGGTCCGGGGAGGCGGTCCGCTCACCGAGGAGGGTCCGCAGGGAGCGGTCCGCGGCGACGGCCCGGGCTGTGAGCACCCGGGCCGGCGGGGCGGTGTGCCAGGTCTGCGCGAGGTACCGCTCCACCATGGCGGGGCTGAAGCTGAAGAAGAGGGCGTTCACGAGTTCCGCTTCGGCCGGGCCGAGAGGGGCGGCCCGGAAAGCGAAGTACATGGGCCACCGGTCGTCGGTGGCGTAGCCGAGCGCGCCGGCCTCCTCGTAGGCCTCGGGTGCGAAGTAGACGATGGCGTGCACGGGTTCGAGCAGCTGCCACAGCTGCCGGACGGTACCGGGTTCGTGGACGTCGCTGTACGTCATATCGCTTTCCCCCAGGGTCGGTTGGTGCCCAAAACGACAGGAGGTCAGCGTAGGCCAGGAGGGGCGGGAGGGGGTGGTGAGGGTGGGGGCCCAAGGGTGACATAACGTGCCCACCATGGATCAGGAGCACATAGCCGGGCCGGCCGGTGACGGCGAAGGCGCAGGCAGGCGGCGGTTCCTCGCCATCGCGACGGGGGCCGCCACGGCTGCGGGGCTCGGTGCCGTGGCGGGCTGCGCGGGCGGGGACGGCGGTGCCGGCGGGCAGGGCGGGGAACGGGCCGGCGGCCCCGCGGCGCCGGGCGGGAAGCCGTCTGCGGCGGGTGCGCACGGTTTCGACGTCAAGGCCGAGAACGCGAAGCAGGGCCATGCCGACTGGCCGGTGACCAAGGCCGGTCCGGCGCGTGCCATCGAGGGCTTCGCGGACAAGGTCAGCGTCCTGCCCGGCGAGTCCTTCGGTCTGCACGTGTCGACCACCGCTCCCCGGTTCACCGTCTCCGCCTACCGGATGGGCTGGTACGGCGGGGCCCGGGCCCGGCTGGTGTGGCGTTCCGAGGCCTTGCCGGGGGTGCGCCAGCCGGAGCACACCGTGGACCCGGGCACCCGGATGGTCCGCACGCGGTGGGCCCGTACCACGACGGTCGAGACGAAGGACTGGCCCGAGGGCTGCTACCTGCTGCGGCTGGACGCACAGGGCGGCGAGGGGCAGCGCTTCGTGCCGGTGACCGTGCGGTCCGCGGCGACGGCCGGGCGTACGGTCGTGGTCAACGCGGTGGCCACCTGGCAGGCGTACAACCGGTGGGGCGGCTACGGCAGCTACGACGGTCCCACCGGCGGCTACGCCTCGCGTTCGCTCTCCGTGACCTTCGACCGGCCGTACGAGTACGACGACGGCGCGGGCCTGTTCCTGGTGTACGAGGCTCCGCTGGTCGCGCTGGCCGAGCGGCTCGGCATACCCCTCGCCTACGCGACCACCACCGACGTGGCACGGGAGAAGCGGCTGCTGGAGGGGGCGGCGGCGGTGCTCTCGCTCGGGCACGACGAGTACTGGTCTCCGGAGCAGCGGGCCCACTTCACGGCCGCCCGCGACGCGGGGACCAACATCGCGATCCTGGGCGCGAACTGCTGTTTCCGCCGCATCCGGCTGGAGGCCTCCGACCTGGGCCCGGACCGCACGCTGGTCTGCTACAAGTCCTCCTACGACCAGGACCCGGGGTTCAAGCGGGGCCATCCGGCGACAGTGGACTTCCGTTCGGCGCCCGGGGCCGACCCGGAGAGCTCGTTGCTCGGCGTGATCTACGACGGCTATCCGGTTGACGCCCCGTACGTGGTGACCAACCCGGGCCACTGGCTGTTCGAGGGCACCGGCGCGCGGTCCGGCGACCGCTTCGAGCACCTGGTCGGGGTGGAGTACGACAAGGTCAACACCGCTTTCCCGAATCCCCGGCCGATCGAGATACTGGCCCATTCACCCGTGGTGTGCGAGGGCCGCCCCAGCCACCAGGACACGGCGTACTACACGGTGGCGAGCGGTGCGGGCGTGTTCGCGACCGGCACGATGCGGTGGGTGGAGGCCCTGGATGCGAAGGGCGACGGCCGCAGCGGCGGCAACCACGGACTGGACGCACGGTCCGGGGCGCTGACCACCCGGGTGACCGAGAACCTCCTGCGGGTCTTCGCGGCGGGCCCGGCCGGCCGCTCGCACCCGGCCCAGGACAACGTCAAGGCCGTGTACGGGGGTTCCTGAGCCCGGCGGGGCAGGGGTGGAGGGGAGGCGCGAGGCGACGGGCAGGGGTGGACTTCGTCCGGACGGGGTGCCTAGGATCGTGATCACGGCATCGCGTGTCGGTCACCGGCTGGGTGAGGCATGGAGGCGCCCGTGACGTGCCTTTCGGAGGCATTCACTCATGTCCGTACAGCTGAACCACACGATCATCCACTCCCGTGACAACCGGGAGTCCGCCACATTCCTGGCACACGTCCTCGGCCTCGAGGTCGGCAGCGAGTGGGGACCCTTCATCCCCGTCGAGACCAGCAACGGCGTCACCCTGGACTTCGCGACCATCCCGGCCGAGTCCATCACCCCGCAGCACTACGCGTTCCTCCTCTCCGAGGAGGAGTTCGACGCGGCATTCGAGAAGATCCGGTCGGCGGGCGTCCCGTACTTCGCGGACCCGCACGGCAAGCACCCCGGGGAGATCAACCACAACGACGGGGGCCGCGGGGTCTACTTCACGGACCCGGCGGGGCACGGGATGGAGATCATCACGCGCCCGTACGGCTACCAGGAGCCGGGCACGACCGGCTGATCCGGCCGCCGCCCCCGATCACGCACACCCGACCACCCCCACACCCGTCTCATGAACCGGTGGCGGTCATCCGTTCCATGACCGCCACCGGCAGCGCCGGGTTCCGCGCCGCCGCCTCCGCCGTCTCCTCCTCACCGAGCAGCCCGATCAGGACCGGAACGGGCAGCCGCGGATGCCGGGCCGCCGTCGCACGTACGCCGCTGTCCGGGTCGTCGAGCATCCGTACCGCGGAGTCCGCCGACAGCCGGGGGTCGGCCGCGGCGCGCTGCCGGACCTCCGCGTCCTCGTCGCGGCTGAACCGTTCCACCAGCCCGGAAGTCGAGTCCGGGTCGTCGAGCGCCAGTTGCCTCAGCCGCGGATGCGGGTCCTCGGCGTAGCGGAGCAGGTCGCGCCGCGGGAAGTTCGGGTGCCCGTAGGGCCGGTCGGGGGTGGAGAGGCTGCCCTTCCACCACTGCCACACCTCCAGGAGCATGTCCGCCGGCGCGTCGTCGCACCGCTCGGCGAGGAAGAGCCGTACGACCCGGTCCTCGTCGCGGGCCAGCCGTTCCACCACGTCCGGCGGCAGCCGCCGGGCCGTCGCGACACTGCTGCGCAGCAGCAGGTGGCCGGAGGCCGCGAGGCGGCGCATGGCCTCCTCGTCCTCGTGCAGCGCAACCACCCACGGGATCGTGTTCCGCATCCGCCTCGGGTCGATGTCCACCTCCACGGCTGCCCGCTGCTCCTCCGTCAGCTCGGGTCTCAGGGACACCGCAAGGCGTACGTCGGCCTGCGGGTCGGCGGCGAGGAGCGCGACCAGGTCCGGGTCCAGGTGGGGGTTGCCGGCGAGGCGCCTGCGCACGTCCGGGCCCGCTTCGGCGCACAGGCGTGCGGCGAGGTCCCGGTCCAGCCGGAGGGCGGCGATGTCATGGGCGGTGCTCACGGCCTCGAAGTCCGCCTCGGTGATCGGCTCCTCTTCGTGCCGGGCCGCCACCGCCGCCACCCGCACCCGTTCGACCGGGTCCGCGGCCAGCCGCGCCCGGGCCGCGGCATCGAGGTCCGGCCAGGCGGCATGGCAGGCTGCCGCCCGGACGGCGGGCACCGGGTCTGCGGTCAGGGCCACCGCCGCCGCGGCGGGCACTGCGGGCAGTTCGAGGAGGGCTTCCCGGACCGCGCCGGACGGATCCCCGGCGAGCGCCTCGTACGCCTCGTCCGTGAGCCGGGCCCCGGCAGCGACGGCGACCGTGAGGAGGGCGTACCGCCGCCTCCCGGCCGGTTCGGCCAGGAGCAGCCTGGACCAGCGCTCTGCCGACATCCCGCGCTGGACCCGGGTCTCGGCGAGCCGGGCGCGTACCGACCACTCCGGGTGGTCCACGGCGGCGTCCAGCACCGCTTCGGGCAGGTCACGCCGCCAGAGCAGGTGGCCCGGGGTCGTGTCCAGCAGCCGCACCAGGATCCCATCGGGTGTGGCGCGGTTCCAGGCCAGGGCCTCGCGGACCCGTTCCGCGACGACCGTCCCGTACGTCAGCCCGGCCCACTCGTCCTCGATCGCCCGCACGCTCTCCATCCAGGAGAAGGTAGACGGGGCCAGCGCCCACGGATCACCCGGGCCCCAGCATGACCTGCACCTGCCCGTCGGGGTCCACGGTGAGCGCCACCCGTTCGACCCGGTTTCCGATCGCCAGCGCGATCCACACGACGCCCCAGAGCAGGCAGGTGAACACGGTCAGGATGGCGTGGAGCACGTGGTTCACGGGTTGTCCGCGCACGAGGACCGCCTGCGTCGGGGATCGCGACTCCACCCGCCAGCCGGTCACGACGTACTGGCCCACCGTCCAGTCGAGGATCGCCGTGCGCTGAGCGGCGTCCACGGGGCGACCGTCCCCGGGAGGAAGCAGGTCGTCCGGCGGTTGTGGCGGCAGACCCCAGTGCCGCGATTCGTCACGCTTGGGCATCCGGCTCGCCTCCCCGCGCCGTGGGCGCCGTCGGTCCGGTGACCTTCGTCTGCTCGGCCATGCATCCAGCCTGCCCGGCCGCGGGGAGTCCGGCACGCCGAGCGTGGTGGGCCTCGGCAAAGAAGGACAGACGAAGCCGCCGTCCAACGGAAACGCCCGGACGAGAGTCGGGCTTCTCGTCCGGGCGTTCTCCACGAACCTGCGGTTCGGTGTGGCAGGGGCGGCAGGATTTGAACCTGCGGCCTTCGGTTTTGGAGACCGGCGCTCTGACCAGCTGAGCTACACCCCTTCGGTGGGACCAACTTTGGCACGGCTCGGCCCCGAGATCCACTCTATTTCGTGCTCAACCGGGTGCGAGTCGCCGGCCGGTGTGGGCGCCGGAGCTCTTCAGCCAGTCGATCAGCTCGGCGTTCCCACTCGTCAGGGCGATGTCGAGCGGGGTGAGCCGGTCGTAGCCGATCCAGTCGATGTCCGCTCCGTGAGAGAGCAGACGGTGTGCGGTGGACAGCCGGCCGCCGTGGCAGGCCTGCCAGAAGGCGCTGGTGATGTCCTCGGGGGCGGCGCCGGCCGCGAGGAACTCCTCGACCCGGTCGAGCAGACCGAGGGCGGCGGCGTCCTGCAGGTCGGGGCGGGCTCCGAGGGCGAGCAGCCGGCGCGCGGCCCGCCACTGGCCGAAGCCGCAGGCGTCCGTGAGCGGGGTACCGCCTCCGAGGACGGCGCCCGGGGCGTTGACGTCGGCCCCGGCGGCGACGAGGGCGTCGACGGCGGCCACGTCGTCGTTGCTCGCCGCCCAGTGCAGCGGAGTCTCGGCGTGCGCCCCTGCGAACCGGGCCCCAGGGTCGGCCCCGGCGGCGACGAGTGTGCGGATGACCGCGGCCGTGCGGGGGTAGTGGCCGGGCCAGTCGGTGGCGATGTGCAGCAGGGTGCGCTCGCCGGCCGCCGCACCGCGCCGGACGATCCGCGCGGAGGCGAGTCCCGGGTGCGCGTCGAGGAGGTCCCGCAGGCCCGGCAGGTCGCCGCCGCGGATCGCCGCCGTGACGGCGACGGCGAGCGGATCGCCGGATTCGAGGGACCGCACGAGCCGTTCTTCCACGAGCCGTCCTTCCACGGGCCTGCCCCGAGCCCTTGCGGGGTCCGGCGCCCAGCCTACGGGCCGGGGCGCGGCGGACCGCGGGTGGCGGGTGGCGGGAGCCGAGGGCGCGGAGGATCGTGAGCAGGGTGAACCGTGCGACGGGGGGTTCGTCCGTGCCCCGAAGCCGGGGGCCGGGCCGTCCGGACCGCGCGACGCGGCGCTGCGGCCGCCTCCGCGGCGCCCTCGTGGCGCTCGCCCTCCTCGCCCCCGCCCTGCTGGGCGCGGCCCCCGGCGGCTCCGGCGAGACGATCTCGCTCGCCGGGAACGAACCCGGCCAGCGGCTCGACGTCACCCTCACGCAGGTGGTCGACCCGGCCGGCCCGGCCGATCCCGGGCCCGCCCCCGAGCCGAAGCCGGAGCTCGTGCCCACACCCCCGCCCGACGGATCCGACCGGCTCGTCGCCGTCCGGTTCCGGCTGGAGAACACCGGCACCGCCGTCTACCGGGACTCCCCGGCAGCGGCCGCCCACCTCCTCGACAGCGACGGGCAACGGTTCACCGGGCTCAACGTCCCCACGACGGCGGGCGCGAGCTTCCCCGACACCGTCACGCTCGACCCCGGCGGCACGACGGAGGGCTTCATCACCTTCCGGCTCCCCGAGGACGCCGGCCTGGCGGCGGTCCAGTTCGCCCTCAACGGCGGCCTCGCCGACGACGTGGGCCAGTGGAGCCTCCCGCAGGACCCGCGCCGGGAATCGCGCCCGTAGAGGACGAGCGCGCCTTCCCGGGCCCGGCGCGCGAGTTTCGGCCGCCCCCTTGACCGCTCTGGTCCAGACCAATAGTTTCCGGCATGCACCGCGCACGCGCTCACGCCCACTCCCCGCCTCCGCAAAGGAAGCCCATGCGCCGCAGCATGCTCGGCAGGCTGGCCGTCGCCGCCTGCTCCCTCTCCCTGCTCACCGCCTTCGCGCCCGCGGCCGCCGCCGGTGCGGACGGCGGCGGGGCGAGCGGACCCGGCCGCTCGTACAAGAAGGTCGGCTACTTCACCCAATGGGGCGTCTACGGGCGGGACTTCCAGGTCCAGGACCTCGAGGCGAACGGTTCCGCCGGCAAGCTCACCCACATCAACTACGCGTTCGGCAACGTCAGCCCGCAGGGCACGTGCTTCACCGGGAACGTGCCCGGCGAGGCCGACGCATGGGCCGACTACGTCCGCCCGCTGGACGCCGAGAACTCCGTCGACGGGGTCGCCGACACCCCGGAGCAGCCCCTCGCCGGCAACTTCAACCAGCTGCGCGAGCTCAAGGCCAGGCACCCCGGCCTCAAGGTGCTGATCTCGCTGGGGGGTTGGAGCTGGTCGACCCACTTCTCGGACGCCGCGCTCACGCCGGCCTCCCGCAAGGCCTTGGTCGAGTCCTGCATCGACCTCTACATCAAGGGCAATCTCCCGCAGGACGGCAGCCGCGGCGGCGCGGGAGCGGCGGCCGGCGTGTTCGACGGGATCGACCTCGACTGGGAGTGGCCCGGTTCCGCGGGCGACACCGACACGAAGTTCCGGCCGGAGGACAAGCGCAACTTCACGGAGCTCGTCAAGGAGTTCCGCACCCAGCTCGACGCGTACGCGAAGAGCCGGCAGAAGAAGACGAAGTACGAGCTGACCGCCTTCGTCCCGACCGCGCCCGCCAAGATCGACGCGGGCTTCGACGTCCGCCGGATCATGCGCGACCTCGACTTCGTCACCCTCCAGGGCTACGACTTCCACGTCTCGGGCGAGTCGAAGACCGCCCAGCAGTCCGCGCTCTACGCCAGGGGCGACTTCAGCGTCGACGGCACGGTGGACGCCTGGCGGCTGCGCGGGGCGCCCGCGCACAAGCTGGTGATGGGCATGCCCTTCTACGGGCAGGGCTGGACCGGCGTCAGCGGCGGCGGGGACGGCATGGGACAGCCCGCCACGGGCCCGGCGCCCGCCACCTGGTCCGCCGGGTACGAGGACTACAAGGCACTGAAGAAACTGGCCGGCTCCGGCACCTACCAGGTCCACCGGGACCGGCGCGGGGGCCATGCCTGGCTGTTCGACGGCACCACCCTGTGGACGTACGACGACCCGCAGGTGCTGCGCACCAAGACCGCCTACGTCCGCGAACACGGCCTGGGCGGCGCGATGTTCTGGTCGCTCGACGCGGACACCTCCGACGGTGAGCTGATGACGGCCGTCGACCGCGGGCTGCGCGGGCGCTGACCGGCACCCCGGAACGTCGTCACCGCCGACGCCTCTGACCGGCGCCACTGACCGGCGCCGCCGGGCCGCGGAAATCCATCCGGCCCGGCGGTGTCCCTCCACGTACGCTCCCCCGCATGAGGAACTCGACGGTACGGGCAGTCAACCGCCTGACGACGCGCTGGGCCGCCGCCCAGGCCCCGGCGGGGGACACGGGCACCGTGTTCACCGCGGCCGGGGTCTGGCCGCTGCTCGCCCTGCTCGCGGACGGCTCGGGCGGTCCGGCCCGCGCCGAACTGGCGCACGCCCTGGGCATACCCGCCGAGGCCGCGGCCGGGGCCGCCCGGGAGCTGCTGGCCGCACTGGCCGGCGTACGGGGGCTGCAGGCGGCGACCGGGCTGTGGGCCAAGGCCGGACTCCCGCTGGAGGAAGACTGGTCGGCGGGGCTCCCGGCCGGCGCCCGGGGCACGCTGACCGGGGACCTGGACGCCGACGCCGAGACGCTCGACGCGTGGGCGTCGGACCGGACGGGCGGGCTGATCGAGCGCATGCCGGTACTCCTCGACCAGGAGACCCTGCTGGTCCTCGCCTCCGCACTCGCGCTGCGGCTGAGGTGGATCCAGCCGTTCCACGAGTCCTGCGGAGAGCCGTCCGCGGGCCCGTGGGCCGGCCGGCCCGTGCGCAGGCTGGTCCGGAGCACCTCCCTGCTCGACCGGGTCCGGGTGGGACACGGCCCGTCCGGTGCGATCACCCTGCTGGAGGTCGTCGGCGCCGCGGGAGTGGACGTCCACCTCGTGCTGGGCGAGCCCGGAGCACCCGTCGGTGACACGCTCGCCACCGCGATCGCCGCCGTCACCAAGGCCCTCCCCGCCACCGGAGCGAGCCTGCTCCCGGACGGGAGCCCCGGTCCGGGACTGGCCGTCGGCAGTGTGGCCGCCTACTCGCCCGAACCCCGTCTGGACATCGAGACGGTGGCTTTCGAGGTGCGGTCCGAGCACGACCTCCTGGACCACGCCCGGCTGTTCGGACTGGAAACCGCCGCTGACGGGTCCCACGGCCACTTCCCCGGCATCAGCTCCAAGCCGCTGGCCATCGCTTCGGCCCGGCAGTCCGCCCTTGCCCGGTTCCACGCCGAGGGCTTCGAGGCCGCGGCCGTCACCGGGGTCGCGGTCGGCTGCGCGGGGCCGGGGCCCCGGTACCGGGCGCGCCGGGCCGAGGTGCGCTTCGACCGGCCGTTCGGGTTCCTGACCGTCCACCGGACCTCGCGCCTGGTACTGGCGGCCGGGTGGGTCGCCGATCCCGACTCCCCCTAGGGTCCGTCTTCAAGTGGCACTGTTAGCCGTTTCACCTGCCCTGATGTGGCATCGCTCTTGCTCATGGGCGAGGCTGGAACCCATGGAGATCAGAACGGGCCGCAGGAGCGATGCGGCCGAGGTTGCGGCACTGCATGCCGAGAGTTGGCGTACGGCCTATGCGGGAATCATGCCCAGCAGCTTCTTGACCGGCCCTCTCCTCGAAAATCGCCTGGAGCTTTGGCTCGGCCGACTTGACGAGCCGCACCCGGGGGCGGCGCTGTTCGTGATGGTGGGAGCGGCCGAAATAGAAGGCTTCGCGTATGTGATCCCTCAATCTGATGGCCGGCTCTTGCTGGACAACCTGCACGCCAGGCCGGGCCGCACCGGGTCCGGGATCGGAGGCCGGCTGCTGGCGCACGTCTTGGCGTGGGCGGCCGATGAACACCCGGGCAGCTCGGTCTACCTGGAAGTGCTGCGCGCCAATGCTCGCGCCATCGCCTTCTACGAGCGGCATGGCGCCCTCCGTACCGACGAGCGCGTCTGCCGGTTCGAGCAGGGCTTTGAGCTGCCCGAGCTCGAATACACCTGGCCTGTCGCCTCTCCTGCGTAGGCAAGCACGGCGGGCTCTCCTGGGGTGGGGCAGGCGCCTTCCAAGCGCCGCTTGACGCTTCCGGGATCATGATCCCGTGCACCATCGTCACGAACTTGCCGATCACGAGTGGAAGTTACCCGCGCCGCCGCTGCCACACGCTACGGCTGGCCGCCCTCGGGTGAAGGGCCGTCAGATCCTCAACTCGATGGTCTACAAGATTCGGACCGGGGTTCCCTGGCGTGACCTGCGGCTCGTGCAGGCGGACGAGGACACCGTCCGGGACGTGATCCACAAGCTCAACGAGATCGGGTTGGCCTGCCTGGACCCTCGGTGGGCGGGAGGCCGTCCCCGCCTGCTCAGCGATGACGACGAGGACTTCGTCATCCAGACGGCCGCCACCCGCCCGGCCAAGCTCGGCAAGCCCTTCACCCGCTGGTCGATCCGGAAACTCGCCGATCACCTGCGCCACGACCCCGCCCGCCCGATACGGATCGGCCGCGAGGCCCTGCGCTGCCTACTCGCCCGCCGCGGGATCACCTTCCAGCGCGCCAAGACCTGGAAGGAGTCCACCGACCCGGACTTCGACGCCAAGCTGGACCGCATCGAGTACATGCTCCACGAGTGCCCGGACCGGACCGTCGCCTTCGACGAGTTCGGGCCGCTGGGCATCGGCCCGACCGCCGGGGCCTGCTGGGCCGAGCAGGGCGGGCCGGACCGGTTGCCGGCGACCTGTCACCGCACTCACGGCACCCGCTGCTTCCATGGCTGCTACTCGGTCGGCGACGACACCCTGTGGGGCGTCAACAGACGCCGCAAGGGCATCGGCCCGACCTGGGCCTCACCCAAGAGCATCCGGGCGGCCCGCCCGGACGGCGCCGCGAACGCGCCCGCAGCCTGACCAAGTGAGAGATCCCGCCGTGCCCGGATGTGGAGATCAGACAGCGGCCAGGCTCTTCGCCATGACCCGCTCCCTGCCGACGCCATCGGGCAGAAGATCGCCGGGCTCACCCGTGTCCGTGAAACCGCGCCGCTCATAGAGCGCAGTCGCCTCGCGGTTGTCCGGCATGACGGACAACCGCAGCGTCGCGGCACCGCGCTCCACCGCCCACCGCTCGACCGCGTGGATCAGGAAGTCACCCACGCCCTTGCCCCGAGCCGTGGGGCTGACCCACATCGAGATCAACTCCACGTTCTCCGCTCCCTCGCCCGGCACTCCGCTGGCCATGCCCACCGGAAGGCCGTCGAGGAGCGCGACGAGATCGTGCGCGCCGGGAATCGACAGGCGGGCACGCCAGCGTTCCTCTCGGTCGCCGGAGCCCTGCCACTGGGCCAGTGTCGATCCGAACGCATAGGGCGCCTCAGCAAGCGCGGCCAGTCGCAACTCCCGCCAAAGGGGCCAGTCGTCTGATTCCACAGTACGTAGTTCAAGCATGATCCAGACCCTGCCCGCCCGCCGGGGCGGGCAGCAAGTCGATTACCACCGTGCAAACGAGGTCGGTCAGCCCTGCGACCAACCGAAACCGGGGAGCAACGGTGACTCGCGCAGCCGCAGACCACGAGGCCTCGGTGAACCCATCCGGTCACGGCACTAGGGTCCGGCCCGGTGGGCGGCGGCCAGGGCCGCCGTCTCCTCGAAGGAGGGGACGTGCCCGGTGCCGCCGCGGCCGGAGACCGAGAGGGAGGCCGCGGCCGTGCCGTACGTCACGGCGTCCGCGAGGGTGTCGCCGAGGGCGAGCCGGGCGGTGGTGGTGCCGGTGAAGCAGTCGCCCGCGCCGGTCGCGTCGACCGGCGCGGGGTTCACTGGCACGGGGTGGTAGGCCGCCCGCGTGCCGTCGTCCAGCAGCAGCCGGTCCGCGCCGGCGGTGACCGCGACGGTACGGGCGCCGAGCGCGCGGAGGCGGGCCGCGGCGGTGTGCGGATCGGCGGTGCCGACGAGGGCCCGCGCGTCGGCCGGGCAGGAGGTCTTGAGCAGCCCGGTCAGCGGGGCGATCCGGGCGAGCAGTTCCCGGGCCTCGGCCCGGGAAGTCAGCCGGGAGCGGAAGTTGGGGTCGTACGAGAGGTGCCCGCCCGCCCCGTGCACGAGCTGGGCTGCGGCCAGCACGGCGCTCCGGCTGCTCGGCGACAGGGCGCCGGTGATGCCGCTGGTGACGAGCGCCCGGCAGCGGGTCAGCAGCTCGCGCCAGGATTCGACGTGTGCGGGCGCGAGGGTGGAACCGGCGCTGTGGGCGCGCCAGTAGACGAACTCGCGGTCGCCGTCGGTGTCGGCGGAGAGCAGGTAGGCGCCGTTGGGGTGCGGGGCACGGCGCACGTGGGAGACGTCGACGCCGAGTTCGGCGGCCCGGCGCAGGAGCGGGGTGCTGAGCTCGTCGTCGCCGACCACGGCGAGCAGGGCGGTCCGGGCCCCTGCCGCGGCTGCGGCAGCCGCCGCGTTGAGTGCGTCCCCGGAGTAGGAGATGCGGGCCGGGGTGCCGTCGGCGGCCTCGCGCAGGGCGGTGTCCGCGTGGATCTCGACGAGGACCTCGCCGAGTACGAGGACGTCGTAGGCCGGGGCGGATCGCCGGTGCACGGTCAGCGCCTCCCGGCCGCGTCCGAGCCGGCGTCGGCGTCGGCACCCGCATCCGCATCCGCACCGGTGCCGCCGTCGCCGTGCGCGGGGTGCGGACGGGCCAGCCCGGCGAATACGGCGGCCAGTTCGACCGGGTCGGCCGGCAGGCCGTTGCCGATGCCGACGGCCGTCGCGCCCGCGGCCAGCCAGTCCGGGACCTCGGCGGGCCGGATGCCGCCGGTCGGGATGATCACCGCCCCGGGCAGGACCGCCCGGAGGGAGCGGACGAATCCGGGGCCGCCCACGTGGGCCGGGAAGACCTTGGCCGCGCCGGCGGCCCGGACGGCGGCGGCGATCTCGCCGGGGGTGAACCCGCCCTCGATGAAGACGGCTCGCCGGCGCCGGGCGACCTCCCGGACCTCGGGGGCCGGGTACGGGGAGATCAGGAAGGCGGCGCCCGCGTCCAGGGCGGTCCCGGCCTGCGCGGCGGTGGTGACCGTGCCGACGCCGATGAGGGCGGGGCGGCCGTACGCGTCGTCGAGGGGGACGGTACGGGTGAGGGCCTCGGCCCAGCCGGGGGTGGAGGTGGTCAGTTCGACGGCGCGGCAGCCGGCGGCGAGCAGGACGGTGGTGCGGCGGACGGCCTCGTCGGCGTCGGCGTCGCGCAGCACCGGCAGCAGCCGCTGGGCCGCCAGCACCTCGTACGGGTGGCTGGACAAGGAAGACCTCCCGTTTGTTCCATGTAGTGGAACGGCGTACCGTGTGACGGAACTGTTTGGTCTAGACCCTACCCACGCTGGGAGTTCCCGTGTCAACGGATGTGGACGAAGTCCCGGACGGCGTGCGCTCCGGGCGGACCTCCGCGGCCGGTTCCGCGCTGGAGAAGTCCCTGCGCGTCCTGGAGGCGGTCGCGGCGCCCGGCGGACCGCACCGGCTGACCGATGTGGCGACGGCGGCCGCGGTGCCCAAGTCGAGCACCTTCCGCATCCTGGCCTCGCTGGTCGAGCAGGGCTTCGTACGACAAGAGGCCGAGAGCCGGTACGGGGTGGGGCCGCGGCTGCGCGGACTGTCCGCCCTCGTCGGCGGCGGGGAGCCGCCGAGCATCGGGCGCATCCTGGGCGAACTCCGGGAGAACACCGGCCAGACGGTCCATCTCGCCCTGCACAGCGGGGAGACCATCACCTACATCCGCAAGCTGGAGGGCGACCAGCCCTTCCGGACGGCCTCGCGCATCGGCATGCGCATGCCGCTGCACACGACCGCGATCGGCAAGAGCATCCTGGCCCGCCTGCCCGCCGACGAGGTGCGGGACCTGATCGCCGCCGCCGGCCTGCCGCGCCGGACACCGCGGACACTCACCACCGCGCGGGCGCTGCACGCTCAGCTGGCGGAAGTCCGCGCCCGGGGCTACGCGGTGGACGACGAGGAGAACGAGCCGACCATCCGCTGCATCGGCGCCGCGGTCCTGGGCCCGTCGGGCCGGCCGGTCGGCGGGGTCAGCGTCACCACCGTCACCTTCCTGGTCTCCCGCGAGGAGATCGAGGCGTACGCACCCGCCCTGCGCGCGGCCACCGAGGCCCTGACTCCGCTGCTGTGACCTGCTGTGACGCGCAGGGCGATCGTTACCGCAAACCCCCTCGCGGCCGGTCCGGAAGAGGGCGCCAGCGGGTGCGTGCGGCAGGGGGCTGCTCTAGCGTCGAAGGTGGAAGGGGAGGCTTTGCCGAGCCGGTCCGGTGCGGGGGCCCGGGCACAGCGGCCGTACACGGGCCGTGTGCGCTCGGCGCCGTTTCCCGCGCGGATCCGACACACCAAGTCCCGGGCCGCGCGACGATCCCGGAGAGCAGGTGCATTCCATGCGCACGTCTACCCGTATCGCAGGTGTCCTCACCGGCCTGACCCTCGCCCTCGGTGGCGCGGCCCTCGCGGCCCCCGCCGCCCACGCGGACGTCTCGGCCTGCATCAACAAGGTCGAACGCGAGTTGCAGGGCGGTGAAGCCTCGGCCGCCATCCGGACGGCGTGCTACGACGCCCAGACCGGCGACCAAAAGAAGTGTGTGACCGGGCTGACCAAGAGCAGTGTGTCCAACGGGACCGCGGTGAGCGCCTGCAAGGTGGCTCCCAACTAGCAGCTCCGTACGCGCACCGAGCGCCGCCCCCGGCCCGAACGGGCCGGGGGCGGCGCTCAGTCACGCCCGGCTCCGGCCCCGTACCCCGGGTCCGGCCTGCGCACCCGGCCGTGCTTCCATGTGGTTCCGCGTCCCTTCGCCCGCACGGCCCGCTCCGGAGGCCGGGGAAACGACTTCCCGAAAAACTTTCGGGATAAGTGTTATCGGGGCCACGGTCGACGGTCTCCCAGGTATCGGGCATCATCGACCGCCGGTACGGACAGGGAACATCACATGAGTACTCAGCACACGGCAGCGCTGGTGGCAGCGGCTCGCGCGGGCGACCCCCGCGCGCAGGACGAGCTCGTCAGCACCCACCTCCCGCTCGTCTACAACATCGTCGGTCGGGCCCTGGACGGCTCCTGCGACGTGGACGACGTGGTGCAGGACACGATGCTGCGGGCGCTCGACGGGCTGGGCGGCCTGCGCGCGGACGAGAGCTTCCGGTCCTGGCTCGTGGCGATCGCGATGAACCGCGTGCGGGCGCACTGGCAGGCCCGGCAGAGCGGCTTCGGCGAGAGCACGCTGGATGCGGCCTACGACGTCGCCGACCCGGGGGCCGACTTCGTCGACCTGACCGTCGTGCGCCTGAACCTGGCGGGCCAGCGGCGCGAGACGGCCCGGGCCACGCGCTGGCTGGAGCCCGAGGACCGGGCGCTGCTGTCGCTGTGGTGGCTGGAGTGCGCCGGCGAGCTGACGCGCGCCGAGGTGGCTTCCGCGCTGGAGCTGTCCCCGCAGCACACGGCGGTCCGGGTCCAGCGGATGAAGGCGCAGCTGGAGTCGGCCCGGGTGGTGGAGCGTGCGCTGGAGGCCAATCCGCCGTGCGAGGAACTGCGGGCCGTGATGGCGGGCTGGGACGGCCGGCCCTCGGCACTGTGGCGCAAGCGAATAGCCCGGCACGCGCGTGAATGCGTACGGTGCTCCGGCCTGTGGAGCGGGCTGGTTCCGGCGGAGGGACTGCTGGCCGGTCTGGCCCTCGTGCCGGTCTCGGCGGCCCTGCTGGCAGGGGTACGGGCGGCCGGGGCGGCAGGCTTCGCCCCCGTCGCCGCGGCCTTCGCCGACGGAGCCGAGGGGGCCGAGGGGGCCTTCGCCGACACGGCGACCCAGCTCACTCCGGTCGACAGCGCGGGCGGTGGCCGGGGCGAGCTGCGCAAGCGCCGGCGCAGCAGCCGCCGTCGGGTGGTCGGCGGCGCGGTGCTGGCCGCCTGTGTCGCGGGCGGCGGCCTGGTGTACCTCGGCGGACTCCCCGGTTCCGGTGAGCCTGGGGACGGCGGCGCCACGCCCGCCGCCCCGCTGGCCGCGCTGTCGGCCACCGAGTCCGCGCTCCCGTCGGAGTCGGCCTCCCCATCGCCCTCGGCGTCCCCCTCGCCCTCTGCGTCGGCCTCCGCCTCGCCGAGCCCGTCCGCCAGCCCGAGTCCGACGCAGAGCCGCAGCACCTCGCCCAGCCCGCGGCCCTCGGCGCCCAAGCCGGCACCCGCCCCGCCGGGGATGGCCGGCCAGGTCCTGGCCTTGGTCAACACCGAGCGGGCGGCCGCCGGCTGTGGTCCCCTCAAGGAGGACCCGCAGCTGCGTGCGGCCGCTCAGGGGCACTCGGACGACATGGCGGCGCGGGACTTCTTCTCGCACACCAACCCCGACGGTGCGGACCCGGGGCAGCGGACCACCTCGGCCGGATACCGCTGGTCGACGTACGGCGAGAACATCGCCAAGGGCCAGCAGACCGCGCAATCGGTCATGGACTCCTGGATGAAGAGCCCCGGCCACCGCGCGAACATCCTCAACTGCTCCTTCAAGGACCTCGGCGTGGGCATCCACCAGGGCGCCGGCGGCCCTTGGTGGACGCAGAACTTCGGCGCCCGGTAACCCCGGGGGCCACCGGCCACGGCGGCCACCGGGTGCGGCGCCCCGCGGGGCGCCGCCTCCGTTCAGGGGCGGGCCTGGATGCCGCGCAGCTTCTCCGGGTTGACGGTGATGCGCAGGGCGGTGATCCGGCCCTCGACGGCCTCGAAGGTCATCGCGCCGACGTTCGCGCCGTCGAGCACGAGCAGGAGGCCGGGCTCGCCGTTGATCTCGGCGACGCGCATCTCCCCCTCGCCGGCCCGCGGTTTGGCCAGGACTCCGAGCCACCAGCGAGCGACGTGGTCGGCGCCGTACAGCGGGCGGCGGGCGGCGGTGACGACACCGCCGCCGTCCGACCAGGTGACGACGTCGGGGGCGAGGAGTTCGAGCACCTCGCCCAGGTTTCCGCCCGAGCAGGCCGCGCGGAACTTCTCGGCGATCTCCCGCTGTTCGGCCGCGCCGGCGGTGAAGCGGGGGCGCCGGGCCTGGACGTGCTCGCGGGCCCGGTGCGCGCACTGGCGGACGTTCGCCTCGGACTTCCCGACGACCTCCGCGATCTCCGCGTAGGGGTACCCGAACACCTCGCGGAGCATGAACACCGCGCGCTCGGTCGGGGTCAGGGTCTCCAGTACGACCAGGACCGCCATGGAGACCGTGTCGGTCAGTTCGGCCTCCTCGGCGATGTCGGGCGAGGTGAGGAGGGGTTCGGGGAGCCAGGGCCCGACGTACGCCTCCCGGACGGCCTGGGCCGACCTCAGCCGGTTCAGGCTCAGGTTGGTGACGGTGCGCACCAGGTAGGCCCTGGGGTGCTCGACGGCCGTCCGGTCGGTGCGGTTCCAGGCGAGCCAGGCGTCCTGCACGATGTCCTCGGCGTCGGCGACGCTGCCCAGCATGCGGTAAGCGGCGGCGAACAGCACGCGCCGGTGCTCCTCGAAATGATCGTTCATGATCGCCACCGTGACATCGGCCTGCCGATCGATCAAGAGCGGTCACCTCGCGGCGAGCACGCGCAGTCCTTCGGCGCAGCCCTGACGGGTCGGAGTCCACCCCAGCCCGGTCTTCGCCTTGGCGTTGGACACCCGCATGTTCGTCCTGACCATCCGGTACGCGTACGAGGCGGGGCGCATCAGCCAGGCGGGGACGCTCATCGGCTTCGGGGTTGCGAAGGCCTCGGCGGTCGTCCGGACATGGGCGCCGAAGCCCATGGGCGTGTCGTCGACGATGTTGTACGCGTGCCCCGGGCGGCCGCCCTCGACGGCGAGCGCGACGGCGCGCCCGGCGTCCGCGAGATCGACCCACGGCAGGACCCGCCCCTGGTCGGCGACGGCCGGGAGCCTGCGCCCCCGCAGCATCTCGACGAGGGTCTCGGTGGCCCCGGCGCCGTAGAAGAGCCCGAACCGCAGCGCGATCCCCTCGATGTCACCGGCGCCGAGCATCAGCGCCTCCTTGACCCGCATGCCTTCGAGGTGGCGCTCCACGGCGGGGTCGCCGGTCGGGCCGAACAGGTCGGTTTCCTCGGTGATCACGTGGTCGCCGAAGTCCCGGTAGCCGTAGCCGAAGACCATCGACTCGGCGATGACGCGGCGGGCGCCGACCGCGCGGGCGGCCTCCATCAGGTTCCTGGTCCCGGTGACGCGGAGGTCGTCGGTGGCGAACATGTCCCGGTGCCGCGCGGGCGCCTTGCGCAGGGCGGTCGCCGCGTGCACCACCGTGTCGACCGCCAGCCCGTCGACCGCGCGCAGCAGCCCGTCGCGGTCCATCAGGTCGGCCCGCACACCGGCGCCGGCGCCGCGGCCGAGGCCGATCACGGTGTGGCCGGCGCGGGTGAGCGCCTCGGTGACGTGGCGTCCCAGGACCCCGCTCGCGCCGGCCAGCAGTACGTTCTTCGTCTCGTTCATACCCATGGGACAAACGGCCGGCGCGGAACGTGACACCCCTGCGTGTGACCCGGGTCACCCCTTCTCCGGCGGTCGCGGCGTTCGCGCCTCACGGCCGTCGGCCCCGGACCGCCCAGGCGCGGGCGGCGAGGGAGATCGTGCCGTCCGGTTCGGCGGGGAGGGTCGTGGCGAGTCGGGTTCGCAGCCGGTCCCGGGCGGCGGGGGCGAGGGTCGCGACGTAGCCGGGAGCCGGTCCCTGGCCGGACAGGAAGGGCTCCCACAGGTCCGCGAACCCGTTGAAGACGGTGGGCACCTCGATCGGGTCGACCGTCACGTCGACCAGCCCCGCGCCGGTCCAGAGCGCGCGCAGCGGACCCGGGCGGCACAGCGGGAAGCGCCGGCCCTCGTCGCGCATGGAAGCCGCCGGATCGACCGAGGCCGCGGCGTCCCAGAAGCGGCGCAGGAAGGCCATGCCCTCGGCGTAGTCCCACACGTACGCCGCGACGAGCCCGCCCGGCCGGACCACCCGGGCGGCTTCGGCGGCCGCCGCCGCGGGCGGTTCCAGGAAGTTGAGGGCCAGCCCGCTGACGACCGCGTCGAACACCGCATCGCGGAAGGGCAGCGCCGACGCGTCGGCCACCGCGAAGCGGGCCGGCGCGGGCGCGGCGGCCCGGGCCGCGCGCAGGAACGCGGGCGACCGGTCCAGGCCCACCACGGCGCCCGGCCGGCACCGGGCCGCCACGGCCGCGGTCAGCGCTCCGGTGCCGCAGCCGACGTCCAGCCAGCGCAGACCGTTCCGGATGCCGAGCCGCGCCAGGAACACCTCGGCGACCTGGCGGCTCCACCGGCCCATGTACCGCTCGTAGGCGTCCGCCTCCGCCCACACGTCGGGCGGCCGTTCCTCCATGCGTCGGCTAGTGGTGGAAGCCGGACCGGGGCGCGGTCGCCGGTACGGGCGGGGGTGAGGCCTGCAGGTGCTCCACGGCCCGGCGCAGGTCGGCGACGAGCAGGGCGATCTGATCGCGGGTCACCCCGTGCCGGACGAGGACCCGCTGGATGACCGTGTCCTCGCGGTCGGCGGGCAGCGGGTACGAGGGCACCTGCCAGCCCCTCATGCGCAACCGGTCGGAGAGGTCGTAGAGGGTGAACCCGGCCGCTTCCGGGTCGGCGAGCTTGTAGGAGACCGCCGGGAGGCCGCCCTCGCCGTCGTAGAGCAGGGTGAAGGGGCCCATCTGGGCGATCTCCCGGGCCAGGTACTGGGCGGTCTCGGCGCAGGCGAGCTGGACGCGCCGGTAGCCGCCGCGGCCCAGGCGCAGGAAGAGGTAGTACTGGGCGATGATCTCGCCGCCGGGGCGGGAGAAGTTGAGGGCGAAGGTCGGCATGTCGCCGCCCAGGTAGTCGACGTCGAAGACGAGGTCCGCGGGCAGCAGGTCGGCGGAGCGCCAGACGATCCAGCCCACTCCGAGGGGCGCGAGCCCGTACTTGTGGCCTGAGGTGTTCACGGAGGCGACGCGCGGCAGCCGGAAGTCCCACACCACGTCGGGGTGGAGGAAGGGCGCGACGAAGCCGCCGCTGGCGCCGTCCACGTGGACGGGGACGTCCCAGCCGTGCTCGGCCTGGATCCGGTCGAGTTCGGCGGAGATCTCGGCGACGGGCTCGTAGACGCAGGTGTAGGTGACGCCGAGGATGGCGACGACGCCGATGGTGTTCTCGTCTACGTACTCGGCGAGCTGATGGGGCAGCAGGCCGTTGGCGCCGGGCTCCAGCGGGACCTGGCGCAGCTCGACGTCGAAGTAGCGGGCGAACTTCTCCCAGCAGACCTGGACGGGGCCGCACACCAGGTTGGGGCGGTCCGTGGGGAGACCGGCGGCGCGGCGGCGCTCGCGCCAGCGCCATTTGAGGGCGAGGCCGCCGAGCATCGCGGCCTCGCTGGAACCGGTGGTGGAGCAACCGGTCGCGGTGGTGCCGGCGGGGGCGTTCCACAGGTCGGCCAGGATGTTGATGCAGCGGGACTCGATCTCGGCGGTCTGCGGGTACTCGTCCTTGTCGATCATGTTCTTGTCGAGGCAGTCGTTCATCAGCCGGTGGACGCCCTCGTCCGACCAGGTGGTGCAGAAGGTGGCGAGGTTCTGGGCGGCGTTGCCGTCGAGGAGGAGTTCGTTGCGGAGCAGTTCGTAGACGACCTCGGTGGGCGAGTGGTCCTCGGGCATCCGGTACTTGGGGAGGACCTCGCCGCTCAGCGCGGACGCGAACACGTCCGTATCGGCGTCACGGGAGCGCGTGTCCTTCGTCTCATGAAGAGCCATATCGGGACTATAGGTGACAAAGCCCATCGATCTGGGATGAGAGCGAAGCGACGCGAGTGGCAGATAACGCTCTGCTTCCAGCCGACTCTGTGGTGTGATCCTCCACATACGGACCCCTGCGCTCCGAAGAAATTACCGCCCAGTAGACTCGATTCCGCAGATCTTCCCGTCCGAACCTCAGGAGACGGTCCGGACGGGAAGATCATCCAACTTGTTCTACGGGCAACTTATCTGCTGATGTCCGGATACCGGCCTGCCGTTTCATTTGCCCTGATACCTCTCGGGCCATGAACAAGATCACCCGCCGTCAGGCCTTGGGTACAACTGCCGGTGCACTCACCGTCCTTGGCCTCACCGCTGCCGCCGCGAGCGTCGCCACAAGCGCCGCCGCGACCCCCACCGCGTCCACACCCCCGGGCACGGTCGACGAGGTCTACAAGGGCCGCCGCATTCAGATCACCCCGGGCGAGGGCGGCCACCACGGCGGCCACCACTCCCCCGGCCAGCCGACCGTACGAATAGACGGCCGCGAACTGCACGTGATGCGCAACGCCGACGGAACCTGGATCAGCGTGATCAACCACTACGAGACGTTCTCCGACCCCACCCTGCTCGCCCGCGCCGCGGTGCGCGACCTCCAGGGCGCCACCCTCGCCCCCTTCGGTGGTGCGGCATGACCGTCCGCAAGAACCAGGCCACGCTGACCGCCGACGAGAAGCGCGCCTTCACCTCGGCCCTGCTGGAGCTCAAGCGCACCGGCAGCTACGACCGCTTCGTCACCACCCACAACGGCTTCATCATGAGCGACACCGACTCGGGCGACCGGGTCGGCCACCGCTCCCCGTCCTTCCTGCCCTGGCACCGCCGGTTCCTGCTGGAATTCGAGGCGGCTCTGCAGAAAGTGGACGCGAACGTCTCGCTTCCCTACTGGGACTGGACCGTGGACCGCACCTCCCGCTCCTCGCTCTGGGCCCCCGACTTCCTCGGCGGCACCGGACGGGCCCGCGACGGACAGGTCCTCGACGGTCCCTTCGCCTACGCGACGGGCAAGTGGAACATAGACGTCCGCGTGGACGGGCGCGCGTACCTGCGGCGCGCACTCGGCACGGGCGTCGCCCAGCTGCCGACCAAGGCCGAGGTGGACTCCGTGCTCGCCATGCCGGTCTACGACATGGCCCCCTGGAACAGCTCCTCCAACGGCTTCCGCAACCACCTGGAGGGCTGGCGCGGCGCCAACCTGCACAACCGGGTGCACGTGTGGGTCGGCGGGCAGATGGCCACCGGCGTCTCCCCGAACGACCCGGTGTTCTGGATGCACCACGCCTTCATCGACAAGCTCTGGGCCGACTGGCAGGCGCGGCATCCGCAGTCCACCTACCTGCCGGCCGCCGGCACGGCGAACGTCGTGGACCTGAACGACACGATGCGGCCGTGGAACGACGTGACGCCGGCGGACATGCTGGACCACCGGAAGTTCTACACGTTCGACACCGAACCGGCAGCCGCCAGCCAGCGGTAGTGCAGTTCGGGGCGGCCGACCTGGCCGTACCGGGGCGTGCGGTCCGCGCGGCCGGTGTCCACCAGGTGCTCCAGGTAGCGGCGTGCGGTGATCCGGGATATCCCGGCCGCCTCGGCCGCCCCTGCTGCGGTCAGCCCCTCGGGCGCCGCCCGCAGCAGCGCGGCGACCCGGTCCAGGGTCGGCGCGCTCAGGCCCTTGGGCAGCTCGGCCGGGCGGGGTGCGCGCAGGGCGGCCATCGCCCGGTCCACGTCGTCCTGGCCGGCCGCCTCGCCGGCGGTCGCGCGGAACTCTGCGTAGCGCAGGAGCCGTTCGCGCAGCGTCGGGAAGGCGAAGGGCTTCAGTACGTACTGGACCACGCCGAGGGAGACGCTCTCGCGCACCACGGCCAGGTCCCGCGCGGAGGTCACCACGATCACGTCGACGGGGTGTCCGGCGGCGCGCAGCCCGCGTGCGTAGCGCAGGCCGTGCCCGTCGGGCAGGCCGAGGTCGAGCAGCAGCAGGTCGACGCGGGTCCGCTCCAGGACCCGGGTGGCCTCGGCGAGGGAGTGGACGGCTCCGACGGCGCTGAAGCCGGGCACCCGGCCCACGTAGAGCGCGTGGGCGTCGGCGGCGACCGGATCGTCCTCGACCACCAGGACGCGTACGTCGCCCCCGCTCACCGCTGACCCCCGGCGGCCGGATCCGGGGCCGCCTCGCCCCGCGCGGAGGCGACGGGCGGGGAGGCGACCGGCGGGGAAGCGACCGGCGGCAAGGCGACCGGGTCCGGGGTCGCCGCGCCCTGCGGGGACGCCAGCGGCAGGCGGACCGTGAACTCCGCTCCGCCGCCCGGCCCCTGCGCGGCGGTCACGGTGCCGCCGTAGCGCTGGGCCACCTGCTGGACCAGGGCGAGACCGAGGCCGCGCCCCTCCCCCTTGCCGGACCAGCCCCGGCGGAACACGTCCACCCCCTCGGGCAGCCCGGGTCCGTTGTCGGCGACCCGCAGCAGCAGCTCGTCCCGTTCCGGCCGCAGCGTCACCGCGATCCGGGCACCCGGTACGGCGGTCACGGCGTCGACCGCGTTGTCGATGAGGTTGCCCAGCACCGTGACCAGGTCACGGGCCGGCGGCAGCCCGCCCCCGTCGGCGAGGCTGCGGCTGTCCGCGGTGACGACCAGCTCCACGCCCCGCTCGTGCGCCTGGGCGGCCTTGCCCAGCAGCAGCGCCACCAGGACCGGCTCCCCGACCGCGGTGACCACCTCGTCGGTGAGGGCCTGGGCCAGTTCCAGCTCGGCGGTGGCGAAGTCCACCGCCTCGTCCGCACGGCCGAGTTCGATGAGCGAGACCACGGTGTGCAGCCGGTTGGCCGCCTCGTGGGCCTGGGAGCGCAGGGCCTGCGTGAAACCCCGCTCGTGATCCAGTTCGCCCGTCAGCGCCTGCAGCTCGGTGTGGTCGCGCAGGGTGACCACGGTGCCCCGGCGGCCGCCGCCCGCGACCGGCGAACTGTTCACGACCAGCACCCGGTCTGCGGTCAGGTGCACCTCGTCCACCCGCGGCCGGTCCGCGAGCAGGGCTCCGGTGAGGGGGGCCGGCAGACCGAGGTCGGCGACCCCGGTGCCGGTGATCTCGCCGCCCGGCAGGCCCAGGAGTTCCCGTCCGGCGTCGTTGATCAGGGTGATCCTGCGCTGCCCGTCGAGCATGAGCAGCCCCTCGCGGACCCCGTGCAGGGCCGCCTGGTGGTAGTCGTACATCCGGCTGAGCTCGGCCGCGTTCATGCCATGAGTGTGGCGGCGCAGCCGGGCGTTGACGACGTACGTGCCGACCCCGCCGAGGGCGAGGGCGGCGGCCGCGACCCAGGCGAGGGCGGAGAGCTGCGCCCCGAGCCGGTCGCTGATCGCGCGGACCGTGATCCCGGAGCTGACGAGGCCGACGATCCGGCCGTCGTCCTCCAGCGGGGTGACCACGCGGATGGAGGGGCCGAGCGTGCCGGTGTAGGTCTCGCTGAAGGTCTCGCCGCGCAGCGCGGGGGCGGTGTTGCCCATGAAGGGCTCGCCGATCCGGCGCGGGTCGGGGTGGGTCCAGCGCCGCCCGTCGAGGTCCATGATCGTCACGAAGTCCACCCCGGAGTCCGCGCGGACCTTCTGCGCGTAGGGCTGGAGCTCGACGGACGGGTCGCTGCCGCGGGCCGCTCCCCGAACGGCCTCGCGCACGGAGGGTGAGTCTGCGACCGCGTGGGCCACGGCGCCGGCCTGTCTCCGGGCGGCGTCCTCGGCCTGGCCTCGGGCGGTGACGTACGCGTAGACGGCGCAGCCCGCGACGACCAGCGCGACCAGCAGCACCTGCATGGCGAAGAGCTGTCCGGCGAGGCTGCGCGGTGGCCGGGGGAAGCGGAACATGCCGCTCAGTGTGCACCGGCTCGTGAACTCAATGAACGCAAGGGTGACCGGGGTCACAGCCCTGGGCGATGGTCTCCCCGAACGTATTCACCACCGGGAGGCATCGTGGCCGCCAGACGCGACAGAACGCACTATCTCTACATCGCGGTGATCGGCGCGGTGCTGCTCGGCATCGCCGTCGGCTTCGCCGCACCCGGCGTGGCCGTGGAGCTCAAGCCACTGGGCACCGGCTTCGTCAACCTCATCAAGATGATGATCTCGCCCGTCATCTTCTGCACGATCGTGCTGGGCATCGGATCCGTCCGCAAGGCCGCCAAGGTGGGCGCCGTGGGCGGGCTCGCCCTCGGCTACTTCATGGTCATGTCCACGGTCGCACTGGCCATCGGCCTGCTGGTCGGGAACCTGCTGGACCCCGGCAGCGGACTGCACCTGACCGAGGCGGCGCGCAGCGCCGGCGAGGCGCAGGCCAAGGCGGGCGGCGCCGAGAGCACGCCGGAGTTCCTGCTCGGGATCATCCCGACGACGCTGGTGTCCGCCTTCACCGGGGGCGAGGTGCTCCAGACGCTGCTGGTGGCGCTGCTCTGCGGGTTCGCACTGCAGGCGATGGGCGCGGCGGGAGAGCCGGTGCTGCGGGGCATCGGGCACATCCAGAAGCTGGTGTTCCGGGTCCTCGCGATGATCATGTGGGCGGCGCCGGTGGGCGCCTTCGGGGCGATCGCGGCGGTGGTCGGGGCCACGGGCATCGACGCGCTGAAGTCCCTCGCCGTCATCATGATCGGCTTCTACACGACCTGTCTGCTGTTCGTGTTCGTGGTCCTGGGCACGCTGCTGCGGGTGTGCACGGGCGTCAGCGTCTTCGCGCTGCTGCGCTATCTGGGCCGGGAGTTCCTGCTGATCCTGTCGACCTCCTCGTCGGAGTCGGCGCTGCCGCGGCTGATCGCGAAGATGGAACACCTGGGGGTGTCGCGGCCGGTCACCGGGATCACGGTGCCCACCGGGTACTCCTTCAACCTCGACGGGACGGCGATCTACCTGACGATGTCCTCGCTGTTCGTCGCCGAGGCGATGGGCAAGCCGCTCGCCCTGGGCGAGCAGATCTCACTGCTGCTGTTCATGATCATCGCCTCGAAGGGCGCGGCCGGGGTGACCGGCGCGGGTCTGGCCACCCTCGCCGGCGGACTGCAGTCGCACCGGCCGGAACTGGTGGACGGGGTCGGCCTGATCGTGGGCATCGACCGGTTCATGAGCGAGGCCCGGGCCCTGACCAACTTCGCGGGCAACGCGGTCGCGACGGTGCTCATCGGCACCTGGACGAAGGAGTTCGACCACGCGCGGGCCGCCGAAGTCCTCGCCGGCCGGATGCCGTTCGACGAGAGCACGCTGGTCGACGACGGGCACCGGACGGATCCGGCCGGGCCTGAGCCTGAGCCGACCGCCATGCCGGTCCCCTCGCACGCCCCCAAGGACGGTGTACCGGTCTAGCCGGTCCGCCCGCACGGGCCGGCCGGGCAGGGCTCGCCCCCACGGTGCCCAGCCCGGCCGGCCCGCCGCATTCTGCACAGTTGCACCCATAGTCGGAATTCGGCCACCGATAAACGAACCCCCATGCTGCAAAAGGTACTTCCGCAGCAGGCCGTGTGCATGACATCTTGCGTCCACCACTTGTTTCGTACGACCCGGCCTGACCACCGGGTCTTCGGAGGACGCATTGATACCCCACATATCCAGCCGACCTCGACGTACCCTCGTGCTGGCCGCCACGCTCGGCGCGGCACTCGCCTTCGGGGCCCCCGCCGCGCTCGCCGGCACCGCCCCGGTCTCTCCTTCCGGAACCCCGGCCACCGCCCCCGCGGCGGCCCCCAAGGCTGCGGCCCCGGCTTCCCAGAGTGCGACCTGGGTTGCCGGCACCCGTGCCTACCTCGTGATCACCGCTCCCGGTGACACCACGGCGGTGCGTACCGCCGTCACCTCCAACGGCGGTACGGTCTTCCAGTACTACGACGCGATCGGCGTGATCGTCGCCCACTCCGCGTCCGGCACCTTCGCCACCACCATGCGCGGTGTGAGCGGGGTCCAGCAGGTCGGCGCCACCCGCACCTCGGACGTGCCGGCGGACGCCTACAACCCGGCGCTGCCCGCCAACCCGGCGCAGGCCACGACGCCCTCGGGCGAGCCGGTCCGCGCCGACATGACGCAGATCAAGGCCGACCAGGCCTGGGCCGTCACCACCGGTTCCGCCTCCGTCAAGGTCGGCATCCTGGACACCGGTGTGGACGACCAGCACCAGGACCTGGCCCCGAACTTCAACGCGGCGGACTCCGCGTCCTGCGCCTACGGCAAGCCGGACACCCGTACGGGCGCCTGGCGGGACGTCGGCACCCACGGCACGCACGTGGCCGGTACGGTCGCGGCCGCCAAGAACGGCAAGGGCGTCATCGGCGTGGCCCCGGGCGTGAAGATCTCCTCGGTGCGCATCGCCGAGCCGGGCTCCTCGCTCTTCTTCGCCGAGAACACCGTCTGCGGCTTCATGTGGGCCGGTGACCACGGCTTCAAGGTCACCAACAACAGCTACTACACGGACCCGTGGCAGTTCAACTGCCCGGACAACGCCGACCAGGCCGCGATCATCGAGGGCGTCAAGCGCGCCCAGGAGTACGCCGAGGGCAAGGGCTCGCTGCAGGTCGCGGCGGCCGGCAACTCCAACATCGACCTGGCCAACAAGACGACGGACACCGAGTCCCCGAACGACTCGACCCCGGTCACCCGCACCATCACCAACGCCTGCCTGGACATCCCGACCGAGCTCCCGGGCGTGGTCACGGTCTCGGCGATGGGCACCACCGCGAAGGCCTCGTACTCCAACTACGGCCTGAACGTCGTCGACGTGACGGCCCCCGGCGGCGACACCGTCGGCATCTACAGCACCCAGCCGGGCGGCAAGTACGGGACCATGAGCGGCACGTCGATGGCGTCCCCGCACGTCGCCGGTGTGGCGGCCCTGCTGGCCAGCACCAACCCGGGCATCACCCCGGCGCAGCTGCGCGACAAGCTGGCCACCCAGGCCAACGACGTCGCCTGCCCGTCGGACAGCCGCTGCAAGGGCACCACGGCGAAGAACGGCTTCTTCGGCGAGGGCCAGGTCGACGCCCTCAAGGCGGTCGGTTCCACCCCGCCGCCCGGCAAGTACTTCGAGAACACCGGTGACTTCGCCATCGGCGACAACACCACCGTGGAGAGCCCGATCACCGTCAGCGGTGTCACCGGCAACGCCCCGGCCACCCTCAAGGTGGGCGTGAACATCGTGCACACCTACATCGGTGACCTGAAGGTCGACCTGATCGCTCCCGACGGCAGCGTCTACACGGTCCACAACCGGGCCGGCGGCAGCACGGACAACATCAACCAGGTCTTCACCGTCAACGCCTCCTCCGAGGTCGCGAACGGCACCTGGAAGCTCCGTGTGAACGACAACGCAGGCGGCGACACCGGCAAGATCGACTCCTGGAACCTGACCTTCTGAGAAGGCGGTCCTAGGACCTGAGCACGTCCGCGAGCCAGTCGAAGACGACCTCGCAGTGCTGCTGGGGGGCCATCGGGGAGCAGTGCAACTGCGCCCCGGTGGCCTCCGTCATCTTCACGTACTCCTTGCGCGAGGTCAGCAGGTCGTACATCTGCCGCGGCTGGCCCGGGTAGAACGTCTCGAAGTCGTAGTCCAGGACGAGCACGGGTGCCTTGATCCGCGGGACCACCTTGGTGACGTCGAGTCCGATGGCCACCTGGGACGGGGTCCAGACGTCGGTGAGGACCTTGCCGGCGCGGGCCTGGAGCAGGGCCTGGCGGTCGAAGATCTCGAAGCGCTTCTTGACCGTGAAGGCCAGCTGCGGGGTCAGCTCCGGCACCACCTCCTCGTTCCAGATCCGGTTGGTCTCCTCCTTGTCGGCCGTGACGATGTCGCGCAGCTCCTTGTCGAAGCCGAGCCAGGGGCTCACACAGCCCGGCTGGCAGGCCACGGCCGCGAGCCGGTGCTCGAAGGCGGCGGCGCGGGCCACGAGGTTGCCGCCCATGCTGAGGCCGGTGAGCGCGATGCGTTCGCTGTCCACGTCCTTGCGCGCGTCCAGCCAGTCGACGATCGGGCCGACGACCTTCTCCCACCGGGTGGTGAAGGGCATCTCCTCCACGAAGAGCAGCTGCCCCTGGCCCGGACCGTCGTAGACGAGGGCGTTCCATCCGCGGTCGAGGGCCGCGGACACGCCGTAGGTCCACATGTCGAGGTTCTGCCCGTCGCTGCCGTTGGTGAGGATCACGGTCGGGCGGGGGGTCTCCGGGCCGTCGGGGCGGAAGAACCAGACCGGCAGGTGCGTGCTGGCGTACGGGACCTTCGCGCGCACGGCAGCCGGGCTGCAGAGCCGGGCGAACGTGTCCCATGCCGCGCGTCCGGCCTGGTACACCGCCTTCTCGTCCCCGGGGTGGTCGGTGCCGAGGACGTAGAACAGCGCCTGGGCGTAGTACTGGGCGGCGCGCAGGGAGCGGAAGCGCCGGGTCTGGTCGGGGGCCTCGTGGCCGCCCCGGCCGGCGGCCGGCGGCGCGGCGAGCTTGTCGCCCCAGGAGCGGAAGGTGTCGCTGAAGGTCTGCTCCGACAGCCCGGCGGCGTTGATCGCGTTGACCGCGGTGAGCACCTCGCCGACCTCGGAGGCGTGCATGCCGGCCCCGCCGAGGGCGAGCAGGCCGGCGAAGTTGAAGCCCGGGTCGGCGAAGAGCTTCATCGCCCCCGGCGCGGGGTCCGGGTCCGCGGCGGACGGTTCGGCCGAGCCGGACGGCCGGGGCTCGGCGGCGGCGGCCGGAGCGCCGCCCGCCAGGGCGAGGGAGCCGGCACCGACGGCGAGTCCGGCGAGCGCGGCGCGGCGGGACAGCTCGGACGGCTGGTGCGATGAGGGGGCGGTCATGCAGCGGACCGTAGGAGGAGCCCCGGGGGCGCCGCAGTTCGCCACACCCTGCGCTCATCCGAACGGCCGCGCAGCTACCGGGTGCGCAGCACGCAGTCCCCGCAGAGCCCGCCGCCGGGCACCTGGTAGTACAGGCAGCAGCTGCGCCGTACGAAGGCCACCCCGAGCCCCTCCTCGTGGATGAAGGAGCCGGTCCCCGCCAGGGCCCCGCCCTCGGCCAGCAGGGCGCCCGCCAGCGCCACGGCCGCGCCGCCCGGAACCCGGTCGATCAGCACCCGCAGCGCCCCGACCAGGCCGGACGCCGCGTTCCCCCGCAGCACCTTCTGCGAGACCCCGAACCGCTCCCGAAGGCCCGCGTCGAGCACGGCCAGGTTCCCGAGGACCGTCTCCCCGAGCGTCTCGGCCGGCAGGTCCGCGGGCTCGGGCAGCCACAGCTCCAGCGATCCAGCGGCCGGCAGCCGCCACCACACCCGGTCGGCGGCCAGGTCCGGCACCCGCCCGGCCAGCGCCGCGCACCCCAGCCCGAGCGACCACAGCCGGGAGGCGATGCCGAGCTGCGCGGTCGAGGCGGCCACCCGGCCCGGGCCGCTGCCGATCCGCCGGCCCACCTCGGTCACGTACGGCCCGAGCCGCTCCCCGTACAGCGCCGTCAGCGGCCGGAAGCCGGGCCCTGGCGGCTCCGTCCCGTACGGGACGGTGAAGAAGGGCCCCACGGCGGCCAGTCGCCGCAGTACGTCGTCCATGG
The DNA here is from genome assembly GCF_045160965.1 of Streptomyces sp. NBC_00207. Classification (NCBI taxonomy): domain Bacteria; kingdom Bacillati; phylum Actinomycetota; class Actinomycetes; order Kitasatosporales; family Streptomycetaceae; genus Streptomyces; species Streptomyces sp. NBC_00207. The sequence continues at coordinate 8,681,628 of NZ_CP130715.1, read as the reverse complement.
CGGCAATGATCTCAGGCCCGGCCGGGGGATCCCCCGGCCGGGCCCGGCCGCGTGCGGCCGTACTGCGGCGGACGGCTCAGAGCCCGGCGAGGAACTCCAGCAGCGCCCGGTTGAAGGCTTCCGGCTGCTCCACCCCGGGCAGGTGCCCGGCTCCCTCGATGACGGTGAGCACCGCGTTCGGCAGCAGCGCGTGCAGGGCCTCGGCCTCGGCGACCGGGGTGTAGACGTCGTCCGCGCCGACCAGCACCAGGCAGGGCTCCGTGGTCTCGGCGAGCACGGGCCGGTAGTCGGGGCGCTCGGCCCGGCCGCGCAGTGCGGCGGCCGCGCCCTGCGGGTCGGTCGCGCACATCATGGCGCTCACCCGTGCGGCGGTCTCCGGCATGCCGGTCACGTTGTAGGGCGCCAGCATCTTGTCAATGACCTCCTCGGCGTAGGGCCGCAGGCCCTCGGCGATCAGCCGTTCGGCCGTCTCCAAGCGGAGCTTCCTGCCGTCGTCGGTCTCCGGAACCGGGGAGGTGTCGGAGAGCACGAGGGCCCGTACCAGACCCGGGTGGCGCAGTCGCAGCTCCATCGCGATCTGACCGCCCATGGACACACCACCGACGACCACCTGTTCGACGCCCAGCGAGGCGAGGAGGGAGGCGAGATCGTCCGCGAGATCGGCGAGCAGGGCCTTGCCCGGCAGTACCGGGCTCTCCCCGTATCCCCGCAGGTCAGGGGCGATCACACGGTATCCGGCGGCCGTGAGCGCGGCCGTCTGGGGGGCCCACATCGTGCGGTTGAAGGGATGTCCGTGGATGAGGATTACGGGCGCTCCGCCGCGGGGACCCAAGTCATCGAAAATCAGCGTCACACCATTGCCAAATTGGGGGTTCATGAGAGGACATTAAGGGGCTACATTGAGCCACTCGCGTTCACCTGACAGCCGGTTGCCTTTCACTCGTGTTTTGCACGGGGGGCGACGTCATGGACGCAGACTGTGCAACCACCCCACCGCCCAGAAGGACCGAAGGCTCCGTGCCCGTACCCGTACACCTCGCGGGCCGCACCGTGCGGCTCGAGCCCCTCGCCCCCCACCACACCGAGGCTCTGGCCGTGGCCGGGGCCGAGGATCGTACGACTTACGCCTTCACCCCCGTACCCCATGGGGTGCAGGCGTCCCACGAGTACATCGACCGTGCCCTCGCCGATCAGGCGGCGGGTCGATCGCTCCCCTTCGCCATCGTCAGAGCCACTGACGGGCGTGTCGTCGGTTCGACCCGGTTCCTGGAACTCGACTACTGGCAGGGGCCACTGGTGTGGCCCGCCGTGCCGGGCGTCCCGTTCGGCGATCCGGCGACGGCGATCCCCGATGCCGCCGAGATCGGCAATACCTGGCTGTCCCCCGCCGCCCAGGGAACCGGCATCAACACCGAGGCGAAGCTGCTCATGCTCCGCCATGCCTTCGAGACCTGGGGTGTGAGGCGCATCTCGTTGCGCGCCGATGCGCGCAACGGCCGGTCGCGAGCCGCGATGGAACGTCTCGGCTTCACCTGCGAGGGGGTCCGCCGGGCCCATTCGCGGGGGCTGGACGGCGCCGTCCGCAGTACCGCCTTCTACTCGATCCTCGACGAGGAGTGGCCGGCCGTGCGGTCGATCATCGAGCTGAGGCTGTCGGCCGGCGCGCAGCGCAAGCGGCGCCGCAAGACGCTGATCCCGGCCTAGCCGGAACCGGCACCGGAAACGACAAACGGAAAAACGGTCCTCCCCGGCTCCGGCCTGCCCTCGGCCGGACGCCGGGGGCGGGCGTTCCCGGCCCTCGCCGCGGCATCCTCATCCGAGGAGGGCCGGGGCGAGGGCCGAGGCCATGAGACGGGTGGGGGCGCCGCTCCCGTCGGCCGGTACGGAGTACAGGTCCGCTCCGAAATCCCCCGGCAGGGCGTAGACGACGGTCCGGTCGTCCGTCCACACCACCTGGTCGTCCACGCTCCGCTCCTCGCCGAGCGGGGTCTGCGCCCCGGAGGCCAGGTCCAGCGCGTAGAGCCGCCACGGCGCCTCGGCCGGCAGGCCCGGCACCCGCTTCTTGAACACCAGCCGGGTCCCGTCGGGCGACAGCGACGGGCACTCGACGTTCTCGCGCAGGGTGGTCACCGTGCGCCCGGCCAGGTCCCCCCGGACCAGATGGGTCAGGCCGCCGGTCGCCAGCGTCGCGTAGAAGGTCCGCTCGTCGGCGGCGAAGGTGACACCCCAGAAATTCACGTCGGCGGCGCGGTACGGCTTGCCGTCCTTGATGATCTCGAAGTCCTCGAGCGAGGCGTCGAGCCTGCCGGTGCGCAGGTCGAGCACCGAGGTGCGCGTCGAGAAATTCGTACCTGCGTACGAGTCCCCGCCGACGAAGACGGTCCATGCGGCGAGGTGTCCGCCGGGCGAGACCCTGGCGCGGGTGGGGACGCCGTCGAGCGGATGCGCGGACACCTCCTTCAGGCGGGCGTCGAGGACCACGGCCTTGTAGCCGTCCCGGACCCCGCTGCGGTCGGCCTGGAGGCAGATCCCGGTGCCCCCGGCCGCGTGGAAGCGCAGGCAGCTCACCCCGGACGCGGTGCGGGCCCCTTCCGGCGCGCCCGCCGGGACGGTGGCGAGCTCGTCGCGGTGCGGGCCCCACGCCATGTTCCGGAACACGATCCGGCGCCCGCCCCGGTCCGGGTCCAGTGAGACCGCGCCCTCGGAGACCGGCGGTCCGCCCGCCTGCGCGTGGTCCTTCTCCTCGGCCCGGGACGACGCCCGCACGACGGCGAGCACGCCCACGGCGGTGAGCAGGAGCACAGCGGTGGCGAGCAGCAGGATCCGGCGCTGGAAGGTCATGGAGGGACTCCGGGCGGGGTGGGGGTCCGGGGGCTGGGCGGGGGCACCTTACCCAGCGGCCCCTGCATGAGCCAGGGATGTACGGCGGCGGGCAGGGGAACTCCATGTGTCGTACGCGCGGCAGGCAATGGCCTCCCCCAGGGCACCCCAAGAAAAGTCAAAATGCGGAACCCTGACATGCTTTCGTTCATCCTTCGAACGGAAGGATCCAGCTTCCAGACCACCCCGCCCCTCTGGGGCAGCACCAGCCGGAGAGCCACCGCACATGTCGTACGCACCCGACGGGCAGCAGTACCAGCCGTACCGGCCGCAAGGGCAGACCCCGCAGCCGCCCTACGGCGACCAGTACGGCCAGCCGTACGGACAGCAGCCGTACGAGGCCGGCGGCGCGCAGCAGCCGCCCCACGGCCGGCCGCAGCCTCCGTACGGGCAACAGCCGCAGTACGAGTACGAACCGCAGGACCACCACGAGCAGCCCGAGCCCCCGCGCCGGAAGTCACGGGGCCGGCGCTGGGTGATCGCGGGGGCCACCGTCCTCGCGCTCGCGGGCATAGCCGCGCTCGTGATGAACCACTTCGAGATACCCCCCTTCACCGACAAGGGCTCCGCCGTGTCCTTCGGGCAGCAGCCCGCGGGCGGGGGCGGCAAGAAGAACGACGCACCGCAGCAGCCGGCGAACTCCAAGATGCTGATGCCGACCGGCCCGGCCGCCGACTTCAAGAATTCGATGACCCTGCCCGACGGCACCCACGTGGCCGTCACCACGCTGGACGGCAAGAAGTCCGGCTTCAAGGGCAAGGTCTGGGTCTGGGCGCCCAAGGAGTACAACGACCCGAAGTTCGCCAAGAGCGGCTTCCCGGTCATGATCGCCCTCCCGGGCGGTGCCGGTTACCCCAGCAACTACTGGATGGGCACCGACCTCGGTCTGCAGACCAGCATCAGCAAGTGGTACGCCGAGGGGAAGAGCAAGCCCTTCATCCTGGCCATGCCGGTGCTGAACCCGGCGCCGGACGACAAGGGCATCTACTGGGACGGCTCCGACATACCCGGCCAGCCCAAGATGGGCACCTGGCTGACCGAGGACGTCCCGGACCTGATGAAGGCGAACTTCCGCACCGTCAAGTCCCGTGACGGCTGGGCCTTCATGGGCTCCTCCACCGGCGGGTTCGCGGGTCTGAAGGCCGTCCTGAAGCACCCGGACAAGTTCAAGGCCGTGATCGCGTCCGGCCCGGACGTCGTCCCGGACTCCTCCCTGTGGAAGGGCCACGAGAAGGAGAAGGCCGAGAACAACCCGGAGGTGCTGGCGAAGCAGCTCATCGACAGCAAGGGTCCGGACGTCTACCTCGCCTTCCAGGTCGGCGACAGCGAGAACAACAAGAAGACCCTGCCGGACGTGCAGAAGTTCATCGCCACCTACGGCAACAAGGGCCCCGTCCACGCCGAGTTGAGGGTCATCAAGGGCGGCCAGCACAACGCCAAGACCTACGTCCCCAACATGGGTGAAGGACCGGTCCAGTTCATCAGCAAGGTCATGGAAGGACCCGTCGAGTAAGCGTCGCCGCCCTCGTCCCTTCCGGCACCGACTCCGGTTCCGGCTCCGGCCCGCCGAAGACCTTCGGCGGGCCGTTGCCGTCCCAGGCCGCCCAGCCCGGGTCGCCCGTCACCGCGAACCGCACCCAGGCCGCGTGCATCTCGTCGGCCAGGGCCTGCGGGGCGTCCGGCCCGGCCAGCCAGGAGGCCTCCGGCGCCCCGAGCGTGTCGAACACGAAGCCGATCTCCAGGGCGTGGCAGGCGCCGAGGCCCGGGACCCCGGAGGGCCAGCCGAACTCGTACAGGTAGCTCGGCGCCGCCCGCCGCGCCCCGGCAAGCCTGCGCAGCGGGTCGCGCAGCAGCCGGTCGGTGATCAGCTGGCCGGCGAGTTCGGCCGGGCCCGCCGCGGGCAGCGCGGCGCGCAGCGCCCGTACGTCCGCCCGGCCCTTGCCGGCGCGGGCCCGGGCCAGCACCACGGCGAGCGGGCCCATCCGGTCCAGCAGCCGCATCCCGCCGGTGGGGGCGAGCCAGAGCCGGTACTCGTCACTGGTCCATCCGAGGAGCAGGGGCACGTCGCCGGAGGCTCCGGAGCCGACCAGGGCGTCGAGCGGGTCCCCCGGGACGGTGGCGGGATCGGCGACCAGGCCGAAGGCCGGGCCGCCGAGGAGCGGACCCGAGCGGCGCAGCACGGCCGCCTGGGCGGCGAGCAGGGTGGGCAGGGCGGTGGCCGCGAAGGCCTCGGCGGTGGCGTCCACCTTGAGCAGCGAGGCCATCCGCCGGACCATCGTGCGCGCCTTGTCCCGCGGCAGGATCTCGGGGGCTCCGCTCTGCAGCACGGCCCGGGCGAAGAGGCCGGCCGCGCGCGGGGCGGCCAGGAGGGCGCCGATGCTGATGGCTCCGGCGGATTCGCCGAAGACCGTGACGCGGGCGGGGTCCCCGCCGAAGGCCCCGATGTTGTCGCGGACCCACTCCAGGACGGCGATCTGGTCGAGCAGGCCGCGGTTGGCGGGGGCGTCGGGGAAGGGTCCGTAGCCGAGGACGCCGAGGCGGAAGTTGCAGGAGACGAGCACGACCCCGTCGCGGGCGAAGGCCGAGCCGTCGTACACGGGGACGGCCGAGGAGCCGCGGGTGTGCGCCCCGCCGTGGATCCACACCATGACGGGCAGCCGGGCTCCGGGGGTCGGATCGGGGGTCCACACGTTCACGCTCAGGCAGTCGTCCCCGGGGATCTCAGGGTCGGGCAGCAGGGCCGCGAAGGTGTCCGGGTACGGAACCTTGGGCGCGGTCGGGCCGAAGGCGGTGGCGTCGCGCACGCCGTCCCAGGCGGCCGGGGGCCGGGGCGCAGCGAAGCGGAGGGCGCCGACGGGCGGGGCGGCGTACGGGATGCCCCGGAAGACGGCGGTGCCGTCGGCGGCGCCGCGGCCCTCGACCACGCCGGCCGCGGTCCTGACCCTCGGCCGGCCGCCGACTGCGGCTCCGGCGTCGCCCACTGTGCTCATCCCGTCCTCCTGAACCCTGGTGCTGGGCGCACGGTCGCACAGCCGTCCAACGGGTGACAAGGCGTGACCGTGCCCGGGCCCGCCCAGGTTGGACGGGCATGCGATTCGTGCGTATCCACCACACCACGGTGCCCGCCTTGCTGCTCGCGGGCGCCACGCTCCTCGGCGGCCCGGCCCTGGCCGCCACCGGGCCGGACTTCCAGTACGTCGGCCAGGACGACCGGGTCCACGGGCTCACCTCGCCGAAGGGCTGCGTAGAGGCAGAGGGCGGCGGCGCCCGGCCGGTCACGAACGGGACCCGGGGCTCGGCGACCCTCTACCGGGACCCGGGCTGCTCGGGCCGGGTGGTCGGGGTGCTGCGGCCCGGCGACATCAGTCAGGTACGGCCGTACTTCGCCTCGGTGCGTTTTCCCGTCACCGGGTAGGCCCAGCGGCCGTGACCCCTCGGCCGCCCCTGCGTTGTATGCCATGTCAAATGCCGCAGATTCTGCGGCGCCCCTTATCTCACGAGGAGATCTTGATGTCGCGTATCGCGAAGGCATTCGCCATCACCGCTGTCACCGGTAGCGCCGTAGTCGCCGGTGCCGGTCTGGCCGTCGCCGATGCCGGAGCGCACGGTGCGGCGGTCGGCTCCCCCGGTGTCCTGTCGGGCAACCTGCTCCAGGTCCCGGTGCACGTCCCGGTCAACGTCTGCGGCAACACGGTGAACATTGTCGGTCTGCTGAACCCCGCGTTCGGCAACACCTGCGTCAACGCGTCGGGCCACGGCGACAAGCACCACACCGACGGCGAGGGCTACGGCCACTGATCACCTGATCAGCTGATCGACGAAGGGGCCCCCGCCGCACCGGCGGGGGCCCCTTCACGTGCGGAGGAGAGCGGACAGCGCGTCCTCGAGGTCTTCTATCCGGCGGTATTGGACGGCGGCCATCCCCACTGCGCGGGCCGCGGCGACGTTGTCGGCGGTGTCGTCGATGAACAGGCAGCGGTGGAGCGGGACTCCGACCCGTTCGGCGGCCATCCGGTAGACCCGCGCATCGGGCTTCGCGACACCGATGCGGGAGGTGTTCACCACGGCGTCGGCGAGGCCGTCAAGGCCCTGCCGGGCGAGATCCGACTCCAATCGAGTGGTCGCGTTGGAAACCAGGGCGACGGCCACGACTTCGCGGACCCGGGTGAGGAGAGAGACGACCTTCTGATCGATACGTGGCACGAGTTCGGACCACGCGGTGACGATGCGTCGGGCGCGGTCCGCCGATCCGCATACGTCGGCGAGGTCCACGGCCACCGCGGCGCGCCACTGCTCATCGGTGACCTCCCCCGTGATCGCGGGCTGCAGGCGGGACGGCGCGAAGGCGGCCGCCGCGATCGTGCCCGCGGGAAGTCCGTGCACGTGGTCGAGGTCGGTGGGGCCGGGAGCGGGCCAGTGCCGGAGCACGCCGTCGATGTCGCAGAGCACGGCGTCGTAGGGGCGGACCGTCATGATCGGGACTCCTTGGTGGTGTTCCGCCCGTGGCGGATCGCCACGGGTCAGGTGCCCAAGGCATCCTCGCAGGCCGCCCCCCGTCGTCTCACTCGTAGCGGTAGAGGTTCTGGTGGCCGAGGATCTCGCGCGGGGGGATGTTCCACGGCGGCATGGGCTCGTCGAGGGAGATCACCCGGCCCTGCTGGAGGTCGCCGCGGGCGAGGGGGGTGGCGGGCAGGTAGCCGGCGGTGGGGTGCTTCTGCTGCCAGCGGTCCCAGACCAGGTCCACGAAGGCGTGGTGCAGCCAGAAGGCCGGGTCGTTGGGTGCCGTGCCGCCCGTCATGTGGCCGCCGATCCACTGGTGGACCTTGTTGTGGTTGCGCCAGCGCTCGCTCTTGGGCGCGGCCCAGCCCTCCAGCTTGTTGCGGAAGCCGCCCGCGCCGGCGGTGGAGTCCCACGGCGAGCTGTCGTAGACCGGGTCGTCGATCGCCCACTGCAGTTCGGCCGCGGTGGGCAGCTTGATCGGGTTCTGCGGCCGGCCGAGGTTGCGGGTGAGGAAAGCGGACTCCGTGATGCCCACGGTCACCGTCCAGTTGCCCTTGTCGTAGGCGAACGGCCCGGTCATCACCTTGCGGTCGCTCGCCCGGCCGGTGCCGCCGAGGAAGTCGTCGGCCCAGAGGGAGGAGACCGGGCTGGTGTCGGTGGTCCAGTCCCAGTACGGGATGGACACGGCCGGGTCGATCTCCTGCAGCTTGCGCTCGAATTCGAGCAGGTACAGCCGGTGCCACGGGAAGAAGGAGGGTGACATGTGCCCGACGCGCAGCTTGCGGTCGCGGTCGGGCACGAAGTACTTGTCGTGCGTGCGCACCAGCGCGTCGTAGGCGCCGTTGCGTTTGAGCTCCAGCACCGCCGTCGTGAACCGCTTCTTCTGGGCACTGGTCAGGTTCTTCTGGTTCTGCCGGGTGTGCAATGCGGGGCTCCTCCCGTTCCCGTGGGTGTGTCAGCCGTGGTGCGGCGCGGCCGCGAACGCCAGCTGCGCCGTGCCGAGTTCGTCGACGGCGGCACGGGCCAGCTCCAGCGGCGTCGCATAGGACTGGAAGTGGTTGATCCCGCTGAGGTAGCTGCCGTCGGCCCGGCGCATGACGTGCAGCGGGCGGCCGTCGATGCGGACCCCGGCGACGTCGACGGCGATGTGCCGGCCGCGGTACGTCTCCTCCTCGGCGAGCGGCGCCGGGGTGAGCGTCTGCCGGGGGCGCCGGGCGCGCAGGACGGGGGCCAGCGCCGCGGCCGTACCGGCGAGCACGGCCGCGGTGAAGGCCGTACGGAGGACCGCGCGGCGGGTCAGTGGTGCGGCGGCGGATGCAGCGGACATACGGTCTCCCTCGCTCGGTGGCAGGCGGCTACGGGTCTAACGCCGCGCGGCGGACGAGGTCACCCGTGAGTGCTACACGGCCGCTTGTAGTACAGGGTGGTGGGGTGCAGGCGGCCGGCCGGATCGGTGGCGTAGTCGGGGATGGTGCCGACCTCCGTCCAGCCCGCGGCGCGGTAGACGCGCTCGGCTCCGCTGCCGGTCTCGGTGTCCAGGAACAGCAGCACCACCCCGGCGCGGGCGGCGGCGGTCTCGGCCTCGGCGAGCAGCGAGCGGGCGGTGCCCCGGCCGCGGGCAGCCGGGTGGACCATGAGCTTGCGCAGCTCGGCGCGGTGGCGGCCGTTGGGCTTGGACTCCCGGTACCAGCTGACCGTGCCGTCGATGCGGCCGTCGTCGCCCGTGCGGGAGACCCACAGGGCGAGGGAACCCTCCTCGACGGCGGGCAACAGGGAGTCCCACCAGGCGGCGGCGCCTTCGTGGTCGAGGCCGGCGAGGAAGCCGAGCGAGGAGCCGTCCTCGACCACCTCGAGGAGGAGGGCGGCGAGTTCGTCGCGGTGGGCGCGGAGTCCGGCCGCGTCGAGCGCGGTGATGGTCTTCGTCATGCGGTGAGCGTAGGGATCACCTGGGGGCGCCCTGCAGGCGGGGCAGGTCGAGGTCGCGGAAGACCGCGGCCAGGCGCAGGGCGAACACGAGGGCGGCGCAGACGGCGGTGTTGGCCGTGTCCGGGGCTCCGGCCCGGTGCAGGCCGAGGTGGGCGGCGGCGCCGGCGAGGGCGGCTGTCGCGTACACCTCCTCGCGCAGCAGCAGCGGCGGGAACTCCCCGCGGAGCACGTCGCGGACGACCTCGCCGGTGACTCCGGTGAGGACGGCGACGGGGGTGACCTGGGCGTCCATGGCGGCGCGGGCTCCGATGACGGTGACGACGGCGAGCCCGACGGCGTCGACGGCCATGAGGGCACGGTGCGGGAGCTCCCGGCAGCGCAGGTAGACCATGGTCAGGACTGCCACGGTGGCGATGAGGACGAGCAGCACCCGGTCGTGCGTCCAGTAGAGCGGGTGCCGGTCGAGGACGAGGTCGCGCGGGGTGCCGCCGGAGACGGCCGCCGCGAAGGCGAGGACCAGCCCGCCGAAGGGGTCCATGCGGGCGCGGTGCGCGGCGAGCACGCCGGAGGCGGCGAAGGAGGCTGTGCCGAGGAGGTAGAGGGCGTGCAGCATGACGCCTCCTTCACGGGGCGGGCGGGGCGTCGGGGAGACCCGTCGAGCCTGCCGCACCTTGTGCTGCGGCCGCATCGGCCGTTCAGCCGTGGCCCACGTTCGCCGAAGGTACGCATCGCGTGCCCCTTCGGCGGCGTGCGGTTCGGCGGCGTGCGGTGGTGCGGCCGGGTCAACGCGACTGGTTGCGCATCCCGTTCCGCACGTGGCCGACCACGTCACGGACGGCCTGCGACACCACTTGAGGCTGCTCCACGGCGATCGCGTGTCCGCTGTCGGTGTCGGTGACGTGCCGGGCGTGCAGTTCGGCGGCGAGGCGGTTCTGGGCGGCCAGCCAGGCCGGCCAGGTCGAACCGCTGTCTCCCACCTGCAGGTCCCACGGCTTGTCGGAGGTGAGCACGACGGCCGGCAGGGGGACGGACGGCGGGGGTGCGGCCCGGATCTCGGCGACACTGGCCGTGTAGTCGGGTACCTCCAGCCCGTTCGGCCCCTTCATCCCGTCGATTTTGTGCATCCAGTCCGACCACTGAGCCGGTGTCAGCGTGTCCCGCAGGTGGGTCGAGGCGCCGTCGACGGTGACCAGAGCGGCGGCCCTGGGGACGCCCGTGCGCGCGGCCAGGGCGGTGATCATCGCACCCCATGAGGCCCCGACCAGCACATAGGGGCCGTGTTCGCCCGCCGCCGAGAGCACGGCCCGCAGATCGGCTGCGCCTTCCGCCGCCGTCGTGGGCTGCGGCACCGGGGTCGACGGACTCGGCCTGTCGTCGAGGCGCGTGGTACCGGGACGGTCGTAGGCGCACACCCTCGTGAAGGTGGCGACGGTCGGGAGCACCGCCGAAGCGCTCGGCACCGGGGCGGCGGCCGGATCGGCGGGGTCGACCGCGTGGGTCCACTCGTCCGCGGCGCCTCCCGTCCCGGACACGAGCACGACCGTCGGCGAGCCGCTTCCCCGGCACTCCACGTAGACGCGGCGGCCACCCTCCAGGGTCACCGTGCCCGCGAAGTCCCCGGGGGTGGGCTCACCGGTGGGTGCCGCCGTTCCACCGGGGGCCACGGGCGGGCCGGCAGAGGCCGACGCCGTGACGGCCGGCGAGAGGCCGAACACGACCACGACCACGACCACGAGGGAAACGGCGAGCCGGCGGGGTCGACGTGCCGCGATGCGCGGTGCCAGGGGCCCGCGTCGTGAGGGCATGCGTCCAGTCTGGCACCCGTGTATCGGGCGCGCAGCGGCAGCGGTCCCCGGGCCGGCCGGCCTCTCCTCCCCCGGTCAGTACAGCTTGTTCACCGCGGTGCGCAGGACGTTCTTCCACGGCTCCACCGGCGGGGCGCCCCAGTAGCTGGACCATTCGACGAGGGTGACGGTGTCCCCGTCGCGGCCCACGCCCCACAGGTAGTTGAAGTAGGGGCGCTCGTGGGCACCGCTGTCGACGGTCCCCATCCCCTGGAGGGTGGCTCCCTCCTCGACGTTCACCGCGCCGTGGTCGTATCCCGTCGCGGTGATGCCGGGCCGCTCGTTCTGGCGGCGCGGGCAGTCGGCGAAGTTCCGCCGGGCCGCGTCCGCGAACTCGGCCGCCTCGGCCTCGGTCGTGAAGACCACCACCTTCTGCTGGGCCGAGGCGGTCTCCGCGGTGGAGAAGTCCCGGTGCCAGACGTTCACCTCGGGCGGCTGCCACGTCCAGTCCTGCAGGCAGTTGTACCGCGAGCCCCAGCCCCGCTGGACCGGCGGGGCGGACCACCCGACGCCGTCCCCGAGGCGGATGTCCGAGATGTACAGGGTCCCCGGCCGCGGCCGCCACTGCTCGGCGCCCGCGGCGGGCCCCGACGTCACGAAGGCCAGCACCGCGGCCGCCGCCGCGGCGGCCGATCCGCGCATCCCCGCACGTACTCCCATCACGTTCCCCCTGTGCCTACCGGTGTCCCCGCCCCGGCCGGGACGCGGATACGCCCAGCCTGCGCAAGGCCGCCCCGGTCACGGAGGCCCTTCGGCGACGATGACCTGAATTCCCGCCGGACTGTCCGGAAAAGACAAACACCCCAACAGGGAACCTTTCCCTCCGGCAGGCGCCCCCGGTCGGGCGCACCCGTACGCCGCCTCTGGTGGGTCTAGGGCGCCGGAAGCTCGGCGAAGTCCGCGACCAGGCCGCGGTGGTGGCCCGCCGTGCCGAGGGCCAGGGAGTCGGCCTTGGCCCGCTTGAGGTAGAGGTGGGCGGGATGCTCCCAGGTCATGCCGATGCCGCCGTGGAGCTGTACGCACTCCTCTGCGGCTCGGACGGCCACGCCCGAGCAGTAGGCCTGGGCGACGGCGACCGTGAGCGGCGCGTCGGGGGCCTCGGTGGCGAGGGCGTCGGCCGCGGCCCTGGCCGCCGCACGCGCGGAGGCCACGTCGAGCCAGAGCCGGGCGAGGCGGTGCTTGAGGGCCTGGAAGGATCCGACGGGCCGGTTGAACTGGTGACGGGTGCGGACGTGCCCGACGGTCTCCGTCAGGCACCATTCGGCGAGCCCGAGCTGCTCGGAGGCGAGCAGTCCGGCCCCGGAGAGCAGGGCTCCGGCCACGGCCGCCCGGGCTGTCGCGGGGTCGGCGAGGCGGGTGCCGGCGGCGGCCCGCAGGGTGACGGTGGCGAGCGGGCGGGTCAGGTCCAGCGGGACCTGCGGGGTCAGCTCGGCGGAGGCGGCCGGGACGGCGTACAGCCCGGTGTCGGCGAGGACGAGCAGGACGTCGGCGGCCACCGCGTCCGCGACGGAGGTGACGGTGCCGGTCAGCGCCCCGTCACCGGAGTCCCGGACCGCGGGCGGGAGGGGTGCCCCGGGCGCGAGGGTCAGCGGCACGGCAGGTGCGCACACCGTGTGGCCGGAGGCCAGCTCCCGCAGCAGTGGGGCGGCTTCCGGGGTGTCGCAGCCGAGCAGGATCTCCGTGGCCAGCACGGCACTGGTCAGGTAGGGGACGGGCGCCACCGCCCGGCCCAGCTCCTCCAGGACCACGGCGGCCTCGCGGTGGCTCGCGCCCTGTCCCCCGAGCTTCTCGGGTACGAGGAGACCGGCGGCGCCGATCTCGACGGCGAGGGTGCGCCACAGCGCCGGGTCGTGCGGCCGGCCGGTCTCGGCCCGGGCGAGGACGCTCTTCGCGTCGCAGCGGTCGGCGAGGAGGGCGCGTACGGCGGAGCGGAGCTCCTCCTCGGTTTCGGAGTAGAGCAGGTCGGTCGGTGCCGTCGGCAGGGTCGGCGGTGTCGTCGGCGCTGTCCGTGCTGTCCGTGCTGTCATCGGGAGAGGTCCTTCCACGCGAGGTCCTTGTCGTCACGCGGCTCGGGGGGCAGGCCGAGGACCCGTTCGGCGACGATGTTGAGGAGGATTTCGCTGGTGCCGCCCTCGATGCTGTTGCCCTTGGCGCGCAGGTAGCGGTAGCCGGCGTCGCGGCCGGTGAAGTCGACCAGTTCGGGCCGGCGCATCGTCCAGTCCTCGTACAGGAGGCCCTCCTCGGCGAGGAGTTCGACCTCCAGTCCGCTGATCTCCTGGTTGAGCCGGGCGAAGGTGAGCTTCATGCCCGATCCCTCGGGGCCGGGCTGGCCGGCGGCGAGCTGCTGGCGCAGCCGTTCCCCGGTGAGGCGGGCGACCTCGGCCTCGACCCACAGTTCCAGCAGCCGCTGGTGGAGGGCGTGGGTGCGCAGCTCGGGGCGCTCGCGCCAGGCGGCGGCGACCGGCGCGATCATGCCGCCCTCGCGCGGGATGCGCATGCCGCCGATGGAGACCCGCTCGTTCATCAGGGTGGTGCGGGCGACCGCCCAGCCCTCGCCCACCGCGCCCAGGCGGTGGCTGTCGGGGATGCGGACGCCGGTGAGGAAGACCTCGTTGAACTCGGCCTCGCCGGTGATCTGGCGCAGCGGCCGGACCTCGACGCCGGGGGCGTGCATGTCGCAGAGGAAGTAGGTGATGCCCTGGTGTTTGGGGAGTCCGGGGTCGGTGCGGGCGATCAGGATGGCCCAGCGGGCGGTGTGTGCGCTGGAGGTCCACACCTTCTGGCCGTCCACGATCCAGTCGCCGGAGCCCGTCTCGCGGACCGCGCGGGTGCCGAGCGCGGCGAGGTCGGATCCGGCGCCGGGCTCGCTGAAGAGCTGGCACCAGACCTCCTCGCCGACCCACAGGGGGCGCAGGAAGCGGTTCTTCTGCTCCTCGGTGCCGTAGGCGAGGATCGTGGGCGCGGCCATGCCGAGGCCGATGCCGATGCGGCGCGGGTCGTTGTCGGGGGCGCCGGCGGCCTCCAGCTCGGCGTCGACGACGGCCTGGAGGGTGCGGGACGCGCCGAGTCCGCCGAGGCCCTCGGGGTAGTGGACCCAGGCGAGTCCGGCGTCGAAGCGGGCGCGCAGGAAGTCGGTGCGGGCGGTGTCCCGCGGCGGGTGCGCGGCGAGCAGCTCCCGTACCCGGGCGCGCAGCTCCTCGGCGGTGGTGGCGGCGGTGGCGGTCATCGCGGGCCTCCGTCCTGTGCCGGTACGACGACCAGCCGGCCGGTGGTGGTCCCGTCGGCGAGGCGCTGCACGGCGTCGGCGGCCGCGGCGAGCGGGACCCGTTCGCTGACCAGCGGTTTGACGGCGCCTCCGGCGGCGAGCCGGGTGAGCTCGGTGTGGCAGGCGAGGATGGCGGCGGGCTCCTTGGCGGCGTAGAGCCCCCAGTGCAGGCCGAGGATGGCGTAGTTCTTCACCAGTGCGTGGTTGAGGGCGGGGGCCGGGATGGTGCCGCTCGCGAAGCCGACGACGACGATCCGGCCCTCGAAGGCCACGCACTTGGCGGAGGCCGTGTAGGAGTCGCCGCCTACCGGGTCGTAGACGACGTCGGCGCCGCGCCCGCCGGTGAACTCCTTGACGCGGGAGACGAGGTCCTCCGTCGTACGGTCGATCACCAGGTCGCAGCCGAGCTCCTCGGCGGTGCGCGCCTTGGCCTTGCCTCCGACGACCCCGATGACGGTGGCCCCGGCGGCCTTGCCGAGCTGGACGGCGGCGCTGCCGACGCCGCCGGCGGCCGCGTGCACGAGGAGGGTCTCGCCGCTCTGGAGGCGGGCGCGGCGGTGCAGGCCGAACCAGCCGGTCTGGTAGCCGATGTGCAGGGCGGCGGCCTCGGCGTCGTCGAGGGTGTCCGGCGCCGGGAGCAGGGCCCGCGCCGGCGCGGTGACGTACTCGGCGAAACCGCCGTGCGGCAGGCTCGGGTTGGCGATGACGCGGCGGCCGTCCTCGGTCTCGCCGCAGATCTCGACGCCGGGGGTGAAGGGCAGCGGGGGCCGGATCTGGTACTGCCCGCGGACGAGCAGCGCGTCGGGGAAGTTGACGTTCGCCGCGAGCACTTTGAGCCTCACCTCGCCCTCGCCGGGCACCGGCTCGGGAACCTCTTCGAGGCGCATGGCCTCACGGGGCTCACCGGGGGTATGTACTCGCCATGCCTGCATCCGGGGCCTCCAGCCGCCGTCGAGGATTCACGCTCCGCGCGCATACTAAGCGGTCGCTTGCCCTTCTGTGAACCCATCGCCTCCGAAGGTGTGTGCAGAGGGCCTGTTTGTCGTGCAGCATGTGTCCCGTAGATCAACAGTGATCGACATCGGTCAACAAGCAGATGCCGAAGGGCATATGACCCGCACCATCGGGGGGACTCACATCGTGAACGGAATCGGGATGAGAAGCGTGACGGCCGCGGCGGGGGCCGCCGCCGTCCTCGCAGGGCTGATCACCGCCGCCGGACCGGCCTCGGCCGCCGCCGCGGCGTGCAGCCCCGCCATCGAGCTGCTGCCCGCCCTGCCGGGGCTGAGCGGGGGCACCGTGGCGGGCTTCGGCACCGGCGGGCTCGTGGTGGGCGAGAGCGGCAGCCGGCCCGCCTACTGGACCGGCGCGGAGCACACGGTCCACGCCGTCCCGCTGCCCGCCGGCTTCGACCGGGGCCGCGTCAAGGCCGTCAGCGCCACGGGACTGATGGTGGGCACGGCCACCCGCGACTCGGACCGGGCCGGCATCGCCTTCACCCACCAGCTGGGCGCCGCGACCTCCGAGGCGCTGTCCGCGCCCCTGCCCGAGTGGCAGGACGTCGGCGTCGACGTCAACGCGTCGGGCCGGGTCGTCGCCGTGGACAACGGCGTCGCCAAGGAGTGGGTGAACGGCAAGGTCGTGCGCGAACTGCCGGTTCCCGCGGGCGAGATCCCCGGCACCAGGATCACCTCGCTGAACGGCATCAACAAGCGCGGCGACATCGTCGGCACGGCCACCGGCTCCTACTTCGACGCCGACAACGACATCCAGGTCACCAAGACCTTCCCGGTGGTCTGGCCCGCCGGCGGCGGCTACCCGCCCTACAGCCTCCAGGTGTGGAACGGCTACCACCACTCGTTCTCCACGATCGGCAGGGACATCGACGACCGCGGCCGCGTCGTCGGCCTGGAGGACTACTACTACCGCAACGACCCGAAGCTGACCCCGGCCGTCTGGAAGAAGCCGTACGACGCCCTGCCCGCCGACCCGGGCCGGCTGAACGGCTACCACGACCTGGAGCTCTCGGGTACCAGCCCCACCACGAACGTGGCCGTCGGCACCGCCACCAACTTCGAGGAGAGCTGGCCCAGCTACTTCCAGGCCGTCTACTGGCCCGGGAAGGGCGCTCCGCTGGCGCTCCCCTTCCCGGCGGGCGCCCCGGGCGCCGTGCCGCTCAGCCGCGCCTTCGCCGCCACCGACGACGACCGGGTCGGCGGCACCGTGAGCGACCGTGAGACCGGGGCGAACAGCGCCGTGATCTGGACCTGCGCGAGCAAGCAGGCGTACGCGCCGAAGGGCTGATCCCGTCCGGGGCATGGCGATCTCGGCGCCCGCGCGCTATCGATGCCCCATGACGGACGAGATTCCGCGCGGCCTGCCCGCGCCCCCGCCGCTCGGCGCCGCCGCCCTGCCCCCCGGTACGTACACGGGGCAGGTGGTCCTCGTGACCGGCGGCGGCACCGGGCTGGGCAAGGCCATCGCCGCCGAGTTCGCACGGCTCGGCGCCGATCTGGTGATCGCCGGCCGGCGCTGCGAGCAGCTCAAGGCGGCGCAGGAGGAGCTGGCGGCCGTACCCGGCGCGGGCCGGGTGACGGCCGCGGTCTGCGACATCAGGGATCCCGAGCGGGTCGCGGAGGTCTTCGACGCGGCCGGGGCGGCGCTCGGGCTCCCGGACGTCCTGGTCAACAACGCGGCCGCGAACTTCCCCTCCCCCGCGGAGGACCTGTCGCCGAACGCCTGGCGGGCGGTCGTCGACATCACGCTGACCGGGACCTGGTTCGTGACGCGCGAGTTCGGGCGCCGCCACCTCGCCGCGGGCACCCCCGGCTCGATCGTGAACATCGGCGCCTCGTACGCCTGGACGGGCGGGCCCGGCTTCGCCCACAGCGCCGCCGCCAAGGCCGGGGTGAAGAACCTGGTGGAGACGCTCGCCGTCGAGTGGGGCCCCTACGGCATCCAGATCAACGGGCTGGTGCCCGGGCTGTTCCCGCACGCCGACATGACCGAGGACATCCGTGGCGGCCTGGAGCATGCCGCGCCCGACTCCAAGGACGCCCGGCAGCCCGCCCTGCGGGTCGGCGCTCCGCGTGAACTGGGCTGGGCCGCCACCTTCCTGGCCTCGCCCTACGCCCGCTTCGTCACCGGCCACACCCTCGTGGTCGACGGGGCGAACTGGCAGCGCCGGTCGCTGGTCAACCCCGAAGTGGTCCCGGTCCGCACCCAGCTGGGCCGGGGCCCGTTCATCCCCTGAGGCCGGTTGTCAGTGGCCGGTGCGAGGATCGCACCATGTCTCTCGCCGATCTGACCCTTGACCGCTGGCGTGCGCTCGACCCGGCCGCCGCCGGACGCATCGCACACGAGGCCGCCGCGCAGGTGGGCGGCCGGGTGGTGCTGCTCGACACCGCCCGGCACCTGGGCGGGCCCCTGCACCGCGTCCGCATCCAGCGCGCGGGGCAGGAGTTCGCCCTCATACCCGGCGGGACGGTGCGGCTGGGGTTCGACCTGGACGCCTGGGCTCCGACCCCCGCCCAGGCCGCCGACTACGCGGCGAGCGTGGACGAGGGGTACGGGTACGGGCACGAGGACCTCAAGGCCTATCTCGCCGACGTGCTCAGCCCTCGGCGCACCGCGGATCTGCCCACCGTCCTGATGGCCGTGGAGAACGAGGCCCTGAGCGACGACCCGGCCGACATGCCGGACGCCCTCGCGGCTCGCGGGCTGCGGATGCCCGGCGCCGACGAGTGGGAGCACGCGTGCGGGGCCGGGGCGGCCACCCTGTTCCGGTGGGGGAACGAGTGCCCCCTGGACGAGGCGCCGTACGGGCGCAGCGGCGGCGTGCGGCACGAACCGAACGCCTTCGGGCTGCACATCGCCTACGACAGCTACGCCACGGAGCTGAGCGGGGACCCGACCGCGGTGCACGGCGGCGACGGCGGCGAGGCCGTCTGCGGTGGATACGGCGACCTGCTCGCCTGGCTGCCGCTGGCCACCTCCAACCGCAACCCGTACATGGCCGAGTTCGTGTACGGGCCGGAGGGCGAGGGCATGTACGAGGAGTTCTCGACCCGGCCCGTGCTCAGCCTCCACTGAAGCGCGGGGGGCGGCGGGCCGCCTTGGCCGTGTAGCCCTCCCGGCAGTCCTCCGAGGTGAGGGTGAGGGCCGCGGTCATCGCCACCCGGTCGAGGGCCGCGGGAAGGGCGGCGTCGGCGTAGGCGTCGACCGCCCGCTTGATGCCCTGGACCGCGAGGGGTGCGTTCGCGGCGATCTCCCGTGCCACGGCTCGGGAGGCGCGGTCCAGGTCCTCGCCGGGGACGACGAGCTGGACCAGGTTGAGTCGCTGCGCCGTCGCGGCGTCGATGCGGCGGCCCGTGAGGGCCAGGTACTTGGCCCAGCCCGCGCCCGCCTCGCGGGCGATGCGGAGGTCGCCGCCCGCGTCCACCGCCACGCCCAACCCGGCTTCCGGCAGGGCGAAGATGGCGTCCTCCGCCGCGACCCGGACATCGGCCATCAGGGCCAGCTCGAAGCCGAAGCCGAGGCAGTAGCCCTGGACGGCGGCCACCACCGGCTGCGGGAGGCGGGCGAGGACCGCGAAGCGCTCGTGCACCCAGCGGATGCCCTCGTAGTAGTTGCGGGTGCGCTCGGCGGCGGATCCCCCCGTGATGCCGCCGCCGGGGGCGGTCACGTCGATGCCCGCGCAGAAGGCCCGGCCCTCGGCCTTCAGCAGCACCGCCCGGACGGACGCGTCGAAGCGGATCCGGTCCGCGAGCAGGCCGAGCTGGCGGGTGGACTCCCAGCTCCAGCCGTTGAGCTTGTCCGGGCGGCACAGGGTGAGGACCGCGAGGCCGTCCGCGACCTGCAGCCGGATCCGCTCCTCACCCTCCGCGATCTCCGTGGAGATGGTGTCGATCACCGTGTCCCGCACCCCCGCCCGATGGCCCGTGAATTGACGAACCGTCAGACTAGGGGTGGCCCGTCAGCGGGGGAAGACCTCGAACGGCACGGCCGGACGGCCGCCGAAGCGGGCCGCAGCCTGCTGGGCGTTCCCCGTGAGGAAGGTACGGACGTACTCCTCCGGGTCCTGGTCCGTGAGCACTTCGATGTACGCCTTGTGCTCCAGCAGGGACTTCACGGAGCGCTCCAGCCCGGGACCGGCGTCGGCCGCGTGCGTCGGCGTGGTGGATCCGGCCACCGCGACCCAGCGCACGCCGTTCCACGGCTCCAGGCCCTGCTCGATGAGCTCGGGGAAGATCCAGCGGTTCCCGGCGTCCCCGGCCGCGTCCAGGACCGCCCGGCCGACGGCCTTGTGGTCGGGGGTGTTCCAGAAGCCGCCGCCCTGCGCGCCGCCCCACGTGTCACGGTGGTTGAGGGTGACGATCAGCTCGGGCCGGTGCCGCCGGACGGCCGCGGCGATGTCCCGGCGCAGATCGAGGCCGTACTCGACGACGCCGTCGCGGTAGTCCAGGAACTCCACCTCGGACACGCCGACGACCGCGGCACTGGCCCGCTGCTCCGCCTCCCGCAGGGGACCGCAGTCGGCGGGGGCGAGGCTGTCGATGCCGGCCTCGCCGCGCGTGGCGAGGAGATAGACGACCTCCCGGCCCCCGTCCGTCCAGTCCGCGATGGCCGCCGCGCACCCGTACTCCAGGTCGTCGGGGTGCGCGACCACCGCGAGTGCACGCGTCCAGTCGGTGGGCATGGGCTGCAATGCGGGCTGCTGATCAGGTTGTTCGGTCATGAGGGCACCCTAAGCGACCCGGCCCGCATGCGCAGGTGACGGCGCCGCGGACAGCGATGCGGCGCCGCCCGTCGAGGCGGCGCCCGATCCCGCGGACGGCGGCGCCGGGGCGGTCTCAGGCCTCGTCGCGTACGAGGGACAGCAGTCGGTCCAGGACGCGGGGGCCGCCCGCGCGGACGCCGTCGTGCTCGAACTCGTCCGTCACCCAGGTCCGCAGGCCGCGTACGGCGCGGGCGGTGGCCAGGGAGTCGGCGGTGTCCACGTACATGTCGTCGTGGTAGACGGCGGCCGCCACCGGTACCTCGTTGGCGGCGAGGCGCGCCGGGTCGTAGAGCGGCTGCCAGCCGGTACGCGCGGCGAGCAGCTCGGCGGTCTCGCGGAGCGGGACGAGGGACGGGTCCGTGGTGAAGTGCCAGGGGTGGATGGTCTCGCCGCTGAAGAGCACGGGCTCGTCGCCCGCGAGGGCCTTGGCCGCGTCGAAACGGGGGTGGCCCGCGCGGACCCGCTCGGCGGCCCATGCGGTGGGCGTGGCCGGGTCCTGGGCGTAGATCGCCTCGTGGACCAGCGCGTAGAGGGGGTGGCCGGCGAAGGAGAGCAGGGCGCGGGCGCCCTCCAGGAAGGCGTCGGAGAGGGCGGGGCCTGCCGGGGTCGGCACGAAGGCGTCCTCCAGCAGGTAGTGGAGCTGGTGGCTGCCGTCGCCGCCGCCGAGGAGGATGCCGAGGGACTGGAAGCCCTCGACGGTGAGGGTGTGTCCGCCGGGGAGTTCGGCCGGGTGGTCCGCGAGGTGGGCGGCGATCCGGCGGGCGCGCTCGACGTCCATGGGGTAACGGGCGTAGTGGGCCAGGTTCTTGCGCTCGATGCGGGGGAACGCGGCCTCGTACACCTCGTCGGCGGTGGCGGTCAGCGACGGCAGGCCGCCCGTGATCAGGGCGGCGCTGAGGCCCTCGGGCGCGGTGGAGAGGTAGTGGGTCGCGCAGAAGCCGCCGAAGCTCTGGCCGAGCACGGTCCAGGGCGCGCCGCCGGTCAGGCCGGGGCGGATGGTCTCGGCGTCGCGCACGATGGAGTCGGAGCGGAAGTGGGAGAGGTACTCCGCCTGCTGGGCGGGGGTGCCGCGCAGGGGCAGGGTCTGCCGGTTCACCGGGGTGGACCGGCCGGTTCCGCGCTGGTCGAGAAGGAGCACCCGGTACTCGGTGAGGGCCCGCGCCAGCCAGGCCTGCCGGCCGATGAAGCGGCGGGCGCCGAAGCCCGGACCGCCCTCCAGGTACAGCAGCCACGGAAGCGTCTCGGGGTCCTTGCCGGTGGCGACGACCTCGCGGGCGTACAGCTCGATCCGCTCCCCGTCCGGGCGGGCGTGGTCCAGGGGGACGGTGAACCGGTGGTCGGTGAGGACCGTGCCGGGCTGGCGGTAGCTGTGGGCGATGGTCACGGGCGGCCCCCTGGGGTACGAGGTGCGGAATTCCGCGCCCCGGCCGAGTGGCGGCGGGGGCGCGGTGGTGGCGGTCCGCCGAGTCTATGGGGTGCCCTGCCGGCCGGGCCGGGCCCGGTGGACCCGGCCCGGCGGCAGGGCGGGGTGTCAGAACTCGACGACCGAGCGGAGCACCTCGCCGCGTTCCATCCGGGCGAAGGCGTCCTCGACCCCGTCGAGCGGGATGGTCTCGGAGACGAAGGCGTCCAGGTCGAGCCGGCCCTGCAGGTAGAGGTCGATGAGCAGCGGGAAGTCGCGCTCGGGCAGACAGTCCCCGTACCAGGAGGACTTGAGGGCGCCGCCGCGGCCGAAGACGTCGAGGAGCGGGAGTTCGAGCTTCATCTCCGGGGTCGGCACGCCGACCAGGACCACGGTCCCGGCGAGGTCGCGCGCGTAGAAGGCCTGCCGGTAGGTCTCGGGGCGGCCCACGGCGTCGATGACCACGTCCGCGCCGTTTCCTTCGGTCAGGCCCTGGACGGCCTTGACCACGTCCTCCGTACGGCCGTTGACGGTGTGGGTGGCGCCCAGGCCGCGCGCCCACTCCAGCTTCCGGTCGTCCAGGTCCACCGCGATGATCTTCGACGCACCCGCGAGCCGGGCACCGGCCACGGCCGCGTTGCCCACTCCCCCGCAGCCGATGACGGCGACGGAGTCGCCCCGGCCCACGTTGCCGGTGTTCAGGGCGGCGCCGAGGCCGGCCATCACCCCGCAGCCGAGGAGTCCGGCGGCGGCCGGGGCCGCGGCCGGGTCCACCTTGGTGCACTGGCCGGCCGCCACCAGGGTCTTCTCGGCGAAGGCGCCGATACCCAGGGCCGGGGACAGCGGGGTGCCGTCCTCCAGGGTCATGGGCTGGGTGGCGTTGTGGGTGGCGAAGCAGTACCAGGGGCGTCCGCGCTTGCAGGCGCGGCAGGTGCCGCACACCGCGCGCCAGTTGAGGACGACGAAGTCTCCGGGCGCCACGGAGGTGACGTCCGGGCCGACGGATTCGACGATCCCGGCGGCCTCGTGGCCGAGCAGGAAGGGGAACTCGTCGTTGATCCCGCCCTCGCGGTAGTGCAGGTCGGTGTGGCAGACCCCGCAGGCCTGGACTCTGACGAGCGCCTCGCCGGGCCCCGGGTCGGGCACGAGGATCGTCGTCGTCTCCACCGGTGCGCCCTTGCTCCGGGCGATGACCCCTCGTACGCGATGCGTCACGTCGTACCCCGCTCTGATCGAATCGGTCTGGATCAACGAACGTACACGGGCGGCACGCGGTACGGGAGTTGTGTCACGTTTCGGCACGCGACCCGACCAGATCCGGTGGTACGGCGGCCCGGAGCGCCGCGCCGAAGGCGGCCACGGCGGGATGGGCGCCGGCCCCGCTGCGGAAGGCGAGGCCGGTACGGCGCCGCACGGGAAGACGGGTGAGGCGCACGGCCGGATCCGCGGGGCCGGTGACCCCGAGCTGCGGTACGAGGGCCACGCCCTGGCCGGCCGCGACCAGCGCGAGCACGGTGGCGAACTCGTCGACCTGGTGGCGGACCCGCGGCGTGAAACCGGCGGCCTGGCACGCCCGTACGGTCATGGCGTGGCAGAGGGTCCCGGGCGTGGCGGTGATCCAGGGCGCCCGTGCGTGGGTGCGCAGGGACGCACCCTGGTCGTGCCCCCCGGACGGCTCGGGGGCCTCCGCGGCGGGCGCGGCCAGGTACATCGCCTCGGCGAAGAGGGGCTCGACGGCCAGGCCCGGCTCCTGCGGGGCGGGGACGAAGTCGTACTCGTGGACCAGGGCCACGTCCAGGTCGCCTGCCCGCAGGGCGTGCGCCACCGCGGCCGGGTCGGTCTCGGAGACCATCGGTTCCAGGGCGGGGTGGTGCCGGGCGAGGGCGGCCAGGGCGGCCGGGACGATGGCCCGGGTGGCGGTGGGGAAGGCGCCGATCCGCAGGGCTCCGGCCAGGCCGCCGCGAGCCCGGGCGAGGTCGGCGTCGGCCTGTTCGAGCCGTTCGAGGACGGCCTCGGCGTGCCGGACCAGGTTCTCCCCCGCCGGAGTGAGCCGCACCCGGCGGCCGGTGCGCTCCAGCAGGGGCAGTCCGGCCTCCCGTTCCAGCACGCTGAGCTGCTGGGAGACCGCCGAAGGGCTGAAGGCGAGGGCTTCGGCCACGGCGGCGATGGTGCCGCGGCGGGCGAGTTCGCGCAGCAGGCGCAGGCGTCGTACATCGAGCATCGGCTCAGCTTACGGTTCGAGTAAGAAACGCGAACTGGATTTGACGCTCCGGGCGGGTGAGGCTCTTCGTCATGCGACAGGACACGGCACAGCACGCGACACCGGACACGACACTGCACATCGCGGAGGACCTCCCCCTGCACGGGATCCACGTACCGCTCGTCACCCCTTTCACCCCCGCCGGGGACATCGACGCCGGGGCCCTGGAGGCGCTCGCCCACGAGGTGCTCGACGCGGGCGCCACCGGGATCGTCGCGCTCGGCACCACCGCGGAGACGGCCTCCCTCGACGAGGCGGAGCGCGACCTCGTCACCGGAGTGTGCGCCGAGGTCTGCCGGGAGCGGGGGGTGCTGCTGACGGTGGGCGCCGGGGCGGGCGGCACCCGGGCCGCCGAGGCCTCGCTGACCCGGCTGGCCCGGTGGCCTCAGGCGCGGGCGGCGCTGGTGACGGTGCCCGCGTTCGTACGGCCTTCGGCGCCGGGGGTGTTGGCGCACTTCGAGCGGCTGGCGCAGGTGAGTCCCGTACCGCTGATCGTCTACCACATCCCCTATCGCACCGGGCAGCCGCTGGATGCGGCCGCACTGCGGGCCCTCGGGGCACTCCCCGGGGTGGCCGGGATGAAGTACGCGGGCGGCGGCATCGACCAGGACGCGGTGGATCTGCTCGGGGACCTGCCGGCCGGGTTCGAGGTGCTGGCGGGCGACGACGCGTACCTGTCTCCGCTGCTGGCGCTGGGCGCGGCGGGCGGGATCCTCGCCTCGGCGCATCTGGCGACGGAGCGGTTCACGGAGCTCGTGGCGGCCTGGCGGTCCGGTGACGTCGCCCTGGCGCGGCCACTGGGGCACGCGCTGGCCCGGATGTCGGCCGCGGCCTTCGCCGAGCCCAATCCGGCGGTCGTCAAGGGCGTGCTCCACGCGCAGGGCCGCATTCCGAGCCCCTGCGTACGGCTCCCGCTGCTGCCCGCTTCGGAGGCGGCGGTGACGGCCACCCTGGAGCGGCTGGGCGAGCTCCCCGCCGGCTCTCCGCAGCAGGCGGCGCATGCCGGATAAAGTCCGTGATGGGCGATTCGCCGCCTAAGCTCCTGTAGCCCGAATAGGCAGGATGGAGGCCGGACTTGCCCGTATTGAGCAAAGGGGTCCGGCCCGTGATGTGAGTCACGCCGGAGAGGCCAACATCATTTCCACAGAACAGCCGGTTCCCTTTTCCCGGAAAGGGAATCGGCTATTTCATCGAGGGGCCTTCATGGTCATTTAACGGGCCGATAGCGGGATGTCGATCTATGGGTGGAATTCGGGGCTTGTTCCCGCCCTCGGGGCTCACTTACGGTCACCTCACTCCAGGTGGTCCGCTCGCCGAATAGGCCGCCGCCCGGGCTCTCCCGTCCCCCCACGCGAGGAATTCCGCCATGCCTGCAAAGGGTAAGCACCGCCGGCCGAAGCACCACCCGATCACCCGCAAGCTGGCCCTGGCCGGCACCGGTGGGGCGGCCCTCACTCTGCCTCTGATCAGCGCGACCACCGCCGGGGCGGTGCAGACGGTCACCGCCCCCGCGGCTCAGACCGCCGCCCCCGCGGCCCTCGCCGCCACTCCCACGACGTATTCCGTGGTCGCCGGCGACACTCTTTCCGAGATCGCGGCGGAGCATTCCGTGAGCGGCGGCTGGAAGCAGCTCTATGCGGCGAACCGGAGCGTCATCGGCGACAACCCGTCGATCATCCGGCCCGGCATCAAACTGCAGCTCGGCGCCCAGGCGGAGACCGAGCGTGCGAGCAGGTCCGCCGCCCGGACCGCCCTCAAGCCCGCCGCCAAGCCCGCCGCGAAGCCCGTCACCGCCTACCCGAACAACCTCGACGGGTGGATCCGCGAGTCCCTCGACGTGATGGCCAAGCACGGTATTCCCGGCAGCTACAACGGAATTCACCGCAATGTGATGCGGGAGTCCTCCGGCAACCCGCTGGCGATCAACAACTGGGACATCAACGCCCAGAACGGGATCCCGTCCAAGGGCCTGCTCCAGGTCATCGACCCGACCTTCAAGGCCTACCACGTGCCCGGCACCTCGCTGAACTCCTACGACCCGGTCGCCAACATCACCGCCGCCTGCAACTACGCGGCAGCCCGCTACGGCTCGATCGACAACGTCAACGGGCCCTACTAGAACCCGCTTCGGTGACGGGCGGCGCGGACCGACGGGCGGCGCGGACGAGGATCCGCAGGGGCGCCGCCAGGCCGTAGCCGACGTCCCGGCGCAGGGCACCCACGCCCGCCCGCTCCACGCGGGTCAGCTGGTGCTCCATGAGCTCCCTCATGGTCTCGACGACAGGACGCAGTCCGGGTTCGGCGAGACCGAGGATGCCGTGGGTGGCGTCGAGGGCCGTGCGCGCACGCCGGCTCTCGGCGGCGAGGAGGGCGCGCACGGCCGGGGTGTCGCGGGCCTGTTCCAGGTCGGCGCGGGTCACGGAGTGCTCGTCGAGCCGGGCGCGCGGGATGCAGAGCCGGCCGTCCGCGAGGTCCCCGCAGAGGTCGGCGAGGAAGTCCACGCGCTGGGCGGCGTCGACGAACCGCCGCCAGCCGGCGGCCTGTTCGGGGTCGGGGCCGCCCTGGTACTGCAGTCCGGTGAAGACCAGGACCCCGGGCCACGCGTAGGCGTCGAGGTACGCCTGGAAGTCCTCCTCCGCGGCGAAGCCGTCGAAGCCGGCCTCGGCGGTGGCGGCGCCCTCAAGGAAGCGGGAGACCCAGTGCACGGGCAGGCCGCGGGAGTTCACCGCGTGCGCGTAGGCCCGCAGCAGGGGGTCGGGGCTGTCCCCGGACGCCAGGGCCGCCTCCACCCGCTCGGACAACGCGGCCAGACCGGCGGCCCGCTGCTGCGGGGTACCGGTCTCGGCGACGTCGTCGACCAGGTTCATGAAGGCGAGTCCCGCGGCGAGGGCGGGCACCAGCGGCGGCGCGGCGAGCAGCCGCAGCGCCAGGTACGGGGCGGGCTCGCGGCGGAGCACCCGGCGGGCGGCGTGGGTGTAGTCGTCGCGCAGCCGGGGGCCGGATATGCCGGCCCCCTTGAGGGTGGTGCGCCAGCTGGGCATGGTGGTCGGACTCCTCGGTGTACGCGTGGGTGGATGGGAGGGCGCGCGCGTGAGCGCCCTCGCTCGGCTCCGTACGGCCCTGTGCAGGCGCACGGGGTCAGGTGACGGTGACCTTCCTGAGGCTGCCGTCGGTCTTCCACAGGATGTAGCCGCCGCGCCCGTACTCGTCGCTGAGGTAGGTGCGGATGGAGGGGACCTGGTCCATCATCCACGGGTCGATGATGACGTGGCGCGAGGTCGGCTTCTCGACCTTCAGGTCCTTCTTGGACTGCTCCAGCATGCCGGGCAGCGCGTCCCAGTTGACCGTGGCCATGTCGATGAGCGGCTTCCCCTCCTCGACCGTGCCGTCCGGGCCCGTGCGCGAGGCCGCGCCGTCCCGGTACTGCCAGGAGTCGACGGTCTCGGCGCCGGCGGCGGTGGGGATGGAGGCGAGGATGTAGCCGTCGTAGAGCGTCATGTCGACGAAGGTGGTCGTCCCCGTCTCCTTCTTGAACGCCTCCAGGGCGGTGCGGACGTTCTCCGGCGTCATCATGCTGCCCTTGGGGGCGTCCGCCTTCTGCGCGCTCGCCTTGGGGGCCGGGACGGAGGAGGCGTCCCGCCCGGGCGGGGTGACGGAGCTGGCGACGGCCGGGCGGGTCGCGGCGCCGCCCTTCGCGTCGTCGTCGCCGGAGTTCCCGTCGGGCAGCAGCTGCACGATGCCGACGATGCCGGCCGCCAGGACCGCGGTGATCGCGGCGCCGATCAGGGCCGGGCGCCTGCGCGGGGCGGATGCCACCGGAACGTGCGTCGTGGCCGCCGCGTAAGGGGAGCCACCGGAGCTGTACGGCGGTGGGGTGTGCGGGGTGCCGGCCGGCGCGTACGGACCGAACTGCCCGTACGGGCCCGGGACGACCGGGGAGGCGACGGGCGGCGGGACGACGGGCGCGGGGCCGGGGCCGGTACCGGAACCGAGAGCAGCGCTCGCGTCGCGGAGCAGTTGTTCCAGTTGCGCTCCGTCGGGCCGCGCGGCCGGGTCCCGTACGAGCAGCCGTTCCAGTACGGGCCCCAGCGGGCCGGAGCGAACCGGCGCCGGGATCGGCTCGTCGAGCACGGCGACGACCGTGGCGAGGCTCGTGGCCCGGCGCAGCGGATTGGCTCCCTCGGCGGCCACGTACAGGAGCATGCCGAGCGACCACAGGTCCGAGGCGGCCAGCCCCTCCTCCCCGCGGACCCGCTCGGGTGCGATGTACTCCGGTGAGCCGATCAGCACTCCGGTCGCGGTGAGCCCGGTGGAGTCGTGCAGCGCGGCGATGCCGAAGTCGGTCAGGACGGCCGACCCGTCGGGGCGCAGCAGCACGTTGGCCGGCTTCACGTCACGGTGGAGGATCCCCTCGGCGTGCGCAGCGCGCAGCGCGGACAGCACGTCGAGGCCGAGCCGCACCACCTCTGCGGGAGGCATGGGGCCGGACTCCAGGCGGTCGTACAGGGAGCCGCCCCGGACCATCTCCATGACGATCCACGGGTGCCCGTCCGTGCCCTCCGCGGGCTCGACGATGTGGTGGATGGTCACGACGTGGGGGTGGGCGAGACGGGCGAGGGCGCGTGCCTCGCGGACGGCGCGTTCGCGCATCTGGTCCGCGAGGCCGGGCTGGGCTGCGGCGGTCGCCGGGTCCGGCGGGCGCACCTCCTTGAGCGCCACCTCTCGGTGCAGGGCGATGTCGCGCGCCCGCCAAACGGTACCCATGCCGCCGCTGCCCAGGGGCGCGACCAATTCGAAGCGCCCGTCGATCAGCTGTCTGCCGGCCTCACTCGTGTCCATGGCGGATCATCGTAGGCGCCGCCACCGTCAGCAGTGTCGGCGGTCCACCGTGACCGTTCCCTGGACGGTGTCCACCGCACGGTCGTAGCACCCGCCGGGTGCTTGCGACCCGTACAGCCGGTAGTGGGCGGAGGTGGTGGCGACCGCGTGCCGCTGGTCGCGGGGGACGTTCGCGGTGTAGGTGGCGTCGCCCGTGTACCGGTCGTCGAGCCGGGAGCGGTCGACGGCCTTGCCGCCGCGCAGGGTGACGGTCTCGGCGCGGTCGCCGAGGGAGATGACGGTACGCAGCCGGTCGCCGGCGCCGAGGGTGGTCTCGCCGTCCATCGTGTAGGTGCGTTCGGTCCGCGTGGTGGCCGGCCCTCGCGTCACGCTCTCCTCGTCGGTCCAGGTGGCGGTGAGCGCGTCCTGGTTCTCGCCGTCGGTCCAGCGGTGCACGGAGGTGCCCCGTACGGCGCGTGTGACGGTGGTGGCCACGCGGCCGTGGGAGGTGTTCAGGTACCCGGCGACGGTCAGCCGGCGGCCTCCCTCGGTGTCGAGGCGGTGCTGTCCGCCGGGTTCGGCGGGAGTCCAGCGGGAGTGGCCCGCCGGAGCGCTCTGCTCGTGCCGGGTCAGGGCGCCGGTGACGACCTGCCGGGCCTCGTCCTGCCACAGCAGCAGGTTGGTGGGGGTGCTCCAGCCGCTCTGGCCTGCCGGCACCCCGGCGACGGACACCTCGATGCGGTGCGGGCGGCCGTCGTTGAGGAGGGCGGCGTAGGGGGTCAGGTCGTAGCGGATCGGCTGCACGTCGAAGGCGCGCGGGCCTGGGGTGACATACCAGAGGAAGGGGTTGGACCAGCCTCCCGTCCAGACGGTGGGGAACGGCGCGGCGATGCCGGCGAGCTGTCCGTCGACCGAGACCTGAACCTCGCGGTACGGGCCGTCGGCGGCCTTGCAGGAGTACGGGGCCGCGTCCGGGGTGGTCATGTACCAGTACTCCTCGCAGCCGCCGCCCGAGCCGGTGGCGTACACCTCGGCGAGGAGGCGCTCCGTGTTGCGCGGGGTGGTGACCGAGGGGGAGGTGAGGGGCAGGACCCGGTCGGGGGTGTCCGGGGCCGGGTTGCGGCCGTCGGCGGCGTAGAAGGTCAGGGTCACCTTGACGTCGATGACACCGGTGTACGTGTCGTTCACGACGTTGCCGATGAGCATCTCGACCGGCTGCGGGCGGGCGAGGGTGTCGCGGTAGCGGGTGACGTCCTTCTCCACGGACCAGGTGATGCCGTCGGGCGAGGGCTGCGGGGTGGAGGTGCGCAGGATCTCGACGCCGCCGAGGGAGAGGTGGCCGAGCCGGTCGTACTGGCGGCCCTTGACCTTGCCGTCGAGGCGGAGGACCACCTTCGCCCAGGGGCCGGTGCCACAGCCGGCGGGCGGCGCATAGCTGCCCTTGTACGGGGTGAAGTCGCGGAACTGCGCCTCGGCGAGGGTCACCTCGCAGGACCGGGTCGCGGGCCGGGTGACGGGCGGGGCGGGGGTGAGCGGGTCGTGCCAGTCGGTGCCGAACTCGGCGGGCGGCGGGTCGGCCGGGGTGAGGCCGTGCGCGGGCGGCGCGTCGGCCGGGGTGAGGCCGTGCGCGGGTCCCGCGGCGGCCAGGGTGCCGGCGGCCAGCGCGATCGCGCCGAGCAGGCCCGTGATCCTGTGTCGTCTCATGGACCCGCAGTGAAACCCGGGCCGGCCCGGCCGTGCCAGGGCCGGTGCGCGGGCCCTGGCCTGTTCTCGCCGTCAGCCGCGCAGGACGACCACGCCGTCGTCGTCCGCGTGGACCGTGTCCCCGGGGCGGAAGGTGACGTCCCCGATGGTGACGGGTTCGTCCACCGCGCCCTCGCCGGTCTTGCCGCTCTTGCGCGGGACCGTTCCCAGCGCCTTGATGCCGAGGTCGAGCCCGCCGAGGGCGACGCTGTCGCGGACCGAGCCGTTGATGATCAGGCCCGCCCAGCCGTTGCTCTCGGCCGCGCCGGCGAGCAGGTCGCCGACCAGGGCGGTCCGGGGCGAGCCGCCACCGTCCACGACGAGCACGGCGCCTTCGCCGGGTGTGTGGACGAGGGCGCGCAGCAGGGCGTTGTCCTCGTGGCAGCGGACGGTCCGTACGGGACCGGCGAACAGGCGGCGGCCGCCGAACTGGCGGAACGCGGTGGCACAGATGCCGAGGGATTCGCCGTACTCGTCGTACAGGTCGGCCGTGGGGACGGGGGTGACGCTCATGCCGGTACCGGTTTCCTCGCTGCTCGTTCGCGCACATCGCCTGGTCCGGCCAGGGTAGTGGGGCCCTCGTCCGACGCGGCGGGCCGCCCCTTGCGGGTGCCGGCCCGGCCCGGACCCCGGACATCGGCCGGAACCTGACGGGTCGTGGTGCGGGCGCCGGCCCGCGGAGCCGGGTCAGTCCCGGGAGTTGCCGAACAGGATGCGGTAGCCGACGAGCAGGACCAGCGAGCCCGCGATGGCGGAGCCCCAGGTCGCCAGGTCGAAGAACTCCGTCTGGATCGGCTTGTCCAGGACCTTCGCCGAGAGCCAGCCGCCGATGAAGGCTCCGGCGACGCCGATGAGGGTGGTGCCGATCAGGCCGCCGGGGTCCCGGCCGGGCAACAGGACCTTGGCGATGCCGCCGGCCAGCAGTCCCAGGATGATCCAGCTGACGATCCCCATGCCCAGTCACTCCGCTTCGGTGGTTCGGTCGTTCGGTGCTTCGGTCGTTCGGTCGCCGTCCGGTCGTTCCGTGCGCCCGGACGTTCACCAGGGAGGACGCGGCCGCGGGCGAAACGGTTCTCTCCCGCTCAGACCGCCACGCGGCCGACGGGCTCGGCGGCGGCCGGAGCCGCGCCGGGCACCGCCCGCGGGGGAACCGCCCCGGAGGCGGGCGTCCGGGTCAGCAGGACCACCCCGCGGGCCGCCAGGAGGGCTCCGGCCGCGGCCAGCAGCATCCCCGGCGCTCCGCCCTGGAGGCGTTCGCCGAGCAGGACCATCCCGATGGCGGCCGCGGCGAGCGGGTTGGCCAGGTTCACCACGGCGAGCGGGGCGCCGAGCCCGCCGCGGTAGGCCCGCTGCGACAGGAGCATCCCGCCGACCGCGAAGAACATGACGAGCAGGGCCACCGCGACGACCCGGAAGCTGAGCAGGGCCCCGCCGCGGCCGCCCGCCACGGCCACGGTCTGGGTCAGTGCGGAGGCCGCAGCGGAGGCCAGCCCGGAGGCCGTCGCGTGCCGCAGCCCCGAGCGCGGGTCCTTGGCCGCGGTCAGCACCAGGATCACCGCGGCCGTCGCCCCGGAGACGGCCAGCGCCTCGGCCAGGGTGAGGGTGTCGTCGGGGGCCGGCCCGGAGGCGGGCAGGAGCAGCAGGCCGAGCCCGGCGACGGTGGCCAGGGTGCCCCGCCATTCGGTGGCCGCCACCCGGCGTCCGGCCCGGCGCGCGCCCAGCGGGACGGCGGCGACCAGGGTGAGCGCGCCGAGCGGCTGCACCAGGGTGAGGGGGCCGTACCGCAGGGCGGCCGCGTGCAGGAGTGCGGCGGACGCGTTCAGCCCGGCCGACCACCACCAGGCGCCGGAGCCCATCAGGGCCTTGGCACTGCGCGCGACGGCGGCGCGGGCGAGGCGCTCCTGGGCGACGGCGCCGGCCGCGTAGGCCACGGCCGAGGCGAGGCAGAGCGCGAGGGCGAGGACGGTGTCGTTCACTGCCCGGCCCCTACGGCGGCCGCGGCACCCTGCCGGTCCGGCAGCCCTCGTACGGCGGCGTCCGCATCGGCGTCCGCGCCCGGGTGGGTGCCCGGGCGGCCGGTGCCGGGGCCGCTCGCGCGCGGCCTCGGGACCACCAGCAGGGCCAAGCCGAGCAGGACCGCGGCCACGACCGCGTCGAGCCAGTAGTGGTTGGCCGTGCCGACTATCACCAGCAGGGTCAGCAGCGGGTGCAGCAGCCACAGCAGGCGCCACCGGGAGGGGGCCTTCCCGCCCGGGGACCCGGTGCGGGTGGCGGCGATCAGGCCGAGCGCGAGCATCAGCGCCCAGCCGAAGTGGAGCGAGGGCATCGCGGCGAACTGGTTGGCCAGGGTGTCGGCGTCCGGCGCGGCCCGGTAGACGGTGGGCCCGTAGACCTGCCCGGTGTCGATGAGCTGCGCGGCCTCGAGCATCCGCGGGGGTGCGAGCGGGAAGGCGAGGTGCAGGGCGAGGGCGGCTCCGGTGAGCACGGCCAGGACCCGGCGGGTCCACAGGTAGTGCGCGGGGCGGCGGATGTAGAGCCAGATCAGGAAGAGCGCGGTCGCGGGGAAGTGGACGACCGCGTAGTAGGTGTTCGCGGTGTGCACGAGGGCGTCCCCGTGCAGCAGCAGCCGCTGCACCGCGCCTTCACCGGGCAGGCGCAGGGCCCGCTCGGCGTCCCATATTCGCTCCGCGTTGCGGAAGGCCTCCCCGGTGCGGTCCGTCGAGAGCAGCCGGCCGGCCTTGTAGACGATGAAGAAGCCCGCGACGAGCAGCAGCTCGCGTATGAGGCGACGGCGCGCGGCTCTCGTTCCGGCTGGCCCGGCTTCCGGCCCGGCAGGTGTGGTGTGGGAGGTCATCCCCCGGTCTCTCTTCCTGTTTACGCGCACTGCGACACGCCAGTGTATCGATACATTGGCGTATCGATACGCTGGTGTACCGATACGGTCGCGTTCCCGTACACTTCCGTAGTGGAACCGCCGCCGAGGAGCCCCGAGGAGAGCCGCAGCCATGACGTCGACGCCGACCCCCGCGCGCCGCTCCAAAATCACCCCGGAGCGGGAGCAGGAGTTCTACGACGCCGTCCTGGAGCAGCTGCGCGAGCACGGCTACGAGGCGCTGACCATGGAGGGCGTCGCCGCCCGGGCCAGCTGCGGCAAGTCCACGCTCTACCGCCAGTGGAAGACCAAGCCCCAGCTCGTCGCCGCAGCCCTGCGCGCCGGCCGGCACGGCACCCTCGTCGCGGTGGACACCGGGACGCTGGCGGGCGACCTGCGCGAGGCGGCCCGGATCGCGGCCGGGACCTCCGGGCGCGACACTCGGCTGACGCAGGCCCTCGGACATGCCGTGCTCAGTGACGAGGAACTCCAGGCCGCCCTGCGCGAGGCGCTGGTCGAGCCCGAGCTCGCCGCGTTCGACGTGATGGTGCGGCGGGCCGTGGCGCGCGGCGAGATCGCCGCGGACCATCCGGCCGTCGAGTTCCTGCCGGCCCAGCTGATGGGCGTGCTGCGGATCCGGCCGGTGCTGGAAGGACGGTACGCGGACGCCGACTACCTGGTCCGGTTCGTCGACGCGGTCATGCTCCCGTCCCTGGGCCTCGCACCTTCCCGCCCCGCCCGGCCCCCGGCCGGGCCGACCCCCTGAACCGGCGGGCCGCCGTCTCGATGACCTGACGGCGATCCGCCCGCGCTGCCTCGTGGGGACGGCGGCAGCGCGCCACCCGGACCGGGCGGCGGCCACTCACTCGAGGAGTGGCGGCCGCCCGGTCTGTGCGGCTCCGCGTCCGCCGGGGAGGCCGTGTTCAGCGGGCACCGCCCATGACCCGGGCGAACTCCTCCGGGTCGGTGTCGAACCCGCGCAACCGCACCTCGAACGACCAGGCGCCCGACGCGTCGCGGGTGAACTCGGCGACGGTCGCCGCGGTGGCGGAGGGCACGGACGCGAAGTCGCTCTGGGCGAGGTCGATGTGGCCCTCGCGGATCCGGAACCCCGTGCCGGCGATGTCGGCGAAGGTCTTCGCGCGGCCCGCGGCGCCCGCGCCCACGCTCTGGATGACCACGCCGACCACCACCCGGCGCAGACCGGACCCCATCCGGTCCAGCTCGAAGGTCATCACCTCGTCGAAGCCGAAGCCCTGGCCCGTCTGGCTCTCCCGGTTCAGGGTGATGGTCCCGTCCGGCGACCGGCTGCCGAAGTGGACCAGCTGGGCCGGCGTGCCGTGGAGGTCCCCGACGTCGTAGACCGCGGCGACGATGTCGAGGTCGCTCGCGGGCGCGCCCGCAGGGCTGGGGTCCCACCGCAGCGCGAACTCCACCTTGGCCAGGCCCTTGCGTACACCAGTCACCGAACTCCCCCTTCGTTCACCAGGACTTGCCCCCGCATGATCCCACGGGACCCCGCCGCGATCCGAAGGACCGTACGTTCCCGGCCGGTTACCAGTCGCCGTCCTGTACGGGTTTGCCCGGCCTCGGCGCGCTCCCCAGCGGCTCGACCTGCCCGGGCGACGGCTCCTCCCACGGGGTGTGGTCGTCCCCGAGCCACTCCCCCACCGGCTTGACCCCGCTCAGGGCGTCGGCCGGCGCGAGGTCGGCGGCGGACTCGTCGTAGTAGTCGAACCAGGGCAGCCCGGCCCGGGTGTAGGCGGCCCGGTCGACCGGCGAGGGCGGGGCGTCCTCCCCGGTGATACGGCGCCACGCAGGCGGGGGCACGAGGTGGACGAAGACCCGCCCGGCCGGCTCCCCGGCCCAGTCGGACAGCGGCCGCTCGTCCCGGTAGACCTCCTGGCGCATGGAGCCGCCGACGCCGAGCCCCATCGCCGGAGCCGCGGGCGGACCCGTCCTGCCCACAGGACGGGGCGCGCCGGGAGCCGCGCCCGGCTGCGCCGCCATCGGCGCGGGCACCGGGCCGCCGTAGCCCGCGAAGCCGGCGGAGCCCGTGGAGCCGGGGGCGGGCGGAGCCCCGTAGAGCCCTTCGCCGCCGACCGGCGTCGGCGCCAGGCGCGCCCGCTCGGCCTGGCGCCACCGTGCCAGCGCCGCCGCTCCGAGCGGGAACGCCTGGAGCTGGACGCCGCCGGTGGTCTCCTCGCCGGTGACCTGGCCTTCGACCGTGGCTCCGAGCCCCAGCGGTACGGCGACGAACTGGCGCACCGTCCCGTCCCCCGAGTTGATCCCGTCCAGCCACGGCTGCCGGGGCAGCACCACGTAGTTCTGCGGGTCGCGCGCCAGGCTTCCCGTCCAGCGCTCGCCGGAGACGGCGCACACCTTGCCGACCCCGACCTGGAGGGCGGCGGGCTCGCGGGTCCCGCCGAAGCTGAGCCACATCGCTTCGCGCAGGTACACGGGCAGCATGACGCCGCCCTTCGCCAGCCACTCGGGCGGCACCGTGTCCGGATGGTCCTCCACCCGCCGCAGCGGGAACTCACCCAGCCCCGGCGGCAGTGCGTGGGTACCCGACTCGGGGAGCCTCAGGGTCCGGATGAACCTGATCTGTACCCCTTCGCCCAGTAGCAGCGCATTCCCGTCCACGCGTATCGACCCTGTTCCCACGCCCGCCCCCTTCTCCCGCTCCGGCCCGGTTCAACCGCAGGATCTGCGGGTGAACCGGATCGTTATCCTCAAGTTTCGCTCAAATCTAGTGACGCTACGCCTGCGGGGTTCCTAGCTTCCTCGTACACACGTCTCGACGTCATCCGCGTTCCCGCGGTTCCACGCGCCCCGGTGATCCCGGTGGCGCCCCCGCGTTTCCCCAGGAAAGAGTGCAGCATGAAGGTTCCCCAGGCCGGTGCGGTCGCCGCAGTCATCGCGATCGCCCTGACCGCCTCCGGGTGTGTCTTCGGCGACGACGAGGACCAGGGGACCCTCTCCATCGGCATCAAGTTCGACCAGCCGGGCATCGGCATGCGGGAGACCGGCGGGGCCTTCTCCGGCTTCGACGTGGACGTCGCCACCTACGTGGCCAAGGAGCTCGGCTACAAGGCGGACCGGATCGAGTTCAAGCAGGTCCTCAGCAACGACCGCGAGCTGCTCCTCCAGTACAACGAGGTGAAGTTCGTCGTCGCGAGCTACTCGATCAACGAGAAGCGCAAGGAGAAGGTCGACTTCGCCGGCCCGTACTTCGTCGCGCACCAGGACCTGATGATCCGTGGCGACGACACCTCGATCAACAAGGCCGAGGACCTCAACACGAAGACGATGTGCTCGGTGACCGGCTCCACCTCGGCCGAGAACCTCAAGAAGAACCTCGCCCCCAAGGCGGCCTTGCTGGAGCTCGGCACCTACTCGGACTGCGTCGTCGCCCTCCAGGAGAGCCGTGTCGACGCCATGACCACGGACAACGCCATCCTGGCCGGGTACGCCGCCCGCAAGGGCAACGAGGGCAAGTTCAAGCTGACGGGCCAGAGCCTCAGCAACGAGAACTACGGCATCGGCGTCAAGAAGGGCAACAAGGAGCTCCAGCGCAAGATCAACGACGCGCTGAAGAAGATGGTCCAGGACGGCTCCTGGGAGACGGCCGTGAAGAAGAACTTCGGCCCGAACTACAAGTACGAGCCCGCGCCGGCGATCACCCCGGTCAACTGACGACGGCCGGGGCGGGGCCGTTCCCCCGCCCCGCCCCGGGCCCCGGTGGTCAGACCACCGGGGCCTTGCTGCGCAGTACCGTCAGGAACTCCCTCATCCAGCGCGAGTGGTCGGGCCAGGCCCGGGCCGAGACCAGGGTGCCGTCGACCACGGTCTCGGAGTCCTCGAACTCGGCCCCGGCCGCCTTCATGTCCAGTTCCAGCGCCGGATACGCGGTCACGCGGCGGCCGGTCAGGCCCCCTGCCGCGGCGGTGATGAGCGGACCGTGGCAGATCTGGGCGATCGGCTTGTCCGATGCGGCGAAGGCCGCCAGGATGCGCCGCACCTCGGGATCGTTGCGCAGGTACTCCGGCGCCCGGCCGCCCGGCACCACCAGGGCCGCGTAGTCCTCCGTGACCACCTCGGTGAAGGCCAGGTCGGCCGGCCAGGTGTATCCGGGCTTCTCGGTGTAGGTGTCGAAGCCCTCCTCGAAGTCGTGGACCACGAACCGCAGCTTCTTCACCTGCGGAGCCGCGATGTGGACCTCGTACCCCTCCTCGCGCAGGCGCTGGTACGGATACAGGACCTCCAGCGATTCGGCCGCGTCACCGGTCACGATGAGGATCTTCACTGCCATGGGCTGCTCCAGATGGGGCTGGTCGTGGTCGGTCCGGCCCCGCCCGGGGCCACCGCTACCCTGCCCGCGCCGGACGGCCCGCACACACGAAGATCCCCCACTACCGACACGTGGTTTTCACCTGTTCGGCACATGACAATGTGAACCTCGCTCTGCCACTGACACTCCGCCAATTCCCCGGGCGGGGACGGTGCGTATGGAGAGGTACCCCCCACCCGATGAAAATCTCGCGCCTGACCCCCTGGGCGGCCGCCCTCGCCGCCGCCGCCCTGGTCGCCGTACCGGCGGCCGCGTCCGCCGGACAGCAGCGCACGACCACTCCCGAGAACCCGGCGGCCGCCGCCGCGGCGGACCCGTACGCGGACTACTACGCGAGCGCCCAGGGCAAGACCGGGGCCGCGCTCAAGACCGCCCTGCACAACATCATCAAGAACCAGTCCAAGGTGACCTACGACGGGGTGTGGAACGCCCTGAAGGTCACCGACCAGGACCCGGCGAACCCCAACAACGTCATCCTCGTCTACTCGGGCCGCTCCCAGTCCAAGGCGACGAACGGCGGCGGGGTCAACGACTGGAACCGCGAGCACGTCTGGGCCAAGAGCCACGGCGACTTCGGCACCGCCACCGGCCCGGGCACCGACCTGCACCACCTGCGCCCGGAGGACGTGACCGTCAACAGCACCCGGGGCAACAAGGACTTCGACAAGGGCGGCAGCCCCGTCAGCGAGGCCCCCGGCAGCCTGACCGACGCCGACTCCTTCGAGCCGCGCGACGCGGTCAAGGGCGACGTGGCCCGGATGCTGCTCTACATGGCGGTCCGCTACGACGGCGGCGACGGCTTCGCGGACCTGGAGATGAACGACAAGGTCAACAACGGCACCGCGCCGCTCTTCGGCCGTATCAGCCTGCTGAAGCAGTGGAACCAGATGGACCCGCCGGACGCCTTCGAACAGCGCCGCAACCAGGTCATATTCGACACCTACCAGCACAACCGCAACCCGTTCATCGACCACCCGGAGTGGGTCAACTCCATCTGGTGACCCGGTGCGGCCGCCGTCACGGCGGCCGCCCCGTCCGGCGGCGGCCGGGCGGCCTACGGGAGGTAGACCTCGTCGAGGGTGTCGATCGCCCCGTCGGCGCCCAGGTGGTAGCGGAACGGCAGCCCGGAGTCGGGGTGGGCGACCACCCAGTCGACGAGCTGCTGGACGCTGATCTTCTCGGGCGCCGAGCCCTTGACGACCGGGGCGGTGGCGGTGATCTCGGCGTCGTCGGCGAGTGGCAGGAAGGTCTCCTTGCCCACCGGCTCGAAGTACGTCCCGTCCCCGTCGGGGGTACAGCCCCAGTTCCCGTGATGGACGATCAGATGGTGCGCGGCGCCCTCGGGCGTGTACCGCCGGACGGCGATCAGGTCGGGCGC
The DNA here is from genome assembly GCF_045160965.1 of Streptomyces sp. NBC_00207. Lineage (NCBI taxonomy): Bacteria > Bacillati > Actinomycetota > Actinomycetes > Kitasatosporales > Streptomycetaceae > Streptomyces > Streptomyces sp. NBC_00207. Next base: position 8,642,607 of record NZ_CP130715.1, on the reverse strand, counting down.
GATCGGCATCTTGTGGTCGCAGGTGGCACCGGACCTGGGGGCGGCAGATGTGGGCTTCTTCGCCGGCGTGGCGGTCGCCGTGGCCTTCGCGGGCGACTTCGACGCCGAGGGCGTCGCGGCGGTGGCGGAGGAGCCGGCGGAGGCCGTGACCGTGGCCGACGAGCCGGTCGGGCCGGCCCCGGACGCGCCGGGACCCGCGTCGCCGCCGCCCTGGCAGGCCGTGAGCCCCAGCATCCCGCACACCGCGAGGGCGGCCAGTCCGGCCCGCCCGCGAGCCCGTCTCCGGCTGCGCACCACTCTCATGTCGTCTCCCTTTGCCACGTCGAATCGGAGCGTCAACGTAGCGCCGGGATCAGGCCGCAACGATGGCCGAAAGTCGTTCGTCACCGGCCCGGTGTCGGACTGTTGCAGATCACTGATTTGTGTCCCAGCTCAGAGTCGGTCGGCGAGGGCCTGGAAGCCGGACCAGGGGAGCTGGGGTGCGCGGGAGTCCCAGACCTTCTGGGAGAGCGCGGCCAGCGGCAGCCGGATGCCCTCCGCCACCTGGGCCTGGGTCTGGGCGCCGGCCAGGTCGGCCCAGACGGCGAGGCGCCCTCCCAGGATCTGGTTCGCGTACGAGGCCGGGACGGCGGTGGTGCCGCGCAGGACGAGCGGGGTCCACTCCTCGTAGATCCGCCGGCCGGTGGGGTACGTGAACTGGTTGGGCTCACCGAGCACGTAGTACAGGTACTCGTCGTTGAGGTTCACCAGCTTGCGGCCCTCGCGCAGGTACTCCAGCGGCGGCCGGGCGCCGATCTCCTTGCCGGTCCAGTATTCGACCTGGATGTCCTTGGCCGCGCTCGTCACCCCGCCCGCGAAGAAGCCGTCGTTCCACGCCTTCAGCGCCTTGCCCGACGGGCGGACCGCGTCGGCGCGGTCATTGAGCCAGCCCGTCGCCAGGTCCTGCACCCGCGCCGAGGAGCCGTACCGCTGCTGGGCCGCGCGGGCGAGCTGCGGGAAGGAGGCCTGCGGGTCCTTGTAGACCAGCGCCTGGTACTCGTCGGCGCCCAGGTGCCAGGCTCCGCCGGGGAACAGCGGCCGGTACTCGCGCAGCAGTTCGTCGATGAGCTTCGCGGCCGCCGGGTTGGATATGTCCACCGCTCCCTTGACCGCCCTGCCCTGTACGTCGCGCAGTTGCAGGTCGGGGTGGGCGCGCAGCACCGCGCCGAGGTGTCCGGGCGAGTCGATCTCGGGGACCACGGTGATGTGCAGCCGGGCGGCGAGCGCCGTGATGTCGCGGACCTGCGCCTTGGTGAGGTGCGGATCGGAGACGATCTCGGGGTGGGTGTCGGACTGGATGCGGAAGGCCTGGTCGTCGGAGAAGTGCAGGCCGAGCTGGTTGAGTTTGAGGTCGGCCATCTCGCGCAGCCGGTCCTCTATCCAGTCGGGGGTGAAGTGCTTGCGCGCTATGTCGAGGTTGAGGCCGCGCTGGGGCCGGGCCGGGGCGTCGTTCACGGTGCCCTCGGGGGCCGAACCGGCGCTCTTCACCGCCTGCTTGAGGGTGCGGGTCCCGTAGAAGACCCCGGCCTCGTCGGGGCCCTTGATCCGGACCGTGCCGTCCTTGACGGCGAGGGTGTACGACTCGGGCTTGCCCGCGCCCTCCAGGGAGAGCTCCACGTCGCCGGCGCGTGGCGCCGCCGAGTCGCCGTACTTGAGGCCCAGTTCCCCGGCGATCAGCTTGGCCTCGTCCGACAGGGCGGCGGCGTCGCCCTGCGCGACGACCACGCGGGCGTCGGGGGCGGGCTTCCAGCCGGGGCCGCGGGCGGGCACGTGCTCCCGTACGGCGGGGATGGTGCGCGGGGCGGTGGACAGCGGGTAGGACTGCGTCGGGGCGGGTGGTGTCGGTGCCGGTGGTGTAGGGGCGGCCCCGGCCGGGTCGGCGGCCGTCGTGGAGGAGCCCGGGGTGGCGGGGGCGCGCGCCTCGTCCGAGGCGGCCGTGCAACTCGGCACGGCGAGGGTCACCAGCGCGGCGGCCGTTGCCGTCGCGATGGTGTGGACCCTCCTGTGAAGCCTAGGTTTCCGCATCATGCACCCGTGTCCCCCGTACCCAACCTGGCACGGGGGACACGGGCGCGCGACCCGGGGGGCTCAGACCAGGGCGTCGAGCGCGGCGGCGGCGAAGGCGTGGTCCTGGTCGGGGGCTCCACCGCCGACGCCCACGGCGCCCACGAGCCGGCCGTCGCGGTGGACGGGCAGCCCGCCGGCGATGAACAGCAAGGGACGGTCCAGGGCCGTGGGCAGCGTGTGGAAGGGGCCTCCGGGGCGGACCGCGTCGACGAGGTCGGCGGTGGGCGCGTTCAGCTGGAGGGCCGTGTAGGCCTTGCGGGTGCTGGTCTCGCCGGAGATCAGCACGGCCCGGTCGTCACGGCGGAAGGCGAGCAGGTGGCCGCCGGCGTCGAGGATGGTGACGCTGACCGTGGCCCCGGCCTCTTCTGCGGCGGACTTGGCGACGGCGACGAGCAGCTCGGCGTCCTCGGTGGTCAGGGGGGCGACGGCGGTGCGGGTGGGGGTGGACATGCCGGTTTCTCCTTGCGGGGGGTTGCGTACGGGGGAAGGGATGGATCAGTGGTGGGCGGGTGCGGCGGCGGTCGCCTCGCGGGCCGCGGCTGCCGCGACGACCCGGCCGGCGCGGGCGGTGCGCCCGGCCGTACGGCGTTCCAGTGCGCCGGAGACGAGGGCGAGCACCAGGGCGGAGGCGGCCAGCGCCGCGCCGACCCAGTTCGGGGCGGTCCAGCCGAGTCCGGCGGCGATCACGAGCCCGCCGAGCCAGGCGGCGAGCGCGTTGCCCAGGTTGAATGCGCCGATGTTGACGGCGGAGGCCAGGGTGGGCGCCCCCGCGGCCTGGTCCAGGACCCGCTTCTGGAGCGGCGGCACGGTCGCGAAGCCGAGGGCGCCGATCAGCACCACGGTGACGGCGGCGCCGGCCTTGGTGTGGGCGGTGAGCGTGAAGACGGCCAGGGTGACGGCGAGCGCGCCGAGGGACACGTACAGCATCGGCATGAGCGCGCGGTCGGCGTACCGGCCGCCGATGAGGTTGCCGGCGACCATGCCCAGGCCGAAGAGGACGAGGAGCCAGGTGACGGAGGAGTCGGCGAAGCCGGCGACGTTGGTCATCATCGGGGTGATGTAGGTGATCGCGGCGAAGACGCCGCCGAAGCCGAGGACGGTCATCGCCATCGCGAGCAGCACCTGCACGTTGCGGAAGGCGGCGAGCTCGCGGCGGATCCGTACGCCGCCCTCGGGCCGCGGCAGTTCGGGCACCAGGCGGGCGATGCCGAGCAGCCCGGCGACACCGAGCGCGGCGACGATCAGGAAGGTGACGCGCCAGCCGAGGGTCTGCCCGACGAGGGTGCCGAGCGGGACGCCGACGACGTTGGCCACGGTCAGGCCGGTGAACATCATGGCGATTGCGCCGGCCTTCTTCTCGGGGGCGACGAGTTCGGCGGCGACGACCGCGCCGATGCCGAAGAAGGCACCGTGGGCCAGGGAGGCGACGACGCGGCCGGCCAGCATGACGCCGAAGGCGGGGGCGAGGGCGGAGAGCACGTTGCCCACGATGAAGAGGCCCATGAGCAGCATCAGCATGCGCTTGCGGGGGATGCGGGTGCCGAGGACGGTCATGAGCGGCGCGCCGAGGACGACGCCGAGGGCGTAGCCGGTGACCAGGAAGCCCGCGGTGGGGATCGAGACGCCGTACGTGCCGGCGACCTCTGGGAGCAGGCCCATGATCACGAATTCGGTGGTGCCGATCCCGAAGGCCCCGATGGCGAGGGCGAGCAGTGCGAGAGGCATGGGGAGGTGCCCTTCAGGGGAGGTGGTGGTGCGGGTGCGGCACACGGTTGCGGTCGCCGCTTACATGCGTACACATTAATTGCAGACGCGGGATATTTGCAAGCGCGGGCTATTGCAGACGTGACCTATCCTGGGATCACACACCCCGCACCGCAGCACGCTTCGACGGAGGAAGCCCATGACGGCCACGGACAGCGCGCTCACCGCCCTCTCCCAGGGCTGGTGCGCCCTCTCCCTCCTGCACGGGCGGATCGAGACGCACATCGAACGGGCCCTGCAGGCCGGGCACGGCCTGAGCGTGCGCGAGTACTCGCTCCTCGACGTCCTCAGCCGCCAGCACAACGGGCCGGGCGGGCACCTGCGGATGCACCAGGTCGCCGACTCGGTGGTGCTCAGCCAGAGCGCGACGACCCGGCTGGTCAGCAGGTTGGAGGACCGCGGCCTGCTGAACCGCTACATCTGCGACACCGACCGCCGGGGCATCTACACCGACGTGAGCGAGGCGGGCCTGACCCTCCTGGCCGCGGCCCGGCCCACGAACGACACCGCGCTGCGCGAGGCCCTGGACGAGGCCTCGCGCAACCCGGAACTGGCCCCGCTGGTGTCGGCCGTGGAGAACCTCCGCCGCTGACCCGGGCGCGGGCCCGGAGACCGGAACGGCGCCGGACACCGGCGCGGTCCGGTGCCCAGGCCGTCTAGCGGGGACCGCCGGTGGCCGGCGGCGAGGAGGTCACCGCCCGGCCCGACGGGGTGGACGGGACCGCCGACGGCGACACCGACCCCGAACCCTTCGACGCGGACGGGGTCGGCGGGCTCAGCGACGCGGACGGGGACTGCGATTCCACCGGGCGCCCCGACGCGTCCACGCCCGGGCTCGGCTGCGCCGGCCCGGCGGACCTCGGCGAGGGCGTCGGCGAGGACTCCGGGGACGGGCCGGGTCCCGTGACCTTCGGCGGGGTGGCCGGAGGCGTCGGGCCGGGCGCCGGATCCGGGGCGAGCAGCAGGTAGCCGATCCCGGCGGCAGCAGCGGCCGCCAGGCCCGCCAGCGGCAGCGCGAACCGCCGCAGCCTTTCCACGCGCAGCCGCCCCACCTGCGGTCCAGGCGGATCCGCGGGGCGCAGCCGGCGGACGTCGATGCTGTCCGCGCGGGCGTCGAGGGCCTGCCGCAGCCGCCGCTCGACCGGGCGTTCGGCGAGGCGTTCGCCGTCACGCGTCATATCCGTCCCTCCAGAATCCGTTCCAGCGCGTCCAGGCCGCGGCTCGCATTGGACTTGACCGCTCCCCGGCTGATCCCGAGGGTGGCCGCGATCTCCGCCTCACTGAGGTCGGCCCAGTAGCGCAGCACCAGGACCTGGCGGCGGCGCGCCGTCAGCCGGCCGAGCGCGGCGAGCACCTCGCGGTGCGCCTCGTCCAGGACCACGTGGTCCTCGGCGGACGGCACGTCGGCCTCCGGTGACGGGGTCCAGGCCCGTACGGTGCGCCGACGGCGCAGTACGGAGCGCGAGGTGTTGACGACCGCGGTGCGCAGGTAGCCGAGTGCGTTGTCGACCTCGGTGATCTGCTCGCCGTGGCGCCGGTACAGCGCGGTGAAGGCGTCCTGGACCACGTCCTCGGCGGTGGCCAGGTCGTCGACCAGCAGCACCGCCAGGCGGACCATCCGCAGCCGGTGCGCGTGGTAGAGATCGGTCACGGTGGGCGGCTGCGGTTCGCCGTGTCCGGTGTGCCCCCCGTATCCGGAGGAGGACCCGTACGAAGGCCCGTACGGGGACCCGTACGGGCGCGGGGAGGCCGACGGGGCGGAACGCTCCCGCCGCAGCAACGACCACAGGCCCCGCCACGCCCGGCCGAAGCCGGGCGTGAGGGGGCCGACGGGTGGTGCGAGGTGGAGCACGGGATTCCTCAGTTCGCGCGGCGCCGCACGGCGTACAGGGCTCCGGCTCCGGCGAGGACCAGACCGGTGGCCCCCGCCCCGAGGGCCATGGTGGTCGCCGAGGAGCCAGTATGCGCGAGCTCGGCCCCCTCGGCGGTGGGGCCCGCCTCGGACGGGGAGGCGCTGGGCTTGGGGCCGGGCGTCCCCGGGCTCGACGGGGAGACGCTGGGCGCCGCGCCGGGAGCGGCGCTGGGCGCCGCGCTCTTCGCGCCCGAGCCCTCGCTCGGCGGGGTGCTGACCGAGGGGACCGGCTTGGCCCCCTCGCTGGGAGAGGCGCTGGCCGGGACGCTGACCGACGGAGCGGGCGCGGGCGAGCTGCCGCTCGCGGCGGAGGCCGGCCCTGCGAGGGAGACGGCCACTCCGGCCGCGGCGGCGATCACGGCCGTCCGGCGAACGGCCAGGGGGGCACGCAGGGCGCGCTTCAGGTTCTTCACGGTGGTTCTCCACGGTCGGGTCGAGGACGCGGGACTGCGCCCTTCACCCCCGCACGACGCGCGACCCTCCGGGAGGTTGCCGCCGATCCGGAAAAACTTTCGGCCCGGTTTCCGGCAGCCCGCGCAGGGCGGTGCCCAGGGTGGCGATGCCCTCCTCGATCTCGCCGGCCGAGCCCGCCGCGTAGCCGAGGATCAGGCCCGGCGGGCCCGGCCGGACGCGGTGCCAGGACAGCGGGTGGGTCTTGACGCCCAGGGCCAGCGCCGCCGAGGCCAGCGCCGTGTCCTCGAAGCCGGCCGCGTCGAAGGTGACCATCAGGTGCAGGCCGGCCGCCGCGCCGTGCACCCTGGCCCCCGGCAGGTGGTCGGCGAGGGCCCGGAGCATGGCGTCGCGGCGGCGCCGGTGGCGGCGCCGGACGTGGCGCAGGTGCCGCTCCAGCTCGCCCGAGTCCATCAGCCGGGCGAGGACCAGCTGGGCGAGGACCGGGTTGCCCAGGTCGGCGTAGCGCTTGGCGGCGGTCACCGCGTCACGCAGCCGCGGCGGCACCAGCAGCCAGCCCAGGCGCAGGGCGGGGGCGAGGAGTTTGGAGACGCTCCCGGCATAGCAGACGGCCTCGGGATGCAGGGCGCGCAGGGCGGGGACGGGCGCGCGGTCGTAGCGGTGCTCGGCGTCGTAGTCGTCCTCGATGACCAGGCCCCCGGCGGCCGCCCAGCCGAGCAGGTCCCTCCGGCGCTCGCCGTCGAGGACCACCCCGGTCGGGAACTGGTGCGCCGGGGTGAGCAGCACGGCCCCGGCCCCGCTCGCGCGGAGCGCGGCCACGTCGAGCCCGGCCTCGTCCACCCGTACGGGAACCGTCTCCAGCCGTCCGTACTCCAGCTGCTGCCGGGCCCCGAGCGAGCCGGGATCCTCCACCGCGACCCGGTGCACGCCTTCCTCGCGCAGGACCTGCGCCAGCAGCCCCAGGGCCTGGGCGACGCCCGCGACGATCACCACCTCGTCGGGGTCGGCGCGGATGCCGCGGTTGCGGGCCAGCCAGCCGGCGACCGCCTCGCGCAGGGCGGGCGCGCCCTGGGGGTTGCCGTAGCCGAAGTCGGCCGGGGTCAGACCGGCGAGCACCCGGCGCTCGGCCTGCAGCCAGGCCGTACGGGGAAAGGCGGTGAGGTCGGGGACGCCGGGCGAGAGGTCGATCCGGCAGGGCACGGCGCGCAGGGCGTCCACCAGCCCGCCCCGGTCCGGGGCGGGCGCCGGCCCGGCCACCGGCGGCGGGCCGGCGACCACCACGGTGCCGCCCCGGCCACGGCCGCGGACCTGGCCGGTCTCGGCGAGCCGCTGGTAGGCCTCGGTGACGAGCCCGCGGGAGACGCGCAGTTCGGCGGCGAGGACGCGGCTGGCCGGGAGCCGGCTGCCGACGGGCAGCCGGCCGTCGGCGATGGCCGCGCGGAGCCGACCCGCCAGCCAGTCGGTGCGGCCGCCCGGCGGGGCCTGGCCGAGGTCGAGCTGGAGGAAGTCCGAGCCGCCCGGGCTTTTGGACCCCTCGATCACGCCTTCATTGGACCTGCTCATCGGACCATTGTGCGGCCACGCTGGATCTCATGCAGAGAACCCCCACCGCGACCACGACCACGAATTCGCCCGCGACCACGACCACGAATTCGCCCACGACCACGACCACGGCCGCGACCGCGACCGCGACCGGAGCCTCCACCGCGTTCCGGGACCTGGCCCCCGGCATCGCGGGGATGGCGCTGGTCGGCAGCAGCGTCACCGTCTCCCGTTCGCTCGTCGACGCCCCTCTGTTCGCCACACAGGCCGTCCGGTACGCCGCCGCCGCGCTGTTGCTGTTGGCCCTGGCCCGCGCCGCGCGGGTGCCGGTCCTGCGGCCGCGCGGGCGGGAATGGCTGTGGCTGGCCGGGATCGCGGCGACCGGGCTGGTGCTGTTCAACGTGGCGGTCGTGCGCGGGGTGGCGCACGCCGAACCCGCCGTCATCGCCGTCGCGGTGGCCTCCGTACCGATTCTGCTGGGACTGATCGGCCCGTTCCTGGAGCGGCGGCGGCCCAGCCGCCAGGTGCTGCTGGCGGCTCCGGTGGTGGTGGCCGGGGCGGTGCTGGTCGAGGGGACGGGCCGCACCGACGCCGCCGGGGTGGGCTGGGCGGCGCTCGCGCTGGGCTGCGAGGCCGGGTTCACCCTGCTCGCCGTGCCGGTGCTGCGTCGGCACGGCCCGTGGGGGGTGTCCGTGCACGCGGTGTGGCTGGGGGCTCTGATGCTGGCGGGGCTCGCGGTGGTCTTCGAGCGCCCTGCCGACCTGGGCTCGCTCGGGCCGGTCCAGTGGGCGGCGGCGGGGTACCTCGCCGTCATGGTGACGGCGGTGGCGTTCCTGCTCTGGTACCGCACGGTGGCCTCCGTGGGCGCGGGCCGCGCCGGGCTGCTGACCGGGGTCGCGCCGCCGGCCGCGGCCGGCGCCGGGGTCCTGACCGGCAGCGGCGTCCCGGGACCGGCGGTGTGGCTGGGCCTGTTGGTGGTGGTCGCGGGGCTGGCCGTGGGCCTGCGCCCGGGCCGGACCCCCGCAACGCCCGCGCGGACGCCCGGCAGTGCCCACGCGGACTCCGCGCGGTGACCGGGCTGCCGCATCCCCTTGAGGGCGCCGGGGCTCGTGGATCACAATCCGCAGATGCCGAAGCCCGCTCGCCACGCGCCCCCGTACAGCAGCTGGATGCGGTACTTCTCCCCCACCGCCAACCACCGCAGGCTCGGCCTGGTCTGCCTTGGCGTGGGGGTCCAGCAGGGCGTGCTGCCGGTGGTCGGGCCGCGTGCGCTCGACCACCACGTCGCCGTGGTCGTCACCCGCGGCCGGGGCTGGTTCGGTCACGGGGGCCGGCCGCCGCAGCCGGTGGCCGCGCCCGCGCTGCTGTGGCTGGTGCCGGGAGTGGAACACCACTACGGGCCCGACCCGTTGACCGGCTGGGACGAGTGCTTCGTCGACTTCGCCGGGACCGCCGTGGCCGCGTACACCGACCTGGGCTACGTCACCCCGGACCGCCCGCTGGTGCCGCTCGGCGCGACGGCCGGAGTGCAGCACGTCGTCGACGGGATCGTCCGGGCCGCACGGCGCGGCGGACCGCTGCTGGAGGTCGAGGCCGCGGCCGCCGTGCACGGGCTGCTCGTGGCCCTGCGCTACGCCCGTGCCGAGACGTCCGGACACGGGGACGCGGTGATGGACGCGCTGGCGCGGGACGCCCTGCTGCCGATGTCCGTGACCGAGCACGCCGCCCGTCTCGGGATGCCGCTGCCGCAGTTGCGCCGGGCGGTGCGGCGCAGCACCGGTGAGGGGGCCAAGGAGTACCTCCTCGGGATCAGGGTGAGCCGGGCGAAGGAGCTGCTGGCCCGCACCGACCTGCCGGTCGCCGGGATCGCCCGGCGGGTCGGCTACGAGGACCCGGCCTACTTCAGCCGGCTGTTCAGCCGCCGGGTGGGCATGGCACCCGTACGCTTCCGCGCCCAGCAGTCGGTCCGGGGGCCCGTCCGGTAGACGTACGGGCCCTGCAGGCCGCGGGCCGTCAGCGCAGGATGCCGGCCGCGCGGGCGGCACGCACCCAGGACGGGAACTCCGACAGCAGCCGGTCGTACAGCTCCGGGTCGGAGAGCCGCTCGATGTCGTCGACCGCGAAGAAGCCGACGTTGTCGACCCGCCGTCCGGGCAGGGTGTCGAAGTACTCCAGGACCCCGTACTGGGCCCGGCCCAGGCCGATGAACTGCCAGAACAGCGGCTCCTCGACGGCCTCCCGCAGCTCCCGCTCGATCTCGGCGTTGCGGTACACGCCGCCGTCGGAGAAGAAGAGCACCAGCGTCGGGGCGGGCACCGGGTGGTCCCGTACGAAGGCACGCACCTGCGCGATGACCTTCTGCTCCTCGTTGCCGATGCCGACCGCGCGCATGTCGATCTGGCCGGGGACCAGGCCCTTGGGCGGCTTCCGGCGCCCGAACAGCCCGATCTGGCCGACGCGTACGTGCAGGCGCAGCCATGCGGGCAGCTCGCCGATCTCCAGGTCCGGCAGGCGGGCCGGGTTCGTCGCGAAGGTCCAGGCCTGCATCTGCCCGTCGTCGTCGAGCTGTGCGGCGACGGCGGCCATCCGCTCGGCGACGCCCGCGACGGTGCCGCGGGTGTAGTGGCCCGCCATCGAACCGGAGGCGTCGAGGACGAGGACGACGCGGGCGGTCAGGGTCGCGACGCCCTGTTTGCGCAGGCTGACCGCGACCTGCTGCTTGCGCAGGGAGAGGAGTTCGCGGACGGCGGGCGGGAGTTGTTCCTCGCCCTTGGCCATCCGTACCGTCGGGACCGACGGGGGTTCCGGCTCGGCCGGGGCCGGGTCGGGCCAGACGACCGGCGGAGGGACCGCCGGGGAGGGAACCACCGGGGCGGCGGGCCGCGGGACAGCGGGCTGCGGGGCGGCGGGCCGCGGCTCCTCGTCCACGGTGATGCCGAAGTCCCGTGCCAGCCCGGCCAGGCCGCTCGCGTACCCCTGGCCGACGGCCCGGAACTTCCAGACGCCCGCCCGCCGGTAAAGCTCTCCGCTCAGGAAGGCCGTCTCCGGGCCGGCCTCCATGTCGAAGCGGGCCAGCTCGGCCGCGGACACCGCGTCCAGCAGCCGCAGGTGCAGCCCGGGGACCTGGCCGAAAGTGCCGCCGTCGGCGGACGCGCACAGCACGACGCGCTCGATGCCGGCCTCCAGCATTCCCAGATCGACCCCGATGGTGTCGGTGCCGGACTGTTTGCCGAGGTGCCGCACGGCTCCGGATGCGTGGCGCGGCTGGTTGTAGAAGACGAAGTCGTCGTCGGAGCGGACCCGTCCGGCCGCCGTCAGCAGCAGTGCGGACGCGTCCACGTCCGGCACGCCCGGCCCGGCCGACCAGCAGAGCACGGCCCGCACGGAGGCGGCTCCGACGGGCAGGTTGGCGCCTTTGTGCAATGTCGTCACGGCACCCAGTCTGCCTGCCGGCGCCCGCTTCTACGGCCGGTATCCGATGTTGAGTTCCGCGATCGAGGTCCACGGGTTTCCGGCCACCTCGCTGGTGGCCCTGAGCCTGACGTAGCGGGCGGTGCGCGCCGTGAAGGTGACGTCCTGCCGGGCCGTCGTGTCCGGGAAGGTCCCGGCGGCCGCGGCCGTCCCCCAGGTGGTCCCGTCGGTGGAGGTGAACACCTGGTAGCCGGCGACGCGTCCGTTGCCCTGCGACTGCCGGGGCAGGTAGTGCAGGGTGCAGACGTCGTAGGCGGCGCCGAGGTCGAGGGTGATCTCGTGCGGCATGGGTGCGGTGGCGGCGTACCACTGGGTGTGCCAGATCGTCGCGGCGTCCCCGTCGAGGACGTTGGCGGCGGCGCCGTTCTCACCGGCGGTCTCCTGGCTGTCGACCGCCTTGACGCTCATCTGACTTTGCGGGACGAGGATTTCACCGCCGCCGGCCGGTCCGAGGTCGTCCACGGTCAGGTCGTCGAGGATCAGGTCGGCCTCGTTGTGGGAGTCCTCGGGGGTGGCCTTCCGTACCCCGATCCAGGCGTCGGCGCCGGCGGTGAAGGTCCGGGTGAAGGTGGTGGGCGTACGGGCCTGGTCGAGGGCGGTGGCGGTCTCGGTGGTCCCGGATCCCGTGACGAACCGGTAGTCGCCGCTGAAGCCGCTCTCGTAGGAGAAGGACACCTTGTACGAGCGCCCCGGGGTCAGCCGAAGGGTCTGCGGGAGGGTGCGGTAGACGAGCCCGGTCCGCTCCTCGTGCGACTTGAGGGAGTTCTGCCCGCCGATCACGTCGTCGACCGGTTTTCCGTTCCATCCGGCCTGCGTGTACGGGGCGTTGCGCTGGGCGATGTGCGTGCGCGGGTCGGTGGCGGAACCGCCCGCTCCGCCGAAGGCGAAGGGGCCCCAGCCGGCGTCGGCGTTCTCGAAGTCCTCGGCGAAGAAGTGGCCGCCGAGCGGGGAGCGGGCGGAGGGGACCACGCGTACGTCGTCCAGGTGGACGGCGCCGGTGCCCGGTCCGGCGGCCGCGGACAGCTCGAGGGTGGCGGTGGACTGCCCGGCGGGGACGTCGAAGAGCACCTTCATGCGCTGCATCTTCGTGCCGTTCTTCTCGCTGCCGCCGAGGCTGTTGGTCAGCGGTGAGGAGTCGGCGTACACGGAGGCTGCGGCCCCGCCGGCCGGGGTGACGGTGAGGGTGGCGGCCCGGCCGGCGGGGGTGGAGACCCAGACCGAGGCGGCGTAGGTGCCGGGGGCGAGCCCGGTGAGCTGCTGGGAGACGGCCGGGGTGGTGCCGGGGGCGAAGGTGAGCTCGCTCTGGCCCTGGGCGTTGCGGGCGACGGCGGCGCCGCTCCCGGTGACGGTCCAGGCGTTCAGGTCGCCCGCGTAGAAGGAAGGGTCCCTGACCGGGGTGCCCTCGCCCCACTTCGGGTCGGCCTGGGCGGGCGCGGCGCCGTCGGTGACCACGTAGGCGGTGCGGGCGGCGGCGTCGATGGTGATCCGGCCCTGGCTCACGGCGAGGTCGCCGACCGGTTGGCGTCCGGTGTCGGTGAGCCGGTACAGCCTGGGGGCGGTCCAGCCGGCGGGCAGGGTCCAGGTGGTGGAGCCCGCCTTGTCGTTCCAGTGGTAGAGCTTGCCGTCGCGGGGCAGCAGGTAGGCGTCCCCGGACAGGACGGTGCGGCCGGCCGTGGTGATCCGGCGCTTGTTGCCGGTGGTGGTGACGGTGGTGCCGTTGGCGAGGGTGACCGTGTCGGCGGTCCACTTCACGACCGGGGACTCCTGGAGGTACTTGGTCGGCAGGTTGACCGCGAAGGTGGTGTTGAGGAAGGCGGTGAAGTCCTTCTTGCCCTGCCAGCCCTCGTAGGCGGTCACCTCGGCGCCGCCGAGGAGCGGGTCGCGGGCGATCCAGTCGTCCTTGGCGTGGTTGGCGATGAACCGGGCGATGGTGGAGTTGACGCCCTTCAGGTCGCTGCCGCCGTAGTCGACGTCGGCCGCCCAGTGGTGCCAGAGGGACTGTTCGGTGAGGGTGTGGGGGAACTCCGTCGCCAGTTGGAGGCCGAGCCCGGAGATGTCGCGCTGGAGCCTGCGGGAGACGTAGCCGTCGCCGTACCAGACGTCCACGTAGAGGAAGTCGAGTCCGGGAGCGGCGGCCTTGAGGTCCTGCAGGCGCTTCAGCCGCCCGCCGGACTGGCCGTCCTTCCTCGTGTCCACGTAGTAGGACTGGTCGAGCCAGTCCCAGCCGAGTCCGCCGCTCTGGCGAGCCGGGTCGAAGGTGGCCGAGACCGGGTACTCCTCGGTGGCGTTGATGTGCACGCCGAAGTCGGCGTTGTAGGCGTGACCGGCGGTGGTGAGGGCGTTCAGGCCGGCGGCGCCGCCCAGTCTGGAGCCGATGTTCTTGTAGTCCATGTGCGCGGAGTCGTGGCCTTCGGAGGCGTATCCCTTGAGGAGCACGAACTGCCCGAGGCCGTCCGTGGCCAGGCCGACCCGCTTGGTCTCGTCGAGGGTCTGCGCGAAGGGGTGGGTGGCCTGGGAGGCGAAGTTGAAGGGGATCCGCTGCACGACCCGGTCGGCGGTGTCCTGCCAGCCGGTGGGCGGGCTCCAGATGTCCCGGTAGGCGACGGCGGCGTCCTGCCAGTCCACGACGGAGTCCGCGTTGCGGTCGGCGGTGACGGCGATACGGGCGTACGGGAGCGGCTCGGTGTCGGTGTCGGCCGCGCCCGCGGGACGGTGGAGCCAGGCGCCGCTCCACAGTCCGGCGCGGCGGTAGCCTCCCTTGTCGGTGACCCGCTTGCTGATCCGGCCGTTCTCCCGGGCCGTGGTGCCGGAGGGCGTGTCGTAGAGGGAGTTGGAGTCGATGGCGGCGGCCAGTCTGCCCGTGTTGACCATTCCGTACATCACGGTGGTCGCGGCGGCGTCGACGGGCGTGCTCGCGGTGACGGGGGTGAAGGCGTCCCCGGTGCCGGTGGTGGCGGTGTGCATGGTGGCCGTGGAGAGCGCGGCGCCCGGCTGGTCGCTGCGGACGCTGACGAGGTGGTGGTCGGGGATCGCGAGGCTGCGTACGCGCAGGACGGCGGTGTCCTCGATCGCGGTGACCTTGAACTCCGCGGTGGAACCGGCCACCGAGATGCGGGCCCTGATGGTGACGCCGGAGAAGGTGAGCGCGTAGTCGACGGCGGAGGCGGACGGGACCGAGGTCACGGCCGGTGTGTAGGTGGTCCCGTTCACCACGACGGCGCTCAGCGGGTCCTCGTTGCCGTGCAGCACGTCCCCGGTGGCGCGCCGGGTGTAGCCGATGATCCGGGGGAAGCCGCTGTCCACGCTGACGGACAGCTCGGGCGAGGTGATCGTCACGGGTGCGGCCGCCACGGCGGGGGCGGCGGGCGCGGCCACGAACAGGGTGGCGACCAGGCCGGCCACCGCGGCTGCGGCCGGCCACTGGGGGGTGTGCATCGGACCTCCGGGAGTCGGCGCTTCCTGGACGGAAGACCGCTCGGCACGCAGCCCCGGGCGGTCCGCTCACTGATCCGACAGCTTGCGGGCCGGGGCCGGGGCAGGCCCATGGACAAAGCGGAGCGCCGTCCTGGACTTCACTGCGCGTGGAGTGTCCGGAGGGGTCAGGTGGATGCGGGGACCAGGACCACGGCCGTCCCGTAGGCGCACACCTCGGTCCCGACGTCGGCGGCGTCGGTGACGTCGAAGCGCATCATCAGCACGGCGTTCGCGCCGCGCGCCTTCGCCTGCTCGATGAGCCGCTCCATGGCCTGGTTGCGGGTCTGCACCAGGGTCTTGGTCAGGCCCTTCAGCTCGCCGCCGATCATCGACTTCAGGCCCGCGCCGATCTGGCTGCCCAGGTGGCGGGAGCGCACGGTGAGGCCGAAGACCTCGCCGATGACCCGCTCGACCCGGTAGCCGGGGACGTCGTTGGTCGTGACGACGAGTACGCCGGTCTCTTGTGCCCCGGCCCCGCCGCCGTAGTCTTCGATACCCATGGCACCCACTCTCGCCCGGGCCGCCACCGCCCGCATCCGGGGAGCCGCGCGGTCAGGGCATTCGGGCGGCGAGGCCGAACTCGTGGGCCACGACGACGGCCTGGGCGCGGCTGTTCAGCGCCAGCTTGCTCATGCAGCGGTGCACGTGCGTCTTGACGGTGGCCGGGCTGAGGACGAGCCGTACGGCGATCTGGGCGTTGGACAGTCCGGCGCCGACCAGGGCGAGCACCTCGTGCTCGCGCGGGGTCAGGGTGTCCAGGCCGGGGTGCGGGGCGCGGGCGGTCGGGGCGGCGTAGGCGTCGATCAGTCCGCGCAGGGCCCGGGGGCTGAACAGCATCTCGCCGGCGTGCACGGTGGAGATGGCGGCGAGCAGCCGCTCGGGCGGGGTGTCCTTGACGAGGAAGCCGCTGGCGCCCACCCGCAGCGCGCGGAAGACGTGCTCGTCGGAGTCGAAGGTGGTCAGGACGAGTACCTTGGGCCCGCCGTCCGCGGGGTCCTCCCGGCCGGCCAGGATCCGCTCGGTGGCGGCGATCCCGTCGGTGCCGGGCATCCGGATGTCCATGAGGACGACGTCGGGCCGGGTCTCGGCGGCGAGCCGGACCGCCTCCTCGCCGTCGCAGGCCTCGCCGACGACCTCGTAGCCCGGTGCTGCGGTCAGCAGCGCGGTCAGTCCGGACCGGATCAGGAACTGGTCATCGACGACGAGCACGGACGGCATGGGCGTGACCCCCTCCCGGTCGCGGCGCGCGGACCCGCGGGCCGATCTCGAAGCCGCCCTCGGGGGCGGGGACGGCGGTCGCCGTGCCGTGGTGGATCGTCGCCCGTTCGCGCAAGTCGATCAACCCCTGACCGGCGGTCTTCCGGGTGGCGGCACCGGCGTGTCCGCCGTGCGCGCCGGAGTACCACGGGAATGCGGCCCGGGCCGGAACCTCGCGCGGGCGCGGCGAGCCGACGGCGTGCACGATCGCGCCGGCGGCCGGAAGCCCGCCCCGGATCCGGACCGCGGCCGGGTGTCTGACGAAGTGCACAGCAACCCCCCTTGTGTACAACCCTGGTTGTATAGCGTCGACACCCCATGGGGTAGGCCGGTCTCAACCCGTGGATGGGCGCGGCCGGGTGCGGTCCGCGCGTAGATTCGGCTCCGCCGGTTCACCGGCCGGCACCGGCCCTGTCCCCCCGGGGCCCCGCTGCGCGGCCGTGCCCGTTCGGGGGCGGGCACGGCCGCCGCGCAGCAACGGGACAGATTGGTCATATCGGGCTAAAGCTCGGTGAGCCACCGGGGCTAGGGCTCCCGTCCTCGTCATAGTCGTCCCTGGCAACCGCCTGGTTGCCGCCACCGCGCCGCGCGACGCGGCCGGGCGGACGTCTTCGTAGAGGAGCCGGCTCATGCTGAAGCCCACCAGAACCATCCTCGCTCTCGCCGCCGGAAGCCTGGTTCTCGGTCTGGCCGGAGCGGGCGCCGCCGTCGCGGACGACGGTGACAACCGGCCGCCGCGTGAGATCGTCGTCGGTGACGGCCAGCCCGGCACCTACCCGGAGTACAAGCACGCCATCGGCAAGGTCGTCTCCAAGGGCCCGCTGAAGGTCCGCAGCAAGCCGACCACCCACTCGAAGTCCCTCGGCCACGTGTACCCGCACGGCAAGGTCGAGATCAAGTGCAAGGCGTACGGCGAGAAGGTCGACGGGAACCGCATCTGGTACCGCCTGTACGACCACGAGGACCTGGCGAACAGCACCGACAGCGCCGGCCGCGCCGCGTACGAGAAGGAGCGCTGGGTCTCCGCGCGCTACGTCAAGAACCTCTCCGAGGTGAAGTACTGCCGCTGACCCCGGGTCAGTCCGCCGGGCGTACGGTACGGGGCCCCACGCACTCCACTCCGTACGCCCGGACCCGCTCGCGCAGTTCCCGGTCCGCCGTGACCACGACGCAGCCGCGGTCCGCATGGGCCGCGGCCAGTTCCACGATCCGGTCGTCACCGCTCCCGGGGGCCGCGTCCACGCGTACCCCGGGAACGGACTCGACACCCCGGGCGGCGCCTTCGACGACGAGGATGATCTCCTCGTCGCCGCCCCGCCCGGCCAGCCGGTCGCGCAGCCGCTCGGCCGCGCCCCGACGGTCCCGCCACCAGCCGTCGGGCACGGAACCGACGACGTTCGCGCCGTCCACGATCAGCACGCCCGGCGCCACGGTCAGAAGTCCCCGTAGTTGACCTGCCAGGTGGGCAGGCCCATCCGGCGCCAGACCGCGACCACACGGTCCCGGTCGTCGAGCGACATCCGCACCGCGTAGCGGTGGCGCACGTGCGCGTCGAAGAGCTCCGCCTTCACCACGTCGTCGCGGCGCGTGTCACCGGCCGCCCGCATCCACAGCTCGTCGTACGGCACGTCGTGCCGCCGCAGCCAGGACTCGGTCTGCGGGCGGTGCTCCTCACTGCGCCCCGACAGCAGCACGATGGTGTCGCCGTCGGCCCGCTTGAAGGCGTCCAGCGCGTGCCGGACCGACTCGTTGAGCAGGTCGAGCTCGCAGCGGGAGAAGTCGTACGGCCCGCGGTCGCCCGTCAGCGCGAGGGTGCCGTCGATGTCGCACAGCACCGCGGCCGGCAGCGCCGGATCGGGGACGTACGCGGTCACTGGCGGCACGGCCGCCGCGCCGGACGTCCCGTTCATCCACTCCGCCGTGAGCCGCCAGCCGCCCTTGCGGGCCTTCTCGTGCTTCTCGGCCAGGATCCGGATGATCTCCTCGCCCACCTGCCGTTCGCGCGCCGCGTCGCGGCGCAGGCACTCCTCCAGCGGGACGTCGGTGAAGTCGTGCACGACGAAGGTCGCGAGCCCGCCGACGGCCGCCTTGAGCCGCTTCGGGATGTGCTTCGTCAGGTGCGTGTTGTCGACGACCACGTCGAAGCCGCCGTCCACGGCCGCGCGGACCGCCGCGTCCTGGACCTCCAGCACGGTCTGCTCGTGCGCGAAGGACCGGCTCCGCGTCGGGTCCGGAAGGTCGAGCATCGCCCGGAGGTCGTCGAGGTTGACCCGGCGCATCCGGCCGCCGGAGCGTGCCTGGAGGGCACGGGCCGCGGTCGTCTTGCCGGAGGCCGGCAGTCCCGTCATGACGTGCACGACGGGCAGCGCGGCCTCCTCGGCCCCGCCCTCGGCCTCCTGCGGACCCGCCTCCCGCGCGATGTCGTTCTGCACGGCGGGCTGCCGGACCGCGGGCTGCCGGACGGCCGGGGCCGGTTGCGCCGGACGGGCCGCTGCCGGTGCGGCGGCGCGCGGCGCGGCCCCGGGCGAGGGCCGGCGCGTTCCCTGCGGCTCCTCCCGGCCCTCCTCGTCGGTGGTGTACGAGTCGGCCACCTCCGGCCGTACGTGGCGCCAGGTGGTGAGCTCGGTCGACCGGCCGTCGAGCCGCATGAACATCGCCGGGCGGACCTCCCGGTCCGGCAGTTCCTTGACGGCGCGGGCGAAGGCGCCCCGGTCGGCGGCCAGGTGCACGAGGCTCGCGTAGGCCTGGTCGACGGCGCGCTCGTGCGCCGCGGCCCGCGCCTCCAGGCGGGTGATCACCTCGCGCACCCAGGCGTCGAACTCGTCGGGCACCTGCTGCAGCAGCGCGTCCAGCGGCTTGCCGCCCGAGGCCTCGACCTCGGCGACGGTGCAGTTGAGGCCCTGCGCGAGCCGGCCCGCGGGCAGGCCGGCGAACCGCTGGATGCCGTGGCTGCGCCAGATGTCCCGCTCGTTGACCCCGGTGAGCACCCCGTGGAGGCGCACGTACTCGGACAGCTTGGCCTTGGCGCGCACGCCGGAGGCGAAGCGCAGGACGAAGCCCTCGGCGTCGGTGCCGGTGGCCGCGGCGCCGCCGGGCATGGTGTTGGACTCGGTCAGCGCCATCAGCTCATCGAGGGGCATGGCGGGCCACACCTTGACGACGGATCCGATGCCCTCCCAGTGGGGCGCGGCCTCGGCGAGCGGGACCTCTGTGCCGTCCGCGCCGAAGGCGGCGAGGAGGACGAGGTCGCGGCGGTCGCCGTAGTTCACGACGATGCGGTTCTGCGGGTAGAGGATCTCCGCGAGGTACGTGACGCCCGGGCGCAGCGCGGAGGTGTCCTTGCCGTCGAGGCGCCGCTGGGCCCAGGTCGCCTGGGAGCTGATGAAGGAACCCTTGGAGGCGACCCGCCAGCGGCCCGCGTAGTGGAAGACCACGGCGAGGCTGCCGTCGACCTTGTCGTACACCTCGAACGGCTCGTCCGGGAGGGCGGGCGCGTAGGGCATGCCCGCCTCGTGCTCGCCGACGTTGAAGAACTTCGGCAGCGGCAGGGCGACGATCGCGCCGGTGGTGTCGTCGGCGACGAGTCCGCGGCAGCGCGTGGTGACCTGGTCCCAGACGCGCTCGTACTGCGCCGTCCGTGTGTAGGTGTAGATGGACAGCGGCAGTTCGGGGTGCGACTTGCGGGTCACGTACCCGGCGTCGATCGAGGCCGCCAGCGCCTGGGCGGGCAGCAGGTCATGCAGAGTCAGGGTCTCCTGGCTCATGGGTTCCTCCCGGATTGAGATGGCTCATTCTCACCTGCGGGAGGGTGTGCCCGGTACTCAGTTTCGCCTGGTCGGGGAAGCGCCCAGGCGGTTGATGTCGGCGGGGCGCAGGATGTGGCCGGGCACCCGGGTGCCGGGCGTGGCGACGGCGATCATGGCACGGCCGAAGGTGTCGGAGGTGATGACGAGGTTCGGCGCGAACCGGCGGACCAGCGGGATCAGCGGCGCTGTGATCGCGTACACGGTGCGGTTGAGCCGGCTCTTGGAGGGCACTCCGCGCACCGGCTGGACGATGCCGGGGCGGAACATGTAGGCGCGGAAGGGCAGTTCCAACAGGTCGTTCTCGGTCTTCCCCTTGACCCGGGCCCACATGAGCCGGCCGCGCTCGGTGCTGTCCGTGCCTTCGCCGGAAACGAAGACGAAGGTCAGCCCGGGGTTGGCGGCGGCCAGCGGCCGGGCCACGGCGAGTGTCAGGTCGTGGGTGACGCGCCGGTACTCCTCCTCTTTCATGCCGACCGAGGAGACCCCGAGGCAGAAGAAGCAGGCGTCGTACGCGGCCGGGTCGACCTCTGCGGCGGACAGGTCGGACGGGTCCGCCTGGACGCGTTCGCGCAGTTTGGGGTGGCTCACGCCGAGCGGGGTGCGTCCGATGACCAGGACGCTCTCGACGGAGTCGTCACGCAGGCATTCGCGCAGGACGCCCCGGCCGAGCATGCCGGTCGCGCCGAAGAGGATGACGTTCACGGAGGCAGCCTAGGCCGCGCTAGTGCGAGACGCAGAGCTCGTTGCCCTCGGGGTCGGCGAGTGTCGTCCAGGTGCTGGGGCCCTGGCTGCCTTCGTGGAGGTGCCGGGCGCCCTTGGCGATGAGGCGTTCGACCACGGCCCGCGGGTCGTCGGCGCCGGTGCGGACGTCGAGGTGGACCCGGTTCTTGACCGTCTTGGGCTCGGGAACGAACTGGAAGAGGATGCGGGGGGCGCGCTGCAGGCCCTCCGGGTGGCGGATGCCCGTGCCCGACTTCCAGACGAGGGTGCCGTGGTGGGTGGTGGTGTCCGCCTCGGTCGCCTGCCCCGCTTCCACCATGCTGCGGATGAACTTCTCGTCGCTGGGCTCCACTTCCCAGCCGAGGGCGTCCGCCCACCAGTCGGCGAGGGTGTGCGGATGGGCCGAGTCGATGGTCACCTGGAACGTGTATGCCATGCCGGGACCCTACTGACGGCCTCCCGCTGCCGCCAGCTGTTGACGCCGGCGAGCCCTCCTTCACGGTTCATCGTGTTGTCCGCGACCGCCGAGGTGCGTTCCATCTCGTACGCGGGCAGGAGGTGGGACGTCGTCATCCGGCCTTGGTCCCGGTGCCGGGCGGGCGCCGGGGACCGAGGCGGGCCTTGACGTGGGAGGCGACCAGCGCGGCGAAGGTCAGCAGCCAGGCGCCCACGGCGATCCACAGCAGGACCTCGCCCAGCGGGAGCAGCCAGGCGACGCCGGCCGGGCCGGCCACGGAGAGACAGGCCACGGCGGTCATGCCGAGCGGGAACACGGTGGCCCAGCGCCGGATGTCGTAGCACGGCCGCGGGTGGCGCAGTTCGGCGGCGAGGAGGACGACGTACCAGAGGAGGGACAGGGCGAGCACGGCCAGTGTGACGTTGCGCAGGACCTCGTGCGCCGTTCCCGTCCATACGGGCGACGCCGTGAGCTTGGATCCGGCCAGGGCGGAGATGGACAGCGCCCCGCCCGCGACCCAGTGGTCGCCCGCGCCGCCCACCACCTCGCGGAGGTCGAAGCGCAGGAAGGCCGCCGCGTAGAGCACCAGCCCGAGGCAGAAGGCGGCCAACGCCGCCCAGGCCAGCCAGTCGTGGCCGCCGGCGGCGGCCACGACCGTCGCGAGGACGGCCAGGCCCTGGGTGGCCACGCAGACGAGGAACGCCGCCCCCGGCATCCGCCGCCCCCAGCGCCGTACGACGTTCAGCAGCAGCCCGGGCCAGAGCGCCGCGGAGAGCGCGAGCAGGGCGGCCGCCACGGTCTGCCATCCGAGCATGGAGAGCCGGGTGCCGATGACCGTGGTGGCGGCGACAGCCGTCAGCGCGGCCGGGGTGTCGGCCTCGGCGCGGAACCGGCCGCGGTCGCCCACCAGCCGGGCCGTGAAGTCGGCGGCGAGCACGAGCCACAGGGCAGCGGCGAGGGCGAGGGCGACCAGCGAGGCCGCCTCGTACCCGGTCAGGTGCAGGCCGACGGAGATGATGCCGGCCGCCATGACGGCGGCTCCCGCAGCGGGCGGGAGTCCGGTCCACCAGCCGCGGCCGGGAGGGATGCTCACCCCTCCAGCGGACCGCACCGCTGCACGCGGCGCCAGCAGGCGGGGCCGACCGGCGGGCCACGCCCTCCGGGCGGCCCAAACGATCTGCACGGAAGATCAACGGAGCCTGCACACGATGCACATGCGGGGGCGCGGGCCGGACCTAGGCTCGGGGGGAGACGAGGACCTGCCGGTCCGTCACAGGGGAACGGACCGGCAGGTCCCGATCGCCACCCCTGCCCTGCCCGGCTCCCGGCGGCCCCTCGCCGGGTTGCCGCCCGGCCCGCCTGGCGCCCGGCTCCCCGCTCGGTCGGCCCGCGACGCCGTGTTCCGCCGGCTGCCGCCGAGGAGGGGAACCCCGCGCGCGCCGCCGGTGCCGCCTTCCGCCCGCGGGGTAGCGTCGGATCCCCTCGGCCGGTGGCCGTAACTCGCGCTTGCCAGGCCAGTTAGGCTTACCTAACCTTTGGCTTGCTCCGCTTGAGCATCTCGGCACGACTTCGGGACCCGTCCCCAACCGAAGGAGCCTCCCCCCATGAACACACGTCTCCAGCACGCCCAGCCCTATGCCGTCGGCCTGTTCCGGATCGTCACGGGGCTGCTGTTCGCCTCCCACGGCGCCGCCTCCCTCTTCGGCGTCCTCGGCGGCGCCCACGGCGGCGGCACGGTCGCCGCCGGCACCTGGCCGGGGTGGTACGCCGCCGCCATCCAGCTGGTCGCCGGCGTCCTGGTCCTGCTGGGCCTCGGCACCCGGTCGGCCGCCTTCGTCGCCTCCGGCTCGATGGCGTACGCCTACTTCACCGTGCACCAGCCCGGTGCGCTCTGGCCGCTGCAGAACGGCGGCGAGGCCTCCGCGATGTTCTGCTGGGCCTTCCTCCTGCTGGTCTTCACCGGCCCCGGCGCCCTCGCCGCGGACGGGCTGTTCGCCTCGCGCCCGACCGCGTCCGCCGGGCGCCGGGACGAGGCCCGCACGGAGACCGTGACCGCCTGAGGAATCGTTTCCCCGTCAGCTGTCCCGCCCAGCCCCGCCCTGCTCCGGCGCCCGGGCCCCTCATCGGGGCGGTGCGACCAGTCCCATCTCGTAGGCCGTGATGACGAGTTGGACCCGGTCCCGGGCGCCGAGCTTGGTGAACAGGCGCGATACGTGGGATTTGGCCGTGGCGGCCGAGATGAACAGCTCCTCGGCTATCTCCCCGTTCGAACGGCCCCGCCCGACCAGGGTGAGGACCTCCCGCTCCCGCTCGGTGATACCGGCGACGGACCTCAGGGCCGGCTCCGCCGCCGGGGGCCCAGGCCGTCCGACGAAGTCCGCGATCAGCCGGCGCGTCACGCCCGGCGCGATCAGGGCGTCTCCGGCGGCGACGATCCTGATCGCCGCGAGGATCTCCTCCAGGGCCATGTCCTTCACGGCGAACCCGCTCGCGCCGGCGCGCAGCGCCCCGTAGACGTGGTCGTCCTCGTCGAAGGTGGTCAGGACGAGGATCCTGACGCCCTCGGTCGCCCCGGGGCCACCGCTTTCCCCGTTCCCTCCGGTGATCAGCCGGGTGGCCTCGATCCCGTCCATCCCCGGCATCCGGATGTCCATCACGACCACGTCGGGGCGCAGTTCCGCTGCGAGGCGGACCGCCTCCGCACCCGTACCGGCCTCGCCGACGACCTCCAGGTCGGCGGTGTCCGCGATCAGTACGCGCAGGCCGGAGCGGACCAGCGGCTGGTCGTCCACGAGCAGTACGCGCACCGGCGGCGCGGGAACCCCGCTCACCGGGCCTCTCCTCCGCCTTCGGCCACGGCTGCCGCCGCGGTGACCGCCAGTGGCAGCGGCAGCACCGCCTCGACCCGGAATCCGCCGGTGGCACGCGGCCCGGCGGTGAACCGGCCGTGCAGCAGGCTGACCCGCTCGCGCATCCCGGTGATGCCGAATCCCGTGCTCCCGATGCCGTCGGGCGTCCCGCGCCCGTCGTCGGCGACCTCCACGGTCAGCTCCTGTTCCCCGTATCCGATGGTGACCCGGCAGTGCCCGGTGCCCGCGTGGCGGACCACGTTGGTCAGCGCCTCCTGCACGATGCGGTAGGCCGACAGGTCGATGTCGGGCGGGAGTTGGCGCTCCTCCCCCTCCCGCAGTACGTCCACCAGCACCCCGGCGGCGGCGGTCGTGGCCACGAGGGCGCCGAGGTCCGCCAGTCCGGGGGCGGGGCCGAGGGGCGCCTGCCCGTGGAGGGCGTCCGGCTGCGCCTGGCGCAGTGCCACCAGCGTACGGCGAAGGCCCGACAGGGTTTCCCGGCTGGTGGCCTCGATGGCCTGCAGGGCGGCGCGGGCCTCCGCCGGCTGCGTCTCGATGACCCGGCTGCCCACACCGGCCTGGATGGCGATCACGCCGACGCTGTGGGCGACCATGTCGTGCAACTCGCGGGCGATGCGCAGCCGTTCCGCGGTCACCGCCTCGGAGACCTCCTTCGACCGCAGTTCCACCGTGTGCTCCCGGCGCTCGCGGAACCGCAGGCCGGTCATGTAGACGGCGCCCAGGGACAGTGAGGCGATCAGACCGGTGCTCATCATGTCGTAGGGCCCGACCGACAGCAGTCCGACGGCCGGGAGCTCGACGACGACCACCATGGCGGTGGCGATGAGCGCGTGCCGCCGCGAGCGCGTGGCGACGATGAATCCGAGCGCGAGGTCCGAGGCCATGAACACCAGGAACCGGCCCGGGGTGTGGTCCCGGCTGGCCGCGGCGACGAGCATGCCCCCGAGGAGGGTCAAGGCGAGCGCCACCAGGGGCCGGCGGCGCAGGAGTCCGAAGAGCGGGGTCACGGCGAGCAGCAGCACCGCCCCGAGGAGCGGCCCGGCCGCGTACGGGACGCCGCCGATCAGCAGGCCCGGGATGAGGAGGTAGAGGACGGCTCCGCCCCACGCCGCGCCGGCCGACGGCGGTGTCGGCGCGGAGCCGTCGGAGCCCTCCACACGCCGGCCCGCGCTCTCGGCGCGCTTCCTGCTCTTCGCATTGCTGGGTGGGGTGTTCATGCCGCGACGGTAACCAGCGGGCCCATGTGGGGACATCGGCCCCCGGGCTTACACCCCGGGGTGGTGGCTCCCTCCGCGCTTGCCGCCGGCGGCCCGATGTCCTCGGGCCGGATCTCCCGGCAGGGTGGCCGCGTGATCGAGGTCAAGGAACTCACCAAGATGCACGGCGGCCGCGCCGCCGTCGACCGGCTGTCCCTCACGGCCGTGCCGGGGACGGTCACGGCGGTCCTCGGCCCCGCCGGGGCCGGCAAGACCAGCGCGCTGCGTCTGATGCTGGGGCTGGACTCCCCCACCGCGGGCACGGTCGCCGTGGGCGGCGTCCCGCTGCGCGGCCGCCCGCGCAGCCCGCACCAGGTCGGGGCCCTGCCCGAGGCGGCCGCGCTGCCCGGCCGGCGCACCGCGAGGGCCTTCCTGCGGGCGCTGGCCCGCGCCCACGGCATCGGGTCCGGCCGGGTGGCCGAAGTCCTCGCGGAGACGGGCCTGGCGCAGGAGCCGCGGCGGCGCGTGGCAACGTACTCCCCCGCGATGCGGCAGCGGCTGCGGATCGCCGCCGCCCTGCTCGGGGATCCGCCCGTGCTGCTCCTGGACGAGCCACTGGCCGGGCTGGACGCCGAGGGGGTGCGGTGGGCCCGCCGGCTCCTTCACACCCTGGCCGCGCAGGGCCGTACGGTCGCGATCACCGGCGAGCATGCGGCGGAGGCGGCGGACACCGCCGACCGGATCGTCGTCCTCGGGCGGGGCCGGGTGGTCGCGGCGCAGTCCGCGGACGAGTTCGCCGCGCGGGGCGCCGCGGCCTGGGTCGTGGTGGGCACGGCGTGCGGCGCCGAGCTGGCCGCCGTGCTGGCGGCCGAGGGCGCCACGGTCGTCCGGGCCGGCCTGTCGGGGCCCGGGCGGCTCGCCGTGGCCGGCATGACGGCGGAGCGCGTCGGCGCGCTCGCCACCGAGCACGGGATCGTGGTTCTCGAACTCGACACCCGCAAGCCCTCGTTGGAGGAGGTGCTGCACGAGCTCGCGGCCGGCGCCCGGGGGTACGGTCGCCCCGGTGAGGACGGTCACGGGCCGGGCCGGGAGTTAGCCTGAGCGCATGGAGGAAATGGGCGGGGTGGAGATCGTCGGCTTCGCGGACGCCGCGGCGTTCGAGGGGTGGCTCGCCGAGCACCACACGCGCCACGAGGGCGTGTGGATCAAGGTGGCCAAGAAGAAGTCCGGCATCCCGTCGGTCACCGACGACGAGTTGGTCGACATCGGGCTGTGCTACGGCTGGATCTCCGGCCAGCGGCGCGCCCTCGACGAGCTGTACTACCTGCAGAAGTACGTGCCGCGCCGACCCAAGAGCCTGTGGTCGCAGGTGAACGTGGACAAAGTGGCGGCGCTGACGGCCGCGGGGCGGATGCGCGAACCCGGGCTCGCCGAGGTGCGCAGGGCGCAGGCGGACGGACGGTGGGCGAGCGCCTACGAGTCGCAGAAGACGGCGGCGGTACCGCCGGATCTCGACGCGGCCCTCGACGCGCACCCCGGGGCCCGGAAGGCGTTCGAGGCGCTCGACAGGACCGGGCGCTACCAGCTGATCCTGCCCCTGCTCCAGGCCCTCACCCCGGAGAACAGGCGGGCCCGCCTCACCAGGGCCCTGCACACGCTGACGGCGGGCGGGGCCCCGTGACCCGCCGTACTCCTCCCCGCCCCGTGGACGTCGAGGGGCTCTTCCCTGAGGTCGCCCCGCTGCGGAGGCAGACGCTGCGGCTGCACCCCCGCGCGGGCAGCCCGACACCGCGGGACAGTTCGGTGGGCGGTCCGCTGTCGTGGCCCGACCACGAGGCCTGGCCCGTGTGTCCGGAGCACCACCGGTCGCCGATGGTGCCGGTGGTCCAGCTCCACGCCGCCGACGCGCGGGGGATCGTGCCGTTTCCCCCTGGATGCGACCTGCTCCAGGTGCTGTGGTGCCCGCGGGACCACGACGGCCGATGGGTCGTTCCCGAGGTGCACTGGCGGGACGCGGAGGCGGTCGGGAGGATCCGCGGGACACCGCCGCTGCCGGTCGGGAACCCGTACGGACATGTGCCGAAGCCGTGCGTCGTCCATCCGGAGCTGGTCACGGAGTACCCGAGCTGGGACCTCCCCTACGGGCTCTGGGACGCGCTGGAGCCGCGTTTCGAACAGGTGGAGGCCGAGACGGGGTGGGACTACCAGTACCACTTGTCCACCGCTCCGGGGACCAAGCTGGGCGGATATCCCGGCTGGAGCCAGGACCCGCAATGGCCTGACTGTTCGGGGTGCGGGAAGCCGATGGATCACCTGCTGACCGTGGCGAGCACCGAGGCGGACGCCGCGTCCCGGCTGACCTGGACTCCCGTCGAGGATCAGGGTGTCGCGTACGAGGGTCCCGGCCTGGTGCTGGGAGACCTGGGCGGGGTCTGCCTCTTCGAGTGCCGGACCTGCCCGGGCCGCCCGTACAGGGATCGCTTCGACTGCGCCTGAACGGAAGAGAGCCTGAACGGAAGAAAGGCGTCAGGCCTGGCCTCCCCGGGGGAGGCCAGGCCTGACGGAAACCGGAGCCGCGGGTCAGGAGTGCTGCTCGCGGGCCTTCTCGGCGCGCTCCGCGTTCTTCTCCTTGATGCGGACCGTTTCCTTGCGGACCTCGGCCTGGGTGGCGCGCTCGCGCTGGAGCCACTCGGGGGCTTCCTGCTTCAGCGCTTCGATCTGCTCCGTGGTGAGGGGCTCGGTGACCCCGCCGCGGGCGAGGCCGGCGATGGACACGCCGAGCTTGGCCGCCACCACCGGTCGGGGGTGCGGACCGTTGGCGCGCAGCTCCTTCAGCCACTGGGGCGGATCGGCCTGGAGCGCACTCAATTCGCTGCGCGAGACGACACCCTCCTGGAACTCGGCGGGGGTGGCCTCGAGGTACACGCCCAGCTTCTTCGCCGCGGTCGCGGGCTTCATCGTCTGGGTGTTCTGGTGCGACGTCATGGTGTCAAGAGTATCGAGCGTGTGCGCTACCTCCGACCACGACCGGTAACCTGGCGGGGTGACAGGCTCGGAAGTACCCCATTCGTTCCGGCTCGCTTATGTCCCCGGGGTGACACCCAGCAAGTGGGTGCGGATCTGGAACGAGCGGCTGCCCGACGTCCCGCTGACCCTTGTCGCGGTGTCCCCCGGCGAGGCGTTCGGCGTGCTGCGGGGCGGCGGCGCCGACGCGGGATTCGTCCGGCTGCCGGTCGACCGTACGGACCTCAGCGCGATCCCGCTCTACACCGAGACCACGGTGGTGGTCGTCCCCAAGGACCACCTGGTGGCGACGGCCGAAGAGGTGTCCACCGGGGATCTGGCCGACGAGATCGTGCTGCACCCCCTCGACGACACCCTCGTGTGGGAGCAGCTGCCGGGACGGCCCGCGATCGAGCGCCCCGCGACGACGGCGGACGCGATCGAGCTGGTGGCGGCCGGGGTGGGCGTACTGGTCGTCCCGCAGTCGCTGGCCCGTCTGCACCACCGCAAGGACCTCACCTACCGGCCGGTCTCGGACGCGCCCGAGTCGCGGGTCGCGCTGTCGTGGCCGCAGGAGGAGACCACCGATCTGGTGGAGGAGTTCATCGGGATCGTCCGCGGCCGGACCGTGAACAGCACGCGGGGGCGCCCCCCGACGCCGCCGCAGCCGAAGGCGAAGCGCAAGCGCCCCGAAGCGGGCTCCGGCTCCGGCGCCCAGCGGAAGACCGCCTCCGGGAAGCCGACGGGCAAGAACCCCCGTGGCGCGTCCGGCGGCGCCAAGGCGGGCAAGGGCGGCAAGAGCGGGAAGCCCCGCCGCCGGCCGTAGGACGGCCTGATCCGAACGACAGGCCCCGGGGTCCCCGACGGCCTGGCTTCGGGGACCGGGGTCGCCTCGCGGTGTATGCAGGTGGGATGGATCTCCGGCTGTCCCACCCGATTCACCACCGAGCCCGGCAGGTGAGCCACCTGCAGCTGGCGGTCCCGTTCGCGCTGATCGCCCTCGTGACGCTGGTCGACGTCCTCGCTCCGCCGGACGTCCACCTCGGGCCGTTCCTCGTCGCCGCACCCGCGGTGACGGCCTCGTTCGCGGGGCCCCGGATGACGGGCTTCGTGGGCCTGGTCGCCGTGCTGGCCCAGGTGGTGGTCGCGGCGACGCGCACCAGCCTGACCGATCTGAACCACACCTTCCAGATCATCGCGCTGGTCATGATCTCGGGGTTCGTGACCTTCTTCGCCCACCTGCGCGAGGTGCACGAGAAGGAGATGGTCCAGCTGCGCTCGGTGGCGGAGACCGCCCAGCAGGTGGTCCTGCGGCCGCTGCGCGACCGGATGGGGCCGCTGGGCGTGGCCTCCGTGTACCTCGCGGCGGCGGCCGAGGCCCGGATCGGCGGCGACCTGTACGCGGCCGCCCGTACGGCCACGGCGACGCGGCTGATCATCGGCGACGTCCGCGGCAAGGGGCTGGAGGCCGTCGGGGACGCCGCCCTCGTCCTGGGCGCCTTCCGTGCGGCCGCCCACCAGGAGGCCGAGCTGCCGGGCCTGGTGGACTACCTGGAGGCTGCGGTCTCCCCGGACCTGGACGGCTCGGAGGACGAGGGATCCGCCGGCGTCCCGGGCGACGGAGGCGAGAGCTTCGTGACCGCGGCCGTCCTGGAGGTCCCCGACGAGGACCCGGTGCTGCACCTGGTCAGCTGCGGCCATCCGCCGCCGCTGGTCCTGCGCCGCGCCGGCGGGGTCGTACGCCTGGAGGTGCCCCGCCCCGGGCCGCCCCTGGGGCTCGCCGGGCTCGTGGCCGCGCCCGTCGCGGCGCAGACCTTCGCCTTCGCGGCGGGTGACGTCCTGCTCCTCTACACGGACGGCGTCCTGGAGGCGCGTGACCGGGACGGGACCTTCTACCCCCTCGCGGAGCGCGTGGCCGCCTGCTCCGGCATGCACCCCCAGGCCCTGCTGGACCACCTGTGCCGGGACCTGCTCGCCCACGCGACCGGCAACACCCTCGGCGACGACGCCGCGATGGTGGCGATCGAACGGCTCGTCTAGACCCGGTTCCGGGGTTTGCCAGAATCGGATCATGCTGACCATCGGAACGATCGTCATGGGCGCCGCGGACGTGCGGCGGGCCGCGGAATTCTGGAGCCGGGCGCTGGGCTACGTCCCGCGCGACGGCGAGGTGGACGAGGGCTGGACCGTCCTCGTCCCCGCGGACGGCGGCGGGCCCGGCCTGGCGCTGGGCCGCAGCGTCACGCCCGTACAGGAGCGCCCGCGCGTCCACCTCGACCTGTACGTGGCCGACGCGGCGGAGCAGGAGGCGGAGGTGGCGCGCCTGGTGGCGCTGGGGGCCCGGCACGTGGACTGGGACTCCTATCCCGAGGACCCCGATTTCGTGGTGCTGGCCGATCCCGAGGGCAACCGCTTCTGCGTGATCGACACCTCCCACGGCTGAGCTCCGGCCGGGGCCGGGGCCGGCCCGACAGCGCTTCCCCGCATCAGAGCGCCAGCGTGCGCCAGCCCTGGGTGATCTGCTCGCGGACGGCTTGCGCGTCGGGCGCCGGCCGCTCCGGTGCCCGGTCGGCCGTCAGCAGCTCCACGAGGGCCGCGCCGTCGGCGGGGCGCGCCGCCGGGTCGGCGGTCAGCGCCCTCGTGACGGCCGCCGCGAGGGCCGGGTCGAGCGCCTGCACGGCCGCGAGCGCGGCGGGCTCGGGTCCGGTGTCCACGATCCGGCGGATCACGGCGCCCGTACTGGTCGCGGAGAACGGGCTGGTGCCGTGCGCCGCGCACACCACGCAGCAGGCCCAGGCCCAGACGTCGGCGGCCGTGCCCACGCGCTCGTCGCCGAACTGCTCCGGCGCCATGTACGTCAGGGTGCCCGGGCCGCCGCCGGTCCGGGTGAGCCGGGTGCCGTCGACGATCGCCGCGATGCCGAAGTCGAGCAGGCGCGGACCGGCGGTGGTGAGCATGATGTTGGCGGGCTTGAGGTCCCGGTGGACCAGGCCGAGCCGGTGCACGCCGGACAGGGCCACGGCCAGCGCGAGCGCCAGGGCCTTCAGCGCCTCGGGCGAGCGGATCGGCCCCTGCTCCCGCAGGTGCACGTCGAGCGGCCGCCCGTCCAGCAACTCCATGGCCAGGTACGGCCGTCCGGAGTCCACTCCGGAGTCGAGCACCCTGGCCGTGTAGGCGCCCGACACCATGGCCAGCACCTCCGCCTCGCGCTCGAATCGCTGCAACAGCTCGGCGTGGTCGAGGAGTTCGGGGTGGATGGTCTTCAGGGCCACCTGGGTCACCGCCCCCTCGCGACGGGCGAGGTACACCGTGCCCATCCCACCGGCCCCGATCCGGCCGAGCAGCCGGTACCCGCCGATCGCCCGCGGCTCGTTCGGATGCAGTTCCTGGTACGCGATCTGCGGCGCGGCCCCGGCGTCGACGCTGCCGGCAGCGCCGACGCCCCGGTCGGCCTGCGTCGGCACGTACGCGGCCGGCTGCGCGGGCGGAGCGGACGGGACGGGCGGCAGGTGGCCGGGCCGGGCGTGGACGGCCTGCGCGGCCGCGGCCGTCCGCGCGTCCGGGGCGGGCTGCGCGTGCGGGACCGGCTGCGCGTCCGGGGGCGGAACCGCTGTGGCGCCCCCGCCGACGGGCCGGCCCCTCCCGCTGGCCACCAGGGCGACGATCTCGCATAACAGGGCCGCCAGGACCAGTCCGGCCGGCAGGAACACGCCGAGGACGAGCCGGAGGGCGAACAGGGCGGCCAGCCGGAATCGCACCGCGGGCGAGGCCCAGACCCGCGCGGACGGGCCGGCGGCCAGCAGATTGCGCTGCGTCAGGACCCACAGCACCAGCCAGACCAGCAGAACCGGGATCGCGGCGCCGAGGAACCAGAGCCGCGCCGTGGCGAGGGGGATGCCGAACTCGATGGCCAACGCGAGCGCGTGCCCGGTGGCGATCGACTCCAACAGCAGGTCGAAGCCGGGGATGACGTCGGAGGTCATCCAAAGCAGCAGGCCGATGCCCCCGACGAACGCCAGCGCCAGCTCCCCGAGAGCCGCCGCCGAGACCTCCGGCCGGACCACGGCCGCTCCCCCGGTCGCCGACACCCGCTCACGCACCCCGCGCTGGGCCCGCACCAGCAGCGGCAGCGACACCAGCCGCACCGCCAACGCCGGTCCGACCACGGCCAGGACGCCCATGCCCAGCGACATCTCCACGTACTCCGCCATGCTTCCCCCGCGCTCCCCTGTGCAGCCTGTCGGCCGGGCAGGGGGAGTATAGGTTCCTCAGCCCCTCCTTACCCCTGCAAACCCGCTCCCTGGTGCGGTCGGATCACTCTCCGGAGTCGATGGTGGGCTGGCGCAGCTGTACCTCGGCACCTGTCTGCTTGAACGACTCTGCGGACACCGGTACGAGCAGCGCATCGCGGTGGAAGTCCTGCAGGTTGGTCGACCCGCAGCTGATCATCGTCGAGGTGAGCTTCGCCCGGGTCCGCTCCACGTTGTCGTACAGGCTGCCGGCGTAGGGCACGTAGCCGTCGACACCCTCTTCGAAGACCATCCGGCCGCGCTGGCCGTACCGGGCTGCGTTCTGCGCGCGCCGCGAGCCCTCACCCCAGTACTCCTTGTACCACTGGCTGCCGATCTGCAGCTTCCGCGACGGGCTCTCGTCGAGCCGGGCGAAGTAGCGGCCGAGCATGATGAAGTCCGCCCCCATCGCCAGCGCCATCGCCATGTGCGAGTCGTTGAGCAAGCCGCCGTCGCAGCACAGCGGCACGTACACACCGGTCTCCTGGGCGTAGGCGTCGCGCGCCTGGACCACATCGAGCAGCGCGGAGGCCTGCCCGCGGCCGATGCCCTTCTGCGCCCGGGTGGTGCAGATGGCCCCGCCGCCGATCCCGACCTTCACGAACGCCGCGCCCGCATCGGCCAGGTAGCGGAAGGCCCTGCCGTCGACGACGTTCCCCGCGCCGACGAAAACTTCATCCCCGTACGCCTCCCGGGCGAATTCGAGGGTCCTCGCCTGGTGTACGGAATAGCCGTCGGAGGAGTCCAGACACAGCACGTCCGCGCCGGCCTCCATCAGGGCGGGAATGCGGTCCTTGAAGTCACGGGAATTGATACCGGCCCCCACGCGCAGACGCTTGTCGCTGTCCACCGTCGCGCGGTGATACGTCTTGTGGGCCTGATAGTCCTTCTTGAGGACCAAGGAGACGACGCGGCCGTCCTCGAGCACCGGCAGAACGTCCAGATGGTGCTGCCAGATCAGTTCATTCGCCTCGGTCAGGGAGACCGAGGCCGACGCGGTGACCAGGCCGGCGCGGCCCCGCATCCGGTTGCCGGCGGTCTCGGAAGCCCCGTGCCGCTCCAGATGGAAGTCGTCGAGGCTGATGATCCCCAGGAACTCGCCGTCCGCGTCCCCGCTCTGCGTCACCACCGCCACGCCCTGCTCGGCCTCGGACAGCTGCCGGGCGACCTCACCGAGGGGCGTCTGCGGCGCCACGGTGATCTCGCTGGTCCGGAAGCCGGCCTTGTGCCGCTTCACCGCCAGCACGTCCGCGGCCTGGTCCTCGATCTGCTGATTCTGGTGGATGAACGACAACCCGCCGACCTGCGCAAGTGCCACCGCCAGCGTCGGTGACGACACCGCCTGCATGATGGCGCTCACCATGGGCGTGGCGACCCGGATTCCCGGCTCCTCGCCGACCCGGTGGCGCACCAGCGGCGCCCCGAGATCCACGTTGTCCGGCGTGCAGTCTTCGGTGGTCAGGCCCGGGATGAGGAGGTATTCGCTCAGCGTACGAGAAATCTCGGGGAGGATTTTCACATGGTCTCCAGCAAGGAGCCTGCGCACCGATCGACGACGGATCGGCGAGGCTCGTACGGGCAGTGCGGATCGATGCCGACCGGTGGCGCGCCATCGGAAGAGTGCGCTCTGGAGATCCTCAGAGCGGGCGCACCCGGCAGAGCAGTGCTCGCACGCGCGGCCGAATCGGCGGCGAAGGCACGGCAGACCCGATCCTCCGCGCGGTGCTGCACAGGCGCTGACTTCCATTGCGCCATACGTGATCTTACCGCACCGGCGTCGTCGAACTCGGCTTCCCCTCCTCGCACTTGGCTGCCACGCCCCGACCGTACGCAGCACCGTCGAACGGCGGGGCGCAAGGGCTCCGCAACGCCGCTTCCTTGGCCCTCCCTTACCCCTTCCTTAAGCGGAACCTAAGACTCACAGGGGGCGCACCGAAACGAACGAATGTCCGTTTCGGTGCGGCTAGCGTGCTGCCGCATCCTCCAACTCCCCAGTAACACAGAGGCAGGCACGCGATGGGCAGCACAGTCGGGCACCGGCGCAGGACGAGCGGCAAGGCCAAGGTCACGGGAGCGATCGTGGCGGCGGCGGTGATCGGAGGCGCGGCCTTCGCCTTCACCGGAACCGCCCAGGCGGCCTCCGTCGGCGCCGTGTACACGAAGTCCAGCTCCTGGAGCGGTGGTTACACCGGCCAGTACGTCATCACCAACCACACCGGCCAGGCGCAGTCGGACTGGACGCTCCAGTTCGACCTGCCGGCGGGTACGAAGATCGACTCCCTGTGGAACGGCACCCACACGGTCTCCGGCCGGCGCGTCACCGTGAAGCCCGCGAGCTGGAACGGGCAGCTAGCGGCCGGGGCTTCCGTCACCGTCGGCTTCGTCACCAGCGGGTCTGACTCCCCCGGCAATCCGACCGGGTGCCTGATCAACGGGGTGAAGTGCTCCGTCGATCAGGGTGCGACGACCCAGCCGAGCGGGCGGCCCACCGCCCGTCCCACCGTCACCGCGACCGCCACCGCGGCGCCGACCGCGACCGCCACCTCCGCCGCCCCGACCAAGACCACGGAGCCCTCGCCCACGGCTACTCCCACCGCCCCGGCCCCCGCGCCCGGCGGCAGCGGCGCGCGCTTCGCCCCGTACGTGGACACCTCCCTCTACCCCGCCTACGACCTGGTCGACACCGCGGCCAAGACCGGCGTGAAGGAGTTCCACCTCGCCTTCATCACCTCCGGCGGCGGCTGCGCACCCCTGTGGGGCGGTGTCACGGATCTCGCGAGCGACAAGGTCGCCGCCCAGATCGGGGCGCTGCGCGCCAAGGGCGGCGACGTGCGGGTGTCGTTCGGCGGGGCCGCCGGGCATGAACTGGCGCTGAACTGCGCCACCGTGGACGAACTGGCCGCCGCGTACGGGAAGGTCGTCGACCAGTACAAGCTCACCAAGGTCGACTTCGACATCGAGGGCGCGGCCCTGCCGGACACCGCGGCCAACGCGCGCCGTGCCCAGGCCATCGCCCGGCTGCAGAAGTCCCACCCCGGCCTGGACGTCGCCTTCACCCTGCCCGTGATGCCCGAGGGGCTGACCCAGCCCGGTGTGGCGCTGCTGGCCGACGCCAAGAAGAACGGCGTACGGGTGGACGCCGTCAACATCATGGCGATGGACTACGGGCCGGCGTACAGCGGGGACATGGGGCAGTACGCGATCCAGGCCGCGACGGCCACCCAGGCCCAGATCAAGGGTGTGCTCGGGCTCTCCGACGCCGCGGCCTGGAAGGCGGTGGCCGTCACGCCGATGATCGGCGTGAACGACGTCGCGAGCGAGATCTTCACCGTCGAGGACGCGACGCAGCTGGTGCAGTTCGCGGCGTCGAAGGGGATCGGCCGGCTGGCCATGTGGTCCTCGACGCGCGACAAGCAGTGCGCGGCGGGCGCCGTCAACTACGCCGATGCCACCTGCAGTTCGATCCTGCAGCAGCCGCTGGCCTTCACCAAGGCGTTCGCCGCGCTCAAGTAGTCGCGCTTAAGGGTCGCGCTCAGGTGGTCTCGCGCTCGCGTGGTCGCGCCCCAGCGGCCGCCGCCCAACGCCCCACGGGCCCGCTGCACATGACGTGCGGCGGGCCCGTCGCGTGCTACGCGAGGATGCCCGCGCGGGTGGCGAGGTCGAGCGCCACCTCCGGCCGTGGCGCGGGGCGGCCCTCGGTGTGGCCCGGCGCCAGCAGGGCCCTCACGTCGTCCGCATCGGCCTTGCGCTCGTGCGCCAGCGCCGCGAACCGGGCGACGGCCTCGCCCAGGCTGCGTGCCCGGTCGTACGGGGCGTCGTACGCGGCCACGGTGAGCGCGAGGAACTCCTCGTGCGAGCCGACCCAGGGGGCGGCCCCGTCCAGCCCGTCCTCCCTCAGCTCGTCCGGGTACGGGATCCGGTGCCAGGCGCCGCCCTCCCACCAGTAGACGAAGCCGAAGAGGTTCCCGGCGGCGTCGTCCCGCAGGAGCTCCCAGGGCAGCCACGCGGGGCCGCCCGCCAGGAAGTCGATCTGCTCGCCGGCGGCGTGGGTGTGGCTGCCGTCGGGGTCCTGGCCGCAGAACACGGCGCGTTCCCCGTCGAGCACGGTCAGCCGCCACCAGCCGCCCGCGCCGGTGGAGTGGCACCACAGGCCTTCGTCGTCCAGGGAGAATTCGGTGCTGGTCGAGCAGGCGGCGTCGACCATGGCCATGGTCACCGCCCTCGCCCACAACAGCTCGGGGTGGTCGAGGTCTTCGGGTCGGCTCGGCGTGTGCATGGTGTGTGGTCTCCTCCCTGTGCCGGGACACAGCCTCGCACGCCGCGGCGGCGGCTTTGAGCGCGGGCACAGCCCGGCTGCCCATCGGCCCGGGGGCTGCCAGCCATTCCCTCCCGGGCAGGAGCCGCTCCTCATGCCGGTCCTCGACTCATCCCGTGCGGACACCGCCCTGGCGCGGCGCCGCCGCGCGCTTCCCCCAGGCCAGGTGCCCGTGGGCCGATGTGAACGACGTCCTGCTCGTGGTCAGCGAGCTGCTGGGCAACGCCGTCCGCCACACGGACGGCGGATGGCTGCTGCGGATGGCCTGCCGACCCGAGGCCCTCATCGTCGCGGTCCACGGCAGCAGCAGCGCCCGGCCCGTTCCCCGAGCAGCGACCCGGTTGGGCTGGGCGGTGCAGTGGGGGACGGTGCGGGCGCCGCCTCGTCCCCCGACGCGCCAAGACGCTCAGCGTGCCGACCCCCGCCGTACGCAAGCCGGGGTCCGCGTGGGCCGAGCTGCCCCAGCCCGGCCGGGCACGTCCGCCTCGGGTACACCCGCGCCTCGACCGCCCGGCAGTCTCGGAGAAGTTCTCCACCCTCGCCGCCCGGCGCCCCGAGTTGGAGGCCGCCGTCAAGCTCGCCGGGGAGATCCGTTCCACCGGCGTCGCCGTCACCCTCGTCGTCCACGAGCACAAGTGCCAGTGATCGTCACGGCGGGGCTTGAAGACACCCCGGCAGGCTTCGGGCGGGGACGGCGCGGCATGGTTTCACCAGGGAATCGGCCCGTCCTCGGCCAGAAAGGCGCCCGTCGGGCCGTCCTCGCCCGCCGTCGCCAGGTCAACGGCGACGGCCGCGCCCTCCTCCGCCGTGCGTATCCCGGCGTGGCGGTTGAGATCGGTCGCGCAGTAGCCGGGACTCACCGCGTTGACCAGGATCCCTTCGGCGCGCAGTTCATTGGCGTAGAGCACGGTGATCGCGTTCAGCGCGCTCTTCGAGGTGCAGTAAGGGAGGAGGATCGAGTAGTAGGCGGTCCACGGGCTGTCCGGGTCGGCCTGGTGGGTGAGGGAGCCGAGTTCGCTGGACATGTTGACGATGCGTGCGGCAGCGGAGAGGCGGAGCAGGGGGAGCATGGCGTGGGTCACCGCGATGACGCCGAACACGTTGGTCTCGTAGACCTGCCGGACGGTGGCGGCGGGGGTTTCACTCGGCTTTTGCGGTCCGGCGGCGATCGCAGCGTTGTTGACGAGGATGTCGAGGCGGCCGAACGTGGCGTCGATGTGCTTGGCGGCGGCCTGGACCGAGGTCTCGTCGGTGACGTCCAGCGGAACGAACCGTACGTCGGCGCCGCCCGCGCGAAGCTCCTCGGCCGCCGCCTCGCCACGCTCGGCGTTGCGGGCGCCGATCAGCACGGTGATGCCGAGGGCTGCGAGCCTGCGCGCCGTTTCCTTGCCGATGCCCTTGTTCGCGCCGGTGATCAAAGCAGTCTTCTGCGAAGTGGTCATGGCACCCAGCCTCCCCTCGCCCACGGGCTGCAGGGAAAGACCAGAAGACTCTGGATCTATAGTCCACAGATATGAGTGAGCTAGAGGTGCGGGAGCTGAGGTACTTCATCGCGGTCGCCGAGGAACTGAACTTCAGCCGGGCCGCGCAACGCCTGGGGATGGCGCAGCCCCCGCTGTCGAAGGCGATCGCTCAGATGGAGTCCCGGCTCGGGGTACGGCTGCTGGAGCGCACCACCCGGCAGGTGAGGCTGACCAACGCCGGTCAGGTGCTGCTCGACCAGGCCCGGATCGCGGTCGACGCGGTGCACGCGGCGGCCCGGCGTGCACGCCGGGCCGGTCAGCCGACACCCCAGCTCGTCGTGGCGGTCAAACCGGGAGGCGATGCCGGGCTGCTGCGGGACATCCTCGCCGCCTACCGGGGTACGGGTTCGCATCTGCCGCCGCCGGAAGTCGTCGTCGGCGGCAGCGGAGAGCCGATCGCCATGCTGCGGGACGGCCGTGCCGATGTAGCGCTGCTGCGCAGCCCGTTCGACGGACAAGGGCTGGATTCCCAGACGCTCGTGGTCGAGCCGCGACTGGCCGTCCTCCCCGCCGCGCACCGCCTGGCCGGACGCCGGCGACTGCGGCTGACCGACCTCAAGGGCGAACCGATCCCGCGCTGGAAGGGGGCCGCCCCCTCCACCACCGCCTACTACACCGGATACGACGGCGCCGAAGCAGGTGATGACGATGGCGATGCCGACACAGGCTTGGCGCCGGCCGACACTCCTGAGGGGCCGCTCGTGGCCAGCGTCGAGCAACTCCTGGAGGTGGTCGCGCTGGGGCAGGCGGTGGCGTTCCTGGCACTCTCCACCACCGAGCGGCACCAGCGCCCGGACATCGCCTACCGGCCGGTCACCGGCCTCAGCCCCAGTGCGGTCATGGTCGCCTGGCCGGAGACCTCGCGATCCGCAGCCGTCGCCGCCTTCGTCCAAGCCGCCCACGACGTCGCCGCCGACCACCCCGACCACATGACCGCACTGGCCTACTGACCGGGGGCTCTCACCCCTCGCCATGACGACCGCTGCAGGACCAATTTCAGACAACCACCAGCGCGATGAAAGGCCAGCACCCCCTCACCCGCCACCGCCATGTGCATGCCGCCTCGTCCCAGCGCTCGACCGCTACGGCCGGTCCCTCAAGGACCTGGTCAACATGGTCGGCGAACTCCGCCGCCACGAGATCGGCTTCTGCTCCCTGCACGAACGCCTGGACACCACCACCCGCGGCGGCCGTCTCGCCTTCCACGCCTTCGCCGCCCTCGCCGAGTTCCTCCGCGAGCTCATCGTCTCCGGCACCCGCGAAGGCCTGGACGCCGCACGCGTCCGCCGCCGTGTCGACGGCCGACCCGCCGTCTCCGCCCCCGAGATCATCCGCGCCGCCCGCGACCTGCTCCCCCACCCCGAGAACTCGATCGCCTCGATCGCCGAGCTCCTCGGCGTCAGCCCCGGCACCCTCTACAGCCACATCACCGACCTACAGGAACTGCGCGCCTCCGGCCGCGTTCGGAACCAGCTCAGCGCAGACTGACCGCTACCGCCAAAACCCGGGCCGGCCACGACCCCCTTCCGGCGCCGCCCGAGTCCCCCGGGTCCGCCCCGCGGGGACACCGAGCGGATCCCGCCAATGCGCTCGCGGTCCCAACTCCCGCACCCGTGGGCCGGGTTACCGTCCGACCATGCTTTCGAACACACGAACCCCCGCCGCTCTTCCGCGCAGTCGCCGCGCCCTGCTGCGCACTGCCGTTGCGGGCACGGCCGCCGCAGGCGCGGGCCTGGCCCTCGGTTCGGCGTTTCCGGCTGCCGCCGCCTCGCAGGACCAGGAGAGCGCCGAGCGCGTCACCACCCCCGCGCAGGCGCTGCGCCGGCTGGCGGCCGGCAACCAGCGCTGGCGCACGCAGCGCCAGGAGCACCCGCACGAATCCGCGTACCTGCGCCGCCGGCTCGTCGAGGGCCAGCAGCCCTTCGCGGTGGTGCTGGGCTGCGTCGATTCACGGGTGCCGCCCGAGCTGGTGTTCGACCAGGGGCTGGGCGACCTGCTGACCGTCCGGTCGGCGGGCGAGGTGCTCGACGAGGCGGTGCTGGGGAGCATCGCGTACGGGGTTCTGGAGCTGCGCGTACCGCTGGTGCTCGTCCTGGCCCACCAGTCGTGCGGAGCCGTGGCCGCGACGGTCCACGCGGACGAGACGGGCGAGCCGCTCCCTGCCCACATCCAGTACCTGGCCGATCAGATACGGCCGTCCATCGACCACGGCCAGCACGGTGACGCCCGCGTCGACGCAACGATCAACGCGCATGTCCGCGGGGTGCGCCGCCGGCTGGCGGCCGAGCCCGACCTCGCCGGGAAGGTGGCGGCGGGCGAACTGGCCGTGGTCGCCGCCCGCTACGAACTGCGCGACCAGCACGTCCGCACCCTGTCCTGACGGCGTCCGCGCGGGCGGCTCATCCCGGCGCTGTCCGCGACCGGGATGAGCCGGGCTTCACGACCGTCAGGCGTTGACGCAGACGTTGCCGGCAGCCGGGTTGAGCGCGCCGATCACACTGATGGTGTTCCCGCACACGTTGATCGGAATGTGGATCGGGATCTGGACCAGGTTGCCCGAGAGGACGCCGGGCGAGCCGATCGCGGCACCCTCCGCCTTGGCGTCCGCCGACGCCGAGGACGCACCGCCGATGACCGCCAGGCTCATCACCAGGGCAAGACCGGCACTCTTCAGAACACGCGACACGTGACATCTCCTTGTTACCGCACAGCGGTGCCTGAGCACCGCGCGGCCCCGAGGGGGACCGCCCCCTTTCATTCGGCAGCTGACGGCCGCCCGCCGTGGTTCAGGCCGCCGGTTCCCTCGAAGGGGTGCCCCCACGGCCCCCGTTTGGAGGCATCGGAGCCCGGTGGCCGTGGGGCCGTTCGACGGAGACCTGTTCGAGACGGCCGGCGCAACGCGCCGCCGGCCTGCGTCAGTTCGCTGCCGAGCCACCCGGCGACAGGGTGAGAACCGACCACGGGCGGTGATCCGCTCCCACGCGCTCCCCGGGGTCCGCGGCCTGGCGTCGGGGAGCGGCGGGGGTGAGCCGCGCCATCCCCTCGACGAGGACGAGAACACCCGCGCCCGCTCGCGGGACCGGGCCGCTGCGGATCGCGCAGCAGATGCCGGGCCCGCTCCATCGGGCGGCGCCGGATGTACGCCGCGACCGTGCCGCCGGTCTCCCTGCGGAACAGCCGGATGAGGTGCTTGTGGGAGACCCCGGCGGCCCGCGCGACCTCGGGCGCGCGCAGCGGCCGGGCCAGGTGGAACTCGACGAAGGCGATGGCGGCCGCCGCCGAGGCGTGCAGCCGGGCGCCGGGGGCCGGTGGGCTCGGCGAGCTCCGCGACCCGCCACAGCGCCCCCATATCTCGGCGTCCGCCCGGCGCGGGGCGCCCGGGGCGGCGGCGATGGCGCGCAGCAACAGCTGGGAGAGCGCGGGGAGCCTCGGCCCCGCGTCCTGGACCACGGGCACGGCCCGCGGCCCGCAGGGGCGCCGCTCGCCGCGCCGCGGCTCGCCCGGCCCCGGTAGCGCACCACCGCGCCCGGCGGGACGAGGCTCACATGGCCCGGCCGGATGGCGTGCGGCACTCCGTCGACGGTGAGCTCGGCGGCGTACCGGTACAGGTGCGGCTGCCACAGGTCCCGGGAGCCGGAAGACGTCGAGCGCGCCGGTGACCCCGTGCAGCCCGACCCCGATGCTCACGACGGCGGGCGGTCCTCGAGGGGCCCGGCGGCTACCTCCCGGGCCGGAGCCGGTAGCGGTCGTCCGTCATGGGTGCGGGGGCGACCCTCGTGAGGGCGCCTCGGGCGGGGCGCCACGGCGGTCGGTGCAGGCATCGCTGCGGCGGTCGATGCGGCCACCGGTGCGCAGCGAGGCATGCATGTCAGACCACTTGAGTCGGCGGCACCGTTTTCCCCGCTGAGATTCCCCAGTCGAAGGGACAAGTTCCCCTATCGATCGGGAACGGCGGAAATCTAGCCTCGCTACTGCCTGTCCGTGAGTCGGATCACTGTGATCGAGGGGGAAGTGTGGCTGATCGGGAGGTCGGTGTTCTGGCGATCGGTGCGGGGCCGGCGAATCTGGCGCTCGCGGTGGCCATCGAGGAATCGGGCTCGGCCGAACTGGCCGACGGCACACTGCTGCTGGAACAGAGCCCGGACATCAAATGGCAGCGCGACCTGCTGATGCCATGGGCACGCAGCCAGGTCTCCTTCCTCAAGGACCTGGTGACCCTGCGCAATCCGAGCAGCAGGTTCACCTTCCTCAGCTTCCTCCACTCCCAGGGCAGACTCGACGAGTTCGTGAACCTGGGCACCTTCCACCCCTTCCGGTGGGAGTTCTCCGACTACCTCCAATGGGTCGCCACCTCCCTGGAACGCGTACAGATCCGCTACGACGCCCGCGCCGCACAGATCGACCCGGTATGCGAAGCCGACGGATCGGTATCAGGCTGGCAGGTACGCCTCACCGACGGGGACACCATCCGCTGCCGCGACCTCGTGGTCGGGGGCG
This sequence comes from Streptomyces sp. NBC_00207, assembly GCF_045160965.1. Classification (NCBI taxonomy): domain Bacteria; kingdom Bacillati; phylum Actinomycetota; class Actinomycetes; order Kitasatosporales; family Streptomycetaceae; genus Streptomyces; species Streptomyces sp. NBC_00207. Next base: position 8,599,994 of record NZ_CP130715.1, on the reverse strand, counting down.
GACGCGATCCACGGGTACCCGACGTCTTCGCCACACTGCCCGGCGACCGGCTCATCCACAGCGCCCAGTACCGGACCCGGATCGCACAGATCCCCAAGGACGAACCCGTCCGCGCCGTCGTGGTGGGCGGAGCACAAAGCGCCGCGGAAATGTTCTTCGCGCTGCACGAGAACCTGCCGGCGAGCCGGATCACCATGGTGGTCCGCTCGATCGGACTGCAGAACTACCAGACCAGCAAATTCGTCAACGAGCTGTTCTTTCCGTCCTTCGTCGACGAGTTCTACGACAGCCCGCCCGAGGTGCGCGCACAACTCCTGGACGAAATGCGGTTCACCAACTACGCGGGGCTGGCACCGCCGTTCCTCGACGAGCTCTACACGATGCTCTACCGGGAGAAGACGCTCGGCCCGCAGCGGTCGGCCGTCCGGGCCATGACCGAGGTGGTGGGTGCCCGCCTCGACGGTGACGAAGTGGTGCTCGATCTCCGGGACCGGATCAACGGCAAGATCGAGCCGCTGCGGTGCGACCTGGTCCTGCTCGGCACCGGCTACGACCCGCGCAAGCCCGCGCTCGTACGGGACCTGGCCGCACGGGTCGGACTCGACCAGGTCACCGTCAGCCGCAACTACCGCGTCGACCTCGGCACATCCGCCTGGGGCGCCGTCTACCTCCAAGGCGTCAACGAAGAAACCCACGGCATCGCCGACTCCCTCATCAGCGTCCTCGCCCACCGCTCCCACGACATCCTCACCGACCTCCTCACCCGCCGCGAAACCGCCACCGAACCCAGGAGCGCGTGATGAAGCGGACGCTGGTGATCGCCCCCGGCCCGACCGCCAACGGCGATCTGCACCTCGGTCACCTGGCCGGCCCCTTCCTGGCCGCGGACGTGTGTGCGCGGTACGCGCGCGCCGCGGGCCGGGACGTGCTCTTCGGCACGGGCGTGCACTTCACGCAGAACTACATCGTGACGACCGCGCGGAGACTGGGCGTGCAGCCGGAGGACCTGCGCGTGCGGTCGGCCGGGCAGGTGGAGGAGACCCTGGCGGCCGTGGGGATCCGGCCGGACGGCTTCGTCCGGTTCGGCGACCGGTACGTGAAGACGGTCCGGCACTTCTTCGAGCGCCTGCACAGCGCGGGCAGGCTCCGGCTGCAGGGGGTGCGGTTCCCGTACTCGCCGCGCACGGGCGAGTACCTCACGGACGCGTACGTACGGGGCGGCTGCCCGGTGTGCCTCGCCGAGGGCTGCGCCGGGCTGTGCGAGACGTGCGGGCACTGGATCGCCTCCGGCGACCTGATCGGACCGCGCTCCACCCTGGATCCCGGCGATCCGGTGGAACTGCGCGAGCAGCAGGTGCTGGTGCTGCCGCTGGAGGACCACCGCGAGGCGCTCGTGGAGTACTTCGCGGGGCAGAGCGCGACGATGCGGCCGCGCCTGGCGCAGATGATCGAGGAGATCCTGTCCCGGCCGCTCCCGGACTATCCCGTCACCCTGCCGATCGCCTGGGGCATCCCGGCGCCCTTCCCGGAGGTCGCCGGGCAGGTGATCTACGCGGACGCCGAGACCATCGCGTGGAGCATGCACTGCACCGCGCTGGCAGCCGAGCACCGGGGTGGGGTGCTCGCCGCCGACGACGAGCTGTGGTTCTCCGACGCGGGCTCCGAGGTGGTGTACTTCTTCGGTTCCGACGCCGGCTTCGCCTTCGCGGTGGTCGGGGCCGCGATGCTGCTGGCCCTGGGCGGCTACGTCCTGCCCGGGCACTTCGTCACCAACGAGTTCTACGAGCTGGACCACGACAAGTTCTCCACCAGCCGCGGCCACGTCGTGACGGGGCGGGAGCTGGCCGCCGAGGTGCCGAGGGACCTCATCCGGTTCTATCTCGCCGCGACCAGCCCCGACTTCCAGCGCACGAACTTCACCCGCGAGGCCCTGGAGCAGGTGACCGGGGCGCGGCTCGTGCGGCCGTGGAACCGGGTCGCGGACAAGGTCGTCCCGTGGACGGGCCGGGGACCGCTGCCGGTGTCCGAGCGGTCCAGGGCCGCCGCCGGGCTGATGCTGGAACGTTTCGCCGCCGCCTACGACGTCCGCCGGTTCAGCCTCACCGCGGTGGCCTTCACCCTGTCCGAGCAGCTGGCGCGGCTGGACCGGTGGGAGGTGGGGCCCGATGACGCGGGCGACTTCTGCCACGAGGTGGAGGTGTTCCTGCGCTGCGCGGGGCCTGTCCTGATCGATCTGGCCGGGGAGGCCTTCCCGGACCCGGCGATCCCCGCCGCACGGCGGACCGCGGACGCCGGTCCCGTCACCCGGATCACGCCCGTACGGTTGCCACGGCTGGCGGAGACGGGGCCGTGAGGGCGGCGGCCGCCTCCCGGCAGGTGCTCGTCGTGGGAGCGGGCGTCACCGGGCTGCTGACCGCGGTGGAATGCGCGCTCGCGGGCCACCGGGTGACCGTGCTGGACCGGGGCCCGATCCCCAATCCGGAGTCGAGCTCGGCGGACCAGCACCGGGTCATCCGTACCTTCAGCCCGGACGACGCGGACGCCACCCGTCGGATGGCCGTCGCCCGGAGACGGTGGCTGGAACTCCAGACCCTGCTGGGCACCGTCTTCTACCGGCGTGTGGGCGTGGTGACCGCCTGGCCCCGGGAGCAGCTCACCGCGGTGGCCTCCGCGGCTGCCGCGGCAGGGGTGTCCGTGGAGAAGGTGGAGCCGGAGGGCCTGCCGTACCTGCAGTTCCCGGCCGGCTCGGCGGGCGTACGGGAGGCCGACGCAGGAGTGCTGCTCGCGGACCGGGTGCTGCGGGCCGCGGTCCGGTGGCTGAGCGGACATCCCGCGGTGGCCCTGCGGCCGTACAGCACAGTCACGCACGTGGACGTCGACTCGGCGCACGTCCTGCTGACCGGCGGGGAGAAGCTCGGCGCCGACCTGGTGCTGATCGCCGCCGGCCCGTGGACCCGCGATCTGGTCGAACAACCGGTCGTACTGCACCGCCAGACCATGGTGTACCTGCGGCCGCCCGCGGACGCGGCACGGTGGTGGGCGGGCGCGCCCGCGGCGGGCGGCCTCGGCACGGACGGGCGGGCCTGGGTGATGCCACCCGTAGACGGCACGCTCCTGAAGATCAGCTCCGACGCCGTGACCCGGGACGTGGGCACCACCGCGGACTGCGCGGACGAGGACCAGTCGCCCTGGGTGACCCGGCTGGCCCGGGCGGCGCCGCTGGCCGGCCTGGACCGCTACACCGTGGCGGCGGTGAAACCCTGCCACTACGTCAGCGCCGCGGACACCGGCGGTGCGCTGCTCGCCCGTGTGGGGCCCGCCGTCTGGTCGCGGGCGGCCTGCGGCGGCTCCGGTTTCAGTCAGGCCCCGCTCGTCGCGGGGCGGATCGTCGATGCCTTGACGAAGGGAGCGGCATGAAGAAGGAGGACACTCCGATCGGTGTGTTCGAGGCGCTGAAGGCGACCCCGACACCGGTCCGGTATCTCCTCGGGGGCGTGCTGATCAACCAGCTCGGCGCCTTCGTCCAGACGTTCCTCGTGCTGTACCTGACCTTCCGCGGCATGTCGGTCGCCGCCGCGGGTCTGACACTGGTCGCCTACAGCGCGGGATCCATCTTCGGCACGATGCTGGGCGGTGAGTTCACCCAGCGGTTCGGGCCCCGGGCCACGATCGTGACGGCCATGGCCGGTTCGGCCCCGCTGGTGGCGGCGATCTCGTGGCTGAGCGGGCCGGGGATGCTGTGGCCCCTGCTCGTCGTCGTCGGGCTGGCCGGCCTGTTCACCCAGGCCTACCGGCCGGCCGCGGCCGTGATGCTGAGCGATCTGATGCCGGACCGGTACCAGGTCATGGCGTTCTCGATGATGCGGATCGCGCTGAACATCGGCGCGGCCCTGGCACCGCTGATCGCCGCCGGGCTGATCCTCGTCAACTGGGACCTGCTGTTCTGGATCGACGGCGGGACCGCGCTGGTCTACGCACTGCTGGCCTTTGCCCTGCTCCCGAAGAAGACCGTGCAGGACGAGGCCGACGAGGAGGGCGCGGCCGGGGGCGGGACCGCACCGGCCGGAGCGGCCTCCGCCGGGGCCGACGGCAAGGCGGCCGACGGCAAGGGCGCCGGCGCCGCAGAGGGCCGGCGCACCGGCTCGGCGTACGCGGCGATGCTGCGCGACCGCAAGTACCTCTACTACCTGGCCGCCGTGCTGCTCGGCTCGCTCACCTACGCCCAGGGCCACATCGCGCTGCCACTGGAGCTGGTCGCCGACGACTACCCGACCAGCTTCTACAGCACGGTGCTCACCGTGTCGTCCGTCGTGCTGATCACGTGCGAGCTCAAGATCACCGCGTACCTCAGCAGACTGCCCAAGCACGTCCGGGTCATCACCGGCCACCTGGTGGAGGCGGTCGGGCTCGCGGTCTACGGACTGTCCTCGCGGTCCGGGGCGTTCACGATCGCGGGCGCGGTGCTGGTGGTGTCCGGAATCATGATTGCCGCTCCGAGCATGTTCGCCCACCCGGCGACGTTCCCCTCGTCGGTGAAGGCCCGCTACATCGGCACGATGCAGGCGGTCGGCGGTGCGGCCGGCGCCGTCGCCCCGCTGTTCGGCGTCTACGCCTGGACCGCGCTCGGCAGCGGCTTCTGGCTGCTGTGCGGCGTCGTGACCGCCATCGCCGGCCTGCTCGCCCTGGCCGGCGTACGGCAACCGCCCGAACCGGTCCCCGCCGAGGACCCGGAGGCGAACGCGGACGAGGGCAGGCCCGAAGTCGTCGGAGGTGCCTCGTGATGGCGCGGTCCGCGACGGACGGACCGGTCCTGGTCGTCGGGTTCGTGGGCGTGACGATGGCCGCCATCGGGGAGTTCCAGGGGGACGGCTCGGTCGTCTACGTCGAGGAGCCCGACGTCGTCCGCAAGCGGGGGGTGCGCGAGCAGATCGACGGGGTGTCCTTCGTCCGCGGCCTCATCGAGTGGGAGTACCACCTCGCGGGAAAGGCCGACGAGTTCTTCAACGCCCACCCCGGGCTGGCCCCTGCGGCGGTCGTCCCCGCCATCGAGTACGCGACGCCGTTCGCCGCCCGGCTCGCGGAGCGCTACGGCCTGCCCGGTGCCGGTCTCGGCGCCGCGCAGATCCTGCGCGACAAGGCGTTGCTTCGGCGGGTCAGCGCCGCCGCCGGCATCGCCAATCCGGACAGCGTCCCCGTACGGGGCCCGGCGGACGTCCTGGCCTTCCTGCGCGGCCGGCCGGGCCCGGTCGTGCTCAAGCCGGCGAACCGTCAGGCGTCGGTCGGCACACGGGTGATCCACGACCCCGATGAGGTCGAGGGGGCCTGGGCGGCCTGTCTCGTCCAGGACGAGGGCGTCTTCGTTCCCGACCGGCCCATGGAGCTCTCCATGCTGGCCGAACAGTACGTCGAGGGGCCCGAGTACAGCGTCGAGATGCTCGTACGGGACGGCGGCCCGCTCTTCGTCAACGTCACGGGCAAGCAGCTGTTCCCCGGGGCCCATCCGGTGGAGATGGCGCACACCGTGCCGGCCGACATCCCTCAGGAGCTCGCGGACCTGCTCGGCGGGCAGACGGCCCGGCTGGTCGGCGCCGTCGGCTTCCGCGACGGGATCGTCCACTGCGAATGGATCGTCTCGGACGGCGTCCCGTACCTCGTGGAATGCGCGGGCCGGCTGCCCGGCGGCGGCATCCTCGACACCATCCAGCTGGCCTATCCGGTGCAACTCCTGCGCAGCTACTACGCGGTGCTCAAGGGCGAGGAGCCGACGGGCGAACTGCCGCGGCGGGCGAAGGGCGGCGCCGCCGTCCGGTTCCTCGCGGCCGGTCCGGGCCGGGTGGCCTCCGTAACCGGCGTCGAGGCGGCCCGGCAGGCCGACGGCGTGTTCCTGGCCGCGGTCACCGTCGGGCCGGGCCACCGGTTCACGGGGCTGCACCACTCCTGGGACCGCGCGGGCATCGTCATGGCCACCGCGGACAGCTCGGCCGAGGCACTCCGGCGGGCCGAGACCGCCGCCGGCATGGTCCGAATCGACATCGAGGGGGAAGAGTGACTGACCGGGAAGTCGGTGTTCTGGCGATCGGTGCGGGGCCGGCGAATCTGGCGCTCGCGGTGGCCATCGAGGAATCGGGCTCGGCCGAACTGGCCGACGGCACACTGCTGCTGGAACAGAGCCCGGACATCAAATGGCAGCGCGACCTGCTGATGCCATGGGCACGCAGCCAGGTCTCCTTCCTCAAGGACCTGGTGACCCTGCGCAATCCCAGCAGCAGGTTCACCTTCCTCAGCTTCCTCCACTCCCAGGGCAGACTCGACGAGTTCGTCAACCTGGGAACCTTCCACCCCTTCCGGTGGGAGTTCTCCGACTACCTCCAATGGGTCGCCACCTCCCTGGAACGCGTACAGATCCGCTACGACGCCCGCGCCGCACAGATCGACCCGGTATGCGAAGCCGACGGATCGGTATCAGGCTGGCAGGTACGCCTCACCGACGGGGACACCATCCGCTGCCGCGACCTCGTGGTCGGGGGCGGACGCGATCCACGGGTACCCGACGTCTTCGCCACACTGCCCGGCGACCGGCTCATCCACAGCGCCCAGTACCGGACCCGGATCGCACAGATCCCCAAGGACGAACCCGTCCGCGCCGTCGTAGTGGGCGGAGCACAAAGCGCCGCGGAAATGTTCTTCGCATTGCACGAGAACCTGCCATCCAGTCAGGTGACGATGGTGGTCCGCTCGATCGGACTGCAGAACTACCAGACCAGCAAATTCGTCAACGAATTGTTCTTTCCGTCCTTCGTCGACGAGTTCTACGACAGCCCGCCGGAAGTGCGCGCACAACTCCTGGACGAAATGCGGTTCACCAACTACGCGGGGCTGGCACCGCCGTTCCTCGACGAGCTCTACACGATGCTCTACCGGCAGAGGGCGGTGGGCCCGCAGCGCTCAGAGGTCCGGGCGATGACCGAGGTCGTGGGGGCGCGGACCGAGGGAGGGGAGGTCGTACTCGATCTCCGGGACCGGATCAACGGCAAGATCGAGCCGCTGCGGTGCGACCTGGTGGTGCTGGGCACCGGTTTCGACGCGCGCAAGCCCGCGCTCGTACGGGACCTGGCCGCACGGGTCGGACTCGACCAGGTCACCGTCAGCCGCAACTACCGCGTCGACCTCGGCACATCCGCCTGGGGAGCCGTCTACCTCCAAGGCGTCAACGAAGAAACCCACGGCATCGCCGACTCCCTCATCAGCGTCCTCGCCCACCGCTCCCACGACATCCTCACCGACCTCCTCACCCGCCGCGAAACCGCCACCGAACCCGGGAACGCGTGATGGGAACCGGCGAGGGCACCCTGCTGGTCGTCGGCAGCGGGCTGAAGGTGTACCGGGAGTACCTCATCGCGCCGATCCGCCGCCGCGCCCGCGCGGCCGGCCTGGACATGGTGCTGCTCAACAACCTCAGACCCACCTGGCAGCGCGACTACTTCGACGAGATCATCGTCGCGAACGTCTTCGATTCCGAGGCGATGGGCGCGGCCGCGCGCGAGGTGGCCGCACGGCGCCGGATCACCGGCCTGATGTGCTGGGACGAGCCGCTGGTCCTGGACGCGGGCCTGCTCGCCGCCGAGTTCGGGGTGCCGGGACTGTCCGTGCCCGGCGTACGCGGGTGCCGGGACAAGGAGCGCACCAGGGCCGAGCTCACCGCAGCGGGCCTGTACCAGCCGGGCTTCGAGCTGACCACCACGGTCGAGCAGGCCCGGGCGGCGGCCGAGCGGATCGGCTATCCGGTCGTGGTCAAGCCGCGGGCCATGGGCGCGAGCATCGGTGTCGTGTTCGCCGCCGGCCCGGCCGAGGTGGAGGCGGCGTTCCGGATCGCCCTGTCCGCGAGCGAGGTCGATCCGGGACCGTACCGGGCGAGCGCTCTGGTCGAGGGGTACGCCCCCGGGCCGGAGATCAGCGTCGACGGCGCCGTGCACAAGGGCGAGTACCTCCCGATGTTCGTGGCCCGCAAGCACAGCAGCGACCAGCCGTACTTCGAGGAGGTCGGCCACCTGGTCGACGCGGCCGACCCGCTGCTGGCGGACCCCGAGCTGATGGGCACGCTGGCCCGGGCCCATCAGGCGCTCGGCATCGAGGACGGCATCACCCACACCGAGCTGCGGCTGACCCCGCACGGGCCGCTCGTCATCGAGGTCAACGGCCGCCTCGGCGGGGACCTGATCCCCTTCCTCGGGAGGACCGCCACCGGCATCGAGCCCGGCGAGGTGCTGTTCGACGTGGCCACCGGCCGGCGGCCCGACACCCGGCCCACACGGCGGGCGGTGGCCGGCATCCGGTTCGGCTGTCCCGAGCGCGACTGCGTGCTGCGCTCGGTGACGGTGCCGGCCCGGGCGCCCGGCCTGGTCACGGCCGCGCCGATGGCCGAGCCGGGCACCGTCCTGCGGCTGCCCCCGGGCGGCTACCTGGCACGCCACTCCTTCGTGGTGTGCGAGGCCGATGACACACCGACCTGCCTGGAACGGCTGGACGCGGCGCAGGCGCTGGTCGTACTGGACGCGGAGCCGATCGGCCCGCCGGAGCCGGACGCGCCGTTCGACATGCCGGCCGGGCTGCTCGACGTGGACGAATGACCGTCACCACACCATCACTTGAGGGGGAACCCATGAGCACGACCTGGAGCCCTGGAGCCGAGGCGCCCACCACCGCGGCGGAGATCCTCGAAAGGGCGAAGGCGCTGGCCCCGCTGCTGCGGGAGCGGTCGCAGGAGATCGAGGAGGCGAAGCAGCTCCCCACGGACGTCGTGGACATGCTGCGCGACACCGGGGTCTTCCGGATGTGCTTCGGCCCCGAGTGGGGCGGGCCCGAACTGACGTCGATGCAGCAGGCCGAGGTCGTGGAGACCCTCGCCTACGGGGACGCCTCGGCCGGCTGGTGCGCGGCGATCGGCGCGATGACCGGAGCGATCAGCAACTTCCTGGACCCCGCCGTCGTCAAGGAGGTCTTCCCGAATCTGGACATGATCACCGCCGGGCTGATCGCGCCGGCCGGCCACGCCGAACGCGTTCCCGGGGGATTCCGGCTGACCGGCCGGTGGTCGTTCGGCAGCGGGATCACCCATGCCGACTGGGTGACCTCGGGCGCGTTCATCTACCAGGACGGCGAGCCGTGGGCGAGCCCGGACGGCAGCAACGCGCACGCCTCGCGCCAGTTCCTGGTACCGGCCGACCAGGTGGAGGTCGTCGGGAACTGGGACACCACGGGCTTGTGCGGCAGCGGGAGCAGCGACTACACGATCACCGACGTGTTCGTGCCCGAGGAGCACACCTACACCTTCTACAAGGTGCGGGGCCGGACCGACACCCCGATCGCCCAGCCGGACTCCTTCATGCGCAGCCTGTGCGCCGTGCCGCTCGGGGTGGCCCGGGCCGCCCTGGACCACGCCCGGGAGACCGCGCTGACCCGGGTGGACAAGATGACGGGCGCCACGTGGGCGGACACCTTCCGCGTCCAGGTCACCCTCGCCGAGTGCGAGGCGGAGTTCAACGCCACCCGCAGCGGGGTCTACAGCAGTTCGCAGCGGCACTGGGACGTGCTGGCCGGGGGCGGCACGCTGGACGACCTCACCGCGACCGAGCGGGCGGCGTCCTCGCTGGCCTGGGTGCACGCCTTCCGGACCTCGCGGGCGATCGTGAACCGGCTCTACGACCTGTTGCAGTCCTGGTCGATCAACCGGTCCTCGCCGATGGACCGCTGGATGCGCGACACCGCGACCATGTGCCAGCACGTCGCCGCCTCGGACCTGATCCTCGAGTCGGGCGGCGCCTACCTGCTGGGCCGGCCGCCGAAGTTCCGGATGAGCCTCGGCATCGTCAAGTAGAGCCGAATCGAAGGGCGTTCACATGACCATGACCCGGACCCCGGGAGCCGGGGTGCCCGCCGACGCGGCGGAGCTCCTCGCTCGTGCGAGGGAACTGGCACCGCTGCTGCGGGAGCGGTCGGCGGAGATCGAAGAGGCACGGCGGCTGCCGGCGGACGTGGTGGACATGCTGCGCGGCGCCGGGGTGTTCCGGATGGCCTTCGGCCGTGAGCTGGGCGGCCTGGCACTGACGACGATGGAGCAGACCGAGGTCGTCGAGACCCTGGCCCACGGGGACGCGTCCGCGGCCTGGTGCGCGGTGATGGGCGCGAGCAGCGGGATCTTCAGCGCCTTCCTCGACGAGAGGGTGGCCAAGGAGGTCTTCCCCACCCCCGACACGATCATGGCCGGGCTGCTGCAGCCCACGGGCCGTGCCGAGCGGGTGCCCGGTGGATTCCGGCTGTCCGGCCGGTGGTCGTTCGGCAGCGGGATCACCCATGCCGACTGGGTGACCTCGGGCGCGTTCGTCTACGAGGACGGCAAGCCGTACGCGAGCCCGGACGGCAGCAATCCGCACGAGTCGCGGCAGTTCCTGGTGCCCCGCGCGCAGGTGGACGTCATCGACAACTGGCACACCATGGGCATGCGCGGCACCGGCAGTTGCGACTACACCATGGCCGGGGTGTTCGTGCCGGAGGAGCTCACGTACAGCTTCGGCAAGGTGCGCGGCCGGCCCGGGCCGCTCGCGCAGCCGGACGCATTCACGCGCAGCATGTGCGGTGTGGCGCTGGGGGTGGCCCGGGCCGCCCTGGACCACGCCCGGGAGACCGCCAGGACCCGGGTCGACCGGATGACCGGTGTGGCGTGGAAGGACCACTTCCGGGCGCAGGTCACGCTCGCCGAGTGCGAGGCGGACTTCCTGGCCACCCGCAACGGGGTGTACGGGAGCCAGCGCCGCCAGTGGGAGGTGCTGGCCGCCGGGGGCACGCTGGACGACCTCACTCCGGAGGAGCGCGCCGCGTCCCCGATCGCCTGGGTGCACGCCTTCCGCACCTCGCGCTCGATCGTGAGCAGGCTCTGCGACCTGCTCCAGACCTGGTCGATCCACCAGTCGTCGCCGATGGACCGCTGGATGCGCGACACCACGACCATGTGCCAGCACGCCACCGCCCAGGACCGGATTCTCCAGTCGGCCGGCGCCTATCTGCTGGGCGGGAAGCCCGAGTTCGGGATCTGCCTCGGCATCGTCAAGTAACGCAATTCGCCTGCGTGGCAGGCCAGGGGGGAGAACATCCGATGGGCCGAGGCCTGGTGCTGCTGGTCAATCCGAACAAGGTGCACCCACCGATCGCACCGTATGCGCTGGACGTGCTCACCACGTCGCTGGAGGCCGCCGACTTCGAGGTGGAGGTGGTCGACCTCACCTTCCACCGGGAGGACTGGAAGACCTGCCTCTCCGAGTACTTCGGTGCGCGCAGCCCCGTCCTCGTCGGTGTCACCATCCGCAACACCGACACGGTGTACGCCTTCGAGCAGCGCCCTTTCGTCGGCGAGCACAAGGAGATCATCACCGAGATCAAGCGGCTGACGGACGCTCCGATCGTCGGCGGCGGCATCGGCTTCTCCTCCATGCCCTTCGCCCTGGTCGACTACTTCGGCATCGATTTCGGCGTCAAGGGACCGGGTGAGCAGATCATCTGCGATCTCGCCGACGCACTGGTCACCGGGCGCGGAACGGACACGGTCAGCGGTCTCCTCCGCAACACCCCGCAAGGAGTCACCCGGGTGCCGCCGCCGGCGCTCTCCCTGTCGAACCGCCGCACGGCGCAGCCGCGGCCCGCCGGCCAGTTCGAGGACCGGACCTGGCAGGTGGACCGCGCCGGGACGTACGTCCGCCGCTCCGGCGCCCCGCACAAGGTGGACAACCTGCTGTACTACCAGCGCGGCGGGCTGGCCGGCATCCTCACCAAGAACGGCTGCACCTACCGCTGTTCGCACTGCGTGGAGCCGGACGCGAAGGGCATCCGGACCGGACGGCGCGACGTCGCCGCCGTGGTGGACGAGATGCAGTCGCTGGCCGAGCAGGGGATCCTCGACCAGCACACCACCGACAGCGAGTTCAACCTCTCCATCTCCCACGCCAAGAACCTGCTGCGCGAGATCGTCCGGCGCAAGCACGCGGACCCCGCCAACCCCCTCAACGAGCTGCGGCTGTGGGTCTACTGCCAGCCCTCCCCCTTCGACGAGGAGTTCGCCGGGCTGCTGGCCGCGGCGGGCTGCCGCGGGGTGAACGTCGGCTCGGACCACGTGCGCAAGGACATGCTGAGCGGCTGGAAGATCACGGAGAAGGGCACCACCTACTACACCTTCGCCGACACGGAGCGCCTCGTCCGGCTCTGCCACGCCAACGGCATGCTGACCATGGTCGAGGCGCTGTTCGGAATGCCCGGCGAGACCCCGCAGACCATGCGCGAATGCGTAGAGGCGTTCATGGCGCTGGACGCCACCGTGACCGGGTTCTCGCTGGGTCTGCGGCTCTTCCCCCACACGCCGCTGGGCATGGCGATGGCCGAGGAGTGCGACGGGGTCCGGACGGTGCCGGGACTGCAGTCCAACACCGCGACCGGGCCGATCATCCTGAAGCCGTCGTCCAAGTGCTCCGGGCCGGTGGAGTACGAGCGGCAGTTCATGTTCGACGAGTCGGGCAACTTCCGTCTGGTCTGCTACTTTTCGCCGGACCTCGTGGAGGACACCGGTACGGTGGACGATCCCTCGGGGCGCTGGAGCCGGTCCGTGGATCTGCTGTGGGAACTCGTCGATCCCGCCGACCACCACCGGGTGATGCTGCCGACGCTGGCCGGCTCGAGTGAGCACGACAACAACTACGCGGACAATCCGTTCCTGACGAGTCTGAACGGCCTCGGATACACCGGCGCATTCTGGGCGCACTGGCGGGATCGGGAAGCGATCCTGCACCGCGCACAGGATGTCGGAGTGGTCGGATCCGTCGGCGCGTGACATTGCTCGATTTCGCTTGTCGATGCACATGCGAAGCGCACGAATTCAACGCGAATAGTGATGCCTCGACAGGTATAACTATCACATTCTCGGAATCCCTCCCCACCGTTGCGGTGGACTGACGTCTGGACCATTCTGGGTACCGGCCGGTCAGCGTGGACCGCCTTGCACGATCGAGTGGGGGGAAGGTACGAATGAACCAGAAAACAAACACCGCGAGATTACTCTGGCCACTTTCGTCACATGCTGATGCACGAAGAGAGAACACGCCGCTTCTGACCGAGGACGATCTCCCCGCCGTCCGAAGAGTCCGCACCACGGTCACCGTCGTTCTCGCCGACGCCCAGCCCGCGATCCGCCATGGAGTCCGTTCCGTACTCGAACGGTCGGGGGGCATATCGGTGGTCGGGGAGGCCGCCACGGCCGACGAGGTGATCGTGGAGACGTCCCGCTGCCGGCCCCGCGTCCTCGTGCTGGACCCGCTGATGGATGAATCGGCCGGCTTACGGGTGATACCCGAAATCTTACGATTATGGCCTGAAACCGGCATTCTCGTCTTCAGTGGCGCGGATGATGACAAAGCCATCACCTCCGCGCTCCAGGCCGGGGCCCGCGGCTATCTGTTCAAACGGGCCGACGCCGACCAGATCCTGCGCGGCATCCAGGCCGTCGCCGCCGGCGAGGCGATCATCGACAAATCGATCGCCGGCCGGCTCGGCGCCCTCATGTGCCCGACCAGCGGGCAGCAGTATTTCTATCCGTTCCCGCAGCTGACCAACCGGGAACGGGACGTGCTGGAACGCATCGCCGCGGGGAAGTCGAATTCCACGATCGCCCGTGAGCTCGTGCTCGCTTCGAAGACCGTCAGCAACCGGGTCTCCGTCATATTCGGCAAGCTCGGCGTCGCCGATCGCTCGCAGGCCATCGTACTGGCCCGGGACGCCGGTCTCGGGCACGGCTGATCCGCCGGCCCCGGAATCTCCCGTACCGCCAATTCCCTTTCGACAAGGGAATGATTCCCCTGTCGAAAGGGAGTCACCGGCTTCTACCCTGATCGACGTCGCGCACCGCCGGAATTGAAGGACGTCGATCGGAGGGGACGTTGACCGACCATCAGCAAGCCGACGTGACCATTCGCACCCGGGAGCCGGAAAACCTGGTCCGGGACCACGGACTCGACCTCAGGCTGCTCCATCCGTGGCCCGGACTGGACACCCCCTTTCGAGGCGCCTGGTGCGTCCTGCGCCCGGGCGACGTGACGGACACGCACGCGCACCACGAACGCGAGATCTTCATCGTCATGTCCGGCCGTGCCGAGGTGGTCTGCAAGGGCCGGCGGCACGCCCTGGCGGCCGGGGACATCGCCGTCATGCGAGCCGGGGTGGAGCACCACGTCGTCAACGAGCACGACGAGGACTTCTCCTACTACGCGATCTGGTGGGGCCCGGAGATGTCCGCCGAGTTCCTCGCCCTGCAGCCGGACCCGGCCACGTGATCGACTACGACGGACGGAAGTTCCGCAAGCCGACGGGCGACGTACGGACCGTCGCCGTCTACCACCAGCAGGGCGACCTCGTCTGGGGAGAGGTCATCGGCGGCGAGGTGCGCCGCGGGTGGACCGTCGGCACCTGCGAGCCGGACGGCACCCTCTCCATGGGGTACACCATCGTCTTCGCGAGCGGCGAGGTGGTCTGCGGGCGCACGGTCAACACACCCGAGGTGGCCGAGGACGGCCGCCTGCGGCTGCGTGAGGTCTGGGAACGCTACGGCCCGCACGCCGCCACCGGTGTCTCCTACATCGAGGAGGTCCAGTGAACACGAGCGCGGGCGCCGGCACGGGCGCGGGTGCGGTGCACAGCGCCTCCCAGGCCGACTGGCGGCGGCTGGAGAAGACCGTGGCGGGCCGCGTACTGCGCCCCGGCGACCACGGATTCCGTGCGTCGAGCGCCCCCTTCAACCAGCGCTACGCCGCGAACACGCCGAGCGGGGTCCTCTCCGCGGCGGACCCCGCGGACGTGCGCCGCGCCGTCGAGTGGGCGCGCGAGACGGGCATCGGCCTCGTCGCGCGCAGCGGCGGCCACAGCTACGCGGGCTACTCGGCGGGCGCCGGCCTGGTGGTCGATCTCAGCGCGCTGAACACCGTGTCCGCCGACGGTTCCACGGGGCTGGTCACGGCTGCGGGCGGGGCCCGGATGTCCGATGTCCGCGCCGCGATCCAGCCGCACGAGATGGCCTTCGCGCTGGGCAACGGAGCTTCGGTGGGCGTCGCCGGCCTCACCCTCGGCGGGGGCTCGTCGTCCACCTCCCGCAAGCTCGGGCTCACCGCGGACGCGCTCGTCCGGACCACGCTCCTGACCGCCGACGGGCGGATACTGACGTGCGACGCCCAGGAGAACCCCGAGCTGTACTGGGCCTGCCGCGGCGGTGGCGGCGGCAACTTCGGCATCAACCTGTCCTTCACCTTCCGGGCCGTCCCGGTGTCCGACGTGTCCACCTGCCTGCTGCTGTGGGACGGGCCGGACGCCCCCGAAGTCTTCCCGGTGATGCAGGAGATCGCGCGGAAGGCACCGGACGAGTTCTCGCTCAGGCTCGGCGTGAGCGCCGCCGGAGGACCGCAGACCACGGTGTCGGCCGTCGGTCTGCACCTCGGCCCCGCGAGCGAGCTGCGCGAGCTCCTCGCGCCGGCGCTCGCACTGACCCGCCCGGTCCGCACGGACATCGCCGACCGCACGTTCTGGGAGGCGCAGGACTATCTGCTGCACGAGACCTCCGCCGGGGCCTTCGCGGTACGGACGCACTTCGCCACCGAGCCGCTGCCCGCCGAGGCCGTCACCACCGTCCTCGCGTGGCTCGAACGCCGGCCTGGCAGTTCCAATCCCGACGGCTGCGGTCTGGCCCTCTACACGTGGGGCGGCGCGATCAACCGGGTGGGCCCGGCCGACACCGCGTTCGTCCACCGGGACGCGCTGTGCCTGGTCAGCATGGACACCTCCTGGTCCGGGCGGGACAGCGCGGCGACCGTGGAGGCCAACCTCCGCTGGCTGGCAGGGCTGCGGGAGACGGTGGCGCCGTACGTGACGCACGCGGCGTACCAGAACTTCATCGACCCGGACCTGCCGGACTGGCGCACGGCGTACTACGGCGCCAACTATCCGCGCCTCGTCGAGATCAAGAAGCGGGTGGACCCGGACGGCTTCTTCACGTTCGGGCAGGCCATCGGATCCTGAGAGGGGACCGGAACGACCGATCTGTCGAGACGATCGATTTCCACGCGCTTCTTGAGCGTCATTTCGCACGCACGCCAGAAGCGGTCGACAGGGCATCCCCCAGCTCTGGAGGCTCCAGGTCCGTTCCATGGTCCCGCCGTTCCTTCCTCCGCCTCTCCGGCAACGCCGCCCTGGTGACCGGAATCCCCTCGGCCTTCACCCTCTCGACGGCCGGCGCCGCTTGCACCACGGGCGACGAGTTCGACCGGCTCCGCGACAGGTGGCGCGAGATGCTGCCGGGCGGCGGATTGGACCCCGCGGCCGCGCCGTTCACCGGAAGGCTGGCCCTGCTGGGCAGCCAGGCCGCCGAACAGCGCGCGGCCATGGAGGCCGCCCTCCGCCGAGGACCCCGGGGGCGGCGCTGTCGGCCGTCGGCGTCATTGTGCTGCTTCGGTCAGCTGGACGAGGGTCGAGCCGGTGGTGGTCTTGCGGACGTGGAGTCGGTGGGTGATGCGCCGGCGGAGTTCGGGGACGTGGCTGATGACGCCGACCGTGCGGTCGTGCGCGCGCAGGGAGTCCAGGACGTCGAGCACCTTGTGGAGGGTGTCCTCGTCGAGGGTGCCGAAGCCTTCGTCGATGAAGAGGGTGTCGAGGACCCGGCCGCCCGATTCGGCGGTGACGACGTCGGCCAGACCGAGGGCGAGGGAGAGGGAGGCGAAGAAGGATTCGCCGCCGGAGAGGGTGTCGGTGTCGCGGTCCTTCCCCGTCCAGGCATCGGTGATCTTCAGGCCGAGGCCGGAGCGGGCTCCGTACGAGGCCCGGGCGTCGGAGTGGACGAGGGTGTAGCGGTGTTCCGACATGCGGGTGAGGCGGGTGTTGGCGGCGGCCACGACTTCTTCGAGGCGGGCGGCCAGGACGTAGGCCTCGAGTTGCATGCGGAGCTGGTTGCTGGGAGAGGTGCCGTTGACCAGGCCATGGAGGTGGTCGACGGTGCGGTAGGCGTGTTCGAGTGGTTCGAGGGTCTTGAGGTGGGTCGTGAGCCGTGCGAGGAGGCCGGCGAGGGCACGGGTGCGTTCGGCGGTGTGCGCGGCTTCGGCGGCGGCCCGGGTGTGACGGGTGGTGGCGGCGTCGAGTTGCGCGGTGGCTTCCTCGAGGTTGGCGGGCGGCAAGGCCGAGGCCGCGGCGAGGGCGGGCTCTTGAAGGCGTGCGGTGGCGACTGCGCGTTGTTCGCGCCACTGGTTGATCTCGTCTTCCAGGGTGCGGATCTCGTCGTCGGAGCGCAGCGCTTGCGCGGCGGCGTCGAGGGAGTCGAAGCCGGCCGAGCGTGCGGCCTGCTCCGCTCGCTCTGTCACCTGCCCGTGCTCCGCGGCCGTGCGGAAGGTGGCGCCGGCGTGTTCGGCCGCGGTGGTGAGGCGGTCGGCTGCCTGGGTGAGGTGCGTGATGCGCAGCGGGAGGGTGGGGGCGTCGGCGCGGGCGGTGGCGAGCTTCTGGTCGAGTTCCCGGACTCGGATGGCGAGAGCGTCGTAGCCGGCGTCGGCGGCGGCGAGCCTGGTGGCTGCGGTGGTGCGGGCGCTGGTGGTCCGATTGTGCTGCTGTTCCAGGGCGTGGAGTTCCTCGGTTGCCGGACCGGTGTCGGCCGCGGCCTCGAGGGCTGCTGCCAGACGGGTCCGGAGTGCGGTGTGCTCGCTGGTGAGGTCGGCCAGGGCGGCGTCTCCGCCCGCCTCGCCTCGGGCGGCGGCGGCCTGCTCGAGGAGCTGCTGCAGTGTGTCTTGGAGTGTCCGCTGGGTGTCCTGGGCTTGCGCGTGGCGGGTTTCGGCGGCTTTTTCGTCGGCGGCCGTGGGCTGGTCGGTGTGGGGGGCGGCCGGGTTCGGATGGACGGGGGAACCGCAGACCGCGCAGGGTTCGCCGTCGGTGAGTTGGAGGGCGAGTTCGCCGGCCATGCCGTCGGTGCGCCTGCGCCGGATGTCGATGTGTTCCCGGGCGGCCTCGTTCGCCGCGGTCTGTGCCGCGAGGAGTGCCTGCTCGGCCGTGCCGATCTGCTTGAGGTGGGCGTCTCGGCGTTTCGCCGCGTCCATGCGGGCGGCGAGCAGTGTCAGTGCGGTGGCATGTTCACGGCTGGTTTCCTCGGCGGCGCGGGCTGCTTCGAGGCGAGCGCGCAGTTCCGTACGGCGCTGGGGCTCATCGCTGAGCCAGGCGTCGGCGTCGTGCAGGTCCTGGGCGAATTCCTGGCGTTCGTCATCCAGTTTCTGCAGGTCTGTCTTGTACCCCTGCAGGGCCGCCTCATCGGGCAGGAGCGCGCGCAGTCCGCCGATCTCGGCGCGCAGCTGCTGTGCGGCGTGGGTGAGCTCGACAGCGTCGAGCGTCGCGTGCGCGGGGTTCAGGAGGGTGCGGGCGTGGCGTTCTTCTTCCTGCGCGCGGACGCTCTGAGCTGCGGCGGCGGCCGCGGCCTTCAGCAGCGGGGCGACCTTCTGCCCTTGCAGGGCGT
Organism: Streptomyces sp. NBC_00207; assembly: GCF_045160965.1. Lineage (NCBI taxonomy): Bacteria > Bacillati > Actinomycetota > Actinomycetes > Kitasatosporales > Streptomycetaceae > Streptomyces > Streptomyces sp. NBC_00207. The sequence continues at coordinate 8,581,432 of NZ_CP130715.1, read as the reverse complement.
CCTGTCGTTGCCGGTCGAGGTCGGCCTGCCGGTCCGTCTGTTCGTCCAGCGTCTCGAGCTGGTGGCGCGCTCGGCGGTGTGCCTCCTGGTGGGAGGCGAGGTCGCGTACGGCGCGTTCGCCGTCCCGGAAGGCGGCCAGTTCCTGTTCTGCGAGAACGGCGGCGGTTGCCGCGTCGCGCTCGTGAGCGGCCGCCTTGGCGTGCAGGGCGGTGGCCCAGGCGACGGCGGGGTCGGTGAGGGTGGCGGGATCGGAGGCGAGAGGGGCGCCCTGTTCGGGTGCGAGGTCGTCTCCGGCTTGCTGCTGTATGCGTTCGGTCAGCCGGATGACGGCCGTGCGGGCCTCGTCGCGCTGTGTGGAGAGGGCGTTCTTCCGCCCGGCCAGCCAGTTCTCGATGGATCCGAATCGGTGGGTGTGGAAGAGCTTGCCGAGCAGGTCCTTGCGGTCGGAGGCGCCTGCGCGCAGGAATTTGGTGAACTCGTTCTGCGGCAGGAGCACGACCTGGCAGAACTGCTGACGGCTCATGCCCAGCAGTTCCTTGATCTCGTCCGCGGCTTCCCTGTGGGACCTGCTCAGCGCTTCCCAGCGGCCTTGTCCGAGGGGGTCTGTGGTCCACTGGCTGAGGTGGGTCTCGGCCGCCTGCTGGGTGGTGCCCTCCTTTCGGACCTTCGGTTTCAGCTGGGCGGGGACACGTCGGATCCGCAGGCGTTTTCCGGCGAGGGTGACTTCGAGGGTCACCTCGGTCAGCAGGTGTGCGGGCGCGTGGTCGCTGCGCAGCTGGAGCTTGCGGTCGGTTGGCGGCTCTCCGTAGAGGGCGACGCAGATCGCTGCGAAGACGGTGGTCTTCCCGGCGCCGGTGTCGCCGTGGAGGAGGAACAGTCCGTCACGGGTCAGGGCGTCGAAATCGACGGTGTGGGTGCCGGCGAAGGGGCCGAATGCCTGCAGGTGCAGGGTGTGCAGGCGCATGTCAGACGGCTTCCTTCTCCTGGGCGTTGGTGCGGGAGCTGTCGATCGCTTCCTGCAGGAGGGCGCGTTCCTCGTCGGTGGGCTCGGCGCCTCGCACGACGGTGATGAAGTCGTGGGTGATGTCGAGGTCGCCGCGGCCGCGCAGTCGCTCGCTGTAGGTGGGGGTGGTGGTGGCCTGGGCGGGAAGGACGGCGGGGATGTGTTCGAGCTGCAGGGTGTGGGGGAAGCGCTGTTTGAGGCGCGCCATCGGTTCGTAGGGGCGGGCGGTGTCGGTGAGCGTGACGTGCAGCCAGGACTCGGTCAGGCTCTCGTGGGCCGGGTCGGTCAGCAGGTCTTGCAGTCGGCCCGTCAGACGTGCCAGCGGAAGCCGCAGCTGCGGGGGCAGGTCCGTGCGGGTGACGGTGGGCGCGGCACCGGCGGGCAGGTCGACCAGTGTCAGCGACTTGGTGTGGCCGGTTTCGGAGAAGGAGTAGGCCAGCGGGGAGCCGCTGTAGTGGACCGTGTCGGTGACCCGTTGGGGGCGGTGGAGGTGCCCGAGGGCGGCGTAGTCGATGCCGGCGAAGACGGAGGCCCCGGCGTGGGCGACGCCGCCGACGCTGATGTTCCGTTCGCTGTCGGTTTCGCCGGCGGGAGTTCCGGCGGCGGTGATGAAGGCGTGGGCGAGAACGACGGAGCGGGTGCCTTCGGGGCGGGTGGCGAGGTCGGCGCGGACGCGGTCCAGGGCGGCGGTGAGTACGGCCTGGTGGGAGGCTGCCTCGGCGTCCAGGTGGGTGCGCACGAGGGTGGGCTCGAGGTAGGGGACGGCGTAGACGGCGACATGGCCGTCGGCGTCCTCGAGCAGGATGGGCGTGGCGATGTCGGCGGGATCGGTCCGCAGATGGACCCTGGCCCGTGCCAGCAGGCCGGCGCCGACGCCGAGGCGGTGGGCGGAGTCGTGGTTCCCGCTGATCATGATGGTGGGTATGTCCAGGTCCGCCAGCTGGTGCAGGGCCTGGCTGAACAGGCGCACCGCGTCCAGGCCGGGAATGGCCCGGTCGTAGACGTCACCCGCGACCAGCAGGGCGTCCACCTGCTCGGTCCGGACGGTGTCGCAGATGTGGTCGAGGACTTTGCGCTGGGCGTCGATCAGGTCTTCTCCGTGGAACCGGCGGCCCAGGTGCCAGTCCGAAGTGTGCAGGAACCTCATGAGCACAGACCGTAACCGCGGCCATAGGGGTCATGGACGGTTTTCCCGAGAGACGGAACCGCGTACGCGGGTATGGCAGCGATTGAGGGAAGGTTTCTCCCCCTGGGCTGCGGTTGCGCACAGGGGAAAGCGAGGTCGGGCGATTGTCAGTGGCAGGAGGGAAGATGAGCAGTGGGGGAAGGGAGAAGGACATGTCCTCACCGCATTCTGCTCAACCCGTATGCGTTCCGGCGCCCGGCGGCTGCCGATGGTGCGGCATCGAGGCACGCGGACATGCCCGGCAGTGGGTTCCGGAGGCAGGCTGGCACGTCTGGACCGAACCCACGGCCGAGCAGCGCAAAGAACGCATGCGGGAGCGCCGCAAGGGCCGGCGGGCAGATCAGTGAGCCAGTCTCTGCAGCTGTTCGAAGGCGTCCCGTAGCTGCTGCGGCACGTCTTGTGCATGCTGGAGCGTGGTGGTGAGCTTGTAGACCATGTCGGGTTTGCCGCTGGGGCTCCGATGCTCCGCCTGTTCCTTGAGCATGTTCAGGACTTTGCCGCTGAATTTCCCGCCGTTGCGGTGGACGGCGAAGTCATCAGGGCTCCAGTTCTGCCGAGCGGAGCGGGGCCAGTGCCGGTTCGCCGCCGCGGCCCACTGCCCGTCGGTGAAGAGCTCTTCCAGCTCCCTGTATCCCTGGGCTTCGCCGATGTACGAAACCTGCGTTTCGAGGTCCAGGCCGGCGCGGCGCAGCCTCTCGTCCTTGAGGAGTTTGTTGTCGCGACTGTCTGCGTCGATCATGAGCATGACGGTTCGCTGGTGCTTGACGAGGTAGCGGGCGAGATGCAGGGCACCCTCGTTGTTCTCGCAGGCCCACAAGGCGATGCCTGCCGCCTGCAGCGACAGTCCCTGGGAGAGGCGGAACAGCAGGGGGATGCTCTGCTGCTCGGTCTCTCCCTCCACGGCGAGGAAGCATCGTTCGTGGAGGAGCACGGAGTTGCGCAGCCCCAGTGCTGCGGCGATCTGGCCGAGGTGGAAGTCGATGCCGTCGTGGGAGTCGTCCACGAGGCGTTCCACGGTGGTGCGGCCGCTGCCGTTGAGCTTGAGGTGAACGACGTCGGCGATGTCCACTCCGTCGATCAGGTTCATGGAGTGGGTGGCCACGATGACGCTGACGTGGGGCAGGGCGCACTGCTTGCGGATGATGTCCATGACGGTGCGCTGGTGGCTGTAGTCGAGGTGTGTGTCGGGTTCGTCGTAGACGACGATCGTCTGGGTCGGCTCCTCGTCGGCGGGGGCGTCCGCGGCGCTGAGTTCGGCTTCTTCCAGCAGGCTGCTGGTCCACTCCCAGACGGCGAGCGCGATGCGCCGCTTGCTGCCCTGGCCCGAGCGGGTGAGGTCGACGGGCTCCCCGTCGGCCCGGGACACTTCCAAAGGCGCTCTCTTGAAGCCGCCCTTGAAGGAGACTTCCGGCCTGACCTGGACGCCGACGAATTCGGTGCAGTGTCGGCGGATGTGCTGGCACAGGGAGTCGGCTTCCTTCTCCAGCCTGTGGGTGATCTCCGATTCGATCTGGCGCACCTGCCCCTGGAGGGTCTCGTCCTCGAGGTGGGTCTCGTAGCAGCTGTTCAGGGCAGTGCGGACGGCATCGTCCGGGCTCTCGTCCTTGCCGCCGAAGCGGAGCAGGCGGGGCAGGCGGGCTTCGAGCTGCTTGGGCAGCGGCAGCCATTCCTCGACCTGGGGCGCGGTCCGTGCGTAGGCGGTGAGAGCAGCCAGGAGATCGTCCTTGAGTGAACCGGCCGGAAAGAGCCTGAATTCCGCAACGAGCTCGGCGAGCGGTCCCTTCAGGAGGCGGTCCAGGCCACGCAGCCGGCTGTCCGCGGGGTGCCGGCCGAAGTATTCCCAGCAGGTTGCCTCCCCGGCCCGGGAAACGCGCCGGATCCTGACCCGATCGGGGAGTTCTGCAGTGGCCCGCTCGGCGGCGTCGAGCGTGAAGGCACCTTCGACCCAGGTCTCCTCGCACCGGCGGCCGACGACACCCTCGCCCTGGATGTAGGTCCGGTCCTCATCTGTGAGGCGGTGAGCGCCGAGGAGGAAGGACAGTGCAGTGAGAACGGCGCTCTTCCCTCCGTCATTGCGTCCCGCGAGGATGGTCGGACGACTGACGGGGATGTCGGCGACCTGCGCCAGCGAGCGAAATCCGAGCGTGGAGAAGCTGTCGAGACGCACCGTCGAACCGCTCCGAATCTCCCAGTGCCGTCACAGGGCACAGTTGTGGCACAGGAGTCCTGCGCTGCACGGGAGGACTCATGCGCCAGCCCGCAGACCGTCATCCTAGAGTCTGACGATCAATTCCCCTTCCTCTTTCAGCCAGTTCACCCTCATCTGGTGACGGCACCGCGCCGTCTCCGGCGCGTGCTCCGGTGGTTCGGCGGGCACCTTTCGCCGCAGGCGACCGGCGCATCCTTGAGGTATGGGTGGCGGTCGGCGTCGCGGTGCCAGGGGCCGCCGCCCGTGATGTAGATCCGCTCGACGCCTTCGGATGCGGCATAGAAGACGGCGGTGAGGACCTCTCCCACCGTTACGTTGCCCAGGGCGAGTTGGGGGCGCACACGGCTCAGCGGCCGGCTGCTGAGCAGTCGGCTGCTTCTCCGGGGCGGGCAGGGATCCTGGACGTCAGTGCGGGGGCAAGGGCGCCCGGTGGCTGCCGGGTTGCTGCGGTCGGCGGCCGAGGGGCAGGAGGTACTGGAGGGGCTGGTCCGGGTCGTGGAGTCCGAGGAGTTCGTGGGCCAGGTCGTCGTGGAAGCCGCCCAGCGGGGTCCCGCCCAGGCCCAGAGCCGATGCCGTGAGCAGCAAGGTCTGGGCCAGGTGGCCCGTCTCCAGCAGGGCCAGGCGCAGCGCGCGCAGTCCGTAGCGGCGGCGCAGCAGGCCGAGGTCGGCGTAGAGGCCGAGGAGTACCGGCGCCCGCGCGACGCCGATCCAGTCCGGGTCGGCCGACGGGCGCGAGAGGTAGGTCGACAGGGCGGTGATGTCCTCCAGCGGCGCCACCGGGCCGATGCGGCGCAGGGTCCGGCGTTCGGGGACGCAGTCGTAGGTGCCGGCCGGGAGCCCGGCCACGTCGAGGACGAGGAGGCGGACGCGTGCCGTGTAGAGGGCGCCCGCGCTGGGGTAGGGGCGGTGGGCCAGGGTACGGGTCCTGCCGTCGGCGAGGCGCTGCTCGCTGCGGCCGCTCTCGGCGAGGGAGTGCCACAGCAGGGCGCCGAGCGTACCGGCGTCCAGCGGGCCGGTGAGGGCACCGCGGAGCGAGGAGCGGGCGGCGAGGACGGCGGCCAGGGACACCTCGGGCAACGGATCGGCGGGGAGCGGGACTTCGGCTGCCGGGGCCGGCTCGACGTCCTCGGCCGCTGCGGACGCCGGGGCCGCGCCCGGCAGCGGGCGCAGTGCCGAGTCCTCGCCGCGGCCGATCTGGAACTTGCTGCGCTCCAGGTACTGCAGGTCGGGTGCGGTGTGGCCCGGCGGGAAGAACCCGGCGGGTCCGTCCGCCTCCAGCAGGGTGCGCGCGGCCAGCCGGCAGACGGCCCGTTCCTCGTCGGGGGTCACGCCCAGCCGGTTGAACAGCATGTGCAGCTGCGAGCCCCAGACCCCGGCCCGGCTCCGCTCCCCCAGGCCGTCGAGCAGCGCATCGGCCTCACTCACCCGTTCGGCCCAGCGCGCCAGCCAGGGCTTCGCGGTGCCCGCCCGGAGGCGGTCGCGCAGGTCCGCGGCGCGCCCGCTGAGGGCGGTGCGCTGCGCTGCGTGGACGGTGTTGACCCGGGTGTGGACGGCGGCACCGGGCAGCAGCGGCACCTCGCTGACCCAGCGCCAGCCCGCCGCGTGCGCGCGCAGCCAGCGGGCGGCGGCGAGCCGGTCCATGCCGAGCGCGTACGCCGTGGTGTGCGCCAGGTCCGCGGCCGCGGTGAGCCGGGAGGCGGCCGTGCTCGTGGTGGGCAGGGCCCGCAGGACGTCGAGGGCGGTGCGTGTGGAGGCGCCGAAGACCGCTTCGGCGACGGGCAGCGCCTGCGGTCCGCCGTAACGCCGGGTTTCGGGTACGTAGGGCACGGCGCGGATCTCACCGTGCCGGGAGGGCCAGGGGCCGGGCACGGCGGGCGTCTGCAGCGCCTCCCGCGCGAGCAGGTCCGGTAGTTCGCGGAGCTTCGGGGCGAGCTCGGGGAAGTCCGCGGCGGTCGCGGGGAGGTTCGCGGCGGTCGCGGGCCCGGCGGCACGGACACGGATCCGTACGTGGGGGCCGTCCTCCCCGTAGCGGATGAAGAACCAGTCGGCGGCTTCGCCGGCGGCCACGAGGCCGTCGAGGAGCGGGGCCACGTCACGGACCAGGAAGCGGTCGGTGTCCTCGGTGGTGGAATGCAGGAAGAGGTGGTGGCTCTGCCAGGTGCCGGCGGCGGTGCCCGTGCCGGTGTCGATGTCGGTGTCGATGTCGGTCGTCGTCACGTCGTCCGGTCCTCGTCGTCTCGTCGTCGCATGTCGGTCAGGGCGGGGCGGGCCAGTCAGGGGAAGGGGTGCGGGTGCAGGGGCAGTTCCTCGTGGCGCCCGGGCCGGGCGATCCGGCCCAGGCGGTGGGGCACCTGCAGCAGCCGGGGCAGGCCGAGGGTGCGCCGGTTGACATGCCCGAAGGTCATCGGCAGCGCGCCGGGGACGACGGCCTTCACGCAGTGCAGGCCGAACCGCTCGCGCAGCCCCGGCTCGGTCTGGTCGACGGTGATCACCTCCAGTCCGGCCCGGGCCAGCCGGTCGACGGTCTGCGTCAGGAGGGCGGAGAGGTCCGGTACCGGCGCGGGGGCACCGGGCCAGGCCTCGGCGACCGGCACGACCGGGGTGTCGGCGAAGAGGAACTCCAGGCGGGGGGCGGCCTCGGGCAGGGTGCTCAGCCCTACGTGGTCGTCCAGGCTGAGCACGAGTTCCGGGCGTTCCAGCATGGGCCGCAGCCGCTCGGGATCGCGCGGCCCTCCCTCGGCGAAGGAGCGGTGCGGTGCCTCCAGTACGTTGGTGACGACCTCGGCGACGGCGGAGCGGATCGCGGCGAGCGGATCGCGGTGGGCGCCGGCCGCCAGGAACATCCGGGGCGCGTCCGGGTGGCCGCCCTCGTAGCGACAGACCGCCAGGACGGCCGGGATGCCGAAGTCGTTGGTCGCGTCCAGGAGGCGGAGCCCGTAGCCCGCGGCCGCCGCCCGGTCCGCGAGCAGCAGGGTGTCGCGGTCGTCGGCCGGCAGGTGGACGCGGCGCAGCGGAGTGGCCGCGTACCAGGCCATGAGGAAGGCGTCGCGCTCCGCGACCTCGAACAGGCCGTACAGGGCGGCCTCTTCGGGGCTGTTGCCGAGCCCGCAGCCGTTGGAGGACTCGTACACGACGCGCGTCCGGTCCGGACCGGGCACGTCCCAGTACGCGACGTGTTCGGGGACCGCGGTCGGCCTGCGGTGGGTGAGGGACCAGCCGCGCACCCAGTGGAGCGGGAGGTCCGGGGTGTAGGGGACGGTGGGCGAGCCGGGGTGGCCGTGGTGGGCGGGGTCGGGCAGGCCGAGCCGCCCGGGATCCAGTGCCCGGTCGGGCCCCAGCTCGGCGAAGGAGGCCAGCAGGTCGGTGCGGCGGCCGGTCGGGCGCATGCCGGCGTACCGTTCGACGGCCTCGAAGAGGGCGATGCGCTCGCTGTCGGCGAAGGTGCGGGCCCGGCCGTATCCGCCGTCGTCGACGGAGCGGCCGTCCGTGACGACCGCGCTGGTGAGGCTGAAGGCCGAGTCCTCGGAGCGGCGCAGCAGCCGCACCGGCCCGAACCGCTCGTCGTACAGGGCGGCCCGCAGCGCGGCGCCGGTCGTGCGCGGGTTGGGGCCGCGCAGGACGGCCGGGTCGGGCATCGGGCGCGGCCCCGAGGGCAACGGGCGGACCGGGGCCTGCGCGTCGGACGGCAGCGGGCGGCACACGGCGCAGCCGCCGACGGGGCGGACGCGGTGGGTGGACCAGGTGCCGCGGCCCTGGTGGACGACGTGGACGACGGCCGAGTCCGGGCTCGGGGCCGAATCCGGATCCGAGTGCGGGTCAAGGCCCAGGTCCAGGTCCAGGTCCGCGTCCGGGTGGTCGAGGAGCTCTTGTACGAGGGCCTCGACGGCCGGGGTCAGGGCCGGTGAGGGCACTCCGGCCAGGGTCAGTTTCGGGCTCTGCCAGGGGACCCGGCCGCCCGCGGTCGCCAGTCGCTGGTACTCGGTGCAGACGAGGCAGGCCGCGCCGCCCGGCCGGAGCACCGGCCCGACCACCGCCAGCGCCCCGTCGTAGCGCACCGGGACCAGGGCCACGGGGTGGCGCAGGGCGTGGCGGCTCAGTTCCTCGGCGAGGCCGAGCGTCCACCGGGTCAGCAGGACCGCGGCCCTGCCGGTGGTGGCCGCCAGGGCGGCGTCGGCGTCCAGCACGGGGACGGGAACGGGACCGGGACCTGGAACGGCAGCGGCGGCAGCGGCGGCAGCGGCAAGGAGTGCGGCAACGGGAGCGGGGGCGACGGCGGGGCCGGTCATCGGGCCTCCTCGGTGGTGCGCAGCACGGTGAAGCCGAAGGAGCGCAGCAGGCCGGCGGGTTCGGGGTCCGGTGCGAGGTCGGGTGCGGGGTCCGGCGTGCAGCGAGTGGCGGGCGTGACCGCGGGGTGGGCTCCGGACAGCTGGTGCAGGGTGTTCTGGAAGGCTTCCTCGCGCCCGGCCAGATCGGCGAGCCAGCCCGCCGTCCAGCCCAGGTCCTCCCAGGCCGCGGTGCGCACACCGGCCGCCGCCAGGGGGGCGACCGCGCCGCCGGAGGGCCGGGGCCGGCCGGCGGACGCCCCGTACGCGGCGGTGCAGACGGCGGTGACGGCGGCCAGCGCGGCGAAGGACGCGGCGTCGCCGGGCGTCGCCTCGACCGCCTCCCCGAGCACCGGGCCCGGCCCGCGCCCCGACGCCTGCCCCGGCCCCGGCCCCGGCAAGGTGCGGCGGACCACGGCCCGGTACGCCTCCGCACGGGGCGCCGCACGGTGCACCTCCAGTTGCGCGGCGCTGCCGAGCCGGACTGTCAGAGTCGTCCACCAGTGGCGGAACTGCGGGTGGCCGGACCATCGGGCCGGGTCCACCGCGGTGCGCTCGTCCGTGACGGCGGCGGCGAGGCGGCGTGCTGCCGCGTGGCGCAGGGCGCGGCCGCGGGCGTGCCCCGGGTCGGCCCCGACGGTGAACGCGGCTTCTCCGAGCAGCAGTTCGGCGGCCCGGCAGAACAGTTCCAGCCGGGCCAGGTCGAGGCGGGGCGCGCCGCCGGTCAGCGTACGGGGCGTCCCGGTGTTCCCGGTGGCGGGGCCGGGCAGCGTGCAGGTGGCGAGGGGCACCGGGAGTTGGGCCAGCTCCCCCGGCAGCGGTCCGGGCAGGGATCCGCAGCGGTGCTCCCCAAGGGCGACGATCCGCCGCAGCGCCTCACCGAGCCCGGCCGGGGGCCCGAGGCGGACGCGGCGGTCCGTGTCGATCCGCTCGGGTCCGAGCCAGCTGTGGTGGTCGGCGCGCGCGGGGCGGGCGTCGGCGAGGAGGACGGCGGGGATCCCGGGGAGCAGCCGCGGGTCGTCTCCCTCGGCTGCCGGGTCGGGCAGTCCGGCGGCCGCGCACATCAGCCGGTGCGCGGCGGCGCCGGCCAGCAGCGCGGCGAACGCGCGCGGGACCTCATGGGATTGCGGTGCGGCACCGCCCCCGGCGCCCCCCTCTCCGTCGGCGAGCCGGGCCTCCAGGGCCGCCGCGTCGGCCCGTGCCTGGGCGGGGCTGCCGGGGGCGGTCACGTATCCGGTGGCGCCGCCCCGTCCGGCCGCGACCGTCCGGTCCCGGCCTGCGCCGCGTACGGTCAGCAGGACCCGGTCCCCCGGCAGACCCGGGTCGGGGGTGCGGGTGACGGGCAGGCCGCCGGCCTCCAACGCCCGTACGGCGGCGGCGGCGAACGGGTTGGCTGGGTCGCGGGCCAGGACCTCGGCCCGGGCGGTGGCGAGGGCGGCGGCCGCGTCGGCGGGGCGCCCGGCCACGGCGTCGATCCACTGCGCAACGGCGGGGTCCACGGCGCCGGTGGGGTCCACCGCGCCGGTGGGGTCCGGCTTCCCGGCGGCGGGGTCCGGGTTCCCGGCGGCGGGGTCCGGGTTCCCGGCGGCGGCGGGCGGTCCGGGGGCGAGGAGGTCGTGCTCGGCGAGTTGGCCGACGAGGGTGTCGACGGCGGTGCGGACGGCCGAGCCCGGCTCCAGGCCCTCCCGGAACTCCGCGAGGCGGCCGGCGCGCAGGGGTTCCTCCAGCAGGCCCCACACCACCGGAACGGCGGTGCTGCCTTCCAGCGTGACGCTGCCACGCCTCCCCCGCAGGTGCAGACCGGCGCGCAGCGGGGTGACGGCGGTGCCGGGGCGCAGCCGGTCGCCCCCGCTCGCGCCGCGGCCCCTCCCGGTGTTCGCGTTGGTGTTCCCGCCGGTCACGTCCGTGCCTCCACCGCGTCGATGACGGCGCCGATCTCGGTGCGCCAGTCGCAGCCGGTCAGGGCGGGCACGGCGCGGACGACCAGGTGCGCGGCGAGGTAGCGCTCCAACGGGCGGACGTCGCAGACGGTCAGCAGCCGGTACAGGGCGTTGGTGCAGGCCCGGTGGACGAGGTAGTCGGGGCGGCTCCACATCGCGCCCTCCGGGTCGGCGCGGCGCAACAGTCGGTGGAACTCGCTGTAGCGGGTGCGGATGTCCTGGTTCCAGCGCTCGTGCGCGGCGGCGTCCCCGGTGGCTGCTGCCCGGACCCGGTAGGCGAGGGGATCTCCGTGCAGGTCGGCGCCGTCGTCGTAGCGCTCCTGCGCGAGCCGCCAGGCGCCCTGCGAAAAGCCGGCCCAGGCCTGTTCCCAGTCCTCAGCGCCCCCCTCGGCGATGCGGCCGACGAGGGCGGTCACGGTGTCCCCGGCGCGCTCCCCGTGCCGCTCGAAGGTGGCGCGCAGTCTTCCGTCCGGGTCGTCGTGGAGCAGGAAGTCCTCCAGGTGGGAGACGTAGGACCAGTGCCCGCCCGTCAGGCCGCCGGGGTGGGCGCAGGCGTGCGCGGCGAGGGCGGTCACCGCGAGGCGGAGCCGGGCCCGGTCGGTGTCCCCGTGCCGGCCGAGGAAGCCGGCGCCGGCCCGCAGGGCGTCCAGACCGGACCGCAGCAGGTCCTCCCGCAGGGCGGTCCCGTCCGCTCCGAGGAGACCGCGTACGGAGGACCGGTCGACGGGCTCGATCCGGACCGTGTTGTCGGGGAGGACCGGCCCGTAGGGCGGGGCGACGAGTTCGGCCCGCCCGGCCTCGGCGGCCCGTTCCAGGAGTTGGGCCTCGGTGAGGTCGCTCTGCGAGGGGTGCGCGTGCAGCCAGGCGCGGACCCGCCCGGCCATGGCCTCGGCGGTCACCGCCACCCGGGCGGGATCGGTGCCCTGCAGGCGCAGTCGCAGGTGCGGGCCGTGCAGCCAGTGCCGCTCCACGTGGGCAGCGGTCCCGTGCGCGGCGGCGGCAGCGGCGAGCGGCAGCATCACCTCGCGCAGCAGCGGGGCCTTGACCGGGTGGTGGTAGTACGCGACGACGTCCAGCGCGCTGCTGTCGCGCGGGTCGCCTCCTGCGGGGGCTTCGGGGGCGTGGGACGGCATGTCCGGCAGGCTCCTCTCCTGGTGCTGCGGACTCGGCGGGCGCGGTGGGCTCGGCTGACTCGGCGAACTCGCCTGGCTCGGCGGACGCGGCAAACTCGGCGGACTCGGCAAACTCGCCGGGCTCGGCAGGCTCGATGGGCGCGGCCGGCTCGGTGGGCGGGTCATCGCCGGCGTCCGTCCCGGTAGACCTCCAGGACGAGTTCGACGGCCCGGACGGGCGCGGCCAGGCCGCCGGGCGCGGGCAGCGCCTCTTCGAGGACGACGCCGTCGGTGTGCCGGGACAGCCATTTGGCGAGGCAGCGCAGGTGCAGGGCGTTGCCGAGGTCCGCCAAGTGCGGCTTGGGGCGGGCCAGCCGGCTCAGGAAGTCCTCGGTGGCCCGGCCGGTGGGAGCGCCGGCCACCGGGTGCAGGAAGACCTGCTCGGGCAGGCCGAGCAGGGCCCGCCAGTTGGCCGCGGCCGCCGCGGGGACCCGGCCGGGCCCGGTGTCGGCGGCGAGGTCGGCGCGCAGCCGGGCCACCACGCCGGACGGCAGCAGCCAGCGGCGGCGCTGGAGCACCACGTGCCGGTGGCGCAGCCGGGAGCTGACGGTGACCCTGCCGCCGGGTGCGGCCAGGGCCCGCCGGGGGGCGAGGGGCCGGAAGTCGACGACCCCGCCCGGGTGGTCGCCGAGGTGGGGCGCGATACGAGCCGGCAGCAGCACGGGGGCGAGGAAGCCGGGGTACAGCACGTCGAGCGGCTCGCCGGTGGTCCGCAGGCATATCCGGACCTGGTCGGTGGCTTCGTCGTGGACGAGTTCCAGGTCGGCCTCGGCGATCGGGGTGCGGTGCCGGTCGGGGCCGATCTCGTCCGGGACGAGGAGGGGGTGGAGGTTGGCGTTGAACCCGCCGACGGGGCGGATCTGGGCGGGGCGGGCGCCGGGACCGAGGCCGCGCCGGATCTGCCGGGACACCTCGGCGGTGGCACGCGGGTCCAGGGAGTCCAGGAAGCGGCTGGCGAACCGGCCCCATCCGCCGTAGACGTGGTTGACGGCCAGCAGCCCGGCGGCAGGGTCGCGCTGGAGGAAGTAGGCGTAACTGAGGGGCCGTTCGACGGTCGGGGCGGGGAGCCGCTCCCCGAGGGTCTTGAGGAGGTCCGCGGGGAGCACCGCCTCGTCGAAGGCATCGGAGGCACCGGAGGTGTCAGAGGCGTAAGGGGCGTCGGAGGGATCCGGGGTGTCGCGGCCTGCGGGACCGTTCCGGTCCCGCAGGGCGTCGGCGACCTCCGCACGCAGCCGGGCGAGCGGTTCGGTTGCGCTGGGGAACGCGTCCCGGTCGGCGGGGTCGAGGAGGGCGATGCGTCCGGCGGACTCCCAGGCGGCGGTGACGTCGGCGCCGAATTCCCAGGGGTGCGCGCAGCGTCCGCCGGCGCCGTAACGCTCGACGAAGCGGTCCCGGACGGCGCGGCGGACGAGATGGCCGAGGTCGAAGAGTTCGGCGAGGGCGGTGACCTCGCCGAGCGCCTCGTGGTCGGCGGCGCCGAGGAAGCCGTCGAGCGCCAGCGGGTGCGGGGCGACCACGTCCTCGGACAGGACGGTCAGGGGGGCGGAGGCGGTGGGCACGGGCCTCCCGGCGGCCGCCAGCTCGGCGGTCCAGCGCCGGGTGAGGTCGGTGAGCCGGTCGGGGCGCTCGGCGGCCGGGGCGGCGGCGAACCGGGCCGTCAGCGAGCCGAGTTCGGCGATCCGGGCGGCGCGTGCCGCGTCCTCGGGGTGGCCGGGCGCGAAGGACCGCAACCAGGCGGCGAGGCGTTGCAGGGGGTCCGGGTCCTGCGGGGGAACGGGGTCCTGCGGGACCAGCAGCCCGGCACGTACGAGCTGGTCGAGGAAGGCCGCGGCCGCAGCCCGGTCACCATCGCCACCACCACCGTCACCGTCACTGCCGCCGGCCGGGCAGAGGGCCGCGGCAAGCTGCCGGGTCAGCTCCGCGAGCAGTACGGGGTTCTCGGCGAGGCCGGTGAGCAGGCGTAGCGGTCCGCCGGAGGCGACTTCCGCCTCGTCCTCGGCGGGCACGAGGTACCGGCCGCCGGCGAAGGAGGGCTGGTCGCGGAAGTACGCGGCCCGTCCGCCGGCGGTCCGTGCGGTGCTGGTGATGCGGTGGGGCAGCGCGGTGCGGCGGTGCGGCGCGTCGAGGAGGGCGAGGGTCAGTGCGGTCGTCAGGGTGCGGTTGGCCCGTACGACGGACCGCAGGGGGCCTTCGAGGACGGGGGCGGCGCCCCAGGAGGTCACCGGGCGGGCCGGGCCGTCGGCGGGGGCGCCGGCCAGCGGGCCCCATCCGACCGCCGTGAACCACGACAGCGGGCTGGTCTTGGTGCTGGCCCGCAGGGCGTAGCGCAACACCGTGGGCTCCTCCTTGCGGGCCCGGCGGTCGGCCGCGCCGGTGGCGGCACGGTTCACGGCGCGCAGCAGGTCGGCGCTGGTCAGGGCGGTGGCCTTGGCGAGGGCGGGTTCGCGGCAGAGGGCGGCGAGCCCGGCGCGTTCTGCGTCGAGGGCGGGGCCGGTGGCGGCGTCGAGGGCGGTGAGGAGGGTGTCGCGGTCGGCGCGCAGGGCGAGCCAGGAGGCGAGCCGGGGAAGGCGGGCCGGCAGGTCGCCGAGGCGGGCGAGCACGGCGGGGCGGGGTTCGCGGCCGTTGTGCAGGGCCCGGCGCAGGGGCAGGACGACGTCGCGGTGGAAGTCGGCGGGGTGTCCGTCGCGGGCGGCGTACAGGTCGTCGCAGAGCGGTGCGGCGGTCAGGGCCAGTTCGGTGTCGAGCCGGTGAAGGCGGGCCAGTAGGTCCCGGAAGGTGGCCGGGGCCGGGTGCTGGGCCGGGTGGGCGAGCACGGTGGCGCGGGCCAGCGCGTAGGGCGCGGACCGTACCCGGTAGCCGTCGGCGCCGGGGGTGGGGTGCGGCTGCGGCATGGGTTTCCGTCCTGTGGGTGGGGGCGGCGCGCGGGCTTCCCGCCGGGCGCGGGGCACGGCGGGAAGCGTCTACCGAGCGGTGGTGCCGTGGTGCGTTCCTACGGTGGTGCGCTGGTCGGTGGTGCTCCCGTCTTCCCTTAGACGGGGAGTTCGGGCATCTGCGGGTGGGCGCAGGAGGACGATCCGCAGGAACAGGAGCTGCCACCGTTGGACGCGCCGCCCTCGGGCAGCGCGACCGTGTCCCGCATGGAGGTCACGGTGAGTTCACCGAGGTCGAGGTCGTCGAGGTCGTAACCGGAGGACTGCGTGTGGTCGGTCATGGGTTTCCTCTCGTGTACGGGGTCAGGCCTCGAGGGCGACCGAGGCGTGCGGCTGGGCGCAGGACGACGAACCCTGGCAGGAGCAGGAGCCCCAGGACGCCCCGCCCTCGGGCAGGGCGGCGGTGTCCCGCATCGAGGTGACGGTGAGGTCCCCGAGGTCGAGCTCCAGATCGTGGAGTTCGACCGCGGGGGTACGTGCGGTGTCGGACATATGAGTCTCCCGGGATGTGGAAGCGGAAAGCCGAAGGTGCACTGAACGTCCGTCGAGCGGATCGTTCGGAAAGCATTGCGAGGTCGTCCGGACGGCGGCAAGCGCATGGGGCTCCTGCTCGCTACCTCGGCAAGTCCGGTTCGACTTAGTCACGTCACTGCCGGCCAAAACCAGCCGTGGACATGTTTCCGGCCGGATTTCCGACCGCGCCCCCATATTCCCCGGGGCGGCTCGAGCCCCGCCGGAGCGTAAGCGCCCGCATTTCCCGGCGGGGTCACGGAAATGACGATGCAGGGCCTGAATTCAGCCAATCTAATGGACATTTATCGGCGACGGACGGGGGGACTGCGGCGGCGAACAGGGAATCCTCCGTCTTCGTCGCGGCACACGATGCCGGGGGCTCTCGGCGAGGCCGGCGGGCGGTCCAGCCAAGGGCCGGTCGGCGGCGTGCGCCTGCGCGAGTGGACGACGCTGGAAGTGAGGTCAGGGCGACGAGTGATCGGGCCCCGAAGCATCCGTGTCGCCCGTTCCGACCGGGGCCGGTCCGCCGGGCGTCGGCAGGACCCTCGGGTTCCCCGCGTCCTCGCCCGGAGCGTGTCCCCGGGCCGTGCATCACAGGCACTGCGGGCTCGGCCCGCGACGGTGTGGTCACGGTGCGGTGCGGTGCGGTCACCGTCGCCTGGCACGCCGGAACCGGTCCGGCCACGGTCGAACAGCCGGTCTGTCGAGATCCGAGGTCAGGGATGGCACGCCAGAGCAAGCACCACGCACTCGACCACATGGTGGTCGTCGTGTTCGAGAACCGTCGTTGGACAACGTACTCGGCCGGCTGTACGGGCCCCAGGACGGCAAGACGTTCGAGGGAGTGACCGGCAGGGACCTCACGAACCCGGTTCCGGAATGGGCCGAGCACGGCGCCGACCGCAAGGTGGTGCCGTACACCGTGGCAACGGACATGGACAGCCCCAATCCCGATACGGGGGAGGAGTATCCGCACACCAACACGCAGCTCTTCAACATCCTCGGCGTGCAGAACCGCTTCAAGGTCGGCGAGGACATCTCGGCGCCGTACAACGCGCCCGAGCCCGGCCGGGCAGCCACGATGGACGGCTTCGTCACCGACTACATCAGCACCTTGACCGGCGAACTGGGCCGCCAGCCGACCTACGACGAGTACGCGCAGGTGATGACCGGGTTCACCCCGGAACAGATCCCCGTACTGAGCGGCCTGGCGCGCCTTCGGCGTGTTCGACCACTGGTTCAGCGAGGTGCCGTCGCAGACGTTCACCAACCGCTCGTTCTGGACCGCGGCGACGGCCTCGGGGCTCGTGGTGAACTCGCCGGTGAAGAACTGGGTGCTCGAGAACGATGCCGAGACGATCTTCAACCGGCTCGAACGGCACGGCCGGACGTGGAAGGTCTACGTCGCCGAGCCGGACCGGTTCTCCATCACCGGCCTGATCCACTACCCGCGGCTCAGGGACCGCTTCGACACGCACTTCGTGCCGTTCTCCCAGTTCGAGACCGACGCCGGCAACGGTGACCTGCCCGACTTCTCGTTCATCGAACCGAGCCTGGTGCTCGGGCACGGGGACTACCACCCCGCGTTCTCGCGCGTCCTCGGCCACGGCATCGTGATCCCAGGCGTCGACCCGCCGTCCTCGATCCTGGGCGGCGAGGCGTTCCTGGCCCGGATCTACAACGCCTACAGGGCGATGCAGTCGCCGACCGGGTCGAACGTGTGGAACACGACCCTGCTGATCGGCTGGGACGAACCCGGCGGCACCTACGACCACGTCCCGCCCGGGCGGGTGCCGCCGCCCGACCCGTCCGCTCCGGCCGGACAGCTCGGGTTCACGTTCGACCGCTCGGGTTACCGGGTCCCGGCGGTCGTGGTCTCCCCCTGGGTGGCCGAAGGCGCGGTGTTCAACGAGGAACACCGCCACACCTCACTGATCGCGACCCTGCGCGAGCAGTGGGACCTCGGCGCCCCGCTCACCGCGCGAGACGCCGCCGCCCGGACCATCTCCCACACCTTCACCCTCGACACCCCGCGAGACCCGGACACCTGGCCGACGCCGGCCCCGCATCCCGTGCCCCGGTACGTCGAGGACGCCCTGCCGGTGGGCAGGACCCTCTCCACTCTGGGCAAGGCGGCTTTCGAAGGGATTCGCGCACGATCACGACATCCGTATCGAGGGACTCCCTGACGATCCCAAGGCCGAGGTCCCCCCGGAACAGGCCCTGCAGATCATGCGTGACTTCCTCGCCATCCACTTCCCCCGCCTGGTGCCACCCACCCGGGTACCGGAGGCCCCGCACAACTGACGCCCGGGCATTGCGCGGCAGGACCCGGGAGGCGCCCCTGCGGACATCACCTGCCGGAACTGCGCTCCCGCCACCCGTGTGACACCTGCCCGGATCCGGCCCGGACGGGGACGCGCCCCGGGAGCAGCCGTACGTACTGGCTGTTCCCGGGGCGCGGTCGTGCGGGCTCGGCCCGCCGGGCGGATCAGTACTCGTAGAGACCGAACATGTCGACCACCATGTCGGTGGGCTGCCAGCTGCGGTTCCAGAGGTCGATGACGCCGTGCTTGCCCGTGCTCGCCTGGACCAGGTTCGGGACGGTCGCGCCCTTCGTCCAGTTCAGGTTGGAGGAGTTGGGCGGTGTCGGCCGGATCTGGGTCCCGCCGAGGTACTGCGCCCAGGTGTTCGAGTCCGGAGCGACCGTGAGGTGGCCGTCGCCCTGGGTGTTGGTGACCGTCGCGTTCAGGACGTAGCCCGTGACCCACGGCTTGCCGTCCCCGAGGGGCAGGTAGCTGTAGTCCTGGCCCTGCACCGGGGACCACTCGCGCGAGTCGTACAACCGCGTGGGCTTGACGGGCAGGTAGGCGGCCTTGCTGTCCGGGCTGTAGTAGCCGACGACGTCCACGATCACGTCGGCCGGATCCCAGGAGCCGTTGCGGATGTTGATCCTGCCGTCGGAGCCCACCGGGACGATCACCGAGTTCGCGATCGTCTGGCCCCCCGTGAAGTTCACGTTCGACGTGGACGGGGCCTGCTGCCCGCTCGGGAAGAGCGTCAGGTGGCCGGCGTTCCGCGGGTTGGTGACCGTCACGTTGAGGGCTACGGCGGTGACCCCCCAGGACGGGACGCCGGCCCTGCCCGCGATCTGGACCGGGAACGTGCTCTGCCCGGCGACCTGACCCCACGAGGTGCCGAGGCCCTCACGGCTGTCGACGATGCGGGCCGGGTCCAGCGAGGTGTAGCCGCTGGCGTTGGTGCGGGTGAAGTACCCGGTGACGTCCGCGATCAGGTCCACGTCGCCGTAGCTGCGGTTGACGAGTTCCACGTAGCCGTCCGAGCCGACCGGCACGATCGTCATGTTCGGCACGGTCTGCCCCGCGACGAAGTTGACGTTCGAGGTGTTCGGCTGCTCCGTGCCCGACGGGTAGGCCGTGATGTGGCCGCCGGAACGGGCGTTGGTGACGGTGAGGTTGAGGGCCACGGCGGTCGCGTCGGCCGGAATGCCGCTGTTGCCGCCGATCTTCACTCGGGCCGTGCCGTACGGGACGACCGGGCCGGCGGTGGCGCCGGTGCCGTCGCGGGTGTCCAGCAGCCGGGTCGGGCCGTGCGGGGTGAACTTCGAACCGTACGCCTGGACGTCCACGCTGTTGGTGGCGGTGACGTTGTTGTTCAGGTCGGTCAGCGTGACCGTGACCTTGTGGGTCCCGACCTCGGCGAACTTGTGGTTCGACTTGAGGAGCTTGGCGTTGGTGGTGTGCGCGGTCTCGGTCTGACCGTCACCCCAGTTGATCTCGACCCGGATCGAGGACTCGACGCTGGTGCTGATCTGGGACGCCAGGCTGATGCCGTGCGCGGTGGTGCCCGAAGCGAGCAGGTCGACCGCGAGGCCCGGGTTGTCCTTCACGGCGCCGGCGGCCTGCGGAGCGGCGGCCGTCTTGCCGTTCTTGCCCGCATCGGCTGGCGCGGCGGCGGTGGCCTTGCGCACGGTGCGCTCGGCAGGGCTGTGGAAGACGGCGGAACCCGCCGCCGCGGCCTTCGCGGAATCGATCTTGGCGGCAACGCTGCCCGTACGGTCCGCAGGCTGGTCTGAGGCCTGGGCCACGTTCGGTACGAAGCCGATGGCTGCCGCGACGACGGCAGCCGAAATCATGACGCGGTGACGCTGCACCGGTCCCCCCTTGCTTTTGAACTTGTTCAGAAAGTGAAGCGCGTTCAGCATACACACACCGATGGTCGATCCGAACACTCTTTCGGATCATGTGAACGCCCTGTCGACGAGGACGACAGGACGTTCATGGTGGTTGCACCGGGCATGATCGAATTGTTGGCAGCACTCGGAGCCCGGCGGACGGGGCGTGACCTCGCACTTCTCGCACCCTCGGGCCAGGTCGGGGTGCAAGGTCGGCCGGTGAAGCGATCTCATTGGCGTTCGGCGTGAAGATCAGGAACACTCGCGCGCATGGTCTCGGTATTGCAGAACGTGGCGATCGACTGTGCGGATGCCTACGAGCTGGCCCGGTTCTGGAGCAGCGTGACGGGCCGTCCGCAGCATCCGGAGGACAGACCGGGTGACCGGGAGACTCAGGTGCTGCTGGCGGAAGGCCCGGTCCTGTACTTCAACCAGGTGCCCGAGACCAAGACGATCAAGAACCGGATCCACCTGTGCCTGCGCCCTGAGACCTCGCGCGATCAAGAGGTGGACCGGCTGCTGGGCCTCGGCGCCACCCTCGTCGCCGATCACCGGAACCCCGACGGTTCAGGCTGGGCCGTCCTCGCCGACCCCGAGGGCAACGAATTCTGCGTTCTGCGCAGCGAGTCCGACCGAGCCGCCATGAATTCCTGACCGTCACGCGCCGCCCTGGTCCAGGCGGAAACGATGCCGATGCCGCGTGAGCCGGGGCGGCCGGCGCGGGGGCGGTCAGGCGACCAGCTCATAGATGCCTCGGGCCGTCAGCCACAGGCCGACGAGCAGGGAGAGTGTGACGATCAGCTGCTCCTGATGCTGCTCGAGCCACGTCCGCAGGGCGTTCAACCTGGCGCCCGCGGCCGCCGGTGCCCAGACCGTGTACGTCTCCATGACGATGAGGCCGAGCGTGGCCAGCAGGCAGTAGCCGGCCAGTGCGAGCCAGTCGGTGAGGGAGGAAAGGTCCGCGGCGACGACCGTCGCGGCGCCGGCGCCGACCAGCGCCCAGGGCTGCAGCAGCCAGGCCAGCCCGGCGGCCGTGGCCAGTGAGGCACCGTCCACCCGAGCGGTCCAGCGCGGCGGGCCGTGCGGGCGAGGCGGCCGACGGCGCCGGTGTGCGCCGTACAGCACCAGACCCAGGCCGATGGCGAGTTTCGCGCACGCCGCGGCGGTCGACGGCGCGGTGTGGCGGGCCGGGGGCTCGCCACCGGTCAGCAGCACCACACACGCGATCACCACGACCAGGTTGGCAAGCCACGACAACAGGAACGCCAGGCCCTTGCGGACGCCGCGCCGCGAGGAGAGCAGCAGGATGAAGGCGCTGTTGTGCAGAGGCCCCAGGGTGATGGCCATACCGATCACGACCAGGTCGAGGACCATCAGTGCAGTCACTCCCGGAAGCCAGGCCGTCTGCCGCCTTCGAACGGGTGAGCCGAAGAACGGGGTCGGGCGGCGCTGTCACGACACCGCGCTCCGACTCTGCGGGCGACGGCCCGACCGGTCAAGCAGGCCACGCGCACGTCCCCGAATGCCGCACCGCGCGCGGGCGGTAGGGGGAACGTCCGGCAGTTCGCGAGGCATGCCGGGAAAGGACCGTCGACAGCTGCGTGCGCCGCTTCAACGCGTTGACCCCAGGTGCGGTTCGGTGCCGCCACCTCGAGGTGCGGCGGGCCGGCCGCGGTTCGTTCGGCCGACGACGTATTCGGCAAGCCGCATACCGCCGGCGCATCGCCGTCAAAGAGGGTTGACCGTCAGTCTCCGATGAACGTGGAGAGACGTCCTGCGCGGACGTAATCCGGTACTTGGCGCCGGCAATGCCCTCGTTGACCCACCTGGCGCGATCAGCGCCGGGCTGTGTTCCGGCGCCCCGCGGAGCCTCCTGCGGGCTGCCGCCCGTCGGCCCTCAGTCCTTCCGCTTCGGCGCCGGCTTGGCGAGCGTGCGGTAGCCGGGGTGCACGCCCGGCGTCAGTTCCTGCTGCGCCGCGACGCGTTCGAGGAGTTCCAGGAGCTGCGCCCGCCCGTCGGGGTCGAGGGCGGCCAGCAGGTCGTCCTCGTGGGCGGAGGCCACCCGGGAGACCTTGCCGAGACTCCGCCGCCCCTCGGGTGTGAGGTGCAGTTCGTGGTTGCGGCGGTCCCCGGCGCTGCGCCGCCGCTCGACCAGCCCCTCGCCCTCCAGGGCGTCGATCAGCGCGACGACGCGGCTGGGTACGACGCCCAGGTCCTCGGCCAGCGCGCGCTGACTGCGCCCCGGCCGCCCGGCGACCATCCGCAACAGGCCGACATCGGCGGGGGTGAGTCCGAGCGCGGCGACGCGTTCCGCGAAGCGCCCCGCGGCGTGGGCGCCGATCTGGGCGAGGAGGAAGGCCGCTCCTCGCGGAGCCGGAGCCGGAGGCTGGGCCTCGGCCTCGGCCGGAGCCGGGGCTGCGGAGGGATCTGGTTGCCGGGCGGTGTTCACGCAGCTATCGTACGCGACACGAAATGATTCTCTCAAGTGAATCATTCTTCTCCAGAACGGATTGTGCCGTGGAAACGATCGAGAGCCGTGTCCCGCGCGAAACCCGTACCACCGCCCCGCAGTCCGGCCCGCCGCCCGGCGTCCTCGCGGTGGTCTTCACCGCCCTCTTCCTCGCCGGCCTCGTCCTCAGCACCCTGCTGGCCGGCGGCGATCCGTTCCCGTCGCCCTTCGGCGCCGCGGACACGATCACCGCGTACTTCCGCGACCACGGGGACGCGGTCCGGGTCTCGGGGGCCCTGCAGTTCGCCGCCTCCGTCCCCCTGGCCATCTACGCGGCAACCGCCTCGGCCCGCCTCCACCGGCTCGGGGTCCGGGCGCCCGGCGCCACCATCGCCCTCGCGGGCGGGGTGCTCGCCGCGGCGTTCCTGGCCTGCTCCGGACTGGTCACCTGGGTGCTGTCGCACGGCGAAGTCACGCAGCGGCCGGAACTCGTACGGGCCCTGCAGTACCTGGCGTTCGGCCTCGGCGGTCCCGGCCACGTGGTCATGCTGGGCCTGCTCGTCGCAGGGATCGCCGTACCCGGGCTGCTGGCCGGACTCCTGCCGCGTGCGCTGGCCGTCGCGGGTCTGGCCGTGGCCGCCGTCGCCGAGCTGGCCACCCTCGTGCTGCTGACCGAGCAAGCGGCCCTGCTCCTGCCGGTCGCCCGCTTTACGGGGCTGACCTGGCTCATCGCCGCGGGCTTCCTGCTGCCGCGCCGCCGTGCCCGCGCCCGCGTCCCCGAGGAGGGCTGACATGACGACCACCGACCGGAACGCCGACCAGGCGGAGCGCCTGCTGCGCTTCCACCAGCCGGAGAAGCTCCTGCGCTACCTGGGCCCGCTCGACGAGCCGGTGCTGGCGGCCCTGTTCGGGACCGATGCCGGAGACTACCGGGGCCGGCTGGAGCGGTTCGAGGACCGCAACCGGGAGGCAGCGGCCGCACTGTCGGCCGAACCGGGCGCGGCCTCCCGTATCGCCGCGCTGCCGTTCCGGCCGGGTGAGCACGTCGTGGCCCTCGGCGAGAGCACCACCGCCGACCGGCTCTCCTGGTTCGGGATCCTGCGGCACCTGCTTCCCGAGGGCGTACGGTGCACCAACCTGGCCGTGTCGGGGAGCACCACCGCCCAGGCGCTGGCGCAGCAGCTGCCGGTGCTGGGTTTCCAGCGGCCCGACTGGGTGCTCTGCATGCTCGGCGCGAACGACGTGCAGCGCATCGACCGCACCCCGCTCGTCGACTTCGCCGAGACCTGCCGCAACCTGACCGCGCTGCACGACCTCGCGGTGGCCCGGACGGGAGCCCGGTGGGTCTGGCTCACCCCTACGGGCACGGACCCCGACCTGGTGGAGCGGTACGAGCACTTCCGGCGGGCCGGGCTGAGCTGGTCCGAGGCGGACCTCGACGCCGTGGCCGGCTTCCTGCTGGACCGGCCGGAGGCGGTGGTCGACACGCGCCACGCGGCTCGCGGCCACCACGAGGCCGACGGCCTCCACCTCACCCCCGTCGGCCAACGCGCCGTCACGGCCGCTCTGTTGGAGACCCTCCACCCCTGACGGCCCCGAGCCGCGCACGCACTCCTTACTGCCGGCAGCAAGTGCGCGGCTCGGCCTTGGCGCTGCCCAGTTCCTCGGTGTCGGTCTCGGTCTCGATCAGCCGTACATCGCCAGGCGGTAGAGAGTCGCAAGCGCGTCGTCGATGGGATGGGGCTGCGGCCTGCCGGAGGAGTCGAGCCTGTTCCACCTCTGCAGGTTCACCGCGACCGCCATCTGCCGCTTGCCGTCGGCACGGGTCATGGCCAGCGCCCCACCACCCCAGACCGTTCCGCCATGGCCCCAGAAGACGCCCTGACCGGGACCCTCCATCGGATACAGGCCGAGGCCGTAGTCGATCGTCTTCCTCTCTTGGGAGATGACCGGAACGGTGCGTTGCATCTGCGCCAGCGACGACGGGCTGACGATCTCCCCTGCCAGCAGCATGCCGAAGAAACGGTTGAGGTCCGCGACGGTCGATATCAGCGAGGCCGACGGCCCCGCATATGACATGTCGAAGACGCTGTAGTCGCGCGGCGGGTCGATCATGCCGAACCACGCCTCGTAGAGCTGCGAGTGCGGTCCTTCGACGTACGGTCCGGTGGGGAACCCGGTGTCCCGGAGCCTGGCGCGCTCGATGACGTTCCGGGTGATGTACCGCTCCGCCGTGGCACCGCTCACCTCTTCCAGGAGCTGGGCCAGGAGCAGGTAGTTGGTGTTGGAGTACAGGCCCGGGGCGCCGCCCGGGGGGCCGAAGGCGGGTGCGGTGACCCCCATCTCGATCAGTTCCGTGGGGTCGAACCGCGTGAACCGGTGGTCGTCCATGCTCTGGGGGCTGGTGCTCGCGAGGTCGGGGTACGCCTTGAAGGAGGGGTAGGCGTACGGGAGGTACTCGGCGAGGCCGCTGGTGTGGTTGATCAGCATCCGGACCGTGATCGTGTCGCCGCGTTCGCCGGGAACCAGCTTCGGAAGGTACTGGCCGATCGGTGTATCGAGACCGATCTGACCGCTCTCGACCAGCTGCAAGACCGCTGCCGCGGTGAAGGTCTTGGTGATGCTGCCGACACGGTGCCGCATGTCGGCGGTGACGGGACGCCCGGTGGCGACATCGGCGACCCCGGCGGCGCCGCGCCAGACCTGATCACCGTCCCGTAACTCGGCGAACAGGCCAGGCACCCCTGCGCGGTGGACGGCTTCGAGGGCTGCATCCAGCGCCGTGGAATCCAGTGGGTTCTTCACGTCCTGCGTCCTTTCGTGTTCCCCCGGGCGGGCACCGCATCGGTCGCCTGACCCGGGTGACAGGGCACGCGTGGCACGTCGGCCCGCCTACTGCCGGGTCGCTCGGCACACTCATGCCCTCATTATGCACGCAGTGCGTGCAACACCAAGTGCACAGGTACACTGAGTCCGACGAGAGGGGCGAAATGACAGGTCGAAGGCGCTGGTCGACCGAGGAAATCCTCGATGCGGCAGTGGAGTTGCTGCGCACGAGCGACACAGAGTCGTTCAGCGTGCGCAAGCTCGCCGCAGCCCTCGGGACCGATTCCTCCAGCCTCTACCGGCACTTCCGCAGCAAGACCGAACTGCTGCGCGCGGTCGCCGACCGGATCCTCCTGGCTTCCATGGACGGCTACCGCCCCGAGGGCGACTGGAAGCAGCGCATCACCACCCTGGCCCTGCGCGTGAGGGAGGCGTTCGGCCAGCAGCCCCAGCTCGCCGCGGTCTGGGGGCGCTACGCCTCGGGCGGCGCCGGTTCCCGGCTGGTCGTGGAAGAGGTACTACAGGCCCTGCGCGCGTCGGGACTGCCCGACGAGGAGATCCCGGCGCGCTACCACCGGCTCGCGGTCCTCATCGCCGCACTGATCGCCTCCGAGGCCGCAGTCAGCAGCATCACTTCGGAAGAGCACGAACAGAGCATGGAGCTGTTCCGCGTCGCGATATTCGGCGCCGACCCCGAACGCTTCCCGGCCCTGGCCCACTTCGCCCGGGACGTCCGCCCCCTCGGGGTGGACCGCCGCGCCGCGTTCGAAGAGATCCTCGCCGCCCAACTCGCCCACATCGAGACCGCAATCCGCCCGCGCTAGCGGGGGTTTCGGGCCCATCAGCCCTGGCCGCGTCGTACGGTGGGCGACCGCCGTTTCCGGGGCCGGGGCGCCCGGATCGACGGCCCGTGCACTCGGGCAGGAGGTCTGCGACGGCGGTACGGATGGCGCCGCGGCTGACGTCATGGTCGCGGGCGAGGGCGGCGATGGAGCGGCCTCGCCGGTACACGGGTGGCGGGCGCCGCCGCCGGGCCCCGGAAGGCCCGGGTTTATTGGACGCTCGCCGCGCCGCTGTCGTCATTCGTTCCTTTGGCGAAATCAAAGACGCGGAGGCCGGAGATCGGCGGATCCAGGTCGAGCGGGGCCGGGTCGCGCTCGTCTCCTCGGTCGGGTCTCCGGACCAAGCGACCAGATGCCCCCTGGAAATGAGCTCAATGGCACCGGTCGCCTCGCCGGATCTTCCCCGTTCCCCGAGCGCGGCAAATAAGGCAGGCGGGCATCGGGGCGCAATGAGCGATATACGGAACGGTGGAATGCGCGATGTGCCATACCGTCAGCCGCCACGGATTCAGCCGCAGGGCCATGGCTCACCAAGTAAGTCAAGACTTACCTTCAGGGAACTTTGATCGTATGGTATGGCTCGAATCGAAGGAGCCCCCTGTTGTCGAAAATGAATGATCCCGCTGTGCGTGCACTTGAATCGGAGCGGGATTACGTGTCCTCCTTATACGAGTTGCTCACCGAGCGGCTTTCCGAGGCGCGAGCACACCGAGCGAGTGTGCTGAAGGCCCCGGCGGAAAGCCCCGGTGAGGCATACGAGAGAGAAACTGCCGCCGAGCGTCTGGCCAAGGAAATCGGCCGGCTGGAGGGCGCCGAGAAGGGGCTGGTCTTCGGGCGCATCGACTGGCCGGATGGCACGGCCCTGCGCATCGGGCGGATCGGACTGCATACGGAAGAGGACGACCTGCCCTTGCTCGTGGACTGGCGCGCGAACGCGGCGCGGCCCTTCTACGAGGCAACGCCGGTCCACCCGATGGACCTGCGGCGACGCCGGCACCTGCGCCTCGAGGAGCGCACGGTCATCTCGGTGAGCGACGAACTGCTGGACGGGACCGCCCCGACCGACGAGGACGTCGTGGGGGACGGCCCGTTGACCGAGGCTCTGTCGGCACGGCGTACGGGCAGGATGCACGCGGCCGTCGCGACGCTGCAGGCCGAGCAGGACGAGATCGTCCGCTCCGCCCACCGCGGGGTGACCGTGGTGCAGGGCGGGCCCGGCACCGGCAAGACGGTGGTCGCCCTGCACCGGGCGGCCTATGTCCTGTACGCGTTCCCGCGCGCCGCGGAGGAGGGCGTCCTGGTGGTGGGCCCGAACACCCGGTTCCTCGACTACATCTCCCAGGTCCTTCCCTCGCTCGGAGAGAACGACGTCGTTCTGGCGACCTGCCGGGAACTGGCCGGCGTGTCCACGGACATGGTGGACCCGTTCGATACGGCGCGTCTCAAGGGCAGCTCCGACCTCGCCGACGCTTTGGTCGGCCTGCTGCGCGTCCACCAGGCCCCCGCGGGTGACTTCACCGTGCGGGTCGGACAGGAACCGGTTCACCTGTCCGGCGAGGAAGTCGCCACGGCGCGCGACGCCGCCGTGGCGGCCGTACCGGGGCACAACCCCGCGCGCCAGGTGTTCAAAGAGCTCTTGGTCGACGCCGTCACCGACGCGATGCAACGGGACATGGGCGACGTCCTGGAGCAGATCGACGCCGATACCGAAAGAATGACGGGCCTCGACCTCGACCGGTTCACGGGAGCCTCCCGGCGCCGTGTCGAAGGTGCGCCCGATGCAGGTCCGGCCCACGAGCTGGACCTGGACGCCATCCGAGCCGATCTCCTCGACGACGCCGGCGTCGACCGGGCGGTCGAGGAGTTGTGGCCGCGGCTGGTGCCCGGTGACCTCGTGAAGGCGCTCCTGACGAACGCCGGCGCTCTCGCCGAGCACCTGCCCCGCCTGACGGCGCAGGAGCGGTCCCTTCTGCTGCGCGGTCCGGACGACCCGTGGACCGATGCCGATGTGCCGTTGCTGGACGAGGCGGCGAGCCTGGTCGACGGCCCTCCCGAGCGGACGTACGGGCACGTCGTCGTCGACGAGGCGCAGGAACTGACCGCCATGCAGTGGCGGATGATCGTCCGCCGCTGCCCGGCAAGGGCGATGACGCTGGTGGGTGACTTCGCCCAGGCAGGCCCGGTCGCGACGGCACGCGACTGGAAGGAAGCACTGGGCCCCCACGTCGGACCGCGCTTCAAACTGCACCACCTGACCGTCAGTTACCGCACCACGCAGGAGATCCTGGAGAGCGTCCGGGACCTGCTCACGCGGATCGCTCCGGACCAGAAGCCCACACGGTCACTGCGAAGCGGTGAGAGTCCTCGCTCCGTGACCACACAACCGGACGGGTTGGTCACCGCCGTCGTCTCGGAACTCCGCGCCCAGAGCACCGCGCACCCGGGCGAGCTCCTGGGAGTGATCTGCGCGGACACCAGGGTGGGCGAGCTGACGGCCCAGGGCATCGCTCGCCACGCACGCATCGTGCCGGCGTCCGAAGCACGCGGCCTGGAATTCGACGGGGTCGTCGTCATGGACCCCGAGGAGATCAGCACGGCCCGCCCCGGTGGGGAAAGGGACTTGTACGTAGCCCTGACCCGGGCCACGAAGCGCCTCTGCACCATCTCTATGCAGCCCGCCTGACGACTCGGCGCCCGCGTCGTCGCCGCGGGCGCACCCGGCGCGGTACGGAC
Source organism: Streptomyces sp. NBC_00207 (assembly GCF_045160965.1). Classification (NCBI taxonomy): domain Bacteria; kingdom Bacillati; phylum Actinomycetota; class Actinomycetes; order Kitasatosporales; family Streptomycetaceae; genus Streptomyces; species Streptomyces sp. NBC_00207. Next base: position 8,553,112 of record NZ_CP130715.1, on the reverse strand, counting down.
ACCGGCCCGCGCGCACGGGGCTGCTCGTGGTCGCACTCGCCGAACCGTCTGATGTGCTCGGTCAGGTGCGCCATGCCTGGGAGATGTCGAGGCGGGTGCCGCTTACGGGTAACGGCGTGCGCCCCTCTCCCCCAACGGCGGCGGAGGTCACACTCCCGCGCCCGCCCCAGCCGGTGCGGCAACCGGGCCGCCGCCCGACATCGCGCGGGCCATCCATGCGGAGGAGCGCACGGTCTGCGCGACGAACGCGCCGCGGCCCACCCCGAGGGTCCGCAAGGCCGGGCCGTGGTCCACTGCGACCAGGGCGGCGGCGCAGGCCAGCAACCCGCGCCACCCGGCGGTCACCGCCCGGCGGGCAGGCTGCGGCAGCCCGGCCAAGCCCTCCCGCAGGCGCAGGCAGTGGAAGGGGACGTGCCGCTCCTCGTCCGCCAGGATCCGGCCCGCGACCTCGGAGACCAGCGGGTCGGCGCCTCCGTCGCGGAGGGCCCGGTAGTACGACAGGGCCACGACCTCGGCGATCATCAGCACCAGCAACTCCACCCGCAGTCCGAGCAGTCGCCGTACCCGGACGAAGGCCGCGTCGCTCCAGTGGCCGTCGAGGGTGCCGGCCCCGCCGGCCGCCAGCAGCAGTTTCAGCATCCGCGCGTGGTTCTGCTCCTCGGCGATGAAGAGCCGGACCGCCTCGGAGTAGACCGGATCACCCGCGAGGTCGGCCTTGCCGGAGAGTGCGGAGCCGTCACCATCCTCGCCGACCTGGAACTTCTGGATGCTGCGGATGATCTCGGCCGGCAGCTGCGCACGGTTCCCCCAGTCGGGGTCACCCAGAGCCGCCCGACGCTCCCGCTCGGCCTCGAACTCGCTCACCCATGCCCCGTACCCAATTTTGATCATGTTCAAGAATCTAGCCACTCTTGAGCGCGTTCAAAAGTGCTGGAGTGTCATGACCGCGTAACAGAACGACACGGACGACCGCCTCCCGGGCCTTCCCCGGACCAAAAAAATGACCAAGCATGAGGGCTCGTCGACCACAACGACGAAGCCTGGCCGTTACGTTGCGGCCTCACCCACGTGGCGGCCGTCAGGGCGGGCACCGTGGCCGAGCGATCACAGTCGAAATGGAGAACCCCCATGAGCACTTACGCCGACCCACTCGTCGACGGTGCAACCCCGATGAGCGCGTACGAGGCGCAGGTGTGGGACACGCTCAACGAGCACTGGCAGCGCCGCAACAACCGCCGTGGTCTGCCGAACTGGGCGAGCAACGCCCTCGGTCGCACCGGTGAGGTCGCGGGAAACGCCGCGAGACGGGTGGCGGACGCCGTGCCGGAGGCGGTCACGGAACCGCTCCGTCGCGCAGGCGACGCGGTCGCCGACAAGGCCATGCGACCGGCGCTCGGAGCCGCGGCAGCGCTGCTCGAGCTGGTCAACGACTGGGCCATGGACCTCAACGACCCGAAGAGCGTCGAGAAGCTCGTCCGCAAGCAAGGTATCGACCTCGACGGTTTCGCCGAGCTACGGCAGCAGGACCTCAAGGTCTGCGACCGGCTGCTGACCCGCAACACCCTCACCTGGCGGACCGCCGGCGCGTTCGAAGGCGGCGCCATGGGCCTGCTGGCCATGGTCCCCGTCGCCGGTATTCCCGTCGCGATGACAGCGGACATCCTCGTCATCCAGGTCCTGAGCGCGTCGATCGCAGCGCGCATCGCGTACTCCTACGGCTACGACGCCAAGGATCCCGATGAGCAGCTCTTCATCCAACGCCTGGTACGCCGGTCCTTCATGGCACAGGCGGCCAAAGCCCAGCCGTTGCGTGAGGCCGCTCAGGCGGCTCACGCGGTCAAGGGGCGAATACGCTGGTCGGACAAGCTCCGCCACGACCACCGCCTCCTGGCCGCCCTTGAGAAGCTGATGCAGCAGCTGGGCCCGGCCGGCTCCAGGGTGCCCGTTCAGAACGTCGCCAAGGTCGTGCCGTTCGTGGGTGTCCTCATCGGTGCCGGCATGAATTCCGCGGTCCTCGGCAGAGTGGCCGCCGACGCCCAGCGGTACTGCCAGACCCGGTTCCTGTGCGACAAGTACGGGCTGCCGATGCCGAGCGCACTGGTGACCGACCAGGATGACGACCCCCAGACCGATGCCACGTGAGTGAGGGCCGCCGGGTCCACGATGCAGCCTCTGCGTGACCTGTCGGCCCACCCCTGCACGGCTTGACTCCGAGCTGCGGAATCAAGCCGTCGACCAGGTACGGGCCATCGCAGGTCACTGGGTGAGGGCGTCACTCCTTCTTGCCGGTGGTGGCGGGGCGACGGCGGGCGACGGTGCCGGTGACGCTGACGGTGATGCCCCGCGCTGGTGGGGCACGGGTGTGTGCGGGGAGGACGCCGGGAGCTCGTCCTGCTGGAGGGCGACCGTACGGGTCGGGGCCGGGATCGAGATGCCCTCCGCACGGAAGCGCCGGTGCAGGCGCTTGATGAACTCGTGCTTGATCCGGTACTGGTCGCTGAACTCGCCGACGCCCAGGATCACGGTGAAGTTGATGCGGGAGTCCGCGAACGTGTGGAAGCGGACGGCCCCTTCGTGGTCGGGGACCGCGCCGTTGATGTCGGCCATCACGCCGTCGACGACCTCGAGGGTCACCCGTTCGACGTGCTCCAGGTCGCTCTCGTAGCCCACTCCCACCTGGACCATGATCGAGAACTGCTGCTCCGGCTGGGTGAAGTTGGTCATGTTCGTCCGCGCGAGACGCCCGTTGGGGATGATGACCAGGTTGTTCGACAGGTTGCGCACCACGGTGTTGCGCCAGTTGATGTCGACGACGTACCCCTCCTCGCCGCTCGTGAGCCGGATGTAGTCACCCGGCTGCACGGTCTTCGAGGCGAGGATGTGCACCCCGGCGAAGAGGTTGGCGAGGGTGTCCTGGAGCGCCAGGGCCACCGCCAGACCACCCACGCCCAGGGCGGTGACCAGGGGCGCGATGGACACGCCGAGGGTCTCCAGGGCGACGAGCACGCCCATCACGAGGACCACGATCCGCGTGATGTTGACGAAGATGGACGCCGACGCGGCCACCCCGGTGCGCGCGCCCGCCACGGACTGGACGAGGCCCGCGACGACCCGTGCCGCGCTCAGGGTGGCGATGAGGATGAGCAGCGCGGTCAGGGACTGGTTCACGAACCCTGAGACCCGCGCGGTCAGCGGCAGGGTCGTGGCGGCCACCGCGGCGCCCGCGATGAGCGCGGCCCCCGGGGCGATGGTGCGCAGCGCGTCGACGATGACGTCGTCCCCCCGCCAGCGGGTCCGCTCGGCGTGCCGGCCCAGCCACCGCAGGAGGCCGCGCAGCAGCAGCCCGGCCGCGGCGCCCGCCGCCAACGCGATGCCCGCGACCAGCCAGTCGTGCAGGACGAGATCGCGGTTCAACGGACCCCCTCCGCTACGCGGCCCCGGCCCGGGGGTGTGGCGGTGGGCGCTGCCGACCGTCGTATGAGGTGTGTCGTCACCTTGTCACCTGTCAGTTCGTCGTGCTGTAAGCCGCGTTCGGGCGTGTGTACGCATTCCGGAACGGGCTGCCATCCTGCCCCATGGCGGGGTGACGCACCGCAGGCGGGGCGGCGGCTACCGCCGTACGGCGGCGTGTTCGAGGACGGCGCGCACCTCCGCGGCGATCGCGCTCTCGTTGCCTTCGAACTCGGGGCCGGTCAGGAGCTGGGGGTCGGCCGGCAGACCGGTGAGTACCGGGGTGTGGAGGTGGCCGCCGGGCAGGTGCGGGGCGAGTTCGCCGCGCAGCCGGTTGGAGCGGTAGGCGACCTCGTTGGACAGGTAGCCGCCCCCGCCGCCCGCGACGGCCCGCGAGCCCGGCGTCGGGCCGTCGATCCGGTCGACGGGGACCGTGCCGCCCGCCGGGATCTCGGTCACCTCGGTGTTGAGGAGGACCGGGTACGGGGTCTGCACGGCGGCGGTCACCACGTCGGCGGGCAGCGTGGTGCGGATGAACTCCGGGCCCGGGCCGAGGCCGGGAGCCGTCACCGGACGCTCGCGGGTGCCGCCGGAGAGGGCGCGCGCGTTGTCGGGGTACGGGTCGGCGGACCGCGCGCGCCCCGCCCAGTCCTCCAGGGTGAAGATGCCGGGGTAGCCCTGGCTGACGGTGGTGATGATGTCGGCCGAGGAGGGACCGGCGGCCAGGCGCGGGGCGAACGCCCGCTCCACGATGCCGGCGTCGAAGTCGGCGTACCGGACGGGCAGGACGACGGCGCGGATCTCGGCCGGGCTGCCGTCGGCGAGGGTCACGCGCCGCCCGTTGAGCTGCAGGGCGGCCGATCCGGACGGGTTGGCGCGGCGGATCTCCGCGTCGAGTCCGAAGGGGTCGAACCCGCTGATGAAGATCCTCCGTACGCCGGGCGCCGTCCGGAAGGCGTTGTCGGTGAGGCCGCGGGAGGCGTCCTCGAAGCGGGCCCGGAGCGCCACCCGGTCCACGGTGAACTTCGGCTGCCAGCGGGCCAGTTCAGCGGTCATACCGAGCCGCGCCCAGTACAGCGGCCGGTCATCCCCGGGGGCCAGGCCGCCGCCGGGCCGCTGTCCCTGGGCCCGCCGTACGGAGGTCTGCCAGAGGGCCTGGCCCCAGGAGTCGAGGAGCCGTTCGGCCTCGGCGGGGCTGCGCGTCGTGCACAGGGCGGCGGGGAACCGTCGTACGAAGTCCCCGAACCCGGCCCGCTCGACCAGGGCGGTGGTGCGGGCGTCCGCGAGCCGCGCCTGTTCGGCGTCGAGCGGTACGGACGCCGGGGGGCGGCAGGCGGACGCGCCGTCGGCCGCGTGCGCGGGTGAGGCGACCGCCACGGGCAGGACGGTGGCGAGGAGGGCGGCGGCCGATGCCGCACGACGTAAGAACATCATGCGATGTGACATTACATAGCGCCCGTCACCCCCACCAGGCACACCGGCCGCAGCCGCCAGGACTGGCTCAACTCCGCCCCTGACGCGTCCGGTTCGCCGTGCGGAGCAGACCCCGGATCACCCATGTACCCCTCGCTGCCGCGCCGTGCCTTCGCGCACGAACGAATCGATCGAATCGATGCAACCGAATCGGGTCGCCGACCGGAATGACCGGAGAACAGAGCCACCGGCGGGTCTTCCCTCGACAGGTCGATTCAGACGCACCACCCAGCCCGCGCCTCCCTGGTTCTCGCTACGGAGCGTGCCGGCCTGCCGGCCGGGCAAGGGTGCCTCCGGCGGCGCTAGGCGCTGGTCTTCCCCCCTGGACAGTCCGCCCCGACCCGGCCGGAACCCGATTCCGGATCCCACTGTCCGTTGGACATTCCACTCAGCCGCCGTGTCATCGAACCCAGCCGAGGATCTTCTTGGCCTTGGCGTGCCAGGATGCCGGGACGCGACCGTCAGCACGTTGATGGACAGGAGCCAGCCATGATCAGCGGTGCGCATGTCATCCTCTACAGCCAGGACGCCGAGGCGGACCGTGCCTTCATCCGTGACGTCCTCGACTTCCCCATGGTCGACGCGGGCGGCGGCTGGCTCATCTTCAAGTTGCCCCCGGCCGAAGTCGCCGTACACCCGTCCGATGGCCCACCCCGGCACGAGTTCTACCTGATGTGCGACAACCTTGATTCCCAGCTCCGCGAATTCCGCGCCAAAGGCGTCGAGATCACCCGCCCGGTCAGCGAACAGCGCTGGGGCAAACTGACTGCAGTCCGGCTTCCCAGCGGCGCCGAACTTCCGCTGTACGAACCGTCGCACCCCGTCGCCCACGGCTTGTGACCTCCACAGCACTCGGCTCGGCCCATCACACCACGCGTCCGAGGCTGGCAGCTGCGGACCAGTGAGCGTACGACTCAGCCGTCCGGGCATCAGGTACGACGATCAAAGGCGGCTTCCCGCAGTGGCTACTGCACCCCTCTTCCGGGTGGGCCCTGCCGTTGGCGCACTCGAACGAGGCGGCGTCCCACTTGGACGAAGTGGGGGGCCGGGCGGGTGCCCCGGGCGTTTGCTTCGGGGCACCCGCGGCCGGCGAGGAGCGTCCGGTGCGGCTCAGCTGTCCAGGCGGTGCCCCCCGAGCCGGGTGACCATCTCGGGGTCGCGGTGGTCGAAGAACACGGAGCTGCCCGTGTCGAGGGTGGCGATCCGGGCCATCTGCTCGTCGGTGAGCTTGAAGTCGAAGACGTCGATGTTCTCGGCCATGCGCTCGGCGCGCACGGACTTGGGGATGGCGACGACGTCACGCTGGGTCAGCCAGCGCAGCACGACCTGTGCGACCGACTTGCCGTATTCCTTGCCGATCTCGGCGAGCAGCGGGTTGGTGAACAGGTCGTTCCTGCCTTCGGCGAAGCCGCCCCAGGACTGGATCTGCACCCCGTGCTCGCGCATGAGGTTCTGGTAGCTGGCGCGCTGGAAGAAGGGGTGGGTCTCGATCTGGTTGACGGCCGGGGTGATCTCGTTGTTGAGGATCAGGTCGATCAGCCGGTCGGGGTAGAAGTTGGCGACACCGATCGCCTTGGCCGCGCCCTCGCGGTTGAGTGCCTCCATGGCGCGCCACTGGCCGTAGACGTCACCGAAGGGCTGGTGCATCAGGTACAGGTCGAGGTGGTCCAGCTCCAGCTTGGCCAGCGATGTCTCGAACGCGCGGCGGGTGTTGTATTCGGCGGGGGCGTCCTGGACCCACAGCTTGGTGGTGACGAAAAGCTCCTCGCGCGGGATGCCGCTGGACTTGATGGCGCGGCCGACGGCTTCTTCGTTGCGGTAGGCGGCGGCGGTGTCCAGCAGGCGGTAGCCGGCGGCCAGGGCCTCGGAGACGGCGCGTTCGGTGTCCTCGGCGGGGATCTGGTAGACGCCGAAGCCGAGGAGCGGCATCCGGGTGCCGTTGTTGAGGGTGACGGTCTGCATGAGCGGGTTGTCCTTCGCTGTGCGGGCGGGACCCGGCCCGGTCAGGCGGACTCTGCCCGGGACGCGGGCGGGTCGGTACACCGGTAACGGACGTGGTGGGCGGCAGGCCACGGCCCGCGGTGCGCGTCACCCTGCCGGTACGGCTTCGGGCCCGTCCTCGGCGAGCGGCTGCCGGTCAGGCTGGCGGCCTCCCGCAGCAGCACGACCGCCTGCGAGGCGGCTTGCGGCTGCGCCCGGTACTCCTGCGCGTGGCGCCAGGCGGCGGCCGCCTCCCCCGCCTCCACGCGGGCGATCAGCAGCGTCGGCATGATCGCGACGCCGCCGCCCCGGCCTGCGCGCGGCGCATGCTCCCACGCCCGCCCCTCGACCGGTCACACCGCATCACCTTCCGTAACGGTTGGGAGAGGGGGCTTCCCCTCGGCGAGAGTTTCAGCATACGTTGAAATTAATTTCCACACATGGGGAAATTAAGGAGTGGGTCATGCGAACGATCAAGAACGAGTGGATCACTGCGACCGACGGCGTCCGAATCTACGCTGACGTGTACCTGCCGGAAGGGGACGGGCCGTTCCCAACGCTGTACGCGGTGGCGCCGTACCAGAAGGACCTGCTGTACCTGCCGGCGGTGTCGATGTTCCGGTTCATCGAGACCGGCCCCCTCGACTACTGGACCGGCCACGGCTATGCCGTCGTGGTCGGCGACCAGCGCGGAACCGGCAGGTCCGAGGGACGGTTCGAGCTGTTCGGCCCCGCCGAGCAGCGCGACTTCTACGACACCATCGAGTGGATCGCCTCCCGCCCCTGGTCGACCGGCAAGGTGTCGATGATCGGGGAGAGCGCCTACGCCGTGAACCAGTGGCTGGCCGCCGCGCAGCGCCCGCCGCACCTCACCTGCGCGCTGGTCTACAGCGGATTCACGGACGTCTACCGCGACGCGGTCTACCACGGCGGGGTCTACTCCATGGGGTTCCTCAACTTCTGGTCGACCGACAACCTCCGCGCCAGCGCCACGATCGGCGGCGGCACCACGCCCCGGCCCGGCGGCATCACCGCCGACCTCATCGGCATGACCCTGGACCGACCCGTCTTCGACGACTGGTGGGAGCAGCGTGCGGTGAAGGTGGAGGACATCGACGTCCCGGTGCTGAACATCGCCTGGTGGCACAGCGTCGGCCTGCACCTGCGCGGTCAGCTCGACGGCTACGAACGACTCAAGGGCACCGACAAGCGTCTCGTCGTGCTCGCCGGTACCGACAGCCAAGAGCGTTACTACCAGCCCGATTTCCTCGACACCCACATCCGCCCCTGGTACGACCACTGGCTCAAGGGCGTCGACAACGGCGTCATGGACGGCCCGGCGGTCCGCATCCAGGTCGCCAACTCCGGGCGCCCGCCGCGGGAGGAATCCGAATGGCCACCCCAGCGCGCCGTGCCGATCACCCTCTACCTGGACCCCGAACCCGCACGCGCCGTCCTCTCACTCAACGACGGCAGCCTCACCACCACCCCGCCCACCCGGCCGGCCGGAACGGCGACCGCCTACGACTACCCCAACCCCGAGTGGACGGTGGGAACCACCGTCATCACCGACGGCATCCCACAACCCACCCGGGGCATCCTCACCTTCACCACCGCGCCCCTGGAACACGACACCGAGGTCACCGGGAAGATCACCCTGGTGCTGTACGCGGAGTCCGACCAGACCGACACCGACTTCCACGTCAAGATCTCCGAGCAGAAGGCCGTGCCCCGGCTCAAGAAGGCCCTCATGCGCAGGGTCGCGAAGAACGTACCGCCCCCCTCCGCCACGGTCACCCGCGGCTGGCTGAAGGCATCCCACCGCACCCACCCGCCCCGGCCGATCGAGCCGGGAAGCGTCGTCCGCTACGAGATCGAGGTCTGGCCGACCTCATATCTCTTCCCCAAGGGCAGCCGGATCCGCCTGGAGATCGCCAACGGTGACTCGGCCGTCGCCGACGGCCTGTTCCACCACTACTACGGCCACAAGGCGGGCCGCGACCTCATCCACCACGACCCCGACCACCCCTCCCATCTCATCCTGCCCGTCATCCGCTAGCTCCCCCACGTGGCCGGCTGTGCAGATCCTGACGCCCGGCTAAGGCCGTCCGGGGATCGAGCGGTTCACATCGCCGAGGTCACCGAGGAGGTCTGCGCCGTCCCGCCGGCCGAACGGGCTGCACCCCGTACGTCCCCGCCGACGCCTCGGTCTCCTCCTCGCCCGGCCCAACCCCCTGCGGGGCCGCGGCCCCGCCCACCCCCGGGGACCGCCGTGACCATGGCCTACCTCCGACCGCGTCCTACCAGCCGTCCCGCCCAGAGATCGCAGCGGTAGTGGTCCTCAAGCCCGGCGGACAGGCCACCGCCGAGGAGATCCGCGACCACGTGAAGGCACAGGTGGCCGCCTACAAGTACCCCCGGGTCATCAGGCTGACCGATGCACTCCCCAAGGGGCCGACCGGGAAGATCCTCAAACGGGACATCGTCATCACCCCCACCCCTTCATGACCCGTGTCGCATCCCACCAAGCGCGCCGCTCCGCCTGCTACCGGCCCTCACTCCGGAGGACCCCGAGCCTGCCTTCGAGCACGAGCAGCGGGAGCTCACCGGAGAACCGTCCCGAAAGGCCGGGGCCCACCACATCGACAGGAGGCCCCGCCATGGCCAACCTTGCTCTGATCTACCCGATCGCCACCGCTGTCGGCGCTGTGCACGCGGCCGCCGCATGGGCCTGTCGCCGCTACGAGGCCGCGGCCATGGACGGCGTGTACCCCGGCTCTCCCGAACACCAGGCCGCGCTCAAGTCGGTCGAGGACCGCACCACACCCCAGTTCGCGTACTGGCCGGACCTGCCGACCGCGATGCAGACCGGTCGGGACGGATCGGTGAGGGACACACAGGGGTGAGGGACGAACAGGGGTGAGGTCTTCATCCGGTCGTCTCTTGGCCCGGGCCAGGAGATGACCAGGTCGAGTCGATGGCCGCCTGGTCGGACATCTCACCTCATGGGGCCCCGCACGACGGCAACGCGGCGGGGAGCGGGGCGATTGCCCTGCCCGAATGGCGTCGTGTGCGGCGGAACTTCCGGAACGCGGACCTGGCGCGGGCCGGATGTCGTGCGCGAGGATCACGGCCACACCCCGCCCTTGCGTGTCTCTTCTCCGGCACTACGCGTCCCTCACAGGAGGATGTCCATGTCCCGCCGCACACCCCGCGGTCTCAACGCCGCGGCCACCGCCACGGCCACCGCCGCCCTGACCCTGGTCGCCCTGACCGGACCTGCCTCGGCGTCCGGGTCCGGGTCCGCGCCGGCAGCAGCGCTGCCCCAGGCCCGCATCTTCATGGTCAACCCCGTTCAGTCCTCCGGGGATCAGACCCTGGCCGACGCCAAGGACGCCGCGGACGCCGTGCCCGCCTCGGCCTACACCACGGCCGCGCTCCGCAACCTGGACGCCAGCGGCCGGCTGTCGGGCCGGTGGGCGTACGTCAGATCGGACACCGGCGCCTCGGCGAAACCCGCGGACGCGACCGTATACAACCGCACCGACGACCAGTTCGAGCAGGTCATGGCCTACTTCTGGGTCAATGAGGCCCAGGAGTACCTGCAAGGGCTGGGCTTCGGCACCGAACTGCCCGGGGCCAACGACCGGGCCCAGCCGGTCCGCATCAACCAGTGGGGCGCGGACAATTCCTTCTTCTCGGACAAGAAGACCGAGATCCGCTTCGGCAAGGGCGGTGTCGACGACGCCGAGGACGCGGAGGTGATCGTCCACGAATACGGCCACGCGGTGCACAACGCGCAGGTCCCCGGCTTCGGCACCTCTCCCGAGGCCGGCGCGATAGGCGAGGCCTTCGGTGACTACCTGGCCGTCGAGGTCGGCGCCCACGCGGACGCCGCGTACGGCTGGCCGCGGCGGGCCGACCTGGCCTGCGTCGCCGACTGGGACGCGGCCTCCTACAGCGACGCCCCGCACTGCCTGCGCCGCATCGACGGGAACAAGGTGTACGCCGACCTGGAGGGCGAGGTCCACGCGGACGGGGAGATCTGGTCCCGCGCCCTCTTCGACATCCGCAACGCCCTGGGCGCCCGGACCGCCGACCGCATCATCGTCAACGCCCAGTTCGGCTTCGCGCCGGACACGTCCTTCAAGGACGCGGCCCTGACGACGGTTTCGACCGCCGAGCGGATGTACGGCGCGAACGCCGCGGACGCCGTGCGCGCCGCGTTCAAGGCCCGGCAGATCCCCGGCGTCCAGTAGCGGCCGGACCCTTCCCCGGACTCGGTGCACACCGCGTCCGGGGAAACGGAATGTTCCATTTTTGGTCGCTCAGCGAACATCGCTCCCCTCTCTCCGGACAACAGCTGGTCAAATCCTTGTTGCATACCTGTCAATCCACCGCTCCTTCCTGGCAATCTCAACCGCCTGGCCCCCCACGGCAATTGAAGGAGCACGAGTGACCCTCCCCACGTCCTCATCCCGCACCCCCCGCAGCCGCACCCGAGTGCTGCGCGCCGCCGCCGTCGTCGCGTCGGCGGCGATGGTCGCGATCTCCGTCCAGAGCGGCTCCGCCAACGCCTCGGCCGAGCGCGAGGCGGGAGCCACCGCGCTCGCCCTCACCACCGACGCACGCGTTCAGGCGATCACCGCGGCCCAGAACACGGCGGCCGACACCGCGCGGGCCATCGGCCTGGCCGACGACGAGCGCCTCGTGGCCCGCGATGTGATCAAGGACGCCGACGGCACGGTGCACACCCGCTACGAGCGCACCTACGCCGGGCTGCCGGTCCTCGGTGGAGATCTGGTGGTCCACCAGAAGAAGAACGGCAGCCGCAAGACCACCAAGGGCATCGAGGCCCGAATAGCCCCGGCCGCCGCCCGCTCCTCCCTCAAGGCCGCGCCCGCCGGCGCCCGCCAGGTCGTCTGGGCCGCGAGCGGAAACCCGGTCTTCGCCTACGAGGCCGTCGTCACCGGCACCCAGCACGACGGAACCCCCAGCGAGCGCCACGTCATCACGGACGCCGCCACCGGCGCCGAGCTGTACTCCTACGAGGCCATCGACACCGGCACCGGCACGAGCCAGTACTCCGGCTCCGTCACGCTGGACACCACGCAGAGCGGGGCGTCCTACAGCCTGACCGACGGCATCCGCGGCGGCCACAAGACCTACGACCTGAACGGCGGCACCACCGGCACGGGAAGCCTGTTCACCGACGCCGACGACAAGTGGGGCGACGGGCTGCCGTCGAACCGCCAGACGGCCGCCGCCGACGCCCACTACGGCGCTGCCGTGACCTGGGACTTCTACAAGTCCGAATTCGGCCGCAACGGCATCGCCGGGGACGGCAAGGCCGCCTACTCCCGCGTCCACTACGGCAACGCCTACGTCAACGCCTTCTGGTCCGACGCCTGCTTCTGCATGACGTACGGCGACGGCGCCGCCAACCAGAAGCCGCTGACCTCCCTGGACGTCGCCGGCCACGAGATGAGCCACGGCCTGACCGCCGCCACGGCCAAGCTGAACTACAGCCGCGAGTCGGGCGGCCTCAACGAGGCCACCAGCGACATCTTCGGCACCTCGGTGGAGTTCTTCGCCAACAACTCGGCCGACGTTGGCGACTACCTCATCGGCGAGAAGATCGACATCCGCGGCAACGGCACGCCGCTGCGCTACATGGACAAGCCCAGCAAGGACGGCGCCTCGGCCGACTACTGGTCCAAGACCGTGGGCCGGCTCGACGTGCACAACTCCTCGGGCGTGGCCAACCACTTCTTCTACCTGCTCTCCGAGGGCAGCGGCGCGAAGACGGTCAACGGGGTCTCGTACAACTCGCCCACCTACGACGGTTCGACGGTGACCGGGATCGGCCGGACCAAGGCCTACAAGATCTGGTACAAGGCGCTCTCGACCTACATGACGTCGACCACCAACTACGCGGGAGCGCGCACCGCGACCCTGCAGGCGACGGCCGACCTGTACGGATCGACCAGCGTGGAGTACCAGCAGGTGGCGGCCGCCTGGAAGGCCGTCAACGTCAACGGCTGAGCCGGCTCCTGAGCGGCACCTCGCCCCGGCGGCCCTGCGGGCCCGCCGGGGCGAGCACGGCATGGCCTTCGAAGGCGACGACCTCGGACGCTGGCTCCAGCGCCGGGCGAACGGTCCTGGACAGAACTGACCGAGCTGGGGGCTGCCTTCCAACGAGGCGTGGCAGCCCTCCTGGCCGCCGGCTTGCGAAGCGCGCACGTACTGTTTTGACGAGCAGTAACTGCTGCGCCATCGGGGGTTGGGGGAGTCCATGGACGGGACGGTCGAGGAAGCAGCGGCGGGCGAGGCGGACGTGGCACGCCGCAGACGTGTGCGGCGCGCCACGGTCTGGGGCGGGATCGCCGGCGCAGCCGGCGTGATACCGATCGCCATTGACGGTACGGACCACTGGCCCTGGTGGCTCAACCTGACGTTCTGTCTCGTCGCGGGCTTCTTGGGAGCCTTCGGCGGAGCGGTGACCGGGCGCCGGGACAGGGTCAAGGCCGAGGTCCGCAGGGACACGCTCGAGACGGGCGAAAGGGAACTGGGCCAGTACCGGGTGAAGCTCGTCCCCGAGGGCGCTCAAGCGCCTGCACCCTTCAAGGAAGACGACTACACGTCCTACTCCCTGACGACGACCACCCGACGGCTCCAACTGTGGGAGTTCGGCTATCTGCCGCAGTGGAGCCACCCGTGGAGGGAACTGCAGCTGGCCCTGGACGGTCACGTCGTGGTCGTCACCGGGCCACAGGGCCTGCTCGGCCGGTTCGTCCTGGGAAGGAATGTCGTGCCAGAGGAACTCATCCTGGTCTCGAACCGTCTGCGCGCCCGCACGCCCGGCCGCTGAGCTCGTCGGGGCGGTTCGGCAGGTGGCTCTCGGACCGGCGACGGGCCGACCGGGCCGGGACCATGACCGGCGAACGGGCGGCCGAGCCGGAGGAACTCGGCGAGCGCGGGCCTACCACGCCCTCCGCGGGACGCTTGCGGCCCCGCGGGGCGCCGCGGCCGAGACTGTGCTTGTTCACAGCCGGACGGCCAGCCAGATGGTCACGGCCGCGGTTACGGTGAGACCGGTGTTGAGTGCGATCCGGCGGTCCTGGCCGCTCAGGTGGACGGCGATCGCGCCGATTTGCAGGAGTGCGAAGCCGATGGCCGCAGCCGCCGCCAGCGAGGGCGCGATGCCGGTCAGCGGCGGCAGTACCAGGCCGGCCGCGCCAAGTATTTCAACTGCCCCAAGCGCCCTGAGGGCGGGCAGGGGGATGCGGTCGACCCAGGCCATCATCGGCCGGAGTTGATCGCGGCTGCGGATCACCTTCAGTGCGCCTGCGTAGAAGTAGAAGAGCGCGAGCAGTCCCGCGACGATCCAATAGGCGATGTTCATGGTTCCCGTTCTTGAGTCTCGGTTCACGGAGACCCGTCGACTGCTTCAGTCGAGGTCGGTGGCGGGTTCGGTCGCGTAGTGGCTCATCGCGTCGATGTTGGCCTGTGGTGTCAGCGGCCGGCCGCCTGCGAGCCCCTCCTGGAGGTCTCGGAAGTACTGCACGTACAGGTCGGGGGTGAAGGTGCTGAGCAGGACGGCGGGCTGGTCGGTCAGGTTGGCGAAGGTGTGAGGGGTGCCGGGCGGAACCATCACGAGCGTGCCGATGGTGGCGTCGTGGTCCTCGTCCCCTACGGTGAACCGGACGGTGCCGGAGAGGACGTAGAAGCCCTCGTCGTGCAGGCCGTGGCGGTGCTGAGGCGGTCCCTGGGTGTGCGGGGCGAGGACGGACTCGGTGATCGCGAGGCGGTGCCCGGTGTGGCTGCCGTCCTCCAGGACGCGCATGCGCGTGGCGCCCAGGACGATCGTCTCGCCCTCGCCAGGACCCACCACCGACAGGGCGGGTCCGGTACGCGGCGCGCTGTTTCGTGCTTCTTCGGTCATGCCCACCAGTGCACCGCCCGAGCTGCGTCAGTGTCCAAGACCTGTTCCACGGCGCCGATACCCGGTGGGTATCGTTGCAGCGTGGAGCTACGTACCCTGCGCTATTTCGTCGCGGTCGCCGAGGAACTCCACTTCGGCCGGGCCGCCACCCGGCTGCACATGAGCCAGCCGCCGCTGAGCCGGGCGGTCAAGCAGTTGGAAGCCGAGGTCGGGGCCCTGCTCTTCGCCCGCTCGCCGACCGGCGTCACGCTCACTCCGGTGGGTACGGTGCTGCTCGACGAGGCGCGGGCCCTGCTCGGCCATGCCGACCGCGTCCGGGTACGCGTGAGCGCGGCGGCCGGCGCCTCGACCATCACCATCGGCATCCTGGACGACGGCACCGACCCGGGCGTGTCCAGGCTGGCCGCCGCCTATCGCCGAAACCATCCCGGCATCGACATCCGCATCCGCGAGACCGATCTGAGTGACCCCACCTGCGGGCTGCGCGCCGGACTGGTCGACGTCGCGCTGACCAGGGCGCCGTTCGACGAAACCGCCCTGACGGTCCGTACGCTGCGAGCCGATCCGGTCGGCGCGCTCCTGCGCGCCGACGATCCGCTGGCCCGCCGCGACGGCCTGCGGCTGGCCGAGCTGAGCGACCGCCGCTGGTTCCGGTTCCCGCAGGGCACCGACCCCGTCTGGCAGTCGTACTGGAACGGCGGCAGGCCGCGCGAGGGCCCAGTGGTGCGTGCGGTCCAGGAATGTCTGCAGGCGGTGCTGTGGAACGGCACGGTCGGCCTGGCCCCGCTCGGGCACGACCTGTCCGCGGAGCTGACCGTGGTGCCGCTGACCGACATGCCTCCGAGCCGAGTGGTGGCGGCCTGGAACGAGGGCGACACCAACCCGTTGATCCGATCCTTCATCGAGACCGCGACGACCGCCTACCGTCACTGAGCCGCGGCAACCGGCACTGCCGCAGCTCGGGTTCTCGTGAACAAGGCCACTTTCAGCGGTCCCGGTCCCCGCTGTGGCGGGGACCGGGCGGCTTTCAGTACGGACTTCCGCAGTGGGCCCGAGAGCTGCGATCGGCCCGCCTGCGGCACCGGCGCGGTGCGCTGATGCCGAGAGAGACGGCCGAACCCCCGAGCCCGGGGAAGGGGGGTGCCCGGGCTCGGGGTGTGGGCCTGCCGGCGTCCGCCTACTTGAAGGTGACGTCCGAGCAGGAGTAGAAGGCCTCCTCGCTCTGGAAGGAGCCGTCGGGCCGCTTCAGCCCGTGCCAGATCGTGTAGATCAGGTGCTTGCCCTTCTTTTCGGGGAGCACCGCCTTGAACGTGAACGCCTTCGCGCCGAGGAAGCCCGAGGGGGCTGCCGTGGCCGCGGTGTTGTCGGCGCTGAGGAAGGGGGTGTCCTCCAGGTCGGACCACTTCAGCGGCTTCTTCGGGTCGTAGCCGTCCTTGGTGACGTACATCTCCATGCGGTACGGGTTGTGCAGCGCGCTGATGTCGTAGCGGATGTCGTACTCGGCGCCGCCGGGCAGTGTCGTCGAGGGGAAGTCGTCCCGTGCCAGGTCCAGGCCGGAGAACTGTGCGTTGCCGGCGCTGCACAGCTTGCCGTCGGCTATGCGGGCGCGGTGCTGCGGGGAGGAGGTCGGGGTGCTGTGGTCGATGGCGCGGCCCTGGACGATCGACTTCCAGTCGCCGGGGATGCCGGGGCTCTCGGCGAGGGCGAGCTTGCAGGCCTCACTCGCCTTCGGGTTCTTGGTGCAGGCCACGCTGCGGCTGACCGGGTCGGCGGTGGAGCCGTGAGCGGAGGCGGGTGCGGAGCCGAGGGTGCTCACGGCGAGCGGGAGGGCCACGAGCGCGGTGAGGCGCAGGAAGGCGGTGCGGCGGGCCGGGGGCCGTGCCGGGTCGGGGGAAGTGGTGGCGGTGGGGCGGGTCGTACTCATGAGGGGGACGCTCCTGGTCATGGGGTCGTTCGTGTGCGTGAGGCGGCAGGCGGGTGGTCAGCCGCCGGTCTTCACGGTCAGCTCGCGGGAGAACGCGCCCCACGTGCCGTCGCCGAGCCGTGCCCGGATCTTCACGGTGTACGTCGTGCCGGGGTGGGAGCCGACGAGCACCTCGCGCGAACCCTTCGTCGTCGGGACCGGCAGCACCGGGTCGCCGGTGCCCCACATGAAGGTCTGGACGGGCTTGCCGTTCAGGTAGACCTGGTAGGCGGTGATCTGGCCGACACCCTGCGGGACGGACCAGGCGAGGTTCAGGTAGTGCTGGGTGACACCGCCGTCCTGCTTCGTGGCGGTGGTGGCGGCGAAGTCGCCGGGGGCGGCCTTGCCGCCGTTGCCGTCGGGGACCGCGGCGGTCGTCACCTGTGCTTCGCGGGTCGGGTCGGACTCCTTGCCGGAGGCATCGACGGCGGTGACCTTGAAACGGTAGGCGGTGCTCGCGGTCAGGCCGGAGACGGTGACCGAGGTGGCCTTGGCGTCCGCCTCCTGGACCTTGGTGCCGTTGTGGTAGATCCGGTAGCCGGTGACGGCGACGTCGTCGGTCGCCGCACGCCAGCCCAGGGAGGCCTGGTACGGGCCGGAGGCCGTCGCCTCCAGATCCGCGGGGATGACCGGCTTCGCCTTGTCCTGGCCGGGCGCGGCGAGGGTGGTGAGCACGATGTCCTTGCTGAAGCCGGTGGTGCGGCCGTCGGCGCGGACGGCGCGGACCTTGAACGCGTAGCGGGTGGCGGGGGCCAGCCGCTCGATGTCCGCCATCGTGTCCTTGACGGTCTTGACCTGCTTGCCGTCCTGGAAGACCTCGTAGCGCACGACTTCGGCGCCGCCGGCGGGCGGCTTCCACATCAGGTGGACGGCGGTGTCGTCCTTGACGAAGGAGCCGCTGTCGGCGGGGACGGCCGTGTTCGTGCCGGTGTCGCTCCCGTTGCCCGACGCGCCGTTCACCTTGCATCCGGTGATCTTGGGTATGCCCTTGCCGGCGGGGTTGATCCCGACCTTGACGGCGCGGCTGCCGTTGGCGGCCACATCGGCGCGGTCGGCGATCGGCTTGACGGTGACGTGCTTGCCGGTCTGGCGGAGTTCGTACGCCCAGGGGTTGTCGAGGGTGACCTGCCCCTGCGACACGTCGAACTCGGCGGTCCAGTCCCGTACGGGCCGGGCCCCCTTGTTGGCCAGAGAGACCTCGCCGGACGCCCACCACACGGTGGCCTGGTCCGCGACGCGGCAGGCGGCGCTGAGGCCGTCCTTTTCCTCTCCCGCATTGGCGGCGACGGGTACGACGACGGAGCAGACCCCGACGACTACGGCCGCGCAGGCCAGGGCAATTCGCTTTCGGGACATCAGAAACCTCTTGGTAAAGCCGATCCGCCGGTGCAGCGGCAGCGTCGAAAGTGCCTCGGTCAACACCCGTGACCCTAAGCACGGTTTGCGGCCGGAACGGGCCTCCGAGGGCCTGCGAGCTCGCTGTTATCCGTCCCTTAAGGTCCGGATAGGGCGCTCTTGATCCCCTGTGCTCGCCCTTCGACCCTGCGGACACTGATGATCACGCTCCGTTCCGACCTCGGGTGCTGCGCCCGTGACCGCCAACGCCGAGCCCGATGGGTGGAGCACGAAGCGAGGAGAGGAGCCGCGCAGGCTTCACCCGCTGCCAGACCGCGGTGAAGCACTCTGCGGGTCCGGCACCGTGACATGCGCCGGCCGCCGACTCGGCCGACGTCGGCCGAAACCCAGTCTCGTGAACAGAGACCGGACAAGGGACCGTCCGCTTGACGATCTCGTCGACAGGCGGCTACTTTCCCTTCCTTTCGGCTACGCCCCAAATGGGGTGAAGATACGGGGAGTTCTGTGCCCAAGGTCCTGAGAAGCCTTGTCGTCCTGATGTCCGCTCTGACGCTCGCCTTCGTTGCGGCGGGTCCTGCCTCGGCCGCGACCTGGGGCAGCCCCAATCTCTCGGGCAGCCGGGCGTGCAGCGCGAAGCAGTACCACCGTGGGACCTCTACGGTGGCGATGTACGCCTGCTACGTCCTGCTACCCAACTCGAAGTCCCAGGTCGTGATGATCGTCGGCAACGGCGGAGGCAAAGCCGTCCCGATCGGCGGCGAGATCACCACGATGGACGGTTCGCACGACACCTGCCCCAATAGCTTTCTCAGCGCGAAGAAGAGCACCGCGTGTTATGCCCGGGCCACCGAGATCAACTGCAACTACTTGCACGGCACGGTGACGCTGAGGATCAACGGTGTCTCGCACACGATGCGCACCCCCAAATTCAATGCCGGGAACGGTTGCTGACGGTCCGCGCAGTGGCCGCAGGGCTGCAAGCCCGGCTTGAGGCACGGCGGGTTACTGGCACGGCGGCGAGTACGGCGAAGAAGACAGGGAGCACTGGATTCACCTCCACGTCCGTCGGCGCATCACGGGCACGGCCCTGACCATTTCACGACAGCGCGGGCCGCCACCGGGTGCTGGCGGCCCGCGCTGGGGACGTCAGAGGCGGTCTCCCAAGCGGTGAACCACAGGAGCCTTTGCAAAGGGTTTCTGCCCGCCGGCTTGCCAGCCCGGAGGCCGGGTTCACGTTCGGAGCCGCACTCCGAAAACTGGTGATGCCGGGCAGGGAACGCCATGCCGGTGGCAGCGTGCGGTTCTGACCGCGCTTCCGTGACGACTACGGATGAAGGGGGAACGCAGGCCATCGAGACGCCCTCCCCTCAACGCCGTCACCGCCCGTGCCCCACGCCCGCGGCAGCCACGGGCTGTTGCCGGTGGGCGGGACCGCGACTTCGCCCGGGCGCGGCGGCATTCCTGGCAGCCCGCAGCGGCCCTCCCTTCAGCGTGCAGGCATGCCCTCCGAGTCACGCACCGTCCACTGATGCTCTGTCAGTGCTTCTCGGTAGCGTGGAGACGCTCTGAGACAACGAAGGGGAAGGGGCGCCATGCCAGGTACGAGCCGTAGCAAGGTCTGGGCGGTGATCGGGGCATCACTCGTCGCCGCAGGCCTGCTGATCAGGTTGGCGATAGCCTTCGGGGGCTCCCATTCATCGACCATACCGACCGCGAGCCCGCCGCCGACCGACGACGGCGCGATGACGGTCAAGCCGGGCGACTACCCCCCGCCCAGGTACATCTGCCAACACCTCGACTTCAAGGAGTTCGCTGACCTGTTCCAGCTCCAAGGTGCCCGCGACGGATACAACACCGGCCTCGAACCGGAGGTGGTCTCCGGCTCCATGTGCAAGCAGTCGATGTCCCGCAGCGGCACCGACCTGGTGAAGGTCACCGTTCAATGCAGCGCCTGGAGAGACGCGGACAAGGCCATCGACGGGTTCGCGGGTCTGGCGGCCTTCTACGGGCCCCCGGAGACGGTCACCGGCCTGGGGGACCAGGCTTTCCGGTACCGCGCCCCGAAGAGCCCCACCATTGGGTTGAAAGTCCGGGCCGGCAATCTCGGGTGCGAGGTCGAGGCCGAGCCGACCGCGCCGCTGACCGACGCCGAGACTGACGGCTCCTTCAACGCGATGGCTCAACTCCTCCAGGCGCTGATCCCCAAGCTCGGCCCGCTGAAGGCACTACCTTGAGCGGTGCCGTGACCGGCCTTGACCTGCACTTCCCCACACGGCAATCGCGGTTGACGCGCCGCGGCGCGCACCGGTTTGCTGGGCCGATGACCGACCTGCGCATCCAAGCGGTGGACGACGACGCCTCGATCCACGACTGGCGGTACGTCCACAACCTGATCATCCCCGGCGACGTGCTGTCCCTCGACGACGTCCGTGCCCGCACCGGCCGCAACCGTATGGAAGTTGCCTACCTCGGCGACGTCCTGGTCGGCTGCACCACCGTGCGCCCGCCCACCGGCGACAACGGCGCCACCGCCACGGTCATCGCCCGCGTCCTGCCCGAATACCGCCGCCACGGCCTCGGCTCCCGCCTCTACGAGCGTGCCCTGGGCCAGGCCCGCGCGTTGGACGCTCAGGTCATCGAGACCGTGGTGCTGGCCTCCAACCCGGGCGGGCTGCGCTTCGCCCAGCGGCGCGGCTTCGTTGAGGTCGAACGCTATCTGCTGCGTGAGGGCGACACCGTGCCCTGGATCGACCTGCGCCTGGCCTGACCCGTGCGGCCGGGGCGCAGCACCCCGGTCCGTCCGGTGCGGGGTGCCCCTGGCCGTACTGCGTCCCGTGAGCGGGGGCGGGGCCCGTCCCGCACACTCCGCTCCGGCACGGGCTGGGATGGAGCGTAGCCCGTCCAGGTGAGCCTCCAGCCGCTGTTCTGCACGCGGGTAGTGGCCCTGAGGCGTCGTCGGACCCTCTTGTTCGTCCAGCGGTCCTTCCAGGAGGACCGGCCGTGCTTCGCCTTGAGCGTCAGCGTCGCCTGGGCACCGGAGATCGTCGTGGTCAGACAGCCCTGCCCCAGACCGCTTCCGGACGATCCGCCGACCTGCGCAGGTGCCGTCGGTCCCGGTCCGCAACCGCGGCGATCGGGCCGGCGGCACGGAGCACTACATCGAGGACGCGGTCCGGTTCCGCGGTGTAACAGTGGGCGAACCACGCCATGTTGGCCTCGACCACCGCCCAGTCGCCGTCGGCGAGCCGACCGATGTCCAGGCACACCGCGCTGGGCAGGCCGACGGCCGTGGCGTCGAGGACCGTGCGGGCGAAGGCACGGCTCTCGGCGTCCAGCGGCGCCGGATCGAGGCGTCCGTGGACGGCGTAGCGACTGCCGGTGACGGCTTCGCCGTCAAGGACGAACAGCCGGTACTCCGTGGCGAACTCCACCACACCGCTCACCAGAACCGGGGTGGAGCCGTCGAGCCCGCCGGGCAGGCTGGTCCCGTCCTCGTGGACGGCGGCGGGCAGCAGGTCGATCTTGGCCGAGGGCGGCTTCACGAAAACCCGCTCCCGCAGCTCCCGTGCCTCACCGAGGGTGGTGAGCCGCACGCCCCGCCGCAGGAGGGGGCGCGGTAGGTGCGTCAGCCAGTCGTCGGCCGGTTCGAGCAGCCCCAGGCCCAGCGGGCCGGCATGGCGTGCGGCCGCACGGGGACCGCCGTACCAGTGCACCTTGCGGCCTTCGGCATCCGCCGCCCGGTCGGTCACGTCGTAGCCGCGCCAGGCCGCCGCTCGCGCGATGAGTTCGGCGGTCGACGTGCGGGCGGCGGACAGGAGGAGGACGGACGGGGTACGGGCTTCCATTCCCGTGAGCCTAACGAATCCGCTAACGAATCCGCTGTCGACCGAACGAGCGCCCGAACTACTCCGGCCCCGCGGGGTGACGGGCCTCACCGGCGGCCCCTCGTCTTCGTCGACACCGGCCACCTTCCCGCCGAGCTCCGCTGGACCGGATTCACTCAGGAGCTCGGCGCCCGAGACCTGGGTTGACCGCATTCATCCCGTCACCCTGCACGGCGATTCGGCGAACCGCGCACCGCCGCCACCAGGGAGGAACACGGCGCGGCAGGGCGGCACCCCCGCCCCGGAGCCGCTCGGGAGCCTGGGTGTATCGCGCCAGCCGGGCGGACACCGGCCGGTGATCCAGCATTCCAATCATCTGTCCGTAAATCGACCGCCCGTTGGCAACCCTCCTTCGGACCTGCCAGGCTCGTCTTCAGTGGAGCGTCAGATCGCAGGCACCGAACCGCAATCATCCTCGAATCGAAGGCGAAACTTGTCATGCGTCACCACACCATCGCAGTATCCGCCCTCAGTCTCCTGTGTCTTGCAGGCACCACGGGTCTCGCGGAGGCTCAACCCGCCGGTGTGCACGGCCCGTCCGCAATGGTCTTCACCGTTGCCCATGGTTCCGGCGCACCCACGGACACCGTCATGCGCGCGTCCACCCTCAGCTGCTCCTACACCGCCGAGGGCACTCACCCCGCCCCGAGGGCCGCGTGCGACGCCCTCAACGCCACCGACGGCGAACTCGACCGCCTGCTGGCAACACCGAATGCATCGCGGGCATGCCCCAAGCACTTCGCCCCCGTTACGGTCACCGCGGACGGCGTACTCCACGGCAGGCGCGTCGCCTGGAAACACACCTTCTCCAACGCGTGCATGATGTCCGCGACCCTGAACGGGAACCCGGTGTACGCGTTCTGACTTTCCACGCCCTCCCGTCCGCTGCAGTGCAGCCGGAGGAGACTACGCCTGAGCGAGCCCGACCGCGCCACCCACGGCTGCTCATCGCCTGCAAAGGGAGGTGAGCACCCCCGCCTGCAGCGCACTGCGCTGCTGGACCCCGCCCCGCCGTCACGGATGGGTCGGCCCGGCGGTACTGCCCCCAACGGGTGGGCGCCGGGCCTGACCCTCGCACGCCACATCGGCACAGGCTGTTCGGATCCGCCGGACGGACCTGGCTCCAGCACGTCACCCTGCAGGGACCCTTGGCGGACACGGGCACGGCCCTGGCCGACGACTGATCCGGCCGTGCCGTGCGGACACACGAGGGTCTGCGGGTCCGAACGGCACGGCGACTCCAGGCCCCAGGACGCCGAGTACGCCCGTCTCCTTCATACGGGTGCGACGGCATCGGGATCATTCGGTGTCTCCTCCGCTCTGGCCCCTGCGGCCGCCCCCACGCGGGTAGTTGGCATGTGTCACGCACCGCTCTGGCGTTCAGGACCATGCGGTTCTGCTCCGATCGCGCAATCGTGGCGCCGACGGAGCGCAGCCCGCAGTTCGCCGACCCAAGCGCATGGAGATGGGCGGCCAGTACTTTCCTGGTTGGCCTTATGGCGTACCTCACAGAGCGGCACAATGCTGTTGCGTGAGCGGGTGGCTACGCAGGGGAATCGGCAGCTCGGAGGTCAGCATGGGGGCGGATGATGGGTCGTTGTACGACCAGGCGAGTGCTCTGCACCGGCGCGGGCGGCCGGAGGCTGCCGTGCCCTTGCTGCAAGAACTCCTGAGGCAGGAGCCCGAGCACCTGGCCGCGCGCTACGCGCTGGGGATCTGCCTGACCGACACGGGCAGGTATGGCGAAGCACAAGCGCAGTTTCGACGTCTCCTGGACGACGATCCGCAGCACTACGAGGCCTCCTATCGCCTCGGTCGGCTCCTTCAGGCAGACACCGATCTGCACGGGGCGGCGGAGGCTTACGCCAAGGTCCTCGAAACTGCCCGGCAAGTCCTCGGAGTTGCCGAGTTCCGCGACACCGGAGCCAGGCTCCGGGCCTGCCAGGAGTCGCTCAGCCGCACAGCCCCCGCTGCCGCCTCGATCCAGGCAGGACTGCCTGTCACCGGCAGGCCCATCAACCCGGGTCCACCTTCCCTGCGCGCCCAGTCCGACACACACCGTGTCGCCGACCGCGGCGCACCAAAGTACGAGGTGAACCTCAAGGCACGACACCTTCTGTCCTTGATCGCGAAGCGCTTCCTGATCGCCGTCGCACTGACCCTGGCCGGGTACGTCCTCACCGAGCTCGGCATCGGCCTCGGTATGGCCATGTACAACACGGTCCCCGCCCTCCTGGCGTGGATCTACTTCCTGTCCTCCTTCGTTCTTCTGCTGGTGAAGCCGCGGGCAAACGGCGCCGACTTCTACGAGTACGGTGTCGACATCAAGTCCGGTTTCATCCGCCGCAAGGTCCAGTTCGTCTGGTACTACCAGATCGTCGAGTCACCGAGCTACGTACGAACCTTCGGCACGTACCTCACCCACACGGCCTCGCTCGGCCTTCGCTACAACGAGTCGGGGGCGTATTCCACGGCTTACGTGGAGCTGCCCGGCATCGGCACCCCGCAGCAGGTGAAGAACCTTGGCCGGTACGTCGAATCGCGGATCTTCCCCGAACGACGCGATGTCCGGGGGATCATGACGTGATCCCGGCCGGTCGCAGGGCCTAGCCCATCGCCTCGGGCGGGGCCAGTAGGGCAATGCTCTCGAAGCTGCCTGACCCATGGTCACCGTCCGCAGTGCCGTCCGGGCTGCCATCCGTCACCGTGCCATCCGTCACCGTGCCGTCGGGCAGCCCGCCGTCGAAGTCGAACGAGATCGACCCGAAGTCCCTGCCCGGAAGGTCGTGCCCCTCATGCGCGCCGCCGCTGGAAACGGGGGGCTGTTGTCCGCTCCCCTGCCCGGATTCCCCGGAGGCGGAGGACGGCTGTGCTGGAGCGGCCTGGTCACTCTGCTCTGTCTGGGGAGTGGCCGTAACCGTCTCCGGTATCGATTCCGACGACAGGGTGGCCCCTGTGGCGGGCCCGATGACGGGGATCCCGTCTACCGAGTTCTCGCCTTGAAGCTGGCCGGCGTCGGCCGGAGGGGAGACGGGCGTCGTCTCGGTGCCTGCATCATCGCGCGACGCGGCCGGCTCAGCCGTGAGGGCCGTCCCCTCGTCGGAGCCCCCTGGGACCTGGGCTGGGGTAGGGCTGGAAGCGGGGGGCGCGGCAATATGCCCATCGCCCGTCGGGGAGCCGCCCGGCGATAGGGCGTGCAACCCGCCATGTGGAGATCCACCATGGCCCGTGGATCCGGCCCCAGCCGGGTGGGCGGGGTGCGCCGCTCCTTGAAGGGTTCCGGGATCCGCGGCGGAGCCTGGTGCTCCGTGCGCGTGCGGTGCGTCCAGCAGTTCCTTGCCCGGGACTGCATGCGGCGCTTTGTCGGACCAGTCTGCCGCATGAAGTGGCTGTTCCTTGCCCGCAGTCGCGTGCAGTGCTTTTCCTCCCCAGGCGGCCGCGGGCTCTTGCGCCGACGGCGCTTCGTGGTGTCCTGCAGGGCCCCCGCCGGCGTCCGAGCCCGGCGCACCTGCGTCCTGGCGAGGAGGCGAGGCCGGGGGTGGAGGAGGTTGGTGATGCTCTGTGCCGGCGTCCGGAGCAGACGCACCAGCGTCACTGGTGGGAGGTGGGGTGTTCGTCCACGTGGGAGGCCTGTGCCAGATGTCGTTCTGCGGAACGATTCGCTCCTTGCCTTCGCCGTTTCCTCCACCGTCGGTTCCACCGGACGGTGTCGACGCCGGGTTCTGTCCGGTTGCGGGCCTGGTGCCGTGGTCTGGTGGAGGCGGATTGCCTCGCCTTGGGAGCCTCCACCGGGGCCCCGTGGGCCGCCCCGTGCCTTGACCGGTCCTGCGTCGACCCCTACCGGGCATAGAGCCACCCCCGATGAGTTGCATTTCCACCAACGTAGGCCAATTGTCCTCAACCTGGTCCGGATTGTCAGCAGGCGGCAAACCTCCAATGGACGCGATCTCCGGGCGCCCCTACCCAGACCACGGCCTCAGCGAAGCCTTCGCCGGACTGGATCAAAACAGTCCGCGACCGCGGCTGCCTCTCCCCCGCCGTCCCAGACCGTCGAGCAGTGTGTGTGAGACTCCCTCTGAATGATCACTCGGGGGGTTTCGCGTTGAACGAGCTGTTGAAGAGGGTGTGGATCGGGCTGGCCGCGGCCTTGGTCGTGAGTCTGGCCGCCGTGGTCATGCCGGACCACGTCCAGATAGACGACGACGGGCGCGTCCACCTGGGCGCGCCCGCGGCCACGCCGTCCCCGTCCGCGGCGGCGCCCGCACCGGAGTCCACGTCACCGCCCCTCACCCGGGACGCGGTGGACGAGGTGATCCGGACCGCGCTCAGCGCGGCGGGCCTCGACCCGGCGCAGGGCCGCCCGCTCGGCCCGGCCGGCGCCAACTCGAACAGGACGGGCTGGACGGCCGTCCGAGAGATGACCGCCGCACAGTCGGAGATGAACGCGATCTGCGCCGACCTGGAGCGCCAGGGCTGGACGCTGAACCCTAACGGCGACCGCGCCGACGCCTCCCGCAGCTACAAGCGCGGGGGCTGGTACCTGCTGGTGAGCACGCGCGGGAAGAGCCAGGCGCCGTCCGCCAACTCCGCCTTGACCGACTCGCAGACCTACCTGACCCTGGCCGGGCTCCAGCTCAACCTTGCCGACATACCCCTCCCCGAGATCACGGTCCGCATCGGCTGACCCCTTGATACGACCGAGGGCAAGGCGTCGGCCATGTGATCGAGGTGTGCCTCGGAGTGGCGCGAAGTGGCGGAGGGAGCAGCACGTGTGCTTCGCGCGCTGCCCCGTACCACCTGCTGCCGACGCGGAGCGGATGCTTCGCTGACTACTGCTCTGGCGCTCGATGGGGTGGGCGGCAACAGCGATCGGGGGAAGCGAATGAGGCGGAAGATCCTGGCGACAGCAGTCGCGCTCCTCTGCGCCACGGGAAGCGGAATGCTGTCGACGCCGGCCCATGCAACACCTTCGAGCTACTGCACTTACGGCATCACCTCGACCGGCGGGATCGGCGCCTGCCAGGGAAACCCCAACGGCGGCTCCTGGTACCAGATCCACGCGACGTGCCGCGGGGGACACGGCCCGGGCCGACCCATGGTCCACACGGTGTCCAGTCCGGTGACCTACGCATCGCCGAACCAGCCCGGCATCTACGTCCAGACCGCTCGCTGCTCGGCAGGGGTCCCCACCAATGCGTGGGCGACCACCTGGTAATCCGTTGATCCGGGGCGTCCGCCGTACGTCGAGGGCCGGCCCGCCCGCAGGCATGAGGTGCGTACCGGCCTGTGGGGCATGGCCGCTGCGGCGCAGAACGCAGCAGCGGCGGAGCTCCCCGCCACGGGTCGTAGGGCGCCGGGGCCTGGCCAGGGGCGGGTTCCGCGGCAGCGGTCAGGCGAGACGGCACCAGATGGGAAGGATCAGATGGGTCGGACCTGCTGCGCCTGGGGACCCTTGGGGCCCTGGCCAGTGGTGAACTCCACCCGCTGGTTCTCCTCGAGCGACCGGAACCCGGACGCATCGATCTCGGAGAAATGCACGAACACGTCCGGAGTACCGTCATCCGGCGCGATGAACCCGAACCCCTTCTCCGCGTTGAACCACTTCACAGTCCCCTGAGCCATGACACGCCTTCCCGATCCACCCCGGCCCGCGAACACCGCGGCCGGCGGCAACCCGATACTCCCCCACCCTGCACAGGCGAAACACCACCCAGGAGTGAACGGGACGAGACCGGGCACGGCGACTCCCCCGCCTCCCGGCCCCGCCTCCACCACCCCGGGCACGTCGGACTCACCTTCCCAGCCCTCTACGCGGGGCATGAGAGGGCAAGGCGCCTGCACCCGTACCTGCCCCTCCGGACGTACCGCCGGGGAAGGCAGCGCAGTGACACTGGACGTTCCCAGTCCATGTCGCAGAGGGGACGCCGCATGCGGGCGCAGCAGGCCGGTGACGAGCAGCGGAAAGGACCGCAGCGCCCGGGAGCCGCGCAGGCCGCGCGACAGTCCCGGTCCGGCGGCGCAACGACCGCGGAGTCGATGCTGCAGCTCCAGCCTCTCGCCGGGAACGCCGTGGTGTCGCGCATCATCGAGGCACAGCGGCACGCGCACACCGCGGAGCCGTCGTCGGGTCCCGCTCCCGTGGTCCAGCGCATGGAGCAGGACGAACTGCACCGGCACCCGCCGGGCCCAGCGCTGCGCGTACGGGGTCCCCGCAGCTCCCGGGCGAAGGACCGCACACCGAACGCGCTGACGGCGGACGAATGGCAGAGTCTGCCGCAGGCCACCCGGGACGCCGCCAACAAGCAGCGCGTAGCCATCGACGCGGACCCGCAGACACTCCAGGAGACCGACCAGCTGCTCCACTACAACCTGGGCAACATCCGCAGGCTCGCGCCGGACGTCCCCCCGACGGCCGGACGCAATGACGTACTGGAGGGCATCGGCCGCGCCGACCCGCGCACCCTCGGCCACTGGAACCGCCAGGACGCACGCGACACACAGCTCGGCCGTGACGCCCGGGCCACGCGCGATGCGTACACGGAGGCTCCCGAAGACCGGCAGCAGCGCCACCAGACGGTGGAGGACACCCTGGCCGGCGCCGGCTCCCAGGACGCGATGGGCGACCTGCGCGCGCTGCTGGAGCAGTTCGACGGCGTGGCCATCGGCGGCACCCACTCCGGGGCACGCATCTGGGAGTTCCTGTGCACGCACATGGATGAGATCCAGGCCGCCGGCGTGAGCACCCTCTACCTGGAGAGCATCCGCGACGACGGATACCAGTCACACGTCGACGCGTACCTCGCCGACGGGACGATGAGCCCCGGACTGCAGGCGTTCGTCGCCCGCTACGACAGCAACATGAACCTGGGCGCGACCGGCCTGGGAGCGGTGCTGGAGGCTGCCCGGACGCACCACATCCGGGTCAAGGGCCTGGACGGCCGCCCGGCCCGCCGCCCCCCGATGTCGGTGACCGCCCTCTACCAGCGCGTCGCCGCCATGAACACGTACGCCGCCCAGGCCGTCGCCAGCGACCGGCGCCGCCCTTCGGCGACGGGTGGCTACCTCATGGAACTGGGCAGCGCCCACACCGGCATGTACGCGGGTCCGCCGCAGGACGCGTCGGTGCACGGGGCGGAGTTCCAGGCGGGCGAGGGCTTCCCCGGCGTGGACGACCTGCTGGGCATACCGGCGGTCGGCTACCAGGACGACGACCGCTTCCGCCGCCTGCCCAACTCCTGACGGCAGGCCCGGGCGTGGCTGCGGTCGCCGGCTCCTGCTCCGGGCTGCACACGGACCGTCCGGGCGTGTGGACCGCCCCGGAGGGCACTGCGTCCCTGACCTTGGCTGGAGAGGGTGCGGCCGACGCGGGGGGCGCCGGTCATGCCCCAGCGGACGCCAGGAGCACTCGATCAGCATCTCCTTGCGCCGAGTGGTGGAGGATCGGCTTGCTGGGGTGCGGGCACTGGTTGAGGATCAGATTACGTGATGTGCCGCTTATGTAGCGTGATGTCGTGATTCGCGGCGTGTCATCCTCTGCCTGCCTGCTTGACCTCATGAGGAGTGGCCATGGAAGACAGCCCGCTGAGCCGTCGACGGCTGTTGTGGGGTGCTGCCGGCGCGGCGGGTACGGCTCTGGCCGCTGTGGAGCTGCCGCGGCTGATGGGGTCCGGGGCGAAGGTGAAGGCTGCGTTGCCGAGCCCTGTGCGCAAGACCCCCGTCGCCGCAGCCGGGCCACCTGCGGCCCGGCGTCGGGACGCCCTGGTGGACTACGCCCCCGCCGTCTGGGTCGAGGCCTGCGAGTCCAACTACGCGTCCTGCGACCGTCCCGAGGACTATCCCATCGAATACGTCGTCATTCATCTGACGACGGACCGCTTGCCGATCATGCTCTCCAGGTTCAAGGACCCCTCCGAGAGGGTGTCCGCGCACTACGTGGTCAGCGCAACCGGCACGCGGATCGCTCAGTGTGTGCGCGAGCGCGACGTTGCCTGGCACTCCGGCGGTGTCTGGCACAACTACCGGAGCATCGGCATCGAGCACGAGGGCTGGATCGACCAGCCTGTCTACAACGACGGGATGTACGAGGCATCCGCCGTGCTCACGGCCACGATCTGCGCGAAGTACGACGTCCCGGTCGACCGGGACCACATCCTGGGCCACGTCGAAATCCCGCTGTCCACCCACGAGGACCCCGGGCCCGTGTGGAACTGGGACGCGTACATGAAGCTCGTCGAGACCGCCCACCGGCGCGTCAGGACCTGACACCGCGCCGGCCCCGTCACTCGGGCTTGCCGTCGCCGTAGAGCCACGGGTCCCAGATCGAGTCGAGGTCCCGGCCGGCCTTGGCCTCCGCGTACGCGGTGAAGTCGTCCGTGGAGGCGTGGCCGTGGCGGTGGCGCAGGGTCCAGCCCCGCACCAGGGCACGGAAGGCCTTGTCGCCCACGGTCTGGCGGATCCTGTGGATCACCATCGCGCCGCGCACGTACACCGGCTGGCCGGAGATGTCCGAGGCACTCGGCGGCTCGGCGGGCGGGAAGTCCCACTCGTCGTCGTCCGCGGCCTTGGCGTGGTTGCGGTCGAAGTGCTCCTGGGCGCTGGCCCCGCCGTGGTCCTCGGTCCACAGCCACTCCGCGTAGGTCGCGAAGCCCTCGTTGAGCCACATGTCCCGCCAGGTCCGCGGGGTGACGGAGTTGCCGAACCACTGGTGGGCCAGTTCGTGCACCACGTTGGTGGTGTGGAAGATGCCGGCCGGAATGGTCGGCCTCGTCTGGGTCTCCAGGGCGTAGGGCACATCGGCCGCCTGATCGACGATCACCCCGGCGGCGGAGAAGGGGTAGGGGCCGAACCTTTCCTCGGCCCATTCCATGATCTCGGGGAACCTGCCGAGGACCGCCCCGTCCTCGTCCACGCCCGCGGTCGTGTCCATCGCCGACACGATCGGGATGCCCGATCGGGTCCGGGAGGTCGTGATGTCGTAGCTGCCGATGGCCACGGTCGCCACATAGCTGGCCATGGGCTCGGCCTGGTGCCAGTGGAAGGTGGCGCGGTCGCCGCTGGTGCGTCGGGCGCGCAGCTGCCCGTTGGAGATCGCCTGCACCCCCTTGGGGACCGTGACGGTGATGTCGTACGAGGCCTTGTCCGAGGGGTGGTGGTTGCCCGGGAACCAGGACATCGAGCCCGTCGGCTCGCCGAACGCGACTGCTCCGTTGTCCGTCTTCAACCAGCCTTCGCGCCACCCGTTGTCATGGGTGATCGGCT
Source organism: Streptomyces sp. NBC_00207 (assembly GCF_045160965.1). Classification (NCBI taxonomy): domain Bacteria; kingdom Bacillati; phylum Actinomycetota; class Actinomycetes; order Kitasatosporales; family Streptomycetaceae; genus Streptomyces; species Streptomyces sp. NBC_00207. The sequence continues at coordinate 8,521,803 of NZ_CP130715.1, read as the reverse complement.
CCGGCGTGCCTGCGTAGTGCACGACGCTGCGGAAGGCGGCGCCCTTCCTGAGGTGATCGCGCGGCTGCAGGGTCAGCTCCTGCCCGTCGTGCCGGACCCGCGCCTTGTGGCCGTCGACGGTGGCGCTCAGCACCTCCAGGCCGAGGAGGTCGAGATTGAAGGCGCTGAGGTCCGCAGTGGCCTTCGCGGTGATCTCCGCAGTGCCCTCGAGGCGGCCGCTGCCGGGCTCGTAGGCCAGGGTCAGGGCGTAATGGGTGACGTCGTAGCCGACGTTTCCGAGCCCCGGGAAGTACGGGTCGCCGGCGCCCGAGGCAGCGGCGTGCCCGCCCCGGAACTCCGTGCGAGGCGCCGCCGTCCGAGCAGGATCCACGCCGGCACGAGCACCCGCCCTCGCGTCTGCGCCCGTACGGACCCCCGCCCCACCGCCCCCACGACCGCCACGGTCGTCGGAGCCCGAGCACGCGGGGAGTGCGGCGAGCAGGCCCGCGACCGCGAAGGCGGCCAGACGTCCGGAAGTCTTCACGCAGCCGATCATGACCCAGCCCCCAAGCGCCCCGACCCCGCCACGCCGTGCCCGTGGCCCCTCCGGCGGAGCGGCCCGGGACGTGGCCGGGGTGCCGGTGGGAACCGACCAGGCGCAGCTCGCCGCGCTCCCCGCACCGGGCGTGCGCTGGGCGTGCACTGGGCCACCCCCGTGATCGCGGGGATCACGAGCGGCGGGCGAGTGCCCCGCAATCACCCGACCGGGCAGACCTTGTCGGGCTGCGTCTTCGATCCGCTTTGTGCATCGCAGGGGGGTGCCGGAAGACGCCACCCCAGTCGGCGGACCGGTCGGCACTGATCTCCGCCACCAGGCCCGCGCTGCCCGGCAGGCTTCACCCCCGGCACCCGCGAGGGGGTTCTGCGGGGGCTCGTCACGGGAGCCGGCCCGGGGAGCGCTCCGACGGTGCGTGGCCGGTGATCACCGGGCATGCCGGGGGCGGATCAGTGGAAGGAGTAGCAGTCCGAGGCTGCCGGCTTCTTGCCGGGGCCGGGGCCGGGGACATCGTTGCGGAGTTCGAAGAACGCTCGCTCCGGGGCCTGCGAGAAGGTTTTCAGTGCCGCGTCCGAGACTTCGATGCAGAAGCGTTTCGTGACGGGCGTTCCGCTGCTGGCCCGCTGGAGGACGAGGGACCCCGTGTACCGGCCTTTCCGAAAGGCCCAATCCCGTGCATGGAAGAGGATCGTCGGCTGCTGGGGCTTGTCCTGGCTGACCACCAGCGGGGTCGGGTCCGCAACCCTGTTGTAGTTGACCTGATTCGCGTCGAAGTCATAGATCCACGCGCCCGACTCATTCCAGTAGAACGCGGGGGTGGGAACCCCCGGGTCGGCCGGCTTCAGCTCCAGCCTCGCGTCGGTGACGACCTCGACGTCTTCGGTACGGATCCGTGTCGAGATGGTCGGCTGCAGGAACACGTGGACGGAGTTGCCCGGCGCCCGGGGCTCGATCCGTACGAGATGAGGCAGATGGACATCGATTTCCGGTGTCCGCTGCAGCGTTGCGAAGTTGTAGAGCGAGATGGCGAGCGCCACGAGGCCGGTAACCGTCGTGACCCACAGATGAGCGGTATCGAAGCGACGTCGGCGCACACCCCGTTCACTCATGACACGATCTCTCATCCGCTGCTCAGGGCCAGTACCGCGGGCAAGGCCATGGTGCACCCGGTACGGCCCTGCGTCGGGGAGGCCGCGCCCTCGGCTACTTCACCGCGCCGGCCGTCAGTCCCGAGCGCCAGAAGCGCCGGAGGCAGAGGAAGGGGCGAGCCGGTGATGGCCGGCGAGTACATCTCCGGGCTCTCCGTCGTCGAGATGTTCCACGTGAGCAGGCCGAGGCTGCCGGGGTACAGCTCCTTGTCGTTCAGCATGACGAGGGCGCCGTAGAAGTTGTTCCAGCTCGCGGCAAAGGAGAACAGGAACAGTGTCACGAAGCCCGGGGCGAGCATCGGCAGCGCGATCGTGCGGAAGGTCCGCAGCTCGCCCGCGCCGTCGACCCTGGCGGCCTCGATGACCTCGTACGGGACGCTCCCGCAGCTGCAACACGCGTTTGTTGGAGAGGAGGACCATGGCCACGGTGCACTCGGCCACGGGGAGGGGGTTGGCCGGCGCGGCGGAGGAGACGGCGATGCCCCGGTCCCAGCAGGCGTCGGTGACCAGCTGTTTGACGGAGCCGGCCGCGTGTACGACGGCTTTGAGGCGGGGCGCGGCCGCCAGCGCCCGGGCGTCGACCATGGGGCCCCAGAAGGTGAGCAGGACCTCCGCCTCCGCGAGTACCTGCGCGGCCGCGGGTCCGCCGAAGTCGTCGACGGCGAACTCCTGGTCCAGTTCGGCCACTTCCCGGAGCTGGCGGGCGGTGGCGTCGTCCAGCAGGCGGGAACGAAGCTCGGGGGCCATCGCGAGCAGGGTCCGCGGGCGGCGAACGGGCATCTGGGGCTCCTCGCGGCGGAGTGAGGCCGCGCCGACTCCATGAATCCAGATTCCGAGCGTCAAGATCCATCAATCGAATGGCTCTATTCGTTCACAACTATCGCCAAAGACCGTCGTACCCGATCGCCGCGCATTCGAGGTCGGGCAGCGGGGCAGGATGTCGCCCGTGACGGGCCCCGATTCGAGGCCAAAGAAGGAGACCGCCATGTCGTCCACCCCTTCCGTCGAACCGAACGGTACGGCCGCTCTGTTGGTCAACTCGCGCGGCCAGTACCTGCTCCACCTGCGCGATGCGAACAAACCCCATATCTGCGACCCGGGCACGTGGAGCATTCCGGGCGGCGGCCGCGAGGGGAACGAGACCTTGCAGGAGACGATCGCGCGGGAGCTGAAGGAGGAGACCGGGCTGACGCTTCCGCTCGAACCGTTCACCGTCGTCGACTGCCACGGACCCGACGGCGCCACGGGCCGGATCCAGGTCTACCTCGGCTCCTGGGACGGCGATGCCGACGCGCTTCCGCTCAGCGAGGGCATCATGCTGCGCTGGTTCGATGCCCGTACGACGGCGCACCTGACGATGTGCACGTGGACACAGCAGGTCATCGACCGGCACCGGGCGCAGGTGGACGGGGCGGAGCCGGGCCCGCGTACGGCGGCCACGGCGCCCGCCGGGAAAACGGGCGGCCGGGCCGTTCCCAACATCGTCGGGGCCCACCTCTACCTGGAGCGCGACGGCCGCGTCCTGCTCGGGCTGCGCCACCCCGGCTCGGCCTTCGGCGCGTCGAACCACCACTTCCTCGCCGGCCACTGCGAGCAGGAGTCCGCCATCGCCTGCCTGGTCCGCGAAGCACGGGAGGAAGCCGGCCTGTTGCTACGGGCCGAGGACGTCGAGATCGCGCACGTCCTGCACCTGGTCGACCCCCCGGGCTCACGGCCGCGCCTGCAACTCGTCTTCCGCGCGCACCGGTGGGAGGGGACGGCCGAGGTCCGCGAACCGGACAAGTGCGTGAGCTGGGACTGGTGGCCGGCCGACGCACTGCCGGAGCCGATCGTGCCGTACGCCCGGGCCGCGATCGAGGGCATCCGGGCGGGCCGGCTCTACACCGAGATGGGCTGGCTGTGACCGCCGCCGGGCACCCGGGGGCAGTGGGCCGGTACACCCTCCCGGTCGACGTGCACCTGATCCTGCGCCGGGACGGCGAGCGGGGGCCGGAGGTCCTGCTGTCCCGGCGGGCGGGCCGGGTCTACGCGGCGGGGATGTGGCACCTGCCCTCCGGGCACCTCGACGGCCCGCACGAGGACGTGGTCGAGGCCGTGGTCCGGGAAGCCCGGGAGGAGACGGGCGTCCTCATCGCCCTCGGGGACGTGGCGTCGGCGGTGACCGTCCATCACCGTGGCCCCCGGGGCCACGCCCGGCTCGGCCTGTTCTTCGAGGTCCGGCGCTGGGCGGGCGCGCCGGCGGTGCGGGAGCCGGAGGTGTGCGACGCGATGGGCTGGTACCGGCTCGACGACCTGCCCGAGCCGATCATCGCGTACTGCCGGGCCGGCCTCGACGCGTACGCGGCCGGGCGGCCGGCGGCCGTCCACTTCCAGCACCTCGGCGACCCGATCCCCCACCGGCCCGACGGCCCGCGCCGCACCCGGCTCCTGAACGGCGCCGGGCCCGACAGCCCCTGAGCCCGAGTGATCGCGCTCATGCCCCGAAGGCTCTCACGGCCCCGTCCATATCCCGGCGTGTAGGGGGGATATAGGGACGCCGGAGAGGCTGCACGCATCGGGCCGGCCCGCATGTCGCCGGGTGGCCGCTTCCTTCGAGCCATCGGAAGGCCTCGTCATGAAATCAATGAGTCGCACCCTCCGGAACGCCACCGCCGTCCTCGCCTTCGCCGGCGCGGCCGTCTCGCTGGCCGTGCAGCCCGCCGTCGCGCACAGCGGCTACTTCTACAAGAAGCGCAGCGGGTGCGTGTACACGGGAGGCCTCTCGGCCGGCCACGAGTACGCGTGGACCAGGAAGGACTCGGGCGACTGCGCCGGTCACGCCTGGCTGCTCGTGAAGCTCTCCAACGGGAAGTGGTCCGAGGTCCACGAGTCGGGCAGTGTGAGCATCACCTCCGGCTGGAACGGAATCTCCGAGGCCTGGCACAAGACCCAGGCCAACGAGGACTGGGTCCGCTCCCACTAGCGCGGCGTGCTGATGGGACCGAAGTGGGCACGGAGCCTGGTCCTCGTGGCGCTGTTGCTGGGCGGACTGGCCGGATGCTCGTCGCAGGCGGGCGGCGCCGGCCGGTCCGCACCGGCCGGCGGCGAGGCGCGGCCGACGGGCAAGGTCACGGACGCGGTGTACGAGGCCGCTGTCGACCGGTTCGCCGAGTGTCTGGCAGCCGAGGGGATCGAGCTCGTCAACGAGGGCTGGGATCCGGTGGACCACGAGAAGATGGTGCTGCGGTACAGCGCACCCGCAAAGTCGGCGAACGAGGTCGGTAAAGTCACCACGAAATGCCGTACCGCTCATTTGGACGCCGTGGCGGCCGCGTATACGGAGGACAATGCGTCCCTCATGGCGCCGGACCTGATGACGGCGGTTCGCGACTGCCTGGCCGAAAAGGGAATCGGGCTTTCCGGCCGGGAGAGGAATCCGCAGGATCTGCTGCGCGCGGTGCCCGGCGGGGACGAGTTGCGCACGTGCGTGCACGCGAGCGCCGCCAGGCTCTATCCGGAACTCTCCACGGTGGCGTTCCCCTGACGGGCGGCCGCGGCCGGAACGGCGCTCCCGCGCCTACAGGTCCGGGTCCTCGTCCCCGTCGAGAATGCGCTTCTCCAGCTCCCGCAGCCGCGCGCCCGGGTCCAGTCCGAGGTCCTCCGCGAAGAGCCGCCGGGTGTCCCGGCACTGTTCCAGCGCCTCCGCCGACCGCCCCGTGCGGTACAGGGCCAGGACCAGCTGCTCGTGGAAGCGTTCGCGGTACGGATGATCGGCGAGCAGCAGCCGCAGCCTGCCGATGAGGTGGGCGTGGTCGCGCAGGGCCAGATCGATGTCGACCTGCTGCTCGATGGCCTCCAGCCGCAGTTCGGCGAGGTAGGCGGCGGCGTCGCGCAGGGCCGGATGGTCGGCGAAGTCGGCGTACGCGGGGCCACGCCATTCGGCGAGGGCCTCACGGTTGAGCCGTGAGGCCCTCGCCAGGTCGCCCCGCTCCAGGGCGTGGCGGATGTCGGGCATGCGGGTGAGGAAGCGCCACGCGTCGACCTCCTCCGGCGCCACGTCCAGTACGTATCCGCGTCGCCGCGCGGTCTGCAGCCGGCCCGGTCCCAGTGCCCTGCGGATCCGGTGGACGTGGAGGTGGATGTTCGCGGTCGCGGAGGCGGGCGGGGTGTCTCCCCACAGGGCGTCGGCGAGTCTGTCCACGCTGACGGCCTGTCCGGCGTGCCGGAGGAGGACCACGAGGACCAACTGCTGTTTCGGCGATCCGAAATCGAGCTGCCGCCCCGCCAATTGTCCGTCGAGCCGTCCGAGAACATGTAAGTCCAGCGCGTCCGACACCAGTTCCGCTCCCCCCGGCAGCATGGTGTGACCTTTCGGTCTCCGGACGCTACCGGCCCGCGCTTGTTCGGGTAAAGAGCGCAAAATGCAGGCCGGTTGGAGGTTTCCGGCCAGCAAATGAATCGGGCACGGGTCATTGAGCGCGCTGGGGCGTGTTCGGGTTACTCGCGGACCTGAGCGTTCACCGCGGGATGCGCATGCGCGTCACCGCTGTCCGTGCCCAGGCCCGCGAGCAGGCGCAGCCCGTCCGCCGCGGGGCTGCCGGGAGCCGCGGACAGCACGAGCAGCTCCATGCTCGGTTCGTCCGGCAGTGCGAAGTTCTCGTGGTGCAGTTCCAGCAGTCCGACCAGCGGGTGCCGGTAGGCCTTGCGTCCGTGAGTGCGGGCGCGCACGTCCGCGCGGGCCCAGAGGCGGCGGAAGCGCTCGCTGCCCATCGCCAGTTCGCCGATGAGCGAGGCCAGGCGGGGGTCGTCGGGGTACTTGCCGGCGGCCAGGCGCAGGTGCCCGACCACGTCGAGGGTGCATGTCTCCCAGCCCGCGTACAGGCCGCGCTCGGCCTCCTCGAGGAAGATGTGCCGGGCGGTGTTCAGGCCCGGCAACGGCCGGCCGTAGAGGAGCGCGGCGAGGCGGTTCCCGGCGAGCACGTCCATGCGGTGGTCCATGATCAGCGCGGGTGCGTCGACGACGAGGTCGAGGACGCGCAGCAACTCGGGCCGGACCCTCCCGCCCGGCGCCTTCGCGCGGCGGCGGCGCTGCCGGGCGAGCCGGTAGAGGTGCCCGCGTTCGGTCTCGTCGAGGCCGAGGACGCGGGCGAGCGCGTCGAGGACCTGCTCGGAGGGCTGGGTCGCGCGGCCCTGCTCCAGGCGTACGTAGTAGTCGACGCTGACTCCGGACAGGTGCGCGACCTCTTCGCGGCGCAGCCCTTCGACCCGGCGGCGGCTGTCGGTGGGTATGCCGACGGCGGCCGGGTCGACCCGGGAACGCCGGGTCCTCAGGAAGCCCGCAAGATCGTCCATGCTCCCAGTATGTCCTCGGTGGTGCCCGTGAAGGGTGGTCCTGCCGGTACCAGGAAGTCCGGTACCAGGAAGTCCGGTCCGATGGAAGAGGCGCCCCTGAACGCCGGGCGCCGCAGCGCCCAGGATCGGAGGCATCCGATCCGAAGGAGTTCCCGTGAAGACGCTGATCGTCCATGCACACCCGGAGCCGAAGTCGCTCAACGGCTCGCTGAAGGACCTCGCGGTGTCCACCTTGGAGGCCGCCGGACACGAGGTACGGGTGAGTGATCTGTACGCGATGAACTGGAAGGCGGTCGTGGACGCCGCGGACTACGGCCCCGACGCCTCGAGTCCGCTGAGGGTCGCCCTGGACTCGGGCCGGGCCTTCAATGCCGGGACGCTCACCCCGGACGTCCTCGCCGAGCAGGAGAAACTGCTGTGGGCCGACACGATCATCTTCCAGTTCCCGCTGTGGTGGTACACGATGCCCGCGATCCTCAAGGGCTGGGTGGACCGGGTGTTCACCTACCGCTTCGCGTACGGGGTCGGCGAGCACAGCGACACCAAGTACGGCGAGCGCTTCGGCGAAGGCACCCTCGCGGGCAGGAAGGCCCTGCTGTCGGTGACCGTAGGCGGCCCGGAGTCGCACTACGCCGCTCGCGGGATCAACGGCCCCATCGACGACCTGCTGTTCCCGATCCACCACGGCATCCTCTACTACCCGGGCATCGAGGCGCTGCCGCCGTTCGTGCTGTACGGCGCCGACCGGATGTCCGACGAGGAGTACGCAGACGTGGCCAAGGCCTGGGAGCAGCGCCTGCTCACCCTGGAGTCGACCGAGCCGATCGCGTTCCGGCGGCAGAACTTCGGTGACTACGAGATCCCCTCGCTGCACCTGAAGGAGGGGCTCGAGCCGGCGGGCCGCACGGGCTTCGGGCTGCACGTGCGCGGCTGACGGCCGACGCAGGATTGAACACGTTCAAGTCCTCTGGCAGTATCTCCGTCGGGGAGTTCGCGGGCGGTGCCGTATGGGCACCGCCCAGCCCCTCGGCATGGGCCGCCCCTGCGCCCGGAGAGAGTGCGACGTGATCATCTTCTTGCTTGCCTTCCTGGCCGTGGGCCTGTTGCTCGCCGTCGCGCCGGGCGGCGCAGTCGGATACTTCTTCGTCGCGGTGAGCCGCCGGCTGTCACTCGCGGCCAGGATCCCCCTGCTGTTGGTACTGGCGGCGGGCACGGGAGGGATGTGGCTGACCCTGATGGGAGACGCCAACTCCTGGCGGCCGACCGCCGTGGCCCTGTCCTTCATCTCCACACTCATCTCCGGGACCATTTCCCTCGTACACGAGGCCGGCAAGAAGCGTGCGCGGCACCTCCCTGCCGTGGCCTGGCCCGGCTGGTACCCGCCCGCCGGCCGGCGCTAGCCGGGCCGCGGTCCGCGAGCGCTCCCTGGCGAAAATCGCTTCGGGCGCCGAGGCCGTCGCCCCTACCGTGACCTGATGACGACTCAAGTGATCGTATTGAACGGCGGGTCCAGCTCGGGCAAGTCCGGGATCGTCCGATGCCTGCAGGAAGTCCTGCCGGATCCGTGGCTCGCCGCCGCCGTCGACTCGCTGATCGAGGCGATGCCCGCCTCCCTGCAGACGTCGGTCGCGGGAATCGAGTTCGCCGCGGACGGCGGCGTGAAGATCGGATCGGAGTTCCGGCGGCTGGAAGCGGCATGGATGGCGGGAGTCGCCGCGATGGCCCGTGCGGGTGCCAGGACCATCGTCGACGACGTCTTCCTCGGCGGAGCGGCCTCCCAGGAGCGGTGGCGTGAGGCCCTCGACGGTCTGGACGTGCTGTGGGTGGGCGTGAGGTGCGAAAGCGCGGTCGCCGCGGGCCGCGAGACGGCCCGCGGGGACCGGACCCGGGGGATGGCCGCCGCACAGTCGGAGCTCGCCCACCACGGCGTGGTCTACGACCTGGAGGTCGACACCACGCACACGGAGTCCCTGGACTGCGCGCGGACCATCGCCTCCCACGTCATGTGACCGGCGGGCCGTGGGCGGCCCCCGCACCGCCACCCGAGAGCTCATGTGCCAAGAGAATGCGTAATCAAGCTAGCAGATGCCAAATGATTGACCGATTCTCCTCTTGAATGATTCACTGACCACGGACGCCCGCTCCCCGACTGTCTGGCGGCTCTCGCAGTCACCGCGGGCGCGGCGCAAGGAAGCCCCTGCAGGCCGATCGCGGTGTTCGGCGTACAGGGGCTCCTTCATGGAGCGACACCTTCCCTACAGGTCTGGCATATGCGGCCTTCCCCACGGCATTCTTTACGCATGTGCGGTCCGATCATGCCGCCATGGCTCGAATGTAAGGAGTAGCCGATGGCAGTCGTCATCCTGCAGCACGCACCTGCGGAAGCCCCCTCCACCGTGGGGGCGGCCCTGGCAGCGGCCCGGCTGGACCTCCGCGTCTACCAGGCCGGCGAAGACGACCTGCCCGAAGACCTCACCGGGGTCGACGCCGTCGTCGTGACGGGCGGGGCCGCACGGATCCGGTCCGGCGGGAGCGCCCCCGCGCGCGAGGCCGAGCTGGAGCTCTTGCGCGGCGCTCTGGCGAGGGAAGTGCCCGTGCTCGGGCTCGGCCTGGGCGCGCATCTGCTCGCCGTGGCGGCCGGCGGCGCCGTCGTCCACCAGGCTGGGTCCGCCCCCGGGCAGGCCACCCGGAGGACCGTACGCACGGCACCCGCGTCCGGTTCGATCCGCTGTTCGCCGGCGTCGCGGCGGAGCTCCCCGCGGCGCGGTGGGGGCACGACGACACCGTGGAACTGCCCGCCGGCGCCCTGGTCCTGGCCTCGGACGACCACCAGCGCGTCCAGGCGTTCCGCATCGGTGCCAGCGCCTGGGGCCTGCACTTCCCCCTCGACCCCGAGGCCACGGAGGCAGAGGCAGAGGCGGAGACGGAGACGGAGGCGGTCGAGGCAGCGGACGGGCCGGCGCGTTCGGCTCCGGAGCGCTGGTGGGGGCCGCTGCCGGCCCGCTTCGCCGAGCTGGTCGCCGGCCGCGCCGAGCACACCGCCACCCGTGCGTTCTTCACCCGGCGTGCGGACGCGTGGGAGGAGCGCTTCGCCTACCAGACCCCCGCCTACGAGGCCGCCGTCGCGCGCATGGGCCTGCGGCGCGGGCAGACGGCGGTCGACCTCGGGTGCGGTACCGGACGGGCCATGCCGGCCCTGCGCGCACACGTGGGCGCCGAGGGCACGGTGCTCGGGCTCGACCTCACCCACGCGATGCTCGCGGCGGCCGCCCGCATCGGCCGCGCCACGACCGGCGGGCTCCTCCTCGCCGACGTCGCCAGACTGCCGCTGCGACCCGGCTCGGTGCACGGCATCTTCGCGGCGGGGCTCCTCGACCACCTCCCCCGCCCGCGCACCGCCCTGCGCGAATGGGCGCGCGTCAGCGCACCGGGCGGCTCCCTCCTCCTCTTCCACCCGGCGGGCCGGGCCGAGCGGGCCGCCCGCCACGGGCGGCCCCTCAGTCCCGAGGACCCGCTCGCCGAGCCCAACCTCCGGCCCGTGCTCGAGGCCACGGGCTGGCGGCTCACGACGTACGACGACGCCGAACAGCACTTCCTCGCCAAGGCCGTCCTCGCGCGCTGACCGCTCTTCCGGCGTCCCCGGCCCGTCGGCCTCAGGCGCCCTTCTTGCCCAGGAACCGCCGTAGCCGCGCCAGGGGCCAGGTGTTGATGACGTCGTCCGCGGTCAGCCAGCCGCGCTGCGCGGTCGCGACCCCGAAGCGCATGTACGGCAGGTGCGTGGTGGCGTGCGCGTCGGAGTTCACGGCGAACTTCACTCCGTACCTCTTCGCGCGCAGGATGTCCTCGTCGCACAGGTCGAGCCGTTCGGGATGCGCGTTGATCTCCAGCGCGGTGCCCGCCCGCGCGCAGGCCTCGAAGACGGCGTCGAAGTCGGCGTCGATGCCCGGACGTTTGCCGATCCGGCGCGTCGTGGGGTGGCCGATGACGGCGACGTTCGGGTTCTCGCAGGCGCGGATGAGGCGGCGGGTGAGTTCCTGCCTGCTCTGGTTGAAGTGCGAGTGGACGGAGGCCACACAGATGTCGAAGTCCGCGAGGAACTCGTCGGGCCAGTCCAGGGTGCCGTCCGGGCCGATGTTGAGCTCCGTGCCGTGCAGCAGCCGCATCCTGTGGTGCGTGCCGTCCAGTGCCCGTACCCGCTCGCGCTGGGCGAGGATCTTCTCGCTCGTCATGCGCTGCATGGAGAGGTTCGGCGCGTGGTCGGTCACCGCGTAGTACGCGTATCCGCGGGCGGCAGCGGCGGCGATCATGTCCTCCAGCGGGGCCAGCCCGTCGGTCAGGTCGGTGTGGGTGTGCAGATCGCCGCGGACGTCCTTCTCCCGGAGGAGGTCGGGGAGTTCGCCGCGCAGCCCGGCCGCGATCTCGCCGCGGTCCTCGCGCAGCGTCGGGGGGATCCAGGGCAGCCCCAGCCTGGCGTAGACCGCCTCCTCGGTCTCGGAGGTGATGTTCTCGCCGCTCTCGGCGTCGAAGAGCCCGTACTCGGAGAGCTTGAGGCCCTGGCGCACCGCGAGTTCGCGGGTGCGGATGTTGTGCGCCTTGGATCCGGTGAAGTACTGCAGCCCCGCACCCCAGGAGGCGGGCGGCAGGACGCGCAGATCGACCTGGAGGCCGGTGGCGGTCCGTACGGAGGTCTTCTTCTGCCCGTGCGCGATGACCTCGGCCGTCTGCGGGAGGGCGGTGAGCGCGTCCATGAACGGGGCCGACCGGCGGGCCGCCACCAGGATGTCGACGTCGCCGATGGTCTCCCTCATCCGGCGCAGGGAGCCGGCGTACGTGCACCGGACGCAGTCGCGGATCTCCGAGAGTTCGGCGACGAGCTGCTCGGCGACGTCCATGGCCGCACTGACGAGGATCCGGCCCTCGCCGGCCTTCTGGAGCACCGCGATGCCGTGCAGGATGTTGTCCTCGGTCCGCTCGCCGAAGCCCTTCAGGTCGCGCAGCCGTTCCTGCCGGATGGCGTCGAGCAGCTGGTCGACGGAGCTGATGCCCAGCTCCTCGTAGAGCACCATGGCCTTGCGGGGCCCGAGCCCCGGAATCGCGATCAGCTCGCGCACTCCGGGCGGCACGGACGCCCTGGCCTCGTCGACCACGGTCATGCGGCCGGTCCGCAGGTATTCGAGGATCTTGTCGGCGACCGACCTGCCGACGTTGGGGATCTCGCGCAGGCCCTTGGCGTCGAGCGTGGAGACGTCCTCCGGGTGGCCTCCTACGGCTCGCGCGGCCTTCTCGTAGGCGCGCGCCTTGAAGGCCTCCCCGCCCCGGATCGCGATGAGGTCCGCGTACTCCTGGAGCAGAGCCTCGACCTGGTCGTTGGCTCGGGCCATGCCTCCAGGGTGCCCCGCGGGCCGCGCCCGGGCACATCGGGCGGTCAGGAGCAGGGCACCCCGTGGGTCAGAGCATGACGTGCTTGGCCTGGGTGTAGTCCAGGAGGCCGGACAGGGAGAGGTCGCTGCCGTAGCCGGAGTGTTTGACTCCGCCGTGGGGCATCTCGGAGACGGTGGTGCCGTGGGTGTTCACCCAGACGATGCCGGTGTGGAGGGCGCGGGTGGCGCGCATCGCCCGGTCGTGGTCGGTGGTCCACACGCTCGCGGCCAGGCCGAAGCGGACGGCGTTGGCCAGGTGGAGGGCCTCGGCCTCGTCGGCGAAGGGCTGGACGGTCACCACCGGACCGAAGGTCTCCTCCTGCACGATCTCGTCGTCCTGGCGGACCCCGGCGACCACGGTGGGTTCGTGGAAGAAGCCGGGGCGGGGCGGCCGGCCCCCACCGGTGACGATCCCGGCGTGCGCCGGCAGGCGGTCGAGCAGGGCCTGCACCGAGGCGAGCTGGGCGGCGCTGTTGAGGGGCCCGAAGTCGATGCCGGTACGGAGCTTCGCCGCCTCGGCGGCGAAGGCCGCGAGGAAGGCGTCGTGGATCCGGCGGTGGACCAGGAGCCGGGTGGGCGCGGTGCAGTCCTGGCCGGCGTTGTAGTAGGCGACCGCCGCGAGGGCGGCGGCGGTGGCCGCCACGTCCACGTCCTCGTGGACCAGGACGGGCGCGTTGCCGCCGAGTTCCAGGTGGACCCGTTTGAGGCCGGCCGCGGCGGCGGCCGCGATCTCCCGGCCGGCGCGGACGCTGCCGGTGACCGCGATCAGGGCGACGTCCGGATGGGCGGTCAGCGCCCGGCCGGTGTCGCGGTCGCCGCAGACCACGTTGAGCACCCCCGGAGGCAGGTGGTCCGCGGCGAGCCGGGCCAGGAGCACGGCGGAGGAGGGCGTGGTGTCGGCGGGCTTGAGCACGGTGGTGTTGCCGGCGGCGATCGCCGGGGCGATCTTCCACGCGGCCATCATCAGCGGGTAGTTCCAGGGGGTGATCTGGGCGCAGACGCCGACCGGTTCGCGGCGCAGCAGGGAGGTTCGGCCCTCGGTGTACTCGGCCGCGACGGCGCCGGGGAGGCTGCGTGCGGCGCCGGCGAAGTAGCGGACTGCGTCCACGATCGCGGGCAGTTCCTCGGTGCGGAACTGCTCCGCCGGTTTGCCGGTGTCCGCGGTCTCGGCGGCCGTGAGGGCGTCCGCGTGTGCCTCGATGGCGTCGGCGATGCCGAGCAGGGCGCGCTGGCGGGTGGCCGGGGTGGTGGTGGACCAGTGCGCGTACGCCGTGGCCGCCGCGGCGCAGGCCGCGTCCGTGTCCGCGGGGCCGGAGCGCGGGGCGTGGCGGTGCACCCGGCCGGTGGCGGGATCGGTCAGGGGCATCGTCGCGCCCGAGCGGGCGGGGCGGTCCTCTCCCCCGATGTGGTTGTGCAGGGGGTCAGCCACGGCGCAGCGCCTCCTCGGCTGCGGCGCGTCCGGTGCGGACGGCGCCTTCCATGTAGCCGGCCACCCACTGGTCGGATCCGCAGACGTAGAAGGGCGGTTCGTGGGTGCCGTGGCGGGGGCCGACGGCCATGACGTCGCCGGGGGTCCACTGGGTGACGTACCCCTGGGTCCACGGGTCGGTGCCCCACAGGCGCAGGTGCGTGGCGAGCGGCCGGTGGGCCTCGTCGCCGTAGAGGCGGGCGATGTCGGCGAGGAGTTCGGCGGGGCGCAGCTCGGCGGGCGTGCCGAGGAGGACTCCGTAGCGTTCGGGCGGTACGAGGGCGGAGAGGATGCCTTCGCTCTGCGGCCAGGTGCTGCCGAGGACCCCTTCGCATTCGGAGAGGCCGCTGAGGCCGCGCTCGCGCCAGAAGGGTCTGTCGTACGCGGCGGTGAACTTGGCGGCGAGGGCGTTGCGTTGACGGTGCAGGGAGGCGAGGCGCTCGTCGGACACGCCGGTGACGGCGACCGAGCGGAGCGGGCCGACGGGGAGGGCGCTGACGACGGCTCCGGCGGTCAGGGTTTCGCCTGCGGCCAGGCGTACGGTGCAGTGGCCGGGCCGGCGGATCGCGACGGCCTCGACGGGTGAGCCCGTACGGATCCGGCCGCCGAGCCCCTCGGCCATGCGCAGGGCGACGGTCGCCGATCCCTCGGCGACCCGCAGGCCCTCCCACGCCTCGTACTCGTAGTGGCCGTCGGCGGGTACGGCGGCGTGCTTGCGGAGGGCGGCGAGCAGGGAGGTCCGTTCGCAGGAGCCGTCGGCCAGGGCGAGTTGGCCGATCTCCCAGAGGCGTACGACGGCCGGGGTGGCGCCCTGGGCGCGCAGCCAGTCGCCGACGGACAGCCGGTCGAGGGCGGCGGCTTCGGGGTGTGCCCAGGGGTCGGCCGGGTCGACGGTCTCGGCGAGCGCGGTGAAGGCGGCGGTGACCTTGGTGTGGCAGGCGTCGTCGCCGGGGCCGAACCAGTGGGGCGGGTGTGCTGCGGAGATCCCTTCGGGGGTGGCCCGGACGAGGGCGCCGGGTTCGGCGACGTAGCTGGGCACCAGGGTGAGGCCCAGTTCCGTGGCGAGTGTGGTGTAGGCGGTGTGGGCCCGTCCCGCCACCTCCCCGCCGAGCTGGACCAGCCGGCCGTCGGGGAGGGTGGTCTGTTCGACGCGTCCGCCGACCCGGTCGCGGGCTTCGACGACGAGGACGTCGGCCCCGCCTGCGGCCAGGTCACGGGCGGCGGCGAGACCGGCCAGCCCCGCGCCGAGCACGATGACGTCGTGGTTCATGGGGTGCTTCCTTCGGTCGGTACCGGGCGGTGGTGCGGGAGCGGGGGCGGCGGGCCCGGGTTCAGTCGAGGACCAGGCAGTGTTCGGGCTTCCAGCCGATCTCGACCTGTTCGCCGCCGCTCCAGCGGTCCTCCATGCGGGAGCGGACTGTGTTCTGCTCCAGCACGGACACGGTGACGCCGGGGGCCAGTTCGATGAGGTAGGTGGTGGTCGGTCCGCAGTAGACGGTCTCCCGGACGACTCCGCTCACCTTCGCCATGCCCGGTTCGAAGTCGGAGAGCCAGATCTTCTCGGGGCGGATCGAGAGGCTGACCCGGCTGCCGTCGGACACCTCGGACCGGGGGCCGACGGGGAGGGCGGGGCCCTGGTCGAGGACGACCCGGCCGGCGCGGTAGGTGCCGGGGACGAGGTTGGAGGTGCCCATGAAGGAGGCCGTGAAGCTGCTCGTCGGGCGCTCGTACACGTCCTCGGGCGTACCGCACTGCTCGATGCGGCCCTCGTTCATGACGGCGAGGCGGTCCGACATGGTCAGTGCCTCGTCCTGGTCGTGGGTGACGAAGACGAAGGTGATGCCGACCTCGCGCTGGATCTGCTTGAGCTCGACCTGCATGCGGCGCCGGAGTTTGAGGTCGAGGGCGGCCAGCGGCTCGTCCAGCAAGAGGACCTGGGGCCGGTTGACGAGGGCGCGGGCGAGGGCGACGCGCTGCCGCTGGCCGCCGGAGAGGGTGGGCGGCTTGCGGCCGGCCAGTCCCCCGAGCTGGACGAGGTCGAGCATGTCGGAGACGCGCTCGCGTATCTCGGCGCGGGCGACGCCCTTGCGCTTGAGGCCGAAGGCCACGTTGTCGGCCAGCGAGAGGTGGTCGAAGAGGGCGTAGCTCTGGAAGACGGTGTTGACGTTGCGCTTGTTGGGCGGAAGGCCGGTGACGTCGTGGCCGTCGAGCAGGACGCTGCCCTCGGTGGGGTCGGCGAAGCCGCCGGTCATCCGCAGCAGGGTGGTCTTTCCGCAGCCGGAGGGGCCGAGAAGGGAGAAGAACTCGCCCGGGGCGATGTCGAGGGTGACGTCGTGGACGGCGTAGGCCTCGGAGTTGGGGTACCGCTTGCCGACGCGGTCGAGCCGGACGGCGGGCTGGTCGTGCACGGGGGTCGGGTACATGGGGGTCACTTCCCGGAGAGCAGATCGAGGCCGCCGCGGCGGCCGAACAGGCGCGGGATGGCGAGCGCGAAGACGATGAGTCCGATGGATCCGACGAGCATCAGGGTGCCGACGGCGTTGATGGTCGGCTGGACGCCGAACCTGATCGCCGAGTAGATGCGGACGGACAGCGGCTGCGGGTCGACGCCGGTGGTGAAGTAGGCGAGGACGAAGTCGTCGAAGACCAGGGCGAAGATCAGCACCCCGGAGGCGAGGATGCTGGGGAGCAGGGCGGGCAGGGTCACCAGGCGCAGGGCCTGCCGGCGGGTGGCGCCGAGGTCCATCGCGGCCTCCTCGACCTCGGGGTTGAGGGCGGCGATGCGGGAGCGCAGGATGACCGTCACGTAGGAGATGGAGAAGGTGATCTCGGCGAGCATCACGGTGCCGGTGGACAGCGTGATGCCGAGGCCCTTGAAGAGCAGCATCGCCGCGACGCCCGTGACGATCTCCGGGGTGATCAGCGGGACGAGCATGACCAGGCCGGCGAAGGAGCCGAGGCGGCTCCGGTTGCGGACGAGGCCCAGGGCCAGGGCCACGCCGAGGACGAGCGAGCCGGCCATGGCGACGAGGGACACGCGCAGGCTCATGCCGAGCGAGTCGAGGAGTACGTCGTCGTGGAGGAACGTCGTGTACCAGCGGAGGCTGACGCCCTCGAACACGGTGAGGGACTTCTGGGAGTTGAAGGAGAAGAGGATGACGACGCCGACGGGGAGGTAGAGCAGGGCGAAGAAGAGCGCGGTGACGGCGATGGCGAAACGGGGCTTGCGGTCGGCGCCGCGGCGGGGGCGACGGGGTCGCGGGGGGCTGGGCCGCGGTCCGGCGGGCCCGTGCGGCCCGGCCGTGCCGTCGGGGCGGGGGGCGGTGTCCGCGGTCGTGCCGCGCGGCGCGGGGAGGGCCGTACGGGAAGCCCGGGGCCCGGGTCGGAGGGTCATCGGGCCGCCTCCGCCTCGTCCTTGCGGGTGCGCCGCAGGTAGCCGAGCATCCCGAGCAGGAGGACGGCCATCAGCAGCATGGTCAGGGCGGAGCCGAGCGGCCAGTTCTGGCCCTGGAAGAACTTGTCCTGGATCAGGTTGCCGATCATGATCTGGTCGGGGCCTCCCATGAGCTGGGCGCTGACGAAGTCGCCCATGGCGGGCAGGAAGACGAGGACGCAGCCGGCGGCCGCGCCCTGCCGGGTGGCGGGGACGGTGACGAAGAGGAAGGTCCGCAAGGGGCCGCCGTAGAGGTCGCGGCCGGCCTCGATCAGCGAGGTGTCCATGCGTTCCATGGCCGCGTACAGCGGGATGACCATGAAGACGACGAAGCCGTAGACGAGTCCGGCGATCACGCCCGGGCCGGTCTGCAGGATCCTGGTGTCGTCGCCGGCGATCCCGATCGCCCGCAGGGCCCTGAGCAGCGGCCCGTCGTCGGAGAGGACCACGGACCAGCCGTACATCCGTACCAGGTAGTTGGCGAAGAACGGCACGACGATCGCGGCGATCAGCAGGTTCTTGAAGCGTCCGCCGTGCAGGGCGATGGCGTACGCGACCGGGTAGGAGACGGCCAGGCAGATGAGGCAGGTGATCAGCGCGTAGCCGAGGGAGCGCAGCAGGACGGTGCGGTAGGCCGGGTCCGCCAGTGCGGCGAAGTTCTCGGTGTTGAATCCGAAGCGCGGGTTTCCGAGGGGGTCGGTGGTACCGAAGGCGAGGGTGGCCACCAGGAGGAGGGAGGCGAGGAGGAAACCGGTCATCCAGAGGGTGCCGGGGAGCATGAGCCAGGTCCACAGCCGCGCCCCCGACGCGGCGGCCGTTCCTCCGCGCGGGCGGGCGGCGGGGCCGGATCGATCGCGTCGCACCATGTCAGCCGGCCTTCACGTCGGTCCAGGCGGCGTCGCGGCGCTGTTCGGCCTCCGCGGTGCCGTTGCGGAAGTAGCGGTCGTCCTTGAGGTCCTGTGCGGTGACCTGGCACTGGGGGAAGGGTTCGACGAGGGCGGTGTACGTGTCCTCGCTGCCGCGGACCGGCATGGGGTAGCCGATGTACTCGACGTTCTTCTTCACGTTCTCCGGGCGGAGCATGTAGTCGATGAAGAGCATGGCGGTGCCGGGGTGCTGGGCGTTGGCGGGGATGGCGTAGCAGTCGGAGTTGACGGGGGCGCCCTCGCGGGCGACCTCGAAGCCGAAGACGGTGGGGTCCTCCGCCTGGGCGAGCATGGCGGCCATGTCCCCGCTCCAGGCCTGGGTCATGTCGGCGTTGCCGTTGAGCAGGTTGTTGTAGCTGTCGCTGGAGAAGCCGCGCAGGCGGGGGCGGAGCGAGCGCAGGGTGTCGGTGACGCGTGCGAGGTCGCCCGCATCGCCGGTGGTGAGGTCGAGGCCGAGCTTGAGGGCTCCCATGCCGAGCACCTCGTCGCGGTCGTCGAGGACGAAGACCTTGCCCTTGGCCTGGGCGTTCCACAGGTCGTCCCAGGACCCGGTGAGGTCGCCGAGCCGGTCCCGGCGCCAGCCGATGCCGGTCTTGAACATGGTGAAGGGGACGGTGTGGGCGGAGCCGGGGTCGTACCAGGGGTCGGCGAAGTAGTCGTAGCCGCCGAACACGGCCTCGGCGTTCTTCAGCCGGCTGTGGTCGATCGTACGCAGTCTGCCGCCGGCGGCCAGGCGCTGTGACCACTTGGCGGTGGGGAAGATGATGTCGTAGCGGTTGCCCGCGTTGAGCTTGGCGGCCATGCCTTCCATCGAGTCGAAGTTCGACTGGACGACCTTGACGCCGTACTCCTTCTCGAATCCTTCGAAGACGGCCGGATCGACGAAGTCGGCCCAGTTGAAATAGACCAGGTCGCCGTCGACCTTGACGTCGATCGGCTCCTGACCGGCGGCTTCGCCGGCCGGGTCGGTGCCGGAGGCGAATCCGCAGCCGGCGGCGGCGAGGCCGAGGGCCGTGGCGGTGCCGGCGCGGAGGAAGGAGCGTCTGGACAGGTGGAGTGCCTCGGGGGACATGGGGGTCCTCTCCGTAGGGGGCCTCGGGGGGGGATGGGGGGCGCCGGTGTGGTGACGGGGGGGCGGCGCGGACGCGTGACGCTGTGCAACGGGTAGTGCGGGTGGAGGCGGTCGTACGGTGGTGCGGCCTGCGCGGTTCTACGGTGGGACGGCCAGCGCGGTCGTGCGGTGGGGCTCGCGCGGTCGTCCGGTGGGGCTCGCGCGGCGGGCCTTCGGCGGAGCGGCTCACTGGCCGGCGGCGTCGAGGTCCGCCCGGATGCGGCCGGCGAACCAGCCGACGGCCGACTCGCGGCGGGACAGGGGCCCGGGCTCGAAGCCCGGGGTGGAGAGCCCCTTCTGGACGCGGGCGACCAGTTCGGCGTCCTCGTCGTTGGTGATCCAGCCGATGTGGATGTTCAGGCGCCGGGCGAGCCGGGTGCGCAGCCCGGTGCCGCGCCGGGTGTAGAAGGCGCCGGGTACGGCCACCCGGTCCACCGCCGTCGGGATCGCGGTCCAGGCCAGCACGTGGTCGGGGTAGAAGTCGATGAGGGTGTTGGGGTAGATCACCGCGTACCGCCAGACCCGCCGGTCGGCCTCGGCGAGGCCGGGCATGGGGGCGGCGATGCGCTGGTAGAGGCGTTCGGCCCAGTTCGAGGACGGCTTGTCGCGCAGGGGTGAGGCGAACAGTGCGTAGGAGTCCTCGATCTCGCAGGTGTAGCCCTGGTAGTCGAGCAGCCGCATCAGCCCGGGATGGGCCACCGGGACGTGGTAGCCCTCCAGGTAGTTGTCGACCGCCACCTTCCAGTTGGCCTGCTGCACCTCGGCGCCGGCCATGTCGTGGATGCGGCTGCGGCCGACGGGCACCAGATCGGCTCCGGCGTAGTGGCCGACCGCTTCGGCGAGCCCGGCGCACTGCTCCGCCAGGGGGACGGCGTCGGGGTCGAGGTTGACGAAGACGAAGCCGAGGAAGGATTCGACGCGGGCGGGGAACAGGCCGAGCCCGGGCTTGTCGAGGCAGGGGATCTGCCGGGCCTCCGGGGCGCCGACCAGGCTGCCGTCGAGGCGGTAGGTCCAGCCGTGGTAGGGGCAGCGGATGGCCTTGCCCGCCGGTTCGGGGGTGGTGACCAGTCGTGTTCCGCGGTGGCGGCACACGTTGAGGTGGGCGGCCAGGCCTCCGTCCTCGGTGCGGACGACGAGGACCTCGCGGTCGGCGACCGTGGCGGCGAGCCGGGCTCCCGGGCCGGGCAGGTCGGACTCGTGGCAGACGAGCTGCCAGGACTTGGCGAAGACCTGCCGTGTCTCGGCGGCGGCCGTGACGGGGTCGGTGTAGTAGCGGGCTGCCAGTGCGGGCCCGGGGGCGTCCTGGACCGGCTGCTGGTCGGCGGGGGTTTTTTCGGGGGCTCTGGAGTGCATCGGGTGACTCCTCCGTGCCGGCTGTGCGGCGATCGGTTCGGCGTCCGGTTCAGAGATCGACGGCGTGACGACCCGGTGGCGGGCAGCCGGACGCGGCGGGCGCCGCAACCTTGCTGACCGATTGGGCAGTCAGATTGCTGGCTGATTTCCGCCGGGTCAAGACTTGTACGCTGACCGATCGGTCAGCTAGCGTAATTCTCGTCGCTGCACCGGTGTTCCTCCACTTCTGGGCCTTTTGTCGGGCCGGATGCAGCCCCGCCCCCCGGGCACCCGCCCGGGCCGCACCCCCTCCCTCTCCCTCGCTCCCCGCCGCACGCCACCGACTCCCCGGTGTCACCGCGGCGAGCCCCGGGCATCCCCGCTCCCCCGCCCTCGGCTCCCGTCACCGTCCCGGACCCGGCCCACCCCGGACGGTCACGGAACTCCCCCTCCCCCTCCACCCACCCCTCCCGGAGGCACGCATGAGCGGTCGGCGTCTGGACTGGCTCGGGCTCACCCCCGAACCCGAGCGGGAACTGCCCGCGGCGGTCGCTGCCCTGCGCGCCTCCTCGCACCACCCGCCCGAGGCACCCACGGCACCCGCCGAACTGGCGGCCGCCGAGCGGCGCCGCGTGGAGCGCCTGGTCCTGCGGGGCAGTCGGCACAGCTGGCTGCGCTACCTGGCCGAGGTCACCGAGCTGGTGACCGCCGTGGCCGCTGGCGCGGGGCAGGGGCCGGGACAGGGGCCGGAGCCGGGCGACCGCTCGGCCGCCCTGCTCGCCGCCGAGGTGGTCCTCGACCACCACCGCATGCTCATCGGCCTCCCGGGACCGGGATACGGCCGCACCGCCAGGGACCGTGCCGCGCTGGAAAGCGCCGTGCGGACCCTGCGGACCACTGCCCGGACAGGAGAAAGCCGATGACCACGATCCGCCGGCCGGCGCAGCCGCCACCGCACTCCGTACTCGGAGCGTCACCCCACGCGGCCGAAAGCGCCGAGGCCTACCGCGCCGCCGGTGGCTACGCCGGCCACGCCACCGGCCCGGACGAGCTGCTGCACCACCTCGCCGCATCCGGTCTGCGCGGCCGGGGCGGGGCCGGCTTCCCGGTCGCCGTCAAACTGCGCTCCGTACGGGACCGCGGCGGCCGCCCGGTGGTGGTGGCGAACGGCGAGGAGGGCGAACCGGGTTCGGTCAAGGACCGCTGGCTGCTGCGGGCCCGGCCCCACCTGGTCCTCGACGGCCTCGCCCGCGCCGCCGCCGTCACCGGCGCCGTTCGCGGCTACGTCTACCTCTCGGACCCGGAAGCGGGCGCACGCGTCCGCCGGGCCCTGGCCGAACGGGCGCCGGGCCTGCCCGTCGAGGTCGTCGAGACCGCCCACACCTACGTCGCCGGCGAGGAGAGCGCGGTCGTCCGCCGGATCGACGGCGGACCGGCGCTGCCCACCGCCAAGCCGCCCCGCCCCTTCGAGCGGGGGGTCGGCGGCGCACCGACCCTGGTCTCCAACGTCGAGACCCTCGCCCGGATCGCCCTCACCGCCGCCCGCCCCGACCTCCGGGACCGGATCGCCGACTCCACCCTGGTCACCCTGTCCGGCGGGCCCGCCGCCCCGGTCCTCACCGAGGTCCCGTTCGGCACGCCGCTGCGCACCCTGGCGTCCCTGCTCGGCGCCCCCGAAGCCACCGGTGCGCTGATGGGCGGACTGTTCGGCGGGCTCGTCGACTCCGCCGCCGTGGACCGCCTCCCGCTCGAACCCGGCGCGCTCGCCGCCGCCGGTACCGCACTGGGCTGCGGGGCGATCCGTTTCCTGTCCCCCGGCACCTGCCCGGTGACCGCCGCCGCCGACGCGGCCGGCCACCTCGCGGCGGAGAGCGCCCGCCAGTGCGGGGTCTGCGTCTCCGGGACCAGGGCCGTCGGCGACGCTCTGTACGCCCTCGCCGCCGGGACGGCCAGGCCAGACACCGCCGACAGCCTGCAGCGCTGGTCGCAGGGGCTGCCGGGGCGCGGCGCCTGCGGCCTGCTCGACGCCGCCGCGGGCATTGCGGGCAGCCTGCTCCGCGCCTTCCCCCGGCTCGTCCGCTCCCATCTCGCCGCGCCGTGCCCGGTGTGCGCGGCCACGGCGCCCGCGGACGGCCGCCGACGCCTCACGGTGTCCGTGCCCACGGTGGCCCCGTCCACCGCGGCACCGTCCACCGCGGCACCATCCGCCACGGCCGTGCCGAAGGGCGCCGCCCTCCCCACCCCGTTGCCCGCCCTGAAAGGAACACCGTGAAACTCCTGCTGGACTCCACCCGCTGCCAGGGCTACGGGCTGTGCCAGGAACACGCACCCGAGCTGGTCGAACTCGACGAATGGGGCTACGCGAAGGTCATCGCCGTCGCGGTCCCGTCCGGTACCGAGGAAGCGGCGCGCGCCTGCGCCGAGAGCTGCCCCAACTCCGCCCTCCGAGTGGAGAAGTGACATGGGACGCGATCTGACCGCCCTCTTCGACCCCCGCTCCGTCGCCGTGGTCGGAGCCAGCGACGACCCGGCCAAGTATGGGCACGCCGTGGCCTCCCAGGCGCTGCGCGCCGACGGACGGAGGCGGCCCGTGCACCTGGTGAACCGGCGCGGGGGCACCGTCCTCGGCAGACCGGCCGCCCCGTCCCTCTCCGCGATCGGCGAACCCGTCGAGCTGGTGGTGATCTCCGTCCCCGGCAACGGCTTCGAGGCCGCCGTCGACGACGCCCTGGCCTGCGGGACGAAGGCGATCGTCGGCATCACGGCGGGCTTCGCCGAGGCCGGCCCGGCGGGACTGGCCCGCCAGCGCGCGGTCGTCGCCCGCGTCCGGGAAGCCGGAGCCGTCCTCGTCGGACCCAACTGCCTGGGCATCGCCGACAACACGACCGAGCTCTACCTCGCCTCGGACCGCTTCGCACCCGGCGGTGTCGCCCTGCTGAGCCAGAGCGGCAACCTCGCCCTCGAACTCCAGCTCCGCGGCGCCCCGCACGGTCTGGGATTCTCCCGGTTCGTCTCGCTCGGCAACCAGGCCGACGTGACCCTCGTCGACCTCGTCGAGGACTGCGCCCGCCACGAGGCCACCACGGCGATCGCCGTGTACGCCGAGGACTTCGGCGACGGCAGGGCCTTCGCCCGGGCCGCCGCCGCGGCCGGCAAGCCCGTGGTCCTGCTCACCGCCGGACGGGGCACCGCCTCCGCGCGCAGCGCCCAGTCGCACACCGGGGCGCTCACCACCTCGGCCGACGTGGTGGCTGCCGCCTGCCGTGACGCGGGCGTGGAACTGGTGCGCACGCCGAGGGAGATGACGGTCGTCCTGGCCGCCCTGGGCGCCCGGCCGGGCCACCCCCGTACGAAGGGACGCGCGAGCGGCGTCCGGACCGCGGTCTTCACCGACGGCGGCGGCCACGGCGCCATCGCCGCCGACGCCGCGGAGGACGCGGGACTCGACGTGCCGGAACTGGGCGCGGCCACGCAGACACGGCTGCGGACCGTGCTGTGGCAGCAGTCCGCGGTCGGCAACCCGGTCGACCTGGCCGGCATGGGCGAGCAGCAGCCCCTCTCGTACGCGGACACGGTCGCGGAGCTCCTCTCCGCCGACGAGGTCGACGCCGTCCTGATGACGGGCTACTTCGGCGGCTACGCCGCCTCGGACGGCGGCCTCGGCGGCGGACCGGCCGGCGGCTCCGTCCTCGCGGAGGGCGAGACGCTGGCCGCGGAGAAGATCGTCACGCACCTCGCGGCAGCACCGAAGCCGCTGGTCGTGCAGTCGATGTATCCGCAGTCGCCGAGCTGCCGGGTGCTGGCCGGAGCCGGGGTGCCGGTGTTCGCCGCCACCGAGGACGCGGCCCGCGCGCTGTCGGCGATGACCGGCCGGGCGGGCGGCGACGCACGGGAGCTCCCGGAGTTCCCCGCCCTGCCGGCTCCGGCCGCGCCCCTGCGGGACGCCGGATACCACGGGGTGCGTACGCTGCTCGGCGCCGCCGGGGTGCCGTTCCCGGCCGCGCGCGAGATCACCGACGAGGCCGGACTGCTGGCCGCGGCCGCGGAGTTCGAGGGCCCGTACGTGCTCAAGGCCCTGCACCTCCTGCACAAGTCGGACGCGGGGGGCGTCGCGCTGCGGCTGGCCGACCGCGAGGCCCTGCTCGCCGCGTACCGGGAGATGCACGCCCGGCTCGGCGCGCCCGCCTACTCGGTCGAGGCGATGGCCGACCTCTCCGACGGCGTCGAGCTGATCGTGGGCGTGAACCACGATCCGCGGTTCGGGCCGGTGGCCATGGTCGGTCTCGGGGGCGTCCTCACCGAGACCCTGCGCGACGTGGCCTTCGCGCTGGCGCCCGTACCGGCAGGGCGGGCCGAGGCCCTGCTGCGCGGGCTGCGGACCGCTGCGCTGCTGGACGGCGTCCGCGGCAAGCCGGCCGTGGACGTGGCCGCCGCGGCCGCCGTGATCGAACGCATCACCACGGTGGCCGCGGCCCATCCGGAGATCGCCGAGCTGGAGGTCAACCCCCTGCTGGTACGCCCGGACGGCGCCCTGGCCCTGGACGCCCGGGCCGTCCTCGGCTGACCCCGGCCGATCCCCGCTTTCCCGCTTCCCCCTCCCCCACCTCATCCCTTCCATCGGAGGACACCGCACCATGGACTTCCGCTACACCCCCGAGCAGGCCGACCTGAAGGCCCGCGCCGCCGCCTACGCCCGGCTCCTGATGCGGTACGAGGACCGGTCCGAGGAGGCCGGCGGCCCGCTGCCGGCCGACACGGTCCGCGAACTGACCCGCGCCGCCATGGACGCCGGCGTCTACGCGATCAACATGCCCGCCGCCTGGGGCGGCGCCGGCCTGTCCCTGCTGGACCAGGTCATCGTCGAGGAGGAGTTCGGCAAGGTCACCAACTGCCTCTGGGACATCCCCTGGCGGCCCGCGAACGTCCTCGCGTACGGCACCGAGGCGCAGCGGGAGAAGTACCTCCTCCCCGTCATCCGGGGCGAGCGGTTCGACGCGTTCGCGGTCACCGAGCCCGGTGCGGGCTCCGACCCCGGCTCGGGCACGAGCACCGCGACCCGGACCGATGGCGGCTGGCTGCTGAACGGCGAGAAGTGGTTCGTCACCTGCGGCGACATCGCCGACTTCCTGCTGGTCCAGGCGGATGCGGGCCCGGAGCGGGCCGCGACCCTGTTCTTCGTCGACAAGCACGCACCCGGTGTCGAGATGACGCGGGTCCCGCGCTTCATGCACTCCGCGGTGAACGGGCACCCCGAGTTCACCTTCACCGACGTGTTCGTCGCCGACGAGGACGTGCTCGGCGGTGTCGGCAACGGGTACGAGCTGACCAAGGAGTGGTTCACGGACGAGCGGCTGATGATCGCCGCCCGCACCGTCGGCGCCGCCGAGCGGGCGCTGGAGCTGGCCCGCGACTGGGCAGTGCAGCGCCGCCAGTTCGGCTCCCCCATCGCCGACTTCCAGCTGATCCAGGGCATGCTCGCCGACTGCGCCGTCGACATCGCCGTCAACCGCGCCTACACCCACCAGGTCGCCTGGGAAGCCGACCAGCCGCACACCGACCGCAAGACCCTGCACGCCAAGGCGTCGACGGCGAAGCTCGCGGCGAGCGAGGCCGCCGGCCGGGTCGTCGACCGGTGCGTGCAGATCTTCGGCGGCCGCGGCTACGACCGCTCATACCCGGTCGAGCGCATGTACCGGGAACTGCGCGTCGACCGCATCTGGGAGGGCACCTCCGAGATCCAGCGCCTGATCATCGCCAACGAGCTGATCAAGCGCGGCACCCGGGCCCTCGCCCTGCCCGCCTCCTGACCCCTCCTGCCGTCACCTGCCCCCGTACCGCACCCGCGATCACAAGGAACACAGACATGGACTTCCGTCTCACCGCCCGTCAGGAAGAGCTCAGGGACTCGGCGCGCGCCCTCACCGAGTTCATCATGAAGTACGAGCTCGACTGCGAGGAGAACAACGGACTGCCCCCGCAGGCCCACACCGAGATCCGCGACGCCGTCCTCGACAGCGGCCTGCAGGCCGTCAACATGCCGGCGCAGTGGGGCGGCGCCGGCCTCACGATCCTGGAGCAGGTCACGGTCCAGGCGGAGCTCGGGCGGCTCACCGGCGCCCTGTGGGACATGGTGTGGCGTCCCGCCAACGCACTGTCCTTCTGCACGCCCGAGCAGCGCGAGCGGTACCTCGTCCCCGTGATCCGGGGACGGCGCCGCGACTGCTACGCGGTGAGCGAGCCCGAGGCCGGCTCCGACCCGCAGAGCCTGAAGACCACGGCGACGCGGACCGCGGACGGCTGGGTGCTGAACGGCGAGAAGTGGTTCGTCACCGTCGGCGACCACGCCGACTTCATGATCGTGCTCGCCGCCGCCGGCGAGGAGGGGGCGCCGACCCTGTTCCTCGTCGACAAGGACACCCCCGGCATCGAGATGACCCGGGTGCCCCGCTGGATGCACACCTTCGTCTACGAGCACCCCGAGTTCACCTTCACCGATGTCCACGTCCCGGCGGACGCCGTGCTCGGGGAGGTGGGCAACGGCTACGACATCACCCGTTCCTGGTTCACCGAGGAGCGGCTGATGATCGCCGCCCGGACGATCGGGGCGGCCGAGCGCGCCCTGGAGCTGGCCCGCGACTGGGCCGTGGAGCGCCGCCAGTTCGGCTCGCCCATCGCCGACTTCCAGCTGATCCAGGGCATGCTCGCCGACTGCGCCGTCGACATCGCCGTCAACCGCGCCTACACCCACCAGGTCGCCTGGGAGGTCGACGAGGGCGGGATCGACCGCAAGACGCTGCACGCCAAGGCGGCCATCGCCAAGCTGTCGGCGAGCGAGGCGTCCGGCCGGGTCATCGACCGGTGCCTGCAGATCTTCGGCGGCCGCGGCTACGACTGCTCTTACCCGGTCGAGCGGCTCTACCGCGAACTGCGCGTCGACCGCATCTGGGAGGGCACCTCCGAGATCCAGCGCCTGATCGTCGCGGGTGAACTGGTCAAGCGCGGCACGGGCGTTCTGCAGCTGCCGGTGACCCGGTGACCGACGCGGAGCGCGTCGGGGTCGTGGGCTGCGGGCTGATGGGATCCGGCATCGCCGAGGTCTGCGCCCGCGCCGGGCGGGACGTCGTGGTGGTGGAGACGGACCGGGCCGCGGCGGACGCCGGCCTGGAGCGGATCGGGCGCTCCCTGGCCCGGGCCGAGGCGGCCGGGAAGCTGACCGCCGCCGACCGGGACGCGGCGACCGGCCGGATCACGCTGACCACGGACATGTCCCTGCTGGCGGACCGGGACCTGGTCGTCGAGGCGGTGGCCGAGGACGAACGGGCCAAGCTGGAGGTGTTCGCCCGGCTGGACCGGGTGGTGGAGCGCCGGGACGCCGTGCTGGCGACGAACACCTCCTCCATCCCGGTCATCCGGCTGGCCGCCGCCACCTCGCGGCCCGCGCAGGTCGTCGGCCTCCACTTCTTCAACCCCGTTCCGGTGCTCCCCCTGGTGGAGCTGGTGCCCTCCCTGCTCACCGGCGAGGAAACCGTGCAGCGCGCACGGGAGTTCGCCTCCGGGGTGCTGGGCAAACGAGTCGTCCGCGCCCAGGACCGGGCCGGCTTCGTCGTGAACGCGCTCCTCGTGCCGTACCTGCTCGCCGCGGTGCGGATGGCCGAGTCCGGGATCGCCTCGGCCGAGGACATCGACCAGGGGATGACCCTCGGCTGCGCCCACCCGCTGGGACCGCTGGCCCTGGCCGACCTCATCGGGCTGGACACCGTCCAGGCCATCTCCCGGTCGATGTACGCGGAGTACCGGGAGCCGCTCTACGCCCCGCCGCCGCTGCTGGCCCGGATGGTGGACGCGGGCCTGCTCGGCCGCAAGACGGGCCGGGGCTTCCACACCTATTCCTGACCCCGTCCCCGACTCCGTTCCCGGCCGCTGTGGTCCAACGGCCGGGGGCCGGGGGCCCGATGCGGGAGGATGGTGGTCCGGCGGCCCGGCCGCCGGACCTTCACCCACCACCCGCGCCATCTCCACCCGCTCAACCAACCACCCACCCACTGACCCAATGGGCGCCGACACGGGGAGCAGCCAACGTGACCAAGGCCGAGCGCGCACTCGAGACACGGGAACGCATCCTCACGGCCGCGTGCGAGGTGATCGCCGACATCGGTTTCGAGTACGTCAGCATGCGCAAGGTCGCCGAGCACGCCGGCGTCTCGAAGGCCCTGCTGCACTACCACTTCGACACCCGCGAGAAGCTCTTCGCCGAGGCGATGACGCACTCCTTCGCCCGGACCGGCACGGACACCGGCAGCGACACCGGTACGGACCCGGCCGCGGTCGTCCTGGCCCGCATCGTGCGCAGCATGCTGCCGACGGACGAGGAGCTCCGGCAGGACTGGAAGCTCTGGCAGGAGCTGTGGGTGCGCGCGCTGCGCGACGGCACGGCCCGCACCCTGGCCGTCGACCTGTACGACCAGCTGCACGCGTGGGTCACCGGGACCGTGGAACGGGGCATCTCCTCCGGCGAGTTCACCGACTGCGACGTCGCCGCACTCGGCACGCTGGTGCTGGCCCTGTGCGACGGCCTCGGCATCCGCCTGATGCTGGACGACCCCCGGGTCGACCTCGCGACGGCCCAGTCGACGATCTGGCGGGCCATCGCGCCCGCGCTCGGGATCGCCCCGGTGTTCCCGGAGGTCTGACGGCGCCGGCCGGCGGATTGTTCGGGGAATGTACGGGTGGCGGCGCGCCCGCCGGAACGCCGGGTCGATGGGGTTAGCATCGACGGTGTTTCCGCACGTGAGAGGCAGTGATGACGGGTTCGGAGTCCAAGGGCCTCGTGCTGATCGTCGAGGACGAGCGCCACATCTCCGATGTGCAGAGGCTCTACCTGTCGCGCGAGGGCTTCGGTGTCCACGTGGAGGCCGACGGGAGCGCCGGGCTCGCGGCCGCGCGGCGGATGCACCCGGTGGCCATCGTGCTGGACATCGGCCTGCCGGGCATGGACGGCATCGCCTTCTGCCGTGCCCTGCGGGACGCGGGCGACTGGACGCCGGTGCTGCTGGTCACCGCGCGCGGTGAGGAGGCCGACCGGATCCTCGGTCTGGAGCTGGGCGCCGACGACTACCTGACCAAGCCGTTCTCGCCGCGCGAGCTGGTCGCACGGGTCAAGACGGTTCTGCGCCGGGCGGCGGGTCCGCCCGCACAGCCGGCGGAGAGCCTCGGCGGGCTCAGCGTGGACCCGGTCAGCCGGACCGTGCGCCGCGACGGTGAGCCGGTCGAGCTCACCGCCACCGAGTTCAACCTGCTCGCACACCTGCTCCGGCACGTGGGGCAGGTCTTCACCCGGGAGCAGCTGCTCGCCCAGGTGTGGGGCTACCCCGGCTACCGCGACACCCGGATGGTCGACGTCTTCGTCTCGCAGCTGCGCGCCAAGCTCGGCGACGCGAGCCCGATCCGTACGGTCCGGGGCGTCGGGTACAGCGCGATCGCTCCCCGCGCGTGAACCGCCCCCGCCCCGGCGCCCGTACGGGTACCGGTACCCGCGGCTCCCTCGCGCGCAACATCGTGGTGCTGAGCACCGTGGTGGCGGCGCTCGCCGTGGCACTCACCGGGCTGATCGCCTGGCAGACCGCCGCGCACGGCGCGGAGCAGCGCGAACGCGACCAGCTGACGCGTCAGGCGACGGTGCTCAGCCGCCTGCCGGCGCTGTCCGAGGCGCTCTTCACCGGCGCCCAGGTCCTGGCGGGGCCGAACGGCGTGCAGCTCGCGGTCATCGCCCCGGACGGCACGGTGAGCGGAACCGCCACCCCGGCCGTCGACCGGGCGTCGAAAGCAGCGCTGCTGGCAGGGAAGCCGGTGTCCACCACGGGCCTTCTCGGCGGTGAGGAGGTGCTGCTGGTGGGGCGGCCCGGTGTGCGGGGCGGCGCGGTCGTGCTGACCGAGCCGTACGCGGTCGTCAGTGAGAACACGAACCAGATCCGCCGCAACGTGGTCGTGCCGCTGATCGTCGGCATGCTCGGCGCAGCCCTGGCAGGGGCGCTGCTGGCCCGGCGCATCGCCCGTCCCCTCGTACGGGCCGCGCAGATCGCGCACCGGCTGGCCGACGGCGAGCGCGGTGTACCGGCCCCCGTCGACGGCCCCCGGGAGACCGCGGACATCGGGCGGGCCCTCAACGTCCTGGACGAGGCCCTGGCACACAGCGAGAACCGGCAGCAGGAGTTCCTGCTCTCCGTCTCGCACGACCTGCGCACCCCGCTGACCGCGCTGCAGGGTTACGCCGAGGCGCTCGCCGACGGCCTGATCGAGCCGGAGCGGGTGTCCGAGGTCGGCGGCGTCCTGGCCGACGAGACCCGGCGCCTGGACCGGTTCCTGGGGGACCTGCTGGACCTGGCCCGGCTGGAGGCGGACGACTTCCGTCTCGACATGGCCCCCGCCGACCTGGGCGCGGTCGTCGCCGAGGCCGCCGCCTTCTGGACCGGCCCCTGCGCCCGCCTCGGTGTCGGGCTCCGGCTGGAGCGGCCCGGGCGGCCCGTCGTCGTCGAGACGGACGCGTTCCGGGTCCGTCAGCTGATCGACGGCCTGGTCCAGAACGCCCTGCGGGTCACACCCGAGGGCGCGCCCCTGGTCCTCGCGGTCCGGGCGGCCCCCGACGGCGGGGCCGAACTGCAGGTCCGCGACGGCGGACCGGGCCTCACCGACGACGACGTGCGCATCGCCTTCGACCACGGCGCCCTCCACGAGCGCTACCGGGGCACCCGCCCGGTCGGCTCCGGGCTGGGGCTGACCATCGCCCACCGGCTGACCGGCCGCCTCGGGGGCGCCATCCGCGTCGACGGGCACGGACCGGAGGGCGGCGCCTGCTTCACCGTGACCCTTCCGCCGGGCCCCGGGAGCGCGTGAGCGGACACGGCCCTCGTCCCGGCGGTGCGCGGGCCGGGTGCGCGGGCGGGGGCAGCCGGTACAGGGGCGCCCGTACATTCCCCGAACAATGCGCCCACGGCCCCCTTACACGCCCCGTGCACCATCAGTCCCCATGAACACTTCATCGGCCGAGGGGCCGGGGCTCCTCCACCGGATCGGATGCTGGTGTGCCCGCCACGCCTGGCGGGTCGTCGCGCTGTGGATGGTGCTGCTGGCCGGCCTCGGGCTGGCCAACCACGCGTGGGGCGGCACCTTCGCGGACAGCTTCTCCCTGCCGGGTACCCCCACACAGACCGGATCCGACCTGCTCGGCGCCCACACCAGCGGCTCCGGCGGCACGGCCGCACCCATCGTGATCACCTCCGACCAGGGTTCGGTCACCGGGCACCGGGCCGCGATCGAATCGTCCGTGGACGCCCTGCGCCGGCTGCCGGACGTCCTCTCGGTGGCCGACCCGCTCACCACGCCCGGGGCGGTCTCCGCGAACGGCGACACAGCCCGGATCACCGTCCGCTTCGACGGCAACCCGGCGACCTTCGACGCCTCCTACCTCGCCGGGGTCGACAGCGCCGTCGAGCCGCTGCGCTCCGACCACGTCACCGTCGAGTACGGGGCTCCGCTCGGGCAGCTGGCCACGCCCAAGTCCGCCGACCACACCTCGGAGGCCATCGGCCTGGCCGTCGCCGTGCTCGTGCTGCTGATCGGCTTCGGCAGCGTCGCCGCCACCGGTCTGCCGCTGCTGACGGCCGTGCTCGGCCTGGCCGTCAGCCTGGCCGGTCTCGGACTGCTCGCCGGGACCTTCGACTTCGCCCAGGCGTCCCCGACCCTGGCCGCGATGATGGGCCTGGGTGTCGGGATCGACTACGCGCTGTTCCTGACCACCCGCTTCCGCGCCCTGCTGCAGGCGGGCACGGAGCCCGCCGAGGCGGTCGGGCGTACGGTCGCCACCAGCGGGCGGGCCGTGCTGGTGGCCGCCGCCACGGTCGCCATGGCACTGGGCGGGCTCTGCGTCTCCGGTGTGGGCTTCATCGGCACCCTCGGCGTCGCGGCCGGCATCAGTGTCGTCGTGGCCGCCGCCGCGACCGTCACGCTGACTCCCGCCCTGCTGGGGCTGCTCGGCAACCGCATCGACCGGCTCCACGTGCGCACGCCGGTCGCCGAACCCACCGGTGAGGGCGACGTCTGGCACCGCTGGGCCGTCCGGGTCAGCAGGCGCCCCTGGCTGTTCCTGGTCGGAGGCCTGCTCGTGCTCGGCATCCTGGCCGTCCCCGTCGCCTCCATGCAGCTCGGGCACGTCGACGCCGGAGCACAGTCCACCAGCAGGACCGACCGCCGGGCCTACGACCTGATCACCGAGGGCTTCGGCCCGGGCGCCAACGGCCCGCTCACGGTCGTGGCCCACCTCGACAGCCGGCAGGTCGCCGACGAGCACCGGCGCCAGGACCTCGCCGCCTCGCTGCAGCGCGAACTGGCCGCCGTACCGGGCGTCGCCTCCGTGACGCCCCCGGTGCCCAGCCCGGACAACGTCCTGCTCATCACCACGGTCACCCCCTCCACCGGCCCGCAGGACGGCGCCACCGCCGACCTGATCCACACCCTGCAGGACGAAACGGTGCCGCAGGCTCTGTCGGGCACCGGCGCCACGGGCTACGTCACCGGCACGGCCGCCGCCGCCCAGACCTTCACCGACACCCTCGCCGCCAAACTGCCGCTGATCATCGGTGTGGTCGTCGCCGCGGCCTTCCTGCTGCTGCTCACCGTCTTCCGCAGTCCCCTGATCGCGCTCAAGGCCGCCGTGCTCAACCTGTTCTCGATCGCCGCCGCGTACGGGGTGGTCGTCGCGGTCTTCCAGTGGGGCTGGGGCGGCGAGCTGTTCGGCGTCACCGAGACGGTGCCCGTCGAGTCCTACGTGCCGATGATGATGTTCGCGATCGTGTTCGGGCTCTCCATGGACTACGAGGTCTTCCTGCTCTCCCGGATCCGCGAGGCGTGGCTGCACCGGGAGGACAACCACCTGGCCGTCGCCACCGGCCTGGCCGCCACGGCCCGCGTCATCACCTGCGCGGCCCTGATCATGACCAGTGTCTTCCTGGCGTTCCTGCTCTCCACGAACGTCGCCGTCAAGATGCTCGCCCTCGGACTGGGCGTCAGCGTGATCATCGATGCCACGGTGGTCCGCCTGCTCCTGGTGCCCGCGTCCATGTACCTCTTCGGGCGGGCCAACTGGTGGCTCCCCGGCTGGCTGGACCGGCTCCTTCCGCATCTCGACCCGGAAGGGCCCCCTGCCGCACCCGCCCCGTCGGCCGTATCCGCCCCCACGCCCACGCCCCCGGCCCCGGCCGCTCAAGGAGAACGACGATGAAGCAGCGCCTGCCGAAGACCCGCGCAGTCCTGCGCCGCCACCTCGTCCTCACCGTCACGACCGCCGTGGTCCTGCTGGCCGTCGTCGCCACGGGCGCGGCCGAGTTCGCCGCCCGCTCCGTGATCCGGAACCACGTCACGAAGGCGGCACCCGGCCTCGGGGAGGACGTGACGGTCGGTGTGTCCGGTGACTGGGCCCTGTGGGACCTGGCGCACGGGAGCATTCCCCGGCTCGACGTCAGCAGCGACGACGCCCGGGTCGGGCGCCTCCCGCAGGTACGAGTCCGCGCGCGGCTCGACGACGTCCGGCTCGGCGACGGGGCCGCCGTCGGCGCTGCGCACGTCCAGGTGACCGCCTCCACGCAGTCCCTGGCCACCGCGATCCGGACCGCGGTGCCGGCCGTGCCGGTGTCCGCGGTCACCACCGATCCGGCGCGGGGAACCGTACTCGCTGCCGTGGGCCCCGGCGGCGCCGGACAGCTGACGCTGCGTCCCGTACTCGCGGACGGCAAGGTCACCCTCGCCGTCGACGGGCTCACCGTGTTCGGCCGATCGGTGCCGACCAGCCGGCTCGGCATGGGCGAAGGCGGTTTCGGAGCGGAGCCGGGTGCGCCTAAGGAGTACCCGCTCGGCCTCAAAGCCACG
Organism: Streptomyces sp. NBC_00207; assembly: GCF_045160965.1. Lineage (NCBI taxonomy): Bacteria > Bacillati > Actinomycetota > Actinomycetes > Kitasatosporales > Streptomycetaceae > Streptomyces > Streptomyces sp. NBC_00207. The sequence continues at coordinate 8,487,182 of NZ_CP130715.1, read as the reverse complement.
TCCGTACGCGTCCGGCCGGACGGCCTCGACGTCGTCCTGAAGGGCGGCCCCGCCCCCCTGGCGGGTGCCTGACACCGACGGGACGGGGAGTCGGCCCGCGCGCCCGCTCGCGTACGGGGCACGGGAGGGAATCCTGGGGCGAGAACCGCGAGACCGCGAGACCGCGAGACCGCGAGACCGCGAGACCGCGAGATCGCGAGATCGCGAGATCGCGAGAACCCTACGGACCCCACGGACCCTGGAGCGCTGATGCGCACATGAGCCACGACCCCGCTGACGTCCCCGGCCCCCCGCCGGCCGCCGCCCCCGGCAACGGGCCCGCCGTCTCCCGCCAGGAGTTCGACGCGCTCTTCGCCCGGGTCCGCACGTGGGGCCGGTGGGCCGCGGCCGACCGCGGCGCCTGGAACCGGGTGACGGCGGACCACGTGCGGCGGGCCGCCGCCCTGGTCCGGACCGGGACGGTCGTCCCGACGGCCCGGCCCTGGGACACCCGGCCCGGTCCGGACAACGCGAAGCCGGCCCTGCACTACATGTCCGACCTCGGCGACGTGGAGGCTCCGGAGCCCTCCGTCTACAAGGACTTTCTGGCCGTGGACTACCACGGCAAGGGCGTCAGCCACCTCGACGCGCTGTCACACGTCGCCTACCGGGGGCACCTGTACGACGGCCGGGCGGCGCGCGAGTGCATCGATGCGGCGGGTGCCCGCTTCGGCGCGGTGTCGGCGCTCGGCCCGCTGGTGACCAGGGGTGTGCTGATCGACCTGCCCGCCGTCCTCGGGGTCCCCTGGCTCGATCCCGGGCGCGCGGTGCACGCGCGGGACCTCGTCGCCGCCGAGGAGGCGCTCGGGGTGACGATCGGGGACGGCGACGCCGTGCTGCTGCGCTCCGGCGCCTTCCGCCGCCGCCGGGAATCCGGCCCGTGGGACCCCGGCGGGGCGAGCGCGGGCTGGCACGTGGACGCCCTGCCGCTGCTGGCCGAGCGCGGCATCGCCCTGCTCGGGGGCGACGGGGACAGCGACGTACGGCCCTCGCCGGTCGAGGGGCTGCACTCCCCCGTGCACACCCTCGCCGTGACCGCGATGGGGGTGCCGCTGCTGGACAACCTCGATCTGGAACCCCTCTCCGCCGCCTGCGCCGAGGCAGGCCGTTACGCGTTCATGCTCGTCGTGGCGCCGCTGAACGTGCCGGGCGGGACGGGTTCGCCCGTCAATCCGGTCGCGGTCCTGTGAGGGCGGGGCCCACCGCTCCGGCTGCGTGCACTCCCTCGTCTCCCCTGCTCATCCCAAAAATCTGAGGAATATACTCAAATCTGATGATTCAGGGCATTGCTGCATGGACCGAGGGCTGAAGGCCGAGGGAAGTGGTGCACATGGGGGTGGTGGGAGACCGCATCGGGCCCGTGCGTCCCCGTGACCGATTCCTGCACGGCGAGTCGGTCGAGGGGAGCGTGAGGGGGCCGATCCTGCACTCGTGGCAGCGCAGCCAGCTGCTGGGGATCTCGCCCGACCAGTCCGAGCTTCCGTTCACGCCGGACTTCGACCCGGACGGCCGGCTCATCCGCGCCGCACGGCCCGTGCTCGACCGGCTGGAGTCGGTCTTCGCGGGCAGCCAGATGAACATCAGCCTCGCCGACGGGTACGGCACCGTACTCGAACGCCGTTTCGGCGAGAAGTCCATGGTCAAGCGCCTCTCCCCGATCCAGACCGTTCCGGGCTTCGTCTTCGCCGAGCAGTTCGCCGGGACGAACGGCATCGGTCTCACCCTCGCGGAACGGCGGCTCTGCCAGGTCTTCGGCGCCGAGCACTTCGCCGAGCGGTCCCAGTCGAGCGCCTGTACGGCGATCCCCCTGCGCGACCAGCTCAGCGGGCACATCGAGGGCGTCCTGTGCCTCGGCTATCCCTACACCGACGCGGACCCGGCCCTGGTCCCCGTGGTGCGCAAGGCGGCCGAGGCCATCGAGAGACGGCTGATGGAGCAGAGTTCGGCGCGCGAGCGCGGCCTGCTGCAGGCCTACCTCGACGCCGCGAGCCGGACCGGGGCGGACGACCACTCCGGGAACGGCCACGCGCTCGGCATGGCCGAGCTGCTCCAGAGCGAGCTGGAGCAGAGCGATCAGATGACGCTCAAGGAAAAGGCCACGGAGCTGATGTCCTCGGCCCAGTGGGCGGCGGCCGAGGTGCCCCTGTCCCGCGACCGGTGGGTCACCCTCGTGAGCCGTCCCGTGACGAGCCCCTCGGGGGTGGAGGGCATCGTCATCGAGGCCCTCCTCCCCGACGAGGACGAGCACCACGCCCCCGCCCCCACCGGCCCGCCTCCCGGTCCTCTTTCCCGCGCCGCGCCCCTTACGGCCACGAGGGCCGCCCGCACGCCCGGCACATCCGGCGGCGCACCCGGCACTTCCGGCGCACCCGCCACCGAGGACTCCTCCGGCGGCACGGTCCGGGGGCTGGTGCTGGTGGGCGAGCCCGAGGTGGGCAAGTACGCCGTCGCCGCGCGGCGCCGCCTGGAGCTGCTGGCCGAGGCCAGCAACCGCATCGGCACCACCCTGGACGTGGGCCGCACCGCGTGGGAACTCGCCGAGACAGCGGTGCCGCGGCTGGCCGACTTCGTCACCATCGACATGCCCGAGGGCGTCCTGCGCGGTGAGGAGTCCGCCCACCCCACCGCCGAGATGCACCGGACGGTGGTCCACGGGATCCGCGAGGACTGCCCCTTCTACCCGGTGGGCGAGCAGGTCACCCTCCGCCCGACCACGCCCCACATGCGCTGCCTGACCACCGGTCAGCCCGTGCTGGAACCCGATCTCAAGGCCGCCTTCGGCTGGATCGCCCAGGACCCCGAGCACGCCGAGCTGCTCCTCGCGCACAACATCCACTCGCTCATCACCGTCCCCCTCTACGCCCGCGGCGTCCTGCTGGGCATCGCGAGCTTCTACCGTTCGCAGGACCCGGCCCCCTTCGGGGACGACGACCGCTGGCTGGCCCAGGAGCTCGCCGCCCGCGCCGCCCTCTGCATCGACAACGCCCGCCGCTACACCCGCGAACACACCCTGGCCCTGGCCCTCCAGCGCAGCCTGCTCCCGCGCGGCACCCCCGACCAGGACGCCGTCGAGGTCGCCCACCGGTACCTGCCCGCCGAGCACGGAGTCGGCGGCGACTGGTTCGACGTCATCCCCCTCTCCGGCACCCGCGTCGCCCTCCTCGTCGGGGACGTCGTCGGCCACGGACTGCACGCCGCCGCCACCATGGGCCGGCTGCGCACCGCAGCCCGCAACTTCGCCGAACTGGAGCTCGCCCCCGACGAACTCCTCACCCACCTCGACAACCTGATGGTGCGCCTCGACCGGGAGGAGGGCGGAGACAATCCGGCCCTCGGCAGCGGCATCGTCGGCGCCACCGTCCTGTACGCCGTCTACGACCCCACCTTGCGGCGGTGCACCATGGCCCGCGCCGGCCACCCTCCGCCCGCGCTGGTCCACCCGGACGGCGCCGTGACCCTCCTCGACCTGCCCGCCGGACCCCCGCTCGGCCTCGGCGGGCTCCCCTTCGAGTCGGTGGAGATGCAGCTCCCCGAACACAGCCAGCTGGTCCTCTACACCGACGGACTCGTCGAAGACCGCCATCGCGACATCGATGTGGCCCTCGGCCAGCTCACCCGCGCGCTGGCCCACCCGGACCGCACCCCCGAGGAGACCTGCCAGGCGGTGCTCGACGCCGTCGCCCCCGAGCACCCCGGTGACGACATCGCCCTCCTGGTCGCCCGCACCCATGCCGTGCCCCCCGACCGGATCGCCTCCTGGGAGCTGCCCGCCGACCCGGCCCTGGTGGGCGACGTCCGCGCCGCCGCCGTGAGCCAGTTGAGCCGTTGGGGCCTGGACGAGTCGGCGTTCGCCACGGAACTGCTGCTCAGCGAGCTGGTCACGAACGCCGTCCGCTACGGCACCGCGCCCATCCGGGTGCGCCTCATCCACGACCGCACCCTGATCTGCGAGGTGCACGACGCGAGCAGCACCGCCCCGCGCATGCGCCACGCCGCCAGCACCGACGAGGGCGGCCGCGGCCTGTTCCTCGTCGCCCAGCTCTCCCAGGCCTGGGGTACCCGGTACACCACCGAGGGCAAGGTCATCTGGGCCGAGTGCGCCCTGACCGCGGCGTGACGGCCCCGCCCACGACGGCCCACGACGGCACGTCCCGGCGAGTTCAATGCTGTAGATATACGGGCAGATCGGCATAGAATCCCCATGCAGTCGGGAAGAACTCGGAGGCCGACCCCCGGAGAAGTCTGTGCATGACGCTCCCGACACCTCGATGAGCCCTCCTCCGCCCCTCGGTGGCGGACCCCTCGTCCGCATGCGCGGTCTCGGCAAGCGGTTCGGCGGCACGGTGGCGCTGGCCGGGGTCGACCTCGACATCCACCGGGGCAGCGTCCTCGCCCTCCTCGGTCCCAACGGCGCCGGGAAGTCCACCCTCATCAAGGTGCTCGCCGGGGTCCACCGCGCCGACGAGGGCGAGGTGACGGTGGCCGGCCACCCGCTCGGCTCGCACGCCGCGGCCCGCACCATGTCCTTCATCCACCAGGACCTCGGTCTCGTCGCGTGGATGACGGTGGCCGAGAACGTGGCCCTGGGCACCGGCTACCCGCGCCGGCGCGGACTGATCTCCTGGCGGCGCACCCGCGAGCGCTGCGACGAGGCCCTGCGGATCGTCGCCGGGCACCTGGACGCCGACGCCCGCATCGCCGACCTTGCCCCCGCCGAGCGCTCGCTGGTCGCCATCGCCCGCGCCCTGGCGACCGAGGCCGACCTCATCGTGCTCGACGAGCCGACCGCCACCCTCCCCGCCGCGGACTGCGCCCGGCTGTTCGACGTCCTGCACGCCCTGCGCGACCGGGGACACGGCATCCTCTACGTCAGCCACCGGCTCGACGAGGTGTACAAGGTCGCCGACACCTTCGCCGTCCTGCGCGACGGTCACGTGGTCGAACGCGGCTCCCTCGCCGGTTTCGGCCCCGCCCGGCTGGTGCGCGCCATCGTGGGCCACGAACCGGCCGCCCATGCGCCGGCCGCGCCCCGCGCCACCACCGGGCCGCCCCTCCTGCGCCTCGACCGCGTGCGGACCGCGTACGCCGGACCGGTCAGCCTGGACCTGCAGGCCGGCGAGATCCTCGGCATGGTGGGCCTGACCGGCGCCGGCCACATGGACCTGGGGCGCGCCCTCGCCGGCGCCCGGCCGATCCTCGGCGGGCGGGCGCTGCTCGACGGCCGGCCGTACCGCCCGCGCAGGGTCTCCGCCGCGCTCGCCTCCGGCGTCGGCTTCGTGGCGGGCAACCGTCAGGAGGAGGGCTGCGCCGCCGAACTGACCGTACGGGAGAACTTCCTGGCGAACCCCCGGGCGGCCGGTGTCCCGGCGCTGCGGTGGACCGGCCCCCGCCGCGAGCGCGCCGAGGCCACCGCCCTGATCGACCGCTTCTCGGTGCACCCGCGCGACAGCGAGGTGCCGATCGCCACCCTGTCCGGCGGCAACCAGCAGAAGGTCATGGTCGGCCGGTGGCTCCGCGGGAACCTGCGCCTGCTCGTCCTCGAAGAGCCGACCGCCAGTGTGGACGTCGGCGCCAAGGCCGTGATCCACCGGCTGCTCGACGACGCACTGTCCTCGGGCCTGGCGGTCCTGCTCATCTCCACCGATTTCGAGGAGGTCGCGGGCGTGTGCCACCGTGCGCTGGTCTTCGTCCGCGGGACCGTGAGCGCCGAACTGACCGGTGCGGCCCTCACCGTCACCGAACTCACCCGGACCGCGTCGGCCATGCCCCCGATCACCGGGACCGCGACGAGCCGATGACCCACTCCCCCTCGCGCCGATCCCTGCTGGGCCACCTCCGCGGGCACCTCGTCGGCAGCTATGGTCTCCTGGCCCTCGCCGTCCTGCTGTTCCTCGTCTTCTCCCTCACCCTGCCGGGCACCTTCCCCACCCGGGACAACGTGTCCTCGATCCTCTCCAACCAGTCCATCCCCGCCCTCCTGGCGCTCGGCGCGACGATCCCGATCGCCGCGGGCAAGTTCGATCTGTCCATCGGGTACGGTCTCGGCCTGGCGCACGTGCTGGTGATGCAGCTCATCGTCAACGAGGGCTGGCCCTGGCCCGCCGCCTGCCTCGTCGTGGTGCTCGGAGGGGCTGCGGTCGGCGCGCTCAACGGCGTCATCGTCGAGTTCGGGCAGATCGACTCCTTCATCGCCACGCTCGGCACCGGCAGCATCATGTACGCCTTCACCGGCTGGATCACCGACGGCGGCCGGATCGTCCCGGGGCCGAACGGCCTCCCCGCCGATTTCACCGGCCTCTACGACTCCCGGTTCCTCGGCCTGCCGCTGCCGGCCTTCTACGTGCTCGCCCTCACCGCCGGCCTCTGGGTGGTCCTGGAGCGGCTGCCGCTCGGCCGGTACCTGTACGTCATCGGCTCCAACCCGCGCGCCGCCGGCATCATCGGCATCCCCACCCACCGGTACTCCGTCTACGCCTTCACCGGATCGGGCCTGGTCGTCGGCTTCGCCGGGGTCCTCCTCGCCGCCCAGCAGCAGACGGGCAACCCGAGCGTCGGCCTGGAGTACCTGCTGCCCGCCTTCGTCGGCGCCCTGCTCGGTGCCACCACGATCAAGCCCGGCCGCGCCAACGTCCTCGGCACCGTCGTGGCCGTCGCCGTCCTCGCCATCGGCCTCGCCGGAATCGGCCAGCTCGGCGCCCAGTTCTGGGCCACGCCGCTGTTCAACGGCGCCACCCTGCTCATCGCCGTCGGCCTGGCCGGCTACTCCGCCCGCCGCAGGCTGCGCACCGACACCGCGGCGACCCGCCGGTCCCCCGCACAGCCTCCGGCCGCACCACCGCAGGACAGCCATCCGTAGCAGACCTCGTACGCGCACCCGCACCAGGAGCACCGTGCACCCGAACCGCAAGACCACCCTCACGGCCGCAGCACTGCTGACGGCGGCCTCGGCCCTCGTCGCCGGCTGCGGGAGCGGCCCGTCGACCGGCGCCGGGCCGTCGAAGGCCGGGTGCCCCGCCGTCCTCGCGAAGGCCGAGGCCGCCGTCCGGCAGGCCGAGAACACCGACGCCGCCTGGCACGGCCCCACCGGCGGCCCCCCGGCTGCCGCCGACAAGACCCTCGTCTACGTCGCGCAGACCATGACCAACCCCGGTGTCGCGGGCGTGGCGAAGGGCATCGAGGAGGCCGGGAAGGCCATGGGCTGGAAGGTCCGGGTGATCGACGGGGACGGCACCCCCGCCGGCATCCAGGCGGCGCTCAGCCAGGCCATCACCCTCAAGCCCTCGGGCATCGTCATCGGCGGCTTCGACCCCCAGCTGACCTCGCAGCAGATGGCCCGGGCCGAGGCCGCGCACATCCCGGTCATCGGCTGGCACGCCGTCGGCTCGCCCGGCCCGAGCCAGCACCCCAGGCTCTTCACCAACGTCACGACGAAGGTGGAGGACGTGGCGCGGATCAGCGCGGACTGGATCATCGCCGGGTCCCGCGGCGATGCAGGGGTCGTCCTCTTCACCGACGACTCGATCCCCTTCGCCAAGAACAAGTCCGACCTGATCCGGCAGGAGCTGGCCACCTGTTCCGGCGTACGGCTCCTGGCCCGCGAGAACATCCCCATCCCGGACGCCGCCAGCCGCACCCCCCAGGCGGTCTCCTCCCTCCTCTCCCGCTTCCAGGGCGACTGGACCCACTCCGTCGCCATCAACGACCTCTACTTCGCGGACGCGGCCCCGGCCCTGCGCGCGGCCGGCAAGCCGGGGTCCGGACCGCCCTTCAACATCGGCGCGGGCGACGGCGACCCGTCCGCCTTCCAGCGGATCAACAGCAGGCAGTTCCAGGCCGCCACCGTCCCCGAGCCGCTGTCCCTGCAGGGCTGGCAGATCGTCGACGAGTTCAACCGCGCCTTCGCCGGCCGGCCCGCCAGCGGCTACGTGGCCCCCGTACACATCGCGACGGCCGGCAACAGCGAGGGCGCCACGTCCTGGGATCCGTCCGGTTACCGCGAGGGGTACCGGAAAATCTGGGGCAGGTGACGCGCTCCCCCTGCCGCCGGCCGGCTACTGGTACGGGTCGAAGGGGATGCCCGCCGGTTTGGCCTCCGCGAGGTGGGAGGCGAAGGAGTCGTCCTTCAGGCCGAAGTGCGCGCTGCCGAAATCGGCCTGGCTGAGCTTGTCCCGCAGGGTCGCGGGGTAGCCCGACCATCCGACGAGCGCGGGGAACTGCCAGGTGCCGCGGTGGTTCTCGGGCGGCTCGTCGTTGGTGTTGGCCGCGCGGAAGCAGTGCGTGCCCACCCCGTCCTTGTGGTAGACGATCTTGGGGTGGGTGCCGTCCCAGCGGATCTGGTCGCGGGTGTGGATGTTGAAGTCGCCGTGGGCGGAGGTCGCGACGTACTTGGCCTCGTTGTTCTGGATCCACACCACCACGTGTTCCCAGTCGTGGCGGTGACCGCCGAGGGAGACACCGGCGAGGGCCTGGTCCTTCTCGAAGTACAGCGCGTAGACCACGGCACACCAGCCGTTGTTGCACTTCCAGCGGGAGTAGCCGTTGGTGTTCTGGAGGTCCGAGGCGTCCCGGCAGCTGCCGTTGAGGGCGCCGGTGGGTTTGAGTCCGCCGTTCAGTTCCCCGCTCGGGCCTATGGCGGGGGTCGGGTAACAGCCGTCGGTGTCGTAGTCGTAGGCGGGCTGGAAGGTCCGCTCGATCGCCTCGGCCTGGCCGGGCAGGGCCGGGGGCGGGGCGGCGAAGGCCACCTGGGGGATGCCGACGACCAGCGCGAGGGCTGCCCCGACGACCACGGTTGATCTCCGGATGTGACGGTTCGTCCGCAAAACGGGCTCCTGACCGGTCGGCTCGACGGGCGCGGGCGGATCGCGGCCGCCATCGGCCGACACGCCCGGAGCATCATTCGCGAACCGCGGTCGGCACGGCAAGGGTCCGAACAGCCCCTCTTTCCGGCCCTGCGCCGATCCGGACAGCCGCTCGCACCAAGCGATGTGAGTGGATGTCAGGAAATGGGAACAGGCCGGTCCGGTACGTCCCGGTGGAGGAGGGGGACCACGGGCCGGAGGGCAGGAGCTTGCCTACGCCGGTGGATACGGCCTGCCGGCGAAGTGCGGGGACAGGGAAGGGGTGTTCGCCGGACCGCCGGACCGCCGGTCCCGGCCGCGCCCGGGGAGGAGCCGGGTGCTCTTCGCGCGCGCACCGCGTGGCCGGAAATGCTCGCAGTCGACCGCGCGGGCCGGGCATGGCCCGGCCCGCGCGGTCGACTGCGAGGCGGCCCGCCTCGCCCCTGCCGGCGCAGGCGCTGTTCCGCCGGCTCCTACGCCGAGGAGGCCATCGGCCGGCTCAGGGGCTTCGGCGCCACCGCCGGCCTCCGGTGGGAACGGTCATCGCCCGACGATGTTCATCAGGACGATGGCGACGAGGTTCAGGAAGATGACGGCGACGACGACGCCGATCATCATCCAGGCCCTGCGTGATTCGTCCATGCGTACGAGTCACCTCCCGGCTCGCTCGGCCGCACCCCCGCACGGAGGGCCGGCCGGCCTCCAGCCATGATGACCCGGTTCCGGCCGGAGCACAGATCGGGCGCCCCGGCCCGGTCCCCGCCGGTCAGGCGACCCAGGTGCCGGTCATGCCGACGACCGCCGAGCCGTCCTGGTCCGCCAGCTTGTTGCCGGTGAAATCGCGGGCCCACTGCGAGGTCTGGATGCGGAACGCGGGCCGCTCGACGGTCAGCGCCTCCATCACGGACTCGGCCGCGCCGGCCGGGGTCTGGGCGCCGTCCAGGAACTGGCCGACCGTGCGCTCGACGTAGTGGCGCAGCGCGTCGGCGTACGGGCCGGCCGCGGCGATCCGGCCTTCGATGTCGAGCCCGATGTTGTTGACGAATTCCGTGGCCACGGCACCCGGCTCGATGACGGACACGCTCACGCCGACGGCGCCCGCGACGGGGGCGAGGCTCTCCATGTACCCCTCCACGGCGAACTTCGCGGCGCAGTAGGCCTCGTTGAAGGGCTGCCCGATGACGCCGCCGACGCTGGTGACCGTGATCAGGCGGCCACCGGTGGCCCTCAGGTGCGGCAGGGCGGCCTTGGAGACGTTCAGCACGCCGAAGAAGTTGACCTCCATGACCTCGCGGACGTCGGCGACGGTTTCGAGTTCGAGGGTGCCGACGTGTCCGGCTCCCGCGTTGTTCACGACCGCGTCCAGGCGGCCGTAGTCGGCGATCACGCCGTCCACGGCGGCGGCGACGGAGGCCTCGTCCACGACGTCGAGCCGGCGGATGTCGAGCTCGACGCCCGCCTCGGCGGCCGCCTTGCGCAGGGCGTCGGCCTTGCTGACGTCACGCAGCGTGGCGACGGTGCGCCAGCCGGCCCGGGCGGCGGCGACGGCGGCCGCCAGGCCGATACCGGAGGAGGTGCCGGTGATCAGGACGGTACGGAGGGAGGCCTCGGGGGTGGCAGGGCGGGTCGACATGGCGGTCACCTTTCACGGAACGTGATTTATGTGCGTGCACACACACCATAAAGTTATGTGCGTGCGCACGCAACCTCTAGACTGCCGACATGCCGAAGAAGCTCACCGAAGCCGAGATGCCGGCGGCCGACCACGCCTTCTACGGGCTGGTCTGGGCCGGCACCACGCTGACCGACCGCGTCGACCGGGCCCTCGTGAAGGCCCACGACCTGCCCGTGTCCTGGTTCGAGGTCATGCTGTGGCTGGCTTCCAGCCCCGAGCCCGTGCCCGCCTCCGTCCTCGGCAACAGCACGCTGCTCAGCCGCAGCCAGGTCTCCCGGGTCGTGGACGCCCTCCAGACCCGGGGCCTGGTCACCCGCACGCCCTCGGCGCGCGACGCCCGGTCGGTGGAGGTCTCCCTCACGGAGGCGGGACGCACGCTCTTCGCCGAGGCCGACGCCACCCGGCGCGAAGCCCTGGCCCCGGTCTTCACCGAGCTCCTCGACGAGCGGGACATCGAGGCGCTGGGGACCGTGTGGCGCAAGCTCAAGGCCGAGAAGGGCCGCCTTCAGGACTGAGGGTGGCGGCCGCCGCGAAGAGGCGGGCGCAGCGCCCGGTCATGGCCTCCGGGGACTGCTCCGGGTGCTTGACCCACCAGCGGACGAGGGTGGCGACCAGGTCCCGCCAGACGTACTTGAGCGCGTCGGCGTCCAGCGGGTCGGTGGATCCGGCCGCGCGCAGCAGGTCGGCGGTGCCGCCGGCGGCGAGCCCGTCGACGGCCGCCCAGTATTCCGAAGCCCGTCGGGCGGCCTCGCCGCCGGGCGGCAGCGTGGTGTCGTACAGCACGAACCACGCCTCCCGCCGCCCCTCCAGGGCGGCGAAGATCCCGTGCAGCACGCGCAGCGCCGTGTCCGGCGCGGTCCCGTCGGGGCCCATCGCCGTGCGGATCGCGTCCAGCAGCCGGTCACCGACGGGGACCAGGCAGGCGACGTACAGCTCCTCCTTGGTCCCGAAGTACTGGTGCAGCAGCGTCTTGGTGACGCCCACCCGCGCGGCGATCGCGGGGAGGGACGCGGCCGCGTAGCCGCGCGTTCCGAACTCCTCCGTCGCGGCCTCGAGCATCTGCCGACGGCGGTGCTCCCGCGGGACTCCTTTGGTGCCGGCCTTGGACGGAGGAGCTGAAGGGGTTGCCATGAGCAGATATTATCAGTAGGTAATTTACCGCTAGGTAAATTACCTCGACCCCTGGAGTGCCCCCATGACCGGCACCACCGCGCAGCCGACGTCCCGTACCCGCTCCTGGTGGGGGTGGGGGTGGGCCGACTCCCATCCCGACGACGCCGAATGCGCCGCGATGGGCGCCCTCCTCCCCGGCACCCTGGCCCGCCCGCTCCCCGTTCCCCGGGTCGGCGACCTGGACATCGGGGCCCCCGCCGTGGAGCCCCCGGGCAGCCTCGCCCACCTGGTCAGCGCCGATCCCGCGGACCGCGCCGCCCACGCCATGGGCAAGGCGTACCGCGACGTGATGCGCGCCCTGCGCGGGCGGCCCGGCCGCATCCCCGACCTCGTCGCCCGCCCACTGGACGACCGGAACGTGGCCGACCTGCTCGACTGGGCCGGTGAGCGGCGGATCGCCGTCGTCCCGTACGGCGGGGGCTCCTCGGTCACCGGGGGCGTGGAGTACCGCGGCGACGCCCACCGGGCGGTGCTGTCCCTGGACCTGAGCGCCATGGACCGCGTCCTGGAGGTGGACACCGAGGGCCGGTCCGCCCGCATCCAGGCCGGCACCCTCGGGCCGAGCCTGGAGGACCAGCTCCGGCCGCACGGCCTCACCCTGCGGCACTTCCCGCAGAGCTTCGAGTTCTCCACCCTCGGCGGCTGGCTCGCCACCCGCGCCGGCGGCCACTACGCCACCGGCCGCACGCACATCGACGACTTCGTGCAGGCGCTGCGCGTCGTCACCCCGGCCGGCACCAGCGACTCGTGGCGGCTGCCCGCCTCCGGGGCCGGCCCCTCCCCCGACCGCCTGTTCCTGGGTTCCGAGGGGGCCCTCGGCATCATCACCGAGGCATGGGTCCGGGTGCAGGAGCGTCCCCGCCACAAGGCGTCCGCCTCGGTCGCCTTCGCCGACTTCCACGACGCGCTCCGGGCGGTGCGGGCGCTCGCGCAGTCCGACCTCTCCCCCGCCAACTGCCGTCTGCTGGACGCCGGTGAGGCCGCACTGTCGGGCGCGGCACGGGACGGCTGCGCCGTGCTGGTGCTGGGGTTCGAGTCGGCGGACGAACCGGTGACCGCCCGGCTCGAACGGGCCGTCGCCCTGGCCCGCTCGCACGGCGGCCGGCACGAGGCGGCGAACGGGGGCGGTGACCCGGCCGCCGGTGCCTCCGGTGACGCGGCCGTGAGCGCCTGGCGTTCGGCCTTCCTGCGGATGCCCTACCTGCGCGACGGCCTGGCCAGGATGGGCGCCGTGGCGGAGACCTTCGAAACGGCCGCCACGTGGGACCGGATCCCCGGCCTGATCGAGGCGGTGCGCACCGAGGTCGGCGCGGCGGCGCTCAAGGCCACCGGACACCCCGCCACCGTCAACTGCCGTCTGACGCACGTGTATCCGGACGGCGCGGCCCCGTACTTCACCGTCCTCGCCGCCGGCCGGGCCGGCGACGAGGTTGCGCTGTGGGACGACCTCAAGGCCGTGGCGGGCGAGGTCCTGCACCGCCACCGGGCCACCATCACCCACCACCACGCCGTCGGCCGGGACCACCGGCCGGACTACGACCGCCAGCGCCCCGAGCCCTTCGCCCTCGCCCTGCGGGCGGCGAAGGGGGCGCTCGACCCGCGGGGCATCCTCAACCCCGGCGTGCTCGTGGACTGACCGGTCCGGAGGGCGGCGGGTGGTGCCGGGTCCGCCGGGGGGCGGATCCGGGCCCCACCCGGGCCGGTGGTCGGCCGGACGCGGTCGACCGGACGGGGTCGGTTCAGACGCGGTCGGCGGCGATCAGCACGTACTGGAAGGAGCCGTCCTTGTAGGACTCGATGAACGCCTCCTCGATGCCGGTGACCAGCGAGGACGTGGCCCGCAGCTCCCAGTAGGGCAGCGTCTCGGGGGTCAGGTCGATGACGGCCTGCGGTACGAGACGGTTGTCGGCCATGGCGCGCAGGTACTCGCGGCGGGAGTGGATGTTGCACTCGAAGTGCATGTTGATCTGGGACACCCACTTCGAGGGCTGGCCGTACCGTGGGTTCCAGCAGCCGGTGATGGTCACGTAGCGGCCGCCGACCTCCAGGACCCGGGAGTGCTCGGCGAAGAGGTCGTGCAGGTCGACGTACATGCTCGACTCGTTGTTCCACGAGGCCGCGGCCTGCCCGGTCTCGAAGGGCGTGCTGAGCATGTTGCAGACGCGGGCGCGGACGTGGTCGTCGATACCGAGCTCGCGGGCGCGCTGGTTGGCGAAGTCGGCCTGCTTGGCCGACAGCGTGACGCCCTCGACCTTGCATCCGAAGCGCTGGTGGGCCATGACCATCGAGCCGCCGCGGCCGCAGCCGGCGTCCACGAGGGTGTCCTCGCGCCCGATGGGGCCGAGGTGGTTCAGGAGGACCTCGGCCTGCGCCGACTCCAGCCGGTGGAGTTCGGCGACCAGCTTCTTCTCGTACTCGCTGTCGCGGGCGTCGCCGAGGGCGGCGTGGTCGACGTCGCCGATGCCGTAGTGGTGGTGGTAAAGGCCGTCGACGTCGCCGAGGCGCAGGTTGACGGGCCGGGCCTCGTTGTTCCAGTAACGGGCGATGTCCCCCTGGTAGGGCGTCGCCGGGGAGGGGATGATCACGGCCGGGTCGGCAGAAGTGGCGGCGGCGGTGGTGAAATCGGTGCTGGTCACGAATAAATCCATCCTTACCAGAAGTCGGGCAGGCTGTAGCGATAGGTGTTGGTCTGGTGCCAGTAGTGGTTGCCGTCGACCCACACGGCCACGCCTCTCAGGAAGCGCAGCACGCTCGGGACGGGGCAGGCGGCCGCCAGGGCGGCGGATTCGGCTTCGAACTCGTGCATGAGGTCGTTGTGGACCCCGACCGCCTTCAGGTAGGCCTCCTGCTCGGACATGTCCTCGCGTTCGGCGATCACCACGGGCAGGTTCAGGTGCCGGCCGGGGCTGGCTTGTTCCTTGGTGTAGGAGTAGAGGTCGTTGACGATCGTGGTGGCGTTGCCCGCGAGTGCGATGACCCGCTGCATGGCGGCCGGAGCATGGAGGTCCGCGGGCAGTTCGTAGCCGCCGACGGAGTCGGTGATGGTCGGGCAGGGGCGGAAGTTGTTGAACTGGCGCATCGCCAGGTACTCCCACACCTCGGGGACGTGGTCCGTCTGCGCCCAGGCCGCCTCGGCGAGGTACCCCATGTGCAGACGGGCCATGTCGTGCCGGAACCGGTCGGCCTGGGAGGGGCTGGCCATCTGCAGGAAGTACTCCATGGCGGAGCGGTAGGCGCGCCGGGGCGCGTCCGAGTGGAGCGACTGCGCCCACTCCGGCTGGTACTCCTTCGTCGTGTGGAGGGGGTCGAGGGCGGTGTGCGCCATCAGGAGGCGTCCGCCGAGGCCGATGGGCGAACCGCCGTGGTCCTCGCAGTAGCAGTCGTCGACGGCGTTCTCGGCGACCATCAGGCGGGTGGCCAGCATCAGGTGCTCGACGGTGGGGGCGTCCGGATGGCAGGCCACCATGTAACGCCCGACGGAGAAGCCGTCGAACTCGCCCTCCCAGTCGTCGGGGTACAGGTCGACCTCGTCCACCGCCCAGTCCTTGATCCTGCGGCTGACCTCCGCCACCCGCGCGGGATCGGGCTCCTGGATCGGGTGGTGGTAGAGGCCGGGGATCGGACGGCCCGGTACCGGCTCCTCGGGGGCCGGAGCCGCCGGCGCCGCCGGCGGCACCTCGGCCCGGGCGGCCAGGTGCAGGCTCGCCGTGCCCAGCCCGCTGGGTCCGCGCAGGATCCGCTCCAGGGCGGGGCCGGCCTGCCGCACGGCGGCAGCGGGCGCGTCCCCGGACACGGGTACGCCGACGGGCCCCGCCGAGGGCACTGCCGCGGGCACTCCTACGGGTGCTTCCGCGGGCACGGTGGACAGGGCGTCGGCGGCCTCGATACCGGAGGCCAGGGCGCCGGCGAAGACGTGGGCCCCGAAACGGGCCGCAGCGGCAGGCAGGCTCGACTGCAGGGGGGAAGGCCCGGGCTCGGGCATCCGTGGCTCCTTGCTGGGGTGGGTGGGCTGTCCCGGATCCCGGGCATGCGCGGCCGGCCTGGGACGGTGCGGGCCGGGCCGTCGTGCCCGTCGGGCGGGCCGACGACGGGTGTCCGCCGACGGGTGTCCGGTGGATCAGGACCGGAGGGCACAGGTCGGCAGGTGGCGGAGGGCCCGGGCCCGGCCGCGGACCACCGGCTGTCCCCGGTCGGGTCGGCGCTAGTCGCGCCTGCGGGCGATCTGCACGTTTTCCAGCACGCCGAGCGCGTCGGGCACCAGGATCGCGGCGGAGTAGTAGGCCGTGACCAGGTAGGAGATGATCGACTTCTCGTCGATGCCCATGAAACGCACCGACAGGCCGGGCTCGTACTCCTCCGGCAGGCCGGTCTGGCGCAGGCCGATGACGCCCTGGTTGTCCTCGCCGGTTCGCATGACGAGGACGGAGCTGGTGTTCTCCTTGCTGATGGGGATCTTGTTGCACGGCAGGATCGGGACCCCGCGCCAGGCCGGGACCTGCTGTCCGCCCACGTCGACGTGGTCCGGGTAGAGGCCGCGGGAGTTGAACTCGCGCCCGATCGCCGCGATCGCCCTGGGGTGGGCCAGGAAGAACTTGGAGCCACGGCGGCGGCAGAGCAGCTCGTCGAGGTCGTCCGGGGTGGGCGGGCCGGAGTGGGTCTGGATCCGCTGCTTGAAGGCGGCGTTGTGGAGCAGGCCGAACTCCCGGTTGTTGATCAGCTCGTGCTCCTGGCGCTCGCGCAGCGCCTCGATGGTGAGCCTGAGCTGCTCCTCGGTCTGGTTGTGCGGCCCGTTGTAGAGGTCGGCCACCCTGGTGTGGATCCGCAGGACGGTCTGCGCGATGGAGAGCTCGTACTCGCGGGGCTTGAGCTCGTAGTCGACGAAGGCACCGGGCAGTTCGGCCTCGCCCGTGTGGCCGGCCGACATGGCGATCTCGGCCTCGCCGTGCTTGTTCTGCCGCTGGTGCGGAAGCGAGCTGAACCGCTGGACGTGGGCCTGGAGGCTCGGAGCCGCGGACAGCACGGCGGCGAACTCGGCGCGGGACAGGGTGAGCAGGGTGCCGGGCGTCTCGGCGGTGGCGGTGTAGTCCCAGGCGGCGTCGGCGTCCAGCAGGGCGTTCTCGCCGAACTGCTCGCCGTCGGCGAGAACGGCGACGGCGACCGCGTCACCGTACTTCCCGACGGAGGTCTGGCTGATCCGGCCGTGGGCGATCAGGTGGATCTGGTCGGCGGGGGTCCCGCGCTCGACCAGCACCTCACCGGCCCGGAAGTCGCGCTGGACGCACCGGCCGGCGAGCGCGGCCAGCACCTCCTCGTCCTCGAAACCGCGCAGCAGGGCGAGTTCGCCGAGCTCGCGGGGGATCACCCGGACGTCGCCGCCGTCCTGGATGAACTCGATGCGCCCGTCGCCGACGGTGTAGCTGAGCCGGCGGTTCACCCGGTAGGTGCCGCCCTTGGTCTCCACCCAGGGGAGCATGCGCAGCAGCCACCGGGAGGTGATCTCCTGCATCTGCGGGGCGGACTTGGTCGTGCTGGCAAGGTTGCGGGCGGCGGCGGTACTCAGGCTGGACTGCTGGGTGGGTTCCAGCTGCGTTTCCGGGCTCGTGTCAACAGTCATCGGTCGAGCTCTCCTTCGTAAGGGCGGTGATCGGCATGTGTGCACGTCACCGGTGAAAGAGGGAAAAAGAGGGTGAATATTCAGGAATCCGTCCAGATCCCGGGGAACACTAACGGCGGGTACGGCCGACGGGCCCTGACACGCCGTCCTCATTACCTCGATGCAGTGATCTTGAGCCGCAGTACGTTTGCCCAGGCGACCGGTGGTATTCGGCCTGATCCAGACCGCCGTCGCGCCGAGGCCGACGACCCTCCCGCGCATGACGTGGGCCCCCGGGCGCGGTCCGCGTCCCACCGGAGGCGAATCCGGCCAACGTGCCGCCGGGCCACATGGCGAGGCCCGCCGCGCCCGTGGGGGCGCGGCGGGCCTTCACGCCGTCGGCTACTTTCCGCTCTCGCGCCCGTCCACGTACGTGGCCACCACCTCGATGTCGCCGATGCGCGGGACGTCGACGCGCCGCGGGTCGTCGCCGAGCACGACCAGGTCGGCGCGCTTGCCCGGGGTGAGGCTGCCCGCGCTGTCCTCCCAATGGCAGGCGTAGGCGCCGGCGACGGTGTAGGCGTGCAGGGCCTCGTCCACGGTGATGCCCTCGTCCGGGCCGATCAGCCGGCCGGATGCGGAGGCGCGCTCGACCATGAACTGGATGGCCCGCAGCGGGGACCCGTCCGTCACCGGCCGGTCGGAGCTGCCGACCAGGGTGATGCCGTGGTCGAGGAACCCCCTGCCCCGGTACAGCCAGGGCGCCCGCTCCGCGCCCATGATCGTCGCGTAGTCGTCGCCGAAGGAGTGCAGGAAGCCGGGCTGGACGACGGCGCTGACGCCCAGTCGCGCGATGCGCGGGAGCTGGTCGGGGCGGATCAGGCCGGCGTGCTCGATGCGGTGCCGGGCGCCCGGGCGGGGATGCAGCCGCTGGGCCCGTTCCAGGGCGTCCAGGGCCACGTCGGCCGCGCGGTCGCCGATGGCGTGCACGGCGAGCTGCCAGCCGGCGAGGTGGCCGTCCACGATCGACTGCGCGAGCACCTCGGGGTCGTCCTGCAACTGGCCGCCGTGGTCCAGCCCTTCGTACGGGGCGCTGAGGGCGGCGGTACGGGCCATCATGCCGCCGTCGGTGAAGATCTTCAGGGCGCCCACGGAGAGCCAGTCGTCGCCGAAGCCGGTGCGCAGGCCGAGGTCGAGGGCCTTGGGAATGCCGTCGGCCTCGTGCGCGCCGACCGGCCGCAGCCGGTCGGCGGAGACCATCAGCTGGACCCTCAGCGGCAGCAGGCCCTTCTCCCGGGCGAGTTGGTAGGCGCCCAGCTCGACCGGGGTGTGGCCGAAGAGGGCCCCGCCGATGCCCGCCTCGGCGCAGGCGGTGATGCCCTCGGCCAGGCAGGTGCGGGCGGCCCGCCCGATGGACTCGGCCACCTCCTCCTGGGAGTACGGCAGTCGCAGCGCGCGGGCGGCGCCCATCGCACCCTCGGCGAGGAAGCCGTTCTCGTGCGGGACGTCCGCGGCGAGCAGTTCGAGGACGGCGGTGTTGACGACGCAGCCGTGTCCGGAGTCGTGCAGCAGGTACAGCTTGTGCCCCTGGCTGACCGTGTCCAGTTCGGCGGCCGTCAGGTGGCGCCCCAGCGCCCGCTGGTCGTAGCCGACGATGCTCACCCAGGATCCTGGCGAGTTCTTCCGGGCGACGGCTTCGGCCACGACGGCGAGCGCTTCGTCGATCCGCGTGCAGCCCGCGATGCTCGGGGTGTTCTGCGTGAAGCCGGTCCAGGGCAGGTGCACGTGCGCGTCGATGAACCCCGGGAGCACGGTGGCCCCCTGAAGGTCGATCACCTCGCGCGCAGGCAGGGAGGCCACGGCTTCGTCCAGCCCGACGATCCGGCCGTGCCAGATGCCCAGTTCGCGGGCGACCGGACGGTCCGGGTCCATGGTGAGGAAGCGGGCGTTGATGAGCTTGGTGCACAGCATGGGCGGTGTCGTTCCCCTGTGGTGTCGTCCGGAGCGGGTCAGGCGTCCATCGACTGCGCGAGGGAACGGGGGCGCAGGTCGGTCCAGTTGGCCTCGATGAAGTCCAGGCACGCCCCCCGGGTGTTCTCGTCGAAGACGGTCGTCCACCCGCCGGGCACCTCGGCGAAGGCCGGCCACAGCGAGTGCTGGCCCTCGTGGTTCACCAGCACGAGGAAGCGGCCTTCGGGGTCGTCGAAGGGGTTGGTGCTCACGGTCGGTACCTCCCGGGAACGTCATGATTAGGTTAGGCTCGCCTAATTCGGAAGAGCTTAGTCTTTCCCCTTGCCGCTCACAAGGAGATCAGCATGCGCCTGACCGATCCCGTCTCCGGCCGCGGGGCCGGTACGGACCACTCCTTCGCCGCGTACGGACTGCCGGGCGAACCCGGTACCGAGGCATTCTGGGCGGCCGTCGGCGCACCCGCGTCCGTCCGTGCCGACGACGGGAGTTGGGTGACCCTGTTCCTGTGGCGCGGCGCTCCGGCGAGCATCGGGTTCGAGAGCTGGTCGGAACCGGTGCCCCTGCGCCGGTGGGCCGGCTCGGACTGCTGGTACGCCGAGGTCCCGATGCCCGCGCGGCTGCGCGTGACCTACTGGTTCCTCCTCGACGGCTCGGCGCACGCCGACCCGTTCAACCCGGCCGGTGCGGGCGGTGACCGGTCCATCGCCGCGACCCCCGACGCTCCCGCCCAGCCGCACTGGCCCCTCGTCGACCCCGGCGGTGACGACGTACTGCCCCTCCCGCGCACCCGGGTCCGCTGGGCCGGCGATCGGCTCGGCGGCCGGCGCACCGTACGGGTCCACGCGGCGGGCGGTGGCGGTCCGGTGGTCCTGCTGCTCGACGGGGACGACTGGCTGTACCTGCACCCGGCCGTGACCGCCTTCGACTCGGCCGTCGCCAGTGGCGAGATGCCCCCCGTGACCCTCGTCTTCCTGCCGGTCCGGGACCGGGAGGCCGAGTTCGGGTGCAGGCCCGAGCTGTGGGAGGGGGTCCGGGACGAACTGCTGCCGCTGGTGGCGGAGACCGGCCTGCCCGCGGACCCGGACCGGCTGGTGGTCGCCGGACAGAGCCTCGGCGGGCTGAGCGCGCTGTACGCGGCGCTGGAGTTCCCGGAGATGGTGTCCCGGGTCACCTGTCAGTCGCCGTCGTTCTGGTGGACGCCCGGTGCCCCGGACCGGGCGGACCCCCTGGGCGGCCCGGTCGGCGGGGCCCTCGCCGCACGCCTGCGGGAGAGCCCCGACCTGTCCGGTCTGCGGATCGCCTTCGACGTGGGGGAACACGAAGGGCGGATGCTGCCCCACTGCGAGCTGGTCGAGACCCTGACCGAACGGGCCGGTGCGACCGTGCGGGTGTCCCGCTCGGCCTCCGGCCACGACCGGGCGGGCTGGCGCCACGCCCTGCTCAGGGATGTCGCCTGGGCCGTTCGCTAGGCCCTGTCCGTCAGCGGGCCACGGCCAGGCAGTAGTCCTCGTCGGTGGCCAGCAGGTTGCGATGGGTGTCCTCGGCGGTGATGACCCCGTCGTCCAGGACGAGGACGCGGTCGGCGGCGTCCAGGAGGGCCGGGCTGCCGGTGATCACCACGGTGGTGCGGCCCCGGCGCAGCTCCGCGATGTTGCGCGCGATGAGCTGTTCCGTGACCGCGTCGACGGCCGTCGTCGGGTCGTGCAGGACGAGGATGTCGCTGTCGGCGGCGAGGGCGCGGGCCAGGGACAGCCGCTGCCGCTGTCCGCCGGACAGGTTCGCCCCTCGGTCGCGGACCCCGTGGTCGAGCCCCTCGCGGTGCAGGGCGACGACGTCGGTCAGCATGGAGGCCTCGACGGCCTCGGCGAGCGTGCGGCTGGTGCCCGACGGGTCGATGTTCGTGCGGAGGGTGCCCGCGAAGATCTCCCCCTCGTAGGGGTTCACCAGCATGTGCTCGCGGACCGCCTCGATCGACAGGTCGGCGATGTCCTCCCCGCTGACCCGCACCACCCCCTCGTACGCGTCCGGCGGGATCTTGACGGCCAGGATCGAGGCGAGGTCGGCAGCGGAGCGCGGCTGGTAGACGGCGATCGCCACGAACTCGCCGGCCGGAACACGGAACTTCAGCTCGCGCAGGGACCCGTACCGCACGCAGTCGATCTCCAGGTCCCCGCCCGCGGCCGGCCGCTCCGGCCCCGGGGCCGTCACCGGTGGCGCGGCAAGCACCAGGGCCATCCGCTCGGCCGAAGCGCGGGCCATCATCACGTACTTGGGCATGTCCGAGAACATCTTGAGCGGTTCCATGATGAATTGGGCCAGCCCGACGGCCATGACGAGCTCCCCGATGGTGATCCGGCCGTCGAACGCCAGCCAGCCTGCCGTCAGGGTCACGGAGACGGCGAGGACGGCGTTCAGGGCCATGGCGGTGCCCGCGTACGCGCCGTTGGCCAGGGCCACGGTGACCGCCTGCTGCTTCGCCTCGGTGCTGACCTTCCGGTAGGAGCGGAACGCGGCGTGGTTGCCGCCGAACCCGTGCAGCGGGCGCAGGCCGGTGATCAGGTCGGCGACCTTCGCGCCCGCCCGCGCGACCCGGGCCTGCTGTTCGCGGGTGCTGGAGCCGATCCGTTTGGACATCACGCTCAGGATCGACAGGATCGCGACGGTTCCCACGATCACCAGCAGGCCGAGCCGCAGGTCGGCGAGGCCCAGCGCGACCGCCGCGACCAGCACCGCGACCAGCGAACTGACCAGGAGCGGCACCACCTCGATGATATCGGCGGTCTGGTCGGCGTCCTCGGTGGCGATGGTCAGCACCTCGCCCGACTTGAGGTCGACGTCCCTGGCCACCGGCTGGAGTCCGCAGTCCGCTACGCGCACCCGCCAGCGGTGCGCCTCGGTCGTGTTGGCCTTCTGCAGGATGCGCATGCCGAACCGCCACGACAGCGACACGGTCGTGATGATCACGGCGAGCGCGGCGATGGACACGGCGAGCGCGCCGAGGCTGCGCTCCCCCCGCATCGTGTGCTCGACGATCAGGCCGAGAGCGATGGGGAAGGCGGTCTCACCGGCCTGGTAGAGGCCCATGAGGACGGTGCCCCAGATCATGGCGCCGACGTTGCGGCGCAGTGCGGTACGGAGGATGTCGGACCCTGCGTGGGGCCGCTGCGTGTCAGGAGTCTTCATCGAGGTGACGGGCAATCGCTTCCGGGGTGCGCAGGGTGAACAGATCACGGATCGTGATCACGGGACCGTACTCGCGGCGGAGGAGCCCGATCAGCCGCACCGCCAGCATGGAGTGTCCTCCGAGGGACACGAAGTCGCTCACCGCGCACACCTCGTCATCGTCCAGGTCCAGTGCCTCTGCGAAGAACTCGCACACGACGGTCTCGGTCCCGGTCTCCGGGCGGCGCTCCCCCGCCGTCGTCAGCGCGCCGAGCGGCTTGGCCTCGGGCAGCGCCTTGGTGTCGGCCTTCCCGTTCACCGTCAGCGGGATGGCGTCGACCTGGGCGTAGTGGGTCGGGCGCAGGAAGTCCGGCAGGGTCGCGCCCACTTGGGTGGCCACCGCCGTCAACTCCGCTCCGTCCAGCACGAGGTAGGCGGCCAGCCGGTACGCTCCGTCGACCTGCGGGTCGGGCTGGGCGACGGCGGCGGCGAACCGGACCGCCGGGTGCGCGGCGAACGCGGCCTCGACCTCCCCCGGTTCGACGCGGTGTCCCCGGATCTTGACCTGCTGGTCGGTGCGGCCGAGGTACATCAGGTTCCCGTCGGGCCGCCGCAGCACGAGGTCCCCGGTGCGGTACATCCGCTCGCCCGGCGCGCCGAACGGGCAGGCCACGAAGCGGTCCGCGGTCTGGCCGGGCCGGCCGAGGTAGCCGCGGGCGATGCCGATGCCCGCCACGTACAGCTCACCGGGGACCCCGTCCGGCAGCGGGCGCAGCCACGGGTCGAGTACGTACACGTCGGTGTTGTCGATCGGTACGCCCACCACCGGGTCCTGGCACTCGAAGGTGCCGACGCCGAGGGTGTTGATGGTGTACTCGGTGGGACCGTACAGGTTGTAGCCGGCCGTCCCCCCGGTCTCGGCGAGCCGCTGCCACAGCGTCGGGGTGACGGCTTCGCCGCCCAGCAGCACCAGGGCCGGCCGGCGCTCCGGGTTGTCGAGCAGGCCCTCGGCCACCAGTTGCTGCGCGTAGGTCGGGGTCACGTTGACGACGTCGATCCCGTGCTCGAGGCAGTAGGCGACGAGCCGGGGGGCGTCGCGGCGCAGTTCCTCGTCGCAGACGTGCACCTCGTGGCCGTCGGCGAGCCACAGCAGCTCCTCCCACGACATGTCGAAGGCGAAGGACACGGTGTGCGCGATGCGGAAGACCCGGTGGCCGTGCTCGGCCAGCACCGGCTCGAAGATCCGGCGCTGGTGGTTGATCAGCATGTTGGTCAGCCCGGCGTACTCGGTCACCACCCCCTTGGGGCGCCCGGTCGATCCGGAAGTGTAGATCGTGTAGGCGGGGTGCCGCAGGCGGTCGGGGTCGTCCGGGGCGAACGTCACGAACGGTTCGGCCTCGGGGAGCGGCCGGTCCAGCTCGATCAGGTCGCCGGTCAGCCGGGGCGACACGGAGCTCACGGTGAGGATCACGTCGGGGCGGGCGTCCCCGACGATCGCCGCGATCCGCTCGTCCGGGTGGTCCAGCTCCAGCGGCACGTACGCGGCGCCGGTGCGCAGCACCGCGAACAGCGCCACGATCGAGTCGAGGGAGCGCGGGACGGCGAGGGCCACGGTCTTCTCGGGGCCGATGCCGCGCCGGGCGAGCACGCCCGCCACGGCGCGGCTGCGGTCCCGGAGGCTGCCGAAGGTCATGGTCCGGCCGTGGGCCACGAGCGCGATCCGCTCCGGGTTGCGGTCCGCCGCCCGGTCGAAGCGGTCGACCACGGTGTCGGTGCCGATGTCGGTGCGGGCGGCCGGACCGGGCCGCGGTTCCAGGCCCGGCAGCGCGCCCACCGGGCCGGTGGAGCGGGCCAGGTCGTCGAGCACGCGCAGGTAGTCGTCGAGGAGCCGGCGGGCGGCCGGCGTGTCGTGGTCGCGGTACTCCAGCTTGACCGTGAGCCGGTCGCCGGGCGTGACGACCCAGGTGAACGGGTAGTGCGTGGAGTCGTCGGCGCGCACGGCGGTGATGCCGTGCCGGGTGTTCATCGCGGCGAACGCGTCCATGTCCAGGAAGTTCTGGAGCACGAACAGGTTGTCGAACAGGGTGTCGTGGCCGCTGGCCCGCTGGATCTCGCCGAGCCCGAGGTGCTCGTGCTCCATCGCCGCGACCCTCGCCGCCTGTACGGCGGACAGGTAGGCGCCGGCCGTGTCGCCGGGCCGGGCCCGCGTCCACATGGGCACGGTGTTGAGGAGTACGCCGACGATGTCGGAGAGCCCCTCGCCCTCGCGGCCGGAGACGGTCACGCCGAACACGGCGTCGCTGCGGCCCGTACGGGCGCCCAGGAGGAGGCCGAACGCGCCGGTCAGCACCGAGTTCAGCGTGACGCCGTGCGCCCTGGCCGCCTCCCGCAGGAGTTCCGACTGTGCTGCGGGGAGCGTGTGCACGAGGGTGCGCGGCAGGTCGTCCACGAGGGCCGGGGCCGGTCCGGCGAGCAGCGTCGGGCCCGGGAGGCCCGTCAGGTGCTCCGCCCAGAAGCGCTCCGATACGGCCGCGTCCTTGGCGTCGAGCGCCCGGGCGTGGTCCTCGAAGCTCGGTGTCGCCGGGGCCGGGGAGGGCAGCTCGCCCGCGACGGCGGCCTGGTAGGCGTCGAAGAGGTCCCGCAGCACGATCTCGCGGGACCAGCCGTCCCACAGCAGCAGGTGGTAGCTCAGGAGCAGGCCGTCACGGTCGTCGGGCAGCCGCACCACGGTCAGCCGGATCAGCGGCGGCTCACCCGGGTCGAATCCCGTGTCGCGGTCCCGGGCGAGCAGGGCGTCGACTTCCGCGTCCGTCGAGAGGGTGAGGGTGCGGACGCCGACCCGCCGGCCCGCGGCGAGGACCTGTACGGCGTTTCCGTCGTCGTCGGTGGTGAAGCCGGCGCCCACCACCGGGTGCCTCGCGATGACCCAGGCCATCGCCTCGGCCAGTGCGTCGGTGTCCAGGCGCCGGTCGAAGGTGAACCAGCTCTGCGCGACGTAGTGTCCGGCCGGTCCGGCCAGCTGTGCCTGGAAGAACAGACCCCGTTGGAGCGGGGTGACCGGCGCCGTGCGCTCGGCGGTCGTGGAGGCGTCCGCGAGGCGCTCCAGTGCCCGCCGCCAGTGCCCGGTGATCTCGTCGGGGACGCCTTCGGCGAGGGTGAAGGCCGCGTGCAGGCTGCCGGTGGCCGCGTCGGTCCACGCGTTGACCTCGACGGCGTACGGGCTGCCCTGGTCGCCGCCGATCAGGTGCAGGGCCTGGGACTCACTGCCCCGGCCGAGGTAGTTGAACAGCACCTGCGGGCGGGCGTCCAGCAGCGGGGCCGTCTGCGGGTTGAGGTACCTGAGCTGGCCGTAGGCGACGTGCGCCCGCTCGTCCGGCTGCCGTTCGGCCACCTCGCGGGCGGCCGCCACCGGGTCGGTGTGGGCGGTGAGGCGCACGGGCGCGATGGAGGTGAACCAGCCGACCGTGCGGGTGTAGTCGTGGTGTGCCAGCACCGGGACCCGGCCGTGCCGCTCCAGGTCCATGGCGAGATCGGTCGGCGACGGCTGTACGTGGGTCAGTGCGGTGCGCAGCGCGCCGCACAGCAGCTCGGTGAGCCCGATGCCGAGGGCGGCGGGTGCGGTACGCGTCACGAGGTCGCTGACGTCGGGCGGGAGCACGACCGTGGCCTCGCGCAGCGCCTCGACGGCGGGCAGCAGCGGGGGCGCCTGGAGGGTGGTGATCCAGTGCCCGAGGCCGTCGGTCACGTGGGCGGACCGGTGCGCGAGTGCCTCCGCGTACTCGGCGTAGGAGGTGGTGGGCGGCGCCGGGGCCGTGCCGCGCAGGGCGGCGGCCAGGTCGTCCAGCAGGACCAGCCAGGACACCGAGTCGATGGCCAGGTGGTGCACGGTGACCACGAGGGTCCGGCTCGCCTCCAGCCAGGTGAACGCGATGACGTCTCCGGCCTCGGGATCGAGCCGCCGGGCGGCTTCGTTCGCGGCGGTCGTCGCATCGGTGGCGCCGGCACCGGTGGCGTCGTCGGCGTCCACGCGTACGACGGTGACCGGGCGGGCCGGTTCGGTGCGCAGGGCCCACACCCCGTGCTCGACGCGCAGCCGCAGCCGCAGGGCCGGGTGGGCCGCCACGACGGCGTTCGCGGCGCGCTCGGCGTCGGCGAAGCCGGTGCCCTCGGCGGCCACGAGTGTCCTGGCCTGGGCGAACCGGGCCAGGGAGCCACCCAGTTCGCGCTGGCGCAGGATGATCGGTGTGGGTGTCAGCGGGCCGTCCTCGCGGGCGGCGGGGGTGAGTGCGGGTGCCGGCGCCCCGTCCTGCGGGGTGATCGTCGCCAGGTGTTCGGCCAGGGCGCGCGGGGTCTTGAGAAGGAACACGTCCCGGGGTGCGATGGTGAGGCCGAGCGCCCGGGCCCGGTTGACCACAATGATGGCGAGGATGCTGTCGCCCCCGGCCCGGAAGAAGTCGGTGTCACCGTCGACGGCGACACCGGGCAGCGTGTCGGTGAAGATGCCGGCCAGCGCGGTGAGCGCGGAGCCGGTCGCGGCCACCGGGGTCTCGTGGTGCGCCGCCCGCTCGGCGTGGTGTGCGGCCCGTGCGGCGAGCGCCTTGCGGTCCAGTTTGCCGTTGACCGTGAGCGGCAGGACGTCGACCGGGAGGACGAGGCCGGGCACCATGTGCGCGGGCAGCTTCGCCGACAGCAGGCGGGTGAGGGCGGTGGCGCCGTCGGGGACCGGGCCCACGACGTGCGCGACCAGGTGGTCGCCGCTGTCCGCCACGGTGACGGCCACGTCGACCACGCCGTCGAGCTCCCTGATCGCGGACTCCACCTCGCCGAGCTCGATGCGGAAGCCCTTGAGCTGCACCTGGTCGTCGGCGCGGCCGGTGAACTCCAGCTCGCCGTCGAGGGTACGGCGGGCGAGGTCGCCCGTGTGGTACATGCGGGAGCCGCCGCCCGCGAACGGGTCCGCCACGAACCGGCCCGCGGTGAGCCCGGGCCGGCCCAGGTAGCCGAGCGACACCTGGTCGCCGGCCACGTAGATGGCGCCCACCCGGCCCGGCGGGACGGGCCGGAGCCGGTCGTCGAGCAGGTAGGTGACCAGGCCGGGGATCGGCGCTCCGATCGGGCTGGCGTCGTCGCCGTGGCCGAAGTCCCGGTCGGTCAGCACCCGGTGGGTGACGTGGACGGTGGTTTCGGTGATGCCGTACATGTTGACCAGCTCCGGCGAAGCGGTGCCGTGCCGCTCGACCCAGCCGCCCAGCCGGCCGAGGTCCAGCGCCTCGCCTCCGAAGACGACCCGGCGCAGCGCGGGGAGCGGCTCGCCGGCCTGCCGGTCGGCCTCGATGAACTGGTAGAAGGCCGAGGGGGTCTGGTTGAGCACGGTCACTCCGCGCTCGCGCACCAGCCGGTGGAAGTCGACCGGGGAGCGGGTCAGACCGTACTCGGGCACCAGCAGTTCGGCGCCGTGCGTGAGCGCGCCCCACAGCTCCCAGACGGCGAAGTCGAAGGAGTACGAGTGGAACTGCACCCACACGTCGTGCGGGCCGAAGTCCATGTCGGGCCGGGTGTTCGCGAGCAGGGTCACCACGCTGGAGTGCGGGACGACGACGCCCTTGGGCCGGCCGGTCGATCCGGACGTGTAGATCACGTACGCGGGATCGTGCCAGTCCGCCCCGGCCCCGGCCGGCGGCGGGGCGGTTTCCCGCGGAGCCTCGTCCCCCTGTACGAGGACACGGGCCGGCACGCCCGCCCGGTCCAGCAACTGAATGAAGCGGTCGCGCTGTTCACGGTCCACGAGCACGACCTGCGGAGCGGCGTCGGCGAGGACGTACTCCAGCCGTTCGTCCGGGTACGCGAGGTCGAGGGGCACGTACGCGCCGCCCGCGGTGACTACGGCGACCAGGGCGACGACCTGCTCCGGGGAGCGGGGCACGGCGACGGCGACCCGTTCGCCCGGCCGGACGCCGGCCGCGCGCAGGACCGAGGCCAACTCGTCCTTGGCCTGCGCCAGTTCGCTGTAGGTGAGGGAACGGCCGGCGCCGTCGAGGGCGCACTGGGTGACGGCGGTGGCGGCCGGGTATCGCTGCGCGGCGGCGTCGAAGAGCTCGCCGAGGGTCGTCGGGCTGATCCGTGCGGGGCGCCGGGCGTCCTCGCGGGCCAGGTCGTCGACCAGGGCGTCCGGCCGGGTGAGCAGACCGGTGAGGGTGCGGGTGAAGGTGTGCAGGATCGCCTGCGCGCCCGCTTCCCGCAGCAGGGCGCCGTCGTAGATGAGGTTGAAGCGCGGACGCCCGCCGCGTGCGCGTTCCCCCACGAGCGTCAGCGGGTAGTGCGGGGCGCCTTCGTTCACGATGTCGGTGACGACCAGCGTGTCCTCGGGCCCCCGCAGGCCTGCCACCTCGGTCGCGACGTCGAAGACCACCAGGGTGTCGAAGAGCGGTCCGGCGCCGGCCTGGCGGCCGATGCGTGCCAGCGAGACGTGCTGGTGCGGCAGCACCGCGGTCTGGTGTTCGCGTACCGAGGCGAGCAGATCGCGCGCCGTGGTGCCCGCAGCCCACCGGGCACGTACGGGGATCGTGTTGATGAACAGACCCACCATGTCGGCGATGCCGGGCACGTCCGCGTCGCGCCCGGACACCGTGGAGCCGAACACGACGTCCCTGCCGTGCAGGACGCCGCCGAGCGTCACCGCCCAGGCGCTGTGCACGGCCACGCTCAGCGGCACACCGGCCGAGCGGGCGGCCTCGTCGATGTCGTCCTGCGGCTCGACTGCCGTGTCGGCGAACCGGTCGGACGGCGTGTGCCCCTCGGCGACCAGCGAGGGGCCGGACAGCTCGGCGAGCTGCTCGCGCCACACCCGGTCGCTCTCGTCCTCGTCGCGCTCGGCGAGCCAGCGCACGTAGTCGGCGAAGCCGCCGAGCGGGTACACGGTGCCCGGCGCGTGGTACTCGGCGAGCAGCGCGCGGAGCATCGGCGGCACCGACCAGCCGTCGGCGATGATGTGGTGCACGGTCTGCACCAGGACGTCGCGGCCGGAGCCCGCGCGGATGAGGGTGTACCGCATGAGCGGTCCGGTGGCCAGGTCGAACCCCGCGCGACGGTCCCGCTCGGCGTGGTCGCGGATCTCCTCGTCGGTGATGCCGGGGCGGTCCAGCGTGGTGAACGGGGCCTCCACTGCGCCTTCCAGTACGGAGACCACACGGCCGTCGGCGAGGGCCGTGAACCGGGCGGCCAGGTTGGGGAAGAGCGAGAGCAGCCGGGTGGCCGCCGCCGCGAGCCGGTCGGGGTCCACCTCCCCGTCCAGTCTCAGCAGCTGCTGTTCCACGTAGCTGCCCGCGGAGTCGTCGTCGAAGACCGAGTGGAAGTACAGGCCCTCCTGCAGCGGGGTCAACGGCAGGACGTCGCGCAGCGCGGGGCCGTCCAGGTCGTCGACATCGGCCTGGGTGAGCGCCACCAGGTCGAAGTCGCTGGGCGAGTGGCCGCCTTGGTCGAGTGCGGCGAGCCCGGCCAGGGCCTCCCGGAAGTACCCGCCGATGGTCGCGATGTCCTCGTCGGCGAACATCCCCTCGGGCCAGGAGATGGTGGTGGTCAGCTCGTACGCGCCGGCCGTCGAGGCCGGTTCGGCGATGGCGTTGAACTCCAGGGCACGCGGCAGCCTCATCCGTGGATCGCGCCGCTCACCCAACTGGTCTGTACTACCGGCGAGTTGCCAGTCGCCGGAGGCTCCCGCCTCGAAGCGGCCCAGGTAGTTGAACAGGACCTGGGGCGCCGGTATGTCGGACCCGGTGCCGCCGCTCAGGTACCGGAGGACGCCGTAGGAGAGGCCGTTGCCCGGGACCCCGGCGAGGTCTTCCTTGACCGCCTTGAGGGCGGCGGCCAGGTACGCGGGCGCGGTGAGGTCGGCGGCCGTTCCCGGGTCCACGGTCACCGGGAAGAGGGTGGTGAACCAGCCGACGGTCCGGGAGAGTTCGGGGTCGAACCCGGCCGTGTCCGCGAGGAGGTGTCCTTCGCGGCCGTGGCCCTCCAGTTCGATGTGCGCGAACGTCTGGTCCTGCCCGAGGTCGCGGCGCCACCGGGCGAGGGTGACGGCGAGGGCGGTCAGCAGTACGTCGTTCACGCCCGCGTGGAACCTGGCGGGAACCTCGCCGAGCAGGGCGGCCGTGACCTCGGGGCCGACCGGGACGGTGATCGTCCGCTCCCGCTCCACGGTGTCGGCGGCGGCCGGCGCGCGCCTGCCCACCGGTGCGTCCGCCCCCGGCAGGGGGCGCTGGTAGTGGGCGCGGTCCTCGTCGAACGCCGCGCGTTCCAGCAGCTGCGTCCAGCGCCGGAACGACGTGCCCACCGGGGGCAGTTCGACCCGCGTGTCCGCGGCGAACCGCTGCCACGCCGTGGCGAGGTCCTCCCGCAGGATCCGCCAGGACACGCCGTCGATCACCACGTGGTGGACGACCACGACGAGCTGCCGCTGCGCCCGGCGCCACACGGCACGCAGCATCACGCCGCCGTCCGGGTCCAGTCCGGCGGTGGCGAGCGCGACGCATGCGTCGAGCGGCAGGTCGCCGCCCTCCTGCCATCCCGGTGCGGTCCCGTCGGCCTCCGGGACGTCGAAGCTCCAGTGGTCGCCGCGCACCAGCCTGGCGCGCAGCATGTCGTGCCGTGCGACCACGGCGGCGAGGATCTCGTCGAGGGCCTCGGATGTCAGATCCGCGGGGGTGTTCAGCACCACGGACTGGACGAAGCCGTCGATGGCGTCCGTGGTCTCGCCGAGCCACCGCACGACGGGCGATCCCGTGACGGAACCGGTCGCGACGTCGCCGTGGTCCACGGCGGCCGCGCCCTCGCGGCTCGCCACGGCTGCCAGCGCGCCGATGACGCTGTTGGTGAAGATCTGCCGGGGTGTGACGTGCAGGCCCACGGTGCGCAGAGCGCTCAGCAGCGAGATGGCCAGGAGGCTGTCCCCGCCGAGCTGGAAGAAGTCCTGGTCGACGCCGACCTCGTGGAGCCGGAGCAGCGCCGCGACGGCTGCGCACACCAGGCGTTCGTTGTCGGTGGCCGGTGCGACGAGGG
Source organism: Streptomyces sp. NBC_00207 (assembly GCF_045160965.1). NCBI lineage: Bacteria > Bacillati > Actinomycetota > Actinomycetes > Kitasatosporales > Streptomycetaceae > Streptomyces > Streptomyces sp. NBC_00207. Next base: position 8,455,678 of record NZ_CP130715.1, on the reverse strand, counting down.
AGCCGGTGCCGAGCTCGGGTTCCGGCAGTGCGCCACGGTCGAGCTTGCCGTTCGCGGTGAGCGGGAATTCCTTCATCACGACGATGTGGGTGGGCACCATGTAGTCCACCATGTGCCCGGCGGCCCATGCCTTGACCTCGTCCGCCCGCAGGTCCTCGCTCCCGGCGGCCGGGATCACGTACCCCACGAGGTAGGTGCCGCCGGCCGTGTTCTTCTTCGCGAGGACGCAGGTGTGCCGTACGGCGGGGTGTTCCGCGAGGCTTGTCTCGACGTCCTCGATCTCCAGGCGCATGCCGCGGATCTTGATCTGGTTGTCGGCCCGGCCGAGGAAGTCCAGCGAGCCGTCCGGGGCGAACCGTGCGAGGTCACCGGTCCGGTACAGCCGGGACCCGTCCCCTGCGAAGGGATCGGCGACGAAGCGGGAGGCGGTCATGCCGGGCGCACCCACGTATCCGCGCCCCAGGAGGAAGCCTCCGACGTACAGTTCGCCGCCGACCCCGACCGGGACCGGGCGCAGTTCTTCGTCCAGGACGTACAGCCGGGTGTTGGGGTTGGCCTTGCCGATCGATGTCGACAGGCGTTCGGCCGCGCCCCGGTAGATGACGTGCGAGACGCCGATCGTCGTCTCGGCCGGGCCGTAGCCGTGGTACATGGGTATGTCGAGCCGGGTGCGGAACCGTTCGTACAGCTCCGGGGTCAGCACCTCGCCGCCGCACCAGACGTGCCGCAGGCTGTCCAGCCGCCCGGAGTCGCCCGCGATCTCCAGCAGCACGTCCAGCATGGACGACACCAGGTAGGTGAAGGTGACGCGCTGTTCGACGATCACGCCGAGCAGGTGGTGCGGGTCGCGTTCGCCGCCGGGGCGCAGGACGACCAGCCGGCCGCCGGACACCAGCGGCAGGAAGATCTCGTTGATGGAGATGTCGAAGGACAGCGGTGCCTTGAACAGCGACGCGTCGTCGTGGCCGAAGTGCAGGATCTCGTCGACCTGCCACAGCAGGCGCTCGCTGATCGCTTCGTGCCGGATCATCGCGCCCTTGGGCCGGCCGGTCGAGCCGGACGTGAAGATCACGTAGGCGAGCGCGTTCCCGGGGACTGTGATGCCGGTCCCGTCTCCCGGGTGGGAGCCGTACCGCCAGTCGCCGAGGTCGACGACCACGGTCGGCGGTTCGCCCGGGTGGGGCTCGCCCGGGCCGCCCAGCTGCAGTACGACGCGGGCGTCGTCGATGACGACGGCCCGGCGCGCGGCCGGCCACTGCGGGTCGAGCGGGACGAACGCGGCCCCCGCCTGGAGTACGCCGAGCAGCCCGATCACCATGTCGGCGGAGCGGCTCAGGGAAATGCCGACGACTTGCTCGGCGGTGATGCCGCGTTCGATCAGATCATGGGCCAACTGGCTGGATAATACGGCTGCTTGACGGTAAGTCAGTGAACGGTGCTCGTCGATGACGGCGACGGCGTCAGGCCTGGCCCGGGCCTGCTCGCGGAACATCTCCACGATGGTCGGGCGGACCCGGTCCGTCCCGGTGTCGTTCCACTCGGCCAGGCTCGCGAGCCGTGCCGCGACGCTGGACGGGCCGATGCTGCCGATGGACCGGTCCGGGAAGTCGGCCAGGTCGTCCAGTGCGTGCTGCGCGTCGGCCGGTACGACGTCTTCAGGGACCGTGATGCTCCGGCCGTCCGCGCCTACCTCCCAACCGGGCGCCCCGGCGCCGCCGTTGTCGACCCACCCGAGGACGTCGGCGAACAAGGTGGCGGAGGCGAGCTCCATGCCGTCCGGACTCCGGCCCGTCGCCCAGTACGACAGCCCGATGGCGCACGCGTGGGCGATGGTCCTGTCGGAGTAGTCGCCTGTTCGTCGGCGCACGCCGGCCAGGCGTGTGGGAGAAAGCCGCACGAGACGAGCGGTCGGTTCCGTCATCGAAGACTCAACGCCCCTTCACAGTCCGTAAGTCGGCCCACCCGGATCAGGGTGGGCTAGCTACCCTCGCGCCAGGCCCGCCACAGGCGCGCGTATCCGCCGCCCAGAGCCACCAGCTCGTTGTGGGTGCCGTGCTCCACGACGCGTCCCGCGTCCAGCACGGCGATCCGGTCCGCCGCCATCGCCTGCGTCAGCCGGTGCGCCACGAACAGCGTGGTCCGGCCTGCGCACGCGGCGAGCACCGCCCGTTCCAGCTCGGCCGCGCCCTCGCTGCCCGCCTCCGCCGTCGACTCGTCGAGCACCACCACCGGGGACCGCGCCAGCACCAGCCGGGCCAGGGCGATCTGGGCGACCTTGGTGACGTCCAGGCGCTCGCCGCCCTCGCCGACGAGCGCGCCCGTTCCGCCCGGCAGCGCGTCGACCCATCTGTCGGCGCCGACCGTGCGCAAGGCGTCCATCAGCTCGGCGTCGGTCGCCTCCGGCGCGGCCAGCCGCAGGTCGTCGGCGAGCGGGCCGGAGAACACGTGCGTCTCCTGCGTCAGGATGGTCACCAGGGCCCGCGCCCCGGCCTCGTCCAGACCGGCGAGGTCGGTCGGCCCGATGCGCACCGACCCGGCCTGCGGGGTCCCGATGCCCGCGATCAGCGCGGCCAGGGTCGACTTGCCGGCGCCCGTCGCCCCCACGAGTGCGAGCGAACCCCCGGCCGGAATCGTCAGGTTGACGTCCCGCAGGACCGGCTCGTCGGTGTCGGGATAGCTGAACGTGAGCCCCTCCACCGTCACCGCGTACGGCACGTCGGCCGCCGGTGCGACGCCGGGGGCGCCGACCAGCCGGTCCTCCGCGTCCTCCCCCAGCACGCCGACCAGCCGGGTCAGGCTCGCGCCCGACTTCTGCGCCTCGTCGAAGGTGAACATGATGGAGCCCAGCGGGGTGAACAGGCGGTGGAACAGCAGCGGGGCCGCCGACACCTCGCCCAGGCTGGCGGCATCGGCCTCCAGCAGGGCGTACCCCACCACGAGGATCAGGACCAGTCCGATGAACTCGGCGCGGTTCTCCCGGCCGACGAAGCGGCCGAAGAGCCGGAACACCTCGATGCCGAGTTCGCGCACCCGCCACGACTCGCTGGTGACCTTGTCCCGGACGGCCCCCTCCAGGCGGTACGCCCGGACCGTGTCGATCCCGTTGAGCCCACTGATCAAGGCCTGCGCGCGGTCGGCCTGTACCGCGCGCTGCCTGCGGTAGAGCGGGGCGGAGCGGGGCAGGTACCAGCGCAGGGCCAGGGCGTACGCCGGCAGTGCGCCGGCGCCGGCCAGGCCGAGCCGCCAGTCCAGGCCGAACATGCCGAGCGTGGCGATGACCACCAGCACGCCCGCCGAGAACACCGTGGGGACGGCCGTGCGGATGCCCCTGGAGAGCACGGCGACGTCGTCACCGACCCGGGACAGCACGTCTCCCCGGCCGACCTGTTCGATGCGTGCGCTCGGCATCGCCAGCACCGCCCGTACGGCGCCTTCGCGCAGCCGCGCGAGCAGGTCCGTGCCCAGCCGCCCGACCAGGTAGGTCGACAGGGCGGTGGCCGCCGCGCCGAGCAGCGCGGCGGCCACCATCAGCACCCCTGTCGTGACCAGGATGGCGCGGGATTCGCCCGCGACCACCCCGTCCACGACCCTGCCGAGCAGCAGCAGCGGGAGTACCTGGAGCGCCGCCCCGGCCACCGTGGTGAGCACGGTGGCGGCGGTCAGCCAGGGCACTTCGCGGCAGTGCGCCGCGACCCAGCGGGTGGCCTCGCGTCCGCTCGTCGTGCGCAGGGTCGACGGGGCGACGCGCGTGTCAGTGGTGCTCACACCTGGCCGACCGACTTGACGAGTTCGTCGATCGCGTACGGCAGGGACAGCAGGGTGCCCTGGGACATGGCCGCGCCGACCGCCGGGCCCTCGCTGTCCAGCAGGTACGACACCTTGCCGTTCTTGACCGCGGCCAGGTTGGCGAACAGCTCGAACTTCTTGAGCGCCTCCGTGTCGGCCTTGTCGTTGACGACGAAGATGCGGTCGACGTCGATCAGGTCCATGCGCTCGGGGGACAGCGTGGTGTAGAACTTGCCGTCGGCGATCTTGTCGATCTCGGTCTGGTACTTGAAGCCGGTGCCCGTCACCAGGCGCCCGCGGACGTCGGTGGAGGTGAAGGGGGCCGCCGAGTCCTTGTACCAGGACAGCGCGACGGCGGTCTGGTTCGCGAACTCGGGGTGTGCCTTCTTGGCCGCGTCGAGCTTGTCCTGGATGCCCTTCACCAGTTCGGTGCCCTTGGCCTCCTGGCCCAGGGCCTTGGCGATGTGGACCGCGTTGTCCTGCCAGGGGGCGCTGAACGGCTCCTTCTCGGCCTTGGTGCGGCCCACCGTCGGGGCGATCTTGGAGAGCTTCCCGTAGGCGGCCTGGTCGATCTCGGAGTAGACCGCGATGATCAGGTCCGGCCGCAGGGCGGCGATCTTCTCGTAGTTCGGTCCGGTGTCGCCGTTGTTCATGACGACCTCGGGGCGGGTGTCGCCCCACTTGTCCTTCACCCAGGGCCACTGGGTGTTGATGTCCGGGCCGGCGCCCGGCGGGTTCGGGTACTGGTCGACCATGCCGACCGGTTTGATGCCGAACGCCAGGATGGCCTGGTCGTCGGTGTAGCCGACGGAGACGACCCGCCGGGGTGCCTTGGCGACCTTCGTGGACCCGAACGCGTGCTCCACGGTGACCGGGAAGGTGCCGGCCGCGGCAGCCGGGGCGTCGTCGCCCTTCTTGGCGGACGGGTCCTTCGCGTCGGAACCGCAGCCGGCCAGGAGGCCGACACCGAGGGCCGCGGCGCAGAGTACCGCCGTCAGCCGCCCCCGGGAATTCGTACGAGTCGTTCGATGGAGAAGCATCCGCAATCCCTTGCTTTCGGGCTGTCCACTGCACCCCCGCCCGAGGGCAGGCACACCATATCGCGCTCAAGTAAGGCTAGCCTAGCCTTACTTGAACCGGACTTTTGTCCAATCAGTCGCCCCCGCCGAGCTGGACGTGGGTGCGGCCGATCGGCACGATCAGCGGCCGGTCCCCCACCGGATCGTCGATCACCTTGGCGCGCAGCCCGAACGCCTCGTGCAGCAGCTCGGCGGTGATCACGTCCCGCGGGTGCCCCTGCGCCAGGATCGATCCGGCCTTCATCACGATGAGGTTGTCGCTGTAGCGCGTGGCCAGGTTGAGGTCGTGCAGCACCATGACCACGGTGCATCCCGACTCGTGCAGGTCGTCCACGAGGTCGAGCACGTCGATCGCGTGCGCCAGGTCAAGGAAGGTGGTCGGCTCGTCCAGCAGGAGCAGGTCGGTGCCCTGGGCCAGCGTCATCGAGATCCAGACGCGCTGGCGCTGTCCGCCGGACAGCGCGTCGACCGGACGGTCGGCCAGGTCGGACACCCCCGTCATGGCCAGCGCCCGCTCCACGACGGCGGCGTCGTCCGAGGACCACTGGCGCAGCCAGCTCTGGTGCGGATGGCGCCCCCTGGCGACCAGGTCCGCCACCGTCAGCCCGTCCGGCGCGACCGGCGCCTGCGGCAGCAGGCCGAGCTTCTTCGCCACGTCCCGGGTCCTGAGCGTGGCGATGTCCTCGCCGTCCAGGACGACCGAGCCCTTCGTCGGCTTGAGCAGCCGCGAGAGGGTCCGCAGCAGGGTCGACTTCCCGCAGCCGTTCGAGCCGATGATCGTGGAGATCACCCCGGGCGGGATCGCCACGTGGAGGTCGTCGATGACGCTCCGGCCGCCGTACCCGACGGTGACCCCCCTGGCCTCCAGCCGTGAGGTCTCCTCACCCGCGGACCGGCTCCCGGTGATCTGCGGTACGGACACAAGTCCCCCTGAACTAGACGTGCCTGCATACGAGTCGGTCAACGGAGGTTCGCCCGCACCAGGAGGTGGACGAGGAAGGGGCCGCCGATCGCGGCGGTGACCACGCCCACTGGAAGGGTGATCGGCAGCGCCGTACGGGCGACCAGGTCCGAGCCGGTCAGCAACAGGGCCCCCACCATGCCGGAGGCCACCATCGGCGGCGTCGGACACCTCAGCAGACGCATCGCCACCTGCGGCGCGACCAGCGCCACGAACGGAACCGGGCCCGCCGCACTCACCGCCACGCCGGCCAGCAGAACCGCGCACAGCAGCAGGACCGCCCGGACGGCCGAGTACCGGACGCCCAGGCCCGCGGCCACCTCGTCGCCGAGGTGCATCGGTTTGAACTGGAACGCGGCGCACGCCACGACGACCATCAGCGCGAGCGTGCACCAGACCGCCACGCGGATGTCGTCCCACGACCGGTTGTCCAGCGAGCCGATCAGCCACGCCTGGGCCCGGGCCACGTCCCTGATGTCGGCCCGGACCAGCAGCCAGGTCGTGACGGCCTCCATCACGGCGCTGACCGAGATGCCGATGAGGATGAGCCGGAAGCCGTCGATCCCGCGCCGCCACGCCAGGAAGTACACGAGGAGCCCCGTGCCGAGACCGCCCGCGAGCGCCGCCCCCGACAGGCCTACGGAGCTGACGACCGCCGCGGCGGTCCCGCCCGACACCGTCACCAGGAACACCGCGACCGCGCCGGCGCCCCCGGTGATCCCCAGGATGTCGGGGCTGGCCAGCGGGTTGCGCGCGATGGACTGGGTGATCGCCCCGGACACCCCCAGCGCGATGCCCACGACGCACCCGGCCAGGGCCCGCGGCATCCGCAGGTCCATGATCACGAACTCGTCCACCGGCTCGCCGCGGCCGAGGATCGTGGCGATCACCTGGGGCAGGCCGATGGGGAAGTCCCCGACGCCGATGGACAGGCAGAACACCAGGAACGTCGCCGCCGCCAGCAGCAGGGTGGCGCACACCATCCACGGCCGCCACACGAACGACACCCGGCCGAGCCGGACGCCCGGCGCCACCGGCGCCTTCACGACCTCCACGACTTCCACATCGGCCCCGTTCATGCGCTCTTGAACTTTCCGCGCCACACCAGAACCGCGAAGAAGGGGGCCCCGAGGAGGGCCACCACGACACCGGCGTCCAATTCGCCCGGCCGCACCAGCAGTCGCCCCGCGATATCGCAGACCAGGAGGACGATCGCGCCGAGCAGACCCGCGTACGGCACCAGCCAGCGGTAGTCCGGCCCGGTCAGGTACCTGGCCACGTGGGCCACCATGAGACCGAGGAAGGCGATGGGCCCGCACGCCGCCGTCGCCGCCCCCGCCAGCAGGGTGATGGCGATGATGCCGACGGTCCGGCTCAGCACGATGTTCACGCCCAGGCCGCGCGCCACGTCGTCGCCGAGGTTGAGCAGGTTGACGGCGGGCAGCGTGGGCAGGGCCAGCACCAGCCCCACCGAGATGAACGCCGTCACCGGCCAGATGACGTCGAAGCCGACACCGGCCACGGAGCCCGCGTTCCAGAAGCGCAGTGCGTTCAGCGAGGCCTTGTCCGACAGTGCGACCGCCGTGGTCATCGCCGCGAGGAACACGGTGATCCCCTGCCCGGCCAGGGCGAGCGTCAGGGGGTTGCCGGCCCCCCGGCCGATGCTCGCCAGTCCGAACACGACGACACCGGCGACCGCCGCCCCCAGGAAGGCGAACCATACGTACTGGAACGGGCCGGCGAGCCCGAACACGGCGATCACCGTCACGACGGCGAACGAGGCGCCCGAGTTCACCCCGAGCAGGCCCGTGTCGGCGATCGGGTTGCGCGTGTACCCCTGGATCAACGCCCCGCCGACGCCGAGGGCCACGCCCGCCACCACGGCCAGGACCGTTCTGGGCACGCGTACGGTCTGCACGATGAGCCTGATCTCGGTGAGCCGCCGGTCCGGATCCGGCTCCGCCGTCAGCCCGTGCCACACGTCGGCCGGACCGAGCGCGCGGGCACCGACGGCCAACGACACCACCACTGCGGTCAGGAGGGTCAACAGGAGTGCCAGCACCCCCACAACCCGGCGCCGGCGGGCCTCCGCTGCACCCCTGGGCGCGGGGCGCTGCACTGTAGTCGTGCCCATGTCGCTCTACGTCATCCCTTCGCTCCACCGGCGGGACATCGCCGGTGGCACGCGCCACCAGGCGGCAGTGTGCGGACCGCACCGGTCCGCGGATCGGGCTAGCGGGCCGTGCTGCCCGTTCCGTCGGCCACGGTCCGGACCTCGTCGGAATCGGACGTGAAGCCCCGGTCGAGGAGCGAGTCGAGGATCTCGCCGACCCTGACGCTGGTGTTGGACAGCAGGGAGGACGTGATGCCGTGCGTGTGCTCCGTACCGCCCTGCACGTAGATGCCGCAGCGCAGTTCCGGATCGGTCGCGATGCGGTAGTCGCGCTCGACGCGCACGCGGTCCTCCTCGTCGCGCAGGCAGCGGTCGGCGACCTCACCGAGGAGGCCGAGCGGGTCGGCCGGGCGGTAGCCGGTGGCGAAGACGACGACGTCCGCGTCCAGGAGCGTCTCCTCGCCCGTGACCAAGGACTGCACGGTGGCGTGGACCTTGCCCGGCGCCTCCTTGACGCCGGTCAGCCGCGAGACGTTGAGGAAGCGCAGGCGCTCGGTACCGAGGACCTTCTCCTGGTACATCTGCCGGTACAGCTCGTCGATCAGGTCGATGTCCACCACGGAGTAGTTCGTGTTGCGGTGGTAGTCCATCAGCTTGCGCTTGACGTTCTCGGGTGCGGTGAAGAACTCGCCGACCGCCTCCGGGTCGAAGATCCGGTTGGCGAAGCCGCTGTCGTCGGCGGGGCTGTACCCGTACCGGGAGAAGACGGCGCAGACCTCGGCCTGCGGGAAGCGGCGGTGCAGGTAGGCGACGTTCTCGGCGGCGCTCTGCCCCGCGCCCACGACGATGAACCGGGAGGGGGCGGCGCCCTGCAGGGCGTCGACCTTCGTCAGGAGGTCGGAGTTGTGCCAGATGCGGTCGGTGCGTTCCACGCCCTCCGGCATGAGGGGGCGCAGGCCGGTGCCGATGACGAGGTTGCGGGCCCGGTGGAGCGCGAGTCCCTCCCCCGACCGGACCGTCACGTCGAGGTGGTCCACCACTCCTTCGCGGACCACCGGCGTGACGCCCACGACCTCGTGACCGTAGGAGACCATGTCGTCGACCTTGGCCGCCGACCACTCCAGGTAGTCGTGGAACTCCACCCGCAGTGGGAAGAGGTTCTTGTGGTTGATGAAGTCGATCAGCCGCCCCCTGCTCTTCAGGTAGCACAGGAAGCTGAACTCGCTGGCCGGGTTCCGGAGCGTCACCAGGTCCTTCAGGAAGGACACCTGCATGGTCGCGTCGTCGATGAGCATGCCCCGGTGCCAGCCGAAGCGCGGCTGCTGCTCGAAGAAGTGAGTGGTGATCACTTCCTCCCGGCCGACGCGTGCGTTGTGCTCGCCGACCGCGATCGCCATGGCCACGTTGGACGGGCCGAAGCCGATTCCTATGAGGTCGTGGATCAGCGGGGGGTCGCCAGGACGAGCCTGTGCCATGTCACTCCCATCGTGCGAGGGCAGCCGCCGTGCCGGGCGGGCAAGGCGGTCGGTCGGTCGGCATCGGGAAGGCGGGAAAACCGGGCACGCCGACGGAGACGCGACCGAAACTTAGGTAAGGCTAAGCTGATCAATCAGGAGCTGTCGATAGGCAAATCGGGCAGTCGGGGGCGGAGCGATCGTCAACTTGAGGCAGGAAGGGCGCCGTTGCCAACTTAGGCAAGCCTTGCTTTACTCGACCTCAACCAGCCCCTGCCCCCCGAGGAGGAACCCCATGCGGGTCGTCATGTTCGGTTACCAGACCTGGGGGCACCGCACCCTGCAAGCCCTCCTGGACTCCGAGCACGACGTGGTGCTGGTGGTGACGCACCCGAAGAGCGAGCACGCCTACGAGAAGATCTGGAGCGACTCCGTCGCCGACCTCGCCGAAGAGCACGGCGTCCCGGTCCTGCTCCGCAACCGCCCGGACGACGACGAACTGTTCCAGCGCCTCAAGGAGGCCGATCCGGACATCATCGTCGCCAACAACTGGCGCACCTGGCTGCCCCCTAGGGTCTTCGGGCTCCCCCGCCACGGCACGCTGAACGTGCACGACTCGCTGCTGCCGAAGTACGCCGGCTTCTCGCCCCTCATCTGGGCGCTGATCAACGGCGAGACCGAAGTGGGAGTCACCGCGCACATGATGAACGACGAACTCGACGCCGGGGACATCGTGCGGCAGGAGTCGGTACCGGTGGGGCCGACGGACACCGCCACCGACCTCTTCCACCGGACCGTCGACCTCATCGCCCCGGTCACCGTCGGAGCCCTCGACCTCATCGCCTCCGGGCGGACGGAGTTCACCCGGCAGGACCGGTCCCGGGCGAGCTTCTTCCACAAGCGGTCCCTCGAGGACAGCCGCATCGACTGGACCTGGCCCGCGGAGGACCTGGACCGCCTGGTCCGCGCCCAGTCCGAGCCGTACCCCAGCGCCTTCACCTTCCACAAGGGCAGGCGCCTCGAGGTCCTGTCCGCCTGCGTGTCCGAGGGCCGCTACGGCGGCACGCCCGGCCGGATCTTCTACCGCGAGGGCGAGGGCGTGGTGATCGTCGCGGGCGCCGACGCCCGGACCGGCCGCAACCACGGGCTGGCCATCACGCGCGTACGGACCGAGGACGGGCGGGAGTTGCCCGCGGCCGAGTACTTCACCTCGATGGGCGGATACCTGACCGGGCGCGCCTGACCCGTCGGCCCTGACGGGGCGCCCGTAACGCTTAGGTCCTGACGACGCCGCCCTGACGGGGCGCCCGGGGCCACCGTCGGCCCGACGGTGGTCCCGGGCGCCGTCCGCATGCGGCTGCCGGCGGCTGTGTACGAGCAGGCAGGTGCCGAGGACCTCGTTCAGGGTGCCGTGCGGGGTGCGGGAAGGGTGAGCCGGGTGTCCGGATCGGCGGCCGGGAGGGCGATGGGCCTGGCGCCGTCGTGGTCGCGCGTGATGTCCGCGAGCGGGCGGGTGTGTTCGGCCGCGCGGGCCATCCACTGCCAGATCCGGAACGGGGTGTCGGGTGTCGTAGGCGCGGACTCGGTGTCGCTGATCCACGTCGTGAGCGTGAACCGGTGGTCTTCGAACCGGCCGCTGGGGCAGGTGGACGGGACCACCTCGTGGAAGGCGCTGGCCGGGAAGAACACGATGGTGTCGTGCTCGGGTTCGATGGTGCGGTAGGTCTCCGCCGGCTGCGGTCCGCTCTCGTGGAACTGGGTGTCGTACAAACGAAGCTGGCCGCCTTCAAAACCACGGGGCCTGCGGTGGAGGTAGTACACGGCCGACACGGCCGTGCCGACGTCGCGGACCCGTGAGGCGTCGGTGTGGATGCCGTAGTGGCCTCCTTCCCCGTGCGCGGTGAGGACCGTCAGGGTCTGCGTGAGCGCGGCCTGGTGACCGAGGACCTCCTGGACGAGCGGCAGGCAGTCGGCGAGGTGCCGGCTGAAGACGGAGCTGGTCACGGGGAGGACGAGGGAGCTGCGGCCTTTGTGGGAGACCTGGCCCGACAGGGGGTCCAGGACCGTTCCCGCGTTGAAGTCGGGCTGCCGGGAGATCGCGTACGCCAGCAGGCCGGCGGCGCGCTCCTCGCCGAGGAAGTTCTCGAAGCGGCAGACCGGGGCCGGTATGACGGGGGTCGTGGACCACCGGTCGGAGGGAGGCAAGTCCCGGGTGCTGATTTCCGTCGGGGTGGCCGGTTCCTTCGCGTATCCACTCATGGCCCGGAACCGTAAGCGGAGCGGCCCGCACCATCGAAGGAGCACACGGGGGCGCACAGGAGTACGCCGCTCCCGCCCCGCCTCCCCGCGCTCCGGGTCCGTCCGAGTGGAGGGCGGTGCGCACAGCCGGGATGATGGGAAGGGGGGTGAGCCGATGAGGTGAGCGCGATGAGTCTGCAGACCTCCTACCCGCCGGTAACGGTGACGGCCAGACTGGACGCACCGCTTTCGCGCTGGCTGTGGCTGGTCAAGTGGATCATGGCCATTCCGCACTACATCGTGCTGGCGTTCCTGTGGATCGCCTTCCTCGTGATCTGCGTGATCGCCTTCTTCGCCATCCTCTTCACCGAGCGGTATCCGCGGGCCCTCTTCGACTTCAACCTCGGGGTCCTCCGATGGTCCTGGCGGGTCTCCTACTACTCCTACGCCGCCCTGGGCACCGACCGGTACCCGCCCTTCAGCCTCGGACCCGAACCCGACTACCCGGCCCGGCTGGACATCGCCTACCCCGAACACCTCTCCCGGGGCCTGGTCCTGGTGAAGTGGTGGCTGCTCGCCATTCCGCACTACCTCGTGATCGGCTTCTTCACCGGTGCGCACGGCGGCTGGTGGAGCGCGGGCCTGATCGGCCTGCTCGCGCTCATCGCGGTCGTCACGCTGGCCTTCACCGAGAAGTACCCGCGGGACCTGTTCGACCTGGTGATCGGGCTCAACCGGTGGGTGCTCCGCGTGACGGCGTACGCCACGCTCATGACGGACGCGTACCCGCCCTTCCGCCTCGACATGGGCGGTGAGGAGCAGCTGACCGCCGTATGAACCGCGCGCTCGGACACCGGGCAGGAGCAGGATGCCGCGGCCCGTTGGTGGTGCCGGGAGCGCCGGGCGAGCCGGACGTCACGCTCGTGAGCGCACGGCCCGCCGCAGTCGCGGGCCCGCTGCCGGTGCTGTACTACCTGCACGGCGGCGGAATGACCCTGGAGCTGGCCGTCGTCTCCGTCGAGTACCGGCCGGCACCGCACGCGCAGTACCCGGGCCCGGTGGAGGACTGCTACGCCGGACTCGTCCGGGTGGCCGAGCACGCGGCCGGACTGGGCGTCGACGCGTACCGCATCGTCATCGGGGGCAAGAGCGCCGGCGGCGGACTCGCCGCGGCACTCGCCCTGCTCACCCGCGACCGCGGGGGGGGCCGGCACCGATCGGGCAGCTGCTCCTGTGCCCGATGCTCGACGACCGCGGCGACACCGTCTCCAGCCACCAGATGCCGGCCTCGGCATCTGGGACCGGACCTCCAACGCCACCGCGTGGCAGGCACTGCTGGGCGACCGGTACGGCGCCGCGGACCTGCCGCCCTACGCGGCCCCGGCCCGCGCCACGGATCTGTCCGGGCTGCCCCCGGCCCACATCGAGGTCGGGTCGGCCGAGACCTTCCGGGACGAGGACGTGGCCTACGCGAACGCGATCTGGCAGGCCGGCGGCCAGGCCGAACTGCACGTGTGGCCCGGGGCCTTCCACGGCTTCGACGGCTTCGCACCGCAGGCGGCGCTCAGCCGCGACGCCCGCGACGCCCGTTCCGCCTGGCTCCGGCGCATCCTCGCCCGGCCCGGTGCCGGGCCCGCCGACTGCTGAGCAGGTCACGACGGCGCGCCCGGGCGCGCGGCTACTGCGCCGCCGTGGCGGCCGGGATGTCGACGCGGGCGGCCCTGCGGGCCGGCCAGAGCGAGGCGGCCAGCGCACCCGCCATCGCCACGAGCACGCCGAGGGCGAGCCGGCCCCAGGGGAGGACCAGCGCGTAGCCGGCGACGCTCTCCTGGAGGGTGCGGCCGAGCGCCCAGCCCAGGAAGACGCCCAGGACCGTGCCGAGCGTCGCGCCGAGCCCGCCGAGGACCAGGGCCTCCAGCCGGATCATCCGGCTCACGCCGGCGCGGTCCACACCGAGGGCGCGCAAGGTGCCGATCTCCTTGCGGCGTTCGAGGACGGACATCGCGAGGGTGTTGGCGATGCCCAGCGCGGCGATCGCCAGGGCCATGCTCAGCAGGGCGTAGAAGACGTTGAGCTGGTCGCCGATGGACCCGCTGTCCTGGGCCCGGATGCCCGCCTGGTCGAGGACGGCCAGGGCGGGGTTGTCGCCGAGGGCATGGGTGACGTTGCCGAGTGCGGTCCGGCCGGGTCCGCCGGCCGTGGCGACGAGGATTGCGGCGGTGTGCGGGGTGGGGTCGTAGCGGGCGACCAGGGAGTCGGGGGCGGTGATGGTGGGCAGCAGGTTGCTCTGCTCGTCCGCCCGGTAGACGGCTCCGATGGTGACGCTGCCCCGCCCGCCGTCCTGACGCTGCAGGGGCAGGGTCTGGCCGACGTGCCAGCCGGCCGCCCTGGCCTTGAATTCGGCCACGGCGATCTGGCCCTCGGCGAGGCGGTCGAGGGAGCCCTCGACCACGTCGTAGCGCAGCAGCCGGCCGATCGTGGCGGGGTCGACGCCGGTCAGCACGGAGGGGGTTCCGGCCAGCCGGTACTCGGTGGACTGGTTGAGCGGGCTGACCGCGGCGCCGGGCACCTTCCTGAGGGCCGCCGCGGTGTCGGGGGTCATCCGCATGCCGCCCTCGGCGGGCTTGACCAGGTAGTCGGCGGTGAAGTCGTGGGTGGTCGCCCGGTCGAGGTACCGGGCGGCGGAGGCCCCGAGGACGGACAGGCCCGAGGCGAGGGTGAGGGCGATGGCGAGCGCGGCGGCCGTGGCGCCCGTACGGCGCGGGTCGCGCACGGTGTTGCGGGCGGCGAGGCCGCCGTACACCGGGTGGAGGCGGGTCAGCAGCGGCCGGACCAGGGCGACGAACGGGCGGGCCAGCAGCGGGATGAGGACGATCGTCCCGGTGAGGGTGAGGGCCGCGCCGAGGCCGATGACGGTCCGGGAGTCCCGCCCCGTGGTGAGGGCCCCGTACACGGCGGCGGCGAGACCGGTGACCAGGAGTGCGGCGCCGAAACCGGTGCGCAGGGAGCCGGTGCGCGCGGGCGCCGCGGGCTCGGCCGCGCTCAGCGCGGCGACCGGCGGGATGGCCATGGCCCGGCGGATCGGCAGCCAGGCGGCGACCGCGGGCAGGGCGGTGCCGACCAGCAGGGAAGCGATCACGGTGCCCGGGGTGAGGACCAGCGGCCCGGCCGGTGCGTCGGCCGGGGCGAAGAGGGCCTGCAGGAGGGCCGCGGTCCCGGTGCCGGCTGCGAGGCCGGCCGCGGAGGCGACCGCGCCGACGAGGAGGGACTCGGTCAGCAGGATGCGGCGCACCTGCTTGCGCGAGGCCCCGACGGCCCGCATCAGGGCCAGCTCCCGGGTGCGCCGGGCGACGAGCATGGTGAAGGTGTTGGAGATGAGGAGGGTGGCGACGAACAGGGCGACCGCGGCGAAACCGAGCAGGATCTGGCTCATGGTGTCGCCGTCGCTGGTGGCGAGGTTCGCCTGGATCCGGGCGAGCTGGGCCCCGGTGGCCGCGCCGGTGCCCTGGGGCAGCACCGATTCGATCCGGCCGAGGAGTTGCTGCGCGTCGGCGCCGGGTGCGGCCGTGATGTCCACGTTCTGGTAGCGGCCGGGCTGGAGGAAGAGCCGCTGCGCGGTGGCCTCGTCGAACAGCGTCAGGCTGCCCCCGGCGGGGAGCGTGGTCCCGTCGGTGCGGAAGACCCCCCTGAGGGTGTAGGAGGCGGCGCCCTGGTTCGTGCCGACGCGTACGGTGTCGCCCACGCGGAAGCCGCCCTTCGCGGCGGTGGTCTCGTCGAGGGCGATCGTGTCGCCGCCGGCCGGGCCGGAACCCTGGGTGAAGCGGTAGGCGGGGTCCGTGCCGGCCGCTCCCGGGGCGAAGTTGCCCCCCTTGTGGGACGGGCCGTGACCGAGCAGCCGACCCTCGCGGTCGGCAACGGCCGCGAAACCGGTGACGCGGCCCGCGGCGGCGGCGACGCCGGGGACCTTGGCCAGGGTGTTCACGGTGCCGCCATCGATGCCGGCCGGCCCGCCCCGCCGGTTCGGGGAGTCCTGTGAGTCCTCGGGGAAGACGCTGATAGCGATGCGCTCGTATCCGGCGGTCGCCCGGGCGGTGGCGGCGCGGTGGACGCTGTCGCCGTAGACGAGGCTGCCGGACACGAAGGTGACTCCGAGCATGACCGCGAACACGGTCATCAGGAGACGGGCCTTGTGCGCGAGAACATTGCGCAGGGCGGTACGGAACATGGGCATGCGGATCCTGGGGAGGCGGGCTCGGCTGGTGCGAGCGGGCGGAAGGGCGGCCGGTGCGGCGCTCGGGCTGGTGCCGGGGTGCGGGCGGGGTGGAGGCGGGGCGGGGGCGGGTCAGCTGGTGCGCGAGCGGGTGTCGAATTCCTTCATCCGGTCCAGCACCCGGTCCGGGGTGGGACGGCTCATCTCGTCGACCAGGCGGCCGTCGGAGAGGAAGACCACGCGGTCGGCATAGCCGGCGGCCACGGGGTCGTGGGTGACCATGACCACGGTCTGCCCCAGCTCGCGCACCGAGTCGCGCAGGAAGCCGAGGACTTCGGCCCCGGACCGGGAGTCGAGATTGCCGGTGGGTTCGTCGCCGAAGATGATCGAGGGGCGGGACACGAGGGCGCGGGCCACCGCGACGCGCTGCTGCTGCCCGCCGGACAGCTGTCCCGGCCGGTGGTCGAGGCGCTGGGCCAGTCCGACCATGGAGACCACGCGGTCCAGCCACTGCCGGTCGGGCCGGCGGCCGGCGATGGTCAGCGGGAGCGTGATGTTCTCCAGCGCGGTCAGCGTCGGCAGCAGGTTGAAGGCCTGGAAGATGAAACCGATCCGGTCGCGGCGCAACCGGGTGAGCTGCGGGTCGTCGAGGGTGCCCAGTTCGGTGGTGCCGATGCGGACGGAGCCGGAGCTGAAGGAGTCGAGACCGGCGGCGCAGTGCATCAGGGTGGACTTGCCGCAGCCGGAGGGTCCCATGATCGCGGTGAACTCGCCCTCACCGAAGGCGATGCTGACCCGGTCCAGGGCGACGACGCGGGTGTCGCCGCTGCCGTAGACCTTCGACAGGTCGGTGGTGGCGGCCGCGGCCCCGGTCGGCGCGTGCAGCGGGTGCGGGGCAAAGGGGTCGGCGGTCACGTAGGACTCCTCATCGGGTGCGGAAAGGTGCACTCCGAAGGGTGTCCGGGGAACGTATCGGGGCCCGGGCCGCCGCGTATCGGCGTCCGCTCCCCTTCGTATCGGTTGTGTAGGGGCGGGCGGTCAGGCCGGCAGACGGAGGGTGGCGACCGCGCCGCCGTCGGGGGCGTTCTCGAAACGCAGCTCGGCTCCGAGGAGCCGGGCCTGGCCGAGGGCGATGGTCAGGCCCAGGCCGTGGCCCGAGCCGCGCCCTGTGCCGCCCGTGTGGAAGCGGCGCGGGCCGTCGAGGAGCAGGTCCCGGGGGAAGCCCGAGCCGTGGTCGCGGACGACGACCGTCCGGCCCTCGACGGTGACGCGCACCGGGGTGTCCCCGTGCCGGTGGGCGTTGACGACGAGGTTGCCGACGATCCGTTCGAGGCGGCGCGGATCGGTCTCCACGCTCTCCCCCGCCTCTCCGGTCCGGGCGGCGTCGGCGCCCTGCAGATCGGCGACTCCTACGGTGACCTCGGTGTCGAGGCCGGTACGCGCCACCGCCTCGGAGACGACCGCGCCGAGCGGGACTCGGTCGCGGACCGGCCGTTCGGCGCCGGCGTCGAGCCGGGAGATCTCGAGGAGGTCCTCGACCAGGCCGCGCAGGTCGCGCACCCGGGCCCGGAGCAGATCCTCCGTCTCCCCGCGGGGCAGCAGGTCGGCCGCGGCCAGCAGACCGCCGACGGGGGTGCGCAGCTCGTGGGCCACGTCCGCGGTGAACTGCCGCTCGGTACGCAGCCGTCGGCTGAGGCTGTCGGCCATGAGGTCGACGGTGGCGGCGATGTCGGCCACCTCGTCGCCGCCCCCGGTGGGCCCGGTCCGGGCGTCCAGGTCGCCGGCGGAGATCCGGCCCGCGGTCTCGGAGACCCGCCGCAGCCTACGGGCGAGCAGCCCGGCCCCGTAGACCGCGAGGGGCACGGCCGCCACGAGCGCGAGCAGTGAGGCCAGCGCCATGCTGACGTCGAGCCGCTGCAGCTCGTGGAGCTCCGAGCTCATGTTGACCCGGACGGCGAGCACCGGGCTGTCCGGGCCGCCGGTGCGCTGGGCGGCCCAGACGCTGGGCCCCACGTTGCCTTCGACGTGCCCGTCGTGGGCGACGTGCCGGACGCCGTCGGCCGGGCGGCGCAGTGCGACGGGCAGCTCGGCCGGATCGAGCTCGGCACCGTCGATCAGCGTTCCGGTGCGCCGGTAGGTGGCCATGGCGGAGTACACGGTGTTGAAGGCCTGGGCTTCGGCCCGGCTGCGGATGTCCTGCGCGGTCCACACGTGCACGAGGACGGCCACCGCCGCCACCACCAGGAACGCCGTGGCCGCCGCCAGTGCGGCGATCTTCCAGCGCAGGGACACGCGGGCCGGCCGGAGCCGGTGGAACGGACGCACGGGCCTCAGCGCCTGAGCTTGTAGCCGAAGCCGCGGACCGTCTCGATCCTGTCGCGGCCGAGCTTCCTGCGCAGCCGCTGCACGCACAGGTCCACGACGCGGCTGTCGCCGTCCCAGCCGTAGTCCCACACGTCCCGCAGCAGGGTGTGGCGCTCCAGCACGATGCCCGGGTGGGCGGCGAACGCCAGCAGCAGCTTCAGTTCCGTCGGGGTCAGCGCCACGGGGCTTCCGGCGACGAAGACCTCCAGGCCGCCGGTGTCGATGGTCAGGTCCCCGAAGACCAGCGTCTCCCCCGCGGACGGTGGCGGCCCGGCGTCGCCGGTCGCCCGGCCGGGCTCCGGGGCAGGTGCGGGTGCGGGTGCGGGTGCGGGCGCGTAGGTCGCCCGCCGCAGCAGCGAACGGATGCGTGCCACGAGCACGTAGGTGTCCACGGGTTTGACCACGTAGTCGTCCGCGCCGGCCTCCAGACCGGCGACGACGTCGAGTCCGTCGCCGCGGGCGGACATCATGAGGACCGGCACCAGGCTGGTCTCCCGGACCCTGCGGCACAGGCCGATCCCGTCCAGGCCGGGCAGCATCACGTCCAGGATCAGCAGGTCGAAGCTCTCCTCGCGGAAGAGCTCCAGACCCGCCAGCCCATCGGCCGCGGTCTTCATCCGGTAGCCGTAGCGCTCGAGGGCGACGGTGAAGGAGCGGCGCATCAGGTCGTCGTCCTCCACCAGCAGCACGCGAACGGGCGGCGGAGAGGCCGGGGCCAGTGCCGGGGGCGGGGCGGACGAGGACACGGGCGGACGGCTCCTGTTCGGACGGTCGTGAGAAACGGGCAGGTCCCGTCCGCGCCCATGCGCGGACGGGACCTGAAGGGAACGATATGGCAGACATCGGGCGTGGCCGTTCGCCACCGGCCCGGCGCGCTCGTTCGATGGACGACCAAGCGCTCCCTGATACCCGCCCGATACAAAACGCCCGGGGCGGTGCCCCGCACCGGGATCGCCGGCCGGCTCAGCCGGCGGCGTCGAGCAGCAGTTTCGCGGCGACCGTCGCCCCGTCGGTACGGATCGCGGCGGCCGCGGCGGTCGCCCGAACGCCGGTCTCGGGCGCCAGGGCCGCCTCGAGCGCGAGCGACAGGGACTCGGTGGTCGGGGCCGGGCCGTCGTGGGCGGTCCCGATGCCCAGGTCGGCGACCCGGCCGGCCCAGTACGGTGCGTCTCCTCCCTGGGGCACGACCACCTGGGGCGTGCCGGACCCGGTGGCGGTCGTCGTGGTGCCCGCGCTGCCGTGGTGCACGACGGCAGCCGCCCGCCGGAACAGCGCCTGCTGGTTGACCTCGCCGACGACGAAGCAGTCGTCCTGCTCGTCGACCAGGTCCAGGCCGGCCCAGCCGCGGGAGAGGAGCACGCGGCGGCCCTGCGCGCGGACCGCGTCGACGGCCGTCCGCGCGAAGTCCTCCGGGGCGCCGAGGGGCGTGCTGCCCAGGCCGACGTACACCGGTGGTGCGCCGGCGTCCAGGAACGCCTCCAGGCCGGCGGGGAGCGGGCGTTCGTCGGGCCGGGTCCAGGCGCCGGTCTGCACCACGTCGAGGTCCGTCGTCCGCCAGGGGTCCAGGACCGGGTCCGTGGCCAGCCACGGCTGGTCGGTGAAGGCGTAGTCGCGGACGTTCTCCACCGGCGGCAGGCCGTACGCGGCCCGCCGGCCGTTCAGCTCCTCGCCGAACATCTCGTTCGCGATCCGCGCGTCCAGCTCCCACAGCGCCCGGTTGTCGCTCACCCCCGGCGGCAACGGCCGGCCCCGCCGCGCGGGGGGCCGCCGGTAGGGGGACGGCAGGGCGACCGGCTGGTGGCTCGCGTGCACGTAGCGGATGCCCAGCTTCTCGGCCACCGACCGCGCACCGGTCACGGCCGGCAACGGCCCCGTCGCCACCAGCGCGTCACAGCCCACGGCCGCCGCGGCGACCGTCTCGAACTGCGCGCCCATCAGGTCGGCCACGCGCTGCGCGAGCCCCACCGCCGAGCCCGGCGTCACCGAGTGCACCATCGGACGCACCGGCTGTCCGGCCGCCACCATCTCGACACCTACCCCGGCCAGCCGCTCCGCGAACTCCGCATCCGGCGGCGCGCACACCCGCACCTGCGCACCGAGCTCTCGCAGGGCGACCGCGAGGCCCGCCATCGGCTCGACACTTCCGCGCGACCCGTACGTCGACAGCAACACACGCAACGTGAACAACCCCAACTTCCGCAGATTCCAGGTTCGATCGGCGATTCTGCGGCACGAGCGGGGTCTTGCCGCAAGGCCCCATGTGCGCTATACGTTGAGCGTGGCAAGGAGCGCATGACCTCCTTGCCTTTCCTTTTGTCGTCCCCTGCCGCACCGCGCGCGGGAACGCAAAGATGACTGGACCCGCCCGGACACGGTACGAAGTCCTCCGTGAACGAAAAGATCCAGGCCGAGACCGTCCGCGTGTTCATAGCGCTCGCCCCGCCCGACGACGCGAAGGAGGAGCTGGCCGAGCAGCTGCGGCCGGCCTACGACGCGTACCCGGACATGCGCTGGAACCGCATCGAGGACTGGCACATCACCCTGGCCTTCCTCGGCGAGCTCCCCGTCACCTCCGTTCCGCTCCTCGAGGAGCCGCTCGCGGACCTCGCCGCGGCCCGGCGGCCCCTGAAGCTGGCACTGCGCGGCGGCGGGCACTTCGACGAACGGGTGCTGTGGACCGGGATCGACGGAGAGCTCGAAGCACTGCACCTCCTCGCCACCGACGTACGCGGTACGGTCCGCGCGTGCGGCATCGACTTCCAGGAGCGGCCGCTGCGCCCCCATCTGACGCTGGCCCGCTCCCGCCGCAACGACCGCACCAGCGCGGTGGAGGCGGCGGCCGGGCTCGCCGCGTTCACCGGCCGCCCGTGGCAGACGCGGCGGCTCCACCTCGTCGGCAGCAACACGGGCCGCGGCCCCGGCCCCATCCACTACCGCGACATCCGGGCCTGGAGCTTCGACGGACTGGACTGAAACGGGTGGCCGGAGGGAACCGGATTGATCATCTTTGGCGTCTATGTCGCCACGTGATCGTCAAAGGGAAGAGGAGAGCCGACGTGGAACAGACCCGTCGAGCAGTACTGACTCTGGGAGCGGGGGCGGCGCTGGCCGCGGCCCTGCCGGCGGGCACGGCGCGTGCGGCGTCACGCGACGGGCACAGCGTGGACGGCAGGGACGGCAGGGACGGCAGGGACGGCGAGGTCGTCCGGCAGCTGCGCGGGCTGGAGCGCGAGTACGGCGCGCGGCTGGGGGCGTACGCGCGGGACACGGCCACCGGCAGGACGGCCCTGTACCGCGCCGACGAGCTGTTCCCCATGTGCTCGCTGTTCAAGACGCCGGCCGTGGCTGCCGTGATGCGGGACCTGGACCGCGACGGCGAGTTCCTCGCCCGCCGCATCCACTACACGCAGGACGACGTCACGGCCGCGGGCGGCGGCTCGGTGACGGAGCGGCCCGAGAACATCGCCGGCGGGCTGACGGTGGCCGAGCTGTGCTCCGCGGCCATCGCCCAGAGCGACAACGCCGCCGCCAACCTGCTGCTTCGCGAGCTGGGCGGCCCCACCGCGGTCACCGCCTTCTGCCGTTCCGTCGGGGACCGTACGACGCGGCTCGACCGGTGGGAGCCGGAGCTGAACTCGGCCGAGCCCTCGCGGGTGACCGACACGACCAGCCCGCGGGCCATCGGGCGGACGTACGGGCGGCTCGTGCTCGGCGACGCGCTGGTCCCGCGGCACCGGGAGCACCTGACGAGCTGGCTGCTGGCCAACACGACGAGCAACGACCGCTTCCGGGCCGGCCTGCCCGCCGACTGGGTGATCGGGGACAAGACGGGCACCGGATCGTACGGGACCAACAACAACGTGGGCATCGCCTGGCCTCCCGGGCGGCCGCCGGTGGTGCTGGCCGTGCTGACGACCAAGCCGGAGCCCGCCGCACCGCGTACGGACGCGCTGGTCGCGAGGGCCGCCAAGGCGCTGGCGGCGGCGCTCGCCTGACGGCCCGCCGAACCCGGCACTCCGGCGGCGGTCCCGGCAGGGCACGGCAGGGCACGGCAGGGCACGGCAGGGCACGGCAAAACGCGGCACCGCACTAGGCTCGCGGCCGTGGACCTCTTCTCACACACCTGGGCAGCGTTGCGCACGGCGGTCGCCGAACTCCGTGACGAGGACTTCGCGCGGCCGTCCGGCTGCGCCGGGTGGCTCGTGCGGGACCTCGTCTGCCATCTGGTCATCGATGCCCAGGACGTGCTGATCACCCTCGTCACCCCCGCCGATTCGGAGCCGACCCGCGACGCGGTGACCTACTGGAACCTCGTCGGGGCCCCGACCGGCGAGGACCCGCTCGACGCGCTGACCGTCCGCCTCGCCGCCGCCTACGAGGAGCCGTGGCTGCTCAGGTTCCACCTGGACGACGTCGGTTCCGCCGCCGGCCGCGCCGCGGCACTCGCGGATCCCGCGGTCCGGGTCGGCACCCGCGGCGAGGTGCTCACCACGGGCGACTACCTCGCCGCGTACGTCCTGGAATGGACCCTGCACCACCTCGACCTGATCGCGCACCTCCCGGACGCGGCGGAACCGCCCGCCGAGGGCCTCGCCCGGTCACGCGAGCTGCTGGAGAAGATCGCCGGCGCGGCCTTCCCCCCGTCGTTCTCCGACGAGGACGCGCTGCTGATCGGCACCGGACGGCGGGCCCCGACCGGCGCGGAGCAGGCCGAACTGGGCAGGTCGGCCACGCCCCTCTCCCTCCCCCTCGTCCTCGGCTGACCCGGATCCGCCGCACGCCGGTCCGCGCCCGCACCGATATTCGATAGGAGTCACGGGCGGGTGTCTGTGACAATCCGTCCCGATGATCACCACCGTCGAACAGCTGCTCTCCGCACTCGACTCCCTCCCGCACAAGGCCCGCCTGCGGCACACCGCCCTCACCGCGCACGCGCTGGCCGCCCGCGGCGAGCTCCGGCCGCTGCTCACCGCACTCGACCGGCTCGGCCCGTACGAACGGCGGCTCGGCGCGCTCGCCGCCCTGGCCGGGGCGGACACCGACCACCTGGCCGGGCGCCTGGCCGATCCCGACCCGGTCGTCCGCCGCTACGTCCTGCGCGGCGTCCGCGCTTCGGCCGTCCCCGACGGGGTCGTCGAAGCCGCGTACGACGACGCCCCCGCCGTGGTCCGCGCCGACCTCGCCCGGCTGCTGCGCGACGGCAGCCGGCCCGCCCTCGCCGAGCGCCTGCTGCTGCGGCTGCGGACCGAGCGCGGCGACCGGGACGCGGCCCTGCTGCTGCCGGGCTGCTCCCCGGAGTTCACCGCCCGGATGCTGCCGGAGCTCGCCGGCGCGGTCGCCTTCGAGGGCTGGAGCCTGCTGGCCCGCCGCCATCCGGCAGCCGTGCTCGACCAGGCCGAACGCGAGCTCGCCTCGCTCTCCCCCCGCCTGCGGGGCAGCTGGTGGCCACATCGTGCCAACGGGATCGCGGCGGCCCTGCCCGCCGCACCCGCGCGGGTGCTGGACCTCCTCGAACGCCATGGCCCCGGCGACCTGCCCGACCCGCTGCACGACCGGCTCGCCGATCTCGTCGACGCGGATGCCGAGCGGACCGCCCGCTGGCTCGCCGACCCCGGCCGGGGGAGCAGCCGTTGGGAGCGCACCCCCAATCCGGCCGTGCTCCGCCGGCTGGTCGCAGCCGCTCCGCCGTCCCTGCACCGGCTCGCCGCCCGCTGGTCCCACCGGGGCGCCTACGTCACCATGCTGCGTGCGGTGCCGCCCGCGGACCGGACGGCCTTCCACGAGGCGGTCGCCGCCACACGGCCGGGCCACGCCCCCGGCGGCATCCCCGACGGTGTACTGGCCCTGCTGCCGCAGGCCGAACGGCACGCCGTGGCACGGGAGGAGGTCGCGCGGGGCCGCGCCGAGCGATGGTCCGCGTTCGAGGTGTGGCCCGCGCTCGCCATGCTCCCGCCCGCCGAGGCCCGGCCGGAACTCCTCGATGCCACCGGCTCCGGAGACGCCGACGACCGGGCGTTCGCCTGGCGGCAGGTGATGTCCAACGCCGGCTACGCGGCGGATCCGGCGGAGGTGGCCGCCGTACTGGACCTGGCCGCGCGCCGGCTGCGCAATGAGCGCGACCCCGTACGCCGGGCTGCCTTGGAGGCCTTCGGCGCCCTGCGCGCGCCGCTGCTCGCGGCGGCCCTCACGGGGACCACGGGCCGGGTCGGCCGCGACGACCTGCAGCGGCTCTGCCTGGACGCCCTGCGCGCCCGCGACTGCTCGCCGGCCACCCGGACCGCCGTCCACTCTCTCGCCCTCGGCCTCCTCGACTCCTCGGCCGACGCGGAACTCCGCGCACTCGCCGTGCACTTGATGAGGGAGCTCACCGCCCACACCGGCTCGCTCGCACCCGCCGTCCGGCTGGACCGGGCGCTGCGCCACGGCCGCGAACGCCTCGTACTCGACGCCGTACGGCCCTGGCTGGACAGCGCTGCCGGGCGGGGCGACCACGCGCCGTTGCTCGCCCTGGTCGAGGCGTTCGGCAACCGGGCGCGCCGGATCCCCGAGCTGCAGGACCGCCTCGCCGTCGGCCTGCTCGACTGCCCCGACGGGGCCTTCGCCGAGCTGGCCGCGGCCTGGCTGGCCGACCCGGCGACGCGGGCCGGGAGGGTCGCCGCACTCCTGGAGCGGGAGCCCTCGGCGGCAGCGCTCGCCCCTGTACTCGACGTGCTCGCCGCCGACCGCACCGACCTGTTGGACCGCGCGCTGGCCGACCCGCCGCCCACCGGCCGCTTCCCGGCGCCCGGCGCGGTCCGCGCGCTGCCCCGCTTCCGCCGTGCGGACCGGTGGCTGCCCCGCCAGCAGCGTGCCGCCGTACGCCTGGCGGAGACGGCCCTCGCCGACCCGGGCCGGTCCCTGGACGACCGGGCCGCCCTGCTCCGCGAGGCGGCCGGGGTCCCGGGGTACGGGTACGAGCTCGTCCGGCGGTGCGGCGGCGCCGCCGAAGCGGGAGCCGACCCCGCCGCGCTGGCGGCCGCCGCCGTCGGGGAGGCACCGGACGCCGCCCTGCGCCTGCTGGTCGACAGCGCCGGCGCCGACGACGCGGCCGCTGTCTGGGCGGTCGCCGACCGGGTGGCGCTCCGGGTCCGCCCGGACGCCCTCGCCTCCGCGCTGCGCGAACTGCTCACCCGCGAAGGCGGGGTGAAGGTCACCGTCCGCAAGTCGGCGGCACGGCTCGCCGCCCGCCACCTCCCGCCGGAGGACGCCGCGGAGCTCCTCGCCGGGGCTGCGCTCGACGCCTGCGCCCATCCGGACCTGCGGACTGCCGCCGTCGCCCTGGCTCCTGCCCTGCTCCCCGCCGAAGCGGCGTGGTCGCTGCTGGAGTCGGCCGTCGCCGACGGCCCGGAAGCCGCCCGCTGCGCCGTGCTGCGCGGACCGGCCGAGGTGGCTCCCGCGCACCGGTCCCGTTACGGCCGGCTCGTGACCGGACTGCTCGCCACCGCCGACGAGTTGACGTCCCAGAGCGTGTTCTGGTCCCTGGCGGAATGGGCCGCGTACGCACCCGAGGTCACCGGGACGCTCACGGGGACATGGTCACCGACCTGACCTCCTCCCTCACGTGGGAGGCGGCCGGCAAGACCCTGCTGGGCATCGCCGGATCGGAGCTGCCCCATCCGGCGGGCGGGGCGGCACCCGGGAGTGCGCTCCACGAGGCGGTCACCCGACTGCTGTCGGCCATGGCCTCGGAGGACGGCGCGTCGCAGGTCGGCCGGTCCCAGGAAGGCGGCTCCCAGAACGGCGCGTCGCAGGGCGGCGACGCCGACGGTCCCGAGCGGCCCGCCCGCCATCGGCTGTGCCACCTGCTCGACTCGACCATGGTCACGGTGCCCGGCCGGTTGTGCGCCCCGCTCGCGCGGCAGGTGGCCGCCGAACCGCGGCTGACCGGCCTGCGCGTCTCCCTGCTCGTCCGGGCCGTGGACCCGGCCATGCCCGAGGCCGAACTGATCGCGGCCTGCCGCGAGTTGAGTGCCGCCGTCGCGGACCGCCCCGCGCTGGCCGGCCGCAGCGCCGCACAGCTGCACCAGCGCCACTACTACTCCTCCCGCTCGATGCAGCAGATGGAAGGGGCGCTGGGGGCCGTACGCACCCTGTCCGCCGGCACCCTGCCCGACGGGTTGTTCGCCGCGGCCCTCGCCGCCGCCCTCGGCCCCGGCCTGAACTGGCCGGGACCCTGGAGGGCAGCCGTCCGCACCCTGCGCCGCCACCAGGACGCGGAGGTCCGCGAAGCGGCCGACGCCATCGACCTCACCACCCGCTGAACACCGAGAAATCATCCGCATAAAGAATCGGTGCGATAAGCCGAGCAGAAGTTATATCGACTCCGTAATTCATCACACCGAATACGCAACCCTGTCGAACCCTTGACGCCATATAGTGCGGACGCGCTAACTTTCAGCATGCCGGGCGAGGGTATTCGACCCGCTCCGAGCCGAGCTTTGCCGCTGTGTTTTCCATTTCTTATCACACAGTTTCCCATCAGGGTGATCGGTTCCGTTTCGGAGGAGGCAAAGTGGCCGTCGGGCGTGCATTTCATTGGCTTTTCGGACAGAAGCGGGGTGCGCCACCGCGACACCGCACAGCACGTTTCCGGGTCGGCACCGTCGTCATGATCGTGATCTGCGGACTGGCGACGTGGACAGGTACGCCATCGGCGAGCGCCGCGCCCACGTTTCCGATGTCCCTGACCGTGACGAGTGTCGACGGGGTCGGCGACGATCTCGACGGGATCGGCCGCAGTGACGCCGACTTCTACGCCGGCGTCGAGTTCGCCACGGGCACCATCAACGCCAAGCGGACCGCAGGCAACAGCTTCACGGACCATGTGGACGACGATCCCCACATCACACCGTTCTGGGTGATGTCCGGCCTCGTCGATCCGTTCACCGTGAACGACGTTCCCACCGCGCATCTGACCCTGGCCGTCTGGGATCACGACGACTGCGACGTCCCCTTCTGCACGGACACCGGCGAGCTGGAATCGAACGACGACCGGCTCGACATCAAGTCCGGCGCCGGGGAGACGGTGACCGTGGCCGTCGACCTGCGGAACGGCAGGTGGAGCGGCGACGTCAACTGGCCGACGAACTGCGTCACCGGGGACGGCGGCGAAGCCGTCAAGATCTGCTTCGACATCGGCGTCAACTCCTCCACCGGAGATGCCGACTCCGACGGCCTGCTCGACGGCTGGGAGCACAACGGCTACAACGACAACGGCGACACCACGATCGACGTCGACCTTCCGCGCTTCGGCGCCACGGCCGACCACAAGGACCTCTTCCTGGAGCTCGACTACTCGGGCGGCGAGGCTCCCGAACGCGACGACATCCAGGCGATGAAGGACGCCTTCGCCGACGCGCCGTTCGAGAACATCGACAACACAGACGGCATCCGGCTGCACGTCGACACGGGCAACCTCGTGGACCTCGAAGCCCGCAAGGGCCAGGTCCCCGGCACCTGTACGGACGGCATCGACAACAGCGGGGACGGCCGGACCGACGCCGCCGACCAGGACTGCGACAACGTGGACAGCGGCGATTCCGGTGAGTTCCTCGAGACGAGCGTCGAAGACCCGGCTCCCAACTGCACACCGGCGGACACCGCCAATCCCGACTGCCTCGTCGGCGACGACCTCGGCGGCGGGAACCGGATCCCCGCGCACCTGAACAACTGCGGTCTCGACGCGGCCTTCTACAACGCCAAGAGGGGCGGGGGCGGAGCGTTCCCGACACCCAACTTCAACACGAACCGGCGGATGATCTTCCGCTACGCCATCAGCACGCGAAGCGATCAGGACACCGACGGGGCGGGGCCCGACACCGCCTGCGACGCGGGAGGGGAGGGGGAACTCGGCGGCAACGACTTCGTCGACTACAACCATGACGGTGGGTCCGTCATGCACGAGCTCGGGCACAACCTCGCGCTCGATCACGGCGGCAACGAAGACAAGAACTGCAAGCCGAACTACCTCAGCATCATGGACTACGACGAGCAGTTCGGCATCAGTCGCGCCGGCGGCGGTTCGGTCATCGACTTCTCGCCGCCGCGCATTCAACTGACGGGCGCACGCCCCGGACTGGCACCCGCCCACGGCAGGGCCCCACTGCCCCCGCTGGTGGAGAACGACCTCGACGAGACCGTCGTGCTGGACTCGAGCGACAACGCCAACCTCGCCGTCTTCAAGGACGGGCGGGGCAACCGGCGCACCGGCCCGCTGACCGGCGGCATCGACTGGGACGGGGATTCGAACGACCCGCCGTTCGACACGAACGTGGGGGCGACCAACATCAACACTTCGAGTCCGCCGCCGCCGCTCCCGGCCCCGCCCGCGGTTCCGACCCAGGAGCCGCTGGTCTGCGCGCAGAACATCTCCAACACGGACACGATCACCGGATTCCACGACTGGCTCCGGGTCTCCCTCCCGTTCCGCCAGTTCGGCGACTCGGCGAACGGAGCGGTCAATCCCGAGACCACCAAGCCCCCGACGCTCGCCGACCGGGACGTCATGACGGCGCAGATCAACACGGCGGACGTGAGCGTCGCCATCGCCGACAGCCCCGACCCGGTCGGTGCCGGTGAGCGGTTGAAGCTGACCGTGACCGCGACCAATCACGGGCCGAACCCGGCCCACTCGACCGAGGTGAAGACGACCCTCCCGGACGGTGTCGCCTTCGTCGACTCGAGCGTGCCGTGCGTGCGTTCCGGGCTCGTGGTCACCTGCAACCTCGGCAGCCTGGAGGACGACGCGTCGAGGGCGTTCGACATCCGCGTGGACGTCCCGCCCGGCTTCCTGTACCCCGGCGGACAGCGGTCCATCACCACCAAGGCCGTCGTCGACAACCTGTACGGACCCGATCCGAACCCCGGGAACGACAGCACGTCGGCGGACACCCTCGTCATCACCAAGGCGGACGCCAAGGTCACGGCAGTGGGCACGTCCTCGCCGCTCGAAATCCTGGTCGGACAGTCCGCCCAGGCCACGGTCGACGTGACGGTCGAGAACGGCGGGCCGTCGAGCCCCGTCGACACCGTGCTGGCCGGCACCGCCACCGCCGGCGGGGGAGCCGGCGTGTCACCGGCGACGACCTCGGCGCAACAGATCGCCCTCGCGGTCGGCTCGCCGCGCACCATCAGCCAGACGTTCACCCTGAGCTGCCGGACACCCGGCTACAAGACCATCTCGTTCAACTACGCGATCAGCCTGCGGGATCCGGACGCGGTCGATCCAGACACGGCCAACAACTCCAAGGCCGCGTCGTTCCGCATCGACTGCGTCGTGCCGATCGCCGTCAACGTCCGGCCGCAGGGCTTCCCGAACTCGATCAACCTCAACACCGATGCGACACTGGCCGCGCTGACGACGTCGGCCGGTGAGTACGGGCTCCCGCTCGCCTTCGACGCGACGGCGATCGACGCCCTCTCGGCCCGCTGGGGCCTGCGGGGCAACGTGTTCAACACGGGCACCGTGTCCGGCGCGAGGGAGATTCACAACAGGGGGCACATCGAGCGCTCCTACGAACTGGACGAGACCACCCGCGATGCGGACCTCGACATGGTGATGCACTTCAAGCCCGCAGACAGCGGTTTGACGGCGCAGAGCACCCAGGCTTGTCTGAGGGCGGACTTCCGGGCCGGCAACGGCACGGTCTTCCGCGCCCTCGGCTGCGATTCGGTGCGGGTCAGGCCGTAAGGACCGGCACCGCCGCAGCGGGCGACCGGACGGAGACTGCCAGGGGCACGCCCCTGGCAGTCTCCGTACTCCGGCAGCGGTTCCCCCGCGAGGCGACGGCACGCTCGTCTACGGTGGACCCATGAGGCTGCTGCTGACCTCCGACACCCACGTGCCCGCGCGGGCCCGGCACCTGCCCGAAGACCTGCTGACCGCCGTCGGCGAAGCCGACGTGGTGGTCCACGCCGGGGACTGGACCGACGAGGCAACGCTCGACCTGCTGGAGTCGAGGTCGCGGCGCCTGATCGCCGTGTACGGCAACAACGACGGGCCCGCCCTGCGCGGCAGGCTGCCCGAGGTCGCCCGCGCCGAACTCTGCGGTCTGCGCTTCGCGGTAGTCCACGAGACCGGCCCGGCCGACGGGCGCGAACGGCGCTGCGCCGCACGCTTCCCCGACGCGGACGTCCTGGTGTTCGGCCACAGCCACATCCCGTGGGACTCCACGGCCCCGAGCGGGCTCCGGCTGCTCAACCCCGGCTCTCCGACGGACCGTCGGAGACAGCCCCACCACACCTTCCTGACCCTCACTGTCGCCGACGGCGCCCTGCACGACGTCGTTCTGCACCGGCTGCCCGCGCGCTCCTGAGCCGGGGGCGAATTCCGCCGCCCGGCAACACACGCGCCGGGCAAGCCGAGTTGGGGCGATTGTCCGGCTCGTCCCTGTGTTGCCCCTGCGGGTTTCCTTAGGGGAACCTGAAGAACCCCTCCAACGGGCTCTTTTCGCTGGTCGGCGACCTAGGCTCAGCCGGACTCCCCTCCTCCCCTTCTCCTGTGAGGTGTAACCGTCATGAGCCGCAGCCACACTCCCGAAACGCCGTCCCGCGCCGAGGCGCGACGGAAGAGGACGGTGCGCACGCGCATCGTCCTGTCCGTCACCGCGGCGGCCGCGGCGGTGGCGGTCGGGGTCGCCGTGGCCGACTCCGACGGTGATGCCGGCAGAGACCGGCGGGCCGACGGCGCCGCCGGGGCCTCCGCCGGCACCGCGGGGACCGGTGACGGCGTGGGGGCGGCATCCTCCCCTGCCGACCCCACGCCCACCACCGACGCCACGGCCACGGCGAGCCCGAGCCCGTCCGGCACCCCGGACGCCACCGCCTCCGAGTCCGCCGCTCCGCCGAAGCCCGACACGGAGGAGAGCAGCGCTCCGGCCAAGCCGGCGTCGACCCGGGCCGCCGACCCGACGCGCAAGCCCTCCACGACCACGGGCGGCGGTTCCGGGGGCTCGGGCGGCTCGGGGGGCTCGGGCTCCGGCACCGTCAACGGCGATGCCGAGTCCGCGGTCCTCGCCCTGGTCAACAAGGAGCGGGCCGCCGCCGGGTGCGGCGCACTGAGCATGAACGCCAAGCTGAGCGCCGCCGCACGGACGTACAGCGACACCATGGCCCGGAGCGGCGTCATGTCGCACACCGGCCCCGACGGGTCCACCATGACCAGCCGGGTGGAGGCCGCCGGATACGGGTGGTCCCGCCTGGGCGAGAACATAGCCCGGGGTCAGGCCGACCCCGACGCGGTCATGAAGGCGTGGATGAACAGCTCCGGCCACCGGGCCAACATCCTCAACTGCTCCTTCAAGGAAATCGGCATCGGCGTCCACAAGGGCGACGGCGGCCCGTGGTGGACGCAGGACTTCGGCACCCCGAAGTAGCGAGACCCGGACCGGCGAAGCCCGCGTACCGAACCGGCCACCCCCCACACACGTCCTCCGACCCGTCCCACGGGTCGGAGGACGTCGGCGTTCACCGGCCGGCGGCGGGCCCGTACACGGGGCTCCGGGGCTCTTCGGGGGGAGGCGGTGACGAGCCGGCCGGCGGGTCGGTCACTATGGGGCCGTGCCCCGGATTCCGCGTTACCTGTTCATATGGCTGTCGTGCACGGCCACCAGCGTGACCGCCGTGCTCGCCACGGTCCAGTTCGTGGTCGGCTCGACCAGGCATACGCCCCCGGTCGCGCGGTCCGCCCCGGTGGTCATCGACACGCCTCCGGCCTGGGAGGCGGGGAGCCCCGCTCCGGTCTCACCGTCCCCGTCCGCGAGCCCCTCGCCCACCGTGACGCAGCGCCCGACCCCCTCGGCCGCGACCCCCGCCAAGGCCTCGCCCGGAACTCCCCGGACCACCGCGCCGAAGACCGCCGTCGACTGCGAGGAGGGCGGAGCGGGCCTGCACACCGTCCCCTCCACGGGCGGCAAGGTGACGGTGCGCTACGGCAGCCGGGGTGTGTGCCTGATCTCCGCGATCCCCAGCCGCGGCTTCAAGGCCACCACCGCACAGACCTCGGACGACACCCTCACCGTCACGTTCTCCGGCACCGACCACCGGTCGGTGGTCACGGCGACGATCGTCCCGTCGGCGAAGGCGAGCGTCCGCGAATCCTCGTTCTGACGCCGGTCCGTTTTGCGCGGTTCAGGGTCTTGTACGCCCTCGTGCGCCGCGCTCCGGCGAAGCGGAAGGTGAGCGCTTCCTTAGGGCAACCTCAAGATCGCGCCGAGGCGGTTCCGCAGGCCCTGCCGGGGCCTATGCTCGCGTCAGCCGAGCGGCCCTCGGCGCCGGGGAACCGCACCCGGCGAACCCCCGGGCCGCCGGTTCCGCCGAGCCGGGGGGCCTTCGGCCCTTCCCGCAGTCCGCATCGTGCCTTGGGGTGTCCTCGCCATGACTTCTCGCCTGCTCCGACCCGTTCGCGCCGACCGCCGTACGACGGCGCCCCGCTCCGCCGCGCTCCTGGGGACGCGTCTGCCGCTGGTCGCCGCCGCCGTGGTCGCGGTGGGGCTGACCGCCGCCTGCGGGCCGTCCTCCCAGCCCGCCGGTTCCGCGGCGCCGGCCACGGCCGGACAGTCCGCGGAGGCGGCCCTCCCGTCCGCGTCGGAGTCCGCGACCGCGTCCCCCGAGGCCTCCCCGACCGCCTCGGCCTCGCCGTCCGCCTCCGCGTCCGCCACCGCCTCGCGTGCCGCGTCCGGACCGGCCTCCCCCGCCCGCACGTCGGCCAAGCCGGCCCGTACGTCCGCCGCGCCGGAGCCGGCCCGGATACCCGGACCCGGTTACGACAGTTCGGCCGACGCGCAGAAGCAGATCGAGGCGGCCCTGCGGGCGGCCAAGTCCGACGGACGGGCCGTACTGCTCGACTTCGGCGCGAACTGGTGCGGCAACTGCAAGGCCGCCGACAAGGTGTTCGCCCAGCCGCAGACCGCGGGGATCATCGGGGCCTCGTACCACCTCGTCAAGATCGACATCGGCGGCAACAGCTCCGCCAACTCGGCGCTCCTGCGCAAGTACAGCCCGTCCGGCGGGACGTACACGATGCCCGTGCTGGTCGTCGTCTCCTCCTCCGGCACGGTGCGCACCGACACCCACGTCACGGGCAACCCGTCCCTGACCGCGGACGGCATCAACTCCTTCCTGCGCAAGTGGGCGTCATGAGACGCATGAGGCGATCGGTCCGCAGGGCCGTCGTGGTTCCGGCCGGGGCGGGCCTCGCGGTGGCGGCCGGTCTGCTCCTCGCCGGCCTCGCGACGGACGACGGCGGCGCCGGGGCCCCGGACGGCCGGGCCGGCGTCACCAGGGCCGCCGAGGCCAAGGTCCTGGACCCCGGCGCCCGTCGGGACGCGCCTGTGCTGGCCGGCGACGACCTGGACGGGGAGCCGGTCGGCCTCGCCGGGTTCCGGGGCCAGGTCGTCGTCGTCAACGTCTGGGGTTCCTGGTGCGGCCCCTGCCGGGCTGAGGCCCAGGACCTGGCGCGGCTCAGCAGGGAGACCCCGGCCGAGGAGGTCCGCTTCCTCGGCATCAACACCCGGGACCCGGACCGGACGGCGGCCCGGTCGTTCGTACGCGAGCACGGCCTGGGCTTCCCCAGCCTCCACGACCCCTCCGGGGAACTCCTGCTCCGCTTCCCTCCCGAGCTGCTCAACCCGCAGGCGATCCCCTCGACCCTCGTGATCGACCGCCGCGGACGCATCGCCGTCGCCATCGGCGGCGCCGTCACCGACGAGCAGTTGCGGCCCCTGCTCGCGCGCGTGGTGGAGGAGGAGTCGTGACCGGGGCGGCGCTCGCGTACCGGACGCTCGCCCTCGCGGACGCCCCCTCCCTCGTGAACGGCACGCTGGCGATCGCGGCCCCCGTGGCGTTCGTCGCGGGACTCGTCTCCTTCCTGTCGCCGTGCGTCCTGCCGCTCGTACCCGGCTACCTCAGCTACGTGACCAGCCTGTCGGTCGCCGACCTGGCGGAGGCACGTGGCGGGCGCCGCAGCCGCATGGCGACCGGGGCGCTGCTGTTCGTCCTGGGCTTCACCGCGGTACTCGTCTCCGGAGGCGCCCTGTTCGGCTACTTCGGCCGTACCCTCCTCGCCCACCAGGAGATGGTCACCCAGGTGCTCGGCGTCTTCACCGTGCTGATGGGGCTGTCCTTCATGGGGTTCCTGCCGGGGTTCACCCAGCGGGAGTTCCGCAGCCACCGGCGCCCCGCCCTCGGGCTGGCCGGGGCGCCCGTACTGGGAGCGGTGTTCGCGGTCGGCTGGACCCCGTGCATCGGCCCGACGCTGGCCGCCGTCCAGGCGCTCGCGTGGACCGAGGCGAGCGCGGCCCGCGGCGCCCTGCTGATGGCGGCGTACTGCCTCGGGCTGGGCCTGCCGTTCCTCCTGGCGGCGCTGGCGTTCCGGCGCGCCCTGGGCGCGTTCGGCCTGGTCAAACGCCACTACCCGTGGGTGTTGCGGATCGGCGGCGGCATGCTCGTGCTCGTCGGCGTCCTGCTGGCCACCGGGGTGTGGAACGACCTCGTGTACCGCATGCAGTTGTGGAGCGCGAACTTCAGCACGGCCCTCTAGAGCCGTCGTACGCCTCGAAATCGAAGAACCGGCCCGATCCCGTGATCCGTGATCCGTGACACAGAAGTGCAGAGACACCCATGAACCTTTCCATGCATGTCAGACATTCCCGTAAGGCCCGCATGGCGGCCGCCCTCGTCTCCCTGGCCGCGCTCGCGGCATGCGGCCAGCAGCCCGCCGGGGACTCCGGCGCCGCCGGAACCGCCGCGCCCACGACGCGCTTCACCGAGAACGGGGTCACCGTCACCCTCTCGGTGTCCGACTGGCACGCCTCGAAGGGCACCGTCACCGCGGTCTTCACGCCCGAGCGCAAGGGGTTCCACCTCTACAGCATCGACCTGCCGGCGACCGGCATCGAGGACGTGGGCCGCCCGACCGCGATGGCCGTCTCGGGGGTCCTCAAGGCGGAGGGCAGGCTGAAGGCCGCCCAGGACGTACGGTCCATCAGCGTGCCCGGTGTCGACGCCCCGGTCCCCGTCTACCCCGACGGCCCCGTCACCACCACCCTCCCGGTCCGCGCCGACGGGGACGGGAACGCCACCCTGCTGCTCGGCTACGCGAGCTGCAGCACCCAGGACGGCTGCACCATCCCGGTCTCCGACCGCCCCGTGCAGCTGCGCGTCACCGGTGACGGCCCGACCTTCGACGCCCACTAGGCGCAGGAGCCCCTAAGGTGTGCCCATGCCGAGCGTCCTGGTCGTCGAAGACGACCCCAGCATCCGCCAGTCACTGATCGAGGTCCTGGCGGAGCACGGGTA
The DNA here is from genome assembly GCF_045160965.1 of Streptomyces sp. NBC_00207. Classification (NCBI taxonomy): domain Bacteria; kingdom Bacillati; phylum Actinomycetota; class Actinomycetes; order Kitasatosporales; family Streptomycetaceae; genus Streptomyces; species Streptomyces sp. NBC_00207. The sequence continues at coordinate 8,420,139 of NZ_CP130715.1, read as the reverse complement.
TGCCGTGCGCAGCGCGGGCGACGGGTTCGGCGCCCTGCGCGAGGTCACCCAGTCGCCCGTCGACGCGGTGGTCCTCGACCTGGGACTGCCCGATCTGGACGGAGGAGACGCACTGCGCATGATCCGCGGCATATCCTCCGTTCCCGTACTGGTGGCCACCGCCCGCGACGACGAGACCGAAATCATCAAGCTCCTCAACGCGGGAGCCGACGACTACCTGGTCAAGCCCTTCTCCGGGGGGCAGCTCGTCGCCCGCCTGTCCGCCGTCCTGCGGCGCACGAGCCACGTCCCGCCCACCGGTGCGCAGGCGGGCGCACCGGTGGCACCGGCCGCCGAACCGCTGCGCCCCACCACCGTGGGCGAGCTGGCCGTGGACCCGGGCGCGCGCACCGCGTACCTGGCCGGCCGGGAGCTGCGCCTCACCCGCCGGGAGTTCGACCTGCTGGCGTTCCTCGCCCACCACACCGGCCAGGTCGTCTCCAAGCGCCGCCTGCTGACCGAGGTCTGGCGCGAGCCGTACGTGGACGACCAGACCGTCGACGTGCACCTGTCGTCCCTGCGCCGCAAGCTGGGCGAACGCGCGGCGGCCCCGCGGTACCTGCTGACCGTCCGCGGCGTCGGCATCAAACTGGTGGCGCCGCGTTGAGACGCTCACTGGCCGGAGTGGCGCTCGCCGTGACCTCCATGGTCGCCCTCTCCTTCCTCATACCGCTGGCCGCACTGGTGATGTCGCTCGTCAAGGAGCAGGGCGTCACCGCGGCCGAACAGCGTGCCGCCGCCCTGGCGCCCGTCCTCGCACTGAGCACGGATCCGGCGGCCCTGCGGGAGTCCGCCGCGAGCCTGGACGCCGCCGAGCACCTGGTCGTCCACCTGCCGGACACCGGGCCCCTCGGCAGTTCCAAAGCCCCCGCGGAGCTGCTCGAGCGGGCACAGCAGGGACGCGAGTCCATCTCGCAGGAGGTTCCGCACGGCTGGATCTGTCTGCAGCCCGTGGTGCTTCCCGGGGAGCAGGTCGCCGTCATCGAGAACTTCGTACCGGAGGAGGAACTGACCCGCGGCGTCAAGGAGTCGTGGGCGGTCATGCTCTTCCTCGCCGTGGGGCTGATCGGCGGGTCCGTGCTGGTCGCCGACCGTCTCGGCGCGAAGGTGGTCAGGTCCTCGAAGCGGCTCGCGCAGGCATCGCGCGCCCTCGGCCAGGGCGACCTGGACACCCGTGTGGAGCCGATGGGTCCCAAGGAACTGCGGGAGGCGGGTGTGGCCTTCAACGCCATGGCCCACCGGATGACCGAACTGCTCGCCGTCGAACGCGAACTCGTCGCCGACCTGTCCCACCGGCTGCGCACCCCGCTGACCGCCCTGCACCTGGCATCGGAGCGGATGGCCGGCACACCGGAGTCGGCCAGGGTCGAGGCGGCCGTCGGCGAACTGGAGACGGAACTCCAGGCCATCATCGCCACGGCGCGCACTCCGCTCGCCGTGGGACCCATGGGCCAGGGCATGCTCGCCGCCGAACCTCTCACGGGCGACCGCGCCGCCGGCCCGGGGGCGCCCGGCCCCCGCTGCGAGGCGGCCGACGTCGTCCGCCGCCGCACCGCCTTCTGGGCGGTCCTGGCGGAGCAGCAGCAGCGCTGCTGCTCCCTCGACCTCACCCAGGAACCCACGGCCGTGGGCCTCTCCGAGGACGACGTCGCCGCCGTGGTGGACGCGCTCATCGGCAACATCTTCCGCCACACCGCCTCCGGGACACCCTTCGGCGTCCGCGTCGCGCGTACGGCCCACGCCGTGGAGCTGGTCGTGGAGGACGGCGGGCCGGGCATCCCGGACCCGGACCGGGCCCTCTCGCGGGGGAGCAGCACCGGTTCCACCGGGCTGGGACTCGACATCGCGCAACGGGCCTCGACCGCGACGGGCGGCGCGATGCGGATCACGCGCAGTCCGCTGGGAGGCGCCCACATCACCGTGACGTTCGCGCTCGCCACACCGTCGCCGACGGGGCGGGGGCCGCGTCTCTCCCGCCGCCGTCCGACCTGGCGGGCCACCCGCCGACCGCGGACCTGAGGCCGGGACAGGCTCGCGGCGGCGGGACGGCGGACGGCCGGCGGGTCGGGTCAGGAACGGGTCCAATAGGCGTAGCCCTCCCCGGAGCCCGGCTCGCGGAGCCAGCTGCGGGTCTCGAAGCCGTCCAGGCGGCCGTGGCACACGGCCTCCCGTGACACCGTGACCCCGAAGTGCGCGGCGATCGAGTCGAGCGCCGTACGCAGCCCCTCGGGCATGGTGCGCCCCGCGAAGAGGCCGCCGGGGGTGAGCCCTGCCGGTATCTCCCCGGTCGTCGTCCGCGACTCGCCCCGGACCGTCAGGCCGTAGCGCCGCTCTCCGTTCTCCGCACAGGAGAAGTGGAAGGCCGCGCTGTCTTCGGAACCCCACTGCGGTTCGTACGTCAGCGTCAGGGCCCGCGTGCCGCGGGAGGCCTCCTCGGCGGGTGACCGGAAGCGGGCCTGGGCGGCGTCCATGCCCCGGTCGGAGTGGGCGAAGACCCAGCCGTCGCCCGCCGCGCCGAACCGGGCCACCGTCCGGGCCTCCCACGGCTCTCCGCCCGGTCGCGCCTGCCATGCGTCGCCCACGGTCAGGGCCGGATGGACGGTCGTCGTGTCGTCGGAGCCGAGGCGGCGCGGGACCTCGGACGGCTCCACGCCGGCGATCAGCACGATGCGGAACCCGTGGCGGGATTCCTCCGCGAGCCAGCCCAGACCGTCCTCGGGAGCGGACCCGGCGGGTGCCGGGGAGGCCTTCGCGGCGCCGGGGCCGCGGGGGGTGGCCAGCAGGACGCGGCCGCGCTCCGGGGTGAGGACCGGACCCAGGTACGGGTCCGCCAGGAGGCCGACGGGGGCGATGTGGTCGGCGGACCGGGGGGTCCACTCGGGCACCGCGGCGGCCAGCGTCCGCCAGGCCGCCTCCGGCTCCGCCCGCCGGGCCAGCGCGCGGGCCGTCTCCACGGCCGCCCCGAAGGCCCCGTCCGCCTGGTACCGGAACGTCGCCTCCTCGATCGCCCGCAGGGTCGCGGCGACCGCGGGCCGGTCCTCCTCGGGATACCCCCGCGTGAGCGACTCCTCCCGGTGGGGGCCGTACTGCGGCTGCGCCCGGCAGGTCAGCGGCACCGCCTCGTGGGCGACGTACGGGTCGGCGAGCGAGGCCCCTCCCTCGGCTCCGGTGGCCGTGCCGCACAGCGCGTCGATCTGGTCCCGGAGCCGGGACGCCCTCGGCCGGCCGAACGCCACGGCTTCGGACAGGGTTTCCCGTGCCGCCTCGTGCTCGCCCCGCAGGGCGGCCAGCCGCGCCTGCTCGACATGGTCGTCCAACGCCCGGGTGGTCTCGTTCGCGAAGGCCGGCCGGTCCGAGGCCATGGCGTGGAACTCCCGGTACATGTCCTCCATGAAGTGGCGGAAGGACGGGTGGCGTTCCGGTGGGCTTGCGCGCCACGGCGCCCAGGTGTAGACGGCCCACTCCCCCCGCTCGTCCACGTCCTCCGGATCCAGCAGGACGTCCACCATGTCGGACTCGGTGGCGAGTTGGAGCGAGCGGGACCATGTTCCCGCCTCGCGGACGAGGTCCTCGTCGGCGTCGTCCCCGGCGCTGTCCAGCCAGACATCCCGCATGCCGTGCGGATCTCCGCACCAGTCGAGGTCTTCGCAGCCGGCGAGGCGCCAGACGAAGTTGCCCGCGTGGTGCCAGCCGTCGGTGACCGCGAGGAAGGACCGCAGCGACGGGGGAAGGGTGACGCCGAGACGGGCCTCGGCGGCTTCGATCCCGGTCCCGTCCGCCGCCTCACGGCCCAGCCAGCGGGCCGCACGCCAGTCCTCTGCGCCCGGCAGGCCGTCGTGTTCCGGGTCGTACGCGTCGGCCCACTCCCCGCTCCACCGCTCGAGGAAGGGGCGCCACTCGAATCGCATCATGACGGCGATGTTGGCAGCCCCCACTGACAACGGCCGCGGACCCGGGCCCTGCTCCCCCGGCTCCCGGCTCCCGCCCCGTCACTGCGGGCCCGGACACCGGAACTCCGCTGCCCCGCCTCCTTTGGGCGGGCCGAGCCGGGCCAGTGCCGCGCTCGTCAGGGCACGGATGCCGGCCGGCAGGGCGGTGCGGGCGTCGGGGGCGAAGTCCGGTGCGTGGTTGGCCGGGAGGGCCGCCAGCTTCTCGGCCGCCGTCGTGCCGGGAGCGCGCGACCATGCGGCCGGGCCGACCGTGCCGAGCATCCAGTAGCCGAGCCGGATGCCCCGCTCGCCGTGCACGTCCAGGCCCGCATCGCCGAACAGGGCGAAGTCCTCCGTCGCGAGCGAGGGCGGCCACATCGCCACCCGCTCCGGCCCGAACTCGGCCGCGTGCGCCTCCCGTAGGCCGGCCGTGATCCCCGGATCGGGGTGGGTGACCGGGGAGGCGGAGGTCCGGACGATCTCGGGTTCCCGCGGGCAGGCCGCGGCCGCGCACTCGGCGCGGACGATCCGCTCCACGGCCTCGGCGGCCCGGGCCAGCGAGGCTTCGCTCACCGCCCTGACCGTGAGGGCCAGTTCGGCGCGGTCCGGGATGACGTTCGCCCGGTCGCCGGCCCGGAACGAGCCGACGGTCACCGCCACCTGCTCCGCCGGGGCGGCCTCCCGCGCCACCACCGTCTGCAGCCGGGTCACCACGTGGGCCGCCGCCACCACCGGGTCCACGGCGAGGTGCGGGGCGCCCGCGTGCCCGCCCCGGCCGTGCACGACCACCCGGAAGGTGATGCTGCCGGCCGTCACGGGCCCGTAGGCGTGCGCGACCATCCCGGCCGGCAGCGGCGCGGCGTGCTGGGCCAGTACCTCGTCCGGGCGGCCGCACCGCCGGTAGAGGCCGTCGGCCAGCATCGCCCGGGCCCCTTCGAGGGTCTCCTCGGCCGGCTGCCCCACCACCAGGAGGGTGCCGCGCCAGGCCTGTGGCGCCCCGGCCAGCAGCGCGGCCGCGCCCGCCGCCGCGGCCAGGTGCAGATCGTGCCCGCAGGCGTGGGCCGCCTCGCCGTCGGCCGCGTACGGCAGCCCGCTCGTCTCCCGTACGGGCAGGGCGTCGAGTTCGGCCCGCAGCAGGACCGTGGGGCCGTCGCCGTTGCGCAGCACCCCGGCGACGCCGTGTCCGCCGATGCCGCGCGTGGTCGCGTAGCCCGCCGACTCCAGCCGCCCGGCGAAACGGTCCGCCGTGCGCCGCTCCGCCCCGGACAGCTCGGGATCCCGGTGCAGTTCCAGGTAGAACGTCGTCATGTCGCGCAGGTGCGCGTCCAGTCGGGCGAGCGGGGCGGGTGCGTGGCCGGTCATCCCGCCATGATCGGCCGGCGGGGCGGGATCGGGTACTGCAAGGCGCTGACACCTCGTGTCAGCGGAGTGTCAGCGGTCCGACGGGTCCGCTGCAGGCGGCACCGGCTCTGATGGGGGCAGGCACGGCACAGCCCGGTGCCGGCCCCCGCGCAGAAGGAGTCATCATGGAGAAGTCGCCGCTCGCCTCGCTCGCGGACGAGATCCTGGAGCTGGAGTCCGAGACCTTCGAGATCTCCGACTACTCGGATGCCAGCGAGGTCGTGCTCGCCGGTTCCACGAGCTGCAGCTCCACCTCGACGTGTTCCTCGACCACCAGCACCACCTCCTGCTCCGCCTGACCCGTCGGGCAGCGGACACCCGGATGCCCCGGCCCTCGCCCGTGCGAGGACCGGGGCATCCGCCCGTGTGCGGGAGCTACGGGAAGGGGTGCGGGACCCTGCGGATGTCGGCCTCGGTGAGGTCGGCCTCCCGCAGCCCCGCGCGCCGCGGCGCGCTCCGCAGGCGCGGCAGGTACGGGGCCCGCTGCCGGGACCACCCGAAGTCGATCGGCAGCAGCCCCGGCACCACCGCGCAGACCGTGTGCAGCCCGATCCGCCGCTGTTCCGGGGTGGTCTGGTCGACGACGATCACGTCGTGCCCCGCCCGTACCAACTCGTCCACGACGCACAGCAGGTCGTCGCGCAGATCGCCGGTGCGCGGCCGGCCGTGCTCCGTCCAGGACCCGTACACGTCGTCCATCGCGCGCACGGCCACCGGTTCCCGGTAGGGCCGTACGTGCTCCGCCATGGCCGGCAGCCCGTACAGCTGGGCGTGGTCCTTCAGGTGCAGGACGCGGCTGAAGTCCGTGGCCATCGCCTCCAGTTCGCCGCGCCGCTCCTCGACCTGGCGGGGCAGGTGCGGAATGTACGTGAGCACCTCCGACAGGGCCGCCTCCACGGCCGTCGCGGGGTCGAGCGCGGCTCCGGCGCCGAAGGAGAACAGCCCCGGGCCGCCGTCGCGCCGCACCGCCAGCCCGGTCACCACGGGCACGGCCAGGTCGATGCGGTTGTCGAAGGCGTGCACGTCGTACCCCTGGAGCGCCGCCCGGTCGGCCATCGTGCGCACCGCCGTTCCCGGCACCGTCGCCAGGTCGATCCCGGTCAGCGGCAATCCGGCGTACCAGGCGATCAGGAACGCGTCCCGTTCGACGAGTTCGAGCAGCGCGCCCAGCAGCGCCTCCTCCGGGCAGCTGCCGATGGCGCAGCCGTTGGAGCACTCGAAGACGAAGTTGTCGGCGGCGAGCCCGGCGCTGTAGTGCACCAGCCGGGCCGGGACCAGGACGGGGCGGTCGTCGCGCAGCGAGTGCCCGTACACCCACGGGATCGGCCGCTGCGGGTCGAAGGGGGAGACGAGCGGGTCGTCGCGGTAGGTCCCGGGGGCGTAGAAGCCGCACTCGGCCGGGTCGAGCGCGCGCTCGCCCAGCTCCGCGTACGAGGCGGTGAGCAGGCTGTTCCCGGTGCGGCGGTGCGTTCCGGCGTACCGTTCCAGCCCCTCCAGGTACGCGAGGTCGCGGCTGGCGGTGAAGCTGTTGGCCTGCCCGCTCCAGGTGACGTCCGTGAGTCCCGCGTACCCGCGCATGAAGACGCTCCCCGCGACCGGGGCGGTGGTCGGCGAGGTGACGTTGAGCCAGGTGCCGCCGCCGAGCACCCCCGTCACCGGGTTCGCCAGCGCCGCGTACGGCATCGGGTACGAGGACGCGGCCCGCAGCCGCTGCGCGCCCGGGTCGGGCTTGGGCCGGGACGCGGGCGCGAAGGGCCGGGGGGTGTCGGTGCCCCGGGGGCCGCAGTCCGGGCACAGCGGGTCGGCCAGCAGCGGGTACGTGCGGATCCGCAGCGTCTCCAGGTCCAGCCGGGACACCTGGGGCAGGGTCCGGTCGGCGGACTCCCCCGCGGGTGCCCCGGCCCGGCCGCCGTGGACGGCCTCGTGCAGCGCGTACACGGCGTCGTGCGCGTACGGGGACAGCCGCGGCCACTCGGGGCCGGCGGGCGTGCCCGTCCCCAGGCCGGTCTCCAGCGCGTCGCGTTCGCTCCGGCTGCGCAGCCGCTGGCGCCGCATGGCCAGGCACTGGCCGCACGCCGGTGCGGTGCCGTCACCGCCCCACGGGCCGACGAGCACCTCGCGCGCCGTGAGGTGCACGCTCGCGCCGGGCCGGACCGCCGCGAAGGGATCGGCGGAGCGCGGCCCCAGGGCGTCGTGGACGCCCAGGGTCACCACGACGGCGCCGAGCGGCTCCAGCGCCCGGGCGAGGTCCCGCCTCGCCGCCTCCAGGGGCGTCCCGTCGGGGGCGAGCGGACGTGCGGAGGTCGTCGTCATGTCCGGTTGCTCCAGCGGAAGGTCTTCAGCCCGATCGCGCCGAACAGGAGGGCGAAGCCGAGGAGGGCCGCCCATCCGGTCCAGACGGCGGTGAGGGGGCCTGTGCCGGTGAGCGCGCCGGTCGCCGCGTCGTTGAGGTAGCGCAGCGGCAGCACGCGCGAGACCGACCGGAGCCACGACGGCATCATGTCGAGCGGCAGGAACGAGCCGGAGAGGAACGCCATCGGCACCATCAGGCAGTTGGCGATGGCGGCCACGGCCTCCGGGGTGTTCGCGTACGTGCCGACGATCACGCCGATCGCGAGGAACGCCGTGATCCCGAGGACCAGGGCGGGCAGCACCAGCGGCCACCGCCCGTCCAGGACCAGCCCGAAACCGGGGAGCATCGCCACGGCGACGAACACCGCGGCCTGCACCACGCCCACGGCCAGGGCCAGCACGTACCGCGAGGCGAGCACGGTGGTCAGCGGGGTCGGCGTCAGCCGGATCAGCCGCAGCAGGTCGTCGCGCCGCCACTGCATCAGCGTGAACGCGATGCCGAAGACGGCCGCGTTGGCGACGCCCCACGACATCACCCCGGGCGCGATGTACGAGATGTAGGGGCGGCCGGTCTCCTCGACGTCCTGCCCGCTGAAGATCAGGCCGAAGACGACCAGGAAGAGCAGCGGGAAGGCGAAGGTGAAGAAGAGGGTGGCCTTGTCCCGGACCTGCGCCCGGTAGCCGGCGGCGGTCAGGGCCGTGTATGCGCTCATGCCTGGTGCTCCGTCTGCGTGTGGGGGCCTGCCTGGGGGCCGATCCGGGGGTCGGGGTGTGCTGCGGCGCCGGTGAGTTCGAGGTAGACGTCCTCCAGCGTGGCCGTACGGGTCATCACCCCGTCCAGCCCGGTGAGCGCGTCCACGGCCTGGAGCACCCTGCCCGGCGCGGTGGTCTCCAGGACCAGGGAGCCGCCCTGGAGGACGGCCCGGTCCACGCCGGGCAGCGCCGCGGCCTCGTCGACGCCGATCCGGCCCACCGGCAGCAGCAGGCGCGACGGCGCACCGGCCGCGGCGACCAGCCGGTGCGGCGAGTCGAGGGCGGCGATCCGGCCGCCGACGAGGATCGCGACGCGGTCGCACAACGCCTCGGCCTCGTCGAGGTGATGGGTCGTGTAGACGATGGTGCGGCCCTCGCTCTTGAGGGCGCGCAACACCTCCCAGAGATCGCGGCGGGCCTGCGGGTCCAGGGCGGCCGTCGGCTCGTCCAGGAAGATCAGCTCCGGGCTGTGGACGAGGGCGGAGGCGATGGCCAGGCGCTGGCGCTGGCCGCCGGAGAGGTTCTCCACCATGACGTCACGCTGCTCGGTGAGCCCGACGCTCTCCAGCGTGCGGTCGGCGGCCGCGGGGTCGCAGCGGTAGAGACCGGCGACCGTGACGAGGTGCTCGCGCGCGCTCTGCCGTACGAAGAAGGCCGAGGCCTGGGTCTGCACGCCCATCAGGGGCAGCAGGGCGGTGTTGCGGGGCCAGGGGCTCTGGCCGAGGACGCGGACCGTGCCGTCGTCGGCCTGCCGCAGCCCCTCCATGATCTCTATGAGGGTGGTCTTGCCCGCCCCGTTGGGGCCGAGCAGCCCGAAGAACTCGCCGCGGCGCACGTCGAGGGACACCCCGTCCACCGCCCTGCGGTCGCCGTAGCGTTTGTGTACGTCCTGGACGGCGATGGCCGGGGAGTCGGGCGGCTGGGTGCTGTCAGTTGTCATGGGTCGTGCGTCCCTCTGTGTCGGTCGTGGCTGTCGTGGCTGTCGGGTCTGATTTCGGGCCGGACCCCTCGGCCGGAGGTCCTTTCGGTGGTGGTCCGGGTCGTGGGGTCAGGTGGTGACGGCGTACCAGAGGGCGCCCGTGAGGCCGGCCGCCAGCAGCAGGACGAGCACGGCGGAACCGATGCCGTATCCGAGGTAGAGCCGGCGGGCCCTCGGCGGGTACGCGGCGGCGGCCGCCCGGTCGCGCATCCGCAGACGCAGGTACCCCGAACTGGCGGGCGCCAGCCGTGTCACGCGCAGGCCGTGGCCGAGCATCGTGTACCCGTCCAGCGGTGGCAGCGGGATCAGGTTCACGAGTGCCTGCACGCTGCCGGCGAGCAGGAGCGCGGCGAGCACCCGCCGGGTGGGGTCGCCCCCGGGCAGCAGCGCCCACCAGCCGAAGAACGGCAGCAGGAACAGCAGGTTGGCGAAGGCACCCGCGGAGGCGACCGCCACCTGGTGCCGACGCCGTTCCAGGAAGCGGTAGTTGTCCACGGTGCAGTACATGATGGCGGCGGGCAGCCGCCACCGCAGTCCGATCTCGCCCACGGTGCCGCCGACATGGCGGGCCGCGACGCCGTGCGCGAACTCGTGCAGGGCCGTGCTCAGCCACATGAGCGTGGCCACCGCCGCCAGGGCTGCCGGATGGCGCAGCAACCACCCGAAGGAACCGGCGAGTTCACCGAACGACGCCGCCAGTACGGCCTCCATGGCGAGGCAGCCCAGGAGCAGGGGGCCGAGGAGCACGGGGTGCAGCAGCGGGCGCAGTGCGCGGTGCAGCCGGGCCGTGGTGGCGTCGGCGTCCGCGACCAGGCGCAGCGTGCCGCGGAGCAGCGTGCCCTGCAGGGGTCTGCCGGGTGGCGCGGGTGCGGGCGGCGGCGGGCCGCCCACGAGCAGCCGGCGGGTGCCGAGGAGGGCCAGCAGCTGCTGCCAGTTGCCCTCGCCGAGGCGCCGCCCGAAGGCGTGTCCGTACTCGGTGCCGATCTCGGCCAGGCTGCGGGAGCCGTCCAGCCGCGAGACGAGGAAGAACTCCTTGGGCCCGATCTCGAACGAGGCGCCGGACAGCGGGTCCTTGACCAGGTGGACGGTGGCCGGTCCGTCGAGCAGCGGGGCGGACAGCAGGATTTCGGGCCGCAGGGCGGGCCGGTGTTCCAGCAGCCCGGCCGGGCCCGGCGCGGGGGTGGGTGCGGGGCCGGTCACGGGGCGACCGCCGCGCCCTCGGTCCGGCCTCCGGTGCCGCTGTCGCTCTCGCGCAGTACCCGGCCCAGCAGGTGCGCCAGGTACGCCTCGTCGCGGATGGTGACGTGCAGCCGGTTGTTGGTCATGTGCATGTACGGGGACAGGAGCAGCGGCAGGGCCGCGGCGGGATCCGTCACCTGCTCGTCGCAGGTGCCGTCCCACGAGCGGAAGACCAGGTCCCCGCCGACGGCGAGCGTCTCGGCGCGCTCGCGCAGCTCCCGGCAGTGCTCCGCCCACCCGGCGAGGAAGGCCGGCAGCCGGCCGGTCTCTCCGGAGGCGAGCGCCTCGCGCACGGCGGTGAAGCGGCGGCCGAGCCCGGGCGCGGTCTGCTCGTAGGTCCGGTCGTACTCCTCGGAGCCGATGAACCCGGTACCGGGAAAGGCCTGGTGCCAGAAGGCGTAGTACCGGTCGAGGTATCCCGTGAGTTCCTCGCGCTCCGGCAGGAAGACGCCCGCCATGACCATCATCAGCTGGGCGGAGGTGCCGAGCAGGACGGTCCGCAGGTGCAGGTTCATCCGGTGCAGGGCGTCGATGACCAGATCGCTGGAGCGGGCGAAATGCCATTCGGCGAGTTCGACGCCTGCCGGGCCGCCGTACTTTCCGAATTCGGGCTCGTACGGTTCCCGGGAGTACGAATTGTTCGGCCGCAGGTTCATCCGGCCGTCGGGGCCCATGAATGCGGCCCGGTCGCCCTCCGGGAACTCGATGTCGAACAGCGTGTTGTAGAACTCGTTGAGGAATCCGGAGTCGACTTCGTACAGCGCCGGCCGGGCCTTGAGGAACGCGGCGACCGCCTCCTCGGCGCGCCGCCGCACCTCGGGCCCTGCCTCGGGGGTGGCCGGCCGCAGCCTCAGTCGTACGTGCGGCCCCTCCAGCCAGTAGTTGATGAAGAAGTGCCCGGCGAGCAGCCCGTCGGCGGTGAGACCGGCGATCAGCGGCCGGACGCACTGCACCAGCAGGGGCTGCGGGTTGGCGGCGTAGAAGATGTGCAGGGCCTGCCAGGCGCCGCGGGTCCCGTCGTGTGCGCCGGGGGTGGACGGGGTCAGCTCGGACATCGCGTGCCGCCTTCCTGGTCTCGGATGGTCGTGGTGAAGGTTTCGACGGCCAGTTCGGCGACGTGGGCGCCGCGTGCGGAGTGCACGTGCAGGCCGTCGGGGCCGGGGAGCATCTCGCGGAAGACGACCCGGTACGCCGGATCGCGCAGCAGCGTCTCGAAGGCCGCGAGCGAGAGGAGGCTCGCGAAGTCCACGTACTGCGGCTTGGCCCCGGCGGCCGAGGGGCCTGCCGAGACGGTCGCGAACACCTGCTCCGGCAGGCCGTGGGCGCGGCGCCAGCGCTGCCAGTCGAGGAAGTGCGCCGCCTCCCGGGCCCCCTGGACGGGCAGGTGACCCGCCGTGGTGGTCCAGCTGCGCCGGCTGAGCACGACGTCGCCGTGCACCACCCGGGGCCGGGCGGTCACGTGGTCGTGCGCGGCTCCCTCGGGCACGCCGGCCCACACCTCCAGCGGCGACATCGACGACGGGGACAGCAGGAGGAGCGTGCGGGGGATCGCGGGCAGCGCGAGCGGCACCAGGTATCCGAGGTACACGGGGATCACCTGGCAGCCCAGCCGCCGCGACCGCAGCACCACCCTGCCTGTCTCCGGCACGTGCTCGGCGTACAGGTCGTCGAGGTGGAGCCGGCGCTCCGGCGGGAGCGTGCCGCTCTCGCCGGGGCAGACGATCTCGTAGTCGGTCAGCCGGCCGTGGAGGTTGAGATTGGTGGTGGCCGGGCCGCCGGTGACCTCGGCGAGGACCGCGCCGGGCGGGGTGATCCGGCTTGCCGTGGCCCGGAGTTCCGCGGAGAAGCCGGAGTCCGTCCCGCCCGGCCCGTCGTTCACGTGCGTGAACCGGCTGAAGGGGAAGGACAGTCCGCCGTACGAACGGTTCAGCACGGTCAGCGGGGTGCCGTCGGCGGGATCGGCGGCGAGCTGGAGGTGGTGGCAGCGGGGCGCGAAGTCGACTGTCACCGGGTCGAGTTCATCCGAGACCGCCGTCAGGTCCGCCTCGTCGAGACGAAGGACGCCGGCGCCCTCGTACGCCGCCCAGGCCTGCCTCATCCGGCCGGTGAACGCCCGGCGCGCCGCGTCCAGGGCCCGGATGCCCGGCAGGCCCAGCCAGTTCTCCTCCGGCACGTACCGGCCGTCTTCGTCGAAGGGCTTGCGGCGCGCGGTGAACGACAGGTACTGGTCGAAGAAGTCCTCGTGGAAGTCGTGCACCAGCCCCAGCAGGTCCTCGCAGCGTCCGCCTGCCCCGTACCGCGCGGTGAAGAAGCCCTCGAAGGTGATCCGCTGGGCCAGTGTGAGGTCGAAGGCGGGCAGGATCCGCTCGACCGCGCGCAGCGCCGCCCAGTCCGGGGGCGGGCAGGGCAGCTCGCGGCCCGCGCTCACGTCCTCGTACAGCAGGGTCTGCGGCAGGGCCGCGTCCGGTGCGCCGAGTTCCTCCTGGACCCGGTGCAGGCCGGCGCGCAGCGCCCTCAGCAGCCCGGCCCGCTCCGCGTGCCCGGCCGCGGGGTAGGCGGCCAGGGCTGCCGCGGGTGCTTCGAGCAGGGCGGCGAGCCGGTCGGCCCAGGGCCGCTCCAGCGCGGTCAGCGACTGCTGGAAGGACCGCAGCGGGTCGCCGCTGTGCACTTCGGTGTCCAGGCAGGGCACGCGCACCATGCCGAGCTGGAGGAGGGCGCGGACGTATGCCTCGCAGTCGGCGGGGTCGGCGGCGTGCTCGGCGGCGAGCCAGTCGGCCAGCTCCTGGTGCCGCAGCTCGGGGCGTTCGGCGAACAGGCCGAGGAGGCGGTCGAGGGTGCCGCTGCGGCGCAGGAAGAACAGCCGGTCCTTGACCGCGTCGAAGGTGACGGCGGCCGCGTCGTCGCCCGCGGTGACCGAGCGCCGCACGTAGCGGATCCGGTCGTCCTCGTGGCCCCAGCCCGAGGCCGGGCGCAGCGGAAGGTCCCGGCGGCGGACGGGATCGGCCAGGATCAGCTCCGCGATCCGGGCGAGGACGACGACGTTGAGGCGGACGTGGCTGGTCCATGCGTCGGCCACCCGCACGCCGTCCGCTCCGACACGATCCGCTCCGCGGCCGTCCGCTCCCACCCGGTCCGTCCCGGCACCGCCTGCTCCGGCAGGGTCCGTGAAGCGGCCGGTCGCCACCGCGGTGAAGGTGCTGAACGGGCTGGTCTTGCAGGCCGTGCGGTACACGTACGAAAGGACCGCCCGCTCGGCCTTGCGGGCCCGCCCGGTCGGCACGCCCTCGGTACGCGCGTAGCCGTCCAGCTGGCCCTCGAGCACCGGAGAGGCCAGCAGCAGGCCGAGGCGCAGCCGGTCGTCGGCCACCAGCTCCCGCAGTGCGGCCCGGTTGCGGGCCAGGTCCGCGGTGAGCACCAGCGGGCCTTCGGCCAGCAGCTTGTCGAGCAGCCGGCGCCGGTGCAGCCAGCCGGCCAACCGCTCGGCGGAGGCCTCGTCCACGGCCGCGACGGCCTCCACTGCCGTCTCCGTCGAGGCGTCCGGACGGGCCGGCAGCCGGCCGTTGTGGATCTGGCGGCGCAGCCGCAGGAGTGCGCGGCGCCGGACCGCGCCCGGGCCGTCCGGAGCCGGGTCGGTGGCCCCGACGGCTGCGTGGAGGAGGTCGCCGAGCCGCGCGGCGCCCGCGTTCAGCGCCGCTTCGGCCGTGAGGACGTCCTCGGCCCAGCGGCGGGTGTCCGCGGCGCGCAGGGCGTCGACCGCGGCCAGCGGCAGCCCCGCGACCCGCAGCATGAAGCGGTCGCCCGCGTGCCACTCGGTGGTGTTCATGGTCCCGCTCCCTTCAGGCTATTTCGTGGCGGAAGTCGGCCGGCCGCGGGCGCTCGTGGCCCAGCAGCATGATCAGCAGGGGTGCCTCGTCGGTTCCGGTCAGCCCCAACTCCTCGATGTACGCGATGTTGTCGAAGCCGAGCGCGACGCCGGCGCCCAGGCCGAGGGCCGCGGCGGTGGTGTAGAAGGTCTGCGCGACGGCGCCGATGGTGCCGCCGACGAGGCGGTAGCCGCGGTCGCCCACGGTGTCCAGGACCGCCGTGGTGCGGACCGTCGGGACGAGCACCGCGCCGGCCTGTTCCAGGTTGTAGTTGGAGAGGAAGTAGTTGCGCTGGAGGAAGGGGCCCGGCGGGCCCGGTTTCACCAGGCGCAGGGTGTGCGCGGCGGGATCGTAGGCGTACGCGCCGGGGGCGATGCCCTCGACGTGGTTGACGAACGCGTACAGCGAGGTGAGCGGGGGGCCGTCCGGGCGTTCGGCCTCCGTGCCGTACCGGGTGGCCGCGCAGTCGGCCAGTACGGCGGCGAACGGGTCGGACGCGACCGGCCGGGAGGCGTCGAAGCGGCCGAAGCTGCTGCGGCGTTCGCGCAGGGCCCGCCCGGTGTCGGCCGGCGGCGCGAGGGGAGGCGGCAGCGGCAGCGGGTCGGCGCCCCGCGGCGGGAGCGCGGCGGCCCGGTCCAGCAGGCCCTGTGCCGGGCGGTCGGCGGCCCGCCCGGCGGTGGCGTCGTGGATGCGCAGCAGCGTCTCGAACACGATGACCTGCCGGGAGCGTTCGACGTCCCGGTGGCGGACGGCGGCGTCCGCGGCGCCGGCTGTACCGGGCACCGGCAGGCTCTCCCCCGGCACCGCCGTGCTGTCACCCGGCGCCGTCGTGCTTTCACCCGGCGCCGTCCCGTCTTTCCAGGTCAGCGGCACGACCGCAAAGACGCCCTCCTCCTCGGGCACCACGCCCAGCAGCCGGGCCAGCCGCTCCTCGTCGAACCACAGCACCGGGTCGATCCGCAGCCCGTACTGCGCCGCCCACAGGCGCCAGGTCTGCACCAGTGCGCCCACGTCCATGCTCACGGCGTGGAAGGAGAAGCTGTTGTACTTGAAGGCGTTCTGCCAGTACTTGACGCTGAGGACGAGGTACTGCGTGGCCTGCGCAGCCGCGCCCGCCCCGGCGCCGAGGGCCTCCCTGACCTGCCCGGTGACATCGCCCGTCAGCAGGCGTCGCAGCCCGTGCTGGTGCGGCGCGTAGTGGTAGAGCCCCGGTGTCAGCGGCCCACCCGGCCCGGCCGCCCAGTGGATACCCACCGGGTAGAGCCCGCCGCCCGAGGCGGTGCCCCGCGACCAGTTGGCGTGCGTGTAGTGCGGCAGCGCGGCCAGGTCGGTGTTGGCCTGGACCGCGAGACGCCGTCCGGTCAGCCCGTACGAGTCCCTGAGCAGCCCGGACAGCAGCGGCAGGGTGAACCCCGCCGCGGGCCGCTGCGCCACTGCGTCCGGCATCTCGGCGGGCGTCTCGGCCGGCAGCGGGAGCGTTTCGGCGTACGGGTGGAACTTGGCCTTGCGGGGCCGGTCGGCCCAGTCGGGCACGAAGTCGACGGGCTCCATCGGTACCCGGCCGCGGTGCATGATCGCGTGGGCGTAGACATGGGCGTAGCCCATGGGTCCTCCTACGTTCGGGTGGGACGCCGGTGGCGGCGGCCGGGTCAGGGGAAGGGGTGGGGGGCCGGGTTCAGGTCGCCGGGCTCCAGCGCGCGCTCGCGCAGCCCGGCGGTGAACAGGGCCGTCCGCATCCGCGGCATGCCGAGGGCCCGTTGCCGGGACCATCCGAAGTCGATGGGGAGCAGACCGGGGACGAGCACGCTCACGGTGTGCAGGCCGAGGGCCCGCTGCTCGGGCATCGTCTGGTCGACGACCACGACGTCGAAGCCCTCCGCCGTCACCGCCGACACACACCGCTCCAGATCCGTGCGCACGTCCTCGGACGCGGCGCAGCCCCATGGGTCGGGCCATTGAAGATCGGCCACCGTCCGGGGGCGCTCGTGCTCCCGGCCGGGCGGGCGCAGCAGGAAGTCCGCGTGCCGGCCCATCTCCGGGATCCCGTACACGAGCGGATGGTCGTGCAGCGCCGTGACCAGGCCGAAGTCGGCCGCCATGGCGCGCAGCCGGGCCTCGTCGCGCTCGGTGCGCCCGGGCAGGTTGACGGCGTCCGTGGCGATCTCGCAGAGCGCCGAGTCCAGGGCGGACTCCGGGTCGAGACCGGCTCCCGCACCGAAGCACATCCGGCCGGGGCCGCCGTCGAACCGCTCGGCCACCGCCGTCACGACGGGGATCGGGAAGGTGATCCGGGTGTCGAAGAACCGGGCCCGGTAGCCGTACATCGCCAGCCGGTCGACCATCGCGCGGGTCGACGGCCGGGAGCTGCTCGCCGGGTCGATCTCGGGGAGCGGCTGCTGCCCGTACCAGGTGAGCAGGAAGGCGTCGCGTTCCACGACCTCCATCAGCCCGAAGTACACGGCCTCGGCCGTACTGCCCCCGGAGGCGCAGCCGTTGGAGCTCTCCTGCACGAACCGGTTCTCCAGGCCCGGTGCGTGATAGTACGTCAGGATCTCCGGGACCAGGCGGGGCACCCGGTCGCGCAGCGACCAGCCCCACACCCAGGCGATCTCCCGGTCCGGGTCGAAGGGGCGCACGCGCGGGTTCTCCCGGTGGAAGGCCTCGCTGTACAGGCCGACCTCCCGCGGGTCGACGGCGTCGGCCCCGAACCGGTTCAGCGACCCTGTGACGCTCGTGGTCCGCGCCCGCGCCCGCATCCCGGCGTAGCGCTCCAGCCCCTCCAGCACTCCCACGTGCGCGCTGCGCGCGAAGGAGTCGGTGTGGCCGCCCCAGAACGTCTCGCGCAGGTACGCGCCCGAGCGCATCGAGAAGCAGCCGATGGTCGCGGAGGTGGAGGTGGAGGAGACGTCCTGGACGAGGGAGGGCCCCAGGGCCCCGCACAGCGGGTTCGCGAAGGCCGCCACGTCGATGCCGTACGACTCGACGGGGCGGGTACGGAAGACCCCGGGCCGGTACTTCGGCGCGGGCGCCAGCGTCGGCACCGCTCCTTCCGCGGTGTCCTCCCCCGGCTCCGCGCACACCGGGCACTCGGGGTCGGGGACCAGCGGGTACCTGCGTACGCAGCCGGTCCGCAGGTCCAGCAGCCGGACCTCGGGAAAGACTCCCGGGGGTGGGGGTCCGGGCCGCGGCTCGGCGGTCGCCGTGACGAGGGCGGCCAGCGCGTCGGCGGCGAAGGGATGCGCGTACGGCGAGTCGGCGGCGGCCAGCGTGCCGCCGCCGAGTTCCAGGGCGTCGCGGAGCGCGACGGACCGTACTGCCTGCCAGCGGCGTTCCAGACACCGGGCACAGCCACCGGGCGGCCCTACGACCGCCTGGTGGCCGTACAGGTGGACGGGGACGGCCGCCCCGTCGCCCGCCTCGGGGGCGGGCCGGGTGAAGGCGTCGCCGAACCCGAGGACCGCCAGCCTCACCCGGGGGCCGCCGAGCAGGCCGAGGGCGCGCTCCAGCAGCGCGGTGAAGCGGGCCGCCGCGTCCGGGCCGAGCGCGTCGGGGACCTCGGGACCGGCGGTCAGCCGGTCGGCGGCCGGCGCAGGCGTGTGCAGCGGATCGGCGGTCAGCGGGTCCGGGGTCAGTGGACCGGCGGTCAGTGGGTCGCAGGTCGGTGGACCGGCAGTCAGCGGGTCGGGGGTCGGTGGACCGGCGGTCAGCGGTTCAGTGGTCATCGCCCGGCTCCTGGGCGGCGGTGGTGAGCAGGACTCTGGCGGTGTGCAGTCCGGCCGAGGCCAGGTCCGCGGCCCCGGTGCGGACGACGTAGGCGTCTCGGCCCGTCCCCCGCAGCCGGTCCAGCACCTCGGACCAGTCGGCGGCCTCGCCGCCGGTGACGGGCCGGGCGTCGGCGGACACCGGGAGCGTGCGGGCGTCGAGGTCCCGCAGCAGCGGATCACCGGTGTCGGCCGGTCCGCCGGGTGCGGAGTCGTCCCGCTCGTACTGCACGGCGCCCAGGAGGTCCCGCAGCGCGGCCACCGTCGCCGCCTGCCGGTCCAGGTCCGCGCACACGGCCCAGCGCTCCCCCGCCCGCGCGAGCAGCACCTGCACCCCGGAACGTCCGCCCTCGCCGAGGTCCAGGAGCTCGACGCCCAGGCCGAGGCGCTCCGCCGACCGTACGAGGAAGGCGAGTTCGGCATCGGGCGTCTCGGCGGTCAGCGGTACGGGCGCGGCCGCGGCCCCGCGCACCGCCCGCAGCAGGGCGTCGTGGGCGAGGGCGGACAGCAGTCCCGCGGCGGCCGCGTCGGCGGGCGAGGGTCCGGCGCCGGCGCCGGCCCGGGTGCGCTCGAAGAGCCGGTCGCCGTTGTGCGGCCCGAAGGGGCGGACCGCACCCGCGGGAACCAGCGCGGGCTCCTTCGTGACGAGCGAGACGGCCTGCTGCCAGGCGCCGGCCGTGCCCGGCAGACCGGAGGCGACGGTCAGCGAGCCTTCCGCGACCGCCCCTTCGGACCGGGCCACGACACCGTAGGCGGGGACCACGTGCTCGGCGTAGACCACGGCTGCGGCGTCCAGTGCGCGCATCCGCGCCCCGGCGACGTGGTGGACGTCGAAGGCCGTGATCGCCCGGGGGCCCGCGTGTCCGATGCCCAGTTCCACCACACCGAGTTTGAGGGGGAGCTGGGTGAGCGGCTCGTCCGCGTAGCGCGTGAACACGCCGGTGTACGGACGGACGAGTGCGGAGCGCCGGTTCAATTCCTCGACCAGCGCGTCCGCTTCCCGGGCGGTCTCCAGGGTGGGCAGGGCGGGCGTCCCGGTGGTGCCTGCCGTGGAGAGGTCCACGGGCGCCGCGGCCTCCCGCGCCGTCTCCTCACCGGGCGCGCAGAAGGGGCACCGCGGGTGCGCGAGGAGCGGCTCCGCCGTGACGTCCAGCGAGGCCGTGTCCTGCACGATCACCTGGCCCGCGGTCTCGGCGGGCAGGGCTCCCGAGGTGGTGCGGAAGACCTCGTACCCCAGGAGGTTGCCGATCATGGCGGCCAGCGGCCGTCCCGGCTCCGGGCCTGCCGCCGCGGGGCTGCCGGGCAGGGCCAGTGCGCTCCACAGCTCGGCGGCGGCAGCGGTGTCGCGGCCCACGGCAGCGCCGAGCCGGAGCGCGGCGCAGGTCCAGCAGCCGGGGGTGCCGGAGGCCATCAGGGGGCCGATCACGGCGTCGGAGCCGTACGACCAGGCGGGCAGGAGGGTGCGGCCCGCCGGGATGCCGGCGCGCAGCAGCGGCAGCAGCCGGGCGGGGGCGCGCCGGCCGCCGGTGACCACCACGAGGTCGTAGTCGGCCAGTTCGGACCAGCTGGGCTCCCGGCCGGCGGCCGGGAGCAGCGTGCGGAGCTCGGCCGGGCAGCCGTCGGCGACGGCTTCCGCGACCTCCTCGTCGAGCGCCGAGGTGTCGAGGCCCGGCAGCACGCCGACGGCCGCGCAGCCATTGCGTATGAGGCTCGACGCGCACCAGCGGGCCACCTCGTCCTCGCCGAGTACGGCCACCCGGGTCTCCCGGAAGCGCAGGAACCGTGCCTCGGCGTCGTCGGCGTAGTGGTCGGCGTAGGCGATCTGCGGGGCGTACCGGCGGGCCACGTCCGGAGCGGGCACCGCCTGCCCGGCCGCGGGTTCGGCGGGGGTGGTGACGGGCCGGGCGAAGTCCCGTTCGTACAGGGTCCGGACCAGGTCGCCGACCATCTTCCGCTGTGCCTCGCCGAGGCCGCGGCACAGGTCGGCGACCGAGTGCTCGCCGGTGAGGTGGGGGACGATCAGCGTCGCGAAGCGGTACGCGGACTTGGCCGTGAGGCGGAAGCCGCCGTCCGCGTTGTGGAACAGCACGCCGTCCGGCGTCTCGGTGAAGAGCACGTCCCGGCGGATCCGGGGACGGGTCGCGGCAACGGCTTGATAGCTGGCGTGGGCCATGGGGACACCCCTGAGTGCGGTCTGGGCGGGATCGGCGAGGGAGGGAGGCTGAGGGCGAGGCGAGGGGAGGAGGAAAGACGAGGGGGAGGGGAGGTGGTGGGGGCGGGCGATGCGGGCGGGGCCGGCGGGTTCGGATCAGCGGGGTGCGGCTGCTGCCGTGGCCGTGGGTGCCGCGACGGCAGCCGTCTTGCGCATGCGGACGTGCCAACGCGCGTAGATGCGAAGGAAGTCGTGGAGGCGGTACGGGCCGGGCGGCCCGTCCTCCAACAGACCTGCCTCCACGAGCTGTTCGAGTACGGATTCGCTCTCCTCGGCCGACGGGTCGTCGTCCGCGGCGCGTTCGCCCAGCCGGAGGAACGCCTCCCGCAGCTCCGGAGCCAGCCCGTCGAGCGCCTGCCCCAGCACCTCGGGTACCGAGAGCCGGGCGTCCTCCGCGAGCGCCAGCCGCCCGGGGGGATCCTCGGCGAGCCAGGCCGCACCGTCCGCGACCGACAGGCCGGGCCGGGTCAGCAGCCGTCCCGCGGCGATCCGCAGGGCGAGCGGGAAGTGTCCGCATACGGTGGCCAGTCGCCGGGCCGCGGCGGGCTCGGCCGCGATCCGCTCGGCGCCCACGAGCCCGGCGAGCAGCCCGTACGCCTCGGCGGGCCGCAGCACGTCGAGCCGGTACACCGAGCCGCCGTGTGTGGCGACGACCGCCGCGAGGCCGCGCCTGCTGGTCACGAGGACGGACGCGTCCCCCGCCGCGGGCAGCAGGGGCAGCACCTGCCAGGCGCCGGCCGCGCCGTCCAAGACGATCAGCCGCCGCCCGGCCCCGGGCTCCGGCAGCAGGCGGGCCGCCTCCTCCACGGGGACGGCGGTCCCGTCCGGCCGGGCCAGGTGGAGGGTGAACACCCCGCCGGGGAAGCACTCCTGCACCTCGTACGCGGTCTGGCGGGCCAGTGCCGATTTGCCGATGCCCGGCGCTCCCGAGACGACGACCAGGCGCGGTCCGTCGGCGGCGGTGAGCCGTGCGGCCATGGCCGCACGGTCGCTCTCGCGCCCGGCGAAGGCCGGTACGGGGAGCACCGTCGGGCCCGGCCGGACCGTTGCGGCCGCTCCGGCGGGCAGCGCGGGGACCTCGGCCGTGGCCACCGCCCGCGGGGGCTCCGGCGGGGCGGGGGCCAGGTCCTCGGCGCGCAGGATGGCGAGTTCCAGTCGCCGCAGCCCCGGGCCCGGGTCGATGCCCAGTTCGTCGCGCAGCCGGTCGCGCACCGTGCGGTACTCGGCGAGCGCCTCGGCCTGCCGTCCGGTGCGGTAGAGGGCCTCGACGAGCTGCTCGGTGAAGCGTTCGCGCACCGGGTGCCGGCGTGCGCCCTCGTACAGGTCGACGAGGACCTGATGGCAGTTCCCGGCGGCCAGTTCGAGGTCGCAGACCCGTTCCAGGACCCGTAACCGCTCCTGTTCGAGCGCGGGCACGGCGTCCTGCTGGAGCATGCGCGAGGCCACGTTGGCGAGCGGCTGTCCGCGCCAGAGCGACAGCGCCTCCCGGAGCCGGTAGAGCTCCTCCCCCGGGCCGGCCGCCGAGGCGGCCTGGGCCGTGCGCGTGCGGAACAGCACGAGATCCAGGGTCTCGGTGTCATTGTGCATCCGGTAACCGCCGGGAACGGCCTCTATGGTGGTCGCGGAAATGCCGTACTTGGCGAATAGCCGGCGCAGCCGGAGGACGCACGTCTGCAGTGCGGCGCGGGCCGTGGCGGGCGGTTCTTCGTCCCATACGGCGCGCAGCAGGTAAGTGGTCGACACGACGACGCCCGGGTGCAGCAGAAGTGCGGCGAGAAGACTGGTCGGCTTGGACGGTTTGAGAACTACGGTTTCGGGGCCGTGCGCAATGCTCAAAGGCCCCAAAAGCTGGAACCGGATGACTGATCCCCCGTGTCGGGACACGCATTCCCCCTGTAGGGAGCGCGGCGGGGGCGGTGGTCTGTCGGTTCTGCGGGGCCCGTCACACTCCGGAAATAGTCCGGACCAAGCCCTCAGTTGCCGTCCGCCCCCGTTGGGCGGTGAATAGCTGGAACACTACATAACGGATCTTGCGGAAGTCGAGCCGCGGGATGGTCCATTTCGCACCCGTCGGCTTTTTCTCCCTTCTCCGTAACCTGGGCGCTTCGAGGAGTTACCGCCGGTTCGCCAAAGCCGTTCATCCGTAAACGAATTACTGCGGCGGCGCCATCCAAGCACGATGTCGTGATCCAATTAAGGTGCATATTCCGCCACTGATATGGCCGGTCCCCATCCCCATCCCCGTCCCAGGGACCGGCCACACGTCTCGTCATCCGGTACGGACCGGCAGCCGGGCCGCCACGAGAGCGAGCCCGCGCCGCAGTCTGCGGAAGTAGGTGGCCCGGCTCAGGTGCAGCCGCCGGGCCACCTGATGGTGCGTACGGGACCGGCCGAGGTAGTACGCCTGAAGGATCGCCCCCGCCTCCGCGTCGGCCGGCGCCTCGGCCACGGCCAGCTCCGCCACCGCGTCCCGCAGCCAGGCCCGCAGTCCGGCGGGCGACCCGATCCCGGGACAGGCCAGCAGCGGGCTGCGCGCCAGCTCCGCGGGATCGCCGAGGCGGGCCAGCGCCCGTGCCACCAGCACCGGTAGGTCGCGCACGGGTGCGTCCGGCCCGCGTACGTCCCGTCCCCCGGGCCCGGCCGACCCCGCGGCAGGCCGACCCGCCCCGGGCGGTGTCAGTGCGCCCATCCACCCCGGCAGCCCGGCCGCGCCGAAGTCGTGGCTGTAGACCTCCGGGCGGCGCCCGCACCGGTAGACGTCGTCGCGGATGCCGCCGTGCGGCCGGAAGCTCAGGGTGTGCAGCAGCGCCTGGTAGTCCGGGCTGGCGGTGGACACCACCAGGTGCCCGGCCCGTACGGCCTGCCCGAGGATGTCCCGCAGGATCTGCGCGTGCACCACGGGATCCGCACCGTACGCGGCCCCGAGGAACAGCCCGCCGGGGCCGGGGCCGCCGAGCAGGTCCGCCGCGTGCTGCTGGAGCAGGGGTTCGATCCCGGCCTCCGTGTCCGCGCCGACCGGCAGCAGCGCGGCGAGCCCGACCGGCCGGCCCTCCCGGTCCCGGGCCAGCCTGAACGCGGCGGGACCGCCGTCGAGCCAGCGCTCCACGATCCGCTCGGAGCGCCGCACGTCGAAGCCGCCCCGCACCGCCCACCGGTGCATCAGCCGGCCGATGTCGTCGGCCTCGCCGGGCCGGGCGGGACCGATCCGCGAGAACTCCTCGGCCGGCGGGAAGAGGGAGGTCCGCACCAGCGGATCCCCCGTCAGGAACAGTCCCTCCTCGACCAGTCCGGCCCGCTCCTGCGGCCCCGCCGGCCGCTCGGCGAGCAGCGCCCGCCGGTAGCCCGCCGCACGGGTGCGCACCTCCTCGTACGCCTGGGGGCGGCGCCACCGGTACGCCGTCTCGAACAGGCTGCGGTACGGCTCCCGGACGGTCAGCCCGAGCCGCTCCCGGCGGACCAGACTCAGCCCCGCCAGGGTCTCGAACAGCTCCGGCCCGCCGGACAGCAGCCGCTCGTCCCCGGTCCGCACGGTCGCGAGGAGGCGCAGCGCGTGGCGCCAGCGCTGGCCCGGCCGTTCGCGGCCGAGCCGCTCCAGCACCTCGCCGGCCATCCGGTCGGCGGCCGCGCCGGGCACGTCCGGGGCGATCCCCGCGTGCAGGGCACGGCAGGCGAGATCCGCGAGCAGGGGTACCCCGCCGGCCAGCCTGACCACGAGGGCCACCGCCTCCGGGTCGGTGACCCCCGCCGCCCGGGCCTGCGCCTCCACGGCCGCCGCGGGCCGGGGGCCGAGGCCGACGGTCACCGGGGCCCGCTCGCCCCAGTCGGCGGCCGCGCGCAGCGGAAGCCTGCTGACCAGCAACACGGGCCTGCGCAGACCGGACGGGGCGGGCCCGGGCGCGTCGCCGGCCGGGTCCAGCGCCGCCGCGACCGCCTCGGCCCGGCCCGGCCCGTCCACGCTGTCGACGAGCAGCAGACCGCCCGGCTGCGCGGCTAGCCTTCGCAACCCCCCGAGGCCGCCGTCCGCGGCGAGGTCGACGGCCGCCGCGACCGGCAGCCGCCGGGCGAGCCGGCTCTTCCCGCTGCCGAGCCCACCGGTCAGGTTGACCAGGGCGTGCGTGTCCACGGCGGCCCGAAGCCGGGCGAGATCGTCGGTGGTCTCCACGGTCCCGGAACGATACCCAGGGTGATCACTTCGCGTCACGGCCGGAACAGGACGTTCGGCGGCCGGAGTTGATACCTCGGTGAGACTTCGCGGCGGCGTCCCGTGGCTAGGGTCGTGACCACCGCGGGCCCGGCGGTTCCCCTGATCCGTCCCCTTGTGAAAGGACCCCTCGTGAAGTTGGCTCGATGGCTGTCGACCACGGCCGCGACCTTCCTGGCCGCCGCGACGCTCGTCGCCGGACCGGCGGCCGCCTCGGCGACCGCCTCCTCGACGGCAGTTCCCGCCGCGACCGCCGCCCCCACCCCGGCGGCGGCGCTGGCCCCCACCGCCCCCAAGTACTTCCTGGGCGCCGGCTACGGCCCGCTCAACATCGCCACCGACGCCGCCTGGAACAGCGCGTACGCCCAGGCCACGCAGGAGGGCTACCCGGCGGCCAACTGCTCCCGCTCGGCCGGTCCCGTGGCCGCCCCGGTCGGCAATGGCGGCTACTACCAGGTGTCCCTGGAGATCTACTGCGTCCCGCCGCCGCCCCCGGGCTCCGGGCAGATCGTCGGCGTGCACTCCGGCAAGTGCATGGACGTGAAGGGCGCCAAGACCGCCGACGGCACCCCGATCCAGCTCTACGACTGCAACGGCACTTCGGCGCAGCTGTGGAAGCCGGAGGCCGACGGCACGGTCCGCGCGCTCGGCAAGTGCCTCGACGTGCAGTACGCGAAGACCGAGAACGGCTCCCTCCTCGGCCTCAACAGCTGCCACCAGGGCACCAACCAGAAGTGGGAGCAGCTGCCCGGCGGCCTGCTGCGCAGCGTCCACTCCGGCAAGTGCCTCGACGCCCTGGGCTGGGCCACCGGCAACGGCGCCCGCCTCGGCATCTGGGACTGCGCCCCGAGCCACACCAACCAGCAGTGGCGCGGCTCCGCCCTGGGCACCTGACGCTCCCGGCCCCGTACTCCGGCGTCCTGCCCGTTCCCCGCGGGCAGGGCGCCGGCGCGTCCGCGGCGGCCACGCCCGTCTGCCCCCTCTGCTGCCTCGCTGCGGTGGATCGGTAGTGTCTCGTTGGTTCGACGACACAGGGCCGCGCAATGCGGACGAGAAGAACCAGGGAGCGGTCGCGACCATGAACACCCCCGCAGACACCCCGCCGGAACCGGGCCTGAGTGCGGTCGTCGACGAGCGGCGGCAGCTGATCAACCTCGCCTACCGGCTGCTCGGTTCACTGGCCGAGGCCGAGGACGCCGTCCAGGAGACCTACACCCGCTGGTACGCCATGTCGCGGCAACAACAGCAGGCCATCGAGTCACCCGGCGCCTGGCTGACGACCGTCGCCAGCCGCATCTGCCTCGACGTACTCGGCTCCGCACGAGCCCGCCGCGAACGCTACGTCGGCGCATGGATACCCGAACCACTGCCCGACCGCACCGAATGGATCAGCGGACGGACAGGCGCCGGCACCACCGAACCGGCCGACCCCGCCGACCGGATCACCCTCGACGAATCCGTCAACATGGCCTTCCTCGTCGTACTGGAATCCATGACACCCGCCGAACGCGTGGCCTTCATCCTGCACGACGTCTTCCGCTACCCCTTCCCCGAAGTCGCCGAGATCGTCGGCCGGACACCCGCCGCCTGCCGCCAACTCGCCACCTCCGCCCGCCGGCGCATCCACGCCTCCCGGACCCCCGCCGCCCCCGCACCCGGACAGGCCGGCCTGGTACGGGACTTCAAAGCAGCCTGGGAGGCCAAGGACATCAAGGCACTCGTCGACCTCCTCGACCCCGACGCCACCATGACCGCCGACGGCGGCGGCCTGGTCGGCACCGTCCTGCGCCCCGTCGAAGGCAGCACGAACATCGCCCAGTACCTGATCCACATCGCCGACAAGGCACCCGGACTGACCCTCCTGGAACGGACGGTCAACGGCCGGCCCGGCCTCGTCGCCCAGCACCGCGGCACCACCGTCACCGTGGCCGCCTTCAGCCTCACCGGCAACCGCATCACCCGCATCTGGGCCGTCCGCAACCCGGAAAAACTCCGCCCCTGGAACGAACACGGACAAGGCTGACCCACTGCCTCAGCCGCGCCGCGAAGGTGGGCAACGTATCCGGCGCGCGGCGGCCCGGACCGCCGCGCGCCCTCGCTCAGACCGCTGTCCGCTCCACGGGGATCCACAGCTCCGCGTCCGCCGTCTCCCCGTCCTGCGACACCCGCGTCCGCAGGATCTCGGGCCCCGGCCTGCTCTGGTAGGGATTGGACGGGAACCACTGCGTGAACACGTCGCGCCACAGGTACTGGAGCGTCTGCGGAAACGGCCCGGAACTCTCGAAGACGGCCCACGCCCCGGCCGGGACACTGAGCGCGTCCATGTCCTCGGGCACCGCGGCGCGGGTCACCACGCCGTGGTAGTAGTCGAGTTCGGTTCCCTCGGCGCGGCTGTCGTCCAGATCGTCGGTCACCGAGACGATCCCCTCCGGCTCCTGGTCGGACAAGCCTTCGATGCGCTGCAGCGTCTCCTGGCCGATCCCCCGGATGAAGGCGGCGATGGCCGGGTTCACCCCCTCGTGCACGAGCGGGACCCGCGCCTTCCTGCCGACCACTCGGAACCCGTCCTTCTCCACGACCTTGTACTGCATGCTGCTGCTCCCTTCGACGATGAGGCGGAAGGACATCCGGGGCTGGGACTGCAGACTGGCACCGCTGCGCCTCGCCTCGCCGGGACCGACGCCGTGCATGCCGCGGAACGCACGCGCGAACGCCTCTCCCGAGGTGTAGCCGTAACGCACCGCGACCTCCAGCAGCGTCCGCTCACCGCCCAGCACCTCTGCACCCGCGACCGTGAGCCGCCTGCGCCGGATGTACTCCGACAGCGGAACCCCCGCCAACGCGGAGAACAGCCGCCGGAAGTGGTACTCGGACGTCACGACGATCCGTGCCAGGTCGGCCACCTCGATCCGCTGATCCAGATGGCACTCGATGTGCTCCATGGCCTGGTTCCACCGCTCCAGCACCCCGGCCTCCTTCCCTTTCGAACACCCACGTTAGGAGGGGCCCACCGTGGCACACCCGACATCCTGTGCCCGGTCCGGTCGGGTGGCCGCGGCACGGCGGAAAGCCGGTTGACAGGCCGAATGCGGCAGGTCAGAGTCCTTGCGTGAGCGAGATCAGCCGTCTGTCCCCCGCCGAGGCACGTGTGTGGCGGGCCTATCCGCGAGGCGAGGCCGTGGACTTCCGCGCCCCGGGGGACGAGGATCCGCCGCCCGGCGACGCCGCCCGGGGCCCCGGGCGTACCGTACGTGCCGCCGTGCTGCGGAGGTTGCTGGTCGAGGCCCCGCGGGAGGAGGGGGAGATCGCCGCGCTCGTCGTCACGGGAGCGCGGGTCGTCGGCGTACTGGACCTGAAGCACGCCGCGATCGGCGTTTCCGTCCGACTGAACGGCTGCCGGTTCGACGAAGCCCCCGACCTGTACGGCGCCCAGTTGCGCGAACTCGACCTGAGCGGGTCGGTCCTGCCAGGCCTCACCTCGGCGAACGTACGTGTCGAGGGCGTCCTGCGGATGACGGACTGTCAGATGCGGGGGCCGGTGCGGCTCAGCGGTGCGCAGGTCTCCGGGGCGCTGTACATGGAACGGACGCGGTTCACGGCAGCGGACGACTCCGAGCCGGTGCTGCAGCTCAACCAGGCCGCGATCGGGGCGGACATCTGGGCGCCGCAGATGCGCGCGCACGGGCAGGTGCGGCTCACCGGCGCGTCCGTCGCGGGGCGGATCAACCTGCAGGACGCGGAATTCGACACACCCGGCGGCACCGCGCTGGACGCACAGAACCTCACCGTCGGAGCGCATGTACGCGCACGTCGCATGCGCGCGCGGGGCCGGGTCGAGCTCCGGGGCTCGCACATCACGAGCCGTCTCGACCTGCTCCACGCCGACCTGTCGCATCCGGGCGACACGGCGCTACGGGCGAGCAGTTGCGTCATCGGTGAACTCTGGCTGGGCGCGGGCGACCGCGTCGAGGGCGCCCTGAATCTGCGGCGGTCCCAGATAGAGATCCTGAGCCTCGAACCGGACGTGCTCCCGGACCAGGTGCTCCTCAGCAATCTCACCTACACCGTGCTCTCCCCGCACGAGCCCGCCGGGCGCCGTCTTCCAATGCTCGAACAGGGCGGCGGCCCGTACGAGCCCCACCTCTACGAGCAGTTGACGGCCGCGTACCGCCACGTCGGGGACGACGACGCGGCCCGGCTCGTACAGCTCGCCAAGCAGCGCCGCCGGCGCACCACGCTCCCGTGGTACGGACGGCTGTGGGGCTACGTTCAGGACGCCGCAGTCGGCTACGGCTTCCGCCCGTTGCGCGCGGCCGTCTGGCTGCTGTCCCTCCTGGCCCTCGGGGCGATCGCCTACGGTCTGGACCAGCCCGCTCCCATCAAGGCGGGCGAGGCCCCGCGCTTCAACGCCGTCTTCTACACCCTCGACCTGCTCCTGCCGGTCATCAGCTTCGGTCAGGAGACGGCGTTCTCCCCGGACGGCTGGCACCAGTGGCTGTCGTACGCCCTGATCATCGCCGGCTGGGTCCTGGCCACCACCATCCTCACGGGTGTGACCCGTACCGTCAGCCGCCAGTGAGGTTCCTGCCAGGCCGCCGGGGTCAGGGCCTCTGGTCGGGGTCGCAGCTGGCCCGGCGCAGCCCGATCGTGCGCAGGGCCCGCATCAGGGCGTCGGCGTCTCCCTCGCGCACGACGTGGACGGCTCCGTCGACCGCGAGACCTGATACCGCACGGGGCACACGGGCGGCGGCCGTCCGCAGCACCACACCGCTCGGGGGGTCCAGGGTGCGCACGCCGTGGAAGACGCGCAGGACCTCCGGGTCCGCGTCGATCCTGTCGAGCCCGGCGGGCAGGGACAGCACCGTGATGTCGGGCAGCAGGACGCGGGCGTGCGCGAGCGCGACGGCGGGGTCGTCGGCGTGCGACACGACCCGGAAGTGCGGGTTGCGCTGGATGCCCGAGCGCAGCAGCTCCAGCTGCTCGCCGTCGGGCACGCCGACCACCAACACGGTCATCACCTGTTCCATGCTGCGCTCCGGCACGCCGCCGGGCGACCCGGGACGCGGAATCGTCCTCCGGCCGGGGGGGCCGGGGCCCGCAGGTTCCGGCCGGACGGGACCCGGACAGCCGGACAGAGCGGCGAAAGATCGACTTCCCGCCCGGGGGCCGCTCCGCGAGACTGGGGAAAGGCGGTCCCCGACGCAAGGGTGAGGTGCTTGATGGCCGAGTCGGAGGATGCCCTTGCCATCCGCCATGTCGCCGAGCGGCTGATGAAGGAGCACCCTCAACTGGATGCCGGGCTCGTGCGCAGCTCGGTACAGACGGCGTACGAAGAACTCAGGTACGCACGCGTACGCACCTACCTGCCGGTCCTGATGGAGCGCAGGGCCAAGGACCTGCTGCCCCCCGACGACCGGCCGGTCAGCGAAGCCTGACCCTCGCCAGGGCCCGCCGGCCGTGGCGGGCCGGCGGGCCCTGGCCGGCGTCACGGGTCAGGTGTTGAGGAGGCGGTTGAAGAACGACCGGTAGTGCTGCAGCGCCAGTCGCAGTTCCTCGGTCGCGACCTGCTCGCCCTTGCCCCACTGGCCTTCCAGCCCCTGCTTGTGGGCGGAGAAGGTACGGGCGAGGGTTTGCATCACCTCGGCGACGAGGGCGTCCGCCGACCTGACCGCCTCCTGCGGGTCGTCGACGAACCGGCCCTGGATCTCGCTCCACGCCTTGCGGTAGTCCGCGGTGTCCTCGGCCCCGAGCAGCGGCTCGTCGACACCGTCGGCCGCGTCCGCGGGGCCCGTCCCCGCCGTGCGATCCGTGCTATCCGTGCTATCCGTGCGATCCGTCGGGCGTCCTTCGCCGTCCTCAAGCGTCTCGGGCTCGTCGGCGGCCGCGTCCGCGGTGGCCTCCCCCGGGTACGTGGGCGGCGTCCGCCCGTCGGCCGAACCGCCACCGCCACCGCCACCGCCGTCGTCGAAGTCACGGTTCGTGCCGGGGTCCGACGCCGGGACCGGATGGGCGATGTCCTCCGTCGTGATGCCTGCGTCGCCGACTCGTTCTTCGTTGCTTCCGTGGTTACGCATCTCACCGGCTCCTCTGGTCTGTCAGCAGGTCGTCGAACAGGGCGCGGTAGTGCACCATCGCCCCGCGGAGTTCCTCGGTGGTCGTCCGCTGGTCGGCGCTGCGCACCTTGACGTCGTGGGCGGCCCGGTAGTGCTCCAGGGTCCGGCCGTGTTCGACCGAGAGGTCGCGCAGCCGGCCGCCGTAGTCGTCCGTGGGGTACCCCCGCTCGCGCATCAGCCGCGACACCAGTTCGTCGGCCTCCTCCACGGAGCCCTCCGGCCGGTCGACGAAATGCTCCTGTACGGTGCTCCATTCGGTGGCGTACCGGTCTCGCCGGTCGGCGGGCAGTTCCTTGATCTCGAGCTTGTCGTGGCGTTGCTCGCGGGCGCGCAGCTCGCGCTCGGCGGCCATCCGGCCACCCTCCGCCTCGACCGTGCGGTCGTACTCGGGTCCGAACTGGTTCTGCAGATGCCGTCGGCGCGCCATCGACCACATCGCGACCGTGAGCGCGATCACGACGACCGCTGCGACGGCGATGACGACGATGAGTGTGGTGCTTGACATGGTCGGCCTCCATTCCGGGGCCTCGTCGGATTCATTCACTCGGCTGCCCCTGTCCGTGCGGGGCAAACCCGCGTCGCGGCCCGGGAGGCCAACCGGTGAAGATCTCGTACACGGCCCGCGCGGTGCGGTGCCGTGCCCTGCCGTGTGGTGTGGTGTGGTGTGGTTCGGAGTCGTCGGGCCGGGTAGCCGCTCACCGGTGAGAGGAGTGGTCATGCCCGAGACCGGGCTCGATGCCTTCACCGGCGTACTGGACGGGCCTATGTACGTGGTCACGGTCGCGGCCGGCGAGGAGCGCTCGGGGTGCCTGGTGGGCTTCGCCTCCCAGTGCTCGATCCGTCCGCCGCGCTTCGTCGTGTGGCTGTCCACGGCCAATCACACCTACCGCGTGGCGCGCGGAGCCTCGTACCTCACCGTGCACGCACTGCGCCGGGACCAGCACGGGCTGGCGGAGCTGTTCGGCGGCGAGACCGGCGACCGGGTGGACAAGCTCGCGCGGGTCTCCTGGCGGCCCAGCAGAGACGGCAGTCCTGTGCTGACGGACGTGCGCACCTGGTTCGTCGGCGAGATCGAAGGGCGGATCGAGGGCGGCGACCACGTGGGATTCCTCCTGGCACCGGTCGAGGAGGGCCCGCCGGGGGACGACGGGACCGACGGGTCCGCCGTCGGGCTGCTGCGCTACAGCGACGCCGAGGGCATCCCGCCGGGCCACCCCGTGTGACGCCCGCCCCCGGCGAACGGGCTGCCGTCGATGTGCGCGAGCAGGTCGGCTGGGTGCCGGTAGACGGCGCGCGCCCCGGCCTCTTCGAGGTCGCGCCGCGGAATGCCGCCGCAGAGCAGTCCCACGCACGCGACGTCGGCCCGGGAGGCCGCCCGCATGTCCCAGACGGTATCGCCGACGAACACGGAGTCACGCGCGGCGGCACCGGCGAGGCCGAGGGCGTGCACCACCGGCTCGGGTGCGGGCTTGCCCTCGCTCACGTCGTCGGAGCTCGCCGTCGCGGTGATGGCCTCGTCTGCGCCGACGGCCCGCCTGAGCGCGTCGAGCTCGGCGTCCTTCGCCGAGGTCACGAGCACGACCCGCCAACCCCGGCGGTCGACTTCGCGCAGCAGCTCGGCTGCCGAGTCCAACGCGGGCAGCCGGTCGAAGTACGTGCCGTAGAGGGTGGTGTGGGCGGCGCTGAGCGTGTCGTCCTCGCTCGTGTCCCGGCCCTCGCCCAGCAGGTGCGCGAGGAGGTCCTCCCCCGGCAGTCCGATCGCCCGGTGGATGTCGTGCATCGCGACGTCGTGGCCGGCCTGCCGCAAGGCCTCCCACCAGCAGACGACATGCAGGTGATTGGTGTCGGCGAGGGTGCCGTCGACATCGAACAGGGCGGCGCGGTTCATGTCCGCCTCCCGTGAGGCTCGGTGGCCGGGCCTGCCTGGGCCGGCAGGGGCGAACGCAGTGCGCTGCGCCCCTGGTCCCAGGCCTCGCCGATGTGGGTCGCGAGGCGGTCCTCCAGCAGGACGGTCGCCGCGCACCCGAAGGCGATGTCCGCCTCGAGGTCCGGCTCGTCGGCCAGGAGGCCTGCGATGACCTCGTGGCGTACGACCTGCTCGTGGACGGCGTCGGCCTCCACGTGCTCGGCGTAGAAGTGCTCGGCGGCGGGTCCGGCTCCGCAGCGCCGCATGGCCTTGGCCAGGCGCCTGGACCCGGGCGACGAGGTGATCTCGACGCACGCGAAGTGGCCGACGAGAGCGCCGCGCGACGCCCGGTGGAGACCGAAGAGGGACATGAGGTTCACGGTCGCGAGCAGGGGCGCCGGTGCGCGGTCCAGGTACCGGCCGTACGCGGGATCCAGCCCGAGGTCGGTCATGAGGGCCGCGAAGAGCTCCGCGTGGATGCGGTCGGCGCGGCCGGCTCCGAACTCGTCGTACTCGATGGCGGCCATGGCGGCCTTGGCCCGTCCGGTGAGCCGGGGGATGACCCAGGCGTGCGGGTCCGCCTCCTTGAGGTGGTAGAGGGAGCGCAGGGCCGCGTACTCGCGCAATTGCCAGAGCTCTCCCCCGGTTTCGAGACGGTGGCTGAGGCTGCCGGAGAGGTCGACGGGCTCGACGAGCAGCGGGGCGAAGGCCTCCTCGACCGATCGTGACCGGGGAGCGTCGGACAGCTCGGTGCGCAGGGCGTGGAGGAAGCGGGTTTCGAGGGCCTGGCGCAGCCGCAGCAGGTCCGGATCCCATTCGCGCTCGTCGTCCACGCCGTCGAAGCCGCGGTAGTGCAGCTCGTAGAGGAGGTAGAGCGCGAGCTGGAGGTCCTCCTCCCACGGGTCTGCCTTCAGCACGGACCCGGTGGCGTACGCGGGCGGGCCGCCGGACCTCAGGGCGTCCGCCACGGCCGCGGACAGCGGGCCCCGCCCCTCGGCCAGGCGGGGGCCGGCGGCGGTCGCCGTCGCGCCGGAGGTGGGAGGGGTCATCACGGGGTCCTGTCCTCGGGCGGCGGGTCGGCCCGCTCGCGACGGCGGTGGCTGGTGTCGCACCAGGGGTACGTACGGCTGCGGCGGCAGGTGCACACCGCGACCATGAAGCGGTCCGAGCGGGCGACCGTCCCGTCGTCCAGGACGATCTCGACGGGCCCCTCCACCAGGACCGGGCCCTCGGGGTCCACGGACACCCGGCGCGCGGGCGCGGCCACCGGGGCCGGAGTCGAGGCCGGGGCGTTGTCGGAAGTACTGCGCTCAGAGGTGCCGGGCACGGACGACCACCAGCTCTTCCCACTCCTCGGCGCCACCGGCCAGGCCCTGCCCCTGCAGCCAGGCCCTTCGCGACCGCAGGACCGGGCCCCACGGCACGGAAGCCCTCGCCACGACCCCTGCCGCCAGCCCCGCCCCCGTCAGCCGGTCCACGGTCGTCCCGGCTCCGCACATTCCCGAGTGCACCAGGAGCAGCACACCGCCGGGACGCAGCAGGTCCGGGGCGCTCGCACAGATCCGGTCGATGACCCCGCGCCCGTCCGGACCGGCGTCCCAGGCGCGCTCCGGCCCGTGCGACGGCAGCCGGGCCCCCGGGGCGGGGACGTACGGCGGATTGGCGACGACCAGGTCGAAGCGGCGCCCGGCGGTCCGTGCGGCGAAATCGCCGTGCAGGACGCGCAGGGGCAGCCGCCGACGCAGCGCGTTCAGCCGCGCCGTGACCACGGCGGGCCAGGAGACGTCGACCGCCGTGACCCGGGCTCCCCTGGCCGCGGCGTGCAGGGCCAGCGCACCGGTCCCGGTTCCTATCTCCAGTGCGTCCGTGCGCGGCCCGAGCTCCTCGTCGGCGAGCGCCTGCGCGAGGAGGCGGGTATCGGCCTGCGGCCGGTAGACGCCGGGCAGTGCGATCAAGCCGACCGGCAGCGCGCCCGGGGTGAGAGCCGTACTGGACACCGCATACCTCCGGGATGGGTCGAGGGCCCGGCTGTGGCGGACCGCAGTGGCTGGTGAACCGGTCGCCCTGTGACGGGTGAACCGGTGAGACTGTGCGGCTGCCCCGTCACACGCTCCCCATCCGGAATCACGTCGATCTTCGGAGGATCAGACGGAAAATCGCTCCCGCCTGCCCGGGGCCGGGCACGGCGCACCCACGTCGTCCGTACGGACCGGGCCGGTGACCGTGCGCCGCGCCCACCGGCTCGGTTCGAACGGCGGCTCACGGCCCGGCGCCGTGCCCGGGTCTACGGTGGAAGGGTCCCGGTCCCCCTGAGCGGCAGATGAGGCTGACAGCTGTGTCGACGTCGAGCCACGAGATCTTCGGTGCCCCGTGCTG
Source organism: Streptomyces sp. NBC_00207 (assembly GCF_045160965.1). Taxonomy (NCBI): domain Bacteria; kingdom Bacillati; phylum Actinomycetota; class Actinomycetes; order Kitasatosporales; family Streptomycetaceae; genus Streptomyces; species Streptomyces sp. NBC_00207. The sequence continues at coordinate 8,385,015 of NZ_CP130715.1, read as the reverse complement.
GGTCAGCCTGCTGGCCCGGGATCTCGGCTCCGCCCAGCGGTTCTACAGTGCCGTGCTCGACTGGGAATTCCGTGCCACGCACCTGGGGCACGGCATCATGGTCGCCTTCCGCGACGGGGCTCCCGTCGCCGGTGTCGGCGCCCTCGGCGGGAGTGCCGGCGTGCCGGTGGTGTGGACGCCGTACTTCGCCGTCGACGACGCCGACGTGACCGCCGCACGGATCCGCGAACGCGGCGCCACCATGGCGGTCGGTCCCCTCGCCTTCGGCACCGGGCGAGCCGCCCTGGCCGCGGACCCGGCCGGGGCCGTCTTCGGCTTCTGGCAGGGCGAGGTCGTCCCCGACTGGTCCGTCGGCCGGGGGAGCGCCCCGGCCTGGCTGGAACTGCGGACCCGTGACGCCTTCGCAGCGGCCATCTTCTACGGGGAGGTCCTCGACTGGGGCAGCGAACGGCCGGCCTGCTGCACGGTCTCCTACGAGCACGCCCACGTCGTCCTGCGCCACGGTCACGACACCGTCGCCCGCATCAGCGGCGGCGCCCTCGAAGCGGCACCCGACCCCGAAGTGCGGCCCCGTTGGCACGTCCACTTCCGGGTGCCGGACCTCGAGAGCGCGGTCGAGGCCGCCATCCGTGAGGGCGGCAGGACCGCCTCCCCCGTACAGACGTCCAGTACGAGCCGGTGGATCGTCCTCGCCGATCCCGAGGGGGCGCTCTTCACCGTGGTGGCGCCCCAGGACCCGCCTGCCTGACCGGTCGGCCGTGCACCAGGCACGCGCCCGGTGCCCCCGCCCCCGGATCGCGGCACACCCGGCGGGCGGGTTCTAGGACGGAATCCGACCTAGTCCGGTCGTACTGTCGTCACGTCAGCAGGAACCGGCAGAGAGGACGGCCCGATGAAGCACACCGCGCCCGAGGGCTACACCAGCGTCGCACCGTGGGTCGTCACCGAGGACACCGGCGCGCTGCTCGACTTCATCACCGCGGCCTTCGACGGAGAAGAGCTCTCCCGGGTGCCGCTCGAGGACGGCACCATCGGCCACGGCGAGATCCGCGTCGGCGACACGGTCGTCCTGGCCTTCGACCGCAGGCCCGACTGGCCCGTGATGCCCGCGCTGCTGCGCCTCTACGTCCCCGATGCCGACGCCGCCATGGCCGCCGCCGTGGCGCACGGGGCAACGGTGGTCACCGAGGCCATCGACAGTGCGTGGGGGGACCGGGGCGGCAGGGTGCGCGACCCGTTCGGCAACATCTGGTGGGTGACGAGCCGCGTCGAGGACGTGGCACCGGACCGGGCCTGGCAGCGGATGTCCCAGCCGCAGTACGCCGAGTCGATGCGCATCGCCCAGGAGACCCTTGACGCCGAGCTCAGCGGCCGGGAGTCCGGGGTGGCCAGCGCCCCACGGCATCCGGCCCCCTGAACCCCTCTGGCGGCGCCCGGCCCCGGCAACGGCGCAGGCCCTGCCCGCCTCCCCCAGCCATGCCACTGGGCGACCGGCAAGGACTGCCGTCCGGTCCGGGTGGGCGACTACGCCTCCAACTACCAGGGCCGGTTCGGCGGGAAGACGGACGCGGTCGGCAACACCTGGTGACCGTCGGGGGCTCCGGCCGGGACCGCCCCCGACAGGGCGGCCCCGCCGCCCTGTCGGGCCGTGGGCCCTCAGCGGCGTCGTGCGCAGGTCCAGGCGCCCATGCCCTGGATCCTGGCGAGTCTTCGCGCCGTCGCGATCTGCTCCGACTTCGTGGCGAGGTCGGCGCGCGGCGCGTACTTGCGGCCTCCGGCCGCGTTCCAGCTGGACTGGGTGAACTGCAACCCGCCGTAGTGGCCGTTGCCGGTGTTCGCCCGCCAGTTCCCGCCCGATTCACACCGGGCGATGGCGTTCCAGTCAGGTTTCGGTTTGGAGTGGACCGCGGCGGCATGAGCCCCGGAAACGTCCAACAGGGCCACAGTCAACAAGACTGCGGCGGCCAGCAGTTGGCCGATCACGCTCCGGCTTCGCCGGTCCTTCCGGTGGAGCGACATCAGTCCTCCTCAGCTGTGTTGTGCGGACCTGCCGCGAACAGCGGGCGGGCCCACGTACGGCCACCTTCGGGCCGTGGCCACAGCACAGCACGGAGCGACGCCCTTCCCACGGCACTTGGGGCCCTGGAAGGGACGAAGCCACCCGAACGGCCGCTCCACACCCCCTCCCACCACAGCCCGGGCCCCCCACTGCACCCCACCGCGCCGTCGTCACCGTCGCGACCGTCGTTCCGCAAGCCTTCTCGGGGATCGCGGCGTTTGCCACGACGGACCGGTAGGGTTGCGCGCATGGAAAACGAACGTTCGACAGGGGCAACGGGCTTCAGGTAGCCCGCCAGGAGGTACCTGGCGGTTGCTGGGAACGGAGTCCCGTGACACGCACCGCCCACCATCTTTCCCCTTCGCACAGCCGGAGTGCACACGACTGCTCATCAGGAAACCCCTGGCATTCCGTGGTGCTCTACGACCTGAGGTACAGCGCACACACCTTCACCGATGCGACGCGGAATTCCAGAAGGCCCCAACCCCGCATGATCCGCCGCACGGTGGACGTCTACTCGTTCCCCCGGCACCAGAAGGACCCTTCCGTCGCCCGGTGGTCCGCAGTGGAAGAACGCCGGGCGCGAGCGCGGCTACGAGCCCAAGTGGGGACCCTCCTGGGGCTGGTGCACTCCCGCGCCGGCGAACTCGCCCTCGATGCCGCGGATGCCGTGGACATACCTCCGGCACGTCATCGGCGCAGCTCTCTGTGGCTCGCGTAGTCGCCCCACGCGCACGCCAGCACTGCACCTTCATCGAAGTCGAAGCGGTCAGTTGGTCAGTTGGTCAGCCCGGCAGTGTGACCAGGCCCGTTTCGTAGGCGAGGATGACGAGGTGGACCCGGTCTCGGGCGTTGAGTTTGGACAGGAGCCGTGCCACGTGGGCCTTGGCGGTGGCCACGCTGATGCAGAGCCGGGCGGCGATCTCACTGTTGGACATGCCGCCTCCGATGAGCGTCAGCACCTCGCGTTCCCGTTCCGTGATGCCCTCGACCGGTCGTGGCCGGGGAGTGGGTTCGGGTCGTGCGGCGAACTCCTCGATCAGGCGGCGGGTGACGCTCGGCGCGATCAGGGCGTCTCCCGCGGCGACCACGCGGATCGCGGTGAGGATGTCGTCCAGGTCCATGTTCTTGACGAGGAACCCGCTCGCACCGGAGCGCAGGGCGGCGTACACGTAGTCGTCGTCCTCGAAGGTGGTGAGGATCAGGACCCGAGTCGTCGTGGAGTCCGCCATGATCATCCGGGTGGCCTCGATGCCGTCCATTCCGGGCATGCGGATGTCCATCACCACCACGTCGGGCCGGAGGTCCCCGACGAGCAGCAGCGCTTCGATGCCCGTCGCGGCCTCTCCGACGACATGGATGTCGTGGGTGCCGGCCATGAGCACGCTCAGGCCGGAACGCACCAGCGGCTGGTCGTCGGCGAGAACGACGCGGATCGTCATGGAAGGCGGGCTGGCCGCCGAGGGGCGCACCGTGTTCGTCTCCAGCCACCTGATGAGCGAGATGGAGCACACCGCCGAACACCTCGTCGTCATCGGCAGGGGCGAGCTGATCGCCGCGGAGAGCGTGAAGGAGTTCGCGGCCCGCGGCACCCGCCAGAGCGTCACCGTGCGCACCCCGGACCCCACCGCGCTCACGGCCGTGCTGGCCGCCGAGGGCGCCTCGGTCCAGTGCGACGGCCCGGACCGGGCGAAGGAGCTCAAGGTGACCGGCCTGAGCGCGGACCGCATCGGCGAACTCGCCCTCCGGCACCGCATCGTGCTCCAGCAACTGGCCACCCGCACCTCCTCCCTGGAGGAGGCCTTCATGGAACTCACCGCCGACCGCGTCGAATACGCAGGAGAGCCCCGATGACCCCGACCCACCCGGCGCCCCCGCACACGACGGCCGCATCCGCCGCCGTACGCCCCGCCGCCCTCCGCGTCCGCTTCCGCGATCTCCTCGCCGCCGAATGGATCAAGCTGTGGTCGCTGCGCTCCACTCCCTGGGCCTTCGGGATCGGTGCACTGGTCGTCATCGGCATCAACGTGAACGCAGCCGTGTCCGACTACAACAACTATCCGAACTATCCCCAGGGCACCAAAGACCTCTTCGTGCCGATCTGGGCGATGCGGGACGCCTTCACCCTCGGCGCCGGCATGGTCCTCATGCTCGCCGCCGGCAGCATCGGGGCACTCGCACTCGTCGGCGAGTACAGCACCGGACAGATCCGTACGACCTTCGCCGCCGTCCCCGCCCGCCGCTCGGTGGTGGCAGCCAAGACGGCCGTCGTGACGGCGGTCATGCTGGTCTACGGCGCGTTCGCCGCGGCCGTCTCCTTCGGCGTCACGCAGGCCGTCCTGTCCGGCCGGCACGTCGGCCTCCCGCTCGACTACCCCGGCGCGCTCCGCGCCACTGCGGCCTCAGCCCTGCTCGCGCCGGTGTGCGCGCTCATCGGCATGGGCCTCGGCGCACTCATCCGGCACACCGCGACCACCATCGTCACGCTCACCGGCGTCCTCCTGCTGCTGCCCTCCCTGATCAACGACCGCAACGCGTGGTCGGCCGCCCTCCTCCACTCCCTGCCCCGGGGCGCCTGGGACCGGCTGACCGAGGTGGGCGACTCGCCCGTGCCGGTGCTCTACCCGGCGACGATCACCGGGGCGTGGATCGTGTACGCGGCCTGGCCACTCGCCGCCGCAGCCCTCGCCACTTTCGCCGTCCACCGGCGCGACCTGTGAAGACGTGACAGGCAAAGCACCCGGCCGATCAGCCCGTTTCCGGTGGGATTCGGACGCGGCTTCGTGTTGCTCCAGTGGGCTGACGTGCGGCCATCAAGGTGCCACGATGATCCGTGCTTCAACAGTGTGCCGTACGGGACGCGGTGAGAGCGGTGACAGCGTGTCCCGGAGGCAGCCCTACCCCACGAAAGGGCGGACACCCCATGCGCGTCACCCCCCTCGTATCGTCCTTAGCCGGCGACCGGCGTTCGGCGGCGGCCGATCCCATACGGCTCTACTACAGCCACAAGACACAGGAGATCCTGCAGAAGTACGGCCCGGGCCCGCGTGTCCACTTCCACGTGGGGCTGTACCCGGACGGTCCGCCGGACACCACCGTCTCCCAGAGCGTGCTGCAGCAGCGCATGCTGGACGCGCAGGAGCGGATCGTCGAGCACGCGGCCCGCTCGTGGGGCGCGTACGAGGCACCGCCCCGCCGGCTGCTGGACATCGGCTGCGGCCTGGGCGGGACGTCGCTGTACTGGGCGCAGGAGCACGGGGCTTCGGTCACCAGCCTCACCATCGCGGAGGAACACATCCCGATCGTCCGGCACTTCGCCCGGCGCGCCGGGGTCGACGAGCGGGTGAAGCCCGTGCTGGCGGATGTGCACGACCTGGACGAGACCTGTGCGTACGATGCCGTCTACGCCAACGAGAGCAGCGGCTACACCGACCGGACCCGGCTCTTCGACGTCGTCGCCAAGGCGCTGAAGCCCGGTGGATGGTTCGGGATCCAGGAGCATTTCGCGGGTCGCTCCCAGTGGCGCGAGTTCATCGACGGCTACTACAGAACGCGCCTGGGACTGCTGGGTGAGTACCTGGCCGCGGCCGAGGCGGCCGGGTTCGAACTCGTGCACGAGGAGGACGTGACGGACTCGGTGGCGGAGTTCTGGGTGCAGTCCATGGCGTGGAACACCGCCGAACTCGACCGGCTCCGCGCCGGCGCCGGCATCGTGCCCGGCGCGTGGACCGGCGAGCGGCTCGAACAGTCGACGCTCGCACACAGCAGATTCTTCCGGCTCTGGCGTGACCACGCGGTGCAGACGCGGCTCCTGCGCTTCCGGATCGGTGGCCGCCCATGACGGCGTCACCGGCACCCACACCCGCACCCGCACCCCCACCCCCACCCCCACCCCCACCCCCACCCACAACGTCGCCGTCACCGCGCCCTTCGCTCCTCGGCCCGCGCCTGCCGTCCTTCTACTGCCCCCTGGAGCGCGACCTCGTCCATCCCGAGGCGAAGCAGGTGGAGGCCCTGGCGGTCGAGTGGCTGGACGCCTTCGGCGTCTACCCGGACCCGGTCGAGCGCGCATGGGGTCTGGCCACCCACAGCGCCGACTTCTCCTGCCGCATCATCCCCGACGGGGACGTGGAGGTCCTCCTGCTGTTCACCGAGTGGAACTACTGGGCCAACGCCGTCGACGACTGGCAGGACTCGGGCTCCGACGAGGTGGGGACGGGCGCCGTCGTCGAACACGGCGTACGACTGCTGCGGACCATCGAGGACCCGGGGGCGTCGGTTCTGCCCGACGGGCCGATGACCCGCGCGCTGCTGGACCTGGTCGGCCGCACCCATGCCATGCTGACGCCCCACGAGCTGCGCAGGTTCGTCGAGGGGACGCGCGACTGGCTGCTCGGGGCGGCCTGGCGGGCCGCCCAGGCCGAGGCCGGGACCATGCCGGGGCTGAACGACTTCGTCGCCATGGGGCCGCTGGCGAACGGTACGCGCTTCTCGCTGACCTGGTCCGACGCCGCACGCGGGGACCGGCTGCCGGCGGAGGTGCTCTGCTCCCCCGCTCTGACGGCACTGACGGACGCGGCGGGTTTCGTCGTCAGCGCGGACAACGACCTGTTCTCCTACGACAAGGACGACCACCTGGAGCCGCGGGAGGTGAACCTCGTCAACGTCCTCGCCCGGCAGGAGAACTGCTCCCCCGCCGAGGCGGTGCCGCTCGCGGTGGCCTTGCGTGACCGGGTGATGGTCCTCTTCACCCGGCTGCGGGCGCAGTTGGAGAACGGCCCGGACGGCCCGGACGGCCCCGCCGGTGCGAACGGGGAACTGCGCCGCCACCTGGCCGCGTTGGGGCACTACGTCGCCGGCTCCATCGCCTGGCAGAGCCGGGCACCCCGGTACGCGAGCCCGCGCAACCGGCACGAACTGCCTCTCGCGGAGGCCCGGTTCGCGGTCCGGTTCGCCGATGCCCCCAGCTTCGCCGGAACCGAGCCGCCGGATGTGCCGGCCCTCGCTTCCTGGTGGCGGCAGGTACGCGACTGAGCGATGCCGAGGGCCCCGGCCGTGTGCGGCCGGGGCCCTCGGTACGGGGTGCGGGTCAGCGGCGGCCGAGCAGCCGCCGCCACCAGCTGACGCCGCGCCGTCGGCGGCCGGCGACCGCGGGCGCCGCCGTCGGCTGCGGCGGGATGAGCGCGTGAACGGGGTGCCCGGCCGGCTGCTCGGCCTCGGGCTCCGCATTCGGCACGGAGCGCGGGGCGAACCGTACGGGCAGGGACAGCAGGTGGCGTGACATGAGGGTGCCGCGCCACTGCAGTTCGCTCGCGTCGACCGCCAGCTGGAGGTCGGGCAGCCGGTCCAGCAGCACCTCGATGCCGGTGTCCGCGATGGCACGGCCGATGTCCTGGCCCGGGCACTCGTGCGGGCCGCTGCTGAAGGCCAGGTGGGAACGGTTTCCGTGGACGGAGACGTCGGGATCCGGCCGGATCTGCGGGTCGGCGTTGCCCGCGGCCAGCCCGAGCAGGATCATGTCGCCGGCCTTCACCTGCTGGCCGCCGAGCAGGGTGTCACCGGTGGCCCAGCGCCCGATGATCGTGTTGATCGGCGGGTCGTCCCACAGGACCTGCTCCAGGGCGTCGGGCAGGGTCATGTGGCCTCCGGAGAGGCTGGCCCGGAAGCGCGGGTCGGTCAGTACGGTCCGCAGCGTGTTGGCGATCAGGTTGGCGGTGGTCTCGTAGGCCGCGATCAGCACGACGCGCAGGTGCATGAGCACTTCGGTGTCGGTCAGGTCCGCAGGGTGCTCGAGCAGCCAGGAGGCGAGGTCGCGGGCGGGCCTGGCCTTGCGCTCGACGACCAGGTTCTCCAGCGTGGTCGTGACGTAGCGGTCGCTCTGGAGGGCCGTCTCCGTCCCCTGGAGCATGTCGCGTGCCGCGTTGACCAGCAGCGGCCCGTGTTCGTCGGGAGCCCCGATGAGCTGCGTCATGACCAGCATGGGGAGCTGGTCGGAGAAGGCGGACACCAGGTCGGCGTACCCCTCGGCCGCGATCTGGTCGACGAGCTGGTTGGCGAAGCGCGTCACGTAGCGGCGGATGCCGCGCTTGTCGAAGCGCTCCAGGGACTCCACCACGGCCGAGCGCAGCCGCTCGTGAACGGGCCCGTCGGTGAAGTTGCACACCGGCACCCAGGAGACCATGGGGCCGAGCGGGGTGTCGGCAGGCACCCGGCCCTCTCTCATGTCGCGCCAGCCCCGCGGGTCGCGGGCGAAGCGCGAGGACGTGCGCGCCACGTCCAGGTTCTCCCGGTGGCCGAGGACGAGCCAGGCCGGCAGGTCCCCGCTCACCAGTACGGGGGCCACCGCGCCGTGTTCGGCCCGCAGCTTCTCGTACAACGCGAGGGGATCGGCCTGGGCCTCCGCTCCGTGGAGGCGGTACAGGCCGCCCGCCGTCGCCGCCGCGTGGGCGGGGCACTCGGGCGGTGGGGTGGGGGTGGTGCTCACATTGCCTCCTGGGTGGCTGCCTGGGAGTGCAGGTAGCGCATGAGGGTCAGCAGGACATCGCGGGACGAGTCCCGCCGTCTGGCGTCGCAGACGAGGATCGGGACGGCGGGGGGCAGATCGAGGGCCTGGCGCAGTTCCTCCAGCGGATGCTCGGGCGCGCCGGGGAAGGAGTTGACGGCCACGACGAAGGGGACGCCCCGCTCCTCCAGCCGTCCGATGACGTCGAAGCTGATCTCCAGCCGCCGGGTGTCGAGGAGTACGACCGCTCCGAGCGCGCCCTCGAAGAGCCCGCGCCACAGGAACCAGAAGCGCTCCTGGCCGGGTGTTCCGAACAGGTACAGGACGAGTTCGTCGTTGATGCTGATGCGGCCGAAGTCCATGGCCACGGTGGTGGTGATCTTGCGGGCCACGCCCCAGGTGTCGTCGACGCCGACGCCGGCCCTGGTCATCGTCTCCTCGGTCGTCAGCGGCTTGATCTCGCTGACCGCACCGACCATCGTCGTCTTGCCCACGCCGAATCCGCCGACGATGACGACTTTCACGGCGGCCGCGGCCGTCTGCGGGAGTATGTCCGCCTCGCGCGGCCCGGCGGGCGGGTCAGAGTTTCTGAAGTCCATCGATCACTGCCTCGATCAGAGCAAGGTCGGGTAGCTGCGCGGCGGGAACCGGGGGGCGGACGTACACGCGCTGAGCGGCCATCAGGTCTCCGACCAGCACGGTGACGACGCTCACGGGCAGGCCTGCGTACGCGGCGATCTCGGCCACCGACAGCGGTGACCGGCACATCCGCAGGATGGCCGCCTGCTCGGGCTGCATCTCCGGCCGGGCGGGGCCTTTGGCCACGACTAAGGTCACGAGGTCCAGATGGACGGCGGTGGAGGGTCCGCTGCGTCCGCCCGTGATGACGTAGAGCCGTTCGGGGCTGCGGTCCTCCCAGCTTGTGGGCGGCTCATTCACGCGGGCTGCCCGTCATGTCGGGGCGGGCTGCTCAGGTGCTCCCCCATTCGGGTCACCAGGTTGCGCATCTGCGCGCCCATCAGGCCCGCGTCCACGCCCTCGTCGGCGAGGACCGCGAGATAGGAGCCGTCGCCGGCGGCCATCAGGTAGAAGAACCCGCCGTCCATCTCGATCACGACCAGGCGCATCCTGCCCTCTGAGCGCGGCAGCTCCGCGGCCACCGCCCCGGCCAGGCTCTGCAGGCCCGCACAGGCCGCTGCCAGGCGGTCGGCCGTGTCGGTCTCGGCCCCGTACTGCGCCACGCAGAGCCCGTCCGCGGACAGTACGATCACGTGCCGCGTCTGCGGCACTCCGGCGGCCAGGTCCTTGAGCATCCAGTCCATGCTGCTGATTCGCTGGGTCATCACTGCTTACGCCCCCTTGGTCGCTGAACCCGGCGCGCCTTCGGCGCCCGGCGCGTCGTGGCCGGGCGCGCCGGACAGTCCGCTGTGGAAGGCCTCCAGCCACATTCCGGGGCCCTGGTCGCCCGCCGGCTGCGGCTCCGCGGCCGGCCGGACGTCGAAGGTGGTGGCACGGTCCTTCCGGCGTCGCTGCGGGAGGCCGGTCGCGGTGCGTTCGGTGGCCGGCTGCGCGGCGCCGACGGGCGCCGGCCCGCGCGCCGGAGCCGGTGCCGGCCGGGGCGCGGACACACCCGCCGGCGAGCGGTCGAAGGGGTGCTCGCGCGGTGTGGCGGCCACGGCCCTGGGACCCGAGGAGGAGCCGATGCCGTGGGCCAGACCGGTCGCGGAGGAGGCCGTGGTGATCAGGTGCTGCGGAACGATGACCACGGCGCGGACGCCGCCGTACGCGGACGAGCGCAGGGACACCTGGAACCCGTACGCCTGCGCCAGCCGGCCGACCACCGCGAGGCCCAGCCTCGGCGTCTCGCCCAGGTCGTTGAGGTCGATGCCGGACTGCGCCTGCGCGAGCATCTTCTCGGCCCGTCCGCGGGCCTCCTCGCTCATGCTCAGGCCGCCGTCCTCGATCTCCACGGCGATGCCCGACTGCACCTCGACGGCCGTGAGGTGGACCCGGGTGTGCGGCGGCGAGTACCGGGTGGCGTTGTCCAGCAGTTCCGCCAGGGTGTGGATCAGCGGCTCGACGACCGGGCCGACGACGGCGACCTCGGAGACCGAGTGGAGCTCCACCCGCTGGTAGTCGATGATCCTCGACATCGCACCGCGCATCACGCTGTAGAGGGTGACGGCCCTGCTCCACTGGCGGCCGGGGCGCGCACCGCCGAGGACCGAGATGGAGTCGGCGAGCCGGCCGATCAGGGCGGTGCCGTGGTCGAGTCGCAGGAGGTCGCCGAACACGTCCGGGTTGCTGCCGTGCCGGTCCTCCATCTCGCGCATCTCGTGGGCCTGCTGGTGGACGATCGCCTGCACGCGGCGGGCGACGTTCACGAAGGCGCGCTGCGCCGAGTCGCGAAGGCTCTCCTCGTTGTCGACCGCGTCGACGACGTGGGACAGCACGGCCTGCAGGGCGGCCCTGAAGCGCGGGGTCAGGGCCTCGTCGTCGCCCCAGCGGTTGCCGTGGCCGCCGCGTCCTCCCAGGGCGGTCAGCACCTCCTCGGCCAGCTCGCCCTTGCGCAGTCGCTCGATGGCCTCGGGCAGCACCACCTCGGACAGCCGGGCCGCCTCGGCTTCCTGCCGGGCCAGAACGTGCTGGAGTGCCGCGACCTGGGCGCGTCCGGCGGCGAGGGCGCGGCCGCGCCGCAGCGCTTCGACGAAGACCGCTGCGGTGCACAGGGCACCCACGGCGATCACGGCGGTGCCGAGCGGTGCCGAGGAGGAAGCGAGCGCCCCGGCCAGGCAGGCGGCGGCCACGACCGCGATCGAGGGCAGCATCCGGCTTGCTCTGCCCTCCACGTGGGCACTTTCGGGGGGAATGTCTCTTTGCTCCATCGGCGTCCTCGAACTATCGAAAAGGGGGGACCTTCTGACCGGTGGGCGGGAGCATAACTACGCCCAACTTCCCGCACGCGGGCTTTCCTTGGAGTTCATCGGACCGGAGGAACCGTTATGCGCCACAAGCGACGCCGAATTTCGGCAAGTCAAAGCGCCCGTCCGCGGCGAGAGGCGGCGTAGCGGGAGGTGGAAGGCGCGCCGGCCCCGCTCGCCGGACGGGAACCCACCCGCCCGTTCCGATCGGTTCCGGCCGCGTCGCTTTCTTCTGCGGTGGCGTCCTGGAGGGAAATGCGCTAGGGCCGCGGCGCGGGATCGGCTGCGCGGAGGCCGGTGAGCAGGACGTCGAGGGCCAGGTCGGTCGCCTCGTCCAGGGGGGTGTCCTCGAGGAGGGACCCGACGGCCAGGGACGCGAGGCCGTGCACCACGGAGAAGGCGACCTGGGCGAGCCGGGCCGGGTCTCCGGCCCGTACGACGCCCTCCTGCTGGGCGAGGGCGATCAGTTCGGCGGCGATCTCCAGGCTCTGGTGGCCGAGCTCGCGGAGTTCGGCGCTGGAGTGGTCGGCATGCTTGGCCGTGAACATCAGACTCAGCAGCGGGGCGTGCGCGACGGCGAAGTCCACGTACGCACGGCCCATGCGGGCGAGCCGGTCGGCGACGGGGCCGGGGCCGCCCACGGCGGCCCGGAGGCTTTCGTTGAGCCGGGTGAAGCCGTTGACGGCGAGCGCGTCCAGCAGCGCCTGCCGGTCGCGGAAGTGGCGGCCCGGCGCCGCGTGGCTGACGCCGAGGTCCCGTGCGAGGGCACGGAGGGAGAGGCTGTCCGCCCCCGACGCTGCGAGCACGGTTTCCGCACGCACCAGCAGGGCCTCCCTGAGGTTGCCGTGGTGATAGGGCGCATCGGCGTCGGCCAAGGCGGTCTCCTCCTCCGATGTTGTCATTGACAACAATGTTGGCTCTGCCTACATTCTAAGTATCGACCATCAGCCGGAGTCCCGGAACGGAGCGCCGAACCATGTCTATGACATACCGCGGAACCACAGCCCTGATCACCGGGGCCAGCGCCGGCCTCGGCGTCGAGTTCGCCCGACAGTGGGCCGAGCGCGGAGCGGACGTCGTCCTCGTCGCCCGGCGCGTCGACCGGCTGGAGGAGCTGGCGGCGGACCTGGAGCGCAGGTACGGGGTCAGGGCGCGCCCGATCGCCGCGGACCTCGCCCGGCCCGGTGCCGCGGCGGCACTCCACGCGGAGCTCGACGCACTCGGCGTACCGGTCCACACGCTGATCAACAACGCCGGCTTCGGCAGCCACGGGCCCTTCGCCGGCGAGGACCCCGCCCGGATCAGCGAGATGATCCAGCTCAATGTGCTCGCGGTCACGGAACTGACCAGGGAGTTCCTGCCCGGCCTGACGGCCGACGGCCGGGGCGCCCTCGTCACCGTCGCCAGCGCGGCCGCCTACCAGCCGACCCCTGCGATGGCGGTCTACGGCGCCACCAAGGCCTTCGTCCTGAACTTCACCGAGGCCGTCGCGTACGAGACGCGCGCCTCCTCCCTGCGGGTGCTCGCCGTCTCGCCGGGGCCGGTCCACACCGAGTTCTTCGACGTCGTCGGCAGCCGGGACGCCGCCGTGGGCCGGATGGCCACCCCGGAGCAGGTCGTCACCGCGGCGCGCCGCGCGCTGGACCGCGGCAAGACCCCGGCCAGCATCGTCGTCGGCCTCGGCAACCGGCTCTCCGCCACGGCCTCGGCCCTGGCTCCCCGCCGCCTCGCCCTGGCCGTGGCGGGGCGCGCCCTCAAGGCCTGACCGGGCCCTTCGCCGGGCTCCGCGCTCGTCCGCTCGGGCGCTCCTGCGCGACACTGGTACCCGGGCACCGCACACCGCCGGTGCCGTCCGGGTCCCGGTGTGCGGGAGGCGCAGCATGGTCATCAGTCACCACATCGCCGCAGACACCCTGCACGTGAAGATCCTGCAGGAGCTGAACGTCACCAACCGGTCCGCCGCGGCCCTGCAGATCGAGTCCCTCGTCCAGGCGCACCGCCCCTCCCAGGTCACGATCGAGCTGCCGACCGGCACCCCCTCCCCCATGACCTTCAGCGCGCTGGCCCGCGCCCAGCGGATGTGCCAGAGCCTCGGCATTCCCCTCACCGCCACCGGACCGGGCGAACACGCTCCCCCGATCTTCATCGGCCGTGGAGCCGGTGCGGGCCGACCCCAGTGGCTGGAGCACGGCGCGCGCCACAGCCACTGAGCCCGGGACCTAGTTGAACGGTTCCAGCGTCATGAAGGCCTCTTGCGGGTTGCCGTCGTGCACCAGCGACTCATGGGCACCCACGTCGTCGAAGGCGAAGCCGTACGCCTTACCGTCGGCCATCTGACCGTGGATGATGCGGGAGTAGTGGTTGGTGACGGCGTCACGGTAGAAGCCGGCGCCGTTCGCGTCCGGTTGGCTGGGATTGGTCAGGAGCGTCGACCGGTTGAAGCCGGCGCACAGGGTGCGGGAGATCGGGCCGCGGACGAGGTCGTTGGGGGCGTCCAGGAGCTTGTAGCAGCCGAAGATGCTGTCGGAGTCCGGCTTCTGGAAGCTGGTGACCACGGCGCCCGAGCCGTTGGTGAAGTTCATGACGTTGCCCGAGACCCGGCCGTAGTACTTGGTGTTCGACTGGTTCGCGAACGGCGTCACGGTGAGCGTGGACGAGCTGTACTTGTCCCAGACCCGGTTGACGTAGTCGTTCATCACGCCGGCCGGGATTCCGCCCGCCTCGATGCCGTGACCGGGCGCGAGGGCGCGCAGCGGGGTGCCGTCGGGGCGGTTCTGGATCAGTCCGCCCCAGCCGGCCGCACGCAGCTGGTTGAAGACGGCGTTGTAGCCGCCCGGCTTGAGCCGGCCGGTATTGCCGACCGTGCCGCCTGCCGACTTCACGCCCACCGCGTACGGAGCCGAGAACATGTCGACCTGGGTGCTGTTGATCCACAGGCCGGCATCGTTGAGCGTGTACTCGGACCAGTTGAACAGGATGTTGCGGTTCGGGTCGGAGGGGTTCTGGACGGCCGGTTGCACCAGGCCACCGGTGCTGACCTTGAAGACGATCTTCTGGCCGATGGAGAAGTAGACGCGCCCGGAGAACTTGGGCATCCGGATCGTCTTCGTCTGCCCGTTGGCCGGACCCGTGATCGACGCGTCGGGTGCGGGGGTGGGGGGATTGCCGCCCACGGGCCACGGGTGGAACGAACCGTTGGCGTCGGCCCAGCCCTGCTGGCCCGTCGCGAGCACGGTGCCCAGGTTGTAGACGTAGACCGGCTCGCTGCGTCCCGAGCTGTTCTTGATCGTGAGCGGGATGGTCGCCGGCACGGCCTCCGCGGATGTCGGCGGACCGGCGACCAGCAGGCCGGCGCCGACGACCAGTGCCGCGGCTCCGGACACGAGCAGTCTCGATAAGCGGAACACGTATTTCCTCCTTGGGGGGAGCCTCGCGGGCCGGAGGGACGGACACGAGCATGGATGAATGGATGCATTGAAGCCTGAGAGCGCTCTCAGCATCTGATTGCGTTCAACTTCTGTCAATGAATCGCGCATTCGGCCGCGCAGGCGGTAGGGGCCGGACGCCGGCGCGGCGCGCCTCAGCGGGGGACGTAGACGTGGATGGTCTTGCCGTCCCGCTCACCGCGGTGGCGGATCTCGACGCGGCTTCCGAGCCGGTTGACCAGGTGCCACCCCCACCCGCCTTCACCCTGATGACCGGGCTGCCGGGGCCGCGGCTCGGCGCTGCTGGTATCGGTGACCGCGACGTCGACGCCGCCGGCCGTCAGGTGGAGGTCCAGCACGCATCCGCCGGAGGTGTGCCGTACGGCGTTGGTGACGAGCTCGCTGATCACCAGCAGGGCGGTGTCGAGCGCAACGGGCGGGAACGCGGGGGCCCCGTTCACGGGTCGCCCCAGGAAGTCGTGCGCCGCACGCCGGGCGTCGCCCGGCGCCGCCCCGCCGGTCAGCTCCATGTGCAGGATCGGGGATGTCGGGGGGATCGGAGGAAGAGGCATGGAATCGGCTCCAGACGCCTCGTATCGGAGAACGTACGGTGTGGACGTTCAACACCTACCTAGATGCACCTGCCCGCTCCCCGCCCTCCCCACTCGCGTGCCCGCCCACGACCGAAACATGGGCGATCAATTGTTCGAGTGAGGCATATCTGGGTATATGTGCTTCCCGGTACCAGCCGAACCGGGCCGTATCAAGGCGGTGAGACCCGATGTCCGAGTGCAAGACCCCCGACTACCGCACCGGCCACCGCGGCCGGCACTGGACGCACGCCCTGCGCAGCGCCCAGAAGGCCGGCGCCGTGATCGTCACCGACGAGACCCTCGAACCGGTCGCGTACGCCCACGACGGCACCGGCCCCGGCCGCTTCCGCCCCTGGGTCACCGCCTCCGGCGTGCGCTACGACAGCCACGACGTGCATCCCGAGTGGTGACCGGACCACGGCCGGCCGGAGCCCCGGCGCTGCCGCCGGTCCGGTTCCTCAGGAGAGTTCGGCCCGGACCAGGGCTGCCGCGAACCGCGGCAGGTCCTCGGCCGTGACGAGGCGGGCCAGGCCGGCGGGTGTCTTCGGGAGCCCGAGCGCGGCGGCGGCGTGGAGGGCGCGGCTGTCGAACGCGGGCCGCAGTTCGGGCCACACGCCCTGGGCCTCCCGGCAGAAGATGTCCGCTCCGACCGGTCCGATCCGCGGGACCTCCTGGAGGAGTGCGCGGATCCGGCCGGGATCCCCGTCGGCGGCGTCGCGCAGCCGGCGCAGGTCTCCGCGGTAGCGGCCGAGGAGGAGCTGCGCCCCCTCCCCCAGCGCGGTGGCGGTGCTCTCGTCGTAGCGGCGGTAGTGGGCACGGCCGAGGGCGTCCACCCGGTCCTGCCAGGAAGCGGCGGCCATCGCCCGGGGCGTGCGCATCCCCGCCGCGAAGAGCTCGCGCGCCGCGGCCACCGCGATGCCGGCCTGGATGCGCACCGAGAAGAGCACGCAGAGGGTCAGGAGCTGGTAGAGCGGGGCGGGTGTGCTGCGCAGCCGGATGCCCGCCTCCGCCGCGTGGGTCCGCCCGTGCTCGTCGAGCAGATCGCGGACCGTGGTGCGCTGCGTCATGCCGGTCTCTCCCTGCCGTACGTACGCGGGCCGCCCCGCGGGCGGCGCGCGGCCGGGGTCTGCGGCGTCCCGCACCGACCGACCGGCCACACCATAGTGCGGTGGTCTCGGTGCGTGCCTCCTACGTGGCCTTCGGGCGCGGCACGGTGAAGTAGGTCCCACCGCCGGCAGCCGGCCCGACCGTGACGGTGAGAACCGCTCCGTATCGGGCGCGGAGGGCCGCTATGGTGTCCGGCCGCTCGGGGCTGGTGAGGCACCGCGAGTAGACCGCCGCATCCGGCGGACACACGGACGAGCCCACGGTCTGGACCTGCCCCGACTCCGCCCGCTCTCCGGGCCGGGGCGGATGGTCCCATCCGATGCCGATTGCCTTGTTCTCGGATGCGAGGAACGGTGCGGGCATCAGCAGTCCGTCAGGGAACACACCGCCGAGCCGGTGGTACTGCAGCGCGTACTCGAGCGTGCCCGAGGAGGGACTTCCAGGGCCGTTGACATCGGGGGTCCACTGCGTGATGCCCGCGTCGTCGATGCGCCGCAGCACGTCGGTGACGTCACCCTCCACCCCGAAAATGGTGCTCACACTCATCGAGCAGGTCATCAGGTGAACGGTGGCCTGTTTCTTGAAACCCCCGTCACTGGGGCCGGTGCACTCGTCCTCGAGCACCGTGTATCCGTACCGCAACCCCTCGACCTGGTCGAACCGCTCGCTGAGGGCGCGGATACGCGCCTCTGCCGAGTCCCGCTTCAGCTGTGCGCCGTCCGTGGTGGCCATGGCCCGCAGTTCGTCGGCGTCGGGCAACGTCGAGCACCCGCTGGTCATGGCCACCATCACGGCGCCCGCGACGGCCACCACGCCGGCGCCCAGGCCGCGCCTCGCTCCCATTCCCCACCCCTTGCCATGCCTGCTCGCTCCTCCCCCACACACTCCCGGCTCCCCCGCGCGAACGCATGAGTACGCGTACTCATGGCACCCGGCAGGAGCCACCAGCGAGGCGGCAGCGCATTGGAGTGGCCCGCGGCGCCGCCGATGGCGTGGCTCCGGAGCCACGCGCAGCTGCCGCCTAGGGTCGACGGACCGGGTCGGCACGACGTACTGCCGGCCGTTGCGGAAGAGGTGGGTCAATCGTGGAACGCGTCCCGGCCGACTCGCACGGACAAGAGCCTCCGGCACCCTCCCGCCGGATCCGCCGGCCGCTGACCCGCCGCCTCGCCGCCGTCACGGGACTGCTGCTCCTGTGCGTGCTGCCCGCGCGAGCGGTGGGCGTCCCCCAGCCCCACGACGCCCGCCCGCACACCTCCCTGCCGCTGTACGCGTCCGACTACGGCAACAACCGCGTGGTCACCCTGTCCAACGGCGGCGGCCAGACCACCCTCCCCCTGGACGGCCTGGTACGCCCGACGGGCCTGGCCTGGGACCGTACGGGCAGCCTCTACGTCTCCGACACGGGCAACAACCGCGTGGTGCGGCTGCTCCCGGGCGGGGGCGGCCGGTCCACCGTCCCCACCGACGGCCTCTCGCGCCCCCTCGGCCTGGCCGTCGATCCCGTCGGTGACCTCTACATCGCCGACAGCTTCAACGACCGCGTGGTGAAGGTGCCCGCCGACGGCACCGGCCAGACCACGGTCCCCACCACCGGACTGCTGCATCCCTGGGGCCTGGCCCTCGAACCCGACGGGGACCTCTACGTCTCCGACTTCGTCAACGACCGCGTGGTGAAGGTGCCGGCCGACGGCACCGGCCAGACCACCCTCCCCACGACCGGCCTCTCGCAGCCCACCGGACTGGCCCTGAGCACCACAGGAGACCTCTACGTCTCCGACAGCGGCAACAACCGCGTGGTGAAGATCGCCTCCGGCACCGGCGCTCAGACCACGGTCCCCACCTCCGGCCTGAGCAGCCCGCTCGGCCTCGCGGTCGACCACCACGGCACCCTCTACGTGGCCGACGCCTTCAACAACCGTGTCCTCCGTGTCCTCCCCAACGGCACCCAGAGCACCTTGAACTCCACCGGCCTCAACACCCCCACCGGCCTGGCTCTCCCCCCGGTCACCCGGAGCCCACACGCGGCCCCGGCCGAGTGACACCGGCCACCAGGGTGCGGGCCGCTCACCGGGACTCCGGGATTCCTGGCTCCGGGACTCCGGGGCTCCGACCTGAGGACTCGCACAGGCGTACGGCGAGGGCGGCGATGTCGTCGTCAAGGCGTCCCCTGCTGTAGCGGACGAGGTCGCGGTGAAGAGCCGTGAGCAGTTCGCGGGGCGGTGTCGGGGGCTGTCGGCTCATCCAGGTGGTGAGCGGGAAGAACTCGCCATCGCGTGCGCGGGCCTCGGCGATCCCGTCGGTATAGAGGAGCAACAGATCGTCGGCCGCGAAATCGAAGGTGTCGACGGTGTAGCGATCGCCGATCAGCTCCGCGAGGCTGAGCAGTGGCGAGGGGGTGTCCGACTCGAGGACACGGAGTCTCCCGCGGTTCAGGAGCAGTGGCGGGGGGTGTCCGCAGTTGAGGATGTCGATACGACTGCCCTCGTGCGGGATCTGGACGAGAAGGGCGGTGGCGAAGCGCTCCATCGGCCCCTCCGGCGGGAAGGCGGCGTTGTAGCGGGTGCTGCTGGCGTCCAGTCTTCGTGCGACGTTGACCATGTCGGTCTCGCCGAAGGCCGCCTCCCGGAAGGCATTGACGATCGCCGCGGCGGCCCCCACTGCGGGCAGGCCCTTGCCCCGCACGTCGCCGATGAGCAGTCTGACCCCGTACGGAGTGTCTACCACTTCGTAGAAGTCCCCGCCGATGCGGGCCTCCGCCGCGGCCGCGAGGTACAGCGACTCGATCTCGATGTTCCCGATGCGGTGTGGCATGGGGCTCAGCACCACCTGCTGCGCCGCGTCGGCGACGAGCCGTACCTGGAAGAGGGTGCGCTCCCGCTGGAGCCGGACATGGCTTCCGTACGCGGCGGCCACGGTGACCGCGACGATCCCCGCGGCCGTCCACCACGTTCCCAGGTCGGGGAAGAGGAAGCCGAGGCCGATCATCAGGAAGAGGCAGACCGTCCCCAGCAGGACGGTGGGGAGGACCGGCCACATGGCGGCGGCCAGGGCCGGCGCCGCGGGCAGGAGGCGACTGAAGGCCATTTCCCGCGGAGTGCCGTAGGCCAAGCTGGCGATCACGATGGTCAGAATGACCGGTGACAGCCGTACAAGCCTCCCCGGGCCGTAGCGCCGACGGAGTCGCGGCCGTCCGGACTCGATCACACTTCCCAGACTATCTGCGCAATGGGGGCATAGCGCTCTGACGGACAGAGCCGACCGCCCGATGGCCCGCACCACCGAACCTCGCCGTCGCTGATCAACCTCCTCCCTTGCGGACGGAAACTGTCCGCAAGCAGGGCGCCAGCAACCCGGACCAGGTCGCCTCACACCGGGGTCCGTCGCGGCGATGAGTCTGCGGGCGCCCGCGGGTCTATCTCTTGACGGAGACAACCGACTCATCGGGAGCAAGCCATGGGCCTCATCGAAATCGAGCTGTTCGCGACCCTCGACCTCGTCGGGCAGGCGCCCGGCGGCCCCGACGAGGACCCGGTGGGGTTCCCGTTCGGCGGCTGGCAGGCGCCCCTGCTGGACGAGGTCGCCGGGGCGCAGGTCGGCGCCGCGTACGAGGGCACGGACGCCCTCCTGCTCGGCCGGCGGACGTACGACATCTTCGCCGCCTACTGGCCCCACCAGAAGGGTGGCGAGGACGGCGAGATCGCCACGCTCTTCAACGGTGTCCCGAAGTACGTGGCCTCCCGCGGCAGGCCCGACCTCTCGTGGGCCGGGTCCGCGCAGCTCGGCCCGGACCTCGGCGCCGCGGTGCGTGAGATCCGTGACCGGCACGAGCACGTGAAGGTCGTCGGGAGCCTGAACCTCGTGCAGACCCTCTTGCGCGAGAAGCTCTTCGACCGGCTCGACCTCTGGGTGCACCCGATCGTGCTCGGCGTCGGGAAGAAGGTGTTCGACGACGGCGCGGTGCCCACCAACGTCAGGCTCCTCGCACCCCCGGCGGCCGGGCCGAAGGGCACCGTGTACCTGCGCTACGGGCTCGCCGACGGCATTCCCGCGACGGGGGACATGAGCGCACCCGATCGCGGCGTCGGAAGCGACGGCTGAGGCCGCCCCGCGCCTGTACGGGCCCGCCCGCGGGCCGCGGTCCCGACGGCCTCCTGTCGATCACAAACCGCACAGCCGGTAAAGCATTGGCCCCTATGGAGTGAATCGTGCCAGATCCTCGTGACCCTTGGCCGGAACCTTCCATACGTTGGCCCCTCTTCGCTCATCACCACAACTGGGGGGCCGGTGCGCAACCACCGACTCGTAATGACCGCTGCCCTCGTGGCGGCCGGTCTCGGCATCATCCCGGGCACCGCGCAGGCCGCGGATCCCGTACCCGTCGCGGCCGGTGTGGCCGAGGCGATAGCCAAGGCATCCACCTCCGAGGGTTTCCACAGCCCGGCCGACCGCACGATCCGTACCACCCTGCCCGGCGCCGCCGCGGCGAACGGCAAGGCGAACGCCAAGGCCGCCGCACCGCAGACCGCGCAGGCCACGGTGGCCGCGGCGGACGCGGGGGCCAACCCGGCCCTCGCGGTGGACGTCAGCGGCACCAGCTACACCGCGCACGGGATCGAGCTCACCACCCTGATCACGAGCGCCGACTTCGCGCTCGGCGTCGTCATCGACTGGGGCGACGGGAAGACCGACACGCTCACCGCCCAGGGCACCGCCGAGCTGCACCACTCGCACACGTACGACAAGTCCGGCGAGTACCAGGTGAAGGTGACGGTGACCGACACCGCCAATGCCGTCCAGGCCGTCAACGGGGGTGCCTTCCTCACCCCCGGCTCCGACTTCACCCCGCACGCTCCGACCCGCCTCCTCGACACCCGCAACGGCACCGGCGCGCCCGCGGTCAAGGTCGCCGGGCTCGGTTCCGTCCGGGTGAAGGTGGCGGGCAACGCCGCCGTCCCGGCGGGCGTCACCGCGGTCGCCCTCAACGTCACGGTCACGGAGACCGTCGACAGCGGGTACGTGACCGCGTGGCCCGGCACGGGCTACGAACGCCCGGGCACCTCGAACCTGAACTACACGGCCGGCCGGTCCGTCCCGAACCTGGTGATCGTGCCGGTCGGCGAGGACGGGTACGTGGAGCTCTACAACGGCGGCCCGGCGCCGGTCGACCTGATCGCCGACGTCACCGGCTACTTCACCCGGGCCTCGGCCGGCGGCTACACCTCGATGACACCCGCCCGGTTCGTGGACACCCGTGAGGGTCTCGGCGCGTCCCGGGGCCGGCTCGCCGCGCGCAGTGCCTTCACGACCCGGATCGGCGGACTGCAGGGCGTGCCTCCGGGCATCACGGCCGTGGCGCTGAACGTCACGGTGACCGAACCCGAGGGCCCGGGCCACCTGACCGCCTACTCCGGCGACGGGGCGGTCCCGACGGCGTCGAACCTGAACTTCGTGCCCGGTCAGACGGTGGCCAATGCGGTGATCGTGCCGGTGGCCGCGGACGGGACGATCAAGGTCTTCAACGGGTCCTGGATGCCGGCCCACGTGGTGGTCGACGTCGTCGGCTACTACAGCAAGGACAGCAAGGCCGCCTTCCTGCCCTTCACCCCGTTCCGGACGCTCGACACCCGCGTGGAGGCCTACGGCTGGCCCGGCGGCAGGTTCCGGGCCCGGGAGTACATCACGCAGGGGTTCACGCCCGAAGCCGCGACGGGTGTCGAGGCCTACGTGCTGAACACCACCGTCACCGAGACCGGCGGCACCGGATACCTCTCGGTGGCGCCGAGCGCCTACCCGCTGCCGGCGGAGGGCGCACCCGCCGCGCCCGCCGGGCCGCGCCCCGGCTCCTCCACCCTGAACTGGACGGCCGGCGCGACCGTCCCGAACCTGGTGCAGGCGAGCGACGGCGACCACGGCGTCATCACCTTCTGGAACCAGGGCTACCAGGACGCCGACCTGGTGCTCGACGTCTTCGGCGTCTACCAGTCGAAGTGATTCCAGGGGGGTGGCCAGCACGTGCTGGCCACCCCCCTCTGCCGGGTGCGCGTCCTCCCGGAGCGGCAACGCCCGGCACGGCGTTCGCCCGAGCGGCCCCGATACGGGGTCAGGCCGGCTGCCACAGCTCGATCCGGTTGCCCTCGGGGTCGGTGACCCAGCCGAATCGGCCGACACCCTCCATGTCCTGCGCTTCCTCGGCCACGTCCGCACCCTTGGCGCGCAGCTGCGCGAGCATCGCGTCCAGGTCGCGGACCCGGAAGTTGAGCATGGCCTGCTGGGCCCGGGACCCGAAGTAGTCGGTCTCGGACTCGAACGTCGCGAACACCGTCGGCCCCGCTTCCTGACGCCACAGGCCGTGCGCGTCGGTGTCCAGGCCCAGGCAGTCGCGATACCACGCGCCCAGGGCCGCCGGGTCGGCGGCCCGCATGAAGTACCCACCGATTCCAAGCACGCGTTCCATGCCGCCATCGTGCCAGGACGGCGACCCGACCGCTCGTCAGGAACGGCCCGAAAATCGTCTGCTCCGATGGAAACTGACGCAGCGGTACGTACGTTCGACGATCTGTCAGAGGAATCAAAGAGCTCCACCCGAGGAGTAACGCAGTGCGCGTACTGTTCACCGGCCCCGCCGCGGCAGGCCACCTGTTCCCGATGGTGCCGACCGCCCAGGCACTCCAGGCCGCCGGGCACCAGGTGCTGTTCGCCGGTTCGGCCCCGCTCGACCAGATGCGGCAGGCCGGCGTCCCCACCGTCGAGATCGGCGACGGCTCGACGCTGATGGAGGCCTTCCGGCGCGCCTCGGAGGGCACCGAACCGCAGTTCGTCACCCACGAGAAGAGCGAGGAGGAGACCCAGCGGCGGGCCGCGGCCGGCTTCGCCGAACACAGCCGGGTCACCATCGACGATCTGCTCGCGGTCGCCACCGCCTGGCGGCCGGACCTCATCGTCCACGCCGCCTTCCAGGCCGCCGCACCACTGGTCTCTGCGGCACTCGGCATACCCGCCGTCGTACACAACTTCGGCGTGATGTCCGGCTCCGGCATGGTCGGCGTGCTCGCCGACGTCCTGGCGGACGAGTACCAGGCCCGCGAGATCGAAGGCCCGGCCACCCGTACCGTCCTCGACGTCGTACCCGCCTCCCTCGGCGGGGACGGCACCGGCCTGCGGGTCCGCTACGTGCCGTACAACGGCGGCGGCACGGTGCCGGGCGACCTCATAGCCCGCGGCTCCCGGCCCCGGATCGCCGTCACCCTCGGAACGGTCGTGACCGCGTACGCGGGCGTCAACCCGATCGCCCGTGTGATCTCCGAGGCCGCCTCCGTCGACGCCGAGTTCCTGCTCGCCGTCGGCAACACCGACCTGAGCCCGCTCGGCACCCTTCCCCCCAATGTCCGCCCCCTGCCCTGGGTGCCCCTGGCCCAGCTGCTGGACACCGCCGACGCGGTCGTGCACCACGGCGGCTCCGGCACCATGCTCACCGCCGCGGCCCGGGGCGTACCGCAGCTGATCCTCCCGCAGGGCGCCGACCACTTCATCAACGTCGATGCCGCGACGGGCCTGGGCTTCGCCCTCCGCGCGAGCGGCGACGGCGTGGACGCCGACGTGCTCAGCCGCCTCCTCACCGACGACGACCTCCGCAAGGGCGCCGCCGCCACCCAGGCCGACATCACGGCGCTCCCCTCGCCCACCGACCTCGTCGCCTCCTTCGAGGCGCTCGGGTGACACCGGCCCCGGCCTGACGACCTAGCCTGCGCTGACGGCCGTCACGTGCGTGGTGCCGTCACGCAGGGCGGTGATGCGGACCTGGCCCGCGGGGAAGGGGTCTCGACCGTTCGGGCCGGGTACGCGGGCGAACGGGGTCCAGGAGCCGTCCGGCTTCCTGCTGTTGTGCCAGATCCGTCCGTCGAGCCCGACCGCCACGACCTGGGCGGAGCCGTCGGGCGTCCCCGTGATGCCGATGGCACTGGCCGCCATGGTGGCGGTGGTGACGCCGCGCGGGGGCAGGAAGGCGGTCCAGGAGCCGTCGAGCCGCCGCAGCCGGTGGTACACCATCCCGTCGAGCCCGATCGCGAGCACCTGGGAGGAACCGTCGGGCATGCCGGTGATCGCCAGGGCCGGGCCGGCGAACGTCGGGGCCCCGTTGCAGCCGTCCAGGCGCCCCCAGGCCGTGCACGCACCGTCGCGCCCGCGGACGCAGTGGTACATGGCACCGTCCGTGCCGTAACCGATCAGTTGGGCGGATCCGTCGGGCATGGCGGCGATCGAGACCTTCGTCGCTCCCCAGCGGCTGTTCGCGGTGAAGCCGGGCAGGGGCCGGAATCCGGGCAGCCCGCCGTCGGCGCGGCGCTGCTGGTGGAAGGCGGCGCCGTCCATCGCCGTCACCACGATCTGGCAGGTCCCGTCGGGGAAGGCGGCGATGCCCGCGTCCCGTACCGTGAACCCGGCCGAGCCGTCCGGTGCCGCGACGCGCTGCCAGGGCCGGAGCGTCGTCGAACCCCGTACGGAGGTCAGCCACAGACCGTTGTCGGGCGCGATGCCCAGCACCACGACGGAGCCGTCCGCCATGCCGGCCGCGGCGCTCTGGATCCCCGTGAACGAGGCCGCTCCGGCGGCGGCGCCCGGCAGCGGGCGCATGCTGCTCCACGCCCCGTCGGGGCGGCGCTCGGTGTGGAAGAGCGCGCGCCGCTCGACGTCGTACGGGGGCAGTTGCGCGGAGTAGAACCACACCGGGTTGGTGAGGGCGACCAGTTGGTCCAGCGTGGTGGAGGCGGGCTTCGGCCGGCGGACCTCGGCCCGGGCGAACAGCGAGGCCTTGCCCCAGCCACGCCACCGCAGTTGTCCTCTGCCGCTGCCGTCGATGCAGGTGGCGGCCATGATGCCCCACTCGGTGTGCAGCGTGGCGATGCTGTCCGGGGCGCCGGTCACGTTCAAGGTCACGTCGACGGCGTCGAAGAACGACAGGGGCAGTTCCTCGCCGGGTCCCGCGACCGCCCCGGCCCCGCGCGCGGTGAAGTCCACGGTCACGGCGGCGGATTCGACGGCGTACGACCGGCCCCGGCGCAGTGCGTCCAGCACGGCGGGCGTCGACAGGCTGGTGGCGTACACCACGTTGTGGGGTCGGCCGACGGCGTCCGTGGGGCTGTGGGCGTCGCTGTTGCCGACGGCGGCGACCCGTTTGCCGAGGCAGAGCATGACGTGCCAGGCGGCGATGTTGGCCGCGTCGTCCAGGGTCCACGGCCCGTTCCACACCTCCAGCGCGTCCACCCGGTCGAGGCCGAACTCCCAGAAGGATCCCGGTGCCGGAGTGAGCGGATGGGCGGCGATCGTGAGCCCGCCGAGGCTGTGCACGCGCCGGGCGTGGCCGTCGAACGCCCCCTGGTCCGCGGGGCCGTAGCGCCAGTCCACCCACTCGCCCTGGGGCAGGCCGACCGCCAGCCAGTGGCCGTGGCGGGTGGTGACCTCCTCGGCGTTGACGACCAGCAGGTCGGTCGGGACGTTGCCGCGCCATGTCACCCCGGTGGAACTGGTGTTGTGGTCGGAGGTGGCGATGAAGTGCAGCCCCTCCTGGCGGGCGGCCGTGACGATCTCGTCCACCGTGCGTTTCCCGTCGGAGTGCACGCTGTGCAGGTGCAGGTCGCCCCGGTACCAGCCGGGCCCCCGCCCCGCCACCGAGGCCGGCAGGATGTCGTACGGGGTGCGGGGCAGCGGGTCGCCGTGGTGGAGGGCGACGTCGACCTGCCAGGCCATGCCGTCGGCGGCGCCGACCATCGGCCCCAGGATGACGGACCAGCTGCCGGGTTCGACAGGCCCGGGCACGTAGCCGGGAGTGGCGTCCGCCGCGGAGAGGGTGAACCCGGCCCGTTCACCGCCCGACCAGCCACGGAAGCCGGAAGGGCCGAAGATGCCGAGGTCGAGGATGCCGGCGGAGGCGTCGTGGGTGGTGGAGACGGAGATCCGTTGCACTCCGGCGGGGACCTCGAAGGGGACGTACGCCCACTGGTCGTTGCCGTACGGGGCGCGGCCCTGGTAAGTGGTGGTCACCACGTCGGTCCCCCGGCCCCTCGTCGCGGCGTGCGCGATCGGTGCGGGAACGAGCGCGGCGGCTCCGCCCGCGGCCAGCAGGGCCCCTAATCGGAGCAGGGACCTGCGCTCGACACCCGGGCCGGGGTCGGGAGCGCCGTTCGGGAGGGTTCGACTCGGCACGGCCGTGTTCTCCGTTCACGTGAGGTGGCAGGGAAGACGTGCAGGCGTGCAGGTGTGAGGGCGGACGGGCATGCAGGTGCGAGGGCGGACGGGCATGCAGGCGTGCGGGCGCGGCGGCGGTGTCAGCGGCGCGTGCGCTGGGCGTCGACGATCTGGCGTACGGAGCCGTCGACGTCCGCCCGGGCCTGGACCCGCTCGGCGAATCCGGGGAACTGCCCGGCGATGGCACTCAGCAGCCGCAGCTCCAGCGGCGCCACGTTGACCTCGCACCGGTCGCGGCGGACGGCTCGTACGACGCCGTCGGCGACCTGGCCGGGCGTGACGGTCCTGATGCCGTTCGGCGGGGTGGCTCCGGTGTCCGCGAACATGCCGGCGTCGCGGACGAAGCCGGGCTGGACGAGTGAGACCCCCACCCCCGTACCCCGGAGTTCCTGGCGCAGGGCGAGGGCGAATCCGCGCAGTCCGAACTTCGTCGCGTTGTAGAGGGAGGTCGACTTGGTCGCGGCCTTGCCGGAGATGGAGCCGATCAGCACGATGTGGCCGCGGCGGCGGGCCACCATGTGCTCCGCGAGCAGCCGGGACAGCAGGAGGGGCGCGCGCAGGTTGACGTCGAGGGCGCGATCGAGCTGGTCCTCGGTGTAGTCCAGAAGGTCGCCGCTGGCGGGGAGGGCGGCGTTCGCGACGAGGATGTCCGCCTCGGCGCAGGCCTCGGCGAGCCGGACCACGTCGGACCGGACGGCCAGATCGGCGACCACGGTGCGGGCGCCGCAGGCCTCCGCGGTGGCCTTGAGTGCTTCCTCCCGCCGCCCGGTGACGGTGAGCCGGGCCCCCTCCGCGGTCAGGCGCCCGGCCAGGGCGGAGCCGATCCCTCCGTTGGCCCCGGTGAGCAGAACGTTCGATCCGGATATGTCCACGACGACTCCCGTACGGCGATCCTCGGCTGTTCGTTCGAACGAACAGTAGGGATCGGTCCGCGCCCTGTCCACACCCCGGGCCCCCAACTCCCCCTCCCCGGCAGGGCCGTCGCGCCGCCCGATGAGGCAGAATGTCGACATGCCCCATGCCTCCGACACCCGCCAGAGCATCATCGACGCCGTACTGCGGATCATCGGGCAGGACGGCATCGCCGCCGTCACCAACCGGCGGATCGCCAAAGAGGCCGGAGTCTCCCTCGGTTCCGTCACCTACCACTTCGCCACCCAGCACGAGTTGCTGCGCGAGAGCCTGCTGCACTTCGTGGCCGAGGAGACCCGGCACTTCACGGCGCTCGCCGACGCGTGCTCCGACGAGCGCTTCGACATCGGGCAGGCGGCCGAGGTGGTGGCGCAGGTCGCGGGCGGCAACGCCTTCGACAGCCGCCACATCGCACCCTTCGAGCTGTACGTCCAGGCGGGCCGCGACGAACGGCTGCGCGCCGCGGCGGCCGAGTGCTTCGCCGCCTATGACCTGCTGGCCACGCGGATCCTCACCCAGCTCGGCGTACCGGACCCCGAACGCCTGGCGGGCGTGGCCGTCGCCCTGGTCTTCGGCCAGCAGCTGCGCCGCCTGGCCACCGGCGCCCCCGCCGAGGAGCTCGTCGACACCCTGCTGGTCCTCACGCAGTTCACCCCTGCGCACACCCCGTAGAAGGCGGCGGGCCGCCACCCGCCGCGCAGGGGTCATGAGCCGTTTCACGCCAACCTGGGGATCCGGAGGCCGGCACCTCGGATACCACCTCTGACCGACCGTCCGAGGTGGAAGGGGTGCCGGGGTCGTGCGGTGCCCCCGCCCGAGGGTCCGTGATCGGCCACGAGCGCCGTGCCGACCGTCCACGAGCCGAGAAATCCCTGGCCCCGCCGAAGCGACGGAATCTAGCCTCGCGTCAGCTCTGTGAACGGGGGGACTACAGGGGCGGCGTTTTCCTGGGGGAAGGAACGCAGGACACACCGAGGTACTGACCGGATGTCACCGGGGCGGCGGATCCGTCACGCCCGGCGACCGGTCCCGAAGCGCACTCCGGCCACACGAACTCCGGTGCTGCGCAGCCGGGTCCGTTCTCTCACCCGAACCGGCCGTGGCAGGCCGCCGCACCCCCTCCCGTACGAGCGTCGCCCATGCCCATCGCGGCAGCGAACAGCCCTATCGAGGAGAAGAGTTGATATTCCGCAAGCGACACAGAGCGGTCTCGGCGGTGGTCGCCGCCGGCGCCCTCATCGCCGGGCTGACCCAGGCCGCGGCCCCGGCCCCGGCCCGGGCCGCCGAGAAACCCCTGCCCGCGCCGGCCCCCTCGGAGCCGTCGGAGGTACCGGCCGGCGACCGCGCCGGACTGCTCGGCGGGGACTGGAAGAAGTCCGCGGACATCGCCTGGACGACCAGCTCGGACGCGCAGGGCCTGCACCTCCTGACGGCACCCGAGAACACCGGTTACGCGTGGAGCACGGTCGCCTCGCTGTCCGAGCCGGGCTTCGAGACGGACTCCTGGATCGGCAACACCTGCGTCACCGGTTCGGGAAAGCGGGCCGTGGTCGTCTACGCGCCGCGCACCTTCACCAACACCCCCAAGCTGATGGCCCGGGGCGCGTTCGCCGCGGTGGTGGAGCTGGACACCGGGCACGTCACCAAGCTCCCGGTCCAGGTGTCCCTGTCGTACTACAACCCCGGCTGTGGGACGGGCGAGGACGCCGTGCTGACGCAGTCCGGAGGCGAGGACAAAGCCTCGACCCGCCTGTTCCGGCTGGACACGGTCACCGGCACGCTCTCCGGGCCCATCGAGACCTCCGGTCAGATCACCTCGTCGGTACCGGTCTCCGACGGCTCCGTGCTGGGCGCGGCGGGTGCCCAGATCGTCAAGATCGACACCAGGGGCCGCAAGACGCCCGTCGTGACCACCGACACGGTGCCCTACCGCCTGAACCCCGACGCCGACGGCGGCATCGTCTTCCTGGACCGGACGCCGGAGAACACCGCCCGCGTCAAGCGGGTCGAAGCGGACCGGATCAGGAACCCCCAGGCCAAGAAGGCCCCGCCCGCGCTGCTCGCGGAAGGGCCGGTGAACGACACCGGTCTGACGCGGAACGCGGGCACCGTCTACCTGACGGGCAAGGCCAGACCCGTGTCCGGGAAGAAGCTGCCCCGGACGGTCCGCCACCTCGGCGGCGTACCCATGGACGCCACGGTCTCCACCCGGGGCGAGGCCGTGCTGACGGGCACCTCGTGGGCCGACGGCCAGGGCGCCCTCGTGCACGGCGCCGATCCGTCCGGGGGCCGTCCCGTCCACGTGCGGATGACCGTCGTGGACAGCGGCGGCGCGACCGGGTTCACCGTCGACCCGGCGAAGCGGACCGGCCCGCGCATCCAGGAGGGCCGCGAACGCACCCCGGCGCTCGCCTCCCCCAAGGCCAAGGCCGACGGCGGGGCCGCGGCGAGCCGGGCGGCCGGTGCAGGCGACACCGGCGCCTCCGCCTCCGCCTCCGGGGCCGCATCGGCAGCCGCAACCGCCGGCGGGCGCAACGAGGTCGTCGAGTCCGAGCGCGTGTGCTCCGTTCCGCGCAACGACCCGGGCAACCAGGCCATGCAGCCCAAGCCGCGTCAGGTCGAGTGGGCCGTCAACCAGGCCATCCGCGGGAAACTCAACACGCACGTCAGCCGCCCCGCGAACTGGAAGAACCTGGGCATGCCGGCCTACCAGCCGCAGACTCTCTTCCCCTATCCGTCGGACCTGCTCGGGGGAGCGACGATCCCGGCCCAGGTGATGCTCGGGATCACCGCCCAGGAATCCAACATGTGGCAGGCCTCGCGCGTCGCCGTCCCCGGTGTCACGGCCAATCCGCTGATCGGCAACTACTACGGCATCGACCTCTACGACGGGAACCCGGCCAACGACTGGGACGTCAACTGGGCCGAGGCCGACTGCGGTTACGGCATCACCCAGGTGACGGACCACATGCGCATGGCCGGACGCGAGGACGGGCACGGCGGAGCGGCCTGGGACTACCAGAAGCAGCGCGCGGTGGCCCTGGACTACACCGCGAACGTGGCGGCGGGCCTGCGGATCCTCGCCGAGAAGTGGCAGCAGACCAACGGCGCGGGCCTGAAGGTGAACAACGGGAACTCCGCCAAGCTGGAGAACTGGACCTTCGCCCTGTGGGCCTACAACTCGGGCTTCTACCCCGACAAGGGCGACGGCTCGCCCTGGGGTCTGGGATGGGCCAACAACCCCGCCAACCCCGAATGGGACGCGGCCCGGTCCCCCTTCATGGAGGACCCCCTCGGCAACGAGGACCCCGCCGACGCGGCGCGCCCGCAGCACTGGCCCTACCAGGAGAAGGTCCTCGGCTTCGCGGCGCACCCGCCGGCCTTCCTCGAATCCCCCGGCAAGATGGTCCCCGCCTTCATCAACGCCTCCTGGAACGGCACGCCGGGTGACGCGACCGTCGCCGGCTCGGCCCTCCAGAACCGGGCCAGGGTGAAGCCGCCGGAGGACCTCTTCTGCACCCCGCTCGACAACAGCTGCGACCCGACGAAGATCGGTGACGGCGCCTCGAACAACACCGGAGCCGGTCCCTGCATCCGCGACGTGGACTACAAGTGCTGGTGGCACAAGTCCGTGCAGTGGAAGGCCGACTGCGACTACTCCTGCGGCATCGACTTCACCCGGTTCCCGGTGACCTGGCCCGAGGAGGCCGACGGCACCGCCTACCCGCCGAACTGCACGACCAGCGGCCTGCCCGCCGGTGCGCTCATCGTCGACGACGTGCCCCAGGGCACACCCGTCATCAGATCGGGGTGTTCCAACAGTTCCTGGACCAACCAGGGCACGTTCACCCTCGACTTCGGCCCCGGTGAGAACGCCTGCTCGCTGTGCTACCAGAGATGGCCGGCCAAGGTCGATCTGCACCAGCTCGGTGCGGGCTTCGGCAGCCACTTCTACTTCGGCCACACCCGGCAGGCCGATGCCAAGGGCGAGCGCCTGAAGACCACCGGCAGCTGGAAACTGGGCCGGACCCTCCCCGAGAAGCAGGCCAAGGTCTTCGTCCACCTTCCGGACCACGGTGCGCAGACGGCCGTGGCGGAGTACGAGATCGTCACCTCCACCGGAGTCAAGAAGAAGAAGGTGAACCAGAAGGGCACCTCGAACCGCTGGGTGGAACTGGGTCTGTACCGCTTCAAGGACGTCGAACCCGAGGTACGGCTGACCACCATCACCTCGGACGGCACCGGGGACCAGGACATCGCCTTCGACGCGGTGGCGTTCCTCCCCGGACAGTTCGCCGGAGTGGACATCACCCTGCCGGAACCGGACACCAACGCCGCGAACGTCGACTGGAACAGCATCAACGGCGGCATCAAGATGCAGCCGCCGGTCGGTGTCGCAGTCGCGCCCACCCTGCCGCAGGGCACCGGTGCCCTGCAGGCCGCCCCGACGGCCCTGCCGGAGAAGCGGAGCGCTGCCCCGAAGACCGGTGACCTGAAGTGTTCCGCGCCGAACGCCAGGGGCATCAAGGCCTGTTCACGGATCCTCTCGGGTGAGGAGGCGGCGAAGAAGGCCGCGGCAAGTCCGCCGAAGTTCTCCGTACTGGCCGCCCAGGCCGGCGACCTGCTGAACACGTGCCCCCTGGTCAACGAGCTCAACTCGTACACGCGCTTCGAGTCCTGCTTCCGATTCGTCTACGAGTACTTCGCCGTCGCCGGCGACGGAAGCTCGGTCGGCGAGGCCCGCTTCGACATGTACCACCAGGTCAAACTGGAGCAGAAGTCGGGGCAGTTCAAGCAGCAGCTGAAGGTCATGGCGATCTCGATCGACCCCCAGCTGGTCAACATCACCTTGGACATCGGGCTGAACTGCCACGACGCCTGCACCTCGGCCCCCGAGCAGTGGAGCGCCTCCCTCACCTGGGTTCCCGGCGACGCCCACACGTCCACGGCGACGCGGACGCACACCTGGAACAACACCTCGACGACGAAGACCTGGGACCCCCTCGCCCTCGACTGGAGGTACCAGGGCTTCACCCCCGTGGCGGGACCCAGCGCGGTGAAGGTGACGGCCGACGACCTGCTCATCCAGTGCGACAACTACGCGATCACGAACACGTCCGGATGCACCTTTGGGACGTACAGCCCCACGTACCAGTTCAACTCCGCGAAGTACCCGGCGGCGGCCGCGCATGCGTGGCTGGTACAGGAGATGCTGCCGGGCCACCCCGGCTCCAAGAAGCATGGCAAGCCCATGAACTTCCTGCCCAACACGGACAAGGGGGCGTTGAACAAGTACAAGCGTGACACGGAGGACAACCGTAAGGTCATCTGTCCCACGTCCTACACGTACCACCCGGACACGACGCTCCTGCACGAACTCGTCTCGACGGGCACTCCCGACGTCATGAGCTGTGACGAATACGCCTTCGCCGGCACCTACCAGTCGGCGGGCATGCCCGCGGCGATGCAGGGGCGCAACCCCGTCGGGTCCGGGGACGAGTGCCTCCAGACGGTGGCCCACCGTGTCGTCCAGGGCACGTGGAAGCTATCCGACGACGACCGCGCGGATTTCCCCGGTTTCACCGAGAAGTGCGGCCGCTCATCGATGTCCCAGTGGACCAACGGTGGCTCGATGAATCGTTTCTACGGGTTCGCCCAGCACTTCCGGCTGCAGGACACCGACGAGTACTGGGTGTCCGTTCCCGGTTTCGAGCACTGCAACGTCAGTGCGCCGCTCGCCCGGTGCACCATGTCCATTCCGTGACCTGAGCCGGCCGGAAGAGGGGCTCACGGCCACGTGCCGTGGGCCCCTCGCCCGTCTACTCCCAGCTCAGCACATCGTCCTTCACGAGGGGGGTACGGCGCTGGATCGGCGCATCGCCCCCTTCGAGGGCGTGGGTCAGCTCCTTGAAGTAGGCCCCCAGGGAGGGCCAGACACCGGGACTCGCGCCCTCGCCGAAGAAACTTCCCACACTGCCGAACGCATCACCTTCGCGCAGGTCGAGGAACTCGACGCCCCACGCGTCGTGGTTGGCCGCGAACGGGAACCACTGAGGATGCCACCACGTCCCCAGCACGTCCTCGCCGTCGATCATCCCGGTCAGGCGCCGGCCCACCTGCATCGCGTCCTCCAGCGGGAGAAGTCTGCGCTCCGACGGCAAGAACCACCCGGCCTCGATGGCCTCGGCGCCGTCGTGGGCCTGATAGAGACTCACGAGCTCGGGTGCCAGCCGCACTCCGTACTCCCCGCCGGCATGCTCGAGCGCCGGCCTCGCGGCGGGCGGGCGCAGCGCGGCCATGCTCCGCGGCGCCAGAACACCGAGATGCTCGGTGAACAGGGACAACTCGGCACTGAAGGAATCCACTCGGTCTCTCCTCGCCCGGAGGTACGCGGCACCTGTGCCGCCATCGTAGGGCCGGTCCCCGCCATCCGGCGGCCGGGGCGGCCAAGGGGTCGGTGGTCCGGCCGGATCGCCTCCGGACAGCCGGTGTGCTGCATTCGTTCCGAGAGACGTTCCTGCCGAGACAACCGATGGGA
This sequence comes from Streptomyces sp. NBC_00207, assembly GCF_045160965.1. Classification (NCBI taxonomy): domain Bacteria; kingdom Bacillati; phylum Actinomycetota; class Actinomycetes; order Kitasatosporales; family Streptomycetaceae; genus Streptomyces; species Streptomyces sp. NBC_00207. Next base: position 8,350,716 of record NZ_CP130715.1, on the reverse strand, counting down.
GCGCTCTCTCGTCTAGAACTTCTGGTGGGCCGGCTCCCGTTCTCCACTGACGTCACACCCCACCCCTGTTCCCTGTCGCCGGCCCTTTCCCCCCATTTCGAGAGGTTCCGTGTCATGCCCATGGTCGGTTCCGGCTTCAGCGTCCTGTCCGAGGACTTCGCCGCCGCCCCCCACCGCTTCTTCGCATGGCTGAGGGAGCACGCACCGGTGCACTACGAGCCTGCGATCGACAGCTACTTCCTCTCCCGCTTCCAGGACGTGAAGCGGGTGCTCACCGACCACGAGGCGTTCACCACCGAGACGCTCCAGGTGCGCGCCGAACCGGTGATGCGCGGTCCGGTCCTCGCCCAGATGACCGGCGCCGAGCACACCGCCAAGCGAAAGATCTTCGTCCGCGGCTTCACCGGACAGGCTCTTCAGGACCAGACGCGCGCCGTCCACGCCAACGCCGCCGAGCTCATCGCCCCCTTCCTCCCCCGGGGGCGGGTGGACCTCGTCAACGACTTCGGCAGGCCCTTCGCCGTGCAGATGACGCTCGACGTCCTCGGCCTGGACAAGAAGGACTGGCGGCAGGTGGCCGCCTGGCACAGCGGGGTCGCCGAGTTCATCACCAGTATCGTCCTCACTCCCGAGCGCCGCCGGCACTGTCTGGACTGCGCCGAGCAGTTGGAGGCCTACCTCGTCCCGGTCATCGAGCAGCGGCGCCGCCGCCCGGGCGAGGACCTGGTGTCGAAGCTGTGCACGGCCGAGTTCGACGGCAGCACCATGAGCAACGGCGAAGTCACCGCGCTGATCGTCAACGTTCTCGTCGCCGCGACCGAGCCGGCGGACAAGACGCTCGCCCTCCTCTTCAGGCATCTGATCAACCACCCGGAGCAGATGGCCCGGGTGCGCCGGGACCCGGCGCTGCTGCCCGCCGCGATCGCCGAAACCCTGCGCTACACGCCGCCCGTCCAGCTCATCCCCCGACTCGCGGAACGGGAGGCCGTGTTCGCCGGTACCACCGTCCCGCCCGGCGCCACCGTCTTCTGCGTGATCGGCGCGGCCAACCGCGATCCCGACGCGTTCACCGCACCGGACACCTTCGACATCGACCGCCCCGACCTGGGCGCCGCCCGCTCGTTCACCGCCGCCGCCCAGCACCTCGCCTTCGGCACCGGCCTCCACCAGTGCGTCGGCGCCGCCTTCGCACGCGCCGAGATCGAGACCGTCACCGCGATGCTCCTGCCCCTGCTGGACCGGGTCCGCTACAGCCCCGGCTTCCACTACGAGGAGACCGGCCTCTACACCCGCGGTCCCGTCTCCCTTTCCCTGGACTTCACCCCCGTCCGCGAAGGCGGCACCGGCCACGGCTGACGCCCACCCCCGCCAGGATCCCCACCCCTCACACGGAGAAGACAGCGATGACACCGACCGACATCACCCGAGCCATCAACGACCTGCTGTTCACCCCCGACCTCGACCTCGACACCGCCATAGAGCGGCACTTCACCCCCGACTACCGCCAGCGCACCAATGGCGTCTGGAGCGACCGGGACGGCTTCACCCAGCACATGACGCGGCTCCGCTCCCTGATCCGCAGCGGGCACGTCGAGGTCCACGACGAACTCCGCGACGGGCTGCGCTACGCCGATCGGCACATCGTCACCCTCACCCGGAACAACGGCCGTACGTCCCGCACCGAGGTCTACCTCTTCGCCCGCTTCGCCCCTGACGGCCGCTTCCAATGCGTCGAGGAGACCACCCTCCTGATCACCGGTCACTCCGACGACGAGAACCTGGGACTCATCCGGTGACACCGGGCGGGCCCCTCTCCGCGCGTCAGAGAGGGGCCCGCCGCGCCGGGGTGCCGGATGCGGCACCACCGCGCACGCGTACACGGCACGAGCCAGGCCGGCCGGAACGGGCCGGCGCAGGGAGAAGGAGGAAAGGGAGCCGCCATGGTGTCCATGGGAGAGAGACTGAGCACCGCGCGCGTCAGGGCCTTCATCGGCCGCGACGAGCAACTCGCGCGATTCGGCGAGGCTTTGGCCGGTGATCCGCAGGCGCCGTTCGCGTTCTACGTGCACGGGCCGGGCGGTATCGGGAAGTCGACGCTGCTGCGCCGTCTGGCGGACCACGCCCGTGCGGCGGGCCGGCTGCTCGTCGAACTCGACGGCCGCTTCGTCAGCCGGGACCCGGCCGATTTCGAGCGCGCGGCCGGGCCCTTCCTGGACGCGCCCGGCACGGTCCTGGTCGTGGACTCCTTCGAGCACTGCCAGTGGCTGGAGAGCTGGCTGTGGCACCACTTCCTGCCCCGTGCCGCGGACGGCGCCCTGGTCGTCCTGGCCGGTCGGCTCGCACCGCAGCCGCAGTGGGCCGCCGACCCCGCCTGGGCCGGCCTCCTGCACGTGACCGAGCTGGAACCGTTCTCCGAGGATCAGGCGCGGAACCTGCTGACCGCGGCGCAGCTGCGGCCCGAGCTGGCCGACCGCGTGCTCCGCTTCGCCGGGGGCAACCCGCTGGCCCTCTCGCTCGCGGCGGCCGCGGGATCGACGGGCTGCGGCGGGGAGGAGATCTGGGCCCCCTCGGCGGACGTCCTGCGCACCCTGCTGGCGGGGCTGATCGGTGAGGTGCCCACGGCCGCTCACCGCCGCGCCCTGGAGGTGGCGGCACAGGCGTACGCGACCTCCGAGGAGCTCCTCTCCGCAGTACTGCCCGAGGAGGACGCCCACCTCCTGTTCTCCTGGCTGAGGGACCTGCCGTTCATGGAGTCCACGCACCGTGGGCTCTACCCCCACGACGCGGCACGCGAGACCCTGGCCGCCGACCTGCGCTGGCGGGCCCCCACCGCCTTCGCAGCGATGCGCCGGCGCCTGGCGGAGGAGTACCTGCGCGTCCTGCGGGAGGCGCCCGAGGAGCGGGTGTGGACCGTCACCGACGAGCTCTTCTACCTCTTCCGGGAGGGCGAGACCCTGTCGCGGCTGCGCACCTGGTCCCGCGAGGACGAGGTGCACGACCGCCCGCTGCACCCGGGCGACATGGCCGTCGTCCTGCGCATGGCAGCGGAGACCGAGGGGGCGGCCTCCGCGGAACTGGTCCGCTACTGGGCGCAGCGCCAGCCGCAGGCCTTCAGCGTCTACCGCCTCGTGAGCACGGGCCGCATCGTGGCGTTCACGGCCCGGCTCGCCCTGCCGGCCCCTCCGGACCCCCAGGACCTGGCCACCGATCCCGTCGTCGCCGCGGCGTGGGAGCACACCGACCGGACCGCTCCGGTGAGCCCCGGCGAACACATCGGCATCAGCCGCTTCTCGATCTACCCGGAGCGCTACCAGGTCCCCTCGCGCGTCATCGACCTGAGCAGTTCCCGCGCCCAGGCGGAGTCCGCCCGTGCCCGCGGCCGCGCCTACGGCTTCGCCGTCTTCCAGGACGCCGAGACGTGGGCCGAGCGCGTCCGGGGCACGCTCGGCGACACCGGGGCGCGACCGCGCGTGGGTGAGCACACCTACGGACTGTTCTGCGTCGACTGGCGCCGGGAATCCGTGGAGGCCTGGCTCCGCCGCTTCATATCGGCCACCGAGGTACCGGTCCGGGCGGCGCCGCCGCCCGTGTCGCGCGCCGGGTTCGACCAGGCCGTGCGGGAGGCACTGACGCACTGGCGCGACGCGGGTGCCTTCGCCGCCGGCGCGCTGATGCGCTCCCGTCTCGCGGCCGACCTCGCCGATCCCGTCGAGGAGTTGCGCGCCCTCGTACGCCGGGCCGTCGACGACCTCGCCCGGGACCCGCGCGGCGTGCGGGCCCGCGAGGCCCTGACGGCGGGCTACTTCTCGGGTGCGCCCACGCAGGAAGCCGCGGCCCGCCGTCTCGGCCTCCCCTACGGCACCTACCGGCGCCACCTGCGCCAGGGCCTCGACCTGCTGTGCGAGGCCCTGTGGCAGTGGGAACTGGACGGCCCCGGCAAGGCTCCGTAGCCGGAACCCATGCGGCTGCTCAGGGCCGATGGGCACGTGCGGACAGGAGTGGACAGTCCCCACGCGTTCTCGGCCTGGAAAGTGGACACCGCCCCGCACGAGTCTGTGCGCCATGAACCTCCCACGCACACGGACGGCCCCGGCGCCTCCCGCACCTCGGACGGGAGCCGCGCTCGCGGCCCTCGCCGCAGCCCAGTTCACGGTCATGCTCGCCACCTCGATCGTGAATGTGGCGCTTCCGCAGATCGGCGCCGGGGTGGGTCTGTCGGACGGCGGCACCACCTGGGTGGTCAACGCCTACGGCCTGGCGTTCGGGGCGCTGCTCCTGGCGGGCGGCCGGGCGGCCGATCTCCTCGGGCGCCGCAGGGTGCTGGTCCTCGGTCTCGCGGTGTTCTCCGCGGCCTCGCTGACGGCGGGACTGGCCGGCTCCGCGGGCGTGCTGATCGCGGCGCGTGCCGTTCAGGGCCTCGGTGCCGCGGCCATCGCCCCGGCCGCGCTCGCCCTGGCGATGGGCCTGTTCCCGCCCGGCCCCGGGCGGGGCAGGGTGCTCGGGGTGTGGGGCGCGGTCTCCGGTGCGGGAGGGGCGGGCGGGGTTCTGCTGGGCGGTGTGCTGACCCAGGCATGGGGCTGGCCCTGGATCTTCCATTCCGTGGCGCTCGGGACGGCTCTGGTCGCGGTCGCCGTGCTGGTCCTCGTGCCACGGACGGCCGGCCGGGTGGCCGGGCGGTTCGACCTGCTGGGCACTGTCGTCGTCACGGTCGCCCTGACCTGCCTGGTCTGGGGACTGACCACCGCACGCGGCGCCGGCTGGACGGACGCCGGGGTGCTGGGCTCGCTCGTCGCCGCCGCCGTGCTGCTCGCGGCCTTCGCCCTGATCGAGCTCCGACGGCCGGACGCACTGCTGCCGCCACGCCTGTTCACGACCGGCCGGGTCGCCGCGGGCAACCTGCTGATGGCACTGCTCGGGTCGGTGTGGATCGCGTTGTTCTTCTTCCTGCCGCTCTACCAGCAACAGGTCCTCGGCTCCAGCCCACTGGTCACCGGCGCAGGCCAACTCCCGCTCGCAGCAGCCAACATGCTCGGCGCGGCCCTGGCCCCCCGGATCTCCCGGCGCATCGGCGCCACCACGACGTTGACCGCGGCCCTGTTCACCGAGGCGGCCGGCCTGCTGTGGCTGTCCCGGATCAGCGCCCACGGCAGCTATGCCACAGACGTGCTCGGTCCGGGCATCCTGATCGGCCTGGGCCTGAGCATCGCCTTCGTCCAGCTCACCTCGCTCTCCGTGGAGGGTGTCCCGCCCCAGGACGCGGGGCTGGCCGGCGGACTGGTGAACACCACCCGCCAGGTCGGGGGTGCGATCGGCCTCGCCGCCCTGGCGACCCTGGCCGGTTCCGTCACCGCACACGCCGCCGTCCGGCAGCCGCGCCTGGAGGCGCTCACCGCCGGCTACCGCACCGCCTTCACGGTCTCGGCCTCGGTCATGGCCGCCACCGCGCTCCTGGCCCTCTTCCTCGCCCGCCGCGCCGGCCCGGACACCACGACGCCCTCCACCCGCCCGGCCTCCGACCCGCACGCCTCCCCCCGTCTCTCGCACGTCGGCTGATCCGACGGATCGGCCGCACCCGTCACCTCCGCACCAGCCACCTCCGCACCCGTCACCTCCGCTCGCCTCCGCACCAGGACAGGAAGCACAGCCATGATCACCATCGATGAAACCGCCCCCGCCATCGCCCGCCTGAGCACCACCATCGACGCCCCCCTCACGACGGTGTGGGCACTGCACACCGACATCGCGGCCTGGCCCACCTGGAACCCGGACATCGACCAGGCCGAGCTCGACGGCCCGCTGCTGCCCGGCCGTTCCTTCAGCTGGCGGACCCACGGCCTGGACATCACCTCCACCGTGCACGAGCTGGTGCCCGGCGAGCGGATCGTGTGGGGCGGCCCCGCCGACGGCATCACCGGCATCCACGTATGGACCTTCGAGCAGAGCGGCGGCCACGTCACCGTCCGCACCGAGGAGTCCTGGAGCGGCGCCCCCGTGGAGGCCGCCGCCGACCAGCTCACGAAGGCACTCCACGACTCCCTGGAGAACTGGCTCTCCCACCTCAAGTCGCGTGCCGAACAGCCCGCCTGATCAACCATCACATCCAGCGAAAGAGGCTTCCTGACATGACTGCCGACAAGCCCTACCTGAGCGGCCACTTCACGCCCGTCGCCGAGGAGGTCACCACCACCGGCCTGACTGTGGAGGGCACCCTGCCCACCGAGCTGACCGGCCGGCTGCTCCGCAACAGCCACAACCCCAAGCCCGGCGTCACCCCCACCCACTGGTTCAAGGGCAGCGGCATGGTCCACGGCATCCGGCTGCGCGACGGCCGCGCCGAGTGGTACCGCAACCGCTGGGTGCACACCCCCGCACTGGACGGGGCCCCGTACATGACGGAGAAGGGCCCCGACCTGACGGCCAGCGCCGCCGGCACCCACATCATCGAACACGCCGGACGCCTCCTCGCCCTGTGCGAGGCCAACCTCCCCTTCGAGCTCACCCCGGAACTGGAGACGATCGGAGCCCACGACTTCGGCGGCAAACTGCGCACCGCGATGACCGCGCACCCCAAGCAGGATCCGGTCACGGGGGAGCTGCACTTCTTCGGGTCCTCGCCGTTCCCGCCGTTCCTGACGTACTACGTCGCCGACGCCAAGGGCGAGATCGTCGACAGCGCCGAGGTCCCGGGAGCGACCGCCTCCCTCAAGCACGACTTCGCCCTCACCCGGAACCACGTGGTCTTCGTCGAAGGCAACGTCACCTTCGACCCGACCGAGCACTCCGGCATCCCGTACAGCTGGAGCGACCAGCAGCTCTCCCGCATCGGCGTCATGCCGCGCGGCAACGACGGTGCCCGCCGCATCCGCTGGTTCTCCATCGAGCCGGGCAACATGCTCCACGTCTCCAACGCCTACGAGGACGGCCGGGGCCGCATCGTCCTGGAAGGCCCCACCGTGGACCGCGAGGGGTTCCGGCTGTCCTGGAACTGGTGGGTCGGGGCTCCCGGGCGGGGTTCCGAGCCCGTCTCCCGCTCCTACACGCGCCGCTGGGTGGTCGACATGGCCTCCGGTACCGTCGACGAGCAGATCATCGACGACCTCGCGGTGGAGTTCCCGACCCTCAACGAGGCGTACCTGGGCGCCGAGAACCGCTACCAGTACGCCATCGCCTTCCCCGACGAGAAGGGCTTCGGCGGCTACGGCGTCGTCAAGTACGACCGCACCACCGGCGCCCGCCGCATCCACCAGGCCGGCGACGCCCGGATGCCCGGCGAAGCGGTGTTCGTCCCCGCGGCCGGGGCCGCCAACGAGGACGACGGCTACCTCCTGACCGTGGTCTCCGACCTCAAGCAGGACGCCTCGCAGCTGCTGGTCCTCGACGCCTCGGGCCTCGACCGGGTCGCCACCGTCCACCTGCCCAACCGGGTGACCGCCGGACTCCACGGCTCCTGGATCCCCGACACCGAGGGCTGACACGGCGCTCCGTCCCTCCGGGCGGACCGTGTGAGGCGCTGTCAGAGCCCCGTCCCAGGATCACCCCAGGCCGGTCGCATCGTCACCGTCCCCGGATGCGGCTCCCGGTCGCGCCCGGGGCGGTCCGGTGCCCGGCCCCGGCCGCCCCGCCCCGCCCGGGGCGCGGCGCACCGCGAAGGGGTGCGGATGGACATCGACGACGTCGCGGAGACCTGGCGCCCCACCGCACCGCCGTCGCGGCAGACCTGATCGTGCACGGTTTCCCTGGTCGTGCGCGACCTGGTCTCCTGAGGCTCGGTGTACGTCGGGAGCGACCTGCGGGCGGAGGGCGTCGTCTACGGCTACTCCAACGACTTCACCTTCGAGGTGGAGGTGGAGTCCTACCACCCGCCCAAGGCGCAGCTCCGGGCCGCCCGCGACGTCTTCCTCCCGCAGGTGGACGACGGCGGCGCGAAGCGGGCCGGGAAGGGCCTGCCGCCGAAGCTGCGCCGCCCGAGCCACCAGCGGGTCTGCCGCCGACTGCGGGAGGGCAAGCCGCTGTTCCACAGCGTGTAGGGCGTGCGGGCCCCGCCGGGTCGGCCGGCGCCCCGCAGGGGCGGGGGTCAGGTACCGGTGAGGTGCTCGGGGCGGACCGGCGTCTTGTTGAGCTCCAGGCCGGTCGCGTTCCGGATCGCCGCGACGACGGCAGGGGTGGACGACAGGGTCGGAGCCTCGCCGATGCCGCGCACCCCGTACGGCGCGTTCGGGTCGGCCAGTTCGAGGTAGTCGACCGGGATGGTCGGCGTGTCGAGGATGGTCGGGATCAGGTAGTCCGTGAAGGAGGGGTTGCGCACCTTCGCGGTCTTCGGGTCGACGATGATCTCCTCCATCACGGCGACGCCCAGGCCCTGGGTGGTGCCGCCCTGGATCTGGCCGACGACGGAGAGCGGGTTCACCGCCTTGCCGACGTCCTGGGCACAGGCCAGTTCGATGACCTTGACCAGGCCGAGCTCGGTGTCGACCTCCACCACCGCCCGGTGCGCGGCGAAGGAGTACTGGACGTGGCCGTTGCCCTGGCCGGTCTTCAGGTCGAAGGGCTCGGTGGGGCGGTGCCGCCACTCCGCTTCGATCTCGACGACCTCGTCCCCCAGGACGTCCACGAGGGTGGCGAGGACCTCGCCGCCGTCGGTGACGACCTTGCCCCCCTCCAGGAGGAGTTCGGCGTTCGCCCACGCCCGGTGCTGCGCACCGAACTTGCGGCGGCCGATCTCCAGGACCTTCTCGCGGACGATTTCGCAGGAGTTCTTGACGGAACCGCCGGTCATGTACGTCTGGCGGCCCGCCGAGGTCGAACCGGCCGAGCCCACCTGCGTGTCGGCGGGGTGGATGGTGACCTGCTGGACACCCAGCTCCGTACGGGCGATCTGAGCGTGGATCGTGACACCGCCCTGGCCGACCTCCGCCATGGCCGTGTGGACCATCGCGACGGCCTCGCCGTTGATGGCCTCCATGCGCACCTTGGCCGTGGAGTAGTCGTCGAAGCCCTCGGAGAAGCCGACGTTCTTGATGCCGACCGCGTAGCCGACGCCGCGGACGACGCCCTCGCCGTGGGTGGTGTTGGACAGGCCTCCCGGCAGGGCGCGCACATCGGCCTCCCCCTCGGCGACGTCCCACTGGCGCTCCGGCGGCAGCGGGCGGGCCTTGACCAGGCGCAGCAGCTCGGCGACCGGGGCCGGGGAGTCGACCCGCTGACCGGTGGGCATGATCGTGCCCTGCTCCATGGCGTTCAGCTGCCGGAATTCGACCGGGTCCATGCCCAGCTTCGCCGCGAGCCTGTCCATCTGGGCCTCGTACGCGAAGCAGGCCTGGACGGCGCCGAAGCCGCGCATCGCACCGCAGGGCGGGTTGTTCGTGTAGAGGCCGATCGCCTCGATGTCGACGTCGTCGATGACGTACGGGCCGACCGAGAGGGACGCGGCGTTGCCGACGACCGAGGCCGTGGACGACGCGTAGGCACCTCCGTCGAGCACGATCCTGCACTTCATGTGCGTCAACTTGCCGTCCCTGGTGGCGCCGTGCTCGTAGTGGAGCTTCGCCGGGTGCCGGTGGACGTGTCCGAAGAAGGACTCGTAGCGGTTGTAGACCATCTTCACCGGCTTGTCCGTGCGCAGCGCGAGCACGGAGGCGAGGATCTGCATCGAGATGTCCTCGCGGCCGCCGAACGCGCCGCCGACGCCGGCCATCGTCATGCGGACCTTCTCCGGCGGCAGGCCCAGGACCGGGGCGATCTGCTGGAGGTCCGAGTGCAGCCACTGGGTGGCCACGTACAGGTCGACGCCGCCGTCCTCGGACGGCACCGCGAGGCCGGACTCCGGGCCGAGGAAGGCCTGGTCCTGCATGCCGAAGGTGTACTCGCCCTCGACGATGACGTCGGCGCGCCTGCGGGCCTCTTCCGCGTTGCCGCGGATGATCGGCTGGCGGTGGACGATGTTCGGGTGCGGGACGTGAGCGGCGTGGTGGTCGTCGCGGTTCTCGTGCACGAGCACCGCGTCGGGAGCGGTCGCCGAGGCCTCGTCGGTGACGACGGGCAGCTCCCGGTACTCGATCCGGATCTTCGCGGCGGCGCGGCGCGCGGTCTCCGGGTGGTCGGCGGCCACGAGGGCGACCGGCTCACCGTGGTGGCGGACCTTGCCGTGGGCCAGGACCGGCGTGTCCTGGAACTCCATGCCGTAGTTCTTCATCTCGGCCGGCAGGTCGTCGTACGTCATGACCGCGTGGACCCCGGGCACGGTCAGGGCCTCGGACGTGTCGATGGACACGATCTCGGCGTGGGCGACCGTGGACCGCAGGATCTGGCCCCAGAGCATGTCCTCGTGCCACATGTCCGAGGAGTACGCGAACTCACCGGTGACCTTCAGGGTGCCGTCCGGGCGCAGCGTCGACTCGCCGACGCCGCCCTTGGTCCGGGAGCCCTGGGTGACGTTGGTGGGAATACCCGTGGTGGTGCCAGCCATGATCAAACCGTCTCTTCCTGATGTGCCTGGTGTTCATGGTGTTGCTGGTGTTTCTCGTGTTGCTGACGTTCCCGGCAGAGAGACTCCGCCCTCGTCAGTGCCGCGACCCCCGTGCGCGGCATGCGCAGAAGTAGACAGCGCGATCAGGGGGTCGAGGCAGTCACGGATCGCTCAGTACCGGCTTGTCAGCCGCCTGTGGACAACCGTGCTTTCCCACTGCCTCACGTCGGTGAACTGCAGCGATGCACGTACGGGAACTCGGGACGCGTGAGAGAGTGGCGATCATGCGGCTACGTGAACTCCTGGGCGCCGACGAGCTGGGGCTGCTGCTGCTCGTGGGCCGGGACACCGACGGCGACGTGCTCGATCGAGCCATCCGCGCTGTCCCGACCATCGACCTGGCCGACCCCGCCCGCTTCCTGACCGGCGGTGAACTCGTCCTGAGTGAACTCTCCTGGTGGCGGAAGGACGGAGACGCCGAGGCCTTCGTGCGCATCCTCGACCGGGCGGGTGTCGCCGCCCTCGCCGCCGGCGAGGCCGCGTACGGATTCGTCCCCGACGACCTCGTGCGCGCCTGCCGACGCCACGGCCTCCCCCTCATCGCCGTGAAACCGGAGACCTCGTTCGCCGCGGTCACCGAACACGTCCTGCGCCGTCTGCCCGGCCGCCACGCCGGCGACCTCGCCGCCGTGGTCGAACGCCACCGGCAGCTCCTCACCGGCCGCAGTGCCCCGGACTCCGTACTGGAGCTGCTGCGTCACAGCCTCGGCCTCGACGTGCGCGTCCTGTCCGTGACCGGACGTCAGATCGCCGGGCCCCGCCCTCCCCTGCACGCCAGGACGGCGACGGCACTGGCCGGGAGGTACCTCGCCGCGCGCCGCGCGTGCGAGGCGGCTCCCCATCGGGTCACGCTCGCGGACCGGCTCTACTCCCTCGTGCCGGTACGCGGCGCCGCCACGGGGTCGGCACCGTCAACCCCGCCGGGCGGAGCGGAGCACGCCGGCGAGCTCGGTGACTGGCTGCTCGTCGTGGAAGCCGACACCTCGGCCTGGCCCCCGGCGGACACGGAACTCCTCGACCGGATCGTCGAGCTGGTCGCCGACGCGCGATCCGCGCACGACCGGGCGAAGGTCGCGCTGAACGACCTGGCCCGCCAGCTCCTCGACCTGCTGCACAGCCGCGTCCCGCCCGACGAGATCCCCGTCCGGCTGAGCAGCACCGCGCAGGCCGTGGTCAGCCAGAAGGACACCTGGCAGCGCTGCCAGTTCGTGGTCGCCCGGGCAGAGTGGCACGCAACCCGCCCCATTCCGGCCCCGGCCCTGCGCGTCCTCCTGGAGGAGGCCCTGATCCAGCCGGACGGCCCGGTGCCGGTCTCACCGGAGGACATCGCCGCCACCGTCGACGACGGACAGGCCGTGCTCTTCGTGCTGGTGCCCGAGCCCACGGACGGGCTCCCCGAACCGGCCCTCGACTGCGCGGCCCTCCAGCGCAGACTCGCCGGGGTGCTCGCGCGCTGGCTCGGCCCGACGGGCAGCATCTCCGTCGGCGTCAGCTCTCCGGTGGCAGCACCGGGCAACGCACGCGGAGCACTCGATGCGGCCCGCACCGCGCTGCGGATGGCCCACGACGGGCCGGAACGGGTGACCGTGCGCGGCCCCGACGACCTCACCTCGCACGTCCTGTCGCTCCTGCTCCTCATTCCGGCCGAGGCCCGGCAGGCCTTCGCAGCCCGTCTCCTCGGCCCCCTGCGCGACCACGACAGCCGTCACCGGACCGACCTGCTGAACACCCTGAAGACGTTCCTCGACTGCGACGGATCCTGGACCACGTGCGCCGACCGACTCCGCCTTCACGTCAACTCGCTGCGCCAGCGCGTGGCCCGCATCGAGCAGCTCACCGGCCGGGACCTGGCCCGGCTCGAGACCAGGCTGGACTTCCTCGCGGCCTTGAAGGCCTGCTGAGTCGCCCGCTCGAGCCGCGTCAGCCTCTGGTGGGGCCGCCTTTCGGCGGGGAGTTGAGCATGGTGTCGAGGTTGCCGGTGATGCGGGCGAGGAAGTCGCGCAGCTGGACGTGCTCGGCCGGGGTGAAGCCGGTCAGGGACTCCTCGTCGATGCCCGCGCGCAGCTGCTGGACGGGGCCGCGGATCGACTTCGCCTTGGATGTGAGGCCGACCAGGGCACGTCGGGCGTCGCCGGCCAGGTCACCGCCGTCGGACCCGGCGTCGAGGCCTTCGGCCCGGGGGACGAGGTCTTCGGCATGGCCTGGCCCCACACGTTCGGCCACGGTTCCTTCGCCGAGTACATGACCGCCCCGCAGGACACCGCACTCGCCCTGCGGCCCGAGGACCTCGATCCCGTCTCGGCGGCTGCCCTGCCCATGACCGGCGGCACCGCGCTCGCCACACTGGACTGGCTGGAGATCAAGGAAGGGGAGACCCTGCTGATCATCGGCGCCACCGGCGGCGTCGGCTCCTACGCCGTCCAGCAGGCCCGCGCCCGGGGCGCCCGTGTCATCGCGACCGCCGCCGCAGACGATCACCCGTACGCCCGCTCCCTCGGCGCGGCCGAGGTCATCGACCACCGCACCACGGACGTCGCCGACGCCGTGGCCGCCGCACACCCCGACCGCATCGACGCCGTGCTGGACCTCGCGAGCGACCGCGACACGCTCGCCGGCCGCATCGCACCGCTGCTGCGCAAGGGCGGACGCCTGGTCTCCACCGTCTTCGCCGCCGACCCGGAAGCGCTCGCCGCGCACGACGTCACCGCGGTCAACTTCTTCTACCGCGCCGCCCCCGGCGACATGACCCGCCTCGCCGACCTCGTCGCCTCGGGCGACCTGCGCGTCGCGGAGACCACCGCCTACCCCCTGACGCAGATCACCGACGCCCACACGGCGTCCACCAGCGGGCACGTCCGGGGCAAGCTCGTCATCACCGCCCCCTAGGCCGTTTCCTGTGGATCATCGGCGTTGGCCCGGGGCGGAGTCGTAAGCGCACATCACGACGGCGGACATGAAACCGCGCCTGCGGACACGCGTGGCACCACTTGCCTCCCTCAGCCGAGAGGCCGTCGCGCAGGCGGCAGAACGATCCGAACGAGGCACTCTGAGGCCACGGCCTGCTGATCGGCACCGCCCTCGCGGCCGATCGCCCGGACCGAAACCGACTCTCGGCAGGTCGCACCGTCGCACGTCGTGACCTGCGGAGATGCCACTCGTTCCGACATGTGGCCCGATTCCTGCCGGCCGGCCCGAAGGGACTATTGTCCCCCGGTCACGGACGGCAATCGGATCGTCTGCCCAAACCGAAGGAACCGACATGACCGATCTGAACTCGCTGCGGACAAGCCTTGCGTCAGGTGAGCACGAGTTCGCCGACACCCTGGCCTTCATCACCGCGCATTACGAATACCAGCCGCAGGCGTTCCGCAATGGGGAACTGGAAAATGCCGCAGGTGAGAACGAGGGTTCCTGCAAGACGCTGGGACTGGCCCTGCTGGAAGGGCTGAGCGACCAAGAGGCCCTGCAGGCATTCGGTGAGCACTATCGCAGTGTGCTGGCGACGCCGAACGACACCGATCACGGCAACATTCGCAACCTCATGGCCCATGGCCTGGCAGGGGTGAGCTTCGCCGGGCAACCGTTGGCCCGCAAGAGCTGAACAGCGAAGGCCGGTCCCGCGGTCGAAGGCCGGTGGCCTGCCGCCGCGGCTGCGCAGCCGCCAGCGGTTCGCGGCCTGGTCCGCGGGATGCGGGATTCGGGATGCGGGATGCGGGATGACCGTACGGATCCCGCGACGCCGCAGGTGGCATCGCCGCGGGACCGTCCGAGGGCATGGTCGGCGGGCTCGTCGGCCGGGGCCACCTCTGGCGGGCCCACTGGGCCCTGTCCGGGGCCGAAGGCGGCAGTGCGGTGGGGCGGGCCCGGTGGCCTGCCGCCGCCACCGCACTGGCTCCGTCGGTCAGCTCACCGGGCCGAGCAGGCCGCCGGCGGGACCGTCGCCGGCCTCGCCGAGGAGGAAGCCGGTCCAGCCGTTGAGGTACTCCTCGCGGGTGATGCGGCCGTCCCCGTCCGCGTCGAGCAGGGTACGGGCCACTCGCGCCTCCTCCGCTTCCAGCCCGAAGCCGACGAGGAACGCCTCGAACTGCTCGACCGTGGCGATGCCGTCGTCGTCTCCGTCCATGGCGGCGAACTCGGCCTCCAGCCCGGGAGCGAGCAGCTCCTGGATCCGGGTGCGTCGCCGTAGGCGCCCGCCATCGCCCGGTGGAACTCGTCACGGCTGATCACCCCGTCGGAGTCGGTGTCGGCGTGCTCGCGCAGGGTCCTCCAGCAGCGGCGCCATTCCCTCAGCAGCGCCTCCTCCTTGGCCGACGAACACACTCCGGTGGCCTGGGCGATCTTCTCCGCGAGGCCGGTGAAGTCCTTCTCCTCGAGGAGACCGTTCGCGTTGGTGTCCAGGAGGTCGAAGGTGCGGTCGTAGCGGCGGGTGATCACGTCGTCGGTCATGGCTGTGACTCCTCGGTCGAGTGGGGGAGATGGAGTGGGTGGTGGAGGTAGCGGGCCGGGCAGCTCTCAGCCGTGCCCGGAGCCGAGTCGGTAGAGGTGGAAGTCCATGTTGGCGCCGTAGGGCAGGACCGGGGGCGGGGTGATGCTGCGCAGGTGCTCGGCGCCCGCGAAGGAGCGGTCGAGGGAGTCGTGCGCGATCCGGTCGTTGGTCTTGACGGCGACCAGGCACGGGCGGCCGTCGCACGAGCGGCGGATGTCGTCGAGGTGCAGCCGGGTGCCGGCTCCGATGCGGTCGAGGTTGTGGCGGGTGGCGTCGTGGACGGCCGGGTCGAGTTCGGAGGCGTGCACGGCAATGCCGAAGCGGGTGCCGAGGTGGTGGCTGAAGTTGCCCGAACCGCAGAACAGGTCCACGATCAGCGGCGCTTCACCCTGGTGCTCCCCCGCCGCCATCGAGGAGACCCTGCGCCTGGACCCGCCCCTGATCGGCTGGCTCCGCACCACCACCCGCCCCCTCACCCTCGCCGGCACCGACCTCCCCGCGGGCGCCCGCCTGCTGCTCCTCATGCACTCCGCCGCACGCGACGAAGCCCACGGCGTCCACGCCCCCGAGACGTTCGACCACCGGCGCACCGGCACACCCCCCACGCTCAACTTCGGCGCGGGCATCCACTACTGCCCCGGCGCCCGGTACACCCGCCTCGTCGCCGGCCGGACCCTCAGCGCCCTGGCCCGGGCGCTGCCCGGACTCGCTCTCACCGCCCGCTCCCCCGCTCCCCGCCCGGCCGGCCTCGTCCTGCGCCGGCCCACCCTGCTCCATGTCCGCTGGTAGCGCCACGACCGATGGCGCCGCGACTGGTTTCGCGTACGAATACCCCCGGAGGAAGCGGCCGGCATTCGTGGAATCCACCGACATCCGCTTGACCGATGAACCCGCGGCAACGTAACTTCGACCGCACCCACCCATGAGCTGCTGGAAGGAGGCGAAGCCGGATGTCGACCATCTCCGAACTGCTTCGCCTCGCTCACCAGATCGCCTGGGCTCCGGGTCGTGTAGCACACGGCTGCTGAGCAGCCCCTCGCCGGCGTGCCCGTTTTTGCGGCCCCGGCACCTTTTCATCTCTGTCACCGTTTACGGCACGCCGTCGCGTGCCGATGTGCCGCGCTCCGGGTTTCGAGCTGCGCCACTGAAATAGAAAGCTCCTGAAATGGCGACTAGGACAGTCAGATCCACCGCACGCCGGAATGAGGACGTGCCATGGTAGCGGCGCGGATCACGGTCAACGGGAAAGAAACACCGATTTCACCGGCCGCACCGCACACCACGGTGCTGGACTATCTTCGCGAGCGTGGCCTTACCGGCACCAAGGAGGGCTGTGCCGAAGGGGAATGCGGCGCCTGTTCGGTCCTGGTGGCCCGTCCCGGGGTGAACAAGCCCACGGACTGGGTGGCGGTCAACGCCTGCCTGGTCCCGGTCGCGGCACTCGACGGTCAGGAGGTCATCACCTCCGAGGGCCTCGCCACCGCCGGCGAATCCGGCACGCCGGCCGTGCTGCACCCCGTACAGGAGGAAATGGCCGTCCGCGGCGGCTCCCAATGCGGTTACTGCACACCGGGATTCGTCTGCAGCATGGCCTCCGAGTACTACCGGCCCGACCGCTGCGCACACCCGGAATCGGCCGACGGCTCCGACGCCGACACCGACGCCGAGCACGGTCCGAACGGCTTCGATCTGCACGCGTTGAGCGGCAACCTGTGCCGCTGCACCGGCTACCGCCCGATTCGCGACGCCGCGTTCGCCGTCGGCACTCCCACCGAAGACGACCCGCTGGCGCAGCGTCGCGAGCAGTCCCCGCCCGAACCGGTCGCCACCGAATACGCCCTGGACGACAGCGTGTTCCTGCGGCCCGGCACCCTCGCCGACGCGCTGCGGCTGCTGCGCGAGCGGCCCGACGCGGTGGTCGTCGCCGGAAGCACCGACTGGGGCGTGGAGGTCAACATCCGCTCCCGCCGGGCGAATTGCGTGGTCGCGGTCGACCGGCTGCCCGAACTGCGGGAGCTGCGCGTCGAATCCGGCCACATCGAGATCGGGGCGGCGCAGACGCTCACCGAGATCGAACGCCGCCTCGACGGCAGCGTCCCGCTGCTGGCGGAGCTGTTCCCGCAGTTCGCGTCCCGGCTCATCCGCAACAGTGCCACTCTCGGCGGCAACCTCGGCACAGGGTCCCCCATCGGTGACAGCCCGCCGGTCCTGCTCGCGCTGGACGCGTCGGTGGTGCTCGCCGACGCCGACGGTGAGCGCGAGGTACCCCTCTCCGACTACTTCACCGGCTACCGGCAGAGCGTGCGCCGCCCCGGCGAGCTGATCCGCGCGGTGCGCATCCCGCTGCCGCTGTCGCCGGTCACGGCCTTCCACAAGATCGCCAAACGGCGCTTCGACGACATCTCCAGCGTGGCGGTCGCCTTCGCGCTCGACATCGAGGACGGCATCGTGCGCAAGGCGCGCATCGGCCTGGGCGGCGTGGCCGCCACCCCGATCCGCGCGCTCGCCGCCGAGGCGGCCCTGGAGGGCGAGCCGTGGTCGGCGGAGACCGTCGCGGCCGCGGCCCGGGTGCTCCGGTCCGAGGGCACTCCGATGGACGACCACCGCGCCAGTGCCGGCTACCGCTCCGCGATGCTCGGCCAGAGCCTGCTGAAGCTGTACGCGCGAACCACCGAGGCGGTGTCGTCATGAGCCATTTGTCCGAGCGTCCCGAAAAGCCCGTCGTCGGGGTTTCGATGCCGCACGAGAGCGCCAACCTGCACGTCACCGGTGCCGCGCTCTACACCGACGACCTGGTCCACCGCACCAAGGACGTCCTGCACGCCCACCCGGTCCAGGTCATGAAGGCCCACGGCAGGATCACCGCGCTGCGCACCGAGCCCGCGCTCGCCGTGCCCGGTGTGGTCCGCGTGCTGACCGTGGCCGACGTGCCCGGCGTCAACGACGCCGGAATGAAGCACGACGAACCGCTCTTCCCCGACGTGGTCATGTTCCACGGCCACGCCGTCGCCTGGGTGCTCGCCGAGACCCTGGAGGCGGCCCGGCTCGGTGCGGCGGCCGTCGAGGTGGAACTCGACGAAGAGCCCTCGGTGATCACCCTGCGGGAAGCGATCGCGGCGGAGAGTTTTCACGGCGCCCGGCCCGTGATGCTGACCGGCGAGGTGGACGCCGGTTTCGACGACTCCGCGCACGTGTTCACCGGCGAGTTCCAGTTCTCCGATCAGGAACACTTCTATCTCGAGACGCACGCGGCGCTGGCCCACGTCGACGAGAACGGGCAGATGTTCGTCCAGAGCAGCACCCAGCACCCCTCGGAGACGCAGGAGATCGTCGCGCACGTGCTCGGCCTGCACAGCCACGAGGTGACCGTGCAGTGCCTGCGGATGGGCGGCGGCTTCGGCGGCAAGGAGATGCAGCCGCACGGGTTCGCGGCCATCGCCGCGCTCGGCGCCAGGCTGACCGGCCGGCCGGTCCGGGTACGGCTCAACCGGACCCAGGACCTCACCATGTCCGGCAAGCGCCACGGCTTCCACGCCACATGGAAGATCGGCTTCGACGCCGAGGGCCGCATCCAGGCCCTGGACGCCACCCTGACCGCGGACGGCGGCTGGAGCCTGGACCTGTCCGAGCCGGTCGTGGCCCGCGCACTGTGCCACATCGACAACACCTACTGGATTCCCAACGCGCGCGTCACCGGTCGCATCGCCAAGACCAACAAGGTCTCCAACACCGCCTTCCGCGGCTTCGGCGGACCCCAGGGCATGCTGGTGATCGAGGACATCATGGGCCGGTGCGCGCCGTTGCTCGGCCTGGACCCGATGGAGTTGCGTGAGCGCAATTTCTACCGGCAGGGCCATTCGACGCCGTACGGACAGCCGGTCGCCCACCCCGAGCAGATCTCCGTCATCTGGCAGCAGGTCCAGGACGACGCCGGCATCGCCGATCGCAAGCGCGAGATCGCGGCCTTCAACGCCGCGCACCCGCACACCAAGCGGGCGCTCGCGATCACCGGCATCAAGTTCGGCATCTCGTTCAACCTCACCGCCTTCAACCAGGCCGGTGCGCTGGTGCTGGTCTACAAGGACGGCTCGGTCCTGATCAACCACGGCGGCACCGAGATGGGTCAGGGCCTGCACACCAAGATGCTGCAGGTGGCCGCGACCACGCTGGGCATTCCGCTGCACAAGGTACGGCTGGCCCCGACCCGCACGGACAAGGTGCCCAACACCTCCGCCACCGCCGCGAGCGCCGGGGCGGACCTCAACGGCGCGGCGGTGAAGAACGCCTGCGAGCAGATCCGCGAGCGGCTGCTGCAGGTGGCCGGCACCCAGCTGGGTGCGAGCGCCTCGGACGTGCGCATCGTCGAGGGCGCCGCCCGCGTCCTCGGCAACGACAAGGAGCTGGCCTGGGACGAGCTGGTGCGCACCGCGTACTTCCAGCGGGTCCAGCTGTCGGCGGCGGGCTTCTACCGGACCGAGGGTCTGCACTGGGACCCGAAGGCCTTCCAGGGCTCCCCGTTCAAGTACTTCTCCTACGGCGCCGCCGCGGCCGAGGTGGAGGTGGACGGTTTCACCGGCGCGTACCGGATCCGGCGGGTGGACATCGTGCACGATGTCGGCGACAGCCTCTCCCCGATGATCGACATCGGTCAGGTCGAGGGCGGTTTCGTGCAGGGCGCAGGCTGGCTGACGCTGGAGGACATGCGCTGGGACGCCGGCGACGGGCCGAACCGCGGTCGGCTGCTGACCCAGGCGGCGAGCACCTACAAGCTGCCGAGCTTCTCGGAGATGCCCGAGGAGTTCAACGTCAGGCTGCTGGAGAACGCCACCGAGGAGGGCGCGGTCTACGGTTCCAAGGCGGTGGGCGAGCCTCCGCTGATGCTGGCGTTCTCGGTGCGGGAGGCACTGAGGCAGGCGGCCGGGGAATTCGGGCCCACCGGAGTCAGCGTGGAGCTCGCCTCCCCGGCAACACCCGAGGCGGTGTACTGGGCGGTCGAGGCGGCCCGCGCGGGTGGCGTGCAGCACGGCGGTCACGCCCCGGGCTGCAGCGAAGCCCCCGTCGACGCAAGCGCTTTGAGCAATGCCTGACATGAGCTGGGTGGCCGCGGTCGCACGGTTGCGGGCACGCCGGGAACCCGGCGTGCTCGTGACCGTCGCGACCGTGCGCGGCCACGCGCCCCGCCGGGCCGGTGCCAAACTCGTCGTGGGACGGACCGAGACGTGGGGTTCGATCGGCGGCGGCAACATCGAGGCCGTCGCCATCGACCGGGCGCGCGAACTGAACGGCGCGGCCGATCCCGAGCCGGAGCTGATGGAGTTCGCCCTCAACGACAAGGTCACCGGCCGGCACGGGGTGCAGTGCTGCGGCGGAGCCGTCACCGTACTGCTCGAACCGCTCCCGGTGGTCCAGGCGGTGGCGGTCTTCGGCGTCGGGCACGTCGGACTGGAACTGGCGCGCATCCTGGCCCGCCACGACCTCGATCTGCACCTGGTCGACACCCGCCCCGACATGCTCACGGACGAACGGCTCGGCGTGCTCGCGGATGCCGTGGCGCACGTCCACGTGCACCACACCCCGCTGCTGCCGGAGGAGGTGCTCGCGGAGCTGCCGCCCGGAGCCCACGTCCTGATCATGACCCACGATCACGCCGAGGACGCCGCGCTGTGCGACACCGCCCTGCGCACCGCCGGTCTCGGCTCGATCGGATTGATCGGCTCCGCCGCCAAATGGGCGCGGTTCCGCCAGCGCCTGGCCACCGAGGGCGGCCACGACGCCGCCGCCATCGACCGGATCAAGACCCCGATCGGAGTGGCCGGGATCACCGGCAAGGAACCCGCCACGATCGCGGTGAGCGTGGCGGCGGACCTGCTCCGGACCTTCGAAGAGGAACGTCTCCGGTCCGTGCCGAACCCGGTTGCCGCGCTGCCGTACCCCCCGCTGGCCAGCAGCGCGTGAGCCGGCACGGGCCGCGGCACCCGGCCCGCCCCCTGTGACAGACGTCTGAATCGGTACCGGATGGCGCAACGCCTCTGGCTCTCGCTCCGGACATCGACCAGCATGGGGACAGCGGGACCCGCGGACGAGATGGGCACGCATGCGCGCCACTGAGAGCAACCAGGACTATCCCTTCGCTGTCACGAACACGGCCGCGGCGCTGCTGGACGGCGCCGGGACGGTCGTCGCCTGGACCCCGGCGGCCGAAGCCCTCCTGGGGCGCCGGTCCGCGGACGTGTGCGGCCGGCCGGCACGGGACCTCCTGGCGGACGCGGGCAGCTGGGAAGCGGTGCTGGCCCAGGGCAGGCAAGGGGCGCAGGAAGGCTGGGAGGGGTGGCAGGAAGGCTGGGAGGGCCGGGCCACACTGCGGCACGGCTCAGGACGCGAGCTGGAGATCGGCTTCCGCGCCATCCCGCTGGACGACGGCGCGCGGGGGGACGCGGCCCGCTGCCTCGTCCTGGGCGCGCCCATGGAGCTGGTCGCCCGATGGCGGCAGGACCACGCCTTCACGCATGAACTGTTCCTGCAGGGCCGAGTGGGCCTGGCCGTCTTCGACGCGGACCTGCGCCTGCTGCGGACGAACTCGCACCTCTTGCCGTACACCGGGGTGCCGGTCGATCTGAGCGGCCGGCGCCTGGCCGACTTCCTGTGGGCCGAGGACGCGCGGATCATCGACGACCGGCTGCGGGAGGTCCTGCACAGCGGGGTCCCCCTGATCGGTCTCAACACGACCGTACGCACCCTGGACGACCCGAGAGGCGGCCGGATCGTGACCATCCAGGCGTTCCGGCTGCAGGAACCCGACGGACATCCGATGGGTGTGGCGACGGTGTTCACCGACGTCACCGACCACGAGCGCTCGCGCGGGCGCCTGGACCTGCTGTACCGCGCGACCGGAGCGCTGGGCGGTTCGCTGTCCGTCCTGCGCACCGTGGAGGACCTGGTCAAGGTCCTGGCGCCCGCGTTCGGCGACTGCGCCGCGGTGGATCTCGCGGAGACCGTTCTGACCGGTGGTGAACCGCCCGCTGACGGGCATCTCACGCTGCCCCTGGTCCGGATGGCCGTCGCCGGGGCGGAAGCGGACGTGCTGCGTACGGGTACGGCCCAGTTCACGGCTGTGCTCCCCGCGGCCGTCCCCCGTCCGGCCGTGACCGGGGCGGGCGTGCCCGAACCGGCTGCGCCCGGGGCGCGGGAGTGCCGGGGAGAGATGGTCACCGGCCTCGGGGCCCGGCCCTCGGGGCCCGGGAACGGCACGGTCCCGGAGTGGGCGACGTCCGTCCCGGGTGCGCATTCGGCGATGACGGCGCCGCTGTGCGCCCGGGGCATCGCGTTCGGAAGGATCACGCTCTGGCGCACGGGGGACGCTCCCCCGCTGGAGGCGGACGACCTGGCGCTTCTGGAGGAGATCGCCGCCCGTGCGGCCGTCGCCGTGGACAACGCGCGGCGGTACACCAAGGAACGCCGCACCGCTGTGGGCCTGCAGCGCAGCCTTCTGCCGCCGGCCACCGCGGAAACGCCCGCACTGGAGGCCGCCAGCGTCTACCTGCCGGCCGACTCCGACAGCGGTGTGGGCGGCGACTGGTTCGACGTCATCCCCCTGTCGTCGGCCCGGGTCGCCCTGGTGGTCGGGGACGTCGCCGGTCACGGGCTGTACGCCACGGCCATGATGGGGCGCCTGCGCAGCGCCGTACGCGCGATGGCGGACTTGGAACTGGAACCGGAGGAAGTGCTGGCGCACGTGGACGACATGGTCCTGCAGGTCGTCGCCGAGGCCGAGAGCGACGACCCGGAGGACGGTGAAGCGGGCATGCTGGCGCCCAGCGGACCGGCCGGGGCCACCTGTCTGTACGCCGTCTACGACCCGGTCACCCGGAGCTGCGTCATGGCGAGCGCCGGACACCCGCCCCCGGCCGTGGTGAGCCCGGACGGAACCGTGGAGTACGTCGACCTGAGCCCGGGCCCGCCCCTGGGGGTCGGTGGCTGGCCCTTCGAACCGGTCGAACGCGATCTGCCGCCGGGGAGCGTCCTCGCGCTCTACACCGACGGCCTGATCGAACGCGGAGAGGGGGACATCGACGAGGGCATGCGCAACCTGGCCGACCGGCTGCTGCGCGCGGACGTGCTCGGCCGGCCGCTGCGTCAGGCCCGGCACGACATCGTGGAGGGGTTGCCGCCGGGCAGGCTGCGGGACGACGTCACCCTGCTGCTGGCCCGCACCCGGGCGGTGGAGGCCGACTCCATCACGACGTGGCAGCTCGACCCCGACCCGGCGATCGTCGGCGACGCGCGCCATCTCGTCCTCGATCAGCTGACCGCCTGGGACCTCGATGAGCTCGCCTTCAGTACCGAGCTCATCGTCAGCGAGCTGGTCACCAACGCCATTCGCCACGCCGGTGGCCCGGTCCGGCTCCGGCTGATCCGGGCGGACACCCTGACGTGCGAGGTCTCGGACTCCAGCAACACGCAGCCGAGGATGCGGCGTGCGAGGAGCTCCGAGGAAGGCGGCCGCGGCCTGTACATCGTCGCCCAGCTCTCACACCGCTGGGGCAGCCGCTACACCACGGGGGGCAAGACCGTCTGGTCCGAACAGCACCTGCCCCCCATCTGACCGTCCGCAGCCGGCCGGGGCGCCGAGGCCGCACGGGTTCCCATGAAAGGGCCCTGCGCGGGGTTCGGTGCGGCTGTTGACGGTTCCCTCACGCCGGGATCCCTGATCCATGACGGATCCCTGACGCTGCCCGGGAACGGGCGTCAGGGATCCGTATGGACTCGGCCGGTCTCCGTAAGAGCCGCGTTACGGAGCGGCCTCGGGCGGGGGGACGCGGGGATAGCTTCGTTGTCGCGCCCCGGACCGCCTCCCCGCATCCGGGGCCTCACCTGCCACTCGTGGTTCCTCTGGGAGGGCCCCATGTGTTTGTTCCGGTACGACGACGACCCCGAGCCTGAGGAACGGATCCCGGCCGGACCTCTCTACGTGCCCGTCCGGCCGGGGACCACGGAGGTGGTGCTCCGTATGTTCCGCACCCCTCTGGGCGACCGCACCGCCGTCGGATTCACCCGCCCCGGCCTGCTGGCCGCGACGCTCGGCGCAGGACAGCCCTGGATCCGGCTGTCCGAGTCCGCGCTCCGCGCGCTGGCCGCCCCGCTCGGCGCGTGCCCGCTGACGATCGACCCGACCTTCACCGCCCCTTCCGTCACTCCGGTGCCGGCGCGGTCGGCCGAAGTCGCGGTCCGCGCTCTCTGAGGGGGAAGTCCCGATGACCATTGCCGTTCTCTCCGAGGTCGCCACCGGCGCGGAGGACCTGTCCATCTGGCCCGCGTCCACGGCACTGCTCCCGCACGGCGACCTGGCCGTCGGCGGGGTGTCGCTGACGGAGCTGGCCGACCGGTTCGAGACGCCGGTCTACGTTCTGGACGAAGGAGAGGTCCGCGGGCGCTGCCGGACCTACCTGGACGCCTTCCCCGACGCCGATGTGCTGTACGCCGCCAAGGCGTTCCTGTCGCGGGCCGTGGTGCGCTGGGTACGGGAGGAGGGGCTGGGCCTGGACGTGTGCTCGGCCGGGGAGCTGGAGCTCGCCGTCACCGCCGGATTCCCGCCCGGGCGGATCGTGCTGCACGGCAACGCGAAGTCGCCGCGCGACCTGGAGTCGGCGCTGCGGCTCGGCGTGGGGCGGATCGTCATCGACGGTCCCTCCGAGATCGCGCGGATCGCGGCCGCCGTCGGCCCCCAAGGGCACCAGAAGGTCATGGTGCGGGTGGTGCCGGGCGTGTCGGCCGGCGGCCACGACAAGATCCGTACCGGTACGGACGACCAGAAGTTCGGCCTGTCCCTCACCGACGGGGGTGCGCAGCACGCCATCACGCGGATCCTCGGCCAGCCGCAGCTCGAACTGACCGGCCTGCACTGCCACATCGGCTCCCAGATCACGGACGTGAAGCCCTACCTGGTGGCCCTGCGCCGCATGGTCGGGCTGATGGCCCGCATCCGCGACGCGCACGGCATCGTCCTGCCCGAGCTGGACATGGGCGGCGGCCACGGCATCGCCTACCGGCCCGGCGAGCCCGCCCTCGACCTCACGGCGCTGGCCCGGCGGTTGCGGGCCGAGCTCGCCGAGGGCTGCGCGGCCGCCCGGCTGACCGTCCCGCGGCTCATCGTCGAGCCCGGACGGGCCGTCGTCGGGCCGGCCGGGGTGGCCCTCTACCGGGTGCTCGCCGTCAAGCACACCGGCGAGAAGGTGTTCGTCGCCGTGGACGGCGGCATGAGCGACAACCCGCGGCCCGCCCTGTACGGGGTGCGCTACGCGCCCCGCCTGATCGGCCGCCGCTCCACGGCCGGACCCCGTACGGCCACGGTCGTCGGCCGGCACTGCGAGGCCGGCGACGTCCTCGCCGCTGACGTGGAACTGCCCGGCGACGTCCACCCCGGAGACCTGCTGGCCGTACCGGTGGCCGGCGCCTACCAGCTGTCCATGGCCTCCGGCTACAACCTCGTCGGCCGGCCCGCGGTCATCGCGGTCCACGAGGGCTCGGCCCGCGTGCTGGTCCGGCGCGAGACCCTGGAGGACTTCCGCAGCCGGGACATCGGCGGCTAGGGCGTCCCTGTTCGTCGAGGATCGCGCCGGACCCCCGACTTGGCGGGGGTCCGGCGGGATTCCTGTCGGCGAGGGCGACCTCGCCCTGGCCGAAGAGGAAGAACCGCTGGAAGTTGGCCATCGGGTTGCCCTCGGTCCATTCGAAGTAGATGTGCGGGCGCTGGCCGGTCTCGTCGCGTACGTGGAGCAGCAGGGCCGCGAGGGCGTTGGGGATGCTGGAGCTCTCCACGGTCAGGACGCGGTAGCGGTCGTGGAGCACCTCACCGCGGACCCTCAGCCCGGACTCGAACTCCGACGCGTCCAGGACGGTGCCCTCGACGAACATGACGTCGTCACCGGCCGGGATGTCGTTGTCGGCGCGGATCTGCCCGACCTTCTCGCGGTACTCGGTCGTGTCCCGGTTGTCGGGTTCGTTGGCGATGAAGCGGATGGTGCGCTTGGCGGTGTCGCGAATGAACCGCTGCGCCATGTCGTCCAGCTCCACGTGCGTGACGCGCAGTTCGAAGACCCTGGCGAGCCGGGAGAGGAGCGAGAGCGCCATGATGCCGGCGATGAAGCAGGCGCCGATCTTCACGCCGTCGGGGCGCTCCACGATGTTGACGGCGGTCGTGTAGATGAAGACCGCCGAGATGATGCCGAAGCCGATCGTCCAGCCGCGCTCCCCCGCCCTGCGGGCGGCGATGGTCACGGCGACCGCCGCCGAGGTGATCAGGACGAGGACGCCGGTGGCGTACGCACCGCCCTGCGCGTCGGGTGATCAGCACCTCGTGGCCGTGCAGGGTGCTGGTGAAGTGCGGGTTCTCCACCAGGTGCGCGGTGGCGTCCGCGGCCGAGAGGGTGATGGTGATGAGGAAGTCGGTCGCCGCGAACCCGAGCAGGGTCAGGACGAACAGCTTCCCCTTCCAGAAGGTGAGCAGCACGAGCACGATGGTCGCCAGCGGCGGCAGCACACCGGCTGCGAGGAACGCGATGAGCGAATCCTGACGCTTCGTTAACGCGGATGCCGTCACCGCCCCTGCACGCCGGGTTCCCGCTGACCCTCCGCACGGTCGCCGCCGGCGATGACGGCGGCGCACGAGCTGCGTCGAGCCGCCGGCAACGGCACGTCAACGTGCGTCGGCAGCGATGCGGAAGCGCAGTCGGCAGATGACCGCGTCGGTGTCCCGGCGGATGGCGTGGGCGACGACGGAGCCGCGCTGGTTCTGCAGCATCCGCTGCCACAGTCGGGCGGGTTCGGTCTCCGGAATCAGTACGGTCACCTGCGCGTCCGGGTGTGTCCGCGCCAGCTCGCGCACGAAACCGGCCACCGGGCGGCCGAGCGAGCGCGTGTCCGAGGAGAGCTCGACCAGCCGGACACCGGGCTTCCACAACTCCCAGTCCCGTAGCAGCGCCTCCGCGGTCGGCCGGTCCTCGGGCGACGGGTGGACGACGGTCACCGCGAGGACCTCGTCGCCCAGGGAGCGGGCGGCGGTCAGTGCCTGGCAGGTCAGTCGGGACAGCCCTGATACGGGTACGACGACCAGGGAGCGGGAGCGCCTCGGCGCCTGCGGGATACGGCCGAGCTCCAGGCGTTCACCGATCTCCGTGTACGCACGGTGGACCTTCTCGAAGGCGAGGACGATCAGCGGCAGGGCGAGGACGATCAGCCAGGCACCTTCGGTGAACCTGGTGGCGGTGACGACGATCGCCGAGACGCCGGTCAGGAGCGCGCCGAAGCCGTTGAGCGCGGCCTTGGTCTGCCAGGCCTCGGGGCGTTGGCCGTACCAGTGCCACACCATGCCGACCTGGCAGATGGTGAAGCCGACGAAGACGCCGATCGCGAAGAGCGGGACGAGGGTGTTGGTGTCGCCGCCGGAGAAGACGAGGAGGACGCCGGAGACCAGCGCCAGCCACACCACTCCGTGGCGGTGCACCTGGCGGTCGGCCTTGAGCGCGAAGACGTGCGGCAGGTGGTTGTCGCGGGCCAGCAGGCTCATCAGCACCGGCAGTCCGCCGTACGAGGTGTTCGCGGCCAGGGCGAGCAGCACCATCGTGGCGAACTGGACCAGGTAGAAGGCGAGGTTGTGGCCGAAGGAGGCGTCCGCGAGCTGGGCGAGAACGGTCACCCCCTCGACGGGCTGGAGGTGGAAGCGGCCGATCAGCACGGACAGCCCGATCAGCATCACGCCCAGCAGGGCGCCGAGCGCCACTTCGGTGCGCTGGGCGCGCCGGGCGGCCGGGGCGCGGAAGGACGGCACGGCGTTGGCGACCGCCTCGACGCCGGTCAGGGCGGAGCAGCCGGCCGCGAACGCCTTCAACAGGAGCAACGCGCCCACGGTGGTGGCGCCTTCGCCGAGCGCCGAGGCGTGTCCGGCGGCCGAGGCGGTACTCACCGGCCCGTCCCGGAACAGGCCGACCACGACCATGGCCAGGATCGACCCCACGAACACGGCCGTCGGGACGAGAAAGGCCTTCGCCGAGTCCACGACACCGCGCAGGTTCACGGCGGTGACGAGGACCAGGACACCGAGGCAGATCCACACCCGCTCCCCGTACAGCTCCGGGAAGGCCGAGGTCAGGGCGGCGACCCCTGCGGTGACGGAGACGGCGACGTTCAGGACGTAGTCGAGGATCAGCGAGGCCGCGGCGACCAGACTCGTACGCCGGCCGAGGTGCCTCTTGGCGACCGCGTACGAGCCGCCGCCGTCCGGGAAGGCTGCGATCACCTGCCGGTACGAGGCCACCAGCACCGCCAGGAGCGCGGCGATGGCGAGGGTGACCGGGAGGGTGAAACCCATGCCGTGCGCGCCGGCCGCCGCCAGCACCAGCACGATCGACTCGGGCCCGTACGCGACGGACGCCATCGCGTCGAGCGACAGCGCGGCGAGCCCCTGGAGGGCGGTCAGCCGGTGGCGATCCCCGCCCGAGGATGCCTTTGCGCCGGTATCAGGCGGCTCCTCCGCGCCCGGGGCCTGTCCTGCCGTGTTCGGCTTTCCCATGTGTACGGCCATCTTCGCTGGTTCCTCCGTTGGACAAAGTGAGGACAGCGTCGAAAGGGCACGGCTCGAATACCAGGGTGCTTGGCGGTTTCCATACGGCCGCCGCACCGGTCTTCACGCACTCTTGACGGCAAGACCGGGAGGCCGTCGGGGGGCGATACTCGCCGGATGGACTCCATCTACCGCAGTACGGCGGGCCGGGAGCACATCCGCCGCTGGTGCACCGACCGGCTCGACGCATGGCCGGTACCGCAAGAGCGGACGACGGTGAACGCCAACGGGGCACGGACCCACCTGGTGTCCGCCGGCTCCGGCCCGACCACGGTCGTCTTCGTACCGGGTACGAACTTCAACGCCGCCGCATCCCTGCCCTTGGCCACTGCCCTCGTCACGGCCGGCCACCGGCTCGTCCTGCCGGACGTCCCGGGTCAACCCGGTCTCAGCTCCGGGGAGCGCGGCCCCTCCGGCGGCCGCCTGTCCTGGTACGGAACCTGGCTGAGCGAGGTCCTCGACGCTGCTGCCCCGACCGGGCCCGTGGTGGTGATCGGCCACTCCTTCGGCGCCGCCATCGCCCTGTCCAGCCCGTCACCGCGCATCGACCGGCTGGTACTCGTCTCCCCCGGCGGGCTGGGCAGACTGCGCCTCACACCGGGGCTGCTCGCGGTCTCCGCCGCCTGGTTCGTACGACCGAATCCGGCGCGCAGCACCCGGCTCCTGCGGGCCATGCTGGCCCCCGGCCACCAGCCCCGCGAAGAGCTGGTGGAATGGATGACCCTGGTCGCACGCCACTCGCGATCGAGCGGTGCACCCGGCGCGGCGGACCTGCCGGCGCGCACCGTTCCCCGACTGGTCACCACGGGTGCCCACGACATCTTCCTGCCGCCGCGACGACTCGCCCCGGCGGTCCGTACCAGGCTCGGCACCGGTCTGCAGGTCATCCCGGACGCCGGCCACCTCGTGGTCGAGGAACACCCCGGCCGGCTGGCGGCCCTCGCATGAGCGGAAACCGCTCACCCTCGGGCGCACCGGCCTCGGCGGATCGGCGTCAGTCGTCGATCGCCTGGTAGAGCGTGGTCCAGAAGTCGTGGATGAGCCGCGCCGGATCCGGCGTGGTCAGCCCGACCTGGGTGAGCAGGATTCCGGTGAGCCGGTTCGCCGGGTCGGCGTACGTCGAGGTGCCGGTTCCGCCGTCCCAGCCGAACTGGCCGATGGGGGCGTAGTCGCCGCGGTAGGTGCGCACGGCCATCCCGAAGCCCCAGCCGCCCTGCTGTCCTTGGCCGAACGACACATGGACGGCGTTGCGGGCCAGAGTGGTTCGGGCGCTCTCCTGCTCGGGCGTGAGGCAGTTGGTGGTCATCAGCTCGACGGCGGGCCGGGACAGGATCCGTTCGGTCCCGTGCATCCCGTGGTTCAGCAGCATCCGGAAGTAGGCGTGGTAGTCGTCGGCGGTGGAGACCAGCCCGCCGCCGCCCGCCTGGAACGCCGGAGGCGCGCTGTACTGGCCGCCCACTGCCTCGTCCCACACCGTGAACTCACCCGTCTGCGGGTTGGGGGCGTAGCTGGGCGGCAGCCGGTCGATCTTGTCGGCGGGCACGTGGAAACCGGTGTCCTTCATCCCCAGCGGATCGAGGATGCGCTCGCGCAGGAACGTCTCGAACGGCCGGCCCGTGACCCTTGCGACGAGCACGCCGAGCACGTCGTGGCTGAGGTGGTACTGCCACTGCTCACCGGGCTGGCGCATCAGCGGCAGCGTGCCGAGGCGGCGCATCCACTCGTCCGGATCGGGCAGCGGTACCGCGCCCTGGCTGAAGACGCCCCGCTCGAACACCGCGTTCATGATCGGAGCACCCAGCGCCGTCAGGTCTATGCCGAGCCCGAACGTGGAGGTCAGCAGGTCCCGTACGGTGATCGGCCGCCGCGCGGGCACGGTGTCGTCCAGCGGGCCGTCGATCCGCTTCAGCACCTGGCGGTCGGCGAGTTCGGGCAGCCACTGCTGCACCGGGTCGTCCAGCCGCAGCCTGCACTCGTCGAGCAGGACCATCACCGGCGCCATCGCGACCGGCTTGGAGGTGGACGCCATCCGGAAGATCGTGTCCCGGCGCATCGGGGCGCCGCCCTCGTGGCGCATCGTCCCGACCGCTTCGACGTGCGTCTCGTCACCCCGGCTGATGAGCGCGACGAGTCCGGGAACCTTCCCGGACTCGACGTGCCG
This sequence comes from Streptomyces sp. NBC_00207, assembly GCF_045160965.1. NCBI lineage: Bacteria > Bacillati > Actinomycetota > Actinomycetes > Kitasatosporales > Streptomycetaceae > Streptomyces > Streptomyces sp. NBC_00207. Next base: position 8,319,929 of record NZ_CP130715.1, on the reverse strand, counting down.
TGCCAGCACGTCGCGCACTCGGTGCAGCCCTGCCTTGGAGAAGCCGCCGTTGCCCGTTCCCATCATGAATCTCCTTGCGTAAGCGTTCGACCTTCAAGACCCGTCCCGACGTGGCGCTCATGGCCTCGGCGAGCTGGAGCTCGATCACGGGGACCCCCTCTGCGGCGCCACCGGCACCGACGAACGTTCGGGAATCGTTGAACGCCTGCGACGCTACATTGCGTTCACGATTTGGTCAACGTCAAAGATTGACCCAACTACCCATCCCAGCAGCCATATAAGACCGCATTGCAATGACGTCTAAGCTGAACGCAACGGACGATCAGGGGGTCGACATTGCAATGGACTTGGCGTGAACGCATACTGCGCAACGGGTGCACGGACGCCGGGCGGCAGTGGCGGCGCCATGCCCGCATCAGAGCTTCGTCAAGGGTCGGCCCACCCCCTTGAGCCCTGCCCCGCCCGGCAGTTGGATGGCTGATGCGACAGCGGTCTACGCCACGACGACCAGCCACCGCACACGGTGCGCCCGGCCTCGCGCGCCGCTCACCTGCCGGTGCGCTGACACACCGCCCGATTCCGCGGCCGCCTGCGCCGGCGCGGCCATGCCGTATGGCTCTGCGACCGGACCACCGGAACCTGAAGACCATTCATGATCGAGATCACCCCGCAGCAGCTCCGGACGCCGCGTGGCGTGACGGTTCGGCGGCTGATGCCCGAGGACGTTCGGGCACTGGCCGACCTGTACTCCGAGTACGCCTGGATTCACGCCCGTTGGGGCGGATCCTCTGCGTCGCGTGCACCTACTCCCTCGGCAGCGCCTACGACGACATCGCGGTCGTCACCGTGCCCGATCGCCGCCGCGAACTCCCCCAGCTACCGCTGGGAGGTGCCCCCATCGCGCTGGCCTGCGTCGCCGGCCTGACGGTCGGCATCCGGGCACGGGGACACACCGCGAGCTGGTGCTGCTCGCGCGACAACCGGCCCAGCAGACTCCTCACATCACCGGCCGGGCTCTGGAACGCACGGCGCGGGCGGCTCCGGCGCTTGGGAGCGAAGTTGCTGTGGGATGAGTCGGCGACCCACATGGGGTCACCGGCCGACCCGTCACTTGGTCCAGATGTCCAGCAGTTGGTTTGCCGCACGGAAATGGTCGGGTGCATCCGCGTTGCACACCACGGTGACGGCGGTGTTCCGGTCCGGGCTCACCTTGAAGGTGCTGTGGAATTGCTCCCAGTCGCCGCGGTGCACCAGGCTCTTGTCGGGGAGGAGGAGCATTCCGGCCCCGTACCGCCCTTCTTCGATGCCGCGCCGGCGCAGGACGTCTCCCACGCTCACTGCCCCCTCCGTGACTTCGGTGAGCAGCTGCGTTCCACCGATGCGGCCGGTGCGGTAGTTGTCGGCCCAGCGGACGAATTCCCCGGGAGTGGTTTGAACGGAGCCGTCTCCGTACTGCTTCCAGGGAGAGGAATTGGGAGTGAAGGAGCCGTCCTTCTCGTCGTACGACTTCGCCTTGCCGGGAACGTCCACCGCCGGGGCCAAGGTCATGCGCAGGTGCAGCGGCGTGAAGAACTCCTGCTGGAGGAACGTGGGGAACGGCTTGCCGGTGACCTTCTCGACCACATGGGCCAGGAGGATGTAGTTGGAGTTGGAGTAGGAGAAGCGCTTGCCCGGCGGGTCCTCCGGCTGTGAGGCGAGGATGGCCGCGGTCGAGTCCTGCTGGTCGGCCGGATCCGTGACCTGTATGCCCTTGGCCTCCAGCAGATCCTGGTAGTCGGGAATGCCGCTGGTGTGACGCATCAGGTCGCCCAGCGTGACGTTCCGGGTCCAGGCGGGCGGGTTGTCGAGGAAATCGGACAGGGGGTCATTCAGTGCGAGTTGATGCCGCCCGGCCAGCAGGAGAATGGCATCTGCGGTGAATTGCTTGGAATTGGATGCCATGTCGAAGACCGTCTTCGAGGTAATGGCACGACCGGTCGCCAGGTCGGCTTTCCCTCTGCCCGCCTCCCAGACAACAACACCGCGTTTGCCGACCGCGGCCGCACAGCCCGGGCCATCGGCTGAAGGCACCAGCTCCTGGAGAACCTCTGCACTGCGTTTCTCGCGGTCGTCGGCCGCCAACGCCTGCGCGTCCATGACGCCGGAAAGCGCGACCAGGAACATGGCGCCCCATGCCGTGCACAACGACGCCATCCGATCCACGCAGACCACCTTCTTCCCTCCCATCGAGAGTCCTCCGGGGGCCATGCCCTGGCCAATCGATCAAGATCCGGCGGATTCTGCGTGCCGGCCGTCGCGTTGCCCGTGGTCACCGCGGCAGGAGTGCGTCCAGCGCGGCACCGAGTCCGCCGGCGTCGCGGAAGTGGATCGCGGTGATCCCCAGCGCGCGGGCGGCAGCGACGTTCGCAGCCCTGTCATCGATGAACACGGCTTCCCCCGGGGCGACGCCCATCCTGTCGACGGCCTGTCCGAACACCTCCGGCTCGGGCTTGGCAGCCCCAAGACGACAGGAAAAGAACAAGGCGTCGAAACGGGAGGCGACCTGGGGAAGCAGGCCCGGGAGCGCCTCCAGGAGCAGGGGGTCGTTGTCGGTCAGCAGGGCGGTCCGGAGCGGACGCACAGCATCCACCAGCACGAGCACCTCCGGATCCGGCTCGAAGGCACGGCACCAGACCTCCTGGAGTGCCCGTATGTTCCCTTGGAACCCCAGCCTCTCCCGAATCGTGCGGTGGATCTCCGAGGCGGAATCAAGGCCGAGATCCCACCGCGAGATGAGCCCGGATGCGTAGAGCTCGCTCTCCACCTGCTCAGGAGGGATCCCGCAGGCCTCACCGAGCTCGGCAAGCCGCCGCTCGCGATGGAACCGGCAGACGACGCCCCCGAGATCAAAGAAGATCACCTTTGGCTGCATGCGCCGACGATAGCCGCCCTGCCGTCCCGGTCGAGCAGGTGCGGGGCTCGGCGGCAGGCGGGCGGCACCCAGGGCTTACGCTCCCGGGCATGAGCAAGTTCTTCGCCACTGTGTGCCTGCCGCCGACCGCACCCCGGAAGGTTCCGCGGGCGACAGCCGCCGCCATGGCGCCGTACGACACCAGCTCCACCCGGGAAGGGAATCCGGTCGGCCGCTGGGACTCGTGGGCCATCCATTCCAGCGCGGGCAGCGCCTACCTCGTGCTGCCTCCGCACGACGGCGACCGCAGGCTCGTGACGGCGTCGACCGTGCCGCGCAGGAAGGCCAGGCTCGATGTCCTCGGGCCGCTGGAATGCCATGGCGGGCCTCGGGGTCTGCTCGACTTCGACGGTATGCGGAAACGAGCGGCGCGCTCGCACGACGCCCTGCTCGCGGCGTGGACCGAGCTGACCGTGGTGCACCCGCCGGCGCAACCGCTCGCCGACTTCCTCGCCCGCCACGAGGCTGATCCTGAAAGGTACTCCGCGGCAGACGCCAGGAAGGACCATCTGGCCCAGCCGCTGGTGCAGGAGGTGGCCCAGCGCGCCGTCGCGGGAGACCCGCACTTCGGCATGTCGTTCCTGGTCAACGACCCGGTCGCCTACTTCGCGCAGGACCACGCGGAAGCCCGGCTGCGGTCGGTCCAGTGCGCCGTGCCCGGCTTCGCCCTGGTCACCCTTGATGGCTCGTGGATGGATGCGTCCACGGACGGCCACTGGGAAAGGGCCAACCGCTATCTCGACGACCTCGACGCCGAGGCCGTCGTCCTCGACGTGCTCTGCCACGCCTGAGTCGTCGGCTGTGAGCCCGCGCTCGAACGTGCGAAGCCCACGGCTGGATGTTGCAATGGCTGTGGCGGGCTGCCCGTCGCCGCATGTCGTGGCGTACGTCCCAGGACCACGGGCCGTGGGCAGGGCCCGGCTTCGGTGGACCCGGACCCGTACACCTCTGGGAGATGAACGAACATGCCTGGACTTCTTCGCGGCGTCGCCCGGACAGCCGTGGTGGCCGGAACCGCCACCGCCGTGTCGAACCGCGTCTCGCGACGGCAGGCGGGCCGATGGGCGCAGCAGAGCGAACCGCAACAGGCGTATCAGCAGCAGCCCCCGGCGGCACCACCCGCCCCGGCCCCCGCCCCTGCCGCCGCCCCGGCCCCCGGCGACGAAATGAGCAGCAAGATCGAGCAGCTCAAGCAGCTGGGCGAGTTGAAGGCCCAAGGTCTGCTGACCGAGCAGGAGTTCGCTGCCGAGAAGGCCAAGCTCCTCGCTTGATACGGACGTCCGGAACCGAGACGGGACACACCCCATGACGGAGTCGGATCCACGCCCCACAGGGCCTTCCGCAGCGACACGGCCCGAAGTGACACAGCCCGAAGAGGCGGACCGGCTGGGTGAACTGCTGCGCAGTCCCGGCTATTTCAAGGTGCTCGTGTTCTGCGCCCTCATCGGTGTTCCGGTGTCGCTGATCGCGTTCTGGTTCCTGGTCGCGCTCCACGAGCTGGAGCACCTGATGTGGGACGACCTGCCGGAGGCTCTGGGGTGGGACGTCCCGCCGTGGTGGTGGCCGCTGCCGCTGCTGCTCGTGGCCGGCACGACCGTCGGGCTCGTGGTCACCCGCCTGCCAGGCGGGGGCGGCCACATCCCCGCCTCGGGACTCCACACCGGCGGTGTCTCGCCCGGAGCCCTGCCCGGCGTGGTCCTCGCCGCCCTGCTCAGCCTTCCCCTCGGCGCCACGCTCGGACCCGAGGCCCCCTTGATCGCTCTCGGCGGCGGTCTGGCGCTGCTCTTCAGGGATCTGGCGCGGGCGCCGGCGACCCCCCAGAGCACGGCGCTCCTGGGCGCGGCGGGAGCAGCCGCGGCGGTCGCGGTGATCTTCGGGAGCCCACTGGTCGCCGCGGTGATACTCATCGAGGTGGCCGGGGTGGGCGGGCCGCAGCTGTTCGCCGTCATGTTGCCCGCGCTGCTGTCGAGCGGGGTGGGTGCACTCGTGTTCACCGGCTTCGGCCGCTGGACCGGTTTCGACGCGCCCAGCCTCTCCGTGAAGGTGGGCGTGCCCGTTCCGCAGCTCGACGCCGGGGACGTCATCTGGGCGGTGCTGATGGCCGTGGCCATCGGCGCCCTCGTGCATACGATCATGCGAGGGGGGCGGCTGACCGCACGGTTCGTCGCGAAGCGCCCCGTCTTCCACACCACCCTGTGCGCGCTGGCGGCCGGCATCTGCGCCGCCGTGTACGCGCTCACCACCGGCCGGTCGCCCGCGAACGTGGCGTCCTCCGGCCAGGGGACTCTGGGCCAGCTGGCCGGCGATCCGCACGGCTGGGGCGTCGGGGCCCTGATCGCGGTACTGCTGTTCACCAGCGTCGCCTACTCCCTCTGCCTGGGCAGCCTGCGGGGCGGCCCCGTGTTCCCGTCGCTGTTCCTGGGTGCTGCGGCGGGTGTGCTGCTCGCGCCCCTGCCGGGCCTGGGGGTCGTACCGGCCATGGCCGCGGGTATGGCAGCCGCGACCGCCAGTGCCTTGCGGCTGCCGGTCAGCAGCATCGTCCTCGTCGTCCTGGTGCTCGACAGCGTCGCCATGACCCCGGTGGTGGTCCTGGCGGCCGTCGTGGCCTTCGTGACGACCCAGTTGCTGCCCCGCGGTTCCGCACGTCCCCCGGCAGGCGGACCTGCGCAGCCGTCGCCCGCCGGGCCCCCGGCCCCCGGCACGTCGGGCACGTCCGGCGGCGGCTCCGCCTGAGCTCTGCCACGCCCTGCCTCCGCCGTGCTTCCGTCGCACGGTCGGTCGCCGAAGTGCACCGCGGCCCGCGTGCGCCGAGAGTGGAAGTACCCCTCCGGCGGCCGGACGGGGGCCGGCCGTACTGCGCGAAGGAGGCCGCATGGCGCGGGACCACGTGCGGGACCACGTGCGCGAGCCCACGCGGGCACCGCCGCCCGGAGTCCGGACGGGCGGCATGCCCCCGACCCCGTCCGGTCAGGCCGATCCGCGGGCCCGCACGACGAAAGCGCCCGCGACCGTGGTCCTCGTGACAGGCGTGGCGGGGGCGGGGAAGTCCACGGTGGCACTGCTGCTGGCCGACCGGCTCGGCTGGTCCTACCAGGACGCGGACGACTTCCACACGCCGGCGAACCGGGCCAGGATGGCGGCCGGCGAGGCGCTGACCGACGAGGACAGACGCCCGTGGCTGGCTTCCGTCGCGGCCTGGATCGACCGGCGGATCGCAGCGGGGGAACCCGCCGTCCTGGCCTGTTCCGCGCTCAAACGCGCCTATCGCGACCAACTGGCCGGAGGGCGGCCCGAAGTGCGGCTGGTCCACCTGCACGGTTCACGGCAGCTCATCCGGGCCCGGCTGCTGTCCAGGCACGGCCACTTCTTCCCCGCACGGCTGCTGGACAGCCAGTTCGCCGACCTCCAGGAGCCGGAGCCCGACGAGCACGCCTGCGTGGTGGACATCGACCGGCCCCCGGAAGCCGTGGTCGCAGCCATCCTCGCCCACCTCAGCGCCGTACCGACCGAGGAGCCGCACATGCCCCCGACGGCATCAGGAGAACAGTGGCGGCTGCGCCACGGTGCGCACGAAGCGGTGGTGGTCGAGCTGGGCGGCGCCCTGCGCCACTACGCGGTGGGCGGGCGGCCGCTCCTCGACGGATTCACCGCCGACGAGCGGATCACCGGCGGGCGCGGGCAGCTCCTCGTGCCCTGGCCGAACCGGGTGGCCGGCGGGAGCTACCGCTTCGGCGGCGAGGAGCTGCAACTCCCGCTGACCGAACCGGAGAACGGCAACGCGATCCACGGGCTCCTGAGGTGGGTGCCGTGGCAGCTGCTGGCCCGCAGCGAGGACGCGGTCACGGTGGGCACCACCCTCTTCCCGCAGCCGGGGTACCCGTACCGGCTGGAGGTGGCGGCCGAGTACCGGCTGGGCCCGGAGGGGCTCGAGACCACCGTCACCACCACCAACGCGGGGGACGCGGCCGCGCCCTACGGCGTGGGCCAGCACCCCTATCTGACCGTGGGCACCGACCTGGTGGACACCGCGCTGCTGACCGTGCCGGCCCGCCACCGGCTGATCGCCGACGAACACGGCCTGCCGACCGGTGAGGAGCCGGTCGAGGGCACGGCGTACGACTTCCGCACCGCCCGGCCCATCGGCGTGGAGCACCTGGACACCGCGTACACGGGCCTCGACCGGGACCCCGCCGGCCACTGCACGGTACGGCTGGCGCACCCTTCGGGGCGGCACGGCATCGACGTACGGCTCGTCGAGGGCATCCGGTACGTGCAGGTCTACACCGGGGACACCCTGTCCGAGACCGGGCGGCGCCGGCGCGGTGTCGCCATCGAGCCGATGTCCTGTCCCGCCGACGCCTTCCGCAGCGGCACGGCGCTCGCCGTCCTGCAGCCGGGCGACAGCCACGTCTTCCGGTGGGGCCTCGCCCCGTGGGGGTCCTGGTGACCCCGGACACCGGGCCGTCGACGCCGCGGTCCATGACCGGTGACGCCTTTCGCGCGTTGTACGAGGAGCTGCGCGACAGGAGCCCGCGCGCGCCGGACGACCGGCGCGGTGCGCTGGGCCACTTGACGCCCGAGCGCGTCGTGGCCGCCGCCGCCGAGGTCCGCACCGGACATACGGTGTCCCTTGCCGCGCCCATCGAGACCCTGCCCGGCCCCGACAATCCCGAACCGGCACGCCACCGGATGATCGCGCCCGCCGAGGGTGAGACCGGTGAGACCGGCGGCGACGGGCTGCACTTCGCGCGCGACCGCTTCGCGATGAACGTGCACGGGGACGCGGACAGTCATCTCGACGCGCTGTGCCACGTGCTGTTCGACGGGGAGCTCTACAACGGCGTTCCGGCGAGCAGTGTGACGTCCCAGGGCGCCGGGGCGCTCTCCGTCGAGGTCGTCCGGGACGGCATCGTCGGCCGTGGCGTGCTCCTGGACGTTCCGCGGCTGCGGGGCGTGCCCTGGCTGGAGCCCGGGGACCACGTGACCGCCGCCGACCTGACGGCGGTGGAGGCGGCCCAGGGGGTCCGGGTCCTGCCGGGCGACCTGCTGTTCGTGCGGGTGGGGCATCGCCCCCGACGCCAGGAGCGCGGGGCGTGGAACGCAGCGCAGGCCCGGACGGGCCTTCATCCCGCGGCCGTACGGTTCCTGGCCGATCGGCAGGTCGCCGCGCTGGGCTCGGACGGCAACAACGACACCGCCCCCAGTGCGGTGGCCGGGGTGGACTTTCCCGTGCACGTGCTGGCGGTGCACGCCATGGGGCTGCACCTGATGGACTACCTGCAGTTCGAGGAGCTGACCCGGGCCTGTGCCCGGGAGGGCCGCTGGTCCTTCCTGTGCGTGGTCGCGCCGCTCAGACTTCCGTCGGCCACCGGCTCGCCCGTGAACCCGATCGCCGTCCTGTGACGGCCGGGCGCGGGTGCGCCGTACGGTCGCTCAGTCCGGTCACTCGGTCCGGTCGCTCGGTCCGGTCACTCGGTCGGGTCGCGCCGTAGGGTCCCGCGCCGTCCGGTCGCCGCACCGGGGAAGGCGGGATACGTTCGAAGAGGTGGGGTGGCTGCCGCGTCCCGGCAGCGCGCAGAGAGAGGGCCGGTGACAGGGCGGGCCCGCGAGCGCAAGGACGGTGGTCGCCGTGGGCGACTCCCCGCACTACGACGTCGTCATCATCGGTTCGGGCGCCGGCGGCGGTACCCTCGCCCACCGGCTCGCCCCGTCCGGCAAACGGGTGCTGATCCTCGAACGCGGTGACTTCCTCCCCCGCGAGCGGGACAACTGGGACTCCACCGCCGTGTTCGTGAAGGGCAAGTACCGTGCCCCGGAGTTCTGGCTGGACAAGCACGGCGACGAGTTCCCGCCCGAGGTCAACTACTACGTCGGGGGGAACACCAAGTTCTACGGCGCCGCCCTCTTCCGGCTGCGGCCCGAGGACTTCGGGGAGCTCCGCCACCACGACGGCCTGTCGCCGGCCTGGCCGATCCGGTACGAGGACCTGGAGCCCTACTACACACAGGCCGAGCACCTCTACCTGGTCCACGGACGCCACGGGGAGGACCCGTGGGAGGGGCCGTACAGTGCCCAGTACGCCTATCCGCCGGTCGAACACGAGCCGCGGATCCAGCAGTTGAGCGACGACCTGGAGAAACGGGGTCTGCACCCCTTCCACCTGCCCATCGGCGTCAACCTGGTGCAGGACGAGCACGGGCGTGCGACCGGCTCCAGTGTCTGCATCCGCTGCGACCGCGTGGACGGCTTCCCCTGCCTGGTGCGCGGCAAGTCGGACGCCCAGGTGATCTGCGTGGAGCCGGCCCTGCGGCACCCGAACGTCGAAATGGTCACCAACGCGCATGTGGTCCGGCTGGAGACCGACCCGACCGGACGGAGCGTCAGCACGGTCGTGACCCGGAACGCGGACGGGCTCGAGGCCTCCTATTCCGCGGACATCGTGGTCGTCGCCTGCGGGGCGGTCAACTCGGCGGCCCTCCTCCTGGCCTCGGCCAACGACCGCCACCCCCGAGGGCTGGCGAACAGCTCCGACGTGGTCGGCCGCCACTACATGCGCCACAACAACCTTGCGCTGATGGCCATTTCGAAGGAGCCCAACGACACCAGGTTCCAGAAGACCCTGGCCCTGCACGACTGGTACCTCGGCGCCGACGACTGGGACTACCCGCTGGGCGGCATCCAGATGCTCGGCAAGTCGGACGCCGACCAGATCCACGGCGAGGCGCCCCGCTGGGCGGGTGCCGTGACCCCCGACATGCCCTTCGAGGTCATGGCCCACCACGCGGTCGACTTCTGGCTGTGCGGCGAGGACCTCCCCCTCCCCGACAACCGGGTCACCCTCGAGGACGACGGCACCATCCGTCTCGCGCTCGACGAGAAGAACAACATCGCGGGGCTGAAACGCCTGCGGCACAAGCTCCAGGGCATGCTCGGCCATCTGGGGATGCACGAGCACCAGCTGCTGTCGCGCAGCATCTACCTCCACAAGGGCATGCCGATCGGCGCCACGGCGCACCAGGCGGGCACCGTACGGTTCGGCGACGACCCGGCCTCGTCCGCCCTGGACGTGAACTGCAAGGCCCACGACCTCGACAACCTGTACGTGGTCGACACGAGCTTCTTCCCGAGCATCGGCGCGGTCAATCCGTCGCTCACCGCGATCGCGAACGCCCTGCGGGTGGGCGACCACCTCGTGGAACGGCTGGGATGACCCCCGGGCTTCCTCCGACCGGGGGGTGATGCTCGGCCGCGTGGCCCAAGAGCAGCTCGCCCGGGCCGCCGAACTCCGGACAGGGTGATTCGGTGGCGTTCGGACCCTGTCGGGCCGCGGTCCGGCGGACCGGATCGGGCAGTCGAGGAGGCAGTCGATCGTGAGTTCCACCGAGGGCGCACCGCGGGCAGTGATCCCCGCCCACCTGCTCAAGGGCCAGAAGGCGCTGGTCACCGGCGCCAACAGCGGAATCGGCAAGGCCACGGCCATCGGCCTGGGCCGGGCCGGCGCCGACGTCGTCGTGAACTACGTGGCCGGTGCGGAAGAGGCCGAGAAGGTGGTCGAGGAGATCACCTCGTTCGGTGTGCGCGCCGCCGCGTACGAGGCGGACGTGTCCCAGGAGGACCAGGTCGTGGCCATGATGGACCGGATGGTCCGGGAGTTCGGCACGATCGACATCCTGGTCGCCAACGCCGGACTGCAGCGCGACGCCCCGTTCGAGGAGATGACGCTCGCCCAGTGGCAGAAGGTCCTGGACGTGAACCTCACGGGCCAGTTCCTCTGCGCGCGGGAGGCGACGAAGGAGTTCCTGCGGCGCGGCGTCGTCCCGGAGGTGTCCCGCTCCGCCGGAAAGATCATCTGCATGAGTTCCGTCCACCAGATCATCCCCTGGGCGGGGCACGCGAACTACGCGTCCTCCAAGGGCGGTGTGCACATGCTGATGACGACCCTGGCCCAGGAACTCGCGCCCAAGAAGATCCGCGTGAACGCGATCGCTCCCGGAGCCATCAGGACACCGATCAACCGGGACGCGTGGGAGACGCCCGAGGCCCTGGAGGATCTGCTCCGGCTGATCCCGTACGTGCGCATCGGCGACCCCGAGGACATCGCGTACGCGGCCGTGGCCCTCGCCTCCGACCTCATGGACTACGTCGTGGGCACCACGCTCTACGTGGACGGCGGGATGACCCTCTTCCCCGGCTTCGCCACCGGCGGCTGACCCTCGTCCGGCCCGTCATCCCGAGCGGCAAAGGAACGCATGCACACCACGGTCCACCTGCTGGCGGCTGCAGACTCCCCCGCCCAACTGCTCCCGGCCAGGGAGCTCATGGCGTTCACCCTCGCCTCCCACATCATCCTCGTGCCGATGGGCGTGGCACTGCCGCTCATCACCCTGATCATGCATTACATCGGCCTGCGCAAGAACGACGCGACGGCCCTGCTGCTGGCCCGGCGCTGGTCGGCCGTGATGGCCGTGCAGTTCGCGATCGGCGTCGTCACCGGCACCGTACTGTCGTTCGAGTTCGGTCTGCTCTGGCCGGGGCTGATGGGCAGGTGGGGCGATGTCTTCGGCATCGGTTTCGGTGTCGAGGCCTGGGCCTTCTTCCTCGAAGCCGTGCTCATCGCCATCTACCTGTACGGCTGGCGCAGGCTGAAGCCGCGCACCCACTTCCTGCTCGGGCTGCCCCTGCCGGCCGTCGCGCTGTTGGGGGCCTTCGGCATCCTGGCGGCCAACGCGTGGATGAACACCCCGCAGGGGTTCACCCTCGACTCCCAGGGCAAGCCGGTCGACGTGAACGTCTGGAAAGCCATCTTCACCCCCATGTTCGGGCCGCAGTACTGGCACTTCGTGGTGGCGATGCTGCTGACCGCGGGCTACGTCGTGGCAGGCGTCTACGCCGTCGGCTGGCTGCGCGGCCGCCGTGACCGATACCACCGCCTCGGCTTCACGGTCCCCTTCACCCTCGCCGCGGTGGCCACACCGGTCCAGTTCATCCTGGGAGACTCGATCACCCGGCAGGTGTTCCAGAAGCAGCCCGTGAAGTTCGCCGCCCTGGAGATCGTCTGGGACACCGACAGCCACGTTCCGGAGTACCTCTACGGCCGGCTCCACCCGGACGGATCTATCTCCGGCGGCATCAAGTTCCCCCAGCTGGACTCCATCCTGGCCGGGTTCAGCCCGGACACCGTGGTGACGGGGCTGTCCTCCGTACCGGCGGACGACCGGCCGAACGCCACTCAGGCCACGATCGCCCATTGGGCCTTCGACACCATGGTCGTGCTCGGCAGCCTGCTCCTGCTCCTCGCCCTCTGGTACGGCCTGATCTGGTGGCGCCGCCGCCGGCTGCCCGCCTCCAAGTGGTTCTTCCGCAGCGCCGCCTGCGCCGGCGTCGCCGCCGTCGTCACCGTCGAATGCGGCTGGATCGCGACCGAGGTGGGGCGCCAGCCCTGGATCGTCTACCAGAACATGCGCGTCGCGGAGGCCGTGACCTCGACCCGCTCCACCACCCTCTGGATCATGTTCGGCCTGGTGATCGTGTTGTACGTCTTCATCTTCGGGGCGTTCCTCACCATCCTGCTGAAGATGCGCGACCGATGGCGCCTGGCCGACGAGCAGACGGACGGGCGGACGGCGGAGGCACCGGAGGCGATCACCCCCTACGGTCCGCGCCCCCCTGTCCCGGCCGGCGACGCCACGTCCTCGGGAGACGACGGCTCCCCTGCGTCCGGGGGAGGCGGGACGTGATGGCCGACCTCGTCGCTTTCGTTCTGCTGCTGGCGGTGGCCGCGTACGCATGTGGCGGCGGGACCGACTACGGCGCGGGCTTCTGGGACCTGACGGCCGGCGGAGCCGAGCGCGGCAAGCGCCCCCGGTGGCTGATCGACCACGCCATGGCGCCCGTGTGGGAGGTCAACAACGTCTGGCTGATCTTCGTCCTCGTCCTCATGTGGACCGGGTTCCCCGTGCTGTTCCAGACGGTGTTCACCGCCATGTGGCTCCCCCTGGCGCTGGCCGCCCTCGGCATGGTCCTGCGCGGCGCCGGATTCGCCCTGCGCAAACCCAGCCGCCGGCTGGCCCGGCGGCGCCTGTACGGTGCCCTGTTCGCCATCGCCTCCCTGCTCACCCCGTTCTTCCTCGGGGCGGCCGTCGGTGCCGTCGCCACCGGCCGGATCGCGCCGGGTACCGAGGCCTCGGCGGACGCGTGGGCCAACCCCGCGTCCCTCCTGTTCGGGCTGCTCACGGTCGCCGGGACGGCACTCCTCGGCGCCGTGTTCCTGACCGCCGACGCCGCACGCTTCGACGCACCCGACCTCGTCGGCTACTTCCGGCTGCGCGCACTCGTCACTCTCGTCGCGGTCGCCCTGCTCGCCGTGGGCGTGCTCCTCGTCACCCGCGGCGATGCACCCCACGTCTGGCACGGACTGACCCACGGTGCGGGGCTCGCCCTCGCGATCGTGTCCGCGGTGTGCTTCGCCGCCACGGCACTGTTCGTGCTGCGGGGACGGACGCACTGGGCCCGCTTCAGCACCGTCGGCATCGTCGGCGCGGCCGTCCTCGCCTGGGGGCTCGCACAGCATCCCTACCTCATCCCCACGTCCCTGACGGTGGCGGATGCCGCGGGCGACTCCCAGACGCTGGTCTGGCTGTCGGTGGTCAGCCTCGTCGCCCTGCTGCTCATCGTCCCGGCCGTCTTCTTCCTCTACTGGCTGGACACCCATGGCGAACTGGAGCCCCTCACCGACGCCGACCTGCGACGGACCGGCCCCACGAGGGGTGACGCGGTCGACGGCGACTGAGCCGGGGCCGACGGCGACCGAGCCCCCGATCGCGCCCGTGCGGCGAGGAAGGAAACCGCTGTGAGCGAGGACGACATCCTCCTCGGCATCGCCCTGGTCGTGGCCCTGGCCGCCGCCTGCCAGATCCTCGCCGGGAAGCTGCGCGTCCCCGCGCTGATCCTGCTGCTGCCGGTCGGCTTCGCCGCGGGCGCCCTGACCGACCTCGTTCACCCGGACCAGCTGGTCGGGGAGCCCTTCTCCGCCCTGGTGTCCCTGTCCGTGGCGGTGATCCTCTACGACGCCGGCCTCGGCCTCGACCTGCGCAATCTCACCGGCCACACCCGCGGGATCGTGGGCAGGCTGCTCCTCTTCGGCGTGGCCTTCACCTTCCTGGCCGTCTGCGCCGTCGGCCCGGCCCTGTTCGGCATGTCGCTGAGGGTGGCCGCGATGGTGGGCATGATCCTCGTCGTGTCGGGTCCCACGGTCGTGGGGCCCCTGCTCCAGTACGTGAGGCCGACGGACAAGGTGCGGCGCCTGCTGATCTGGGAAGGAACACTGACCGACCCGATCGGCGCCATCCTCGGAGCACTCGTCTTCCACGCCATCGACACGACGCACCAGATCGACATCGGCCGCGGCTACCAGATCGGCCAGTTCCTCATCAGCATGGCCGTCGGCCTCGTCGGCGGAGCCGTGGGGGTCGCGCTGCTGTGGCTGACCCTGCGCGTGCTCCGGCTCGGCGAGACCCTCGGCACCTTGGCGCAACTGGCCACGGTGATCGCCGTGTCGGCGGGCTGCGACGTCGTCCGCGACGACACCGGGCTCATCGCCGCGATCGTCATCGGCATGGCCGCGGCCAACATCCGCGGCTTCGACATGCCCGCGCGCCGGCCCTTCTTCGAGACCCTGGTCCAGCTGATCATCGGGCTGCTGTTCATCTCCATCTCGGCCAGCGTCACCCCGGCCTCCCTGACCCCCGTGCTCCTTCCCACGCTCGCCCTCGTCGCGCTCCTGGTCCTCGTGGTGCGGCCGCTCGTGGCCTTCGTCGCCACCATGGGCAAGGACATGACCATGGGGGAACGGGCGTTCGCGGGATGGATGGCTCCGCGCGGCATCGTCGCCGCCTCCACCGCGGCGGCCTTCGCCGCGAGCCTCGTCCAACTGGGACTGCGCGGCGCCTCCAAGGTCCTTCCCATCACCTTCCTCGTGATCGTCTCGACGGTGGTGCTGTACGCCCTGACCGCGGGCCCCGTGGCCCAGCGGCTCGGCGTCGCCCGGCCGAACCTCACACGGCCCCTGCTCGTGGGCGGCTCTCCGTGGGCGGTCGCGCTGGGCCGGGCCCTGCGGACGGCGGGGCTCGACGTACAGATGTGGGCGGGAATGGGCGAGGAACGCGAAAGGATCAAGGACGCCGGAATCAAACTGGCCAGAGGGGACCTGCTGGCGACGGCCACCAACCCCCGGGCACGGCTGGAGGGGGTCAACGCCGTCTTCCTGCTCACCGATGACGACGACTTCAACGCGCTCGCCTCGGTGGTGGTCGAGGACAACGTCGAGGGGCCCGTCTACCGGGTGGGACCGCCCCACGAGAGCCACGGTGTCGTCGCGCCCTACACGGGCGGCGCCGTCCTCTTCGGCGGCTCACTCGTCCGGCACGTCCTGGCGGAACGGTACGAGCAGGGCGCCCGGTTCCTGGTGCAGCCCGCCGCCGACCCGGTCCCGCCGGGACACGAAAGGCTGTTCGTGGTCAGCGCCGACGGCCGGCTGGACCCGGTCGACGAGACGCAGGCCGTCACCCCGCGCGAGGGCGACCTCGTCGTTCTGCTCGGCCCCGTCCCGCCTGCCCGGCCGCCGGTCTAGCCGGCTGCCCGCCCCAGGCGGTTCAGGGTCTCGTCCAGCGTGATGGCCGCATCGATGAGCGCGAGATGGGTGAAGGCCTGCGGGAAGTTGCCGAGCTGGCGGCCCGTCAGGGCGATCTCCTCGGAGTACAGGCCCAGGTGGTTGGCGTACGTCATCATCTTCTCCAGCACGAGCCTGGCCTGATCGGCCCGCCCGGCCCGCGCCAGGGCGTCGACGTACATGAACGTGCACAGGGAGAAGGTTCCCTCGGAGCCGCGCAGACCGTCGGGCGAGGCCTCGGGGTTGTAGCGGTAGACCAGGCTGTCGGTGACCAGCTCGCGGTCCATCGCGTCCAGGGTGGACGTCCACATCGGGTCGTCGGGGGTGATGAACCCGACCGTCGGCATCCGCAGCAGCGAGGAGTCGAGCACATCGCTGCCGTAGTGCTGGACGAATGCCCGGCGGCCCGGGTCCCAGCCCTTCGCCAGGATCTGCTCGTAGATGTTGTCGCGCTCGGCGGCCCAGCGGCCGCTCTCGGCCGGCCGGCCGTGGGCGACCGCCAGCCGCAGCGCGCGGTCGAACGCGACCCATGACATCACCCGGCCGTACGTGAAGTGCTTGCGCCCGCCGCGGGTCTCCCACAGCCCCTCGCCGGCCTGGTCCCAGTGGTCCACGAGCCAGTCCAGCAGGGTGCGCAGCGATGACCAGCCGTGGATGTCCAGGTGGATGCCGTGCTGGTGGGCGAAGGAGATGCTGTCGAGTGCCTCGCCGTAGATGTCCAGCTGCAGCTGGGTCGCCGCGCCGTTGCCGATGCGCACCGGGGCGGACCCCTGGTACCCCTCCCAGTGGTCCAGGGTCTCCTCGTAGAGGTCGGAGGACCCGTCCACCCTGTACATGATGTTCAGCGGTCCCGTGTCGGTGTCGCTGCCGGCCTTCTCCTTCACCCGGTCGCCCAGCCAGCGGATGAACGCCCTCGCCTCCTCCGTGAACCCCAGTCCCAGCAGGGCGTACACGGAGAAGGACGCGTCGCGGATCCAGGTGAACCGGTAGTCCCAGTTGCGCTCGCCTCCCAACTGCTCCGGCAGTCCTGCCGTGGGGGCAGCCACCAGGGCTCCGCTGGGTGCGTACGTCATCAGCTTCAGCGTGATGGCGGAGCGCTCCACCATCTCGCGCCACCGGCCCGTGTACCGGGACTGGTGGAGCCACGACCGCCAGTACTGCCGGGTGTCGGCGAAGAGTTCCTGGAACTCGGCGACACGGATCTCGCGCGGCGGCCCCTCCGCGGCCGACTCCATGACCAGACCCCGCTGTTGTCCGGCCTCGAGCGGAAGCGTGACGCGCAGGTCGTGCTCGCCGGTGAGGGTGTGCACCACCCGTTCGTCCTCCGGCTCCCGCACCACGCTGAGGGTGAGTTCCAGGTCGTCCGAGGCGAACACCGCCCCGTTCTCGGTGAGGTGCAGGGTGTGGGGCTTGCGGCCGTAGTCGAACCGTGGGGCGATGTCGATCCGGAACGTCATGCTGCCGCGAACGCACCGGAGCATGCGGACCAGGCTGTGGCGGTCCGTGGCCGTCGTACCGGTCACCGGCATGAAGTCGACCACCTCGCCCGCACCGGCCTCGGTCATGAACCGCGTCACGAGGATCGCGGTGTCCGGCAGGTACAACTGCTTCGTGGTGTACGTCTCGTCCGTCGGCCTGACCGTGAAATGCCCGCCCTTCTCCCAGTCGAGAAGAGATCCGAACACGCTGGGCGAATCGAAACGCGGACAGCAGAACCAGTCGATGGTTCCTTCCGTGGTCACCAGTGCCGCGGTCTGGAGATCACCGATCAGGCCGTGGTTTTCGATCAGCGGGTAGTCAGCCATGGGGGAACCCCTTTCGACGCCACCCCGTCAGGTTAAGCGCGGATTTCGCGGCGAGCCCGGCGAGCCCGGCTGCCCCTGCATCCCCGGGGAATCGCCCTTAGCATGGAAATCACGAACGGGATGTCCAGGCCGCATCGCACCGCCGAATCCGGAGGCTGCCCGTGCTGTCGAACCTTGCGCCCCCTCCGGAAACCCGCAGAGGCCCCCGGTGTGGACGGCACGGGAGCCGGCGATGATGTCCTGGGCGGCGCGCTTCCGGTTGCGGCAGTACGCCAAGGCGAGCCTGTGGATCATCCCCCTGATCGGGCTGGTACTGGGGGCGGTGGTGGCCGAATGGGCCGCCCGCGTGGACGGACCCGGCTGGCTGCCGGAGACCTGGACGTATTCCGCGACGACGGCGAGCAGTGTGCTCAGTTCCGTCGTCGGGTCCATGGTCGCGCTGCTGGGGTTCGTCGTGACCATCGGCGTACTCGTCGTCCAGCAGGCCACGGGAACGCTCTCCCCGCGCTACATGCGCCTGTGGTACCGCGACCGGCTGCAGAAGGCCGTGCTGGCCACGTTCACCGGAACGTTCGCATACGCCTTCTCCCTGTTGCGCAAAATCGAGTCGAACGCCGTCCCGGACCTGGGGGTGACCCTGTCCGGAGTGGCCGTCTCCGTCAGCCTCATGCTTCTGCTGATCTACCTCAACCGGTTCACCCACAACCTCCGGCCCGTGGCCATCGCCGACCTGGTGGGGCGCTTGGGCCAGAAGGTGCTCGTCCGTGCGACGGAACGCATCCACCGCACCTCGGCACCCGACGAGGCTCCCCTGCCCGTTGCCGGTCCGACGGCCCTCATCCGCTCCGAACGGGGTGGAGTCATCCAGGCGTTCGATGCGGCGGGGCTGATCGCCACCGCCGTCCGCCACGACTGCGTCCTCGTCCTGACCCACCAGGTCGGCGACTTCGTACCGCCCGGCACCACCCTCGTCGAGGCCCACGGCCCCGCCAGGGCGCCCGATCCACGGCGGGTGACCGGGCTCGTCGCGCTCGGAACCGAGCGCACCATCGAGCAGGATCCCGCCTTCGCCCTGCGCATCCTCGTCGACATCGCCATCCGCGCCCTCTCCCCCGCCGTGAACGACCCCACGACCGCCGTGCAGGTCCTCAACCACATCGACACGTTCCTGCACGTGGTCGGCCGGGCGCGGCTCCGCGGCCGGTACGTGCTCGCCGACGGCGAGGGCCGGCCGCGCCTGGTGGTGCAGGGCCGCGGCTGGGAGAACTACCTGCAGCTCGGCGTCACCGAAATCCGTGAGTACGGGGCCACGTCCCTCCAGGTGTGCCGACGGCTGCGGGCGCTGCTGGAGGACCTCCTCGGCTCCCTGCCGGCCGAGCGTCTGCCGGCGGTGCGCGCGGAGCTCGCCCTCCTCGAGGATTCCGTCCGGCGGGAGTTCACCGACCCGGCCCGCCGCGCCGGCGCCCGGACGGCCGACCGGCAGGGTATCGGCGGCGGACGGCCTCCCCGGGGCGAACCCTCACGATGAGTCGTCCACTCGTCCGCTCCACCACTCGTTCAGTCACTCGTTTGGATGCGCAAGGATCGCGTCCGCCCGCTCCGTGAGGTCCGCTGAGGGTGAACCCTCACGGGCAGGAGAGGACGCGTCATGACGGACGAAGGTGCCACCGCCCCCGGCGGGGAGCCCACACGCAAGCCGGGCACGGACGCAGAGCGCTCGGAGCTCGAACACCTGCGTACGCGGGTGGCGGCGCTGGAAGCGAACAAGGCGGCCCGGGAGCCCCATCACCGGTGGAAGTCGTTCTTCGCCGCCCTGCTCATCATCATCGGCTGTGTGCTCGCCCCGCTCGCGGCCGTCGCGGCGTGGGCGTCGAGCGAGGTCGGCGACACGGACCGCTACGTGGCGACGGTCGCCCCGCTCGCGTCCGACCCGGACATCCAGGCGGCAGCGGCGAACCGGGTCACCAACGCGGTGATGGAACACATCGACCTCCCGGCCCTGCTGGAAGGTGTGGCCCCCTCCGACCGGCCGCTCCTGGAGAAGGCGCTCGGCAAGCTCGGCAACTCCCTCGAGAGCGCCGTCCGCAGCTTCGTCCACGACAAGGCCGAGGACATCATCGCCTCCGACACCTTCGAGCGGATCTGGACCGAGGCCAACCGGCGCATCCACACCGCGGTGGAGAAGGCCCTCACGGGCAGCGGCGGAGGCGCCGTCAAGATCAAGAACGACTCGGTGACCGTCGACCTGGGACCGGTCGTCGATCAGGTCAAACAGCGCCTCGTCGACGAGGGAATGACGGTGGCCGCGAAGATCCCCGAGGTCCACACCGACTTCACGGTCCTCCAGGCGGACAACATCGGCAAGGTCAAAACCTACTTCCGCCTCCTGCAGATCGCCGGCACCTGGCTTCCGGTGCTCTCGGTGCTGCTGATCGCCGCCGGCGTGCTCCTCTCCCGCCACCGCCGCCGCGTGCTCGTGACGGCCGCACTCGCCTTCGCCTTCGCCACGCTCATGCTCGGCGTCGGTCTGACCGTCTTCCGCGTCGTGTACCTGAACGCGCTGCCGGACACCGTCTCGCAGCCCGCGGCGGGAAGCGTCTACGACGCGATGACGCACTACCTCCGTACGACGGTCCGCATGGCCGTGGTGCTGGGCGTGGTGATCGCGCTGGCCGCCTGGCTGACCGGCCCCGGCCGCTGGGCCACGGTCGTACGACAGGGGTGGCACTCGGGCATCGGCGCCGTCCGCGCCACGGCGGACCGCGCGGGAATGCGCACCGGCCCGGTCGGCCCGTTCATCCACCGCCACCGCGGCTGGATCACCTGGATCCTGGTCGCCGCGGCCGTGCTGACCGTCATCCTGTGGAGCTACCCGACCGGCTGGGTCATCTTCGGCATCGCACTCGCGCTCCTGTTCGCGATGGCCCTGGCGGAATTCCTCGAGGAGGACGGGACAGACGGTGCGGCACACCGTGGCGGGACGGCCGGTTGAGCATTAAGCGGGGATCAACTGAGCCTTAAGGCAGTCTGTGGTCCCCTCCTCGCCCCGCTGCTCATGGTGATCGACGCGAGCTGTGCACGCGTCCGTCATCATGAGCAGCGGGGCTTTCACCTGTGCCTTTGAACGTTCCGTATGCGCCCCGAAGCCACCGCGGCCCTGCCGCGCAGCATCCGAAACCTCCTCACCGACGGATTTGTAATGCCGCGACAAGGAATGAACTCGCCTGTGACGGCGGGCGTATCCAGGACGCGGGGGACAGCGTCCATCGGATTTGAGGAGTGTCAATGTCCCGGAAACGGACTATGAGTTTTGCGAAGAAGCTCGTGCTCTCTGTCACCACCGGAACCCTGGTGACCGGAGGGGTCATCGCCACGGTGGCGACCGGAAACGCCTCCGTCCCCGACGTCGTGTGTCCGGGGTCGACGGTCACGTTGTCGGGCGAGGCGGGTGCGCCGGCGGCGACCAGCGGGACCTTCCCGGTGGGAACGAAGCTCAAGGTGACGAACCTCGACAACGGCCAGGCGACGACGGTCACGGTCAACGGCCCATCGGGCAGTTGCGTCCTGCTCAACAACGCAGCCTTCGACCAGGTGCGGGAGCCGGGCAAGAACCTGATCCGACGGGCACGCATCGAGCGCGTGGGCGGCGGCGGCAACGCACAGGCCGGTGCGAAGGGTCCGTCCGGAGCGGCGGGTGCCTCCGGTGCGACAGGCCCGTCCGGAGCTGCGGGCGGACAGGCGCCGCCGGCCACCGGGGAGGTGGTGTGTCCGGGGTCGACGGTCACCTTGTCGGGCGAGGCGGGTGCGCCGGCGGCGACCAGCGGGACCTTCCCGGTGGGAACGAAGCTCAAGGTGACGAACCTCGACAACGGCCAGGCGACGACGGTCACGGTCAACGGCCCATCGGGCAGTTGCGTCCTGCTCAACAACGCAGCCTTCGACCAGGTGCGGGAGCCGGGCAAGAACCTGATCCGACGGGCACGCATCGAGCGCGTGGGCTGAGCAGCCCGGAGCCGGTTCGGGGCCGTTGAAGCCATGGCGGGGCACGGGACACGCCGTCCCCGCCATGGCAGCCTCGTCTCGACCACGGCGCGTGATCGTCGGGCTGGCCGGGCCGGGCCGCCGGCCTACCGGCGGAAGCGGTCGCGGTTCTCGTGGAGGAAGGCGTCGAGGGTACGGGGCGGGCGGCCGAGGATGTCGGACACGGTGCCGGTGGGGGTTTCGGGCCGGGCTACGGCGAGTTGCTGGATCTCCGTCACGTGGTCGGCGAGCCAGGCGGGCATGCGGGCGCGGTGGACGAGGTGGTCGCGCAGCTCGTCCGGGGCGAGGTTCACGTACCGGACTTGATGGCCGGTCAATATGGCCAGCCGTCGGGCGAGTTCGGGATGGGAAACGGCTTCCGGTCCGGTGAGGGTGTAGGCGCCGCCTGCGAGGTCGGGCCTGGTGAGCGCGGCAGCGGCGACATCACCGATGTCGCGGCAGTCGATGTAGTTGCAGGGCGCCTCACCCATCGCGCCGAGGATGGCGCCCTGGGCGACGGCCTGCGCCAGGCGCAGGAGGTTCTGCATGAACGCGTAGGGATACAGGACGGTGTGGTTCATCCCGAGCGTACGCAGGTGTTCCTCCACCGCATGGTGTCCGCGGGAGACGGCGACCGGAGAGCCTGGTTCGGCGGCGGGTGCGGAGATCTTGACGATGTGTCCGATGCCACTGTCGGCGGCGATGTCGATGACGCGGGTTTCGAGTTCGACCTGGACGGGGCTGTTGGCCATGGCGAGGAAGAGCTGCCCCGCACCCTCGAAGGCGGTGCGCAGCGAGTGGGGGTCCGCGGCGTCGGCGTACCGGACCTCCAGGGGCGGGCGGTGTGCGCCGGTGACGCCGGGGATCGGCTTGTGCGGGCTGCGGGTGAGTGCTCGGACGGGTGCGCCGAGTGCGAGGAGACTGTGGAGCAGGGCGTTGCCGGTCGCTCCGGTTGCTCCCATGACGACGATCATCGGGTGTCCTCTTTTCCTGGTGGGTTGCCTGGTGGGTTGCCCGGCGGGCTGCCGGGCGAAGGTGCCGGCGGCGCGGGGGCCCGTACCCGAAGGTCCGCGGGCCGGCCGGTGTGAGGGTCGGCTACGTCCGCGGTGCCGCGGTGGTGCTTCGCCAGCGCAGGGTGACGATGGTGGTGGCGAGGGCCGTGGAGACGGGCAGGTCGATGCGCACGCGCTCCAGCCAGGCGGTGGCGGGAACGAGGGTGTGGGCGGGCAGCCACTGAGCGGCGAACCATCCCAGCAGGGTCGCCGCGCCGGTTGCGGTGATGACCAGTACGACGGTCACGGCGGCGCCCGGCAGGGCGATGGTCCACCGTCGGGGCTGCCCGCCGTGCCGCAGCCAGGCGCCCACCAGGAACGCCACCACGGCGGAGGTGCCGGCGATGGAGGTGCAGGCGGCCACGGCCAGGTCCATCTGCCCGGTGACGACTCCGGCGGCGCCGGCCGTCAGTGCGGGGGCGGCGTAGGCGGTCAGCACCTCGCGCCACAGGATGAACGGCCGGGGGATCGCCCGGCTCCGGCCGGTTCTGTCCTTCGTTGAGGGCATGCTGACCTCTTTCTCGTTCGCGTCGGACATGTAATTAGCTGGCTAACTATCAGTGTGTGAAAAAGGCCCTGCCCGGAGGGCGGGGCCAAGCCGGCCGACAGCCGGATCAGTCGTCGGCCAAGGCCGCACTGCCGCGCACCACACGGGCGAGCAGATCGAGGAACACCGCGCGCTCCTCGACGGAAAGCCCGCCCACCATCGCCTCCAGCCGCCCGAAATGCTCGGGCGCCAGGTCCCGCAGGCGCTGCGCACCACGCGCCGTCAGGATGGCCACCGTGCCGCGCCCGTCCTCCACGGACGGGCGCCGGGCGATCAGGCCCTCACGCTCGAGGCCGTCCAGCAGGCCGGTCACCGTGGCCCTGGAGACGTCGAGGTCGGCCGCAAGACGCGAAGGCGACTTCTCCCCGCCGTGGGCTTCGAGGTCGGCGAGCAGGCGGTAGCGCCCCGTCGACAGGCCGAACCTCGCGAAGTGCGCCTCGGCCGCCCGCCCCACCCTCGCGCCGGCGGAGATCAGCCGCACCGCGACCAGTACGGCTTGCGGATCGGCCTGCAGGCCGTAGTGCTCGACCTGCCACCTCGCCTGCTCCAGTGTGGGCTGCTCGCCGTCGGCCTCGTTCCTCGTCATGTCATTAATATGGCAGCTAACTACTTCGTCGGCAAGGGCGGGGCCGGGGGCTGTGGTTCAGGCGCGGATGGCCATCAGGAGCAGGGGGGTGGTGGTGGGCTGCGGGGATCCGCCCGCGGGTTCGAGGGTGAGGCCGACGGCGCCGGCGCCGGCGGTGTCTCCGTCGATCAGGACGGTGCCGTCCTGGCCGATGAATCCGGCCGGGCGCATGCTTCCCCCGTGGTCGAGCCACAGCTGGTACGTCTTGCCCGTGGCCGGGGCGGGCAGGCCGGTGGCGGTGAAGACGGCCTTGTTCTGCCGGTCGGAGGCGACGACGGTGGTGAAGGCCCCGTTACTGGCCCGCCCGTGAACGGTGCGGGCGTCCGGGGCGGCCAGTACGGTGCTCACGTCGTCGAGGCGCCGCTCGCTCTGCCGGGCCTGCTGTTCGAGCTGCCGCTTCTCCTGGTTCTGCCAGGCGGCCAGGCCCGCAAACGACGCGGCGGCGGCCAGACTGGCAGCCAGGGCCAGAGGGACCGCCCTGCGGCGCAGCAAGCCGCGGAAGGAGACCGGGGAGGCGGTGGGGACGCGGGGCGGGAGCTGGCGGATGTGGTCGAGCGTCGCCATCGTCCGCTGTTTCATCACGGTGGGCGGGACCTCGGCCGCGGCAGCTGCCAGGCGCGCTGCGGTGGCCTCGAAGTCGGCTGCGTCCCGCCGGCATGACTCACACCCGGCGAGGTGCGCGGCGAACTCCTCGCGCTCATCGGCTTCCAGGGCGTTCAGCGCGTACGCGGCAGCCAGGACATGGACCTCGGATGCATGGTGTTTCATGCGGTCACCCCCATGCAGTCGCGAAGCCGGATCAGTCCGTCGCGCATGCGTGTCTTGATGGTCGGAAGCGGCGTGCGGAGCGTTTGGGCGACTTCACGGTAGGTGAGGCCCCGGTAGTAGGCCAGGGTCACGGCCTGGCGCTGGAGCTCGGTCAGACCGCGCAGGCAGCGCCGGACCTGCTCGCTCTCCAGACGGGTCTCGACCTGCTCGGCCACCTCGTCGAAGGCCGTTCGGTGCTCGCGTGCGGCCTGGGCGTGCTCACGGTCGGCGGCGGCCTGCGCCGAGCGGACCCGGTCGACGGCCCTCCTGTGGGCGATGGTCGCCGCCCACGTGTTCACGCTGCCGGAGTCCGGCCGGTAGCGGGCGGCCCGGCGCCACAGATCGAGCATGACCTCCTGCGCGACCTCCTCGGACTGGGCCCGGTCGCGCACGACTCTGATCGCGATCCCGAAGACCATGGGCGCGAGAGCGTCGTAGAGGGCCGAGAAGGCCTCCTTGTCGCCGCGGGCGACCCTCTGCATGAGCTCGGCGAGGTCGGCACGGCCGGTGTGCCCTGCGGAACCGAGCGGGAGGGCCTGGTTCACCGGGTGGACTCCGGCTGTGGCGACCAGGCGAAGGGGCGGCCGGGGCCGGCCGCCCCGGGGTGGGGTGTCCATCGCATGGCGGTCCTTGTCGTAGAGCGGGCCGAACCACCGCCGTGGGGCGGTCCGGCCACGGAGCCGTGTGGGTGTCTGACCGGTACTTCGTAGACGAAGGGCGTACGGATGGGAGGCCATTGCCGACAACCCGGGGGTGCAGGCTGCGGCCGCGTACGCGCCCGGTGTCGGCTCGGGCAGCCTGGTCCAGGTCCCCGTCCTCATCTTCGGCCCCGGGCCCCGCACTTGGTGGCCTCATTCCTTCCTTGTGAGGTTCTGCGGAGGGGTCGGGACGTGGGGCGCCCCTGTACGCAGGCCCTGACGTGCTCGGGAACGGAGGCCGCCACTCGTTCGGGTGACAGACCAATCCGCCGGGTGGGTCGAGCCGAATGCCGGGTGTGAGCAGCTTCCGCAACACCATCATCCGCACCGCACGCGGCGCACTGGCCGGGCTTCTGGCCGGGTTCACCGCGCTGGCCGCGGCCGAGCTGGTGGCGGGTCTGTTGCGGCCGGCCGCCGGACCGGTGACGGTGGTCGGTGGCGCTGTCATCGACCGGACCCCGGCCTCGGTGAAGGACTTCGCGATCCGCACGTTCGGCGAGGACGACAAGCTCGTCCTCCAGCTCGGCATCCTGCTCGTGTCGGCCCTGTTCGCGGTCGTCCTGGGTGCTGTGGCCCTGCGCCATCGGAGCGCGGGGGCGGCCGGGGTCCTGGTGCTCGGGATCGTCGGCGCGGCCGCGGCCCTGAGCAGGCCCGACTCCGGCGGGGCCGGTGATGTGCTTCCCTCGCTCACCGGCGCCCTTGCCGGCGCTGCCGTCTTGTACGTTCTGGCGGGCAAGGCCACCCCCGCCGGCTCCCCGTCGGGTGATGAGGGCACCGGGGGCGGCTGGAGCCGGCGGGGGTTCCTCACCGCGGCGGCCGTGACGGCCGCGGCCGCCACCGGTGCAGGCGCGCTGGGTCGCGCCCTGTCCGGGCGGCAAGGCCGGGGCGCCGTCGCGTCCCGCAACGCGCTCGCTCTGCCCGCCCCCGCCTCACCGGCTCCCGCGGTTGCGTCCGGGGCCCAGCTGAAGGTTCCGGGGATCAGCGGCTTCACCACGTCCAACCGGGAGTTCTACCGGGTCGACACCGCCCTGGTCGTCCCGAAGGTCGATGCGGCCACCTGGAGGCTGCGCATCCACGGCAAGGGCGTCACCCGTCCCCGCAGTTACACCCTCGACCAGCTCCTGGCCCGCCCGCTGATCGAACGGGACATCACCCTCACCTGCGTCTCCAACGAGGTGGGCGGCCCGTACACCGGCAACGCCCGTTGGCTCGGTGTTCCGCTGGCCGGCCTGCTGGCCGAATGCGGTGTCAAGCCGCCGTCGAAGGGCGGCGGGGCCGACCAGCTGGTCGCCCGCTCCGTGGACGGCATGACGCTCGGGTCCCCCGTCGAGGACCTCATGGACGGACGCGACGCCATGCTCGCGGTCGGAATGAACGGCGAGCCCCTCCCCTTCGACCACGGCTTCCCCGTGCGCATGCTCGTCCCGGGCCTGTACGGGTACGTCTCCGCGTGCAAGTGGATCACCGACATCGAGCTCGCCACGTTCGACGCCTACGACCCGTACTGGGTCACACGCAAGTGGGCTCGCCGGGCTCCGGTCAAGACCCAGTCGCGCATCGACACCCCCAGGCCGTTCGCCCGCCCCGCCGCCGGCACCGTCGTGATCGCCGGAGTCGCCTGGGCCCAGCACCGCGGCATCACCCGCGTGGAGGTCCGCGTCGACGACGGGCCCTGGCAGGACGCCGACCTCGCCGCCCAGGACACCCTCGACACCTGGCGCCAGTGGTCCCACCGCTGGCAGGCCACCCCGGGCGGGCACACGCTCGCCGTCCGTGCCACCGACGGCACGGGAGCGGTGCAGACCGAGCAGCGCGCCCGGACCGTCCCCGACGGGGCGAGCGGCTGGCACAGCGTCTTCGTCACCGTCCCCTGAGACCACCGGACCGGCCTCACCGACGCACGGTCCGGCACGAACCACCCCAGCCATCCGAACCATCTCTCCCGAGGAGAAATGATCATGAACAGCATTCAGATCCGCCGTGCCGGTATCGCCGTGGCCGCAGCCGTCCTGCTGCCCTTCTCCCTGGCCGCCTGCTCCGATGCCTCCAGCGACACCAAGGCCGCCCCGGGCGCGGCCGCCGGCGACCCGGCCACGACGGGTGGGAGCACCCCTGCCGGAGACGCGATGACGACGGAGCAGCCCTTCGGCCCGGCCTGTGCAGGCGTACCGAGGGAAGGCGCCGGCTCCTTCGACGGGATGGCCAAGGACCCGGTCGCCACTGCCGCGTCCAACAACCCCGCACTGTCCACCCTGGTCACCGCGGTCAAGCAGGCCGGTCTCGTGGACACCCTGAACAATGCCAAGGACATCACCGTCTTCGCCCCGACCAACGACGCCTTCGCGAAGATCCCGAAGGCCGACCTCGACAAGGTCCTGGCCGACAAGGAGCTGCTGACCAAGATCCTCACCTACCACGTCGTCGGTCGGAAGCTGACTCCGAAGCAGCTGGAGAACGGCTCCTTCGAGACCCTGCAGAAGGGCATGGTCACCACCAAGGGCTCCGGCGAGGCCTACAAGGTCAACAACACCGCAGGGGTGGTGTGCGGCAACGTGAAGACCGCCAACGCCGACGTCTACATCATCGACACCGTCCTCATGCCGAAGTAGCAGCCGGCGGCGGCCGTCCGTACGGCAGCGGCCCAGCCAGGTGTGGAACTGCGTGGCGCCGTCACCGCAACACCTCCTCCAGCGCGTCCCGCAGCGCTTCGGGGGAGGTGAACACATGGCCCTGGAGGCCCAGTCGGCGTGCGGCGTGCACGTTCTCGGGCCGGTCGTCGACGAACAGGATCTCCCCGGGCGGCAGTCCGAGCTCGCGGATGCACCACTCGTAGGCGGCGGGCTCCGGCTTGGCGCTGCCGATCCGGCAGGACAGTCCGCGGACCGCGAACCGCTCCAGCCACGGCTGGGTGGCCTCGTAGAGGACGGCCAGGTCCTCGGGGATGTTGGAGAGGAGGCCGAGCACGATTCCCCTGTCGGCGAGGAGGCCGAGCAGGTCCACGGTGCGGTGGTCGACCTCGCTCCAGCCGGCCAGGTCGGCGGCGGTCAGCTCGTCGGTCAGCCGGCGGTCGCACGGGACGCCCAGTCGCGCGCAGACCGCCCGCCAGTAGCCGGGCCCCGTCACCTCGCCGCGGTCGTAGGGGGCCGCTGTGACCAGTACGCCGCCCAGAAGCGGTCGGGGTCGCCGCCGGCCGTGCGTTCCAGGAGGGCCATGGACTCGGGCGACTGGACGCGCGCGATGACACCGAACAGGTCGAAGAGGACGGCTTTCATCCTTCGGTTCCTCACGTTCTACGGGTTCAGGGTGTGGTGACGGAGTCCGTGCGCGCGGGGTCGCGCGGCTTGGGCGTGCCGCCGGGGTCGGGGGCGTTGCGGCGCAGCCACAGGCTCAGCGCGCCGCAGACGACGGCGAGCAGGAACAGCAGCAGCGGCGCCGTCTTCACCTCCATCGTGTCGATGACCGCGCCCAGCAGGGGCGGGAACGCCACCCCGCCGATCATCGAGGCGGCGATCACGTAGGCGCCGGCGGCGGCCACGCCGGGCACGGCGCGGTTCAGCCAGGGCAGGCAGGTCGGGAAGATCGGCGCGATCATCAGGCCGACGCCGAAGTACGCGTACGGGGCGAGGGCCGGGACCGTCGCCAGGAGGAGGAAGCCGGCCATGCCGGCGCAGCAGACGAGGAGGATCGACGGCGCGGACCAGCGCAGGCTGATCGGCGCGGCGACGAACCGGCCGATGGTCATGGCGGCCCAGTAGGCGGAGGTCGCGGTCGCGGCGGTGGCGGCGCCGTATCCGACGGCTTCCAGGTGGGTGGGCTCCCAGCCGCCGACGCCGGTCTCGATGGCGACGTGCAGGACGTAGACCCCGATGAACACCCCGATGATCGGAAGCACCCGGGCGCCGCCGGTCGAGGCTCCCTCCGCGGGGGCGGGAGCGGGCTCCCGGGCGGCCACCCCGCCGAGGGTGACGAGGATCAGCAGGCTGATCACGCCGGTGCCGACGAAGATCTCCGGGTAACTGTCCGCCCCGAGCCGGCCGATCAGGGCCGGGCCGGCGATCGCGCCTATGCCGAAGTGCCCGTTCAGCAGGTTGAGCATGGCGGTGCTCCGGTGCCCGAAACCGATGGCGAAGAGGTGGTTGAGGCCGTAGTCGATGCCGCCGAAGCCCAGGCCGATGACGAACGTGCCGGTGAGGGCGAGGGCCCAGCTCGGGGAGGAGGCGAAGACGACCGCGCCCACGGCCATGAGCACGTAGGAGCCGCCGAGCAGCGCCCGGTTGGTCAGGTGGCCCCGCAGGAGGTGGTAGACGAGCACGCCGAGGAGGGCGCCGACGAAGTGCGCGCTGAGGCTCAGCCCGGCCACGGCCGGACTGATGCCGTACTCGGCCCGCAGGGCCGGGATCGCCGGACCGTAGAGCGCCTGGAGGGCGCCGATCACCGCGAACGCCAGGCACGAGGCGACGATCGCGACGGTGCTGAGGAGGGGTTTCCCTCCTTCTGGCAGGCCGGCCTCGCTGGTGACGGTCACGGATCTCCTCATCGGTCGCGGCCGAATGAACACAATCAACGTTCACAGCGGCAGAAAATTCACACTACTTCGCTCACGTTACACACCAAGAATGTTCGTTTCAACAGTGTGGATGTGCGGAATGCTCAACGAGACGCCCCCGCCGCCCTATGTGCTAAAAGCAGACACATGAACGTGATGGAGAGGCACAAGTTCGTCGTGGGACTGCTGATGCAGCAGAACCGCGCGACGGTGGCCGAACTGGCCCAGGCCACCGGGGCATCCGAGATGACCATCCGCCGGGACCTGGAGGTATTGGAGTCCCGGGGAGCGCTGCGCCGGGTGCGCGGCGGTGCCGTGAGCAGCCTGCCCGGCGGCGTCGAGCCTCCCTACGCGATCCGGGCCATGTCCGGAGCACAGGCCAAGGAACGGCTCGCGCGCGCCGTCGTCGAACTGCTCACCGACGGCGAGACCGTCGCACTGGACACGGGCACGACGGCTGTCGCCGTCGCGAAGGCCATGTCGGACCGTCAGTTCACCGTCGCGCCCCTCTCACTGCACGCGGCCTTCGCCCTGTCCGCGCACCCCGGCATCCAACTGGTGATGCCCGGCGGACAGGTGCGGCCCGAGGAGCTGTCCTTCTACGGCCACGCACCCGTGCAGACCTTCAAGGACCTGTGCTTCGACACGTTCATCCTGGGCTGCTGCGGGGTCGACCCCGTCCAGGGCGCCACCGCCTACAACCTCGAAGACGTACAGGTGAAGCGGGCAGCGGTCGCCTCCGCGCAGCGCGTGATCCTCGTCGCGACCGCCGACAAGATCGGCCGTGCGGCACTGGGCCGCATCTGCACCATGGAGGAGATCGCCCTCGTCGTCACGGACGCCCCCGCGGACTCCCCCGCGGTCGAAGCGCTCCGCGACCGGGGCGTCGAGGTCGTCCATCCGGCGGACGACTGAACCCGGCAGTTGCCCGCCGGCGCCGCGCGGGTCGGCCGGGCGCGGCCGACCACGCTGCCCGGCGACGTGCCGGCGGGACGTTTTTTGTCCGCGGGACAGAAGCTTTCCCCAGGGCAGCGCCCTGCGCGGTAGCCTCCGCAAGGGGGCCGCCCTCCGGAAAGTCTTTTCCGAAAGCGTGCGTTCGGAGGGCGCTGCACTCGAAATCGACCGGTACTCGCCGCCCCGCGGGCACCATGCACCTGCCGTCGTCTGCGCACCGCGCACTCCCTGGAGGACACACGTGAAGGACTCGAAGGACAGGCTGGAAGCACTGCGGACCGAGATCGAGCGCCGCAACCCCGCACAGCCCGAGTTCCACCAGGCCGTACGGGAGGTCCTCGAGACCTTGGCCCCCGTCTTCACAGCCCGGCCCGAGTACGCCGACCCGGCCGTGGCCCTCGTGGAGCGGCTCACCGAGCCCGAGCGGCAGATCCTCTTCCGCGTTCCGTGGCAGGACGACCGGGGCCGGGTCCACGTCAACCGCGGCTACCGCGTCGAGTTCAACAGTGCGCTCGGCCCGTACAAGGGCGGCCTGCGCTTCCACCCGTCGGTGGACATCGGTGTGGTGAAGTTCCTCGGCTTCGAGCAGATCTTCAAGAACGCGCTGACCGGCCTCGGGATCGGCGGCGGCAAGGGCGGCAGCGACTTCGACCCGCACGGCCGGTCGGACGCCGAGGTCATGCGGTTCTGCCAGTCCTTCATGACCGAGCTGCACCGGCACATCGGCGAGCACACCGACGTGCCCGCCGGGGACATCGGTGTCGGCGGCCGCGAGATCGGCTACCTCTTCGGCCAGTACCGGCGCATCACCAACCGCTGGGAGGCCGGCGTCCTGACCGGCAAGGGGCAGGGCTGGGGCGGCTCCGCCATCCGGCCGCAGGCGACCGGCTACGGCAGCGTGCTCTTCGCCGCCGAGATGCTGAAGGTCCGGGGCGAGTCGCTGGACGGGCTGACCGCAGTGGTCTCCGGCTCCGGCAACGTCGCGCTCTACACGATCGAGAAGCTCCAGCAGCTCGGCGCGAACCCGCTGACCTGCTCGGACTCCCAGGGCTACGTCGTCGACGACAAGGGCATCGACCTCGCACTGCTCAAGCAGGTGAAGGAGGTCGAGCGCGGGCGCGTGAGCGAGTACGCGGAACGGCGCGGGTCCTCGGCGCGGTTCGTGCCCGGCGGGCGGGTCTGGGAGGTGCCGGCGGACGTCGCCTTCCCCTCCGCCACGCAGAACGAACTGGACGCGCAGGACGCCCGTACGCTCGTCGGGGGCGGGGTCAAGGCGGTCTCCGAGGGCGCCAACATGCCGACCACCCCCGAGGCCGTACGGATCCTGCAGGAGGCCGGGGTCGCGTTCGGGCCCGGCAAGGCCGCCAACGCGGGCGGGGTC
Organism: Streptomyces sp. NBC_00207; assembly: GCF_045160965.1. Taxonomy (NCBI): domain Bacteria; kingdom Bacillati; phylum Actinomycetota; class Actinomycetes; order Kitasatosporales; family Streptomycetaceae; genus Streptomyces; species Streptomyces sp. NBC_00207. The sequence goes on along the minus strand of NZ_CP130715.1, from coordinate 8,287,877 downwards.
GCGGTCAGCGCCCTCGAGATGAGCCAGAACGCCGGCCGGGTGGCCTGGAGCGCGCAGCAGGTGGAGGACGAGCTCGCCGGCATCATGCGCTCGATCCACTTCGTCGCCCACGAGACCGCCGAGCGGTACGGCGCCCCGGGCGACTACGTCACCGGCGCGAACATCGCCGGCTTCGAGCGGGTCGCCGACGCGATGCTGGCGCAGGGCGTCATCTGATCCGGCGGGCACGCCGCGCCCGGCTGCACCGGGCGGGCCTGCTGCGCTCGTGACCTGGTGGAGCGGTCCGGGACGTGCCTCCCGGGCCGCTCTGCCGCGTCCCGCCTCCTCGCGGGTGCGGCCGGGCCCCTCAGGCGTAGTAGCTGAGGATCACCAGCAGCGCCGTGCATTCCGCGAGGAGCTGGGTGGTGAGCGCTGCCTGCCGTACCTGGCGGGCGGGTGCGGCCAGGGCGACGATGAACGCCACGGCGCCGATGCCGGCGCTCCAGACGAACAACCACCCGGGCAGCCCCTTGGTGCACTGGACCCCGTGCGTGATGCAGCCCGACACCTGCACGGACGACAGGAGCAGGACGCCTGCCGCCAGGCAGGCCGCGGGGAAGAGCGCGGCCGCCAGGCCGGCCCAGAGGCGGGAGCGGTCCCTTCCCGGGAGCGTCGCCCGGTCCGGGGGAATCGCTGAGGTGGAGGCTGTGTTCATGCCCTGATCCAACAGGGACTTCAGGCCCGGCACAGTCCGTCCGGCTACTCAGCTGCACGTGCGCCCGTACTCACCCCGCGCGCACGGTGGCGGCGGTGGAGGTTCAGGGTGACGACGACCGCCACGCCGAGGGTGAGGTGCATGAGGGACAGTGCGGCGACGGTGCCGCCGTCGGCGTCGGACGACAACGGGCCGGCGACCGACAACAGTGCCAGCCCACCGCCCGCGTACTGCGCGATCCGCAGGAACACCGGCTTCCACATGGCCGTCAGGAGGGCAGCGCCCGTCCCGACGACGAGCGGGACGACCGAGGCGCCGATGACGCCCCCGACCGTGATCGGGTGCTCTTCGCCGCCGTCGGCGACGATGAGCGAGGCACCGGCCAGCCTGGCGACGGCGAGAACGATCAGATTGACCACGGCCGCACCGACCGCGCCGGCGACCAGCGCCTTCCACCAGGTGAGGCCGGAACGGCGGACCGAGGGTGCGGGGGAAACGGCGGGCCCGGCGGGCCCGGAACGGGGAACGGCACTGCTCGACATGAGACTTCCTCCAACGTGAGAGCTGCTGCGCCGCGCCACGGCCGGCGGCACACGAGGAAGCCTCCGACCCGAACCTCACTTGAGGTCAAGCCCCGCCCCGGCCCTGCGAGATCAGAGCGGGCCTGCCAAATGGTTTGCCGCCGAGCAGCCCGGTCGGATAGGAACCTTGCATGTTGAGGGGCAGAAAAGTCGGGCTCAGGGCCCGGCACGAGGACGACATCCCGATCCTGCAGACCGAGCTCTACGACGACGTGGTCAACTACTCGCGGTCCGAACTGCGGCCGTGGCGGCCGATCACGCCCGGCTCGAAGGAATCGCGGCTGGTGGTGGACGACAAGGAGCAAGGGCACGTCTCGTTCTCCGTCGTGGAGCTGGACGGCGGCTCGCTGGTCGGCACGGTGACGCTGTGGGGCATCGACGACCACAACCGGTCCGCGCACATCGGGATGGGGCTGCGGCCGTCCTCTCGCGGCAAGGGCTACGGCACCGACGTGGTGGCGGTGATGTGTCACTACGGCTTCGTCGTGCGGGGCCTGCAGCGGCTGCAGATCGAGACGCTGTCCGACAACGCCGCGATGCTGCGCGCCGCCGAGCGCAACGGCTTCGTCCGCGAGGGCGTGCTGCGGTCCTCGGCCTGGGTGATGGGCGAGTTCCTGGACGACGTGCTGCTCGGACTCCTCGCCCAGGACTGGAAGCCGGACTCGCAGGGCTAGGCCGTCCCTTCCGGATCACGCCGGTCCCGGACACCGGGCTGTCAGTGCCCTTTGGCAGCATGAGCCCATGAGCAAGGTAGTGAACTACAGCATGGCGAACCGCGGCGAGGTCGTGCACTTCGTGCCTGCCCAGGACCTGACCGCCGACGAATCACGGCGCCTGGACAACATGCGCGTCAGGGCGAAGGCACGTCAGGACAGCCTCGATCACCAGGGCGTGGACTGGGGGCTGTCGGTCCCGGACGCCCTGGAGGAGCTGGTCTCCGGCCGGGCCGACTCCTCCGCCGATTACGCCGGCTGCGCCTACTACGCGGCCCTCCAGATCATCATCGACCACAACGCGAGCGACAGCTCGACCCTGGCGAGCTACCGGAGCCCCGTCACCTACTTCTCCGCCCTGGACGACGCCCTCAGCTCGGCGGGCGTCCCGGCCGACCTGCTGCCCTACCAGTACGTCTTCAGCGGCCCGCCCTCGGAGATCGGGTTCCACATACCCCATCCCCTGGAGGGCTCACCGGAGATCGGCTGCTGGCCCCTCGCGAAGGCCGGCCCCGCGGTGGAGGCCTACCGCGCGGTGCTGGACCGCGTCGACGCCGATCTACGGTACGACCTCGGGGAGCTCATCGAGGCCCTCGACGGCTGGGCCTCGGAGTGGAACGAGGGCGAGGGCGCCTGGTGGTGGGCCGAGGACGGCTCGATCTTCTTCTCGATCACCGGCTGACCCACTGCGGTGGATGGTGGCGGTCTTGTCGTCGCGAGTGGCCGGGCCGCGCCACTGCTTGAGCTTGTTGGTGCAGCGCTCGACCGTGTTCCGCTGCTTGTAGGCCTCGCGGTCGAAGGCCGGCGGACGGCTGCCGAGCCGGCCGAGCCGCTTGCGGTTGGCGACCTGGTCCGGGGCTTGTGGAACCTCATCGAAGCCGGAACCGGGGTCCGGTTCCGGTGCCGCGGGCCTGGTGCGTGGCATCCTGTGGGCATGACGTCCGAGGTCACGGCCGCGGCGTGGGCGGCACGACAGGTCGCCCGGGTCCGCGATGACGCCGCCGGGCGGACGGCCTTGATGGAGCGCTGCTATTCCGGCCCGTTCGGCAAGGCGCCCCGGCACCTGCCGTTCCGCCGGGCTGCGTTGTCGTTCATGGGCTGGCAGGTACGGCGGGGCGTGCTGCGGCCGCCGTCGGACGACCGGCCCGGCAGTCCGTGGTGGCGTGCGGTGAACGAACGCATTCTCCGGGACGGCTGCGAGGCGGTCGGCCTCAGCGGCGGACTTTCCGGGCCGGCCTCCTCGCGTACGGTCGACCACTGGCTGTCCTTCGCCGACCGCCCCACCGCCCGGGCCTGGTACCGGGCGCACAACGGGAGCGTGGTCGCCGCCTATCTCGAGAACCGCGGCCTCGCGGAGGCGGAGAACGAGGCCGAGCGGTTCTTCATGAACGTCGTCCTCTGCCGCGTGCTCTACGCCCACACCCTCGTCGCGGCGCCCCGGATCTCACTCGGCCCGCTGCGTCCGCTCGCCCCGTTCCTCGGTGATCCGAGGCTGGGCATGACCGGGATCTTCTTGCAGCTGTCGCGTGTGCTCCCCGACGAGTACCCACTCGGCGGCACGGTCCAGTCCCACCTCGAGAGGGAGATCGGGTTCGGCCGCCTCCTCGATTTCGGGATGATCGTTCCGCGACTGCAACAGCTCTACGAGTGGTCGGCCCACGAACTCTCGGCGCCGGGCCTGCTCGGCTGCGTCCGCGACGGAGCCCCGATCTATGCCTGGCCGTTCGAGGAACGGTACGTCTGGCAGCCTCCGCGCTCGTTCGTCCTCCGGATGGTCCATCGGACGCTCCCGCCCGCACGACTCGCCCCGCCCGGTCCGTAGCCGCCCTCCGGGGTCAGCAGCCTCCGGAACGGGCCGGGGCGCCGATGGTGAGGGTCGTCGGGGCTGCGCAGCAGCCTCCGCCGGTCTCGTCCGCGGCCTCGGGCTGGTCGAAGAGGCCCGCGCCGCCGCAGACTCCGGTCTCGGGGAGGGTGAGTTCGACGCGTTCGGCGGCCTCGTGGTCGCCGGCCAGGTGGGCTGCGATGGAGCGGACCTGTTCGTACCCGGTCATGGCCAGGAAGGTGGGGGCGCGGCCGTAGGACTTCATTCCGACGAGGTAGGCGTCCTTCTCCGGGTGGGAGAGCTCGTTCACGCCGTGGGGGTAGACGGTGCCGCAGGAGTGCTGGTTGGGGTCGATGAACGGGGCGAGTGCTGTCGGGGCCTGGAGGCGCTCGTCGAGACCGAGTCGGAGCTCGTCGAGGAAGGAGAGGTCGGGGCGGAAGCCGGTGAGGACGATGACCTCGTCGACCGGGTCCAGGCGGCGGCCGTCCTCCCCGACGAGGATGACGAGGCCGTCGCCGTCCCGCTCGACGGCGCCGGTGCGGAAGCCGGTGACCGCGTCCGCGTACCCGCCGTCCACGGCGGCCTTCGCGGCGAGGCCGAGGGCTCCGCGGGCGGGGAGCTGGTCGGCCTCGCCGCCGCCGAAGGTGGAGCCGGAGATCCCGCGGCGCAGAATCCACGTGGCGTGAGTCCCCTGGCCGTCGTCGGACTTGGCGAGGTCGGCGAGGTAGGCGAGCGCGGTGAAGGCCGAGGCGCCGGAGCCGATGACGGCGGTGCACCGACCGGCGTAACGGGACCGGACGGCGGGGTCGTTGACGTCGGGGATGCGGTAGGAGATCCGGTCCTGGGCCGCCTTCTCGCCGAGGGCCGGCAGGCCGCTGCCGCCGGCCGGGCCGGGGGTGGACCAGGTGCCGGAGGCGTCGATGACGGCGCGCGCCAGGACTCGTCGTTCACGTCCGTCGCCGGTCTCGTACTGGACCACGAAGGGCCGGCTTTCGCGGTCGGCGTCGACGATGCGGTCGCGGCCGGTGCGGGAGACGCCGGTGACGGTCGCGTCGTAGCGGACCTGCTCGCCGAGGACGTCGGCGAGGGGCTGGAGGTAGCGCTCGGCCCAGTCCCCGCCGGAGGGGTAGGCGGCCGGGTCGGGCCTGACCCAGCCGGTGGGGGCGAGGAGCTTCTCGGCGGCCGGGTCGACGACCTCGCCCCAGGTGGAGAACAGCCGTACGTGCGACCACGCGCGGACGGCGGATCCGGCGGCGGGGCCGGCCTCCAGGACCAGGGGTTCGATGCCGCGGTCGACGAGGTGTGCGGCGGCCGCGAGTCCGGTGGGGCCGGCCCCGATGACGACCACGGGCAGGGCTTCGGTGGATGCGTTCACGACGGGGCTCTCCTTTGATTCGACGATTGCCGATGTCCTGAACTCCAGCGTGGACACCATATCGACGTTCGTCAACATAGACATCTGTCGAAGTTGCCGGGATGATGGACGCATGACGACGAAGGTGTTGCCGCTGCTGCAGCCGGAGACCGTGGCACCGTGCTGCCCGCCCCTGTCGGAGCGTCCGCTGACGGCCGAGGAAGCCGAGCGGACCGCGGTCATGTTCAAGGCCCTCGGGGACCCGGTGCGGCTGCGGCTGTTCTCCCTGGTGGCCTCCCATGAGGGCGGGGAGGCGTGCGTGTGCGACATCTCCGACGTCGGCGTCTCCCAGCCGACGGTCTCCCACCACCTGAAGAAGCTCCGCGAGGCCGGACTGCTGTCCTCCAAGCGGCGCGGGACCTGGGTCTACTACCGGGTCGAGCCGTCCGTTCTCGCTGCCATGGGCCGGCTCCTCACCCACGCGGCCACTACATGACCATCACCATCACGCCACTGACCCGCGCGCACGCGGACGAGGTCCTGGCGATCTACCAGGCCGGTATCGACGAGGGCAACGCCACCTTCGAGAGCACCGCCCCGACCTGGGCGGACTTCGATGCCGCGAAGCTGCCCGAACACCGCTTCGCCGCGCTCGACGCCGACGGCAGGGTGCTCGGCTGGATCGCCGCCACCAAGGTCTCCGACCGCTGCGCCTACGCCGGAGTCGTCGAACACTCCGTCTACGTCCACCCCACCGCCCGCGGCCGCGGTGTCGCAGGTCAGCTCTTGGCGGCCTTCGTGGAGTCGACCGAGGCCGCGGGGATCTGGACGATCCAGTCCGGGATCTTCCCGGAGAACACCGCCAGCCTCGCCGTCCACGCGCGGGCCGGCTTCCGCGTCATCGGCACCCGCGAGCGCATCGGGCGCCACCGGGGCGTGTGGCGCGACGTCGTCCTGCTGGAGCGGCGCAGCCCGCGGATCGGCTGAACGTCTCGACTGCGTAGAGGGCGGTGTTGGCGGCCGTGCCGATGGCCCATCCGTCGCTGCGCCCAAGAGCTCCTGTGGGGCGTTGTCGGCTACGCAGCGGCGGTGACGGTCAGGATGGTTCCGGTGACCCGTGCGACGAGACGCATGTCGAAGCCGTTCTCGGCGAGGGTGCCGGTGGACTCCTGCGGGCCGTCCGGCTTGTCGGCGATGGCCAGTTGCGCGGAGATCCACTCCTTGTGCCGAGTGGTCGCGTTCCCGTTCAACGCGATGTCCGCGCACTCCGCCAGTGTGGCTGCGACCTTCTCCGACATCGAGTTCAGGGCCATGCACTCGATGTGACGCGCCCGGCCGTCGTCATCGCTGCTCATCCGCACCCAGAGGGTGTACCCCTCCGGGAGGACCCGCTTCGCCTCCATGGGTCCCTGGCCGTAGCGGCCCGTCCTGTGGACCTCCATGCCCCACCGCGTGGCGATCTGGCCCATGATCGCGTCAGCCTTGGGACCGGGAAACGCCGGGGAGCTCCACGTCTTCGTCGGCGAGGGTGAGGGCGTGCCGGACGCAGGTGACGGCGAGTGCGCGGCGCCCGTCGGCTTGCCCGACTGATCGCCACTGGCCGTACAGCCGGCCAGCAGGAACACCGAACACACCAGCAGGCCACCGACCACACGCATACGGACGCGGGTGGCGGCTGATCCAGGCCGGCTGGTGTGCTCGCTCATGAGGCGCCACCTTAGCCGCACCGCCCGTCCCGCCCCTCCTTGATTTCCCACGGTCGAATCCCGGCCGTGGGGCTATGGCGGCAACCCGCCATCTCCGCGGGGAACGTCCGTAGGACAGGGCAGAGTCGGGCCCGCCGGTGGCCCTCATGGGGCCGAGACCGGTGGGGACACCCGCAGCAGCGCCCTTGTGAGCTCGTTAGCATGGGCGGCGAAGGGGCCGAGGTCGGTGGCGCGGGCGTAGGCGGGGTGGTCGCGATGGGCGCCGAGCCGGTCCAGGGCGCGCAGGCCGTAGTACGCGGACGGTTCCGCCGCCGCAGCGCGTGCGGGGTGGGCGGTTCCGGCGGCGACGGCCGGGAGGATCTGCTCGAACAGGTCCTGGCAGGCGCGGATCCCGCGGAGCATGACCTGGTGGTAGCGGTCCTCGGGCCCGATGGGGAAACGGCGTTCGGCCAGGACCGGACCGGTGTCGATGCCGGCGTCGACCTCATGGGCGGTGGCGCCGTACTCCGTGTCACCCTGCAGCAGGGCGAACAGGACGGCCACGGAGGGCAGTCCGCGATGCCGTGGCAGCAGACCGTTGTGGATGTTGATGATGCGCAGACCGTCGGCCCGAAGCAGGGGCTCCCGGAAGATCTGCCGGTTGTTGAGGGACCAGACGATGCCGTCGGTGCAGGCCCGTGCCAGCGTGCCGGCGTGGGCGTTGATGTCCGCCGCCGCGAGGTGGGGTGCGTCGGCGGCCGCGGCGTCCAGTGGGTCGGCGGAGCAGACCAGGTCGACCGGGTGGGCGCGGGCGGCCGCGTGGGTGACGGCGCGGCGGAGCAGGGCTCCCTCTCCGACGAAGATCATGCGGCGGCCTCCTCGCGGGCGGTGGTCAGGTGTTCGCAGACCTGCTCGAGCGTCAGGTTCCGTACGAGGCAGTCGAGACGGCCTGTGAACCGCTGGGCCTGACCGGGAGTCAGCAGATCCGAGGAGACGGCGGTGAGCATTTCGACGAGGGCCAGGGAATCGCCGCCGAGGGCGTGGAAGTCGGAGCCCGCCGACAGCAGCGCGCCGTCGACGCCGAGGATCTCCGCCCAGTGGTGCCTGACCCGCGCCTCCAGGGTTTCGGGTAGGGGGGCGGTCGGCGCGGTGTGGGCGAAGGGGTCCGGCAGGGCGTCGAGATCGGCCTTGCCGCTCACCGTGCTGGGCAGTGTGTCGATCACGACGACGTGGGCGGGGACGAGGTACGCGGGGAGCGTCCGGGCCAGCTCGGTCCGCAGGGCGGGGGCCAGATCCGCGCGTTCCGCGGGGTCGACGGTGGCGGCCGGCAGTACGTACGCACAGAGCACGGACGCCGTGGAGTGCGGGCGGCGGCGGGGCACGACGACGGCGCGGCGGACGGCTGTGTGGGTTTCGAGGGCGGCGACGACCTCGGCGGGGTCGACGCGGTGCCCGGCGATCTTCACCTGTTCGTCGATGCGCCCGGCGAACTCGACGGAGCCGTCGGCCAGTCGGCGTCCGAGGTCACCGGTGCGATAGGCGCGGACGCCGTCGGGGCCGGTGGTGAAGGGTGAGGGACGGCCGTCGGACGCCCCGAGGTAGCCGCGGGCCACCTGGACCCCGCGTACGACGATCTCGCCGGTGCGGCCGGTGTCGCCCGGTCCGCTGCCGATGATCTCGTCGTCGGTGACGAGGTCGACCCGGGCGTACGGGCCGGGAAGGCCGATCGGCACGGTGGCGCCGCTCTCGCCGCCGTCCACGGTGTGGGCGAGCACGGCGACGGTCGCCTCGGTGGGCCCGTACGCGTTGATCACACGGCAATCAGCCCCGAATGCGGCGCGTGCGGACCGTACGGCGGTGGGCGTGAGGGGCTCGCCGCCCAGCAGCAGGGTGCGCAGGCCGTGCGCGGGACCGCTGCCCGCGGCGCCGAGGAGGGCGAGGTGGGAGGGCGTGAGCGCAAGGGTGTCCGCGCGGTGCTCGGCGACGAGCTCGCGCAGGGCGGCGGGTGAGGGTGTGCCGGGGGCGAGGACGGCCGTACCGCCGGCCAGCAGCGGCAGGAAGAGGGGGAAGCACGAGATGTCGAACGCGTAGGAGGAGGCGAAGCCGAAGCGCGTGCGACCGGTGACCCGGCAGACGCCGGTCATCCAGCGGACGAATCCCATGAGGCTGCCGTGCTCGATCTGCACGCCCTTGGGGCGGCCGGTGGAACCGGAGGTGTGGATGACGTACGCGAGGTCCGAGGGCCGCACTTCTGCTGCGGCGGCGGATCCGGCGGAACGGTCCTCGCGGGCGTCCTCCGCAGCCGTGTCCGGGCCGGGGCAGGGGCCGGGGGCAGGAGCGTCGAGGAGGTCCTCGACCGCGAGCAGGGTCCCGGGTACGAAGGGGGCGAGCTCCTCGGCCAGGTGTCGCCCGGTCAGGCAGAGGGCGACGGCCGATCCATGGAGGATCTCTCCGATCCGTGCGCCGGGATGGCCGGGGTCGAGCGGCACGTAGGCGGCGCCCGCCTTGAGGATGCCCCACAGGGCGCACACTCCGGCGGACGTGCGGTCGACGACCAGTCCCACCAGGTCCTCGCGCCCTACGCCGCGCCGTGCGAGCCCGGCCGCGACGGCGTCGGAGCGCCGGTCGAGTTCGGCGTACGTGACCACGCCCTCGGGCCCGTCGAGCGCGGGCGCATCGGGGGTGCGGGCGGCCTGGGCGCGGAAGGCGTCCACGACGGTGAGCTCGGGGATCCCCGGATCCGGGACGGCCGGGTCCGGGTCCGGGACGGCCGCCGGATTCGGGTCCGGGACGGCCGGATTCGGTTGCGCCGCCTGTGGTGCGGGGCCGGTGGCCGAGGCGTCCGCTCCGGCAGGACCGTGCGCCGGAATCGGCGCCGACGCGACAGGAGATGCGGTCGCCGGAGTGGTCGCCCGCCGGCCGGATCCGGTGCCGGTGCCCGGGCTGAGCCGCGCTGCCGTCACCGACCGGGCCTCGGGCGACACCGCGAGCACGCGCTCCGCTTCGGCAGCCGGCGCAGGGTGGACCACCGCCATGTCCTCGGCTTCGAAGCCGGCCAGGACCGTGTCCAGCAACTCCGCGGCGCGGGCCTCGAGGTCCCGGCCCCTGCCGCGGACACCGAGCGTGATCTCGGTCGCCGTCCCGCTCTCGGCGGCGACGAAGGAGAGCGGGACCAGTGGGGCATGCACCGGCAGCGCGTAGGCCGTGGACGCCGTGAAGCCGCCGCCGGAGAGTTCCGCCAGGTCCAGGCGGCCGAGGTGGGAGACGACGGCCGAGGCGAGGTGCCGGTCGGTGCGTGACGCCACGGCCTGGGCGGCGCGCAGCAGACCCGCGGTCACGGGCAGCGGCAGGGGTGCGAGGGCGGTCTCGAATCCGGCGGCGAGTTCGCGGCCCCCGGCCAGGGCGGTCAGCAGGCGGGTGTGCGCGGCCGTCCAGTCCTCCCCCGGGCGCAGGTCCAGGAAGAGCGGCAGGCTCAGGTTGCCCGTGGCCTCGATCCCGGGGCAGTGGCGGCGCAGGTCGACGGGGACCATGACACGGGTGTCGAGCCGTGCGGCGTCGGTCAGTGCCTGGGCGAGGCGGGCGGTGAGCGCGAGGTGGCGGCCGGGCAGGGTGCGGCGCAGCCACAGCGTCCGGGGCGGGCGGCTGTCGCGGCTGCCCGTGCCGAGCGGGGAGCGGCGGGGAGGACTCGGCGTGGGCCGCGGCCCGGTGCTGCCGAGCCTGCGCAGCAGCCCGGCGTCGGTGTCCGCGTCGAGCGCGGGCCGGGCGGGCTCGCCGCGCAGGGCTCGGAACACCTCCCGTACCCAGGTCAGGGCGCCGTGACCGTCCATCATGGCGTGCGAGGCGCTGAAGACGACGGTGGTGGCCGTCCCGTCCGCGCCGGGCACGATCAGCACCTCGCAGCCCGGCGGCTCCGCTCGTCGCCACGGCTCGGCAGGCAACTCGATCGTCCCCGGCGCGGAGTCGGCGTACGCACCGGCGCGCGGTACGTCGTACCGCACCTGCGGCGGGGGCCCTTCGGCGCGCCACATCGCCCCGGCGCGTACGAGCCGCGACCCCGGGCAGGACTCGGCGGCCTGTGCCAGGGCTGCCTGGAGGCGCTGGGGATCGGGTACGCCGTTGCCCTCGACGACGATGCGCAGGGCCATGGTCCCGCGGGTGTCACCGGCGGAGAGGTAGAGGCGTTCGGTGGGCGATACCGGACGCCGGTAGCGGGCGTCGGCACCGGCACGGGCACGGGTGCCGGCATCGACGTGGTGGGATGTCATGAGTGCGTGCTCCCTTGTTCGGTGTGGTCGGGTGCGGGGCCGGCCGATGCGGTGGTGCCGGTCCAGGCGGCCGGTCCGGCGGTCCAGGCCGCGACGCCGCCCACCTCCGTGACCCACTCCTGCAGTGCTCGCAGCCCGTCGGCCCGTGTGCACGGAGCCGCGTAGCCGAGGTCGTGTCGGGCGGCACGGGTGTCGTACGTCGCCGAGCGGGTCAGCAGCGCCATCATGTAGCGGCTCAGGGGCGGAGCGGCGTCCGTACCTCCTGCGGGGCCGCTGCCGCCGCCCGCGGACCGGCGGCGCAGGTGCCGGCCCGTCTCGACCGCTGCCGCGATCCCGCGGCCGAGGACGAGCGGGATGCGCGGAGCGGGCGGCGGGCAGTCGAAGAGGGCGCCGACCCGGGCCAGGAACGGCCACAGGTCCGTCTCCTCGCGGTCCACGACGAAGTAGGCCTTGCCGCCGACCTGCCCGGCGGGGGCGAGTGCGGCCCGCAGGCAGGCGTCCACCGCGTTGTCGACGTGGCAGAGCGAGACCAGGACCCGTTTGCCGCCCGACAGGTCGGGCAGCCGGCCCGCGCGCATGGCGTCGACCATGCGCGGCAGGAATCCGGCGTGGTCGCGCGGCCCCCAGATGCCGCGCGGCCGTACGGCGCAGGTGGTGAACTCCGGGCCGTCGGCCGCCCGTACGTACTGTTCGGCGATCGCCTTCGTCTCGCAGTAGAGGTTGAACCAGCGCTTCGGGTACGGGGTGCTCTCGTCGATGCCGAGACGGTCGCCCTCCCGGACCCGCATCAGCGCGCTCGGGCTGGACACGAACACGAACCGCCGCGCCCCCGCCGACCTCGCAGCCGCCAGCAGCCGCTGCGTGCCGGTGACGTTGGCGGCCTCGAACTGCGCCCGGCTGCCGTGGTCGACGACCCGGGCCGCGCTGTGCAGGACCGCGTCGCAGCCGTGTGTCGCCCGCCCGAGCGAACCGTCGTCGGTGAGGTCGCCGGTGACGACCTCGACGCCGGGCAGGGAGCGCAGCCGTACGGCGTCGCTGCCGGGCCGTACGAGGGCGCGGACCCGGTGGCCCTGGCGCAGGGCGCCGTCGACCAGGTGTCCGCCCAGGAATCCGGATGCCCCGGTGACCAGGATCTTCACAGCGCCCGCCACCAGGTCGCGCCGTAGAGCATGGTGCGCCCGACCACGGAGGCGGTCCCGTGTCCGGCCGCCCGGCCGCGCGGCAGCGCGAGCGGGATCTGCGCGGCGTGCACGCCGATGCTGAGGAAGGCGTCCACCCACCACAGCCACCGCAGCACCGGGACGTCGGGGACTCCCCCGGTCGCGGCCCACACGGCCCCGCCGACGAGGTACGCCCATCCGGCGAGCGGCACGATCCGGACCGCACGCCAGCCCGGGGACGACAGGGGCCGGGCCTGCTGCCGTTCGGCCCAGCGGGCCAGCTCCTCGCGGCCGATCTTGGCGTTGTGCCGGATGTCCACGGGGAAGGCGGGGTGGCGCAGGAACTCCTGGAGGCCGGTGGTCGCGGCGTGCGCCTCGGCCATCGTGCGCAGCTCGGCGACCAGCTTCGTCCACGCGCCCTCGTCGAGCGCTGCCCCGGATTCCCCGCCCTCCCCGGTCTCGATCTCGACGCAGACGACGGGCCGTTGCGCGCCGGCCGGCCCGATGCCGACCAGGGCGGTGCGCCGGACCAGGGGATGGGCGTTGAAGACTCCCTCGCAGCGCACGGTGTGCAGGTCCCGGTAGCCGGTGCGGACCCGCTGCGCGGCGCGCCCGCAGAACCACAGCCGTCCTTCGGCGTCGAGGTGGCCGAGGTCGCCGGTCCGGTGCCAGGTTCGGGGGTCTTCGCCGCCGGGGCGTTCCTCGGTCACCTTGTGCGCGATGTCGGACTGGGGCGCCCGGTGGTAGTGCCGGCTGACGGAGTCGCCGTGGACCAGGATCTCGCCGACGTGCCCGGCCGGCAGGCTGGTTGTGGAGTCCAGGCGGGCGAGCGGGCCGTCGGTGACGGGGGCGATGGTCACGCGGGTGCCGGGGACGGGCCGGCCGACGCAGGTCCCTTCGCCCGCGGCGGCGCGGGCCGCGGTACCACCGTCTTCGCGGTCGTTCCCGACGTCGTCGTCGCCGAGGATCTCGGCCGCCTCGATCGAGGTGATCGGCAGTACCTCCGTGGCCCCGTAGGTCACATGGATCTTCGCCTTCTCGTCGAGTACGCCGCGCAGCGCGGCGACGACCGCGTCGGGCACCGGGGCCCCGCCGGAGACGACGCAGCGCAGGTCGGGCAGCGGGTGGCGGCCGCGGGCGGATCCGGTGAGGTGCCCGGCCAGGTTCCGCAGCAGGGCGGGCGAGGCGAACATGGTGGTGACGCGGAATCGTTCCAGCGCGTCCACGAGCAGCGCCGGGTCCGCCCGGGCGACCCGGGCGGGGGCCAGCGGCGCGAGGACCAGGGTGGATCCGTAGACGAGGTCGAGCACTCCGTAGAAGGGCAGCGTGACCAGGGATACGTCGTCGCGGGTGCGGCCGTGGACGGCTTCTATCTGGCGGGCGATGGACAACGCCATGCGGTGGGTGTATTCGACGCCCTTGGCCGGGCCCGTGCTCCCGGTGGTGAAGCCGATCATCAGCAGGTCGTCCCCGCCGGTCGGTGCCGCCGCGTCCGTACTGCTCCCGGTCGCGGGGGTGGTGCGCAGCGCGGCCAGGGTGTGGCCGCGGCCGAGCCGGCGCCGTCCCAGGGTGACGGGCACGCGTACCGCGGCGAAGGTGCGGCGGCCCAGGACGCGCACGAGCTGGGCGAGGGGCGGTCCGATGAACGCCTCGGCGCCGACGGCCCGGTAGCAGTGGAGCATGCGCCGTACGCCCATGCCGGGATCCACGACGACGGGCACGGCCCCGACCCGGAACAGCGCGAAGCAGAGGGCGAACAGCTCCGGCCCGGGTGGGGCCATGAGCACCGTCCTGGTGCCCCGGGTGATCCCGGCGCTCCGGAATCCGCGGGCCAGCTCCTCGACCGTCTGCTGCAACTCGCCGTAGGTGAGGGTGGCGTAGCCGCCGGAGTCGCGGCCGTCGGGGTGGATGACGGCCGGCTTGTCGGGAAAGGCGCGGGCGTTTCGCTCGAGCCACCCGGCCACGCTGTCCGTGTCGGTGGCCGGTTGCTCCAGGGCGGGGCCGCCGCCGGTCGACGTCGTCTGCGGCACGGAGCTCACCACCCCTCGGGCCGGTAGAGGGCACATGCCGCGCTGGGGCCGGCGCCGACCGACACGAACAGGAGCTGCTCGTAGTCGTCGCGGCGGGCGGCGTCCAGCGCCCGGAGGTAGCCGAGGACCGGCGCCGCGGTGTGCGGCTCGCCCCTCACCCCGGCGCCGTCGACGGTCGCGGACGGGCCGATCACCAGCGTCCTGTCCAGGTCGATGCCGATCTCCTGCGCGTAGTCGGCGGCGGCACTCGCCGCGAACTCGCTCAGCCGCTCCGCGTGGCCCGGCTCGCGCCGGACGGTGATCGTGGTCCGCCCGTGCCGGCCCATGGTGTCGGTGTCGAGGTAGCCCTCGACATCGGTGGGCCGGTCGGCGGTGTAGTGGCGTACCGGCCCGAACCCGGCCTGGGGGTCGGCGCTGCGCTCCAGCAGGAGGGCGCCGGCCAGGTCCGCGTACGGGTAGCCGGTGTCGCGGTCCGCGGCGCCGCCGGGGTGGACATCGGCAGCGGTGATCAGCAGCCGCTCGGTGCTTCCGGTCTCCAGCAGGGCCTGGCCCACCTGGACGGCGTTGAGCACGCCGCAGGCCCCGTTCATCAGGTCGAAGGAGAAGCCGGCGGCCGGTTCGGGGTCGGCGATGTAGTCGAGGTTGATGCCGACCTCCTTCTGGACCAGGGCCGACATGGCCGGTTCGAAGGTGTTGTGCTCGCGGTAGACGCCGACGTTGATGAGCACGCTGATCGAGGATGCCGACACCCGCGCCCGGGCCAGGGCGCCGCGGGCGGCCCGGCCTGCGAGGTCCACGACGGAAGTCGGGGCGGACGTGTCGGGCAGGGCGGTGCCGGCTGCCGTGATGACCATGGCCATGGCTCAGACCCCCACGTTCGTGAGCGTCGCGGACAGGGCACCGGTGACCACGCCGGAGGCGGCCGGCACCAGCAGGTACTTGGACCCGGGGCGCGCGCTGCCCGCCCTGAGGTGCTCGCACAGCGTCAGGAAGTGCGAGGTCGTGGCGGTGTTCCCGTACCGCTCGACCACGGAGAGGGAGGCGGGCATGGGGGCGGCGAACTCGGCCTCGGCCGTCTGGTTGACGTAGTCGATGAAACGGGTGCCGACCTGGTGCTGGATGACGTAGTCGAAGTCCTCACCGGTGAACGACCGCCCGCGCTTGGCCAGGAAGTCCCCGTGGAACCGCGGCCACAGCTTGAGCCGGTCGCGGTTGTGCATCTTTTTGTTGTCCGTGTAGAGGGCGATGCCCGGGGTGCGGTCGCTGGGCATGCCCATGCACAGGTGGGAGTACTCGGAGCAGGTCATCAGCTCGATGTAGTGGATGCGGTCGGCGGCGTCGGCGGAAACGTCGAGGACGACTGCGGACGCCGAATCCCCGACGGAGAGCGAGGCGAACTGCGGGTCGTAGGAGCCGGTCATCTCGCGTGCGGCGGTCTGTGCGACACGGGTGGCCTGCTCGCCGCTGACGACCAGGCCGCGGCGCACGGCACCGGAGCGGATCATGCGGTCGAGCAGCCACACGCCGGTCATCATTCCGGCGCAGGCGTTGGAGACGTCGAAGTGGATGGCGGAGCCGGCGCCCAGCTCTCTGGCCAGCATCGCCGCGAAGGACGGTTCGAAGGTGAAGCGGTTGCCGTCCTTGAAGCGGGTGATCGAGGCGGAGATGACGATGTCGAGGTCCGCGGCCCGGTAGCGGGAGGACTCCAGCGCGTCCCGGGCGGCGGACAGGGCCATCCCGAACGAGTCCTCGCCAGCGGCCGGTTCGGGGTCGTACACGCGCCGCTCGGCGATCCCGGTGATCTTCTCGATGTCCGCCTCCCCCAGCCCCGGGACCAGGGCGGCGAGTTGGGGGGTGGTCTGGACGGCTGCCGGAAGGCAGACGCCTAAGGCTTCTATTCGGCTGTGTGCGGTGGTGCTCATTTCGTGTCGCTCTCCGTGACGGTCCACCGAGGCATGGGAGTACCTGGGCGGTGGTTGGCAGGGGATTCGAGGGACGTCCGGAAGGTAACGGACAGTCAAGTTACCGTAGCGTACGGAGGTGCTGCCGAGCCGCCGGAGATTCGCAAATACGGAGTATTTGATTCAATACCGGCCACCCGCTCCCACCGCGATACCAGGCAGAACCAGGGCCTCGGCCCGTCTCGGCGACGCCCACACCCTCGAAAACCTGTCCGGAACCACTCGGTCCACTGCACGGGGCGTGCCCCCCTGCCGCCGTCCCGTGCGTTGACGTCGGGGGCGCGATGGGCCGCCTCGGCGCCGGGATCGGTGTGGACCAGGCCGTCACCGCCTTGGCCGTTCTGTCGGCCTACCGTCCCTTCGGGTCTCAGGCGGCGTGGTGTACCGCCCACCTGGAGATGCCGCTGCGCTCCTCCGCGACGTACAAGGTGCCGTCCGGGCCGAAAGCGAGCCCGTGGGGTTCGCGGTCCCGGCGTGCGAGGGGGTGCTCGGTGACCGTCCCGTCCGGGGTGACGGAGCCGATCCGGCCGGTGGCCCACTCGGTGAACCAGCAGGTCCCGTCAGCGGCGACGGCGACGGCGTGGGGGCGGCAGTCGGCTTCGGGCAGCGCGAACCCGGTGATCTCCACGCCTGCCCTGCCGGTCGTGAGCCGTCCGATCCGCCCGGCGCCGATCTCGGCGAACCACAGACTCCCGTCCGGGCCGGCCGCGATCCCGACCGGGGCGGCGCCGGGCGTGGGCAGGGGGTGGAGCCGGACCTCGCCGGAGACGGTGATCCGGCCGATCGCGTTCGCCTGGTTGAGGGTGAACCACAGGGCACCGTCGGGGCCCGCCGTGAGCGAGGACGGGAATCCCCCCTCGCACGGCAGGGGGAACTCGCGGACCTCGCCGTCCGCGTCGATCCGGCCGATGCGGTCGGTGTTCGTCAGGGTGAACCACACGGCGCCGTCGGGGCCGGCCGCGATCCCGTACGGCCCGCCCGCACCGCCGGGAAGCGCGTACGAGCGGGTCTCGCCGTCCACGGTGATCCGGCCGATCCGGTGGTCGCGGTACCGGGTGAACCACAGCGCGCCGTCCGCTCCGGCGGTGACCAGGGTGGGGCCGCAGTCGGGGGAATCCAGTGCGAACTCCTCGACGCGGCCGGTCGACGGGGTGAGGCGGGCGATGCGCCCGGCGTGGACGAGGGTGCACCACAGAGCGCCGTCAGGCCCGACCGCGAGCGCGTACGGGCCGGAATCGGCGGTGGGCGGGGTGAGGGTGCCGAGCGGGCTTGCGGAGGTGGTCAAGCGGGGCGTCCTTTCGACGGGGAGGAGGTGCGGGCGGGAGCGGAGGAGCGGACTGCCGTCACGGGCGGGCGCCGGCTGCGGCGGGCGCCGGGGCGCGCAGGGTGAGCCGGTCGCCCGGCCAGCGGGCGCACAGCCGCCGGTCGTGGCTGACGACGACCACTGCGCCGGCGAACCGGGCCAGCGCCTCGTCCAGTTCCTCCGCCAGTGCCGGGGAGAGATGGTTCGTGGGCTCGTCGAGCAGCAGGACGTCGGCCGGTTCGGTGACCAGTCGGGCCAGGGCCAGCCGCTGCCGCTGCCCGACGGACAGGGAGCCGACCGGAGCCGACAGCCGGTCGCGGGCGAACAGGCCGAGCGACAGGAGCCGTTCGGCGTGTTCCTCGGGAGTCCCGGGGCGGCCCTCGGCGTAGGCCGCGAGCAGCGTCCCGCGGCCTGTGCCGGCGTCGGTGTGCTGGGCCAGCAGCCCGGTCCGGCCGTACCGGACGACCTGCCCGAGGTCGGGGTCCAGGACGCCGGCCAGTACGTGCAACAGGGTGCTCTTGCCCACCCCGTTCGGGCCCGTGACCAGCAGCCGGCCGCCGTCCCGCACGGTCACGTCCACCGGCGCGAGCCGCCCCTCGACCGCGACGCCCGCCGCGGCCAGCAGTACCCGTCGCGCGTCGCCGGATCCGGCCGGCCCGGCGGGCGCCCCGGGCCCGGTTGCGGTGGTGGCGGTGGCGGTGGTGGCGGTGCGCGGCACGGCAGTGAACCGCAGCGGGTCCGCGGGGGCGGGCACCGGCCGGGCCAGCAGCCGGGCGAGCCGTTCCTCGGCGTTACGGACCCGGCTCGCGACGGACTGCTGGACCCGGCCGGCGGCGCGGTCGTACGCCATCTTGTTGCCGTCCTTCATGGCCCGCCCGGGCGCCACCCGGCGGGCGGTGACGGCGGCGGCCTCGCGCAGCCGGGCCGCCTCGGCCCTCCAGGCGGCGTGGGCCTCGGCGCGGCGCCGCCGCTCGGCGGCGCGCTCCGCCAGGTAGCCGGCGTAGCCGTTGCCGTACCGCACGGTCCTGTGCAGGTCACCGTCGACCTCCAGGAGGGAGGTGGCGACGCGTTCCAGGAAGGCCCTGTCGTGGGAGACGGCGACCGTGATGCCGCGCCGGGCCCGCAGGTGGTCCTCCAGCCAGGTCAGGGCGGCGCCGTCGAGGTGGTTGGTGGGCTCGTCGAGGAGCAGCACCTCCGGGGCGGCGGCGAGCAGTACGGCCAGCCGCAGGCGTACGGCCTCGCCGCCGGACAGGCCGCCGACGGCGCGCTCGCGGGGCAGGCCCGGCAGGCCGAGGCCGTGCAGGGAACGCTCCACACGGGCGTCCGCCTCGTACCCGCCGCGCAGTTCGAAGGCCGTGAGGGTTTCGGCGTACGCGGTGAGGGTCACGGCGGTGGCGTCGCCGCCGGCCATGAGGGCCTCCAGCCGGCGCAGGTCCCGCTCCAGGGCACGCAGCTCGGCGAGGCCTCGGTCGACCACCTGCTGGACGGTCAGGTGCGGGGGGAGGCTTTCCTCTTGCGCGAGGTGGCCGACGCCGCCTTCGGCGTGCAGGACGACCTCGCCGCGGTCCGGGCGCTCGGCCCCGGCCAGCAGCCGGAGCAGGGTGGACTTGCCCGAGCCGTTCTCGCCGACGATGCCGAGACGTTCGCCGGTGGGGACGGAGCAGTCGACGGAATCGAGGACCAGGCGGCCTTCGTAGGACTTGGTGAGGTCAGACGCGGTGAGCTGTGCGGTCACAGGGCGGCTCCAGGGATTCGGGGGCGGGGGCGGGGGTCGGCACGACGGCGGTGTGGTGGGCGGCAACGCGGGGGATGAGCACAGGACTTCTCCTTTAAAGCGACGAATGTTGCGTTAAAATGCTGGCATGGATTCCACCGCGCAGGCAAGCGAAGATTCCGGCCGGCAGGAACCGGCCACGAGGCGGCGCCGGACGGGCGGCCGGAGCGCCCGCGTCCGCACCCAGGTGCTGGAGGCGGTGGGCGCACTGCTCCTGGAGGCCGGGTACGACGGGCTGACGGTCGACGCGGTCGCCGAACGCGCCGGGGTCCACCGCACGACCGTCTACCGGCGCTGGCGCGACGTCGGACACCTGCTGGCCGACGTACTCGACACCGCGTCCGACGACACGTGGAGCCCCCCGGACACCGGATCGCTGGAGGACGACCTGACCGCCCTCAACCAGGAGGTGTACGAGGCGCTGGCGGGCGGCGGGCCGAACCTGACCACCGCTCTGATCGCCGCCGGATTCCGCTCGCCGCAGGCGGCGGCGGCACTGTCACGCTTCTGGGAGGACCGCTACGCACGGTGCGCGGTGGTCGTCACCCGAGCAGCCGACCGGGGCGAACTGCCGGGCCCCGCCGACAGCCGGGCCCTGCTCGTCGCGGCGACCGCCCCGCTCTACCACGAACTGCTGCTGATCCGGGCCGCCCCCGACCCGGCGCTCCCGCACCGCGCCGCCCGGGCCGCCGCCGCGGCGGCCCGGGCCGGCACCTTCGGCACGCCGCCATGACTCCGCAGGCCCGCCGCTGCGCCGCCGCAGCGGCTCCCGGTCAGGCGGGCGGGGCGGGGGCGTCCTGCTCCGGGCTCCAGCTGGCGGTGACGGTCAGGTGGGCTTGGCCGTTGCCGTTGACGATGCCGAGTTTCAGGTCCTGGGTGAGCTGGATGCCGAACGTGACGCTGATCTCTGTGGGTGGTGTGGGCACCGTGGTCATGGCGGCGTGGACTTCCTGGACCAGGGTGCCCAGCGGCCTGAGCGTGCTGCGCAGCGCGTCGGCGGCGACCGCGGCCACGGCGTCCGCCCGCCGGCCCACGGGGACGATCGGGCCGAGACCGTCAGCCAAGTCGTCGTCCTTGTGAGCAGGTGGGCCGACGTTCGTCAGCAGGAAGCGAACCGTGGTGCCGTCGTTGAGATGGAAGTTCTCTGAACCGGTCATGGAAGGAGTGTGCAGAAGGGATTCCGGGGGATCCGGGAAAAGACCAACTTGGTACAAGACAGTGGCAGTTGGAGCTCCACGAGCCGCCGGAGACGCGAGGGGACGTTCAGGAGCAGGGCGGCCTGGACGGGGTTCCCTTCGGGAGGCGCTTGCGTTCGTCCTTGGTGTAGTCGCGTGCCGCGCCGGCGCACAGGGTACGGAACTGGGCTTCGGGCCGGAGGTCGAAGGCGCGGCGCCCTTCACTGTTGTCGATCACCAGCTGGTGGTCTTGTGTGAGCTGTGCCGTCGTCGCGGTCACCTCCTCCGTGCTCCAGTCCGCCACGGCCAGCGAGACGGAGGAGCCGTCCGTCAGGTCATGGACTTCGACCCGTCGGTCGAGGTACGTGACGAGTCTGCCGTCCGGGGTGAACCCGATCAGCTGCATCCCGGTCGGGTGGGGCACCTCTTCCCGCAGCGGTTCCTGGCGGTCGACGTCCCAGAGGCGCACCTGTCCGTCGGTGTTCTGTACGGCGAGCCGCGAGCCGTCGGGGGTGAAGACGATCCCGCTGCCGAGCGAATCCTCCGTGTACGGGACGCTGATGGCGGGGCCCGGCAGCATCGCGACCTGCGTTGGGGCGAGGGTGTCCCACAGCATGATCTCGCCGTGGCCGCCTCCTGTCCTGGTCACGACGGCGACCTGTCCGGGGTGCCCGGGGCGGGCCATGAGCTGCCCGTACAGAAAGAGATCGCCGAGACCGCCGTTGGAGTTGGGTCCTGGGTGGGAGGCGAAGGGCTGGGTGAGGACGGTCCCACGGGTGGCGTCGAGACGCGCCAGCGTGCCGTTCTTGGTCAACAGGACGAACTCGCTCCGCTGCACACCGACGACGCTGTCGATCCTCTCCCCCTTCTGTGCCTCCTGGGGGAGCGGCACACTCCTGCTGAGGTCGGATGCCGCGTAGGCGCGATGGAGGCCGGCCTCGCGCCCCCACACCACGACCGATTGGGAGTCGGGGGTCCAGGTGACCATCCAGTCGCTGCGCTCCGCAGGGGCCGGCAGCTCCACGGACCGCAGGACCGTGCGGGAGGCATCCAGGATCTCAAGGGTCTTCTCGTGGGCCCTGGCGACGGCGCGCCCGTCGGGCGAAAGCGCGAACCTGCCTTCCTTGCCGTTACCGTTCCCGGGCCGGAACCGTTCACGGCCCGACCGCTCGGCCCGCACTGCCATCAGCGTCGTGCCGACGGGCACGAGAACGGTGAGCTCGCCGTCCGTCCCCGGCACCGCCGCGACACCCGTGTACCCAGCGGGCAGGCCACCGGAGGTAGGCAGGCGTGTGCGGTAGACCTGTCCGGTTCGCACATCGGTCAAGGTCGATTCGACGTACCCGCCCTCGTCGACTTCCCCGATGTCCGCCCTGCCTTCGACTTCGTAGTTTCCCGTGGCGTCGTCGGGCTCGCCCACTTCGGGAATCGCGGTGCTCGGGCCGGGTGTACGGCCCAGTGCCTGGCTGTACGTCTGTCCGTCGGCCGACCAGATCGCGGTCTCACCTCCGGCTCCGAGAATCGCGGCAGAGGAGGTTCCCTCGGGCATCGGGCCCGGACTGTAGAGGTGTCGTCCGGTGGTCAGATCCTTGACTTCGACGTGCCGAGCGGCCCCGTCGAAGCTGGACACGGCCACGGTGCCGGGGTCTGTGGTGAAGGCCGCCTCGTCCACCCTGTGCCCGGCCACGAGGCTGTCCGCGACGGGCAATCGGTCGCCGGAGGGCACTTCCCACGCTTCGGCGAAGGCCGGCACACACCGCTGGGCGTCGTTGTTGCAGTCCACGGAATGGTCGTCCATCGTGAGCAGCAGCCGCTTCCCGTCGCTGCTGAAGTCAAGGGTCCCTCCGGTCTGTTGGGCAATCTTGTGCTCGCCGCGGTTCAGGACGATGGGTTCCTTCGGGTTGCTCAACCGCCACAGCCGGATCGAATCCTCTGCGGCCACGACGAAAAGGCGGCCGTCGGGGCTGATGCTGCTCACGAAATTTCCCTCGGGGACTCCGCTGAGTTCGCTGGTCCGGATTTTGCCTTCGAGGGCGCCCGTGACCACGGTGAACGTGAAGACGTCACCGCCCGCCGGCTTCGACACCACCACAAGGGTACGGCCGTCCGGTGTGGCGTCCATGCCCTTGACCTGGCCCGTCCACACCGACGGATAGGCGCCCACCAGGTACTGCCCCCGTGCGTACTGGTGCATCAGCGCATCGCGGGTCTTTGGGGTCTGCTGAGTCCTCCACCCGGCCAGGGCCAGCTGTATGGCAGTGGTGGGGTTGCTGGCAGGCGTGTCCTCCGCGTCCTGAGCGAGCAGCCCCGCCGCCTGGGTCCGTAACTGCTCCTCGGTCTTCCGAAGACTCTGCACGGTGGACAGCGCCAGTACGAAGGCCAGCACGGTGAGAATGGACAGCCCCGCCAGGGCGGCCTGCTTGATCCGGGTGCCGCGCCGGGAGTGGCGCAGGCTCAGGAGGACATATCCGCGCTCTTCGGCGGCTATGTCGTCGGCATGCGCGGTCAGCCGACGATCGGCCTCCGCCAGATCGGTACCGCTCAGCAGCCGGGCGTTCTCCCTCTGCTGTGCATGCCACCGTCGCAAGTCGGCCCGGAGCTGCTCCTGCCAGGCGCGGAAGTCCCGGGAGTCGGCCAGCCATTCCCGAAGGTTCGGCCAGAGCCGGGTCAGGGCCTCGTGCGCCAGATCGACGATCTCTTCGGCGCCGCCCGGGGCCCGGGAGAGGACGACGAGCTTGCTCGGCGCCAGCTCCCTCGCCAACTCGACGAGTTCGGGAGCCAGGTCGGCGACCGGGGTAGGACGACGGAGGAAGGCTTCGCCGTCCGGGCGGGCCAGCTGCACGAACAGCCGCTGGGCGAGTCGTTGCCGGGATGGTGTCAGCCTGTCGAGCGTGTCATCCGCGTATCCGACCAGAGCCCCTGCCACTCCACCCAGCTCGTCGTAGGCCGCGTGGGTCAGCATCGACCGGCTGCGCCGCTCCCACAGCTCGGTCAGGGCGAACTGGACCAGGGTCATCCGGCCGGGCTCGTCGCCCGCATCCGTAATGATCCGTTCCGGCAGTCCCGGCTCGAACCACAGCCCCGGCACGCTGTCGACGGGCGCGGTCACCGCCCGCTCCAGGCCCTCGGCGGCCAGCGGCGCCAGAAACTCCACGGCGTCGCTGACCAGATCGGACGTATCGGCCGTCACCAACGCGTCGAGGGAATCGGGCCGTGCCGTCGCGACGACCCGCAGCACCGCCGCGCCCTCCTTGCCGGCCAGCGCGGCGAGCAGCTCCAACAGGTTGCGGGCAGCAGCCGGCTCGGCGCCCGCGTATTCCTCGAACTGGTCGACGAACAACAGATGGCCGGCTCCCTCACCGCGGGCGAGGATCCGTCCTCGCAACCCTGCCGGGACGTCCTCGTCGCTCTCCAGCAGGCGTGCCAGTTCCTCCACCCCGGTCAGCCGTTCGATCTCGCCGAGACCCGGTTCCAGAACTCCGATCAGCGCCGTGGCCAGTACCGCGGACGCCCGTACACCCGGCACGGGCCGCAGCTCCGTCACGCCCATTCCCTCGGCCCGCAGCCGGGGCAGTACCCCCGCCCCCACCAGCGAGGATTTCCCGCACCCCGAGGGCCCGGCGACGAGGGTCACCGGCCGCCTGCGGACGGCCTTGTACACACGTGCAATGTCACTTTCGCGCCCGTGAAAGAACTCCGCGCTGCCCTCCGAGAAGGCCGCGAGGCCCTGGAACGGGCAGCGCGACTGCAGCGTCTCTTCGTCGATCAGCTCGGCCGACGGCAGCAGGTAGGCGGTGCGCTCTCCCACGTGTGCGGCGACCGTCATGCCGACGACGCCGTCCTGCGCGTCGTCCCAGACCGGCGACCCGCTGAACCCTCCCGAGATCCGCGGCCCCGGCCCCTGGACCTCCATCTGCACCCAGCCCGACCCCTGCCCGGCGAGCAGGATGCCGGAGGCCCACACCCCGCGATCGGCGCCGCCCGGGTATCCCAGCGCACGGAACGTGTGGCCCCATACGCCGCTCCCGTCGACCAGGTTCACCGGCCGCGCGCCCTCGACGGCCGTCTCCAGTCTCAGCAGCGCTACATCCTGCCCGCCGCGCCGCCAGGAGACCACGCTCGCCCGCACGCTGGGGCGGCCGTCCAAGAGCGGAAAATCGAGATCCACCGGCTCGCCCGGCGCCTCCTGCGCACCGTTCGGCATTCCGAGCGCCTGCGCCACGACGTGGGCACAGGTGCACACCACATCGGCGGCAATGAGAAACCCGGCACCGACCACCTCCCCCTCGGTCGATAAGACCCGCACCTGCGACGCCTCGAGCACGTCGCTCCCCCGCACAGCGGCCATGAACTCCCCCGTATTCAACCGGTCCTCTGCCATGCCTCAGGCCAGCATCATCGGCGCGACCAGCCTGCACAACTCGCCTTGCCGAAGCACCAGTTGCAGATAAGCACGGCTGCGCTCCGCAGGAGACCCACCTCGCCACATCCGCATCGCACGACCCTGCGGTTCGGGCCACATGAGCTCGGGCGAACCCCTCCGCAGCAGCCCGTCCGCGGTCAGGGCTGATTGCCCCTGCCCGCCATGAACCGGGCGAGGAAGGCCGTCAAGGGCTTCCGGAAGAAGGCCGAGATCGCCCCGAGAGCGGCGAGAACGGCTGCGGCGGCGAAGAGCCATTCCTTCGCCGACGAGATGCGGTACTTCCAGGTGTTCGTCACGGTCACAGCAATGTTGACGGGTGGCTCCGTGCGCGCGAGGAGGACATCGGTGTCCCGCTGGTAGGTCTCGATCACGAGGTCCAGCGTGAAGCTGCCCGGCTTGCGAGGTGTGACATACCAACGCCACTGTGCAGAGTCCCCCACGGCGGCGATGCTGCTGCCGTTCGGCGAGCCGAGCTGCTTGATGACGAGATCGTCGCCCGGATCCGAGAGGTATGCCTTCTGAACTCCACCCACCCGGAACTCACGTTCGACGGAATCGTGTCCTGGGGCCGGCGGATTGAGCGAAGCCTCGTGCTTCACGGCTGTGATCGAGGCCAGTACCTCGATGTCATCGCCCATTCTCACCCGAAAGGGGAGATCGTAGTCGAGCTCTCCGTCAAAGAGCTGGGTACGGTCCCTGAGGATGGCCCGTCGGAATGGGGACTCGTCGGGTTCGGAGATTCCGGCCGACTCGGGACGGCGGTGGAGTACGCCTCCCACCTCGAGGTTGGAGATCGTTAGAACCGCGAGGAACATGCCTGCGCCAGCGAACATCAGCGCGATCCACCGCAATTGCCACTTTGTTCCTGCCACAACTGGACCATATCCCTGGGCGGTGCCAATCCCTGGCCATCCCAGCTGGTGCCGCGCATCCGAGCACCGCGTCACGCCCCGGGCGTCCCGCTGTCCGTCGTGCCGCGCATGAAGATGACCGCCACCAGGGCCAGGCCCACGACGACGCCCACGAGCTGCATGCCGATGAAGCCGGGCACCGAGGCCGGGGCGATGCCCGCGAACGTGTCCGTGAAGGCGCGGCCGATCGTGACCGCCGGGTTGGCGAAAGAGGTGGAGGAGGTGAACCAGTACGCGGCGCCGATGTAGGAGGCCACGGCGACGGGTGCGAAGCGGAGGCGGTCGGTTCGGGCCAGGCCGAAGATCAGCAGGATCAGGCCGGCGGTCGCCACGACCTCGCCGAGGAGGAGGTTCCCGGCGGAGCGGTCGTGGGTGGACCACTTGACCAGCGGCTCGCCGAACATCGCGTCCGCCAGGATCGCGCCCGCGACCGCACCGACGATCTGCGAGGGCACGTACACGGCCACCTCGCGGGCGCCGACTCCGGCGCCGCCGCGGCGGGCGGTCCACCACTCGGCCAGCGTCACGGCCGGATTGAAGTGGGCCCCGGACACCGGGCCGAGGAGTGCGATGAGGACGCCGAGACCGAAGACGGTGGCGGTGGAGTTGGCCAGCAGCTGCAGGGCCGCGTCCTGGGTGAGTTTCGTGGCCTGGACGCCCGAGCCGACGACGACCGCGACGAGCGCTGCGGTACCGACCAGCTCGGCGGCGGCGCGGGCGATCAGCGGGGTGCGGGGCGGAGTCGCGCCCGGTGCGGGCTGGGGCACGTCGGCAGGTATCGGGGTGCCGACGGGCTGGGTGGCGGTCAAGGCGGGTTCTCCTCGGGCAGGTGAGGCAAAGCGCGGAAGGCTACGGGCAGGACCGCTTGACGTTCGCTTCTGCGGTGGCCCGCGCGGTCCGGGCGAGGTCGGCGAACTGACCGGAGAGGGCTTCGATGACTTCCGGGCGCAGGCGGTAGTAGACGAACCTCCCGCACGGCTCCGTATCCACGACCCCGGCCTCCCGCAGCACCTTCATGTGGTTGGAGAGGTTCGTCTGCTTCGCGCCCGTCTCCTCCACGAGGTGGGTGGTGCAGAGGGTCTCGCGGGCGAGCAGGGTCACGATCCGGAGCCTGAGCGGGTCGGCCAGAACCCGGATCAGATCAGTGTCGACTGACGTCATCATGGACTGATACTGTCACATCAGCTGAGGCTGACACCAGCCCGAGCTGACCTCATTGGCTCCTTGAACGGGATCCAGGGAACCCAAGGAAGTACAGATGCCCTCCGCCCCAGCCGCCTCCGTCCTGTTCGTCTGCATCCACAACGCGGGCCGCTCCCAGATGGCGGCCGGGTTCCTGCGCCACCTCGCGGGAGACCGCGTCGAGGTCCGCTCCGCCGGCTCCGTGCCCGGCGAGCAGATCAACCCCTCCGCCGTCGCCGCCATGGCCGAGCTGGGCATCGACATCTCCGGCCAGAAGCCGAAGGTCCTCACCCCCGAGGCCGCCCAGGCCTCCGACTACATCATCACGATGGGCTGCGGAGACGCCTGCCCCTACTTCCCCGGCAAGACCTACCTCGACTGGCAGCTCGAAGACCCGGCCGGCCAGGGCGTCGAGGCCGTCCGCCCCATCCGCGACGAGATCAGGGACCTCGTCGTGGGCCTCATCGCCGAGATCGACGCCAGGCCGAAGGCCTGAGGCGCACGACGCGACCGCGACCCCCTCCACACCACCGGCGCGCAGCCGGGGAAGCCTCCTGACCGCCGCCGACCGTCAGCCCACGCCCGCCAGTTGATCCGAGAGCTCGCGCACCACCACGCCGTGCTGTTCGACCAGGTAGAAGTGGCCGCCGGGCAGGACCCGCAGCTGGAATCCGCGGGGCGCGACATCGCCCCAGGCATTCATCTCCCCCGCCGGCGTGGACGGGTCCGCGTCGCCGATCCAGGCGTGGACGGGACAGCCGACCGGGGTGGCGGGGCGCGGACCGTAGGTGTCCGCGATGGTGAGGTCCGCACGGATCACCGGCAGTACGAACTCCTGGACGTCCGGGTCGTCCAGGAGGGCGGAGTCGGTCCCGCCGAGCCTGCGCAGCTCGGCGATCAGCGCCGCGTCCTCCTCCCGGTAGAGCGAACGGGGCAGCACCCGGTGCGGTGCCTCGCGACTGGACACGTGGAGGGCGGCGGGCAGAACGGCGTGCCGCTTCTCCAGACGCTGCACCACCTCGTAGGCCAGCGAGGCCCCCATGCTGTGGCCGAAGAACGTCATGGGTACGTCCGCGAGAGGCAGCAGCGCCGCGGTGACCTGGTCGGCGAGCACGTCCATGGTGTAGATGAAGGGATCGGAGAGCCGCTCGTGCCGGCCCGGGTACTTCGCCACCAGGACTTCCGTGTCACTGCCGAAGGAGCTGCCCCAGGGGTGGAAGAAGGTTGCGGAGCCGCCCGCGTGCGGCAGAACCACCAGGCGGCGGCGGGGTGTGGCCGTCGTGGAGTACCTGCGGAACCACGTGTCGCTGTCCGTACCGGTGGTCATGCTCGTGTGCACCTCGTCGTCGGGTCTGTCGGCTGTTCGTATGCACGCGGTCCGCTGCGCAGGGCGGCCGCGGGGACGTGTCGTCCCCGGTGATCGGGGCCCGGGCGGCCGCCCCCGCACGGCGTGGCCGTCGGGCCCGGCGATGCGGAGGCCGGCCGGGGCGGTGCCGCCTACGTTTCGCCGGGGCCGGCCAGGGTTGCCCGGACCGAGATGGGGAGGTCCAGGGCTATGACGAGGAAGCACTCCTTGTGGGCGATCACGGCAAGGTCCTGGAACAGGGCGAGGGGCACGTCCGCCACACCGCGGACGGTCAGGGAGCCCGAGGTGAGGGAGTGGCGGCCGGGTTCGACGAGTTCCAGGTGGAGCGTGGCTTCGACATCGAGTTCGCGGGCGAGGTGGCCGCGCTCTTCGAGCTTGTGGGTGAGGCACTGCGCGTAGTCCATGGCCAGCGCGGCCGCCACGAGCTCCTCCGGGGTGCTCTCGCCGGCAGGCTCGGAGGTCCTGCTGCTCCATCGCATCCGCAGGTCGGCGCCCACCGAATCGAGGGAGACCGTGCCTTCCCCGGCGTCCTTCGGCCGGTCGCCGAACAACGGGCCCCGCCATACGGCGCGGGCAGATCTGGTGGCCATCAACGACTCCCCATCATGTCGGTCTGTGCGGCTGCTTCGGCGATCGCGCCGACGATCCGGGCGGATACCTCGGGCGCGCGGTCGAAGACGTAGAAGTGGTCCCCCGGCCAGGTGCGGAAATCGGTGGCGCCCGCGTGATCGGCCCAGGCCTGCATCTCCTCGGCGCTGACCAGCGGATCGGAGTCTCCCCTCATGACGGAGAGCGGAGAGGTCAAGGGTTCGTGGCCCCCGTACCGGTATCCGTGGTTCACGATGAGGTCGTTGCGGAGCGCGGCGATCATGCGGTCCGCCAGTACGGTGTTGTTCCACAGCGCCTCGGGGGTGTTGCCCAGCCAGCGCATGTAGTCGACGTACTGGTCGCGCGTCCAGTCCTCGGGCCGGCCGTTCGCCGGTTCGGAGACGACGAGTTGGGGCGCCGGGCTCCCCGACACACCGGTCCACAGCGGCTGGTGCCCCCGCTTCGCGAGTTCGTGGACGAGCTCGAAGGCGATCAGCGCACCGAGGCAGTGGCCGAAGACCGCGTAGGGTCCGGACAGTTCTCCGGCCAGGTCCCCGGCGAACGAGTCCACCGCGCTCTCGATGCTCGGGCAGACCGGCTGCTTGGGTGCGGTCGCTCGCGCCGGCAGCTCCGGGACCAGGATCCGCCAGCTCTCGGGCAGGTGGGGCAGGAGAGGTACGAAGCTCCCCGCCGACCCTCCCGCGTGGGGCAGGAGGATCAAGGTCAGTTCAGCGGGTTCCACGGCGACGGTCGACCGGCCGCGGAGAACGCAGATGCTCAAGGTCCCGCTCCCTCACCCTCGTGCGGACTCTGCGCGGAGCGCAGCGTCGTAGGCGTCGACCAGGTCGCCGACCGTCCGCATCTCGACGATCGAGGTCTCGCCCTGGAAGGGGTCCACTCCGAGCTCCATCTCCATGCCGATGAGCAACTCGGCGAACATGAGCGAGGTGAGGCCGAGCCCGACCAGGTCGCTCGTCGGGGAAATGGTGGGGGTTTCCCCGTCCGCGCCCTGCAGCAGGCGAAGGATTTCCGCTTCGATCGACTCTTGTGCGTTCAGCATGTGAGACCTCCGTCAATGACCAGGGATTGCCCGGTAACGAATTCCGCCCGGGGTGAGCTGAGATAGAGAACGGCGTCGGCGATGTCGTCCGCCGCCGCGAGCCTGCCGAGGGGGGTCCGGCGCTCGATGCGTTGGCGGTACGCGGCGGGCATCTCCGCGGTCATCGCGCTGTCGAAGTAGCCGGGCACCACCGAGTTGACGCGGATTCCGTTGCCGCCGAGTTCACGGGCCAGGCTCCGGGTGAACCCGTCGAGCCCGGCCTTGGCCGCCGCGTAGACCGAGACGCCCCGATAGCCGCGGACGGCGTTGATGGACGAGATGTTGACGATGTTCCCGCCGCCCTGGCGGGTCATCAGTCGCGCGCAGGCCTGGGTGAGCATGATGGGGGCGACCAGGTTGGCGGTGATCTGCGCCTCGATCGCCTTCGGCGGCATGGTGAAGAGCAGTTCCTCGCGTACCAGGCCCGCGTTGTTGACGAGCAGGTCCAGCCTGCCGAACACGCGGTGGACGTTCCGGACGAAGGCCCGCGCCGTCGTGGGCTCACCCAGGTCGACGGCCTCCCAGTAGAAGGATTCCGGGTGGGCCGCGCTCGATTCGGCGATGAATTCGGAGGCGGAGCGGCTGAAGGTGGCGACGCGCCATCCGTCGGCGAGCAGGCGCTCGACCAGGACGCGTCCGAGCCCGCGGCTGCCGCCGCTGACGACGGCCACCCGTCCTTCGCCGACGCCCTTCTCCACTGCTGTGCTGAGATTCTCTGTCATGCGGGAGTACGCACCTTCTTGAACCGGTCGGAGTGCTGGTCGGCGTCGGAGACTTCCACGACGAGCGGCACTTTGTACGCTTCCAGCCGTCGGCCGCAGTACTCGCGGACCTGGCGGGCGACTTCGCGCGCGTCCGCGGGGCTGACCAGTTTCACGGTGGCCTTCACCACCATGCCCGTCACGTGGCTGGGCCTGCCGGAGACCGTGGCCTCGGCGATGTTCGGGATTTCGAGCAGGACGCTCTCGACCTCGCTCGGGTAGACCTTCTCGCCGGCCACATTGATCAGTTCGGTGACGCGGCCGAGGATCCGTACGTAGTCGCCGTCGGTCTCCACGGCGTCCTGGGTGTTGAAGTAGCCGTCGCCGTCGAACGGGGCGGACGCGTTGAGGTAGCCCAGCATGGCCGTGTCGGAGCGCACCCAGAGGATTCCGTCGACGATCCGGTAGTCGAACCCCGGGCCGCCGAGCTTGACCCACAGGCTCCCGTCGCCCTTCGACTTGGTCGCCATGATGCCGAGCTCCGAAAGGCCGTACGTCTGCTTGAACCGCACCGACGGCAGCGCCTCGTTGAGCAGCTCGAGCGTGCGCTGGGGCATGGGCTCGGTGCCGTAGGTGATCAGTGCCAGCGACGACAGGTCGTGCTGTTCGTGAGCGTGCGAGATGAGCAGCATGTTGAGGAACGTCGGCGTGGTGGGAAGGACCTCGACGCCGAAGGCGGCGATCGCCGAGCACACCGTGTCGGGCCTGCGGTCGGAGACCGTGACCAGGGTGCCGCCGTGGTTGAGCGTGTGCAGCAGGGTGTTGATCCCGCCGATGTGGTCGATGCTGAGGAAGCCCAGGGTGCGGCGGGCCCGCGACGGCTCGCCGTACTGCGCGAGCATCGTGCCCAGGTCGAGCACGATCGCCTTGCTGCGCCCCGTGGTTCCCGAGCTGAACAGCACCAGGCCCGGTGTCCCGGCGTCCCGGAGGCGTCCGTGGAGTGCGTGCGTGGCCCGCAGGCCGGTCCGCTCGATGGCGCGCCCCGCCTCGCCGGCCACGGTGATGGCCACTTCCACCTCGGCGGTCTCGTGGTATTCGGCGCGCTTGGCACCGGAGGACCGGGGCAGCGGGACGACGATCCCGCCCCGGTCGGCCAGTGCGACGAACGCGGCGACCACGTCGACGTCGCAGGCCCCTTCCAGGGCCACCACGTGGCCGGCGCCGACATCGTGCTCGTCGAGGTAGGCCTGCCAGTCCCGGACGCGTTCCGCCAGCGCCGCGTACGTGTACCGGACTCCGTCGACGACGAGGGCGTCACCGTCCCCGAAGGCACGGAATCGATCGATCAGTGAACTCGTCACGGCTTCCTCGTTGTGTTCGTCATCAGCTGTTGCCTTCTTTCGAAAAGGGCATGGGGCGGCGAACCTCCGGCATCGCATCGCAGGCGAGGACGAGGCGGTCGTCGTCCAGGGCGGCTCGTGGCGCCCGACGCGGGGGCGCGGGCCGCCGGGCCGCCGGGCCGAAAGGCACGATGCCGTCCGGCCCGGAGCCCGGAGATCAGGCCGTCGCGGCGGCCAGTTCGCCGTCCGACTCGGCCTCGGCCGTGGTCGCGGCCTTCGCCGCGGGGATGTCCTGCTCGTCCGGCAGGCTCCGGCGAAGCTTGAGGCCGGCCAGGGGGACGAGCAGGCTGCCGACCGCCAGGACCACGATCAGCGCTCTGCCGTGGTCGACCTCGAGGAGGGCGGTCGTGAGCAGGGGGCCCAGGATCATGCCCCCCGAGATGACGAAGGAGAACAGGGCGTTGGTGCGCCCGCGGACCTCGTCGGTGACCAGTCCGTTGATGAGGGCGGCGACGATGGGGATCACGATGACCTCGGCGACCGAGAAGATCGCGACACCCGCGATGAGCGTCACCAGCGCGGCGGTCCCGGAGGTCATGCCCGCGAAGAAGACGCACACCCAGCTGGCCGCCGAGAGGACGCCCGAAGCCGAGATCAGCGTGCTCCTGCGCACGCCGTCCAGCCGCGGCATGAGCAGGAACTGGGCGAGGACGATCACCACGACGTTCGCGATGAAGGCCACCGAGATCCCGCCCGGCGTGACCGCGTCGTTGACCGTGACGTAGCCGGGCAGCGCGGACTGGAACTGGCTGAGGGAGACGGTCGCGCACAGCAGCATGCAGAACAGGGCCAGCGCGAGCGCGGGGATGCGGAGAACGGAGCGGTAGGAGGGCGCGGGGGCGTCGGCGTCCGCCGCGGCCTTGGGGTGCTGCTTCTCCGCGGTCTTCGGCAGGAGGACCAGGAAGGCCGCCGCGGTGATGACGAAGGAGAGCCCGTCACCCAGGTAGAGCAGCTGGTAGCTGCGCAGGGTGCCCGAGGCCACCAGGCCGCCGACCAGGACGCCGAGTCCGACGAAGGCGTTGAAGAGCGTGAACTCGAGGCCGAAGGTCAGCGTGCGCTGCTCCTTCGGCACCACCGTGGCGAACATCGTCTTGGTGACCGTGCCCACGCCGCCCATGCCGAGGCCGTAGAGGGCGGAGACGGCCAGCGCGATCCACGGCCGGTCCGCGATGGCGTAGAGGCCGGTTCCGACACCGGCGATGATCATGACGACCGGCATCACGAGCCGGTAGCTGAGCTTGTCCAGCAGGTGGCCCCAGACCAGCCCGGAGCCGAACGAGCACAGGCCGGTGACGGCGATCGCGGCGGGGCCGATCCGGATGTCCAGGCCGCGGATGTCTCCGAAGTACACCAGCAGGAAGGGCATGACCAGCCCGGCGCCGAACGAGTTCACCGCGTTGGCCACCAGCAGCGCCTGAGCGCGGCGTGGCAGCAACCCGATCACGCGGAGCGGATTTTGCTTGGTTGAGGACATGGGGGAGGCATCTTTCGCTTCGACGGGAACTGCCGGTGCCCGGGCTCCGGCAGAGTGGTTCAGGACTGGGCGGCGGCGGTGTCGATGGTGAGCCGCCAGATCGTCCTGCCGCTCTTGCGATCGAAGCCGAACCGGGCGAGGGCCTTCGCGAGTTCGGCCTGCCCCTTCTCCTCGATGATGGCGGTCACCGTGATCCGTTCGCGGTCCGCCCAGCGGGCCGCCGAGGCGAGCAGCGCCTCCGGCACGCCGTCGCCGGCGCACTCGGCGAGCAGCTGGGCGTCCACCAGGTTCACGGCGCCGTCCTGGACCGAGTCCGTCGCGAGCCAGCCGACGGCGCGCCCGTCCCGACGGCAGGCGAGCAGCAGGCCGCCGCCGTCTCCGAGGACGATCTGGCGAACGGTCTCCGGCTCCAGCCTGAGCTTCACGCCGCCGGGCAGCACCACCTGGGCGAAGGTCGCCACCGCGAGGGCGACGAACTCCTCGACGGCCTCGGCGTCGCTGCGGTCCACATGCTCGACGGTCAGGTGGGCGGGAGCCTCGGCGGTCGGGGCGTCGGGCGTCCGCTTGCTCACGCCGTGCAGGCCGATCACCTCGAAACCGTGCTTGCGCACCCAGGCGCCGGAGATCTCGTCCTCGTCGGCGGTGGCCGCGACCAGGCCGGTCTTGCCCTCGCCGCGGGCGAAGACACGGGCCTCGGCGAGCAGGCGCGAGGCGAGGCCGCGGCGTGCGGCCTCCGGGCGCACCACGATGTCCAGGAAGTGGTTGTCCTGGTCGTCGACGCCCTTCAGGCCGCCGCACTGGACGAACGCCAGCGTGTGGCCGTCCTCGCGGATCGCCCGGATCATCGGGTCGGTCCCGGGCGCGAAGGCCAGCTCGTGGCGCCGGCCGCCCGACAGGCGTCCCTCGATCACCCCGGCGATCAGGGCGCGGCCCTCGTCGTCGAGTTCGAGGGGAGCGGAGACGGGCGCGAGGTCCGCCGCGCCGAGGACGAAGCGCTCGATGTCCCCGTCTCGGGATACGTGCTGGAAGCCCGTCCGGGTCAGCACACCCTGGGAGGGCGTGTTGTCGGCCATCGTGCGACCCACCACCTGGTCGACGCCCGCCTGGGAGAAGGCCCAGCGGACGAGCTCGGTCAGGGCCTCGGTGGCGTAGCCCGCACCGCGGCAGGACTCCGCGAGGCCGAATCCGACCTCGACGACACCGCCGCTCGGCGGCGCGTGGAAGCCCATCTCGCCGATCACCAGGCCGTCCGATGCGCGGACGAGCTGGTACATGCCGAACCCGTGCCTCATCTGGTCGGCGGTGCGGCGCCCGAAGCCCCCGGCGGCGAACTTGCTGCCGGGCAGCGGGTAACCGGCTATCCAGTCGTCGGAGGTGGCGTTCTCGTCGAGCAGCACGGCCACCTGGGCGGGCGTCAGCTCCCGGAGGGTGAGGCGTTCCGTCGTGAGCGAGTTGGTCTGCGGTTCGATGAGCTCGCGCACCGACAGAGGCGTCAGGTCCGTCCACTCGCCCTCGATGTGGCCGAGGCACTCCTCCTTGCCGCCCTGGAAGCCGGTCGGCTTCCAGCCGTCGGGCAGCTCTCGCCCGACCGGCCAGGTCGAGTACTGGCCCTCGTCGTTGGTGACGACGTCATAGATCACTGTGCTGCTCCAAACGCATTCGGGTTGTCGAGGTGAGTGGCGAAGTCCCAGAGCCGCGACTTCGGGAAGAAACCTGTTTCGATGCCGTGGCCCAGAACGGTGCGCAGCAGGGCCGCGTCGGGCTCGGGGCAGCGCAGATCACCCAGGGCGTCCGCCGTGGCCTGCGCGTCGTACTCGACCATGGTCGGCACGGGCTTGACGAACTGGGCCAGGAACGCATAGGCGTTGGCATCGATGGCGTCGGCTCCCGGCCGTCCCAGCCACTCCCCCACCGCCTCCGGGGCGGCGGGGATCACGGCATAGCCGAGGTCGCGGAGGATCGTCACGAGGTCGGGCGAGGGGAGCCGCACCGGGTTGCAGAGGTGGAAGGTACGGCCCGAGTGGGCCGGGTTCCGGGAGAGCTCCAGGATGGCGTCGGCCGCGAAGTCGACGGGGGTCAGGTCCATGCCCCACCCCGGTGCCGAGGGGACGAGGCCGCAGCTGAGGATCACCCGCAGGATCTGGTACATCATGTTCACGCTCGGATCGGGCAGGAAGGTGCCTGTCCGGGTGTTGCCGACCAGTGTGCCCACGCGGTGCACCGTCGCGTCCAGCCCGTCGGCGATCGCCTTCCTGACGACGAGTTCGGCCTCGTACTTCGACCGGGCGTAGGGGCTGTCGAAGGCCTCGCCCCGGTCGAAGTCGTCCTCCCGCAGGGTCACCAGGGGTCCGTCGCCGGGCGCGGGGCCGACGGCGGCCAGCGTGGACATGTGGGCCATCCGCCAGCCGCGGGCCAGGGCCAGGTGGGCCAGCATGGCGGTCGGGACGATGTTGTTCGCGGAGTAGTGGTCGTCGCGGCCGTAGTGGCGCACCTCGGCGGCCGCGTGGATGACCTCCCCGACCCCTTCGGTGGCAGCCGCCAGTTCTTCGGGGCTGATCGCGGCGAGGTCGCCCTCGATGATCCGTACTCGCCCCGGCAGTTCGGAGAGAACGTCCGGCGCGTAGTACTCGACCACCTTCGCGAGCCGGTCCATCGCCGGGACGTCCCCGCTCCGCCGCACCACGCACGCCAGCGGACGGCCGGGCTCGCGCAGCAGCGCGGCCAGCAGGTGCGCGCCGAGGAATCCCGTCGCACCGGTGAGGAGAACCTCGCCGCCATCGGCCGGCGCCGGCGCGGTGTTCCGGACCGGTCGCGCCACGGGGACCGCCTCGCTGCGCCCGGCCGTCTCCGGGGCGGAGGGCGCGGGCGTCTGCGCGTCCAGTTCCGCCAGACGGGCGGCGAACTCCTGCACGGTCGGGTACGCGAAGAAGTCCTGGATGGTGGTGTCGGGGTAGCGCTCCTGGATCTCGACCAGGCAGGCCAGCACCTGCAGGGAGTGTCCGCCGATCTCGAAGAAGTCGTCCTCGGGGCGCTTGACCTCGGCCTGCAGCGTCTCGGACCACAGGTCCGCGACATAGCGTTCGAGGTCGCTGAACGGCCGGTCGCCGCCTCTGGTCATGCTCAAACCTTCCGTCGTGCCGGCCTTCGCCGCGGACGCCTCGGACTCGGGCAGGGACGGCCGGATGCCGGGATCGGCCACCACGGCTTCCAGCAGCCGCGTGTAGTCGGCGGCCCACTGCCGGATCGTCCCCTCGTCGAAGAGCGCCGGATCGTATTCCAGGTCCAGGTGCAGACCGCCGTCCGCGGCCGGGGTGACGTACAGGGTCAGGTCGAACTTCGCTCCGATGCCGGGCAGTTCGACCGGTCGGCTGGGCATGCCGTCGAAGGCGGGCAGGGGGAAGTCCACCGGCATCGCGAACATCACGGAGAACAGCGGGGTGCGGCCGGGGTGGCGCTTCGGGTTCAGCTCGGCGACCAGCCTGTCGAACGGGAACGCCGAGTGCCGGATGCCGTCGAGTACGACCGTGCTCACGGTCCTCGCCAAGGAGGCGAACGAGTCGTCCCGGCCGAGCGCCACCCTGAGCACCAGGGTGTTCAGCATCAGTCCGAAGGCCCGCTGCGACGCCTCCGTGGACCGGCTGGTGACCGGTGTCGCGATCGCCATGTCGTCCGCGCCGCTGTGGTGGCGCAGCAGGACCGCGTAGGCGGCCAGCATCGTGCTGAACGGTGTGGCGTTCAGCTCGGCGGACAGTGCGCGGATGCGTGACGCCAGCTCGGGGTCCAGGTCGCAGCCCCACATCGCGCCGGCGCCCGCCCGCGCCTCGGGCCGGGGACGGTCGGTGGGAAGGGGCACCAGGTCCGGCGCGCCTTCGAGCTGTTCCCGCCAGTAGGCGCTGCTCTGCGTCGTGTCGTTCTGCTCGGCCCGCTCCAGTTCGGCGAGGACGTCGTGGAACTGGTGGGGGTTGGCCCGGGCCGGCGTGTCGTCCCCGGCCCGTCGGCGGTGGTAGTCCTCCGCCAGGTCCTCGACCATGACGCCCATGGACGTCGCGTCGGTCACCGCGTGGTGCACCGTGATCACCATCAGGCTCCGTGCCGGGCCGAGGACCAGCGTCGCGCGTACGGGCGGTTCGGCGAAGCAGCGCAGGGGAGGTTCGCCCAGCTCGCGCACCCATTCCCGGACGTCGTCGTCCCCGGTGAGCGGACGGGGCGTTCCCCGCTCCGGTCCGAGCGCCGTATCGAGGACGGAGAGCTCCACGCCGGGCTCGCCGAGGATCTCGGTCTCGAACCGTCCGCCCTTCTGGTGGAACACGGTGCGCAGACCGGAGTGGCGGCGCTGGGCGTCGGTGAAGGCCCCGCGCATCGCGGCCGGGTCCACCCGGCCGGCGATGTCCACCGCGAGCGTGACGTTGTGCTGGTTGGAGTCGTCCTGCATCAGGTCGACGAACAGCATGCGCTGCTGGGCCAGGGACGGCGGGTACGAGGTCACCGCCGTCGGGGAGGCGGCCGGCGCCGGGGGCGTGGAGGAGGGCTCTTCCGCGTGGTCGGGCAGCAGCGCGAGCATGCCCGCGAAGGTCCCGGCGTCCAGCAGATCTCCCAGGCCGGGTGCGGTGCCCAGTTCCGCTTCGAGCCGCTGCCGCAGCCGCAGCAGGGCCAGCGAGTCCCCGCCGGCCTCGACGAACGAGGGACAGGCGTCGGGGGTGACGGCCAGCAGGTCGGTCCAGATGCCTTCGAGCACGTCACGCGCCACGGGCCGGGCGGCGGCCGCTGCGACGGCCGGAGCCGTGCTCGTGCTCGTATTCGTGTTCGGCTTCGGTGCCGGTCGCTCCGAGTGGACCCGCCGGTCGAATCCGTAGCCCGGCAGGTGGATCCTGCGCCCGGGCCCGCCGCCGGTGAGGTCTGCGGGGGCGCCCAGGCACCATGCCTGCGCAGCGGCTCCCGCCACGGCGACGGCCGCGTCGCGCTCACGGTCGAGCGTCGGCACCAGCGCCGGCGGGTCGGCCAGCTGGCCGGCGAGCTGGATGAGCGTGGGGTGCGGGCCGATCTCCACCAGGACGGTCGGCGTTCCCGCGGTGCACACCTGGGACAGGGCATTCCAGAACTCCACCGGCTGGAGCAGGTGCTCCCGCCAGTGTGCGGCGCCGGGCGCCGTGTCCATCGGGCCGGCGGCGCAGCTGAACCACGCGGCGGAGGTGGGCGCCGACCAGGTGATCGCGTCCGCTGCCCGGTGGAAGTCGTCCGCCATCGGGTCGAGGAGCGGGGAGTGGAAGGCGTGCGAGACCGGCAGCCGGCGCGTCCGCACGCCCTCGCCGCCCAGCACCTCCTCGATCCGCTCCAGGGACCGCCGGTCACCGCTCAGCACCAGGTCCCGGGGGCTGTTGACGGCGGCGATCGCCACCAGGGGTTCGTCGGCGGCCAGAGCGGCCACCCTGCCGGTGTCCCAGGCGGAACCGGGGCGGCAGCGGACCGACAGCATGGTGCCCGGCTCCGTCTTCTCGACCATCAGCCGGCCGCGCTCGGCGACCAGCAGGAGCGCGTCCTCCTCGGACACCGCTCCCGCGACGGCCGCGGCGGCGAACTCGCCCACGCTGTGCCCCAGGACCGCATCGGGACGGATGCCGTACCTCGCGAGCACGCGCACCAGACCGAACTGGACGGCGAGCAGCGCGGGGGCCGCGACGTCCGTGCGGCCGAGCTGATCGGCCCTGCCCGCGTCGAACAGGCAGTCCAGGAGCGGATACGGCATCACGCCGTCCAGAAGCGCGTGAGCCCGGTCGATCCACTCCCGGAACTCGGGGTAGGCGGCGTACGCGCCCGCAGCCATGCCGGTGTACTGGCTTCCCTGACCGGTGAAGGCGAAGACCGTACGGCATGCGCCTTCGGCGGCCACGCCCGTCCGGAGGGCGGCCGAGGGGGCCTTCGGGTGCCGGAGCAGGGCCGCGGCGGATTCCGTGTCATCGGCGAGTACGGCGAGGCGGTGCTCGAACCCCTCCCGGCCGTGGACGAGCGTGTGCGCCGCGTCCCCCAGGCCGGTGTTCCACCGGTCTTCCAGAAAGTCCGCAAGACCGGTCGAGGTGTGCGCCAGGGCCGTTGCGCCCCGCGCGGAGAGCGGAAGGATGAAGGGCGGTTCAACCCTGTTCTGTACAGTCACTGATGGGTCCCCCCAGTCGGCTCGATGAATTCCTCCACGAGCA
Source organism: Streptomyces sp. NBC_00207 (assembly GCF_045160965.1). Lineage (NCBI taxonomy): Bacteria > Bacillati > Actinomycetota > Actinomycetes > Kitasatosporales > Streptomycetaceae > Streptomyces > Streptomyces sp. NBC_00207. The sequence continues at coordinate 8,248,025 of NZ_CP130715.1, read as the reverse complement.
CGCAGGCATTGGTACCGCCGATTCCGAACGAGCTCACTCCGGCGAGCCGCGGTGCGTCCCCGGCCGGCCACTCCTCGTTCGCGGTCAGCAGGCGAAGGCTCCCGTTCTGCGTGAGTTCCTCGATCGGGTCGCCGGAATTGACCGTGCCCGGAAGGACCTTCTCCCCCAGCGCGTAGACCGCGGTGAGCAGGCCTGCGATACCGGCTGCCGTGTTGCAGTGGCCGATCGCGGACTTCACCGAGCTGACGGGCAGCGGAGCGGCCCGCTCCCCGACGACCTCGCCCAGCGCCGTCGCCTCCACCGCGTCTCCCAGCCGGGTGCCCGTGCCGTGGGTCTCGACGAATCCGAGGTGTCCGGCGTCGCGGCCCGCGAACCGCAGCGCGTTGCGGAACACGCCCACCTGGCCGTCCGTTCCGGGCGCGGTGTAACCGGCCTTCCGGTTGCCGTCGTTGTTGATCGCCGAGCCGACGATCGTGGCGTGTACGGGATCCCCGTCACGGAGCGCGTCGGAGAGCCTCTTGAGCAGGACGACGCCGGCGCCGTCCCCGCCCACGGTTCCGGTCGCCCGGACGTCGAAGGGCCGGCACACACCGTCGGTGGCGTAGATCATGCCGGGCTCGTAGACGTATCCGCCGTCCGCCGGGTCGGCGATCGACACCCCGCCTGCGAAGGCGTAGTCGCTGGCGCCGGACCGCAGGCTCGCGCAGGCCAGGTGAACCGCCACCAGCGAGGTGGAGCAGGCCGTGTCGACCATGACGCTCTCGCCCTGGAAGTCGTGGCGGTAGGAGTACCGGGTGGCGGCGAAGGAGGGCCTGGAGGAGAAGGCCTGGGAGAGCCCTTCCGCGAGGGAGCCCCCGCCGACCGGATCCTGTGCCTCGGTCTCCGCACAGCCCGCGTAGATGCTGGTGCGTCCCCGCAGCTGGTCCAGCGTGACCGCGGCGTTCTCCATGGCCGCCCACAGACATTCGTGGAGCAGCGCGTGCTGCGGGTCGGTCGCCCGCGCCTCGACCGGAGACAGCCGGAAGAGCTCGGCGTCGAACGCGCGTGCACGGTCGAGCAGTCCCCAGCGGTCGATGCGCAGCCGGCCGTCGCCGAGCGCGACCGCCGGGGTGCCCGCACCCGCGACGCAGTCGCGGGCGTCCCGCAGGTTGTCCCAGAAGGCGTACACGTCCGGCGCGAGGGCGAAGCGTCCGGCGACGCCGATGATGGCGATCGGCTCGTCGGCGGCGGGAGTTGCGGCCGGGGCGGCCGGGGCAAGCCCGTCCGGGCTCCCCAGCCGTGCCGCCTGGGCGCGGACGGAGGTGAACCTGAGCAGTTCGGCGACGCTCAGCTCCAGACCGGCGTGCCTCTTCAGCATGGCCTGGAGGCGCACCAGCAGAAGCGAATGGCCTCCGGCCTCGAAGAAGTTCGCGTCGTCGTCCGGCGGGACCTCGCCGAGCACCTCGGACCATGCGGCCCGCACGGCATCGAGGCCGCGCTGTGCGACCACCGTGGGGACGGCGGCCGGGCGCGCCCCGGACCGGCGGTGCGGAGCGGGCAGCCGGCGCCAGTCGACCTTGCCGTTGGCGTTGAGCGGGAGTTCGTCCAGTTCCGCCCAGGCGGTCGGCACGGCGAAGTCCGGGAGGACCGAGCCCATCCGGGAGCGCACGTCCTGCCAGGTGCCGCCCGACTGCATCACCAGGTAGGCCGCGATCTCCTTCTCGTCGCGCGGATTGCGCCAGGTCGTGACGTGGCAGGCGCGGACGGCGGGATCGGCGAGCAGGGCCGACCGGATCTCGCCGAGCTCGATGCGCTGACTGCGGATCTTCACCTGCTCGTCCATGCGCCCGACGAACTCGATCTCGCCGCCGGGCAGGAGGCGGACCCGGTCGCCCGTCCGGTAGAGACGGCGGCCCGGCAGGCCGCTGAACGGATCCGGCACGAAGGCCTCGGCCGTACGGCGCGGGTCGCCGAGGTAACCCCGGGCGAGGCCGACGCCGCCGAGCAGCAACTCGCCGGGGCATCCCACGGGAGCGAGGTCGAAGGTCCCCTCGTGGACGACGTACGCCTCCGTTCCCGGGACGCAGCGGCCGATCGAGAGCGTGCGGCTCCCGTCCTCCACCGCGTCGACCTTGGTGAACATCGACGTGAAGGAGTTCTCGGTGGGGCCGTAGCCGTGCAGCAGCACGCCGGGACCGCACCACTTCACGGCGCGCGCCACCTGCGGGATCGCGGCGGTGTCACCGCCGAAGACCATCACCCGGAGGTGCTGGAAGAGATCGGGGGCCTCGGTGACGAGGTTGTGGAACAGAGGGGTGGTGACCATGAGCATGGTGACGCCGTGTTCCGCGATGGCGTCGCGCAGCTCGGCGGGTGAGAGCGCCAGCTCCCGGTCGAGGATCACCAGGCGTGCGCCGTGGGTCAGTGCACCCCAGATCTCGTAGGTCGCGCCGTCGAAGTTCAACGGGGACAAGTGGGCGATCCTGTCGTCCGGTTCGAGCCGGACGTAGCCATTGCCCTGCATCAGCCGGGAGACGCCCAGGTGCGACAGCATCACGCCCTTGGGCCGTCCGGTCGATCCGGAGGTGTAGAGCACGTTGAGGAGCATGTCGGGGTGCAACCCGACGGCGGGCGGGACGGCCGGGAGGCCGGAGGCCGCGGCCCTCACGTCGGTGACGGAGTGCGCCGGGTGGCCGAGACGTGAGACGCGCTCCACGCCGTCGGGCGAGGTGAGGACCCGGCGGACGCCGGAGTCCCGGAGGATCGACTCGAGTTTCTCGTCGGGATAGCCGGGCTCCAGCGGGAGGTACGCCTTGCCCGCCAGGGCGATGCCGAGGAACGAGACGACGGCGTCGATGCCCTCGGAGAGCAGGACCGCCACGAGTTCCCCGGGCTCCTGCCCGGAGCACGCGGCGTGGTGGTCGTCCTGAAGGAGCCATCGGGCGACCTGAGCGGACGCTGCGACCAGCTCACCGTAGGTGAGCGACTCCGTGCCGTGGATCACCGCGATGCGGTCCGGATCGGACGTCGCGGCGTCGACGACCATCTCCGGCGGCGTCCTGGTCGGGTGGGGGGCGGGGGCCGGGGCGCCGCCCGCGGGTGCGGTGACGGCGTCGGATTCCAGCAGCAGGGTGCCCATGGGCGTCGAGGGGCTCGCCGCAGCGGCGAGGAGGAGGCCGAGGACCTGGTCGAGCATCGCCCGGGCGGTCGACCGCCGGTAGATGCCGGCGTCGTAGTCCAGCTTCAGCGTGAGGCCGCCGTCGCCTTCGACCGCCATCAGCGCGACGTCGTGTTTCACGGCGCCGAGCTGCACATCGACCCGTGTGACGGTGGTACCGGAACACAGGCGCCTGACGTCGGGTTGGGTGCGGTGCGTGAAAGTGGCCCGGAACGTGGGGTACCGCTGTCCCCTCGCCGCGAGTTCCGCACGGAGGGTGCCGGTGTCCACGCCCGAATGCTCGAAGGACTCGATCACCTGGCCGCGGACGGCGGTCAGATGGTCGGTCCACGGCGTCTGCGGGGCGAAGGAGGACCGCACCGGCAGTACGCGCGCAACGAGGCCGACCGTGTCGTCACCGCCCGAACCGAACCGCCCGCTGAACGGGATGCCCAGGAGACCTTCGGCCTGGCCGCTCCACTGGTGGAGGACCGCGGTCCACGCCGCGAGGACCCCGATCGCCGGGGAGACCAGGGCGGACTCGAAGTGCGCCCGGAGGGCCGACACCGACGCGCCGGTGATCGAGGCCTCCTCGCATCCCGCGGACGACGGCCGCACGCCCCGGACCAGGTCCGGCAGGGGCTCCAGCGTCTCGGACGAGTCGTGGAGAAGGCCGAGCCAGTAGGCGAGGTCCTCCGCCGGTTCCCCGCCCGGCTCCTCGACGTCCGGCCGGCTCTTCTCGGCGTCGGCCTCGGCCGTCCGCGGCTCGACCGCCTGCTCGTAGAACGAGCAGAGGTCGTCCACGAGGACGTCGACCGAAGCGGCGTCGAGGACGATGTGGTGGCCCGTCATGACCAGCACGGCCCCACCGGGCTCCAGCAGGAGATCGGAGCGCAGCAGGCCGGGCGTCGTCATGTCGAGGGGCCGGAGTCCGACCTGCTCGGCCCATGCCGTCCTGCCCGCGTCGTCGAGGTCCTCGGCGGACCGGACGACCCGGAGGGACGGCTCGACGCGCGCGGCGACGATCTGCTGCACCGCGCCGTCGTCGTCCGTCCGGAACGACGAACGCAGTGCCGGGTGGCGCTCGTACAGTCGCACGAGCGCCGCCCGTACGGCCGTTTCGTCGACCCGGCCCCGGAAGGTCAGGCAGATGGGAACGTTGTAGCGGGAGGATTCCGGTTCCTGGCTCGCGGCCAGCCAGAGGTCGAGCTGCTCGGCTCCGGCGGTGACGACATTGCTCATATCTGCGCGGTCCGGTCCGGGGTCGCCTGCCGGTAGGCGTCGTCGACGCTCTTCCACAGGAGCGGGAAGACGGACCGCTCGGACAGCCGCTCGAGCTCGTTCACGGGCTCACCGCGCAGGCTGGTCGGGCCGTCTGCGGCCGCGGGGGCCGACTCGGCGCGCGCCGCAGGGTGACCGCCCAGGTGCTGACGGACCAGACGCAGGTGGAGCTGGTTCCACTCCATGAGCTTGCAGTCGAGCCCGTGGAGTCCGGTCTGCACCGTCGACAGCCCGTTCAGCCACGCGGCCGACGCCTCGCCGCCCTCCCGGGCGAACTCCTCGATCAGGTCCTTGGACGTCACGTCGTGCCGCTTCATCGCGGCTTCGAACGACTTCCACACCGCCCTGCAGACCCGGCGCAGGTTGCGTCCGCCCGGCGAGTCCAGACCGCTGGTGTTCGCCGGAAGGTGGTCGCGCATGCGCAGGAAGCTCGCCTGGGGCAGGTGGTCCATCAGAATCCGGACGCACTGGACGGGCAGCTCCGCCAGTCCGTTCGTCCGGGCGATGAGCCGGGCGGCCAGCCCGAAGTCGTCGTTGTCGAGGGCCCCGGCCACGCGCCCCAGTTCGTTGTGCATCGAGCACCACACGTACTCGTTGACCAGGTGGACGATCTGGAACATCCGGTGATCGGAGTTGATCAGTTCGTCCTCGGGGACCAGCGCGGCCATCGCGAGGGTGATCCGGGTGTCCATCTCGTAGTTGCTGCCGCGGTCGTACTCGAAGCGCAGGAGCGGGTTGGGCTCGCTGGGGTTGAGAACCGCCTTGGCCTCGCCGGGCCGGCCTTCTTCGATGCGTCGTGCCATTAGTTCGTAGTCTCCTCAGCTCGGCGGAACAGCCTGTTGTCGATGACGGATCTCAAGTACGGGGTGCCCTCGGTGTAGCCCGTGCCGCTGACCGAACCGATCATGCGGACGGCCAGCCGGTAGTGGGTTCGCTTCCAGCGTTGGTGGACGGCTTCGATCTGCGCCATCGCCCGGGCCAGGCGGGCTTCGACCTCCGCGCCGTGAGCACCGCTCGCGATCAGGGCGTCGGCGGCCCCGCGCACGGTGGTCATGCTCTGCAGGACGCGGCCGCGCACCTCGGGAACGGACTGGAAGGCCGGGGACTCGACGCGTGCCGGCGGGGGCGTGCCGCACAGGGCTTCGAACGTCTTGTAGTTGACCGACTGGATGGCGCTGGCGCCCTCGGTGAACTTCCTGAAGAACTCGAAGGACTCGCGCTGCATCGTGGCGAGCAGGGAGAAGAGCGGAAGCCCGTGACTCAGCACCCGGGTGATCGAGGAAAGCAGCAGAATAGCCTCTTCCGCATCCCGGGCTTCGAGCCTGGTAATTGCCTCGGACGCCAATCGGGCCAGGTGCTCGAATATCGACTCGAACGACTGGAGCACTCGGATGAAGAGATATTCATCGTGAATGATGTAGACCGGCAGAAGGGTCTGCTCCAGCCTGGGCGCCATCCCGGGAGGTGCTCCTTCGAGCACGTCGACGAGCTGATCGTATCGCTCCTGCAGGGAGGATACCTTCGGCGTGATGGGTTTGGCGCTCAGCCTGTCCATTTCGGTTGCAACACGGAGCCCGTGCCGCAGTCTTTTTTCCACGGCTTCCCGGGACGGCCGCATGCACGGCAGTTGTGAGCGATACCCGAGTGCCGCCCCGCATTCGAATGCGAGAGCATCGTAGAGGAGGAACGCTATGCGGGTGGCGACCTCCTCCTCGAAGTCCGGAAGCGGCTCCGGGTTCCGTGGCCGCAGCAGGTCAAGGGCCGTGTAGGTGGTGTAGTCGTAGGTCCCGTCGTGCTTGTCCAGCACCACGGACAGGAATCGCCGCAGGTGTTCGCGGCTGTCGTCGTCGCCGACGATCTCGGATTGGCCGGCGCGAACCCGGACGAGCTCCTCGACGACGGGCGTCGCGAGAAAGTGCTTACCGACGGATCTGATGTAGCGCACGACCCTGGAAGAGGGAAATTCGTCGGCCACCGGCGACTGCCGCCAAGAATCGAGCTCCATCAGCAAGAGTCCGGGGAGGCCGAGTTCTCCTTCGTCGAAATGCATAAAGAATCCCCCGTGCATGGTCTTGCAGCGACAAGAGTGTCAGGTGAGGTTCTGGGAAAATCCCCGGTGGGCGACGCGGAAGATGACACGCTCGTAAGCGGGGCATCGCACCAGCAGTGCGGGGTTCCTTGATCGGTTCACCTTAACTATGTTGACCGAGATCGGCTCTGTCAACCTTTTTCTGAATCAATTCAAGAGGGGCAGGAATTAATTCCGGTGCCGTTTCTACGGCAGCGCGTGGTGCATGTCGATCGCCGGTGGACGTGGCGAGTGCACGGCGAGGGCCGCCGCGTGCTCGTCGTCCACGGGCAGGTCGACGAGCCGCCACCCCGGGATCGGCGCCCCGGTGTCGTCCTGGGCGAGGTCTCGGCCCAGGCCGGTGCCGATGCCTTTGAGATACGCCTCTTTGCGCGCCCACACGCGGGCGAACGCGGCCCCCCGCTCGGCGAGCGGCACGGCCTCGACCGCGGCACGCTCTGCCGGGTGCAGGGCGCGGACCACGTCCGTGACGGTCGTGTCGCCCGGGATGCCTTCCACATCGACGCCGACCGTCAGCTCCGCGAGGGCGATCAGCACCCACTGCCCGCAGTGGGAGAGGGAGAACCGCGTCCGCGCGGAGGGCGCGTCCAGCACGGGCCGCCCGTGCGGCCCTGCGCAGACCGGGCAGGGATCCCGCCCGAACCTCACCTCGTACGGCTCGACGTCGAGCCGCGCGGCCAGGATCCGCCGCAGGGCGACGTGCGCGAAGCCGTAGCGGACACGATCGTCAGGGCGCCGGAAAGCCGTCATGCGCCGGCGTTCCTCCGCGTCGAGCACGGACAGGTCGAAGGCGTCGAGTTCCCGGGCCGACGGCACGCGCATCGACCAGACCCGGATCCCGACGTCACGGTCACCGGTGGCGAGGGGCCCGGGGCCCTTCGTCCGGGTCGGGGCCGGCCCGGTCACCGCGAGCCGCCGGTGGTGTTCCCCGGCCCGGCGTCCGCGAGGAGCCGGTCCCTGGCGATCTTCCCGGTGGGGCCGACCGGGAAGGAGGGGACGCCGGTGAGACGGCTGGGCAGCATGTACGCGGGAAGGAGGCCGCCGAGAGCCGTCAGCACCTCGTCCGGTGTCACGGCCGGAGCACCGTCGGCCGCCGTCCGCTCCGGGATGTAGAAAGCGGCCAACTCCCGCCCGTGCGCGGTCTCCGGGGCGAGGACGACAGCGGACTTGACCCCTGGGCACCGGGTCAACGCCGCTTGCACCTCGCCCAGTTCGATGCGGTATCCCCGGACCTTGACCTGGTCGTCGAGACGGCCGAGGAATTCGAGGTTCCCGTCCGGCAGCCAGCGGGCCCGGTCGCCGGTGCGGTACATCCTGGCCTCGGCCCCGTCCGGGGCTCCCTCGGGAACGAACGGGTCCGGCAGGAAGCGGGCGGCAGTCAGCCGGGGAGCCCCCGCGTAGCCCAGGGCCACGCACGTGCCGGCGATGTAGAGGTCGCCGGGAACCCCGATCGGGCAGGGTTCCATCCCGGCGTCGAGCACGTAGTACCGGGCGTTCTGCATGGGACGGCCGTACGGGACGCTCGGCCAGGCCGGGTCCACCTCCCCCACCGCGAAACGGTTCGACCAGACGGCGCACTCGGTCGCACCGCCCAGCGCCACCACCTGCGCTCCGGGGAACTCGCCGCGGATCTCGTCCGGCAGGGTCACCGGGATCCAGTCACCGCTGAGCATGACGAGCCGAAGGTCGCCGCGTCCCTGCGGGTCACGGCATTCCAGGAACGGCATCACATGGGCCATCGCCGCGGGAGCGGAGTCCCAGATGGTGATCGGCTCCTGTTCGAGCAGGTCCACCAGGGCGTCCGGTTCCGTCAGAGCCCCGTCGGGAACCACCCGGACCGAGCCGCCCGCGGCGAGCACGCCGAACATGTCGTACACCGACAGGTCGAAGCAGAACGAGGTGACGAACAGCAGCCGGTCCGCTTCACCCACCTCGTGGACGCGGTTGATCCAGTCGATGAGGTTGACCACGGCCCGGTGGTCGACCATGACGCCCTTCGGCGCTCCCGTCGATCCGGAAGTGAAGATGACGTACGCGATGTCCTGCGGAGCGGGCTCGTTCCGTACCGGTGTGGTCGGGCGCCGGTCGACGTGCCATCCGGTCCAGGAGCGCAGCGCCCGCAGCCCGTTGTCCTCGGGTATCCGGGCCGAGGCCGTGATCACCACGTCGTAGCGGGCGGCCAGGTCCGCGGGCCACTGCGCCCCGTCACGGCCGAGCACCTTGACCACGGCCCCGGGGACGGCTCTGCCCAGCGCCGCGAAGAACGACCGCGGCACGCTGAGACCGGTGTGCCGGCCCAGCTCGGGATCGACGAGATCGGCGAGCACGACGGAGCCGCCCTCGGCCAGCATCGGCAGCACGTCCGACAGGACGCGCACCAGGTAGTCCATGTCGGGGAAGAACTGGACGGTGCTCGCGAGCACCACGAGGTCCACCGGCCGGTCGAGGGCGGTCGTGGCCTCGTGGGCGAACAGCGTGGCGCCGGCGAGCGGCAGGCCCGCCCGGGCCGCCCGCTCCTGTACGGCCGCCACGGCGGAGGCCGCCGGGTCGACGGCGGTGTACCGCGCGGCGTGCGGCGAGAGGGCCTGCGTGATCAGCCCTGAACCGCAGCCGATCTCCAGGACCGCGCCTGCGGTGGGCATCGCCTCCCGGGCCAGTCGTACGACGTGGTCCCGGTAGGCCGCCACGTCGTCCGCGCTGTAGACGTCGCCGGAGGTGCCGATGTTGAAGCCGGCGGCCTGCAGGGGGTCCGGCAGTTCCGCCACGTAGTTCCAGAGGTCGCCGACCGCCTCCTCGTCGAACGAGTCCGCCCAGGTGTCCTCGGTCGTGAGGTCGTGCACGACCACGTGCCGCAGGGTGGGGACGTCCCACCGGATCGCTCCGACGGTGGGGAGCTGGTCGCTCGAGGTGAGCAGGGCGCTGACGCCGAGACCGGAGAGGAGCGACCGGATCCGGGACTGTGGCCACCGGATGTCCAGCGGCACATAGGTGGCACCCGCTTTGAGCACGGCGAGGAGGCTGACCACGGCCGCCGCCGAGCGGGTGGACAGCAGGCCGACGTGGGAGCCCCTGCCGATGCCCAGGGTGCGCAGGTGGTTCGCCAACCGCTCTGCCCGCTGGTCGAGTTCGGCGTGCGTCAGGGTGCGGGTACCGGCGAGGAGGGCCGGGCGGTCGGGCACCCGACGCGCTGCCTCGCGGAGCAGGGAGGGGAGGGTGGCCTCCCGGTCGAAGGGGCGAACGGTGTCGTTCCAGGCGTCCGGGGGCAGGGCCCGCGGCCCCACGGGGCTGGGCGCGGCTTCTTCCAGGGGGTTCATTCGGTGGTGTCGCTTTCTGCGGGACAGGAAGGCGTGAGCGGGGCGTCCAGCGCGCTGAGCAGCGCGTCGAGCCGCTCCCGCAGCGCTCGGGCCGTGTCGGCGGGGAAGGCCGCGGCGCGGAACTGCACCGTGCCCGCGACCTCGGCGGCGGTGTGACCCGGCCAGAGTTCCCAGGTGAGCTCGAAGCCACCGTCGCCGGCCGGAGTCGGCGCGGGGCGCGAGAGCGCGGGCGGCAGGGTCAGGACGGCGTCGGCATCCGTCTGGTAGGCCATGCAGACCTGTACGAGGGGCATCCGGTGACCGCGGTCCCCGCCGACCGCCGCGACAATGTCGTTGAACGGCAGCTCGTCGCGCAGCGCCCGCAGGAACCGCTCGCGCAGCATCGGCACGAGCGAGAGCGGGTCCGCTCCGGGCTCGGTGTCGACGCGCACGGGGAGGGTGTTCACACAGAACCCCACCGTGCGGTCGAGCCTGGGGTCCGACCGGCCGGCCACCGGTACGGCCACGCAGAACCGGCGCGCGCCGGTGATGTCGGACACCGCCTGCGCGAACACCGCGAGCAGCACGACGGCCGGGGTCGCGGCGACCGAGCGGGCGATGTCGCGTACCGCGGCGACGGGCCCGGCCGCGGCGGGAGCCGCGATGACGCCGACGTCCTCGCCGGCGGCAGCCGCGCCCCCGGTGGCGGTGCCCCGGGTGGCGGTGCCCGTCGCGGGCGGTGCGGTCCGCGGCACGTCCTGGACGCCCGCGAGTTCCTCGCGCCACGCCCGGACGCGCCGCTCCCGTTCGGCGGGGTCGGCCACGGCCGCCTCCGCCCGGTGCCAGGACGCGTATCCGACGGCCTCCGCCGGCAGGACGGGGGCGATCCCGCGGGAGCGTGCCTCGTAGGCGGAGCGCAGGTCCTCGAAGATGACCGGCAGGGACCAGCCGTCCACCGCGATGTGGTGCACGGCCAGCACGGCGGTGGCTCGTCCCGGCTCGTCCGGGTCGTGCAGCACGGTGAGCCTCAGCACGGGGCCCGTGGTGAGGTCCACCGGGGTGGCGGCGACCGCTCGGACCCGCGCCGGCATGTCCGCCGCGGGGATCCGGATCTCGTCCAGCGGCGGGACGCCACCGGGCGGCAGGATCCGCTGGAACGGAACGCCGTCTTCGTCATCGAAGTAGACCGTCCGGAGCGTCGGATGGCAGTCGATCACATCGCCCAGGGCGGCTCGCAGCGCCGGGAGGTCCAGCGGTCCTTCGAATGCGGTCGTGCGGTGGACCAGGTTCTGCGGGCATCCCGGGGCGAGCTGCTCGGTGAGCCAGATCCGTATCTGGCCCGCGGACAGCGGCGAGTCGGCGGTCCTGCTCCCGTCGTCGGCGCTCGGCGCGGCACCGGAGGCCCGGGGCAGCCCGCTGAGGCGCGCCGCGAGTTCCGCGACCCGTGGGGCCGACAGCACGTCGGCGGCCGTGACACGGCGGCCCGTGCCGAGGGTGAGGCGGTGCGCGATCCGGACGGCGGCGAGGGAATCGCCGCCGGAGTGGATCAGGTGCGTGTCCGCCCAGGCCCGCGGGGCGCCCAGGACGGCGGCGAACACGGCTGCCACCGCCTCCTCTTCCGGGCCCCGCGCGGGCATGGAACCGGTCACCGCGGTGGCCTGGCGGGCGGCGCGGCGTTCCAGCTCCGGGTAGTCGGTCTTGCCCGAGTTGTTGCGCGGGTACGCGTCGAGCCGGCCGATCCACCGCGGCGCCAGTGGCCCGGGCAGCAGCGAGGCCAGACGCTCCCGCAGCGCTGCGACGTCCAGCCCCTCGGCTCCGGTGATCCAGGCGGCGAGCCCGACGGGGCGTTCGTGCTCATCGCGCAGCGGAACCACGGCGGCGTCGTGCACGCCCGGCTCGCGGCGCAGTGCGGCCTCGGTCTCCGCCGGCTCGACACGGACCCCACGGATCTTGAGCTGGCGGTCTGCCCGGCCGCGGTACCAGAGCACTCCGTCCTCGTCGAGGACGCCGAGGTCGCCGGTCCGGTAGAGCCGGACGGGGGTGCCCTCGGGAAGGCCGGTGATCTCCGGCGGGAGCACCGACTCGACGAAGCGCTCCGCCGTCTGCCGCGGGTCGCCGAGGTACTCGCGGACGAGTCCGGGACCGCCCAGCACGATCTCGCCGATCTCGCCCCGGTCCGCGACGCTTCCGTCCTCCCGGGTGACGATCAGGAGGGTGCCGGGCACCGCCGTGCCGATGGGCACGTCGACGGCGTGCTCGAGGGCCTTCGCGTCGTGGACGCGAACCGCCGTGGCCAGGATGGTGCATTCGACCGGGCCGTATCCGTTCACCAGGTGAAGCGCCGGGTGGGCCGTCAGCAGCCGTCGCGCGTGCTCCGTCGACATGCGCTCGCCCCCGGACATCACCTGGGCGATGCCGTCGAAGCACTGCGGGGCCTCGTCCACGAGGGTGTTCAGGAGCGACGGCGTGATCGTGAGCGTGTTGACTCCGTGGACCCTCACCGCGTCCCGGAGGGCGGCGGGCGTGAGCGGACCGGGGGCGCCGTAGGCCACCGACCCGCCGCTCAGCAGCGGCGCCCACGTCTCCATGGAGGCCAGGTCCCAGGCCACCGAGGAGGTGCGCAGCGTGACGGTACGCGGACCGAAGTGCCCGATCGGAGCCTGGCCGGCGAGCAGGTCCGGGAGGTCGTCGAATGGCGCGACGGGCTCGCAGGAATAGGGGGTGGGCGTGAAGAGCCGCAGGGTCGCCGCGTGCGGTGACACGGCCCCCTTGGGCTCTCCGGTGGAGCCGGAGGTGAAGAAGACGCAGGCCGGCGAGTCCGCCGAGCCGGCGGCGGGGACCGCCTCTCCGGTCCGGTCCGGCGCGAGGGCCGCGACGTCGGCCGGGACCCGCACGCTCTCCCGTCCCGTCGGCGCGACCGCCACGGCGTCCGCGACGAGCAGGACGGGGGCGTCGCACCTGTCGACGATCTGCTGGAGCCGCCCGGCCGGCCAGTCCACGGGCAGCGCCGCGTACGCCGCACCGGTCTTGAGTACGGCCAGGAGTACGGCGGGCAGTACCGGACCGGGCGGAACCAGGACCGGTACGAAGTCGCCCTCTCCGATGCCCCGTTCCAGCAGCTCCCCGGCGAGCCGGTTCGCCGCCGCGTCCAGTTCTCCGTAGCTGACGGTCAGACCGTCCCCGTACCGCAGGGCGATCGCGTCGGGATGCAGTGCGGCAGCGGCGGCCACACCTGCGTGGATCGTCGCGGAGGGCGGGATGTTTTTGGTGTGCGAGAGCACGGCGCTCGGCCGGCGGATCGCCGTCATGCGCCGCTCCGTCCGCCGTCGGCGACGGGACCGCGGCCGACCGGGCGCGAACCGGCCTGCTCGCTGCCTTCAATGGCGTCGGTGCCTTCGGTGCCTTCACTGCCTTCGGTGCCGAGCGCGTAGTGGAGCAGCTCCGCCTCTTCGCCGGTCCGGTGGAAGCCGACCCGCTCCAGTACGGCCTGCGACGCGGTGTTGTCCTTCAGCGTGCGTGCGACGACGGTGGTGACGCCGGGCTGGGCCAGCGCCCAGCGCGTCAGCTCATGGAGCGCGCCGCTCGCGTACCCGGCGCCGCGGCCGGATTCCACGAGGCCGAAGCCCACCTCGACGGTGCCCTCCTGCGGCGGGGTGTGGAAGCCGATGTCGCCGATCACCCGGCCGTCGGCGCACCGTACGACCTGGTACATGCCGAATCCCCGTACGTGCTGGTCCGCGGTCCGCTTCCCGAACCCGCCGGCCGCGGCGAGCGTCCCGGCGAGGGGGTAGCCGGGTGCCCGGTCGTCGTCCGGCGCATCGTCCCGGAGCAGCGCGGCGACCTGGTCGGCGGTCAGCTCCCGCAGGACGAACCGCTCGGTTGCCAGGACGTTCGGCTCGGTCGCGGACAGGTCCCGCAGGGAGCGGGGGCGCATGTCGGTCCAGACCTCCGCGATGTGGCCGAGGCAGTCCTCCTCGGTGCCGGAGAATCCGGTGGCCTGCCAGCCGGAGGGAACGCCCACGGCCTGCGGCCACAGCGAGTGCTGGCCTTCACCGTTGACGACGACGAGATGGGACATGGGGGTGACTCCAGGAAGAATAGGGGCGGTTCGCTGTTCCGGGCCTCGGGCCGAAGGTGCTGGTCACGCCGTCGCCCGCGGGCGAGCCCACCTGGTGGGTCGTGGCGCTTGTGACCTGCGCGGCCGGTCGTGCGACGACGGGTACCGGCGGGCGATGCCGCGACCGCCGCTCGCGTCGCACGGCGCCGGGGCGGTCACGCCGTCGTCGTCTCCGGACGGGCGGTGGTGTCCTGCGCGGACAGCTGGGCGTACACGGCGCCTGCCAGCTGCTCCACGGTGCGGTGGTCGAAGATCAGCTGCATGGAGAGCCGTACGCCGACGGAACGGCCGAGCCGTGCCATGACCTTGGACGCGAGCAGGGAGTGCCCGCCCGCCTCGAAGAAGCTGTCACTGTCGCTGAAGTCGGAACGGCCGAGGACCTCGACCCAGATGGTCCGTACGCGGTCGGTGAGCTCGCCCGGCGTCATGTCGGTCTGCATCGGTAGCTGCTTCTTTCTCGGCTCGCGCCGGGAGTCGTCAGTCGGTGGGTACCGCCCACGCTCTTGCGGAGCGGAGCGGGGAGGGGGAGACCGGCAGGGCGGGTTCCGGCCACCGGAACCCGCGCCCGATGTCCGTCACGGTGCGAAACGCACGGAACCCGCTCGTTGCCGCAGGAGGACGCGGACGTCTTGAAATCGTCCTCGCTCGTCCGGCCGGCGAAAGGATCGAGCCGGAGGGAATCCCTTAGTCCCAGGCCCAGTTCTCGGGGGCCGCCACCACGTGCACTTCCTCGTGGGCCACCGGAGCGGGCGCCGCGGTCTCGTCGGGGAACGCACCGCTGGTGAAAAGGACCGGAAGGGCGAACAGAAGGGAGAGAACAGCTGCCCGGAATACTCGGTTCATGCGGTCGTGCACGGATACCCCTCAAGGAAATGCATGCCGGAACCACACGGGTAAGTGTGGAAGGCACAAGAAAAAATTGGGCAGTTCTGCGTCATCGTCCGACGCAGTGCGCCGCCCCCCGTCCTGACTGATATTGGTCGCAGCCAGCACCCGGTGTCGATGATTCCGGATGGCCCATGTAGGCCATGGCACCAACCGGTCAGTTTGAGCCAGATTCGCGGAGGAACGCCTCCGCGGCCGCCGAGACACCCAGCAGCAGGTCGGCCCCGTACGAGGACACTTTCCAGCCCGCGGACCATTCACGGTCGAGCCAGGCGTCCCATGCTGCGGCGGCCAGCCGTTCGGCGGCCCCGAGGTCGGCGGCGACCACGAAGGTCATGGCCACGACCTGTGAGGAGAGCGGGACCAGACTCACGTGGGCGACTCCGGGCTGGGGGTCGCCGAGGAGTCGGTCCCCGATGTCGGCGCTGCCCGCCAGGCCGGGGGTTCGAGCGCCGTTCGGCGACTGCAGGAACACCTTGATGGCATACACAGGGAATACCATAGCCAGCCTTTGAGCACATCAAATGATGTCTGATACGGCCGCCTCATGCCATGGCACGAGGCGGCCATGGGCAGCCCCGATTGCTCCAGGATGAACGCCGGCGCATTCTCGCCGATATTACGGGAGTTCGACCGGAACACCCGACGGAGACCGACGGGCCCGGCTTTGCGGGCGTCACGCGCGGCATGCCCCTCATCGATACCATGCGAGGTGCCGGTGAACAAGCACCGCGTGGCCTGAGGGCCCCGCGATGAGGCTCTCGAGGCTCTCGGCCATTGCCGCGCGTTGTCAGATCCACCCTCGCCGTGCGGCCTGCACGCCTGCCTGGAAACGGCTTTCGGCGTTCAGTGTCTTGAGCAGGTCCGACATCAGGCGCCGGACCGTGCGGATGGACACCCCGAGCTTTCGTGCGATGACTTCGTCGGTGTGACCGTCCTCGAGCATCCTGAGCAGCGCCAGTTCGCGCTCGCTGGGCCCGTCGCAGTGGGGTGCGGAGGCTTCTCCCAGCGGGGTGGCGCGCTCCCACGTCAGATCGAAGAGCTGGTTGAGCGCGGCGACGATGCTGGTGAGCCGGATGACGAACGCCCCCTGCCCGCTCGCGTCCGGCTTCACCGGGAGCACGGCCACGGAGCGGTCACAGAGGATGAGGCGCATCGGCAGCGAGGGCATGGTGCGCGTCTGGCCGCCCTGCTCGGCGAACCAGGTGGCGTACTCGACCGTCGCCGGATCCTTGCGCACGGTCTCCAGGTAGATGGTCTGCATCCGGACGCCCCGCGCCAGGTTCTGCACGTCGAGGGGGCGTGACGCGTCCAGGGCCGCCTGACTGAGCGCCGGCCCCGGCATGAACGCGCGCACTTCGGAGGCGGCTCCCTGGGCGAGCTGGGCCAGGTGCGAGCGCACCGCCTCCAGGCCCACGAGGCGCTCGACGCCCGCCACGTCGTTCTGCACGCGCCGCGCGGTGTACTCGGACGTCAGAGCGGTGAGCATCGCCCGGTCCCGTGACAGCCTGGCGCGGCGTTCATCCAGTTCGGCTTCGAGATCCTGCAGCAGCGGAAGGAGTCCGAGCTCCGGGCTGGCCGGCACGAGCGCTTCGGCTCCGGAGGCAGAGCGAAGGAGCGAGAACCTGGTCAGCCGGTCCAGCGTCTCGCGGACCTCGGACTCCCCCATGCCGAGATTCTGCCCAATGTCCGCCATATCCCAGCCGGGGTGGACGAGAAGCGCTCGATAAACGTCGTGGTCTCGATTCTCAAGGCCGATACTCTCCAGCACTTACCGCTCCCCCTGTGGTCGTACCGCAGCGGGAACGCATCCAGTTCCCGAAGCGCGAGGCACAGCATACCCGCCCGTATGTGCCGGTCAACACACATAGACGGGGTCGGGCGAGCCTCGATCGAGGCCCCCAGGACATTCTGGACTTTGCCGCAAGCAGCATTTCCATCACAGCGGGTGGGAGGGAGTTCAACTAACCGCCACTATTTCCTTGACACCCGGCGGTCCCGTCGGCGGCAGGGGCGGTTCCGACCGCCGCAAAGAGCTCGACCCGGGGACGGTACGACCGCGGGCGGAGCACCACTGCACTCCCCCGCAGAGCCCGAGATGCCGTGCCGCGCACTGCCACCGGCCAGCAGATCCTTCAGCCGACCCGTCCGCGAGCCCCGCTCCGACGTCCGGCAGCGTCCCCCACTCCCGCCGAAGGAGAAATAACCTTCACCCCCACTCCCCCTATTCACACTCATCCACGGAATACGCACAAAGACACATCCGGAGGAGCATCCGCCGTTAAGGCCCACCGTCGGCTGGGAAAATCGGCGATCATCCGACCGGGCGGTGACCACGAAGCAATACACCTCGCATCGCGGGCAACCACTCCCCGCATTCACTGAGACAAATACGGAGTTTCCCTGCGTTGTGACGACAGATCAATTTCACCATGAGACCGGCAAGGGCTCCCCGCCCCTTCCTCGGGTCGGAAAATCCGCTCCTTCCGCCCTGATCCACACGCGACTCGCCCAACCGGCGAGGAACCCGCCACGATCACGGCGGCGCATGCCTCCGCACGCCGGAACCGGAGACTTCCGGTAGCCGTCAGACCCGTCAGCAGTCGAAGACCGACCAGCAGATCTCGTTTCGCAACCGCTGGTCGTCCAGGACGAGTTCACGAATCACAGCCGGGAGCTGTTCGCGCTGCCAACGGCACTCGAGCCTGCCGGCGCTCTCGCTCTGCGGTACGGGAGCCGCCGCGCGCACGGCCTTGATCGCGTAGGCCGCAGCGCCGAGCTCGTGTGCGGCGACGTGCGCCACCACCGCCGCCTGGCCGGCCGCATATGCGGCATGCCGAGCTGCACCGCGCAACTCCCTTGCCGCAGCCATGGCATGGCCGCCCGCCGCTCGGGACTGAGACATCCGGATCTCGCCGCGCGTCCACGCCCGGATCTGCTCGATCGCCTCGCGGGGTCGCGGGTCCGAGGGCTGCGCCGACTCGAAGAGGTGCAGAACGTGCTCCGCGCACGCGGCAGCCCACAAGGCCAGGAGCCGATGGTCGGAGTCCGTGAGCGTCCCCCCACGGCGGATGGTGATGAAGCGGGGATCGCGATCTTTGGGAAGGATCATGATGTTCCAGGGGATCGGCTGCGCGCATGGGCGAGGGCGTCCAACACCGGTGGGTGAAGACAGAGTTGGACTTCGCGCGACTGCACTCTACGCGGAGACCGACGATCCGCTGAGGACATCCCCGCATCGCGCGCCGTCGCACCGTCGCGCCGGGCCGCCATGGCTACGGGCGCCATGTCGACCAGCCGACGATGCGTGTCCGACCGGCAGCACGGGGTGATCGTCCGCCGCAGTGCCAGGCGGGCCGAGCTGGTCTCCTACTCCAGCGGAGACCGGGCTGAAGGCGGGGACGTCGAAGCCCGGGCCGCAGGAGTCGTGCTCCTCGTCCGCGCGAGGTGAACCTGCGGCCGGGATCTCCGCATGAGAATGCATCCAGGTGGAACGACTCAGGCCCGGCGCCTGGACTCCGCCAGGGCGTCCTTGACCTCCTGCACCACGCGGGCCGCGTCCTCGGGGTTGTTCACCACATCCGTGTGGCTCATGTCGACGACGAGGACGTCGCTGGCCGAGTAGTGCTTGTGCACCCAGTCGTCGTAGCCGGACCACAACGTCCGGTAGTACTCGACGAGGCTCTCGTCCTGCTCGAAATCGCGGCCCCGCAGCCCGATGCGGTGCAGCACCGTCTCGAAGTCCGCCTTGAGGTAGACCATGAGATCGGGTGCCTTGCGGTACGGCAGGCCGTCGATCTCCCGCATCATCTCGTGGAGCAGTCCCTCGTACACCTGCATCTCGAGCGAGCTGATCCGGCCCAGGTCGTGATTGACCTTGGCGAAGTACCAGTCCTCGTAGATCGACCGGTCGAGGACGTTGTCGCCCTGCTTGTACGCCTCCTTGATCGAGGCGAACCGCGTCTGCAGGAAGTAGAGCTGGAGAAGGAAGGGGTAACGGTTCGTCTGGATCTCCTCGGGGCTCGCCGTGTAGAAGAGCGGGAGGATCGGGTTGCCTTCCACGCTCTCGTAGAAGACCTCGCTGCCCAGCTCCTTGGCGAGCACTTCGGCCACGCTCGTCTTGCCGATCCCGATCATGCCTCCGACGCAGATCACTGCCATTCCTCACTTCTCCCTGGGGGTCTTCCGATCGCGAGCGGGTGGGCTGGGCGCCCCACACCGCTGAGACGCGTGCCGGCGGTCACTGGATCCCCCAAGATCTTCATGATCGGCGCCGTGTGTGGTCTCCTTGCCGGACCGAGGCCCCGGCACAGGACCCCCTCCGCGACCGGCCGGACCGACCGTTCTGCAGGTGCCGAGCACGGCGACGAGTCACCGCCCCGCGACCGCCTTGAAGCATAGATGACGCGTCGCCCCACGCGGTGCAGAGCGCCGGGCGCTCACCTCCCCTCGCTCTACGGCGCTGTCACCGTCGGCCGCCGCACCACTGTCATGGCGGGCGGGAACGGCAACTGACCTCGGATGTTCGGGACCCCGCTCTGCTCAGGCCCGGATCAGAGCCGCCGGGTCCACCGGCGCCGACCCGGCGACGGTCCAGGCGGCGGGGGGCTGAGCCGGGGGTCGGGCGCGGCCTCCGCGACCGCCCTGCCGTGGCGGACCAGGACGATGACGGTGGCCGCGAGGAAGACGCACTGCATGGCCGTCCGGGGGCCGAGCCGGTCCCACCAGGGCACGTCGCCGCCGGAGGCGTAGACGTTGGCGGGGAACATCACGACCAGCAGTGCGCTGAGCACGGCGGCCGAGCCCCGGACGGTCCTCGGCCACAGGAGCCCCAGTGCGCAGCCGAGTTCGATGCCGCCGGTCAGCGTGACGAGCAGCTCCGGCGCCGGCAGGGCGGGCGGCACCATGGCGACGAGCTCCTGACGCATCCCGACGAAATGCGCGCCCCCGGTCAGCAGGAACGTGGCAGCCAGACCGCCCCGCAGGGCGGCCGTCGACCGACGGAACCGTAGGACCCCGAGCTCCCCGGCGAGCAGCAACAGGCCGGCGACGGTGACGAGTGTGATGAGCGGTTCCATACCAGGGCCTCAGACACCGTCGCCGGTCAGGCGCCGTCGCCGGTCAGGGCCTCGGCCGACCGGCGGACGGTGTCCGGGTCGATCCGCTGGATCTGCACGACGACCCCGTCCGGGTCGGTGACCCGGATGCTGCGGCCGAAGTTCTCCTCCACGAGCTCGTATGGGTAGCCGCGCCGTTGGAGCCGCTGCGCGACCTCCTCCAGCGGCTCGTCCGTCGCGAAGCCCAGTTCGGTGGTGCCGGGCGGTCGCCCCTGCGAGACGGTGCTGGCATGGATGCCGACGGCGCCCGCGGCTGCTGTCAGCCGGACCCAGACGGCCGCACCGGGCTCCTGCCGGACAGTGAGCCCCAGCCCCGCGTAGAACTCCCGGGACGCCTCGACGTCGCCCACGTACCTGATGGGAAGGACGGTCAACATGGTCTGCCTCTCTCGTTCGGTCGCCATCAGCCTCCCGTCCAGCTGCTCCCGTGCGCGCTGTACAGTCGCCGCAATGGACGCAATCAGACGTTCGGAGGCGTCGTCGTGACGCAACCCGTCATGCTCGACGCGCTGGATCGGCGTCTGATCCATGCCCTCCAGATCGACGGGCGCGCCTCGTTCAGCAGGATCGCCACCGTCCTCGGGGTCCCCGAGCGCACCGTCGCCCGCCGCTACCACCGGCTCCGGTCAGCCCTGGTGGTGAGGGTGGTCGGGCTCGTCGACAGCCAACGGATCGGCATGCTCGACTGGTTCGTCCGCATCGACTGCACGCCCGATGCCGCCGACGCGCTCACGACCGCCCTCGCGTTGCGGGACGACACCTCGTGGATCGCCCCGCTCGCCGGCGGAACACGGCTGACCTGCATGGTCCGCACGCCGGCCGCGAGTACCGACGGTGAGCGCCCGCTCTTCGACCACCTGCTCCGGACCCAGGGGATACGGGACGTGGAGGCGGGCTGCGTGCTGCGCCAGGTTGCCGGCGTCGGCGGCTGGGCAGGCCGGACGAGCGCGCTGGAGGAGTCCGAGCAGGCTGCGCTCCTCGGCCCCGCGCCGGAACCACCGGGTGACCCGGGAGCGCTCGGCTGGGGCGAGGCGGAGGCACGGCTCGCCGGTGAACTGGCCCGGGACGGGCGGGCGGACGTGGTTCGGCTGGCCGCCGTCACCGGCTGGTCGGCCTCGACCGTGCGCCGTCGCATCGCCGGGCTGCGGGCCGCCGGGGTGCTCCACTTCGAGGTGAACGTCGACCCCTCCTGCTTCGGCTTCCCTCTGGAGGCGCTGCTGTGGCTCGAGGTGGCGCCGGCCGCGCTGGGCGAGGTGACGCAGGCGCTGTCCCGACACGATGCGGTGGCCTTCGCCGCAGTCACGACGGGCCGGGCAGCGGTCGTCGCCATGGTGCTGTGTCGCGACACCGCCGCCCTGTACGACTACCTGGCCGACGAGTTGGCGTCGCTGCCCGGCATCGGCCGGATGGAGACCGCCCTCATCCAGCGCCGCGCCAAACGGGCGGGACCACTCCTCGTACCGGCCAGGGCGGAACGGCTGGAACGACGCGCTCCAGGACAGCAGCGGCAAAGGCGCTGACCCCGACGGACCGGCCGCCCGGCGCAGCCGCGCCCGCCGGTGGGTTGGCGGAGGCCTGTCGTATGCGCACCTCTCTGTGCAGGGCGGGAGGCCCACCCGTGCGGCCGTCACGAAACGGTCATCATCCGGTCTCATTCCGACACCAATGGTCGGCAAGCATGCCGGTGGAGAAGGTCAGTCCAGCAAAAGGATCTACCGATGCTCCGTTCCCGACGGGTCAGGGCCAGGGTCAGGGTCAGAACCAGGGAGCCGTACCGGCCTGACGGGCCGTACCGACCGGGGTTCGCATCCGGGCCTCGCGGCGGGACCTCGGATCCCTGCGCCGTACGTACGGAGCCGCTCGCGTGAGCCACCGCAAACCGAAAGCACGGCTGGTGTCGCGCCGTACCGCCATGGTCTGCACCAGCGGCGGACTCATCGCCACCGCTCTCGGCGTCGTCGTCGACTCCGGCGGGGGCCCCGGGGCCGGCCGAACGGAAACGCAGGACGAGAGCGGGGCGGGTCCACCTGCCGAAACGACTCCCGAACCGGGGCAGGCGTGGATGCCGGACGCCACCCGCAAGCCGCTGGCGGTGAACTTCACTCCGGGCGGGATCAGGGAGAAGCGGGGTCTGGTCCTGCACGTGCAGGAGGGCGAGACCTCGCTCCACGATCGCTTCAGTGATCCGGCAGTGGAGTGTTCCTCGCACTTCTGGGTCTCGCAGTCCGGCGAGATCGAACAGTACGTCTCCGCGCACGACCGGGCCTGGGCGCAGTCCGCCGGCAACCCGTCGTGGCTCTCGGTGGAGACCTCGGGATTCGCACATCGGCCGCTCACCGCGCAGCAGGTGCACTCCGTCGCCCGGATCTACGCCTGGGGCATGGCACAGCACGGATGGCCCCTCGAGCTCGCCTCCACACCACTGGGTCGGGGGTTCGGCATCCACAGCATGGGCGGCCGGGACTGGGGCGGCCACTCATGCCCGGGCCCCCTCCGGTCTGCGCAGACGGGGGAGATACTCGGCGCGGTCCGTGGGATGAATCCCCGGTAGGCGCCGGGGTGTTGGCGGTGGGTCCGCCGGGACCATCGAAGCCGGACACTGCCCAGAAGCATCGGGAGGGCTTGTGTAATATCCGAATACCAATCTCAGTCATTACTTGGAGGGGTGTCCGGATGTGGGAGCTCGCGCGCTCTTGGGTCGACGGATGGACCGTCTCGCGGCGGGCACCGAAGCCGGTGGACGAGCCGTGGGGGCTGAGCATCCAGGTCGGGCTGCCGACCCAAGTGGTCCGTCACGTCCTGCTCGACGCCGATCCCGAGACCGCCCGCGGGCTCATCGGCGCGATCACCGAACCGGCCACCTGGATCAAGGCCTTTCTGGAACCGGACGTCATGGAGCCGTGGTTCTCGCCCGAGTGGGAGCCGACCGATCCCGGCTTCCTGATGGCCGTCGACCTGCGTCCGTCCGTCGTGCGCGCGCCTGACGGATACACAGCCACCGCCGAGACCGCCGGCGATCTCATCAGCGTGCGCATTCGCGCCGCCGACGGGGAGCTCGCCGCGCGCGGTCAAATCGGTCTGGCAGGTGCCGCCTGCGTCTTCGACCAGATCGTCACCGAAGAGGCTCACCAACGCCTCGGCCTCGGCACGGTGGTGATGGGCGCACTCGCCAACGCTGCCGTCGAGAACGGTGCGGCCACCGGCATCCTGGGCGCGACCGTCCCGGGCCGAGCCCTCTACGAAACGCTCGACTGGAAGGTCCTCGCACCGCTGACCGGCTTCATCTACAAGCCCGTCACTCCGGGCGAGGCCTGAGTACGCGGCCCGCTGAAACGCTCGGCCAGGAGGTGGGCGCCGATCGCACCGACGAGCATGCCGGCCACGATCTCCATCTGGGTGGCCAGGACGTACACGGTGGTTCCGTTGTGGCCGAGGGCCGCGTCGGGGTGGGTGTGGCCCATGGTGATCAGGGTCCAGCAGCCCCAGGCGAGCATGGAACCGCCGCCGAGCCAGGTCAGGACGACCAGGAGCCGGCCGGGCGCGCGGCGGGGCATGCAGTGGAAGGCCGCCAGCGCCGAGGCGACGACGGCGAGGTAGGACTGGACCGGGTGGGTCGCCCCCGGGAGCAGCTCGCCGGCCCGGCCGCGGAACGCCGCCGCGAGCAGCAGGCCCTGGATGGCGAATCCGCCCTACACCACGACGTAGACCCAGCTCGCCAGGAAGGGCTCGGGATCCTTGTCGACGGCGTTCTGGGCGCCGAGGCCGCCGCCTCCGCCGTCGCCGAGTGCGCCATGGATTCGCCGACCGCAGTCGTCGTCACCTGAGGCTCCTGCTGGGGCACGGCAGGGCAGTTCGGCACCCCCCGTGCCCGGAACGGCGCGGCGTGGACGCGCCCTACGCGAAGCCGCCCCACACGGCGGCTCCGCTCTCCGCGGCACCGGCAGTGGCGTCGATCCGGTACGTGTCGCCCTTCGCGTCGCGTCCGCCGACGGCGTGGTCGTACTGGCCGGCGAAGACGTGCTCGCCGGGCGGGACGGTCCTGCCGGGTCTGAGGGTCCACCGGTAGACGAGGAAGCCACCTTCCCGGCGGGTGGAGAGGTCGAAGTCCGCGGGGGGGCGGGTGCGCCAGTTGCCGGTGTCCTTCACCCCCTCGGTGAGGGCGATGCGGAGCTCGACGACGAGCGCGGTGAGCGGCTTCCCCGTCTTCAGGGTGACGTTGCTCTGTGCCCAGTAGACGTTGCTGTGGGGGTCGACGGAGCCGTCGGCCCACAGTGGACCGTCCTCGGTCCGGCTGCCCTCCCTCGGCGGCTCCGCGCGGCCGGTGGTGGACGGGGCAACGGCCGACGGGGCGGCGGCCGTCGGATTCCGTGGCGGGTCCGGGTCGTGCACGACGGTGACCACCGTGAGAACGCCCGCCGTCAGGGTTCCGGCGGTGGCCAGGGTCGCGAGGACGATCTTCGGCCAGGACAGGGCGCGGATTCGCTCGCGGTCCCGCGGTCGGCGTGCGGTGCCGGGGCGGGCCGTGCCGCGCTCGACCCGGGCCCACATGCGGGCCCGGTCGGGCAGGTGGTCTTCGGCGCTCTCGCGCAGCAGGCCGCGCAGTTCGTCGGTCACCGGCTTCCCCTTCCCACCAGCTCGCCGGCAGCCCGGGTGCCGAGCAACCGCTGCAGTTCCGCCGTCCCCTTCGAGGTCTGGCTCTTCACCGTACCCACCGATATCCCGAGCGCAGCCGCGGTGTCCTTCTCCGAGAGGTCGAAGGCGTACCGCAGCACCACGCAGGCGCGTTTGCGGAACGGCAGGGTGTCCAGCGCGGCCCGTACGTCCATGACGGCGGCCATGTCCGGGCCGTCGGTCCGCTCCGGGCGGTGCGACCAGAACAGCAGGACGCGCCGCCGCTCGCGTACCGCGCTCCGGATCCTGCTGCGGGCGAGGTTGGCGACGATCCCGCGGGCGTAGGCCGCCGCGGAATCGGCACGGCGAGCCCTGTCCCAGCGGTGCCAGAGCGCGACCATCGCGTCAGCGGCGAGGTCGTCGGCGGCGTCCGCCTCTCCGGTCAGCAGGTACGCCAGGCGGGAGAGTTCGGCGTGGTGGCGTTCGAAGAATGCGTGGAACTCTGCGGCCGCCTCGTCTTCGGTCATGGCCTCGGTACGGCCTCTCGGTGCGGCGGGGGCGTTCTCAGACAGGTGCCGGAGCGTAGCAGTCCGCTCGCATGTCTGTTCGGATCCCTCGGTTCGCCCGGGCCTGGTCCGCACGGTGACGCCCATCAGTCCGTCGGGTTCCAGCCGTCGGTGCCGGCCAGGTAGGCGCGGGCGGTGTGGGCTGCGGCCTGGTCCGCGCCGAGCTGGGGCCGGTTCGCTCCGGTTCCGGCGCCGGGTCCCGTGTTGGCGTACTCGGCGAACCGGGCGGACTTCCAGGAGAAGCCCCCCATGTCGGTCCACGGCCCCTCGGTCTTGACGGCTGCGGGCAGGCTCGTGTTGCGGATGACCAGCCGGCCGACCGCGCTCGGGCCCGGGTGCCAGGGCCGGCCGAGGTAGTAGGTCCCGGGCCGGGCGGGGCTGCCGATGGTGCTGTCGGTGATGAGGATCCCGTACGGCTTGGCCGCGTCGGTGTTCGGCGCAGCGAGGTATCCGCCCAGTCCGCCGGCCTCGGCGCCCCGGTCGCGCAGGGTGATGTTGACGTGGTCGTAGACGGCGGTGGCGTTGCCGAAGACGAAGTCGACGTCCCCCGCGATGAAGCAGTGGCGGAAGTACTGCCGGTACTGGCCGGTGGCCGAGGGAGCCCAGTTCAGGACGGTGTCCTGGTGGCCGACGAAGCGCGAGTTGAGGTACTGCTGGCGGTCGCCGGACGCGTTGACCGCCACGGCCTGGGTGTCCCTGACGTCCGGGTGCGCCGACCGCTCCCACGTGTTCTCGAGCGTCACCCCTGTGACGGTGATGTCGTTCGCCGAGAAGGTCGCGGTGGCGCTGCCCGCGGTTCCGTACGTACCGCCTCCGGGCTTCGGCGTGCCGGAGGCGTTGTCGTACGTGATGACGACGTCCTCGGCGTTGCCGGTGGCGCCCTTGAGGGTCAGCCCGTGCTTGGAGGCGGGGACGTTCACCGTTTCCCGGTAGGTGCCGCGCGCGACGAGGACGGTGTCGCCCGCGGTGGCGGCGTCGACGGCTGCCTGCACGGAGCGGTGCGCTGCGGAGCCGTCGGCGGCGACCGTCAGCGTACGACCGCCGGCCGGACCGGAGGGAGCGGCCTGTTTGCCTCCGGTCTCGGCGAGGACGCCGGCGCCCGCCTTCGCCGCCAGCTTGGCCGGCAGTCCGGCGGCGGGTTCCAGTCCGGCGGTGAGGGTGGGCCGCCAGTCGACGGTGGTCTTGATCTTCTTCCCGGGGTTGGCGGAGTTGTGGGCGGCGACCAGGTCCACGGGGGCGCCGCCGACGAGGTTGCCGCTGCCCGCGATGGCTCCGGTGCCGTCGCCGCCGAGCAGTTGCGAGGTCTTCCGGTCGGAGGAGAGCTTCCAGTGGTTGTTCTGCGCGACGACCTGGGCGCCAGCGCGGGAGTTGACGCTGTAGCTGTGCGCGTAGCCCTCCGACTCCGTGGTGTCGTAGTAGTTGTCGTACAAGTGGATCCGGCCCACCCGGGCGAGGGGGGCGCGCTGGACGATGCCCCGGAACACGTTGTGGTGGAGCGTCACCCGCAGTTTGGTGTCCTTGTCGCTGCTGCCGATCAGCATGGTCTTGTCGTGGTTGCTGAACGTGTTGTACCCGACGGTGACCAGGTCGGAGGCGTTCGTGATGTCGAGGGCGCCGTCGTGGACCTGGTACTCGCGGCCGAAGCGGACCGGATTGCCGGAGTCCGGGTGCGGGTCGTCGGAGAAGCTGTTGTGGTCGACCCAGACGTGGGTGGCGCCGCGCAGGCTGACGGCGTCGTAGGCGGAATTCCAGTTGCCGGTGGAGCCGTCGGTCGGGTCCCACTGGGGGAAGCAGTCCCGGACGTCGGTGAGCGACAGGTTGCGGATGATCACGTTGTCGGCGTTCTTCACCACGAGGCTGCCGCCGGTGATGCCCGCTCCGGTGCCGGGCACGCCTATGACCGTGGTCCGCGCCGGCACGGTGAACACCATCCGGGCGGCCTGCCTGGCCTGGGCCGCCCTGCGGGCGTTCTCCTGGGCACCGGAGGGCACCTTGGCACGGCCCCAGACGGCGGGATCGTAGGCCTTGAGGTAGGAGTCGAGCGAGTAGCCGGTGCCCGCGGCGTAGTCGGCGCAGCTCTGCGGCCTCCCGCTGTCGTCGGTGCCGGCGTCGATCAGGCCCTTGACCCGGACGATCCGCGGGGCGTCGGCCGGGCCCGCGGCCAGGGCTTTCGCCAGCTCGGCGCGGGTGGAGACGGTGAAGACGCGGGCCGCGGCCGCAGCCCGGCCACCGGTGGTGCCCGAGCCGCTCGCGGCCCAGCCGTCCCGGACGGGCAGCACCTCGTGGGCGAGGTCGGCGGGTGCCACGGCATCGGCCGTCACGACCAGCGGCACGGCGCCGAGACCGGCGGCGACCAGGGTGGCCGCGCCGACCAGGGCGAGCCTTCGACGTCCGGTGGGGCGGCGGTGGGGGGAAGCGGACATGGACGGTGGCTCCTTGGGGTGAGGTGCTCTGTTCACCCCTCAGTTGCCGCCGCAGCCCGAAAGGTTGCCGGGCATCCGCCGAGTCGTCTTTCGGGGCCGCGGAGCGTCATCGGCCCACCCGGACCGCTGCGCCGCCCACCGCACGGGGAGGCGCCCTCATCGGCTGCACGTCAGCGGGCCAGGAGCTCGTCGAGGAGCCTGTCGACGTCGAGGAACTCCTCCCCTGCGCCCGTGACGGCGTACGACTGCTCCAGGAAGTCTGTGAGCGGGCGGGCCTCCACGAAGAGAACAGCGCTCTCTTCCACCTCGTCGCCGGGGCCTCGCAAGGCAACGCGGAGCTCGTCGGCCTCGCCGCCTGCCGTGTGGGGGCCGAAGGTGACGTCTCCCTCGCCCACCGGGCGGTGGAGTCCCTCGGCGAGCATCTGCCGGTCGAAGTGCCAACGGGCCAGGACTGTGGGGCCGTCGAAGAACGTCGCCTGGACCACGTACGGGTCCTCGGCGTCGTACGAGAATCGGGCCAGGAGCGGCACACCGCCGCGCGGCGCGTCGAGGCGGACGACGATCAGAGCAGACGTAGGCGCACAGGACATCAACAGGCCTCCGGGATCGGCAGTACGGCGGCACTCGTCTGCCCCGCTTCACCCTCGCCACACTGTGCGATCCAGGGAACGGTCCTTCGCGCCTTGCCCCGCGGGCGAGTCGGCTCGGCCTTCGTCGCCCCCGCTGGACGCCAGGACGTCCCAGCACACATCCACACAAGCGGCCGGGGCGGCCTGGGGGGGTCAGATGCGTTGCGCTCCGTGGAGGAGGGCATGGAGCCCGTGGGGTCGCAGGGCGGCTCGGGCGGCGTTCGCACCAGGGGCGCCGTGGACGCCGCCGCCGGGGTGGGCGGCCGCGGAGGCGAGGTAGAGGCCCTTGACGGGGGTCTCGGGCCGGCCGGTGCCGGGAATGGGGCGGAAGATCGCCTGTTGGTGAAGAGCGGTGGTGCCGTTGTTGATGGCGCCGTTGTGGAGGTTCTCGTTCATCGCCTGGAGGGTGGTGGGGGCGAGGATCCGGCGGGCGCCGATCAGTTCACGGAAGCCGGGCGCGAACCGTTCCACCTGGGCCTCGATGCGGTCGGCCATGGCTTCCTGTTCGCGGGCGTTCCAACGGCCGGTGATGCGGTCGGGGCCCGCGTCGGAGGCAATGTGCTGCGGGAGGTGCGTGTAGGCCCACGCCGATTCCGTGCCGGCGGGTGAGCGGGTGGGATCCGCCGTGGTCATCTGACCGAACAGGGTGAACGGCTCGTCGGGGACCAGTCCCATGGCGATCTGCGAGGCGAAGCGGGTCAGGCCGTCGACGCCGTCGGCCACGTGGACGGTCCCCGCCCGGGCGGCCTGCGGCGCCGTCCACGGCACCGGGCCGGTCAGCGCCCAGTCGACCTTGAACGTCGCGAAGTCCCACTGGAAGCGCTTGAGGTCCCGCACGAGGCGGGGCGGGAGGTGTTCCTCGCCCACGAGGTCCCGGTAGAGGGCCGGTGCCGACGTGTCGGCCAGTACGGCCCGCCGCGCGCTGACGGTCTCCCCGCCCGCGGTGCTGATCCCGACCGCCGTGCCACCGCGTACGACGACGGACGCGACCCGCTCACCGCAGCGCAGAACGCCACCTCGGCGCTGCAGGCGGCTCACGAGCGCCGCGGTCAGGGCGCCGGCCCCGCCGACGGGGACCGGGAAGCCGTGGCTCTGTCCGAGCATCGACATCAGCCAGCCGAAGCCGCCGCTGCCCGCGGCTTCCGGGGCCAGGTCGGCGTGCAGGGCATTGCCGGCCAGCAGGAGCCGGCCCCCGTCCCCCGCGAACTCCTCCTCGCCCAGGCGCCGCACCGGCAGGGACAGGTTCCGGGCGAACCGCAGCCCGTCGGCGGCCCGCAACTTCGCCGCGAGCCGGAGGCCGGACCGTACCGGAGGGAACGGAGCGAAGAGGGCTTGGACCACGTCGGGACCGGCGCGGCACCACATCTTGTACATGTCCCGCCAGGCGTCCCCGTCAGTCGCCGCGAATCCGGCCAGCCCGGCCGAGGTTGCTTCCACGCGACGTTCCAGTACGGCGCACCTGCCGTCCTTCAGCGGGTGGGCCAGTACGGCGGGGGCGTGGCTCCATCGCAGGCCCTCGGCGGCCAGGTCGAGGCGGGTGAGGACCGGGGAGGCGGCGGCCAGCGGGTAGAACGCGCTGAAGAGGTCCGAAACGTAGTCCGGGTGGACGCCTCGGTCGCTGCGCACGGCCCCTCCCGGCTCCGGCTGCGCCTCCAGGACTTCCACGCTCCATCCGGCGTCGACCAGGAGGTTCGCGGCCACCAGTCCGTTGGGGCCGGCGCCGATCACCACCGCGTCAGGCATGGCGGGGCCTTGCGTGATCCCGTTCCACGATCCTGGCCAGGCGGGCCAGCATTCCTCGGTGGCGGAGCTGGAGCAGGGCTTCCACGGCGGGGTTGTGCAGGGTTCCGCCGATGCCGCGCAGGGGGTGCTCGTCGCAGATGACGAGGGTCTCCTCGCCCCACGGCCTGAGCTGGAGGAAGATCCTCGCGGTGCCCAACGACTTGAACGACGCTTCCAGTTCCAGCTCCCGGCCGGTTTCCCGGTGGCGGACCGTGGTCACCCCGTCGGTCGACCAGGGACCCAGCCGCACGGTGTAGCGGAGCCGGGATCCGACCTCCGGCCAGGACTGATCGAGCGGCGTGGACTCCGACGGGCCCACCACCCACTCCCCGTACAGGTTTGGATCGGCGAGCACGGACCACACCGCCTGAGGGGCCCGATGAATCAGCTGGTTTCGGACGGCCATGAGAGAAGTCCTTCTACCGGAACGAACAGCGTGCCGTGACCACACGCACTGAACTGTGCACCGACCCCGTGACGCTCGGCCTCGGCCGGCGGTCTCTTCGCGGGCGGCCGGGCGACCCCCATCAGTGGGCGAGGCCCTTCGTGTGCCTGACCGGCGCTCGTACTCGACGGCGCGCCGCACGGGAGGCACAGCGCCAGGCTGCGCTACCCACGGCTGCGCTTGCCGGGCTGGTCCCGGGGGTCCTCGCCCGTCGGGGTGGAAGCGTCCTTGGTTCCCGGTCCTGCCATCGTCCCACCGTTCGCGCAGGTGGTCGCGTCGGGTTCGGAGGGCACCGTGCGCCCTGCGCGCCGGCCCGGCGTGGGGTCCGCGCCCCGCCCTCGACGCCGCGTGCTCAGCCCTGCCCACGGACGCTGGCGGCACACGGGGCCACGCCCGCCTCGACCTCGCCGACGGCGGTCCGGGCTGGACGCTGACCTGGTCCAACGCCGGCCACCCGCCGCCACTGCCCTGTACTCCCGACGGCCGGGTGACCACCCTGGTGGAGCACGACGTCCTCCTCAACCGGATCAGCAGCGAGCCGGCGGACCCGGCTCCCGGAGACGACGTAGTCGTGCTGGCGCTGCGCGTGCCCTGACGGCGCTGCCGGGGGCAAGCGGAATATCTTCCGTATTGGCGTGACGGTTCACAACCGGGGTAGGCGCCAGTCGTGTCCGGCGACTTTCCCCCGGCGCAGTTCCAAGGAGAAATTCCATGATTCTCATCCTCGGGCTCATCCTTCTGATCGCCGCCATCGTCGTCGGCCTGGCCGGAGTATTCGGCAATACGGGCGCGGGGCACGATCTCGGCGTCGGCGGCGATTTCTCGATTTTCGGCTACCACGCAACCGGTTCGACCGGATCTCTCTTTCTGAGCGGGATCATCGTGGGAGCCGTAGCCCTCTTGGGTCTGACTCTCGTCATGATGGGCGCCCGTCGTTCGGCCCGTCGCTCGGCACAGGCCCGACGGGAACGCGGCACATCACGCCGTGAGGCCGCCGCCGTCGACCGCGACCGCGAAGATCTGATCGAGGAACGCGACGACGCTCGCGCCGAGACCGGTCCTCCGGTGGCGGACGCCCCCCGCCGTCGTGGTCACTGGTTCGGCCACCGAACCGCGGCTCGCTGAAAAGCAACGGTCCCCGGCCTCCGATCCTCCCGGACGGCCGCGCCCTGGGCGCGGCCGTCGGCCGACCTACGGTTCCCGGCCGGCGAGCGCGCTCAGCGGGACCGGCGTGACCCAGGGGCCGGCTCACACACGGGGACCCTGGTCGCCGGCGTTGCCGTCCGGCGTCTGCCACGAGTCCTCACGCCCCCGCGCCACGGGATTCTGCTCGGCCGGCCGGACAGGGGCCCGGCGCCGCGCGCTGCGCCGGCTGCCGTACCAGAACGCGCCGGTCAAAAGGACGACCACCACCACGCCGGCGAACATGAGGAAATACGCTCCTTGGCCTTCGGCCGCGAGAATTTCGGTAGGAATCATGTCTGGCGCCTACCCTCATTCGGCCGGCCTACGGGATATCTCTCTTACGGAATTCCGGCAGAGAACGGCGGCGTCGCAGGGGTCAGCCCGGCCAGGTACCCGTCACGCGACGGGTGGCCACGGCCCCCGAGCGGTCGACGGCGGCCTTGACCACGGCGAAGATGGCGCCCTGGATGGCGGCGGCGATCAGGATCTGCCTCCAGGAACGGTCTTCGTCCGTCGCGCTGGGAGCGTCGCCCTCTCCTTCGACGATCTTCCAGACCTGTTTGAACGCCGCACCCGCGATCATGCCGC
Source organism: Streptomyces sp. NBC_00207 (assembly GCF_045160965.1). Lineage (NCBI taxonomy): Bacteria > Bacillati > Actinomycetota > Actinomycetes > Kitasatosporales > Streptomycetaceae > Streptomyces > Streptomyces sp. NBC_00207. Next base: position 8,215,878 of record NZ_CP130715.1, on the reverse strand, counting down.
TGACGGCACCCAGGGCGAGGCCCACCGGCTTGTACGCGACCTTGGACGCTTTCATCGGCTTCGACGGCTGCGCCGCACCAGCAGGAGGACGACCAGAACAGCGCCGGCCGCGAGAAGCGGCTTGCGGTTGGCGCGTGCCACGCTCGCGGCCCGGCCCGCCTTGTCCAGAAGCTGCTCGGGCGTCGTGTCGTTCACCAGCTGCGCCGCATGCTGGGCCTTCGCACGGATCTGGTCGGAGACCACGGCGGTCTTGTCGGCGGCCTGTTGCTTGACGGCGGCCGCCTTTCCTTTCGCCTGCGCCTTGATGTCGGCTTTGCCCGCCAATGCCTCGATGGTCTGCCCGAGTTCGTCGCGGGTGCGCTCGACCTGCTCGCGCAGCTCGTCGGGGGTGGGCGTGCCGATATTGGTTCGGGATTCGTGGGTCATCGGTGCGCTCTCTCCTTGATCTCGGCCAGGTCGGCTTTGACGCTGTCGATGGTCTGCTCCGGGACGGGGGCGCCGGCCTCGCCGATCTGCTTCTTCCCTGCCATGGCAGTCACTGCGGCAACCACCGCCAGTACCACCGTGACGATCAGGGCCGCCGCCCACACCGGGAGTATCAACGCGAGGGCTGCGATGCAGGTTGCGGTCAGGGCTTGGGCTGCCAGGATTCCGATCAGGCCCGCGGCACCGAAGAGGCCGCCGCCCTTCCCGAAGCGTTTTCCCTTCTGAGTCATTTCTGCCCGAGCCAGCTGCATCTCCTCGCGGACCAGCTCGGATATCTGCTGGGAAGCGCGCGAGACCAGCACGCTCACTGATTCACCGGTGCTGTGGGTCTGCCGCTCTATCGTGCTCATGCGGGTGTCCCCCTTTACGATGCGCACGCCGTTGTCGTGGCGCGCCTACCCGGTAAACGAACGAGCACCCACGCCACGGGCAGATGCTTCTGCGCAGGCAGCACGGTCCTGTGCGATCACCCCTCCATGCGGCGGCGGTCCTGCTCGCTCCAGGCGCGGGTTTCGCGGGGTCGGACATAGGGTTCCTCGTCCTCGGGCAGCCCTCCGGCGATCGCACGCTGACGGGCCAGGCTGCCGGTGAAGACGACGATCAACGCGTCGGCGCAGGCGAGGACCATCAGGGTGACGGTGAGCGCCAGGCGCAGCGGTAGCACCTTCCACACCGGCCGGGCCTCGGGCATGTCATAGACGGCGTTCGCGGAGCGGATGAACGCGGCCACGTAGCCGGAGGCGGACCACAGCGCCACGACGAGGCCGACGACGGCCATCAGCGACCCGACGCGGCTCCGGCCCTGCAGCTGCTCGACGGCGTCTCTGATCACGTCGCGGGCGGAGCCGGGCGTCAGCCGCCGAAGGTTGTCCAACAGCCGCGCGGTCGTCGACTCCCCGGCCAGGCCGAGCAGGGACACGAGAACCAGGAGGGCGGGGAAGAGCGCCAGCAGCTCGCCCGGGCCCGCCTCGGCGTCCCGCCCGGTGTCGGCACGATCACGGTCACTGCCCTGGTCCCGGTTCGGCGGGGAGGTCATACCCGGCGGCTTTCCACCACAGCGCCAGTCATGCCCGTACGGCACCCGGGAAAAGGGCCCTCGTGCGGGGAGCGGCCCCCGGATCCGGATTTCTAGAGCCAGCCGTTGCGGCGGAAGGAGCGGTAGAGGATGCCCGATGCCGTCGCCATGAGGCCGACGGCGAGTGGATAGCCGTAGCTCCAGCCGAGCTCCGGCATGTGCTCGAAGTTCATTCCGTAGACGCCGGCGATCATGGTGGGGACCGCGAAGATCGCGGCCCAGGCGGAGATGCGCCGCATGTCGTCGTTCTGCCAGGTGCCGACTCGGGCCTGCTGTGCGTCGAGGACCGAGGTGAGCAGTTCGTCGAGCGTCCCCACCTCGGTGTCGGTGCGGTGCAGGTGATCGGCCACGTCGCGGAAGTACGGCAGGACCTTCGCCGGATGCTCCTCCTCGGCCAGGCCGCTCAGCAGGCCGGGCAGGACAGGCACCAGCGGCTGCACGGCGTCCCGGAACTCACGAACCTCTCGCTTCAGGGAGTAGATGTCCTCGGTGTGGTCGACGCGGGAAGACGAGAAGACCCGGTCCTCCAGCCGGTTGAGCGCGGCGCGCACCGTCTCGGCGGCCTCGCTGTAGGCGTCGACGACGACGTCGAGTACGGCGTGCAGAACCGAGAGCGGGCCGAAGCGCAGCATGGACGGATCTGCTTCCAGTCGGCGGGCCGCCTCGGCTGCCGGGTCCACCACGCCATGACGGACGGTGAGTACGTAGCGGGGCCCGACGAAGAGCATCAACTCGCCTGTCTCCACCGCCGTTTCCTCCTCCACGTACCAAAGGGTCTTCAGCGCGACGGCCAGGACGTCCCCGAAGCGCTCCCACTTCGGCCGCTGGCGGGCCTGAACGGCGTCCTCCACTGCCAGGGGGTGCAGACCGAGTTCCTCGGCCAGCTGCACGAGTTCACCCTCGGCCGGGTCCACGAGTCGCACCCAGCCGAATTCACCGTCGCCCAGGCCGCGCAACCGCTTCAGCACCAGTCGGCATGCCTCGTCCTGAAGGCCGCACTCCACCGTCTCCGACCGGCCCGACCGTTCCTCGTACACCACGCATTCCATACGCCGCTCATGCGCCAGAACGCCGCTTTCATGCGCGCCGGCGGACCGCTCGCGGTCATGCCGCCGGACTCCGCGTCTCCTCAAGCCTCCCCGTCTCCGAAAGCCCGAGCGTTGGCGCGCCGTTCCGGTGCCCTTGCCGGCGCGGCGGCAGCCGCCCCGCCTCCGGACTGCTGACCGGACCCGTCGTGGCGTCGCTCCCTACCACCCCAACAGCCTCGACGGCGGCTGCCCCTTCCTCGCCGGCGCCGACACGGCCGCCTTCATCGAGACACCCGTCACCGTCCCCGAGGCAAGCAAGGTCCGTGAGGCGCCCCGCCTCGTTCTCCGACCACTTCACCCAACCGCGCCTCTTCTGGCTGGGCATGACCCCGCCCGAGCGCGAACACATCATCGCCGCCTACACCTTCGAACTCGGCAAGTGCTACGAGCAGGCCATCAAGGAACGCACCCTGAAGGTGCTGGCGAACATCGATCCGGACCTGTGCGAACAGGTCACCGCAGGTCTCGGCCTGCCGGCACCGGCCGCCACCGTACCGCTCGTCGCAGCCGACCCCAGCCCCGCCCTCTCCCAGAGAGGAGCGACCTGGCCGACCGATGGCCGCGTGATCGGCATCGTCGCCGACACCGCGGCCGATCTGGACGGCGTACGAACCGCCCGCCAGGCCGTCCTGGACGCGGGCATGGTGCCCCTCGGCGTCGCCCCGAACGGCGGCACCCTCGACTCCACGGGTGACCCGATCGCCGTTCAGCGGACCTTCGCCGCCGCCCGCTCCGTCGAATTCAATGCCGTCCTGCTGGCCGGAGTGCCCCAGGCCGGCGCGGACGCATACGGTGCGCGCGACGCAAGGCCGGCACTGCCCGGCCTCCCGAAGCCCCCGACCCCGCGTACTGCTGCTCGTCACCGAGGCGTACCGGCACGGCAAGGCCATGGGCGGCTGGAACGGCGCGGAGCGGCTCCTCGAATCCGCCGGCATCACGGCAGTGCCGAACGCGGCCCCGCGCCGGAGCCGGGTTCCCCCGACAGGCAGGAGAAGCATCAGCGTTCGGCGTAGGGAAGGTCGCCTGTACGAGGCATCCCGCCCGGAGAGCAGTGTCGCCACCGCCCCACCGGGTACACGGGGTCAGGGCGTCGGCTGCGCCCTCCGATGGACGATCGAAGGAGGCCCGGTGGACGGGATCGTACTGCTCAAGGAAGACCACAAGACGGTCGAGAAGCTGTTCAAGCAGTTTGAGAAAGCCGGCGACAATGCGCACGCGACGAAGCGCAAGATCGCCGACCAGGTGATCGAGGAACTCACCACCCACACCTGGATCGAGGAGAAGATCTTCTACCCGGCTGCCCGCGAGGCCGCTCCCGACACCAAGGACCACGTCCTCGAAAGCATCGAGGAGCACCACGTCGTTCTGTGGATGCTCTCCGAACTCAAGGGGCTCGACGCGAGCGACGAGCGGTTCGACGCCAAGATGACGGTCCTGATGGAAAGCGTCCGCCACCACGTCGAGGAGGAAGAGAAGGAGTGGTTCCCCGAGGTCCGCAAGGCCATGGGCCGCAACCGCCTCACGGAACTCGGCGCCCGGATGGAAACGGCGAAGAAGACCGCCCCGGCCGATCCCTTGGCCGTCCCGAGCGCGTAACCCCGCCGGCCGGCTCGTCGACACCGTCGGGTAAGGCGTCCTCACGGATTTCCTCGAAGAGCGGGCGGATTTTCCTGCCCGGCCGCCGGAATGACACGCACATGGGAATTTCGTGCATGCCCTCGGTGCGGTCGGGCAGACGGTGCTCCGGAGGTTGATAACTATGGTTCCCCTGCTTCTCGTTCTCCTGCTGGTTCTGATCCTCGTCGGCGCGGGTTTCGCGGTGAAGATTCTCTGGTGGGTGGCTATCGCAGTCCTGGTGCTGTGGCTGATCGGATTTGTCGCCCGTCCGAAGGGCGGTAGCGGCCGCTGGTACCGCTGGTAGCCGTCCCGCCACGATCCGGGTGCGTGAAGCTCGGAAAGCGGGGCAAGTGAAATTCAGGCGGAAAGCACGACCCGCCGCGCACAAGGTACGGAACAAGGAGGATCGGCGGAGAAGCATTTCCCCGCCGTCCCCCATTGACCGAGGAGTTGTTTTAGCGTGACTGAGCATGTGTGGAGTTACAAGTCGACGTCGGGCCACCTGGCCGGTACGGACCTGACCGGCTACAAGGTCGAGGCGACCGACGGGAGCATCGGCAAGGTCGACAAGCACTCCGACGAGGTCGGTGACGCCTACCTGGTCGTGGACACCGGCGTGTGGATCTTCGGTAAGGAGGTCCTGCTGCCGGCGAGCACGGTCGTCAAGGTCGACCCGGAGGAGCGGAAGGTCTTCGTCGACCGCACCAAGGAACAGATCAAGAACGCCCCCGAGTTCCACCGGGACAAGCACCTCGGCGACACCGGCTACCGGGAAGAGCTGGGTACCTACTACGGCACCGGCGCCCCCTTCGGCGGCCGCCCCGCCTGATCCCGTTCCCGCACCACGACGCCGGTCCCGGCACCCTCCCTGGGTGCCGGGACCGGCGTCTTCAGCGATGTCCGGTGGCCGGTCGGCGAGTTGTGGCCGTGTCGACGTCGGCGTGGAGGGTGAAGACCCTGTCGAGGCCGACGATGCGCAGGATGCGGATCGTGTTGTCGGGGACGGCCGCCAGGGCGATGTCCGCCCGGGCGGCGACAGCGTGGTTGCGCGCGACGATGAGGGCGGTGATACCGCTGGAGTCGCAGAACTGTATGCCGGAGAGGTCCAGGACGAGGCGTTGTCCTGGTTCCAGGCTGAGGGCTGTCACGGCCTGTCGGAAACGGGGGGCCTGGTCGTAGTCGAGGTCGCCGGCGATTTCCAGTACGGGGCCGGTGGCGGCGTCCCGGGCGGTGATCGTCAGGGCGCTCATGTCGGATCGTGCTCTCGCGCAACGGGGAGGGGATGTGGCACGCCAAGGGCGAGCAGAGCCGTGTCGTCGTCCAGGCCTTCGCCGAAGCCGTCCAGGAGACGGGTGAGGGCGGTGATCAGCTCATGTGCCCCTGCAGGTGCGAGGCCGGCGGTGAAAGTGCGCAGGGCGTCTTCGCCGTAGAGTGCGCGGTTCGTGCCGACGCGGGCTTCGGTGAGGCCGTCGGTGTACAGCAGGAGTGAGTCGCCGGGGCCGAGCGTGGTCTCGGCAGGGGTGAAGTGGGGGTCCGGCAGGATCCCGATGAGGAGGCCGCCGGGGGTGGGGAGGTAGTCGGCCCGGCCGTCGGCACGCATGACGAGTGCGGGGGGATGGCCGCCGGACGCCAGGTGCACGGCAACCGTCCCGGTGGTGGCGTCCGGTTCCAGAATGCCGAAGATCGCGGTGCAGTAGCGCGGGTCCCCGTGCGTGAACCGCTCGTGCAACACGGTGTTCAAGGTGGTCAGCGCCGCTACGGGGTCGGAATCGTGGAGGGCTGCGGCACGCAGGGTGTAGCGGGTCAGGGAGGTCACTGCGGCAGCCTGGGGGCCTTTGCCGCAGACGTCGCCGAGGAAGAACGCCCAGCGCTTTTCGTCCAGCGGGAACAGGTCGTAGAAGTCTCCGCCGAGCCGGTCGACGGAGGCGGTGTGGTAGTAGGAGGCCGCTTCCATCCCGGGCACCGCGGGCAGGGCAGCGGGGAGCAGGCTCTGCTGGAGCACCGCGAGTGCTTCCCGCAGTCGCTCCCTGTCGGCTTCGGCCTGCCGCCGGGCTTCCTCCGCCACCTGACGCTCGCGGAGCAGTTCGCCTTCGTAGGCGCGGCGCTGTCGTGCGTCGAAGACGGTGGTGCGGATCAGCGTCGGCTCGCCGTCGCCGCTCGTCTTCACGCTGGAGGTGACCAGGACCGGGAGGCGTCCGCCGCCCGACGCCTTGAGCTCCAGCGCTATCTCGCTGATCTTTCCCTGCATCCGCAGGAGCGGCGCGAAGTGCGTCTCGTGGTAGAGCTTGCCGCCGATCGTGAGGAGGTCGGTGAAGCGTCTGCGGCCCACGACTTCCTCACGCGCGAGGCCGAGCCAGTCCAGGAGCGTTCCGTTGATCCTGGCGATGGTGCCGTCCATCAAAGTGGACAGGTAGCCGCAGGGGGCGGATTCGTAGAGTTCCTCGGCGGTGTCCTCCAGCAGGGAGGAGAACACCGCGTTGGTGGTGGACTCTTCGCCTTCCGGCCGCTCGGGGTTCTGGGCGGTGCGGCTCATCACCGAAGCTCCCGCAGGAACGCACGGATGGCCGACGTGGTGGCCTCGGGAGCGCTCAGCTGGGGGCAGTGGCCCGTTGCGTCCAGGGTGATCAGGCGGCTTCCGGGGATGGCCGCGTGGACGTAACTGCCGACCTCTCGCGGCGCGATCACGTCCTGGGCGCATTCCAGTACCAGCGTCGGTACGCCCACCGACTTCAGTTCGTCACGGCTGTCGGAGAGGAAGGTGGTGCGGGCGAAGACGCGGGCGATGGCCGGATCGGTGGCGCAGAAGCTGTTGGTCAGCTCCTCCCCCAGTTCCGGACGTTCGGGGTTGGCCATGATCACCGGCGCCATGGCGGCCGACCAGCCGAGGTAGTTGGACTCGAGCGACTCCAGCAGCTCGTCGATGTCCTCGGCGCTGAAGCCGCCGCGATAGGTGTCGTCGTCGATGTAGCAAGGTGAAGGGCCGACCATGACCAGGGACGAGATCCGCTCGGGGGCGGTGGCCGCCGCGCGGACCCCGATCATCGCGCTGACCGAATGCCCGACGAAGGCCACGTCCCGCAGGTCCAGGGCTTCGCACACCTCGACCACGTCGCGGGCATAACCGTCCAGCGACCCGTAGCGTTCGGCGCTCCAGGCGGACGGGTCGGAGCCGCCCGACCCGACGTAGTCGAACAGGACCACCCGGAATCCCTCGGCAAGTGCCGGGGCCACCAGGCCCCACATGTTCTGATCACAGCCGAACCCGTGCGCCAGCATCACCACGGGACTGCCGGCCGATCCGCTGCCCTTCACGTTGTTCCTGCGGAGGATATCCATCCGGTCATCCTGTTCCTCGGTCTGGAGCGTCAGCGCTGGCGACGCAATCGGGGGCTGGGCTCGCGCAGGTCCCGTCGGTCAGACGGCCAGTGGGGCGCCGAGCATCACGGATGCCTGCTGCAGCGGGCCGAGGGCACGCGCGGTCGCGGCGGCCCGGGGAATTCCGCGGCAGGTGAAGCCGAGCCGGGTCATGGCCCGGAGGACTTCGCCGACGCTGAAGTCGCGGGGGTCCTGGCGGGTGATGACCTGGCCGACCTGCTTGACGGGGTAGGTGCGGCGGCCGATGATCACGGACGCGCCGAGGACCGGCTCGGGCTTGATGCCCTTCATCGATTCCAGGACGCCACTCTTGGTGAGGTCGAAGGGGAAGCGGGCGATGACGCAGCGCATGGTGCCTCACGGGGAGAAGAGGGAACGGTCCGACCGCGGTGAGGCGGTTCAGCGTGCAAGGGCGAGGACGCCCAGGGCGCTGCCTTGTTCGTCGATGACGGGCAGGGCATCGAGCCGGCGGTAGCGCATCGCGTGCTCGGCCTCGGCCATCGTGGTGAGGGGCGAGGTGAACGGCCCGCGGTCACCGAGGACCTCGCGCAGCCGGACTCGGTCCGTGTACGCGTCGCCGTCACGGACGGCGGCGAGCTGAGCCGGGGTTACCAGCCCGACGCACAGGCCGCCCTCGTCGGATACCAGCAGATGTTCCGCGCGGGCACTGGCCATGACGGACAAGGCCACCTCGACGGTCATGTCGTCACAGACCTGCGGCCCGGCGGCCTCCATGGCATCGACCACCGCCTGGTGCACAGGGATGGCGTTCACCGCGCGGGGTTGCATCTGGACCAACGTCAAAACGTGCCTCCTGCAGAGATGGGTCGGATTCCTGATCACGTGGCTGTCAGGCCGCCGCCGCGTTGAAGGCGGACTGCCGCACGTTCACGCGCCGGGCCGTCCTTGATACGGCGCGCATCAAGGAATTCCGGCATCAGAAGAACAGTGCGGGGAATCGCAAGAACGGGCCGACTGGAACGCGAAAGCAAATCTGGCCGCAAGGAGTCCGTGCGAGCGCAGGTGCTGTAACGGGTGACGCTGGACGTGAAATACCCGAGATCGACTCGGGTGCAGATCCGAAGGGGCCCGCCTGCTGGAGAAGGGCCTCCGGGGTGGTACTGGGCATCCACAGGAGAACCCATTGCGGGACATGCCTGCAGCTGGGGCCCGCACCCCGAAGGATGCGGGCCCCAGCTACGATGTGCGCGTCAGCGTCAGGCGGGAACGATGTTCTCGGCCGTCGGACCCTTCTGGCCCTGCGCGATGTCGAAGGTGACCTTCTGGCCTTCAGCCAGCTCACGGAAGCCCTGGGCGGCGATGTTCGAGAAGTGGGCGAACACGTCAGCGCCGCCACCGTCCTGCTCGATGAAGCCGAAACCCTTTGCCGCGTTGAACCACTTCACGGTGCCAGATGCCATGTCAAATCTCCTTTGGGGCAGTACACCAGCATCCGCATTGTGCGGACACCGTGTCGCCGCGATGATGCCCCGCCCGGAAAATGACCCGGAAATACAAAGCACTCCCATGCGGCACGGAGACCGACTGGAAGCACTTGAAGTTTTGGGAACCACAACTGCAACTGAGATCGACAATAGCATGCCGTGGCGGTCTGCGTACGAAAAACAATTCGCCCTGACCGCCGCGCTAAAAACCCTCTCCGCATGGGCCGCTAAATCCTGACATCGCGGCGACAGATATTTGCAGCCCGGGCGCAACCCTTTCCCGAGCAGAGGGATTGCCCTTCGCTGCCCGAGGACCGGTGCGCGGCCCGCCGAGACCGGCGGGCCCGCTCACCTCAGACCGCAGTCGGCGGACTGGACGGCCCGGCGGCGCGGCGGTACTCGGCGTTGAGGCGCTGGGCTTCCTCGAGCTGGTCCTCGAGGATGACGATGCGGCAGGCGGCCTCGACGGGGGTTCCCTGGTCGACGAGTTCCCGGGCACGGGCTGCGATGCGCAGCTGGTAGCGGGAGTAGCGGCGGTGGCCGCCCTCGGAGCGGAGCGGCGTGATCAGGCGTGCTTCGCCGATGGCACGCAGGAAGCCCGGGGTCGTGCCGAGCATCTCTGCGGCGCGCCCCATGGTGTACGCGGGGTAGTCGTCGTCGTCCAGGTGGCCGCCGAGCGGGCCTGTCGGATTCTCTGCTGTCATTGCACCTCTCTCTGAAACACGTGGAGGGGCCCTGGCGCCGTACGGCACCAGGGCCCCGAGGGAACTTCTACACCATCTTCCGGCACCAGTTCTGAGCCGGGCTTCCGTTTCCGCGTGCCCGACTTGAGCGATGTCGGGGGTGCGGGGATCGCAGTTGCTTGACCGGAGACCACCTCGCTATCGATGTCCTGCGGTACCCGGGCTCAAAAGTTCCGCCCGGGCGATCCTGATGGCGCTCGCTCCTCCGCTCTTCCCTCGGCGATCAAGTACTTACCCAGCAGAGCACCGGGCACTACCGGTGCCGCTGGTACTGCTCACTTCGTTGCACTCACCCCGGCAGTTCATCCCTGCCGGGCTCTGCTGTCTCTCTTACCTACAAGACAAACCATAACGAGGCCACCACCCAATATCTACTCTGGCCAGCATAGATTTTCGCGTGTCCGGCAGTGAGGTAATCGGCCTCGAACAGCACCGGTCGCGGGCGGAAGGGCCACACCGGGGCGGCAGCGGGCACCGGCCACGAGAGGGCGCCGCGGCCTGCCCGGCGCCGTGAGTACTCTGATGAGGGGAGTACGCACACCCGTTCCCGGTCTGCGGCTGTGTACAGTCGGCTCGCCCCGGCGGTTGCCGGACGTGCGGGGCGGTCGTCCCCGACCGGTCAGGTGAAGTCATGACGAATGCAACCAGTGGGACGCAGCTGCCCGGCGGGACGACCGTCGCCCCCGTGCCCTCGGTGGCCGAGCGCAAGCAGCGGATGCGTCGCCGCCTCGAGCGGCTGATCGGCATCGCCGCCACCGAAGGAAACTCATTGCTCGCCCTGCGCAACGGGGACGAGATCTTCACCGCGATGCTGGACAGCATCCGCGCCGCCGAACACACCGTCGACATGATGACCTTCGTCTACTGGCGCGGCGAGATAGCCCGGCAGTTCGCACAGGCGTTGGCGGACCGGGCCCGCGCAGGCGTCCGGGTACGGCTGCTGCTGGACGGCTTCGGCAGCCGGCTCATCGAGCAGGACCTGCTCGACCTCATGGAGGACGCCGGGGCCGAAGTGGCCTGGTTCCGCAAGCCCCTCTACCTCTCCCCGCTCAAGCAGAACCACCGCTGCCACCGCAAAGTGCTCGTTGTCGACGAAGAGACGGCGTTCACCGGCGGGGTCGGCATCGCCGAGGAATGGTGCGGCAACGCCCGCAACGAGAACGAGTGGCGCGACACCCACGTCCGGCTACGCGGCCCCGCCGTGGACGGTGTTGCCGCCGCCTTCGCACAGAACTGGGCCGAGTGCCACGACACCCTCTTCGACGACCGGGACCGCTTCACCGGCCACACGCCACAGGGCGAGGCGGTGGTGCAGGTGGTCCGGGGCTCGGCCAGCATCGGCTGGCAGGACATGCAGACCCTGATCCGGGTCGCCATCGAATCCGCCCAGCAACGCTTCCGCTTGTCCACCGCCTACTTCGCCCCGGACGCCTATTTCATCGAGCTGCTGTGCGCAGCGGCACGTCGGGGCGTCGAGGTCGAGATACTCCTGCCCGGCCCCTACACCGACAAGCGCGTATGCCTGCTGGCCGGTCAGAACTTCTACGCGGAACTCCTCGCCTGCGGGGTGAAGATATTCGAATACCAGCCGACGATGATGCACGCCAAGGTCATCACCGTCGACCAGATCGCGGCACTCATCGGTTCCACCAATTTCAACCGTCGCTCCCTGGACCACGACGAAGAGGTCATGCTCGCGGTCCTGGACGAAGAGTTCACCTCAACCCTGGACCGCCACTTCGACGAGGACTTGCAGGCCAGCGAGCAGATGGTTCCAGCGCGCTGGAACCACCGCTCGGCGGCGCAACGGCTGCGAGAGCTCGCCGTCACCCCGATCCGCCGGTTCCTCTGACCACCGCCCGGTGCCGGAAGGCGCTCTCGTTCCGGCGCCGCCCGTAGCGGAGCCGAACCCTCGCCGAAGCTCACCGAACGGTGCGGACATGGCTCTCGCTGCGTTTGCCGGTGGCCAGGGTCGGCGGGAACATGTTGATATCAGCGTGGGGGGCCGCGCGAACGGGTCCGGTGGACGCCGAGCGCTTCTGTCGCCGCTCGCCCCATGCATCCTTGCCTGCCTCTGAGATGGCCGGACATCCACTTCTTGCCTCAGCCCATAGCGGTGCGCGCCGCTGGAGGAAGAAGGTCCCTCGGGGAGTACCCGGCAACTGGCCGGGCATTCACTGTCGCGCTCCTCTCTTACAGGAGATATCCCCATGAGCAGGACCCGCCGCCTCAACTGCATCGTCCCCCCGCACATCCTCTACAAGCTCTTGGAGAGCGAAGACCGTGAGGTGCGTCAAGCCGCCCTGGACTCCCTGCTGAGCACGGCTCGACTGCGTGGCGGGAGGGAAGTCCGGGCGCCCTGGGTCGGCGCCGCCGCCGGCCATGGCCGGCGGACCATCTTCGACTGCCGGCGGGGCAGGTACCTCCCCTCCGCCGAGCTGGCCCGGTCCGAGGACGGGCCGGCGTCCTCGGACGAGTCCGTCAACCGGGCGTTCGACGGACTTGCCAGGACACGCGATTTCTTCAGCGGGGTGCTCCAGCGCAATTCGCTCGACGACCGGGGAATGCGTCTCGATGGGTACGTGCACTTCGACATGCATTACAACAACGCGTTCTGGGACGGGCAACAGATGATCTTCGGTGACGGGGACGGAAGGCTGTTCACCGACTTCACCGGTTCCCTGGACGTCATCGCCCACGAGTTGACGCACGGAGTCACCGAGTTCACTGCGGGGCTTGCCTATCACAATCAGTCCGGTGCGTTGAACGAGTCGATGTCGGACGTCTTCGGGACGCTGGTCAAGCAGTGGTCGCTGAACCAATCGGCCGAGACGGCGGACTGGCTGATCGGGGCAGAGGTGTTCACCCCGGCGATCGATGCCGACGCCTTGCGGTCGATGAAGGCTCCCGGGCGGGCCTACGACAACGCCCTGTTCGGCAAGGACCCCCAGCCGGACCACATGCGCAATTTCGCCAACCTGCCGGACAACGACAGAGGGGACTACGGCGGGGTACACATCAACTCCGGCATTCCGAACAGGGCGTTCTATCTGACGTCGGCGCGCATCGGCGGGTTCGCGTGGGGCGCTCCCGGAGTCATCTGGTACGAATCGCTCAAGGCTTCCAGTGTCGACACGCAGTTCCAGGATTTCGCGGATACCACCTACCGGAAGGCCGCGGAATTGTACGGGGACGGCAGCGCCGAACAGCTGGCCGTGCTGTCGGCATGGCAGGAGGTGGGCATCCGGATCAGCGGGGTCCCGGCCGGGGTCGCCCGAGCGCGGAGCCTCCCGGTCAGCGGGGACGGTGGTGTGGGCCGGGAGGACGGTCTGGCAGCCCTGAGCAAGCAGATCGGGGCGCTGTCCGCCCAAGTGATGGCGCTGACCAAGGAAGTGACCGCGCTGAAGGGGAAGAAGTGGCCCACGCCGGTCGATGCCGGCCGGTCCTCGGACGGACGGTAGTCATCAGGGCCGCGGCGAGCGCACGACTCGCCGCCCGGTGCAGGGGCGCTCAGACCGTGAACGGCTTCTGCCGGAGGAAGTCCTCGGGCGGGTTGCCCGTCGTGTAGAAGTTCGGGCTCTGGATGGCGGGCATGCGCTTCTGGATGTCCCGGTGGAAGGTGCGGTAGTCGCCCCGGAAGGCGCCCTCCTTCCACACCTTGAGCAACTGCGCGGTGAACAGTCCGTTCACGTCGCCGTCGGAGGCGACCTGGTTGTCCTGGCAGGCGGCGATGAGCACGGCGCCGGGGGCCGGGCGGCCGCCGTTCCCGTCCCTGAGCTCGCGCTGGAGCCCCTCGTACAAGGCCCGGTGCTGCTCGAAGGCCTGCTGCTGCCTGAACAGCGGCATCATGCGGGTGGCGGCCTCCAGTCCGCCCGGGTCGCTTGTCTGGAAGTGTGACCGCATGGCCTCGGGGGTCAGCAGCTCGTGCACGGACTCGATGGCGCTGCCGCTGTGACAGCAGTCGAGCAGGGCGACGATCCTGACGCCCTCCTCGAAGCTCTGGAACTCGCGGTACAGCTCGTCGTCGAGGAACTGGCGGTCGAAGAACACCAGCGTCTCGTCCTGCCGGTCGGGCTCCGCGTCCGATCCGGTGGTGTTGGGCATCTGGCCGCCGTGGCCCGAGTAGGTGAAGAGCAGGATGTCCCCGGCCTTGAGCCGTGCGGCCGCCGCGCGCAGCTCGCCGGTGATGTTCTCCACCGTGCCGTCGCCGGTGGTGACGAGGGTGTCTTCGAATCCGGCGGCGCGGGCTACCGCCGCCATGTCTCGGGCATCGTTCTCGCAGGCCAGGAGTGTGCCGTCCCAGCCGTCGTAGGCGGCGGGATCGACCTTGTTCAAGCCGACGTGAAGGGAAAGGCCAGTGGGCACGGGGGCTCCTAGGGGCGCGCCGGGCGGAGGGGGTCGAAGGATGGGTTCCGCGGCCCGCCCCGTCCGAACCGGGGCGGGTGGGAAGCCGCCCGATCGGGCCTGCCGGGGGGCGACGGGAGGGTGGCCGCTGTTCGGGTGGCCGGTGACGAGCCCCCGTAAATGATCACCTCTGCGCGGTATTCCCATCATATGAACGCAATTGAGACGCCGCCGGACCGCGCGTCGGGCCACGCGGCGCACCCCGACGCCCTCGCCGACCGGACCGGCTACGACGAAGCCTTCCTGGGGCCCGTCGTCCCACTGCCCCTCCCGGCCTCGTCCGCGGTCGACACCGTGGTCCTCCCCTACACCCACTTCACCGTCGTCCTGCGCCCCGACCGCAGGCTGGCCGCCTCCACCGCCGTCTGCATCGACGGCGAGAAGCTCCTGGAGGACGTACCCAGGGACGACGCCTGGACGTTCGACCCCCGGGTGCCCGAGTCCCAGCAGGCCGGCAACGACATCTACCGCGACAACCCCCTGGACCGCGGGCACCTGGTCCGCCGCCTGGACCCGGTCTGGGGCGCGGCGGCGGAGGCGGGCCGCGCGAACACGGACACGTTCCACTTCACCAATGCGGCCCCGCAGCAGGACGTCTTCAACCAGGGCAAGCAGCTGTGGCAGGGGCTGGAGAACCACCTGCTCGACCACGCGGCCCGCTTCGACCGCAAGCTGAGCGTCTTCACCGGCCCCGTCCTGCACGACTCCGACCCGCCCTACCGGGGCATTCAGGTGCCGCTGCGCTTCTGGAAGGTGGCCGCCTTCATCCAGGGCGGGGCGCTGGCCTCGACCGCGTACATCCTCGACCAGAGCCCCGACCTCAGCCGGGACCGCGAGCGGGCGATGGCCGGCGCCAAGCCCGGTGACCCGCCCCCGCTGGGCGCGTACCGCACGTTCCAGGTGCCGGTGGCGGACATCGCGGAGCTGACCGGACTCGACCTCGGACCGCTTCCTGCGGTGGACCTCATGCCCCTGACGCGCGCACCCGAGGGGCGCTGGCGGCGACTGGAGTCCTACGAGGACATGGTCCTGGGGAACTGATGGGGTGCGGGCCGCCCGCCACCGGGCGCGGCGGCCCGGCTCCGCAGGGGCACCGGTTGCCGCGTTGCGGCCGGACCGGCCGAGTGAAACCATTGCAGGTATCAGGCAGTCCGTCATTACGCGCCGCTTCGGCGGGTGTGCAGGTGCGGTATGTCTCCCAAGGATACCGAGTGGGGCCTCGTCACCGAATGGGTGCGCGACCACCTGTTCATTTCCGGTGAACCCCGTTCCCGGCTGGTGCAGTTCGGATTCACACCGGAGTTCGTGGGCAGGATCCCGCTCAACTACGTGGCCAGCGACAACGCCATTGCCCTTGTCGAGGCCGTCCGCAACGACGGCATCGACGCCCAGCTCCACCTCCTCGAGACCCTCGTACGGCTCGACTCGCTGAGTTCACTGCCGGCCGGAAGGGAGGTGCTGCGGCTCAAGTCCGAGCTGGAGCACGCCGCCCGGCTGCACCTCTCACCGCAGGACCCTTTCCTCTCGACGGTGCTCGGGAAGGGCACCGAGGTGTTCATCGACCGGATGGACCTGAGAAACAGGCTTCGCGAGTTCGTCGAGGACCCCGACAAGACGGTCCTGGTGGTGGACGGGGAACCGGACAGCGGCCGCTCGTACACCTACCACCTGATCCGGCACATAGGCCTGCACTCCCGCTTCCGCCCGGTCCGGCTGACGCTGAACCGGGCCTCGACCGCGGAGCAGGTGATCCTCCGGCTCTCCGAGTTCGTCGGCGACCCGCACGCGGCCCTCGCGCCGTTGAATCCAACACAATTGAACGATCCACTACCCGAGATGGAGACGGCGCTCCACCGCATCGTCAGCCAGGCCACCGCCGCGAGCGGACAGTACTGGTTCGTCCTCGACGACTGCGACAAGCTCGACGTCAATTCCGACGTCTGGGACTGCATCGGCAAGCTGGCCCTGACCATCTACGAGCACAGGCCTGTACGGCCGGACGCCGCGCCCCGGCTCGTACTGCTCGGGTACTCGCCGACCATGCGCCAGCTCCCGTACGAGATCCGCAAGAACGAGGTCCGGGACATCGCGCGGCAGCTCGGTCCGGAGGATCTGCGCCAGTTCTACCTGCAGTTCTTCACGGAGGCTGCGAGGGAAGCGCCTGCGGCAGAAGCAGAAGCGACGGAAGCGGCCTCGCCGGGCGCAACGGCGGACCCGGCCGCGGCGGACCCGACCACGACGGACCCTGCCGCGCCTCCGGCCGAACAGCGGATGTCCGCCCTCGTGGAGGCCACCGTCCCCGTCGTCCTGCAGGCCGGCGACGCCCCCGGCCCGGACAGCTACATGCGCAAGCTCTGCACGGCGGCGGAGGAGTCCGTGCGCCTCTACCGCTCCCTGACCCCGGGCCAGGACTTCGGCGCCCTGCTGCGCGAGCGGCTGTGCGCCGCGGCGGCCTCCCCCGGCCCCGCACCCGTGTCGGACCTCCGCCGGGCCTACCGGGAAGCGGCCTCGCTGCTGACCCGGTTCGACCCGGCGCAGCTGCGGCTCCCCGGCGAGGAGGAGCCCTCGGGCCGAGCCGCTCTGGAACTGGTGCAGGACTGCCGGACCGCCGGGGCGCGCAACATCTGCACCTGGGTGCTCAAGTCGGAAGTCCGCGACGCGGCGCTGCGCGGCTTCGCCGGTCCTCAGCAGGCCCGCCAGGCCCTGGCGGCCAACCTGGACCGGATCCCGCCCGGACCCGGACCCGAGCACACCGTCCTGGCCTACCTTGCGGGCGATCCCCCGGACCTCGCCCGGCAGGATGCGGACGAGCTGCCGCACACCCTCCAGGCCGTCCTGTGGCTCGCCCAGATTCCCGGCATGACCGGCCTGCCCGAGACCGCTGCGGTCCAGGGGATGCTGGAGCGGGCGCGGCTGCTGCAACCACTGGAGCGGTTGGTGCAGAGCCCCTTCCAGGGGCGCGCCGACGAACTCGCCCAGCTGCGCACGTACATCGGACTGCCCGCGGGCACCCTGCCGGAGCGCCTGCGGCAGATCCGCAGCGAGGTGTCCCGGGCGGGCGAGACGGAACGGCCGGTGCTCATCCACGGGCTCGGCGGTGTCGGCAAGAGCACCCTGCTCGCCAAGTTCCTCCTGGAGAGCCTGCACGACTCCCCCACCGGATTCCCCTTCGCCTACATCGACTTCGAACGGCCCACGCTGTCGGTCCACGAACCGGCCACGCTGATCGCCGAGATGGCCCGGCAGCTCGGCATCCAGTACCCGCAGCAGCGCGCCGCCTTCGACGCCCTGGCCCACGAATGCGAGGCGGCGGCGGGCGTCCACCGCACCGCGGAGGACACGGTGGACGAGCTCTACGGACTGTCCACCACCCGGGCCACGATGGGACGGCTCTCCGCTTCGGGGCTGCACGCGCTGGCCGCCGCCCGTGAGGGAGTCCTGGCGGCGCAGCTCGCGACCCTCGTCGTCGCCGCCGTGGGCGTGCCCGCGGCGGAGCAGCCGCCCCTGGTGGTGGTGATCGACTCCTTCGAGGAGGCCCAGTACAGCGGCTCCCCCGAGCTGGGCCGCATGTGGGGCGTCTGGGCGGGGCTCCAGAAGGTCCATCCCCGGCTGCGGACCGTCGTCGCCGGGCGGCTGCTGGAGAGGCATCCGGCCCGGGTGGTGCAGCCGCTGGCCATCGAGCTGCGCGACCTCGACCACGAGGCCGCGGTGGCACTGCTGGTGTCCTGCGGCGTCGCGGACGAGCGGCTGGCCGAGAAGCTCGCCGAGCGCGTGGGAGGGCACCCCCTGAGCCTGAAGCTGGCCGCGCGGGCGGCCGTGCAGGCGGCCGAAAGCGACAGGGAGGGGGGCGAGGACAGCGGCGACGGGACCCGGTCCCTGAACGCGCTGATCGAGAGCCTGCCGCGGCGGCGCCGGCACTTCTTCCGCACGGTCGACCAGATGCTCATCCAGGGGACCCTGTACGAGCGCCTCCTGGGCCGCATCCGCGACCCGGAGGTCCGCGCGCTGGCCCAGGCGGGACTGGGGCTGCGGTCCATCACCCCCCGGCTGATCAGAGAGGTCCTCGCCGCGCCGTGCGGGCTCGTGGTGGAATCCGACGAGGAGGCCGAGCGCCTCTTCGGGCTGCTGTCCCGGCTCGATCTGGTGGAGTCCGCCGGTCCCGGAACCGTGTGCCACCGGTCCGACCTGCGGGCGATCATGCTGCGGCTGGCCGACCGGGCCCGTACGGACCAGATGCGCGCGGTCGGGTGGCTGGCCGTCGCGTACTACGCGGCCCAGGACGGTCTGGAGGCGCGGGCGGAGGAGATCTACCACAGGCTGCGGCTGAACGAGAGCCCCCGCGAGGTGGAGCTGCGCTGGATGCCGGGCGTCGAGCGGCTGCTCGCCGGGGCCGAGCAGGACATGGCGGGACGGTCCGCCGCCTACCTCTCGGGACGCCTCGGCGGCCACGCCTCGGACGAGGTCATGGCGGAGGCCGACCAGGAGGACTGGGAGCGCATCACGGCCAACGAGGTGGAGGGCCTGCTGTCCCAGGGGTACGCCGAAGCGGCCGCCGCCCGGCTCGACGGGCGGCGCCCCTGGACCGCGGGCAGCCCGCTGCACCCGCTGTGGGCGGAGACCCTGGACCGGCTGGGGCGGCGGCCGGAGGCCAGGGCGGCCGCCGAAGCGGCGGTACAGGGCGCCGACGAGGCCGGCTTCCCCGAGCTGCGGCTGGAACTGCTGCTGCTGTCGGCCCGGCTCGCCGAGGCGGACGGTGACGTGGGCGAGGCGGACGACGACCTCGCCGAGGCCGAGGAGGCCGCCACGGGTCTGGGAAGGGACTTCGAGGCGCTGGGCGCCCTGCTGGGGCGGGCACGGCTGGCGGCGGGCACCGAGGCGCACAACCACGAGATCGACGGCAGGCTCGCCGAGCGGCTGCGGCGGCTGCCGGACGCCGAACTGGCCGGCCGGCCCGCGCTGGTGCGGGCCGCGGCCGCCGCGGTCTGGCGCGACCACCCCGGGGTCCTGGAACGCACCCTGAACGTGGTGGGCCTCCCGGAGACCGAGGAGGCGGTCCTGGAGTCCCTCGCGAAGGCCATCGACCGTGTGGTGGCCGGCCGCCCCGAGCTGCGCGGCCCGCTGCTGGGCCTGCTGGAGGACGCCGCCGGCCCGTCGGACGGGGCGCTCTCCTCCGGCAGTTCGCACACCGGGGTGCTGGGCATCCTGCGTGCCGCGCGGGCGCGCGGCACGCTGGACCGGCTCGCCGGGAGCCTGCTGCACCTCGACGACCGCAGTGGCGAGCTCGCCGCGGGGGTGGCGGCTGCGATGGCCGCGGGCGCCCCCGCCGACGCCGGGCAGGCCATCCGCACGGCCGAGCGGCACCTGGCACGGGGCCCGGCCGACGGCGACCGGGCCGCGGCACCTCCCGCAGGAGGCTCCCCCACCCCCGTCGAAGGGAACGGCCACAGAGCGGCCTGATCGACCATGAGCGACCCTTATCTGTCCCAGGACGACGTCGTACGGCTGCGCGACGCCGCGGTGGAATCGGATCTCGCCGATCCGGCCCGGCGCTCCCTTCTGTTCGCGGGCATCCTCCCGAAGTACCGCGGTTCGCTGCCGGTCCTCTCGGCGCCCGGCCCGCAGGTGCAGTCGGACCTCAACGAGATGAACCGCGTGGAA
Organism: Streptomyces sp. NBC_00207; assembly: GCF_045160965.1. Lineage (NCBI taxonomy): Bacteria > Bacillati > Actinomycetota > Actinomycetes > Kitasatosporales > Streptomycetaceae > Streptomyces > Streptomyces sp. NBC_00207. The sequence continues at coordinate 8,195,987 of NZ_CP130715.1, read as the reverse complement.
CGGCTGATCGACGGCAGCGTGCCGCTCGCCCGGTGGCTCGGGAACGCCGCCGACCAGCTCACCGACGCCGCCGCCCGCGACGTGTTCCTGAAAGCCCTGGACCGGGTGTCGCGCGACGCCGCCGGAGAGCCCGACGTGGCACCCGACGTGCCCACCGGAGAGACCAAGGAAGAGATCGTCTTCCGGGACGACACGGTCCCCTTCGAGTTCCTCGGCGGCGGCGCGCTGGCCGGCGCGTCGGTCGCGCGCGTCAAGGTGCTGCCGTATCAGGGGGGCGCGCTGCTCCAGCCGGTGGCACTGCCGCACACCGGCACCGGCTGGCTCATCGCTCCCGGCCTGCTCGTCACGAACCACCACGTGGTCAACGCCCGCAAGCGCAGCGCCGGCGAGCAGCAGTCGGCGGACCCGACGGACCTGCGGCTCCAGGCGCAGGGGGCGCGCTGCCGGTTCGACTACGTCAGCGAGGACGACCCGACGGCCGAGGAGGCCGCGGCGAGCGAACTCGCGGCCTGGGACGAGGAACTGGACTACGCGGTGCTGCGGCTGGCCGACGCACGGCCTCGGCCCTTCCTCCGCGTCGCCACGCAGGCGCTTGTCGTGCCCAAGGACACGCCGGTGCCGGTCAACATCATCCAGCACCCGGGGGGCGAGCCGAAGCGGATCGCGCTGCGCAACAACCTCGCCTTCGACGCGGACGACCGGGACGTGCGGTACTTCACCGACACCCGGGGCGGTTCCTCCGGGTCGCCGGTGCTGACCGACGACTGGACGGTCGTGGCGCTGCACCGCGGTACGCGCCGGGTGTCCGACGTCAGTTTCCAGGGCAAGAGCACGGCCTTCGTGAACGTGGGCACGCAGCTGAGCGCCGTCATGGAGCACCTGCGCGAGCACAGCGCGCAGGTCTACGAGGAGATCGCGGCGGCCCAGTCGGCGCTGGCGCGGCAGGGACAGGCACAGGAGGTGTGAGATGGGTGGCGGATCACCGGTGGCGACGGGACCCGAGCAGGTCTTCAGGGAGGACCTGCTGGAGGTCGCCGCACGCGTACGCAAGGGACTGCAGGCGGAGATCCCAGAGTCCGCCGAGGAGCTCACGCCCCGGGAGGAGACGGCGGGGCGGATCGGACGCGCCGCACTGGAGGAGCGAGCCGGGGTGCTGGAGGCGGGGGCGCGCGGGCTGGAGAAGCTGGCGGCCGGCCGCGGCGGGGACGTGGACGAGGACGAGTACTTCGGGGTGGAGGCGATCGTCCTGCTCGAAGGCCGCCCGGCGATCCTGGTCCAGGGCCAGGACTTCGCCTCGCCCCAGGGTGACTGGGCCCTGCTGGAGGGGCAGCGGCCGGGCATCCGCGAGTCGATCGCCCGGGTCGGCCGGGTGGAGGTCACCGGGCACGCGGAACTGGACTGGCTGGGCACGGGCTTCCTGGTATCGCCGTTCGCCGTGATGACCAACCGGCACGTCGCCGCCGAGTTCACGCGCGCGGACGGGGAGGGCGGGTTCACCTTCCGCCAGGGCATGGGAGCCCGCCTCGACACCGCCGAGGAGCTCGGCGCCGCGGCCGACGACGACTCGTTCGAGTTCGAGGTCACCGAGGTGATCGGTATCCACCCGGACGTCGACATGGCACTGCTGCGGGTCTCCCCCTCGACGCACGGCGGTGGCGTGCTGCCGACGCCGCTCGCGGTCGCGGGCGACGCCCCGCCGGAGCTGGCGGGGCGTCCGGTGTACGTGGTCGGCTATCCGGCAGCGGACGGCCGCCGCAACGAGCCGGAGGCCATGAGCCGCATCTTCATGGACATCTACAACGTGAAGCGGCTCCAGCCGGGTACGGCGACGGGCCTGGTCCCGGACGGGGCCGGTGCCACGATGACGCACGACTGCTCCACCCTCGGCGGCAACAGCGGTTCACCGGTCTTCGACCTCGCCGACCACCGGGTGCTCGGCCTGCACTTCGGCGGCAGGTTCCGCTCCGGCAACTTCGCCGTGCCGCTGTTCCAGCTGGTGGACGACCCCCTGCTGGAGCGGGCGGAGGTCAACTGGGTGTAGCGGGCGGCTGGAGGAAGGACAGGCCGTCCGAGTGAGGAGGCCGGAGATGCTGGTGGAAGCGCTGACGGCCCTGGCAGCGGCCAGCGGTAGCGCGGTGGTGCAGGCTGCGGGGACCGATGCGTGGGCCGGGTTCCGGCAGGCGGTTGCGCGCTGGTTCGGGCGGGGCGACGCCGAGCAGGAGCGGGCGGAGCTGGAGCGGTTGGACAAGACCGTGACCGTCCTCCGGACGGCGGACCCGGCTCAGGCGGAGCGGGCGCGCATCAGCCAGGAAGCCTCCTGGCAGGCACGTATCGAGACCGTGCTGGAAAACCTGGACGAGGGAGAGCGCGGCCGTGCAGCCGACCAGCTGCGTGCCCTGCTGGCCCAACACGTCCCCGAGGTGCGGGTGACGGCCGGGGCGGGCGGGGTGGCCACCGGCGGCGGCATGGACATCCATGCCGAGGAGGGATCCATCGCAGCCGGGGTCATACACGGAGGCGCGTCCATCGGCCCCCCTCCGGCGGCGGATCCGCCTGAGGGCTAAGCGGATCGGCAAGTCCCAGCCCGCTCTCCGGCCCGACGCCTGACTCCCTGTGCGGACCGGGAGGGGTTTCCGCCGGACCAGGAGGGGTTTCCGCCAGCGATCACAGTCTCGCCGTCGGCCGGGCCGGCAAGGTCGAGTTCCACGCCGCGCCGCGTCCCCCGGTGACCTGGCCGCACCAGGTCGGCGTGCTGCCCAGGGAAGCCGACTGCTTCCAGGACCGTGCCACCGCCCGGGAGCTGAGTCACGGGCCGGACGGGAACGGGACCGCGGCGCCCTACCACGTGGTGGTCGGCCTCGGCGGAGTCGGCAAGACCCAGCTCGCTGCCCACCACGCCCGTACCCTGTGGCAGACGGAGCAGCTGGACCTGCTGGTGTGGGTCACCGCGGCCAGCCGTGACGCGGTCGTCACCGGCTACGCCCAGGCGGCGGCCGAGATTCTCGGCGCGGACCCCGCCGGCCCGGAGTCCGCCGCGCGCTCGTTCCTGGCCTGGCTGGAGCCCAAGCCCGCCAACGAGCGCCGCTGGCTGGTCGTGCTGGACGACCTCGCAGACCCTGCCGATCTGCGCAACCTATGGCCTCCTGCCAGCAACCACGGCCGCACGCTGGTCACCACCCGCCGCCGCGACGCCGCCCTGACCGGACACGGCCGACGGGTGGTACCGATGGGCCTGTTCACCGAGGACGAGGCAGCCGCCTACCTCACCACGTCCCTGGCCGCACACGATCGCCACGAGCCCGCCGACCAACTCCTCGGCCTTGCCGACGACCTCGGCCACCTGCCGCTGGCGCTGTCCCAGGCCGTCGCCTACCTCACCGACGTCGACCTGGACTGTGCCACCTACCGGCGCAGGCTGTGCGACCGCGCGCGCTCCCTCTCCGACGCGCTGCCCGACCCGTCCGGGCTGCCCGATGACCAGGCCACCACCGTCGCCGCCGCTTGGTCCCTGTCCATCGAGAGCGCCGACCGCCTCCCGCCGGCAGGGCTTGCCCGCCCCATGCTGCAGCTCGCCTCGATGCTCGACCCCAACGGCATCCCCATCGCCGTCCTGACCAGTCCGCCTGCGCTGGACCACCTCGCCCGGCACCGTAGTGCCGGCCCGGAGCACACAGGTGCCGGAGAGATCACGGCCCCGGACGCGACACAGGCACTGCGTGCGCTGCACCGCCTCAGCCTGATCGACCACACCCCCGACAGCCCTCACCACACCGTCCGCGTCCACCAGCTCCTCCAGCGTGCCATCCGCGACCGCCTCCCCGCAGGCCGGCACGATCAACTCGCCCGGGCCGCCGCCGATGCCCTGATCGCAGCCTGGCCCGAAGTCGAACGCGACACCGCCCTCGCCCAGGCCCTGCGAGCCAGCACCGAGGCGCTCACCCTCCACGCCGAGGACGCCCTCTACCAGCCCGATACCCACCCCGCCCTCATCCGCACCGGCTTGAGCCTCGGTGAGGCGGGCCAGGTCGCGGCCGCCCGGCACCACATGCAGCACGTGGCCAACACCACCCGGCACCGGCTGAGTCCCGACCACCCCGACACCCTCACCGCCCGGAGCCACCTCGGCTCCTGGCAGGGGGCGACGGGGGACGCTGCCGGGGCCGCCACGGCCTTCGAGGAACTGCTCACCGATCTGGAACGCGTACTGGGACCCGACCACCCCGCCACCCTGTCCACACGTGGCAACCTCGCCTACTGGCGGGGGGAGGCAGGGGGCGCGTCCGGGGCGGCCACGGCCTTCGAGGAGCTGCTCGCGGATCTGGAACGCGTACTGGGGCCGGACCACCCCGACACCCTCGGCACCAGGAACGATCCCGCCTACTGGCGAGGGCGGCGGCGATGGCGGCTGATCACCAATCGGATCAGATCGGTGATCAGCGGCGAGTGACACCCGTTCACACCCGTTCCCCCTGACGCCGGGAGAGCCCTCGTCGGCCGACAGCTGCCCAGGCGTACTCCCGGGGAGCTGTTCGCCGGGTGCAGGGGCCGGGCTGAAAATGGCACCCGGCTTTCCTGCCCACGGCCTATTCTGATCACCACCTCCGGACGCGGCGCCCGTGCTACGCGTCCGTAGTGAGCACGCCTTCCCCGTCATCCCCACCGGCGCCCGGCTGCCCTTCACCGCGCGGGGCCCGCTCGTCCACGTGCGATGGACTCCACCGGGTAGGGGGAAGAGTCGCCGACGATCCATCACACCTAAGGCACCCCATGGACAGTGAGCGCATACAGACCTGCCTGGACCTGATCAACCAGGCACGGCAGCTACCCGTGGACGATGCCCAGCGCCGCCTGCTGGAACAGGCCGCCGGCCAGCTCGTCCGCGACGGCCGCCTTCGACGCCGTGCCGAGGCACGCGCGGCGCGGGCGGCAGCCGACGCGAAGCTGCTCGCCGCCACCGCGATGGGCGCCTGCGACCGCGTCATGGACGCCGCTCTGCCCGCACCGGCCCCGCCGGAACGAGGCCTGACGGTCAGCGAATACGTTCAGCTGCGGCCCGGGCCGTCTGCGGAGCGCCGGCTGCCGGACCGTACGCCGGACAGTGACGGGCCGTCACGACTGCTGAACCGCCCCCAACGCTGCTACGTCTGCAAGAACCACTACCGGCAGGTCCACGACTTCTACCACCTGCTGTGTCCCGAATGCGCCGGAGAGAACCTCGCCCACCGCACGACCCGCACCGACCTCACCGGCCGTCGTGCGCTGCTGACCGGCGGGCGCGTCAAGATCGGCTTCCAGGTCGCGCTGATGCTCCTCCGGGACGGCGCCGAGCTCACTGTGACCAGCCGCTTTCCCCAGGACACGGCGCGCCGGTTCGCGGCGGCCCCCGGCGCCGCCCAGTGGTGGCACCGGCTGCGGATCGCCGCCCTGGACCTGCGCGATCCCCGGCAGGTTCTCGCCTTCACGGACCACATGCTCTCCCAGGGGCTGCCCCTGGACGTCCTGATCAACAACGCCGCCCAGACCCTGCGCCGCTCTCCTGAGGCGTACGCCGCGCTGTCCGCCGCCGAACCCGCGCCGACCCCCGGATCCCTGACTCCGCCGCAGATCTGGACCGCTCCAGGATTCTCCGTACCCGGCCCACGCACCGCACCTCTGCCGTGGACGGCGGAGCTCGCCCCACGCTTCCGGGCGCCCCACGCCCTGGCCGGTGCCGCACACACGGCCGACGCCTCCGTGGCCGCCCCACTGCCGCAGGAGGGCGTCGACGAGGCGGGCCTGCTGCCCGAGACGACCGCAGCCAACTCCTGGACCCTGCGTCTGGGACAGATCGACCCGACCGAGCTGCTGGAAGTCCAGCTGGTCAATGCCGTCGCGCCGTTCCTGCTCGCCGACCGCCTGCTGCCCCTTCTCGATGCTTCCCCGCACCCCCACCGCTACCTCATCAACGTCTCTGCAGTCGAAGGCCAGTTCACCGTGCGCAACAAGACCAGCGACCATCCGCACACCAACATGGCCAAGGCCGCCCTGAACATGCTCACCCGGACCAGCGCCGCCGACCTGGCCACCCGCGGCATCCACACCTGCAGCGTCGACACCGGCTGGGTCACCGATGAGAAACCCCTCCCCGCCCGGAAGCGGCACGCCGCCACCGGCTGGCGCCCGCCCCTGGACATCGTCGACGGCGCCGCCCGCGTCTACCACCCCATCGTGCAAGGGCAGGCCGGCGCACCCGTACACGGCGTCCTCCTGAAGGACTACCGGCAGGTCCCGTGGTGATCCCTCCGGCAGCATCAGTGGATCCCGGGGCGGACACCCATGCCGACGGAGCCCGTCGGCCACGACTCACCTGATGTCCCACCCACTGAGCGCGGGGTTCGCCACGGCCGCGGAGTGCCCCTCCGCCGCTGTGGCAAGGGGGAATTCCGTCCAGACGGTCTTGCCGTCCCGGCTGTAGCGGGTACCCCATCGTTCGGTGAGCTGGGCCACCAGGAAGAGGCCGCGCCCGCCCTCATCGGTGGTGCGCGCCCGTCGTAGGTGCGGAGCGGTGCTGCTGCTGTCGGAGACCTCGCAGATCAGGCTGCGGTCGCGGATGAGCCGCAGGGTCAACGGCGTGCCGCCGCCGTACCGGTAGGCGTTGGTGACCAGTTCACTGACGACCAGTTCGGTGGTGAAGGCCAGCTCCTCCAGGCCCCACCCGGTCAGTGTGGTCTCCGTCAGGTGCCGTGCCCGGGCGGCGGCGGTCGGCTCTGCGGGCAGTTCCCAGGAGGCGACCTGCTCCGGCGCCAGCACGCGGGTGCGGGCGAGGAGCAGTGCGACGTCATCCGGTGGGTGATCCGGCAGCAGGGCGTTCTGCACGTCCGTGCAGGTCTCCTCCAGCGAGCGGCCGGGCCGGGACAGGGCTTCCCGCAGCCGCGCGAGTCCTTCGTCGAGGTCGAGGCCACGGGCCTCGACCAGGCCGTCGGTGTACAGCGCCAGCAGACTTCCCTCGGCGAGTTCCAGTTCGGCGGACTCGAACGGGAGTCCGCCCAGCCCCAGCGGCGGCCCCTCGGGCAGGTCGGGCAGGCTCACCGCGCCGTCGGAGGTCACCACGGCGGGGGGCAGGTGACCCGCCCGGGCCAGGGTGCAGCGCCGGGAGGTGGGATCGTAGACCGCGTAGAGGCACGTCGCTCCGACGATCTGCTGGCCGCGCGAGCGTCCGTCGGCAGGCTCCTGCTCGGCTGCCAGGCGGTTGACCAGGTCGTCCAGGTGGGAGAGGACCTCGTCCGGAGCGTAGTCGAGGCTGGCCAGGGTGTGTACGGCCGTGCGCAGGCGGCCCATGGTGGCCGCGGCGTGCAGACCATGGCCGACGACATCGCCGACGACGAGGGCGACGCGTGCTCCGGAAAGCGGGATGACATCGAACCAGTCGCCGCCGACGCCGGTGGCGGGATCGGCCGGCAGATAGAGGTGGGCGACCTCGACCGCGCTGAATTCGGGCAACGCCTGCGGCAGCAGGCTGCGCTGCAAGGTCAACGCGGCCTGGTGCTGCTGGGTGTAGCGGCGGGCGTTGTCGATGCACAGGGCGGCCCGCGCAGCGAACTCCTCGGCGAGCGTGAGGTCGTCATCCTCGAACGGCTCGGGCCGCCCGGCCCGCCACAGGCTGAGCAGGCCGAGGAGCAGACCGCGCGCCGTCAGCGGTACGACGATCAGTGAGTGAGCGTCCAGGTCGAGGGCGCGCTGTGTGCGCTCGGGATCCTGGAAGTACCAGCCGGGGCTGGTCTGGAGCACCGGTTCGAGGATGGGCTGCTGCTCGGCGAGGCACCTGGCCTGCGGGGTACGAGGGTCGAAGTGGAACACCTCTCCGGCGGGGTACATCACCTGCAGCGCCTCTGCCAAGACCGAGTGGACGGCCATTCTGCGGACCGGTCCGCTCGTCTCCTCGGCGGTCTCGTCGCCCCGGGCGACCGACTCCAGCAGATCCACCGAGACGGCGTCCGCGAGGTCGGGGACGGCGACGTCGGCCAGCTCCCGGGTGGTCTGGCCGAGGTCCAGTGTGGTCCCGATGCGGGCGCTCGCCCGGTTGAGCAGGGCGAGCCGCCGCCGGGCCCGGTAGCGGTCGGTGACGTCCTCCACCAGTTGGGTGACTCCGAGGATCCCGCCGGAGGGGTCCTCCATCCGGAACGCCGACACCGACACCACCCGCTCGTGGTCGGGGTCGCTCCTCAGGCGGCAGGGCTGCTCGGTGAAGATCAGGGGTGCGCCGGTCTCCAGCACCCGTTGCAGCCGGGTTTCGATGGTCTCCAGGTCCGGACCGATGAGGAAGTCACCGATGCGTCGGCTCCGGATCTCCGCCGCGGAAAGCTGCGTGAACCGGGCCAGAGCCCGGTTGATCCGCAGGATGCTCAGATCGGGGGCGTGGACGGACAGACCGATCGGGGAGCGCCGGAAGAGACCGTCCAGGACCGACCGGTCCGTCTCCCACTGGAGCACCTCCTCCGCCGGGGCGACGACGAGGAACCACTCGCGGGCCGAGCCGGCGCGGATGACGGCGCGGGCGCGGAAGCCCAGCTTCACCCGCCGCCCGCTGCGGTGCAGGACGGGCAGGACGCCGGACCAGCCCTGGTCGCGCTGGCACGCGGCCGCTGCGTCCCGGACCACCTCACGGTCACGGGAGTCGCACAGGAATTCCGAGGCCATGCGGCCCAGGACCTCGTCGGGGAGGTAGCCGAGGTGCTCCTGAGCGCGCTCGCTCCAGCCGACGACCCTGCCGTGGTCGTCCAGAACCGCCGAGGCAGAGTTGTGCAACGCGAACGGGTCCTCGGGCACCTCACCCGATCCCGGCGCCGGTGCGTCCATCGCTGCCACCCTTCGACCTGCTCGACCTGCCGAACGGACCGCACAGCGGGCATTGCCGCGGCGACTACCCAGAGTGATCAGAGATCAGGGGTTGAGCAGTCGGCTTATCTTCAGTATCGCCGCGCCGCTGTACGTCGGCAGAGGGTCGTCCACCGTCTGCCCCCCGAACCCGGAGTGGCATGCCGCCTTCGGAGTAATGACCGTTTTGCCTGTACAGCCGTGCCAGGCTGTGGTCTCGATTGATCAGGGTCGTGTCAGGAGACCGGGATGCGCCGCTCAGGTGAGGGGTTGTACGAGCGGATCCGTCCTGCCCTGCAGGCAGACCCGAGGACGTCGGCGCGGAAGCGGAGCAATCCTGACGCCGAGCGCTCGTGATGGCAGGGGACGAGGAAGGGAAACACGGGGGGCAGCCGCACCTTCCCGACCTGCACGTGCGGCTGCGTACCGAGTTGGCCAGGATCGACGAGCAACTTCGCTCCCTGCTGGCCGCCATGGACCGGCTCCAGGGCCTGCTGGATGCGGTGGTGTCCATCAGCCAGGAGGTGGAGCTGCCCGACGTGCTGCACCGCATCGTGACCACCGCCATGGACCTGGTCGGCGCCCGCTACGGGGCACTGGGCGTACTCAGCGAGTCCGGCGAGCACTTGGAGCAGTTCATCACCGCCGGCCTCTCCGAGCAGGAACGGGCCGATCTGGCCGAGACGGGTCTGCCCCGCGGTATGGGTGTCCTCGGGCACCTGATCCACCACCCCGAACCCCTGCGGGTCGACAGCATCTCGGCCCATCCGTCGTCTGCCGGGTTCCCGTCCGGCCATCCGCTCATGCACACCCTGCTCGGCGTCGCCATCAGCGTCCGCGGCGAGATCTACGGCGACCTCTACCTCTCCGAGCGGCGCGACGGACATCCCTTCGACGTCCATGACGAGAACGTCGTCGTCGCCCTGGCCAGTGCCGCCGGAATCGCGATCGAGAAGGTCCGGCTGTTTGAACGTGTTCGCCTCGGAGCCGAGCAATTCCAACGGCTTCTGCTGCCTACCCTGCCGGACCTGCGGCCCTTCACCGCCGCCGCCATCTACCGGCCCGCCGCCGAGCCCAGTCAACTCGGCGGGGACTGGTACGACGCCATCCCGCTGGCCGACAACATCGTGGCGGTCGTCATCGGTGATGTGGTCGGTCACGACCTGGAGGCCGCGGCCTCCATGGCCTCCACCCGCAACATGCTGCGGGCCCTGCTGTTCGACCAGAGCAACCCGCCCAGCGCCATCCTCGCCCAGCTCGACCGCACCCTGCAGGCCATCACGAGCAATCCCGTCACCACCACGACCCTGGCGCGCATCGCACCCGAGGAACCGGGCTGGCGACTCCACTGGAGCAGCGCGGGCCACCTCCCACCGCTGCTGATCGCCCCCGGGCACCCACCGGAGTACCTCTTCGCCGAGCCCGGGGTACCGCTCGGGGTCGACCCCGAGCAGCCACGCCCCGACCATTCCCGCTTCCTGCCTCCGGAGTCCACCGTGGTCTTCTTCACGGACGGGCTGGTCGAACATCCCGATCACCCCATCGACGAGAGTCTCGACCGGCTCACCGATCTCGCCGCCAGGTACGCCGCCCTGCCCCTGCAGGAGTTCGTCCAGGCCCTGGCCGATCACCACCCGAGCGACGGTCACGACGACCTGGCCATCCTCGCCCTGCGCACCCCGCGCCTCTGATCCCCGTGTCTCTCACTTCCGGCTCGACAGTGCCCTGGAGGATCCGGGGGATCCGACGGATGATGGACGTCGGGGCGATGTCGATGCGGAGGTGTCGCCTGATGACTGCCGCGCGGCCTGAACGGCTCCGGCAGGCCGGCCTGACCGCCCTGGAGATCTGCGCCGTCGCCGCGCTGTACTACGGCTCAGCCACGCTGGGACTGATCCAGCAACTGGTGGGAGGCCAGGTCACCCCCCTGTGGCCGCCGACCGGTATCGCCCTGGCGAGCCTGCTCCTATGGAGTCCGCGGGTCTGGCCCGGGATCGCGCTGGGCGCGTTCCTGGTCAACGTCCCGCTCGGCCCCTCGATCCCGGCCGTGCTCGCGATCGTGGCGGGAAATACGCTCGCCCCCCTTTGCTCGTACGCGCTGCTCCGTCGCACGGGGTTCCGCAACGAATTGGACCGTCTGCAGGATGTGCTGGGGCTGATCTTTCTCGGTGCGCTCACCGGGATGCTGATCAGCGCGACGGTGGGCAGCGGGACGCTGGCCCTGGCCGGTGCGCTGAGCGCCGAGGAATTCTGGCCGACGTGGTCGGTCTGGTGGACGGGCGACGCGATGGGCGTACTGGTGGTGACGCCCGTCCTGCTCGTTCTCCGCTTCGCACGCTGGCCGAAGGATGCGCGGCCGTCCCGTTGGGCGGAGGGACTGCTGCTTCTGGCAGCCACCGTCTGCGTCGGTTTCCTCGAGATCAGCAACACGCCGCTCATGTTCCTCGGCTTCCCGCTGCTGATCTGGGCGGCCTTCCGCTTCCAGCTGGCCGGGGCTGCGCTCTGTGCCCTGTCCGTGTCGACCTTCGCCATCGTCGCCGCCGCCCGCGGCTCGGGCCCGTTCGCCGGTCATGACCTGCTCACCAACATGATCACCCTGCAGGCGTTCAACGGTTCTTCCTCGCTGACCGCGCTGCTGGTCGCGGCCGCCGTCAGCCAGCGCAACCAGACCCAGAAGGAGATCGCGCGGGCCTGCACACTGCTGGCCGAGATGGTGGCCAAGGCCACCGCCGGTGACCGCCATCCCAGGCTCCCCGATCGTGGGGGCGAGGGGGAAGCGGACGGCGGACGAACCGGGTGGCCGACGTGACGGCCCGGTGTGCGACCGAGCACCGGGAGCGGTACGGCTGCTCCACTGGGACGAACCATCGGATGAGGGCGGTGCCCGGCCTCGCCGTCCTGTCAGAGGTGCCGGAGGACGGCGGATGTGAATTCGGCGGTGGAGGCGCAGCCGCCGAGGTCGCGCGTGCGCAGCGAGGTGGTGGCCAGGACGCGGGCGATGGCGTCGGTGACGTCGGCCGCAGCCTCGGGGTGGCCGAGGTGGTCGAGCATCATGGCGGCGGACCAGATCGCGCCGATCGGATTGGCGACGCCCTGCCCGGCGATGTCGGGGGCGGATCCGTGGACCGGTTCGAACATGGACGGGTACGCGCCCTCCGGGTTGAGGTTGGCGGACGGGGCGATGCCGATGCCGCCGGCCACGGCCGCCGCCAGGTCGCTGAGGATGTCCCCGAAGAGGTTGGAGGCGACGACGACGTCGAAGCGGGCGGGTTCGAGGACGAACTTGGCGGCCAGCGCGTCGATGTGCTCCTGGTTCCAGTCGACCGTGGGGTGCTCGGCGGACCGCTCGGCCACCAGCTCGTCCCAGAACGGCATGGTGTGCACGATGCCGTTGGACTTCGTCGCCGATGTGAGGGGGCCGCCCCGCCGTTCGGCGAGGCCGAAGGCGAAGTCGACGACCCGGGTCACCCCGGCCCTCGTGAACACGGCCTGCTGTACAGCCATTTCATCGGGGCCGCCGCGGTTCATCCGGCCGCCGATCTCGCTGTACTCGCCTTCGGTGTTCTCCCGGACGACCACGAAGTCCACCTCGCCGGACGCGGCCGCGCGTACCGGGCTGGGAAGGCCGTCGAACACGCGGATCGGGCGGAGGTTGACGTACTGGCTGAAGGCCCGGCGGATCGGGATGAGCAGCCCCCACAGGGAGACGTGGTCCGGCACACCCGGGTAGCCGACCGCGCCGAGGAGGATCGCGTCGTGACGGCGGAGCTGCTCCAGTCCGTCCTCGGGCATCATCGTTCCGAGGCGCAGGTACCGCTCGCAGGACCAGTCGAACTGCTCGTAGGCGAAGGTGATGCCGTGGCGCTGCCCGACCGTGTCGAGGACCTCCCGTGCCGCCGGGAGGACTTCGGTGCCGATGCCGTCACCGGGGATGAGGGCGATGCTGTGGTTCGTCATGGCTCGCATTCCAGCAATCGGGCGCAGTCCGGGTCCAACACGTATCCCCGATGTCCCTCATAGGCTGCTCCTATGAGCCGGCGGGACGGCGATCTCCAGGAAGGCGCCGGCCGCCGGCGTCAGCTGCGCATTGCGGCTGACCAGGATGTTGTGCTGGAGGGAGGCCGGTTCCAGGTCGAGGACCAGGGCTCCGGCCCGCTCGGAGAGGTCGGCCCAGGATTCCGTCACCACCGCCAGCCCGACCCCCGCGAGCACCAGGGGCAGGAAGGCCATGCGGTGTTCGGTCTCCACCGCGATGCGGACGTCGATGCCCTGTGCCTTCAGGTCGTCGACGTAGGCGCGGATCCCGGTCCCCCGCTGCCCGACGATCAGCCGGTGACCTTCGAGCTGTTCGCGTTGAACCGCCTGTCCGGGCGGGAAGGGGCCGTCCACCGGGGCGACCAGGACGAGCCGGTCCTCTCCGACGTGGTGCGGGACGACCTCCCGGCTCGGCAGCGGCGACGAGGTCGTCAGCAGTCCGAGCTCGCAGCCTCCCGTGCGCACCATCTCGACCACGTCCTCGCGGGTGAGGGCGACGCGCAGGCTGAGCGACACCGCCGGATGGCGCTCGGTGAAGCGCTGGACCATGGTGCTGAGGGGTTCGACCGTGGGTGAGGCCATCGCGGCGATCTCCAGGCGTCCGGCGCGCAGTTCACGGACGGCACCGACACTGGCCCTGGCGAGCTCCAGGGCGTGCAGGGCTTCCCGTGCCCGGGGAACCAGTGCGGTGCCGGCCTCGGTGAGGACCACCCTCCTGCCCATCCGGTGGAACAGGCGGCTGCCCACGTCGCGTTCCAGGCCCTGGACGGCCTGCGACAGGGACGGCTGGGACACGTAGAGTGCCACGGCCGCGCGGTTGAAGCCGCCTTGGTCCACGATGGCGAGGAAGTACGTCAGCTGCCGGAAGTCCACGGTTCAGCGCAGGCCGTCCGCGACGAACCGCACGCTCCCGTCACCGCCCCGCCGGAGCAGGCCGGCGGTGGGGGCGGGGAAGTGGCTGCCGATCACGAGCGTTCCCGTGTCCGCGTACCGGTCGACGAACGCCCGCCGGGTGGCAGCGGCCTGCGCCACGTCGCTGTCGGCGAGACCGGCCACATCGGGTTCGATGAACTGCACCGGGTGGTGCACGAGGTCACCGGTGATCACGGCACGTTCCCCGCCGGACTCGACCACGACCACGACCTGGCCCGGGGTGTGCCCGGGAGCGGCTTCCAGGCGCACGCCTTCGCAGACCTGGTGATCGGTTCCGACGAAGTCGACCAGACCCTCGTCGATCAACGGCTGCATCGTGTCGTGGAGGCCGGCGTCCGCTTCGTCCGCCCAGTGGTCCCATTCCGCGCGTGTGACCAGGTGACGTGCCCGGGGGAAGGTCGGCACCCATGCCCCTTCCACCAGGCGCGTGTTCCAGCCGATGTGGTCGAAGTGCAGGTGGGTGCAGACCACGGTGTCGATCGACTCCGGCGGATAGCCGAGAGCGGCGAGGTCTTCGAGCCACGTGGTGTCCAGCATTTGCAGGAACGGCACCGACGTCCGGGCATTGCCCACGCATGTGTCCACGAGGATCCTGCGCGTACCGGTGTCCACGACGAGCCCGTGCACGGAGAGTACGAAGGTGCCGTCCGCCCTGCTGTAGTCAGGAGCGGGCCACGGGTACCTCTTCAGGAGCGCGGTGTCCTCCGTCCGCAAGGCCCCCATGAAGGGAACAGGTACCTCCGCCTCCAGCACTTTGTGAATCGTCGTCCCACCGATACGCCACGTCGCCATTCGAGCCTCCACTTGATGGTGGATCGAATAATATTGACGTTCGGCATAAATGCGCAATATTTTGGAGTGGCCCGAGACGCCCGGCCCGGCCCGAGGTGGCGCCCCCCGCAGCTCAGCCGTACCGGGGTGGTGCGGCAAGGAGCAGCACCGGCGGGACCAGGGCAGGGTTGGCCAACCGGAGGAAGCCGTAGCCGATGCCGGCGACGCCGGTCATCAGCCCGGGTGATTCGACCGCGCGGGGAATGCCGCAGATCCAGCCCTCGCGCTCGATTTCGTCGAGGACCCGCGCCGCGACCACGGCCGCCCGCGCGCGCAGGGACGGTTCACCCAGAACGTCGGCCGCCGACAGCAACAGTTCCACGTTGCCCAGGTCGCCGTGGCAGAGGCTGTGGTTCTGCCCGAAGCCACGGCTCAGCGTGGTGGCCACGGCGGTGCGCGCCTCCGAGCGGATGGCGGGGTCGGGCGCATGGCGCAGCATGGCCAGCCGCCCCAGGCCGATGCCGGACGCGCCGTGGCACCAGGCCGTCATGGCGCCCGTGCCGTTCCGGTCGGGCCGGGTGCGCAGGTCGGGCCAGTTGCCCTGGTCGGCGTCGTACAGATCGCGTTCGTAGGCCAGCGCGTCCAGGGCCGCCGTCCGGAAGCGTTCCCGCCCCGTGAGTGCGGCCAGCTCCAGCAGCGCCCATGCGATGCCGGCACTGCCGTGGGAGAACCCTGTGAGGGGTTGTGCGCCGAGGGCGGGATTGAGCCAGGCCGGCCCGCTGCCCGACGGGCGGGCACGAGTCAGCAGATGGTCGCCGCACCGGGTGGCGGCCGACAAGGCCGTCGCGGAGGGGCGGACCCTGTGCAGGCAAGCCAGCGCGGCGATGCAGCCGGCCGCGCCCGCGATGACGTCGTGCTGATCGTCCAGCTCGATCGAGGGGGCGATCAGGCCGGCCAGCTCCTCCGCGAGGCCGAGCAGCTTCGGATCCGACCACAGCACGCCGAGATGTGTGAGTGCGTAGACCGTTCCGCCCCAGCCGGTGAAGCCGCCGATGCCGTACGGGCGGGTCCGGTCCCGCTCGACCTGCCGCAGCATCGTCCGGGTGGCCGCCCGCGCGAGGTCCGTGTGGTTGCGCTCCCCGGTGACCCCGCCGAGGTAGCCGAGGAAGAGCGCGATTCCGGCCGTTCCGTCGTACAGGTCCTGGCCGGGGACGGTGATGGACCACTGCCCGGGGCCGGCCGGTGAGAATCCCCACCACGCGGCATCGCCGTCACCCCGCAGGGCCATGCCCGCGAGCCGCTCCCCGGCGGAGCGCGCGGCGGCCATCAGGCGCTCCGCGCCGGCCGTGCGGGCGGGTTCGTCCGGGCCGGCCGCCGGTACCGGGCGCGGGGCGCGCGGAACGCCGTCCCGGCGGCGCTCCGCCGTCGCCATGGAGGCCCGGATGAACCACACTTGCCGTTCGAGGTCGTCGGTGCCGAGCTTGCCGAGCCGGCGCCCGGCCCGGTCCAGCCCGGACTCCGCCAGGAACCCCTCGAGGCGGACGCCGGTCCCGGTCACCACGTCGCGGGAATCGGCGCGGGCGGTGAAGACCGGCACGTCGCCGTTCCACAGCTCCTCGCGCTCGTACTCGGCCACCCGGGCCAGATACGGCCGCAGCCGGGTCTCCACCAGGAGGCGGTGGAACAGCAGGTCCCGGTCCAGTGCGTCACGCAGCAGCCGTGGGTGCAGGCTCTCGTACAGCAGCACCCCGTACGTCCGGGTCTCACGGAGGATCACGCGCACCTCGTCACGGGCGAACGCCGCCAGCGGCCCCGAGGGGTGCGACAGCGCATCGCGGTGGCCGAGCAGCAGGCCGTACGTCTGCCGGAAGCCGGCGACGACCTCGTTGACGTAGTCACCGGGATCCACCTCGTGCCCGGGCAGGGACGGCCGGTTGCGGCAGCCCGTGAGGGGCACCGGCTTGCGCGCGACCCGCATCGTGTCCGTGCCGGCGTCCTGGTGGTACGGCACCGTGTAGGGCGTGAGCTGTCCGTCGGATCCGCCGATGCCGCTGGCGTCGAAGCCGGGTGAGTCCGCGGTCGCCCAGCTCCGCTGCGGCAGCAGGCCCACGCGGAGTACGGAGCCGGAGAGCAGGTCCACCGCCGTGTGCTCGGCCTCCGTTGATGCGTCGGCCTCCACCGACGGGTGCAGCAACGCCTCCAGGTCGACCATGACCGGGTGCTCTCCGGCCGCGATGACGTTCTCCGCGTGGAAGTCCATGCCCTCCAGCACGTACAGCAGGGCCAGGTAGCCGCCCTGCCGCAGATAGAAGCGCCGGACCGCCTCCGGCGACTCGCAGGGGGTGTTCTCGACGCACTCCATCCACCCGTACGCACCACGGTCCAGAACGCCGAGGACACGGAAGGGCGGGGTGGCTCCGTGGCGGTTGAGCCAGGAGAGGAGCGCGTTGAAGTGCATGTCCACGGCCATGGGGCGCGGCTTGTACATGACGCGCAGACCGGACGAGAACGTCGCCATGCGGACCGAGCGTCCGCGCCGGTGGCTGTCTCCGAGCCGGCCGTCCAGCCGCACCACGACGCCCGGGGACGCGCCGGGGACGAACGTACCGCGCACCGCGTCGACGTCGGCCTGGAGGCGCCCGAGGAATTCCAGGCCGGAGTCCAGCCAGTGCCCGGCCCGAACCGCCAACTGGCGGGCCAGGACGGGGTACGCGTCCAGCAGGGCCCGGGCCGCGCGCGGATCCCGCAGCCGCTCCGTGAAGCACTCGAACCGCTGCTCGGCCGTGCGGCCGTCCAACTCGCCCCGGAGGCGGGCGAGCTGCAGCTCCGTCACGAGCGTGCGGTTGACGGTGTGCGAGAGCTCTGCCAGCAGGTCCCCGGTCAACGACCTCTCGACGGACTGGGCGTCGAAGCACGGCGTGCCGTCGCCGACGAGGGCGCGTCGCCGCTCGCGGAACCGGCTGCGAGTCTCGGCGACGAGCGGCCCGACCAGGTTGAGGAATCCGTACGGCGGCCGACCGAGGTCATGGCCGGCGGGCCGGGCGTATGCCGTTCGCAGGTCTTCCCACCACGGCGGCGGGTCGACGCCTTCGACGAGCTCGGTCGGCCGTACGCCGAGGACATCCCGGAACTCGTCCTCGCCGACTCCGGTGTCCGTGAGCCAGCGCGTCAGTCCGTCCCCGTGCGCGAACTGCGGCTCGGATCGCCACTGGGCGAGGCGGGCGCGCGCGGTCTCGGGGTCGGAGTCACCGCGGCCGGGCCGGGGAGCACCGGCGCGCACGAGCGCGATCCGCTCATCGAACGTGAGCGCGCCCGGCCAGGCTGCCGGTCGGACCGTCCCCCGCGCTTCACCTGTCACAAGTGCCCGAACTGCAGGACCGGGTCGAGCAGCCCGCGGTGGAGCAGCAGATCTCGTAGTTGACGGTCAAGGTGCCCCGGAAGTAAGGCATCTCGGGGGCGGCAGCCGCCCACGCCTGCAGCGCGGGAATGTCCAGCTCGATCTCTCCGGCAGGACTGGGCGGCAGGATGTCCCGCTCGGCGGTCTGGAGGCTCAGCAGGTAGCGCGGATCCAGCCAGGCCCGGGGGACGTCGATGCCGACGAGCAGGTCCTGCAAGGCGCGCGCCCAGTTGTAGGCGCTCTCCAAGGCAGTGTCCAGGCGGCCGTCGTCGTGACCGTCCATGGTCATGGACAGGGCGTCCGCACCGTGGCGGGCGATCCGCTGGACCGTTCCCAGCTTCTGCTCTTCCGCGGGAATCCGGCCCTGCGTCCCGTTGGTCGTCCGTCTGACCGCCTCGTGCAGCGCGACCATCCCAGGACTGAGGAAGGGGGTCAGGCCCGATCGGCCGTCCGGTTGCGCGGGCAGTCCCGCGAGGCCGAACGCCCCGGTGACCTCCTCACTGGTCAACACGGACGCCGCACGCTCGAACAGGGAACCGAGTCGACGTTCCGCGAGGGCCATGGCGGCACCCCCGCTCTGCTCACACGACACGCGCAGGGTGTCGGCGGCCTCTCGCGCCGCCCGGCGCAGCCGGGGCTCGGTCGTGGCCGAGCTCTGCTCGACGAAAACGACGGCCGCCTTGCGCAATCCGGCGGCCGAAACGCCCAGCCCGTCGATCACTCCGCCCGAAAAGGCCACCCGCTGGGCCGCATCGGGCCACTCCGGGTCCCGTCCCACCAGGGATCGGAAGCCTCCGAGGGTGTCGGCCACCCGGTCGGGCACGCGATGGTACTTGGCGGGGCAGTTCGCGAAATCGTCGGCGATCGCGACCACCACATCGATCACGGGGTCCAGCGCCCGGCGTGCGTACAGCGCCCCGATCGGATGCCATTCCCGACCGTACGGCTCATTGGCTTCAGCGTTGGGGCCCATGCCAAAACCTCCTTGGAGGAAGCAGGTGCCGGATGGCGGGATGCACGGGAGGGCCGGAGTCGGCACGGCATCCCTCTCCCTCCAACGTAGGCCCATCCGCACGGGCACGCACACGCGACCTACCGGAGGAACGCACCAGTACACCCACAGAAGGCCCAAGATCACTCCCGCACCAGCGTGTCCGGAGTGAACGGGCGCGTGATGTCGTTCATTGTCGATTCCGTACCGGCCTGAGGACATGGTCCTGGGCCGCGAGGTAACGGACCACGTCAAGCGAACGGGACCAGTCAGTGCGCCTGCTGGGGGCCATCACACGTCCGGAGCCCTCCCCCGCAGGCGAGGGACGTCTGCGGAGGAGGCTGCCCGCCGATCGCGCGTTGCCGTGGGCCCTGGCCGCGGTGTTCTTCGCCTTGTACACGGCACTGTCCGTGCGGCTGCACCAGAGGCTGCTGACCACCGGCTACGATCTCGGCATCTTCGAGCAGGCCGTTCGCTCCTACGCCCATGGCCGTGCGCCGGTCTCGGCGTTGAAGGGGCCCGGCTTCAATCTGCTCGGCGACCACTTCTCCCCGGTCCTCGCGAGCCTTGCCCCCCTCTACCGGATCTTCCCCTCGCCGATGACCCTTCTCGTGGCGCAGGCAGCCCTTCTCGCTGTTGCCGTCGTACCGCTGAGCCGCTGGGCCTACCAGGCTCACGGCCGTACGGCAGCACTCGTGACCGGCATCGGCTACGGGGCCTCATGGGGAATCGCCTCGGCAGTGGGCTTCGATTTCCACGAGATCTGCTTCGCCGTCCCGCTCCTGGCCTTCTCGGTGACGGCCCTGGGCAACGAGCGCTGGCGCGCGGCCGCGGGATGGGCGCTTCCCCTGCTCCTGGTGAAGGAGGATCTGGGCCTCACGGTCATGGTGATCGGCGCCTACATCGCCTGGCAGGGCTCGCGCCGCCTGGGCATGGCCACTGCCTTCGTGGGGCTGGCGGGCACCCTGCTGGAAGTCCTCGTCGTCATTCCGGCCTTCAACCCCCACCATTCCTATTCCCACTATGAGCGCTTCGGCGGAGCCGAGTCACCGGGCGGCACCACCCTGCTGGGCCTGCTGCACCTGCCCGTGGACCTGATCACCCCGCAGGCCAAGGTCATCACCCTGATCCTGCTGCTGGCGCCCACCGCGTTCATGGCGCTGCGCTCCCCCTTGATCCTGCTGGCCCTGCCCACGCTCTGCTGGCGCTTCCTGTCCGCGTATCCGCCCCATTGGGGAACCAGTCACCACTACAGCGCCGTCTTGGTGCCGATCATCTTCGGGGCCTTCGTCCACTCCCTGAACCGCTGGGCCCCTCACCGCTCGACGCAGGACCGTCGCACCCTGCGGACCGGACTGGCCATCAGCAGCGCCATGACCGCTCTGTTGATCGCCGGCTTTCCCCTCGCCGGACTCGCCGATCCGCTGACCTGGCAGACCCCACCACGAGCCGCCGCCGCACACCGCGTCATGGACAGGATTCCCGACAACGCGACCGTGGCTGCCGCCAACCGCCTCGTCCCCCAACTCACCAACCGGTGCACGGTGACGCTTTTCGGCTTCCCCGACATCCCCCTCACGGCCGACTGGATCATCGTCGATGCCAAATACCCCATGGGGTTCCCGATCTCGGCCCAGGACGAGTCCCACGCCCTCGACCAAGCCCGCTTCGGCGGTTACCGCGCCGTGGCCCAGGACGACGGATTCCTCTTGCTCCACCGCTCCACACCCGGACCGCAGGCCAGCGTCTCGTGATTCCGTTGGCGTTACTTGATCTCACCGCGGTCGGCCCCGTCCTGCGGGAAGTGCGCTTCGCGGTGTCCGACCGGAGCGCGAACGCCCCGTGACCTCGGGGGACCGATGTCGCGGGGCGCCCTCGGGCCGGCCGTCCGGACGTCCGGACGGCTTCCGGCTGGCGGCTGGCGGCTGGCGGCTGGCGGCTGGCGGCTAGCGGCTAGCGGCTGGCGGCTAGCGGCTGGCGGCTAGCGGCTGAGCGACTTGAGCGCCGCCGCGTCGTACGGCTGCAGCTCGTCGAAGCGGTTGCCGAGGACCTTCGCCGCCCACTGCGGGTCCTGGAGCAGCGCCCGGCCGACGGCGACCATGTCGAACTCGTCGCGTTCCATGCGGTCCAGGAGGTTGTCGATGTCACCGAGCGCCGCACCCTCGCCGACGAAGGCGCGGATGAAGTCGCCGTCGAGACCGACCGAGCCGACGGTGATGGTCGGCCGGCCGGTGAGCTTCTTGGTCCAGCCCGCCAGGTTCAGGTCCGAGCCCTCGAACTCCGGGATCCAGTAGCGCCGGGTGGAGGCGTGGAACGCGTCGACGCCGGCCGCCGCCAGCGGGGCCAGGATCGCCTCCAGATCCTCCGGGGTCTGCGCGAGCCGTGCGTCGTAGGCCTCCTGCTTCCACTGCGAGTAGCGGAAGATCACCGGGAAGTCGGCCGGGACGCGCTCGCGGACCGCGGCCACGATCTCCGCGGCGAACTTCGTACGGGCCACCGCGTTGCCGCCGTAGGCGTCGGTGCGGCGGTTGGTCCGCTCCCACAGGAACTGGTCGAGCAGGTAGCCGTGGGCGCCGTGCAGCTCGATGCCGTCGAAGCCGATCCGCGCGGCCTCCGCGGCGGCGTCGGCGAACGCGCCGATGACGTCGTCGAGGTCGGCGCGGGTCATCGCCTTGCCGGTCCCCTCGGTGCCGTCGACGCGGATGCCGGAGGGGCCGACGGCGGGGGCGTCGGCATACGGTGCCTCGCCCTGCCTGCGCACCATGCCTATGTGCCACAGCTGGGGCACGATCGTGCCGCCCGCCTCGTGCACGGCCGCGGCGACCTTCGCCCACCCTGCCAGCTGGTCCTCGCCGTGGAACCGCGGCACCCGGTCGCTCTGCCCGGCGGAGTCGTGACCGACGTAGGTGCCCTCGGTGACGATCAAGCCCACGCCCGCGGCGGCCCGGCTGGCGTAGTACGCCTGCACGTCCTCACCGGGAACGCCGCCGGGGGAGAACATCCGCGTCATCGGCGCCATCGCGATGCGGTTGGGGACGGTCAGGCCGTTCAGCTTGACGGGCCGGGAGAGGATCTCGGCCGCACGGGAGGCGGTGGACGTGGTGACGGTCATGCGGGTCCTCCGGGTTAAGGCTGTGGCTCGTCGGGGTGACAACGAGAAGTGCATAGTACACATGCTATGTATCATGCATATTGCCGCGCCGGCCGCCGCATGGACGCCATCGGCCGTCGTCGACCGTCGTACGGCGCGGCGCCGCCCCGCCCGCGGGCCGAACCGTGCAGGGGTCCGCCGGCCGCCGGGTTCACAGGTCCGCGATAATGGAGTGTCGGAAGGAGCGGGAGGCGCAGTGCTGGAGAAACTGGAGCGGGAGCTGATGCTGCTCTCGCGGCACCAGGTGCTTGCCCGGCGCGAGCGCGACCCCGAACGCCTGGAGCGGTCGGCGTACCTGCTGCTCAGCCGAATCGACACACAAGGCCCCATGTCCATCGGACAGTTGGCGGAGGCCTTCGGGCTCGACACCTCGACCGTGAACCGCCAGACGGCCGCGCTGCTGCGCTGCGGACTGGCCGAGCGCGTCGCGGACCCGGACGGGGGCATGGCCCGCAAGCTGCGCATCACCGTTGAAGGCGGGCGCCGGCTCTCCCAAGACCGTGAGGTCAACCAGTCCTGCCTGGCCCGGGTGGTCGCCAACTGGTCCCCTGAGGAAGTACGGGAGCTGGAGGACGTCCTGGTCCGGCTCAACCGCAGCGCCGAGGCCCTCGAAGGACGGTACTGGCCGCGCACGGAGGAAGACGACACCCCCGCGGCGTGCCACCCCCCGGTCCCGCACGGCTCCCCGGCTCCGGCTCCGCAGGCACCCGCGACTCCCGCCCCGTAGGAACACCCGCGGCCCGCCCCGCGAAAACACTCGCGCATCAGCCGGCACCCAGCCCCGGCGAGCGGCCGGCCCCGATCGGCTGGCGGCCGATTCCGGGCATTGGTGCTGTCCATCCGGGCCAGGTATCACGGAAGGGCGGCCACCGGTAAGGGCTGTCCCACTGCTCCTGGCCAGGGCCCTGCTTCGGTCGGCTCGGAGGCTGCTGCTGCTGCTGGCAGAATGCCGATCATGACTGCATACCGAAAGGCCAATGCCGCGTAGGCGGCCGGGTGCGCTTCGTACCCGACACCTTGGGCGGCCGCGTAGGTGGGACAAGCCGCCACCGGAACGGATCCATGGGCTCTCTGCCCACACCAGCACCGCAATCCGCCGCGCCGAAGAGCTCGGATCCGGCTTCCTCTACCCGGGCGCCATCGGTCAGGCCCTCCGGCGGTACGAAGCGTTCCTCAACCCTCCCGGGCGTCGGCCTCTCTACCCGCAAGACCCGGAGTGTGGCTGCGAGAGTCATTCCCTCGACGATGTCAGGCACGCCCGCGATCTCCTCGAAGCGGTCCTTGCACACCTGCCGCCTCGGGCTCTGGCTGAGCTCGGGCGCCGAATGACGGTCCTGGACCGGGTGTTCTCCAAGCGCACGCTGCCTGATCCCTTTGCCGATCGTCGGCCCTGGAACGGTGACGTGTGGTGGTATCACCACCTGCACAGACCCAGTGGGGGGTAGTGCCACCTCCCCCTTCGGTCGAGACCCTCCCCCCAGTGCCGTGATCACATCGTGGCTGGTGTGATCACGGCGTCGGAGCCGTCTTGGACAACCTGTTCACGGGACTAAGCCCGGCCGCGGCAGTTCGGCCCCCGCAACCCCAGTCCGGCCTTCTCGGGTCCCGTACCTGGCCTGCGATCATGATGGAATGCCAGAGCCAGGGACCACTGCCGTCGTCATCGTTTTGTCCGATGCCGCTCCGCTCCTCGATGCGGCGTGGCGCATCGACCCGGCTCTGGTGCGTCGTGGGGTGCCGGCGCACGTCTCGCTCTTCTACCCGTTCGTGCCGGAATCGGCGCTGACAGGGCAGGACGAGGAGGGCGTACGTTCCCTGGCGGCGAGTTTTCCGGCAGCTGATCTGCTCTTGGAGGAGCTCGTGACGGCGTCCGGCTTCGTCGCCGTCACCGTTCCGGAACTCCAGCCGATCGTTGATGCGTTCCATGCCCAGTGGCCCGGGTTGCTGCCTTACAGAGGCCGCTTCGGGGCTCGGCCCGCAGCCCATGTCACGGTCGCCATGGGTGCGGACGACCCGACAGCCTCCGCCCGTGTCCGCGCTGCGGTCGGCAGCCTGCTGCCTCTGCGCACCCGTGCGGCTGCGGTCCAGCTGGTGGTGCTGACGGAGGAGGGCTGGCGGCCACGGCTCACCGCCCCGCTCGGCGGCACGGACGGACGGTGAACCCGGACGGACGGTGATCCGCGTCGGCGGGCCGACTCAGACGCCGGAGGAGACCTCGGCCTTCTCGCCGGAGCCCGCGCCCTTCGCCTCCGCCGCCGCCAGCCTGCGGTTGCGCCGGACCGAGGAGAAGAAGGACCAGCCGATCAGGATGACGCCGACGAGGCCCGTGATGACCTCGTGGATCTCGTACTGGATGGTGACGAGCAGGATCACGGCGAGGGCGCCGATCGCATAGTGCGCGCCGTGCTCCAGGTAGACGTAGTCGTCGAGGGTGCCCTGGCGGACGAGGTAGACCGTGAGCGAGCGGACGTACATCGCGCCGATGCCGAGGCCGAGCGACATCAGGACGATGTCGTTGGTGATCGCGAACGAGGCGATGACGCCGTCGAAGGAGAAGGACGCGTCCAGGACCTCCAGGTAGAGGAACAGGAAGAACGCGGCCTTGCCGGCCATCACGACCGCCGGGACCTTCGTGCCGCTCGCCCTGGCCGCTTCCTCGGCCTCGTGTTCGCGCTCCTCTTCTTCCTCGAGCTTGTTCTCGAAGTAACCGGAGAGACCGCCGACGACCAGGTAGGTGATCAAGCCCGCGATGCCGGCGATCAGGACGGTCTCCGACTTGTCCGCATGGACGCCGCCGTACTGGTGAGCGTGGGTGGCGAAGGTCATGGCGGAGACGAGCAGCACGATGAGCGCGATGCAGGCGGAGAGCATGTCGATCTTGCCGAGCTTGGCGAGCGGACGCTCCAGCCACGCGAGCCACTTGAAGTCGCGGTCCTCGAAGACGAAGTCGAGGAAGATCATCAGCAGGAACATGCCACCGAACGCGGCGATCGACGGGTGGGCGTCGGTCACCAGCTGCTGGTACTTGTTCTCATCGTCCAGTGCGAGCTGTACCGCTTCGATCGGACCGATCTCGGCACTGACGGCGACGATCACGACGGGGAAGACCAGGCGCATGCCGAAGACCGCGATCAGGACGCCGACGGTCAGGAAGATCTTCTGCCAGAAGGCATTCATCTTCTTCAGGATCCCGGCGTTGACCACGGCATTGTCGAAGGACACCGAGATTTCGAGGATGGACAGGATCGCCACGATCCCGAAGCCGGCCCACCCCCCGTATAAGACCGCCGCGATCAGGCCGAGCGCGGTGACCGCGAACGACCAGCCGAACGTTTTCAGAAGCACTGGCTACCCAATCGTCGCGTACGGGGCTCCCTCGCGCCGTACATGGCTTCACGAAACATTCCGAAGTACTCAGTCACGCACTTGGTCACCGAAGGCGGCGAGGGCCAAGCGCTGGGCCACTGCCTGGGAGCCATTGCCGAGGGACGACGACGTACCGATCGCGTATACCGCGCGCCGGTTGAGGTCGCGGGAGGCGAAGACCCCGCTCCGGTACCCCAGATCAGAGCCCGTCTTGCCCCACAGGACCGAACCGTCGGGCAGCGGCACGGACATCAGGCCGACGCTGAAGCAGGCCGTGCCCCTGGCGGGACCGGTGTTGCAGTTCGAGCCGTCGGCGTACGGCAGCGGCTTGCCGTCGCTGCCCTTCGGCACGGCGAACAACTCCGCGGCCTGCTCCGGACGCAGCAGCCGACCGTCGAACAGGCCGGAGATGAAGCGGTCCAGGTCACCCGTGGTCGAGGTCATGCTCGCGGGCAGCCCGCCCTGGACGTTGACATCGACCAGCTCGCCGGTGCTCCTGGACATGTAGCCCGGCAGGTAGGGCGCAGGCACGGACGTACTGCGGCCCGGCACGGCGGCCCTGGTTTCCCGCATCTTCAGCGGCTTCAGGATGCGGGCAGTCACCTCGTACTGGTACGGGTGCCTGGTGAGCTCTTCGATGAGCTTGCCTGCGACGCGGTAGCCGAAGGAGTTGTACTCCTGCCGGGCACCCGGGCGAAAGCGCTGACCCGGCCCCGGTCGGCCCACGGGGCGGAGCGTCTGCTCGATGACCTCGTCGAAGGAGACGTACGCGAGGCGGCGCTCGATCGCCTCGTCGGCGGAGGCGGCCGGGGAGCCCTCGAAGTCCTGGGGCAGGCCACTGGTGTGGTTGAGCAGTTGCCGGACGCTGATCGGCTCCGCGAACCGGTTCTCCGGCAGCAGCCCGGGCAGGTAGTGCTGGATGCTCTGGTCCAGGTCTACGCGGCCCTCGGCGGACAGTTGGAGGAGAATCACCGCCTCCATGGGTTTGCTGATACTGCCGATACGAAAGTGCGCATCGGGGCTGACGGGCTTGCCGGTGGTGATGTCCCCGGACGTACCGCGCCACCTCTGTCCGTTCTTGTGCACGTCGGCCACGACACCGGCGGCACCGTCGTCCGGGCCCACGGAAATCGCCTTGCGCAGGGCGGCACGGTCGAGGTCCGCGGCGGTGCCGGCGTACGCGGAGGCAGCGGCGGCGGCCTGCGCGGGGGCGATGGCACCGAACGCCAGGGCGGCGGTCAGCGACAGGGCCGAGGAACGGCGCATAGGGGAAACTCCACTTGGAACGTGATGATCAAGTCCAGGTGAGTCTGTCCGCCCAGGCCTGCCCCGTCATCGGGGATCACCCTGGCCGGGCCCTGGTCAAACCCTGACCCCACATCAGGGATCCGAAGGAAACGGCCCGGTAGCACTCCTGGCCGACCTCACCTTCGAAGCCCGCCTCCATGCCGGCCTGGACGGCGAAGCGCCGCGAGGCCTACACCAACGACCAGGACACGCCCACCTCGCTGATCGCGACCACCGCGAAGTCGCACCGGGCCAAGGCCGACAAGGACCCGGTGGAATGACGGCCGCCGACCGCCGCCTACCGCTGCGCGTACATGACGGGCCGGGTCGAGACCGGGCTCCTCTGGGGCCCGGCCGCCGACGACTGCGAGCGCGAAGCGCTCCTCGGCCTGGCGGAGGACTGCCCAGACGGCAGGGCAGACCAAAGCCCCTGGGCCCGAGGGTCGGCAGGGGCTGATCAGCTACATGAAGGCTTCACCGTGGGAACCGATACGGGCGCGGGGCGCTACGCCGCCGTCAGGTCACCGAAGCCGGAAGCGCCCGGGCTTGCTTACGCACCGGCCTCACCGGTCTCCGTGGTCAGGATGAAGGGGTCGGTGTCCGTGGTCTCGGTGCCCGGGGTCTCCGTACCCGGCGTCTCGGTACCCGGGGTCTCGGTACCGGGGGTCTCCGTACCGGGGGTCTCGGTGCCCGGCGTCTCGGTGCCCGGCGTCTCCGTGGTCGGCGTCTCGGTACCCGGGGTCTCCGTGGTCGGGGCGGGCTTTTCGGGCTTGTGCTCGCAGTACACCGTGCCCTGGTAGAACTTGCAGCCGGGCATGTTCTTGACGTCCTTGACCTTGCCGTGCTTCTTGCCCTTGTGGCCTCGCTTGTCCTTCTTGCCCTTGCTCCCATGACCGCTCTTCGCGTGGTCGGCAACCAGCGTGGCCGCCTCACTGACCTGCGGCTTGGCCGGCGCAGCGAATGCACTGGTGGGCAGCAGCACGCCTCCCCCGACAATCGCGGCCGAGACGGCGAACATCGAGAAACGCTGCTTCCGGGAAGTGCGAGCCATGAGAATTACTCCAGTAAAAAACGGGGGCGGGGGGCTGAAGGACCGCGGTGAAATGTCTGCTTTGTCCTTCTGTTAAAAAGACTGACCTCCGGACTTCACGACGCTGTCCGCCGACTGTCACAGGCGCGTGACAGGCCCC
Source organism: Streptomyces sp. NBC_00207 (assembly GCF_045160965.1). Classification (NCBI taxonomy): domain Bacteria; kingdom Bacillati; phylum Actinomycetota; class Actinomycetes; order Kitasatosporales; family Streptomycetaceae; genus Streptomyces; species Streptomyces sp. NBC_00207. Next base: position 8,168,013 of record NZ_CP130715.1, on the reverse strand, counting down.
CTTGCCCGAGCAGCACCGGTTCGACGCCACACGAGGGCGAGGGCTCTGACCTGCAGCGATCCGGGATGCGATGCCAGGTGACTGCAGCCATGGACGCGTTTCCGGCTCCGCCGCGGTACCGGCCGAGGCGAGGGGCAGGGCCCGAGGAGGACGCGGGCCTATCCGTAGAGCCAGCCCTGGTGCCGACCGGTACGGCACCGGGCCGCGGCGATGGCCCCATCCCGGGAGGAGCTGGACGCGACCTGGATCGGCCTGGCTTCCGCCGAGGCCACACCCGGTGCACACCGGGACCTCGGCGGGGCCGGTGCCGATCCACCCGCCGGGCGCGGTATCGAGGATCAGGCAGGTGGCGGGGGGTGTGCACCCACTCGCGGCCGGGGACGGGCCCGCCACCACCCGGGGAGTGGGGATCGTGCGCCACCAGTACGGCGTCGACCCGCGGGCTCAGGCGAGGGCTGCGGCCAGCAGGGCGAAGGCGGCGATGATGACGGCGACGCGGACGTAGTGGAAGCGGTCCCAGCGGTTCATCTGCTCCTTCCAGTCGGCGGGCCGGTTCTCGGGGGTCCACGTCTTGCTGCGGTTGTTGATCGGGACGAGCAGCAGGATCGACATGACCACGCTGAGGATCAGCAGCGCGCCGGCGGTGACGACGAGGCCGGCGCCGGGGTCGTGCCATCCGGCTACGCCCCAGACCGCGACAAGGGCGAGCGAGCCGATGTACCAGACCGGCATCACGGCGCCGAGCATCCGGCCCCCGTGGGCGCGGCCGAGCTGGCCACTGTCCTCGGGAAGGGCGTTGAAGATCCGGTTCATGACGAAGGCGACGGAGAACTCCACCCCCACCATCACGCCGACGACCACGGTGGTGAACACCTCGAGTGCGTTGAGCATGATGACCCTCCTGAAATCTAGTGTTGCTAGCTGATGAGGCAACGCTAGCGCTACTGCCGCTCTCTTGTCTAGCAATGCTAGGATCGAATCATGTCGGTACAGGAACGCAAGCAGCGCGAACGGGCGGAGCGCGAGCGACTCATCGTGGCCACGGCCCGCGAACTCGCCGAGCAGCAGGGCTGGGACGCGGTCACCACCCGCCGGCTCGCCGAGCGCATCGAATACAGCCAGCCCGTCCTCTACAGCCACTTCCGCGGCAAGCGCGAGATCATCGGAGCCGTCGCCCTCGAAGGCGCCACGGATATGGCCGCGGCTCTGCGGGCCACGACCTCCGCCGCAGACGGCCCCCGCACCCGGGTCACCGCCCTGGCCCGCGCCTATCTCGACTTCGCCGAACGCAACCCGGCGGTCTACGACGCCATGTTCCAGCTCGACGGCGGCCTGGCATTCGCGCAAGAGGACACCCCCGAGCCGCTGAAGGACGCCTTCGCCGCCCTGCTGGAGACTCTCGGCGAGGTCGCCGGCGACGGCGTCCACCCGGGACTGTTCACCGAGACGTTCTGGGCGGCCCTGCACGGGTTGGCCACCCTGACCCGGGCGGGACGGCTGCCGCCTGAAGACGCCGAGCGGAGGGTGGAACTGCTGGTGGACCGGCTCGCCGTGGTCTGACACACCGTCCCGGCGGGCATGCAGTCGCGCCTGCCTGCGGCATCCCTTCCGGTCACTCGCACCCACGTGGCGCAGCCGCAGATCGCCGGGCCACGTACCCCGGACGCCGCGGTGCTCGTTGATCACGACCCGATACGCGCCCTGGCGCCCGGCGCCTCTGCGCTGCGTCCCGAAGCCCCGTCTTCGAGCCGGCCTGGCCAGTCACGGGCGGCGGCCGGGCGGTCTTGGGGACGGCGGGTCCAACGGGCGCCCGCACGGGAACCAGCGGGAGGGACGGCTCAGCCGCCGGCCGGGTGGTTTGAAAGCCGGTTGTCGTTCAGCACCAGCCCGGCGAAGGAGTTGGCGAGAAGCGGCGCGGCTTCGGGCTTGGCCGGCATGTCCGCACCCGTCCGTGCCACACCGCGGTCACCGCCTGGGGCTTGCGGTCCCCGTCACCGTCCTTGAGGACCCACAGCAACGTGCCCCTCGCCGTATCCACGGCCACGACCGCAAACCCGTGCGTGCACACCAGCGCCTGGCCGCGGTCGTAGGAGCAGCTCATCGCGCGCATTCCCGGCGGCATGGTGGCGCGGGGCGTTCTGCTGATCACGTCGAGCAGCTGGTCGCCCTTGTCACCGACCTGTGGGCCCGCGGCCCGGACCGTGCCGGGCCCGGCACCGTTCATGATCGCGGCGTAGGTCTTCTCCCCGCGCCACTTCTCGGTGCCGGTGGCGAGATCGACCCCGAGCGGTACGGAGGTGAGCGGCTCGACGTGGAGCAGGCCCACCGCCATGCCCGCACCGGCCTGAACGACCTCCGGCCCGGGCTGCGTCCAGCGCAGGGCGCGGGACGCGGTGTCGATGCCGTACGACACCGCCTCCCGGACGAACCCGTCGGCGTCCTCGCGCAGTACGTCAGCTCGGGCGATCTACGCCCACGGTGCGGCCGCCGGCAAGGTCGATCACCTGCACGCGCGAGGGGGAGACGACGAAGGCCCGGTCCTCGTGGAGAAGTACCGGCATGTCCTCACCGCCGCCGCGGACCTGCCCGGCCAGGTTGGTCCGCCCCCTCGTGGCCGCCTCCGACAGGGGCAACTGCCCGCGCCAATCGAACCACTGCGGGGGGGCGTGCGGCGTCAGGATCCGCTTCCCGGCGCCAAGGGGTCTACGGCCGCCGGGGGCGTGCTGCTGTTCGGCTTCGCGTCGTCGGCTGCCGGACCGCATCCGGCAAGCAGAGCGACGGTCAGGGGCAGGGTCGTCCACCCGTCGCTGTCCGGCGAACGAAGTGCCTCCACAAGAAGCGACGTCCCAGAGCGGCCATGCCCACGGCGGCCCCCTACCTGCGGGAAACCGCAAGTAGGGGGCCGCTTCGTGCAGAGGTCATCCGATCTACCTCTTCGCCGCAGCGCGTTCCGCTGGCGTGACACACAGGCCGTCGCCGTCGAAACTGTCGCGCCAGACGTAACCCGGCTTGCACTGGTTACTGCCCGGCTGGCGGTTCGGGTTGGACGCATGCGCCGCATCGCGCTCCGCCGGCGTAACACACAGACCGTCACCCTCGAAACTGTCACGCCACACGTAACCCGACTTGCACTGATTACTACCCGGCAGGCGGTTCGGATCATCGGAAGTGCGGCTCGTGACCGGGGAATGGTGCGCAATCGCGGTCACCGCGGACGCCGGCAACACGATGGCTCCGGAGACGAAGGCGGCCGAGGTGAGGACCATCCCGATCCGCAGGATGCGCCGTTGGGACTGGACGGTGGCCCGGGTGTGAAGGTCGTGGGTCATGACTGCTCCTTGAAGGTGTGCGGCCGGCGGCGGAGGCGCCGCCGGACCTGTGCCTGTCTGGCCCTCAAGTACGTAGGACCCCGTCACGCCACGCACATACGTGACTTGACGGGACCCCGGACAGCGAAAGGCCCCCTAGCTGACGGGGAAAACCGCAGGTAGGGGGCTCGTTCATGGCTAGGGGGCACTTCTTGCCCTGGGTCTGGCGGGCCCGTTTTCGCCCGGGGAAGACCGTGTGCGAACGTCGCCGCCGGATCTAGTCGCCGGTCGTGCCGTCGAGCAACTCGCGCAGGATGTCCAGGTGGCCGTTGTGGCGGGCCGTCTCCTCGGTGAGGTGAAGGAGGATCCAGCGCAGGTCGACGTGGAGGCCGTCGCGGACGGCTCGCTTGGCCTGGTCGTCCAGGCCGTTCCCGGCGACCAGTTCGCGGTAGCCGGCGCTCTGTTCGGCGTATTCGTCGAGCAACTGCGTGAGCGGGAAGTCGACGGCGATACGCATCTCGCGGTCGGGGTCCTCCTCGGTCCAGGGACCCCGGTCTTCCTCTCCGAGGAAGACCACCTGGAACCAGTAGTACTCGACCCAGCGGAGGTGGTTGATCACTCCGCTCATCGTCATCAGCGGTGAGCCCGGCAGGAGCGCCTTGCGGGCGTTCTCCGCAGAGACGCCGTCGCACTTGGCGCGGGCTGTGTCACGGGTGTAGTCGAGAAACGTGGTGAGCTGGGTGCGCTCGTCCCACGCGGGCGGCGTGTCGTCGATTCTGGTCATCGCGCGAAGCGTCCCCGATCACCGCGACCGGTGTCGAGGCATTTATCGGCGGGCCCCACCGGCTCCACCCAGCTCCAAGGCGCAACGGCAATACGAGTGCTCCGAACGAGACGATCTCTGCGCCATCGGCAGCCACCCCACACCCTCGGAGCTTCCAGTCAGTTCCGTACTTCCGCGTGTGCGGGGGGGGAACTGGGGGCCTGGCCCCCACCCGGAGTGGGTCGGCCGGGCTCCTCGGCCGTGGCGCCCCCGCGTCAGCCGGCCCGATGGCCGGATCTGAGACAACCTCGTCATTGCGGACGCAGGGGCAGGGGAACGAGGATCGGTGCATGCCCGCACCCCACCGCGTCGTCATCGTCGCCTTCCCCGGCGTGGAACTCCTGGACATCACAGGCCCCGCCGAGGTGTTCTCGGTCGCGTCCCGGGTCTCCGCGGGAGGGTTCCCCGGCTACTCCGTTCAGGTCGCCACGGAGGACGGCGGTCCGGTGGCCACCTCCAGCGGCCTGCGGGTCCACGCCGACCTGCGGCTCGACGAGGTGACCGGCCGCGTGGACACCCTCCTGGTGTCCGGGGCGGTCACCGCCCCCGCAGGGGGTGGCGTCCAGGCCGTCGTCGATCCGGTGGTCACCGACTGGCTCCGTACGGCGGCACCGCGGGCCGGGCGTACCGGATCGGTGTGCGCCGGCGCCCATCTGCTGGCCGCGGCCGGTCTGCTGGACGGCCGGACCGCCACCACCCACTGGCTCACGGCGGCGCAACTGGCCGCCGCGCATCCCGAGGTCGACGTGGACCCCGATCCGATCTTCATTCGCTCCGGTTCGGTGTGGACCTGTGCCGGGATCACCTCGGGAATGGACATGGCACTGGCGATGGTGGCCGAGGACCACGGTCAGGCCCTCGCGCTCGCCACCGCGCGGATGATGGTCATGTACGTCAAACGCTCCGGCGGCCAGAGCCAGTTCAGCGTGCCCCTTTCCGTCCGGGCACCCGCCGACGACCGCATCGGCGAACTCCGTCAGTGGATCACCGAACACCCCGACGCCGACCTCTCCACCGAGGCTCTCGCCCAGCGCGTCAGCCTCAGCACGCGGCACTTCTCCCGGCTCTTCGCGCAGCGCACCGGCACCACGCCCGCCGTCTACGTGGAGTCCGCACGGCTGGAGGCCGCACGGCGCCTGCTCGAGGAGAGCGACGCCGGTCTGCCGCAGGTGGCCACCGCCAGCGGGCTCGGCTCCCTGCAGACCCTCCACCGCTGCTTCCAACGGCACCTGGGGACAACCCCCGCCGAATACCGCCGCCGGTTCCGCTGAAGCCGGCCCGTCCCTCACCGCCCTTACCTCCCTTACGCCCTCACTGCCCTCACTGCCCACCCTTACTGCCCGCCGGCCTGCCCGCGGCCCGCGGTTGCCGAGGCATGCCCGCCCCCGGCTCGTACACGAAAGGCCATCATGTCCGGCACGAAGATCATTCCGATTCCGGTGCTCGGCAAGCACGCCGTCAACGCCTACTTGCTGCTGGGCCGACGCCCCGTCCTCGTCGACGCCGGTACGCCGGGCAGCGGACGTCTCATCCACGACCGGATCGCCGATCACGGAGTGGACCCCGCCGACCTCGCACTGATCGTCATCACCCATGGCCACATCGACCACTTCGGCTCCGCAGCGGAACTGCACCGCTTCACGGGCGCACCCGTCGCCGGGCACACCGCCGACCTCGAACCCTTCCGCACCGGCCGACCGCTGATGCCGTACCTCCCGACGGGGCCCATGGGCCGGCTGATGAACAGGAACAGGAAGCTTCACATCGCGGCGGACCCGTTCGAACCCGAGATCCTCATCACCGGCGAGACCGATCTGTCGGACTTCGGGCTGGCGGGTCGGATCATGCCCACCCCGGGCCACACCGCAGGTTCCGTCTCCGTTCTCACCGATGACGGGGACCTCGTCGCAGGTGACCTCGTGGCCAACTCCTTCATGGGCCTCATCCCCGGCAAACCGGCGAACCCGCCCTTCCATGACGACCCCCTGGGCAACCTCACGAGCCTGCGCGCCATGCGCGATCTCGGCCCCAGCCGCCTCCATGTCGGCCACGGCACTCCGCTTGACCCCGAGCGCGTCCGCCGGTGGGCGCAGCGGGAGCAACGACGGCTGGCCCGCCTCCACTCCCGGGGGCGGCTCCGAAGCCGTACGAAGAGCTGACCAGGCGATTCACGGACTGCGGGCTTCAAGCCGTCGTCCCGCGCGGGGCCGGCCCGCGAGCAGCGCCGCCGCTCCAGTTCGCCCGTCGCAGGGTCTCGGCGATCTGTGACGGGTCGGGGGCGGCGTCCGCGGGGTCGTCGGGCCACTGCTGGACGACGGCCGTGGCCCACTCGGCCCAGGTGGCGACGAGTCGGTAGTAGTCGGTGAGGAAGCGGCCGACGAGTGCGGTCTGGGCGGCCCGGTCCTGGAACGGGCCCTGGCCGGCCAGGTAGGCCTGCCCGGCCGCCACGTTGCCCTGGTTTCGCTCCTCGGCCCAGGCCCGGGCGGCGTGGAGGGTGGCCAGGGTGTCGGCGCTGGTGCCCGAATCGGCGAAGAACACCTTCAGCAGCTGTTCGGACTCCAGTACCGGCCCGGCGCTCGGTCGGGGCAGCCAGTCGGCCAGCGCGCGCCGGCCCTCGGCCGTGATGGTGTAGACGGTGCGCGGCCGCCGCCCGACCGCCCCCTTCGTCGCCTCGGCCAGGCCGAGGCGGACCAGCTTCTTCGGCTCCTCGTAGAGCTTGCTCTGGGCCCGGGGCCAGATGCGGCCCAGGCTGCGGTCCATCTGCTGTGCGAGCTCGTAGGTACTCCAGGGGCGGACCGAGAGCAGGCCGAGGATCGCATAGGACGTGGTGGTGAGCGCCGGGTCCATTGACATCGCCACCCTCGGGGTGTAATCCGGTAAATAGTCCCTTTGGGACTATTTTGAAAGTATAGGTGGTGGTGGCGATGGTCAGCACTCTTCAGGTCGCTCCGTCCAATGCCGAGCAGGCCCGCGCCTGGGACGGACGGGAAGGCGCGTACTGGGCGGAGCACGCCGACCGGTTCGACCGCGCGATAGGCCCGTATGACAGGCACTTCCTCGCTGCGGCCGACGTATCCGCCACCGACCACGTGCTGGACATCGGCTGCGGCACCGGAGAGATCACCCGCGACGTCGCACGGCGGGCAGACAGCGGGCGGGTCCTGGGCGTGGACCTGTCTGCCGCGATGCTGCGGGTCGCCCGGCAGCGAGCGGCAGACGAGGGGCTGCACAACGCCGACTTCGTGCAGGCGGACGCCCAGGTCCACCCCTTCCCCGCCGCTTCGTTCGACGTGGCCGTCAGCCGCACCGGGACGATGTTCTTCGCCGACCCCGTCACCGCGTTCCGCAACATCGGCACAGCGATGCGCCCGGGCGGACGCCTCGTGCAGCTGGTCTGGCAACCGCCGACCGGCAACGAGTGGCTCCGCTCCTTCGCCCGGGCCCTGTCCGCGGGACGGCCGTTGCCCACTCCCCCGCCGGACGCGCCCGGGCCGTTCTCGCTGGCCGACCCCGTGCGCGTACGGAGGGTGCTCGGCGCCGCCGGCTTCACGGACGTCCAACTGGAGCCGCACGGCGAGGCGATGTGGTTCGGCCAGGACGCGGCCGACGCGGAGCGGTTCGTACTCGGCCTGCACGGCTGGATGCTCGACGGACTCGATGACGAGGGTCGACGTCGTGCGGTCGACGACCTGAGAGCCACCCTCACCGCCCACGAGACCGACGACGGCGTCCTCTACGCCTCCGCAACCTGGATCATCCGGGCGACCCGCCCGTGACGAACCCGGCGGGCCGCAACAGGGGGTGCCCACGCACCAGTTCGCCCGACCGCTCGCCTACCGTGAGCACGGCACCGCATCCGGCTGCGGTCACCTGCACAGGAAGGTCCCTCGTCGCGAAGCTGACGCAGCGCGGTCGCCCTCGCCGGCAGCAACTAGCGGTAAAAGGTCCGGCCGGCGGGGCCGGAGGAAACGGACCACACCTCGCTGATCAAACCGTTGGTGATCCTCAGGGTGTCGGTCCCGCTCCTGGCGACAGTTCGGGCGTCTTCGTCCGTGACGGACGCGAGATAGGGGCGGGCGACCAGGCCGGTCGGTGCGCCATCGACAAGCGTGAGGTCCACGACTGCCGCGCCCTCGGCCACGAAGCGAAGCCCACGTCGCTGTCGATGCCAGGCCGCGATGATGTCGGCGAGCTGCTGCGGAGTACGGACATCGTCGAAGGCCTCGGTGCCTGCCTGGGCATAACGCAGGACGAATTCCGGCGCCATGATCTTCTCGGCGAGGTCCAGATCACCGTTCCACATCGCCGTCCACTGGTTGTAGGTGTGGATGCCGAACTGCCGCACATCGTTGTCGCTCATCAGACCACCCTCGATCGTTCCGGTTCGCGTGGTTCGCGAGGTTCGCGACAGTAACAAGAGGGTCTGACAACGGTGATCAGTTCCGGCGGGACGCGGCCGAACCTCCCCGCCCAACGTGGTCACGGAGTGGGTCCGAGGCCTCCCTGCAGCCTTCGGCGGTCGGGCCGGCCGACGGCGTCCGCGTCGGTCAGCGGGTGCGGAAACTGCCGGTGTACACGTCCGTACGGTTCTGTGGTGCGCCGGAGTGGGTCTCGGTGAGCACCGCCCGTACTCCCTTGCCGTCTGCCACCAGGCCTTGGTAGTCGCCGAGGAAGTAGCCCCCGGCGAACGGCGCCTGCAGCCAGTCGAAGACCCGCGAGATCTGTCGTTCGCTCCGGAGCTTCGGGTTTCCGTGCTGCAGCGTGGCCAGTTGGTAGGCGGTGGGCAGGGTGGTGGTGTTGCCGGGCTCGAGGAAGCGCAGGTCGTAGTAGGTGAGCGCGACCGTGCCCCGCTCCGTGACCGCGATCGACGGCGAGAAGGCCGGAACGCCCTCGGGACTGATCAGCTCCGGGTTCCCCCAGGTGCGTCCGCCGTCGGTGGACCGCACAAGCTGGACGGAGTCGAACTCTCCACCGGAGAAGTCCGAGCCCTCGTAGGCCATGTAGAGCGTGCCTGTCTCGGGGTCAACGGCCGGGCTCGGCAGGGTGGCCGCGGCGCGCAGCAGTTTGGTGGGGTCGTTCGGGTCGACCTCCGGTACGGATGTGTCCCGGGCCACGGTGACCGGGTCGCTCCAGGTCTCTCCGGCGTCGGTCGAGGTGACCACCTCGTAGCGGGCTTCGACGACGGTGCTCAGGTCGTCGGCGTAGGTGATCCGGTCGAAGAAGTCGTACAGGGTGCCGGTGCGCCGGTCGACGACGATCAGATGGCCGATGGTCTGGGTGTTGGGCACGGTGCTGGTGTCGACGAACGGCCGGGCCTCGCTCCAGGTGCGGCCGCCGTCGCGGGTGAGGGAGATGTAGCCGGGACCGTCGAGGGAGCTGGGGCCGGGCGGGTCGTTGTCGAGGCGGTTCCAGACCTGGTAGGCGGTGCCCTTGCGGATCGGGTCGGCGGTGAGGGACGGCTTGTCGTTGAAGAACGGCTGCTCGTCGACGTGCGTGGTGGTGAGGTTCTGCCAAGTGCGGCCGCCGTCACGGGACGTGACTGCCAGGAGGGCGCTGCGCGTGCTCTTCGTGAAGTCGACGCCCTCCCCGCTGGCGTAGACCGTGCCGTCCGGTCCGGTGCTCACCCAGGGGTCGGAGGCCCGTTCGTAGTCCGCGCCGCCGGGGGCGCACAGGCTGAACGGCAGCGTGCTCTGGTGGAAGGTGTGGCCGTCCGTGGTCCAGCCTGCCGCCAGGCCACGGGCGCCGCCGTCGTTCCAGCGGTCCTGCTGGAACACGGTGACCACCCGCTTGGGGTCGCGCGGATCGACGGACAGGTACGGCTCGACCTCGGTGCCCGGGTAGACGATGCTGTCGGGGGACCTCGCTCCGATGGTGCAGTTCGCGTACGGGTCGCCGTGGGACACCTTGACCAGTGGTGTGCCGTCCGGGTTCCGGTCTGCGGCGGCGGGAGTTGCACCGGTGACCGTGACGAGCAGGAGCGCGGCGGTGGTGACGGCGGTCAGGGGCAGGAAAACGCGCATGCGGGATCTCCTCCGGGCCTGTAGGCCGGGGTACGGGACCGCCGTCATCGGGGCGGCCTGGGGCGCGGAGGCGTAACGGAACGCGAGGGGGGCGACTCCACTTGGTCCTTTTCGGCGTTGCAGCCGGTGCCCTTGATGGGCCGAACGACGGAGTCATCCCCGGGGTCGTCGAGGAGCACGGCGGAGCCGGCCGGCGGATGCAGCGTGCCGGTCGGCTCCTTGGTCGTGCTGTTGCGGCGCCGTCTCGCGGTCCCCTGAGAGGGCCGTGGGCCGCGTGCCGGTTGGCGATGCCGGCGGGTCGGCCTTGGCTCAGACGGGTGGGTGGAGCGGGATGACCTGCTGGACCTCATCCACGGCGGGGATGGGGGCCTCCCCCTGAGTGGTGGACGCGCTGATAAGCGGGCGGACCGGCTCCTGGCCGGGAGGATCCGCGAGGTCCACAGCGCCTCCGGCGGGGCCTACGGTTCGCCGAGGGTGACGGCAGAGCTCCGCGGGGAGGGTTTCCGGGTCAACGAGAAGCGGGTCGCCCGCGTCTGAGGTCGTTCGCCATCACTGGTATCCGGCTGCGCAGAGGCATCCCACCACCGTCCCGGATCCGGCGGCCTCCCAGGTTCCGGACCCGTTCCAGCGGGACTTCGCCGCCTGCGAACCTGCAGACCTGCGGACCAGAGCGAAAGTACACGGGCGACATCACGTATCTCCCCCTCCAGGACGGCCAGTTCCTCAATCTGGCGACCGAGCTCGACTGCTTCAGCCGACGGGTCGTGGACTGGTCGATCGCCGACCCTCGTGACGGACGCGGTGCGGATGGCCGCCCGTACCCGCGGCGGCCTGGAGGGCGACGTGTTCCGCTCTGACGACATGGCCGAGGCCGTTCAGGACGGCGGGGGGCGCAGTGTTCAGGACGGCACGGACCGTCTCGAAGCGGTGACGGCCTTGGCTTCGAGACGGTCGGCGTCCACCACCGCGGGTGCCGCGGTGTCGAGACGGGCGCGGGCGATCCACCCCACGGTGGACCGGGTGCCGTCACCGTCACCCCGTACGCACCGCGCCGGGTTCACCGGCCGGACTTGGTTGCCCAGCCGTGCGCCGACCGGTCAGGTGACCGGCTGCGAGGTCCCGTCAGGCAGCGTGCAGACATAGCCGCCGTAGGGGCGTCCAACGACCTGTCCGCCGGCGGCCGCGCAGTCGTCTCTGGAGATGTTCGGAGACGAGGCGGCCCCAGCGCTGACGGCGCCGACGGCGCTCGCGCCGGCAAGGGTTGCCGCGGCCAGGGCGAGGCCCAGGATTCTTCGGATGCGCATGACTTCCTCCTCCTCTCAGGCGCCTTCGTTCGGCCCTTCGGGAAGGACAAGTCTCAAGACGACGGCGCCCTCTTACTCAGCATGGGCGCTCCGCATGAGGCCCGCGAGGCGAGGCCGGGCGCCGCGCCCGGGTGGTGACTGCCCGGCTCCGGAGAGGCATGACGTCACCGACCTCGACCGGCCGCATCGGTACGCCGCGTGCGCGTCGGTAGGAGCGGGGCGACATCGATGTCCATGGTGTCGAGACTGCCCACCCGGGGCCGCGTTGTGGCCGGGCAGGCCAGGGGTTGGGGAGGCGACGGGCCGTACCTGCCTCCGGCCGGTGCCGGCGGGCGGCTGCCGTGCGCAGTCCTCTAACGCGGTTCGAGGGCCGCCGCCCGGCAGGCACCGGTCGCGGCGCCGCCCGCCACTCCGGCCGCGGACAGCCCGGTCACACAACTCTGCAGGTCTCCGACCACGCCACGGCTGCAGGCCGCTGTGACGGAGTCGGAAGCGGTGGCACCGGCCTGTTCGGCCATCTGTGTGCAGGCGGGGATGTCCGCCCGGGCCGCGGGAGCGGCGAGGACCGCACCGCCGAGGGCGAGGGTCAAGCCGGTGAGGGCACCGGCGATACGGGTCGACGTGCGCATGGGACGCACCTGCCTTCCGGGTTGGTCGCGCGGTCCTGGTCCCGGCGGGCCGGATCCACGCGGTAAGGCCGCCTGGCGACGCCCGGTGAGTGGTGCCTCCCGGCCGACCGGCTCACAGACTGACCGCACGATTCTGCGTCGCATCCATTGAGCCGCAGCCGCACCTGGAGATGGCCGCCAAGCCGAAGGAGAGGACCGCGGGCCGGATGAGGCGCACTCGGACCTCCACTCGCGGGCTCCTCACTCCAGCGTCGCATCCTCTCCCCCGCCCGTCCTGGGCACCCGGTGGGCGGCCGCGCTGAGTAACTGCGATGGTGCGAAGCGCGGTGGCCGGCCCGTCCGGCCGACCAGGTGGATCGGACGGCCCGGGGAGGCGGTCGGCCCGTCCCCCGCACACCACCGGGCGCGGTTCGGCCGAGGAGGCGGCCGGCCTTCGCGTCCCCGCGAGGTGCCGGGTCGCCACAGCGGTGGCACTTCACGGCGAGCGCCGATGGGAGGCGAGTCCCAAGATCCGCACCACTTCCGGACCGGCCCCGCCCAAGGAGCCGCACGGACCGCCGTTTTCGCTGGTCAGCGTGAGCGAAGCCGCTGTACAGCCAGCAGACGAAGAACATTCCTTGTTCCTGCAGCCCCAAGAAACTTGGGGCGCGACAGCACTGCCACCCGAATGGCCCAACATGACGTGTCACCCACATGGGTGAGAAGCTGGCTAGTGCCCCAACCGAGGTAATCCGTGAAAGGGGAACCACATGCGCATTCGACGAAGCCTTGCCGCCGTCATCGCCGCGGCAGCCCTCGCCGGACTCGGCCTCACGGGCGCCGCCACCGCCGCTGCCGCCACCACCGCCCAGGTTGCCCCGTCCGTCGTCACTCCTTCTGAGTGCAAGCAGGGCGGCGGAACGCCCGCGATCAACGAGGACGGCAACTACTGCAAGGGCGGGACGTATAACGGGGAGCAGGTCGACTAAGCCCCACAAGGCGCCCCGTAGCCACGCGCCGCGGGGCGCTCCCGCGCGAGCGTAGCCGGGAGTCGCAGGGCCCGTGCGGGCCGACGAGCAATCGTCAAGGGTTGTGGACGGACGATGTGTTCGGTCAGTCGCAAATCCCGAGATGCAGGATGGTGGCCCAGTCGCTGGTGACCAACAGCAAGCTGCGCCACCAAATGTCGCCCGTGTACGGGGCGCCTACATCGCCGCAGGCTCGGACGGGCCCCAAATGCGCTTCGATGAGGTCGGCGACGCCATCGGCGAGTTCGCCTGCCTGCCGGATCTCAATGGGCGTGCGCAGGTTGGCATCCGGCCACCTGTTGGCGGGCTGCATGAAGCCGTCGGTCACCTGTAGGCGGAGGATGTCCCGCCAGGCTCGTGGTGACTCGAACGGGTCGACCGGCGCGCTCACCTGGTGTCCACTGACCCCAGCGTCGTACACGGATTGAGCAAGACCCTTCATCCAGTCATGACCGGGTGTCGTCCCAGCCACTGGGACTACAGGGAGGAGGTATATGGACGACACATGGTTGCAGTCGTCGAGCAGCTCCTCGAGCGGTTCAGCTGCGGCTGACACCGCGTCTGGAGCGTCGAATGGGTTCAGCATGGGCGTCCGGGTCCTCTGTACGGTTCTGCGCAAAAGTCATTTGGTCCGCTTGTCGGACACACCTACCCTCTGGCCCATGATCCATATGAGGAATGGCGAGTTGCGCGGCTATCAGGTGGGACCTGTACGTGCCGAGCTTCGCGAACTCACGGTAAGTGACGACCGTGAAGGCATGCTCGAAGGGACGCCTCAGCTACACCGGCGCTTTCGCCTGATGGGCATCGAGAAGGCGATGGCTAAGACGCCGCATTTGTATGTGCATGATCTCGACGAGCTCCGAGCCGATGCGGAAGGGCGAGTCGAGGAGTGGCTGCCGCGAGAGGCGGTTCATGCTCGACTGACGTCATGGTGGCAGCCCGAAGACATTGCAGAGCACGGGCATACGGTGCTCTCAGTGATGTGGTTCCAAACGGCAGCGCAGGATCCCTTCGCCCGCCTGGCCACGATCGTGCGTCCACTGGACTGGACTTCGCTTGCCAAGTTCGTCCCCTTTGAGGACTAGGGTGCTGATCCACAGGCCCTGAGCATTGCCCCAGCACGGGTCAGGCCCGCCGAATACGGCAGGGTCGGCATCCAACACGGTCTCCAGCAGGCGGAGTTGTTGCGGGTCGAGCTTGCGGCGGGCGCCGCCGGGCCCCTTGGAGGCAAGGGCATGTCGGCCGCCCGAAGCACAGCGCCGCCCACGGCGGCCGTCACGGCCCGACGTAACCCGCACCGTTGAAGATCTCTAGGGCGCGTACCGAAAGTATTTTCTAGAAGGTCGTCCGGCTGCCCGGCTACGGTGCGGGCATGGTGAATTTCGTGCTGGTTGCAGGTGCACGGCTCGGGGCGTGGGCGTGGGGCGACGTGGTGCCGTATCTGCGTGCGGCTGGCCACGGCGTCCATCCGTTGACGCTGTCCGGTCTTGCCGACAAGCGGGGTGTACCGGCGGGGCAAGCGACTCACGTCCAGGACATCGTTGCCGAGGTAGAACGCCAGGGTCTGCGTGACGTAGTCCTGGTGGGTCACAGCTACTCGGGCATCCCGGTCGGTCAGGCCGCGGAGCGGATCGGTGACCGACTGGCCCGCGTGGTATTCGTCGACTCAAGTGTTCCAACTGACGGCGAGTCGTTTGTCTCCGCCTGGCCGGACGGCGGGGCGGCAGTGGAGGCATCGATCGCCGAGAACGGAGGGTTTTGGCCGCTCGCGCCAGCTGCTCACTACGATGGCGAAGGTCTCACCGATGAGCAGATCGCACGCCTCGTGCGTGGCTCGACGCCTCACCCAGGTGCCACGCTGACCGAGCCCGCTGTGCTGGCGGGGCCGCTCGGTGAACTTCCGGCGACATACATCCTGTGCGTGATACCGGGGGCCGAGCCAGACGACGCCGAGCCCGACGAAGATGTGGCCGAGCTGCTGAACAGCAAGCGCTGGCGGCTGGCCAAGATGGACACCGGTCATTGGCCGATGTTCTCCCAGCCGCGCGAGCTGGCGCAGATTCTCCTCAATGCTGCCGTGGAGTGAGAGCACCTCCACGCCTGCGAGCTTGTTTTGGACGCGCTTGATGTGTGCTGCTCACAGCCATTCGCCGATGGCCTCTACGAGGACGGCCGCCTCATAGCGGACCGCTGGCTTGTCGTATCGCGTGGCGACGGCGCGGTACCTCTTGAGGCGGTTGATCCCACACTCGACCGCGTGGCGCTCACGGTAGTCGACCGGGTCGGACTTCGGCGGCCGGCTACCGCGAGAGCCGCGCTGTTTGCGGTGACGCGCCTGGTCGACCTCGTCCGGGATGGTGCAGCGGATCCCCCGGCGACGCAGGTAAGCGCGGTAGCACGGTGAGTTCCGCGGGGAGTTGGACGGCCGCGTCGCGGATGGCCGACAGGTGCGCGCCGTGGTCCGCGATCGGCCCGGACAGGTCGACGTACGTCCGCCTCGTAGAGGGGCTTGTCCGGGGAAGAGTAGTTCAGTCGAGCGGGTACTGGGCCGTGCCCCGCCAGCCGCAGGTGTGCGGCGCGGGGCCGGCCGCGCCGGCCGTCGTGGACGAGCCACTCGGTGGACGACGGCACGTACGGCCCGCTGCGCGTCCCCGCAGGGACAGACTTGCATCGCGCTCACAGGGCGTTGGGCGCCGGGCGCTGCCCATACTCGCGTACATCGACCCTGCGTCAGATCAGCTGCTGCTCAGCGAGCCGGCATGGGTCCGGCCCGGTACAGCATCGGCGCGTTGTACCGGGGCGGACGCCATACCACTCTGGGGCTGCTCCCGCGCGCCGGAGAACGGTTGGCGGGATTCGCCGGAGCGGTCGGTCAGCCCGTGCTCCGGCTGTCGTCGCTGAGGCTTGGCGGCAGGGGGCCGGTGAGGTAGTGCTGGATGGTGGGGGCGATGAGGTCGGTGACGGAGGGGGCGGGGAGGGTGGCGATGGTGCCGATCTGCCAGATGTAGCGGTTCATGACCATGCCGACGATCTGGGTGGAGATGAGGCTGGCCCGCAGGTTGCGTTCGGTGTCGGGCAGGCTGTGGGAGACGACGGCCAGTACGAGTTCGGAGTACAGCTGCCGCAGGCGTTGCAGGGCGGCGGGTTCCTGGGCGGCGGTGAGGATGATGGCGCGCAGGATCTCGGCCGAGACGGGGTCCTCCCACAGGTTCAGGGCGGCCTGCACGAAGGCGTGCCCCCGGCGGTCCATGGGCTGTTCGGCGGCGGCGGCCACGGCTGCGCCGAACTCCTCGGGGGGCTGCATGACCTCTTCCAACAGCCCGGTCTTGGTGCGGAAGTAGTAGTTCACGAGGCCGGGGTCGACACCGGCCTCCTGGGCGACCGACCGGAGTGAGGTCGCGGCGTAACCGCGCGTGGCGAAGGATCTGCGGGCGGCGGCGACGATCTTGTCCGCCTGCTCTCCGCGTTCACCCCGAGGGCCTCGTCCAGTCACTCCGCATCACCTTCCGTAACGATCACAGGAGGGGGCTTCCCCTCGGCGGTAGTTTCAGCATACGTTGAAATTAGTTTCCACATGTGAGGAAATTGCGAGGGCGTTCGTCTGGCGCGAGACCCTTGTGACCGCCTTCGGCAACCTGGCCGACGACCCCGAACTCAAGGTTCACCCCGGGAGGCGCCGCAGTCGCCGCCTTCCGCATTGCATCCACTCCACCCAAGACCCACGACCCATGGCCCCACACGACAGCTCACAGGTGCCGTTCCAGCCCCCTCGCCGTGTCCGCGTGCGTGAGCACCACTTCGACCCCGGACAAGGAGTCCCACCCCCGTGAACCGCACACCCGCCGTCGCCATCCTCGCTTCCCTCGACACTCACCGCCTGATCGTCACCCTTCCGAACCAGGGTCCCGCCGACGTCCGCTCGAACCTCCCGCGCGCCACCGCCGCCGCCATGCTGCGCCGCCTCGCCGACGAGCTCTACGCCGAGCAGCACCTCCCTGCCCTGCCCGGGGAAACGTTCGCCGTCCTCACCCAGCAGCTCACCCGCCGCCACCGCCCCGCCGAGGCCGCCCGGCACACCGCCGACGCCCTCGCCCATCACACCCGCGAGCTCGCCGACATGCTCGCCGCCGTCCTCGACCGAGGCATCCCCGCCGAAGCCCCGTCGGTCGGCCGGCACCTGGTCTCGATGCTGCGCAGCCATGCCGTCAGTCTCGACAGCCCGCCCCGGGCCCCCATCGACAATGTGTTCCACCTCGCCGCCACCCGCCTCACCCGCCGCACGCACCGATGAGTGGCGCCACCCTCGCCGAGGGCCACGAGACCGCCGAGCGTGCCTGCCGGGCACCTCGCACGGTGAGGGTCAGCGGGCACTGCCGATGTTGCGGTCGGCGTCGGAGCCGCTCAGCATCATGGTGGTTTCCTCGATGCGGTGGAAGCGGCCGTCGGGGGCGAGTTCGGCGAAGACGTAGACCTCCATGGCGACGGTGGTGCCGTCGTTCTTGGTGATGTGGCAGGTGTGCCGGTCGGCGTACTTGTCGCCGTCGTACAGCTCGTCGTGGACCTCGACCTTTCCGCTGGCGACGATGGTGCGCAGGTGGCTGATGTGATCGAGGAACTCGGCGCGGTCGGCCCACTGGCCGTCCGTGCGCTGGCGGTATCCGGGGGTGAAGTGGCGTTCGGCGGCCTCGTCCAAGGTGATGCCGTGGTTGAAGAGCAGGTCGTTGAGGGCGGCTTCGATTCCGGTGCGGTTCATGGGCGCTTCTTCCTTGTGGTGTGAGGCGGTTCGGAAGGATCGGGCCCGGGTGACGGGGCAGTGGTCGGGCCGGCCGGGTTTTCAGGCGGCGGTCGCGAGGGTGGTGTCGAGCCAGTCGTAGATGCGGGCGAGGGCCAGGCGCATGGCACCGGGGTGGCAGTGAGCACCGGCGCCCTCCTCGTCGGTGAACAGCATCAGCGTCTTGGGGCAGGTCAGGTGTGCGTAGAGCTGCTCGGGCTGGCCCTTGAAGAACTCGTCCTCCGCGGCGTCGCACACGAGGGTGGGGCACTGGATCCGCTCGGCGATGCCCCCGGCGAGGGTGTAGTCGAGGTAGGAGGCGCTGAAGGCCCGGGGCGTGTCCACGCCCATCACGTACATACCGTGGTTGATCGCCCACCGCGCGGTGGCGTCCTGGGCCGCGATCCGTTCGAAGCGTGCGTCGAGTTCGGGGGCGGAGTCCGCGCGCAGGAGCCGTTCGGCCTGGTCGCGGTCGCCCGGGATGTTGCGGGTGGATATCTGGCCGAGGTCGTAGACGCCGTCGACGGCGATCAGGGCGGCGAGGCGGTGCTCGAACGCGGCCGCCCTGGGGGCGAGTACGCCGCCCATGCTGCTCCCGAGGAGCGCGATGCGGCTGTTGTCGACCTCGGGGAGGGTCTCGGCGAAGTCGACGACCGGGGTGATGACGTTCTCCCAGTCCGGGCGGAAGACCATGCCCTGGTGGTGGCGGGGGCCGGGCTGCCCCGGGCCGTCGAAGGTCAGGACGGTGTACCCGCGCTCCACGGCGGCCAGCGCGCCGCTGAAGTGGAGTTCCTCGGCGGTGCCGTCGAAACCGCTGTGCATGATCAGGGTCGGGCGGGGCGTGCCGGTGTCGTCGGCCCGGTAGAGGTAGCCGAGCAGGGTGGTGCCCTCGCAGGGGATGCGGACCGGCTCGATGCGGGGGCTGTAGAGCGCGGCCGCGGTCTGGAAGCAGGTCACGCTGCGGTCGTAGGCGTAGTCGTGGCGGGGGTCGCACGGCTGACCGTGCTGGAAGAACTCCGCCGACCGGTAGTAGTTCGAGGCGCGCAGGAATCCGTCCCGGGCGCTGATGGTGTGTCCCGCGTCCAGGGCCCGCCGGGCTTCCGCGGCGACCCGGTCTGCGGTCGCCATCCACTCCTCGTGCCAGCTGTCGTAGTCGCCTTCCTTGATGCGCTCGCTGGTGGAGACGACCTCGCCGAAGTCGGCTCCGCCGTAGGCGATGTGGCTCATCGAGCGCAGGGTCTTGTACCAGAACTGGGTGTTGCCGGGGAACAGCAGCGGCTTCATCACACTCTCCTTAAGCACAGATCTGTGCGTACGGCAGGGACTGTAGACCTGGCGGGCGCCAGGAAGCAAATATTTGTGCTTACGATGGGTGAGTGACTTCGAAACAACCGGCCCCGCGCCTCCGCAAGAGCCCCGAGCAGGTCCGCTCGGCCGTCCACCAGGCCGTCATCGACCTGCTGTCCGACCCCGAGGGAGCGGACCTCACCATCCCGGCCGTCGCGCAGCGCGCCGGGGTGAACCACACCAGCGTCTACCGGCGCTGGGGCAGCCGGGAGGCTCTCCTGGCCGACGTGGTGGTCACCCGCCTCGAACGGGACTGGCCGCTGGCCGACACCGGTACCCTGCGCGGCGACCTGACGGCATGGGCCGAAGCGGGCGTCGCGAGCATCCGCACGCCCGAAGGGCGACTGCTCATCCGGGCCGTCGCCCTGTCGATGCCGGGCAGCGCCACGGCGCAGGGAGAGCGCGCGCAGCAGTTCGAGCGCCGCATCGGCGCGATCGAGCGGATCCGCGACCGCGCTGCCGCCCGCGGCGAGGTCGCCCCGCCCCTCGACCAGATCCTCGACCAGCTCGTCGCGCCGCTCTACCTGCGGGCGATCTTCGGCATCGACCCGCCGGCCTCCGGTTACCCGGAACTCCTCGTGGACCGTCTCCTCGGAAGCACGGCCACGCCGCAGCCGACCTGAGCACGGACCACACCTGCGCACCCGGCCGTGGGGCGGTGGCGCCCATGAAACCGGCGGCCGGTCGTTCGTGGTGATCTTCGCCTGGCGCGGGGAGATCCGAGGCCGTTCCGCGAGCCGTAGCGAGTCCTGCGGCGTCCGGCGGCCGTAGGGTCGAATCCTGTTCCCGAGGAGGACTTCTGATGCGCAGCGTGACCTACTCGATGGGCGTCTCCCTTGACGGCTACATCGTCGGGCCGGACGGCGGCTTCGACTGGACGACGCCCGACGAGGAGGTCTTCCGCTTCTGGATCGACGAGATCCGAGGGGTCGGCGTCCACCTGATGGGACGACGGCTCTACGAGACGATGCTGTACTGGGAGACCGCCGACCAGGATCCCTCGCTCGGCGACCCCGAGCTGGAGTGGGCCTCGCTCTGGAACCCGCTCCCGAAGGTGGTGTTCTCCACGACGCTGTCGGCGGTGGAGGGCAATGCCCGCCTGGTCTCCGGCGGCCTGGCGGAGGAGATCGAGAGGTTGCGAGCGGAGCCGGGGGAAGGCGACATCGCGATCGGTGGCGCGACCCTCGCCGCCGAGGCGGCCGCGTTGGACCTGATCGACGAGTACCAGGCCGTGGTCCACCCGGTACTGGTCGGCGGCGGCATTCCGTTCTTTGCCCGGAACGAACGCCGGGTGGATCTCGAACTCGTCGAGACCCGCACGTTCAGCTCGAAATTCGTCTACCTCCGCTACCGCGTAGTGCGCCAGGCCGACCTCTAGAAGTCGCCGACGCGCTGGGCCGGCCGTCCGGGAGGGTCTGCGGCGTCCGTCCAGATCGTAAGCTCGACTCGGTGCCGGCCTGCCAGTCCTCACGGCCGGAGGTCGAAGGCCGGAGGCCGTTCCCGACTGTCTTCGACGAGCGCGCGCGTAAACGTCCGAGGCGTCCGAGCCGGCAGATTGGCGCGCTGGGCCAAGGCATCGACCGACAGGTCCGCGTCCGGGTGGCCGGCGATCCACCGCTGGAGCTCACGGAGTTCCTGGCGATGCGTGAGCTGCGCCTGCCGTCCCGGATGAAGATCGGGGCCGCTCCGACAGCGACGCCGGGTTACCGGTGCACCGGCTCCCCCGCACTGTCCCCATGCGTCGTCACCCGCCGACCGGCGGGCAGACCTGCCCCGGACGGGCGGCAACCACCTACGGGTGCTGGCGGCGCTGAGGTTCCCGGAAGGAAACGACTGACCCCGGGCGCTCGCCGAGGCCCTGGCCGGCGCCGGGGCGGCAAAAGGGTTGGTGTGCGGGGCCGACGGAACCGGGTACCGTCTTTGTCATGTTCTTCCAGAGGCCGATTTACGAGTGAGAGCGCGACGGGCCCGCTGACGTCCTTCGACATCGCCGCACCCGTCCCCCACCGATGAATCCGTAGATCACTTCACATCACCACCGGGAGAACCCGTGACCGACAGCAAGAACATCAACAACCCCGTGGGCCAGGGCGGCGGCCAGCGCAAGAAGCTGTCCCGCGCCGAACGGCAGAACAACGGTCCCCACCGCAACCGCGACCGCCAGGGTGCCGCCGACCAGAAGGCGGAGCTGGTGCGCAAGATGCGCGAGAAGGCACGCGCAGCCGAGAGCGCCGGGCAGGCGGGCGACGACACCGCGCAGAGCTGACGCGCCGCCGCCGCAGCGCGGCACTGCACGGGGCAGGGCCCGGACCGCGACGCGCGGGCCCGGCCCTGCTGCCGTACCGGGCGCGGCGGGTCCCACTCAGCTCCCGGCCGACCACCCGGGGTGGCAGCCCGCGCCCACCCCGATCCGGACGGGCCCCGGCCGATCCCCGCGGCCCTGGGCCTGCGCAGCATCAGCTCTGGCCGGGCGGCGGTAGCCCGATCAGGGCGTCCAAGTACCTCCGCACCGGCCCGAAGATCCCGTACGGGACGTACCCGGGAAGCTCAGCAAGGGTCACCCAGGCCGCCTCGGCAATCTCCGCGTCGGGGCTGCGGCACGTGCGAAACCATCCGCAACATCGCAGGCGGCGTACGGCATACGCCTTCCGGTAACCGCCCACGCGATCGAGACCACCGCGGTCTGCGCACACCTCCAGCTCGTCGCGTGGACCGTGCTGCCCCTCCCCTCCGTGTTCGACAGCCTCGAGTCCTCACCCCGTACGACGCCCGCGCGGCGGGACAGACCGGCCCCCACTCGGTCGCGGTACCTCGGCCCGCAAAGGCGGCCGCCCGTCGCGAGCGACGCCGCCTGAGCCCAGCGGCCTGCCAGACCCGCCGCTCGGTACAACGTGATGTACCGAGCAGCGTCGGGCTTCGAACGCCACCGACAGCCATCGCCGCTCGAACGGCGGCTCGGCTGCGGAGCCGAATGGCCCAGCCTGACGCGCGACAGGAAGGCGTGGTGACGAGGATGGAGCGTTAGGTAGTACTCGCTCGAGGAGGTACCCGATGAGCGCCGCGGACCTGCCGGCCGACGACGCCGGACGATCGGACAGAGCCGGGGTCAAGGACGCGGCCCGTACTGCCGTCGGGTCGAACAAGATCACCTGGTTGACGTTGGCGCTGATGACGACCAGCTCGGTCGCGAGTCTGCGGGCCTCGCCCACCATGGCGGTGTACGGCCTCGCCTGCGTCTTCCTCTACCTGGTGCCGGCCGTCGTGTTCCTCCTGCCGACCGCCCTGGTGTCGGCCGAGCTGGCCTCCGGCTGGAGCGGCGGGGTCTACAACTGGGTGGCGCAGGGCCTGTCGAAGCCACTGGGGTTCCTGGCCGTGTGGTGCCAGTTCGCCATGACGATCTTCTACTACCCGAGCCTGCTCGCGTACGTCGCCAGCACCATCGCCTACGTGATCGACCCCGCCCTGGCCAGCAACGGCCTGTACACGGCCATCGTCATCATGGTCCTGTACTGGACCGGCGTATGGGTCTCCTCCCGCGGCACCAACGCCGTCGCGGGCCTGGCCTCCTGGGGCCTGGTCATCGGCACGCTGATCCCCGGCACGCTGCTCGTGGTCCTCGGCGCCGTCTTCCTCGGGCAGGGCAACCCCTCCGCCGCGCCGATGACCGCCTCGCACCTCCTCCCGGAGTGGACCGGCATCGCCAGCCTGGTGCTGATCGTGAACAACTTCCTCAGCTACTCCGGCATGGAGATGAACGCGGTCCACGTGAACAAGCTGCGGGACCCGGCCAAGGAGTTCCCGAAGTCGATGTTCCTGGCCATGGGCATGGTCCTGCTGATCTTCATCCTCCCGGCCCTGGCCATCAGCTGGGTCATCCCGCCGAGCCAGCTCAGCCTGACCGCCGGCGTGATGCAGGCCTTCGACGCCTTCTTCCAGTACTTCCACATCGGCTGGCTGGTGCCGATCGTCGCGTTCGCGCTGTGCGCCGCATCGCTCGGCGGCATGCTCACCTGGCTGGCCGGCCCTTCCAAGGGCCTGCTGCTGATCTCCCGCGAGGAGGGCTACCTGCCGCCCTTCCTCCAGAAGCTCAACGGCCACGGGATCCAGCAGAACATCCTCGTCACCCAGGGCGTCGTGACCACGGTCATCGCCCTGATGTACGCGCTGATCCCCAACGTCTCCAGCGTCTACTGGATCTTCTCGGTCATCACCACGCAGGTGTACCTGATCATGTACCTGCTGATGTTCATGGCCGCGATCCAGCTCCGCAAGAAGTTCCCCGACCACCCCCGCGGCTACCGGGCCCCGATGCTCAAGACCATCTGCTGGGTGGGCTTCGTCGCCTCGGCTCTGGCCATGGCGATCGGCTTCATCCCGTCCTCACAGTTCGGCGGCGGCAGCGTCTGGGCGTACGTCGGCATCGTCGGCGGCGGCCTGCTGCTGCTCGGCGTGGTCATCCCGTTCGCCTTCCTCAAGTCCCGCAAGCCCAGCTGGCGGCAGCCCGACGCCGACGCGGCCCGGGTCGAAGGAGGTGCGGCATGAGCCCCACCCGGATGGCCTCCGAACACAAATGGATCTACATCGGCTCGATCGTGGTGCTCGTGGCGATGATGATCATCGGGATGTTCACGTACAAGCAGCAGCGGGCCACCAACCAGGCCCACGAGAAGGCGAACCAGCTGAACGACGCCCTGGTCGCCCAGGGCTTCCGGCCCCGCAACGCCGGCAACATCGCCAACGTCCTGGGCACCGACGGAGGCGCCGTCTGCGCCGATCCCAATTCAGCGCTCAAGCGCGGCCTGTGGCTCATCCAGATGGCCAACGGCGCCACCGGCCCCGGCATGCGTCCCGTCATCGCCGACGGCCGAGTCCTCCAGGCGGGCGCCGAGGTGATCAAGGTCTACTGCCCCGAGAAGCTCGACGCCTACCGGGAAAAGATCGCGGACCTCAAGACCTCGGACACCGTCAATGACTGACGGAACCGGCGGAACGAGCCGGACGGGAAGCGCCGGCACGGCCGAAGACCTCGCGGCCCGGGTGGCCGCCCTGATGCCCCGTGCCAAGAAGGACCTCGCCGAGCTGGTCGCGATGCCCTCCGTCGCGGACCCCCGCCAGTACCCGCCCGAGGACTGCCGGCGCACCGCCGAGTGGGTCGCCGCCGCCTTCACCGAGGCCGGGCTGCACGGCGTACGCCTGGAGCCGACCCCGGACGGCAGCCTCGCCGTCCTCGGCCACCGCCCGCCGCCGCCCGGCGCACCCACCGTCCTGCTCTACAGCCACTACGACGTACAGCCCCCGCTGGACGACTCCGCCTGGCACTCCCCGCCGTTCGAGCTCACCGAGCGCGACGGGCGCTGGTACGGGCGCGGCGCGGCCGACTGCAAGGGCAACATCGTCATGCACCTCACCGCCCTGCGGGCACTGGGCGACGACGTGCCCGTCGGGCTGAAACTGGTCGTCGAGGGCTCGGAGGAGCAGGGCACCGGCGGCCTGGAGGCATACGTACCGGAGCACACCGACGCCCTGCGCGCGGACGCCCTGCTCATCTGCGACACCGGCAACGCGGCCGTCGGCGTCCCCACCGCCACGACCGTGCTGCGGGGCCTGGCCAACGTCGTCGTCACCGTTTCCGCCCTCGCCGGCGACCTGCACTCGGGCATGTTCGGCGGCCCCGCCCCCGACGCCCTTGCCGCTCTGATCCGGATCCTCGACTCGCTGCGCGACGCCGACGGCGCCACCCGGATCGACGGCCTGGACACCGACGGCACCTGGCAGGGCATCGGCTACGACGAGCGGCAGTTCCGCGACGACGCGGCCGTGCTCGACGGGGTCGCCCTGCTCGGCACCGGCAGCGTCGCGGACCGGCTGTGGGCCCGCCCCGCGGTCACCGTCCTCGGTATCGACTGTCCCCCGGTGGTCGGCTCCGCCGCCGCCGTGCCCGCCCGGGCCCGGGCCCGGGTCAGTCTCCGCGTCCCGCCCGGTACGGACGCGGCCGCGGCCGCCGGAGCCCTGACGGCGCACCTGGAGCGCGCCGCCCCCTGGGGCGTGAAGGTGTCCGTCGAGCGGGAGGGCCTGGGCTCGCCGTTCCGCGCGGCGACCGACGGGCCCGCGTACACCGCGCTCGACCGCGCGATGCGGGAGGCCTACGGCCGGCCGGTCTCCTTCCTCGGCCAGGGCGGCTCCATCCCGCTGTGCAACGTCCTCGGCGCCACCTTCCCCGACGCCGAGCTGATCCTCATGGGCGTCGAGGAACCGCGCTGCCTCATCCACGCCCCCAACGAAAGCGTGGATCCCACCGAGATCGAGCGGATGGCACTGGTCGAGGCGCTCTTCCTGAGCCACTACGCCGACCGGGCCGGGAACTGAGCCAGGCCTGTGGCTGACGGACGAGCGGGAGATCGGTTCGCCGTGGCGAGCCTTCACTCACGGTGTTGAAGTCATCGACTCGACTCCGAAACCTCCTTAGGCTCCCGACCGAAGCCTCGGCGGCCGTCGCGGCCACCACCCCGCCGGTCACACACCGACGCCCGCCCCCGGCCGACCAGGGGGACGGGCTGTCAGAGGCACCCCGGTCGGGTCTCCGCAACGGCCTCGCTTGACTGGTGGTCGGCACGACAGGTAGGGAGAGGCTGTTCATCGCGCAAGGTGTGAAACGGGGGACATATGAAGCCGCTCGAAACGGGTGATCCCACCTCGCTCGGCGAGGGCCGCTACCGGCTGGTGGGACGGCTCGGCCAGGGGGGCATGGGCGTGGTCTACCTGGGCCGCTCCCAGTCCGGCCGTGCGGTCGCCGTCAAGGTCGTACGTCCCGAGCTGAGCACGGAGCCCGGGTTCCGGCGCAGGTTCGCCGACGAGGTCGCGGCCGCGCGGCGGGTCGGCGGGTTCCACACCGCGCCGGTGGTCGACGCCGACCCGGAGGGGGAGCCGGCCTGGCTGGTGACGGCCTTCGTGCCCGGTCCCACCCTGCAAGCGGTACTGGCGCGCGTCGGATCGCTGCCCCTGGACACGCTCACCGTGCTGGCCGCCGGCCTGGCCGAGGCACTCGAGGCGATCCACCGAGCGGGGGTCATCCACCGCGATCTCAAGCCCGCGAACATCATCGTCGCGGAGGACGGACCGCGTGTCATCGATTTCGGCATCGCGCGCGCCCTGGACGGAACGTCCCTGACACAGACCGGCCTGCAGGTCGGCACGCCGGGATTCCTGGCACCCGAGCAGCTCACCGGCGGTGGCGTGCTCACCCCCGCGGTCGACATGTTCGCTCTGGGGGTGGTGCTCACCCGGGCGGCGGGCGGCGCCCCCTTCGGCGACGGCCCGTCCGCGGCCAGGCACTTCAAGGTGGTCTACGAGGAGCCGGACCTGACCGCGGTGCCCGGTGAACTCCGCGCAGCCATCGGCGCCTGCCTGTCCAAGGACCCGGCGGCACGGCCCACACCGGCCGCCTTCCTCGCTACCCTCACCGTCCGCCACCCGGACGGTGGCTCCTGGCTGCCGGAGGCGGCGACGCAACTGCTCCCGCCCGCGGAACCGGTGGTGCGTCCCACCACGCCGGACAGCCCGCCGGACACCGCGCAGGAACTCCCGGTCCCGGACACCGCCCCGCCCGCCGTCGCGGAGCCCCGTACGGACGCGGAGCCCCGTACGGACGCGGAGCCCCGTACGGAACAGTCGCGCACCGTGACGGGGCCCGCGGCGCGGCTCTCCCCCGCCCCCGCGCAGGTGCCGCAGGCGGTTCCGGAGAAGCCCCGGCGTCGCCGCGCGGTGGTGGCGGCGGTGCTCGTGGCGTCTCTCGCAGCCGTCGGCCTGTACGTGTGGCATCCCTGGACCGACTCCACCAAGGACAATGCCAAGCCCGGCGCCGCCACGCCCACCGGATCCGCACCTGCCCCTGCCCCGTTCCCGACCGATCCCCTGCTGATCCGGCAGGACACCGCCCCGGGCTGGCCCGGGACGTGCAACGGCGTCATCGCCCGCCGGGACGCCGCCGCGGAGAAGTCCGTGCAGCTCATCGCCGGGGGCGCGGGCGCATGCGACACCCTGCCCCAGTGGTCACCCGACCGCAGGTCGTTCGCGTTCACCCGCAGCACCTCCGAGGGCACGGCCGTCTGGACCGCCAATGCCGACGGTTCGAACGCTCGGCGGATCACCTCCATCGCCGGCGGCAGGGTGTCCTGGTCTCCGGACGGCAGCCGGCTGGCCGTGCTGCGCATGAAGGACGGCGTACAGCAGCTGTTCGTGGTCGGCGTCGCCGACGGCGCGGCCCGCCAGCTCACGTCGGGCGGGAGCCCGGTCGAGGATCCCGCGTGGTCGCCGGACGGCAAGAGCATCGCGGTCTGCCTGCAGACGGGGCCCGGGAACTGGCAGATCCACGTGGTCGACCCCGCCGACCCGAACCGGGCCCCACAGCAGGTGACCCGGCTGCCCCATCCGGCACTCGACCCGGTGTGGTCACCCGACGGCGCCACCTTCGCGTACACAGCGGGGACATACGGCACGGGCAGTCAGGGCGACATCCGCCTCGTGGACGCCGACGGCAGTGACGATCGTGACCTGGTCGCCACCGGCGCCCACGAGATGGACCCCGCCTGGTCCGCCGACGGCACCTGGGTGGCCTTCGTCCGCGGTCCGTACGAGACGCCCGTGATCTGGGCCGTGCGCGCGGACAAGACCGGCGAGCGCCCGCTCACCACCGGCGCCACCACCGAGGGGCATCCCGCCTGGCGCTGACTCTCGTCGGCGGCGGAGGACCGGGTGGTGACCGGGCCATGCGGCGAAACCTCTGACGGCTACGCTCCGTATGACCGGCTGCACCCAGCCCGAGGAACGGGCCCCGCGGCGGTGGACGGGACGGTGGCGGGTTCGGCCACGGCGGCGGCCACCAGGGTGGAGGTGGCGACCCAGCGGCCCTCGTAGGCAAGGGGTGTGAGGTGTTCCGGGGAGGGGTGGCGGCGTCGGACGCGAACGGTGAGCGAACCGTCCGTACGCAAGGCGATGTCGGCCTCGCCGAACTCCAGCGGCAGGCCGGTCCGCGGGAACCACGCTTTGTACACCGCCTCCTTGGCGCAGAACAGCACACGGTCCCAGCAGATTTGCGGGACAGTGGCGCTCAGCACGCGGTGCCTGGCGTATTCGGCGGGCATCGCGACGGCCTCCAGCACATGCGCGGGAAGCGGCCGGTGGGGTTCGGCATCGATCCCGAGGGCGGCGAAGTCGCGGCGGCTCGCCACTGCGGCCGCCCGGTAGCCCTCGCAGTGCGTCATGCTGCCCACCACGCCCGCGGGCCATGAGGGGGCTCCGCGTGCGCCCGGCAGCAGGGGGGCCGGCGGCCGCCCCAGCTTGGCCAGCGCCCGGCGGGCGCAGAGGCGGGTCGTGGCGAACTCACGGCGGCGTCCGGGCGCGGCCCGCGCGATCGCCGCCTCCTCCTCGGGGAACAGGCAGGCGGCGGGATCGTCGGCGAACGCCTCGGAGACCGACACGGCGGCGGGCAGGATCTCGTCGATCACCGGCGTCAGGGCAGGAGCGCCGACGGCGCGTTCCGGGCCGCCTTCCACCACTGGGGGTTGTCCCGGTACCAGGCGACGGTCCCGGCGAGCCCCTCGTCGAAAGCGATGCGCGGCGACCAGCCGAGTTCTTCACGGATCTTGGTGTCGTCCAGGGAGTACCTCAGGTCGTGTCCCTTTCGGTCGGTGACGTACCGGATCATCGACCGGTCGGCTCCGCACAGCCGCAGGATCCGCTCGGTCAGGGCCAGGTTGGTCAGTTCGTTTCCGCCGCCCACGTTGTAGATCTCGCCCGCCCCGCCCCACATCAGCACGTGGTGCACGGCCCGGCAATGGTCGTCGACGTGTACCCATTCGCGGCGGTTCCGTCCATCGCCGTAGACCGGGAGCGGAATGCCCTCGAACAGATTGGTGACGAACCGCGGGATCAGCTTCTCGGGGTGCTGGTACGGGCCGTAGTTGTTGGAGCAGCGGGTCACCGAGAGGTCGAGGCCGTGGGTGTTCCAGTAGGAGCGGGCGACGAGGTCGGAGCACGCCTTGGACGCCGCATAGGGGGAGTTGGGCAGCAGCGGCCGATCCTCGGTCCAGGAACCCTTCTCGATCGAGCCGTACACCTCGTCGGTCGAGACGTGCACGACGCGCTCCACGTCGGTGACCAGCGCCGCGTCGAGGACGGTCTGCGTACCGAGCACGTTGGTGCGGAAGAACTCGGCGGCGCCCGTGACGGAGCGGTCGACGTGCGACTCCGCGGCGAAGTGGACGACGGCGTCGTGCCCCGGCAGCAGGTCGAGCAGCAGCTCCCGGTCGCAGACGTCGCCGCGGACGAAGGTCATCCGCGGGTGCTCGGCGGGCAGGTTGGCGCGGTTCCCTGCGTAGGTCTCCTTGTCCAGGACCGTGACCCTGGCGTTCTCCGCCCCCTTGTACTCCCCCGCGAGCAGGGACCGTACGTAGTGGGAGCCGATGAACCCGGCGCCCCCGGTCACCAGGAACCTCATGACACGGCCTCCTTCGGCTCGGAGAGCCGGCCGACGGCGGCGCCGTTCACGAGGGTGGGGAAAGTGCGGCGCCCGGCCGGGTGGGTGCCTCGGGGGGCTTGGGGGGCTTGGGGGGCTTGGGGGGCTTGGAGAGCTTGGGGCGAGATGAGGGACATGATTCTCCGCGGTTCGAAGTGGGGGTTCTCTGCTCGACAGCGTCCTCGGTCCGCTCGGGTTCGTGGGGCTGCGCGATGGACGCATCACCGCTAGTCGAGGTCGAGCCGGTATCTGAGGTCCGCACGGACGGCCCGCATCCCTTCCTCGATGTTGAGGAAGGGGGACGACACGAGGTCCGCCCACACCCGGGACGTGACGGAGAAGTCCGTGCTCGCGCCGCCCGCCGGGTACTCGTGGAGGACGGGCACCGGCTGGTCGAAGAGGCGCTCGGCCACCTCCAGAAGCCCGTCGATCCGGAAGGACCGCCCGCTGGCGAAGATCTTGCAGACGTACGGGTCCCTGCCCAGGGTGCGGGAACGCACGGCATCCATCGTCGTGACCGCCATCCGTGCGCAGTCCCGCGCGTAGATGTAGTCGCGCGTCGTCCTCGGCGCGGCCCGCAGGCGCAGGGGTTCTCCGGTCAGCTGTGCCTTGACGAGGGCGCTGACCAGGCCCTGGTTCTTGCCGAGGTTCTGTCCGGGACCGTAGAGGTTGGCGATCCGGCCCGCCACCACGGGCAGCCGCCATCGGCGCGACAGGGCCTCGGCCTCCTTCTCCACGGCGAGTTTGGCCTCGCCGTAGGCGTTCTGGGGAGCGGGGGTGGAGAACTCGGTGAAGGGCGCGTGTGCCGAGCCCGCGTACGCACCGCCCGCCGACGATGCGAAGAACAGGGCGCCGTCGGAAGGGCGGCCGGACCGTTCGAGTCCGTCGTGGATTCCCGCGAGCATGCGGCCGACCTGGACGCGTTCTCGCTCGACCTGCTCGGCAGGGGTGTGGAACACGGCCAGGCCGGCGCACCAGTAGAGGTTCCAGCGGTCGGTTCGAGCGGCCAGCTCCCTTCCCAGTTCGTAGAGTCGGGCACAGGCGCGGGCGTGGTCGTCCCAGGGGACGCGCACCCGTTCGCTCAGGCGGCCGCCCAGCGCGGCGCGGACGTGCCTCCCGAGCAGGCCTCCCCCGCCCACCACGAATTCCCTGGTCTTGACCGCCTGTTCGCCCGCTGCCGGGCCGTACTGTCTCGGCAGCAGAAGTACCTCGCTGTCGGGCGGATACGGAAGGACACGGCCCATCGTCCGGCTTCCTTTCCTCTGGGGATCATGGGGGGGGAGGCGTCTTGTGCCGATCACGCGCACGGCGTGGAGTTCCGGCCCTTCGCGCGAAGAGGGCCGCCGTTGGAGCAGGGGACTAGGCCGAGCGGCGGACGAGCCCCGCCTCCCTGCACCGGGCGACGTTCATGACGTGCCCTCGTGCGGGCGGTCCGGGGTGGTGCTGCCATGCGGCTTCCGAGGACTGCTGCCTCGCGTCGCGCACGAGGTTCCACACCACTTCCTGCTGGCGCGTGTCCAGCACCAGGGAGACCATCCCCTCCCAGGCCACGCACAGTTCGATGAACTCCTGCTGGAGGTCGAGCCGCGCCGCGAGCTCGGCCGACCGGGTGAGGGTCCGCAGCACCACATGCCCGTCAGGACTCGGCGAGGGGCTGACACGGCTGGAACCCACGAGGCCGTTCGAGGCCTTGTAGTGGAGGAAGGCGGCGCGGATGATGCGGCGCTGCTCGTCGAACGTGATCTTCTTCTGTGCTTCCAGGTGCGCCGCCTGCAGCAGCAGCGGATGCACCCGGTAGGCGCCGGCCCGTGTCCGCTGCAACAGCGCCCGGTCGGCGAAGCGCCGGCAGGCGCACCGGACCAGATCGGTCGACAGGCCGAGCGCGGCCGCGACCGAGGTCTCGTCCAGATCGGGACAGGGCAGGAGCGACAGCCGCAGATAGCGGTCGTGGTCGAAGTCCTCCAGGGAGGTGAACGAGGTGATGAGCCGGCCGATCAGGCTGCGTCCTGGCACCTCCAGCTCGTTGAAGACGGAGGTGGCGGCGAGCCGGTCGCTGAGCTCCCGGAGGTCGAGGAAGTCTCGGGTGGAGATGCGCGCCGCCGCCAGGCGCAGGGCCAGCGGCAGGTTGGCGCACTGCTGGATCAGCGCCCGCGCGTCCTGGGTGTCGAGGCTCTCGAAGCGCTGGTCGAGCATGCAGCTGAGCATTTCCAGGCACTCGTCCTCGTCCGGCACTTCGAGCGAGGTGTGATGAGCTCCGTCGATGCCGTTGAGGATGATGCGGGAGGTGATGATGCAGGCGCTGTCGCGCGAGGGCGGTATGAGCGGTTCCACCTGCTCGATGTCGCGGGCGTCGTCCAGCACGACGAGCAGTCGCTGACCGGCCGTGATGGTCCGCCACTGCGCCAGCCGCCCTTCCTCCGACGAGGAGATCTCGTCGTCCGGGATGCCTTTCTGCCGCAGCAGCACCCCGAGGGCGCTGGACACGCTGGCCGTGCAGGACGACGAGAAGCCGTCCAGGGAGACGAAGAACTGGCCGTCCGGATAGTGGCGGGCCAGCAGGTGCGCCAGGCGGACGGCGACAGCCGTCTTCCCGACTCCGCCCATTCCGTGAAGGGTCGCCACCGACGGCGAGTGCGGCCCCTGCCCCGAGAGGAGGGTGTGCAGTTCGTCGATCTCGCGTTCGCGTCCGCCGAAGTCCTGGAGGTCCCGCGGCAAGCAGTTCGGCCCGACCGGGACGCCGGGCCATGCCGGGAGGGGCGGCGGTAACGGACTCTCGCGGGCGTGCGTCCCGCTCGACGGCCGGCCGGCCGGGGCGGGTACGGCGGTATCGGAGTGCGGGTGGACCGGCTGCCTGTGGATCTTCGACGCCACGCGCAGTATCGAGGTCAACTCGTCGGAGCGTCCCCGCTCCTGGAAGGCCTGCACCGTCTTGTTCAGGAGCACCCGGTGCTGTTCCACCAGTTCGGAGATCCAGTGCTCCTGCCCGCGGGGCTCCGATCCCTCGCAGGGCCTCCCCCGCCAGAGCGCCAGCGCCGAATACGCCACCGACAGGTCCTCGTCGCTCGCGAAGGCACTCGACATCGCCCGGTCGTAGAGCCGGCAGAACTCGGAGACGTCGGAGTGCTCGGGCGTCAACTTCAGCATGTAGCCCTCGTGGGACGTCGCCACCAGGTCCCAGCCCTGGTCGAAGCTGAGCCTGAGCGCGGAAATCATCTTCCGCACCTGGTGGTGCGCGCTGGACGGACGCTTTCCCTTCCATGCGGCGTGGAGGAGTTCCTCCATGCTCACCGAACTCTCGGGATGGAGAGCGAGACACGAAACCACGGTCCGGTATTTCTGTCCGGTGAGTCGCACAAGCGCGTCGTCGCACCGCACCCGGAGTGATCCCAGCACATCGAAACGGATTAAACCCATTGCATTTCCCCCGTGCTAACTATTCGACCCGGCCAAGGTGAATATTTATCGAAGAGCCGTCCGTGTGATCTCGACCATCAACCCCCTGACGCGCAGCGGAAAAGGCTGAAGAAAGAAGGGGGAGCGGGATTCGGTAGGAACAGCGGGGAGAAGAGGACGGGAAAACATCTGCGGAATCGATAACCGTTCAACGCTCGGCAACAATACCAGCATCCTTCCGATCCATGTACTTATTTTTTCGAACATGCAAACTTTTGACAAACTCTGCACAGTACGACCTCAGGAGCCCCCGCCCCGACCCATTAAGAGTCGTTGAGGACTCAACTGAACAGCTCGACCACCTCACGCCGGACGGAATTCCACTGTTCGACCTCACGTCGATGACGCGGCATCGTGGTGACTACTTCGGAACCTCCTTCGCGAACCGATGGCAACCGGCGGACAGCCATGCAAAGGACCGTTCCAGGGCCGATCTCCACAAACGTGTGCGGACTGGAACCACAGTTGCTGACGATCGCCTTCCAGAAGAACACCTTTTCGGCCATCTGATGCGTCCAGAACCGAGCGGGTTCCGCATTCCGATCGCTGACCCTTCGTGCCGAGTAGGCCGAGACCATCGGTAACCTCGCCGGCGACAGCTCCCGCTCGCGCCGCGCCAGGAAATCCTCGAACTCAAGGGCGGCCGGGGCCAGGAGCGGGGAGTGGAACGGCTCGGCCGCCGCGGCGCGCATGCACGACACCCCCCGGGCGCCAAGGCCTCGCACCGTGTCCGGGAGGTCCTCCTCCGCACAGCTCACAACGCACTGGTTGTCCGCGTTCTCCGCCGCGACGACAGCCCGTCCGCCCAGGGCGTCGAGGTGCTCCTGCACCTCTGCCTCCGTGCCGCGGCAGGCGATCATGCCGCCGCGGGGAGCCTCTTCGAGCAGCCGGGCCCGCTCCTGCAGGAGCGCACCGGCCAGTTCGAGGTCGAAGACGCCCGCGAGCGTGGCCGCCGCCAATTCACCCACGCTGTGCCCGATCAGGGTCACGTCGGCGCCCTTCAGGTCCTCCAGCCAGACCCTTCCGGCGGCGTAGCCGATCCCGAAGAGCAGCGGCTGGGCGATGGCCCCCTGCTCGAGTTCCCGGGGAGAGCCGTGACGCCACACCTGCCTGAGCCGCTGCGCGCCGGCGCCGAACGCGTCGAAGAAGTCGTCGAGCGCCCGGCGGAAACGGGGGTCGGCGTCGTAGAGCGGGGCCCCCATCGCGCCGAACTGCGAACCCTGCCCGGGCAGCATCAGGACGAGGGGTCCGGGCGAGGTGCCCGCCCCGTCGGACGACCGCTCCCCCAGGGCAGCGGTCGGCGCTCGTCGCACCATGTGATTCACCGGTTCACCAGCCCGTCACGCCGGCCAGGAAGGACGGCAGGTCGTTGGCACGATAGGTCGACACGCCGGGCAGCGAC
The DNA here is from genome assembly GCF_045160965.1 of Streptomyces sp. NBC_00207. Lineage (NCBI taxonomy): Bacteria > Bacillati > Actinomycetota > Actinomycetes > Kitasatosporales > Streptomycetaceae > Streptomyces > Streptomyces sp. NBC_00207. The sequence goes on along the minus strand of NZ_CP130715.1, from coordinate 8,133,433 downwards.
CTCTGGACGAACCCCGAGAGGACCTTGCCCGGCCCCAGCTCCCAGGTCCGCGACACCGACAGCCGCTTGAGCTCGGCCATCACGTCGACCCAGCGCACCCGGTGCACCAGCTGATCGCCGAGCTGGCGCTTGATCTCCTCACCGGACGCGTACAGTGCGGCGGTCGAACCGGAGATCAGGGGCACCCGGGGCGGCCGGAAGTCGAAGCGCTGCAGGTACTCCACGAAGTCCGCCGTGGCGCTCCCCATCAGACTGGAGTGGGCCGGGCCGCCGATCCTCAGCACGGTCGCGCGTGCGTCCGTCATCGTCGTGACCCGCTCGACCAGCAGGTCGATGGCTGCGGTCTGGCCGGAGACCACGGCCTGGAGGGGCTCGTTGTGGTTGGCCACCTCGACCACCTCCCCGGTGTCGGACCGCACCTGCGCGCAGGCCCTCTCGACCTGCTCGATCGACAGTCCGAGGAGGGCCGCCATCTTCCCGTCCACCTGCTCCTGCACCTGCGCCATGAGCTCACCACGGCGATGGACGAGCTGGAGCACTTCCCTCCAGGTCAGCACACCGGCCGCCGCGAGAGCCGAGTACTCGCCCAGGCTGTGGCCCGCGACGACGTCCGGCTCCGCGCCCTGGGCCCGCGCGGCGACCAGGGCCGCGTAGCTGCACAGGAAGACGGCCGGCTGCGTGACCGGCATGTGCCGCAGCTCCTCGACCGGCCCTTCCTCGCAGAGGCGGGTCAGGGAGTACCCCAGGATCTCGTCCGCCTCCTGCCACAGCGGCTCGACCAGGCCCGGGTACTCCTCGCGCAGGTAGCAGCCCATACCGACTTTCTGGGTCCCCTGGCCGGGAAACAGGAACGCTTTCACCGCGCCACCTCGGCTTCGTGGTCGTCAAGAGGGCGCACCGCGTCATTCCAATCCCGCCGGGCCTCGTCAGGGGCCGTCGGATACCAGTGGTGATCGGGCCTGATCCACGCGTCCACCCGGGTGCCGCCGTCGGTCACGAACGCCCGTCGGACGCGGGTCGTGCGGCGGGCGGCCCCGGCCTCGCGCAGCTGGGCCGGGCCGAGACGGCGGCGGATCCCGCCGGTGGCCGCCGGGTAGCACACGTCGACACCCGCCAGGGAGTCGGCGATCTTCTGCCGGTAGGCCTCGTCGCTGTTCAACCGCTCGGCCACGCGCGCCTTGTGCGCGGTGGCTGCCTCGTCGGTGTCGAACAGCAGGCGCGCCTGCGCGCGCAGTCTGCGCGCGAGCACGTCCAGCCAGGCGGCGCGTTCCTCCCCGTACTCCAGGAGCCCCTGCGGGTCCCCGTCCTCCAGGTGCGCCAGGATGCGCCAGCCGAGTGCCTCGGCGTCCATCAGGGACGTGTTCAACGCCTGCCCTCCGATGGGGATGAAGGGATGAGCCGCGTCACCGCACAGCACGACGCGGCCTTCGACGAGTCGGTGCGCGACGCTCGTGTCGTCGCTGAACGTCCGCAGCCACGAAGGCTCGGCCGGCAGCACCTCGCCGGTGGCGGCCTGCCAGGCGGCACGGAGGTCCTCCGCCGTGCGCGGCCGGCCCACGGGCCACCGCGGATCGTGGATCATCAGCCGCGTGACCTCGTCGCTGAGCGGGGCGGCGGTGACGGTGTAACGCCCCCGCCGCTCGAAGCGCCGTCCCGGCACGCGGCACCGGCGGAGGTCGGCCTGCACCAGGACGCGCGTGGCCGGGGCACCCTCGCAGGCGATGCCGAGCAGCGCACGGACGGTGCTCTGCTGTCCGTCCGTCGCGACCAGCAGCGCCGCGCCGAAGGTCCGGCCGGTCCGGGTGCGTACCAGACGGTGCCCGCCCTGCGCGTGGACGGACTCCACGTGTTCCCCGTACAGCAGCCGGGCGCCGCGGCGGCCGGCCCAGCCGCTCAGTGTCCGTACGAGTTCGGGCTGCGGGCACCGCCAGACGCCGGCCCGGTCGGACTCGACGTGCGAGAGGTCCACGGGCAGGCCGCCGTAGTGCCCGTGGGTGCTGTGGGGTAACTCGGGGGCGAACTCCACACCGTGGGAGTCGAAGATCTCCATGGCGCGGGCGTGCAGGGTCGAGGCACGGATCTGCGGGTCCGGCGCGCCGCGCGATTCCAGTACGGTGACCCGCGCGCCTGCCCCGGCGAGGATCCCCGCCAGGAGCAGGCCGCTGGGCCCGGCGCCGACGACGACGACGTCGGAGGCCTCGGGCACGGTCACGTTCCCGCTCACCGTTGCGGCGCGGCGGCATCGGCCCAGCGGACCGCTGCTTCCAGGGTCCGCAGGCTGTTGTTCCCCAGGTTCCGCCGGGCGAGTTCCTTGGCGTCCGCGACGGTCGCGTCCGGGCCGAGGACCTTCTGCACCGCCTCGGGGTTGATCGCCACCGTGTGCTTCGAGGTGACCTTCCAGCTCTCGCCGGACGGGGAGATGGTCCACTCGCCGGTGTGCAGTTCCAGCAGCGCCGGCAGCGTCACCTGCTTGTACAGCAGCCTGGCCGGGCTCTGGGACACCCGGTACGACTCCGTGACGTGGCTGTCGCCGTCCGGGGTGCTCGTCCGCATGCGGAGCAGTTGCAGCCCGTCGGAGAACTCCTTCATCTCGGCCTCGGCGACGTGGTCCAGCCGTCCGGACCACAGTTCGCCGCGGTCCAGGAAGGAGAACAGCAGGACGGGGTCGGCCGTCGTCTCCACCGAGTCCGCGAAGGTGAAGGCGCTCAGCTCGCTGTCCGCCTCCCGTTCGAGGGCGGTCTTCAGCGCCGCGAGTTCCTTGGTGCTGTTGGTGTCCACGGCCTTGGCTATCCAGGCGAGCGCCTCCTCGGAGTCGTCCTCCGCGCGGTAGGTGTGCGTCAGCCGGACGGAGCAGCTGTCCTCGGTCAGGGGCAGGACCTTCCACTCGCCCGACATCTCCGCGACGGGCGGCGCGGTGACCGTCTGCGCGAAGCGGATGGTGCGTGCGGCGGGGTCGAGGTGACGCTCGGAGACCCAGGACTTGGGTTCCCCGTTGGCGACGGCCCACAGCTGGATCGTCTGCTTGTTCCCCTCCCGGGCCAGTTCCGTGCTGTGGATGGTCGGTTCGAACATCTGGGACCACTGCCCGACGCTCTCCAGGCGGCGGTACACCTCGTCGGCGCTGCTGCTGATCGTGGTGGTGTGCACGTCGACGCGAGGCCGGTCGGTCATGCGGATCATCTCCTAGAAATTTCCGAGGCCGCCGCACACGTTGAGTGCCTGGGCCGTGATCGAGGCGGCGCCTTCGGTGGTGAGGTACTCGACGAGGGAGGCGACCTCGTCGGGCGTGCTGTACCGGCCGAGCGGGATCTTCGCCTCGAAGGCGGACAGGACCTCCGCCTCCGTGGTCTCCCAGGCGTCGGCGTACGCGCGCCGCACCCGGGTGGCCATCGGCGTCTCCACGTATCCGGGGCAGACCGCGTTCATCGCGATCCCTTGGGGCGCGAGCTCCTTGCCCACGGCCTTGGTGAAGCCGACCACGCCGTGTTTGGAGGCGGAGTAGGGGGCGGCCAGCAGGACGCCCTGTTTGCCCGCGGTGGAGGCGATGTTGACGATGCGGCCGTGCTCGACCTCGTGGATGCCGCCGCGGGCCAGCACCTCCCGGGTGACGTAGAAGACGCTGTCGAGGTTGGTGCTGAGCACCTCCCGCCACAGCTCGTCGGTCAGCTCCGCCGTCTTGCCGCCGCCGTTCCTGCCGGCGTTGTTGACCAGGATCCCGATGGGCCCGTTCGCCTCCACGGCCTGGCCGACCAGCTCGCGCACCTGCTGGGGGTCACTGACGTCGGCGCTCAACGTGGTGACGGACACGCCGAGTTCGGCCAGTTCCTTGGCGGCGGACCGGAGCTTCTCGGGGTCCCGGCCGCAGATCGACACGGTGTGCCCGGCCTTCCCGAGGCGTTGCGCGACGGCCTTGCCGATGCCGCTCGACCCGCCGGTGACGAGGGCGTGACGCAGGGCCGTCATGATGCCGCCGCCTGGTTCTCGAGGGCCTGGTTGATCGCGTCGAGCAGCTGCTGGGGCGTGTCGAGGTCGTTGAACACCGAGTCGTCGATCTCGATGTTGTTCTCGCGTCCGAGGCGCAGGCCGGTCTCCAGGACGGCCAGGGAGTCGTAGCCGAGGTCGGCGAACGCCTTGGTCGGGAGGTCCCGGTCGAGGTCGACGCCCTCGTCGACCCCCGAGCCCTCCTGGAGGGCTCGCTTGAGGTCGTCCATGGTTACGCGTGCGGTCATGTCGTTCTCTCCTTCGGTCATGCCCCGACGATCAGGGCGGAGTTGAACCCACCGATGCCCCTGGCGAGCACCAGGGCGTGGGTGATGCGGTGCGGGGCGGCGGCGGTGCACAGGTTGATCCCGAGGGACGCGTCCGCTTCGACGTTGACGGTCGGCGGGATCGTCTGGTCGCGCAGGGCGAGCACCGCCATGGCGACGTCGAGCGAGGCGGTTCCGCAGCCCATGCGGCCCGTGGCCGCCTTGGGCGCGGTGACGGGGACGGAGTTCCGCCCGAAGACCTCCACGAGGGCGGCGGCCTCGGCCCGGTCCGCCTGCCGGGTGCCGGCCGCGTCGGCGAAGACCACGCCGATGTCGCGGGCGCGCAGCCGCGCCGCGTCGAGTGCGAGGCGGATCGCCTGGACCAGACCCGCCCCCGGGTCGGCGCGCGGGGCGTCCACGGTCGCCCCGTGGCCGAGCAGCGACGCGTACCGGCCGTCGCTCTCGGACCGGAGGACGAGGTGGGCCCCGCCCTCGCCGTTGACCCACCCGCCTGCCCGTTCGTCGAACGGCAGGTACGCGGTGCGCGGGTCGGCGGACTTCGACAGGTGGCCGGTCGAGGTGTGTGCGACCCGCCCCCAGGGACACATGGTGCTGTCCACCGAGCCGGTGAGCATGACGCGGTTCCCGCGCGCCAGGCGGCGGGCGGCGGTCGCGATCGCGTCGAGGCCACCGGCGTCGTCGGCGACGATCACTCCGCTGTGGCCCTGGCAGCCGTGGCGGATGGAGATCTGGCCGGTGTTGACCGCGTAGAACCAGGCGTAGGACTGGTGGGTACTGACGTACTTGGGGCCCTTGGACCACAGGTTCTGCAGTTCCTTCTGCCCGAACGCGTATCCGCCCGCGGTGGCGGCGGTCATGACGCCGATGTCGAGGGGGTCGACCTGGTCCCTGTCGATGCCGCTGTCGTCGAACGCCCCTGCTGCGGCGACCAGCGACATCTGTGTCATGCGGTCGGTGGCGGGCAGCAGTCGGCTGGGCAGTTCCTCCTGGCTGAAGTGGGGGACCTCGCCGCTGATGGGGTTGTCGTAGCGGGTGGAGTCGAACGACCGGGTCGGGCCCAGGCCGCTGCACCCGTCGAGGAGGGCCTTCCAGTGCTCTTCCCGGGACAGGCCCAGCGGGGAGACGACACCGATGCCGGTGATGTGTGCGGTCATGAGCGTTTCTCCGGATCCGCGAGGACCATGGCGCTCTGGAACCCTCCGAAACCGCTGCCGGTCGTCAGGATTCCGTCGGTCCGCTGTTTCCTCGCATGTACGGGTACGTAGTCCAGGTCGAGCTCCGGGTCCGGCCGGGTGAGGTTGGCCGTCGGCGGGATCACGTCGTACCGCAGCGCCAGGGCGCACGCGGCGATCTCCAGCGAGCCGATGGCCCCCAGCGAGTGGCCCACCATGGACTTGATGGAGCTGATGGGCACATGGCGGGCGGCGGCGCCCAGGGAGACCTTGAGCGCAGCGGTCTCGTGCCTGTCGTTCTGCTTGGTCCCGCTGCCGTGGGCGTTGACGTAGTCGAGCTCGCCCGGGTCCATCCGAGCCTGGGTCAGGGCGGCGGTGACGGCCTGCGCCAGCTCACGCCCGTCGGCCTTCAGGCCGGTCATGTGGTACGCGTTGCAGCGGCTGGCGTACCCCTTGATCTCGCCGTAGACGCGCGCGCCGCGGCGCAGGACGGACTCCTCGGACTCCAGGACGAACATCGCGCTGCCCTCGCCGAGGACGAATCCGCCCCGTGTCGCGTCGAACGGCCGGGAGGCGGTCTCCGGGGTGTCGTTGTAGGTCGAGGTCGCCTTGATCGCGTCGAAGCAGGCGACGGTGATGGGCGAGATGGGCGCGTCGGTGGCCCCGCAGACCACGGAGTCCAGGATGCCGTCCTGGATCAGTTCCCACGCGTTGCCCACGGCGTCGATCCCGGAGGTGCAGCCGGTCGACACGACGCCGCTCTGCCCGGTGACGCCGAACTCCCGGGCGATGCCGGCGGCGAAGGAGCTGGGCACGAAGTACGAGTAGAGCTGGGCCGGGGAGTCCGGGATCACGTCCCAGAGGGACCCGTCCGTGCTGAGCTGCCGGTAGACCTCCTCCAGCTTGGTCGTGGCGCCGACGGCGGAGCCCACGACGACCCCGGCCCGGTCGGGCGGGCACGTGTCCCGCCAGCCCGCGTCCTCCACCGCCTCACGGGCGGCGACCAGGGCGAACTGGGCCGCCCGGTCCAGCTCCACGGACTGCTGTTCGGTCAGTCCCGCGGCCTCGGCCCGGAAGTCGACCTCGGCGGCCACCTGGGATCTGAACGGCTCCGGGTCGCAGAGACTGAGCCGCCGGGTGGCGGTACGCCCCTGGGTCAGGAGGTCCCAGAAGGCGTCGCGGCCGACGCCGCCGGGCGCGACGACCCCGACCCCGGTGATGAACACGCGGCGGCTCAACGCTCGGCCCTCCAGTGGTAGAAGCGCTCGGCCATCGCGTCCTTCGGCGACCGCCAGGTCGGGGAGTAGGCCTCGATGTACGGCTTGAGGTCGTTGCTGATGCCGATGAACCGCGGGTCGGTCTTCGCCGCCTCCACGGCGGCGGTCCCGTCGGGGGTCTCGAAGTTCTGGAGGTGGAAGTAGAGGCCGCGGTACCGGAAGAGCTCGCGGCGCAGGGTTCCCATCCGCGCAGGCATGTCGGTGGCGTCGAACGCGCTGAAGATGTCGGCCACCGCGTCCGCGTGGCCGGAGTCCATCCGGGCGACGATCAGAGAGCTGTACAAGGGTCTTCCTCCTCTGGTTACGCGGCGGGCTCGCCGAGCCAACGGCTGAGCGAGGCGCTCAGCCCGTCGCTCCGCGGGCCCGCCCAGGCGATGTGGCCGTCCGGCCGGACGAACAGGTTCAGGGGCTCGGCGGAGCCGGCTTTCCGTCGTGGTTCCTTCGGCCGCGCGTGCACCACGCGCACCCGGTCCCCCCACTGCGCGGCGAGCGGGGACGCCTCGCCGTCGTCGGCGAGGAGGACCAGGAGGGCGGAGCCGTGCCGCAGCTCTTCGACGACGTCGCCGCCGGCCTCGACCACGGTGAAGGCATCCGGTGCCAACCGCTCACCCACCGGTGGTGACGCCTCCGGGTCGCCCATGTCGTACCGGATGTCCAGTCCGCTGACTCCGTCGGCAAGCCGGACCGACACCTCCGGCACCTCCAGCAGCCGCCGCACGATCTCGCGCAGCGGGTCCACCTCCGGGCCGCGCAGGAACAGCTGCCCCTGGGCGGCCGTGTTGAGCAGCAGTTCCCTGCCTACCGGGTGCCGCTCGGCGTGGTAGCTGTCCAGGAGGGAATCCGGTGCGTGGCCCCGGCTCACCAGCGCGAGCTTCCAGCCGAGGTTCACCGAGTCCTGGAGCGAAACGTTCATGCCCTGGCCGCCCGCCGGGAGGTGCGTGTGCGCGCTGTCCCCGACGAGCAGCACACGGCCGTCCCGGTACGACTCCACGTGGGAGGAGGCGTCGGAGAAGGAGCTCGCCCACAGGCATTCGCCCTCCGTCAGGGGCTTGCCGACGACGTTCTCGTACGCGTTCTTGATCTCGGCGTGGGTGACCGGTGCGCCCTGCGGCCGCATCGGCTGGGAGAAGTCGCAGACGATGACCCGTTCCGTCCCGTCGCCCAGCGGCGCGGACATGACCATGCCCTTCTCGTGCTTGACCCCGAAGGGCTCGTTGGGCAGCCCGCAACCGCGCAGGTCGCCGAGGAGCATCTGGACGGAAGGAGGGGTGCGGCGGGTGGGCATGCCGATCGCTTCGCGAACGCCGCTGGCCGCCCCGTCGCAACCGGCCACGTAGTCCGCCTCGACGGTGCGCCGACCGGACGGACCGCTGAGCACGCAGCGGTATCCGGAGCCGGTGGGCTCCATCGACTCCAGCCTCCATGGCCTCAGGGCCGTGACCCCCCGCTCCTCGCACCAGTCGGCGAGGACCTGTTCGGTCCTGGACTGCGGGTACTGGTTGGCCGGTCTCAGCGTGCTGGACAGGAAGTCGCCGTCGATGTTCAGGCCGGCGAAATGCACTCCCGGTACCTGGGCGAGCCCCTTGAAGCGGCCGAGGATGCCGCGCTGCTTGAAGATCTCCAGCGTCCGGACCGTGAAGCCCAGGGCCCGGGACTGTCCGCTCGGGCTCGGCAGTGCGTCGATCAGCAGCGGCTGGACTCCGTGGAGCGCCAGCTCGGCACTGAGCATGAGACCTGTGGGACCGGCTCCCACGACGAGAACCGGTACGTGCGACCGAATGCCTTCTGCGGCGTGCAACGTCATGCCACTTACGGTGCTCGGAATCGCGCGGCGGGAGTAGGTCACCTGTGGTGAGGACGGGGGTATATCCGTGCTATCGCAGGGGAACTCCCGTGACGGGCAGGGGATTCGGAGAAGGGCGGGTACGGCCTTCGAGCTGCGCTCGTACGGTCCCGGCCGGGACACGTGCACAGCCGAAGGCCGTAGGTGCCCGTCAGCGGTCAGGAGCCGGGGCAGGGGCCAGGCGGCGGCCCCGGTACGTCGATCCGGACAGGCGGCGGCCCTGGCGCGTCATACCGCAACGACGTCTTCCGCGGACTCCGCGGCGGCGTCCGCGCGCAGCGGCTTGAGCGCGGCCGACCAGGCGACGACCTCGTCCAGCATCGTGTTCACCGCCGGTTCCTGCCGCTCCCCCGGCGTGAACCGGCCGGCCGACGTCGGGTCCGTCATGTCGTATCCCGTGTAGTCGAAGTCGTCGAACACCGACAGGACGACCTGGCTCCGCACATCCGCGACCTTCACCTCGGCCAGCGCCAGCCGCAGGTGCTCGACGGCGCGGGTCCCGCCGTGCACGCCGTAGCTGACGAATCCGGCCGCCTTGTCGTTCCACTCGGCGAACAGGTGGTCGACGGCGTTCTTCAGCGCCGCGGGCACGGAGTGGTTGTACTCGGGCGTCACGAACACGAACCCGTCGAACGAGCCGATGGCGTCGGCCCACCGCCGGGTGGTCTCGTTCCGGTACTGGCCGAACAAGGCGGGCACGGGCTCGTCCAGCAACGGCAGCGCGAAATCCGCCAGGTCGACCAGTTCGAAGGTCACCTCGCCCATCACGGCCGCGGGGTGCCGCGCGGCGACCTCGGTGACCCACCGGGCCACCGCCTCACCGCGACGGCCGGGGCGGGTGCTTCCGAGTACGACGGCGATCCTGATCATCTGATGTGCTCCTTCTGTCTGTTCCGAGCCGCGGAACGCCCGGCGGCTTCGTGTCCTGGGAGGTACGGCGGCTTCGTTCCCGGGAGGTACGGCGGCGTCACGCCCCGGGGTGGCCGGCGCCTTCGCCCCGGACCCGGCTCGCGAGGTGGCGTCCGGTGACCGAAGGCCGGCTCTCCATCAGGTCCTCGGGCAACCCCGCGAACACGATGTCGCCGCCGGCCGCACCGGCGCCCGGCCCCATGTCGATCACCCAGTCCGCCTGCGCGATGACGTCGAGGTCGTGTTCCACCACGACAACCGTGCTGCCCTTCATGACGAGTTGGTCCAGAAGACCGAGCAGACGCCCCACGTCCTGGCGGTGCAGCCCGGCCGTCGGCTCGTCGACCACGTAGAAGTCGGAGGGCGAGGCGAGTTCGACGGCGAGCTTGAGCCGCTGGCGCTCTCCCCCGGAGAGCGTCGACAGCGGCTGTCCGAGCCCCAGGTAGCCGAGCCCGGCCCCTTCCAGGCTCGCCAGCACCTCCCGGATCGCCGGTTCCGTGAAGAACGCGCACGCCTCGCTGATGGACATGGCGAGGACGTCGGCGATGCTGCGGTCGCGCAGCCGGTGGGCGAGCACCTCGCTGCGGAACCGGGTGCCTTCGCACTCCTCGCAGGGCGATTCCACGGTGTCGCCGCGGCCGAGCTCCGTCACGACGACGCCGAGGCCGTTGCAGGCCGGACAGGCGCCCGCCGAGTTCGACGAGAACTGAGCGGCGCTCACCCCGGTGGCACGGGCGAAGGCTTTGCGGATCGGGTCGAGGATGCCCGTCCAGCTCGCCGGGGTGCTGCGCCTGCTGCCCCGGGGCAGGCTCTGGTCGATGATCACGCACGAGTCCAGGCGGGAGGGCAGCACTCCACGGGCCAGCGAGCTCTTGCCCGCTCCCGCGACACCGCTCACGGCGACGAACACACCGAGGGGGATCTCCACGGTGATGTCGCGCAGGTTGTGCAGGTCCGCGTTCTCCACCCGCAGCCAGCCCCGGGGTTCGCGGGCGGTCCGCAACTGCGGCACGGTACGCAGCGACGCGGCGGTGGGTCCGTCGGAGGCGGGAAGCCCGCTCGGCGGACCGGCGTAGACGATCGTCCCGCCGTGGGTGCCCGCGCCGGGTCCCAGGTCGACGACGGCGTCGGCGACGTCGAGGACCTGCGGGTCGTGCTCCACGACGAGCACGGTGTTGCCCTTGTCGCGCAGGCTCGCCATCACCTTCAGCACCCGGTCGACGTCGTCGGCGTGCAGGCCGGTCGTCGGTTCGTCGAAGACGTACGTCAGGTCCGTCAGCGCCGAGCCGAGGTGACGCACCATCTTGACCCGCTGGGACTCGCCGCCGGACAGCGTGCCCGCACGGCGCTGGAGGTTGAGGTAGCCCAGGCCGAGCTCGACCATGGCGGTGAGCGCGCCGCGGATGCCGTGGACGACGCCCGCCATCGCGGGATCGTTCCACTGCTGCACGACTTCGAGGAGCCGGGCGATCTCCATACCGGTGCACTCGGCGATGCCCACGCCGTTGACCCGTACCGAGCGGGCCTCCTCCGACAGGCGGCTGCCTTCGCACGCCGTGCACTGCGCGGTGCTGGCGATCTGCTCGACCGCGGCCCGCACGTGCGGCTGGAGCGATTCGCGCTCCTTGTTCAGGTACAGGCGCCGCAGCTTGGGCAGGAGGCCCTCGTACGTCACCTTCAGCGAGCGGCTGTCGGTCTTGGCGTGCTCCAGGTGCAGCAGCCTCTCCCACTCCTGGTCGTCGTACTTGCCCAGGGGGAGGTCGGGGTCGAAGAAGCCGGAGTTGACGAAGATCGACCAGAATCCGGTGCCGACCGCGAAGGTGGGGAACAGCAGCGCGCCGTCGTTGAGGGAGAGGTCCCGGTCCACCAGCTGGTCGATGTCGACCTCCGTGACCACTCCGGTGCCCGAGCAGGTCGGGCACATGCCGGAGGGGTCGTTGAACGAGAACCGGCTGGGGGACCCGATGTGCGGGGAGCCGTGCCGGGAGAAGAGCTGGCGCAGGAGGCCGTACGTGTCGGTGGCGGTCCCGATGGTGGACCGCGGGTCCGCGCCCAGCCGCTTCTGGTCCACCGTCACGACGGCGGAGAGGTTGCGCAGACTGTCGACGTCCGGACGCACCGTCTGGGGCAGCAGCCCCTGGACGAACGTCGGCTGGGTCTCGTTGAGCAGGCGCTGCGACTCGGCCGCGATGGTGCCGAGTACCAGGGAGCTCTTTCCTGAGCCCGAGACACCGGTGAAGACGGTGAGCGCGCCCTTGCGTACGTCGATCGAGACGTCTCGGAGATTGTTGGTGCGTGCCCCGCGCACCTCGATGTGGCCGCTGTCGTGGGACAGCCTGTTCGTCGCCCCGGCCGCTTCGTGGCGGTGTGCGCTGTCGACGGGCTGCTCCGCGGCGACCACTGTCGCTGCCTCGGTCAGTGATCGGGCGGGATTCAAGGAGTCTCCTGTGATTGCCGGGCTGGACGAGCCAGGCTAGGAGTAGTAGAGGTCAGCTTCTGACCTCTACTTCCTCACGTGATCGCGATCACATGGCCGGTTCGCCCCCCTGGGCGGACGCGTCGGCCGGGGCCTGCGCACGCGCGTCGGCCCGCGGGATGTCGACGTCGATGCGGCCCATCACACGGCGGGCCGCCTCGGCGAGTTCGGGCGGGCTCTCGACGGTGAACCGGCAGCTGAAGGTCACCAGGAAGCCGATGAGCGCCGACCACGACCAGGCCCCCATCCGTATCCGGGTGATCCGCTCGTCGACCGCTTCGAAACTCGCCGCGCCCGGGGCCCACTTGGCCACCAGCGCCGCGGGGCACTCCATCAGGACGGTGCCCCAGCAGGGCCAGGTGTCCGGGGTGTCTCCGCGGTCGGGCTGGCTCTGGACGAAGCGGGTGATGTCCCTCTCGGGGATGTCGCGCTGAGCGAAGCGCCACCCGGTGGCGGCCGGCTGTTCGATCCGGTCGAGCCGGTAGGCGCGCCAGGAGCACCCGCGCTGGTCGAAGGCGACCATGTACCAGCGTCCCGACCAGACGACGAGCCGGTGGGGTTCGGCGAGGACCTCACTGCCGTCCACCTCGTCGACCTCGATGGACCGGTAGGTGAACCGCACGAGTTCCCGCTCCTGCGCGGCGGCGCTCAGCTGTGCCACCAGTCCGGGGTCGACCTGGGGCGGGGCCAGCTCCCAGGCGTTCTCGATCTGTTCGATGGAGAAGGTCGCGAGGCGGCGGGAGAGATGGGGCGGCAGGAGTTCCCTGATGGAGTTCAGCGCGCGCTTGGTGGCGTCACCCATGCCGGCCACGGAGGCGGGCGCCGTCTGGAGGGACAGCGCGATGGCGATGGCCTGCTCGTCGTCGACTATCAGCGGAGGAAGACGTGCCCCGCGGGACAACCGGTAGTAGCCGGAGGGGCCTTTCGTCGCCGTGACGGGGTAGCCCAGTTCGCGGAGCCGGTTGATGTCGCGGCGGACGGTTCGCGGGGACACCCCCAGGCGCTCGGCCAGCCCGTCGCCGGTCCACTCCTTCTGTGCCTGAAGCAGGCTGAGGAGCTCCAGTGTGCGGTTGGCGATCAAGAATTGCCCTCCGATTGCGATCAGTAGAGGTCAGCACGCGTCCTCTTCTCCTGCGATGGTGCCTCTGCTCCGGGGGCGGCGCACGCCCCCCTCCCGCTCCAGTATTTCGCCCCCGGCGTTCCACCGGGTGCGTTGCATCGAGAAGATCGGAAGAACGCAGTGGCTGAAAATCCAAGTCGATCCTCATCGGCCAGTCGGGACGCTTGGCTGGGTTTGGTCGCGATTTCCCTCGGTGTGTCGCTGGTGGTCGTGGACTTCACCATCGTCAACGTGGTGATGCCCCCCATCATCGACGACCTGAAGATCACCGCGTTCGGCGCGCAGTGGATCCAGGAGTCCTACGCGATCATCCTGGCAGCCCTGCTGCTGCTGATGGGGCGCCTGTCGGACATCGTGGGAGCACGCCGTCTGTTCGTCGTCGGCACCGTGGTCTTCGGGCTGGCGAGCATCGCCGCGGCGGTGGCGCCCTCCGGGGAGTTCCTGATCGTCAGCCGGTTCGCCCAGGGCGTCGGCGGCGCGATCGTCATGCCGACGTCGCTGGCGCTGCTCAACATGACCTTCCGGGGACGCGACCGCGGCAAGGCCTTCGCCATCTGGGGGTCCACGATCGGTGCGGCCGCGGCGGTCGGACCGCTGCTGGGCGGCTGGCTCGCCGAGGCCTCCTGGCGGTGGGCGTTCGGCATCAACATCTTCGTCGTGGTTCTGATCCTCGCGGGCATCATGCGGTTCCTCCAGCCGTCCCCCCGGCAGCCGGGAAAGGTCGACGTCGTCGGCGGAGTCCTGTCGGTGCTGGGCCTCGGACTTCTCGCCTTCGGTCTGATCGAGGGCCGCAACTACGGTTGGTGGGAGGCCCGCAAGAGCTTCGGCCCCTTCGGTGACGTGGTGAACCTGTCGGTCGTCCCGGTCGCCCTGGCCGTATCCGTGGTCAGCCTCGCGCTCTTCCTCCAGCTGCAGGTCCGGCTGACGCGCGCGAACGGCACGGCGCCGCTGATGGACACCTCGCTGTTCGGCATCAAGTCCTTCAGCACGGGCAACATCGCGACGCTGATCATCGCGCTGGCGGAGTTCGGCATCCTCGCCGTACTGCCCCTGTGGCTCCAGTACACCCTGGGGTACTCCGTACTCCAGACCGGCCTGATGGTCTTCGTCGTCGCGGTCGGCAGCTTCTTCGCGAGCGGTGCCAGCTTCGGCATGGCCGAGAAGACCGGCCCCATCGGCCTGGTCCGCATCGGCCTGGTGCTCGAAGCGCTCGGTCTGCTGATGTTCGGCCTGCTGGCGAGCAGCGACTCCCAGTGGTGGGTCATCGCCATCGCCCTGTTCCTGTACGGCATGGGGGTCGGCTTCGCCACCGCGCAGGTCACCAACGTCGTCCTGGCGGACGTACCGCCGCAGCAGGCCGGCCAGGGCTCCGGAATCCAGAGCGCCGCGCGTCAGCTCGGCTCCGCGCTCGGCATCGCGATCCTGACGTCGACGTTCTTCACGGCGCTGGACTCCGACCTGTCCGAGCGGCTCGCCCAGCAGGGAACGCCCGACGCGGACGGGCTGTCCTCGGCGGTCTCCGACAGCGCGGGCGCGATGATCTCCGGGCTGAGCCAGAACCCCGCGACGGCCTCGGCCGCCGACGCCGCCCGGGACGCCATGTCCTACGGGGTCCAGATCAACGGCTACACCTGCGCCGCGCTGCTGGTGCTCGGAATGCTCGCGACCTTCCTCATCCCCCAGCGCAAGCCGGACGCCCAGCAGTGGGGCGGACAGGACGCTTCCGGCGGGGCGCCGGAAGCCGGCGCCGACGTCCAGCGGACGCCCGCCTCCTAGAGGGCACGGCCCCATGGCTCCACCAGCCGCAGAGTGCTGCGGGACGGGCGAATCCGCTCCGTCCCGCAGCACTCTGCACTGTTCCGGCGCTGATTCCCAGGACCATCCCATGGGAATACCTAGCGCCGTTCCGGCACCGGCAACAGAGTGTGTTCGAGAGCGAATTGCCCTTGCAACGGTGCCTCATTTCGACGCATGGCAACCAGTCGAAGGGAAAACATGACCATCACAAGCACGGAATCGCTGCGCCCGCCGTCGCCCCCCGTCAGCATCCAGCTTCTCGATCTCCTCATGGGAAGCTGGCGCGCCGGGGTCGTCAGCACATTCGCAGAACTCGGCGTGGCCGACGCGCTGGGGCCCGGCGGCCTGACGCCGGCGCAACTCGCCGTTCGGCTCGGCCTGAAACGCGATATAGCGGAACGTTTCTTCCGCGCCAGCGCCGCTGTGGGCCTGCTGCAGCAGACCGAGCAGCACACCATGGAGCTGACCGCTCTGGGCCACGCCCTGGCCACGGACGACGACTCCTCCATGCGCAACTTCGCGCGCTGGACGGGATCCACTGCAGAAAGGGCGACCTGGGCGCACCTGCCCACAGCGGTGCGCACGGGCCGATCCCCCTTCGCCGCGATGCACGGTTCCGGCGTATGGGAATTCATGGAATCGAATCCGGACACCGCTTCGGTCTTCAATTCCGCGATGACCGAACTCTCCAAGAGGATCATCCGGCCCGTGGTCGAGGCATTCGACTTCTCCCGGTTCGGCAGCATCACGGATGTCGGTGGAGGGCGAGGCGCGCTCCTCTCCGCCGTACTGCAACAACACCCCGGGACGTCCGGAGTCCTCTTCGACCAGCCGGACGTGGTGTCGCGGGCCTGGCCGGAGCTGTCGGACGCGGGCGTCGCCGACCGCGTGACGGTGAAGGCCGGCTCCTTCTTCGACAGCGTCCCCCCGGGGAGCGACCTGTACATGGCCTCCAACGTGTTCCACGACTGGGACGATGCGCGCTCGCGCCTCATCCTCAAGAACATCGCGTCGGCCATGCACGAGGGAGCGCACCTCGCCGTCGTGGAGGCCGTGGCCGGCGTGGACGAGAAGGCGGACCAGGCCATCGCGCTCATGGACATGGACATGCTCGTCCTCTGCGAGGGCAAGCAGCGCACCGTGCAGGAGTTCCGGACCCTGATGTCCGAGGTCGGCATCGAGCTGGTCGGGGTCACCCGCGCGGGACTGCAGTCCGTCATCGAAGGCAAGAAAGTCTCCTAGGAGGACGTATGCCGATCATCGAGCCCGAGAACGGCTCCCTGACCGTGTTCAACCTGTTCAACACCACCGACTCGGAGAAGCAGGCGACTCTCCTGGACGCCATGCGGGGCATCATCGCCAAGGCGAACTACCCGGGATGGCGGTCGTCCACGCTGCACGCGGGGGTGGCGAAGCCCTGCGCGGCCAACTACATCCAGTGGAGGTCGATCGACGACCTCAAGGAGCGGTACGACGGCGAGAACTTCAAGCACAACACCGTTCCCTACTTCACCGACCTCACCACGTCGGTGCACCTGCTGAAGACCGAGGTGGTGTCCGTCCAGACGAAGGACGGCGACGCCCGGACGGAAATAGGCCCGGACCGGGACGACTTCACCGTGATCGTTCTGATGGGGTGCGAGAGCAAGGACCAGGGCGAGCTCGTGTCCCTGCTCGACAAGCCGGACGAGTGGATGCGGCAGGTGCCCGGGTACCGCTCCCACAGCATCCTGCGCGCGCTCGACGGCACCATGGTCGTCAACTACGCCCAGTGGGACGACGCCGCCTCCTACCAGGCCTTCCACACCATGCCGGAGGAACAGCGCCCCGCGCACGACCGGCAGATGCGCGCACGCGGCAAGTCCCTGCTGACCTCGAGGGACGCCAACACCTACGAGACCGTCTTCACCCAGTCCTGCGAAGGCTACGCGTCGTGACCCTGCCGATGTCACCCTTCACCGTGGGTCCCGAGGACCCCCGGTACCTCGAGCTCTCGCACTCGGACAACCACCGGTTCGCCGTCGAGCCCGCGGAGTTCCACCTTCCCCTCACGCCGGACGACGTCGTCGCGTCCCTGCGCAAGGCCGTCGCCGAAGAGCGGGCCGTCGCCTGCCGGTCCGGCGGGCACTGCGGCCAGGACTTCGTCGGCTCGCCGCGACGGGACCTCGTCCTGGACCTCCACAACCTCAACACCGTCGGCCCGTCCGCCGAAGGGCCTGGGGTGCGGATCGGTGCGGGTGCGACGGTCGATCAGGCGCAGAAGGCCCTCTTCCGCCGCTGGAACGCGTCCCTGCCGCTCGGCGCCTGCTCCGCGGTGGGCATGGGAGGGCTGGTCGCCGGCGGCGGCTACGGTCCGCTGTCGCGCCAGCTCGGCCTGGCGGTCGACCACTTGCACGCCGTGGAGGTCGCCGTCGTGGACGAGTCGCGCGACGTCCGCCTGGTGACGGCGCGCGCCGACGACACCGGCGACCTCGGAGACCTCTTCTGGGCGCACACCGGCGGTGGGGGCGGCAACTTCGGCGTGGTCACCGCCTACGAGTTCCGCAGCCCGGAGCACCTCGCCACCGAGCCGATCGGACTGGCTCGCGCGAGCAGCCGACTGCACGTGCAGAAGATCATCTACCCCTGGGCCGCGATGGACGAGGAGTCCTTCGTCACCGTGATGCGGCGCTTCTTCGCATGGCATGAACGCCACTCCGCGCCGGGAACTCCGGAGAACTCGCTGTTCGCCAGCTTCTTCGTCAACCACCGCAACTCCGGGTTCCTCCAGCTCATGGTCCAGCAGGACGCCGACGTGGACCCCGAGGGGAAGATCCTGGCCGACTTCGTCGCGTCGCTGACGGAGGGCACCCGCGCGGTGGGCATCCCCCGCGGGGGCGTGATGAGCTGGCTGACCGGCACCCGCTACATGAGCCAGGCCGACTGCGGTGACGTCATGGGGGCCCGGTCGGCCTCCAAGTCCGCATATCATCGCGCGACACCCACCGACGACCAGTTCTCGGTGCTCTACCGGCACCTGAACTCCGACCACCCCGGCCAGGCGTCCTACGTCATGTTCAACAGCTACGGGGGCGAGATCAACCGCCGCGCGTCGTCGGCCACCGCCGCTCCCCAGCGGGACTCCGTCGCGAAGTCGTCGTGGTTCACCGCCTGGCAGGACGCCTCGATGGACGAGCTCCACCTCGGCTGGCTGCGCGGTCTGTACGAGGAGTTCTTCGCCGGCACGGGAGGGGTGCCCGTCACCGGGGACCGCACCGACGGCTGCTACATCAACTACCCCGACACCGACCTGCTGAACGCCGAGCACAACCGGTCGGCGCAGCCCTGGCACCACCTGTACTACAAGGACAACTACGCGCGTCTGCAGTCGGCGAAACGCACGTGGGACCCCCTGAACATCTTCCACCACGCCATGTCCGTAGAACTCTGAGAGGAACCGCGAACGATGCCCACCGGCAGCACGGAGAAGATCCCCTTCGAGAAGCTCTACCAGGAGGGGGAGAAGTCGGGCCCACTCATGCCGTGGAACATCGGAGGCCCGCAGCCGGCCGTACGCCGGATCTGTGACGACGGCGGCTTCCACGGGCACGTGCTCGACCTGGGGTGCGGCCTCGGGGACAACGCGTTGTACCTGGCGTCCCAGGGCCTTCGGGTCTCCGCCGTCGACGTGTCGGAGGTCGCCGTCGAGTGCGGCCGCGAGAAGGCCCGCAAGAACGACACGACCGTCGATTTCCGGGTGGCCGACGCGTTCTCCCTCGCGGCGGACGGCCCCCGGTACGACGTCGTCCTGGACAGCGCCTTCTTCCACACACTGCCGGCCGAGGAGACGCCGCGGTACACGGAACTCCTCAGGGCCGTGTGCAACGAAGGCGCCGAACTCCACCTGTTCACCTTCTCCAAGGAGCTCACCCCCGACTACCCGGGCCCGCGCCGCGTCTCGGAGCCCGAGCTGCGGGAGGCATTCTCCGCGGACTGGGACATCAAGGTGATCGAGGCGACGCGCTACCACAGCTCGCTGCCCGCCGAAGCCGTGGCCAAGATGGTCGACCCGCGCACCTTCGAGGTCGACGCCCCCACCGACAACCTCGCCGACCAGCTGATCGACGAAGCCGGAAACGTCGTCTCCCGGATCTGGCACATGCACGCCGTACTGCGCCCGCAGGAAACCCGATCGGAGAACCGCGCATGAAGTTCGCCGCCGTACTCGTCGTCAACTACCTGACCCCCTGGTATGAGTTGTCGCTCGAAGAGCGCATAGCAATCGAGCACGAGCACGTCTTCCCCAGCGTCGGGGCCTTCGTGAAGAGGGGTGGGAAGCTCACCCCGGTGCGCGCCATCAAGTACGGGCGTGAGGCGGAGAGCTTCTTCATCCTGGGCTTCGACGAGATGGAGGACTACCTGGACCTGGTCCGGGAGCTGCGTTCGAGTCACCTGCTGACCGCGGGTCTCGCCGTCATCGACTTCGAGACCGTGGGCCTGGAGGAGGCCTACTTCGCGGAGCGCGACAAAGACCGGTCGCCGGCGGTCGCCGCGTGAAGGCCCTGTTCTACGCCGCGGGCACGAGCCCGGCCAGCGCGTTCGCGATCGGTCCCCTCGCCTCGGCCCTCCGGGCGTCCGGGCACGAGATCATGGTGGCCTCCTTCGAGGAGATGTCCGGCGCGGTCACCGGAATCGGCCTGCCGTCCATCCCCGTGGCCCGCGGGCATTCGACCGAGAGCATCAAGGCCGCCGCCCACGGCAGGCCGGCGATCGAGTACCCGCACCGGCCCGAACAGGAGATGCCCTACCTGGGCCACTGGTTCGGCCGCCAGGGCAGCTACGTGTGCGACGACCTGGTGGACATCTGCCAGCTGTGGGGCGCCGACGTCCTGATCGCGGGCAGCCAGGGGCACGGGGCGGAGATCGCCGCCCGCGCGGCCGGCATCCCGTTCGTCCGCCAGTCCTGGGACCTGTTCGACATCCACGGTTACGAGGAATACCTCCACGAGGAGCTGGCGGACCAGCTCGCCAGGATCGGCGCCGACACGCTGCCCGACCCGTCGCTGCGCATCGACATCTGCCCGCCGGGCCTGACCGAGACCACCGGCACCTTCATGCGCTGGACGCCGCACAACAAGCAGCGGCAGATCGAACCGTGGATGCTGCAGACCCCGGACAGCGGCCGGGTGTGCCTGACGATGGGGAGCTTCCGGTACGCCTTCCCGGGCGCGATGGACCGGATCTCGGCCATCGTGGAGCGGCTGCTGGAGCTCGGCGTCGAAGTCGTCGTCGCCATCGGCGAGGCGGAGGGGAAGCAGCTCCAGGAGAAGTACCCGCGGGTCCGGGCGGGCTGGATCCCGCTGGAGGCCATACTCCCCACCTGCGAGGTGATCATCCATCCGGCGGGCGGCCTGACGGCGGTCAACGCCATCAACACCGCGACCCCGCAATTGATCCTCAACCCGTTCGAGGCGTTCACCCCGACCCTGAAGCGGCTCACGGACTACGGCTGCGCCCGGACGCTGTACCGCGAGGAAGGCAGTCCGGAGGCGATCGCGCAGGTCGTCAAGGAGATGCTGGGCGACTCCTCGTACTGCTTCAAGGCCCGGGAACTGGCCGAGCGGGCCGCCACGGCGCCCACCGCCGTGGGAATGGTGCCGCTGATCGAAGACCTCGTCGCGCGGGAAAAGGTGAACCGGTGAGTCCGACGACCACGATTCCTCAGACCGATCTCGATCCGTACACCGACGCCTCGATCACCGACCCGTACCCGCTGTACGGCGCGCTCCGCGACGCCGCACCCGTGGTGTACCTCACCTCGCACCAGGTGCACTGCGCCGCCCGGTACGACGAGGTGTACACGGCCCTGCACCAGCACGGCACCTTCGTCTCCGGCGAAGGCGTGGGCCTCACCGACACCCTCAACAAGGCGCAGAAGGGCAGCAGCTTCACCAGCGACCCGCCCTACCACGCCTACGTACGCGGACTGGTGGCGCGGCACCTCAAGCCCCGGGCGATGGCCGACATCACGGGGTACGTCACCTCCTGGGCGGACCGGCTGGTACGCGAACTCGTGGAACGGCAGTCGTTCGACGCCGTCCAGGACTTCGCCGTGGCGTTCCCCCTGGCCGTGGTCCCGGATCTGCTGGGATGGCCGGAGGACGAGGGCAAGGAACGGCTCCTGGAGTGGGCCAGTGCCGGATTCAACGCCTTCGGGCCGATGAACGAGCGCACACAGGCCGGGCTCCCCCTGCTGGGCGAGATGAGCCAGTTCCTCCACCGGATGTCGCAGCCGGGCAATCTGCGCCCGGGGAGCTGGGGGGCCGAACTGGTCTCCGAGGCCCGCGAGGGCAAGATCGAGGACAAGCTGCTGCCCGGCCTGCTCGGTGACTTCCTGGCCCCGTCCATGGACACGTCCGTCAGCGCGCTGTCCAGCATGATGTGGCTGCTCGGCACACACCAGGACCAGTGGCAGCGGCTGAAGGAGGACCCCTCGCTGGTCTCGTCGGCATTCAACGAGATCATCAGGTTCGAATCGCCGCTCCGCGGGTTCACCCGTTACGTGGCGGAGGACACCGAACTGGGTGGCGCGCCCCTGCCCCGCGGGTCGCGGGTGCTCCTGCTGTTCGGCTCGGCCAACCGTGACGAGAGGTTCTGGAAGGACCCGGAGACCTTCGACATCGCCCGGCCGGGCGTGGCCCAGCAGATCGGTTTCGGGCACGGCATCCACGCGTGCGTCGGCCAGGCCTTGTCGCGCCTGGAGGGGCAGAGCCTCCTGGAGGCGCTGATCCGCCACGTCGACAGGATCGAGGTCGGAGAACCTTCGTGGAGGCTGCACAACACCATCCGCGGCATCGAGAAGATGGACGTGACACTCCATGGGCGAACGTCCTGAACCCGGCGAAGTGCTGGCAGTGGTCAGGATCGACGCCCGGCGGTGCGAACTGCACCAGCAGTGCGAAGGCCTGTCGGACACACTCTTCGCCTCCCCCGGGCAGCAGCTCGTCGTCCGCGAGGGGGGCGGGGACGTCCGTCAGGTGGCGAGGCTGGTCAGGTCCTGCCCGATGGGAGCCCTCGATCTGGACGTGACGTCCTCCGAGGCACCCGGTGAGCCCCTGGAAAACGCACAGGAGAGCGCACGCTGAGGTGTGCACGACCATTCCCCCGAGGAGCGGTCCGCCCTGCCGGGGCGGACCGCTCCTGTGTACGTCTCACCGGGCGCCGGCCCGCGGCCTCCCGCTGATGCCCGGGCGCGCGATCGGGATCAGCGCGGGCGGGATCCGCTGTGGAGTTCCACGTACAGGAGGTGGGTGAGCAGCGTGCGCAGGGCCGTGTAGACGACGCCGTTTCGCATCCGGCTTGAACCACCGACCGGCCGGGGAACCCGGAAACGGTTCAACGCAGCGCGGGTCCTGCGCCTGGCCTCGGTCGGCGCCGGGTCACCACTCGGTGATGAGCGGCACGTCCGGTTCGCGTTGCCGCCAGGCGTCGGTGAGGCGGATGAGGCGGTCAGGGGCGGCGATGCCCCGTACGGATGCGATCTTGCCGTCCGTGATGTCGAACGTCACCGCGCCGACGACCTTGCCGCCCGGCACGAAGAGGAGGGCGGGGGCGCCGTTGACGAGCGCGAAGTGGACCTCGGAGACCCCTCCGGCAAGTCGCTGCTTCGCGGGCGTGGACTTGAAGCCGGCCCGTGCGATGGCGGCGATGCGCTCCGGAGTGTCGTACTGCAGCAGCTTCTTGGTGAGGCCGGCGCCGTCGGAGATCGCGGTGGCGTCGTCGGTGAGCAGTGCCACCAGCCGTTCGGTGCGGCCCGAAGAGGCGGCGGCGAGGAATTCCTCGACGATCCTGCGGGCGGATGCCGGGTCGAGTTCGCCGCTGCCGCGACGCGCCGTGGTGATGTGGCGCCGGGCCCGGTGGAGGTGCTGCTGGCTTGCGGACTCGGTGATGTCGAGGATCTCGGCGATCTCGGCGTGGTGGTAGGAGAACGCTTCGCGCAGGATGTAGACGGCCCGCTCGAGGGGTGACAGGCGTTCCATGAGAGTGAGCACGGCCAGGGAGACCGTTTCGCGCTGCTCGAACGTGTCGGCCGGGCCGAGCATCGGGTCGCCGTCGAGAAGCGGTTCGGGCAGCCAGGCGCCCACGGTGCGTTCGCGGCGGGCTTGTGCCGAGCGGAGCCGGTCTAGGCACAGGTTGGTGACGACCTTGGTCAGCCATGCCTCCGGCACCTTGATCCGCTGCCGGTCGGAGGTCTGCCAGTGCAAGAACGCGTCCTGCACGGCGTCTTCGGCATCGGCGGCGGAGCCCAGCAGCCGGTACGCCAGCGAGGCCAGCCGGTTGCGGCTGGCCTCGAACCGACTGGTGTCGAAGCGGTCAATGGCGGTGCTGTCCACGGGGATTACCCTAGGCGGGCTACGCGGCCACCTTTGCGGCGGCCCCGTCCTGCGCGGCGACCAGGTGGCGCTTGCGCTTGGGCAGGCCGAAGGTCGGGTGAGAGGTGGTCCACAGCGACATCTTGAGGATGCCCGCCTTGATCCGCGCGGCCTTCCGGCCGGCCACGTACTTCGGCTTGGCCTGCGCCTCGCCGTCGACCATCTGCAGGATGCCGTCCCGCCGCCCGAGGCTGATGTGGTTGCCCGGGTAACCCAGCTTGACGTGCTCTATCTTGCTGCCGGTCAGACTTCCCACGATGGCCTTCATGGCCTGCATGCCGGTGAAGCCGGCCGAAGCGCAGGACATCGGCAGCGGCAGGCCGTTGTCGCCGATGGTGTAGACGCTGTCGCCGGCGGCGTAGACGTTCGGGTGCGAGAGCGACCGCATGGTGCGATCGACGACGATCCGGCCGTCGTCGGTGACGTCCAACCCGGCTGCGGCGGCGATGGGGTTGACCGCGAACCCGGCCGTCCACACGGTCGCGTCGGACACCAGGGTGGTCCCGTCGGCGCACAGGACGCGCGTCGCTTCGACGGCTTCGACGCTGGTGTGCTCCAGGACGGTGATGCCCAGCCGGTCGCAGGCCTGACGCAGGTGGCCGCGGGCTCCGACAGAGAGCGGGGCGCCCAGCTCCCCGCGGGCGACCAGCACCACCGACAGGCCGGGCCGCGACTCGGCGATCTCGGTGGCGGTCTCGATGCCGGTCAACCCGTCACCGACGACCACCACACTCCCGCCTCCCCGCAGGTTGTCCAGGCGCTCACGCAGGCACAGCGCCGCCGGACGACTGGTGACGTGGAAGGCATGCTCGGCCACGCCACGGACGCCGTGGTCGGCGACGTGGCTGCCGAGCGCGTAGAGCAGCGTGTCGTAGCCGAGTTCGCCGCCGCCGTCAGCGTCGGCCACGGCGACCACCTGGCGCTCGGGGTCGACGGCGGTGACACGGGCCAGGCGCAGCCGTATCCCCGTACCCGCGAAGACGTCGACGAGCTCCGGGGCCTCGATCTCCTGGCCGGCCGCGAGCTGGTGCAGCCGCAGCCGCTGGACGAAGTCCGGCTCGGCGTTGACCACGGTGATCTCTGTGTCCGCAGGGGACAGCCGGCGGGCCAGAGTGCCGGCCACGTAGGCCCCGGCATAGCCGGCGCCGAGGACGACGATGCGGTGCTTCATGTGATGCTCCTGTCGGTTCGCTTGCTCTCGGCGACTTGAGCGGAACAGCGCCCCGATTCCTGACAGGAACCACATGTGACGTGGGCCACAGGGCGCAACGGTGTCGTCCATCGGAGCGCACGCGCCGAGGAGGCGCAGATGCTGGCCGAGCTGAACGAGTGACCCTCGGCGCCGCCCTCGGCATGCTCCCCTCCGTCGCCAGCACCTCCATGCCGCTTCCTCCTGATCCGCAAGCCCTCTGGGAGGCGGGGCTATTGCCCGGCCGCCGGGACACGGGGGAAGACATGCGTCCTTCCACCGTCAAATCGCCCACTCATTCGATTAGACGTTCACGTACGCAAAACTCGACGCACCCCTGGCCCGCATCGCCGACCGCAATCTGCACCTCCGACTCGCGGCCCAACGACCAGAATTTCCGGCCGCCTGCACTAAGATCCGCCGCTAGCATCACTCGCTCGACAGGAGGCCCGATGATCGGCGTGCTCGTGACTTTCACGCAGACCGACAAGTTCGATCGTGCAACTCTCGCAAAGATTGCCGGCGAACTCCGAGGACCGTTCGAAGGCATGGCCGGCCTTCGCTTCAAGAGCTTCATGCTCGACGAAGACGGCGTTCGGGCAAGGAATTTCTACGTGTGGGATGACAAGGAGAAGGCCCGTGCCTTCTTCACGGAGGAGATCGTCGAGAAGGTGACGGGGATCTATGGCGTCCCTCCCAAAATCGAATACCTCGACATCGTGGGGTTCGTCGACAACTCCGGCACCTGAGTCTCAAGGAGGCTGTCGCACAAACCTTTGCTGTCCAGGCCGTTTTGGACCATCGGGGCATGCCGCAGAACATCCTCACATGCGATCGAGACCTCGCTGCTGCACCCCGGCAGCCCCCTGACCTCCACGACTGACTGGCCGAGGACCACGGCGCCCGGTTCGTGATCGAGGCGATCGAGCAGCTCCACCTCGCGCCCTTCCACAGCGCATATCGCTCCGCCGGGTACGGCCGGGCTGCCCCCGAGGCGCCGCCGAAGCGGCGCCCGTCGCCGTATGCCTCGCGGTCGAAGGCTGGAGGGCGGCTGCCGCGGCTGCCGTTGCGCTTGCGGTTGGCGATCCGGCCGGCGGGTTGTGGGATCACAGCCCTGACCCCGCGGGCTCGATCATCGGCGCGGTACTGGGCGCACTTCTGCTCGGCGGCTGCCGAGGCCCCCTCAAGCACCGCAAACCCACCGACTACCGCGACGCCCCACTCCCCGCCCGCATCCGCGAAACGATCGAGTGGGCCACCGACAAACACGGCACAGTCGACGGCTACCTCCTACGCCACCCCCAGGACCCGACGAAGCCGTCCAGTACGTTCAGAACCAGTGGCAGCGCGTCAAACGGGTCGGCGAGGTCGACGTCCCCGATGGCATGGTGATCTACAGCCTCCGCCACTTCTTCGCGTCCAACTGCCTCACGAACGCCATCCCCATCACCGACGTCGCCGAATGGATGGGTCACAAAAGCATCGACATCACCTTCAAGATCTACCGCCACCTCATGCCCGGCTCCATCAACAAGGCCGACAAGATACTCAACTTCGGCCTCGCGGCCTGAATCTGCAAAGCAGCAATCACCACTGGCACTGCCTCCGAGCCGCCCCGTGTCCGACGCATCTTCCACGTGCCCGTAGCGACAAGACCGGTCAGGGCCTCACCGACCGCGGGATCCGTGACGAGATCAGCACCCTGCTGGTGCGAGGCATCGCGACGACCGCCGACCTGATGGCATGGACGTTCGACACTCTGGCCGCCCCGCCCCGCCGCGCCTCGAACGTTACCTGTGTACTGAACTGGACGACGTAGTCGGCGCACGGCAACCTGCCTGCGACGACCTGGCCAAGCTCCCCCTCCTGGGCAGGACGCTCGCCGAGACACTCCGGCTCTACCCGTCGGTCGCGGTCCTCAGCCGAACTCCACTCGGCGATGTCTCCCTCGGAGGACCGCGGATCCCCGCCGGCGCTGACGTTCTCTTCAGTCAGGCGGCCTGGTGACAGCAGAACGGGTGAGCCGCGCGTTTGGCGAACGGACGCCGCTGATCGGGTGTTCTGCCCTGCGGGCCGGTGTCTGCGCCGCCGCCTGCGGGTAGTGCGCCGCGCATGAACGGAATTGAACTCAGCAGCGCCGCGTTCGACGATCACACCGTGATCCCCCGCCGGTACAGCGGGGAGGGGGAGAACATCTCGCCGCCTCTGACCTGGTCGGCGACGCCCGAGGGGACCGCTGAGCTGGTGCTGCTCTGTGAGGACCCGGATGCCCCGGGAGGGACCTTCCTCCACTGGCTGGTCACCGGCATCGATCCCGGGGTCATCGGGGCCGAGGAGGGGCAGAAACCTCGGGGCGGGCTGCCGTGGCCCAATGACTTCGGGCGCGTGGGCTGGGATGGTCCGATGCCTCCGCCGGGGCACGGGCCACACCGCTACTTCTTCCGCCTGTACGCCCTGTCCGAGGCGCTCAGCCTGCACGGCCGACCGACCGTCGACACCGTGCACCGCGCGGTCGAGGGCAAGGAACTGGCCGCCGGAACCCTGGTCGGCACCTATCAGCGCTGATCGCCGCGCGAGCCGGAATCCGCGGGGCGTGACCGGCGTCCATCGACGGTGCAGCCGCGCACCCGAGGCGACGCCGGACGCCGGTGCCAGGTTCCGGACTCCGCGCTCGAGCGTCACCCAGCCGCAGCCAGCGCAGTGCGATCGCCCGGCCGGGATGCTCGATGTCGCGCGAGGTATCCAGGACGCAGTCGTGTCGCGACCGCCGGAACCCGTCCAGAGGCGGCTGCCTCGACTGGGCGGCGGGCAGGGACGCGCTCATTCCAGGCAAAACCTGAAGTCGATTTTTCTTCATCAAATGATGGAGAGTCACGCGGCGCACACTCTGGGCGATTTAACTACTTGACAGCGTGTCCAATAAAGGGCCGGAGTAGATCAAGTTTACGTAAAGTCCCACGCCGCCAGGGGCCGCTGCATGGCCTGGACCAATGGCCACGGAATCCCCAACCCGTCGCAACCATAGCTGAATTGACTATCTGTCACATCGCCCCTCTATGGTGATTGAATTCGCGACATCTTCGCGCGTAGAGCAAAGGCGTTCAGGTCCCCCGATCTCTCTGGCAGGATTCCCGGCACCCAATCCAGTCAAGGAAAGAGGTGCGGTTGTGCGTGGTCACGGAAGGCCTGAATCTCGGCTTCACCGGCAGTGCAAGGCCGTCGATCTGCCCGAATGTGACGCTCGGTCAATTGGCGCCGCCCGGCTGTAGTTGTCCGGCTCCCGGCCCTGCCGCGACGGCGTGCGCGCAAGGTGGGCAGTTCACCCCCGCCTGCGGAACCGCAAGAAACTGGTCGGGGAGCGTTCGCCGGCAACATGAGCGCAACCGCCGCCGAAGGCGCCACCGTCGGTCCGTCGCCTCTGATGTCTGCCCGGCCGATCACGGCGGCCTCATCGACAATGCGGCGCCATCCCTGGGGCGTTGGCGGTGAGGGGATCGCGGCTGCAGCTGGTCGAGTCGCCCCCTGTGCCGCTGCTCCGGTGAGTGGCCGCCGCCCGTTTCGAGCGCCGCTCTGGTCGGTTCTGACCGGCCCCGCCAACTGACTATTCGTCATTTTATGGGAGCGCCGCCAGGCAAGCCCGTTCCCGCATTTCAGATCAAGGAGCATGATGCACAAACGTCGCGCGTCCCGCCGCAAGAAAGCGCTGATAGCCGCGATCACCGCCGCACTCTCCGGCGGTCTGCTCTTCGGCTTCAACGCCCTCGCCCAGGCCGATGTGGTCAGCGGCACGGTCATCGGCGGGCAGGGCAACTACAAGACCGTCAACCACCGGGCCAAGCCGTCCCTCTCGGCCCAGGTGAAGGGGTCCTCGAAGGTGGGCGCCAAGATCCAGATGTCCTGCCGGACCACCGGCGACACCGTGGAGAACAACCCGAGGTGGATCTACACCGGCTCGTTCTACATCGCCGACGCCTTCATCAAGGAAAACACCACCTCTCTGCCGGTCTGCGGTTCAACCCCGAACCCGAAACCCACCCCCACGACCGCGAAGACACTCGGCATCGACATGCAGAAGCAGGTCAGGACCCAGTGGTGCTGGGACGCCTCCGGCGTGACGATCGCCAAGCACTGGGGCCGCTCCGTCAGCCAAGAGCAGTTCTGCCAACTCGCAGCCCAGGGAACCTGGGTGGACTGCAACAACCAGCCCGCGACGCTGGAGGACATGGCCAATGGCCTGGCCAGGCTGGGACTGAGGAACAGCGGCCGCAGCCTGTACCGCAACGCCTCGTTCGGTGAGTCCGCCGCCGAGATCGACGCAGGCCGTCCGTTCGCCGTCCGGTTCGGCTGGCGCACCGGGGGCGGTCACATGAACGTCATCTACGGCTACGACAGCGCCACCAACATGATCGCGGTCGGCGACCCGTGGCAGACCACCCAGACCTACACCTGGTGGAACCACTCCACTTACACGAACAACAACTCGTTCCAGTGGACCCACTCCCGCATCGGCATCCAGGGCTGAGGAGCAGACCGATCATGCAGACCATGCGACACGCCAGGCACGCTGCACTCCGGGCCGCCGTCCTCGCCACGGCCGCGCTCGCCGCCGCCCTGTGCGGAATCGTTCCCGCACAGGCTGCGGAAGGCGACGGCATCGCGGGCTACCAGTCGGCCCAGCAAGCCCTCGGGAGTGACCAACTCCGCAACACCGTCTCCCGCTTCCTGGTCTCGGCCCGGCAGCCCCGCACCGCCCCCGCCGCGGACGGCGGCACCGTCGGCACCCCTGGGAACGCACCCGCCGCGGTCGCCGCGCCGCCCGGGTTCGATCTGAACAAGGACCCGGTCCCGATGTTCGAGATCAGCCCCGAGTTCGTGACCGGCAAGACCCAGGCGACCCCGCAGACCGCACTCCGGCTCTCCTACCTGGCCTCGCGGGTGACCGCCTCCGACGGCAAACACGCCGCCGTACTGCTCGCACCCAAGGGGAACGCCGCTACGCCGGCAAGCGGCGCGCAGAACGTCGGTGCCGAGGGCTGGCAGCTGGCGGGCATCCGGGACGGGGACGCCGAGGTCGGCTTTGCCGAGCGCGGCACTCCTCAGGCCCGTACCTTCACCGAGCCGCAGATCCACGCCTGGTACCGGCTCACCGCCGAAGGCATGGTCGAGCCGCTCAACGAGGAAGCGACCACCGGCCTCGGCGGAAAGCGCGGAATCACCCTCGCCGCCTACCAGAAGTTGGTCACCGCCCGCTACGGCGACAAGATGCCCGGCTCGGAATACGACCGCAAGGGCCTGGCCGGCGGATACGGCGGCCTCGTGGAGGACCAGCCGGAGCAGGTCACTGCTGCATCCGCTACGCCGGCGCCCGAGTCGTCCTGGCAGCCGATCTCCGCCACCGCGGCCGCAGCCGTGGCGGCGGTCGCCGGTGCGGTGGTCTACGTGCGCCGCCGGGGAACTGCCACCACCCGCTGATCCGGCTCCATAAGCCGGGCCCCTTCTCCGTGCTCAGCCCGGCGACTTCCGTCACCGGATCCGCACAGGCGCGGGAAGGAGGCCCGGCCCCTGTCCGTCCACGCAGCAGCACGTCCAGGCCGGCGGGGTACGACCTCGTGGAGATTCTCACGGCAGGCGGTCCACCCGTTCGACGTGGGTTGCCCGCCGATGCGGTCGGGCCGGTTCCAAAGCCAGTCAGGCCGCGCCTCGGACGCCGACCGAGGCCGCCGCACCGGAACAGAGCTCAGCTCCACCACCGCGCACTCGTGCACCTTCGAGCCGACGGTCCGTCCTCCACAACCACCAAGTGCCACTGCCGGCGACCCCGAGCAGTATCAGTCCGACTACGTAAGGCCAGATGGCCGACCCGAACATCAGGAGCAGCGCCAAGACGATGACGCCGACCCATGCGCCGGCCTTGAGGCGAGCCTCCCGACGCTTCCGTGATGCCGACCGGCTAGTCTTGCGTACCGCCACCCAGTACCTCCCCGTCTCCGATCAGCAGTCTGGGCAAGGCGACAGGTGTCAGTAAGGGCGCCCGTCGGCCATGGCTCGATCCCAGCGGGCCGCCCAGCGAACGGGGCCGGGCACGCGCTCAACGACGAACGACCCAGCGTCCCCGCGGCCGAGGCCGAGGAGCGCTGGAGGTCATCGGCTCGGGCCGTTGCCCGGACGAGTCCCGAATGCTGTGACAGCGGCGGTGATCGACAGTGTGGCGAGCAGTGCGAACAGGGCGGGGTAGCCGCCGAGGGGGCCTGCCAGGACCGCGCCGGCGAAGGGGGCGAGGGCGGCTGCGGCGTGTGCGGGTGCTCCGAGGAGGCCGGAGAGCCAGCCGTAGTGGCTGGTGCCCCAGCGGTCGGTGACGGCGGTGGCCTGGAGGAGGGTGAGGTTGCCCCGAATCACCCCGGCGAGGACGGATACGGCGACGAGCAGGGCGTAGGGGCCGGCCACGGTGGCGAGGGCTGCGGTGGTGAGGGCGCCGAGGGCGATCAGGGTGACGGTGCGGGCGGTGACGCCGAGGTGGCGGGCGAGGGTCGCGTACAGGGTGCGGCCGAGGGTCTGGCCGGCGCCGCCGAGGCCGAGGGCCCATGCGGCCTGGGTGGTGGTGTAGCCGCGTTCGAGGAGGAGGGGGACGAGGCCGATGACGACGGCGTACATGGCGAACGCGGAGAGGGTGAAGGTGACGGCCAGCATCCAGAACGCCCGGCTGCGCACGACCTGCTCGTGGCCGCCGGTGACGTGCGGCGGGCTCGGCGGGGCCGGGGGCCAGGGGGCTTTCAGCGCGAGGGCGTGCGCCGGGACGGTCAGGACGGCGAGGATGCCGGCCAGGACCACGTAAGTGGCGCGCCAGGACATGTGGTCGGCGAGTATCGCGGTCAGGGGTGCGAAGACGGTGGAGGCGAGGCCGCCGGCGAGAGTGACGATGGTCAGGGCACGGATGTGGTCGGGGGCCCACCAGCGGGTGAGGGCGGCGAAGGCGGGCTGGTAGAGGATGGCGGCCATGGCCGCTCCGGCGAGCAGCCATCCGGCGAAGAAGACGGCCAGGTTGGGGGCCGCGGCTATCACCAGCAGGCTCAGCGAACCCAGGACGGAGCCGGCGGTCATGACGGTGCGGGGGCCGCGGTGGTCCAGCATGCGGCCGACGTAGATCCCGGCTACGGCGGAGACGACGAGGGCGGCGGAAAACGCTGCCGTGGTCGCGCCCGCGCTCCAGCCGGTGTCGGCGGTGATGGCCGGGTTGAGGACGATGAAGGCGTAGTAGACGATGCCCCAGCTGCTGATCTGGGTGAGGCAGAGCGCGGGCAGGACGGCGCGTGGCCGCGACCGGACCCCCGTCCCGGCCGCGGCCACGCCGCTTTGAAGGTCGCTCACCTCAGCAGCCGCCGGAGGAAGCGGGAACGGGAGCGGCGCCGATGGTGAGGGTGGCCGGGGTCGCACAGCACCCGCCACCGGTCTCCTCCGCGGCTGCGGGCTCGTCGAAGAGGCCCGCGCCGCCGCACACCCCGGTCTCCGGGAGGGTGAGTTCGACGCGCTCGGCGGCTTCCTGGTCGCCTGCGAGGTGGGCGGCGATGGAGCGGACCTGCTCGTAGCCGGTCATGGCGAGGAAGGTGGGGGCGCGGCCGTAGGACTTCATGCCGACGAGGTAGACGTCCTTCTCCGGGTGGGAGAGCTCGTTGACACCGTGTGGGTAGACGGTGCCGCAGGAGTGCTGGTTGGGGTCGATGAGCGGGGCGAGCGCGGTCGGGGCTTGGAGGCGCTCGTCGAGACCGAGGCGCAGCTCGTCCAGGAATGTGAGGTCGGGGCGGAAGCCGGTGAGGACGATGACTTCATCCACCGGGTCGAGACGGCGGCCGTCCTCACCGATCAGGATCACCTGGCCGTCTTCGGTGCGCTCGACGGTGTCGGTGCGGAAGCCGGTGACCGCGTCGGCGTAGCCACCGTCGACGGCTGCCTTGGCCGCCAGGCCGAGGGCGCCGCGGGCGGGGAGTTGGTCGGCCTCGCCGCCGCCGAAGGTCGAGCCGGAGATCCCGCGGCGCAGGATCCACGTGGCGTGAGTCCTCTGGCCGTCCTCGGACTTGGCGAGATCGGCGAGGTATGCGAGGGCGGTGAAGGCGGAGGCGCCGGAACCGATGACCGCGGTGCGCTTGCCCGCGTAGCGGGCGCGGACAGCGGGGTCCATCAGGTCCGGGACCCGGTAGGCGATGTGGTCGGCGGCTGCCTTCTCGCCGAGGGCGGCGAGTCCGCTGCCGCCGGCGGGGCTGGGGGTGGACCAGGTGCCGGAGGCGTCGATGACGGCGCGGGCGAAGAGGCGGTGCTCGTGGCCGTCGGCGTTCTCGTAGTGGACGACGAAGGGCTGGGTGTCGCGGTCGGCGTCGACGATGCGGTCGCGGCCGGTGCGGGAGATGCCGGTGACGCGCGCTCCGTAGCGGACCTGCTCGCCGAGCACGTCGGCCAGCGGCTGGAGGTAGAGGGTGACCCAGTCCCCGCCGGACGGGTAGGTGTCCTCGGCCGGCTTGGTCCAGCCAGTCGGGGCCAGGAGCTTCTCGGCCGCCGGGTCGACGAGCTCGCCCCAGCGGGAGAACAGCCGCACGTGAGCCCACTCGCGCACCGCGGCGCCGGCGAGCGGGCCGGCTTCCAGAACGAGGGGCGTGATGTCGCGGTCGAGGAGGTGGGCGGCGGCCGCGAGTCCGGCGGGGCCGGCCCCGATGACGACGACGGGCAGCTCGGTGGTGGTCTCGCTCATGGCATGTCTCCGGGTCTTCGTGCGGGCGGGCGGGTTGGCGGGGGTTTCGGATGGTCAGCAGCAGCCGGCGCCGGTGGCGACGGCTTCGCGCTTGGCCTGCGGTTCGCAGCAGGCTCCGGCTGCTTCCGCGCCCTCGCTGGTGCCGCAGCAGGGTGAGGACTGGGCGGGCGCCACCTCGGCGGCGGGCTGCGCGGGGGCGGAACCGCAGCAGGAGCTCGTCGTCGCGGCGCGGTTCGGGTTGGTTGGGGTGATCGGCTCGTTCATGACGACTCCCTCGTGTTTCGAAGTTTGTCTATGGCTTGCGTGATCAGCATGGCACCTGTATCGATAGACGTCAACATAGACATTCATCTAACTCTTGGGGTTGCCGTGGAGCATGTGGAAGCCGTCGTCATCGGGGGCGGCCAGTCTGGGCTGGCCACTGCGCATGCGCTGGTCAGGGCAGGACTGAAGCCGGTGGTGCTGGAGGCGTCGGACCGGGCGGCGGGGTCGTGGCCGCGCTACTACGACAGCCTGACCCTGTTCTCACCGGCCCGGTTCAGCGCTCTGCCTGGGATGCCGTTCGGCGGGGATCTGGACCGCTACCCGCACCGGGACGAGGTCGTCGCCTATCTGACCGCCTACGCCGACCGCCTGCAGGCCGACATCCGCACCGGCCGGCGCGTGATCGCGGTCCGGGCCGACGGCGCCGGGTTCACGGTCGAGCTGGAGGGCGGCGGGCAGCTGTGGGCGCGGGCGGTGGTCGCCGCCTCGGGCAGCTTCGGTTGCCCGCACCGCCCTGACCTGCCGGACCTGGAGACCTTCGCGGGCCAGGTCCTGCACGCGGCCGCCTACCGCGGCCCGGCCCGGTTCGCCGGGCAGCGCGTGGTGGTGGTCGGGGCGGGGAACTCCGCGGTGCAGATCGCCGCCGAGCTCGCCCTCGAAAGCCGCACGAGCCTGGCCACGCGGGCGCCGGTGAAGTTCGCCCGGCAGCACCTGCTGGGCAAGGACCTGCACTTCTGGCTCACCCACACCGGCCTGGACACCGCCCCACTCGCACGTCTCCTGAAGACTCCACCCGCCCCGCCGGTCCTGGACGACGGCCGCTATCGCGCCGCCCTCACCGCCGGCATCCCCGACCGGCGCCCGATGTTCACCCGCCTCACCAACGACCGGGTCACGTGGGCCGACGGCACCACGGAGCGGCTGGACGCGCTGATCCTCGCGACCGGCTACCGCCCCCACCTGCCCTACCTCGCCGGACTCGACGGCGCCCTCGACCCGGCCGGACACCCTCACCACCGCGGCGGCGCCTCCCCCGCCCATCCGGGCCTGGCGTTCGTCGGGCTGGAGTGGCAGCGCAGCCTGTCCTCGAACACCCTGCGTGGGGTCGGCCTGGATGCCGCCAGGGCGGCCCGCCGTCTGGCGGCCCACCTGGCCCGCAGCTGACCCCCTGCCCTCTTAGTTCGATGTGTGTCAACATAGACGTATGTCGAATGTGAAGGTTCTGCCGCTGCTGGAGCCCGACGTCGTCGCGGCCTGCTGCCCTCCGCTGAACGAGCGCCCGATGTCGGCCGAGGACGCCGAGGTCGCGGCGAAGATGTTCAAGGCCCTCGGTGACCCGGTGCGCCTGCGTCTGTTCTCCGCCGTCGCCTCCCACGAGGGCGGGGAGGCGTGCGTGTGCGACATCTCCGACGTCGGTGTCTCCCAGCCCACCGTCTCCCACCACCTGAAGAAGCTCAAAGAGGCCGGGCTGCTGTCCTCCGAGCGCCGGGGCACGTGGGTGTACTACCGGGTCGAGCCGTCCGTGCTCGCCGCCATGGGCGCGCTGCTGGCCGGCGCCGCGAAGACGGCGTGACCGCGGTGCGGATCGAGCCACTGCTACCCGAGCACGCCGAGCAGGTCCTCGGCATCTACCAGGCAGGGATAGACGAGGGCAACGCCACCTTCGAGACCGAGGCCCCCGGCTGGACCGCGTTCGACAAGGCCAAGCTGCCCGGCCACCGCTTCGTCGCCCTCGACGACGGCCGGGTGCTGGGCTGGGTCGCAGCGAGTGCCGTCTCGGACCGGTGTGCGTACGCGGGCGTGGTCGAGCACTCCGTGTACGCCCACCCCGAGGCACGCGGACGCGGCGTCGCCCGCACCCTGCTGGACGCCCTGATCGCCTCGACCGAGACCGCGGGTATCTGGACCATCCAGTCCGGGATCTTCCCCGAGAACACCGCTAGCCTCGCCCTCCACGCACGGGCGGGGTTCCGTGTCATCGGCACCCGCGAGCGGATAGGCCGCCACTACGGGGTGTGGCGTGACGTGGTGTTGCTGGAGCGGCGCAGTCCACAGATCGTCTGACGCCGCCGGTCCGGCTGCCGGCGTCAGTCAGCGTGGTGCAGGGTGAGTTGGCGACGGTGGAAGTCGAAGTGCTGGGTGGGGTAGCGGTAGATGTCCGCGAGGGTCATGAAGTCCTTGAAGAACGGATCCCAGCGGACGGGGTAGTGCATGCCCCGGGCGAGCCGGGCGTCCGTCTCCGAAATCAGGTGGCGGTGCAGGGAGTCGATGACCCGGTCGAACGCCGCGCCCATCCGCTGCGGCCCGTAGAACTTCACCGCCCCGCGCGGGCCGACGTAGTTGACCCAGTCGAAAGGTACGGTCGCCGCGTCCAGCGCCCGGGCGAAAACCCTGCTCGCGCTCCGTGGCAGCCGGTGGAAGACGCGGACCAGGAGCAGCAGACGCAAGACGACCATGTAGCCGAACAGCATGTGCCACAGCAGCTGCTCGTTGGTCCACCTGGTGCCGTGGGTGGCACTGGAGAGTTCCTCCTCGGAGGCACTGTCGAGCAGGCGGTGGAAGGTCTGGCGGGCACGCTCATAGTCCTCGTGCACGGCCTGCCGGTCCATCGCGATCGCGTTCATCATGGCCTGCCAGTTCTGGGCCGCGACTCAACGAGTCGGCCGGGGTGGCAATGATTCCCGCTCCAGGCCGGGCGTAACGGAGGCGGATGCGGCCGTAGGCCCGCAGTCCTGAAGGAGCGGGCCGAAGGTCTGCCGCCCGATCATGGTGGCGCAGGCCTGGCTGACGATCTCACCGCGCACCTCGGGGTGCGTCAGCTGCCATTGCCCGGCCGGGGCCCGGCCGGCGAAGAGGTTGAGGGCGTCACAGCACACCGCAGCGGCCGGGCCTGCGCCTTCGCGGCGCCCGACGAATACGACCGCCGCTCGCCTACGGCAAGGCCGCCGCGATCTGTGTCGTCGGCAACGAGGACGGCGCGCACAAGGTCAGCGCCGACCCTCTTCCAGGGCCTCAACGACGTCGGCTTCTCCCTCGCACCGAACGCCGTCACCTACTGGGTCGGCCGCCGGCGGCCCCGACGACGACGTCGGCGTCCATGCTTCGTTTTCCGGCTCGTCGCGTGCGGAACTCTTCGCGCAGCGGCTTTCGTCGGCGCCGCCGGGTCGCTGAAGTAGGCACATGCCACCCACACCGACCGCACCGACCGCCGAGCCACCCGAGGACGGAACCAGCGACGACTGCGAGAAGGTGCGGTACATCCTGACCCGGGCCGGTTTCGACACGACGTCGGAGTGGGGCGACGGCCTGCGCGTGTGGACGACCCCGGAGGGGGTCATGGTGGGGTGGGTAGCCCGCGAGGTGCTGCGGCCGACCGTTCAAGTCCACGGGCACGAGGAGGACCTCTCGCGGTTCACCTCTCTGGCCGGCCTGCACAAGGCACTCCAGACAGCCCTCGCGGTGATCCTGCGCGAGGCGGGCCTCGATGTCGCCACCCGCGGGACCCATCTGCGAGTCGTCTGGCCCGGGACGGCGCCGGCGGGCGGCGAGGCGGACGCGGGGGGCTGCTGACCCGGTCGCCTGCTCAGGATTGCGCCAGCGTGCGTCGGGGCAGGCGTCCGTAGGCGGCACGGTAGGCGGCGGAGAAGCGTCCCTGGTGGTGGAAGCCCCACCGGTTGGCGATGGCCGTGACCGTGTCGCGCGAGGGATCCGCCGCGACCAGGTCGGCGTGGGCCAGAGCGAGCCGTACGCGGCGAAGGTGGGCCGTCGGAGTCGTCCCGAGATGGCGTCGGAAGGCGTACTGGAGGGCCCTCGGGGTGACGCCGGCGGCTGCGGCCATCTCGACCAGGCCGATCTCGGCATCCGGCTCGGACTCGATGAAGGCGACCGCCCGGCGGACCGTCTCCGTCGTCGCGTCACGGGTGTCCGCGAGCACGGGCTCGGGGCGGGCGTTACTGGGGAAGGCGGCGAGGACGGTCGCGGCGAGCATCCTGGCGACGGCGTCGATCACCAGAGGTTCGCTCTCCACCGGCAGGGCCAGGACGCTCTCTTCGGCGTACGCGACGGTCCTCTTCCACTGGGCGGCCATGGCATCGGAGACCGGAGTGAAGCGGGTGAAGCTCAGCGGGCGGACGGTCCCTCCGGGCATGCGGCCCGCGAGCCGTTCCAGTAGGGCGAGCGGTACCGTCACCGCGCGCAGCTCGGCCGCGTGCACGCGGCCCGCGTAGGGGAGGTGGGGCTGCGAGATCGCAAGGACGTCGCCCGGCCCGGCTTCGGTGACATCGTCCGCGCACTCCCGGGCCATGCGGCCGCTGACCACGTGGGTGATGGCCACCGCCCCCAGGGGACCGGTGGCGTAGGCGTACTCCGTCGGCAGGGACAGGGTGCTGAGCGAGACGGGGCCGGCGGCGGTGCGGCTGTACCGGAAGGAGCTGTGCGGGGCGGGTGTCTTCATCCGCAGGCTCGTTCCGTACGCCGCCTTCAGCCAGTCGCGCGCGACGTCCACATCGGTGGTCCGGAAGCTCTCCCCGCCAGGTGGTTCCGGGTGCGACTGATGGGGCATGGCGATGGGCGTCCTCTTCAGCGGCGAGCGCGGCACGGCGGGCGGCGCGGGCTCCAGCCTACGTCGGAAAGCGGACGCAGGGGCGCGTACGCAACTGCACGGACGGCGTCGAGGTGCGCGGGGTGCCGGGCCGGGCGGCGAAGGCAGGGGGAGGACATCGCAGGTCGAACCTGGGTGGACGGCCACACCTGGAGTGAGCGTGGTCACCCCGTCTCCGGTTCCCAAGCGCGCTAGTTCTTGGCCCTGTTCACTCTGCCCGGCCGATCCCAGCTCCCTCACCGGCTCTGTGGGCCGCTGGTGCCGAACGCCTACCCCCAAAGGACGCCTCCTCGTTGGACTCGGGCACAGCACCACCTGCGGCACAGAGCCGTCATCTTGGACCGCAACCGCCGGTGGGCACACGAGGATCACTCCGAGCCGGTCCTGCCTTCCTGTACGGCCCGTGGCGGCCTGGCTCGTCGGCATCGGTGCCGGCATCGCGAAAGGCGGTCTTGATCTTGGCTGTTGGGGGTGGCTTGATGACCGGGGGGCCGTGACGGCCACGGCCCGAACCCGTGGGGGCCGGATGGAGCGCGGTGCGGACGTGCTGGTGGTGGGGGCCGGTGTGCTGGGCCGGTCGGTGGCGTTCGCGTTGGCCACGGCAGCGCCGACCGCCCGTGTCGTGTTGGCGGTGATCCCGACCGGGCGGGCGCTTCGCGGGCCGCCGGGGCGATGCTCGGCGTCCTGGGAGAGGTGACACCTGTGTCGTTACGGACCCGGCACGGCGGGTTCAGGCTCGCCCTGGCCGTCGAGGCGGCGAGGACGTGGCCCGATTGGCGGGAGCGGGTACGGGCTGCTGCAGGTGAGGGGCCGGCCGCCGACGGCTGGGGAGCGGGCACCCACATGCTCCTCGACGCCGTGTCCTCGCGCCTCGACGACGCGGCGTTCACCGCGATCACCGCCGCGGCAGACGAAATTCGGTCTCGCCTGCCATGAGACCGACCCGGCCGACGTGCTGAGCGCCGAGGACCTTGAGGAGGTTCTTGCGTTCACGGGACGCGACGGTCCGGGCGGTGGAGGCGTCGACAACGGGCGCGAGGCCGTGGGGAACGACGAATCGGCGCCGTCATCGGGCTTCTCGAGCCCGATATCACGGCGATCGGCGACGGCCATCGGCGACGGCGGCCTCGCCACCACCGTGCGCCGCCCGCTGGAAGACGCCCGGCAACTCGCGCGCGCCCTCGTCGATCTCGCCGGCAGGCCGGCCAACCTGACGATCCTGGAGCGTAGCGTCAACGGTCGGCCCGGCCTGATCGCCCAGCAGGACGGCGTCATCGTGACCGTGTACGCGTTCGATGTCACAGACGACCGGATCACCCGCATCTGGGCCGTACCCAACCCCGAGAAGCTCCGGCCGTGGACGGTGGGCCACCACACTTAGCCGTGGATCCGGAAGGGTCGCTCGCTCCATGAGCGAGTGGTCGAGCACACCCCGGGGCGGGGCCGCGCGGCGACATCCGGCAGTGTGATCTACCGAGCTTGAGGGGGTTTGAAGCGCGATACCGGGGCATCCCCAACGCAGCCCTCGCCAACCGACAGGAGGCAGCAGTGACCACCTACGTCATCACCGTGCCCGGCACGTTCCTGAGTGACGTCGACGATGTAGCACGCTCCGAGCTGGCGAGGAGGCTGGCTCCGCACCACACCGACTTGAGCGAGACCGAAGACGTGGAACTGCTCACGGTCCACGAGGGCGGTACCTTCTCCGTCCGGCTCGAAGTCGAGGCCCCCGACCGGGCCACGGCCGAGGACGAAGCCGTACGCCTGCTGGCCGGTGCCCTCGTGGAGCTGGGGTTTTCGGAGAAGGACGCACCTCTGGGGCCTCCGGCGGTCACAGGCGTCGACGGCGAGTTCTGAGATGCGTTGAGCTGGCGGCACGTGAAACCGCCGCCGCCCCCTCGCCGCAGGGGAACCCGCCGGGCCCGTCTGCCACTGCCACTGCCACTGCCACGCATAGTCTGCGCCGCTGTGCCGCGTCGGACCTGTCGCACGGACGAGAACCCACGGAACGTGCTCCCGGGCCGACGGCAGACGAACCGACTCGGACCGGATGGACCGGCCGGGTGTGGGCAGCAGCGGAATATGGCTGTCCTACGAAAGCTCGCCCGCCCCCTGCTCGCCGCCTCCTTCGTCACCGGCGGACTGCGCACCCTGCGCCACCCCGAGGCCGTCGCGGAAGTCGCGGTGGTCGCCCAACCCGTCATCGGGGCGGTCGGGAAGCACGTCCCGGCCCTTGCCGGGGATCCGCTGCGGCTGGCACGCGCGATCGGAACGCTCCAGGCCGCGGCGGGACTGGTGTTCGCGACGGGGCGCGCCCCTCGCCTGGCCGCGATCACTCTCGCCGCCACGCTGGTGCCGACCACCCTCGCCACACACGCCTTCTGGACGGTGGAGGACCCTCAGGAGCGCGCCCTGCAGCGTGCTCACTTCCTGACGGACCTCTCCGCACTGGGAGGGCTGCTCATCGCCGCCGCGGACACCCACGGCAAGCCTTCGCTCGCCTACCGCTCCCGGCACGCTCTCGACCACCGGCACCCGGTGAACGCCGTCCGCCGCCCCGTCGAAGCGGCCGCGGCGCGTACGACCCACCACGCCAGGGTGGCCGCGGCCGCCCTCACCGGCTCCCGCTGAGGGCGGGCCACACCGCCGCCGCACCTCGGTCCCCGGCTGGCAGGGCCTTGAATTGAACGACGAGGAGGACGACATGGCAGACGCCCGTCGCACCGTCCGGCGGCCGTCCGTCGGCTCGCTGCTCCGGCCGGCCGTGCTCGGGCCGCGCCTCCTGACGGAGACCCTGGCCGTCGTCGCCCGGAGCGCCCGGCGCCGTCGTCGCGCAGGTATCGACGCCGTCTGCGCTAAAGCCGCCGAGCACCGGTCGTGCTCCGGCGGGGACGGAGCGGGTGTCACGGGCGGGACCCGGTGCCGGGACTCCTCTGCGGGCGCCGTCGGCCGTCGCGAGCGAGCCCACGAGGCGGTCGCGTCCCGTACCACCGGCCCCGACGACCTCGCCTCGCTCCTCGCCATGCTCGACCTGCAGCCCGGGCCTGAGGCGAAGGAGATCCGGCCCGGGGACGAAGGTGGCCACCCCGGGCGCGACCACACGTGACGAAAGCAGGCTCACGACCCCACCACCCGCCGTTTGGATCCGGCGATCCCGATCAGACGAAGAGGGAGATGCAACCGGGCCCGCTGTCCGCGGGCAGGGACGGCGGAGGCGAAGCGCGTGACGAGTGAGGAGGGGCCCGTATGACGGCTTCGGGAGGGCACCGGCGCGATGGGGGCGTCCGCGTGGCGTCGATGAGGCGTGACCTCGTGCTGGCGGTGGGTCTGGTGGGGATCTGCCTGGGCGGGGCCGCCGTCTTCGTCAAGGCGGCCGTGGAGACGGGTGGCGGCGTACCGGTGCTGCCCGTCGCCACCGTGCTCCTCCTGGCCGCCGGCATGGCGCTGGCGCGGTGGAGCATCGTTCCGGGCCCGCGCCGCTCCACCGCGCGCCGGCCGGGTCCCCCCGGCCCGATCGGGCCGGGGGCGCCGACACCCTGCGCTGGGTCAGCGGCCGGGCCGGAGCGCGCCTGTCTGCCCGAGGTCGACTCCCGCGCCCTGGACCATGCGGCGGTGGATGCCGACGGCTTCGAGCACACGGTCGCCGCGCTGTGCGCTCGGGATGGCTGCCCCCAGGTGGAAGTGGTGGGCGGAGCAGGGGACTTGGGAGCCGATGTGATCGCCACGACGGCGGACGGACTGCGCGTGGTCATCCAGTGCAAGCGCTATGGCGAGGGCAACCGGGTCGGTTCCCAGGACCTCCAGCGCTTCGGCGGCACCTGTTTCGCCGTCCACGAGGCCGATGTGGCCATCGTCGTGACCACCAGCGACTTCACCGCTCCGGCCACGGAGTACGCCGCCGCCTGCGACATCGTCTGCGTCGATGGCGCCGGCCTGGACGCGTGGACGGAGTCGCTCACGCCACCGCCATGGGACGCCGCCGCCGCGGCGCGGGCGGAGGGGTAACGGATGCAGGCACCCGAGACGGTGACCGGCACCGCAACGGAGCGTCGTCGTACGCGTGGGCGTGGGCGGCCTCGGGCCCGTCCGGCTCCCGCGGTGCAGGGGCTCCCGCATCCGTGCCCACTCACCGCGCGCCTGCCCCGGCGACCGGACAGTGACCCCCCGAACGAGCCCACTTCCCGGACCAGGCAGCCCCAGGAGTCGCGGCGTGGGCGAAACCCTGAAGGGCTGGTACAGGGAGCCGACCGAGCAAGCAGGCGTGCGACGCCCGCGCTGCTCGGCGGCTGATCGTCGGCCTGCGGTACCACCTCGTCGGTACCCGCGCGGGACTGCTTGGTCTCAACGGCAGATCGGCTGCGGAGCGTCCTACGACGGTGCAGGAACGGTGGGAAGCCGTTCGTCGGCCTCCGGCTCGTGCGGTGGTTCGCTGAGCTGGTCGCGCAGGTAGTTCCAGACGACGGCGACGAGTGCGGCGGCCGGTACGGCCAGCAGGCTGCCCGCGACGCCGGCCAGGCTGCCGCCCAGCGTGACGGCCAGCAGGACCACCGCCGCGTGGAGACCGAGACTGCGGCTCTGGATCATGGGCTGGAACACGTTCCCTTCGAGCTGCTGCACACCGACGATGATGGCCAGCACGATCAGCGCGTCCGTCAGGCCGTTCGACACCAGCGCGATGAGCACCGCCACCAGGCCGGCGAACAGGGCTCCCACGATCGGCACGAACGCGGAGACGAAGGTCAGGACTGCCAGCGGCAGCACCAGGGGTACGCCTACGATCCACAGGCCCAGGCCGATGAACACGGCGTCGAGGAAGCCGACGAAGGCTTGGGACCGGACGAACGATCCCAGGGTCTGCCAGCTGCGCGCGGCCACGACCGGAATGTCGGCGGCGAGCCGGCCGGGGAGTTGGCGGGTGAGCCACGGCAGGAAGCGGGGACCGTCCTTGAGGAAGAAGAACATCAGGAAGAGCGCCAGGACGGCGGTGACCAGGCCGTTGAAGACGGTGCTCACCCCCGTGACGACGGTGGAGACCGCGCTGCCAACGCTGTTCTGGAGGCGGTCCATCGCGGCGTCGGAGGCACCGGTGATCTGGTCGTCGCCGATGTTCAGCGGCGGCCCGGCCGCCCACTCGCGCAGCCGTTGGATGCCCTCGGACACGCCGTCGACCAGTTCGCCCGACTGGGAGGCCACGGGCACGGCGATCAGCGCCGCAATGCCCGCGGCCACCAGGAGGAACAGAACGGTCACCACGGCAGCGGCCAGAGCAGGCCGCCACCCCCGCCGGCGCAGGAATGCGGCCAAGGGCCAGGTCAGAGTGGTGAGGAACAGGGCGACTATGAGCGGCCAGACGACCGACCACATCCGGCTCAGAACCCACAGGGCCGCCGCCGCCATGACCAGGACCACCAACACCTCGGCGGAAACCCGTGCCCACGTACGGAGTGCGGCAGCAGCCTTCGCAGAGCTCAACGAGACAGACATGGGGTCACCCTATGCACTCTCCGTTCGCACTGGGGCACCGCCGATGACAGCCACGAGCGCTGGCCCGGCCGGCTCAAGTGCGGCGCCTGGCCTCATGTTCGGCCACGTTCGGCCAACAACCTCCGGACGCGCCCAAGTCGTGGTCGGCCGGCGTCGAGGCCGACGTCAGCCAACTGAAGCGGAGTCCGACACGGTCCGACGGGAGTTCCTGGAGCGCCGTACGAGGCATGGGAACCGCCCGCCTCTCGTCTCGTTTCCGCCCCGTTCCATCCAGGATCTCTTCCCGACCGAGACGACCGAGTTCGCCGACGTAGTGCTGCCCGCCGCC
The DNA here is from genome assembly GCF_045160965.1 of Streptomyces sp. NBC_00207. Lineage (NCBI taxonomy): Bacteria > Bacillati > Actinomycetota > Actinomycetes > Kitasatosporales > Streptomycetaceae > Streptomyces > Streptomyces sp. NBC_00207. The sequence goes on along the minus strand of NZ_CP130715.1, from coordinate 8,089,558 downwards.
GGCTGGGGTGAGAAGAGCGGCACCTTCACCAACGCCGACCGCACCGTGCACCTCTCCCTGAAGGCTGTCGAACCACCCGGCGAAGCCCGCCCCGACCTCGGCATCTTCCTGGACTTCGCCCGCCGCGTGGACCTGCGCGACGCCTCGGACGAACCGCTCCTGCCGTGGCAGGATCCCGAGGAAGTCTTCGAAGCGTGGAAGGAGTGCAGCCGCGGCCGCCCCTGCGACTACAGTGGACTGAGCTACGCCCTGCAAGGCGATCCTGCGCACCGCTCCGTACGTGCCGCCGCCCGAACAGCCCGACGCCGACTATCCGCTGTGGCTCACCACCGGGCGCACCCTCTACCAGTTCCACACCCGCACGCGCACCGGCCGCGTTCCCGAACTGCGTTCCGCCGCACCGGACATGTGGTTCGAGATGTCCGAGGCCGACGCCGCGGCAGCCGGCATCGGGGAAGGCGACCTCGCCGAGGTGTCCACCCGGCGCGGCATGGTCCGAGCCCGGGTCCGTATCACCGGCATCCGCGAGGGCGTGCTCTTCCTGCCGTTCCACTACGGCTACACACGGACGGCGGCGGCGCTGCGCCTGCCGGCGAGGCCGCCGACATTGCGCCCCTGCTCCAGGACGGGCACCGTGCCGTCACGCCTGCGCCGCAAGGGTGAACTCCTTCACGAGCGTCGTGCAGAAGACGTCGAGGTCGTCGGGCCTGCGGCTGGTGACGAGCGTCGCCGGAGCCGCGCGGCACACCTGCGCTTCCTCATCGACCCAGGTGCCTCCCGCGTTGCGGACGTCGGTCGCCAGGCTGGGTCACGACGTCAGCGTCCCGCCGCGTGCGACATCGGCCTCGTTCAGGGTCCAGGGCGCGTGGCAGATGGCCGCGAACGGCTTGCCCGTCTCGAAGAGGCTCCGGATGAAAATCGACAGCCCGTTCGTTCATGCGCAGGGCGTCCGGATTGGCGACACCGCCGGGCAGCACGAGCGCGTCGAAGGCGTCCGAGGTGTCGCCGGCCGGCAAATGCTCGACGGGATAGGCGTTCGCCTTGGCGAGGTGGTTGAAGGCCTGCACCCGTCCGGGCTCGGTCGAGACCAGCTGCGGGATCCGGCCGGCCGTCTCGACGGCCTTCCAGGGCACGGTGAGCTCGGCCTCCTCCACACCCTCCGGGGCGGTCAGAAACGCGATGCGCATGGGGCTCACCCCTTTCGTGGGGGTGTCGGTCACCCCCGTGGACCGCCGCTGCCGCGTCGGAGCAGCCCGGCGGATGCCCCGCCGCCTCGCGCCCGGCGTTCGACGCGTTCCTTGCGCGCCTTCCCCGGCCGGCGGTCCTGACCGGGACGCGGCAGATCAGTACGCGTCCGCGCGTCGGCGGGGCCCGGCCGGTCCGTCGGATGAGCGGGTGCGGGTGCCGAGTGACGGGGTGCGGTCCTCCGGGCAGGCCGGTCGTACGATCGACGGGGGGCTCCTGGAAGAGCGACCACCATGACGCCAGAGCGACGACCCGTCGTCCATGAAGGGCACTTCGTCCACCGCGGAGCCCGCCTGGTCTTCGACGACGCCGGCGAAGGGCCGCTGGCCGTGTACGCCCACGGTGGCTTCGTCAGCCAGGCCGTCGAGGACCGAATGGGCCTCTTCGACTGGGCGCCTGTCCTGCGTGCGGGTCGTCGACTGGTCCGCTACGACGCGCGGGCGCACGGAAGGTCCACGGGCGGGCCGTCGCCTTCCGAGTACACCTACCCCTCCCTCGCCGACGACCTGCTGGCCCTGCTCGACCATCTCGGCGCCGGCCGGGCCGTCGATGCCATGGGGGCCTCGATGGGATGCGGCAGCGTGCTGCACGCGGCGGTCCGGGAGCCCGACAGGTTCTCCCGGCTGGTCATGCTCATCCCTCCGACGGCATGGACGACCAGGGAGGCGTACGCCCGGGCCAACAGGAGTGCTGCCGAGACGGTCACGCGCGAAGGGCCGGGCGCCTGGCTCGCAGGCAGTCCGCAGGAGCCTCACACGGGCCGTCGCGGCTGAGGGTTCCGCCCCGCGCCCGAGCCACCCGTCGACTCGCAACAGTCACAGCCACGGCCTCGCCGCCTGAGCCCCTCACCTGACGCGACCTCACCCCGTGAACGCGGCGTCCGGGGTCGGCGACGGCCGGGCGGTCCGCGACCTGGCGGGTTTGACCAGGAACGAGGGCCCTCGTCCCCCGTCACCCCGCTGGACTGTAGTGCGGAGGCGCCGTACGACTCGGTGCGCGCATTGTGGAATGGAGGCGGGTGCGCAGGTGCACGAGGGCGTCATAGTCAGCGAACTCAGTGAACCTGGTCAGCAGGCGCCCGATCAAGACGTCGTCGCCGGCCCCCACTGCGCGCACGATCGCCTCGACTGTCTCCCGCACCGCGGGAGACAGTCCCACAAGGCCTGCCATGCCACTGCCAAGACCATCCCGTGCCCCAGCAGGCCACTCTGTCAAGACGCCCCGTACGGTGTCCCTTTGGACGGAGGAGGCGGGCACCGTTCCGGCTGGGTGCCCGCTCGGTGTGGTCATGCACGGATCTTGCGCTCGTGCGAGAACAGCCAAACTCGGCAACCCTGCTGAAGATCCCTACCCACACCAGGGGGTGCAGCTCGTCTCGTTAAAGCATCCACGCCTGACCGGGGGGACAGCGAGAACGACGGAAGGCGTCCGCGCCAGCTGCGGCCTTGACCGGATCCGCGGTCGCTCAGTAGGAGTTACGGGAGACCTTGATCAGCTTGCACTCGATCCTGTCCCCGGACTTCGCGGACTTCGCCACGTCGAATGCCAGGGCCCCGGCGTTGTCGTCCGTGTACTTCTGGCCGGGTGCGAGGTTCTGACCGGTGGAAACGATGTCGCTCTTCTTCTCGCCGTTGACGGTGATCTCGCCCTCGACGAGGTAGTTGAAGCGACGGTCACCGCTGTTGATGTACTCGATCTGGAGGTCGAGTTCCTTGATTCCGTACTCGCCAGCCTTCACCTTGCAGGACGTGACCTTCACGTCCTTGGTGATATCCGGCTGGTCGACCTTCGAGCTGCCGCCGCCCCGGGCAGCGCCGTCAGGAGCGACGGCTGCGGAGTCGTGGTTCTTGTCGAGCTCCTTGCCTGCGTCGCTGGCGGCCTTGGTGAACACCAGCCCACAGCCTCCGATCAGAATCAGACCGAGGACAGTGGGGATACCGCATCCCAGCGCCACCTTGAGGCCCGTGCTCATGCCCTGCTTCGGCGGGGGCTGGTACCCGGCCGGCTGGTGCGGATTGCCGGGACCGGACTGCGGCTGCGTGGACATGGAACAACTCCTGGGGGTCTGCGTGAGCAGCGCTCAAGTAACAGGCAGGCGGTCTGAGCCGGCCGGTGCGCGAGGGCGAGCACGAATTTCAAGCCGCCGGGCCCGGTGCCGCGAGGACGCGGAACCGTCGAGGTACGGGATGCCCGCGCGTCTCGGGCCGCCCCCGACGCCAGGTGGATACAACAGCCCAACGCCCCTGGGACAGGCCGGTTACCGGCAACACGCCCGCCGAAGCCTCCGAAATCCAAAATGGCCGGATCTCACAGCACGTGGCCGGTCTTGCATTCGGTGACGCGCAGGCTGGGGCGCTAGCTCATCCCCCTACCGCCCGAGATCCGCCGCCCGGACGCCGGCAAGCGGTCATCGGCAAGGTCCCGAGCACCCCAAACCCAGCCGGCATCCCCTGCTCCTCGTTCGACGCCACCCTTCTGCGCACCGTGAAAGGCGCAGGCGCGCAACATGCGTTCCTAGCCGTGTGTAGGTTGGCTGCCCGTCGCTGCCCCGCACAGCGCGACCTCTCCCCCACAGTTCCAGGAGGCTCCTCCATGCCCTCGTACCCGGTTTCCCCCGTCGGCGCCCGGCCCGGCGCTACCCCTGACACGGCAGCCGCCGTGTGGCAGGTGATCACCAGCATGTATGAGGCCTACTCGGCCGGGGACCGCGCGCGGATCGACGCCTGTCTGGACCCTGAGGCGACCGTGTGGGATTCCGGTACTGCCGGGCTGCTCTTCGGGAAGCGGGACCTGGATCGGGTACGCGAGGAACGCCCGGCCGGTGGTGAGGGGCCGGTGGAGACCGGGCTGGAGCCATACGGGCAGGTCGTGGACGTCTTCGGTGACATCGCGGTGCTGCGCTTCTGGCTGCGGGTGGACTTCGCACACGACCCGACGGCCGGTGAGCTGCGCCCCGAGCTGGTCCGCAACACCGCCGTCCTGCAGAAGGGCGTCGACGCGGGGTGGCGCATCGTCCACCTGCACGAGGACGTGCAGCAGCCGGGCGGTGTCCCGGTCGACGCTCCCTGAACCGGGCGCGGCGCACTGCGGCGTCCCGCCACCCGTGCGCGGCGCACAGCCCACCCCAAAAGCCTCGGGCTAGCGTCCTCGGCGATCCCCTGAGGAAGCCGGGAGGCGCAATGACATACCGGGTGGCCATGGACATCGGTGGAACGTTCACCGACGTCGTCGCCTATGACGAACACAGCGGTACCTACTTCGCGGCCAAGGCGCCCACGACCCCGGGCGACCTGGCCGAGGGAGTCTTCGCCTCACTGGGCCGGGCGGTGGACTCGCCCGGCGACATCTCCTTCTTCGTGCACGGCACCACGCAGGGCCTCAACGCCCTGCTGGAACGCAAGGGCGCCCGCGTCCTGCTGCTCACGTCGGCCGGGATGCGGGACGTCTACCACATCGCCCGCGGCAACCGGGACCGGATGTTCGACCTGCACTACCGCAAGCCGGAGCCACTGGTCGAGCGCCGCGACACGATGGAGGCGGGCGGCCGCTTCGACTCGCGCGGCACCGAGCTCGAACCCCTCGACGAGGACGCCGTACGGGCCGCCGCCCAACGCGCGAAGGACGAGGGCTTCGACGCGGTCGCCGTCTCCTTCCTCTTCTCGTACCTCAATCCGGACCACGAGCTGCTGGCCGGGAAGATCCTGGAGCAGGAGCTCGGCGAGGACGTCGTCGTGGTGCTGTCGCACCAGGTGGCCGGCGAGTGGCGCGAGTACGAGCGGACGTCCTCGGCCGTCCTGGAGGCGTACACGGGCCCTGTGGTGCGCCGCTATCTGGGCCGGATCGAGGGGCGGTTCGCGGAGCACGGCCTGACCGTCCCGGTCCAGGTGATGCAGTCCTCGGGCGGCATCGTGAACGCCGCCTACGCCCGCCGCCACCCCTTGCAGACCCTGCTCTCCGGTCCGGTCGGCGGCACCATGGGCGGCGCCGCGGCCGCGGGCCTGCTGGGCCGGCGCAACGCGATCTGCGTGGACATGGGCGGCACCTCCTTCGACGTGTCGCTGGTCCTCGACGGCCGCCCCGACGTCTCCAACGAGGGCTCGGCGGACGGCTTCCCGGTCCTGATGCCGCTGGTCAACCTGCAGACCATCGGCGCCGGCGGCGGCTCCCTCGCCTACGCCGAGGCCGGGGGCCTGCGCGTGGGACCGGAGTCCGCCGGAGCCGTCCCCGGCCCGGCCTGCTACGGGCGCGGCGGTATCCAGGCCACCGTGACCGACGCCAACGCGGTGCTCGGACGCGTCGACCCGGACTGGTTCGCCGGCGGCCACATGACGCTCGACGTGGCCGCGGCCCGGCAGGCCGTCGCCGATCTCGCCGGTGAGCTCGGTCTGGAGCCGCTGGAACTGGCGGGCGGGATCTGCGAGGTGGCCAACGCCAAGATGGCTCAGGCGATCCGTACGCTCACCGTCGAACACGGTCTGGAACCGGGTGAGTTCGTCCTGCTGGCGTTCGGCGGCGCGGGCCCGATGCACGCAGTGGAGATCGCCCGCGAGCTCGGCATCGGCGAGGTCGTCGTGCCGCGCTTCCCCGGCGCGTTCTCCGCCTGGGGCATGCTCGGCACCGAGGTCCGCCGCGACCTCACCCGCCAGTTCTTCACCCGGGGCGCCGACCTGGACGGCGAGGCCATGGCCCGCGCGCTGGCCGACCTGGAGGACGAGTCGCTGGCCGCACTCGCCGAGCAGGGCGTCCCCGTGGAGCGGCAGCGGGTCGAGCACGTCGTCGACATGCGGTACGAGGGCCAGGACTACGCCCTCCCCGTGCCGCTGCTCTCCGCCACCGAGCCGGCCGGCGCCGACTTCCTCGCCACCGCTGCCGAGCGCTTCGCCATGCTCCACGAACGCCGCTACGGGCACGCCACGCCGGAGGCGCCCGTCGAGTTCGTCACCCTGCGCAGCACCGCGCTCGGCGCACTGCCCGAGGCCGCACCGGTGCCGTACGCCGCCGACGAGGCCGCCTCCGGCACGGCCCGGCAGCGGCCGGTCGTGTTCGGCGGCCGCTCGTACGACACCACCGTCCTGCGCCGCGAGCGCCTCGCGCCCGGGCAGCGCATCGACGGGCCCGCGGTCATCGTGGAGGCCACCTCCACCACCGTCGTCCCCCCGGACTCGTCGGTCGCCGTCGACGAGAACGGCTTCCTCGTCATCAAGGTTGGAGCCACGGCATGACCGACACCGACAGCCGGGTCGTCGACCCGGTCACCACCGAGATCATCCGCTGCGCGCTCATGCAGGCCGCGGAGGACATGAACACCACCCTCATCCGGTCCTCCTACACGCCCACCATCTACGAGGCGAAGGACTGCGCGGTCGCCCTCCTCGACCGGGACCACAACGTGCTCGGCCAGTCCTCGGGCCTGCCGATCTTCCTGGGCAACCTGGAGGTGTGCACCCGGGCCACCGAGGAGATGTACGGCCCCGATGTCTGGCAGCCCGGCGACGTATGGGTCCTCAACGACTCCTACATCGGCGGCACCCACCTCAACGACGTCACCGTCTACGCGCCGATCTTCACCGAGGACGCCGCCGACGGTGAGCTGATCGGCTTCGCCGCGTCCCGTGCGCACTGGATCGACATGGGCTCCAAGGACCCCGGCGGTTCGATGGACTCCACCTCGATCCATCAGGAGGGCCTGCGGATGGGCCCGTTGAAGATCTACGAGGGCGGCGAACCCTGCGAGCAGGCGCACTCGTTGATCGCCCGCAACGTCCGCTTCCCGCAGCCCACCCTCGGCGACATGCGCGCCCAGGTGGCCTGCGCCCGTACCGGCGCGAAGCGGTTCGCCGAGATCGTCCGCCGCTGGGGACTGCCGACCGTCCTCGCCGCGCGGGACGCCATCTTCGCGCAGACCGAGCGGCTGGAGCGGGAGCAGATCGCCGCCATCCCCGACGGTGTCTACGAGGCGACCGGCTACCTGGACAACGACGGCATCGACCTGCGCACCCCGCTCCATGTCACCGTGCGGGTCGAGATCGACGGCGACCGGATGACCATGGACGTCACCGACTGCGCCGACCAGGCCACAGGGCCCGTCAACTGCGGTGCGGCGCAGACCGTCGCCGCCTGCCGGGTCGGCTACAAGCTGCTGGTCAGCGGCGACGTCCCGCTCAACGGCGGTTCCTTCCGGCCGCTGGAGGTCCTCACCCGGCCTGGAACCATGCTCGCCGCCGTCGAACCGGCGGCGTGCCAGTACTACTACTCCCACCTCGGGCTGGTCATCGACCTGGTGGTCAAGGCGCTGGCGCCCGCGGCCCCCGCGCGAGCGGCTGCCGCCAGCTACGGCGACTCGATGATCGTGCAGTTCACCGGGACCGACCCGCGCAACGGCAGGCTCTTCGTCTCCCAGGAAGCTACGGTCGGCGGCTGGGGCGCCTGGCAGACCGACGACGGCGAGTCCTGCCTGATCAACAACGTCAACGGCTCCCTGCGGGATATGCCCGTCGAGGTGCTGGAGACGCTGTTCCCCGTACGGGTCACCGAGTACGCGATCCGTACCGACTCCGGCGGGGCGGGCCGCACCCGCGGCGGCAACGGCGTGGTGCGCCAGTACGCGTTCGAAGCCGACCAGAACCTGTCGCTGTGGTGGGAGCGTTCCGTGACCCCCGCTTGGGGTGTCTTCGGCGGCGGCGCCGGCGCGGCGCCCCGCGTCGTCCTCAACCCCGGCCGGGACGGCGAGCGCGAACTGCTCAAGGTGAACGCGCTGGCAGTGCGCCGGGGCGACGTGCTGCGCTGCGAGAGCGGCGGGGGCGGCGGCTTTGGTCCCGTCGCGGAGCGCCCCGCCGAGGCGGTACGGGAAGACCTCCGGCAGGGCCTGCTGAGCCGTGGGCGGGCAGCGTCCGCCTACGGCGTGGAAGCCTGACCTCCCAGCGCTCCGACTCCACCCTGAACCGGGCCCGGTTGCCGAATCCCCCACGCGGCGACCGGGCCCTCCCCATGTGGGGCTGCGTTCATCACCGCTTCCTGCTCAGGACTCGGTCAGCAGGACGCGGCAGGCCAGGTGCAGAGGGAGGCGCTGGGCGGGGTCCTCTGGATCGAAGCCAAGCGAGCGGATGCGTTCCATGCGCGCAGCGACCGTGTTCCGGTGGACACCGAGGATCTCTGCCGCCGCCGAGGGGGCGGCTCCCTGGTCCAGGACGACTGCAAGCGTACGCAGCAGCGTTCCGTCCCGGTCCGCGGCGAGCAGCGGGGCCAGCACGACCTCGGCGGGCCGCCGCAGGGCCTCCGCGGGCAAAGCGGACAGCAGTTGGGCGGGCCCCATACGGTCGGCGCGGACCACCGACCCCGGTACGGCGGCGACCGCCGCAGCGGCCCTGGCGTCCGCAAGCGCCAAGCCCAGCGAGCCGGTACCGTCGGTCGGACCGGCTACTCCCCCGGCGACCGGCAACTGGTCACCGATCGCCTGGACTGCCGTACGTAGCTCTGCCTCGCCCTGCCGCAGCCACACCTCCGGATCAGGAGCCGTGGCCGGGGTGTCGACGGCCGCAGAACGCCATGACACCCAGCAGTCCTCGTACGCGATGAGCGGTCCGCCGATGCCGTACCGGGCCCAGAGCGCACGCAGCGCGGGTCCGGGTGCGGGCCCGGACCCGGCCTCAGCGGCGACGGCCGGTCGTAGGGCAAACGCGATCAGGGGCCCGACCAGCGGCCAGCCGAGCGCCGCGGCCTCAGCCCGGACATGAACACGAGCCTGGTGGTCCTCCTCCCCGGAGGGATGCGTCAGCTGGTGCAGCAACAACTCGCTCCGGCGCTCCAGCTGTTCCTCCGCCAAGCGGCGGGTGGCGGCCCATGCGGTCAGCGGGGGTACCGCCAGCCGCAGCACTGCCTCCACGGTCGACGCCCAACCCGTCTCCTTGGAGCGGGAGTCGGCTACGAGGACCGCGAGCGGGCGTCCTTCGGGCCCAGGCACGTCCAGCCGCACCGGGTGCGCGGAGTCGCGTGCGGCCCGCCGCCCGGCCAGCATCCCGCCCACCGGATCGATGAGAGCCAGGGACGTCGAGGGCAGCACCGCGTGCAGCGCGGCCAGTACGCGCTCGACGTGCGGGCCGGCGGCTGCAAGGCGCTGAGCAGCCTCGGCCAGCAGCGCCGTCCGGCCGGCATCCGGCCGGGACACTGCGGAGGCGATCCGTACGGCGCCCTCCAACGCGTCGCCGCCGATCAGCAGCAGCGGAACACCGAGGCGATCCGCGAGTGCGCCCGGTGGATGCGCGGCCACCGCCGTCTCAGGGACGACCACGCAGGCAGCCGCCTGCTCCCAGGCCTTGCGCAGGGCCATCTCCACGATCCATCCCGACCGGGCGAGCTCCTCGGTGAGGACGACGGCGGTGTGCGGGCGCAGGTCTCCAAGGGCTTCACGCCGGTCCACGATGCGCACGTCAAGAACCTGGGCGTCGCGCCCCGTCGTGCCGAGTACGCGTACACCGGGCAGCGGGCCGTACTGCACCAGCTCCGCGACCGTCATGGGCGCGGGCAGGTCGGGACGTCTCACCACCGGGTCTCCTCGGGTCGTTGCGCGTCCGGGTGTTCCGCCCGCCAGGCATCCGGTTCTGGGTCCGGGCTCAGCAGCAGGAGCCCACCGGCAGCCGCCAGTCGGCGGCCTTGCGGGGTGTGCCAGGCGGGTGCGGCGGGGATGACGACGATCTCCACCTCGATGCCGGGCATGGCACGTTCGACGTCCAGCACCCGCTGGTCGGACGCCGACAGCATCAGGATCTGGTCCGGCGCGGCCGCTGCCGGCGCGCCGTCGGCGAGGACCAGCAGTACCTCGTTGTGCGCCTCCAGCCGGAACCGTCTGTGCAAGCCCTCGGTCTCGGAGACGACCACACTCGTCGGCCGGGACGGCAGCGCTGAGCCCCCGGCGGTGTCCGGTCCCTGCGTCACGGGGTGCTCCACGGCAGTGATCCGACCGATGCCCAGTCGGCGCGGCCGCGGCTCCCACAGCGCGAAGGGGTCTCCGGGCGTCGGGCGGCCCGCTGCCAGGGCCCGGCTCACGGTGCCTGGAACCACGGCGGCTGCCATTCGGTCTCCGTCCATGGCGTAGCAGGCGGCGACCGCCCAGCCTCCGGCGGCCAGGACCATCGGCCGTACGAGCTCCTCAACGCGGCTGCCGGCCGCCTCCACGACGACTACGTCTCCAGCGGGCGTGGCCAGAGCGACCGGGGCGACATCGATCCCGGCGATGGTGAACGTGGTCTGTTCCAGCAGGGGGAGGACTCGTCCGCAGGCGTCCCCGTCCACCAGCGGCAGCCCGCAGGACGCCGCTGTGACGACTGCGAGCAGCGCGTTCTCGGCCGCGGTGTTGAGCGGCACGACGGCGTCCGCCGCCTTGCCCAGGCGGCGCTCGAGCGCCCGGAGCGCCCGGCGCGGCTCCTCGCCCGTGGGCAGCTGCTCGGCGAGTGCGGCCGAGGAGCCGAGCAGGCTGACCGTGACGCACATCTGCCCTGGGCCCAGGTCGCGGGGGCGGATCAGCGGCACCGGCTCGTGCTCCGCGAGGGCCGCCCGCGCCCAGTCGAGGCTCGCCCGGTACGAGGAGTACTCGGCGCCCGCTGCGAGCACCAGCGCCCCCTTGGCGAGCTCCTCCAGCCGTGCGGCGTCCAGCACAGTTCCCTCCAGGGGCGTCATGTGCGGCGGCCAGAGGTCATGCCGGGGATTCCCGAGGGGGATCCGACGGCGCGGACGCGGAGGCGGTGGACGCCCTCGGGCAGGTAGGAAACGGGGGTGTGGGCGGCGAACGCGACGCGGGCGGTGGCCGGGGCGGCGCCTGCGGCGAGGACCCGGGCCAGGGCCTGGTCACGGGCGAGGCCGAGGAGCCGGTCGAGGTCGCCGCGGCCCCCGGCCACGACGACCTGATCGACTTCGGCGACGATGTCCGAGCGGGCAGCGCCGTAGCCCGCGGCAGCGATGGCGGCCTCCGGATCCTGGGCCCGGACGGGCACCAGCCCGCAGTCGCCGCCCGCCGCGAGGAGCACACCGCCGGGGATACGTCGCCGAACCCTTTCCACCAGGTCGGCGACCTGCTCGGCGCCGGTCCCCACGAGGTCGGCGCGGGGCAGCACGTCGGTGCGGATCCGGTCCAGGTCCAGGTCGACTCCGCCGAGTCCTGATCCGACGTCGGAGCTTTCCACCTCGCCGTCGGTGACGCTCGCGCACCTGAGTTCCGCGGCCCCGGCATCGACGACCACGGCGCGGTCCGCCCCGGCTGCGAGCGCGGCTCCCCGCACTGCGCTCGCCGTGGTGGAGGCGATGGCGAGGACCGGGTAGGTGCGGAAGTACGCGGCGGAGATCAGTCCTCCGGTGTTGCGGGCCAGGTACAGCGGTGCTTGGAGACCGTCCACGCGCAGCGCGCGTTCCGCCGTGTCGCTCAAGCGTGCCGCCCACGGCCGTAGGGCGGCGTTGAGGACGGCGGTGTTCTCGCGTTCCCGCAGTCCCGACCGCCCGAGCTCGTGCGACAGGGTGATCTCCGCGCCGGGCACGGTTTCCGCGATGACCTCTGCGGCGGCGAGCTCCGGGTCGGGGCGGGTCAGCGCGCCGGCCGCCGCGACCGAGAAGTCGGTGACCCCGTCGTCGGCGGCCCGCCGGGCGAAGTCCGCGACTGCTGCCCGGTCGAGCGGAGCCAGTTGCCGCCCGGTGAGCGCGGCTCCGCCCGGGACGACCGTGTGGAGCGGCCCTACCTCGCGGGCGGCCCGCGCGGGCCAGTCCGCGAGCGGCCCGAGGGACGGGTGACTCGGCGGGGCGATCCGCAATGCGGCTACCGGCCTCAACCGCGCCGGGCGGCGTTCCAGGTCCGTGGTGAGGCCGACGGTGTCCACCTCACCGGTCTGGGCCCCGGGGAGCTCGGCGAGCACGGCGAGCAGGCTCTCGCCGAGGCCGGGAACGCTGTCCACCACCGCGCGCGCCATGGTCTGGCCGTCCGGCCCGACCAGTACGGCGACGGTGGTGACGCGCCCCACGTCCACTCCCAGCCTCACCCGCATGATCCTGTCACCATCTGCCCCTATATATCACTCCAGATCCCGGCCCTCGGTCTCCGGCAGCGGCACGGCCACGACCAGCGCCACCACCAGGAATGCGGTGATGAACAGCACCGTGGAGGAGAACCCGGTGGCGCGCGCCAGCAGGTACCCGACGGCTGACGGTGCGACCGAGGTGGAGATCAGCTGGGCCGCGGTGGCCCAGGAGTATCCGGTGGCGCGCAGTGCGGTCGGGTAGAACTCGCCGTTCCAGGTGTTCCAGACACCCCACGCACCGAGACTGAAGAACGAGAGGGCGAAGTTGGCGGCGTACAGCTGGGTGAGGCTGCCGGAGTAGGCGAACAGCACGCCGCTGAGCGCGGCGGCCGCCACGTACGGCAGGAAGACCTTCTTGCGGCCGAAGCGCCCGGTCAGGTAGGAGGCAGACACGTAGCCGGGGATCATGAAAAGAGCGCTCAGCGCGACGAAGCCGAGGCTGCTGGACATGCTCAGCCCCTTCTCCATGAGCAGCGTGGGCAGCCAGGTCTGCAGGCCCCAGTAGCCCCAGTTGAAGGCGAAGTTCACGATCAGCATGAGCAGGGTGATGCGCAGCAGCCGGCCGCGCAGCAGGGCGAGGGGGTTCCCGGCCCGCTCGGCCTCGACCACGGTGAATCGGGCGCCCTCCGGGACCTCGGCGCCGAGCTTCAGCAGCACCGCCCGGGCTTCGGCGTGCCGGCCACGGGCGGCCAGCCAGTACGGGGACTCGGGCACCCAGGCCCGGATCGCGAAGACCCACAGCGCCGCCAGCGCGCTGGCCACCGCCACGACGTGCCATCCCATCCCGGACAGCGTCTGGGTCACTCCCACGGCGGCGAGAACTCCGATGGGCCAGCCGATCGACAGGTAGACGGCGGCCCGGCCGCGCAGCCTGACCGGGAACAGTTCGAGGAAGTAGGGGAAGGTGACGGTGTAGATGCCGGCCAAGGCCGTCCCCGAGAGCACCCGGGTGACCATCAGCGTGGTGAAGTTCGGCGAGAAGGCGCTGGCCAGGGCTATTGCGCCGTACGAACCGAGGCTCCACAAGCACACGGCCCGGCGTCCGATCCGGTCGGCGACCGGCCCCCAGACGAGCGCACCGGGGATCATGCCGAGGGCCACGGCCGACAGGACCCACCCGATCCGTCCGGCGTCGAGGGCGAAGGCGTCGCCGAGGTCTGCGGAGACGTAGACAAGAGCGAGCTGCTCCCACGACTCGATGACGAAGGCCATGAACAGCGCGAAGGCGATCAGCACGTGAGCCCTCCCGAACGGCATGCGTTCGAAGTAGGCACCCACGGGCTGCGGACCGCCGGCCCCGTCCGGGACTCCGGCGGTTCCGGTCTGTACTGAGACTGCGCTCATCGGCTGCCCTCCTGGCATTGGTACCGAGACGCACACCATCGGGTTCGGTGTGAATGCGAGGCACCATAAACAGGCCACTGCGGCCGGAACCATGCGTAGAGCACAGCCAACCCGGCGGTGAGTGTGCCCGGCGCACAGACGTCCGCCGCCGTCGCGCGCCGATCACGCTTGCGGAGGCTCCGCCCAACCGTTTCGGACCGCGTGGGCGCCGAGCTGCATCCGGCTGTGGACTCCGGCCATGTCCATGAGGTGACGTAGGCGCCGGTGCAGCGTGCGCGGCGACAGGCCAAGTTGTGCGGCGGCAGTCAGGTCCGTCAGGCCGGCCAGGAGCAGCCCGAGGATCCTGCGGTCGAGCTCGGTCGGGCCGTGCGGACCGACCTCGACGGCGCTTTCGGCCTTTCCGCCGGTGGCCGACAGGGCGAGCGGGTGGGCGGTGCGCCATACCGTCTCGAACAGGGCGTCCAGCGCGTCCAGCAGGCCGCTGCGGTGCAGCAGCACGGCGCCGGGCTCCCCGTCCGGGGTGATCGCGAGGGGGACGAGGCCGAGGTCGGCATCGGCCAGCACGAGTTTCATCGGCAGCTCGTCGGCGACACGTAGTTGCACGCCCTTGCCCAGTGAATCGATCGCGTCGTCGACGATGCCCGGCTCTGCCAGGACGGCTCGGTCCAGTACCGCCCGGAACCGCACGCCACGGCCGATGGCCATGGGCTCGGCCGTGTTCTCGTCGGGCGGCAGGGCGACGAACGGTGCGGTGATGAAGGACCGGACCTGCGCGCGGGCCGCCTGCTGCACCTGGAGGAAGCGGTGGCGGATGGCGTCGGCGCCCGTGACGACCTCGATCAGATCGTTGATGCTGCTCCCGGTCATCGCCGCCCGGTGCTCCTCGGCGAAGGTCACCAGGGCGTGCTCGGCCATACGCAACCCGTCCCGGCGCTGGCTGATGAGAGCGCCGAGGGCCATGGCCGGCGGCGCTGCGGTGAACCGGTCGTGCGCCGACCTCGTCGCCAGCCCCCACTCGACCAGACGGGACAAGGCCTTTTCGACGTGGGCGTGCGGGAGGGCGATCTCGTCGCTCAACAGGAGCGTGGTGGAGTTCGGCCGTCCGAGCAGCGCCCGGTAGACGCGCTCGTCGTCGGGGTCGAGGCCCAGGACATCCAGCATCGGCGACCGACTCTCTTCCGCTTGCCGCAGCGGGGAGAGTATCCGCCATGGTGGCAGACCCTGAATAGTCCCTGGTGGGAGGAGGTGCGAGGCGAAGGGCCCCGGGGCGTCGCCGCCCCGGGGCCCGACAGTGCGGTTCATCGCAGGCCGTACGCCCGGATGATTTCGTTCTTGACGCTGAAGCCGCTGTCCGTCTCGGCGCTCGCGCGGACCGAGACGAAGCCGCCGGGCTTCTTGGCCGTCCTGAACGAACCCGTCCAGCGACCGCCGGTGCCACGGGTCACGGTCACCTTCTGCCAGGTCGCGCCGTCGTCGTACGAGATGTCCAGCTTCACCGACTTGACGGTGCCCGGCACCGTGCCGAGGCCCATCGGCACCGGCTTGAGCGCGATCTCCTGGGTCGCGTTGGCCTTGACGTCGCCGTGCAGGTCCGACTCCAGCGCGTAGTCCAGGTTCAGCACCGGGAACGGCTCGAAGAACTCCGAGTCGACGGTGTCGGACATGAACGTCCATTCCGTGTGGGTGCGCGTCGACAGGCGGAAGAGGTCACCGGGCCGCTCGGCGTCGAGGACCGCGCGGTAGGGCAGGTTGCCCGTCGGGACCTCCACCCACTGCATGTCCGTGCTGTGCGGGTTGTCGTGGATCAGCCTGTCGCCCTGGAAGACCTGCAGGTGGGTCGGCGTCTCTCCCCACTGCAGGAAGCCGCCCAGCCGCATGGTGTCGCTGGCTGAGGCCCACGCCTGCACGTTCCAGGTCATGTGGTCCTGCCAGCGGGAGTTGTACACGCCGAAGGACTCGCTCTGGGCGGGCCTGGTCGCCGGAGCGAACCAGTCCAGCCGGGTGGTGCTGCCCTTGGCGTACGTGTTGTCGCCCGACACCATCACCCACGGCAGGGCTGTGTCGACGCCCTGCGCGTGGAACTCCCTCCAGCCCTGGCCCGGGGTCACCCACTCGGTGCGGGTGCCCGGGTGCCACTCGCGCTCGGGGAAGTTGACCGACGGGCTGAGGGTGAAGTCGGACCGGTAGCCTTCCGCCGACCGGCCGGCCGTGGCCGAGTAGTAGCGGGCATCGATTCTGGCGAGGTCGTCCTTGGTCGGCTTGTAGACCAGGGCCCGGTCCGGAACCCGGCCGGGGTACTCCCGGGTGAGGTCGTAGACGAACGGCGTGTACTCCGTCTGCTCCACGGTCAGCTTGTGGCTGCCGGCCTTGGCCATCGCGACAAGGGCCTTGCCCGCCTCGCGGTGCACGGTGGCGACCGGGATGTTCGATTCGCCGACGTACTCCATCAGCCCGCCGACACCGTCGTTGACCACGATCAGCGCCTTCGCACCGGCCGCGACCGCGGCCTCGGTGCGCTCCT
This sequence comes from Streptomyces sp. NBC_00207, assembly GCF_045160965.1. Taxonomy (NCBI): domain Bacteria; kingdom Bacillati; phylum Actinomycetota; class Actinomycetes; order Kitasatosporales; family Streptomycetaceae; genus Streptomyces; species Streptomyces sp. NBC_00207. The sequence goes on along the minus strand of NZ_CP130715.1, from coordinate 8,073,391 downwards.
GGGGCGAGACCCCGTCGCTGCGGTCGATGACGACGACCTTGCCCTTGGCCTTGATCTTCTTGTACGCGGCCGTCGCGCCGTTGCCCGCGTAGACGGCGTCCAGCGTGTCGCGGGCGGTGCCCAGGGAGCTGCCCGCCTGCACGAGTGCATCGAATGGGAGCCGGCCGCCCGACGTGCTCAGGCCGAGCTGCGGCTCACCCTTGCGCCAGCGGGTGGTCAGCATGAACTCGCCCTGCTCCATCGGCTCCGTCGGCGCGACGTAGACGTCGTCGTACGTGAGCGGCAGCACGTACGCGCTGCGGTAGTCCGTGAACGGGTCGAGGCCCTTGTAGTGGACGTTGAAGTCGACCTTGCGCTGTCGGTCCTCGGTGCGCTGCGGCGCCTCGGTCTGCAGCAGGCGTGCCTTGCTCGCGTCCAGCACCACGTCCGCGGAGCGGTCCTTGAGCACGGTCTCCGGGTCGACCAGCACGGCCAGACCCGAGCGGTCGGCCTTCTCGCCCGCCACGTCCAGGTATCCCGCGGCGGTGTACGTACCGGGTGCCATGCGCATGGTGGTCGAGCCGTCGACGTAGAGCGACCAGGGCCAGAAGTCGCCGGCCAGGTTGACCGTGACCCAGCCGGCGGCGGGCTTGCCGTCCCGGCCGACCAGCTTGATGTTCAGGTCGTAGCGCTCCTCCTCCTTGAGCAGCGCCACGGACGTGCGGGTCACCGGCTGCCCGGTGGCGGCGTCGGTGGCCGTCACGTAGCCGACGTGCCGGCCGGCGGCCGCGGCTTTCGGGTCACCGGTCACCGGGACGGCGGCCGTGCCGCGCGCCGGGACGGTCACCCTCGTGGCTCCCAGCGCGAACGGGCCGCCGCCGGACGGCGCGAGGTTCAGGGTGATGTCGGCGGCACCCGTGTTGGTGAAGGTCAGGTCCTTGGTGACGGCGGCGTCGCTCGGCTCGTGCGGCCATGTGTAGTTGCCGAAGAAGAGCGATCCGGTGCCGCGGACCGTGGTGCGCACGGCGGCGGCAACGTCGAGACGCCCGGTGCCGACCTCGTACGGCGAGTACCCGCCGTCCAGGCCCTTCGCGGTGCTCATCAGGTGTTCCTTGAGCTGCGCGCCGGTCCAGTCCGGGTGCTGCCGGGCCAGGATCGCCGCCGCGCCGACCACGTGCGGGGTGGCCATCGAGGTGCCGCTGAGGGTGCGGTAGAGGCCCTCGCCACCGCCGGTCATCTCCTGCGAACGGGCCGCGGTGATGTCCACGCCGGGAGCCGCGATGTCCGGCTTCATACCGCCGGAGTGGGCCAGCGGACCGGTGCTGGAGAAGGACGCGAGCCGGTCCTGCTTGTCCGTGGCGGCCACGGTCAGCGCCGAGGCGGCCGCGCCCGGCGCGGAGATGCTCTCCGGGCCGGAGTTGCCGGCGGCTATGACGAACAGCGTGCCGTACTGCGCGGACAGTGCGTCCACCGTCTGCGACATGGGGTCGCTGCCGTCCGTCGGGTAGGAGTCGCCGAGGCTCATGTTGACGACGTCCGCACCGGACTCGGCGGCCCACTGCATGCCGGCCATGACCCAGGAGTCCTGGCCGGAGCCCTCCGCACCGCCGAGGACCTTGCCGACGAACAGGTCGGCGCCGGGCGCGACGCCCTTGTTGTCGCCGCCGGAGGCGGCGCCCGAACCGACGATCGTGCCGGCGACATGGGTGCCGTGACCGTTGACGTCGGTGACGGCCTCACCCGGCACGAAGCTCGCCGTGCCGTCGATCAGGCCGGCGAAGTCGGGGTGGTTGACGTCGATGCCGGTGTCGAGCACCGCGACCTTGACGCCCTTGCCGTCGTACCCCGCTGCCCAGGCCTCCGGCGCGCCGATCAGCGGCACGCTCTCCTTCAGACTGGCCTTCACGCGACCGTCGAGCCACAGCTTCGCCACGCCCTCACCCAGCGACGGGCTGCCCTGCGGCGCGACGGTGCTCCAGAAAGTGCGGGCCTGCCGCTTCTCGGTGCTGAGCGCGGCACCGCCGATGCCCTTGAGCCGGCGGGCCACCTTGCTGCCCCGAGGGGCCGTCGGCTCGCTGGCCGAACGGGACTTCGACTGGGTGTATGTCGCGATCAGCGGCACTGCAGCCGACTTCGCGTCGTCGTAGCCCATCTCGATCAGATCGGTGACGTTGAACAAGCGTCGGTCCAGCTTGTCCGTGCCCAGCAGCGGCGCCGCCTCATCCGGGATGACGAACAGGTCACCCTTGATCTGCTGGATCTTCACGCCGCCGACGGCACTGTCGGGCCGGTCGACTTCGGCGGCCTGCTTGCCGTCGGCCATCGTGGTGACCGTGACGACGTCGCCGGTGACCAGGGTGACCTTGTGGGTCGCCGATGACCGGGAGGGATGGGTGGGCTTGCTCGGAGCGGCTTGTGCGGGCGCTTGCAGGACCGCGAGCCCCGACGCCAGCAGCGGCCCCACGGTGGCGGCCGAGACCAGCTGCCAGCGCCGGCGCCGGAAGGCGGAAGCATGAGAGGGGGAGGACATGCCAAGGGTCTATCGACCCGAGAGTGCCGACGTGAAGGCATCATGATGGCAAGTCCTCGCCATGGCAGATGCTTGTCAACAGTGAACCGTGCGATAGCGGGTGGAAAGACTCCATACGGCATGGGGATCGCGCCCACATTCCGTCTCGGCACGGGCCTGCCGTCATTCGATGTGCGGTGGCCTCATCCGGCGGGGGCGGCGAATTCTCAGGCAGCGGCCGCCCTGATGGAAGAGGCAGCCCGTACGCGCGCGGGAATAGAGACGCGCTGTTGGCTGCTGGCGCAGTCTCAATGGGGGCATGGGTTCGGCAGGTGAAGGTGCAGTGCCAACCGGGTGAAAGGGCGTTACCCAGCTTCCTCGGCGTGACCGTGAGTGACTACAAGTTGGCCTGTGACCCGGAATCGTGGTCACCGTCGCCTGCCGGATTCTCTGCCCCGCTCTCTACACCGCGTCAGGCAAGCAGCAGCGGGCGGGGTCGGCCGCCCCGATCAGGAGCTGCTGTTTCATGAGGATGACCCCGCCCCGTCGTTTCCTTGCCACGACCGCGGTCGCCCTGGCGACCTTGACCGGTTCGACGGTGCCGGGGCAGGCGCAGACCGTCACGTCGAGCGAGCGAACCATGACGGATCTGCCCGGCTACCAGATGCTGTACAGCGACCCGATCGCGGTCGACAACCTCACCCCGCTGACCTTCGAGTGCCCGGCGGGGAAGGTGGCCGTGTCCGGCGGCGCAGACGTGCAGGGCGCGGGCGCTGTTCTCGTCGGCAGCTTCCCCACCCCACCCTCGGCGGCAGCTCCAGCAGGTGGACCGTGGTGGCGCGGCAGGTGGGCAAGCCCCAGGTGACTCTCACCGCGTACATGCTCTGCGCCAACAGCGCGGCTCTGCCCGGGTACCAGCTAGTCAACCTGCCATCGGCCGACGTGGCCAACAGGGCCTCGCGCGAGGCGGCCTGCCCGGCCGGGAAGGTGGTGGTGAGCGGTGGCGCGGAGACCCGGGGCAAGGACCCGGCGCTCCGGGTCAGCGTTGCCCCGCGCCCCAAGGAGGGGTCGCCGTCGCTGTGGACGGCGAGCGGCCAGTCCCTCTCCGCGGCCACGGTGGGCCTTGCGGTGACCGCGATCTGCGCGAACCCGGTCCCCGGATACGAGATCGTCGAGCTGCCGGTGGCCGATGCACCCAACAGCACCGCCAAGTCGCTGGCCTGCCCCAGCGGCAAGGCCCCCCTCAGCGGTGGCGTCGCCGGCTACAACACGGCCGTGGTGACCAGCTCACGCCCCGAGTTCGTCTCCGGAGCCGTCAAGTGGTCGGCGAGGGTCCGTGAGCCCTCCCGTACAACCGCTGCCAGCAGCCTCACCGTGATCTGCGCGAACTGATCCGACCGCTCCCGCGCACGGTTCCGCCTTCTCCGAAGTCGGCAGAACCGTGTGCCGCGTCAGTTGCCACCGCGGATGAGAACGCCGTGGGCCTGGCGTCTGGGGGCGCATGCCAAGCGCAGCCCGGCCGGCTTCGCTTCGGTCGCTCTCGATCGGCTGGGAAGTTCGTTTGCAACCGGCTCAAGCGCCTGCATTACCCGGCCCGACCTTTTCGACGGGTCCGGCCGTCAGGCCATCCGTAACGTACGGCTCACCCGCGTTCACACTGCTGCACCCAAGGTGCCCGTCCAGGAGCGCGACCTAACGTGCACCTAGAGGAGCGATGCGTGGCGGCCCGGCTGGAACGGGGCCTCGTGAGTGGCAGCCTCCGCCGAGTGCGCGAGACCGGCATGGCCTTCCTGCGTACGGTGCGCGCCAAGGGATCGAGGCCGGCTGGTGGGCGTTCGCGTGTTGAAGAAGGCCCTGATCGCTCTGGGCATCGTGCTGATCCTGCAGAGCCTGTTCGCCCTCTGCCTGGTCAGCGCGCTCCAACTGCTCGTGCTGCGCAACACCCCATTCAGGGTGACCGGCGCGTCCCCGGTCGTCAATGCGGTGAACTCCAGAGTTTCGCTCCAGACCTTCGTGGTCCCGGCCAAGAGCTTCTTCGGCGTGTGGAACTGGAAGCCGCCTTCGGCGACGCAGCCAAGAAGCTCGGCAGGCCTCTGACGGTGCAGACCGTAAAGCCGCTGCCCAAGTACGACCGTCTCGGCGGTGTCTCCGGCCTCCTGCTGATCCCGCTGCTCATCGGCGGCTACCTGGCATCCGTCCTATTGCTCAAGGCAACCGAGACCGCAGCCGCCCCCTGGCACGTAGCCCTACTCGTCGGCTACCCCGCAGTCGGTGCCCTGCGGACCGACCTCATCGCCGGGCCAGGGATCGGCGCCTACTAGCCATTTCTGGCCCCTGCTGCCGTGCTTCATCCTGATCGCCGCGTCCGTCACCCTCGCAGCCGCCGCCTTCCAGCGCCTCATCGCCCTGTCCGAACCGTTCACGCACAGGGCGTGACGACCGTTGCGCACAGCAGTCATGCGACACATTTGACAGCCTGCCTGTCGTCGGCGGCTCCCCCATGCCGAATCGGTCGACGCGCGCACGAGTGGCACGCACACGGAGAATGAAGCATGGATCTGTTGCCAGGAGCACCGCGCTGCCCTGCGGAGCGGCGGTGGCCCCGGCTCCTTCACCAAGGTGGTTGCGATGCCTACGTGGCGACTGCGGGATTTCCACGACGACGACCTGGACCGCGCCATCCAGATCTGGGACCAGAACCAGCAGGCGGACGAGGCACCTGCCGTCTTCCCCGTTTCGGAGGTCGTGACCGCAGCCAGGGCCGGAGGACCGGCCGTGGTGGCGGTGGTCGGCGACGAGCTGGTAGGCGTCGCCGTGGCGCAGGCCTGTGGCGAGCGGGGTTGGATCATGGTGGTGGCCCTGGCCGGGACGTGGCGCAACCGGGGAATCGGGAGTTCCTTGATCGCCGAGCTTGAACGGCGCCTGCGGTCGCTGGGAGCCCGCCGGATCGGCGCGCTTCTCGCGCCGGGGGCGACGGGAACCGCAGCGTTGGAGAATTCCGGATACCGCTCCCGGGCCGGGCTCGTCTTCTACGAGAAGGTCGAACACCTCGGCTCAAGCGACGCCGGCCTCCTCGCGGAACTCGGGGGAAGGATGCTTCCGGAGGGTCTGTGGGACAGCCTCGCCGGAATGGAGCGGGAGAAAGAAGCCATCGAGCGGCGGATCGTGCTACCGCTGGCACAGTCCGCGCTGGCCGAGCAGTACGGAGTGAGGCCGCCGAAGGCGGTCATCCTCTTCGGACCGCCGGGCACGGGCAAGACCAGCTTCGCCCGAGCGGTCGCCTCGCGGCTGCAGTGGCCCTTCGTGGAACTCTTCCCCTCCCGGCTTGCATCATCCCACGAGGGAGGGCTGGCGACTTCGTTGCGGGAGGCGTTCACGGAACTGGCCGAGCTGGGGACGGTGTTGCTCTTCATCGACGAGGTCGAGGAGATCGCCTCTGTCCGGTCCGGTACGGCTGTCGACCCCAGTCACGGAGTCACCAACGAACTGCTGAAGCTGATCCCCGGTTTCCGCGACCACGACGACCGCCTCCTGATCTGCGCCACGAACTCCGTCCGCTCCCTCGACCCGGCGTTCCTTCGGCCCGGCCGCTTCGACTACGTCATCCCCGTCGGTCCGCCGGATCCGGAGGCCCGTTCGGCCATCTGGCGGCGCTACCTCGGACCCGCGGCCGTCCATGTCGACCTGCACCGTCTGGTGGAGGCAAGCGCGATGTTCACGCCGGCCGACATAGAGTTCGCCGCTCGCAAGGGCGCCGCAACCGCCTTCGAACGCGAAGTCGCCCAGCGGAAAGGCATCCCGATCGGCACGCAGGACTACCTGCAGGCCATAGCCCAGACCCGGCCCACGCTCACCGACCAGGCCCTGAAGGACTTCGCCGAGGACACCGAGGAGTACGTGCGCATGTGACATCAAGGCACACGCCGCGGACCCGACCGGGATGCCTTCAGCGACGACCGCCTCCTTCTGCCAGCTCCGCGTGCGTACCCATGGTCCCGGTGATCCCGCCCGCGGCCGGGACCGGGCGGGACGGGCCCGCAGGAAACCGGCCTGGACCTTGGCGTAGATCTCGTCCAGCGGTACGCCGGTGAGCGGGAACGCGGGGGCGCCCAGGAGGAAGGCGCTGCCGAAGAAGCTGAGCCGGACTCCGCTGGGGAGGTCGGTGATCGGGTCGAAGTCGGGGCTCGAATCCGCCCAGGAAGCCGAGCTGGCAGACCCCGGCCGCGCGGCCGGACCAGGGCCGGCGAGTCACGCAGGACGCTGTTGCCGACGACGTCGAACACCGCGTCGACGCCGATCCCCGCTCCGCGACCTGCGGGGCGAGCGCGGCGTCGACCATGAGCACGTCGGCGGCGCCGAGCTCCTTCAGCAGGAGCGCCCGCAGCGGATCCCGGGTCGTGGCGAGGACGGTCGCCCCGTAGTCGACGCCAGGTTGACCGCGGCCTGGCCGAGCGAGAAGGTCGCTCCGCGCACCAGGAGGTCTCGCCGGGCTGCAGGTCCAGATTTCCGAACAGGCCGCTCCACACTGTCGCGTACACCTCGGGAACCGCCGAGAGATCGGCCCCGTCCAGCGTCGATCGGACGGCCGCGACGTTGGTCGCCGGGGCGAGAGCGGGCTTGCCTGTCCGGCCGGGCGCGCCGAACACGCCCAGGAGGTCGTCGCGTAGCTGGACGGCCTCCCCCAGCGGCAGCGCGAACCGCGACAGGGCCTCAAGCAGGGGAGGTTCGGAGCCCGCCAGGACGGTGCCCAGATGCAGGGGCCGCTCCACGGTGTACGTGGCGGTCTTGAAGCGGGCGACGGCCAGGACCTCGTCGAGGGCGAGTGGCTCAGGAGCCCCGGTGGCCAGGAGGTCGAGGTACTGCCCGTACATGACCCCGCAACGCATCGCATCCATGACGGGCAGGACGGCCGCCAGCCGGCCCGGCGCCAGACCGGCGGTATGCAGCATCTGCTGGGACCAGGCGAAGGCCAGGTCGCCGATGAGGATCGCCGCATTGACCCCCAGGTGGTCAGGATCGGCGTGGGCTCTGTAGCGGGCGGCGAGGGCACGGTGCAGGGTCGGTCTGCCTCGCCGAAGGGCCGAACCGTCCATGACGTCGTCGTGGATCAGGGCGAAGAGGTGGAACAGCTCCAGCGACGCGGCGGCTCGAGCGAGGGCCTCCGGCTCGCCCTCACTGCTGGCCGCATGCCAGCCCAGCACACAAAACTGCGGCCGGATCCGCTTGCCGCCTGCGGCGATGAGGCCCCCGATGTCTCGCGCCGCGCTCGCGTGTTCCGGTCCCAGCGCCGTACGAGCCTGAGCGTCCAGAAAAGCCCCGAGGACCCGGTCGGTCGCCGTACTCGCCCACTCCAGACACAACGGCGCGCCATGACGCGGTTCGGACATGTGCTTCCCATCGGAACGTGCACACGATCTTGCCCCGGCCCTCGGTGGGAGCAGCGACAGGGCGCCCACCCCATACCCGCACGCCCCCCGCGCAGCATCTGCGCGCTGGACATGCCGCCGGCGGCCCTAAAACCCACTGACCAGTCCGCGGCTTCCCATGCCGGGCCCTCGAGCCGCTGCGCTTTCGACGGGCGGGATCCGCCCGTCACCTCGGGCGGTGTGCGCGGTTCCGTCGGTGCCACGAGCATCGCCCCAGGGATGACCTTGACGGTCTCCACGGCCCTGGCCTGTTGGGTATGGCTGAACGTGCTCCCCGCCCAGTGCGATGTGCCGCCGCCAGATCTCCGCCGGGGCCGCGCCCTTGGTGGTCGGCAGGGGTCGGGCGATGCGTCAGGCGCCGGAGCAACCGCGCTGGCACCACTGCGGCGCGCACCGTGCGAGTGTCCCTCACGGCTGGATCTTGTCTGCCGTTGTGCACAACAGGTCCAGGCCGCCCCAGGATTCCGGCTCCCGAAGGGCCGCATCAGCAGCAGTCAAGGCCGTATCGGCAACCCACCCGTACGCGCGGTGCAGAGATCACCACGACCACAGAGGGAGAACGCAACCGTGATCAGGTGGGGCTTTCACCTCGATCCATGCCTGATGGGTCATCGGGAAGACCAGCCGGGCCAGCTCGTTACCGTCGACCCGTTCCAGGGGTTCGTCCACCGAAGAGACCTTCATCGATCAGTTGTGAGGGGATGCTGAAGCCGCCTGCTCGGTACGCTTGCCGACCCGGGCCTCAAGTATCCACAGCGTGCCGTGCTCGATCGTGAACTCGATGTCGCACGGGTCTTGATAGTGGTCTTCCAGCTGTTCCGTGTACGCGCGCAGCTGCTGGAACGAGGCCGGGTCGAGGGTGGCCAGCTCGTGGAGCGGCACGGTGTCGCGGACGCCTGAAACGACATCCTCCCCTTGGGCGTTGGAGAGATAGGCACCATAGAAGCCGGGACGGCCAGTGGCCGGGTCATGGGTGAACGCGACGCCGCTGCCTGAATCCGCGCCGAGATTCCCGAATACCATCTGTTGGATGATGACCGCCGCGCCGAGCTCGTCCGCGATGTGTTCGCGCCTGCGGTAGAGGCGGGCACGCTCACTGTTCCACGTTGCGAAGACAGCGAGGATCGCCTCTCGTAGTTGTTCGCGCGGATCCTGCGGGAACTTGCGGCCGGTCCGGTCGTAGATGAGGTCTTTGAACGACTCGGCGACCCTGATGAGGTCGCAGGCGTCCAGCCGGGAGTCGTCCACGACGCGGTGCTCCTCCTCGACGCGCTGGAGCATGCCTTCGAACAGTGTGACGTCGACACCCCTGACGATATTTCCGAACATTTGCACGAGTCGACGGTAGGAATCCCAGGCACAGCGCTCCCGCTCGGGGGTCATGCCCAGTCCGAGCACCGACAGGTCGTTCAGACCGATGTCCAGGATGGTCTCCATCATGCCCGGCATGGAAAACCTCGCCGCCGAGCGGACAGACAGCAGCAGCGGGTCGTCCACCTGCCCCAGCTTCTTGCCGGAGGCACTCTCCAGCGCTGCCAGGTGTTCCCCTATCTGGCGGTCCAGATCCTCCGGGGGCTCGCCGGTTGCCATGAAGGCACGGCACGCCTCGGTGGTGATGGTGAAGCCGGGCGGAACGGGCAGTCCCATGCGTGCCATCTCCGCAAGGTTGGCACCCTTGTCGCCGAGCAGATCGGCCATGTCACGCCCGCCCTCGGCGAAGTCGTACACGTAGGGACCCATGACTGCCACCAGCCTCCTCGCTCGGCGGAATCGTGCTCTGCTCTCACACTGGCTGACGGGCACCGCGGTTCCGGAGGGGCCGGATGGCCCTTCCTGGGGACATCCGGCCCCTCCGACCGCAGGCCGCGGCGGGCGGCCGGTTCCGCCTGCCGGCTCCGGATGGCCACGACTCCCGCACTCGGCGGTGGCCCTCAGACCGCCCGGGACTCGGGGACCTCCCTCGCCGATCCCCCGGCCCCCGGTATTGCGTCCGGGTGGCCGAGGCTGAGGCCGGAGCCGCCTTACGCGCCGGCGGGGGGAGGAGGCCCCGACCCGAGGGCTCCCGCTCAGCCCTCCTCGAGCCCTGCCTCCCGGCTCCAGGCCCGGTAGGCCTCCAGAACCGTGGGCAGGGTCGGGTAGATGCGACCCGCGCCCACCGAGGCGGTGAGCCCGTACGCGTCCAGGTCCTCGCGGAGTTCCTGCTTGACGCGGGCCAGGGCGAAGACGATTCCGCGGTGCTCGAGTTCCTGACGGAGTGCGTCCACGGCGTCCAGGGCAGTGACGTCGACCTCGACGTTCGCCTCGGCGTTGAGGACGAACCAGCGGGTCGGCGGTTCCTGTTCGTCGACGGCAGCCAGGGCCCTGCTGCGGAAGTTCTCGGCGTTGGCGAAGAACAACGGTGAGTCGTAGCGGTAGATGAGCAGCCCCTGAATCGTCCGCGCCGTCGGATAGTCATCCACGTCGTGCATGCCGGCGAGCCCGGGCACCATGCCTTCCACCGCATCGTGCGGACGGGCCACACGGGCCAGCAGCTCGACAACGGACAGTGCCACGGCGACCAGGACGCCGTAGAGGATGCCGAGGGCCAGAACTCCCACGAGGCATCCCAGGGCCAGAAGCAGTTCGCGTCGCCGGAAAGCCGCGAGGCGCCGGAACTCACCCACCTCGATCAGGCGGACGGCGGCGTAGACGACGATGGCGCCGAGGACCGCGCTCGGCGTGTGGGCCAGGAGAGGGCCCAGGAAGAGCAGGACCAGCAGGACCGCGACCACGGCGAACAGGGAGTATGCCTGGCTCCTGGCCTTCGAAGACTGGGCCAAGGCGGTCCGGCTGGCGCTGCTGCTGACGGGAAAGCCGTGCAGCACACCCGCTCCCAGGTTCGACGCTCCCAGGGCAAGGAGTTCACGGTTGGGGTCCAGCGATTGCGGATCGGCGCGGTCGGCGAAGCCCCGGGCGGTCAGGATCACGTCCGAGTATCCGACGATGAGGACGCCCAGCGCCGGGACCACCAGCTGGGGCAGGTCGCCGAGCGGTGGAAGCTCGGGCAGCGGCAGCCCGGAGGGGACGGATCCGATCACGGCGATCCCGTACCTCTCGTCCAGTCCGAACGCAGCCACCACGACGGTGGCGAGCACCAGGGCAAGCAGGGGACGTGGAACGAGGTGCCAGTATCTCGGCAGGACGAAGAGCACGGCCAGGACAGCCAGGGTCAGGCAGACGGTCGGCCAGTGGACGTGCGCGAGGTTCAGGACGAAGAAGTACAGCTTCGGCAGGAAGTCCGTACCCGCCGTGCGCACTCCGGTGAGCCTGGGCAGCTGGTCGACGATCATGATCAGTGCGACACCTGCGAGGTAGCCGACGAGTACGGGCCGCGAGAGCAGGTCCGCGAGGAAGCCCAACCGCACGGCCCAGGCCAGCAGGCACATGAGGCCGACGACCACGGCGAGGGCCGCCGCGAGCACGGCGTATCTGCCCGGGTCTCCGCCGGCGAGTGGTCCCACGGCGACGGCGGTCATCAGCGCGGTGGTCGACTCGGGTCCCACCGACAGCAAGCGCGAAGAACCGATCAGGGCATAGAGCACGATGGCGGGCAACACGGCCCAGAGCCCGGTGACGGGCGGGAGTCCGGCCACCCCCGCGTACGCCATGACCTGCGGCACCAGATAGGCGGCAACGGTGACACCGGCCAGCGCGTCCCACCCGAGCCATGACCGGTTGTACCCCCGGAGCCCAGGAGGCAGCAGGGACGATCCTTTACGCACGGACATCGGGCTCCTCACTGATGGTGCCTCCGGCAGTGCCCACCGGGCACCCGCCCCGGTTCAGTCGTTCGTTCCCGACGGTGGCCGCATGGTCGGGCACGGCGGTCTGAAGCTCCTTGGACGGTCGCTCGTAGCCGTGGAAGCGGACCGGGCGGCAGGGTGGGCAAGGGCAGGGCCACGTCCGCGTAGGCAAGCGGGGAATCGTCCTCGGCCCGCGAGTACGCCTCCCAGTACGTGACTTGCGGAGCAGGATCCGTCTTCCACGAGCATGTGGGCGAAGACCGGGCACTGGCGCAGGAAGGGCCGGTGTTCCACGGGTGTGCAGAAGCCCATCACGTACTCGACTCCGGCGCGGCTGTACCAGCTGCGGTCGAACAGGACGATCTCGCCGGCGGCCGGCAGGTGCTCTACATAGCGCTGGAAGTACCACTGGCTGCGCTCCCGCTCCGTCGGCGTGGGCAGGCCGCGATGCGTGCGGCACAAGGGTTGAGGTTTTCCGCGACGCGCTTGATCGTGCCCCCTCGCCCGCTGCGCGGCCCTCGAAGACCACGAGCCGAGCGCCCTCCGCACGCACCCATTCCTGGAGTTTGATCAGCTCCGTCTGGAGCCGCAGCAGCTCGCTCTTGTCGACCGCCTTCTTGAGACCCATGATCGCCCCCTCCTCATCATCCGGTGCTGCGATCAAGTCAGTCACCGCCGGTATCGGCGCGCAACGATGTCCCCCTGGGCCGGGGTGTGTCGATACGCTGGCAGCGGACGGGGCGGGCAAACGGAGGAGAAGCTCGTGAGTGTGGGGGATCCGTTGAGCCAAGTTCCGCGGATGCGGCTGGACGAGCTGCTCGACGAGCTCCAGGTGCGCATCGACGCGGTGCGCGGCACCCGCGACCGGGTGCACAGCCTCCTGGAGGCCGTGCTGTCGGTGGGGCGGGAGCTGGATCTCGCCCAGGTGCTCCGGCGGATCGTGGAGGCGGCCGCGCTGCTCGTCGACGCCGAGTACGGCGCGCTGGGAGTGATCGGCCCGGACGGACGGACGCTCTCGCAGTTCCTCACGGTCGGACTCAGCGAGAAGGAGATCGCTGAGATCGGCCCCCTGCCAGCCGGTCACGGCCTGCTCGGGGAGGTCATCCACCACCCGGAGCCACTGCGCCTGACCGATCTCGGCGCGCACTCATCGTCCTACGGCGTTCCGGCCCATCACCCGCCCATGCGCACGTTCCTGGGCGTGCCTATCCGGGTCCGCGGCGAGGTGTTCGGCAATCTCTACCTCACCGACAAGCGCGGCGGAATCGACTTCGACACCGAGGACGAGACGGTGATCTCCACCCTCTCCGTGGCGGCGGGCGTGGCGATCGACAACGCACGACTCTACGAAGGCTCGCAGCGCCAGCAGCGATGGCTCAAGGCCAACGCGGAGATCACCGAGAGCCTGCTGTCCGGCAGCTCCCGCCCGGCGGTGCTGGAGCTTATCGCCCGCCGCGCACAAGCGATCACCGCGGCACGCCTCGCGGACATCTCCATGCCCGTGGCCGGCGCCGAGGACCTGGTCGTCGAGTTCGCGGTTGGTGCGGACAGCGAAGCGCGACAGGGGCTCGTCGTCCCCTTCGCCGGAACGCTCTCGGGAGCCGCGCATCGGGCCGGCCGGTCCGTCGCATCCCTGCACGCCTCCGACGATGAACGGTATCCCGCCGATGTCCAGGTACAAGACGGGTTCGGCCCTGCCGTGGCGGTGCCCCTCGGAACCAGCGCCGGGGAGAGCAGGGGCGTTCTGCTGCTCGCGCGCCCGGCGGGAGACCCGGCGTTCGGCGAAGAGGAGCTGGAGCCGCTCATCGCCTTCGCCGGTCAGGCGGCGCTGGCCCTGGAGCTGGCAGAGCGGCGCCGGGACGCCGAGCAGATCGCTCTGTTGGAGGAGCGCGATCGGATCGCCCGCGACCTGCACGACCTCGCCATCCAGCGGCTCTTCGCCACCGGTATGACCCTGCAAAGTGCCGCTCGCCTCGTCGAGCACGAGGGTGCAGCGGAGCGGGTCGGTCGCGCGGTCGACGATCTGGACGAGACCATCAAGATCATCCGGTCGACGATCTTCGGGCTCCGCACCAAGGACCGCGAGAGCGGACCCGGCCTGCGGGCCCGCGCCGCCCGCGCCGTCGGCGAAGCGGCCACGGCCCTCGGCCATCCGCCGCGCCTGAGCATGGAGGGCCTGCTCGACACGGACGTGCCGCCGCAGATCTCCGACCACGTCATGGCGGTCCTCGGCGAGCTCCTGAGCAACGCGGCCCGCCACGCGCAGTCGACCCGGGTCGGCGTGATCCTCAAAGCCGGACCGGGGGAGATCACACTGACCGTCTCGGACAACGGCAGGGGCATTCCTGCGCAGGGACGCAGGAGCGGCCTGCGCAACCTGGCCGAACGGGCCGAGGGCCTGGGCGGGACCTTCACCGTCGATACGCCGGACGAGGGAGGCAGCAGGCTCGTCTGGCGGGCGCCGCTGCCCACCGGGAGCTGACGCCACGGTCACGACCGGCCCCGGGGTGCGACCGACTCGGGCCGCATTCCCGGCGCCTCCACCCTGAATCCGGTGACGAGATCGGGGCGGATCCGTAGTGCGCCGGCCATGGGCTGTGCCACCCAGGGGCGCAGAAGTTCCGCATAGCGGTCCACCTCGCCGGCATCGGTCACCAGGCTCGCGTACCCGGTGACGACCACGCTCCACCCGAGATGCGTCTCGGGGTCTATGGCATCCGCTTCGTAGGCGACCACCACACCGGGAACGTCGGCGGGTGCCACGAGGGAGGCGAGCGCACCGTCGTGGATCCGGATGATGATGTCCCCGTCCTCGATGAGGTGGTTGACCGGGCGGACGGCGGGCAGCGCGTGCTGCGTGAAGACGATGCGCCCCAGGGACACCGTCGCCACCAGCAGGAGCGCCTCGGTCCTGTCCAGCTCCCGCATGCGCCGGGCAGGCGTCGTTTCACGGAGCCGGCCGTCGGCGTACTGAGTGCCGTCCTGGTCCATGATGCGCACCTTCGTCGAGTACCAAATCGGTCCTTACGGTTTTCGATTCACCAGCCTCCCTCTCGATCCGATGAGAGAACCAGGGCCGAACGGTCCACATCAGGGCGCCGAATTCGGATGACACCGCGATCACGTGACGACGAGCCGAAGATCTCTGTCGGCACCGAGCATCCGCATGGACTTGACCACCGGGGCCGGCACATCGCAGAGGAGAAGCCGCGTTCCCGACGCACGACAGCGGCGGTTCAGACGGATGAACAGGTCGATTCCGGCGCTGTCACAGAAGGAAAGTCCACACAGGTCCAGAATCAGGTTCCGGTGGCCGGCTCGTGCGAGTTCATGGAGGCGCGGCTCCACTTGCTCTGCCGTGCAGAGGTCGAGCTCCCCGGACAAGGTGACCTCCAGACCGCGGTCATCACGTGCCGTGGTCTTCAGGTCGATCAAGGCGGTCGTCATGGGATCCTCCACGCTGCTTGCGGCTCCGTCGAGTCGCGCCGTTCCCTGTGCGCCATCAGTTCATCCGGTGCCGGGTGGACCGGGGAAGGTCCGGCAGGCCCTCCGGCCAGGGCCGAAGGTCCCTTCTTCGGAGCGCCGACGGCGGCCCCCGACGAGCCGGGTACGGACCGATGAGGGCCGATCGGCCCTGTCCGTTCGGCCCTCCGGGAGGCAGGATGCCGATGTCCGTGCGCACAGGACGAACCCGGCGAAGGAGTTGGTCATGACCGACAGCGGTGCCCTCACCCCTACGAAGACGCCGATCACGGTCTTCCTGCTCGACGATCACGAGGTCGTGCGCCGAGGGGTGCACGACCTACTGGACGCCGAGCCCGACCTGACCGTGGTCGGTGAGGCGGGCACGGCGGAACAGGCACTGATCCGCATTCCCGCGCTGCGCCCCCAGGTGGCGGTCCTGGACGTACGGCTCCAGGACGGCGACGGGGTGAGCGTGTGCCGGGAACTGCGTTCGCGGATGCCCGGGCTGGCCTGCCTGATGCTCACGTCGTTCGACGACGAGGAGGCACTGCTGGACGCCGTGATGGCCGGGGCCTCCGGATACGTCCTGAAGCAGATCACCGGCACCGACCTGGTCACTGCCGTCCGTACCGTCGCGTCGGGTCAATCCATGCTGGACCCGGGCGCCACGACCCGGCTCATGGCCCGGATGCGCGGCGACGTACCCGCGAAGGAGAGGGTCCCCGGCCTGCCGGGCTTCACCGACCGGGAGAAGGAGATCCTCGTCATGGTCAGCGAGGGGCTCACCAACCGGGAGATCGGCAAGCGGCTGTACCTTGCGGAGAAGACGGTGAAGAACATCATCTCGCGGCTGTTCGTCAAGCTGGGTGTGGAGCGTCGTGTCCAGGCCGCCGTCATCGCCAGTCACGCGCTGACACCTCCGAGCCGGCGACCGGTCCCGGCCGCCGAATAGAGGATGTCGTGGCGGGTGGGCAGGGCAGGGTGCACCGTACAGTCGCGCACCCCTCCCGCTCCCCGGGCCGGTCAGGAGTGCGGGACCACCGCGACCGGGCAGGCCGAATGGTGCAGGACCGCATGGGCCGCGGATCCAATGTGCGCCCCCATCGACGACTCACGGACCTTGCGGCCGACGACGAGGAGCTGGGCGTCCGACGATGCGGTGAGCAGTACGTGGCCGGCGCTGCCCCGCTCCACGTGCTCGACGACGTCCACCTCGGGGAACCTCAGCCGCCACGGTTCCAGCGCCTGTTCCAACGCGGCCTTCTCGTACTGGTCGAGGCCTCCGAACTGGTCGGCGATCCACATCGATCCGGGGCTGTAGCCGTAGACCGGGGGCAGGCTCCAGGCGCGGACGGCGCGGAGCGGGGCCTTGCGTGCGGCGGCCGCCTCGAAGGCGGTCCGCAGTACCTCGGCGGATTCTTCCAGGTCGCCCTGCTGGCCTACGACGACCTCGCCGAGCTCCGGCAGCGCCACAGGCCTGCCGTGCGCGGAACGCACGGAGACCACGGGGCACTCCGCGGCGGCGATCACCTGCCGGCCGTAGGAGCCGAGCAGGAAGCCGACCAGGGCGCTGTGCCCGCGGGTGCCGAGAACGAGCATCTCCGCTCCCTTGGCGGCGTGCA
This sequence comes from Streptomyces sp. NBC_00207, assembly GCF_045160965.1. NCBI lineage: Bacteria > Bacillati > Actinomycetota > Actinomycetes > Kitasatosporales > Streptomycetaceae > Streptomyces > Streptomyces sp. NBC_00207. The sequence continues at coordinate 8,056,608 of NZ_CP130715.1, read as the reverse complement.
GCAGAGCCGGCACCACCGCGTCGGAGAGGACCTCCGCGGTGACGGTGAGCTCCGCGTACCGCTGGGTGAGCTCTCCCGCGGCTTCCCTCAGGATGTCCTCGGCACGCCGGGCTTCGGTGTCGCGGTCCTGGACGAGCGGGAGTGCGAGCGGCTGCCACAGCCAGGCGTGGACCACGTGCAGCGGCAGGTCGCGCCGTACGGCTTCGCGAGCGGCCCAGTCGGCAGCGGCCCGGCTCTCGGGGGAACCGTCCACTCCGACGACGAGGGTGCGCTTCACAGGTCTGTCCTCCGTACTGATGCCAGTGCATCGGGGTAGGCCGGCAGAGGGAGCGGCACCGGCCGGGGGTGCCGGCGCCGCTGAACCCACCTTCGCCGTGACGGTCCGTGCCACACAGGGGCCGACAGTCCCTCCCCGAGGGCCGGTCCTCCCCTCGCGGACGGAAGCCGGGCGAGTGCAGAGTGTCGGCATCGGCTCAGTCGACGAACGTTCCGGACCGCCGCACGGAGGAGCGGACATGACCGCGTACCCCATCTCGGAGATCGACGCCCACTGGCGCGCCGCCAATTACCTCGCAGTCGGCCAGATCTACCTCATGGACAACCCGCTGCTGACCGAGCCCCTACGCCCGGAGCACGTCAAACCGCGGCTGCTCGGCCACTGGGGCACATCGCCCGGTCTGAACCTCGTCCACACCCACCTGAACCGCGTGATCAAGGAGCGTTCCCTCGACGCCCTGTGCGTCTGGGGTCCGGGCCACGGCGGCCCCGCCGTCCTCGCCAACTCCTGGCTTGAGGGCACCTACACCGAGACCTACCCCGGCATCACGCGGGACGCTACGGGCATGCGCACACTGTTCCGGCAGTTCTCCTTCCCCGGCGGCGTGCCGAGCCATGTGGCACCGGAGACGCCGGGGTCCATTCACGAGGGCGGGGAGCTGGGATACGCACTCGCCCACGCCTATGGAGCCGCCTTCGACCACCCCGGTCTGCTGGTCGCCTGCGTCATCGGCGACGGCGAGGCGGAGACCGGACCGCTCGCCGCGTCCTGGCATTCGAACAAGTTCCTCGACCCGGTCCACGACGGGGCGGTCCTGCCAATCCTGCACCTGAACGGCTACAAGATCGCCAACCCGACGGTGCTGTCCCGGATCCCCGAGGACGAGCTCGACGCGCTGCTGCGCGGCTACGGGCACGACCCGCTGTACGTGACCGGCAGCGACCCCGCCCAGGTGCACCGCGCCATGGCCCGCGCGATGAACCACGCCCTGGACCGCATCGCCCTCATCCAGCGAGAGGCACGGACGGCGGGCACCGACCCGGGACGGGAGTACGCACGCTGGCCGGTGATCGTCCTGCGCACGCCCAAGGGCTGGACCGGCCCGGCGACCGTCGACGGCGACCCCGTCGAGGGCACATGGCGTGCCCACCAGGTCCCGCTCGCCGGAGTACGTGAGAACCCGGCACACCTGCGACAGCTGGAGGACTGGCTGCGCTCGTACCGGCCGGAGGAGCTCTTCGACGCCGACGGCCGCCCGACGGCGCAGGTCCTGGCTTGTGTCCCGGGAGGCGAGCGCCGCCTGGGCGCCGTGCCGTACGCGAACGGAGGCCGCCTCCTGCGGCCGCTCCCCCTGCCCGCGCTCGACGCGCACGCCGTCCCCGTCGACAAGCCCGGCCGGACCCTCCACGAACCGACCCGCGTCCTCGGCCGCTTCCTCACGCAGATCATGCGGGAGACGGCCGGGCGACGGGACTTCAGGGTCGTCGGACCGGACGAGACCGCCTCCAACCGGCTGGACGACCTGTACGAGGCCACCGGCAAGGCCTGGCAGGGCATCACGGAGCCCACGGACCGGAACCTGTCCCGCGACGGCCGGGTCATGGAGATCCTGTCCGAACACGTCTGCCAGGGCTGGCTGGAGGGCTACCTCCTCACCGGCCGCCACGGCCTCTTCTCCACCTACGAGGCCTTCGCCCACATCGTCGACTCCATGGTCGGCCAGCACATCAAGTGGCTGAAGACCTCACGCGAACTGTCCTGGCGCGCGCCGATCGCCTCCCTCAACTACCTGCTCACCTCCCACGTCTGGCGCCAGGACAACAACGGCTTCTCCCACCAGGACCCCGGCTTCGTCGACCACGTCCTCAACAAGAGCCCCGAAGTCGTACGGGTCTACCTGCCGCCGGACGCCAACACCCTCCTCGCCGTGGCCGACCACGCCCTGCGCAGCCGCGACCAGGTCAACGTGATCGTCGCGGGCAAACAGCCCTGCTTCGACTGGCTGCCCATCGACGAGGCCCGCACCCACGTGACGCGCGGCGCCGGCGTCTGGGAGTGGGCCGGCACCGACCACGGCTCCCGCGAACCGGACGTCGTACTCGCCTGCGCCGGCGACGTACCCACCATGGAGGTGCTGGCCGCCGCGGCCCTGCTCCGCGAGCACCTCCCCTCGCTGGCCGTCCGCGTCGTCAACGTCGTCGACATCGCCCGGCTGATGCCCCACGAGGAACACCCGCACGGCATGACGAGTGCCGAGTACGACGCGCTCTTCACCACCGCCAGGCCGGTGATCTTCGCCTACCACGGCTACCCGTGGCTCATCCACCGCCTCGCCTACCGCCGGACCGGCCACCCCCAGCTGCACGTCCGCGGCTACAAGGAGTCCGGCACCACGACCACCCCCTTCGACATGGTCGTGCGCAACGACATGGACCGCCACCGGCTCGTCATGGACGTCATCGACCGCGTGCCCGGCCTCGCGAGCCGCGCCGAGGGCTTGCGCCAGGCCATGGCCGACCAGCGCATCCGCCACCACGACTGGATCCGCGAGCACGGCACCGACCTGCCGGAGGTCGCGAACTGGTCCTGGCCGTACTGACCAGCACGGGCCCGGTGCTGCACGTTCCGGGACCCGTCATCGCGCGATCCCCCCGTGATGGGAAGACGTGCCCCGCCCCGTTGATCGCGATATCCGCAGGTCCTCAGCCGCGGCCCGCCATCCTCCAGGAAGGGATGGGTTCACTCCTCTCCCGGTCCAATCCGGTCTTGACCCGGCCCGTGCGCACGCAGTGCGGTCAGGCGTTGTTCGTACTCTTCTTCGTCGATCTCGCCTCGGGCGAACCGTTCGGCGAGCACCTGCTTGGCGGAAGGCGCAGCCGGGGGCTGCACTGGGCCCGAGGGGAAGCGGTCGGCACTGCGGAGGAGCAGTACGACTCCCGCGACGGCCAGGGCCACGAGGAGGACCATGCTGAACGACATGGCGACCCAGCCCCATCCGCCCATTCCGTGGTCGTACCAGAACATGGCTCACGCTCCTGTTGCGGTGGTCTGGGACACGGCCCGCAGGGCATGTCCCCCATGTCCTCACTGTCCGTCGGCCCGTGTCGTCCGGGCATGGGCTGGTCGGGGTCGCAACCAGGGCCGATGGTCCTATGCCCGGGGCCGTGTCCGCCTCCGGACGGGAGGACCCGAACGAAAGCCGCAGTGGGCACACCTTCCCGCCCGGGCGCCACCGCAAGAGTCGGCTCTTCCCGCAGAAGTCGTGCCAGAAGCCGAGTGCCGACAGCAATGACGGCCGTGGCACAGCGGGTGGGCGCGGTGACGACACGGTGTCCCTCTAGGGTGGCCTGGCGGGCCGGTCGAGGCGAGGCCGGCCCGGTGAGGAGGGCGTCAGCATGTCGGAGCGGGATCAGGGGCTGGGCGACGTTCAGCGTGCGCACTGGCAGCAGATCTACGGCGAGCATCCCGGCATGTACGGGGAGGAGCCATCCGATCCCGCGATCCACGCCGCTGCCGTCTTCGGGACCGCCGGTGCCCGGAAGGTGCTGGAGCTGGGTGCCGGCCATGGCCGTGATGCGCTGTACTTCGCCCGCCAGGGATTCTCCGTTCTGGCCACCGACTTCAGCCCGGTGGGTCTGGAACAGCTGCACGCGGCCGCCGCGTCCCAGGGGGTGGCCGGGCGGGTCACCACGGCGGTCCACGACGCCCGCGGGCCTCTGCCGCTCGCGGACGCCTCGGTGGATGCCGTGTTCGCCCACATGCTGCTCTGCATGGCGCTGTCCACCCAGGAGATCCACGCCTTGGTCGCCGAGGTGCGACGGGTACTGCGGCCGGGCGGAGTGTTCGTCTACACCGTCCGCCACACCGGGGACGCCCACTACCAGGCCGGTACCGGGCACGGAGACGACATCTGGGAACACGGCGGCTTCGCCGTCCACTTCTTCTCCCGCGACCTGGTCGACGCCCTCGCCGGAAGCTGGACTCTGGTCGAGGTCGCCGCCTTCGAGGAAGGCAGCCTCCCCCGGCGGCTGTGGCGCGTCACGCAGACCGTCCCTCGGTGAGTACCGCCTGAAGGCGCAGGCTGTCCGATCTCGGGTGCCGGTTCGGCTTCTGTCGTACCGCCACGATGCTCGGTGCACCCGGCGGCGGGCGTCGTCACGCAGTCCTCACCGCACGGGGACCGTGATCACCGGGCAGTGCGCCCGGTGCAGCAGCCCGTGGACAACCGATCCGAGTCGCATGCCCGTGTAACCGCCCTTGCCTCGACGGCCCACGACCACGGCGAGGGCGTGCTCGGCGGCACCGGCGAGCTCCTCCACCGGGTGCCCGGTCAGCACCTCGTGCGTCAACACGACGTCCGGGTACTCCTGCGACCAACCTGCCGTCGTCTCGGACAGCATGCGCCGTTGCCCACGGAGCGCGGCCTCCTCGTCGTGGTGCAGGAAGAGCGGGGGCTCCCACACCGACACGGCACGCAGCCTGGCGTTCCTGAGGTCGGCCTCTTCGAATGCCAGCGCGAGGGCCGCCTTCGAGGAATCGCTCCCGTCGATGCCCACCACCAGGTACGGCGGCTGTTGAGTGACGTGCTCGGCCTCGCCCACGACGATGACCGGACACAGCGCCTGAGCGCTGACAGGAACGACCAGGGAACCGGCGCTGAAGAACTCCGAAGTCCGGCTCAGGTGACGGGAGCCGAGCACGATCATGCGGGCACGCCCCGACAGGCGACCGATCTCCTGAGCGGGGAAACCCTCGAGGACATCCACGGCCGATCCGACCTCCGGGTCTCGCTCCCTGCTCCAGGCGGCGGCCTCGCCGAGGGCGTCCGAGGCCGCTTGGTGCAAGGCGATGCTACGCGGTGTGTCATCGACGCGTTGCGTGTCGTGCTGGGGAGGTACGGCTGCGACGAGTCGCAGCCGGAGGCTGCGTCGCCCGGCCTCGTCCACCGCCCAGGCCAGGGGAAGACGCCAGTCCCTGGCCGGGTCGATGCCGACGACGATCTCCTCGTGTTCGCCCGCGTCGCTCACGATTCGCTCCCGTGCTCGTCCGTGTGGCGCGGAATGAGCTCTACGGGGCAGTGGGCATGATGGACGAGGCTGTGCGTGACCCGTCCGAGGGTGGGCCCGAGGTAGCTGGGTGACCGTCGGCCGCCCATCACCAGCAGGTCAGCCCGGCGTGAAGCCTCGACCAGGACAGAAGCCACTGACGTACTCTTCTCCGCGTCCACCTGCACGGCCAGGTCCGGGAACTCCTGGCGCACCCGGTCCGCCACCGCGTTCAGGTGATGGACCTGCTCGTTGGCGATTTCCTCCACGTCGTCGAGCAGGGTCACGACCTCGCCGACGGACTGCAGGATGTTCCACACGTGCAGCAGCCGCAGTGAGCCCTCGCGGATCTGTGCCTCGCGTGCGGCGTACCGTGCGCAATCGACGTCGTGCTCGTCGCGGACGGCGGCGAGCACCGCGCCCGTCTCAGCGCCGCTCTCGGTGCCCCTGACGATGATGACGGGCGTCTTCGCCCACGCTGCGACCTTGAGGCCGACCGATCCGAGCATGAGGGAGCTGAAACCGCCCAGCCCCCGGCTGCCGACCACGATGGTGCCGTCGGGGCCCGCGGCCTGGTGGAGGCTCGGGACAGGTGACCTGCGGCTGAACTCTGCGTTGACCTGCAGGCCGGGAAACCGCTCCGTGACCGCGGCCGCCGTGGCATCCAGAAGCTCCCGGCCTGCCTGGCGGACATGCTCGATGCTCTTCGCCGAGACGTAGAGGACCCGGCCGTCAGTGTCGGACCCGTGCACGATGTGCAACGGGCAATCGCGGCGTGCGGCCTCCGCCGCCGCCCACAACGCTGCCCACCGGGCCGGTTCGGAGCCGTCGACACCGACGACGACGGCGCCGAGTTCCGAGCTGCTCGTGGTGCCTTCCATGGTTCCTCCTCAGGGAGCCGCCAGGGGTCGGGCTCTCAGGTCGGCTCTTCGGACTTCACGTCAGGACGGCCATGCAGTCCCTGTCAGGGACCTGTGGTCCTGGTTCATGCAATCCCGCGCCGCAGGTGCGGCACAGGTCCGATCGGGCCCGGCTCCGGACCATTCGGCCCTCCTCGTCTCTTGGCACGGGGCGGATCGTGGTTATCGGCGGCCTCCGGCCTTCCCGTCCGGGTGGATCGCCGTGACGGCAGGAGGTGCCTCATGAAACAGATCAAGGTCGGAGACCTGATGACCGACGAGGTCGTCTCGGTCGTGACCTCCACCCCTTTCAAGGATGTCGCGAAGCTGCTCGCTCAGCACGACATCAGTGGACTGCCGGTCCTCGACGACGAGGACCGGGTGCTCGGCATCGTCTCCGAAAGCGACCTGATCGGCCGCGCAGCCGCCGATCACGCCCCGGTGGGCGAAGAGCCCGATGCCGGCCGGGGCGGAACCGCGTTTCCGTCCGAGGTGACCTTCACCGCTGGTGAGGCCATGTCCGCACCGGCGGTGACGGTTCACGCAGACGAGACCGCGGCAGGAGCCGCCCGGCTGATGGCCCGCCGCGGCGTCGAGCGGCTGCCGGTCGTGGACGACGAGGACCGACTCGTCGGCATCGTCACTCGCCGTGACCTGCTCTGGCTCTTCCTGCGACCGGACTCGGAGATACGGCACCGCGTAGTCGCGGACATACTCGTGGACACCATGGGGCTGAGCACCGAGGCGGTCACCGTCCACGTGGTCGACGGCATCGTGACGCTGGAGGGCCGGCTGGAGCGAGAGAGCCAGATTCCGGTCGTGATCCGCCTCACCAGCCAGCTGGACGGTGTGGTCGCAGTCGCCTCCCGCCTGACGGCCACCCACGATGACTCCCTGCACACCCCACCGCACCGCAGCGCCTACGGAATGTCCCTTTAACCGTGACGTCCCGGTGTACGGCGGACCCGGGGTGGGTGACCGGTACCTCGTACGGGATCATCGCCCCGCTCACCGTGTCCACTCCCCTGGTGAGGCACTTGGCCGAGCAAAAAGGGCATCGAACTGTCGTCCGTGCACGGTTCCTGGCAAGGGCGGTCGGATCACTCGTTCCGACGTAGACCACGCACCGACCGAAGGGCCGCATCGGGTAAAGGCCTCGCCTCTCGCCCGTCGGCTGGCCCAGTCGCCGGGCGTCGACCGCCCGTCTTCGGCGACGGCCGAGCCCCCAGATCCGGCGCGTGCGGCGATTGCGGCCCTGATGAGCCGCGCCAACCGCGAGATCCCGCACTATTTCCTGTCGACGAAGATCGATCTGGCGGGGACTGGTCTCGCGGGCGCGCGGCGGCCGACTGCGGGCTTCAGAGACGGCCGACCCAACCCTGACGGTGACCAACCTCGGCGATCAGGGGGTGGAGGCGGTCTTCGGGGTGATCTACCCGCCGCAGGTCGCGCTCGTCGGTCTGGGGCGTGTCATCGAGCAGCCGGTAGCCGTGGACGGGAGGCTCACGGTGCACCCGACCGTCACGGCCACGCTCTCCGCAGATCACCGTGCGAGCGACGGTGCGACCGGGGCGCGTTTCCTGACGTCCGTCGACCGCCTGCTCCAACGACCGGAGGAACTGTGAACCGTGACGAGGCCCTCGTACTGATCAAGGACGGCGCCGACGCGGCCGCTCTGCGCCGAGCGAGCGCACCGGTCTCGCCCTGCCCGAGACCGACTATCCGGCGTTGAACACGTTGGACGGCTGCGCAGACTACGTCGCCTCACGCACGTCCGTGGAGTAGCGGGGGCTGATCGGCCCCACATGGGGCCACTCGGCCCCTCCTCGGTCACCGCGCCGCAGGTGACGCTGGAAGAGAGCCGCAGTGCCGCGGCGCCCAAGGAGGTCTCGCCATGAAGCACCACGTGACCGTCGGCGTCGACGGCTCTCCCGAGAGCCGGGCTGCGGCCCGGTGGGGTGCCAGGGAGGCGGCCCTGCGAGAAGTTCCGCTGAGGCTCGTCCACGCCGTCGACTGGCTGATCAGCCCCGCGGTACCGCAGCCGGGCCGCGAAGCTGCCGACCGTTGGGCCGACGAGGCGCTTTTCGATGCAGCGGAGGACGTGCGACGCCGGCATCCCGGGCTGGACGTCTCGACGAGATGCCTCTCGGGCAGGCCCGCGGCAGCCTTGGCCGCAGAGGCGGCCGACGCCGCGTTGCTCGTACTCGGCTCTCGCGGGGTGGGAGGCCTGGTCGGATTCCTCATCGGCTCGGTGGGCTTGTCGACACTGGTGGCCACCGAGACGCCTGTGGTGCTCGTACGCGTGTCGGACGCGCCCGAGGAGGCCCAGCCCACCCGCTACGGGGAAATCGTCCTGGGCGTCGACATCCACGAGGCGGCGGACAAGGTCCTGGCCTTCGCCTTCGAGGAGGCCGACCGTCGCGGCTGCACCCTGCGTGCGATCCACGGCTGGAAGATGCCGTCCATGTACCAGTACGCGCCCTTCTTCGACCCGGAGAACGAGCGGGAGGTCGGCCGGACCATCACCGTGATGCTCGACGACATGCTGATGCCGTGGCGGCACAAGTTCCCGTCCGTGAGCGTCACCCACGAGGCGTTCGAGGGGCCCGCAGGCGAGCAGCTCGTCCAGGCCGCGGCAAGCGCGGACCTGGTCGTCGTGGGTCGCCACCTGCGCCGCTCGCCCCTGGGCGTGCATCTGGGGTCCGTGGCCCATGCGGTCCTGCACCACGCCGCTGCGCCCGTCGCGGTCATCGCTCACGGCTGACGGCCCCATTCACAAGGAGATCGGACCATGTCTCATCGCACTGTCGCAGACGTCATGACCCGGAACGTGGCCACGGCGAGCCCCGAAGCCTCGCTCAAGACGGTCGCCCGGAGCCTCGACGACAACGGCGTCTCGGCCCTGCCCGTCGTGGACACCCGCCGCCATCCGATCGGCATCGTCTCCGAAGCCGACCTGCTTCGCAGGCAGGCCGGGCTGCCCGATACCGAAGGGCGCGACCCCATGCACCCCGCGTCGCCCATGGACCGTGCCTCCATGGGCGCCCGGACCGCCGGCGATCTGATGTCCACGCCTGTCCTGACCGCCCGGCCGGAGTGGGGCATCGTCGAGACGGCCCGCTTCCTGCACGAGAGAGGTGTCAAGCGTCTACCGGTGGTCGATGAGACCGGAACCCTGGTGGGCATCGTCAGCCGCACCGACCTGCTGCGCCCCATGCTCCGCCGTGATGACGCCATCCGCGACGAAATCGTCGACGAGGTACTGGGCCGGACCCTCAGGATGACACCGGGAGGCGTAGCGGTGACCGTAAGCGAAGGGGTGGTCTCCTTGAGCGGGCGGGTCGAGGAGCGGTCGACCATTCCTGTTGTCGAACGACTGTGCCAGTCGGTCGACGGGGTCGTCAGCGTGGACCAATCTCTCGGTTACGCGGTCGACGACCTGTCTCCGACTGCCGACTCTCACCATGCCCAGCATTGAACTCGCGGCAAAGGGCGGAAAGAGCCCGCCCGCTTCTCGCGGATCCCGATCGTGCGGTGCACGGCCACCAGCCGCTTCTCCGCATCCTCTCAGGGGCTCTTTCCGTCAATTTCATGAAAGCACGCCCGACACCTGGACACACAGGGCCGATCAGCCCGAAGTGACCCCCTCACGGCCCTACCGCCGAACGGCACGGGTGTCCACGCTCGGACGTATCGGGACGCCGTTCTGGAGGCATCATGAAGCACCTTCGCACCGTCGAGGACGTAATGACGCATGCCGTCATCTCCGTCGACCGCAGAACACCGTTCAAGGACGTCGTGGAGGCCATGCGGCAGTGGCGGATCAGCGCCCTGCCCGTCCTGTCGGAGGAAGGACGGGTCGCCGGCGTGGTGTCCGAAGCGGATCTGCTGCTCAAGGCCCAGGGTGCGGACGAGTCCCGCGCAGTCACCGCCGGGCAGCTGATGACCGTACCCGCGGTCACCGTGACCAAGGACGCCACCATCCCCGGCGCCGCCCGCCTGATGGCCCGCGGCCACCTCAAGCGGCTCCCCGTCGTCGACGGCGACGGCCGCCTCATCGGCGTCGTCAGCCGGGGCGACCTCCTCAAGATCTACCTCCGCCCGGACGCCGATATCGCCGAGGAACTCCGCGAACTGATCATGGCAGAGCTCATCCCCGCCGGATCGGCCATGGTGCAGGTGCACGTGGCCGACGGGATCGTGCACCTGGACGGCTCCATCCCCGACCCGGCCCTGAAGGACGTGCTGGTCCGAGTCGCACGCACCGTACCGGGCGTCGTGGATGTCACGGCCGTGCGCCTCGATGCCGAAGTCCGCACGTGAAGGAGGCCGACGATGAGGCACCGCAGCGTCGCCGACCTGATGACCCCGACAGCCGTCAGCGTCCAGCGGGGCACCCCGTTCAAGGAAATCGCCAGGCTGCTCAGAGAGTTCGACATATCCGCCGTGCCCGTGGTGGACGAGGACGACCGTCCCGTGGGCGTCGTCTCCGAAGCCGACCTGCTCCGCAAGCGCAGCTCCGGCAGCGGCACGAACACGGCCGCCGATCTCATGACCAGCCCCGCCATCACGGCCCAGACCGAATGGAGCGTCGTCCGTGCGGCGCGAGTCATGCGGGGGCGGCAGGTCAAGAGACTGCCCGTGGTGGACGCCGCCGACCGGCTGATCGGCATCCTGAGCCGCAGCGACCTGCTCCAGCTCTTCCTGCGCAGGGACCACGCCATCCAGGAGGAAATCCTCGAAGACGTGGTGACCCACACCCTCGGTCTCAGCCCGTCGTCGTTGACCGTCGAGGTCGCCGACGGGCTGGTGACCCTCAGCGGCACGGTGAGCCGACGCAGCCTGGTGCCCATCGTGCTGCGCCTGTGCCAGAGCGTCGACGGCGTCGTCGACGTGGTCAACCGGCTCGACTACGCGCAGGACGACGTGTCGGTCGGCGCCCGAACGCCCACCGAGCGGTAGGAGAAGAGCATGAAACATCGGGAAGTCCGCGAGCTGATGACCCGCGAGGTCGTCACCGTCTCCAACAACGCCCCGTTCAAGGAGATCGCCCGCACCCTGACGGAGCACAGGGTGTCGGCCGTTCCGGTCGTCGACTCCGCCGGCCGACCGCTCGGCGTGATCTCGGAACGGGACCTGCTGCCGAAGTCCGCCGGCCAAAGCGACTACTTCCGGTCACTTCCCGAACGGGAGGCCTGGCAGGAGGACAAGGCCGAGGGTACGCGCGCCGAGGAGCTGATGTCTTCGCCGCCCGTGTGCGCCAGACCCGACTGGACCGTCGCCGAAGCCGCCAGGTTGATGGAAGCCCAAGGAGTCAAGCGGCTCCTGGTCGTGGACGACTCGGACGTACTGATCGGAATCGTCAGCCGACGGGACCTGCTGCGGATCTTCCTCCGGGAAGACGAGGACATCCGTCACGAGATCATGGCCGACGTGCTCGAACTCAGCGTGCGTCAGAGTCCCTCGGCCATCACCGTGGCCGTCACCGACGGCCGGGTGGAACTGCACGGAACCGTCGACTTCAGGAGCCTCATCCCGCTCATCGAACGCCTCTGCCGGACCGTGGACGGCGTGGTCTCCGTAACCCAGCATCTCGGATACGCCATCGACGACACGAACTCAGCCTGAAGAAGCCGCCGTGCCGCCTCGACACATGCGGAGACGAACTCCCTGACCCATGCGGGCCCTTGCCGAGAGAAGCCATCATGAACGATCGAATCGTCGCCGGCCTCGACGGATCCGCGGAAAGCCTCGCGGCCGCCCACTGGGCGGCGCGAGAGGCCCTCCTGCGCGGCGTGCCACTCCATCTCGTCCACGCCGAGGACTGGTCATCGCCCCGGGGCTTCCCGGCGCCGACGAGCGATGTGCGCCGCCACTGGGCCCAGGCGCTGGTGAGCGAGACCGCGGACGAACTGCGCGAGAGCCACCCCGAACTGGAGGTCGACGTACGGTCATTCGACGGCCGACCGGCCGCCGAGCTCGTCGGCGTCGCCGCCGGTGCGAACATGATCGTCCTGGGCTCTCGGGGACTGGGCACCCTCACGGGCTTCGTCCTCGGTTCCGTCGGCATGGCGGTCATCCGGGAGACCGTACGGCCGGTGGTCATGGTGCGGGCGAGCGAGGACGCGGTGCCCCACCCGGACGGCCGGCACGCGGCCCGTGAGGTGTTGGTGGGCGTCGACATCAGCCGGCCTTGTGATGCACTGCTCGCCTTCGCCTTCGAGGAGGCAGCGCGGCGCGCATGCACCCTCCACGTCCTGCACAGCTGGTCACTGCCTCCCCTGGTGGGGTACGGCGCGGCGTACGATCCGAGAGTTCACGCCCAGCTCGAAATGAGCGCGGAGGCCTCTCTGCGCAATGTCCTGGCGCCTTGGCGTGCCAAGCACACCGATGTCGGAGTCATCGCGCGCTCGAGCGTCGGGCACGCCGCCACAGAGCTCATCGGGATGGCCGCCGAGGCGGGTCTCATCGTCGTCGGCCGCCGTATCCGACGGAGCTCGGTCGGCGCGCACATCGGACCGGTCACCCATGCGGTCCTCCACCACTCCAAGGCGCCCGTCGCCGTCATCGCGCACGAATAGCGGCGCCCATGGGAGGCGCTGCGGCTCACCTCTCGGCGCAGATCGTCTCGACGAAGTGACCCACCTGCTCCTCGGACAGGTGCCTGGCGAGATCGGCCTCACTGATCATGCCGACGAGGCGGTGGTCCGCGATCACCGGGACACGCCGGATCCGGTGATCCTGCATCGTCTTCAGCACCTGGCTCGTGTCCGCGCCCGCGTCGACCGTGATCGGCTTGCCCTGTGCCAGCTGTCCCGCTGTCACGTGGTGTGGGTCCTTACCCTTGGCCAGGCACTTCACCACGATGTCACGGTCGGTGATGATCCCGTGCAGCCGGTCGTCGGGCCCGCAGATCGGCAGTGCGCCGACGTCCAGTTCACTCATCCGCCGGGCCGCGTCCATGAGCGTCTCGGTCTCCTGTACGCAGGTGGCACCGCTGTGCATGATGTCCCGCGCGGTGGTCATGGCTGCTCCTCACCTGTGTATCCGTACCCGTCTCCTCAGTCTGTGCTTGGGTCCAGCGCCGCGCTCGTCGACGCGAGATCATGGGGACGTGGCTCCTCTGCGCCACGGGAACCGACGGAAGGCCTTCTGAGCTCTTGCCGGGCGCCGGGAAACGCCGATCCGCGAAGAGGGAGATGGAGACCATGGCAAACCGAGTGACCGTCGGCCTTGACGGGTCCCCGGAAAGTGCGGCGGCTGCCCGCTGGGCAGCCCGAGAGGCCGAGCTCCGCGGTGCCTCTCTGGACCTCGTTCACGCCGAGGAATGGCTGGAGAATCCGCCCCTTCCCGTCACTACCACCGAGGAACGTCGGCAGCGGGCCGAGGCCGTCCTCCGCGACACCGCCGATGAGACGCGCCGCGTACATCCGACCCTGCCGGTCGACACCCGCCGAGTGGGCGGACTGCCTTCCCTGGCCCTCACCCGCGCCGCCGAGGAATCCGACATGCTCGTACTCGGCTCCCGCGCGCTCGGCAGCATCGCAGGGTTCCTCGTCGGGTCCACCAGCGCTTCCACCATCATCGAGGCCGTGCGCCCCGTCGTACTGGTCCGGACCACGGACCGCGCGGGCAATCCGCCGGACGGTACCCGCGACCGCGGGCCCGTCGTGGTCGGCGTGGACATCCACCAGCCCTGTGACAAGCTGCTCGCCTTCGCGTTCGAGGAGGCGTCGTACCGCCGCTGCCCGCTCGTGATCATCCACGGCTGGTCGCCACCGCCCATCCTCAGCTACGCACCGGCGCTCGACCCCGGGGTCCAGCAGGAAATGGCCCACGGCATCACCACCACTCTGGACGAGATGATCAGCCCCTGGCACGAGAAGTACCCTTCGCTGCAGGTCGATTCCCGGGCCACCATCGGCCAGCCGGCGATTCAGATCCTCGACGCGGCCTCCACCGCCGCCCTCGTCGTCGTCGGCCGCCGTATCCGCCACTCCGCCTTCGGCACTCACATCGGCCCCATCACACACGCCGTGATGCACCACGCGGTTGCCCCGGTCGCCGTCATCGCCCACGAGTGAAGCCCACAGCACAGGCAGGTAGGTAGGTAGGTCTCATGAACGCATCGTTTCCGGACCCGGCAGCGATTGTTCCGCTCATCGAGGACGCTGCCATGGCTCCTTCCATGCACAACGCCCAGCCGTGGAAGTTTCTCTACCGACCGGCCTCCGGGCTCATCGAGCTGTACGGCGACCCGGGCCGTGCCATGCCCCATGCCGACCCGGACCACCGCGCCCTCCACATGGGCTGCGCCGCCGCTCTGTTCAACCTACGGGTGTCCGCAGCCTCGTCGGGCTGGGGCGCTGACGTACGGTTGCTGCCCGACCCGGACGTTCCGTGGTTGCTGGCTGCTGCCAACTTCCGGGAACCCGGGACCACGGACAGCGATCTTGGAACCCTCCAGCCAGCCGTACGGCGACGTCACTCCAGCCGATTTCCGTTCTCGGAGGAGGAGGTCCCTCCGGCACTGTTGGACGGCCTCCGAGCCGCCGCTCTTCTCGAAGGGTGCCGCCTGGCCGTACCGGACGCGTGGCACACCGACACCGTGCTGGGTCTGGTACACGACTCCGAGCATCGCGAGGAGATGGATCCCTCACTGACGGCAGAGACAATGGCGTGGACACATGCCGGCACACCGGACGAGCAGAGCCGTCCCGACGGAATCCCCGTGAACGCCTTCGGTCCGAAGCCCTCAGGTCGGGGTGGAGCCGTGCGCGACTTCGGTCGCTCCCGGCGCGTTCCCGGGCGCGGGTGGGCCACCTTCGAACAGAGGCCGCACATCGTGCTGCTGGGTACTTCGGGTGACAGGCCCGAGGACTGGCTACGCGCCGGGCAGGCCCTGCAACGGGTTCTCCTTCAAGCCACCGCCGACGGACTGGTCACGTCCATGACCTCGCAGCCGCTCGAATGGCCCGCACTCCGCTGGGCGGTGCGTGATCCAGGCTCGGCGATGACCCACGTCCAGATGGTGATCCGGGTCGGCTACGGACCGCAGGGTCCCGCCACACCCCGGCGCCCCGCGGCCGAGGTGCTGGACGTCCGCTGAAACCGGAGATGAAGCTGCCATGTGCCGCAGCACGTGACTCGTCGGTCAGCCGCTCGTCTCGACACTCATGACTCTGGATAGATACCCCGGGCCGTGGCCGCGGCGCCTGCCCGAACAGCTTCGACAGCACTCTGGTGCACAGCCCGACTGGCTCGTTCGCTACAGGACAGAGGGCTTCCGGTCATGGTGCACCACTGTGGGGCACCGCCATACTGCACCGCGATATGAGCCTGTCCGTCCTTCCAGGTGGTGCGTACGCTCACCTCGCCGGTGATGATCCCGGCCTCGTCGGTGCGGACGCCACCCGCGCCTGTGAACACTCCTGTGGTCGTCCACGTCGGTGCCATGTCCCGTGTCCTCCTCCGCGCTTCGCAAGGACCCCACACGGCCATGCTCCACCGGGCAGGAGGGGTGGTGCAGGGCTGAATGGCTCCCCGTTCAGGGCCGCACGGCCCAAAACACCTCACGCGAAGGTCCGAGGCCCGGCGGGGGTTCAGCCGGCCCGAGACATGGCCGTGTCCCGAGATGGAGCCGTGCACGACATTCGGCATCGGTCCGGCGGCGAGCGGGGCCCAGCACGCGGCTCGCCACTCGCTCAGTCCGGTTCCATGTAAGGACGGCGGAAGACCGGGGCCTGGCCCGATCCGTAGGGGCGCACAGCTGCCATCGCCTGGATGACAGCGGCCTCCAAAGGGCCGCCGGTGTCGATGGGGACGGCTTCCTCCCACGGCGGCTCCGCGGCTGCCATGGCCGTGGCCACCTCAGGGGTGGCGTCGGATGCTCCGGGGGCGCGGGTGGTCAGGCGCGCTGCCGACACCTCTCCCGGAGCCTGGCAGTGCAGGGCCACCAGGTCGGCACTGGTGCGTTCGGCCATGCGCAGGGCGGCTTCACGCTGCCCGGCATCGGACCAGGTGGCGTCGAGGACGACGGACTCGCCCAGTGACAGCAGGGTGGACGCCCGGTCGAGCAGCGCCGCGTACGTCCTCGCGGTCCACTCGGGCGTGTACAGCCCTTCGCCGAAGCCGGCGGCCGCGGATTCCTCCGCCGGCATGCCTGCCAACTCCTTGCGAAGGCGGTCGCTGCTGAGCAGCGTGACGCCAAGGCGATCGGCCAGTGCGCCGGAGAGCGTGGACTTTCCGCTGCCCGGGAGGCCGCCGACGAGGGTCAGGCCGACAGCGGAAGTGCGCAGGTGGCGCAGCGTCGTGGTGACCAGTCGCCGCGCTGCCGCCTCTGCGCCGCGGGCGCCTTGAGCTGCCTGGATCAGGGACACCTTGGCACGGACGAACGCGCGGTAGGCGACGTAGTGGTGCCACAGGGACGGCGGTGCGGGGTCGCCGGAATACTCGCCGTACTGGGCCAGGAAGAACGCTGCGGCCTCCGGGGCACCCGTCTGCTCCAGGTCCATGGCGAGGAACGCCGCGTCGTCGAGACCGTCGACGGAGCGAAGGCGGTCGTCGAACTCCAGGCAGTCCAGGACGCGCGGACCGTCGTCGAGACAGAAGATGTCCTGGGCGAGCAGGTCGCCGTGACCGTCGACCACCCGCCCCTGCTCGATACGCGCGTCGAACAGTTCCTCGCGGCCGGCGAGATAGCGCCGCACCAAGCGCTCGATCTCCTCCACCCCGTCGAGCAGCTGGACGTCGTCGGTCAGTTCCCCGACCTGTGTGAAGCTCGCTTCCCAGCGTGCGGACAGCGCGTCCCGCCTGCCCTGCTCGTCGATGTCCGGGCCGCGGGGCGCGTCCGCGTGACGGGAGGCGAGGAGGCGTGCAACGGTCCGCAGAGCGTCGTCGATGTCGGCGCCTTGGCTCACGAGCAGGGACAGACGTCGTTCCGCCGGCATGCGGCGCATCACCACGAGCGGTTCGGGCGTGTCCGCATCCGGGCTGCGGAATTCTCCCAGCCCCAGGTAGACGTCAGGGGCGAAGCGACGGTTGAGAGCGACTTCCTGTTCGCACGCGGTCCGCCGGGCGGCCGTGGTCGTGTAGTCGAGGAACCCCAGGTCGACCGGCTTCTTGACCTTGTAGGCGCGCTCACCGACGAAGAACAGCACGGCCGTGTGCGTCTCGCGCACCTCTGCCCGCGGGAGTAGTGGAACATCGGGGCCGGCGCCGCTCCGGAGCACGGACGCGTCGGCCCGGTGCGCCGAGCCCATCGACTGCTCGGGTTGGCCCGGCTCAGTCATGGGGAATGACGGCGACGGGGCAGCGTGCGTGATGGATGGCGGCGGTGGCCACGGAACCCAAGGGGGGAGCGAGGACGGGGCGGTGCCTTCGTCGGCCGACAACCAGCAGTCCCGCACCCTCGGCGGTCCGGACCACGACCTTGGTAGGACTTTCAAGACCGATACCGGGAGTTACCTCCACGTTCGGGAACTTCTCGCGCCAGGGGCGGAGAGCGTCATTCAGGAGCTTCAGAGCGTCCTGCCTGATCTTCTCGGTCACGTCGTGGTCCACGCCCCAGGGAGCGTGAGCGTGGAGGGGCATGCTTCGGCCGTGGACGGCTTGCAGGGGAACGCCCCGTGCCGCGGCGGCGGCGAAGGAGAATGCGAGCAGGTCGTCGCACGGACCCTGCAGTTTCAGTGCCACCACGACGCCGCCTGCGACGCCTGGAGCGGCCGGCGTCCCCTCTTCGCGCGTCCCGGCGCGTACCAGGACCACCGGCCTCTCGGCCCGTGCCACGACGGGCATGCTGACGTCGCCCAGGAAAAAGCTCTCGACGGGCTCGATCCCCCGCGAGCCGAGCACGGTCATCTCGGACTCCGCTGCCGCCTTCAGCAGTGCCTCTTGGGCATCGTCTGCGACCAGGTTGCCGACGATGGCGAGGCCCGGGTGGCGCGCCTGGAGCTCGGCCTTCGCGTTGTGCACGATCCGCTTCGCCCAGTAGTTCTGATCCAGCTCGGCGGGAACGTGGGTCGGTTCCGGCGCCAGGAGGGGCCACGCGTGCAGCAGCCGCAGCGTGAGTTTGCGGCGGGCGGCTTCGTCAGCGGCCCAACGGGCGGCGGCAAGGCTCTCGGGTGAGCCGTCCAGGCCCACGGTGACGACTGGCTCCATGCCGACTGCTCCGTCTGGTAGATGACTGGAATGACGGTGAGGTGTCCGTCCGGCCGGGCCGGAGCCTGTCGTCTCCGCGCTCGTGCCGGTAGCCGTGCAGCGACCGTAAGCGGTACTCGACGAAGCATCTGTGCCAACGCGCCGAGCACACGGCCGCATGTCATCCGAGCAGCACTCGAAGCCTCCTTGCGGACCGGTCACAGGTCCGCGCGGAGCAACCGGTCACGCCTGGGCGTGATCAGTGGCTGCGCTCGATGTCGAGTTCCAGGAAGTGGGCCGAACAGGAGATGCACGGGTCGTGGTTGCGGACGGCCCGCTCGCACAGCCGGGTGAGCTCGGCCTCGGAGCGCTCACCCCGATCGAGCCCGGCTTGGACCAGCCGGCGCAGGTCCTCCTCGATGGCGCCCTGGTTCTGGGCGGTCGGCGGAACGATGCAGGCGTCGGTGACACGGCCCCTGCCGTCGAGCGCGTAGCGGTGGTAGAGCAGGCCGCGTGGCGCCTCCGTGGCACCGTGCCCGGTGCAGGCCCGGGCCGGCACCTCTGTGTACGGGCGGACGGGACGCTCGTACTCCGCGATGATCCGCAAGGCCTCTTCCACCGCGTACAGGACTTCCACCGCACGGACGAGGATGCTTCGGTACGGGTTCCTGCAGACCTCTCCCCGCCCGGCGCCTGCGCGCGACGGAGGATCGCCCAGCCCGGCCTCCCGTGCCGCTTGCAGGGCCAGCGGGGACAGCAGGTGGCCGCTGACCGCCCAGCGGGCGAGGGCGCCGGTGAGATGCCTCCGGCCGTCCAGCCGGGAGTGGAGGGCCGTGGAGTGGGACACCTGCTCCTCGGCCACGTGATCGGTGAAGTCCCGCAGGGGAAAGCCGTGCGGCGGGGGCGTCCCGCCGTACGGGAGCACGGTGGGGACGCCGGACTCGATGGCGTAGGTGCCTTCCTCGGCGAGGGCGAGCAGATCGGCCTCGCACTCGGCGTCCGGGAATTCGAAGCCGGCGACCCAGCGCACCGTGTCCCAGGCGTCGTCGAGGGCCGTGCGCAGCCGTTCTTCCAGGGGGCGGAGTTCGGCGCGGGTCGGGACGCGGTGGAATCCTCCGAGCCGGACGTTGACGGGGTGGATGGCCCGGCCCCCGAGCAGTTCGACCACGGCGTTGCCGGCCTGCTTCAAACGCAGTCCGCGCTGGACGTGCTCCAGATGCGAGCGGGACAGACCGATCACGTCGTCTTCGCCGAGGAAGTCCGGTGCGTGCAGCATGTGGATGTGCAGCGTCTGGCTCTCGATCCATTCGCCGCAGTACAGCAGGCGGCGCAGGGCGGCCAGTTGTCCGTCGACGACGACGCCGCACGCGTCCTCGATGGCACGGCAGGCACTCATCTGGTAGGCGACGGGACAGATCCCGCAGATGCGGGAGGTGAGGTCGGGTGGCTCCGTGTGCGCCCTGCCCCGGAGGAAGGCTTCGAAGAACCGCGGTGGCTCGTAGATCTTGAGCCGCGCCTCGATGACGGTGCCGTCGTGGATCCTGAGGTGCAGCGCGGTCTCGCCCTCGACACGGGCGAGTGAGGGGATGCGGAGCTCCTGGGACCGGGGCGTGGGATCGCTCATCCGAGGCCTTCCGCGTCGGTCGTGCCGGGCTGCTCTTGCTCCTCCACGGCGGTGAAGGCGGTCACGTTGAAGGTGTGCAGGTACCTGCCGATGTCCTCCTCGCTCATCCCGTCCCGCTGCATGAGGGGGACCAGCGCGGGAAGGTTCGTGGTTCCGGCCGGCCCGAAGCAGCCGTAGCAGCCGCGCCCGTAGGTCGGGCACAGGGCCCCGCAGCCCGCGTGGGTGACGGGGCCCAGGCAGGGCGTGCCGTGAGCGACGGTGACACAGACGTTGCCGCGCCGCTTGCAGGAGAAGCAGACGCTGTGGTTGGGGATGGCGGGTTTTCGCCCGGCAAGGAATGCGGTGATGACCTCGACGAGCTGACCCCGGTCGATGGGACAGCCGCGCAGTTCGAAATCGACGGGTACGTGGGCGGAGACCGGCGTGGACGTCGCGAGGGTCTCGATGTATTCGGGACGGGCGTAGACGGTCGCCAGGTACCCTTCGACATCCGCGTAGTTCCGCAGTGCCTGCACGCCGCCGGCCGTGGCGCAGGCGCCGATGGTGACGAGGTGGCGGGCATCTGCGCGGATGCGCCGGATGCGCTCCACATGCTCGGGTGTGCTGACCGAGCCTTCGACGAGGACGAGGTCGTACGGGCCGGGCGCTGGTTCGCTGGACGCTTCCAGGAAGTGGGCGATCTCCAGTTCGGCGGCGATGCCGAGCAGTTCGTCCTCGCAGTCGAGGAGGGTGAGCTGACAGCCGTCGCATGAGGCGAACTTGAACACACCGAGGCGGGGGCGGGCCTGAGGTTCCGGAGGCTGGGGTGTGGTGGGGGTGCTCATCTCACAGTTCCCGGATGGTGAGCAGGGGCTCGGCCTGGTCGTAGCCGACGACCGGGCCATCGCGGCAGAGAAGGAGTGGCCCGAGCTGGCAGTGTCCGCAGTGGCCGGTGGCGCAGCGCATGTTGCGTTCGAGGGAGACCCGGATGCGGTCGGGACGTACCCCTTGATGAATCAGCGCCCGTGCGGTCGCGCGCATCATCACCTCGGGGCCGCAGACGAAGGCGACCGTGCCCGACGGTGTGAACCGGGCCTCGCGGAGCAGCGTGGTGACGACTCCGACCCGGCCGGTCCAGCCGCCGGATGGCCGGTCGACCGTGACAGCGCCGAACGGCTTCGCCCAGGCGGGGAACTCGTCTGTGTAGAGCAGATCGGCGGGGGTCCGCGCACCCGCGAGGACGTTCAGCCGCCCGAACGCGCGGGGCTCGGCCAGAACGGTGTCGACGAGGGGACGCAGCGGGGCGAGCCCGATGCCGCCGGCGATGACGAGCAGGTCGCTGCCATGAGCGGCAGCCGCGTCCCAGGCGGTACCGAAGGGGCCGCGCACGCCGACCCACCCGCCGGTCCGCAGGCCGCACAATGCGCGGGAGACGGCCCCCACGGCGCGGACCGTGTGCGTCAGCCGGTGCCCGTCTCCGAGCCGGGACACGGACACCGGAATCTCGCCGACACCGAATGCGTAGAGCATCGCGAACTGGCCGGGTGCGAAGGGGTCCAGGGCGTCCCCGCCAGGCTCCAGTACGAGCGTGACCGTGTCGTGCGTCTCGTCGCGCCGGTCCACCACGCGATAGGAAAGCGGTGCGGGTGTCATGCTGCTGCTCCGCTCCCCGGCGGTCCCGGCGGTCCCGGCGGTCCCGGCGGTCCGTAGAGGTCGAGCAACCGGGTGCGGGTGGCTCGCAGCCGGTCGCCGATGGTCTCGGCGACGGCGGTGACCAGTGACAGCCCCAGCGCCGTGTCCTCGGCGCACAGGTCATGGACGGCGGCGGCATCGAATTCCCAGGCGTGGACGGGGTCCCGTGTCTCGGCCGCGAGGTGCCACTGCCGGGGCGGGCACAGCCATGACCAGCCGAGCAGGCTGCCCGCACCGATGGTCTCGACGACCTGTCTCCCCCGACCGGGCATGTGGATGTCGAGCGCGACCGTGCCCGAGCGGATGATCCAGAAGCGGTCGGCTTTCTCCCCTTCTTCGAAGATCCGCGTGCCGGCCGGAAGGGCGATGTCCCGGGCGAGGGTCATCAGCTTCCCGCGCTGCTCCGCCGTCAGAGCCGCGAGCACACTCTCACCGGGTGGCTCACCCGGATGCGGGGTCACGGCGTGTTCTCCCGCTGCGTGGCCTCCTGGTGCAGGGCGTGGGCTTCCTCGGTGAGGTCGATGCCCGTGGGACACCACACGATGCACCGGCCGCATCCGACACAGCCGGAGCTGTCGAACTGGTCGTGCCAGGTGCCCAGCTTGTGGGTGAGCCACTGGCGGTATCGGCTGCGCGGGGTGGACCGGACCGGACCGCCGTGGAGGAGGGAGAAGTCCAGGTCGTAGCAGGAGTCCCAGAGACGCCAGCGCTCGGCGTGATCGCCGGTCAGGTCGGTGACGTCCTCGGTGGTGGTGCAGAAGCAGGTGGGGCAGACCATGGTGCAGTTGCCGCAGCTGAGGCACCGAGCGGTGACGTCGTCCCAGCGCTCCGCTTCCAGGCTGTCCCTCATCAGCGTGCGCAGGTCCACCGGCGGCATGGAGCGGCCCATGCGTTCGGCGGCGGCGCTCACGGCCTGGGCCGCAGCTGCTCGGGTGGAGCCGTCGGGGCTCCGCCCCGGCAGTTCCGCGAGGACCGCGGCTCCCTCCTCGCTCCCGCTCCGGCACAGGAAGCGGTGGCCGGCATCGTCCACGACCTCGGTGAGGGCGAGGTCGTACCCGGCGTCGGCGGCCGGCCCGCTCCCCATCGAGACGCAGAAGCAGGTGGCACCCGGCTCGGTGCACTCGGCCGCGATCAGGAAGGCGCCCGTGCGCCGGGAGAGGTAGGTGGGATCCCGGTACCTGCCGCCGCTCATCACCCGGTCCAGGATCTGAATGGCCCGCAGATCGCAGGGCCGCACACCGAGGAACGCGTACGAAACGCTCTCCTGCTCCTCCTCCCGGATGACCGCAGCACCGTCCGGGCCGCGGTCCGCGGACCACTGACGGACACGCTCCGGATGGAGGAACGACTTCCATGACTGGGGTCCCGCGCTGTGCGCGAAGGCCGCCCCGTCCTCGCGGCGGCGGAGCCGGTACCGCCCCGCTTCCAGTTCGACCCCCCACCCGTACGGGAGTGCGTCTGCGGTGTCCAGCTCGTCGAGGACGATCGCGCCGTCGCGCACGGTCGGGCCGATCACCGTGCGGCCGCGCCGCTTCAGGACACGCACGAGCGCGTCCAGACCGGCGCGGTCGAGGACCGCCTCGGCCTGGTGGTCGAGGACGGCTCCGGCATCCGAAGCGTCGGTCATGGTGCACCTCTCGGTCTCCACGTGCCTGGATTCGGCAGCATGTCAGACCTCCGGGCTCCGGGGTCCGAACCCGGTCCGGCGAGTCCGCTCGCCGTGGAGGCGGACGTCCGCCTCGATACGCAGGGCCAGAAGCGGCAGGGCGGCCGCCACCGCCGGTGTGAGCCCAGTGCCCAGCGAACGGTCCGCGCCCTCGACCGCGTACACGATGAGACGGCCGGGGCCGCGCCCGACGCGGTCGGCGAGGCACAGGGCCTCGGCGAGCCCCAGCCCGTGGGTGCTCTGCCTGCCTGCGGCAGCCGGGTGCGGCATCTCGCCGGGAGCCACACACCACCGGTGTGTTCGCCCGGGCTGCGCCGCAGGTGGGAAGCAGGCATCGACGACGAGGGTGAGGGCCTTGCCTTCCCAGAGGCTGATCAGCCGGCCGGGGTCTCCGTCGCACTGGGCGAGCTCCGTGCCGGAGGGGAGAGGTCGCTGTGGTCTCCGTGCGCGCAACAACGTGATGGTGGCCCACCCCACCCCGTCATCGCGCCGGAACTCGTTTCCGATCCCGATGACCGCCGTACCGGCGAGCGGCTTCATAGGTACCCGCTTCCTCTTCGGGCCTCTCCAGGCACAGCCTGCCCTGCCAGCGGAACGAGGTCCTGTGCCACGGGGCAAACGGCGTAGGGCGCGGTACCGAGTGGGGGACGGGCCCCGAGGCTCTGAGGCCGATCATGGGACTACCAGACGCGGAAGGGGACCGTTCGGCACTGGCCCTCCGTGCAGGGGGGACCGGATCGTGGAAAGCGGTTGGGCTGGGTTGTGTCCTGGCACTCCGCCCGTGGCCTCCCCGACACGCGAAGCCGGGAGCGCAAGATGAAAGAACAAGAGAAGTCCTCCGCCGGCAGCGAGGCCCGCCGAATCGCGCCGACGCACGCCTGGCGGCCCGATGAGGCACAAAGCCGGGATTCGCTCCTGCGCTACGTGGGAGCCATGGCCGAGGCGGCAGCGAGAGGGCGGCAGGCACGGTCCGTGCCGACGGGTCCCCCGGCCGGCGCGGACGTGCACCCGGAGCCCTCGGCCGAGATCCCGGTTGGCGTTCTGTTGGTGCGCGACATCATGGATACCGCAGCCCCATCAGTGCGGGGCACCACGCCCTTCACCGAAGTGGCCCGTGCGCTGTCCCGGGAGCACACCGGGTCGCTGCCCGTCCTGGACCCTCAGGAGCAGGTGATCGGCGTGGTCTCGGAAGCCGACCTCCTCGTGAGGGCCGCCGTGCAGGGCACGGGCCCGATGCCCGGGTCCCTGGCCCGGTATCGCGAAGTCCCGCTGAGCGGCGAAATCCACGAGGAGACGGCGGAGCGGCTCATGACCACTCCGGCCATCACCGTGCAACCAGGCGCGACGGTGGCCGAAGCGGCCTGGCTGGCATGCCTGTCCCGTCTCAAGCGTCTCCCTGTCGTCGACCGCGAGGGACACCTGGTGGGAACGGTCCTCCGGCACGCTCTGCTCGAGGCCCTGGTCGGTGATGACGGGTTGCGCGCCGAGATCGAGGAAGTGGTCCGCTCCACAGTGCCGGAAGCCGCGGACACCGTCCAGGTCTCGGTGCACGCGGGGAACGTCACGCTCACCGGTTCAGCGGGCGCGACCGACGTGGCCGGGATGCTCGCGGCAGTCCGCAAGATCGACGGCGTGAAGGAAGTGACCGATCGGATCGTCACCGGATGAGGCCCGCACGTCCTGTTCTTGGCGTCTGCACCACGAGCACATCGCCGTCCACGCCGGGAGACTCACGGCAAGGCGCGGTCACCGGTGTCCGTCTGTCGTCCGTGGTCGCGCGCGAACGCTTCGAGAGCCTGCCGGGGCGGGCCCTGGGTGTGCAGGAAGCGCTCGTCCAGGATGCTCGCGAGGTCTTCCAGGGCGGAACGCAACACCGTGGAGGCGAGCCGGACATCCCTGTGCCCGGCTTCCGAAGCCTCATCGGCAATGTCGAGGGCGTAGCCGATCTGGAGGGCCAGGGAGGTCCGGTCGTCGCCGTCGTGGAAGTAGTAGGACTCCGCGTACTGGAGGAGGTCGACCGCTGCCACGGACAGTGCTGTGGCCAGGCTGTCCAGCATGGCCGCCCCGGCCGGGGAGTCGATCTGTTCCTTCGAGGGATGGGTACGGGAGAGGTGGGAGAGTCGCAACGCAAGAGCCCTGCGGCGGGCCAGAGCCGGATAGATGCCGAGGATCCAGGAGACCGTCGCGGTCAGCAAGGCGAACCCGACCAGCGCCTCCAGGGGTGCGAGGAGGCGCAGCCAGCCCTCGGCAGGTGCGACGTCGCCGAGACCGAGCGTGGAGAGCGTGACCAGCGAGACGTACGTCGCGTCCAGCAGGCCCGCATGGTCGTCGGGCCGCAACCCGCCCGCGTACACGAACGCGTCGGGCATGTGAGGCCAGTAGATCAGCGCCCACCCCACCGCCACGGTGAGGGCCCACAGGGCGACGACCGACACCATGGCAAGCGGGCCGGCCAGGCCGGCTGTGGTGCGACGTGTGCCCAGGACGAAGGACAGCCGCCACAGTGTGGTCATGACCAGGCGGCTCAGCCCGCCGTGACGCGTCGGGTGCCACAGCGTGTGGAACACGTCCCGAAGGATCAGCAGAACCAGGGCGGCGCCCGTGACCGTCACCAGCCAATCCATCCGGAACCCCTCTTCCACCGCGTTTCGCCCAGGTTCGCGCACCTCCGTGGTAGCTGATCGCAGCCCACGCCGTCCCCCGATGTCAGAAGCAGGGCCGGGCCCTCACCGGCGGGCTGGAATCGACCATGGTCACGGCCCCAGGCGGAACCCTGTGACGAGTTCGGACCGGATACGCAGGACGCCGGCCGACGGCTGGTCCCTCCACGGGTCGGGCAGCGCCGCTAGCCGTTCGGCTTCGTCGCGGTCCGCGATGAGCTCGGTGTAGCCGACCACCACGACGCTCCAGCCGAGATGCGTTTCGGGGTCGATCGCGTCGGCTTCGTAGGCGAGGACGATGCCGGGTTCGCCGGGCGTCGCCACCAGCGACGCGCGTGAAGCGCCTTCGTCCAGCCGAACGAGCACGTCCTCCCCGGCGACGACGTGACTCGTCGGCCGGATGGCCGGAAGCGCCTGGTGGGTGAAGACGATGCGGCCGAGCGAGACGGTACCCAGGAGCCGCAGCGCCTCGGCGCGGTCCAGCTGCTGCGTGGACCGCACTGGATTCGGGACAGGGCGATGGTCCGGTCTCCTGGCGGTTTCGTGATCCATCCCACGGCCCTCCGCTCCGGCCCCGTCTTGTCGGCTTCGGCTTCAACCAGCCTCTTTTCCGTCCCTCACGCCGTACCAGGGCCGAATGGTCCCCTGTCCTGCGGAACCGGGGGCCGGTCGGCCCATCCCCGCCACCCGCGGTGCCGCTCAGACTTGAATCGGAATCGACCGGAGGCCGCCATGAGGACCACTCCCCCTACGAAGATCGCCGGCGCGCTGCCGGCTCAGCACCGTTCCCGGCTGATGGGCGTCGCCCAGGAGGTCAATTTCCCCGAGGGCGCCCGTCTCTTCAACGAAGGTGGCCGGGCGGACAGGTTCTGGATCGTCCGAACGGGCATTGTCGCCCTGGACGTGCATGTGCCCGGCCGACAGCCGGCGGTGATCGAAAGCCTGGGACCCGGCGAACTCGTGGGGTGCTCGTGGATGCTGCACCCCAGCGCCTGGAGACTGGGCGCGGTCGCCACGACGCCGGTGCGCACCTACGAATTCGACGCCGCCACGGTGCGCACGATGATGGATACCGACCCTGCTTTCGGCTCCGCGATGGGCCACTGGGTCGCGCAGGTGCTCGCGCACCGGCTGCACGCCGCCCGTGTCCGGCTGCTCGACCTCTATGCCCCGCACGGCAGTGGCAGCTATCTCTGACGGCCGGTGTCGTGCACCCGAACCACCTGCAGTGAGGAGGGCGTCATGCCCGCGTCCCGGTACACCGTCAGCGATGTCATGACCCATACGGCTGTGGCCATCGGCCGCGAGGCTTCGTACAAGGAGATCGTCGAGCTGATGGACCAGTGGAAGGTCAGCGCCGTTCCCGTCCTGGAGGGCGAGGGGCGCGTCGTCGGAGTGGTCTCCGAGGCGGACCTGCTGGCGAAGGAGGAGTTCCGGCGGGACGACCCCCTGCTTCCTGATCAGCTGGAAGAGGCTTCCAAGGCCGGGGGTGTGCTGGCCGAGGAACTGATGTCGAGCCCGGCCGTGACCGTGCACCCCGACGCCACGCTCGCCGAGGCTGCCCGGATCATGGCGCGCAAGCACGTGAAACGCCTCCCCGTGGTGAACGGCGTGGGGATGCTGGAGGGCGTCGTCAGCCGGAGCGACCTGCTGAAGGTGTTCCTTCGACCCGACGAGGAGATCGGCGAGGAGATCCGCGAGGCGGTTCTCGCCGGGTTCGCTCCCCCGGCACAGCTGCAGGCGTCGGTGAAGGAGGGCGTCGTCACCTTGCGCGGATCGCTCCGTGACCGCGCCCTTGTGCCGCTGATGGCTCGCGCGGTCCATGCCGTGGAAGGCGTGGTGGATGTGCGGATGGAATTGGAAGGGCAGCCCACCGGAGCCTCCTGATGCCTCATGGTGCCCCGGCCCCTGGGGCGTGGCTTTGTTCACGGAACGACCTGGTGGGCAAGCCCCACTCCTCCGCCCCCGTCGCTCATCCCGAACATCGTCTCGACGCTGGGCGTCTCCGAGTGACGCATGCGCGAAATGATCGCCGAAGAGTGGTACGGCGTCTGCCCCGTGCAGCCCACCAATGCCCTGGAGGTCCGGACCCGTGTCCCCGCATGCTGAGCAGCGGCTGATCTGACGCAGGGCCGATGTACGCGAGCATGAGCAGCGCCCGGCGAGCGCGAGGCAGTCTGCCTGCGGGGATGTGCAGCGCTTCGTACGTGCCGTCGTCCGCCGAGTGGCATGTCTACGACGACCAGCGGGGAATGGCCGGGTACCCGCTCGACCGGAGCATCCTCCCCACGGACTGAACAAAGCCAGGGGCGCGCCCAGGGCGTATCCCCCCGCTCCACTGAGACAATCCGTATGAGACATACGCAGAGCGGATCGACTACAGGGGCGTACATGTCCGACGCACCGCCGGCCTCTGACGAGGTGCCCGTCCGGGTCTTCCTCCTGGACGACCACGAGGTGGTACGCCGCGGCCTGCACGACCTGCTGGACGCGGAGCCGGACATCGAGGTCGTCGGTGAGGCCTCCACCGCCGAGCAGGCGCTGGCCCGCGGACCGGCGCTGCGCCCCGACGTCGCCGTGCTCGACGTCCGGCTGCCCGACGGGGACGGGATCACCGTGTGCCGCGAGCTGCGCTCGCGCATGCCGGATCTCGCCTGCTTGATGCTGACATCATTCGATGACGAGGACGCGCTGCTCGACGCGATCATGGCCGGTGCGGCCGGCTACGTCCTGAAGCAGATCAAGGGGTCCGACCTCGTCTCGGCCGTACGGACGGTGGCGACGGGACAGTCGATGCTGGACCCGGCGACGACCGCCCGCCTCATGCACTCCCTACGGGACCCGCAGACCGTCAAGGCCCCGGATGACGATCGGCTGGCCGCTCTCTCCGAGCGGGAGCGTGCCGTACTCGAACTGATCGGCGAAGGCCTCACCAACGCGCAGATCGCCAAGCGGCTGTACCTGTCCGAGAAGACGGTCAAGAACCACATCTCAAGGCTCCTGGGCAAGCTGGGCGTGGAGCGCCGGGTGCAGGCCGCCGTCATCGCCACGCAGGTCCATGAACACCAGCCGGAGCGCGGCAGGGGCCGCAGCTGAGTGACTGCGGGGAGCCCTCACCCGGGGGAAGGGAAGTGGCCTCCGGCGTCCAGTGGGACCCGCCATTCCAGTTTCGTGCCCTGCCCGGTGGGCCCGTGCGCCGAAACGGAGAGTTCACCGCCCAGGCGTTCGGCCCGTTCCGTGAGATTTCGAAGCCCGCTGCGACGACCTCCCTGCGCCATTCCCACTCCGTCGTCGGTGACCTGCACAGTCAGTACGCCCTCGACGGCCGAGAGGGAAACTTCTGCCCGGCATGCCTTGGCGTGCCGGGCGACGTTGGTGAGCGCCTCTCCGATCACGGCGAGTGCCTCGTCCGCGGTCCCGGTGGGTACGTCGGTGTCGATGAGGCCCTCCATCCGCAGTGCCGGGGCGAAGCCGAGCACCTTGGCAGCCTCCTCCACGGCTTGAACGGCGCGGAGCCGCAGCTTCGGCGGCACCCCGGATACCTCGTGTTCACGGAGTCCGAAGATGGTCGACCGAATGATCTTGATGGTGGCATCCAGGTCGTCGATCGCCCGGGCGAGCCGTTCCGAAGCCTCGGGATGCTCGACGAAGCGCTGGGCGCTTTGCAGGGTCATGCCTGTGGCGAAGAGGCGCTGAATGGCGAGATCATGCAGGTCACGGGCAATGCGGTCGTGATCCTCCAACATGGTCATCTGCTCGGCGTCCCGGCGCCGGTCGGCGAGCTCCAGGGCCACGGCGGCCTGGCCGGCGAAGCCGGGCAGGGCGGCGATCTCGGTTCGGGCGAACGCCGGGCTGCCGCGCCTGCGGGCCAGGATGAGAACGCCGCTCAGCTTCTCCTTGGTGCCGAACGTGACGGCGACGGCGGGACCGAAGCCCTTCCACCGTTCCGGCTGCACGGTGATCCGGTCGTCGGCCCCGACGTCGGCCACGGTGATCAGCCCGTCCTGCTCGCCGAGGGCAGCGGCGGCCAGGGTACCTTCGCTGCTGGGCAGCACGATGCCGCGATGTGCCTCGGCTCCCTCCCCCAGGGCCAGCGAGCCGCGCAGCTCCCCGCTCTGGCCCACGATGTAGAAGACACCGGTGTCGGCGCCCGTGATGTCTCGGGCCCGCTCCAGCATCCCCTCCAGCACCTCCGTCTCGGCCGAGCCGGAGAGCAGAGCACTGGTGAAGTCGGAGCTGGCGGCCAGCCAGCGCTCCCTGAGGCGTACCTCTTCGAAGAGGCGGGCGTTATCGATCGCGATGCCGGCTGCCACCGCCAGTGTGGACAGGACCGCCTCATCCTCCTCGTCGAAATCGATGCCGCCGCGCTTCTCGGTCATGTAAAGGTTGCCGAACACGTCCTCGCGGACCCGGATGGGGACGCCGAGGAAGGAGTGCATCGGGGGGTGGTGGGCAGGGAAGCCGTAGGAGGCGGGGTGACCGGACAATTCCGAGAGCCGGAGCGGCTCGGGGTGCCGGATGAGCTGGCCGAGAATGCCGTGGCCGGAGGGCAGGTCGCCGATCTCGGCCCGGAGGTCGTCGCTGATGCCGACGGGAAGGAACTGGGCGAGCTTCTGGTCGTCACCGATGACGCCCAGGGCTCCGTACTCCGCGTCCACCAGGACGACAGCGGCTTCCACGATGCCCCTCAGTACCTGTGGCAGATCGAGCTCCCGGCCGACGGACATCACGGCCTCGAGGAGCCCGTTGAGCCGGTCCCGGGTGCCGCGCACCTCGTCGATTCGGACCTGGAGCTCCTCGAGCAGTTCGTCCAGCCGGAGCCGCGGAAGCCCCGGACGCACGGGACTCTGCTCGTCCCCGCCCATGCGTACCTCCAGCGGCGCCCCGGGGAATGTCCGGCCTGCGTCTTCACCGTAGCCCCGCCCCCACCTTCCCGCTCAGGCTGAAGGCATCAGCCGGAGTCGTCCGCGCCGAGATGCCGAACGTGCGCGTCCGGTCCCGGGAAGAAGAGGGTCGTCCTGCCGGTGTCCGACCAGCGGACGTCGTATGGCGGGGTGCCGTCGTCGTGGCGCAGACCGACGACTTCGCCGTCGCGCCCCGCTTTGCCCACCGTCGGCCCTCCCACGACTATCTCGTCGCCGAG
Organism: Streptomyces sp. NBC_00207; assembly: GCF_045160965.1. NCBI lineage: Bacteria > Bacillati > Actinomycetota > Actinomycetes > Kitasatosporales > Streptomycetaceae > Streptomyces > Streptomyces sp. NBC_00207. The sequence continues at coordinate 8,025,485 of NZ_CP130715.1, read as the reverse complement.
GCGAGCGTGGGGTCCATGCTCGGACGGGTGCGTCTCCATGATCATCAGCTCCTTCGGAATGCGTGCCGTGTGAGTCGGGCCGCCGCGAAGCCACTGGTGAGGGCGGCTGATGCCAGGGCAATGCCCGGCCATCCAAGGGGTTCGGTTTCCAGAACCGACTGCAGCGGGGGAAGGTAGAGCGCTGCCGCCCCGAGCAGGGCGGAGGCGAGGACGGACAGGGGCAGGAAGAGGTTCTCCCGGGTCAGCAAACGGGTTCGCAGGCCCAGCACGACGCCGAGCTGAGCAGCGAGCAGGGAAAGGAAGAGGACGCTCTGCCAGGCAAGGCCCCAGGACCGTGAAACTGTTCCGGCGGTGAGGCAGGCGCCTGTGACGACCGTGGCGAGCACCACGAGGCGCTGCCAGGCGCCCGCGCCGAGGATGTGCTGACCGGGTGGCCTCGGGGGCCTGTGCATCGCCTCCGGGGCCACCGGTTCGGCTCCCATGGCCACCCCGGTCAGGCCGTGGGTCAGGAGGTTGATCCACAGGATCTGGCCCGCCCGGAGCGGCAGCGGAAGGCCCAGGAGGGGGCCGATCAGCATGACGAGGATCTCGGCGGCACCGCCGGCCAGGCCGTAGACCAGGAAGCGGCGGATGTTGTCGTAGACCCGCCGGCCCTCCTCCACGGCCGCAACCACGGTCGAGAGGTCGTCGTCGGTCAGTACGAGGTCGGCCGCCTGGCGGGCGACCTCTGTGCCCTGCTGCCCCATGGCCACCCCGATGTCGGCGCGGCGCAGGGCGGGGCCGTCGTTGACGCCGTCGCCGGTCATTGCGGTGACGGCTCCCCGGTCCCGCCAGGCATCGACGATGTCCAGCTTCTGCTGCGGGTCGGTCCGGGCGAAGACGCGTGCGGCAGTGAGGTCGGCGACCCGGCCGGCCGCCAGATCGGGGCCGTTGACCACGGCCTTTTCATCGGTGTCGCTGCCGACCAGGCCCACCCGGGCGGCGATCGCGCGAGCCGTCGCCGGGTGGTCTCCGGTGATCAGAACCGGGGTGATGCCGGCCTCGTGGCAGGCGGCGAGAGTGGCCGCTGCCGCGGGCTTGGGCGGATCGCTGATGGCGACCAGGCCCAGGAGCCTCAGTCCCGCCTCGGCCGTCTCCGCGGTGTCCGGCGGCCCGGCGTGTTCGGCGGACGCCACTGCGAGCACCCGGTATCCGTGCGAGGCCAGGCTCGCCGCCTGCTGTCGGGCGCCGGCCACGAGGTCCGTGCGGTCCGCGAGAACGGCCGCGTCCAGCACCACCTCCGGGGCACCCTTCAGGCACACGAGAGCACCACCGGACGGCAGACGGTGGACTGTCGTCATGCGCTTGCGTCCGCTGTCGAACGGCACCTCCCACGACCTGGGGTGGGTGCGCCTGAGAAGCTCCGGCTCACCGCACCCTGCCTTGACGGCGGCCGACAGGAGGGCGGCTTCCATGGGGTCGCCGACCGCGGTCCACCGGCCCTCGTCCGGCGGCGTTCCCTGGGGCGGCCGCAGGGAGGCGTCGTTGCAGAGCGACGCGGCGGCCAGCAGGTCCTGCACGGGTCCGAGCTCGCCCGCCGTCGGCTGCCTGCCCTCGACCAGGACGTCTCCCTGCGGTTCGTACCCCACTCCGAAGAAGTCGGCCGCAACCCGTGGCGTCCACACGTGCTGGACGACCATGCGGCCTTCGGTGAGGGTGCCGGTCTTGTCGGTCGCGAGGACCGTGACGGAGCCGAGGGTCTCCACGGCGGGGAGCCGGCGGATCAGAGCGTGCCGGGCAGCCATGCGCCGCGCTCCCAGCGCGAGGGCCAGAGTCACGACGGCGGGCAGGGATTCCGGTACCGCTGCTACGGCGAGGCTGATGGCCGTCACCGCCATGATCCCGAGCGGCAGGCCCTGTACGAGCCCGAGGGCGAAGACCAGCAGGCACAGTGCCAAGGTGACGACCGCCAGGATGCGCCCCAGTGAGGCGAGGCGGTGTTGCAGGGGTGTCGGCTCCCTCTCGGTGTCGAGAAGGGCGGCGATCCGGCCGAGCGCGCTGTCCGGGCCGGTGGCCCTCACCGTCGCCACCCCACGGCCTCGCACGACCACAGTCCCCGCGCCCACCGTCGAATCGTGCGCCTTGTCCACGGGGACGGATTCCCCCGTGAGCATGGATTCGTCGATCATGAGGGCGGACGCCTCGGTGACATCGGCGTCGGCCGCCACGATGTCACCCTCGGCGAGGAGCAGGACATCGCCGGGCACCACGACGGCGGCCTGGACCTCGCGCGGAGCTCCGTCCCGCAGGACCCGTGCGTTCGGTGCCGACATCGCGGAGAGAGCGGCCACGGCGCGGTCGGCGCGGATCTCCTGCACGACGCCCACGGTCGTGTTGACGACGATCACCACGGCGATCACCACCGCGTCGGCGTGGTCGCCGATCGCGATCGTGAGCACCACCGCGCCCAGCAACACCATGATCAGAGGATCGCGCAGCTGGGCCAGCACCCTGGTGTACCAGGGTGTCGCCGGGGCGGGCGGGATCTCATTGCGGCCGTGCTCGGCCAGTCGGCGTTCCGCCTCGAGGTCGGTGAGCCCGCCGGGCGCGCGTACCGGCACCGCTGCGGTGGCCGGGGTCGTGGCCATGGCGGTCCTATTCGGCCGGAACCGTGATCACCGGGCAGAAGGCCCGGTGCAGCAGTCCGTGGACGACGGAACCCAGGCGCATGCCGGAGTAGCCTCCTCGTCCGCGGCGGCCCACCACCACGGCCAAGGCGTGCTCGCCGGCCTCCGCGAGCTCTTCCACCGGGTGCCCGATCGGGATCTCGTGGGAGAGCACCACGTCCGGGTATTTCTGAGACCAGCCGGCCGTGGCCTCGGACAGCATCCGCCGCTGAGCCTGCAGTGCGACCTCCTCGTCGTGGAGCAGGAAGACCGGTGGCTGCCACACAGCGATGGCGCGCAGCGCGGCACCGCGCAGGTCGGCTTCCTCGAAGGCAAGCGCCAGCGCCGCGTTCGAGGACTCACTGCCGTCGATGCCGACGACCAGGTAGGGCTCCTGGGTGGTGTGCTCGGGGTTTCCCACCACGACGACAGGGCAGTGCGCCTGGGCCGTGACCGGGACCACCGTGGAACCGGCGCTGAAGAGTTCCGCCGACCGGCTCAGGTGACGGGATCCGAGCACGAGCAGGCGGGCGTGGCGAGACAGGCGTCCGATGGCGGTAACGGGGAATCCTTCGATCAGATCGGTGGCCACGTCGAGCCCCAGGTGTCGTTCCCGCGCCCACTCGTGACCTGCCGCGAGGGCTTCAGAGCCCGCCTGGCGCAGAGCCGTCGCGCGGGGGGTGTCATCAACCTGCCGCGTACGGTGCGGCGGAGGCACGGCCACGACGAGTCGGAGCCCGATCCCACGGTGGTGGGCCTCGTCCGACGCCCAGGCAAGGGGCAAGTGCCAGTCCCTGGCCGGGTCGATGCCTACGACGATCTCGCGGCGTTCGGCGGTGGCCATCACGATCCACTCCCGTGCTCGTCCGTGTGGCGCGGGATGAGCAGCACGGGGCAGTGCGAGTGGTGTACGAGGCTGTGGGTGTACCGCCCGAGGGTGGGCCCCAGGTACGCGGACGCCCGCCGTCCACCCATGACCAGCAGGTCGGCGTGTCGGGAAGCCTCGACGAGGACGCCGGCGACGGACGCGCTCTTCTCGGCGTCCGCCCGCACGGTGAGGTCCGGGAATTCCCGCCGGATTCGCTCCGTCACCGCGGTCAGGTGCCGGACGTACTCGTCGGCGATCTCCTTGATGTCGTCCATCATGGTCACCACGTCGCCGACGGACTGGAGCACGTTCCACACCTGCAGCAGCCGCAGCTCGGCCTTGCGGAGCTCGGCCTCGCGCGCCGCGTAGCGCACACAGTCCAGATCTCGCTCGTCACGGACCCCGGCGAGTACCGTCCCGCTCTCGGCGCCGCTCTCGGTTCCCCTGACGATGATGACGGGCGTCTTCGCGCCGGCCGCCACCTTCAGGCCCACGGATCCGAGCAAGAGGGAGTTGAATCCGCCCAGACCCCGATTGCCGACCACTATGGTGCCGCGACGACCAGCGGCCCGGTGCAGGCTGGCCACGGGGTCGCCACGGCCGAATTCCGTGGAGGCGACCAGGCCGGGGTGCTGCTTCTTGACCGCAGCAGCGGTTTCGTCGAGCAGTTCGCGGCCGGCGACGCGGACGCGCTCGATGGTCTCGACGGATACGTAGAGTGCCCGGCCGTCCGTGTCTGCGCCGTAGACGATGTGCAGCGGACGCCCGCGGCGTTCGGCCTCTCCCGCTGCCCAGAGCGCGGCCTGACGGGCGGGCTCGGAGCCGTCGACGCCGACGACGACGGAGCCGAGTTCGGAACCGCTGACGGTGTGCTTCATGATTCCTCCTCGCCCAGGGCTCCTGAGGGTCTGACTTCACGGTGACACCGCAGGCCCCTCCGGGAAGAGGGCCGCTCAGGACCTTCATGGGGGCCAAAGGTCCCGGTCGAGCCTCCTTCGTGTTCACGTTGTGGTGTCCAGCCACCCGCTGTACGGCTTGAGGGACTCCCGCAGGGACGGAGCTCCGGCAGCCTGCATGTCGCCGTAGGCGGCTCGCTTCATCTGGAGGGCGAGATCCTCCATGGCGCGAGCGACCGCGAGTTCGTCGCCGATCTCCGGGACGTCGTTGTCCTGGGGTGCGCAGCGGGCGGTGCCGTGCCCCGTGAGCCTGTTCGTTCCCGTGTCGAGTTCCAGGCGTGCTTTCGTCGTGTGGTCCTCCTCGAAGAGGTAGAGACGGACCTTCCATTCGGCTGTGTGTGACATGGGAGCCTCCGGACAGGTTCAGACGTTCGTGCTCCGGCGAGTACGCCGGGCCCAGCGCCGGAGTTCGTCGGTGCCCCACACGAGGACCGGGAAGGCGGCGATGAGCGCGACGACATCGAGGGAGAGGGCTGCGGTACCGAACAGGTCTTGCAGCGGCGGCGCGTAGACGAGCGCCGCGGTGAAGACCAGCTCGAAGGCGATGCCCGCGAGGAGCAGGTGGTTGGTGAACAGGCCGATCTCGCGCAGAGCAGCGTGGTCGGTGCGTGCGGCCATCGCCGTGCCGACCTGGCAGGTGACGATGCCGGCGAACGTGGCGGTGGTCGCGGTGACGTAGGCGTGGTGGAGGGGTGTGCCGGGGCCGGTGGGGTCGCCGGGGTGCCAGCCCGCCCGCCACAGCACGTAGAAGAACGCGGTCATGACCAGGGCGGCGGACACCGTGCCGAGCCATCCCCAGCTCCGGATGAGCATGTCGCGGGAGATGACCCCCTGCGAGCTCGGTCGCGGCGGACGGCTCATGACGCCCGGCTCGGCCCGTTCCCGGCCGAGAGCGAGGGCGGGGAGGGTCTCGGTGCCGCGGTCGATGGCGAGGATCTGCAGGACGGTCAGCGGCAGGGGGATGGTGCCGGCCGAGAGTGCGAACACCAGGAAGGGAACGACCTCGGGGGTGGCGTGGGCGAAGATGTAGACGATGAACTTGCGGACGTTGTCGTAGACGCGGCGCCCGGATTCGATGGCGGCGACGATGGTGGCGAAGTTGTCGTCGGTCAGCACCATCGTGGACGCTTCGCGTGCCACGTCCGTGCCGGACCGGCCCATCGCGACACCGATGTGCGCACGGTGAAGTGCGGGGGCGTCGTTGACGCCGTCGCCGGTCATGGCCACGATCTGCCCGTGGGCGCGCAGGGTGTCGGCCACGTGCAGCTTGGTCTCCGGTGAGGAGCGGGCGAAGACGACCTCGGCGTCGCCGTGCGCCAGGAGCTGGTCGAGTTCTTGGTCGCCCACCGTCTCGGACTGGGCCACGACCGCGAGGCGCGGTACTCCGATCCCGACCTCACGTGCGACGGCGGCCGCGGTAGCGCCATTGTCACCGGTGACGATGTGGACCCGGACGCCCGCGTCGTGACAGCGGCGGACGGCTTCCGCGACCTCGGGCCGCGGAGGGTCGTACAGGCCGACGAGCCCCAGAAGGCGCAGACCGCTCTCCGCATCGTGGCGCCGCACCGGTGTCGCGGCCCCCTTCGGCAGGTCGCGCACGGCGACGGCCAGGACACGCATGCCGTCGTGGGCGAGCCGGTCCGCGGCGGCGAGCGCGGCAGTGGGGTCCCCGCCGTCAAGGGCGCCCACCACCGCCTCCGGCGCGCCTTTGACGATGACGTGGGCGCCGTCGGGTTCCGCCTCCTGCACGACGGACATGAGGCGCAATCGCGGGTCGAAACGGAAGAGGACCCGGCGGCCGGCGTCCCTGCTGTCGAGGTCTATGGGGGCGCCGTGGGCGCCGGCTCCTTCAACCAGTGCGATCTCGGTCGGGTCGCCGTGCAGGTGGCCCTCGGCATCCCGCGTGACCGTGGTGCACAGGGCACCTGTCCGGGCGAGTTCGCCCGTCCAGGGACCGGTGCTCGTACCGTGTTCAGGTGTCCACACGGTCTGGAGCCGCATGCGGTTCCGGGTGAGGGTGCCGGTCTTGTCGGTGCAGATGACGTTGGTGGACCCGAGAGTTTCCACGGCGCTCAGCCGCTTGACCACAGCCCCCTGGCGGGCGAGGGCCCGTACCCCGACGGCGAGGGCGAGGGTGATGATCGGCAGCAGGCCCTCTGGCACGTTGGCGACCAGCAGGCCGATGGCGAAGATCAGCGAGTCGGTCAGCGGGAGTCCTACCGCTACGCCTGCCACGAGGAACACCGCGCCCATGGCGACCGCGACGGCGGCGATCAGCCAGGCGACCTTCTTGACCTGCCGCTCCAAGGGGCTGGGGTCGCGCTGGGTACGCTGGCTGAGTGCGGCGATCCGTCCGAGTTCGGTGTGGTCGCCCGTGGCGAACACGATCGCCTGGGCCTGGCCCTCGGTGCAGGCGGTACCGCTGAAGACGAGGTTCGGCTCCTGGAGCAGCGGAGCCCCTGCGAGACCAGGGCCGGCGACGCGTTCGGCGGGGGCGGACTCCCCTGTCAGCATCGACAGATCGACCTCAATGCCCCCGTCGGTCAGGCGGGCGTCGGCGGGGACCTTGGCGCCCTCGTCAAGGACGATGAGATCGCCCGGCACGAGCTCGCGCGACTCGACAGCCGACGGCCGGCCGTCGCGGATCACCCACGCGTGCTCGGGCAGATACCGGGCCAGGGTCTCCACGGCCTGCTCCGCTTGGCGCTCCTGCAGGAGCGCGAAGGCGGCGTTGACGATGACCACGGCGATGATGGCCCAGCCGAGGACTGCTATGTCCGCCACGAAGGCCAGTACGGCAGCCGCCCAGAGCAGCATGGCCAGCGGGTGGACGAGCTGGCGGACGAGTTCGCGCCCCAGGGAGGTACGGGCCTTGCGGCGGACCTCGTTGGGACCGTAGACGGCGAGGCGGCGGGCCGCCTCGCGCGCGGAGAGTCCACTGGGCCCGGTGCCGAGTTCGCGCCTGAGGAGCGGCAACGGTTCGAGCGGGTCAGGGCTCAGGGGCAGCCCGTTGACCGGGGATGGGGGCCGGGTGGCTGCCTCAGTCATCGCCAGGTCCCTGTTCGCGCGGCAGCCTGCCGGACCAGCGTGGCTCCACTGCCTCCCACTCGTGTTCCCACTGGGCCAGGCTGCGGGTCTCGACGTGGAGCAGACGAAGGCGGACCACTGCCCCTGTGGCGAGGGCGAGCAGGCTGAAGGATCCGACTCCCGCGACTGCGGCCGTGAGGACGCGTCGGGCTTCGGCCGACGGCGCCTGCGCCTCCCTGCCCGCGTCATCGACCCAGATCGTGACCGTCCGGCCTGCCGGAGTGCCGAACGGGACGGAGATCGTGTCGGAGTGCTGGTGAGCGGCCGGGTACTCCCACACGGCCGGAGCAACCGTCCGGGAGGTGCCGCCGGAGCGGTTGGAGACCGCGCGCTCCACGGCGCCGACCGTCGTCGCCTCGATCCGGTGCCGGTGGCGGGCCGCTTCCCGGGCAGTGCGGCTTTCGGCATCCCAGACGGCCGTCGTGACGACGACGCCGCAAGACAGGGCGATCAGGAAGGAGAGCACGAAGGCGATGTTCCAGCGGCGCCGGGTCCGGTCGGCCGGACGACGCAGCTCGTTCGGATGTCCGCCGAACAGCCGACGCACGCGGTCGGCCGTCGCCGGGCGCGATCGGGTGGGCCCGTCTCCGGGCGTGCCGGGCTCGGACATCGTGCACCTCCGCGCTCTGGTACTGCCCGGCCGCTCAGTGGGGAGCGGCGAGCTCGGCGCTGATGTGGTGGGCCCACGTCCGGATCCGCTCGGGATTGCGGAAGTCTCCTCCCTTGCCCGCGCGGACCATGGCCCGGGCGATGAAGCCGGGCGTACTGCCGGTGATGCTGCCGCCGAAGGTGATGTGCTCGCGCGCGCCGAGGCGCTCCATCTCCCGGGCCACCGCCGGCACCGGCGCGATGTCGTGCTGCTCGGCGGAACTGTCTACGGGGCCGCTGCTGAACAGGTAGACCGGGCGGTGCTGGAGGTAGTGCTCGTTGCGTTCGGCGCAGCGCTTGGCCTTGCCGCTCCAGTGCCCGGCGTACAGGGCGCCGCCGAGCACCACGGCGTCGTACCCGCGTACGTCGTCCACGTCGTCGGCGGGGACCACGACGGCGTCGAGGCCGTCCTCACGCAGGGTCCTGCCGATCTCGGACGCGATTCCGGCGGTCGCACCGTGCTTGGTGCCGTAGGCGACCAGGACGCGCTTGGACGTCATGACGACTCTCCCTTGCCGTCCGCCGTGGTGCGCTTGACGGGGATGCTCCGCTTGGACTCCTCGGGCGAGTCCGGCATGGGCACGCGCACGGTGAGGATGCCGTCCTCGTACGCTGCCTCGACTTCGTCGGAGGGGATCGGCCCGGGCAGGCGCACGACTCTCTGGAAGGAGCCGTAGCGGAACTCCGAGTGATCCTTCTCCTCCTTGCTCTCGGTGTGCTCGGCGCTGACGGTGAGGGTGTCCCCCTCAACCGTGATCTGGATGTCCTTGTCGGGGTCCATCCCGGGAAGTTCGGCGCGCAGCGTGTACCGACCCTCCTTGTTGGTCACCTCGATCGGGATCGGGAAGGTATCGAACGACGACCGCCACAGCGGGAACCGTGGGAATTCGGTGCCGAACCAGTCCCTGAAATCGGGGAACGGGCTGCGCCTGCGCTCCAGGTGCGTTCCTGACATGGTGTGCTCCGTTCCGGCGCCCGATCAGCGCCTTCAAGCGTTGTCCTCCTCCACTTTCACGAGGCGGACGGCTGCTCCGCTTGGGACCATCGGGTCCGTGATGGGGCCGTTCGGCCCTCCCCGTTCCGGACCGGTTCGGCGGCGGCCACGTGCTGTTTGACCGCGGCGAAGCTGTCCGGGGCAACGGAGATGGAGTCGATGCCTGCCTTGACCAGGAACTCGGTGAAGGCGGGGTCGTCGCTGGGGCGCTGGCCGCAGAGACCGACGGGGCGGCCCGCGGCCTGGGCACGGGGGACGAGGATCTCGATGCTCCGGGTGACCGCCGCATTGGTCTCGTCGAAGACGTGAGCGAGAGCTTCGGAGTCGCGGTCGACCCCCAGGGTGAGCTGGGTGAGGTCGTTGCTGCCGATGGAGAAACCGTCGAAGCGTTCGGCGAAGTCCTGGGCCAGGATGACGTTGGCGGGGATCTCCGCCATGACGTAGACCTTCAGCCCGTTCTCCCCACGCCTGAGGCCTTCCTCGGCCATGACGCCCAGCACCCGGTCGGCCTCTTCGAGGCTGCGGCAGAAGGGGATCATGACGATGACGTTGGTCAGGCCCATTTCGTCGCGGACCCGGCGCAGTGCCCGGCATTCGAGGGCGAAGCCCTCCCGGTATCCGTCGCTGTAGTAACGGCTCGCACCCCGCCAGCCGATCATGGGGTTGGCCTCGACCGGCTCGAACGGGCGGCCTCCGACGAGGCGCGCATACTCGTTCGTCTTGAAGTCGCTGGTCCGTACGACAACGGGGGCGGGCCACCGGGAGGCGGCGATCCGGGCGATGCCGTACGCCAAGCGATCGGTGAAGTAACGGGTGCGGTCGAGGCATCCCTCGGTGAGCTGGTCGACGGCGCAGCGGTCGGCGGGATCCAGGCGCTCGGGGTGCAGCAGAGCCATGGGATGGACCTTGACCTGGTGGGCCACTATGAACTCCAGCCGGGCCAGGCCGACACCATCGGCCGGCAGGCGCCACCACCGGAAGGCGGCGGAGGGGTCGGCGAGGTTGAGCATGACGTGTGTCCGGGTGGCTGGGATGTCCGCGAGATCTGTCTCGGTCTCCTCGTAGGCGAGCAGCCCTTCGTAGACCCTGCCGCGTCCGCCTTCGGCGCAGGAGACGGTCACCGTCTGTCCGTCGTTCAGGACGTGGGTCGCACGGCTGGTGCCGACGACGGCGGGGACGCCGAGTTCGCGGCTGACGATCGCAGCGTGGGACGTGCGGCCGCCGTGGTCGGTGACGATGGCGGAGGCCCGCTTCATGATCGGTTCCCAGTCCGGGTCGGTGATACCGGTGACGAGCACCCCGCCGGACGGGAAGCGGTCAAGGTCGACGGGCGAGTCCAGGACGACGACCGGTCCGCTGCCGATGGCCTCACCGACGGCGATGCCGTCCACGAGAGGCGTACCGGGCACGGCCGTCAGGCGGCAGCGGCGCAGAGTGGAGGCGGCGCGGCGGGACTGCACGGTCTCGGGCCGGGCCTGCACGATCCACAGGTCTCCGGTGATGCCGTCCTTGGCCCATTCCAGATCCATGGGACAGCCGTAGTGCCCTTCGACGGTCAGTGCCCAGTCGGCGAGGAGCCGTACTTCGGCGTCGGTCAGGACCCTCTGCGAGCGCTCCCCGGCGGTGGTGTCGACGGTCCGCGTCAGTCCATGTTCCGCGTAAACCGCCTTCCGCCGCTTCGCTCCGACACGTACGTCGATCAGCGGGTCCAGCTCCGGGTCCTTCAGGCTCGGCTTGAAGACGGTGTACTCGTCGGGGTCGACCTGCCCGCTGACGACCGTCTCGCCCAGTCCGAACGCCGCGCTGATGACGATGACCTCGGGGAATCCGCTCTCCGGGTCGAGGGTGAAGATCACCCCGGCACCGGCCAGGTCCGACCGGACCATGATCTGGACACCGACGGAGAGGGCGACCTGGAGGTGGTCGAAGCCCATCCGCTCCCGGTAGTCGATGGCTCGGTCGGTGTAGAGGGACGCGTAGCAGCGATGCACGGACTCCAGCAGCTGGGCGGTCCCGCGCACGTTCAGGTAGGTCTCCTGCTGGCCGGCAAAGCTCGCCTCCGGCAGGTCCTCGGCGGTGGCACTGCTGCGTACGGCGACCTCCGGATCCTCACGGCCTTCGTCGCGTCCCAGCTGCTCGTAGGCCGAGACGATCTCGGACCGCAGCCCTGGGGGCAGCGGCTCAGCGAGGATCATCGACCGGACCGCGGCCCCGACCTCGTCGAGCGCGGTGCCTTCATGCAGCCACGCGATCTGCTCCTCGATCCGCCCCCGCAGTCCGTGCCCGTCAAGCAGCTCTCCGTACGCGTCGGCCGTCGTTGCGAACCCCGGGGGGACTCGCACCGAGGCATCGGCCAGGTGGGCGGTCATCTCACCCAGTGAGGCGTTCTTGCCCCCGACACTGCCGACCTCCTGTCGGCCGAGTTCCGCGAACGGGACGACGCGCCGCGTGCTTGCCATGACGACCTCCGGGCTCAATACGGGAGCGGGCGGCCGGACGGGGTTCGCTGGTCCAGCGGCGCGGGCTTGTGGGGCTGCTTCTGGCGGGACTGGATCCGGATGCGCTACATCGTGGCCACCTCTCACGGAAACGGAGCCTGTATCGGCATCCGGATTCCACGATCACACCGGGAGGTGGCGGCACCGAAGTGCCGAGAGGTGCAGCTGCAAGGGGCCGACCGGGCCGTACCGGGGAGGGGCCGACCGGCCCATGGCGGGCCGAACGGGGGCCCGAAGGGCTCATGCCCGACAGGCCGCAGGCCGTGCAGGCTGGACGTATGTCCGAGACGACGACCACCGACCTCTACGAAGTGACGATGGCGATGTCGTACCTGCGAGAGGGTATGAGCGCCCCGGCCACCTTCAGCCTGTTCGTCCGGGATCTGCCGCCCGGCCGGGGATTCCTCGTCTCCGCCGGGCTGGAGCCGGGCCTGGACTACCTGTCCCGCTTCCGGGTGAGCACGGATGACGTCCGCGACTTCGCCGCCGTGCTCCACAGACCGCCCGCCGAACTGTCCGGCCTGCTCGGCCTGCGCTTTGACGGGGTAGTCCGCGCGATTCCGGAGGGGCACCTCGTGTTCGCCGGGGAACCCCTGCTGGAGGTAACCGCCCCGCTCCCCCAAGCCCAGCTCGTCGAGACATATCTGCTCGGCCAGATCTGCCACCAGACCGCGGTCGCCTCGAAGGCGGCCCGTTGTGTGATCGCCGCGCAAGGCCGACCCCTGGTGGACTTCTCACTGCGGCGCGACCACGGCCCCCAGGCCGGGCTGCAGGCCGCCCGACTCTCCGCCATGGTCGGTTTCACCGCGACCAGCAATGTTGCCGCCGCCACCCGGTACGGCATCCCAGCCGCAGGCACCATGGCCCACTCGTACATCGAGTGCTTCCCGAGCGAGGAGGACGCCTTCCGGGCCTTCGCCCGCACCCATCCGGGCCCGCTGACGTTCCTCGTCGACACCTACGACACCGAACGCGGCGTCGCGACCGCCGGCCGCGTTCTCGCCGATCTCCGGCGCGGCCCGGGCTGCGCGATCCGGCTCGACAGCGGCGATCTGGGGGAACTCGCGCACCGTTCACGCCGACTCCTCGACGCGGCAGGGCTGACCGACGTACACATCATCGCCAGCGGCGGTCTGGACGAATACTCCGTCGCCGAACTCGTGCGCACTCGGGCACCGATCGACGTCTTCGCTGTCGGAACCCGGGTGGGCGTCGCTGCCGATGCTCCCTACTTGGACGCGGCGTACAAGCTGGTCCAGTACGACGGACGCCCTGTGATGAAGCTGTCCTCCGCGAAGGTCACAGCCCCGGCTCCCAAACAGGTGTTCCGCGGCCCCGGCTGCGCAGATGTGATCGGTCTGATCGACGAGCAACCGCCCGACGGTACGGTGCCCCTGCTCCGGACCGTGATGCGGGACGGCCGCCGGACCGGCCCGCCCGACGCCCTCGCCGACGCCAGATCCCGCTTCGAGGCCGATCTCGCGGACCTGCCGCAGGCAGCACGCCTCATCCATCGCCCCGAGAGCCCTGTGCCCACAGGTTCCCCACGGTTGGAGGCCCTGACCTCGGAGGTGAGGGACCGCCTCGAAGCGACATCGGCCGTCCCCGGAGACAGGAGCCGCTGAACGGGATCCGCTGGTCAGCCGATTTCCATGCGGAACCACCGCTGCCGACCGGGGGCCACGGACGCGGCCCGTCCACCGGGCAGGTACAGCGGAAGGGGAGGGGCCGTTGGGGAGAAGGGAACAGTGATACCCAGCCTGCCGGGGACGAACCGGATGCGAATGCCATGGTGACCCAGGCAGTCGAGGGTGAAGGAGCACCGTGGCACCTCCCGGAGCGGGACGGGGTCGATGCGCAGTCCGTCGGGGCCGACCTCGAGCCCCACGATGCCCCGTTCGATGAGGTCGAGAGTGCCGGCCATGGCTCCGAGGTGGATGCCTTCACCGGTCGTGCCGCCCTGGATGTCCACCACGTCACCGAGCAGGGCTTCTTCGCAGTACCGCCAGGCGTCGGGGCCCTTGTGGCGGGCCAGGACCCAGCCGTGGACGAGGCTGCTGAGCGTCGATCCGTGACTCGTGCGCTGTGAGTAGTACGAGACGGTGGCGTGCCAGAGGTCATCGTCGAGCTCGTAGCCGAGTCGGGCGAAGATGTCGTGCAGCTCGTCGGGGCGGAAGAGGTAGCCGAGCATGAGGGTGTCGGCCTGCTTCGACGCCTGATAGCGGTTGACCGTGTCGCCTTCGGATTCCAGGATCCGGTCGAGGCGGCGGATGTCCGTGTACCGCCTTCGGTACGCATCCCAGTCCAGCTCGGCCAGATCTCCGTAGCCCTCGAACTGACTGATGACATTGCCGTGCCACGGGACATAGAGATGGCGGGAGACGTCCTCCCAGCGGTTCAGCACCTCCGCATCGAGGCCGAGTTGCTGCTCAAGCTGGCGCATGCGTGTCCGCGGCAGCTCTGCGGCCAGCTCGAGTCCACGGGCCAGCACCCATGCGGCGGTCACGTTCGTGTAGGCATTGTCGTCGACTCCGGGTGTGGCCGCCCCGGGGTAGGCGTCGTGGTACTCGTCCGGGCCCATGATCCCGCGGATCCGGTAGCGCTGCCGGTCCGCGTCGTACTCGGCGGCCGCTCCCCAGTAGCGGGCGATACTCAGGAGCAGTTCGGCTCCGGGGCCGTACCGGAACCCTGCGTCACCGGTGCTCTGCGCGTATCGCCAGGCGTTCCAGGCTATGGCAGAACCGACATGGCGCTGGAGGTGGGAGTGGTCCGGCAGCCAGCGGCCGGAGCGTGGGTTGAGGTGTAGTGTCTGCGTCTCCTCTCGCCCTGAACTGGCGCTCTGCCACGGGAACATCGCGCCCGGTCTACCAGCCGCCTGTGCTGCGGCAAGGGCTGCGGGGAGGCGTCGGTGGCGGTACATGAGCACGGCGCGTGCGACATCGGGAAAGTGCAGGGTGAGGTAGGGCATGACGAACAGCTCGTCCCAGAAGACGTGGCCCCGGTAAGCCTCTCCGTGCAGGCCTCTGGCGGGTACGCCGGCGTCGAGCTCCGCCGTGTGCGGCGAGAGGGTCTGCAGGACGTGGAAGGCGTGGAGGCGCAGGATCCGACCGGCCTCACCGGGCACCCTTACTTCGCCTTGGCTCCAGAGGCTTTCCCAGGCTGCCATATGCCCGGCGAGCGCGGTCGCGAAGCCTGGTGCGCGCGTGACGTGTTCGACCGCAGATGCGAGCGGATCGCCCGCAGGCCGGTCCAACGAGCTGTAGAAGGCTGCGGACTTGAGAACGACGACTGGGTGACCACGGGAGATCGGCAACCGGAAGGTCTGCGCCGTCGCCGCCTCTGTGCAGCTCAGACTCACGGCAGCCAGGGGCCGGGAGGACGTGCGTACCGCGATACCGATGCGGATGCGGGACGATGTGGTCTCGCAGGAGAGCCGAGCGATGCCGTCCGCTCCGACGCCGGCACGGTGGCCCGTGAGGTGACGTCCGTCAAGGGCCCGGTACCGCGCGACGCCGGCATTGGTGACGTCACCGTCGAGAACGGACTGGATCTCGATGGTTCCGCGCCATCCGAACGCGCGGAAGGTGCTCTGCTGGGCCGCGAGGTGGGGGTCCGCCATGTGAACCAGCCGGGTGTGGGTGACGCCGAGCCGGCGGCCGTTGCCGTCCTGGAAGAGCATGCGGCGGGTGAGCGTCCCCGCGTGCAGGTCCAGCACGACGTGGTGGTGGCGCAGGCTCGGATCGTCGGGAGTGAGCCACGCCCCCGCCGGTCCGTCCTCGGGCAGGCAGCGGTAGCGCACCCGGGTCCAGTCGGGGAGGTTGACCATGTCCTCGTTGCCGACCTGCTTCCCCGCGACCTGGGAAGGGAGCCAGTTGTAGCAGCCTGCCGCGTAGGTACCGGGATAGTGAACCGCGTCGGCAGGTGATTCGGGTGCGGCTCCGCGCGTGGCGAACCGGCCGTTGCCGAGCGTACACAGAGCTTCGACCACCTGCTCGGTCTTCGGGTCGTAGCGGTCGAAAGTCCAGGTCCACGCGGTGTTCACGGCTGCGCTCCGGCGACGGTGTCCACGACGGCGGTGAGGTCAGGGAGCACGACATGCGCGCCGCGAGACCGGAGGTTCGCTGCGGCAGACGTGACGCCGGTCCGGTCGAGGCCGATCACCAGGCCGAAGCGCCCGCGTCGGCCTGCCTCCACCCCGGCCAGAGAGTCTTCGACCACGGCCGCGTCGACGGGGTCCACACGCATCCGGCGTGTCGCTTCGAGGAACAGGGCGGGGTCCGGCTTGCCCGCTAGGTTCATTCGGTCGGCATCCGCCCCGTCCACGAGCACGTCGACGAGCGGGGCGATTGCGGCCGACTCCAGCAAAGGGCGTGCATGTCTGGATGCGGAGACGGCGGCGCAGAGCATCCCCTGGGCGCGCAGCGCTTCGAGTGCGGGCCGGACCTCGTCGAACACCTCGACCGCTCCGTCCTCGAGCGCTGCCGTGAACGCGTGCTCTTTTCGGGCGGCGACCGCCCATGCCGTGCCGCACCCCGGCGGATCCGTGGCGTTACCCCGCGGCAGCTCTATGCCGCGCGCGGTCAGAACGGCGAGAGCTCCGTCGAGACGGGGTTTGCCGTCCACCAGTGCCCGGTACTCCCGCTCTGCGTCGAAGGGCGGCTGCGCCGGGCGGCCGGTGCCGGCCGCCGCCCAGGCGTCGAGGCAGCCGTCGAAGGCGGACTTCCACGCAAGGGCATGCAGCGCGGCGGAGTCGAGGAGGACCCCGTCGGTGTCCAGGACGACGGCTCGAAGCGGGTTCACTGCCTGATCACCCTGCGTCCGGTGATCCGGATCGCAGTGACCTTCATCCAATGGGTCCGCGGACCGCCGGCCCAGGGCAGGGAGTACGCGACGGCGTCGAGCCGACCCAGCTCCTCCTCGTCGGTGACGCCTCCTGCCTCGCCGACGGCCATAACGCTCCAGCCCAGGCGCGTGACGTCGTCGACGTGGTCGACCTCGAAGGCCACCTCGGAGCCGGCGGCCCGCGCGAGCACCGCGTCACCCGAGGTCCGGAATGCGATGTCGCGGCCCGCCACCACGTAGTTGACCGGGAATATCGCCGGACCGTCCGGCGTGAAGACAGCGACCCTGCCCACACCGTGCGTGGACAGCAGCCGTCGGCACTCGCCTTCGGACAACTCGACCAGCTTGGCATCCAGCACGGCTGTTCCTCTGCCTGGCGGGTATTCCGTCGTCGCGCCCGAGAGTTCCGCGGCGGTCGTCCCCAGTGCGTCGGCTAGTCGCAACAGGGAGCCGATAGCCGGCGCTGCCGCGTGTTCCTCCAGGTAGGTGATGTACGCGCCGTCAACGCCGCAGCGCTCACCCAGTTCGTCCCGGGTGAGGCCGAGTTCCTCACGGCGCAAGGCGATCCGCCGCCCAAGGTCAGTGCGTCCGGCCGGCGCCTCCGAGGCGCCCGGCCCGTGCTGGGTTCTAGTCATCGTCGTCATGCCCTCTCGGTGTCGGGGCTGGGTGGCCGGGACCGTGACAGCGTGTGCCGTGGCTGTGGAGACCGGCGGTCACGATGGGTGCCAGTCCGATACGTCCCGTGCCTGAGGATCCTGACCCGGTTCACCTCGGGCACGTCACCCCTGGAAAGGCGAGTGTCTTCACGACGCTCCCCTCGTCCCTTGCGTACGTTAAGGAGGTTTCCACCGCCAGGCTGACCCGGGCTCGACGGCCCGCGCATGGGCCGGTCGGTCCCCTGCGTGGGCCTGTCGGCCCCCTGTAGGCCCATACACGCGGTGCAATGGTGAGAACCGGATCCCCTTACCGAAGGGAGGGCGGGTCATGTCCGAGACAGCCCCGCGCCCCGCTACCGCCTCGCCCAGACCTGCCCTCCTCCGGTTGCTCGGTGCGGTACGCACGGTCACCGGCAGCAAGTTCCTCGTCGAGAGCGACCACGCCCGTATCCTCGTCGACTGCGGGCTCTTCCAGGGTTTCGCGGACCTGCGCCGTCGCAACTGGGACAAGCCCGGCTTCGACGCCTCCGACCTCCGCGCCGTGGTCGTGACCCATGCTCACCTGGACCACTGTGGCTATCTGCCGCGCCTGGTCCGGCACGGCTTCCGTGGTCCGATCCTCTGCACCCCCGGAACGGCCCGCCTCGCCGAGATCGTGCTCCGCGACAGTGCCCGCCTCCAGATGGAGGCCGCCGAGCACGCCAACAGTCACGGCTGGTCCAAGCATCGCCCCGCCAAGCCGCTCTACGACGACTCGGACGTCGAGAACACGTTGAAGTTCTTCGACCCGGTCGAGGTCGGCAGCGAGATCGAGATCATGGCCGGAACGAAACTGAGGCTGCACCACGGCGGACACATCCTCGGCTCAGCCTGGGCTCACCTCACGCTGGAGGACGGCCACACCCTGGCCGTCAGTGGCGATCTCGGCCGTCCCGGGCACCCCCTGCTGCTGCCCCCGGAGCCCTTCACCGGCGCCGACGTGCTGCTGATGGAGTCCACCTACGGCGACCGCCGCCACGACCACGAGACGGCACGGCGCGAGTTCGCTGCCGTGATCACCCGAACGCTGTCGCGAGGAGGAACCGTCGTCATCCCGGCATTCGCGATCGACCGGACCGAGGTCGTCCTGCACGAGCTGGCCGAGCTGCGCGGTGACGGCACGCTACCCCGCCACGTGCCCGTCTACGTGGACAGCCCCATGGCCCTGGCCGCCTTGGACGTGTACCGCGACGCCCTGCGGTCCCGCGCTCCCGAACTGCGGCCCGAGATCCTGGGCCAGGGCGAGGCGGTGTTCAGCCCGGAGCCTTTCCTGGCCGCC
Organism: Streptomyces sp. NBC_00207; assembly: GCF_045160965.1. Lineage (NCBI taxonomy): Bacteria > Bacillati > Actinomycetota > Actinomycetes > Kitasatosporales > Streptomycetaceae > Streptomyces > Streptomyces sp. NBC_00207. Next base: position 8,006,973 of record NZ_CP130715.1, on the reverse strand, counting down.
CGTACCGTCCAGGAGTCCATCGACATCAACAGCACCACGGGCCCCGCGGTCATCGTCTCCTCCGCCGGCATGGCCACCGGCGGCCGGGTCCTGCACCACCTGCACCGGCTGCTGCCCGACCCCCGCAACGCCGTCGTGATCGTCGGCTTCGCGGCCGCCGGCACCCGGGCGCGTGACCTCGTCGACGGTGCCCGCACCCTCAAGATGTTCGGCGAGTACGTTCCCGTACGCGCCGAGGTGGCCGACGTACCCCACTTCTCCGCCCACGCGGACGCCGACCAGATCATCGACTGGCTGCGCTCCGCCCCGCCCCCACACACCACCTACCTCGTCCATGGCGAGGAGACCGCCGCCGAGACCCTCCGAGACCGCATCGACCACGAGCTGGGATGGACGGCCGTCGTACCCAAATCCGGCGAAGCCGTCCTGGTCCGCTGACCCGGGCCGTATGGGCCCTGCGGTATGCACCGCGAGGCCCTCCCGCACCCCAAGGGACCGGCGCGACCCTGAAGGGGAACGGCTGGAGGCACACCATGACCGCCATGACCACTCTCCTAGACGAGATGGAACCCGAAGCACGCCGGGCCCTGCTAGCCCCCGCCCACCGCGTGGACATCCCCGCCGGAACCCGCATCTTCAAGGAGCGGCAGCGGGCCGACCGCTTCTGGATCATCGAAAACGGCACCGTCGACCTCGACCTGCACGTCCCCGGCCACAAGGCCACCGTCGTCGACACCCCCGGTTCGGGAGGGCTCCTCGGCTGTTCGTGGATGGTCCCTCCCTACTCCTGGCACCTCGGCGCCGTCACCACCCACCCCGTTCGGGCGCTCGAATTCGACGCGGAGGCCGTACGGAGGCTCTGCGACGAAAACGCCGTCGTGGGCCGTTGCGTATCGACCGCTGTCGCCGCAGTCATCGCCCGTCGGCTCGACTCGGCCCGCACCCGGATCCTCGACCTGTTCGCACCCCACCACAGCGACATGCCGCTCGCCTACGCCCGCTGAGGACCAGCCATGACCTCCACCCCGTACACCGTCAACGACGTCATGACGAAGACCGTCGTCACCGTCACCGCCGCCGCCGAGTTCAAGGAGATCGCCACCGCGATGGAGCGCTGGAAGGTCACCGCGGTCCCGGTCATCGAAGGCGAGGGCCATGTCGTCGGCGTCGTCTCCGAAGCCGACCTCCTCACCAAGGAGGAGTTCCACGAACACGGGCCGAGCCTCATCGAGCAGATGCGCCGGCTCGGCGACACCGCGAAGGCCGGATCGGTCCGTGCCGAGCAGCTGATGACCAGCCCAGCCGTCACGATCCGCCCCGACGCCACGCTCCCTCAGGCCGCCCGCCTGATGACCGACCGCCACATCAAACGGCTTCCGGTCGTCGACGCCGATGGCACCATCCTCGGCATCGTCAGCCGCGCCGACCTCCTGAAGGTCTTCCTCCGCTCCGACGACGACCTGGCCGCCGAGGTCCGCCGCGAGGTCGTCGAGCGTCTCTTCCCGCTCTCGCACCGTGGCATCACGGTCGACGTCACGCACGGCATCGTCACCCTGACCGGAAGGACCCGCGACCCGCACCTCATCCCCGTGGCCACTCGCCTCGCCCGGGCCGTCGAAGGCGTGGTCGGTGTGCACTGCCGGCTCGAAGGCTCTGCATCCGCGTGAGCGCAATGTCGGTGTTACGGGGCCAGGTCCCGCTTCATCAGCAACGCGTGGCCCAGGACGAGCCCCACCACTCCTACCCCGACCAGCACCCCCAGCTGCGGCCACAGCACGTGGCCCTGTGCCAGGGCGTCACCCGGTGTGTAGTAGTGAAAAGGGCTGATGAACCGCAGGGGGGCTGCCTTCGACCAGGCCAGCGCGATGAAGTTGACCGCGAAGCCGACCGCTCCGATGGCGATCGTCGCACCGATCACCTGGGCGCGTCGGCTCCCCCCGGCCGATACGGCCAGGGCCGGTCCGGCCAGACACAGCGCGAAGCCGAACCCCATCAGCCCCGCCGCGAAGACGCCGCTCAACGGCACGTCCCGGTGGATGTCCGGCGACAGCCAGACGCCCGCCGCCACCGTCAGCGTCGCTGCGGCGTTGAGGGCGAGGGCCGCGATCACCACGGCGGCGGTCCGCTCGGCGAGGAGCCGGTTGCGGCTCACGGGGCGCACCATGACCAGCTCGATCGTCCCTGATTCCACGTCGGCCGCCACCGCGGCCGCGGCCAGCGCCCCGATCGCGGTCAGCTGCATGGCGATCCAGAACGGATGGACCAGTCCGGCGCCGAGCAGCCCCGGATAGCTCGCGATCGAAACGTCGCCGCCCGACCCGCTGAACGCCCGGTACGCCGAAGGAGGGCCCTTCCCGCCCGCCGAGAACAGCTGCCCCGGCGCGATCGTGTTCGCCACCACCACGATCAGTGCCTCGAAGACGACCATCCCGACCATGAGGGCCACCAGCATTCGCCGGCGCCGGTGCAGTGCCAGCCACAGCAGGGGCCACCGCGACTTCATGGCGCGGCCCCCTCCGCCCTACCATTGCGGTACAGATCCAGGAACGCCTCGTCCAGGCCCGCCTCCTCCACGATGACGTCCGCCATCCCCAAGGCCAGCAGCTCACGCAATGCTTCCACCACCTCGCTCGGGGGTACGAGAAGCTCCACCCGGTCGCCCTCCCAGCGGGGCGCCCACTGTTCCGCGCTCCCCAGAGCGCGCGGCCCTTTCCCGTCGTCGAAGGCAAGGCGGATCCGGCGCGCCCGCGCCTCCCGGAGTGCGGCCACGCTCTCCACCGTTACCAGGCGCCCTTCCCGGACGATCGCCACGCGTCCGCAGGCCCGCTGGACCTCCGGTAGCACGTGGCTGGACAACAGCACAGTGCGGCCGTCGGCTGCTGCCTGCTCCATCAGCTCGAAGAACGTTTCCTGCACCAGAGGGTCCAGCCCCTCGGTCGGCTCGTCCAGGACCACCAGCTGGGGATCGTGCTGCAGCGCCTGCACCAGGCCCAGTTTCTGCTTCATGCCGCGCGAGTACCCGCCCACCGTGCGCCGCAGGACCGCGGGCGTCAGCCCGAGCCGCTCGCACAGCTCGGCTCGCCGCGCACAGGGCCGACCCTGGAGGGAACACAGGAGGTCGAGGGTCTGCGCCCCGGTGAGCTCCGGGTACAGGCGCAGCTCACCCGGGAGGTAGCCGAGCTCCCGTGCCACCCGGCGGTGATCGGCGAGCGGGTCCATCCCCAGCACCCTGACATGGCCGGCGGTTGGGCGCAGCAAACCCGTCAGGCACCTGAGCGTGGTGGTCTTGCCGGCCCCGTTCGGCCCGAGGAAGCCGAACACCTCGCCCGGACCGATGCCGAGTGTGAGGTCCTCCACCCCGACCACGGCGCCGTAGCGCTTGGTCAGTCCCCTGAGCTCGATCGCATCCATGCTGCCCACCCCACCAGTCTGTGCTCTGGCCCAGACCGACGCGCAGCGGGCGGAGAGCGGTCCCGGGACAGTGTGCAAAGAATACCCCCGGGGGTATTCGTGTACGCTCGCAATATACCCCCGGGGGTAATTCTCGAGATAAGGAGCGACAGCGTGTTCTTCATAGACACCCTTGATCTGGAAGGGCTCGGCAACCGCAGCTACCTGGCCGGCGGCGCCCGCACGGCCGTGGCGGTGGACCCGCCGCGCGACATCGACCAGGTGCTCACCGCGGCGGCCCGCCGGGGGGTGCGGATCTCCCACGTCGTGGAGACCCACATCCACAACGACTACGTCACCGGCGGCCTGGACCTGAGCCGCCTCACCGGCGCCGCCTACCTGGTGCCCGCCGCGGCCCGGGTGTCCTTCGCCCGCACGCCGGTCCAGGACGGCGACATCGTGACGGTGGACGCGGGAATCACGCTGCGGGCACTGGCCACCCCCGGCCACACCCCGCACCACACCTCCTACGTCCTGGAGGAGCGGGGTGCGGCCGTCGCCGTGTTCACCGGAGGTTCCCTGCTGATCGGCACGGTCGGACGGCCCGACCTGGTCGAACCGCGACTGACCGAGGCGCTGGCCCGCGCCCAGCACGCCTCCGCACACCGGCTGGCCGCTGAACTGCCGGACGAAACCCAGGTGCTGCCCACCCACGGGTTCGGAAGCTTCTGCTCCTCAGCCCAGGCCGACGGGGACGCCACCACCATCGGCAAGGAGAAGGCGGGCAACGACGCCTTGGTCCAGGACGTCGACGCCTTCGTCACCGCCCTGCTGGCCGGGCTCGAAGACGTGCCCGCCTACTACGCCCACATGGGGCCGGTCAACGCCGCGGGCCCGGCTCCGGTCGACCTCACCGCACCTCCCGTGGCGGACGCCGCTGACATCGCCGCCCGCCTGGCCGCCGGAGAGTGGGTGGTCGACCTGCGCAATCGCATCGCCTTCGCCCAGGGGCACGTCGCGGGGTCCTTCAACTTCGAGGCCGACGGGAAGATCGCCACGTACTTGGCGTGGATGATCCCGTGGGGCAAGCCCGTCACCCTCCTCGCGGAATCCCCCGTGCAGCTGGCGCGGGCACAGCGCGAACTGGCCCGGGTCGGTATCGACCGGCCGGCCGCCGCCGCCACCGGAGAGCCCGTCGATTGGATCTCCGCACACGAACAGCTGCGGGGTTTCCCACGGGCCACGTTCGCCGACCTCGCCGCCCTGGACCCCTACGAGCACCGGATCGTGCTGGACGTACGACGGGAGTCCGAACGCGCGGACGGCTGGATCAAGGACTCGGTGCACATCCCGATCCACCAGCTCCACCGACGCCAGGACGAGGTACCGGCCGGAGTGGTGTGGGTCCACTGCGCGGGCGGCATGCGTGCGGGGATCGCGGCCTCCCTGCTCGACGCCGCTGGGCGCGACGTCGTGGCCGTCGACGACTCCTTCGACGCCGCCAGGCGCTCGGGTCTCCCGATGGCCACCGGACCCCGCACCGACAGCTGACGACTCGGCCTCCCCGTTCCCGACGAGAGAAGGACCCCATGATGTTCCCCTTCCGGCGCCGCCCCGCCCGCGTGACTCCAGCCGATGCCCATCAGCGCACCCGTGACGGGGCCGCCGTCCTGCTCGACGTACGCGAGCGGGCGGAATGGACAGCCGGGCACGCACCCGGCGCCGTGCACGCACCGCTTTCCGCCCTGCTGGCCGGCGCCGACCTGCCCCGGGCCGCCCGGGGACGGCCGCTGATGGCGATCTGCCGCTCCGGGCACCGGTCGCAGCGGGCCGCGAGACTCCTGACCGAACGGGGAGCCGGGGCCGTCGTCGACATCACGGGCGGCATGAACGCCTGGGCCGCAGCGGGACTTCCGGTCGTCGACGGCCACGGAAACCACGGCTCGATAGCGTGAACACGCTCGCCCTCGCCCTGATCGCAGGAGCCGTTGTCGGCCTGGCACTCGGCGCGCTGGGCGGCGGCGGCAGCGTGCTCGCGGTCCCCGCCCTGATCTACCTGCTCGGCTTCACCCCGGCCGCCGCCACCACCGCGTCCCTGATCATCGTCACCGCCACCTCCGCCACCTCGCTCTACGCCCACGCCGCCTCCGGCAACGTCCGCTGGAGAACCGGCGCCCTCTTCGCAGCCGCCGGCATCCCTCCCGCCGTGACGGCCGCCGCCCTCTCGGCACACCTGCCCGGACAACTGCTCACCGCAGCGTTCGCAGCCGTCGCGGGCCTGGCGGCCCTGCACATGCTCAAGTCCCCCGCACCCGAGAACGAGCTCGGCCCGGTCCGCCCCGTGCGGGCTGCCGGAGCCGGCGCGAGCCTGGGTGCCGTCACCGGATTCCTGGGGGTCGGCGGCGGGTTCCTCGCCGTCCCCGCCCTCGTAGGAGTACTGGGTCTGAGGATGCGGGTGGCCATCGGAACCAGCCTGCTCGTCATCACCGTCAACTCGCTCGCCGCACTCACCGTCCGTACGGGCGGCGCCGCGCCTCTGGACTGGGCCGTCGTCGCGCCCTTCACCGGGGCGGCGATCCTCGCCGCCTGGGACGGACGGCGCCTGGCCGCCGCGATCAAGGGCTCGAGCCTGCAACGGATCTTCGCGGTCGTGCTGCTGTGCGTCGCGGTCATGATGCTCACCGACGCGGTCCGCTGACAGCAGATCCACCCCACGGCCACACCCCCACAGCACGCCCGGTATCCGCACCGGACACCGCCCACAACCGGCAGGAGACAGTCCGCCATGACCACCCGCCACGCCCTCAACGCCCACCATGCCCACACCCGCCTGCACGAGCTCACCGTCCTCGATGTCCGCACTCCCGGCGAGTACGCCGCAGGTCACCTGCCCGGCGCCCTGAACATCCCGCTCGACCAGATCTCACGCGCCCTTCCCGCCATCCGCCACGCCGCCGACCGCGGCGACATCCTCGTCGTCTGCGCCTCCGGAGCACGCTCCGACAGCGTCTGCAGGACGCTCGCCGAGCACGGCGTCGACACCGCCACCCTCACAGGAGGCACCGGCGCGTGGGCCGCAGCGGGGCACGACCTCCACCGCGCCGAACAAGCCTCGCGCACCACGTGGGGCATGGAACGCCAGGTCCGCCTGACCGCCGGCGCCCTCGTCCTCGCAGGTATCGGGCTCGGACTGATCCACCCCGCCTTCCAGCTCATCTCCGCCGCAGTCGCCGGCGGCCTCGCCTACTCCGCCTTGACCAACTCGTGCGGCATGGCGGCCGTCCTCGCCAAGCTCCCCCACAACCGGCCTCAGCCCGGCGACCTCGATGCCACCCTCGCAAGGCTCCTCAATCACTGACCCCGGAAGGGAAAATACCCCCTGGGGTACTATGGATCCGGAGAGCACACCAAACAGGAGGCACCCGGTGAAGGTCGACGACGACGCGGTCAGCTCAGTCCTCAACCGGCTGCGCCGCGCCCAGGGACAGCTCGCCGGTGTCATCGCCATGATCGAAGCCGGCCGCGACTGCAAGGACGTCGTCACCCAGCTCGCCGCCGTCTCCAAAGCGCTCGACCGCGCCGGCTTCAAGATCGTTGCCAGCGGCATGCGCCAGTGCATGAACAACGCCGACGGAACCGAGGCCCCCATGACCGAGGAAGAACTCGAAAAGCTCTTCCTCGCCCTCGCCTGACGGCCACCTGGAAGACACGCGGGCCGCGCGCCGCCACGCCTCGGGTTGCACGCCCATGGACACCGCACCGAAGACGGGCATCCGCCGTGCCCGGCGCATGTCCCGGACTTGGTGGAGGTCGTGCCCGAGGTCGTACTGCACGAGTCCCGCCCAACGGGTCGGCCCGCACGCCTCCCTTCCGCCGTCAACCACCTGACGCCTGGTCGCATAGCGGCCTGCGCATCGTCGGCCGGCTCTGTGAGGTGAACGGATGCGCCGTACGACGGCTCCGACGTAGCCGCTTCAGCCGAACCGCAGCCGGCGGACGCGAGCGCCGAACACGCGCCACCGCCGTTCGTTGTCGCGCACGAGCGTTGCCGATTCCGCGAGGAGGTCCGCCGCCCGGTCGAGCAGCTCGGACGCCGAGAAGAGGTAGGCAGGGGTCTTCCGCTCGGACCCGAGGTCGGCTCGCAGCGCCGCGGGAGAGAACGTGACCCGATCCAACAGGTCGAGGGAGCGGCGCAGCAGGTGGGCAACCAGCGCCAGCAACCCTGCCGACTGCCAGTCGTTGGCAATGATGCGATGGCGCTCCCCGAGCAGATCGGCAAGCGCCGGATAAGCAACCAAGAAGCCGGCGGCCTCCCACGCCTGCTCCATCGCGTGCGCCAGCCAGATTCCGGTCTGCTCGCTGTCTTCCGCGATTTCCCCGACGTCCCGCTTCAGCCGCTGAAGCTCGACGGGCTCGGCCTCCCCCTCCATGAAGAGGATTCCCGACTCCGCGACGAGTCCGGGGGCGTTCAGATCCTCCGCACCGGCGAACGGATTCTCTGCCGGCTCACCGGCGTCGATCACACTCCACCGGCCTGCCAGAGACTTCAGTGCCCGGGAGCACGCCTGAAGCTCGCTCGCCTGCCGCAGCGGAGCCTGCGCGTAGAACTGCTCATGTTCTCGATGGAACCGGGCAAGGTTGGCGATCATCTGCAACAGCGGTTCGGGAGGGACGGACTTCGTCTGGTCCTCGGGCATGCGAGAAGTGTCCGCCCGCAGCGACCCCCACCCGGATGACAACACGCCGCCTCGCCGCGGACCGAGTCCCCACTCAGGGCGAGGCCATCCACATGCGCCGACTCTCCCCTTTCGGTGCAGAGCCGACCACAGCAGCGCCCGTCGGCTCCCGGCGTCGCAGCTGCCGTTGCGGCGCCCTTACGGTCATCCGTTCGCCAAGGAGGTCGTGATGACTGGTTCCCTGGTCCTGTCGTCTACATCGTCGAGAACCGGCAGTGCGCCTGCCCGCCGCAGGAGACGATCACTGCTCTGAGTTGGACCACCGTTTGAACTCCTGAGGTCTCTGTGCCTCTGCCCATGAGAACGGCTTTCACCTTCGCAGCCCGGAGAGTCGTCGAGTTTCGGCATCGTGCCCTGCGAGCCGGCCTGCAGGCGTCATGCTGGTCGTTGCGACAGCGCGAAGGGAACGATGTCTTGCGGGGAACGAGTGCGCGGGCCGGGTCTGCGGTCGCGGTGGGCGCGGCATTGGTCGCGGCCGGGATGGGCGTGATCACGAACTACGTGACGGCAGTGGTTCCCACCTGGGCCCAAGATCCCCGGCTCGTGTGGCCCGCATTCGGTGTTCTGATCGTTGCGGCGGTCGTACTTCAGTTCTGGGCCAAGAGCCTGGATGCCGGCGCGGGACGCGCGAATCCGCGGCAGCTTCCTCTGGAACGGGTACTGCCAAACAGGCACGGGTCTCTCGCACCCGCGCACACCGGGGGGCCGGTGCGCGGCCGGGACGCCGACCTCGCCACGCTGGGAACGATGTTACGTCGTCCCGACGGCCGGTTCGCGGTGCTGTGCGGCACGGGGGGAATGGGCAAAACCACCTTGGCCGCCCTACTGGCCGACCAGGCCGTTGCCGATGGTACGCCGGTGTTCTGGGTACCGTGGCGCGACGAACGGGACCTTGCCGAGCAGATGACCCGGGTTGCACTCGCCTGCGGGCTTTCGGAAGAACAGCTGGAATCGGTCCGGTCGGGCCGGGCAAGCCTGCCGGACGTGGTGTGGCAGCAGCTCGCCCTGGAGCGTTCATGGCTGCTGGTCGTGGACAACGTCGACCAGCCCGCTGCCGTGGGTCCCGACAGGGAGCCCGTTGCCTCCTACCGGGGTTGGATCCGCCCCGGCGGCAGCGGCCTCCTGCTGGTCACCAGCCGCGACACCGACCCTGACACCTGGGGCGGCCGCGCCGTTCTGCACCGCCTGGCCCCGCTCGACCCGGATGCCGGCGCCCGCGCTCTGCTCGACGGCGCACCCGAGGCGGGCACCCTGGAAGACGCACGGCTCTTGGCCGACCGGCTCGGCGGTCTCCCCCTCGCGCTCCACACCGCCGGTCGCTACCTGGCCGCCGTCGCCAGCCGACACCGTACGTTCACCGCCTACAGGCAAGCCCTGGACCACGAACTGTCTGCCCTACTCGGTGCCGAACACCCCGACGCCGCCGACCCAGATGTTGCCCGCAGCCTCGTCCGCCACACCTGGGACCTCTCCCTGGGCCAGCTCACCGCCAGGGGCACCACCCGGGCACGCCACATCCTGCGCCTGCTCTCGCTGTTCGGCACTGCGCCCGTTCCGTTGTCGCTCATCACGCCGAGCCTGGTGACGGCGGCCACCGGCCAGGCGACGACCGCGACCGACGTCGAGGCGGCGATCAACGGCCTGCACACCTACGGTCTTGTGGACACTCCCGCAACCGGTCCGGCCGGCTCGGACATCGCCCAGGTGTCACTTCATCCCCTGATCCGTGAGATCTCCGCCCTTGCCCTGACCAGCGAGTCCCCTGACCCGAGCCGCTGGTACCGGGCTCTCGCCGATCACATGGTGACCACAGTGCGAGGCCTGAACGGCACGGGACGTACGGGATGGCCCATCGGCAGGCTTCTGGCACCCCACGCACTGGCCTTCGCCGAGCTCGAGGGATGCCGTGACGACCTCGAACTCGCCAGCGCCCTGTACTCGTTGGCACGACTTCTGGACGACGCCGGCGAGGCGACCGAAGCCCTGCGTCTGGACCGTCAGGCAGCAACAACACGCACCCGGGTCCTGGGACCGGACCACCCCGACACGCTGACCAGCATCGACGGCCTCGCCGTCACGCTGCAAAGTCTGAGACAGCACGCGGACGCCATCGAGCTACTCGAGCAGAACACCATCGACCGCGCACGCGTTCTCGGACCGGACCACCCGAACACCCTCCGCAGCCGCCACAACCTCGCGAACGCGCTGGGCGGTCTCAACCGACATGCCGAAGCAGTCGATCTGCATCGCCAGAACCTCACCGACCGAGCACGCGTTCTCGGGCCGGATCATCCCGACGCCCTGGAGAGTCGCAGCGGTCTGGGCCGTGAACTGGGCTGCCTCGGCCAGTACACCGAGGCGTTCGAACTGTTTGAGGTGAACCTCGCCGACCGGACCCGGGTGCTGGGTCCGAATCACCCCGACACCCTGGAGAGCCTCGACGACCTCGCAAACGCGCTGGTCAGTCTCGGCCGACACGGGGAAGCGGCGAATCTGTACGCGCGGATTTCGCTCCACCGTATGCAGGTACTGGGACCTGACCATCCCGACACCCTGCTTAGCCAGAGCAAGCTCGCTCTCATGCTGGGCCTCCAGGGCCGGCATACGGAAGCAATCGATCGGCACCGTCGAAGCCTCACCGACTGCACACGGGTGCTGGGTCCGGACCACCCCGACACCCTGAGTACCCGCAACAACCTCGCCAACGCCCTGAACCACCTCGGCCGGCACGCGGAAGCGGTCGACTTGCACCGCCAGAACCTCACCGATTACACACGGGTGCTGGGACCGAACCACCCCGACACCCGAAGCAGCCGCAACAATCTTGGCAACGCCCTCAACGAACGGGGCCGGCACGCGGAAGCAGCTGATCTGCACCGGCAGAACCTCACCGACTACACACGCACTCTGGGCGCGGAGCACCCCCTCAGCCTGACCAGCCGCACCAATTTGGCCATGGCATTGAACCACCTCGGCAGGCACACGGAAGCAGTCGAGCAGTTCCGGCAGGTCCTCGACGACCGCACCCGTGCACTGGGCACGGACCACCCCGACACCGCACGAAGTCGCAACAATCTGGCCGTCGCGGAGAGGCACCTGGCATGGTCGCGCCGCTGGTACGTCAGGCCGTGGCGCCGCCTCGGCGCCAGCTGACCCAAACCGGCACGAAGGCCGAGGCAGCCGACGCCTGCGCCGCCTATCCGCCCGTGAACGCGCCCCTATCCCAGTGGAAGCGGTCGGCGCCGCCGCCGGCCTTCGGGCGGTGAGGATCGTAGCTCCCGATCGATACCTTCATCTCACGAAGTTCGGAGATGCTTCGCCGGTACGCGGGGTGCGCCGCCAGGGCGGAGTTCACGTACGGCAGGACGGCGGTGGGGATGTCCATTCCGTACGCCTCGCACAGGATGGCCAGCGCGAGGTTGTCGGCGAAGCCCGCGGCCCACTTGTTGACCGTGTTGAAGGTTGCAGGGGCAGCCACGATGGCGTCCGCCGGCGGCAGGGGCCGATCGTCACCCGGCGACCTCCAGGCAGAACGGATCTCGAAGCCGGTCTGCGTCTCGATCGCAGGGACGTCGAGGAAGGGCAGGGCATGCGGAGTGGCGACGACCCCGACGTCCCAGTTCCGCTCCTGGGCCGCCGTGATCAGCTTGCCGACGTCGTCCGCGATCCCGGCGGCACAGACGACGACGTACAGGAACGGCTTGCACTGCGGATCCGTCACGCGAGTCCCCTTGAGCGCCAGTAGTCCGCGAGCATCTCCGCTGGCCAGCTCGGTTCGCGTACTTCGCCCCGCGGTCCCATCTGCTGGAAGTACGGTGCGACGTCGTAGATCGGGGTGCCGTCGATCGCGTCGAGGTCCTCGACATAGAGGTCCAGGCCATCGACCTTCACCAGGCGGGGAAACGACTGCGCGAGCTGGTTCGGCCGGCGGTGATTGCGGTGCACGAACGTGCCGGTCGGCGGCCAGGCCGGATTGTTGCGGGGGCTCCGTGCGTGCAGGGCGACATCGTTGGGCGATGCCTTGTGGAAGTGCCAGACGACGAGGAGGTGCGAGAACTCCTCCAGGCCTTGCACGACCTCGACGGGGAAGTCCGGGTTCAGACGGATGATCGCCTGCCCTCCCCAATGGTCGTCCGTGGGCTCGACCCGTCCCCCGACCACGGTCCCGATCGGCGTGATCTCCAACGATTGCGTCATGCGCTCCCCTTCATGCCCCGCCCTAACCGGCCCAATCTATGCGTGGGCCAGAGGGCAGCGCACCAGTCGAGCACCACAACTCCGAGATCCGGCCGCGACGGCGTAGGCCACTCGACGACTCACCCGATCACCGCGTCCAGGTGCCCTTGTACCGGCTGGACGAGCCCGAACGGAACGTACAGCGGCAGCTCTGCAAACGCCTCGGCCCGGACCGCGGCCCCCGGGCACATCCGGAGCGTGCTGTCATACCCGCGTGCGAGGGTTGCCAACGGCGTTGGCCACGAAGTCACCTGGGAGAGCAGGTTGTGGATATGCGTCAACGATGCGCCAGCGGGGTGGTGATCGGACGCAGGGGGCAGACATGTTGATCACGCGTATGTAGGCAACCACCACGAGCCAGACACCCTGGGGGGAATGTGGCAGACGTGAACGTCGACAGCCTTCGCGGGAGGGAACTCGCAGAGTACATCGTGACGACCTACGGCTTCTCGGTCTACCCCGTGCAATCAGACGGGACGCCGCTGCAGAACTGTGAGACGTGTCGTTCCAGAAGCGTGCGGTACAGCTCCGGTTCGTTGTCATGCACGGCCTGTGTCCAGGGGTTTGGGGAAGAGGCTCGTGAGCCGGTCAAGCACTTTGTGTCGGCTGAGACGATGTGGTGTCACGGCTCTCACTCCGCCACGGCCAGGCCGGACAGGGTCAAGGACTTCTGGCCCACCGACGCGCCCCCGGCGGTCGCCCTTGCTCCCTCCGGGCTGCGAGTTGTCAGGGTGTCGCCGCAGATGGAGGAGCGGGACCTGTCCGAGATCATCGACTACGCAGGCATGGAAAGGACTCTGGTCCTGGGGCACCCTGACGGGACAAGATCCATGATCTACATGGGGTACGGTCCAGCGACGACCTCGGGACCGACCGCGTCCTACTTACAGCTGGTGCACACCTGTTCGGCATTCTTATGGGATGGAAGGATCGTCGCCGACTACCCCGTCTCGCACATGCAAAAGAGCATCTACGGGTCCCTGCAAGAGTGCGACAGTCTTCTTGGTCCGTGTAGCTGTTCTGCCGACTACCACGACGGGAATCAGTACCGGTACAGCTGGCAGCACTGCCCCCAGTCGCCGGACACCCATCCAGGGATCACAAACTGCCGAGGCGGCGCCCAGGTGACGGACGACGTTCCCCGATTCGAGCTAGAGGCCGACCTGGTCAACTGGCTTGTCCGACAGCTCTCCCCCTTCTTCGAGATTCAGCGTCAGGTCTCCGGTAAGTCCATTCACGGGAAAACCGTCCGCCTGGACCTTCTCCTGACTCCGCGTGACACGACAGGCTGGAAGAAGACCGATGTGGTCTTCGGGCTCGAGGTGAAGCAGCCAAGCAGTGATCCGGCGAAGCTGATAGCCCAGGCCATCGACTACTCCAACTCGACCTGGACCGGGCATGGGCGAATCCCGATCCTGATGTACCCACTCGCATCCGAGTTCCGAAACGAACCGAGCTTCATGCGCTTCCTGCGGACCCTGGCCGCGGAGTTCATGGTCGGGGAGCTGTCGCGCGACAACGCGTTGGGCTGGACCATCACCATGGGAGGCGCTCCGGTCTGGCACGCCTCAAGGGGGCCAGCGGCCGTGGGCAGGACCAGCCTGTTCAGGGTGAGGGATGGGCACCGCTGAGGTGACGGCCACGCCAGCCTGACTGCCGACGCGGTAGCGCTGGGCAGGCGGAACACCGGTGGACCCTCGACCGGGCCACACCGGGCCTGAGCCGTCCCTGCTCCCCACCGCCTGGGCAGCGGTGGGGAGCAGTACCTCTTACCTCGGGTCAGGGGGTGAGGCGGTTCGGTCCGCGGAACAGGAACGCGGCCTCGCGGATCGAGTCGAGGCCGAGCATGACCATCAGGATCCGGCCCAGGCCGGCGCCAAGGCCGCCGTGGGGCGGGCACCCGAACCGGAAGATGTTCATGTAGTCCTGCATCGGCTCGGTGTCCATGCCCTTCTCCTCCGCCTGCTTGAGCAGCACGTCGGAGCGGTGCTCACGCTGGGCCCCGGTGGTGATCTCCAGGCCCTTCCAGAGCAGGTCGAAGCTGAGCGTCAGGTCCGGCCGGTCCGCCGGACGCATGTGGTAGAAGGGCCGGATGCTGGCCGGGTAGTGCGTGATGAACACGAACTCGTGGCCCGTGAGCTCCTTCATGTGGGCGGCGATGGTCCGCTCACCCTCCGGGTCCAGGTCCTCCTTGACGCCTTCGGGGTCCCAGCCGCCGGCCCGCAGGATCTCCTGCGCCTCGGCCATCGTGATCCTGGGGAACGGAGCCTCCGGCACGACAACTTCGACGCCGAAGATCTCCTGGATCGCCTCACCGTGGACCTCGGCGACCTTCGCGATGGCGTGGGCAAGCATCCCCTCCTCGAACGCCATCACGTCTTCGACGTCGTCGATCCACGACAGCTCGACGTCCACGCCGGTGAACTCGGTCGCGTGCCGGGAGGTGTACGACGGCTCGGCTCGGAAGACGGGGCCGATCTCGAAGACCCGGTCGATGCCGGCGGCCACGGCCATCTGCTTGTAGAACTGCGGCGACTGCGCGAGGTAGGCCGAGCTGTCGAAGTACCCGAGCTTGAACACCTCCGCGCCGGACTCCGAGGCGGTGCCCATCAGCTTCGGGGTGTGCATCTCGGTGCAGCCGTTCTGCATGGCGTACTCGCGCAGCCCCTGTTCCAGGGTCGTCTGCGCGGCGAACACCATCTGCGCGGTGGCCCGCTTGCGTACGTCGAGGAACCGCCAGTCGAGCCGGTGCTCGGGGCCGGTGTGCTCGTCGATCGGCAGGGGCGTCTCCGCCCGGTTCAGCACCTCGATCGTCTCGGGGACGATCTCCAGGCCACCCAGGTTGACCTGGGCCGCCTCTACGACGCGGCCGGTGATCCGCACGGCGGACTCGGGGGTGAGTGATTCGATGACGGCTTCGAGCGGGCCGCCGTCGCGCTTGTGGGTCACCTGGGCCATGCCGGAGTGGTCCCGCAGGATGACGAACTGCATCTTGCGCTGCAGCCTGAGCGCGTTCACCCAGCCGGAGACGGTCACGGTCTGGTCGACGTGTGCGCGCAGGTCAGAAACCAGTACGCGGCTAGTGCTGTGGATCATCGCAGCCCTCCAGGGGCGTCGTCATGATCCCTTGGAAGCGTGGGCGAGAAGGGTACTCGCGGTGCCACCACGCCTTTGCCACCGCCAGACAGCGGCGGCCTCATTCAGCCCGATGACGGGGGCAAACCGGCGGGGCATTGGGCCCGAGGGCCTTTCCTCCCCGCGCTCGGGAGGGTCTTCACCACGGGTGCGAGTCCGCCTTCACAGCTACCGGCGGCTCTCTCTGCTCGCGTGATCCGTGGCTACTCGTCTCCGTCAACGCATTGAGACGAGGATACGGACACGGTCAGATTCGACACAACGGAATGATCGAGACACGCTTCGGGAATCAGCCCACAGGGTCGAAGCCAGCATGCATGGTCTCCCTCCCCCGACCACTGTTCCGATCGGCGCAACCTCCGGCAACTGCGTCATGCGCTTCAGGCGTCGTCGTGATCAGGTCAGATCGAAGGCGGATCGGGGCCAGCGATCAAGGCCGGCGACTGCCAGCCGATCCTGCCAGCAGGATGGCCGATCGGGCTGCGACAAGGGTTCACGCACCGGCGGCAGGTTCGGCATCGCACACTCGAACGAGGGTCAGGCGTCGGTCGGCCGCCCCGGTAGCAGTCGGGGTCTTCCCGGGCCAGCCGATCGACAGAATTGCGCTGATTCGACGGCAAGTTGGGCGCCTAGACTCTGGGTTTCCCCCCGGACACCGACCGATCGCGGTCGACCACAGGACAAGCAGGCCCCGGTCCTCTACCGGGCCGGGCTCATGGACCAGTTCCTGCACCAAGTGGAGGTTGTCGCTATGCCCGAGAAGGTCACGAAGGAAAAGGTCCTCGTCTACGTCGTCCGTGACGGACGCCTGCTGGTGTTCCGCCACACCGACTACTCCTATGAGGAGGTTGGCATCCAGGTGCCCGCAGGCAGCATCCGCCCCGGTGAGACCCCGGAAGGCGCCGCCCTGCGCGAGGCCCGCGAGGAGACCGGCCTTTCGGACTTCAAGATCGTCTGCAAGCTCGGCGAGACCGAGTACGACATCAGCCCGTACCGGTTCGAGATCCAGCACCGGCACGTCTTCCACCTGGAGCTGACCGAGCCGACGCCGGAGCGCTGGATGAGCCAGGAGGACCACGACGGCGAGCAGGAGCCGACCTACTTCGAGTGTTTCTGGATCCCGCTAGAGGCCGCGCACATTCTCCAGTCCGGCCAAGGCGCGCTACTGGGGCGTCTGTCCGACTAGCCACTGCAAGCGGGGGCGGAGGTGCTGACTGAGAGTGGCGGCGCTCACTACGGCGCCCAAGGCCCTCGACCAGCATAGATTCCCGCACGGACAGCAACTCTGGACGAGCCACCGACTCATCGCAGGCGGCTTCTGCATGTTGAGATCCCTTGCCCAACGCCCGCTGTCTGGCCCGTGCCAACAAACTGTGCCCGTCCCAACCTGAGCAGCTCACAGCAACCACTAGCGGCAGGCGCCGTCGGGGCCGATGCACTTCGGCGTTGGCCCCGACGGCAAGTCCACAAAGTCGGACAGCTACTTCGCAGCCTCTGCACGAAAGGCGCCGGCGCCGATGGTGCCCCGGAGGACGTGAGCGATCTCCTCAGGCTTGAGGTCGATGCCGTCGAGGCCCTTGACGGTCAGCGGGATCTCCTCCAGCGCGTACTCGCCGCGGCCCTCGGCGCTGAACTCGGGCCCGGTGCGGTCGTCGAAGGACCAGGTGGCGATGCGGGCGAGGTAGAAGAGCTGACGCTCGTCGTCGGACTCCATCGTGTGGAGGAGTCGGACGACGTCGGCCTTCCCCGCGATCTCCTCGTGGATCTCCCGGTGAAGGGCGGCCTCCCGGGACTCGTCGCTGGGTTCGACGCCGCCGCCGGGCAGGACCCAGTACACGGGGATGCCGGGCTTGGTGCGACGGATGACCAGCATCGTGTCGTCAGCGGTGACGAGGACGGCGCGGACTCGTTCGATCATTTCGGTCTGTCTCCTTGCTTGTTGACGGTCTCAGTACAGCGGCCAGCCGCCATCGCCGTGGACGGATTGCCCAGCAACGGCCGACGACCAGCGAAGTTGATGTGCTCCGTGTTGACGGACGCATCGTGTCGGCGGGGCTCTTCCTGCTACGGTCATCCGTTCGCCGAGGAGGTCGTGATGAATGGACCCTTGACCGCTGCTGCCCAGGTGGATCTACGCCGTCAGCCGGTGGAAGACGTGCTGAAGCGCGTAGAAGCGGCCCTGCATGTGCAACTGGATCGGCAGGCCCTCGTACGCAAGCGCCGTTCCCTGGGCTGCCGTACCGAACGGGATACATGGGTGCGCATTGAACGGCGGGGATTCGAGCGGATCGGCGCACAGGGCTGGAACGGGACCGAGGCCGCTGCCGTTCTTCAGGGGGTCGCGATGCCCCAGTGGTACCAGGGCCTGGCGTGGCGTGAGTCGGGCGAGCCGGTGATGTGGCGCGCGGATGAGCTGGAGCTGATTCCATCGCCGTCTATCGGCAAAGGCGCCCTGGTGCTCGAAGACCCGGGCCTGCCGGACGAATGGTGGGCAGCTCTGAACGCTTCGCTGGACGCGCTTGCCTCACAGCAGACACCGCGGATCGCGACACCAGATACGGTGACGATCACGCAGGAGCACGTGACCCAGACCCTCGGAGCGGTCTTCCCTGGGGTGGCCGATACGCGCATCGAGCGGTGGTCGCCGGCTCATGCAGATCTGACCTGGGCCAACGTGATGGGGCCGGGGTTCTCCCTCATTGATTGGGAGGACTGGGGCATGGCGCCCCGGGGCCTGGACGCCGCAACGCTGTGGGGCAACGCGCTTGCCGTCCCAGGGCTCGCGAACCGCGTCCAGCAGGAGCGGCGTGCAGATTTGGAGAGCCGGGACGGCAAGCTGATGTCGCTGTTCTTCCTGTCGAAGATCGTCGGACCCTACGCGTACGAGGAGGATCCGCTGCTGGCGCCAGCCCGGAAGGAGGCCGAGCGCCTGGTAGCCGAGCTTCAGCTCTGACGGTGTCCATGGAGGGCCCGCAGGTACTGACTGACGGCGGCGGTGTCCACCTCCGCGCCCAGCGTCTGGACCAACTGGGCCAGGTGCCCGGGGTCGTCGGTACCGACCGCCATCGCGGAGGCGCTGGGCAGGTGGAACGAGGCCCGGAACGCCGCCTGTATGCGGGACAGATCCTCGTGACGCGGTCGCAGGAACGGCCGGGGGTCGAATTCCTCCCACACCTTCCTGTGGCCGCCACCGAAGGGACTCATGCCCCAGGTCTCGCCCGGCTGCCAGGCCGTGCGCAGGACGTTTATGGCGTCGAGTAGGTCGATGCCCACGAGGAACCCGGCCCGGACCATCAAGAGGTCCGGGGACGGCAGGTCGTCCACCTGGACCATCTCGAGCGACCGGGTATCCCAGGAGGCCACACCCCAGGCGCCGAACAGGCCGTCGCGGGCGGCATCTGCCAGGGCAGTGCAGGCGTTGCCGAGAAAGGTGTGGCCATCGGGAGTGGACAGGCCCGCGAGGCTCCGCTCGACCTCGTCCAGAACCATGGTGCAGCCCTCGCGCATCAGCCCACCGACGCGGCGCATGTCGGCCATGGGGATGGCCTGTCCCCGCCGAGTGACGGAGGGGTGGATGTAGCGGCCAGGGTGCAGTTCTGCCCCTTCCTGGAAAATGCGGAACTGGGGCGTGGTGACGCTGCGACGCATCACCAGGTCAAGCAACTTACTGGGGTTAAGCAGGCGATCGAGCAGATCAAGGTCCTCGATCGTGCCTCGGGTGAAAGCAGATCCGAGTGCGCCAGGTCCGTCCCAGCCGAGAGCCTTCTCCATTGCAGTGACGAAGTGGTGATCCACGTCTTCCTCCAGTCGAGTCATGGGGTGAGGGCCGGGGGCCCGCCGTGGATGACAGGCCCCCGGGTTGGAGCTGTGGTGCGCTGGTGGCGCTACTCCTGCGGGAGGTTCAGGCCGTCGCGGTTCTCGCCGTCGTCGCCCGCGGAGGTGCCGGTGGAGTCGGACTCCGCCGCCGCGGCGGTGAAGCGGTCCTGGACCTTGATCAGGCTCTCGACTCCGATCAGCAGGTCTTCCTTCTGTGCTGCCATGCGTGTCTCCAATTCGTCGAATTCCATAGCCGACGGGTGTCGGCCCAACCCCGTTGGGGCATGCCTCACCAGCCCTGCTGCTTCGGGGCCCGTGAGGAGATGGGGATGGCGCGAGGCCACGGCGTGTGAACGGGGATTCCTGAGGTCGGTTGACGGTCAGCGTCTGGGATCGCCGGCGATGGCCAGGACGACCACCAAGACGGTGACGGCAGCGGCGTAGAGGAGTACGGCGAGCTGTTGGCGCCAGCCCCACCGTGCTCGACCGCGTACTCGGGGATCCCGATCTAACGGGGCTTTCAACGGCGGAAGGCGGCCACTACGCCGCCCCCGGCTCGATGGATGCGGGCTGAAGGGCTCGGGACGAGGAAGCGGGAGCGGGAGCGGCCCGTGGCGCGGTCGATGGTGGCCACGTGCCCGTTCAATGCCACCGACCTCACCACCCCGTCGGTGTCCGCCGCGAACAACTCGTGGACGGTCCGCAGCGCCGTCTGCGCCAGTACGGACGCGTACAGCTCGTGGCGCTCCTTCTCCGGCCTCGGGACAGGCGTGATCTCGTCGCGCGTCTTCACGTACCGATAGGCGCGGGCCGCTGGGATCACCTCTTCCAGCGGCAGGTCGATCTCGACCAGCAGGTCTCCTGTATCTGCCTGGTAGGAGACCTGGTGGGCCTTCGGGAAGCCGTGGGGATACGTGGAGGCGGCCAAGACCTGGTCGATGAACCACTCGACCGCCTCGACGTCGCGCTCCTGGTAAGCGGCGCGGCGTGCCTCCACCCCGGCATTCCACTCCTCAACGCGAGCCGCCTCCTGCTGGTTGCGCTCGTCATGGCGGGCCTGCGCCGCATCCAGCTTCCCGACCCGCTTGTGCTCTTCGCGCGCATGGTCCCGCAGCGCCTCGTCGAACCGCTTGCGCGCGGCTTCCACCTCCGCGTCGTACGAACGGCGCCCGAAGCCGAGCGCTCCCATCCATCCGCGCGGCGGCTCGGGCTCGTACTCTCCCCACCGTGGGAGGGGAACGGGCGTCCCAGGTAGGTCAATGCAATTCGCTGATCGTGGCGATCAGGATGGACGCTTCAAAGGCTCTCCGGCTCAACCGCGAGGCGGATCCTGCACACATCGCGGTCCTGCCGAACTCCCGCCTCGGTCACCACCACATGGACCTCGCCCGCGCGTGGCTGTGGGACGGCAACCGCGACCAGGCCCTGACCGAACTGGAGACCGCCGAACGGATCGCTCCCCAACTGGTCCGCAATCACCCCGTCGCACGCGCGACTCTGCGGAAGATCATCTACGCCGAGCGGGCTGCTACGCGCCAACGGCTGCGTGGCATGACCGGACGCTTTTCGCTGGACTGACCTGGGGACATTCCAGGGATTCATATTGCTCCGTAGCGGAGCGCATATGTTCCGCTACGTGACCTCGACGCGTCGCACTGACCATGACCGCGTACGACAGCAGGCGGACGACTCTGATCCCCGCTGGCCGCTGCGCGGCGACCTCGCGTACGACACCGCAACCTCCCGCACGGGTGTGGTCATAGACGTACCCGGGGACACCGGCACCACGGTCTACCGCCTGTGTCCCGAGGGCGGGGGCGAGGATGGCTGGAACGCCTCGCTCGACACCCTCGTGCCCACGGGGGACGCCCCCGTTCCGCTCCCCCACAGGCCCCCGGCGGCACGATGCAGCACGGGCCCGAATACGCCCCGTGGGACGACCCGTTCGGCAGTCCCGACCCCAGTCCCTCCCTGAGGGTCCGCGCCGAGCGTGGCATGGAGCGATTCAGGAAGTCGGCCGGCACGGACGGTGCGGCATGAGCAGGCGGCCCTCTTGGCTCTACGAGGGCGCCCGCGTACTGGACCCCACCTCGGACCGCGAGGGGATCGTCCAGTTCATCGGCGACTGGGAAGACCCCAAGTCCCGCCGCTTCATCCCCGAAGCCGTCTTCCTGCGCCCCGAGGGCGGCGGCGTCGAATGGGTCGTCGCCGACCACCAGGCCCTCCGCCAGGCCGACCCCCGCTGACCGCACCGACGCTCCGCCCGGTGCCTTCAACAGAGCCAATCCGCGGGCGAGACGCACTGCTCAGACCCGATCGAGAGGAGCACGATGCAGAGTGCATTACGGCTGCACGTACTGCTACCTGCCGTTCCGCAAGATGAACCACTTGATGTCGGTGACGGTTGCCGAGGCTGTTGCCGCGGCCGTCAATCCGTGGGCAGCCGACGATCCGGCGTTCGAGGTCGTGTGGCACGGAGGGGAGCCGCTGGCCACCGGCCGTGAGCCGGTCCTGGGCCTCGGTTGAACCGTCGTGCAGCAGGTACTCGGTGGGAGCCACATAGCCCTCGCCCGGGGCGAGGCACCGCCCGCCTCGTCCGCCCCCTGACCGACACCCGCGCCCACCTGCGGCCCGAGGACGCCGAGCTCGCCGAACGCATCGACGCCCTCACCCGCCACACCGACCAGCTCCGCCAGGACACCCGCGACCAGCGCAGCACGTGATCCGCAATCGATACAGCGCGGCCCCGGCCCGGACCTGAGTCACCGCCCGCTCTCCGGGCGCCTGCTCTGCCCTTGCGCGGCGGTCGCGACGGCCACAGGCTGCTGGTAGGCGCCCTGGCCGAGTGGACCCGCTGTCGGATCGGGGAGGTGAACGGGCATGCGGCACCCGCGGAAGCACGAGCCGCGCGATGGGGGCAAGGAGCGCAGCACAGTGGTTCTGGACGTGCGGGGCATGGTCCGGGCCACTCAGCAGAACACCGTCGCTGCTGTGCTGGGCCGCCGACCGGGGGTGCTGGACGTCGAGGTGAACGCGGTCGCGCAGTCGGCCACGGTCGTCTTCGACCCCCGCCGGACCTCCCTGGCCGAGCTGCGCGGCTGGGTCACCGAGTGCGGCTACCACTGCGCGGGCCAGTCGGTGCCGTCCCACATCTGCGACCCGATGGACGAGCCGGATCCGCCCGGAGTGGTGGAAGCGGCCGAAGCCGTACCGCCGGCGCACGCGGGGCACGGCCCGGAGGGCGGGCAGTCGCCCGACGAGGAGGCGGGCGACGATGGTCATGGCGGTCATAACAGCCATGCAGAGATGTCGATGGCGGCCATGGTCGCCGACATGCGCAACCGCTTCCTCGTCGCGGTGGTCTTCTCCGTCCCGATCGTGGTCTGGTCCCCGATCGGCGAGGAGGTCTTCGGCTGGCACACACCCGTGCCGTTCGGGCTCCGCCAGGACGTATGGGCGCTCCTGCTCAGCCTGCCGGTGATCTTCTACTCGTGCTCGATCTTCTTCGTCGGCGCCGTACGGGCGCTGCGTGCCCGGACCCTGGACATGATGGTGCTGGTGGCGGTCGCCATCGGCGCGGGCTGGCTGTACTCCCTGGTCATCACGCTCACGGGCGGCGGAGAGGTCTTCTACGAGGCCGCCACCGTGCTCGCTTCCTTCGTGCTGCTCGGCCACTGGTTCGAGATGCGCGCCCGCGGCGGCGCCAACGACGCCGTCCGTGCGCTGCTGGACCTCGCCCCGCCCAAGGCGCTCGTTCTGCGGGACGGTGAAATGGTCGAGGTCGCCACCTCCGAGGTGGTCGTCGGGGACCTGCTGCTCGTCCGCCCAGGGGCGAAGATCGCCACGGACGGGGTCGTGGAGGACGGCGAGAGCGAGGTCGACGAGTCGACGGTGACCGGGGAGAGCCTGCCAGTGCACAAGGCACCGGGCTCCGCCGTGGTCGGTGCCACTCTGAACACCAACGGCGTGCTCCGGGTGCGGGCGACCAGGGTGGGCGCCGACACGGCACTGGCGCAGATCGTCAAGCTGGTCCAGGAGGCCCAGAACTCCAAGGCTCCCGGCCAGCGGCTCGCCGACCGGGCCGCGTTCTGGCTGGTCTTCGTCGCCCTCGTGGGCGGCGCGCTGACCCTTGCTGTCTGGCTGCTGGCCGCGGACCGGCCCTTCAGCAGCGCGATGCTGTTCGCGATCACCGTGGTCGTCATCACCTGCCCGGACGCGCTGGGCCTGGCCACACCCACCGCGATCATGGTCGGCACCGGGCTGGGAGCCAAGCGGGGGGTCCTGTTCAAGAACGCGATGGCCCTGGAGGCGTCGGCCGGGATCCAGACCGTGGTCATGGACAAGACCGGCACCCTCACCAAGGGCGAACCGGAGGTCACTGAGGTGATCACCGCACCCGGCCGCGACAAGCACGAGGTCCTGCGGCTGGTCGCGGCGGTCGAGCGGGAATCCGAGCACCCGCTGGCCGAGGCGGTCGTACGCCACGCCGAGTCGCACGGCGTTGAACCGGTGCAGGCCCGTCGGTTCGAGAACGTGCCCGGCCACGGGGCGACCGCCGTGGTGGACAGCCACCGGGTCTCCGTGGGCAACCGCCGGCTGGCCGAACAGGAGGGAGTGTCCCTCGGTCCGCTCACCGCCCGGCGGGACGAGCTGGCCGCCACCGGCCGTACGGTCGTCATCGCCGCCGTCGACGGCCTGGCCGCCGCCCTCATCGCCATCGCCGACGCGCCAAGGGAGACCTCCGCAGCCGCCGTACGCGAACTCCACGCACTCGGCGTCGAGGTCGTCATGCTCACCGGCGACAACCGGGCCACCGCCGAGCGGATCGCACAACGCCTGGGCATAGACACCGTCATCGCCGAGGTCCTCCCCCGCGACAAGGCAGCCACCGTCGCCGAACTCCAGCGCGGCGGCCGCAAGGTCGCCATGGTCGGCGACGGAGTCAACGACGCCCCCGCCCTCGCCCAGGCCGACCTCGGGATCGCCATCGGCGCCGGCACCGACGTCGCCATCGAGACCGCCGACCTCGTCCTGATGCGCTCCGACCCCCTCGACGTCCCCACCGCCCTGCGCATCGGCCGGGGCACCGTGCGCAAGATGCGCCAGAACCTCGGCTGGGCGATCGGCTACAACGCCATCGCCCTGCCCATCGCCGCCGGCGTCTTCGAGCCCACCACGGGCCTGATCCTCCGCCCCGAGATCGCCGCCCTGTCCATGTCCGGATCCAGCATCATCGTCGCCGTCAACGCCCTCGCCCTCAAGCGCCTCCGCCTGCCCGGTTCGACCCCTACGGCCCCAGCCGACGGAGACGATCGCCATGGCGGTTAGCCGAGCCCATGTCGTGCTGCGCCACGCGCGGGTGCGTCCTACGGTGGGAAATGTGACCCGTCACGAGCCCCGCACGCAGCCGCAGCCCCGGCCGGTGCCGCGACTCGGACCGCTGCTCGTCCTCGCTCTCCTGATCGGGTTGCTCGGGATGCACGGTCTCGGCACCTCGGCTGCGCTGCCGGCGACGGGCGTGACGGTGCACGTGCCCCACCACTCGGCGGCCGCCGGCCCGCTGTATTCGTGCGGCGACGACGAGCAGCGCGGCCCGGTCCGGGACGCCGGTCATGCGGACCAGATGTGCGCTTCCCCGGCCCTGCCCGGTGCCCCCGGCGTCGCCGCACCGGATACCACGCCTCTCAGCAGCATGCCCGGCAGCCTCGTCCTTGCCCAGCCTGCACCGTCGCTCGCAGTGGTCCATCAGCCCGCCGGAGGGCGGGCGCCGCCCTCGCTCGCCGATCTCCAGGTCCTGCGGACGTAGGGACTCCTCCCGTGGCACGCGCCCGAGCGCGTCGGCCACGAAGAGCCAGCCCCTCCCGCATCCGAATCACTGGAGCTCAGCGACATGAACACGAACCGATCCCGGCCGCGACGGGCTGCCCTGGCGGCCACCGCGGTCGCCGCCGGACTGATCCTTGCCGCGTGCGGCAGCGACAACACCACCAACACGGCCGGCACCGCACCGGCCACCACGACCGCCCCGGCGCCGTCGGAGGCCGACCGGCACAACCAGGCGGACGTCGCCTTCGCGCAGGGGATGATCCCCCACCACCGCCAAGCCATCCTGATGTCCGACATGGTCGCCGCCCACGGCGCATCCCCCGACGTCAAGGCACTCGCAGAAAAGATCAAGAAGGCGCAGGCCCCGGAGATCGAGACCATGACCGGCTGGCTCAATGCGTGGGGCGAGAAGGTCCCCACCGGCGTCGGCATGGACGGCACGGGCCACGGCGACGACCCCGGCATGCCCGGGATGATGGACGACCAGGACATGGATCGGCTGGGCAACGCCAGGGGTAACGCCTTCGACACCATGTTCCTGACCATGATGATCGACCACCACGAAGGCGCCATCGCCATGGCCAAGACCGAGAAGCAGCAGGGCGCCTACGGCCCCGCCAAGGCCCTGGCCGACGACATCATCACCTCCCAGACAGCCGAGATCACCCAGATGCGCGGCATGCTCAAGACCGGCTGACACCCGCAGCGGGGCCCTCGCCGCCCTGCCCGACAGAGCTCGGACCCGCCAGGGAAACGCGCACCTCCAGCGCGGGCCAAGTCTTGCTCAAGGCCGGCCTTTGCCCGATGTCCGACAAGGGCTGGCACCTACTTTGTCCAGACATGAGTGTCGATCGTGACTGCGAATCCGAGGTGGTCCTCGCGCGGCGCCGAATGGTGCGTGCGGGGTTGAGCGGGGCCCTGGCGTTAGGGGTCGGGCTGGTGTGCGGGCCGTCAGCAGCCTCAGGCGCACGGGCCGGGGAGGCAGCTGTCCGCAGGCCGCGGCCTGCCGGGCCCCGGCAGGCGTGGGGCGAGCTGGAGGCGGGAAACCGGCGCTGGCGGACGTTCCACGAGAGCCATCCGGACCGCGCCGGGCATGTGCGCCGGGCGCTGGTGGGCGGGCAGCATCCGTTCGCCGTGGTGCTCGGGTGCGTGGACTCGCGGGTGCCGCCGGAGCTGGTCTTCGACCAGGGGCTGGGAGACCTGCTGACCGTGCGGTCGGCGGGCGAAGTCCTGGACGAGGCAGTCCTGGGCAGCATCGCCTACGGCGTGCTGGAACTGGGTGTCCCGCTGATCGTCGTCCTGGGGCATCAGGGGTGCGGGGCAGTCGCTGCGGCCGTGCACGCCGAGGCCGGCGGTGAGCTCCCGGCGCACATCGCCTACCTGGCGGACCGGATCCGGCCGGCGATCGACCACCGGCTTCAGGGCGACGCCCGGACTGACGCGGCGGTCACCGAGAACGTCCGCCGGGTCCGGGCGCGCCTTGCCGCCGAGCCGGACCTCGCCGCCCGGATCGCCGACGGTTGCCTGGCCGTAGTCGGTGCCCGCTACGAGCTGACCAGCCAGTTGGTGCGCAAGGTGCCCTGACCAGCCTGGGCCGGTGAACTTCCCAACGGACCCGCACCAGCTAGACTTGCAGAGTTATGCAATTTACTAGTTCTGGATATGGCGGACGGGGGTCGCGGTGTGGCCGGGTTCGAGGAAGCGGCGCTGGAACGGGTCCGCGTGGCGCGGGCTCGTCTCCAGGCTGCACAGGAGGCTGACGATGCCTTCGAGGAGGCGCAGGCGGCAGAGGAGCTGGAGGACGCATTGCGCGTGGCCCACGATCAAGGCATGGCCACCGACGCAGGAGACGGCCGGTGAACCAGACAGTGGCACCGGCATGTCCGAGGCGTCGGTGATGGCCCGGCACCCCAGCGGCCGGCCTGCCGTCGAGGTGCTCAAGCACGTGTGGACGGTGCCGCTGGTGCCGGGTTCCGTGCGGGCCGCGCGCGAGCGCAGCGAACGGTCCCTCGTCTCCTTCGGGCTTGAGAGCTCCAGCGCCCTCTTCGGCGCCGTGCTCCTGGTGGTCAGCGAACTGGTGACCAACGCCGTCCGGCACGCTCAGGACTCCCCGGATGCGGAGGTGACTCTCCACATGGCCGAGCACCTGCTCGTGGTCTCGGTCGAGGACCTGGACCCGCGCCCGATAACGCCGGCCGATGCCGACCGGACCTCCGGGCGGGGATTGCGCACGGTGGCCGACCTGGCGCGCACGTTCAGCGGCGACGTCCGTATCGAGCCTTCCTCCGGCGGGCACGGCAAAACGGTGCTCGTCCGCTTCATCCTGCCGGAAGGCACACCGTGACCAGCAGGAGCCAAAGGGTCGTCCAGCTGTACGAGGTCGCCTTCCTCGGAACCGGCCCTGAGCCGGAGGTTCGCACGGTCGAGGCCGGTGAAGTCGCGGCCGCCATCGAGTACGCCGGCGAACACGGCATACAGGTCCGCGTCCGCCCGTGCCGCCGCCCGGTCGAGGAGCCGAGCACGGAGAAGGAAGGTGCGTCATGACGGACAACCTGCCCGAGAAGGACACGGCGGCGGAGCACGAGAAGTGGAAAGAGAAGGGCGTTGCGATGCGGGCCTTCTTCTACATCTTCGGCACGCACGTGTTCGCCGGGTTCATCTGGTTGCTGTTCTACTTGGGGCAGCACGCCCAGAAGTGAGGCTGGGACCGAAGGGGGGCCTGCACGCCTGCGGCGCAGGTTCGGCATATGTAGGGAGCGGCCGTCTTCCGGTGTCAGAAGCGCGTTGAACCCGCACTAACGGAAGACGGCCGCCGTATGTGGGGTGCGGGCCCCGCAGGGCCGGCACCGTTCAGGCGTGGCGGCTGGCCTTGAGGTCGGCCAGTAGTTCGGCCTGGCCCTCCAGAACGCCGGAGAGGATGCTTCGGGCGACCCGCAGGAGCTCGACGATCTCGGGGTCGGTGAGCGCGTAGTACACGCTCGAGCCCTCCCGGCGGGTCACCACCAGGTTGGACTTGCGCAGCACGGCCAGCTGCTGGGAGAGGCTCGCGGCCTCCACCCCGACCTCGGGCAGCATCTCGGCGACCGCGTGCTCGCGCTCGGCCAGGAGTTCCAGGACGCGGATGCGGACCGGGTGCCCCAGCGTTTTGAAGAATTCCGCCTTCAGCTGGTACAGCGGTGTGCTCACCTGGGTACCTCTGTCGTGACTGCCCATCTCATCCACCCGGAACCGTTCCCTCGCAGAGGCATCCGTTCGCCCCTCTTCACACCTTGCGACCTCCACAATTGCAGATCCTTGCAACTCGCGGACCCGGCGGGGCACCTTCGTGTCGTTCGCCTTTCCGCAGCAGGGCCTTCGCCGGTCAGGCCTTCTTGAGGAACTCGGTCCTCAAGACCAGGCCCTTGACCTTCCTCGTGTTGCACTCGACCTCGCCCGGGCGGGAGGTGAGGCGGATGTTCTTGACCAGGGTGCCGCGCTTGAGGGTCTCGGAGGTTCCCTTGACCTTCAGGTCCTTGGTCAGGGTGACCGAGTCCCCGTCCTCCAGGACGGTGCCGTTGGAGTCTTTGAAGACGATGTCGCTCATGGTGCCGGTGTCCTTCGCCGTTCTTGTGGATGGTCGTGCTGGTCTAGGTGAGGGCGGGTTCCTCGGGGGCCTGCGGAGTGGGCCAGTCATCGGTGGTCCACTGCTTGGCCGTCCCGTGGGCTCCGTGAGCGGCCAGAGCGGCGGCGAGGTCGCAGTGGACCGGGACGGGCGGGCAGGTCGCGTCCGGGACGAGAGAGCCGTCCGCCGGTATCGCGGCGAGCTCGAGTCGGCGCCCACTCTCGGCGAGGCGGCGGGCGGCCTGGGCGACGGCGATCTGCCCGCCGGCCGACCAGCCCAGCAGGCCGGTCAGGTCCAGGATGACCGGGCCGGTGCCCCTCGCGATCGCCCAGCCGATGGCACCAGTGAACCGGTCGGTGGCGTCCGCGCCGAGATACCCGGCCAGGGACAGCACGCCCAGGTCCTGGCGGGTGGTGTAGCGCCATTCGATCGTCATCGTCAGCTCCTCGGCTTCACAGGGGAAGGGTGATCCAGATGGCCTTGCCGCGCCCGTCCGCGTCCGCCCGTACGACGGCGGTGCCGCCGAGTTCCATCGTCATTTCGACCACCATGGCCAGGCCGCTGCCCGAGGCGGTGGCGAGCGCCCCGAACAGGGCGGGCTGGTAGGGGTGGCGGTCGTGGACGGCGAACGCGAATGCACCCGGCCCGTGTGCGTAGGTGACCGTGATGATCGGGGACAGGACTGCGGCGTGGCGGACGGCGTTGGTGACCAGCTCGGCCAGGATCAGGAGAGTCGGCCCGACACTCGGGTGACGAAGACCCACCCCGCACTCGACGAGGACAAGCTCGGTGGTCTCGCGGGCGATGCGAACGGCGGCCCCCATGGCCGGCACGTCCAGCACGTGCCGGTAGGGCATCGCCTCGACCTGGACGCTCACCGGCCCACCCCGTTCACGGTGCGGGCCAGGCGGAACCCGGACACGGACTGCGGGTGCAGGCGCAGCAGGGTGTCATGGGGGCCGTGGGCCCAGCCGGGCAGGGTGCGCCGGTAGTGGGCGGCCTCGTCTGGGTCGGCGATGACATCGGCCGGGCCGTGGGCGCTGACCGTCCAGCCGGTGCCGGCTGGGCTGCGGATCTCGTCGACCTGGTAGGTCAGCAGCGCCCGGCCGGGGATGGTGGCGGCTTGTACGGGGGCCCGGACGACGAGGCGTCCGTACTCCATCACGTGTGTGGCGGGGCGGACGACGGCCACCTCCCGCTGGATGTAGACGAGTCGGCCTTGGGCGGAGCCCTCGAGGAGCCAGAGAGCCTCGGTGCCGGAGACCTCGATCATGCGGAGGTCGGCGGGGACGGTCATCGTGCGGCCTTCCGGATGCGGTGCGGTCGGTGGTGCGTACGGGGCAGCAGTCCCGCCCGCTCCAAGTGCTTGCGGGCGCCGGCGATCGCCTCGGGGGTGGTGGCGTACTCACGGCCCTCCAGGCGCAGCAGGTCCAGGGCGCCAACGGCGTCCAGGGCCTGGCGCTGGCCGGCCCGGATACCGGAGGTCATCACGGCGATGCCGCGCCGGTGCAGCTTCTCGACCGCGTCCTTCAGGACGAGGGCGCCGGTGGCGTCCAGGGTGGTCACCCTCGCCATGCGCAGGATCACCACCTTCACGTCAGAGACCTCAGAGAGTTCGAGGAGGAAACGGTGGGCGCCGGCGAAGAAGAGCGGTCCGTCGATGCGGTAGGCCACGATGTGCTCGGCCAGCAGGGCGTGTTCCTCGTCGCTGTGCTCGCCAGGCAGGTCCGGGCGGAAGTCAACCTGCTCCATCCGGGCCTGGCTCGCCACCGCCTTCAAGGCGAGGGCTCCCGCGACGACGAGGCCGATGATCACCGCGTACACGAGGTCGAGAACCAGGGTGGACGCGGCGGTCAGGACGAGCACGACGGCATCCGAGCGGGTCGCCTTCGCCATCGCGCGCAGCGAGCCGACCTCGACCATGCGGATCGCCGTCGCCAGCAGCACGCCGGCCAGCGCGGCGAGAGGGATCTTCGACACCAAGGGGGCGGCGGCGAACACGATCACCGCGAGCACCGCGGCGTGGGTGAGCGCGGCCAGCCGGGAGGAGGCGCCGGTGCGGACGTTGACCGCCGTGCGGGCGATCGCGGCGGTGGCCGGCACCCCGCCGAACAGCGGGGCCGCAAGGTTGGCGATGCCCTGCCCGAACAGTTCCTTGTCCGGATCGTGCTGCTGCCCCACCGTCATCCCGTCCGCCACGGTCGCCGACAGCAGGGACTCCAGCGCGGCGAGCGCCGCGACCGCGACCGCCGGGGCCAGCAGCGACCCGAACGCGGAAGCGTTGAGGAAGGCCAGGGACGGAGCGGGGAGCCCGGAGGGAAGGTCACCGATCGGGGCCGCCTCGTCAAGACGGAAGACCTGCGCGATCACGGTCGCGGCGATGACCGCGACGATCGAGAAGGGGACCGTCGGCTTCCACCTCGCCCCGGCCAGCATCACCGCCGCGACACCCACCGAGAGGCCGATCGCCGTCCAGTTCGGGAAGGCCACGAACTCCACGAGCGCCCGCGACGCCACGAGCAGGACCTTCTCGCCCTCCGGCTTCTCGACGCCGAGCGCGTTGGGTATCTGCTGGAGGCCGATCACGCACGCGATCCCCAGGGTGAAACCCTCCACTACCGGCGCCGGCACGTACCGCATGTACTGTCCGGCCCGCAGCAAGGCGAGACCGATCAGGAGCACGCCGGCCATCACGCCAACGGTCAGGACACCGCCGGGCCCGTTTTGGGCAACGATCGGCACCAGGACCACGGTCATCGCGCCGGTCGGGCCGGACACCTGAAGGTTCGACCCGCCGAACAGCGCGGCGAGCGCGCCCGCGACGACAGCCGTGGCCAGCCCCGCCTCCGCGCCCAGACCGGAGGAGACCCCGAACCCGAGCGCGAGGGGAAGGGCGACGATCGCCACCGTGAGCCCGGCCAGCAGGTCCCGGCGGGGGCTGCGGGCCATAGCTGCCCAGTCGGCCCGGGCGGGCAGAATACAGCGGACCCGGCCGAGCACGGCGGTCAGGGCGGTATTCACGCTCACGAGGCCGGGACCTCGGACTCGCGCAGTTCCTCCAGCAGCTCGCTCTGCCCCGTCAGGACCTCGGTCAGGATCCGCCGCGCCGCCAGCATCAACTGCGCGACGTCCCCGCCGGCCAGTGCGTAGACGACGGTAGCGCCGTTACGGGTCGATGCGACGATCCCCGAGCGGCGCAGGACCGCGAGCTGCTGGGACAAGGCGGAGGGCTCGACCTCGATCGCGGCCAGCAGGTCCCGCACCGGCATCGGCCCGTCCTGCAGCAGCTCCAGAACCCTTATACGCACCGGGTGCCCGAGCATCCGGAAGAACTCGGCCTTCGCCTGATACAGCGGAACCGGCACGGTCTCGCACCCTTCTCACCACCCCGAACGGGGCAAACGCCTGGTGCTGCGCCTGCAGCTACCTGGGAACACAGCCATTACATCATCTATGAAATTGCAGATTTCTGCAATTTGCAGATCCTTCGATCCGCCTCCCGCCGCGGGCGCACCGTACGGAAGGGACTCGCGGCACCGCCCGACGGCGAAGCCCCTTGGCACCCGCAGACACGCCCGTGAAGTTCAGGCCAGGGGCGGCCCGGCAAGCGGGCGTTCTGAACGCCCGGCAGACGGACGGCCAGGAGATGGCGCGGGAGACGACGGTGCGGCCCGTCCAGTGCCGATCGCTCCCAGAACTCCCGACCCCTCCCCGCCCGACGACCGCTTGGACCAAGATCCGGACCATATCCGGACCAGCCCACACCCAAGAGCCTTGCGAAGCGCTGTTTTCCCAGGTCAGCGTGGGCGTAGCCGCTGTACCACCAGGAGACTAAGAACCTGCTCACAACCTCGACGACCGCGCCTCGTAACGCCCTCACGGCAGGACATACCGGTCTGCACTCGCTCGCGGGTTCGGGAACGCCATGCCTACTCGCTCCCACGGCGCACTCCCGGGGCTTCGATTCCGCATTCGGCCCGGGCAAGCGCCCGTAGTCCACGGGCAGCGCTGCCCGAGGCCCGCGCCACTCCCGAGACCACCTGCTCGGTGCAACGTGTTGTACCGAGCAGCGTCAGGCTCCGATCGCCCCCAACGACCGAAGTAGCGGAATGCATCAGACCTGACGAACCGTCACCAAAGTCAGCATTGGGTCAGCATTGGTCCTGGCAAAGCTGACCCCAGCCGGTCATACCTGGGAAACGTCGAGAGCCCGGTGAGCGCCTCCCGGAGCACCCCGTCGCTTGCCCCGCCGGAAGGGTCTCCGTACGGGATGCGGCCTCTCCTCGGCTGATGTCAGCTGGTCGACCTACTGCAGAAAAGCGCAGGTCAGCGCACCCGTCCGCGTGCCTTCAGCGGCCCCGGCGGGAGCTGCGGTGCAGGGATCGGAGGGCCGTCGTAGCCCTTCACTTCGCCGTAGCGGGTGCCTTCCATCCAGTCCTTGCGGGCTTGTACGATCTCCTCGTTGCTCCGGCCGATCCAGTTCCAGAACATCACGATCTCCTCCTCGAACGGCTCGCCGCCCAGGAGCATCAGGCTCGCGTCCGACGAGGCGCGCAGGGGGAGTTCCGTGCGGCCGCAGCCCAGGTAGAGCATCGAGCCCGGGAGGACCGGGACGCCGTCGACGTGGGCTTCGCCCGACATCGACAGGACGGCGTACTCGAAGTCCGGGTCGAGCGGGAGGCGGGTCTCGGTGCCTGCCGAGAGGGTCAGGTCCGCGCCCACGATCGGGGTGTACGCCGTACCGGGCGAGGTCGCCGTGTCCAGGGTGCCCAGGATGACCGTCGCCGTCAGGCCCGGGGCCGTGACGTGCGGGAGTTCCGCGTGGTGCTGGAAGTGCGGTTCCACGTTCCGGTGGCTGTCCGGAAGGGCTACCCACAGCTGGGCGCCGTGCAGGAAGCGGGCGTGCGGGCGCGGGCTCTCCTCGGAGTGGCTGATGCCGCGGCCGGAGGTCATCAGGCCAAGCTCGCGCGGGCGGATCGTCTCGAGGCTGCCCTCGCTGTCGCGGTGGAGCACCTCGCCCTCGTGGAGCCAACTCACGGTCTGCAGGCCCGAGTGGGGATGGGGCGCGACCTGCATGCCGGGCTCGTCGGCGATGTCGTCCGGGCCGTAGTGGTCCACGAAGCACCAGGCACCCACCATGCGGCGGCCCAGGTTCGGCAGGAGTCGGCGGACCTCGGTGGACTCTCCGAGCTTGACCGTGCGCGGGCTGAGGAGCTCGCGCACCGGCTCGGCCACGACGAATCCGCGGCCGCCGCAGGCGGAGAGAGCGGGCTGGCGATCGAGATTGCTCATGCGGACAACCTAGCCCCGCGGTGGTGGCTCCGGCGGGTGGAATGTTCCACCGCCCGGGCGTGTTGGAGGCACCGGACGGACCACCTGAACGGCGGAAGGGACGCGATGAACGCGCCGGCGACGTACTTCGAGCACGGAACGGCAGCCGAGCGCTGGGCGCGCGCCCGGCTCTTCTTCGACGCGAAGGAGGCCGCCGAGGCGCTGACCAGGGAAGACACGCTCTGAACCCGGCCGCGTGGCACACGCGTGGCACATTCCGGGAGGCAAACCGAAGCGCGCCCTGCCGCCGAACTGGTGTACGCCGTCGTGCTGTTCACGCTGCCTCCCTCCTCGTCTCGGTGATCCGACCGGATGGTACCGCACGGGCTGTCAGCTGATAGAGCTCGTTCACCAGGGCGGCCGCCTCCCGGTCATAGTCGGTCCGCTTGCGGGTCAACGCCCTCTTGGTGACGTGGCTATAGGTCCGCAGTGTCACCGTGGCATCGTGGTGGCCCATGGCCTCGGCCACCACCGGAATGGGCATCCTCAGCTCGATCATGACGGACGCCCACCAGTGACGGAGGGCGTGGATGCCGTGCTCCCGGGCCGCCTGGTGCTCCTCGCCCCGTTTCCTCGACGGGATCACTCCGGCTGCTGCCAGGGCTCGCTTCCACGCGATGTTGAAGCCTCGCCGCTGCACCGGGCTCCCCGCCGAGTTCGTCAGCACCAGCTCATGCTCGTGCGGCAGACCGTCCACACCGGGCAGCGTCACCCGCACCGGAGGGTGCAATGCCATGTGCGCTCTCAGCGCCCGGGCAAGCTGCGGATGGAGTGGAACCTCGCGGACCTCTCCCGACTTCGGCAGGCTGTAGCGCAGCCGCCCGCGCGACCGTACGACTTGCTGCCGCACGTGCAGGATCCTCCGCTTGAAGTCGATGTCCTCGACTGCGAGGCCGAACACCTCGCCCTGCCTCAGGTTCCCGTACGCGGCGATCAGGCCCGCGATCTGATAGTGCGACGGAAGACCCTTAATGACGGCCGGCACCCGCTCGTCCGACCAGACCTCTACACGCACGCCCTTAACGCGGGGAAGATTCATCCCGGGCGCCCGGCACGGGTTCCTCTTGATCCGCTCGTCGTGTACGGCCGCCTCCAGGACCGTGGAGAGGAACTGGAAGATCGTGCGCAGGTAAGACGGCTTGATGGTGCAGTTCGCCACCCACGTCTTGAGGTCCGCGGGGCGGAGATCGGCGATCCGTCGCTCGCCCAGGGCCGGGAGCAAGTGCTTGTTGAGGTACGTGCGGTAGTTCCGCATCGTGCGCTCCTCGCAGGTGAGCCACGACAGGTAGAGAGCGGCCCACTCCGCGAGCGTGACCTGCGTGTGCGACGGGTCGGCCGGCACCTCTCCGCGCTCCCGCCGCACCTCCACCGCCCGCTCCTCGGCCTCCTCCTTGGTCTCGAACCGCCCCTTCCGGCGGATCTTCTCCCCCTCGTAGCACCTGACCTCCCACCGCGAGCCCTGCCCGTGGGAGCCGGAGGAGTAGACCTTTTCCCACCGGGTCGAGTGCTCCCGGCACTCCTGCGCATCCGGTCCCGGCTGGGATAGGTGCCACTGGTCCTTGATCCAGACCTTGCTCATCCGCTGTTGTCCTGACGCCGCGTGGCGCGTACCCGGACCCGACCCGGCCCTGACAGCCTTTCGGCCCGTAGGTGTGCGGGCATCTCGCCACTGCTCGACCCCCGAAGCCGGATAGCGGACGCCGCTGTGGACCTCGCCCATCCTGATCCACTCGGGCCCCCTGCCCTGCACCCGCCAGTGAGCCAAGGTGTGTGTGGAGAGGCCGAGTTCGGCAGCGACTTCGGCCGAGGTCAGCAGGGGATCAACGGCCCGGCGCGGCGCACGGCCGCCAGCACGGGGGACCCCACCAGACAGGGGGGCGGAGTCATCTTCTCGCGCAGCACTAAGTCCATCGTTGCGACGTGCGTACGGTTCATCCGAACGGGTGACCACGGGTATTCGTGCCTTCTGCCCGGCTGCGACATCGCCCGCCCGGAGACCCCGGACCGGCTGAATCGCCGCTGAGGCGGCACGTAGCACGCTGCTATCGGCAGCAGCCCCAACTATGCCGGACCCGTCGGTCAGCACTCCGCCCCACCCCCCTGCATTCGATCGGTTCCGGCCAGCGGCCAAATATCATGGACCTGACAAGCAATGTGCCGCGCACGCCCGCTCAAAGCCGTGCCCGGTGGGCCCAAGTGCCGGGAAAGCGGGGCGCCGTGCCGGTACCGTCTGGTCATGGCGCCCCCCTCCCCGTACATCGACCCCGAGTCGGACTATCCGGTCTGCGGGGTCTGTCCATCGCTACGGTTCGCGCGCGAGGACTTCCTGATCTACGACCGGCCCACCCGCGAGGCACCGTTCAACCCCGCGGATGGCTTCCGGTACACCGCCGAGGGCACTCCGGTCTGCGTTCACCCGGACAAGATCGGGCTAACGCCGGACCGGATCGCCCCTCCGCCGGAGACGACTACGCCGGCACCGCCGGAGCAGCCCCGCCGAAGTCGATGGCGACCTTCTTTCCTCGGTCGGTGACTCCCACCTGCGCGAAGACCGTGTCGAGGATCTTCCTGCGCCGGTCCGTCTCGGCCGCGCCGATCCAGTACCGGGCCGGAACGTTCCCGAACGCGGCCTTGTACACCTGGTGGGTGTAGTCGCCGTGGTCCCACGTCCCGCCGCCGACGCCCTCTTCCATGTCGGTGGCGTGGACGAACCGGATACCGGTCCGGTCCTGAATCCGGGACGCGAGCGTGAACTGGGCGGCGAGGGCGTGCGACATCTCGTCCACCGCGACCGGCACCGGCAGCTCGGCCGCCTTCTCGTCGCCCGTCGCCTCGTACACGGCCGACTTCATCGCCATGCACCGCATGGTCTCCGTGAAGAGCGGCTCCGCGTCCCGCGCGGTGTCGTAGTTCTCCACGACCGTGTACCCGAACACACAGGTCCAGTCGTTCTGGTACCGGGCGCAGGACTGCCACAGCCGCCCGAACTCCGGGTCGGCCTCCCACACCGCGAGGATCTCCCGGGCCCGTACGGCGACCGTTTCCGGCGCCGGGCGCATCACCATCATGTCCATGGTTGTGCTCCTTCTCCTGGTTGGGATGTGCCTGTGGTGCACCCGGGCCGGTCGCCTGCCTGCTTGGACACCCCCACCGTGGGGGTGCTGGTCGGTGGACAGGCGACCGGCCCGGGAACCTGCGCCGTCCCGCCCACGCCCGACAGGGGGACGCTTGGGCGTAGGCGGAACGGCAGTCTTTAGAGGGCGGTGCGCTCACCGCACCGGCAGGCCCGCACGAGCGGTTCCTCCGCCGGCACGTCCTCGAAGGTCTCCTCGTCGGCCCGCTCGATCCCGGCCGCGGCGGTCACCTCCTGGTGGGCGATCTCGCCGACCAGGCCCAGACCCACAGCGTTCGCCGCGAGGAAGAGCAGACCAGCCACCTGGTCACCGATCACGCGTCCGGCCTCCGCTCCGTGACGAGGCCGATGTCGTCGGTCAAGGCCCGCCACGGCAGGGCGCCCAGCGGGGAGCCCTCGCACTCCGGCCGCAGCACCGTCCACTCCGCATCCGGCGTCACGACCTCGCCCGTCGTGGTCTGGCCGTCTCCGTCGCGGAATATCAGCACCACGCCGATCCGCCCCGTGCTCGTGTCGAGCACCCGGGCGCCAACACGGATCCACTTCTTGCGACCCCGTCCGGCCGCCCGGTCCTCGTTCATGGCCCTACCTCACCGCCCAACAAGCCCCCGTCCCAGGGGAAACCGGAGGGGGAAAAACCAGCCGAGGGGGAAACAGAGGGGGAAAACCGAGGCCATCATGGGCGCACGCCAAGACAGGGGCCCATGATGACCACCAGCGACTACGAGACCTTCGGGGAGCTCCTCCAGCGCCTGCGCACCCAGACCGGCCGCACCCAGGAGCAGCAAGCCGAAGCCGTCAACGCCTCCTCCGGCCGCGACACCATGACCAGACGCGAGATCAGCCGGTACGAGAACAACGAGAACATCCCCAGCCCGAACACGTGCGCGCACCTCGCAGCAGCCTGCGGCTTACCCCCCGAACACCTCCAACGAGCCGCCCGACAAGCCCGCAAAGCGCGCCAACAGCCCGCCCACCAGGAGCACGACGACATGCTGCGCCGCACGCTGATAGGGGGCGCCCTCGTCGGCGCCGTCACCGCCGCCGAACCCTGGGGGCGCCTCGCTCACGCCCTCACCCGCGCGAAGCCCCTCGACCTCGAATCCGCCGGCATCCTCACCGAGACCGCCGAGCAGCTCCACATCACCGAACTCACCCTCACCGCCACACAGCTCCGCGGCCGGGTCGAAGCCCACCTCGACGCCATCACGAGCGCACTCCCCCGCGCCCACCGCCACGAACGAGAACTGACCGTCGCGGCCGGAGAGACCGCAGCACTCGCCGGATGGCTCGCCTGGGACCTCGGCGACCACCAGGCCGCCCGCAACTACTACCGGGTGACCGCCGAATGCGCCGAAGCAGCAGGCCACCCCGCCCTGCGCGCCCTCGCCTTCGGCTACGCCTCGTACGCCACCAGCGGCCCCCGCGCCCTCGAACTCCTCCAGCAGGCCGCCCAGCACGTACGCGGGCCGGGCAACGCCACCGCCGCCGCCTGGATTCACGGCCGCCACGCGGAAGAGGCCGCCGCGGCCGGGAACGCGACCGAGGCCCTGCGCGCCCTGGACCGGGCCCGCACCGCCTACGAGTACGGCGACTACCTCACCGAACAGGCCTGGGTCCGCTTCGTGTCCCCCAGCCGCATGGACTCCCTCGCGATCTCCGTCCTCGGCCGCCTCGCACACCCTGAACTCCACGACGCCGCGACCACCGCCGCGAACCGCCTCGGCGGCGACCTCTCCGAAGCCGGAGTCGTCATCCTCGGCGACCTCGCGACCGCGCTCCTCCTGGGCGGCGACATCGACCAGGGCGCCCACGTCGCCCGCCAGTTCGCGCAAGCCGCCAGCGCGAAGCCCAACACCATGGGCCGCGAACGAGCCGCCGGCATCGCCGCGCAGCTCCCCCGCCACGAAGCCGACCTCGCCGACCAGCTCCACGCCCTCGCCGCCTGACCCCCGAACGCCACGAAGGCCCGCACCCACCCGGGTACGGGCCTTCGGCACGTCCAGCTCCTACCGTGCCCGGGTCTCCGCCTGTGCCCACGCCAGGTACTCCTCCGACGCGGCCACGGTCGGCAGGACGATCCACTGCGGCACGTCGTAACCGTGGTTCTCGTGGACCCACGCCCGAAGGGCTTCCACCCGGTCCTGTGTCGTCTTGAAGGAGATCCGGTACTCGCGCGTGTGCTGCACCTCGCCCTTCCACCAGTAGAAGGCCGTCATCCGGGCGTCCACGTGGGCCCCGGCGGTCAGCCGGGCCTCCACCGCGCCACGGGCCAGCGCGTACGCCCGCTCCTCGTCGTCCTCCGTCGTCTGCGCAATCACGATCGGGTTGTCCATCTCCGG
Organism: Streptomyces sp. NBC_00207; assembly: GCF_045160965.1. NCBI lineage: Bacteria > Bacillati > Actinomycetota > Actinomycetes > Kitasatosporales > Streptomycetaceae > Streptomyces > Streptomyces sp. NBC_00207. The sequence continues at coordinate 7,967,427 of NZ_CP130715.1, read as the reverse complement.
CACCGCAGCCTCCTTGATCGGGTTCTCCCGACCCTACGGCGCCGGCATCTAAGCCGCCGCGGGCTCCTCCCCTTCGCCCTGGTCCTCGTCGGACGCCTTGGAGGTCAGCTCCTCGACCTCGAACTCCAGATCCGTGACCCGGGAGCGCAAGGCCTTGAGGTGCTTCGCCAGCTTCTCGACCTCGGCCACGTCTTCCATGTCCATGCAGCGCAGAACGTCCAGCACATCCCGGAGCCGATCGGGCACCGTGTCGTCGGGCCGCACTCCGTACCACTGCTCCGCGACCATCTCAGCGACACGGCGTTCCGAGACACCCAAGGCCTTGGCCACACCCGGGACGTACTTCGGGGCGGGCGGCGTGGCATAGCGCGTGTAATTGGCGTTGTTGTTGAACCATGCGGTCGAACGCACGAAACCAGCGTCCGCCGCCATCATCTGGAAGGTCTTGCCGGTCCACTGGTTGACGCGGTCCACGCAGTCCTTGAAGGGCCTGGTACGGGGCCACTCGCTCGCGAAGTCGTTAATGGTCATGACGGACACTCAATAACCTAGATAGGCGAGCCGTCAACACAGTTAGACGACAACGGCGTTGCGTGATAGAGAGCGCGTCGGCACCCGGCTCAGGGCACGGTGAGGATCCTCTCCTCCAGGCCTTCGAGGAGACCTTCCAGCGGCGTACCGACGAGCTCCACCAGGCGCAGCACCATCCCGGCCGTCTTCGCGAGCCCTACCGGGAACGCGGCCGTCACCCCGGCCGCCTCCACCACGTCGGCGAGGGCCCGCTGGTCCACGAGCGTCGCCCCGCCCGCAGCCGCCAGAAGCGCAGGGAGGTGCGGTAGAAGCCCCGCCTCCTCCCCGTACGCCTCGAACACGCCCACCACCCGCGCCGGCACGTCCACCTCGGGGTCATCGAGCACGGCGACAAGCTCTTCGACGGCGAGCGCCAGGAGCAGCGCCCCGGCCTCGGTGAGGGCGGCCAGGCCCCGCTCGCCCTGCTCGGCGACGACCTCCGCGACGATCTCGTGCGGGTCGCCCGGGGCCTGCCCGGTGACGACGTTCAACAGGCCGGGGGCTGGTCGAGTCCGGTCTCCTGGCCGTGCGCGCGCAGGGCGGGCGCCGCTGGTTCGACCTGACGCCCGAGGGGCGCCGGGCCCTGGCCCTGTGGGAGCAGGCCCGCCGACAGGACACCGTGCAGTACGCGGAGAAGGACACCGCGCACCGGCCGAGCAAGTCCCGGATGCAGGCATGGGTGCCGCTCGCCGCGCAGGCAGACGAGGAGCGGTGCGCCGGCACCGAACCGGCGGAGATCCCCGCCACGTTCGCCCGGCCCTCGCTCACGTACGCCGACCTGGAGGGGAAGCGGCTCTCCGACTTCACCGCCCCGGCCGACCTCGCCGACCTGGAGCGGCTCGCCGGACCCGGCCCGGTCCGCTGGCTGTTCGCCCCCGAGCTAGGCGACGCCCCGCGTGCGGTGAACCTGTTCTGCGGGTGCGGCGGCTGGTGCGTGGGCCTGCGCAAGATCCTCGGCGCCAACGTAGACATGCTGTGCATCGACAAGAGCGCCGACGCGGTGGCCACCTCCCGCGCTGCGGGCTGCACGGCCGTCTGCGCGGACATCACCCTGTTGGACCCCGAACACCCCGTGTTCCGGTACACGGCCATCCTCATAGCCTCGCCGCCCTCCCTGTTGAATGAGCGTGTTGAAGGAGCTCGGGGAGGGTCTGCTGGTGGCTGGCTGGCGTGTGTTTTGGGTCCCGGCGGGTGCGGGTCCGGGTGGAGTTCGTCCCACGCTGGTAGAGGGCTGGGAGGACCTGGCCGAGGCGGAGAAGCAAGCGGGCATCAACCCCGGCGATCCGATCCTGCTTGCCCCGGACTATCGAGTGGACGAGTTGCTCTGCCTCTACCTCCGTACACGGCGGTTTCGTCGGTACACCGCGGAGACGAAGCGGAACTACGCCATCGACATCTGCCTGTTCCTGAACTTCCTGTGGGCACGCGGGCATGTGTGGACGCAGGCCGTCGCGGAGGACGTGGACGACTACGAGGACTGGCGTCGCTTCGCCCCGGAGAATGCGAACCGTGTCAGCGGAGCGAAGTGGGACCGCGAACTGACCGCGCTGGCAGGGCTCTACGCCTGGGCGGAGGGCCGGGAACTCATCTCGCAGAACCCGGTGGCGATGAAGGAGATCCTCGGCCGTGACGGCACGGTGATCCGCGTGCCGGCGGGGAAGGCGAAGGACGCCAAGCGGAGCGATGTGAGGTGGCTGACTCCACGCGCCTGGCGCCGCTGGGTAGATGTGGGGATGCGCGGGCATGGCGCCGGCGGGGTGCCGGTTCCGACATGGGCCGGGCGGCTGGAGGACCGTAATGCTGCCTTTGCCGACCTGCTCCACTCCTCGGGCATGCGGCTGAGCGAGGGCGGTTCGCTGCTGACCTTCGAGGTCCCGTCGATCCGGTTGCGGGGTGGCCGCTACTACGTCGGGCGGATCGCCGCTGCGGTGACCCGGTCGAAGAAGTCACGCACGTTCTACGTCGCGGTTCACGTCCTGGGTGGGGTCGAGGCATACCAGCAGGGACTGCGCGCGGAGGCGGTCCGCAAGGCGCAAGCGGCTGGCCGGTACGACGCCGTGGTGGACATGCGCCTGGTCACCCAGGTGACCACCGGCACCAAGCGCCAGGTCCACTGGTGCGACCGCAACGGGGTCGTGGGCAAGAAGGCCCTGGCCGACCTAACCGTGGCCGAGCGCATGACGCTCTACACGGAGGGTCCCCAGGGGCCGGAGCCGCTGTGGTTGTGGCTGAACGAGCAGGGCCTGCCGTTTCGGGTCTCTTCCTGGGAGAACGTGTTCCGCTCGGCCAACGAGCGGTGCCGCGCGGTGCTTGATCCTGCGCCCGCACCCCCAGGATTGGACCCTTACCGCAGCGTCGCACCGCAGGCCACCCCGCATAGCGCGCGTCACTCCTTTGCCCTCTACATGCTCGTGGTCCTGCACTACTTGATGGACCGCAAGTTCGGACTGACACCTGAAGAACGGCGGGACTTCCGCCTGCTCTACGGGGATCCGTGGCGGATGGTGCAGGACCTGCTGGGCCACGCGGACCTGGAGACCACGAGGGCGATTTATCTGGCGCCTGTGGCGGATCTGCAGCTGCGGTCCCTGCTGGAGACCGCTCCGCTGCTGGGCGGTGACGGGGTGGAATCGGCGGGGTCTCTGGACGACCTGTTCGCCCGGGTGGCTCGGGAGACCGAAGGCATCCAGGATATCGACGCCCGGATGGAAGTGACGAGGAAAGGACACGCCGGATGAGCCGCCGCGGACGCAGGGCGTCCCTGCCGCAGACCGTGCACCACCGTCCCGACGCGCTGGATGGCGGCGGCCTGGTCGTTGAACACCGCGACCTGCGGGATGGATCGGTGCGGTCCTACGACTTCTCCGCCCTGCCGGTCACCGAGGCGATGCAGCGTTCGCTGGCCTCGCTGTTCGCCGCGCGTTGCCGGCCCCGGCGCTGGGAGTCGGTCGAAACCAGCACGAACATGTGGGAGATGCTGCGGGTGTTCGCGGTCTGGCTGGCGGCACTGCCGGAGTCGCCACACGACGTGGACGCGATCACTACGGCAGTCTGGAGTGCCTGGAAACTCAGCCGCACCACCCGGGTCGGCGGCTATCACCAGGTGACACGCGTGGGCGCGTTGTTGATCGATGACCCGCGGGTGGTGGGCGAGGTGGCCGAGGCGATGGGTAGGCGGATACCCAAGCCCCGTGCCCAGGAGACTTCGTACACCAATGCCGAGTTCGACCAGATCAAGTCGGCGGCTCGCCGCGTCTTCCGCAGCGCGTTGATGCGGATCGAGGACAACGCACGTCATCTCGAGCAGTGGCGGGCGGGCGCCTTCTCGGAGGGCGGCCGCGACTGGCTGATCGGAGAGGCGCTGGACTGCCTCGCGCGCACCGGCCACGTGCCGTGCCGCCCGCGTGGGCGAGGGGAACTCAGTGTCGTTCCGCGGTATGCCCGGGCCCTGGGGGGTGGGAGCAAGCAGCACACCTGGCAGCGGTTGTATTTGACGCGCTTGGAGGCGACGTCCTTGGGGGTACTGCTGATGACGGAGTTCGGGCTGAACCTCTCCGTCATTCACACCCTTTCGCTTCCGCGCGCGAGCCCGGACAGCGGACCGGATGGGCATCCGACCTACCGCCTCGAACTCGTCAAACGCAAGCGCGGCAGCGGGCAGCACCACGAGACCCGCAACGTCACCGATCTCGGATCCGGTTCGCCGGGGCGGCTGATCACACAGGCCCTGGCGGCCACTCGCTTCGCCCGCGAAGCTGTGGAGGCGATGGCCCCGGGCACGAACCGCCTGATCATCTGGCGCACGGGCACGCCGAGACGCGGTACTGGCGTGGGCGCCTGGTTCCGCCTGGGTATCGGCGAGAACAGCGCGGCCGACTGGGGCCAGCTGGCGGGAGTTGCGGTCGGCTCGCCGTTTCGGCGCGGCCGGCGGACGGTGAACGTGGTCGAGCGTCGTGAGCCGGGCCAGAACAGCCAGGGCACCCACGACACCACCTACATCATGCCCGACGCGCGGGCCCGGGAGGCGGCCGCCCCGGTGATCGCGGCGGCCGCCGAAGCCGCCCGCCGACAGGCCGAGCAGGTGGTGCTGGCGGCCGAACTGCGTGATGCACCGGTAGCGGGTGACGTTTCGACGGCGACCGCCGACTGCCGGGACTTCGAGGGCGGCCTCTTTCCCGGCCCGGACGGCCGTTGCGGGGCATCGTTCCTGGCGTGTCTGGGCTGCACCAACGCGCGTATCCACCCCGGACACCACTCCCGCCTGGCTCACCTGCACCATGCGCTGACGTACCTGCGCAGCGCGATGAACTCGACGCTGTGGCAGGCCGACTGGGGGGAGACCCATGCCCGGCTGGAGCACTTGAGCAGACTCCTTGGCCCCGCTGCCTGGACCAAGGCGCTGACCGAGGTGACCGATGACGACCGGGACCTGATCGACGACCTGCTGACTGGAGGGCTATCCGCGTGAGTCTTGCTATCGATGCGGGCCGGGGCTCCCTGCCCGGCCCGGACACCTCCGTCTTCGCCCCGCGTCTGATCGCCGAGGGCTACACGGGCCCCGTTGTCCGCTACGGCGACCGCGTCTGGCCGATGGCACCGATGAACGGCAACCCCAGCGCGGATGTCGGGGCGATCTACTGGGATGCCTTTCCTGCCGGCCTGCGGGAAGAGTTCCGCCTGGTCGCCTGGGTGCTCATCAACGGCGAGCTCACGACGAGCTTCCTGCGCGAGCGCCCGGCGTCCTGGCGGACTCGTACCAGCGCGCCCATCGTCTACCAGACCGCGTGGAACTGGAGGCGGCTGGCCATCTGGATGCACGCACAGGGCCTGGGGTCGCTGCGCTCGTGCGACAGCAAGACACTGGATAGGTACGGGAGTTTCCTGCTGGAAAACGGAACCGCCCGCAACACCGTGCACAAGGCGCTCATCGCGCTGACCCGGCTGTGGGTGTTCGACGGCCTTGGCCCCAACCCCCTGGGCGTCGGCAGACCACCCTGGGACATCCACGGCGTCGATGACTACCTGCCGCCCGCGACAAGCACCCAGGGCGGGGAGAACCTCACCGAGGAACTTGCCCCCGAGACGATGGGGCCGTTGTTGGTCTGGGCGATCCGGATGGTCGATGACTACGCCGAGGACATCCTGACTGCGGCCGCCGAGCGCCGCCAGCTCAGCGCCGCGGCAAACAGCAACGTCGGCACCCCCGCCTCCCTGGCCGCGTTGTATTCGTACGTCGACGGGCTCCTCGCCGCCGGCCGCCCGCTGCCCACTCGCATGCACGCCGGTCGCCGGTGCCTGAACGTGCAGTACGTCGCGGGTGTCACCGGCGCCTCCATCGACCAGGTCTCCAAGCGCGCCGGGACCACGTGGAGGCAGGCCGTGAGCCGGCAGCCGGGCCCCAGCCCCCTACAGAGTCCCGTCATGGGCACGATCGGCGGGCGGCCATGGCGTGAGGCCATCGACTTCGCTGAAGCCCTCGACCTGCTGCGACACCTGACGACGGCGTGCTTCGTCGTCATCGCCTACCTCACCGGCATGCGGCCCGGCGAGGTCCTGGGGCTGCGGAGCGGCTGCTGCCCCGACCCCGAACCGGATGAGAACGGCGGGCTGCCCCAGCACATGATCTACGGCCACGTCTACAAGACCGCCCGCGATGAAGACGGCAATCATCTGTCGGCGGGGGTCCTGCGGGAGGCACCCTGGGTGGCCATCGCCCCGGTCGTCCACGCCGTCCGTGTCCTGGAACGTATCGTCGCCGACGACGCCCTGCTGTTCGACCATCGTGCCCACTACTTGGGCAAGGGCAAGATGCAGAAGGGCAACGGATCTCTGCGTGTCTCCACCCTGGTGGACCGCATCGAGGACTTCGTGGCCTGGGCGAATGAGGAAGCCACCGCCCTGGGCCGGGGCCATGAAGTCATCCCGCCCGACCAGCACGGCAGCATTGGCACCGAGCGTTTCCGCAGATCCCTGGCCTGGCATATCGCCCGCCGGCCGGGCGGACTGGTGGCCCTGGCCATTCAGTACGGCCATCTACGAACCGCCGTCTCGGGCGGATATGCCTCCCGCAGCCGTGACGGCATCCACAAATTGCTCGACGTCGAGACCGCCCGCGCCACCATCGACACCATCACCGACCTGCAGGATGACCTGGACCACGGACTCGGCATCTCCGGTCCGGCGGCCCGCCGCGCGATCAACGCTGCCGCCACCGCCCCGCAGTTCCAGGGCACGCCCATCACCGCCCGCACGGCCCGCAAGATCCTCAGCAACGCCGACCTCGCCGTCTACGACAACCCCAACACGCTGTTGATGTGTGTCTACAACCGAGACCGCGCGCTGTGTCACCGCGACACCGACAACACCAGCCCCAGCCTGGACCGCTGCGTCAGCTCCTGCGCGAACATCGCGCGGACCGACCACCACGCCGAACAGCTTCGTCAGCGGGCCGCCGTCCTGGAGAAACGGGCCGGCCGCCTGCCCGACCCCATCGGCGACCGCCTGCGCCACAACGCCGACAGGCTCCGCACAATCGCCGACGAACACGACCGCACCCGCATCACCCCGTTGGAGAGCACCCCATGACCCCCGCCCTCAACGAACGCGACCGCATCCGCGCCGCCATGGACCGCATCCTGGCTGGGACCCCCGAACACTCCAACGGGGCCCTGACGATCGTTGCTCTGGCCCAGGAGGCCCAGCTCCCGCGCAACGCGCTCACCCAGCGCCACGTGGACCTGAAGAACGAGTTCTACGACAAGGTCCGGGAGCGCGGTCAGACGCCGGACAGCGAGATGCGCCTACGGCAGCAGATCGTCAAGCTCAAAGAGCTCCGAGCCAACGACAAAGCCGAGATCTCCCAGCTCCAGACGGACCGCGAGGCACTCGTCCGCATCGTGCACCAGCTCACAGTGGAAAACCGGCAGCTGCGGACCGAACTCGCCACTCCCGACAGTCGGGTCCGGGTCCTTCCGACGCAGCCCCAGCCCACCGGCTAACCAGCCTTGGGAACTATCGGGGCAGCCGTAATTGCTATCGGCTGCCCCGATGGTCTGACCAGTCGGACGACCTTGGCGTCTGACTGCGGTCGATGCATTTGGCGGACTGTTTCCACTTATGAACGGGAGACAACTCCTACACCTAGAACGACCGCACCGCCTATTAGGAATACGGGATCCCCGACAATCGTTCCGAGCGGCCCGTCATCATTCTCTGAATTCCATTGCACGTGGCTGGCCAGGGTTCCGAAGACGGCCACGAACTTAAACTTTTGACCGACTAGGTCAGAGACCGAACTCAGCAGCTCCACGGAACCTTCCGATTTAGAGGAAAGGAGAAGGGGATCGCCAAGGTTGACAGAGCACTGCCCGTCGAATGTGTACTCAATGTCCTCATCCTCAATCATGGTACTCACGCCCAGCAAAAGACCGGGGCCGGACAGCTTCAGTGTGGTTATACCCTGATAGGAATGAGTATCACTGACGTTTTCGGAGTGTATTCGATCCACCTGTCGCTCAAGATCCCAGCGGGCAAGGCTCGTGTATACTTCAGGCATTTTCAATGCCTTACTCATAATCTCCACCTCTGGATCGCTCAGTGGGCAACGACAAGCCAGTACATCAGCATCAGGGCGCCGGGGAATACGAAGAGGAAGGTATTCAAGCCCATGACTATGGCTGTGGCGAAATGGAATCCGAGCATGGCTAGCAGCCACGCCGATGCATAGAGCGGTGGCAGTACCAGGACTGCCGGATAGGCGACCTCGAGCGCAACGACCACGAGACCGCCTGCGTGGTCGAGGCGCCGGTGGCTGCGCATCCAGCGGCCCAACTGAGGTATGCGACCGTATGCCTCAGTACAGAGGATGCCGCCGAGAACTCCCTCCCGCATCCACGCTCTGGACCGGAGCTTTGATAGTCCGGCGACGAAGTACGACAGCGTCAGCTGAGCGCACACAAAAAGCACCGCGATGACTTTCGCCGGTTGCGACGGCACCAGGAAGGCCACGGTCAGCCCCACTATCAAAAGAAGTAGCATCTCATCCGCGCCGTCACGTCCGAAAGGATGGCGAACCGCGCACAACACCCCGATGCAGTACCACCCGAGGCATCCGATGCCCGCAAGGACGAATATTCCCAGGAGCACTCCCAGGCCGATCGCCACGGAACAGGCGGCCTGCAGCATCAGTAATGCCAAGAAATACCTATGAGTGAACACTGACCTCAGTGCTACGGAAAGCCGACCGGACGATGTCCACCGGTGGGAGGTTGACAGGACCTGCCAGTCTAGAAGTCCGCTGGGGGCGAAGAATCCAGTTCGGGCCAGCACGACGTATTCGATGCTGACGAAGAGTGAGCTTGCCGCAACCAGAGCTCCTGACAGCCGCAGAGCCGTTTCAAGGGTCATTCCTGGTCACCTCGGATGGCAGGAGTGAGCAACCCTGTGTCAAGTTTGTGGACATGTGACTCAAAGAAGAGCTCGTAGTCCTGCGCCCCGCTGGGCCGTACGGCAATCGCCACCTGCACGCCCGTGGCAAAAAGCGCCTCCGGTTGGTTACTCGCGACCTTCAGCAACTGCAAATAGCAAGTGCTGAAATGAATCAGCGACATCGCGTCATCGCCCTTTGTCGACTCCGCGATGCTCTGGCTCAGGTCTACGACGATCTTGCGCTGCCGGCGGCCAGGATCCCACAGAAAGGACACACTACGGTGGGAGGGGAGATGAGGCCCCTGCCAAGGGGTCATCACTCCGGCATAGTCGTAGCGAACGAAGAACATGAAGTCGCTGGTGTTGGGAACCGGCGCGAAGAATGACCAGCTGGGGAGCATGAAAAGGGGGTCGCGAATCCGTATGGGCGCCTGTAGGCGACGGAACTGAAAGGCAATCGTGAGGGCTACCCAGACAACAAACAGGCCGCCGAGCACCCATAGGATGGGAGTGCTCATAGGTCTGCCAAGGCCTCTCTCTTTGCAGCGACCAGCTCTTGCACCGAGGCGGCGGGTGAGATGTTGCCCAGCCTACTACTCAATGCCTGTCGCGTGAGCTCACGCTGTTCGATCTCCTGGAATACCTCCATTAGGACATGCTGCAGCGCACGTCCGAGGGCGTACCCGGCGGCTGCGCCCACCAAGCCGGCGGTGACGGTTGCCGCAAGGGCAGCGGGCGTGGCTATCAGCGTATCTCCTGGCGCAATCTGCATCTCCCGTTGCTCTAGCGGCAGCCGTCGAACGAGAGCTTTCTGTTCGGCCGACAACGTGGGCGGGTGCGCCACGACGAGAACCTCAAAGGGTTCCGAGTCAGCTTCCTTCAGGTGATGAGCGGCCTGAAAATCTGATGCTTCGAGCGGGCCTCCTGCGTAAGGCATGAAGAAGCGAGCGAAGTCGATAGAAGAGGTCGGGAAGATGTTGCTGAGCAGCGTGCGGCCGAGATAACGCACATCGGCGTAGGAGGGTGCCTGCAGGGCGTACTCGAGTGCTTGGGACTCCGGCAGAAGCCCCGGCCCTGCCTCGAGACGGCCTGCAACCCGCGGATGCTCGCGGGCCGCCCGGATCGATTCGTTCAGCGCCCCCAAGTCGCCTTGTTCCAGAGCCTCCTCTACCTCGGCGAGAAGAGTAGAACTGGCCAAGCCCATGACGACCGTGACGGTACCCACGGGGCACAGCTCGGTGGCCTGACCACTTATTTCGAAGAACGGAACCTGCCGAGTCGTCACCAACCGCGTTGCTCGGTCCTCGGCAATCCGCTGAAGTGTCTCACCGCTAGGAACGGGGACTCCACGTGCTGTCATCGCTGCCGCCCTCTCTCGTGCCTACACCAGGTGCTGGGTGCACCATCCCCGAGCGAGCAAAGCCGATAAGGCAAGTTTAGCCGAGATGCACTATGCGCTCTCGCTGGGGACGACCCGCCTCCGCCCAGTCGAAGTCGCATGGCTGGGAGTGCGCAGATTGATTGACAAGCCGTGTCTCAACCGGTCTTGGAACGTGCGGGGCGAAATGGGATCTGGATCGGGTGGTCTTCCGGCTGCACGCGCATGAAGGCAGGGCCTCTCGGTAGCTCGGGGGTGCGAACCAATCCGAGCACTGCCGGGAGACCCAGTTGTCGCTGTTGTACGCGCCCGCGCCCGTCGATTTCAACTCGGCTGTTCGGTCGTGCTATTGCCTCGCGCACGTGTACGGCAACGCGGCTGATCATCCGGACCGGGTGCGCCGGTATCCGTCGGACATGGCGGACGCGGAATGGGCGGCCATCCGGCCGCTGCTGCCGGTGCCGGCCTGGCTCCAGGGCAGGGTCTTTGCGTGAACGCGATGCGTCCTGGTCTGCCGCACGTGACTGGTGACGTGGGGCGCCATGTCCCGTTTAAAGCGCCTCCCGGTCACCTTACTCCAGCGCCGCCTCCACCTCGGCGAGGAGATCAGAGCTTGCCAGGCCCATGATGACCGTGACCTCTCTCCTACGTACGCCAGGTGCTGGGGTGCACTGTCACCAGGCGAGCAGAACCAATGCTTCGATAGCCCCTATGCCCTATTCGCTCTTGTTGATAGCGCAACACTCGCAACGGGCCAAGGCACGGTCGTGCCTGACAGGCAGGCCAACGAGGCGCCCACCAGTCCAAGGGATCCGCAGCGCCTGGAACCGGCGACTCGGCGAGGCGGCGTTCCTGACCGGAGGTGCGAGGCCCCGCTCGATGGGTGACGATGAGAGTGACCACTCAGATACTTGCCGGGAAGTCTGGCATCGGCCGAGGAGGGACACTTGTGTTGTACGGCAAGACAGAGCAGGTTCCGACCGACTTGGTTGCCTTCGAACTACTTCTGACTGCTCTTGAAAAGAGAGGCGGTCAGATTTCTCTGCGAGCCCTTCTACCCGACGGAAGCGCCGGAATCTGGGAACGGATCAAGCGAGCCATCCGCTGTGGCCGTGTGGCAACGATATGCTGGCTGAGCCGCCCGAAAGAACGACTAGATGTCGACGACGCGACCTTGAGTCGGCTTCCCGACGATGTCTCAGTCGACGAGCTGCTGGAGCTGAGGCGGCGCCTCGCCGACCAGCCCGCCACGAGAAGCCCGGCCAGCAGGTGAGTCCGCGGAGATGACGTATGGAATTCCTCCTGGCGGCTGCATGGTGTCTCTGGCTCACCACCTGGTTATCCGTTTCAGTCGCCGCCCAGTTCTCCGACAAGGTTGGCGATCGTCTCCCCCGCGCGCGAGCCCTCGGCCTGATTCCGCTGTGGACGTTCTTTGCGCCCCAGCCCGGCATGCATGACATGCACTTGCTCTACAGAGACAAGTTGCCGGGCGGCAGCACAGGGGAGATCCGTTCTGTGCCGATCACGGAGGACCGGCGCATTCGCCATGCTGTCTGGAATCCGAAAAAGTTTCGAAACAAAGTCCTTTGGGACGCGATCGATTCACTCACCGCACAGCAGTCTTCTCTTTCACGGGACGGTCGGGACCTGCGAGCGATAATGCTGTCCTCCGCATATCTGACGCTGATCGGTCTGGCGATGCAGATGCCCCGCCCTTCCAACGCCGTATCCAGGCAGTTCATTGTGGGACGTGACAAGTCGTTCGGGGTCGGAGCCGATCGGGCGGTGATCTTCGTGAGCGAGTTCCATGGTTTCCCTTCGGGAAAGAACGCGCGTTGATGACCCTCGAATTCGCATACGTACTGAGCAGCAGGATCGCCGGAGTGTGTGTGGTCATCGGATCGGCAGAGAGACTTGTGGCGCTTCGGGAGTTCAGTCCGGGAGGCGTTTATCATCCGCAAGTCGCGTTGAGCGGTGCACACAGAAGGACAAAAGAGATCCATTGCGCATTGCTTGTCGCACGCCTTCTGGCCGGTGCAGTGCTACTCGTGAGCTCCGACACTCTTCTGACCATGGGTCTGGCCTGGTCCACCTTCTCCATCGCCTCAATCATGAGCGGGTGGCAACTCCTCTACAGCGGGGAAGATGGATCCGACCAGATGCTCACCATTATGGGCACGGCCTACGCGATCTCTTTGATGTTGAGCTTCGCTGACGGCGTACCCGAGGCCGGTCTTTGCTTCATCGGTGCCCAGGCCTGCCTGGCCTACAGCGCGGCAGGAATAGCAAAGCTGATCAGCCCGTGCTGGCGAAGCGGAGATGCGATTCGCGGAATACTCTCCACCCGCACCTACGGCGCTCGTCGACTGGCTGCGGCCGTGCGGCGGGTTCCGGGGGCGGCACTGTTCACGTCCTGGGTGACAATGACTTTTGAGAGTTTGTTCGTGCTGGCGCCCTTCCTGCCGCGCGTGCCCTTGTTCACCTTGCTGGGTGTGGCAGTTCTGTTCCATGCGAGCACCGCTGCAGTAATGGGCCTGAACGGATTTCTTTGGTCCTTTGTAGCCACCTATCCGGCAATAATCTATTTGAATGGGGTCATTGCCGGTCTGATGTGAGTTTCCTCAGGGTCCGCTGGCCTCGTTATTTCACCGCAGCAGCCGGGTGGTCGTGGTTGCAGGCTTGCGCGCGCTCCGAGCCGGGAGCAAGGCTATCCCTCAACCCGGCGACAGTCCGAGTTGAGGCTGATGGAATTTTCCTTTTTAGACACCATTTCATTTGGTCAGTCGCGGTGACATATGAGGGTTGCGGCGACAGCTGCGAAGGCGAGGAAGTGGGCAGGCTTGGAATTAAACCTCGCGCTTTCGCGTGGGCTGTCGTCCGACAGGTGATCGCGTAAGCAGAAAGTGCCTCTGACCAGCGAGAATTAGGATTATCGAGGTCCTTGTTCCCGCCCCTGTCGGAGGCACTTTCCAGGTGAAGAAGCGTATCGGGTCCTATCCGCGTGTCCGTATCGAGGGCGGCGGCCGGGCGATGGTATCCCAGGCCGGGGGCGTGCTGCTGGTCGAGACCGTCCGCAAGACCGGGCTGGACCGGGCGATATCGGCGGCGCTGGCGCCGTGGCGACGGCCGAGAGCGGTGCACGATCCGGGGAAGATCTTGCTGGATGTGGCCCTTGAGGTCGCATTGGGCGGGGACTGCCTGGCCGATATCGCCATGCTGCGGGCCGAGCCGGCCGTCTTCGGGCCGGTGGCGTCCGATCCGACGATCTCCCGGCTGATCGACACCCTCGCCGCGGCCGGCCCGAAGGCCCTGGCAGCGATCAGGGCAGCACGGACAGAAGTGCGCGAATATGTCTGGAAGTTGGCCGGGCCTGCGGCACCGGACGCCGACGGGCAGGTGACCGTGGACCTGGACCGAAGTGATCACCAGCGCGATCCAGCAAGTCGACGGTCTACCGAATCCGAATCCCGGCTGACCTGCAGCAATCACCTGACCCGACGAGCAGAATCGCCCATGACCGGAGCCGTGGAACCCGGTGTCCACCCCACGCGACAACCGGGCCTTCGCCCTGCCCATCACTACCCGGACAAGCCAAAACCGGCCGCCGAAGAATCCGACGACCCGCCATGAAAGATCGAGGCTAATGAGTCCAATCTTCCCAAGGAGAACCTTCATTTCCGATCACAGCCGCAGAACTCCCTTCACGAAAAGCACCTGAACGAGCGCCGCCCCAGGGAGGAAAATACTCAACACGCTGAACTTGACGGGGAACCGCCGTGCACGGACTGGACCCTTGCGGGGAAGCGCCTCGGGCACCTGCCGGAGAACCTGGCGATCCTGGAGGAGGCCGTGAACCGTGCCGCGTGGGCGGCGGGCAATTACGCCTGGGGCGAGACCGGCGAGGACGACGAGGACCACCCCGACTACGACCCCGACTTCCCGCCCTACTACGGGCCCCCGTCCGGGGAGACGTGGGCCGAGGTCCGGGCGATCACGGACGCCATGACCGCGCCCACCGCCCGGCTGATGCTGGAGCCGGTCATATGGGCGCTCGCCCTGTGGAAGGTCGGCGCACCCCTGGAAACGGTCGTCTTGGAGCAGTCCGGCGCCCTGCCGGAGGAAGTCCAGGAGAACCTTTCGACCGAGCTGTATTCGGCGGGCTGGGAGTCCGTCCAGTGGGCGCACATCGACGCCGCCGACTTCGGGTCTCCCTCACACCGCCGCCGCATGTTCATGCTCGCCTCCCGGTACCACTACCGCCGCATCCACACGGAGAGCCCCCTCACCGGCCGGACCATGGCGCACGAGGCTCTGCACATGGACGCGGACACCGTGATCGTCACCCGTGCCAACCGCAAGACCCGGGGCGGGAACGGGTTCGTCATGGGCCGCGTCGTCCCCGGCATCACGTCGAAGATCCGCGCTTGGTACAAGCAGGACGACCCGGAGTTCCGGTTCACGCTCTCCGAGATAGCCCGGCTCGTCACCCTGCCCGGCGAGGGATCACGCTCGTCCGTGTGCCAGCAGTACGCCGACATCGTGGCACCCGTCGTGAGCTGCGCAGTTATGGGCGTGCTCCTCGGAGTGCCGTGGCTGCCCTGCCTGGAGCGCTACCTCGCCGAGCAGTACCCGAACGTCCACGGCGGGACCGAGCGGTGCGCCGGCACCATCCTCGAGAACGAGCACCAGGAGCAGGAGACTGAACTGGACTGGGCCGCGCGGTACCTGCGCGAGCGCCGGGCGAAGGCGCTCGGGTGGACGGCCGAGCACGCGCAGGCGGTCGCCTGGGCCGCGTCCGGGGAGCTGTACGACACCGAGGCCGGGCCCCGGCACGGCAAGCGCCGCGTCAACGCGCACCGGGTGCGGGTCCTGGCCGCCGCCGGGTACCTGGCCACGGACGGCGAGCGGTGGCAGCCGACCGGCGACGGGGCGGCAGCCCTGGACGCGTGGACGGCCGAGGCGCCGACTCCGGCCGTACGCGTCCGGCGCCAGGAGGGCGAGGAGCTCCGCCCGCTCCTCGAAGGCGAGGAAGCCCTCCTCCGCGCGAAGGCGTCCGCCGTGCAGCACCGGCAGTGGAAGAAGGAGCGGGAGCAGTGGGCGGCCAACTGGGCCGTCTACACCGTCGAGCGGGACGCCCGCGAAGCGCGTGACGCCCTGTACCGACGCGCGGAGGGAATCACCAGCCCGTTCGCCAAGGCCCCCGAAGGCTGGGAGCCGCCGCAGGACATCGAGGAGCACCTCCTCGCCACCCACGCCCCCGCACCCGAGCCGGTCACCACCGAGCGCATGACCGACCAGGGCAAGGAGATCACCTACGAACCGGCCGCCGAGGAGGAGACCTTCGAGGCCGCAGAGGTACCCGCACCGCGCGCCCCCGAGATCACAGTCCATGGCCAGGCCCGCGTGCAGCGTGCCCGGCGCCGTGCGGCTGGCGACGCGTCCGGCTGGACCTGCGCCGGGCAGGTCGCCCTATTCTGAGCGGCCGTTGTGGGGGCGGTCCACGAGGGACCGCCCCCACATGGCACCCGCTACGAGCGAACCGAGCGCCTGCCCGGCCTCCTCGGCCGGCACCGCCCATTCACGGACAACCCGGAGGAGAAGAACGTGACAAGCCCCCGCACCTGGTGGTCCCGGTGGGCCCGCCGCCAAGGCGACAAGGCGATTTCCCAGCTCGCCCACTCCTTGGATCGGCTGGGGAGCCCCGGTGATCTACTGACTCCCCGGGTGCGCCTGGTTCAGCGCCGAGTTGCTGTGATCCGCCCCGTGCTTGTGTTCACACAGACCGTCGTGGGTGGCCTCATCCTCACAGCGGTGATCACGCCGGTTCTCACAAGGTGGTACCAACCCACTGGACAGCTGGAGTTCTTCACCTACACGACAATCGGCGCCACGGCGATCACCTCTGCGGCAGCAGGAGCGATACCCCACCTCACGGGCAATCTGCAACGATTCCAGGCCGCCTCAATCTGCCTCAACGCCGTGAACGCCTGCGCAGACGCACGACGGGCAGGCCGCAGTCGGCGCCCTCGGGCCCTTCGCCAGGTGGCCGTTTCGTGCCGCCAAGCTCAAAGGTCGCTGCGGACCATGGCCCAAAACTCGGGCACCTTGCCGTGGATCTCGCCACGCAGGCGGGCGCTCCGTCGGCACGCTGCCCTCGTCGCCGCGGCCCTACGCCGAGCCGAGGCGAACATCGACCGCGAAGGGCACGTCGAGGCCCTGCCCAATGTGGCCCGGCTTCTCCTGATCGTGGCCGACAACCACGCCGCCGGGCGGTTCGGCGCTCTCCTGCCCGAGAGCGAGCTGGCAGACCTAGAGCCCGTCCGGTCCTGGGACTGGCTCCGGCTGCTCGCGGTCGCCGTCGGGTTCGCCGTGGCCGCCGTTGTCGCCGACGCACTCAACATGCCGGACCCGGTGACCAACGTGGTGGTGGCGGTCGTGCTCCTACTCTCCATCGTGACCGCGTACGGCGTCCGTCGAGGGCACAGCCTGTTCCAGTTCATGTAACCCACCGCCGGCACCCCAACCAGAAAAGGACTCGCATGGCCGACAAGCGCGGACACACTCGCAACAACCGGATCGCCTCCCCCGTCCGCCAGGTCCGCGGCGTCAGATTCGCCAGCCCGATTCCGGACCCGGACGCGGAAGCGATCAAGGAGATAGAAGACAGGTACATCAAGGGGCGACAGCGGCAGCGGAATGACCCCGTCGCCCCCGTCGCCCGCACAGGTGGTGCGAAAGCGGGGACGTGCAAGGGATGCGGACGCGTCAAGCCTTCCTTGAAGGCGTACTGCCCGGCCTGCATCGAGCAGATCCGCACAGGCAAGCTCAAGCCCTGAGTCACCGCGCCCCCGTACCGGCCACGCGCCGCGTACGGGGGCGTCGTCATGCGCGAACTGCATTCTCGAGGTTTCATTGAACTTTTAATCAAATAGCCGATTGTGCACGCTCGTTCGATCGCCGACCCGAAGGTGTCGAGTCGTCAAGGTTCCGGCCAAGCCAGGGTGTTACCGCACACCAGCCGGTATCGTGTGCGGTAACACCCGATTACCGTGCACGACAAAGGGGGCTAAATGGGCGACCTCGAAATCGTCACCCAATCCGGCCGGTCTGTGACGCTGAGTGAATCGCTGGCCTGGCCCGTTCGGTGGACTCCGGCCGAGGCGCCCGCGTGGACGAACCGCGACTTCGAGCTGTCCGAGCGGACCCGCGCGAAGCTCGTACAGACCGTGCCGCCGGAGACGCTCCGCGCCTACGAGCGGTGGTGGACGCTCACGGTCTCCTGGTGCGCATCGCAGGGCCGCGTGCCGCTGCCGATGACGGACGAGACGCTGACGGAGTGGGTGCGCACCCTCACCGACGCCATCGCCCCGAAGACCGGGCAGAAGTACGGCGTCTCCGCGCTCCGGCAGGCCGTCGCCGCGATCAAGAAGGTGCACACCCTCAACGGGTACGAGGGCAAGCCCGAACTGACCTACGCGGCCCGGCAGCTCGTGAAGGCCCACGGCAAGGAGCTGTCGGAGGCTGGGCGGCGCACCCGCAAGTCGGCCGTGATGGACGAGCCGCAACAGTGGCTCGACGTCCTCGCCCTGGAGGCCTGCGACCCGGCAACGCTGGTGGGCCTCCGTAACCGGCTGCTCGTCGTCTGGTCGCTGAACCTGTGGACCCGGCGCAGCGAACTCGCCCGTCTCAACCTGGTGGACGTGCGCGAGGTGACCGAGCGCATCAGCACTCCGGACGGGCCCGCCTACCGGGTGGGGCTCGACGTGTTCTTCCGCTCCTCCAAGACCGACCAGGCGGGCGCCGGCACCACCAGCAAGCTCGCGGCCCGCGCCGACGAGCTGTGCCCGGTGGAGGTCTGGCGCCTGTGGAGGGCGGCCCTCGCCGCACGGGGCATCGTGGAAGGCCGCGTCGTGCGCGGGGTGGACCGGTGGGGGAACCTCACCGCCTCGTACTCCGGCTCCTCCATCAACCGCGTGACGCAAGAGCTGGTCGAGGCCGCCGGATACCTGTACGACGAGAACGGCCGGAAGTTCACGGCGCACGGCTGGCGGGCCAGCGGCTACTCCGCAGCCGAGCGCCACGGCGCGAGCCGGGAAGACCTTCACGAGGCTGGCCGCTGGTCGCCGGAGAGCAAGGCCGCCGAGGGGTACGGACGATCCCGGGGAACCCGCGGCGGTGCCATGGCCAGCGTGCCCCTGAACCAGGCTTCCGAGCCTGCGACCTCCGACCCGACGGCCGCCACCCCGAAGGAAGAGGCCGCCGAGATCGAGGAGGAGAACGGCGGTCAGCTCGGGCTCCATGTCGAGCCCGGCGGCGGCCTGGTGGCCGTGGAGGGCTGGCCGGAGCGCCCCGCGACCTCCTGACGAAGACAGCACTGCACCCCGCCAATCCGAATCCGGCGGGGTGCAGTCGTACCCGGCCGGTAGCGTCGGGCACATGGACTTCGACACCTCCCTCCTGCGCCCGGCCTCCGAGGTTCCGGCTTTCCCGTACGCGGACCACATGGTGACGCTCGTGCACGTCGATGCGGCCGGGAAGGTCGCCAGCGGGCAGACGCTCGCGGGCAAGGTAGCCATCCTCCGCACCTGGCGCGAGGGCGAGTTGCTGCTGGCGTCGTGGGCGGGCCCGCACCGCGTGGAGATGTTCGCGGCCGACCACGCCGCCGCTGCGGCGGCCGTGAAGATGCCACCCGGGCCGCCGCGGCTCGCTCCGCCGGCACTCCTGCCCAGCGACCGCCTTCCTGAGGAGTGGCAGGCGAAGGTGGCCCCGCTGGTCGAGCAGGTGCTGAGCGGTTCGTGCCGCCAGTGCGAGGCCCCGCCGGGGGTGCCGTGCCGGACGCCCACGGGGGTGGAGCGGCGCACGCAGGAGTACCACCGTGCCCGGTTGCAGGACACAGGGACGGACGACGCGATGCGCAAGGTCGGGGTCGGCAAGCTCTACGTGCACGCGTAGCCCAGGAACGGGCAACACTCAACCCGTCGTTGCAAGACGCCGACACGGTGCTGCACACCCTCGGGTGCCCCGCTTAGGGACCGGTAGATAACAGGTTGGTAACGGGCGAGCATTTTTCCGCGGAGGGATTCCGCTCGGGATCTCCCCCGTTTCCATGCAGAGCCCGAGCGGATTCCGTACAGGTTCCCGGCCAAAACCCAATGGGACGGCGGGGCCCGCAGGCGCCCGTGCGGCACGTTCCGGCAGGCCAGGGGCTCGCGGACCATCCATGTGCGAACCCTGCTGCTATTCCTCCCGCCCGGCCGATCGCCCGGCCGGTCTATGTGGCTCCAATATAGCAAAAGGCCAGGTCAGAGGCGGTGCGCGGGATTCGCGCAGGGGGCCAGACTGAGTTACGTTGCTGCTCGCCCCGCCGCAGCAGCGGTGGGGCGGTGGGGGTGCTCAACACCCCCACCGCCGGTACTTCCTGACAGGCCAAACTGCTTCACGGGCGGCGGCCTCGCCAGGGGATACGGAGAACAGGATGACAGACGGTGCGGTGCAGGTCGGGGGCACGTCGTCCCAGCGGGGGCCGCTGTTCTTGTCGCGGTCGGCCGCCGCGCACGCGGTGGGGATCTCCGCCGGGACGGCCGTGATGGTGCTGGGGCTCGTCGTCACGCCCGAGGTGGTGCCCGAGGTTGCCATCGGCCGCGCGCAGGTCGCGGCGGTCGCCGCTGCACCGGGGACGGCAAACCCTAAGGGCCGGTTGCCGGTGACGGCGCTCGCCGCTATCGGCGTGTACGCGGGGTGCGCGGTGAGGATCTGCTGGGGACGCCCCTTGAAGGCCTGACCAACTCCCGCCCTGCGCCCCGCCGGCATCGTGCCGAGCGGGGCGCAGTGGTGCCCGGGCGCGGTGGTCTCGGGTGGGTGGGCGCCGGGGTAGCTATGGCGAGACCGGCGCCCGTACGCGGTGCCGCTGCCTCCGTACCTCAGGCGTCCACCCTGAGGTGATCACCACCAGGGCCAGCGCCGGGGATACGCCCGGGTGTTCCCGCCGGGGCCCGTCCGGGTGACGGCGTGGCGTCTCGGGGGCTCGTACGGGGCCGCGTACCGTCCGGCCATGCGCTCCGTGTTCGTGGCCGACTGCGACGGCATCCCGGTTCCGTGCTCGCGCCGCGAGGACGCCGAGGCGATCAGCGCCGCGTGGAACATCGACCACGCCGAGGCCATCGCCACCGAGACCGCGCTGGACCAGGCGGCGACCGTGACGGCCATGGACGGCTGGACGGGACCGGTATGGGATCGCCTCCCCCGGTACGCGCAAACGTGGATCGGATACGCGACGTTCTCGGTCGACGGGGAGTTGCTGCTCGACGTGCCCGTGTCGGGCAGGTGGACGTGGGAGTTCGAGGCGGACTGGTCCACGTTCCCCGCAGAGAGCCGTGTGGTCCCACTGGGCCGGGGCGGGGTGCACGTGGACGTGGCGGGTACGGACCGGGCCGCCGCCGAGGACTCCTTCCGCAAGGCCAAGGCCGAGGCCTTGCGCGTGTGCGACGGCCGGATCCTCTAAGCGCTTCGCCGCGAACCGCAACGGCATCTGATCTCCGTAGCGTTGACCGGCCACGGTGAGCCACGTGCATATACCCGAGACAAAACGGAACCCTGACTTCCTTCACTCTCCCGAGCGAATGTGCGAGCGGTAAGTGCATTTTCGGGACTGCGGCGCGGGCGGCGCGGGTAGCGTCCGTGGCGTCCGGCATTGATGACTTAAGACACTCTCTGACACTTCCGAAACACACGTATACACACTCACCCACATACACACCCAGCTACCTACAGCCGGACAACTCAGGAGCAAAAGTGCTGAATTTCGCGATCGGGATACCCTCCCTCCACGCGGGGCCTGCCCCGCCGTAGCTGTCCTGCAATCCGTGAGACCCGAGCCGCCCAAGGGCGGCGCCATGGTCACGCAGGCTTACGCGCCTGCCGGGTCTCTCGGCGACAGCACAGGAGGAGGGGTGTACCAAAACCCCTTACTTTCTGAAAGAGATGACCATGACCGACCACGAACACGCTCGTCCTGCCGTCGTCGCAGTGATCCTGAACGAGGCAGCCAAGGAAGCCGCCATGATGGGGCCCGAGGTGGCAGACGCGTTGGAGCGGCTGCGCGGCGAGCTGGAGGAGCACCCGCTGATCGGGAACCTCCGCGGGGGCGGAGACGGCGAACTCGTCTTCTGGTACCCCATGACGGTTGGCGCACGGGAGTTCACCGTGCCGTACGTGTACGTTCCGGAGTCCGTTCCCCCGGTGCTGACCGTGGGCAGGCCGGTCCCGAAGGACCTGATGTGACCGGCTGCCCCTGACGCTCTGCCCCTGCTTCGGCGGGGGCATCGTCGTGTTCGGCGTGGTGCGGGGGGCAGGGCTCGAACGGGTCGGGATGATCGCGGGGTTGAGTGCTCGACTCCCCCGGAGGTGCGCCATGTCGCAGCCGTACGATCCCCGCCGTGTCCACCCTGATGACCGGCTCGACGCGATCGAGGGTGTGCTCCCCCGGCACGGGCAGGCGATCGAGGCCGTGCAGAGCGCCGTGGACACCGTGCGGGCGGCCGTCGCGCGGGACGCCGGGGTGATCGACGGTCACCTGTCGTCCCTGGGCGGGCAGATGGACCGAATCGGTCAGGGCGTCGCGGACGCGCACCGCGCGGTCCTGGGCGCGGTGGGCGACGTCGCCGAAGGGGTGGCTGCTGGCCGGCACGTTCTCGAGAACGCTGTCGCCCGGGCTGCGGAGCAGCTCCTCGCGGCGGTTCGCGCGGGGCACCAGGAGCAGGACGAGGCGCTCGGGGAGGCTGCGGCGGGACTGCTGGCGGCCGTGGAGGCGGTGACGGTCGCGCAGTCCGGTGGGCTGGGCGAGATCGTCACGGTGCTGGAGGCGCTGCGGGGTGAGCTGTTGGCGCAGCACGAGGAGGCCTTCGGCGAGGTCGCGGCCGGGCAGGCGGAGCACCGGGAGGCCCTGGCGGAGGCGAAGGCCGGTCTGCTGGGCGGGGTGGAGTCGCTGGCGGCCGGGCAGGGCGAAGTGTTGGGCATGGTGGTGCTCGGCCGGGAGGAGCAGCGGGAGGTACTGGGCGCGGTCGCGGATGCGGCGGGGCGTACGGGGGCGGCTCTGGAGGATCTCGCGGCGGGGCAGGTGGAGCAGCGCCAGGTTCTCGACGGGCTCGCGGCCGGGCAGCAGCGGGCGGCCGGAGACACGGCGGCGGTGCGCGATGCGGTCGAGGCCGGGCTGGGTGAACTCGGCGAGGAGCAGCGCCGGCACGTGGAAGGTGTCGTAGATGCGGTGCGCGAGTCGGGGCGGGAGCTGGGCGCCGTGCTGGCGGCGCAGTCCGGGGATATCGGGCACCTGGTGGCGGCCGTCCCGGGGATCGGGGAGGTGCTCGCGCATCTGTCGGCGCAGGCGGAGGAGATTCGGGCCGAGGTGGACGGCGAGAAGGCGCTGGAGCGGCTGCGGGATCTCGGGGACCGGCTGACTGCGGAGCTGGCGGTGCTGCGGGCGCTCGGGGACGTACCGGAGGCGGTCGCGGACCGGGTGAGCGTGGTGGTGTCGGAACTGTCCGCGGCGGTGCGGGCGATCATGGACGACATCCGCGGCGCCCTGGTGGACATGCACGCCGATGTGCAGCACACGGCGAAGCTGCTTCCGGTGATCGAGTCGGCGCAGGAGCGCACGGCGGTGGACGTGTCCGGGCTGCGGGCGCAGATGGGCGACTTGGCCAACGAGGTGGGCGGGGTGTCCTCGCAGGTGTCAGGCGTCGCGGGTGATGTGCGGTCGCTGGCGGAGGGGATGCGCCTCGTTCTGGGTGCGGCGGCCCGGACGGAGCGGACGCTCCTGGCGATGGAGAGGCGGCTCGCCCCGGCCGTCCCGGTGGCGGAGGAGGCGGCCCGCTAGAGGGCAACGAGCAGCTCGTGCAGGGGTGTCCCGGTCGCGGCCGCGATACGGCCGTGCACGATGTCCGCACAGGCGAGGGCGATCTGGTCGAGGTGATCGGTGGGGATGTGTGCCCACCGGGCCGCCTGTGGTGGGTCGGTGGGCAGCGTGGGGGCCTTGGCGGTGCCGGAGTCCCAGTACGGGCGGGCGTGGACCTGGGCGAGGGTGAGGCCGGATTCGATGGCGAGGGCGGCGGCCAGTGGCCGGCACCGTGCGGTGAGGAGGTCGTGGAGCGGGTCGGGGTTGCGGGCGCAGTGGCCGCACTGCCGCCAGCCTCGGGGGCGTTTCGAGCCGCGCATCACGATCTTGCCGTTTCCAGCCCGGGCGGGGGCGTGGACGCCTTGCCCGCAGTCGCAGCACGCGAAGAGCCGGGGGTCCTGCTCGACGTACTCGGGGCCGGGCATCAGCGGCACGAGGGACTCCTGGGCGTGGTCGGGCTGGCCCTGCCCGGCGTACTTCACGGGACCTTGTCGAATTCGGTCAGTACGCCGGTCAGGCGCGGGCGCTGCATACCTCGTGCGAGCGGGGCCGGGTACCAGGGGCCCCACCGAAAGATCCGAGGGTCAGCGGTGTCCGGTGTATCGGCCAACCGCAGGCCCGGCACGAGGTGTTCGGGCAGGTGATCACCCGTACGGCCCTGAGGTGTCCAGGGTGGGCGCGGCGCCGGGTGCGCCTTCGTGCAGGCGCGGGACGAGGACGGCGAGCGCGGCGTACGCCTGGGCGGGGCAGACGGCGTTCCCCAGGAGCCTGCGGCGGGCCTTGGGGCCGATGCCGGGGAGGTCGGTCCAGCCGTCGGGCAGGGCCATCATCCATTCGAGGGCGGCGGGGCTGGGTCGTCCGTCCACAGGGTCAGTTGGCCAGGGCATCGGCCGCCCGGTGCAGCGCGCCCAGTGCGTGAGGGCCTGCGCGTACTCGCCCGGGTGGACCCCGTGGGGCCAGGCCGGGCCGGAGGCGGTGGCGAGGGCGTCGGCGTAGTCGGCGGCTCCGGGGAGATCGGTGGTTCGAGCATCCCCAGGAGTTCCGCCGCCAGGTGCTTGCCGTGACGGCCGCCGGTCTGTCCCGAGCCGCCCATCGCTGCCGAGGGGGTCCTCTTGCGTGATCGGGCTTCGTTCTCGGAGGCGCGGGGGGGGTGGGCAGGCGGCTGTTCGTGTTGGGCGCACAGCCACAGACGAGTGCGCTGGTGGGGAGTGCCGATTCGGTACGAGCCCATACGGCCCCAGACGACGCGATACCCGAGGTGGGCCAGGTCCCCGACCACGCGGGGCAGGTCTCGGGCCCAGCCGGGCACGTTCTCCATGACGAGGAACGGGTGTCCCAGTGCGCGAAGGGCGTCTCGTGTAGCTGGCCAGAGGTCACGGTGGTCTTCCTCTCCGCGGCGGGGTCCGGCGACTGAGTGGGGCTGACAGGGGATCCCGGCGGTGAGGATGTCCACCGCCGGCATGGTGGTGAAGTCCACGGTGGTGATGTCGCCGTGGCCGGTGGCGTCGGGCCAGTGGTGTGCGAGGACTTGGCGGGCGGCGGGGTCGTTGTCGGCGTACCAGGCAAGGCGGGCCCCGAAGAACTCCTCGGCGGCGATGTCGAGGCCGCCGAGGCCCGAGCACAGGGACCCGAGGCGTAGGGGGCCGGTCATCCGAAGCCCCCTGCACACATAGGCGACTTGACCCCACACTGAGGGTATGAAGACGCCCAAGACGCACGCTTTGCCTCGGGTCCCGTGCCCGTCGTCTCTGCCGGGGTGCGGCCGTGAGGTCGCCCTGGCGCCCATCGCGGTACCCGGGTGGGGCCGGGTCGTGGACCACAAGCGGACCACCGGGCACGGCGAACTCGTGCTGTGCGCGGGGTCGGCGCAGCGCGTACGGCTGCCGTCCGCGAAGGCCCTTCAACTGGAGTTGGCGCTGAAGGTGATCCGTCGTTCCGCCCGGGCCGGTGGCGGGGAGCCGTTGCCGCTGTTCTGATCACCGGCCGCCTCCGAGGCTGCCGTGCCCGCGCCGGTCGAGGTAGTCCTCCATGGCGTCACTGAACCGCTGGTCGGTGGTCACGGCGAACACGGTGCGGCCGGTGGGCGGCTGGTAGCTGGCCATCGCGGAGGCTTCGGCGCGCAGGGCGGGGGCGGTGCCGGAGATGCCGCCGGTCAGGGTGACGTACCCGGCTCCGTGCGGGGGCTGGAGCCGGGCGGGGGTGGCGCGGGTGACTTCCTCGTAGTGGGCGCCGGCACCGACTCGGCCGCGGGGGAAGAAGACGCGGGCGATGCGCGAGGTGTTGGCCATGTGGTCGGCGACCGTGAGGGCGACCAGGAGGCCCTCGAAGCGGGAGCCGCCCCACATGTCTTCGCCGTACTCGTTGACCCGCTTCGTGGGGTCGTAGGACGCGAGTTCGCGGCGGAGGTCGGGGGCGAGGCGGTGCTGGCCGGACACCTTGATCCGGCCCAGTTCGATGCGGGCGGTCACTCCCCCGATGCGGCGGTGCAGGGAGATCCGGTACCGGGCTTCGGCTGCTGCGGGGCCGACATCGACCGCGTACGTGTGGGCGGTGACCTTGCGGCGGAGCCTGCGGGCGTTGCTGTTGTCCCCGCGGGTCTCGGCGACCGCCGCGGCCTGGTCGAGGAGCGTCCGCAGGGTGGGTACGACGACCTCTTCGGCGAGGCTGGCGCCTGCCGTGGTCACGCCGATGTAGAGGTGCAGCGGCACGTCGTGCGCGAGGGCGGTGATCGTGCGGGCGAGGCGGGCCCCGTACTCCTTGCCGGTGGTGTCGTCGGGCACGTCGTCCAGGTCGGCGACGAAGAGCACGTCGAACTTCTCGCCGGGCGGCCGGTACAGGGCGGCGGTGATGATCCCGCCGTACCGGCCGGTGCCGCCGATGTCGGCGACGATCACGTACCGGCGCACGGGCGCGGTGGTGGGCACGAAGGTCTCCTACGGCTGGTCTGGGCTGTAGACGCGGGGGGCGGTGCGGGGCGGGGTGAGACCGCGCTGTTCGGCGGCATGGGCCCACACGTATTCGCCGGTCCAAGCGGCGAGCTGGAGGGCGCTTACGCGGTCGTCCGAGGCGGTGCCCGCCGCCCGGTACTGGGTGCGGCCGGTCGGGCTGGTGTGGAAGGCGTAGGCGGTGAGCTCGTCGCGGAGGGCCGCGGAGTCGTCGAGCGCGGCCGGCACCGTGACGGCCTTCTGCTCGATGAGGGCATGCAGGCAGGTGACGAGTCCGTGCGGGCCGCCCTTGGGCACGCCGAAGCCCTCCTCCCACGAGCCGGTGATCTTCTGCCCGCCGTGGGCGTGAACGGCGAGGACGTCGCAGGGCGGCGCCTGGTCGGTGATGCGCTCGTGTACGGCGCGGCCGATGCCTCCCCGGTCCAGGGTGAGGACCGCCTCCCACCCGGCGCCGGACAGGTCGGTGATCGTGTCGCAGACCCAGGTGGCGACGTCGGCGTACCGGGTGCCCGGGCGGGCGGCGGCGGACAGGGCGAGGGTCCAGCGGGGCAGTGTCCGGGCCGGGTTGCGGCGGCCGTGGGGTACGAGTCCGGCGAGGACCGTGCGGTCTCGGGCCTGCCCGATGTCGAGGCCAAGGCTGATGACCTTCACGCTGCCTCCCGCATGAGGGGCAGTTCGAAGGGCAGCTCGTCGTCGTCCACGAACATGGAGTCGATGAGGGCGGGCGCCCAGATGCCGCGCGACGACGACACGAAGTCGGCTTCGAATTCCTGGGCGAAGACGTGCCGGGGCCGGGTGCGCCGGTAGTGCTCCACGAAGTCCTGCGACAGGCGGGGGCACATGTTCCACGGGACGTGCCACCGCTGGTAGGAGTCGCCGCCGTTGGCCCAGGCGTCCCACCACCAGCCGCGCTCACCGTTGGGTGAGCTGGTAGCGACCCATGCGCCGCCGCCGGGGACGGCCGCGAGGGTCGGGGCGAGGGCTTCGGAGACGGCGGAGTCTGAGATGAACGCGGACTCGTCGGTGATGAGGAGTCCGGCGGTGTAGCCGCGGGCTCCCACTCCCGCCGGCACTGCCCGGATCTTCCCTCCGGACTCGGCGAGTTCGAGGGAGGTCGCCGCGTCGCGGGCAAGGGGTACGTCCGCGCGGCGGCAGATTTTCCGCATGGTGGTGATCAGGGCGGTGGACTGGTGCACGGCCGGGGCCGCAACGATCACGTCGTACTGCGGGCGGTACAGGGCGAACCACACGCCCAATACGGCCTGGCAGGTGCTCTTGCCGACCTGGCGCCCCGCCGCGACCAGGAGCCGCGAGCCGGGCGCGGTGGCGTGCACGGCGACTTCCCGTTGCCACGGGTCGAACTGGTAGCCCGCAGCGGCGGCGAGCACCGAGGGGTCCACAGCGGCGCGGAACGCGGTCAGGTCGTCCATCACCGGCCGCCTTCCGCCGCGCGGATCACGGGCGGCAGGGCCCGCGTGTGCGGGGGCGGTGGCGGGGGCTGGGCGAGGGCGCCTTCGGCGAGTTCCTGGAGCCGCTCGGCGTAGGCGAGGCGGGCTTCGGGGTCGGCGGCGAACAGCTCGTCGAGGATGGCGACGATCCCGCGCCAGGCGGGCGTGCCGACGATCTGCACGACGGTCTCGGCGGGCGGTGGCGGGGTCAGGGCGCCTGTCGTGCGGGCGTGGAGTTCGGCGGCCCGGGTGAGGGCTTCCACGGCCCGGGTGCGGGCGGAGGTGGTGCGCGCGGTGGCCGGGCAGGCGTCGAGGGTTTCCAGCGCCTCGGCGACGGCGACCGCGACCAGGCTCCGGGAGTGGGCGGGGGTGTCGAGGTCGGCGAGGTCGTCCTCCCCGGGGGCGGCGAGCTCGTCGGGCCGCTCGCGGATGTGGGCGCGCAGGTCGGCCGGGCGGACCCGATAGGCGGCGGCGGTCGCGGTGACGCCCATCAGGCCGGAGGTGAGGGCCTCCTCGATGGCCAGGCGCCGGGAGTGGATGCAGACGGGACACCCCGGTACCGCCGGCACCGGCTTCGTGGGGGCGGTCACGGGGTGGCCGCCTTGAGCCGGGCCAGCTCCTCGGCCATCTCCGCGGCGGCTCGGCGCAGGTCGGCGTACTCGCGAAGCTGGCGTGCCTGCTCGGCCTGCTCGGCGGTCTGTACCCGGAGCCGGTCGGCCTTCGCACCGAGAGGGGCGCCGCCGTGGAGGTGGCGGTACAGGCTGATCGCGTAGGCGACGTGGTCGCCCGCCTCCTCGCGGATGCGGCCCGCGTGCGGGGACAGCGGCAGGCGGGGACCGTCGGAGCAGTACCGCAAGGTGGTGAGGACGGAACGGTGCCCGATCTCCTGGCGGATCTCCTGCGGGCTGTACCCGCAGGCGAGGCCGGTCCGGACCCAGGTCCGGCGGAAGTCGTGGGCGGCGACGGGGCCAATCCCCGCCACGGTGGTGAGGCGGCGCACCAGCAGTGCGAGGCGGTCTTCGGTGAGCGGGACGAGCTCGCCGTGCGCGCGAGTCCGGACCCTCAGGAGCGGCACCCAGCCGTCCCGCGTACGGGCCGGGGCGACGGCCTGCCCGTAGCGCAGCGCGTTGTCGAGGGCCTCGGCGGCGCCCTCGGTGAGGCGGCGGACGGCCATCGGCTCGCGCAGGGCGGTCCCGGTGGTGCCGGGGCCCCGGCCGCGTCCCTTCACACGGATGATGGGGCCGCGTGCGTCGCGGGGGTGGTAGTCGCCGAGCCGCAGGCGCCGGGCCTCAATGGGGCGGATGCCGGTGTCGGCGAGGACCAGGAGCACCGCCAGGTCCAGCGGATTGGTACGGGCGGCGCGGGTGAGGGCGAGAAGGTCGGCGGGGGTGAGGGTGCGGCCGTCCACGCCCCGGGCACGGTCGGTGCGGGCGACCTTGGCGTGCTCGGTGGGGTCCGACCAGGCCAGGCCTGCCTCGACCGCCCACCGGCTGAACGACCGCACGGCCTTGGATCGCATCTCCGAGTACCGGGCGGATGGCATCCCCGACGAGCGGCCCGGGGCGTGGGTGCGGGCCTGGGTGCAGAACCGTTCGACGTGGGCGGCGGTCGCCTCGGTGAGCGGGTCGGTGTTCTGGCCCTCGCAGTACGTCAGCCACTGCCGGACCACCCCGACGTAGGGGTGTGCTGACGAGCGCTCCGGTTGGGGGAAGCGCCGCTCAAGGTAGGACTTGTACGCGGCGAACGCGGTCCCGCGCAGCAGTTCGTCGTCGCCGGGCCGCCAGCCCTTGCGTCCTCTCACCATCCGGCATCTCACCCAGGCCAGTGCGCGCGGCGTCTCACCTGCGCACATGCCCGGCCCACCAGCCAGCGGCGTACCCGATCATGACACCACCCGGGGGCGGTCCCGGATGGTGCGGCTCGCCGGAGCGGCTAGCGGGTGCGGTAGTTGCGGGCGCGGGCGGCTTCCTCGCGGCGCTGTTGGAGGTTCGCGCGGATCGAGGCGAGGGCGGCCTGGCGGACTTCGGGGCGTGCGGCCGGCACCGGCTTGCATGGGTGGTCGGCGGTGCGGGCCGGTGCCGGGCGGGCAGCGGGGCGGGAGAAGCGGGGCGCGTAGGGGCGGCAGCACGCACACCCGGCGCAGTCGTCCGTTTCGCAGCAACTTGCCATGATGTGACACCTCCTGTGAGGTATATCCCCATTCAGGGTGTCATGGTCACGGCATCGTGTGCACGGATTCACGGGCCCGTTCCGGCGCCCCCCTGGCCTTCGAGGCCAGCCAGCCACCGCTCGCCGGACGCGGTGACCACGTAGCGCGGGCGCGCGCGGATGCTCCGGGGGGCGCTCTCCACGTGCCCCAGGGCGATGTGTTCGGCGAGGATCTGGAGCACCTCGAACTCTTCCCCCAGGCCCTGGGCGGCGAGATCCGACGGGGTGATGCCCGGCTCCCCCGCGGCCTGGATGGCGTGCAGGACGGACGGGTACGTCACCGACTCCGCGACGCTCGCGCGGATCTCCTCGCGCTGGTAGGGCACAGGGTGCTCCCAGGCGACCACCTGCCGGTCAGGAGCTGTGCGAGGGCGGCCGTTCGCGGTCAGGCCCTCGGAGGCGAACCACTGGTCGATGGAACGCCAACGTCGATTCTCAGGCTTGGACATGGCGCCAGTGTCGGGCTGCTCCGGGCCAGGACGGAGCACCGTGGCCGTGTCGCCGATCCGGTCCCGGAAACACGAATGCCCCCGCCGGCATCCGGCGGGGGCATTCGAGAATCAGGGGGTCATCCCCACAGGGCGGGGCGGCGGCGCTCCAGGCCGGTGCGGCCCCAGCGGAGGCCGACCCATCCGAGGGCGATCACGCGGGCGTTGTGGACGCGGCGCAGGAGATCGTGCCGGACAGCGCACCAGCCGCCGGGGCACTGGTGGGTCGTACGGCCGAGGGTGACCGCCAGCAGCGGCACGGCGGTACTCCCGGCGGGGGCCGGGTCCGCGGGGCCCTGGTGGACGACCGTGCGGTGTCCGCCGCGCTCGGTCCACGCGTAAGCCTCGTCGCTCACGGGCACTGCTCCTTCCCGATCACCTGGGGGCCGGTGAACGCGCCGCCCTTGTCGGCCATCCCGTCCGGCTCCTTGAGGGCCTGCACGGTGGCGTAGTACCTCGTACGGTACGCGCCGGGCACGCACGCCGTGGTGACGGTCCGCGATTTCGTCACCCGCAGGGCGGGCGCTTTCGCGTACTGCTCGCGGGCGACCTCCTGCCAGCCGCCGGGGGTCTTCTTCTCCAAGGTGACCGTCACCGTGGACTCCAGCACCGCCTCGTAGCAGGTCTGATCGACGCGGCCGGTCAGGCGTCCCGCCTCCACGAACGGGATGTGCGGCACGAACAGGCAGGCGCTCCCCCGGTCGCCCGTGACGCGGCCCTTGTCGTCGGTGGCCGGGGCACAGCCGCCCTGTTCGGCTCCGGTGGCCGCGAGGACGGCCGCCAGGGCGAGGGCGGCCGTCATGGTGCGGCGTAAGCGGTTCATGATCTTGTCCCTTCACGAAGAGATCCCCCTGCCCGGGGTGGGCAGGGGGCGCGGGGATTCAGGCGTCCGGCTCGGGATGGGGCCCGTCGTCCTCGTCGCAGTCGCCGGGCCACTCGCTTTCGTCGTACGTGACGGGCTGGACCTGCTTGCAGGCGCGGCACCTGTCGGCGTCGTCGGCGGCCCAGGTCTCGCCGCCGCAGAAGACGCACCGGTCGGCGGTGACGCCGGGCAACGGGAGATCGGTCAGGTTGCAGGCCGGACAGGTGTCGGTGGAACCGCTGCGGGTCCAGCCGACGGCTTGAGCCTGGGGCAGGATGTCGCCGAGGCCCTCCCACACGTACAGGCCTTTGCACCCGTCCGTCTCGCAGAGGACGGCCGGGGCGATCACCGGGCCTCCCCGGTCGCCCAGAAGCCGGTGATCCGGTAGGTGATCGTGGCGCGCATCGACGTGGCGCCCATCACCCACCGTTCCCCGCGGTCGTCCACGACGACGTGCCGGGGATCGTCCTCCTCGGTCGGGCGGTGCAGGCCCATGCGGAGCGGGCCCGGCGCGTCGCCATGGATCGCGGAGTGTCCGGCGAAGACGGGCTCGGTGAGCATCCGCCCGGCGGCGAACCCAGACCGGTGGAGCTCCGCCGGCACGTTCTCGAGAATGCCGTCCAACTCGATGACGACCGTCCGCGCTTCGGGCCCGACCTCCTCCGCTTTCCGCTCGCACGGGCACGGCTCGGTGTAGGGGGTTCCGTCCTGGTGCGTCGGCCGGTGGGCGAAGGCCCAGCCTGCGGCCTGGCAGGTGCGGGCGGTGTGGCACGGGCAGTTCGGGCAGTCGTCCGGCGCAGGCCGGGCCCAGTGGTGACCGTCGGGGGCGTCGAGCGAAGAGTCTTCGATCCAGCGGGTCACTGCGCGGTCTCCGTGGTGAGGTTGCGGATGGTGGACTGGGCTTCGGCGAGGCGGGTCCGGAGCTGCTCGGCGGCGACGGTGGCGTGCGCGAGGGACCGGGCGGCGACGGTGACGACCTCGCGCGGGGTGGCGGTCTCCTCGCTGGAGACGCCGACGGCTCCGCGGGCCTCCATGCGGACCAGGGCCGCGGCGGCTTCCTCGGTGGCCTGGACGAGCTTGGAGCCGAGCGAGGCGAGTGCGCCGAGAACGTCGTACACGTCGCCCGTGTACGCGTATCCGTGGTCGGCGACGGTCCGGTTGAGGAGCTGCAAATCGGTGTCGGCGTCGCGGGCGAGCTGTGCCGCCGTTCCGCTCTCGCTGTCGGTGGTCATCTCTACGTCTCCTTCGTGTGGGTGCGGGAACGACTCCGCCCGCCAGCCGAGAGGTTCGGCTGGCGGGCGGAGAGGGTGATGCGCCCGGCCGCCGGGTGGCGGCCGGGCTGGGGTCTTAAGGGCTCCAGGTCTCCCCCGGCGCAGTCGGCGCCGGAACCGTCGTGGTGGTCGGGTGCGGGGGTCCCGGGAGTGCCGGGCAACACGGCCGTGCAGGTGGGGCAGCGGCCGGAAGGGCCGGGTAATCCGTTCACTGGGGTATCTCCGTGGATCTGTGGAGGTGCGAGACGGACAGCGCGGCCAGGACCGGGCTCGCGGAGTGGGCCTTCGCCAGGGCCTCGGGGGTGGTGAGGGTCATCAGCGGTTGTCCCGGCCGAGCTTGCGGCCGATGTGCCAGTGCCCGCCGTGGGCGTACGGGCACGGGTAGGCGGTGCGGCGCTGGAGGTAGGGCTCGCGGGCGGCCATGCCGTGCGCGGCGGCCTTCGCGGCGGCCTCGCTGGCGAACGGCTTCTTGCCGGTGCACACGATGGCGCGGCTGGCCTTGCGGCGTACGGAAGCTCCGGTCGGCATCGGGTTCTCCTTCAGTGTCGGCCTCGTGGCCGGCACCGAAGGGCGCACGGCCGGGACTAGTTGGGGGCGAGGTGGCGGAGCGCCTCGGCGGTGTTGCTGAGGCGGGCCTGGGTCTGGCGGGCGTGGTGGGTCGCGTTCTCGGCCTGAACGGCGGCTTCGTCGGTCCAGTGGCGCGGGGTCTCGCGGTCGGTGGACCGCCAGTCGTCGCTGTGCCGGTGGGCGCGGACGTAGCGGTCGAGGCGCTTGCTGGCCGCGCGGAGCTGGTCGGCCGCTTCCGCGAGGGCTTCGGCGGTCGCCGCGGCCTCGGCGGGGTACGCGTAGGCGCGGTTCGGGTCCTCGGTCGCCTGGGCGATCTGGCGCAGGAGAGCGGCGGCCTGGGCGGCGGTGATGGGGTGCGCGGTCATGAGGTGAGGGTGCATCACCGTGCAGGCCTGCGCGAGTGGTTCCCGGCGGTTGCCTGTTGCCGGTTGGGGCGGCCCGGGGGAAGGTCCCCCGGGCCGCCGGGTCAGTTCGCGTCGCCGAGGACGGCGTGCAGCTCGGCGAAGAACACCCCCTTGCCGGGGATCTTGTTCACGCGGACCGGCTTGACGGTGACTCCCGCGTTGCGGAGGGCGTCACCGACGGCCACGGCGTCCCAGTCGTCGCCGTGGGTCCCGTCGGCGTTGAGGCGGTCGGCGATGTCCGCGAGGTGCGCGCGGTCGGCGTCGGCCGGGTAGAGCGAGAGGATCAGGGCGACGATCTCGCGCATGTTGGTGATGGTGACCTCGGGGGCTTCGTCGTCGCCGTCTTCGTCGGCGGCGTACGGGTCGAAGTCGTCGTCGGTGTCGTCGTCCTGGGCGGCGGTGTAGGTGCCGCCTTCCGCGTTGCCGTAGCCTCCGGCGCCGCCTGCGGCGGTGGAGATCCCGGTGAGCTGGAGGAGGGCTTCCTCGATCGGGTCGAAGCGCTGCCCGGGGAGGGCTCCGGCGGCCTGGCGGAGGGCGTAGCCCACAGCCATGATCGCGGCGAACTCCGCGTCGGTGGTGTGGCAGGAGCGGACCTTGCGGGGGATGCCGCCGAGGGCGAGCCAGCCGACGCCCCGGGTCTCGTCGCTGATCTTGGAGGCGTCGAAGCCCTGTCCAGCCCGACCGTCTCCGAGGATCGTGTTCGAGCTGGTCGCGTCGTCGGTGCGCATGCCCCACCGGCCGCCCACGTTGTTGCGCAGGAGCCGGGGCACCACTTCGACCATGGGGGTCTGTGTGGCCATCACGAGGATGATCCCGACGTCGAGGCCCTGGGACCCGAGGAGGATCAGCAGGCGGAGGATCTTCGCGCCGAGCTTCTTGTGCGTGGTGTACGGGTACAGCTCGTCAACGACGACGACTTCGACGGGCATTTCGTGGAGCAGGTCGGCGTCGAGCTTGCTGCGGCCGAGGTCGGACAGGCGGGCGTGCCTGCGGTCCATCTCCTCCTTGTAGATGAGCAGGAGCGCCAGGAGCCGCTCCGGCGAGTGCTTGAAGAACGTCGCGGCGAGGCGGGCGGAGCGGTTGTGCTCGCCGGAGCCCTTGCCGTCGATGATGCGGAAACGGACGCGGGGGTCGAGGGCTGCCGCGCAGATGAGTGCGGCGATGGCGACGCCCTTACCGGAGCGGGAGGCGCCGCCCAGCAGAAGGGCGATGTCCCGCAGGGGGATGAACACCACGTCGCCGCGCGGCCCGAACGCGACCGGCGCGCCGATCTCCCACAGGTCGAGGGGTTCGGTCTGCCCGATCAGCGGGGACGGGCGGCTGACCGCGAACGGGTCCACGACGAACTTGGAGACGCGGATCATGCGGGCGTGGCCGCCGGCACTCGGGGGGACCCGCTCCAGGATGAGCAGGGACTCGTCCACGCTCATTTCGGCGGCGACCTTGACGCGCTTTTTCATGACCGCTTCGGCGTCGAGGTCCATCCCCGACGGCAGCACCATCACGGCGGACCAGCCGAGTTCGTCGCGTACGACGGGGCCTTCGATGGTGGCGTGCGGGAACAGGGTCTGCGCGTTGTCTCCCTCCCCCACCTTCACCGGCTTGATCAGCTTCGTTGCGTACAGGGCACGGGTGAACTCGACAGCTTCGTCGGAGACCTTGGAGGGGTCGTACGTCTCGTGCACGGCGGTCGGGTCGGGTGCCTGTCCGGGCACGGTGGCAGTGACGCCGGGCCCGAGTTCGGGCAGGCGCAGCGCCTCGGGGATCTCCCGCTGTGTGAGGGGGATCGGGTGGCGGGTGAGCCACCAGGCCCCGACGGCCGAGACGGGCAGTGCGGCGAGTGCGGCGAGCGGGGCCTGGATGACGACGGCGACCCCGGCCGCGGTGACTGCTACGGCGGCGAACACGAACCGCTTCGCGCCGCTGACCCGTCGGGCCCGGGTGATCTGGTCGGCGGTCGGCTGGACCGGCTCGAACGGCTGGGCGCGCAGGGCGGTAAGCCCGGCCTGGCGGCGCCGTACTTCGTCGCGGGCCTGGTGCACCGCGATCTTCTGGTCTTGGTTGAGGCCGGTCGTCGCGGCCGTGGACATGAGGTCCGCGAGGCGCTTCTCCGCCTCGGTGAGACCGGTCTGCGCTTCGGTGCGCTGCTGCTGGTACTGGTCGAACTGGATCTTCACCAGGGCCCGGCGGAACTCGTCGTCGGACTTGTGGCCGCCGGAGATCGTGTGCACGGCGACGTGCCACAGGTTGGCGTATCCGGGGCCGGTCAGCCCTGCGACGGCCCGGGCGGCGGTGGTGACGGTCTGCGACATTCGGGAGGGGCGGCGGTGGGTGGCGGGTCCGTCGGGCGGTTCCGGTGCGCCGGCACTCGGGGCATCGTCCTCGACGAACTCGCCCCACACGTATTCGCCTTCGTAGGGGGTCACTTCGGCACTCATCTTGGGCACCTTCTTGGGGCGTCTCGGGGTCGTCCTGGGGGCGGCGGGCGTAACCCGTAACCCGTAACCGAGGGGTCCCCGCAGGCGGGTTACGGCTCGTAACCCGCCGATACGGGGCCCTCGGCTACACCGGTTACGCGGTTACATCCCAGTTCAGGCGCTTAAGCGAAGAACCAGGCCTGAATGGTGCTGGCGCCGATGCCGTTGACGATCGGGACCATGAGCGCGGCCCCGACGAACGGGCCGAGGCCGACCCCGGAGACGCCGCCCCACCCGATTTCCTTCTTGAGGGGGCCCACTGCGGACTTGAACCACACGATCGTGATGGCGACGACCACGAGCATGATCACGGCTCCGAACGGGGTGAGCACGCCATAGTCGGCGGCCCGCGAGACGCTTACAGCCTGTGACCCTGTGCCGGACTTGAGGGCCTGGTCACCGGCCCAGCCGATGCCGTCGCGGGCCCACCCGATGATGGTCCCGATGATCCCGCCCGCGCAGGCACCGGCCAGCCCGAAAGAGACCGACGCGAGCGCGAAGGACGCCAGGTCCTTGATCTTCCGGGACCCCTTGGACGACTTGAACCACCACCAGGCGATCCGTACGACGAAGACGAGCAGGCCGACGGTGAACATTCCGAGCGTTGCCGTCTTCACGAGGAACTCCCAACGGTGGCGGTGAGCAGGGCCAGAGAGGCCGGGATGGAGTAGAGCGGGGACAGGGCGACGCCCCACAGGGCCCAGCGGGTCAGGGCGTTGTGGAAGTAGCCGTGCGTTCCGAGGGCGAAGAGACCGGCGAGGGCGACCAGGCCGAGCGGGTTGGCGTGGGTGGCGGCCTGGTACTCGGCGACGGCCACGCCGACCAGCGGCGCCGAGGACACGGCCGCGATGATCGCGGTCCGTCCGTGCTTTGAGCTGGTCATTCGGCCGATCCACGAGAAGTCGAAGCGCTTCTCGCGCTGCTTCTCGGGGGCCATGTAGATGGCCAAGGCGTCCGCGATCATGTGCGCGGTCTCCTGGGCCTGCTCCCGCCAGGGCTCAGCGCCCGGGGCGGGGTAGTGCACTTCAGGCTCTCGCTGTGCGGGGATCGAGTGCCAGGCCACGGGGTCCTGCTGCTGGCCGGGCGGGTAGGCAGGGGGCGGCGGGTAGCTGCCCGGGGTGGGCGTGGTCACGGCCGCCCCCCGGGTGCGACGCCCCGCGCGATGAGCGCGGCGCGCACGATCAGCTCGTCCTGACCGGGCGTTGCGGTGTGGATCTCTTCCGGCGCCCACGCGGCCGGCACCACCTCGGGGGTGCGTGCGCGGTAGATGCGGAGCACGGTCGCCGCCGCCGAGAGCCACGTGCGCAGCGGAAGCGATTTCTGTTCGAACGGTATGGCTGTCATCGTGTCCTCAACCTCTGTGTGGGGAGGGGGCACCGGCTTGCTTTGGTCGGTGACCCGGGCCCCCTCCCGGGGGTTAGTGGGGCGGTGCCGGTCCTTTGGCCGGCACCGCTTCATGCGTTCTGCTTGTGCTTCTCGTTCGTCATGGCTTCCTTCGGTGGCTACTCGCCCGGCGCGGGCTCGGGATCGGGCAGACGCCCGAGCTCCTCCAGGAGCGCGCGGGCCGTCTTCCACGAGACGCCGAGCTCGCCCGAGACGCGGTTCGGGCTGAGCGTCTGCCGGTCGGGGTCGAGTTGCTTCACGAGGTCGAGGAGTTCGGCGCGGGTGCGTCGGCTCCCCGACTTCGGGGGCGGCGTGGGCTTGGTCGGGGGGACGGGCGCGGTGATCTGGCGCCGCTTGGTCGGGGACTGTGCGGCCGGTACGACGACCGGCGTCGGGGTCAGGGCCGGGGCCCCGATCTCGTCGGGGTCGGGGTTGATCGGGGTGTTGGTCGGGGTCGGGGTCGGGGCCCCGACGAACGCGAAGTCGGGGGCGTTGGTCGGGGTCAGGTCGGGGGTGCTGGTCGGGGTCGGGAGCGGCCCCCCGATCACGTCGGGGTCGGGGTAACCACTGCTGGTCACGGTGTAGGTCGGGGTATTGGTCGGGGCCCCGACCAACGCGAAGTCGGGGGCCTTGGTCGGGGTCAGGTCGGGGGCCTGGTCGGCCTCCCCGGTCAGGTCGGGGTCGGGGTAGGTCGGGGTCGGGAGCGGCCCCCCGACCAACGGGAAGTCGGGTGCCTGGTCGGGGTCGTTGGTCGGCCCCCCGATCAGGTCGGGGTCGGGGTCGGCCGGGGCCGGTTCCAGAGCCGGGATCTGGTCGGGGTCGGGGTCGGCCGCCAAGCCGGTGTTCGCCATGGGGTCGGGGGACGGGATGGCGTCACCCTCCAGTTGGAGGGGGACGCCGAGCTTGGCCAGGCGGAGCGGCATCAGGAGTTCGACCGGCGCCTTGCGCCGCCAGCGCCGCCCGTACCGGGCTTCGAGACGGGCCTGGTAGATCAGCCGGTCCTGTTCCATCCCGACGGCCCGTTCGTAGCTGCGCAGCTCCCACAGCTTCATGCGGCGCCAGAGCTTGAAGGTGGGGACCGGGGAGAGCAGCCAGCGCACCAGCCGCACGCCCTCCATGTGCTTGTCGGCGGTGATGTCGGCGAGACGCCCCACCGCGTGCCGGGCGGCCTCGACCGTGACCACGAACAGGACGGGCATTACGGCGTGCATGCCGACGCCGAGGAGGTCGGGCCAGGCCGCGGCCCCGTTGAATGCGATCGTCGCTGCGGTCAGAAACCATGCCGTCTGCCGGAGCAGCGGGTAGGGGATGCGGAGCCAGGTCAGGAGCAGGTCCAGGGCGAGGAGTACGACGATCCCCGCGTCAATCCCGACGGGGAACGCCCGGGCGAAGCTGCCGAACCCCTTCCTTTCGGCGAGGTCCCGCACGGCGGTGTACGACCCGGCGAACCCGATAGCGGCGATGATCACCGCTCCGAAGACGACCAGCCCGCCGAGGTAGAGCAGGGGCCGGGGAAGGTTTCGGAGGTCTCGGGCGCCCGGGGGCGAGGGACTGTTCATCTGGCTTTCTCCAGGGGGCTTGTGTGCGGGGGCTGGTGGCCGGTCGGCCGAGGCGGCCTTCGGGCCCGGTGCCTTCCCCGTCTTCGTGCGGGTGGCGTTGCCGGGTCCGAGGGCCGCTTCGGGCGGTCCGTCAGGTGGTGGCCGGCACCTTCGGGTCGTCGTCGGTGTAGTGGTCCCGCCAGCGGACGGAGACCGTGATGCCGCCGAGTTCGGCGGACCAGAGGTCTCCGGGCGCGAGCGGTGCGGGGTTGGGCTGGGGGGTCTCGGTCTCTCCGGTGGGGCGGACTCGGCGTAAGGCGCTTGCGGTGGTGTCGGCGAGGCGGTCCCGTATGGCCGCGAGGGTGGCCAGGTCGGGCTCGTCGGGTCTGGTCACGTGCTGCTCCTCGGGTTGGTGTGGGTGGTGCGGCCGGTCTGCTGGGCCCAGAGGCGGGCGCAGATCCCGCGCTCGTGGGCCTGTTCGCGGGTGCGGCACCCGCCCGCCGCCAACGTGGCGGCGGCGAGCGGGAACTGGCAGGGGCGGTGCATCAGCCGCGCCGGAGGATCGAGCGGGCAGCGCGGCGGGCGGACTGGGCTTCGCGCAGGGTGTCGGCGCGGGCGGAGTCCGGCTTCGAGGTGGTCTTCCTGGGGGCGACGCGGAGGGTTTCCGGGTCCACGTCCCAGCGGGATCGACTGGCCATCAGCGGTCCCTCCGCCCAAAGATGCTCCGGCGGGGGGTGTCGGCCTCGCGGCTGCCGCGCTCGCGGTTGCGTTCGCGCTGGTTGAAGTCGGCTTCGGCGTCGCGGGTCCGGCCGCGCTTGGCGGTCTTGACCTTGCCGAAGGTGTCCCCGGTGCTCTCGTGGCGGGAGCTGTCGGCGAAGAGGAAGCTGCGGAGGCTCATCACGCCCCCTTGCGGGCGGCGCGGATGGCGTCGGCGGCCTTCTTCGCGGCGGCGGCGGCCTTGGCCGCGTCCTTCGCGGCGGCGATGGTGCGGACCCAGGCGCGGGGCATCAGCGCTTCCCCCCACGGATCGAGGAGACGAGGCGTCCGGCGGCGGCCTGGGTGCGGGGGCCCCTGTCGAGGGCCTCCGCGTAACGCGGGGCGTTGGTCGCGGCCTTGGTGGGCTTGGTGATGGCGACCGCCTCGTTGGCGTGCTGGTTGAACGAAGTACGCTTCGGCATTGCTGGCTCCTGGTTTCGTCAGGTGTCCGGCTGGCCGTCGGGTGTTCGCGCACCCGGCGGCCGTTTTGCGTTTGCCTGCTGTCTGAGCGGGCGCGGCTCCCGCACGGCTGTGTGAGCCCGCGCGGGACCGGACCTGTTCATCAGGTCGGCGAATTTGCATCCGCCCTGCGTACGGGCGGTTTTTTCGTTTCGGCACTCTGTGGAGTTCTCAAGGAACGGCCCCGCGGAGGAGCTAGACGACGCCCGACGAAGCCGTGCGCCCGCCTGTCTCCGGAGGAGTGGTGGCTCTGTGTGGTGCGGTTCTCACCGTAGCGAGTTTCTAGAGTTTGTGGAAGTCCGTGAATTTGTTGAATTTCACGAGCTTCGTGGATTCCCTGGAAACCTCGCGTTCCGTACACTCCGAGCCATGGAAGCGACGACGATCACCGCTGATGAGCTGCGGAAGGGCTGGGCTGACGTGCTGGCCGCGACGTACCGAGCGGGCCGGCACCACCAGGTCACCCGCCACGGCAAAGCGGCGGTGTCCGTCATCCCGCCCGAGTGGTACGCCCAGGCGGCAGGGGCGGACGGCCCCGCAGTTCGCGAGGAAACCGCCACGGAAGGACTGCGCTCCCTGGCCGACCTGCTCGAAGACGTACGGATCGCGGGCACCCACGTGGCGATCACGCGTCGCGGAACCCGCGTTGCGGTACTCGTCCCCCACGCCTGGGCAGCCGAGCGCTACGGCTCCCCCGCCTAGTCCCCAACCCCCCGCCCCCGCCGGCATTCGGCGGGGGCTTCGTCGTAACTCCGGGCGGTTCACGCTTCCCTCCGGCCGCGAGCAGGGAATCGGGCGTGGACCTCGGGCATGGAGTGCTCCTTCGTGGTGGTGTTCATGACGCCCGCCGAAGGGCTCGGATCTGGGCGCGGAGCGCCTGGCCCTCGTTCTCGGGCGCCTGGTCCTGCTGGGCATTCCGTTCAGTCACAGCGGCCCGCCACTGGTCCTCGCGTTCGGTCGCCGCGGCTTGACCCTCGGGGGTCTGAGACCAGCAGCGACCGCACAGGCCCGCGCCAGGACTGGCGCCGGATTGGGCGGCTTCGCAGTCGGCGCAGTGCCAGGTGGCGACCGGCGCGGACATCTGGAAGTGGGCACGGGTCAGCGCGGCCCGGCGGTCGAACTCCTCGGCTCCCACGAGCCTGCGCTCGGTGCGGGCCTCGGCGCACTCGTGGCAGCGGTCGCCGGTCTCCCAGTCGATGCCGGTCTCACACTGGGAGCGGGCACAGCCCCAGCGGGCCCAGACGCCCCCGGTGCCCTTCCGGCCGATCAGGAGCCCCTCGACGCGCTTGGGGTCGGCGAGGAGGGCCTGGTGATCAAGGCGGGCCAAACGGGCCGTCAGGCGGGCACGCAGCCGCTCGGGTTCGGTGCCGAGGTCGAGCTGGCGGCGGACCTCCCGGACGGCCAGCCGGACCGGGTAGGCACCCACGCCGTCCAGCAGGTGCGCCATCGGCTCCAGGATGAACGTCATCTGCGGCGACAGGGTGATACCCGAGCCGGTGTAGCCGGTCCGCTTGGTGGTCGGGGAGGGGCTGCTCTGCTGCTCCGCCCGGAGGGCGCCAACACCTTCACCTTCGACGGCCTCCGGGTTTTCCACAGCCGGAGCGCCCTCTACTGCCTCAGCGCCTACGGCGGACAGATCCATGTCCGGCGTGGGTTGTTCAACGTCAGTAGATGACCGGTCTTCCTTATACGCGAGGGATGCGCCATGGGACCTACCACCCGATGTGCCACCGTTCCCAGGACTTGAGGTCCGCAGGTCAGGGGCCGGAACAGCGTGGAGCGGGGCCCTGTGGACAGTGGCGGCGTGGCGGCCCTGGTAGCCGCCGCGCCGGTCGAGGGTGATCCACCCGGCGGTGTCGAGGTCGGCCAGCAGCGTGGACACCGTGGCCTCGGCGAGCGGCTCCCCGGCCTTCTGGCCGGAGGCGTGGCGCAGGTGCTCGGCGACCTCGGCGAGCGTGGGGGTGTAGCGGCGGCGCTCGGCCTCGATGAGGAGGGCGAGCAGCCGGAGGTGTCGGGGTGTCAGGGTCTCGGCGGCGAGGAGGGGCACCAGCACGTACTCGCGCTCTACGGGGACGACCGTCCGCCGGGCCGACTGTCCGGTTCCGCCCCGGTGGGTCCGCCGCTGGGTCTGGATCAGGGCGGGACGGCCGGGGCTGTGGTCCACGGTCAGCGCAGCGAGGCCGCGGTGGACGCTGCGGGGAGACAGGGCGAGGTACTCGGCCAGCGTGCCGACCTTGGCCGTGCAGGCTTCGGGGCGGTCGGCCAGCGCGGCCACCTTCATGAACACGGTCACGGCAATGTCCGGGTAGACCTCCCCGCCCTTCACCAGGGCGAGCGGGACGCGAACGAGGCGGCTGCGGCCTGCGCCGGCACCGGACTCGGCACCCGCCCGGTAGGCCAGCCGAGGGCGCGGTACGCGCCCGGCGGCGCTGGTCGCCTGATCGTGTGAAAGTGCACGCTCGGAACTGCCACACGGGGCGGGTGTCGATGGGCATTCAGCCCCGTGATTGCAGGGCTGTAGCGGGATGGCCGGGTGGAAAGGGGGCGCCGGATCGGCTACCGTAGCGAACGAATTGGGGGACACACTGACCCTCTGAGTCTCGGGAAAGCGTCACCGCCAACTGGTTGGGAAGCCGTTGGGGCGGGACGCTGGTAATTGGG
Source organism: Streptomyces sp. NBC_00207 (assembly GCF_045160965.1). Lineage (NCBI taxonomy): Bacteria > Bacillati > Actinomycetota > Actinomycetes > Kitasatosporales > Streptomycetaceae > Streptomyces > Streptomyces sp. NBC_00207. Next base: position 7,924,696 of record NZ_CP130715.1, on the reverse strand, counting down.
ACTCGTCTGAAAGGCTCCGGCGTTGGTAGCGCCGGGGCCTTTCCTCGTCTCGGCCTACACCGGCACACCCCCAGCCCGACGGCCCGTTCGCCGTGGCACAGCCGTGGCACACGGGGCGGCATAGACCGGCATGGACCGGCAAACCCAAGAGGGGTCAAATCGCAGGTCAGAGGTGTTGAGGGCACTCTGACCAGGTGCGAGAAAAGCGGGGCGCCTCTCCGACGCGAAGGAGTATGCGACGGCCGGCCGCATCCTGGAGGGGCTGGCGGGCGAGGTGCCCGAGCAGCTGGCACCCCGGCTGCTGCTGGCCCGCGCCTATTACCACTCCGCCCAGCTCTCCCGCGCCGAGCACGAGCTCCGCGCCATCCTGGAGCGCTGGCCGGTGGAGGACTACGCACAGCTGATGCTCGGTCGCACGCTGGAGCGCCTGGGCCGGGCCGCCGAGGCCCGCCCGTACCTGCGGGTGGCCGCCGCGATGGCGGGCGACTTCCCGGAGTAGCCGGAGTAGTCGGAGTAGCGGGTGGCCCGGCCGGTCCGCCCGAGCGGTAGCCCGGCGCCGCACCTGCCGGACGTCAGGAGCCGCTGGAGTGGGCGCCCGGCTCGGTGCGCGCCAACGTCCGGCTCCGCCCGAGCGGGCGTCCGCCACCGTGCGTGCGGATGTCCGGCATCTCCGCCGCGCGGGCGCCCGGCCCCGCGCGTGCGGATGTGGCCGGCCCCACGCGCGTGCGGGCCCGTCCCCCACCAGCACCTTCCGACGCCCGGTTCCCGCCCGAGCAGGCGTCCGGCCCTCCACCCGCCGACGTCCGGCCCCGCGCATGCCGGACGTACCGGCCCCGCCCGAGCGAGCGCCCCGCCCCGCCCCGAGCAGCCGCCCGGCCCGGAGCATTCGGTCGGCCGGCCCCGTGCGTGCGGGGTCCGGCGGTCGGCTCGGATAGCCTGGGGTGCATATGAACCGCCTGACCACACCCTTCGGCTCCTACGAGCTCACCCGCTTCCCCGAGGATCCGCGCGACCGGCTCCGTGCCTGGGACGCCGCCGACGAGTACCTGCTGCGCCACCTCGACTCCGGTACCGGGGAGCGCGGGCCGGTGGATCTGGCCTCCGCCGGCCAGATCACGGTGCTCGGGGACCGCTGGGGGACGCTGACGACGGCGCTCGCCGCGTACCGCCCGACGCAGATCACCGACTCCGCCCTCACCCGCTCCGCCACCGCGGCCAACCTGGACCGCAACGGGATCGGAACGGCGAAGGCGACGGTGACCCTGCTGACCACGCAGGACCCGCCGCCCGGGAAGATCGACGTCCTGCTGGTGCGCGTGCCCAAGAGCCTGGCGCTGCTGGAGGACCAGCTGTACCGGCTGGCCCCGCACGTGCACGCGGGCACGGTCGTGGTCGGCGCCGGCATGGTCAAGGAGATCCACACCTCCACGCTGCGCCTCTTCGAGAAGATCCTCGGCCCCACGAAGACCTCGCTCGCCGAGAAGAAGGCCCGGCTGATCTTCTGCACGCCGGGCACCCCCGGGGCGACCCGCCCCACGACCCCCGGGCCGTGGCCGCTGACGTACACCGTGGACGAGGACGCGGGCTCGGCCTCGGGCCTGACCGTCGTCAACCACGCCGGGATCTTCTGCGCCGACCGGCTCGACGTCGGCACCCGCTTCTTCCTGCAGAACCTGCCGACCAACACCGACGGGGCCCGGGTCGTCGACCTCGGCTGCGGCAACGGCGTCGTCGGCACGGCGGTCCAGGTCCACGACCCGGACGCCGAGGTCGTCTTCACCGACGAGTCGTACCAGGCGGTCGCCTCGGCGCAGGCCACGTACCGGGCGAACGTCCGCGAGGGCCGGCGGACCGCGGAGTTCCTCGTCGGCGACGGGGTGGCCATGCTGGCGCCCGCGTCCGTGGACCTGGTGCTGAGCAATCCGCCCTTCCACTCCCACCAGGCCACCACGGACGCCACGGCGCTGCGCATGTTCGCGCAGTCGCGCAAGGTGCTGCGGCCCGGCGGCGAGCTGTGGATCGTCGCGAACCGGCACATGGGCTACCACACCCACCTGCGCCGGCTCTTCGGCAACAGCGAAGTCGTCGCGAGCGAGCCGAAGTTCGTGGTCCTGCGGGCGGTCAAGCAGGATCGTCCGCGGCCCATGTGACCTGCCGGTAGCTCCTACACTCTGGCCCGTGAGCAGCCAGGTGGAGGACGGGAGCGGTGGCGGGCGCTACCGCCGGGAGGACGTGGCCCGGGCGGCCGGCGTCAAGGTGCGCAACCTGCGCTACTACCAGGAGCGCGGGCTGCTGCCGCCGCCGCGCCGGGAGGGCCGGATCGCCTGGTACTCCGACGACCACCTGACCCGGCTGCGCCTGATCAGCGACCTGCTGGGGCGCGGCTACACGGTCAACGGGATCGCGGAGCTGCTGCAGGCGTGGGAGGAGGGCGGCGGCCTGTCCCGACTGCTGGGCCTGGAACGGGAGATGACCCGGGACTGGGTGCAGGAGGAGCCGGTGACGATGACCCGGGCCGAACTGCGGGAGCTGTTCGGCCCGACGGCGACCGCGGCGGACACCCGGCGGGCGGCGGAGCTGGGCTACGTGACGGTCGACGGGGACCTGGTCACGCACCCGAGCCGCCGACTGCTGGACGCGACGCTGACGCTGGTGCGCCTGGGGGTGCCGCTGGCGGAGATCCTGGACGTCGGGGAGTTCGTACAGACGCAGGCGGCGACGGTCGCGGACCGGTTCGTCGGGCTGTTCCGCCGGCATGTGATCGGTACGGAGGGGGCGGAGGGGCTGGAGCGACTTTCGGCCACCCGGCTCCAGCACATCACCGCGGCGGTGGCGGCGCTGCGGCCGGTGGCCGGGGAGGTCGTGGCCACCGAGTTCGCCCGGGCGATGGCCCGGCGGGTGGACGCGGAGGTCGCCGAACTGCTGCGTACGGAGCAGTAGGAGTCGGCTCAAAGGGTGCGCTCGCACAACCTTGCCAACCTCCATTGGCACTCTTACATTCAACTCGTCGGTAACAACGGTGCACAGCCGAAATAAGGGACGATCTCATGACCGGCTCCCCCCTTTTATCCGACCATTTATCCGACGAGCGCAGTGACTCCGGCCGTGTTCGCTGGCGCCGGTTCGCCGCCTTGACCGTCCCCGCCGTGGCCGTGACCGCCGGCCTCGGCATCGCCCTCGCGCAGGGCGTACTGGCCGCCTCCTTCGCCGTGTCGGGCCAGCAGTTCAAGGTCTCGGCCAGCAGCCTGGAGGGCGAAGGCTTCGCCCAGTACGGCAGCGTCGACGTCAACGCCCGCGAGGAACTGATACCGGTGGCCGTCACCGCCATCCGGGAGGCCAGGCTCCACAACCTCTGCCAGTCCGTGGTCACCACGCTCCCGGTGGTCGGCGACATCTCGCTCAACCTCACCGCAGGCCGCAAGGCCCCGGTGGAGGCGAGCAACCTGTTCGTCGACGCGACCCAGCTCGCCGGCGACGCCGTCTTCACCAACATCGAAATCGGGCGGGACGCCTCCACCCTCGACAAGGGGCCGGCCGAAGCGCAGGGCATGCAGGACCTCTTCGCCCAGCAGGCCGACACGGTCCGCATCACCGATCTGCAGCAGACGGCGTGGGCGACCAACGCCGGCACCTTCAAGCTCTCCGGGCTCAGCATGAACGTCAGCAAGGGCAAGAAGGAATGCTTCTGAGCCGTCGGCGGCGGTGGCAACGGTGGCGGCGCAGCAGGCCCTTCTGGGGCGGGCTGCTCGCGATCCTCGCCGGGGCGTGGATCTGCGTCCTGCCGCTGGCGCCGCTGAAGATCATGCTCCAGCAGGGGGTGGCGGGGATCCCGTCCGTCCTGATGGGCATCGTGATGATCGTGCTCGGCCTCACCGCTTGGTTCTCTCCCGCCCAGCGCACCCTCGCGGGCATCCTCACCACCCTGATCGCCACGGCCGCGCTGGTCCTGTCGAATCTGGGCGGTTTCCTGATCGGCACCCTGCTCGGCATTCTCGGCGGCGGCCTGATGTTCGCGTGGCAGCCGTACGCCGCCCCGCGCGCGGCCCCGCGCGCCGGGGAACCGAAGTCCGCGGAGGAGTCCGCGGCGGAGTCCCGGCAGGAGTCCGTGTCAGGCACCGGGAACGCGGAGTCCGCCGTGGGCGCCTCGGCGGCCGCCGCGCCCCCTCCCCCCACCTCGCACCACGATCCCCAAGGAGCACAGCCATGAGCCGTTCGCGCACCGCGCTCACCTTCGGGGCGGCCGCCGCCGGAGCCCTCGCGCTCGGCGCGGTCACCGCCCCGGTCACCGCCGCTCCCTTACCCGCGGCCGGGTCGACCACCGTCTCCCCGGCCGGGCACGCCTTCCAGGCCACCCTCACCGGGAAGGCCACTCTCAAAGCCGGTTCCGTGACGGTGACGTGCAACGTCTCCGTCGCCACCGGCACGGTGCCGGCCGCCCCCGGCAACAGCAACCCGGCCGGGCCGGTGTCCTCGCCGATCTCCGCGCCGACGTACAGCTCCTGCACCTCCAGCATCCCGGGCGTGACCCCCACGGTCACGACCTCCGGAGCCTGGACCGTGTCGATGCAGGACGGCTCGCCGATCACCGCCACCATGGGTCTGCCGGTCGGCGGCCTGGTGGTCAAGACGAGCGGGCTCGCCTCCTGTACGGTCACCGCGGCCCCCACGGCCCCGGCGAGCGTCGGCGGCACCTGGGCCAACGGCGCCCCGTCCAGCCTGACCTTCACCAACGCGTCCGTACCGGTGAAGGTCACCGGCGGGTTCGGCTGCCCCACCAGCGCGACCTCGTCCACCTTCAACGCGGTCTACCGGGTCTCCGACACCACCGATCCGGCACAGCAGATCACCGTCGGCCCCTGACCCCGCCCCGCCACCACCCACCGCTCACGCCCGCGCCCGTCCGGTCCGGTGAACTCCGGTGCCGGACGGGCCCGTTGCGTTGAGGCTGCCGAGCAGCGAGAGCGCGTGGGCGCCGGGGCTTCCCGGTTTCGCGTGGTAGATCACCACCTGCTGGCCGAGGGCTCCCCGTACGTCGAAGGACTGGTAGGTGAGGGACAGGGCCCCCACCTCCGGGTGCACCAGTGCCTTGGCCTCGAGGGTCTTTCCGTAGACGGTGTGCGCGGACCAGAGCGCGGCGAACTCCTCGCTCGCCGAGGTGAGAAGGCCCACCACTTCGCGCAGGCGGGGGTAGTGCGGGGCGAGGCCGGTGGCCTGGCGCAGGGCGGCGACGACCGCCTCGGCCGCCCGCTGCCACTGTGCGTAGAAGGATCGGCCGGCGGGGTCGAGGAAGGTCATGCGGGCGAGGTTGTCCGCCTCCTCGAACGGCGAGAAGAGCGCGTCGGCCAGGCTGTTGGCCGCCAGGAGGTCCAGCGCCGGGTTGAGGACGAATGCCGGGGTGTGCGCGTACCCGTCCAGCAATTGGCGCAGCATGGGGCTGACGGTCTCCCTCGGCCGGGTCCGCTGCCCGTCCGGCAGGGTGCCCGCCAGCCGGAACAGATGGTCACGTGCCTCGTGGTCCATGCACAGGGCGGCGCTGATCGCGTCGAGGATCTGTGGCGAGGGGCTCTGCTCCCGGCCCTGTTCCAGGCGGGCGTAGTAGTCGGAGTTCATGCCGGCGAGGACGGCGACCTCCTCCCGCCGCAGACCGGCGACCCGGCGCGGGCCGTGGGAGGCCAGTCCCACGTCGTCGGGCCGCAGCCGTGCACGGTGCGCGCGAAGGAAGTCCCCGAGGGCGTTGCCTGTCATCACGCCAGGCTAGACGGCTCCCCCGGCGCGTGCCTGGGTGCGCCGTACCCGGGCACAGCCCGTCCTGGTCCCTCCTTCCGCCGCCGCCCAGACTCCGGAGGGCGAGCCGGCCGAAAGCCGGCCACAAGGAGGAACAGACATGAAGCAGACCGCCATGACCGTGGCCGTCACCGGCGCGAGCAGCGGCATCGGGGAGGCCACGGCACGCCGTCTGGCCTCGGACGGGCACCGGGTCCTGCTCGGTGCGCGCCGCACCGGCCGGCTGGAACGGCTGGTCGAGGAGATCACCCGGGACGGCGGCACCGCCGCCTTCCGGACGCTGGACGTCACCGACGCGGCGGACGTGCACGCGTTCGTCGATGCGGCGTGCCGCGAGTACGGCCGGATCGACGCCCTCGTGAACAACGCGGGGGTGATGCCCCTCTCCCCGCTGGCAGCGCTGCAGACCGACGAGTGGGACCGCATGATCGACGTCAACGTGCGCGGCGTCCTGCACGGGATCGCCGCCGCCCTGCCGGTGATGCGCGCACAGGGCGGCGGGCACATCGTGAACATCGCCTCCGTCGGCGCCTACGAGGTCTCCCCCACCGCCGCCGTCTACTGCGCCACCAAGTTCGCCGTCCGCGCGATCTCCGAGGGCCTGCGCCAGGAGTCCGGCGGGGACGTCCGGGTCACCCTCGTCTCGCCCGGCGTGACCGAGTCCGAACTCGCGGACGGCATCCCCGATCCGGAAGCCAGAGAGGCGATGAAGGCCTACCGCGCCGTGGCACTTCCGGCCTCGGCCGTCGCGGAGGCGATCGCCTACGCCCTTTCCCAGCCCCCGGAGGTCGACGTGAACGAGATCGTCGTCCGCCCGGCCGCGAGCGCCCGGTGACCCCCGCCGGGAGGGAGCGCACCGAAGTGCCGCCCACCGCCGCCGAGTACGGCAGCCTGGTCCGGAGGCTGCGGAACCTGGAGGACCAGGAGGCTCTGCGCAGCCTCCTGGTCCGCGGCTGGCGGGCACTGGACCGCAAGGACTGGCAGACCTGGATCGACTGCTGGGCCGACGACGCGGTGCTGGAGTTCGGGCCGTGGGGCGAGACCCGCGGGAAGGAGGCGATCCGGGCGACGGTGGAAGAGGCGGAATCGCCGTACCCGGGCATGCAGCACCACCTCCTCAACCTGCACTTCGAGGTGGAGGGCGACCGGGCGAGCGGCATCGGCTACATGTGGTTCGTCGCGGTCACCGCGTCCGGGTCGACCTCCGCCACCTACTCCATGGGCGGGCCGTACGCATGGGAGTTCCGCCGCGGGCCGGACGGCTGGCTCCTGGTCCGCCAACGGCTCGGCGTCCTGTGGACCGGCGGGGAGGACGCCCTCAGGGCCTTCGAGCCGGAAATTCCGTTGCCCGCCGGGGAGCCGAGCGGTCAAGCTCGCTCTCATGTCTGAGAGCACCGATCACCGACCGCAGTCCGCCCCGCGCACGGAGCGGAGGGACGTCGGCGACCTCTTCTCGGGCGGACGGCTCATCGCGATGCCGCGCAGGGCCGCCCGGCGGGAGCAGTTGCTCGTCCACCTCGCGGAGACCCTCTTCACGGTGGACCGGGAGTACACGGAGCCCGAGGTGAACGACGCGCTGCGCACCGTGCACGAGGACTGCTCGGCGCTGCGGCGGTATCTGATCACCTCGGGCCTGCTGACGCGGACCCGTGACGGACGCAGCTACCGGCGGTCCACGACCACCCGGTAGTGGGTCGTCAGCCGCCCGTCGTCGCCCAGCAAGTGGAAGGCGACGGCGGGCGGTTCGTCGAGGTGGACGTGCTCGGAGCCGGCCGAGGGGTGCTCCCACGGGAGCCGCAGGGTGGACACCACACCGGGCGCCACCAGCACGGGCCGCCCCGCGAAGGTGGTGGCGGCCGCGGTGTGGGCGTGCCCGCACAGGAACGCGGTGAGGTGCGGGTGCCGTCCGGCCAGGGCCGCGAGCCGCTCCTCGCCGAACTGGCGGATCTCGTCGACGTACGGGGTGTGCAGCGGGACGGGCGGGTGGTGGAAGGCCACCAGCACCGGGGTCTCCCGCGGAGTGCCGGTCAGTACGCCGTCCAGCCAGGCCAGCGTGGACTCCTCCAGCAGGCCGTGGTCCACGCCGGGAACGGAGGAGTCGCACACCGCGAGCACGAAGCCGGCGCCGCGCAGCACCTGGTCGACCGGCGCCGCGGACGGGGCCTCCTCCCCCAGCAGGCCCTCGCGGAAGGCGGTCCGGTCGTCGTGGTTGCCGGGGCAGACCACCAGCGGGTGCCGCGAGCGCAGCAGCTTGGCGGCCTCCTCGTACTCGGCGGCAGCTGCGTGGTCGGCTATGTCCCCGCTCACCAGGACGGCGTCCAGGTCGTACGGCAGAGCGTCGAGGTACTCCATGACGGCGCGGGTGCGGTCGGCTGCGCGCGGGCCCCCGTCGAGATGGATGTCGCTGAGGTGGGCGATCACGATCACGAGCGGTGTCTCCTTCGTCTCTGGTCAAGAGATGCGTTCGACACCCATTCAACAGGGCGGCCTGCGGCGGGGATCGGATGGATTCAGCCGGATTCAGGCGGAGTTGCCCCGGGGCACGGCCGGAGTTCAGGCGGTCTTCCGCGGGCGGGTGCGGCGTACCAGCACCCAGCCGGCCGCCGTGAGGACGACCGCAGCCGCGGCGAGGGAGGCGACGGTGGCTCCGGTGGATGCGAGCGCGCCGCCGGTGGGGGTGGCGCCCGTACCTCCGACCGAGCCTCCGGCCGAGCCGCCCACCGAGACTCCGTCGGTGCTGTCGCCGGCGCCGCCCGGAGCGCCGCCCGAACCGCTGCCCGGACCGCCTGGGCCTCCGGTCGTACTCCCGGACGTGCTCCCGGACGTGCTCCCGGACGTGCCGGAGCCGCCACCGGCCCCTCCGGCGGACGCTCCGCCGCCCGTCGTGGTGTCCGCGGTGGTGACGGTCAGCGTGGCCGCGTCGGTGCGGGCGGTCCCGGCGTCGTTGGTGAACTCCGCCCGGTACCGGCTGCCGTTGTCCGCGGCCGCCGCCGTGAAGGTGTGCGTCGGCGAGGTCGCGCCCGGCACGGCCCGCCAGGTCCGGCCGGCGTCCGTACTGACCTGCCAGGCGACGGAGGGCGGCGGGGTCCCCTCGGCCTGCGCGGTCAGCGCGACCTCGGCTCCGGCGATGACCGACCGGTCCGCCGGGCTCCGGGTGACCTTCGGGGACGTCGACCGCTCCAGCCGGGTGATCCTCGCCCCCGCCGGGTCCGAGACGAAGACAACCGCGCCGCCGGGCTCGACGGCCACGGCCGCGCTGCCCGACTGCCCGTGGTTCCCGGGGAGTACAACGGGCTTCGCGGCCTCCTGGAGGTCGCCGGTGCGGTGGACGGTGAGCGTTCCGTTGTTGTCGCTGCCCGGCTGCGAGGTGTCCCCCGCGTCCTGCCACACCACGAACGCCTCGTGCGCGGCGGCGTCGAACCTCGCCGCGCGGGGCATGTCGACGCCCTCGATGGTGCGCAGCCGCTTGCCCGTCGCGTCGTGGACGACGACGGAGGTGTCCAGCCCGACCCACACCGCGCCGGTCTCGGGATCCACCTCCGTGAACCCTCCGAAGCCCTCTCCCGCCGGCAGGTCCACGGTCTTGGTGACCTGGAAGGTTGCGGTGTCGATCCGGTACATCCGGCGGTTGCCGACGTCGGTGAACCAGATCGCGCCGCGCGCCGCGTCGACCGCGAACTCCTCGCCGCCCTCCAGGGTCACGGACCGCTTGACGGCCGCGGTCGCGATGTCGACCTCCGACAGTACGGGGCCCTGCGCGACCAGCACCGTCGAGGGGGTGGGCCCGGGGGCGGCGTCGGTGACGGCCGCACCCGGCACCCACGCGCCCGCCGCCGCGGCGTCTCCGTCCTTGGCCGTGCCGATGCCGCGCAGCGGATGGACGAAGACCGCGCCGTCGCCGGGCAGCGGGGCGACGAGCTGCCGCACGGCCCGTCGGCCGAGCGTGCCGGTGGGGCCCGGGGCCTGCCCGACACTGCTGCGCAGCTTGCCGTCGGCCGGGTCCAGGACGTGCAGCCCGCCTTCGTTGGCCTCGGCGGTCTCGGGCAGGTCGTCCGAACCGACGTACAGCTTCTTCGAGTCGGGGTGCAGCAGCAGGTCGCGCGGTTTGCCGGCGGTGGTGAACTGCGCCACCGGCCGGTACGCGACGGCGCCCGGCGGTACGTCGGCCCCCTCGCCCCCGGCGGCCGAGGCGGGGCCGGCGCCGGTGGCGGCCGAGGCGAGCACGAGCGCGAGCACGGCGGAGGCGGTGCCCGTGCGGCGGCCGGGGGTGAGGGGGTGTCGGGGTGTCATGACTTCCTCGTCGACGGGTCGGACACGTACCAGGACTCGGGCGCGGCCCGAAGCAGACCCGAACCGGACCCGAAACGGAACCGAACCGGGCCCGGCCGGGGACTAGTTGAAGGTCACCGGGACGTGGACGTCGTACTTGCGGTTGGAGGAGTTGAAGTGGTCGGCGCGCGTGACGACGGCGCACTGGACGGTTTCGCCGCAGATCTGGCCGCCGCCCAGGTCGGCCTTGACGTGGATGGTGACGCTGAAGGTGCCGCCCGGACCGTACTTGGACGTGTTGGCCAGGGTCCCGCCGAAGGTGTTGTTGATCCAGTGCGAGGCGCCGGTGGTGCCGGACTGGTCGGAGCCGCCCAGACAGGGGGTGGGCTTGTTCGCGCCCTGTGCGCCGTTGACCGCGCAGAGGCCGACGTATATGCCCTTGGCGGTGTTGAAGCCGCTGCCGGTGACCGTGACGTTCTGACCGGCCGCGGCGGCGGAGGAGGGCGCCGTGACGCTGAGGCTGAACGTGGCCGCGCCGTCGGTGACCGTACGCGTCGAGGTGGCGGCCGAGGCGGAGCCGGCCGCGCCGACGGCGGCGCGACGGCGGCGGAGGCGGCTACGGCCGCGCGGGCGGCGGTACGAGGCAGGGAGGCAGCACGCATCACTGGGACACCTTTCGGGTGCGGGAGCGGGTTCCGATACGGAAGCCCAAAAAGTGAGGTAAGGCTAACCTAATTTCGATCACGCTTGAACCCCCTCTCCCCCACACCGCGGCCGCCAGGACGGTCCGTCAACTTCCGCTTCGGCGGCGGCCGGACCGCTCCGTGGCACCGATGGTGAGGCCGGCGGCCGGGCGGCGCTCAGGCAGCGCTCACTCCGGTTCCGGGCAGGGTCGGTCCGACCGGCTCGACCGCCCTCGTGATGCGCGCGCCCCCGCGCCTGGCAACACTGGGGCCATGACGAACAAGGCAGCCTTGGAGGGCGGCCCGGACGACCTCCCGGACCGGATCGTCCCGATCGCCTCGCCCGGCGAAGACCTGAAGGTTCCGCACCGCGGCGGATACGAGCACTTCAAGCCCACCACTCGGCAGCAGGACGGCCCGCAGGGGCGACTGCCGGTCTACGAGTGGTGGGAACGCACCGAGATCGCCGAATGACCGGCCGGGGGGCGAGCCACGCCCCCCCCGGCTTCACCCCGGCCTCACCCCCGGTAGGTCTCCAGCAGCCGCAGCCAGATTTCGCTGATGGTCGGGAAGGCCGGCACCGCGTGCCACAACCGCTCGAGCGGAACCTCACCGGCGACCGCGATGGTGGCCGCGTGGACCAGCTCGGCGGCGCCCGGGCCGACGAAAGTGGCTCCGAGGAGGACCTCCCGGTCGAGGTCGACGACCATCCGGGCGCGGCCGCGGTAGCCGTCGGCGTACAGCCCGGCGCCGGAGACCTTGGACAGGTCGTAGTCGACGGCGCGCACCCGGTGGCCGGCCCGTTCGGCCTCGGCCAGGGTCAGGCCCACCGCGGCGGCCTCCGGGTCGGTGAAGACGGCCTGCGGGAGGGCGCGGGTGTCGGCGGTCGCCGTGTGCGCGCCCCAGGGAGCGGTGTCCAGCGGCCCGCCGGCCGCGCGGGCGGCGATCGCGGCGCCCGCGATCCGGCCCTGGTACTTGCCCTGGTGGGTGAGGAGCGCCCGGTGGTTGACGTCCCCCACGGCGTACAGCCAGTCGTGGCCGGGCACCCGGCAGCTGTCGTCGACGTCGATCCACTTGCCCGCGGGCAGGCCCACGGTCTCCAGCCCGATGTCGTCGGTCCGCGGTGCCCGGCCCGTCGCCATCAGCAGTTCGTCGCCCTCCAGGCTCTCGCCGCCCTCCAGCACCACCCGGACGGGGCCGGTCGAGCCGTCCCGTACGACCGCCTCGACGGCCACACCCGTACGGACCACCGCCCCCGCCTCGCGCAGCGCGTCGGCGACCAGCTCTCCCGCGAAGGGCTCCATCCGCGGCAGCAGCCCGGAGCCGCGTACGAGGACGGTGACCTGCGATCCCAGGCCCTGCCAGGCGGTGGCCATCTCGGCGGCCACCACCGAGCCGCCCACGATCAGCAGCCGGCCGGGAACCCCCTGGGCGGAGGTCGCCTCGCGGCTGGTCCACGGGCGGGCTCCGGTGATGCCGGGCAGGTCCGGGATCACGGCCCGGGTGCCGGTGGCGACGACCACGGCGTGCCGGGCCGCCAGTACGTGGTGCTCGCCCTCGGGGCTGGTGACGGCGACCTTGCGGACCCCGTAGAGCCGGCCGTGGCCGCGGTAGACGTGGGCCCCGATGGAATCGAGCCAGTCGATCTGGCCCTGGTCCTTCCAGTCACCGGTCCAGTAGTCGCGGTGCGCCAGCACCGCCGCCGTGTCCAGGGGACCCTCGACGGCCCCCGCCAGCCCCGGCACCCGGCGGGCGTCGGCCCGGGCCAGGACCGGGCGCAGCAGCGCCTTGCTCGGCACGCAGGCCCAGTACGAGCACTCGCCGCCCACCAGTTCGCTCTCCACGAGCGCCGTGCTCAGCCCGGCGGCGCGGGTCCGGTCGACGATGTTCTCGCCGGCCGGGCCCCCACCGAGCACCACGACGTCGTACTCCACGGCTTCAGTCATACGGGCCAGTGTCACGCCGGTCCGCGGCCGCGTCACGCACTCAGGCCTCCGGCGTGCCGGGGTCCTGGGTGCCGGCGTCCTGTGCGCCGCCCTGCTGCGCGACGATCTTGGCGCGCACCTCGTCCATGTCGAGCGCGCGGGCCTGCCCGATGAGGTCGGTCAGCGCCGCCTCCGGCAGGGCGCCGGGCTGGGCGAAGATGGCCACCTGATCCCGGACGATCATCAGGGTGGGGATCGAGGTGATCTGGAAGGCCCCGGCCAGCTCCTGCTGCGCCTCGGTGTCCACCTTGGCGAAGAGCAGGTCGGGGTGGGCCTCGGAGGCCCGCTCGTAGACCGGCGCGAACTGCAGGCACGGCCGGCACCAGCCCGCCCAGAAGTCGATCAGCACGAACGGGTTCTCGCTGACCGTCTGGTCGAAGTTTTCCTTGGTGAGCTCGACTGTAGCCACGGTGTCCAGACCTCCTGATTGAACCGACTGCTCCTTGAACGAACGACCGGCCCCGGGCATTCCGCACGGTGGTGCCGCCCTGGGCCGGTCCGAGGCGGTCTAGAAGGGGTGGCCGGCCGGGGTGCTGCGGGCCGTGGTCCAGCGCAGTTCCGTGAAGGCGTCCAGGTTCGCCTCGCCGCCGAAGCGGGCGCCGGTGCCGGAGGCGCCGACTCCGCCGAACGGGGCGACGGCCTCGTCGTTGACCGTCTGGTCGTTGACGTGCGCGATCCCGGTGGGGATCCGCTCGGCCAGGTCGAGCCCGCGGGCCGCGTCCCGGGTCACGATCCCGAGGGAGAGGCCGTAGGGGCCCGCCGAGGCCAGTGCCACCGCCTCGTCCTCCGTCGCGAAGGAGCGTACGGGTGCCACCGGGCCGAAGACCTCCTCGGCGTAGGCAGGGGTGTCGTCGCCGACGCCCGCCAGGACGGTCGGCCGGTAGAAGAGGTCCCGGTGGGTGCCGCCGGCGACGAGCTTGGCCCCCGTTCCGGTGCTGGCCTCCACGAGGGCGTGTACGCGTTCCACCTGGGCGCGGTCGATGAGCGGGCCCAGGTGGACCTGCTCGCGGTACGGGTCCCCCACGGCCAGTTCCTCGGCGCGCGCGGCGAGCCGCTCGACGTACTCGTCGTAGAGCGAGGCGTGTACGAGGTGCCGCCCGGCGGTCATGCAGATCTGGCCCTGGTGGAAGAAGCTGCCCCAGGCGGCCTGGGCGACGGCGGCGTCGACGTCGGCGTCGCGGAGCACGACCAGGGCGGAGTTGCCGCCCAACTCCAGGTGTGTGCGCTTGAGGTGACGGCCCGCCAGTTCTCCGACGGCACGGCCGGCGGCGGTGGATCCGGTGAAGGACACCACCCGGACCCGCGGGTCGGCGACCACCGCGGCGCCCGTCCCGGCGCCCCCGGGCAGGACGTGCAGCAGCCCGGCGGGAAGGCCGGCGGCGGCGAATACGGCGGCGAGGGCGAGGCCGCCGCAGACGGCGGTCCGCCGGTCCGGCTTGAGCAGCACCGCGTTGCCGAGTGCCAGCGCCGGCGCGACCGAGCGGATCGCCAGGATCAGCGGGGCGTTGAAGGGGGCCACGACCCCGACCACCCCGGCCGGGACCCGGCGGGTGAAGGACAGCCGCGGTGCCTCGCTGGGCAGTACCTGCCCGACCGGGCGCGAGGCCAGCGCGGCGGCCTCGTAGCACTCCTGGGCGGCGACGTGCAGTTCGAAGCCGGCCTTGCCGGGTATCGAGCCGGATTCGCGGACCAGCCATTCCCGCAGCTCGTCGGCGTGGCCGGCGAACAGGTCCCCGGCGCGGCGCAGTACGGCCGCCCGCTCGAGGTGGGTGGCGCGCGCCCAGTCGTGCTGCGCGGCCCGGGCCCGTACGGCGGCTTCCGCCACGTCGCCGGGCGCGGCGAGGTCGAGGGTGGCGAGGGTGCGGCCGGTGGCGGGTTCGACGACCGGCGCGGCGCCGCCGGTGAGGGTGGGTCCGTCCTGCCAGAGCGTCGGGTCGAGGAGCGGCATGGCGCGGGGCCTCCGGGTGGGGATGGGCGGGGTGCCGGGCGAGGGGGGCGGCAGCACGCGTCATCGTGCCAGACCGGGGGCTCCACTTCTGTTCAGTTATTGGGCAGTTGACGGCGGGCGCTGACCGGAAATGGTCGACGCCCTGGTGGGGCGGGTGCTCCACCAGGGCGGTGCCGCAGCGGGGCTCAGCGCTCCAGGACCAGCGCGATGCCCTGTCCGACGCCGATGCACAGCGCCGCCATGCCCGTGCCGGAGCCGGCCGCCGCCAGCTGGTGGGCGACCGAGCCGGCCAGCCTGGCGCCCGAGGCGCCGAGCGGGTGGCCGATCGCGATGGCTCCGCCGCGGGGGTTGACCACGGCCGGGTCCAGCTCCGGCCAGGCCGCCAGACAGCCCAACGCCTGCGCCGCGAAAGCCTCGTTGAGTTCGAGGACGGTGAGGTCGGACAGCCCGCGGCCGGCCTTGCCGAGAGCCCGCTGCACCGCGTCCACCGGGCCCAGTCCGAAGAGCTGGGGCTCGATCCCCGTGACGGCGGAGGCGCTGATCCGGGCGAGCGGCTCCCGGCCGGTGGCGGCCAGGCCCGCCTCGTCGGTCAACAGCAGGGCGGCGGCGCCGTCGTTGAGGGGGGAGGCGTTGCCGGCCGTGACCGTGCCCCGGCCGTCAGTCCGGAAGGCCGGCTTCAGCCGGGCCAGGGCCTCGGGGGTGGAACCCTCCCGGATGCACTCGTCCCGTACCAGGTCCACGCCCTCGTACGGCACGACCTCGCCGTCGTACAGCCCGGCGGACCAGGCGGCCGCGGCCTTGCGGTGGCTCTCCAGGGCGAAGGCGTCCTGCGCCTCGCGGGTGACGGCGTACTTGTCGGCGACGAGTTCGGCGCCCTCGCCGAGCGAGCCGGTCCACTCCGCGGGCATCCGCGGGTTGGTCATCCGCCAGCCGAGGGTGGTGGACCACATCTGCTGGTGTCCGGCGGGGAAGGCCCGTTCGGGCTTCTGGACCACCCAGGGGGCGCGGCTCATCGACTCGACGCCGCCCGCGATGGCCACGGAGGCGTCGCCCACCGCGATGGCGCGGGCGGCCTGGATCACGGCTTCGAGGCCGGACCCGCACAGCCGGTTGACGGTGACCCCGGGGACGCTCACCGGGAGGCCGGCCAGCAGGACGGCCATCCGGGCCACGTCGCGGTTGTCCTCGCCCGCGCCGTTGGCGTCGCCGAAGACCACGTCGTCGATGCGGGCCGGATCGAGGTCGGGCGTACGGTCCACCAGCGCGCGCACCACGTGCGCGGCCAGGTCGTCCGGGCGCACGCCGGCGAGGGCTCCGCCGAACTTGCCGATCGGGGTGCGGACGGCGTCGACGACGTAGACGTCGCGGACGGTGCGGATGCTCATGGGGTCTCTCCTGGGCGGATCCGTACGGGCGGTGGCGCATCGGTGCCGGGTGGGCAGCGATGCCGGTGTGGGCACGACGCCGGTGTGGGCATCGCGACACGCCGCCGGGCACGCCCGGTGGGGCGCGCCCGCAGTCTCCGTCCGCACGTCACCGCCTGTCAACGGCCCCCTGCGGGGCTCCCCGCCCGCGCCCGGCCCAGCGGACCGCCCCGCGGACCCGCCGGACGGGCCCGGCCCGGCCCGGCGGGAGCTCCGTCAGGTCGACTCGCGGTGGACGGCCTCGGCGGCCATCAGGTCGTGCCGTTCGGTGACCTCCGACGGCTCGCGCACCGCTTGGTCCACCAGCGACGCCAGGTGGTCACCGGTCGGCATCTCGATCCGCACCGTGCTCAGCCGGGGCCGCAGCAGCCGCCCGATGAGCAGGTCGTCGGCGCCGATGACGGCGACGTCCTCGGGGATGCGCAGCCCCTCGTCCTGGAAGGCCCGCATCAGCAGCATCGCGTACTCGTCGTTGTACGCGAAGGCCGCGTCCAGCCCGAGGCCGCGCCAGCGGGCGGCGAGCGCCGCGGCCGATTCCTCGGAGTAGGCCATCGGGACGGGCTCGACCCGCGCCCCCTCCGCACCCGCCACGGCGCGTGCGCCCGCGAGCCGGGGCGCGGAGAACAGCTCCAGCCCCTCCTCCTCGGGGACGACCACACCGATCCGCCGCCGGCCCCGCTCGACGAGATGGGCCGCGGCCCGGGCGCCGACCTCCTGCTGGTCCATGACCAGCGCGTGCGCCCCGGGCACGCCGACCGGGCCCATGGTGATGACCGCGCGGGCCCCGGCCCGCTTGAGGGTGGCGACGTTGTGCGCGGAGAGGGTGATCTCGCCGAGGGATATCACCGCCACCGGACGCAGTTCCGCCCACGCCCGCACGGCCTCGTCTCCGCTGAGGCCGAGGCTCCCGTACTGGACCACGGTGTAGTCGAGGCGGCGCAGCGCCCACTGCAGTTCGTTGAGGAAGGCGCTGTAGAGCGGGCCGATCGGCACGTTCGGGGTGGGCAGCAGCACGATCCGGGTGTGCCCGGCGCGCAGGCTGCGGGCGGCCGCGTGCGGGACGTAACCCAGCTCCTCGGCGGCCTCGCGGACCTTGCGGCGGGTCGGCTCGCTGATGCGTACGGCTTCCGCGTTGTTCAGCACGTACGAGACCGTCGCGCGCGACACGCCCGCGAGGCGGGCCACATCGGCGCTGGTCGGGACGGGTGGCGGCGTGGTCGATCCGGAGGCCGGGGTCGGCGGCTTCGGCGATTTCGATGACTGTGACATTGCCGTGGCATCTTTCCAGACCGGTTGGGCCCAGGGGCTAGCGGATGGCCGGAAACGAATGCTACACAGTGGTTACACGAGTCATTGACACGTGTAACCACTGTGTCACATCCTCGTCGACGGACGTGGCGACGGATGTGTCACCGCACGTGCCCCGGCACGTGGTCCGCCGTGCCGCCGCCCTGTCGCGCTCCGTCGCACCCCCGCCGTCGCGACAGGGCGGCGCCCACCCCTCGGCCCTGCGTCCCCCGCTCTCCCCTCGCCCCCTCCCCTCCCCCATTCGCCCCTCCCCTCGCCCCCTCGTCCGTCCGCAACCGCCCAGGAGGGCACCGTGGCCCTTTCCTCCCCCGGCACCGGTTCCACCGCCGCCACCACCGACGCGTCCACCGGGCCCGGCCCCGCACGCCGCGGCCTGCTCCCCCTGCTGCTCGTCGGCAACAGCGCCATGTACGCCCTCTACGTCGGCGTGGCCGGCGTTCTGCTCGCGCTCCAGGTCGAGGACATCGACCCGGCGAACAAGGTGTCCAACTTCGGCCTGATCGCAGGGGTCTCGGCGATCTTCGCCACGGTCTTCAACCCCGTCGCCGGCGCCCTGTCCGACCGCAGCGGACGGCGCAACCCCTGGATCCTCGGCGGCGGTCTGGCCGCCGTCCCGGCGATGTTCCTGCTCGGCTTCGCCGACACGATCCTGCTGATCACGATCGCCTGGTGCCTCGGCCAGGCCGTCATGAACGTCTACCAGGCAGCCATCACCTCCGTGGTCCCCGACCGCGTGCCCCTGAGCGCCCGCGGCAAGGCCTCGGCGGCCGTGGGACTCGGCCTGCCCTTCGGGTCCACCCTCGGTGCGCTGCTCGGCGCGGCCTTCTCCGAGGACTACCGCACCGGGTACCTCGTGTTCGGCGCGCTCGTGGCGGGGGCCGCCGTCCTCTTCACCGCCTGCAGCCGCGAGGAGCGGCTCCCGGCCCGCGCCCCGATGCCCGTACGGGCGCAGCTCGGCGCCTTCGCGGGCGCGCTGCGCCACCACGACTTCCGGTGGGCCTTCATCGGGCGGGCGCTGCTCGTCCTCGGGTACTTCGCGGTGACCGGCTACCAGCTCTACATCCTGCAGGACCACACCGTGCTGCCCGACGGCATGAAGCCGGAGGCCGCGGTGGCGGTGATGATGCCGCTGACCAGTGTGGCGATGGTGATCTCCACGGTCCTCGGCGGATACCTCTCCGACCGCTTCGACCGCCGCAAGCTCTTCGTCGGCGCCTCCGCACTGCTGTCGGCCGTCGCGCTCGTCATCCCGGCCGTGTCGACCGGCTGGACCGCGATGCTGGCCTTCTCCGTGGTCAACGGGCTCGCGTTCGGCTGCTACATGGCGGTGGACACCGCGCTCGTGACGATGGTGCTCCCGAAGGCCGAGGACGCGGCCCGCGACATGGGCGTGCTCAACATCGCCAACGCCGGTCCGCAGATCGTCGCGCCGTTCGTCGCCTCGGTGATCGTCTCGCTCAGCGGCGGGTACACCGCGCTGTTCGTCGTCGCGGCCGTGCTGGCGGTGGCGGGGGCGCTGGCGGTGAAGCCGATCCGCAGCGTGCGCTGACCTCGAACCCGCCGCCTCGAACCCCGCCGCCTTGGTCCGCGCCCTTGATCCGCGCCTCTGGTCCGTACCTCCGACCGGAATTCACCGCTCCCGGCACACCGTTCACACCACCGAGAAAGGCACCACCGTGCAGCTGCACACCCACACCTGGGGCGAGGGCGACCGCATCGCCCTCCTGATCCACGGACTCATGGCCGACCACCGGACGTGGCGCCGGGTCGGCCCCGCCCTCGCCGACCACGGCTACCGCGTCATCGCCGTGGACCTGCGGGGCCACGGGGCCAGCGACCGCGGCGCGTACAGCCCGGAGCTCTACGCGGACGACGTGGTCGAGACGCTGCCGGCCGGCGCCGAGCTCGCCATCGGCCACTCCCTCGGGGGCCTGGCCCTGTCGCTCGCGGCGGACCGGCTGAAGCCGCGGCGGGCGGTGTACTCCGACCCCGGCTGGCACCTGGCCGCTCCCGCAGAGGGCTTCGGACCGGAGCTGCTGGCCCGGTTCAAGACGGCGACCAGGGAGGAGATCCGGGCGATGAGTCCGCGCTGGGAGGACGTGGACGTCGACATCGAGCTGGCGACCCTGGCGCTGTGGGACGAGCAGACGGCACTGAACCTCGCCCCGCTGCTCGGCGTCGACCTGATGCCGGCCGCGCCGGTGGTCCCGTCGCTGGTGCAGCTCGCCGATCCCAGCCAGTTGATCTCAGAGGAGCGGGCGCAGCTGCTCAAGAGCCGTGGTTTCCAGGTGCGTACGGTCGCCGGGGCCGGACACACCATCCACCGCGACGACTTCGACGGGTTCATGGCCTCGCTGGAGGGGTGGATCTAGGGCCGGGCCGGGCAGCGGGACGGCACCTGGCAGCGGCTCTTCACCGGGCTGCGGGCCCGGGCCGATGCCAAGGGCCTGACCACCTGGCCGTGCCCCGCGTCGAGCCGGGCCGCCCCGCACGGCACCCGGCCCGGTCGCGGGCAGCACGCCGTGGCCACGCGATACGACGACGTGGCTGTGGCCACTCACACCGCGCGCTGCATGCAGACCAGCTGATCCCGCTCATCCCACGACTCGGTGATGACGAAGCCGAGCCGTTCGTACAGGGCGATGGCCCCGGTCCGCCAACTCCACACCGATAGCCCCACACCGCTCACGCCGCTTTCCGCGGCATGCGCAAGCGCGGCGCCGAGCAGGCCGGACGCAGTGCCCCGGCCCCGGAACGCCGGGTCGGTCCAGAGTCTCTTGATCTCCGACCGCCCGCCGACGGGGGCTGTCACCACCAGGCATCCCACGGCCGTGTCGCCGCTCAGGGCCAACAGCACGGCATCGTCGACGAACGCGGTCCGCGGGTCCGAGATCTCTGCCTGGTAGCGGTCGGGCAACCCGTCCACGTCGGCAACGGCCCTGCCCTTCTCCGCCTCCGTCCGCAGGTGGTAAGCCGTCAGCAAACCCGCCAGCCCGTGCTCGGCGGAAGGGCTCCGGTCTGGCCAGCGGACGATGGCGACCTCGCGTTGATCAGTCATGACGCCAGCATCACACGACACGGAGCGGCGCCACATGAGCCGTGTCAGAGGCGGTTGCGACACTGGCGCCATGAGCAACGACGTTGAACACGCCGGCCGGGTGGACCCGGTGGACCTGCTGCTGCGGACGGACTGGAACGCGGTGGAGCACTGCTGCCCGGATGTGGCACCGGAGACGCCCGTGATCCTGCGGGAACTGCTGGACGACGACCCGCGCGTGCAGGGGTACGCCTTGCGCTGCCTGGCCGAAGCCCTCATCCGCGGGAACGTCTTCTACACCGCCACGGCTCCGGCGGCCCGGTACGTGGCCGCGGTCCTGGGGGACCCGCGGACCCTGGCGCAGGTCACCGACCGCAGCGCGTACGAGGTGCCCGAATCGGGTCCGCAGACCCCGTTCCCGCTGCGCGCCGGCCTGATGAACTGGCTGGGGGACGCGGTCGTCGACGCGATATCCCAGCAAGGGCGGCCCTACGGCGACGAGGAGGACCTCGACGCGTTCCTCGAGCTCGCGCCGGAGTTCTACGAGGCCGTGCACCCTTTCCTCACCTCGGACTCCCCCGGCATACGCGAGGCGGCCCTCGGCGCGCTCCTGCCGCTGCTCCGGCTGCCCGCCCTGGCCGACCGGGGCCCCGCCCACCGCGACCGGGTCCTCGGCGCGGCCTTCGGCGCCGGACCGCACCGCTGGCGTGCCGTCGACACGCTCTCCTCCTGGGGAGAGGACGTCTCGTCTCTGCTCTGACCGCCCCCGTCCCCAACGCCGGTGCCTTCACGGGTAGTCGCTCGAGGCAGGTCCCCATTACCGTCTTCCTACCGAACGGTAATAGGGGGAGTGGTTCGCGATGCCGGATTCTTCGGATTCTTCAGCCGGCCTGGTCGAGATGGCTGCCGCACTCGCCGAAGGCAGCGTGTCGGCACGTCAGTTGACCGAGCAGGCGCTGCGCCGGATCGCGGCGGCACAGCCGGGGCTGAACGCCTTCCGGACCGTGCGCGCCGACGCCGCGCTCGCCGAGGCGGACGCGGCCGACCGGCGGCTGGCCGCGGGAGAGCGGCTGCCCCTGCTGGGCGTGCCGCTCGCGGTCAAGGACGACATGGACGTGACCGGGGAGCCGACCGCATTCGGCTGCGCCGGGAGCTTCGCCCCGAAGACCGCCGACAGCGAGGCGGTACGGAGGCTGCGCGCGGCCGGTGCGGTCATCGTCGGCAAGACCCAGACGCCGGAGCTCGGGCAGTGGCCCTTCACCGAGGGCGAGGCCTTCGGCGAGACCCGCAACCCCTGGAACCCGGCCTACTCGCCCGGCGGCTCCTCGGGCGGCTCGGCGGCGGCCGTGGCGGCGGGCCTGGTCCCGGCGGCGCTGGGCTCGGACGGAGCCGGTTCGGTCCGGATCCCCGCGGCCTGGACCCACCTGGTCGGCGTGAAACCGCAGCGCGGGCGCATCTCCACCTGGCCGGAGCCGGAATCCTTCCACGGGCTCACGGTCAACGGCGTGCTGGCCCGCACCGTCGCCGACGCGGCGCTCCTGCTGGACGCCGCGAGCGGCCCGCACCCCGAGGACCTGCACCGCCCCGCCCCCATCTCGGCGGTCGAGGCGGCCCGGCGCACCCCGCGCCGGCTGCGGATCGCCCTCTCCTTCGGGATGCCCTTCACGGCCACGCCGAAGTCTCTCGACCCGCAGGTGCGTTCCGCGGTGGAGCGGCTGGCCGGGCTGCTGGAGTCGCTGGGACACGAGGTGGTCCCGGAGGACCCGAGGTACGGCCCGATCGGCCTGACCTTCGTACCGCGCGCGACCAGCGGCGTACGGGACTGGGCGGCACGGGTGCCGGATCCGGCGCTGCTGGACCCGCGCACGCACGAGGCGGTACGGACCGGCCGGATCCTGGGCGGGCTCGCCCTGCGCGTCTCCCGGCGGGCGGAGGCGGCGCTGCGGCACCGGGTCGGCGAGATCTTCGGCCGTTTCGACGTGGTGCTCACCCCCACGACGGCCACGCCGCCGCTGCGCATCGGGGCGCTGGCGGGGCTGGGCGCCATGGCCACGGACCGGGCGATGATAGCCGCCTGCCCGTACGCCTGGACGTGGAACGTCCTGGGGTGGCCGGGGGTGAACGTACCGGCGGGGTTCACGGGCGAGGGGCTGCCGATGGGTGCCCAGTTGCTGGGTCCGGCGGACTCGGAGCCACTGCTGCTGGCACTGGCCGCGCAGGTGGAGGCGGCGCGGGGCTGGGCCGCGCGGCGGCCGGATCCGGTGCGGGCCGGCGTGTGAGGGCCGCGGGCCGGCGGGTGGGGGCTCGGGCAGGCGGGTGGGGAGGGCTCGGGCCGGCGCGTGAGGCCGAGGGCCGGCGGATGACGGCCGCGGGCCGGAGTGCCGACAGTGAGCCTCCGTGACACGCTGAATGGGGGGATCTCGCCGGTCCGGCCGCTCGGCCGGCCCTGCACCCAAGGAGATCGAAATGGCCAGTGACGCCAGCAGGCCCCAGGCAGGCCACGGGCAACCGCGCCCCTGGCACGCACCCACGTCCGGTACCACCCTCCTGGCGGGAGTGCTGATGATCTTCGGAGGGGCGATGGCGTTCCTCGAGGGGATCGCTGCCGTCGCCAGTGACGACCTGTTCGTCGTGACGCGCCACTACGTGTTCGAGTTCAGCCTGACCGGCTGGGGCTGGGTCCACCTCATTCTGGGCATCGCCCTCGTCGTCGCCGGATGCGCCGTCCTCGCCGGAGCCCTGTGGGGCCGCTACTTCGGCATCATGGTCGCGGGCCTGGGCGCGATCGCCAACTTCCTCTGGATCCCGTATTACCCCTGGTGGGCGCTGGTGCTGGTCGTCGTCAACCTCTTCGTCGTCTGGGCGCTGTGCACGGGCGCGCACCGGGAATCGGACATGGTCTGACCACCGGCCCAGGCTGCACCGGGTCATGGTTCCCGACCCAGTAACCTCGGCGGGATGACGGCACTTTCGCATCACGGCAACGGCTACACCGACCAGCCCGGCCGCGACGGGGACACGGCGACCACCGAGGCCGACCCCCGCGCCATCGGCCCCGTACGCACCGAGTACGCGCCCGACCCCGACGGGGACCCCGATCCCGGCGAAATCGTGTGGACCTGGGTCCCCTTCGAGGAGAACGACGGTCGCGGGAAGGACCGACCGGTGCTGGTCGTCGCACGGGAGGCGGGCGGGCGGACCCTGCTCGCCGTACAGCTGTCCAGCAAGCGGCACGACCACGACCGGGAGTGGGTGCCGATCGGGACCGGCCCGTGGGACAGCGCGGGCCGGGAGTCCTGGGTGGACGTCGACCGGGTGCTCCGGGTGCACGAGACGGGGATGCGGCGCGAGGCCTGCGCGCTGGACCGCGGACGCTTCGGGCTGGTCGTCGACCGGCTGCGCGAGCGCTACGGCTGGACGTAGCGCGGGACGGGCGGGCGTACGACGGACCGGCGCGGGACGGACGGGGCCGCAGGGCGGCAGGGGCGCGGGACCGGAGCGGCGCCGGACGGCCGCGGCCACCCAGGGGCCCCGGCGGCGCAGACCGCCGCGGTCACCCAGGGGCCCCGGCGCCCGCTCTCAGGCCCCGAATCCGGCGAAGGCCCGCTCGAAGGCCTGACGCGTCTCGGGCTTGCGGTCCAGCACCCCGAACACCACCCGCTCGAAGACCCCCGCGAACCGGTCCGCCAGCAGCCCCCGGAAGGCCTCGGCCACCTGCGCCGGGTCGTTCTGGAACACCCCGCAGCCCCACGCCCCCAGCACCAGCCGCCGGTAGCCGTGCAGCACCGCCACTTCCAGCACGAGCTCCGCCCGCCGGACCAGCGCCGCGGGGATCTCGGCCACCCGCTCCGGCTCCTGGCGCCGGATCGTGCCCGCGTTCGGGGCGGGAGAGGTGAGGAAACCGACCCGGAACGGGGTCTCCAGCAGGTCGCCCCGGTCGTCGCGGAAGACGGGCACCCCGGGCGAGTGAATCACCCGGTCGGTGTAGAAGGTGCTGCGTTCCGCGCGATGGACCTCGTAGTACTCCGGGGCCTCCAGCAGCGTCTCGTAGAGGGCCGAGGCGCGGCACAGGGCCTCCTCCTGGGCCTTGGCCCCGCGGACGTAGCCACCCCCGGGATTGCGGGCCGAGGCGAAGTTCAGGGCCGCGACCGGGGCTCCGTCCGGGCCTGCCGCGGCGTCCGGTCCCCCCGTCGCGAGCCGGCGGGCCGCGACCGTGGTGCTCTCGCCCGTGACCTCGACGGCCGTCGGGCCGCCCCCACGGACGATCCCTTCGCCTGGAACGACCCGATTTGGTCCGTATATCCTGGTTCCGGCCTTGGCGTCCGCCAGGGCGGCGGCAAGGGAGACCTGCCGTCCCGACCGCGTCCGGTAGCCGCCGGCCGCCAGGATCTCCGCGTTCTCCCGCGCGATCTCGCGCAATCTGCTGCTCACGCCGCCATCCTCCGCACCCCGGCCACCGGCGGCAAAGGAATTTGTGCCCCAGGGAGGGGTAGGGCACGGGTGATGTCACGGCCGACGACAGGAGACGAGGACCCGGTATGCCCCAGGACTCACCCACTCCCCCACGCCCACCCGCCCCACCGACCACCGCCCCCCTCACCGAAACCCAGGCGGAGGAGCTGATCCACGGCATCTGTTTCAAGACCGGCCCGCCCCGCCTCATCGGCGCCGAGCTCGAATGGCTGGTCATGGATGCCGAACGGCCCGAACAGCCCCTGTCCGCAGAGCGGCTGCGGGCCGCGCACGCCGCCGCCCGCGCACTGTCCCTGAACTCGCGGCTGACCGTCGAACCCGGTGGCCAGCTCGAACTCAGCTCGGCCCCCGCCGCCTCGCTCAGCGGATGCGTGGACGGCCTGCAGGCCGACCTCACCGCCGTACGCGGCGCCCTGCTGGCCCGCGGACTTGTCCTGCGCGGCCTCGGCCGCGATCCCCGGCGCCCCTACCGCCGGCTGCTGAACAGCCCGCGCTACGACGCGATGGAGGCCTACTTCGACCGCACCGGCCCGGCCGGGCGCGTCATGATGTGCGCCTCCGCCTCCGTACAGGTCTGCGTGGACGCCGGGTACGAGGAGCCGGGCGTGCTCGGCCACGGACGGCGCTGGCGGCTCGCACACCTGCTGGGCGCGGTCCTGGTGGCCGCCTTCGCCAACTCCCCCGCGCACGAAGGCCCGTACGCCGGCTGGTGCTGTGCCCGCCAGGGGGTCTGGGGCGACATCGACAGCCGGCGCGCGCTCGCCCCGCCGCTGGACGTGGAGCCGCGGGCCGGCTGGACGCGGCAGGCTCTGGACACCGAGGTGATGTGCGTCCGGTCGTACGAGGGCGAAGCCTGGGAGATGCCGCGCGGCACGACCTTCCGCGACTGGCTGCGCATGGGCGGCGACCCCGGGCAGCCGGCCCACTCCGCTCCCCCGGGCCGCGCCGGACTGCGGCCGCCCACCGCCGAGGACCTGGAGTACCACCTCACCACGCTGTTCCCACCGGTTCGGCCGCGCGGCCACCTGGAGCTGCGGATGATCGACGCGCAGCCCGGCGACGACGGCTGGCTGGTCCCGGTGGCCGTCGTGCACGCGCTGTTCGACGATCCGGAGGCCGCCGAGACCGCGTACCGCGCGACCAAGGCGCTGTCCGACGCGCACGGACCGCGGCCCTCGCCCCGCAATCCGCTCTGGCGGTCCGCGGCCCGGCACGGCCTGGCCGATCCGGACCTGAGGACGGCCGCGACGGCCTGTTTCCTGGCCGCCGCCGAGGCACTGCCCCGGCTGGGCGCGAACCGGCACGTCCAGGAGACGGTCGGCGCGTTCACCGAGCGCTTCGTGCTGCGCGGCCGCTGCCCGGCCGACGACGCGTCCCCCCTGCAGCCCGCCGCGAAGGAGGCCCGCCGGTGACCACCTCGCACCCGTCCCGGGAAGCCCTGCGGGAGCGGGCGGCCGCCGCCCTGACCGCCGCGCGCGTGCGTACGGCCGGGCTCACCGACGCCGTGAGCGACGCGGACCTGACCGCCCAGCACTCGCCGCTGATGTCCCCGCTCGTCTGGGACCTGGCGCACATCGGCAACCAGGAGGAGCTCTGGCTGCTGCGCAACGTCGCCGGGCGCGAGTCCATGCGCCCCGAGATCAATCCGCTCTACGACGCGTTCGAGCATCCTCGTGCCGAGCGGCCCAAGCTGCCGCTGCTCGGGCCCGAGGAGGCCCGCCGGTACACGGCCGAGGTGCGCGGCCGGGTCTTCGACCTGCTGGAGCGCACCCCGCTGGAGGGAAGCGCGCTCCTCGACGACGGCTTCGCCTTCGGGATGATCGCCCAGCACGAACAGCAGCACGACGAGACCATGCTGATCACCCATCAGCTGCGGCGGGGCGCACCCGTGCTGGCCGCGCCGGATCCGGACGCCCCGTTCGATCCGCCGCTCGTCGCCGAAGTCCTCGTCCCCGAGGGACCGTTCACCATGGGCACCTCCACCGAGCCGTGGTCGCTGGACAACGAGCGGCCCGCGCACGTCCGGGACACCGCGCCCTTCTGGATCGACACGGTGCCGGTGACCAACGCCGCCTACCTGGCCTTCATCGCGGACGGCGGCTACCGCGAACCCCGCTGGTGGGCGGCGCCGGGCTGGCAGCAGATCCGTGAACACTCCATCGAGGCACCGCTGTTCTGGTACCAGGAGGCCGGCCAGTGGCTGCGCCGGCGCTTCGGGGTGACCGAGCCGGTACCGGAGGACGAACCGGTGCTGCACGTCAGCTGGTACGAGGCGGACGCCTACGCCCGCTGGGCGGGGCGGCGGCTGCCCACGGAGGCGGAGTGGGAGAAGGCCGCCCGGTTCGATCCGGCGACCGGCCGCTCGGCCCGCTACCCGTGGGGCGACGCGGAGCCGACCGCGGCCCTGGCCAACCTGGGGCAGCGCCATCTGCGCCCGGCCCGCGCGGGCAGCTACCCGGCCGGGGCCTCCCCGCTCGGGGTGCGCCAGCTGATCGGCGACGTGTGGGAGTGGACCGCCTCCGACTTCCTGCCGTATCCGGGGTTCCGTGCCTTCCCGTACCGGGAGTACTCGGAGGTGTTCTTCGGCCCGGAGCACAAGGTGCTGCGGGGCGGTTCCTTCGCGGTGGACCCGGTGGCCTGCCGGGGCACCTTCCGCAACTGGGACCTTCCGGTACGGCGGCAGATCTTCTCCGGCTTCCGGACTGCGAGGGACGTCTGATGTGCCGTCATCTTGCTTATCTGGGACCGGTGGTGGAGCTCCGGAGACTGTTGAGCGAGCCCGAGCACTCGCTGGTGCGCCAGTCCTGGGAACCGCGCCGGCAGCGGTCCGGCACGGTCAACGCGGACGGCTTCGGCATCGGCTGGTACGCGCAGGACGACCCGGTGCCCGCGCGCTACCGAAGGTCCGGACCGGTCTGGTCCGACCTGGGCTTCGCCGATCTCGCCCGGGTGGTGCGCAGCGGGGCCGTGCTGGCCGCCGTACGGGACGCCACGCTGCCCGGGGCCGACGGGGAGGCGGCGGCGGCGCCGTTCACGGAGGGGCCGTGGCTGTTCAGCCACAACGGCGCGATACGGGGCTGGCCGGACGCGGCGGCCCCGCTCGCGGCCGGGCTGCCGCCCGAGGAGCTGCTCCGGCTGGCCGCGCGCACGGACTCGGCGCTGGTCTGGGCGCTGGTCCTGCACCGGCTGCGGGCCGGGGACGACCTGGGCACGGCGCTGGCCGAGCCGGTCCGGGAGCTGGCCACGGCGGCTCCCGGCTCGCGGCTGAACCTGCTGGTGACGGACGGCGCCGCGATCGCCGCGACGGCGTGGGGGGATTCGCTCTGGTACCTGGCCGATGCGGGCGCCCGGCGCACCGTGGTGGCCTCCGAGCCGTACGACGACGACCCCCGGTGGCGCGAAGTGCCCGACCGGACCCTGCTGACCGCCACCCGCACGCGGGTCGAACTGACCCCGCTCAAGGAGAACTCCCCGTGACCAACTTCCAGTTGACCCGGACCCTCGACGAGCACGCGGCGGAGACCGCGCTGCGCACGGACGTGCTGCACGGGCTCACACACCTGCCGAAGGTGCTGCCGCCCAAGTGGTTCTACGACGCGCGGGGCAGTGAGCTCTTCGAGGAGATCACCCGGCTGCCCGAGTACTACCCGACCCGCGCGGAGCGGGAGATCCTGCTGGAGCGGGCCCGGGAGATCGCCTCCGAGAGCGGCGCCCGCACCCTGGTGGAGCTGGGTTCCGGGTCCTCGGAGAAGACCCGGCACCTGATCGAGGCGATGCCCGCACTGGACACCTACGTCCCGGTGGACGTGAGCGAGAGCGCCTTGCGGGGGGCGGCCGAGACCCTGCTCGCGGCGCATCCGGGGCTGCGGGTGCACGCCCTGCTGGCGGACTTCACACGCGCGCTGCAGCTGCCGGACTCCCCCGGGCCCCGGCTGGTGGTGTTCCTGGGCGGCACGATCGGGAACCTGCTGCCGCCGGAGCGTGCGGTGTTCCTGGCGTCCGTCCGGGCGATGCTGTCGCCCGGGGACGCGCTGCTGATGGGCACGGACCTGGTGAAGGACGAGGCCGTGCTGGTGTCGGCGTACGACGACGCGCGGGGTGTGACGGCCGAGTTCAACAAGAACGTGCTGGCGGTCATCAACCGGGAGCTGGACGCGGACTTCCACACCGCCGACTTCGCGCACGTGGCGGTGTGGAACAGGGAGCAGGAGTGGATCGAGATGAGACTGCGCGCCCGGTCGGATCTGGTGGTGAAGATCCGGGCGCTGGATCTGGTGGTGCCCTTCGAGGCGGGTGAGGAGATCCTGACGGAGGTCTCGGCGAAGTTCCGTCAGGAGGGCGTGCGGAAGGAGTTGGCGGCGGCGGGCCTGGAGCTGACCCAGTGGTGGACGGACGCGGCGGGCCGGTTCGCGCTGTCCTTGTCGGTCGCCGACGGCGCCGTCGGCTGAGTGGGTATGCCAGGCAGCGGGGTCGGGGCTGAGGCCCCGAGCACGGCCTGCTGAGCGGCTGCCGCGAGGTCCCGCCGGTCCGCGTACCGGCCCGGTGGGATCCGCGGCAGCAGCCTGACCTCGGCCCGCACCCCGCGGGCCCGCGCGATCCGCCACAGCGAGGCGGTCAGCGGGTCGTCCCCGACGAAGGCGGGCGCCCCGGCCGGGGTCCCGTCGCACAGCAGGTACGCCAGCCGCACGGGCTGTACGGGGACCCGCGCGTCCAGCGCCGACTGGAAGGCGGCCCGGCGGAAGGTCCCCTGGGCGCGGCCGCACCACGTGGAGCCCTCGGGGAAGACGGTGACCCGGTCGCCGGCCAGCAGCGCGCCGGTGACGGTCCCGACGGTGGTGGGCAGGGCGCGGATCCGGTCGCGCTCGATGAACAGGGTGCCGGCCCGCCCGGCGAGGCGGCCGAGGACCGGCCAGGCGCGGATGTCGCTCTTGGCGAGCATCCGGCAGGGCATGACGGCGGCCACGAGCGGGATGTCCAGCCAGGAGATGTGGTTGGGCACGAGGAGGCGGCCGCCGCCCGGGCCCGGGCTGCCGTACACGGTAATCCGTATGCCGAAGGCCCGTACCAGGGCGGCCGCCCAGGCCCGTACGACCGTGTGCCGGGGGCCGGCCGGCAGCAGCCGGGCCGGCGGGGCGCCCAGGATCCCCAGCAGGATCAGGGCGACGGCGGCGGCGAGCCTGAGCACCGCCCGCGGGACGCTCGCGGTGCTCCCCTGGTGGCCGGCACAGGCCTCGGGGGTGCAGGGCGAGGTGGGCAGCCAGACGCTCATGCGCCCGGGACGAGCGAGCGGAAGTGCTTCAGGTAGCGCGGGTTGGTGCGGCGCAGCGAGAGCAGCACGTACAGATCGGCGCAGCCGAAGCCGGCGTCGAGGGCGGGTTCGCCGCAGACCCAGGCGCCCAGGCGCAGGTAGCCGCGCAGCAGCGGGGGCAGCTCCATGCGGTCGGGGAAGGTGATGCCCTCGGGGCTCCACGGGAGGTGCGGGGTGACCCGGTACTCCTCGGGGGCGAGGCTGCGGGTCAGGGCGGCCTCGCGGGTGGCGGCGGCCAGGACTCCGCCGTCGGCGAGCGGTATCGAGCAGCAGCCGGCGAGCCAGTTGTGCCCGGTGCGGTCCATG
Organism: Streptomyces sp. NBC_00207; assembly: GCF_045160965.1. Lineage (NCBI taxonomy): Bacteria > Bacillati > Actinomycetota > Actinomycetes > Kitasatosporales > Streptomycetaceae > Streptomyces > Streptomyces sp. NBC_00207. The sequence continues at coordinate 7,894,171 of NZ_CP130715.1, read as the reverse complement.
TAGTGGGCGAGGCCGGCCCAGATGAGGGCGATGACGGCGCCGTTGCGGTGGTCGGGGTGGACGCAGGAGCGGCCGACCTCGACCAGGTCGGGGCGGATGGGGGCGAGGGCGGAGAGGTCGAATTCGCCCTCGGAGTAGAGGCGGCCGGCGACGGCGGCGCGCTCCGGGGGAAGCAGCCGGTAGGTGCCGACGACCTGCTCGGTCTCCTCTTCGACGACGAGGAGGTGGTCGCAGTAGGCGTCGAAGGCGTCGGAGTCGAGGCCGGGCTCGGGCCCGTCGAGGCGGGCGCCGAGCTCGCCGGCGAAGACCTGGTGGCGCAGGCGCTGGGCGGCGCGCACCTCGGACTCGTCGCGGGCGAGGCGCACGGCGTAGTGGGGGCCGGGGGCCGGCGCGGTGCCCCGGGGTGCGGTGGGTGTGAGGGGGGCGGGGGCGCCGGGGACGGTGAGCGGGGAGGGGGAGGAAAGGGGGGACGGGGACAGGGGTGCGATGGTCATGGCGGCTCCTGATCCGGGCACGGAGGGCCAGGCCGGCAGGTGCGTGGCCTGGCTCCTTTACTTCTTCCGTGACCGGCTGGATTCGACATGACCGCTCAGCGGCCCTTGGATGTGCGGACGCTGAACTCGGTGGTGAGGGTGACGGCGGACCTGTCGGTGGACCCGTCGGCGAACGCAGCGGTGGACGTGCGGGTGGACGTGTCGATGGCCCGGCTCAGCGGTCGGAGCTGAGGACCTTGCCGATCTCCTCGGAGGCCGTCCGAGCCGCCTGCTTGGGGTCCCGGCCGGTGAGCACGGCCGTCATGAAGGGCTTGATCGGATTCTTCGCCTCGACCTCGGCCCAGCGGGCGGAGGTGGGGGTGGCCCGGCCCTGGGCGGCGCCTGGGGCCATGTTGGCGGCGCCCTCGTTGCCCTCGACCACGTGCGCGAGGGTGGTCTTGTTCGGTACGTAGCTCATCGTGCGGGCGAGTTCGGTCTGCCACTTCTCGCTGACCAGGGCCGTGATCACGTCGACGGCGTGCTTCCGCTGTCCGGTCCGCTCCGGGATGATCAGGTCGGAGCCGCCGGTGAACACGGCGCCCGCCTTGTCGGAGGTCTTGCCGGGGATCGGGAAGAAGCCCAGCTTGCCCTTCAGGGCGGGGTTGGCCGCCTCGATCTCCGCGGCCTGGCCTGGCGGGGCGATGATCTGCGCCGTCCGGCCGCGCGCGAAGACCTGCGACTGCGGGGGCGTCTCCTCGTCGGCGTCCTTGGGGCCGTCGCCGAGGGCCTGGAGCTGCCGGTAGAAGTCCATGCCGGCCAGGGCCTTCTCGTCGTCGAGGGTGCCGACCCACTTGCCGCCGGTCTCGACGGCGAGTTCGCCGCCCTCGTCCCAGATGAAGCCGGCGAGGACGTACCAGTTCTGGCCCGCGAGGTAGATGCCCTGCTGGTCGCCCTTGTCGAGCTTCTGGGTGGCCTGGATCCACTCCTGGCGGTTCTTGGGCGGGGTCTTGATCCCGGCGTTCGCGAAGAGGTCCTTCTGGTAGATGACCACCCGGTTGGCGGCGTACCAGGGGACGCCGTACTGGGCGCCGTTGATGCTGCCGGGATCGGCGAGGCCCTTGAGCCAGTCCTTGCTGTCCCATTCGCGCAGGCCCTCGAGGGTGAGTTCGGAGAGGCCGCCCTTCTCGATGTACTGGGCCACCTGGGTGTTGCCGACCTCGATGACGTCGGCGCTCTCCTTGCTCGTGCCGTCGAGCACGGCGTTCACCTTGTCGCCGATGCCCGTCCACTCCTGGATCTCGACCTCCAGGTCGACGCCGGGGTGTTCGTGCTCGAACGACGCGGTGAACCTGTCGATGAAGTCCTCCGAGGCGCTGCCCTTCATCAGCCAGAGCGTCACCTTCTGCGGCCCTGCGGCCGAGTCGGCCGACGGGCTGCAGCCCGTGAGGGCGGTCGCGGCCGCGAGGACGGTGCACAGGGCGGGGAAGCGCATCTTCAAGAGGTCACCTTCTGGGGGCTCGGTCTCAGATGGCTCGAAATTGGCATAGACCAATGGGCCGGTCAAGGGTCTTCCACTCGGGATTGTTTGCGCATAGTTCGCGGAGTGGGACGTACTGGGGCACCGTAGAACCAGGCAAAAGCCACCCACTGTCGGGAGACCTCCATGTCCAATCACACGTACCGGGTGACCGAGATCGTCGGCACCTCCCACGAGGGCATCGATCAGGCCATCCGCAACGGGATCGCCCGGGCGGGCCAGACCGTGCGGAACCTGGACTGGTTCGAGGTGGTCCAGGTGCGCGGCCACATCGAGAACGGGGAGATCGCCCACTACCAGGTGGGCCTCAAGGTCGGCTTCCGCCTCGAAGGCGAGGACTGAGCCCCCACCCGGGGCCCGGCCCCCGGCCCCGTCCTCGGCCCGGTCCCGTCACGTCCGGCCGTCGACCTCCTGCGCGGCTTCGAGCTCCGGCGCGTCCGCCGCCCAGTCGGCCTGCACCACCCGGAAACCGGCGGCCCGCGCGGCCTGGCAGACCAGCTCGTCGTCGTCCACGAGCATGCGCACCTCCCGGCCGCGGGCGATCCGCCCCAGCACCTCCAGCTTGGTCGTGCGGGCCGGCCGCCGGTCCTGGTTCCCCCGCATCCACAGCCGCCCCTCGGGCAGCCCGTGCCGGGTGAGCCAGTCGACCGTGTCGGCCCGGCACCGCTCGGGGCGCCCGGTCAGGTACACCACCTCGCAGTCGGCCGCGCTCTCCACCGCCAGCGCCACCCCGCGCGCGAGCGGCGGATCGGCCGGGGCCGCGCCGAAGAAGCCGCTCCAGTCACGGGGGCGGCGCTCCAGGAAGTGCTGGCGATGGCCGGTGTCCGCCAGGGTGTTGTCGATGTCGAAGACGGCCAGCGGCCGAGAGGTGCTCTTCTCGCTCATCCGGCCAGCCTAGGGCCGGGCACCGACACGGGCGCGGCCCGGAGGAGGGGTGGGGGAATCCTGGCGGCCCTGGGACGTTGACTCCTCTGTGATCCGAAAACTCTCGATACTCGACCGGTCCCGCACCCGCGAGGGCCACCCGGCCCCGCAGGCCCTGCGCGACACCGTGGAGCTGGCCCGGGCGGCCGAGGAGCTCGGCTACCACCGCTTCTGGGTCTCGGAGCACCACAGCGTGCCCGGGGTCGCGGGCTCGGCGCCGACCGTGCTGGCCGCGGCCGTCGCCGGCGCGACCCGCCGGATCCGGGTCGGCACGGGCGGGGTGATGCTGCCCAACCACCAGCCGCTGGTGGTCGCGGAGCAGTTCGGGGTGCTGGAGTCGCTGTTCCCCGGCCGGATCGACATGGGGCTCGGCCGCTCGGTCGGCTTCACCAACGGCATCCGGCGCGCGCTCGGCCGGGACACCGGGGACGCCGACCGCTTCGAGGAGCAGCTGGCCGAGCTGCTGGGCTGGCTCGACGGCACCCAGCAGGCACACCCCGAGGTGCACGCCCGCCCCGCCGAAGGGCTGCGGATACCGGCGTACGTCCTGGCCACCGGCGAAGGAGCCGGGATCGCCGCCCGGGCCGGGCTGCCGCTGGTGGTGGGCGACCTGCGGGCCCGCGACCGGGTGCGGGAGATCGTGGAGGCGTACCGCAAGGAGTTCCGGCCCTCAGCCCGGGCCGCGGAGCCGTACGTGGTCGTCTCCGGAACGGTGGCGGTCGCCGCCACGGCGGACGAGGCCCGCCGCATCCTGGTCCCGGAGGCCTGGTCCCTCGCCCACTCCCGCACCCGCGGCAGCTTCCCTCCGCTCCGCCCGGCGGAGGAGATCGAGGCCCTGGAGATGACCCCGAAGGAGCGGGACCTGTACGAGGGCGCCCTGGCCGGCCACCTCCACGGCACCGAGGACCAGGTGGCGGCCCGGCTCTCCGAGGTCGCCGCCCTGACGGACGCGGACGAACTCCTGGTCACCACCTCGACGTACGACCGCACGGCGCTCCTGGACTCGTACGCACGACTGGCCCGGATCGCTGGCCTGCCGGACCTGCGGTGAGGAACTCCGACATCGGATAGCGTCAGTGGACTGCGCCGGTCACGTCTGCGGGGCGGGGTCAACTGAACTGTGCGGGAGTTGTGTTGGACAGGAGATCAGGCGGCCGGGGCGCGCCCGGGTTAATGGTGCTGTCGATCGGGGTGGGAAGCTTCCGCGACGGTTCCGGCATGGAGGAGCTCGGCTTCGTTGCCGATCGGATCGAGGAAGTCCGCAAGGCCTTCGAGCAGTTCGGCGCGGTGGTGGAGACATCGCTGGACGGAACCGAGGGCGAGATCGACGCCCTGTTACGGAAGTGGATCGTCGATGAGCGGAAGTCCGCAGATGTCGTCGTCATCCATGTGATCGGACACGGGCGGGCCGACCGCAGCGGCCGGCTCTCCTTCGTGGCCCGCGACGACCGCGAGGTCGACGTGGACCGGTGGATCGAGAAGGCGCAGCAGGAGGCCGAGCGGGGCCGGGACCGCCAGCGCGTGGTGTTCCTGGTCGACACCTGCGGGGCGGGCATCGCGACGGGACGGCAGCCCATCTCCGAACTGGACAGCGAACGCGGCGTCTGGTCGCTCGGCGCGTCCACCAGCAGCTCGCCGACAGAACGCGGCCGGTTCAGCGTATGGGTCGCGAAAGCGTTGGGCGCGCTGTTCTTCACCGACTTCGCCCTGGACGTCGAGTCGATCAGGTTCACGCGGTTCGTCCGGGCTCTGATCGACGAGGCCAAGGCGGATACCGCACGGCGCGTTTCCCTCGGCTTCAGTGTGGCGCAGGGCGACGGCGAGTGGCCGTTCCTCCCGAATCCCCTGACCGCCGAACACACCCCGGAACAGATCCAGTTGCAGCGCCGCTCCCTCGGCTTCGTCCCCGGCGAGGACCTGGGAGACCTGGGTACCCAGGTCGCGGCGGGCAAGGAGATCAGCGACAGCCTCTACTTCATCGACCGCGCGTCCGGGCGCGGTCTCATCTCCGTCGACGGCAGGACGGGCTTCTTCTCGGGCCGCGCCGCGGAGCTGAAGCGCTACCACGCATGGCTGGCGGGCGACCGCCCCCTGCTGACCGTTACGGGCGCGGCAGGCGCAGGCAAGTCGGGGCTGCTGGGCCTCATCGTGTGCGCGGCGGCCCCGAAGCTCCGACAGGGCGTCAGGGAGCTGTGGGAATCCGTCGCGCACGATCTTCCGGAGGTCCCCGACATCATCGCCCTGCACGCACGTCAGCGCTCGGTGCGGCAGGTGATCGACATCATCGTGGAGCAAGCGGGACTCGAACCGCCCAAGGACGAGGAGAATCCGGAGGATCAGGCCCGCGAAAGGGAAACCGGGGGCGCCGACCCCGTCCGGTGGACCGGCGGCCTCCTGCGCAAGGCTCTCGCCCAGGAGCGGAAGCGCCGCCTCATCGTGGTGGACGCCGTGGACGAGAGCACCGACCCTCCCGCGGTCCTGCGGCTGATCAGCAGCCTCCTCGCGCCGGAACGGCGGGACGGCACTCTGGCGAAGGCGCCGTGCAGGGTCCTGCTGGGCGGACGGCGCGAGGTGGTGGCCGGACTGTCCTGCGCCGAGGAACTCGCGGAGATCGCCGCCGACCAGATCGATCTGGACACGGCGGATCCCGTCGCGCTGGAGGAAGACGTACGCCACTACATCGCGCGGCTGCTTCGTGCCGGCAAGCCTTACGCCAGCGGCCCTTCAGCGGAGTTCGTCGACACACTCGCGAAGCGAGGGGCGACCGGCATCGTCCGTCACCTGCGCTCGGACAGTTTGTGGGGACCGTTCCTGCTCGCCGGCCTGTACGTCCACTACCTGGTGACCCTGAAGTACCCGCCGCAGGACGAGACCGCGGCACGGGCCTACGCCCGGGAGGCGTCGGCGGACCTGCCGGACCTGATGGAGGCCGTCCTCCTCGCCCGGCACGACGAGTTCCCCTCGTTGCGTGCGGTTCTCGCGATCCTCGCCCGGTCGCACGGGGACGGAATGCCGCTGACGACCTTGCGCCGCTGCCTCAAGGCCATGGACGCCGACGACATCACCGACAAGAAGTTCCTCGACACCCTGCGGGAGGCTTCGCCGTTCCTCCGTACCGGAGTCGACCCGGCGAGTGACGTGGCCCTGTACCGCATCTTCCACCAGGGTCTGGCGGACTACTTGCACGATCACCCGGCGAGTTCGGATGCGGTGGACGCCGCCCAGAGCCTGGACCTCGAACGGAGGCTGCTCTCGGAAATCATCGGGCCCTTCACGACGGGTGCCGCCGAGTCCCGCGACGACTGGTACTCCGCAGAACCGTACGTACTGCGGCACGCGCTGGGGCACGTCGCCGAGGCCGATGCGGCCGAGTCCGCGGAGTTGCTCCTGACGGACCCCTACTTCCTCATCCGCTTCGACCCTCGGCAGGATCACCGGGCGATCGACATGACGCGGTCCGAGCAGGCCGCGGAGTACGTCCGGCTGCTGAGTGCGTCGTGGTCCGCGCACGCGCAGATCACGAAGGCGTCCGACCGTGCGTCGGTGTGCGCCTTCGACGCCCATCGGTTGAATCTTCCGCAGCGCCGGAAGCAGTTCGCCCGCATCGCGGGGATGGTCGCCTTCCAGCCGGAAGAGGCCCATTCCCTGCTCTGGGCCGAGGGTGGCCACGTGGACGCCGGCACCCGCTTCATCGAACGTGTGAGCTCGGCGGTGCGCAATGTGGCGGTTTCGCCGGACGGTGGCCTCGTCGCGGCCGCCACGAGTCGAGGCGTGCACGTCGTCGAGACGGATACGTGGCGCGAAATCGCGCACTTCCTCGGAAATTCGCAGGACCCGATCACCCACGTCGCCTTCTCGCCGGACGGCCGTCTGCTCGCGTTCGTCACGAACGCCTGGACACGGAGCCTTCAGTTCTGGGACGTCGAGAAGCGCACGCTTGTCGGAGAGCCGTGGCAGCACGTGACGGGAAGGGTCAGCGCCCTCGCGTTCTCCCCCGACGGCCGTCGGCTCGCGGTCGGACGCCACGATCTCGGTGCCTCCGTCTGGGATGTGACCGGCGGCCATCCGGTCGAGGAGGTGCGCCTCCAGCACAGTGAAGGCGTCGATGACCTGCAGTTCAGCCCCGATGGGGAACTGCTGGCCGTGTGCGGTGGACGGGGGTTGGCCGTCTGGACGACCAACGACTGGAACCGCGTGTCCCTCAGCACCGAGAAGGCCCGGGCCATCGCCTTCTCGCCGGACGGCGGCCTGCTCGCCGCACTCGACAGCGAGGGGGTCAGCCTCTGGTCCTGCGAGACGCTCGAATGGATGCGCCGGGTGGGTCAGAAGCCCATGGCCGTCGGCGGTGGCCTCTCCTTCTCCTCCGACGGCGCACTCCTGGCGATCGGTAGCTGGAGTTCGTTGCACGTCGTCGAGGTCTCCTCGGGGCAAACGGTCAGCCGCCTTGCCGACAGAGGCGCCTACAGCACCTGCGTGGCGTTCCACCCCTCGAATCCGGCGCTGCTGATCAGCGGTCACGCGGAGGGGCGCCTGCGCCTGTGGAGGGGGCTGGGAGAGGGTACTCAGGAGCCGAGGTTGACGCAGTTCGCCTCGTCCAGTGCCGCCGGCTCGCCCGACGGGCGCCTGCTCGCCGTCCTCAACAAGACCAAAGGGTGTCTCGAACTCCGCGATCCGGCCACCGGGGAAACACTCGCAGAGATGCCCGGGGGAAGCGGCTCCCTTTTCCTCTTCTCGCCCGACAGCCGACTCCTGATCGCCTCGGGCTTCTCCGGATCCCTGCAGATCATCCGCACGGGATCGCTCCCCCCTCCGCCCGCAGAGACCCTCCGCATCGGGGGACACACGTACGCCCTGCCTCGCGTCGTCTTCTCCCCCGACAGCAAATGGTTCGCGCTCTTGGTCATGGAACATCCGACGACCTCGGTGATCAAGATCTGGGCTTCCCGTGATCTGCGCCTCGTCAGACGAATTCCGCTGCCCGACGCACCGGACAACTTCGGGTTCGCAGGACCGGGGAAGCTGTTCGTCACCATCAACGGAGCCCTCGCGGTCTACGACTGCGGCGAGACCGATTCGGAGGAGTCCCGCGCATGACCCGCGTCCTCGGCATCCACGGCGTCCGCAACTACAAGGCCGCCGACCGCACGCCCCACCTCGGCAGCGCCCGGCTGCGGGCCGAATGGCTCGCGGCGATCGGGCCGGCCGCCCCCGGGCTCGATCTGGAGACGGCCTACTACGCCGACCTGCTGCGCAGCGAACGGCAGAGTGCGGATCCGGCTGACGACGAGCTGGCGCTGGTCGAGCAGTGGGCGATGGTCTGGGGAATCGATCCGAGCGGGGTCCAGGGCCGGGCGACGGGCTGGCTGCGGTGGATCTGCGGGCAGGTCGCCGAGCGGACCAGGCAGAACCCCGCGGTGGTGGAGAAGAGCGTGAAGCTGTTCTTCCCCGAGGTGGCACGGTACTTCGCCGCCGGGCGCGACCCCGTGCGCGAGCGGGTGAGATCCGCGCTGGTCCGGCACCGGCCGGACGTCGTCGTCGCGCATTCGCTGGGCAGTGTGGTCGCCTACGAGGCCCTGCACGACCTGGCGGGCGAACTCGACGTGCGGCTCCTGCTGACCCTGGGCTCCCCGCTGGCCCTGCCGAACGCCGTCTTCCACCGCCTCGATCCGGGGCCGCTGGAGGGCCGGGGTGCCAGGCCGCCGGGTGTGCGCCAGTGGGTCGACATCGCCGACGTCGGGGACTTCGTGGCCGTTCCGAAGGGTGAGCTGGCCCGGGTGTTCGAGGGCGTGGAAGGGCAGCCGGAGATCAGCATCGCTCCCCTGTGGCCGCACAGCGTGCTCGACTACCTGAAGCATCCGGCGGTGGCGGAGGCCATCACTGCCGCCGGCCGCTGACGCCGCCGCACCGCCGGCGAGGCCCTAAACTGGGGCGAATGCACCAGTTCACCGATCCTCAGGCTCCCCGTGACCCCTTCGTACGGGTCCGGGGCGCCCGGGAGCACAATCTGCGCGGCGTCGACGTGGACATCCCGCGCGACGCGCTGACCGTGTTCACCGGGGTGTCCGGGTCCGGCAAGAGCTCGCTCGCCTTCGGCACGCTCTATGCCGAGGCCCAGCGCCGCTACTTCGAATCGGTGGCCCCGTACGCCCGCCGGCTCATCCACCAGATCGGCGCCCCGAAGGTGGACTCCGTCACCGGGCTGCCGCCGGCCGTCTCGCTGGAGCAGCGCCGCTCCTCCCCCGGCTCGCGCTCCTCCGTCGGCACGGTGACCCTGCTGTCCAACTCCCTGCGGATGCTGTACTCCCGCGCCGGGACCTATCCCCCCGGCGCGGAGCGGCTCGACTCCGACGCCTTCTCGCCCAACACCGCCTCCGGCGCCTGCCCTTCGTGCCACGGGCTCGGCCGGATCCACCGCACCAGCGAAGAACTCCTGGTCCCGGACCCGAGCCTGTCGATCCGTCAGGGAGCCATCGCCGCCTGGCCCGGCGCCTGGCAGGGCAAGAACCTGCGGGACATCCTGGAGACGCTCGGCCACGACGTGGACCGGCCGTGGCGGGAGCTTCCGGCGAAGGACCGCGAGTGGATCCTGTTCACCGAGGAGCAGCCGGTGGTGACCGTGCACCCGGTGCGGGAGGCCGAGCGGATCCAGCGGCCGTACCAGGGCACGTACATGAGCGCCCACCGCTACGTCATGCGGACCTTCGCCGACAGCAAGAGCGCCACGCTGCGGGCGCGCGCCGAGAGGTTCCTCGCCGATTCGCCCTGCCCGGTGTGCGAAGGGCGGCGGCTGCGGCCGGCGGCCCTCGCCGTCACCTTCGCGGGGCGGACCATCGCGGAGCTGGCGGCGCTGGCACTGAGCGACCTGGACGCCGTACTGGCCGGGGCGCCTCTGGACGGGGAGGCCGCCCGGGTGCTCGCCGAGGACCTGCGCTCCCGGATCGGTCCGGTCACGGAGCTGGGACTGGGCTATCTGAGCCTGGACCGGACCGCGCCGAGCCTCTCCGCGGGTGAGCTGCAGCGCCTGCGGCTGGCGACGCAGCTGCGGTCGGGCCTGTTCGGCGTGGTGTACGTGCTGGACGAGCCGTCCGCGGGGCTGCACCCGGCCGACACCGAGGCGCTGCTGGGCGTACTGGACCGGCTGAAGGAGGCGGGGAACACCGTCTTCGTCGTCGAACACCATCTGGATGTGGTGCGGCACGCGGACTGGCTGGTGGACGTGGGGCCGCTGGCCGGGGAGCACGGCGGGCAGGTGCTCCACAGCGGGCCGCCGCAGGAGCTGGCCGGTGTGGAGGGGTCGGCGACGGCCCGGCACCTGTTCGCGGCGCGGGGGCCGGCCGCGGCGCCGCGGCCGGTGCGCACGGCGACCGGGGCGGTCCGCCTGACCGGGGTGGACCGGCACAACCTGCGGGACCTGGACGCACGGTTCCCGCTGGGGGTGTTCACGGCCGTGACCGGGGTGTCGGGGTCGGGGAAGTCCACGCTGGTGGGGCAGGTGCTGGCCCGCGAGGTCGGCGAGCGGCTCGCCGAGCCGGATTTTCCCGTACGGCGGCTCGTGGAGGTGGACCAGAAGCCGATCGGCCGGACCCCGCGGTCCAACCTGGCCACGTACACGGGCCTGTTCGACGTCGTGCGGCGGCTCTTCACGGCGGCGCCGGAGGCGAAGACCCGCGGCTGGAAGGCGGGCCGGTTCTCCTTCAACGTGGCGGGCGGCCGGTGCGAGACCTGCCAGGGCGAGGGCTTCGTGTCGGTGGAGCTGCTGTTCCTGCCGAGTACGTACGCCCCGTGCCCCGAGTGCGCCGGCGCCCGGTACAACTCCGAGACGCTGGAGGTGCGGTACGCGGGCCTGAACATCGCGGAGGTGCTCGGCCTGACGGTGGAGGCCGCGGCCGGCTTCTTCGCGGAGGTCCCGGCGGCGGCGCGCAGCCTGCGCGCACTGGAGGACATCGGGCTGGGCTACCTGCGGCTGGGGCAGCCGGCCACCGAGCTGTCGGGCGGCGAGGCGCAGCGGATCAAGCTGGCCACGGAGCTGCAGCGGCTGCGGCGGGACCACACGCTGTACCTGCTGGACGAGCCGACGACCGGCCTGCATCCGGCCGATGTACGGGTACTGCTGCGGCAGTTGCACAGGCTGGTGGACGCCGGGCACTCGGTGGTGGTCGTGGAGCACGACATGGATGTGGTGGCGGGCGCGGACTGGGTGATCGACCTCGGTCCGGGCGGCGGTACGGCGGGCGGCCGGGTGGTCGCGGAGGGCACCCCGGCTCAGGTGGCGGCGGCAGGCCGGGGCCGCACGGCGTCCTACCTGGCGCGGGCGCTCGACGGGTAGGGGGCGGGCGGGCTCCGGCCCGGCCGCAGCGCTCGGTGGGCGGTCGGGGGTGGCGGTCAGGTGGCGGTGGCCGCGACGCGCAGCAGGTTGTGGTCCGAGACCTTCGTGTCGAGGGGAAGGGCGTCGGCGCTCGCGGCCCGGAAGTGCGGGGCGCTGAGGAAGAGGTAGTCGAGCTTCTTCGCGCCGAAGGTCGTCTCGCCCGACCGGCACGCGGAGGTGGAGGCGGGCGGGCAGGCTGCGGGGTCGAAGAACTCCGGATCGCTCTCGTCGGCCTCGATGAAGGATCCGTGGGCGCCGTCCCCTCGTTCCGGCAGGTAGAAGCGCGACAGCGTGGCGGTGCGCGGGGAGTGGTTGAAGTCCCCGCCGAGGACGACGGCGAACCCGTCGTCCAGCCACTTGCGGGCCTGCTCCGCCAGCCGGTCGGCCTCGGGCACGGCGAGGGTCCCGTCGTCCCAGTAGAGGTGGACCGAGCAGGACCAGGTGGGCCGGTCCGAGAGGGAGGCCAGGGCGCAGGGCACCGTGATCGGTTCGCGTTCGCCGCCCACGGTCAGGTCGAGGTCGGCGGTGTCCGAGACCGGGCCGCGTACGAGAACGGCGTTCCCGTACGCGTGTCCTTCGCAGATGGCCGGGTTCCCGGGCGGCAGGGTGGCGGAGTAGAACCCGCCGTAGCCGAGCGGCCCCAGGCGGGCGAGGAGCGCGTCGTACTGGTGCTCGCACACTTCCTGGAGGAAGAGCTGTCCGGCACCCCAGACCGCAGGGTCGGCCTCGGCGGCCACGGCCGCGATCCGGCGGTCCGCGTCGTAGGCCGGGCCGGAGCACATGTTGCCGCAGATGTTGTAGCTGGTCAGCCGGACCGTGCCGGCAGCGATGCCGGCTTCGGTGGAAGCCGCGCGGACGGCGGCGGAGGCGGGGACGGTGGCGGGGGCCGCCGCAGCGGGAGGTCCGGGCGCGGCGAGGACGCAGAAGGCGGAGGTGACGGCGAGAACGGCCAGGGCGGCAGGGGTTCGGCGCACACCCGTGATCCTTCCCGCGGGCGCCTCCACTACCCCAACACCGGCCGCTCGTAGGCAGGATGACCGCCACGAAGTCCCATGCGGGTGACCGGGGACCGCAGGACTACACGTCCCCCGACAGCAGGTGCTGCGGCAGTTCGCGGAAGCTCCACTGGCCCCGGCGCCGGGTGAACTCCCAGACGAGGTCGTAACGGTCGGGCCAGGTCGCGGGGACACCGGGGACCTGGTGGGCGCCGAGGGCCCGGATCAGGCGGGGGACGCCACTGTGCTCCCAGCAGACGAGTACGGGCATGGGCGCGGTCAACACGGCCTTCACCAGGGCCGGTTCGGCCCCGACGGCGAATTCTCCGCGTACGGTGGTGTGCAGTGCGGTGGCCAGCGCCGCCACGGTCTGCCTGCACCGTGCCGGGGCGCGGACCTTGCCGCCGGCCGCGAAGACCGCGGCGGGGCGGGGCAGCGAGGAGCCCTTGGCCGGCGGGAAGAGGTGCGGGAGCTGCTCGGCCCGGCGCCAGCCGCGCCCGGCCAGCGAGCCGGGATCGTCCTCGCCCTCCTCGTCCCAGCCGGAGTCACCGGCGTACGGCTTCTCCGCGTGCCGGATCAGCATGATCAGGGCGTCCTTGGGCCCGGCCTCCGGGCCGGGCGCGGAAGTGCGGGGGTCTTCCCCGCCGGAGCAGCCGACCGCGGCCAGCGGGGCGAGGGCGGCGGCCAGTACGGCTCGGCGGCGCGGTCCGGACCCGGTGGGGGCTTGTGGCATGGGGCCACTGTCCCCCATGGCCCGGGCGCCGCCGGGGCGCGGCGCGAGCCGGGCTGTTCCGGTCAGCCGATCGGCGCAGGGCCGGCCCCGAGGGCGGCGCGCCCGCCCCCCTGCGGGGCGGGCGGCGGCGTACGGCCCGTACGGGCGCCCGGCCGGCGGATCGGGTGGGCCGATCGGGCCGGGACGGGGACCCGGCCCGGCGGCGGCACCCGGCCGCGGGCGCCCGTACGGGGGCTGGTGGGGCGGCTGCGGGGCCCCGGACCGGCGTCGCGGGACGCTCAGCGGGGGCCCTTGCGCACCGCCCGCAGCCACTCCTTGTTCATCGCGGCGATCGAAGGCAGCGGGATGCCCTTCGGGCAGGCCGTGGCGCATTCCCCGGTGAGGGTGCAGCCGCCGAAGCCCTCGTCGTCCATCCGGGCCACCATGTCCAGCACCCGGGTCTCCCGCTCCGGCGAGCCCTGCGGGAGGACGTTCAGGTGGTTGACCTTGGCGGAGGTGAAGAGCATCGCCGAGCCGTTGGGGCAGGCCGCCACGCACGCGCCGCAGCCGATGCACTCGGCGTGCTCGAAGGCGAAGTCGGCGTCGGCCTTGGGCACGGCGGTGGCGTGGGCCTCGGGGGCGGCGCCGGTCGGGGCGGTGATGTAGCCGCCGGCCTGGATGATCCGGTCGAAGGCGCCGCGGTCGACGACGAGGTCCTTGACCACCGGGAAGGCCGCGGCCCGCCAGGGTTCGACGTCGATCGTGTCGCCGTCGGTGAAGGAGCGCATGTGCAGCTGACAGGTGGTGGTGCGCTCCGGGCCGTGGGCGTCGCCGTTGATGACGAGGCTGCAGGCGCCGCAGATGCCCTCGCGGCAGTCGTGGTCGAAGGCGACCGGGTCCTCGCCGCGCAGGATGAGGTCCTCGTTGAGGGTGTCGAGCATCTCCAGGAAGGACATGTCCTCGGAGATCCCGTCGACCTCGTAGGAGGCCATGTGGCCGGGGGCGTCGGCGCCGCGCTGGCGCCAGACGCGCAGGGTGAGCTTCATGCGTAGCTCCGCTGGGTGGGGTGGACGTACTCGAAGACGAGGTCTTCCTTGTGCAGGACGGGGGCGGCGCCGGTGCCCTGGTACTCCCAGGCGGCGGCGTAGCCGAACTCCTCGTCGCGGCGGGCGGCCTCGCCGTCCGGGGTCTGGGACTCCTCGCGGAAGTGGCCTCCGCAGGATTCGGCACGGTGGAGGGCGTCAAGGCACATCAGCTCGGCGAGTTCGAGGTAGTCGACGATGCGGTTGGCCTTCTCCAGCGACTGGTTGAACTCCTCGCCGCTGCCGGGGACCTTGATGCGCTGCCAGAACTCCTCGCGGATCTCCGGGATCCGGGCGAGGGCCTTGCGCAGCCCTTCCTCGGTGCGGGACATGCCGCAGTACTCCCACATGAGCTCGCCGATCTCGCGGTGGAAGGAGTCCGGGGTGCGGTCGCCGTCCACGGCGAGCAGTTTGGCGAGGCAGTCGCGGACCTCCCGTACGGCGGCCGCGGCCTCGGGGTGGGTGTCGTCGACGACGTCCTGGTGTGGGTGGCGGGCCAGGTAGTCGTTGATGGTGGAGGGGAGCACGAAGTAGCCGTCGCCGAGGCCCTGCATCAGGGCGGAGGCGCCGAGGCGGTTGGCGCCGTGGTCGGAGAAGTTGGCCTCGCCGATCGCGAACAGGCCGGGGACGGTGGTCTGCAGGTCGTAGTCGACCCACAGGCCGCCCATCGTGTAGTGCACGGCGGGGTAGATCCGCATGGGGACCTCGTACGGGTTCTCCGCGGTGATCCGCTCGTACATGTCGAAGAGGTTGCCGTACTTCTCGGCGACCTTGTCGCGGCCCATGCGGCGGATGGCATCGGCGAAGTCGAGGTAGACGCCCTCGCCGCCGGGGCCGACGCCACGGCCCTCGTCGCAGACGTTCTTGGCGGCGCGGGAGGCGATGTCGCGGGGCACGAGATTGCCGAAGGAGGGGTAGATCCGCTCCAGGTAGTAGTCGCGCTCCGCTTCCGGGATCTCGGCCGCGGGGCGGGTGTCGCCCTTGGCCTTGGGGACCCAGATCCGGCCGTCGTTGCGCAAGGACTCGCTCATCAGGGTGAGCTTGGACTGGTGGTCGCCGGTGCGCGGGATACAGGTGGGGTGGATCTGGGTGAAGCAGGGGTTGGCGAAGTACGCGCCGCGCCGGTGCGCCCGCCAGACGGCGGTCGCGTTGGAGTTCATGGCGTTGGTGGAGAGGTAGAAGACGTTGCCGTAGCCGCCGCTCGCCAGGACCACCGCGTCCGCGTAGTGGGTGGAGATCTCGCCGGTGATCAGGTCGCGGGCCACGATGCCGCGGGCCACGCCGTCGACGACGACCAGGTCGAGCATCTCGGTGCGGGCGTGCATCTCGACGTTGCCCGCGGCGATCTGCCGGGAGAGGGCCTGGTAGGCGCCGAGGAGGAGCTGCTGGCCCGTCTGGCCGCGGGCGTAGAAGGTGCGGGAGACCTGGACGCCGCCGAAGGAGCGGGTGTCGAGGAGTCCGCCGTACTCGCGGGCGAAGGGGACGCCCTGGGCCACGCACTGGTCGATGATCTCGACGGAGATCTGGGCGAGGCGGTGCACGTTGGACTCGCGGGCGCGGAAGTCGCCGCCCTTGACGGTGTCGTAGAAGAGGCGGTGCACCGAGTCGCCGTCGTTGCGGTAGTTCTTGGCCGCGTTGATGCCGCCCTGGGCCGCGATGGAGTGGGCCCGGCGCGGGGAGTCGGAGAAGCAGAACTGGACGACGTGGTAGCCCTGTTCGGCGAGAGTGGCGCCGGCCGCGCCGCCGGCCAGGCCGGTGCCGACGACGATGATGCGGTGCTTGCGGCGGTTGGCGGGGTTGACGAGCTTGGCCTCGAAGCGGCGGCGGTCCCAGCGGTCGGCGATCGGACCTTCGGGGGCCTTGGTGTCGGCGACGGGCTCGCCTTCGGTGTAGTGGGCGTAGTCGTTGCTCATGGTCAGCTCACCACTCCGGTCATGACGGCGACGGGCACGGAGACGAAGCCCGCGAAGAGGACGAGGGCCAGGGCGTTGGCCAGGGACTTCAGCGCCCGGTCGCGTCGGGCGTTGCCCGCGCCGAGGGTCTGGGCGGCGCTCCAGAAGCCGTGCCGGACGTGCAGGCCGAGCGCGGCCATCGCCACGATGTAGATGGTGTTCCCGTACCAGGTGGAGAAGGTGGCGAGGACGTTCTCGTACGGGTGCCCGGCCCAGGCGCGCTCGTTGACGGTGAGCGTGGTGAGGTCGAGCAGGTGCCAGACGATGAAGAGGCCGAGGATGATGCCGCCCCAGCGCATGGTCCGGGTGGCGTAGCTCGCGCGGCGGCGCTTGTGCGCGTACTTGACCGGGCGGGCCTTGATGTCGCGCCGGCTGAGCTGGTAGGCGGACACGGCGTGGGCGACGACCGCGGCGAGGAGCACCACGCGGACGATCCACAGGGCCCACTCGTGGTGGAGGAAGGGCGAGCCGAGGGTGCGCAGCCAGTGGGCGTAGCCGTTGAACTCGTCCGAGCCGAAGAAGATCTTGAGGTTGCCGAGCATGTGCACGACGAGGTAGCCGAGCATGATCAGGCCGGAGACGGCCATCACGGACTTCTTGCCGACGGAGGAGTCCCAGAGTGTGCGCGTGGTGGACGGCCGTCGACCCGTCCGCGTTGCCAGAGCCATGTCTTCGACGGTAGGGACCGAGGCCCCGAAAGGTCCAAGACATGGAAGAGCTCAAATCAATAGGCATTTCCTATGGAGCGGGTTACGCTGGGCCGATGCAGTTCCAGCAGCTCCTGTACTTCGTGGCCGTCGCGGAGACCCGGCACTTCACCCGGGCCGCGGAGCGGGTGCACGTGGCCCAGCCCTCGCTCTCCCAGCAGATCAAGGCGCTCGAACGGGAGCTGGGGGCCGAGCTCTTCAGCCGGGCGCGCGGCAACATCGCGCTCACCGACGCGGGCGAGACACTGCTGCCGCTGGCCCGGCGGATCCTGGCGGACGCGGACACCGCGCGGCTGGAGGTGCAGGAACTGGCGCAGCTTCGGCGCGGGCGGGTCCGGCTGGGCGCCACCCCGAGCGTGTGCACGGGCCTGCTGCCGGACGTGCTGCGGGCCTTCCACGCCGCACATCCGGGGATCGAGCTGCTGATCGAGGAGAGCGGTTCGCTGGACCTCGTACGGGAGCTCGCGCGCGGGGCCCTGGACCTCGCCCTGATCGCGCTGCCGCTGCCGCCCTCGGCTCCGGCCCTGACCACGGTGGAACTGCTGACGGAGGACCTGGTGGTGGTCTCGTCGACGGAGCGGCCGGCGCCGGGCGGGGGCGGCGAGCTGACCGTACGGGGCCTGCGCGACGAGCCGATGGTGATGTTCCGGCACGGCTACGACCTCCGGGAGCTGACCGTGGCGGCCTGCCGCGCGGAGGGCTTCGAACCGGTCTTCACCGTGGAAGGCGGCGAGATGGACGCGGTCCTGGGCTTCGTCCGGGCGGGGCTGGGCATCGCGGTGGTCCCGGCGATGGTGGTGGACCGTGCCGGTCCCGGTCTGCGGGCGACCCCGCTGGCCGGATCCCCGCTGCGCCGCACGGTGGCCCTGGCCCACCGCACCGACGTGGCTCCCCCGCGCGCGGCCCGCGAGCTGAAGCGCATGCTGCTGGGCTGACCGCGGCGGGGGCCGGGCGCCGGTCACCGGCCGGCTTCGACCACCCGGTTCCCCCCGCTGCGGGCGGAGCGGACCTCACGTCGAAGGCGAGTCCGGGGCCGAGGCCGAGGCCGAAGGCGAGACCGGGGCCGGGGCCGGGGCCGGGGCCGACGCTATCGGCAGGGCCTTGTCGAGGCCGTCGGCCAGCATGCCGAAGGCCTGATCGGCGTCGGCCACGGCGGCCGGGTGGGCCTGGTCGGCGCTCCGGCCGGCGTCGAGCCGCCGCCAGTTCTCCCGGCCGAGCTCGTGGCGGACGGCAACCAGGTGGATCGCCGCCAGGCGGGCGGTGAGCGGCGGGACCGACTCCGCCTCGAGCACGGCGGCGAGCAGCTCCACCTCCCGGTCGGTGTAGTGGCCGAGCCGGGCCTGGAGGCTGGCGGTGCCGTAGAGCAGCCGCTGGAAGGCGAGCACCCCGGGGTGGTCGCACAGACCGGTGATCGGGTCCCGTTCGGCGAGGGCCGCCAGGAAATGGTCATGCAGCGCACCCACCGGCGTCCGACCGGCGGGCCGCTCGCGCACGATGCGCGCCGCCTCGTCCTGATGGTCGGCGAACCGGTCGAGCAGCAGGTCCTCCTTGCTCGGGAAGTACCGGAAGAGGGTGGGCTTGGAGACCTCGGCCGCCGCGGCGACATCCGCCACCGACACGGCGTCGAAGCCCCGCTCCAGGAAGAGTTCCAGCGCCGTCGCCGCCAGCTGGCGGCGCGTACGGAGCTTCTTGCTCTCGCGCAGACCTGTCGTGTTCTCCATGCCGAACAGCGTAGCACGAATTGGTGACTCAGTTATTTTTTTAACCGGGTTGCTTTTTCTGGCGGGGTCCGCTTTCCTTGAGACAACGACGAGGAGAGGACATCCGATGACCGACGTACTGATCGTGGGCTCCGGCCCTACAGGACTGACACTGGCCTGCGATCTCGCACTGCGCGGAGCGGCCGTGCGCGTCATCGACCAGCGGCCCGCGCCCCACCGTGAGTCACGTGGCAAGGGACTGCAGCCGGGCAGCCTCGAGATCTTCCGGGAACTGGGCGCGGCCGAGCCCCTCATCTCCACCGGCAACAGCAAGGTGGTCCTGCGCAAGTACTTCGACGGGGCACACGTCAACGACACCCTCATCGACGCCGGATTGCTGATCGGGCAGTGGCAGATCGAGGAGGCGCTGCGCGAGCGGCTCGCCGAGCTGGGCGTGCGGGTCGAGTGGGGGTCCCCGCTCGCCGGAATCACCCAGGACGCGGCCGGGGTCAGCGCCGAGCTCGCGGACGCCACCGTGATCGGCGCCCGCTATCTCGCCGGGTGCGACGGCGGGCACAGCACCACCCGCAAGCTCCTCGGCATCCCCTTCGAGGGAAGCGCGGAGGCCGAGCCGGCGATGGTGCTCGGGGATGTCAGGGCGTCCGGACTCAGCCGTGACGTCTGGCACCAGTGGTTCACCTCGGAAGGCGCCGGGATACTGCTCTGCCCCATGCCGGGGACGGACACCTTCCAGCTGCAGGCCTCGCCGGAGCAGGACGAGCACGGCGGACAGCTGCCGCCCTCGCTGGAGAGCTTCCAGCGGCTCTTCGACCGGCACGCCCGGATGCCCGGGATCCGGCTCGCGGATCCCACCTGGCTCTCCTCCTGGCGGGTCAACGTCCGCATGGCCACTCGGATGCGGGAGGGCCGGGTCTTCCTCGCCGGGGATGCCGCGCACGTGCACCCCATAGCCGGCGGGCTGGGTATGAACACCGGCATCCAGGACGCCGCCGCACTCGGCCGGACGCTGGCCGCCGCACTCAGCGGGCCGGCCGGCGAGGAGGTGCTCGACGGGTACGAGGCGAAGCGGCTGCCCGTGGCCGCCGAGGTTCTGGCCGACACGTCCCGGCGGTACGAGCGGGTCATGGAGGCCGTCCGGACGCCCGGCCTCGGGACGGAGGCCGGCCTGGACTGACCGGCGGGGTGGGGCCGCCCGGGCCGCCTCCGGCTCAGGCTCCAGCGCGGGGTTCAGGCTCCGGCTCGGGATTCGGGCGGTCCGGGGAAGGGAGGTCAGGAAGGCGTGGGCACCGCGTCCGACAGGGAGAGGGCGTGGATGCGGTCGGGGGCTCCGGGGCGGGCGTAGTACCAGCCCTGGGCGGTGTCGCAGCCGAGGGCACGCAGTTGGGCGGCCTGGGCACCGGTCTCCACGCCCTCCACGGTGACGGCGAGTTCGAGGCTGTGGGCGAGGGCGACGATCCCCTCCACGATCTTGACGTCGACCGGGTTGGCGGGCTGCTGCTGCATCCCCTGGGTGAAGGAGCGGTCGAGCTTGAGGACGCTGACCGGCAGGCGGCGCAGATTGGCGAGGTTCGAGTAGCCGGTGCCGAAGTCGTCGAGCGCGATGTCCACGCCCAGGGCGGCGAGCCGGCGCAGCGGCTCCAGGAGTTCGTCGTCGGCCCCTATCAGGGCGGATTCGGTGACCTCCAGGCACAGGGCGCCCGGGGCGAGGCCGGACTTCTCCAGCACCGCGACGGTGTCGGCGACCAGGCCCGGGTGGTGCAGCTGGGTCGGCGAGAGGTTGACATTGATCCGCAGGGCCGCGCCGCCGTTCTGGCACTGCCAGATCCGGGCCTGGCGGACGGACTCCTCCAGCACCCAGCGGCCGAGCGGCACGATCAGCCCGGTCCGTTCGGCGAGCGGGATGAAGCGGTCCGGGCCGAGCACCCCGTACTGCGGGTGCGACCAGCGCACCAGGGCCTCTGCGCCGCGCACGCTGCCGTCGCGCATGTGGACCAGCGGCTGGTACTCGATGAAGAACTCGCCGCGTTCCAGCGCCGCCGGCAGGGCGTTGGTCAGTCCGTGGCGGGTGATCGCGCGGGCGTCGGCCTCGGCGTCGGCGAATTCGAAGCGGTTGCCGCCGGCCGCCTTGGCCCGGTACATGGTGATGTCGGCGCTGCGCAGCACCTCCGCCGCGGTGCGCTCCTTGGCCGGGCCCTCGACGATCCCGATGCTGCCCCGGACCGTCAGCTCACGGCCCTCCAGCCGGATCGGCGTGGACAGGGCGGAGAGGATGCGGACGGCGAGGTCGGTCACCTTCTGCTCGGTGTCGGGGCCGGTGGTCAGGGCGACGAACTCGTCGCCGCCGAGCCGGGCGACGACCTCGCCGGGGCCGGTCGCGCAGCTCTGCAGCCGGTCGGCGACCTCCACCAGCAGCCGGTCACCCGCCGAGTGCCCGAGGCTGTCGTTGACCGCCTTGAAGCCGTCGAGGTCCAGGTAGCACAGGCCGTAGCGGCTGCCGCCGGCCCCGCCGAGGGCCTTCTCGAGCCGTTCGAAGAACAGCGTCCGGTTGGGCAGGCCGGTGAGGGCATCGTGGGTGGCCTCGTAGCGCAGGCGCAGGTTCAGCAGCCGGCGTTCGGTGGTGTCCTCCATCAGCGCCAGCTGGTACTGCGGCTTGCCGTCGGCGTCGCGCAGCAGCGAGACCGTGAGGTTGGTCCAGAGGACGGTTCCGTCGTGCCGGTAGTACGGCTTCTCCACGCGGTAGCTCTCGCGCTCGCCGCGCACCAGTTCCCCGTACATCCGCCAGACGTGCGGGGTGTCGTCCGGGTGGCCCCACTCGCTGACGTTGCGGCTGCGGACGTGGCCCTCCAGGCCGCCGAACATCTGCAGGAGCGTGTCGTTGACCTCCAGCACGTTCCCGTCGAGGTCGGCGATGCCGATGCCGACGGCCGCGCCCTCGAAGACGGCCCGGAAGCGCTCCTCGCTCGCGTGCAGGGCCTGCTGGGCGTCGGTGCGGGCGGTCAGCGCGGAGCGGGCGATGGCCTCCTGCTCCCGGAGGGTGCGCTCGCGCAGGGCGCGGGCGTATCCCGCCGCGATGCCGTGCTGGAGCCGGGCACAGCGCGACCGGTACTCCTCGGTGCCCGCCACGCCGCAGCCCTCGGGTCCCTCCGGGCCGCAGTAGAGCACCAGGTACGACTCGACCACGCCGAGGGTGCCGGCCAGGGCCTCCGGGTCGGTGCAGTGCACGGCGACGAGTTCCGCCCCCACGCGCTGGGCGACGGCGGCGTCGAAGGGGCGGGCGCGCAGGGCCTCGGTGAGCGTCCGGGTGAGCGGCACCAGGTGCCGCTCGAACTCGGTGCGGGTGAGCGAGGTGGCCGTGACCGGGAAGATCGCCCGGCCCCAGATGGTCGCGAAGCGGGCGATCCGGTCCTCGATGCCGCCGTGGGGGGCCGCGGCGCCGGCGGCCGGCGTTGCGGCCGGTACTGCAGCCGGTGCGAGGACGGGCGCCACGGCGGCGTCCGGGGCGCCCGCGGTCTGTGCCGGAAGTCTCACGCCTTGCGTCCCACTCCGCCGAAGCCGGAAAAGGCGTACGGGTCCTCCGCCGTCTCGCCCTCCGCCTCGCCGCCGGGTCTGTCCGGCCGCCAGTCGGGCATGGAGACCAGTCCGGGCTCCAGCAGCTCGAAGCCGTCGAAGAACGCTCCGATCTGCGGCCCGGTGCGCATGACGAGCGGGTTGCGGATGTCCCGGTAGACGTCGACGACGCCGCCCGCGACCTCCTCCGTGAGCGGGATCCCCTCGTAGGAGGCGTGCGTGAGGATCAGCATGCTGCCGGGGGCCAGGGCGTCGCGCAGTCCGGCGACGGCGGCGTACGGGTCGTCCGAGTCCTCCAGGAAGTGCAGGACGGCGACGAGCAGCAGGGCGACCGGGCGTTCGAGGTCGAGCAGCCGGTCGACCTCGGGGGCGGCCAGGATCTCCTTCGGCTTGCGCAGGTCGGCGGCGACGATGTCGGTGCGGTCGTCCTCGCCGAGGACGGCCCGGCTGTGCGCGACGGCCACCGGGTCGTGGTCGACGTAGACCACGCGCGCCTCGGGGCTGGCGGCCTGGGCGACCTCGTGGACATTGCCGAAGGTGGGGATGCCGGAGCCGATGTCGAGGAACTGCGTGACGCCCTCGGCGACGGCGTGCCGGACGGCGCGGCGCATGAATGCCCGGTTGGCCTGCATGATCTTGGGCAGTCCCGGCATGAATTCCATGGCGCGGCGGGCCGCCTGGCGGTCGACCTCGAAATTGTGGGACCCGCCCAGGTAGTAATCGTAGATGCGGGACACGCTGGGCACCGATATGTCGATGCCTGGCGGGGCCCAGGCGGGGCGCTCCATCGGGGTCTCCAAGCGTTGTTCCTGCGGCGGTCCGTCCGAGGTCGGACTCCTGTCCGAGCCGAATGTACTGATCATTGCCCAACAGGGCGAGCAAAAGCGGAAATTGGCGATCCGTTCTTCGTCACACACCAAAGGCGTCCGGCACGCCCTGCGGGGCGAATGACCGATACCGACAAATCCCTTTTGGGAATTGACCGGCGGGTGATCGGGCTCGCCGCAGGACCGGCCCGAGACTGGCTCAAACCTCACGGGTCGCCACTCCACCCGTTCAGGCGAACCGGGGCCGAGCCTCGCGTGCGCGAGCGCGCGCGAGCCCATGCTCCCCGGGTGAACAGAGCCTGTGCCAAGCGCCTGCTGGCGGTCCCGGTCCTGCTGTGGGCGGCCCTGTCCGCCACGCCGGCCGTGGCTGATAGCTGCGCCTACGCGACGACCTGCTCCGGCGACGCCGCGACCGCCACCTCGGTGGTCGCGGTGGCCGGCGGAGGCGGCCGCGGAGGCGGCTCGGGTGGCGGACATCACGGTGACGACCGCGGCTCCGGCCACGGAAGGGACCACGGAAGGGATCACGGCGGGGGCCGTGGCGGGGACCGTGGCGGGGACCACGGCGGGGGCCGTCACGGCGGTCCCCACTGCCCGCCGCCTCCGCCGCCCCCGCCGTGTCCACCGAAGCCGCCACCACCACCGCCGCCTCCGCCGCCGAAGCCCACGCCACCGCCCGAGCCGCCGCCCCCTCCACCACCGCCCACGCCCGCCCCGCCCCCGAAGCCCACGCCACCGCCTCCGCCCAAGCCGGCGCCGAAACCCGTACCCAAGCCCGTCCTGCCCCCACCACCTCCGCCGAAACCCACGCCCCAGCCGCCCCGCGCGGCCAAGGCCCCCGCACCGCCCCCGCCCGCCCCCGTGGTGACGCCGCCGCCGCCGAAGCCGGTGGCTCGCCCGGCCTACCACGCGCCGGCCCGCAAACCGGTGGAGCACCACATCTCTCCGGTGACCTTCACCCTGCTGACCGCGGCTCCCGCGGTGCTCGCGATCGTCGCGCTGCGCCCGCGCTAGCCCGCCCCACCTGAAACAGATCGGGAGTCATCTTGTCGGAATGGCTCGTCCTGTCCCTCGCGATGGCAGCGGCCTGTGCCGTGGTGCTGTCCATCGCCTTCTTCAATCACCGCAGGATCGGCGAGGACGACGATCCGAACGAAACTCCGGACGTCATCGAATACATGACGATGATGATCGGCGTGATCTACGCGATCGTGCTGGGCCTGGCGATCGCCGGCGTCTGGGAGGCGCGCGGCGCCGCCCAGGAGTACGTGCGCCAGGAGGCGCAGGCCCTCCACGAGATCAGTGTCCGCTCCGAGGTCTACCCGGCCGAGGTGCGCAAGAAGATCCGGTCCGACGTCGATGCGTACGTGACGTACGTGGTGGACACCGAGTGGAAGGAGATGGCCGACCACGGCGACCTCACGGACCGCGGCGGTGAGCTGCTGGAACGTATCCGCCGGGACGTCACCGACTACGAGCCGCAGACCGACCACGAGGGGCAGGCGTACCAGCCGCTGGTCGACCAGGTCGCGGTGGCGGACGACGCCCGCAGTGCGCGCGGCCAGAGCGCCGGGGCCACCATGCCCGGGGTGGTGTGGTTCGGGCTGATCACGGGCGCCCTGGTGACGGTGGGGCTGATCTTCACGCTGCAGATCAGGCGGTCGTTCCGGGAGATGCTGCTGGCCGGCCTCTTCAGCGCGCTCATCGCGTTCCTGCTGTTCCTGATCTGGGACTTCGACGCGCCCTTCGGGCGGGGCATCGCCGCCACCGCCGAACCCTTCCTCGCGCAGTTCCCGCACCTGGACCTCGGCGGTTGACAGCCGTCCGGCAGGCGGCCGACCGCCGCCCGGCAAACCGGGGACGGGCCTCCCGTCCCCGGTTCGGCCTACGGCCATGCCCCATTCGCCCGTTCCTGATCGCGGGTCACCGCACCCGCACCTAGCGTGGCGGACATCGAGGCGCACGACCCCCCACGTGCGGAAACCGTTCCGCGGCTGCTCCTCGGGGATCCGGAGACTCAACCATGGGTGCGATACGCAGCTCCGTCACCGTTCTGCTCAGCGCCGGCGCCACGGGCGCCGTACTCGCGCTCGGTGCCCTCGGCGCGTCCGGCGCGACCGCGGCCGAGGCGCGCCAGGTCACCTCGTTCGGCTTCACCCTCACCCCCTCCACCGTGGCCCCGGGCGGGCAGACGGTGCTCGCGGTCAGCGGCTGCAACGCCGCCTACTCCACCGCTTCCTCCGGGGTCTTCGACACCGTGAGCATCGCGCGCGGGCAGACCGTGCGGGTCAACGTGGACCGGGACGCCCGGCCCGGGGCCGTCTACTCCGTCTCCTTCACCTGCAACGGGGAGAGCGGGTCGGCCGATCTGACGATCGCCGGCGGCACGACCCGGCCGACCACGAGTTCTACGCGGACCGCCACCATCATCGCCCCGAGGGCCCTCAATCCCACGAACGCCACCGTCGCCAATTCCGCCCGCGGTGTCCGCGGCGGCCTCGGCGGCAGCGTGGCCGGCATGGATCCGGTGGAGCTCGGCGCCGGCGCCTGCCTGTTCCTCGCCGCCGCGGGCGGCACCGCGTACGCCCTGCGCCGCAGGAGCTCCGGCCGCGGCCACTGAAGAACCCGCCCGTGTTCCCTGCAACGGGAACACGGGCGGGGAACGCCTGACCGGGGAGGCGGGCCGGTCAGGCCCGGCTGCGGAGCGGACGGCGGCGGCGCATCACGTGGGCCCCCGCGCCGAGCGCCGCGGCGCCGACGAGGCCCGCGCCGATGGCGGTCTCGGCGGTGGACGGGCCGAAGGATCCGCCGATGCCGCCCTGCGAGGGGTTGCCTTCGAGGATGGTGAAGCGGTGCGTGGCGACCAGGTTGCTGTCGTTGCACCGGACCGAGAGCGTGTGGTGGCCGGGCGAGGCGTGGTTGAAGATCCGGACGTTCGCGAAGCCGATCGACCCGGCGGACAGGTTGGCCGGCGGAAAGTTTCCGTGCGAGGAGACGGTACCGCCGTGTCCGCAGCCGGCCGCGCTCACCTGCATGGTGGATCCCTGGTGCACGGCGTACGGGTTGACCGAGATGTTGCTGGGACCGCCGTTCCCGCCCTGACCACCGGGGTTCTGGTTCGCGGAGGCGAACGGGACACTGAGGCCGATCGCGGCGCAGGCTGCCGCCGTCACGGTTAGAGCGCGCAAGACACGCATGGTGGAACCTCCAGCGGGAAGCGCCCCGGAGCGTCGGCCCCGGATGATCGACGAGAACGCCTCCCACGTCGAACCCTCCGGTCGCCCCGCAAGCTCCGCATTTCCGGCTTTGGGCCGCCCGGTTGAGCGACACGCCGAAGCACGGACGGCGGAGCTGACGGATCCGCAGGTCACGACCCGTCAGGCATTTATGTGACGATTACCTGGATGGACGCACCCCTTCCGGCCCCCTGCGGCGCCGCGTCCACCCGTTCGCACCTTCCCCCTCGCCGTCCCGCCGACTCGCCCTTAGCGTGCGTGAGGTAGGGCGTACGGGGGCGGGACAGGAACGCGGGTCGGGACCCCCGCGTCGGGAAGGGAGAACGATGGGCGAGGACGAGACCGGGCAGTCACGCAAACGCTCACCGTGGGGCGTACTCGCCCTGGTCATGCTCACCGGCCTCGCCATGGTGCGGAACGGGGTGGACGTCGGCGGCGGACCGCCCCAGCCCACCGCGGCCTCGGCCGTGGCGGTGACGGCCGACCAGCTGCCGGCGAATCCGCCGCTGCCGCCCGCGGGCATGGAGGTGCTGCAGCACTCGTCGGTGCAGCGCATCCGGATTCCCACGATCAACGTGGACGCGCCGGTGATGACGGTCGGGCTGGACGCGCAGGGCTGGATCGACGCACCGCCGCCCCAGGACCGCAATCTCGCCGGCTGGTACCTCAACGGCATCTCGCCGGGCCAGCGCGGCTCGGCGGTGATCGTGGGCCACGTGGACAACGCGCAGGGCCCGGCGGTCTTCTACGGCCTGGGCTCGGTCAAGCCGGGCAACCGCATCGAGGTGGAGCGGTACGACGGGCGCACGGCCGTGTTCGAGGTCTACGGCGTGGAGGTGTTCTCCAAGGAGGCGTTCCCCGGAGCCCGGGTGTACGGGGACACCGGGCATCCGGAACTGCGGGTGATCACGTGCGGCGGCGGCTACTCGAAGGCCCGGGGCTACGACGGCAACGTGGTCGTCTTCGCCCGCATGGTGGAGGCCCGCTGAGTCCTCTACCGGCCCGGACCGGGCCGCTCAGCGGGGCGGCAGCGTCGGAAGGGTCATCCGGTAGCCCCGCGCCAGCAGTTGGGGCAGGTACGAGGAGATGGCCTGGACGCTCTGCGAGCGGTTGCCGCCCGCGTCGTGCGACAGGACGATCACGCCGGGTCCCGCGCCGCCGAGGACCCGGGAGATGATCGTGCCGGTCCCGGGTTCCTTCCAGTCCAGGGTGTCCACGGTCCAGGCGAGCGGCTCCATGCCCAGCTCGGCCCCGATCTCGAAGGCGGCCCGGTTCCACGCCCCGTACGGCGCCCGGAACCACACCGGCGCCTCGCCGACGCTCTTCTGGACGACCTCGCTCGTGCGGCCGATCTCGGAGGCGAGGGCGGGCCGGCTGAGTTTGGGGATGAGCGGGTGGGTCCAGGTGTGGTTGCCGATGACGTGTCCTTCGGCGACCATCCGGCGCAGCAGGTTCGGGTTCTCCGCGGCCATCTCCCCGCAGACGAAGAACATCGCGCGTACCCCGTACCGGGCGAGGGTGTCGAGGATGCCCGGGGTGTAGCGGGGGTCGGGGCCGTCGTCGAAGGTGAGGACCATGGCGCTCGCCGTGGTCGCGTCGGCCGGGAGCTCCAGGATGGGCCGGGTCCGGACGGCCGGCTTCACGGCGCCCGGCCGGGCGGGGGCGTCGGAGGTCATGGGGCGCAGCCGGTAGGCCTTCTCGGGCAGCCCCTGGGGGAAGGCGGCCCCGGGTGCTCCCGCCGCGGGATTCGGCCCCGGCCCGGCGGCGCCACCCGGCGCACCGCCGGCACCGCCCGCCCGCGGCATGCCGGGCGTACCGGGCGCTGCGCCCTCGCCGCCCGAAGAGACCAGGCCCGCGGCGGCCGCGACTCCGAGGAAGACGGCGGTGCGCAGGAGCGCGCGCCGCCCTACTGTCGGCTCGTCATTTTTCATTATTACTACGTATCAACGACATCGCCGCAGATGTCGAGAGGCGCGGACGCGCCCCGTCCCCGTCACCCGCCCGGACCAGCCGGTGCGGCGGGTCAGCCGCGCCGCACCAGGGGGAACGGGAGGGTCTCGCGGATCGTCAGGCCAGTGAGGAACATGACCAGGCGGTCCACCCCGATGCCCAGGCCGCCCGTCGGCGGCATCGCGTACTCCAGCGCGTCCAGGAAGTCGTTGTCGAGCTCCATGGCCTCCGGGTCGCCGCCCGCCGCGAGCAGGGACTGGGCGGTGAGCCTGCGCCGCTGCTCGACGGGGTCGGTCAGCTCCGAGTACGCGGTGCCCAGTTCGGTGCCGAAGGCGACCAGGTCCCAGCGCTCGGCGAGCCTCGGGTCCTTGCGGTGCTGGCGGGTGAGCGGGGAGACGTCGGTGGGGAAGTCCTTGTAGAAGGTGGGCAGTTTGGTCTTCTCCTCCACCAGCCGTTCGTACATCTCCAGGACCACGTCGCCGCGGGTGTCCTCGGGGGCGTGCGGCACTGCGGCCCGGTCGCACAGCCTGCGCAGTACGTGCTCCTCGGTGTCGGCGTCGACCTCCTCGCCGAGGGCCTCGCTGATGGCCCCGTACATGGTCTTGACCGGCCAGGGTCCCGAGATGTCGTGGACGACGAGCTTCCCGTCCGCACCCGCCTTGTGGGCGATCGGGGAGCCGAAGGCGGCGGTGGCGGCGCCCTGGATCAGTTCTCGCGTGAGGTCGAGCATCACGTCGTAGTCGGCGAAGGCCTGGTAGGCCTCCAGCATGGTGAATTCGGGGTTGTGCTTGTAGGAGACGCCCTCGTTGCGGAAGGTGCGGCCCATTTCGAAGACCTTCTCCATGCCGCCGACGCACAGCCGTTTCAGGTACAGCTCGGGGGCGATGCGCAGGTACAGGTCGAGGTCGTAGGCGTTGATGTGGGTGCGGAAGGGCCGGGCGTTGGCTCCGCCGTGGATCTGCTGGAGCATCGGGGTCTCGACCTCCAGGTAGCCGCGCTCCAGCAGCCCCTGGCGCAGGGCCTGGACGGCGCTGGACCGGGCCCGTACGACGTCCCGCGCCTCGGGGCTCGCGACGAGGTCGAGGTAGCGGCGCCGGACCCGGGCCTCGGGGTCGGCGAGTCCCTTGCGCTTGTCGGGCAGGGGGCGCAGGCACTTGCCGGTGAGCTGCCAGGACCGGACCAGGAGGGAGGGCTCGCCGGCCTTGCTGGCACCGGCCTCGCCGCTCACGAGGACGTGGTCGCCGAAGTCGACCTGGGAGGTGAAGGAGTCCAGCACGTCGCTCCCGGATTCGTCGCGGGTCAGCATGAGCTGTATGTCCCCGGACCAGTCGCGCAGGACGGCGAAGACCACGCCGCCGAGGTCGCGCACGACCATCACGCGCCCGGCGAGGGTGGCCTGTTCGCCGGACCGGGCGGCGGGCGGGAGGCCCGGGTGGGCGGCCTTCAGCTGGGCGGCGGTGTGGGTGCGCGGGCGGATCCCCACCGGGTAGGGGTCGGTGCCGGCCGCCCGGATGCGTTCCATCTTGGCGTGGCGGACGCGGACCTGCTCGGGCAGCCGCTCGGCCGCGGCGGGGCCCTCGCCCTCCTCCCCCACGGCGTCCAGCCCCAGGGAGTCGATGGAGGGCAGCCCTTCGGTGGTGGCGGGGTTGGTGAGTCCCTTGGGGTGGCCGTTGCCCCACAGGGTGCGCAGGCTGGGTACGGAGACGAAGCCTTCGGCGATGCCGGAGGCGAGGCTGACCCGGGCAAGCGAGCCGGCGTCCTGGTAGCAGAGGAACCGCGGGTACCACTCGGGGCCGTACTTGACGTTCGAGCGGTACAGCGCCTCCAGCTGCCACCAGCGGGAGAAGAACAGCAGCAGCCTGCGCCACAGCTTGAGGACGGGTCCGGCGCCGATCCGGCCGCCCTCCTCGAAGGCGGAGCGGAAGACGGCGAAGTTCAGGGAGATCCGCCGGACGCCCAGGCCGGGGGCCGCGGCGCACAGCTGGGCGACCATGAACTCCATGACCCCGTTCGGGGCTGCGCGGTCGCGGCGCATCAGGTCGAGGGAGATGCCGTCCTTGCCCCAGGGGACGAAGGAGAGCAGGGCGATCAGTTCGCCTTGTGCGTCGAAGGCCTCGACCAGCAGGCAGTCCCCGTCGGCGGGGTCGCCGAGCCGGTCCAGGGCCATGGAGAAACCGCGTTCGGTCTCGGTGTCCCGCCAGCGGTCCGCCCGGTCGACGATGGTCTGCATCTCGTCCTCGGAGAGGGCCGAGTGACGGCGGATGAGGGTGGTGGCGCCGGCCCGCTTGACCCGGTTGACGGCCTGGCGGGTGACGCGCATGTCCCGGCCGTCGAGGTCGAAGTGGGCGACCTGCAGGATGGCCTCGTCGCCGAGCTGCAGGGCGCTCAGTCCGGAGCGGGCGTAGGCGGTGGCGCCGACCTCGGAGGCGCCCATGACGGCGGGCTGCCAGCCGTAGCGGCGGGCCACGGCCAGCCATGCGTCGACGGCCGCGGTCCAGGCGGCGGGGTCGCCCACCGGGTCCCCGCTCGCGAGGCAGACGCCGGCTTCGACGCGGTAGGTGACGGCGGCCTTGCCGTTCGGGGCGAAGACCACGGCCTTGTCGCGCCGGGTGGCGAAGTAGCCGAGCGAGTCGCCCCGCCCGTAGGCGCCGAGGAGGGCGCGGATGCGGGGTTCCTCGTCCCCGTGCAGGGCGGCGGTCAGCCGCTGGGAGCGGAAGAGGGTGGCGGCTGCGTTCAGCAGGGCGAGGGCGCCGAAGAGGCCGAGCAGGAAGGACAGCGGGCGGGGCGGGCGGCCGTCGAACTCGCGGGCCGAGAAGAGGCCGCCGAAGACCTCCTTGGCGGCCCAGTCCAGCCACTGGCCCTTGGGCAGCGTGCCGGGGAAGAGGGCGACGAGCCCCCAGCCCACGAGGACGGCGGCGAGCAGGCCGAGGCCCAGCACGAACAGGGCGTGCCACAGGGCTCCCGGCCGGGAGGCGGCGTAGAACTCGTCACGGGCGGCGATCAGCACGGCCATGGCGGCGACGGCGATGGCCATGGAGGGGACGCCGATCCAGTAGTCGCCGACGGCCATGTCCAGCACGTCGTCGAGGATCAGCAGGGCCAAATAGGTGATGACGATCCACCAGGCGACCTTCTTGCGGGTGCCGAGGGCCGCGGCGAGGAGGAAGAGGAAGACGGCGTAGGCGAGGTTCGCGCTGACCGGGACGACGATCAGGTCGAGGAACCGCACGACGTGCCGCAGGAGCCGCCGCAGCGTCGGGGAGAGCGAGAGCAGCGCGCACAGCAGGCCGAGGGCTCCGAAGAACGCGCCGAACCCGTCGGGCACCCGGTTCAGGAAGCGGTTCCGGGTCCCGCGCGTCTCCTCCACGGTGGCACTCATGGTTCGCACTGTAGGGAGGCCCGCGCCGGTGCGCGCGCCGAGCGGAGCGGGGCATCGCCTCGCCCCGGCAGGGTGACGGGCACGCGAACACGGGATGCGAACGCGGCATCGACGGACCGAAGGTGGTCCCCACCGGGTCGACGGGTCCGCGTCCGCACTGCGGGCGGCGGCCTGCGCGGCGGGGCCGGCCCGGCGGCGGAACGCGCCGTCGGCGCTGGTGCACGTCCAGCCGGTGATGCCGGCCGGGGCGCCCCGGGCTCGCCCGGGGCCGGCACGGAACCGTCGCTCCCTACTCGGCGAGGGTGAGGCCGTCCTTGGCCGCGCCGCGGCTGAGCACGGCCTCGATGATGTCCTCCCGCGCGCTCTCGTGGTCGTCCCGGTCGGAGGGCCGTGCGAGGTTGACGACCCGGCCGGCGGACAGGTCCATCATCTGCGGCACGAACTCGGCCTTGGTGACCTGCCAGCGCTGCCCGGCGGCGGCCGGCGGAGCGAAGGTGAAGCGGCCGATCGAGCCGTAGTTGCCCCGCATGTCGCGGGCGCCCGTGTAGTTGAACATCTCGCCCGCGACCTGGTCGCCCATGCCGTAGATGATCCAGGTCCCGTTGACCTTCTCGTAGGGCTGCGGGATGTGCGCGTGCGTGCCGAGGATCATGTCGATGTCCGGCCGGCCGCCGGTCTGCGAGGCGGTCAGCGCCTTGCCGAGCGAGAGCTGGGTCTCGTCCGGCTCGGTCTGCCACTCCGTGCCCCAGTGCACGCTCACGAGCACCACGTCCGCGCCCGCCTTCCGGGCGGCCCGCGCATCCGCGATGATCTTGTCCTGCTTCATCAGGTTGACCGCCCACGGCTGGCCCTCGGGCAGCGGGTAGCCGTTGGTGTCGTAGGTGTACGCGAGGTGCGCCACCTTGGCGGAGCCGGCCGTGTACGTGGTCACCGTGGCCGCCTCGGCCGCCGTGCGGGCCGAACCGGCGTGCTTCAGCCCGACCTTGTCGAAGCGGTCCAGGGTGCGGCGCAGCCCTGCGGCCCCGTCGTCGAGGGTGTGGTTCGAGGCCGTCGAGCAGCCGTCGTACCCGGCGTCCTTCAGCCCGTCGGCGACCTCCGGCGGGGACTTGAAGGCCGGGTAGCCGGAGAACGGCCCGCCCTCCTCCCCGTAGATGGTCTCCATGTGGCAGAGGGCCAGGTCGGCCGCGGAGACCACGGGCTTGACGCCGGAGAACATCGGCCTGAAGTCGTAGCCGTCCCCGTCCGCGTCGTTCGACGCGCGCTGGATGACGGAGGTGTGCGGCAGCACGTCTCCGCTCGCGACCAGGGTGAAGCCCTTGCCGGCCGGGGAGCCGGCGGCGCTGGAGGGGGCCGGTCCGTCGGGGTTCCCGAGGCGGGCCGGTGCGGGGGCGCCGGAGCCCGAGCATCCGGCTGCGGCCGCGGACAGGAGGAGGGCCGACAGGAGGGCGACCGCCTGGGGCCGGGTTCGGTTGGTCATCTACCCAGCTCTCATTAATACGACTATCTGATATGTGATCACCTGCAATCCATAGAAACAGACGCCACAAGTCAAGGAACGGATCCGCACGCGGACACCGGACCCACCCCAACGGCGGACACCGTCGCCCCCTCCTGCCGTTCGCCGCGCCGTTCGACCGTTCACCGCCCGGCACGGCCGCCCGGCGGACGACCCGGTGCCTTGGGCGCATCGCCGGGGCGGGACGGTTCCCGGGGGGCCCGCCGCAGGTCAGGGTGAACGGGACGCCTCCCCTACGGACCCCGTACGGACCCCTGACAGCCCCCACGCACCTCGGAAGGAGCCCCTCGTGCCGCTCTCCCCCGCCCTCCCGCACACGGACCCCGAGGCGCTGGCCGAACTCCAGCGCGACCACGGGCGGGCCCTGTTCGGCTTCCTGCTCGGCCTCACCGCAGGGGACGCACAGCGCGCGGAGGACCTCGTACAGGAGACCCTCGTACGGGTCTGGCAGCACCCGGAAGCCCTGGCGAGCGGGCACGACTCCATGCGGCCGTGGCTGTTCACGGTGGCCCGGCGGCTCGCCATCGACGCCCGCCGGGCCCGGCTGTCACGGCCGCTGGAGGTGGAGGCGGAGGGACTGGAGCAGGCGCCCGCCCCCGACGACGCGGTGTCCGGCTCGGTCACGGCGATCGACGTCCGGCGGGCCGTGGGGTCCCTGGGGCAGGAGCACCGCGAGGTGCTGATGCAGGTCTACTTCCGGGACCGGTCGGTGGCGGAGGCCGCCGCCGAGCTCGGGATCCCGGCCGGTACCGTCAAGTCCCGTACGTACTACGCCCTTCGCGCCCTGCGGAAGGGTCTCCAGGGGTACGGCTACGGCCTCGGCGCCTGAGCCTCCGCCGCGCGCGGACATCGGGGCAACGGGTCCGGGAACGCCGTGAAGAGATGCGGACCGGACAAAAAACGCAGGGAATTGGGCATAAGTGCGTCCAAGTTGCGTAAACATCCCCCGCTGCGCGAGCCGCTCGGTGAAGGCTCGGGGCTGACGACGACGGGACGCTCGACGCGTGGGAGAAGGTGGAACGGTGCAGCCCGAGGGTATGAACGGCACCAGTGACGGCGGGCTCGCGGTGCCCATGGCCTGGCTCTACGCCGAGTACATCGCGGACGAACTGCTGCGTACGGGCCGGCTGATCCCGGTCAGCACCCTGGAGTTCCGGGCCGGACGCGACACGCTCGCCCTGACGATCTACCTGTCGGACGCCGCCGGCGAGCTCTCCGGGATCCGCGTGGTCTCGCAGCTCGACGAGTGGATGTCGCTGACGGCGTACGGGCATCCCTGGCGGGACTGGGTGCACACGCGGTTCCTCGCGCTGGGCGAGGAGGCCAGGGAGCGCGACCGCGGCGAGGACCCCGACCTGGAGCTGGCCCGGGCGGCGTGGCGCTGGCTGGACCGCACCGAGCTCTTCGCCACCAACCTCGACCCCGGCCGGCACGGCCACGCCGACACCCCGCCGGGACTGGACGAGAACGCCCGGGTGTGGACCCCGGCCTGGCAGCTCGGGCTGCCCCTGGGCCACTTGGCGATGCACCTGTTCTGACGCCCTACGTGGACCGTTCTGCCGGGTCCGTCACCAGGCCGGTGAAATCCGCCTCGTTGCGCTCGGCGCAGGTGACGTACCACCGGGCGATGAGCCACATCACCGGGTACACCAGCAGGCCGAGCGCCACCCACACCAGCGGCCCCGACGCGGCCCGCGGCACCGCGAACACCAGCGGCAGCGACCCGACCAGTGCCGCGAGCGCGCCCAGCGCCCCCAGCCCGGCGCGCAGCTGGCTGCGCATCAGGGCCCGTACGTAGGTGGCCCCGAGGGTGGTCTGCTCGGAGATCTCCGAGCGGGCCGGGGCGTGTGCGGGCGCCCGGCGCCGGGCGCCCCGGGGCACCCCGGTGACGATCTCGCGCCGGGGCGGCGACTGCTGCTGCTCCTCCGCCATGGCGTGGGAGTCTACGCAGCGCCCCGCTATTTGAGGAGACGCGACAGCCGCCGGTCGGCCAGCGGCTTACCGCCCGTCTGGCAGGTGGGGCAGTACTGGAGCGAGGAGTCGGCGAAGGACACCGAGCGCACGGTGTCCCCGCACACCGGGCACGGCTCTCCGTCCCGCCCGTGGACGCGCAGCCCGCTCTTCTTCTCGGCCTTGAGCGCACCGGCGGCCACGCCGTGCGCCCGGGCGACGGCCTCGCCCAGGGTGGCGCGCACGGCCTCGTAGAGGTGGGTCACCTGGTCGTCGTCGAACGAGGCGGCCAGCTTGAAGGGGGAGACCTTCGCCGCGTGCAGGATCTCGTCGCTGTACGCATTGCCGATGCCCGCGATGACGCTCTGGTCGCGCAGCACGCCCTTGATCTGGCGCCGTTCCCCGTCGAGCAGTGCGGCGAAGGCGTCCCGGTCGAAGTCCCCGGCCAGCGGGTCGGGGCCGAGGCGGGCGATGCCGGGGACCTCCTGGGGGTCGTGGACCACGTAAACGGCGAGGCGCTTCTGGGTCCCGGCCTCGGTGAGGTCGAAACCGCCGCCGCCCTCCAGTACGACGCGCAGCGCGAGCGGCCCCTTGCCGGGGCGCGGCGGCTGCGCGGGCAGGGCGTCCTGCCAGCGCAGCCAGCCGGCCCGGGCCAGATGGGTGACGAGGTGGAGCCCGCCGATCCGCAGGGCCAGGAACTTGCCGTACCGGGCGGTGGCGCCCGCCGGCTGTCCCTCGAGAGCGGACAGCGGCGGGTCGTACGTCTTGAGCACGCTGACGGCTAGCGGGAGGACGCGCTCGACCACCCGCCCGGTGAGGTGCTCGTCGAGGTACTCCCGCAGGGCCTCGACCTCGGGCAGCTCCGGCATGGGTCCAGCCTGCCGCCGCCTCAGGCGAAACGCGAGCCGGGCACGGGCCCCGGTGAGGCGACCCGGTCGCGGGGCGCCGAGAGCCAGTCCCTGCGGACCGCCGTCACGAACGCCCGGAAGGCCTCGTCCGGGTCGGCCGGGGTGGCGCCGTCGCCCTCGTCCGGGCCCGGGTCGGCCGCCGCGATCTCGTCGGCGATCTCCGCCTCGGGCCGGTCGTCGTCCTGCCACGGCGGGGCGACGTACTGGCAGAGCAGCGCGCTGAAGTCCGCGCTCACCGCGGGCGGATCGGTCCAGCAGGTGGCGTGCTCGTGGAGGATCTGGCCGTCGGCGCGCTCGCGCAGCGTGCGGACGAGTTCCCGGTCGGCCGCGTTCAGGTCGTAGGAGACGACGAGGGTGTCCGCCCGGTTCGGTTCGTACGGCACGGCGGGCAGCCCCAGCACCCGGGCGGCGGCGAGCCCGAGGATCCGGTCGGACCGGCCGGGCAGCAGCGAGACCGTGGCGGGGCTGCGCCCGGCGGCCTCCAGCGCGAGCGCGAGCCGGGCCAGGCCGCGGCGGCACTGTTCGGGACTGTCGCCGAGGTAGGCGTACCGGCCCGTCATCCCGGCGTCCCAGCCGTACGGGGACAGGGTGCCGAGCAGGCCGCCGGTGAGCCCGTAGTGCCAGCCGCGCAGGTCGGCGGCGCCGAGCGGGTCGGGGTGGCCCGCCGCCGTCTGGGCCCGGCGGGACCGGCCGCTGCGCAGCACCTGGCGTGCCTGGCGCTCGCGCGCGCCGGACCACTGGGGGTCCTCGGGGGCGGGGAGGTCGGCGAGCAGCCCCTCCGCGGTGTCCAGGTCCCCGGCCAGCAGGGTGTGGTGGACCAGCAGGTACGTCTCGGGCCAGGCGGGCAGCCGGTCGCCGCGGCCGGAGAGCAGCGCGGCGGCCTCGGTGTGCCGGTGCTCGTCCTCCAGGGCGGAGACCAGCTCGGCGAGGAGCGGCCGCGAGTCGGGGAGCAGCCGGAGCGCCTCGCGCAGGGGCGCGACGGCGAGGAAGGCGACGCCGCGCTCCACGCACGCGTAGCCGAAGTCGTAGAGGGCCTGCGGTTCGTCGGCCCGCTCGGCGGCGGCCCCGGCGGCGTCGGCCAGGTCGGCGAAGCCGGCATTCTCGGCCAAGGCCCTTGTGGCGTTGGCGAGTTCGGCGACGGGGAGGGTCTCCGCGCGGGGGCGCAGTGAACGCACGGCTCCGGGCAGATCCCCTGCCTTGAGCAGCCGGCGGACGTCATCCATGGCGATAGTCATCGCCATGGATCCTCACGGACCGGGCGGCGCCCCGCAACGGACTTTCCCCGCCTGGCGCGAGTGGGGGCGGCAGGGACGGCTAGCCCATGACGAACTCGCACCACACGCACTTGCCGCCGCCCCGCGGTTCCACGCCCCACACGTCCGCCAGCCGGTCGACCAGCATCAGGCCGCGTCCCGAGACCCCCGCCTCCCCCGCCTCGCGCCGCCGCGGCAGCGCGCTGGAGCGGTCCTCGACCTCCACCCGGAGCCTGCGTTCGTGGCCCGCCAGGATGCGCAGGGTGACGATCGCCGGGCCGTCGGTGTGCATCAGGGCGTTCACGATCAGCTCGTCCGCGACCAGTTCGATCTCGTCGGACCGCTCCCGCGCGCCCCACGCGCGCACCGCCGCGCCGATCATGTGGCGGGCCGCCACCAGGGCCTCGGGGTCGCCGGGTGCCACGTGCTGCTGCAGGCGGCTGCCGGCCTGGGGTGCGGCCGCCACCTCGCGGCGCAGCAGGAGCAGTGCCATGTCGTCGTTTCCTCCCCGGTCGTCGCCGAGCGCACACAGCCGGTCCGCCAGGAACTGCAGGTCGGCCGGTCCGCTGCGGATCTGGGAGGTCAGCAGCTGGATGCCGTCGTCGAGGTCGGCGCCGGGCTGTTCCACCAGGCCGTCGGTGCACAGCAGGAGCGTCTCCCCCGGGTCCAGTTCCACCGTGGTCACCGGGTATTCGAGCTGGCCGAACTCCGCCGAGAGGCCGAGCGGCATCCCGCCGCCCACCGGGAGCCGGTGGCAGTCCCCGTCGCGGGTGCGCAGCAGGGGGTCGATGTGGCCGGCCCGTACCAGCTGGAGCACGCCGGTGGAGAGGTCGGCCTCCGCGTAGGTGCAGGTCGCGAAGCGGTCCGTGTCCAGTTCGTGCAGGAAGACGGAGGCGCGGGCCATGACGGTGCCGGGCGAGTGGCCCTCGGCCGCGTACGCGCGCAGGACGATCCGCAGCTGGCCCATGACCGCCGCCGCGTGCGTGTCGTGGCCCTGCACGTCGCCGATGACGGCGCCGACCCGGCCGCCCGGCAGCGGGATGACGTCGTACCAGTCGCCGCCGATGTCCCGGCCCATCCGGGCCGAGCGGTACCGTACGGCGATCTCCCCGCCGGGCACGGAGGGTATCCGCCTCGGCAGCATGGCCTGCTGCAGGCCCTCGGCGAGGTCGTGCTCCTGCTCCAGCAGCATGGCCCGCTGGAGGCTCTGCGCGATGCTGCTGCCCAGGGCGACGAGCAGGTTGCGTTCCTCCTGGGTGAAGCCGTCCTTGTCCTGGTAGAGCAGCCCGATCGCGCCGATGGGGCGGGCCTGGGCGATGAGCGGCAGATAGGCGGCCGCCGAGATGCGCATGTACGAGATCTTCGACCAGAGCTCGGGATAGCCCTCGGCGAACTCCTCCGCGGAGTCGAGGAAGCGCGGCTGCAGCGAGCGGACGACCTCGCTCATCGGGTACTGCTCGTCGATCCGGGTGTAGCGGGTGCCGGGGACGAAACTGTCCTGGGGGCCCTCGGCCACGAGGTGGATGCGCCCGGCCTCGACGAGGCCCATCACCATGCCCATGGAGCCGAGCCGCTCCAGGCCGTGGGCGTCGCCGATGACGTCGATGACGTCCCGTACGGTCCGGGCGTGCGCGAGGGCGGCGGTCGTGGACTCGACCACCGAGGTCTGACGGCGCCGCTCCTCGTCCAGGCCGAGGCGCTCCGCCGAGTGGCTGAGCTCGTCGGTCGCGTCTCGGACGATGCCGATGATGCGGTACGGCCGCCCGTCAGGGCCGCGCATGACGCGGCCCTGGGTGTGCGTCCAGCGCAGCCGCCCGTCGCGGCAGCGGATGCGGAAGTAGGCGCCGTAGCTGTCCACCCCGCTCTTGAGGGCGGAGGAGACGAGGGCGTCGAGACGGGCCGACTCGGTGGCCGGGACGCGGGGGGAGAGCGACTCGGGCCGGCCGTCGTATGCGTCGGGGGTCGTGTCGAAGACGTCGAGGGCCGCTTCGTCCATGTGCATGAGACCGGTCACGAGGTCCCAGTCGAAACTGCCCATGCGGTTCAGCGAGAGCGACCGGTCCGGGTGTGCGGGCCAGTCGTCCGGCAGCGATACGGCGGTCGGCACCGATCCACCATGACACACGGGCCGGTCAGGCGCTCTCCAGCGACTGGCTTCCGTCGGAGGGCTGCGGCTGCAGGCCCGGGTCGGCGTACGGGTCCGTGTACGGGTCGGCGGAGGGGGCCGTGAACGGGTCTGCGTAGGGATCGGCGTACGGATCGGCGTAGGGGTCGTTCGGCTGCGGCACCGTTCCGTCGGGCTCGGGGAGGAGTCCCGGGTCGTTCGGGGCGGGCTGCGTCAGGTCGAACGGGATGTCCGAGTGGACGTTCGGGGGCACGTCGCCCGGCAGGTCGGAGGGGACGTCCGACGGGCTGTCCGAGCGCGGCTGCTGCGGCCGGGTGACGGAGTCCGACGGCGAGCCCGGGGTCTGCGGGACGCCCGGGCTCTGCGGCGGGTTCTCGCCCTGCGGGTTCTGCGCGGCCGGTCCGGTCGGCCTGCAGTCGGGCGCAGCGGCCGCCGGATCGCTCTGGCACGGCTCGCCCGAGGCGGACCCGGACGGGGTGACGGGCCCCGTCGGGATTCCGTCGGCCGGGTCGTACTGGGGCAGGGTGCGCGGGGGCCGGTCCTGGGCCCCGTCGTCGCCCCGCTTGCGCTCGATCCAGGTGTTGTCGGCGATGTTGACGATCACCAGGTTGTTGATCACGTTGGGGGTGGGTTCGATGACGACGACCTGGTTGGGCTGGTAGCCGCTCCACGGGTCGCCCTTGTGCACCGGGGACCCCTTGGCGGCGAGCGGGGAGGCCAGCGGGTTTCCGCAGCCGCAGCGCACCCGGGGCATCCCGTGTTCGTCGACGAGGACGGCGGTGCCGGCCTGCAGGACGGACTGGAAGCCGTCGGCGGCGCCGTCGCGGAAGGCGTGGTTGGTGACGCGGGTGTCGGCGCGCAGTACGACGGGGGTCAGGCCGCGCAGGAACTCGGGGATGCTCGCCTGCTCGATGTCCGCGACCTGGGCGAAGGCGCGGGCCTTGGCGTCGTCGGCGGTCAGGAAGCGGACCTGCTGTTCCACGTCGCAGCTGCCGAGCCGCTGGGTGCCGCCGTACAGGCCGGGGGTGGCCGCGTTGATGGTGCGGATGCCCTGTCCGGTCGGGTTGGGCAGCGGCGGCTGTACGGGGGCGGACTCGGCGGTGGCCGAGGAGGCGGTGAAGGGGTCGGGGCCGGCGGAGGCCACGGGCTGGAGGTAGACCTCCTGGCTCTCGGGTCCGGCCGCGCTCTTGGGCTCCTCGGCGCCGCCGCAGCCTGCGGCGAACAGGCTGAGGAGGGCCAAGAGGGCGGCGCCGGCCGGTAGGTGACGGCCCGACGTCTGACGAGGTGTCGGAACTGACGGTGCGTGCACGTGAATCTCCCTTTTCGCCCCGGTTGCTCCCTCTTGTCTGCCCCATGCGCGCGGGACCCGCAACCGGAGGGCGTCTTGAACATGTTCAAGGAAGGCCGTAGGCTCACCGCCGTGAGTTGAACGCGTTCAAGGCGTTTGGCCGCAGCGTTGGGGGGAGTCCAGGGTGACGGTACTGGTGAACGTGATCGTCACCCTGGGCATGCTGTACGTCGTCCCGGCGGGCCTGCGCCTGATCGACCCGGCCGGGCTCCGCCGGACCGCCCGTCTCTGGCCGCTGCTCGCCGCCCCCGGGGCGCTGTGCCTCTGGCTGCCGCGCGGGCTGCCCGCCACGGCGCTCGCCGCACTCTACGCGGCGGCCTGCCTGGCGCTCGCGGCCCGGGCCCCGGTCCGGCTGCTGCGGGGCCGTGCCCCGGGGCGCGCCCCGGCCCCGCCCGAGATCGCCGTCGCCACCGCGCTGGCCTCGCCCTCGATCGCCGGGACCGCGCTGGTCGCCGAGCGCGCCGGGTACCGGCTGTTCGGCTTCGACCTCGACATCCTGGCGCTGACCGTGCCGCACTTCCACTTCGCCGGGTTCGCGGCCGCACTGGTCGCCGGGCTCGTGTGCCGGGCCCTCCGGGACCGGCCCGCGACGGGGCTCTCGCGCTGGGCCGCGTACAGCGTTCCTGCGGGCACCCTGCTCGTGCTCCTCGGCTACTTCGTCGACGACTGGGCGGAGCTGGTGGGCGCCGTCGTGCTGACCGGCGGGATGTGGGCCGTGGCCCTGCTGACCTGGCGGGAGATCCGGCCCGCGGCCCGGGACCGCGCCACGCGGGCGCTGCTCGCGACCTCGGCGGCCGTGCTGGTGGCCACCATGCTGCTCACCCTGTGGTGGGCGGTCGGCGAGGCCACCGGGATCGTGCATCCCACCCTGACCTGGATGGCCGCCACCCACGGCCTCGGGAACGCCCTCGGCTTCGCCCTCTGCTCGGTACTGGCCTGGCGACGGCTCACCACCGGCCCCATCGACCGCCGACCGCCCGCCGACGGCGACCGGCCGCTCACCGCCGATCACCCACCGCAGGCCATCCGCCACTGACCATCCCCCCCACTGACCACCCACCGACTGGAGACCTCGCCATGACCCGCCTCATCAGCGCCGGCCGGGACACCGTCAACTACCCCGACAGGGGCGCGACGGCCCACCGGCCGCTGCCCGCCGGATACCACCACCTGAACCACCGCACCCGCCTCGGGCGCGGCCGGGCCGTCTTCGAGGCCGCCGGCACCGCGGTGACCACCTTCCACGCGCACCGCGCCTCGGGGATGCGGGTGCGCGCCGATGCCGGCGCCGTCCGTCCCGGCAGC
Source organism: Streptomyces sp. NBC_00207 (assembly GCF_045160965.1). Taxonomy (NCBI): domain Bacteria; kingdom Bacillati; phylum Actinomycetota; class Actinomycetes; order Kitasatosporales; family Streptomycetaceae; genus Streptomyces; species Streptomyces sp. NBC_00207. Next base: position 7,852,339 of record NZ_CP130715.1, on the reverse strand, counting down.
CGCGTGGTCGTCGGGATCGGCGTGGGGCCGCTGCGTATCGACGCCCCGTGCCAGGTGATCTGGACGGCGTACGAGCCCGCCCGGATCGGTTTCGCCTACGGGACCCGGCCCGGCCACCCCGAGTGCGGCGAGGAGTCCTTCATCGTGGACATGGACCCCGACGGCTCCGTGTGGTTCACGGTGACCGCATTCAGCCGCCCGAACAGCTGGTACACCCGCCTCGCCGGCCCGGTGGTCCCCTTCCTCCAGCTGCGCTACGCCCGCTGGCTGGGCCACCACCTGCGCAAGCTGGCCACCGCCGCCTGACCGGTCCGATACTGGAGGCGATGGACTGGTTCACGGCGCCCGGATACTGGCTCGCCCGGCTGGTCTTCCAGCGGGCGCTGGCCGGTGTCTACCTCGTCGCCTTCGTCGGGGCCGCCCTGCAGTTCCGGGCCCTGATCGGAGCGCACGGCATGCTGCCCGTGCCGCGCTACGTGCGGTACGTGCCATTCCGGCGCGCCCCGAGCCTGTTCCAACTGCGCTACTCCGACCGGCTCTTCGCCGGCTGCGCCTGGACCGGAGCGGCCCTGGCCGCGGCACTGGCCGCCGGGGCCGGGGACGAGATTCCACTGGGCGCCGCCATGGCGATGTGGGCCCTGCTGTGGCTGCTCTACCTCTCCATCGTGAACGTCGGGCAGACCTGGTACTCCTTCGGCTGGGAGTCGCTGCTGCTGGAGGTGGGCTTCCTCGCCGTGTTCCTCGGCAACGCCCGGGCCGGACCGCCGGTGCTGGTGCTGTGGCTGCTGCGGTGGGTGGTCTTCCGCGTGGAATTCGGGGCCGGGCTGATCAAGATGCGCGGGGACTCCTGCTGGCGCAAGCTGACCTGCCTCTACTTCCACCACGAGACGCAGCCGATGGCCGGGCCGCTGAGCTGGTTCTTCCACCATCTGCCGAAGCCGCTGCACCGGGTGGAGTGCGCGGCCAACCACGTGACCCAACTGGTCGTCCCCGTCCTGCTGTTCACCCCGCAGCCGGTGGCCTCGTACGCCGCCGGGATCATCGTCGCGACGCAGCTGTGGCTGGTGCTGTCCGGCAACTTCGCCTGGCTGAACTGGCTGACGATCACGCTGGCCCTGTCGGCCGTGGACTTCACCGGGCTCGCGGGCGCTCCGCCGGCCGCCGCCTCGCAGGGGGCTCCCGTGTGGTTCGTGGTCCTGGTCTGCGCGGTGACCGTACTCGTCCTGTTCCTCAGCCGGCACCCGGTGCTCAACATGGTCTCGCGCCGCCAGGTGATGAACCGCTCCTTCGACGCGCTGCACCTGGTCAACACCTACGGGGCCTTCGGCTCGGTCGGCCGGGTCCGCATGGAGGTGGTGGTGGAGGGCACCGCGGACCGGGTGCCGCACGAGGACGGGGCCTGGCGGGAGTACGGCTTCCGGGGCAAACCGACCGAGCTGCGCAGGATGCCGTGCCAGTTCGCCCCGTACCACCTGCGGCTGGACTGGCTGATGTGGTTCGCGGCCATCTCCCCCGGCTACGCGCGGGACTGGTTCGGGCCGTTCGTGGAACGGCTCCTGGCGGGCGACCGGGACACCCTGCGACTGCTGCGCCACAACCCCTTCCCGGACGCGCCGCCCGTCTACGTCCGGGCCCTGCTCTACCGCTACCGGTTCACCACCTGGCGGGAGCTGCGCGAGACGGGGGCCTGGTGGCACCGCACGCTGGTGCGCGAGTACCTCCCGCCGACCCGTCTCGCGGACGCCTGGCTGTCAGAGCCCGAGTAGGGCGGCCTCCCGCTCGGCGTCGAGTCCGGGGGCCGGCCGGTCGGACCGCTGCGGGGCCTGCCCGCCGAGAGTGCGGAGCCAGGCCCACGTGTCGGCCACGGTCTCCTCGACCGGGCGGCACTTCAGGCCGGCTTCCAGCGCCCTGGTCACGTCCCCGCCGAACATGTAGTCGTGCAGCTCGCCCTCGGGGAGCCAGACCGGGAGTTCGGTCCAGGGCTCGACGCCGGCCTCGATGATCAGCGCGGGTTCGGTCCAGCGCAGTTCGGCGCGGCCGCCGGTGACGGCGGCGCAGGCGCCGAGGAGAGCGCCCATGGTGGCGTGCCCGGCCGGGGAGACGATGTTGTACGGGCCGCCGAGCCCGGCCTCGGCCGCGTCCAGGGTCCAGCGCGCGAGGTCGCGCACGTCGATGTACTGGAGCGGGAGCTCGCGGGGGCCGGGGGCGAGCACCGGGCCGCCCCGTGCGGCGCGGTTCAGCCACCACGGCAGCCGGCCGACGTTCTCGTACGGGCCGAGGATGAGTCCGGCGCGCACGAGCAGGGCGCGGTCACCGAAGGCGTCCAGGGCGGCGAGTTCACCGCCCCGCTTGTCCTCGGCGTAGGCGGTCGCCGCGGAGTCCGGCGACCCCTCGACGAGGGGGCCGTCCTCCCCCAGCCCGGTGGGCGCCGGGTAGGTGTACACCGAGCGGCTGGAGATGTACGCGTACCTCCCGGCGCGGGCGCTCAGCAGGCTGGCGCTGTCACGCACCGCCGTGGGGGCGCCGCCCCAGGTGTCGACGACGAGGTCCCACTCCCCCGCGGCGAGGGCGTCCAGGCCCCCGGGAGCGGTGCGGTCCCCGTGCAGGGCCGAGGCGCCCGGCGGCGGCGCGTGGTGTCCGCGGTGGAAGACGGTCACCTCCCAGCCCCGGTCGAGGGCCTCCTCGGTGACCGCGCGTCCGACGAATTCGGTACCACCCAGCATCAGCAGTTTCATGCGCACCAGCCTGCCGGTGCCGGGCGGGGCGGCGGAAGCGGTGATCGCCGACAGCGATGACGCTCAGGGCGTACGCGGGACGGGAACCCGCCGGGAAAGGGCAGCGCCCCCGGTGCCGATCGGCACGAGGGGCGCTCTGCACTGCTCTGCGGATCAGTCGATTCCGGGCAGGATGTGCGATTCCGCGAGGTCGTCCTCGTACCCCGCGAGCCGGATCGGGGCGGAGCGGGCCCAGACCTCGAGGCTGCCGAGTTCGTCGGTCCGGGGCTTCTTCGCCCGCGATGCCGGTCGCTCCAGCAACGTCGGTTCGGGCTGCGTCATTTCAGTCACCGCGCACTCCTTTATGTCGCGTAACCCGGCAGGCGGACCGCGCGCCGAGCAAGGGATCAAGGGTTTTCCGGACGCGGTGGCGCCTTAGTGGAGCGCGGCCCGGATGGGGGCCGTCTTGATGCCCCAGAGTACACATATGAGCGGACCTCCGCTCGATAGGAAGGCAAAATCCGCTGCGCCCTCTTAGTTTCGTCCCGAGTTCAGCAAGTCGTAGGTCGGCGGGTACGTGTCGGATGGTGTGCTCGGACCCGGATGCGCGAGGCGCGACGGAGGGGGTCGGCGGTGTCGAGGTCCGGAGCGGCGGAGGCCGAAGTGCCGTACGTCACAAGCGTGGTGGAGCTGATGGACCTGCTGCACGGCAGCCGCGACGACCATGCCCTGAGGACGGCGGCGCTGATCCGCCGCTCACACCCCTCCGACAAGGAACTGCAGCTCGCGGGCTTGCTGCACGACATCGGCAAGCTGCTCCGTCCGGGTGACGGAGCGCGACACGCCGTGTTCGCAGCGGAGGCGGTGCGCCCGCTGCTGGGTGAGCGGGTGGCCCGGCTCGTACGGCTGCACGCGTCGGCCACGGGGAGCGACCGGGCCGGCGGGGCCGACGGGCAGGGCGACGACGCCGACGCGGTGGCCACCCTGCGCCAGGCCCGTGACGCGGCCGCCGGGTCCGGACTGGACGCGGGCGTGCTGGAGGACTGGCGGCCGCTGCTGGAACTGGTCGCGGCCGGGTCCTGCCGGGCCGCATCCGCCCGGAACGCGATCGACCCCCTCGGTTCGCCGAGGGGGTCGATCGCGGGCATGCCGTAGGCCCGGGGGCCGCCGGGGCTACCAGTTCGCCGGGGCGTAGTCCTTCAGGAAGACGCCGAACAGGTCCTCGCCGGCCTCGCCGCGGACGACCGGGTCGTAGACGCGGGCCGCGCCGTCGACCAGGTCGAGCGGGGCGTGGAAGCCCTCCTCGGCGAGGCGCAGCTTGTCGAAGTGCGGGCGCTCGTCGGTGATCCAGCCGGTGTCGACCGAGGTCATCAGGATGCGGTCGGTCTGGAACATCTCCTGGCCGCTCGTCCGCGTCACCATGTTCATGGCCGCCTTGGCGGCATTGGTGTTCGGGTGCCCCGCTCCCTTGTAGCCGCGGCTGAAGACGCCCTCCATCGCCGAGACGTTGACGACGTACGCACGCCCGCTGGACGCCTTCCGGGCAGCCTCGGCCATGGCCGGCCGGAGGGCGCTGATCAGGATGAACGGCGACGTGTAGTTGCACAGCTGGGTCTCGAGCAGCTCCACCGGGGAGATCTGGTCGATGGTCTGCACCCAGGTGTTGCTCTCGACGACGTCGGGCAGCAGGCCGCCCGCGTCGATGGCGGTGCCGTCGAGGTGCCGCTCCAGGCTGGCGTTGCCCGCGACGAGGGCGAGGTCGGCGACCTTCTGCGCTTCGAGCCCGCTCACCCCGACGGGCAGCGCCGTCAGGCCGTCGACCGCGCCGGAGTTGAAGGCGCCGATGACGTGGTGGGCGGGGAGCTCGCCGGCGGGCAGCGGGGCGGCCTCCCCCTCGACCAGCGCCGCGTAGGCGGTGGGCAGCCGGCGCACGGTCTGCGTCGCGTTGTTGATCAGGATGTCGAGCGGACCGGCCGCGGCCACCTGGTCGGCGAGGGCCACGGCCTGGGCCGGGTCGCGCAGGTCTATGCCCACGACCTCCAGCCGGTGCATCCACTCCGCCGAGTCCTCCATCGCCTTGAAGCGGCGGATGGCGTCCTTGGGGAAGCGCGTGGTGATGGTGGTGTGGGCGCCGTCGCGCAGCAGCCGCAGCGCGATGTACATGCCGATCTTGGCCCGGCCGCCCGTGAGCAGCGCGCGCTTGCCGGTGAGGTCGGCGCGGGCCTCGCGCCTGGCCCGGTTCTCGACGGCGCACTCCGGGCAGAGCTGGTGGTAGAAGTAGTCGACCTCGACGTACCGCGTCTTGCAGATGTAGCAGGAGCGCGGGCGCTGGAGTATCCCGGCGATCCGGCCGGCCTCCGTGACCGAGGAGGGCAGGATGCCCTCGGTCTCGTCGTCGATGCGCTCGGCGGAGCCGGTCGCGGTGGCCTCGGTGACGGCCTTGTCGTTGGCGGTCTTGGCGGCGCGGCGCTCCTGGCGGCGGCGCTGCTTGACCGTGCGGTACAGGCCGGCGGTGGCGCGGCGTACGGTGATGGCGTCGGGATGGTCGACGTCGAGCTTGTCCAGCTCGTCGAGCACGCTGAGGCAGAGAGCCAGTCGCTCGGGGTCGATGCCCGGCCCGTAGGCCTGCCCGTGGTCGAGGCTTTCTTCGGTCACCGTCATGGCCGCTGCCGTTCCTTGATCACTCGTCCGCATCCGCCTGCTGCGGAAGTCCTCAAAAGGGGAACTGTACGGATCCCACGCGCCTGGAGCCAAACCCGCTCCGGGAATCCTCACGGACCGAGAGCGGCCGGTCACTTAAGGGGTCGGCCGTGGTGGTTGCGGGGCACCTCAGGGGTCGCCTTCCGCTGCCGTAAGGGCCACGCTGGCGTACTCCTGTACTACGCCGGGAGTATGACCGGTGACCACCTGTGGGCGGAGGAATAGCGCAGATGGGTCGGGCATTGTGGACCTTATGAGTGCACTGGCGCTGGCGGTCCTGCTCTGTCTCGTGTCCGCCTTGGCCTACGCGGGTGGCGCGATCGTCCAGGAACGGGTCGCGGCGAGCACGCCGGACCGCCCGTACGCCCCGCTGCGGCGGGGCGGCTGGTGGGTGGCGGTGGGGCTGAACGGCCTGGGCGCACTGTTGCACGTGGTGGCCCTCGCGTACGGACCCCTGAGCCTGGTGCAGCCGCTGGGTGCGCTCACCATCGTCTTCGCCCTGCCGATGGCGGCCGTCTTCGTACGGCGCCGGGCGGGCGCGGCGGCCTGGCGCGGGGCGGTGCTGGCCACGGTGGGCCTGGCCGGGCTGCTGGCGCTGACCGGCGGGGACGGCCGGGCGGAGCAGTCCCTGGCGGGCGGTGAGGGGAGCATGCTGCTGACGGTGACCGGGGCGGCGGTGGCCGTGCTGTTCGTGGCGGCGCAACGGATGCGCCGGGCGGTGCTGCACAGCGTGCTGCTGGCCGCGGCCGCCGGTACCGCCTTCGGCATGGCCTCCGTGTTCACCAAGTCGGTGGCCGAAAGCTTCGCCCCCGGTGCGCTGGGCGGGCTGTGGCCCGACCTCACGGCGATCGCGGCGCTGGCGGCCGCCGGGCTGCTGCTGTCGCAGGCGGCCTACCGGGGCGCCGGGCTGACCGCGCCGCTGGCCACCGTGACGGTGATCAACCCGGTGGTCGCGGCGACGGTCGGCATCACGCTGTTCGACGAGGGCTTCCGGTACGGGGCCGCGGGCACGGCCGCGGCGGTGGCCAGCGCCCTCGTGGCGGCCGCCGGCCTGGTCCTGCTCACGGTCGTGCCCGCGCACGTGCGCGGGTCAGATGCGGACCCCGTGGCCCCGGAGGTACTTCAGCGGGTCGATGTCGGAGCCGTATCCGGGTCCCGTGCGCATCTCGAAGTGCAGGTGCGGGCCGGTGGTGTTGCCGGTCGAGCCGGAGCGGCCGATCCGCTGGCCTCCGGAGACCTGCTGGCCGGCCTTGACGCCGAGGGCCGAGAGGTGGGCGTACTGGGAGTACCGGCCGTCGGTGTGGCGGATGACGACCTGGTAGCCGTAGGCACCGGCCCAGCCGGCGGAGACGATCTGGCCGGGCCCGACCGACTTGACGGTGGTGCCCGTCGCCACGGGGAAGTCGACGCCCGTGTGGTAGCCGCTGGACCAGTGGGAGCCCGAGACGCGGTACGCGGTGCCGAGGGCGGCGTCGACGGGGGCGGAGAAACCGCCCGCATCCGGCTTCTGCTGCGCTGAGGCGGGCTGCGTCGCGGGCTTCTCGGCCGGTTTTTCGGCTGGTTTTTCGGCCGGTTTCGGTGGCGCGGGCTTTTCTGCGGGCTTCTCGGCCGCCGGCTCCCCCGGCTTCACCGGGTCGGCGGTCCGCGGCGGCTTCTCGGGGTCCTGCCTGGCGGGCGGGGGCGTCGCGGGCTCGGTCGGCGGCTTGGCCGGTGTGGCGGTGATCCGCAGGGTGAGCCGCTGGCCCGGGAAGATCAGGTTCGGGTTGGGCCCCACGGTGGCCCGGTTGGTCTCGTACAGCGCCTGCCAGCCGCCCTCGACGTGCTGATCGGTGGCGATGGCGGAGAGCGAGTCGCCGGGTGCGACGACGTACGGGTTCGGCAGGACGGAGGTCCCCGTCGGGCGGGGTGCGCCGGTCTGCGCCGGGGCCGCCGTCTTCACCGGCTGGGACGGTGCCACGGCCTTGGGCTGCGCCGCGGACTGCGCCCTGGGCTGCGACGGCGCCTGCGGGGCGACGGCCGGTGCCGGGCCGCTGCGGGTGAGGCCGGCCTTCTTGCCGCACTGCGGCCACGCACCGGGGCCCTGGCCCTTCAAAACCTTCTCCGCGACCGCGATCTGCTGGTCCTTGGTGGCGAGGTCGGCGCGCGGTGCGTAGGCGGTGCCGCCGAAGGCCCGCCAGGTGCTCTGGCTGAACTGGAGGCCGCCGTAGTAGCCGTTCCCGGTGTTGATGCGCCAGTTGTTGGTGGATTCGCAGGTGGCGACCTTGTCCCAGGTGTCCACGGTGGCGGCGTGCGCGACCCCGGCGCCGATGAGCGGGAGCGCCATCCCGGCGCCGCCGGCGGTGACGGCCAGTGAGGCCCGGTTGATGCTGCTCGGCTGATACCGGCGGTGCCGGCCCCGTACACCCATGGGAGCCCCCCTCGAAGACATCAGGAACCGCACAACTTAACGTTGCGAACAGGGCATGACAAGGGGCGCAACGGGGCGCTTGTCAGCGGTACTTGACGGTGTGTTGCCCGTCATGAGATCCACATGCGACCGCGTGGGGGTAGCGTCGGCAGTCCCGCACACCGAAGCACACCGAAGCACGCAGGAGCGCAACGATGAGCACCAGCACAGCCCAGATCGGCGTCACCGGGCTCGCCGTCATGGGCAGCAACCTCGCCCGCAACTTCGCCCGCAACGGATTCACGGTGGCCGTCCACAACCGGACCGCCGCCAAGACCACGGCCCTGGTGGAGGAATTCGGGCACGAGGGCAGTTTCGTGGCCGCCGAGTCGGCGAAGGAGTTCGTCGACGCGCTGGAGCGCCCGCGCCGCATCGTCATCATGGTGAAGGCCGGGGACCCGACCGACGCCGTGATCCGCGAGTTCGCCCCGCTCCTGGAGGAGGGCGACGTCATCATCGACGGCGGCAACGCCCACTTCGAGGACACCCGGCGCCGCGAGAGGGAACTGCGCGAGCAGGGCATCCACTTCGTCGGCGTGGGCATCTCCGGCGGCGAGGAGGGCGCGCTCCTCGGCCCGAGCATCATGCCCGGCGGCTCGGAGGAGTCGTGGGCGTCACTCGGCCCGCTGCTGGAGAAGATCTCCGCAAAGGCCGCCGACGGTACGCCGTGCACCTCCCACGTGGGCCCCGACGGCGCCGGCCACTTCGTCAAGATGGTGCACAACGGCATCGAGTACGCCGACATGCAGCTGATCGCCGAGGCCTACCACCTGCTGCGCGAGGTGGCCGGCTACTCCCCCGAGAAGATCGCGGAGACCTTCCGCGGCTGGAACCGGGGGCGCCTGGACTCGTACCTGATCGAGATCACGGCGGAGGTGCTCGCGCACACGGACGCCGCGACCGGCCGGCCGTACGTCGACGTCGTGGCCGACGCCGCCGAGCAGAAGGGCACCGGCCGCTGGACCGTGCAGATCGCCCTGGACCTGGGGGTGCCGGTGTCGGGGATCGCCGAGGCGGTCTTCGCCCGCGCCGTCTCCGGCCACGCGGACCTGCGGACGGCCGCACGCGGGCTCGCGGGCCCGACCGCCGCCGCGCTCGCGCCGGAGGCGGCGGAGGCCTTCGCCGCACAGGTGGAGCAGGCGCTCTACGCGTCGAAGATCGTCTCGTACACCCAGGGGTTCCACCAGATCCGCGCGGGCAGCGAGGAGTACGGGTGGGGCGTGGACCTGGGCGCGATGGCCTCGCTGTGGCGCGGCGGCTGCATCATCCGGGCCGCGTTCCTCGACCGGATCCGGGCGGCGTACGACGCCCGGCCGGAGCTTCCGAGCCTGCTGGCGGACCCGGGCTTCGCCGATGAGATCGGCGCGGCGCAGGAGGACTGGCGTGCGGTGATCGTGGCGGCCGTGGGCCAGGGCATCCCGGTACCGGCGTTCGCGGCCTCGCTCGCGTACTACGACGCCCTGCGCGCCGAACGGCTGCCGGCGGCCCTCACCCAGGGGCAGCGTGACTTCTTCGGGGCGCACACCTACCGGCGGACCGACCGCGAGGGTTCGTTCCACACCCTCTGGAGCGGCGACCGCTCGGAGGTCCGCACGGACTGACGTCCGGTCCGGGACTCCCCGGCCGGGGGCCTAGCTGAGGGGCCCCGGCTGGGGGATCGGCGCGGGCCCTGGGGGCGGGGGGATCGGGTCCGGCTCGGGCACCGGCCCGGGCACGGGCGGTACCGGCCGCGGCATGGGCTCAGGATCGGGGAACGGGTTGGGCTCCGGGACCGGCGGCTGCGTCTGCTCTACGTTTCGTCCCATATTGTTCAGTTTCCCGCGATGGCGCCGCGTACGCCCCCCACCGCGGCCCCGCTGCCGGACACATCCGCAGGCCGGCGGCCAGACCCGGGGCAGGGCTGGAGAGCACCGGGAGCGGGCTCGTGGTCAGATCGGCGGCCCCGGCCATGGAGGCCTGGGCCAGCACGATGACGTCCGCGCCGGTGACGGCATCGGCGGCCGCGGCCACGCGGGCGAGGTAACCGTCCGTGTCCCCCGCCTCGAAGCACTCCCAGGCCCCGGCGACCAGATGCGGACGGACGGACACGCGCCGCCCGCCCGCCCCCGCCTCATCGGCCAGCAGCTCCGCGGTCGGGGCGAGCGTCGACTCCAGGGCGGCCAGAACGGCGATCCGCGCGCCCGTGCGCACGGCCGCGGCCGCCATCGGCCGGTCCACCCGCAGCACGGGGACGCCGAGCTCCGGAGCCAGCGACTCCGCGGTCGCCCCGATGGTCGAGCAGGTGACGAGGACGGGCGCGGGCCCCGAGGCCGCCAGCACCGCGCGCAGGGCCGGAGCCACGGCCGGGGGCCCTTCGGCGCGGGCCCGTTCCAGCAGCTCCGGCTCCACCAGGTGGCGCAGTACGGCTTCCGGGTGGTGCCGGTCCCGCAGCGCGTCGAAGACCGGGACGTGCACGGGCGAGGTGTGCAGCAGAACCAGGTCCGGCGGCGTCACCAGAGGTCGGAGTCCGAGTCGAGCTGGGCCTTGGCCGCCGCCACGACCTCGGCGGCCGGCTCGGGCGCCTGGTCGGGGTGTTTGGCGGCCCAGCTCGCCGCGTACGGGCAGAGCGGCACCACGGGCACGCCCTCGGCGGCGGCGATCCCGTAGAAAGTCTTCACCAGCCCTCCGGCGATGCCCCGGCCCTCATGGCCCGGCTCGACGACGGTGTGCACCGCCACCAGGGCGTGGGGCGCCTCGGCGAGCACGAAGTAGGCGATGAACCCGACCACCGCCCCGCCCTCGACGGCGAGCAGCCGCCCGGCCTTCCGCTCGTCCCGGAACTCGATCGGCGCGTTCTGGCTCTCCGGCATGGTCCCCGACTCCCGTCAGACAGCCACCGCGTGGGGGCTGCGCTCCTGATCCGTACCCGGCACCGGGGCGGAGGGGTCCGCGCCCAGCTCTACGATCCGATTGTCGCCGTCCACGTGCACGACGCGGGGCTTGAGCGCCCGCGCCTCCGCGTCCTCGACCTGTGCGTAGCTGATGAGGATGACCAGGTCTCCGGGGTGCACGAGATGGGCCGCGGCCCCGTTGATCCCGATGACCCCGGACCCGCGCTCGCCCTCGATGACGTAGGTCTCCAGCCGGGCACCGTTGGTGATGTCCACGATGTGGACCATCTCCCCGGGCAGCAGATCCGCCGCGTCCAGCAGATCGGCGTCGATGGTCACGGAACCGACGTAGTGCAGGTCGGCCTGGGTGACGGTGGCCCGGTGGATCTTGGACTTGAACATGGTGCGCAGCATTCTGAGCTCCTAGAAGACGGCTCCCTGCCTGCTTTCTGCAGGTCAAGGGCGCTCAGCACTCTACACCGGCACGCGTCAAATCGAAGATGGCCAGGAACATCGATCCCCTCTGCCGAGAAGGCCCCTCGCCTGTACTTCCGCGCGAACCAGGCTGTTGTGACGCCGCCGACCAGGCGTCGAATCGGACAGCCACTTCGGGATGGTGGTGGAACCGATGCTGACCAGATCCCGCCTTCCCTGACGGAGCGTCATCACCGTTGCCCAGGCCTTCCTCACTCTGCGGCGGCTCGACCGAGAAACACACACGTCGGCCTGACCATCTACCAGGTCCTGGACGCCATCCAGGACCCACCGCCGACACGGCTCGCGGGTGGAATGTCACTGGTCGACGTCGAGGGTCCCCTCCCGTGCCTCCTGAACGCATTGTTCTCCGGCCCAGACGCGCTCAGGCCCTCCCGCCAAAGTGATCCAGGCCGTGCCGACCTCGGTGCCGCACAGCTCACACGTCTCCCGAAGGACCGGGGCAACGCACCAACGCCATTCGTTCGACGCCTTGAGCAAGGTCGTCAGCCCCGTGTGCCGCCAGCGCTTTGCCCGGTCCAGCTCGGCCCAGGTCAAGGGCATGTCGACCGTCCGGCCCGCCTCGGCAAGGATCTGGTGCTCGTCCAGGTCCCACCGTCCCGCGTCGGTCACTTCGGCCGGCACTCCGTCTTCGAGCCGGACCATTCCGCCGTTCGGCAAGTCCTGCCAGCCCTCGCGCACTCCGGTCATTTCACTCTCCGAAGGTGCCCTGGAGCTGGAGGACCGGCATCGGCGGCGGCACGTCGTCTCGTTGATGGGGCACGAACGTCTGCAGGGCACCGGCCGCGCCTTGGGTCTGCGACGGCAGGTCGGCGAGGATGCGAACCCCGGGCAGGGCTGCCCTCGTGTTCCAGAGGTTCGAGTAACAGCTCGGGCAGATGGGAGCCGTCACGCCGAGATAGAGCCGACCCGTGGAATCGCGGCTCGTGCTGATCAGAGTGTGGCCGAACAGCTTGAACTCCGCATCGGCGTCGCGTACGAACGTCGCTCCCGGCACAATGCGCGCCGGCAGCGGGCGCAGCACGTCCGATACCGCGTCCGGCGCGGGCGCGTCGACGCGTCCCTGCGGCGTCTCGATCGCGGTGAAGCCCTTGCCGCCCTTGTCACGGCCGCTCCGTGTCGTGGCTGAGGAGGGCTGGCCGTTCAGCTCCCCTTGGACCGTCGCCTGAACGCCCTTCGTCTCGTGGTCCGCCGCGTGCTGCCGGGCGCCCTGCAGACCGGCGCGGTCCGCTGCCTGACGCTCCGCGTTCTGGGCGAAGGGCCCGCCCAGTCGGCGGCCCGCCCATTCCCCGGCCCGCTCCAGGCGCTCCACCCCACGCCGTACCCAGGCCCCGGCCGCCCGAGCGGCCACGACGGGCCGGGAGGTCGAGCCGGTCACGCGGTAGGCCGCCCGGCTCGCCCACTGAACGGCCGCCCTGCTGGCGACCCACGCGCCGATCCGCGCCCCGATCCCGGTCCGGGCGAGGATCTGCCCGGCTCCGGCGAAGATCCCGCCGAACGCCGCCCCAAGCCCCGCCGAGACGAGCAGGTTGCGCGCCGTGATCGGCTGGTCGCCGGCGAACGCCTCGGCGGCCTCCCCGGCCGCACCGGCGAACGCGCCCGCCACGATTCCGGCGCCGACCGGACCCAGCGCACCCGCCGTCAGCGCCGTGACCGCTGCGCCGACGACGACCGCCGCCGCGATACCGAAGATCTTCGCCCAGCTCATCGTCCCTTCCGGGTCGACCATGACGACCGGATTGTTGCGCGCATAGGCGTAGACGTTGACTCCGTCGAGCAGCCCTGCCGGGTCGCAGCTCGTCCAACGCCCCAGCCAGGGCGCGTAGCGGCGCGCCCCGGCCATCACCAGTCCGCTGGCCTCGTCTCTCTCCTTGCCGAGGAAGCGGTAGCGCTTGGAGCCGACCTCGACGGCCCCGCGTACGGACTGGAACGAGGTGCTGCCGAACGGGTAGTACTCCTCGTACGAGATCACTTGCGCCGAGTGGTCGAGCTCGAGCACTGCCGAGCCGATCAGGTTGTCGTGCTGGTACCGCAACCGCGGACTCGGGTCGCCGACGGGTGCGCCGCCGTCGACCGTCAGCGTCTCGATCAGCGCCACCCGCTGGTCGCCGTTCATCAGGTGCAGCGTCTCGTACTCGCGGTCGAGACCGCCGCCGGTACTCCGCCGGAACAGCTCGAAGGGACCGAGGTAGATCCGTTCTTCGACCAGGCCCGCTCCCTTTTCCCAGACCGTCCGCAGGCGCTGCCCCTGGCCGTCGTAGACGGAGTAGGCCCGCCCGCCTCCGCCGCGGTCGACGACGCGCATCTGATCGCGCGCGTTACAGCGCAGCTCGGCGACGTGCGGCATGGCGGTCATGTTGCCGTTGGTGTCGTAGCCGTACCGGCCGGTGACACCTCCGACCGTCGTACTCGTCAACCGGTTGGTGGTCGCAGAGGCGTTCGGCTCGTCGTAGGCGTAGGTGCGGTTCCAGCTGCCGCCGACCGCCTGGTGGAGGAGACCGAGGATGTTGCCGACCGCGTCGTACGTGTAAGCCTCCTCGTAACGGCGCACCGCCTGGCCGTCGTTCGGGTGCGGCCGGCCGAGACGCGTCCCGTCGTCGAACTCCGGTGGCGGCGCCCCGGCGCTCGCGTGCTCGCGGCCCCGGGCGGATGCCAGCCGATAGAGCGCGTCGTAGGTGAAGGCGGTGTCGCCGGCGACGACCTGGTTGTTGAAGTAGACCGTCTGCTGGGCCAGATCCCGGATCGAGGTGACGTTCCCGACCGGGTCGTAGGTGTACCGCAGGTCCTGGAGCGTGTCGGCGCCGTTCGCCCGTGCCGTGAGGACCCGGGTCAGGCGCGCATTGGCCGGATCGTGTTCGTAGCGGGTGACCGCCCCGTTCCCGAAGGCGATCCGTGTCCGGTTGCCGCGCTCGTCGTAGTCGATGTCGGTGACGGCACGCAGGTCGGCGGTCGCCGGGTCCAGCAAGCGCGTCGGGGCCTCGGCGCGCCGGAGCCAGACGTCGAGCCGGTCTGGCAGTCCCGCCTCGTTGTAGCCGGGCTGGATCACGCTCGGGCGCACCCCGCCGCCGTGCGGTGTGACGAGCATGACCGGCCGGTTGAGCGCGTCATAGGCTCGCATCGTGACGAACTGCTCGGCCTGGAGCGGAACCTGGCCGGTCCAGTCGAGTTCCTGGCGGTACTCACGGGCCAGTTGGCGGGTCGAGCGGACCAGGTTTCCCTTGAAGTCGAATTCCTCGTTGGTCTGCAGCCCGGCGCCGTCACGGATCACGTGGACCTGGCCGCGCCGGTTCCGCTCCGCGCTGCCGGGGCTCGATTCTCCGTAGACGAACTCCTCGGCCAGCGCTTCGACGCCGCCGGGCTGCCGGACGAAGAGCCGCCGCTGCCGCCGCAGTTCGTCATAGTCGCTCCGCGTCCGAAAACCCCGTCCGTCCCAGGTTCGCAGTGCGTTGCCGCGCACATCGGTGAGGTGCCAGCGCTCGCCTGCGTCGGCGCTCGACTGCCGGAGCGTGGTCCCCAGAAGGTCGTAGACGCGCCGCACGGTCGGCCGTCCGAGCGCGTCGACGACGACCCGGACGCGACCCTGGACGTCGATCTCCTGGCGCGTCGCCGCCAGGCCCTGCGGCCCGTTGTCCGCGACCACGACGACCTCGCGTCCGAGCGGGTCGAGATGGCTGACGGTCGGGGTGGCGGCGTGGGCGGCGGCGAGCTCCGCGGCCCGTGCCTCCTCCGCTCCGAGCGCGTTCCCCTGCCGCGCCCGGTGCCAGGTCGGGAGGTAGTCGGCCGGGTCGACCGACCGCAGCGCGGGACCCACATCGGGATCCGTGGCCGGGTCGAGGAGCACGCAGTCGTTCTCGTCCCACGCCTCTTCCCGCCACGGCGCCCAGACCACCTTCTTCAGCCGGTGGTCGGCCGTGGCGGTCCCGACCTTGCGGTCGAGCGGATCGTAGAGAAGGGTCGTGGCCGGTCCGTCCGGGCGCCACTCGAAGGCGGAGGTGGCGCTGAAGAACGGCTCGTACTGCCGGACCGCGAGCCCCTTGTTGTTGTAGACCGTCGTGCCCGTTCCGACCCACCGCTCGGACACGTCCGTGCCGTCGACCGTCCCCGGTTCGGCCTGGACCTTGTGCTGTACTTCCCGCCCGAGCCCGTCCAGGTAGACGAACGTGTCCTGCCACCGCGGGGTGCCGGGCCCGTGACGCTCACGGGCCAGCGTCCGCACCGCGGCCGGCCGGCCGTGGTCGAGCCACTCCATGAAGCGGTACTCGACGCGCGTGGTCGGATCGTCGAGGGTGTCCCCCCGACGGGCCGGGTCCGGCTCGTTCTCCTTCCCCATCACCGCCGTGGCGGTGATCATCCCGAGCTCGTCGAACCTCACCGCGCTCCGGTTGCCGTTCGGATCGACGGCCACTGCCGGCTTCAGGACCCGGTAGTCATGGACGGCGTGCCGCTCGTTGCCGACGGGATCGGCGGATCCGGTCGGGAGCATGCGGTAGACGTCGTAAGTGAAGCGGGTCAGGTTCCCGAACGGATCGGTCCCGGCCTGGACCTGCCAGAAGCACCGGGCAGCCGCGAGCGCGTCCTGCGGAACCGGATCGGGCGGGTTCGCACCGACCGGGGCGTAGTAGACCCGCCCGGAGGGGACCCACCAGTGGCCGTCGCCGTCGAGGTCGCGGTAGCCGCCCTCGTCGCGCAGCGCGGTCGTGAGGGCGTCGGGCTCGATGAGGCCCCGGTAGACGTCGAGCAGGCCGGGGGTCAGTGCGAGCACGGCCGTCTCGGCGACCAGCCCGAGCCGGTCGATCGCGCCGGGCGCCAGCAGCCCCGTCAGGTCTTCCCGCCAATGGCGTACGCGCATCCGGCTGATGAGCCGCCGCTGGGCGATCGTCGGTGTCGCCGGCGTTTCGTAGGGGATCGGGGCCGCGGCGTCGATCAGCGCCGCGAGTCCCTCGACGGTGAAGGGCCGGCCGTCGGGTGGCTCGACCCCGCTGACCTCCTCGGTGCTCGTGTCGACCAGCACCGCCGCCCGGTACCAGTCCTGCTCCTCCCGGGCGTTGACCCAGTGGTTGCGCGTCACGGTGGTCCACGTCCGCTGCTGCTCGGGTTGCCGGTCCGGCCCCGGCCGGCGCGCATAGCTGACCTCGGCCACGCGCGTCGGGTTGCCGATCTCATCGACCTCAAGGGTGAGCCTGTGCTGGACGCGTGGATCGGAGGCGGTCCGTTCGCCGTGCAGCGTCAGCGTCTCCGCTTCCCAGACCGAGAACACGGCTTCGTGATCGCCGTCGTGGGGCTGTTCCCTCCGTAGTCGGTAGGCGTGCGTCGTGACGAGATAGGGTTCGGCGGCCTGGTCGGAGGCGTCGTCGGCGAAGATCTTCACACGGAGGGGCCGGCCCTTCAGGGCCCGGTCGAACTCCCGGGCTTCCGGGGCCCGGAGCACGGTCGGGTCCGGGCCGGGGCCGGGGCCGGGGACCAGGCGCGGGCTCGGCAGCGTCGGCGCGGCCGGGTCGTCATGGCGGAACTCGGCGCCGAAGGCCGTGGCCACAGCACGATCAGCCAGGTCGGCGCCCATGTGGTACCACGTCTTGGTGTGCGTCGGCGGCGTCCCGGCGAGGAGCCCGGCGGCAGGGGCGAGTGCGTCGAACGCCTCGGCGTCCCACTGCTCGACCATGCCGAAGCCGCGGAACTGGCGCTCCTCGCCGTCGAAGTAGCCGTGGTGGTACGCGTGGCGGGTCGTCAGCCGAGACCGGCTGATCGCGTCCGTCGCCTCCACTCGGGAGACGCAGTGGACGGGAAAGGGGAGCCTCGTCGCCCATGGCCTCCCTGCTGCCTTGTCGGCCAGGTGGAACACCGTCGAGGAGGTGTACTCGATCCGCGTCTCGCCGCCCATGTTGTTCCGGACCAGGTTCAGCAGGTGGGGCTTCTGTCCGCTCGTCAGATCGACGTAGCGCCAGGCGCGACCGGCGTCGCCGGCGAGCGGCGAGGACCAGACCAGGCAGGCCGTGCCCGTGCCCAGCAGGTCGAGCACCGAGACGGTGGCGACGTCGTCGACGGCCGGGAAGGCGGCCAGGCGCTGCGGCTCCGCCCAGCTGTTGCCCGACTGGTTGGCGTAGATGACGGGGCCGTCGGCGTGGAGATAGACGAGGTCCGTCCCGCCCGAGCCGTCGATGTCGGCCAGTCGGAGGCGGTCGGGATCGAACAGGTCCGGTGCATCGAACCACGGGGCCCTGCCCATGGTCACCGCGGGGCCGAACCGGCCGTGACCGAGATTCGGCCAGTAGCGGACCTCGCCGTTGCGGACGCGGACGAGATCGGTCAACCCGTCGCCACTCATGTCGGCGAGGAAGACCGACCGCGTCCCGTCGTTGAAGACGAGGCGCGGGCCCCGCTCCTCGTCGGCTGCGGCCGCGACCCGTCGCCCCGCCTCGAAACCGCGCTCCCCGAGCGACGGATGCCAGACGAGTGCGTCCCCCTCGGTGATGAGGACGTCGCTGAGGCCGTCGCCGTCGAGGTCGACGAACCGCAGATTCGGGTCGCCCCAGGACAGGTTCGGCAGCGAATCGAACGGCCGGAAGGGCGCCCAGCCGCCTTCGTCGGTCCGCTCCGCGAAGCCGGCCGGTGACGCACCGAGCTGGACGAGATCGAGCCGGCCGTCCCCGCCGAGGTCGAGCAGCGCTTGACGGCCGTGCGCGATCCGGGCGGTGGAGGGCCGGGACGATACGACTTCCAGCGGCCCGAGCCGTCCCCCGCCCAGGTTGCGCTTGTAGTGCCAACCGCCGTCCTGCTCCATCAGGACACCGGCCAGCCCCTCCCCGTCGAGGTCGACCCAGCGCGCGGCCCCGCCGTCCAGTCCCGCGGGCAGGTTCTCCTGGCCGACGGGGTCGAGATCGTGAACCGTCTCGTCGATGTGCCCCGTGCTGTAGGCGAGGTCGAGCGGCGGCAGCGAGGAGCGCCGGTAGCCCCTCGCACCGTCCCGGATGTAGCCGGACCTGCGGACGGCCGTCAGTTTCGACAGCAACGGGCTGTCGTCGTACGTGAGATCCGTCGAGCGGACGAGACAGGACGCGCCGACCGCTTCCTCCGGAAAGTGGTGGAAGACCAGGACCCGCTGAAGGCGCCGGCAGGTGCGGACCTCGAACCCTGCGCGGTAGGTCGAGAACGGATCGCTCCGCACCGGCCAGGGAGCGGCGTCCTGCGGCGTCGGCGCCTGCGGGTCGTGCTCGCCGTAGTCGAACACGACCTCGAAGTGCCAGTCGTCCACCTCATCGAGGTTCTCGCCCGGTTCGACCGGCCGGTGGTTGCCGTACCGGATCCGCTTCGGATAGCGGCCCGCGCTCAGGCCGAGGGCGGTCCGGTTCCGCTCCTCCGGGCGGCCCGGATCGACTCCCAGGCCGTCCTCCGCCCGGTACTGGTAGTGGATGGCATTGCCCTTGCCGTCATAGGAGGCACAGACGAGCCAGCTGAAAACGCGGCGCGCCGGATCGGCCGGGTCGGCGATCCGCGACTCCGCGGAGCGGCCGTAGAGCGTCGTCAGGTTGTCGTGGCTGATCGTCCGCCAGTGCGTCTCGCCCGTTTGCCGGTTGCTCCAGCGCTCGATGCGGATGAACGCGCCCTCGACCCGCGGCCGGTAGCGCCGGACGAGCCAGACGGACCCGTCGCTCAGGGTTCGCTCGTCGCCGTGGCGTCGCCAGTCCCCGGCGGCCGGTACCAGGACGGGCAGCAGTTCGTCGTGCTCGGCCAGGACGAACCGGTCGGCCTCGGTCCCGGTGTCATATGTGGGAACGCCGCGTTCGGTCATCCGGGTGATCGCCGGCAGTCCGAGGCTCCAGCCGGCTCCAGACGGACCGTTGCCCGTGCCCGAGTCGTAGGTCAGCGCCAAGGCCGGGCCGAAGCCCCCGCGCCCCGGTGTCGTCTCGACCGGGATCGACAGGCCCGCCGTCCCGGCCACGGGATTGGAGCGGAAGCTCTCACCCAGTCCGCGGATCGCGCCGCCGCCCTTGGGCAGCGAGAGGTTCGGCATGCCCGGGACGGCCGGAAGGGCGCCGGTGGCGCCCCCGTCGACCGTCGGGAGCGCCCCTTGCGCGGCGGCGGACTGCCGCGTACCGGGACCAGAACCGTCTCGCTCGCCACTCATCACGCGCAGCCGCCCCTGGCTCGAACCCGCCTGCTCACGGCCCCTTTGCTACCACGCCCGGTACGGGCCGGTCCGCCGATCACCCGCCGCATCACCCGAACGGTGCCATGCCCCGTCACAGGGCGAACAGTTCGCTCGTGGCGGTCAGCACGTGCGGCGCGCCCGAGGGGCCGGCGGGGCGGGCGCGGACCATGCCGCCGGCCACCAGGACCCGCCCGTCGGCCAGGGTGACCGCCGCGAAGTCGGAACGGCCCACGGCCATCCCGGGCACCGGCGTCCAGCGCTGCACCTCCGGGTCGTACCGTGCGGCGCTGCGGAAGCCCGCGTCGCCGAGGTGGTCGTTGGTACCGCCCAGCACCAGCACCTCCCCCGTCGGCAGCAGCACGGCGCGGTGCTGGGACCGGCCGCACGGCATGTCCGCCTCACGGGTCCACAGACCGGTCGGCGGGTCCCAGCGCTCCGCCGCCGCCCGGCTGTAGGGGCTCAGACGGCCGTTCTCGGCGGCCCAGCCGTCGGCTCCGCCCGTGGCCAGGACGGACCCGTCGGCCAGTACGGTCAGCTGGTGGCCGCTGCGCGGAGCGGCGAGGCCGCCCGTGGGCGTCCACTTGCCCGCGGCCGGGTCGAAGCATTCGCCGTACGCCAGCGACGTCCCGCCGCGCGCGTCGGTACGGGTGGCCACCCAGCCGCCGGCGACCAGAACCCGTCCGTCCGGGAGCGGCACCGCGGGGTGGAAGGAACGGGCGTCGGTCATCGCGCCGGCCGGCGTCCACGCCGGTCCCGCCGGGTCGAACAACTCCGCCGAGAACAGGCACCGTTGCGAGCCGGCCGAACGCCGGACCGCACCGCCGGCCACCAGCACCCGCCCGTCCGCCAGCAGGGTCGCCGAATGGCCGCAGCGCGCCTCGCCCAGTTCGCCCGCCGGGCTCCAGTCCCCGGACTCCGGATCGTAGACCTCGGCGGTGGCCAGGGGCCGTACCGGAAAGGTGTTGGGGCCGGCATGGCCGCCGGCGACCAGGACCCGGCCGTCCGCGAGCAGGGTCGTGGAGTGCATCCGCCGGGCGGTGGCCATCGGCCGCCCCTGCGACCAGGCGCCGTCGCGGGGGTCGAACAGCGCGGTGCCGGCCTCGGCGGTGAGCGTCCCGTCCGCCCCGCCGGTGATGAGGACCCGCCCGTCCGCCAGTTGCACGGCGCCGCTCGCCGCCCCGAAGAGGTTGCGTTCCCAGGGGAGCGGCCCGGCTGCCTCCCAGCGCCCCGTGGCGCCTCGGTCGTCCGTCACGGGCTGAACACCTCCACGGTGGCGGCCGGCAGGTGGGCGCCGAGCACGGGGGCCGCGGGGCCGCTGCGGGCCAGCCCCCCGACCGCGAGCACGCGGCCGTCGGCAAGCAGGACCGCCCCGAAGGCCCAGCGGCCGGTACGCATCGGTGCCGCCACGGACCAGGCCCGAGCGCCCGGGTCGTAGCGCAGCGCAGCGGCGTAGCCGATGTCCTGGCAGGCGGCGTCGAAGCCGCCGCAGACCAGCACTTCGCCCGTGCCGAGGAGCAGTGCCCGGTGGTGGCCGCGGCCCGACGGCAGAGGCGGTTCCGGGCGCCACTCCTCGGCCACCGGGTCGTAGCGCTCGACGCCGGCCAGGCTGTGCGGGTCGTAGCGCGCGTCGTCGGCCACTCGGGGGCCGGAGCCGCCCAGTGTCAGGACCGTGCCGTCGGCGAGGAGCAGGCTCTGGTGGCCGCAACGGGCTTCGTGGAGTGCCGCGGTGGGGGTCCAGAGGCCGGTCTGCGGGTCGTGGATCTCGCACAGGCCGAGCTCCCGCGCCCGGCTGCGGCCGGTGTCGGTGAGGCCGCCGGCCACGAGGACCCGGCCGTCGCTCAGCAGGACGGCCTGGTGGTGCCAGCGGGCGTCGCCCATCTCCCGGGCCGGGGTCCAGGTGCCGGTGGCCGGGTCGTACAGCTCGGCGGTGGCGAGGGCGCGCGGGGAAACGGCGTCGCGGTGCCGCTCGCCGCCCGCGACCAGCACCCTGCCGTCCGGCAGGCGGGTCGCCGTGTGGCTGTGGCGGGGTTCGTGGAGTGCGCCGGTGAGGGTCCAGCTGCCGGTGGCCGGGTCGTAGAGCTCGGCGGTGGCCACGGCGCGGGGCGGGTAGGCCTGCGTTCCGGTGATGCCGCCCGCCGCGAGGACCCGGCCGTCGGCGAGCAGGGTGAGGCTGTGCATCCGCCGGGCCTGGCGGAGCGGGGCCGCCACGGTCCACCGGGTCTCGGCCGGATCGAAGAGGGCCGTGCCGTCGAGGGCCTGCAGGGCCGGTCCCGCGCCACCGGCGAGGAGCACGCCGCCGTCCGGCAGCAGTACCGGGCAGTCCTGCTGCCCGTGCAGCATGACCAGCGGGAAGGGCAGCTCGCCGGCCGCCGTCCACCGCCCCGAGGGCGCGGTCCGCGCGACCGGCGGGGCGCCTGCCGGGCCGGTCGCTTCGCCACCGGCCGCGAGCGTGGTGCGCATGGGTGCTCTCTCCTTCACCTCCGGCCGGCTACGGCGCGTAGATCTCCGCGGTGGCGGTGACCTGGTCCTCACCGGGCAGCGGGGCCGCCGGGCCGGACTCGTCCAGTCCTCCCATGACGAGCACCCTGCCGTCGGCGAGGCCGATCGCGGCGGGTGCCCAGCGGCCCCGCAGCATGGGGAACTCCGCCGACCAGCTGCCGGCGGCGACGTCGTAGAGCGTGGCGTTCTGGTAGCCGACGGACATCGAGGCGTCGTCCGTACCGCCGAGGACGAGGACGTCGCCGGAGGCCAGTCGTACGGCCCGGTGGTGGCTGCGGCCCCAGGGCATCTCCGCCACGGCGCTCCAGCGGTCCGCCACCGGGTCGTAACGTTCGGTGGTCCACTGGCTGTACGGGTCGTAGGTCCAGTCCGAGTCCTTGAAGCCCGCCATGTCGCCGCCGGTGACCAGGACTCCGCCGCCCGGGAGCAGGGTCGCCTGGTGGCTCTTGCGGCCGGTGGCCAGGCCGGCGGCGGGCACCCAGCGGTCTCCCTCCGGCTCGTACAGCTCGCAGTAGGCGAGAGCGGTGTAGCTGCCGCGCCCCACGGCGAGGATTCCGCCGACCATCAGGATCCGGCCGTCGTCCAGGCGTACGGCGGGATGCCCGAAGCGGGCGTCGGTCATCGGGCGGACCGGTGTCCAGCTGCCGGTGGCCGGGTCGTACGCCTCGGCCGATCTCAGGGTGCGGTGGGAGTCGGCCGAGCGGACGGAGGCGCCGCCGGCGACCAGGACCCTGCCGTCGGGCAGCAGGGTCGCCGAATGCGAGAAGCGCGGCTCGGCCAGCGGCCCCGTGGCGGACCAGGTGCCGGTGGCCGGGTCGTACACCTCGCACGAGCCGAGGCCGGTGGCCGGGACGGGACCCGGCGCCTCGCCGAGACCTCCGGCGACCAGGACCCGCCCGTCGGCCAGCCGGGTGGTGCTGTGCAGGCGGCGGCCGGTCCACAGGGCCCCGGAGGAGGTCCACGTTCCCGCTGCCGGATCGAACAGCGCGGTCACATCGGTCGGGACCCGCCGCCCGTCCTCTCCGCCCGTGATGAGCACCCGGCCGTCGGTCAGCAGAACGGCCGCGTCCGCCGGTTGCGCCCAGAAGCCGGCGAACGGCATCTCCCCGGCCCGGGACCAGCGGCCGGGTGCCGCCTGCCCGGCCGCGTCCGCGGTCCGGGCGGCGAAGCGCCCCGCGCGCCGGTGCGGGTCCGCGATCACGAGGTGACCGCCTGGCCCGTGGCGGGCCCCACCGCGTACTGCCACACCAGCAGCAGATCCGCGAAGGCGTCCGGGTTGAGCCTGCCGTCGCGGAGCAGTTCGGGGGCGAGCGCCGCGATCGCGTCGGCGGGTACGGTGACCAGCCACTCCTGGTCGGTCTCGGTCACCTTTCCGTGTACTCCGTCCACGCCGGCCCGCGGCTGGCCCGCCAGGGCAGGATCCGCGGTCAGCGTCAGGTCGCCGTGTGCGCCGCCCGGCCCGCTCAGCCGCACGGTCAGCGCTCCACCGCCCGGGTAGCAGTCCCTGAAGCGAGTGGAGGAGCCGGGCGCGCGGTCGGTGGACAGGAGCAGGATCAGCTCGGGCCGTTGGAGTTCGGTGGTCCGGTCGTGGAAGAGGTACGGGAAGTGCCGCTTGGCGAGGCGGAAGGAGAGCGTGGCCGGGGCGCCCGCGGGGGCGGCCAGGAACCGGCTCCACTGGTCGGGGAACTCGCGGCGTGCGCTGAAGTACCGGTACAGGCCCGTGCCGCCGCCCGCGTGCAGCCACGATCCGAGTGCCCGGTGCAGTTCCGCGACGGCCGCCGAGGCCAGGGTGGCCCCGCCGTCCCTGGCCGTGTACCGCATCTGGATGACGACGTCGCTGATGGTCGCGTAGTCGAACTGGCGGAAGGAGTCCGGCAGCGACAGCTGCCACTGCCCGATGGCGCCCGCGCCCTCGAACGGCAGGAACCGGTCGTCGCGCAGCGTGCCCTCGAAGAGCCCGGCGTCGTCCTGTCCGGTGCTGGTCACCACCGACTGCACGGGGCCGATGTGGTCCCGGAA
The DNA here is from genome assembly GCF_045160965.1 of Streptomyces sp. NBC_00207. Taxonomy (NCBI): domain Bacteria; kingdom Bacillati; phylum Actinomycetota; class Actinomycetes; order Kitasatosporales; family Streptomycetaceae; genus Streptomyces; species Streptomyces sp. NBC_00207. Next base: position 7,828,450 of record NZ_CP130715.1, on the reverse strand, counting down.
GCGGATGTCCCCGGGCTGGCGGGCGTGCTTGCCGCCGTTGAGCCTCGATTCGAGCCGCACGCTGCTCCGCAGCAGGGTGGCGGTGAGGTTCACCCCCGTGTACGGGCCCGCCACGCACGGCACGGTGAAGCTGACCTGCTTCAGCCGGCGCATGTAGTGCCCGGGCGTGTCGAGGTCGAAGAGGGCCTCGGGGAGGGAGACGTACGCCCTGCCGGTCTCCTTCAGGCTCTGCAGCGCGCCGGGATCCAGTTGGGCGAGCGAGATCCGCTTGGTCAGCTCCAGCTCGCGGGCGTTGGCCTCGTAGTAGGCCGCGTCCATCCGGTGCAGATCGGTGATCAGGCGCTCCCCGGCGAGCAGTCCCTTGTGCAGGCTGTCCCAATAGCCGAAGGAGATGAAGTCGGTCTCGTCGGTGCCCAGTTCGTGGCGGAGGGCGCGCTCGGCCCGCTTCGCGACGTCGTAGGCGAGCTGGTAGGCCTGGAAGTAGCTGGTGCCGAGCTGGCCCGCCATCCAGTCGTACAGCTCCTGGTTGGTGTACTTGCCGCGCAGCAGCACGTCGGCGTCACGGGAGTTGGTCATGAGCCTGACGTGGCTCTCCACCTCCTTCTCCGCGGCGCTCTGGTGCGACTTCGCGGCCTTGATCTGGGCGGTGAACTGCTTGACCTCGTCCGCGGCCAGCTTCTTCTGGAACTTCCACTCCTCCAGTCGGTGGTCGTAGCCGCCGACCGTGGCGGACTGCTGCGCCTGGGAGGCATCGGCGCTCAGGTAGCCGATGATGCCGTGGGCCATGCCGATCATGGCGTCGGAGAGGTTGTTGCCGCCGAAGGTGACGCCCACCGAGGTCGGGGCGCCGATCTTGAGCTCGGGGATCAGGGACAGGTAGCTGGCGAGGGTGTTGATGGTGGCGGAGACCTTCTGGAGCTCGACGGACTGCTTGCTCAGTTCGGCGGCCGTCTTCTCCTTGGCGTTCATCCGGTGCTTGGCCTTGCCCTCGTAGTACTTCTCCTTGTCCTTGGCGATGACCCGGGACGCCTCCAGCGCCTTGACGGACTTCTTGGCCTCATCCACCTGCACCTTGCGGACCTTGAGCGCGGCGTCGAGGGCGGCGTACTCGTGGGTGGACCGCAGGCGCGCGAGCTCCTCCGCGTCGCGCTTCTCCAGTGCCGCGAGCAGCTCGCCGCCGAAGCTCTGGACCTGCTGGGCGAACTCCTTGGCCTTGGCGAGCACGGTGGCGAACCGGTAGTGCGGGACGGGGGCGTTCATGTCCGACAGGACGGTCGACAGGTCGAGGCCGGAGGATGCCGCGCGGGCGAGCAGCGCCGGGTCGATCTCCGCCCCGAACAGGGGCGTCTGCCGGGCGACGCCCTCGATGTTCTGGCCGTGGCGGATCTTGTAGAGGCGGTCGTCGACGGTGTCCCAGTACCCGAGGAGCTTCTCGTTGCGCGGGATGCCGAAGTAGTCCAGCCAGCGGACGCCGACGCCGGGGGCGATGGCCGGGGGCGCGTGCCGCGGGGCGGGGATCAGGTTCTCGGTGGCGGCGACCGCGGCGGCGGGCGGCTGTGCGTTCAGCTGCCGGAAGCTGAGGACGGGCGCGGGGGCCCGCCCGGTCACCTCCTCCGGCCGCCGGCCGAGGAGTTCGGCGGCGAGGATGTACAGCTGGGTGGCCTCGTTGACCGACTCCAGGGTCTCCTGGCGGAACAGCTGGTCACCCCAGGCGATGAGGTTGTCGAGGTACTTCATCACCACGGCCTTCTGGTAGGCGGTGGTCCGCAGCCGCGCGACGATGTCCGGCTGGAAGGGGTGCCGCAGCCAGGCGTCCACCTTCGCGGCCTCCTTCGTGTTCCCTTCCGCGAGCCGTCGCAGGATCTCCTCGATGCGCTGCCCCTGGTAGCCGTCCGGGTCGTCGGGGTCGATAGAGGTCTCGTAGAAGGGCTTGGTCCGCCAGAACCGCTGGGGCCCGGTCGCGGGGGTCCGGTCGGTGGGGTCGAAGATCCGGTGGAACCACTGCTGGGCCTCGGCGAAGCGCTGGTTGACGGAGAGGCGGCCGGCCATGAGCAGGGGGGCGTGGAAGAAGAGCTCCCAGTTGTAGACGGCGTAGGGCTTCTCGGCCTCGAAGTCGACGTCCTCCGTGGGGTAGTGGGGGCCGAGCGCGCGCTCCGGGTCGGGTGAGTAGCGCTCCTCGAAGCTCTCGGTCGTGCCGGTCGGTGTGAACCGATCGGGACGGAGCTGGAGCTCGCGGTCGAAGAGTCCGGACAGACCGAAGAGGCCCAGCTGCGCCTTGAAGACCTCGGTGTACGGGTGGTAAAAGGCCGAGAACTCCTGGCGGTAGTAGTTGTCGTTCCGCCAGTCCGGGGTCACCAGATAGGACCGTTCGCTGTCCGTGAAGAACAGGATGTCCCGCTGCCATGTCCTGGGGTAGGCCTGATGGGGCGTCACCACGCGGAAGGGGAGGGACAGCGGGGTCCGCGTCAGGATCGCGCGGGCGTCGTGCAGGCAGAACTGCCGGCCGAACTCCCCGCCGATCTGGTTCTCCACCCAGCAGTTGTTGACGACCTTCTGGCCGGGCGGTGGAATGAAGTACTGGTACTGGCTGGCCCCTTCGACGGCGGTCTGACCGCCGGGGTCGGTCGGGGAAGGCTCGTTGGTCTCGACGCGGACGGCGGAGAATCCCATCGGCTCGGCGAGCATGGTGCCACGGCGCCTGCTCAGCCGGAACCTGCCCCACACGGTCGAGGAGTGGGAGTTGTGGGTGGTTGTGTTCGACAGGTCGAAGAGTCGGCCGTAGTTGCACCAGACCACCGGTTCACGGCTGTAGAAGTCCGACCCCGGCACGAACAGGTACGGTGCTTTCTCCGCCGGGTCGAAGTGGTCCGAGAAACGCTGGTCGGGCTCCCATCCCGCCGGAAGTACGGGGTTGGTGTCGAGCGTCTCGCCCGAGACCCGCTTCGTGGTCCACTGCCCGTTGCGGAACTCGCTCCAGTTGAGCTGGATCTTCCAGTACCTCGGACTGGGGACGATCTTGTTCGCCCCGGTGCCGTCGGGCAGCGCAGTGATCTCCTGGGCCTCGCCCGCGGGGATGAAGGTCGGCCAGAACGCGTACAGCTGCCTGTCCCACATCCCGAGCGACAGGCACTCGCCGTCGATGTCGAGGTTGACCTTCTGCCACGGGGTCCAGTAGAGCCGGTTGACCCACGTGCGGAAGTAGTGCGTCCGGGGCGCCGATTCCGTGCGGGCGAGCACGTAGACCGTTTCACCGCTGAAGTCCGTCGGCGGATCGTCGAGGTCGTAGTCGACGTACACCCCGCTCGGCTGGAGCCGTGCGACGGCCGACAGCTCTTCGAGGTAGCCCAGCAGCGCCCCGCGTGCCGTCTCGTCGTTCAGGTCCTTCTGCGTCAGGTCTGTTTCCAGCTGCCCGAAGAACGCCGACTTGTCGGCCCGCAGCTCCGGCTCGAAGTAGTTCTCCGGGTACAGGAAGATCTTCTGGTTGGCCTCCCACAGCCGGTACTGCTTCATCCACTCCCACTGCTCCCACAGCTCGGAGTCGGAGGTGGTGACCCGCGGTTCCAGGTTCAGCAGGCAGCGCTGGACGAAGAGCTGGATGCTGTACGCGGCCTGCGCGATGCGGGTGGTCTGCTGGCCGGCGCCCATCTCCACGTCCAGCAGGAAGTGGTCGTGCAGACCGTTGGCGTCCCGCCACAGCGGGGTGCCGCCTTCGAGGGCCGGATGTGCCACCAGGTACGCCACCAGGGCGGCGCGCCGGCGCTCGCGCAGGGCGTCCTGCACGGGACCGGCGACCGCGGGCCAGTCGGTGGCGGAGTGCCGGGCCCGGACGGCGCCCCAGGCGGCCTGGGCGGCCTCGGGGGTGAACTCGGCGCGCAGCCACAGGTTGGCGCGCTCGGCGGACACCCCGAGGCGGCGGTACATCGCCACGCCGCGCCGGATCCTGTCGAGGTTGGCCAGGCCGGCGAAGCGCTCCGCGATGTTGATCTGGTAGTTGCGGGCCACCATGACGACGTCGAGGAAGGGCCATCCGGTGCGGCGGCTCAGCTCCCTGATGATCTGGCTGTCGTAGCTTCCGGGGGTGGTGGCGAGTACGAAGACCGCCTCCAGGGTCGCGATCCCGCCGGGCACGGCCTCGCGCAGCCTGGCCAGCGCGATCAGCGCGGACAGCCGCAGTACGGGTACGTGCGAGGGCGCGGTCGGCGGGGCGGCGGGCAGCGAGCCGAGGTCGAGCCACTGGCCGACGGCCGCGTACCGGAAGACGAACGGCAGATCCTCGGCCGTGAAGCGCAGGGCCTTGAGGACCAGGGCGACCCGGTGGACGAGTTCGAGTGCGGTGAACTGGGGCCCGAATCCGCCCCGGCTGATCACGACCGTGGGATCGCTGCCGGTGAACGCCGTCGTCAGGAACTCCTCGAACACCGGCTTGCCCGCGGCGCCCGGCAGCCACGTGCCCAGCAGGGCTTCGGCGAGGGCCGGGTCGAGACCGGCCGACTGGCCGATCTGCTGGACGACCGCGGCCTTGCTGAGGGTGAGGCGCAGATGGGGGACGAGCCGCTCCAGTACGAGACGGAAGCGGTCGGCGGGGATGACGTCCGGCGCGTCGAACAGGGGGCCGGTGTCGGCCGCGACGAGGAAGGTGTTGCCGGGCTCCGGCGCCGCCTCTTGGGCGGTGACGAGGCCGTCGACGGCGGCCACGAGGGCGGAGTCGGCCCCGGGCGCCTGCTTCAGCAGCCCTGCCTCGGCCTCGCTCAGGTATCCGCGCGAACGCAGCGCGTGGCCGGTCACGTCGTGGAAGACCTTCCCGGACAGCGTGGCGGGGACGGCGTACCCGGCGGGCAGGGCCGCGAGGGGCGCCGAGAACACCGGGATGCGCAGGGCCTTCATCCGGCCGGTGACGAACCGGCGCGGCGCTTGGTACAGCTCCTCGACCGCGGTGCGGTAGGCGGCGCCCTCCGGGCCGGCGGAGAGGGCGAGCAGCTGCTGCTTCTGAGCGTCGTTCATCGGTCCGGTGAACGACAGCCGCCCGCGCTCCGGCCCCTCCACCGGCTCGAAGCGCACGGGCAGACCGGGGGGCAGGGTGACTCCGGCCGGCAGCGCTGCGAGCGGCGCCGCGTATCCGGCCGTGCCCGCGAGGGTGGACACCGCTTCCTGGACCAGCGCCGCGTCCCAGCCCATGAGGGCGAGGTTCCGGCGGGTGAGTTCGCCCCGCTCGTCGGTGGTCCCCTGGGTCTGCTGGCGGACGGCCTGGAGAGCGGTGCGCAGGGAGGTGAGCGCTGTTGCGAGGGCGGTGTCGTCCGGGACGAGGCCGTCGCGTTGGGATGGGCGGGCGTCGAGGACCGTCTCGATCGCGGCGGCGCCGAAGCCGGCTCCGGAGAAGGCCTCCATCAGGTCGAGGAAGCGGCCGAGGACGCCCATCTCGGAGGCGGCGGGAAGCAGCGGCGGACCGGCCGCGGCTTCCGCGCCCGGGGCCCGCACCGGGGCGCCGCCGGCCAGTTCCGACTGGGCGGACGTGACCGCAGAGGCCGAGGCGGCCAGATGGGACCAGGGGTTGGAGCTGCTACGGAGGGCGATCCTCAGCAGATCGGCCATCGGCAGGGAGAGGGCGCGGGCCAGGGTCACCGCACAGCTGAGGACCGTCAGGTTGACCAGGCTGAGGGACTTGTTCCGCAGGGGCGTGTCGGGCCCGGTCACCAGGTCGGCCAGCTCGGCGTCGGTGACCTGGAGCGCGGCGAGCAGGGCGGCCGAGACGCCCGGCGTCTCCAGGCTGCCGATGACCTTCAGCTCGCTGCGGTCGGCGTTGAGTTCGAAGGGGTTGGGGGCGCCCTGCTGCGGACTGACCACGGCGGGGTCGAGGAACATCCGGTCGTACAGCGGGGGTTGTTTGTCCGAGGGGTAGTGGTGGGTGTCCAGCGGCCGGCAGAAGCCGAGGACCCGGTCCACCGGCAGGTCCAGCCTGCCGCTCATGGAACGGACCGCGGCGATGGAGCGCAGGGTGAGCGCGTCGAGACGGCCGTCGTTGTTGGATCCGTGGATCAGGCGGTCGAGTTCCCGCGCGTCGACGCCCAGGACGTGCTGGAGGCGGACGAAGCGGTGCAGCCGGTCCAGGACGGCGGCGTCGAGGCCGGAGAGCGTCATCTTCGCGGTGTTGTTCGGGAACCTCGCGTCGGGGACGAACCGCACCACGCCGCCCGGGTTGACGAAGCGGGTCTCCAGCACGGCCGCGAGCCCGGTGAAGCGCAGTCCGGCGGTGTCCAGGAGCGTGCGGACGTTGGCCATGAAGCCCGTCAGCGCCTGATCGGTGGTCGCGGCGGGCCGCCCGTAGAACTCGGCGAGCGTGCGCGGCGGAGTGAGCGTCTCGCCGGCGATGATCTGCTGCGACACCTTGGAGAGGCCGAGCCGGGCGGCCGTCAGCAGCCGGTCGAAGTCGGTGGGGTGGGTCGTGTCGTAGCAGAGGTCGAGGATCAGGGACTCCCGGGTGACCCCCAGGTGGCCGAGGTAGTTGGTGGTCTGCTCGCCCCACAGGTCGAAGGGCAGCTGCCAGGGGTGGACGGCGTTGCGCAGCTTGTCGTACGCACCGGTGTTGACGTGCTGGGGCTGTACGCGCAGTTCGTCCGGGCCGCCGCGGCTCTGGCGCTCGCCGGCCGGGACCGCCGTCTCCGGGGAGACGGCGGATTCCAGGACCTCGTTGACGAGGTCCACGTACGGGATGGCGAACTCGGTGTTCTCCTTGCTGAGTTCGACGTCCCACAGGTCCGGCCGACGGGCGTGGAGCACCTCGGCGACCGGGCCGCACTTGGATTCTCCGGTCTGGGCGCCCCCGCCGAGCCTGCGCAGGTAGTACAGCAGGTCCACGAGGTACGCCGCCTGGCCGTACACCGAGCGGCTCTCCTCGACCGGCGCATAGTCGGCCGAGCCGAAGAGTTCCTCCCAGTCGGGGATCTGCGCGGTCTGGGGCTGGATCGCGGGCAGCCAGGGCACGTCGAACTGTCCTGCGGTACGCAGATCGGCGACGAGGTTGACGGCCTCGGCGTGCACCTGGGTGGCCCGCGCGTGGATGGCGAAGGCCTCGGCCTCGTCGACGTCGCCGGACACCTTGCGGACGAAGTCGGAGCGTCCGATGCCTGCGACGGCGTAGGAGGAGTGGAAGCCGTTGTCCCGCAGGGCCTGCATGGCCTCGAAGCGGGGGGCGATTTTGAACGTCCGCTGGATCGAGGCCAGTTCGCGGCGCACCTCCGCGTCCGGGACCGTGGCGGCGTCGACCGGGGTGGCCGTCAGGTCGAAGTCGGGGTTGGCCGCCAGGAAGCGGGTGGCGGGGGCCTCGGTGTGCTGCGGGTGAGCGGCCAGCCGGAAGGCGAGGTGGGCGGTGGGGTAGGCCTGGGCCACCCGGGTCCTGATGTCCTCGGCGTAGGCCCGTACGGCGTGCTCGTCCTCGTCCCCCTCGAACGCGTTCCGCGTCGTCTCCCCGGAGGTCGCCGCGACCGGGCCGGCGGGCCGGGGCCGTACCGGGTCGGGGTCCGAGCCGGTACGGGGGCCGGGCTCCGGTACGCCGCCCGTCTCGGCGACCAGTTCGGCCCAGCGGCCGTCCAGGCGGACGAGGTCCCGACGGTGCGTGAACTCCCCCATGTCGAAGCGCGCCAGCAGGGAGGTGACCAGCGCCGGGTTGTCACGGGTGAGCCGACCGAGCTCCAGGGCCAGGTCCAGGTCCAGCCGATCGGCGTGCCCGTCGAGCTCGCCGGCCATGCTCTCGGGTGCGCCGGTGCGGTCCAGGTGGGCGGTGTACAGCCGGGCGCGGACCTCAGGTTCGGGAACCGCCGCGGCGAAGATGCGCGCCAGGGCGGAGGGGACCACTCCGTCCAGATGGGCGGGATCGGCCGCCGCGGCCTGGAGTTCCCGGGCGCGCAGGGTCGCCATGAACTCCACCGCTCCGTCCGGCGAGGAGATGGCCCCGGCCTCGGCCGCGGCGACCAGCGCAGCCGTCACTTCCGAGGTGGGCCGCTGGGCCAGGGCGGCCAGATCGGCGGGCAGGCCGCGGGTGAGCAGCCCGAAGAACCGATCGGCCGACAGCCCGGTTCGCTGTTCGTGTCCCGCGGCCAGGGCGGCGTGTTCGATGTCCTGCGCGGTGTGGCCAGTGGCGCGGGAGAGGTAGGCGAGGTCGTGGTCCTCCGCGATCTCGGCGAACCGCACCCCGTCGAGGTGCGCGCCGACGGCGGTGAGCAAGGCCTCGTAGCGGCACGGTCCGCTGCCCGGCAGCCGCAGGTCGACATCCTCTCCGGCCTCGGCGACGGACCGCACGGTATGGACCGTCTCCCCCTCCAGGGCGGCGCCGACCACCAGTTCCGCGGCGGTGTCCGGCAGCGGGCAATCCAGGCGGTACGCGCCCCGGTCATCGGTGTGCGCCTCCCCCACTGGTTCCGTGGCGCGCAGCCGTCTCGCCGACACCGTGACAGCGGCACCCGCGACGGGTGTGCCGTCTTCGCGGAGCACTCGGCCCTGGATGGTCACGGAACGGGGGACGACTGCACTGGTCATGGCTTCACCTGGTGACGTGGGTTCTTCGCCTGTGAGCTGGGGTATTTCGCTGGGGAGCATAGCGACGGCTCACCCCACATCCTCGCATTCCGGCCTTAAACCCCCTATGCGGCTGAATTGGGCAGCCTGCCGCAACCGGGCCGGGCGAGCGGGAGACCGCTCGAAAAGCGGCGCTTCCCGAGCGGCCGCCTCCGACAGCAGCGGCCAGACCGACCAGATCCCGGCCCAGCCCGGCCCGGTGGACAGGTGGCGGGGTCTGCGGCAGCAACGCCGCAATGCCGTGACTTACGGGCCCGGACACCACACCACGGTCCTCGTCGAGGCCGTCGAACACGAGCACCAGACGCCGGCCACGGGCCGCACTCGCGGCGGCCGCCGGGCCGGGGCCGCCCACAGCGCTCGCGTCGGAGAGCCTTCGGACCGTGCAGGCGACCGCCGGCCCGCCCCCACTGCCTCGCCCGGAGGTCAGCATCGATGGAACAGCGTCCGGCAACCCGAGGTTGCGGCGATGGAAGGCGCCGGGCTCTGGCCGAGGCGGAGACGGGGGCCGCCGGGAGACGGCGCAGGCCCTGCTGTCGGTGTCCCGGGGAGGGACACCGACGGCAGGGCCGGCGCTGGGGAGGGGGCGGGGCGGTTATTTCACCGAGCCCGCCATCACGCCCTGGACGAAGTGGCGCTGGAACGCGAAGAAGACGATCAGCGGGACCACCAGGGACAGGAACGCCCCCGGCGCGAGGACGCCGATGTTGCTTCCGAACTGCCGCATCTGGGACTGCAGCGCGACCGTGAGCGGCTGGGACTCGCTGTCCGCGAACAGCAGCGCCACGAGCATGTCGTTCCAGACCCAGAGGAACTGGAAGATGGCCAGGCTCGCGATGGCCGGCCGGCCGAGCGGCAGCACGAGCCGGGAGAAGATCCGCCACTCGCTGCCGCCGTCCATCCGGGCGGCTTCCAGCATCTCGCGCGGTATCTCGGCGAAGTAGTTGCGCAGCAGGAAGACGGCGAACGGCAGCCCGTAGGCGACGTGGAAGAGGACGACGCCCGTGACCGTGCCGAACAGTCCCACCGCGCCGAAGAGTTTGGCCACGGGCAGGAGCCCGATCTGCACGGGCACGACGAGGAGCCCGACGACCACCAGGAAGACGCCGTCCCGGCCGGGGAAGTCCAGCCACGCGAAGGAGTATCCGGCGAGTGCCGCGATGGCGACCACGAGGACGGTGGTCGGCACCGAGATCAGGACGGTGTTCCAGAAGGCCGACGCCATGCCGGAGTCCTTCAGCAGGGCGCTGTAGTTGTCCAGGGACAGCTGGGACGGATCGGTGAGCGCGGTCCACCAGCCCTCGGTGGCGTTGTCCTGCTCGGAGCGCATGGAGGACAGGAGCAGGCCCGCCAGCGGAGTGATCCATACGAGGGCGACCAGGATCAGGATGCCCTGGACGACGGAACTGCCCAGGAGGCGGGACAGCCGGCCCCCGCGGCGCCGTCCGGGTGCGGACGCCGGCGCGGAGGCGGACGGGGACGGGGCGACGGGCCGGAGCGCCGTCGTCCGCCGGGACGGCCCGCGCCGCTCGACGGTGCTGTGGCGGCTCATGCTCCACTCCTTCGGAAACGCCGGACGTTGAAGATCATTGCCGGGACGACCAGCAGCAGGAGCACCATGCTGAGCGCGCTGCCGAGCCCCTGGTCGTTGCCACCGCCGAAGGAGACCAGCCACATGCGGGTGGCCAGCACGTTCGCCTCCTCCTGCACCGGGCCCGGGGCGATGATGTAGACGAGGTCGAAGACCTTCATCACGTTGATCACCAGGGTCACGAAGACGACGGTGAGCACGGGCGCGAGCAGCGGCACGGTGATCTTGCGGAAGATCTGGCCCTCGGTGGCACCGTCCATCCGGGCGGCCTCCAGCGCGTCGCGCGGGATGGCCGCGAGGCCGGCGCCGATCAGGACCATCGCGAAGCCCGTCCAGACCCACAGGTAGGCGCCGATGATGGCCGGCGTCACCAGCGCGGGGCCGAGCCAGTTCACGCCCTGGTAGGGGGCGTCGAAGTTGGCCGCGGGCAGCCGGACGGTGTAGTCGCCGTCCGCGAGCCCGGCGAGGCGGAAGGAGCCGTCTTCCGCCGTGGTGGCGGTCGCGGCCACCCTGCCGTCCCGTACGGCCTCGACCGTCATGCCGGGCAGCCCCTTCTCACCCGGGTCGACCCTGCCGGGGGTGCCCGCACCGCCGGGGGCGAAGTCGAGGTAGACGACGCCCCCGATCGCATCCGCGCCGGGCGCCGCGCCGGCCGCGTCCGAAGCGGCCTTCGCATCGGCGGGCATCGCGTCGGGTGCGACCCCGATGAACCCGAGGCTGAGCGAGCCCCCGGGCCGTACGGTGCTCCCCGTGCTGTAAGGGCCGCCCGCCGCGCCCGTCAGACCGTGGCCCTCCCGGGCCCGGGCCGTCGGGTAGGCGGAGGCGTCGTCGAAACCGTCGTGGACGGCGACGACGGCGGCGTTGAGCACGCCCCGGTCCGGGTCCTGGTCGTAGGCGAGCCGGAAAATGATGCCCGCGGCGAGGAACGAGACGGCCATCGGCAGGAAGAGCACGAGCTTGAACGCGGTCGCCCAGCGCACCTTCTCGGTGAGCACGGCGAGCATCAGCCCGAGTCCGGTGAGCAGGGTGGGGGCGACGACGACCCAGACGGCGCTGTTGCGGATCGCCTTGAGGGTGGCCGGGTCCTGCACGATCGCCGCGTAGTTCGCGGCTCCGACGAACCGGTCGCCGTCCGCGTCGAAGAGGCTGCGGCCGAAGGAGAAGAGGACGGGGTAGACGACCAGCGCGCCGAGGAGCAGGAGGGCCGGCAGGACGAAGACGACCGCGAGGCGGCGCCTCCCGCGCCGGGCCCGGCGCCGCCCGTCGGCCGCGGGATGGGCGGTCATGGTGTCAGCCATGGCGGGCGCCTCAGTTTCCGAAGGCCTTGGCGGCCTCGGCCTCGAGCTTCGCGGCGGTGCCCTGGGCGTCCGAGGGGTCGCGCAGGAAGTCCTGGAGGAGCTTCCACTCGCCCGCGCCCTTGGTGCCGCCGAACGCGGCCGGGGCCTGGTCCGACATGTCGAAGCGGATCGAGTTGCCCGCCGCGATCAGCGAGTTGGCGGTGCTGCGCGTGGTGTCGTCGCTGTACGTGGCGAAGTCGACCTCGTTGTTCGGGGACAGGAAGCCGCCCGCGCCGGCCCAGACGGAAGCCGCCTCGGCGCTCGCCAGGAACTCGACCAGCTTCATGCCGGCCTTTCCGTTCTTGCCGTCCTTGAGGACGACCGCCGCGTCGCCACCGCTGACGACCGGGGGCCTGCCGCCGTCGACCGAGGGGAACGGGAAGAACTTGGCGTCCTGCCCGAGCTTCTTGCCGAACTGCCCCTTGGCGACGCCGCCGACGAAGTCGCCCTCGTAGACCATGCCCGCCTTGGGCTCGGGGCCGAACACCTGCGCGACCGACGAGGGGAAGTCGGTCCCCAGTGCCGTCTGGGCGCCGCCGGCGACGAGCTGCTTGTCCTTGAACAGCTCCCCGAGGGTGGTCAGGGCCCTGACGACGCTCTCGTCGGTCCACTTCAGCTTGTGCTGGGCGAGCTGATCGTACTTCTCCGGCCCGGCCTGGGAGAGATAGATGTTCTCGAACCAGTCGGTGAGGGTCCAGCCGTCCTCGCCGGCTATGGCGAAGGCCGGGCGGCCGGAGTCCGCGAGGGTGCGGCCGGTCTTCAGCATGTCGCTGTAGCTCTTGGGCTCGCCGACGCCGGCCTGGGCGAAGGCCTCGGGGGCGTACCACACGGTGGACTTGTGGGCGGCCTTGAAGTAGAGGCCGTAGTAGGTGCCGTCGACGGTGCCGTAGTTCTTCCACACCGGGGCGAGGGTGGATCCGGTCGTCTGGACGGTCTGGTCGGAGAGGGGCTGGAGCCAGCCCTCCTTCGCGAACTGCTGGAGCACGCCCACCTGGGGAACCATCACCACGTCTGGCGCGTTGCCGCCTTCGATCTTGCTGCCGACGAAGGTGGAGACGTTGTCGCCGGAGGGGACGAAGACCGTCTTGGCGCCGGTCTTCTCGGTGAAGGCGTCGAGGACCTTCTTGAAGTTCTGCTGCTCGGCGCCGGTCCAGACGCCTGCCACGGTGACGGTCTGGCCGCTGAGTTCGCCGCCGCTCGCGGGTCCGGTGGTGCCGCCGCAGGCGGTGGTGCCGAGGGCGAGGGCGAGGGCTGCCGTCGCGGTGGCGGCGCTCCGACGGGTCGTCTTGCTGGGTCGTCGCATGAGGAGTCCTTTCGAGGAGGTCAGGGGGCTGGGCGGGGGCGGAGGGAGGTGAGGTCTCGGGGTCTTCGGACTACGGGCTACGGGGCCGGGTACTCGCCCGCCCACCAGGCCGCGGTCGCCGCGGGGAGCACCCCGTCGGGACAGGGCCCGCTGGCGAGCAGCGGAGCCCCGAGGACCGGGGCGGGCACCGGCTCGGTGCCGAAGTTCACCGCGCAGACCAGGCCCTCGCCGCGGGCGATCGCCAGTACGTGCGCCGGCGCGTCCAGCCAGCGCAGGGTGCCGTCGCCGAGCTGCGGCAGGGTGCGCCGCAGCTGGAGGCCGTCGCGGTAGAGGTGCCAGAAGGAACGGGTGTCGGCCAGGGCGCGGTCGGTGGCGTGCTCGGCGAACCATTCGGGCTGCGGCAGCCACGGCTTGGCGCCGACCGCCGCCTGGCTGAAGCCGAACGGGGAGGCGTGTCCGGACCAGGGCAGTGGCACGCGGCAGCCGTCCCGCACGTGCTTGCGGCTGCCGGTGCGGCGGAAGATCGGGTCGGTGAGGACCTCGTCGGGCAGGTCGAGGACCTCGGGGAGGCCGAGCTCCTCGCCCTGGTAGACGTAGGCGGCGCCGGGCAGGGCGAGCATGAGGAGGGCCGCTGCGCGGGCGCGGGCGGCTCCCAGTCCGCTGCCCTCCACCCCGGGCTCGCCTGCGTAGCGGGTGACGGTGCGGACCTGGTCGTGGTTGTTGAGGACCCAGGTGACGGTGGAGCCGGTGCCGGCGATGTCGCGGATCGCCTCGGTGATCGTCGCGCGGAAGGCGTCGGCGTCCCAGGGTGCGCTGAGCAGGTCGAAGAAGAACGCCTGGTGCAGTTCGTCGGGGCGGACGTACTCGGCGTGCTCGCGTGCGGTCGGCACGGACACCTCGCCGACCAGCAGTCGCTCGTGGCCGTCCCCGGCGGTGTACTCCTCGCAGACCGCTCGCCAGCGCCGCCACACGTCGTGGACCTCGGGCTGGTTCCACGCCAGCTGGTTGACGGCGTCGCGGGCCCGCTCGTCGGCTCCGGGGTCGTCCGAGTCGGGCAGCTCGGGGTGCTTGAACAGTCCGGCGGCGACGTCGATCCGGAAGCCGTCGACACCGCGGTCCAGCCAGAAGCGCAGCACCCGCTCGAAGTCGTCGCCCACGGCCGGGTCGCGCCAGTTCAGGTCGGGCTGCTCGGGCGTGAAGAGGTGCAGGTACCACTCGCCGGGAGTGCCGTCGGGCTCGGTGGTCCGGCTCCAGGCGGGACCGCCGAACATGGCGCGCCAGTTGTTGGGCGGCTCCTCCCCGTCCGGGCCGCGGCCGGGCGCGAAGTGGAAACGGGCGCGCGCCGCGCTGCCCGGCGCTGCGGCGAGTGCCTCGCGGAACCACGGGTGCTCGCTGGAGCAGTGGTTGGGAACGATGTCGAGCAGCAGCTTGAGTCCGAGGCGGTGGGTGTCGGCCACCAGCCGGTCGAACTCGGCGAGGTCGCCGTAGACGGGATCGACTCCGCAGTAGTCGGCGACGTCGTAGCCGTGGTCGTGCTGCGGTGACGGATAGAAGGGGCTGAGCCAGATGCCGTCGACACCGAGCTTCCTGAGGTAGGGAAGCCCGGCCCGTACGCCGGCCAGGTCGCCGATGCCGTCCCCGGTGCTGTCGAGGAAGCTGCGGACGTAGACCTGGTAGATCACCGCGTCGCGCCACCAGGGGTGGGGTGTGGGGGCGGTGCGGGAGGGGTGGCCGGAGCCGGCCGGAAGGGTGCTGAGCATCTCGCGTCGACCTGTTTCTGCTGAATGCGAGAGCGCCCTGGATCAGGTGCGCTGTTATGCATGCATGTTAAGTAGCGGCGACTGGAAGGTGTCAACGATGTGTCCATAAACAACCGAAAGCTGGGATGGTTTGTGGCGAAATGCCCAGATGCAAAAGGAAGGGCTCCTACTTAACATGTAAGTAGGAGCCCTTGAGGGAGGTGGCGGAGTGCGATCAGCGCTTGCGGGAGATGGTCCCGAGCTCGCGCGCCAGCCGCGCCACCGCCTGCTCGGGTGTCTGGCGCAGCGCCATCAGGTCCTGCGCCACGGCCTGCACGGCGAGGCTCACCTGGTCGTAGCGCGGGCTCTTGGGGCGCGGCGCCGCCGACAGCACGCTCTGGCGGAGCGTCGGCAGGTACGGATAGGCGCGGATCAGCTCGGGGTCCTCGTACAGCGCGGCGCGCACCGGTGGCAGCGAGCCCTCGGTGAGCACCTGCCGCTGGACCCGTTCGCTCGTGAGGTAGGAGATGAGATCGGCTGCCGACGCGGGATGCCGCGCACTGCTGCTGACGGCGAGGTTGGAGCCGCCCAGCACGCTGGTGCCGGGCCCGTCGGGGCCGGGCAACGGCACGGCGCCGAACCGGCCCGCGACCTTCGACCCCTCCGCGCTCGCGTCCGCGTACAGATAGGGCCAGTTCCGCAGGAAGAGCAGCCGGCCGTCCTGGAACGCCTGCCGGGACTCCTCCTCCTTGTAGCCGAGCGCGTCGCGGGAGATCCAGCCGTCCCTCACGCCGTCCGCGAGGAAGCGCAGTCCGGCGCGCGCCGCGTCGGAGTCCACGGTCACCCGGGCGCCGTCGCCCTGCAGGATGGAACCGCCCGCCGAGTGCACGGCCTCGGTGACGTTGACGGTGAGCCCCTCGTAGGGCAGGAACTGGCCGGCGTAGCCGTCCAGCCCGTGCCTCGGGGCGATCGTGCGTGCCTGGCGGGCGAGTTCCGCCCAGGTGCGCGGCGGTTCCTCGCCCTCCTCGCCCAGGATGTCCTTGCGGTAGTAGAGCAGTCCCGCGTTGGTGACGTACGGGACCGCGTACAGCCGGCCGTCGAAGGTCGCGGTGTCGACGACCGGCCGCAGGAAGGAGTCCAGGGGGAAGCGGTCGCGCCGGAGCGGGGAGATCCATCCGGCCGCAGCGAACTCGGACGTCCAGGCGACGTCGATGTTCAGCACGTCGAACCGGTTGTTGTCCGATCGCAGTTCGCTGATCATCTGGGCCCGGGTCTCGTCCGCCGAGTCGGGCAGCTCGACGAGCGTGACGCGCTCGCCGGGATGGCCGTCGTTCCAGTCGTCCAGCAGCGGGGAGAGGTAGTCGGTCAGGTCGCCCGCCGTGACGAGCGTCATGGGGCCGCGGGCCCCGGAGGCCGCGCCCGCGTCCGCACGGACGCCGAAACCGGAGTATCCCGCCAGCACCACCGCCGCGACCAGGAGAGCTCTACCCGCGGCACGCATCCACCGCATAGGTTCCTCCCAGTGCACGATCCGGCTTCGCCGCCGACCATCGCGGCCTATATATACCCGTTAGGCATGGGCGATACTAGACGCCCAGGCAGACAAGACGGGTGGCGGTGGCCACTGGCCCGATGCCGAGTGAACAGTCGACTACGGAGCGGGAAGGAGGGGGGAGCGAGTGCGGCTGGCGCTCCTGGCACTCCTCGCCCGTGGCCCTGCTCACGGTTACGAGCTCAAGCAGGACCTTGAGAAGCTCTTGGGCGCCGCGTACCCTCAGCCCAACGTCGGCCAGGTCTACGTCACCCTCGGCCGGCTGGAGAAGAGCGGTCTGATCGATGGCGAGGAAGTCGAGCAGTCGGGCCGGCCCAACAAGCGCACGTACCGGCTGACGGACTCCGGGCACGAGGCCGTGCTGGCCTGGTTCGAGGACACCGCCGAGGAGCCCCGGGTACGGGACGAGTTCTTCATGAAGCTCGCTCTCGCGCCGGAGTCGGGTCTGGCCGACCCGGTCGCGCTGATCAACAAGCAGCGGCGGCAGTACCTCAACACCATGCGGGACCTGTCGAAGCTGGCCGCGGCCGAGGACCGCGACAACAAGATCTCCCAACTGCTGATCGAGGGCGCCATGCTGCACCTGCAGGCCGACCTCGACTGGCTGGAACGCTGCCAGGAGGAGCTGGAATGAGCGACGACGCCACCACCGCTCCTGCCGTACCCATCGTCCGCGCCGAGGGCCTCACCAAGACGCACCACGGCGAGGGCGCCCCGGTGCACGCCGTGCGCGGGGTGGACCTGGCCGTCCGGCCGGGCGAGTTCGTCGCGGTCACCGGGCCCTCGGGGGCCGGCAAGTCGACGCTGCTGCACCTGATCGGCGGCCTCCAACGGCCCGACGGCGGAAAGCTCTGGATCGACGGGCAGCGGGTCGACGAGTACCGCGAGGCGCGCTGGGCGGTCCTCAGGCGACGCAGCATCGGCGTCGTCTTCCAGTTCTTCAACCTGGTCTCCAACCTCACCGTCGCCGACAACGTCGAACTGCCCGCTCTCCTCGCCGGCGTCTCCCCGAAGGCCGCCCGTGACTCCCGCGCCGAACTGCTCGCCGAACTCGGTCTGGAAGGCCGTGAGCGGTCGATGCCCGGCGAGCTGTCGGGCGGCGAACAACAGCGGGTCGCGCTCGCCCGGGCGCTGGTCAACCACCCCGCACTGCTCCTCGCCGACGAGCCGGCCGGCAGCCTCGACAGCAAGGGCACCCGCGAGGTGCTGCGACTGCTCTCCCGGTTCCACCAGCGCGGCCAGACGATCATGATGGTCACCCATGACGCCCGGATGGCCAGCGCCGCCGACCGCGTCATCAGCTTCTTCGACGGGCGCATAGCCGACGACGCACAGCTCGGCGACGGGCGCCGCGAGCCGGCCCGTGGCGTCCGCGGCGTACTCGAACTGAAGGAGTGACCGTGCGGGCCACTCTGCGCTGGGCGCACGCCGACCTCCGCGCGCACCGCGGCGAAGCCCTCTTCGTCGTACTGGCCAGCGCCGGGATCATCGCCTCGCTCCTCCTGGCCGGGGCGCTGTTCAGCTACGCCGCGAACCCCTGGCAGCGGATCTTCAACCAGTCCCAGGGCGCGCACATCTGGCTGCACACCCGGGGCGGGGCGGACATGGACGCCCTGACCCGCGTGGACGGGATCGCCGCCCTCTCGGGGCCCTACCGCACAGCCGCGACGACCGTCGAGTCGCGCGGCGCGCGGGCCGGGATGACGCTGCGCGCGGCCGCGGTGGAGCCCCCGGAGACGGGGCGGCCGATCGTCACCGCGGGCAGCTGGCTGGCCCGACCGGACGGCGGCACCGGGGCCGACGCCGTCGTGCTGGAGAGTTCCGTCGCGCGGGCGCTGTGGGCCGAGCCGGGCGACACGGTGCGGGTCACCGGCCCGGACGGCGCCCCGCACGCGCTGCAGGTGAGCGGGATAGCCGAGGTGGCCGAGCCCCGCTACCGGCCCGGGGGCGGACCGGGCATCGGCTGGGTGCTCCCCGGCGCCCTCGACGAGATCGCCCATGGCGACACCGGGCAGAGCGTGGGCCTGCGCCTGGAGGATCCGAACGACACCGACTTCATGGTCCAGCGCGCCGTGACCGTCCTCGGTGCCGACCGGGTGGCCCAGGTCACCAAGTGGCAGCAGACGAGGTCCGAGGCAGGCGGCGACGACCAGCTCCTCGGGCAGATGTTCGCCGTCTTCGGGCTCGGCGCGCTGCTCGCGGCGGCGCTCGCCGCGTCCGGCGCCATCGGCGCCCGCGTCCGCGGGCAGCTGAGGGACATCGCCATCCTGAAGGCCGTGGGCTTCACGCCCGGCCAGGTGACCCGCGGGTTCCTCGTGCAGCACCTGGCCTTCGCGCTCCTCGGCACGGCCCTCGGCACGGCGGCCATCGCCCTGCTGGGCGCCCGGATACCGGGGCGGATCGGCGAGGCGGCGGCGGTGTGGGAGGACCTGCCCGGCCACACCGCGCTGATGATCGGCATCCCCTGCGGTGCGGTGCTGCTGATCGCGGCCGCCACCGGGCTCTCGGCCTGGCGGGCCGGACGGGTGCCGCCGGTGCCGGTGGCACGGGCCGCGTTGCCCTCCGCCGCACCGATGACCGCACTCGGCAGGCGGGCTCTCGGGATGCGGGTCCCCCCGGCCCTGGTCCTGGGGTGGCGTGCGGCGTTCGCGCGCCGCGGCCGGACGGTCATACCGGTGGCCCGGCTCGCCCTGCCGCTGATGCTCATCACGGTCGCCCTCGTCGCCTGGTCGACGCTGGACCAGTTCCGCAGCCGGCCGGCGCAGATGGGACTGCCCGCAGCACTGACCGTACGGGCCCAGCAGCCCGCCGGGCCGTCGGACTCGGAGCTGGAGAAGACCCTCTCGGCGATCCCGGACATCGCCGCGGTCCACCCGGGCGCGGAGATGGCGGCGCTCGTGCCGGGGCAGACCGACACCATCACGCTCCGCGGGCTGGGCACGGCCCTGCACCCGTATCCGTCCGCGGTGGTGGAAGGGCGCGCGGTCGGCGGGCCGGACGAGGCGGTGGCCGGGCAGGGACTGCTGGATCTCCTCGGGGTGCGGGTCGGCGACTGGGTGCGGATGACGGTCGGGGGACGGCCGCAGATCCTCCACCTCGTCGGCCGCACCATCGAACCCGAATCCGGCGGCCGGGTGATCACCACGACCATCGACGCCCTGCAGGAGCGCGATCCGCAGCTGCGGCCCGCCTTCCACGCGTTGGTGCTGCGCGAGGGGGCGGACCCCCGCGCGGTGAGCGGCACGCTCGCCGCGGCGGCAGGCGGAACGCTGGAGATCCGGGAGACGCCCGATCCGGCCGGCCGGCTGGAGCCGGCCCGCGGAGTGATCGCCGCCCTGATCGCGGTGCTGGCACTGATCGGGCTGACCGAACTGCTGACGCTGATCAGCACCGGCGTGCGCGACCGGGGCCGCGACCTGCTCGCGCTGAAGGCGATCGGGCTGACGCCCCGGCAGATCGGATCGATGATCGTGACGGCCGCCGGTCTGACCGCGCTCGTGTCCGCCGTGGTGGGCACGACGGTGGGCGCGCTGACGGGAAGCTGGCTGGTGGACCAACAGGGCGCGTCGAGTGGAATCGGTGCGGGGATCGCGCAACTGCCCCCGCTTCCCGTGCTGTTGACGGTAATCGTCGGGGCGGTGCTGGGTGCGGTGGCGGCGGCGGCGCTCCCGGCGACACGGGCGGCACGGCGGCGCCTGGCGGACTCGCTGAGCGAGACGCTCTGACCCTCCGGGGCCGCCCTGGAGAGCCGTACCCGGACCGGGTGTAGCGGCCACGAGCCTTCCGGCGGCGGATACCGCCGGCCGGAGGGATCATCGAGACGAGGGGTTCGGCCGCCTCGGCGGCGGCGTACGGCCGGCGGCGCAGGGGGCTGCCTCTGGCGCACCGCAGCTCCGGCGGCAGCCCCGAAGGACCTCGCGGCCACATGTCAGGAAGAAGGCTTTCCATGAAGGAGCCGAGTCCTCGACCCGTCGAAGCCCCCAGCGGTCAGCCGCACGAGGCGGACCGGCTGCGGGAGATCCTCCACGCCCCCGGCTACCTCGTGATCCTCGTCTACTCGGCCCTCATCGGCATTCCGGTGTCGCTCATCGCGTTCTGGTTCCTCGTCGGACTCCACGAGCTGCAGAACGTCTTCTGGTCGGACCTTCCGCACCGCCTGGGCTGGGACACGCCCCCCTGGTGGTGGCCGCTGCCCCTGCTGCTGATCGCCGGCCTGATCGTCGGCCTGATCGCCGGCCGGCTCACCGGCGGGGGCGGCCACATACCCGCCGGCGGCCTGCACGCGGGCGCGACGCACCCGGACGCGCTGCCGGGCGTGGTGCTCGCCGCGGCCGCGAGCCTGCCCCTGGGCGCGGTCCTGGGACCGGAGGCACCGCTGGTCGCCCTCGGCGGCGGCCTGGCCCTGCTCTTCCGGGACCTCACCCGGACCCCGGCGACCCCTCAGACCACCGCGCTGCTGGGCGCGGCAGGTGCGGCGGCCGCCATCGCGGCGATCTTCGGCAACCCGCTGATCGCCGCCGTACTCCTCATCGAGCTGTCGGGGATAGGCGGTCCCCAGCTCTTCGCCGTCATGCTCCCGGCCCTGCTCTCCAGCGGGATCGGGGCCCTGGTCTTCACGGGCTTCGGACACTGGACCGGCCTGGAGACCGGCAGCCTCAACCTGACGCTGCCCACGCCCCTGCCGCGCCTGGACCCCGCGGACGTTCTCTGGACGGTACTCATCGCCCTCGTCCTCGCCGTACTCCTGAACCCGGTCCTGGAGGCGGGCCGACGGGTCGCGGCCTTCGTCTCCGCCCGGGTGCTGCCCCGCACCGTCCTGTGCGCGCTGGGCACTGCGGCCTGCGCCGCCGTCTACGCCCTGGCCACGGGCCGCACGCCCGCGGACGTCGCTCTCTCCGGCCAGACCACCCTGGGCGAGCTGGCCGCCGACCCGCAGGCCTGGGGCATCGGCGCGCTGATCGCCGTCCTGCTCCTCAAGACGATCGCCTACGCCCTCTGCCTGGGCAGCATGCGCGGCGGCGCCATCTTCCCCGCCGTCTTCCTCGGAGCCGCAGCCGGAGTCGTACTGGCTCCCCTGCCCGGCCTGGGCGCCGTACCGGCCATGGCGGCGGGCATGGCCGCGGCCACCGCGGCCGTCATGCGGCTCCCGGTCAGCAGCGTGGTCCTCGTGGTGCTGCTGATGGGCAGCTCCGCCATGATTCCCCTCGCAATCCTCGCGGCCGTGATCTCCTTCGCCACGACCGAACTGCTCCCGGCCGGCACGGCGCATCCGCCCGCTCCGCTCGCCGCGCAGTCGGCGGACACCGACGGCCGCCCCGAAGCGGCCGGGGCATCCTGAGGGCAGTGTGCCGTGACGGCATCCTGAGGGCAGTGCGGCGTGACGCGGTCAGGCGCCCGGCAGTTCCTGTGCCGGCAGCCGGCCCGCGCGCACCGCGTCGACCAGGGCTTGGTGGTCGCGTTCGTTCTGGTCGGCGTACGCCTCGGCGAAGGTGACGAGCGCCCGGTCGAAGGCCTCGCTGCGTCCCAGGTACGCGGCGATCGCGATCCGGTCGCCCGACCGGGCGTGCGCACGGGCGAGGGTGATGCCGCACACCTCGCCGAACGTCTGCAACTGCGCGGGCGACATCGTCTCCGGCATGGCGATGCCCTTCCAGTCGCGCAACTGGCGGACGTAGAAGTCGCGCTGCTTGCCGTCGATCCCGTCCACCCGCTCCCAGCCGAGGAAGATGTCGCTCGCCGCCTGCATCAACCGCTGTCCGGAGACCACGCGCTCGCCCTGGTTGCGGTATCTGCTCGTGCCGATGTGGGGGGCGAGCACGGAGGTGTCGGCTTCCTTGGCCTGCAGGAAGAGGGGGTCCCGGCCGTCGCGGCCGAGCAGCAGCAGGATCCAGCAGCGGGTTCCGACGCTGCCGACGCCGACCACCTTGCGGGCCACGTCCGCCAGGTGGTAGTCCTCCAGGAGCGCCCGCCGGTCACTCGCCATCGTGAGGCCGTAGGAGTCCAGCAGGCGGCGGAACCGGCTCTCGAGCTCCCCGCGCTCGACGTCCGGCAGCAGGTCCGCGAGCGGTACCAGCAGCGGGGGGTCCGCCGCGATGCTCGGCCGGCCGCCGACGAGCTCCGTGAGTTTGTCGAAGACCTGCAGCGTGTCCCGCGAACGGGCCTTCTCCAGGGCACGGGCCAGCTTCTTCCGTCCGCTCTTGTCGAGCTGATCCGTGGTGAGGGCCTCCAGGCGGTCCGCGTCGATCTTCGCGTACCAGACGTCGAGGTTTCCCATGCCGGCGAAGCCGCGCATCGCCTCGCGGTACGAGCGCACGGCAGCGCTCACGATGCCCGCGCGCTCGGCGTCGTCGAAGCCGTTCGCCCGGCCCGCGATGACGAAGCTCGCCGCGAGTCGTTTGACGTCCCACTCCCAGGGTCCGGGCAGGGTTTCGTCGAAGTCGTTGATGTCGAACATCAGCCGCCGCTCCGGAGAGGCCAGCAGCCGGAAGTTCAGCAGGTGCGCGTCCCCGCACAGCTGGACCGTGACCCCCGAGTCGGGACTGCCGGCCAGGTCGGACGCCATGATCGCGGCGGCTCCCCGGTAGAACCGGAACGGCGACTCAGACATCCTGCTGTAGCGGATCGGCACCAGCTCGGGCACCCGGACCTCGGACTGCTCCTCCAGGATCGCCAACGGATCCGGCCTGTCCGGAGACGGCCGGTACACGGCGTGCCCCGACCGCGGCGAGCGGCTCCGGGCCTCCTTGCCCTGGGCCGCGCGTTCCTCGGGTGTGCTGCCGGGGACCGCGCGCATCGAGGTGGTCGCGCTCTGGGACATCGCTGCGCTCCTGTCTGGACCTGCGTCCTCAGCACCGGAACGGCGCCCTGCCCGCGCGCCGTCCGGTGATTGCCGTGCGTCGTCCTGTCAGCCCTGGGCCTCGATCTCGGCCTCGGCGACGGCGATGGCGAAGCCCAGCGCCGTGGCGATGTTGCCGGCTGCCGTCATGACGCGGGCGGTGCCCACGATGGGGGCGATGGCGACCAGTACGTCCTGCAACTGCTCGGCGGTGAGGCCGGCCTGGAGGGCGGGGTCGATGTGTGCGGCGTAGGAGATCGGCGGGGCGTCCGATGCCGCGAGGGCAGCGATACGGGTCATCAGGAGCATGTCCGGGGCCAAGCCGCACCGCTCGAGCGAGTCGACCGTCATCGCGGCGAGGGTGTCCAGGACAGGGGTGTCGGATGCAGTGGACATGGTGCACGTCCTCCGGGGTGTGGTCCCGCCCGAGCACGGGGCAAAGCGAGGGGAGAGCATGGCCGTGACCACCGGCATGCCTTCGTCTCCACCCTAGAACCTCACCGGGTACGGCGCATGGGGGCGCAATCCTGCCGATCCGGAGTGCGGCGGGCCGGGCCGCGGCGCAGTCTTGAGGCAGCGCAGAAGGGAGCAACGCCGGTGGCCGAAGCCGATACCCCGGGACGTGCGCCCGGCGCCCTGCGCGGTGTGCTGGCCCCGCTCGCCCTGGCCCAGTTCATCTGCAGCTTCGCCGGTTCGAACATGAACGTGATGATCAACGACATCAGCGAGGACCTCGACACGACCGTGCAGGGAGTGCAGATCGCGATCACGATCTTCCTCCTGGTCATGGCAGCGCTGATGATCCCCGGCGGCAAGCTGACCGACCGCTACGGACGCAAGCGGTGCTTCCTGACCGGTCTCGCCGTGTACGGTGTCGGCGCCCTGCTGAGCGCCGCCGCCCCGGGGCTGGGCGTCCTCATCCTGGGCAACTCGATCCTCGAAGGTGTCGGGACGGCGCTGCTCATCCCGCCCGTCTACATCCTCACGACGCTGCTCTTCACGGAAACCACCTCACGCGCCCGCGCCTTCGGGACCATCATGGCGCTGGGGGGCATCGGCGCGGCCGCCGGGCCACTGATCGGAGGACTCATCACCTCGGCCATCAGCTGGCGGGCGGCCTTCGTGTTCCAGGCCGTGGTGATCGCCTTGATCATCATGCTGAGCCGCCGGATCAGGGACCCCCTGCCGCCGGATCCCACGCGCCCCTTCGACACCGGTGGAGCGGTCCTCTCCGCCGTCGGGCTCGTCCTCCTCGTCACGGGGATCCTGGCAGCAGACGACAACGTCTGGCTCATGCTCGCTCTGATCGTCCTCGGTGCGCTCGTGCTGCTGTGGTTCTTCCTGTCGGTACGCGCCAAGGAGCGGGCCGGCAAGGAGCCGCTCCTGCCGACGAGCCTGTTCCGCAACCGCACGTCCAATCTCGGTCTCGTCACGCAGAACGTGCAGTGGCTGGTGCTCATGGGGACGTCGTTCGTCGTCGCCGCCTACCTCCAGGTCGTGCGCGGATACGACGCGATCCAGACCGGCGTGATCTTCACGGCGGCCACCCTCGGCCTGCTCGTGACGTCACTGGCCGCCGCACGCCTGGCGGAGCGGTACGCCCAGCGCACCCTCATCATGGCGGGCTTCGTGCTGACGACCGCCGGAGTCGCCGTGCTGCTGGCCATGGTGAGCGGCTCTCCGAGCGCCTGGGCCTTCGCCCCCGGACTGCTGCTGATCGGCCTGGGACTCGGTGTGATGCTGACCCCTTCGGTCAACGTCGTGCAGTCGAGCTTCCCCGAGGAGCAGCAGGGCGAGATCTCCGGGCTCTCACGCAGCGTGTCCAACCTCGGTTCGTCGCTCGGCACCGCGATCGCCGGCACCATCCTCGTCGCCGGCCTCACCACCCGCGCCTACGCCGCCTCGATGATCACCCTGGCCGTCCTCGGGCTCGCCGGCCTCGCCGCCGCGGTGTTCCTTCCCCGGGACACGGGGCCGGGCACCGCTCCCCCGTCTCATGAACCCACGTAGCGCAACGGAATGGGAGACATCGTGAAGGACCTCAAGTTTGAGCAGAAGGGGTCGCTGTCGCGCCTTGAGGCCGCCGACCAGCTCTCCGCACTGGCGGAGGCGCTGAGGCAGGGCGGCGACGTCGAACTGGAATTCGGCTCCGGAACGCTGAGTCTGCAGGTCCCCGACGAGGTCGCCACCGAAATCGAGGTCGAAGTCGGCGACGGGCAGGTCGAGCTGGAGGTCGAACTCAAGTGGCCCACCGCGCAGACCGGGGCCGCACCGGCACGGACGAAGCGGCCGGCCCGGAGCCGGAGCAAGGCGGCCCGGACCTCGTGACCGCGACGGGGGGCTTCGGCTCCGGATGACTCGTACGACGGGAGCTTCGCGTGTCACACCGCCTGCTGCCCGGCCCGACGCGGACGACCGTCGCGGCCGTCTTCGTGATCGCGCTGGGCGCCGCGCCGCCCGGTCCCGCGCTCGCGTTCACCGGTGACAACCACGAGGACATCACGCGGGCGGCCCTGCCCTGGGAGCCGGTCACCCTGTCCGCGATGGCCGGCGCCCGCGACGGGGCGGTCAACGCCAATGACCACGGCGGATACTTCGCCCTCGGCCCGCTGCACTGCGACAACGCCGACTACCTCGCCCCCCGCTACGTCCAGCACTATCCCCGCAGCCGGGACGAGGCCACCACCGAGCTCCTCGCCTGCATCCGTACCTCCGTCGCGCGCTTCCGGAACGCGGTCCGGGCGGCCGACGGCCTCGTCGACGCGGACGGCAGGGTCCGGGCCGACCAGAGCGACCTCTCCTCCCCCTGCACGTGGAAGGAGACGTCCGACCGCGCCAAGTGCGACGTCCTGGAACAGCTCGGCCGCGGCTGGCACCAGCTCGAGGACTTCTACTCGCACTCCAACTGGTCCGACCAGGCCGCCCCCGGTCCGGTGAGCCTCGCCGATCCGCCCGGACTGGCCCGTACCGATGTCGCCCCCTTCCTCGACATCCGCCGCTACAGCGCCATGGACGACGCCGACTGGACCCGGGACGCGCGCGCCCGCATACCCGCGGACCTCACGACCGGCTGCTACTCCGACTTCGATTCCACCGGCGTCAAGGCCGAGGACTGCGCCGGCCGGGTCACTCACAACCAAGGCCTCAACAAGGACACCCCCGCGTCCCCCCGCTCGAGGACCGGCGACAACTTCGGACACGCCGTGTCCGGGGCCACCGCCGAGATCACCCGCCAGTGGAACGACTTCAAGGCGGAACTGCTCACGGCCTATCCGGACCACCGGCGCGGCGAGCAGATGATCTGCGCCCTGGTCCACGACGACCCGGAGTCGAGCTGCCCCTGAACCCGGTTGCGGCCCACGAACCCGGTTGCGCCCTGGCCGTCCCACCGGTGCCACAGTGACGCGAAGAGCGGTAGTTTTTCCCCTATTACGCCGAACTGAGCTGTCAGCTGGGTGGTCTCGGCGGGTTCTGGGTAAGCCACCCCTCATGATCACTTTTGGGGTCGAGGAGGAGTACCTGCTGGTCGACCCGGAGACGCTCCTTCCCGTTCCGCTGGTGCAGGAGGTGCGTGCCACGGCCAGCCTCACACCGATCGCGGACGCGCGAGAGGTCCAGGACGAACTGCTCCAGGCACAGATCGAAGTCGCCACCCCCGTGTGCACGGCCCTGGAGGAGGTGGGGGGTCATCTCCTGCGGCTGCGCCACGCGGTCGCCTCCGCCGCCCAGGCCCACGGCTGCCGCATCGCGATCTCCGCCACCGCGCCGGTCAGGGACGTGCTCCCGGTCCCCGTCACCAGCACGGCGAGGTATCTGAAGATGCGCGGAGAGGCCCGCCTGCTGGTCGACGAGCAGCTGATCTGCGGCATGCACGTCCACGTGGGGATTCCCGACCCGGAGACCGGAGTGGCCGTCCTGAACCGGCTGCGCGTCTGGCTTCCCACCCTGCTGGCGATGTCCTCGAACGGGCCCCTGTGGGACGGGCGGGACACCGGCTTCGCCAGCTGGCGCACGATCATCTTCGGGCGCTGGCCGGTCAGCGGCCCGCCGCCGTACTTCGACGGGTTCGCGGACTACGAGGCGCGGGCCGACGAGCTGGTGGATTCCGGGCTGATCCCCGACCGGGGGCAGCTGTACTGGCAGGCCCGGCTCTCCGAGCGCTACCCGACCATCGAGGTGCGCTGCTGTGACGTGCAGCTGGAGGCGGACGACGCCGTCATGCTCGCCGGCGTCGTCCGCGCGCTCGCCGCCACCGCGATCGCCGAGGAGAAGGCGGGAGCCGCTCCCACGCCCTGCCGGCCGGAGATCCTCCAAGCCGCGACCTGGCATGCGGCCCGGCACGGGATGAGCAGCACGCTGATGGACCCGGGAGGCCGGCTGCGGAGCAGCGGGGACGTACTGTGCGCGCTGCTGCGGCACATCGGCCCCGCCCTCGAGGAGAACGGCGACTTCCGCGAGGTGAGCTCGCTCCTTCACCGGCTCCTGCGGCACGGCACCTCGGCCGACCGCCAGCGCCGGGCCCTGGCCGAGGCCGGCCTGCCGGCGGTCGCGGCCCTGATCACCGCCGGAGCCACCACCGGGTGAGCCGCCCGTCGAGGTGCGATGCTGGAAGCAGTGGAGTGGACGGCCGGCGGCTGGACTTCCCGGCCCGGCCCCGTCAGCAAGGGAGAACGACGTGCCTGGTCTTCTTCGAGGAGTAGCGCGCACCGCGGTGATCGCCGGTACGGCGACGGCGGTGTCCAACCGCGTGTCGCGGCGCCAGGCGGGCAGGTGGGCCGCGCAGGACGATCAAGCCGCTGCGCAGCAGCAGTACGCTCAGCCCCCGCAGGAGTACGCCGCGCCCGCCCCCGCTGCTGCTCCGCCGGTCGCGGACGACATGAGCAGCAAGATCGATCAGCTCAAGGAACTCGGAGCGCTGAAGGAGCAGGGAATCCTGACGGAGGCGGAGTTCGCGGAGCAGAAGAGCAGGATCCTGAGCGCCTGACCGCCTGGTGCCGGCTGACCCTGTCGGCTGACCCGCCCGGCGCCGGCCGACCCGCCCGGCGCCGGGCGGGTCACTGCGGCGGTTGACCGCCTTCGGCGGCTTCCTCCGCGTCGAGGGAGGCGAGGATGGCCTGGACGGGGATGCGCCCGCTTGCCACCATCTGCGCGCCGCTGCGGCGCAGGGCCCGGGCGAAGGGGGCGGCCCACCGGTTCTCGTAGACGAGGATCGCGGCCGAATTGCCCGGCTGGAGGGCGTGGCCCGCTTCGTCCAGGTCCTCCTGGTCGAGCAGCTCGGACGACGCGCCTTCGAAGACGGTCAGGCCGAAGGAGTTCCCTTCACCGTCGAGGTCCGTGAGCTCCAGGGCGGTGACGGTTCCGTCGGCGTCCTTCTTCACGAAGCGGAGGTCGAGGAGGTGGATGATGCCCTTCTCCACCAGGTCGATCAGCAGGGGGAACGCCTCGCCCGTCATGCGGTTCCCGGGGAACTCGACGACCACGTAGTCGACGGGGCCCATGTCTTCGATGTCGTCGCTCATGCGCACTCCTCGCGTGTGCCTCGACGGCCCGGCGGTGTGGGCTGGGGAAATCCGCCGGTGGCCGGACCCGGCTCTGTTCTCATTGCAGCATCCGTATGTAGGCCCCGCACCTTCACGCCGGGGCGACGGAGCACGGGAGCACGGCGGCCGGGTGTCAGCCGGTGAGCTGGTAGAGGCTCCTGCCGACGAGCCACAGTCCCAGCAGCAGGCACAGGACGACGATCGCCTGGTCCTTGTGCCGTTCCAGCCATGCGCGCAGGCCCAGCAGGGCGAGTTGGGCCTTCTCCGGCGCGAACACCATGTACAGCTCCATGGCCAGCAGGGTGGAGGTGGCCAGGAGGCAGAAGGCCATGAGGGCCAGGAAGCTCCCTCCGTGGGAGAGGTCGGCCTGGACGACGGTGGCGGCCGCGGCGGCGACCATCCCCCAGGGCTGGAGGAGCACGGCGAGGGCCGCCGCGGACCATCCGGTGGCGTCGTCCATCCGGGACGACATGGACGACCCGGAGCCCGCGGAGGCCGCGGTCCCCTCCTGTACGGAGGGATCCGCGGTCGCGGTGATACGGCGGCTGCGGCGCCGCCGGTGCTCGCTGTACACGACCAGGCCGATGCCGATCACCAGCGTGGCCACGAGCCCCGCGATCGAGGGCGGGGAGCGGGGCGGGGGCGGCTGCCCGCCGGTGAAGAAGAGGACCATGGCGATCACGGCCACGAGGCACGCCAGCCAGGCGAGGATGAAGGCCAGGCCCTTGCGCACCCCGCGGGGTGCGGACACCACCAGCACGAAGGCCATGATGGGCAGCGGGAACAGCGTGACCGCCAGGCCGATGAGGAGCAGGTCGAGCACCATCGCGGCGCACCCCCTCGGAGAGCAGGCCTCAGCCCGCGCTCGCGGCCTGGTCGAGCTCGGTGTCGAGGGCGAGGGCCGCGGTGATGAGGGCGAGGTGGGTGAAGGCCTGGGGGAAATTGCCGAGCTGTTCCCCGGTGAGGCCGACCTCTTCGCCGAAGAGCCCGACGTGGTTGGCGTAGGTGAGCATCTTGTCGAAGGAGTAGCGGGCCTGATGGAGACGGCCGGCTCTGGCGAGGGCGTAGACGTACAGGAAGGAACACAGGGAGAAGGTGCCCTCGGAGCCCTCCAGGCCGTCGGGAGAGGCCTCCGGGTCGTAGCGGTAGACGAGGCTGTCGGAGACGAGTTCGCTGTCCATCGCGTCGAGGGTGGACAGCCAGCGCGGATCCCTGGGGGCGATGAAGCCGACCATGGGCATGAGCAGCAGGGAGGCATCCAGGACGGTGCTGTCGTACTCCTGGACGAACGCGTGACGCTTTTCGCTCCAGCCGAGGGTCATGATCTGATCGAGGATCGCGTCCCGTGCCGCCGTCCAGCGGGTCAGGTCGGCAGGGCGGGCCGTGGCCATGGCCTGGCGGATGCCGCGGTCGAGGGCGACCCAGCACATGAGGCGGCTGTAGGTGAAGTCCTTCTGGCCGCCCCTGGTTTCCCAGATGCCCTCGTCGGGCCGGTCCCAGTTCGCACAGAGCCAGTCCAGCAGGGCGGCGCAGCGCTGCCAGTCGTCGTAGCCGATGACGTTGCTGACCTGTCCGGTCTGGGCGAGGGCGTAGATGGCCTCGCCGTAGATGTCCATCTGCAGTTGGTCCGCGGCGCCGTTGCCCGAACGCACCGGTACGGAGCCCCGCCACCCTTCCATGTGGTCGAGGACCTCCTCGGTCAGGTACGGGTCGCCGTCGACGCGGTACATGATCTGCAGGGGTTCGCCGTTGGGAGCGCCGCCGTCCTTCAGCCGCCGGAGCAGCCAGTCGCGGAAGGCGTTGGCTTCGTCGGTGAATCCGAGGTCGCGCATGGCGCGGACCGAGAGCGAGGCGTCGCGCACCCAGGTATAGCGGTAGTCCCAGTTGCGCTCCCCGCCCTCCTGCTCGGGCAGGCCCATCGTGGCGGCGGCGATCGGCGCGCCGGTCGGTGCGTACGTCATCAGCTTGATGGTGATCGCGGAGCGGTTGACCATCTGCTGCCAGCGGCCGCGGTAGGTGCAGTGTCCGATCCAGTCGTGCCAGAAGTCGCGCACGCTGTTGAACTCCTCCACCATGTCGCGCACGTTCACCTCCGGCGGGGCTGCGCCGTCGGCGTCGCAGACGGTCAGCACGACGGCCGCGCGTTCGCCCTCGGCCAGGGCCACGCTCGCCCACACGTCGGTGTCGTCGGCCTCCAGCACGACCGGCCCCAGTGCCTGCAGGTACGCCGTGATGCCGGGTCCGTCGAAGCGGGCGGTGGCACCGTCGAACGTCAGGTCGTGAGGTGCCCGGCCGTAGTCGAAGCGGGGGCGGCACTCCAGGCTGAAGCGCGCGGTCCCGCGTACACCTCGCATGACCCGCACCACTTGGTGCCGGTCGGTGACGGTGTGCGGATCGCGCACGGGCATGAAGTCGATGACCTCGCCGACGCCCTCGGGGGTGAGGAAACGGGTCATCAGGACGGCGGTGTCCGCCATGTAGAGCTGCTGGTTGACGACCTCGGCGGTGCCCGGCGGTTCGTCGTCGGAGACGGGGAGCACGTCGGCGGTGATGGCGAAGTAGCCGCCGCGGCTGTCGTCGAGCAGGCTGGCGAAGATGCTGGGCGAGTCGAAGCGGGGTGAGCAGAACCAGTTGAGTACACCCTCGGACGAGACGAGGGCACACGTCTGCAGGTCCCCGATCAGACCGTGCTCGGCGATCGGCGGGTAGGGACGCATCGGCCCTCCACAAGGGGATTGGGGATGCCCGGGCAGGCAGAGCGGGGTCCGTTCTCAGGGACCGAGGACCTTGGCCTTGGCCTGTTCGTACTCGGCCGGCGTGATGTCGCCGCGGTTCTTGAGGTCGGCGAGCTTCGACAGTGCCTCGGCCTGGTCGGTGGGCCCGGCGCTCTCGCGCACGTAGGAGCGGAAGGCCTGTTCCTGCTGCCGGGCCAGCTTGAACTCGCGTTCGCCCATCCCGCGCCCTCGGGCGATCAGATAGACGAACACGCCCAGGAAGGGCACCAGGATGACGAAGATGGTCCATCCCGCCTTGCCCCAGCCGCTCAGGTCGTCATCACGGAAGACGTCGGCGATGACGCGGAAGAGCAGCATGAACCAGAGCACCCAGAGGAAGATCAGCATCATGGTCCAGAAGAAGTTCAGCAGGGGATAGTCGTAGTCCTCTGCCAGGTCGAGCAGCGCGTTCTGCATGGCCCGGTCTCCTGTCGGTCGTGGCGGGCCCGGCGGGCCCCGAGAACCCCCCGCGCAAGCGAATGAGCGGTCACGTCATGCGGGCACATCGCGTCATACGGGCGCATCGCGTCATGCGGGCGTCGGGGTGAAGGAGAACATCCCGTCGCCGCCCGGCTGTACGACCCCGTAGCTGCTCTCCGGTACCTCGTTCCAGGCGCCGGGCAGATCACCGAGGGGTTCGGACACGATGAGGCGGGTGTCGTCGGAGACCTCCTGCAGGAACGCCATGTCCGGGTGCAGCCTGCGCAGCGAGTCCACCTTGCTGCTGTAGAACAGCGAGCGGGAGGCGTGCCCGCTGGAGTAGCGGAAGGCCCAGACGCGTTCCCCGTCGGTCACGGCGAGCGTCATCTGGAGCGGGAACTCCACCCCGTGCTCGTGCCCGACGCGCTCCACCACTCCCGCCATCCTGGCGACGGCGGTCGGCGGGTCCTCCTCCAGGCCGAACGTGAGGGCCAGGTAGAACATCACCTCGGAGTCCGTCGTTCCGCCGATGTCGGCGTACAGGGCGGGATCGACGAGCAGGGTGAGGTCCCGGCGCATCATGTGGAAACCGGTGATCGCGCCGTTGTGCATGAACATCCACCGGCCGTGCCGGAACGGGTGGCAGTTCGACTGCTGTACCGCCGTCCCGGTCGACGCCCGGATGTGCGCGAAGAACAGCGGGGAGCGGACGTGGTCCGCCATCTCCCGCAGGTTGCGGTTGTTCCAGGCGGGACCGACGTCTCTGAGGAGCGCCGGGGAGTCGATGTCTCCCGTGTACCAGCCGACGCCGAACCCGTCGCCGTTCGTCGTCTCCACACCGAGCTTGGAGTGGAGGCTCTGGTCGATCAGGGAGTGTTCCGGTCTGTACAGGATGGTGTCGAGCAGCATGGGCGTTCCCGAATACGCGAGCCATCGGCACATGCGTCATCACCTGCGTTTCTACAGCAGTGCGGGAACCAGACCGTCCCGCGCTCGCCCCCGGAGTTCGGCTGTTGCAACGAGCCCGCCTGTCACCTCTCTGCTGCGCCCGCAGCGCTGCGGGCCGCCGTGTGGATCTCGTCCGGCCATCTCATTCTCGGGTCCCTCCCCGAGGAGCGCCACGCGGGCGGAGGGGCCGGCTCCGCTGCGGGCCCGCTCCCGCTGCGGGCGCCCGCACCACGGTCTGCCGCAGGTCCTCTGCGGCCCGTTCCGCGGCGCGCACCCGAGCCGCGAGCTCCACTCGGGCATGCGCTCCAGCAGCCGGCGGTCGCTCCCCGCTGCCGACAGCCCATAGAGGTTAGAAGATGGAGTATGACCGACCTCCATCAGGAGCGCGTCCAGCCCCGCAGGGGAAGGGCGCGGCGGCCGCAACGTCTGTCCTCCCTGCTGAGCGTGCGCAGTGTGGCAGGCGAGGTGTTCCTCCTGCAGCTGGCCGTCGTGGTGCTCCTCGTCGCCGCGGCGGTGGCGGCGCTCGTGGTGCAGGCCCGGAGCGCCGCCATGCTGGACGCCCGGCACCGTACGCTCGCCGCCGCCGGGACGTTCGCGGAATCCCCGGGAATCGTCGAGGCCCTGCACAGCCCCGATCCGAGCGCGGTGCTGCAGCCGAGCGCAGAGGCGGCCCGGAAGATCGCCGGAGTCGACGGCATCAACGTCTACAGCCTCGACGGGGTCACCCTCACCCACAGCGACCCGCGGCAGATCGGGAAGCACGTCGTCGGCCCCTTCTCCAAGGCGGCGGCCGGCAAGTCCTTCACCGAGACGTTCGAGGGGTCCCTGGGCCAGTCCGTGGTCTCGGTCGTCCCCGTCAAGGACCCCGACGGCCACGTGATCGCCGTGGTCGCCTCCCCGGTCACGGTCCAGAACGTCCAGGGCATGGTGAACCGGCAGCTGCCGGTCGTCCTCGGCAGTGCGGCCGCGGTGCTCGCCCTGTCCGCGGGCGGAACCGCGCTGGTGAGCCGCAGACTGCTGCGCCGGACCCATGGCCTGGGACCGGCCGAGATGACGCGGATGTACGAGCACCACGACGCGGTGCTGCACGCGGTGCGCGAGGGCGTGCTGATCGTCGGCGACGGCGGACGGCTGCTGCTCGCCAATGACGAGGCGCGGCGGCTGCTGGATCTGCCGGCGGACGCGGAACGGCTGTCCGTCACCGACCTGGGGCTGGAGGAGGCGATCGCCGAGCTGATCGCATCGGGCCGTTCC
Organism: Streptomyces sp. NBC_00207; assembly: GCF_045160965.1. Classification (NCBI taxonomy): domain Bacteria; kingdom Bacillati; phylum Actinomycetota; class Actinomycetes; order Kitasatosporales; family Streptomycetaceae; genus Streptomyces; species Streptomyces sp. NBC_00207. The sequence goes on along the minus strand of NZ_CP130715.1, from coordinate 7,794,589 downwards.
GCGACCGACGAACTGCACATGGCGGGCGACCTGCTGCTGGCGGTGAACATCCGGCCCACCGCCCCCTACGGTCAGGCCGGGACCGTCGTCACCCTGCGGGACACCACCGAGCTGCGGGCGCTCTCCGGCAGGGCCGAGGTGGCCCGGGAGCGGCTGAAGCTGCTCTACGACGCGGGGGTGCAGGTCGGAACGACGCTGAACGTGGAGCGCACCGCGCAGGAGCTGGCGGAGGTGGCGGTCCCGCGCTTCGCCGACGTGGTCACGGTCGACCTGCTGGACCCGGTGCTGCGCGGCGAGGAGCCGCCCGAGGCGAACACCGAGATGCGCCGCACCGCCGTCGTCGGCCTTCAGGGCGATCACCCGCTCACCCCCGTCGGCGAGCTGATCCGGTTCGCTCCCGCCGGTCCCATGGCCACCGGCCTGGCCGTCGGCCGTGCGGTCCTGGAGGCCGACCTGCACGCCACCCACCGCTGGCGGGCCCAGCACCAGGGCAACGCCCGGCAGATCCTGGACCGCGGCATCCACTCCCTGATCGTCGTGCCCCTGCGGGCCCGGGGCGTGGTGCTGGGCATGGCCGGCTACTGGCGGGGGCAGGACTCCCCGGCCTTCGACGAGGAGGACGTGTCCTTCGCCGAGGAGCTGACCGCCCGGGCGGCCGTGTCCGTCGACAACGCCCGCCGCTACACCCGCGAGCACAACATGGCCGTCACCCTGCAGCGCAGCCTGCTGCCCCGGGGCGTACCGGAACAGTCCGCCGTCGAGGTCGCACACCGGTATCTGGCCGCGCAGGCCGGGGTGGGCGGTGACTGGTTCGACGTCATCCCGCTGCCCGGCACCCGGGTGGCCCTGGTGGTGGGCGACGTCGTCGGCCACGGTCTCCACGCCGCCGCCACCATGGGCCGCCTGCGCACCGCCGTGTACAACTTCTCCACCCTCGACCTGCCGCCGGACGAACTCCTGAGCCACCTGGACGAGCTGGTCGCCCACATCGACGCCGACGAGCAGGAGTGGCAGGGGATCACCGGCGCCACCTGCCTGTGCGCGATCTACGATCCCGTCTCGGGGCAGGTGACCGCCGCCACCGCCGGGCACCCGGGCCCCGCTCTGGTCGGCCCCGACGGGACCGTGTCCTTCCCCGAGGTGCCGGTCGCCCCGCCGCTCGGCCTGGGCGCGGGTCTGCCCATGGAGACCATGACGCTCACCCTGCCCGAGGGCTCCCGGCTGGCGCTCTTCACCGACGGGCTGATCGAGAACCGCGACCGCGATCCGGACGCCGGCCTGGCCGCGCTGAGCGCCGCCCTGTCCGGGCCCGCCCGCACCCCGGAGGAAACCTGCACCGCGGTGATCGACGCGATGCTGCCCGCCAGGCCCAGCGACGACGTCGCGCTGCTGGTGGCCCGCACCCGTCTGCTCGACCGTGCGCGGATCGCCGAGTGGGACGTGTCCCCCGAGCCCGCGTCGGTGTCCCCCGTGCGCAACGCGTGCGCCCGCCGGCTGGCGGACTGGGGCCTGGAGGACATCGCGTTCACCACGGAACTCATCCTCAGCGAGCTGATGACCAACGCCATCCGCTACGGCACGGAGCCCATCCGGGTGAGGCTGCTGTACGACCGCTGCCTGGTCTGCGAGGTCTCCGACGGGTCCAGCACCTCCCCCCACCTGCGCCGGGCCGCGGACACGGACGAGGGCGGCCGCGGTCTGTTCCTCGTCGCGCAGTTCGCCGAGCGCTGGGGCACCCGCTACACCGCCCGCGGCAAGATCATCTGGAGCGAGCAGTCGCTCCACAACGGGTCCGTACCTGCCTCGATGGATCTCGGGGAGGCGCTCCTGGCCGGGTGGGACGACGACGGGTTCTGAGAGCGCGCCGGAACGACGGCCGGAAGGAAGACGGCGGACACCACCGTCCGGGACTGCGCCGCGGAGGCCGCCGAACGTACGCTGGCCTCGATCGGTACCGACCGCAGGTTATGGAGCCTTCGTGCCCGCACCCCGTCTCCGGACAGCCTTCGTCGCCGCCTTCCTGGCCCTCGCGGCCGCGCCCCTCGGCGCCTGCGGGGACAACCCCGTCACCGTGCCCAGGGCACCCGCGGTGGCCACCTCCGCCGCGGACGCGGGCGGAATGGCGGCGCTGACCGCGGCGGCGAAGAAGGAGGGCTCGCTCAACACGATCGCGCTCCCCCGCGACTGGGCCAATTACGGCGCGCTGATCGACGGCTTCGAGAAGAAGTACGGGATCAAGGTTTCCGTGGAGAACCCGGACGGCACCAGCCAGGACGAGATCGACGCCCTGAAGGAGCACCGGACCGACGGCCGCGCCCCGGACGTGATCGACGTGGGGGGCTCGTTCGCGCAGTCCGCGGCCCGGCAGGGCCTGCTCGCTCCGTACGAGGTCGCCGCGTTCGACCAGATCCCCAAGGAGCAGAAGGACCCGGAGGCCCGCTGGTACAACAACTACGGCGGCTACGTCTCGATCGGCTGCGACGCCAAGCGGGTGAAGACCTGCCCCTCGACCTTCGCCGATCTGCGCAAGCCCGAGTACAAGGGCCAGGTCTCCCTCAACGGCGACCCCACCAAGTCCGGGTCCGCCTTCGCCGGCGTGTACGCGGCGGCCCTGGCGAACGGGGGTTCCTTCGACAACATCCAGCCCGGCATCGACTTCTTCGCCGAGCTCAGCAAGAACGGCAACTTCAACCCGATCGAATCCTCACCGGAGACGATCGCGAAGGGCCGGACCCCGATCAGCATCGACTGGGACTTCCTCAACCTCGGATACGCCGACGAATTCCGCAGGCAGGGCGCGGACGTCGACTGGCGGACCGCCATCCCCTTCGACGGCAGCTTCGCCGAGTACTACGCGAACGGGGTGAACAAGGACGCCCCGCACCCCGCCGCGGCACGCCTGTGGCAGGAGTACGTCTTCAGCCCGGAAGGCCAGAACCTCCGGCTCGGCGCCTTTGCGCGCCCCGTCCTCATGGACGCCATGGCGGAGGACGGCACCCTCGACAAGACCGCCGCGGAGAAGCTCCCGACGGTCGAGGGCACGCCGATGTTCCCGACGGAGGAGCAGACGGAGAAGGCGAGGGAGACCGTCAACCGCGGCTGGGGCAAGGCCGTCTCGGGCTGAGGTGTGCGCGGCCGATCCCGCACGGTCGGCGGTCGGCCGCCTCCACCGCCCGGAGCCGAAGACGCCTCCCCGGCCGGCGCAGCACGGTGACGTCAGTGGCCGGCGGCAACCTTGACCAGCGCGACCGCCGTCCCGATCGCCGCGTCGATCGCGCCGGCGAGCAGCGCGAAGGGGGCTCCTCCGCCCATCCGGATCCCTCCGTAGCACCCCCACGCGAACAGGGTGGCGACGTTGATCCCGGCCGCCGTGAGCAGCGCCGTGTCCAGGCCCATCGCTCCCAGCGCCGAGACGCCGACCAGCACGAGCGGGCCCACCGCGGACAGCAGCAGCGGACTGCTGACGAAGAGCATCGCGCGCAGTTCCCGCCCCCGGGCGAGGGCGCCGTGCGTCACGCGATGGGCCTGCTGATCGGCGACCAGCGCGGCCAGCCACAGGCCGACCGACGCGGTCCCGATCGTCGCCGCGGCTCCGAGGGCGGTCACATGGCTGCTGCCGGCGAGTCCGATGACCACGGAGATCATGGTGATCGTCGCGTAGAGCCGCTCCTTGAGCTGGGCCGAGGCAGCCTCCGTGCCCGGTGCGTCCGCCGCGTGATCCGTCACGGAAGCCACCGTAAGGGGCGGCCGGACCGGGAACCCGGAGCAACACCGGACGCGGCTGCGCACACCCGGCGGATGCGCACCTCCGGCGCAGGAGCCCGCGGCTCCCCGGCCCGCGGCGCCGTCAGGTGCCGGGGGTCACAGCTTGCGGCACAGCAGGGCGTCCGGCGTCTTGCCCTTGGCCCATGCCCCGGTGAAGGCGATGCCCGCGGCGTACTCGTCCGTGCCGCACTGCCCCTTGTAGTTGCCGTAGGCGAACTCTCCGCCCGGGCCCGCGGCCGGACGGTTGTCACCCCGGTCGAACCAGACGGTGCGGCCGCCGGTCCCGAGGGGCCGGCCCGCCTGGGCGCACAGGACCGCGGAGACCGCCTGGCCGCGCACACTGTAGCCGGTCATGAACTGGCCCGGCCCGCACTGGTACTTGGTGTAGCCGCCCGCCCAGTCGCCCTGCTGTACGTGGCGTTCGTCGCTCACCGCCGTCGGCACCGGGCCGGTGGCCGCCAGGCCGGGCGCCCCGGCATCGGTGCACAGCCCGCGCCCGTCACGGTGGGCGAGGCCGATGAGGCGCTGTCCGTCGGGGCAGGTCCCCTTGCGGGCTCCCGCGTCCCAGTCCCCGAGGTTCCGAACGCGTACCGACTGGACCGCGTCGGCGTGGTCGAGGTTGAGCATGTCCCAGGTGTCGGAGACGGCGACCTGGCCGCTCTTCTGCGGCGAGGTGACCAGCCGGTTCCAGTCGGTGGCGCGCCAGTCGCCGCCGTCCAGGAGGCCGGAACGGCGGCCCGCCGCATCGAAGTTGAGGATGGACCAGGTGCCGTGTCCGGTCCAGCCGACCAGGGGCCAGTAGGCGAAGTCGGTGTCATGGGAGATCAGGTAGTCCACGAAGTTCCCGAACCAGGCACGCGCCTGCGGGTTGGTCTCGTCGCTGCCGATGCCGAACTCGCTGATCCACAGGGGTGCGGTGAAGTGGCTGCCCGATTCGGATGTCACGTAGAACGCCTGGCGCTGCAAGGTGGCGAAGAGCTCTTCGCGGGAGAGTTCCTGGTAGCGCGGGTCGTGGGTCTCGCCCATGCCCGTGGCTCCGGTGTGGTTCGGCCCGGTGTAGCCGTAGAAGTGCGCCGCGTACACCAGCTTGTTCGAGGCGACGAGGGTGTGCGACAGGGTGCGTACCGGTTCGAGCGTGGGGCGCCCGTGGGGCAGCCCGTCGGCCGGGATGCCCTGCCAGTTGATGCCTTCGACGATCACCAGGAGGTCGGGGTTGGCCTCGGTCAGGAGCCGGTCCCCGAGGCGCTGGGACGCGGCCCACCAGTCGTGGTCGTTGCCCCAGTTCCAGTTGGCGTCGTCGGTGACGGTGCGGCGGACCTCGTTGTAGAGGTCGGCGCCGACGACGCGCTTGTTGTCCTTGTAGCGTCGGGCGAGGGCGATCCAGTCGTTCTCCCACTGCGCGGTGGACTGGCTGGTGTTCCAGCGCTCGTTGCCGTCCAGACCGCAGCAGAAGCGTGAGGTGTTGGTGTGGTTGTTGAGGATCACCGCGAAGCCCTCGGCCGTGGTGGCCGCGATGACGGCGTCGAAGACCTGGAGCGGGGTCTTGCCGCGCAGAGCCGGGTTGGCGGCGACCGAGGCGTCGGAGACCGGGCGCTGGTCGTGCAGCATCTCGTTCGAGAACGGCAGCCGGATGCTGTTGATGCCGAGTTCGTGGAATCCGGCGAGGATCCGCGGGATCGGCGCGCGGTCCAGGCCGAGCGGCATCTGGTCGGCCTTCTCGCCGTCGTGGTGGCCGGCCGGGTCGTTGATGTCGCCCGAGCCGCTCCACGATCCCTGGGCCCCGTGCCAGTTCGCGGACTTGAGCTTGAAGCGGTTGCCGCCCGCGTCGACGACGTAGCGGCCGCGGGTGCTGAGGGGCGCGGTCCAGGAGTCGGCCAACGCGGCCGGAGCCGCGGGAGCCGCGTTCGTCTCGGTCGTCGGGGACGCGGCGGTCGGGGAGGCGCCGAGCGCGCCGAGCGCGAGCGCCGCGGCGAGCACCGCCGGTAGTAGGGCTCTTCTCACAGTGTCCTCCGAGGGGCTGGGGGGGTGGGACGTGCGTGGTGGAGCGGTTGGAGCGGTGACGCGGTGGTGCGCTCAGTTGCCGCCGCTGCCGAGGACGGCGACGCCCCGCGGTGCGAGGGTCACGCGGCGGACGAGGGGCCGGTGGGCGTCGAGCAGGTCCCGGCGGGCGGCCGGCAGCGCCACCTCCTGCTCGTCCTCGGTGTGGTTGAGCAGGATGAGGACGTCGTGACCGGCGCCGTGCCGGATCGTGGCCTGGATCCCGGCGGGCAGGCCGGGCAGCACGGGGAGGGCGCCCGCTTCGGCCAGTGAGCGGTCGACGAGGGCCCGCATGGTGACGGGGTCGGGCCGGGTCGCGACGTAGCGGGCACTCCCCCGGCCATGGGCGTGCACCGTGGCCGCCGGGCGGTCGTCGTCCCAGTCGGGTCCGGCGAAGAAGAGTTCGGCCCGGGCGCCGGTGAGCTTCACCTCCTCGCGCCACAGCGACGCCGACGGCGGGGCCGCGGCAGCGGCCGGGCCGTCCGCTTCCGGAGCGCGCAGAGGGACCGCCTCGTCCGCCGCGGCCGGCCAGAACTCCTCGACCCGTACGCCCAGTACGTCGTCGAGCGGGGCGGGACGGCCGCCGGGGTGCACGCGGTCGTGCTCGTCGACGATCCCGGTGAAGAAGGAGGCGAGCAGGGATCCGCCGTCGGCCACGAACGTGCTGATCCGCGCCGCGTTCTCGGCCGACAGCAGGTAGTGGCCGGGCAGCACGAGCAGCTTGTACGGGGAGAGGTCGGCGGAGGGGTGGACGACGTCGATGCCGACGCCCGCCTCGAACAGCGGCGCGTAGTGGTCGAGGACGCGGTCGAGGCAGCGCACGGCGTCCGAGGGGTGCGAGTCGAGTTCGAGCGCCCACCAGTTGTCCCAGTCGAAGACGATCGCGACCTCGTTGCGGACGAGGGTGCCGGCCAGCTCGGGGACCAGGGCCAGTTCGCGGCCCAACTCTCGAACTTCGGTGTGCACCCGGGTCCCGGGCCCCGCGTGCGGGACCATGCCGGAGTGGAACTTCTCGGCGCCGCCACGGGACTGCCTCCACTGGAAGTACATGACGGCGTCGGCGCCCTGGGCGACGGCCTGCCAGCTCCACAGGCGCATCCGGCCGGGGCTCTTGCCGCCGTTGCGGCTGCGCCAGTTGACGGCGGACGGGGCCTGTTCGGTCAGCAGCCACGGCTTCCCGTCGGCAGCGCCGCGCAGGAGGTCGTACGAGAGGGCCGCGCCGATGTGCGCCGCGTCCCAGTGGGGGTCCGGGTAGCTGTCGAGGGCGAGGACGTCCATCTCGGGCGCCCACGCGTGGACGTCGACGGCCTTGTGTCCGGCGAGGAAGTTCGTGGTCACCGGGGTGTCGGGGGTGATGCGGCGGAGCACGTCGCGTTCGAGGGTGAAGCACGTGCGCAGCGCGTCGCTGCTGAACCGCTTGAAGTCGAGCTGCTGGGACGGGTTGGGGTAGGTGGGTGCGGTGCGCGGGGGCAGGATCTGGTCGAAGGAGGTGTAGCGCTGCGACCAGAAGTCGGTGGACCAGGCCTCGTTGAGCGCGTCGACCTCGCCGTACCGGGCTGCGAGCCAGCTCCGGAAGTCGGCGGCCGAGGTGTCGCAGAAGCATTCGGCGACATGGATCCCGTACTCGTTGCCGACGTGCCACAGGCCGAGGGCCGGATGGTCGCGGTAGTGCGTGGCGACGGCTTCGACCAGGCGGACGGCCCGGTCGCGGTAGACCGGGCTGGAGGGGCAGAAGTGCTGGCGGCCCCCCGGGGAGAGGATGCCTCCGGAGGCGGTGACCGGCAGGATCTCGGGATGCTCGGTGGCGAGCCACGGGGGTGGCGAGGCGGTCATGGTGGCCAGGTCGGCGGTGATGCCGTGGGCCGCCAGGTCGTCCATGACCGTGTCGAAGAACCGGAAGTCGTAGGCGTCGCGAGAGGGTTCGACGCGGGCCCAGGCGAAGATGGCGAGGTTGACGAGGTTGACGCCCGCCCGGTTCATCAGGCGCAGGTCCTCGGCGCGGGTGGCCTCGTCCCACTGTTCGGGGTTGTAGTCGCCGCCGAATCCGAGACCGCCCAGCCGTGCGCCGAGGGTGCGGGCACGGTCGTGTGCCGGAGAGTTCATCTTCCTTACCCCTTCAGGTACTTCGGGACGGGGACGCACTGCGCCTCGTGGCGGACGTACCGGCCCGGGTTCAGGCGCGCGGCGGAGCGGTGCTGTCGCGCTCCACGAGGGTCGGCATGACCGACACGACGGACGAGTCCGTCGACGGAACGCCCTCGATCTGGCTCAGGAGCCGGTCCACGCAGGCCGCGCCGACGCGGGTGAGGTCCTGGTCCACGGTGGTCAACGGCGGGAGGAAGTAGCCGGATTCGACGATGTTGTCGAAGCCGACCACGCTCACGTCCTCCGGGACCGGGCGCCCCGCCTCGCGCAGCGCCCGGACCAGGCCGAGTGCCATCTGATCGTTGGCGGCGAACACCGCGGTGACCTCCGGCCGGCCGGCGAGTTCCCGGCCCGCCCGGTAGCCGCTCCCGGCGCTCCAGTCGCCGTGGACGGCCGGCGGGACCGGGGCGCCCGCCGCCCGGAGCACGCGCTGCCACGCCTCGGCGCGGCGGCGTGCGGGGTGGGAGTCCTGCGGCCCGGCCAGGTGCCACACGGTGGTGTGGCCGAGTCCGAGCAGGTGGGTCACGGCGATCTCGGCTCCGGCCGCGTGGTCGGTGTGGACGCCGGGGTAGCGGTGGTCCTCGCCGCCGTCGACGACCACGACCGGAAGCCCCCAGGGGAGCATCAGCGAGCCGGTGAGGATCTGTGCCTCGTTCACGATGACCCCGTCGACGGCATGCCCGCTCAGCCTCCGGAACGCCTCCAGCACGGCCTCCTGGGTCTGTGCCTGCGGGACGACGACGTTGACCGAGTACTCGGTGGACTGCACGGCGGAGACGATCGACTCCAGCGTGCGCGCGTTGCCGTGGGCCTTGAGGTCGAAGCTGATGACGCCGATCATCCGGAACCTTCCGGTGGCCAGCGCCCGGGCAGCGGTGTTGGGGCGGTACCCGAGCATGCGGACGGCCCGGACGACCCGGTCGCGGGTGGCCTCGTCGACATGGGCCGTCGCGTTGACCACGCGGGAGACCGTCTGCGCCGAGACTCCCGCCATGGCCGCGACGTCCGCCATCGACGGGGGCCGGGGCCGGTCCGCGGCCGGGGAACGGGGCCTGCGTGGCCTCTGCCCGTCCTTCGCCATGGTGCAGTTCCTCTCGCACGGTGCGGCCCGGGCGTCTTCCCGACCGCCGTCATGTTTGCGCGAACATGCTGCGTCGGTCAACAGGTTGGCGAACGCCGACGGGTGGGATCAGTGGACGGGAGGGCGCACCTCGGCACCCGAAACCCCTTGGAATCAAAGACAACTGACGATCCACCAGGAGCGACGGTCAAAACTCTTGACACTCTCCGAGAGCAGTGGACACACTTCCGAACCGCGCCGCCATGTTGGCGCTAACACGCATCGGAGGTCCTACCCTTGAAACGCGGCGCTGTTCGGCGCAACCTCACCGCCCATGCGTTCTTCCTGCCGTTCCTGTGCGTCTTCGTCATCGGAGTCGTCGCCCCGCTGGCGTACTCGGTCAACCTGAGCCTCTATCAGGAGCGCATGATCGGCGGGATGGTCTTCACCGGGCTGGACAACTACACCAAGGCGTTCGGGGACAGCCTGTTCCACGCCGGTCTCGCCCGCGTCGCACTCTTCTTCGCGGTCCAGGTACCGCTGATGCTCGGCCTCGCGCTGGCGGCCGCCCTCGCGATCGACAGTGGCCGGCTGCGCGCGCCGGGGCTGTTCCGGATCGGCATCTTCGTCCCGTACGCCGTTCCCGGCGTCGTCGCGGCACTGATGTGGGGCTACCTCTACGGCGACCGCTTCGGCCTGGCCGGCGAGATCGGCGGCCTCCTGCACACCGAGCTGCCCGACCTGCTCTCCGGGAGCTGGATGCTCGCGTCGATCGGCAACATCGTCACCTGGTCGTACGTCGGCTACAACATGCTGATCTTCTACGCCGCGCTGCGGTCCATCCCCGGGGAGCTGTACGAGGCGGCCGAGGTCGACGGCGCCGGAGCCTTCCGCAAGGCGTTCAGCATCAAGCTGCCGGCACTGCGCCCGGCGCTGCTGCTCGCCACCACCTTCTCGGTGATCGGCAGCTTCCAGCTGTTCAACGAGCCGAGCGTGCTCCAGTCCCTGGCGCCCGCCGCCGTCTCCACGAACTACACCCCCAACATGTACGCGTACAGCCTCGCCTTCGACGGGCGCCAGTTCACCTACTCGGCCGCCATCGCGGTGCTGCTCGGCCTGGTGACCGTGCTCGTCGCCTTCGGGGTGCAGCGCGCGACCGCCCGAAGGGAGCGCCTGCTGTGACCACCGCACGCCGCCGTCCGGGCAGGGCGTCCACCCCTCTGACCGTGGCGATGGGCCTGATGCTCGCGTACACGCTGATCCCCTTGTTCTGGCTCGCCGTCAGTGCGACGAAGTCCAACCAGACCCTCTTCGACTCACCCGGGCTGTGGTTCGGGGACGGCTTCCACCTGTTCGAGAACGTCCGGGACGTCTTCACCTACGAGGACGGGATCTACCTGCGCTGGTTCGGCAACACCCTCCTCTACTCGGTGGTCGGGGCGGGCGGAGCCTCGGTGATCGCGACGCTGGGCGGGTACGCCCTCGCCACGTACGAGTTCGTGGGCCGCCGGGTGCTGTCCGCCGTCGTCATCGGGGCTATCTCGATCCCCGCGTCCGCACTCGCCGTCCCGACGTACCTGCTGTTCAGCGACATGGGCATCGTCAACACACCGTGGGCGGTCCTGCTGCCCTCCCTCGCCAGTCCGTTCGGGCTCTACCTGATGCGCGTGTACGCGACCGAGGCCGTTCCGGACGCGATGCTGGAGGCCGCACGCCTCGACGGCGCCGGTGAGCTGCGCATCTTCCTCACCATCGCGCTGCGGCTGCTGGCCCCCGGTTTCGTCACCGTGCTGCTGTTCACCCTCGTCGCCACCTGGAACAACTACTTCCTGCCGCTGATCGTGCTCAACGACCCGGAGCTGTTCCCCCTCACGGTGGGGCTGCGCCAGTGGGACTCGCTCGCGCAGGGCGGCGCCGGCGCCGGCGGCACGCCGATCCTCCCGCTGGTGATCACCGGCAGCCTGCTGGCGGTCGTCCCGCTGATCGTCGCGTTCCTCTTCCTCCAGCGGTTCTGGCAGTCGGGGCTGGCCGCCGGCGGCGTCAAGCAGTAGCCCACCGCCCACCCCTCTCCACGTCCAGCACGAAAGGTTTCGACATGAGCAGATCCCTGCGGCCGTCGGCCCTCACCCGCGCCCTCGGCGCGGCAACCCTCGCGGCCCTCTCCCTCTCCCTCACGGCGTGCGGCGGTGGCCCGGGCACCTCCGACGGCGGCGGCAAGGGCGACCCCGCGGCCGTGCGGGCCGCCCTGGACAAGCCCGCCGAGATCACCTTCTGGACCTGGGTCCCGAACATCGACAAGACGGTCGCCCTGTTCGAGAAGAAGTACCCGAAGATCAAGGTCAACCTGGTCAACGCGGGCCGGTCCAAAGACGAGTACACGAAGCTGACCACCGTCCTCAAGGCGGGCACGGGCGCGCCCGACGTCGTGCAGATCGAGTACTTCGCACTCCCCCAGTTCGCGATGACCAAGTCCCTGGTCGACCTCGCCGGCTACGGTTCCGCCGGGCTGAAGGACAAGTTCGCCGACTCGGCCTGGTCCCAGGTCAGCCTCGCCGACGGGGTCTACGGCATACCGCAGGACACCGGGCCGATGGCCATGTTCTACCGCAAGGACATCCTCGACAGGTTCGGTGCCGCCCCGCCGAGCACGTGGGAGGAGTACGGCGCACTCGCCAGGAAGATCCACGACGCCGATCCGAACGTCCGGATCACGTACGTCGACCCCGGCGACGCGGGCACGTCCAACAGCCTGATCTGGCAGGCCGGCGGCAAGCCGTACACCGTCGACGGCACCGCCGGCGCCACCGGCGTCACCGTCGATCTCAAGAACGACGCCGGGGCCAAGGCCTACGCCGACACCTGGGGCCCGCTGATCGAGGACAAACTGGTCGACTCCACCGCGAGCTGGAACGACGAGTGGTGGAAGTCGATGGCCTCCGGACGGTACGCGACCTGGCTGGCCGGCGCCTGGGCGCCGGCGGTCCTGGAGCAGAACATCCCGCAGAGCAGCGGCCAGTGGTCGGTCGCTCCCATGCCGGGCGGCGTCAGCGCGGAGAACGGCGGCTCGTCGGTCGCGGTCACCACCCAGGCGCGGAACAAGGAGGCCTCCGTGGCCTTCGCCCAGTGGCTGGGCACCGACCCGGAGGCCGTCAGGTCGCTCAACTCCCAGGTCGGACTGTTCCCCGCGACCAAGGTGCTGCTCGACGATCCCGGCTTCCGCGGCGCCGGGGTGCCGTTCTTCCCCGGCGGCAAGCCGAACGAGGTCTTCGCCGACATGTCGAAGGCCGTGCGTCCCGGCTGGCAGTACCTGCCGTTCCAGGTCTATGCGAACAGCGTCTTCAAGGACTCGGTCGGCCAGGGCCTGCAGCCGGGTGGAAACCTGCCCGGCGCGCTGGCCGCCTGGCAGGACCGGGTGAAGGCGTACGGCAAGGAACAGGGCTTCACCGTCAAGTAGTGCGCGGCACCGCCCCTTTTCACCGGAGGAACCCCACAGGTATGACGACACTCGAACTCCCCCTCCTCGACGGGGAACACTGGTGGGGAGGGGCGGTCGCCGAAGGGCGGCACATGCCGTACCCCGACGGCTACGCCTTCGACCTGCGTGACGTGCTGGCCAACCAGGGCATGCCGCTGCTGCTCTCCGACCGCGGCCGCTGGGTGCACAGCGAGCGCACCTTCGGCTTCACCCTCTCCGACGGCCGGCTGAGCGTGCGGGCGCACGAGCCGGACGCGGTCGTCGAGTACGGCGAGGGGCACGGCGACCTGCGCGGGGCGTACCGCCACGCGATCACCCGCCACTACCCGCCGTCCGGCACGATGCCGGACCCGCTCCTCTTCGCCGCACCGCAGTACAACCTGTGGATCGAGACGGTCTTCGAGCCGACCCAGGAGAAGGTGCTGGCCTACGCGGAGCGCCTGCTCGCGGAGGGGTTCCCGCCCGGCGTGCTGATGATCGACGACCGGTGGAGCAACGACTACGGGGACTGGACCTTCCACCCCGGCCGTTTCCCCGATCCGGCGGGCATGGTCGCCGAGCTCCACCGGCTCGGCTTCAAGGTGATGCTGTGGCTCGTGCCGTACGTGACCCCGGACTCCCCCACCGCGCGGCAGCTGGGCGACCGGGGCCTGCTGATCCGCGACTTCGGGGCCGGCGCGGACGGGCGGGCCGCGGTCGGGTGGTGGTGGAACGGCTGGAGCGCCGGCCTCGACCTGCTCGATCCGCGGGCACGGGCATGGCTCACCGGCCGCCTGGAAGCCCTGCGGGACGACATCGGCGTCGACGGGTTCAAGTTCGACGGCGGCGACGCGCCCTGGTGGCGCGCGCTCGGGTGCGCGGACCCGGAGGCCTATACGCACGCGTGGAACCGCTTCGGTGCCGACTGGCCGCTCAACGAGTTCCGTGACGCGTGGCGCGCGGCGGGTCTGCCGCTCGCACAACGCCAGCAGGACAAGTACCACCTGTGGGAGGGGCGCTTCGGGCTGGCGAGCCTGATCCCGAACGCCCTGGCCCAGGCCCTGACCGGCCATGCGTTCACGTGTCCCGACATGATCGGCGGCGGCGAGTTCCGCTTCGTCCCGGGTGAGGACGGCGAGGGTTTCGACGAGGAACTGTTCGTCCGCTACGCCCAGATCGCCGCGCTGTTCCCCATGATGCAGTTCTCCACGGCGCCGTGGCGCGTGCTCTCCGCCGACGGCCTCGCGATCGTCCGCGCGGCCGCCCGGCTCCACACCGAGCTCGCCCCGGAGCTGCTCGCCCTCGCCGCGCACGCCGCGGCCACGGGCGAACCGGTCCAGCGCCCCCTCGAATGGGCCTTCCCGCACCGGGGGTACGCAGAGGTCACCGACCAGTTCGTGCTGGGCGACAGCCTGCTGGTGGCTCCGGTGGTGACCCGGGGCGCGGCCGGGCGGGAGGTCGTGATCCCGCCGGGCACGTGGCTGGCCGACGACGGCCGGTCGTACGAGGGCCCGGCCACGGTCTGGATGGACGCGCCCCTGGCCCGGCTGCCGTACCTGCGCAGGACGGACGTGCCGCAGGGGTGAGGGGCGTCCGGCACGGAACCCCCGCGTCCCGCGCCGGACGCCCCGCCCCCCGCTACCGCGTCCCGAGGGCCGGCGCGAGCCTGCGTGCGCCCGCGGCAGGGGTGGCCTCCAGGAGGCGCGGGGGGCGGTGGCCGGCGGCTGCGAAGGCGGCGGTGACCGACTCGCCCACCGCGTCCTCCCGCCCGTCCTCCACCAGGGCGATGACGGATCCTCCGAAGCCGCCTCCGGTCATCCGGGCGCCGAGCGCCCCGGCGCCCAGCGCGGCGCTCACGGCGAGGTCGGTCTCGGGGCAGGAGACGCGGTAGTCGTCGCGGAGCGAGGCGTGGCCCTCGGTGAGGATCGGGCCGAGCGCCGCGGCGTTCCCCTCCCGCAACCGGGCGACGGCCTCGGTGACCCGGGCGTTCTCGGTCACCACGTGCCGCACCAGCGGGGCGAGTTCCGCCGGCAGGTCGTCCAGGACCCGCGGGAGTTCCCCGGTGGGCAGGTCGCGCAGGGCGGGCAGGCCGAGCAGCGCGGCCGCGCGTTCGCAGCCCGCGCGCAGGGCGGCGTACGCCCCGTCCCCGAGGTCGTGCGTGACGCGGGTGTCGATCACCAGCAGTCGCAGCCCCCGGCCCCGCAGGTCGAAGGGCACCTGCCGGTGGGCCTCCGGAGTGCGGGCGTCGAGGTGGAGGGCTGCGTCGGCGGTGCAGCAGACGGAAGCCATCTGGTCCATGATCCCGCACGGGACTCCGGCGAAGCCGTTCTCCGCGCGCTGGGCGATCCGGGCCAGTTCGGGCCCGGGCAGGCCGAGGCCGTACAGCTCGTCGTACGCCACCGCCACCGCGCATTCCAGCGCTGCGGAGGAGGAGAGGCCGGCGCCGGTGGGCACCGTGCTGTCGAAGTGGAGGTCCGCGCCCCCGACCGGGTGCCCCGCCTCGGCGAACGCCCAGACCACGCCGGCCGGGTAGCCGGTCCAGCCCCTGGCCGAGCCGGGGGCGAGCCCGGACACGGCCAGGTCGGCGGTCCGGCCGTCGCCCTGCGCGCTGTGCAGCCGAAGCCGTCCGTCGGTGCGGGCGCGGGCGGCGAGCAGGGTGGTCTGCGGGAGGGCCATCGGGAGGGCGAAGCCGTCGTTGTAGTCGGTGTGTTCGCCGATCAGGTTGACCCGGCCCGGCGCCGCCCACACCCCGTCCGGGGAGCCCCCGAAGAGCCGCCCGAAGGTGTCCGCGAGCCGCTCGGCCCGGCTGTCGTCGCACTGCGCGGTCGCGTTCA
Source organism: Streptomyces sp. NBC_00207 (assembly GCF_045160965.1). Classification (NCBI taxonomy): domain Bacteria; kingdom Bacillati; phylum Actinomycetota; class Actinomycetes; order Kitasatosporales; family Streptomycetaceae; genus Streptomyces; species Streptomyces sp. NBC_00207. The sequence goes on along the minus strand of NZ_CP130715.1, from coordinate 7,779,294 downwards.
CGCCAGGGCCTCCCGGAGTCGCCGCGCGGCCGCCTCGGGGGCCACGTCGTTGATGAAGGCCTCCGTGCCGGATTCCGTCCCGGCGAGGAACTTGAGCTTGTCGGGAGACCGGCGGATGGTGAACAGCTCCAGGTGCAGGGCCAGTTCCGCACCCCGGGTGCGCGGTGCCTGGTGCCAGGCGGAGACGTACGGCGTGGGAGGCGGCGCCTGCGGCCGCCCCGGTACGGCGAACAGCCGGTCGAAGCGGCGCAGCAGGTCCAGGTAGATGCCGGGGAACTCGGCCCGTTCGGCCTCGGTGAGGCAGGTCAGGTCGGGGACGCGGCGGTGCGGGTAGAGGTGCACCTCGTACGGCCAGCGGGCGGCGTACGGCACGAAGGCGGTCCAGTGCTCCCCGGCGGTCACCACCCGCTCGGTGGCGGCGCGGGCCCGGGACAGCAGGTCCTCGAAGAGGTTGCGTCCGGTGGCGGCGCGGTGGGCGGCAGCGGCGGCGGCCATCTTGGCGGTGCGCGGCGTGACGAAGGGGAAGGCGTAGATCTGCCCGTGCGGGTGGGAGAGGGTCACCCCGATCTCGACCCCCCGGTTCTCGAAGCAGTACACCTGCTCGACGCCCGGGAGGGCGGAGAGCTCCGCGGTGCGGTCGGTCCACGCGTCCAGGACCAGGCGGGCGGCGACCGGGGTGAGGTCGGCGAAACCGGAATCGTGCTCGGGGGTGAAGCACACGACCTCGCAGCGGCCGGCTTCGCCCGCGAGGGAGGGGAAGCGGTTCTCGAAGACGGCCACTTCGTAGTCGGCGGCGGGGATCTCGCCGAGCCGGCCGTCCCGGGAGGGACAGAGCGGGCACTCGCCGGCGGGCGGGTGGTAGGTCCGGCCCTGCCGGTGGGAGGCGATCGTGATCCAGTCGCCGGTCGCCTCGTCCCGGCGCAGTTCCGGGTGACTGCGCACGCGGTCCAGCGGGCGCAGGTCGGGCGCCTCGCGTACGGCGCTCTCGTCGTTGTCGAAGTAGATCAGTTCGCGGCCGTCCGCGAGTTTCGCGAGGGTCTTCTTCACCCACCAAGACTAAACAGATTCCAAAACAAATCAACATCATGATGCGTGCTATCTTGTTGCTTTCTGATCGGATGTCCCCGCTATCCGGGAGTGACCTCGTGGCCGAGCAGCAGGCTGCACAGCTGGCCCATCAGCGCCGCGCCTTCATCCTCGACGCGGTCCGGCGCGACGGCACGGTACGGGTGGCGGACCTGGTCGGACAGCTCGGCGTCTCGGACATGACGATCCGCCGGGACCTGGACGCCCTGGCCCGGCGCGGCGCCGTGGAGAAGGTCCACGGCGGGGCCGTCGCCACCGCCGGGGCCAGCGCGCACGAGCCCGGATTCGACGCCAAGTCCGATCTGGAGGCGGCCGCCAAGGCCGCCATCGCGGACACGGCCGCGGGCCTGGTGGAACCGGGCAGCGTGGTCGCGCTCTCGGGCGGCACCACCGCGTACGCGGTCGCCACCCGGCTGCTCGGCGTCCCCCGGCTCACGATCGTCACCAACTCCCTCCCGGTGGCCGATCTGGTACGGGCGGCCGACCGCGACGGCGCGGGCGCGGCCCCCACCCTGCTGCTCACCGGCGGCTCCCCCACCCCCTCGGCCGCACTGGTGGGCCCCCTCGCCGACCTGGTGATCGGCTCGCTCCACGTGGACCTGCTCGTCCTCGGCGCCCACGGGGTGACGGAGGAGGCGGGGCTGACCACCCCCAACCTCACGGAGGCCCAGACCAACCGGGCCCTGGTCGCCTCGGCACGGCGGATCGCCGTCGTGGCCGACCACAGCAAGTGGGGGGTGGTCGGGCTGAGCGGCTTCGCCGCGCTGGACCGGGCCGACTGGTTCGTGACCGACGCGGGCATGCCCGCGCCGGCCCGCGCCGTCCTCGCGGAGGCGGTGGGTGAACTCCTCGTCGCGGGCGAGGAACACGGCGGGCAGCACGGCAGGGATCACGGCGAGCAGCCCTGATCGCCGCGCCAGCGGAGTCCGCCCGTGCCGAGGAGGATCGTGGCCCGCGGCCGCATCGGCTCCTCGCCCCTGCGGGCGAGCAGAACGATCTCGCCGACCTCCGCCGGCATGCTTCCCAGGCGTGCGGCGCACTCCGCGGCCAGGTGCCGCGGGTCGTGGGTGCGCCCCAGTGACAGGTGCGGCGTGAAGGACGGGAATCTGCCGCGGCACAGGGGGAAGGGCTCCACCAGGGCCCGTTGGAGCGCCGTCCAGGGGGCAGGGCCCGCAGCGGCGGGGTCCAGCCACACGGTGGCGTAGGCGCGGTGCCGGAAGGTGCGCACTCCGCTGAGGCGGACGGAGAAGGGCTGGATCCCGGTGGCGGCTGCGGCCAGCAGTGGGGCCGCCGCGGTGAAGTCGGCCTCCGGGACGAAGCCGAAGATCAGGTTCACGTGCGGGGGCCAGCGGCGGATCTGGGGGTCGTGCTCCGCCCGGATGCTCTGGATGGGAGGCCACAGTCCGGCCGGAGGAAGCCACACGACGGCCGTCCTGGGTGTGGGGGCCACCTCTAGGAATCCTGGGACACCGGCTCCGCCACCGGTGGTCGGGAACCCGTTCACACGGCCATGATGCCCCCGGACGCCCGTCGGGACCGTGCCCGTCAGCCGGTGAAGGAGCCGTGGCGGCCGGCGCCGCCCGCGAACCGGTCGGCGCCGGCCTGGGTCTCCCCCGCGGTGAGCGGCACGAGGCCGTGGCGGTATTCGGCCGCCAGCGCCTCCCGCTCGTCCAGACCGTGCTGTTCCCGTACGGACAGCCGGTCGTGCCGCAGGCACAACTGCGGGAACCCGGCGATCTCGTGGGCGAGCCGCTCGGCCGCCCGGCGGGCTTCCCCGGGCGGAACGAGGCGGTTGACGAGGCCGATCCCGTACGCCTCGGCGGCGGTCACGGGGCGGCCGGTGAGGATCAGGTCCATCGCGCGGCTCTCCCCGATCAGGCGGGGCAGCCGCACCGTACCGCCGTCGATCAGGGGCACGCCCCAGCGGCGGCAGAACACGCCGAAGGTCGCGTCCTCCTCGGCCACCCTCAGGTCGCACCACAGGGCCAGTTCGAGTCCGCCCGCGACCGCGTGGCCGCTGACCGCGGCGATCACCGGCTTGGTCAGGCTCAGCCGCGTGGGGCCCATCGGCCCGTCCCCCTCGGCCAGCACCTGGTTGCCGCGGTCGGTGCCGACGGCCTTGAGGTCCGCGCCCGCGCAGAACGTACCGCCCTCGCCCCACAGCACGGCGACGGACGCCTCCTCGTCCTCCTCGAACGCGCGGAAGGCATCGGCGAGCAGGGCCGCCGTCGGACCGTCGACCGCGTTGCGGACCCCGGGGCGGCTGAGGATCACCGTACGCACCGGGCCGTCGCTTTCGGTCCGCACGGCGGACGGGCCGGCGGGCGTCGTCCCCGGTGTCTCGGAGGTCGTGGCCACAGCGGAACTCCCTGGGTCGAGTGGTGTGCGAACGCCCACTCTGCAGCAATCGCACGGGCGGCACGAGGGGGCCGTCGGCCGCCGGGACCGCCCCGGACCGCGCCTGGACCTCGCCCGGACTGCGCCCTCCGCCGCACGGACCTACGCTGCCAGAGGGAGGTGATGCCCGATGTCTGCACCCCGGGCAGCCACGGCCCGATGTGCGGCCGTGGGAACCGTCTGTCTCCTCATGTTCGCGGGCCCGGGCACGGGCGCCGCCGTCGCCGATGACAACGGCATCGCCGACAAGAGCGCCCCCGCCATCGTGGCTGCCGCCCGCAAGGCGATGTCCGAGCTCACGTCGATGCGCATGGCGGCCAAGGTGACCGACCCGTCGGGCACCACCGCTCTGGACCTCCGGTTCGACGCGCAGGGCAACTGCGCCGGCACGGTCACCCCGCCCGGCGATTCCGGCACGGCCGACGTCGTCAAACGCGGTGACGACGTGTGGATGAAGCTCGACGACGAGCTTCTGCGGGCCCAGGTGCCGGGTGGCAAGGCCGACGACGCGATCGCGCTCATCAACGGCCGCTATCTGCACGGCACCACGAGCAGCCCGCTCCTGAGCGACTTCGCCGAATTCTGCGATCTCGACTTCTACAAGAAGGAGTTCACCAGGAAACCGGTGAACGAGCAGCTCGAAAAGGGCGCGCGCACCACCGTCGACGGCCGGCCGGCCATCACGGTCACCAGCCGGCAGCCCGACCGGACGGGCAATTACCAGGTCTCCACCGAGGACGAGCCGTACCTCCTGCGGATCCAGGGCACCGACAAGTCCGGCGAGCGGGTGGAGGCCTCCTTCTCCGCCTTCGACGAGCCCGTCCAGGCCAAGCCGCCCGCCCCCGCCGACTCGGTCGACCTGTCCGAGCTGCAGTAGCGAAAGGGATCTCGCATGATCACCACGGACTTCGTCCCCGGCTCCCCCTGCTGGATCGACCTCGGCGCCCCCGACGTCCCCGCCGCCGCGGCCTTCTACGGCGCCGTGCTCGGGTGGGACTACGAGTCCATGGGCGAGAGCGAGGAGATGGAAGGCGGGATGTTCCGGAAGGACGGCAAGATCGTCGCGGGGCTCGGCAAGCTGACCGAGGAGGGGGCGCGCCCGGCCTGGATGATCTACTACAGCGTCGCCGACGCGGACGCCACGACCCGGGCCGTCGAGCGCGCCGGCGGGACGGTGCGGGTGCCGCCGAGGGACCTCGACGAGTGGGGGCGGATGGCGCAGTACGACGACCCGCTGGGCGGCCAGTTCGCCGTCTGGCAGCCGGGCAAGGACTCCGGGGTCCAGCTGGTGGACGAGCCGGGCTCGCTGTCCTGGACGGAGCTGTACACGAGTGACGCCTCGGCCGCCAAGGACTTCTACGGTGGTCTGTTCGGCTGGACGTTCAGCGACATGCCCCTGCCGGGCGGCGGGGGCGCGTACTCCCTCATCACCCCGGCCGGACTACCCGAGGAGCGCATGCACGGCGGCCTCATGGAGCTGCCGCAGGAGCACCTCGCCCTGACGAACGGGCGGCCGTACTGGCACCCGGTCTTCGCCGTCACCGACTGCGACGCCACGGTCGCCGAGGTCACCGCGAACGGTGGCAGCGTGCAGATGGGGCCGGAGGACGCCGAGGGCGTCGGCCGGCTCGCCGTCTGCCTCGACCCGTCGAACGCGGACTTCGTGGTGCTGGCCCCGGCCCGGAGCTGAACCCCGGCCTCAGGCCCTGGAACGGTACGCGCGCAGGGCCAGGGGCATGAAGACCACGGCGATGCCCGCAGCCCAGATCAGGGACCACATGATTGACCGGCTAGCCGGGGTGCCGAGCAGCAGGCCGCGGAAGGCGTCCGACAGGTAGGTGACGGGGTTGACGTTCACCCATGCCTGGAGCCAGCCGGGCATCGTGTCGACCTGCACGAACGCGCTGCTCGTGAAGGTGATCGGAAAGATCAGCGTGAAGGCGAAGACCTGTACCTTCTCCGCGTCGCCGGCCAGCATCCCGATCAGGACCGCCGTCCACGAGACGGCGGCGGCGAAGATCAGCAGCAGGAGGAGCCCGGCGAAGAGGCCGGCGGCGCCGCCGGTGACCTCGAAGCCCAGCAGCGTGCCGAGGCCGATCATCAGGAGCATCGCCCAGAGCTGTTTGGCCAGGTCGGCCGTTATCCGCCCGTACAGCGGCGCCCCGCGGGCGATGGGCAGGCTGCGCAGGCGGTCGAAGACGCCCTTGGTGAGGTCGGTGTTCAACGCCATGGCGGTGTACATGCTCATGAAGAGCGTGTTCTGGACGATGATCCCGGCGAGCGCGTACTGGAGGTATTCCTGCGGGGATCCGGCCATCTGTCCGCCGAAGACGTACGTGAAGAGGAACACGAACATGATCGGCGAAATGCTGTAGTCGACGAGTTCGAGCGGGTTGTGCTTGACGGAGACCAGGCTCCGCCACGCCAGGGTCGCGGTCTGCCGCAGGGCCGCCAGGGGACGCACCCGGCCGCTGCCGCCGAAGGTGTCGGCCGGGGAGGCGGAGGCGGTGGTCATGACAGGCTCCCCGCGGTCGCGTACTGCTCGTCGTCGCCCCCGCCCTCCTGGGGCTCCGGCTCGGCCCGGTGGCCGGTCAGGACCATGAACACCTCGTCGAGGGACGAGCGCCGCAGGGTCAGCTCGGCCACCGCGATGCCCGCCTGGTCCAGCCGGCGCACCACGCTCGGCATGAGCTCCGGGTCCTTGACGGGCACGGTGATCTCGTCGCCCTCGATCTTGGCCTGGGGCCCGGCTTCCTCGGTGAGCAGGGTGTGCGCCGTGCCGAGATCGGCGGCACGGGCCGGCCGTAGCTGCAGCACTTGCCCGCCGACCTGCGCCTTCAGCCCGTCGGGGGTGCCGTCGGCGATCACCCTGCCCTTGTCGATCACGACGATGCTGTCGGCCAGCCGGTCCGCCTCGTCCAGGTACTGCGTGGTCAGCAGGACCGTCATCCCCTCCGCGACGAGGGTGCGCAGCATGTCCCAGACCTCACCGCGGCTGTGCGGATCGAGTCCGGTGGTCGGTTCGTCCAGGAAGAGGATCTGCGGCCGCCCCACCAGGCTGGCCGCGAGGTCGAGGCGCCGTCGCATGCCACCCGAGTAGGTCTTGACGGCCCGTCCCGCCGCGTCGCCCAGCTGGAAGCGGTCGAGCAGTTCGGCCGACCGGGCCCGGGCCGGGCCGCGCGGGAGGCCGAGCAGCCGCCCGATCATCAGCAGGTTCTCCGTGCCGGTCAGGTTCTCGTCCACGGCGGCGTACTGGCCCGTCAGCCCGATCATCGAGCGGACCAGGCCCGCCTGCCGCACGACGTCGTACCCTCCGACTTCGGCCCGCCCGCCGTCCGGCTGCAGGAGGGTGGCGAAGATGCGGACGGCGGTCGTCTTGCCCGCTCCGTTGGGACCGAGCAGGCCGAGGACGGTACCGGCCGGCACCTGAAGGTCCACACCGGCCAGTGCCCGGGTCTGCTTGAACCGCTTCGCCAGGCCTTCGGCCCGGATCGCGTACCTCATGGAGATCACCTCGGACGCGGGGTACGTGCTGCCACTTCCCTCAACTGTGACGCACACCACTGACACTGTCCGGCCGAGCGCCCCCACCCCCCTCTCGCTGCCGGCGTGTACCCGCAGGCGTACCGGCCGTCACCGCCGGCGCGTCGCGCGGTACGGCCGGCTCAGCCGGACGTGGCCGGTGCCTCCAGGTAGGCCCACGCCTTCGTGCCCGAGCGCAGGACGACCCGGGTCCTGGCGTAGTCGTCGACCTCGTAGTCGTCCGCTGATGCCAGCTCTTCGTCGGTGATCGAGAAGACCGTGCCCTCGACGGCCTCGTTCGCATCGGACGAGGCGACCACCAGGGGATGGCGGTCGGTTCCGCTGGCCTCGATCACATCCGGGTCGGTGATCGCGATGTAGGTCATCCGGTGTCCGGGCAGTGCGTCGGGCGTCCCTTCCAGCAGCCTGCCGAACCGTGCGAGCTGGACCTCGCGGAACTGCAGCGTGCCGTAGGAGAACAACTGGTGGCGAGCCGGGCCGGTCATGCGGGGAACCTCCGGGAGCAGCGGTACGGGGACGGGTGGTTGCGCGGTCGTCCGTCGGTCACGGGTGAGATCACGCCAGGGGGCGGGAGCACGTCGACTTCGCCACGAAGGCGAGCCCGTCGTAGTCCTCGGCGGGTACGAGGGGTGCGACGTGGAAGCGGTAGGTGAACCGGGGGACGCTGGCGCCGAAGCTGCGCTGGAGGCCGGGGCCGCGCAGCCACTGCTGCACGGCGGGTGCCGCTTCGGCCGCCCCGCCCCGCAGGTCGACCAGGTAGTCGCCGGGTACGGCGGCGGCGAGCCGGGATTCGACCGAGCGGCCTGCGCCGCCGATCCGGTGCCGGAGCGCCGGGCCGGTGGTGTCGCCGCTCCGGCGGGCCCGGAACCGGCCCTTCCCGAAGAGCAGGCCCAGCGCGTAGTAGGCATCGCCGTGGTAGCGGCGCAGCACGCTCCCGAGTGCGGGTACGTCCTGACCGTAAGTGCCCTTCGCGATGTGCCCGTTGTGCGCCCATACGGCGACCCGGTCGGCCGTACCGTCCACCAGTGCGTGGACCGCCTCGGCCATGTGGCGGTCCCTGACGGCGTACAGGCTCTCCTCGCCGGGGCCCGCCTGCAGGGGCCGGGTGATCAGATCGGCGCAGCGGACGAGGATGCCCGCGTGCCGGACCGCGTCATCGGCCGCCTCGGGACTCGTGCGGGCGGCGAGGCTCGCGCGGTGCTCCTCCAGGAATCCGGCCAGCTCGCGGGCCTCCTCGTAGAGGCGTCGCCCCGGGTCCGGAAGCGACCCGGGCCGGGAGGCGGCGAGCACGCCCAGGCTCTCCCGTACGGACTCGGCGGTCGCCGGCGCGGCCTTCTCCAGGAAGGCGCCGACCGCGTCGGCCGAGTCCGCGCAGCGCTGCGGGTCGATGCCGACGAAGCGCACCCGCTCGGCCGCCGGGACCGTGCGGTTGTGTTCCCGCATCCACTCGACCATCGCGACGATCTCCTGGGTCCGCCACGTCCAGAAGTCCAGTCGGGAGACCAGTCGCGCGGCGTCGCCCGGGGCGCCCCCCACATAGGCGTCCACGGCCAGGGCGGCCGATTCGCTGGCCTCCATCGCCAGCGCCCTGAACCCCATCTCGCGGACCAGGAATTCCAGCAGCCGGTGTTTGAGCTGGAAGAACTCCCTTGTGCCGTGCGTGGATTCACCGAGGCCGACGACGCGGACACCCTTCAGGACCTCGTGCAAGGGCTGAAGGTCCTCGGACGGTTCGCCGGCGGAAAGAGTGCTGAGGGGCAGCGCGTTCGCGGATAACCAGCGCGTGATCTCGTCGGACAAGAGCAGTCTCCTCGGCCGTGGTGTGCGGCGGCTCCCGCCTCGGCCGGGGCCGCTCCTGCCGTCACGTGATCGTAGTCCGCGTTCACGGTGTGCGGTGGACCCGGGCGAGGACGAGGACCGTGTCATCGGTCGGCGGGGCGGACAGGAGGCTCGCGAGGATGTGATCCGCCAGCTCCTCCAACGAGCCCTGCCCCCGCACCAGTTCGGCGCGCAGCACGTCCAGGCCGGCCTCGATGTCCCGGCCGCGCGCTTCGATGAGGCCGTCGGTGTAGAGCACGAGGGTCGCGTTCTCGGGCAGTTCGGCCTCCGTCGCCCCGAAGGGGCAGCCGCCGACGCCGAGCGGGACTCCCAGGACCTCGCCGACGGTCTCCACCGTCCCGTCCGGGCGGAGCACCAGGGGCGGGGGGTGGCCGGCGCTGGCGATGCGGGCGCGTCCGCTCTGCGGGTCGTAGACGATGTAGAGGCACGTCGCGAGCTCGATGCCCGACTCCTGTGCGCACTCGTCGAGCTCGGTGAGCAGGTCCTCGGGCTCGCTGTCGTGCCGCGACAGGGCCTGGGCGGTGATGCGGAGACGGCCCATGGCGGCGGCCGCCGACACCCCGTGCCCCATCACGTCGCCCACCACGAGCGCGATCCGGCCGTCGGACAGGTTGATCACGTCGTACCAGTCGCCGCCGACCTCGGTGATCCGGCTGCCGGGCACGTACCGGTGGGCGACGTCCACGTACGGGCTGCTCGCCAGGGCGGTGGGCAGCAGCGCCCGCTGCAGGGTGAGGGCGATGTCCTGGACCCGGGAGTACAGACGGGCGTTGTCGAGGCAGATCGCGGCGCGGGAGGCGAGCTCACCGGCGAGGTTGACGTCGTCCTGGGTGAAGGCCGGCCGGCCCGCGGACCGGCCGAACATGGCGATGCCCTGTACGGTGCCCCGGGCGATGAGCGGGGCGACGAGGACGCCGGCCACCCCGCTCTCGGTGAAGAGGCGGGCGCGTGACTCGATGGAAACGGTCCGGGCCAGGAAGTCCTCGTCCACCACGGCGGAGACGGCCCGACCGGTGCTCAGCATGTCGTGCATGACGGAGCCGGGCGGGTACCGGACCTTGTCCACTCCGCTGACGAGCTCGATCGCCGGTCCGGGGAGGATCGTCCCGGAGGCGATCCTGCGGGTGAACAGCGGCCGGGCCGGGTCGAAGTCCTCCGACTCGTCCATCCACTCCACGACCTCGACGACGGCGCCGTCGCAGAAGTCCGGCATCGACGCGTCGACCAGCTCCTGGGCCGTCTGGTTCACGTCGAGGGTGGTCCCGATGCGCGTGGAGGCCCCGTCCAGCAGGGCGAGCCGCCTGCGGCTGGCGGTGGCTTCGAGAATGGCCTGTTCGCGGTCCGTCACGTCCACCATCAGCCCGCCCACTCCGGGGCGCGAGCCGACCGCCTCACTCAGGGGGAAGAAGCTCACCGACCGCACCTGGTCGCGGTCAGGATGCCCCTGCGGGCGCATGCCCACCAGCGCCCCGACGACCGGTTCTCCGCCCTTCGCGACGGCGCGGAGCATGCTCTCGTACTCGCCGCCGTCGGACATGATCATGATCTCGTCCATGCGGCGCCCCAGGTGTGCCTCGATGGGCAGGCCGTCCATGTCGGCGAGCACCTGGTTGAGGTGGATGTACCGGAGGTCCGGGTCGAGCATGACCAGACCGATCGGGCAGGTCTCGAAGAGGGCGTCGAGGAAGGCGAGGTTGGTCTTGACCCGGTCGAGTTCGTCGCTGCGGCTCGCCAGGCCCATCACCACGGGACTGCTGCCGGCTCCGGTGACGGGGAAGACCCGGAAGCCGCAGTCGAAGGCCGTGCCGTCACGGTGCCGCGCCTTCAGCTGGCCCCTCCAGTACCCGAGGGTCCGGCCCTTGTCCGCCAGCCCGGCACCGGAGACGGACTCGCCCCGGACCTCGTCGGCGAAGAGGAGGGCTGCGGGCTTCGACAGGATGGCGGCGGAGTCGTACCCGAAGAGCTCACCCGCGCCGGGCCCCCAGTAGCAGACGAGGCCGCGGTCGTCGATGCCGAAGACGGCGACGCGCACGTGCTCCAGCAGCGTCCCCGGCTCGGACCAGAACGGGCCGTGAGCCTCCTCGCCCCCCGGCCGAGCCGATGGCACGAGACGACCCCTTCCGCCCGCCGATACCTCCACCCATTATGCGGACGCCACCGTGATTGCGCGGCGGCAGCCAGGAGAACCCCGACCAAACGACAATGGGATCCATGTGCACATATGAGGCGATCCGCTTGCGGCAGAGCAGTCGCGGGGGCCGGGGAGTCGGGCCGCGCCACCGGCGGGGCTTCGCCTAATCTGGCACAAAACTCCCGCATGCTCGTGAAGGGGAAATCCTGTGCCTTCTCGCCTCAACCCGTACATCAGCTTCAGCGGCAACGCCCGGCAGGCCATGGAGTTCTACAAGAGGGTCTTCGGCGGCACCCTGACGGTGAACACGTACGGCGACTTCGGCAGCGGGAAGGAGGCCGGGGGCTCCGACGACATGATCATGCACAGCATGCTCGAGACCGACAACGGCTTCACGCTCATGGGCGCCGACAACCCGCCGGGGTCGGAGATCACGCCCGGAAACAACATCACGATCAGCGTGAGCGGAGACGAGGCCGACGAACTGCGCGGCTACTGGGCCAAGCTCTCCGGCGACGGCGCCGTCGCGGTCCCGCTGGAGAAGCAGATGTGGGGCGACGTCTTCGGCATGTGCACGGACCGCTTCGGCATCACCTGGATGGTCAACATCGTCCAGCCCCACGGCTGACCCGACCCCGCCGGCCCGCCAGGTCCCGTCCGGCCCGCAGGCCCTGTCCGGCCTGGGCGGCCTAGCAGCCCGGGCCCTCCGGGCCACCCCTCCACGGTGGCGCTCCGGAGGTCCGCGTTGCTCCACCCCGGCACCTGCCTCCGCCGCCCGGCTCCCGCATGATCGATTCCCTGCACCGAAGGAGGAGCGCGCGCTCCTCCCCCACCGCATTCCTTCGATCACGGGAGCCCGCCACATGTCCGACATCAGCGTGCGTGCCGTACGGGCCGGGGACTTCGCCCAGTGGCGCGCCCTCTACCGCGGCTACGCCGATTTCTACCGGGTGGAGCAGACCGAGGAAGCGGCCGCCACCGTGTGGTCCTGGGTGAACGACCCCGGTCACGAGGTCGGCGCACTGGTCGCCGAGGACGCCTCCGGCCGCCTCCTCGGTCTGGCCCACTACCGCCCGTTCGCCCGGCCGCTCTCCGCGACGGTCGGCTGCTTCCTCGACGACCTGTTCGTGGCGCCCGAACACCGTGGATCGGGCGCCGCCGACCGGCTCCTCGACGCCCTGCGCGAGCTCGCGGCCGAGCGCGGCTGGAGCGTCGTCCGCTGGATCACCGCGGACGACAACCACCGCGCGCGGGCGAAGTACGACCAGGTGGCCACCCGCACCATGTGGGTCACCTACGACATGGCGCCCGGCTGCTGACCCTGCCGAGGGGCCCCGGCCGGGAGGCCCCGGCTCGGGGCCCCGGCCCAAGGGCCCCCGGCTACGAGCTCGTGAGGATGACGAGCTGCCGGGTCGCGCGGGTCATCGCGACATAGCGGCTGACGGCTCCTTCGACGCCCTCGCCGAACGTATCCGGGTCGATCAGGACGACCAGGTCGAATTCGAGCCCCTTCGTCAGTTCCGGCGCCAGCGTCCGGACGCGCGACGTGGCCCGGAACGCACCCCCGCCGCCGCCGTCACCGGTGGTGATGACACACGCGACCCCCTCGGCGTGTGCGGCGAGCCAGGTGTCGAGGACCGAGTGCAGCTCCGCGACGGATCCGTGGACGACGGGGATGCCGCTGCTGCGGATCGAGGTCGGCACATTGGCGTCCGGCAGCACGGCGCGGATGGCCGGCTCGGCGTGCGCCATGACCTCTTCCGGCGTGCGGTAGTTGACGCTCAGGGAGGCCACGTCGATCCGGTCGAGCCCGACCCGTTCGAGCCGTTCCCGCCACGACTCCGTGAACCCCTGCCGGGCCTGGGCGCGGTCGCCGACGATGGTGAAGCTGCGGGACGGGCAGCGCAGCAACAGCATCTGCCACTCGGCGTCGGTCAGTTCCTGCGCCTCGTCCACCACGATGTGCGCGAACGGGCCCGCGAGCAGGTCCGGTTCGGTGCGCGGCAGTGCACCCTCGTCGACCAGGGTGTCCTGCAGGTCCGCTCCGTGCAGCATCCCCACCGCGCCTTCGCTCTCGTCGAGCACGACGTTCTGCAGCAGGCTGTCGATGGCATCGGACCGGCGCGCGCGTTCGGCGGCGACGGCCGCGTCGTGCCGGCGCTTGCGTACGGATGCCTCCGCGTCGCCGAGCCGCTGCCGGGCCGCGTCCAGGAGGGGCAGGTCGGACACCGTCCAGGCGTCGGCGTCGGCGCGCTGCAGCGCGCGCACCTCGTCGGGGCCGAGCCAGGGAGCGCACTTGCGCAGGTAGGCGGGCACCGACCACAGGTCCGCGACGAGGTCGGTCGCCTCGATCATCGGCCATGCCCGGTGGAGGGCCCTGAGCAGCTGCCGGTCCTGCAGCAGCGCCCTCTTCAGCAGGTGGGGCGGGGCGTCGCTGTCGTCCTTGTCCATCAGGATCGTGGCGAGCTCCTCCCTGATCTGGTCGTGCGCCTCGTTGTGCGGGGTGCCGGATTCGACCGCGTCGAACGCCACCGCCCAGTCGTCGGCGCTCAGCCAGAGGTCGGACCAGGGGGTCTCGACCTCCATCCCCTCGGTCGGCGGCTCCTCGTAGATCCGGACGGCCGCTTCGATCGCCTTCACCAGGCCGGCGGACGACTTCAGCCGGGCCACCTCCGGGTCGGTCTCGACCGCTGCTCCGGCTCCCTCGGTGACGAGGTCCCGCAGGGTGCAGGTCTGCACGCCCTCCTCGCCGAGGCTGGGCAGGACGTCGGCGACGTAGGCGAGGTAGGGCTCGTGCGGACCGACGAACAGCACGCCGCCGCGACGGTGGCCGAGGCGGGGGTCGGAGTAGACGAGGTGCGCGGCCCGGTGCAGGGCGACGACGGTCTTGCCGGTGCCCGGACCGCCGTCGACGACGAGGGCGCCGCGGGATCCCGCCCGGATGACGGCGTCCTGGTCGGCCTGGATGGTGGCGAGCACGTCGCGCATCCGTTCCGACCGGTTGGTGCCCAGGCTGGCGATGAAAGCGGACTGGTCGTCGAGGGCGGCGTGCCCTTCGAGCCCGTCGGCGGTGAACACCTCGTCCCAGTAGTCGCTGATCCGGCCGCGGGTCCAGCGGTACCTGCGGCGGCTCGCCAGACCCATCGGGTTGGCGTGGGTCGCCGCGAAGAAGGGCTCGGCCGCGGGGGAACGCCAGTCGACCAGCAGCCGGCGCCCCGTGCTGTCGGTGAGGCCGAGGCGTCCGATGTAGACGGGCTCGGCGTCGTCCGCACCGACGACGTGTCCCAGGCACAGGTCCAGGCCGAAGCGGCGCAGGGTGCGCAGACGGCTGGTCAGGCGGTGGATCTCCGCGTCCCGGTCCATCGCCTCGCGGCCGATGCCGCCGGGCGCCTTGCGCGCGGCCTCCAGACGGTCGGACAGTTCGGCGATCGATTGCGCGAGGCTCTCCGAAATGGCCGCGAAGTGCTGCTCGTCGCGGTCGATCAGTGCCGCGTCGGCCTTGGCGGCCAGGCGCTCGGGAAGGTCGAACGCACTCGTGTCGGTAAGGGAGTTCACGGCATCAGCTCCGATCCGAGGTCGTACGACGGATAATTCGACAACAGCGAACACACTGGGTGGATCTCCTGTTTCTGCAGGTCGGACCTCGGTCCGCGAAGTCTGCCTCACGGCCGGGGCCTTGCCGCAAGCCCCCCGGTGCGCTATAAGTTGAGAGTGGCAAGGAGTGGTTCCACCTCCTTGCCTTTTTCTTTGCCCTCGTGCGTCTCGCCGACGTCGCCACGTCCGCGCGCCGATCCGGCACACCACCCCCCTCCACGGCACACCACCCCCTGCACGGCCCAGCGGTCGCGCACGCCTCCGAAACCGCTACTGGCGAGTACCGCATCTGCTAGGGGAATTCATCGAATCCGCCTTACTTGCAGTCTTATCTGACTGATACATTCCGCAAGCGCAATCCGCATGCCCGTCAGCTCGCGGCGGGCCACGACCTGGTCCGTCCGGCTCCACACCCCTTCGCAGCCGCGCTCTCAGGGGTGCCCCTGACGCTCCCCACGGCCCCGCACCCGCACCGCGACACCGCCGTGCGCCCGCGGCCGGCCGTCTCCAGCCGTGATCCACTCCGAGAGGGACATTTGATGAGGAACATGCTTCTGCGGCGCTCCGCCGCGGGGAAGGCGCTGGTCATGGGCGCCCTGCTGGCCCTGGCCATACCGGGAAGCGCGTACGCCAACACGGTCGGCGTGACCGTGAAGACCCCCGGGGCCACCGCGGGTCCCGGATCCACCTTCTCCGAGATCACGACCAACGCCGCCTGCAGCAGCGGCCTGATCTCCGGCGGCGGCATCAACCAGGCCATCGGCACCGGCACTTCGTCGAACGGCAACAAGATCAACGGCACCTCGCCGAGCCCCAACGGCAGCACCGAGCACCTCGGCTCCACCGGAGTCGTCGGCACCGACGTGACCTACTGGCTCGGCATCGGCGGCAGCGGCGGCGCGGTCAACGCCTCCTTCTCCAGCACCCCGTACGCGATGTGCTTCAGCAGCAACCTGATCAACCACACCCAGGTGGTGATGAACAAGGTCGCCGGACCCACCACCAGCTCGACGGTGGGCCTCGTCACCGCGACCTGCCCGGCCAACACCCGGCTGCTCGGCGGCGGAGCCCGCATCACCCCGGCCGTCGTCGGCAGCCTCAAGCCGATCGCCAGCTTCCCCACCTTCAACGACTCCGCCCACGGCTACGGCCAGAAGGCCGCGGCCGACGGTGAGACCAACCCCGACTCCTGGAGCGCCGTGGGCTGGAACGGCGGCGGCGGTGACAGCGGCAACACCACGTACGCGTACGCCATCTGCAGCGGCAACAACATCGACATCAGCGGTACGACCGTCAAGGTCCGCTTCAGCGAGGTCAGCGGCCCCACTTCCGCCACCAGCGGCGCGACCGTGACCGTCGGCTGCGGCCAGAACGACGGCAAGCTGGTCAGCGGCGGCGCCGCGATCAGCGGAGGCAGCGTCACGACCACGAACTTCACCGGGCCGGGCTCCCCGGGCGACCACCTCAACGGCAGCTACCCCAGCGACTCCGGGGGCAGCCCGGTCGCGGACGGGACCACCACGGCCTCGTACTGGTCGGCCTTCACCCACACCGGGGGAGGCAGCTCCCCGAACACCTACTCCGACGCCTGGGCGCTGTGCGCCGACGACGGCGTCTGAGCCACCCGTAGCGCGGTCGCCGCAGCCGGGGCCACGGTCGTGGCCGGCTGCGGCCCTGCACACCCCCTCTCCCAAGTACCCTCGTTTGGAACCCTCTTGAGCATGTACCGATCGAAGATCCTGAAGGCTGCCGCCGCGGCCGGCCTGCTGGCCGCCGCGCTGGCGCCCCTGCCCGCGACGGCCGATCCGGCGGCCCCGGCCGCCGCCGGCCCCTGCGGCGCGGGCGGCGTCTTCACCGCCTCACCGCCCTCGTGCACCTACGCCGCCGTCGGCACGGACACCTTCACCGTCCCGGCCGGGGTGACCGCGGTGACGGTCGATCTCTTCGGCGCCGAGGGCGGCAGCGCGGCCGGCTTCGTCCTCCCCAGCCCCCCGAACGCCGGCGCACCCGGCGGACTGGGCGGTGAGACCCGCGCGGACCTGGCCGTCACGCCGGGCCAGGCCCTCCAGATCACCATCGGCGGAGTCGGCAGCTCCGGGACCTCCCGGAAGGGCGAGTTCGCCCGTCCCGGCGGCCGCGGCCACGGCTCCGGCGGCGGCGGCGCCCACGGCGGCGGCGGTTCCGGCGGCGGCGCGAGCGACCTGCGTACGGGCGACTTCGGCGGCGCCGACCGGGTCCTGGTGGCCGGAGGCGGCGGTGGCGCGGGCAACGGCGGGCCGCTGCTGCACGGCGGCCACGGCGGCGGGCTCGAAGCGCAGCCCGGCGGCCAGGGCGGCGGCCCGGAGGGCTCCGGCCTCGCGGGCGGCGGTGGAACCCAGTCCGCCCACGGCGCGGGCGGACCCCGCAACAACACCGTCGGCGCGCCGGGAGGCGCGGGCAGCGACATCGACCAGTACGGCAGCCAGCCCAACCCCGGCAGCGGTGGCTCCGGCGGCAACGGCGGGGGCGGCGGCAACGGCGGCGGCGGTGGCGGCGGCGGCTACTTCGCCGGTGGCGGCGGCTCCGGCGGCGGGCGGCCCGGCGACCTCGCCGGGGCCGGCGGCGGCGGGGGCAGCAGCTACGCGGCGCCCTCCGCCACCGGAGTCACCCTCGCCCAGGGCGTCAACCGGGGCAACGGAAAGGCGGTCGTCACCTTCCGGTACGGCGCCTCGCTCGAGGTGGCCGCGGACACGGCCACGCCGCTGTTCGGGCACGCCGTCACCCTCACCGCCACCGCCGCCTCGGCGAATCCGGCGGCGGGCGCCCCGGGCGGAACGGTCACCTTCTTCGACGGGGCGACCCCGCTGGCGACCGTCCCGCTGGACGAGGGCCGCGCGCAGCTCCGTACCGGCGCGTTCCAGCCCGGCGCCCACGCGATCACCGCGACGTACAGCGGGGATGCGAGCCACACGCCGGGCGCGACGGCGGCGCCCTCCGAGGTCACCGTGGGATTCAGCCGGCCGTGCATCACCACCGCGCACACCGGCGCCCTGACCGTGCACGCCGACGAGGCGCTCTGCATCGGCTCCGGCGGCAGCCAGACGGGCCCGGTCACGGTCGCGCCGGGCGGGTCCCTGGCTCTGTCTGACGCCCGTGTCGCGGGTCCCGTCTCCGCCGAAGGCGCTCTCGCCGTGAGCGTCTGCCGCTCGAGCCTCACCGGCCCCGTGTCCGTCACGGGCACCGCCGGCTACGTGCTGATCGGCTCGCAGGACGGGGCGGCGGACTGCGCCGGCAACACGTTCCAGGGGCCGCTGGGCCTCGTGGGCAACACCGGCGGCCTCCAGGCCTCGGCCAACACCGTCACCGGACCGGTGCACATCGACGGCAACAGCGGCAGCGGCCCGCGGGCCGGGGAGGGCGTCCCGGCGTTCCAGGCCAACCGGGTCACCGGACCGCTGCGCTGCGAGGGCAACGAGCCGGAGCTGGCGCAGACGGGCACGGTCGTCACGGGCCCCCGGACGGGCCAGTGCCGCCAGGCGCGGTAGCGGCCGGCGGCGAGCGACAGCACGGCGAGGCACCCGGGACCGCCGTCCCGGGTGCCTCGCCGCATCCCGCCCGGCACGAACGGCGGTACACCGCCTATGCTGCGAGCGTGCCGTCGTATTCCATGGTGCAGGCCGCCCAGTTGCTGCGCGTGAGCCCCGAGACCGTCCGCCGGTGGGCCGAGACCGGACGGCTGCCGACAGGCCGCGGCCCGGACGGGTCCCGGATCGTCGACGGGCTGGTCCTCGCCGCCTTCGCCAAGGACCGTGCCGCCGGGCTGCATCCGCTGCCGTCGGGCACCGTCGTCACGTCCGTCCGCAACTCCTTCGCCGGGATCGTCACCGCCGTGCGGCTCGACGACGTGGCGGCCCAGGTCGAGATCCAGTCGGGTCCGCACCGGGTGGTGTCCCTGGTGACCAGGGAGTCCGTCGAGGAGCTCGGCATCACGGTCGGGGCGACGGTGACGGCCCGGGTGAAGTCCACCGAGGTCCACATCGACCTGGCGTAGCCGGGCCCCCACCGGCCGGCGCCCGACCCCCGCGCCCCGTCATCCGCAGCGCAGCGCCGCGTACAGGTCCAGCTTGTGGTCGAGGCGGGACAGGTCGCGGCCCGTCAGGACCTGCACCCGCTCGATCCGGTAGTGCACGGTGTTCACGTGCAGGTGGAGCGCCTCCGCCGTGCGCGCCCAGGAGCAGTTGTTCGCCAGGAAGACCTCCAGGGTCTCCCGCAGCATGCCGTCCCCGAGCGTTCCGAGGATCCGGGCGGCGAACACCGTCCGCACCTCCGGCGGGACCCCCGCCATCAGCTCGGCGAGGGTGTCCAACTGCTCGACCTCGCGTACCGGGACGGCCTCGTCCGCCGCCGTCAGCGCGAACCGGGCCTGGCTGAGGGAAGCGCGCAGCCCGTCCGCTCCGGCGGTCCGGGCCCCCACACCCAGCCGGAGGTCCGTCTGCGGTCCCCCGCACTGCTGCAGCAGCGGCCACACCGCGTGGAGCCGGCCGGCGCCGTCGCCCGCGGCGGCCGGGTCCTCGTGCAGCACCGCCACCGAACGCCCCACCGCGTACGAGGCGTTGTCCAGGTGGCGCAGGCCCTCCGCCAGGGCGTCGCCCGAGGTCGCCGTCAGGACCCGGTACGGCCCGCCGGGTGGCAGCCCGGCCGCCGCGAGCGCCTCCTCCAGGGCCCCCGTGTCGGCCGGCGCGGGACCCGTCGGGATCCCCTCCAGCAGGCCGATCAGCTCCTGTCCGGCGGCCCGCTCCGCGGCGAGCCGGCGGGCCTGGCCGCCGCGGCACTGGGCGAGCACGTCGGCGATCTCGTGGAGCACGCGCGGAGGCGCCGCGTCCGGGTCGGGGACGTGCAGCTGCCAGGCGTCGTACGGGGAGCTCTCGGCCTCGATCCGCAGCCAGACCCCGCCCCGTGCGGAGGCGGCCGACGCCTGTGCGGCGGGGAGCTCGGGAGCCGACGGCGTACGGGCCACCGTGCGGCCGCTGGCGGTGAGCAGGTAGCAGGACACCCGGCCCAGGTGCGCGCAGGCCCGGTCCAGCAGTTCGGCGGGGCCGGCCCCGCCCTCGACGAGCCGGCTCAGTTCGCCGCGCACGTTCTCGGGCAGGGCGAAGAGCCGGGTCGGGCGGCGGCTCAGGTCCCCCCACTGGCGCAGGTACACCGCTTCGGTCACCGCCCGGAAGCTGGTCCGGGCCGGGACGGCCACGATCGGCACCCGGTGGGCCCGGCAGGCGGCCACCAGTGCGTCGGGGACCCTGCCGTGGGTCTCCTCCCCGGCCAGCAGCGCGGTGGCTCCGGCGTCGGCGAGGGCGGTGACGAAACGATCCGCCTTGGCCTCGTCGCCCTCCGACCACCACACCAGGCCGCTCAGCACGAGCTCCCCGGGTCCCAGGAACCGGCCGGGCTCCTCCAGATCGGTGGCGGTGACTCCGATGACCTCCTGGCCGAGAAGGGCTTCCTCTCCCCAGAGCAGGTTGAGACCGAGGCTGTCGAGCTGGAGCAGGTCGAGGACGTGCATGGCGGGGACTCCTTGCGGCGGGCGGCGCCCACATTCGCGAGGTGAATAGGGGCTGAGTCATCGTAAATGCTAGGTGAAGCACCTGGGGAGCCTCTTGGTTGATCCTCCAGGACGGACAGCGGCGACCTCGTTGGTTTCCGTGGCCGGGACCAGTCGTTTCGCCCGGATCCCCTTGCTTCACTGGCGGAAACCCCTCCATGGCCGGAAAGGCTGGTGGCGCGAATTGGATCTCAACACAGTGCTCGACGTACGCGATGCGCGCCGCCGCGAACCCTGGCGTCCCGGCGACGCCTGGCTCGGCGGCGGCACGTACCTCTTCTCCGAGCCGCAGCCCCACATCCGCCGCCTGGTCGACCTGTCCCGGATGGGCTGGCCGCCCCTGTCCTGGCAGCCCGACGGCTCCCTCGACATCGCCGCGACCTGCACCATCACCGAGCTGTCCCGGTTCGGCCGGACCCTGCAGAAGACCGCGGCCCCGCTCGTCGAGCAGTGCTGCCGGGCCTTCCTGGCCAGCTTCAAGATCTGGAACATGGCGACCGTCGGCGGCAACCTCTGCAACGGCCTGCCCGCCGGTCCGATGATCTCCCTCACCGCCGGCCTCGACGGCAGCGTCCTCCTGCAGGGCCAGGACGGCGCCACCCGCCGCCTTCCGGTCGCCGACTTCATCCTGGGGGCCGGGGTCAAGGACCTGAAGGAGGGCGAGCTGCTGCGCTCGGTGCGGCTCCCCGCCCGCGCCCTGGACGCCCGTACGGCCTTCCGGCAGGCCTCGCTCTACGGGCTCGGGCGCTCCGGCGCTCTCGTGATCGGCGCGTCCGACCCCGCCGACGGCTCCCTGACGGTCACGGTCACCGCCGCCACCACCCGGCCCTTCCGCTTCTGGTTCGCGCTGCCGCCCACGGCCCCCGAGCTGCGCGAGGCGATCGACACCGCGGTCCGCCCCGACGAGTGGTTCGACGACATCCACGGCCTGCCCGCCTGGCGGCGGCACATGGCGCTGCGCCTGGCGGAGGAGATCCGCCGCGAACTCACGCCGGAGGAGGCTTCCCGATGAGCTACGAGATCGAGATCAACAAGCAGCGCTTCGAGGAGGAGCCGCGGGCCGGCCAGTGCCTGCGCACCTACCTGCGCGAGCGCGGCTGGTTCGGCGTGAAGAAGGGCTGCGACCAGGGCGACTGCGGGGCCTGCACCGTCCACGTCGACGGCCGGCCGGTGCACAGCTGCCTCTACCCCGCCGTCCGGGCCGAGGGCCGATCCGTCACCACGGTCGAGGGGCTCTGCTCACCCGGCGGCGAACTCCACCCCGCCCAGCAGCAGTTCCTCGACGCCCAGGGCTTCCAGTGCGGTTTCTGCACGGCCGGCTTCCTGATGACGACCGCCGCGCTCCAGGCCGAGCAGGGCACCGCCCACGACGACGGCAAGCTCGACGACCTCCCGCGCGCCTTCAAGGGCAACATCTGCCGCTGTACGGGCTACCGGGCCATCGAGGACGCCGTGCGCGGGGTCAAGCACACCGAACGTCCCGAGGCGGGGCAGGCCGTCGGCAGGTCCCTGGGCGCCCCGGCCGGCCCGCAGGTGGTCACCGGCACCGCCCACTACACCTTCGACGTCGAGGTGCCCGGGCTGCTGCACATGAAGCTGCTGCGCTCCCCGCACCCGCACGCCCGCATCGTCTCCATCGACACCACCGACGCCCTGCAGGTCCCGGGCGTGCACGCCGTCTTCACCCACCACGACGCCCCCGACCGGCTGTACTCCTCGGCCCGGCACGAGCACCCCACCGAGGACCCGATGGACACCCGCGTCCTGGACGACGTGGTCCGCTTCGTCGGCCAGCGCGTGGCCGCCGTGGTCGCCGACAGCGAGCAGGCCGCCGAGGAGGGCTGCCGCCGCGTGGTCGTCACGTACGAGGAACTCCCCTACGTGATCGACCCGGAGGAGGCCATGCTCCCGGGCGCCCCGGTCCTGCACCCCAAGGGCCCCGAATCGGGGATCTTCCGCGCCGGGAACAACGTGTGCGGCGAAGTCCACAACACCCTCGGCGACATGGAGAAGGGGTACGCGGAGGCGGACGTCGTCTACGAGGAGACTTATCTGACCCAGCGCGTGCAGCACGCCAGCCTGGAGACTCACGGCAGCGTCGCGTACTTCGAGCCCAAGGAGGAGGGCGACGGCGAGCGCATCACCGTCCGCTCCTCCACCCAGGCGCCGTTCCTGACCCGGCGGGCGCTGTGCGCCCTCTACGACCTGGGCGAGGACGAGGTGCGCGTCGTCGCGGGCCGGGTGGGCGGCGGGTTCGGCGGCAAGCAGGAGATGCTCACCGAGGACATCGTGGTCCTCGCCGCCCTGAAGCTGCGGCGCCCGGTGAAACTCGAATTCACCCGGGCCGAGCAGTTCTACGGCGCCACCACCCGCCACCCCTTCAAGATCACCATCAAGATCGGCGCCAAGGCCGACGGCACCCTCACCGCGCTGCGCATCCGCGTGGTCTCCAACACCGGCGCCTACGGCAACCACGGCCCGGCCGTCATGTTCCACAGCGTCGGCGAGTCCTTCGCCGTCTACAAGGCGCCGAACAAGGAGGTGGAGGCGTACTCCGTCTACACCAACGGCGTACCGGCGGGCGCCTTCCGCGGCTACGGCCTCGGCCAGGTCCTCTTCGCCCTCGAATCGGTGATGGACGAACTCGCCCGCCGGCTCGGCATGGACCCGCTCGAACTGCGCGAGAAGAACGTCATCGGCGCCGGCGACCACATGGTGACCCCGATCGGCCACGAGGAGGACCTGTTCATCGCCTCGTACGGGGTGAAGCAGTGCATGGACGTCGTCCGCAAGGCCATCGCCGAGGACCGCAGCCACGAGGACGTCCCGGAGGGCTGGCTCACCGGCACGGGCACGGCGGTCGCCATGATCGCGACCGGTCCGCCGGGCGGCCACTTCGCCGACGCGCGGGTCAGCCTGCTGCGCGACGGCACGTACGACATCGCGGTGGGCACGGCGGAGTTCGGCAACGGCACGACCACCGTCCACAAGCAGATCACCGCGGGCGCGCTGAACACGACGGTCGACCGGATCACGGTCCGCCAGTCGGACACGGACGTCGTCCGCCACGACACCGGCGCGTTCGGCTCGGCCGGCACGGTGGTGGCGGGCAAGGCCGTGATGCTGGCGGCGAATTCGCTCGCGGAACGCCTCCGGACCTTCGCGGCACGCCACACGGGCGTGGCCCGGCACCTGTGCAGGCCGGAGGCCGAGGCCTTCGACTGCGCGGGCCGGACCGTGACCCTCAAAGAGCTGTACGAGGCCGCGTACGACAAGGGCCGGCTCGACGAGATCGCGGCGGACGGCCACTGGGGCGGCTCCCCGCGCTCGGTCGCCTTCAACGCCCAGTGGTTCCGCATCGCGGTGGACCCGGACACGGGCGAGATGAAGATCCTGCGCAGCGTGCACGCGGCGGACGCCGGCAAGGTCATGAACCCGGTGCAGTGCCGCGGCCAGGTGGAGGGCGGCGTGGCGCAGGCGCTGGGCGCGACCCTCTTCGAGACGGTACGGGTGGACGAGCGCGGGGAGGTGACCACGGCGGCGTTCCGCCGCTACCGGCTCCCGCAGTACGCCGATGTCCCGCGCACCGAGGTGCACTTCATGGAGACCTCGGACGCGATCGGGCCGCTGGGCGCCAAGTCGATGAGCGAGAGCCCCTTCAACCCGGTGGCGCCCGCCTTCGCGAACGCCCTGCGGGACGCCACGGGGGTGCGTTTCACGGAGCTGCCGGTGACCCGGGACGTGGTCTGGCAGAGGATGCAAGCCCATGACGAGAAAACCTCACACAGGTGCCAGCCACATAGTGAGATGAGGGTGGCAGATACGTTTCCACGATGACGAAGTCTGGGCATCGGACCCGTATGGCCAAACTCATGCTGCACGGAGACCTGGTCCACCCGGCGACCCTGAGCGTCGCGGACCTGCGGGAATGGGAACAGCACCGCACGGAGGTGGTGTTCGACTGCGCCACCAACGGCCCGCAGCACCATGTGTTCGAGGGCCCGCTGCTGCGCGACGTGGTGGCCGGGGCCGGTCCTGCCTTCGATGCGCGGCGCCGCAAGGACCGCTCGCGCTTCCTCCTCGCCGTCAGCGGCGGGGACGGGCACCACACCGTCCTCGCCTGGGCCGAGCTCGACGAGGACTTCGGCGGCAGCCCGGTACTGCTGGCCACCCGCCTCGACGGGGAGGAACTCGACGATGCGGGCGCGCAGCTGGTGGTCCCCTCGGACCGGTGCGGGGCGCGCTACGTCAGCGCCGTCACGCACGTGTGGTTCGGCGCGCTGGCGGCGCCGGACCTCTGACCGGGCCGCGGCCCGGCCCTGACCGGGGATCAGACGGTGGCGAGGGAGATCTCGGTCGACTTGATCAGCGCGACGACGGACGAGCCTGCGGACAGACCGAGCGCCTCGACCGCGTCGGCGGTGACGGCCGCGGTGAGGTGGCCTCCGTTCACGTTCACCTTCACGGCGGCCATGGCCGGGCCGGTGGCCACGTCGGAGACGGTGCCGGTGAGCTGGTTGCGGATGGAGATGTTCTCGACCGGGCCGGTGGCCAGCGCCACCTCGGTGGCCTTGACGAGCGCCTTGACCCCGGAGCCGGAGGTGATGCCGAGGTCCTTGACGGCGTCGGCGGTGATGGCCGCGGTGATCTCCTGCCCCCCGTCCAGACGGACCTTGACCGTCGCCATGGCCTCGCCGACAGTGACGGCGAGGACGGTGCCGGCGATCTGGTTGCGGATGCTGAGACTCATGAAGGTTCGACCTCTTGGCTCGACGCGTAGCGGCCCGGAGGGAACCGCTCGACACCGACCGTAGGTTCCCCCGGTCCGGCACGCACGGACCCCCTCGCATCCGCGGGCCGGAACCACCCGCCCGGCTGGCCCCTGCCGGTGCGAGCGCCCTCGCCCCCGCCCGGCCGTCAGAGCGGGTCGCCCAGGGGCCCGTACTCCTCCTCCAGGTTCCGGGCCCAGTGGGCGGCGAAGTCCGGTTGCGTGCCGTCGGCGTCGGTGAAGCCGTACTCCTGGTACAGGCCCCACGTGGCCAGGGCCCGCCCGGTCTTGGCCATGACGTCGGGGTCGGCGGCCAGCGCGGCGACGGCCCGGCCGAGGTAGGCGGGGGTCTCGGAGTGGGCGAAGTTCGGGTCCTGGGCGACGCCGTCGCGCCAGTTGTCCTCGGTGACGCCGAAGTGTTCCAGCAGGGCCTCCGAACGCAGGAAGCCGGGTGTGACGGCCACGGCCGCGACGCCGTGCGGCTTGAGTTCGGCCGCCTGCGCGACGGCGAGCCGGATCACGGAGGACTTCGCGAGGTCGTAGAAGAACGAGCCGCGGTAGCGGGCGGTGTTGCCGTCGGTGACCTCCACGACCAGGCCGCTCTTGCGCGCGACGAGCAGCGGGAGCACGAACCGGCTGGTGATGACGTGGGTCTCCACCGCCTGGCGCAGCAGCCGGAGACCGGTCTCCAGGTCCTGCTGCCACAGCGGGTTCTCCCAGTCGGTCAGCGGATCTCCGCCCCATACGGAGTTGACCAGGACGTCGAGCCGCCCCTGCTGCTCGTCCGCGATCCTCTCGGCGAGGGCCCGCACCTCGTCGGGACGGCTGTGGTCGACGCGGACGGGGATGCCGGTGCCGCCCGCGGCGGTGACCTTCTCCGCCGTCGCCTCGATGGTCTCCGGGCGGTCCAGGTCGGAGCGCCCGGCCGTGCTGCTGCGGCCGGTGACGTACACCGTGGCGCCGGCGGCCCCGAGCTCGACGGCGATGCCCCGGCCGCCTCCGCGGGTGCCGCCGGCGACGAGGGCCACCTTGCCCTTCAGCGGGCGCGTGTCGGTCATCGTGATTCCTCCAGGTCTCGGCCGTGCCGGGGCGCGACGTGCGGGAGCAGTACGGTGTCGAGCTCCTGCCGGAGCCGCTGTTCGAGGGTGCCGCGGCGTTCGAGCGCCCAGGTCAGGCCCGCTCCGGCGGTGATCGCCTGCACGGTGCGGGCCAGGGCCGCGACGTCCGTGCCGGCCCGGAGCTCGCCCGCGCCCGCCGCCTCCGCCAGCAGCGCCTCGACCGCCCGCCCCTGGGCCCGGTGAACGGCCAGGGCGTGTTCGTAGAGCTGCGGATCGGCGAGGTCCGTACACAGGAACGCCAGGTGGTGGGCGAAGGTCTCCGGCGTGTCCATCCCGGCCACCGATTCCACCGTGAGCGCCGCCAGGGCCCCGAGCGCCGAGGCGTGCGCCTGCCGGACGCCGCCGGCCCGTTCGCCCGCATCCTTCGCGGACTGCTCGGCGAGGGCCAGCAGCAGACCCCGTTTGGACCCGAACCGCTGCACGAGGGTGCCGGGCACCAGCCCGACCTCGCGCGCCACGGCGGCCAGCGTGAGCCCGGTCGGCCCGACCCGGCCCATGACCTGGGCCGCGGCGCGCAGGATCACCGCATCCTCGACCCCCCGGGGACGTCCCACCACCGCCACCCCTCAACACTTCCCTAGTTAATAAATGCTCGTTCATTTATTAAACCACGCGATCGCTGCACCGCACCGCCTTCCCCGCACCGGTCCGCTTCCCCGGGATGCCGCTGGAGTTCGCGCTGGTCTCCAGCAACGACTGGTACCGGCTGCCGTGCGACCTGCCGGCCGGGATCCTGGCGTCCGTGCGCGGGCTGAGCGTCGCCGACGGTCCGGTACTCGAGGGAGGTGCTGCTCGTGCGCGACGAACAGGCCAATCCGGTGTGGGGTCTGGAGCAGACGGCCCGTACGGCGACCGGTGAGCCGCGGCTCGGCAGCGAGCCCTCCGCCGAGAGCCCGGCGCAACCGGTCGGTGCGGCTGCAGCGCGCCGCCGTGCCCCATCCCGTCGGCGGCCACGCGGTACGGCCGCGGACGGAGCCGCTGCGGCCGGGACTCGACCTTGCGCCCCCGGCCCGGACACTGGCCTACTACCTGAACGAGGAGGAAGTACCGCAGTCCGGCACCCGGTTGACGGTGTCGTACAACCGCACCCCCGGCCGGGACGGCCAGGTGGCCGTCCGGCTCGGCGCGCGCCGCGGCGCGGGCCGCGGGGAGGCCTCCAGCGGCCTCGCCTTCGACCACCTCGTGGACACGTCCCCCCGCTGATCCGGCGCCGCGGCCCGCCGTTGCACGGGCCGCGGCAAGATAGCAGCCTTTCGCGGGACCGCCGGGATGTTTGTCCGATGGTGATGTCCTCCCGCAGCGGCGCCACGCCTGGCACTAGCGTCCCGTGACACCCCGGGAATGCGGGTGTGCACCGCACGGCTCGTGCGGACCCTCCTGCCCCGCCACCTTCCCGGCCCATGGAGCGAGGAGGCACAGTGCTGTCATTGCGGCGGAGATCCTTCAGCAGCTTGTCGGTGGCCACGAGATACACGATCGGAAGCGGTGTCGTCATCACCGCGCTTGCGCTCACCCTGATCGCACTGCTGATACCCGTGGACCGGTTCGGCAGCAGTGCCGTGGCCGCCGTCGCGGCTCCGGCGGGCGACGACGACGGCCTCGGAACGATGAGCACGGCGTACGGGCCCCTGACGGCCGCGGACCGGGACTTCATCCGCAAGGTCCGGCTCGCCGGGCTGTGGGAGCTGCCCGCAGGACGGCAGGCCCAGCAGCGCGGGACGCGCCCCCCGATCCGCACGGCCGGGGAGCACCTGGTCGATGGCCACACCAAGCTCGACCGGGAGGTCATCCAGGTCGGCCAGGCCCTCGGCGTCGATCTGCCCAACCAGCCCTCCGCGCAGCAGCAGGAATGGCTGGGCCAGCTGACCCGCGCCAAGGGGGACGAATACGAACGACTGTTCATCAAGCTGTTGCGCCGAGCGCACGGAAAGGTCTTCGCACTGGTGGCCGTGATCCGGGCGCAGACCCGCAACTCCATGGTGCGAGCCCTCGCCACGTCCGCCAACACCACGGTCCTGGACCACATCACGGTCCTCGAAGAAAGCGGACTGGTCGACTTCGACTCGCTCTCCGACAATGTCCCACCGACGAAGTGAAGTGATCGCATGAGTCAAAAGGGCCACAAACGCCCCCGGTTGTCGAACAAGCTCCTGGCCGTGGTCTCCGCCCTCGTGCTGGGCGGTGGCGGGGTCGCCATCGTCGCCGGAAACGCGTCCGCGGGGCAGGAGGGCGGCCGTGCGGGGCAACTGACCGCGACCATCGACT
This sequence comes from Streptomyces sp. NBC_00207, assembly GCF_045160965.1. NCBI lineage: Bacteria > Bacillati > Actinomycetota > Actinomycetes > Kitasatosporales > Streptomycetaceae > Streptomyces > Streptomyces sp. NBC_00207. The sequence continues at coordinate 7,750,975 of NZ_CP130715.1, read as the reverse complement.
GCCCCGATGTCGGGGAGAAGATCACCGCCGTGCCCGACCAGGCCAAGCCCGAGGTGGACGCGGGCCTCGCCAAGCTGGACGACCAGGTGGCCGATGCCTACCGGCGCCTCGCCGCCGGCGAGGCGAAGGGCGACGCCCTCCTCGGTGAGCTCAAGCAACAGCGGGACAAGACCATCAACGGCATGGCGGACGCCATCGGCCGAGCCGGTCAACCCCCCGCAGAAATAAAGCAGTTGAGCGGTTGCGCGATGAAGGAGGCACCCGGCGCGGAAGAGGCTCAGGCGGGCGGGGGCGACCAGCAGGCCGCCGCCGCCAAGAGCGGTGCCGGGCAGAAGGGCGGTCCCGCGCGGAGCGACTTCGTCAACATCACCAAGATCAAGCCGAACGTACGCACCCCCGCTGCCGCGGGGAACGCCTCCAAGGGCTCCTTCAGCTCGCAGTGCGGCCGCAACGAGAACGGCCACTTCAACCCCGACAACGTGATCGTCGCCCCCGGTGTCTCCAACGGCGCCCACCACATGCACGACTACGTGGGCAACAAGACCACCGACGCCTTCTCCACCAACGACAGCCTCGCCGGCTCCGGCACCACCTGCGGGAACGGTGACCAGTCGGCCTACTACTGGCCCGTGCTGCGGCTGCGCGACGGCAAGGCCGAGCGGGACGCCAAGGCGCCCGGCGGTGGCCAGGACGCCAACGTCGGCACCATCCTCCAGCCGAAGCAGGTGTCGATCAGCTTCAAGGGCAGCCCCGTCGGCAAGGTCACCGCGATGCCCCGTTTCCTGCGCATCATCACCGGTGACGCCAAGGCCTTCACCAACGGCAACGCCAACGCCAACGCCTCGTGGAGCTGCACCGGATTCGAGAACCGCCAGCTGAAGGACAAGTACCCGGTCTGCCCCAAGGGCAGCGACGTGGTGCGCACCTTCACCTTCCAGAGCTGCTGGGACGGCAAGAACGTCGACAGCGCCAACCACCGGACGCACGTGGCCTTCCCGGACAAGAACGGCCGCTGCCAGAAGGGCTTCAAGGCCATTCCGCAGCTGGTGATGCGCCTCACGTACGGGGTGGCGCCGGGTGCCCGCTTCGCCGTGGACAGCTTCCCCGAGCAGCTGCACAAGCCGGTGACCGACCACGACGACTTCATCAACGTGATGTCGAACGGCCTGATGAACAAGGCCGTGAGCTGCATCAACGACGGGCGCACCTGCCGCTGACCCCCCTGGTCCGCACCGGTCCGGTTCCTCGCGATCCGGACCGGTGCGGACCTCTTTGCTCCTGGGCCGGGCGCCCCCCTCCCCCACCCACCGCGCCCGGCCCGGGAAAGGTGTTGGCCCGGAGTCGGCTTCGGGCCAACACCGCACGCAGACCCGGCCCGGCCCCGTCGTCACGGGGCCGGGCCGGGCTCTTGCGGTTCAGTTGCCGTGCGGTTCAGCCGCCGTTCAGAGGCCGTTGACGCGGGCCATGCGCCCGACGACCACGGGGGTGAAGTCCGCGGTGATCACGCGCGCCGCCCTGCGGCTCACGCGCGAGTGCTGGCGCCGCACCTGGGCCATCAGCCGGCGGCTGCGCAGGGCCATCTCCAGTTCGAAGCGGGTACGGGGGTCGCGCAGGCCGGTGCCGAAGAGCTTCTCCAGCTGGCGCATCCGGTAGCGCACGGTCTGCGGGTGCACGCTCAGGGCTTTGGCCGCCTCGGGGGCGCCGCCGCCCTCCAGCCAGGCGAGCAGGGTCACCTCCAGGCGCTCGCTCTGGCGCGGGGTCAGGTCGGCCAGCGGCCGCAGCCACCGGGCGGCCAGCGCGTGGGCGAGCGGTTCGTCCTGGAGCAGCAGCAGGGTCGAGAGGTGGTCGTCCACGAACACGGCCCGCAGCTCCAGGCCCGGGCGGGCGGGCGTCAGGGCGAACAGGCGCAGTGCCCAGCGCAGCGAGGAGGCCGTGTCCCGGAGCGGGACCGCGTGGCCGACGGCCGCGAACCGGCCGCGCAGCAGCTGGTCCAGAGGGGCGCGGCTGTCGGGGTCGGGGCTGGGGAGCAGCAGGCACGGCCGGCCCGCGAACGAACCGGCGAGGGCCTCGGGCAGTACGGAGGCGAGCTGCTGGGCCTCGACGGGCGTGGCCGGCACGATGGCCCGTACGGCTGATGGGAGGGGCCAGCCGGCCGCCTCGGCGAGCTCGACGAGGGAACTCTCGGAAGCCGCCCGGTCATCGGTGAGCGCCTTGAAGAGGTCCTCGCGTGCGCGGTCGCCGGCACTCTCGCGGGCCTCCGCTCGAACGCCTTCGCGAACGCCCTCGTACCGGCCCTCGTGCGTGACCTCGCACTCGTCGTTCCTCTCGACCGTGATTCCGGCCTTGATCCGGGCCTTGGTCTCGGCCCTGGTCTCGGGCCTGGTCTCGCGCCTGGTCCCGGCCGCGACTTCGCCCTTGTCCGTGTCCGCGATGTCGTCCTCACTCTCGTCCGGGCCCTCGTCCGGGTCCTCGTCCCGGTCCTGGTCCTCGTACTTGTCCGGTGTCTGTTCCCGGGTTTGCTTCTGGTAGCCGAGCGCGGTGAGAAGAGCCTCTTCCACGCACTGCCTGAGCAACTCGTCATCGATGGCATCGTTGTCATCGATAAGGGCGGAAAATTCCGGAATTCCATGCAGAAGCTCCTCCACTATCTCGGCGGCCAGCGCGGGCAGTTCTTTGCGCAGGACGCGGGTCCACTCGCCACGCGGGCGGGACCAGATGCGGTTCAGAAGTTCGCACATCGTTTCCTCGTTCGTGCCGGGGTGAGGCTTGTCCGGGGAAGAGCGACAAGCCCGCCGAGGTTGCCCCCTGCGCCAACAACGTTGTCTGGAACAGGAGTTGCGGCCCTCGTACTCCCTCCTGGAGAGGTCCGGCCACTTACGGCCCCGTGATTTTGCGGTAATTTTGCCGTCGGGGACGCGTAGGTGACAGGCGGCGCGGTGGCCAGTCGCAACCTCCGCTGGAGGGGAATCTTCCGGTGTTGTTCGATGCGTCGGAGACACGCTGCGAGAAATTATCACGTTTCGATAAATCCTGTGGAGCTGGTGTGCAGCTCCACGATGCTGCTGCACTCCGGCCCCAAGTTCCCTCGGCCGGCGCGGAGTTTCACAGCGCTGCCGGGCACAAAGGACACAACGACCCCCGGGTGCCCGAGCGCCAGGTGGAGTGCTCGGAGCCCAGGCGCACAGGAGAACTGGATGCCCCTGCCCCAGCCTCACATGCCCCGCTCACACAGAGCCCGCCGCAGGAGCCGTCACGCGGCAGCGGTAGCGGCACCGGCCGCCGGACGGCGGGCCGTTCGGCGGCCCTCCCTCCTTCCCACTGCCGGCAGACTGCGCCCCGGCGTGATCTGCGCCGCCGGCGCGGCCATCGTCTCCTTCGCCGTGGCCGCCCGCGCGGGCGCCCTGACCCATCTGTGGGACTTCCTCGACTACGGGGCGGGCGTGCTCTCGCTCGTCTCGCTCACCTCCACCGTCCTGTGGGGGCTGGTGGCCAGCGACCGGCTCCTGCTGGGGTCGGGCCACCGGCTGCTCGCCCAAGGCGTGCACCGCGGCCTCGCGGTGGCGGGGCTGGGGTTCCTGGCCCTCCACATCTGGGTCAAGGTCGCGGAACAGCGGACGACGGCGGCTTCGGCCGCGGTGCCGTTCACGGACGTCGGCCAGCCGGTCCTGATCGGCCTCGGCTCGCTGGCCGGATACCTCTTCCTTGCCGTTGCCGTCTCCGGTGCGGTGCGCAGCGCCTTCGCCACCAAGGGCCGCTCCCTGTGGTGGCGGGCCCTCCACTTCGGGGCCTACCCCGCATGGGGTGCGTCCCTGGTGCACGGGCTGAAGGCGGGCCGGTCCGCCGACGTCTGGGTCACGGCGGCCTACGCCCTGTGCCTGGCCGGTGTCGCCGGTGTGCTCGCCTTCCGTCTCAAGGCCCGCATCAGTGACGTGACGAACCGGCCGCCCACCCCACAGGCCGTGGCGCAGCCGTCCGTTGTGCTGGCGGCCGTGCCCCGGCCGAGGCGGGGCACGCGTCCCGTCCCGTTCGACCGGCCGGCGGCGCCGCCCGGGCCCGACGACCCGCCGCGTACCGCCGTGTACGCGCGGAGCCGGGCCGGCGGCCTCGGCCCGGCCGAGGAGCAGTTCGCCACCCGAGAGCAGCGCCTGTGACCGGCGAGCCGACCCCCAGCCTGGGTTGCGTCGGCGCCCCCAGACTGCTGGCCGGGCTCGACCAGGCCCCCCGGCTCGACCGCGTCGCCCATCTGACGACGCACGGCTCGCTGCCCCGGTACCGGCCGGAGGAGCTGGTCGACCTCGCCGACAACATCGACCTGCGGGGCCGCGGCGGTGCGGGCTTCCCCTTCTCCCGGAAGCTGCGCGCGGTCATGCGGGCCGCCCGGGGCCGCGAGGGCCAGACCGCCGTCGTCGTCAACGGCAGTGAGGGAGAGCCGAGTTGTCTCAAGGACACCGCACTGCTGCTGCACGCCCCGCACCTGGTGCTCGACGGAGCCCTGCTGGCCGCCGCCGCGATCTCCGCCGAGGACGTCGTGGTCGGGGTCACGAGGACGGACGTGGAGCAGTCGGTACGGGCCGCCGTCGCGGAACGCGGCCCGGCAGGACGCCGGGTCCGGGTGGCCCTGCTCCCCGAACGGTTCGTCACCGGCGAGGGAACCGCCCACATCAACGGCCTGAACGGGGGTGACACGCTGCCGTCCGGGCAGAAGGTGCGGACCAGCGAGCGAGGCCTGAACGGTGTGCCCACCCTGCTGTCCAACACCGAGACCTTCGCCCAACTCGGCGTCGCCGCACGGCTCGGCGCGCTGGACTACCGCACGGTCGGCCTGCCCGCCGAGCCGGGCACGGTCCTGCTGACCGTCGCCGGCTCCACCGTCGTCGAGACGCCGACCGGGGCCGCGCTGTCGTACATCCTGGAACTGTGCGGCACCAATCCCGGCCAGGGCGTCCTGGTCGGCGGCTATCACGGCAAATGGCTGGATCCGGGATCGGCCCGCGCCGCGGAGGTGTCCCGGCAGTCCCTCGACTCGCTCGGCGCGCGGCTGGGGGCGGGAGCGGTCCTGCCGCTGCCCGAGGACACCTGCCCGGCCGGCGAGGTGGCACGGGTGACCCGCTGGATGGCGAAGGAGTCGGCCGGCCAGTGCGGCCCCTGCGTACGGGGACTGCCCGCACTGGCCGACGTACTGGAGGACGCGATCCGGGGAGGGGGCGCAGGCGCCCTCGAAATGGTGGAGGCGCGGCTCAAGTCGGTCCTGGGCCGCGGCGCGTGCAGTCATCCCGACGGCACCTCGCGCTTCGTGGCCTCGGCGCTCAGCGTGTTCCCGGACGAGTTCCGGGACCACGCCCTCGGCAGCGGGTGCGGCCGACGGGTGCTGGGGGCGCTGCCGCTGCCCCAGGACGAGAGTCCGGAGCGGCTCGTCGTGGACTGGACCCTGTGCAAGGGGCACGGGCTGTGCGTGGACATCGTGCCCGACGTCGTACGGCTCGACGCGGACGGCTTTCCGGCGCAGGCGTCCATGCCGGTGCCGGCACGGCTGCGGCCGAAGGCGCTGCGCGCGGTGCGGCGCTGCCCGGCCCTCGCCCTGCGCATCCAGGACTGAACCATTGCGCCGGGTTCAATCTTGGCGCGATCTGACAAATTCCCAGGGAATTCTGCTTCCACCGTCCGAAGCCCCGTATCAATTACCGGGGGGCAAGAAAACGCGGAACCGAACCTGAAGGAGAGATCGTGAAGAGGATGCGTCGTGGAATATACGCCGGGTCGGCGGTCGCGGTACTGCTGATGACGGCCGCATGCGGCTCCGGAGACAATTACTCGGGAAAGGGGAGCTCGGTTCAGCCGGTGGGCGACAGCAAACAGGTCGGGAACGGCTACGACGACGTCTACGGAAGCGGAGCCGGGGCCGACCCGGGCGCGGCCGGCAAGAGCGGCCCGGCCGGGGAGCTGAAGGTGCAGGACATCGCGGACCTCGGCGCGGGGGTCACCGACAGTCAGGGCTTCACCCTCTACCGGTTCGACAAGGACACGCCCAAGCCCCCCAAGTCCAACTGCGAGGGGGACTGCGCCACGGCCTGGCCCGCGGTGGCCGCGGACGACGCCTCCGCAGGTGAGGGCATCGACAAGACCCTGCTCGGTTCGGTCGAACGGGCCGACGGCACCCGGCAGCTGACGCTCGCGGGGTGGCCCGTGTACCGCTACGCCAAGGACACCAAGGCGGGCGACACGCTCGGTGAGGGCGTCGGCGGGACCTGGCACGTACTGGGACCCGGCGGGAAGCCGGCCGCACCGGCCAAGGGCGGGGCCGACAAGGGCGGGAAGGACGGCTCGGCACAGCAGCTCACCGAACTCGCCGTCAATCAGAATGCCGAACTCGGCCCCATTGTCTCGGACGCGGAGGGCCGGACGCTCTACCGGTTCGACAAGGACAGCGCCTGGCCCATGAAAATCGGCTGCGTGGACGCCTGCACGGACACCTGGAAGCCCGCCAAGCCGGTCGACAAGGCGAATGTGAAGGGAATTGCCGCCGAATTGATCGGCAAGGTGAAGCGGCCCGACGGCAGTGAGCAATTGACGATCGACTGCTGGCCGGTCTACACGTTCACCGGCGACAAGGAACCCGGGGACATCAGCGGACACAACAACAAGGGCCTCTGGTTCGCCGTCACCGACAAGGGCAAGAAGGCGAAGGTCGTCGGCTAGGACCCGACCGGTCCCTCCCGCCGCAGCCCCCCTCTCCTTCCTCCCCACCCCTCCCCTCGACGCGTGGTGCCCGGGCCCTCCCCTCCCGGGCACCACGACCCCCTTCCCGATCAGCCAGTGAGGTCGCCATGCCCTCGTCCACCTACCGCCGCACCCGCCGGACGGGCCCGTCCCGTGCGGCCTTCGCCGCGCTGTGCGTCACGGCTCTCCTGTGCGGCGGCTGCGCCGGGAAGGCTGCCGCGCACCGCACCCCGGAGTCCGCGCACCAGACCTCGATCGAGGAGATCGCCACGGCCATCGGTTGCACCGCCGAAGTGAGCGTGGAGGCCGAGGAGCTGCGGCAGGGGGGCTGCGAGACCGGGCAGGGCGGCCCTTACCGGATGGTCACCTTCGCCGCCGAGAAGGGGCTGCGCTCCTGGCTGGCCGAGGCCCGGAACTACGGCGGCATCTATCTGGTCGGGGACCGGTGGGTCGTCACCGCCCGTTCGGAGGATGCCCTGGCGGCGGTGCGCGGCCGGCTCGGCGGTTCCCTGGAGACCGGCGACACGCACGGCAGCCCCTCGGAGCACACCGGCCCTTCCGGGCACACCGGATCTTCCGAACACACCGGTCCTTCCGAGCACGGCGACCCCTCTGCGCACGCCGACGACTCCGCCCATCCCTGAACCTGCACGGCGTGTCGGCCAGTTGTTCTGATTTCAGCTCATTCGTGAGGAGCACAAGGCACGACCCTTCGGGATGATTCGGCAGGTCTCCGCGTACAACAAGGTGGACCTGTAAGCGACTTCACCGAAAGGAACCGCCTTCGTGCGCCTGAAACGCTTCGCACCACTGCTCGCCGCCGCCGGACTCCTCGCGTCCACCGTGCCCCTGCTGTCCGCGGCCCAGGCATCGGCCGCCCCGGCACCGGACCACCTGCGGCAGAAGCCCGCCTGGCACCGCTGCAGCACCGAGCTGCCGGCCTCGTACGAGTGCGCCACGCTCAAGGTGCCGCTCGACTACCGGCGTCCCGACGGGCGCACGATCGACCTCGCCATATCCCGCATGAAGAGCGAGAACCCGGCCAAGCGCCACGGCGCCATGCTGCTGAACCCCGGTGGCCCCGGCGGTTCCGGGCTCGACCTGCCGCTCATGATGAACGAGGCGATACCCAAGGAGGTCCGCGAGCAGTACGACCTCATCGGCTTCGACCCGCGCGGTGTCGGCGCCAGCAGCCCGATCACCTGCGGTCTGGACGACGCCGAGCAGAACTTCAACCGGGCCTACCGTCCTGAGACCTTCGACGCCGACGTGACGTGGGCGCGCACCGTCGCCGACAAGTGCCGCGAGAAGGCCGGTCCGGAGCTTCCGTACATCACCACCCGCAACACGGCACGCGACATGGACACGATCCGCGCGGTGCTGGGCGAGCGCAAGCTCTCGTACCTGGGCTACTCGTACGGGACCTACCTCGGCGCGGTGTACTCGCAGATGTTCCCGGACCGCACGGACCGCTTCGTGCTCGACAGCGGGGTGGACCCGCAGCGGATCTGGCGCGGCATGATCCAGGTCTGGGCCACCGAGGCCGAGCCCGCCTTCGCGCGGTGGACCCAGTGGGCGGCGCAGCGGTCGGCGGAATTCCAGCTGGGTGACAGCCCGAAGGCCGTGTCCGAGACCTTCTGGGGGCTGGTGGCGCGCGCCGACAAGGAGCCCATCGACTTCGACGGCATGAAGGTCGACGGGGACATGATCCGCTCCGCGCGCGGGGTGTTCTTCTACCCGGCGCAGGCCACTCCCATGATCGTGGCCCTGAAGGCCGCGGCCGAGGGCAAGCCGCTGCCCGCGGGCACGACCCTGACGGAGATGAGGCGGCTGCTGACCGGCGGCGCGGCGGCCGAGCCCGCCTCGGACAACGGCACGGCCGTCTTCTGGGCGGTGGCCTGCGGGGACACCGGCAGCTGGCCCCGCTACACGGAGCAGTACGAGCGGGACGCGGCGAAGGACAAGGCGAGGTACCCGCTGTACGGGGACTTCGCGTCCAACATCAAGCCGTGCGCCTTCTGGGACCGGCCGGTCGAGGCGGCCACTCCGATGAACAAGAAGGCGAACGTGCTGACCGTGCAGAACGAGTGGGACTCCCAGACCCCGCTCGTCAGCGGGCAGGGCCTGCACCGCGCGCTCAAGGGCTCGCGGATGGTGCTGGCGGCCGGCGGTGAGGGCCACGGGGTGTACCTCGCCGACCCCTCCTCCTGCGCCAACGCGCCGGTCCACGCGTACCTGACCACGGGCAGGCTGCCCGCCCAGGACGTGACCTGCCAGAACCCGGCGGGCGCTGCCGGGCAGCGCGAGTCCCTGGCCCCGTCGAAGCGGCTGCCGATCCCGGCCGGCCCCGGGCGGTTCTGACACCGTCCGGACGATGCCCGCTCAGGGTTGAGCGCGAGACGCCTCCGCGGCGGCCTTGATACGGCGGCCGAAAGCGGGGGCGTCCTTGCGCGCGGCGCTCACCGCGATACCGACGAGCAGTTTGCCGAGGCCGTGGCCGTGCAGGGTGTTGAAGATCCGGACCCGGGTGCGGCCGCCGGGGAGGGCTTCGAGGTCGTAGCCGCCCTCGGCGGTGACGAGGTTCTTGCTCTGTTCGGTCCAGCGGATCCGGTGCGGCGGGTCGAAGCCGACGATGCGGAACTCTCGGGCGGTCTTCATCCCGGCGTCCTTGACCGTGCTGCGGAAGACCGTGCCGAGGGCCGTGGGGCCGTCCGGGGTCCTGGTGATCTCCTGGACGCGCGGGCTGAAATCCGGGTCGTTGCGCCCGTCGGCGAGGTAGGCGAAGACCTCCTCGACCGGCCGGTCGATCTCGACGCTCGCCTCGAACTGTCCGGACATGTCGGCTCCTCGGTGTGACTGCACCTGTGATCCACGATCCCAGAACGCCGCCCTGTGCGCGCGCCGACGGCCGGGCGGCCGGGGCCGCAGCCCCGCGTCCGTCCGGACGGAGCGCCTCCCGACAGGAGCGCGGAGCGGGCCACCGGGCCGCTCCGCGCTCCTTGTCCGCGCCGCCGGGGTCCCTCAACCCCGCAGCGGCACCACCGGGTCCCTCATCAGCCCCGGTCGTATGTGTGGAACCCGCGGCCGCTCTTGCGGCCCAGCAGCCCCGCCTGGACCATCCGCTGCAGCAGCGGGGGCGGGGCGTAGAGCGGCTCCTTGAACTCCTCGTACAGGGATTCCGCGATGGCCGCGACGGTGTCCAGGCCGATCAGGTCGGCGAGCTTGAGCGGGCCCATGGGGTGGGCGCAGCCCAGTTCCATGGCCGTGTCGACGTCGGCGGCGGTGGCGAAGCCGGACTCGGCCATCCGGATGGCCGAGAGCAGGTACGGGACCAGCAGCGCGTTGACGACGAAGCCGGACCGGTCCTGCGAGTGGACGGCCGTCTTGCCGAGGGTGTCGCGGGCGAACGCCTCGACCGTCTCGACGGTGCCGCGGCCGGTGTGCAGCGAGGAGACGATCTCCACCAGGGGCAGGACCGGTACGGGGTTGAAGAAGTGCAGGCCCACCACGCGGTCGGCGCGGCCGGTGGCCATGGCCAGGCGCATCACGGGGATGGCGGAGGTGTTGGTCGCGAGGATGGCCTCCGGGTCCTCGACGATCTTGTCGAGAGCCGTGAAGACCTCCGTCTTCACCCCGGCGTTCTCCACGACGGCCTCGACGACGAGCTGCCGGTCGGCGAGGTCGTCGAGGCTGCCGGAGAAGACCAGCCGGGCCAGGGCGTCCTCGGCGGTGAACCGGTCCAGTTTGCCGCGCTGGACGGCGCGTTCGAGGGAGACGGCCACGCGTTCGCGGGCGGCGCGCGCGGCGGTGGCGTCTGCTTCGCAGACCACGGTGTCGAGGCCGGCGCGGGCGCACACCTCGGCGATGCCGGCGCCCATCCGGCCGCCGCCGACGATGCCGACCCGGCGGATGCCGGCCGTGCCGATGCCGGGGACGCCGGGGCCGGGGACGCCGGTGCCCGGGGCGGGGGCGGCGCTCATGAGCGGGCCTCCGGGTGGCGAACCAGGTGGCGCTCGTACGCGTCCAGGGTGAAGAAGGCCGGCAGGTCCCGGGCGAGCGCCGTGCGCTCGAAGACGGCGGCGGCCTCGGCGACCAGGGCGTCCGGCTGCTCCTTGGCGAGCGCGGCGCACTCCGCGGCGAGGATCTCCCGTACGTCCTCGCGGTCGGCGGTGCCGTGGCGCAGCCACTGCCAGAGCTGGACCCGGGCGATCTCGGCGGTCGCCGCGTCCTCCATGAGGCCGTACAGGGCGACCGCTCCGCTGCCGCGCAGCCAGGCGTCGAAGTACCGCAGCGCGACGGCGGTGTTGGCGCGGATCCCCTCCGGGGTGGGCGGGCCGCTGATCCGCCGGACCGACAGCAGGTCGGCGGCGGTGACGTGGACGTCCTCGCGCAGCCGGTCGAGCTGGTGGGGCCGCGCGCCGAGCACCCCGCCGAAGACCTCGCGGCAGACGGGGACGAGTCCGGGGTGGGCCACCCATGAGCCGTCGAAGCCGTCCTCCGCCTCGCGCTCCTTGTCGAGACGGACCTTGGCGAGGGCGGCGGCGTTCGCCCCGGCGTCCTTGCCGGGGACGTGGGCGGCCATGCCGCCGATGGCGTGGGCGCCCCTCTTGTGGCAGGTACGGACGAGCAGTTCGGTGTACGCGCGCATGAACGGGGCGGTCATCGTGACCTTGGCCCGGTCGGGGAGCTGGAAGTCGGTGCGGTGGCCGAAGGTCTTGATCAGGCTGAACAGGTAGTCCCAGCGCCCCGCGTTCAGTCCCGCGCTGTGTTCGCGCAGCTCGTAGAGGATCTCTTCCATCTCGAAGGCGGCGGTGACCGTCTCGATGAGGACGGTGGCGCGGATGGTGCCGCGGGGGATGCCGAGGAGCTCCTGGGCGAGGAGGAAGACGTCGTTCCAGAGCCGGGCCTCGTACCGGTTCTCCAGCTTGGGGAGGTAGAAGTACGGACCGTGGCCGGCGTCGATCTGGCGCTGCGCGCAGTGGAAGAAGTACAGCCCGAAGTCCACCAGGGAGGCCGGAACGGGGCGGCCGTCGACCTCCAGGTGCTGCTCGGTCAGGTGCCAGCCGCGGGGGCGGACCATGATGGTCGCGAGGTCCGTCCCGAGCCGGTACTCCTTGCCCTCCGGAGTGGTGAAGTCGATCCGGCGTTCGATCGCGTCGAGCAGGTTCAGCTGGCCGCCGATGACGTTGGCCCAGGTGGGTGCGGTGGCGTCCTCGAAGTCGGCCATCCAGACCCGGGCACCGGAGTTGAGTGCGTTGACGGTCATCCGGCGCTCGGGCGGGCCGGTGATCTCCACGCGCCGGTCGGTGAGGCCCGGGGCGGGCGCGGCGACGCGCCAGTCGGCGTCGGCGCGGACCGGGATGGTCGCGCGGGAGAAGTCGAGCGGGGTGCCGGAGGCGAGCAGGGTGGTGCGCCGGCGCCGTTCCCCGAGCAGCTCCTCGCGGCGGTCGCCGAAGGCGGTGTGGAGCCGGGCGAGGAAGTCGAGGGCGGCGGGGGTGAGGATCTCGGCGAAGCGGTCGCCCGGTGCGCCGAGGACCTGGACGCGACCGGTGAGTTCGGTGGTGGACATGCGGGTCTCCTCGGCGGGAGCGGCGGGCGGGGAGGGACACGGGCGCGGGGCGGGCCTGCGGCGCGGGTGGGGCTGGCGCCCCCACCCGACCGCGGGCGGGCGCGGCCTAGTGGAACTGCTCTTCCTCGGTGGAGCCGGAGAGCGCAGTGGTGGAGGAGGCGGGGTTGACGGCGGTGGAGACCAGGTCGAAGTAGCCGGTGCCGACCTCGCGCTGGTGCCTGACCGCGGTGAACCCGTGCTCCTGGGCGGCGAACTCGCGCTCCTGGAGGTCGACGTACGCGGTCATGCCGTGCTCGGCGTAGCCGCGGGCGAGCTCGAACATGCCGTGGTTGAGGGAGTGGAAGCCGGCCAGGGTGATGAACTGGAAGCGGTAGCCCATCGCACCCAGCTCCCGCTGGAACTTGGCGATCTGGTCGTCGTCCAGCGCCGCCTTCCAGTTGAAGGAGGGCGAGCAGTTGTAGGCGAGCATCTGGTCCGGGTGCTCGGCGTGGATCGCCTCGGCGAACTCGCGGGCCTGGGCGAGGTCCGGGGTGCCGGTCTCGACCCAGATCAGGTCGGCGTACGGGGCGTAGGCGAGGCCGCGGGCGATGACGGGCGCCATGCCGTTCCGGACGCGGTAGAAGCCCTCCGCCGTGCGCTCACCCGTCACGAACTGCGCGTCGCGCTCGTCGACGTCGCTGGTCAGCAGGGTGGCGGCGAGGGCGTCCGTACGGGCGATGACCAGGGTGGGGACATCGGCGATGTCGGCGGCCAGGCGGGCCGCGTTGAGGGTGCGGATGTGCTGCGCGGTCGGCACGAGCACCTTGCCGCCCAGGTGGCCGCACTTCTTCTCGGAGGCCAGCTGGTCCTCGTAGTGGATGCCGGCCGCGCCCGCCGCGATCATCGCCTTGGTCAGTTCGAAGGCGTTGAGCGGGCCGCCGAAACCGGCTTCGGCGTCGGCGACGATCGGCGCCAGCCAGTCCGTCCCCCCGTCGGACGAGCCTGTCGTGCCGCCCTCGGCGGTGGCGATCTGGTCGGCGCGCAGCAGCGCGTTGTTGATCCGGCGCACCACCTGCGGCACCGAGTTGACCGGGTACAGGCTCTGGTCGGGGTAGGTGTGGCCGGCCTGGTTGGCGTCGGCGGCGACCTGCCAGCCCGAGAGGTAGATCGCCTGCAGTCCGGCCCGGACCTGCTGGACGGCCTGGCCGCCGGTGAGCGCGCCGAGCGCGTGGACGTAGTCCCGCTCGTGCAGCTGCCGCCACAGCCGCTCGGCTCCGCGCCGGGCGAGGGTGTGCTCCTCGCGGACGCTGCCGGACAGCCGCACCACGTCCTCGGCGGTGTAGGTGCGCTCGATCCCGGCCCACCGCGGGTCCGTGGCCCACCGCTGTTCGAGCTGCTGGGCCGCCGCCGTCGTGTTCGCCTCTGCCATGACCGTCACCGTCTCCGTGAATCGCTTGATCTGCCAATGTTCTGGTCAGCTGTGCAAGGTGCTGGCACCGTGTGCCTGAGTAGGGGATCGCGGCCGCCGGACCGACCCGTGGGCCGAACTGAGCAATGTTGCCGAACCACCGAGCCAGGACTGCCGGGATCTCCGACATCAGGGCATGAATCGCGCCCGGGGCGTCCGTCTCGGCCGCCGGGTCCGGCGGGCCGCAGGACAGACTCTGGCAGTGGCACCGAGTGCCATCAAGGAGGGACGAATGCCAAGTTCTGCGAATCTTCACAGGCCGTTTTGCCAAGTTTGCAAACCTTGGCGGGGCGCGGATCCCGCGTAGGGTTGCGGCTGTCCCCGGCACACCAGGAGCAGGCGAGGAGCACGGTGAGCAAGACGTACGCGGGTGCGCGGCTGCGGCGGTTGCGCGAGGAACGGCGCATGAGCCAGGCGGAGTTGGCGCGAGTCCTCGCGATCTCGCCCAGCTACCTCAACCAGATGGAGCACGACTCGCGCCCGCTCACCGTCCCGGTGCTCCTGCGGCTCACCGAGGCGTTCGGCGTCGACCCCGGTTTCTTCTCGGAGCGCGACACCTCCCGGCTGGTGGCCGACCTCCGCGAGGCGCTGGCCACGGAGGTCGCCGAGGCCCGCGTGTCCGCCTCGGACCTCGCGGAACTCGCCACCCGGATGCCCGCCGTCGCCTCGGTCCTGCTCGACCTCGGCCGGCGCGGCCAGCTGCTCGCCGAGCGGCTCGCCGGGGCCGCGGACGGCCGGGACGGCACGCTCGACGTACCCCGCTCACCGCACGAGGAGATCCGCGAGTTCTTCTACCGGCGGCAGAACTACCTGCACGACGCCGACCTCGCCGCCGAGGCGCTGGCCCGCGAGGTGGGGATCCGGCCGGGGGACGTCGTACGCGCCCTGTCCGCGCGGCTCGCGGACCGGCACGGGGTGCGCCTCGCGGCCGATTCGGACCGGCTGCACCACTACGACGAGCGCGCCCGCGTCCTGCACATCTCCAGCCGGCTCCGGCCGGGCCAGCAGGCCTTCCGGCTCGCCACCCAGCTGGCCCTGCTGGAGTACGGCGAGGAGCTGGACGGGCTGGCGGCAGAGGACTTCCCGCCCGGTTCAGCGTCCCACGGCCTGGCCCGGATCGGCATCGCGAACTACTTCGCCGCGGCGCTGATCCTCCCGTACGGCGCCTTCCACACGGCGGCAGAGGAGTTCCGCTACGACATCGAGCGGCTCACCGACCACTTCGGCCTCGGCTACGAAACCGTCTGCCACCGCCTCAGCACCCTGCAACGGCCCAGGCTGCGCGGGGTGCCCTTCTCCTTCGTCCGCGTGGACCGGGCCGGGAACATGTCCAAACGGCAGTCCGCCACGGGCTTCCACTTCTCCCGGGCCGGCGGCACCTGCCCGCTGTGGAACGTCTACGAGGCCTTCGCCGCGCCCGGCCGCATCCACGTCCAGGTCGCGGCCATGCCCGACGGGCAGCGCCACCTGTGGACCGCCCGCGCCGTCACCCGCCACCGGGGCGGCTGGGGCGAGCCCGGCAAGACCTTCGCGATCGGCCTGGGCTGCGAGATCCGGCACGCGTCCCGCCTCGTCTACTCCGACGGGCTCGACCTGGACAACAGGGCTGCGGCCACGCCCATCGGCATGGGCTGCCGCCTCTGCGAGCGCCTCGACTGCCCCCAGCGGGCGGTCCCGCCGCTCGGCCGCACCCTCGCCGTCGACGAGAACAGCAGCACCTTCATCCCGTACCCGGTGACCGCGGAACGCGGCTGACCGGCGCCGCGGGGCGGCTCAGTCCAGCCGCCGGGCCTCCGCCGCGGTCACGGGTTCACCGGCCCGTACGGAGTGCAGCACGTGGGCGAGCACCTCCGCGCCGCGCACCACGCGGGGCCCGGGGCGGTTGAAGTACGCCGGCCCGTCGAGGACCCAGACGGCGCCGGAGCGTACGGCGGGCAGCTCGTCCCAGCCGGGCAGGGAGGTGAGCAGCTCCCGCTCCCGCAGGGTGCGCTCGGGAGGGAAGCCGCAGGGCAGGACGAGGAGGACGTCGGGGCGGGCGGCGACGACCTCGTCCCAGGTCATCGCCTTGGTGTGCTCCCCCGGCGCGGCGAGCAGCGGCTCGCCGCCGGCGCAGTCGATCTGTTCGGGGACCCAGTGCCCGGCCGGCCACAGCGGGTCGAGCCATTCGACGGCCACCACCCGGGGCCGGGCGAGCCCCGCCGTCGCACGGCGCACCCCGGCGAGCCGTGCCCGCAGTTCCCCGCGCCGCCGCTCGGCCCGCTCGCGCACGCCGAGCAACTCCCCCACGGTGACCAGGCAGTCCAGTACGTCGTCCAGGGTGCGGGGCTCCAGGCTGAGCACCCGCGGACCGGCGTCGAGCACCCGGACCGCCTGCGACACCCCGCGGTAGGACACGGCGCAGACGTCGCACAGGTCCTGGGTCAGCACCACGTCGGGGGCGAGGGCCGCCAGGGCCTCGGTGTCGAGGGTGTAGAGGGAGGATCCGGAGTGCGCCGCGCCGCCGACGGCGTCGGAGATCTCCCGGCTGCTGAGCGTCTCGGCGGAGAATTCGGCCGCGGTGACCACCGGGACACCGGCGACGTCCTGCGCCGGCCAGTCGCATTCGTGGGTGCGTCCCACCAGGTCACCGGCCAGACCGAGCTCGGCGACGATGTCGGTGGCGGCCGGCAGCAGGGAGACGATGCGCATGCCCCGACTGTAGGCGCAGCGCTGCGCACGGGCGGCTGGAACGCGCAGCCCACCCGGCACGTGGTAGTCGACGGCGTCCACATCCCCGCCGACCGGCGGCTCGGCTCCGGGGGAGACGGCTTCCGCATCATCGTGATCGGCCTCAACGACGGCGAACGGCGGCTGTTCCAGGCGGTGTTCGCCACTGCCGATCAGAAGGAGGGCATGGCGGCCTTCGTGGACAAGCGCCCGCCGGGGTTCGTCCACGGCTGAGCCTCGCGGTGGGCCCGCCGCGAGCACCGCGGGCCCACCCTGATCAGCCGTCGACGAGGGGCGCCAGGCCGTCGAGGAGTGCCTTGAGGCCGAGCTCGAAGAGCGCGTCGAGACGCAGGTCGTAGCCGTCCTCGAAGGATCCGACCACGCGGGTGAAGGTCGGGAAGCGGCCGGATTCCACCAGCCCCCGGAGGGCCGGGGCGCGGCTGTCCATCCACTGCTCCTCCGACTGGCCGGTGGCGGCCTCGGCGTGCGCTTCCAGTTCGAGGTGCGCGGCAAGGCCCTGGACGTGGCTGTAGAGCAGGACGTGGATGTCGAACAGCGTGGTGGAGTCGAGGCCGTGGCCGTCGAGGGCGGCCAGCATCCACTCGCCGTGCACCATCAGGTTGGGTACGAGCAACGGGCGTGTGAGGGAACCGAGCTGGGCCAGCCACGGGTGCTTGCGGTACAGGCCCCACAGGGTCCGGCCGCCCAGCTCGATGCGGGCACGCCAGTCGCCGGGTGCGTCCGCGGGGCAGGACTCCTCGCCGAACGCGGCGTCGGCCATGTGGAGGACGAGGTCCTCCTTGCTCGGGACGTAGCGGTAGGTCGACATCGCCGCCACGCCGAGCCGGGCCGCGACGCCGCGCATGGAGAGCGCCTGGAGCCCTTCGGCGTCGGCGATCTCGATGGCGGTGCGGACGATCCGGTCGAGGCTCAGCTCCTGCTCGGCGTCCGGGGCGGACGGCGGGCGCCTGCGGGCCGGCGCGGCGCGCGTGGTTTCGGCGACGACCGTGCCGATCCGGGGCCGTGCCTCGACAAGTCCTTCCAGTCGCAGGGTGGTCAGAGCCTTGGTGGCGGTGGCGAGCGCGACACCCCACTGCGCGGCGAGCTGCCGGGTCGAGGGAACCCGCTCCCCCGGGGCGAGTTCACCGTTCGCGATCCGCTGCCGGATCGCGGCGACGATGCGCAGATAGGGCGGATCCCCCGCCGCGCCTGTGGCCTTCGTCACGTCCTGCCGCCTCCTTCTCCTGTACTAGTGCAGAGGGTAGCAGCGGCGATCCGGAGCGCGGACCCATCTGTCCTAGTACACCTGACAGATAAGCCCAGTTGAGGGTGCTGCTCGTACGGCGTACGTTCAGAGCACTTACAGCGTACGCACGAAGGAGCACCCCATGCGGACCATACTCGTCTCCGGCGGCGGCATCGCCGGTCCCGTCCTCGCCTACTGGCTGCGCCGCCACGGCTTCGCGCCGACCGTCGTCGAGCGCGCCCCGAGCCTGCGCCCCGGCGGCCAGGCCGTGGACATCCGCGGCGTCGCGCTCGAAGTCGTGGAGCGGATGGGCCTGCTGGAGCAGGCGCGCAGCGTGCGGACCCGGATGCGCGGCATGTCGATCCTCGGCCCCGACGGCCGCGAGGTCGACCGCTCCACCGAGGCGACCTTCAGCAGCGGCCGGCTGGACAGCGAGGACATCGAGGTGCTGCGCGAGGACCTGGTACGGATGGTGCACGAGCACACGCGCTCAGGCGTCGAGTACCTCTTCGGAGACAGCATCACCGCACTCGCCGAGGACGAGAGCGGCGTGCGCGCCGACTTCGCGCACGGGCCCTCCCGCACCTTCGACCTCGTGGTGGGGGCCGACGGCCTCCACTCCACCGTACGGCGCCTGGCCTTCGGTCCGGAGGAGCGTTTCGCCCACCACCTGGGCAGCTACCTCTCGGTGTTCGGCGCGGAGAACTTCCTCGGCCTGGACGACTGGCAGATGTGGCTGAGGGACGGGGACGCGGGCTTCGGCATCATGCCCGTCCGCGACAACACGGAGCTCAGGATCGCCTTCGGCTTCGAGTCCGGCCCCCTCGCCCCCGAGCTCCGCGACGGCGGCGCCCTCCGGCAGCTCGTCGTGGACAGGCTCGCCTCGATGCAATGGGAGGGCACCCGACTGGCCGAGGCCGCCCGGAAGGCGCCCGACTTCTACTGCGACGCCATGGCCCAGATCCGCATGGACCAGTGGTCCCGGGGCCGGGTCACCCTGCTCGGAGACGCCGGCTACTGCCCGTCCCCCCTCTCGGGGCAGGGCACCAGCCTGGCCCTCGTGGGCGCCCACGTGCTGGCCGACTGCCTGGCCGCGGACGACGGCGACCACCGCGCCGCGTATGCCCGCTACGAGCGGCGGATGCGCCCCTTCGTCGCCGCCAACCAGGCCCTGGCCACCGAGAATCCCGGCGGACCCGCCTGCGAGGAATCCGTCGACCGCGCCAAGAACGCACTCTCGCTGGACGGTTGAGCCGGCGAGCCGGACGGTCCTCAGCCGAGCAGGGCGTAGACGGTCGAGGCCGTGGCGGCCGGTTCGTCCGCGCCCTCGGGGGTGAGGGTGATGTCGGCGAAGGCCATCCGCTTGCCGAGCTTGGTGACCCGTACGTGGATCAGCACGTCGGCGCCGACCACCGGCCGCTGGAAGCTCGTCGACTGCTGGACGGTGGTCATCGGCCCGTAGCCGCCGCGGGCGGCGGAGATCGCGATGACCGTCGCCGTGTCGGCGGCCGCCATCATGGCCTGGCCCGAGAGGCCGCCGCCGTCCCGGGCCAGCTCCCCGGACCAGGGCAGGCGCAGCACTGCGTGCCGCTCGCCCGTCTCCTGGACGGTCAGTCCGAGGGCGAGCACCCAGGGGGCGAAGTTGTCGGCGAGGATCTTGTCTGCGTCTGCGGCTGAGAACGTCACCGGGAAATTGTGGCGGCCCGGCCGGACCGCCACAATCCCCTTCGGCCTGCGGATCTCAGAGTGCGGCGGCCAGTTCCGTGCCCTGCCGGATGGCCCGCTTGGCGTCGAGCTCGGCGGCCACGTCGGCGCCGCCGATCAGGTGCGCCTCGACACCGGCCGCGCGCAGCGCCTCGTACAGGTCGCGGCGCGGCTCCTGGCCGGTGCACAGGACCACCGTGTCGGCGGGCACGAGGCGCTGCTCCCCGTCGACGGTGATGTGCAGGCCCTCGTCGTCGATCCGGTCGTACGCGGCCCCGGCGACGGAGACGACCCCGCGGTGCTTGAGCTCCGCGCGGTGGATCCAGCCGGTGGTGGTGCCGAGACCGGCGCCGACCTTGGTGGCCTTGCGCTGGAGCAGGTGGACGCGGCGCGGCGGCGCGGGGCGCTCGGGCTTCGCGAGCCCGCCGGGGCCGGTGTACTCGGTGTCCACGCCCCAGTGGCGGAAGTAGACCTCGGGGTCCTGGGAGGCGCCCTCGCCGCTGTCGGTGAGGAACTCGGCGACGTCGAAACCGATGCCGCCGGCGCCGACCACGGCGACGCGCTCGCCGACGGGGGCGCCGTCGCGCAGCACGTCGAGGTAACTGACGACGTTGGCGTGGTCCACGCCCTCGATGTCGGGGGTGCGGGGGGTGACGCCGGTGGCGACGACGACCTCGTCGAAGCCGCGCAGGGTCTCCACGTCGGCGCGGGTGTTCAGGCGGACCTCCACACCGCTTTCCGCAAGCTGGGTGCCGAAGTAGCGGATGGTCTCCTCGAACTCCTCCTTGCCGGGGATGCGGCGGGCGATGTCGAGCTGGCCGCCGATGTGGCCGGAGGCCTCGAAGAGGGTGACGGCGTGGCCGCGTCCGGCGGCGGAGACCGCGCAGGCGAGACCGGCCGGGCCGGCGCCGACGACGGCGACGCTCTTCTTCGTGCGCGTCGGGGACAGGACGAGCTCGGTCTCGTGGCAGGCCCGCGGGTTGACCAGGCAGCTGGTGATCTTGCCGCTGAAGGTGTGGTCGAGGCAGGCCTGGTTGCAGCCGATGCAGGTGTTGATGGTCTCGGAGCGGCCGGCCGCGGCCTTGGCGACGAAGTCGGCGTCGGCCAGGAAGGGGCGGGCCAGCGACACCAGGTCGGCGCGCCCGTCGGCGAGCAGCTCCTCGGCGATCTCCGGGGTGTTGATGCGGTTGCTGGTGACGAGCGGGACGCTCACCGCGCCCATCAGGCGCTTGGTGACCCAGGTGTAGGCGCCGCGCGGGACGGAGGTGGCGATGGTGGGGATGCGGGCCTCGTGCCAGCCGATGCCGGTGTTGATGATGGTGGCGCCGGCCGCCTCGATCTCCTTGGCGAGGTGGACGACCTCGTCCAGGGTGGAGCCGCCGGGGATGAGGTCCAGCATGGACAGGCGGTAGATGAGGATGAAGTCCTCGCCGACGGCCGCGCGGGTGCGCCGGACGATCTCCAGCGGGAAGCGGACGCGGTTCGCGTACGCGCCGCCCCAGCGGTCGGTGCGCTTGTTGGTGGCGGCGGCGATGAACTCGTTGATCAGGTAGCCCTCGGAGCCCATGATCTCGACGCCGTCGTAGCCCGCGAGCTTCGCGAGGCGGGCGGCGCGGACGAAGTCCTCGACGGTCCGCTCGACCTCGATGTCGGAGAGCTCGTTCGGCACGAAGGGGCTGATGGGGGCCTGGAGGGCGCTGGGGGCGACCAGGTCCTTGTGGTAGGCGTAGCGGCCGAAGTGGAGGATCTGCATCGCGATCTTCCCGCCCTCGACGTGCACGGCCTCGGTGATCACCCGGTGCTCCGCGGCCTCGTCCTCGGTCGTGAGGCGGGAGCCGCCCTCGAAGGGGCGCCCGGCGTCGTTCGGGGCGATGCCTCCGGTGACGATCAGGCCGGCGCCGCCGCGGGCGCGCTCGGCGTAGAAGGCGGCGAGGCGCTCGAAGCCGCCCGCGTGCTCTTCGAGGCCGGTGTGCATCGACCCCATGATCACCCGGTTCGGCAGGGTGGTGAAGCCGAGGTCCAGGGGGCTCAGCAGGTGCGGGTACCGGCTCTGGGAACTCATGAGGGGCGCCTCCTCGCGCGGGGGTGATGACCCCTG
The DNA here is from genome assembly GCF_045160965.1 of Streptomyces sp. NBC_00207. Taxonomy (NCBI): domain Bacteria; kingdom Bacillati; phylum Actinomycetota; class Actinomycetes; order Kitasatosporales; family Streptomycetaceae; genus Streptomyces; species Streptomyces sp. NBC_00207. The sequence continues at coordinate 7,729,488 of NZ_CP130715.1, read as the reverse complement.
TTCTAGCGAGGGGCGGCAGGTTTTGCAACTAGGTGCATAACCAGGTGCCCGCGTCACGCCCCGCCATCCCGGAGCCCACGGGGCCGGCCCTCCCTCACCTGTGGCGGAGTTCACGCCGACGGCGCGGCCCAGCCAGAGCCCGGCCGACGGGACAGCGAGTCGGCCGGGCTCTGGCTGGCCGAGCGGGGCGTGGTCCGGGCCGGCGAGGACACCTGGACGGACGGGAGTCCGAGGAGGGCCGGCTCACCTCGAACGAGGCCGCCCGTCAGTGGGCCGCGGCGGCCCTCGGGGACGGCTCCCTCGCCATGGAGCACCGGCTGCGGATCGGCTTCGGGCTGGTCGACCTCCTCGACGCGTACGGGGCCACCGTCGAGATCGGCTCCGCCGTCCGGGGCGCGGAGGGTCCGGGCATCAGCCGCCTGCTGTGGAACGGCTACCACAGCCGGCTGGAGGCCCCGGCGGCCTGCGAGGCGATCGTCCACTCCCTCTGGGTCGACTGGTTCGAGGACCGCGACACCGCGGAGACGGTCTTCACCGAGGTCCTCGGCAAGGACATCACGCAGCTGCGGCCGGACGCCCCGGAGCCCCTGCTGCGCCGCGCCCGGCGCGTGCTGGAATCCTCCGGACCGGTGCCCTGGCAGGCCAGCACCGGTCTACCGGGCCGCGGCCCGGGTCCCGGCCCTGCACGAGGCCGTGTTCCGGGGCGTCCTGCACAGCCACCACGACGTGTACGGCGGCCTCGAACCGGCGGCGGCGCTCGCCGTCCTCGACCGGCTGGCACTCCCGGCGGACACGGAGCACCTGGCCGGGCTGCGCAACGCACCGGCGGGTGGGCCGTCTGAGGTCAGGGCCGGGCCCACCCGCCCTGCGGTCAGGCGCGGTGCAGGCGGACCGTGACGATCTGGAACGGGCGCAGGGTCAGGGGGACCGCACCCGCCGCGGTGGGGGCGCCCACCGCCGAGCCGGCCAGGGGGCGTTCCAGCAGGTCGCTCTCGACCGCCGCCGTGAAGGGGAAGTCCGCCGTCAGGACCGCCGTCGCACGGCCCCCGCGGGACTCGTAGAGGCGGACGACCACGTCACCGCTGCGGTCCTCGGCCAGCTTCACCGCCTCCACGACCACCGCGTCCTCGTCGACGGCGAGCAGCGGGACGACCGGGCCCGCGCCGGTGACGGTGCGCTCGGGCAGGTTCAGCGCGTGCCCCTCGCGGACCGCGTCCCCGATCGACGCGCCGGGCGCGAGGGAGAACCGCAGGGTGTGGGCTCCCTGGTCGGTCTCGGGGTCGGGGTAGCGGGGGGCCCGCAGCAGGGAGAGCCGGACGGTGGTGGTCTGGCCGCCGTCGGGCCGCACGTCCCGGGTGACGTCGTGCCCGTACGTGGAGTCGTTGAGCAGTGCGACCCCCCAGCCGGGTTCCTCGGCGTGGATCCAGCGGTGGGCGCAGATCTCGAACTTGGCCGCCTCCCACGAGGTGTTGGTGTGGGTGGCCCGGTGGACGTGACCGAACTGCGTCTCGGAGGCGGTCCGTTCGGCCTTGACGTCCAGCGGGAAGGCGGCCTTGAGGAACTTCTCCGTCTCGTGCCAGTCCACGTCCGCGGCGAGGTCCACCGTCTTGGCCCCGGCCCGCAGCGTGACCGACTGGACGGCGGTGGAGGAGCCGAAGGAGCGGGTGACCCGGACCGTGGCGGACTCCGGCCCGCTCTCGGCGACCGCCAGGTCGTCGACGTCCACCAGGTCCGTCACCCGGTTGCGGTAGAAGGCGTCGATGTCCCACGCGTCCCACATGTTCGGGAAGTCCGGGTGGATCTGCAGCAGGTTCGCCGCGGCCCCCGGAGCGACCGTCTCGCGGCGCGCCTCCAGGTCGTAGACGGAGACGATCAGCCCGCGGCCGTCGATCTCCACCAGCAGCCGGCCGTTGGCCAGCACGTGCCCGCCGCCGTGCCGCTCCTCCACCGTGACCGGCTCCCCGGCCTCGGCCGGCCGGCCCGCCCCGCCCGCCGGAACGCCCCGCCGGGCGTGCGGGGCGCAGTTGAAGACCAGCTCCTCGCCGCCGTCCCCGGCGAGGGCCAGCTGCGCGGCGAGGGTGATCGCCCGGAGCTCCTCGCGCAGCTTCGCGTACGTATCGCGCGCCTCGCGGTGCACCCAGGCGATGGAGGAGCCCGGCAGGATGTCGTGGAACTGGTGCAGCAGCACCGTCTTCCAGATCCGCTCCAGGTCCTCGTACGGGTACCCGTACCCCGGCACCCTGACCGCGGCGGTGGCCGCCCACAACTCGGCCTCGCGCAGCAGTGATTCGCTGCGGCGGTTGCCCTGCTTGGTCTTGGCCTGGGAGGTGTAGGTGCCGCGGTGCAGCTCCAGGTAGAGCTCGCCCGCCCAGACGGGCGCGTCCTCGTACTCGGCGCGGGCCTTCTCGAAGAAGGCGTCCGGGCGCTCGATCCGGACCTTCGGGGAGCCTTCGAGGTCCCGCTGGCGCTTGGCGCGGGCCAGGTGTTCGCGGGTGGGGCCGCCCCCGCCGTCGCCCCAGCCGAAGGGCGCGAGCGACCGAGAACCACGGCCCTTCTCACGGTAGTTGCGGGCGGCGTGCGCCAGCTGGGCGCCGCCGAGGTCGGAGTTGTAGGTGTCGACGGGCGGGAAGTGCGTGAAGACGCGGGTGCCGTCGATGCCCTCCCACCAGAAGGTGTGGTGGGGGAAGGTGTTGACCTGGGACCAGGAGATCTTCTGGGTGAGGAACCACTGGGAGCCGGAGAGCCTGACGATCTGCGGCATCGCGGCGGTGTACCCGAAGGAGTCGGGGAGCCAGACGTTGTTCGTCTCGATGCCGAACTCGTCGAGGAAGAACTTCTTGCCGTAGAGGAACTGCCGGGCCATGGCCTCGCCGCCGACCATGTTGGTGTCGGACTCCACCCACATCCCGCCGACGGGCACGAACTGCCCGTCCGCGATCTTCTTCTTGACCCGCTCGAACAGCTCGGGCCGATAGGTCTTGATCCAGTCCAGCTGCTGGGCCTGCGACATCGCGAAGACGAACTCGGGGTGCTCGTCCATCAGGTTGACCATGTTGGACGCGGTGCGCGAGACCTTGCGCACCGTCTCGCGCAGCGGCCACAGCCAGGCCGAGTCGATGTGGGCGTGGCCGACGGCGCTGATCCGGTGTGCGGAGGCGCCGGCCGGGGAGGCCAGCACGCCGGCGAGCTCGGCGCGGGCGGCGGGCGCCGAGCCGGGCACGTCCGTCAGGTCCACCGCGTCCAGGGCGGAGCCGATGGCGTGCAGGATCCCGTGGCGCCGGGCGTCCCGGGTGTCGAGCTGCATCATCAGGTCGTAGAGGACCTCAAGGTCCTGGACCAGCTCCCACACCTCGGTCTCGAAGACGGTGAGGTCCATCCGGGCGAGCCGGTAGAGCGGCTGGTCGCCGCTGGTCAGCCGGTCGCCCTCGTACGTGACCGCGTGGTCGACCAGGACCGGGTTGGAGGCGGCCTCGACGTACCACTCGACGCGCTCGCCGCCCTCGGCCCGGTCGGCGACGCGGACCCAGTCGTTGTACGGGTTGAGCGCCTTGATCTCGCCGCCGTCGGCCCGGTGGACCAGGCCCTCGCACTGGAAGCCGGGCATCATCCGGTCGAAGCCGAGGTCGAGGACGGCCTCGACGGTACGGCCGGCCCAGTCGGCCGGGACGGTGCCGGTGACCTTGAACCAGGTGGTGCCCCAGGCCGGGCCCCACGGGTCGCCGATCGCGCAGGGCCCGTACGGGGCCGCCAGGCCCTCGGCGACGGGGACGGGCTCCCCCGGGGCCTCCCAGCGCTCGACGGTCAGCGGGAGCGGGCGGGAGTGGACGGCGGGCTTGATCCGCTCCTTCAGGACCCGGCGGAGACGGTGCTCGGTGATGCTGCGGTCGTCGTGCATGACGGCTGCTCCAGGGACTGGGTGGTCGGTACGGACGGCTGGTCGGTGCGGGGGCGGTGGAACTGGCCCGGCGGCGGACGGGCTCAGGTCTTGACTGCTCCCTCGCCCACGCCCTTGAAGAAGAAACGCTGGAGGGCGAAGAAGAGCAGCATCATCGGCAGGAGCGCGGCCATCGCGCCGGCGGCGATGAGCCGCTGGTCGTTGACGGTGGTGGCGCCGGCCAGGGTCTTCAGGCCGAGCTGCAGGGTGTAGTGGTCACTGTTCGTGAGGACCAGCAGGGGCCAGAGGAAGTCGTCCCAGGCGCCCATGAAGCTGGTGATGCAGACGACGGCCAGGGCGCCCTTGGCTGCGGGCAGGAACACCCGGGTGAAGCGGGTCCATTCGCCGGCCCCGTCCAGGACCGCGGCCTCCTCGACCTCCTTGGGCACGGCGAGGAAGGCCGCCCGCATGATCATGATGTTGAGCACGGAGACCGCGCCGGGGAGCCAGACGCCGATGAGGGTGTCGACCAGGCCCATCTCGCGGACCGTGAGGAACATCGAGATCATCACGGACTCGAAGGGGAACATCAGGGTCGCCACGAGCACGGTGAAGACGACCCGGCGTCCCTTCCAGGCGGCGCGCGAGAGGGCGTACCCGCCCATCGCCGCGAAGAGCAGGTTCGAGGTGATCGCGAGGACCGCGACGGTGAGGGTGTTGCCGACGTACTGGAGCAGCGGGAAGGACTCGGCGACCCGGACGTAGTTGTCGAGGGTGGGCTGCGAGGGCAGCACGCCGTCGTAGACGTTCTCGGTGCGGCCGCGGATCGAGGTGAGGAACTGCCAGACGATCGGGCCCAGCATGACGACGAGCATCAGCAGGAGCGTGGCGTACCGGGCGGCCGGGCCGAGCCACCGGCGCCTGCGGGCGGCCGGGCCGGGGCCGGTGCGGCGGGGCGGCCCGCTCCCGGGGGAAGGCGGGCTGTTTCCCCGGGAGGACTCGGTGCTCCCTGGGGAGGGCGGGGTGCTCAACTCTCGTCTCCCTTGGACAGGCGGCGGCCCAGCAGGCTGAAGACCAGGGTCAGGAGGAACAGCAGGATGGAGATGGCGGAGGCGTAGCCGGTCTCGCCGGAGAAGCCGAGGCCGACCTGCCGGATGAGGAACGGCAGGGTGCGGGCGCCGCCGCCGGGGCCGCCGCTCTCACCGCCGAGGATGTAGATCTCGGTGAAGACGCGCAGCGCGGAGATCGCGGAGAGGGTGCCGACCAGCAGCATCATCGGCTTCACCTGGGGGACGGTGATGCTGAAGAAGCGGCGGACGGGGCCCGCGCCGTCGATGGCGGCCGCCTCGTAGAGGGAGGCGGGGACGTTCCCGAGGGCCGCCAGGTAGAAGACCATGTAGTAGCCGAGGCCCTTCCACACGGTCACGAGCATCGCGGAGAACAGCAGCATCGCGGAGTCCGTCAGGAACGGGATCGGCTCGGAGATGAGGTTCAGCCGCTGGAAGACGGTGTTGACGAGACCGTCGCTGCGCAGCACCCACTGCCAGATCAGCCCGACGACCACGGCGGAGGCGATCACCGGGGTGTAGAAGGCGGACCGGAAGAAGCCGATGCCGGGGACCTTGGCTTGGACGAGGACGGCGAGGGCCAGCGGGAGGAGGACCAGGCACGGTACGACGACCGCGAGGTACAGGACGCTGTTGCCGGTGGCGACCCAGAAGTCGGGGTCGTCGAGGGCGCGGCGGTAGTTCTCGAGGCCGACGAAGGTGCCGCCGCGCAGGATCTGGGCGTCGGTGAAGGAGAGGACGACGGTGTTGACGAACGGCCAGAGGCTGAAGAGCGCCACCATCGCCAGGCCGGGGGCGAGGAACAGGTAGGGGGTCCACCACTTGCGGTGGACCAGGCCCGTGTCGGTCTCCATGGCACGCTGCGCGGCCCGGCGTCGCCGTCTGCGCGCGAGGGCGCCGCCACCCGGCACCCGGATGCCACCGCTCGGCTTCACGGCGTCGCCCTCCGACTCCCCGGTCTCGGCCTCGGACCGTCCGGCGCCGGCGCCCGCGCCCGCGCCGACGCGCCCGCCCGCGGCCGTCACTTGTCGGCCGCGGCGGCGAGGAGCTTGTTCGCCGCTTCCTCGGCCTTCTTCACCGCCGTCCTGGGGTCCTGCTCACCCGTGATGGCCTTCTGCACCTCGCGTACGACGGCGTCGCCCACCTGATTGGTCCACTGGACGGGGGTGTTGGCGTCGAGCGCGGCGGTCTTCAGCTGTTCGGCGCCGACCGCGCGGGCCAGGGTCTCCGCGTCCTTGCCGTCGCCCTTGTCCGAGAAGAACGGGTCGGCGAGGCCCTGGGCGTTGGACGGGTAGATGGTGGCCTTCCTGGAGAACTCCACCTGGTTGGGCCCGTTGGTCACCCACTTCGCGAACTCGGCCGCCGCGTCCGGGTGCTTGGTGTCCTTCCTGATGCCGAGCGACTGGGCGTAGATGCCGATGTGGCCGAGCCTGCCCGTGACGGCGCCCGCGACCTGGGTCTTCGCGTAGACCTGCGGGGCGTTCTGCCTGATGTCCTTGACGAAGCCCGGGGAGCCGGGGCCGAAGACGAGCTTGCCGCCGCCGTAGAGCTGGTTGATGTCGTCGGACTTGAGCAGGGACTCCTTGGGCATGGCGCCCTTGGCGTACAGGTCCTTCATCCGTTCCACCCAGGCGACGGCCCGGTCGGTGCCGAAGGTGAAGCGGTCCTGCTTCTCGCTGAGGATCGGTATGCCCATCTTCTGCCAGTCCCCGGGCAGCCGGCCCTTGGGGTCGGCCATGAAGGCGGAGTACCGGCCCCCGGACGTGGCGGCGATCTTCTCGGCGTAGTCGAAGAACTGCTCCACGCCGGTCGGCGGCTTGGCCGGGTCCAGGCCGGCCTTCTCGAAGAGCTCTCTGTTGTAGGTGAGGATCTCGGGGGTCACGTACCACGGGTACGCGTACACGCTGTCCCCCTTGCCCGGGAGTTTGAACTGCTCCCAGGCACCGGGCACGTACTCCTTGGCCGCCGCCCCGTCGAGCTTGGCCACGTCGGCGAGCATGCCGCGGTCGGCGAGGAGCTGGAAGGAGTCGGTGGAGAGGTTGACCACGTCGGGGAGGGCCCCGGCCTGGGCGTCCGCGACGAGCTTCTCGTTGTAGCCGTCGCCGGGGACGTCCTCCCACGTGACCTCGACCTCGGGGTACTTCTGCTCGAAGGCGTCGATGACCCCCTGTACGTAGGCCGTGAACGTCGGCTTCAGCTGGAGGGTCCGGAAGGTGATCCCACCGGCCACCCTGCCCGTCTTCTCGGCCTCCTTCGCGTCACCGGCGCCACCGCTCAGACCGCACGCGGCGGTCGAGAGGAGGGCGCCGGTCACCAGCGTGGCCACGGCAATACGGGTCGGGTTCGAACGGGTCATCGTCGCCGCCTTTGCAGAAGTCCGGCCTCTTTGCCGGAGGCGGTGCCCACCGTCGCCCGAAGTCAGGATCCCGTCAATGAGGCGGAGGCCCCATTGGCCGATGACACCCGGGTGCCGAATCCACCAACAGGCCTGCACAGGCGGCCAGATGGCTTCATCACGCCAAGGTTGACCTGGACTAATGCGCTTTAGCACAAAGCCGGTTCGGCATGATATCGATTCGATAACGAAGTGCGACTTACCGTCAACTCATGACCACTTATGGCCGGTTCGCGAGGGCGTGCACTAATGCGCTTTACCACCGCGCCGCGAAACCGCGTTGGCGACGGGGCGCGCCGACCGGTGGACGGACGCGATGGCGTGAACACGTTCAGTACGACGTACGGGTCCAGCCTGCGCACAGGGTGCAGCGTCGGCGCGCCGGCCGTCCCCGCGGTCGCGGTGGGCACCACTTCGTACGCCTGGCACTTCCGGCTCGGCCCCGCGCTGGCCGAGCCGAACGCGTTCCACCGGGCGGAAACTTCGAGGCCGGCATGCCGGTAGGCCGGCGCGCGGAGTTGAGGAGGCAGATCGCCCGACAGCCCCGCATCGAGAGCGTGAAGCTGCACCGGGTGCGCGGCTGACCGACGGCGGCGCCCCTGACGGCGTCACCGCGCGGTGCACGCCGACGGGTTCGCGGCGTGCCGCGGTGGCCGGTCGTTGGCTGCACGCCCGCAAGCTAGCTGATAATACTTCAGACCCCCTGGTCACGACCGGTGGCCGACCCTCGGGGAATGTGGCCGGCAGCCGCGCGAAGCGGCTGCCCCGACGTATGGGAAAGGCGATCGCGTGAGCCCCAAGCACCCCCGCCCGGCGCATAAGACCGACGAACAATTACTGCATTCCTCCCGCTCTGCCGCGACCGCGCAGCAGGCGGCGACCGCGCCGGCGGGGCTGATGGCGCTTCAGGCGGGCGCGGGCAACGCCGCGGTCGTGCAGATGCTCCGCAGGGCCGGTCACTCCCCGGACCAGGAACAGCACCAGCACACCGACGGATGCGGACACGGGCAGCCCGCGGTGCAGCGGTCCGCCGTCCACGACGTCCTGCGCAGTCCCGGACGCCCCATGGACGACGCCACCCGTACCGACATGGAAGCCCGGCTCGGCGCGGACTTCTCCGATGTCCGCATCCACAGCGGCAGCGCCGCGAAGGCCTCCGCCGCCGAGGTCGGCGCCCGCGCCTACACCTCCGGCAGCCACGTCGTCATCGGCGACGGCGGCAACGACAAGCACACCCTCGCCCACGAACTCACCCACGTCATCCAGCAACGCCAGGGCCCCGTCGCGGGCACCGACAACGGAACGGGCCTGAAGGTCTCCGACCCGTCGGACCGGTTCGAGCGCGAGGCGGAGGCGAACGCCAGCCGGGTCATGGCGGCCGGCCCGCAAGCCGCCACGAACGTGCAGCGCCACGCGGCGCCCTCGTCCGCCTCCGGCTCCCGCCCCTCCGTGCAGCGCGTCGAGAACCCTCAGGACCGGATGACGGTCGAGTACTGGGAGGCCAAGGCGGGACTGGGCGGAGCCAGCAGCAGCGCCGCGAAGGACCGGGCCAAGCAGATCAACGCGTCCAAGGCGAGCGCGAAGAAGTTCAAGGCTCACAAGCCTCCGCGCACGATCGATGAGATCGTCAGGATCGTCGGCCCCCAGCTCCTGGACGACCTGGCCCTGAAGGGGCCGGACGCCGGGAGGATGGAGCTGTTCAGGTCCATGAGCTTCGACGAGGCCCACAGCGCCCTGACCTACTGGGGCGACGCGGCCTCACGGGAAACGATGGTGGCGTACATAGCCTCCCGTCAGGGCTCGGGCAAGGACTTCAGGGAGCAAGGGTTCGGGGGCCTGACGATAGGGGCCCATCTCGGCGACCAGGGCCAGGCCGACGGGTACTACGACACCCAAGGCGACCCCTACGCGGTCCAGCTGAAGTTCACGCTGAAGCCCGGCGCCCACGAACTCCTCTTCAACCAGGACCACATGGCCCTCGGACCGGGATACAAGAACGACCTGATCCGCAAGGCCAACGAAGGCGGCGGGGTCTACAAGAACGCGAGCGCGAACGAGGGCACCCTGGGCGGGTACATCGGCGTGAAGGCCGAGGACAAGGAGCCCTACAGCCTGGGCATCGCTCAGGGGGCGAACGGCAAGAACGGCAGGGAGCTCGGCGCGAGTCAGCTGCTCTTCCAGCTGTTCCTCGAAAACGTCGAACTCGTCAAGAACAGGTCGGGGAAAGAGCTCCCGTAGAGCTGCGCCACGACAGAACGCCGCGGATGTCCCGGACCGGTCCGGGGCATCCGCGTGCGGGGGTGGCACCTAGTCCTGAGAAATCCAGTGGAGCCGCCCCGCTGGGCGCCGTTACCGTGCTGCCGGACAAGTCGTCTAGGCAAGGACGTTCCGTTGTACACCGTGTGAGACCCCCCGAGTGCTGATTCGTCGCGCGTCGCGCATGTGCGCCGCGCTCCTTTCTGCTGCGGTCTTCTCACTGGAACCGGTGTACTTCTGTGCTCAATACCTGGGTGGTCGCTCCCACCTGCCTTCCGCTCGTTCTCCGCCGATGCCACACGTGCGCGTCCGAGCGCTTCCGGGCGAACGGCAAATTTCGCGTCAACGCCAACCACAAGCTCCTCGACGCCTGGCTCCTCGTGCTCTGCACCACTTGCGGGGACACGGCGAAACTCACGGTCCTGGAGCGGGTGCACGTGCGCTCCGTACGACCCGAGCTGCTGGACCGGCTGCATGACAACGACCCGGGCCTGGCAGCCGAACTGCTCCAGGATCCGGTCGTGCGGCGCCGCAATCACATCGCCCTCGACTGGGACGGCGCCTGGCGCCTCGACACCGGCGGATCGGATCACCTGGACCGCGAGGTGATCGACGTCTCGGTCCGCTTCGCGGCGCGGATCCCGGTCCGGCCGGTGCGGTTGATCTCTGAGGGGTGCGGGCTTTCACGGGCCGAGGTCGAGAGACTGATCACGGACGGGAAGCTCGTCTCGGCGGTCCGGCTGAGCGGCAGGCTCTCCGGGGACTTCACCTTCACGCTCAAGCGCTGACCCCTCCCCGGGGCCAAGGGCCTGTCCGGCGGGATCCGCCGGACAGGCCCGCGCGCCCTAGCGCATCGGGTACTCGGTCTTCTCCGCGAGCTTGCCGTCCTTGAAACAGAAGCGGAGCACTGTCTCCTTGCCGTTCTTGGTGTCGCCGCTGGAGATGTACCAGGAGCAGGCGCTGCCCTCGGGCTCGGCCGGTCCGCCTTCCTTGAGGGCGTCCTTGACGAAGCTGTCGCCCGACGGGAGCTTTCCGCGGACCTCGCTCTCCGCGTCGCCCGTCTTGACGGACTCGTAGACCGTCGGGTCGAGCAGGGTCTTGTCGGCCATGTCGAGGAACTTGCCCACGCCGAAGAACACGGCCACGAGAAGGCCCACGCCCAGCACCAGCGCCACGCCGCACCCGATCAGACAACCCTTGCGCTGAGCCACGCCCGTTCCTCCATGTCGCTCCGTGTCCGGCGGCGGTCGCCTGGACGCTCACACCCTCGCAAGGGGCGGGGGTCCCGGGCTGTCCTCGAAAGTCGTCGGGCGCCGCAACGATCGTCGTTCGAGGTCAGGCCCGCCTTCCGGGTATACAAGGATGAGACCGACTATTCGGACGAAGCGAGAGGGACCCCCGTGAGCGAGCAGGACACCGTCGAGCCTCTGATCGTCGTCGGCGTGGACGGTTCGAACCATTCCAAGGAGGCCCTGCGCTGGGCCGTCGCGCAGGCCGGGATGACGGGCGGGCGGGTGCACGCCGTCATGGCCTGGGAGTGGAACCGCAATCCGTTCTCCGTCGCTCCGGTGGCCGCCGAGGTCTCCGACGCCGGGGCGGTGACGGTCGAGGAGGCGGCCCGGCGGAAGCTGGCGGACACCGTCAAGGCGGCCGTCGGCGCCTCGCCCGGTGTGCCGGTGTTCCGTCGCGTCGAGCAGGGCTCCGCGGCTCAGGTCCTGGTCGACGCCTCGAAGGAGGCGGACCTGACGGTGGTCGGCACCCGCGGCTACGGCGGGTTCAAGGGCGCCCTGCTGGGCTCGGTGAGCCAGCAGGTCGTGCAGTACGCCGCCGGCAGCGTCGTGGTCGTCCGCGAGGTCGAGGACGAGGACGACGACTGACGGCGGTGGGCGGTTGGCGGCCGGCGCCCCCGCCCGGCGGCGGGCTCAGGCCGTGGGGGCCACCAGGTCCCGGGGGTCCGTGTTGGCCCCGCACAGGATGACGGCGACCCGCTCGCCCAGCGGCTCCGGCGCACCGCGCAGCGCCGCCAGGGCGGTGGCCGCGCCCGCCTCCACCACGATCCGGTGTTCCTCCCAGAGGGCGCGCCGGGCGGCCGTGATGGCCCCGTCGGGCACGAGTACGGACGTCACGTGCTTCTCCTGCGCGGCGGCCAGCGCGTCCGCCGAGACCCGGGTGGCCCCCAGGGAGTCGGCGGCGACCGAGTCCACGGCCACGTCCACGACCCGGCCCGCCGCCAAGGCCGCGTTCAGGGCCCGGCAGTTCTCCGGCTCGGCCGCGATCACCCGTACGCCGTGCTCGCGCGCGGCGGTGGCGACCCCGGCGAACAGTCCGCCGCCGCCGACCGCGACGACCACGGTGTCCAGCCCGGGCAGGGCGGCCCGGATCTCGTCGAGCAGTGTCCCGGCGCCCGCCGCGATGAGCGGGTGGTCGTAGGCGTGGCTGCTCAGCGCCCCGCTCCCGGCGGCGAACTCCTCGCAGGCGGCGAGCGCTTCGGCGTACCGGTCGCCGACGAGCCGCACCTCGGCCCCGTATCCGCGCAGCCGGTCCACCTTCACGCGCGGGGCGTTGGCGGGCAGGAACACGGTCGCGGGCACGGACAGTGCGCGGGCCGCCCAGGCGCAGGCGAGCCCGGCGTTGCCGCCGGAGGCGATGGTGACGCCCGCGGCCGGGAGGCCGCCGGCCTCGTGGTGCGCTGCGAGGAAGTTGCGGGCGCCGCGCGCCTTGAAGCTGCCGGTGTGCTGGAGGTACTCCAGCGCGTACCAGACCCCCGCTTCGGCCGCGGGCGCCACGGCGACGGGCCGAATCCCGCCGGCGATCCGGTCGGCGGCGGCGCGGACGGCGGCGTAGTCGAGCTGCTGTGCCGGTGCTGCTGGCATGGACTGTCTCCCCATCAGGTGGTGGGCCGGGCGGCGTCGATCAGCTGGCGCAGGGCGCCGTAGTACACCTCGTGGTCCGTCAGGGGCGGCAGTACGTCGGCCAGTCCGCCGCAGAGCACGGGGAACTCCGCCGGATCCAGCGCGGCCAGGGCCGCCCGCGAGGCGGCGGTGGCCCCGGCCGGGTCCCGGTGGTCCACGAAGGCCGCACTGCCCAGGGTGAGCAGGTACATGCGGCGGTAGACGGTCATCGCGTCGGCGGCGGTCATCCCGGCGGCCACGCTGTCGGCGAGGGCGGGCTCGACGAGCCGGGCGAGGAGCTGGCGGCCGAGCCAGGGACGGCCGCCGCGCAGCACCAGCAGCCCGGGGTGGGCGGTGAGCAGCAGGTAGAGCGCACGGAACCGCTGCTCGGTGGCCTGCGCCCAGTCCGTGCCGGCGGGGATATCGGGGAGCTGCGCGGCCAGGTGCTCGGTGCACAGGTCGAGCAGCCCGGCGAGGTCGGTGCAGCGGCGCTGGACGGTGGCGTGGGAGACGTCGAGCCGGTCGGCGAGGGTGCGGAAGCTGAGGCGTCCCGGCCCTTCCTCGTCGAGGATCCGAAGGGCGGCGACGGCGATGGCCTCGGGGGTCGCGCGGTCCAGGGCATCTGATCTACGAGGCATAGATACAACGTAACATACGATGTATCTCCTCTTTCGTGTGACATCTATTGCAGCCATATTGCTGGTCATTGGCCGACAGTCGGCGACTTTTGTTGACAGTGGGTAATCGCCTCGCTGCACTGGGCGCACGCCTGCCCCCACGTCAAGGAGACTCCGTGCCGCCTCGCCTGCGTGCCTCGCTCCCCTGCCTGACCGCGGCCGCCCTGTTCGCCCTCGCCCTCTCCCCCGCCCCGGTGGCGGCCGAGCCCCGGGCCACCTCGGACACCCCGCTCGCGCTCACGCCTCCCATGGGCTGGAACAACTGGGCGCACTACATGTGCGACATCGACGAGGCCAAGGTCGTCGCGAACGCCGACGCGCTCGTGTCGACCGGGCTCGCCGCCAAGGGCTACGACACCGTCACGGTGGACGACTGCTGGATGACCAGGAGCCGGGACGCGCAGGGCGCTCTGGTCGTCGACACGGCGAAGTTCCCGCACGGCATGGCCTGGCTCGGCGACTACCTGCACGCCAAGGGCCTGAAGTTCGGCATCTACCAGGACGCCGGCTCGCTCACCTGCGAGAAGTACCCGGGCAGCGGCGCGCCCCAGGGCGGCGGCGCGGACCACTACGCCCAGGACGCCCGGCAGTTCGCCTCCTGGAACGTCGACTACGTGAAGATGGACGGCTGCAACCTGTGGGTGCCGGAGGGCAAGACCAAGGAGCAGGCCTACCGGGACGCCTACAACGCCGTCGCCCGGGCGCTGCGGGACAGCGGCCGGGACATGGTCCTGTCGGCGTCGGCGCCCGCCTACTTCCAGCAGGGTGAGTGGGGCGGCTCCGACTGGCACAAGGTCCTCGGCTGGGTCGGGGAGACCGGCCAGCTGTGGCGCGAGGGCAAGGACATCAAGGTCTACAACCCGGCGACGCCCGCCACCTCGCGGTGGAGCTCGGTCATGGGCAACTACGGATACAACCGCTGGCTCGGCCGGTACGCCGGCCCCGGCAACTGGAACGACCCCGACTTCCTGATCGCGGGCGCCCCCGGCCTCACGGCGGCCGAGAGCCGCAGCCAGGTCGCCCTCTGGGCCATGATGGCGTCCCCGTTCATCCTGTCCTCCGAGGTCTCCAAGCTGACCCCCCAGGGGCTCGCCGCCCTCGGGAACACCCGGATGATCGAGCTGGACCAGGACCCGATGGGCCGTCAGGGCGCGGTGGTCTCCTCCAACGCCACCTTCGAGATCCTGGCCCGGCCGCTCGCGAACGGCGACCGCGCGGTGGCCGTGCTCAACCGCTCGGCCACCACCCGGGACATCAGGGTCCCGCTCGACGAGATCGGCCTGGGCGACTGCACGGCCGACGCCCAGGACCTGTGGAGCGGAACGCGCCGGGAGGTCACCGAGGCGCTCACCGGCAGGCTGGCCGGGCACGACACCGCGGTCTGGCGGCTCAGCCCGCGCGGCTGCGCCGAGGCCGTCCCGACCGGGCAGGTCGTCGGTGACGGCGCCAAGTGCGCCGACGGGGCCAACACCACGGGCGTCGGCGCGGTCGTGATGGCCGCGTGCACCGGCGCCCCCGACCAGCGGTGGACCCTGGGCGACGACGCGAGCCTGCGGCTGGCCGGCGAATGCCTCTCCGCGGGCGAGGACGGGCTCGTGGAACTGGCCGACTGCGCGCCCGCGCAGGACCGGCAGCCCGGCCAGAGCTGGACGCACCGCCGTGACGGAGCCCTCGTGGAGCCGGCGAGCGGGATGTGCCTGACGGCGCCGGCCGCCGCCGCGACCCCGGACGCCCCGGCCGCCCGACTGCGGCTGACCGCCTGCGGCGACCACCGGGTCGACCAGGCCTGGGCCCTGCCGGTCTGACGGCCCGAGCCGACGGATGAGGAACACCACGCCGCGAGGCGGGCGCCGCCCGCTCGTCCCCCGCCCGCTCGCCCTCGCCGCGCTGCCCGCGGCGCTGCTGGCGCTGATCTGCGCGGGGCCCGCGCCCGGGGCCACCGCCCCCGGCGCGGGGCCGCCCGCACGTGCCGACGTACGGTCCCCTGCACGGGAGGACGTACGGGCCGGAGCGGCGGCCCGGGTACGGAGTGCCGGGCGGGCGGGCGCGCCCCGGAGCCGGAGCTTCGACACCGCGCCTGCCCGGGCCGCCCTGGAGCGGCTGCTTCCGCGCCACTCCGGGCAGTTCACCCTGGTGCCCGACACGGCCGGCGGCGCCGACACCTTCACCGTGTCCGGGACCGCCGGCGCGATCACCGTGCGCGGCAGCACCGGAGCCACCCTGCTCACCGGCGTCGGCTGGTACCTCCAGCACGTCGCCGGGGCCGACATCGGCTGGCCGGGCGAGAGCATCGGCATGCTGCCCGCCCGCCTGCCGGCCGTCCCCGCGCCGGTCACCCGCAGCGCGCAGGTCCCGCACCGGTACGCGCTCAACGACACCGACGACGGGTACTCCGGCCCGTACCGCACCTTCGAGGAGCACCAGCGGCAGATCGACCTGCTCGCCCTGCACGGCATCAACGAGGTGTTCGTGCAGGTGGGGGCGGAATACCCGTACTACCGGGCGCTCCAGGGCTTCGGCTACTCCGCCGAGGAGCTGCGCCAGTGGATCCCCGGACCCGGCCACCAGAGCTGGTGGCTGCTGCAGAACCTCAGCGGCTTCGGCGGTCCGGTCACCGAGCGGCTGATGCGGGAGCGCGCCGAACTGGGCGGGCGGATCTCCGAGCAGCTGCGCGGGCTCGGCATGACGCCGGTGCTGCCCGGCTACTTCGGCACCGTGCCGCCGGAGTTCACCGCGCGCAACCCCGGGGCGGCCACGGTGGCCCAGGGCGACTGGGCCGGCTTCGACCGCCCCGACTGGCTGGACCCCGCCTCGCCCGCGTTCCGGCAGCTGGCCGCCGCGTACTACGCGGAGCAGCGCGCGGTGTTCGGGGACAGCACGATGTACCGGATGAGCCCGCTGCACGAGGGCGGTCGGACCGGCTCCGTCGACGTCGGCGCAGCGGCGGGCGCCATCCAGTCCGCGCTGCACGCCGCCCACCCGGGCGCGCTGTGGGCGGTGCTGGGCTGGCAGGACGACCCGACCCCGGAGCTGCTGGCCGGGGTGGACACCTCGCGGCTGCTGATCCTGGACGGGCTGTCCGACCGGTACAACCGGCTGGACCGGGAGGCCCGCTGGGGCGGCACCCCGTACGCGATGGGCACCATCTACAACTTCGGCGGGCACACCACGATCGGTGCCAACACCTCCGTGTGGCTCGAACGGTTCGGCCCCTGGCGCGCCAAGAGCAACAGCGCGCTCGCCGGGATCGCCTACCTGCCGGAGGCCACCGGGACCAACCCGGCGGCCTTCGACCTCTTCACGGACCTGGCCTGGGAGCCGGGCGGGATCGACCAGCGCGAGTGGTTCGCCGCTTTCGCGGCCCGCCGCTACGGCCGTCCCGACGCCGCGGCCGCGGCGGCCTGGGAGGAGCTGCGCAAGGGGCCGTACAGCACGTCCTCGGGGCTGTGGTCGGAGTCGCAGGACAGCCTGTTCACCGCCCGGCCGGGCCTGACCGCGGCGGGGGCGGCGTACTGGAGCCCCAAGTCCATGCGCTACCCCACCGGTTCGGTCCGCAGGGCACTGGACCACCTGCTGAAGGTGGCTCCGCAGCTGCGCGGCTCCAGCGCCTACCGCTTCGACCTGGTGGACACCGCCCGGCAGGCCCTCGCGAACCACTCGCGGGTGCTGCTGCCGAGGATCAGGGCGGCGTACGAGGCCAAGGACCTGCCCCTGTTCCGCAGCCTCACGGCCGAGTGGCGGGAGAGCGAGGCGAGGCTGGACGCGGTGACCGGCTCCGACCCGAACTTCCTCCTCGGCAGCCGGCTCGCCGGGGCCCGCTCCTGGGGCGCCGACCGGGCGGAGCAGGACCGGTACGAGTACGACACCCGCTCCCTGCTCAGCGTGTGGGGCCACCGCAGCACCAGCGAGGGCGGTTTCCTGCACGACTACGCGAACCGCGAATGGAGCGGCCTGATCTCGGAGTTGTACGCCCCCCGATGGGAGCACTACTTCGCTTCGCTGGACGAGGCACTGGTACGCAAGGCCGCGCCGCGGGAGATCGACTGGCACGCCTTCGAGGCGGAGTGGGCCGGGCGGACCACCCGCCATCCGGACCGGCCGACCGGTGACCCGTACCGGCTCGCCGCACAGATCGCGGCGGCCCTGCCCCCGGCGGCTGCCGGCGGCTGACCCGCACCACCGTCCGGCCCGGACACCGCCTCCCCGGTGTCCGGGCCGGCCCGTGGGCAGCCCTCACGACCTGCGCCGCCGCGCCGCCCGTGCGGCCCCGGCCGCGGCCAGACCGAGGACGGTGATCGAGGCGGCCGAGACCAACAGGGTCTCCCGGGCTCCGAGTCCGGCCACCAGGGGGCCGCCCAGCGCGGTACCGAGCGGCACCGAGAGCACGCGGACCGCAGAGCTCGCGGCCAGGGTCTGGGGAAGGAGGTGCCGCGGGGCCGAGCGCTGGAAGAGGGCGGTGGACAGCGCGGCGTACGGGGGCCAGAGCAGGCCCGCGGCGGCGAATCCGGCGACGGCGACGGCCGTCGGCGCTCCCAGCCCGGCCGGCAGCAGGAACACGCCGAAGGCGACGACGATGCCGGTGGTGGTCGGCCACATCGGCCGGCGGCTCAGGTATCCGGCCAGTACGGAGCCGAGGACCGCGCCGATGCCGAACGCGGTGTAGAAGGCGGCCAACAGGCCCGCAGGACCGCCCAGGCCTTCCGACACGTGCAGCGGCAGGGCGACGTACACGGGGCCGAACAGGCAGAAGAAGGCGGAACTCAGGCCGAGCAGCCCCAGCAGGGCCGGAGTGCGGCGGATGACGGTGAAGCCCGCGGTACGGGAACCGCTTTCCCCGGGGGTGGGCGCCCCGTCGTCCGGGACGCCGAAGAGGAACGTGGCGGCCAGGACGAGGAAGGTCGCCGCGTCGACGGCGATCACGGTCACGGCGCCGCCCCAGAGGACGAGGGCGCCGGCGAGCGGCGGGCCGAGGACGGTGGAGAGCGAGCCGACACCGGACAGGACGGCGTTGCCGGCCAGATGGTCGCGCTCGGGCAGCAGTCCGGCCAGCAGGGTGTAGACGCCGGCCTGGCCCCACGCGTGGAGGACGGAGGAGACGGCGAGCAGCACGACGTACAGCTCGATGCCCGGCGTCCCGAGGGCGTGGCACACGGGAATCGCTCCCAGGGCGGTGGCGCGCAGCAGCGCGTCGCAGGCGACCAGCCGGGCCGGGGACCGGTGGCGCAGGAAGCGTCCCAGCAGGACCGCGCCCACTGCGCCCGGGAGCGTGTAGGCGGCGGCCGCGAACGCGACCCACAGGCCGCGTTCTGCCGCCGGTGCGAGCTCGATCGCCAGCCAGCTCACGCCGACCACGGCCATGCCGTCGCCGAGCGAGGAGACGGCGAATCCCGGTAACAGCCGGCGCAGCGTCGCGTGGGCGAACACCGGCCGGTAGGGCGAGGTGCGCAGGGGCCGGGCGGGTTTCAGGGGCACGGTATCCACGATTCCGGGGAGTGGAGGAGGTTCATGTCGTCATCGTTGCCGCGCACCCCGCCGTCGCCGCGGTCCGTTCACTGCGGGCGTGGTCCTTTCACCCTGGGCACAAGAGGCCGGCGCGGCACACTGGCCGTGTGAAGGCAGACCCGAGCCGTTCCGCACGGCCGCGGCGCACGCTGGGCGTCGTCAGCGGGCTCGTCGCAGCCATTGCCGGGCTGGCGATGGCGGAGCTGGCCTCGGCCGCCGTGCGGCCCGAGGCCTCACCGGTCACCGCCGTCGGCGGGGCGCTGGTCGACCTGACGCCGGTGGCCGTCCGGGAATGGGCGATCGGCCTGTTCGGCACCGCCGACAAGCTGGTGCTGACGCTCGGCATCATCGCCGTCCTGGCCGTGGTCGCGGCCCTGGCCGGGCTCCTCGCCGTACGCCACCTCCCGGCCGGGCTCGCGGTCGCGGGCGGGTTCGGGCTGGTGGGGGCGGCCGCCGCGCTCAGCCGTCCGGAGGCCTCCTGGAGGGACGCGCTGCCCTCGCTGGTGGGCGGACTGACCGCCGCCGGGGTGCTGTACCTGCTGGTCACGGCGGCGACGCGGCCCCGGCCCGGCGGGGCGCAGCCCTCCGGGACCTGGCCGATGGACCGGCGCGGATTCGGCCGGCTGGTCACCGCCGTCCTGGTGGGCTCGGCCGCGGCAGGCTTCGCCGGGCGGCGTCTGGGCGCCCACGGTTCGGCGGGCGCCACCGCCTCCCGGGCCCGCTTCGTCCTCCCGCCGCCCACCGTGCCCGCGCCGCCGGTGCCGGCCGGGGCCGACCTGCGGGTGCCCGGGCTCTCCCCGTTCCTCACCCCCGACCGCGACTTCTACCGGGTGGACACCGCCCTGGTCGTCCCCCGCGTGGACGCGGACACCTGGCGGCTGCGCATCCACGGGGAGGGGGTCGCCCGGCCCCTCACCCTCGGTCTCCGGGAGCTGCTCGACAGGCCGCTGGTCGAGCACGACATCACCCTCACCTGCGTGTCCAACGAGGTCGGGGGCCCGTACGCGGGCAACGCCCGCTGGCTCGGCGTACGCCTCGCCGACCTGCTCCGCGAGGCGGGCGTGCGGCCGCCGTCCCAAGGCGGTCCGGCCGATCAGCTGGTGGCGCGTTCGGTGGACGGCATGACGATCGGCACGCCCGTCGAGGCCGTCATGGACGGCCGGGCGGCGCTGCTGGCCATCGGCATGAACGGCCAGCCGCTGCCCTTCGCGCACGGCTTCCCGGTCCGGATGGTCGTACCGGGCCTGTACGGGTACGTCTCCGCCTGCAAATGGCTGACCGAGCTGCGGCTGACCACCTTCGCCGCCTACGACGCCTACTGGGTGCGCAGATCCTGGGCCCAGCAGGCCCCGGTCAAGACGCAGTCGCGGATCGACACCCCGCGCCCGTACGCCGGCCTGGCGCCGGGCCGGGTGGCGGTCGCCGGGGTGGCCTGGGCGCAGCACCGCGGCATCGAGGGGGTCGAGGTACGGGTGGACGGCGGCCCCTGGCAGCGGGCGCGGCTCGGGGCCGCGGACGGCGTCGACACCTGGCGGCAGTGGGTGTGGCCGTGGGAGGCGACCCCCGGGCGGCACACGCTGGAGGTCCGCGCGACGGACGGCACGGGCGCCGTCCAGACCGGGGTCCGCACCGGGACCGTGCCGGACGGGGCGACCGGGTGGCACGCCGTGGAAGTACAGGTCAAGGACCACGGTTGAACTGCCTCGGCGGCAGATCCACGGAATAATCCGTACATCATTCGCATGTCGCCCCGCACGACAGGAGCCGGCGCCGTGGAGCTGACCAGTACGCCGTTCCTCGTCACGCTCCTCGTCGTGACCGCGCTCGCCGTGCTCGCCGCGCTGCTCCTGTGGAACCGGATCCCCGGGCCGGGGTGGGTGCGGTGGCCGGCGCGGGTGCTGATGATCGGACTGTGCCAGCTCACCGCCATCTGCGTGGTGGCCACCTGGATCAACGGCAGCTACGGGCTCTACTCGTCCTGGGACGACCTGCTGGGCCCCGACACGACGCAGGACGCGGGCTCGATGACCGGGCCGGCGGTGGGCCGGGCCAGGTTCACGCAGAACGGGGACGGTACGCAGACCACCTTCTTCCGGGGCTCCCATGCGAAGCTCGCCGGGCAGGTGACCGTGTGGACACCCCCGGAGTACAGCGCCCCGGGCGCGGACCGGACGCGCTTCCCCGTGCTGATGCTGCTGCACGGCCATCCGGGCACGCCCCGCACGTGGATCGACCTCGGCGACATGCCGGGGGCGCTGGCGCAACTGGTGGAACTGGGGGCGGCGCACCCCTTCATCGTGGTGATCCCGGAGATCTACCCGGGCGGGGTGAACACCGACTGCAGCAACACCCCGCAGCGCAGGATCGCCGACTGGCTCGCGCTGGACGTGCCGGACCTGGTCGCGCGGAACTTCCGTACGCTGCCCGCCCCGGGCGGCTGGGGGCTGATGGGCGTCTCCACCGGCGGATTCTGCGCGGTGAAACTGCCGCTGCAGTACCCGAAGGCGTTCCGGGCGGGCGCGGCCCTGGACCCGGACCCGCTGACGGGTGACCCGGAGGTGCTGGCCGACCGGACGCTGCGCGAGCGCAACAGCCCGATGTGGCTGGTGGAACACACGAAGAAGGCGGACGTCGGGCTGTTCCTGGCCACCTCCGCCCAGGACAAGGACAGTCCGCCGCCGCAGCTGGAGGCCTTCGCCAGGGCCGCGGCGGGCAGCGGCGTCCGGGTCAAGACGCTCGTCCGCCCGGCGGGCGGGCACAACTTCCAGACCTGGACCGGGATGTACCCGGACGCGCTGGGCTGGCTGAGCACGGAACTGACGCCGCCGGGCGCGGGCCGGCCGGCGGGCGCGTCACTCCCGGAACGCTTCCGGAGTGCGACGGGTGACACCCCCCGCTAGCCTGCGTGACGGGGCCTGCAACCGTGAGGCGGGGGAACCGGGGAACCTTCGCCTTCGACCCGTATGGAGGCACCGCCGTGCGCCGTTCCAGGATCCTCACCCTCACCTGTCTGAACCTGCTCCTGGGCGCTTCGCTGGCCGGCGGATGCGCCCTCGGCCGAGCCGAGAGCGCCGCGAGGCAATGCCCGGCGGGCCAGATCTCCCGGGGCGGCACGTGCCTCCCGGGCGACACGGAGGACTTCACCGCGAAGCAGGTCGCCGACGCACTCGGGAAGTACCGGCTGACGGCGGCGATGGCCGAGGTGTGGGTCGACGGTGAGCGCGTCTCGGCCGCCGCGGCCGGGGAGACGATGACGGGCTTTCCCGCGACGACGGACATGCGTTTCCGGATCGGATCGGTCGCGATCCCGTATCTGACGACCGCACTGCTCAAGCTCGTCGACGAGGGCGAGGTCTCGCTCGACGACAAGATCTCCCGTTGGCGCCCGGACCTCCCGCACGCGGACGAGATCACGCTGAAGATGCTGGCCTCGACCTCATCCGGCTACGCGGACTACGTCACGGACCAGGCCTTCATCGCCGCTCTCTACAAAAACCCCTTCCGGACCTGGACGGCGGAGGAGCGCGTGAAGATCTCGGTCTCCAAGCCCCTGGTGCTGCCGCCCGGTTCGGGCTTCGCCTACTCGCACGCCAACTGGGTGATCCTGGGCGACATCATCGCGAGGGTGAGGCGCAAGCCCCTCGAGGAGGTGATGGTCCAGGACGTCCTCAAGCCGCTCGGCCTGAACCACACCGCCATCTCGTCGAAGGCGGACATCCCCGAGCCGGTCCTGCACTCCTTCGACAACGAGCGGGGCGTGTTCGAGGACGCCACCTACTGGAACCCCTCGTGGACGCTTGCGCCTGGCGCGGTGATGACGGGAACCCTGGAGGACATGGCGAAGTCCTTCGCGGGGATCGGTGAGGGGAAACTGCTGACGCCCGAGTCGCACAAGGCCCAGCTGACCGGCGTCGTGAAGGTCAAGGGGGACACCTGGTTCGCGCTGGGCCTGCCCGTGCAGAACACCTGGATCGTCCAGAACCCGTCCTTCGCCGGCTACGCGGGCACGGTCGCCTACCTGCCGTCCAAGAAGATCGCCATCGCGACGGTGGCGACGCAGGGCCTCGGCAGCACCGTCCAGAACGCGAGCTCCGACGTGCTGCAGGCGATCGCGGCGCACCTGGCCCCGGAACAGCCCCTCAATCTGGGATGACGGTCCGCCGCCCGCCGGTCCGGGCGGGCGGGCGGCTGACGCGCTAGTTTCCGGACAGGCGGACCGGGAGCGTCTCCACGCTGTTGCCGATGAAGCTGCGCTGGTGCGGGAGCTCCCCCTCGGGGGTGGCGAGGTCGAGGCCGGGGAAGCGGGTGAAGAGCCGCTCCAGGGCGATGGTGGCCTCCAGGCGGGCGAGCGGGGCGCCCACGCAGTAGTGGGCGCCGTGCCCGAAGGAGAGGGCGCGCGCGGCGGTGGGGCGGGTGATGTCGAAGCGGTCGGCGTCCGGACCGTGGAAGGCCTCGTCGCGGCCCGCGGCGGTGTAGCCGGCGAGCACCGGGGTGCCCTGCGGGATGAGGGTGCCGCCGACGGTCAGGTCGCGGGTGGGATAGCGGAAGGGGAACCAGCTGACCGGGCCGTCCCAGCGCAGGGTCTCGTCCACCACGTCCGACCAGGTCGCCTTGGACTCCAGGACGAGGTCGAGCTGGTCGCGGTGGGTGCACAGGGCGCGGACGGCGTTGCTGATGAGGTTCAGGGTCGTCTCGTGACCCGCGACGAGCATCAGCCTCATGGTGCCGATGAGTTCGGCCTCGCTGAGCCGGCCGCCGTCGTCGTCGCGGGCGGCTATCAGGGCGCTGGTGAGGTCGTCGCCCGGCGCCTCGCGGCGGGTGGCGGCGATCGTCCCCATGAGCTCGACCAGCTCCCGTACGGCGGCCATCGCCTCGGCGGGGGTGGTGTCGGTAGCGATGATCACCTTGTTGGACAGGTGGTGCAGCCGGCCCCGGTGCTCGGGGTTCACCCCGAGCAGCTCGCAGATGACGCTCATCGGGAGCGGGAGCGCGAAGTGCTCGCGCAGGTCGGCGACCCCGTCGGGGGCTTCGGCCGCGGCCCGGGCGAGGTCGTCGAGGAACCCGGCGGTCAGCTCCTCGACGCGCGGCCGCAGCCTTTCCACCTGGCGGGCCGTGAACGCCTTGCCGACCAGGCCGCGGAGCCGGCGGTGGTCCTCGTCGTCGGCGGTGTGCATGCCCTGGGCGTTGGCGAAGGCCCGCAGCGGCCAGTCCCGGGGGATGGTGCCGTCGTGCAGGGCCGGGAAGTGCCGGGCGTCCTTGGCCACCTCGGAGTGGCCGAGGAACTCCTTCAGCGCGTCGTGGCCCAGGACGACCGCTCCGGGCACCCCGCCGGGCAGTACGACCTCCGCCACCGGGCCGTGCTCGGCGCGCAGCCGGGCGTTGAGGGCGTGGGGACAGCCACCGGCGGGGTCGATGACGTGCGGGGAGCCCGAGGCGGACGGGACGGGTGAAATGGGGGACGACAAGCCGGCTCTCCTGACCTGATGGACGAAACTCGGTCAACAGTGCGGCCTCGGAGGCGGGTTGGACAAGTCCGCCCTCCCCGCGTCTCAGAACCAGTTGACGGTGAGGGCGAAGGCCGTGCCGGCGGCGGCCCCGGTGGAGTCGGTCGCGGTGGCGGTGACCTGGACCGTGCCGCTGCCCCAGGGCTTGCCGGAGATCCGGCCGGAGGCGCTGTCGAGGGTCAGGCCCCAGGGCAGACCGGTGGCGGCGTACCGGACGGGGGGCTTTCCGCCGGTGGCGGTGAGCTGGACGGTGCACGACTGGTTGAACCTGCACGTCTGCGGACCGGGGTTGGTGAGCCTCAGGTCACCGGGGGTGGGAGTCGGGGTCGGAGTGGGCGTGGGAGTCGGGGTCGGAGTGGGAGTCGGGGTCGGCGTGGGAGTGGGCGTGGGGGTCGGCGTCGTGCCGCAGCCCGGGGTGGCCTCCGGTGGCAGCGGGACCCGCCAGACCTGGGTGTCGTTCTCCGACCCGACGAGCAGGCTCGTGCAGTCCGCGTACGTCACCGTCTCGCCCTGCGACTGGGCCGGGAGGGCGACGTCCGCGAGCTTGACCCCCGCGGTGTCGTACACGGAGGCCGTGTTGGCCCCCAGGGGCCCGCCGCTGCGCAGGGTGTACGAGGCGCCCGAGGGGGAGAACGCGCCGTCGGTGGCGAACACCGGGCCGGGCCGGACCGGCGTGAGGGTGTTGGTCTGCCCGGTCACGGGTGGGAGCGGGGCCTGGTACAGCTGGCCGGCGGCTCCGATGAGCTTGCTCGCGACGTAGAGCCGGCCGGTCACGGGATCGGCGAGCAAGGACTCGGCGTCGTGCCTGCCGTCGGCGTAGGAGAAGCGGTACGTCACCGGGGTGACCATGGCGTTGGCCAGCTGGTCGGGCTCGGCGAAGCCGTGCACGGTGATCTCCGCGCGGCCGCTGAAGTTGTCGCCGATGTCGCCGACCAGGATCACCGGGCCGCCCGAGGCGTCCTTGCCGAGCGCGAGGCCCTCCCAGTCGGTGTTGCCGACGCCGGACAGGGTGAAGGTGGCCAGCAGCCGGCCGGTGGCGCCGGTGCAGTCGACGGCGAAGACCTGGTTGGTGTTCCCGCTGTCGTTGACGGCGTAGAAGACGCCGGGGTGTTTGCGGCTCATGGCGAGGCCGCTGAACTCGGCCAGGCCGCCGGGGAGGGTGCACTTCTTCTCCGGCGCGAGCGCTTGGGTTCCGGCGGCCGCCACCGCGGCGGACGGGGCCGGGGAGGCGGTGGCGCTGGCCATCCAGGCGACCGCGGGCAGGATCGTGGCGAGGGCCGCGGTCGCGAGGGCGGCGGCCCGTGGGGGTGTCAGGAGTCGGGACATGCGCACAATGTGAGGGGACATCAGCTGGTGTGCCAGGTCCGGTTCCCTCCCGTTCGAGCATCGTTCAATGCCGAGGGGGCATGTCCCGTCAGCGCACCGGCTCCCGGACCGGCCCCTTGTGCCCGGCCTGCGCGATGAACGCGCGGGCCGCGCGGCTCAGCGGCCGACGGGCGTGGGCGATGCCCACCGGACGCAGCAGCGGCGGGGTGAAGGAGCGGATCTCGGCCCGGCTCCCGAAGGCCCTCAACACCACGTCGCGGTACCAGATGAGCGAGCCGCGGCCGTCCGTCACCCCGGTCACCCAGGCGAGGCGTTCGTCGACCTCCAGGGAGGGGACGGGCCGCACCCCGAGGCAGCTGAACATGGCCTCCATCTCGGTGCGCCGGCCAGTCCCCGGGGTGGGCAGCACCATCGGCAGCCCGTCGAGCATGCGCAGCGGCATCGGATGCGGCAGCCGGGAGC
Source organism: Streptomyces sp. NBC_00207 (assembly GCF_045160965.1). Lineage (NCBI taxonomy): Bacteria > Bacillati > Actinomycetota > Actinomycetes > Kitasatosporales > Streptomycetaceae > Streptomyces > Streptomyces sp. NBC_00207. Next base: position 7,703,534 of record NZ_CP130715.1, on the reverse strand, counting down.
CGGCCGGGGAGATCAGCACCACCTCGCGCTCCTGGATGAAGTGGGTGGAGAGCTCCTTGTCCACGGGCAGGTCGACCAGCGCCAACTCGGCCCGGCCCTGGTTCAGTTCCTCGACGAGGACCTCCCTGCTGTCGTGCTGCTGGAGGCGGACGTCGACCGTCGGGTGCCGCTCGGTGAAGGCCGCGACCAGGTCGGAGGCCAGGTCGAGGGCGAGGGTGGGCGTGGTGACGAGGGTCAGGACGGCCCGGGTGTCCCTGCCGTGCGGGGTCCCGATGTCGTCGATGGCCTCCACCGCGTTGAGCACGGTGCGGGCCAGCCGGACGACCCGGGCCCCCTCCGGCGTGAGGTCCACCCCCCTTCCCCGGCGGGCGAGGAGCTCGACGCCGAGATCTCGTTCCATGGCCTGGACGGCCCGGGACAGGGCGGACTGGGCGACGAAGACCGAGGCGGCGGCGCCGGTGATGGACCGGCAGTCGGCGACGGCGACGAGGTAGCGGAGCTGCGCCAGCGTGGGGGTCATGACCGGACGGTAACCGCGCGAGGCTGTACCTGTAAGGGCTCGTCGGGTGAACAACTGACCGGGTGCCGCTTCGCGTTCATGCCCGGTCGGCGGATAGGCATGCCCATGCGGCATGCCCCCGAGGACGCACTGCCGCGGGTCGCGCCGCGGGCTCGGCCCACCGTGGCGGGCAACGTCGCAGGCCACGGCTCGGCCGGGGCGGATCCGGGGTCCCGCCGGGGCGCGCGCCGGGCGGTCCGCCCCCGTCGGGGGAGCGAAGTACCGCACTCCGCATAGCTGTTGACAGTGCACGGCGGTCACCGCACGATGCATCGCGGCATGAGGGTGTTTGACCACTGTTCAAGCCTGCCGCCGGACGCCGGCCGAGGTGCGAGACCGCCGCACTCCCCTCCTCGCGCTCTGCCGCTTCCTTCCGCTCTCCGTTCTGCCGTTCTTCCGCCCTGCACTCCGCCATGTCACACAGCATTGGAAGAGGAGCGCCCGTGACCCCCCATCCCCCACAGTCCGCCGCCACCCGCGATCTGGTCGTCGCGGTCAGTCCCTTCGAGGAGCCCCGCCCGGGGATCGTGACCGCCGCCGAACGCGCCGGGTCCCTCGGACTGCTCGACCTCGGCCGGGACGCGAATGCCGCACGGGACGGCCTCGCGGAATCGGTCCGCCGGCTCGGCGGCAGCGGCAGGTACGGAGTGCGGGTACCCGCGGGCTGTCCGCTCGGACCGGAGGACCTGCCGGCCGAGGTGGACACCGTGCTGCTCGCCGACCCCGCGTGGCACACCCCGGAGCGGGTGTCGGCGTGGGCCTCGGCGGCCGGCCGGCCCCGGGTGTGGGCCGAGGTCACCAGCCTGGCGGAGGCCGTGACCGCGGCCGGCGCGGGGGCGGACTCGCTCGTCGCCAAGGGCCACGAGGCCGGCGGCCGGGTGGGCGCGGCCACCACCTTCGTACTGCTCCAGCAGCTCCTCGGGGACCCCTCGATCGGGGTTCCCGTACGGGCCTTCGGCGGGATCGGCCCGCACACGGCGGCCGCGGCCGTCGCGGGCGGCGCCGCCGGGGTGCTCCTCGACGCACAACTGGCCCTGACCGTCGAGGGAGAGGCCGGGATACCGGCGGAAGTGGCGGCCGCGCTGCGGGCGATGGACGGTTCCGAGACCCGGCTCGTCGACGGGCACCGGGTGTTCGCACGGCCCGACCTCACCCCGCCCGGGGGTCCGGCGCACCTGCTCCTCGGCGCCCGGGACCTGCGGGCGCAGCTGCTGCCCGTCGGCCAGGACGGAGCGACCGCGGCCCGGCTCGCCGAGCGCCACCGGACCACCGGCGGTGTGCTCCTCGCCGTACGGGCGGCCATCGGCGGGCACCTGGAGGCGGCGGCCCGGAACCGGCCGCCGGCCGTCGCGCAGGGCCCGATGACCCGGGTGAGCGACCAGGCGGCCTTCGCCGAGGCGGTCGCCGCCGCGGACGGGATCCCGTACCTGGCGCTCGCGGTGATGGAGGGCCCGGACGTACGCCGCCTCCTGGCCGAGACCGCCGAACGGCTCGGGGAACGCCCCTGGGGCGTGGGGCTGCTCGGCTTCGCCCCGCCCGAGCTGCGGCGGGCGCAGCTGGCCGCCGTGACCGAGGCCCGTCCACCGCACGCGATCATCGCCGGCGGCACACCGGCGCAGGCGGCCCCGCTGGAGGCCGCCGGGATCCGCACCCACCTGCACGTGCCCTCGCCCGGCCTGCTGGAGCGGTACCTCGCCGAAGGGGCGCGGCGGTTCGTCTTCGAGGGGCTGGAGTGCGGCGGGCACGTCGGGCCGCGTGCGTCGTTCCCGCTCTGGGAGGAGCAGATCGAGCGGCTGCTGTCCTGCCCCGAACCGGAGGCGCTGGACGTGCTGTTCGCGGGCGGGATCCACGACGAGCGGTCCGCCGCGATGGCACTGGCGGCCGCGGCTCCGCTGGCCGGGCGCGGCGCGCGGATCGGGGTGCTGATGGGCACCGCGTACCTGTTCACCGAGGAGGCCGTGGCGGCGGGCGCGGTACTGCCGGGCTTCCAGCGGGCGGCGGTGGAGTGCACGGACACCGTGCTGCTGCGCACCGCGCCGGGGCACGCTACCCGCTGCGCGGACACCCCGTACGCCGGGACCTTCGAGGCGACCCGGCGGCGGCTCGCGGAGAGCGGCGTGGAGCCGCGCGAGATGTGGGAGGAGCTGGAGCGGCTCAACCTGGGGCGGCTGCGGATCGCCAGCAAGGGCCTGCGGCGCGCGACGGACCGGCTGGAGGCCGTCGGCGAGGAACAGCAGTACGCGGAGGGGCTGTTCATGCTCGGGCAGGCCGCGACCCTGCGCACCGCGACCACCACGGTCGCCGCACTGCACGCGCAGGTCACCGAGGGAGCCACCGCACTGCTGGAGAGCCGCGCCCGGGACTTCGCGGACGGCGCGGCGGCGGAGGCGGCCGACCCGCTCGACATCGCCATCGTCGGCATGGCCTGCGCCTACCCCGGCGCGCCGGACCTCGCCGCCTACTGGGCGATGGTCCTCGCCGGAACGGACGCGGTCACCGAGGTGCCGGCCGAGCGCTGGGACCCGGCGCTCTACTACGACCCCGACCCCGCCCGCGCCGGGGAGCGCACGCCCTCCCGCTGGGGCGGCTTCCTCGGTCCGGTGCCCTTCGACGCCCTCGCGCACGGCATCCCGCCCGCCTCCCTCGCCGGGATCGAGCCGGTGCAGCTGCTGGCCCTGGAGATCTCGGCGCGGGCCCTCGGCGACGCCGGCTACGGCAAGGAACGCGCCTTCGACCGCTCGCGGACCTCGGTGGTCTTCGGCGCGGAGGCCGGTACCGAACTGGCGGGCGCGTACGGGCTGCGCGCCCTGCACCCCGCCTACCTGGGCGAGCTGCCGCCCGCCCTGGACGAGCAACTGCCGCGACTCACCGAGGACTCCTTCCCCGGCATCCTCGCCAACGTCATCGCCGGCCGGGTCGCCAACCGGCTGGACCTGGGCGGGGCAAACTGCACGGTCGACGCCGCCTGCGCCTCCTCCCTCGCCGCCCTGGACCTCGCCTGCCGCCAACTGCGCGACGGGGACAGCGACATGGTGCTGTGCGGGGGCGCCGATGTACACAACGGGATCAACGACTACCTGATGTTCGCCTCCGTCCGCGCCCTCTCGCCCGGCGGCCGCTGCCGGCCCTTCGACGCGGCCGCCGACGGGATCGCCCTCGGCGAGGGGGTGGGGGCGCTCGTCCTGAAGCGGCTCGCGGACGCGGAGCGGGACGGCGACCGGGTGTACGCCGTGATCAAGGCGGTGGGCTCCGCCAGCGACGGCCGCTCCCTCGGCCTGACCGCACCCCGCCCGGAAGGACAGCGGCGGGCCCTGGAGCGGGCCTACGCACGGGCCGGCATCGCCCCGGCCGAGGTGGGTCTCGTCGAGGCGCACGGCACCGGTACGGTCGTCGGCGACAGCACCGAACTGGCCGTCCTCGGCGACCTGTTCACCGCCTCCGGAGCACCGACCGGATCCTGCGCCCTGGGCTCCGTCAAATCCCAGCTCGGCCACACGAAGTGCGCCGCGGGACTCGCCGGACTCATCAAGGCCGCCCGGGCCGTCCACACGGGTGTCCGGCCGCCCACCCTGCACATCGACACGCCGAACCCGGCCTGGCAGGCGGAAACCAGCCCGTTCTCCTTCGACACCAGGGCGCGCCCCTGGGCCGTACCCGCGCAGCGGCGGATCGCCGGAGTGAGCGCCTTCGGTTTCGGCGGCACCAACTACCACGCTGTGCTGGCCGGTTACGGAGGCGCGGAGGAGCCCCGGCACGGCCTGGAGGAGTGGCCGGCCGAGCTGTTCTGCTTCCGCGGCGCGGACCGGAAGGCGGCCGACCGCGCGATGGCCCGGCTCGCGGCCCGCCTGGAGGAGAACGACGCGGCCGGACGCCCCTGGCCCCTGCGCGACCTCGCGGCGGAAACCGCCACCGGCACCGAACCGGTCCAGGTGGCGATCGTGGCCGCCGACCTCGACGAACTGGCGGACCGCCTCGAACAGGCCCGCACCTTCACCCACGGCACGGGCATCCACATCACCAGGGAGAACCCGGGCCTCACCGCCTTCGTCTTCCCCGGCCAGGGCAGCCAACGCCCGGGCATGCTGAGTGAGTTGTTCACCTCCTTCCCTGCCCTGCGCACCCTCCTGGACTCGGCTCCGCCCCCCGTCGTGTCGGCGATGTTCCCGCCGGCGGCCTTCACCCCCGAAGGCCGGGCAGCCCAGAAGGCGGCCGTCACCGACACCCGCGTGGCCCAGCCGGCCCTGGGACTGGCGGGGGCGGCGGCACATCTGCTGCTCGGCGAGCTCGGCGTACGCCCGGACTGCGTGGCCGGGCACTCGTACGGGGAGCTCACCGCACTGTGGGCAGCCGGGGTCTACGACACCGGGAGCCTGCTACGGCTGAGCGCGCGGCGCGCCGAGTCGATCCTGAAGGCCGCCGGCGCGGACCCGGGCTCGATGGCGGCCGTCTCGGCGACGCCGGACGAGGTCGCCGCACGCACCGGGTGCACCATCGCGAACCACAACGCCCCCCGCCAGTGCGTGATCTCGGGCCCCACGCCCGCCGTCGAAGAGGCTCTGTCCGCACTCCGGGGGGCGGGACTGTCCGCAGAGCCCCTCCCGGTGGCCTGCGCCTTCCACAGCGAGGTGGTGTCCGGGGCATCGAAGGACCTCGCCACGGCACTGGCGGACACACCGATGGCCGCCCCGGCCGTCCCCGTCTGGTCGAACACCACCGGGCGCCCGTATCCGACATCGGCCGAGGAGATCCAGCGCCTCCTGGCCCGCCAGGTCGCGGAGCCGGTCCGGTTCGTCGACGAGGTGGAGGCCATGTACGCGGCCGGCGTCCGCACCTTCGTGGAGGCGGGCCCCGGCCGGGTCCTCACGGCCCTGATCGGCCGCATCCTGTCCGACCGCCCCCACACGGTGGTCCCGCTGGACGCCCCCGGTGAACACGGCCTGTTCCGGCTGGTCACAGCACTGGCGGAACTGACCTCGGCAGGCGTCTCGGTGGCACCGGAGGCCCTGTTCCGCGGCCGCACCTCCCGACTCCCGGAGCGCGCCCCGCGCCGCCCGGGCTGGCTGGTGGACGGCCACCTGGTCCGCACGGCGGCCGGCACCCCGGTCCCCGGCGGCCTGCGCCCCGCGCAACGCGTGGCCGCGCCGACCCCCCTGCCTGCCCCTACCACCGAAGCCGGCGCGAACGGAGATGCGGGCATGACCGCGAATCGGACCACGGACAGGACGGCAGAAGCCGGTACGGGCAGGTCGGCAGGTCGCGAGGAGGCGGTCCTGGAATACCTCCGCAGCACCCGCGAACTGGTCGCCGCGCAGCGGGACGTCCTCCTCGGCTACCTGGGTCTGCCGCCCCACGGGCCGGAGGCCGCTTCCGCCGGCGCCGGGAGCGTGCCGGGACGATCCCCGCAGGGCGCCGAACGCCAGGTGGCCCGGCCCGCCGACCCCCCGCCACCTTCGGCGCAGGAGGAGACGCCCCGGCGCGCGCCCGACCCCATCTCTCCCACGGCCCCCGCCGAAGGCGCGGCCCCCGCCCGGTCCCCCGAGGCGGTCATGGAGGTCGTCCTGGAGATCGTCCACACCCGCACCGGATACCCCCTGGACATGCTCGACCCCGGCCTGGACCTGGAGGCGGACCTCTCCATCGACTCGATCAAGCGCGTGGAGATCATCGGCGCCCTGGCCGACCGGATCGGCCTCCCCCGGGACCCGGGCGGCTCCGCCGAGTCCGCGGTCGAGGAGCTGTCCCGGATCAAGACCCTGCGCGCCATAGTCGACTGGATCACCACGCACACCGAACCACAGCCGGACCCTCGTCCAGCGCCTCCCGCCCCACCGGCCGCACCCCCGCTCACCCGCCTCCGGGTGGACACCGTCCCCGCGCCCCCCGCCACCCCGGACCCGGAAGCCCTCCGCGGCCTGCGGGTCGGAGTGGTCGACGACGGCCAGGGCCTCGCCCAGGCGCTCTCCACGGCACTGGAGGCGTACGGGGCCGAGCCGCACCCCCTCACCGAACCCGAGCCCGGTTTCGACGCCATCGTCGACCTGACCGGTCTGCGGACCGGCTCCGAGCCCGTCCTCCCCCGGATCTTCCCCGCACTGCGTCGCGTCCTGACGGACGGAACGCACCGGCTGCTCCTCGTCACCGCACCCGGCGCCCCCGCCGCCGGCCTGCACGGCTTCGCCCGCAGCGCCGCCCTCGAATTCCCCGGCACGCTCGTCCGCGCCGTGGACGTCCACCCCAAGGAGGCCCCCGAACAGGTCGCCGCGCAACTCCTCGCAGAACTGAGCTGCGACACGGGCGCCTCCGTCGGCTACACGACGGAGGGCACCCGCGCCACCCGCACACCGGTCCCGGCCCCCCTCTCCGCAGCCGGGGGCACACCGGCCGGAGGCGCCGCGCCGCCCCTGGGCCCCGACTCCGTGGTCCTGCTCACCGGCGGAGCCCGCGGCATCACCGCCCGCACCGCCCTGGCCCTGGCCCATGCCACGGGATGCCACATCGAACTCCTCGGCCGCACCCCAGAACCCGCTGCCGCCTCCCCCTCCGGGGACCGGTTCGCCCAGGCCCAGGACCGGGTCGCCCTCCGCGCCGCCCTGATCGCGGCCGGGCTCCGTACGCCCGCGGAGATCGAGGCCGCGGCCTCGCGGATCCTCGCCGAGCGCGAGGTGCGCGCCAGCCTGGCCGCACTCACCGCGGCGGCCGCCTCCGTCCGCTACCACTGCGCGGACGTCACCGACGAGGAGGCCGTACGGGCCGTGGTGGCCGGAGTACGGGAGCGCCACGGCCGGCTCGACGGCATCGTGCACGGCGCCGGAGTGCTGCGCGACGGCCTGCTGAGCGACAAACAACCGGCCGACTTCACCGAGGTGTTCACCACGAAGGTGGCCGGCGCCCGGCACCTGGCGGCCGCGGCCGCCGAACACGGCTCGGCGCCCGCCCCCCGCTTCCTGGCCCTGTTCGGGAGCGTGGCCGGGGTCTACGGCAACCGCGGCCAGACCGACTACGCCGCGGCCAACGACGCCCTCGACGGCCTCGCGCACAGCTGGGCGGAGTCGTTCCCGGGCCGGGTGCTGTCGGTCGACTGGGGCCCCTGGGCGGCGGAGGCGGGCGGGATGGTCACCCCCGAGCTGGAGCGTGCGTACGCCCGGCGCGGCATCCCGCTCATCGATCCGACGGCCGGCACCGCCGCGTTCCTCGCCGAACTGTCGCACGGGACCGACGTACAGGTGGTCCTGATGGCACGGGCACAGGAGGACGGGGGCCATGAGTAGCCGACGGAACGGCACCGCCCCACGCCCCACCGACGCCGCCATCGTCGGCATGGGCGCGGTCTTCCCGGGCGCCCCCGACCTGGCCGCGTACCGCCGCAACCTCCTCGCCGGTACGGACTCCATCGGCGAGGTCCCCCCGGACCGCTGGGACCCCGAGGTGTACTACGACCCCACCTCCGGACCCGCCTCCGGCGACCGCTTCTACTGCCGCAGGGGCGGCTTCGTCGACGGCCTCGCCGCCTTCGACCCGACCCGGTTCGGGATCATGCCGGCCGCCGTGGAGGGGGCCGAGCCGGATCAGATGCTGGCCCTGCACGCGACCGCGGAGGCGATCGCCGACGCGGGCGGCAAGGACCGGCTGCCGGCCGACCGCTCGCGGATCGGGGTGGTGCTGGGACGGGGCGGGTTCATGGGCGTGGCCACCGCCCGTCTCGACCAACGGGTCCGAACCGCACACCAGTTGGCGCAGACCCTGCGGGAGCTGGCGCCGGAGCTGGGCGAGCACCGGATCGCGGCGGTGCGCTCGGCCTTCCAGGACGCGCTGGGGCCGGAGCGGCCGGACGCCTCGATCGGGCTGGTGCCGAGCTTCACGGCCGCACGGACCGCGAACCGGCTGGACTTCCGCGGCCCCGCCTACACCCTGGACGCGGCCTGCGCCTCCTCCCTGCTGGCAGTGGACCAGGCGGTGGGGCTGCTGGCCTCGGACCGCTGTGACGCGGTGGTCGCGGGGGCGGTGCACCACTGCCACATCGCGACCCTGTGGAGCGTGTTCACGCAGTTGCGGGCGCTGAGTCCGAGCGAGCGGATCCGGCCCTTCGACCGGAGGGCCGACGGGACCCTGCTGTCCGAGGGGACCGGGGTGGTGCTGCTGAAGCGGCTGGCGGACGCCCAGCGGGACGGCGACCGGGTGTACGCGGTGATCCGCGGGACGGGCGTGGCCGGGGACGGCCGGGCGGCGAGTCTGATGAGCCCCCTGGTCGCCGGCCAGGTACGGGCCCTGGAGCGGGCCTGGCGGGAGGCCGGCCTGGATCCGCGGGCGCCGGGTGCGCTGGGCCTGCTGGAGGCGCACGGGACGGGCACTCCGGTGGGTGATGCGGCCGAACTGGACACCCTGGCCCAGGTGTTCGGCCCGCCCGAGCCGGGCGACCGGCGCGGCATCGGCTTCGGTTCGGTGAAGTCGATGCTCGGGCACACCATGCAGGCCTCGGGCATGGCCGGGCTGATCAAGGCCGCGCTCGCGGTGCACGGGGGGGTGCTGCCGCCGACGCTGCACCTGGAGGAGCCGCACCCGGACCTGGCCAGGACCCGGATGCGGCCGGTGACGGCGGCGGAGCCGTGGGAGCGGGGGCCGGCTCCCCGCCGGGCCGGGGTGAACGCGTTCGGCTTCGGCGGGATCAACGCGCACGTGGTCCTGGAGGAGGCCCCGGCGGCCGCGCGGCCGCCGCTTCCGGTGCGGCGGTTCCTGCCGCTGGGATCCGCGGCCGCGCCGGTGGGGCCGGCCGCGCGGGCCGACGTACTCCTGATCGGCGCGGACACCGCGGCGCAGCTGTCGGCCCGGCTGGCGTCCGGTTCCCCCGTGTCCGGTGGCGACGGGCCCTGCCGGCTCGCAGTGGTGGGGCCGACGCCGCAGCGGCTCGCGCTGGCCGCGAAGGTGGTGGCGCGGGGCCGGCCGTGGCGGGGGCGCGGGAACGTGTGGTTCACACCGGAGCCGCTGGGCGGCCGGGTGGCATTCCTGTTCCCGGGCCTGGAGCCGGAGTTCGCCCCGGTGGTCGACGACGTGGCGGAGCGGCTCGCGCTGGCCCCGCCCCGGCTCACCCGGGGGGCGACCCTCATGGAACGGGCCCTGGACGCGATCGCGACGGGCCGCTTCTTCGCCCGGGTGCTGCCCGGACTCGGCATCGAGGCCGATGTGCTGGCGGGCCACAGCCTGGGCGAGTGGGCGGCGATGGTGGCCGCCGGGATGTATCCGCAGGAGGCGGCCGACACCTTCCTGGACTCGCTGCAGCCGGAGGATCTGCGGGTCCCGGACCTCGTGTACGCGGCACTGGGGTGCGGCGCCCGGCGGGCCGAGGCGGCCCTGCACGGCCTGGACGCGGTGGTGGTCAGCCACGACAACTGCCCGCACCAGTCGGTGATCTGCGGGGACCCGGACCAAGTGGCCGCGGTGGTGGAGCGGTTGCGCGCCGACGGGGTGCTCGGCCAGGAACTGCCGTTCCGTTCGGGCTTCCACACCCCCATGTGGGAGCCGTACCTCGGCCAGGTCCGCGCCGCCTTCGGCCGGCTGCCGCTGCGGTCCGGTTCCCTCCCGGTGTGGTCGGCGACCACGTGCGCGCCGTTCCCCTCCGCCCCGCAGGAGGTGCGGGACCTGGTGGTCCGCCACCTCCTGGAGCCGGTCCGCTTCCGCGAGTTGACGCTGCGGCTGTACGAGGAGGAGGGCGTGCGCAGCTTCGTCACACTGGGGCCGGGCAGCCTGCCGGGCTTCGTCGAGGACACCCTGCGCGAGCGTCCCCACCTCTCGGTGTCGACCTCCTCGCCCCGGCTGCCGGGCCTGGCGGCGCTGAGCCGCACCTGCGCCGCGCTGTGGGCCGAGGGGTACGCGCCGCGCTGGGGGCTCCTGGCCGGGGCGGCCCCGGCGGCCGGTTCGACGCTTCGCCCCGGCCCGGCCGCGCCGCAGCCGGCACCCGCCGGACCGGGACTCCGCATGCCCCTGGACCTGGGGTCCCCGCTGGTCCGCCTGGGCGAGGCGGCCCGCGCCTCCCTGAGCGGCCTCCTCACCCCGGGCCCGTCCCCGACCGCCGCCCCCGCCCCGGCCCCGGCCCGGCCGACGGGCACTCCCGTGCCCTTGTCCGCGGCGGCGGGAGCGGCCCGCCCGGTGCTGCTCTCCGCCCTGGACGCGGTGCTGGCCGACGCCGGCTCGGCCGCCCGGGCCGTCACCGACGCCTGGTCGACCGCAGGACCGCCGAAAACCGCGACGGAGGCACAGGCACCGACGCCGGCCCGGGACCCCAACGGTTCGGGACGGGCCACGGGGAAGGAACGCCTGCGGCTCTCCCTCGCCGCGCTGCCCTACGTACGCGACCACTGCGTGTACCTCCAGCCCGACGGCTGGCCGGAGGACTCCGACCGGTTCCCCGTCGTGCCCATGACCACCATGCTGGAGCTGGCCGCCGACGCCGCCCGGCGGCACGCCCCGCCGGGCCTCGCCGTCGCCGGCTACGAGGACGTACGGGCCCTGCGGTGGCTCGCCGTCGAGCCGGCCGTCGACGTCGAGGTCCGCGTCCACGGCGACGGGCCCCGCCGGTCGCGCGTCACCCTCGGGGAGTACGCATCGGTCGTCGTGCTGCTCGGCGAGCGGTACGGGGAGCCGCCCGCGCCCGACGACACGCCGCTGCGCGACCCCGGGCCCGCACCCGTCAGCGCCTCGGCCCTGTACCGGGACCGCTGGATGTTCCACGGCCCGCGCTTCGCGGGGGTCCACGAGGTGCGGACCGTCGGCTCGGACGGCATCCACGGCGTGCTGCGGGCCCTGCCCGACCCGGGCGCGCTCCTCGACGCCGCCGGGCAGCTCTTCGGGCACTGGATGCAGCTGCGGCTCCCGGTGGACCGGCTGGTCTTCCCGGCCACCGTGGACCGCATCCGGTTCTTCGGGCCGCCGCCGGCCCCGCAGGAGCTGGTCAACGCCACCGCCCGGATCCGCGAGGTGCACGACGTCACCGTGCGCGGGGACCTCGAACTGCGCCGGGCCGCCGGCTCGGTGTGGGCCCGGATCGAGGGGTGGACGTACCGCCGGTTCGGCGCCGACGAGCGGGTCTGGCCGATGAAGTTCACCCCGGAGGTCTGCGGGATCGGCGAGCCCCGGCCCGAGGGCTGGTGCCTGGCCCGGCGCCGCTGGACCGATCCCGCCTCGCAGGAGCTGGTGATGCGCCGCTACCTGGGCGCCGCCGAGCGGGCCGCGTACGAGCGGCTGTCGCCGCGGGCCCGGGCGCCCTGGCTGCTGGGCCGGATCGCGGCCAAGGACGCCCTGCGCGGGCTCCTGTGGGACGGCGGGGCCGGGCCGGTGTTCCCGGCGGAGGTGCCCATCGGCAACGATCCGGCGGGCCGGCCGCTCGCCGAGGGTCCGCTGACCCGGGGCCACCGGCTGTCCATCGCCCACAAGGACCGGATCGCGGTCGCCCTCGCCGACCCGGCGCGGCCGGTCGGCATCGACGTGGAGCCGGTGACCGCCGACCCGGACGCACTGATCCGGATCGCCCTCGGGCCGGACGAACTCCGCCTCGCCGAACGGCTGGCGGCCCGCGGCGGAACCGGTCTGCCGGCCGCCCTCACCGCCCTGTGGTGCGCCAAGGAGGCCGCCGCCAAGGCGGACGGCGGCGGGCTGGGCGGCCGGCCGCGGGACTGGCGGGTGACCGCTGACCCGGATTCCGGCGCCCTGCTCGTGACGTCCCCGGACGGGCACCCGTACCCGATCCGCACGACACGGATCGGCACACCGCCCGCCGGCGCCGCGCCCGCCGACCCGGCGCCGCCCGACCACGTCGTCGCCTGGACCGCCCGCCCGACCGCGCCCTCCCCCTCCCCCGTCCCCTTCCACCTCACGGAGAACCGTCATGGCAACTGACATCCTCGCCGAGATCACGGGCATGCTCGTGGAGATCGTCGGCGACGAGTACCTCCTCGCGGACGAGGTCACGATGAAGACGACGTTCAACGAGGACCTCGCCCTGGAGAGCATCGAGTTCGTGGCCCTCGCCGAGCTGCTCCACCACCGCTACGGCGCCGACGTGGACCTGATGGGCTTCCTGGCGGAGAAGGACATGGACGCCATCCTGGCCATGTCCGTCGGCGAACTCGTCACCCACATCGGCCGGATCACGCACACCTCCCTGGCCCGGGTCTCGGCGGGCGGCTCGCCCGCGTCGGCCGGCTGAGCCCGCCATGGCCGTCGTCCTCGCCAACTCCCTGCGCTTCCACGTCCAGCGGCTCCCGGCCGCCGACGGAGCCGACGCCCCGGACCGCCCCGTCGTGGTCTTCCTGCACGGGCTGGTCGTCGACAACCTCTCCTCCTTCTACTGCCCCCTGGCCGTGCCCGTGGCCCGGGCCGGGCACGAGGCCGTCCTCTACGACCTGCGCGGCCACGGCCGTACCGAGCGCCCGGCCTCCGGCTACGACGGCCGCACCGCCGTACGGGACCTCTTCGCCCTGCTCGGCGCGCTGGGCCTCGGGCAGCGCCCGGTCCACCTGGTCGGCAACAGCTACGGCGGGACCCTCGCCCTGCACGCCGCCCTGGCCCGGCCCGACCTCGTCGCCGGGCTCACCCTCCTCGAACCCCCGCTCGGCGGGGCGTGGGTGGAGAACATGGTGGACACCCTGTCGGCGGCCGCGCTCAGCCTGGAGGACAGCCCGGTACCCGCCGAGCTGCTCACCCTGCGCCTGCGCAAGGCCGCCAACCTCACGGCCATCGCCGACGCCCTCCTCAACCGCACCACGCTCATCGACGACATCGCCGCGAGCCGCACCTTCACCCCGGCCGACTACGCCCGGCTGCGCTGCCCGGTCCTGACCGTCTGCGGCGAGCACTCCGAACTGGTCCCGGGCGCGCGGGAGCTGGCCCGCCACGCCCCGAAGGGCGCGCTGCGGATCCTGCCGGGTCTGGGACACGACGTGCTCAAGGAGAGCAGCGGGGTGCTGCGGGAGTCCGTGCTGGCCCATCTCGACGCGACGGCCGCGAAGACTCCGGCGAACCCGTCCGCCACGACGGCAGCGGCAGCAGCGGTACGGCCGCGGGCGGGAGCGCTGGTCCGGTGAAGGTGCTGTTCACCGTGCCCCCGCTGGCGGGGCACGTCAATCCGACCGTCGCCGTCGGGGCCGAACTGGCGGCCCGGGGACACGAGATCGCCTGGACGGGGCCGGCCTCCGCGCTGGCCCGCCTGCTGCCCGCGCAGGCACGGATCCTGCCGGCCGGCGAGGAGGCGGGCGGCGGGTACGCGGCGCTGCACGAGCGCTGGCGCGATCTGCGCGGGGTGGGGGCGCTGCGGTTCCTGTGGGAGGAGGCGCTGGTGCCGCTGGCCCGGGCGATGGCGCCGGGGGTGGAACGGGCCGTCCGGGCGTTCGGGCCGGACGTGATGGTCGCCGACCAGCAGGCCCTGGCCGGGCCGCTGGTCGCCCGGCGGCTCGGGGTCCCGTGGGCGACCTCCGCCAGCACCTCGGCCGAACTGACCCGGCCCTTCTCGGACTTCGCGAAGGTCGGGGAGTGGGTTGCCGGGCAGATCTCCGGACTGCTCGCGGAGTTCGGTGACGCGGCGCGGGAGCCCGGGGGCTGGGACCCGCGTTTCTCGGAGCGGCTGGTCCTGGTCTTCTCCACTCCCGAACTCGTCGGAACTGCCGGGGAGTTCCCGGCACACCACGCCTACGTCGGACCGGCCTTCGGGGCCCGGCCGGTCCCGCCCGGGTTCCCCTGGCAGCGGCTGGACCCGGCGCGGCGGCGGGTGCTGGTGTCCCTGGGCACCCTGAACCAGGAGGCCGGTGCCCGCTTCTACGGCGCGGTGCTGGGCGCCGCCGAACGGCTCGCCGATGACGTCCAGTTCGTGCTGGCGGCGCCCTCCGCGCTGATCGGGCCGGTGCCCGGCCACGTACTGCTCCAGGAGAGCGTCCCGCAGCTGGAACTGCTGCCGCACCTGGACGCGGTGGTCTGCCACGCCGGCCACAACACCGTCTGCGAGGCCCTGGCGCACGGGCTGCCGCTGGTGGTCGCCCCGATCCGGGACGACCAGCCGATCGTGGCCCGGCAGGTGGTCGAGGCCGGAGCCGGAATCCGGGTGCGCTTCGGCAGGACCCGGGCCGAGGAACTGCGCGACGCGCTCACGGCCGTGCTGGACGATCCCGGCCCCCGCCGGGCCGCCCGGCGGATCCAGGCCTCATTCGCCGCGGCGGGCGGGGCTGCCGCCGCGGCCGACCGGTTGGAGAAACTGCTATGACGCCACCCCCGCTCTCCCGGGTCCGGTGGACCTCCGCGGTGTTACTGGCCGCACTCGCCGCGGGCACCGTACGCGCCGGGCGCCGGCTGCGGGCGATCCCGGTGCTGTCCGTGACCCCGCTCGCGGCGGCCGGCGTACCGCGGCCGGCCGGCTGGCGGCTGCTCACCGCCCGCGGCGTCGAGCCCGACGCGGCCACCTTCCTCGCCGCCTGCGCGCACGCCGAAGGGGAAGGGCTGCGGGTGCTGGACCTGCTGCCCGCCGACCTGGCCGCCGAGCGGGCGCTGGGGCTGCTGCGGCTGGTCGATCCGGCCCGGTACCGGTGGGACCGGCTCGGCGAGGGGCGCGGGGCCGGGTTCGCCGTGCTCGTCGCCGAGGAAGTGCTGGCGCGGGCCGGGGCGGATCCGGTCGGGCCGCGCCCGGAACCGGCGGAACTCCTCGCGCTGACCCGCCGGTTGAAGGAGTACGCCGCCGATGCGACGGGCCTGGCCATCGCTCCCGGCCTGAGCTGTGGAGCACCCGACGAGCCCCGGGGACCGGCGCGGGTCGCCGAGCTGCGGGCCCAGGGGCTGCCGCCGGGGGCACTGGCCGCCGCGCAGCTCGGCGGGCTGGCGCTGCTGGCGGGCGTCGCGCTGCGCCAGGGCCGGTGGGGCGCAGCCGCGGCCGGACTGTACTGGCTCCAGCCGTACCTCGCCCTGGGCGGGCCGGGCTCCCCGCTGCGGCCCGCCGATCTGGCCCGGGCCACCGCGGCCCGGCCGCTGCGCTCCCTCGGCGCCGCCCTGCGTACGGCCGCGGCGGCCGGCCGGGGCGGAACCGGCGAGGACCGCGCGCGGGACGCCACGCGGGCCGCCGCCTACCGGGCCGAACTGACCTCCGGTGTCGCACACTTCCTCGAACCGCGCCGCCCGGACTGCCCGTGGTGCGGCTCCGGCAGGCTCGCCGTCCGGGTCCGGGTGCCCGATCTGCTCCAGGGCAAGCCGGGCCTCTTCACCCTGGAGCAGTGCGGGGAGTGCGGGCACGTCTTCCAGAACCCCCGGCTGACCCTTGAGGGCCTGGAATTCTACTACCGCGACTTCTACGATGGGCGCGGCGGCGAGGGCGCGGGCACGGTCTTCGGAAGGCTGGGCGCCGCCTACCGGGGGCGCGCCGAGATGCTCCTGCCGCACGCCGACCCGCTTTCCTGGCTCGACGTGGGCACCGGGCACGGCCACTTCTGCAACGCGGCGCGGGCCGTCTGGCCGCGGACCCGGTTCGACGGGCTCGACATGGGAGACGGGGTCCGCGAGGCGGAGCGCCGCGGCTGGGTGGAGACCGGATACCAGGGGCAGTTCCCGGAGTTCGCATCGAAGCTGGCGGGCCAGTACGAGGTGGTCAGCATGTACCACTACCTGGAACACACCCGGGATCCGCTCGCCGAACTGGACGCGGCGGCCGCCGTCCTGGCCCCCGGCGGCTTCCTGACCATCGAGCTGCCCGACCCGGAATCACGGATGGCCCGGCTGCTCGGCCCGGTGTGGCTGCCCTGGTTCCAGCCCCAGCACCAGCACCTGGTGCCCGCCGCGAACCTGCGCGAGGCACTGGCCGACCGGGGGTTCACCGTCCTCGCCGAGGAGCACGGACCGGCCCACCAGGGCAACGACTTCTTCGGCGCGGTGGCGCTCACGGCGACGCGGCTGGCCCCGGACCCGGACCGCCCGTGGGGTCCCCCGGCCACGGCCCGCGCCCGGGCCCTCGCCCACGCCGTTCGGCTGGCCGCCCTGCCGGCCTTCGCGGGCGCGGCGGTGCTCGACGCCCTGCGCACGGCGTCGGCCCACCGCACGGACGGCGGCAACGCCTACCGGATGCTGGCCCGCAAGGACATCGCGTGAAGGGCGCGGAAGCCTCCGGGGCACCCTCCACCGCAGACGATCCGGACACCGGGCGGGCCGCCGACCGGGCCGGAGGGGAACCGGTCGGCCTCGCCGGCGGCGGACTGGCCCGGCGGGCCACCGCCGATCCGCTGTTCCGGCTCGTCGCCTACGCGCTGGAGGCCGCGCACGGGCGGCCCCCCGCCGCCGTGTGGAGCGCGCCGTACGCCTTCCACCTGGGCTCCCCCGGGCTGGTCGCGGCGGCCGGCTGGCCGACGGCCGCCGCCGCGGCCCCGCGCACCGACGGCCTGGTGCGGCTCAGCTCCCTCGCCCACCCCGCGGACAGCTGCGATCTGCCGCTGACGCTGTCCGGGCCGCCGCCCACCGCACCCGACTGGGCCGTGCGGCCGTACACCGTGCTGCGGGCGCTGGCCCGTGCCGGCCACGGCCGCGGCGGGACGGACCTGCACGTGCAGGGTTCGCTCACGGGGGCCGCCGGCCTGGCCACGGCGGAGCCCGCCGAGTGCGCGGTGGCACTGGCGGTGGCCGACGTGCACGCGGCGGCGGGTGAGCGGCCGGACCGCGCGGACCTGGCCCGGCTGCTGGCCGGTGCGCTGCCGGACGGGGACGACGGGCTGCGCAGGGCGGTGCTCTTCGCCCGGCCCGGCCGGGCCCTGCTGGTGGCTCCGGAACCCCGGCGGCGGCAGCGGTACGTGCCCTTCGACCCTGCGGCCTCGGGCGCCCGGCTGGTGCTGGTCGCCGTCCGGGGCGAGGCCGAGGACCGGTCGCGTGAGCTGGCGCGGGCGGTGTCCTGCGCCCGGCGGGCCGGTGCGCTGAGCGCCTGGCAGCCCGGGCCGCGGCCGGGGCGGAGCGTGCTGGTGCTGCTGCCCGAGGCACGACTGACGGCGGTGCGGGCCGCGGTCGCGGAGGACTTCCGCGGCCGGGGACGGCCCGTACCGCGCTTCCTGAACATCGCCGCGGCCGGTGCGGCGCGGCGCGAGGAATGACACCGGGTCGCCGGACCCACGACAGGGAGGAAACACCATGCCCATCCCCTCGCCATCACCCTCGCCCAGGGCCGAGATGAGACGCCGGGCCCGCTGGTCGGCGCTCGTGGCCGGGCTCGGCGCGCTCGGCCTGCTGGGCGCGTTCACCGTGGCCAACTCGCAGGCCGCGGAGAGCGGTCCGTCCGGTGCGGCGGTGGCCGCGGCCGCGCTGCCGACGTACGACCACGTGGTGGTCGTCGTGTACGAGAACAAGCAGTACGGGGAGATCATCGGCAGCGCGAACGCCCCGTACGTCAACCAGCTGGCGAACGGCGGCGCGAGCCTGACCGGCATGAAGGCGCTGACCCACCCCAGCCAGCCGAACTACTTCAACCTCTTCTCCGGTGCCACCCAGGGCATCACGGGCGACGGCTGCTACACCCCGCAGTCGATGACGGCGCCGAACCTCGGCCAGGAGCTGATCGCCGCGGGCAAGACCTTCGCGACGTACAACGAGGACCTGCCGAGCGAGGGGTCCACGGCCTGCACGAACGGCCAGTACGCGCAGAAGCACAACCCGTGGTTCGCCTTCAAGAACGTGCCGCTGAACACCGGCAAGACGTGGGCGCAGTTCCCGCAGAACAACTTCGCGGCGCTGCCGAACCTCTCCTTCGTGGTCCCCAACCAGTGCAACGACATGCACTCGTGCTCCGTGAACACGGGAGACACCTGGACGAGGAACAACATCGACGCCTACGCCCAGTGGGCGAAGGCCAACAACAGCCTGCTGGTGCTCACCTGGGACGAGGACAACTACCTCGGCTCGAACCAGATCGCCACCGTCTTCTACGGCGCGAAGGTCAAGACGGGCAAGTACGCCACTGCCTTCAACCACCACCACCTGCTGCGGACCTTCGAGGACCTCTTCGGCACGGCGACGCACGCCGGAAACGCGGCCAACGTCCAGCCGATCAGCGAGGTGTTCGACACCTCGACGGAGCCCACCCCGACCCCCACGCCCACTCCCACCCCGACGCCCACCCCGACACCGACACCCACGCCGACCCCCACCCCCACTCCGGGTGATCTGAAGCTGGCCAACCCCGGCCCGCAGACCTGCAAGTTCAACCAGTCCTGCACCATCCAGCTCACCGCCACCGGCGGCAAGCCCGCCTACCGGTACGCGGCCACCGGCCTGCCCTGGGGCCTGAGCGTCGACGCCGGCTCGGGACGCCTCTCCGGCAAGCCCTGGGGCAGCGGCACGGTCCAGATCACGGCGACCGCCACCGACACCACCGGCACCACCGTCACCGCCGCGTTCCCGCTCACCGTCAACTGGTTCTAGCCGCTCCGAGGAGGCATCCGTGTACCTGTCGACCAGCCGGGCCGCGGACATCGCCGGGGACACCCCGGCCCCGAAGGGCCCCCTGCGTGCCGTCCCCGGCACGGTGTTCGCGCTCGGACTGGTCAGCCTGGTCACGGACGTCTCCGCGGAGATGGTCACTGCGGTCCTGCCGCTGTACCTGATGGCCGGACTGGGCATGTCCCCGCTGGCGTTCGGCGCCCTGGACGGGCTTCACCAGGGCGCCACCGCGCTGCTTCGCCTCGCGGGCGGCCGGATCGCCGACCGCACCCACCGGCGCAAGCTCGTCGCGGGCACGGGCTACGCGCTCTCCGCCGTGTGCAAGGCCGCCCTGCTCGCCGTCACCACCCCCTGGTCGGTCGCCGCGGTGCTGGCCGCCGACCGGACCGGCAAGGGCCTGCGCACCGCCCCGCGCGACGCGCTGATCTCGCTGTCCGTGCCGCCGCAGGAGCAGGGCCGCGCCTTCGGGGTACACCGCGCGCTGGACACGGCGGGCGCGCTGCTGGGGCCGCTGGCCGCGTTCGGGGTGCTGTGGGTGGCGGTGGACGGGTACGAGGCCGTGTTCACCGTGAGCTGCTGCATCGCCGTGCTGGGCGTGGTGCTGCTCGCGCTCTTCGTACGGGAGGCCCCCGCACCCGTCCCCGCCCCTGTCCCTGTCCCCGCATCGGCGGCACCCCGGACCCCGCCGTCCCCCGTACGCACCCTGCTACGGCTCTCCGGCCTGCGGCGGCTGTGCCTGACGGCCGCCGTGCTCGGCCTGTTCACCGTCGGCGACGCCTTCCTCTACCTGCTGCTCCAGCGCCGGCTCGACCTGTCGGCCGCGTACTTCCCGCTGCTGCCCGTGGGCACGGCGGCCGTGTTCCTGCTGGCCGCCCTGCCCGTGGGCCGGCTCGCCGACCGGCTGGGGCGCCGCCGGGTCTTCCTCGGCGGGCACGCGCTGCTGCTCGGCGCCTGCCTGCTGCTCCTGGCCCCGGTACCGGCCGGGGCGCCGCTGGCCGCGGGCGTGCTCGCCCTGCTCGGCCTGTTCTACGCGGCCACCGACGGGGTGCTGATGGCCGCGGCCGGGCCGCTGCTCCCGGCCGAGCTGCGCACCACCGGGCTCGCGGCGCTCCAAACCGCGCAGGCGCTGGCCCGGTTCGCGGGTTCCCTGCTCTTCGGGGCGGCCTGGACCCTGTGGGGGCCGGGCCAGGCGCTGGGCCTGGCGGCGGGCGGGCTGCTGCTGACCCTGGCGGCGGTCGCCGTGTCCGGCGGGACACGGGCGGGGCGGTCGTCGTAGGGTCGGGCCATGCCGGAAACACAGCGGACTCTCGAAGGCAGGGTGGCCCTCGTGGCCGGGGCGACGCGGGGCGCGGGCCGCGGCATCGCGGTCCAACTGGGCGCACAGGGCGCGACGGTGTACGTGTCCGGGCGGAGCACCGCCGGCCGCCGCTCGGAGTACGACCGCCCCGAGACGATCGAGGAGACCGCCGAGCTGGTCACGGCCGCGGGCGGCCGGGGCATCGCGGTGGTCGCCGACCACCTGGTGCCGGCCGAGGTGGAGGCGCTGGTGCGGCGGATCGACACCGAGCAGGGCCGGCTCGACGTGCTGGTCAACGACGTCTGGGGCGGGGAGCGGCTCTTCGAGTGGGAGAGTACGGTGTGGGAGCACGACCTGGACAACGGGCTGCGGCTGATGCGGCTGGCGGTGGAGACCCACGCCATCACCAGCCATTTCGCGCTGCCGCTGATGCTGCGCGAACCCGGCGGCCTGGTGGTGGAGATGACGGACGGCACGGCCGAGTACAACGCGAGCCGCTACCGCGTCTCCTTCTTCTACGACATCGCCAAGTCCTCGGTCCTGCGCATGGCGTTCGCGCTGGGGCACGAGCTGGGGCCGCGCGGGGTCACGGCGGTGGCACTGACCCCGGGCTGGCTGCGCTCGGAGATGATGCTCGACAACTTCGGGGTGACGGAGGAGAACTGGCGGGACGCGCTGGCCAAGGTCCCGCACTTCGCCATCTCCGAGACCCCGTCGTACGTCGGCCGGGCGGTCGCGGCGCTCGCCGCGGACCCGGAGGTGGCCCGCTGGAACGGACAGTCCCTCTCGAGCGGGCAGCTCGCGGGCGTCTACGGCTTCACCGACCTCGACGGCAGCCGCCCGGACGCCTGGCGCTACATGGTCGAGGTCCAGGACCCGGACCGCCCGGCGGACACCACCGGCTACCGCTAGGCAGTGCCGGTCCCCGGGCCGGCATGGCGCCGGGGCACACTGCCCCGCGGCCCACTGTGGCGCTCGTGCACATGGGATGTCCGGCGCTGCGTCTCTAGCGTTCCGGCCATGACGAGCCAATTTCACGCGACTCCCGGATCCTTCGCCCACGGTGCCGGCGGCGTGGACCTCTCGGGGCGCACCGCCCTGGTGACCGGGGGCGCCAGCGGTATCGGCCGGGCCTGTGCGCAGGCGCTGGCAGAGGCCGGGGCCCTGGTGCACGT
This sequence comes from Streptomyces sp. NBC_00207, assembly GCF_045160965.1. NCBI lineage: Bacteria > Bacillati > Actinomycetota > Actinomycetes > Kitasatosporales > Streptomycetaceae > Streptomyces > Streptomyces sp. NBC_00207. The sequence goes on along the minus strand of NZ_CP130715.1, from coordinate 7,682,068 downwards.
GGCGGACCTCGATGCCGACGCGGCCGGGGCCGTGGCGACTGCCGTCGGCGGCCGTGCGCACACCGTGGACCTCGCCGACGCGCAGGCGGTGCATGCGCTGCCGGACGAGGTCGACATCCTGGTCAACAGCGCCGGGCTGCAGCACGTCGCGCCCATCGAGCGCTTCCCGCCGGCCCGGTTCGAGCTGATCCAGAAGGTGATGGTCACCGCACCGTTCCTGCTGATCCGGCAGTGCCTGCCGCACATGTACGCGGCCGGCTGGGGCCGGGTGGTGAACATCTCCAGCGTGCACGGCCTGCGGGCCAGCCCCTTCAAGTCCGCCTACGTCGCCGCCAAGCACGGCCTGGAGGGGCTGAGCAAGGTCACCGCCCTCGAGGGCGCGCCGCACGGGGTGACCAGCAACTGCATCAACCCCGGCTACGTACGCACCCCTCTGGTCGAGCACCAGATCACCTCGCAGGCCGCCGCCCACGGCATCGCCCCCGAGGACGTCGTCACGGACGTACTGCTGGAACGCGCCGCGATCAAGCGGCTGATCGAGCCGGAAGAGGTGGCCGCGGTGGCGGTGTGGCTCTGCGGGCCGCTCACGGGCTACATCACCGGCGCCTCGCTCCCCGTCGACGGCGGCTGGGGCGCGCACTGACCCTTCGGGGGCGGGGAGCGCGGAGGCCTTCGACCGTGCCTTCCCCGGATTCCACGGCGAGGACCACGGGGCGACCGTGGATGCGGAGAACGGTGATCATCTGATCGAATGCGTCCGAAGGAAGTGACGGAGCGACAAGAGGAGAGTCCGGAACCATGAGCACGCCGCACGCGGAGACCCGGCCCGTCGTACCGAGAGCGTTCGGCGCGGCCCTCACCGGTGCGGTTCTGGCCTACGGCGCCGTGCTCTTCTTCACCTGGGTCGAGCATCACGACGCCCGGGCGTGCGAGGCGACGGAAGGCCTCTGCTGGACCTGGTGGGACTGGGCGGCCGTTCCCGTCACCCTGACGGCCGCCCTCACAGTCCTGATGATCGTCTACGGGCGGCTGGGCATCGGCCCCCGGCTCGCCGTCGTCCTGCCGACGGTCGTGCTCGGGGTGTTCCCCCTCGCCGCCGCACAGACGACCGCCGGCTGGTGGGCTGCCGCCCTCGCGGGTGGAGCGTGGTCGTGCACACTCGCGCTGGCCGCGTGGGACCGCTACCGGATCCCGGGCCTCTCGGCCGCGGCCGCCCTTCTCCTCGCCTCCCTCGTCGTGCTGTACCGCTGACCCGGCCGCCCACACCCGTGTGGGGGGTGGCTTGCACCGGGGCGAGGGTGATCGTGGTGACCGGCCACATATGCCGGTGACCGAGCTCCGGCTGCGTATGCTCCCAGTGCCGGGCTGCCGCCCCTTCCTGCGTGTCACCCTGCCAGCAGCAGCGCGCCCACCACGGCGATCACCTCCCCACCGGCGCCAGCGCCTCCAACGGCACAGGGCCCGGGCGATCCACCGTCATCTGCGGCGCCGCGGAATCCGGGCAGTGATCCCGCAGCCCGCCGACCAGGCCGCCAACCGCAAACGGCTGGGCAGCCGCGGCGGCAGGCCGGACAAAGTCACATACCTCCTCTCAGGACTGTCAGTCCAGGTGGAACACCTCCGTCAGCGGTGCCATCGCCTGGTCGGCCGGCGCGCCGTCCAGGTACTGGAAGTAGCGGGCCATCTCGGCCTGCCAGCGGGCGTTGACCTCGGTGGCGGACATCGCCTCGCGGGCGCGATCGAAGTCCTCGGTCTCCAGGTAGCCGACGAGCAGGCCGTCCGGGCGCAGGAACAGGGAGTAGTTGGTCCAGCCGGTGGCCCGGAGGGCATCGAGCATCTCCGGCCACACCTGGGCGTGGCGCTCGCGGTACTCGTCGGCGAGTTCGGCCTTCACCTGGAGCAGGAAGCAGACCCGGTGCTTCGTCATGAGACACCGATCCCCGCCAACTGCATGTAGTACACGCCGAACTGGTCGGCGGTGAGCGTGGTGCCGGTGACCTTCACGTACCGGGCGGTGGTGGCGGCGAAGGCGAAGGAGAGGCCGCCGGCTCCGGGGCGCGGGTACGAGCTCCTCGACACCACGGTGGTCCAGTTCGTGCCGTCGGCCGAGAGCTGGACGGTGAAGGCCGACGGGAAGCCGCGCCCGGTGTTCGGGATGTCGTCGCGGGGGTACAGAGTGACCTGGCTGATCCGTGACGGGCCGCCGAGGTCCACCCGCGCCCACTGCGTGGTGTTCGGAGAGCCGGCCCCGGCGCTGCTCCAGCCCGAGGAGTTCCACAGGTCGGTGTGATGGGTCCCGTTGGTGAGGTTGGCGGTCAGCCAGCCCTCGTTGGGGTACTCGACCGAGCTGGAGGTGGTCGCCGTGCGGCCCGGTGCCAGATCTCCGCCGACAGCCTCGATCTCCGCGAACTGCATGTGGAAATTACCGAACTGATCTGTGCTCAGGTTGGTCCCCGTCACCTTCACGTAGCGCGCATTGACCGTCGCGAACGGGAAGGTCTGCGCCGTGGCGCCGGGCCTCGCGTACCCGGTCCGGGTGCTGACCGTGGTCCAGTTCGTACCGTCGGTGGAGGTCTGGATGGTGAAGTCGACCGGGAAGCCCTGACCGGCATTGGCCCCGTCGCTGCGCGGGTAGAGGTCCACCCGGCTCACGGGCCGGGTCGAGCCCAGGTCCAGCCGCACCCACTCGGTGTGGTTGGTGGCGATACTGCCGGAGCTGCTCCACCCCGCAGCGTTCGGCGCCGACGGCCGCTGCCCGTCGACCGCCGAGCGGATACCCCAGCCGTCGGCCTCGTACGAGCTGGAGGCGGTGACGGCGGCACTCTCGGCCGGGGCGAGAGAGGTCGGCATGACCCGGGCGTTCCAGAACTTCGCGCTGGCGCCGCCGGTGACCAGACCCACGTCGCCTGCGGTGAACGCCGCGTCGGTCACGGTCAGCACCGGCGCCTGCCCGGTCCCGGAGTACACCGTCAGTGCGTTCCCGCGCGCCACTACGCGCAGGCGGGTGCGCTGCCCCGACACGTAGCCGGGCACGGACGCCGAGCCGATCCTTGTGCCGCTGCGGTAGACGAACACCTGGCCGTTGTCCCGCTGGGCGATCAGGTAGCCGGAGTCCAGGTCCGTGCCGTTGGCCGAACGCACCATCAGACCAGCCCAGTTGGTGCTTCCGCCGGACGAGCTCACTCCGGTGATCTGCAGGTCCACGCCGACCGAGACGTCGGTGTAGCCCCGGCCGCGCAGGTAGGAGACGTCCCCCCAGTTCGCCGACGCGTCGGACTGCGCGTACTGGGCGCCATTGGTCGACCAGGTCCCCCGGGTGTGGGTCCAGAAGTGGTCGCCGCCGCTGAAGTCGTCCGTGAACGGCAGCGCCAGGTCACCGGCCGCCGCACTCAGTTCGTCGAGGAGCTGCTTGTGCCGGCCCTCGACGTTCCACCCGGAGGGGTCGTACGCCGACGGGTTGGTGATCAACGTCTCGGCCAGGGTGCGTGCCGCCTGCGGCTTGACCGCGGCCAGCTGCTGCAGCAGTTCGAAGTCCTGCAGGCCCGCGGTCTGGGCTTCGCTGCGGAGGCTGCCGTAGATGCCGTAGGCGGCCTTGTTCGGATAGACCAGCCAGTTGTCGCCGGTCTGCGGGGTGTTGAAGGTGTCGGCGGCCGGGTACGGCTCGCTGAAGCCGTCGTGCCAGTAGTTCCAGCCCCAGTGCAGGTAGCCTTCGCCGCCGATCTTCCAGGTCAGCCAGGGGAGGAGCCTGGTCCCGCTGAGGTGGTTGCTGGTGAAGCGGTTCATGTACGAGCCCTGCGGGAGGATGCAGCTGTACAGCCACAGGTCCTTCCCGCTGATCCGGTAGCTCTGATAGAGCGCGACGTTCGCGTCGTAGTTCGACGAGAGCGGGGTCTGCGTCGACAGGTGAGCCGCGTTCCCGGTGAAGGTGGTCAGCTGCGCCTCGTTGGTCCGCGGGTTCGGGAAGTACTTCTCGTAGAGGGTGTAGAGCCAGTTGGCGGCCGTGGCCTGCTGCGTGGTGGTGGGCTCGTCCAGGGCGCTCATGTAGAAGTTGTTCGTCCAGCCCTTGGCATCCAGGTGCGCCTTCAGCGCCGGGAACAACTGGTTCAACCAGTCGTTGGTGTCCGGGCAGCCGTTGGCCGGAGCGGAGTTGGGCCGGCAGAGCACGTGCTTGACCGCGCCGCTGACGCCGTTGACCGGCACCAGGGTGTCGAGGTTCGGATCGATGGCGGGCGGCTCCAGCAGGGTCGGGGTGTAGAGGTACTGCATGGCCCCGGCGCTGACGAAGAGGTTCACGAACCGGTCGAAGGTGGACCAACCGAAGGTGAAGCGGCCCGCGGCGTCGACGGTGGTGTCCGGGATCAGCAGGGCCACCGCGTCGGCGTAGATCACGTTGTTCCGGTGCCGCGCCATGTTCGCCGCGATGTTGGCCTCGACCTTCCACCAGTTGGCGTCGTACATCTGCACGCCGTACGCGTTCGGGATCGACGCCTCGGTGCCCGCGTAGTCCCAGCCCGCCGAGGAGAACCAGTTGTTCATCTTGAACGTGGACTGCGAGGTCGGCGGGATCGTGGCGCTGTACACGGTCACCGACACCGGAACCGTGACGGCGCCCAGGCTGCTGTTCACCGTGGCGCTGCCGATGTAGGCGCCCGGCACCTGACCGGCCGGCACGTGGACCTGGTAGTAGGCGGCGTACGTGGTGTTCGCCGGCACCGACTGCGGAGTGTTGTCCATCAGCGCGTCGTAGTAGGCGGTCCCACCGTCGGGCGGGTTCTGGACGTTGCCGACCTTCTGGATGTTCGGGTGGTTGTACTCGTAGCGCGTGGTGATGTTCGCGGCGGGAATGACCGCGCCGCCGGGGCCGGTCAGTGCCCCGGCGGTGACGGACACCCCGGTCTGCGCCGAACCGGACCGCACCAGGATCTGCGCCGCCTCGTAGGCGTTGCGGGCCGCGTACAGCTCGATCCCGGTCGGCGCCCAGCCCGGCGGGGTGGTCGAGGTGAAGGGCCTGTCGGTGGCGTCCAGGATCCACACGGTCGGCCCGCCGGCTGCGCCGGCTTGAGACGCGGCGAGGACGGACAGCGGCACTGCATACAGTGACAGTGCCAGGCACATCAGGAGACGCAGGGATCTGCGGCGACGCGTGCGCATGGAAACCCTCCGAACTCTGAGAAATGACTCCGAAAGCCGAACAGGCCTTTTCTCTAAACCTGTTCGGGCCGCCCACAATTGTTTTGCGGCGCGACTTTCGGTCGACGCGGGGCCTCGCTGTTCGGAGTCCTGGTGACGGCGTGCGGGCAGCTCACAGCGATGACAGCGAAGTCGGGGATGACACGAAGGGCGGCCGCTGGTCGCGCGATCGCATCGGGGATATGCGCACCCGGCCACCTGGCGGCCAGCACGTTGCCCTTCGGTAAATGGAGTATTTCCAGAATTGCGATCCACAACCATGCACGCTTGAGCAATATTTGACTGAGCGTCACAGTCTGGTCTGGTCGGCGGGGGGTGACACCGCGTCCATGCCGTGCAGCTCCGGTCAGGCGAGCCCCACACGGGCGGCGGCGGCGTCCCACGCGCGGATGTCTCCGGCGGGCTCGTAGCGCCGCAGGCGCCGGGTGCGGGCGACCAGGCGACGCATGGCGCCGCGGTCCTCGACCAGGCCGTGGGTGCGGGCCTGGACGAGGATGTTGCCGATGGCGGTGGCCTCGGCGGGGCCGGCGATGACGGGCAGGCCGGTGGCGTCGGCGGTGAGGCGGCACAGCAGGGCGTTGCGGCTGCCGCCGCCGACGAGGTGCACGGCGCGGATCGAGCGGCCGCTCAATTGAACGGCCTGGAACAGGGTGTGACGGTGCGCCAGGGCCAGGCTCTCCAGGATGCAGCGGACGACGGCGCCCTGATCCTCGGGCAGGTGCTGGCCGGTGCGGGCGCAGTGCTCGGCGAGACGGGCCGGCAGGTCGCCGGGGGCGAGGAACTCGGGGGCGCCGGGGTCGACGAGCGCCGTGAACGGGCGTGCGGCGGCGGCGCGTTCGAGCAGTTCGGGCAGGTGGTGCCCCTCGCCACGGGCGCGCCAGGTGCGCTGGCTCTCGCTGAGCAGCCACAGGCCCATGACGTTGCGCAGGTAACGGACGGTGCCGTCGATACCGAGTTCGTTGGTGAAGTTGGCGGCGCGGGAGGCGTCGGTGAGGACGGGCGCGTCGAGTTCGAGGCCGACGAGCGACCAGGTGCCGCAGGAGATGTAGGCGAAGTCCTCGGTGCCGGCGGGGACGGCGGCGACCGCGGAGGCGGTGTCGTGGGAGGCGACCGCGACCACGGGGGTATCGGGGCGCAGGCCGGTGGCGGCGGCGACGTGCGAAAGCACGGCGCCGGCGTGGTCGCCGGGGCGGCGCAGTGCGGGCAGGAGGGCCGGGTCCAGGTTGAGGGCGGCGAGGACCGGGGCGGACCAGGCGCCGGTGCGGGCGTCGTACAGGCCCGTGGTGGAGGCGTTGGTGACCTCGGCGCCGACGGTGCCGGTGAGCCAGTGGGTGATCAGGTCGGGCAGCAGGAGCAGGGTGCGGGCGCGGTCGAGGTGCCTCTCGGCGGCGAGCTGGAAGATCGTGTTGAACGGCAGGTGCTGAAGGCCGGTGATCCGGTACAGCTCACGGGCCGGGAGGCGGGACCAGACGGCCTGGACGGCGGCGGCGCCGCGCGGGTCGCGGTAGTGGAACGGGTTGCCGAGGAGCGCGCCGTCGGCGTCGAGGAGCCCGTAGTCGACGGCCCAGCTGTCGATGCCGACGGAGGCGAGGTCCCAGCGCGCGGCGGCCTCGCGGAAGCCGTCCAGGACGCCTTGGTACAGGCCGAGGGCGTTCCAGTGCAACCCGTCCGGGAGTTGGACGGGAGTGTTGTCGAAGCGGTGGGTCTCGGTGAGGTCGAGGCGGTCACGGCCGACCCGGCCGACGAGCACCCGTCCGCTGGTGGCGCCGAGGTCCGCCGCAGCGAAGGCGGCCGGGGTGTGTGGGGTGCGGGGCGTCACGGCCGCCTCATCGCAGGAAGGCCGCGGCGACGCCGGCGTCGACGGGGATGTGAAGGCCGGTGGTGTGGGTGAGGTCGCCACCGGTGAGGGCGAAGACGGCGGCGGCGACGTGCTCGGGCAGCACCTCGCGCTTGAGGAGGGTGCGCTGGGCGTAGAACGCGCCGAGCTGCTCCTCCGCGATGCCGTAGGTGGCGGCGCGCTGGGCGCCCCAGCCGCCGGCGAAGATGCCCGAGCCGCGGACCACGCCGTCCGGGTTGACGCCGTTGACGCGGATTCCGTGTTCGCCCAACTCGGCGGCGAGCAGACGAACTTGGTGGGCCTGGTCGGCCTTGGTGGCGGAGTACGCGATGTTGTTGGGGCCGGCGAAGACCGCGTTCTTCGAGGCGATGTAGACGAGGTCGCCGCCCAGGCCCTGCCGGATCATGGTGCGGGCGGCCTCCCGGGAGACGAGGAAGGAGCCGCGGGCCATGATGGCGTGCTGCCGGTCCCAGTCATCGGCGGTGGTCTCCAGCAGTGGCTTGGAGATGGAGATGCCCGCGTTGTTGACCACCAGGTCGACACCGCCGAAGGCGAGGACCGCGGTGCGGAACGCCTCGGCGATCTGCTCCTCGGAGGTGACGTCGACGGTGACGGCCACGGCCCGGTCCGGGCCGCCGAGTTCGCCGGCGACGGCCCGGGCGGTTGCGGTGTTGACGTCGGCGACGACGACGCAGGCGCCCTCGGCGGCCAGGCGGTGCGCGATGGCCTTGCCGATGCCGGAACCGGCGCCGGTGACCAGGGCGACGCGGGTGTCCAGCGGTTTGGGCGCGGACATCCGCCGCCGCTTCGCCTCTTCCAGTGCCCAGTACTCGATGGCGAACTTCTCGCGCTCCTCGATCGGGGCGTAGCCGGAGACCGCCTCCGCGCCGCGCATCACGTTGATCGCATTGAGGTAGAACTCGCCGGCCACGCGGGCGGTCTGCTTGTCCCTGCCAAAGGAGAACATGCCGACGCCCGGGACCAGGACGATCGCCGGGTCGGCGCCGCGCATGGGGGGCGAGTCCGCGGTGGCGTACCGCTCGTAGTAGGCCCGGTAGCCGACCCGATAGTCGGTGTGCAGCTCCCGCAGGCGGGCGATCGTCTCGTCCAGGGGCGCGGTGGCGGGCAGGTCGAGGACCAGCGGGGCGACCTTGGTGCGCAGGAAGTGGTCGGGGCAGGAGGTGCCGAGGGCGGCCAGGCGGGGATGCTCGGCGCGGGCGAGGAAGTCCAACACGGGCGCGGCGTCGGTGAAGTGGCCGACCTGCGGGAGGTCGGTGGAGGCCAGACCGCGGATGACGGGGGCGAGCGAGGCGGCGCGCCGGCGGCGTTCTGCCTCTGGCAGGGCTCGGTAGCCGTCAAGCTGCGGGCCGAACGGCTCGGCCTTGCCGTGGCGGGCCAGGAAGGCCTCGGCCGTGCGGATGATGTGCAGGGCGTTGGCCTCGCACTCCTCGCTGGTGGCGCCCCAGGCGGTGATGCCGTGACCGCCGAGGACGCAGCCGACGGCCTGCGGGTGGGTCCGCTTGATCTCGGCTATGTCCAGGCCGAGTTGGAAGCCGGGACGGCGCCAGGGCACCCACGGAACGGCGTCGCCGAAGCAGGCGGCGGTAAGCCTTTCGCCGTCGGCGGCGGTGGCGAGCGCGATGCCGGAGTCGGGGTGCAGGTGGTCGACGTGCGCGGCGTCGACCAGACCGTGCATGGCGGTGTCGATGGACGGAGCCGCGCCGCCATTGCCGTGCAGGCAGTACTCGAACGCGGCGACCATCTCGTCCTCCCGTTCCACGCCCGGGTAGGTGTCGGCGAGGGCGCGCAGGCGGTCCAGCCGCAGCACGGCCAGGCCCGCCTCGGCGAGGGTGCCGAGGTTGCCGCCGGAGCCCTTCACCCACATCAGTTCGACTGGCTGCCCGGTGACGGGGTCGGTGGCTGCGCCCTTGGCAGAGGTGTTGCCGCCGGCGTAGTTGGTGTTGCGCGGATCCGATCCGAGCCGGTGGGAGCGGGCGAGGAGGGCGGCGACGACGGGGTGCTGGGCCATGGCGGGAGCAGCTTCCTTGTCCGGTGGCGGTGGCGCTCTCGTGGGGGTGCCCGAGGAGGGTGCGGGCCGGCCCGTGGGTACGAGGTGGTGCGGGCCGGCTGGCGTGGCGGACGGGTCAAGCCCCCCATCCGGCCTGGGCGCCGCCGACCCGCTCGGCGACGATCTTCTCGGCCCAGCCGCCGGCCCGGTAGGCCGCGACCGGGTTCGGGTCCCGCCCGGCCTCGGCGCGGACCTCGGCCAGCAGCGGACGGACGTCGGTGGCGTAGGCGTCCATCAGTACCTCGTTGGCGCCGAGTACGTCGCCCGCGTTCTGAGCGGCCGTCAGTGCCGAGCGGTCGACCAACAAGGCCTTGGCCGTGGCCTCCTGGACGTTCATCACCGAGCGGATGATCGCAGGGATCTTCGCCTCGATGTTGTGACACTGGTCGAGCATGAACGCGACGCCGGTTTCGGGGGCGAAGCCGCCGTTCCCGGCGACCTCGTGCAGGATCCGGAACAGCTGGAACGGATCGGCGGCGCCGACCATCAGGTCGTCGTCCGCGTAGAAGCGGGAGTTGAAGTCGAAGCCGCCGAGCTTCCCCTCGCGCAGCAGGAACGCGACGATGAACTCGATGTTGGTGCCGGGGGCGTGGTGGCCGGTGTCGACGACGACCGCGGCCCTGGGCCCGAGCCGCAGGCAGTGCGCGTACGCGGTGCCCCAGTCCGGGACGTCCGTGGTGTAGAAGGCGGGCTCGAACAGCTTGTACTCCAGCAGGATCCGCTGGTCGTCGCCGAGCCGCCCGTACACCTCTGACAGGGCGTCGGAGAGGCGTTGCTGGCGGGCCGAAATGTCGTCTTGGCCTGGGTAGTTGGTTCCGTCGGAGAACCACAGCTTGAGGTCGCGCGAGCCGGTGGCGTCCATGATGTCGACGCATTCCAGCAGGTGGTCGAGAGCCTTGCGGCGCACCCTCGGGTCCGGATGGGTGACGGAGCCGAGCTTGTAGTCCTCGTCCTGGAAGACGTTCGCGTTGATCGCGCCGATCTCCAGTCCGAGCCCGCGGGCGTGGGCGGACAGCGCGCCGTAGTCCTCGACCCGGTCCCAGGGAATGTGCAGCGAGACCTTCGGGGCGACGCCGGTGGCGGCGTGCACCTGGGCCGCGTCGGCGAGCTTCTCGAACGGGTCGCGCGGCACGCCGGGTTGGGCGAAGACCTTGAAGCGGGTTCCCGAGTTCCCGTAGCCCCACGAGGGCGTCTCGATGCGCTGGGCACGAAGGGCGTCCTTCACGGCGGATCGGTCGGCCACCGGAGCACCTCCCACGATCTGAATCGTTTCATTCCGACGGTAGGGAGGAGCCGCGGGAAGCGTCAAGGCACCGACGGGGGGCAGTTGGCGTGATGTCGTAACCTGACCTCCGGGTCGGCCGTCGGAGCCGGTGAAACCTTTCAATGGTGGGACATGGGCGGCGCGGCAAGCATCAAGGACGTGGCACGGGCGGCCGGTGTGTCGGTCGGCACGGTCTCCAACGTGATCAACCGGCCGGAGACGGTCGGCGAGGAGACCAGGGCCAGGGTCCGGGCCGCGATCGACCGGCTCGGCTACGTACGCAGCGAGTCGGCGCGCCAGCTGCGCTCCGGCAGCAGCCGGATCATCGGTCTGCTGGTCCTCGACCTGGGCAACCCGTTCTTCGTCTCCGTGGCGCGCGGGGCCGAACAGGCGGCGCGCGCGGCGGGCCTGGGCGTGATGGTCTGCAACAGCGCTCAGCGGCTCGCCGACGAGGCGGACTACCTCGCCCTCTTCGCGGAGCAGCGGGTGCGCGGGGTACTGCTGACTCCGGCCGACGCTGAGGGGTCGGGAGCGGCGGCGCTCCGTCGCGGCGGCGTGCCCTTCGTGCTGGTGGACCGGCTCGCCCCGGAGCTGGAGGCCTGCTCGGTGTCGGTGGACGACGTCGGGGGCGGCGCCCTGGCGGCCGGGCACCTGCTGGCGAGCGGCCACCGACGGATCGCGTTCGCGGGCGGCCGCCACCGGCTGCAGCAGGTCGCCGACCGCCGCAGCGGCGCGCTGCAGGCGCTGGCCGGCCGCGACGCCGTCCTGCTGGACCTGGAGGTGGACGGGCTGGACGTGGCGGCGGGCCGCGACGCCGGCGCCCGCCTGCTGGGGATGCTGCCGAGACCGACCGCGGTGTTCTGCGCGAACGATCTCCTGGCCCTCGGGATGCTGCAGGCCGCGTTCGCCGCGGGCCTGCGGGTACCCGAGGACCTCGCGATCGTCGGCTACGACGACATCGAGTTCGCCGCGGCGGCCGCGGTGCCGCTGACCTCGGTGCGCCAGCCCGCGGAGGCGATGGGGCGGACGGCGGCCGAGATGCTCGCCGAGGAGACCGGCCTGGGCGGCGCGGCCCACCGGCACCGACAAGTCGTGTTCGAGCCGGAGCTGGTGGTGCGGCGTTCGACGCTGGTCGTGCCGCTGCCCGGCTGAGCGTGGCGTTGCCGTGCCCGCGCGCCTGCCGTCAGTGCGGCACCTGGACGGCGGGGCCGGGGCGACCAGGCCGGGTCTCGTAGGCGAGGAGACGGCTCGGGCGGGTTCGCGCGCGCCCCGTGGCGGGATGTGCCGGAACGCTACGGGCCGTTGGGACCGGGTCTACGATCTGTTCCGGCGGTGGCAGCGGGACGGAACCTGGGCCGGGATCCTCACCGCACTCCAGGCCGAGGCGGACGCCAAGGGCCTGATCACCTGGGAGGTCAACGTCGACTCCACCGTCTGCCGGGCCCACCGGCACACCGCGGGGGCGGCGAAAAGGGGGATCTCCAAAATGAGCCGCCCGGCGGCGTCTTCGTCGAGCCGACCGACCACGGCCTCGGATGGTCCCGAGGCGGCCTGCGCGGAGGTGTTCCGATGCGGGCCCTGCGGATCGCCATCTTCGCCACGTCCTCCCCGCCAACGCGGGGGTGATCCGCCCCAGTCGCCGCCGTCCCGTATGGCGACCCGGCGAGCCGCGTCCCGGCCGCAAGTAGCGGTGGCAGCTTCAACGCCGCGCATTGTCGACTACCCACAACGTCCCGCCCCGGCCTGCGCGACAGTCCGCAAGCCGGCCACAACCTCGGGCGAGAGACCACCCGGAACCGGCCGTGACAGCCGGAGAGTCCCCGACCCCGCGCCCCGCCGTACCGTCGCTCTGCTGGACGACACCGCCCGAGCTTCCAATGCAGGAATCTAACTACTCGTCAGCATAGTCGGCAAAGGGTCGGCATTCGTCCGGCCGGACTTGACCACGCCCTGCTCCGCATGGGACGCGACCCCAAGATCAAGAACCTCGTTCCGGGGACCGGAACGGCGTCCAATTCCGACAGGGTCCTCCCACCCGCTTCCGGAAGGGTCCCAGGGGATCGGTTCGGGACGGGTGGTGGTCTGGCACACTCAAGTGGGGTTGATTGTGATGGTCGGCCACATATGCCACCGACCTGCGGACTCCTACGTTGTGCCCACACCCGACGTCCCCGCAGACACCCTGGAAGTGGTGCACATGGCCTACCCCGCAACCGACCCGAAGGCTCCGTCCGGCATCAGACGGATCGTCGCCGCCAGTCTCGTCGGGACCACCATCGAGTGGTACGACTTCTTCCTCTACGGCTCGGCGGCCGCGCTCGTGTTCAACACGCTCTTCTTCCCCTCCAGTGACCCGCTGGTGGGAACCCTGCTGGCCTTCCTGACGTACGCGGTCGGGTTCGCGGCCCGGCCGCTCGGCGGAGTCGTGTTCGGCCACTTCGGCGACAGGATCGGCCGCAAGAAGCTGCTGGTGCTCAGCCTCCTGATGATGGGCGGGGCCACCTTCGCGATGGGCCTGCTGCCGACCCACGCCTCCATCGGCGTCGGCGCTCCCGTCCTGCTGACCGTGCTGCGCCTGGTCCAGGGCTTCGCCCTGGGCGGCGAATGGGGCGGCGCGGTCCTGCTGGTGTCCGAGCACGGCGGCGACAAGAGCCGCGGCTTCTGGGCCTCCTGGCCGCAGGCAGGTGCTCCCGGCGGCAACCTGCTCGCCACCGGGGTCCTGGCGCTGCTCGCCGCGGTCCAGTCCGACGAGGCCTTCCTCGCCTGGGGTTGGCGCATCCCGTTCCTGCTCTCCGGCGTGCTCGTCGTCATCGGGCTGTGGATCCGCATCTCGGTCACCGAGTCCCCGGTCTTCCTCGAAGCCCGGGAGAAGGCGGCCGAGCAGGCGGCGGCCGGCGTCAAGGACGAGCTCCCGGTCGTCGAGGTGTTCCGCAAGAGCTGGCGCGAGGTGCTCACCGCGATGGGCACGCGCTTCGGCGAGAACATCTCCTACTACGTCCTCACCGCGTTCCTGCTCGTCTACGTCACCGTCCACCTGCAGCTCCCGAAGAGCGAGGCGCTCAACGCGGTGCTGATCGGCTCCGCGGTCCACTTCGTCACCATCCCGATGTGGGGGGCGCTCTCGGACCGCCTCGGCCGCCGCCCGGTCACCCTGATCGGCGCGCTCGGCATGGCCGGCTGGGCGTTCGCCTTCTTCGCCCTGCTCGACTCCCGGTCCTTCCCCGCCATCGCGTTCACGGTCACCGTCGGTCTGCTGTTCCACGGCGCGATGTACGGCCCGCAGGCCGCCTTCATCTCCGAGATGTTCGACACCAGGGTCCGCTACTCCGGCGCCTCGATGGGCTCCCAGCTCGCCTCCATCGTCGGAGGCGCGCTCGCCCCGATCATCGCGGTGGAACTGCTGAAGGAGTACGGCACGTCCACCCCGGTCTCCCTCTACCTCTGCCTCGCGGCGCTCGTCACCGCGGTGACCGTCTGGGCGGCCAGGGAGACACGCGGCCGCGACCTGGCCGAGGACGGCCCGCCCTCCGCCGCGGAGCCGGGCCGCAAACGGTGGGACTCCGAGCCGATCGGCAGCTGATCCCCGTATGCTCCCCGCCGTGACAGCACCAGGCACCCAGCACTCCCACACCGCCGTGCGCCGGCTGCTCGACCTGCTGGCGGAGGGGGCACCGGCCGAGGACTACGGCCGCCCCTCCGCCGAGGCCCGGGAAGCCGGCGCCCCGGCGGACGAGCTGGCCGACATCGCCGAGGCCACCGGCGTGGCTTTGCGCATCCGGCGGACCCTCAGCCAGCACCGCCGGCGCGAGGCGGAGCTGACGGCGCTGTTCGACACCGCGAGCGACCTGGCCGCGCTGCGCGATCTGGACGCGGTGCTGCGGGCGATCGTGCACCGGGCCAAGCTGCTGCTCGGCACGGACGTCACCTATCTCTCCCTCAACGACGAGGCCGCCGGCGACACGTACATGAGGGTCACGGACGGGTCGGTCGCCGCCGCGTTCCAGCAGGTGAGGCTCGGCATGGGCGAGGGGCTCGGCGGCCTGGTGGCCCAGACCGCCCGTCCCTACGCCACGGACGACTACCAGGCCGACTCCCGGTTCCACCACACGTCCGCCATCGACGGCGCGGTCAGCCAGGAGGGGCTGCGGGCGATCCTGGGCGTGCCCCTGCGCGTCGGCGCCCGGATCATCGGCGTGCTGTACGCGGCGGACCGGGCCACCCGGGAGTTCTCCCCGGAAGAGGTGGCGCTGCTCTCCTCTCTGGCCGACCACGCCGCCATCGCGATCGACGGCGCCCGGCTGCTGGAGGAGACCCGGGCCGCCCTGGCCGACCTCAACTCCGCCTCGGAGACCATCCGGGCCCACAGCGCGGACGTGCGCCGCGCGGAGCAGGCCCACGACCAGCTCACCGACCTGGTCCTGCGCGGTGGCGGAGCCGACGAGGTGGCGGCCGCCATCGCCGCCATCCTGGACGGCGCGATCGTCCTCCACGACTCCCACGGAGCCGAGCTCGCCCGGGCCGGAACCGGGCCCGTGCCTCCGCCCGCCGCGGCCGTGGAGGCCTCCCGGGCCAGCGGCCGGGCCGTCGCGCAGGACGGGACCTGGGTGTGCGCGGTCCTGGCCGGACCGGAGCTGCTCGGCAGCATCGCCCTGACCGGGCGCGCCGGTCTGCCGGACACCGACCGGCTGCTGTTCGAGCGCGCGAGCGTCGTCACCGCGCTGCTGCTGTTGCTGCGCCGGTCCGTAGCGGAGACGGAGGACCGGGTACGCGGTGAACTCCTCACCGATCTCCTCGCCGCGACCACGGATCCGGGCGCTCTGACGGCCAGGGCGCAGCGGCTGGGCGTGAATCTGGCCCGGCGGCATTCCGTCCTCGCCGTGCACGGCGACGCGGCGTCACGCCATCGCATCCTCGCGGCGGTCGCCCGCAGCGGTGTGGCACGCGGCGCTCTCGCCGGGCTCCACCACGACCACGTGGTGCTCGTCGCTCCGGTGGAGGCGCCCGGCCCGGCCGCCAAGGCGCTCGCGGCCGAGCTGGGTCAGGCCGTGGGTTCCCCGGTCACCGTCGGCGCCGCGGGACCGGCCACGGGGCCCGCGGGCCTGTCCGCCGCGCACGGTGAGGCCCACCGCTGCCTGTCGGCCCTGCGCGCCCTGGGACACACCGGGCGGGGCGGGGCCCTGTCCGACCTCGGCTTCGTCGGCGTGCTCCTCGGCGGTCAGGCCGATCTGCTCGGATACGTACGCGACACGCTCGGTCCGCTGCTCGACTACGACGCCCAGCGCGGCACGGACCTGGTCCACACCCTGGACGCGTACTTCGCCCAGGGCGCGAGCCTCACCAGGACGAGGGCGGCGCTGCACGTCCACGTCAACACCGTCGTACAGCGCCTGGACCGGGTCGGCCGGCTCCTCGGGGAGGACTGGAACTCCCCGGCTCGGACCCTCGAGATACAGCTCGCGCTGCGGCTGCACCGGCTCACGCTCGGACTCTGAGGGGATCAGGGGGTGTCGTCCGGGCCGGGCCTGGAGTCGATCAGGCGGGCCAGTCCGTCCAGGACGCAGTGGAGGCCGAAGGCCCAGATCGTCTCCGGGTGGTATCCGGCGACCTCACTGCCGACGCGGCCGGCGAGCGGGTAGCGCTCCGGGTCCAGGGCCCGCTCGAGCAGGGGTGCGCTGACGGCCCACCAGTCCTGCTGGCTCTGCCGGCTGTTGTGGGCGGCGTCGTCTGCGGCGGCCAGGGCGTTGGCGTGGACGAAGCCGAGGAGGTGGGTGAGGCCGGCGTCCATCTCGACGTCGGTGAGCCCGAGGCCCTCGAAGGCCGCGAGCTCGTACTCGTACTTCCCGATCACTCCGGGGCCCAGCGGCGGGCGGGTGACCGCCAGGTCCGCGATCCAGGGGTGCCGGGCGAACAGGTCCCGGTTGTCGTCGGCGACGCGGGTGACCCGTACCCGCCAGGGCTCGCCCGGGGCCACCGGCCGGCGGTCCATGTGGCCGTAGGCCGAGTCCAGCATGAGGTCGAGCAGTTCGGCCTTGCCGGGGACGTACGTGTAGAGGGTCATCGGCGTCACGCCCAGGCGCCGGGCCAGCGCCCGCATGGTCAGCGCGGCCAGGCCCTCCTCGTCGGCGAGGGCGGTCGCGGCGCGGACCACGGCGTCCACGCTGAGACCCTGCCGCGGGCCGCGCCGCACGGGCTGCGCCGGCTCTCCGGGCTCGCGCCACAGCAGTTCCAGTGTGCGGACGGGGTCGCCCGCCCCGCTCCGGTCCTTCACCATGTCCGGTCCCTCCGCACGGTCGCCCGCTCGGGCCCATAACTCAGTACAACGTATAGAGTACAATGTAGAGAGTAAGCTCGTGACACCGCCATTCGAGGAGTTCCGTGCAGAACGCCGCCGACAGTCACCAGGTCATACAGGTCCGCGGAGCGCGGGAGAACAACCTGGCGGACATATCGCTCGACATCCCCAAGCGCCGCCTCACCGTCTTCACCGGCGTCTCCGGCTCGGGGAAGTCCTCGCTCGTCTTCGGCACCATCGCCGCCGAGTCGCAGCGGATGATCAACGAGACGTACGCCGCCTTCATCCAGTCCTTCATGCCGAGCCTGGGCCGCCCGGACGTGGACGGGCTGCACAACCTGAGCGCCGCCATCGTCGTGGACCAGGAGCGGATGGGCACGAACACCCGCTCCACCGTGGGCACCGTGACCGACGCCTACACCATGCTGCGGATCGTCTTCTCCCGCCTCGGCTCGCCCCAGATCGGCGCGTCGAGCGCCTTCAGCTTCAACACCCCCGAGGGCATGTGCCCGCGCTGCGAGGGCGTCGGCCGGGCCTCCGACATCGACGTGGACCAGCTGGTCGACCGGGAACTCTCCCTCAACGAGGGCGCGATCACCGTCCCGGGCTACGCCGTGGACTCCATGCTCTGGCAGGTCACGACCGCCTCCGGCTTCTACTCCCCCGAGAAGAAGCTGAAGGACTTCTCCGAGCAGGAGTGGGCCGACTTACTCCACAAGGAGCAGGTCAAGGTGAAGGTCGGCCCCAACAACATCACCTACGAGGGCCTGATCACCAGGATCAACCGGAAGTTCCTGTCCAAGGACCGCGAGGCGATGCAGCCCCACATCCGGGCCTTCGTGGACCGCGCGGTCGTCTTCGCCGACTGCCCGGACTGCCACGGCGCCCGGCTCTCCGCGGCCGCCCTCTCCTCCCGCATCGACGGCGCGAACATCGCCGACTGCGCGGCGATGCAGATCAGCGAGCTCGCCGCGTTCGTCCGCCGGATCGACGACCCGAGCGTGGCCCCGGTGCTCACCGGCCTGGGAGACCTGCTCGACTCCCTCGTCGAGATCGGCCTGGGATACCTCAGCCTGAACCGCCCCTCCGGCTCGCTCTCCGGCGGCGAGGCCCAGCGCGTCAAGATGGTGCGCCACCTGGGGTCCTCGCTCACGGACGTCACGTACGTCTTCGACGAGCCGACCATCGGACTGCACCCGCACGACATCCGGCGCATGAACGACCTGCTGCTGCGGCTGCGCGACAAGGGCAACACCGTGCTCGTCGTGGAGCACAAGCCCGAGGTCATCGCGATCGCCGACCACGTCGTCGACCTCGGCCCCGGCGCGGGCACGGCCGGCGGGCAGCTCTGCTACAGCGGGGACGTGGCCGGACTGCGCGCCTCCGGCACCCTCACCGGCCGCCACCTCGGACACCGCGCGCGGCTGCGGGAGTCGGTGCGCACCCCGCGCGGGCACCTGTCGGTCAAGGGGGCGGACCTGCACAACCTGAAGGACGTCAGCGTGGAGGTGCCGCTCGGCGTGCTGGCGGTGGTGACGGGGGTCGCGGGCTCCGGGAAGAGCTCGCTGATCCACGGCTACCTGGCCGGGCAGGAGGGGGTGGTGGTGGCCGACCAGTCGCCGATCCGCGGCTCGCGCCGGTCCAACCCGGCCACGTACACCGGGCTGCTGAACCCGATCCGGACCGCCTTCGCCAAGGCCAACGGGGTCAAGCCGGCGCTGTTCAGCGCGAATTCGGAAGGCGCCTGCCCGAAGTGCAACGGCCTGGGGCTGGTCTTCATGGACCTGGCGATGATCGACGGGGTGGCCTCGGTCTGCGAGGAGTGCGAGGGCAGGCGGTTCACGCCGCAGGTGCTGACGTACGAGCTCCACGGCAAGAACATCAGCGAGGTGCTGAACATGCCGGTCGCGGAGGCGCACGCCTTCTTCTCCGACGGCCAGGCGCGGGCGATCCTGGGGCGGCTGGTCGACGTCGGCCTGTCGTACCTGCGGCTCGGCCAGCCGCTCAACACCCTGTCGGGCGGCGAGCGGCAGCGGCTCAAGCTCGCCATCAACATGGCGGAGAAGGCCTCGACGTACATCCTGGACGAGCCCACGACCGGTCTGCACCTGGCCGATGTCGACAAGCTGCTCGCCCTGCTGGACCGGCTCGTCGACGACGGGAACTCGGTGATCGTCATCGAGCACCACCAGGCGGTGATGGCGCACGCCGACTGGCTGATCGACCTCGGCCCGGGCGGCGGGCACGCCGGCGGCGAGATCGTCTTCGAGGGCACTCCGGCGGCCCTGGTGGCGGGGGCGGACACCCTGACCGCCCGTCACCTGCGGGAGTACGTCTCCTTCCCCGGGTAGGATCCGACACGCACTGAGAACGCCGTACGCGCAATGCGTACGGCGTTCGCACGTGCGCTAGGGTGGTGGCATGCCAGCCGACGAGAAGCAGCAGAGTCCCGGCGCGTCCGCCGCCTCCCCGGTCCCCTCCGTCTGGACCCGCCCGCGCCGCAAGGAACAGCAGCCGGCGCTCAGCCGGGACCAGATCGTCGCGGCGGCCGTGCGACTGCTCGACGCCGAGGGCATCGAGGCGCTGAGCATGCGCAAGCTCGGCACCGGGATGGGCGCCGCGGCCACCTCCCTGTACCGGCACGTGGCCAACAAGGATGAGCTCATCGAGCTGGTCGTGGACGAGGTCTACGGCGAGCTGGAGGTGCCGGAGATCACCGACCCCGGGGCGTGGCGCGAGGCCCTCGCGCGCAGCGGTCACAGCCTGCGCGACATGGTCCTGCGCCACCCCTGGGTGGCCTCCGTCCTCGGCCAGGTCGGACTGGCCTACCTGGGCCCGAACCTGATGCGCCTGTCGGAGCGGATGCTGCGGCTGGCACAGGCCGCCGGCTTCCCGCCGGCCGAGGCGGAGCTCGCGATGAAGGCCGTCATCTCCTACGTCATCGGCGCCACCACGAGCGAGGCCTCCTACCTCTCCCTGCTCGCCCGCAGCGGGAAGAGCGAGGCGCAGTGGCTGGAGTCGCTGCTGCCCGCGGCCCAGGAGGCCCTGGGGGACCACCCTTTGACGCACGACCACGCCGCGGCGAAGCGCGGCAAGGATCCGGCGCTGCTGCGCGAGGAGAACTTCGACTACGGGCTCCAGCGGGTCCTGGACGGCCTGGAGGCCCGGCTCAGCCGCGGCTGACGTCCCCCTGCGGCAGGTGCAGTTCGCGGTCCTCGCCGAGCGGGGCGAAGTAATGCTCCACGTCCGCGCCGGTGACCTCGGCCAGGGTGGGCGGGGACCAGCGCGGACGCCGGTCCTTGTCGATGACCTGGGCGCGGATGCCCTCCACCAGGTCGGGCGAGCCCAGCCCGTTGCAGGAGACCCGGAACTCCTGGGCCAGCACCCGCTCCAGCGTGCCGAGGCCGGCGGCCCGGCGCATGGCGGCGAGGGTGACCTTCAGCGCGGTCGGGGACTTGGCCAGGATCGTCTCGGCGGCCTCCTTGGCGGCCGGCTCCCCCTGGGCGAGCAGCCGCTCCACGATCTCCTCGACCGTGTCCGCCGCGTAGCAGTGGTCGATCCAGGGCCGCCGGCCGGCGAGTTCACCGGGCGGGGGCGTGGCGGCGTACCGCGGCAGCACCTCGTGGACGGGGGCGCCGGCGAGCGCGGCGGTCAGTTCCGGCAGCCGGGCGGCGGGGACGAAGTGGTCGGCGAGCCCGCAGAGCAGCGCGTCGGCGGCGCCGATCGCGGTTCCCGTCAGGGCCAGGTGCGTGCCCAGTTCCCCGGGCGCCAGCGACAGCAGCCAGGTGCCGCCGACGTCGGGGACGAAGCCGATGCCGGTTTCGGGCATGGCGACGCGGGAGCGTTCGGTGACGATCCGGACGGAGCCGTGGGCCGAGACGCCGACTCCGCCGCCCATCACGATGCCGTCCATGAGGGCGACGTACGGCTTGGGGTAGCGGGCGATGCGGGCGTTGAGCCGGTACTCGTCCCGCCAGAAGTCCGCCGAGGCGGTGGTGCCGGCCTTGGCGTCGTCGTGGATGGCCCGGATGTCCCCGCCCGCACACAGCCCGCGCTCCCCGGCCCCGCGGATCAGGACCTGGTGGACGGCCGGGTCCTCCGCCCACGCGGCGAGCGCCTCGTCGATCCGCAGCACCATGGGGTGGGTGAGGGAATTGAGGGCCCTGGGGCGGTTGAGGGTGACCACGCCCGTCCCGCCCTCGACGTGGAGCAGGACCGTGCTGTCGTTGCTGCCGGGGTTCCCGGCGGTGTCGTCTTCGCTCTTCACAGCGATCAGTATGTCGGCGGCCCGGGGCCGGCAGGGCTTCCCGGCGACCTGGTGCCCACCGGGGCGGGCCTCGCCGCGCCGTTGCTGCGCCGCGTCAGTCGCGGGGGCGGGACCGGTGGGCCTGCCAGGCGGCCAGGGCCTCGGGGCGGGCCCCGTCGGGATGCCGGGCGTGCCAGTCGCGCAGGAACCGGTTGAACTCGAACTGGGCGCCGACCTCCTGGGGTTCGGCCGCCCGCGCGCGGGTCTCGTGCCAGTGGGCGACGGCATCGGCGAGGGTGTGCCCCGCGTGCCCGGCGACGTACTCCCGCATGAAGGCGTCGAAGTGGAAGGCGGGACCGATCTCCCGTACGAAGTACTCCCGCAGCACCTGGCTGCACCGCTGCCCTTGCGGGATCACGGTCGAGCCGTCGACGGGGGCGGCGAGCTGGCGCCCGGCGCGGCGGGGCGCGGAGGCCGCCGGGGCGGCGGGCACGGGGAGACCGTCGAGCGCGGCGGCGAGCCGGGCGGTGACGGCCGCCTTGCCGCCCCCGGCGGACAGGCCCATCCGGCGCGCCAGGGCGCTCAGTTCGGCCAGCGTCCAGTACCAGCGCAGCAGCTCCGCCCCGGTCAGCGCCGGCGTCAGGGCCGGCCGGGATTCCCCTGTATTCGTACTCACGTTCCCATTCTAAAGGGCGGGAGCGGACGGTGAACACGGCGGTGGAACCATGGAGCCAACCAACAGGTTCCGCTCAATGTCCCTTATCTTCAGACATGTCCAGTCCAGTCGCCCCGACGGAGGCCCCATGACCGACGACCCGAACCGCCTCACCCTCGGCGAGGACACGGCCCTGGTCCTCATCGACCTCCAGACGGGCATCCTGGGCATGCCCATCGCCAGGCCCGCGCCCGAGATCCTCAAGAAGGGCATCGCGCTCGCCGAGGCGTTCCGCGCCCACCGGCTGCCCGTGGTCCTGGTCAAGGTGGCCTGGTCCCCCGACGGCGGCGACCTGCCCACCGCCAACGTCGACCGCCCCGGTCCGGCCGCCGCCCCGCCGCCGGCGTTCTCCGAGATCCCCGCGGAACTCGCCGCCCTCGGCGACGCGGTCGTCACCAAGCGGCACTGGGGCGCCTTCACCGGTACCGAGCTCGACCTCCAGCTGCGCCGCCGCGGCATCCACCGCATCGTGCTGGCCGGCATCTCCACCAGCGCGGGCGTCGAGTCCACCGCCCGTACGGCGTGGGAACTCAGCTACGACCTGGTCTTCGCCGAGGACGCGACCGCCGACACCGACCCCGAATCCCACGCCCACACCTTCGGCAAGATCTTCCCGCGCATCGGCAAGGTCAGCAGCACCGACGAGGTCATCGCGGCCCTGCGGTCCCCTTCCTAGGCAGGCGCCGTCGGGGCGCCGGGGGCGCCGTACGGGGAGTGGCCCGGCGGCTCCCGGTCGGCCGGAGGCGACATCGGGCAGGACCGCCCGGGGCGGTTCACCCGTAACCGGGAGGACTCCCGTGGGTTAGCAGCGCGGAAGACGAGGGAGTCCGCATGGCACAGCAGCACACGAAGTCCCTGCGGCTGCGCCTCCGGTACCGGTTCGACAATCTGGTGGCAGGCGGCACCGCCGCGCTCATCGGCTGGCTCGCCCTCGCCTGCCTCGCGGTCGTGATCCCGGCGAGCACGGTGCTCGTCTGGGCCGACCCCGGCGCTCCGACGACCCTCTCCGGCCGCCTCACCGCCGTGTGGGTCAGCGTCGGGCAGACGCTCAAGATCGGCGGCGCGGTCGGCTCCCCCCTCTACGTGCTGGCCTCGGTGACGCTCGCCCTGGTCGCCCTGCTGTTCGTGTCCACCCTGGTCAGCCTGATCACCACCGGCATCAACGGGCGGATCATGTCGCTGCGCCGCGGCCGCTCCACCGTCCTGGAGGCGGGCCACACCGTCGTCCTCGGATGGTCCGATCAGATCTTCCCCGTGATCGGGGAACTGGTCACCGCCAACGCCAACCAGCGCAGGTCGGCCGTCGCGGTGCTCGCCCCGAAGGACAAGGTGGAGATGGAGGACGAGATCTCCGCCTTCGTCACGGGTCCCGGTGCCGGGAGCGGCGCCGGAACCGGCACGACGAGGATCGTCTGCCGCAGCGGCCGCACCACCGATCCCACGGTGCTGGCCCGCGTGAGCCCGCAGACCGCGAAGGCCGTGCTCGTCCTGCCTCCTGCCGGGGAGGCGGGCGACGCCCACGTGGTGAAGACCCTGCTCGCCCTCGACGCGGCGGTTCCCGGCACCGGTGGCGCAGTGGTGGTCGCCGCCGTCCGCGACACCCGCAACCACCTCACCGCCCGGCTGGCGGCCGGGCCCGGCGGGCACGTCCTGTGCGTCGACGACATCATTGCGCGGCTCCTCGTGCAGACTGCGCGCCAGCCCGGACTCTCCCTCGTCTACCAGGAGTTGCTCGACTTCGCGGGCGACGAGTTCTACACCGCCGCCGCCCGTGATCTCGCCGGGCGCACCTTCGGCGAGGCCCTTCTCGCGTTCACCACGTCCTCGGTGGTCGGCCTGCTGCGCGCCGACGGCGGCGTCGCCCTCAACCCGGATGCCGGCACGGTGATCCGCGCGAGCGACCGGATCGTCGTCATCTCCGAGGACGACGACACGGCGGTGCCGCAGGACGCGGGCGCCTGGGTGGACGAGGACGCGATCGTGACGGCCCGCCCGCGGACCCCGCTGCCCGAACGCCTGCTCCTCCTGGGCTGGAACCGCCGCGCCCCGCTCGTCCTGGATCAGCTCGACCAGTTCGTGAGCCCCGGAACCACCCTGGACGTGGTGGCCCTCTGCGGCGAAACGACCCTGCACGCCGCCTCCGAGATCGCCGGGGTGCGCAGCCGCCTCGAAGTGTCCTTCCACGGCGGGGACATCACCGATCCCGAGGTCCTGGCGAAGCTGGACGTGCCCTCGTACGACAGCGTGATCGTCATCGGCGAGGCGGCGAACGGAACGGGGGCGGCCGCCGGCCCCACCGGCACCGGCACCGGCACCGGCACCGGCACCGCGACGGACGACCGGACGCTGGTCACGCTGCTGCACCTGCGGGCGATCGGGGAGGCCGCGCAGCGGGAACTCGCGCTCACCACCGAGATGTCGGACGACGGCAACCGGCTGCTCGCCCCCGCCCGGGAGGGTGCCGACTTCATCGTCAGCGGCCGGCTCATCAGCCTCCTCATGACCCAGATCTCGGAGAGCCGCTACCTGGCGGACGTGTTCGAGGAGCTCTTCAGGGCGGAGGGGAACGAGCTCTACCTGAAGCCGGTCGCGGACTACGTCCGGACCGGCCGCGAGGTGTCGTTCGCCACCCTCGTCGAGTCGGCGCGCCGCCGCGGTGAATGCGCGGTCGGCTACCGGCTGCGTGCGTCGGCCGCCACGGGCCCCGCCTTCGGGGTCCGGCTCAATCCCGACAAGCGGCAGCGGGTCCGCTTCGGCGCGCACGACTGGCTGATCGTGCTCGCCGAAAGCTGAGGCCCGGGGGAAGCCCTGCCGTACGGCCTCTCAGGGCGCCGTGTGGACCTCCAGGGCGGTCCGTACGGCGGATTCCAGGGCTCCCTCGATCCACGCCGGCTTGATGGAGGTGTGGCAGCCGGCGAAGTGCAGGTTCCCCTCCGCCTTGCGGACGTGGGGGAAGAGCTCGGTGTGCTGCCCGGGCAGCAGCACGGACGCCTCGCCGTACGCGTACGGGTCGCGCATCCAGGACTGGGTGCGTCCGACGCCGGTGTAGAACACCTCGATCCGCTGCCCGAAGACCTCCTGGACCCCGGCGAGCGCCCGCGGGTAGCGCTCCGCGTCGTCGAGGGAGTCCCACTTCAGGGCGTCGTCCGACCAGCTGTACGAGGCCAGCACGACACCGCCCGGGCTGCCCTCGACGGGGTAGGAGGGCTGGAACATGAACCGGTTGGGGTTGTCGGTGGCCGAGCCGCCGCCGATGACCCCGGCCGCCTCGGGCTGGTCGCGGGTGACGGCGCGGCAGGCGGCGTAGTGGGCGCGCTGGGCTTCGGAGATGTGACCCTTGGGCACGGAGGGGTGGGCGCCCAGCAGGATCCCGTCCGCCGGCGTCCGCCCGACCTGGTAGTTCCGGTACAGGCCGGGCTTCACGGCCTCCAGCTCGCGCTTCCAGTCGGCCTCGTCGAACTCCCACCAGCGGCGGCTGAATTCCAGCAGCACCTTGGTGGCCGCGTCGTAGTGCAGTTCGGTGATCGCGCGGCGCTTGCCGTAGGAGAGGGCGGGGGCGACCGGGATGTGCCGCAGCCCGGAGAAGGGGACGGTGATGATGGCGGTGTCGCCGGTGAAGGTCTCGCGCTGCACGGCGCCGCCGCGGCCCTCGGAGACCGTGTCGACGGTGACCTTGCCCTCCCCGTGCGTGATCCGGGTGGCACGGCGGTCGAGCCGGACGACGTCCTCGACCCTGGCGTAGAGCGCGTCGGCCAGGGTGGCGGTGCCGTCGGGCAGTTCGAAGAAGGCGGTGTCCGGGCTGATCAGCGAGGCGCCGATGAAGCTGTGGATGAAGGCGAGGTGCAGCCGGGAGGTGAGGTTCTCGACGGTTCCGATCAGGTCGATCGTCCGCTCGTCGAGCTTCGCCTCCTCGGTCAGGTAGCGGTACATGGACATGTGGCCGTAGCGCTGGACGACGCGCGCCCAGCCCTCGACGAGCGCCTTGTCCTTCCTGCCCTCGATCTCCTTGCGTACGGGGGCGAAGGCGTTGCGCACGATCTGCGCGGCGGGCAGGGACTCGTAGGCCGCGGGGACGCCGAAGGAGCGGTTGAGGACCTGGGGGCTGCGCGCGTAGTCGGCCCGGCGGACGCGGATGCCGTTGACGTGGATCCACGTACGGTAGGCGGGGCGGCCGGAGCCGTCGACGTCGACCAGGTGGAAGCGCCGGCGCTTCAGGCCGAGGCTGTCGATCAGCCCGGTGACCAGCGGGTGGCTGTCGGGGATGCGCATGGCGCCGGCCTCGGCGTACTGCTTGGGGTCGGCGAAGGCGGCGGCGGACTTCTCGTGGCCGCCGGTGCGGAAGGTCTTGATCCGGCCGCCCACCCGGTTGCCGTTGGCCTCGATGACGGTGACCTCGTGGCCGGCCTCGCGCAGCAGGTGGGCGGCGGTGAGCCCGGCCGGCCCGGCGCCCACGATCAGCACCTTCTTGCGGCTGCGGGACCGGGGCAGGCCCGACTTCAGGAGGATGTCCGCGTAACGGGGCACCAGCGGCTGGTCGTCCTCGTCCCGTACGAGGATCGCCCGGGCGATGGTCAGGCAGGTGTCCCAGTCGGGGCGCGCGGAGCCGGAGGGGGTCTTCGGGGTCCCGGCGGACGCGGCGGCGACGCCGAGCGCGCCGGCGCCCGCGACGGCGGCGGCGCCCGCGA
The DNA here is from genome assembly GCF_045160965.1 of Streptomyces sp. NBC_00207. Taxonomy (NCBI): domain Bacteria; kingdom Bacillati; phylum Actinomycetota; class Actinomycetes; order Kitasatosporales; family Streptomycetaceae; genus Streptomyces; species Streptomyces sp. NBC_00207. Next base: position 7,655,771 of record NZ_CP130715.1, on the reverse strand, counting down.
TGACGGTACGGCGGGAGGGGCGCTGCCCGGACGCGGGAGCGGGCGCCGCCGCCGGGGCGGGCCCGTCCGCGGGATCGGGCGCAGGGCCGGGCGTGGGGGAAGAGTCGATGATCATGGGTCAACTCTCGTTGCCCACCCACTGCTTGATCGCCGAAAGCGGCCCGGGCGGGAAACAATCACCCGGACGTGCGGCGCGGTCAATCCCGCGCTGACGAACGGGGTTTCGTGTGCGGGGCGGCGGCTCGCGGCCGGTCAGCGGATCCCGCGCACCCGCAGGCTCGTGAGCTCGTACCGGGCCCCGACGACGGCCAGCTTCCCGGCCGCGATCCTGGCCGCCAGCTCGGGTTCGGCCCCCAGCCGCGAGCTCACCCGGCGCACGTTCGCCGTGATCGCCGCGTCGATCCGGGCCGCTCCCCGGAGCCTGCGGTCGATCGCGGGGTGGATCTGGTCGACGAGGTACTGCATGTGGCCCGGGAGCGGGGGTCCCCCCTCGTGGGCCTGGACGGCCGCGGCGACGGCCCCGCACGACTGGTGCCCCAGGACCACGATCAGCGGGATGTCGAGTTCGAGGACCCCGTAGGCGATGCTCCCGAGCACCGCCTCGTCCAGGACCTCGCCCGCCGACCGCACGGTCAGCAGGTCGCCGAGCCCCTGGTCGAAGACGAGCTCCGGGGGGACGCGGGAATCGACGCAGCCGAGGACGACGGCGAACGGGTGCTGCCCGCCCACCAGCGTCCGCCGCACCGTCCGCGTCTGGTCGGGATGCCGCTCGTGATAGGTGCGCCAGCGCGCGTTCCCCGCCACCAGGGCGCCCAGCGCGGCCTCGGGGGAAGTAGGCCGCAACGCGGCCGCTCCCGCGGCGCGGACGGCGCTCGGGGTTCCGCGGGCACCCGACCCCAGCCCGGCGGCCACGGCCACCGCACCGGTCAGCGCCGCCCGGACCACCCGGCGCCGTCCCGGGGCCTCGTGCCGATCAGACATGCCGGATCCCGTCGTCCGCCGTTCCTGACCCCTCACACGCGGGTCCAGTCTCAGCGCGCCCGCATGGCGGCGCAATCGGGGGCCGCGCTTTCATCCGTGTGGCTCAGAGCCCGTATCCCGATCGAATGCGATCGTCCTCACGGAGGTGTGCCGGGACCCGCAACGCCGCCCCTGAGGTCACAGGGGCGCAGCGGGCGGGCCACTCCTACTGCCAGCCCATGTTGTCCTGCACCGTGACGGTCGGGGCGGACTGGGCAGGGGCGGCTGCGGTTGCGCTTGCGCTTGCGGCGGCGACCAGCGGGGCGACGACGGTGAGCGTGAGGACCGCGGCGGCCTGGGCGATACGCATGCGAATCATGGGGCTTTTCCGTTCCTGAGCGTTGACGGCGAGTCGGACGGGTGTCCTGAATCGGTCGCGCCCCGCGGTGGCGCTTTCCGGTCCGAGTGCCTTCGGGATCGGTGTCCGTTCGGGCAAGAACTACTTTCGCCGCAGGTCAGGGAGGGTGGAAGGGGTGTCGAGTGGACGGAAACGGCAGCGGCCGTTTGTGTCCACCCCAGGCCCCCGCGCGGTGCCCTGGCCCCTCCTCACTGTCAGTCGATGGCGAGGAGCGGGGCCTCGGCCCGCACGAGGGTCCAGCCCGACAGTTCGGGGTGGATCTCCAGCAGCCGGGCGCAGACGGCTGCCGCGTTCACCTCCGCCTGGGCCAGCGAGTCGGCCAGCAGAAAGAGGCCCAGCACCGGCGCCGGGGACGCGTCACCGTGCACGCTGGCGTGCTCGACGCCGTCCTCGGGACGGGCGGCCTCGTAGACGACGGCACGCAGATCGGGGGGCAGTTGGCCGCCCCGGGACGGCGGCCTCAGGTGTGCGTGTACGAGGTACATGGTGTCTCTTTCTGCCACCCCGCTGCGGGCATATGATGACCTTTTTGTGCTGGAGATGAGCATGTCCTGGGGGGAATTTCATGCTGTCTGCGCTGGGTCTCGACACGATGGCGGAGGCCGTCTATCGAGCCATGCTGGCCGCTCCGGGGGACGGGGTCGCGGCCCTGGCCGCCCGCATCGGCACGACGGAACAACAGGTGCGGGACGGACTCGACGTCCTCAGTGAGCTCGCGCTGGTCCGGCCCTCGGCTGAGCACGGAGGGCTGCGCGCGGTCTCGCCGGACGTCGGGATGGAAGTCCTGATGGCCCGCCAGCAGGCCGAGATCGCCGCCCAGCAGCAGCGGCTGGAGGCCTCGCGGGCGGTCGCCGCCCAGTTGATCGCCGAGTACGCCGACCTGCGGCCGGCCACCGTCAGCCCGGGAGTCGAGCAGTTGATCGGGCTGGACCAGATCAGGGACCGCCTCGCGCGTCTGACCCGTGAAGTCCGCCACGAGGTCATGACGTTCGCACCCGGAGGGCCCCAGACCGAGGGGAACATCGCCGCCTCACGACCACTGGACGCCGAGCTGCTGGGGCGCGGGGTGCGCACCAGGGTGGTGTACCTGGACAGCGTCCGCCACCACCGGCCGACCGTGGAGTACGCGCGCTGGACCGCCTCGTTGGGCGGACAGGTCCGCACCGTGGCTTCCCTGCCCACCCGGCTTATCATCACGGACCGGTCGACCGCGGTGATTCCCGTGAGCAGCGAGGACACGGCGGGCGGCGCCGTGGTGCTGACCGGGCAGGGAACGCTGACCGCGCTGTGCGCGCTGTACGAGAGTGTGTGGGCTGCGGCGCAGCCGCTCGGTGAGGCCCCGGTCCGGGACGTTCACGGCCTGAGCGCGCAGGAGGCCACCATCATCTCCTTGCTCTCCGAGGGGCACACGGACGAGACGATCGCCAAGCGGCTGGGTGTGTCCGCGCGTACGGCCCGGCGGATCGCGAACGATCTCATGGAACGGCTGGGCGCGCGCAGCCGGTTCGAGGCGGGTGTCCGGGCGGTCCAGCACGGATGGCTGCCCGCGCAACGGGGCTGATTCCGCCTCACCGGGGACCCTCGTGGCCGGGCGGGGTGCGCGGGCTCCTCGGATGCCTCGGCGCCCCGGCCGTGCCGGCGGCGTGGTTCCGAGCCCGGGTGGGGCGCTGCCGTCACATGGCGGGCCGCAGCGATCGCCGCCCTGGCCGGCCGGCGAAGGGGGCGTACCGGTCGCTGTGTGGTGAGCAGGCATGGTGATCCCCGGAATGGGTTGTGGCTGAGGGCGGTTCGCGGGGTGCGGGGCCGGTGCTGCCGTAGCCGCCGGCACCGGCCGGGCGCCCCTGGGCCGGGAGGGTGTGGTCAGGGGCCTCCGGGACAGTGGTCCCGCAGGGCGGGCGTGCGCCGGATGTGCGTTGTCGTCACACAGCCCAGTGTTTCCGCTTCCCGGCATCTGCGAAAGCCGGAGGCACTGGCCTGAAGAGGCCTGGGCCACAAGCGTCCAGGCCATCGGCCGTCCTCTCGTCCCGGCCCCATCCCACCTTGCTGCGGTGAGAAGCGTCCCGGCATGTTCCGCTCGTCTGTCGGCCGCAGGTCTGCGTGGGTCCGTACCCGCTGACGAACCCCTGGCCGGCTGAAACCTCGTGAGGCGGGCCACGGCACAGGCGCGGCACGTGCCGGCGCGCGCGGGACGTGGTGCCGCAGAGTGCCGGTGGAAGCGCACCCGGGCCGGATCGGGTCAGGGACGCTTCCGTCCACCTGAACCCCCTTCCCCTCGCCTTCGCGGTGCGCCGAGAGTAGTGATCGCCTCCAGGGAGCGAAACGCGAACCCGGTCGGCACCACCGGAGAACACGGCACCGCGGGACGTGAATTCAGAGTCCGACGCGGCACGCCGGGTGCGGAAAAACCGACCACGACAGCCCGTCAGGCCGGGAGCACCTCCTGGTCGGAATCAGCTCAAGAGAAGGGAGTCGTGATGGCACCACGTTCACGGCAGGTCAGCAGACGTCGGATACTCGCCGCATTCGCCGGGGTGGCAGCCGGTTGTGCGCTGCCGAACTGCACGGTCCTCAGCCGGCCCGCCTACGCGGCGGGTGGGGCCGGATCCGGCTCGCTGCCCGTGGGATCCGGTCTGCCGGACACCGATCGCGGTCGGGTCGTCTGGGCGTACCGGACGGGCGGCCGCGCCGTCCGGACCGCTGCTGCCGCGGCCCTGGTGGGCAGTGCGGCGGACGTGAAGACGTTCCTCGACGAGAAGCTGCCCGCGGCCCGGGCCGAGGACAACAGGTTCACGCTCACGCAGTCCCTGGTCATGGCGGGCCGGGCAACGCGCGACGGTATCGGCGCGGCGCTGTCGGGCGGCACGGCGGCGGTCGAGACCTTCCTCAAGGGCGGATTCCAGACCGCGGTGCACGAGGACCTGAAGGTGGCCGTGACCACGGTCATGGCCCGCGGTGGCCGTGCCGTGAAGCGTGATGCGTCCGCTGCACTGGAGGCCGGTTCGGACTTCGCGTTGCGCGCCTTCCTGAGCGGCGGGCAGTTCACCGCCCACGAGGAGGACCAGCGGGTGCAGGTGACGTCCATCCTCGTGACGGCGTCACCGCAGGTGCGGGAGTACGCGCAGCGGGCGCTGGACGACGGGTCGCCGCGGGCGATCCGGTGGTTCCTGGAGACGGGCCAGTACATCGCCCGGGCCCGTGACGAGGAGACCGCGACGATTCAGCAGCTGGTCAAGGTCGTTGAGGTGGAGGGGCAGCGCGCCGGCAGGAAGACCGACGAGGCCGTCGAGCTGTCCCAGCAGGCGGTCAAGGCTTCCGAGAAGGCGAAGGAGGCGGCGCTGGAGGCCAAGGCCGAGGCCGAGGCCGCCAATCAGGACGTCCAGCGCTCTGCCAGTGCTGCGAACAAGGCGGCGCAGGCGGCCCGGGGCGCGGCAGCCGCCGCGTCGACCGCGGTGTCGGCCTCGCGGACGGCGCAGGCCGCCGCGCAGCGTTCGGTGGCGGCAGCACAGGCCGCCGCCGCAGCGGCCGCATCGGCAGGACGCGCCGCGGCCCGGGCGTACCAGGCCGCGATCGGGGCCTCCAAGGACGCATCGATGGCGGACGCGGCCCGAGCGGCGGCGCAGACCGCCACGGCCATGGTCAAGTTCGTCCGCACTGTGGCTCAGAAGGCCGATCTCGCGGCCATGGCCGCCGAAGCGGCGGATTCCGCAGGCGCGGCTGCCGCCGACTCGGCCGTCAACGCTGCCGCCGCCGCCCGGGCATCGGCCGACGCGGCCGTGGCCTCCGGGGCCGCACAGTCCGAGGCCGCCGTCGCGCAGCGGGAAGCCGCCGTGGCAGAGGCCGCCGCGGGCAGGGCGACGCGGGCGGCGAGCAAGTCGCGGACCTTGGCCGGACAGGCGGCCACGGCCGCCCGCGCGGCGCGCGACGCGGCCAACAGCGCCGCCGATCACGCCGAGAAGGCAGCCGCGGCCGCCGTGGAAGCGGCCAACCACGCCGGCCAGGCGGTCGACTACGCCAACCGGTCGACGGCAGCCGCCAACGCTGCCGTCGAGGCGGCGAACAAGGCCTCCGACGCCGTCGAGAAGGCACGTGCGGTCGAACAGACCGCTCGTGAGGCAGAGACTTCCAGGCTGGCCGAGGAGACCGCCGAGGCGATCGAGCGGGCCCGGCTCGAGGCGAGCGCGGAAACGAATCAGCTCGAACGGTACAACCGGGAGCGGACGCAGGAAGCGCGCCTGTCCGAAGAGCTGCTCGCGCTCATCGGCTCCGCGGAGTCGGCGCTGAAGGCCGGCCGGACCGCGGAAGCCGTGGCCGCCGGACGCAAGGCAGCGATCCAGCTGATCGGGCGTGCGGGTACGTGGACCCGGGAGGCCGCGGAGTTCGCGCTCGCCGGCTCGGACGAGGACGTCGTCCACTGGATCGACGCCGACCGCCTCATCGCCCTCCATCAGGACAACGTCGAGAACGTCGCGGCCATGGCGGCGATTTCGACCAAGAACGTGGCCCTGGCGGCCGTGGAGGTGCTCAAGACCCAGGACCCCGCGAAAGTAAGGGCGTTCCTCGAGAGCGGTGCGATCGAGGCGGCCAAGGAGGACAACCGGGTCGAGGTGACGACGGTCCTGGCCGACGACAACACCGGCCCCGCGGTACGCCGTGCGGCCGTGGCCGCGCTGGAGAAGGGCACCGCCCAGGCCCTGCACGCCTTCCTGCACGTCGAGCGTGGCGCGGCCGTCCGCGAGGACGACCGAGTGAAGGCCACCACCCTCCTGGCGAACGGAGGCCCCTACGTCAAGGCGGCTGCCAAGATCGCCCTCGAAGGCGACACCCACATGCTGCGCCAGTTCATCGGCACCACGCAGCACGAGTTCGCCCGGATCGACCACGACCACGCCACGCACATCAGCGCGATCCGTGCGCTGATCGCGGGCGCGGCCAAGGTGGCCCAGGAAGCGCAGGAGAACGCGGCACGGGCTTCCGAGGCAGCGGCCATCGCACGCGACGCCGCCGCCAAGGCGGTCGAGTGGGCCGACCTCGCCAAGGGCTACGCCGCGGCCGCCAAGCTGTCCGCCGAGGAGGCGCGCAAGAACGCCGCTGCCGCCGAGGTGTCCGCGGCCGCTGCGGCGCGCTCCGCCGAGACCGCGCGTCAGGCGGCCGCTGCGGCGCGCAGGGCGAGCAGCGTGGCGCGGAGTGCGGCGAACCGCGCCGTGCGGTCCGCCACCGAGGCCGCTTCCTACGCCTCGGCCGCCGCGGCCTCGGCCGCGGCAGCCCGCAAGGCATCGCTCGATGCCGGACAGAGCGCGGGCGCAGCCTCCCAGGCCGCGTTGGAGGCCAGGCAGCTCGTCATCCAGGCCGCGGTGCAAGAGGCGATCCAGAACGCGCTGGACAACGCGAAGGTCCCCATCGTCCCGGGCAAGAACGGCCTCCCGGAAGGCGCCGAGAGCTGCCTGACGCCGTTCGGCGCCCCCATCGAGTCCGGCAACAGCACCAATCCGTGGGAGCTGGGCTGGAGCTGGCTTTCCGGAACGGGTCCCCGGTCGCAGTGTTTCGGCCCGGACGACGATTTCACCCGCCTCTACCGTGAGCACGAGCACACGCAGAATGCGCTCGCCTTCTTCGCCGGCCGTACACGGGACGGAAACTTCGAACTCGGCCGCTCTTATTTGTACGACTACACGCTCAGCGGATTCGACGGTGCGGGGAAGTACCTCAAGGACTACGGGACGCTCTCCACGGTCGGTCTCACGGGAAACCTCGCGTACACGTTCCTGGGCTCGCACCAGGTCCGGATGACTCCCATCCGCAAGAATGCGGACGGCTCCGTCGTGTGGCGGTACACCGCGTACAACGAGTCGGACATCGAGTCCGCGACCCACCCCCCGGTCATCGGATACACGGACTGGTGGAGCAACACGGTCGGTTCGCTCGTCGACAAGATCGTCGGCGACTCCGGTCCGATGTCGCCCAAGACCCAGGTCATCGAGTTCAACGTGACGCTGGGGCCGTGATGTACAGCAGGACCGGCGAAAGGCGGCTCGTCGCCTCCCTGGCCGCTTCCGTCGCGCTCGTTTCGGGGTGCATGGGCTCCGTCGACCCCGCCGAACTGCCCGGCGTCTACCGCAACGACAAGGCGGGCGCCGAGCTGCGGCTCGAGTCCGACGGAGAGTTCACGGCCACTGACGTGGTGACGGACGGATTCTCCGACCCCGCGGACTTCAGCGGCCGATGGGAGTGGCTCGATGACCAGGCATCCAGCGACTTCATCTACCTGTCGGTCAAGAACGGCGGGCTCGGCACGACCTCCGGAATCCAGCTCTACCCGCGCGGAGGGAACGTGCTGGAGTTCCGTCCGGATCCCGACGGACCGCCTTCCCTGAAACTCACCAAGGCGGCGGCACCGTAGATGCCGCGCGCCGCCGCTTTCCGGCATCGACACCTGATCAATCTCGACTTCTAGGACTGTGATGAATTCACGCAACGCATGGACGCGCATTCTGGGAACCGCGGCAGCGGCCGGTGTTCTGGCATGGGCCGTGCTGGCCGGGGGCCAGCCCTCCAGCGCCACCACCGAACCCGTCGCCGACGCGGGGCCCGGATACGCCGTCGAGGACTACAACTACCCCAACGCCGACAAGATCCTGGCCGAACAGGGCATCGTCCTCAAGCGGGGCGATGGCCACATCGTGCTCGCCGACTGCCGGAGCGAGGAGAACCTCCTCAAGTTCCTCGCCCGTGACCGGGCGGACGTGTGCTTCAAGGTCACCGGCAACGAGGGCTTCCTGACCTTGGAGATCAAGTCGGTGCACGGAGTGCGGACCGACGCTTCCGCCAACACCCACCTCGCGATGACCGCCGAGAACGACCGCGTCGAATACAACATCCCGGCGAAGACCTGGGAAGGGGTCGGCGAGTCCGTCGACGGCCGGGAGCACGTCCTGGTCGAGATCCGGGTCACCAAGTAGCCCGCTCCGCTTTGCAACGAGGGTCGCACCCTCGGCACCACTCGCGCCTGTCATCGGCGCCCCGGCCATCTCCACAAGTCTTCGGTGAAGCAGGCGACCGAGTCACTCTCTCGATCCCCGTCGAGCTTCTCGTCACCGGCCGACCACCGGTTGCGCACACGGCACGACCGAACCCCGGCGCATACGCTCACCGAATCCTGTTCCCAAAGGAAACCGCACATGTCTGCACTCCGTCCGCGCACCGCGCGGATATCGGGCCTCCTCGTCACTGCGACCGCGGTCGCCGCGGGCCTCGTTCCCGCCGGCTCCGCCCATGCCGTCTCCGGCCCGGAGACGGCGGCCGGCCAGCACGCCTCCGTCGTCAAGCTGAACATCGGCGATGAGGCGAACGGCCGCGGATGCACCGGCGCCGTTGTCGACGTCTCCTGGGTCCTGACCGCCGCCAGCTGCTTCGCCGCGACGCCCGGTACCACGGTGCCGGCCGGTGCGCCCGCGCTCAAGACCACCGTGACCCTCAGCGACGGCAAGCGCGTCGACGTCTCCGAGCTCGTCCCCCGCACCGACCGGGATGTGGTCCTGGCCCGCCTCGCCACTCCCGCCGGCGGCACCGCGCGCATCAAGCAGGCGAGCACTGCCCCGGCAGCCGGCGCCGATCTGACCGCCGTGGGCTTCGGACGGACCAAGACCGAGTGGGTGCCCGGCAAGGTCCACACCGGTGCGTTCACCCTCAACACGTCCAACGCCACCACCCTGACCATCACGGGGAAGGGCACCGACTCCCTCTGCAAGGGCGACACCGGTGGCCCGCTGCTGAACGCCACCGGTGAGCTGGTCGGCGTCAACAGCCGCTCCTGGCAGGGCGGCTGCCTCGGCACCGACCCCGCGGAATCCCGCACCGGCGCCATTTCCGTACGCACCGACGACCTCGGCGGCTGGATGGAGGAGACGGTACGACGTTCCCTCGCACAGCGTGACGCGAACGGTGACGGCCGCTCCGACGCGGTCATGGTCTACCACCACGCCGACGGTTCCATCGGCTTCTACAGCTCCCTGGCCAAGGCCGACGGCGGCTTCGGCGAGTACACCGTCGGCTACACCGTCCCCACCAGTGGCGGCTGGGACCGTAACGCCATGAAGCTCATCACCGGGGACTTCAACGGCGACCGTCGCTCCGACATGGGCATGATGTACCGCCAGGCGGACGGCACCATGAAGATGTACACCGGCCTCGCCGACACCGCCGGCCACATCCAGCCCTTCACCAGCAGCTACGTCACCCCCGCCAACGCCGGCTGGGACTGGAACGCCATCCAGCTGCACTCCGGCGACGTCAACGGCGACGGCCGCACCGACGCCGTCATGGTCTACCACCACGCCGACAGCTCCATCGGCTTCTACACCTCCCTCGCCAAGGCCGACGGCGGCTTCGGCGACTTCACCGTCGGCTACACCGTCCCCGCCAACAGCTGGGACCGCAACGCCATGAAGCTCATCACCGGCGACTTCAACGGCGACCGCCGCACCGACATGGGCATGATGTACCGCCAGCCGGACGGCACCATGAAGATGTACACCGGCCTCGCCGACACCGCCGGCCACATCCAGCCCTTCACCAGCAGCTACGCCACCCCCGCCAACGCCGGCTGGGACTGGAACGCCATCCAGCTGCACTCCGGCGACGTCAACGGCGACGGCCGCACCGACGCCGTCATGGTCTACCACCACGCCGACAGCTCCATCGGCTTCTACACCTCCCTCGCCAAGGCCGACGGCGGCTTCGGCGAGTACACCGCCGGCTACACCGTCCCCGCCAACAGCTGGGACCGCAACGCCATGAAGCTCATCACCGGCGACTTCAACGGCGACCGCCGCACCGACATGGGCATGATGTACCGCCAGCCGGACGGCACCATGAAGATGTACACCGGCCTCGCCGACACCGCCGGCCACATCCAGCCCTTCACCAGCAGCTACGCCACCCCCGCCAACGCCGGCTGGGACTGGAACGCCATCCAGCTGTACTGACCCACTCTCCGGACGTGGTGCAACCACCCCCTGTCCCGCCCCGGCGCCCCTCGGCGCCGGGGCGGGACAGGTCTGTTTCTCGCCGCGAGGGGGCGCTCTCCGGCTCCCGGGGTTCCTGGGTGACGTGCCGGCTGGTCGTCGCCCCCCTGCCTTCAGTGCAGGTCACAGCAGGTCGGACCGCGCGGGGGTGTCGTCGAGGAAGCCGCCCGACTGGTGCTGCCACAGCTTCGCGTAGGCACCCTCCGAGGCCAGCAGTTCCTGGTGCGTGCCCTGCTCGATAATCCGTCCGCCGTCGAGGACGACGAGCCGGTCCATGCCGGCGACTGTGCTGAGCCGGTGCGCGACCACGAGCGCCGTCCGCCCCTCCATGAGCCGCCACAGCGCTTCCTGGACGAGGATCTCGCTCTCGGAGTCCAGGGCGCTGGTCGCCTCGTCGAGCAGCAGGATCGGTGCGTCGCGCAGGATCGCCCTGGCGAGGGCGACCCGCTGGCGCTGTCCGCCCGACAGCTTGACCCCGCGCTCGCCCACCATCGTGTCGAAGCCGTCCACGAGCCCCTCGGCGAACTCCGTGACGTGCGCCGCCTCCGCCGCCCGGCGGATCTCGGCCTCGGTGGCGTCCGGCCGGGCGAACGCGATGTTCTCCCGCAGCGTGCGGTGGAACATCGCCGGGTCCTGCGGCACGTACGCGATCAGGCTGCGCAGGTCGGCCTGGGACAGCCGGCTGATGTCCCGCCCGCCGATCAGGATCCGGCCTGCGTCGACGTCCGTCATCCGCAGCAGCAGCCGGGTGAGGGTGGTCTTGCCCCCGCCCGACCGGCCGACGAGCCCGATCTTCGATCCGCTGGGCACGGCCAGGTCGAGGCATTCGAAGAGCGGCTTTCCGCCCCCGTGGGCGAAGGTCACCTGCTCGAAGCGGACGTCGGCGGCCCCCGCGGCCGGCAGTGGTTGCGGCGACACCGGGTCGAGTACGGTCGGCGGTGTCATCAGCAGCTCGGTGAACTGCGCGGCCTCCGTCATCGAGCTCTCCAGACGACGGTAGATCTGGTTGAACTCGAACATGATGCGGGTGGCGCTCGAGTAGTAGGCGAAGGCGACCACGACCGCCTCCACGCCGCGGCCGCTGCCGGCGAGCACGATGGCCAGCAGCAGGCCCAGCGCGTTGGTCAGGACGGACATCGGCGCGACGATGGTGTCGATGCGCAGGTTGCCGTAGTCCCAGGAACGCAGGGTGAGCCGCCGCGACTCCGCGACCCGCGAGCGGTGTTCGGCGGCCTCGCGGTCCTCGGCGGCGAACGCCCGGACCGTGTCGATGTTCATCAGGCTGTCGGCGACGTGGCCCGAGACCCGGGCGATCGCCGCCTCGCGCTGGACGACGAGCGCCTGGCGGCGGCGGATCAGGGGGGCCACGCACAGCGCCGTCAGGACGATCGGCACCAACAGGGCGACCACGAGCAGCGGTTCGTAGTGCCACAGCACCACCGATCCGAAGATCAGCGGTACGAACCTGCCCACGAGCGAGAACGTCAGCGTGTCGACGAACTCCTCGAAGCGTGAGGCGAAGCTCAGCACCCGCTTGGTCAGGGACCCGGCGAAGTTGTCGTGGAAGAACGCGGCGTCCTTGGCGAACAGCTCGTCCATCCCGATCACGTACAGCTGCTCGATGCCGCGGGCGTCGAGGCGGTTGAGGCAGTGCAGTCCGAGGCGCCACAGCCCTTCCGCGAGCAGCAGGACCGCGGCGAAGCCGAGGACGTAGGGCAGCATCGGGCCGATGTCGAAGCCGGCGTCGGCGCCCGTACCGGTACCGCCGCCCTCGGCGATGCGTGCGACGAGCTTGGCGACGACCAGCGGCGCGATGTAGTCGATGCCGATGTTGCCCAGCGCCGGGAGCAGCATCGCGGGAACCGTCAGCCACTTGAGGCGGGCCAGCTCCCGTCCGTAATAACGAAGGGCGAGGAGCACCGGGCCCCTGCCCGGCGAACCTTTGTGTGATTCAGGCAATTCCATCCCAACCCTGTTTTGCCGGACCTACAGGACAGGATTGGCAGTCTTCCGCGACGGCACCCGCACCGTCCAAGCGTTTTTCACCTAGGGCGTCTCTTCCGGATCATGTTGCTGCGTTTGTCGATGTCCGGTCGCCGGTCCGGGGGTGCAATGCGATGACCGGCTAGTCGGTCCAGTATGTCCTGCTCAGGGCGGCGGTCAGCCGTTCGTCTGTGAGCTCGGCATCCAACCACCTGCCCTTCAAAACGGCTTCGGTGAAGTCAGCCGGAGGGGTGTGCTCCAGCAGAAGTACGAAGTGGAGGGCGAACGGCGGCCAGTCCCCGTGGGGCACACCGTCACCGTCGAGCTGGAGATTCGCCTTCCAAGCCGCCTGGCAAAGCACCGAGACGAACAGTCCCAGGAACTCAGCGTTGAGTAGTGCGTCGGCGTCGTCGATCAAGACCGCGACGTCGCTCCTGCCGTGCCCGTGGTCATGCCAGTCGTGCAGGCAGTCGACGAGGGCGTCCCAGTTGTGGCCGAAGTACCCCGGAAAGGAGAGTTCCCGTGCGAAGGTACGGAACAGCGAGGCAGGTTCGAGCAGGTCTCGGGCATTCATCCGGAAGACCAGGCCGCCCCGCTCCAGGAGCGCGGTCGCTTCGGCGGACACCCACGGGTCGGTCTCGGCGGTGAAGACGACCCAGGGCGATGTGAGCTGGGTAAGGCTTGGGGTGGTCACGCCCGTGATCTTCGCACGCACCTTCGGAATCGGATCGTGGAGATTCCCGGCTCGTTGCTCGGCTGTGTCGTTGACTGACGTGCAGTGGGCCAGGATCGAGCCGCTCTTGCCGGACCGGACGCCGCGGAGAGGTGGCTGTTGGTGTGATCACCGACAAGTGATCAACGCAATCGCCTGGAAGTACCACACAGGCTCGCCCTGGAAAGCCCTCCCCAGCGAGCTCGGCTCATGGAAGGGCGCTTACAACCGTCTGCGGAAGTGGGCGATCGACGGCACCTGGGAGGGGGTGTTCACGGCTCTGCTCGCCCATACGGACGCCGAGAAGAACCTGGATTGGGTCGTCGCTGTCGACTCCACCATCATTCGGGCACATCAGCACGCGCCGGAGCCCGCAGCAAAGGCGCCCATGTCAGGGAGCCTGATGACCATGCCCTGGGACGCTCCCGCGGAGGACTCACCACCAAGGTTCACCTGGCTGCTGACGGTAACTGCCGACCGCTGGCCTTCGTGCTCTCCGCCGGACAAGCCCGGGGATGCACCCGCATGCGAGCAGGTCATAAACACGATTTGCGCAACGCCGTGGAACGCTGCATCAACAAGCTGAAGCAATGGCGTGGTCTGGCTACTCGATACGACAAGACCGTCACGATCCACCTCGCCGGACTTCACCTCGCAGCCATCCTCATCTGGGCCGCGAGGTGATCCGAAAGAGACGGCCTGATACTCCAGCCGTAGTTCGTGATCTCGATCGTGGGGGGCACCGAGGAGGCAGCTGGCAGCTTCGATCATCTGGACGAGACCGACCACGCCGTCGCCGGCGTCCGTTCCTTCTCCGCCTACCCGAGTCCACCGAGACGGAGGGCGTTCCTTGTCTCGCTGAGCTTCGCGGTCGTCGCCGGGGTCCACTCCTTCGCCTGCTCACCGAGACGGAGGGCGTTCTCAATCTCGCTGAGTTTCGCGGAGGACAGAACGCCCGCTCGCTCGATCAGGTCGTCCCGGGACACGGTGGTCAGCCACGTGCAAGGGGTAAAGCCCGGACGCGGCAACGCGAACCGCAGCACGCCTTCAAAGGGCAGTCCTTCCACGGCGCCTACTGCCACTTCGACGCCCAGACCGGTGATGTCGACACCCGCCCGAGCGACGACCTGCATCACCCGGATCCCGGACGCGTCGTCTCCCGACAGCAGCACGACCGGCCGCCGCTCGTCGAACTCCACCCACCAGACTTCGCCACGTTGCACATGTCCTCCTGACACAGGAACGGCGGGCGGACGCTGCGCGACCCCGACGCGCTGTGGAGACGGGTGCGGCAACCCGTTGATCATCGGTGTGTGAAGACAAACGATCACGCGGTGGCCGCAGGTCACAGCGTAGACCCTGCCCGCCGGCAGGAGGCGTTCGAGGGCCTGATGAGCCGGACAGCGGGACGGTTCACAGGGGTCGAACCCCCATTTCGAATATGGAAGTTGATGCTCGGGCTGCTGTCGGACCGCCGCGCACGAACTGCTGGACCATCGCCGAATGGGCCGGGGAGAGGACCCCGGACGGCATGCAGCACCTGCTCGGCCGGGCCGAGTGGGACGCCGACCGGGTCCGCGACGATGTGTGTGACTACGTGGTGGACCACCTGCACGACGACCAGGAGGTACTGGTGGTCGACGAGACCGAGGACGTGAAGAAGGACATGCCTCCTGGTCCCGCTGGGTCACCCTCGCCATGCTCGCGCACGCCTTCCTCACCGTCGTACGCGCAGACGAGCACACCCGCCCCGGACCCGATGCCCTCATTCCGCTCACCTGACACGAGATCCAGCGCCTGTTCATCACACTCGTTGTCCGACCCGTCCACGCCGTCGACAAGCCACTCAGGCATGAAGATCACGATCTACGGCTGGGGTACTGACCGCCCGCCAGCACCGCCGGGGTCGGACCGTCCGGGCGGACGGTGATGCCGTACGCGGCCTTGGCGGGGAGGGACCGGAAGTGCGGGACGTGCGCGGGCAGCAGGTGCTCCAGGAGGAGGGTCGACTCGCGGAGGGCGAACTGCAGGCCCAGGCAGGCCCGGGGCCCGATGCCGAAGGGGAGGTAGCTCCCCGGGTGGGCGGGGCGCCGGCCGGGGGTGGTGAAGCGCCCCGGGTCGAACCGGGCGGGGTTTTCCCACAGTCCGGGGTCGCGGTGCGTGAGGTAGGGGCAGACGATGACGTCGGTGCCGGCCTCGACCTCGTATCCGGCGAGGACGTCGTCCTGCGCGGCGCAGCGCGGCAGTATCCACGCGGAGGGGTAGAAGCGCAGCGTTTCGTTGACGAGGGCCTGGATGGCGTGCCGCCGCTCGGGGGACCCCTCGGCGCCGGCGGCGAGGGCCTGTTCCCGCGCCTGCGGGTTGCGGTCCAGCAGGAGGTAGAGCCAGGTCAGGGTGGTGGCGGTGGTCTCGTGGCCGGCGAGCAGCAGGGTGACCAGCTCGTCGCGGATCAGCCGGTCGGTGTACTCGGGCCGCGTCGTGGCCGCGTCCAGCAGGACGTGCAGCAGGCCGGGACCGTCGGGTCCGGCCCCGCCCTCGCGGGCGGCGGTGATGGCGCGGCTCGCCACGGCGTCGATCCTGGCCAGCTCGGCGGAGACGGCCTCCTGGGCGGCGGCGCCGTCGGCGGGCAGCTGGGGCAGTACGGCCACCACGGCGGGTACGGCGGCGAGTTCGCGTTCCGTGGCGGAGTCGAGGGGGTGCCCGGTCAGGGAACGCCAGATGGTGTCCAGGGCGAAGCGGCGCATCTCCTCGCCGACGTCGAGGACCTGCCCGCTGCGGGCGTACCCGGCCCAGCGCGCCGCGGTGGTCCGGGCGGCCTCGGTGATCCGCTGCTCGTAGCGGCGCATTCCCGGACCGGTGAACTGCGACTGCAGCAGCCGCCGTTGCCGCTGCCACGCCTCCCCCGTCGCGGACAGGACGCCGTCGCCGATCAGCAGCCGGGCGCGGTGCGAGCGCTTGACGTACCGGTCCGGACGGAGCGCGAGCACGTGCTGGACGGCCTGGGCGCCGGTGACCAGCACGGTCGGGCGGGGCCCCAGCCGGAACGCGGCGACACCGCCGAGCCGCTGGTGCGCCTGGGTGAAGAGCTCGACGAGTTCCCCTCCCCCGTCCCGCCACTGCCCGACGGTGCCGGGATCCAGCTCGGGGACCCGGCGGCCGGCGGAGGACGGACTCGGACGGGGACCGGGGCGGGCGTGGGTGGCCACGGGCGTGCTCCTGTTCGGCGGCACCGGGTGGGGTCATCACGCACTGTAGGGGAGCGGGCGCGCCGGGCGACACCCCGCCTCGCGCCCGCCCGCCCCCGTAGGCGGGTTCCGGCCGAACTCCGCCGGAATCCGGCTGCCGTTCGCCTGGCGTATGCGCCACCGTCACGCCAGGCTCCCCATCCGGTATGCCGGGCGCGCTCTGCTGAGGGCGCGCAACCACCCCCAACCGCAGAGGTCGTTACCGCCATGGCAGAACTCAACCGCCGTCGCTTCCTGCAGCTCGCCGGCGGCGCCACCGCGCTGACGATGCTGAACGAGAGCATCGCCCGCGCCGCCGCCATCCCCGCGCAGGGGACCACCGGCACCATCGCCGACGTCGAGCACATCGTGGTGCTCATGCAGGAGAACCGTTCCTTCGACCACTACTTCGGCGCCCTGCGCGGCGTCCGCGGCTTCGGCGACCCGCGCCCGGTGACCCTGCCCAGCGGCAAGTCGGTCTTCCACCAGTCCGACGGCACGAAGGTGACACTGCCCTTCCGCCCGCCGTCCGACGACCTCGGCATGGAGTTCCTCCAGGGCCTCAACCACGACTGGGCGGGCGGCCAGAGCGCCTTCAACAACGGCAAGTACGACAACTGGGTGCCCGCCAAGACGGCCACGACCATGGCCCACCTGACGCGCGAGGACATCCCCTTCCACTACGCCCTGGCGGACGCCTTCACCATCTGCGACGCGTACCACTGCTCGTTCATCGGCTCCACGGACCCCAACCGCTACTACCTCTGGTCCGGCCACACCGGCAACGACGGCAAGGGCGGCGGCCCGGTCCTCAACAACGCCGAGGCGGGCTACGACTGGACCACCTACCCGGAGCGGCTGGAGACGGCCGGGATCTCCTGGAAGGTCTACCAGGACATCGGCGACGGCCTGGACGCGGCCGGCTCCTGGGGCTGGATCAACGACGCCTACCGCGGCAACTACGGCGACAACTCCCTCCTCTACTTCAACACCTACCGCGGCGCCCAGCCCGGCAGCCCCCTGTTCGAGAAGGCCCGGACGGGCACGAACGCCAAGGCCGGGGAGGGCTACTTCGACCGGCTCCGCGCCGACGTCGCCGCCGGCACCCTGCCCCGGATCTCCTGGATCGCCGCCCCCGAGGCTTTCAGCGAGCACTCCAACTGGCCCTCCAACTACGGCGCCTGGTACATCTCGCAGGTGCTGGACGCCCTCACCTCCAACCCCGACGTGTGGGCCCGTACCGCGCTCTTCATCACCTACGACGAGAACGACGGCTTCTTCGACCACGTCGTCCCGCCGTACGCCCCCGCCAGTGCCGCGCAGGGCCTGTCGACCACCCCCACCGCCCTGGACGTCTTCCCCGGCAAGCCCGGCTACGTCGCCGGACCGTACGGCCTGGGCCCGCGCGTGCCGATGCTCGTGGTCTCCCCGTGGAGCACCGGCGGCTACTCCTGCTCCGAGACCTTCGACCACACCTCCGTCATCCGCTTCATGGAGCAGCGGTTCGGGGTGACCGAGCCCAACATCTCGCCCTGGCGCCGCGCCGTCTGCGGCGACCTCACCTCCGCCTTCGACTTCGCCCGCAAGGACACCGGCACGGCCCCGCTGCCCGACACCGGCGCCTGGTTCCCGCAGGACCGCGAGCGCCACCCCGACTTCCGGGCCACCCCGCCAGCCGAGGGCGTCATGCCGCGCCAGGAGAAGGGCCTGCGCCAGACCCGTCCGCTGAAGTACGCCCCGTACGTGGACGGCTCGGCGCTCGTGGCGGAGGGCAGGTTCCGGCTGACGTTCAGCGGCGGCCCGGACCTGGGCGCGCAGTTCTACGTCACCTCCGGCAACCGCACCGACGCCCCCTGGACCTACACGACCGAGGCCGGCAAGTCGATCGCGGACACCTGGAACACCCGCTACTCGGCCGGGGTCACCGACCTGACCGTGCACGGCCCCAACGGCTTCCTGCGCGGCTTCCGCAACCCTGGCACCACCCCCGGCCCCGAGGTCACCGCCCGCCACAACGCCGCCACCGGGAACCTGGACCTCACGGTCACCAATGCCGGGGCGTCGACCGCCACCCTGACGGTCACGAACGCCTACGCCGGCGGGCCGAAGCGCCTCACCGTCGCCAAGGGCGCGACCGTCACGTACACCGTCTCGCTGAAGAACACGCGGCGCTGGTACGACGTGACGGTCACCTCCTCGCAGACCCCGGACTTCGGACGCCGCTTCGCGGGCAAGGTCGAGACGGGCGCGGCCGGCCTGTCGGACCCGGGAATCCTCACGAACCAGTCCTCCTGACCCCACAGCAGCACCGGCACCCCCTCCCCGCCATGCGGTCGGGGGCCGTTCCGGAATTCTCCGAAACGGCCCCCGACCGCATGGTCGCAAGGCAAGGTTCAGTACCGGGCCGAGCCACCCGCTACGGTTCGGAATTACCGCGCGACCCGCCTCCGTGCTCCATCGTCGAGGACCTGCCTTGAGCTCTGTGATCAGCCCGCTGCTGCCCGGCGACCTGCCGCAGATCGCCTCGTACCGGCTCATCGGCCGGCTCGGCTCGGGTGGCATGGGCACCGTGTACGCGGCGCTGGACGGCCGGGGCGGCAGGGTCGCGCTCAAAAGGGTGCACCCGCAGCTCGCCGCCGATCCGCAGTTCCGCGCCAGGTTCCATCGCGAGGTGGGGGTGCTCCGTCGAGTCGCCGGGCCGGGCCTGGTCCCCTTCGTCGACGCCGACCCGGCCGCCGGGATCCCCTGGCTGGTCACGGAGTACGTGCCGGGCCCCACCCTGCACGAACACACGGCTGCGTACGGTCCGCTCTCCGGCGTCCCGCTGCTCCTGTTCGCGGCCGGGACCGCCGCCTCGCTGGCTGCCGTGCACGCCGCCGAGGTCGTGCACCGTGACCTCAAGCCGGCGAACGTGATCCTTTCCCCGCACGGCCCGCGTGTTCTCGACTTCGGCATCGCCCATGTGACGGATGGAACCGCGGTCACGCGGACGGGTGTCATGACGGGGCACTCCGGGCTGGATCAGCCCCGAGCAGTACCGGGGCGGCGTGGTGGACAGCCCGGGGGACGTGTTCGCCTGGGGAGCGCTCGTCGCCTACGCCGCCACCGGCCGCCCCGTGTTCGGGACGGGAGCCCCGGACGTGGTCGCGTACCGGGTGCTGCGCGAGGAACCCGATCTCGAAGGCGTACCGCAGGAGCTCCGGGGAGTGGTCGCGTCCTGTCTGGCCAAGGAGCCCGCCCAGCGCCCGGCCGCCGAGCACCTGGAGGAGGTCACGTCCGACCTGCTCGGCAGCGCTGCGACCCAGCTCCTCGCCGCCACCCCGGGGCAGCCGGCGGCGGTGCACAGCCTGATCGCCACCCAGTGGCGCGTCCCCACCGTCGAAGACCCCGCCTGGAGCACGGCTGCGCAGCCTCCGCCGGCGAGGAACAGGACCTGGTTGCAGCGCGCGGCGATCGTCGCGGGCGGCGCTGCCGTCGGCGCTCTCGGCGCCATGTTCCTCATCCTCGTCCCTCCGGACGGCTCTCCGGGGCAGCCGGTGGCCGCCTCCACGGCACCGGCTCCTCCTCAGGCTGCGGACGATCAACGACCGCCTGCCCCGCTGGCGTCGAGCAGCACGGCGGCGCCCACCGTGTCCGCGGCCGAGCCGGTCGCGACGCCCACCGTCGCCGTCCGGCAGCCGACCCGGACCGTGGTCCGCACCATCGCCCCCTGGGCTGTCGGCGGAAACGCCCCCGCGAAGGGCATCGTGGTCACGGGGGACGCCGTCGGATCGTGCTGGAGCAGCTCGAGCAAGACACAGCGCACGGACGCCTGGCGCTGCTCCGCCGACAGCACCGTTCTCGACCCCTGCTTCGCCCCGGACGTCGGCCCGGAACACCCCGTGCTCCTCTGCATGGAGGGCGACCCGAGGCACATGCGGCGGCTGACCCTCACCGAAACGCTCCCCGGCAACAACTTCCACATTCCGGGCGGCCCCGTCCCGACGCCCCTGATCCTCGAGCTCGCCAACGGCAAGACGTGCACCTTCGCCGGCGGCGCCACGGACTCCCTGGCCGGCCTGCGCCTCAACTACTTCTGCGCGGGTGGCGGAAGTGTGTACGGCGACCCGGACCAGGACCGCCCCCTCTGGACCGCCGGCTACCGGGCCGACGGGGCGGCCACCATCGACAGCGTTCCCGTCTCGGCCGTCCATCAGTAGCGGGTACGGCCTCGAGGACCGGCTCCCCGCCGAAGGGGGAGAGCCGGTCCACCCGGCCATCGTGTCTTCGTGACCGGCTCCGTCGGTCTCCCGGCGGGCCCGCGTCAGCCGACGGCCACCACGACCGGGCCGCCGGTCCGGTCGACGCGGGCCGTCCACCCCGGGGGCAGCCGCAGCGACCGGGACGGGGAGGCCGGGCCCGCGAAGCGGCGCCGCCACAGCGGCCGACCGTCCTGGTGGACCGTCACCAGCGGGGCGGTCAGCGGTTCCCCGGACCGCAGGAGCAGCGGCCGCCCGGCGGTGCCCGTGAGCCGGTTCGGCGTCACCCACAGGAGCGGGGCCCGGGCCTCCAGCGGCGGGCCGGGCTCCGGCCAGGGGGCGCCGGCCAGGTGGGCCAGGAGCGGGGCCGCCGCGGCCGCGCCCTCCCCGGCCGCGGTGGCCGCGCGCTCGATGCCGTGGAGGGCGTTGCCGACCGCGAAGACGCCCGGCACCGGGGTACGGAACGACGCGTCCACACCGGGGCCCCGGGTGCCGGGGTCCAGGGGGACGCCGCCCCGGCGGGCCAGTTCGTGATCGGGGATCCAGTCGCCGGTGAAGACCACCGTGTCGCAGGCCAGCACCCCCGACCGGCCGTCCCGGTGGCGGACGGCCACGCCGGTCAGCCGGCCACGGCCGCGCAGTTCGCCCACCGTGGTCGCCGTGAGGAGCGGGACCCCGGGAACGGCTGCGGCGCGCGGGCGCTCCGTGACCATCGCCACCACCTCCGTACCCGCCCGCCGCAGCGTGCCCACCGCGTGCCGGGCCACCGCCTCGTCGCCCACGACCACGGCCCGCCGCCCGACGGTCAGGCCGTGGCGGTGGACCGTCTGGAACAGCTCGCCGGTGGTCAGCACGCCCTGCGGGCGCGAACCCGGCACCAGCCGGGCACTGCGGGGGCGCTCCCGGGCGCCCGTGGCGAGGACCACGGCCCGGGCCGTGATCCGTTCCAGGCCCGCCGGGCTGGTGGTCTCCAGGGTCAGCGGGCCGGCCCAGCCGGTGGCGGTGGCCCCGGTGCGGACCGTGGCCCCGGCCGCGAGCGCCGCCCGCACCGACCGTCGTGCGTACTCGGGCCCGCGGAGCCAGGGCCGCGGCGGCCGGCCGAAGCCGCCGTGGTGGAGGTGGCGCGGCATTCCGCCCGCCTCCTCCTCTCGTTCCAGTACCTCGACCCGCCCGGCGCCGGCGGCCGCCAGCCGGGCGGCGAGGGTCAGTCCGGCGGGGCCGGCGCCGACGATCAGAACGTCGACCGGCACGTCCGTACGGTTCACCGGCGGGCCTCCTCGAACAGGGCCCGGACGGCGGCCCCGCAGTGGAAGCCCTGGCAGCGGCCGCCCCGGGCGCGCGTACGCCGCCGCAGGCCGTCGGGCGAACCGGGCGGGACGGTCCCGGCGAGCGCGTCGCGTATCTCCCCGCGGGTCACGCGCTCGCAGTGGCAGACGATCCTGCCGTACTCCGGGTCCGCCGCGATCATGGCCGCGTCGCGGTACGGCCGGGGGAAGGCCTCGCCGAGGTTCGGCATCCGCACCGGTTCCAGCTCCCGTGCGCCGGACACCGGCAGACCGCCGTCCGCGAGCAGCTCCACCACATGGGCGGCGATCGCCAGGGAGGCGGTCAGCCCCGTGGAGCGGATCCCGCCCACGCTCACGTACCGCTGTGCGGGATGCGCCCGGATCGCGTAGTCCTCCTGCCCGGTGGCCGCCCGCAGCCCGGCGTACACGGCGGTGACCTCCTCCTCCAGGAGCGCCGGCAGGATCCGCCGGCCCTTCTCCCGCAGCAGTGCGAGCCCTTCGGCGGTCGACCCGGTGGCCGTCTTGTCGTCGAGGTCCTCGGCGGTCGGCCCGAGCATGACGTTCCCGTACACGGTCGGTGTCACCAGCACCCCCTTGCCGCGCGCGTCCGGCACCGGCAGGAGGATGTGGCGTACGAGGCCGCGGGCGAGTTCGTCGAAGACGATCAGCTGGCCGCGCCGGGGCGTCACGGTGAAGTCCGCGTGGCCGAGCAGCCGGTCGATCTCGTCGGCGTACAGGCCCGCCGCGTTGACCAGGTGCCGGGTGCGCAGCGGACCCCGGCCGGTGGCCAGGGTGTGCGGTTCGCCCGGAGTGATGGAGCGCACCGGGCAGTTGAGGTGCAGGTCGACGCCGGCACGCACGGCCTGCGTCGCGTAGGCGAGGGTGGTCGTCCAGGGGCAGATGATCGATTCGTCCGGCACGTGGAGCGCCCCCAGGACGCCGGGCCCGAGCTCCGGCTCGCGGGCCCACACTTCCCCGGCCGGGAGGATCCGGGCCGCGCGGTAGCCGTTGCGTACGGCCTTGTCGGCGAGCCCCGGCAGCGCCGCGAGCTGCTCTTCGTTCCAGGCGACGAGGAGCGCTCCGAGCGGTTCCACCGGGATGCCGGTGCCGGCGGCGTACGAGGCGAGGAGCCGCCGGCCCTCCCGGACGAGCCGGGACTCCAGGGAGCCGGGCACGGCGTCGAAACCGGTGTGCAGGATGGCGGTGTTGGCCTTGGAGGTGCCGTTGCCGACGTCGTCGGACGCGTCGACGAGGGCGATCCGCAGGGGGAGCCGGGCCAGTTCACGGGCGATGGCCGAGCCCACGACGCCGGCGCCGATGACCGTCACGTCGTACGCGCCGTACGCTCCCTGCTCGCCCCGGCCGTCGCCCGCGGGCAGCGGGCCGCCGGTGGTGACCGTCATGCCGGGCCGTCGAGGAGGGCCGAGACCGCCGTCCGGAACCGTGCGCGGCGCTCCGCCGCGTGCGCGGAGCCGGCCCTCGGCTCGTAGACGGCGGAGGGCTTCCACTCCGGGACGGCCTCGTGGGCGGTGAGCGAGCGGTCGAGGCCGAGCCGGGCGACCGCCCCGACGCCGAGTGCGGTGGCGTCCGGCAGCGCCGAGACCTCGACGGGGATCTGGAGCAGATCGGCCTGTGCCTGCATGAGCAGCGCGGACCGGGTGAGTCCGCCGTCGACGCGCAGCGTGGCCAGCGGCGCCCCCAGGTCGGCGGCGACCGCGTCCGCGAGCTCCGCGACCTGCGCGGCGATGCCGTCGCACAGGGCGTGCACGAGGTGCCCGGCGGTCGTGTCGAGGCCGAGGCCGGTGACCGAGCCCCGCAGGTCGCCCCGCCACCACGGGGCGGCGAGCCCGGCGAGCGCGGGGACGAACGTGACGCCGCCGGCGTCCGGGGCGGTGCCTCCCACGGTGTCGATGTCCTCGGCGCCGGAGATCACGCCGAGGTCGGTGAGCCACCGCACGGCGGAGGCGGCCGTGTAGACCTGCCCGTCCAGGCAGTAGCTGGTCTCCCCGCCGAGCCGCCAGGCGACACAGCCGACCAGTCCGGAGGTGCTGCGCCGGGGCAGCGGGCCGGTCTGTGCGAGGAGGAACGCCCCGGTGCCGTAGGTGCACTTGGCGGTGCCCGGCTCGGTGACGCGCTGTGCGAGCAGGGCGGCCTGCTGGTCGACGAGCAGGCCCGTCAGCGGCAGCGGGGGCCCGAAGGCGGTGGTGGTGCCGACGTGGGTGTCCGCGTCGACGACTTCCGGCAGCCGCTCGCCGGTGAGGCCGAAGGCGTCGAGTGCCGCCGGGGACCAGTCGACGGTGTCGAGGTCGAGGAGCTGGGTGCGGCCCGCGGTCGCCGCATCGGTGACGAAGGCGCCCGTGAGCCGGTGCACCAGCCACACGTCGCTGGTCGTCACGACTCCCTGCCGGGTCAGGCTGCGGCGTATCCAGGCCATCTTCGGCGCGGCGAAGTACGGGTCGAGGGGCAGCCCCGACAGCTCCTGCAACGACGCGGCGTGCGGGGCCAGTTCCGTACAGAGCTGCTCGGCCCGGCGGTCCTGCCAGACGATCGCGTCGGTCAGCGGCTCACCGCTCGCAGGGTCCCAGGCGAGTACGGTCTCGCCCTGGTTGGCCAGGCCCACCGCCACCACCGGCTCACCGGCCGCCGCCAGTGCGGCGCGCCCCGCGTCGACGACCGAGTCCAGCAGCTCACGGGGGTCGACCTCCACGCGGCCGCCCGGCAGGTACCGGGGCCGCACGGGGGCGGAGGCGGAGCCGATGACCCCGCGTACGGGACAGATGACGAGGGCCTTGGTTCCCGACGTCCCCTGGTCCACAGCGAGCACCGGGCCCGTCATCACCACTCCGTCCCTGGTATCGGCATGCGTGTGATCGTCGTTCGGAAGCCTTCACCAGCGGACGTCGCCCGTCAAGATCCGTCCGTGCGGCCGGCGATCGCATCACGACAGAGCTGACGCGAATTCATATCTCGTATGTGGCTTGATAGTTGCATTTGAAATGTTCCCCGACCCGAACGCTCACACTCGATCTATAGTGATCGGCGATCACCAGGCGCGAAGGCCATGTGCGATGCGAGGACCGATGACCACGACCACCGCAAGACGCGCCCGTCCCGGCCGCCCGTCGACCGGGGCGAGGTGATGGCGGGCGGCGACTTCCGGCCCGTCTACCATCCCGCCGGTCACGACAACGAGCTGCGCGTCGCCGTCCAGGACCTGCGCACCGGCCGCTGGGTGTCGATGGCGCAGTTACTGGACCGGACGGACGGCTGGGGGCTGTGGACCCAGCGCACCCAGGTGCTCGCCGCGGTCGCCGCCGGCTCGGACGTGGTCCAGGCCTGGCGCGCGGAGGAGCCGCGCAGCGTCGCCGCGTCCGTCATGCACACCCGTGTCGTCGTCGAACGGGCCGTCCGCGCCCACCGCGCACGGCACCCGCGCACACGCGAGCTGTGGCGGGAGGCGTGGGAGGCCTGCCGTGACACCGCCGAGGCCAGCCCCGCCGACCCCGTGCCGTGGGTCTGCCTGCTCGCCCTCGCCTCCCTCGACGAACACCGCTCGATGGACGAGCACCGGCTCCGCGCGCCCACCGTGATGCTGCCCACCGGACCCTGGGGCATCCTCGCGCAGGCCGACAAGCGCGATCCGCACAACCGCGAGGCGTACCACCGGATGCTCCAGTTCGTGTGTGCGGGCACCCCCGGGCCGCTCACCGAGGCGGCCAACTTCGTGCACTGGGCCGCCGGTTCGGCTGCGCCCGGGTCCGCAGTCCACCTCCTGCCGCTGTACCTGAGCATCGAGCGCTACCGCCGCGAGCGCGGCCAGGAGAGGGCGCTCGACCTGCACTGGGTCGCCGAGGACTCCATCCGTGACGCCGGCCACGCCCTGGACAGCTGGTTCCGGTACGCCGACCTGCGCCGCGCCTCCCCGCTCGACCTGAACCACCTCGCCCACGCCCTGTGGGGAGCCAACCGGTTCGGCGAGGCGGCCCAGGTCTTCGACACGATCGACCGGTACTGGACCACCCTGCCCTGGGCCTACCGCACCCGCGACCCCGCCGACCAGGAACTGGCCGCAGAGGTCTTCCTGCAGGCCCGGTCCCGCAGCCTCGCCGGCCGGGGCTGACCTCCGCTCCCCGCGGCCCCACCGCTTCACCGCCCCACTCCCGCTCCCCGTCCCCGCGCTCCACGAACCCCCGGAGGTACCTCCCCATGTCCCGAACCGCGCCGACCGTCCGCCAGGACCGCAAGGCCCCGCCCCGGCAGGACGAGGAGGAACGCCTGAGGGAACTCGGCTACCAGCCCGTCCTCGCCCGCCGGATGGGCGGCTTCGGCAACTTCGCCATCAGCTTCTCGGTCATATCCGTCCTGTCCGGCTGCATGACCCTCTACGGCTTCGGCCTGGGCACCGGCGGTCCGGCCGTGATGATGTGGGGCTGGGTCGGCGTCGGCCTCTTCGTCCTCTGCGTGGGTCTCGCCCTGGCCGAGGTGACCAGCGCCTATCCCACCTCGGGGGCGCTGTACTACATGGCCGACCGGCTCGGCGGACGCCGCTGGGGCTGGTACACGGGCTGGCTCAACCTGCTCGGCCTGCTCGGCGCCATCGCCGGGATCGACTACGGCGCCGCCCTGTTCACCGGCGCCTTCCTCAACCTCCAGTTCGGTTTCGTGCCCACCGCGGGCTCGACCTTCCTGATCTTCCTCTGCATCCTGCTGCTGCACGCCGTGCTCAACCTGTTCGGCGTCCGCCTCGTCAGCGTGCTCAACTCCGTCAGCGTCTGGTGGCACCTCGCCGGCGTGGCCGTGATCGTCGGCGCCCTGGCCTTCGTCCCCGACCGGCACCAGTCGGCCTCGTTCGTCTTCACCGAGTTCGTCAACGACACCGGCTGGGCCAACCCGTTCTACGTGGCCGCGGTCGGCCTGCTGCTCGCCCAGTACACGTTCTCCGGGTACGACGCCTCCGCGCACCTCTCGGAGGAGACCTCCAACGCCTCCGTCTCCGCCGCCAAGGGCATCGTCCGGGCCATCTGGGTCTCCTGGATCGCCGGGTTCGCGCTGCTCGCGGGCCTCACCTTCGCCATCCAGGACTACGCGGCCGTCCAGGGCAGCGCCACCGGCGTCCCGCCCGCCCAGATCTTCCTCGACGCCCTGGGCTCCGGAGGCGCCACCGCCCTGCTCCTCGTCGTCATCGTCGCGCAGCTCTTCTGCGGCAACGCCGAGGTCGCCGCCGCGAGCCGGATGGTCTTCGCCTTCAGCCGCGACAACGCCCTCCCCGGCTCCGCGCTGTGGCGCAAGGTCAGCAGCCGTACGCAGACCCCGGTCCCGGCCGTCTGGCTCTCGGTCGTCGTCGCGGGCGTCCTGGCGCTCCCCTCCCTCTACTCCGCCACCGCCTACGGCGCCGTGACCGCCATCAACGTCATCGGCATCACTCCGGCCTACGCCATCCCGATCTACCTGCGCCTGCGCGCCGGCAACCGCTTCCAGCCCGGCCCGTGGAACCTGGGCCGCTGGAGCAAGCCGATCGGCTGGACCGCCGTCGTCTGGGTGGCCGTGGTCACCGTCCTGTTCTGCCTGCCCCAGAAGTCGCCGGTCACCATCGACTCGATGAACTACGCCGTGATCGCCCTGGCGGTGGTCCTGGCCCTGGCCAGCGCCTGGTGGTACACCGCCCGCCGCTCGTACGGAACCCCGTCGGCATACGGCAACGCCCGCGAACAGGCCGAGATCGCCGAGGGCATCGTCTGACCCTCCCCCCGCGCACACTGCTCCCGGGCATGACCACGACCATGACCAAGGGGCCGTTCCGGATCTCCCCGGAACGGCCCCTGCCGGGCGACGGCGAAGATGCCGGTCACCCCTTCAACCGGCGCAGGCGTTCCGACCACCGGTGCCAGAGGGCGGCCCCCGGGCGTTCGGCCGTCACGCGGGCCACCTCCTTGGCCGCGCCCGGCACACCGTTCTCCTCGGCCCAGCGGTACCAGTCGATGGCATTCCCGTATGCGCCGCGCTGTTCGTGGGCCCGGGCGCCCTCCAGGATGGCCGCGCCGTCGCCGGCCTTGGCGGCCTCCAGCAGCCAGGACAGGGCCGCCTGCACGTGCTCGTCGTCGCCCACCTTCAGCTGGGTGCGGGCGACCTGTCGCATGGCCTGGATGTTGCCCGCCTGAGCGGCCCGCAGCCGCCATGCGAAGGCGTTGCCGGAGTCCAGTCCCACCAAGGCGAGCATGGCCTCGACGTCGCCGCCCTCGGCAAGGTCGCGGTAGCGCTGTACCGCCTGCCTGAGGTGCTGTTTGCGGTCGACGGAGCGGTTGCTCCGGTCGCGCAGTACGAGGTGCAGCCGGGCGATGTCCCGCTTGGTGGTCCGGTCACCGAGTTGTTCGGCCCGGAGGAGGCACTGCAGGGCATCCGGCAGCCGGTCGCCCCGCTCGTGCTTCGCGGCGGCGGCCCGCAGGGAGGCGGGGGTCGGCTGCGCCCCCTCGGTCGGCGCGGCGAGGCTCGGCGGCGTCCGTACGGCGGCCTTCTTCGAGGCGGGCTCGGCCGCGGCCTTCTTCGGCACGGACTTGGCAGCGGCCTTCTTCCCCGCGGGCTCAGCGGCCGCCTTCTTGGGCGCGGGCTCGGCTGCGGCCTTCTTCTTCGAGGCGGGCTCGGCCGCATTCTTCTTCGGCGCAGGCTCGGCTGCGACCTTCTTCGGCGCGGGCTCCGCTGCCGCCTTCTTCGGCGTGGGCTTCGGCGCGGTGGAACCGGTCGGACCGGTGCCGGCCAGCGCCGCGCGGAGGCGTTCCGCTTCGCCGGCGGCCTTGGGGTGTCCCTGCTCGACGGCGCGCTGGTACCACTTCAGCGCTTCCGGTTCCCGTGCCGTCCGCTCCAGGATCTCCGCCGCCTCGACCATGGCGCCCCGGTGCCCCTTGGCCGCGGCCACGCGGAAGTGGGCCAGCGCGTCCGGAAGGTTGCCCTGCTGCTTCAGCCAACACCCCACCCAGTGCATCGCGTAGGTGTTGCCTGCAGCTGCGGCCCGGCGGTACCAGTCGAGGGATTCGGCCTGCTTCCTGGGATCCCTGGCCAGCAGCTGGGCGGAGATCACCATGGCATCGACATCGCCGGCCTCGGCGGCGCTCCGGTACCAGGTGAGGGCTCTCTGCTCACGCTTCGCCGCCAGGTGCCAACTGGCCAGCGCCAGCATCGACTCCACCCGGCCGTCGCGGGCGGCTGCCTCGTGCTCGTGCATCGGCGCTGCCTCGGCGTCCTCTGCGACCTTCACCTCCTTGGCGACCTTCGCGACCTTCACGTCCTTCGCCTGGGACGACTTGGCGCGGGCCAGCGCCGCGCGGACGCGGGCCACCGCCTCGGGGGCCTTCTCATGGCTGCGCCCCGCGGCCTTCTGGTACCACGCGAGGGCCTCGGCCAGCCCGCCGGGCTCCTGCTCCAGCAGGGCGCCCAGCCGCATCGCCGAGTGGAGGTCCCCGCCCTCGGCCGCCCTCCGGTAGAGGGATGCGGCCTGGTCCCGCTGTTCCGGGATGTGCGCCTCGATCAGTTGAGCCGCCTCCCTCGCACCGGTCGGGTTGCCGGCCTCGGCCGCTCGCCGGAACCAGGACAGCGCTTGCTGCCAGTCGCGGACAGAGCGGCAGGCGGCGGCCACTTGGCGCATGGCCTCCGAGTTCCCGGCTTCGGCGGCGGCCCGGTGGCGGGCGCCGGGCTCACCCGCGTACGCCTTGCCGGCCGAGGCCTTGCGGGCGGGTGCCACTGGTGGACTCGCCGGCGGCGGCGCCACCTTCGGCTCGGCCGGCGGGGGGACCTGCCGCGCGGTCGGCCCGGCGCCGGCCGGGGGCAGGGTGGTCGCCTCGTGGAACGACGCCCTGGGCGGCGCGGGCGCCAAATCGCGCTCACGGACCGAGCGGACGGCCGGCGAAGCGGGCGTGGCGGCACGGGGGTGTCCGGGGCCGGGGGGAACCGGCGGTTCGTGCCCGGGGCGCCGGTGGCGCATCGGTTCCGCCAGGTCCACAGCGAGGTCCGACAGCCCGGCGAGCGCACTCCGCAGCCCGGGAGGCAGCCACTCCTGCTCCTTCGGCGACACGCTCGGCGGCAGCAGCCGGGCCAGCTCCGCCGGCGTCGGCCGGTTCTGCGGGCTCGGCTCCAGGCAGGAGTGGACGATCTTCTCCACGCCGGACGGCAGCCCGTCCAGCCGGCGGTGCCCGTGCAGGATGTTCGACTGGATCTGGGCCTCGGAGCCGGGCCCGAACGGGTGCCGGTTCAGCGCCGCGTAGGCCAGCACCACGCCGAGGGCGAAGACGTCGCTCGCCGGCCCCACCCGCTCGTCCCGGAGCTGTTCGGGCGAGGAGAAGGTGACGGTGCGGGGGGCCGCACCGGAGCCGGTCAGCGTGGCGCTGCCGGCCGGGGAGAGGTTCCGGGCGATCCCGAAGTCGATGACGTACGGTCCGTCTCCGGCCAGCAGGATGTTCGCGAGCTTGAGGTCGCGGTGCACCAGGTCCGCGGCGTGGATGCTCCGCAGGGCGTCGGCCAGGCCGGTCGCCAGGACCCGCCACGTCCGCTGGGGCAGCGGGGCCCCGCAGTGGTCGAGCGCCTCCGCCAGGTCGACCCCGCGGATGTAGCGGGCGGCGAGCCAGGGCTCGGCGGCATGCGTGTCGGCGTCCACCACTTGGGCGGTGTACGTACCGTCGACCGCGCGGGCCGCCTCGACCTCACGGGCGAACCGGCGGCGGAAGCGCTCCGGATTCCCCGCCAGGTGCTCGGGCCTGATCGTCTTGAGCGCCACGCCGCGGCCGAACTCGCTGCGCGCGAAGTAGACGTTCCCCCAGCCGCCCCGGCCCAGCAGGGCGAACAGCCGGTACGGACCGATCGTCTCGGGATCGTCCTCCCGCAGTGGCTCCAAATCGACTCCCCCACCGATCCACCGGCCGTCACTGCACCCCGCGGGGCGCACACCGGAATCGACCCGCCGGTCCCGCAGGGCCGTTCGAACACTCCTACCGCCATGCCGGCCGCGCCTTCGCGGCCGGCGGCCGTGGCCGGGCAACGTGCGCGCCGTCCACAGCTCCCGCGCCGCGCTCAGTCCGTGCTGGTCAGTGCGTCGTTGCCCCGTGCCCGCCTGGGCGGCTTCGCCCGTACGCCATCGCCGCGTTCCCCGGGCCACCGCTGGCCACTGCGCCGCAGGACGACCCCGGGGACGAGCTCGATCTCGTCGTCGGGGCCGAACCCCCGGAACAGTCGCTCCCTCGGCACGCCCCCGGAGCCCTCGTCGAGATGCGGAAGGGGCTGCCACGGCGTGGGCTCACGCCCGGGCCGCAGGGTGCGGATCCGGCTGCGCGCGGTGCTGGCGTCCAGGACCCGGAGGGTGCCCCGACGCGAGACGATCACCAGATGGCGCCGGCTGATCCTGCCCCGGCGGTCGTCCGCGAGATGGCGCTCCCCGATCGAGGCGAGGTGCCCGCGCCCGAGGACGAACTCCCGGCTGTCGTCCTCGGTGAGGTTCTCCCATGCCTGGCAGACGCCGTCGACCAGGATCTTGAGCTGGAGCCGGGGGCGGCGGGGTCCGAGGTCGGCCAGCAGCGTCCCGTGGGACCGGCAGACCACCTTGCCGGATCGGATCGCCGGGCTGGGGTTGCAGGGCGTCCGCGGGCAGCGCCAGGAGCGTTCGAGCACCTCCGAGCGCGGGCGGCCCCGAAAGTCCAGCAGGTTCCGCGCCTTGAGGTCGTCGCGCTCGCCCTCCTGGGAGATCACCCGGTCCGCGAACACCCGCATGTCCCGCAGGACCAGCCGGACCGAGCCGTCGGTACCGCGCCTCGGCTCGAGGAAGTGCTCGCGGTCGCCCTGGATCCACGGGTGCTCTCCCCGGTGCCCGCGGAAGTAGTCGTGGCTGATGACCCTGGTGCCGAACACCTTGGCGTGGTCGAGCAGGTCCGGATCCGCCTTGGCGATCACGGCGATCAGGCCGCGGTCCCGCCAGTCGCGCAGCAGCGCGACCTCGGCGGGGTCGGGGTAGTCCGCATCGGACCGGGGGCCCAGCAGATTGTCGTCGGCGATCGCGTGGACGGTCGCCTCCCGGTCCCCGGTCCACTCCCGCAGCGCCGCGAGCACCAGCCGCAGTCGTTCCAGCGAGCTCGGAGCGCTGCCGCCGAGGTCCCTGTCGCGGACCACGTTCGAGAGGTCGATCAGGTAGTCGGCCTGGGCGGCCTCACCCCGTAACTGACGTTCCATACGGCGGAACGCCGCCAGATCGCTCGCCACGCGTGTCCCGCCCTCTCGCCGATCCCTCCGGTGACAGGAACAGAGGCTATCGGCATCCGGCGCCGCGCACTCCGCCGTCTGCGCAATTCCCGCACTCCGGGGCCCTGTTCGAAAGCCGAGGGCACCCGTCCCGGGAGCCCCGGCCAGAGGCCGGCCCCTGCCTCGCAGACGGACCGGATCGTGCGGGCAGACCTGCCGCGGGGCGCTGAAACCCCGGCGATGCCGCGGGCCCGTACGCCGACACGCGGAACGCCAAAAGGCCGCTCCAGATTGCTCTGAAACGACCTCTGACCTGCGACTTCGTAAAGTCGGGACGACAGGATTTGAACCTGCGACCCCTTGACCCCCAGTCAAGTGCGCTACCAAGCTGCGCCACGTCCCGATGTGCCTTCGACCTGCGGGTTTCCCCGTGCTCGGCGGCACATGCAGAACATTACCGCACGCCGAGGGGTGTCCATGCACCGGTGATCGGCGAGGGGGAGGATGGGGCCGTGAACGCACGGGATCGGGATGGTGAAGGGCGGGCGCGCAGTGCGCGTCCCAGGGATGGGCTGGGGCGGCCGCTGCCCTACGGGGAGGCCGGGGTGGAGCGGCAGCCCGAGGGGGTGGTGCGCCCGCCCGCGGAGACCGTGCGGGAGGCGCAGCGGCTGCTGGACGCCGGGATGCCGTTCCACGCGCACGAGGTGTTCGAGGACGCCTGGAAGTCGGGGCCCGAGGGCGGTGCCCCGCTGTGGCGGGGGCTGGCGCAGCTCGCGGTCGGGCTGACGCACGCCGCGCGCGGCAACGCGGTCGGCGGGGCGCGGCTGCTGCGGCGCGGGGCCGCCGGGATCGAGGAGATGGACGGAGGGCCGTACGGGATCGACGTGCCGGGGCTGGTGCGGTGGGCCCGGGAGCTGGCCGGCCGGGTGGAGGCCGGCGGCCCGGCGGTCGATCCCGTACGGGAGGCGCCGCGGCTAGCCGGCGGCGGGCTGGAGTAGGTCCCAGCGGTTTCCGTACAGGTCCTCGAAGACGGCGACGGAGCCGTACGCCTCGTGGCGCGGCTCCTCCAGGAAGCGGACGCCCTCGGCGGCCATCCGGGCGTGGTCGCGCGTGAAGTCGTCGGTGTAGAGGAAGAAGCCGACGCGGCCGCCGGTCTGGTCGCCGACGCGGGCGCGCTGGGCGTCGTCCTTGGCGCGGGCCAGCAGCAGGGCGGTTTCGGTGGCGCCGGGCGGGCGGACCACGACCCAGCGGGAGCCGTCCGGGCGCGCCGTGTCCTCGGCGAGGTCGAAGCCGAGGGCGCGGGTGTAGAAGTCGATGGCCTCGTCGTAGTCGTTGACGACCAGGGCGGTGAGGGCGATGTGGGACGACATGGTCCTATTGTGCGCCGAGGAGGACGACCTCCAGGGTGCGGGGGCCGTGGACGCCCTCCACCCGGTCCAGTTCGATGTCGCTGGTCGCCGAGGGGCCGGAGATCCAGGTCAGCGGGCGGGTCGGGTCGAGGCGCGCGAGGGCCTGCGGTACGGAGTCGACCAGCTGGTCGGGAACGCGGACCACGCAGACGTGGTGGTCGGGGATCAGGGTGATGCGGCGCCTGCCCTGGTCCGGGCCGCCGTCCAGGACGATCGTGCCGGTCTCGGCGACGGCCAGGGCGCAGCCGGTCACCACGCTGTCGACGGCGTCCAGTTCGTACGGGGTGGACTCGGCGCGGTCCTGGACGAGGGCCGCGTCGGCGGCCGCGAGCCAGTGCGCGGGCAGGGCGGGCGGGACGAGGACCGTGCGGGCGCCGCGTGCGGCGAGGAGCCGGGCGAGGAGGCCGGGGAGGCCGGCCGCGTCGGTGCGGTGGACCTTCGCGCGGTACTCGGACAGGTGGGCGGCCAGCAGGTCGGCGCTCTCGGCGGGGGTGCGGTCGCCGTGCACGCGGAGGTAGTCGCGGGGGATGTCGGCGACGGGTACCGCCGATTCGGCTCCGGCGCCGGGGCCCGGCTGCGCCAGTGCCCGGCGGATGCGGGACAGAATGCGGTCCTTGCTGGTCACTGCGGGTTCCCCCGTTCTCGGGTCCACCAGTCGCGGAAGGATTCGGCGGGTACGGGGGGCAGCTCGCGCGTGTCGGTCCAGGCCCGGCCGGGGCCGGGGAGCCGGCGCGGCGCGAGCCGGCGGGCCCTGGCCAGCAGCCGCTCCCCCGCGCGCAGGGCCCCCGGACGGTCCAGGAGCAGCCGGGCGGCGCGCATGGCGGCCCGTTCGGCGGCGTGGCCGCGGGCGGGGCGGATCCGTACGCGCACGCCGTCCCGCGTCACCGGGCCGCCCTGGGCCACCCGTTCGCGCAGGTGGACGAGGACCTCGGGGATGTCGATGGCGACCGGGCAGACCTCGTAGCAGGCACCGCACAGGGTGGAGGCGTAGGGCAGGGAGGCGTCGATCTCGCTGCCGGTGCCGCGGAGCTGGGGGCTGAGGATGGCGCCGATGGGGCCCGGGTAGACGGAGCCGTAGGCGTGCCCGCCGGCGCGCTCGTAGACCGGGCAGACGTTGAGGCAGGCGGAGCAGCGGATGCAGCGCAGGGCCTGCCGGCCGGTCTCGTCGGCGAGCGTGTCGGTGCGGCCGTTGTCGAGGAGGACGAGGTGGAAGGCGGAGGGCCCGTCGCCGTCCGCCCCTCCCGAAGGGCCCAGCCCGGTCCACATCGTCGTGTACGGGTTCATCCGCTCGGCCGTCGAGGAGCGCGGCAGCGTCTGGAGGAAGATCTCCAGGTCCCGGAAGGTCGGGACGACCTTTTCCACGCCCACGACCGAGATCAGGGTCTCGGGCAGGGTCAGGCACATCCGCCCGTTGCCCTCGGACTCGAAGACGACCATGGTGCCGGTCTCGGCGACCATGAAGTTGGCGCCGGACACGGCGACCTTGGCGCGCAGGAACTTCTCGCGCAGGTGCAGGCGCGCCGCCTCGGCGAGTTCCCGCGGGTCGTCGCCGAGCGGTTCGGGCGCCGGGCGGCCCCAGTTCCCCATCTCCGCGCGGAAGATGTCGCGGATCTCGGCCCGGTTGCGGTGGATGGCCGGGACCAGGATGTGGGAGGGGCGGTCGTGGCCGAGCTGCACGATGAGCTCGGCGAGGTCGGTCTCGTACGCCGCGATCCCGGCGGCCTCCAGGGCCTCGTTGAGCCCGATCTCCTGGGTGGCCATCGACTTGACCTTGACGACCTCCCGCTCCCCGGTGGCCCTGACGAGGTCGGTGACGATCCGGTTGGCCTCGTCCGCGTCGGCGGCCCAGTGGACGGTGCCGCCGGCGGCCGTCACCGCCTCCTCCAACTGCAGCAGGTAGTGGTCGAGATGGCGCAGCGTGTGGTCCTTGACGGCCTTGCCCGCGGCGCGCAGCCCGTCCCAGTCCGCCAGTTCGGCGACGGCCCGCGCCCGCTTGTCGCGGATGGTGTGCGTGGCGTGCCGGAGGTTGGCGCGCAGCACCTCGTCCCGTACGGCCTCACGGGCCGCCCCGGGAAAGGCGGGGAAGGCGGGCATGCCCAGGTGGACGCCGGTCACGGCAGCGGTTCCTCCTCGGTCGAGGCCAGGATCTCCGCGAGGTGCACGGTCCGCAGCGGGGCGTCGGCGCGGCGCAGCAGGCCGTCGAGGTGGGCCAGGCAGGAGTTGTCCGCCCCGCACAGGACCTGCGCGCCGGTGGCGGCGGCAGCCGTGATCTTGTCAGTGCCCATCGCGGCGGACACGTCCGGGTTCTTGACGGCGAAGGTGCCGCCGAATCCGCAGCACTCCTCGGCGCCCGGCAGCTCGACCAGTTGCAGGCCCTCGACGGCGGCCAGCAGCCGCCGCGGCCGGTCCCCGAGGCCGAGGCCGCGCAAACCATGACAGGAAGGGTGATAGGTGACGCTGTGCGGGAAGTACGCGCCCACGTCGGTCACCCCGAGCACATCGACGAGGAACTCCGTCAGCTCGTACACGCGCGGCGCCAGCGAGCGAGCCGCCTCCGCCAGGGCGGTACCGCGCCCTTCGGCCGCCGCCTTCCGGCCGATGCGGGGGTAGTGCTCGCGGATCATCGCGGCGCAGGACCCGGAGGGGGTGACCACGTACGCGTAGCCGGCGAAGGCCTCCGCGGTACGCCGGACGAGTGGTTCCGTCTCGTGCCGGTAGCCGGTGTTGTACTGCGGCTGCCCGCAGCAGCTCTGGCCCGCCGGGAAGTCCACCTCGACGCCGAGCCGCTCCAGCAGACGCACGACGGCGATGCCGGTGCGCGGGTACAGCGCGTCGTTGACGCAGGTGACGAACAGGGCGACGCGCATGACGGGCAGAATAGCCGGGTGAAGAAGTTCTCAGTGATCGGCATAGGCGCGGGCGACCCGGACCATCTGACCCTCCAGGCGGTCAGGGCGATCGGCGCGGCGGACGCATTCCTCATTCTGGAGAAGGGCGAGGAGAAGGCGGATCTGACCGGGCTGCGGCGCGCGATGCTCGACGCGCACGCCCGGCCCGGCCACCGGCTGGTGGAGGGCCGCGACCCGGACCGGGACCGGACCCCCGCGGACTACGCGCCGACGGTGGACGGCTGGCGCAGCGCGCGGGCCGAGATCTTCGAGCGGTTCATCGCGGAGGACCTCGCGGACGGCGAGACCGGGGCGTTCCTGGTGTGGGGCGACCCCTCCCTGTACGACTCCACCCTCGCGATCCTCGACGAGGTGCTGGAGGCCGGCCGGGTGGCCTTCGAGCACGAGGTCGTGCCGGGCATCAGCAGCATCTCCGCGCTGCTGGCACGGCACCGGACCAATCTGAACCGGGTGGGGCGCCCGGTCCAGATCACCACCGGGCGCCGGCTCGCCGAGGGCTGGCCGCAGGACGTGGACGACGTGGTCGTGATGCTCGACGCGCGGCACGCCTTCACCGCCCACCTGGACCAGGACCTCTACATCTACTGGGGGGCCTACGTGGGCACCCCGGACGAGATCCTGGTCTCGGGCAAGCTGGCGGAGGTCGCGGGGCGGATCGAGGAGCTGCGCACCGAGGCCCGCGCCCGCAAGGGCTGGATCATGGACACCTACCTGCTCAGGCGCGGCTGACGGCCCGGGCGAGGTACTCGGGCAGGGCGGCGGCGAGCCGGGCGTACTCCCGGGGCCGGTTGTAGATCTGCCCGCACACGCGGATGCCGCCGCCGCCCGGCCACGGCCAGACCAGCACACGGACGCGCAGCCGGGCCGCGAGCTCCTCGCGCAGGGCGCGGGCGCGGTCCGGGGTCTCGGCGACTCCGGGCGGCAGCCGCAGGGCGCGCATGGCGAGGCCGTCCGTGTGCGGGAGGGGTTCGAGCCCGGGGATCCCCGCGAGCAGCGCCGCGCCGTGGGCGGCGAGGGCGCTGTTGTGGGCCCGGACCTTGGCCGCGTCGAGGCGTTCGATGAGGTCCAGTCCGTCGGGGGCGGCGAGCCAGCCGGTGTAGTCGGCGGTCGCGCGGTTCTCGACGGACCGCGGGAAGCCGTACAGGTCCTCCCAGGACGGTACGAGCGCGCGGATCCGGTGGCGGTGCTGCGGGGCGACGGCGAGGATCGCGGTGCCGGAGGGCGCGTAGCCCCACTTGTGGAGGTTGCCGAACCAGAAGTCGGCGCCGCCGGCGAGGGGGTCGGCGAGCATGCCGGGGGCGTGGGCGCCGTCGACGACGGTGGTGACTCCGCGTTCCCGCAGGTCGGCGAGGAGCCGGGGCGTGGCGATGATCCGGGCGGTGGGCGAGCTGACGTGGTCGAGCACGGCCACCCGGGTACGGGGCGTCAGCGCGGCCAGCACGGTCTCGCGTACGGCGTCCTCGTCGGGCAGGTGGGGGTCCAGGGCGACGGTGGTGACCGGGGCGCGGCGGGCGGCGGCCGCGACGACCGTGCCGTAGCCGTGGTCGGTCACCAGGATCTCGTCACCCCCCGCGAGCGGGACGGCGTCGAGGGGGAGGTTGGCGCCCTCGGTGGCGTTGGAGATGAACGCGAGCCCGTCGGGGTCGGCGCCGAGGTGCGCGGCGATCCGCGTTCGGGCCGCGGCGAGGCGGTCGGGGACGGCGATGAAGAAGGCGTCGGGATCGGCGTGCGCCTCCGCGCGGAGCGCGGCCTGGACCTCCTGCACGGGGACGGGGACGGCCCCGAAGGAGCCGTGGTTCAGGTGGGCGACGCTCGGGTCCAGGCGGAACAGCTCGGGCCCGCCGGGGAACCCTGCGGGCGGCTCGGCGGTGTGCCCTGCGGGCGGCTCGGCGGGGACATCGGCGGCGGGGCGTGTCGGCTCGGGCATGCGACCTCCGGGTGTGCGGCGCGGCTGTCGCCCGGATCATCCCCCGGCGGCCGCCGATGCCGGAAGACCGCCGCCGACGGGCCCCTGCCGCGCGGGTCCCTGGGGCTCCGCCCCAGACCCCGCTCCTCAAACGCCGGAGGGGCTGAATACGGCTACGGTTCGCGGCCGCTCGTTGCCGCGTAGTACTGGAGATCCTGGACCTCCACCGCGTGGTCCACCCGGTACGGCAGGTCGACCTTCGCCGCGGCCTTGCCGTCCCGGACGATCTGCGCCGAGCTGGTGCCCGCCTTCAGCGGCAGCAGCTGCGAGTGGATCCCGGCCGGGGCCTCGTGGCTGCCCTTCGCGGATCCGACGGTCGTACGGACGACGGCGGGCCCGGAGAGGAAGCTGAGCACCTCCACCGTGTCCCGGGGCGGGGCGCTCCCCTTGCGCAGCGACATCACCAGCGACTGGTCGCCCGTCGGGTCGGCGTTCGCGAACTGGGTGCGCGCGCTGAGGTAGAGGGTGTCCCGGACGATCTTCGGCCAGCTGCCCGTCTTGAACCGGGTCAGGTAGTACGAGCTCAGGTCCAGGTAGGCGTGCCCGTTGTGCAGGGAGGGTGCGAACTGGCTGCCCTCCGAATAGTCGTTCCAGGTGGTGAGCTGCACCCAGTCGGCGCCGTCCTCGATGGCGTGCGTCCAGGTGGAGCGCAGGGTCGCGGTGTTGCCGGCCTCGTCGTAGATGCCCTGGTTGGGGCGGGCGTCCTGGACCGACACGGGCTGCATCCAGATCTTGCCCATGCCGTGGGCCCGCTGGACGTCGCGCGTGGAGCTCTCCTGGCCGACGTAGCTGCGGCTGCCCCACTCGGAGAACCCGTGGCTGATCGGGGCGAACTCCCCGCTGTGGGCGCCGAAGTCGAGGAAGAGGGGAACGAAGGCGGTGCGGATGCCGTGTTCGGACTTGAGGGCGCCGATCACCTCGGTCCACCAGGCCACGCCCTTCGCCTCCGCCTTGAACGGGGAGACGACGAGGCGGCCGTCGGGGAGCCGGTGTGCGGCGGGGGCGTCGGCGAGGGTGGCGATCGCCTTCGCGAGCTCGCGGGGGTCGTCGGTCTTCAGCGAGGTCATGTCCGGCATCAGCATGATCCTGAACGCCGGATCCACCGAACGGGCCGCCGCCATCAGCAGGTTGGAGCGGTCCCAGTTCTTGCCGGAGAGGGAGAGGAGGTCGAGGGTGAAGCCGTCGATGCCCGCCGCGCGGGCCGTGCGCACCTCCTGCTGGAGGTTGGCGTACTCCCAGTCGCCGCTCTTCGGTGCCACGGGCAGCGGCCGGTCGCGCAGCAGGCCGCCGTACTTGCCGTGCTTGCCGCTCTCGCCGTCGGGGTCGAGGTAGTTGCGGGTGTAGTAGTCGTTGTCCGCGCTCGCGTTGTCGAGGGAGAGCGGGTACGGGGTGAAGTAGTGGGCGAACACCAGCTTCTTGCCCGCTTCGCCGGAGCGCAGGGCGGCCGGCTGCGGCATGTCGAAGGGCAGGGCGCCGGTGGGGCGCTCGGCACCGGTGTCCACCGCGCCCTGGGGGTTGCCCTTGGCGGCCGCGCCCTTGGTGGGCGCCGGGGTCGCGGCCGGCTGCGGGGTGGCCGGTCCGGTGGCGCCGGCCGTGGCGCCTCCGTCGGGCCCAACGGCCTGCGGGAGGTCGACGGCCGGGGCCGAACCGCTCTGTACGGAGGCCCCGTTGTAGGGGTCCCAGGCGATGCCGGTGGCCGCGCAGACACCGACCAGGAAGAAGGCGGACAGCACCAGGGTGAGCAGCGGTCTTCGGCCGCGGGAGCCCCGCCGCCGGCGGTGCGACGCGGGCCGGGGCACGCCGACCGCGCCGGACGCGCGCGTCGGGCGCCGCCTCCCGCGGCCCCTCCCGTGCTCCGTCCCGTGCTCCGTTCGACGGTCCGCTGTCATCCTGGTCCCTCCCGCGCATATGCCCCGAGCGGGGGCTGCACAGCAGTAGAGCCCATTCCCGGCGTGCGGACAACCGTTCCCAGGCGCCCGGGCCCGGGCACGTACGTCACCCGCACCACCGGAACTACGCCGCCGCGCCGACGCCCGGGCGGCGGGCAGCGGGCAGGCGGCAGGCGGGCCCACGGGAGGGTTCAGCCGGAGCGGGCGGCGGCGATGTCGGCGTTCTCCAGGATCCCGATCGCGTCCGGTACCAGGATCGCCACCGAGTAGTAGGAGCTGACCAGGTAGGACATCACCGACTTCTGGTCGATCCCCATGCAGCGGACGTTCAGGCCCGGTTCGATCTGTTCGGGGATCGCGGCCGGGCGCAGGCCGATGACCCCTCCGTTGTCCTCCCCGGTGCGCAGGGCCAGGATCGAGCTGGTGTGCCCGCCAACGACCGGGATCTTTCCGCAGGGCAGCAGCGGGACTCCGCGCCAGGCGGGCACCTGCTTGCCGTGCACGTCCACGGTGTCGAGGGTGAGGCCGCGCTTGTTGCACTCACGGAGGAAGGCGGCGACGGCCTTGGGGTGCGCGAGGAAGAAGGCGGTTCCCCGGCGCATGCTGAGCAGGTCGTCCATGTCGTCGGGGGTGGGCGGGCCGGACCAGGTGCTGATGCGCTGCCCGTAGTCGGCGTTGTGCAGGAGGCCGAACTCCCGGTTGTTGAGCAGTTCGGACTCCTCGCGCTCGCGCATCGCCTCGACGGTCAGCCGCAGCTGCTGCTCGAACTGGTTCATCGGGTCGTTGTAGAGGTCGGCGACCCGCGTGTGGATCTGCAGGACGGTCTGGGCGAGGCTCAGCTCGTACTCGCGCGGGCTCAGCTCGTAGTCGGCGAAGGTCGCGGGCAGCCGGGCCTCGCCCTCGTGGCCGGAGGCGAGTTCGATGTCGGCCTCGCCCCGCCGGTTGACGGGCCGCAGGCCGTTCTCGACGTACTGCTCCAGGTGGGTCCGCAGGCTCTCCGAGCGGCCCAGCACCTCCTGGAAGGCGCTCCACCGCAGGACCATGGCGGTGCCCGCGGTGGCCGCCCGCACGGTGTACGCCCAGCGCGGGTCGGCCTGGCCGAGGGCGTCGTCGCCGAGCTGGTCCCCGTCGGCGACCACGCCGAGGAGTTCGCTGCCGCCGTACTTGCCCGACGCCCGCTTCTCGACCCGGCCGTGGGCGATGATGAACACCTCGGCGACGGGGGCGCCCGCCTCGACGAGGACGTCTCCGGCGCGCAGGTCGCGCTTGACGAAGCGCCGGGCCAGTTCCTCCAGGACGGCGGCTTCGGCGTAGCCCTTGAGGACGGGCAGTTCGGTGAGGGTGGGGGCGAGGATGCGTACGTCGTCCGCGCCTGCCTGGACGAAGGAGACCCGGCCGCGCCCGACGGCATGGGTCAGCCGGCGGTTGACGCGGTAGGTGCCGGCTCCCAGGTCCACCCAGGGCAGCATGCGCAGCAGCCAGCGCGAGCTGATGCCCTGCATCTGGGGGACGGACTTGGTGGTCGTCGCGAGATTGCGGGCCGCGGCGGTGCTCAGGCTCAGCTGCCGGTCGTCTGCGGGGTCCAGGAGTGGCTGCGCCTCTGCGGTCATGCGGGGTTCCTCCCTGCGTCGGTCCACGCGGAGCGTGCTGCACGCTCACCGTGGGGCGCGGGGCGCGGGGCGCGGTAGCCGCCCCGGCCCGGAGGCTGTTGAAAATCCCCGGCGGTTGAAGGCCTGCACTCCTGTGCGAACTCCCGGGCGTGCGTACACCCGTGCAGGTATTCAACGCTGCCGGATCCTCAACGGGCCGACGGGGCGCCGGACCTACCGGACCCGGGGCCGCCCCCGCTCCATGGGTGGGTGTGCCGACCCGCAGGAGGAGCCATGCCGGCAGGAGCCGTGACCGCAGGAGCACTGACCCCAGGCGCCGTGACCGCAGGAGCACTGACCGCAGCAGCCGTGACCGCAGGTGCCGTGCGCCGCGCCCCCGCTCGCGCCCCGGGCCGCACCGGCGCCGCGGCCGCCGGCCCGGCGGAGGTCCTGGGCCGGCTGCTCGACGGCCGGAGCGGCCTGGGTGCCGCTCCCCCGCGCGCCGGTCGCGGCCCCGCCGGTACGGACAGCCGCACGGGTACCCGTACCGGCACGGGGATCGTCATCCCCCCGCTGTACTGCCCCGACGCCGTACGGGACGACCCGGCGCTGGCCGACGCGGTGAACGGGGAACTCGTCCGGTGGGCCGCCGACATCGGGATCTACGCCGGCCGCCTGGACATGCTGCGCTCGTGCCACTTCGGCCGGCTGATGATGCTCGCGCACCCGGACTGCGACGACGCCGACCGGCTGCTGGCGGCCGCCCGGTGCGGGCTCTCCGAGTGGGCCGTCGACGATCACTGGGCCGACGACGGGGAGGACGCCGACCCGCGGCTGATCGGCCTGCGCCTGGCGCTCGCGCACGCCGTGGTCGACCCGGTGCGGCTGCCGCCGCGCTACGAGCGGCGGTTCGAGGAGCAGGTGGACGCCGAGCCCGTGCTGCGGGCCTTCCGCTCCGCGCTGGAGCATCTCGCCGAGTTCGCCTCCCCCACTCAGGTGACCCGCCTGCGCTACCAGTTGGCGGTGATGTTCGTCGGGTACAACCACGAGGCCGAGTGGCGGACGTCCGCCCGCCGGCCGCCGGTCTGGGAGTACCTGCTGCACCGGTACGAGAACGGCTTCTTCCCCTGCATGGGCCTCACCGATCCGGTCGGCGGGTACGAGGTCCCCGCGCACGAGTTCGCGGATGCGCGGGTGCGGCGCACGTACATGTACGCGGGGGTCGCCAGCTGCCTGCTCAACGACCTGTACTCGATGGCCCGGGAGGACCCCGGCGACACCAGCCTCCCCCGCCTGATCGCTGC
Source organism: Streptomyces sp. NBC_00207 (assembly GCF_045160965.1). NCBI lineage: Bacteria > Bacillati > Actinomycetota > Actinomycetes > Kitasatosporales > Streptomycetaceae > Streptomyces > Streptomyces sp. NBC_00207. Next base: position 7,612,652 of record NZ_CP130715.1, on the reverse strand, counting down.
CGAGGAGCACTGCTCGCTCCAGGAGGCCGTGAACCTGACGGCCGAGGTCCACGACGAGATCATGCACACCGTCGAGGCGGAGTCGGCCGCCCTGGCCGCCCTCGGCTCGCCCGCGCTGGGCCGCTTCCTGGAGGGGATCTGGAACTGGATGGGCGGGGCGAAGGAGTGGCACGCCACGAGCCCCCGCTACCACGGCCCCGCGGAGGCGGGCACCGCCCGGAAGCCGCGCACCGCGTAGAAGCCGGCTCGCCCCCCCCTGCCCCTGTCCTTGCCCCTCCCCCGGTCTCAGATCTTCCCCGCGACCACCCGGATCCGGTGGCCCAGTGCCCGGCCGAAGGCCTCGGTGAAGCGCGGGTGCAGAGGCGGCCAGTCGTCGAACTCGAAGCCGAGGTGGGCGAGGGCGAAGTAGTCGTCGGTCCAGTTCCACTCCGGAAGCGGAGCGCGGTGGGCGCACGCCGGGCAGTCGAGATCGGCGGCGCCCGTCGCGTACCAGGCGTCGAGGGCCTCGCCGGGCCAGTCGGGGGCGGCACTTCGGCAGTGGGGGCAGAGCGCGGCAGGGGCATCGCCCTGGCCCGCGCAGAAGACCGTACGGCCCACGACGACGCGCAGCTCGTCGCAGGGCTCCTCCTCCAGCCCCTTGAGCCGGGCGCGCCAGTCCCAGGAGACCAGGTCGACCGCCTCCCGCCATTGCGGACCGGCCAGGTACACCACGTCGCCCCGCCAAGGCACCGGGCGGATGAACCCCTCCGCCTCCAGCCACCCCCTGCCGCGCTCGCCCCCGGCGGCCGCCTCCTCCGGCGAGGCGTCCATGTCCACCACGGTCTGCCGATAGGTCCCCACGCCCTCCCCCTTCGCCCGGTGCGGTCGACCCTACTGATCCGGAGACGGTCGCGGCCGACCGGACCGGACCGGAGCTGGCGCGGGCCGTACTCCCGGCGCCGTACGTACGAAGCAGTGCGCCCGATGCCGTACGCGGGTCGGCGCAGGACGCGGCAGGATGCCTCAGCCGAGTCCGCGGACCCGGACCAGCAGCGCCCGCGCGGTGCGGTTGCCCCCGACGCTCTGGAGGCGGCCGCGCAGGCGGCCCACGGCGTCGTCCACCCGCGCCGAGTCCAGCTGGGGCACCGCGTCCAGCATCTCGTGCCAGGTGGCGCAGGCCCGTTCCAGATGGCCCTGGTTCAGGTGGAGTTCGGCGAGCCGTGCCAGGGTGACGGCCCGCGCGCGGCGCTCGCCGGGGGGCCGGTGCCGCAGTGAGGTGCCGAGCGCGGCGATCGCGCCGCGCGCGTCCCCGAGGGCCGCCAGCGCCTCGGCCTGCTGGTGGGCGAGCGCGGCGTGGTGGTAGTCGCCGATGGCCGCCCGCTGCCCGGCCGAGCGCTCCAGCAACCGTTCCGCCTCGCCCAGCCGGGCCACCGCCGCCCGCCGGTCGCCGCAGCCGGCCTCGGCGACCGCCAGCTGCCCGGTGACGAACGCGGCCTGCAGGGTGGGCAGCCGACCCGCCTCCCGGGCGGCCGCCTCCGCCAGCTCCCACGCCTGTTTGCGGTGGCCCAGGTGGTGGGCCTGGACGCTCATGGCCCGCAGTACGGGCGCCCAGCACTGCGGGTCCCCCGCCTCCTGGCCGAGCCGCAGCCCCGCCCGGTAGTACGCCTGGGCCGTGCCCTGCTGGTTGCCGTCGAAGCACAGGAAGCCGGCGGTGTAGGCGAGCCGTGCGGCGCAGCCCAGCAGCCGGTGGCGTACCGCGGGTGCGGCGCCGGCGCGCAGCCAGGGTGCCACGGTGGTGGCGAGGTAGCGGGTCAGGGCGGGCCGGGCCAGGCCGCTGCCGAACATCATGTCGGCGTTGCGGAAGACCGGCAGTACGGCCTCGGCGGCCTCCACGTGGTGCAGCCCGATCCGCCCGGCCGGACGGGCGGCCACCCCGGCTGCTTCCGGCGGCGGCCAGCCGGGGGGCCGCCAGGCGGAGGAGTAGACCGGGATCTCCCCCAGCAGGGCCGCCGCCTCGATGCCGGGTCCGGCCGTCTCCGCGGGGCCCGCGGAGGATCCGGCCACCACCGCCGAGAGGTCCGGGGCGAGGACGTCCGCGGCGTGCGGGCCGGTTCCGGTGCGGTCGCGCACGCGGGTGGCGCCGGCCGGCCGCGCGAGGCCGGTGTCGGCCGGGCTGACGCGCCGTCCGGTACGGCGGCTCAGTGCCTCGGCGGCGAGGGCGACGACGTGCGCGGGAGGCCGGGTGCCGGCCAGCCAGTGGGATATGGAGGTCCGGTCGTAACGCAGGGTGAGGCCGGCCTCGGCGGCGACGCCGTTGACGGCGCGTGCGAAGTCCTGCCCGCTCCAGCGCGCGTCGGTGAGGAGGGTGCGGAGTCGTCCGTTGGGTTCACGCTTGGCCATCAGAACCGCCCAGCTCGTACACGTGTCCATCCATTCAACGCGGTCGGACATTCAACACGGCGGGGCCGGGACGGATGTACCGGGTGAGGCCGTCCTGCCCCTAACTAGACGTGTGCGCCGGGTTGCACACGGTCACACCGCGTGGCCCTGGCGTACGGGAGCACAGCAGATCGCGCGGAGCGGGACCGCCCCTCCCGGTCGCTCCCGCACACCACCCCCCGCACACCACCCCCCGCCCGCCCCCGGAGGGAGCACCGACCGGCAGGACACCCCACCGTCGCGCACGACACCCGCGCCACTCCCAGGAAGACCGACCGAGAGGAAGGCCCGCCATGTCCGTCGACCCCAGCACCGAAGTGAGCGCCGAGCACCCGGCCGCCACCGCCCGGCAGAGCCTGAGCACCGAGGCCGCCCGGAATCTGGCCACCACGACCAAGTCCGCGCCGCAGATGCAGGGGATCAGCTCGCGCTGGCTGCTGAGGATCCTGCCGTGGGTGCAGACCGGCGGCGGCACCTACCGGGTCAACCGCACCGTCAGCTACACCGTCGGCGACGGGCGCATCACCTTCGTGAAGACCGGGACCGAGCTCCGCGTCATCCCGCCGATGCTGCGCGAGCTCGGCATGCTCCGGAACTTCCCCGACGACCAGGTGGTCAAGGCCATCGCCGACCGGTTCGTGAAGGAGGAGTTCCGCAAGGGCGACGTCATCGTCCGGCGCGGCGAGCCCGTCGACAAGATCTTCCTCATCGCCCACGGGCGGATCGAACGGCTCGGCACCGGCGCCTACGGGGACGAGGCGAGCCTGGACGTGCTCAGCGACGGCGACCACTTCGGCCACCATCCGCTGCCCGACGCCCGGTGGGAGTTCACCGCCCGGGCGCAGACGGACGTGGTGACGATGACCTTCAACCGGGGCGACTGGGACGCGGCGCTGAACAGTTCCGCCGCGCTGCGCCGGCACGCCGAGGCGTACCTGGAGGCCGAGCGCGTCGGCCGCCGGGGCAGCGACGCCGTGGACCTGTCCGCCGGCCACACGGGCGAGGTGATGCTGCCCGGCACGTACGTGGACTACGACCTGGACCCGCGCGAGTACGAGCTCAGCGTCGCGCAGACCGTGCTGCGCGTGCACTCCCGGGTCGCCGACCTCTACAACAAGCCGATGAACCAGTCGGAGCAGCAACTCCGGCTCACGGTAGAGGCGTTGAGGGAGCGTCAGGAGAGCGAGCTCGTCAACAACGCGGAGTTCGGGCTGCTGCACAACGCCGACTACGAGCAGCGGGTCTACGCACGTACCGGCCCGCCCACCCCCGACGACATGGACGAACTCCTCAGCCGCCGCCGCGGGTCGCAGTACTTCCTCGCCCACCCGCGCACCATCGCCGCCTTCGGCCGCGAGTGCAGCCGGCGCGGCCTGTACCCGGACAGCGTGGACTTCCAGGGCCACCGGGTCCCGTCCTGGCGGGGGGTGCCGCTGCTGCCCTGCAACAAGATCCCGGTGACGGCGGAGCGGACCAGCTCGATCCTCGTCCTGCGCACCGGCGAGGACAACGAGGGGGTCATCGGACTGCACCCGGTGGGCCTGCCCGACGAGTACCAGCCGGGCCTGTCCGTCCGTTTCATGAACATCAACGAGCAGGCGATCATCTCCTACCTGGTCACCGCCTACTACTCCGCGGCGATCCTGGTGCCCGACGCCGTCGGGGTGCTGGAGAACGTCGAGATCTCCCGATTCGACGACTGAGGGGCCTCGTCATGACCGCACGGCAGGAGAGCGACCGGCAGGAGAGCGACCGGCAGGAGAAGGCTTCGGGGCAGCCCTTCGAGCTGCCCGAGTTCTACCTCCCGCATCCCGCCCGCCTCAACCCCCGTCTGGAGGAGGCCCGGACGCACACCCGCGCGTGGGCCGCGGAGCGGGGGATGCTGGAAGGCTCGGGCGTGTGGGGCCCGGCCGATCTGGAGGCGCACGACTACGCGCTGCTGTGCGCCTACACCCATCCCGAGTGCGACGGCCCGATGCTCTCGCTCGTCACCGACTGGTACGTGTGGGTGTTCTTCTTCGACGACTGGTTCCTGGAGCGGTTCAAGCGCACCGGCGACCGGGCGGCGGGCCGGGCCGCGCTGGAGCGGCTCACGCCGTTCATGCCCGCCGATCCGCGCGCGCCGATGCCCGAGCCCGCCAATCCGGTCGAGGCGGGCCTCGCCGACCTGTGGCGGCGTACGGTGCCGGGCCACTCGCCGGACTGGATCGCGCGCTTCACCCGCACCACCCGTGATCTGCTCGACGAGTCGCTCTGGGAGCTCGACAACATCAGCATCGGCCGGGTGTCGAACCCGATGGAGTACGTCGAACAGCGCCGCAAGGTGGGCGGCGCGCCCTGGTCGGCGGGGATCGTCGAGCACGCGGTGGGCGTGGAGGTGCCCGCGTCGGTCTCCGGGGAGCGGGCGCTGCGGGTGCTGCGCGACTGCTTCGCCGACTCGGTCCACTTCCGCAACGACCTGTTCTCGTACGAGCGGGAGATCGGGAAGGAGGGGGAGCTGAGCAACGGGGTGCTGGTCCTGGAGCGGTTCTTCGGCTGCACGGCCCAGGAGGCCGCCGACCAGCTGAACAACATGATCACCTCGCGGCTCCAGCAGTTCGAGAGCACCTTCTTCACCGAACTGCCCGCGCTGTTCGCGGAGAAGGGCCTCGGCCCGGACGGGATCCTCGCGGTCCTCACCTACGCGCGCGGGCTCCAGGACTGGCAGTCCGGCGGCCACGAGTGGCACATGCGCTCCAGCCGGTACACGAAGACCCGGCCGGGCCGCAGCGATGCGGGCCTGCCCGGGTGGCCGGGCGGCCCCTCCGGGCTGGGCACCACCGGCGCCAACGTCAAGGCGCTGCTGGGGGTGACCGGCGGCGCGCGGCGGTTGCGTCGGCACTCCAACGTCCCGCATCCGGTGGGCCCTTCGGTGATCCCGGAGTTCTACCTGCCGTACCGGAACGTGCTCAACCCGCACCTGGCGGGCGCCCGGGAGCGGCTCATCGAGTGGAACCGGGCGATGGGGATCCTGGACGAGGGCATCTGGTGGGAGGAGAAGGCGCGGGGGTACGACTTCGCGCTGTGCTCGGCGGGCATCGACCCGACGTGCTCGGCGGAGGCGCTGGACATCGGCGCGGGCTGGCTGAGCTGGGGCACGTACGCCGACGACAGCTACCCCCTGCTCTTCGGCGCCCCCCGGGCCCTGGCGGCGGCCAGGGCGCAGACGCAGCGGCTGCGCGCCTGCATGCCGCTCGACCTGTCCGCGCCGCCGACGGCGGTCAACGCGATGGAGCGGGGGCTGGCCGACCTGTGGCGGCGCACGGCCGCGCCAATGGGGACGCGCGGCCGGGAGATGTTCCGCTCGGCCATGGACCAGGTGCTGGACAGCTGGCTGTGGGAGCTGGACAACCAGGCGGCCAACCGGGTCCCGGACCCGGTGGACTACCTGGAGATGCGCCGGGTGACCTTCGGGTCGCCGATGACGATCTCGCTGGCGCGGATGGCGCACATGGACGTGGTTCCGGAGGAGGTCTACGCGAGTTCGGCCGTGCAGTCCCTGCAGGCGGCGGCCTTCGACTACACGGCGGTCATGAACGACGTGTTCTCGTACCAGAAGGAGGCGGAGTACGAGGGCGAGCTGCACAACCTGCTGATCGTCGTGGAGAACTTCTTCGACTGCGACTACCCGACGGCGCTGCGGGTCGTGAACGACCTGATGACCTCGCGGATGAAGCAGTTCGAGCACGTGGTGGCCAACGAACTCCCCGTCGTGTACGCGGACCACGGGCTGGACGCGCCGGCCCGCGCGGCCATGGACCGCCACGTGGACGAGCTGAAGCAGTGGATCGCGGCGATCGCCTGCTGGCACGCACAGACGCGGCGGTACCGGGAGGAGGACCTGAAACGCCACCACGCGCACCGCCCGGCCGTGGCGGCGGGCGCCGTGACGCCGAATCCGCCGGGCCGGGGCCGGCTGCTGCCCCCGGCTCCTCATCTCCCCGTGTGGGCCTGACCTGCGGGGCTCCGGAGCCACTCGCCGGAATGCGACATTCCCCTGGTCTTACGGCGCAAGTGGCGCATAATCATCGACACGCGGCTCGATTGAACCCTCTTGCCGCGCGTGGTCACGCATGCGATGGGGGGCCATCGTGCCAATGAGGGAATTGCGAAAAACGATCATGCTTCCGGCAACATCCAGTGAAATGTCCCGCCTGCTCACCGCCGTCCGGCGGGGACGGGTACTGACCGTGGCGGGGGGCCTGCGCGAGCCGCGGAGCCTGCTGGTGCGGGAGATCGCGAGGCGCCTCGCGTCCAACTTCTACGACGGGGTGGCCGTCGTCGCCATGGACCCGCTCCACGGCGGCTACGGCATCCGCGAGCTGACGGCCGAGCTGCGCTGCGTACCCGACATGCCCGCGCCTCCGGGCGGGACGGCGAACGCCGCCTCGTGGCTGGCCGAACGGGACATGCTGCTCGTCCTGGACGGCGCGGAGCTGCTCGGCCCGGACGCCCTGGCCTGGCTGCGGAACCTGCTGTGCGTGGCCCCCGGGCTGCGCATCCTGGCCGCCGGGCGCTCCCCGCTGGCCTTCGAGCAGGAACGGATCCACCGTCTCTGAGCCGCGGGCTCCGGGCGTCAGTCGAGCTGCCGGCCGAGCTCGCGCCACACCGGGGCCGGGCAGCGCCCCTGGGGCCGCGAGGTGAGGAACATCCGGTAGTCGACACGGCGCGGCGGCAGGCCGCTCTCCACCCAGTGGTCGCGGCCGGAGTGCTTGTCCCAGCCGTCGTTCGGCATCCGGATGTGGTCGGAGCGCCCATCCTTGTCCTTGCTGGTGATCTGGGCGACCTCGGCGTGGTCGGCGTGGGCCGCCAGCACCACGCAGTAGTGGCGCAGCTGCCGCGCCGGGTCCTCGCGCAGCGGCACCATGGCCAGCCAGATCTCCCCGGGGGCCGGGCGCCGGGGGGACGCGGCGACGGGCCGGCCGCTCCGGGAGGCGTCCCAGCGGCGGACCGCGACGACGAAGGCGAGGGCCACCAGAGCGGCGGCCGCGCTCTGCGCCGCGGCGCGGACGTTCCACACCGGGTGGTCGCCGACCTTGCTCTCCGTCCACCACAGCGCCGCGGCCACCAGGGCGAGCAGACCCGCCGCCCGGGCCGGGACCAGCCACCACAACCACGGCCTGCGCCGGCTCGCGAAGAACGCCAGGACCAGGGCCACGACGACCGGAACGGCATAGGCGACGAGGTACTGCGCGAAGCCGTGCATCTGCTGCGGCGGCGTCTGCTCCGCCAGCAGATCGGGCAGTGCGAGCGGCACGGCCAGCAGATATCCGACCGTGGGCAGGACGAACACCACGAGCAGGAGCCCCACGCATCCGATGCCGGCGCACGACGTGTCGGAGCGACGTCCCACAGATCCCCCTCGAGGTCACGGACCGCGAACGCTAGCGCAGGGCCCCCTCCCCGGCCACCGGGTCCGGGATACGGGTCCGCCCCGGCCGGGCGCGATGCCGACCGGGGCGGAACTCGTACGGCTGCCTGCCGCCGGGCCGGGGGTCAGCCCAGGGTGGCGATGGCCTGGTTGAAGGTCGCGGACGGGCGCATGATCGCCGCGGCCTTCGTGGCGTTGGGCTGGTAGTACCCGCCGATGTCGGCCGGGGAGCCCTGCACCGCGATCAGCTCGGCGACGATGGTCTGCTCCTGCTCGCCCAGCGTCTTGGCGAGCGCGTCGAAGGCCGCGGCCAGCTCGGCGTCGTCGGTCTGCTTGGCCAGCTCCTGCGCCCAGTACAGGGCGAGGTAGAAGTGGCTGCCGCGGTTGTCGATGCCGCCCAGCTTGCGGCTCGGCGACTTGTCCTCGTTGAGGAAGGAACCGGTCGCGCGGTCCAGGGTGTCGGCCAGCACCTGGGCGCGGGCGTTGCCGGTGGTGGTGGCGAGGTGCTCGAAGGAGACGGCCAGCGCGAGGAACTCACCGAGGGAGTCCCAGCGCAGGTAGTTCTCCTTGACCAGCTGCTGGACGTGCTTCGGGGCGGAGCCGCCGGCGCCCGTCTCGAAGAGGCCGCCGCCGTTCATCAGCGGGACGACCGACAGCATCTTGGCGCTGGTGCCCAGCTCCAGGATCGGGAAGAGGTCGGTCAGGTAGTCGCGCAGCACGTTGCCGGTCACCGAGATGGTGTCCTCGCCGCGGCGGATGCGCTCCAGGGAGTACGCGGTGGCCTTGACCGGGGAGAGGATCTCGATGGTCAGACCCTCGGTGTCGTGCTCGGCGAGGTACGTCTTGACCTTGGCGATCAGCTGCGCGTCGTGCGCGCGGTCCTCGTCCAGCCAGAAGACGGCCGGGACGCCGGTGGCGCGGGCGCGGGTGACGGCGAGCTTGACCCAGTCCTGGATCGGCAGGTCCTTGGTCTGGCAGGCGCGGAAGATGTCACCGGCGGCGACCTCCTGCTCCAGGACCGTGTTGCCCGCGGCGTCGACGACGCGGACGGTGCCCGCGGCGGCGATCTCGAAGGTCTTGTCGTGGCTGCCGTACTCCTCGGCCTTCTGGGCCATGAGGCCGACGTTCGGCACCGAGCCCATCGTGGACGGGTCGAAGGCGCCGTGGGCGCGGCAGTCGTCGACGACGACCTGGTACACACCGGCGTAGCTGCTGTCCGGGAGGACGGCGAGGGTGTCGGCCTCGGCGCCGTCCGGGCCCCACATGTGGCCGGAGGTGCGGATCATGGCCGGCATCGAGGCGTCGACGATGACGTCGGACGGCACGTGCAGGTTGGTGATGCCCTTGTCGGAGTCGACCATCGCCAGGGCCGGGCCCTCGGCGATCTCGGCGTCGATGGACGCCTTGATCGCGTCGCCGTCGGGCAGCGCGCCCAGGCCGTTCAGGATGGCGCCGAGGCCGTCGTTGGGCGACAGGCCGGCGGCGGCGAGGGTCTCGCCGTAGCGGGCGAACGTCTTCGGGAGGAAGGCGCGGACCACGTGGCCGAAGATGATCGGGTCGGAGACCTTCATCATCGTGGCCTTGAGGTGCACGGAGAACAGCACGTCCTCGGCCTTGGCACGCTCGATCTGGTCGTTCAGGAAGGTGCGCAGGGCGTCGACGTGCAGGACGGACGCGTCCACGACCTCACCGGCGAGGACCGGTACGGAGTCGCGCAGGACGGTGGTGGCGCCGTCGGCGGCGACGTGCTCGATGCGGAGCGTGCCGGCCTCGGCGATCACTGCGGACTTCTCGGTGGAGCGGAAGTCGTTCGCGCCCATGGTGGCGACGTTCGTCTTCGACTCGGGGGTCCAGGCGCCCATGCGGTGCGGGTGCGCCTTGGCGTAGTTCTTGACCGAGGCGGGGGCGCGGCGGTCGGAGTTGCCCTCGCGCAGGACCGGGTTGACGGCGCTGCCCTTGACCTTGTCGTAGCGGGCGCGGATCTCGCGCTCCTCGTCGGTCTTCGGGTCGTCCGGGTAGTCCGGGAGGGCGTAGCCCTGGCCCTGGAGCTCGGCGACCGCGGCCTTGAGCTGCGGGATCGACGCCGAGATGTTGGGCAGCTTGATGATGTTGGCCTCGGGGGTCTTCGCCAGCTCACCGAGCTCGTGGAGGGCGTCGGCGATCCGCTGGCTCTCCTCCAGGTGCTCGGGGAAGCTGGCGATGATCCGACCGGCCAGGGAGATGTCACGGGTCTCGACATTCACACCGGCCGTCGACGCGTATGCCTGGATCACAGGCAGGAAGGAATACGTCGCGAGGGCCGGGGCCTCGTCAGTGTGCGTGTAGATGATGGTCGAGTCAGTCACCGGATGCTCCGCTCCACAGTCTGCGTCTCTCGTCTGCAACATTGCTCGACATCAAGATATCTCGTGATCGGGCCGGTCTGGACAGCCCCCTGCCGCCAGTCCGGGAGACGCGTGTCACGCGGACCCCCCGAACGGCGAAAAGCGCCGCCCCGGCTGTTCCCAGCCGGGGCGGCGCTCAGCCGTGAAGGCTTGCGGGCCAGGTCAGGCCTGGACGGCCTTCGGGTTCACGCCATACTGGTTCGGCTGGTCCTCACCGGCGGTCGCCAGCAGGACGATGAGCCAGATGAAGCCGACGAGCGGCACGAAGTTGATGAGGACCCACCAGCCGGACTTGCCGGTGTCGTGCAGACGACGCACGGTCACACCGAGGTTCGGGAGGAAGGTGCCGAGGGCGTAGAGCAGGTAGAGCCACGGCGAGGTGCCGAGCACGGCGTCCAGGATCGCGGTGATGATCAGCGCGGCGATCTGGAAGAGGAAGAACATCCAGTACTCCTGGCGGCGGGCGCGGCCGGAGAAGTCGGCGTACTTCTTCAGAACGTCGAGGTAGTAGTTCATGGGTCCCCCCAGAGGACGGTTGGTCGGCCCGTCCTGCTGGAGCAAGCCGGGGCAGAACTTATGCCCCCCTTACGTCGCGGTCAAGCCAGTTGACGCGAAGCCAAATCGGCTGGACAGGAAGATTTCCGGCATCGAATCTGCGACTGGGGAGCACAGGAGTGGTGCTGTGTACCCGGAAGTCCGAAAAGTCCATCCCACGCGCCTACTTGACACCCCGGCAGCCGCCTCGATCGTTACCCACATCGTTACCGCACCGCGACACCGCGGCCCGGGCCGCCGGGAGGAGGGTCCGGCCCGGGCCGCGGCGGGCGTCAGCCGATGTGGAAGGAGTCCCCGTAGACCTTCCAGTCGAGCGGGGTGTTGAGGTTCAGGTTGCCCTTCTTGAGGAAGACCCGCTGCGCGGTGTCGACGCGGCTGGTGTCGCTGTGCGCCTCCTCCTGCTTCATCGCCCAGACCCTGGCGTCGAGAAAGGCGTTGAGGTACGCGGTCTCGTTGCCGCCCTGGGACGGGGGCTTGGCCTTGGACAGGGCGCGCTTGCGGATGTTGCGGAAGCTGGTGGAGTCGGTGCCGTCACCGTGCATGACGATGGCGTCGTAGTAGATGAACTGGCCGAGCACGCCGATCCCGTCGGACTTGCCCTGCTGCACGGACGGGTTGAAGTAGACCCGGTCGCGCTCGTGGTCCTGGGCCTTCCTGAACTCGGCGTCCTGGGCCGCCTTCGCCCAGTCCTTGGTGAAGTTCGGGTCGAGGCCGGCGTGGGAGTCGCTGCCGTCGACCCTGCGCAGGGCGGGCAGGTACTTGGCGAGCACGTTGCCCGGCTTGACCTGGGTGTAGTACTCGACGAGGTCGAGCATGTCGCCGGTGCCGGAACAGAAGCCGATGATGCCGGCCGTGTAGCCGCGACCGTCGTCTATGTCCTCTATGTACTTGTACTGCGCCTTCCAGTCCAGCGAGGAGTTCTCCGCACTGGAGACGATCTTCATGGCGATCTCCTTCTTCGCCGGATCGTCGAGTCCTGCGGCCGCTGCCGCCGAGGTCTCCGCCACGGGGGCGGGGGCCGCGGTGGCATGGGCGGCGACGGGGACGGCGATGAGCGCACTGCCGAGCAGTGCGCCGATCGCGAGCATCTTGCGGTGGGGGGTGAACACAAGGCCTCCGTGGGGTAGTTGAGGCGTCCCTACTTCGTTAGGAAACTTTACTACCAGAGCTGACGACAGCTCAAGACCCGTGCGTCACACGGCGATCGCCGCGACCGCCCCCGCTCCGCGTCAGGCCCGGCGTGCGAGACGGACCGTCAGTTCCCGCTTGGCGTCCGGCCATTCGGGACGCGTGATGCTGTAGACCGCGCTGTCGCGGATCCAGCCGTCGCGCATCACCATGTGGTGGCGCAGGACTCCTTCGTGCGTCGCGCCGAGCCCTGATATCGCCGCCCGCGACCTGCTGTTGCGCACGTCGGTGAGGAACTCGACGCGGTTCATCCCCATGCCCTCGAAGGCGTGCGTGAGCATGAGCAGCTTGGCCTCGGTGTTCACGCCCGTCCCCTGCCAGGTCCCGCCGAGGAAGGTGAAGCCGATCTCCAGCCGCCGGTACGCCGTGTTGATGGCCATGAGCCGGGTCGAGCCGGCGATCCGGCCCGTCGCGACGTCCACCGTGGCGTACGCGATCTGCGTGCCCTGCGCCCGCGCCGCCAGCGCGTCGTCGATGAATCCGCGCACCTCGTCGGGGTGGGGGACGATCGTCACCGGGAGCTCCCACAACCTCCCGTCCCGGACCGCCTCGCACAGGCCGTCGTGGTGCCGGTGCGCGAGCGGCTCCAGCCGGACCCGGTCGCCCGCGAGCCCGTCGGCCGCCCCTCCTTCTGCCGTGCCGCCGTCCCGCTGCGCCGTCGTCCGCTCCATGTGCGACCCGCCCGTTCCCTGTCGATGATCGGTGACAGGCGGACCCTATCCGGCGTCCGCGCCTGCCTCATCGGGGATTTCGCAGGTCAGAGCCAGCCGTTGCGCCGGAAGCCGCGGTGGATCACGAAGCAGGCGAGCGCCATGACGCCGAGGACGAGCGGATAGCCGTAGGTCCAGTGCAGTTCGGGCATGTGGTCGAAGTTCATGCCGTAGACCCCGCAGACCATGGTGGGGACGGCGACGATGGCCGCCCACGCCGTGATCTTGCGCATGTCCTCGTTCTGGGCGACGGTCACCTGGGCGAGGTGCGCCTGGAGGATGGAGTCGAGCAGGTTGTCGTAGGCGCCGATCTGCTCGGTCGCCCGGGTCAGGTGGTCGGCCACGTCCCGGAAGTACGCCCGGATCTCCGGCGGGATGACCGGTATCGGCTGCGTGGCCAGCTGCTCCAGGGGGCGGCTCAGCGGCGCAACCGCACGCCGCAGCTCCAGGAGTTCGCGCTTGAGCTGGTAGATCCGACCGGCGTCGCCGCGGCCGCCGTTCTCGCTGAACACCGCCGTCTCGACGGAGTCGATGTCGTTCTGCACGGCGTCCGTCACGGCCACGTAGTCGTCGACCACGTGGTCGGCCATGGCGTGCAGAACCGCCGCGGGCCCCTTGGCCAGCTGGTCCGGGGAGGCCTCCAGCTCCTCGCGGACCGGGCCGAGCGTGCCGCTGCCGCCGTGCCGGATGGTGATGACGAAGTCCTCGCCGGTGAAGGCCATCAGCTCGCCGGTGTCCACGACCTCGCTGGTCGCGGTCAGCTCCTCGTGCTCCACGTACCGCACCGTCTTGAAGACCGAGAACAGCGTGTCGTCGTAGCGCTCGACCTTGGGACGCTGGTGCGCGTTCACGGCGTCCTCGACCGCGAGCGGGTGCAGGCCGAACAGTTCGGCGAGCCCGGCGAGCTCGGACTGGGCCGGCTCGTGCAGGCCGATCCAGACGAAGCCGTCGCCCGCCTTGCGGACCCGGCGCAGCGCCTCCTCGACCTCCGCGCAGTCCTCCTGCCGCACGCCGTCCCGGTAGACGATGCAGTTGACCACCGCGCTGCCGAGCGGGGAGCGGGCCGGGTGGCTGAGGTCGACGGCCCGCCGGTAGCCGCGGCGCACGGCCCGGCGCAGGTTGCTGAACATGGACAAGGACGTACTCCCCTTCGGCGGTTCAGCGGCCAGTCTGCCATCGCCGCCGGGGCGCCCCCGCCGGGCCTCCGGCCTCAGGTCCGGTCGATGAACACGCTCGTCGACTTCACCCGCGCCGTGGCCCGCGCCCCCACCTCCAGCCCGAGCTCCTCCACCGCCTCGCGCGTCAGCAGCGAGACGATGCGGTGCGGCCCGGCCTGGATCTCCACCTGCGCGTCGACCGTGCCCAGCTTCACGCCGGTGACGATCCCCGGGAAGGCGTTGCGCGCCGAGGTGTACGGGGCCTCCTCGCCGTCGCCGGCCTCCTGTGCGGCCTCGACGCAGAAGGCGGCCAGGTCCGGACCGTCCACCATCCGCCGTGTGCCCTCCCGGCGAGTGGGGAACCGTTCCGCGTCCGCCCAGCGGCGGGCCGTGTCGACGCTGACGCCGAGCATCCGGGCAGCCTGTCCGATCGTGTAGGACTCCATGGTCGGCAGCTTAGAGCCCCCGGTGCGGGGGGCTGCGCAGGGCCTCCCGGGCCGCCGCCGCGACCACCTCCGCCACCGTCGACAGGGCCGGCGAGTCGAGCTTCCACTGCTGCCAGTACAGCGGCACGTCCATCGGCCGCAGGGGCTCCAGGAGCACCAGTTCCCCCGTCCGCACCAGCGGCCGTGCCTGCTGTTCCGGCACCAGCCCCCACCCCAGTCCCGCGACCACCGCGTCGCGGAACCCCTCCGAGGTCGGAATGTGGTGCCGTACCTTTCCCGCCCCGGCTGCCGGGTCCCCCGTCAGCGACCGGACGAAGGCGTCCTGGAGGTCGTCCTTGCGGTCGAACACGATCGTCGGCGCCTCCCGCAGATCGCGCTCCGGCGCCCCCGTCAGGTACCGGGCCGCGAACCGGGGGCTCGCCGTCGGCAGGTACCGCGCCAGGCCCAGCAGCCGTACGCTGCACCCCGCCACCGGGTCCGGTGAGGAGGTCACCGCCGCCATGACCTGCCCCTCCCTCAGCAGCGCCGTCGTGTGCGACTCGTCCTCGCGGTGCAGTTCGATGCAGACCGGCGGATCCTGCGGCACGCGGGTCAGGGCCGGCAGGAACCAGGTGGCGAGGGAGTCCGCGTTCACGGCGATCGGCAGCCGCACCGGGCCGGTCCCGTCGGCCATGCCCAGCTCGGCCCGCGCGTCCCGCTCCAGCCGGGCCAGCTGCCGGGCGAAGCGGACCACCACCTCCCCCGATTCCGTCGCCCGCACCGGTTTCGTCCGCATCAGCAGCACGCGGCCGGTCCGCTGCTCCAGCGCCTTGACCCGCTGGCTGACCGCGGAGGGGGTCACGTGCAGGGCGGCGGCCGCCGCGTCGAAGGTGCCCTCGTCCACCACCGCGAGCAGCGTGCGCACCTGGTCCAGAGGAAGCTCGTCCATCACGAGCGCTAATGGTACGTAAAAATCATTAGCTGTACTGAACAGACTTCGCTGCCTACGGTCGACGACATGACACACGGCACCCTGACCGCGGCCCTCGCCGGCTTCGGCACCGGCTTCTCCCTCCTCGTCGCCATCGGCGCGCAGAACGCCTTCGTCCTCCGCCAGGGCGCGCGCCGCCACGCGGTCCTCGCCGTGGTCGCCATCTGCGCCGTGTCCGACGCGCTCCTCATCTCCCTCGGCGTCGCCGGCGTCGGCGCCTTCGTCACCGCCTGGCCGGCCGCCCTGACCGCGGTCGGCCTGGCCGGGGGCCTCTTCCTGGTCGGCTACGGAGTCCTGGCCGCCCGCCGGGTGCTGCGCCCCGTCCCGGGCGCCGCCCTCACTGCGGAGGGGGCCGCCGCCGGATCCGGCCGCCGGGCCGTACTGACCTGCCTGGCCATGACCTGGCTCAACCCGCACGTGTACCTGGACACCGTCCTGCTCGTCGGCTCCCTGGCCGCCGACCGCGGGGACCTGCGGTGGGCCTTCGGCATCGGGGCCGTCCTGGCCAGCCTGACCTGGTTCGTCAGCCTGGGGTACGGGGCCCGGCTGCTGACCGGCCTGCTCGCCCGCCCGTCGTCCTGGCGGGTGCTGGACGGGCTCGTCGCGGCGACGATGGTCACCATGGGCGGCCTGCTGCTGGCCCGGGCCTGAGCCGCATGTCGGCGGCGGGCACCGGCCGGGGCCCGGCATAGTGCTCGTGCCGACGACCCGACCGACGAGACCGCCCCAGGAGCCCGCCGTGCCCGACCGCCCCTCCCCCGACGCGGTGCGCGCGTACCACGCCGCCCGACCGGCCCCCCTCGTGGCCGCCACCGGGATCGTCGTGGACACCCGCGGGCGGGTCCTCGTACTGGCCACCTCGTACGGGGCGGATCCGCAGCTCCCGGGCGGCACGGTCGAGGCCGCCGAGACCCCGGAGGCCGGGCTGGCCCGCGAGCTGCGGGAGGAGCTCGACCTCCACGTGCCCGTCGGCCGGCTGCTGGCGGTGGACTCCCGGCCGCCGGGGACCCTCGGCCGCGCCCTGGTCGTGCACGTCCACCTGGTCGGCCCGCTGACCCCGGAGGAGGCCGCGGCGCTCTCCTTCCGGGACGGCGGGATCACCGAGGGGCGCTGGCTGCGGCCGGACGAGGCCTGCGAGGCGCTGCCGGCCCGCGTCGCGCCCCGGCTGCGGGCCGGCCTGGCCGCCCTGCACACCGGCTCCTTCGCCCACCTCGTCGACGGCGTGCCGCAGCCGGGCTCCCCGGCCGGCCTGGACCCGGTCCGGCGCCTCGCCCTGGAGCACTCCGGCGCCCTCGACGCGGCCAGCCACCGGGCCAGCCGGCCCAAGGCGGTGACCGCCGCGAGCGTGCTGTTCACCGCCGCCGACGGCCGGGTCCTGCTGGTCCAGCCCGCGTACGGCCGGAGCGACCGCTGGAACCTGCCCGGCGGCGGCATCGACAGCGACCTCGGCGAGACCCCGCGGGCCGCCGCCCGGCGGGAGGTCCACGAGGAGCTGGGCCTGGACCTCGCCCCGGGCCGGCTGCTCGCCGTGAACTGGGCGCACAAGCCCGGCCGTCCGGCGCGCATCCGCTTCCTCTACGACGGCGGCGTCCTCGACGCCGCCGTCCTCGGCCGGATCCGCCTCGACCACACCGAGCTCCTCCAGTGGCGCACCGTCGCGCCCGCGGAGCTCCCGGTCCTGGTCAAACCGGCCCTGCGGCGCCAGATCACCGCCTGCCTGACCGCCCGCGCCACGGGCACCGGCCCGCTGGAACTCCACGCCGGCCGCCCCTGACGGCCGGGCCCCGCCCGGCGCGCCGGGCCGCGGCCGCGGGGTTACCGTCGGCGGCATGGACGGTGATCGCCGAAGGTGGCGCCAGTGCTTGCTCGGCGGGGCGGTCTTCGCCGTGTGCATGGCCGGCACCACGCTGCCGACCCCCCTCTACGGCCTGTACCAGGAGAAGTTCGGGTTCTCCGAGCTGATGGTGACCGTGGTGTACGCCGTGTACGCCTTCGGGGTGATCGGCGTCCTGCTGCTGGCGGGCAACGCCTCGGACGCCGTGGGCCGGCGGCCGGTGCTGCTGGCCGGCCTGGGCTTCGCGGCGGCGAGCGCCGTCTGCTTCCTGTGCGCCACCGGCATGGGGTGGCTGTACGCGGGGCGGCTGCTGTCGGGGCTGTCGGCCGGGCTGTTCACCGGCGCGGCGACGGCGTACGTGATGGAGCTGGCACCCAGCAGCGGCGCCTCGCGGGCCACGCTCGTGGCGACGGCCGCCAACATGGGCGGGCTGGGCTGCGGTCCGCTGCTCGCCGGGGTGCTCTCGCAGTACGCCCCCTGGCCCCTCCACCTGACCTTCGCCGTGCACCTGGTGCTGGTGGTGGCCTCGGCCGGCGTCCTGCTGGGCCTTCCGGAGACCGTGACGGAGCGGCGGCCGCTGAGCACCGTACGGCCGCAGCGGCCCGGCCTGCCCCCGCAGGTGCGGGCGGTGTTCGCACCCGCGGCGATCGCGGCGTTCGTGGGCTTCGCCCTGTTCGGCGTGTTCACCTCGGTCAGCCCGGCCTTCCTCGCCCAGTCCCTCGACGTGCACAACCGCGCCGTGAGCGGGGCGGTCGTCTCGCTGGCCTTCTTCGCCTCGACCGCCGGGCAGCTGGCGGTCGGCCGGGTCGGGGTGGGGCGCTCGCTCCCGCTGGGCTGCGCCGGTCTCCTCGCCGGGCTGGCCCTGCTCGCGGGCGCGCTGGTGTGGGACCGGCTGGCGCTGGTGGTGGCGAGCGCGCTCGTCGGCGGCGCCGGGCAGGGGCTGGCGTTCCGCGGGGCGCTGTCCGCGGTGGCCGCTGCCTCGCCGCCGGACCGGCGCGCGGCGGTGATCTCGGCGCTGTTCGTGGTGGCGTACGCGGGCATCTCGGTGCCGGTGATCGGCGTGGGGCTGCTGGCCGACCCGCTCGGCCTGGAGGGCGCCGGGCTGGTCTTCATCGCCTGCATGGCCGTCCTCGTCTCGGGCGCGGCCGCCTACCTCCTGCGCCAGCCGGTACGGACGGGGAGCACGTCAGGCCCGGCCTGACGGCCGGGCCTGACGGGAACAGCGGGTGGAACGGTGGGCCGGGATCAGACCGCCGGGACCGGGTAGGTCGGGTACTCCACGCCGGACACGTGCTGGACCACACGGATGACCTGGCAGGAGTAGCCGAACTCGTTGTCGTACCAGAGGTAGAGGATGGCGTTGTCGCCGTCGACCTTGGTGGCTCCGGCGTCCACGATCGACGCGTGGCGCGAGCCGACGAAGTCCATGGAGACCGCGTCGGGGGCCGTGGTGAAGTCGATCTGGCGCTTGAGCGGCGAGTGCAGGGAGACGTCGCGGAGGTAGTCGAGGACTTCCTCGCGGGTGGTCTCGCGGCCCAGGCGCAGGCTGAGGATGGCGATCGAGACGTCCGGGACGGGGACGCGGATCGAGCTGCCGGTGATCGGCGCCTTGAGGTTGGGCAGCGCCTTGGCGACGGCGGAGGCGGCACCGGTCTCGGTGATCACCATGTTCAGCGGCGCCGAACGGCCGCGGCGGTCGGCCTTGTGGTAGTTGTCCAGCAGGTTCTGGTCGTTCGTGAACGAGTGGACGGTCTCCACGTGACCGCGCAGGACACCGTACTCGTCGTCCATGGCCTTCAGCGGCGGGACGATCGCGTTGGTGGTGCAGGACGCGCAGGACAGGATCTGCTCGTCCGGCTTGATGGTGTCGTGGTTGACGCCGTGGACGATGTTCGGGACGTCGCCCTTGCCTGGGGCGGTCAGGACGACCTTGTCGATGCCGGGGCGCAGGTGGTTCGACAGGCCCTCGCGGTCCCGCCACTTGCCCGTGTTGTCGATGAGGATGGCGTCCTTGATGCCGTACGCCGTGTAGTCGACCTCGGAGGGGTCGTTGGCGTAGATCACCTTGATGCTGTTGCCGTTGGCGATGATCGTGCTCGTCGCCTCGTCCACGGTGATGGTGCCCTGGAACTGGCCGTGGATGGAGTCGCGGCGCAGCAGGGAGGCGCGCTTGACCAGGTCCTGCTCGCCGCCGCCGCGGACGACGATGGCACGCAGGCGCAGGCCGTTGCCGGAGCCGGCCTTCTCGATGAGCAGGCGGGCGACGAGGCGGCCGATGCGGCCGAAGCCGTAGAGGACGACGTCGCGGCCGTCGCCGCGCTCGATCTTGTTCTCACCGGTGGCGCCCACGACGGCCGACGCGGTGAACTCCTCCACCGACAGGCCGCGGTCGTCGGTCTTGTACGCCTCGGCGAGCAGGGCGATGTCGATCTGCGACGGGCCGAGGTCGAGGGTGGTGAGCGCCTGCAGGAACGGCAGGGTCTCGGTGACCGAGAGCTCCTGGCCGGCGATCTGGCGGGCGAACCGGTGGGTCTTGAGAATGCTGACCACCGACTTGTTCACCAAGGATCGGCTGTGGACCAGGACCGTGACGTCCCGCTCCCGGTGCAGCTTCCCGATGATCGGGATCATCGACTCCGCGATCTCCTCGCGGTTCTTCCAGCTGGTGAACGAGTCCTCATTGACAGTCACAGGATTATCTTTCGAGCTAGGCGGTGCTCATATGCTAACCCGACGCCGCCCGGGCCCCTCAGGCGGTACCCACCCGGGCCGGAAACGTGCGCTATGCGGCGTAAAGGTGTCCCTGGTTGCGGTGCTTTGACCTCAGAAGGCATTCCGCCTCCGCATCCCCGCCGGGCGGCCGTCCGGGTCGACCAGAAGGTGGTTCAGCGGAGCCGCGAGCAGCCGCTGCGCGGCGGGCAGGTCCGGCGGCACGTAGCGGCGCAGCCGGCCCGGCGGCCGTGGACCGCGGCGGCCGCCGGCGTGCCAGGCGTCCAGCGCGGCGGCCGACGCCGCGAAGGCCTCGAACGCGGCCGCCGGATCGCACAGCGCGCCCGCCGCCTCCCGGCCCGCCGAGCCCGGAACGCCCGGGTCCTCCCGCGGGTCCAGCGCGTCCAGGTGCTCGCGCATGAGCTCCAGGCGCAGCTCCCGGGCGAAGGCCCGCGCGCCGTCGCCGAGGCCGCCCGGGTCGCGCGGAAGCCGGGGGTCCGGGGCCTCGTCGTACACCGCGCAGCCGAGTTCGGAGTCATGTGTCCACGAGCGGAGGTTGATGTTGTCGGAGCCGACGGAGGCCCACACGTCGTCGATCACGCACACCTTGGCGTGGACGTAGACCGGGGTTCCGGCGTGGTTCTCCAGTCCGTACAGCGCGACGCGCCCGCCGCCGGCGCGGCGCAGTTCCTCCAGGGCGTGGATCCGCCCGATCAGGTTCATGGGCCCCGTGAGGCGGCCGTCCTGCTCCGGGACCGTGGGGATGACGCCGATCAGCCTCAGCCCCGGATGCCCGCGCAGCGCCCGGGCGAAGAAGGCCACCACGCGCGGGGACCACAGGTACTGGTCCTCCAGGTAGATCAGCACCCGGGCCCGCCGCAGCGCTTTGTCGTACGCGCGCGCGATGCTGCGCTCCCCGTCGGGGGCGAAGGGGTAGCCGCGCAGCAGCCGGTTGGGGTAGGTCCGCAGCACCTGGACGGTCTGCGTGCCGCAGGGCGCCGGGTCGGCGGCCTGCGGGGGCAGGCTGTCCGCGCTGGTGTCCTCGCGGTGCGCCAGCGACCGCAGCCGGGTGAGCGGGCTGCGGCTGAGCGGTGCCGGGTCCTCCCACCGCTCGCGGAAGACGGCCTCCACGTCGCCCACGGCCGGTCCGCGCAGGGCGAGCTGGACGTCGTGCCACGGCGGGTGCGGCCCGTAGGCGGGGGCGAGCGGCAGCGACTGGCGGTCGCCGTGGTGCGCGGCGTCGTCGTTGCGGTTGTGGCAGAGGTCGATGCCTCCGACGTAGGCGATGTCCAGCCCGGGGCGGCCGGGGTGGCGCAGCACCACCATCTTCTGGTGGTGGGAGCCGCCGGGCCGCACCCGCATGTCGAGCAGGCACTCGCCGCCGGCCTCCTCGATCTCCTCCCCGAGGTGGCGGTTCTCCGCCTCGCTGAACTGCAGGCTGTCGAGGTGGGAGCGCCACAGCAGCCCCTTGACGACGACTCCGCGCCCGGCCGCCCGGCTCAGGACCGTGCCGATCTCCGTGCCGGGCCCGTCGAGGCGCTCGTCGGGGTCACCGCGCCAGTCGGTGAACAGCAGCAGGTCGCCGGCGCGCAGGGCGCGGATCTCCGCCAGCAGCTCCGCGAAGTACGTGGACCCGTGGACCAGGGGCCGTACGTGGTTGCCCCGCGACCAGGCCGCGCCGTCCGGGCGGCGCCGGTCCAGGCGCGTCGCCGGGTTGCCCCGTTCGCCGGAGGCCAGCAGCCAGTCGGCGCCGCCGGGCGTGACGGCATCCGCCGGTCTCACGGCCGGCCCGTCCCAGGATCCACCGCATGCTCCGATCGTGCGTGCGTGACGCAATCCCAGGCTAGCCGCCGCCGGGGCGGGCGGCCGTCCGGTGGTGACCCGGGCCCGCGCGAGGTCGTGCTCCCGCGGGCCCGGGCGGTTCTCGGGCCTGCTCAGGCCACGGGGTGTGCTTCGGCGCTGCGCACCGGTGCCTGCCGCACGGCCGCCGCGCGGTTCCCGCGGAACGGCACGTCGACCATCCGCCGCTCCGGGCCGCGCCGGCTCAGGAACAGGTAGCCGACGAAGGCGGCCGGGCCGAAGAACACCTGGGCGGGGATGAGGCCGGGGGCGTCACCGGTGGCCGCGGCGATCAGGTGCAGTGCGGCGACGGGGGCCACGGCTCCGAAGAGCACCACCAGGGCGATCCCGGTCCGCAGGCCCGGCTTCGCGTACGCCTTGTAGGCGGTGGTGGTGAAGAGGGCGTAGGCCAGCAGGTCGCCCATGCCGACGACGGCGCCGAGGTCCTCGCCGATGCGCAGGCCGGCGGCCGGGGCGTACGGATATCCCTGGACGGCTTCGGCGAGCTCCTGGGTCAGCGGTACGACCCAGGCGAAGAAGGCGTCGTAGACGGCGAGGAGGAGCAGGAACCAGGCGACGTTCTTCAGGCGCATGCCGCCCTGGACGTTGAGGTTGGTGGCGGAGACCACGACCAGTCCGACGACAAGGCTGTTCGCCACCCAGTAGGGCGGGGCGGTCTCGCCGAAGGCGAGGTGGGTGACGAGCACGCTCGCGATCAGCACGGAGATCAGCGCCCAGCGCAGCCGGCCGTTGCCGATGAGGGGCTGGTAGCCGACGGACAGCCCGCCCGCGAAGACCAGGGCGAGCACGACCGGCAGGACGGCGCCGGGGAGGGCGAGGTACACGTACGGCAGGGCCAGGACGAAGCCCATCATCATGAAGATGTCCTTGCCGTTGAAGACGCCGACGGGCGGCCTCGCGGCGCGTACGGCGCGGAAGTAGGCGATCGTGCCGACGACGACCGCGAGTGCCAGGGCGGCGGTGGCCGCGATCTGGAAGAAGACCGTCATGCGTGGCTCCGGGTGAAGGTGTGCTCCAACAGGTCACAGCGGAGGGGGAAGCGGCGCGCGGCCTCCTCGTCGTCCAGCGGCAGGACCGTGACGCGCGCGTCGATGCCCCGGGCCAGCAGCCGCTCGGTCACCTCCGCCGCGGTGGCGTCCCGGGAGGCGACCTCCACGTGGAGCCGGCCGTCGGCGACCGCGGCCCGGTGGCGCAGGGGCCACGGCATTCCGGGGGTGCCGTCCAGGGCCTCCACGATCTCGCGCGGCGTCACGACGGAATCGGCGGTGCGCAGCAGCGTGCCGGCCTTGCCGAGGATCTGGGAGACGGCGGGCACGGCCGCGAGTTCGCAGTCCGGTTCGCCGTCCAGGGTGCGGACCACGTCGCCGGTGTTGTACCGCAGGACGGGCATGCACTCCCGGTAGGGGTAGTACGGCGTCACGGTCAGCTCCCCGAGCTGTCCGGGCCCGGCGGGCTCGCCCGTCTCCAGGTCGAGCACCTCGGTGTACCCCATGTTGGGGTCGATGTGGAGGTGGCGCCTGCTGCAGGTGCGACCGCCGACGGGCAGCAGCTCGGTCATGCCGAAGTTGTCGCCGATGGTCTCGGCCCCGAAGGTCTCGCGCAGCGCCCGGACGAAGGCCGGGGACACGATCTCCCCGCCGGCGTAGATCGCCCGCAGGCCGAAGTCGTCCGGCCCGTAGCCCCGTTGCCGTGCGGCGGTGAGCATCCGGGCCAGGTAGCTGGGGTTGCCGGTGAGCAGGGTGGGCCGGGTGCCGTTGCGGCCGAGCAGGTGCTCGACGGATTCCTCCGGCGGGACCTGGCCCACCACGTGGCACGAGGCGTTGACCATCCGGCACACCTCGACGTCCTCCTGGACGGCGGCCGTTGCCCGGGAGCTGAGGTTGATCTGCATCCGGTCGCCGGGGCGGATGTCGCCGCGCAGCACGACGGACAGGGCGATCAGCGCGGGCCAGAGCTCCATCTCGTAGCGGGAGAGCCACATCTGCACGGGGCGGCCGGTGGTGCCGGTCGTCTGGGTCGCCAGGTAGGGGGCGCTGCACAGGAAGTCGGCGGGGCGCTCGATCAGGTCGGCCTTGCGGGTCACCGGGATCCGGGTGAGCGTCTCGGTGGTCAGCCCGTCGAGGTCGATGCCGGCGAGGCGTTCGCGGTAGAAGGGAGAGCGCTTGGCGAGTCGGTTGACGGTCCGCTGGAGGGCACGGTTCTGCAGGTCGCGGCGCTCGGCCGGGTCGGCGAACGGTCCGTCGGCCAGTTCGTCGACGTCGTCGCCGAGCGAGCCGAACTCCTCCAGTGTGGCGAGGGCGTCGGCGACCAGCCGCTCCACGGCCCGGACGTTCAGCCGCCGGCCGAACACCATGGCCATCGCCACCCGGACCTGCCGGACACCGGTTTCCAGCACTCGTGCCTCCCTAAGGCGTAAAGAAAAGGGGTGGGGGCGACATGCCGCCCCCACCCCCCGAAACAGCGTCAGCTGGCAGAGCAGTTGCCGAAGAAGACGGCCGTCATGGCACCCATGACGTACTTGAACTGCTTGGCGCTGGTCTTGATCGCGCTCATCGGATCCTCCTTGTTTCGTCGCTGTGGGACGAACGCCCGGTTGCCGGTGGGCCACCGAATCGTTTCTCCCTCGGGCCGACAACACACTGGCGCGTTCGCAACACACGGGCAATGATCGGGTCCGTTCAACGGACCGGCGGAAGCGGAGGGCGACACCACCGTTCTCGCTGATGAGCCGGGACGAACGGGGAGTTTCGGACCCATCCGACCGATGGGCTCCGGGCGAAAGGGGGACTCGCTCATGGCCAGATCAGGCGCAGAGGGGCGGGGTGTACTGGAGGGCGCGTTCGCCCTCATGGAAGTGCTCGCACAGGGCGAGGAAGTCGGCCTGACCCGCCTGGCGACCGACGCCGAACTGCCGAAGGCCACGGCCCACCGGTTACTGGGGCAGCTGGTCGCACTCGGCGCGGTGCAGAGCCGCTCGGGCCGCTACCGGCTCGGGCCGCGGACGTTCCGCCTGGGACAGGCCTGGCACCCCGCGCGCCTGCTGCGCGCGGCCTCGGCCCGGCCGCTGCGCGAACTCGCGGCCATGAGCGGCCGGCTGAGTCTCAGCCTGTCGGTGCCGGAGGCGGGACACACGATCATCGTCGGGGGCATGCGGGGCGAGGTGGACGAGGTCTTCCCGCTGCACTCCGGAACCGTCCTGCCGCCCGGGAGCGCGGCGGAGCTGATCCTCGCGGCGTCCAGCCCGTCGGCGGAGCTGCCCAAGGGGTGGACGAAGCCGACGTGGACCCGCGAGGTCACGCGGGCCCGGGAGCGGGGTCTCGCCTTCGAGTACGGACAGTGCGTGAGCACGCTGTCGTGCGTGGCGGCGCCGGTCCTCTCCGCATCGGGGCAGGTGGTGGCCGCCGTGGCGGCGACCGCCCTGGACGGCAAACAGATCGCCCCGCTCGGCGAGGCCGTGGGCCGCGCGGCGGCGATGATCAGCGCCAACCTGACCAGACTGCCCTCCCCCGCGCCCTCCCCCGCGCCCTCGCCCGGCGCGCAGGTCGGGCACCCGGCGATGGCGCCTCCGCACTAGGCCGGGCACCAGGACACCGTGCCCGCCCGAGAGGGGCGGGCACGGTGTCGCCGGATGCCGTCGGTGGGTGCGGTCCCGAAAGGTTCCCAAAAAGGTCCCCGAAAACGGTCAGGGGCCGTTTCAGATTGCTCTGAAACGGCCCCTGATCTGCGACTCTCTCGAGTCGGGACGACAGGATTTGAACCTGCGACCCCTTGACCCCCAGTCAAGTGCGCTACCAAGCTGCGCCACGTCCCGATACCCGCTGACCTGGGGTTTCCCCTGGCCGAACGCGCATGAGAACGATACCGCATTTCTGTGGGTGGTCGCGCGCACCTTTTCCGCTACCGGTTCCACGGGGGCTCGGCGGCCACGGCCGCCGGTCCCCGCGCCCCACGGCGGCGCCGGGCGCTCAGCCCGCGTCGCCGGACAGCTCCGGATGGGCCGCGACCAGCCGCTTGGGGGCCGCCTGGAGCCAGGAGTCGGCCAGGATGGAACGCAGCTCGGCCGCGTCCCCCAGGGCCTCCAGGCGGACCCGGATCCAGGCGTAGTTGTCGTCGTGGCCCGGACGCATGAAGAACTTCTCCGGCTCCGCCGCGATCAGCTCGGCCCGGTCCTCCTTGGGGCATTTCACCCCGATCGTGGTGTCGTCGTCGGCCAGCGCGACGAAGATCTTCCCGCCCACCCGGAAGGTCGGCATGCCCCAGGCGAGCTTCTCGCTGCTGTCCGGCAGCGACAGCGCGATCAGGCGGACGTCCTGCGCGGTCGTGGCCATCCCCGAGACTCCTCTCCAGCCGCCGGTGAACCCTCGTCCGACGACCGTAGCCCCCGCCACCGACAACGGCCCTCACCCCCGCCGGTCCGCCGTGCGGGCCTGCGCCCGGTCCTCGCGCTCGTGCACCAGCGCCACCAGGTCCGCGGCCAGCGCCTTGACGGTGGCGAGCCCCTCCGTCCCCCACCGCCGCGGCACCACGTCCACCGCGCACACCGTGCCGAGGACGATCCCGCGCCGGTCGGTCAGCGGCGCGCCCACGTACGAACGCACCCCGCTCCCGTCCACGACCGCGTTGCCCGCGAAGCGCGCGAAGTCCCGTACGTCCTCCAGCACCAGCGCGCGCCGCCGCACCACCACGTACGGGCAGTAGCCGTGGTCGCGGGCCAGGACCCGGGCCGGGTACCCGCAGGCCGGGGCCTCGGCCGCGTGGTGCAGCCCGGCGAAGAACTGCCGTTCCTCACCGACGAAGTTGACCCCCGCGTACGGGGCGTCGAGCACGTCGGCGACCCGCCTCGCGAAGGCGTCCAGTTCGGCGTCCGTGCGCTCCCCCAGACCCAGCTCGCGCAGCCGGACGACGCGCGCGGGCGCCTCCCGGTCCACCGGCGTGAGCAGCAGGTGTCCGGTCGATTCGTAGTACGTCATGGCGGTTCCCCCGACTCCGAAGACGAAGAGCTGACTGTGGCCGTGGCCGTGGACATGCACAGGAGGTGCCGGACCAGGGCGGCCAGCGTCCCCGTCCCGGAACTGGTCAGGCGCGCGTCGCACCGTACGACGGGCACCTCGGGCGCGAGCCCCACCGCTTCGCGGACCTCGGCGGTGGTGTAGCGGTGGGCTTCGTCGAACTCGTTGACGGCGACGATGAAGCCGATCCCGCGCCGCTCGAAGAAGTCCACGGCGGGGAAGCAGTCGGCGAGGCGGCGGGTGTCGGCGAGCACGACCGCCCCGAGCGCGCCCGCGCACAGCTCCTCCCACAGGAACCAGAAGCGGTGCTGTCCGGGCGTGCCGAACAGGTAGAGCACGTGGCGCTCGTCCAGGGTGATCCGCCCGAAGTCGAGGGCCACGGTCGTGGTGGTCTTCGCCTCGACGCCGTGCAGCGGGTCGTCGGCCGCGCCGAGGTCGCTGAGCAGTTCCTCGGTGCTCAGCGGCTCGATCTCGCTCACCGCGCCCACGAAGGTGGTCTTGCCCGCGCCGAAACCGCCCGCGACCAGGATCTTCAGGGTCGCGGGGGCGGGCGCGGGGGCTTCACAGTCGTCTACGCAGGCCATCGAGCACCGCCCTCAGCAGTGACTGGTCGGTGGCGGCGAACGCGTCGCCGCCGATGCCGGGGAACCTCGGCGCCTGCACCACGACTGCCCCGTGTTCCATCAGGTCGGACAGCAGCACCTTCACCACCGCGGCCGGCAGCCGCAGCTGCCCGGCCACCTCGGCGACGGTGACCGCCGCGGCGCCCGCGCACAGCCGCAGCACGAGGGTGTGCTCGGCCCCGAGCGGGATGCGCGGGCGCACCCCGGTCGCGGTCACCAGCGAGAGCAGGTCGAGCGGGACGCCCGGCCGGGTCCGCCCGCCGCTGGCGGTGTACGGGCGCATCACCCGGCCCGCCGAGGCGTCGAGCCACGGTGTGTCCCGCCCCTTCGCGTACGCCCCCGTACCGTGTGCCCTCATCGCTCCGGGTCGGCGGTGGGCCGCCGCGGCGGGGCCGCCAGGTACGGACGTACGCTCTTGACCATCATCGCCATCTCGTAGCCGAGCACCCCGGCGTCGGCCTCGCGGTCGGCGAGGACGGCCAGGCAGGTCCCGGATCCGGCCGCCGATACGAAGACGAGCGCGGTGTCGAGTTCGACGACGACCTGCCGCACCTCGGCGCCGTCCCCGAAGCGGGAGCCGGCGCTGCGGCCCAGCGAGTACAGGCCGGACGCGAGGGCCGCCAGGTGGTCGGCGCTGTCGGCGTCCAGGCCGTGCACGCAGGTGACGAGCCCGTCGGCGGTGAGGAGTACGGCGCTGCGCGTGTACGGCACGCGCTGCACCAGGCCGCTGAGCAGCCAGTCGAGGTCCGAGAGCCGGCTGCCGGTCTTCGTCGCCACTTCGCCGCCCATGGGGGTGTGCTCCTTGCTGAGGTGGGGTGTCGGGGTCATAGCTGGTTCTCCGACTGTGCGAGGCCGAAGCCCCGCTGGAAGGCGGCCATCAGGCCGGGGTCGTGCAGTGGCTGCTCGGCGTCCCTGGCCGGGCGCGGTAGGGGCGCCTCGCGCAGCTGCGGCGCCAGATGCTCCTGTGCCCGCCGCCGGGGCAGCGCGGGCCGCTCCGCCCCGTCCCCGGGCTCGCCGGGCAGGCCCGCGCCGTCGGCCCACGGCTCCCCCTCGCCCATCTCGCCGGCCCGCTGGGCGGGCAGCGCCGCACCGGAAGCCGTGTCCCCCGGCCGGGGAGCAGGGGTCGGCGCCGGCGCCGAGGGGGCCGCGGCCCCCTCGGCAGAGGCCGGGAACCCGACCCGCGCGGCTGCTTCCTCCCCCGGCCCGGGCGCGAACCAGAGCCCGGCCCCCGCCCGCGGCGGGGGCGCGGCCTGGGCGCCGCCCCAGGGCTCGGCGGACGCCCCGGCCCGTGGAGCGCCCTCCAGCCACGTCAACGGCCCGCCTCCGTGCGCAGGCCCGGGCCGGGACCCGGCCTCCGGCCCCGGCGGCGCCCCGGCCGGGGCCTCGGCCCAGGACCCGGGCGCCGTACCGGGCACGGGACCGGCCGGGGCTCCGGCTCGCGGAGCGGGACCGGTCGCGGTCGGGGCGTCGGCCCGGGGGGCGGGGTACGGAGCGGCCTCGGGGGCGGCGGGAGACGGTGGAACGGATCGCGGTGCGGGAGCGGCCGGCGTCTCGGAGCCGGTCCGGGGTGCGGGCAGCGGGGAGGCTGCGGAGCCGGGGTGCGGGCGCGGGGCGGGGCCTGACGGGGCGGGGCCCGACGCAGTGGGGTCCGACGGGGCGGGGCCTCGCTGCGGGGCCGGCTGCCAGGGCACCGGCACGGGGACCGGTTCCAGACGGGGGATGGACGGGGCCTCGCCCGTGCCCCACGAGGTGGACCGGGAGCCTCCCGCCGCGTCGGCGGCGCTCGGCGCCTCCGCGCCCAGCAGCTCCTGCGGCAGCACGAGCACGGCGAGCACTCCACCGTAGATGTTGGACTTGAGCTCGACGGCGATCCCGTGCCGGCGGGCCAGTGCCGCGACGACGAACAGCCCGATCCGCCCGTCCGCCAGCAGGTGCCGGACGCTGATCTGGTCGGGGTCGCCGAGCAGGGCGTTCATCCGGTGCTGTTCCTCCGCCGGCATGCCCAGCCCCCGGTCCTCCACCTCGACCGCGATCCCCGCGGTGACCCGCTCGGCGCGCAGCACCACGTCGGTGTCGGGGGCGGAGAAGACCGTGGCGTTCTCGACCAGTTCGGCCAGCAGGTGCACCACGTCGGCGACGGCGTGCCCGCGGACGCTGCCGCCGGCCGGGGGCACGACCTTGACCCGGGTGTACTGCTCGACCTCCGCGACCGAGGAGCGGAGCACCTCGCTCAGCTCGATCGGCCGGGTCCACTGGCGGCGGGAGGCGGCCCCGCCCAGCACGGCGAGGTTCTCGGCGTGCCGGCGGATCCGGGTGGCGAGGTGGTCGACGTGGAAGAGCTCCTTGAGCAGGTCCGGGTCCTCGACCGTGTCCTCCAGGTCGTCGAGGAGCGAGATCTCCCGGTGCACCAGGGACTGCAGGCGACGCGCGAGGTTGACGAAGACCTCGACCTTGCGCTCGCTGTCGGACGGGGCGGCCGGGCCGGCCAGCCGTACGAGGGTGGTGTGCGCCTGTTCGCGGGCGCCGCGCAGCTCCTGGGAGAGCAGCCAGAACTCGTCCACCCCGGCCGGGTCGCCGCCGGACGCCGGCCCGCCCCGCACCGGGCGCGGCGGGGTCTCGCCCCGTTCCAGCCGGTCGGCGGCGGTGCGCAGCTCGTGGCGGCCGCGCACGCTGGAGCGGCGCAGCGCCTCGCACCGGTCCCGTACGGCCTTGGCGGCGCGCTGGGCCCCGAGCAGGGCCGCGGCGAGGGCGCCGACCACGAGCAGGGCGCAGCCGGTGAGCACCGGCCACAGCCGTGCGTCGCGGTCGCCCGCGCCGCCGCCGAGCTGGAGGGTGAAGATCACCGCGGCGGCGCCGCTGAGCGCGGCGGCGAGCGTCGGCAGGACGGCTGCGCGCACCAACTGGGGGCGCAGCTGCCGACCGGGACCGGTGACGGCGTGTCTCGACGGGGAGTGGCGGGCGGCGCGGAGTCCGGACATCGGCGTCCTCGGTACGTGGGGCCCGGCCCCCAGCGTTCCCGGGGCCCGGTGTTGATCACCGGATACCCACGCTAGACCCCGCCGTCCCGCCCCGGAACGCCAGTTGGGGAACTTCGAGGGGGTGCTTCCCGCTCCCGGTGGAGCGCTCGTACAGCCGCCCGAATGCGCCCGGCGGTCCCGGGCGCGGACAGCCTCCGGCCTCGCGCCCTCGCCCCCGGGGCGCCGCCGCCCGCCCCGGGCCCCGTGGCGGGCGGCGGTACGTCAGGACCCGACGGCCTCGGGTTCCTCGCGGATCACGGCCTGCTGCCGCTCCGCGGTGACGGGGCCGGGGGCCGCGGCCGGGACGACGGCCGCGCCGCCCGCGACGAACGGCCGCCACCAGGGCTGCGCCGGGGCCTCGCCGGACCCCGGTTCGAAGGGCTGGCCCGGGATCGGCAGCGCGATGGCCGCCCCGGCGCCCTCGGCGGCGGTCAGCGTGCCCTCGCCCGGCTCGTCCCACGGGTGCAGGGCCAGGTTGAAGGTGCCCCAGTGGATCGGCAGCATCGTGCCGTGCGCGGTGCCGCCCTGCAGGTCGAGGTGGGCGCGCATGCCTTCCTCGGGGGTCATGTGGATGTCGGGCCAGTACTCCGAGTACGCCCCGATCTGGATCATCGTGGCGTCGAAGGGCCCGTGCTCGGCGCCGATCTCCTCGAAGCCGGGGAAGTAGCCGGTGTCCCCGCTGTGGTAGATCCGGTGCTCGTCGCCCGCGACGACCCAGGAGGCCCACAGGGTGTGCTGCTGGTTGCGCAGGCCGCGTCCGCAGAAGTGCCGGGCTGGGGTGGCCGTCAGGGAGAGCCCGGCGATCTTGGTGCTCTCGTTCCAGTCCAGCTCGCGCAGCCGGTCGGCGGACACGCCCCAGCGCTCCAGGTGCGCGCCCACGCCCAGCGGGACGGCGAAGACCGTGTCCGTACCGGCCAGGGCCTTGATGGTGGGCAGGTCGAGGTGGTCGTAGTGGTCGTGCGAGATGACCACGACGTCGACCTCGCCCAGCGAGGCCAGCGGGACCGGCACCGGGTGCAGCCGCTTGGGGCCGGCGAAGGGGAAGGGGGAGCACCGCTCGCCCCACACCGGATCGAACAGCACCCGGCGGCCGTCGATCTCCGCGAGCACGCTGGAGTGGCCCATCCAGGTCAGCCGCAGACCGCTCGCGGGCGGCTTCGCCAGCTCCGCGAGGGTCGTCGGGTACACGGGAATGGGCGCGGCGGGACTGCGCCGCACCCGCTGCTCCCGGTGGAAGTAGATCTTGGCGAACTCCGCCATCGACCCCGAGGGCCGGTTCCGGGCCCCGACCGGGTTCTGGAAGACGCCGTCGGCGAAGTTCGGCGAGCGGCGGATGCGGTCCAGCCGGGCACCGGACGGGTCCGCGCCGAAGGCTTCGGGCCGCAGGGCGCGCAGCCGGGGACGCAGGGGACGGGAGCCGGTCAAAGCGCCTCCAGGGAGGATGGAGTAAGGGTGGGTCGTCTCTCTACGACCATCCCAACGCACACCGGCCCCGAAGGATTCCGCTTGCGGCTCCCGTCCCCTTCCGTGCCCCGTCCCCCGTGCGCCCCCGGGGCCCCGTGCCCCCCTGCGTCCCCGCCCTGGGCTCCGGTGTCCCCGCCGCCCCCGGGTCCGTGCGTCTACAGCGGCAGCAGGTCGGGCCGCTTCGCCTCGACGTGGTCCCCGGAGGACTCCCCTCGCAGCCGCCGGCCGATCCACGGCACGAGGTGGTCGCGCGCCCACTGGATGTTGTCGCGGGTCACGTCCACCGAGCCGCGCGGCCGCTGGGGCGGCCACGGCTGGTCGGGATCGGTCGGCACGTCCAGCCCGAGCACCTGCGCCGCCCGCAGCGCGACCCGCGTGTGCCCCTCGGGCGAGAGGTGCAGCCGGTCCGCGTCCCAGGCCCGCCGGTCCTGCACGGACTTGAGCGACCAGAGGTCGAGCACCGGGCAGTCGTAGCGGTCGGCGATGGCGCGCACGTGCGCGCTGTACGTCGCCACCTTGCCCCGGAGGTGCTTGAGGACCGGCACGCCCCGGGTGTCGAAGCCGGTCGTGATCATGACCTGGCCGACCGCGCCGGCGAGGTCGGCCACGGCCGCCTCGAACCGCTCCGCCACGTCGTCCGGGTCGGTGCCCGGCCGGATGATGTCGTTGCCGCCCGCGCAGAAGGTCACCAGGTCCGGTGCGAGGGCCTTGGCCCTCGGAAGCTGGTCGGCCACGATCTGGTCGAGGAGCTTCCCCCGCACCGCCAGATTCGCATAACGGAAGTCGTGCTCTTCGCGCTGATCGGCCAGGAGTACGGCGAGCCGGTCCGCCCAGCCGAGATACGAATCCCCGGGTCCCGGGTCCCCCACGCCTTCGGTGAAGCTGTCCCCGATCGCCGCGTACGAGCCGATGGTCTTGAGTTTCGTCGTCGTCGCTGCCACGAGAACCCATCCTTCACTCCCGTAACCAACCTACGCCAACGTAATGAGGGGTTGACGGACCGTGATCTCTACCACGTGGGGGATAAGGAATAAGTACACGTGAGGCCGGGACCCCCCTCGGGTCCCGGCCTCACGCGTGTCCGTGCTCCGACGGCGGGTGCCGTCAGATGCTCACGCCCTTGGAGCGGAGGTAGGCCAGCGGGTCGATGTCGGAGCCGTACGAGGGGCCCGTGCGGATCTCGAAGTGGAGGTGCGGGCCGGTGGAGTTGCCCGTGGAGCCGGAGAGGCCGAGGGTCTGGCCAGCGGTGACGCTCTGGCCGGAGGAAACGGACAGCTGGGACAGGTGGGCGTACTGGGAGTACTTGCCGTCCGCGTGCCGGATGACGACCTCGTTGCCGTACGCGCCGCTCCAGCCGGAGGAGACCACCGTGCCCGCGCCGACGGCCCTGACGGTGGTACCGGAGCTCGCGATGAAGTCGACGCCGGTGTGGTAGCCGGAGGACCACATGGCGCCCGCGACCTTGTACTGGGTGGAGATGCCGCCGCCGACCGGGGCGACGAAGCCGGAGGCCGACTGCTGCGCGGCGGGAGCCTCGGCGGCGGAGTCCTGCTGCGCGGGGGCCTTCGCGGCCGGCTTCGGGGCTGCCTTCGGCGCGGCCTCGGGAGCAGCCTCGGGGGCGGACTCCGGAGCCGCCTCGGGGGCGGCCTCGATCTCGGCCTCGGGGGCGGATTCCACCGGAGCCGCCTCGGCCGCACCGCCGAGGTTCAGCTTCAGGCCGGGGTGGATCAGCGACGGGTTGGCGCCGACCGCCTCGCGGTTGTCGGCGTACAGCTGCTGCCAGCCGCCGGACAGGTGGCGCTCGGCAGCGATCTTGGAGAGGTAGTCGCCCGGCACGACCGTGTAGACGCTCGGCGCGCTCTGCACGGCGGCGGGCGCGGCCTGCAGCGCGGCGGGGAGCTGCGGGGCCACCGCGGGGGCCACCGCGGTCGCCGCGGCCGGGGCGCCGGCCGCGTGGGCGCCGGCCGCGCCGATCAGCGGCAGCGCGAGGGCCGCGCCACCGGTGCCTGCGACGGCGAAACCGCGCGATATCGAAAGGGACTTGGGACGGCGGTGCTTACCCTTTGCAGGCATGGCGAAATTCCTCTCCGGCGCCTGCGAGGTGAGCTGTCGGGTTCGGACTGGAGATGCCCGGCCGCACATGAACGGCACATGTACGTCTTCACCCCGAGCCGTTCCGGCAAAAAGATCTCCGAAACAGCGGCTTACCTGGTTCCCCCGCTCCTGCCGCACGAATGGTCGGGTGCGGTTTCCGGGCGGCGGCAGGATTCGGCGATCCACCCGGATCGATCGCGAAGGTAATCCCTTGCGCCAGCAGGGAACAAGCCACCAATTTCCTGACGGAATCACAGGGATCAGGATTCGACGGAATTCCGGTCACCCTCCGTCCATTACCCGCCGTCAACAACCGCTCCGACGGGGCCATTCGGCATTCGCGATCAGGCACTCACGGTCACCGTATGATCTGGCTCACGGGGACGTGCCCGATCTCGCCTCCGGATATGGCAAGTTGGCGCCAAACGGCTCAATTCGGACAGACGTCCCACCATGAAGCGGAGGAATTCCCGTGACCCAGCAGATACAGGAGCCGGAGCTGACCGGAGTGCGCAATTTCCGTGATGTCGGCGGATTGCCGACTTCTGATGGTCGAAGGGTCAGGACGGGACGACTCTTCCGAAGCGGACATCTCGCACATGCCACCGAAACCGATGCAGAATTCCTCGCCTCGCTCGGCCTCCACACCGTCTTCGACTTCCGCAACGGCGCCGACCACGCGCTGGAGGGGCCGGACGTGGAACTGCCCGGCGTGCGGAACGTGAACATCCCGCTCTCGGATCCGGCCGACGGCCGGGAGTTCTGGCGGCTGGTGCGCGACGGCGACCTCGACCAGCTCCGCGCGATCCTGGGCGACGGCAAGGCAGCGGCCCGGATGACGAACTCCTACCGCAGGATCATCGAGCAGCGCACCGCCGAGCACAGCCGGGTCGTGCACGCGCTCGCCGAGGACAGCGTCCCCGCCCTCCTGCACTGCGCGGCCGGCAAGGACCGGGCCGGCCTCTCGATCGCCGTGACCCTGCTCGCGCTGGGCGTCGAGCGCGAGGCGATCGTGGCGGACTACCTGGAGTCGAACGCCCCGCACCGCCGCTACCGGGTGCGCCGCAGCGGCGCGTCCGACGAGGCCCGCTCCCCCGAGGTGATGGAGCTGCTCGCACCGCTCTTCGACGCCCGCGCCGAGTACCTGGTCGCCGCCTTCGAGACCATCGACGAGACCTGGGGCGGGGTGGACCCCTACCTGGCGGAGGGCCTCGGGCTGAAGCCCGAGACCCTCCGCCGGCTGCGCGACTCGCTGCTGGAATAGATCACCCGGAGCGGGCCGTCAGCGCTGGGCGACGGCCTGCTTCACCAGCGTCCTGCCGAAGTCCCACATCAGCCCGGACCCGCCGTGCGCCTCGTCCATGACCGCGCGGAACGCGCCGACGAACCGGTCGACGTCCCGCTCGTCCACGACCAGCGGCGGGATGAGCTTGATGACCTCCAGGTGGTCCCCGGAGACCTGGGTGAGGATCCGGTGCTTCTGGAGCAGCGGCACCACGACCATCTGGGCGAAGAGCCCCTTGCGGGCCGCCTGCAGCATCGTCCACCGGCTGCGCAGCCCCAGCGAGGACGGCCGGCCGAACTCGATGCCGATCATCAGCCCGCGCCCCCGCACCTCGTACAGCAGCTCGTACTCGTCCACCATGGCCGCGAGCCGCCCGCGCAGCAGGTCGCCCGTGGCCCGGGCGTGCGCGACGAGCTCCTCGTCCTCCATGACCGACAGCACGGCCAGCCCGGCCGCCATCGCCTGCGCGTTGGACCCGAAGCTCGCGGAGTGCACGAGCACCCGGTCCATGGACGAGTAGACCTTCTTGAAGATCCAGTCCTTGCCCAGGGTCGCGCCGACCGGCACGTAGCCGCCGGACAGCGCCTTGGCCACGCACACCAGGTCCGGCTCCACGCCCGGCTCGTGCTGGTACGCGTAGAAGTCCCCGGTACGTCCGAGGCCGGTCTGCACCTCGTCCGCGATCAGCAGCGCCTTGTGCCGGTGCAGCAGTTCCTGCGCGGCGAGCAGGAATCCGGGCGGGGCCTCGAGGACCCCCTTGCCCTGGATCGGCTCGACGACGAAGGCGGCGACATCGCCCTTGCGGAGCTCCCGCTCCAGGGCGCCCAGGTCACCCAGGGCGATCTTCGTGTCGGGGAGGAGGGGGGCGAAGCCGTCGCGGAACCCGCCCTCCCCGTTCACCGACAACGCGCCCGTGGTCAGGCCGTGGAAGGCGTGGTCGCAGTAGAGGATCCTGGGCCGCCCGGTGGCGAACCGGGCGAACTTCAGGGCCGTCTCCACCGCCTCGGTTCCGCTGTTGCCGAAGAAGACCCGGTCCAGGTGCGGGCTGTACGAGAGCAGCTTCTCCGCCAGCAGCCCCGGCAGCGGCTGGCAGTCGAAGCGGGTGAGGTCGGCGAGCTGCGCGTCCAGGACGTCGTGCAGGGCCCGGCGGACGACCGGGTGGTGGCGGCCCAGGCCCATCACCCCGAAGCCGGCCAGCATGTCCAGGTAGTCGTTGCCCTCGGCGTCCCAGAAATGGGCGCCCTCGGCCCGCTCGTAGACCTTGTCGAAGCCGATGGTGTGGAGCATCCGCGGCAGTTGGTGGTTGAGGTGCCGGGCGTGCAGCTCGTACCGCTCCCCTCCGCGCGCGGCCAGCAGGGCGCCGAGGTCGAAGCCCTTGCCCCGCGCGCCCGCTCCTTCCTCCGCCGGGGTCATGCCGACGCGCCCCGGTTGCCGCCGATCGTCTCCCGGGCCGCTCGCAGGGATTCCTTGAGGGAGCCCATGGTGGCGAGGACGGCGGTGGGCTCGTAGCCGCAGTGCGCCATGCAGTTCGCGCAGCGCGGGTCCTTTCCGCGGCCGTACTTGCTCCAGTCGGTGTCGTTGATCAGCTCCCGGTACGTCGTCACGTAGCCGTCGCTCATCAGATAGCAGGGGCGCTGCCAGCCGAAGAGGGAGTAATTCGGAATGGCCCAGGCCGTGCAGGGGAAATCGGCTTTCCCTTCCAGGAAGTCCAGGAAGAGCGGCGAGTGATTGAGCCGCCAGCGCCGCCGGTTGCCGCCCGCGAAGGCCTTCCTGAAGAGTTCCCTCGTCTGTTCGACGCCGAGGAAGTGTTCCTGGTCGGGAGCCTTTTCGTAGGCGTAGGCGGGCGAGATCATCATCTCGTCGACCTGAAGGTCGTCATTGAGGTAGTTGAGCACCTCGATGATCGTCTGCGGGGTGTCCGTGTTGAAGAACGTGGAGTTGGTGGTCACCCGGAACCCGCGCTTCTTCGCCTCCTTGATGGCGGCGACCGCCTCGTCGAAGACGCCTTCCTTGGCCACGGACTCGTCGTGGCGCTCGCGCAGGCCGTCGATGTGCACGGCGAAGGCGAAATAGGGGGAAGGGGTGAACTTCTCGATCTTCTTGCGCAGGAGCATCGCATTGGTGCAGAGGAAGACGTACTTCCGCCTCGCCACCAACTGCCGGACGATCTCGTGGATCTGCGGGTGCATCAAGGGCTCGCCGCCCGCGATGGACACCATCGGCGCGCCGGACTCCAGCACGGCGCCGACCGCCTGGGCGACCGGCATGCGCTGCTTGAGCACCCCGGCCGGGTGCTGGATCTTTCCGCAGCCCTCACAGGCCAGGTTGCAGGCGTAGAGCGGCTCCAGCTCGACGATCAGCGGGAACTTCTCACGCTTGCGGAGCTTCTGTTCGAGAAGATAGGTCCCGACCCTGATGGACTGGCGCAGCGGCATGGCCATCTGGCTCACCTCCTGGGGAGCAGCAAAGAACGGTGCCATTCGTAAAACGCGGGCAGTACGGCACGCAGAACGCGGAAGGCCGATATTCCCCCGCGAACCGTGCCGATTCGGACGAGCTCGTGCTCCGGAGCGTCCACGATCACCCGGACGGCCGCAACCGGGCGGCCGCCGTCCGGGGACGGGCCGGCGCGGGTGGCGGTCCACAGGGTGGCCGCGGACTCCATGTCGACCGCGATGGCGCCGGTGGCGCGCAGCTGCGCGCGCTCCTGGCCGCGGACGACGTGGTCGGATCCGGTCAGTGCGCCGGTGTGCACGGTCCGGCCGGGTGCGGCCCGGGCCAGTGCCTCGGCGAGCAGGGCGGTGCCGGTGCAGGTGACGGCCCCCTGCGGGTCCCGGGTCTCCTCGGCGACGACCAGGTCGCCGGGGTGCATGCCGGGGACCAGCCCGGCGCAGAAACCGGTGGCGAGGACGGCGGCCCGGTCCATCCCGGGCCGGTCCAGTACCCGGGCGACGGCCCGCTCGGCCGCGCGCGGGCCCATCCCGGTGCGCAGCAGGGAGTAGCCCCCGGCCGGGCCGCGGGCCGCCCCGGACCCGGCGCTGCGCAGCGCCGCCTGCTCGATGCGCAGGGCGCAGGCGACCAGCAGCGGGTCGGGGGGCCGGGCCCGGTCCCCCTTGGTCCGCTCCGCCGCGGCGGACATCAGACGCCCCCGCCCGCGGCGAACGGTTCCCCGTACAGGTAGCGGCCGAGCGCGGTCAGCGGGAACACCTGCCGGTACAGGTGGTAGTTGATGGAGAAGTCCCAGGGGAAGCCGGTGCCCGTGAAGTACGGCTCGTCCCAGGAGCCGTCCTCCCGCTGCGTCCCCATCAGGTAGCCGATGCCCCGTTCGACGGCCTTGCCGTCCCGCTCGCCGGCCGACAGGAGGGCCATCAGCGCCCACGCGGTCTGCGAGGCGGTGGAGGCCCCCTTCCCGGCCCAGGACGGGTCCGTGTAGGAGCGCTGGTCCTCGCCCCACCCGCCGTCCTCGTTCTGTACGGTCTCCAGCCAGCGCACGGCCCGGCGGATCGCGGGATGTCCCGGGGCGATGCCGGCCGCGGTGAGCGCCGGGAGCACCGAACCGGTGCCGTAGACGTAGTTGGTGCCCCAGCGGCCGAACCAGGCGCCGTTCGGCTCCTGTTCGGCGAGCAGCCAGGCGATGCCGCGCCGGGTCCGGGCGTCGCCCGCCCGGCCCTCGAAGGCGAGCATCTCCACGACGTGGGCGGTGACGTCGGCCGAGGGCGGGTCGATGACCTCGCCGAAGTCGCAGAAGGGCAGCCGGTTCGGGAAGGGGCTGGTGTTGTCGGCGTCGAAGGCGCCCCAGGCGCCGTTCTTCGACTGCATGCCGAGGTTCCAGGACACGCCGCGGGCGATGGCCGCCTCGACGCGGGCCGGGTCGGGGTGCCGGATCCGGCGCAGGGCGAGGACGACCTCGGCGGTGTCGTCGATGTCGGGGTAGGTGTCGTTGTGGAACTCGAAGGCCCAGCCGCCGGGGGCCAGCCCCGGCCGCCGTACCGACCAGTCCCCGATGCGGGTGATCTCCTCGCCGAGCATCCAGTCCGCGGCCTTGACCAGCGCCGGATGGTCGGGGCGCAGGCCCGCGTCGGCGAGGGCGATCGCGGCCAGGCAGGTGTCCCACACCGGGGACTGGCAGGCCTCGATCATCCGGGCGCCGTCCTCGCGCCACACCGCGAAGCGGTCCAGGGATTCCAGTCCGGCGCGCATCACGGGGTGCCGGAGGTCGTAGCCGAGCAGGTGCAGGGCGATGACGGAGTACACGGCGGGCGGCTGGATCCCGCCCCAGCAGCCGTCGTTCTCCTGGCGCTCGACGATCCAGCGGCCTGCGGTGGCCATGGCGGCCTTGCGCAGCCGGCGCGGCGCGAACCGCCGGTAGACGTGCAGGGCCTTGTCCATCCGCTGGAAGACGCCCTCCCAGCTGGTCGGCGGGGCGGGGCGCTTGGCGGGGTTCGGCACCCGTG
The DNA here is from genome assembly GCF_045160965.1 of Streptomyces sp. NBC_00207. NCBI lineage: Bacteria > Bacillati > Actinomycetota > Actinomycetes > Kitasatosporales > Streptomycetaceae > Streptomyces > Streptomyces sp. NBC_00207. The sequence continues at coordinate 7,573,065 of NZ_CP130715.1, read as the reverse complement.
CGTCGGCGTGCAGTTCGTCGAGGGCGAAGGGGGCCGGGCGGACCGGGCGCAGCGCGGAGACCACGGTGAGCGGGACGATGGTCTGGCGGGCCCAGCAGCCGAAGTCGTAGATGTTCAGGGGCACCCAGGACGGCAGGAACACCAGCTCGGGCGGGAGTTCGGGCAGGTGGTCCCAGTTCCACCAGCCGAAGAGCGCCAGCCAGATCCGGGTGAAGACGCGGGCGGCGGCGATCCCGCCGTGGGCCCGGATCCAGGCCGAGGCACGGGCCATGTGCGGGGCGTCCGGCGCGTCCCCGGCGAGGCGGAGCGCGACGTAGGCCTCGATGGTGGCGGACAGTTCGGACGGGCCGCCGTGGAAGGTGGCCCAGGTGCCGTCCTCCCGCTGCTCGCCGCGGATGAACAGGGCCGCGGCGTGGGTGGTGGCCTCGTCCCGGATGCCGAGGAACTGCCGCAGCAGCAGGTCCTCCGCGTCCATGGTGACGTTGGTCTCCAGGTCGCCCTTCCACCAGCCCTCGGCGTCCTGACGCTCCAGCAGGTGCCGGGTCGCCCGCGCGGTGGCCTCGTACACGCCCGGCGGTGCGCCTTCCGGTGGCTCCGGCAGGTCCGCGGCGCCCCGGTCCGGTCCCGCCCGGTCCGGGCCCGGGGGCGCGTCCGGGAGCACGCTCACGCGTACGCGGCCACCGTGCTCGCCCGGCGGGTCGGCCTCCGGGGCGAAGTCGGGCCGTGTGGCGCCCGGCAGCCGCGCCGTGCCCGGCCGGTCCCCGACCGGGCTCACGCGCACCCGGCCGCCGTCCGCTCCGGGCGTGCCGCGCGGGCCGTAGTCGGCCCGCGGGCCGGCGGCGCCGGGCGCGGCTCCGTACTCGGCCTGCAGGCCGGGCCGGCCTGCGCGCGGCGGGGCCGGGGGCCCCGCTTCGGCGGCCGGGCCGCGGGCGTGCCCCACGGCGGGGGCCGCCGGGAGACCCGGGGTTGATTCGCTGCCAGCGGCAGCGCCCTCGGCGCTGCCGTCGGTCGTCGCTGTCATGGCTTCCCCTTAGAACAGTGTCCTCTGCTGTGCTGGGGTCTGCCGTCGGCCGGTGCGCGCCACGCTCAGATGGCGGCTCCGGCCGGCGACTCGCGATTCATATCCGCTGTCGGGTGGCGATCACCTCTTGCGCACGACGACGAAGTCGGCGAGGTCCACGAGCTGTTCGCGCACCCGCTGCGGCATGTCGACGTCGTCGAGGGCCCGGATCGCGACCGCGTGCTGGCGGCGTGCCTCGTCGGCGGTCCACTGACGGCCGCCGGCCTCCTCGATGAGTGCGGCGCGGGCCGCGAACTCCTCCTCCGAGAAGTTCTCGAAGTCGCTGGCCTTGGCGTCCGCGGCGAGCAGTTCGGCGAGCTGCTCGGAGGCCGGCCCGCCGGCCGCGAGGGCGGCGACCACCGGCAGGGACTTCTTGCGCTGGCGCAGGTCGCTCCAGGTCTGCTTGCCGGTGGCCTCCGGGTCGCCCCAGATGCCGAGCAGGTCGTCGACGGCCTGGAAGGCGAGGCCGAGGTGGTAGCCGTACTCCTCCAGCTTGTCGGCCGTACGGTCGTCCGCGCCGCCGAGCACCGCGCCGATGGAGACCGCGCAGGCGAGCAGCGCGCCGGTCTTGTTGCCCTCCATCTCCAGGCATTCCTCGACGCTGACGCGCTCGCGGTGCTCGTAGGAGATGTCCTGCGCCTGGCCGTCGATGAGCTTGCGGCTGGCAGTGGTCAGGCGGCGGGTCGCCCGGCCGGCCTCGACGGTGCCGAGCTCCAGCAGCACCTCGTTGGCGAGGGCGAAGAGGGCGTCGCCGACCAGGATCGCGAGGGCCGGTCCGTGCACCTTCCACACCGTGTCGCGGTGGCGGCGCTGCTCGTCGCCGTCCATCAGGTCGTCGTGCAGCAGCGAGAAGTTGTGCACGAGCTCGACGGCGACGGCGCCGGGGATGCCGACCTCGGCCGCGGCGCCCGCGGCTTCGGCGGAGAGCAGCGCGAGAGCGGGGCGCACGGCCTTGCCGCCGTCGCCGTCCGCCGGGTTGCCCTGGGCGTCGATCCAGCCGAAGTGGTAGGCGGCGACGGTGTCCATGGGCGCGGCGAGCCGGTCCACGGCGGCGCGGAGCACGGGGGTCGACAGTGTGCGGCCGCGCTCCAGGAGGGCGATGGTGTCCGCCTTCTCCGCGCCCCTTCCGGCCGTGCCCACACTGGCATCCGTGTTCTCGACGGCCGGATTCCCCGGGTTCACTGGCTCTCCTCTTGTTCCTGTACGTGCTGTGCCGGTGTTGCTGGTCGTGCTCGTGGTGATCGTCATGCCGCCTCCTGCAGAGGGTGGTCGCGGTGGCGGCCGAGCGCGGCGAGTGCGGCGTGCGCCGCGCTCATTCCGCTCCGGACGGCGCCCTCCATGGTCGCGGGCCAACCGGTGGCAGTCCACGCACCGGCCAGGTAGAGCCCCGGCGTGTCGGTGCGCGCCCCGGGGCGCAGCCGGCCGACCCCGGGGGTGGGGGCGAAGGTGGCGGTCCGCTCCCGGGTGACGAAGAAGTCCCGTACCTTGGCGCCCCGCGCGGCGGGGAGCAGCCGTTCCAGCTCGGGCAGGTACTTGGCGCGCAGGACCGAGACGGGCTCGTCGATGTCGTCCTGGGCGGCGGACTGGGAGAGCGCCAGGTACTGGCCGCCGTCGGGGAGCCCGGAGGACTCGGTGCGGTCGAAGACCCACTGCACCGGGGAGCCGAGCGCGGCGAAGAAGGGCTGCTTGAGCACCTTGCGCTCGTAGACGACGTGGACGTTGAGGATGGGCGCGGTGCCGATGTCGAGGAGCTTGTCGGGGTCGGCGAGGGCGCCGGCCGGCAGCAGTCCGTGCGCCTCGCGCTGCGGGACGGCGAGGACGACGGTCCCGGCGTCGAGGCTCTCGTCCTCGGTGTCGATCCGCCAGTTCCCGTCGTCGGTACGGGAGATGCCCGTGACCCGGGTGCGCAGCTCGGTCCGTACGCCGGCCGCGTCGAGGGCCTTGCGGGCGAGGCCGTCGTGCAGGTCGCCGAGCGGTACGTGGGCCCAGCCGATGTCGGCGGCGCCGTTCTCGGAGAGCAGCCCGGTCTTGAAGACCATGGCGGCCAGGCCGAGCGAGGACTGGGCGGCGGTCGCGTTGAGGGTGGCGATGCCGACGAGGTCCCACAGGGCCTCGATGGCGCGCGGGCTCTGGCCGTAGCGGCCGAGCCAGGTCGCGAAGTCCAGGCCGTCCAGGGCCGGGTCGGCGGGGTCGAGGCGGCGCAGCGCGAGGGCGGCGCGGCCGACGCTCGCGCGCTCGGCGAGGGACAGGTGCGGGTAGCGGGCCAGCGATCCGGCCAGGTGCAGGGGGACGGGCAGGGCGCTGCGGCGCAGCCGTCCCAGGCGCGGGCCGCCGGGATGGGCCACGTCGAGGACGGGTACGTCGAGCCGGTCCTGCAGGGGGGCGAGGGCGGCGCCGTCGACGCGGTCGAGGAACCACCGGTAGGCGGTGCAGCACCGCAGGTAGACGTGCTGGCCGTTGTCGACGTCGAGGTCGCCGCGCTTGAAGGAGAAGGCGAGTCCGCCGAGCCGGGGGCGGCCCTCCAGCAGGGTCACGCGGAGCCCGGCGTCGGCGAGTTCGAGGGCGGTGGTGACCCCGGCGAGGCCGCCGCCCACGACGACGGCGTGGTGGTCGGTGCCGGTCATGCGCCCTCCCCCGTGGTGCGGTCGCCCTCCGGGCCGGCCGGTCGGTCCTGGGCGGTCGGGGCCGCCCCGCGTGCGGCGGCCCGCCCGGCAGGGCCGGAGTCCGCCGGAAGAGACGCGCCCGCCGCCGCGGCGGTTGCCCGGTTTCCGTCCCGGCGGGTACGGCCCGCCGGGACCGCTCCCGGCGCCGTCACCGGGGGCAGGGTGATCGGGGCCATCAGGGCCGCCTCCGGGTGCTCTGGCGGGAGATGGTGCGCGCGTCGAGGCCGGACAGGCCGCGGACGGCGACGTACGCCTTCTCGTGCGGCGGCAGTGAGACGCGGCCCCGCAGCACCGCCTCCGGCTCCCGCTCGATGCGGTCGAGGAGGCGGCGGTAGATGCCGGCCATGGCGGCCACGCAGGCGCCGCTGCGCCGGTCGAGCATCGGCAGCAGCCGGTAGCCCTCGACGAACAGGGCGCGGGCGCGCCGGACTTCGTGGTGGACCAGCCCGGCGAAGTCGGAGCCGACGGGCGCCCGGTCGCCGTGGAAGCCTTCCGAGCAGCCGAACTTGGCGAGGTCCTCGGCGGGCAGGTAGGTGCGTCCGTTGCCCGCGTCCTCGCGAACGTCGCGGAGGATGTTGGTGAGTTGCAGGGCGAGGCCGAGGGTGTCGGCGTACTCGGCGGCACGCTCGGAGTCGGCCGCGCCGGCCGTGGTGCCGAACACGCCGAGCGAGAGCCGGCCGATGGCTCCGGCCACGCAGCGGCAGTAGACCTTGAGGTCGTCCCAGGTCTCGTAGGTCTCGCCGCGGACGTCCATCAGGACGCCGTCGATGAGTTCGTCGAGGCCGCCGAGCGGGATCGGGAAACGGCGGGCGGCGTGTGCGAGGGCGACGGCGACCGGGTCGGTGTCGTCCTCGTCGACCTCCTCGGCCAGGATCCGTCCGAGCAGGGCGCGGGTCTCCTCCAGCCGGGCCAGCTTGGCCTCGGGCGCCAGCGTGCCGTCGCCGATGTCGTCGACGCGCCGGGAGAAGGCGTACAGCGCGGACATCGCCTGCCGCTTGTCGGTGGGCAGCAGCCGGATGCCGTACGCGAAATTGCGCGCCTGTGAACCGGTGACGGCCTCGCAGTAGCTGTAGGCCGCCGAAATCGGTGCGGACATCGCAGCCGGTGCGGAAGCGTGTGTGGGGCCCTCCACGGTCGGGCTCACCCCTTTCTCGGCGCTGTGCGCAGGACGGCGGCAACCTCGCGGAGCAGGCCGCTCTTGGTGGGCTTGGGCGGGCCGGGGAGTACGTCGAAGCCGGCGGCCGTGACGGCTCGCAGGGCTGCGCGCCCTCCTCCCACGAAGCCCGCGAGCAGCAGCCGGAGTCTGCCGTGCACGCTACCCACGAGCGGGGTGCCTTCATTCAGCAGCTCGCGTGCGCGCTCAGTTTCGAATGCGACCAGGGCGCGTACGGACGCGCCGGCGGACGGGGCCGCCAGATCGGCCTCGCCCACGTGGAAGCGCCGCATGTCCTCGGCGGGCAGGTAGATCCGGTCGTTGCCGAGGTCCTCGGCGACGTCCTGGATGTGCTCGACGATCTGCAGGGCGGTGCAGACGGCGTCGGAGCGGCGGATGCGTTCGGGGGTGCTGGTGCCGGTGAGGGAGAGCACCAGGCGCCCGACCGGGTTCGCGGAGAGCTCGCAGTAGCCGACCAGGTCCCCGTAGGTCTCGTAGCGCTTGACCCGCTGGTCCTGGCGGTTGGCTTCGATGAGCCCGAGGAAGGGCTCGGGGGTGAGGCCGTGGGCGCGGACCACGGGCTGCAGGGCGAGCAGCAGGGGGTGCCTCGGGGGGCCGTCCGTGCCGCCGAACACGCGCCGCAGGTCCGCCTCGAGGGCGTCGAGCATGGCGAGCCGGTCGTCGGTCGCGGCCGGGTCGAGGCCGAGGAGTACGGCGTCGCGTCCGCCGGGGGCGAGGTCGCCGTCGCCGATGTCGTCGACGAGGCGGGCGTACCCGTAGACGGCCGTCAGCCCGTCGCGCCAGGCGCGGGGGAGGAAGACGGGGGCGACGGGGAAGTTCTCCGCCGATGCCTTGTCGAGGGTGGCGCTCACGTGGACCGTGTCGGACAGGGGCCGGATGCCGTGCGCCGCGGTCACCGCCCGCCGCCAGGGGCGGGGACGGCCGTCGTGCGTGGGGGCCGGAGAATTCCCGTAGCCATTGCCGTCACATCTCCCGTTCTACACTGCCGACCCAATACATCCCATTTCGGACACGCCGCCGGGGGTTTCCCCGGGGCTGCCCCAGGGCCGTTCACCTGCGGGGAATCGTCCCCTCTTGCCGCGATTCAGGACCGCTTCAGCTTACGCTGTAGAACGTCGCGGAGGCCTCTCGGGTATTCGCTCCGGCGTCGAATGTCGCCGTTGAATGCGAAAGCACGCCGAAGGCCCCCGCCATGCACGGCAGCGGGGGCCTTCGGGAGAAGCGTACGAGCGCCCTGACGGGCGCCGCGCGACCCGGAGGTCAGCCGTTGGAGGCCTTCTCGTAGGCCGAGACGACTTCCTCGGTGGGCCCGTCCATCAGGAGCTCGCCCTTTTCCAGCCAGAGCACCCGGTCACAGGTGTCGCGGATGGACTTGTTGTTGTGGCTCACGAGGAAGACCGTGCCGGCCTTCTCCCGCAGTTCGCGGATGCGGTTCTCCGAACGCACCTGGAAGCTGCGGTCACCGGTGGCCAGGGCCTCGTCGATCATCAGGACGTCGTGGTCCTTGGCCGCCGCGATGGAGAAGCGCAGTCGCGCCGCCATGCCGGAGGAGTAGGTGCGCATCGGCAGGGAGATGAAGTCGCCCTTCTCGTTGATGCCCGAGAAGTCGACGATGCCCTGGTAGCGCTCCTTGATCTGCTCGCGGCTCATGCCCATCGCGAGACCGCCGAGGACGATGTTGCGCTCACCGGTGAGGTCGTTCATCAGCGCCGCGTTGACACCCAGCAGCGACGGCTGGCCGTCGGTGTAGACCTTGCCGGCCTCGCAGGGCAGCAGGCCCGCGATGGCGCGCAGCAGGGTCGACTTGCCGGAGCCGTTGGAACCGATCAGGCCGATCGCCTCGCCGCGGTACGCCGTGAAGGAGACCCCGCGCACGGCGTGGACCCGGCGGACGCCCGGGGCGTCGCCCTTGCCCCGGCGGATTATCTTGCTCAGCGCCGCGGTGGCGCTGCCCTTGCCGGAACTGCCGGTGTTGACCCGGTAGACGATGTGGACGTCGTCGGCGATGACGGTGGGGACGCGCCCCATGGAGTTCTCAGCCACGGCCGTAACGCTCCTCAGCCTTCCAGAAGTACACGAACCCGCCGAGGCCGATCACGACGGCCCAGCCGACGGCGAACGCCCAGACGTGCGGCGGCAGGTTCTCCGCGCCGTAGTTGGCGATCAGTGCGAAGCGGATCAGGTCCATGTAGATCGCCGCCGGGTTCCACTGGAGCGCGTCCGCGATCCACGTGGGCCTGTCCTCGAGCATCGTGCTGATCGAGAACATGACGCCGGAGGCGTACATCCACGTACGCGTGACGAACGGCATCAGCTGCGCGAGGTCGGGCGTCTTGGAGCCCATCCGCGCGAAGACCATGGCGAGGCCGGTGTTGAAGACGAACTGCAGCACCAGCACCGGGATGACCAGCAGCCAGGACAGCTGCGGGAAGTTCCCGAAGCAGATGACGACCACGAACACGACGATCATCGAGTACAGCAGCTGCTGGAGCTGCTGCATCGAGAAGGAGATCGGCAGGGAGGCGCGCGGGAAGTGCAGCGCGCGTACCAGGCCGAGGTTGCCGGGGATCGCCCGGACACCCGCCATCAGCGAGCTCTGGGTGAAGGTGAAGACGAAGATGCCGATCACCAGGAAGGGGATGTAGACCCCCTTCGGCATGCCGCGGTCCGCCTTGAGGATCAGCGCGAAGATCAGCCAGTAGACCAGGGCGTTCAGCAGTGGGGTCGCCACCTGCCAGACCTGGCCCAGCTTCGCCTGGCTGTACTGCGCGACCAGCTTGGCCCGGGAGAAGGCCATGATGAAGTGGCGCCGGCCCCAGAGCTGGCGCACGTAGTCGCCCAGGCCGGGCCGGGCACCGCTGACGGAAAGGCCGTACTTCCTGGCGAGCTCCGCGGAGCTGAGCCCCGCGTCTTCGGACGGCGGCTTGCTCGTGGCGAGGGCGCCGTCGTGGGTTGTGTCACTCACAAGTTGAAACTTTCGTCCTCAAGATGCGGCCAGGTGGGCATCAGGCTGGTGGCGCGAGGCCCGTGATCGCGCCATGTTCCCAGACGCGGGCTGGTCAGATGACAGGCGGTCGGCCCAGCCGGGTCAACCGCCAGACCGTACGCCATCTCATGGGGCGACGGGGTCCGCAGGGAGTGGTCCATCCCTCTCGGAATCCGCCGAACCAGGCCTTGAGCGCCGGTGCCGAGGGCCTGCGTACGAGCGTCAGCAGGAGCCAGACGCCCAGGTAGACCGGGACCAGCGGAGCGGGCAGGTTGCGGCGGGCGAGCCACACCCGGTTACGAGCCACCATACGGTGGTAGACCGCGTGCCGGGAGGGGGCAGTGGTCGGATGCAGCAGGACCATGTCCGCCCGGTAGTCGATCAGCCACCCGGCGTCGAGCGCCCGCCAGGCCAGATCGGTCTCCTCGTGGGCGTAGAAGAACTCCCCCGGCAAGGCTCCGACCTGCTCGAACACCGTCGTGCGGACGGCATTGGCGCCGCCCAGGAAGGTGGTCACGCGGGAAGAGCGCATCGGGTCCGATGCGCGCAGCCGCGGCACGTGCCGGCGCTGGGTCTCGCCGGTGTCCGGATCCGCGATCCGGAAGCTGATGATCCCGAGCCCGGGGTCCTCGGCGAAGGCCTGGCGGCACAGCTCGGCGGTGTCCGTGCGCTCCAGCAGCCCGTCGTCGTCCAGGAAGAGCAGCGCGTCCACCTCGCGGCCACCGGGGCCGAAGGCCTCGATGCCGACGTTGCGGCCGCCGGGGATGCCCAGGTTCTCGGGCAGCGTGATGCTGCGCACACCCTCGGGCAGGCCGGTGACCTCGACGCCCTGGCCCACGACGACCACCTCGACGGGGTCGCCCTGCTGGCGGGCCACCGAGTCGAGGAGCGCCTTGAGCTCGTCGGGCCGGTTGCCCATGGTGATGATCACGGCGCCCAGCCGCATCGGGGCGGTCACTTGAGCCTGCTGGAGGCCAGGATCGACACCAGGTGCAGCACGGTCTGCAGCACCGCGATGCCGGCCAGAACGGCCACACCGACGCGGGACCAGAACAGGTCGCCGCGCATCTGGTCCAGGACGGCCAGCACCAGGATGAGCAGCGAGGCCTCGATGCCGAGGACCAGGCGGTGGAACTTGAGCGCGGCGGCGGCCCGGCGGGCGAGCGCCATGCCGGAGGAGCGCGGCTCGGCCGCCGCGTCCTTGACCACCGGCTTGCCGGCCTGGTGGCGGGCGACGCCGACCAGGTCGGTCTCGGCCTTGATCAGGATCGCGCCGAGCGCCGCGAGGGTGCCCAGGAAGGCCCAGAGCCAGTCGATCCGCCCGGTGCCCCACAGGTCCGCCGCGCGCAGGCCGAAGCCCACGAGGACGGCCGCGTCGCACAGGTAGGCGCCGACCCGGTCCAGGTACACCCCGGAGAGCGAGAACTGCTTCTTCCAGCGCGCGACCTCCCCGTCGACGCAGTCGAGCAGCAGGTAGAGCTGGACCGCGACCACGCCGAGGACGGCGCCGAGGATGCCCGGCACCAGCAGGGCCGGGAGGGCGAGGACGCCGGCGAGGGTCATCACGTAGGTCAGCTGGTTCGGCGTGACCTTGGTGGTGACCAGGAGGCGGGTGATGCGCAGGGAGATCTCGCGCATGTAGAGGCGCCCGCCCCAGTGCTCGCCGCTGACCCGGTCCTTGACGCCCGCCGGGTGCACGACGGGCCGGAGTTCAGCTACGGATGGTCTTGGCATAGTCGGCGTAAGCGTCCCTGATCTCGGCTGCGGACAGGTTGAGGTGCTCCAGGATCGTGAAGCGTCCCGGGCGGGTCTGGGGGGCGTACTCGACGGCCGTGACGAACTCGTCGACGCTGAAGCCGATCTCCTCGGGCGCCACCGGCAGGCCGTGCCGGCGCAGCACCTCGGTGAAGAGGCCGGACTGCTCTGCGGCCCCGCGCAGGTGCATCGCGAAGGCGGCGCCGATGCCGACCTGCTCGCCGTGGAGCGCGGAGCGCCCCGGGTAGAGCAGGTCGAAGGCGTGGCTGATCTCGTGGCAGGCGCCGGACGACGGGCGGGAGTCCCCGCTGATCGACATGGCGATGCCGGAGAGGACCAGCGCCTCGGAGAGCACGGTGAGGAACTCGTCGTCGCCGCAGCCACCGGGGTGGCGCAGCACGGACTCGCCGGCGGTACGGGCCATGGCGGCGGCCAGGCCGTCGACGGGCTCGCCGGTGATCCGGTGCGAGAGCTCCCAGTCGGCGATCGCCGAGATGTTGGAGATCGCGTCGCCGATGCCGGCGCGGATGAACCGCACCGGGGCGTCCTTGATCACATCGAGGTCGATGACCATGGCGATGGGGGTCGGGACGCCGTAGGAACCGCGGCCGTTGTCGTTGTCCAGGATGGACACCGGCGAGCAGATGCCGTCGTGCGAGAGGTTGGTGGCGACGGCCACCATGGGCAGGCCGACCCGCGCCGCGGCGTACTTCGCCACGTCGATGATCTTGCCGCCGCCCAGGCCCACGACGGCGTCGTAGCGGCGGCCCTTTATGTCGTCGGCCAGCTTGACCGCGGAGTCGATGGTGCCGTCGACGACCGCGTACCAGTCGGCGTGCGGCAGCACGGGCTCCAGCTTGGCGCGCAGCGCCACGCCGGAGCCTCCGCTGATCGCGATGGCCAGCTTGCCGGAGGCGGAGATCCGCTGGTCGGCGAGGAGGCCGGCCAGGTCGTCCATCGCCCCACGACTGATGTCGACGACGACGGGCGAGGGGATGAGCCTCGTCAGTACTGGCATGCGATCGTCCGGCCCTTGGCGAGGTCGTCGTGGTTGTCGATCTCGACCCACTTGACGTCGCCGATGGGGGCCACGTCGATGGTGAAGCCGTCGTTGACGAGCTGCTGGTAGCCGTCCTCGTAGTAGAGGTCGGGGTCGCGCTCGAAGGTGGTCTTCAGGGCCTCGGCCAGCTGCTCGGCGGCCTCCGGCTCGATCAGGGTGACACCGATGTACTCGCCGGTGGCATCGGAGGGCTCCATCAGCTTGGTGATCTTCTGCACGCCCTTGCCGTCGGCGGTGACGACCTTCATCTCCTCGTCGGCCAGGTTCTTGACCGTGTCGAGGGCGAGGATGATCTTCTGGCCGTTGCCGCGGGCGGCGAGCAGGGTCTTCTCGACGGAGACCGGGTGGACGGTGTCGCCGTTGGCGAGGATCACGCCCTGCTTGAGGACCTCACGCGCACACCACAGGGAGTAGGCGTTGTTCCACTCCTCGGCCTTGTCGTTGTCGATCAGCGTGATCTTGACGCCGTACTTGGCCTCCAGGGCCTCGCGGCGGGCGTACACGGCTTCCTTGCGGTAGCCGACGACGATGGCGACCTCGGTCAGGCCGACCTCGGCGAAGTTGCCGAGGGTCAGGTCGAGAACCGTCAGGCTCTCCTCGTCACCCTCGGGGCCGACCGGCACGAGCGCCTTGGGCAGGGTGTCGGTGTAGGGACGCAGACGGCGTCCGGCACCGGCAGCGAGTACAAGGCCGATCATGCTGGTTCTCCTTCGTCATGTACGGCGGGTGCTCCGGAGGAGACCCAGAATCGGATGCTCTCGACGAGCACCACGAGTGCCACGAACACGGCCACGGCCGTGAGCGCGACGGGGAAGTCCGCTGCGCGCGAGGCGAGGACGGCCGCCAGGACCGTGAGCAGCAGGACCCGGCCTTCGTGGCCGCCGATCGTCCGCACCAGCCAGTGCGGGGGCGCGCCGGTGCCGCCGCGGATGCGGTACACCGTGTCGTAGTGATGGTAGGCGACCGCCGCGATCAGGCCGAATGCCGCCGGAACGGCTCCCGGGACGTCCGCCTTGACGGCGAGGATCAGCACGGTGGTGTACTCGGCGGCCCGGAAGACCGGCGGGACGAGCCAGTCGAGGGCTCCCTTGAGGGGAGCCAGGACGGCGCCGCCGGCGAAGAAGGCGTAGATGCCCGCCGCGGCGACCATGCCCCAGAAGCCGAAGGGCGCCTGCGTGGCCCCGTAGATCAGCTGCGCCGAGGCCAGCACGGCGATCCCGAGGGCCCCCGGCGAACTGGCCCGGAGGCGGATCAGCGCCCCGGCCACCAGCTCGGCGATCGGGCCGGAGTCGGTCAGGTCGTAGAGCGCCCGCGCCGCCCGGTCGGTGCGGGTGGCCTTGCGGGTCAGGGAGCGCAGGACCCGGCCGGCGGTGGTGTAGAGCGCGCCGAAGGCGCAGCCGACGAGCAGGGCGTAGAAGACGATGCGGGGGGTGGTGAAGGCGGTCAGGACCGCGATCATCGCCCAGCGCTCACCGATCGGCAGGATGATCATCCGGCGGACCCACACGGTCCAGCCGACGCTGTCGAGCTTGTCGGAGAGCGCCGCCGTGGGACTCGTGTTGGCGGTGGCGTCGTGGTTGGCCTCGTTGAAGGAGAAGTCCACGACGTGCCGGCAGGTCATGAGGATCATGGCGCCGGTGGCCAGGGCCCAGACGTCGTCGCCGTTCCTGGCGGCTCCGAGCGCGAGGCCCGCGTAGAAGGCGTACTCCTTCGCGCGGTCGAAGGTGGCGTCGAGCCAGGCGCCCATCGTCGAGTACTGGAGCGAGTAGCGGGCGAGCTGCCCGTCGGTGCAGTCCAGTACGAAGGAGACGAGGAGCAGCACGCCGGCCGCCACGTAGCCCCAGCGCTCGCCCGTGGCGGCGCAGCCGGCCGCGATCAGCGCGGTGATCAGCGAGGCGGTGGTGACCTGGTTCGGGGTCAGGCCGCGTCGTGCGCACCAGCGGGCGATGTAGCGCGAGTACGGGCTGATGAAGAAGGTGGTGAAGAAGCCGTCGCGGGACTTCACGGCGGTCCGCAGGCGCACGGCCTCGTCGTCGACGGCGGCGACCGCGGCGGTCGCCGCGTCCCGTTCCGCCGGACCGGCGGGGACCGTGGCGACGAGGGTGCCCAGCTCGGGGCGCTGGACGGAGGTCCCGGCGGCCTCGACCGCGGCCGCGAGGCGGTCCGCGTACGGGGCGGCGGCGTCGGTGTCCGCCCCGGTGGCGACGGCGGCCTTGTCGAGGGCGTCGCGGGCTCCGGGCAGGACGGCGAGGGCTCCGGTCACGGCGCAGGCGTCGAAGCGCGGATCGGTCAGCGCGAGGCGCAGTGCGTGCACGTGCCCGACGAAGGCGCTGTCCACGACGGCCACCCGCTGGTCGGCGGGTACGGCGGCCAGTGCGGCGGCGGCGTCCTCGGGACCGGTGGCGGGGCGGACCTCGAAGCCGAGTGAGCGCAGCTCGTCCGCGAGCGGTGATCCGGGGACCGGCAGGCCGGTGAGGATGACGGTCGGCAGACGAACTCACTCCTTGTAACGGATTCCGGACGGGCGCCTCGGGGGCGGCGGCACGTCGGCAGAGGCTATCGGATGAATGGAAGCAGGGGTTCATCACCCGTTTACGCCCCGATAAGCCGAATATCGCGGCCCCGGGCCGGGTCGCGATCATCATCGATGATCACGGCGCGGTACCACAAACGGCCCGGATGTTACGGTGGACACGCCCCTGAACGTGTCGAGTGGAAAGAGGTGGGTTGATGACCGTCGTAGTGGTCGCGGCCATGCGCAGCGAACTCCGGTGCATCCCCACTTCCCGTTTCCTCCGGGCATCCGGCCGGGCCTGATCACACCGCTGGGCCTCGTCGGCCGGAGCCCCCGTTCCAAGGGTTCACGTTGACCGACCACAACGCCTTCACCGACCACGCCTTCACCGAGGCCTTCTTCGCCCTGCACCACGGCCTGCCCCGGCAGGCTCCGGGCTCCGACGCGAGCACCCGCCACCTGCTGTCCCTGTGCGGACCGCTGCCCGAGCGGCCGCGCGTCCTCGACCTGGGCTGCGGCCCGGGCCGCAGCGCCCTGCTGCTCGCCGCCGAGGCGGGCGGCGCCGGCGCCGAGGTGACCGCCGTCGACCTGCACGCCCCCTTCCTCGAAGAGCTCCGCACGGCCGCCGCGGCCCGCGGGCTCGCCGGACGCGTCCGCACCGTCGAGGCGGACATGGGCGCACTCACGGGCGAGGACTTCCCGGACCGTTCCTTCGACCTCGTCTGGGCGGAGGGCTCCGCCTACATCCTCGGCTTCGACGCCGCGCTCGAGCAGTGGAAGCGGCTGATCGCCCCGGGCGGCACCCTCGTCCTGACCGAGATCCAGTGGACGGTGCCCGAGCCGTCCGCGGGCGCCCGCGCCTTCTGGGACCCGCAGTGCCCGCTGCGCACCACCGCCCGCAACCTCGCGGCCGCCCAGGCCGCCGGGTACCAGGTGCTCGGCGTGCACCACCTGCCCGATTCCGACTGGGCCGAGTACTACGAACCGCTCGCCGAGCGGGTCCGTACCCTTTCCGGCGCCGCCGCCCCCGCGATGGCCGCGGCCCTGGCCGCGAGCCGCGAGGAGCTCGGCGTACGGGCCCGGCACGGGCACGAGTACGGGTACACGGGCTACGTCCTGCGCCCGGTGACGGCCGGGGACGGCGGCGCCTGGCCCGCCCGCCCCGAGACCGCTGCCGATGTGGCCGCCGTACGGGAGGTCAACCTGGCGGCGTTCGGGACTGCGCTGGAGGCGGACCTCGTGGACGCGCTGCGCACGGACGGAGCCTGGCTGCCCGGACTGTCGTACGTGGCCGAGGCCCCGGACGGATCGGTGGCGGCGCACGCCCTGCTCACCGCGTGCCGGGTCGGCGGGGTACGGGCGCTCGCGCTCGCCCCGGTGGCCGTCTCGCCCGCGTTCCAGCGTTCGGGCGCGGGCAGCGCGGTCGTACGGGCCCTGCTCGCGGCGGCCGCGGAGCGCGGGGAGTCGCTGGTCCTCGTGCTCGGCCACCCGGAGTACTACCCGCGCTTCGGTTTCACACCGGCGTCGCGCTTCGGGATCCGGGCGCCCTTCGAGGTTCGGGACGAGGTGATGATGGCGCTGGTGCTGGACGATTCCGTGCCGGTACCGGCGGGCACCATCGAGTATCCGGCCCCCTTCGGAGTCTGACGCGCGCGCAGGGCCGCCGCGGAGGACCGCGGAGGACCGATGTGATCCGCCCCTCGTCGCCTAGCACGGGACGGGGGGCGGACATGCGCGGATCTCCGAAGTGGGGACAAGCCTCTTTTGTACGGCAGACTGAAGGCCGAAGTCCGAAGCGAAGGATGGGTATGCCGACCACACCAGCCACCGCCGCGAACCGCGCGTCCAACGGCACCGGTACTCAAGAACCGATCATGCTCGAACTGGTCGACGAGTCCGGCAACACCATCGGCACGGCGGAGAAGCTCTCCGCCCACCAGGCGCCCGGGCAGTTGCACCGGGCGTTCTCGGTGTTCCTCTTCGACGAGCAGGGCCGTCTGCTGCTCCAGCAGCGGGCCCTCGGGAAGTACCACTCCCCCGGCGTCTGGTCGAACACCTGTTGCGGTCACCCCTATCCCGGGGAGTCGCCGTTCGCGGCCGCGGCCCGGCGGACCCACGAGGAGCTGGGGCTGTCGCCCTCGCTGCTCGCGCAGGCGGGGACGGTGCGCTACAACCACCCGGACCCCGCGTCGGGTCTGGTGGAGCAGGAGTTCAATCACCTGTTCGTGGGACTCGCGCAGACCGTCGTGCGGCCCGATCCGGAGGAGGTCGAGGACACCGCCTTCGTCACCGCCGAGGAGCTGGCCAAGCGCCATGCCGAAGTGCCGTTCTCGGCCTGGTTCATGACCGTGCTGGACGCGGCGCGGCCCGCGATCCGCGAGCTGACCGGCGACGCGGCCGGCTGGTAGCCGTACTCCGTCCCGCTGCCCGGCCTCCGGGGTCCTGCCCGTACGCCGTCCCGCTCGACCGCCGCCTCGCCGCCCGCCGCTCAGCCCGCGGCCGGCGGGGTGGTGAGCGGCAGGGCCGCCCAGATGACCTTGCCGCCGGTCGAGGTGTGCTCGACGTCGCAGACCCCGCCGGCCTCGTGCGTGACCTCCCGTACGAGGAGCAGACCCCGGCCGCCGGTCTGGCCGAAGTCGGCCTCCAGCGCCTTGGGCCGGTACGGGTGGTTGTCCTCGACCGCCACCCGTACCCAATCGCGGCCGATCGCGACCTCGACCGCGACCTCCGGCGAGAGGAGGGCGGCGTGCCGGACCGAGTTCGTCACCAGTTCGGAGACGATCAGGAGCAGGGAGTACACGAGGTCCTGATGGGCCGGCACCCCTTGGCGCCCGAGCAGGTCCCGGACCGCCCGGCGGGCCTGCGGAACGGATTCTTCTACCGCGGGCGCCGTGAACCTCCACACTCCCTCGTAGGCGAGGGGGTCGGCCGGAGCCTCCGGCTCCCCCTCCTTGGCTGGCGGGACACTCCCGCTGACATCCATCTTCCGTCCCCCGTCTTCACGCTCGATCGTCTCCACGCGTCAAGAGTGGGGAACGTGCTGAACGGGACCGGACTGCTGACCAGAAGTCAGCGTCAATCGGACACATTCTGACCGCTGGCGTATGACAGAGTCAGTTGTTCGACTGTTCCTGATCTTCTGTCGGGCGCTTCGCGGCCGACTCGCGGGCCCCGTCCGCCGCGGCCGCCTCCCGCGGCTCCTCGTCTTCCCTGACCAAGCCCAGGATGCGCCGGGCCCCCATGCCCAGGGCGATCAGGCTCAGGCCGTCGAACAGGAGGGCGAGGGAGAAGAAGGTTCCGATCACGTACAGACTGTTGCCGGGCCAGTTGGAGAGGATCAGGACCCCCAGCAGGACCCCGAAGGCGCCCTGGACGAGCGCGAGCCCGAAGTTCGATCCGCGCACCACCAGCGCTCCGACCAGCCGGAACAGCCCGCCGGTAAGGAAGAGCAGCGCGGCGAACATGGTCAGTGCCTCGGCGCTCGCCTCGGGGCGGCGCAGGATCACGAAGCCCGCCGCGAGATCGATCGCGGCGACGACGACGGCGAGCCAGAAGTAGTTGCTCTTGCGCGACTGCACGGCATGCAGCAGACCCACCGCGCCGCCGATCAGCAGCAGCCAGCCGAAGAGGAACATCGAGGTGAGCGTGGCCAGGCCGGTGTAGACGAGGCCCACCAGACCGGCCAGCACGAGGATCACCCCGAGCAGGGCCAGCAGCCCGTAGCTGCGGCTGAGCTTCTTCTTCTCCTGCTGCGGTTCCCGGCCCCCGGCCGCCTCGGCCCCGGTACGGTCTGCACGGTCTGTGCCCATGGACGCGCCACCTCCTCGCACCCCCGGACCGACTCCCTTGATCATAGGTTTGGCCGCCCGGGATAGCATCCGGCGCATGGACGCAGACCTCGAGGCCACCCTCCTGCACACGGTCGCCGACGGGGTCGCCACCGTCGTCATCTCGCACCCCGCCAAGCGCAATGCCATGACCGCCGCGATGTGGCGGGCGCTCCCGGAGCTGCTGACGGGACTGGCGGGCGACCCGGCGGTACGGGCGCTCGTCCTGACCGGTGCCGGACCGACCTTCTGCGCGGGCGCCGACATCTCCTCGCTGACCGGGGACGAGGACCCGAGGGCCCTCGCCGTGACGGCGGAGGAGGCCCTGGCCGCCTTCCCCAAGCCGACGCTGGCGGCCGTCCGCGGGTTCTGCGTGGGCGGCGGGAGCCAGCTGGCGGCGGCCTGCGACCTGCGCTTCGCGGAGGAGGGCGCGTCCTTCGGGGTGACCCCGGCCAAGCTGGGCATCGTCTACCCGGCCTCCTCCACCCGGAGGCTGGCCTCCCTGGTCGGCCCGGCCTGGGCCAAGTACCTCCTCTTCTCCGCGGAGTTGATCGGCGCGGACCAGGCGCTGCGCGCCGGTTTCCTGAACGAGCTGCTGCCGGCCGGGCAGCTGGACAAGCGGGTCGCCGAGTTCACCCGGATCCTGGCCTCGCGCTCGCAGCTGACCCAGGCGGCGGCCAAGGAGTTCGCGGACGGCCGGACGGACCGGGACGGGCACTGGGACGCCCGGGCGGCGGAGAGCGGCGAAGCCGCGGAGGGCGTCGCCGCGTTCCTGGAGCGCCGGGCCCCCCGCTTCACCTGGACGCCGTGAGGCGGTGCCGCCCCGACCGGCTCCGGTGACGCCCCCGGCCTACACCAGGGGGTTGTTCGCCCGCAGCCGGGCGACGAGCTCGGCGGGCGCCTTCTCCGGCGAACCGGCGTCGTAGGGCGGCTGGGGGTCGTACTCGGTCATCAGCTGGACGGTCTGGGCGATCTCGTCCCCCGCGATCCTGCCGAGCAGGGTGAGGCCCATGTCGATCCCGGAGGACACCCCGGCCGCGGTGACGTACTTCCCGTCGAAGACCACCCGCTCCCCGGTGGGCTCGGCCCCGAACTGCGGCAGCCGGTCGAGGTACAGCCAGTGGCCGGCCGCCCGCCTCCCGTCGAGCAGCCCGGCCGCGGCGAGCAGCAGCGATCCGGTGCACACGGACGTGGTCCACGTGCTGGTGGCGTCGACGGTCCTCAGCCACTCCATGACGGCCGGGTTCTTCATCTCCAGCTCGGGGTGCGGCCCGCCGGGCACGATGACGATGTCGGGCCGGGTCACCTCGCCGAGCGCCTTGTCGGCGACGAGCGCGAGCGACCCGTTGTCCGTCCGCACGGGCCCGGGCCGCTCGGACACGAACACGACCTCGGCGCCCGGCAGCCGTCCGAGCGTGTCGAAGGGCCCGATGGCGTCGAGGGCGGTGAAGCGGTCGTAGAGCAGTACGGCGATCTGCATGGCTCCTCCGGAGCTGTTGATGGGTGATGCGTTGATGCGTTCTCTGGCCGGCCGGCCGTACGGCTAAGGGGCCCGGGGTGCGCCGAACCGGCGGCGGTATTCCGTCGGGGGCTGTCCCAGCGTCTTCACGAAGGCCCGGCGCAGCGCCTCCGGCGTGCCGTACCCGCAGGCACGGGCGACCTGGGCGATGCCCGGGGAGCCCTCCTCCAGCAGGCGCCGGGCGTGCTCCACCCGCACCCGCTCCACGTACCGGCCCGGGGTCACCCCCGTCTCCGCCTGGAAGGCCCGGGCGAAGTGGCGCGGGGAGAGGCGCGCCCGTGCGGCGAGCGCATCGACGCTGAGGTCGCCGTCCGGGTGCTCGGTGATCCACTGCTGTACGTCCCGCAGTGGCTCCCGCCGGGCCGTCTGGGCCGCCAGCTGCGCGCTGAACTGGGCCTGGTTGCCCGGCCGGTGCAGGAACACCACCAGGTGGCGGGCGATCGCCAGTGCGACGTCCTTCCCGTGGTCCTCTTCCACCAGCGCGAGCGCGAGGTCGATACCGGCCGTGACCCCGGCCGACGTGGCCACCGGTCCGTCCCGCACGTAGATGGGGTCGGGCTCCACTTCCACGGCCGGGTAGTCGCGCGCCATCTGCTCGCACACGTACCAGTGCGTCGTCGCCCGCCGCCCGTCCAGCAGCCCGGCCTCGGCCAGCAGCAGTCCGCCCGTGCACACGGACACGAGCCGCTCCGCCCCACCCCCGCAGGTGCGCAGCCAGTCGGTGAGCCGCGGCTCGAAGTCGCCCGTGTACCGGCCCCCGGGCACCAGCAGTGTGGTCCCGGCGCCCGGCCGGGCGCTCTCCAGGTCTCCGTCCGGCACCAGCGTCAGCCCGCTGCTGGTACGGACCGGCGCTCCTCCCGGCGACACCGTGGCGATGGTGTAGCCCGGCAGCCCGGGGAACCGGTCCACGGCGGCGAACACCTCCACGGGCCCGGTCACGTCCAGGCTCTGCACCCCGTCGTAGAGGACGACGAGCACGTTTCGCAACGACATGACCCCATGGTGTGACGCGGGCGCCGATGGCCGCAATGACGTGCTTCCCACCTATTCGGCCATCCGGGGGACGTCCGCCGGCCCGGATAGGATCGGCACATCATGACTGCAACCCTCGTCGCCAAGAAGCTCACCGCCGCGCACGGTGAGCGCACGCTCTTCGCCGATCTCGACCTCGTCGTCGCCCCCGGTGACGTCATCGGCCTCGTCGGCGTGAACGGCGCCGGGAAGTCCACCCTGCTGCGCCTGCTCGCCGGGCTGGACACCCCCGAGACCGGGGAGCTGCGGCTCTCCCCGCCGACCGCCGCCGTCGGCCATCTCCCGCAGGAGCCGGAGCGCCGACCGTCCGAGTCGGTCCGGGACTTCCTGGCCCGCCGTACGGGTGTGGCCGCCGCGCAGGCGGAGCTCGACGCGGCGACGCAGGGGCTGGTGGACGGGACGCCGGGCGCGGACGACGCGTACGCGACCTCGCTGGACCGGTGGCTGGACCTCGGCGGCGCCGATCTCGACGAGCGGGCCGAGGAGGTCGCCGCCGAGCTCGGCCTCATGGTGGGCCTGGACCTGCCGATGACGGCGCTCTCGGGCGGTCAGGCGGCCCGTGCGGGCCTCGCCTCGCTGCTGCTGTCCCGTTACGACGTCTTCCTCCTCGACGAGCCCACCAACGACCTGGACCTGGACGGTCTGGAGCGGCTGGAGCGGTTCGTGAAGGGGCTGCGCGCGGGCACGGTCGTCATCAGCCACGACCGCGAGTTCCTGACGCGGACCGTCACCAAGGTCCTCGAACTCGACCTGGCCCAGCAGCAGATCAACCTCTACGGCGGCGGCTACGACGCGTACCTGGAGGAGCGCGAGCGCGCCCGCGACCACGCCCGCGAGGAGTTCGAGGAGTACGCGGGCAAGAAGTCGGCCCTGGAGGGCCGGGCCCAGATGCAGCGCAACTGGATGGACAAGGGCGTGCGCAACGCCCGCCGCAAGGCCTCCGACAACGACAAGATCGGCAAGAACCTGCGCGGCGAGTCCAGCGAGAAGCAGGCCGCCAAGGCCCGCCAGACGCAGCGTGCGATCGAGCGGCTGGAGGTCGTGGACGAGCCCCGCAAGGAGTGGGAACTGCGCATGGAGATCGCGGCGGCCCCGCGCTCCGGCTCGGTCGTGGCCACCCTGCGCGAAGCGGCCGTCAAGCGGGGCGACTTCGCCTTCGGCCCGGCCAGCCTGCAGATCGACTGGGCGGACCGGGTGGCGATCACCGGGGCCAACGGCGCGGGCAAGTCCACCCTCCTCGCGGTCCTGCTGGGCCGGCTGGCCCCGGACTCGGGCTCCGCCACCCTCGGCTCCGGCGTCCTGGTCGGCGAGGTGGACCAGGCCCGCGGCCTGTTCCTCGGCGGCGAACCGCTGCTGGAGGCCTTCTGTGCGGCGGTCCCGGAGACCGAGCCGGCCGAAGTGCGCACCCTGCTGGCCAAGTTCGGCCTCAAGGCGGCCCACGTCCTGCGCCCGGCGGCCACCCTCTCCCCCGGCGAGCGCACCCGCGCCGCGCTGGCGCTGCTCCAGGGCCGCGGGGTGAACCTGCTGGTCCTGGACGAGCCCACCAACCACCTCGACCTCCCGGCGATCGAGCAGCTGGAGTCCGCCCTCGACGCCTACGAGGGCACCCTCCTCCTGGTCACCCACGACCGCCGCATGCTGGAAGCCGTGCACGTGAACCGTCGCCTGGAGGTCTCGGGCGGCAAGGTCACCGAGCTCTAGCCACGCACCCGCGGGCCCCGCCCACGGGCGGGGTCACGCGTCCGGGCCGGCCGGGGGCCGTCGCCGGCGGGCCATCTTCCGGGCCACGAAGGCGCGCGGGAGGTGCTGGGCCGCCAGGGCGTACGCCTGGTAGCGGCGGCCGGTGATGCTGACCGGGCGGCGCCGGGCCAGGTCCTTCAGCGCCTGGGCGACCACGGCCTCCGGTTCCAGCCAGACCGCGTCGCGCAGCGCGCTGACGTCCATCCCGGCGCGCTCCTGGAACTCGGTGCGGGTGAAGCCGGGGACCACCGCCAGGACCCGGACCCCGTACGGCTCCATGTCCACCCGGAGCGACTCGCTGAACGCGGTGATCCAGGCC
Source organism: Streptomyces sp. NBC_00207 (assembly GCF_045160965.1). Taxonomy (NCBI): domain Bacteria; kingdom Bacillati; phylum Actinomycetota; class Actinomycetes; order Kitasatosporales; family Streptomycetaceae; genus Streptomyces; species Streptomyces sp. NBC_00207. The sequence continues at coordinate 7,551,415 of NZ_CP130715.1, read as the reverse complement.
TTGGCGGCCCCGTACGTGCCGGTCGGCAGCAGCCCCGCCACCGAGGAGACGTTGAGGACCGCGCCGCGGCGGCGCTCGCGCAGGCCGGGCAGGACGGCGTGGGTGAGCCGCAGCGGGACCTTCACGAGCAGGTCGAGCATCCGCTCCTCGTCCTCGACCGGGCTGTACGGGAAGGGCGCGGGCAGCCCGAAGCCCGCGTTGTTGACCAGCATGTCCACGGGCCTGGACCGGTCGGCGAGCCGCTCGGCGACCGCCGCGCAGTCCCCCGGATCGAGTAGGTCCGCGGGCAGCACCTCGCACACGGTGCCGTACGCGCGGCCCAGCTGCCCGGCGACGGCTTCGAGCCGCTCCTTGTCGCGGGCGACGAGGACCAGGTCGCAGCCCTTGGCCGCGAAGCCGCGGGCGAAGGCCGCGCCCAGTCCGGCGCTCGCCCCGGTGATCAGTACGGTGGTTCCTGCGGTCGTCAAGACGGCTTCACTTCCTCGTGCGGGCAGACGCGGTACCGGCGGGCGCGGCGTACGCCTGGGCGACGTCGACGAGGAACCGGGCCTCGTCCGCCAGGTCCCCGCCCTCCTGGGAGGTGTGGATCGAGGCGGGCAGCTCCAGCGCGGCGGCCTCGCCCTGCTGCCCGGGCAGTCCGTCGAGCTTCGCCTGCCGCGCCTCCTGCAGTACGCGGGCCAGCGCGGCCGCGGTGCGCCGCTGTTCGGGGACCCCCTGTCCGGCGGCCCGGCCGCGGGCCCGCTCCAGGGCGCCCGGGGCCGCGTACTCCCCCAGGATCAGGATCGCGTCGCGCGTCTCGATGACCTTGCGGTACACGAGCAGGTTGCGCGGGACCGGCGGCCACAGCAGTTCCACCACCCGCCCGGCGCGCGGCTTGTTGAGGGCCACGTGCGGGACGGCTTCGACCAGGTCGCGCCAGAGCGGCCACAGCCGCCAGGCGGTGACGGTGTCGGCGGCGGTGCGGCGGAGGGTGAAGAGCGTGGGCACGAGGATCGCGGCGGCGCGCAGCATGCCGTGCAGGTTCATCAGCAGCGGGAGGGCGGGCATCGCCCAGGTGCTGCCGAACAGGGCCTTGAGCAGGTACGCCAGCCAGAACAGTCCGGCGAGGGTGGTGCCGAGGCCGAAGAGGCGCAGTCCGGCGGCGAGGCCCCGGCTCTCGGTGCGCCGGCTGTAGCGCCAGCACAGGGACACGCAGACGGTGTTGGCGACGATGTGGGCGGAGATCAGCACCAGCCAGTACGCGAGGGAGGGCACCGGGTCGCCGGCCGGCGGCATGGTGTGGGTGCCGTGCCCGGGTGCGGCCGCGTCCAGGGCCAGGAGCGCGCCCAGCCACGCCACCGTGGCGATCCAGGAGGCGAGTTGGAGCCGCCGGCCGCGGGTGGTGGCGGCGACGAAGTAGAGCACGGCGCCCGCCGACAGCACGCCGATGAGGTTGCGGACGAGGCCGATGGTGTGGGCATAGCCGGAGCCGCGGTTCATCGCGTAGGCGACCACGTCCGGGAGGTTCAGGGTCATCGCGGCGGCGGCGGTGGCGACGGCCAGCCACAGGCCGCGCTGCTGGGGCGAGCGCAGGGCCCCGGGGGCGCGGAGCAGGACGGCGGCCCACAGGCACACCACGCTGGGGACGGCGAGCCAGTTGCCGAAGGCGGTGAGGTCAGCTCCCATCGCTGCCCCACTCGTAGCCCATGGCCGACTCCAGCCGGGCCAGGGTGCCCCGGCTGCGGTCCGCCGGGCGCGGGCCGGCGTTCGAGGTGCGGATGCGGATCATGCTCGCGAGCATCTCCGCCTCCTGCTCCTGGCGGGTGGTGTAGTTGGTGCGCCCGAGCACGGTGGGAAGGTTGCCGTCGGCGTCCTCGCCCTCCAGCGAGTGGTGTCCGAAGAGGATGTGGCCGAGCTCGTGGAGGACGATGTGCTCCCGGTGCAGCGGGGTGGTCTGCGCCTCGTAGAAGACGTAGTCGACGCTGGCCGTGCCCACCCACAGTCCGCACACTCCGGACTCCGCCGCCTCCTTGGGGAGCGGGTGGAGGCGGATGGGGCGGCCGCGCTGCTCGGCTATCCGGTTGCACAGCGCGTCGAGGGAGAACGGACGGGTCAAATCCAGATGGCCGAGAATGTTCTCGCACCGTTTGCGAATGCTGAGTTGCCGGTGGGGCATGTGATCCCTCTTCGGACCCTTTCCGGGGCAGCGTCGGTAGGCGTGTATGGGCATGGGCATGACGTCCTGTGCCTTCAAGGCGGCCTCGGGGAATGCGGTCCTGAGGGGGAAACGCGGAAGCCCGTCCGCCGGATGACGAACGGGCGTTCCACCATGCCTACAGATCTTGTACGCGAGTTGGCAAGGCAAGTCCCCAGGTGGGGAACCTATTCGGCCACTGCGTACGAAGACCCCGACGCGCCGGGTGGCTGCAAGCCGCCCCCGACGACGCCTACCGCTTGCGGCGCTCCTCGGGGGCCGTGAGGCCCGCGCGGCGCAGCGCGTCCGCCATCGCGCTGTTCGCGGGGGCGGGGGCACCGCCGCCGCCCTGGCGCCGGCCCTGACCGCCCTGGCCCTGCCCCTGGCCCTGGCCGCCCTGGCCCTGACGCTGGCTGCCCTGGCCGCGCTCGCCCTGGTTCCTGCCGCCCTCGCGGGCGCCGCCGGAGCCGCCGCGCTGCTGCGGGGGACGGCCGCCGCCGGAGCCACCGCCCCGCCGGTCCTCGCGCTGCCTGGGGGCTCCCGCGCCGCGCTCCGCCCCGGCCTCGTCCTCCAGCCGCAGGGTCAGCGAGATCCGCTTGCGCGGGATGTCCACGTCCATGACCTTCACGCGGACGATGTCGCCCGGCTTGACCACGTCCCGCGGGTCCTTGACGAAGTTCTTCGACAGCGCCGAGACGTGCGCCAGGCCGTCCTGGTGGACGCCGATGTCGATGAAGGCGCCGAAGGCGGCCACATTGGTGACCACGCCCTCCAGGATCATCCCGGGGGCCAGGTCGCCGATCTTCTCCACGCCCTCCTTGAAGGTCGCGGTCTTGAAGGCGGGACGCGGGTCGCGGCCCGGCTTCTCCAGCTCGCGCAGGATGTCGGTGACCGTGGGCAGTCCGAAGGCCTCGGTGACGAACTGCTCGGGGCGCAGGGACCGCAGGACGGCGGTGTTGCCGACCAGGGCCGCGACCTCGCCGCCGGCCGTCTTCCCCATCGCACGGACCACCGGGTACGCCTCGGGGTGCACGGCGGAGGAGTCCAGCGGGTCGTCCCCGCCGCGGATCCGCAGGAAGCCCGCGCACTGCTCGTACGCCTTCGGGCCGAGGCGGGCCACGTCCTTGAGCCCCTTGCGGTTGCGGAAGGGGCCGTTGGCGTCGCGGTGGGCCACGATGTTCTCGGCGAGGCCGCCGCTGATGCCCGACACGCGCGAAAGCAGGGGCGCGGAGGCGGTGTTGACGTCCACGCCGACGCCGTTCACGCAGTCCTCGACCACCGCGTCGAGCGAGCGCGAGAGCTTCATCTCGGACAGGTCGTGCTGGTACTGGCCGACCCCGATCGACTTCGGGTCGATCTTGACCAGCTCGGCGAGCGGGTCCTGCAGGCGGCGGGCGATGGAGACGGCGCCGCGCAGCGACACGTCCATGCCGGGGAGTTCCTGCGAGGCGAAGGCCGAGGCCGAGTACACGGAGGCGCCCGCCTCCGAGACCATCACCTTGGTGAGCCCCAGCTCGGGATGGCGCGTGATGAGGTCCCCGGCGAGCTTGTCGGTCTCGCGGGAGGCGGTGCCGTTGCCGATGGCGACCAGCTCGACCGCGTGCTCCTTCGCGAGGCGGGCCAGCTTGGCGAGGGACTCGTCCCACTTGTTGGCGGGCACGTGCGGGTAGATCACGTCCGTGGCCACGACCTTGCCGGTGGCGTCCACGACGGCGACCTTCACGCCGGTGCGGAAACCGGGGTCGAGGCCGAGCGTGGCCCGGGTGCCGGCGGGCGCCGCGAGCAGCAGGTCGCGCAGGTTCGACGCGAAGACCCGGACGGCCTCGTCCTCGGCGGCCTGGCGCAGCCGCATCCGCAGGTCGATGCCGAGGTGCACCTGGATCTTCGTACGCCAGGCCCAGCGGACCGTGTCGCCCAGCCACTTGTCGCCGGGGCGGCCGCGGTCGTTCACCCCGAAGCGGCGGGCGATCATGCCCTCGTACGTGGACGGCCCGGGAGCCTCCGAAGGCTCTTCCGGCTCCAGGGTGAGGTCGAGGACGTCCTCCTTCTCGCCGCGCAGCATGGCGAGGACGCGGTGCGAGGGCAGCGCGGTGAACGGCTCGGCGAAGTCGAAGTAGTCGGCGAACTTGGCGCCCGCCTCCTCCTTGCCCTCGCGGACCTTCGCGGCGAGCCGGCCGCGGCCCCACATGCGCTCGCGCAACTCGCCGATCAGGTCGGCGTCCTCGCCGAACCGCTCGGTGAGGATGGCGCGGGCGCCTTCGAGGGCGGCTGCCGGGTCGGCGACGCCCTTGTCGGCGTCGACGAACGCGGCGGCCGCGGCGGCCGGTTCCACCGACGGGTCGGCCAGCAGGCCGTCCGCGAGCGGCTCCAGCCCGGCCTCGCGGGCGATCTGCGCCTTGGTGCGCCGCTTGGGCTTGAAGGGGAGGTAGATGTCCTCCAGCCGGGCCTTGGTGTCGGCCGCGTTGATCCGGGCCTCCAGCTCGGCGTCGAGCTTGCCCTGCTCCCGTACGGAGTCCAGGATCGCCGCGCGCCGGTCCTCCAGCTCGCGCAGATACCGCAGCCGCTCCTCGAGGGTGCGCAGCTGGGCGTCGTCGAGCATCTCCGTCGCTTCCTTGCGGTAGCGCGCGATGAACGGCACGGTGGAGCCGCCGTCGAGCAGCTCGACGGCGGCCTTGACCTGCCGCTCCCGTACGCCGAGCTCCTCGGCGATCCTGCCTTCGATGGACATCGTCACGATCGGGTCCCGCCTGCCTTCGTTTGCACTGGAAGGCTGCCAATTGTGGCAGGTGGCGGTGGCGGACGGCGGGAGCCCTGTCCGTCAGCCCCTGCCCATCAGGTCCGCGGGGAAGGCCCCGGCGGTCACGGCCTTGACCACGAGGGCGCCGCCGAGCTCGGTGAGGCGGGCCAGGCCGGCCTCGCCGAGGTGCTGGTAGGGGGCGGCGTCGAGGCGGTCGGTGTCGCTCTCCAGCTGTTCGCGCAAGGCCGTGCCCTGCGCGGTCAGCTCGCCGGCGGCGTCGAGCACGCCGCGCTCGCGCAGCCGGTCGGCCGCGGCGTCGAGGTCGGCCTGCTCCCAGCCGCGCTGGACCTTGAGCCACTTCGGGGTCATGCCCTTGCCGGTGGCGGTGTGGCTGACCAGGGCCTCGACCGGGTCGAGGCCCGCGAGGAGGAGGGCGGCGAGGTGGCCGTCGCCGCGGTGCTCGCGCAGCAGGGTGGTGGCGTGCCACAGGCGCAGGTGCGGCTCCTGCGGTACGGGGAGGTCGGCGTGGGCCGCGTACAGGGTGCGGGCGTGCCGGGTGCAGCCCTCGGTGGCGCGCATCGCCAGGTCGGCGGCCTCGGCGAGCTCGGGCGAGGCTATGGTCTCGGCGCCGAGGAGCCGGCGCAGGCAGCCGTCGGCGGCCCGCAGCCGGGCGGCGAGGGCCTCCTCGGGGGTGGTGGTGTCCCAGACTGCGGGCAGGTGCCGGGTGACGAGGTCGTGGCGGTAGTTGTAGAAGGTGGCGGTGACCACGCCGGCCCCGACGGCGCCCATCGCGGCCGACCGGTGGGCGAGGTTGACGCCGACGGGATCGGTGATCCCGAGGGCGGCGAATTCCTTGGCGATCTCCGGCGAGAAGTAGACGGTGGCGTGCAGCGGGTTGATCGCGGCGTGCCAGCAGCGACGGGCGGCGAGCAAGGGAAACGTCATGTGCCGCAGGCTACCGACTGTTTGGTACGCCGGGTAGGGCCGGGGCCCGTGGTGCCCGTCTCACCCCGTGGACACCTCCCCCGCGCTCCCGGCCGGCCGGGCCCCGGCGTCCGCGTCACCGCACATCGCCCGCCCGTACAGGGCCTTCAGTGCGTCGTCGACGGGGTGGTGCTGCGGCTCGCCCGAGGAGTCCGGCCGGTTCCACCTCTGGAGGTTGACCGCGACGGACATCTGGCGCTTGCCGTCGGCCCGCGTCAGGGACATCGTTCCGGCCCCCCAGACCGTGCCGTCGTGGCCCCAGAAGGTGCCGCAGCCCTCGATGTCGACCTTGTGCAGACCGAGGCCGTATTCGATCGTCGATCCGTCCAGGGCGATGACCGGGACCGTGCGCTGCATCTGTGCCAGGGACGACCGGTTGACGATCTTCCGGTCGAGCAGCTTGCCGTAGAAGCGGTTGAGGTCCTCCATGGTCGACACGAGGGCCGCACCCGTACCCGTCCAGGACATGTCGTAGACGCTGTAGTCGCGCGGCGGGTCCATCAGGCCCCACAGGGCCTCGTACATCCGCGAGTGCGGTCCCTCGATCCGCGGCCCGGTCGGAAACCCGGTGTGCCGGAGCCCGCACGCTCGATGACGTTCCGGGTGATGTACTCCTCGGCCGGGGTGCCGGTCACCTGCTCCAGGAGCTGGCCGAGGAGCAGGTAGTTGGTGTTGGAGTACACCCCCGGAGTGGCTCCGGGCTCGCCCGCGGGAGGCGCGTCGACTCCCATCCCGATCAGCTCAGCCGGGCGGAACCGCCTGAACCGGTTGTCGTCCAGGCTCTTGGGCGACATCTCCTGCAATGAGGGGAACGCATGGCGGATGTAGTCGGGAAGGCCGCTGGTGTTGTTGAGCAGCATCCGGACCGTGATCTTCCTGCCGCGCTCCCCCGGTACCAGCTGCGGCAGGTGGTCACCGATCGGCGCGTCGAGCCGGATGCGGCCCTGCTCGACCTGCTGCATGATCGCGGCGGCGGTGAAGGTCTTGGTGATGCTGCCGACGCGCTGCCGCATGTCGGGCCTGACGGGACGGCCGGTCCTGACATCGGCGACCCCGGAGGCGCCGCGCCACACCCGGCCGGCATCGCGTACCTCGGCGTACACCCCCGGGACTCCCGCGCGGTGGACGCCGTCCAGGGCGGACTGCAGCTGCGCGGGATCGGAGGCGGTCGGCGCGTGGGGTGCGGGAGTTGCCGCCGCCGTGCCCGCACAGACACTCAGCGCGGCCACGCTTGCACATACCGCCAGTCGGATCTTCACCACGTCCGTCCTTTCACGATCGGCGAGTTGGTCACCGGTGAGTTGCCCGGGGAGTCGACCGGCGAGTTGATCAGGGGCCCTCCCCCTGCCGGCCGGCGTCCGCGGCTCATTCGGCGAGGGCGCGGCGCAGGGCTGCGGCGAGTTCGGCGTTCTGGCGCTGCGAGACCTCGGCGGACAGGATCGCCTGGGATCCGTGGAAGGTGCCGGGCCACTGGTGCAGTTCGACGGACACGCCCGCCTGCAGCAGGCGCAGTGCGTAGTCGATGTCCTCGTCGCGGTTCGGGTCGAATTCCGCGGTGGCGATGTAGGCGGGGGGCAGCCCGGACAGGTCGGCGGCCCGCGCCGGGGCCGCGTACGGGGTGGCGGGCCGGGAGCCCAGGTAGTGCCGCCAGGCCGCGGCGATCTGGTCGCGGTTGAACCAGGGCGTGTCGGTGAAGTTCCGCGCCGACCAGGTCATCTGACGGTCGTCCAGTCCCGGCTGGTTGAGCAGCTGGAAGCGGATCGCGGGCCCCTGCTCGTCACGGGCCCGCAGCGCGGTCGCGGCGGCGAGGTTCGCGCCGGCGCTGTGTCCGCCGACCGCGATCCGCGCCGGATCGATGCCGAGTTCGTCCGCGTGCCCGGCCGTCCAGTCCAGTACGGCGTAGGCGTCGTCCAGGGCGGCGGGGAACGGGTGCTCGGGCGCCAGGCGGTAGCCCACCGAGATCACCACCGCCCCGGAGAGGTCCGCGATCCGGGCGGCCCAGGGATGTTCGGTGTCCAGGTCGCCGAAGACCCCGCCGCCGCCGTGCAGCCATACGACGGCTCCTTGCGCCCCGTGCGGGCGGTAGATCCGCACCGGCACGTCCGGGTCGGCGGACACCGTGCGGTCCTCGACCTCCATGGTCGAGGTGTCCGGCGACGGCGCCGCCGCGGCGCGCTCGGCGAACTGCTTGCGTGCGGTGACCGGGTCGCTCAGGTCCAGCGGAGCGAGCAGCGGGATGAATGCTTCGAGTTCGGGATCCATGACGCCCATCCTCACGGCCTTCGCCCGGGCGGGTCGTCCGCCGTCCGTCGCGCATCTCGCCCCGATCGCGCGCCGATCGGCGCACCGGCCGGTGCCTATGCTTGCGCCATGGAGGCACTGGCCGTCCGGCTGTCGGGACTCGATTCGTACGCCGAGGGTGCGATCCGCGTCGTCGCGTTCTACGACACGCTGATGCGCCGGCGCGTGGACCTCCCGGCGCTCGCGCGGGCTTCGGCGGGCCTGGCCGAATGCGTGGCGGGGTTCCGGCTCCACGGCACGGGGCGGGTGGTCCGGGTCTCGCCCGACGGCGGACAGGTGTCCGCCCTGCCGCCCGCCGCCTCCTCCACGGCGCCGATCACGCTGGACGAGGAGGAGATCGGCGCGGTGTGGCTGGAGCGCGCCGGGGCGCCGAACCCGCTCGACGAGGTGCTCCTGGAGCGGCTGGCCCTCGCCGCCGCGGCGGTCGTGGAACGCTACGGCATCGCCCCCACCACCATGGCCGACCCCGCGCTCGTCGAACTGGCGATCAGCTCCGACGGCGACGAGGCGGCCCGGGCCCGGGCGTTGCGGCTGCTGGGCTTCGCCGCAGGCCTGCCGGTCCGCGCCGTCGCCGTACGGTCGCGGCTGCCGCTGGACCGGATCGGCGCCCTGGTGTGCCCGGCCCGCCCGGTGAAGGCGGCATCGGTCGCCGGCGTGGGCGTCATCCTGGCCACCGCCGTCGACACGGCCCGGTTTCCGGCGGACGTGCGCGCGGGCATCGGCGCCGCCGGGAGCCCGGACCGCTCCTGGCGGCAGGCCCGCACCGCCCTGCGCTTCACCACCCCGCGCGAACCCGTCGTCCGCCACGACGACCTGGGTGCGCTGGCGCTGCTGGCCGACATACCCCGGGGCGCCGCGCGCGAGAACAGGGACGTGGCCGCGGTCGCCCGCGTGGCCGCCCACCCGGAGGACCTGGCGACCCTGGACGCCTACTGCGCCACCGGCTCGCTGCGCCGGGCCGCCGACCTCCTCCACCTGCACCACAGCAGTGTCGCCCGTCGGATCGACCAGATCGGCAAGACCCTGGGCATCGACTTCACCGAGCCCACGGGCCTGCAGCGGGCCGCACTCGCCCTCACCGCCTGGCGGCTCCTCGACGACTGAGCCGCCCGCACGCCGGCCGGGAGGAGCAGGACTTCCCCCGGGTCCTCAGGCCCGATTCGGCCGATCCGCGAGGCCGGACGCGACGCGGCGCAGCACTGCTCCGTGCCTCCCCGGCACGGGCCGCGCGGGCGCCGGCGGGGCCGGGAGGCGGCGGCTGCGCCGCAGGCCACGGGCCCGGGCCGGGTGGCGCCGGGCCGTCGGCGGGGTGCGCCCGGCGGGCGGCTCCCCCGGCGCGGGCCCCGGGTCTTGCGCCATACCGTGACGGCCGAATGGCGATCGTGTGACAGCAGGGGCCATGGACATGACGTGAGCGATCACGGGTGAATACGGTCGAGCGACAAGACCTGGAACCGACCTGCCTCCCCTACCACTTGGAGTCATTCGTGCACCGCAAAGTCATCGCCCCGAGCGTGCTCGCCGCTTCCCTGCTGCTGGTGATCCCGGCGTCGGCGGCGAGTGCCGGTCCGGGTGCCCCGGGTATCGGCGACCCCTATTACCCGGCCAGCGGCAACGGCGGATACGACGTGTCCCACTACGACCTGCGCCTGCAGTACCAGCCGAAGACGGACCTGCTCGAAGGCACCGCCACCCTCCTCGCCACCGCCAAGCAGGACCTGTCCCGCTTCAACCTCGACTTCGGCCTTCAGGTCAGCGAGATCCGCGTCAACGGCGCCAAGGCGAAGTTCGCCACGTCCGGCGCCCACGAGCTGGAGGTCACCCCGGCGAAGCCGCTGGCGCGCAACACCCCGCTGACCGTCGTCGTCAAGTACGCCGGGAAGCCCTCCGAGTTCAAGGTGGACGGCTGGTCGGCCTGGCAGCGCACGCCCGACGGCGGTGTGGCGGCGCAGGAGCCCGACTCGGCGGTCTGGTGGTTCCCCAGCAACGACCACCCGCTGGACAAGGCCACCTTCGACGTCTCCGTCAACGTCCCCGACGGCACCCAGGCGATCAGCAACGGCGTGCTCCAGTCGCAGACCTCGCGGCTCGGCTGGACCCGGTACAACTGGCGCTCCAACAAGCCGCAGGCGACTTACCTCGCCACCCTCGCCGTCGGCAAGTTCGACATCACCACCGACAAGACGGCGAGCGGGCTTCCGATCGTCAACGCCTACAGCAAGGACCTCGGCGACAACGCGGGCGCGGCGCGCGCGAGCGTGGAGCGCACCGGCGAGGTCACCGAGTGGCTGGAGGGGGTGTTCGGGCCGTACCCCTTCAACGCGCTCGGCGGCTACGTGCCGAACGTGAACGCCGGCTACGCGCTGGAGACCCAGACGCGGCCGTTCTACGGTCCGCGCCAGTTCCAGAACGGCGCCAACGTCTCGGTGGTCGTGCACGAGCTGGCCCACCAGTGGTACGGCGACAGCGTGTCCGTCGAGGGCTGGAAGGACATCTGGATCAACGAGGGCTTCGCCCGCTACAGCCAGTGGCTGTGGTCGGAGAAGGAGGGCGAGGGCACCGCTCAGGAGCTCGCCGACTGGGCCTACGCGCTGCGCCCGGCCGAGGACGCGTTCTGGCAGGTCAAGCCGGGTGACCCGGGTCCGGAGAACCAGTTCCACGGGGCCGTCTACGACCGTGGCGGCATCGCCCTGCAGGCGCTGCGCAACGAGATCGGCGACGAGAAGTTCTTCCAGATCCTCAAGGGCTGGCCGACCGAGCGGGCCTACGGCAACGCCAGGGTGGGGGACTTCGTGCGCTACGCGGAGAAGGTCTCGGCCAAGCCGCTGGCCCAGCTGTTCGAGACCTGGCTCTACACCCCGGGCAAGCCGGAGGCCTCGGCCCTGAATCCGGCGGCCTCGAAGCCGGCGGCCCGCTCGGCCCAGTCCGCCCCGGCACAGTCCGCCCCGGCACAGTCCGCCCCGGCACAGTCCACCCCGGCGAGGGCCGCCGCGGAGCCGAAGTCCTGGAAGAAGATCGCGGAGACCAACACGATCCACGACACCGAGCACGGCTCCGAGCCCGGCCACCGGCACTGAGTCCGCGCCCGCCCGCACCGCACGCGGCCCCCGCATCCGGCGGGGGCCGCGCGTGCCGGACTCGTCACCGGCCTCCCGCATGCCATGCGGCCCGCGCCCGGTAGGCGATCGGCAGGTACCGCAACCGCTCCGGCAGCAGCGGTACGAGGAGCCGCACGGCCGTGCTGAACCGGCGGAGCCTGCGCTCCTGGGCCGGGCTCCACTCCAGCCCGAGCGCGGCCCGCGCCTCGGGCGGCATGTAGCCGACGGTGACGAAGGCCCGCAGCTGCAGGAACGCCGCCCGCAGTGCGGGCCAGGTCAGCCGCAGCACCACGCGTACGGCGGGGGAACCGGCCTCGGGCCGGGGCAGCGGCACATCGGTGGCGACCAGCTCGCGGGCGACCTTGGTGGGCTCGATCTCCTCGGCGAGCATCCGGCCCCAGTACGTCCAGTACTCCTCGATGCTCTGCGGCATGTCCCGGTCGTGTATGCCGAGGATCCGGCCCACCATCAGCCACTCCCGGTAGAGCTGCCGCTCCTGGGCGGGGGTGAAGCGGCGCAGCAGGTAGCGCCCGGCGTACAGGTAGACGGGGAAGCCGGTGGCGTGCACCCAGGAGTAGCAGGCGGGGTCGAGGGAGTGGTAGCGCCGGCCGCGGGTGTCGGTGCCCTGGATCTCCTTGTGCAGGCGGCGGACCCGGCGGCCCTCCTCGGCGGCCTCCTCCCCGCCGTACACCCACAGCTGGACCGAGCGCAGCGAGCGCTCGCCGCGGCCCCAGGGGTCGGTTCGGAAGACGGAGTACTGGTCGACGCCGGCCCCGATCGCGGGGTGGGCCACCTGCAGGGTGAAGGCGGCGGGCAGCATCAGCAGGGCCCGGACGTCGCCCGCGATGGTCCAGAGCACCCCGCCGGGGGGCGGCGGCTCGGGGTCCGTGCGGGGGCGCGCGGGGCGGCTTTCGGATGCGTGGGCTGCCGTTCTTTCCATGTCACCAGTATGCGAGAGCCAGATGGCCCCGAGCCGGACAGAAAGTCGCTGCACGGGTGTTACCCAGAGGTAACCGCGGCTGCTTGGATGACGGAGCCGATCTTCCCGCAGGAATGATGGAGTCCCCCATGCCCCAGAACTCCCCCCGTCGCCACCGTGCCGCTTCCGCGGCCGTGGCGGCGGTCGCCGCCGGCGCCCTGGCCGCCGCCTCCGCGCCCGCCGCCACGGCCGCGGAGGGCGCCGCCGCCCCGCGGCTCAGCGTCCTGTCGTACAACGTGTTCCTGATGAGCAAGAACCTCTACCCGAACTGGGGCCAGGACCACCGGGCCGCGGAGATCCCCAAGGCCTCCTTCTACCAGGGCCACGACGTGGTGGTGCTCCAGGAGGCCTTCGACAACGGCGCGTCGGACGCGCTGAAGGCCAACTCGGCCGCGCAGTACCCGTACCAGACCCCGGTCGTCGGCCGCAGCAAGAGCGGCTGGGACGCGACGGGCGGCGCGTACTCCTCCACCACCCCGGAGGACGGCGGCGTCACGGTCCTGAGCAAGTGGCCGATCGTCCGCAAGGAGCAGGTGGTCTACAAGGACGCCTGCGGCGCCGACTGGTGGTCCAACAAGGGCTTCGCCTACGTGGTGCTGAACGTGAACGGCGCGAAGGTGCACGTGGTCGGCACCCACGCCCAGTCCACCGACCCGGGCTGCGGGGCGGGCGAGGCCGCGGAGATGCGCGCCCGCCAGTTCCGCGCGATCGACGCCTTCCTGGACGGGAAGAACATCCCGTCGAACGAGCAGGTCATCGTGGCGGGCGACCTTAACGTCGACTCGCGCACGCCCGAGTACGCCGCCCTGCTCGCCAACGCCGACCTGGCGGGCACCGACACGCGCACGGGCCACCCGTACTCCTTCGACACCGCGCTGAACTCGATAGCGAACTACCGCTACCCGACCGACCCGCGCGAGGACCTGGACTACGTCCTCTACCGCAAGGGCAACGCCCGTCCGGCGGGCTGGGAGAACAACGTCGTCAAGGAGCAGTCGGCGCCCTGGACGGTCTCCAGCTGGGGCACCTCCTACACCTACACCAACCTCTCCGACCACTACCCGCTGATCGGCCGCTAGCGGCCGCGCACCGCACCCGGTCCGTCCCCGGGTGCGGTGCGTCCGCTCAGCCCGTCACGGGGCCTCGTACGGTTCCTCGTACAGTCCGTCGATCAGGGCGCCGTACTTGTCGCGGATCACGCGGCGGCGGAGCTTGAGCGAGGGGGTGAGCTCGCCGGTGTCGGGACCCCACTCCTCGGTCAGCAGCCGGTACCGCTTGATCTGCTCGGTCCGGTTGAGCCGGGCGTTGGCCGCCTCGACCGCGCGGGCGATCTCCTCCCGGACGGCCGGGTGCGCGGCGAGCCCGGCCGGTGTGGCGGCCTCGATGCCCCGGGCGGCGGCCCAGACCGGGGCCAGTTCGGGGTCCAGGACCAGCAGGGCGACGAGGTAGGACCGGCCGTCGCCGTGGACGAGGGCCTGGCCGATCAGGGGGTGCTCCTTGACGGTGTTCTCCACCAGCGCCGGCGAGACGTTCTTGCCGTTCGAGGTGATGATCAGTTCCTTCTTGCGGTCGGTCAGCCAGAGGAACCCGTCCTCGTCGAGCCGGCCCACGTCCCCGGTCGGGAACCAGCCCTCGGCGTCGGAGGCGCTCTCCACCGTGCCGTCCGGCCGCAGATAGCCGCCGAAGACGGTCGCACCGCGGGTGAAGATCTCCCCGTCCTCGGCGAGCCTCAGCTCCAGCCCCTCGATCGGGCGGCCCACCGAGCCGAGCCGGAAGCCGTCCGGGCTGTTGACCGTGCACACGCCGGCCGTCTCGGTGAGCCCCCAGGCGTCCATGATCGTGACGCCCCAGCCGGCCCAGAAGCGGACCACGTCGATCGGCATCGGCGCGGTCGCGCTGGCCGTCCAGACCAGCCGGTCCAGGCCGGCCATGCGCAGCAGCGGATCCAGCACCTGTTCCTTCGCCCCGGCGTACGAGGCTTCGAGCGCGGCCGGCACCTCCTCTCCGCGCTCCCGGTGGCCGGCCCGGGCGCGGGCCAGGTCGTTCGCGGCCTCGATGGCCCCGCGCTGCGCCTCGGGGAGCTGCGCGAGGACCGCGCGGACCGAGGCGGCGAGCTTCTCCCACACGCGGGGCACGCCGAAGAACTGCACCGGGTGCAGTTCGCGGACCGCCCCCGCCACGGCGGTGGGGTCGGCGCACAGCCGCACGTGCGCGGCCCGCAGCAGGGGCAGGTAGATGCCGAGGACCCGCTCGGCGATGTGCGCGAAGGGCAGGTAGCAGAGGTGCTCGGCGTGCTCGGGCAGGTCGACGTGCCGGTCGAGGCGGATCGCCTGGAGCATGAGGTTGCGGTGGGTCAGCCGGACGCCCTTGGGGTCGCCGGTGGTGCCGGAGGTGTAGACGACGGTCAGCGGGTCCTCGGGGCGGGTCTCCTGCCATGCCTTCTCGAAGGCGTCGGCCCGGTGGGTCCGGGCCCCGCTCGCGTGCAGGGAGCCGTACGTGGAGTGCCCGCCCGCGTCGGCGGCCTCGGCCACGACGAGGCGCTCCAGCGGAACGGTCGCGTCGGCCAGCAGCGGCTCCCACCGCAGGAGTTCGCGGGCGCCCTCGACGACGGCGACCCTGGCCCGGCTGTGGCGGGCGATGTGGGCGATCTGCTCGGGCGCGGAGGTCCCGTACACGGTGACGGGCACGGCGCCGAGGTGGACGAGGGCGAGGTCGCTGAGCCAGTGCTCGGGACGGTTGCCCATCATCATCAGGACGTGCTCGCCGCGCCCGACACCGAGGGCCGCGTAGCCGGAGGCGAGGACGGCCACCTTGCGGCGGACCTCGCTCCAGGTGAGGGTCGCCCATTCGGCGGAGCCGGGGCCGGCGCGCCACGAGAGGGCGGGGAGTTCCCCGTGCTCGGCGGCGTTGCGGGCCAGCAGGGCGGGGAGGGTGATCTCTTCGGGTCGTCCGGGCAGTCGCAGGTTCGTGGTCATGGGCAGCTCCTGGCCGTTTCACATCGTTGGTGCGACAGCAATACTGTTGAACCCAAGCTGTGGAGCAGAGAGCGAGGCGCAGACGATGGCCGACCAGGCAACCGAGCCGATGCTCACCGTCGACGAGCTGGCGGCCAGGGCGGGCGTCACCGTGCGCACCGTACGGTTCTACAGCACCCGCGGGCTTTTGCCCCCTCCCGTGATCGGCCCTCGTCGGGTGGGGCACTACGGGCCGGAGCACCTGTCCCGGCTGGCCCTGATCGAGGAGCTCCAGCACCAGGGCATGACCCTGTCCGCCATCGAGCGCTATCTGGACGCGCTGCCGGACGACCTGAGCGCGCACGACCTGGCGATCCACCGCGCAATGGTGGCCAGTTGGGCCCCGGACGCGGCCCAGGAGGTCTCGCGCGAGGAGCTGGAGAAGCGGGCCGGGCGGAGCCTGTCGGACACGGACGTCCGGCGGCTGACGGCGATGAACGTGCTCGTCGCGTCGGGCGACGGGTTCCGGGTGGACGTGGGGCTGCTGCGGCTGGGGGTCGCGCTGCTCGACGTGCCGATCGCGCACGAGACGATCCTGGCGGCGCGCCGGGTGCTGGTGGAGCACACCAGGTCGGCCGCGCACGAGCTGACGACGCTGTTCCGGGACGAGGTGTGGGGCCCGTTCACCCGGGACGAGAGCGATCCGGAGCGGGTGGAGTCGATGAAGGCGCTGTCGGCGCACATGCAGCCGATGGTGGTCCAGGCCCTGGTGACGGCCTTCCAGCGGTCGCTGAAGGAGGAGCTGAAGGCGGCGTTCGCCCCGGAGGCGTGACGCCCCGCAGCCCCACCCGGTCGCCCAACAGGGCACCCCGCCAGGTAGGTTCACCATCATGGCGATCATCCACAAGACCACGATGAGCCCCGGCAAGCTGGAGCTGCTTGCCGCGTGGCTGCCGGCCCAGCCCTGGTACCTGCCCACCGGACGGCCGCCGGTCCTGGCCCGCGCGGGCGGTTTCCGGCTCGACGACCCCGAGGGCGAGGTGGGCATCGAGTTCATGGTGGTCACCGACACCTCCGGCGGGGAGCCGACGGCGTACCACGTGCCGCTCACCTACCGCGGCGCGCCGCTGGCGGGCGCCGAGGCGGCCCTGGTCGGCACCACCGAGCACGGCGTCCTGGGACGCCGCTGGGTGTACGACGGGCCGCACGACCCGGTGCTGACGGCGCAGCTGCTCGCGCTCTTCCAGGGCCGCGCCACGCCGCAGGCGCAGAGCCTGAGCGACACTCCGGACCCCACCGTCACCGCGCGGTACGACGGACCGGAGCCGGCGGGCGCCGACGCGCTCACCGTGACGCGCGTGCTCGGGGACGCGGCACCGGCGGCCGAGCCCCTCGGCGAGGTCACCGCGGGCTGGACCGGCCCGGACGGGACCGCGCACCGGGGCGTGTTCGCGTCCCTCGCCAAGCGCTGACCCCGCCGTACCTCGGTCCCGGGGCGGCAACCGCCCCCGGGACCGCGGTACGCCGCCGTGCGCTCAGTCGCCGTACGTCTCGCCGCGCTCGGCCTTCTCCACGAGGGAGGCCGGCGGGGTGAAGCGCTCACCGTACTTCTCGGCGAGCTCGCGGGCGCGGGCGACGAAGCCCGGCAGGCCGCCCTCGTAGCCGTTGATGTACTGGATCACGCCGCCGGTCCAGGCCGGGAAGCCGATGCCCATGATGGAGCCGATGTTGGCGTCGGCGATCGAGGTGAGGACACCCTCGTCGAGGCAGCGCACGGTGTCGACCGCCTCCGAGAAGAGCATCCGCTCCTTCATGTCCTCGAAGGGGATCTCGGCGTCCGGCTTCGCGAAGTGCTCGCGCAGGCCCGGCCAGATGCGGGCCCGCTTGCCCGCGTCGTCGTACTCGTAGAAGCCGGCCCCGCCGCTGCGGCCCGGGCGGCCGAACTCGTCGACCATCCGGTCGATGACGGTGTCGGCGGGGTGCTCGGTCCAGGCCCGGCCCTCGGCCTCGAAGGCCTTGCGGGTCTCGTTGCGGATCTTGCGCGGCAGGGTCAGGGTCAGCTCGTCCATCAGGGAGAGCACCTTGGCCGGGTAGCCGGCCTGCGCCGCGGCCTGTTCGACCGAGGCGGGCTCGATGCCCTCGCCGACCATGGCCACGCCCTCGTTGATGAACTGGCCGATGACGCGCGAGGTGAAGAAGCCGCGCGAGTCGTTGACCACGATCGGGGTCTTGTTGATCTGGCGGACCAGGTCGAAGGCTCGGGCGATGGCCTCGTCCCCGGTCTGCTCCCCCTTGATGATCTCGACGAGCGGCATCTTGTCGACGGGCGAGAAGAAGTGCAGCCCGATGAAGTCGGCGGGCCGCTTCACGCCTTCCGCGAGGCCGGAGATCGGCAGGGTGGAGGTGTTGGAGCACAGCAGCGCGTCGGGCGCGATGACGTCCTGGATCTCCTGGAACACCTTGTGCTTGAGGGAGGTGTCCTCGAAGACGGCCTCGATGACGGCGTCGCAGCCGGCCAGGTCGGCGGCGTCCGCGGTCGGGGTGATCCGGGCGAGCAGCTCGGCGCGCTGGGCCTCGGTGCTCCGGCCGCGGGAGACGGCCTTGTCGAGGAGCTTCTCGGAGTACGCCTTGCCCTTGGCGGCGGCCTCGGCGCTGACGTCCTTCAGCACCACGTCGATGCCCGCGCGGGCGCAGGAGTAGGCGATGCCCGCGCCCATCATGCCGGCGCCGAGGACGGCGACCTTGCGGACCCTGCGCGGCTCGATCCCCTGCGGGCGGCTGCGGCCCGCGTTGACGGCCTGGAGGTCGAAGAAGAAGGCCTGGATCATGTTCTTGGCGGTCTGCCCGGTGACCAGCTCGGTGAAGTAGCGGGCCTCGATGGTCAGCGCGGTCTCGAAGTCCACCTGGGCGCCCTCGACGGCGCAGGCCAGGATGTTGCGCGGGGCCGGGTACGGGGCCCCGTTCAGCTGCTTCTTCAGGTTGGCCGGGAAGGCCGGGAGGTTCGCGGCGAACCGCGGGTTGGACGGCGTACCGCCCGGGATCTTGTAGCCGGGTACGTCCCAGGGCTGCTGCGACTCGGGGTTCGCGTCGATGAAGGCGCGGGCCTTGGCGAGCATCTCCTCGGGGGTGGCGGCCAGTTCGTGGACCAGGCCGTTGTCCAGGGCGCGCTTCGGGTTGTACTGGGTGCCCTGGAGCAGCACCTTGAGCAGCGCGTCGGCGATGCCCATCAGGCGGACGGTACGGGTGACACCGCCGCCGGCCGGGAGGAGGCCGAGGGTGACCTCGGGCAGGCCGATCTTGGAGCCGGGGGCGTCGAGGGCGACGCGGTGGTGGGAGGCGAGGCAGATCTCGTAACCGCCGCCCAGGGCCGCGCCGTTGATCGCGGCGACGACGGGCTTGCCGAGGGTCTCGATGCGGCGCAGCGAGCGCTTGATGGCGGTGCCGGTGTCGAAGGCGAGCTGCGCGTGCTCGGGGCGCAGCCGGATCATGTCCTTGAGGTCGCCGCCCGCGAAGAAGGTCTTCTTGGCGGAGGTGTAGATGATGCCGCGGATGGAGTCCTTCTCGGCCTCGGCGCGGTCGGCGATCGCCGCGATCGAGTCCTTGAAGGCCTGGTTCATCGTGTTGGCGGACTGGCCCGGGTCGTCGAGGATCAGGGTGACGACGCCGGTCTCGTCCTGTTCCCAGCGGATCGTGGTGGACTCGCTCATGGTCACTGCTTTCGTTTCGGAAGGTCCGGGGGGCAGGGGGAACAGGGCTGATCAGAGACGTTCGACGATGGTGGCGACGCCCATGCCGCCGCCGACGCAGAGGGTGACGAGGCCGTAGCGCTTGTCCTGGCGCTCCAGCTCGTCGACGATCGTGCCGAGGATCATCGCGCCGGTGGCGCCGAGCGGGTGGCCGAGCGCGATGGCGCCGCCGTTGACGTTGACCTTGTCGAGGGACAGGCCCATGTCCTTGACGAAGCGCAGGACGACGCCGGCGAACGCCTCGTTGATCTCGACCAGGTCGATGTCGTCGATGGTCAGTCCGGCCTTGGCGAGGGCCTTGCGGGTGGCGGGGGCCGGGCCCGTGAGCATGATGGTGGGCTCGGAGCCGGACACGGCGGCCGAGACGATCCGGGCGCGCGGGGTCAGTCCGTTGCGCTCGCCCGCCTCGCGGGAGCCGATGGCGACGAGCGAGGCGCCGTCGACGATGCCGGAGGAGTTGCCCGCGTGGTGGACGTGGTCGATCTTCTCGACCCAGTGGTACTTCTGCAGCGCGACGGCGTCGAAGCCGCCCAGCTCGCCGATGTCCGCGAAGGAGGGCTTCAGCTTGGCGAGGGTGTCGGCGGTGGTGCCGGGGCGGACGAACTCGTCGTGGTCCAGGACGATCAGGCCGTTGCGGTCGGTGACCGGGACCACGGACTTCGCGAAGCGGCCGTCCTTGATGGCGGCGGCGGCGCGCTCCTGCGAGAGGGCCGCGTACTCGTCCACGTCCCGCCGGGAGAATCCCTCGATCGTGGCGATCAGGTCGGCGCCGATGCCCTGCGGGACGAAGTTGACGTCCCAGTTCGTCATCGGGTCGTTGAACCAGGCGCCGCCGTCCGAGGCCATCGGGACGCGGGACATGGACTCCACGCCGCCCGCCAGGACCAGGTCCTCCCAGCCGGAGCGGACCTTGGCGGCGGCCAGGTTGACGGCCTCCAGGCCGGAGGCACAGAAGCGGTTCTCCTGTACGCCGGCCACGGTGTCCGGGAGACCGGCGGCGATGGCCGCGATCCGGGCGATGTCGGAGCCCTGGTCACCGACCGGGCCGACCACGCCGAGCACGATGTCGTCGATGGTGGCGGGGTCCAGGCCGGGGTTGCGCTCGCGCAGGGCCTCGATGAGCCCGACGACGAGATCGATCGGCTTGGTGCCGTGCAGGGCGCCATTGGCCTTGCCGCGGCCGCGCGGGGTGCGGATCGCGTCGTATACGTAAGCTTCGGTGCTCACTGGTCAAGCCTTTCGGGAGGTCTGGGTCTTAGCCGAGGAGGGAGCGGCCGATGATCTCTTTCATGATCTCGGTCGTGCCGCCGTAGATGGTCTGGATCCGGCCGTCGGTGAAGGCCCGCGCGACCCGGTATTCGGTCATGTATCCGTATCCGCCGTGGAGTTGCAGACAGCGGTCGGCGACGCGCTTCTGCAGCTCGGTGGCCCACCACTTGGCCATCGAGGCGTGCACGTGGTCCAGTTCGCCGTTCGAGTGGTCGGTGATGCACCGGTCGAGGAAGGTCCGGGTGACGGCGACCTCGGTGGCCATCTCCGCGATCTCGAAGCGGATGTGCTGGAGCTTGGACAGCGGGCGGCCGAAGGCCTCGCGCTCCTTCACGTACTGGGTGGTGATCTCCAGCAGGTACTCGGCGGCCGCGATGCCGGCCATCGCGATGCCCATCCGCTCCTGCGCGAGATTGGTCATCAGGTGGACGAAGGCGCCGTTCAGCTCGCCGAGCAGGTTCTCCTTCGGGACGCGCACGTCGTGGAAGAACAGTTCGGCGGTGTCCTGGGACTTCTGGCCGATCTTGTCGAGGTTGCGGCCGCGCTCGAAACCCTCCGCGCCGCGCTCGACGACCAGCAGCGACAGTCCGTGCGCCCCGCCCTCGGGGGTGGTCTTGGCGACCACGATCACCAGGTCGGCGAGGATGCCGTTGGAGATGAAGGTCTTGGAGCCGTTCAGCACCCAGTGGTCGCCGCGGTCCTCCGCGGTGGTGCGGATCCCCTGGAGGTCGGAGCCCGCGCCCGGCTCGGTCATCGCGATGGCGGTGATGGTCTCCCCGGAGCAGAAGCCGGGCAGCCAGCGGCGCTTCTGGTCCTCGGTGGCGAGCGAGGTCAGGTACGGCCCGATGATGTCGTTGTGCAGGCCGATGGCCAGTCCCGGGGCGCCCGCGCGGGTGAACTCCTCGGCGATGACGGCGGCGTAGCGGAAGTCGGTGTTCCCCCCGCCGCCGTACTCCTCGGGGACGGCGAGGCCGAGCAGCCCCTGGCGGCCCGCGGCCCGCCAGGCCTCGCGGCTGACGATGCCGTCCTTCTCCCACTGCTCGTAGTGCGGCAGCACCTCCTTGGTGAGGAAGGTGCGCACGGTCTCGCGGAACGCCTCGTGGTCGGCGTCGAAGATCTGGCGTTTCATCGGTCGGCTCCCTAAAGCCAGTTCTTGACGGTTTCGATCAGCCGGGCCGGCTCGGGACCGACGGGCGTGACGTTGAGCATGGTGACGCCCGCCTCGCGGAAGGCCTCGACGCGCTCGCGCACGTACCCTTCGGGCCCGCACAGGGTCATCAGTTCGCAGAACTCGTCCGGTACGGCGGCGGCCGCGTCGCGCTTGCGGCCGGAGAGGTAGAGCTCCTGGATCTTCCGGGCCTCCTCCTCGTAGCCGTAGGCCACGGCGAGGTCGTTGTAGAAGTTCTTGCCGACCGCGCCCATGCCGCCGACGTACAGGGCGATCTGCGGGCGCGCCAGGTCCCGTACGGCGGCCGCGTCCTCGCCGATGGCGAGCAGGCCCCCGGCGACGGTCTGCAGCGGGCCGAGCTCCGGCGCCCGCTTCGCCGCGCCCTCGGCGAGGGGCCCGCCCCACACCGCCGCGGCCTTCTCGGGGATGAAGAGGGTGGGCAGCCAGCCGTCGGCGATCTCGGCGGTCAGCCGCACGTTGGCCGGGCCGAGCGAGGCGATGTAGACGGGGATCGTGTCGCGCACCGGCCGGGTGAGGATCTTCAGGGGCTTGCCGAGCCCGCTGCCCCGCTCCGGGGGCAGCGGCATGTCGGTGATGCCGTGGTGGTCGATCGTCTCGCGCCGCCAGATGCGCCGGCACAGGCCGACCGTCTCGCGGGTGCGGCCGAGCGGCTTGTCGTACGGCTTCCCGTGCCAGCCCTCGACGACCTGCGGGCCGGAGGCGCCGAGCCCGAGCAGCGCCCGGCCGCCCGAGAGTGCGTCCAGTCCGGCGGCCGTCTGGGCGATCAGGCCGGGGGTGCGCGAGTAGACGTTGAGGATCGCCGAGCCGATCTTCAGCCGCTCGGTGCGTGCGGCCAGGTAGCCCATGATCGTCGGGGAGTCGAAGCCCCAGGCCTCGGCCACCCACACGGCGTCGAGGCCGGCCGACTCCAGGGCCGCGGCCTCGTCGGCGGCCCGGCGCGGGTCCCCGGCGTAGTCGAGCAGCATCGACAGTTCCATCAGTCCACCTCCTTGGCGGCGAGGGCGGGCACGTCCCAGTCGCGGGCCACGCTCCCGGTGTCCGCCCCCGGCTGGGCGGGGCCCGCGGTGACGGCTGCCGGGGTCGCCGAGAACCGGGGTGCGGGGGCGGGCTGGACGATCCCGCCGAATTCGGTGAAGGTCCCGCGGGCGGCCAGGTGCGGGTGGTGCGGGGCCTCGCGCAGCGAGAGCACGGGCGCCACGCAGGCGTCGGTGCCCTCGAAGACCGCGGTCCACTCCTCGCGCGTACGGGTCCTGAAGCGTGCGGCGACCACCTCGCGCAGCTCGCCCCAGCGGGCCGTGTCCTTGCGGGCCGGGGCCCGGTCCGCGATGCCGAGGAGCTCCGTGAAGGTGTCGTAGAACTGCTGCTCCAGCGCGCCGACCGCCATGTACCCGCCGTCGGAGGTCTCGTAGGTGCCGTAGAAGGGGCAGCCGCCGTCGAGCAGGTTGGCCCCGCGGCGGTCCTGCCAGCCGCCGGCCGCCATCATCCCGTGGATCATGGCGGTGAGGTGGGCGGTGCCGTCGACGATGGCCGCGTCGACGACCTGCCCGGTGCCGGTGGCCCGGGCGTGCTGGAGGGCGGCGAGGACCCCGATCACGAGGTAGAGCGAGCCGCCGGCGTAGTCCCCGACCAGGTTGGCGGGCACCGCCGGGGGCTCGCCCGGGTTGCCGATCATGCCGAGGGCGCCGGTGACGGCGATGTACGCGATGTCGTGCCCCGCGGTCTGCGCGAGCGGGCCGCCCTGGCCCCAGCCGGTCATCCGGCCGTAGACGAGCCTCGGATTGCGGGCGTGGCACTCGGCCGGGCCGACGCCGAGCCGCTCGGCGACCCCGGGGCGGAACCCCTCGACGAGGACGTCGGCCCGCTCGACCAGGTCCAGGACGCGGGCGGGCCCGTCGGCGGACTTGAGGTCGACCAGGACGGAGCGCTTGCCGCGGTTGGTGAGGTCGTAGGCCGGGTCGACCGCGAGAGCGCCGCCTCCGGGCCGGTCCACCCGTACGACGTCCGCGCCCAGGTCGGCGAGGAGCATGGCGGCGAACGGTCCGGGACCGATGCCCGCCAGCTCGACGACGCGCAGTCCGGCGAGCGGGCCCCGCCCGCCCGCGTCCCCGGCGCCGTTCCCTGTCACTGCCATCGAGCCCCCAGCGTCTCCGTGTGGATCGTGTCCGTGGTGTGCGACTGTGTGACACAACTGATGTAACACCGGTGATGCTAGGAACGTGTTCCACCGAGCACAAGCCCCCGGGCGGCGTTGGGGCGGTATCGCTCGGCACCGGCGTGTCGGGGTCGGGAAAAGCAAGGTCAGACTGTAAGGCCACCCCCCTGATCAATCGCCGCGCGACTGTGTACTCTGAACACGCTTTCGAACTTGTTCAAGCGTTCAACCAGAGATAATGGGGGGCCGGTGCGCCGTCGCCGACTTGTAATTTCCGCCGCCGCCATCGCGGCAGGCGTTGGTCTCATCCCGGGCGTGGCCCAGGCCGACCCGGCCCAGCCCGACGCTCACGGTGCGACCGTTCCCGACCTGGACCTGGCCAAGGGGTCCAAGTCGAAGGGCCACGCCTTCACCAGCCCTGCCGAGCGCTCGGTCCGCAAGGCCCTGCCCGCCGGCAAGGCCGGGGCGGCCGCCGCTCCGCAGGCGCAGTCCGTCGCCGCCAACCCCGACCTCGCGGTCGGCGTGTACGCGTACGGCACCACGGCGCACGGGGTCGAGCTGGACACCGTCATCACGAGCGCACCCAGCACGCTCGAGGTCACCATCGCCTGGGGCGACGGCAAGACGGACGTGCTCAGCGCGTCCGGCGAGACCACGCTGACCACGGCCCACACCTACGCCGAGGTCGGCTCCTACCCGATCAAGGTCACCGTCAAGGACACCGCGAACGCCGTCTCGGTCGTCAACGACGTCACGTTCGTCACCCAGGGCACGGACTTCACCCCGTACGCGCCCACCCGCCTGCTGGACACCCGCGACGGCACCGGCGCGGTCAAGGGCAAGGTCGCGCCGTACGGCTCGACCCGCGTGAAGGTCGGCGGCAACGGCGGGATCCCGGCCGGGGTCACCGCCGTGGTCCTCAACATCACCGTCACCAACACCACCAGCGCCGGCCACATCACGGCCTTCGCCGAGGGCACCACCCGTCCGACCACGTCGAACGTCAACTTCAAGGCCGGCCAGACCGTCCCGAACCTGGTCATCGTGCCGGTCGGCAAGAACGGCTACGTCGAGCTCGCCAACCGCGGCTCGCAGTCGGTCGACCTGATCGCGGACGTCACGGGCTACTTCAGCGCCACCGCGTCCAGCGGCTACACCCCGATCACCCCGTCCCGCTTCGTCGACACCCGCGAGGGCCTCGGCACGGTCAAGGGCCAGCTCGGCGGCCGCAAGACGTTCTCCACCCAGATCGGCGGCCGGCTCGGCGTGCCCCAGGGCATCACCGCCGTGGCGCTCAACGTGACGGTCACCAACCCGAAGGAAGCCGGCCACCTGTCGGTCTTCCCGAGCGGCGGCGCCACCCCGACCGCGTCGAACCTGAACTTCACCCCCGGTCAGACGGTCGCCAACTCGGTGATCGTGCCCGTGGGCGCGGACGGCAAGATCAGCGTCTTCAACGGCGCCTGGGCGGGCACCGACGTCGTCGTCGACGTCGTCGGCTTCTACAGCACCGACAGCACGAGCGCCTTCGTGCCGCTCGAGCCGGAGCGCCTGCTCGACACCCGCGACCCGCAGCAGTGGGCCTTCGGCCCGCTGGGCGCCCGTAGCTACGTCTACATGCCGCTCTCGTTCAACGCGCCGAGCATCACGGGCTTCGTGATGAACTCCACGGTCACGAACACGAACGGCGACGGGTTCCTCACGGTCACCCCCGACCCGAACTCGATCGACGACTACGACAACGGCACGGAGTCCTGGCCGACGCCGCCCAACTCCTCCAACCTGAACTGGGTGAAGGGCGACACCGTCCCGAACCTGGTCCAGGCGAGCACCGGGGCCAACGGCATCATCGACTTCTGGAACCAGGGCTGGGAGGACATCGACCTCGTCGTCGACCTCTTCGGCCTGTACCAGCAGGGCTGATCCGCCGACAGGCGGTTCCCACAGCGCCCCGGGCGCGGCCGCAAGGCCGTTCCCGGGGCGCTGTTCTCGTCGCAGGCGGCTCTTGCCGCGGGCGACGCCCGCCGCGAGCGGTTCTCGTCACCTGCTCGCACGGGCGGCCGAGCGTCACGCTAGCCTCGGCCACCGGCACCACCGCCACCACCTGGGAGGAGCGCTCATGAACGCACGGGTCCCGCAGGACCGACCGGAACGGGCCTACGACGTCGTGCTCTTCGGCGCCACCGGGTTCGTGGGGGCGCTCACCGCCGAGTACCTGGCCGCGCAGGCGCCCGCCGGCTGCCGGTGGGCCCTCGCCGGCCGGGACCTCGCGAAGCTGGAGCGGCTGCGCGAGCGGCTGGCCGCGATCGATCCGGCGTGCGCGGGGCTGCCGCTGCTGCGGGCGGACGCGGCCGATGCCGGGGCCCTGCGCGAGCTCGCCGCCTCCACGCGGGTGCTGGCCACGACCGTGGGGCCGTACGTCTGGTACGGGGCGGAGCTCGTGGCCGCCTGCGCCGAGGCGGGCACGGACTACGTGGACCTCACCGGCGAGCCCGAGTTCGTGGACCGGATGTACGTGGAGCACGACGCACGGGCCCGGGAGACCGGAGCGCGGCTCGTCCACGCCTGCGGCTTCGACTCGATCCCGGCCGACCTCGGGGCCTACTTCACGGTCCGTCAGCTGCCGGAAGGCGTGCCGCTGACGGTCGACGGGTTCGTACGGTCCAACGCGCTCTTCTCCGGCGGCACCCTGGCCTCCGCGCTGACCGCGCTGTCCCGCGGCCCCCAGACCGTGGCGGCCGCCCGGCAGCGCCGGCTGCACGAGCCCCGGCTGCTGGGGCGGCGGGCCCGCGGGCCGGTGGGCGCGCCGCGGTTCAGCCGGGAGACCGGCACCTGGGCGATGCCCCTGCCCACCCTGGACCCGCGGATCGTGGCCCGCTCGGCGGCCGCCCTGGAGCGGTACGGCCCGGACTTCCGCTACCGGCACTACGCCTCCGTCAAGCACCTCCCGGTCGCGGTCGGCGGCACGGCGGCGCTGGGTGCGACGGTGGCCCTGGCGCAGGTGCCGCCGGCCCGGCAGTGGCTGATGAACCGCTGGGAGCCGGGCCTGGGGCCGGACGCCGAACGCCGTGCGCGCAGCTGGTTCAGCCTGCGGTTCGTCGGCGAGGGCGGCGGCCGGCGGGTGTTCACCGAGGTGTCGGGCGGCGACCCGGGCTACACGGAGACCGCGAAGATGCTGGCGGAGTCGGCGCTGTGCCTGGCCTACGACGCCCTGCCGGAGGCCGCCGGACAGCTGACGACGGCCGTGGCGATGGGCGACGCCCTCACCGCCCGCCTGCAGAAGGCGGGTATCGCCTTCCGGGTGGCCGACGCCCGCTGACGTGCGCGGTGGACCGGGGCGAAGGCCTAGGCGGTGGCCTCGCGCAGGGCGCGCCGGCACAGGGAGTCGGCGTGCCGGGTGGTCTCGGGGATCCGGAAGCGGGGGCTCAGGGCCAGGACGTGCGCGCAGGCGTTGTCCAGCGAGACCCGGTGCCCGACGGAGACGTAGACCGGCTTGATCCCGTCCTGCGTCCGCAGCGCCCGCCCGACCTCGGCCCCGTCGGCCGCGAGCAGCGCGGCGGCGTCGCCCCGCCGGGCGCCCGGTTCCTCGTAGGTGAAGGTGAACGGATTCTTCGCGACGCCGATCGCCGGGAGCCCGGTGACCACGCCGAGGTGGCAGGCGAGGCCGAAGCCGCGCGGGTGGGCGAGGCCGTAGCCGTCGCAGACGACGAGGCCGGGCCCGGTGGTCAGGGCGTCGAGGGCGGCCAGTACGGTCGGCAGCTCGCGGAAGGCGAGCAGCCCGGGCACGTACGGGAAGCTGACGTGCCCGACGGCCGTGGCCTCCTCGACGACCTCCAGGGTGGCGGCGTCGAGCACCACGGCCGCGGCGGCGACCAGGTCGCGCTCGTCGTCGTAGGCCACGTCCACTCCCGCGACCAGCCCGCGGCCGGGTCGGGGGCCGGGCTCGGTGAGCACGACCTGATGGCGTAGTTCGTCTTGTATCGCCCGGGCCTCGGCCTCGTCGGCGGGGGTCTTCACACTCGTCATGATGGAGCGAGAGTAGCCTGGCGATCATGTTCGTCATGGAGCTCAGCTACACCGCACCCATCGAGGCCGTCGAGGAGGAGATGGACGCCCACATCGCCTGGCTGGACGGCTACTACGCCGCGGGCGTCTTCCTCGCGTCGGGGCGCAAGGTCCCGCGCGACGGGGGTGTGATCCTGGCCGGCGGGGTGTCCCGGGCCGAGATCGAGAAGATCGCGGCCGAGGACCCCTTCACGGTGGCGGGCGTCTGCGCCTACCGCATCACCGAGTTCATCGCGACGAAGACCTCGTCGGACCTGGCGACGGTGCGGGAGAACCCGGTGGCGTAGCCGGCGCGACGACGCGGCCGGTGCAGGGCGCGGCCGGTCAGCGCCGCTCCAGCCGTGCCACCCGCCCCTTCTCCCCCGCCGCCCAGCATCCCGTGTCCGGCGCACAGTCGACCGTGTCGAAGGACCCCGGCTCCAGCGGCCGCCAGCTGCCGCCGCCGTCCGTGGTCACGTCCGTACCCGTCGGCCCCACCGCGAGGGCCGTCCCCCTGCTGTACGGGAACCAGGCCGCGCCCGAGCGGTAGGCGGGCGGCGGGGCCGCCGCCCGGCGCCAGGTGCGTCCGCCGTCGGAGGAGACGGCCGCGGCCTGCGGGGAGGCCTGCCCGGTGCGGTAGTCGCCGCCGACCGCGAGTCCCCTCGTACGGTCGCGGAAGGCGAGGGCGAAGACCCCGCGCGCCGGGTCGCCCGCCGGGACGGTGGACTCGGCGACCCGCCAGGTCAGACCGCGGTCCGCGGAGTGCAGGACCCGTGCGCTCGCCCCGCCGCCCGTGGCCAGCCAGACGTCCCGCGGGCCCGCGCTGACCAGGCACTGGCCGCTCGCGGCGAAGCCCGCCTCGCCGGGCAGCGCCTCGGGCATGCCCGCGGTCGGCAGGACCCGCCAGTTCCGCCCGCCGTCGTCCGTGGACAGGATGCGGAACCTGCCGTCCACCGGATCGCTCATCGCCAGTCCGTGCCGCGCGTCGAAGAAGGTCAGGCAGTCGTAGAAGGCGCGCGGGTCGGGGTTGCGGAAGGTCTCGGTCCAGGTGGCGCCGCCGTCCTCGGTGCGCAGCACCCTGGAGGCCTCGCCCTCCCCGATGGACAGGGCCACCGCTCTCCGCGCGTCGAAGGCCTCGATGTCGCGCAGCTCCAGCCCCTCCGCGACCGCTCCGGGCGGCGAGACGTCCTGCCAGCTGCGCCCGCCGTCCAGGGTGCGCAGCACGGTCCCCTGGGAACCGGCCGCCCAGGCCGTGCTCCGGCTGACCGCCGCGAGCCCCCGGAAGCGTGCGGTCTTCCCGGTCTCCTTCAGCGCCCAGCCGGCGCCCCGTAAGTCCTGCGCCGGCGGGGCCCCGCCGGACGGTTCCCCGGCCGGGTCCGCCCCGGCGTGGGCGGGGGCGGCCAGCGCCCCCACCACCAGGGCAGCCGCGCACAGGCCCACTCCAACTCCCAGAAGTCTCATGGCGCCGGAAGCTAACGCACCCCGGATCCGTCGTCCAGAGCGCCTCACCGGCCCCGCGCGACCAGCGCGGACGGGAGGGGAGCAGCGGGACGCGGGGCCTGCCTTGCGCCTGTGGAGTGATCGTTAACCAGCCCTTCTGCGGCGCCTCCGGGGCCTGCGGGAACCACTGGTCCTCCTTCGGGCATCTCCCCTCCACCGGTCACTCTGTGCGATCGCACGGATGGGTTCCGGCCAATCGGTGACACAGCTCACGCAACGGCCCATGCACGGATTTGCCGATTCCGGCGTCTATCGGGTTGCCGGGCTCCACCCCACGGCCCGGCAGCAGATCCGCCGCAAGGGAGTGAGCCTTGATCACTGTCATCGAGCAGGCCGCACAGGCCCGTCTGGTCGCCACCGCGCCGAAGGTCGAGACCGTTCCCGTCACCCTCTGCTACGACCGTGCGGATCCTTTCGCCGTGCGGATGGCCTTCCCCGCCCCGGCGACGCTGGAGGGGGTCGAGGTTTCGTGGACCTTCTCCCGCGAGCTGCTGGAGTCCGGGCTGGACCGTCCGTCGGGCCGCGGCGACGTGCGCGTGCGCCCGTACGACGGCGACCGGACGACCATCGAGTTCCACGCGGCGGAGGGCGTCGCGATCGTGCTGATGCTGACGGCCGAGCTGCACCGCTTCCTGGAGCGGGCGGCGGGCGTGGTGCCTCCGGGTATGGAGCACCTCTACCTCGACATGGACCACAGCCT
The DNA here is from genome assembly GCF_045160965.1 of Streptomyces sp. NBC_00207. Taxonomy (NCBI): domain Bacteria; kingdom Bacillati; phylum Actinomycetota; class Actinomycetes; order Kitasatosporales; family Streptomycetaceae; genus Streptomyces; species Streptomyces sp. NBC_00207. The sequence continues at coordinate 7,521,589 of NZ_CP130715.1, read as the reverse complement.
GGCCGAGCTGATGCGCGACACCTGCTGACCCGGCGCCGGTTATTCGATTGCGGGCGGCTCCGGCCGCCCGTAGCTTCGTCGACGTCCCATTGTCGTCGAAACGGAGCAGGACATTGCTCGTCTGAGGTTCGAGACACCGACCACCGATCACCGTGACCCCCTGTCGCCACGGCTGAGCGTCGGCTGTCTCCCCGCGTTGCACGCACCACTCACGCAACCTGGAGGCCTCCATGAGTCACGCCCCTGCTTTCATCACCTGCTCCGCGCTGTCCTTCGACTGGCCCGACGGCACCCCCGTCTTCGACGGGTTCCAACTCGCCGTCGGTCCCGGCCGCACCGGCCTGATCGGACTCAACGGCTGCGGGAAGTCCACCCTGCTGAAGCTGATCGCGGGTGAACTGACCCCGACCGGGGGCCAGTCGGCCGTCACCGGTTCGGTCGGTCACCTCCCCCAGACGGTCACCCTCGACACCGCGCTGCGCGTGGACGAGGCGCTCGGCATCCGCGCCGCCCGCGCCGCCCTCCACGCCATCGAGGCGGGCGAGGCCACCGAGGCGAACTTCGCCGCCGTCGGCGACGACTGGGACCTGGAGGAGCGGGCCCTGGCCACGCTCGACCAGCTCGGTCTCGCCGGCATCGGCCTGGACCGCACCGTCGGCGAGCTCTCCGGCGGCGAGTCCGTGCTGCTGCGGCTGGCCGCGCTGCTGCTCGCGCGCCCCGACGTCCTGCTGCTGGACGAGCCCACCAACAACCTGGACCTGCGCGCACGGGGCCGCCTGTACGCGGCCGTCGAGTCCTGGTCCGGGGTGATGCTCCTGGTCAGCCACGACCGCGAGCTGCTGGAGCGGGTCGACCAGATCGCCGATCTGCGCGACGGCGAAGTCCGCTGGTACGGAGGGAACTTCACCGACTACGAGGAGATGCTCGCCGCCGAGCAGGAGGCTGCCGGGCGGATGGTCCGGGTCGCGGAGGCCGACGTACAGCGGCAGAAGCGCGAACTGGCCGACGCCCGGGTCAAACTGGCGCGGCGCAAGCGGTACGGCCAGAAGATGTTCGAGAACAAGCGCGAGCCGAAGATCGTGATGGGTGCGCGCAAGCGGGCCGCGCAGGAGTCGGCCGGCAAGCACCGGATCATGCACACCGAGAAGCTGGCGCAGGCGAAGGAGCGGCTGGACCAGGCGGTGGAGGCAGTGCGCGACGACGACGAGATCCGCATCGAGCTGCCCGCCACCCGGGTCCCGCCGGGGCGCCGCGTGCTGACCCTGAGCGATCTGCGCCTGACCCACGGGGCCTCCGTACCGGGCGAGTGGGAGCTGCGGGGTCCGGAGCGGATCGCCCTGGTGGGCCGCAACGGCTCGGGGAAGACCACGCTGCTTCGCACGGTCGCGGGGCAGCTCGCACCGGAGTCCGGGGCGGCGGTGGCGCATGTGACCACCCGGTTCCTGCCGCAGCGGCTGGACGTGCTCGACGAGAGCCGGTCGGTCGTGGAGAACGTGGCGCGGTTCGCCCCGCAGGCCACGAACAACCTGATCCGGGCGCGGCTCGCGCACTTCCTGTTCCGGGGTGGCCGGGCGGACCGGCCGGCGGGCACCCTGTCGGGCGGCGAGCGGTTCCGGGCGGCGCTGGCGGCCCTGCTGCTGGCGGAGCCCGCCCCGCAGCTGCTCATGCTCGACGAGCCCACGAACAATCTGGACCTGTCGAGCGTGCGGCAGCTGACGCAGGCGCTGGAGTCCTACGAGGGCGCGCTGGTGGTGGCGAGCCACGACGTGCCGTTCCTGGAGTCGATCGGCGTCACGCGGTGGCTGCTGCTGGACGGCGAGCTGCGGCCGACCACGGCCGAGGAGGTCCGGGAAACGCTGTGGCACGAGTGATCGACGGCCGCCCTGCCCGGGCCTCTTTGTACCAATCTCGGCCGTCAAGGCAGGGCTGCAGACCGCCCACCGGCGTGTTTTCGCCCCCTCGATCCCCTCTCATACCCCTCACCAACTGCACAGATAACTGAATGTAACCAGACCGACACCTGGGCGGGACTTGGCTGGCCTTGATGCCGCGCTTAACCTACGACTCCGTAGGCTACGGAACCGTAGGTAATTCGCTTTGCACCCAGGAGTACCCGTGACGATCACCTCTCCCCACCTCGGCAGCTCGGAGGCGTGGACCGACGCCAAGCTGCTGTTCGCGCTGGAAGAGGTGGTCGAGAAGGAGCTCAACCGCCATCTGAAGGTCACCAAGGACTGGATGCCCCACGAGTACGTCCCGTGGAGCGACGGCCGGAACTTCCCGGGCTTCTTCGAGGACGGCGAGGCCTGGGACCCGGAGCAGTCCAAGGTCACCGACATCGGCAAGATCGCGCTCGTCGTGAACCTGCTGACCGAGGACAACCTCCCCAGCTACCACCACGAGATCGCCAGCCTTTTCGGGCGCAACGGCGCCTGGGGCACCTGGGTGCACCGCTGGACGGCCGAGGAGGGCCGCCACGGCATCGTGATGCGCGACTACCTGCTGGCCTCGCGCGCCGTGGACCCGGACAAGCTGGAAGCGTTCCGCATGCAGCACATGTCGGAGGGCTTCGAGTCCGACAACCGCCACTCCATGCTGCACTCGGTGGCGTACGTGGCCTTCCAGGAGCTCGCCACCCGCATCTCGCACCGCAACACCGGCCACCAGTCCGGTGACCCGGTCTGCGACCGGATGCTGGCGCGCATCGCGCAGGACGAGAACCTGCACATGGTCTTCTACCGCAACCTGCTGGGCGCGGCCTTCGAGCTCGCCCCGGACCTGACGATGCAGGCCGTGCGGGACGTCGTGGTCAACTTCCGGATGCCCGGACACGGCATGCCCGGCTTCGAGCGGATGGCCGCGCAGATGGCGATCGGCGGGGTCTACAACCTGCGGATCCACCACGACGACGTGCTGAGCCCCGTGATCCGCTTCCTGAAGATCATGGACATCGACGGCCTCGGCCCCGAGGGCCAGAAGGCCCAGGAGGAGCTCGGCCTGTTCATGAACGGCCTGGACGGCGAGGCCCGCAAGTTCGACGAGCGCCTGGCCGCCCGCGCCGCACGGATCGCGGCCCGCAAGGCCTGACCTGTTTCCGCTCGCTCGGGCGAGTGATGCCGATTGCCCTGGCAGAGCCGTGCTCTGCCAGGGTTTCGCGTCATGACCTCGCTCCAGGTGGACATCGACCAGCTGACCCGTCTGACGCGCGCCCTGGACTCCTCGCTGGTCTCCCTGCGGGAGGCCCGGCGCGCGCTGGCCCACGTACGGCCCGACCAGCTGGGCACGGCCGATCTCGACGCGGCGTGCGACGCCTTCCAGGAACGGTGGGCCCACGGCACGCGGGAGCTGACGAAACGCGTCAAGACCGTGCGGGAGGGCGTGGACCGCAGCGCGGCGGAGTACGCGGAGCTCGAGGAGGCCATCCGCGGGGCCTTCCTCCGGGCGGTGGCCGCGCATGGCTGACCACGCGGCGCTGGGCTTCGACCCGGCGCCCGGCAACCCTGCCTCGGTCCTGGCCCTGACGAAGACGCTCGCCGCGTCCGCGCACTCCCTCGGGGAGGCCGCCCGCGTCGTGAAGGACCTCGTCTCCCACAGCTCGCAGTGGCAGGGCGAGGCCGCGACCGCCTTCCGCGCCTCCCTCTCGCAGGACCTCCCCCGCTACCTGGCCGCGGCCCACACCTCCCTCGCGGAGGCCGCCCGCCGGCTCACCGGCTGGCACGACACCCTGGTCGCGCACCGCACACTGGCCGCCCGCTACGAGGCCCAGGCCGCCTCGGCCAAGACGGACGAAGCCCTCTCCGACACCCGCCGCCTGGCCCGCGAACTCGCCGCCGAACACGCGGCGGCGGCGAGCCGCGTCGCCCGCACCCTGACCGCGGCCACGGACCGGCTGGCTCCGAAGGAACCGGGCATGCTGGCCTCGATCTGGCACAAGATCGTGGACGACCCGGGCGACGCCTTGTCGAACGCGTCGGCGGTCCTGGGTTTCGTCGGCGCCCTGGTGTCGCTCGCCTGCCCGCCTGCCGGGCTCGCGATCATGCTCGTCGGGAGCGGCCTGTCTTTGGCGGCCTTGGCGATGCACACGTCTGACCCGAAATTCCGGAAGTCCCTCGGGGACGGCGTCACGAAGGGCGAGTTCGACGCAGATTTCTGGAAGAGCAGTGTGACCCTGGTCGGCGACCTTGCAGGCACGGTCCCTGGCGTGGCGGCGGTTGCCTCCGGCGCCAAGGCCGGCACCGCGGCCGCCCGCGCAGCAATGGCAGCCGCGCCGGAGGGCAGCGCTTTGGCAGGGCTGTCTCCTGGGGCCACCGCGTTCCGCCACAGCGCATGGACCAGCGCCGAGGAGCTGCGGCAGGTGGAGAGCCCCCTCACCGGATGGGCCATGCGGTCAGCGACTCAGGGGACCCGAGACCGGGTGGGTGTGGCCGTGGCTGGTACAGGTGCCGCAACCGCCGGACTGGATTACGCCCCGGACAACGAAGCGCTTGAGCATGGCTCGACGGCGATGGACGGTGCCCGAGGGGCCCTCGACGACGCTCCTTCGGCCCTGAGGAAATCGGGGCGCGTCTGGTCGGGGTTGAGGCCGTGACACATCAGCGCAGCGTCCCGCCGGTCTGGTTCCGCCTCCCTCCCGGCTTTCACGACGTGGGCCCAGGCGACAGAGACTCCCTCCTCGTCGTTGCCGAGGCCCTGGGCAGTGCTGACGCCCAAAGGGAACTGACCCAGCTCATGGATGCCCTTGAGGAACTGGCAGGACACGACGTCGTGCATACCGCACTCGGCTTTCACCCCGAGGAGCCGGTCGGCGTCACCACCTCGCTGTTCTCTCTGGTCATCCAACGTGCCGAACAACCCAACCCCCGGCTCACCGTGGCGCGCACGGCCCTGGCCATCGCACGATCCTCCTTGTGGGAGAGCTCCACTCGCAGGTTCATCGATCTGCCATCAGCGCTCCCGTGCTGCCTCGTCGCCGGCATCATTTGCGTGCCCGGTGTGGAGCAGCGACTGTTTCAGGCCAGGGTCGCGACCGTGCATCCGGACGGTCTCCACCTGCTCGTGCTCGATCTGACCAGCGCCTCCATCCAGCACGCCGACGCGTACGCGGACATCCTTGAAGCCGTGGCGCACACCCTCCTCTTCACGGACCCCGAACCGAGCACTCCGACGGCGACCGGGAGCTCACGCATCCTGGAGGTACTCCTGTGAGTCTCACGCTCACCAAGGTGGCGTGGGACCACCCTCCGACGGTGGTCGGCTACAGGCGGTTGGTGGCCCGCCGTATCGGATGGGTACTCAGCCTCGGAGGCCCGCCTCTGGTCGCCCTGGCCTGCACTGACCACGTCCCCCATGCTGGAACGGCGTTCGCCCTCATCACGCTGCTGGTCTCGCCTCTTCTCCCCTGGGTGGTCATCGCCTACTTCAGGCGGCGGCGCGTCGCCGCCGTCCTGCAGGCCTACCCCTGGCGTGAGTGGCCGTGCCAGCACCCGCCCCGGCCACCCGGGAGTCCCGGGACCGTCGTCATCCCGTTCCGGGACGACTTCACGGCCACGTTCCGGTTCATCCCGTTCCCGGTCGTGCTCACACAGCTGGACAACGCGCACCCGGGCCGGATCTGGTTCGCAGGGGATCCTCGGTTCGGCGGGGTCGTCTCGCCCGTCGGGGGGCACTATCCCGTGCGCGTCGTACCCCACACGCCGCGCCGCGAGGAATGTGGTGGCGAGGGGTTCGAACTCGCGCGGCGGGTGGGGCTGGTTCGGGCAAGCGGCAAGGGGACGCGGACCTGATCAGCGGCGGGGGCGGAGGGCGAGGCGTTCGGCTTCTGAGAGGCCGCCCCAGACGCCGAAGCGCTCGTCATTGGCCAGGGCGTACTCCAGGCACGCCGCCCGCCCCTCGCACGCCCCGCACAGCCGCTTCGCGTCGCGCAGCGACGAGCCCGGCTCCGGGAAGAAGAAGCCGGGGCCCGTCTGGGCGCACAGGGCGAGTTCGTACCAGGCGGTGTCCGTGGCTGCGGTAGTGGTGTTCATAGACATGCCGCAGATACTGGCCGCCGCCGATGGACGTCCGATCAACGCCTGATCAACACTCCGTCATGGCCCCCCGCCGGCGCGCCGGTTACGGCCTCGTCTTCCAGCATCGCACCCCCCACTGACAGCGGCCCTGCCCGCACAGGGGCCGGCCGGGGCCGGCTCACCCTTCGGGCAGGACGAAGGCCTGCTTGGCCGCGCAGGTCCAGATCACCGGCTGGACCCGCCCCTCGGCGTCCAGGGCGGCCCCGCCGACGCGGTCGTCGTCGGTGACGGCGAACGCGGCGGTGAAGCGGGACGGGGCGAGTCCGGGAAGGACCCGCATCGGACCGCTGCCGGTCCAGTACTGGGCCCGGGCGTCCGGGCTGTCCGCCGGCCGCGGGGAGTCGTAGCGGAATTCGGCCAGGCCGACAGCGACGTCGGTGTTCGGGCTGACGGCCTCGAAGGTGCCGCCCATGGCGCCGGGCGCCCAGGGCGCGTACACAGGGGGGCCGTCGGGGCGGTTCCACATCACGGCGACCTCGCTCCCGTCGACCGATGCCTGCTTCTGGTAGCCGACGATCCGGCCGGATTCGTCGATGCCCCGGGTGACGTAGTGGTCCCCGGTGTGGTCGGCGGGCTGGAGCACCCTGGGGGCGGTGCGCGGGTCGGCGGACCAGTGCAGCCCCGGGGTGATCCAGATCTGTGTGCCGGGGAGGGGCTCCTGCGTCTCGCCGTTGCCGACGGCCTGGCCGGCGTTGTTGATCCCGGACATGAAGTGGATCCGGTATCCGGCGGGCGCCGGCAGTTCGCGGCGGATCCTCGTGCCGGACCATTCCATGGCGATGGTCCGGTTCCGGGCCACGTCCCAGACATTGCCGACGATGACCCCGTGGTCGTTGACTCCGTACGCCGCACCCCCGCCGGGCAGTACGGTGATGGCGCGGTCGCCGTGCCGGTAGCTGAACGCCTTGCTGCCTTCGGACGTGAGCACCTTGCCGACCATGAGGCCGGACCGGTTGACGTCCGTGAGCGCGCCCGGGCCGGAGCCGGCGGGCAGCGGCACGGCGAACACCCGGGTCCCGATCCAGTAGACGGGCTGCAGCCCGGACATGCCGACGGCCAGCCGTGACGGCCCCGGCGCGATGGCGCTGACCTGGGTGCGGCGCACCCACGGGCTCGGATGCGGGTCCTCCGCGGGGGACAGTCTCTCCAGGATCTGGAGGGACGGCTTGCAGCCCGCGCCGGCTCCCACCGGTGCCGCCTGCGCGGGAGCGGTCACCGCGAGCGCGGCGAGGAGGCTCCCCACCACGGCGAGACCGATGCGCGTGTTCCTCGTTCCCATGAACATCCCCCCGGATCGATTCACGTGACGGCCGGCTGGCCGCGACACATCCTTGCCGTGCCGCACCGGGATGAACAGACACGATCCGGACAGCCGGGCCCTCCCCCGGCCCCGCGGCGGAAGGACGGACGTCAGTCCTCGTGCTTGGCGCGGCTGGGCTGGACGCGCTTGGGCTCGCCCGGCATCTTCGGGTAGTCCGGGGGGTAGGGCATGTCGCCCAGGCCGTGCTCGTGTTCGTCGCGCGCCGCGAGTTCCAGTACGGGGTCCAGGGCGAAGGCGTGTTCGTCCATGTCGGCGTGCAGGTCGCCCAGTTCGGCGAAGCGGGCCGGCATCGTCACGATGTCGAAGTCGCGCGGCTCCGCGTCGTCCACCTCGTCCCAGCGCAGCGGTGCCGAGACCGGGGCGTGCGGGCGGGGGCGGATGGAGTAGGCGGAGGCGATCGTGCGGTCGCGGGCCGTCTGGTTGTAGTCGACGAAGATCCGCTCGCCGCGTTCCTCCTTCCACCAGGCCGTCGTGACCTTGCCCGGCATCCGGCGTTCCAGTTCCCGGCCGAGGGCGATGGCGCACCGGCGGACCTCGGTGAAGGTCCAGCGCGGGGCGATCGGCACGAAGACGTGCAGCCCGCGGCCGCCGGAGGTCTTGGGCCAGCCCCGCAGGCCCAGCTCCTCCAGCAGGGCGCGCAGCTCGTGGGCGGCCGCCACCGCGTGGTGGTAGTCGGTACCCGGCTGCGGGTCCAGGTCGATGCGCAGTTCGTCGGGGCGGTCGGTGTCCTCGCGGCGTACCGGCCAGGGGTGGAAGGTGAGGCAGCCCAGATTGGCGGCCCACAGGACGGCGGCCGGCTCGGTCGGGCAGATCTCGTCGGCCGAGCGGCCGCTCGGGAAGGAGATGTGGGCGGTCGGGATCCAGTCGGGGAGGTTCTTCGGCGCCCTCTTCTGGAAGAAGGACTCGCCTTCCACGCCGTCCGGGAAGCGTTCCAGGGTTGTGGGCCGGTTGCGCAGGGCTCGCGTGATGCCGTCCGCGACCGCCAGGTAGTACTCGGCCACGTGCCGCTTGGTGAGGCCGCGCTCCGGGAAGTACACCTTGTCCGGGCTGGACAGCCGTACCGTCCGCCCGCCCGCGTCCAGCTCGATGGCATTACCGGCAGCACCCATGTGCGCCACGGTAGGCGGGCCCGGGCGAGGGCGCATACCGGGCGGGGCCGGACGTACCACCGCAGAATCGAAGGCATGGATCTGCCAGTGATGCCGCCCGTGAAGCCGATGCTCGCCAAGTCCGTGGCGAAGATCCCGCCCGGCATGCAGTACGAGGCCAAGTGGGACGGCTTCCGGGCCATCGTCCATCGCGACGGCGACGAGATCGAGATCGGCAGCCGCACGGGCAAGACCCTGACCCGGTACTTTCCCGAGCTGGCGGAGGCGCTGAAGGCCAATCTGCCGGATCGCTGCGTCGTCGACGGCGAGATCGTGATCGTTCACGGCGGGCGGCTCGATTTCGACCGGCTGACCGAGCGGATCCATCCCGCGCAGTCCCGTGTCGCCCTGCTGGCCGGGACCACCCCCGCCAGCTTCGTCGCCTTCGACCTGCTCGCGCTGGGCGACGAGTCGCTCCTCGACACGCCGCTCACCGACCGCCGTGCCGCCCTGGTCCGGTCGCTCTCCACTGCTCGGCCCCCCGTCCACCTCGCGCCCGCGACCACCGATCCCGCGCTCGCGCAGGAGTGGTTCGAGCGGTTCGAGGGCGCCGGGCTCGACGGAGTGATCGCCAAACCGCTCGATCTCCTCTACCGGCCCGATGCCCGCCTCATGTTCAAGATCAAGCACGAACGTACCGCCGACGTCGTCGTCGCGGGTTTCCGATTCCACAAGAGCGGTCCGATTGTCGGATCGCTGCTCCTCGGCCTGTACGACGCCCAGGGCACCCTCCAGCACGTGGGCGTCTGCGCGGCCTTCCCCATGAAGCGCCGCGCCGAGCTGGTGGAGGAACTCGAACCCCTGCGGATGCCCGACCCTGCCGGACATCCGTGGGCCGCCTGGGCGGAGGAGTCGGCCCACGAGAGCGCCCGGCTGCCGGGTGCGCAGAGCCGCTGGACCGGCAAGAAGGACCTGTCCTGGGTGCCGCTGCGGCCCGAGCGGGTCGTCGAGGTGAAGTACGACCACATGGAGGGCGACCGCTTCCGGCACACCGCCCAGTTCCACCGCTGGCGGGAGGACCGGACACCGGAGAGCTGCACCTACACCCAACTGGAGGAGGTCGTCGGCTACGACCTCGCCGAAGTGCTCGGCCCGGCCGCTGGCACCGGAGGTGCTTCCGGTACCGCCCGGGCCTCCGGTACCGGAGGTTCCGCCTGCTGAGCGCCCCACCCCGGCCCCGCCGTCAGCTCCTCCCACAGCGCCCGGTCCGGCCCCGCCTCGTGGGGGACGTAGTCCGGCCGCGCGGCCAGCCAGCGCGCCACCCGGGCCCTGATCCGCGGATCCGCGTACGCCCGCTCCGGCGGCTCGGCCAGGTGCCGGACCCTCGCCCGCGCCCGCATCACCTCGGGATCCTCCAGTGCGCAGTCGAACAGCGCGGCCACCTCGCGCGCCGTCCCCGTACGCCCGGCCCGGGTCGCGAAGCGCTCCCCGATGGCCGCGTCGGCGACCACCTGGAAGTCGAACCACGGCTTCAGCGTGCGCACCGCCCAGTCGTGGTGGCCGACCGCGAACCGGGCCGATCCCGGGCCCCGGTGCGCCGTACGGGCCACCCGGTGCGCGGCCCACAGAGCGAGCGAGGTGCCCTGCCCCAGGGTCGGATTGGTGTGCGTGATCGAGTCGCCGACCGGCACCAGCCCGGTCACCACCGGGCCCCGCTCGTCGACCAGCGCGCTCCACCGGTTGTCCAGGCTCGCCGTGGCCCGCACGTCCGACAGCGGCTCGGCGCCCAGGGCCAGCCAGGCAGCACCGGGCGGGAAGGCGCGGGCCGCCCGCTCGAAGACGGCGGGGTCGCGCAGCGCCGAGCGGGTGGTGTCGGAGGTGTGCACGAACAGCGTCACCGCGAAGACCCGGTTGTCGGCCGGGAACACCGCGCACCCGGCGAAGGCCCCGCCGGTCACCGCCCAGGGGCGGCGCGGCCCCTCCTCCATGCCCTCGGGCAGCCGGTACCAGCGGCAGAAGTACGCGAGGCCCGTGCGGTGCCGTTCCACGACGGGCGGCCGGCAGCCCGCCTCGGCCAGCCTGCGCTCGACGCCCCCGCGCCGCCCGCCCGCGTCCACGACGAGGTCCCCCTCGTAACTCCCGGTCTCGGTGGTCACTCCCGTCACGTGGACCTCCGCGGCCTCGGCCGGCCCCGGGACGGTCGTCAGTGCGGTGACCGGCTCCCCGTACCGGACGACGACGCCCGCCTCCGCGCGCAGGGCCGTGGTCAGCGCGCTCTCCAGCACGATGCGCCGGGCCTGGAGCATGACGAGGTCCTCGTCGCCCGGGAGGGCGGGGGGGCCGCACGTCGAACCAGTCCAGCTCGTGCCGCTCCCGGGCGCCGAGTGCGAGCATCTCCGTGTAGACATCGGGCAGTTCGTCCCGCAGGACGGCGCGGGCGGCCCCGAGCAGCACGTGCGGCTGGACCGCCTGCGGTACGGTCGGCCGGCGCCAGCCGAAGAAGTCACGGTCGAGGGCGGTGCCCGGAGCGCGCGTATCGCGCTCGAAGAGTTCCGCCGTGTGTCCGTGCCGCGCCGCGAGCAGGGCCGTGGCCAGCCCTCCGACTCCTCCGCCGATGACCAGTAGATGTGCCATGGAGCATCCCCCCGCCCATTGGACCGTCGGACCGTACGACGATCACACCGCCCAGAGCCTGCGCGGACGGACGGCGGCCGAAACCCGCACAGTTGTCCGATACGAGCCGTTCGCCGAGCGGCCGTCCGCCCGGCCGCGGGCCGGGCCGCTCAGCCGCGACCCGGTCCTGCGACCGGTCCTCCGGCGCCGGCCTCGCTGCGCACGCCCGCGCCCGTACCCGCGCGGTGGGCCTCCAGGGCCCGGCGGGCCTCCGCCTCGATCAGGTCGGCGTTCACGGAGACGGCCGCACGCACCCCCTGCGCGGCCGCGCCCGCGACCTGCTCCATCGGGGCGGTCACATTGCCCGCAGCCCAGACCCCGCGCAGCGCGGTGGCACCGGTCGCCGGGTCGGACTCGACGCAGGTGCCGATCACGTGCCCGTCCCGCTCCACGGCGGTGGTCGGCAGGCCCAGAGCGGTCAGGACGCCCGAGCGCGCGGTGAACCGCGGGGCCACCACCAGGGCCCCGCACTCCACGACGGCGCCGTCGGTCAGGGTCACCCCGGTCAGCCGGTCCTCCTCGACCGCGAGCCCGGTCACCTCTCCTTCGACGACGCGGACGCCGAGGGCGGCCAGCAGTTCCCGGTCCGCGCCGGTGAGCCGCCAGGTGTGCGCCAGCAGGGTGGTCCGCTCGCTCCAGTGCCGCCAGAGCTGGGCCTGGTGCACCGCGACGGGTCCGTCGGCCAGCACGGCGACCGGCAGGTCCCGGACCTCCCAGCCGTGGCAGTACGGGCAGTGCAGCACGTCCCGGCCCCAGCGCGCCCGAAGGCCCGGCACCGCGGGAAGCTCGTCGACCAGACCGGTGGCGACCAGCAGCCGCCGCGCCCGGACGGCAGAGCCGTCCGCGCAGCGGACCAGGAAACCCCCGTCGGGCAGCCGGTCCGCGGCGATGGCCGTGCCCTGCCTGATCCGGCCGCCGTAACCGGCCACCTCGGCGCGCCCCCGGGCCAGCAGTGCGGCCGGACTCTCCCCGTCCTGGCCGAGGTATCCGTGCAGGTGCGCGGCCGGGGCGTTGCGCGGGCTGCCGGAGTCGATCACCAGCACCGACCGGCGGGCCCGGACCAGGGTCAGGGCCGCGGCGAGCCCGGCGGCCCCACCGCCCACGACCACCACGTCGAACACGTCGTCCCCCGAGTCGCCCGCATTCCCTGAGGCGCCCGCATTCCCTGAGGCGCCTGAATTCCTTGGGTCCCGTGCGTTGTCCATGCCTCCGAGGGTCCGCTCGCAGGCGCCCGCTTGACAAATGTTCTTGCCGAAGTGGCAAATGGAGCCATGGCCACCGAGGAGCAGGACGAGGAACTCGCCGGCGTGCTCACCGCCGTGGGTCCACGGCTGCGCGCCCTGCGCCGGCAGCGCGGCACCACGCTGGCCCAGCTCAGCGAGACCACGGGGATCTCCCTCTCCACCCTCTCCCGGCTGGAGTCCGGGCAGCGCAGGCCGACGCTGGAGCTGCTGCTGCCGCTGGCCAGGGCGCACCGGGTGGCGCTCGACGAGCTGGTCGGCGCCCCGGAGACCGGTGATCCCCGGGTCCGTCCGCGCCCCTTCGTCCGGCACGGCAGCACCTACGTGCCGCTGACCCGCAAGTTCAGCGGGGTGCACGCCTTCAAGCAGATCCTCCCGCCCCTCGAGGGCCCGGCGCCCGAGCCCGAACTCAAGGTCCACGAGGGCTACGAGTGGCTGTACGTGCTGTCCGGGCGCATCAGGCTGCTGCTCGGGGAGCACGATCTCGTCCTCGGCCCCGGCGAGGCCGCCGAGTTCGACACGCGCACCCCGCACGCCTTCTTCAACGCGGGTCCGCAGCCTGCGGAGTTCCTCAGCCTCTTCGGCCCCCAGGGCGAACGGATCCACGTCCGCGCCCGGCCCACCACTCCACCGGAAGGACGCCCATGACCACCGCCGGAGAACGTCCCGAGCGCGCCGTGCCGCAGCCCAATGCCGTCGTCGGCGTGGGGCTGGTCGTCGTCGGCCCGGACGGCCGGGTGCTGCTCGGCCAGGCGCACGACGGCCGCTGGGAGCTGCCCGGCGGCAAGGTCGACCCCGGGGAGGGCTTCGAACAGGCCGCGGCCCGGGAGCTCGCCGAGGAGACGGATCTGCGGGCGGCCCCCGAGGAGATCCGCGTCCTCTCCGTCCAGATCGACGCGAAATCCGGCATGACCCGGCTGACGGCGGCCGCCGTCACCACCTCGGCGGAAGGCGTCCCCACCGTCACCGAGCCCCACAAGATCGCCCGCTGGCAGTGGTTCGCCCCGGCCGAGATCCCCTCGGCCCTGTATGCCCCGTCGGCCGCCGTGCTGCGTACCTGGCGCCCGGACCTCGCGGCCCTGCCGCGCGTCCCCTCGTACGACTATCCGACCGCGAGCCCGGGCCCGACCGCGACATCCTGAGACCCCCGCACCGCCCGCGGCCACCCGCGGCCCCGGGCGGGTACGGGACCCGGCCTCACACCGTGAAGGTCGTCGCCACCGTCACGGCCGTCACCGCCACCATCGCGGCCTGCACGTCGCGGATGGCCGTCCGGACACTGTCGCCCGCCCACTGACCTGCGGCTATCTCCGCCGCCCTCGGGGCCACGGCGTCGCGGGGCCGGTCGGGGAAGGCCAGCCGGTGCAGCCCGGTCGAGTGGATCAGTGCGATGAGGCCGGCCGTTCGCTCGTCCGGCTCGGCACCGTCGATGACGACGGAGCACAGCCGCTCCCGCAGCGCGCGCTCGACGGCGCCGTCGGTCTCGGGGTAGCGCCGCTGCGGGAACATCCCGAGCACCTTGTGCACTTCCGCCGCCACCAGGCCGCGCGCGACCAGGCGCTCCAGCGCGGCGCCGACCGCCTTGGTCTGGTCCCTGGTCAGCCAGTCCGTCACCCGGCGGCTGGCGCGGCCGCGCAGCCAGGCCTCCATCAGCCGGATCCGGCCGTCGAGCAGTTCTTCCCCGGTGGGCGTGGTGTCCCGCAGCTCCAGGTACTTGCCGGCCACGGACACCCGCTCCGCCATGACCAGTTCGAGCAGGATCGCGCCCGCTGCGGCCCAGCCCGCCGACTGGCGCTCGCGCACCTGCCCGGACCCGTCGTCCAGGGACAGCAGCACGATCTCCTCGGCCAGTGTGATTCCCATGTCGGCTCCCGTCCCCGTGCTCCACACGCGTCGACGGGGAGGACGGCTGCCGACAGGCGGAGGTTCCGATTCCGGCACGCACTCGCCACGGATCCCGCCACGGATCCCGCCACGGACCCGCCGGACCCCACCGCGCTACGTCCGCGCCACCACCCGCGGCGCGAAGTTCCCCTCGCCCAGGTCCTCGGCCAGCAGCCGCCTCGCGATCGCGTCCGCCGCCACCCGCAGTTCGGCGCTCCGCGGCCGCCCCCGGTCCTTCTCCAGCTGGTCGCCGAGCCACCGGGCCCACGCCGCCGAGATGACGGCGGCCTCCCGCTCCCCGGCCGGGGTGAGGGAGAAGTAGCTGGCCTCGCGGCTGAGGTAGCCCTCGTCCGTCATCCGGTCGAAGACCGGGAGCAGCACCTCCGGCGGCAGCGACCGGCGCGCGGCGATCAGCCCGATGCTGGCGGTGCCGACCGTCCGGGTCATGAGTTCCACCTGCATCACCGCCCACGCCCCCGCGATGTCCAGCCGGGTGTCGGAGGCCTCGAAGATCCCGCGTGCCGTGTCCCGCCCCATGCTCCGTACGAGTTTGCCGACCGCCAGCTCCAGCAGCTTGGCCGAATCCCCGCTGGCCGTGGCCGGCGAGCCGAAACCGTCGCCCATGTCCGTGGAGCCGGCCCGGGCGGTGTCGCGCAGCTTGACCTGCTTGAGGAAGAGCCCGGCGACGAACCCGAAGACCGCGACCGGCACGGTCCAGAGGAACACCGTGTGCAGGGCCTCCGCGTACGCGTCGATGATGGGTGCCGCGGCCTCGGGGCTGAGCCGGTGCACCCCTTCCGGGGTCGACGCGGCCTCGGCCAGCCGTGCCGGGTCCTGCCCGGTGGCACGGGCCGCCTCCGCCACCGCCGCCTCCAGTCCGGGCCCCAGGTGGTTCGCGTAGATCGTGCCGAAGACCGCCGTCCCGAAGGCGCTGCCGAGCGTGCGGAAGAAGGTGACCCCGGAGGTGGCGGTGCCGAGGTCGGCGTAGTCGACGGTGTTCTGCACGGCGATCGTCAGCACCTGCATGGACAGGCCGATGCCCGTGCCGAGCACGAACATGTAGAGCGATTCCAGCAGGGTGCTGGTCCCCGGCTGCATCCGCGACAGCAGGTAGAGGCCGACGCCCATGACCGCGTTGCCGACGATCGGGAAGATCCGGTACCGGCCGGTCTTGCTGGTGACGTTGCCGCTGAAGACGGAGGCGATCAGCAGTCCGAAGACCATGGGCAGGGTCCGGACGCCCGAGATGGTGGCCGAGTCCCCGTCGACGTACTGGAGGTAGGTCGGCAGGAACGTCATCGCGCCGAGCATCGCGAACCCGACGACGAAGCTCAGTACGGAGCACACGGCGAAGACCGGATTGCGGAAGAGCCGCATCGGCAGCATCGGTTCCGCGGCCCGCGTCTCGACCAGGCAGAACAGGGCCAGCGCGACCGCGCCGCCCGCGAAGAGGCCGATGATCGCCGGCGAGGTCCAGGCGTACTCGTTCCCGCCCCAGCTGGTTGCCAGGATCAGTGCGCTCGCGCCGACCGCGACGAGGGCGATGCCCAGGTAGTCGATGACCGGTTTGCCCGAGGCCCGTACCACCGGGATCGTCTTGGCGGCCGCGACGACCACGAGGATCGCGATCGGGACGTTGACGTAGAAGCACCACCGCCAGGTCAGCTGGTCGGTGAAGAATCCGCCGAGCAGCGGTCCGATCACGGTGGCGACGCCGAAGACCGCGCCGATCATGCCCTGGTACTTGCCGCGTTCGCGCAGGGGCACCACGTCGGCGATCAGTGCCATGGCGGTGACCATCAGGCCGCCGGCTCCGACGCCCTGGACGCCGCGCCACACGATAAGGAGCGTCATGTTGCTGGACAGGCCGCACAGGAAGGAGCCGCTGATGAAGATGATCGCGGAGATCTGGAAGATCAGTTTCCGGCCGTACAGGTCGCCGAACTTTCCCACCAGCACCGTCGACACGGTCTCCGCGAGCAGGTAGGAGGTCACCACCCAGGACATGTGGTCCCCGCCGCCGAGGTCCCCCACGATCGTGGGCAGGGCGGTGCCGACGATCGTCTGGTCGAGTGCCGCGAGCAGCACGCCCAGCATGATCGTGCCGAAGATGATGTTGCGCTGCGCCCGGTCGAGCACGGGTGGCGCGGCGGCTACGGCGGGAGCAGTGGTCACCCTCGCACTCTCACAGCGCCCCCGCCCCACCGCATGCGGCACTGCGCCGTACGGGGGGACCGGGCGGCGCTCGGCGCAGGCGGATCAGCGCAGGTAGGCCAGGCCCGGGTGCTCCGCCGCGTACCCGTCGAGCAGCCGCCGCGCCACGGCCACGGAGTCCACCAGCGGGTGCAGCGCGAAGGCCTTGACCGCGGCCGCCCGGGACCCGCTCGCCGCGGCCGCCAGGACCTCCCGTTCGACCGCCTTGACGGCCGTCACGAGCCCCACCGCGTGCAGCGGCAGCGGTTCGACGCCGACCGGGTGGGCGCCGTTCGCGTCGACCAGGCAGGGCACCTCGATGACCGCCCCGGCGTCCAGGACCGACAGCGTCGAGCCGTTGCGGACATTGAGGATCAGCGTGGCCCGCTCGTCCCGGGCGATGGCCCGCATCAGGGCGAGCGCGACCTTCTCGTAGCCCCCGGACTCGAGGTCGCTCTCGTCGCGCTCGCCGACGCCGGCCGCCTCGCGGTTCTCGGCCATGTACGTGGCCTCGCGCTCGGCCCGGGTCCGGTCCCAGGCGGCCAGCGCCGCCCCGGCCGGCTGCCCGGCCCGGCCGGCCTCGGCGTAGAAGCCGCGCTGCTGGTCGCGCAGGAAGGCCCCGCGGGTCTGCACGGCTTCCTGGTACGCCCGTACGGTGTCACGGTTGAAGTAGTAGTAGTGCAGGTACTCGTTGGGGATCGCGCCGAGCGAGCGCAGCCACTCGGCTCCGAAGAGGCGGCCCTCCTCGAAGGACTCCAGGGCCTTGGTGTCGGCCAGCAGCCGGGGGAGTTCGTCGCGGCCGCCGATGCGCAGCCCGCGCACCCAGCCCAGGTGGTTGAGACCGACGTAGTCGATCCACGCCTCCCCCGGCCGGGCCCCGAGCAGCCGGGCGATGCGCCGGCCGAGGCCCACGGGGGAGTCGCAGATGCCGATCACCCGCTCGCCGAGCTCCTCGGCCATGGCCTCGGTGACCAGACCCGCCGGGTTGGTGAAGTTGATGACCCACGCCTCGGGGGCGGTACGGGCGATCCTGCGCGCGATCGCGCGGGCCACCGGCACGGTCCGCAGGCCGTACGCGATGCCGCCCGCGCCCACCGTCTCCTGGCCCAGCACTCCCTCGGCCAGGGCGATCCGCTCGTCCGCGGCGCGTCCGTCCAGGCCGCCGACGCGGATGGCCGAGAAGATGAAGTCCGCGCCGCGCAGGGCCTCGTCGAGGTCCCCGGTGGCGGTGACGGCCGGGGCGTCCGGTACGCCGGCGGCCGCGGCCTGGTCGTGAAGGACGCGGGCCATGGCGGTGAGCCGCGCCGGGTCCTCGTCGTACAGCGTCACATGGGACACCCGGCCCTCGGCGTGGTCGCCGAGCAGTGCTCCGTAGACGAGCGGTACCCGGAAACCGCCCCCGCCGAGGATCGTCAGCCGCACGCCCTACCGCCCTTCGCCCGTGCCGGTGCACATGCCACGGCAGGTGCCGGTGACAGTGGCAGCTCCCGTGGCCGTTCCACGCACCACGATCGTGCCGGCGGCGGCTCCGGGGGCTCCGATGCCACGATCGTCGACACGATCGGTGGCAGGGAACCCGAGGCGCGCACCCGCCGGCACCAGTCTGCCCCGGCCGGTCACTCCCCCAGCGACGGCACGGCGCGCAGCCGGGCGCCCTGCTGGTGCACGACCCCGGCGCCGCCCCGCACGGGACCCACCGGTCCGCCCTGCGGCGCCGACAGGATCAGGGTGATCCGCGTCAGCCCCATCTCGCCCAGCATCCGGCTGGTTTCGGCCACCATCCGGCAGCGCACCAGCCCCCTCCGCGGGTCGGGGTGGCGCACGGTCCGCACCGCCCCGTCCATCTCGGCGGCCTCGGCCCCGCGCATGCTCAGCCAGTGCGGCACCCCGTACCGGTAGGCGGCCTCCATGAACGGGTCACGGGCCACCTCCTGGCGGATGCTGCGCAGCCCCTCGTCCTCCGGAGCCGCGGCCAGGGCGGCCGCGAACTGGGCCAGCAGCGGTACGCACCAGGCCGGTTCGTGGTCCTCCAGCACGGCCGCCGCGTCCGGGTGGAACAGCACGAAGCGCAGGAAGTTGTCGTCCGGCAGGGCCGTCGGGTGCGGCCGTACGGACTGGAAGAGCTGGTCGAAGGCCGAGTTGGTGAGTGCGACGTCCCAGCGGTGGTCCACCAGGAAGCTCGGGTACGGCACGGACTCCATGAGGGCCGCATAGTCGCACAGGTAGTCGCGCTGCGCGGGGTCCTCGGGCAGTCTGTTCTCCTCGGCGGCCCGCCACGTGGGCGGCGGGTCGCGGTCGACCATGACGCGGAACAGCCAGAAGCACTGCCGCTCGCTCATCTCCAAGGCCTCGGCCAGGGCGAGCAGTTTGCGGTCCGTCCACTCCTTGACGAGGCCGCGTTCCCAGTTTCCGTATGCACGCACGCTGATGCGCAGCCGGGCGGCGAGGTCCTCCTGGCTCAGCCCCAGCTCCTCGCGGCGCTGGCGCAAAATCTCCTTGCGTCGCTCCGACCGCACGGCGCCCCGTGCGGACTCCTCGCCCGCCAGGCGCTCCTCACCGGCTCGGGCGAGGCCATCGGACGGGCCCACCGCTGCGAGATGTGGCACCGAGAGCTCCCCCTCCTCCGGTCTGGATCTTCATTTCCGTGTGGCGATCCTGCTACCGACTTCATTCGAGTGTCAACTATTGTGGCAATTCCAGCCTCTTGACAGCTCATTCCCGCCACAGCTGTGGCACGTTCTAGCCCTTCCGGGCGAGAGCGGCTAGATTCCAGAAGCCGACCATGTGCCGTACCGACTTCGCGCGATCTAGGAGAACCACTGGTGACAGACGGCTTCCCGGCTCCCGTCGCGGTGGCCAACGCACCCCTGGCAGCCACCATCACGCGCGTCGCCGAACTCGCGGCCAAGATGGGCCGCGACCCGAACCACGTCTTCGACCTGCGGCGGCTCTCTGAGGCCTCCGGCGTGCCCACGGACGTGGTCAAGACCCTCCTCGACGGCAGGCCGGCCGGCGAACCCGATCTGCAGACCCGGTTCCTCCAGCGGCTCGACCTGCTGAGGCGCACCCGCGTCAAACCCAACGGCCGCCGCTACACGCAGCAGGAGATCGCGGACGGCGCCGGCATGTCGCGGCAGCAGGCCGGGGCCCTGATCAACGGCGACCGCCGCCCCACCATGGAACACTGCGACGCGATCCAGCGCTTCTTCGGGGTGCACGCCGGGTTCCTCACGGCGCACGACTCCGACGCCCTCACCGACGCGCTCCAGCGGACCGAACAACAGCTGCTGCAGGACTTCGCGGGGCGCGCGCGGGAAACCGTACCGGCCGCGGCCGCATCGGCGGGCGATCCGCTGGCAAGACTCCTCCAGAACCACGGCGTGCGCGGCATCGCCTGGCGCGCCGCCCAACTGCCCAGCGACAAGCACCGGGACAAGGTGACCGAATGGCTGGACATGCTCCTCGAAAGCGTAAAACCGAACGAATCCTGACCCAGTCGAAAGTCTGGGTCTGATCCTTGAGTCCTGATCCGGATCCGCGCCGACGGGGAGAACGGTGAGCATAGGCAGAGAGCAGCGGCGGTTGTGCGGGGAGCTGGTGGCCGGCATCCGGCTGACCGCACCCGTGGAACCCGTGGACCTCTACGCTGCCCTCTGCGAGGGCATGAGCAGACACCGCGGCCGTCGGGTGGACTTCCGGATGGCCTCGTTCCCCCCGCGGACGGCCAGCGGCCTCTGGCTCGACATGGCGGACCGCGATCTCGTGGTCATCGAGGAACGCACCGCTCCCGACCACCAACTGGTGATCCTGGGCCACGAGCTGTGGCACATGAAGGCCGGCCACTGCAGCCACCACGTCGACGGCGCCGCCGTCGCCGCGCGGCTGCTGACCGACGAGGCGGACATCGGAGAGACCGTCCGCCGTGTCGCGGCGCGCACGCGCGCCGACGTACAGGAGGAGACCGAGGCCGAAACCTTCGGCTTACTGCTGGGCAGTCGATGCCGGAACTGGCTGGCCGGATCGGCCGGCCACCGGGCTCCGGTCCAGCGCGACCAACTGGCGGGCCGGATCGAGGCCTCGCTGGGCTACCGGGGGCACAGGAACGACCGTTGAACGGCGAGGACTACTACATACCGGCGGCCGCGATGGCGATCTCACTCGCCTTCAAGCTGCCGGCCTTGCGGCACAACTGGCGCGACCCGCTCCTGCGTTCGGTCGTCGCCCTGCTGACTCTTGCGGGAGCGGTGTTCTTCTTCGCGGCCCCGCCCACCATCGCGGCGGTCAATCGCTGGACCGGGATCGTCAACGTCTCGGCCCCCCTGGTGTACTGCCTGATCACCGCCTTCAGCGCCTCCTGCCTGGTCCTGATGGTCAACTGGCGGGGCGGACCGCCCGAACAGACCCGACGCGTCTCGCGCCGCTGGATCACGGGCTACAGCCTCGTCATCGTGGCCCTGATCGTGCTGTTCGCCCTCGGTGACACCCCGGTGGAGCGGCTGCGCGACTTCGACACCTTCTACGCGAACACCCCGTACATCGGGATGATGATCGCCCTCTACCTGCTGGCCCACCACGTGGCCGCGGTGGTGATGGTGGTCCTGTGCTGGCGCTGGTCCCTGCAGGTGCGCGGCTGGCTGCGGGTCGGCCTGATGATCATCGTCTCCGGCTACATCTTCAACCTCACCTACGACGCCACCAAGATCTCCGCGGTGGTCGCCCGCTGGCTGGGCCACGACCTCGACGATCTGAGCACCTACGTCGCCCCGCCGCTCGCCGCCCTGGGCGCGCTGATCAGCGCGATGGGTTTCGTGGTCCCGCTCGTCTGCCAGCGGCTGTCGGACCACTGGCAGACCTGGGCGACGTACCGCCGGCTCGGCGCGCTGTGGCAGGAGGTGCAGATCTCCGCGCCCGGCGGCACGCCCTCCGTGCAGATGGCCTGGTGGTCGGCGGCTGAGCTGCGGGTGATCCAGCGGGAGTCGGACATCCACGACGGCTTCCTGCACCTGGGCCCGTACTTCGACAAGGGCCTGCGCGACGGCGCCTACGAGAGCGCCGTCGCCGGAGGGGCCGACGAGGAGACCGCCCGCGCGATCGCCGACGCCGCCATGGTCGCGGCCGCCGTGCGGGCCCGCTCCGCGGACCCCGAGGGAAAGATCATCGGCGAGGACGAGGAGACCCTGCTCGACACCCCCGACGTGCCGCGCGACCTGCTGGCGATCTCCCACGCCCTGCGGCATTCACCGGTGGTGCAGGCGGTCCGTCAGCAGGTCGCGGTCTAGCGGGCGACCCTGCGGGCTCGGCAGGCCGCGGCTCAGCGGGCCGCGGTCACCGCCGTCTTCGGGAACAGGTCCTGGAACGGGCCCGCGGAGTCGATCCCGTCCCGCCCGTAGGGCGCGTCGAAGCTCCACACCATGAACAGCAGGAACACGATCAGCGCGCTGAACAGGCCGGCGAGCAGCAACTCCCGCCCGGAGCGGCGGATCTGCAGGGTGAAGATCAGCCCGACGGTGACCACCCCGCCGACCAGCAGCCCGAACCACACCACGCTCGGCAGCGTGGACTCCGAGCTCTGCGTCCGCGAGTGGCGGGCGTCGTCGGCCGCCGCGATGTGGTCCAGCAGCGGCTGGTACGCCTGCGCCTGGAGTTCGGTGGCGGGGCTCTGGTGGGTGACGTCGCTGCGCAGCTTGCCCAGCAGCTGGGCGCCCTCGGCCGACGCGCCCTCCCCGGAGGTCAGCAGCGGCCAGTCCACGGCGACGGTGTGGGAGACGTACGCGTCCACCTCGCCGCGGATCCGGTCGCGGACCGCGGCCGGGTAGACGTCGGCGCGCTGGGTGACCTCGTACAGCGCCTGGGCCTCGCGGCGCACGCTGTCCTCCGCGGCGCCGCGCGCCTCCCAGACGCCCGCGATGGCCAGGCCCAGCACGATGGCATAGACCACGCCCACCATCATCGTCATGTACTCGATGACGTCGGGGGTTTCGCTGGTGTCCTCGTCGTCCGCGGCCCGGCGGTGCCGGATCGTGGTGATGGCGAGGACGACGGCGCAGACGAGCGCCATGGCAATGGCCAGGACCAGCCATTCGGACACGTGGATTCTCCCGGTGTGGGTGGGGTGGGTGGTGGGGTCGGCGGGGCGCGGTGGGCGGCGGGCGGCCGCGGCTCCTGGAACAGGCGGTCAGCCGCGGCTCTTGGAGCGCGGACGCAGGGCGGCCGCGGCGAGTACGGCCGGGGTGGTGACGACGACCATGAGCATCACGGTGGACATCCCCTTCGGGCCGCGCCGCTCCAGGGCCACCGCGCGGTACGGACGCACGTGGAAGGCACTCACGCGCGAGGCGGCAGCGGCCCTGGGCGAGGGCGGGGCGGGTGCGTCGGCGGGCGCTCCTGCGGCGGCGCCCCCGGGATCCGGCGCGGGCACCGGCGGCTCCGCCTCCCCGGCCGCGGCCTCCGGGGAGGGCGCCGCCGGAGCCGGCACGACCGGCGCCTGCGCAGGCTCGGGCCGTCCGGGCCGCTCCGGCCGTCCCGGCGCGGCGACGGCCGGCGCGGGCATCCGACCCGGGTGGTGCACGGTGGGCCGGTCGGCGCCGGGCACGGCCGCCCGTACCGAGGGCCTCCCGGAAGGCGGGGCGACGGGCCCCTTCGGCTGCGGCCCTTTCATCGGCACGCACAGGTCGACGCGGGCTCCGCGGCCGTGGCCGTCGCCCGCGACCGCCACGTGGCCGTGCAGCGGGCAGAGGGCCGCCACCAGCCCCGCCCCGGCGAAGTACTGCCAAGCGGTCACGCGCGTCCTCCCGAATTCCGCAGCAGATGCATGGGTCACCGCTGAAGAAACGATCAAGGCCCGTCTTCGACACGCCGCGGACGGATCGGGAACCCGGACGCGGGGGTCACGTCACCCGGTCGTGCGTCCCTCGTCACCCGGCCGCGTCCGCCGTGCGTGCGCCCGGCCCGGCCCACGGCGGCGATGCGGCATGATGTCGCCATGGGGACCCAGGGGGAGAACGCCCGACTGATCGCCGGGCGTTACCAGCTGGATGCCAAGCTCGGCCGCGGTGGCATGGGCATCGTGTGGCGCGCCACCGACCAGCTGCTTCGCCGGTGCGTCGCCGTCAAGGAGGTGGCGCTCGATCCCGCGCTGTCCGAGGACGAGGCCCGGCTCCAGCGCGAGCGCACGCTCCGCGAGGCCCGCGCGGCGGCTCAGCTCAAGCACCCGCACATCATCGTCGTGCACGACATCGTCGAGGACGACGAACGCCCGTACATCGTCATGGAGCTGGTCGAGGGCGGCTCCCTCGCCGACCGGCTCTCCCGGACCGGCCCCGTGGATCCCGCGGAGGGGGCCCGGATCGGGATCGCCCTGCTCGGCGCCCTGCGCACGGCCCACGCGGCGGGTGTGCTGCACCGGGACATCAAGCCGGCGAACGTCCTGCTCGAGGCACCGGGCGGCCGGCCCGTCCTCACGGACTTCGGGATCGCGCAGGTGGCGGGCGCGACGACGCTCACCTCGACCGGGGCCTTCGTCGGATCCCCGGAGTACACCGCGCCCGAACGGATGTCCGCGCAGACACCGGTGGGTCCCGAGTCCGACCTGTGGTCGCTGGGCGCCCTGCTCTGCGCGGCGGTGAGCGGGGCGTCCCCGTTCCGGCGGGACTCGCTCGGCGGGGTGCTGCACGCAGTGGTCTTCGACGAGATCCGGCCGCCCGCCGCGTGCGGGCCGCTGCTGCCTGTGGTGCAGGGGCTGCTGGAGCGCGATCCGGCCGAGCGGCTCGGCGCGGACGAGGCGGAGCGGCTGCTGCTGCTGCTGCTGCTGCGGGCGTACGCGGCGGCGGCTCCGGAGTACACGCCGACGCAGGACGTGGCCAGGCCCGCCGTACCCGCACCGGTGCCCGTACCGCCACCGGCACCTCCGCAGGCACCGAGGCCGACGCTCGTGCCGGCGACGGCGCCCGTGACCGCCCCCGTGGCCTCGGTCCCGGCATCGGCCGCCTCCGCCTCCGCCTCGGGGAAGCGGCGGCCGGGGGCCGCGCTGATCGCCGGCCTGCTGGTGGCCGCGATCGCCGGGGCGGGCGTCTCCGCCGCCGCGCTGCTCATGAACGACGACGAACGCCGGGGACAGGCCTCCACCAGCGGGGCGGCCGGCGGCCGCAGCCCGGCTCCGGACACGGTCACCTCCCCGACCCCCGCACCCACGACCCCTGCGCCCACCACCCCCGCGCTCTCCCCCGGCGGCCCCGGCGAGCGGACCGGCGCGGTGGTGACCCCTGCGGCGCCGCAGCCGGTTCCCCCGTCCTCCGACGACAAGGGCGCCCCGGCCGGCTACCGGATCGCCGAGGACCCGGAGGCCTTCTCCCTCGCCGTCCCCCTCGGCTTCACGCGCAAGGTCGAGGGTCCGCGGATCTTCTACGTGTCCCCAGGTGAGACCTTCCGCATCGGCATCAAGGTGGCCGATCCGGAGTCGGGCGGGCCGCTCGCCGTGCATCAACGGGCCCACGCCAAGGGGCCGTCCAACAACCCCGGTTACCGGGACGCCGAGGTCGCGGCCAGCACGCACAACGGCCACGAGGCCGCCCTCTGGCTGTTCACCTGGAACGGCTTCTCGGCGGCCGAAGGCTCCCGGCACACCCGCGACCTGTGCTGGGAGGAGGGCGGCCGGCTGTACGACGTGTGGGTCTCCTCGCCGGTCGGACGCTCCGGCGAGGCGCGGGGCTACTTCGACACGGCCGTGCGGACCTTCGCACGGACCGGCTGAACACCGGGCCCGGACGACTCGGGCCGGGACGGCTGCGGACCTGCTGAGCACCAGGCCGGAACGACTCCGGACCGGCCGAACAGCGGACCGGGAGAGTGCCGTCCGGTTCACTCGTCCGGCGCATTCCACCACGCCACCCGCTACGCCCCCGCTCCATGCTCGGGGGAGCGGACCCCTCTGAGGGATGGTGGCGGATGGAACCGGACAGCCCGAGCAGCCTCGAGAGCCGGGCCGACGCCCTGATGGAGGGTCTGCAGGCGGATCTGGAGCGGCTGGCGTCGATCCCTTCCGTGGCCTTCCCCGGCTATCCGCCCGAACCGGTCCGGGAGGCGTACGACCTGATCGTCTCCCTCCTGCGCGAGGCCGGGGTCCCCACAGTCGAGCGGATCGACCTGCCCGGCACCTCCCCCGTGGTCTACGGCGAGATCCCGCCCCCCGAGCCGGACGCCCCCACCGTCCTGCTCTACGGGCACTACGACGTCCAGCCCGCCGGCGACACCTCCCTCTGGCTCTCCCCGCCCTTCGAACCCACCCCCGTACCCGGCGGTCTGCGGGCCCGCGGCATCGCCGACGACAAGTCGAACCTGATCGCCCACCTCGGCATGCTGCGGCTCTACGGCGGCCGCCCGCCGGTGGGGATCAAGCTGGTGATCGAGGGGCAGGAGGAGTACGGCAGCGCCTTCGACGACTACCCGCCCTCCGATCCGGGCCGGTTCGCCTGCGACGCGGTGGTCATCGCCGACCTCGGCAACCTGCGGCCCGGCACCCCGACCCTGACCACCGGCGTGCGCGGGGCCTGCGAGGTGACCGTGGAGGTGCGCACCCTCGCCGAGCCGCGCCACAGCGGGGAGTTCGGGGGAGCCGCCCCCGACGCCCTGCTCGTGCTCCTGCGCGCCCTCGCCACCCTGCACGACGCCGGCGGGGACGTGGCCGTACCGGGCCTGCGCCGCGACCCGTGGGACGGGACGACCTACACCGAGGAGGAGTTCCGCGACCTCGCGTCCGTCGTCGACGGCCTCCCGCTGCTCGGCACCGGATCGCTCGGCGAGCGGCTGTGGAGCGGTCCGGCCGTCACCGTCATCGGCCTGGACGCGCCCTCCGTGGACCACGCCGCCTCGGCGGTGGTCCCGTACGCCCGGGCCAGGCTGAACCTCCGCTTCCATCCGCTCCAGGATCCGCACGAGGCCCGGGCGGCGCTGGTGGAGCACCTGCGCGCGCAGCGCCCCTTCGGCGTCCCCCTCACCGTCACACCGGGCGACACCGGACCCGGCTACGAGGCCCGCACGGGCGGGCCCGCTTACCGCGCGGCGCTCACCGCCCTCAAGGAGGCCTGGGGCACCGAAGCCTCGTACGTCGCCACGGGGGGCTCCATCCCGCTGGTGAACGGCCTCGCGAAGGCGGCTCCGGGCGCCGAGGTGCTGCTGTTCGGCGCGCAGGACAGCATGTGCAACCTGCACGCCCCCAACGAGCGCGTACTGCTGTCCGAGGTCCGCAACACGGTCGTGGCGATGGCCGCCTTCGTACGGGAGTACGCGGCGGACTACCGCGCGGCGGGCCCGGCTCCCGCGGCAGGCGCCCGGTGACCACCGCGCCGCCCGGTCCCGGCGCCCCGGCCCGGGCACCGGAAGAGGGTCCCGCGGCCCCGAAGTTCGCCTTCCCGAGCGCGCTGACCATCCTGGCCGTGGTCACGCTGGCGGTCTGGCTGCTGGCCTTCCTCGTCCCGGCCGGCCAGTACGAGCGCAACGACAGCGGCGTCCCCCTCTCCGGCACCTACCACCGGGTCCACGACACCCAGAGCTTCACCGAGCGCCTCACCGACCTCTTCCTCTCCCCCGTGAACGGCCTCTACGGCATCAAGGACGAGCGGACCGGCGAGGTCGGCCCCGGCTTCAGCGGCGACCTGTACGGCAGTGCGGGCGTCTTCCTCTTCGTCCTCTCCATCGGCGCGTTCATCACGGTCGTCTTCGCCACGGGCGCCCTCGACCGCGGCATCGCCGTCCTCGCGCACCGGCTGCGCGACCGCGGGGCGCTGCTGATCGCCGCCGTGATGCTGGTGTTCTCCGTCCTCGGCACGGTGGAGGGCTTCGCGGAGGAGACCCTCGGCTTCTACGGTCTGCTGGTCCCGATGATGCTCGCCCTCGGCTACGACCGGCTCGTCGCCGTCGGCTCGGCCGTCCTCGGCGCGGGCATCGGCGTCCTGTGCTCCACGGTGAACCCGTTCGCGACCGGTGTGGCCTCCTCGGCCGCCGAGATCTCGCTGGGCGACGGCATCGCACTGCGCTCCCTGATGTGGGTGGTGCTCACGGCCGTGACCATCCTCTACGTCGTCCGGTACGCCAGGCGCGTGCAGAGGGACCCGGCCAAGTCCCTGTGCGGCTTCCTGCCGGGCGACCGGGAGCGGAAGGCGACGGGAGCCGACCAGCAGGAGCCCGAACTGACCCGCCTGCACAAGACGGTGCTGGTCCTGGTCGTCCTGGTCTTCTCCTTCATGATCTTCTCGGTGGTCCCCTGGTCCGGCGCGCTCACCGGTGAGGCGGAGGCGGCCGCGTACTCCTGGGAGCTGGACTGGTCGTTCCCGCAGCTCTCGGCGCTGTTCATGTGCGCGGCGGTGCTGGTGGGCCTGGTGGCGCGGATGGGAGAGGCGAAGCTCAGCGCCACGATCGTCCAAGGCGCCGCCGACTTCATCTCACCGGCCCTCGTCATCATGCTGGCCCGCGGGGTCACCGTCATCATGAACAACTCGAAGATCACCGACACCGTCCTGCACTCCATCGAGGGCGTGGTCGAGGGCACTTCGTCCGCGGCCTTCGCGGTGATGGTCTTCGTGGTCAACCTCCCGCTGGCCTTCCTGATCCCCTCGACCTCCGGCCACGCCACCCTCGCCATGCCGATCCTGGCCCCCGCTCGCCGACTTCGCGGGCGTCTCCCGGGCGCTGACGGTCACGGCCTGGCAGTCGGCGAGCGGCTGGATGAACCTGTGGGTCCCCACGTCGGCCGTGGTGGTCGGCGGCGTGGCCCTGGCCAAGGTCGGCTACGACAAGTACCTGCGGTTCGTCTGGCCCCTGCTGGCCCTCCTCTTCGTACTGATCTGCGGCTTCCTGGCCCTGGGAGCGGCGATGTGACGGGGTGACGGGTCCGGTCCGCGCCCGGCCGGCACCTCCTAGACTGGGGTCACATGTCCGACTCCCACCCCCTCGACGAACCGGCCGTCGCACCGGCCACAGAACCACCGGCAGGTGAACCGCCTGCCGGGCCACCCGTCGCCGTCCGGGCGGCGATGCGCCGGCCCCTGCGCTTCCTGGGCTCGTGGTGGCCCTGGCGGTGCTGGGCGTACGCGGGCAGCGGGTTCCTCATCGGCTATCCGGTACTGGTCGCCCTGGGGCTGCTCGTCGGGCTCGGCGTGGTGCTCGCGGTGGCCGGGATCGGGCTGCTGCTCCTGCTCTGCGCGGTCCTCGCCGGCGTACCGCTGGGGGCGCTGGAGCGCCGGCGGCTGCGGTGGGTGGAGCCCGTGCGCGTGGCGGACCCGCACACCTCGCTCGCCGGGGCCGGGGCCGCGGCCTGGCTGCGGACGCGGCTGCGCGAGCGGGCCACCTGGCGGGAGTTCGGGTACGCCGCCCTGCTCGGGCCGGTCTTCGGCGCGGCCGGGTTCCTGGTGATCACCCTGGTGGCGTTCTCCCTGATCCTCGTCGCGACCCCGGTCATCGTCCGGGCCATCGCCCCGGACCACATGATGCTGATCCCCGGCCGGCCCGTCTCCGGCCCGCTGGAGGGCCTGGCCGGCACGGCGGCCGGACTGGCCGGGCTGGCGGTGGCCGCGTACGCGGGAGCCCTGCTCGCGTGGGCGCAGGTCGCGACCGTGCGCTGGCTGCTCGGGCCGCGCGAGGAGGCCGACCGGGTCCTGGAGCTCACCCGCTCCCGGGTCCGGCTCGTCGAGGCCTTCGAGGCCGAACGGCGCCGCATCGAACGGGACTTGCACGACGGCGCCCAGCAGCAGCTGGTCGCGCTCAGCATGACCCTGGGTCTCGCCGAGCTGGAACTGCGGGGACTGCCGGAGGCCGCGGAGGCCGCCGCGCTGGTCGCGCGGGGCCGCGGCGAGGCGAAGGTGGCCCTGGAGCAACTGCGCGACCTCGTACGGGGCATCCACCCGCAGGTGCTCACCGACCACGGGCTCGCGGCGGCCGTGGCCGAGGTGGCCCTGCGCCATCCCGTGCCGGTCACGGTGGACCTGGAGCTGCCCCGGCTGCCCGAACCGGTCGAGATCACCGCGTACTTCACGGTCACCGAGGCCCTCACGAACGCCGCCAAGCACAGCGGTGCCTCGCGGATCACGGTCGCGGGTAGGGTCGAGGGCGACCGGCTCACCCTCTCCGTCACCGACGACGGCCACGGCGGCGCCGATCCCGGCGCGGGGGCGGGCCTGGCGGGACTCGCGGACAGGGTGGCGATGTTGAAGGGCAGACTGGTGGTGTCCAGTCCGGTGGGCGGGCCGACCGAACTGCGCGTGGAGGTCCCGTGCTCCGGCTGATCCTCGCCGAGGACTCCGTCCTGCTGCGCGCCGGGCTGACGGAACTCCTCACCCGTGGCGGCCACCGGGTCCTCGCCTCCGTCGGCAGCGCCGAGGAGCTCGTACGGGCGGTGGAGGCGGAGCGGCCGGACGCCGTCGTCACCGACGTGCGGATGCCGCCCGGCTTCCGCGACGAAGGCCTGCGGGCGGCGCTCGAACTCCGCTCCCGGGACGCCTCGTTGCCCGTGCTCGTGCTCTCCCAGTACGTCGCCACGGCCTACGCCACGCAGCTGCTCACCGGCGCCTCGGCCGCCGGGCTGGGCTATCTCCTCAAGGACCGCGTCGGCGAGGTGGCCGAGTTCCTGGACGCCCTCCAGCGGGTCGCCGACGGCCAGACCGTCATCGACCCGGAGGTGGTACGGGTCCTGCTCAGCCGCCGGTCCGAGGACCGGCCACTGGCCCGGCTGACCCCGCGCGAGCGCGAGGTGCTGACCCTGATGGCCTCGGGCCTCAACAACCAGGCCCTGGCCGCACGGCTGTTCATCACCGAGGCCGCTGTGGTCAAACACGCGTCCAGCATCTTCACGAAACTCGACCTGGACGCCACCGAGGGCAACCGCCGCGTCCTCGCGGTCCTGGCCCACCTGCGCGGCGCCGACGGATAGGCCCTCTCCTCTTCGGATCCTGCTCCCCCGGCTACCGCCGGGAGGTTTCCCCGGACCCGCGCACCGCCGACGGGAGGATCCCCGGCTGCCGGGAACCCGCCACGACGCGGGTGGGGCGCGGGGGCGCGGCGACCGTGCGGGACCAGAGGGCCAGCAGCAGCAGCAGCGCCAGGTAGCCGAAGCGGCCCGCGGGGGCCAGCAGGAAGGCCGTGGTGAAACCGATCGCGAGGCGGTCCGCCGCCGCGACCAGCGTGCGCGGGGGCCGGACCAGCAGCGAGAGGGCCACGGTCAGACCGCCGAGCAGGAGCAGACTTACCGTCAAATACCAGCCCCAGGGGCCCAGTTCGGCCAGCAGATGTCCCGGGAGCGGGCTGCCGGCCGGGGTCGCGACCTCCGCGCGCCCGGTGGGGAAGGCGAACACCTGCCGCCACAGCTCGCCGGGCTGGAGCAGGGCACCGGGCAGCACCAGCAGGGCCGTGCCTCCTGCCGCGGTCAGTCCGCAGCGCACCGCCGATCGCCCGCCCCGGCAGACGGCGAGCAGGGCCACCGCCACCGCCACCGCGGGGAGCGCCGTCCACTTCAGCGCGCACGCCCCGGCGAGTGCCGCGCCGGCCGCCACCGGCCGGCCCGCAGCCGCGGCGGCGAGCGCCAGGCAGCACAGCCCGGCCAGCGGCAGGTCCACCCCGCTCACGGCCAGGGGCATGGCCACCAGGGGCGAGGCCACCAGCACGGGAAGCAGCGGCGACCGGGCCGCGCCGAGCAGCCTCCGCCCGGCCCACAGGCCGGCGAACAGGGCCGCCGCGCACCAGATCCGGGCATCGCCCAGCAGCCGGACGGCCCAGCCGTCCCCGCCGCCGAGCAGGGCCCTCGGGATGCCGAGGAGGGCCATGCCCGGCAGGTACGGCGTGTACTCCTCGACGGCCGCGGGCCGGTCGACGTAGAGCCGGCCGGACTCCAGCAGGAGCCGCCCGGACCGTTCGATGACCATCACCTCCGACTGGCCCCGGCCGGTCAGGACCAGCCACAGCAGCGGTACGGCGACGGCGCCGAGCAGCGCGGCGGCGAGGGCGGCGCGGCGGCGGTCCAGGGCGGCGGCCACGGCGGCGACGAGGTACCCGCAGGCCGCGCACCAGCCCCACAGCCGGTGGGGTTCCAGTGGGGACAGGAGCGGGAAGGACAGCGCCCAGGCGGCCGCGAGCAGCCAGCCCGCGGTCCAACGGGCGGTACGGGAAAGGGTCATGGCCCCATTCCAGCCGCGCGGCTCCGCCAGGTCTGCACGCCCAGGTGGACACTTCGCGGTGGGGTTTTCCCTACCGTTCCCGCCCGGCGGCAACGCGAAAGGGGCGCGGCGCCCGAAGGCCGCGCCCCTCACGGAGTCGTCACTCGAAGGCTCACGCCTCCGGGGAACCGCCGAAGCGCTCGCGGTAGGACTCCAGGTCCTCCTCGGTGACCCGCGCGAAGAGCACCGGCGGCACGGTGAACGGCGTACCGGCCGGGACCGCGTCCAGCGCCTTGGCCTGCTCCGGGGTGACCCAGGTGGCCGTGTCATCGGCGAGCGCGAAGGAGGAGCGCATGGCGCGCGCCGAGGCCGGGATGAACGGCTCGGAGACCACCGAGTAGAGGTGGATCAGGTTCATCGCGGTGCGCAGGGTGAGCGCCGCGCCCTCCAGGTCGGTCTTGACCTCCAGCCAGGGGGCCTTCTCGTCCAGGTAGGCGTTGCCGGCCGACCACAGGGCGCGCAGCGCGGCCGCCGCCTTGCGGTACTGGAGGGACTCCATGTGGCCCTCGTACTCGGCCAGCAGCTCGGCGATCTGCTCGCCCAGCTTGGCCTCGACCTCTCCGGCGGGGCTGCCCGCGGGGACCTCGTCGCCGAACTTCTTGCGGGAGAAGGTCAGTACGCGGTTGACGAAGTTGCCGAGGGTGCCGCCGAGGTCCTTGTTGACCGTGGCGGCGAAGTGCTCCCACGTGAAGGACGAGTCGTCGGACTCGGGCGCGTTGGCGATGAGGAAGTAGCGCCAGAAGTCGGCCGGGAGGATCTCCAGCGCCTGGTCGGTGAAGACGCCGCGCTTCTGCGAGGTGGAGAACTTGCCGCCGTAGTACGTCAGCCAGTTGAAGGCCTTGACGTAGTCGACCTTCTTCCACGGCTCGCGGGTGGCCAGTTCGGTGGCGGGGAACATCACCGTGTGGAACGGGACGTTGTCCTTGGCCATGAACTGCGTGTAGCGGACGTCCTCGGCCTCGTACCACCACGACTTGTAGTCGCGGTTCGCCGGGTCCAGGTCGGACCACTCCTTGGTGGAGCCGATGTACTCGATCGGGGCGTCGAACCAGACGTAGAAGACCTTGCCCTCGGCGGCCAGCTCGGGCCAGGTGTCGGCCGGGACCGGCACGCCCCAGTCGAGGTCGCGGGTGATGGCGCGGTCGTGCAGGCCCTCGGTCAGCCACTTGCGGGCGATGGAGGAGGCCAGCTGCGGCCACTCCTCCTCGTGCTCGGCGACCCAGGCCTCGACCTCGTGCTGGAGCTTGGACTGCAGGAGGAAGAGGTGCTTGGTCTCGCGGACCTCCAGCTCGGTGGAGCCGGAGATGGCCGAGCGGGGCTCGATCAGGTCCGTGGGGTCCAGGACGCGGGTGCAGTTCTCGCACTGGTCGCCGCGGGCCTTGTCGTAGCCGCAGTGCGGGCAGGTGCCCTCGACGTAGCGGTCCGGCAGGAAGCGGCCGTCGACCGGCGAGTAGACCTGCCGGATCGCGCGCTCCTCGATGAAGCCGTTCTCCTGGAGCCTGCGCGCGAAGTGCTGGGTGATCTCGCGGTTCTGCGCGGAGGAGCTGCGGCCGAAGTAGTCGAAGGACAGCTCGAAGCCGTCGTAGACCGCCTTCTGGGCGTCGTGGGCCTGCGCGCAGAACTCGGCGACCGAGATGCCGGCCTCCTTGGCGGCGAGTTCGGCGGGGGTGCCGTGCTCGTCGGTGGCGCAGATGTAGAGGACGTCGTGGCCGCGCTGGCGGAGGTACCGGGAGTACACATCCGCCGGAAGCATCGACCCGACCATGTTGCCCAGGTGCTTGATCCCGTTGATGTACGGAAGCGCGCTGGTGATCAGGTGTCGAGCCATCCTCGGATGCTCCATTTCCTATGTGCGGTACCACGTGACGTGACGGATTGTGAGTGCGGTTCATCGTATCGAACCGCCGAAAGGCCACGCGCCGCATTTGTTCATGGGTGGACGTAACGCAAAAGCGAGGGCAGTGACCTCTCCGTCACGGCCCTCGCGATCGGGCCCATGTTACAGGCGGACCGCAGGGCACCGGACCGGAGGTCCGGCGGCACCGGCAGCAGGCATATGCATATGCGCTGGCTGGAGCCCCGCGCGATCGAGATCGATCACGGTTCGATCATCGCCGACGCAATGCTTCCAGCTTTCTTCTCTGCACCCTCCGAGTGCGCCCGCGCTGCTTTCCTGTTCTGCGCACACGGGATGAGGTGGAGCGGTGAGCGATGGCGGACCGGAGGAGTCCGGTGGGGCCGTGGGACTGCCGAGCCGGCGTCGGCGGCCGACTCCCATGAGTCAGTGGGATCCGACGGCACGGCTGTCGTACTGGGCCTTCCACGCCAATCGGCGGCCCGCGTACATGCGCTTCGCGTTTCTGCAGCTGGGTTCCGACGAGGCGGCGGAGGAGGCGGTGGACGCCACCTTCGACTCGATCATGGGCGAATGGCTGCGGATGCTCCACATGGACCGACTCGACGCGTACGCGTGGACCGTGCTCAAGCACTGCCTTGTCGACCGGCAGCACAGGCGCCACCCCTGGCAGCAGCAGCCCGAGCCGATGGACATCAGCGCCTTCGAGGCCGCCCTCAAGGAGGCCCACGCCGACCAGTACGAGGTGCTGACCGACACCATCCGCTTCTACTCCGCCGTCTCCCGGCTCGCCGAGCGGCAGCGCGACGCCGTCCTCCTGAGGTACGGGCTCCAGTGCACCCCCGGTGAGGCCGCCGCGATGATGGGCGTCGACGAGGCCACGGTCCGCTCCTATCTCGGCCAGGCCCACCGGCGGCTCGCCCGCCTCCTCGACACGTCCGCCGAATCAGCCGAATCAGCCGGCTCATGAAGCGGTACGAGCCCCTGGAGCGGCAGGACGGCGACCCGGCCCCCCGCTCGCTCGCCGAATTCCTCGCCCGGGCGGGCGTCCGCGACCGCTACCGGTACTACGACCTCGGCGCGGCCGAGGCCCGGCTGCTGCGCGCGACACCGCACGGTCCGGTCCCCGGGCACCGGGCCCGGCGCCGGTCGGCCTACGGCTGGAGCGATCCGGCCCGGGACTGCCCGCTCGACGCCGAACGGGCGCGGCGCGACCTCAAGGCCGTCTGCCTGGCGTCCGTGTGCGCGCCGAAGGCCGGGGCGCACCTCGACTCCTTCCGCACCGGCGGGCACACCGACCTGGCCGGCGCGGTCGTCTTCGGCTGTCTGCTGCACCTGGCCGGGCTGCGCGAAGGCGCCCGCTTCTGGTGGCAGTTCGCCGCCGGTTCCGGGAGCCCTCCGACCGCCGCGGCCGCTTACTGCCTCTTCCTCGACCACTCCCGGCGCGGTGAGCACCACGACGCCCGGCACTGGGCGCGCGAGCTGGGCCGCCGCGGCTTCCGGCCGGGCGGCCGGCGGGACCTGCGGGAGGTCCGGCTGTGCGCGCAGGCGGCCGTGCTGCGCCACGTCGACCAGTTCGAGGACCCCGACCTGGGCGCGGTGCCCCTGCCGCGGCCCGGGCTGTCCGCGGTGCTGACCGCCTTCCTGGCGCCGCCCGTCTCCGTGACCGCGACCGTCCCGGCGCCGGTGGCCCCGGTCCGGCCGTCCGCGGGACCGCTGCGCCACCCGGCGCTGACGGCGGCGGCCCGCGGGACGGTCGTCCAGGGCGGGACGGGCGAGGCCCTGGCGGAGGCCCGCCGCGCGCTGGCCGTCGTACGCGTCCTGGAGCGGCACCCGCTGGGGGTGCGGGCCGCCCTGCTCGCCCGGGAGTCGGGCCTCGCCGAGGCGGAGCTGCGCCGGCTCCTGTCGATGCTGTGCGAGGAGGAGTACGCGTACCGTGCGGGCGCGGGGGTGTACGGGCGCGGGCCCGCCCTGGACCGGCTCGCCGCCCCCGGCGGCCACGGCCTGGCCGGCCAGCTCCAGCGCACCCTGGCCCTGGCCCGGGACAGCGCGGGCGCCGCCGTGTACCTCAGCCGGTACGCCGACGGGGAGGTCCGGATCACGCAGATGGCGGACGGGCCCGCGACCCCGCCGGTGCGGGAGTGGGTCGACTTCCGGGCCGCCGCGCACGCCAGCGCCGTCGGCAAGTGCCTGCTGACCCAGCTCGACCACGACCGCCGCGCCGACCACGTGGCCCGGCACCGGCCCGCCCGGCTCACCCCGCAGACCATCACCGACAGCCGGGCCCTGTTCTCCGCCCTGGACGCGGTCGCTCCCGGCGCGCCCGTCTTCGACCTGCTCGAATACTCCCCCGGGGTCGTCTGCTCGGCGGTCCCGATCGCCGCCGGCGACGCCGCCGGGAGCCTCGCGCTCTCCCTGCCCGCAGCCCACGCCCACCGGCTGCCCGAGGCCACCGCGGCCCTGCGCCGCAAGGCCGTCCCGGTGCTCCTCGCACTGCTCCTGACCGGCGCGATCCCCCCGGACGCCCCGGCCCCCGCAGACGTTCCCGCCGCCGGGCCCCCGGCGCAGCCCCCGCCGATGAGGTCCCCGGTCACCCCGGAGACCCTCCGCCACCTGCGCCGCCTCTTCCGCACCCCGCTGACCGGAGCCACGACCGCCGCGGGCGGCCCCCACCTGGTCAGCGACACCACGACCGCGGCGGCCTACCTCTTCGACGCCACCCCCCGCACCGACCGGCCGCGCCTCTCCCTCCCCCACACCTTCACCTCGGTCGCCCCGGGCAGCCTGACCACCCCGACGGGCCTGGTGGTCCTGGGCACGTGAGCGGTCCGGCGGCGGCCTCGGCTCAATGCCCCGGAGCGGCGTGGTGCGTGGATTCGCTCAGCCTGGTGAACGCGTCGCGGACCACCGCCGCGATCAGAGTGCGGCGGGCCGGGAGGAACTCGTCGTACGGCATGTGCTCCCAGTCGTCCGGGAGGGCGTGCCAGTAGCGCTGCCGGGCCAACCGGTCGCCGGGGAGCTGCTTGGCGGCGACCTGGGCGGGCCAGTAGGCCGCGGGCGGCTGATCGGAGATGGCGATGTTGTCGCTCCACTCCACCAGGGCCATGTTGGCGATCTGGTTGATGCGCGGGGTCTCCGTGATGCCGCTGTTCTTCAGGTGGTTCTTCGGGAAGAGGTGGTGGCGCTCGATGGCCTTCTTCGCGGTGATCGCCGGATCGAGACGGGTGCGCACCTTCCCCGTGGACAGCAGGGCGTCGGCGTCCAGGATGTTGAGCGCCGCGATGTACGCCATGAGGGCCGGGGACTTCGACGCGGCGGTCTCCAGGTTGTTGGGCAGGGTGATGGCCCAGTAGTCCTGGGTGAGCGTGTCGTCGACGACCTTGTTCAACGTCGCGAGGTAGGCGTCGGCGTCGCCGGGGTCCACGCCGGCCAGGCGGGCGAGGTCCTGCTCGACCCGGGTCTCGAACGAGCCGGAGTAGCGGCTGGTGGTGTGCGCCATGAAGAACCAGCGCGCGATGGTCTCGCGCAGTCGGCCGAGCGGCACCTGGTAGTCGACGCGACCGACCAGCCAGAGGGCGTAGGTGTAGATCACGGCGTTGGCGGAGCTGATCATCTTGCTGCCGCGGAAGCCCGCACGCTCCAGGCACTGGAGGAACTCGTGCCAGTTCGTCAGGTCCAGTGCGTGCTTCTGCGCTGCCTGGAGGCGGCCGAACTGTTCTTCGCGAAGGTCGGCGGAGGGCCTGCCTGTGTCGACGTCCCTGCCGCGCAGGACGACGTAGACCTGCTTGAGGACGGCGCGGCGCAGGGCGACCGCCGTGGTGACGCGGAGCATCTGGGAGGGCTCGGGGTGGATGTGCCAGTTGAAGGGGGAAGAGTTGTCGACGCTCGGCTGGTGGGCTTCGCGGCAGAAGTCCTCCAGGGCGCGCCGGCCCTCCTCCCAGAACACGGACAGCAGGGTGAGGATGAAGTCCGCCTGGTTGAGGGTGACGCCGTTGCTGTTGATCCGGACGAAGATCTCGGCGACCTCCTCCTCGTCGATGGTCTCGGACAGTTCGACGATCTTGAACTGGTAGTTGCCGAGGCCGTGGAGGTCGTCGAGCGCCGTGTCCAGGCGGTCCTTCTCCTCCTCGTCCAGTTCCCGCTTCTCCGCGAGGCGCTCCAGGAAGGCCCGGACGACCTTCTTCCGGCTGTTGGGCGCCCACAGGGCGCTGATGTCGTGGAGGTACTCCGGATCCTTCTCGACGGCGGCGTCCGTGACGGCGAACGTGGCGTCGGCCGGCCGGAAGGCGAGGCGGATCCGGCGCGTGGTGAAGTCGTCCCGGAGGACGGCGGCACCGGTGATCACGGCGTAGAGGGAGGTGAGCCGCTGCTGCCCGTCGACGATGAGGTGCTGCGGCACGGCCTGCTTGGTCTCGGTGCCGATCTGACGGGCGCCCGGTTCGGCCCCGGTCTTCCAGAACAGCAGGGAACCGACCGGGAAGCCCTTGTACATGGAGTCGAACAGGTCACGCGCCTTCGCCGCCGGCCAGACGTACGGGCGCTGCAGCTCGGGCAGGGCTATGGTTCCGCGCTCGATGTCGTTCACGAGGTGGGACACAGCGAGTGTCGTGTCGCTGTAGAGCAGCTTGGCCATGGCGTGCGGTTCCTCCACGGAACGGGCGGGTGCAGGACTCCCGGAGGCTATCCGACCCTTCCGTCACACCGAGTGGCCTTCGGCTCGGCGTATCACTCCCCGGAACGACAAAAACCCCACCGAAGTGGGGTTCTCGCTTGTGTCCGAGGGGGGACTTGAACCCCCACGCCCGATAAAGGGCACTAGCACCTCAAGCTAGCGCGTCTGCCATTCCGCCACCCGGACCAGGTGGTCGGCCCCGGTTTCCCGCGGCGACATGGACAACAATAGCAAAGGATCGGCGGGGTTCCGACCACTTATCCGAGCGGCGGACGTCCGCCACGCCGGGCTGACCTGCGGGCATGCACCGCCGGGCATAGCGAGACGCAATGTCTCGCCGAGGTCGGGCGGGGTGGTGCGACGGCGCCGTGGGGCTTCCGGATGCCGATACCGGCTGGACATCGGGGATGCGGGGCGGTCGGATGGCTGCGCACACATCCGGGGGGAGCCGCGCATGGAAACCGAGCACCGCGTCAGCACGCTGGAGCTGTTCTTCGACCTCGTCTTCGTCTTCACCATCACGCAGTTGACGGTGCTGCTGGCGGACGATCTGACCCTGCGGGGTGCGGGGCA
Organism: Streptomyces sp. NBC_00207; assembly: GCF_045160965.1. Lineage (NCBI taxonomy): Bacteria > Bacillati > Actinomycetota > Actinomycetes > Kitasatosporales > Streptomycetaceae > Streptomyces > Streptomyces sp. NBC_00207. The sequence goes on along the minus strand of NZ_CP130715.1, from coordinate 7,482,824 downwards.
GGTGGTGCTGATCTTCACCGTGCTGTTCTGGATGTACGGGGGCTACGCGCACCTGACCAACCAGGTGCCGCCGGACCGGACCGTCCGGCGGATCCTGCTGATGCTGGCCATGGGGGCGTTCCTGGTGTGCGCGCTGGCCGTGCCCACCGCCTTCGGCGCCGGCGGGATCGCCTTCGGCCTGGGGTACGTGTTCGTCGTCCTCGTGCACAGCGCCCTCTACACGCAGGCACACGGGTTCGGAGTGCTCTGGTTCGCGCTCCCCAACATGCTGTGCGCGCTGTCGGTGCTGGCCGCCGGGTTCTTCGACGGGCCGCCCGCCTGGGGGCTGTGGATGCTCGCCCTGCTGATCCAGTTCGCCGTGCCGCAGCTGGTGCAGCGGGTGGCGGCGAGCGGGGCGGAGCCCGCCGAGGCCGTGGCCGCGGTGACGACCGTCAGCGACCAGCTCGGCGGCATGAGCTCCGGGCACCTCGTGGAGCGGCACGGGCTGCTGCTGATCATCGTCTTCGGCGAGTCCGTCATCGCGATCGGCATCGGGACCGGCTCGCTGCCGCTGTCCGTGGGGATCGCCGGGGGCGCCTTCCTCGCGCTCGCCGTCGCGTCGGCACTGTGGTGGATGTACTTCGTGCGCGACGAGGGCCGGGCCGAGGAGGTCTTCGCCGAGACGCCGCCCGAGAACCGTTTCAAGCTGGCGATGCTCGCCTACTACTACGCGTTCCTGCCCATGCTGCTCGGGATCGCCGCCTTCGCGGCCGGCGTCAAGAAGACCATCGGGCACCTGGGCGAGCACCTGCACACCGGCCCGGCACTCGCCCTCGCGGGCGGGGTCGCCGTGTACCTCGCCGGTGACCTGGCCTTCCGGGCCGTCCTCGGGATCGGCCCGGCCCGGTTCCGGGCGGCGGCGCTGGTGCTCGTCCTGGCGACGGTCCCGGCCGGCACGGGCGCCTCCGGGCTCTGGCAGCTGGTGGCGCTCGTCGTCGTGCTGCTGGGGACGCTGGCAGCCGAGGTCCGCTGGACCCCGGGCTGCACCGCGACGCCTACGGGCAGTGGATGACCTGGCCCGCGTAGGAGAGGTTGCCGCCGAAGCCGAAGAGGAGGACGGGGGCGCCGGTGGGGATCTCGCCGCGCTGGACCAGCTTGGACAGGGCCATCGGGATGCTGGCGGCCGAGGTGTTGCCGGAGTCGACGACATCGCGGGCGACGACGGCGTTGACGGCGCCGATCTTGGCGGCGAGCGGCTCGATGATCCGCAGGTTCGCCTGGTGGAGGACGACCGCGGCCAGGTCCTCCGGGGTGATCCCGGCCTTCTCGCACACCTTGCGGGCGAGCGGAGGGAGCTGGCTGGTGGTCCAGCGGTAGACGGACTGGCCCTCCTGGGCGAAGACCGGCGGCGAGCCCTCGATCCGGACCGCGTTGCCCATCTCCGGGACCGAACCCCACAGCACCGGGCCGATGCCCGGCTCCTCGCAGGCCTCGACGACGGCCGCGCCCGCGCCGTCGCCGGTGAGCACGCAGGTGGTGCGGTCGCTCCAGTCGGTGATCTCGGTCATCTTGTCCGCGCCGATGACCAGGGCGCGGATGGCGGAGCCCGCGCGGATGGCGTGGTCGGCGGTGGCCAGGGCGTGGGTGAAGCCCGAGCAGACGACGTTGATGTCCATCACGGCGGGGCCGCCGCCCATGCCCAGCTTGGCGGCGACGCGCGCGGCCATGTTGGGCGAGCGGTCGATCGCGGTGGAGGTGGCGACCAGGACGAGGTCGATGTCGTCCGGGGTCAGGCCGGCGCCGGCCAGCGCCTTGCCCGCAGCCTGGTAGGCCAGCTCGTCCACCGGCTCGTCCGGGCCCGCCATGTGGCGGGTGCGGATGCCGACGCGGGACCGGATCCACTCGTCGGTGGTGTCGACCATGGCCGCGAGGTCCTCGTTGGTGAGCACTTTCGCGGGCTGGTAGTGCCCTAGCGCCACCACGCGTGAACCGGTCATGGGCGGGGTCCCCCCTTGTACGGAAGTCAGGATCACCCAGCTTTGCCTGCTACTGGTGGGTACGTGTGCGTGTGACCCGACAGGATTCCGGCCCCGGATTTTGGAGCTTCCCGAGGATCCACCTGCCGGGGGCGTCGCGGGAAGCGGAACCGGGACAATGAGGTCGTCGGATACCGGCGAGAAACTGAAGGGGAGAGCTGATCACCATGGGACGGGTCACCGAGCGCCGTCGCGTCGTCCGGATCCGGAACGGCGGGGCGGGCGTCCGGCCGGACACGCTGGTGGCCGAGGAGCCGCTGGAGATACGTCTGAACGGCAAACCGCTGGCCATCACGATGCGCACGCCGGGCGACGACTTCGCGCTGGCGGTGGGCTTCCTTGTCAGCGAGGGGGTGCTCGCGGCCGCCTCGGACGTGCAGGCCGTCACCTACTGCGAGGGTGCGACGGACAGGGGGCCCCTCCCAGCGGTAGCTGGGGGAGGTTCGAACACCTACAACGTGGTGAACGTCCAGCTGGCCTCCGGGGTCCCGGTGCCGGACATCACACTCGAGCGGAACGTCTACACCACCTCCTCCTGCGGCCTGTGCGGGAAGGCCAGCCTGGACGCGGTCCGCACGGCGACCCGCTTCCCGGGGATCGCCGCCGATCCGGTACGGGTACCCGCGGAGGTCCTCAGCGCGATGCCGGACCGGCTGCGCGCGGCCCAGAAGGTCTTCGACCGTACGGGCGGGCTGCACGCGGCCGGGCTGTTCACGGCGCAGGGCGAGCTGCTCGACCTGCGGGAGGACGTCGGCCGGCACAACGCGGTGGACAAGATCGTGGGCCGGGCGTACCAGTCCGGGCGGCTCCCCCTGACGGGCGCGGTCCTGCTGGTGTCGGGCCGGGCCTCCTTCGAGCTCGTGCAGAAGGCGGTGATGGCGGGCATCCCGGTGCTGGCGGCCGTCTCGGCGCCGTCCTCACTGGCGGTGGACCTGGCCCTGGAGTCGGGGATGACGCTGGTCGGCTTCCTGCGGGGGCCGGACATGAACATCTACGCGGGCGAGGAGCGGATCACCCTGTAGCGGTGCGCCTGTACCGCTCCCCGTGGGTGCCGGGGGCCGGGAACCGGGCCGGCACCGCGCGAGGCAGTTCGTGTCAGCGTTTCCGGCGGGCGCGCCGGGAGGCGACTGAGGGCGTAGGTTCCTTGGGGGCCGGGGGGTCGATGCGGTGGAGGTCCAGGGTGGGTGGGAGCGGGGTGGTGCCCGGGCCGCCGGATTCGGCCCAGGCGATGATCTCGTCGGTCGCGGTGTCGTCCAGGGCCCAGCCGAACCAGATCGCACGGGCGCCGCGGCGGCGGGCCTCGGTGGTGGGCTGGACCACGATGACGTTGGCCTGGGCGCAGGGGCCGAGGCACTCGCTCGTACGGACGGCCAGGCGGCCCCCGGAAGCGGCGGCGGCCTCGCGCAGCCGGGCGAGCTGACCGGCGTGGTCGGAGCCGGGGTTCTTGCGGGGGTCGCCGCAGCAGCAGCCGCGGCAGACCACCAGGGTGCAGGGGCGTTCGGCGTGCGCGCCGAGCGGGCGTATCCAGGTCACTACCGCACGTTAACGGCCCCGGGGGGCGGGGTGTTGGGCCGGGGGCGAGACCTCCGCCACACGGTCTGCCGCGAGTTCGGCCTCGGCGTCCCGGGCGCGGCGGCGGGCGAGGACCGCGCAGACCATCAGCTGCATCTGGTGGAAGAGCATCAGCGGGAGCACGGCGAGGCCTGCCTGGGCCCCGAACAGCACGCTGGCCATGGGGAGTCCGGCGGCCAGGCTCTTCTTCGACCCGGCGAACTGGATGGCGATGCGGTCCGCGCGGCCGAAGCCGAGGCGCGCCGACCCGTACCAGGTGACGAGCAGCATGGCGGCGAGGAGTACGGCCTCCACCAGCAGCAGGGCGCCCAGCCGCGGGAGGCTGACCTGGTGCCAGATGCCCGCGGCCACGCCCGCGCTGAAGGCGGCGTAGACGACGAGCAGGATCGAGCCGCGGTCGACGTAGCCGAGGACCGGCTTGTGGCGGACGAGGAAGCCGCCGACCCAGCGGCGCAGGGCCTGCCCGAGGAGGAAGGGCAGCAGCAGCTGGAGGGTGATCTTCAGGAGGGAGTCGAGGGAGAAGCCGCCCGCGTCGCCGCCGAGGAGGCCGGCGGCGAGGAGGGGGGTGAGGACGATGCCGGCCAGGCTGGAGAAGGAGCCGGCGCAGATCGCGGCGGGCACGTTGCCGCGGGCGATCGAGGTGAAGGCGATGGAGGACTGGACGGTCGAGGGGACCAGGCAGAGGAAGAGCAGGCCGCCGTAGAGCGGCTGGGTCAGGACGCCGGGAACGAAGACGCGGGCGGCCAGGCCGAGGAGCGGGAAGAGCAGGAAGGTGCAGGCGAGCACGGTGAGGTGGAGCCGCCAGTGGCGCAGGCCCTCGAGGGCCTCGCGGGTGGAGAGCCGGGCACCGTAGAGGAAGAAGAGCAGGGCCACGGCCGCGGTGGAGGCGCCGTCGGCGACGGTGGCGGCCGCGCCGCGGGCGGGCAGCAGGGCGGCGAGGCCGACGGTGCCGAGCAGGGCCAGGATGTACGGGTCCAGGGGCAGCCGGGCGGGGAGGTGCGGGCGGCGCATGCGCGGGGTGCTCACTTGCTGTCGGGGCGGGTGGCGCCCGGGCCGACGGGCCCGGGCGCGGTGCTCCCTCCATGGTCGACGGTGGAGCGGTCATCGGGAATCCCGTACACCGCACTCACTGTCATCACGGAATGCGATAGCAGGTGCGTGTCACACCTCGTCGGTCCCCGCGGCGGGCGGGGGCGCCGGGGCGGGTTCGGGCGCCTGGGCGGGTGCGTGCGCCGGGGCCGGTGCGTGCGCCGGGGCGACGGCGGCGATCAGGACGGCCGCGAGGTTCTCCTTGCGCATCCGCTGGTCGACGTAGAGCAGGGCGATGACCAGCTGGGGGAAGCCGTACTGGAAGACCGCGCTGAGCAGTCCGCCGATCAGCGAGGCGATCGCGTACACGACGAGTCCGGCGATCAGCTGGCTCACGTCCACGTCGGCCCCGTCCCCCGCCATCAGGGTCGGGAAGAGCGGGATCATGCCGACCATGCTGAACGGCATCTGGATGAGGTAGCCCACGGCGCCGGCCACGAGGTACCCGAGCATCGTGATGCCGAACACGCGCCACCAGTCGCCGCTGACCAGCTGGGCGGAGCGCCGCAGAGCCGCGACGGGGCGCATCTCCTCGCACACGGCGGCGGCGGGCGCGAAGCTGAACCGCGTCATGAGCCAGACCGCGACGGGCATGTAGAGGAAGGCGCCCAGGAACAGCACGGCGAGCGCGGCGGTCGGCGGCTCGGAGTCGCTGACGGACATGACGATCAGCGGCACGCAGATCGCGTAGAGGACGAGGAGCGGACCGCCCACGATCAGCCCCGTGAGCAGCACGGTTCCGAGCACCGACGGCAGCCGGGACCAGGAGCGGCGCCACATCGCGCCGAAGGTCGCGGGCCGGCCGAGCACGGCCTCCTGCGTCACCGCGGGGGTCAGGGCGCTGATCAGCCCCGCGCACAGCGTGACCACGACCAGCAGGAGCACGACGGCCGGTACGAAGGAGAGGAACAGGGCGGCGACCTCCGCGCCGTCGGGGCGGTCCCCCGGCGGGAGGTCGAAGACGGTGGCGAACCGGTCCTGCACGGTGGCCACGGTGGCGCCGATCCCGGCGAGCACGACCAGGATTCCGATGCCCTGTACCGCGAGCATGACGCCGATCAGGGGCTTCGCGTACCGGCGGAAGGTGGCGAAGCCGCCGTTGAACACATCGCCCATGGTGAGCGGTTGCAGGGGTATGACGCCGGGCTTCGGTGGCGGCGGCGGGAGCGGCGGCTGCCAGCCGCCTCCCCACTGCGGATTCGGCTGTCCCGGGTAAGGTCCCGGCCCCATGTGGTGCGACATCAGTTGTCCCCCTAGAAATGAAGGGACACGGTAACCCGGCGCACCGCGCACGGCGCAGTCGCCCCCGGCTCCGGGGACGGCTCGTGCGCAGGTCAACGGCCGTGACGAGGGCCGCCGTCCGGGGGGACGGCCTAGCATCGGCGGTTATGTACGACCCCGTCCAGCTGCGTACGTTCCTCACGGTGGCCCAGACGCTCAGCTTCACGCAGGCCGCGGGCCGGCTCGGTGTACGCCAGTCCACGGTCAGCCAGCACGTGCGGCGGCTGGAGGAGGCGACGGGGCGGCCGCTGTTCGTCCGGGACACGCACAGCGTGGAGCTGACGGAGGACGGCGAGGCGCTGCTCGGCTTCGCGCGGACCATCCTGGAGGCGCACGAGCGGGCGGCGGCCTTCTTCGCGGGGACGCGGCTGCGGGGGCGGCTGCGGTTCGGGGCCTCGGAGGACTTCGTGCTGACGCGGCTTCCGGAAATCCTGGAGGGCTTCCGGCACGAGCATCCCGAGGTGGATCTGGAGCTGTCGGTGGAGCTCTCGGGGACGCTGCACGAGCGGCTGGACGCGGGGCGGCTCGATCTGGTGCTGGCGAAACGGCGCGGCCCGGGGGACGAGCGGGGGCGCCTGGTGTGGCGGGACCGGATGGTGTGGATCGGCGCGGAGGGGCTGCGGGTGGACCCGGAGCGCCCGGTGCCGCTGATCGTCTTCCCGCCGCCGGGCATCACCCGGGCCCGGGCCCTGGAGGTGCTGGAACGCGAGGGACGGACCTGGCGGATCGCGTGTACGAGCGGCAGCCTGAGCGGTCTGATCGCGGCGGCCCGGGCCGGGCTGGGCGTGATGGCGCACACCCGCGGGCTGATCCCGCCGGGGCTGGTGCGGGTCGGCGGGCTGCCGGAGCTGGGGCCGGTGGAGTTCGCGCTGCTCCGCGGGCCGCGCGCCTCGGCCGCGGCCGAGGCGCTGGCGGCGGCCGTGCTCTCCGGCGCGGACCGGCTCAGCCGCACCGGCTGAACGGCCCGCGCCGCCGGAGGCGACGGCAGGGCCGCGGCGGGGGCGACGCCGGGATCGGCCCCGGCCGCAACCCCGGCGGCGACCCCCGGATCAGCCCCCGCGGGAACCGCGGCGGCGACCTCGGCCGAGACCGGGACGGCACCGGCGACGTCGCACGTCAGAGGCATGGGAACCATGGTCACTGGGGAGGTCTTGTGGAGGTATCCGATTGCTGATCAACCCCTCTTGACCGTGAGGTACGTTCACCGCGGCGCGCGGAGAGGAGCGGGGCCTTGCGCGAGATCACCGTCCCACCGTTCGTCACGGGCGCGCCCGTCGGCGGACTGGCCGACGTCGTCTTCCAGCACGCCCACGAGGAGCCCGACCGGGTGGTGCTCGGCCGCAAGACCGACGGCGTCTGGCGGGACGTCACCTCCGGGGAGCTGGCCGCCGAGGTGCTGGCGCTCGCCAAGGGGCTGCTGGCCCAGGGCGTGCGCTTCGGGGACCGGGTCGCCGTCATGTCCCGTACCCGGTACGAGTGGACCCTCTTCGACTTCGCCCTGTGGGCGATCGGCGCCCAGCCCGTCCCCGTCTATCCGACGTCCTCCGCCGATCAGGTGCACTGGATCCTGTACGACACCGACTGCACGGCCTGCGTGGTCGAGGACGAGGACCAGGCCATGACGGTGGGCTCGGTCATCGACCGGCTCCCCCATCTGCAGCGGCTGTGGCAGCTCGACGCCGGGGCCGTGGAGTCCCTCGTCGCCGACGGCCGCGGGGTCGCCGAGGACGTCGTGCACCGCCATCGCCGCGCCGTGACGCCGGACGCGACGGCCACCGTCATCTACACCTCCGGGACCACCGGCCGGCCCAAGGGGTGCGTGCTGACGCACGCCAACTTCATGTACGAGGCGGACACCATGGTGGCCGGCTGGGAGTCCGTTTTCCAGGGCAGGCAGGGCGAGCAGCCGTCCACGCTGCTCTTCCTGCCGCTGGCCCACGTCTTCGGGCGGATGGTGGAGGTGGCCGCCGTCCGGGCGCGGGTCAAGCTCGGGCACCAGCCCGTGGTGGCGGCGGCCGAGCTGCTGCCGGACCTGGCCGCGTTCCGGCCGACCTTCGTGCTCGGTGTCCCGTATGTCTTCGAGAAGGTCTTCGCGGCGGCCCGCCGCAAGGCGGAGGCGGAGGGGCGCTCGGGTCCCTTCGACCGGGCGGTGGAGACGGCCGTGCGGTACGCGGAGGCGCGCGAGCGGAAGGCCTTCGGCATCGGGCCGGGGCCCTCGGCCGGGCTGCGGATGGAGCACCAGCTCTTCGAGAAGCTCGTCTACGGGAAGGTCCGCGAGGCGATGGGCGGCCGGGTGCGGCACGCCATGTCGGGCGGGTCGGCGATGTCGCGCCGCCTCGGGCTGTTCTTCGACGGCGCCGGGATCACGGTGTTCGAGGGGTACGGCCTGACCGAGTCGTGCGCGGCGGCCACCGCGAACCCGCCGGGGGCGACGAAGTACGGCACGGTGGGCCGGCCGATCCCCGGCAGCGCGGTGCACATCGCGGACGACGGGGAGGTGTGGCTGCACGGACGCCACATATTCGCCGGGTACCTGAACGACCCGCACGCCACGGAGGCGGTGCTGCGCGGCGGCTGGCTGGCGACCGGGGACCTGGGGCGGCTGGACGAGAGCGGCTACCTCACGATCACCGGGCGCAAGAAGGACATCCTGGTGACCTCCAACGGCAAGAGCGTCGCGCCGGCCGCGCTGGAGGAGCGGGTCCGCTCCCATCCGCTGGTGTCGCAGTGCGTGCTGGTGGGCAACGACCGCCCGTACATCGCGGCCCTGCTCACGCTGGACATGGACGGGATCGCGCACTGGCTGTCGATGCGCGGACGGCCGCAGCTGCAGGCCGCGGACCTGGTGAACGACCCCGAGCTGGCGGCGGAGGTCCGGCGGGCGGTGGTGGCCGCCAACACCCTCGTGTCGCAGGCGGAGGCGATCCGCACCTTCCGGGTGCTGGGCGAGCAGTTCACCGAGGAGCGGGGGCTGCTGACCCCTTCGCTGAAGCTGAAGCGCCGGGCGATCGAGAAGGCGTACGCGAAGGAGGTCGCAGCCCTGTACGCGTCGTGAGCGGCTCGCCGGGAGCGGCTCGCCGGGAGCCCGTCGTGAGTCCCCGGCGCCCGGCGGCCGGCCCGTTCACACGTTCACGTGTTCACCGTGGGGACGGGGGCACCATCCGGCGGGTGGCCGAGCGCAGCGCGAAGGCCATCACCACTTCGAACACTCCGAGCAGGACGAGCCACAGGCCCAGCAGCCGGGTCAGGGCGACCGCGGAGTCCACCGGGAAGCAGAGGACGACGATTCCGGCGACCGCGCCGAGGGCGCCGAGGCCGAACATCAGGCCGCGGTGCACGAGCGTGCGGTCCGCGATCGCGACGTATGCCGTGAGCACTCCGGTCAGCAGCCAGAACACCCCGACGATCAGGGAGAGAGCGCCGATCGTCTGCATCGGATGCCGCAGTACCAGGACGCCGGCCAGGAACGCCAGCATGGCGATCAGGACGCCCGCCAGTCTGCTGCCGCCGTCCTCGCGGCTGTGGGAGAAGGCCGAGACGAAGCGGAAGCCGCCCGCCACCAGGAGCTGCAGACCGATGATCACAGCGAGGATGTGCAGTGTCTCATCGGGCCAGACGAGCACCAGGATGCCTGGGATCAGGGTCGCGAGGGCGAAGCCGAGTGCCCAGCGCCACGAGCCCCCGACCTGCTTGAGGACGTCCTCGGGGTCGCTCTGTGCGGGCTGCGGTGCCGCGTCGGAGGGTACGGTCATCACGCCTCCAGGGACAGCCGGACGGCACGCAGGAGTACCACGAGCCGCCGGACATGCTTTTTACCTTTCCGATCCACTTTAGTCGGATATGGCAGGGTTTGCCGTACTGAAGGTGCGTCCGCCCGCCGGGGCCGGGTACCGGGGACCGGAGGCAGAGCGCCTCGTCCGCACCCCTGGCCGCGATCACCCCTCGGTCGCGGTCACCGCAGGTCTGGGCGCCTCCCCCGCCACCCCACCACCGAACCTGACGGTCCGTCATTTCTCTTTGCCGTTGATATTGACGGTGCGTCAGGTCGCGCACAGAATGCGGGGATTCCGACCGGAGGGGATCCCCGACATGTTGCGACCGATCCGCACCCTGGCCGCCGCGGCGGCGGCCCTCGCGCTCGTCTCCGCCTGCAACTCCGCCTCCACGAACGGCACCGGCCCCGGCAAGCCCGGCGAGGGCCCGGGGAACTCCCGCGGGGTCACCGCCGACTCGATCAAGGTCGGCGGCATCGTGTCGATGACCAGCGCCAGCGGTTACAGCAAGAAGGACACCGACCTCGGCGCCAAGGCCCGCTACCTGAGGGCCAACGCAGAGGGCGGCGTCAACGGCCGCAAGATCGACTACCTCGGCGCGGAGGACGACGGCCAGGACCCGGCCAAGAACATGGCGGCCGCCCGCAAACTCGTCCAGCAGGACAAGGTCTTCGCCGTCTCCCCCATGAGTTCGGTGACCTTCTCCGGCGCCGACTTCCTGGAGCAGGAGAAGGTCCCCACCTTCGGCTGGGGTACCCTGCCCTCCTTCTGCGGGCCCAAGTACATCTACGGGTTCAACGGCTGCCTGGTCCCCACCCCCGGCGGCACCCTGAACCAGACCTGGCCCGAGGGCATCGCCGCGATCCTCGGCGGCGCCGGGGGGAAGTCGGTCGCGGTCATCGCCAACGACAGCGACGCCGGGAAGTTCGGCATCCGGACCTTCCAGCAGGGCTTCGCCAGCGCCGGGTTCACGGTCTCCTACGCCAAGGCCTCCGTACCCGCCACCGCCGTTCCGAGCGACTGGTCCGCGTACGTGAAGGAGATCCTGGAGAGCAACGGCGGCAAGGCCCCGGACGCCGTGGTCTCCGTGATGCAGACCCCCAACAACATCGGGCTGTTCACCGCGCTCAAGCGCAGCGGGTACAAGGGGCTGCTCTCCGACCCGACCGACTACGATCCGGGCCTGCTCGCCAAGGACGCCACGAAGCAGGCGCTCGACGGGGTGCACGTCCTGCTGCAGTTCCAGCCCTTCGAGTCGGCGGATCCGAAGATGGCGCAGTTCAAGGCCGACATCAAGGCGGCTGCGGGCGGCCAGGAAGTCCCGCTCAACATGCACATGCTGACCGGGTACATGTCAGCGGACCTGTTCGTCTCCATCGCGCAGAAGGCGGGCAAGGAGCTGACCGTCGAGTCCTTCCAGAGCGCCGCGCAGGGCTTCTCCGACACCGGCACGCTCGTCGGCGACCGGGCGGAGCCCAAGGGGCAGAAGGACAGCTTCGGCTGCGGAGCGCTCGTACAGCTGAAGAACGGCGCGTACGAGGTCTCCGTCCCGTTCAAGTGCCACGAGCCCATCCCCTTCAAGTAGGGCTGCGGCATGGGAGATCTGCTCGTCTTCGTGCTGAGCGGTCTGGTCTCCGGCGCCCTGTACGCACTGCTCGCCACCGGGCTGGTGCTGTCGTACTCGGCGTCCGGGCTGTTCAACTTCGCGCACGGGGCCACCGCCTACCTGTGCGCGCTCACCTTCTACGAGCTGCACTCCGGCCTGGGCTGGCCGGCGGTCCCGGCGGCGCTGCTGGTGGTGTTCGTGCTGGCCCCCGGCCTCGGCTGGGGGCTGGACCGGCTGATGTTCCGGCGGCTCGCGCGGGTCGGTGAGACGGCCCAGATCGTGGCGACCATCGGACTGCTGGTGGCGCTGCCGGCCGCCGGGCTGTGGGCGGTGGACCTGCTCGCGGACGCGGGCGCGCCGGTGAAGCCGGCGGAGAACCAGTTCGGGCTGCCGGGGGTGGGGCCGAGCCCGGCGAAGTCCTGGCAGCTCGCGGAGGGCGTCGGCATCGACTCCGACCAGCTGATCACCTGGGTGGTGACCGCGCTGGTGGCGGTCGCCCTGTGGGTGCTGATGCGGCACACGCGCCTCGGGCTGCAGCTGCGGGCCGCCGTCGACAACCGCTCGCTGACCGAGCTGCGCGGCATCAGCGCCGACCGGCTGTCGTCGGTGGCGTGGATGATCGCGTCGGGGCTGGCCGGGCTGGCGGGCGTACTGGCGACGCCGCTGCTGGGGCTGTCGGCGCACGACTTCACGCTGTTCCTGTTCGTGTCGGCGACGGCGGCGGTCATCGGGCGGTTCGCCTCCGTGCCGCTCGCCTTCGCGGGCGGGCTCGGGCTGGGGGTCCTGCAGAACCTGGTGGCCGGGTACGCGTCCTTCGCCGAGGGCATCACGGGCTTCCGTACGGCGGTGCCCTTCCTGATCCTCTTCGGCGGGCTGCTGGTGCTGACCCGCAGGGCCCGGACGGCGGGAGTCGCCGCCGTGGACGCGCCGCCCGTCGACCACCTGGCGGGAGCCTCGTGGGGACGGCGGTGGGGGGTGTGGGCGGCGGGCGGCGGGCTGCTGTGCGTGGCGTTCTACACCGTGACCACGCCCTTCTGGAGCGGGCTGCTGGCGCAAGGGCTGGCCATCGCGCTGGTGTTCATGTCCTTCACGGTGGTGACCGGGCTGGGTGCGATGGTCTCGCTGGCGCAGGGCACCTTCGTGACCGGCGCGGCGCTCGTCGCCGGGCTGCTCATGAGCCGGGGCTGGCCCTTCGTGGCGGCGCTGGCGGTGGGCACGTGCGTGGCGGCCCTGCTGGGGGCGCTCGTCGCGCTGCCGGCACTGCGGCTCGGGGGCAGGTCCCTGGCCCTGGCCACGCTGGCGCTGGCCTTCCTCGCCGACCAGGTGCTCTTCCAGCTCAGGTGGCTGCGCAACGGCGACTCGGGGTGGTCGGTCCCGCGTCCGGTGTTCGGGCCGGTGGACCTCTCCGACGACCGGGCGCTGGGGGTGGCCCTGGTGGTACTGGTCGCGGTGGTCGCCGCCGGGCTGAGCGCGCTGCGGAACTCCCCGTCGGGGCGGGCGATGCTGGCCGTACGGTCGGCCCCGGCGGCCGCGGTGGCCTCGGGGGTGTCCGTGCTACGGACGAAGCTGCTGCTGTTCACCCTGTCGGCGGGGCTGGCCGGGTTCGGCGGAGTGATGTACGCCTCGTACAACACCCGGATCACGGCGACGGACTTCACGGCGCTGACGGGGCTGGTGTGGCTGGCGGTCGTGGTGGCGGCGGGCGTGCGGAGGCCGCAGTACGCGGTGGTGGCGGGGCTGGTGTTCGCCGTTGCTCCGCGGGTGCTGGCGGACTATGTGACGGCGTCGGCCCATCTGCCGGTGATCCTCTTCGGCCTGGCGGGGCTGGCCCTGGCCAATGACCCGGACGGGTATTGCGCGGCGGTGCCGGTGCGGCTGGCGAAGCGGCGGGCGGTGGGCCCTGCGGGCGGCTCGTCCCCCACCCCGCCCCTTCCCGAAACCGGGGGCTCCGCCCCCGGCCCCCTGCCGGACGCTGCGCGCCGGGTGCGCTCAAACGCCGCGCGGGCTGAAATTGCCGCGCAGCGGCATTCTTCAGCCCCTCCGGCGATTGAGGAGCGGGGTCTGGGGCGGAGCCCCAGGGAACGGAGGAAGGGCGGGGTGGGGGAAAGCCCCGCAGGGCCTGCCCTGGAGCTGCGCGGCATAACCGCCGGGTACGACGGGGGGCTGGTCCTGCACGGGGTCGACCTCGCCGTCCGCAAGGGCGAGATCCTCGCCGTGCTCGGGCCCAACGGGGCGGGGAAGAGCACCGCGTGCCGGGTGGCCGCCGGGCTGCTGCCCGTCGTGGGCGGGTCGGTCCGCGTACAAGGGAGGGACGCCACCCGGGACGGGGCCGTGCGGCGGTCGCGGGCCGGGGTGCTGCTCGCCCCCGAGGGCCGGGGCATCTTCCCCTCGCTCACCATCGAGGAGAACCTGGCCCTGTACCTCCGGGAGGCCGACGCCCGGGCCGCCGTCTACGCACGCTTCCCCCGGCTCGCGGAGCGCCGCACGGTGGCCGCCGGGGCGCTGTCCGGCGGGGAGCAGCAGATGCTGGCCCTGGCCCCGCTGCTGCAGCGACCGCCCGAGGTGCTGATCGCCGACGAGCCCTCGCTCGGGCTCGCCCCGCGCGTGGTGGAGGAGGTGTACGCGCTGCTCGCCGAGCTCCGCGAGGCCGGGACCGCGCTGCTCCTGGTGGAGGAGAAGGCCGCCGGGATCCTCGGGATCGCCGACACCGTGGCCTACCTCTCCCAGGGCCGGGTCTCCTGGTGCGGCCCCCGGGCCGAGGTGGAGGCGGACCGGCTCACCGAGGCCTACCTGGGCATGGGGACGAGCGGGATCGGGACGAGCGGGATCGGGACGAGCGGGGTGGGGACATGAGCGGCTACGTGCTGGAAGCCGTTGGGGTCAGCGTCCGCTTCGGCGGAGTGAGGGCGCTGACCGGGGTGGACCTCGGTGTCCGGGCGGGCGAGGTGTGCGGGCTGATCGGGCCGAACGGGGCCGGGAAGACCACGCTGTTCGACGTGCTGTCCGGGATCCGCCGGCCCGACCAGGGGCGGATGCTGCTGGACGGCGCGGACATCACCCGCCGCTCCCCCGTCTGGCGGGCCCGGCACGGGATGCGCCGGACCTTCCAGCGCCAGCAGTTGTTCGGGCAGCTCAGCGTGGCCGACAACGTGCTGGTGGCCCAGGAGTGGCGGGGCGGCGGGGGCGGGCTGGCCGCCGACCTCCTCGCCCTGCCGGCCCGGCGGGCCCGGGAGCTGGCCCGCCGGGCCCGCGGCGAGCGGGTGCTGGCCGACTGCGGGATCGGGGCGCTCGGGACCTCGTACGCCGGCGGGCTGCCCGTCGGGCAGGCCCGGATGGTGGAGCTGGCCCGCGCGGTGGCGGATCCGCCGCGGGTGCTGCTGCTGGACGAGCCGGCCTCGGGCATGTCGGCGCCCGAACGCGAGCAGCTCGCGACGGTCGTGCGGCGGCTGGCGGCCGAGGAGGGCTGTGCGGTGCTGCTGGTCGAGCACAACGTGGCCTTCGTGATGGACCTGTGCACGCGGGTGGTCGTACTGGACCTCGGGACGGTGCTGGCCGAGGGCACGGCGGCCGAGGTGCGGGCCGACCCGCTGGTGCGAGAGGCCTATCTGGGAGCCGCGTGAGGGCGGTTCGAGGGCCGCGTGCGGGTTGTCCGAAGGGCCGCGTGCGGGCTGTCCGAAGGGCCCTGCGAGGGGCTCCTCCGATGGCGGGAATACGTCGTACGGGGGGCCGGTTGTCGCCCCTCGTACGACGCTGTACCGCCGCCGACGCGAGGAACGACCAGACGTGAACCAGCAGGTCCCCACCATCCAGCTCAACAACGGCAGCCTCATGCCCCAGCTCGGCTTCGGCGTCTGGCAGGTGCCCGACGCCGAGGCGGAGCACGCCGTCGGGACCGCGCTGGAGGCCGGCTACCGCAGCATCGACACGGCCGCCATCTACGGCAACGAGAGGGGCACGGGCAAGGCCGTCGCCGCCTCCGGGGTGCCGCGCGAGGAGCTGTTCGTCACCACCAAGCTGTGGAACGGCCCGAAGCAGCGGTGGGGCCGGGACGAGGTGCTGCGCGCCTTCGACGACTCCCTGGGCAAGCTGGGCCTGGACCACATCGACCTGTACCTGATCCACTGGCCGCGCCCGATGCGCGACGACTTCGTCGCCATCTGGAAGACCTTCGAGGAGATCGCGGCGAGCGGCCGCGCCAAGGCGGTCGGCGTGTCGAACTTCCGCCCCGAGGACCTGGAGCGGCTCGCCGCCGAGAGCCCGCTGGTGCCGGCCGTGAACCAGGTCGAGCTGCACCCGCTCTTCCCGCAGGCCGGGCTGCGCGCCGTGCACGCCGCGCGCGGGATCGCCACCGAGGCCTGGTCCCCGCTCGGCCAGGGCAAGGAACTGCTCACCCTCCCGGCGGTCGCCGCGATCGCCGGCACATACGGCCGCAGCGCCGCCCAGGTGGTGCTGCGCTGGCACCTCCAGCACGGGAACATCGTGATCCCGAAGTCCGTGACCCCGGCGCGCATCCGGGAGAACCTGGACGTCTTCGACTTCGAGCTGGAGGCCGCCGACGTCGCCGCTCTGGACGCGCTGGGCGCGGGCGCGGCGGGCCGCCGGATCGGGCCGGACCCGGCCCGGTTCGACGTCTGAGGGCGACGGCCAGGTGAACCTTTCCGAAGGGCTCTACCGGATCCGCAACGTGGACAGCGGGCTGGTGCTCCAGCTGGAGGGCGCCTCCCGGGTGCGGGTCGGCCCGGACGGGCCGCCCGCGCCGGAGGCCGCCCGCCGGTGGCGGATCTCGCCGGTGCACAGCGGCGGCGGCATCTTCCACGTGGTGAGCGAGGACAACGAGCGGCGCCTCGACGTCGCGAACGCGTCGACGGAGAGCGGCGCGCGGGTGCAGGTGTGGCGGGCCAACGCCTTCGGCGCGCAGGAGTGGATCGTCGAGGAGCACCTCGACGATCCGGGCGTGGTGTCCCTGATCGCCTGCATCAGCGGCCTGCAGCTGGAGTCGGACGGGGCGGGCCGCGTCCGGCAGGGCGAGGACACCGACTCCCCGGCCCAGTGGTGGCGCCTGGAGCCGGTGTAGCCCTGCGGCGCGGAGTCGCGCGCGCCGTCAGGCGCGTACGAAGGCGCGTACGCGGTACGTCGGCTCCGCGCGCGGCACGTCCTGGTCGGGCAGCAGCTCCAGCCGCGCGGCCAGCTCCTGCGGGGTGATGCCGCGCGGCGCTATGCGGGAGGCGTACCGGCCCGCGAGGAGGGCCTCGGCGGAGGCGCGCGGGCTGCGGCCCTGACCGTGGCCGGTGAAGCGGGCCTCGCCGGCCGGGCGCAGGCCCGCCCGGGCCGCGTACGCCTCGACGTCCCCGGAGGCGTCCGCGGGGGTCGGGGCCAGGTGCGCGGCGAACACGGCGTCGACGTCGCTGCCCACGTCGTGCGCGGAGTCCTTGTCCACGGTGGTGAGGAAGACCCCGCCAGGCCGCAGGACCCGTCCGGCCTCGGCGATCACGGCGGGCACCAGTCCCGGCTGCCGCAGCAGGTGCAGGAGCCAGACCGCGCTCACCGCGTCCAGCGAGCCCGACCGCACCGGCAGCCGGGCCGCGTCGGCGAGGGCCACGGGGACGCCCCGCCGCAGCGCCACGGAGGCCATGCCGTGGGAGGCGTCCGCGCCCAGGACGCGCAGTCCGGGGCGGGTCAGCCGGCTGGTGACGATGCCCGTGCCGCAGCCGAGGTCGAGGAGGGTGCCTACGTCGGCCGGGAGCAGCTGCAGGACCGCCGCGGCCGCGGCCTCGGCGCGTGGGGCGCCGCCGCGGCTCGCGTCGTAGGCCTCGGCCTCGGCGTCGTAGTCCAGCAGGGGTTTGACGGTCTGTATGTGCGTGGTCATCAGCTCGCGCCGTGGGCGGGGGCGAGGGCCTCGACGCGTTCGGCGAGCGCGAAGTCGGTCTCGGTGACGGCCCCGCCCGCGTCGTGGCTGTTCACGGAGAGCCGGACCGTGTTGTAGCCGAGGGTCAGGTCCGAGTGGTGGTTCAACTCCTCCTGGACCGAGGCGATGTGGGCGACGAGGGCGCTCGCGGCGAAGTGCGTGCCCAGCCGGTAGGTACGGATGATCCGGTCGTCCTCGAAGGCCCAGCCGGGAAGTTCCCGCAACCGGTCCTCGATCTCCTTCTGTGACAGCGGCTCACTCGGCATGCACCGGCTCCTTTTCCCCGTGACGTGTAGTCAAGGTTCCCACAGTGCACGCCGGAGCGAACCTTTCGCGCCATAGTGCGCTCGGGTACTTCTGTGTCTTCCGCGTCCATCGCGCCCCCCATAGGCTCCTGCGCCGGACACGACTGTTACCAGCGGTAACTAGGGGGCATTCGCCATGACCGGCACAGGGAGTTCCAGGCGTACGTTCATCGCGGGCGCGGGTGCGGGCGCCGTGGCCACCACCGGCGCGCTGTCGGCCGGGATCGCGACCGCCCCGGCGGCCGCGGCGTCTTCGGCGGCCGCCGCGGCACCGCCGGCCGGCCGTCGCGTCGCCGTCCTCGGGGGCGGGGTCGCCGGCCTGACCGCGGCGCACGAACTCGCCGAGCGCGGCTACGCCGTCACGGTGTACGAGCGCCGGGCGCTCGGCGGCAAGGCGCGCAGCATGGACGTGCCCGGCAGCGCCCGCGGCGGGCGCCGGCCGCTGCCCGCCGAGCACGGCTTCCGTTTCATCCCCGGCATCTACCACAACCTGCCGGACACCATGCGGCGCATCCCCTTCCCCGGGAACGCGAACGGGGTGTGGGACAACCTCGTCGCCCCGCGCGAGATGATGTTCGCCCGGGCGGGCGGCCGCGAGGACCTGCGCGGGCCCATCCCCTGGCCGGACCACTCCCCCGCCGAGCTGACGCCCGAAGAACTCCGGCGGGCCCTCACCGGCATCCTGCAGACGCTGGTCCGGCTCCCGCTGCACGAGACGGCGTACTTCGTGGACCGTGTGCTCGTCTTCCTCACCAGCTGCGACGAGCGCCGCAAGGAGGTCTGGGAACGGACCCCGTGGTGGGACTTCGTGCGCGCGGCACGGATGTCGTCCGAGTACCAGCGCATCCTCGCCGTCGGCATCACCCGCAACATCGTCGCGACCAAGGCCGAGGAGGCCTCCACCCGTACGGTCGGCACCCTCGGCGAGGCCTTCGTCTTCAACGTGCTGGGGCGCGGGGCGGACGGGCCGCCGGACCGGATCCTCAGCCTGCCGACCAACGAGGCCTGGATCGACCCGTGGGAGGCCCATCTGCGCGCGCTCGGAGTGGAGTTCAGGATCGGGTGGACCGTACGCGAGGTGCAGTACGGGAACGGCCGGGTCAGCGGGGTCGCTGTCGAGGGCCCGGACGGCGCCCGGCAGACGGTCACGGCCGACCACTACGTGAGCGCGCTGCCCGTCGAGCACGCCCGCCGCACCTGGAGCGCCGGCCTGCGGGCGGCCGATCCGATGCTGGGGCGCTGCGACAAGCTGGAGACCGACTGGATGACCGGCATCCAGTTCTATCTGACCGAGCGGGCCCCGCTGGTGCACGGACACCTCAACTGCATCGACTCACCCTGGTCGTTGACGGCGATCCAGCAGGCCGAGCACTGGCCCGCACGGAACTTCCCGGCCGACTACGGCGACGGTACGGCGGTCGACTGCCTGTCGGTGGACATCTCCGAGTGGGACAAGCCGGGGATCCTGTACGGGAAGACGGCCAAGCAGTGCACCCGCGAGGAGGTGGCGCGCGAGGTGTGGGCGCAGCTGAAGGCCTCCCTCAACGACACCGGCAAGACGCTGCTGAGCGACTCGAGGCTGCACTCCTGGTTCCTGGACCCGGGCGTGGACGGGCTCGGCACCCCGCACCCCACCAACCAGGACGAGCTGCTGATCCACCCGGTGGGCACCCTCCACAACCGGCCGAGCGCCGGGACCCGCATCCCGAACTTCTTCCTCAGCGGGGACTACGTCGCGGTGGACATCGACCTGGCGACGATGGAAGGCGCCAACGCCTCGGCCCGTGCGGCCGTCAACTGCCTTCTGGAGCAGGACAGTTCGCGGGCGGAGCGGTGCACGGTCCGGCCCATGTACCGGGCGCCGGAGCTGGAGTCCGCCAAGCGGCACGACCTGTGGCGCCACCGCCTCGGCCTGCGCAACATCTTCGACCTGGGGTGACCCGTGCCGCCCCGGAGGCGCGGGGCTCGGCTACCGTCGTCGGCATGACCCCGACGCCCCCCGCACCGGCACCCGCGCCGGCTCCCGCCCCGACGGTCGGCGCCCTGCTCCGCGTATGGCGGGAGCGGCGCGGCATCAGCCAGCTGGAGCTGGCCGGCCGCGCCGACTCCTCGTCCCGGCACATCAGCTTCATCGAGACGGGCCGGTCCCGGCCGAGCGAGGAGATGGTGCTGAGGCTCGCCGACCGCCTCGACGTGCCGGTACGGGAGCGCAACGCCCTCCTGCTGGCGGCCGGTTACGCCCCGCACTACGCCCAGACCGCGCTGGACGACCCGTCGATGGAGACGCTGCGCGAGGGCATCCAGCAGCTGCTGACCGGGTACGAGCCCTACCCGGCGCTGGTCGTCGACGCCACCTACGACGTCGTCGCCGCCAACCGGGGCATCGCGATGCTGCTGGACGGGCTGCCGGAGCACCTGCTGACCCCGCCGCTGAACGCCATGCGGATCACCCTGCACCCCGAGGGCCTCGCCCCCAGGATCCACAACCTCCGGGAGTGGCGCGGGCACCTGCTGGCCCAGATGGAACGCCAGATCGCGCTGGCCCGCTCCGAGCCGCTGCGCGCGCTGTACGAGGAGGTGTCCGCGTACCCGGTGCCCCCGGCGGCGGAGCGCCCGGGGGACGGGGAACCGGCGGAGCCCGTCCCGTACATCGCGCTCCCCCTCGTCATCGAGCACAACGGCCACCTGCTGTCCTTCGTGTCGTCGATCGCGACCTTCAACACGCCGATGGACGTGACCGTCGCCGAGCTTGCCATCGAGACGATGCTCCCGGCCGACCCGGCGACGGTGAAGTACCTGCGCTCACTTGCCGACTGAGCGCAGGGCGAGCTGCTGGAGCAGGGCGAAGCCGGCGACGGTCAGGCCCTGCGCCGGGATCCACACGGCCCCGGCGACGGTGGGTGTGAACCACACGGCCAGGGAGACGAGGCTCAGGGCCGCCCAGGCGTAGTTGGTCTCGATCACGAGCTTCACCGGGAAGGCCGGGGGCTGCCGCCGCGAGGCGAGCAACCCGACGGCGGCCCCGTACACCGCGAGCAGCACCCCGAGCCCGAGCAACAGCCCCTGCCCGACACCGAGCAGGCGCCCGAGGGGAGCGGAGAAGGCGACGTAGGCGAGCCCGTTGCCGGTGGTGACGACGGAGTCGAGGGCGAGGAAGCGCCGCAGCATGACCTGTGGTTCACCGGTACGGGCAATGCTTCCGAGCAGGGTCGCGGACATGGGAGATCCCCCTCCATCGAGGTTGAACGGCCAGGTGGGACACGGCTTCCGGGGCCGAGTGCGCGGCCCCGGAACCCGATGACCCCACTGTGCCCGGCGGCCCGGAGGGGGTCGATTACCTCCCAGGTAAGGAACACCCCGGAGACGTGCTCATAGGGCGCCGCCCCTGCCCTCCTCCGGCTGCAGTCCGTCCATGCCAGTCCAGGCAGATCCGGCTTGTGTCGCCTCCAGTGGCTCCCCGGCGCACCCCCGCTTCTCCTCGCGGTGGAGGCCATGCCCCGCTCCGACTGGCTGGCGCATTCCCGGCCCCGCCGTGACCAGCACCCGAGCGGTCGTCATTGCCCGTTGACGGCCCGACGGATCAGTTCGTTCGGCGGCGAGGTTGTGCGCACCTCCGCTTCAATGTCCACCATGGAACTGCGAGAGAAGTGCACGTGGTCAGCGGACAACCACAGGGTCGGCACAGCTTCCGCACGCGGCGAGTGCACCTGGGGGGCTCCCTGCTCCCGCCCCGTGGTGTGGAGCGTGCGGGTCAGCGACGCCGGCGGCGACAGCTGGTGGGCCGCCTGCGAGGACCACGCCAACACATCGACGGTGCTTTCTCCCGACACCACCAGCTGAGCACGACGCTCGGACGCCGCGATCACACCAGCGAGACCTCGGGCGTTCACTTCGCTCGGCTGGTGCCATCGGCACCGTCCCGGACACAGCATGACCCTCAGCCTCGTGGGATTGCGGGACAACTCTCAGGTCGCTGCCGGCCGTGTTGCTCGCGGCCTCAGTGGCACCATCCGGCGCGGAGTCGGCTGTCCCGCCCGCTCACCTTCAGAGCAGGTCCATCTGATGGGGGCTCACGCCCTTGGGGCGTACCGGGCCGTAGGGCCCGGGCCTCCCTCGGCACGGGCGTCCCCCCGCGCGGCGTGCTAGGCGCTGTCGAGGATGCTGCCGACGGTTTCCGTGAGCCGGTGCTTCCACTTGTGCCAGCGGTTGCAGTACTGGCGCGGGAACCAGCGCCGCTCCTGCGGAATCGGCCGGTTGCACCACTTGCACAGCACCGTGCGGCCCCTGCTCGCGAAATCCCCCATGCCACGAGTTTAGCGAGCGCGACCTGCGCCTTCCGCTTCCCGGAGCGGGTGGTGAAGCGGCCGCCGTCGGCCGCGCCCACTCACCCCGGGTCTCCGGGTCTGCCGCGGACCGGTAGTCCAGCCACTCCTGGTGGCTCCCGCCGCTGCGCCCCCACGTGGCGGGCCGTGGCGGTCAGGCGGCGAAGCGGCGGTTGCCGGTGAGGGACCAGACGGCGGAGATGCGGCCGTCCGTGACCGCGAACATGTCGATGCCGCTCTTGACGACGACGTCCCCGCCGTCGTCGGCGTTGCTCTCGATCCACCGGCAGGCCATCTCGCCCCGCTCGGAGTCGACGAGCGGCGCGGCGTCCGCGGCGAAGGTCAGGCCGGTGAGGGCGAGGCTGTTGGCCGAGATGAACGCCGTCAGTTCGTCCTGGCCGAAGCTGTGGGCGGAGCCGGTGCCGTCGAAGTCGTCCGCGAAGTGCAGCCGGAAGCCGGGGGCGAGGATCTGCTCGGCGAGGGCGACGTTTCCGTTCCAGAGCGCCGTCCAGCCCTCCACCAGCCGGGTCCCGGCCTCCCGGGTCAGCGGCGCGGAGTCGGTGATGGGGGTCGTCGTCACAGACATGGGTGCCTTCCAAGGTCGGTTCGTGGTCACCCAGCCTCCGGGCCGATGGCGACAACCCCCTGTCGGTGTTTAGCCCTCCGGGAGGCGGCTCAAGCGAAGCTGTAGAGCTCGTCGAGTGCGACGAAAGCCCGTCCCAGGGTGTCCAGTTCGGAGAGGTCCACCGGACGCGGGTCCGCCGCCTCCTCCAGGGCCCGCGCCTCCCGTATGCGGTCGAGGCGAAAGCCCCGCACGGCGGAGCGCAGCCGGCACCAGCCGATGAGGTACCAGTGGTCGCCGCCGAGGAAGCCCAGGGGCTCGACGGTGAGGTCGGTGACCTCACCCTGCGCGTCGGCGTAGCACAGGTACAGCAGCCGCTGGGTCGAGAGCGCCTCGCGCAGGGTGTGCGGGAGCGCGGACGGCCGGACGGGGTTCACGGCGAGCCGTACCCGGGCGGCGAGTTCGCGCGCGGACTGGCGTTCGCGCTGCGGCATGACGGCGAGCACCTTCTGCAGCGCCGAGCGGGCGTCCGCCGCGAACGGCGTCCCGGCCAGCTTGTGCAGGGCGACGGCCAGGGCCGCCGCCTCGGCCGGGGTGATGGTCAGGGGCGGCAGGGTGTGGTCCTTGTCCACCACGTACCCGCCGCTGCGGCCCGGTTCGGCGTAGAGCGGCACTCCGGACTGCTGCAGGGCGCTGAGGTCGCGTTCGATGGTGCGGGTGCTGACGTTGAAGCGCTCGGCGAGCCACCGGGCGCTGCGCGGCCGGGGCGAGACCGCACGTAACTCCTCCACCAGGGCGTACAGACGCTCGGTACGGTTCACACACAAGGACCGTAGCCGATGCCAACCCTTTTTGAGCCGTACGGCAGGAAACGTTGGGGTTCCCCTGGTTCGGGCAAGGGCGGGGGGCTACGCTTCACGGAGCCCGACTCACTCGAACGTCTTGTCGACATATGGAGAATCCGCCGGTGCGAGCCGCCGTCCGACCCGATCTCGCCGCGATCTGGCGGCGTGTCGAGGCACTGTCGGTGCGGCACGGTCAAGATCCGTCCGTGGTACTGGACTTGGAGCGGCTGGGCCACCTGTCCGGGGTCGAACCCGGGCGCATAGCGCAGGTGGTGGCGGGCACGGCGGCCGAGGTGCCGCTGGAGCAGCGCGTGCACCAGCGGTTCCTGCGGCTGCGCGCCACCCGCCGGGACAAGCACGGCCGGGAGTGGCCGCTCGCCGCCATCGCCGACGACTTCGACGCACCCGGCGCCTCCCTCGGGCCGCTCAACGCGGGCACCGGGCTGCCGCGGATGGGACACGCGGCGGGCGTGCAGCGGTTCTTCGGGGTCTACGCCGGTTTCCTGCTGGCCGACAGCAAGAGCGCGGTGGAGCGGGCCCTCGCCCTCTCGGCCGGCGCCGCCACCGCCCCGGACGGCCGGGACGACCTGGAACACCTGTCGTACCTCACCGGCATGACCCCGCAGGCCATCCGGCTCACCCTCGACGGCGAGCCGCCCATGCTCCCCCTCAAGGAGCAGGTGCACCGCCGGTTCGAGCACCTGCGCCGGACCCGCGTACGGGAGGACGGCCAGGCCCATTCGCTGGCGGCCATCGCCAAGTCCTTCGACGCGTCGGGCCAGTCGCTGACCCGGGTCGCCCAGGGCGAGGGCCTGCCGAACCTCGCCGCGGCCGCCGGGATCCAGCGGTTCTACGGGGTCGAGGGCGGTTACCTGCTGGCCGACGACACCGAGGCGCTCGCCACCGCACTCGCCCTGACCGAGGCCGAACTGGAGTCCGCGGAGCGGGAGCAGGAGAATCCGATGCTGGCCGTGCTGCGGGCGCACGACGTGCGGAGCATCGTCACGCGGGCCGGCCGGCTCTCCCCGCGGGGCTGGAAGTCGCTCGCCGACCACTTGGACGACCTGCTCGCGCGGGAGGGCCAGCTCGGCCGTCCGGCGGAGCCCGAGGAGGGGGGAGCGCCATGAGGACCACCCGGGCGATGCGCAGGCTCGGCGGGGATCTGCTCGCCGAGGCGCGGCTGTCGCCGCCGGCCTGCGCCGCCGAGATCATCGGCGCGCTGTGCGCCGCGTACGGACGGCGGCGCGGCGGCCGCAAGGTCGACTTCCGCTTCGCCTCCTTCCCGCCCGACACCGCCAGCGGGCTGTGGCTGGAGATGGACGCGCGCGACCTCCTCGTCATCGAGGAACACACCCGTCCCGAGCACCAGCTCGTCATCGCCTGCCACGAGTTGTGGCACGTGGACGAGGGCACCTGCGACAGCCACGGGCCGGGCATGGCGGTGGCCGCCCGGCTGACGGGCGGCGCGGACGGCGCCGGCGGCCGCCGGGGCGGCCTCACGGAGCTGCTGCAGTCGGACACCGGTCTGGGCACGGTGGTCCGCCAGGCCGCCGCCCGCGCGGACCGGGAGGACCCCGCGGAGATCCGGGCCGAGATGTTCGGCCTGTACCTCGGCAAACTCCTGAAGCCCTACCTGCCGCCTCCCCGGGAAGAACAGGTCCCCGAGGCGATCGAGCGCATCAAGACCTCGCTCGGCTGGGGGCGTTGAGCGTCACGCCGGTGACCCGCACGCCGCCCCCGCCGCACCCCTTGCGCCGATGCCCTCAGCACGGCCCTGACAGAGAGCACGACACGATGACCCAGTCTTCCCCGCCCCGCCGCGCCGTCGTCATCGGCGGCAGCATGGCCGGCCTGCTCGCGGCCGCCGTCCTGGCCGAGCACGCGACGGTCACGATCATCGACGCGGACACCCTCCCGGACAGCCCGGCGCCGCGCCGCGGACTGCCCCAGGCCCGGCACGTCCACGTCATGTGGTCCGGCGGGGCGCGCGCGATCGAGGACATCCTGCCCGGCATCACCGGGGACTGGACGGCGGCGGGAGCGATCCGCCGCAGCCTGCCCACCGACCTGGTCACCAAGACCGCCGAGGGCTGGATCCCGCGCTGCGCGGAGATGCAGTTCAACATCTCCTGCAGCCGCGACCTGCTCGACTCGGTCGTCCGGGCCCGGGTGACCGCCCTGGACGGGGTCTCCACCCTCCAGCAGAGCCGCGTCCGCGGCCTGGAGGGCACGGCGGCCCGGATCACCGGCGTCCGCGTCGACACCCCGGAGGAGGAGGGCAGATTCGTGCCCGCCGACCTCGTGGTCGACGCGAGCGGACGCGGCTCCCGCGCCCGCACCTGGCTGCAGGAGCTCGGCGTCGGCGGCATCCGGCAGGCCGAGGTCGACTCCGGCCTGGTCTACGCGACCCGCATCTTCGAGGCGCCCGCCGGAGCCCACGAGTCGGGCTTCCCGATAGTCAACGTGCAGTCCGACCCCCGCGTGCCCGTACCGGGCCAGACGGCCACCATCGTGCCCATCGAGAACGGCCAGTGGCAGGCCACCCTCTCGGGCACCCGCGGCGGCCAGCCGACCGGCGACCCCGACGAGTTCATCCCGTTCGCCAAGGGCATCCGGGACCCGATCGTCGGCGAGCTCCTGGAGGGCCGCAAGCCCCTCACGGACGTGGCCGTCACCAAGGGCACCGCGAACCGGCGGATCTTCTTCGAGAAGGTGGAGCTGCCCGACGGCTTCTTCGCCGTCGGCGACTCGGTCGCCACCTTCAACCCGCTGTACGGGCAGGGCATGACCGTCGCCGCACAGGGCCTGCTGGCCGTGCGCTCCCTGCTGCGGACCAGGGGGCTCGCCCACCCGGCCTTCGGACGCGAGGCGCAGCGCGCGATCGCCCCGCAGGTGGCCACCGCCTGGGACCTCGCCACCTCGCAGGACATCCTGTACCCCGGCGCCACGGGCATGAAGCCGCGGACCGGGGCCGGGCTGCTCAACGCGTACGTCAGCCGGCTGATGACGGGGGCCACCACCCGGGAGGCGCTGACCGCCGCCTTCCTCCAGGTCATCACCATGAGCAGCGCGCCCACCCACTGGCTCAGGCCGTCGGTGGTCTGGAACGTCCTGCGCGCCTCCGACCGCGGCGCGCTGAAGGCGCCGCCGCTCACCGCCGCCGAACGGACGGTCGCCGGGCTCGACCAGCGGGCCGATCCGGCCGACCCCGTCGGCCGGGCCCGGTGAAGAGCGGCCTGATCCTCTACGTGCCCGGGGCGCTCCTGGTCCTGATCCTGCTGGTCAAGGCGCCCACCCTGCGCCGGAGGTGGGACCAGCCGCCGATGCGGGCCGTCTGCGCACTGCTGGTCATGGGCTGCCTCGTCCTGATCCTGGCGGCGCCGCCGACGATCGCGGCCGTCAACCGCTTCACCGGGGTGGCCAACTTCTCGGCGCCGCTGGTGTTCGGCCTGATCACCGCGTTCTCCGGGTCGTGCGTCGTGCTGGTCCTGCAGTGGGGCGGCGGCCCGCCGGCCGTGGTGCGCCGGGCCACCCGGCTGACGGTGGCCGTGTACGGCGGGGTCACGGTGGCGATCGTCGTCCTCTTCGCGATGGGCGAGGCCCCGGTGGAGCGCCTGCGGGACCTGGACACGTACTACGCCGACACCCCGTGGATCCGGGAGATGATCGTCTGCTACCTGCTGGCGCACACCGTCGGCAGCTCGGCCCTGACCGTGCTGACCGGGCGGTGGCTGCGCCGCACCCACCCCTCCCTGCGGCCGCTGCGCACGGGGCTGGCCCTGATCATGACCGGGGGGCTGCTGGACCTCGGCTACCTGGTCGCCAAGTGGACCGCGCTGGGTGCCCGCTGGAGCGGCCGCGACTGGGACGGCCTGTCCACGGACGCGGCGCCGCCGCTGGCCGCGGGGGCGGCCCTGATGGTGGCGACCGGCTTCATCGTGCCGCTGGTCGGCGGGTCGGCGACCTGGCGTGACTTCAGCGAGTACCGGGGACTGCACCCGCTGTGGAAGGCCCTGCGGGGCTTCGCCGCGTCCAGTGTGCGGACGGTTCCGCTCACCTGGTGGTCACCGGTCGGGATCCGGCTGATCCACCGCGAGTCCGTGATCGACGACGGGATCCTGGCCCTCGCCCGCTGGTTCGACCCGGCCGTGCGCCGGGCGGCGTACGAGGCCGCGCGCGGGCAGGGCCTGAGCGAGGCCCGGGCCGAGGTCGTCGCCGACGCCGCCATGCTCGCCGCCGCGTGCGGCCGCAGGACCGCCGCCGCTGCCGCCGCCGAGGCGGATGCCGTCCCTGCCGAAGCAGATGCCGGGCTCGACGGCGGCTCCGTACCGCTCCGGCACTCCGAGCCGCCCCGGCTGTCCGGACAGCCCCTGACGGCCCTGGCCCGCGAGTTCCGCGCCTCCCCCATCGTCGCCGCCGCGCGGGCCGCCGCCGTACGGGCCTGAGCCGTCTGCGGGCCGCCCGGGAGGCCCTCCACCCCCGGGGAAACGGAACGCCCCGGACCCTGGGGCCCGGGGCGTCCGTCGTACGCGTGGCGGGCGGTCAGAGCTCCGCGAGGTCCAGCCCGGCCTGCGCGGCAGCCGCCTGGACGGTCTGCTCCAGCAGGACGGCGATGGTCATCGGGCCGACACCGCCCGGGACCGGGGTGATCAGCGAGGCGCGCGCGGCGGCGGACTCGAAGTGGACGTCGCCGACGTTGCCCTCGTTGTACCCGGCGTCCAGGACCACCGCGCCCGGCTTGATGTCCTCGCCCCGGATGAACTCGGCCTTGCCGACGGCGGCGACCAGCACGTCCGCCTGGCGCACGATCGACGGGAGGTCCCGGGTACGGGAGTGGCAGTAGGTGACGGTGGCGTTCTGCTCCAGCAGCAGCATTCCGGCCGGCTTGCCCAGGATGGCGCTGCGGCCGACGACGACGGCGTGCTTGCCGGTCAGGTCCACGTCGTAGGCGGCGAGCAGGCGCATGATGCCGCCGGGGGTGCAGGAGACGAAGCCCGGCAGCCCGAAGCCCATGGCGGCGAAGGAGTGCATGGTGACCCCGTCGACGTCCTTGCCCGGGGCGATGGCCTCGAAGGCGGCGCGCTCGTCGATGTGGTGCGGGACGGGGTGCTGCAGCAGGATGCCGCTGATCTCGGGGTCCTCGGAGAGCGCGGTGAGGGTGGCCACCAGCTCCTCGGTGGTGGTCCCGGCCGGCAGCTCGACGTGGCGCGAGGTGATCCCGGCCCTGGCGCAGCGGTTCTGCTTCATGCGTACGTAGGTGACGGACGCGGGGTCCTCGCCGACCAGCACGGTCGCGAGGCAGGGCGCGGTGCCGGTGCGCTCGGTGATCTTCGCCGCGTAGGCGGCGGTCTGCTCCGAGATGCGGCGGGCGAGGGCGGTGCCGTCCATCAGCCGAGCGGTGTCGGTGGCGGCCTGGGCAGGCTGGGCAGTCTGGGCAGTCGTCACGGGGTCTCCTGAACGTCGCTGCGGATCGCGGTTCGCCCAGGCGCGCGGCAGTCGACGTACCGGAAGGGCCCGATATCCGCAGGTCCGGAGTCCGCAGGTACGCCGGGCCGCTCCCCGGTGGTGATCCACCCGAACGCCAGTCACGGCCCGCCGCCCACTCTAGTCGACATATCCGGTGGATGACCGGCGCCCGACCTGGGACGATCGATACATGACGCGCACTTTCGACCATCTTGTCGCCGAGGCCGAGTCCGTCTCCGTGGACGGCTGGGACTTCTCGTGGCTCGACGGCCGGGCCACCGAGCAGCGCCCCTCCTGGGGGTACCAGCGGCTGCTGGCCGAGCGCCTGTCCCGGGTCCGGTCGGCGCTGGACGTCCAGACCGGCGGCGGCGAGGTCCTCGCCGGGTCCGGGCCCCTGCCCCCGCTGATGGCCGCCACCGAGTCCTGGCCGCCCAACATCGAGAAGGCGACCCGGCTGCTGCACCCGCTGGGCGCGGTGGTGGTCGCCGACTCCGACGAGCCGCCGCTGCCCTTCGGCGACGAGGCCTTCGAGCTGGTGACCAGCCGGCACCCGGTGACCATCTGGTGGGAGGAGATCGCGCGGGTGCTGACCCCGGGCGGCACCTACCTCTCGCAGCAGGTCGGTCCGGCGAGCGTCTTCGAGCTCGTCGAGTACTTCCTGGGCCCGCAGCCGGAGGAGGTCCGGCGCGGCCGGCACCCCGACGACGCGGTCGCGGCGGCCGCCGGGGCCGGCCTCGAAGTCGTCGATCTGCGCTCCGAACGTCTGCGCACGGAGTTCCACGACGTCGGAGCCGTGATCTACTTTCTGAGGAAGGTGATCTGGATGGTGCCCGGCTTCACGGTCGGGCAGTACCGGGACCGGTTGCGCGAGCTGCACGAACAGATCGAACGCGAAGGTCCGTTCGTCGCGCACACCGCCCGCTTCCTCATCGAGGCCCGCAAAAAGGGCTGAAAGGAGGGTGGACGGAATCACGCCGGATCGGGTTGCGCGGCCACAGCGTGGCGCAGGTCACTCAATTCAGCGCGTAACGAATCGACTCGGGCATGCGATGAACCGACAGGTGTCCTCGCGCGGCCCGGAATACAGACCCCCCTCGGGTCTGTTTCCCGAGTTCGCGCGATGATGTCCCGCCCACCCCTTATCTGTTCGCAACGAGAGGCTCCTTGTGTCGCTCAGCCCGTCCCGTACGTTCCCTCCGGAGATCGCCGAATCGGAGGCCCTCGTCGCGCTCGTCGAGCGCGGCCGCGAGCAGGGTCACATCAACGGTGACGACGTGCGCCAGGCCTTCGAGGCCGGCCGCATCCCGGTGGACCAGTGGAAGCGGGTCCTGCGCAGCCTGAACCAGGTCCTGGACGAGGAGGGTGTCGCCCTCCACGTCAGCGCGGCCCCTGCCACCAAGGTTGCCGCGAAGAAGCCCCGCAAGGCTGCCGCCGCCCCGGCCCGCACCGTGGCCAAGAAGGCCGCCGCCGCGCCGCGCCCCATCGGCGCGCGCAAGACCTCGGCCGCCAGCACCGCCACGGCCACGGCTTCGGCGATATCCGCATCGTCGGCCGCCGCCGCCCCGGACGAGGCGTCGGCCGAGGCCGCCGCCGAGCCGAAGAAGCGCACGGTCAAGAAGACCGCCGTCAAGAAGACCGCCGTGAAGAAGACCGCCGCGGCGAAGAAGACCAGCGCCAAGGACGCCGACGAGGGCGAGACCCCCGTGGTGGAGGGCGAGGACTGGGCAGCCGAGGACCTGGCCGACGAGGCCGAGGAAGAGGCCCCCAAGGCCGGCGGCACCCAGGGCTTCGTCCTGTCCGACGACGACGAGGACGACGCCCCGGCGCAGACGGTCATGGTGGCCGGCGCCACCGCCGACCCCGTCAAGGACTACCTCAAGCTGATCGGCAAGGTGCCGCTCCTCAACGCCGAGCAGGAGGTGGAGCTCGCCAAGCGCATCGAGGCGGGTCTCTTCTCCGAGTACAAGCTCGAAGAGGAGGAGGACCACAAGCCCGCCTTCAAGCGCGAGCTGGAGATCCTCGTCGAGGACGGCCGCCGCGCGAAGAACCACCTGCTGGAGGCCAACCTCCGTCTCGTGGTCTCCCTCGCGAAGCGCTACACCGGCCGCGGCATGCTCTTCCTGGACCTGATCCAGGAGGGCAACGTCGGCCTGATCCGCGCCGTGGAGAAGTTCGACTACACCAAGGGCTTCAAGTTCTCCACGTACGCGACCTGGTGGATCCGGCAGGCGATCACGCGTGCCATGGCCGACCAGTCGCGCACCATCCGCATCCCCGTCCACATGGTCGAGATCATCAACAAGCTCGCCCGTGTGCAGCGCCAGATGCTGCAGGACCTCGGCCGGGAGCCCACTCCGGAGGAGCTGGGCAAGGAACTCGACATGACCCCCGAGAAGGTCATCGAGGTCCAGAAGTACGGCCGCGAGCCGATCTCCCTGCACACCCCCCTGGGTGAGGAGGGCGACAGCGAGTTCGGTGACCTCATCGAGGACTCCGAGGCGGTCGTGCCCGCGGACGCGGTCTCCTTCACCTTCCTCCAGGAGCAGCTCCAGTCGATCCTGGGCACGCTCTCGGAGCGCGAGGCGGGCGTGGTCTCCATGCGGTACGGCCTCAACGACGGCCAGCCGAAGACCCTGGACGAGATCGGCCGCGTGTACGGGGTCACCCGTGAGCGCATCCGTCAGATCGAGTCCAAGACCATGTCGAAGCTGCGCCACCCGTCGCGTTCGCAGGTGCTGCGCGACTACCTCGACTAAGCCGTCAGGCCAGTCGGAAGACGGGCCCCCGGGGTGTGAACGGCAGGGAGGCACCCTGCGGAACCAGATAGGCGTGCTCGCGCCGGATCCGCAGGGTGTCGCACCACCCGTCCGTGATCACCAGCACCGGGGCCCCGGGCGGGAAGTCCTCCGCCCGCTGCAGCAGGTCGATGCCCGGCTGCAGCACGGTCCCGCCGCGCCCCCGCACCCGTACCCGGCCCGCGATCTCGGCGGGCGGCAGATAGCCCGCGTCGTACGGCGCCGCGTCGCAGAAGACGACGCGGGCCGCCGGTACGTCGCGGGCTTCCGCGTACGAGGCGATGGCGCCCAGCGCCTTGCCGAGCAGGCCGGTGTCCATCGACCCCGAGGTGTCGAGCACCACTCCGAAGGTGCAGCGGGCGATCTCCTGCGGCGGGAAGTACCGGCCCGCGCGGGGGATGTCCGGGGTGGAGGCCTGGCGGCGCGCCGGGCGGGCGTAGGACCGTACGGCCTCCGGCCGGGGCACGTACTCGTCGAACCAGCGGGCGAGCCGGGCGTCCCAGGGGACGGGCGGGTGGGCGAGCGCCCGGATCTCCTCGACGAGGCCCGCGGGCAGCAGCCCTCGCTCCCCGTATCCGTGCAGGTCGAAGCCCTGGACCAGGCCGCGCCGGTAGAACTCGTCCAGGTCCGTGTACGGGCCGCTGCCCGGGTGGGCCAGCGGCTCGCCCAGGATGTCCCCGAGGCCCTTGCCGCGCAGGGTGGCGAGGCGGCGCGTGCGGCGCAGGTCGGTGGTGATCCGGTCGTAGACCTCCTCGACGGACAGGTCCCGCAGCGCGGGGTCGTGGAGCAGCCCTTCGGGCATCGTGCCGACGCCCATCTCCACGAGCCAGCCGTTGACCACGTAGTCGGCGGCGACGTTGTGCAGGTACGGGTCCCGGGCCCCGCAGCGCTCGCCGTGGCGCAGGGCGGCGTGCAGCATCTCGTGGGCGAGGACGAACCGCCACTCCTCGTCCTCGAAGGTGCGCAGCGGGTTGATGTAGATCTCCCCGGCGGTGGCGCTGACCGCGGCGATGGAGATGTTCCGGTCACGGGCCAGTTCTGCGTCGGCGACGACGGTCAGTCCGGCGGCCAGCCCGCCGAGCAGCGGGTACGAGGAGACGAACCAGTTCAGCGCCCGGTCCCACGGGCGTGCGCGGACCCGCTCTCCCGTGACCCGGTCGCGGCGGCCGCCGGCCACGTCCATGGCGGCGGAGACGCTGCGCGTGAGGGCGTGCGCGAAGGCGGTCTCCCAGTCGGGGACCGCCGTGTTCGGCACCGCGTTCCAGGACTCCAGGACCTGGTCGGGGTGGTCCCCGGCGGTGCCGCAGTGCTCGTAGGCGGCCGGGATGCCGTCGCGGCGCCAGCGGGCGGCGAGCAGGTCCTCGTCACCGCCGGGGTACTCGGCGGGCAGGTGGTCCGGGGCCCGGCCGACGGGGAAGGTCAGCAGGAAGCGGTTGACGACGGCGCAGCGGGCGGCGACGTCGAAGCGGTCGGGCTGGGGGCGGTGCCGGTCGTCGGCGGCGGGCACGTGGCCGAAGCCGAGGTGGAGCAGGCCGTGGGCGATCGTCCAGGCCCATTCCGCGGGTTCGGCGCGCTGGGTGGGGTGGACGTGGATCATGCCGTTGGAGGTCACGACGGCCAGTCCCCCGGCCGGGTTGTCCGCGCACTTGGCCTGGCGGCAGATCTTGGCGTCGACCGCGCCGAGGGCCGGGTTCCGCTTGACCAGGGTCAGGCCCTCGGCAAAGGCCCGGGTGGCGGGGTCGACCGTGGCCTCCTTGCCGTTGCGGCCCCGGGTGGTCCGGCTCACGCGTCGGCCCCCGCTCGGCGGGCCGGGGCGGTCCGGTCGCCCGCGTCCGGGCGGTGCCCGCTCACCGGCGGGCCTCGACCAGCCGGGGCATGTCCCGGGCGGCCTCGACCAGGAACCAGGCGGGCAGCACGGGCAGGCCGTCGGCGTCGTCGGCGATGACGGTCTGGGCCACCTCGACGGAGATCTCGGCGAGCTGGACGAGCAGCGATTTGAAGCGGTACGCGGACTGCCGCACGGCGGGCGAGACGTGTTCCTTCTGCGCCGGGAGTTCCTTGAGCAGCCGGCCGCGGAAGGACTCGGCGAGGTAGTAGAGGAGATCTCGGTCGGCGGGGCGGGTGGGCCAGGAGGCGTCGCCCTTCATGATCGCCTCGATGCCGAAGGTGTGCCGGACGATCTTGGCGTAGCCGCAGAAGGAGACGGCGTGGGCGGGCGTGAGGGTGCCGTGCGCGATCACCTTCAGGGTCTGCTCGTCCAGCTCCGGCCCGAAGGAGTGCAGGGCGTCGGAGAGCATGTGCCAGGAGCGCGGGGTGGAGAAGGGCTCCTCGGTCTTGGGCGGCTGCGACCAGAGGTGGTCGGGGCGGTCGGTGAGGTGATCGGTGATCCAGGGGTGGATGCCGTTCTCCCCCGCCCAGACGAGCCAGTCGGCGGCCGAGGCCTGCAGGTGGACGTGCGTCAGCCGGTTCACGAGCGCGGAGGCGATGGGCCGGGCGAGCGCGTTGTCGGTGGCCCGGTTGCCGGCGCCGATGACGATGGAGCCGGCGGGCAGCTCGTAGGAGCCGATCCGGCGGTCGAGGATCAGCGAGTAGAAGGCCTTCTGCACGTCGGGGCTCGCGGCGTTGAGCTCGTCGAGGAAGAGGCAGTACGGCTCGTCGCGGGCGATGGACTCGGGCGGGCAGAAGACGGAGCGGCCGTCGCGGATCTGCGGGACGCCGATCAGGTCCTCGGGGGCGAGCTGGGTGCCGAGCAGGCTGACGCACTCCAGGCCCAGCGAGTCGGCGAACTTCCGTACGAGCGAGGACTTCCCGATGCCCGGCGCACCCCACAGGAACACCGGCCGGACGGTGGCGAGGCCGAGGAGCAGTTCGGGGATCTGGGCGGGGGTGACGGTGACGGCAGCCTGCACGGGGGTGGATGTCCTCGGGAGTTCGGGGGCGTGGTGCG
This sequence comes from Streptomyces sp. NBC_00207, assembly GCF_045160965.1. Classification (NCBI taxonomy): domain Bacteria; kingdom Bacillati; phylum Actinomycetota; class Actinomycetes; order Kitasatosporales; family Streptomycetaceae; genus Streptomyces; species Streptomyces sp. NBC_00207. The sequence goes on along the minus strand of NZ_CP130715.1, from coordinate 7,448,341 downwards.
CCCAGTGTGGGCACACCACGCTCCCCCGAGCACCCGGTTTTCGGGCCCGGCGCTCCCCGTGGCGGTCACCGCGCGGTGTGCTCCAGCAGGTGCTTCAGCTTCTCCTCGCCGCGGGGCATCTCCTTGCGGACCATGGGCTTGACCACGAGGGGGACGAGGGCCCTGCCCACGCCGTGGCCCTCGAAGTCGACGGACAGGGTGACGCGCGAGCGGGCCCCGCCGTCGAGGGGGTCGATCCTGCCCCGTACGTCCGGCCGGACCGGCCCCTCGACGCCGTGGAGGTGCCAGCTCCGCGGCGGGTCCATGGACATGTACTCCATCTTCGTGGGGATCCTCCGCCGGCCGATCTGCCGGGTGACGAGGACCTGGGAACCGACGTGGACGGGGAGGTCCCCCATGGGAACCGCGGACACGGCGCTGTCCTGCCACTCCGGCAGGTGCGTGGGGTCCGTGATGTAGGAGTAGACGTCCTCGGGCGTGCGGTCGATGTCGATGCTCTTGCTGATCGCGGACATGGCGACCCCTTGGAGCCCCCCTGGCTGGCCCCTCCTTCCAAATTACCCCGCGGGCGAATCGGTGGCGCGCTGCCTGCGGGCGGCCATCACGGCGTACACGAGGACGCCCGCGAAGAGGAAGAGCACGCCCTGGTAGACGGCCGCGTAACCGGAGCCGGCGACCAGCCACGTCGAGAAGGCGAAGGCCAGGCAGGCGAGGACGGCGTCGCGGACCAGGCGGCCGGGCCGGACCCGCTCGGAGCGGCCCGAGGCCAGGAAGTAGATCTGCGCGGCGGTGGAGAGGAGGTAGGGGACGGTCGCGGTGAAGGTGGTGACGAGGACGAGGACCTCGAAGACGCGCTGCGAGCCGGCCGTGTAGTTGTAGACGGTCAGCGCCGAGGCGAGGACGACCGTGACGAGGACGCCGGCCACGGGGACGCCGCGCTTCCTCGTCTCGAAGACCTTCGGGAAGAGACCGTCCTTCGCGGCGGCGTACGGGGTCTGCGCGCTGAGCAGGGTCCAGCCGTTGAGCGCGCCGGCCATCGAGATCACGGCGGCGCAGGCGACGGCCGTGCCGCCCCACGTGCCCCCGAACATGGCGTTGACGGCGTCGCTGAAGGGAGCCTCGGAGGAGACCAGCTTCTCGTGCGCGACCAGGCCGAAGACGGCGAGGGTGCCCAGCAGGTAGACGGTGGCGGCGCCGACGGTGCCCAGGATGGTGGCCCGGCCGACGTTGCGGGCCGGGTCGCGGACCTCGCCCGCGCTGACGGCGGCGGACTCGACGCCCAGGTAGCTGAAGAGCAGGATCGCGGCGGAGGCGGAGACGGCGCCGACCGCGCTCTGGCCGGTGGCCTGGAAGGGGCCGAGGTTGGCGGGGTCGAAGAAGAACAGCCCGCCCACGGCGACGAGCAGCAGCGGGGCGAACTTCAGTACGGTCGAGACCAGTTGGACGGCGCCGACGTACCGGGTGCCGGCCAGATTGGCGAGCGCCGGGAGCCACTGCACGCAGAGGGCGGCCAGGCACATGGACCACTTGTGTGCGCCGATGGCGGGGAAGAGCACGCCGAGGTAGCCGACGGCCGCCACCGCGAGCGCGGCGTTGGAGACCCAGGTGGTGATCCAGTAGCTCCAGGCGGCGAGGAAGCCGGCGAAGTCGCCGAAGGCGGCGCGGGCGTAGACGTACGGGCCGCCGGTCTGGGGGTGCCGGTGGGCGAGGCGGCCGAAGACGAGGGCGAGGGCGATCGCGCCGAGGGTGAGCACGGCGAAGGCGACGAGGCTGATGGTGCCGAAGGGGGCCACCGAGGCGGGGAGGAGGAAGATCCCGCCGCCGATGATGTTGCCCATGACCAGGCAGGTCGCGACGGGAAGGCCGAAGCGGCGCTCGCCCTGCGGGCGGGGCTCGGCGGTCCCGGGGGCGGGAACCGGGGCCGGGGCCGGGGCCGGTGCCGCGGTGGTTGTCGTGCTGGTCATCGGTGGTGCGCCTCTGGTTGTCTCACATGCTGGGCAGGTCGACACATGCTCGGCCACCGCACGGTCGGTACCAAATCAGCGAGTTTCGTCCGGTGTGGGCACCTCGACGGAAGGAAGGATTGCACTGTCGGCCGCTTCCGGCCGGGGATCTTCCACCGGCCCCGGCCGCCCCGGCCGCAGGCCGAGCGGGACCTGCGGGCCGTCCGCCTCGCGGAGCCAGCACCGCAGTACGCCGTGCACCGCCTCCGCGCCCACCGGTTCCTCCCCCGGCTCCGACAGCTCCGTGGGCCACATCAGGAACGGGTGCCCCTGCTCCCCGCCCAGCCCGCCGTGCGAGCCGATCTGCTCCTCGAAGGCGTGCACCGCGCCCGTGTCCGGGTCGTACGCCGAATTCACCATGATGTCGGCCACGTGCGGGAAGGCGTCGGTCCGGCGGACGGCCTGCGCCGCGCCGGGCCCGAAGGGGGACAGCAGCTCCTCCGCCTCCCCGGGCACGTCGAGGCGGGCCACCGCCCCGCCCGGGCCCAGCAGCACCCCGTCCACCAGCAGGAAGCCCACGCCCGGGTGGTTCGCCAGCGTCGCCAGCAGGGCGGGGTGCGCGCGTTCGACGTGCTCGCGCGAGGCCCGGCCGGGGACGTCCGGGAAGGAGATCAGGGCGAGGTTGCCCGACGCGAGCACCACCGGGTCGGAGCCCGGCCCGGGGCGGGCCTCCTCCCCCTCTTCCACCGGCCGGTGCAGGGCCGCGAGCACGGCCGCCCGGGCCTCGGCCCCGCTGCGGGTGCGGCCGGCCCGGCGGGAGACCGGCAGCCCGCAGCCCGCCCTGACGAGGTCCTTCAGGGTCAGCCCGTAGCGGGCCAGGAAGGTCTCGCCCGGGCTCTGGCCGTGGTCGGAGAGCAGCACGATCCGGTACTCCCGCGGGGCGTGCTCGGCGACCCGGGCGATCAGCGCGAGGCTCCGGTCGAGGCGCGCCAGCACCCTGTCGGTGTCTCTGCCGCGCGGGCCCGAGTGGTGCGCGACCTCGTCGTAGGCGACCAGGTCGGCGTAGACCGCGGCGCGGCCGGCGAGCATGTCGCCGATCACCGCCGCGACCACCACGTCCCGTTCGACCACGGTCGCGAAGGCCCGGATCAGCGGGTACAGCCCGCCGCGCGCCACCCGCGGACGGTCGCCGCGGATCCGCGCCCGCAGGGACTGGCCGATCTCCCGGACCACCTCGGCGACGAAGGACACGGCCGTGCGGACGGCGTTGGCCGGATCGGAGAAGTAGGCGAAGTAGCCCGCCCGGGACCGGTTCGCCCGGCCCCGCCGGGCCGAGACCGAGAGCACGAGCGCCAGTTGGTCGGCGCCCCCGCTGAACAGGTTGCCCCGGCTGGCCCCGTCGAGCGTGAGCAGTCCGCCGTCCCCGGTGCGCGCGACGGCCCGCCGCTGCAGTTCGGCGGCGCTGGTGGGCCGGTTGCAGACCATCACCTCGCCGGTGTCCTTCTCGTACCAGCGGAAGGCCGGCACGTCGAAGTTGGAGCCGTGCAGGATGCCGAGCTGGCTGGCGCCGGTCTGGCTCGACCAGTCCGTGTGCCAGGGCGTGATCCGGTGGCTGCGGTCCAGCCAGTCGGCGACGGTGGGCATCAGCCCGCTGACGCACGCGCCACGCAGCACCTCGTACCCGACCCCGTCGAGCTGGAGGAAGACCAGGCCGGGCGCGGCCGCGCCAGCCCCGGCCCCGCCCGTCCTGCTCCCCCGGCTACCGCTGGGAGGTACCCCCAGCCTGCGGCGGCGGCGGTCGGCTAGCCGGTAGAGGCGGCGCCGGTAGGCCTCGTCGTCGCGCACCGCGAGTGCGGTGGAGGTCGCGGAGGCCACCGCGGACATCACGGCGGCCACGACCACCGCGGTCTCGGGGGCCGCCTCGCCCCGCCAGGCGGGGATCAGGCTGAGCGCGATGAGCAGGAGCGAGCCGTTCAGGAAGAAGACGAGCAGCCCGAGGACGAGGGCGGGGACCAGCAGCAGGGCCCGTACGAGCACGGGCCAGACGACCGCGCTCAGCAGACCGAAGGCTCCTGCGCCCCAGGCGGCGGTCAGCCCGATCTGCGTGATGCTGTCACCGTCGTCGGACTGGAGCCGGAAGTCCGGCAGGATCCCGGCCAGGGCCAGCATGGTGAGGGTGGACACCGCCCAGACGAGGACCACGCGCACCAGGGCGCTGCCCGTCGTCCGCCACCGTCCCCGCCACACGCCGCCACCTCCCGCGAGCCCCGTCCCGCCTTCCAGGCTCGCACAGCCGGGCTCGGCCGGCCGGGCGCCACGGAGGGCGCACCGGAGTGCGGAGGGGGCCGGCCGGTGCAGGCCGGTGAACGGCGGGGGCCGGCCGGCGGGGGCGGGTCAGGTGCCGTCGTATCCGGCGGTCGGCATGGACAGCCGGCGGTGCACCTCGGCCTTCATCGCGGAGGTGTACTGCGGCTCGTCGTCCCCGGCGGTCTCCAGCCGTACGCCGCGCCGCTCGCACTCGGCGGTGAACTCCTCGACGGAGCACAGCGCACGGGCCAGCACCCGGTGGTTGGCGGCGACGAAGAGGTCGACCTGCCCGGCGTCGATGTCGGACCAGAGCCCGCAGTGGTCGGCGCGCAGCCCGTAGAAGAGCAGCTGCTTCGTGACGACGTAGCCCCGGTCGGCGGCCCAGCGCGCGCACATGGCGTGCTGGCCGCGGGTGTCCACGGCGAAGGGGTCGGCGTCCAGGTCTTCGAGCGGGGCCAGGCTGGCGATCGCGGCCACGCGCAACTCTTCCATGCCGCCGGACCCTACTCCGATCCGCCCCCGGAGAGGAGGGGCCCGGCACTTCCGGTTCCGGGCGGATCCGCGGGGCAGCATCTAGGCTCGTGGACGAGGTGCGAGGGAGGGAGGGCCGGTGCCGGTGGAGATCACCTGGTGGGGCCATGCCACGTGCACCGTCGAGGACTCCGGGGTCCGGCTGCTGACGGACCCGCTGTTCGCGCGGCGGCTCGCGCACCTGCGCCGGCGGCGCGGGGCGGTGCCGCCGCCCGAGGCGGCGGTGGCGGACGTGGTGCTGGTGTCGCACCTGCACGCCGATCATCTGCACCTGCCGTCGCTGGAGCGGCTCGCGCCCGGCACCCGGCTGCTGGTGCCGCGCGGGGCGCGCCGGGCGGTGCCGGGGCTGGCGCGCGCGGCCGGGCTGCGGGGGCTGCGGGTGACGGAGCTGGTGCCGGGCGAGGAGGTCGCCGTACGGGAGGGCGTACGGGTGCGGGCGGTCAGCGCGCGGCACGACGGGCGGCGGCTGCCGTTCGGGCCGCACCTCGCGCCGGCGCTCGGGTACGTGGTCCAGGGCGCGGCCCGGACCTACTTCGCCGGGGACACCGGGCTGTTCGACACGATGGCCGAGGAGGTCGGGCCGGTGGACGTGGCCCTGCTGCCGGTGGGCGGCTGGGGCCCGTACCTGGGCCCGGGCCACCTGGACCCGGGGCGGGCGGCGCAGGCGCTGGCGCAGCTGGCGCCCGCGGCGGCGGTGCCGGTGCACTACGGGACGTACTGGCCCGTCGGGATGGACGCGGTGCGGCCGCACGAATTCCACGCGCCCGGCGAGGAGTTCGAGCGGCGCGCCCGGCAGCTGGCACCGAAGGTGGCCGTACGGGTACCCGGGCACGGCGAGCGGGTGCGGCTGCCGTGACCTGGCGCGAACTCACGGCGGCGGCCGGCCAGGTGCCGCCGGAGACCACCCAGCAGGCGGTGGGGTACCCGGCGTTGTTCGTGCTGGTCGCGCTGGGCGCCCTGGTGCCGGTGATCCCGACGGGCGCGCTGGTGAGTTCGGCGGCGGTGGTGGCGTTCCACCACCAGTCGCCGCCGTACGGGGTGCTGCTGGTGGTGGCGGTGTCGGCGCTCGCCGCGTTCACCGGGGACCTGGCGCTGTACTGGCTCGGGCAGCGCGGGGTCCGGTCGCGCAACGGCTCGCGGTGGCTGGCGGCGCTGCGCGGCCGGGCCACGCCGGAGCGGCTGGAGCGGGCGCAGACCAAGCTGGACGAGCACGGGGTCATGGTGCTGGTGGTCTCCCGGCTGGTGCCGGCGGGCCGGATCCCGGTGATGCTGGCCTGCCTGCTGGCGCAGATGCCGCTGCGCCGCTTCGCCCGCGGCGACGCACCGGCCTGCCTGGCCTGGGCGGTGACGTACGGCCTGATCGGCATCCTGGGCGGTTCGCTCTTCACGGAGCCGTGGAAGGGCGTGGCCCTGGCGGTGGGCCTGACCCTGCTGATCAGCGCGGGCCCGGCCCTCTGGCGCCGGCTGCGGGCCCGGCGGGAGGAGCCGTAGGGGGCGCTCGCCAAGGGGGAGGGATCGCCGACGTCAGGCCCTGGACATCAAGTGCACTTGAGTTCCTAGGCTCTTGCTCGACGGGCGGTCTTGAACAGCGAACGGAGCGGATTCACCATGGAGTACTCGCACGACGACGCCGAACTGATCCAGCAGCCCATCGGCTACTGGACCTGGGCCGCCTACGACGCGGTCGTCACCCGCACCCGCGGCGCACTTGCCGGGATCGGCACCACCCAGCCGCAGTGGTGGGTCCTGGCCCAGGTGGCCCCGGCCCCGCAGGCGAAGACCCGGAGGGAGGTGACCGAGACCCTGCAGGGCTATCTCGCCGTGGGAGGGACGATGGTGTCCGAGGAGATCGACACGACCATCGCCCGGGGCTGGATCACCCAGGACGCCGAGGGACGCCTCGGGATCACCTCCGAGGGCCGGGCGTTCTTCGAAAAGGCCGCGGCCCTGCAGAAGGAGCTGTGGGCCGAGCGGCACGCCGGCATCTCGGACGAGGAGTACCTGACCACCCTCAAGGTGCTGCAGCGCTTCATCCACAACACGGGCGGCCAGGCCTGGCACCACTAGGGGGTGTCCTGCGGATCGGGCCTTCGGCGAAGGAGACGGCCTAGTGGACCTGGATGCCCGCGCCGTACGGTTTGCCGCCGCTGTGGCAGATCGCCGTGCTCGTGGTGCCCACGCGCCGCCACGTCGGGTCGTACACCGTGTAGTCGTGTGCGAGGGGCCGGTCGCACCGGGTGTAGACACGGAACTCTCCGGTTCCGTTGGTGCACGTTCCCGCGGCGGTGGTGCTGGACTTGTACCAGGTGCGGCAGTCGTACGGATCGGCGGCGGCCGGGGTGGCTCCCGCGACCGCGAGGCCGATGCCCAGAGCCGCGGAACTGATCAGTGACACAACACGTTTCATCGTGGTTCTTCCCCTCCCGATACCCAGTGGCTTCGGGATCCGTATCCCCCCTCCACGGCCGGGCATGCGCGGCCCGTCCCTCGATCTCCTGCGGCCTCCTGGTCGGGCAGCGTGCGGGAGGCACCGACGGGGAGGTCCCAGAGGTGCTCGCGGGGCAGCCCGGCGCGGGACCAGGCGGCCCGGGTGCGGTGCAGGGGTTCCATGACCGGTTCGGCGGAGAGCACGAACGTGGCCCAGTGCATGGGCGCCATCCGCACGGCCCCCAGGTCGAGGCAGGCCTGGACGGCCTCCTCCGGGTCGGCGTGGACGTCGCCGAGCCACCAGCGCGGGGCGTAGGCGCCGACCGGCAGCAGGGCGAGGTCGATGCCGGGGTGGCGGCGGCCGATCTCGTCGAACCAGTGGCCGTAGCCGGTGTCACCCGCGAAGTAGACCTTCCTCGGCGTCCGGCTCCGGGTGTCGGTGAGGATCCAGCCGCCCCACAGCGACCGGCAGGTGTCGATCAGGGACCGCTTGGACCAGTGGTGCGCGGGGACGAACTCGAAGCGTACGCCGTCCAGTTCGGCCGCTTCCCACCAGTCGAGATCGGTGACCCGGGTGAAGCCGCGGCGGCGGAACCAGCCGGCGAGGCCGGCCGGGACGAAGAGGGCCGTGTGCCGGGGCAGGCGCTTGAGCGTGGGGGCGTCGAGGTGGTCGTAGTGGTTGTGGCTGATCACCACCGCGTCCACCGGCGGCAGGTCCTCCCAGCGCACCCCGACGGGGGTCATCCGGGCCGGGGTGCCGAGGATCCGCCGGGACCAGACGGGGTCGGTCAGCACGGTCAGTCCGCCGGTCCGCAGCACCCAGCTGGCGTGCCCGGCCCAGGTGACGGAGACCGTGCCGGGGGGCGCGGCGGGCAGCGGGGCGGGCTCGTAGGGCAGGTCCGGGATGCCGCGCAGCCCTTCGGGACCGGGCCGGAAGGCGCCCTCCCGCGCGAGCCGGGCGAAGGCGCGGACGCCGGGGAGCGGGGCGGTCAGCCGGTCCGCGAAGGAGCCGGGCCACCGACGGTGTGCGCCGAGCGGGCGCGGGGCGGACGGGCGCTCGGGCTCCGGCGGTGCAGGTGGTGGCGCTGGTGTCGGCGGCGCCGGTGCCGGCCGGGGCGCGGGCCGCTGGGCGGCGGCGGGCGGGGCCGGCGCCGTGGACGCGGAGGCGGAGGCCGGGGCAGGGGCGGCGGGGGCGGCGTCCGTCCGGTCCCTCATCGGGCAGTCTCCGTTCACCGGGTCGGGGCAGTCGGGTCGGGGCAGTCGGGTCGGGGGTGCACAGGGGCGCGTCGTGAGGTCAGGCCAGGCCGGCCAGGACCGATCCGAGCAGGTCGAGGGAGCTCCGCACGTGCGGGAGCGCGAGCGGATCGCGGGCGGTGAGCGCGGCCAGCCGCTCCTCCGGGGTCGCGCCCAGCAGCGGCCCGGTGGACAACCTGACGCGCAGCGCCCCCAGTTCGTCCGCGAAGCGCTGCCCGCCGGGCGTCGGCGCACCGAGCCGGCCGCCGAGCCAGTCCTCCAGTTCCATGGCGTCGCCGACCCCGTGCCGGGCGAGTCCGGCGCGCAGCGGGGTGAGGTCGGCGTAGAGGTGCCGGCCGGCCTGCGGGGGCCGGGCCAGCGCCCCGGCCGCGAGGAGCTCGCGGTGCGCGGCGGAGGCCACGACGCCGTGCAGGGCGGCTGCCGCGTAGGCGCGCCCGGTGACGGCGTCGGGCTCGTCGAGGGCGTGCGCGGCGGCGCCGGCCACGGGTCCGGCGACCATCGCGCCGGTGGCGGTGAGGACGTCGAGGGTGCGGGCGCGCAGCCAGGTCCCGCGCGCGGTGCCGGGGAAGCGGACCACGGCGGCGGGCCAGCCGGCGGGCAGCAGCGCACCGGACAGGTCGACGAGGACGGCCGCCTGTTCGGGGAGCATCTCGGCGGGGCTCAGGACGAGGGTGGAGTGGGGCCGGTGGACGGTGTCGCGCCAGCTCTCGTCGCTGACGACGAACAGCCCGGCGGACTCGGCGGCCTCGCAGGCCTCGCGCAGCATCTCGGGCGGTGGCACGGTCGCGGTGGGATCGTCGGCGACCGACAGCAGCAGCACGCGCGGGTCGCCGCCCTCGGCGCGCACCCGCCGTACGGTCTCCAGTAGTGCGTAGGGGTCGGGTACGCCGCCGCACTCGGCCGGGGTCGGCACGTGGTAGGCCCGCCGTCCCAGCAGCCGGACCTGCGGGGTCCACCAGGCGGGACAGGGCCGGGGCAGCATCACATCGCCCCCGTACGCCCCGAGCAGGGCGAGGAGCAGGGCCGGGGCGCCGGGTCCGGCGGCGACGTTCTCGGGGGAGGTGGCGAGCCCGCGCCGCCCCCAGTGCCGGCAGGCGGCCTCGCGTACGGCCGCCCCGCCGCCCGGGGGCTCGGGGGCGGCGCGCCCGGCGGCCGCGGCGAGGACGGAGATCAGTTCGGGCAGCACGGGCAGGCCGGGCTGGGGTGCGGGCGGGCCGTACCGGACCGGGCCGCGGCCCTCCGTCGCCGTGCGCTGCGTCCCCGCCACCGTCTGCCGCCTTCCACGCTCGTCCTGCCACGCTCCGGTGGCCCCGACCCTGATCCTGACCTTTATACGATTATTTAGCCCCTTACGCCCGTTACCTGACTGCCGGTGCCGGGCGTCAGCCCTTCCTCCCCACCAGCCCGAGCAGCCTGGTCTGTGCGTTCGCACCCGCCGGCACCTCCAGCGGCGCCGCGTACATGCCGCTAGCCGCGAGTCCGTCGGCGTACGGCATGACCTCCTTGATGGAGAACTCGACGAGGCCGTCCGGCAGCCGGTCGTCGGCGCCGATGGCCCGGGAGAGGTCCCAGGTGTGCACGACGCAGTCGGCGGTCAGCTCCGAGCAGTACGCCGACCCGAGCGCGGGCCCGTACGAGAGCCGCACGGTCCGCTCCAGCGCGCCGGAGGCGGCGAAGGCGGCGTGCGCGGCGGCCGAGGCCCCGTCCCAGGCCGCGACCGGGTCGTCGCCCAGCAGGTCGCCGGAGAACGCGTCGCCGAGCTCCTCGACGGTGCGGCCCTCGGCGACCAGCGGCGGGATCCAGAGCTGCTCGCCGGTGACGTGGTTGACCAGCTCCCGGACGTTCCAGTCCGTGCACGGGGTCGGCGCGTCCCACTGGTCGTCCCTGACGGCCCGCACCCGTTCCCCGAAGAGCCGCAGCGCCTCGGCGTGCTGTTCGAGCAGCGTCTCCGGCATTCCCCTCACCGTCCTCCGCCATGGGCACGACCCCCAGGAGCCACTCTCCTCGCACCTGCATTCCCCTGCCACCGACCTACCCAACCCCCTTGGCACACAAGGCTGGTGTCCACATGTCAAAACGCATATCTCAGATGACGAACTGATCCTCTACGGTGGGTCCCACGCTTCGACGAGGAGGTCCGGCCATGAACGCCGCCAAGGAAACCGCCGTCTACACCCACGGCCACCACGAGTCGGTCCTGCGCTCACACCGCTGGCGCACCGCCGAGAACTCCGCCGCGTACCTGATCGGCGAGCTGCGCCCGGGGATGTCCGTACTGGACGTCGGCTGCGGCCCGGGCACCATCACCGCGGACCTGGCGGAGCTGGTCGCGCCGGGCGGCCGGGTCACCGCGGTCGACGCGGCACAGGACGTGGTCGAACAGGCCCGGGCGCACGCGGCGGAGCGCGGGGTGAGCGGCATCGAGTTCGGCACAGCGGACGTCCACGCGCTGGACTTCCCGGACGACTCCTTCGACGTGGTCCACGCCCACCAGGTGCTGCAGCACGTCGGCGACCCGGTGCAGGCGCTGCGCGAGATGCGGCGGGTGTGCCGGCCGGGCGGGATCGTGGCCGTGCGCGACGCCGACTACGCGGCGATGACCTGGTACCCGGCGACGCCGGGCCTGGACGAATGGCTGAGCCTGTACCGGCGGGTCGCCCGCGCGAACGGCGGCGAGCCGGACGCGGGCCGCCGGCTGCGGGCGTGGGCCCGGGAGGCCGGCTTCACGGACGTGACCTCGTCGGCGACGGCCTGGTGCTTCGCCACCCCGGAGGAGGCCGCGTGGTGGTCGGCGCTGTGGGCGGACCGGACGACGGCCTCCTCGTACGCCGCCATCGCCACCGGCGGCGGCCACGCGACCGGCCCAGACCTGGCCGCTGCCGCGGAGGCCTGGCGCGCGTGGGGCGCGGAGCCCGACGCCTGGTTCTCGGTCCTGAACGGCGAAATCCTCTGCCGGGCCTGAGCTCCGAAGCCCCGCGCGACGCCGCTTCCCGGGGCTCTGCCCCGGACCCGCGCCTCAAACGCCGGCGGGGCGGAAAGACCGGGGCTGCGCCCGGACCGTTAGCCCGGCGGCCGCATGCGGAAGTCGTAGCGGGGCGGCAGTGGGTGGTCGGTGAGGGCGGACCAGGCCTCGGACAGGGTTTCCTCGCCCTCCCGGAGGTCCGGGATTTCGAAGCCGTCCTCGAAGACCCGCCGCGCCGCGGCCACATGGCCCTCCGCCGCCAGCAGCCGCGCGGCGAGGAGCCGGAAGCGGCCCTGTTCCCGCAGGGCCGGCCGGAGCCGGTCCCAGACGCGGCGGGCCTCCGAGAGGCGGCCGGCGGCCAGCAGGGCCGTCATCGCCTCGCAGCCCAGCGCTGCCTCCGCCGGGGCCCACGCCTCGCCGCCGCGGCTCTCCCCCGCCAGGTCCTCGAAGGCCGCCGCGTACCCGTCGGCGGCCCGCGCCGGATCCCCGGCCAGCGCGTCCGCCACCGCCAGGCACCTCAGCAGCGGCCAGCGCGAGGGCGCCAGCGCCAGCCCGCGCTCCCAGCTCCGTACGGCCTGCGCCACGTCCCCGGCGTGCCACTGGGCCACGCCCAGGTGGTACTCGGTCAGCGGATCCGCCGGGGCCGTCTCCAGCATGTCCCGCCAGTGCGGGGCGACCAGGCTCGGGCCCGGCGGGACCACCCGCCGGGGGGCGGGGAGGACGCCGGTGCGCCACAGCTCCAGCCACGGGGCCTGTTCCTCGCCGAGGGTGGACTCCGCGAAGGGGGTGCCCGGCAGTTTGAAGCCCCCGCACATCACCTCCAGCGCGCCCCAGCCGGAGCCCTCCGCGAGCCGTTCGCCCGGTTCGGTGTCGGCGCACCCGCGCCACGCCTTGTACGCGGCCTCCACCCGCTCCGCCGGGAGCGCCCGCGCCAGCGCGTGCTCGGCCGCGCCGCGCGCCGCCGCCCAGTCGGCCCCGTGCACCGCGGCGGGTTCCGCGGCCAGCGGCCCGTACGCCTCCAGCCAGCTGAACTCCCCGCCGCCCTCCAGCCGTACGTGCTCCAGCTGGGTGCGGGCCAGCCCGGCCTGGATCTCCGCATAGCCGCCCGTGCCCGGTTCGGTGAGCCACTCCTGCCAGCGCCGGCCTCCGCCGCCCGCGCCCCAGACGAACAGCTTGCGCCCGCGCAGCCGCCCGGTGGAGGTCTGCGCGAGCCCCTGCCCGGCCGCGTCCAGCGAGGCGATCCAGGGTCTGGCCCCGGGCTCGACCTCGTAGAAGTAGTCGGCCGGGTACGTGCTGCGCAGCGGGTACGTGCGGTCCGCGCCCTCCCACTCCGGTACGGGGATGCGCCGCAGCGCGCGCTCGTACCCGAAGTGCCAGGCCTCGTCGGCGGGGGCGAGCACGCGGGTGCCCTCGTCCTCGGGGACGGCGATGTTGGACCACCAGTACACGGGTGCGGGCCGCTCGTGCGGGTTGCGCACGCGGACGCCGACGTAGAGGAACTCCGACTCCGCGGGCAGCCACAGGTCCACTTGGAAGGGCAGGTCGCGCAGGCGCTCCCACTCCCACAGCCGGACCATCACGCCCCCGTCCGGGGCGGGGACGAGTGCGGCGTGCAGCGGGGCGCAGGAGAGGGCGGTGTGGCCGGTCGCGCCGATGTTCCACTCGATGCCGCCGGAGAACCAGGCCCCGTTCAGCGCGAAGTTGGCGGGCTGGAACACCGGGTTGCGGTAGAGCAGTTCGCGTCCCGTCGGCAGGTGCACGAGCGAGTGGACGCGCCCGCCCAGCTCCGGGAGCACGGTGACCCTCAGGTGCTCGTTCTCGATGACGATCGACTCGAACTCCCGCTCCGACCGCTCCCGCCGGTACCCGTCCCGGATCCGGACGGGCAGCAGGGACCGCAGCGGCTCGTACCCGATCTGCCGTGCCATGTCGCGCGGCAGCCCGTCACGCCCGGGGGCGCCTCCCGGCGGTGGCTGGGGAAGGCCGTCCAGGGCCTGCACGACGTCGGGTGCGCGCAGGGCGGGCAGGGGGTTCTCGGCGCCCAACGGGGCTGCGGGGAAGGTCAGTGCGGCGCGGCGGACGGTGGTGGCCATGGGGAAATGGAACACGCCGCGGCGGCCGGTGCACAGGGGTTCCGCGGATGACCACCGGTCAGGATTACGCAAAGGCCTGCGCCGGGGATCACCTGAAGGCACCCGCGACCAGGTCGGCCAGCAGTGCGCCCGCACGCCCGTCCGGGTCGAGGTCCGGGTCGTAGACGGTGACGTTGATCCCGACGCAGCGCGGCGAACGCACCAGCACGCCGAGCAGTTCGGCGAGTTCGTCGGGGATCAGCCCGCCGGGGTCGGGGCTGTCCACGGCCGGCATGACGGCCGGGTCCAGTACGTCGGCGTCCAGGTGCACCCAGAACCCCGCGGTGTCCGGCGGGTGCAGCCCTTCCAGCGCCGCCCGCGCCACCGGTCCGGCCCCGCGCTCGCGGATCTCCCCGACGGTGGCCGCGGAGATCCCGGCCGCGCGCAGCTCCGCGAGGTCCGGGTCCCCGTCCCGCAGGCCGAAGAGCCGTACGTCCTGGTCCCGCAGGTAGGGGGCGCGCCCTTCCAGGTCGGCGAGATCGGCCTGGCCGCGCCCGGTGGAGAGGGCGAGTTCCTCGCCGCCGGCCGCGCCGACGGGCCCGTTCACCGTCTCGTTGCCGGGGTGGCGGAAGTCGGCGGAGCCGTCGATCGCGGCCAGTCCGTACCGGCCGATCCGGCGCATGGCGAGGGCGGCGCCCAGCTGGATCGAGCAGTCGCCGCCGAGGACGACGGGGAACTCTCCGGCGCGCAGGTGGCGTTCGATCCGGTCGGCGAGCGTGACGGTGTACCCGGCGAGGGCTTCGGCGTGGAACACGCCGTCGCCCTCCCGCCAGCCTCCGCGGTCGTAGCGCGGTGGGACCACCACCCCGCCCTCGCGTGCGCCGAGGCGGGCGAGGAGGCCCTGTTCGCGCAGCGCCCCGGCGAGTTTGTACACGCCGGGTACGGTGCCGGGTGCGGGCGGGCGCAGGCCGAGGTTGGACGGGGCGTCGAGGAGCACGAGGGTTCGCATGCCCTCATCCTGTGCGATGGGCCCCCTCGGGGGACGGCATTTCGGCGGTGACCGCCCAGCGCTCGTGGTCGCGCCAGGCCCCGTCGACGTACAGGAAGTCGGGGGAGAGTCCTTCCAGCCGGAAGCCGGCGCCCCGCACGAGGGCGATCGAGGCGGTGTTGCCCGGCTGGATGTTGGCCTCCAGGCGGTGCAGTCCGAGGCCGCCGGCGGGCTCGGGGGCGAAGGCGTGGGCGAGGACCAGCCCGAGGGCTTCGCGGAACAGGCCCCGTCCGGCGGCGTGCGCGAAGGCCCCGTAGCCGAGGGCCCCGCACTGGAAGGCCCCGCGCACGATGTTGTTGACGTTGACGAAGCCGGCGATGGCCCCGGTCTCCCGCTCGCAGACGAGGAACCCGGCGCGGCCCTCGCCGTCGATCAGCCGGGCCGCGTAGGGCTCGTACTCCTCGATGGTGGCGGGCGGCGCCAGCCACGGGTGGTGGAGCTCGCGGCTCTCGTGTGCGCGTACGGTGAACTCGGGCCCGTCGGCGAGCCGGAAGGGGCGCAGGGCCACGCGCTCGCCCTCCCGGAGGTAGGTCGAAAAGGTCATCGCCCCAGGCTAGGCCTGTGGCACCATCACCGGCGTGATCAAGGACGAGACGAGCACGAGGCTGCGCCTGGCCGCGCTGAACAACGCCGTGTGGTGCGACGCGGTGTGCGCGGCGCACGGCCTGTCGCCGCAGTACGAGGGCGAGCACCTGTGGCTCAGCACGAGCCGGACCCCGCCGTTGTATCCCGATGCGGTGACCCTGGACGCGGACGTCCCGGCGCAGTCCGTCCTCCAGTGGATCGACACGGACTCCCCCGGCTGCTCGGTCAAGGACAGCTTCGCCTGCCTGGACCTGGCCGGGGACGGGTTCGAGGTGCTGTTCGAGGCGCAGTGGATCCACCGGCCGGCCGGGGCTCCAGGGGCGGCCTCGTCTGGCCTGGAGTGGTCCGAGGTGACCGGCGCCGGCGAACTGGCGGCCTGGGAGGCCGCCTGGGACGGCGAGGAGTGCACCGGGCTGTTCCGGCCGTCCCTGCTCCGCGAGGGCATCGCCTTCCTCGCGGGCCGCGCCGCGGGGGACGCCGGGGGCCGGATCGTCGCCGGGGCGGTCGCGAGCACCGGCGGCGGTGTGGTGGGCCTCTCCAACCTGTTCGCCCGTGACGGCGCCTCGGCCGACGCGGCCTGGGCGGGCTCCCTCGCCGCGGTCGCCGCCCGCTGGCCGGACCTGGACGTCGTCGGCTACGAGGGCGGGGCGGACCTGGACGGCGCGGTGCGCAGCGGTTTCACCGCCATCGGCCCGCTGCGGGTCTGGCTGCGCACGAGCGGGCGGACCCACTACCTGCGCAGCAGGGCCGCATAGGGCGGCGGGCCCACGGCTTCGCCCCCGGCGCGCGTGCCCTCGCCCGCCTGCGGCTGCTCCTCGGCCGTCATCGCGGCGGTCGCGGGCATCGCCCCGGGCGCCCTGCCGTCCGGCTTCGTCCGGCAGCGATCCGGCTCCGTCCGGTGGAGCGTGCGGACCGCGCCCGGGCCCGGGCCCGCCGCAAATCCCCGCCCGACCGGCAGCTCAGGCCTCCAGCGGCAGCCGGGGGACGTCGGTCCGGTCGATGCCGAAGACCTGGGCGTACAGCGACAGTTCGGCCTCCAGTGCCCGGATCATGGTGTCCGCCCGGCGGAAGCCGTGGCCCTCGCCCGCGAAGGCCACGTATGCATGCGGTACCGGCGCGGGCGGCACCGGCCGGCCCCGCAGGGCGGCCAGGAAGCGCTCCGCCTGGGCCGGCGGGCAGACCGCGTCGTCCAGGCCCTGGAGCAGGACGAACGGCGCCGTGATCCGGTCGGCGCGGGCCACCGGGGAGCGCTCGCGGCAGAGCACGGTGAGGGTCTGCGGCGGGCCGGCCAGGCTCTCGACGTAGCGGGACTCCAGGTCGTGGGTCTCCTCCGCGAAGCCCAGCAGGTCCAGTACCGGGTAGATGATCGCGGCGCAGGCGTACAGGTCGGTGGCGGCCAGCGACGCCGCCGCCGTCCAGCCGCCCGCACTGCCCCCGCGGATGGCGAGGCGTGCGGGGTCGGCGGTGCCCTCGGCGGCCAGGGCCCGGGCCACCGCCGCGCAGTCCTCCACGTCGACCACGCCCCACTGCCCGCGCAGCCGCTCCCGGTAGGCGCGGCCGTAGCCGGTGGACCCGCCGTAGTTGACCTCGACCACGCCGATGCCGCGCGAGGTGAAGTACGCGATGTGCAGGTCGAGTACGGGCGGCACGTGATCGGTGGGGCCGCCGTGCGCCCACACCACGTACGGCGGCAGCTCGTCGGCGGGTGCCCGGCAGGCGGGGTGGTGCGGCGGGTAGACGTGCGCATGGATCTGGCGGTTGTCGGAGCCGAGGAAGGTGCGGCTCTGCGGCTCCGGGTAGTAGGCCGGGTCCACCGGGTCCGCGCCCTGCGCGCCGATCACCCGCGCGTGCCCGGTCGCGGTGTCCAGCTCGACGACCTCGTACGCGCTGCGCGGGCTGGCCGCGACCCCGTAGACGCGGGTGCCGTGCACGGCGAGCGTCGGCTGCCAGGCCGTCCAGGGCCCGGCCGCGTCGACGAGGTCGCCGCTGTCGGCGTCCAGAATGCCGAGCACCGGGGAACCCTGGCCGTGCAGGACGGCGACGAGCCCTCCCCCGGCCCGGTCGGCCCCGGTGGCGCCGTCGGGCAGGGGGGCGAGCCAGCGCAGCCCGGGCTTCCACAGCGGGCCGCCGAACTCCTCTTCCCTGGGGCACAGGTTGACGGCCGCGCCCGTCTCCGGGTCCACCCGGTACGGGTTCCACCAGCCGCCGCGGTCGCTCACCGCGAGGAGGGTTCCGCCGGCCGTCCAGTCCACCTGGGCCACGGATTCCTCGGGGCCGCCGAGCACGGTCCGGACCCCGGTCAGCCGTCCGTCCGCGGTGACCTCGGCCAGCTGCAGTTCGGTGCCGTCCCAGGGCATCCGGGGGTGGTCCCACACCAGCCAGGCCGCGCGCCGGCCGTCCGGGGAGAGCCGGGGGCCGGTGGTGAACCGGTGCCGGCCGTCCGTCAACTCCCTTACTGCCGTGCGGTCTTCCGCCGCCGATCCGTCGAGCGGTACGGCGGCCAGCACCCGGCGCACGTCGGTCGGCGCGGGCCCGGTGAACTCCTCCAGCACGCACCAGACCTCGCCGCCGCGCAGCACCGGATCAGCCCAGCGCAGTCCGCGGCCGGTCCCGGACAGGGGGGTGAGGGGCCGCGGCGCCGGGGCGCCGGGCGCGTCGGGCTCGTACGCGTACAGCCGCTGGTCGGCGAAGTGGACGAAGACCAGCAGCGGTCCGCCGGCGGGCCGTTCCGCTCCGGCCCAGGGCAGCCCGCCGTACTCGGTGACCCTGCTGCGCACGTTCCACGGGGCGGGCAGCTCGGTGAACTCGGCTCCGCCGTCGGCGAGTCGGCGGCGGACCAGGGTGCGGCGTCCGCCCTCGCGCGGCCGGGGCTCGGTCCACCACACCTCGGGGCCGACCGTGCCGACGTACGCGGGCCGTCCGTCGAGCGCGGCGGCGAGAGCGGCCTCGATGGGCGAGGGCCAGCTTCCGTAGGGCCGGGTCGGCGCCGCCATCACCGGGCCCCGCTCACAGGGACCGCAGCGCGCGGTCGAGGACGCGGACGCCGAAGTGCAGGGCTTCGACGGGGACCCGCTCGTCCACGCCGTGGAAGAGGGCCCAGTAGTCGAAGCCGGGCGGCAGCTTCAGCGGGGAGAAGCCGTAGCCGGTGATGCCGAGGCGGGAGAACTGCTTGGCGTCGGTGCCGCCCGCCATGCAGAAGGGCACCACGTGCCCGTCCGGGTCGAACCGCTCGACGGACTCGCGCAGGATCCCGAACGTCCGCCCGTCCACCGGGGCTTGGAGGGAAACTTCCCGGTGGTGGAACTCCCAGTGCACGTCGGGGCCGGTCAGCTCGTTCAGGGTGGCGGTGAACTCGGCTTCGCCGCCCGGAACGGTCCGTCCGTCGACGTAGGCGGTGGCGTGTTCGGGGACCACGTTGAGCTTGTAACCGGCGCTCAGCATCGTCGGGTTGGCGCTGTTGCGCACGGTAGCCTCCAGCAGGGCGGCGGCCGGGCCGAGCTTCCCGAGGACCGTGTCGAGGTCGAAGCCGGGCCGGCGCGGGTCGACCGACAGGTCCTGCAGGGCGGCGAGTTCGGTGATGCAGGCGGTCACGGTGTCGGTGAGCCGGACCGGCCACTCGTACTCGCCGATCCGTGCCACGGCGGCGGCGAGGCGGCTGACCGCGTTGGCCTTGTTGGGCTTGGAGCCGTGCCCCGCGGTGCCGCGCGCGGTCAGCTTCAGCCAGGCCGTGCCCCGTTCGCCGGCGGCGATCGGGTAGAGGGCCCGGCCGCCGGGGCCGGTGTGCACGGTGAAGGCGCCGGACTCGCTGATGCCCTCCGTACAGCCCTCGAACAGGTGCGGGTGCCGGTCAGCGAGGAAGCCCGACCCGTCGACCGCGCTGTCCTCCTCGTCGGCGGTGTAGGCGATCACGATGTCCCGCCGCGGCTTCACTCCGGCGCGCGCCCAGGCCCGTACGACGGCCAGCACCATCGCGTCCATGTTCTTCATGTCGACGGCGCCGCGCCCCCACACCACTGCGTCACGGATCTCTCCGGAGAAGGGGTCCACGGTCCAGTCGGCGGCCTCGGCGGGCACGACGTCGAGGTGGCCGTGGACAAGGAGGGCCTCGGCGGTGGGATCGGTGCCCTCGATCCGGGCGACGACGTTGGTGCGGCCCGGGGTGCGCTCCAGCAGGACCGGTTCCACGCCCGCCGCGGCGAGCCGCTCGGCGACGTATTCGGCGGCGGGGCGCTCGCGGCAGTCGCCGCCGCCCCGGTTGCTGGTGTCGATCCGGATGAGGCCCGAGGTGAACTCGACGGCCTCGTCGAGGGCCACTTCGTCAACGGCGCCGCCGGCCTCGGCGGGTGCCCCGTCATTGATTGCGTGCATGTCAGCCATACTGCTCCTCCACGGCCGCCGAGACGACCGTCGTGACCGCCTTGAAGGCGCGGATCCCCTCGTACATCGTCTCGCTGGTGTAGGCGACCCTGCGCTCCCCGCACCGCTCCACGCCCGGGACCACCGTCGCGGCCATGGCCAGGTGCTCGGCGTCGAACTCCAGCTCCACGGTGAACGGGCCGGCGCCGGCCGGCTCGTACCTCACGGCCAGGGCGGCCGCCTCCTTGGCCGCGGCCCGGATGTCGGCGGCGGTGCGGGCGGGGGTCCGGCAGACGGCGGCGTAGCGCGAGACGTGGTCCTTGACTGCGACGGTCACCGCGTCCGGGGCGTAGCCGGCGGCATCGACACAGGTCAGGTCGTCGCCGGTGACGAGGACGACGGGGACGCCGTACTCGGCGACGACGTGTGCGTTGAGCAGCCCCTCGCTGGCGCGCACCTCGTTGACCCAGACCCCGGTGATGGAGTTGGCGAGGTAGGTGTGGGCGAGGACGCCCTCGGCGCCGGCGCCCGTGTGGTAGCCGACGAAGGCGATGCCGTCGACGTCGCCGCGCTGGACGCCCTCGACCATGGAGAGGGTCTTGTGGCGGCCGGTGAGCATCTCCGCGCGGGCGTCGAGCCGCTCCAGCAGCAGGTTGCGCATGGTCCAGTGCGCCTCGTTGACGACGACCTGGTCGGCGCCGCCGTCGTAGAAGCCGAGTACAGCCGCGTTGACGTCGGAGGTGAACATCGACCGGCAGCGCTCCCACTGCGGGGTGCCGGGCAGCACGTCGGCGGGCCAGGTGACGCCGGTGGCGCCTTCCATGTCGGCGGAGATGAGGATCTTCATCGGGCCCCCGTGCGGTCGGATGCGCAGGGCCCCACACTAACCGCCCGTGCCCCCGGCGGCGGTGGGGCCACGCCAGGCCCCGCGGGGCCCGCCCGGACCCTTCGGCTGCACGGCTCAGCCGCGGGCCCGTACGCGGTCCGCGACCCTCCCGAGCAGCGTTCGGGGGGCGAGTTCCCGCTGGACCTTCAGCAGGTACGCCGCCGGCTCGGCGGCCAGCGCGGCCTGCTTCTCCCGGTGCGCGGAGCGGGCGACGCCCACGAGGGCGAAGGCCGCGCCGAGGGAGGTCGCCACCAGCGGGTGTCCGGCGAACTGACCGGCCAGCAGGCCGACCGCCGGGGGCACCGTGAAGGACATGTTGGCGGCGCTGAAGGTCGTGTCGATGTTCAGCGACCTCATCGCCTCCTCCAGCTCGGCCAGCGGGGTCCTGAAGCGCTGGTCGACTTCCTGGACGACGTACCGGCGGGCCGCTTCCGGCAGCCGGATCTCCGCCAGGTCCTCCTTCAGGGACGCGGCCGTGTCGGTGACCGCCCGGCCGAAGCGTTCGAAGGCCGCCCCGTGCTCGGTGCGCAGAGCGATGATCTTCTCTACGTCCACGTGGTGGAGGTCGGCGGGGAGCACGATGCGGACGGCGAGCATGCCCACGGCGCCCGTGAGGTCCTGCCCGAGCCCGCCGGCTAACGCCTGCGCCGGGCGGCCCAGCAGGGCCCGCTCGATGCGCTCCGGGTCCCAGCCCTGGGAGGCGGTGTGGGAGGCGGTGCGGTCCGTGGTCGGCGCGTAGCCGCCGAGGCCTGCGAGCTGCTCGGTGAGCGCGCACTTGTAGACCCAGGCGAGTTCCGGGGACATGGCGAGGAACCCGGCGTCGGCCACCTCGCGGAAGTCCGCGGAGCGCGTGGCGACGGCGAGCCCGCCGTCGAGCAGTGCCGCGCGCAGACGGGGGTCGACCTCGCCCTGGTAGACGCCGGCGAGTCCGAACGGCCGGTCACGCAGGGGGGCCGGGTCCCGGAGCACCGAGGCCCGGCGGTCCCGGAACCGGTTCGAGTGGGCATCGAACGCGCCCGAGGGGCCGCGCAGTTCTTCGTAGTCGGCATGCCTGGCCCGCAGCGCGTCCAGGATGCCCGGATCGGCGGTGAGGACGTCGAGGAAGTCGTCGGCCACGGTCCGGGCCGCCGCGGCCGGGTCGACGTCGTGTACGAAGTCGAGCGCCTCGGTCAGCCGTCCGACCGTCCGCGAGTCCATGACGGGATAGCCGGCCGGGACGACCCGGCCCAGCCGGGGCCAGTAGAGCGCGGCGGCCTTCAGCCAGCTGTCGTCACGGAAGTGGATGTACGGGTAGTACAGCCCGCTCTGCTGAAGCATCGGCCCCCCCCAGGTCGATCAGTTCACCCGATCCGGTGAGGCCGCCGGCCCGGCCTCACCGTCAACACCGCGGCTCAGGCCTCGACTTCGGCGGCCAGCTTCTCCAGCACGCTGTCGTAAATGCGGCCGAGGCCCTTGGGCGCGAAGGTGCGCTCGAAGAAGCCGCCGATGCCGCCGGCGCCGTTCCAGACGGTGGTGACGACGGCCTTGGACCTGCCCTCGCCGGCCGGGGTGACCACCCAGGTGGTGACCATGGAGGAGTTGCGGTCCTTCTCCACGAGCTGTCCGTCGGTGGGCTCGGTGACCTCGAGCAGGCAGTCGCGTACGCGCTTGCTGGTGGCCTGGAGCTTCCAGTGCACGAGGGTGCCCTCGCCGTCGCCGCCCTCGCGCACCTCGTACTCGCTGAAGTGCTCGGGCAGCAGCTTGCTCCGGGTTCCGCTGTAGTCGGCCAGCGTGTCGAAGACCGTCTCCGCGTCGGCTTCGATGATGCGCTCCGTGGTGGCCTCGACCTGCGCCATACCTGTTCCTCCAGCAGTTGTGTCCGCTCGTCACGGCGAAGCCAACCACCTCCGGGGCGGGGGCCCAAATCCGGGTCACACGTGACAGCGGACGGACACGAGCAGGGTGTCGGCGGGCAGCCCGGCGAGGTGGGCCGCCGCCGCTTGCGCATCCCGCACCGACGGCGGGGTGTGCGGGCAGGCGGCGGGGTCGCCGCAGGCGCCGTGCAGGGGGGCGCGGCCCCGCTCGCACCACCAGCCGTCGAGGGTCAGGAGGTTCTCACACGCGGCGGCCCAGCTGCCGCCGTACGAGACGTACGCCTCCCTGCTGTACGTGCCGATGGTTCCGAGCGGGTCCTCGATGGCGCGCAGGACCGACTCGAACCCGTCGACGGCCGGATCGGCGGGCAGTGCGGCGGCCCACTCCCGGAAGGGGGCGACCGGAGTCTGCGCGAGGTACTCGGCATGGGCCGCGATGCACGCGGCTTCGTAGTCGGACCGCTCCCTTCCCAAAGGGTTCGGACGGAAGTCCTCCCACGGCCGGGTCCGCGGGTGCTCCCGGAGCACCTCCTGCCAGTGGTCCCAGGCGGCTCCGGCCAGTTCGGCGGTCCGCTCGGAGGTCCCGTGCACCACGAGCAGCCCGCGCGGGCCGCCCGCGCACCACCCCGGCAGGGCCGGCTCGACGGTGCCGGCCCACCCCGGCCGGTCGCGGACGATCCGGGGATCGTCCTCGCACCCGGGCCGGATCCGGAACCCGACGCCTTCCGCACCGCCGGAGATCCGCCAGTGGTCCCAGATCCGCAGGTCCTGAGAGACATCCCGGTCCTGGTCGGTCCAGAAGGGCGCCAGAGCCTCGCCGACCGCCTCGTCCAAGTGCTCGCCCGCCTCGCCGGGGAGGCACGCCGTCAGTCTGTATCCCGCCATGGAGCGGAGCCTCACACGCCGCGCACCCGGCTGACCAGCGAGTTTTCCAGCCCACACGATCATGGGAACATTTGTTCTATTCTCGGGCCCAGAGCTACCGAGGGAGGCGCACATGCGCTGGGAGAACCTGACCGAGGGCACCGCGGGTCCCGCCGCGCACTTCGGGGCCGACGCCGTCGTGACCCGGACCTTCGACACCCCCGAATTCCGCGGGATCACCTTCCACGAGGTGCGGGCCCGGTCGATCGTCAACCGGGTGCCCGGCGCCTCGCGGATGCCGTTCGAATGGACCGTCAACCCCTACCGGGGCTGCAGCCACGCCTGTGTGTACTGCTTCGCCCGCAAGACGCACAGCTACCTCGACCTCGACACCGGACTCGGCTTCGACTCGCAGATCGTCGTCAAGACCAACGCCCCCGAGCTGCTGCGCCGCGAGCTCGGCTCGCCCCGCTGGAGCGGCGCGCACATCGCCATGGGCACCAACGTCGACTGCTACCAGCGCGCCGAGGGCCGCTACCGGCTGATGCCCGGCATCATCGAGGCGCTGCGCGACCGCGCCAACCCCTTCTCCATCCTCACCAAGGGCACGCTGATCCTGCGCGACCTCCCCCTCCTCCAGGAGGCCGCCGAGCTCACCGAGGTCGGGATCTCCGTCTCCGTCGGCTTCACCGACACCTCGCTCTGGCGGACCGTCGAGCCCGGCACGCCCTCCCCCGCCGCCCGGCTGGGCGCCGTACGGACCCTCACGGACGCCGGCATCGAGTGCGGGGTGCTGATGGCCCCGGTGATCCCCTTCCTCGGGGACCGCCCGGAGCAGCTGCGGGCCACCGTCCGCGCCATCGCCGAGTCCGGGGCGACCTCCGTGACACCCCTGGTACTCCATCTGCGCCCCGGCGCCCGCGAGTGGTTCACGGCGTGGCTGGGCGAGCACCATCCGCACCTCGTGGAGCGGTACGAGCGGATGTACGCGGGCGGCTCGTACGCCCCCACCTGGTACCAGCGCCAGATCACCCGCCAAGTCCACGAACTCGCAGCCGAATTCGGCATCGGGCCGTCCCGGCGCGGCGGGTCCCGCCGGGTCGTGACACCCGAACGTCCGGCCGCGGAGGCTCCCGCCGGGGCCACGCAGCTCACCCTGCTGTGACCTCGGACGGCCCCTGAAGGCTCATCACATCGGGCCAATGAGCAGCCAAATCCCGCCTTCCAGGCATGGTTTCCGGGACGATTCCGCCCAGAACCCTCGGCTGGGAGGCCCCATGCTGCACCCCTTGAAGAAGCGCGCCGCCGTACTGCTGTCGATCGCCACCGTCGCCGCCGCCCTCGCGAGCCCGGTCACCGCGGCCCCGGCGGCCCCCGCGGCGGAGCAGGCCGCCGCGCTGCGGTGGACGGGCTGCGCGACCCCGCGCTATCCCACCCTGCAGTGCGCCTCCCTCAAGGTCCCCCTCGACCACGCCCGGCCCGCCGGACGCCAGATCTCCCTCGCCCTGACCCGGGTCCCCCACACCGCCGCCACCTCCCAGGGCCCGCTGCTGGTCAACCCGGGCGGGCCGGGCGGCAGCGGCCGCAGCCTGGCCGGATTCATCGCCTCCGCCCTGCCCAAGGACGTGGCCGCGCAGTACGACGTGATCGGCTTCGACCCCCGGGGCGTCGGCAAGAGCGAGCCCGCGCTCGACTGCGGGGCCGGCCACTTCGCCCCCGTCCGGCCGGACTCCGTGCCCCGCGACGCGGCGACCGAGCAGGCCAACCTGGAGCGCGTGCGGTCCTTCGCCGAGTCCTGCGGGACCAAGCACGCGGACGTGCTGCCGTACGTCGGCACCGTGTCGGCCGCGCAGGACATCGACCTGCTGCGCGCCGCCCTCGGCGCGCAGCGGATCAGCTACTTCGGCTACTCGTACGGGACCTACCTGGGCGCGGTGTACGCCAAGCTCCACCCGGGCCGGGTGCACCGGCTCGTCCTGGACTCCGTGGTCGACCCGGGCGGGGTCTGGTACGAGGACAACCTGGCCCAGGACCGGGCCTTCGACGCCCGCCACAAGGCGTTCCTGGCCTGGGTGGCCGCGCACGACGCGACGTACGGGCTCGGCACCGACGCGGCGGCGGTCGAGGAGCGCTGGTACGCGATGCGCGAGGCGGTGGGGCAGACGCCGGCGGGCGGCAAGGTGGGCGCGGCCGAGCTGGAGGACACCTTCATGCCGGGCGGCTACTACAACGGCTACTGGCCGAACCTCGCCGAGGCCTTCGCCGCGTACGCGGTGAAGCAGGACCCGAAGCCGCTGGTGGCGGCGTACGAGCGGTTCGGCGCGGTGGAGCCCTCCGCGGGCAACGGCTACAGCGTCTACACGGCGGTGCAGTGCCGGGACTCGGCCTGGCCGAGGGACTGGAACCAGTGGCGCACGGACATGTGGCGCACGCACGCCGAGGCGCCGTTCATGACCTGGAACAACGCCTGGTACAACGCCCCGTGCGCGTTCTGGCCGACGGAAGCGCTGCAGGCCCCGGACGTGACCAACGCCGATCTGCCGCCCGCGCTCCTCCTCCAGGCGACGGAGGACGCGGCGACCCCGTTCGGTGGCGCGCTCAGCATGCGGGACAAGCTGAAGGGCTCGGCCCTGGTGGTGGAGGAGGGCGGCGGCAACCACGGGATCGCCCTGAGCGGCAACAAGTGCCTGGACGAGAAGGTCTCGGCGTACCTGAGGACGGGACAGGCCGCGGACGCCACCTGCCCCGCCCAGGCGGCTCCGAAGCCGGCCGCGGCGACCCGTGCGGTCCCGCCCTCGGCGGGCGGCGCGGCCCTGCACGGGCTGCTCGGCTTCCGGGGCTGAGCGGCCCGCCGGCCGGCCGGTGGGCCGGCCGGCTCCGGTCCCGTCAGGCGAGCGCACGCAGGGCGGCCGTGGCCGCCACCGCGAGCCGGGGGTGGGACTGGGCGCGGGTGAGGAGTTCGCGCGCGCGGGGGTCGGCGAGGGCGCCGAGCCCCTCCACACAGGCCAGGGCCACCCGCCAGTACGGGTCGTTCGGGGACAGCAGCCGGGACAGGGTGGTCAGCAGGGCCGGTACGGACTCGGGGGCGCGCAGGGCGGTGAGCAGCCGGACGGGCTGGAGTGCGTAGGCCGTGCGCAGGCCGTTGGTGGCGAGGGCCGCCGCCGCGCGGGCGGTGCGCGGGTCGTCCAGGACGGCCAGCGCCTCGGCGGCGGCCGCGCAGCGGGGCGGGTCCCGGTGGTTGAGGAGCAGGACGAGGGATTCGAAGGCCCGGCGGTCTCCCGCGAGGCCCAGCCGGTACGCGGCCAGTTCGCGGGCCCACAGGGGCAGCCCGGCGGAGGCCAGGGAGGCCGCCAGGCCGTCGGGACCGGCCGTGAGCAGCACCTCGTACTCGGGGGAGTCCCCCGCCTCCGCCCGCAGGCGCTCCAGCACGTCGTTCACGCGGCCACCCTAGGCCGACGCGGGGGCCGCCACGCCGGGTTCAGGGAGATCGGCGGAGTCCGGTTGATCGATGATCGATGATCGGTACATTTGGGCGGTACAGGTCACATCTCCGCGCTCTGGCGCACGAGTTACCGGCGAGTTACTGTCCTTACAACACGTACGAGGGCGGCCTGGTGACGCAGCCGCCTCGTGCCGGTCGGTTCGTTCTCGCACGGTGTGACCCCGGGACAGGGTTCCGCCGCTTCCACCCTCCGGGCTGCCTTCCCTCAGGCTCTCCCGCCGGGTTCCCTCCCCCTGGGCCCTCTGCCCCGGGGTTCTTCACCGCACGGCATTCCGTACGACCCTCCGCACGGCATTCCGTTCGGCACCCGCGCGCTGTGCACCGCGCGTCCCTCAGTCGTCACCCTCTTCCACTGGAGTCCCTCGATGGACCGTCAGTCCAGTCACCCCACCCTCCAGACCATCGCCGTCGTCGGACTCGGCACGATGGGCACCGGCATCGCCGAGGTCCTCGCACGGGCCGGCCGCGAGGTCATCGGCATCGACGTCAGCGAGACCGCCGCCCGCCGGGCCGCGGCCGCCCTCGCCTCGGCCACCGCGCGCTCCGTCACCCGGGACCGCCTCACCGAGCAGGAGCGGGCGGACGTCCTCGCCCGCTTCCGCACCTTCACCGACCTGGCCGCCGCCGCCGAGGCCGACCTCGTGATCGAGGTCGTGCCCGAGTCGTACGAGGTCAAGCAGCAGGTGTTCCGCGAGCTCGACGCGATCGTCCGCCCCGACACCATCCTGGCCACGGGCACCAACGCCCTGTCGGTGACCCGGCTGGCCGCCGAGTCCCAGCGCCCCGAGCGCGTGCTGGGCCTGCACTTCTTCAACCCGGCCCCGGCGATGAAGCTGGTCGAGATCGTCTCCTGCGTCCTCACCGCCCCGCCGGCCGTGGAGGCGGTCACCGAGCTGGCCCGCGACCTCGGCAAGGAGCCCGTCGCGGTCGGCGACCGGCCCGGTTTCGTCGCCGACGGCCTGCTCTTCGGCTACCTCAACCAGGCCGCCGCCATGTACGAGGCGAAGTACGCCTCCCGCGAGGACATCGACGCGGCGATGCGGCTCGGCTGCGGTCTGCCCATGGGTCCGCTCGCGCTGCTCGACCTGATCGGCGTGGACACCGCCCGTACCGTCCTGGAGGCCATGTACGCCTCCTCCGGCGACCGGCTGCACGCCCCGGCCCCGATCCTCGGGCAGCTCGCCGCCGCGGGCCTGACCGGGCAGAAGTCCGGCCGCGGCTTCTACACGTACGAGGCGGCCGGCAGCTCCACCGTCGTCCGCGACCTCCAGACCCCGCTGGACGGGTCCCTGCTCGGTGCGGGCCGTCCGGTCAGCTCGGTCGGCGTGGCCGGCTCCGGCACCATGGCGAGCGGCATCGCCCAGGTCTTCGCCCAGGCCGGGTACGACGTGGTGCTGGCCGCCCGCAGCCAGGAGAAGGCGGACGCGGCGAAGGCTGCCATCGGCAAGTCCTTGGGCCGTGCGGTGTCCAAGGGCCGGCTGACGCAGGAGGCCGCGGACCAGACCCTGGACCGGATCACCCCGGCCGGTTCGCTGGACGCCTTCGCCGAGGTGGACCTGGCCGTGGAGGCCGTCGCCGAGGACCTGGCGGTCAAGCAGGAGCTGTTCGCCACCCTGGACAAGGTCTGCAAGCCGGGTGCGGTGCTGGCCACCACCACCTCCTCGCTGCCGG
Organism: Streptomyces sp. NBC_00207; assembly: GCF_045160965.1. Lineage (NCBI taxonomy): Bacteria > Bacillati > Actinomycetota > Actinomycetes > Kitasatosporales > Streptomycetaceae > Streptomyces > Streptomyces sp. NBC_00207. The sequence continues at coordinate 7,420,080 of NZ_CP130715.1, read as the reverse complement.
TGATCGCGGTGGCCCGCGTGACCTCGCGCCCGCAGGACGTGATCGGCATGCACTTCTTCAACCCGGCGCCGGCGATGAAGCTGGTCGAGGTGGTCCGGACCGTCCTGACCGCCGACGACGTGCACGCCACGGTCCGCGAGATCTGCGTGAAGGTGCGCAAGCACCCGGTGGACTGCGGGGACCGGGCCGGCTTCATCGTGAACGCGCTGCTGTTCCCGTACCTGAACAACGCGATCAAGATGGTCGAGCAGCACTACGCCGGCATCGACCAGATCGACGCGGCGATGAAGCTGGGCGGCGGCTACCCGATGGGGCCGTTCGAGCTCCTCGACGTGGTCGGCCTCGACGTCTCGCTGGCCATCGAGAAGGTCCTCCACAAGGAGTTCCGCGACCCCGGCCTGGCCCCGTCCCCGCTGCTGGAGCACCTGGTGGCGGCCGGGTGCCTGGGCCGGAAGACCGGCCGCGGTTTCCGTGAGTACGCCCGTCGGTAAGCCCGCGGGCCCTGAGCCGGATGCGTGGGGAGGGCTGCTCGGGTCCGCCGGACCCTCACGGCGGACTGACCCTCCCGAGCCCAGTGCGGGCTCTCCCCCGCATCCACCCCTCTCCTACCCCCCGCAGGCGCGCTCCCCTGCGCGAATGAAGTACTTTCGCTCTATGTCCCAGCCCGCCAAGACCTCGCCCCGCGCCGCCACGGCCTCCGACACCCCGGAGAGCCCGGCCGGCACCAAGGCGGCCGCCCAGCGGCTCAAGATGCGCCGTGAGCTCGCCGCCGCGGCCATGGAGCTCTTCGCGACCAAGGGGTACGAGGCGACGACGGTCGACGAGATCGCCGCGACCGCCGGGGTGGCGCGCCGGACCTTCTTCCGGCACTTCCGGTCCAAGGAAGAGGCGATCTTCCCGGACCACGACGACACCCTGACCCGCGCCGAGGCCGTCCTCGACGTGGCCCCGGCGCACGAGCACCCGCTCGACACGGTGTGCCGCGGGATCAAGGAAGTCATGAAGATGTACGCCGCCTCCCCCGCGGTGTCGGTGGAGCGCTACCGGCTGACCCGCGAGGTGCCGGCCCTGCGCGAGCGGGAGATCGCCTCGGTGGCCCGGTACGAGCGGCTGTTCACCCGCTACCTGCTGGCCCACTTCGACGAGCACGACCACCACGACGGCAACGACGACCCGCTGCTGGCCGAGGTGGCCGCCTCGGCGGTGGTCACCGCCCACAACCACGTGCTGCGGCGCTGGCTGCGGGCCGGCGGCCAGGGGGACGTGGAGGCGCAGCTGGACCACGCCTTCTCGATCGTCCGGAAGACCTTCGGCTCGGGGATCGGCGCGGGCCGCACCCTGAGCACCACGCCGGCCGCCCCCGCGGCGGTCCGCACGGAGGGCGAGGTGCTCGTCGCGGTGGCCCGCACGGACGCTCCGCTGGACGAGGTCATGCGGACCATCGAAGAGGCACTGCGCAACAAGTAGCGACGCCTGAGGCGACTCTCGTCACAGCGGCCGCCCCCGTTTCGGGGGCGGCCGCTTTTTTGTGTCCGGAGTATGTCCGGCTTGCCCCTACTCGCCGGTAACTCTGATCGATCATCGCTCATCGGTGCAGGTCAATCGGCAAATGAGAGAAAGTTTTGGCACGCGGTGCCTTGCCGGGTGACACGGGGTGCCATACGTTGAATCTCGTCCGGATGTCCCCGCGACCCGTGCCCACACCGCACGGAACGCGCCCCGGATTGCCTGCGTCACCAGGCACCGCACGCCTCACCACGGGCGTCGCCCAGCACCACCGCACCAGCCGGACCGACGGCACACCACACCTGCACCACGCACCCCGTTACCTCAGCGCACCCTCATCAGCGCTAGCCGGAGGCTCTACCGTGAAGGACATCCTGGACGCGATTCAGTCGCAGTCCGCCACCGCCGCAGACTTCGCAGCCCTGCCGCTGCCCGACTCCTACCGCGCGATCACCGTGCACAAGGACGAGACGGAGATGTTCGCGGGGCTGACGACGCGCGAGAAGGACCCGCGCAAGTCCATCCACCTGGACAACGTCCCGGTGCCGGAGCTGGGTCCGGGCGAGGCCCTCGTCGCCGTCATGGCCTCGTCGGTCAACTACAACTCCGTGTGGACCTCGATCTTCGAGCCGGTCTCCACCTTCAGCTTCCTGGAGCGCTACGGGCGCCTGTCCGAGCTGACCAAGCGCCACGACCTCCCGTACCACATCATCGGCTCCGACCTCGCGGGCGTCGTGCTGCGCACCGGCCCCGGCGTCAACGCCTGGAAGCCGGGCGACGAGGTCGTCGCGCACTGCCTCTCGGTCGAGCTGGAGTCCTCCGACGGCCACAACGACACGATGCTCGACCCCGAGCAGCGCATCTGGGGCTTCGAGACGAACTTCGGCGGCCTGGCGGAGATCGCCCTGGTCAAGTCGAACCAGCTGATGCCGAAGCCGGACCACCTCAGCTGGGAGGAGGCCGCCTCCCCCGGCCTGGTCAACTCCACCGCGTACCGCCAGCTGGTCTCCCGCAACGGCGCCGGCATGAAGCAGGGCGACAACGTCCTGATCTGGGGCGCGAGCGGCGGGCTCGGCTCGTACGCCACCCAGTTCGCCCTCGCCGGCGGCGCCAACCCGATCTGTGTGGTCTCCAGCCCCGAGAAGGCGGCCATCTGCCGCGCGATGGGCGCCGAGGCGGTCATCGACCGCAACGCCGAGGGCTACAAGTTCTGGAAGGACGAGCACACCCAGGACCCGAAGGAGTGGAAGCGCTTCGGCAAGCGCATCCGCGAGCTGACCGGCGGCGAGGACGTGGACATCGTCTTCGAGCACCCGGGCCGCGAGACCTTCGGCGCCTCGGTCTACGTCACCCGCAAGGGCGGCACCATCGTCACCTGCGCCTCGACCTCGGGCTACAACCACGAGTACGACAACCGCTACCTGTGGATGTCCCTCAAGCGGATCGTCGGCTCGCACTTCGCGAACTACCGCGAGGCCTGGGAGGCCAACCGCCTGGTCGCCAAGGGCAAGATCCACCCCACCCTGTCGAAGGTCTACTCCCTGGAGGAGACCGGCCAGGCCGCCTACGACGTCCACCGCAACCTCCACCAGGGCAAGGTCGGCGTCCTCGCGCTCGCCCCCGAGGAGGGCCTCGGCGTCCGCGACCACGAGATGCGCGCCCGGCACCTCGACGCGATCAACCGCTTCCGCAACGTCTGAGTCGGCTCAAAGGCCATAAGGATCGCCTGAGATGACAGAGCGCCAGAAGGACCGTCCGTGGCTCATGCGGACGTACGCCGGCCACTCCACGGCCGAGGCGTCCAACGAGCTGTACCGCCGCAACCTCGCCAAGGGCCAGACCGGCCTGTCGGTCGCGTTCGACCTTCCGACGCAGACCGGCTACGACCCCGACCACATCCTCGCCCGCGGCGAGGTGGGCCGGGTCGGGGTCCCGGTCTCCCATCTGGGCGACATGCGGCGGCTGTTCCAGGACATACCCCTGGAGCAGATGAACACCTCGATGACGATCAACGCCACCGCCATGTGGCTGCTGGCGCTCTACCAGGTGGCCGCCGAGGAGCAGGGGGCCGACGTCTCCCAGCTCCAGGGCACCACCCAGAACGACATCGTCAAGGAGTACCTCTCGCGCGGGACGCACGTCTTCCCGCCCGGGCCGTCCCTCCGCCTGACGACGGACATGATCGCGTACACGGTCAACCACATCCCGAAGTGGAACCCGATCAACATCTGCAGCTACCACCTGCAGGAGGCCGGGGCCACCCCGGTCCAGGAGATCTCGTACGCGATGTCCACGGCGATCGCGGTCCTCGACTCGGTGCGCGACTCGGGCCAGGTGCCCGAGGAGCGCTTCGGCGAGGTCGTCGCCCGCATCTCCTTCTTCGTGAACGCGGGCGTCCGCTTCATCGAGGAGATGTGCAAGATGCGCGCCTTCGGGCGCATCTGGGACAAGGTCACCCGTGAGCGCTACGGCATCGAGAACGACAAGCAGCGCCGCTTCCGGTACGGCGTCCAGGTCAACTCGCTCGGTCTGACCGAGGCGCAGCCGGAGAACAACGTCCAGCGCATCGTGCTGGAGATGCTCGCGGTCACCCTCTCGAAGGACGCCCGCGCCCGCGCCGTGCAGCTGCCCGCCTGGAACGAGGCGCTGGGCCTGCCCCGGCCCTGGGACCAGCAGTGGTCGCTGCGCATCCAGCAGGTCCTCGCCCACGAGAGCGACCTGCTGGAGTACGAGGACATCTTCGCCGGATCCCACGTCATCGAGGCCAAAGTCGACTCCCTGGTCGCCGACTGCCTGGCCGAGATCGACCGGATCCAGGAGATGGGCGGCGCCATGGCCGCCGTCGAGTCCGGGTACCTGAAGGGCGAGCTGGTCTCCTCGCACGCCGAGCGGCGGGCGCGGATCGAGGCCGGCGAGGACAAGATCGTCGGTGTCAACTGCTTCCAGCAGACCGAGGAGAACCCGCTCACCTCCGACCTGGACGGCGCCATCATGACGGTCGACCCGGCAACGGAGGCGCTCACCGTCGAGCGCATCGTCCGCTGGCGGGCAGAGCGTCAGGAGTCCTCGGACCGGCAGGGGAACGGCGATCCCTTCGTCTTCCCCACCACCCAGCAGGCCCTGGAGCGCCTGAAGGAGGCCGCGGCCGGCACCGAGAACCTGATGGAGGCCACCCTGGAGTGCGCCCGGGCCGGTGTCACCACGGGCGAGTGGTCGAGCGCGCTGCGCGAGGTGTTCGGCGAGTTCCGCGCCCCGACCGGGGTCTCCTCGGCCCCGGTCGCGGTCACCGCCGAGCCCGGCACCCCGATGCACGAGGTCCGCGAGAAGGTCGCCCGTACGGCCGACGAGCTCGGCTCGGGCCGACTGCGCCTGCTGGTCGGCAAGCCGGGCCTGGACGGGCACTCCAACGGCGCCGAGCAGATCGCCGTCCGGGCCCGCGACGCGGGCTTCGAGGTGGTCTACCAGGGCATCAGGCTGACGCCGGAGGAGATCTCCTCCGCGGCGCTGGCCGAGGACGTGCACTGCGTGGGACTGTCCATCCTGTCCGGCTCGCACAGCGCTCTCGTCCCGGACGTCCTGGAACGGCTCCGTGTGGCGGGGGCGGGTGACATCCCGGTCATCGTCGGCGGCATCATTCCGAACGCGGATGCCGTGGCGCTCAAGGCGGCCGGAGTCGCCGCCGTCTTCACCCCGAAGGACTTCGGCATCACGGAGATCATCGGACGTATCGTCGACGAGATCCGCAAAGCGAACAAGCTCGACCCCCTTCACGACACCGCACACCTTGCAAGCACGGAGGTCCCCGCATGACCACGCCTGTCCACCCGGTGAACCGTCTCCGCCCGCGCCGCTCCTGCCTCGCGGTGCCCGGCTCGAACCCGCGGTTCCTCGAGAAGGCCCAGGGCCTGCCGGCCGACCAGGTCTTCCTGGACCTGGAGGACGCCTGCGCGCCGCTCGCCAAGGAAGGCGCCCGCCACACGATCGTGGACGCGCTGAACAACGGCGACTGGACGGGCAAGACCCGGGTCGTGCGCGTCAACGACTGGACCACGCACTGGACGTACCGCGACGTCATCACGGTGGTCGAGGGCGCCGGCCAGAACCTCGACTGCATCATGCTGCCGAAGGTCCAGGACGCCCAGCAGGTCGTGGCCCTGGACCTGCTGCTGACGCAGATCGAGAAGACCATGGGCTTCGAGGTCGGCAAGATCGGCATCGAGGCGCAGATCGAGAACGCCAAGGGCCTGGTGAACGTCGACGAGATCGCCGCCGCCTCGCCCCGCCTGGAGACCATCATCTTCGGCCCGGCCGACTTCATGGCCTCCATCAACATGAAGTCGCTGGTCGTGGGCATGCAGCCGCCCGGCTACGGCGCGGACGCCTACCACTACATCCTGATGCGGATCCTGATGGCGGCCCGCATGCACAACCTGCAGGCGATCGACGGCCCCTTCCTCCAGATCCGTGACGTGGACGCCTACCGCGAGGTGGCGGGCCGGGCGGCGGCGCTGGGCTTCGACGGCAAGTGGGTGCTGCACCCGGGCCAGGTCGACGCGGCCAACGAGGTCTTCTCCCCCTCGCAGGAGGACTACGACCACGCCGAGCTGATCCTCGACGCGTACGACTGGTGCACCTCGGAGGCCGGCGGCAAGAAGGGCTCCGCGATGCTCGGCGACGAGATGATCGACGAGGCCAGCCGCAAGATGGCCCTGGTCATCGCAGGCAAGGGCCGGGCGGCCGGCATGGAGCGCACCACCAAGTTCGAGATCCCGGAGGCCTGATCCCGATGCAGTTCGGACGCACGTACGAAGAGTTCGAGGTCGGGGCGGTCTACAAGCACTGGCCCGGGAAGACGGTCACGGAGTACGACGACCACCTCTTCTGTCTGCTGACCATGAACCACCACCCGCTCCACATGGACAGCAATTACGCCGAGAACACCACCGACTTCGGCAAGAACGTGGTCGTGGGCAACTACATCTACTCGCTGCTGCTCGGCATGTCCGTGCCGGACGTCTCCGGGAAGGCCATCGCCAACCTGGAGATCGAGTCCCTGCGGCACGTGGCGCCGACCTTCCACGGCGACACCATCTACGGCGAGACCACGGTCCTCGACAAGACCCCGTCGAAGTCGAAGAACGACCGCGGCATCGTCTACGTCGAGACCAAGGGCTACAAGCAGGACGGCACCCTCGTCTGCGTCTTCCGGCGCAAGGTGATGGTCCCGACCGAGACGTACATCAAGGAGCGGGGCGGCGAGCAGCCCGGCCGCCCCCAGCTGAAGACCCAGGAGAAGTAGCCATGGCCCGACTCGCCCAGACCGCCGGGCTCACGGACGTCCAGCGGGAGATCCTGAAGACCGTCCGGGAGTTCGTCGACAAGGAGATCATCCCGGTCGCGACCGAGCTGGAGCACCGCGACGAGTACCCGCAGCAGATCGTCGACGGTCTCAAGGAGCTCGGCCTCTTCGGGCTGATGATCCCGGAGGAGTACGGCGGCCTGGGTGAGTCGCTTCTCACCTACGCCCTGTGCGTCGAGGAGATCGCGCGGGGGTGGATGTCCGTCTCGGGCATCATCAACACGCACTTCATCGTGGCGTACATGCTCAAGCAGCACGGCACGCAGGAGCAGAAGGACTACTTCCTCCCCCGGATGGCGCTGGGCGAGGTGCGCGGCGCGTTCTCGATGTCCGAGCCGGCGCTGGGCTCCGATGTGTCGGCCATCTCCTCGAAGGCGGTGAAGGACGGCGACGAGTACGTCCTGAACGGCCAGAAGATGTGGCTGACGAACGGTGGCAGCTCCACCCTGGTGGCCGTTCTCGTCCGAAGTGACGAAGGCCACCCCGAGGGCACTGCGCCCCACAAGTCGATGACGACCTTCCTCGTCGAGAAGGAGCCGGGCTTCGGTGAGGTCCGTCCCGGTCTGACCATCCCGGGCAAGATCGACAAGATGGGCTACAAGGGCGTCGACACGACCGAGCTCATCATGGACGGACTGCGCATTCCGGCCAATCGGGTCCTCGGAGGCCAGACGGGCCGAGGGTTTTACCAAATGATGGACGGGGTCGAGGTCGGCCGCGTGAACGTGGCGGCGCGTGGCTGTGGCGTCGCTCAGCGTGCTTTCGAGCTGGGTGTCTCCTATGCCCAGCAACGTCACACTTTCGGCAAGGCGATCGCCGAACACCAGGCCATCCAGTTCAAGCTGGCCGAGATGGCTACCAAGGTCGAAGCCGCCCATGCGATGATGGTGAATGCAGCACGCAAAAAGGACTCCGGGGAACGAAACGACCTCGAAGCAGGGATGGCGAAGTACCTCGCCTCCGAGTACTGCAAGGAGGTGGTCGAGGACGCCTTCCGCATTCACGGCGGATACGGGTTCTCGAAGGAGTACGAGATCGAGCGTCTCTACCGGGAAGCTCCGATGCTGCTGATCGGTGAAGGTACCGCCGAGATCCAGAAAATGATCATCGGGCGACGCCTGCTCGAGGAGTACCGACTCCAGGGCTGAAAGTCCCTTTTGCGGCGAATCATCCATGGGTTCGTCGCGAAAGGGTCACAACCAGTCACTGGCCGACGGTCATCGACTCGGCTTCTGGCTTGCCCAGTTGTTGCGTGCAACCGATAGCATTCCAGTAAAGCCGCCGTCCCGTCCCCCTGTTTGCGGCGCGGCAATCACCCGCTACGAAGGTCATCCATGCCCCACAGCCAAACCTCTGCACCTCGCGACAGCCTCCTTGGCGTACGCCTCGCGCGCGGAGCATCGCCGTGGCTTCTGCCGACCGTCGCCACCGCGGCGCTCAGCCTCACCCGGGCCCGCAAGTCCGGACGCTGGGCCGCGGCGGCCGTGCCCGCCACCGCACTCGCCGCGGGCATGCTGTGGTTCTTCCGCGACCCCGAGCGTGAGATCGCTCAGGGCCGTGTCATCTCCCCCGCCGACGGTGTGGTGCAGAGCATCATGCCGTGGAAGGACGGACGGACCCGGGTCGCGATCTTCATGAGCCCGCTGAACGTCCACGTCAACCGCGCGCCCCTCGCGGGCACGGTGACGTCCGTGGAGCACATCCCCGGCGGATTCGTCCCGGCGTTCAACAAGGAGAGCGAGAACAACGAGCGCGTTGTCTGGCACTTCGACACCGAGCTCGGCGACATCGAGATGGTGCAGATCGCCGGCGCCGTCGCCCGTCGCATCGTCCCGTACCTGCCGGCCGGCACCAAGGTGGAGCAGGGCGAACGCATCGGTCTGATCCGCTTCGGCTCCCGCGTCGACATCTACCTCCCCGAGGGCGTCGAGGTCGCGGTCGAGGTCGGTCAGGCCACCACCGCGGGGGTGACACGAATTGACCGTGACTGACCCTGAGACTCCGGCCGCCGGCTGGGTGCCCGAACCTGCCGAGGAGGAGTCCGCCGAGGACGACATGCCGCTCTCGCTGCGGCTGTCGATAGCGGACACCCTCACCCTCGGCAACGCGACGTGCGGATTCATGGCGGTGTACTTCACCACCACCGGGATCCTCATCCCGCACCTCACCGGCAGTGGCGAGTCGGGCATGGCCCGTAACAGCGCCGCGACGGCAGTGATACTGATGCTGCTCGCCGCGGTCTTCGACCTCTTCGACGGCATCGTGGCCCGCAAGCTGCGCAGCTCGCCGATGGGTGCCGAGCTGGACAACCTGTCCGATCTGATCAGCTTCGGCCTGGCCCCGGCCTACTTCGTGCTCGTCTACGGCATGGTCGCCGTGGACGCGCACCAGAAGATGTCGGCGCTGGCCGCGATCGTGGTGCTGCTCGCCGTGGTGCTGCGACTCGCGAGATTCAGCTGCGTGACGATGAAGGACGGCATGTTCCAGGGCATGCCGAGCCCCTTCGGCGCGCTGACGGTCGTCTCGATCGTGCTGCTGGAGCTGCCGTTCATCCCGACCCTGCTGGCGATCATCGGGGTGGCCTGGCTGATGGTGAGCCGGGTCGAGTACCCCAAGCCGCGGGGCGTCCTCGCCGTGGCGATGCTCTGCTGGATCATCGGCGCGATGGGGCTGCTGGCGGCCTGGGCGTTCGACGCCCCGGGCGGGCAGCTCCTGCTCCAGACCGGCTGCGCCCTGCAGATCGCGATGGCGGCGACCATTCCGCTGTTCGCGACGACCCGCCGGGCGAACACGTTCCGCCACAACAGGCGGGAAGCCCGAGCCGCGACGCTGCGCTGAGCTCAGCTGTGAAAGAGGGCCCCTGGATGCCGATGGCATCCAGGGGCCCTCTTGCGTTGGCCCGCCGCCCCTCTGCGGGCCCCCGCCCCCGGCACCCCGGGCGGGCTGGATTTTCCAGCCCTGCCGGCGTTCGAGGCGCGGGGCTCGGGGGCGGAGCCCCTTCGCCGCCGTAGGCTTGATGTCGGAAAACCGCCAGCCGGAGGCATCCGCACCCCGGATCCTGGAGTCATGCACACCGATACAGAGCGTTGCGTGAGGGCCGTGCAGTCGAAGGACGCCCGCTTCGACGGCTGGTTCTTCACCGCTGTGCTGACCACCCGGATCTACTGCCGGCCCAGCTGCCCCGCCGTACCGCCGAAGGTCGAGAACATGACCTTCCTGCCCAGCGCCGCCGCCTGCCAGCAGGCCGGGTTCCGGGCGTGCAAGCGGTGTCGGCCCGACACCAGCCCCGGCTCGCCGGAGTGGAACGCACGGGCCGACGCCGTCGCACGCGCGATGCGGCTGATCCAGGACGGGGTCGTCGACCGGGAGGGCGTGCCGGGGCTCGCGACGAGGCTCGGGTACTCCACCCGCCAGGTGGAACGGCAGCTCAACGCCGAGCTCGGGGCCGGTCCGCTCGCCCTGGCGAGGGCCCAGCGCGCGCAGACCGCCCGGCTGCTCATCGAGACCTCCGAGCTGCCCATGGGCGACGTGGCCTTCGCGGCCGGGTTCTCCTCCATCCGCACCTTCAACGACACCGTCCGCGAGGTCTTCGCCCTGTCCCCGAGCGAGCTGCGGGAGCGCGCCCTGAAGGCCGGCCGCCACAAGAACGACCCGCCCCGGATCCCGGGGACGATCAGCCTGCGGCTGCCGTTCCGGGCCCCCCTGAACCCCGACAACCTGTTCGGGCACCTCGCCGCGACCGCGGTCCCCGGCGTCGAGGAGTGGCGCGACGGCGCCTACCGCCGCACCCTGCGCCTCCCCCACGGCACCGGTGTCGTCGCCCTGACCCCGCAGCCCGACCACATCGGCTGCCGCCTCGCCCTGACCGACCTGCGCGACCTCACCATCGCCATCAGCCGCTGCCGCTGGATGCTCGACCTGGACGCCGACCCGGAGGCCGTCGACGAGCAGCTGCGCTCCGATCCGCTGCTGGCCCCGCTCGTGGACAAGGCCCCCGGGCGCCGGGTCCCCCGTACGGTCGACGCGCAGGAGTTCGCCGTACGGGCGGTCCTGGGCCAGCAGGTGTCCACCGCGGCGGCGCGCACGCACGCGGCCCGCCTGGTGACCGCGCACGGCGAGCGCGTCGAGGACCCCCTCGGCGGACTGACGCACCTCTTCCCCTCCCCGCAGGCGCTCGCCGCGCTGGACCCGGAGTCCCTGGCCCTGCCGCGCAGCCGCCGCACCACGCTGACCACCCTGGTCTCGGAGCTCGCGGACGGCTCGCTGCCGCTCGGCTTCGACAGTGACTGGGAGGAGGCGCGGGCGCAGCTCTCGGCGCTGCCCGGGTTCGGCCCGTGGACCACCGAGATCATCGCGATGCGGGCGCTCGGCGACCCGGACGCGTTCCTGCCGTCCGATCTGGGGGTGCGGCGGGCGGCGCAGGGGCTCGGGCTGCCGGCCGGCCCTTCCGCGCTGACCGCCCGCGCGGCCGCCTGGCGGCCGTGGCGCGCGTACGCCGTCCAGTACCTGTGGGCCACCGACGCCCACCCGATCAACCACCTGCCCGCCTGAGGAGCACACACCATGCGAACCACCGTGAACAGCGGAAAGCAGCACGCCGTCGTCGACAGCCCCTACGGCCCGCTCACCCTGGTCGCCACGGACGGCGTCCTCAGCGGCCTCTACATGACGGGGCAGCGCCACCGGCCGGCCGAGGAGTCGTTCGGGGAGCGGGTCGCCGCCACCGAGGAGCCCTTCCCCGAAGTGGAGCGCCAGCTGGCCGCGTACTTCGACGGGGAGCTCACCGAGTTCGACCTGCCGCTCCGTCTGGAGGGCACCGATTTCCAGCGCAGCGTCTGGGACCAGCTGGTACGGATCCCGTACGGCGAGACCTGGTCGTACGGGGAGCTCGCGGCGAAGCTGGGCAAGCCGAACGCCTCGCGCGCGGTGGGTCTGGCCAACGGCAAGAACCCGGTCGGCATCATCGTGCCGTGCCACCGGGTGATCGGCGCCTCGGGCGGCATGACCGGCTACGGCGGCGGGCTCGACCGGAAGGTGCGGCTGCTGGCCTTCGAGTCCGGGCAGCCGCTCCAGGACCAGCTGCTCTAGGCCCCGGACCGGCGCCGGTCCCGACGCCGGTCCCGTTCATCCCGATGCGTTGCTCCGCATGCGTACCCGTTCCAGCGGGCGTATGAAGGTAGGGACCGCTACAAGATCGGAGCCGGGCATGGACGACTACCCACTTCTCAACATCTTCTGGACGATGTTGTGGCTGTTCCTGTGGATCATGTGGTTCTTCCTGCTCTTCAAGGTCATCACGGACCTGTTCCGTGACCACAGCCTCAGCGGCTGGGCGAAGGCGGGATGGCTGATCTTCGTGCTCCTGCTGCCGTTCCTCGGCGTGTTCGTCTACCTCATCGCCCGCGGCAGGAGCATGGGCGAGCGGGACATCAAGCAGGTGCAGGAGAACGAGGCGGCCTTCCGGGAGTACGTCCAGCAGGCGGCGGGACCGTCCGGCGGCGCCGGCGCGGCCGACCAGCTGCACAAGCTGTCCGCCCTCAAGGACAAGGGCGACATCACCCAGGAGGAGTTCGACCGCGCCAAGGCCAAGCTCCTGGCCTGACCGCCCCCTGCGGGGTCAGACGACGAGGAGCGGGACCAGCAGGGCGAAGGCCGCGCCCGCCTCCACGGCGTAGCTGTAGAGCGAGGGGTGCTGGACGGGGGCGGCGAGCAGGACCACGCTCTGCTGGGCGGCGGCCGCCGCCACCCATTCGGCGTCGGCCCCCAGGTTTCCCTCGTACCAGCCCTCGCAGGAGCCGGGGCCGCTGACGGCGAGCAGGTCGTCCTCACGCCGGTACAGTGCCCGCCACTCGGTGGCGGGCACGGACCAGCCGTCGAAGTCGGTGAACCTGGCCCAGCCGCCCTCGCGGATCGCCGTGTCGAACATCCAGACCGGCATCCCGTCCGGGGTCACCTCACCGGCGGACTGCTGGTCGGTGGTGAAGTGGACCATGGGAAGGGCGTCGGGCCCGTCGGCAGTACTGGGCCAGGCGTACATCGTGATCATCAGCTGATTCTGTCCTGCTCGAAGTAAGCCTCGTGTTACGAAACGGCCGGTCGGCGGCCGTTCTCCAGTTCCACCGTGCCCTCGCCCGACTGCAGGACCCGGTACGCCTCTTCGGTGCGCCGGCCGAGCGATCCGGGGAGGTGGGCGGTGAGTTCGGCGGGCTCGACCAGCCGCCAGGAGATCAGCTCCTCCTCCTGCAGCTTGATGGAGGCGAGCTGTCCGGCGTCGAGCACACCGCCGTCGTAGACGTAGGCGACCAGCGGCGGGCGGTCGGCGCCGAGGGACCAGTCCACGGCGAGCAGCCGGCCGAGCGGGAGGTCGAGGCCGATCTCCTCGGCGCTCTCGCGGCGGGCGGCGGTGCGCGGCGACTCGCCCGCGTCCGACTCGATGGTGCCGCCCGGCAGGGTCCATCCCTCGCGGTAGTTGGGCTCGACGAGCAGGACCCTGCCCTCGGCGTCCCGGTAGAGGGCGGCCGCGCCGGCCAGCACCTTGGGCAGGCTCGCGATGTACGTGGCGAAGTCATCCGTGGTGGTCACGCCGCCACCCTACCGAGATCACGCCCCGGAGCCGCCAGGCCCGCCCCCGCGGTCTTGACCCTTGGACCCGGCGACGCGCCGCAGCCGCGGGTGGCGGTCGGGCCCCTGTTCGGAGAGCGAGGGCCGCCCACGCGACGACGGCCGGCACGGCGACACGCCGATGGTGGCGACGGAGTGGTCCGGTGCGCCGTCCACGGGGCCGCCGGAGTCCCCGCCCGGGGTGTCCGTACGTGGCTGTTCCAGTGATTCGGCGCTCATGCGGCCACACTATGCGGGCGTATATCCGCATTTAGGGGCATGGCGTGCCGGGTGTGGCCCAGGCCACTCATGGGCATAGGAGGATCCTCCGGATAAGCTCATGGCGGCGCGACTGCACTGTTCGATAGCAAGGGAATAGCAAGGTGACGGACGGAGCAGTAACTGAGGCCGCGCGCGTGCTCATCGCCGCGGACAAATTCAAGGGCTCGCTCACGGCCGTTCAGGTCGCGGAGCGGGTGACGGCCGGTCTTCGCTCGGCCGTACCGGGCGTGGAGATCGAGACCCTCCCCGTCGCGGACGGCGGCGACGGTACGGTCGCGGCCGCGGTGGCCGCCGGTTTCGAGCGCCGGGAGGTACGGGTCACCGGACCCCTCGGCGACCAGGTCACGGCCGCCTTCGCGCTGCGCGAGGGCACCGCGGTGGTCGAGATGGCGGAGGCCTCCGGGCTGCAGCTGCTGCCGGCGGGCACCTTCGCCCCGCTGACCGCGACCACGTACGGCTCGGGCGAGCTGCTGAAGGCTGCGCTGGACGCGGGCGCACGCTCGATCGTCTTCGGTGTGGGCGGCAGTGCCACCACCGACGGCGGCGCCGGCATGCTGGCCGCGCTGGGCGCCGTGTTCCTGGATGCGAACGGCGAACCGGTCGGTCCGGGCGGCGGCGCGCTGGCCGACCTGGCCTCGGCCGACCTGTCCGGTGTCGACCCGCGCTTCGCGGACGTGGAATTCGTCCTCGCGAGCGACGTGGACAACCCGCTGACCGGCCCGAAGGGTGCGCCGGCGGTCTACGGCCCGCAGAAGGGCGCCTCGCCCGAGGACGTGGCGACGCTCGACGCGGCGCTCGCGCACTTCGCGGTGGTGCTGGAGAAGTCGATCGGCGCGAAGGCCGCCGAGTGCGCGGTGCTCCCGGGTGCGGGTGGCGCTGGCGGCATCGGCTACGGCGCCCTGCTGCTCGGTGCCACGTTCCGTCCCGGCATCGAGCTGATGCTGGAGGTGCTGGGCTTCGCCCCGGCCCTGGAGCGGGCCACGCTCGTCATCACCGGTGAGGGCTCGCTGGACGAGCAGACCCTGCACGGCAAGGCCCCGGCGGGCGTCGCGGCCGCGGCGCGCGCGGCGGGCAAGCCGGTCGTGGCGGTCTGCGGCCGGCTGCTGCTGACCCAGGAGGCCCTGGAGGCGGCCGGCATCCGCAAGGCGTACCCGCTCACGGACCTGGAGCCCGACCCGGCGAAGTCCATCCCGAACGCGGGTCCCCTGCTGGAGCGGGTCGCGGCCAACATCGCCGCCGACGTTCTCTGACGCTCCCGCCTCCTCCGAGGGCCCCGACCCCCTTGCCCCGGGGCGGGGCCCTCACCCTTTCCGGCCCCGCCGGCCCATTTGAGCTTCGCCGGGCCAGACCCAGCCCCTCCGGCGTTTGAGTGGGGTCCCCCGGACGAAGCCCGGTGCCCGGCGGAGCCGGGTTCCCTGGGGCTCCGCCCCAGACCCCGCGCCTCAAACGCCGGCGAGGCTGGATCTGCCCGGCGTGAGGCTGAAATGGGCCGGCGGCGGGGCTATCGCAGGAGGTCGGCCGTGGTGACCACGCGGGCGAAGCAGCCGCCCTGGAGGTTCACCGCGGTGGCGGTGGCGAGTTCGTCCGCCGTCAGGCTCAGGCCCGCCGGCCCGGCGAGGTCGAAGGTGTGGGTGGCGTCGAGCGGGACGAGTACGTCGTAGCCCAGGTTCCCCGCCATCCGGGCGGTGGTCTCGACGCACATGTTGGTCTGGATGCCGACCACCACCAGCTGCCCGATGCCCTGGGCCGTCAGCCAGTCGGCCAGGTCCGGGGTGCCGTAGAAGGCCGAGTTCACCGTCTTGGTGACCACCAGGGCCCCCTCGCTCCGCTTCTCGACCAGGTCCTTGAAGGCGTACCCGGGGTGGTCGGCGGCGAGGACGGAGCCGGGCTGCACGGAGGCGTGCCGGACGAGGACCACCGGCCGGCCGGCGGCCTGCCAGGCGTCCATCAGGGCCGCGATGTTGTCCTCGGCGGCCGGGTTGTTGCGGGGCCCCCAGAAGGACTCCTCGTCGAAGCCCTTCTGCACGTCGATGACCAGCAGGGCACTGTTGGGGGCGATCTCGATCGCGGTCGTTGTCATGGCTCCATGCTGTCGGCCGGGCCGCGGGCCCGACAGCGCCCGCGAGGCCCCGTACCGATGGGATCCTGCCAGTCTGGCAGTCATGCCCCCTGGCACACTGGCCCGATGCGCCGCGTCGCCATCGTCGTCCAGCCCGGTATCCGCAGCTTCGACCTCGCCGTCATCACCGAGGTCTGGGGCCCCGACCGCAGCGATGTCGGGGTGCCGGGGTTCGAGCTGCGCCGGTGCGCCGCGGAGCCCGGTCCGATCCCGCTGCCCGGCGGGCTGACCCTGGCCCCCGACCGGGGGCTCGACTGGCTGGCCTCGGCCGACCTGGTCGTCGTACCGGCCCTGGCCGAGCCGTCCGATCCGACGCCCGGGCCCGTCCTCGCGGCCCTGCGGGAGGTGCACGCCCGGGGCGTGCCGATCGCCGCCCTGTGCGCCGGAGCGTTCGTCCTGGCGGAGGCCGGACTGCTGGAGGGCCGCCGGGCGGTCACCCACTGGTGGCTGGCGCCGCAGCTCGCCGCCCGCTACCCGGGGGTCGTGGTCGAGGACGCCCCGCTCTACGTCGAGGACGGCGGGCTGTGGACCTCCGCAGGGGTGGCCTCCGGGATCGACCTCTGCCTGCACCTGGTCCGGGAGGCGCACGGCGCCGAGGCGGCCGCCGCCATCGCCCGCTCGATGGTGACGGGCCCCTTCCGCACCGGGGGCCACGCCCAGTACCTGGACCGGCCCGTGCCGGCCGCGGACCGGACCGCCGAGGCGCTGGCCGCCGTACGGGAGCGGGCCCTGCGCTCCCTGCACGAGCCGCTGTCCGTGGCCACCATGGCCCGCTGGGCCGGCATGTCCCCGCGCTCCTTCGCCCGGCACTTCGCCGCGGCCACCGGCACCTCCCCGCACCGCTGGCTCCTGGGACACCGGCTGGACGCGGCGCGCAAGCTGCTGGAGCGCACCGACCATCCGGTGCCGGAAGTGGCCCGGCGGGCCGGTTTCGCAAGCGAGGTCACCTTCCGCCAGCACTTCACCTCGTACGTCGGCCTGGGCCCCCGCGCGTATCGTGCGGCCGCCGCCGCCCCCGCAGCCGCTCCAAACCCTCCGGACAGTGTTAGAAAGGGCTCATGACCGGACGTAATGGTCGCCAGCCGACCGGGTGGGGCTCGCGCCTGCGGGCACGCCTGTCCCTCGGGGCACACAGCGTCGCCGGTCAGGTCTTCGCCCTCCAGGCCGTGATCGTGCTGCTGCTGATCACCGCTGCCGCGGGGGCCCTGGTGATCCAGGCCCGGTACGACAGCGAGCGCGACGCCCGCCACCGCTCGCTCGCGGTCGCCGAGGGCTTCGCCCACTCCCCCGGTCTCGCGGCGGCCCTGGTGTCGCAGAATCCGACCGCCACGCTCCAGCCGCTGGCCGAGGCCGCCCGCCGGGCATCGGGCGTCGACTTCATCGCCGTGATGAACACCGACGGGATCCGCTACACCGACCCGCTCCCCGAGCTGATCGGCCGGCGCGCCACCGGCGACCTCAGCCGCGCCCTCGCCGGAAAGTCCTTCACGGAGACCTTCACGGGCGAGCCGAGCGACGCCGTCCGGGCCGTGGTCCCCGTACGCAACGCCGACGGCGTCGTCGTCGGCCTGGTCGGCACCGGAATAGAGGTGGAGAACGTCTCCATGGTGGTCGAGGGCCAGCTCCCGCTGCTCCTCGGCGCCGCCGCGGGCGGCCTGGCGCTCGGCACCGCGGGCGCCGCCCTGGTCAGCGGCCGGCTGCGGCGCCAGACGCGCGGTCTGGGCCCCGCCGAGATGACCCGGATGAACGAGCACCACGAGGCCGTGCTGCACGCCGTGCGCGAAGGCGTGCTCATCATCGGCGCGGACCACCGGCTCGTCCTCGCCAACGACGAGGCCCGGCGGCTCCTCGACCTGACGCCGGACTCCGAGGGGCGCGCCGTCGCCGACCTCGGTCTCGACCCGCGCACCACCGAGCTGCTCGTCTCCGGCCGCACCGTGACGGACCAGGTGCACCTGGCGGGCGACCGGCTGCTCGCGGTCAACGTACGGCCCACCAAGCAGTACCGGGGCATGTCCACGGGCAGCGTCGTGACCCTGCGCGACTCCACCGAGCTCGCCGCCGTGTCCGGCCGGGCCGAGGTGGCCCGCAGCCGGCTGCAGCTGCTGTACGACGCCGGAGTGCGGATCGGAACCACCCTGGACGTGGTGCGGACCGCCGAGGAGCTGTCGGAGGTCGCGGTCCCGCGCTTCGCGGACTTCGTCACCGTGGAGCTGCTGGATCCGGTGCTGCGGGGGGACGAGCCCTCCCTGACGTCCGGCACCTACTCCGAGATGCGCCGGGCGGCCATCACCGGGGTCCGCGCCGACTCGCCGCTCCAGCCGGTCGGCGACGTCATCCGGTTCGTCGTGCCCACGGCCCCGATGGCGGCGGCCCTGGACGCCGGACACGCGGTGCTCGCGGCCGACCTGAACGCGGCCATGGGCTGGCGGGCCCAGGACGAGGCCGGGACCCGCGAGGCCCTCGGCTACGGACTGCACTCGCTGATCTCCGTACCGCTCCAGGCGCGGGGCGTGGTCCTGGGCATGGCCAACTTCTGGCGGGCCGACACCCCGGAGGCCTTCGACGAGGAGGACCTGTCCTTCGCGGAGGAGCTGGGTGCGCGCGCGGCCGTCTCCATCGACAACGCCCGCCGCTTCACCCGCGAGCACGCGATGGCCGTGACCCTCCAGCGCAGCCTGCTGCCCCGGGTGCTGCCCGAGCAGAACGCCGTGGAGGTGGCCTTCCGTTACCTGCCCGCGAAGGCGGGGGTGGGCGGGGACTGGTTCGACGTGATCCCGCTGCCCGGCACCCGGGTGGCCCTGGTCGTCGGCGACGTCGTCGGGCACGGGGTGCACGCGGCGGCCACCATGGGCCGGCTGCGGACCGCCGTGCACAACTTCTCCACCCTGGACCTGCCGCCCGACGAGCTGCTCGGACACCTGGACGAGCTGATCCACCGGATCGACCAGAACGAGACCGGGGGCGGCGCAGACGAGGACGGGGACGACCCGGAGGGGGTGCCCGAGCCCGCCGCGGTCACCGGTGCCACCTGTCTCTACGCGGTCTACGACCCGGTCTCCGGGCGGTGCACGATGGCCAGCGCCGGGCACCCCGGGCCCGCGCTGATCCGACCCGACGGACAGGTGGAGTTCCCCGAGCTGCCGACCGGGCTCCCGCTCGGCGTGGGGGGCATGCCCTTCGAGGCCGTCGAGTTCACGCTGCCCGAGGGGAGCCGCCTCGCGCTGTTCACCGACGGCCTGGTGGAGGACCGCGACCGGGACTTCGACACCGGCCTGCGTCTGCTCGGCGAGACGCTGTCGCGGCCCGGCCGCAGCCCGGAGCAGGCCTGTGCGGACGTACTCGCCGTGATGCTGTTCCCGGTGCCGAGCGACGACATCGCCCTGCTGATCGCCGACACCCGGCGGGTGGAGGCCGACCGGATCGCCGAGTGGGAGGTGCCCGGCGAACCGGCGGCCGTCTCGCGGGTGCGCAACGCGGGCTCCGCGCAGCTCGCCGCCTGGGGGCTGGAGGAGATCTCCTTCACGACCGAGCTGATCCTCAGCGAGCTGATCACCAACGCCATCCGGTACGGCAGTGCGCCCATCCGGGTGCGGCTGCTGCGCGACCGCACCCTCGTCTGCGAGGTCTCCGACGGCAGCAGCACCTCCCCGCACCTGCGGTACGCGGCCACCACCGACGAGGGCGGGCGCGGGCTTTTCCTCGTCGCCCAGTACGCCGACCGGTGGGGCACCCGCTACACCGAGCGCGGCAAGGTCATCTGGGCCGAGCTGCCCCTGACCGGGGACGGGGAGCCGCAGGAACCGGGGCCGCCGGACCTGGACGCGCTGGAGGACATGGCCTGGTGACCGCGCCGGGCGGCGCGGGTACCCCTCCCGTTACGCCGGGCGGGTCCGGGCCAGCAGCACCGCCACGTCGTCCTCCTGGGCGCACGGCAGCAGCGACCGCAGGATCCCGTCGCACAGCTCCTCCAGCGGCTGCTCCACCCGGCGCAGGGCCTGTGCCAGCTGGTCCATGCCCTGGTCGAGGTCCCGGTCCCGGGCCTCGATGAGGCCGTCGGTGTAGAGCACGAGCAGGCTCCCCGCGGGCAGCCGCACCTCCTCGGTGCGGAAGTCCTGCCCGCCGGTGCCCAGCGGGGTGCCGGGCGGTCCGTCGAGGAAGGAGACGGTCCCGTCGGTGGCGACCACGGCCGGCGGCGGATGCCCGGCGCGGGCGACGACGCAGCCGCCCGACGCCGGGTCGTACACGGCGTAGACGCAGGTCGCCATCTCGTCCTCCCCCAGGTCGGCCACCACGGCGTCGAGCGAGCCGAGCATCCGTGCCGGGGACACGTCGTGGCGCGCGAGGGTCCGTACCGCCGTGCGCAGCTGCCCCATGACGGCCGCCGCGTGGATCCCGTGGCCCATGACGTCGCCGATGACCAGCCCGGTCCGGCCGCCGGGCAGGGGGATGACGTCGAACCAGTCCCCGCCGACGTCGTGGTCGCTGGCGGGCAGGTAGCGCCCGGTCAGGGCGAGGCCGGGGACCTCGGGCAGCGCGCTGTTGGTGAGGCTGCGCTGGAGGGTCAGGGCCGCCTGCCGCTGGCGGGTGTACATCCGGGCGTTGTCGATGTTGAGGGCCGCGCGGGCGACCAGCTCGTCGACGAGTACGCAGTCCTGCTCGTCGAAGGGCTCCCGGTCGCGCGTGCGCGTCACGGTGACCGCGCCGAGCACCGTGCCGCGCGCGACGAGCGGGACCAGCCGCGCCGAGCCCAGGGTGGCGAGGTAGGCGCGCAGGGCGTCGGCGCGCGGGGACGTGATCAGTGCCGGGATGTCGGAGACGTAGAGGTTCATGGGCCGCCCCTCCGCGACGATCTGCTCGTAGTGGGTGCCCACGGGGATCTGGAAGGTCTGGCCGGGGGTGAGTTTCGCGGTGGGGGCGGTCGGGTCGGGGAAGCGGGCCGCCAGGCGGCGCAGGACACCACGGGTGGAGGCGGCGGGCGCCGCGCCCTCGTCGGGGCCCAGCACCGCTTCGAGCAGCTGTACGTCGGCCGAGTCGGCGAGCTGCGGCACCAGCACGTCCACGATCTCCTGGGCGGTCTGGTGCAGGTCCAGGGTCGTGCCGATGCGGGTGCCGGCCTCCGCCAGCAGCGCGAACCGGCGCCGGGCCCGTTCGGCCTCGGCCTGCGCCTGCTGGCCGTCGGTGATGTCGATGAGGGAGGCGATCACCCCGAGGGCCCGGCCGGAGCCGTCGAGGAGCGGGGCGTACGAGCAGGACCAGGTCCGGTCGCGCTCGGGATCGGCGGGGGTCCGCCCGGTGCGGCGGACGTCGACGACGGCGGTGCCCCGGTCGAGGACCTGCCGCATGGTCGCCTCCAGGGCGACGGCGTTGACCCCGGGCACCACCTCGGTGAGCCGTTTGCCCAGGTGTTCGGCGGCGGGGACGCCGTTCATCCGGGCCA
Organism: Streptomyces sp. NBC_00207; assembly: GCF_045160965.1. Taxonomy (NCBI): domain Bacteria; kingdom Bacillati; phylum Actinomycetota; class Actinomycetes; order Kitasatosporales; family Streptomycetaceae; genus Streptomyces; species Streptomyces sp. NBC_00207. The sequence goes on along the minus strand of NZ_CP130715.1, from coordinate 7,398,774 downwards.
GCGCGTCGTTGACCCGCAGGAAGCGCAGGTCGGGGCCGAGGGTGGCGAGGCCGATGGGCGACTGGGTGAAGAGGCTCTGCAGGGCGGCGAGCGAGTCCCGCATGTGGAGGACCTCGGAGGTCTCCACGGCGATGAGCAGGGCGCCCGTGCGGCCCTGCGGGTCCACGGCGGGCACGATCCACATCTCCATGGGGACGCGGTGGCCGTCGCGGTGGCGCACGGGCAGGGTGCCGACGACGGTCTCGCCGGCCTGGACGCGCCGGGTCAGCTGGTCGGCGAGCTCCCGGTTGGCCTCGGGGACGAGGACGGCGGCGCCGGGTCGGCCGATGATGTCCTCGGGCCGGTGTCCGAGCAGGTCCTGGGCGGCCAGCGACCACTCGACGATGCGACCGTCGGCGTCCTCGCGCCAGAGGGCGATCGGCAGCAGCTCGCGGAGCACGCCCGCGTACCCGACAGCCGCCGCCGGCTGGTCCGGCACCTCGCTCGTCGACTGGTAAGTGTCCAATGCACCGACCTCACCCCGGGGGGCTGATTCCTACCGATTCACCCTATCCGAGGCATGGGCGCGGGGCTCTGTGTCCGGTGGAGGCGGTCGGCAGGGGCGCAGGTCCGCGGGTGCGGGGCGACCGGCGGCCGGTCCGCACCGGTCCGGACCCCCCGGCTCATACGACGACCACCTCGACGCAGGCCACGGGGTTGCAGCCGTAGCCGCGGGCGTTCCACGGGGCCTGCGCCGGCTGGGTGTCGCCGTGGGCGTCGGTCGCGCGGGACAGCAGCCGGTACGGTCCGGGGCGCTGCGGCGTCCACCGGTACGACCAGCCGCTCCAGCCGTACGGGCCCGCCGGCGGTTCCAGCACGGCCGGCCGCCAGCCCCGGCCCGCGTCGCCGTCGCCGTCGCCGTCCGGGTCGTCGCCCTCGTACGCGGCCCGCACCTCGACGCTCCGTACGGGGACCCCGCCGCCCGACCAGGCGCGGCCGCGGACCAGGGTCTCGTGGCCGCGGCGCACGGCCGTGTCCGGCTCGGGCTCGGTGATGACCGACTTGACCCGCACGGTCGTGACGGGCCCCTCGGGGGTGCCGCGCGAGGCGACGTAGAGGTACTCCTCGGTCTGGAAGGCGCCGGTGAACGCGTGCGTCACGGCGCGCGCCCCGACGAGCCACTTCACGTCGGCGACGGCGTACCGGCCGGGGACCACCAGGCGGACCGGCGCCCCGTGCTCGGGCGCCAGCGGTTCGCCGTTCATGCGGGTGGCGAGGAGGGTGTCCGGGTGGAGGGCCACGGCGAGCGGGAGGCTGCGCTCGAAGGACGTCGGGCGGCCGTGCACGGTGCCGGAGTCGGCTCCGGTGAAGACGATCTCCACGGCCGCCGGATCGATCCCGGCCCGTTCGGCGAGGGCATGGAAGGGCACGCCGGCGAAGTGCGCGCAGCCCACCGCCTGCTGGCTCCACGGCAGTCCGGGCGGGGGCGGTCTCATCAGGCCGCGGCCGTTGCCCGCGCACTCCACGACGACGTCGAGCTCCCGGTGTTCCATCGCGAGCAGTTCCGCGTGGCCGAGGGTGAAGGGAGCGGCGGCGGCCCCGTCGAACCGGAGCCGCCACCGGGCGGGGTCGGTGCGCGGGATGCCGAAGTGGTCGCGTACGAAGAAGGCCCCCACGGGCGTGACCGGCTCGGCCAGTGCGGCCGAAGGGGTCTGGGCGTTGTACGGGTCGGCCGTCACGGTCTCGGGCTCCCAGACCGTGGCACCGGGCCCGCGCGCATCTCGTGAAACCGGCCATGCGGTCATCGCGACACCTTCCGTCGGGCTTGTTCCGAGCGCGACGCGGATTTACTTCAGCGTACTTCCGGCAAGGTCTTGACTACGGATGAATAGAGAGGAAACTCATCAATACACCGGATAACCGGATAGAGCCGCACCTCCCTCTGGAGACGTCCTCAGGCCCGCGTGACCCTTGTCCAGGCTCTGGCCAGGCCCCCGGCAGCATCTGTCGACCAGGGGAGCCATCGGCGACGGCGGATGGCTCATGGATTCGACGGAACTGCCGGGGACTGTCTTGTCCGCGCACCTTCCGCGCGCCTTTCGTCCGCGCCCTCTCCACGCTCTCTTCGTGCACCTTTCGTGCGCCTTTTTTGCGTCCTCCGCACATCCCACGCACGATGGCGCACATTCCACCGGCAATGCCGCTTCACGCCAACTCTCCCTCTTTTCAGGAGAGTTGCGATTGATCTGACCTATGTTCTCTGGGGCACATCCCGTCGCCCCAGGAGGTCAGATTGCAGTCCAGGCGCTCCCTCGCCTTTCCACGCCTGTTACGCCGTTCCCACCTGCTCATAGCCTTCGGCCTCGGCTCGCTGCTGATCGGCCTGACCCCGTGGCTCGGGGTCTCCAGCACGGCGGCCGGCCGGGCCCCGGCCCCCCGGCCCATGCCCGTCCCGCAGGACCAGCAGACCGCGAAGCAGTCGCCGCACCACGGCATCGCGCCGGCGAACGCGATGGAGCCCACGGCTCCCGTCCTCGACCGGACCGGATGGACGGCCACCGCGAGCGACGAGGAGACCGCCGGCGAGAACGGCCGCGCGGCCAACGTGCTCGACGGCAACACCAACACCATCTGGCACAGCAAGTGGAGCGGCACGGCCACTCCCCTGCCGCACACCCTCACCATCGACATGCGGCAGACCTCGGTCGTCTCCGCACTCGTCTACCGCCCCCGCGCGAACGGGCCCAACGGGCGCATCGGCGAGTACGGCATCAGCCTCAGCACGGACGGACGGGCCTGGGGAACCCCCGTCGCCACGGGCACCCTCGCCGACGACGCCGGCACCAAGACGCTGGGCTTCGCCCCGCAGGGAGCCCGGTTCCTGCGCCTCACGGCGCTCACCGAGGCCGGTGGCCGCGGGCCCTGGAGCTCCGCCGCCGAGATCGACGTACTGGGCGACCCGGGCACCCCGGCGGCCACCGTCGACCTGTCCCGGACCGGATGGACTGCCGCCGCGAGCGACGAGGAGACCAGCGGCGAGAACGGCCGCGCGGCCAACGTGCTCGACGGCGACACCAACACCATCTGGCACAGCAAGTGGAGCGGCACCGCGACCCCCCTGCCGCACACCCTCACCATCGACATGCACCGCACGTCGGTCGTCTCCGCGCTCGTCTACCATCCGCGCGCGGGCGGGGCCAACGGGCGGGCGGGCGCGTACAGCGTCCAGACCAGCACCGACGGCTTCACCTTCGCCGCGCCGGTGGCCTCGGGCACCTGGCGGGACGACGACACCGTCAAGACCGCCACCTTCACCCGGGCCGAGCACGCCCGCTACGTACGTCTGACCGTGACGAGCGAGGCCGGCGCCCGCGGCCCGTGGACCTCGGCCGCCGAGATACGCCTGAGCGGGCCGGCCAGCCCGGCCGTCCACGGCTCCTGGGGCCGGATCACCGGGTTCCCGCTGGTGCCCGTGGCCACCGCCGCCCTGCCCGGCGGCAAGCTGCTGGCCTGGTCGGCGTACGCGGTCGACCGCTTCGGCGGCAGCAACGGCTACACCCAGACCGCGATCCTGGACCTGAAGACCGGCAAGGTCACCCAGCGCCGCATCGACAACACCGGCCACGACATGTTCTGTCCGGGCATCGCCATGCTGGCCGACGGCCGGGTGCTGGTCACCGGGGGCAGCAACGCGGAGAAGGCGAGCATCTACGACCCGGCCACCGACGCCTGGTCCGCCACCACCAGCATGAACATCGCCCGCGGCTACCAGGCCATGACGCTGCTCTCCACCGGCGAGGCCTTCGTCCTGGGCGGCTCCTGGAGCGGGGCTGCGGGCGACAAGGCCGGTGAGGCCTGGTCGCCGGACACCCGTACCTGGCGCAAGCTCCCGGGCGTCTCCGCCGTCCCGGCGCTGACGGCCGACCCGGCCGGCCCCTACCGGGCCGACAACCACATGTGGCTGTACGCCACTTCGGGCGGCAAGGTGCTGCAGCTGGGTCCGAGCAAGCAGATGAACTGGATCTCGACCACGGGCCAGGGCGGCATCACCGCCGCCGGCACCCGGGCCGACAGCCAGGACGCCATGACCGGCAACGCCGTCTCCTACGACATCGGCAAGCTGCTCACCCTGGGCGGCTCCCCCGCCTACCAGAACAGCCCGGCCACCCGGCGCGCCTACACGGTGAGCGTCTCGGGCAGCCAGGCGCAGGCCGCCCGCACCGGGGACATGGAGCACGCCCGCGCCTTCAGCAACAGCGTCGTCCTGCCCGACGGCAAGGTGGCCGTCTTCGGCGGGCAGGCCTATCCGGTGCCGTTCAGCGACGCGACCTCGGTGCTGACGCCCGAGCTGTGGGACCCGGCGACCGGAGCCTTCACCCCGCTCGCCTCGATGGCCGTGCCGCGCAACTACCACAGCGTGGCCAACCTGCTGCCGGACGGGCGGATCTTCTCCGGGGGCGGGGGCCTGTGCGGTGACTGCGCCACCAACCACGCCGACGGGGCGGTCTTCACACCGCCGTACCTGCTGAACGCGGACGGCACGCCGAAGCCGCGTCCCGTCATCTCCGGTGGCGTGCCCTCCAGGACGGCCCCCGGCAGCTCGCTCACGGTGAGCACCGAGGGCCCGGTGGCGTCTTTCGTCCTGATGCGGGCCGCGGCCGCGACCCACTCCACCGACAACGACCAGCGCCGGGTGCCCCTGGTGTCCACGGCCGCCGGAACGAACTCCTACACGGTGTCCGTTCCCGCCGACACCGGCGTGGTCCTGCCGGGCAACTACATGCTCTTCGCCCTCGACGCCCAGGGGGTCCCGAGCATCGCCGAGTTCCTCACCGTCTCCTGACCCCGAGCGGCCCCGAGTGACCCTGGGGCCCAGCGGTGTCCGGCCGTCGTTCCGGCCGGGCACCGCTCCTCCCCGGCTACGCCGTCTGCACGGCCCGGAGCGTGTCGGCCGTGCCGAGGACTCCCGCGATGCCCCGGGCGAGGCAGGGGATGCGGTGCGCCGGGATGCCCGCGATGTTGATCCGCCCGGAGGTCGTGCCGTAGACCGCGTACTCCCTGCGCAGCTGGAGCATCTGCGGCGCGGTGAGCGGCAGCATCGAGAACATCCCCTTCTGCCGGGCGAGGGAGCGCGCCTGCTCGGCACAGCCCAGGGCGCTCAGGTGGGCGGTCAGATCGGCCCGGTTGGCCATGATCCGGCTCCGCATGACGTCCAGTTCCGCGCGCCAGGCGGCCCGCAGCCCCTGGTCCTCCAGGATCGTGGTGACGACCGCCGCGCCGTGCTCGGGCGGCATCGAGTACAGCGTCCGGGCGGCGTTCTGCAGGGCCGTCTCGGCGTGCCGCACGGCCTGGGCCGAGGACCCGAGCACGATGGCGCAGCCGACGCGGTCGCTGTAGAGGCCGAAGTTCTTGGAGCAGCTGACGGCGATCAGCATCTCCGGCACGCGCGCCGCCAGCATCCGCGTGGCCAGCAGGTCGGCCTCCAGGCCGTCGCCGAGCCCGTGGTAGGCGAGGTCCACGAAGGGCACCCAGCCGCCGCGGGCGGCCGATTCGGCCAGGGCCTCCCAGTCGTCCAGCAGCGGGTCCACGCCCGTGGGGTTGTGGCAGCACCCCTGGAGCAGCACCACGTCGTCCCGCCGGGCCTCCCGCAGCTCCCGCAGGACGCCGGCCGTGTCGAAGCCGCCCTCGGCGTCGCGCCAGCCGTACGTACGGACGTTCAGCCCGGCGGCCTCCAGGATGGGCCGGTGGTTGACGTAGGCGGGATCGCTGATCCACACCGTGGTGCCCGGGCGGGTCCGGCAGACCAGATCGGCCAGCAGCCGCAGCGCGCCGGAGCCGGCGACGGTCTGGACGGCCGCGGCCCGGTCGGCCGGCCCGTCCGGACCCAGCACCAGGTCCAGCAGGGAGCGGTTGAAGGCGGCGTTCCCGGAGAGCCCGCGGTACTCCTTGGACTCGGAGCGCTCCGCCAGGCGCATCTCGGCCTCGCGCACGGCGGCCATGACGGGCGTGGTTCCCGTCTGGTCCCGGTAGACCCCGAGGACGAGGTTCAGCCGTTCGGGCCGCTCGTCGCTGCCGAACTCGTAGGTCAGGTCCCACAGCGGATCGGTGGGCGGCGGGGGGAGGAGCTCAAGCATCTGCGGGAACCTCGGGTCTGGGGCGGCGGTTGGCGAGGACGACGCCGGCGGTGATGAGGGGGACGCCGACGAGCACGGCGAGGGTGGGTGTCTCGCCGAGCAGGGGGATGGCGAGCAGGACGACGGCGACGGGGCTGAGGCTGCCGACGACGGAGCTGCGCTCGGCGCCGAGCCGGCGGATGGCGAAGGCGTAGAGCAGGCCGGCGCACAGCCCGACGCCGAGCCCCTGCACCACGAGGAACAGCGCGATGTCACTGCCCGCCGCGTGCGCGATGCCCGTCGGGAGCACCCCGGTCAAGGCCAGGACCGCGATCACGGCGAAGGAGGGCAGGCACAGCAGTCCGATCGATCCGACGGGATCGAGGTCCACCTCGCGCAGGCCCACCGTGTAGAGGGCCCACAGTCCGCTGGCGACCAGGAGGATGCCGGAGCCGGCGAGCACGTCGGTGTCCACCGGGACGACGTAGCGCCAGACGAGCGCGGCGACGCCGGCCGCGATCAGCGCGAGTCCGGCCGTCTGCGTCCCGCGGGGCACCCCGTGCCCGCGGCGGATCATGATCGCGGAGACGAAGAGCGGGACCATCCCGGGGACGATCGAGCCGACGAAGGCGGCGGAGGTCAGGGCGCCGCCGTGCATCGCCGCGAGGAAGAAGGGCACCCCGGCACCGCAGATGATCTTGGCTGCGGGGCCCGGCCGTACCGCGGCGATGCGGCGGCGGCGCCGCCACAGGGCGGGGAAGAGCACGACGAGGGGAACGCCGAAGCGCAGCAGAGCCGCGTCGGCCGGCAGCAGGGAGGAGGCGCTCAGGGCGCGGGCGCTGAGCGCGAACGCCGCCCAGATCGCCACGGTCACCAGCAGCGCCAGCAGGCCCTCGGCCTGCGGGGAGAGCCGCGGGGTGAGCCCGCGCCGGCCGGGGTGTCCGGCCCGCGGGCCCGCCGCATCGGGAGGCACGGTCGCCCGGGTGGTGTGCGTCGCGACCAAGGGAATTGCTCCAGCCTCTGGGACTCGGACCGGTCCGGTCCGTTCCAGGGCAACGCTAGGGCTTCGGCCGGGGCAGCCGATTGCCAGTTCTGCCTCTCGGACATACGTTTGGGGCAGAATCTGCCAAGGAGTGGCCGTGGACGCAGTCGATCTGCAGATCATCCGGGAATTGCAGGCCGACGGGCGCCTGTCCAACCAGGACCTGGCCGACCGCGTCCGGCTCTCCCCGTCGCCCTGCCTGCGCCGGGTCCGGCGGCTGGAGGAGGCGGGCCTGATCCGCGGCTACACGGCCATGGTCGACCAGGTGGCCTTCGGACTCCCGGTCACCGTCTTCGTGCGGATCCGCCTGGAACGCCACACGGCGGAGGCGGTGCGGCTCTTCGAGGAGCACGTCGCCGTCATCGAGCACATCCAGGACTGCTACCTGATGGCGGGCAGCAGCGACTACCTGCTCCGCGTCGTCATCGAGGACCTGGAGGCCTACGAGGCCCTGGTGCGCCACCGCATCCACGCCATCCCCGGAATCGCCTCGATCGAGTCGAGCTTCGCGTACGGCAGCGTCAAACAGTCCAGGACCTACCCCCGGCCCACCCCGGGCGCGTCGAGGCGATCGCCGTGACGGATGCATCGCCCGGCCGGGCACATGGAAAAGGCAAGGAGAGCGCTCTCCTTGCCACTTTCAACTTATAGCGCGCCGGGTGGCTTGCCGCAAGACCCGGGTCACGGCGCAGAATCATCGGCCGAGACCACAGTCTGCGGAGGCATCGCGATGATCGAGCAGTACGTGCGGGACCTTCGGGAAGTCGACGGGACACAGGTCGCGGTCGTGGGCGGCAAGGCCGCGCACCTGGGCGCGCTGTCGCGGATCGAAGGCGTCCGCGTGCCGGCCGGCTTCTGCGTGACGACGGACGCCTTCCGGCGGATCATGGCGGACGTGCCGTCGATCGGCGATCGGCTCGATCAGCTGTCGCGCGTGGACCCCGACGACCGGGAGTCGATCCGCACGCTCAGCGCACAGATCCGTCGGACCATCGAGGGGATCCCCGTCCCGGGCGATCTCGCGGCGGCGATCACCCGCGCACTCGCCCGGCTCGGCGGGCAGGCCGCCTGCGCCGTCCGGTCCAGTGCGACGGCGGAGGACCTGCCGACGGCCTCCTTCGCCGGCCAGCAGGACACGTACCTGAACGTCGTGGGAGCGTCGGCGGTCCTTCGGCACATCAGCCGGTGCTGGGCATCGCTGTTCACCGAGCGGGCCGTGACCTACCGCCGGCGGGGCGGCATCGACCACCGTGCGGTCCACATGGCCGTGGTCGTGCAGCGGATGGTCTTCCCGCAGGCGTCCGGCGTCCTGTTCACGGCCGACCCCGTCACGGGCAACCGGAAGGTCGCCACCGTGGACGCCGGCTTCGGCCTCGGTGAGGCCCTGGTCTCCGGCCTGGTGAACCCGGACGGCTTCAAGGTGCGCCACGGCGAGGTCGTCGCCAGGTCGATCGCCGCCAAACGGCGCGCCGTTCACGCCCTGCCGGCCGGCGGTACGCGGGAAGTGGCGATCGACGCGCAGGAGCAGGAGCAGCCGGCGCTGACGGATGCGCAGGTCGTGCGGCTCGTGCAGCTCGGGCGGCGGATCGAAGCGCACTTCGGCCGCCCGCAGGACATCGAATGGTGCCTGGCCGACGACGGCTTCCAGATCGTCCAGAGCCGGCCGATCACGACGCTGTTCCCCGTTCCCGAGGCCGGTGACCAGGAGAATCACGTCTACGTCTCCGTCGGCCACCAGCAGATGATGACCGACCCCATGAAGCCCCTGGGGTACTCCCTGTGGCAGCTGACGGCCATGGCGCCGATGCACGAGGCCGGCGGGAGGCTGTTCGTCGACGTCACCCGGCGCCTGGCCTCGCCCGCGGGCCGCGCCGGCCTCCTGGACCTCATGGGGAGGGGCGATCCGCTGGTCAGGGACGCGCTGGAGACCGTCCTCGACCGTGCGGACTTCGTCCTGCCGCTCCCTGACGCGGGTCCCGGCGGGCCCCCGCCGGCCGGCGGTGCGCCCGCCCCGATCGCGACCGATCCGGCCATCGTGACCGGGCTGATCGAGCGCAGCCGCGCGTCCGTCGCCGCCCTGGAGCGAGACATCCGGACGAAGACCGGACCGGCACTGTTCGACTTCCTGCTGGAGGCCTTCGAGGAGCACAAGCGGGTCCTCGGTGATCCGCTGAACCTCCAGGCGATCATGGCGGCGATGGAGGCCACGTGGTGGCTGGGCGACACGCTGCAGGAATGGCTGGGCGAGAAGAACGCGGCTGACACGCTCACGCTGTCCGCCCCGGACAACATCACGTCGGAGATGGGACTGGCACTGCTCGACGTCGCGGACGCGATCCGCCCGCACCCGGAAGTGGTGGCGTTCCTTCAGGCCATCGGCCCCGGGGACGAGGCCTTCCTGGACGAGCTGGCGAAGCTCGCGGGCGGGACCGAAGCGCGCGACGCCGTCGAGGCGTACCTCGACCGGTACGGCATGCGCTGCGTCGGCGAGATCGACATCACGAGGCCGCGCTGGCGCGAGCGCCCCGCCACGCTCGTGCCCGCGATCCTCGACAACGTCCGGAACTTCGAGCCGGGCGCCGCCCGGCGGCGCTTCGAGCAAGGGCTGCGGAAGGCGCAGGAGAAGGAACGGGACGTGCTGTCACGCTTGCGGGCCCTGCCCGACGGGGACCGGAAGGCCGACGAGGCCAAGCGGATGATCGACCGGGTCAGAACCTTCATCGGGTACCGGGAGTACCCGAAGTACGGCATCGTCAGCCGCTCCTTCGTCTACAAGCAGGCCCTGCTGGAGGAGGCCGAGCGCCTCGTGCAGGCCGGCGTGCTCGCCGAGCAGGAGGACGCCTTCTACCTCACGTTCCAGGAGCTCCACGAGGTGGTGCGCTCGCACCGGCTGGACGGCCGGCTCGTCCGGCAGCGCAAGGACGCGTTCCGCTCGTACCACGCGCTCACACCGCCCCGGGTGCTCACCTCGGACGGCGAGGCCGTCACCGGGGCGTACCGGCGCGACGACGTGCCGGCCGGCGCCCTGATCGGCCTCGCGGTCTCCGCCGGGACCGTCGAGGGAAGGGCCCGCGTCGTCCTCGACATGGGGGAGGCCGATCTCGAAGCGGGCGACATCCTGGTCACGACCTTCACGGACCCCAGCTGGTCACCGCTGTTCGTCGCGGTCGCGGGCCTGGTGACGGAGGTGGGCGGGCTGATGACCCATGGCGCGGTGATCGCCCGGGAGTACGGCTTGCCGGCCGTCGTGGGCGTGGAGGGCGCCACCCGGCTGATCCGGGACGGGCAGCGGATCCGCGTGCACGGAACCGGCGGGTACGTCGAGATCCTGCCCTGAGCGACCGCGCCGCCCCGCAGGGGATCCGGTGCGGCCTACCCGGCGCTCGCCAGCGCCGCCTCGAAGGCGGCGAAGGCGGCCGCGTCGAAGAGGACGAAGCGGACCTCCCGCACCTCGGTCCGGGACGCCCGCACCGTCTCCACCGCGATCCGCGCCCCGTCGTCCATGGGCCAGCCGTAGATTCCGGTGGAGATGGCCGGGAAGGCGACCGTACGGGCCCCCAGTTCGTCGGCGGTCCTCAGCGATTCGCGGTAGCAGGAGGCCAGCAGCTCCGACCGGTCCTCCTCGCGCGACCAGACCGGGCCCACCGTGTGGATGACGTGCCCGGCGGCGAGCCTGCCGGCCGTGGTGGCGACGGCCCGGCCCGTCGGCAGTCCCTTGCCGTACTGCGAGCGCCGCAGGTCCTCGCAGGCCGCGAGGATCTCCGGCCCGCCCCGGCGGTGGATGGCGCCGTCCACCCCGCCGCCGCCGAGGAGCGAGGAGTTGGCCGCGTTGACGATCGCGTCGGCCTTCTCGGCGGTGATGTCGCCGAGGACCAGGGTGATGCGGACCATCAGGAGTCCTTTCGCGAGCGGCACCCCCGACCGGCCGTCACGGCGGCCGGGGGCCCGCGTCCGTCTATCCGTGCTGCTGACGGCGCCTGAACGCCGTGAAGAGGCAGCCGAGAGTGGCCGCGCTGAATCCCGCGGTGAGCATCCATTCACCGCGTGCCACGAATATCGCGGTGAACACAGCCATGACCACCGCGCTGAAAAGGTCGAAGAGGAGGAGCCCTCTCCCCCTGCCGCCGGTGTCGTTGCCTGGAGCCACTGCTTCCTCCTGTTGCATGGGAATGGGAATTCGCGTGGGAGGCCGCCGTCAGGCGTCCCGGCGCAGGTGGCGCCAGACCGCCTTGGCGGCGTTGTGGCCGGACATGCCGTGCACCCCGGGGCCCGGCGGGGTCGCCGACGAGCAGAGGAAGACCGCCGGGTGGGCCGTCGTGTACGGGGAGAGGGAGATCTTCGGGCGCAGCAGCAGCTGTAGCCCCGACGCGGCCCCGCAGGCGATGTCCCCGCCGACGTAGTTGGGGTTGCGGGCGGCGAGCTGGGGCGGGCCGGCCGTGGCACGGGCCAGGACCAGGTCGCGGAAGCCGGGGGCGAAGCGCTCCAGCTGGCGCTCGACGGCCTCGGTGAGATCGCCGTCCCAGCCCGCCGGAACGTGCCCGTACGCCCAGAACACGTGCTTGCCCTCGGGTGCCCGGCCGGGGTCGGCCAGGCTGGGCTGCGCGGTGATGAGGAAGGGGTTGCGGGGGGCCCGGCCGCCGGAGGCCAGCTGCAGGGCGGCGTCGATGTCGCGGGCGCGCGGGCCGATCTGGACGGTGCCGGCGCGGCGCGGCTCCTCGGCGGTCCACGGGACCGGGCCGTCCAGCGCGTAGTCGATCTTGAAAACGGAGGCGCCGTACCGGTAGCCGTCGTAGGCGCGCCCCAGCCGGGCGATCCGGGCCAGCGCGGTCGGCGAGGTGTCGAAGACGTACGCCCTGGCCGGCGGGAGGTCGTCGAGCCGCTTGACCTCGAAGCCGGTGTGGATCGTCCCGCCGAGGTCGCGCAGGTAGGCGGCGAGCGCGTCGGAGACGGACTGCGAGCCGCCGCGCGCCATCGGCCAGCCGTTCGCGTGCGCGGCGAGCGCGAAGACCAGGCCGACGGCGCCGGTGCCGATCCCGCCGAGCGGAGCGATGACATGGGCGACGAGCCCCGCGAACAGGGCCCGGGCCCGCTCGTCGCGGAAGCGGCGCAGGAGCCAGGTGGAGGGCGGCAGCCCGGCGAGCCCGAAGCGGGCGAGGGTGACCGGGTCCCTGGGCAGTGCGGTGTCCGGCAGGGACATGAAGTCCCGGGCCAGGGTGTCCCATTTGCCGAGGAACGGCCCGACCAGACGCCGGTAGGCACCCGCGTCCCGCGGCCCGAACGACGCCGCCGTCTCCGCGACCGAGCGGGAGAGGACGGCGGCCGTGCCGTCGTCGAAGGGGTGCGCCATCGGCAGCGGGGCGTGCAGCCATTCCAGCCCGTACCGCTTCAGCGGCATCGTGGAGAAGACCGGGGAGCCGACACCGAGCGGGTGCACCGCCGAGCACGGATCGTGCCGGAAGCCGGGGAGGGTGAGCTCCTCGGTCCGGGCGCCGCCGCCCACCGTGTCGGCGGCTTCGAAGACGGCCACCGAGAAGCCGCGCCGGGCCAGTTCGACGGCGGCGGTCAGCCCGTTGGGCCCCGCCCCCACCACGACCACATCGAGAATCGACGGCACTTGCGACTCCTTCGTTTCCGGCGGCGCCTGCGCCTCCAGGATATTGCGCCCCGTACCCCGGGCGGGACACCCCTAGGACGCGGTCCGGGCTCCCCGGAGCAGTTCCCGGATGCGTACGGCGGTGGCCTCGTCCCGCCCGACGGCGAACGGCAGCGCGTTGTCCCGGTCCACCCGGAAGGGGACACCCTCGACCGTGCTCTGTGCCCCGCCGGCCTCGGCGACCAGCAGCAGCCCTGCCGCGTGGTCCCAGGCCGAGGGCCAGGTGAAGGCCAGGGCGTCCATCTCGCCGCGGGCCACCTTCAGGTACTCCAGGCCCGCCGAACCGCACGGCCTGGCCGCCACCCCGGGCACGTCCAGCCGGGCCAGCGTCCGCTTGTTCTCGTCGGACGTGTAGAGCGGGTGGGCGATGGCGACCCGCAGCGCGGCGCCGGCCTCGGGCGAACCGCTGTGGATCCGCTCGCCGTTGACGTACGCCCCCTGCCCGCGCACGGCGGTCGCCAGCTCTTCCAGCGCCGGGGCGAAGGTCCAGGAGGCGAGGATCTCCCCGCGCAGGGCCAGCGCCACCAGGGTGCAGAAGGCCGGGTCGCCGTTCACGAACTGACGGGTGCCGTCGACCGGGTCGACGATCCACACCGGGGCGTCCCCGCGCAGCGCCTCGTACACCGTGGGATCGGCGTGCACGGCCTCCTCGCCGACCACGGCCGAGCCGGGCAGCAGGCGCGTCAGGGAGGCCGTGAGGTGCTCCTCGGCCTTGCGGTCGGCGACGGTCACCAGGTCGTGGGGGCCGCTCTTCTCGTCGACCTCGTGCTCGGCGAGCTGCCTGAATCTCGGCATGATCTCGATCGCCGCCGCCTTGCGGACGGCCTCTTCCACATCCGGCAGGCCATGGGTAAGGAACTCATCGATCATGTGCCCATCACATCACGCCCGCACGGCAAACCCCACCGACAATCCCCGTCGGACCGCTGGATTCCCGATGTACCGCGGGTGAATCCGGCCGCCGGAAGAAGGCGTACCGCCTGCCGGACGCCGGATCCCCGTGCCGGACCGGCGCCGCCCCCTGGGGGGCGGCGCTCCGCAGACCCCTCACGGACGTCAGCCGACGGGAGAGGGGCTCCGGGGATCGGCCGGTCGGGGGACGAAGACCGGTGAGTCCGACTGGTAGAAGAGGTCGATGTCGGCCTCCTCGCCGCCGACGATCAGGGTGTCCCAGGCCCCGCTCTCCCGCAGGGTGCGCAGGGTGGCCGGGGCGATCGAGGCGAGGTGGGAACGGAGTTCCCCGTCGCCGGGCAGGCCCGGCATCCGGGGCGCCAGCCGTTCACGGATCCCGGCCATCCGGTCCAGCAGCGCGTCCAGGTCGCTCCCGTCCGCAGCACCTGCACCGGCACCGGCGGCCGCCCCCGAACGGGCACCCGCACCGGCACCCACACCGGCCTCCGTGCTGCGCGCGATGATGTCCTTGATGGCGCGGGTGACGCCCTGTTCGTCGGTGGTCACCATGGCGTTCCAGGCCCGGCTCTTGTGCCGGTACTGGAGCATGGACATCGCCGCCTCGTGCCGGATGAAGTCGGCGTCCCGCAGCGGCTTGCCCTGCCAGGCGCGGCTGAGCGAGCGGGCCAGCGAAGTGGCGGAGGCGAGGCCGCTGTTGAGGCCGCGGCCCGGCCAGAAGTGGATGGCGTTGGCCGCGTCGCCCAGCAGGAAGCCGTAGGTGCCGGGGGTGGTCGTGGTCGGCCGGTGCAGCTGTGCGGTGAACCGCGGGCGCTGCACCATGTCCAGCCGGAACGAGGTGATCGCGGACAGGTCCTCCTCGGCCACCCCGAACAGGCTCAGGCCCTGCCGGATCTCCTTCCACAGCGGGGAACCGCGCAGCAGGGCGGGCAGGAAGAGGGTGCCGTGGGTGGGGCAGCGGAACTCGTTGTCCTCCTCCTGCCGGCTCATCAGGCAGGGGCGGGCGGCGATGCACTCCTCGAAGACGTGGCGGACCGGGTCGATGCCGATGACGTTCTTGACCTCCTCCCGGGTGAGCCGCATGTTCAGGAAGCCCTCGCCGCGCAGCGAGTTGAGCAGGAACCGGTTCTGCGACACGGTGAGCAGCACGCTCATCGGGTCGGGCAGCTTCGACTTGACGCGCAGCCCCAGCACGACGTCCTGGAGGTGCTCGCCGTCGAGGGAGTAGATCGAGGCGTCGGCCGCGCCGAAGCGGTCGGCGTAGTGCTCCCGGGTGCGGGACCGCCCGCCCTCGGCGACCACCAGAACGTGATCCTGGGTGATCCGGTTCTGCTCCTCGGCCGCGTCGAAACGCCGGGGAACCAGGCGGATCGAGGACTTGCGGTTGGCCAGGTCCAGCAGCCGGTCCTCGATGTGGGCGATCCGGATGTTGCGGGGCGGGCGGCCGTCGACCGAGTCCGGGCCGACGGGCCACATCTCGGAGTAGGCGCCTTCGTCGTCGAAGAGGGCGGCGAGCACCTCCCCGGGCAGGGCGAGGTACTGCCGGCTCTGGACGGTCACCACCTGCTGGCGGCGGAAGTTCCCCTGGGTCTCGTCCTTCCAGACGACCGAGGAGCCCTTCCTGGTCCAGCGCCCGTCGTAGAGGGTGATGGCGGTCCGCCCGGGCAGCATCTCGTCGAGCGCCAGGGCGAAGGCGAGGCCCACCGGGCCGCCGCCGGTGATGGTGACCCGCAGCGTGCCGGGGTCCGCGGCACTCGGCCGGGGCACGTCCAGGAGGGAGAGGTCCATGACCGTCTCCATGGCGTCCTGGGCCTCGTAGAGGAACGTTTCATCGCCGATCCGGATGCAGTCGTTCGGACGCAGCACATGCCGCGTGACGCGCTGGTCGTTGACGAACGTGCCGTTCCGGCTGTCCCTGTCGTAGAGGACGTAACCGGCGTCCTCGGTGAGGATCTCGGCGTGCAGCCGGGAGGCACTGGGGCTGACGATCACGACGGTGTTGTCGCTCTTGCGCCCGAAGCTGACGGGCTCGCCGTCCAGGACCACGCTCTGCCCGGCAAAGGGACCCGTGCTTCCAACGATGACCGAAGCCACTCCACACTCCTTGAAAAAGACGCCTGCTGACTCCTTGTACGACAGCAACACGCCGTCGCGAAGGTATTCGGTTCAACCATTTCCGAAACTTTCCGGTCACTTCGTTGAACCGGCCATCCGGGTCCGTACGTGATGTTGGCGTCGGCAGGCGATCAGAGGGAGAACCGCCCCCATGCACAACGAGGAATCCGAGACCGTGACGGACGGCACGCTCGCGGCCACCACCGCAGGCACGGCCACGACCGCGGCCACGACCGCCGCCGCCCCGGGCGCCCCGGGCACCCCGGGCACCCCGGGCGGGGAACGGCTGATCGCCGGCCGCTACCGGCTGCTGTCCCCGCTCGGCGAGGGCGGTATGGGCACCGTGTGGCGCGCCCGCGACGAGACGCTGCACCGCGAGGTCGCCGTCAAGGAGGTCCGGGTCCCGGCGCACCTGCGGGCCGGCGACATCGCCCGGATGTACAGCAGGCTGGAGCGGGAGGCGTGGGCGGCGGCCCGGATACCCGACCGCAATGTGGTGACGGTCCACGACGTGGTCATGGAGGACGACCGGCCCTGGATCGTCATGGAGCTGATCCGCGGGCGGTCGCTGGCCGAGCTGCTGCGCGACGAGGGGCCGCTCACCCCGCGCCACGCCGCGCACATCGGCGCGGAGGTGCTGAGCGCGCTGCGCGCCGCGCACGCCGCCGGGGTGGAGCACCGCGACGTGAAGCCGGCGAACGTGCTGATCGCCGACGACGGGCGGGTGGTGCTCGGCGACTTCGGCATCGCGATGGTCGAGGGCAGCACCGCGCTGACCCTGACCGGCGAGGTGGTCGGCTCCCCCGAATACCTGCCGCCGGAGCGGGCGCTGGGCCGCCCCTCGGGCCCCGAGTCGGACCTGTGGTCCCTCGGCGTGATGCTGTACGCGGCCGTGGAGGGGATCTCCCCGTTCCGGCAGGACACCGCGCTGAGCACCCTGCGGGCCGTCGTGGAAGAGGAACCGCCCGTGCCGACCCGGGCCGGCCCGCTCGCCCCCGTCATCGCCGGGCTGCTCCGCAAGGAGCCGGCCGAGCGGACCCCCGCCGCCGAAGCCTCCGAGGCCCTGCGGGACATCGCCCACGAACCGGACGCCACCACGACCGCGGCCCGCGTCCGTTCGTCTCCCGCGGAACCCGAGACGGCCGCGGCACCCGCCACCGCGCCGGCCCCGGCCGCCCCGCTCGCGCACGCGTCACCCGCGCACGCGACGCCCAAGCACGCAACGCCGAAGCACGTGTCGCCCGAGGCCCCGCCCCGCAAGCGCCGTACGGTGGCCTTCGTCGCGGCCGGCGCGGCCGCCTGCGTACTCGTCGCCGCCGGGCTGGTCCACGCCCTCGACGGCAACGACGAGGACGGTGCCACCGGTTCGGGCGTACGGATGTCGGTGGCGGGCACGAACACCACCTACACCGGCAGATGCCCGACCCCCGAGAGCCGGGCCCCGGCGTTCACCGCGACCTTCACCGCCTCCGAGCCGACCCTGATCTCCTACCGGTGGGTGTCCGGCGACGGCTCGGTGGTGGATCCGCACTGGCGCACCATGTCCATCGGGGACAAGGCCAACCCCACCGGGCACGACACCGTACGGCTGACGACCTACGCCAAGGCCGGCACCCTGACCACGGGGATGGCCGTGGAACTCCAGAGCCCCACGCGCACCACCTCCAACCCGGTCCCCTTCTCCATCACCTGCACCGGCTGATCCCGGCCGGCCGGCGGTTGAACACCGGGATGGCGTGCTGCCCGTACGCGTCGATCGCGGCCTCTAGAATCCGCCTCCCACCTCCGGCTGCGGAAGGATGCGGCGGCCGCCCCGTCCACCCGGTTCCGGCGCCGGGGCAGGGGTGCCCGCCGGCACCGCGCGGTCCCGGCCCCACGCCCTGATGTCCTCGATCTGCTCGGGGTTGGTCCGGCTCAGCGGCATCGTATTGGCGAAGGTGTCCCTGACGAACGCCGGAGTCACCGCTGCCTCACCGCGGATGTGCCGCATGGCGCCGACGTCGTGCAGGGCCGATTCGAGGTCGGCTCCGGCGAAGCCTTCCGACATCGACACCAGGGCGTCGAGCAGGTCCCGCGGCGGGGCGACCTTCACGTAGCGCTGGTAGTACATGGCGATGATCTCCCGACGGTCCGCCTCGTCCGGCAGGTCGACGAAGAACAGCTCGTCGAAGCGGCCCTTGCGGAACAGCTCAGGGGGCAGGCTGCGCACGTCGTTGGCGGTGGCGACCACGAAGGACCGCGAGTCGCTCTCCTGCAGCCAGAACAGGAACTGCCCCACGAGCCGCCGGTTGACTCCGGTGGAGTCGTTCTGCCCGGCCAGCCCCTTTTCGATCTCGTCGATCCACAGGACGCAGGGGGAGATCCGGTCCACGGTCTCCAGCGCGTCCTTGAGCCTGCCCTCGGACTCGCCGACGTACTTGCCCAGGATCGAGGCGAGGTCCAGCCGGTACAGCGGCAGCTGCCACTCCGCGGAGATGGCCTTGGCGGAGAGCGACTTCCCGCATCCCGGCACGCCCACCAGCAGCACGCCGCGCGGGGGGCGCAGACCGGTGCCGCGCAGATCCGACTCCAGGAGCTCCCGCTTGTTCCGCAGCCAGGCCCGCAGGGTGGCCAGACCGCCGATCTGCCGGTCGGCCTCCTTGACCTGGACGCGCTCCAGCCCGGCCAGATCGCCGAAGATCCGGTCCTTGGCGCGGGCCAGCAGATGGACGTCCTCCCGTTTCACCGAGCCCTTCGCCACGATGGTGGCGAGCAGGTTCACGGCCTCCGCCTCGGTGACGCCCACCAGGAACTCCGCGGCCCGCCGGGTGTCCTGCTCGGTCCATTCGATCGGCACGACGCCGTGATGGTCGCCCAGGAAGCTCGTGATCTGCGTGTACATCTCCTCCGCGTCGGGGAGGTCCAGCTGCAAGGTCATGCCCAGCCGCAGCAGTCCCGTCCAGATGGGCGTGTCCGTGATCAGCATCAGACAGCCGGAGTTGCTGTCGGCGAGCCGCGCCAGCTCGGAGAGGTGGCGCGTGAAGGGGCTGTCGCCGCTGACGTCGTCGGGGTCCACGAAGACGACCGTGGCCTGGGCCCGGCCGGTGAACTGAGCCGCTGCGAACTCCATCGCGCCGGTCAGGGAGCGGTCCTCGTTGACCGGCGCGTTGGTCCGCAGATCGCGCAGTCCGGTGGCCCGGGTGTACACCCAGAAGGGCAGACCGGCACGGGCCGGGCTGCCTGCAGCCTCCCTGACCAGCCTCATGGCTCGCGGCTGTTCGATGGTGCGCAGGCCTACGACGGGGATCCGGGCCGCGATGTAGCTGTCCAGATCACGGCGGGCCTCGGCGAAGAGGGGCATGGAGACCTTCTGTCGATCGTGTGGTTCCAGTGGGACGGGCGGTTGTCTCGGGGGGGCGTCGGCGTCAGTCGGTGATGACCCGGCGGCGCGGCCGGGCGGCCGGGTCCAGTCGCCAGGGGTCGGGATCGGGCCCGGCGGCGGGGGGCAGAGCGTCGAGTGCGGCGACGAGGGAGCTGTCCCGTACGGCGCGCAGCCGCGCCTCGGTCAGGCGTGGGTCGACGCCTTGCCTCCGCATGTTCTCCACCTGTTGCTCCAGGGAGTTCTGGGCGTCGCGGATCTGGTCGTCGATGGCGTCCCGGAGCCGGTCGCGGAGGTCCGCGGGCAGGCCGGGGTGGCCCGCCATGGCCCGGATCTCCCGCAGTCCGGCGCGGGCCTGGACGAGGGCGCGGCCGACCGAGAACTCGTCGGACGCCTCGGCCATCGCCGCGGTCAGCAGCCGGCTCCAGTGGTGCAGCCGCCGGTCGAGGGCCTGCCGGATCCGCTCGACCAGCCGGGTCCAGGTCTCGGCGGCGAAATCGGCCGGTACGAGCCGGGGCAGTGCCGGGTCCACCGGCACCCGCTCGTCGGCCCAGGCGTCGAGGTGGTCGGCCCAGGCGCGGTAGGGGCCTCCGGAGGTCCACAGCATCGGCTCAGTCGTTCCCGCCCCGCCGGACCACGATCTCCCCGGGCGGGAGCGGTTCCCAGTCGGGCAGCCCTTCCACGATCCGGCGCAGCCGTGCGGTGGTCGTCTCCTCCGCGGCGGTCGGCTGCCGGGCCCACGGGAGGGGGTCGGGCGCGCTCTGGTCCTGCCGGCTGCCGCTCATGGCGTCTCTCCTGTCGGGCTCGCGGCCGGACGCACGACGCGGGCCTCGAAGGGGGAGTTCCCCTCGCCTGCACCGGCCAGGCCGTCGATCATCTCCCGTACGGCTGACTCCTCGGCGTCGGCGGTGCGGAACCGGCTTTCGTAGTCGACGAGTTCGGCTCCGGCGGCGCGTAGCTGAAGCAGCGAGTCCGCCTTCGACCGGTCCAGCACGCTCTGGGCGTATCTCTGCCGCTCCAGGGCCCCGCGGCGGCCGTGCGCGATCACCAGCGCCCAGATCCCGCCCACCAGCAGGGTGACGATCAGGCCGCCCCCCGGGTCGACGTTCATGGAGACGAACAGCAGGATCAGCAGCACCACGGCCGGAAGGGCCACCACCGTGTGCCATGCGGGCACGAGGCCGGCGACGAACGGGCGCACATGGGTGTCCCAGTGGTCGCTCAGCGACTTTTCCAGTTGCTCCATGGGCGTGGTGAACGCGCCGCTCCAGCGCGGCAGTCCGAAGGTCTGCGCGCCGAGGTTGTGGCTGGGCTGGAAGACGGCTTCGACGGTGCCGGGGATGTGCAGTCGGTAGTCCCGGCTGAACTCGGCGTGCGCCTGGCGAAACCAGTCGCGGCAGGCGCCGACGGCCAGCCGCTGGGTGGCCGTGGAGACGCCGATGGCGGCCGGGTTGAGGGCGGAGGCCGACTGGACGGTCAGGTAGTCGAGCTTCTCCTCCAGCGAGGTGGCGTCGGCGTCCGCGGCCTTCCGGGCGGCCGCCGTGTCGCCGTCGTGCGCGACGACGGCCTCGTTGTAGGCCAGGTCCCGGCGCAGCGGCAGTTCCTCGTTGTCGTACTCGGACACCAGACGGTCGAGGATGTCGTCCACCAGGTCCTCCAGCCGGTGGCTGGGCCGGTTCTCCTGGCTCGTCAACCGGGTGTACTTCTCCAGGAGCGCCCGGTGCGCCTCGGCCGCGCCGAGTACGGACTCCAGCGCGGGCCACTGCGGTGACACCGCGGCCAGCCTCGGGAAGTCCTCCTTCGCGGACTTCGCCCGGTGCGCCTCCACCTCGGCGCGCCAGCGCTGGACCTGGGCCGCGACGGCCTGGTCGCCCTCCAGCAGCAACTCCAGCCATTCGTCGAGCACGGTGCGCAGCAGCTCCCGGCCGGCGGGTCCGAAGGCACCCTGGGCCACGGATTCCAGGATGACCGCGAACTCCCGTCCCAGGGCCGTCGGGTCCTGGGCGCGCAGGTAGTGCAGGAGCCAGCGCACGGCGGCGGCCTGCCGGTTCTGGCGGCGGAGGATCAGTGCGAAGAGCAGCGAGGTGCGTCCGGGCGAGCGCCGGAAGGCCTCGGTGACGGCCCGTTCGCACAGCTCGCGGTCGTCGGAGGACCAGGCGGCCAGTGCGACGAGGGCGGGGGCCAGCCAGTAGCGGGGGGTCTGGATCATCAGCTCGTCGCTGACGGACCGTACCGACTCCTCGGACACGAGGCCGGTGTCGAAGGCCTGGAGCAGACCCACCGTGGTGCGGCGCACCACCTTGTGGTGGCCGAAGTCGTGCTCGATGCGGTCCAGGATCACGCCGATCCTGGTCTCGGCCCGCTGGAGGGCGTCGGCGAGTTGCGAGGAGTGGACGAACGCCTGGAATTCGTCGCGGAGTTTCTGCAGCGAGTCCCGGGTGTCGCGCTGCGTCGCCTCCACCCCGGTCACCTGGGCGGAGACCGCCACCAGGCCCTGGTCGAGCTGGTTCACCAGGCTGGTGAGCTGTGAGACCTGGCTGCGCAGGTGGTAGTCGATGTCTGCCATGAAGCCTTCTGCTCCTCTTCGTTGGCTCACATGCCGCGGGTGTAGACGACTCCGTCGGGCGGGACCGGGACGAGGGCTCCGCTGGCGTACACCTCGACGAGCGGGTAGGCGCCGGTGCGGACGAGCATCCGGGCCCGCGCGTAGGGCTCGGGGACCACGTCGCCCGGCGTGTAGTGCTGGAGGATGGCCATGGTCAGGTCGAGCCGGTGGTCGACGTACGGCGGGCCCAGGCCGCACACGGCGATCCAGCCCACCGGGAAGTCGCCGTACTCGCTCTGGTATTCCTCACGGATCCAGTCGGTCAGCTCGCGCAGGGCCTCGGGGCTCAGGCCGGCGTCCAGCCGGTGGAGCGCCTCGAAGAGTCCTGCGTGGCGGGGCCTGGACAGTCCGGCGGCCAGTTGCCCTCCGGTGGTGCTCGGGAGCGTCGCGTTCTCGTTCCGGGCCGCTGCGCGGGTCTCGGTCTCGCGGGCGAACGGGCCCAGGACACGGCGCAGCCGCTGTCCGAATTCCATACGGTCCCCCCGCATACACGCGTCAACCCGATCTGGTCATGATGGGTCGTCAATTTACTCAAACCTACGTGCTTCCGAGTCGAACTCATAGAGACTTGAGCCATCTTCGATCGTCAATTCCGGGGGAGCGATGGAGACTTGCTGGAACTGCGGCCGGGAGGAGGATCTCGGCTCCGGCTCCTGCCCCCACTGCGGCATGCCCGTCCGTACGGCCGCCACGGCACCGGCGCCGGCCGCAGCGCCCGCCGCCTCGGACGCTCCGCTGTTCCCGGCTCCCGCCGGCCGCCCGGACGACGCCGATGCGCCGCTCTTTCCCCCGCTGCCACCGGTGCGGCGCACCCGCCCGGCCCCCGACGGGGGCGACGAGCGGCCGGACCGGTCCGCGCCGCGCCGGATCGTCCACGTGCCGGGAAGCGTCCCGGACGCCGCCGGAGGGCGGCGCGGACCGCTGCCGCCACCCGCCGGGCCCGCCGGGACCCCGCCACCCGGGCGGATGCCGCCTCCGGCACCGCCCGCCGCCGCCGCTCCCCCGCCGCCGCCCGCCCCGCACTTACCCGGTTCCTCCGGAGGCCGGCGGACCGGCGCGCACCTGGAGGGACTGGTCGACGGGCCCGTGGTGCTCGACACCGTCCGCCACCGGCTGTTCGGCGTGGGCGCCCTGGTCGCCCTCGGACTGCTGCAGCTCCTGTTCGCGCTGTTCCGGCTGGTGGCCTCGATGGGCGAAGGCGTCTCGTTCGGCACCGCCCTCGACGAGTTCCTCTACTTCCTGGTGTTCCTCGCCGTGATCGGCGTCGCCCTCGGCATCGTCTTCCACGTCTCCCTGCCGGGAAGCGGCGCAGGCGGGATCTTCTCCATGGGGATGTCCCTCGTCCGCGGCTGCCTCACCCTGATCACCACGGCCCTGCGCCTGGTCTTCACCGGCCTCCTGAGCGGCTTCAGGAGCGGGACCCGGGCCGCCCAGTCCGCGGGGCAGGGCGAACTCCACCAGTCCGTCCGCCGGTTCCGCATCCGCGACATGACGGGCGGCGTCACCGCCTGCACGCTCGTCGGCGAGCTCCAGGGGCCCGAGGTACGGCAGGGCGACCTGATCCGGGTCAAACGGCGCGGCCTGCGCACCGGACACATCAGGATCCGCCGCGCCGAGGTGCTGTCCGTCCCCGGCGGCCCCGCCACCAGCGTCGTCACCACCCGCACCGGCCGCCGGTTCCAGCTCGGCGTGTGGGCCGACGGGCTCGCCTGGGTGCTCGCCGCCGTACTGGCCCTGAACCTCTTCACCCAGGTCACGGCGGTCGTGGGATGACGCGGGCCAACGGCGGTCCCAGCCGTACACCGGCCGGACCGCAGGTGTACGCGACGCTGCCGCCGCTGCTCGAACAGGTCGCGGCGCTCCTGGAATCCTCCCGCGAATGGGCCCCCGACGAGCAAGCCCTCGCGGCGGCCGAGGAACGGCTCTCGCGCGGGCCCGGCCCCGGTACTCCGGCCGCCCCGCTCCACGAACTCGGCGTCGCCCCGGACCGGTTCAGCTGGCTCTGCCTGCGCGAGGCGGCCGCCGACCAGGAACCCCGGCTCGCCGCCGCCCGGGCGACGGCCGCCTGGAGCTCCCTGGCCGCCCTCCGCCGGCCGGCCGCCCTGATCGTCGGCTCCGACGAGACCGGCCGCGCCGGGGTGGCCATCGGACTGGACCCCGGGGCGGACACCGGGGCGGACACCGGGGCGGACGGAATCCGCCAGTGGCTCTCCGACCAGGCCCCGGACCTGATCTGGGAGCCCGGCGCCCCGCCCGGCTGGTCGGTGGTCGCGGATCCGGCGCACACCGAGGAGGCCCTCGTCTGCCGGTCCCGGTCCGCCGAGCCCCCGGCGGGCGGAGGACTGGCCGAGGACCAGCGGCTGCCGCATCTCGCCGGACTGCTCGGACTCCCCCTGGCCGGCTGGTGCGTGGTCCTGACCCTGCAGCCCCTGGAGACCGGCGAACTGGCCGCGGCGGGCGGCCGGCTGGCCCATCTGCGGGCCCAGGCGGCCCGCCGGGTCACCCTCTCCGAAGGCGTCGCCGAACACCGTCAGAGCTCCGTGGTCGACCCCCGCGCCGAAGCCGTCACCGCCACCCTCGGCGCCTGGCAGGCCCTCGTCGACGACTGCCTGCGCACCGGCGGCTGGAGCGTCGGCGTCCACCTGTGCGCCCGGACCCCCGAGACGGCCGCCGTGGTCCGGTCCGCGTTCTGCCGCGCCCTGCGGGCCGAGACCGCCGCAGCGCCCGAGGGGCGGGCCCAGGACTGGGACACCGCCCGGTGTGTGGCCGGGGCCGCGCCCGCCGTGGGCTGGCTCAGCTCCCGCGATCTCGGCTCCCTGCTCGTACCGCCCGCCGACGCCGTGGGAGACCTCCAGGTCAGACGCGCCCTGCCGGCCGGGCGGCGCTCCTCCCGGCCGCGCCGCGCCCTCACCCTCGGCCACTGGCTCGGCACGGACCTGCCCGCGCTGATCGACGTCGACGACCTCGCCGGACACGCCTTCGTCGCGGGCATCACCGGCTCCGGCAAGAGCACCACCACCAGCAGCCTGCTGCTCCAGCTGTGGAACGAGCACCGGGTGCCCTTCCTGGTGATCGACCCCGCCAAGGGGGACTACGCACGGCTCTCCGCCGCGCTGGAGGGCGGCCTCACCGTCGTCTCCGGGACCGAGTTGCGGATGAACGTACTCGCACCCTGGCCCGGGCAGCCCGCCGACCGCCACATCGCGCAGGTCGGCACCGCGTTCCGCGCCGCGTTCGGCATGCCCGTGCCGATGCCGTACGTGGCCGCGCTGATCCTGGAGGAACTGGCCACCGATGCGGCCGCCGGCTCCGAGGTCACCCTGCACGACGCCGCCGCCCGGCTCGACTCCCTCGTCGCCGAACTCCGCTACCAGGGCGAGGTGGAGAGCAACATCCGGGCCTCGCTCGGGCTGCGCCTGCGGCTGCTCCTGCAGCCCGGACGCGCGGAACGGGTGGCGGGCAGCGGCCCGCCGGGCTGGCTCACCGAGCGGCCCACCCTGGTGCGGCTCAGCGACCTGGGCGACGAGGAGGAGCGGGCCTTCCTGGCCGCGCTGCTCGTCCTCTACATCTCCGACGCGGCCCGGTCCCGGGGGGAGTCGGCCGGCGTGACCCATGTGACGGTCATCGAGGAGGCCCACCGCCTGATGCCGGAGCCGCGCCCGACCGGCGCCGAGGACGGGGACGCCGCCGGTGTCGCCTCCCGCCTGATGACGCAGCTGCTGGCCGAGGTGCGCGCGTACGGCGAGGCGCTGGTCGTGGTGGACCAGAGCCCGGCCGCCGTGGCCCGTGAGGTGCTGCGCAACACCAACCTCAAACTGGCCCACCGGATCGTCGACACCGACGACCAGGCGTCGCTGGGCGGCGCCCTGGGCCTGTCGGACACGGAGACCCCGATGCTCGGCTCGCTGACGGTGGGCCGCTGCCTGCTGTCCTCGCGCGAGCTGGTCCGCCCCCAGTCCGTCCAGGTCACCGGCCCCGATCTGACGCCGGGGCCGCTGCGGGACCCTCCCGCGCCGACGCCACAGCCGTACGGGGCCCGCTGCCACCGCCCCGAGGACGCCCTGCACCACCACGTCAGCGAGGGGGCGGGAGCGCAGGCGGAACTCGCCGTGGCCCTGTGGACGGCGGCCGCCGGGGGCACGGACGTGGTGGATCTGATGCGCCCGCTCGCGGCCGCGCACCCCGGCAGCCGGACCAGCTGCCTGGTCGGGACGGGCATCCGCCGCCACATCCGTACGCTCCGCCGCCTCGGGCAGCTTCCCGGGGCGACCGGCCGGGAGTACGAGGCTGCGCTGTGGCAGGCGATGGTCACCCGGGGCCCGCTGCCACCCCACCCGGCGACGGAACCCGCCACCCGCCCCTTCCAGGCCTGCGAGCGCTGCCTGGCCCCCTGCCTCGTCCGGGCCGCCGTCACCACAGGAGCCCTCCCGCAACTGCAACGCGCCCGCACCCTGGCCTCGCGCGCCGCCGGCAACAAGACCGCAATGGACGCGACGACCAACGCGATGCATGCCTGCCGGGCGGAACTCGCGGTCCGGCACCCGGCCCACACCTCCAAGGCGGTGGGCTACTGCCTCGGTGTGCACGTGGCCGCAGAGTACGGCTTCGAGTCCGCCCTGCTGAAGTTCATGGAGACATAGGCACAGGAGGAGCGATGGAGACGCGAACGGAATCATCCGGTGCCGGGGAGGCGGATGAACCCGCCGAGCCCCACGATGAGTCGGCCGAGGCTGCGGACGGCCGGGAAAGCTTCCACCAACGCCCGGGCCCGGCCGAAGGGGAAGACCGGCCCGGCGGATCCGAGGCCGGCAAGGAGGAGCTGACGCTCGACGCACGGGTCGAGAAGTTCCACGAACAGGCGCACGCTCGGGAGTCCGGCCTGCGGAAGGGCATCAAAGGCGCCATCGTGGCCGCCGGCGGAATCGAGGGCCGGGAGGAGGAACGGAAGCCGCAGAACTGGAAGGAGAAGTTCGAGGACGCGCGCCGTGTCCATCTGGTCGGTCTGAAGCACTCCGTCAAGGATCTGGACTCGCTCCGCCGCAAGGCCGCCGACTACGCGGCCGAAGGAGTGAGCGACGAGGAAGTGACGACCCGTATCAAGGACGCCCTCCGCTACACCATCCAGCTCCCCGACGACGAGTACTCCGCCGGGGCGTGGAAGGCCATCGACACGCTCATCGCGCAGGGACACACCCAGCTGGATGTGAAGAACTTCTGGAACGACGAGGTGTACAGGGGTGTGAACACCTTCTGGCAGGACGCGGAGTCGGGACTGAACTTCGAGGTCCAGTTCCACACCCGGTTCGGCTACCAGATCAAGCAGGCGACCCACCTCTTCTACTCGGAGCAGCGGCTGCCCGCCACCACGGACGAGAGGGCGGAGGAACTCCGTCGGAAGCAGATGGTGTTCACCCACTTCGTGGCCGTTCCGCCGGGCGCCGAGACGATCGTCAGCGAAAAGGAGCGCAAGCGTGCAGATACCGAGGGCCAGGACCGGAAGGACAACGTCATGAGTGGTGAGAGCGGTGGCGAGGGCGGGGCCGAAGGCGGGGAAGCCTCGTTCGACGCCGGCGTCGAGGCTGTGGAGACGGAGGAGGACGCCTACGGGTCCGAGGTGCCGGAGGACGACCCCTACGCCTTCCTGGACAGGGTGGAAAAGCCGGACCCCGCCCTGTACGAGGCCAACGCCACTCCGGAGACCGATGAGGAAAGGGAGGCGAGGCTGCGCCGGGAGGCAGCGGCCGCCGCCGAGGGGCTCCTGCCCGTCCAGCTGGCCATGCGTGCCCGCGAGGCCCGCGCCGGCGGTGAGGGGCAGGCCGGTGTGCCTCGGTAGGAACGGGGCCGCGAACAGGGCGACTTCCAGAACCGCGACCTGAAGGAAGGCACACCATGAGCGGTGAGATCGGAAAGTACCGGAACGAAGGCGTGGAGTGGCCGGACCACGACACCACCGAGGCGGAGCCGACGAACGACAAGGTGCCCGAGGACGACCCGAACGACTTCCTGGACATCGGGGAACGGCCCAAGACCGAGGACGACGACACCGGGGGCGAAAGGGCGCTGGCACTGGGTGGGGAGCCTCCGCCACAGGCGGGGAAGCCGAACCTCTGGCTGCGCGAGGCCAACACCCCTTCGGCAGGTGCTGAGGCAGCCACGGGGACCACTGAGGAGCAGGCGAGGCTGCTCCGGCAGCAGCAGGAGAGCCAGGCCCTGCGCCGCAAGACCGAGGACGACGACACCGGGGGCGAAAGGGCGCTGGCACTGGGTGGGGAGCCTCCGCCACAGGCGGGGAAGCCGAACCTCTGGCTGCGCGAGGCCAACACCCCTTCGGCAGGTGCTGAGGCAGCCACGGGGACCACTGAGGAGCAGGCGAGGCTGCTCCGGCAGCAGGAGAGCCAGGCCACGGCGGCGGCCCGGGCGGGCAGCAGGGCGGCTGCCGCTGGGTTCGGACCCGCCGACGAGGCCTTGGGCCTTGACGCCGGCAAGAGCGCGGAGCAGGGGCGCGGTGCGCCTTCGAAGGGGCCGGGCCGGAGCCGCGGCCGGGGAGACGACCTGGGCCCGGGCAAGGACCTCTGAGCACGGCCCGGCTGCCCCTGGACTCCGCTGTACCTGGGTCGCAGGGGGGGCGGCCGGGCCGGGCACAGTGACGTCAGCGGTTGAACGCCGGGATGACGTACTGACCGTAGGCGTCGATCGTGGCCTCCTTCGCGTCGTGCATGTCGTAGACCGCGAACTGGTCGACGCCGAGGGCCTGCAACGACCGGAGTTTCTCGATGTGGGCCTCGGCCGGGCCCAGCAGGCAGAAGCGGTCGACGATCTCGTCGGGAACGAAGTCCGCGGACGGGTTCCCGGCGCGGCCGTGGTGGCTGTAGTCGTAGCCCTGGCGGGCCTTGATGTACTCGGTCAGGGCGTCCGGGACCAGCCCGGAGTGCTCGCCGTACCGGGTGACGAGGTCGGCCACGTGGTTGCCGACCATCCCGCCGAACCAGCGGCACTGGTCGCGGGCGTGCGCGAGGTCCTCGCTCACGTACGCGGGGGCCGCGACGCAGATGGTGATCGCGGCCGGGTCGCGGCCGGCCTCGGCGGCCGCCTCGCGGACCGACTTGACCATCCACTCGGTGAGGTAGGGGTCGGCGAGCTGGAGGATGAACCCGTCCGCCTTCTGCCCGGCGAGGGCGAGGGCCTTCGGGCCGTACGCCGCCATCCACACCGGCAGCCGGCCCTCGCGGACCCATGGCAGCCGGATCGGGTTGCCGTCGACCTCCGCCTCGCGGCCCTCGGCGAGGTCCCGGATGACGTCGATGGCCTCGCCGAGCCGGGCCAGGGTGTTGGGCTTGCGCCCGGCGACCCGCATCGCCGAGTCACCGCGGCCGATCCCGCAGACGGTGCGGTTGCCGAACATGTCGTTGAGGGTGGCGAAGGTGGAGGCGGTGACCTCCCAGGTGCGGGTGCCCGGGTTGGTGACCATGGGGCCCACGTGCAGCTTGCGGGTGTGTTCCAGGATCTGGCTGTAGATGACGAACGGCTCCTGCCACAGCACCGCGGAGTCGAAGGTCCAGCCGTAGCGGAAGCCGTTGCGCTCGGCACGGCGCATGAGGCTGATCACCTGCGAGGCGGGCGGGTCGGTTTGCAGGACGAGGCCGAAGTCCATGGGGCGGCTCCTTGACGCTTACAGGTACTGGCAGGTGGCGCGGGGGACGAAGGCCCCGTGGCCGGCCCGGCCGGTGAATTCGCGCTGGTCGATGACGAGTTCGCCGCGCGACAGCACGGTGTCGACGCGTCCGGTGATCCGCCTGCCCTCGTACGCCGAGTAGTCCACGTTCATGTGGTGCGTCTCGGCGGAGATGACCTGCTCGGCGTGCGGATCGTAGAGGACGATGTCGGCGTCGGAACCCGGCGCGATGGTGCCCTTCTGGGGGTAGAGGCCGAACATCCGGGCCGGGGTCGCGCAGGCGATCTCGATCCAGCGGCGGCGGCTGATGTGCCCGTCCAGGACGGCCTGGTGGAGGAGGTCCATGCGGTTCTCCACGCCGGGCAGCCCGTTGGGGATCTTGGAGAAGTCCCCGCGGCCGAGCTCTTTCTGGCCGCGGAAGCAGAAGGGGCAGTGGTCGGTGGAGACCACCTGGAGGTCGTTGGTCCGCAGCCCCCGCCACAGCGCGGCCTGGTGCTCCTTCGGCCGCAGCGGCGTGGAGCAGACGTACTTGGCGCCCTGGAAGTCGGGCTCGGCGAGGTTGTCGGTGGACAGGAACAGGTATTGCGGGCAGGTTTCCCCGAAGACGGGCAGGCCCTTGTCGCGGGCGGCGGCCAGCTCGGCCAGCGCCTCCTCGGCCGAGACGTGGACCACGTACAGCGGCGCACCCGCGACCCGCGCGAGCTGGATCGCGCGGTGGGTGGCCTCGGCTTCGAGGAGCACCTTGCGGACCTCGCCGTGGTGGCGGGGGTCGGTCTCGCCGCGGGCCAGGGCCTGTTCGACGAGGACGTCGATCGCGATGCCGTTCTCGGCGTGCATCATGATCAGCCCGCCGTTCGAGGCACCCCGCTGCATGGCGCGCAGGATCTGCCCGTCGTCGCTGTAGAAGACGCCGGGGTAGGCCATGAACAGCTTGAAGGAGGTGACGCCCTCCCCGACGAGGAGGTCCATCTCCTTCAGGGTCCCCTCGTTGACGTCCGAGAGGATCATGTGGAAGGCGTAGTCGACGGCGCAGTTGCCGTCGGCCTTGGCGTACCAGGTGTCGAGTCCCTCGCGCAGGGAGTGGCCCACGCTCTGCACGGCGAAGTCGACGATGGTGGTGGTGCCGCCCCAGGCGGCGGCCCGGGTTCCGGTCTCGAAGGTGTCCGAGGCGGAGGTGCCGCCGAAGGGGAGCTCCATGTGGGTGTGCGCGTCGACCCCGCCCGGGATCACGTACTTCCCGCCCGCGTCGATCGTGCGGTCGGCCGTCCAGGCGTCGGCGGCCGCCGAGCCGTGTGCGGCGAGGGCCGCCACGCGGCCGTCCTCGATCAGGACGTCCGCGTGCAGTTCGTCGGCGGCGGTGATGACGAGGCCGCCGCGGATCAGGGTGCGGATGCTCATGGGAGTCCCCCTACTCGATGCTGCGCAAGGCCTGTTCGAGGATCTCGGCGCCCTCTTCCGCCTCGGCGACGGTGAGGGACAGGGGCGGCGCGATGCGCAGCACGCTGGTGTTGTACCCGCCGCCCTTGCCGAGCAGCAGGCCGCCTTCGCGGGCCGCCTCCTGGACGGCGGAGGCCGCGTCCGGGTCGGCCTCGTCGGTGCCCGGCTTCGTCAGCTCCAGCCCTGCCATCAGGCCGCGGCCGCGGACCTCCCGTACGGCGGGCGCGTGTGCGGCGATGCCGCGCAGCCGCTCCAGGAGCAGGCCGCCGACGCGGCGGGCGTTGCCCTGGAGGTCGTGCTCCAGCAGGTACCCGAGGTTGGCGACGCCGGCCGCCATGGTGATCGGGGAGCCGCCGAAGGTGGAGATGGAGTTGGAGTCGATGCAGTTCATCACCTCGGCGCGGGCGACCACGCCGCCGATGGACATGCCGTTGCCGATGCCCTTGGCGAAGGTGAGGATGTCGGGCGGGCCGTTCTGGGCGTGCGCCTGCCAGCCCCAGAAGTGCTCGCCGGTACGGCCCCAGCCGGTCTGCACCTCGTCGCTGATCCACAGGATGCCGTGGCGGTTCAGGACCTCGCGGAAGGCCCCGTAGAGCCCGTCCGGCGGGGAGGTGAACCCGCCGACGCCCTGGATCGGCTCGGCGATGAGGGCGGCCACTCCCCCGCGGGCCTGGCCGAGTACGTCGTCCAGGTCGGCGACGGCGGCGGCGGTGAAGGCGGCGTCGTCGAGGTGGGCGAAGGGGCCGCGGGAGCGGACCGCGCCGTGCACGTAGTACGTCTGCAGCGGCGAGAGGCTGGTCGGGGACCAGCCGCGGTTGCCGGTGATGGAGACGGTGGAGAAGGACCGGCCGTGGTAGCTGTTGCGCATCGCCAGGATCTGGTTGGAGCGGCGGTACGTCGTCGCGAGCAGCAGGGCGGTGTCGTTGGCCTCGGTGCCGGAGGTGGTGAAGAAGACCCGGGCGTCGGGGATGCCGGACAGTGCGGCGACCCGCTCGGCCAGCTCGATCATCGGCCGGTTCAGGTAGAGGGTGGAGGAGTGGATGATCCGCCCGGCCTGTTCGGCGACGGCCTTGGTGACCTCGGGCAGGGCGTGGGCGGTCATCGTGGTGAGGATGCCGCCGAAGAAGTCGAGGTAGCGCTTGCCGTCGGCGTCCCAGACGTGGCGGCCCTCGCCGTGGGTGAGCTCGATGGGGTCCTTGTAGTAGAGCGCGAGCCAGTCGGGCAGGACGGCGGCGTGGCGGCTGTGCAGGGGGATCGGGTTGGTCACGGCTGTACGAGCCCTCCGTAGGCGTCGGGGCGGCGGTCGCGGTAGAAGGCCCACTGGTCGCGGACCTCCTTGATCAGGTCGAAGTCGAGGTCGCGGACGAGGAGTTCCTCCTCCTTGTCGCTGGCGACCTCGCCGACGAACTGGCCGCGCGGGTCGACGAAGTAGCTGGTGCCGTAGAAGTCGTTGTCGCCGTACTCCTCCTGGCCGACCCGGTTGATGGCGGCGATGAAGTACTCGTTGGCGACGGCGGAGGCGGGTTGCTCCAGCTGCCACAGGTACGACGACAGGCCCCGGTGGGTGGCGGAGGGGTTGTAGACCAGCTGGGCCCCGGCCAGGCCCAGGGCGCGCCAGCCCTCGGGGAAGTGGCGGTCGTAGCAGATGTAGACCCCGACCTTCCCGACGGCGGTGTCGAAGACGGGCCAGCCGAGGTTGCCCGGGCGGAAGTAGTACTTCTCCCAGAAGCCCTTGACCTGGGGGATGTGGTGCTTGCGGTACTTGCCCAGGTAGCTGCCGTCCGCGTCGATGACGGCGGCGGTGTTGTAGTAGAAGCCCTCGTTCTCCAGCTCGAAGACCGGGACGACGATGACCATGCCGGTCTCGCGGGCGAGTTCCTGCATGCGGCGGACGGTCGGGCCGTCCGGGACGGCCTCGGCCCAGCGGTAGTGCTCGGGCTCCTGGACCTGGCAGAAGTAGGGGGCGTTGAACACCTCCTGGAAGCCGATGATCTTCGCCCCCTGGGCGGCGGCCCGGCGGGCGTGCGCCTCGTGTTTGGCGATCATCGATTCGGTGTCTCCGGTCCAGGTGGCCTGGACCAGCGCGGCGCGGACGACTTGGGCCATGAGCTGCTCCTCGCGACGGGAACGCCGAGTTCTACGCACGTAGATGATGTCCGTAGGGAGTAGAACGTAGGCCCCGTCACAGCGTGGGGCAAGACCGCCGTGCGCTGTTGGAGTAGTCGATCAGGTTACGTCGCCCCGCGGTCGATTGCGGTCAGCAGACGGGCGGGTTAGGGGGAGCTTGTCGGACCGCCGCCGGGGTCGGGTGTGTGCCGGGGCGCGCCCCGCAGGGCGTCGAACGCAACGGGGCTCGGCCCTCCGACCCCCCGTCACGTTCGGCGCCCGAGGAGACGCCCCGGCGCGCGCCCGGCCCCACCTCTGCGACCGCCCCGGCCCAGCCCCGCCAAGCGGCGCAGCGAACCGCACGCGCTAGCCCGCTGCGATGCCGGCCACCCGCAGGGCGTGGACGAGGTCGCGCTGCCGGGAGCCGGGCAGGGCGCGGGCCGCCTGGAGCAGGCGCGGGACGAACCACTGCGGGTCGCGCCGGGCCAGCCCGGCCGCCTCCTCGGCGGTGCGGACCCGGACGAACGCGCCGAGCAGGGCGTCGGCCTCACGGACTCGGCCGGCGTCACCGAGGGCGAGCGCGGCGTCCGCGACCTCCGCGGCGGGGCGGGCCACGCCCTGGCGCAGCAGGGCGTCGCAGTCGGCCTCCCGGCCGGCGTCACCCAGGGCGGCCGCGGCCGCCGCGAGCTGTCCGGGCGGAAGCGAGCCCGCCTCCCACAGCAGGGTGGCCCAGTCGGCCGCGAGCCCGGCGCGCGCCAGCTCGACGGCCAGCCCGGGCAGCCGCTCGGCGGGCCCGGCCGCGGCCTCGCACAGCAGCACGTGCGCCTCGCCGCTGCGGCCCTGTGCGCGCAGCGCGAGCAGTTCGGCGGCGACGGCCCGCGATGGCCCGGCCGGGGCCGAGGGGTGGGGCGCGGCCTCGCCGACCGCCGCCGGAGCCGCCTCGCGCGGTGTCACGGGCTCCGGCCGGGGACGCCCGAAGCGGACGCCACGGGGCAGCGGATCCGGCGGGGGCCCGAAACGCGCTCCGCGCGGGGCGGGCCGGCCGTGTTCCGCCCCGAGTCCCTCGGACCCCGGCAGCCCCGTGTCGGCCGGCTGTCCCGGCGGCGGGGTGAAGGCCGGAGCGTCAGGAGCCGCCGACCCGGCGTACCGGGCACCCCCGGAACGCCGCCCCCCACGCAGCCACCGCCCCTCGGCCCGCCCCACCGGCCCCTGCCCGCCCGACGCCTGGGCCTCCTCGGCCCGTTCCGGCGCCCCACCAGGCGATGCTCCGGTCCGGCCGTCCGGCTCCTCGGGCCAGCCGGCCATGTGGCGGGGCTGCTCGGGCGGTGCTCCGGCCGCCTCGGCCGACTGACCGCCCCGCGCGGGCGGAGCCCCGGCCCACCCGCCCGGCGCTTCGACCCCTCCGCCCGACGCCTGGGCCTCCTCGGCCCGTTCCGGCGCCCCACCAGGCGATGCTCCGGTCCGGCCGTCCGACGCCTCGGGCCAGCCGACCATGTGGCGGGGCTGCTCGGGCGGTGCTCCGGCCGCCTCGGCCGACTGACCGCCCCGCGCGGGCGGAGCCCCGGCCCACCCGCCCGGCACTTCGTCCCCTCCGGACGGCCGGGCGTCCTCGGGCCAGCCGCCCGGGTGGGGGAACTGCCCGGGTGGCGCCTCGGACTCCTCGGACGACCGACGGGACGGTCCGGGCGGCGTTTCGGACCGGTCGGCGGACGCTTCGGCGGGCGCTTCGCTCCAGCCGGCCGGGTGGTGCGCCCGCTCGGGCGCAGTGTGGGTCCAGGCGCCCGGCTGCCGGGAGTGTTCGGGTGGTGTGGTCCGCTGGCGGGGGACGCCGGGTAAGGGAGTGGTCCGCAGGGACGCCAGGCGGGCCGCGAGGTCCTCGTGGCGGGCCGCGGCGCGGGCCACGTCGTCCTGGGTCCAGGAGAGTTCGCGGGTCAGGGCGTCCGTCTCCGCCGGGCCGACGGCCCCGCCGAGCCGTGCCGTCAGGTTCCGCAGGGCCGTCTCCGCCTCGGTCCGCTGGGCGGCCGACGCCGCGAGCAGGGTCCGCAGCTCCTCCTCGCCGCCCGGCAGCCGGTCCCACGCGGTGACGGCCGCCGCCCGCAGCTGCGCCGCGTATACGGTCTCCCGCGCCGCAAACTCCGTACCGCGCGCCCCCTCCAGGTCCCGCAGCAGCGACTCCACCACGTCCCACGGCGGTATCGCGGCGCCCTCCAGACAGGCCCGCATGCCATCCGGATCCCGGCGCAGGAACTCCCCGTACCAGCCTGCCCCGGGATCCAGCCTCTGGGTCAACCCCCGCAAGTATCCCGAGAGTCGACTGATCGCCAGCGAAGTCGCGGTCTCCATGACCGCATTGGATCCCACCCGTGTTACGGGCGGGCTACGGGAGTCTCAAAGCTTGACGGCGATCGCGGTGTGCGGCCGCTTCCCGCGCCGCGCCAGGGTGGCGGGCACGTCCACCAACCAGTACTGCCAGGTGTACTTGCGCGACATCAGCTTCCGCACCCGCCGCAGCCCCGTTTCGTCGAGCAGCCGGGCCTCGCCCTCGTGCACCGGCGCCCCCTCCCGGACGCGCCCGCGCACGTCGCACGCGGTGACGGTGACCCGCCCGTTGTTGCGGATGCGCTTGACCTTCCACGTGTCGGTACGCGTCCACACGTACAGCTCACCGCCGTCGGCCACCGCCCAGACCGGCGTCGCCACGGGCGTGCCGTCCTTGCGGAAGGTGGTGAGACTGATGTAGCGCGCTCTGCCGAGTTCCTCGAGATCCATGACGCGACCCTAGTCCCGAGGGCCTTCCGGCGGGGGCGGGGGCGTCCTTCCGTTCGCCGCGGCAGGACTGCGGGCCGCCTTCGAAGGGGCGCGGCTCGCGTCGTCGCCGGTGCGCGGCCGGCCGTCGGGGGCGGCGCACGCAGCGAGCAGCAGGCCGCCCGCGAGGAGGGCGCCGAGGATTCCGAAACCGAGTCGCTGGGATGCGTTCGTGGCTGACACGCCTTCACGCCTGCCCCGCGCCCCGGCGCTCCCACCGCCGATTGGGCCGTTCGGCCCGCCGGACCCGCCCGGACGGACCGGCCAGGACGGAGCGATCCGGACAGCCCGGCCTCAGGCGGGGACGACGGCGCTGCGCGTCAGCAGATCGTCCAGCGAGAGCCCGAGCGCCCCGGCGAGCGCGGCGACCGTGAAGAAGGCGGGGGTGGGCGCGCGGCCGGTCTCGATCTTGCGGAGGGTCTCGGCGGAGAGCCCCGCGCCGGCGGCGACCTCGACCATGCTGCGGCTGCCGCGGGCCTCGCGCAACAGCGCGCCGAGCCGCTCGCCGCGCTCGCGCTCTTCAGGGGTGAGAGGGGTACGGACCATGCCCTCATCCTACCCCCGGAGACCAATAACTATCCCGTCATTGTTATACCGGTATAGTTATTGGCATGGTGGAACTGAAGACGGACCGAGAGATCGACGAGATGCGTGCCGCGGGCCGGGTGGTCGCCCGCGCCCTGGCCGCCGTAAGGGAAGCGGCGCGCGTCGGGGTGTCCCTGCTGGACCTGGACCGGGTGGCCCGGGGGGTGCTCCGGGAGGCCGGCGCGACCTCGCCCTTCCTGGGGTACCGGCCGCAGTTCGCGCCGGTGCCCTTCCCCGGCGTGGTGTGCGCCTCGGTCAACGACGCGATCGTGCACGGCATCCCCGACGGGTACCGGCTGCGCGACGGAGACCTGGTCAGCATGGACTGCGGGGCGAAGCTCGGCGGCTGGGTCGGGGACGCGGCGGTGAGCTTCACCGTCGGCCGGGCCCGCCCGGCCGACCTGCGGCTGATCGAGACCTCCGAGGCGGCCCTCGCGGCCGGGATCGCCGCCGCCGTGCCCGGCAACAGGATCGGGGACATCGCCCACGCCGTCGGCACGGTCTGCCGCGCCGCCGGGTACGGCGTCCCGGACGGCTTCGGCGGCCACGGCGTCGGCCGCAGCATGCACGAGGACCCGGGCGTGCCCAACGAGGGCCCGCCGGGACGCGGCATGAAGCTGCGCCCCGGCATGGTCCTCGCCATCGAGCCGATGCTGATCGCAGGCGGTACGGACGACTACCGGTGCGACGGGGACGGCTGGACGCTGCGCACCGTCGACGGCAGCCGCGCCGCGCACTCGGAGCACACGGTCGCGATCACCGCCGACGGCCCGAGGATCCTCACCGCGCCGTAGCGGCCCCGCCGCCGGGGCCCGGCGGGCGGGGGGGAGCCGGGGCGGGGCCCCGCCGCACACTCCCCCGGCCCGCCGCGAGGCGCTACGGCCTGCCGTGCGGGTGGACGACCATGGCCGAGCCGCCGCCGCGGCGGGTGGTCTCGGCCGCCGCCAGCCAGCGCCCGTCGGGCAGCCGCTGGACACCGGTGGCGGCGCCGATCTCCGGGTTCAGGCGGAAGCCCTGGCCGAGTGCCTCCAAAGAGGCGCGGAGCGGGCTGTTCCACAGGCCCGGCTCCAGCTCGGTGGTGGCCTGGTTGCGCTGGCTGGCGCGCGGCGCGGCGATCGCGTCGACCAGCGGCAGGCCCCGGTCCAGGTGTCCGGTGAGGGTCTGCAGGACGGTGGTGATGATGGTGGCGCCGCCCGGGGAGCCCACGGCGAGCACCGGCCGGCCGTCCTCCAGCACGATCGTGGGGGACATGGAGGAGCGCGGCCGCTTGCCCGGGCCGGGCAGGTTCGGGTCCGGGACTCCGGGCGCGGCCGGGGCGAAGGAGAAGTCGGTGAGCTCGTTGTTGAGCAGGAACCCGCGGCCCGGCACAGTGATCGCACTGCCGCCGGTGGACTCGATGGTGAGGGTGTAGGAGACCACGTTGCCCCAGCGGTCGGCGACCGTCAGGTGGGTGGTGTTCTCGCCCTCGTACGTGGTGGGGGCGGCCTGGCCGGTGGTGGCGCACGGCACCGGGCTGCGCGGGTCACCGGGGGCGAGCGGGCTGGTCAGCGTACGGTCCGGCTTGATCAGGCAGGCGCGCGAGTCGGCGAACCGCTGCGAGAGCAGCTCGCGCGTCGGCACGCTGACGGCGGCCGGGTCGCCGACCCAGCGGCCCCGGTCCGCGAAGGAGATCCGCGAGGCCTCGATGAAGTGGTGCAGGTACTGCGTCTCGGAGAGCTTCGACAGGTCGGCGCGTTCCAGGATGTTGAGGGCCTCGCCGACGGTGGTGCCGCCGGAGGAGGAGGGCGCCATGCTGTAGACGTCCAGGCCGCGGTAGCCCACCCGGGTCGGATCCTGCCGCTTGGTCGCGTACGCGCGCAGGTCGCGGGTGGTCAGGTCGCCGGAGCGGACGGTCCGTGTCGCGGCCGGGTCCACCGGGGGCTTGCGGACGGTCCGGACGATCTCCTCGGCGATCGGGCCCCGGTAGAGCGCGCCCGTGCCCTTGCGGGCCAGTTCGGCGTAGGTGTCGGCCAGGTCCGGGTTCTTGAAGGTGGAGCCGACGACCGGCAGGGCGCCGCCGGGCAGGAAGAGCTTCGAGGTGTCGGGGAAGTCCCTGAACCGGGCCTCGTTGAGCTCGGTCTGGGCCCGGAAGGTGCTGTCCACGGTGAAGCCGTCGCGGGCCAGTTTCTCGGCGGGCTTGAGGAGCTGGGGCAGCCTGCGGGTGCCCCAGGCGTCGAGGGCGCTCGTCCAGGTGGCGGGGGTGCCGGGGACTCCGACGCCGAGGCCGCTGGTCTGGCCCTCGGCGAAGGGGATGGGGACGCCGTTCTCCTGGAAGAGGGCGGCGGTGGCCGAGGCCGGCGCGGTTTCCCGGCCGTCGATGGTGTGCACGCGCCGCGACTTGGCGTCGTAGTAGACGAAATAGCCGCCTCCGCCGATGCCCGCCGAGTAGGGCTCGGTGACGCCGAGTGCGGCGGCGGTGGCGACGGCGGCGTCCACGGCGTTGCCGCCGGAGCGCAGGACGCCGATGCCCACCGCCGAGGCGTCGGCGTCGACACTGGCGACGGCCCCGCCGTAGCCCGCGGCGACCGGGACCTTCGCCGGCGGGGCCGGGGCCCCGGCGGCGGACGGCGGTGCGGCGCCGGTCGAGACGAGTGCGGCGACGACGGCCAGCAGCGGTAACGTGCGGGCGACGGGACGGTGCATCCGGACCTCCAGTGGCAGCGTGGCGCCGAGCCTAGCGCCGAGCCCCCCGCCCCGTCAGGGCGCCTGGTGGCACGCGCCGTCGGGCGCACCCGGTTGCGGGGCGCGTGATCTCCCGCACCGGGTGTCCCGGTGCCGCGGTCACGGCGCTAGCATCCCGCGCATGAACGACGACGTGCGCAACATCCTGCTCGGGGTGATAGCCACCGCTCTCAGCGGCGGGCTCGGCTGGTTCGCCCGCACCTACCTCTGGCGGCGCGCGCTCCGCCGCAAGCAGGCCTTCTTCGGCCTGCCGACCGGCTCCGACTGCCTGTTCGTGGTCAACCGGCAGATGGGCGGCACCGATGCGTCCCTGCACCGCAACGACGCCTTCGCCCTGCTGGAGATCTCCTCCCTGATCAGGGACTGCGGGGCGACCGTCCAGATCGTCACCCACGACACGGCCCGGCAGGGCTTCGGCGAGCGCGCCGAGTTCTGTGTGGGCGGGCCCGCCTCCAATGCCCGGACGACCGCGCACCTGGCCTCCATGCTGCCGGGGGTGCGGACCGATGTCGGGCTCGCGTCGGGGCATCCGGACCGTGGGGCCATCCGGGTCGGCGGGGAGGCGTACCGCTGGGTGAAGGGCGAGGTCGAGCACGTCCTGCTGGCGCGGCTGACGACCGGGCAGGGCTCCCGGCCGGTGTTCCTGCTGTCGGGTCAGACGGCCATCAGCAACCAGGCCGCGGCCCGTTACCTGGCCAGGCACCACGAGCGGCTGGCCCGCAAGTACGGCAACGGGTCGTTCTGCCTCATGCTGAAGGTGATCAACTCCGATGCCTACGGCCCCGACGTCACGGAGCTGCTGGCGGACGTCACCGGGCCGGCCCGGACACCCGAACCGGCAGCCGCGTGATCCCGTTGATGAAGTTCGACACCAACCGCCGCGGCGGGCCCGCGAGTTCCGGCGCGGGCATGGCCGCGCACCACTCCTCGTAGAGGGTGCGCAGCTGGAGCCGGGCGAAGTGGGCGCCGAGGCATACGTGCGGGCCGTCCCCGAAGGAGACGTGCGGATTGGGCGTCCGGCCGAGGTCGAGGCGGCCGGGGTCGGTGAACACCCGCTCGTCGTGGTTGGCGGAGGCGTGGAAGACCACCACCTTGTCCCCGGCCCGGATCGGCTGCCCGGCCAGTTCGGTGTCGACGGCGGCGGTGCGGCGGAAGCTGAGCACCGGCGGGTGGACGCGCAGGAGTTCGTCGACGGCCCGGTCCACGGGGACCCGTCCGTCCGCGAGCCGCCGGTAGGCGTCCGGGGCGTGGGCGAGTGCGAGCAGGCCGCCGGGGGCGGCGCTGCGCACGGTGTCGTTGCCGGCGACGGTCAGCAGGAAGAAGAACATCTCCAGTTCGGCCGGGTCGAGCCGGGCCCCGGCCAGGGCGGTCATCACGTCGTCGCCGGGGTGCGCCCGTTTGTGGGCGGCCAGTTCGCGGGCGTACGCGAACATCTCGCCGAGCAGCGCCGGGGAGCGCGGGTTGAGGGGCTTGCCGTCCGGGCCGAGCACGGGGGCCGGGGCGTCGTCGGGGTCCTGGTAGCCGATGATCCGCACGGTCCACTCCAGCAGCAGCGCGCGGTCGGCGGCCGGGACGCCGAGCAGGTCGGTGAGGTTCAGCAGCGCGTATTCGTCGGTGACGGTGCGCACGAGGTCGGCCGCGCCGTCCTCGGCGCCCTCCCGCGCGGCGGCCAGCAGGGCTTGGGCGCGTTCCCGTACCCGGCCGGCGAAGGCGTCGACGCGGGCGGGGGTGAAGGCGCGGGAGACGAGCCGCCGCAGCCTGCCGTGCTCCGGCGGGTCCTGGTTGAGCATGGTGCGCCGCAGGAACGGCAGGTCGGCCGGGTCGGGGTCGCGGATCTGGGTGGCGCCGATCCAGGAGGAGTACGTGCGGTGGTCGCGCAGGACGTGGACGACGTCGGCGTGCCGGGTGACGGCCCAGAAGCCGGGCCCGGCGGGCCAGCCCTGGATCTGCGGCTCCGGCTGCCAGGCGACGGGATGGTGCTCGCGCAGCAGCCGGTAGCTCTCGTGCGGGAGGCCCTCGGCGTAGATCCGGGGGTCGAAGACGTCCGGGACGTCCGCGGGGTGATCCATGGGGCCACCGTGACGGGTGCGCAGCCCGGCCCGCAAGGGGCGCGGCCGGCCGCGGGCCGGCCGCACGCGTCAGCGCCGCCGCCCGCACTCCGCGGACGGGAGGGTGGTGTCGGTGCCCTGCAAGGTGACCGGGCTGATGACGTCCGGCCGGGCGGAGACGCCGACGGTGCACACCAGCTGGTCGCGGGCCAGGTCCGACAGGGGCTCCACGGCGAACGGCAGACGGACCGTCAGCCCCGTGTCCGGCGCGGGCGCGCTCACGATCATCGCCTCCGCCCCGTCGGGCAGCCTGGGGAGCTCCGTGGTGAGCCCGGCCTCCTGGGCCGGACCGCTGGGGCCGTTCATCAGCAGCCGCAGGAGCGGCACGGGCGCGAGGGTGTAGTCGGCGCCGATCGTGAACGGCACCGGGACGAGCCGGTCGCCCTCCTTGGAGACGTAGTAGAGGACGGCGGCGTTCTTGGAGCCGGGGACCTTGACGGTGGCGGCGTGTCCGCTGTCGATCACCCCGGTGCGTTTGATCCCGCATCCGGTGAGCAGCAGGGCGCAGCCGGCCAGTGCGGCCGTGGCCGCACTGGCCCGGGCTCTCGTCTTCCGCCCTGTCATGCGCGGGCCTCCAGTGGCATGTCGAGGGTGAAGAGGGCTCCCCCGGAGGGCCCGTTGCCCGCCTGGAGGGTGCCGCCGTGCAGGCGGACGTTCTCCAGGGTGATGGCGAGTCCGAGGCCGCTGCCGGCGGAGCGGGTCCTGGCCGCGTCGGCCTTGAAGAAGCGGTCGAAGATGTGCGGCAGC
Organism: Streptomyces sp. NBC_00207; assembly: GCF_045160965.1. Classification (NCBI taxonomy): domain Bacteria; kingdom Bacillati; phylum Actinomycetota; class Actinomycetes; order Kitasatosporales; family Streptomycetaceae; genus Streptomyces; species Streptomyces sp. NBC_00207. The sequence continues at coordinate 7,356,819 of NZ_CP130715.1, read as the reverse complement.
ACCTCGGGGGCGATGCCGGGCCCGCTGTCGGCGACGTCGATGAGCAGCCGTTCGCCGTCCTCGCCCGGTGAGGTCCGTACGGTGACGTGTACGGGGGCGCCGCCGTGCCGCAGGGCGTTGCCGACGAGGTTGGCGAGGACCACGTCGAAGCGGCGCGGGTCGAGTCGGGCGCGTACCCGGTCGGGCAGCCGGGTGACGACGCGCTCGTCGTCCCAGTGGCGGCGTTCGAGGGTCTTGCGCACGGCTTCGGCGATGTCCACGTCGTCGAGGTTGAGCTCGGCGGCGCGGGCGTCGAAGCGGGAGATCTCCATCAGGTCCTCGACGAGGACGGCGAGTTTGCCGGTCTCGGCGCTCACCAGGCGCAGGGCCTTGGCCGTGTCGGCGTCGAGGCGCGCGGCGTCCTCGTCGAGGACCTCGGTCACGGCGAGCATCCCGGCGAGCGGGGTGCGCAGTTCGTGGGAGACGTCGGAGGCGAAGCGGCGGGCGCGGGTCTCCGCGTCCTGCAGCTCGCGCACGGACTGCTCCAGAGCGCGGGCGGTCTCGTTGAAGGTACGGGCGAGTCCGGCGAGTTCGTCGGCGCCCCGGACCTCGATGCGGGTGTCGAGGCGGCCCCGGCCCAGCCGCTGGGCGGCGCGCCGCATGTCGCGGACCGGCCGCAGTACGCTGCGGGCGGCCAGCAGCGCGGGGATGATGGCGATGGCCAGCCCCGGGACGGCGCCCTGCTGGGCGGCCTCGACCATGGCTTCGACGGTCTGCTTCTCGGTGGAGAGCGGGACGCTGGCGTAGAAGACGACGCCGGTGGCCTCGGTGTAGCCGTTGTGCTCGAAGACGGCGGGGACGCCGATCGTGAGCCACGGGTTGCCGCGCTGGTCCTCGGCGCGCTGGAAGGCGGCGTACTGGTTGTGGCGGACCTTGTCGCGCAGGCTGTCGGTGATCACGCCGGAGGTGGGCGTGCCGGGGTTGGTGGAGACCCGCAGTGCGCCGTACTCGCCGAAGATGATCCACGGGTGGGGTTTGCCGCGCTTGCCGAGCTCGATGACGATGCGCTGCAGCTCCGGCTGGCTCAGCGGGAGGTGGAGCTCCTGCTGCTCGACCTGGTCCCGCAGGGTGTTGACGGCGGTGTCCTGGGTCTGTTTGAGGATGGCGTTGCGCGCCTGCTGGTAGGTGAGGGCGGCCGTGCTGACCGCACTGATCGCGGCGACCAGCAGGAAGGCCGCTATCAGCCGGGTGCGCAGCCCGAGCGGTGCTATGCGTCGCACCCCGGCCTACAGGGGGCCGAAGCGGTAGCCGAAGCCACGCACGGTCTGGATGTAGCGGGGGCTGCCGGCCGGGTCCTCGATCTTGTGGCGCAGGCGGCGGACGCAGGCGTCCACGAGCCGGGAGTCGGCGTGGTAGCTGTGGTCCCAGACGTACTCGAGGAGCTGCTGGCGGGAGAAGACCTGCTCGGGCGAGGCCGACAGGTGCAGCAGGAGCTTGATCTCGCTGGGGGCGAGGGCGACGCGCTCGCCGTTCTTGGCGACGGTCAGCCCGGCGCGGTCGATGGCGAGTTCGCCGTGGACCGCGATCTCGGGGCGGGCGCCCACGGGGTCGCTGAGCCGGCGCAGCACGGCCTTGATGCGGGCTTCTATGACCTCGGTACGGGCGGGTTTCACGATGTAGTCGTCGGCGCCGGCCTCCAGGCCGATGACCACGTCGAAGTCGTCGCCGCGCGCGGTGAGCATGATGATCGGCACCTCGCTGTTCTCGCGTATGCGATGGCAGACCTGCACACCGTTCATGCCGGGCAGCATCAGGTCGAGGAGGACGAGTTCGGGGCGGAAGCCCGCCATCAGGGCGAGCCCTTCCTCTCCGGTCTCGGCGGAGCTCACTTCGTGGCCGCGGCGGCGCAGGCCCAGACCCACGCCCTCCCGGATGGACGGGTCGTCCTCGATCAGCAGTACACGTGGCATCCGGCCAGTATGCCAAGTCGTTCTGTTGCGCTTCCTCCTGCTATCGGCCGGCCTTTCGCCGCAGGGAGTCCAGCAGGTCGGTGATCTCCGTCAGGCGCAGCGGCCGGGCAAGGAGGACGACGACGAGAGCGAGGGCCGCGGTTCCCGCCCCGACCGCCGCGAAGTCGCCGAGGCCTTCGGCGGCCCGGGCGGCCGCGTACGCCGCGGCCGCCGCCGGGACGCAGGCGGCCAGGAGCCGCAGGTGGGTCCGTACGGCCGTGGCGCGCCGCTGCGTACGGGTCCCCGCACGCGGGCCGAGCCGGCGAGAGAGGGTGTACGCGGTCACGGCGGCGCCCGCGAGGAAGGCGAGGGAGGTGGCCGCGGCCATGCCGGTGACCGCCCAGCGCGGGGACAGCAGGAAGTAGGCGGCGGCCGACAGCCCGGCGTTCAGCGCGGCGATGACCAGGTTCAGGAAGAAGGGGGTCCGGGTGTCGGAGAGGGCGTAGAAGCCGCGCGAGAGCACGTACTGCGCGGAGAAGGCGATCAGGCCGGGGGCGAAGGCCATGAGCATGCCCGCCATGACCTCGATGTCGGCGGCGTCGGTGACGCCGTACTCGAAGACGCTGCCCATCACCCAGGGTGCGAGGGCGGCGAAGAGCGCGGCGGCGGGGACGACGAGGGCGGCGCTGGAGCGCAGCGCGTAGGAGATGTCCCCGCGCAGGGTGGCGAGTTCGCCGTCGGAGGCGGCCGCGCTCATCCGGGGCATCAGGGCGGTCACGAGGGAGACGGTGATGATGCCCTGCGGGACGATCCACAGCTGGTAGGCGTTGCTGTAGGCGGTGTAGCCGGCGCCGGGGAGGCCGGCCAGGTCCGCCTCGGTGCCGGCGGTGGTGGAGAGCCGGGTGACGACCCAGTAGGCGATCTGGTTGGTGAGGACGAGCATGACCAGCCAGCCCGCGTTGCGCAGGGGGCGGCCGAGGCCGCTGCCGCGCCAGTCGAAGCGGGGGCGCCAGCGGAAGCGGGCCGCGCGCAGCGAGGGGACCAGGGCGAGGGCCTGGAGGACGATTCCGGCGGTGGTGCCGAGGCCCAGGAGCCGGGTCTCGGCGGCGGTCAGGCCGTCCGTGGCGTCGTGCGAGACGTAGAGGAAGAGCCCGAAGACGCCGATGATCACGATGTTGTTGAGGACCGGGGTCCACATCATCGCGCCGAACCGGCCGCGCGCGTTCAGCACCTGGCCGAGCAGGGTGAAGAGCCCGTAGAAGAGGATCTGCGGCAGGCAGTAGCGGGCCAGCGCGACGGTGGTGCTCTCCTGGGCCCCGCTGTAGCCGGTGTACACCGAGACGATCAGCGGGGCGGCGAGGACGGCCGCGGCGGTGAGCGCGACGAGCGCCGCCGTGCAGGCGGTCAGCAGCCGGTCGGTGTAGGCGGCGCCGCCGTCGGCGTGTTCCTTGGCGGCCCGGACCAGCTCGGGCACGAAGACGGCGTTGAGCGCGCCGCCGACGAGCAGCATGTAGATGATGTTCGGGACCGTGTTGGCCACCGCGTAGCCGTCGCCGAGCATGCCGATGCCGAGGGCGGCGACGACGACGGCGGAGCGGATGAAGCCGGTGGCACGGGAGACGATCGAACCGGCCGCCATGAGCGCGCCGCTGCGCAGCACCGAGGTCTTGTCCGGTGCCGGGCCGCCGGCCGGGGCGGCGCTGTGCCTGGTGTCGGTGGCCGTCACCGGCGGGCCAGGTAGGCCTGGAACGCCTTGTAGAGCGCCGTGTTGGCCACTCCCTCCATCGGGGTCTCCCATTCGCCGAGCGTTTCGACGACCTGCCCGCCGGTGCCGAGCTTCCAGCGCAGCAGCCCGAAAGAACGTTCGTCGGGGTCAAGGGTGGAGGGTACCCCGCGCATGTCGTACTCCTCCGCCCCGAGGGCGTGTGCGTCGCACATCATGCGCCACTGCAGGGCGTTGCTGGGCCGCACCTCGCGCCGGTGGTCGGCGGAGGCACCGGTCTGGTACCAGACCCGCTTCCCGGCGACGATCAACGTGTGGGCGGCGAGGATCTCGCCCCGGTGGATGCCCAGGTAGAGGCGCATGCGGCCGGGCTGCTCGGCGTTCAGGACCCGGTACTGCTGCTCGTAGTACGCGAGGGAGCGGCCGAGCCGGAAGCCGTCGCGCTCCTCGGTGATGCGCAGCAGCCGGTAGAACTCGGGCAGGTCGGCGGAGGTGCCGAGGACCGTCTCCACACCGGCCTTCGCGGCCTTGCGGACGTTGCGCCGCCACTCCTGGTTCAGGCCCGACCACAGGTCGTCCAGGGAGCGGCCGGCCAGCGGCACGCGGAAGACGTGGCGGGGCTGGGCGTCGCCGTCGTCCTCACCGCCGCAGCGCTTCCAGCCGCGGGTGCGCAGCCGGTCTGCGAGGGCGGCGCCCACCGGGTCGACCTCGGTGGCGAGCACGTCGGATATCTGGCGGCCGGTCCCGGTGCCGGCCTTGGCGGTGGCCGCGTCCCAGCGGCGGTGGGCGGGGGTGGGGCCGATGCGGACGGCGAAGGCACCGGAGGCGCGCATGTGGCGCATGAGCGGGTTGAGCCAGCGGTCGATGCGCGGGTCGGACCAGTCCGCGACGGGGCCCTCGGGAAGGTAGGCGAAATATTTACGGGTGCCGGGGAATTGGCGGTAGAGAACGAGTCCGGCACCTTCTATTTCGCCGCCGGGATAGTGCCATCCGACCTTTTCCGAGCGCCAGAGGTCCTTTACCGCGGCCCAGGACGGGTACTGGAGGAAACTCGCCCGGCCGTGCCGGGAAAGGAACGCCTGGTATTCGAGGTCGGACAGGGTGCGCACCGTCAGCTCCCGGTCCTGGTCGTGTTGCCGGGCGGGGGTCACGAGCAGTGCACACATGGCTGATCGGCCTTCCTGTACGTCGGTGGCGGGGCCGGGGATCCGGATGCACAGGACTCTCACAGCCGCCCATGACCGGACGGCGCGGCGATTGTGACCGGACGGTGACCGTTTCGCTGCGGTCCAGGTCACAAGCGGCGGGACGACGTTTTTCGCGGATTGCGCAACCTAGAGTCGCCCTGTTCGCATCTAGGTTTGCGAACGGTTAATTCTTGGGAGGGGTTTACGTTGAGCCGCACACGCCGCACCGCCATGGCCGGTACCGCACTTCTGGCCGCCGCGCTCACCGCCTGCTCGGGCGGAAGCGATGGCGGGAGCAGTGCGACCAACAACGCCGAGCTGAAGCCGAAGGCCGACATGGCCGTCTCGGTGAACCTCACGGGCGATCAGGTCAAGGCGGGCCAGCCCGTCACGGTGACCGTCGCCGAAGGCAAGCTGGCCCAGGTGAAGGTGACCGACGCGAAGGGCGCGGAGCTGCCTGGGAAGATAGCCGACGACGGGAAGACCTGGACCTCGGAGCGCAACGCCCCGCCCGGTGCGGAGTACAAGGTCGAGGCGCAGAACACCGACAGCCAGAGCGCCACCACGCAGTTCAAGACCGGCCCCGCCGACAAGGTGAACAAGGTCTCGATCAACATCTCCAAGGGCAGCACGGTGGGCGTGGCGATGCCGGTGTCCCTCGTCTTCGACAACCCGGTGACGAACAAGGCCGACGTGGAGAAGCAGCTCAAGGTCACCACCTCGGACAACACCGAGGGTTCCTGGGGCTGGATGAAGGACCACGACGGCAAGGACCGCGTCGACTGGCGGCCCAAGGACTACTGGAAGTCCGGCACGGACGTGAAGGTCGACATGCACCTGAACGGCGTGGACTCCGGCAAGGGCGGCGGGCTGTTCGCCCGCGACTACAACACCGAGTTCAAGATCGGCAAGGACCGGCGGGTCCAGGTCAGCCTCGACACGAAGAAGATGTCGGTCACCCAGGACGGCCAGGCGCTCAGGACGATCCCGATCTCGGCCGGCACTCCCGGCGGCAAGAAGGCCTCCTGGTCCGGGAAGATGGTGATCATGACCAAGGAGGGCACCATCCGGATGGACTCCCAGACGGTGGGCCTGGACAACGCCTACGACAAGATGGTCGATTACTCGATGCGCCTGACCTGGTCCGGCATGTACGCGCACGCCGCCCCGTGGAACTCCGGCAACTTCGGCCGCACCAACAGCAGTTCCGGCTGTGTGGGGATGAGCGACGCCGACGCCAAGGAGTTCTTCGGGCAGTCCCAGGTCGGCGACCTCTTCGAGGTGGTCGGCGAGGGCTCGAAGGGCCAGGCGCCGATCGGCAACGGCTACGGCGAGTGGAACCTCTCCTGGGACGAGTGGAAGGCCAAGAGCGCCCTGTCGGCCGCCCCGCAGAACGGCTGACCTGCCGACCGTTCCACTGACTCTCGTTCAATTGTTACCACCACGTAACTTACTGATGGGTTACCTTCAGTAATCCGCTCCCGTTACCGTCGGGTCACTTTGACAACCCGGCGTACGCGAGGAGCGATTGATGGAACGCACCACCACCGCCGCAGCCGTGGCAGCCCTGCTGGCGGCAGCCGCCCTGGGCCTGGCCCCCCACCAGGCCCAGGCGGCTCCCGCCCCCGCCGCGGCAGTCGTCTCCGACGCCGCGGCGGCCTCGCCGGAACTGCGTTTCCACGACATCCCCGGATCCGGCGGCATCACCCTCAAGGGCAACGTCTTCACCCCGGCCGGGGCCGTGAGCGGCCGCAAGTACCCGCTGATCGTGCTGCCCACCAGCTGGGGCCTGCCGCAGATCGAATACATCGCGCAGGCCAGGAAGCTCGCCGACTCCGGCTACGTCGTGGTCAGTTACACCTCCCGCGGCTTCTGGCTCTCCGGCGGCAACATCGAGGTCGCCGGCCCGCCGGACATCGCCGACGTCAGCGCCGTCATCGACTGGGCCCTGGCCAACTCCCCCGCCGACGCGGACCGCATCGGCCTCGGCGGGGTCTCGTACGCCGCCGGCATCACCCTGCTGGCCTCCGCCCACGACGCGCGCATCAAGGCCGTGGTCGCGATGAGCGGCTGGGCCGACCTCATCGAATCCATCTACTCCGGCCGCACCCAGCACCTCCAGGCCGCCGCGATGCTCGGCGCCGCCGGATACCTCACCGGCCGCCCCGGACCCGAACTCCAGGCGCTGCTCGGCAACTTCCTCGGCTCCCGGCTGGACCAGGAGCAGCAGATGATCGAGTGGGGCAGGCAGCGATCCGCCTCCGAGCAGGTGGACCGGATCAACGCCAACGGCGCAGCGGTCATGCTCGGCAACGCCTGGGGGGACACGATCTTCCCGCCCAACCAGTACGCGAAGTTCTACGAGCGGCTGACCGGCCCCAAGCGCCTGGAGTTCCGGCCCGGGGACCATGCCACCGCCGAGGGCACCGGCCTGCTCGGCCTGCCCAACGACACCTGGACCAACGCCCACCGCTGGTTCGACCGCTACCTCAAGGGCGAGCGCAACGGCATCGACACCGAGGCCCCGGTGCAGATCAAGTCCCGCAGCAACGACGGCTACGAGGGCTACGCCGACTGGAAGTCGGTCGGCGCGGGCGGCACCGAGAAGCTCGCGCTCTCCGACAGCGAGCACCTCTTCGCCAATGTCGACTCCGGCGCCAACGGCGGCATCCTCCTGCTCTCCAGCGCCCTCGACCAGTTCGTCAAGGCGCCGCCGATCGCCTCCATCCCGCTCCTCCCCCGCGCCTTCGCCGCCGTCTGGCAGTCGGGGCGCTACGACGAGGACCGCCGGGTGCGCGGCACGGTGAAGCTGCACACCACCGTCACTCCCACCAAGGCCGACGGCACCTTCGTCGCGTACCTCTACGACGTCGGCCCGCTCGGGATCGGCAAGCTCGTCAGCAACGCCCCGTACACCTTCCACGGCCGTACGCCGGGCCGGGCGTTCGGGGTGGACCTGGAGCTCTTCTCCACCGCCTACGACGTGCCCGCGGGCCACCGCCTCGCCCTCGTCATCGACACCGTCGACCCGCTCTACATCGAACACAACCCCACCGGGGCGCAGCTGACCTTCTCCTCGCCGCGCTCCGATCCGTCGTACGTCTCGGTACCGCTGCGCGAGCAGTGACCGAAGGCTGCCGCCGGCCCCTCAGTGCTTGAGGATCTTGGAGAGGAAGTCCTTGGCCCGGTCGCTCTCCGGAGCGGTGAAGAACTGCTCCGGAGTACGGTCCTCGACGATCCGCCCGTCGGCCATGAAGACCACCCGGTTCGCGGCGGAGCGGGCGAAGCCCATCTCGTGGGTGACCACGACCATGGTCATGCCCTCGCTGGCGAGCTGCTGCATGACCTCCAGCACCTCGTTGATCATCTCCGGGTCGAGGGCGGAGGTGGGCTCGTCGAAGAGCAGGGCCTTGGGGTCCATGGCCAGGGCCCGGGCGATGGCCACGCGCTGCTGCTGGCCGCCGGAGAGCTGCGCGGGGAACTTCTCCGCCTGGTCGGCGAGGCCGACGCGGTCCAGGAGCTGCCGGGAGCGCTTGTCCGCCTCGCCCTTCTTGCGCCCGCGCACCTTGACCTGCGCGAGCGAGACGTTGGCGAGGACGGTCTTGTGCGCGAAGAGGTTGAAGGACTGGAAGACCATCCCGACCTCGGCGCGCAGCCGGGCCAGTTCCTTGCCCTCGGCGGGCAGCGGCTCCCCGTCCAGCAGGATCGTGCCCGACTCGACGGTCTCCAGCCGGTTGATCGCCCGGCACAGGGTGGACTTCCCGGACCCGGAGGGGCCGATGACCACCACCACCTCGCCGCGGCCGACGGTGAGGTTGATGTCCCGCAGGACGTGCAGCTGTCCGAAGTGCTTGTTGACGTCCCGCAGCTCGATCAACGGATCGACGCTCATGCGCTGCCCTGCCCACTCGGTGTCGGTGTGTCGAGGTCAGCGCAAACTATCCAGCCGCGGAAGGGCACTTCGCTCCGACACGCCGGGGCGCCGGGGCATCAGCCCTCGGAGGCCTCGGCGTACGCCTGGCTGAGTTCGGGGGATCCGGTCATCGCCCAGGACACCCCCGACTCGATCACGTTCAGCTCGCGGCCCGAGGCCAGCCGGATCACCGGCTGGCCGTTGGGCCACACCTGCCAGCCGGCCCCCGGGATGGTCCGGACGATCACCGTCCCGAGGTAGAAGCCCGCGTCGTTGCCGAGCCAGGGCACCGCCTCGGGGTCCCGCCGCCAGCGGGGCATCAGCTGGTCCAGGGCCTCCAAGGAGCCCTGGCTCCCGTCGAGTTCGAGGCCGGCCGCCCGCGCCTGGACGCGCAGCATCTCGCACTCCGAGAACAGCTCGGCGACGCCCTCGGGATCGTCCGCGAGGGCGGCGGCGAGTCCCGCACCCTGTTCCGTTTCACGCCGGTTCAGCCAGTTGTCCAGGAAAGGGATGTTCATACCGCCCAGCGTCGCACCAGGATCCGCCGCTGGCCACAGGGCGCGCCTGGACCGGCCGGCCCGGATGGGCGGCCGGCGGGGCCGTCCGGCACGGCCTACCGGTCGAGGTCCAGGTCCACGACGACCGGCGCGTGGTCGGACGCACCCTTGCCCTTGCGCTCCTCGCGGTCGACGTAGGCGTCGGTGACGGCCTTGGTGAAGGGCTCGTTCCCGTACACCAGGTCGATGCGCATGCCGCGGTTCTTGGGGAAGGCCAGCTGCCGGTAGTCCCAGTACGTGTACGGGCGGTCGTACTTGAGGGGGCGCGGCAGCACGTCGGAGAGCCCGGCGCCCCGCAGTGCCTCCAGGGCGGCCCGCTCGGCGGGGGTGACGTGGGTGAGGCCCGCGAAGACGGCCGGGTCGTAGACGTCCTCGTCGGTCGGGGCCACGTTGAAGTCGCCGAGCACCGCGAAGGGGCGCGGGCCGACCGCGTCCTGCGCGACGGCCGTGGTCAGCGAGCGGAACCAGTCCAGCTTGTAGCCGTAGTGGTCGTGCTCGACCTCGCGGCCGTTGGGCACGTACACCGACCAGACCCGGACCCCGCCGCAGGTCGCGGAGATCGCGCGGGGCTCCTGGACGCCTTCGTAGTCGGGCCCGCCGGGCAGCCCGAGGACCACGTCGTCCAGGCCCACCTTGGAGAGCAGGGCCACGCCGTTCCACCGGCCGGTGGCGTTGACGGCCGATTCGTAGCCCAGCTTGCGCAGCTCGGCGTGCGGGAACTGCTCCGCCGAGCACTTGGTCTCCTGGATGCACAGGACATCGGTGCCGGAGCTCTCCAGCCAGGCCAGCAGGCGCGGCAGCCTGGCGGTGATGGAGTTGACGTTGAAGGTGGCGATACGCATGCGTTCCAACCTACCTCCAGGCACCGACACTCACAGGTCGGTGCTGTCCCCCGCGGTGAGTCGGCCGTGATCGGTGCCGCCGAGGGCGTCCAGGGCGAAGTCGTAGATCGGCCGGGCGATGTCGGAGAGGTAGGCGTCGTGGATGTCCAGGGCCCGGCGCGGCTTGACCTCGCGGAGGTAGTCGATCACCTCCGCGACCTTGTTCCAGGGGGCGTGCACCGGGACCATCAGGGTCTCCACCGGCACCCCGGGCACGGTCAGGGCGTCCCCGGGGTGGAAGAGGGAACCCTCCACGAGGTAGCCGACGTTCGTGACCCGCGGGATGTCCGGGTGGATCTCCGCGTGCAGCTCCCCGTGCACCTGGACCTCGAACCCGGCGGCGGTGAAGACGTCGCCGTGGCCGACGGTGTGCACCCGGCCCGGATAGGCGGGGGCGAGCTTCTCGGCGACGCTGCGCAGGGTCCACAGCCCGGCCGCCGGGTTCGCGTCGAGGGCGGCCCGCAGCCGGCCCTCCTCGAAGTGGTCGGGGTGTTCGTGCGTGACCAGCAGGGCGTCCGCCCCCAGGCCCGCGTCCGGTTCGCTGAAGGCGCCCGGGTCGATGACGAGCGTGCGCCCGTCCTTCTCCAACTGGACGCAGGAGTGCAGCCGCTTGGTGAGCTTCATGATCCCAGGCTAGCGGTGGAGGGGCCCCGGTCAGGGGGTGGTCGTGGAGACCACGTAGACCTTGGGCTTCCCGGGGTCGGTGAGGTCCACCGTGATGTCCCGGCTCGGGCGCGGGTCCGGCTGTTCCACGGTGGTCCCGTACCAGGTGGCCTCCGGGCTCCAGCTCCAGCCGGCGACCTCGGAGTCGTGCGGGGAGATCGAGACCTCGCCCCGCTTCAGCCCGGCCCGGCTGGTGCCGACGGCGGCGAGGAAGGCGTCCAGGTCCTCCGGGGTCACCGCGAACTGGGTGAACAGCCGGCTGGTGCGCCAGTTGTTGGTCTCCAGGAACCCGACCCGCCAGGCCTTCGGCGGGATCGGGACCTCGTAGATGCTCCGCTGCACCTTGGAGGGCCAGCCGGGGCGCACCTCGGACGCGCCGACCTTGGCGGCCTTGTCGCGGCCGCTCTCGCGGCTCTGCTGGGTGGAGATGGCGAGGTAGCCCGCGGGTACGCCGATCAGCAGCAGGATGATGATCGCCGTGATCCAGCGCCGCTTGACCACGTGCCTGCGGTCCTCGGCGGTGGGCGGCGGCGTGGCGTCGGGGGCGGAGGCCTGGTGGGGCAGGGAGGGCGGTGTCACTGTTTTTCCTGGTCCTCGGGTCCGGCGGGCTCGCGCCGGCCCAGCTGCTGCGCGTAGCGCTCGTACCGTTCGTAGCGCTCGACCCGCCGGCGGGTGGCGCGGCGGAAGCGCCGGGCGACGAGCCGGGCGAGGTCGGCGGCGCCGACCATGCCGGCCTCGGGGCCGAGCTGGGCCTTGGCGATGCGGGCCTCCGGCCGGTAGCCGCGGCCGGTGAGGTGGCGGCGGAAGGCCTCCCGGGCGGGGCCGATCAGCAGGTCGTCGGCGGCGCTGACGCCGCCGCCGATGACGAAGCAGGAGGGGTCGAGGGCTGCGGCGAGGTTGGCGATGCCGACGCCGAGCCACTGGCCGATGTCCTGGAGCAGCTCGACGCACATGGCGTCGCCCTCGCGGGCCAGCTCGGTGATGAGCGGCCCGGTGATCTCCTGGACGTTGCCGCCGACCCTGGCGATGATGTTGTACGCGACCGGGGAGTCGGCGGCGGCCAGCTCGCGGGCCTCGCGGACCAGGGCGTTGCCTGAGCTGTACTGCTCCCAGCAGCCGCGGTTGCCGCAGGGGCAGCGGTGGCCGCCCGGGACGACCTGCATGTGGCCGAATTCGCCGGCCACCCCGTAGCGGCCGCGCTTGACCTGGCCGCCTTCGAGGATGGCCCCGCCGATACCGGTGCCGAGCGTGATCATGACGAGGTGGTCCTCGCCGCGTCCGGCGCCGAAGCGCCACTCGGCCCAGGCGGCGGTGTTGGCATCGTTGTCGACCATGACGGGGACGGCGAGCCGGGACTGGAGCGCGTCGCGCAGCGGCTCGTCGCGCCAGGCCAGGTGGGGTGCGAACAGCACGCGGGAGCGGTCGGCGTCGACCCAGCCGGCGGCCCCGATGCCGACCGCGTGCACGTCGTGCCGGTCGGAGAGGTCGAGCACCAGCTCGACGATGGTGTCCTCGACGACCTTGGGGCTCTTGGACTTGTCCGGGGTCTCGGTCCGGATCTTCTCCAGGATGATGCCGTCGGCGTCGACGACCCCTGCCATCACCTTGGTGCCGCCGATGTCGATGCCGACGGTCGGGACGCGCGGGGCGGTCAGGTGCGACCGGCGCTCACGGGTGCCGATGGTCCGCAGGACGGTGCCTCGCGCCGACCCCCGGTGGGAGAGCGTGAAGTCCCGGTACGTGCTCATCGAGTCGTGTCGTCCCTCTTCGGTGGGGTGGTGCGGGAAGCCGGGTCGGCTGCGCCTGGTGGGGCCTCTGCCCCTGATTCTGCCACTCGCTCCAGTTCGTGGCTCAGTTCGTCCAGCTCGGAGCCGCCCGCCATCTGCCGGGTGAGCTCGTCGAGCGTGATCGAGTCGCGGGTGTGGCTTCCCGCCATGGCGCCGCGCTTGAGGAGCACGAAACGGTCCCCCACCAGGTACGCGTGGTGCGGGTTGTGGGTGATCAGGACCACGCCGAGGCCCGCGTCGCGGGCGGCGGCGACGTACTTGAGGACCACGCCGGACTGCTTCACGCCGAGGGCCGCGGTGGGCTCGTCGAGGACGAGGACCTTGGCGCCGAAGTACACGGCGCGGGCGATGGCCACGCACTGGCGCTCGCCGCCGGACAGGGTGCCGATGGGCTGGTCCACGTCGCGCAGGTCGATGCCCATGCGCAGCAGCTCGGCGCGGGTGGTCTCGCGCATGAGGTCCACGTCGAGGCGGCGGAGGGGACCGCGGCCCCTGGTGGGCTCGGAGCCGAGGAAGAAGTTGCGCCACACGGGCATCAGCGGGACGACGGCGAGGTCCTGGTAGACGGTGGCGATGCCGAGGTCCAGGGCCGCGCGCGGGTTGGCGAGCACGGTCTCCTCGCCCTCGATCTCGAAGGTGCCCGCGTCGTGCCGGTGCAGCCCTGCGATGATCTTGATGAGGGTGGACTTGCCGGCGCCGTTGTCGCCGAGGACGCAGGTGATCTCGCCCGCCGAGACCTCCAGGGAGACCCCCTGGAGGGCGCGGATGTTGCCGTAGTACTTGCTGACGTCGGTCAGCTTCACGAGTGCCGTGGTCATGCCCGTGCCTCCGCCCGCTTGCGGACCCATGCGTTGAGCAGCGTGGCCAGCAGGAGCATCGCGCCGAGGAAGAACTTGAACCAGTCCGGGTTCCACTGGGCGTAGACGATGCCGTTGCTGGTCATGCCGAAGATGAAGGCGCCGACCGCCGAGCCGATGGCGGAGCCGTAGCCGCCGGTCATCAGACAGCCGCCGATGACGGCCGCGATGATGTAGAGGAACTCGTTGCCGACGCCTTCGCCCGACTGGACCACGTCGAACGAGAAGAGGATGTGCTGCCCGGAGATCCAGGCGCACAGGGCGACGCCCATGTAGAGGCCGATACGGGTCTTCACGACGGGCACGCCGGTCGCGCGGGCCGCGTCGGCCCCGCCGCCGACGGCGAAGATCCAGTTGCCGGCGCGGGTGCGCAGCAGGATCCAGGTGGCCACGGCGACGATGGCGAACCACCACAGGATGGTGACCTTGAGGGTGACCGAGCCGATGTTCCACTGCGAGGCGAACAGGGCCCGCGCGGAGGAGAAGCCCTCCATGTCGGCGATGGTCTTGGTGGAGACCGAGCCGCTGATCAGCTTGGTGAAGCCGAGGTTCAGGCCGGTCAGCATCAGGAAGGTGCCGAGCGTGATGATGAAGCTGGGCAGCCTGGTGCGGGTCAGCATGAAGCCGTTGAAGAAGCCGATGGCCAGCGTGACCAGCAGGGACACCGCGACGCCGACCCAGACGTTGGCCGTCATCTGGTAGCTGAACATCGAGCTCACCAGCGCGGAGGTCGTGACCATGACACCGGCGGAGAGGTCGAACTCGCCGCCGATCATCAGCAGGGCCACCGGAGCGGCCATGATCCCGATGGTGGAGGCCGAGTACAGGACCGTGCTGAGGCTGGAGGCCTGCAGGAAGCTGGGCGCGGCGATGGAGAAGAAGACGAAGACGGCGGCGGCGCCGACCACCGAGCCCAGCTCCGGGCGGGCGAGCAGCTTGCGCACGGTGGAGGTCGGCGCGAGCCGTTCGTCGACGGCGGCGTGCGTGCTCATCGGCTGCCCCGCTTGATGAACTCCTCCAGCTTGGACGCCTCGGCGGCGGTGACGATCTGCGGTCCGGTGAGCACCGGGCGGCCGCCGCCGAGCACGTTCGCGTTGTAGCGGTACAGCCAGAGCAGGTCGATGGCCTCGTAGCCCTGGAGGTAGGGCTGCTGGTCGACGGCGAAGCCGAGGGCGCCGGACTTGAGGTCGCGGGCCACGGACGCGTTGAGGTCGAAGGTGTCGACCTCGGCCTTGCTGGCCGCCGCGTCCTTCGCCTTGATCGCGGTCGGGGCGAAGGGGGCGCCGAGGGTGACGATCGCGTCGACGGACGGGTCGGCCTGGAGCTTCGCCTGGATGGACGCCTGGACGGAGGGCATGTTGGTGCCCTCGACGTACAGGTTCTCCATCGTGCCGCTGAAGGTCTTCTTGGCCCCGGCGCAGCGCTGCTCGTGGCCGACGTTGCCCTGTTCGTGCAGGACGCAGACGGCCTTCTTGCGGCCCCGCTTGCCCAGCTCGGTGCCGACCGCCTCGCCGGCGATCTCCTCGTCCTGGCCGATGTGCGTCAGTGCGCCGTACTCGGCGGACTGGGCGGAGCCGGAATTGACCGTGATCACCGGGATGCCGGCCTTCACGGCCTTGGCGATGACGTCCTTGAGGGCCTCCGGCTTGGCGAGGCTGACGACGATCCCGTCGACTTTCTGGTCGATGGCGTTCTGCACGAACTGCGCCTGCTGCTGCGCCTGGTCGTCGTGGGCGTAGACGAAGTTGATGTTGTCCTTGGCCGCGGCCTCCTTGGCGCCCTTCTGGACGATGTCCCAGAAGGTGTCGCCGTCGCCCGCGTGCGTGACCATCGCGAAGGTCCAGCGCGGGGTGGAGACGGCGGGCCGGCCCGCCACGGCGGCCTTCGCCCGCTCCTCGGCGCGCTTGCCACCCGTACTGCTGCAGCCCGCGAGCGAGGCCCCCAGTACCGCCGCGAGCACCGCGCCCACGACGCGCACCCCTGTCCGAACCCTAGCCACGTCGCCGCGCCCTTCCCTCGTCACCAATTCGGTCCGTCGTCGAGCCGGTCACCAATCCGGTCATTCCGGCTCCATTCCGGTCCAGCCGCTCAGTATCCGCCACAGTCGACCATGAAGGGTCATCGGGGCACGCACGGGCAGGTTGACATGCGCGGGCGGATTGACAGGTTCCGCCGACAGGGTCAGGTTGAGTGCATGCGCATCGGCTTGATCGGAACGGGCCGGATCGGGTCCTTCCATGCGGCGGCACTGGCCCGCCACCCGGAGGCGGGTTCGCTCCTGCTCGCGGACGCCGATCCCGTGCGGGCGGCGCGCCTCGCCGACCGGCTCGGGGCCACTGCCGCGCCCTCGGTGGAGCAGGTCTTCACCTGGGGCGTGGACGCCGTGGTGGTCGCGTCCGCGACGGAGGCGCACGCGGACCTCGTCGTACGGGCGGTGCGCGGCGGGCTGCCGGTGTTCTGCGAGAAACCGCTGGCCCCGGATCTGAACCGGACCCTGGCGGCGCTGCGGGAGGTCGCGGCCGCGGGCGGGCTGCTCCAGGTGGGCTTCATGCGCCGCTTCGACGCGGGCTACGGCACGGCCCGCGAGCTGGTCCGTTCGGGCGCCCTGGGGCGGCTGCACACCGTCCGGACGATGACGGCCGATCCGGCGCCGCCGGCGGCCGCGTACCTGGCGACCTCCGGCGGGCTCTACCGGGACTGCATGGTGCACGACTTCGACATGGTCCGCTGGGTGACCGGACACGAGGTGGTCGAGGTGTACGCGGCCGGGTCGGACGCGGGGCCCGCCGTGTTCCGGGAGACGGGCGACATCGACACGGCGGCGGCCGTGCTGACGCTGGACGACGGAACCCTGGTCACGGCCACCGGCACGCGGTGCAACGGCGCCGGGTACGACGTGCGGATGGAGCTGGCCGGGGAGCTGGACCAGGTTTCGGTGGGGCTGGACGACCGGACTCCGATCGCCTCCACCGAACCGCACGGCCCGCCCCCGGCGAGCAAGCCGTGGACCGGCTTCCTGGAACGTTTCGCCCCGGCGTACGAGGCCGAGCTGGCGGCCTTCGTCCAGCTGGTGCGGGGCGAGGGGGCCAACCCGTGCGACGGCCGGGAGGCACTGGCGGCGTTCCGGATCGCGGAGGCCTGCGAACTCTCGCGCCGGGAACGGCGCCGGGTCCGCCTGGAGGAACTCCCGGACCTGCCGGTTCTGTAAGCGCACGGGCATTGGGTCACCCTATGGCGGGCGATCACCCGTGGCTGCGTCGTTTTCCGGACACATGCCCGAACGGGGATCAGGCGGCCGGGGCGACGGCGCGGCGGCCCCATGCGGTGCCGGCGAGCACCAGGGCGGCGCCCGCGTAGCCGAGGGGGCCGAGGTCCTCGCCGCCGATGGCGATGCCGGCGACGGCCGCCCACAGGGGCTCGGTGCCGAGCAGCAGGCTGACCCGGGAGGGCGAGGTGCGGCGCACGGCCCACATCTGTACGAAGAAGGCGAAGAGGGTGCAGAAGACGGAGAGGAAGGCCAGCCCGGCCCACTCCGCGGCCCCGAAACCGGCGGCGGCGGCCCAGGGGCTCGCCCCGGTCCCGGGCACGGCGGCCAGCAGCGCGAAGACGAGTACGGCCCCGCCGAGCTGCACGGTGGTCAGGGACAGCGCGTCGGCGTCCTGGACGGCCTCGATCCGGGCCATGAGCAGGACGTGCAGGGTCCGGGCGAGGGCGGCGCCGAGGATGAGCAGGTCGCCGAGGCCGGGCGCGGTGAATCCGGCCCCCTGGGTGAGCAGCACGACACCGGCCACGGAGACGGCCGCGGCCCCGAGGAATCCGGTGGAGGGCGCCCGCCGCCGCACCGCGGCCTCGGCCAGCGGGGTGAAGATCATGGTCAGGCTGATGATCAGCCCTGCGTTCGTGGCCGAGGTGTGGACGACCCCGTAGGTCTCCAGGAGGAAGATCCCGCCGAGCACGAGTCCCAGCAGCCCGGCGGAGCGCAGCCGGGCGGCGCCGAGCGCGCGCAGCCGCGACCACCCGGCGACGACCAGGACGGGCAGGACCAGGGCGAACCGCAGCACGAGCACGGCGATGACGGTGTGCGAGGTGGTGATGCCCTTGGCGGCGAGGTAGCTGCCGCCCCAGACGACGGCGACGGCCAGGACCGGCAGGTCGGCGAGCCAGGCCCGGCGGGGGGCGGCTTCGAGGGCCGGCGAGATCACGGTCACGGAGGTCTCCAACGTCACGGGAGAAGTGGAGGCTTCGGCGGCTCGCACGGGTGCAGGGGGCACGCTACCGGAGCCGATCATGCCGGGCGACCCGTTTCCGGACCGTCCGCGCAGGGCCCGTAGCATCGGGTGCATGGCTGATCTCTACGCCCTGGACCTGGCGTTCGACCTGCTCGACAGCACGCCGGACGCCGTACTCGCCGAAGTCCGGCGCCAGCTGGCACCGGACACCGGCCTCCTCTGCGCCCGCGGCCCCGCGTGGCGCGTCCGGGGCGTGCTCGTCGGGGAATTCACCCCGACCGAACACGGCGGATGGGCGCTGACGGCCCGCCAGGAGATCCACGCGGAACAGCTCCCCGACCTGGAGGACTTCCTGCTGCTCGTGGCCCCCCACATCCGCCCGCCGGGCCCGGTCGGCCGCATCCGCCACTACGAGCACGAGGCCCCGGACCTGCTGGTCCTGCGCGAGGGCCGCGTGGTCCAGCTCGCCCTGGACCCGCGGTAGGCGGCCCGGCTCAGCCGACCGTGCCGAAGGTGGCCCGCCCCGTCGGCCGGTAGGTGTGGATGGCGGTTCCGGCCGCCGTCGTACGGGACTGCGTCACCTCGAAGGCGGTCGGCAGCCCACCGGTCGGGAACAGCTTCCGGCCCGCGCCCAGGAACACGGGGAAGACCAGCAGGTTCAGCTCGTCCACGAGGTCCCGGGCCAGCAGCCACTGTGCGAGCTGCCCGCTGCCGTGCACCTGCAGCTCCCCCTCCAGTACGTCCTTGACCCGGACGATCTCGCTCTGCAGGTTCTCCCCGTCGAGCACCGTGGCCGGGCCCCAGGCCGGCTCCTTGAGCGTGGTGGAGGCCACGTACTTCGGCAGCCGGTTCAGGTTGCCCGCGATGGGGTCGGCCGGATCGTCGTGGTGCGGCCAGTACCCGGCGAAGATCTCGTACGTCCGCCGCCCGAGCAGGAACGCCCCGGTCCGCCCGAAGACCTCCTTGACGAACTCCAGCATGCCCTCGTCGGCGAACTGCGCCAGCCACCCGCCGTACTCGAACCCTCCGCTGCGATCCTCCTCCGGTCCCCCGGGTGCCTGCATCACGCCGTCGAGGGTCACGAAGGTGGTCAGGGTCAGCTTTCCCATGGCTCTGCGCTCCTAGCTCGGTCGTCCCTACAGGAGTGCAGACTCCCGGACCCCCGAATTCTCGGCGCGACGCCACGCACGCCCCCGCACGAACGCGTGGTCGGATTCCTGCCAGCGCCATCGACCCTCCGGGGATTTGATTGAACCCGCAACCAACTGGTGGGCAATCGAGGGAGGAACGTCATGGACGGCAAGGTGGCACTGGTGACCGGTGGCAGCAGGGGGATCGGGGCCGCGACGGTCTTGCGGCTGGCCGAGGAGGGCGCGGACGTCGCGTTCACCTATGCGAGCAGCGGGGAGGCCGCGGCCGGGGTGGCCGGGAAGGTCGAGGCGCTCGGGCGGCGGGCGCTGGCGGTGCGGGCCGACGCCGGGGATCCGGGGGCCGGCGCCGACGCGGTGGGGCGGGCCGTGCGGGAGTTCGGGCGGCTCGACGTGCTCGTCAACAACGCGGGCGTGGGCGTCCTCGGGCCGCTGGAGGGCCTGACCGCGGCCGACGTGGAGCGGGTGCTCACGGTCAACGTCCGCGGGGTGTTCACCACCGCCCAGGCCGCGGCCGCCGAACTGGGGCCGGGCGGGCGGATCATCACCATCGGCAGCTGCATCACCCAGCGGGTCCCCGGGCCCGGCGGGACGCTCTACGCGATGAGCAAGTCGGCGCTGTCCGGGCTGACGAAGGCCCTCGCCCGGGAGCTGGGCGGGCGCGGGATCACCGCGAACATCGTCCACCCGGGGCCGGTGGACACGGGCATGAACCCGGCGGACGGGCCCTACGCGGGGCCGCAGGCGGCGATGACCGCCCTCGGGCGCTTCGGCACGGCGGGTGAGGTGGCCGCCATGGTGGCCTTCCTGGCCGGGCCCGGGGCGGCGTACGTCACCGGGGCGGAGTTCGCCGTCGACGGCGGGCACGCCGCCTGACGAAGTCGACGCCGGGGGCCGGCCGGGCGGGGCATCGCCTCGCTCGTTCCAGGCAGAGGTCCGCGGTCTGCCGGTGCGAAAGCAGACCGGCGACGGCTTGGCCGGAATCGCCCATGCGCTCGCGGCGGCCACGGCGGCGGGCGAGTGCGCGCCGGTTCCCGAGGTGACGGCCGGGGCGGCCGGCCGGTCCGGGGCGGAGCCGGCCGCACACGGCGCCGTGGAGCCCGCGCGCAGGCCTCACGGTCGGCCGGCACGGCCGACCGCGAGGCGGCGGGCGCCCCGGAGGCCGACATCGGCAGGGTTTGCACGTGGAATGGATTCGGCCAACTCTTGCCGCACATTCGGCCACACAGCCGAAAGGCGCCGCGACCAGCAGAAATTGATGATCCGTCAATGCACCCTGCAGACTGCTGACTTGACGATTGTGCCCGGCCGGGCCGACGCCGCCTCGGCCCGGATTAATGCTCGAACATGCGTCCGGCCATGTCATTACGCTTCGTCACACGCCGACCGCGGCAGCCCCTCACATCCGGGCGCTGCCTCGCATCGCCACCGGGTCCGCCGGGTCTCCATCACGGTGACCGGCCCACGTCCCGGGACCACTTGGCCCACAGGGGCCGCACCAGCAATACGTGAGAGTGCCCCGCCACTTCCCAGCGGGACCACTTTCCGGAAGAACGTCGTGGCGGGGGCTCGACGGAACAAGGGATGCTCTTCGGCTGGTCGCTGGTGGCGGACCGCTGCACCTCTCAGCCGGAGTCGGGATACCGGGACCTGTCGTCCATCGCGACCGGTTCGCGCTCGCCACTTCCCCACGCGCATCGAAAAGTCGAAGGAGCGGATTTCCGCCATGGCTGACCAAATGGTTCTTCAGGCCCAGAAATGGGTCAACGCGACGTACAAGAGTGTCGCCGGCTACAACCCCGTGACGGAGGACGGGAAGACCGGCTGGAACACCATGTACTCCCTGACCCGGGCGTTGCAGTACGAACTCGGGATCACGACACTCTCGAACGCGTTCGGTCCCACCACACTGTCGACGCTGGCAGCCAGGGGGCCCATCAAAGTCGGTGAGCCGAACAAGAACATAGTCAAGATCATCCAGTGTGGCCTGTACTGCAAGGGTTACAGCGCCGGCGCCATCGACGGGGAGATGTCGAACCCCACTCTGTCCGGCTTCAAGACGATGATGGAAGACATGGGTCTCCATGCCACGGACGTCGGCAACGCCCTGCCGCCCAAGGTCTTCAAGGCCTTGCTCACCATGGACGCCTACGTCTTCCTGTCCGGCGGACTGGAGCAGATCCGCCTCATGCAGCGGTGGCTCAACTCCCGCTACTGGCAGAAGTCGACCTTCTTCATAGGCCCGTGCGACGGGTTCTTCTCCCGTGATGTCCAGCAGGCCCTGATGAAGGCGATCCAGTACGAGTCGGGAATTCCCGAGGGCTCGGCCAACGGCATCTTCGGGCCCGGCACGGAAGCGGGCCTGCGGGCCCACACGCTCGGCGAAGGCGACTCCGGGGTATGGGTACAACTGTTCTCGGCCGCCTGCGTGGCGAACGGCCCCTCGAACACGAGTGGTGACATCGCCAGTTTCAGCTACGAGTTCGGACCGAAGCTCAGGAGCTGGGTGGAGAAGTTCCAGAGCTTCTCCGCGATCAGCGAGACGGGCAAGTCCGACTTCGACACCTGGGCGCAGCTGCTGGTCGCCTACGGCAACCCCGACCGGCCGGTCAACTGCTGTGACACCCGCTTCACGATCACCCCCTCGCGGGCGAAGGCGCTCTACGACGCCGGCTACCGCGCCGTGGGCCGCTACCTCGACGAGCCGGCCAACAGCACCCTGAACAAGGAGATACAGCCCGGAGAGCTGGAAGCGATCTTCTCCGCCGGTCTGAGCGTCATCCCGATCTGGCAGTACGACGCGCGGAAGCTCGCGGACTTCACGTACTCCAACGGATACGCGCACGGGCGCAGGGCGCACGAACGGGCCGAAGGCTATGGCTTCAACCGCAGTACGGTGATCTACTTCGCGGTCGACTACGACGCCACGCAGGCGGAGATGGACAAGATCGTCGACTACTTCATCGGCGTGAACGACGCCCTGAAGGGCAATGGCAGCAAGTACATCACCGGCGTCTACGGTTCGCGGAACGTGTGCTCCAGCGTGGCAGGAGGCGCCTTCGTGCCGTACGCCTACGTCTCCGGCATGTCCTATGGGTTCTCCGGCAACCTCGGATTCCCCCTCCCGCAGAACTGGGCGTTCAACCAGATCAAGGAGTTCAACTTCTCCGCGGGTTCGGACACCTTCGCGCTGGACCGGGTGGCGCACCGCCCCGGCTCGGACTTCGGGCAGAACTCGGTGAACAAGTCGGGAAGTTCGACGGTCAACGACTTCCTCGCCTACGTCCAGAGGGTCCACGATGCCGCCGTCGCGTACAAAGCGAGCAACGCGAACGAACTGTGCCTGCAGTTCATGCGCTGGGACAAGTACACGGACTCCCGCTGGGGATCGCTGTTCGGCGATGTGGACAACGCGTTCATAGAATTCTGCAACAACCGGGGACTGGGCCGAGCGAGGGATCACGAGTACCTCGACCCGTCGATGGGTGTCACCATCAGCCCGGACCACCTGATTGCGAGTGCCGCAGGCTATTTCCTCAAGGGGAACGCCGGAGTCGGCAAGGCGAACCGCGCCGAACTCGCCAGCTGGGGCGGGGACCTGCTCACGTTCTACGGCGAATGGAGTCGCTCGGACAACGCGTCCCCGCTGGACTTCTGCCGCAGGACACTGGCCAGGCCCGACGTCGCGTCCACGTTCTCGCTCAGCGACCTGATCGAGGACATCGACGGGTTCACGGTCGCGATGAAGCTGAAGGCCGGCGGCACGAACGTCGTCACCGAACTCAGGAGGATTCTGGTCGGCGGGGGTCACAAGACGCGTTTCAGCGACTTCAAGAGGGCCAGGTTCGGCGACTCCACCGAAGGCGCGAAGAAGACGGCGAAGGCGTTCCTTGAGGACGACATCAGCGACACTCTGCTGTCCGCTACGCGTGCACTGCTGATCCAGCGGAACTGCCCGATCCACAAGAAGCCGTGGCTCGAGTCCGACTCCGTGATGGACGAGTTCTACCGGGGATTCGCCGAAGTGCTGGACCGTCTCATCAAGCAGCAGTGACCCGGCTGAAGCCGGTGTCCCGGCCGACGGGCTGTGACAGCAGACCCGGACGCCCGTACCCGCCGAAAGCGGCATGCCGGGTATCTTGCCCGGCCATGGGGAATCGCCTGGCGCGGGACACGGGAAGAACCAAGCGGTGCCGCGTGCCCGCGACATCGGATCAGGAGGAGGGGACGCAATGTCGGCACCTTTGATCGGGCTGCTCCTGCTCGTCAGTGTGGTGGCGGTGCCGGCGTGCATCGTGGTGGTCGTTCTCATGCTGAGGAACCCGCCCCGTTCACTGCCCGGGATCTCTGCGGTTCTCGCCCTGCTCTTCGGTTCCTCGGCTGTGGCCGTGTACTGCTACGGCTGGTTCTCCGTCACCCTCGGGGGGCCGTTCCCGGAGCTGTGCGAGGACAGGAACGGCCCCGGCGCCGAGTTGGCGAGCCTGAAGCAGGATTACTGGCCCCTTCGCAACGCCTGCATCTATTCCGACGGCTCGACGGTGGAGCACGTCTCCACGTCGATCAACCTGTTCGTCTACGTGCCCGCTGGTCTTGCCGTCGTCCTGACCTGCGCCGCCGTGTTCCTGTACCGGCGGGCACGACACATTCCCGGGGGGACCCCATGAGCATCGAATTCTCACGTCGCACCGTACTCAAGCAGTTCACCGGCGTCGCCGCCGGAGCCGCACTGGTATCCGCCGGAGGCGCACTGCTGGCTCCCGGCACCGCCGTCGCCGCGGACGGCACGTGGCGCAGATCGACCTCGGCGAACGGCTGGAGCATCCCGAACGCCCGCGCCCCGTTCACCGGCACCTGCGACATCCAGGGAACCGGCCTGACCGTCGTCCTGCGCCAAGGGGACACCGCAACGGTCCTGGCCTATCTGGCACAGCGTTTCCACTACGACGTCGCCCGGCTGGAGAGCGGTCGCGGCGAGATCGTCGGATACCGCGCCGATCGCAAGGTCAGGGCGGACTTCGAGTCCAACCACCTGTCGGGAACCGCACTGGCGCTGTATCCGGAAACCTACCCGCTGGGAGTCACGGGGAACTTCTTCCCGTACCAGGTCACGGCGATCCGGGACATCCTCGCGGAACTCGGAGGCGTGGTGAAGTGGGGCGGCGACACGAAGCCGTCCATGGAATCCATGTTCTTCATCGACGTGCCGCCGGAGTCTCAGCAGCTCAAGCGGGTCGCAGAGACGCTCAGGACATGGCAGCTCACTCCGAGCAAGGGCGCCGGGACCCAGAACGTCGAGGACCCCAAGCGCGTGAAGGCGTCGAAGGAACTGGCGAAGAGCCAGAAGTCCTGAGTCCGCTGCGGCGTCAGGGGAGCCAGCGGCCGTCCGTCATCAGCTGACGGCCCGCCATCTCGTTGACCTCGCGCCACGCCTGGATCCACACCGGCGTGATCCGGAAGTACGGGTAGGGCGTCGCGAAACCGCTCGGGTCGAAGCCCGTGCGGGCCGCGAAGGCCTCCCGTACCGCCGGCGCGAGGTCGCTCGCCTCCACCGTCTCCGCGGTGCCCTCCACCAGGACCACGTCCCGGGTGACGCCGAAGGCCAGGCGGACGCGGCCGTTCGCGATCAGGTTGCGGGCGGTGGGGTTGGTGCGCTGGGTCGAGACGAGGAAGGTCTCGCCGTCCCGGAGGAAGGAGAGCGGGACCATGCAGGGGACGCCGTCCGCGTCGGCGGTGGCCACCCACACGTCCACGTCGTGCTCGAAGCGGGCCAGGGTGTCCTTGAGGCGCTCCTCGTGCGTGCGCGGCGGCGCGGGGACGCTCGGGATGGTCTGCTCCGTCATACGGGCCTGCTCCTGTCCGTACCGGCCGGCCCCCGGGCGGAGCCGCCGCGCCCCACTGTGCCTCACCCGCAAGGGAGTTCGTACGGCAGGGCGCATGCCGATGGGGCGCACCGCGACGCGGTGCGCCCCATCGGGCCGGGCGTGGCCCCGGGAGTGTCGGCTCCCGGGGCGGTCGAACGGGTGGCGTCAGCCGCCCAGCTCCTGGTGGCGGGCGGTCAGCGCGGCCTCGCCGGTCTCCGTCAGGGAGCCGTAAAGGCGCAGGCGGGAGAAGCCGCCGTCCGGGAAGATGTCGATCCGGACGTGCGTGCCGACCGCCGGGGCGTCCAGCACGAAGCGGTGGTTGGTGTCGGGCTGCAGGCGGGTGCGCGGCAGGAACTCCGTCCACTCGCCCTCCTCGCCCGTCTTGATGGAGAGGGAGGCCCAGCCGGCCGAGTTGCCCTTGAGGTACGCGGTGTCGATCTCGACGGCGCGGATCTCGGACTCGGTGACGAGCTGGTAGCGGATCCAGTCGTTGCCGTTGTCACGGCGGCGCGCGGTCTCCCAGCCGTCGTCCATCTTTCGGGAGCGGCCCGGGTTGATGGTGTTGGTCGGCGGGGAGTAGAAGCGGTTGGAGGCGTCCTGGACGGAGCCGCCGTTCTCCAGGGCCACCACGTCGAAGGAGCCGAGCGCGGCGAGCCACTTCGGGTCGGGCAGGACCTCGCCGTAGACGCGCAGGCGGGCGATGCCGCCGTCCGGGTGCTGGTTGACGCGCAGGTGCGTGAAGCGCTGCTCGGCGCTCACCTCGAAGCCGTTGGCCGCGTGGCCGCCGACCGCGGTGCGCGGGACCAGGGTGGTCCACTTCACGTCGTCGCCGAGGAGCTCCTCGGGGGTCGGCGCGCCGTCGACCGAGGTGCCCTCGATGGATACGGCCTGCGGCATGTTGCCGCGGAAGTGGGCGGTGTCGACGACGATGCCGCGGATGACGCCGGGGGCGCCCAGGCGGACGAGCGCCCAGTCGTGGTCCTCGGCGGTCGGCCAGGGC
This sequence comes from Streptomyces sp. NBC_00207, assembly GCF_045160965.1. Taxonomy (NCBI): domain Bacteria; kingdom Bacillati; phylum Actinomycetota; class Actinomycetes; order Kitasatosporales; family Streptomycetaceae; genus Streptomyces; species Streptomyces sp. NBC_00207. The sequence goes on along the minus strand of NZ_CP130715.1, from coordinate 7,331,085 downwards.
TGGGTGGCGGAGACACCGCGGCGGCGGCGGGTCTCCCAGCCGTCCATGATCTTGCCCTTGTGGCCGAAGTGCTCGGGGTCGAAGTGCGCGGCCTCGGCGATGAGGAGGTTCTCGCGCTGGGCGAAGAACTCGTCGTTGGCAGCGATGACGCCGGCGCCCAGCTCACGGGCGGCGAGGTTCGCGTACTGGGTGAACGGGAAGTCCGCGGTGCGGTAGTCCGCGTACGGGTCGCCGCCTCCGTACGGGTTCGCGTTGCCGGTGAAGGAAGGAATCGCCACTGTCAGTTCTGCCTTTCGAGGAGGAGGCCCGTGGGCTCGGTCGGGGTGCCGTGGTCGGCGATCTGCGTACCGCGCAGCCAGGTGGACTTCACGACGCCGTGCAGGGTCTTGCCCGCGTACGCCGTGACCTGGTTGCGGTGGTGGAGCTCGGCCGGATCCACAGTGAACGTTTCTTCGGGGGCGAGCACGGCGAAGTCGGCGTCGCGGCCGGCCTCGATCGCGCCCTTCTGCGCCAGGCCGGCCAGCGCGGCCGGGGCCGCGGACATCCAGCGCACGACGTCCTCCAGGGTCCGGCCGCGGCGGCGCGCCTCGGTCCAGATGGCGGGCAGACCGAGCTGGAGGGAGGAGATGCCGCCCCACGCGGTGGAGAAGTCGCTGGTCTTCAGGTCCGCGGTGGAGGGCGAGTGGTCGGAGACGATGCAGTCGATGGTGCCGTCCGCGAGCGCGTCCCACAGGAGGTCCTGGTTGGCGGCCTCGCGGATGGGCGGGCAGCACTTGAACTCGCTGGCGCCGTCCGGCACTTCCTCGGCCGTGAGGGTGAGGTAGTGCGGGCAGGACTCAACGGTGATCTTGACGCCCTCGGCCTTGGCGGCGGCGATCAGCGGCAGCGCGTCGGAGGACGACAGGTGCAGTACGTGGACGCGTGCGTTCAGCCGCTTCGCCTGGGCGATCAGGTTGCCGATCGCGGTGTTCTCGGCGTCGCGCGGACGGGACGCGAGGAAGTCGGCGTACTTGGGGCCGGGCACGACCGGGGCGGCGTCGAGGTGGTGCGGGTCCTCGGCGTGCACGATCAGCAGGCCGCCGAAGCCGGTGATCTCGGCGAGGGAGGTGGCCAGCTGCTCCTGGTCGAGCTCGGGGAACTCGTCCACGCCGGAGGGCGACAGGAAGCACTTGAAGCCGTAGACGCCGGCGTCGTGCAGCGGCGCCAAGTCCTTGACGTTGTCGGGCAGGGCGCCGCCCCAGAAGCCGACGTCCACGTGCGCCTTGGCGCGGGCGACCTCCTGCTTGACGCGCAGGTTGTCGGTCGTGGTGGTGGGCGGCAGGGAGTTCAGCGGCATGTCGAGGATCGTGGTGATGCCGCCGGCCGCCGCGGCGCGGGTGGCCGTCCAGAAGCCTTCCCACTCGGTGCGGCCCGGGTCGTTCACGTGGACGTGGGTGTCGACCAGGCCGGGGAGCAGGACGTCGTCGCCGAAGTCCTCCAGCCGGGCTCCGGCCGGTACCTCCGCCTCGTACGCCAGCACGGCCGTGATCTTCCCGCCGGCGACGGCCACCGAAGCGGCGCGCGTCCCCTCGGGGGTGATGACGCGCGTCGAGCGCAGTACCAGTTCCACAGCCACGTCGGCCACCGGAACCTCCCCATCTACTTCCACAGAGCGAAATTCAACGTTCTGTTGACGGAGTCTTCCCGGCGATCCCGAAGCAGTCAAGAGCGCCCGGACGGACCACTGACACACCAGGACCGCAATTGGATGTTTCCACAGGATGGAATTAAGATTTCACTATCCAGAATGTAGCTACCACCACCGGGATCTGGGCAGGTAACTTCCCGGGGACGTCCACCACCAGGACAAACCGCCTCTGACCGGCGGCGACGGCCCCGACCCCAGCACTGGGACCGACGCCGACCGCCGGGTAGGCTGCTCCCTTGCCTGCCAGCACCGAAAGGACCGCGCCGTGCCGACGTCCAGCGCCAGCACCACCGACGCTTCCTCAAAGACCCCTGCCGCCAGCGGTGGCGTCCAGTCCCTTGAGCGCGCCTTCGATCTGCTCGAACGTATGGCCGATGCCGGGGGCGAGGTCGGCCTGAGCGAGCTCTCCGCTGCCAGCGGTCTGCCCCTGCCCACGATCCACCGCCTGATGCGCACCCTGGTGGCGTGCGGTTACGTCCGCCAGCAGCCCAACCGACGGTACTCCCTCGGCCCGCGTCTGATCCGCCTCGGCGAGTCCGCGTCGCGGCTGCTGGGCACCTGGGCCCGCCCCTACCTCGCCCGCCTGGTGGAGGAGACCGGGGAGACGGCGAACATGGCCCTGCTCGACGGGGACGAGATCGTCTACGTCGCCCAGGTGCCGTCCAAGCACTCCATGCGCATGTTCACCGAGGTCGGCCGCCGGGTGCTGCCGCACTCCACCGGCGTGGGCAAGGCGCTCCTGGCGTACACCCCCGCCGAAGAGGTACGGGCCCTCCTCGCGCGCACCGGAATGCCGGCGGCGACCGAGAAGACCATCACCACGCCCGAGGGCTTCCTCGACGCGCTGGAGCAGGTCCGCAAGGTGGGCTACGCGGTCGACGACAACGAGCAGGAGATAGGAGTCCGCTGCCTCGCCGTCTCCGTGCCGAACTCGCCGACCGCCGCCGCGATCTCCATCTCGGGTCCGGCGGGCCGGGTCACCGAGGCCGTGGCCGAGTCCTTCGTGCCGATCCTGCAGGGCGTCGCCGCCGAGCTGTCGGTGGCCCTGTCCAACCAGACCCCCGCCTAGGCGCGGCACACGGTCGCACGAAGGCCCCGGCCGTCCCTCGGAGCGAGGGACGGCCGGGGCCTTTCCGTACGGGCCGTGGCCTTTCCGTACGGCCCGTCGGGCGCCGCTCGGGGCGCGCCCGCTCAAGGACGCCCGTACGCCGCTCAGGACGCCCGTACGCCGCTCAGGACGCCGGGACCGGTGCCCGGCTCCGGGCTCTGCGTCAGGCGGCCGTCGGTCATCGTCGCCGTACGGTCCATCCGCTCCAGGTGGGCGTGGTCGTGGGTGACCACCACCGTGGCGGTGGAGCGCTCGCGGGTCAGGGTGACCAGCAGGTCGAGCACGGCGGCGCCGCGCTCGTGGTCCAGGGCGCTGGTCGGCTCGTCGACCAGCAGCACGGCGGGCTCGTTCATCAGGGCGCGGGCGATGTTGATCCGCTGGCGCTGGCCGCCGGAGAGCTGGTGCGGCCGCTTGCCCGCCTTGTCCGCCAGGCCCACCGCGTCCAGCAGCTCCAGTGCGCGGCGCCGCAGGGCCTTGGAGGGCCGGCCGGAGAGGTGCGCCATGACCTGGAGCTGTTCGGCGGCGGTCAGCGAGGCCAGCAGGTTCGGCTGCTGGAAGACGATGCCGATCTTCTCCCGGCGCAGGGCCGACTTCTCGGCGGCGCTGAGCCCCGCCGTGTCCCGGCCGGCGACGACGACCCGGCCGGAGTCCGGGGTGACCAGGGTGGCGGCGACCGCGAGCAGGCTGGACTTGCCGGATCCGGAAGGCCCGATCACGGCGGTCAGCGTGCCGGCGGGCACCTCCAGACGGACCGCGTCGAGGGCGGTCAGCCGGCTCTCGCCGTCGGGGTAGGTGAGCGTGACGTCGTGGACGAGCAGGGTCATCGGGCGCTCCCGAGGGCGGTCAGCGGGTCGACGGCGGTGATCCGCCGGATGGACAGGGCCGCGCCCAGCGCACCGAGCACGATCATGATCGCGGCGGGGACGAGGACCGTGGCGGCGTCGAGCACGAAGGGCACGTTCCCGCCGCTGATTAGCGCGCCGAAGCCGGCGGCCAGCGCGGTGCCCAGCCCGGTGCCGATGGCGAGCATCACCACGGCCTGGCCGAGGGCGTCCTTCAGCAGGTACGGGGTGGAGGCACCCAGTGCCTTCAGGACGGCGATGTCGCCGCTGCGCTGGATCGTCCACACCGTGAAGAAGGCCCCTATGACCAGGGCGGAGATGACGAAGAGGAAGCCGCGCATCAGCTGGAGCGAACCGTTCTCGGCCTGGTACGACCCTATGGCGCCCAGGGCCTCGTCGACGGTCTGGGCCCGGGTGGCGGCGGCCTCGTCCGCGGCGGCGAGGTCGACGCCGCTGCCGGAGACGGCGACGACGGTGGCGAGCGTGTCGATGGAGGTGCCGGGGTTGCCGATGCGCTGCCAATCGTTGAGGTCCATCCAGACGACCGGGGTGTGGCTGTAGGCGGCGGTCCCGGAGACGGCGGCCACGGTCAGTTCGAGCGGGCCGATCTTGAGCTTGGCGCCGGCGGTGAGGCCGCCGAGCTCCTTCGCGGCCTTCTCGGCGAGGACCACCCGGCCCTGGGTGAGGCCGGTCCGCTGCGGCCCGAGGCGGCCGGCGGGGTCCACGCCGAAGACCGAGACGGCGGCGGTGCGCTCACCCGAGACGGCGTTGGTGGTACGGATGCCGAGCGGCTCCGCCGACGTCACCCCGGGCTGTTTCCGCCAGGCCAGCCAGGCGGACTCGGGGACCTGCGAGTTGGTGAAGGAGACCTTCTGGTCCCCGGTGGGCGCGGCGAAGGCCAGGTGTGAGGCGGGCAGGCCGGTGATGGCCGAGATGTTCTCCCGGGCCAGGCCGGAGGTGAGCCCGGACAGCAGGCCGACCAGCAGCGTGATCAACAGGACGACCGAGCCCATCAGGGCGAAGCGTCCCTTGGCGAACCGTAGATCTCTCCATGCGACGAACATGTTCCCCACCTTGGTGTTCCGCGTGGACACAAGGCATCGCGCCACAGTAGTGATCCTCGTATCGAAGGGCGCACCGGTACATCAAACTTTCGGTTGACCGGGGCCGGCCGGGGCCGACTTACGCTGGTCACGCCATGACTGCTCCCGCCGCCCTCCTTCCCCCCGTCTCCCGCGCCCTCACCCCGGTGTCGAAAGTGCTGCGGCTGTGCCTGCACGCGCTGCTCCTCGGGCTGCTCGCGCTCGCCGCCGGCCGGGCCGTGGCCGACTCCGCGCCCCGGGCCGGCTGGGTGATCGCCGCCTGCGCGGTACTGGCCGCCGTCTACACGGCCGGCGTACGGGCCCCCGCCGTGCACAGCTCGCCGCGCGCCGGGGCGGTGTGGCTGGCCGGGCTCGGCGCGGCCTGGGCGGCGCTGCTGGCGGTCTCCCCCGACGGGCTGTGGATCGCCTTCCCGCTGTACTTCCTGGAGCTGCACCTGCTGCGGCTGCGCTGGGGGGTCGCGGCCGTCGCGGTGACCGCCTGCGCGGCCATCGGCGGGTTCCTCGCGCACAGCAGCACGGCGACCCCCGGGGCCTTCCTGGGGCCGCTGCTGGGCGGGGCCGTGGCGGTGGCGACCGTGCTGGGCTACCAGGCGCTGTACCGCGAGAGCGAGCGCCGCCGCGAGCTGATCGAGGAGCTCATCACCACCCGGGCCGAGCTGGCCGCGGCCGAGCGGGGCGCCGGGATCCTGGCCGAGCGGGAGCGGCTCGCCCGCGAGATCCACGACACCCTCGCCCAGGGGCTGTCCTCCATCCAGCTGCTGCTGCGGGCCGCCGAGCGGGCGCTGCCGCAGGAGGCCCCGGCGCTGGAACACATCGCCCGGGCCCGGGAGGCCGCCCAGGAGAACCTCGCCGAGGCGCGCCGCTTCGTTCGGGCCCTCACCCCGCCGGACCTGGAGCACGGGTCGCTCGCCGCCGCGCTGGAGCGGCTGTGTGCGGGGGTGCCGGGCCCGCGGGTGCGGTTCTCGCTGAGCGGCAGCCCGCGGGTGCTGCCCACCCCGTACGAGGTGGCCCTGCTGCGGATCGCGCAGTCGGCGCTGGCCAATGTGGTGCGGCACGCGCGGGCCGGGCGCGCCGAGATCACCCTGACCTTCATGGACGCCTCGGTCACGCTGGACATCGTCGACGACGGGCACGGTTTCGATCCCTCCTCCGCGGCCTCGGGCTCCGGCGACGGCGGGTTCGGGCTGCCCGCGATGCGCTCGCGCGCCGAGACGCTGGGCGGGCTGTTCACCGTGGAGTCCGGCCCGGGCCAGGGCACCGCCGTGGCCGTCACCCTGCCGCTCGCCCTGGAGGCCTGACGATGACGATCCGGCTGCTGCTCGCCGACGACCATCCGGTGGTCCGGGCCGGGTTGCGCGCGGTCCTGGACACCGAGGCGGACTTCGCGGTGGTGGCCGAGGCCGCGACCGCCGAGCGGGCGGTGGAGCTGGCCGCGTCCGAGCCGGTGGACGTGGTCCTGATGGACCTCCAGTTCGGGCCCGGCCCCGGCATGCACGGCTCCGAGGCGACGGCCCTGATCACCGCCCGTGCGGGCTCCCCCCGGGTGCTGGTCCTGACGACGTACGACACGGACGCGGACATCCTGGCGGCGGTGGAGGCGGGCGCCTCGGGCTACCTGCTCAAGGACGCCCCGCCGGAGGAACTGGCGGCGGCGGTCCGTACGGCCGCCGCCGGCCAGTCGGCGCTGGCCCCGGCGGTGGCGCTGCGGCTGATGGACCGGATGCGGACCCCGGCGGAGGCGCTGACGAAGCGGGAGCTGGAGGTGCTGCAGCTGGTCGCGGACGGCCTGTCCAACCAGCAGATCTCGAAGAGGCTCTTCCTCAGCCAGGCCACGGTCAAGTCCCACCTGGTGCACGTCTACGCCAAGCTCGGCGTCGACTCCCGCACCTCGGCGGTCGCGGCGGCCGCCACCCGCCGGCTGATCCGCACGCCGTAGGCCCGGCAGGGGGGGACAGCCCCAGGGCGGACACACCGGGCCACCGGCGCGTGCGGGACCCGGGTCCGGCGGGAGCATCGGGGTGTCGAGACGAGACCCCGTACCCGAGAGAGCGAGCCTCCGATGCCTGCCACCTCCGCCGCCGCGCACCGTTCCGTACAGCGCGGCAACCCCGGCCCGCCGCCCGCCCCCGTCCGGGCCGCCTTCGCCCTGTGGGTCACGGCCGTGGCCGCCGGCGCCTTCGAGACCGCCCTGATGGTCGGCCGGGATCCGGCCGAGGGGTTCGGCGCGGGCCTGGCGGTGCGGCTGGTGGTGTTCACCGCCGCCGTGCTGGTCGCCGTACGGATGCGCCGCGGGGCCGGCTGGGCCAGGGTCGCCCTCGCCATAGGCCTCGGCGTCCTCGGTACCGCCTCGCTGGTCGTCGAACCGCTCGGCCACCTCCTCGACGGCGGGTCGGCCGCCGACGCGCTGGCGCGCGCGGACGCCCTGGAGTGGGTCTTCGGAATCAGCCGGACCGTCCACCTGGCGGCCGTCCTGACCGCGGTGGCCCTGATGTTCCGCCCGGCGGCGAACGCGTACTTCCGCAAGGCCTGACCGGGCTACGCCACCCAGTGCGGGCGGTCCACCGCCGACGGGAGCGGGACCCCGTCGTGGAAGGCGCTCGCGAGGCGGCGGACTCCCTCGTCCAGGCGGTCGGCGGGGAGCGTGTAGGGGATCCGGAGCCGGTGTTCGAAGGTGCCCGGGTCCACGCCGAAGCGGGCGCCCCGGCCGATGTGGACGCCGGCGGCCGCGGCCCGCTCGGCCAGCGCGGAGCTGACCGACTCGCCCAGGTCGACCCAGAGCGAGAGCCCGCCCGGCGGGATCCGCCAGGACCATTCCGGCGTGTGCCGCTGGAGCGCCTGCACCAGGGCCTCGCGCTGGATCCGCAGCTGCGCGAGCCGTGCGGGCAGGGTCCGGTCCATGTCGTCCATCAGCGGGAGCGCGACCAGCTGGTCGAGGACCGAGCCGGTCATGTCGGCCGAGACCCGCACGGCCGTCAGCTCGGCGATCATCTTCGCGGTGGCCCGGACCCAGCCCACGCGAAGGCCGCCCCAGTGCGTCTTGCTGAGCGAGCCGATCGTGATCACGTGGTCCGCGCCGCCGCGCGGCGCGAGGGAGGCCAGCGGCGCGGGCGCGGGCACGTCCAGCGCGATGTCGGCGATGGTCTCGTCGACCACCAGCCAGGTCCCGGTCGCACGGGTCGCCGCCAGCAGCCGCAGCCGCTGCTCCGGCGGCATCAGCGAGCCCGTCGGGTTGTGGAAGTCGGGGATCACGTACGCCATCCTCGGCACGGTCTGGCGCAGCGTGGACTCGGCGATCTCCATGTCCCAGCCCGCGTCGGAGACGGCGATGGAACCGGTGCGCAGCCGTGCGTGGCGCAGCGCGTCGAGGGCGTTGGCGTAGGTGGGGTTCTCGGTCACGACCCGGTCCCCGGCCCGGCAGAGCAGGCTGACGACCACGCTGAAGGCCTGCTGGGCGCCGGACGTGAGCAGGATCTGCTCGGGGCGCGTGGGCAGCCCGCGCCGGCTGAACCGCTCGGCGACGGCCGTGCGCAGGTCGGGCAGGCCGAACGGGTGGTAGCCGGGGCTGCGGGCGAGCTGGGGCAGCCGTGGGGCGGCCCAGGCGAAGGCCTCGGCGAGGCTGCCCTCGGGGGCGCCCATGGCGGCGATGGCGAGGTCGATGCCCGGTTCGCCGTCCGCGCGGCCGCCTATCCCCCCGACGATGGCGTGCGCGCCGACCGGGCGGTGGCCGTCGGGGAGTTCGGTCCAGGTGCCGGAGCCGCGCCGGCTGCGGACGTAGCCGCTCTCGCGCAGCAGGTCGTAGGCGCCGGTGACGGTGGCCCGGCTGGCGCCGACGGCCTCGGCGAGCTCGCGTTCGGCGGGCAGCCGGACGTGCAGGGCGATCCGGCCGTCGAGGATCAGGGTGCGGACGGCGTCGGCGAGCGCCCGGTAGCCGGGGCGGGCCAGGACCTCCGCCGGCAGCAGGGCGGCGAGCTGCCGGCTGCCGATCGTCCTGTCCGCTGTCTGGACCACTCGCCCGTTTGCCATGCCAACCTCCCCTGATTGGCTCTGACGTCCAGGCCAATCGAGGACCAGACTCGCTGTATTGGCCCCCGATTGGCAAGGAGAAACCCAGATGCTGACCGACCGTGACGAACGCGCCCTGCTGGCCGCCGCCGAGAACCGGATCTCCCGGCCGCTGCGCGTCGGGGCCGTGCTGGCCTCCGTACGGCGCACGCTGGCGCGGCGCTCACGGGATTCCGTACAGGAGCGAGAATCGGTGGCATGTCAGCCAACTCCCACTCCGCTCCACCCATGATCGCGGGCCTGCTCCTGGCGGCCGGCGGCGGCCGCCGGCTCGGCGGGCGGCCCAAGGCCCTGCTCCCCTACCGCGGCCGCCCGCTGGTCGAGAACGCCGTACGGGTCCTGCGCGAGGCGGGCTGCGGCCCGGTGCACGTGGTGCTCGGCGCCTCGGCGTCCGAGGTCCGCGACCAGGCCGATCTGGCCGGCTGCGTGGTCGTGGACAACCCGGACTGGGCGGAGGGGATGGGTTCCTCCCTGCGGGTCGGCCTCACCTCGCTGGCCGGTACGGGCGCCCGCGCGGCCCTGGTCTCGCTGGTGGACCAGCCGGGCATCGGCCCCGCGGCCGTGGCCCGGGTCCGGGAGGCCTACCGCTCCCCCGCGAGCCTGGTGGCGGCGGCGTACGACGGGGAGCGCGGCCACCCGGTGCTGTTCGGGGCCGACCGGTGGGCGGACATCGCGGCGACGGCGACGGGCGACAAGGGCGCACGGGTGCACCTTGCGCGACATGCCGGAGAGCTCATGCTGGTGGAGTGCTCGGACGTCGCGGAGGCCTTCGACATCGACACGCCGCCCGACCTGGCGCGTCTCCTCTGAGCACGGCGTGACGGCAATGGCACTGAGGGCCACCGGAGAGTGGAATCTGTCGACTCGGAGAATCTCGATATCAACAAACCATTGAACTTCCACCATGAGGAAATTACTATCCACTGGTCAGAAGCGCCCTGAACCCCCAGACGGCGCCCGCGACCGTATCCCGGAACTCTCCACACCCGACGGCACTGCGTGCCGTCTCGCGCGAGCATTCCCCCGCGGCCGCCAGGCACCGCCGCTGAAGGAGTGACAGATATGTCCGCACCAGCGCCGTCCCCGCTGGCCATCGTCGACGCCGAGCCCCTGCCCCGGCAGGACGAAGTCCTCACCGAAGCGGCTCTCGCCTTCGTGGCCGAGCTCCACCGGCGGTTCGCCCCCCGCCGCGCCGAGCTCCTCGCCCGCCGCGCCGAGCGCCGTGCCGAGATCGCCCGGACCTCCACCCTCGACTTCCTCCCGGACACCGCACAGGTCCGCGAGGGCGACTGGAAGGTGGCGCCGGCCCCGGCCGCGCTGAACGACCGTCGTGTGGAGATCACCGGTCCGACAGACCGCAAGATGACCATCAACGCCCTGAACTCGGGCGCCAAGGTCTGGCTCGCCGACTTCGAGGACGCCTCCGCTCCCACCTGGGAGAACGTCGTCCTCGGCCAGCTCAACCTGATCGACGCCTACGAGCGCCGCATCGACTTCACCGACCCGCGCACGGGCAAGGCGTACGCCCTCAAGCCCGCCGACCAGCTCGCCACCGTCGTGATGCGGCCGCGCGGCTGGCACCTGGAGGAGCGCCACCTGCGGTTCGAGGGCGGCCCGGCCTCCGGCTCGCTCGTGGACTTCGGCCTGTACTTCTTCCACAACGCCAAGCGCCTGATCGACCTCGGCAAGGGCCCGTACTTCTACCTGCCGAAGACGGAGTCGCACCTGGAGGCGCGCCTCTGGAACGAGATCTTCGTCTTCGCCCAGGACTACGTCGGCATCCCGCAGGGCACCGTCCGCGCCACCGTCCTCATCGAGACGATCACCGCCGCGTACGAGATGGAGGAGATCCTCTTCGAGCTGAAGGACCACGCGGCGGGCCTGAACGCGGGCCGCTGGGACTACCTCTTCTCCATCGTGAAGAACTTCCGCGACGGCGGCGAGAAGTTCGTCCTGCCGGACCGCAACGCGGTGACGATGACCGCCCCGTTCATGCGGGCGTACACCGAACTGCTGGTCCGCACCTGCCACAAGCGCGGCGCGCACGCCATCGGCGGCATGGCGGCCTTCATCCCGTCCCGCAAGGACGCCGAGGTCAACAAGGTCGCCTTCGAGAAGGTCAAGGCCGACAAGGACCGCGAGGCCGGCGACGGCTTCGACGGCTCCTGGGTCGCCCACCCCGACCTGGTGCCGATCGCGATGGCCTCCTTCGACGCGGTGCTCGGCGAGAAGCCGAACCAGAAGGACCGGCTGCGCGAGGACGTCTCGGTGGCCCCGGGCGAGCTCATCGCGATCGACTCCCTGGACGCGAAGCCGACGTACGACGGCCTGCGCAACGCGGTCCAGGTCGGCATCCGCTACATCGAGGCGTGGCTGCGCGGCCTGGGCGCCGTCGGCATCTTCGGCCTGATGGAGGACGCGGCCACCGCCGAGATCTCCCGCTCGCAGATCTGGCAGTGGATCAACGCCGGCGTCGTGTTCGAGAACGGCGAGACGGCCACGGCCGACCTGACCCGCAAGATCGCGGCCGAGGAACTGACCGCCATCCGCGCCGAGGTCGGCGAGGAGGCCTTCGCGGCCGGCAAGTGGCAGCAGGCCCACGACCTCCTCCTCCAGGTCTCCCTGGACGCGGACTACGCGGACTTCCTCACGCTCCCCGCGTACGACCAGCTGGTCGGCTGATCCCCGGACTCGACTGAATCGCACAGCAGCCGAACCCGCCGGCTCCGCCCCCGCTGCCTTCACGGCACGGGGGCGGAGCCGTTTGCTTTCCACAACAGGAGGACCGGACCCCCGAACGACCGGTCGGTTGTTACTTGTTCGTAACTTGCCTGTACCTAGCGGTAACAAGTGGGCCCGTGTCACCTTTCCGATGCCACCGGCCGGCGGTACCCCCACTTTCCCAGCCACGCGACGGAGTCGTTGCCGACTTCGGCATGGCCGAAAACGCAGGAGTTCCGCAGTGATCGGATTCCGCAACGCCAGCAAGGACCGGGACCGCAGTCGGGTGCGACGGCTGGCCGGGGCCGGATTGGTTCTGCCGCTCGCCGTCGGCGCGCTCGTGGCCGGCGGCGCCGGGACCTCCGCGGCCAGTCCCGGGACCGGACCCACCGCCGTGGTGTCCATGGGCGACAGCTACATCTCCGGCGAGGCCGGGCGCTGGAAGGGCAACACCCTCACCAACACCGGGAGCAGGAACGGGACCGACCGGGGCTGGGTCAGCGGCAGCACCTACGATCCCGGCAAGGTCTACGGGACCACCGCCGGCGGGTGTCACCGCTCCGACTCCGCCGAGGTGCGCAGCGCCGGTGCGATCGCCGACGTCGCCGTGAACCTGGCCTGTTCCGGTGCCGTTTCCGACAACGTGTTCCGCGCCTCCAACGGCGGCGTCGCCTTCAAGGGCGAAGCGCCGCAGGCGGATCAGCTCGCCGCGGTGGCCGCCAGCCACAACGTCAAGGTCATCGCCCTGTCCATCGGCGGGAACGACCTGGGCTTCGCCGACATCATCAAGGACTGCGCGCTCGACTTCGTCATCTGGAACTCGTACTGCTACGACGACCAGCAGTACGGGGTCGACCAGAAGATCGACGCGGTCATGGGCAAGGTCGGCAAGTCCGTGGACGAGGTGCGGGCCGTGATGCGCGCGGCCGGGTACGCCGACTCCTCGTACCGGATCGTGCTGCAGTCCTACCCGTCGCCGATCCCGCGGAGCGCGGAGAACCGGTACACCCAGAGCGACTGGAGCCGGCTCAACACGGGCGGCTGCCCCTTCTGGAACCGCGACTCGGACTGGGCGCGGGACTCGCTCGTGCCGCAGATAGCCGACCGGATCAAGGCGGTCGCGGCGGCCAAGGGCGTGCAGTTCCTGGACCTGCGGGACATGCTCCAGGGCCGCGAGGTGTGCGCCAAGGCGAGCAAGCAGGTGAGCTCCACCGTGCCGGCCTCGGCGAAGACGAGCGAGTGGGCGCGCTGGATCGACAACAACGAGTCGCAGGGCCTCATCCAGGAGTCCATGCACCCGAACTACTTCGGGCAGCTCGCGGCCGGACGCTGCCTCGCGCTGGTCGTCGCCCAGCCCGCGAGCTCCGGCTTCAGCTGCAAGAACACCGCGGGCGGGGACCAGACCGGGATGTTCCTGACGCCGGCCTCCTGAGGCGGCTCAGGGGGATTCGTTCAGCACGGACAGGACGTTGCCGGCCGGGTCCTTGAACCAGGCGATGGTCGGCTCGTTCCCCTCCGGCCGGACGATTCCCTTGTCGTCCATGTCGAACCCGTCGTAGCGCTCGATCCGGACACCGCGCGCGGTGAGCTCGTCGACGGCCCGGTCGACGTCGTCGACGGGGAAATTGAGGATCGTGAAGCTCGCGGCCTCGTGGTTGTCCTTCTGGTAGACGAGGACCGTGGTGTCTCCCGCCAGGTGCAGCGACAGCATGCCCATGTCCTCGTCCTCCGAGACGCGCAGGCCGAGGGTGCCTTCGTAGAACTCCTTGGCCCTGCCCAGGTCGTCGACCGAGAATCCGCTGAATGCCTTGGTGTCTGCGAACATGACCGTTCCTTCGATCCGACGCTCCCCGCTCTCCATCCTCCCTCCGGCGGCGGAGGCCGTCGACCGGCGGTCGGGCGTACGGACCGTCCAGGGCCGGTCACCGCGCGTGGGCCCCGCCAAATCCGGATGAACGGCGCGGCGCGGGCTGGCATGCTCTCGCACATGGCAGCCCGCACCGCACGTCCCAGCCTCTACATCTCCGTCGACATCGAGGCCGACGGACCCATCCCCGGCCCCTACTCGATGATCAGTTTCGGGGCCGCGGTCGCCGGCCGGCAGGACGGCGCCTCGTATACGGCCGCGGATCCGGAGCGGCAGACCTTCTACCGCGAGCTGCGGCCGATCAGCGAGGAGTACGTGCCCGAGGCGCTCGCCGTCAGCGGGCTGGACCGCGACCGGCTGCTCCGGGAGGGCGCCGATCCGGCAGCGGCCATGGACGAGTTCCGCACCTGGGTGCGGAAGGTGTCCGCAGAGGCCGGGGCCCAGCCGGTGATGTGCGGCTACCCGGCCCCCTTCGACTGGACCTTCCTGTACTGGTACCTGATGCGGTTCGGCGGGGACAGCCCCTTCGGCCACTCCGGCTGCCTGGACATGAAGACCCTCTACGCGACGAAGGCACGGGTACCGCTGCGCGCCGCGGTCAAGGGCCGGATGCCCCGCGCACTGCTCTCCCGGCGACGGCACACGCACCACGCCCTCGACGACGCCGTCGAACAGGCCGAGTTGATGAGCAACCTGATGCTGTGGACCCCGCCGGTGCCGGACGCGGACCCGAACCCGGACGCAGACGCGGACGCGGAGCGCTCCCCGCGCATCACGCACCTCTCGTGGGGCCGGATCGAGGCCGAAGGACTCGCCCCCGGCAAGGACTTCAGGCTCTACCCGGGCGGCGGCCGCCCCTGGGACTGGTCCGAGCACGGCACCCGGCACGAGCCCGGCATCCAGCCGCAGGAGGTGCGCGAGTTCCTCGACCTCGGGGTGACGGCGGTGGTGCTCAGCCGGGGCATGGACGAGCGGCTCGGGATCGTCGCGCAGACGCTGGAGGTGCTCCGGGCGGCCGGGGTCGAGGTGCACGTGGCGGAGACGACCGCAGCCGTGGAGGTCTACAACCGGCTGGCCGCCACCGAGCGGGTCGCCGGCCTCTTCCACTCGACCTGCTGACCGGGCACGCGCGAACGGCGGTGCGCACGTCACGCCCGCAGTGGGTGACGTGCGCACCGCCGTTTCGTCCGGCAGCGCCGGTCAGTGCACCGGTACCGGATCCGGCGCGGCCCCCGAGGCCGCGCCCTTCCTGGCGCCGAGGTGGTTGAAGGCCAGGTTCAGCAGGATGGCCACGACGCAGCCGGTGCTGATGCCGGAGTCGAGGACGACCAGCAGGTCCTTCGGGAAGGCGTGGTAGAACTCCGGCGCGGCGATCGGGATCAGGCCGATGCCCACGGAGGCGGCCACGATCAGGGCGTTCTCGCCCTTCTCCATGGCCGCGCCGGCCAGGGTCTGGATGCCGCTGGCCGCGACCGAGCCGAAGAGGACGATGCCGGCGCCGCCGAGGACCGGCAGCGGCACCACGCCGATGACGGAGGCGGCCATCGGGCACAGGCCCAGCAGGATCAGGATGCCGCCGCCCGCGGCGACCACGAACCGGCTGCGGACCTTGGTCATCGCGACCAGCCCGATGTTCTGGGCGAAGGCGCTGCACATGAAGCCGTTGAAGAGCGGGCTGAGCGCACTTCCCAGGGTGTCGGCGCGCAGGCCGCCCTCGATGGTCTTCGCGTCCGCCGGACGGCCGACGATCTTGCCGAGGGCCAGGATGTCGGCGGTCGACTCGGTCATGCAGACGAGCATGACGATGCACATCGAGATGATCGCGGCGACCTGGAACTGCGGGGCGCCGAAGTGGAACGGGGTCGGGAAGCCCACCAGGGACGCGTTCTTGACGGCGTCGAAGCTGGTCATGCCGAGCGGCAGGGCGATGAGCGTGCCCGCGACCAGGCCGAGCAGGATGGAGATCTGCTGGAGGAAGCCGCGCAGGAACTTGCGCATCAGCAGGACGATGACGAGGGTGACGGCGGCCATGCCTATGTTCTTCATCGAGCCGTAGTCGGCGGCGGTGCTGTTCCCGCCCTGCGACCAGTTGAAGGCCACGGGCAGGAGCGAGACGCCGATGAGGGTGATGACCGTACCCGTCACGACCGGCGGGAAGAAGCGGACGAGCTTGCCGAAGTAGGGGGCGGCGAAGAAGCCGATGATTCCGGCGACGATGATCGCGCCGAAGATGACGGGGAGGGCGTCCGCCCCCTCCCCCTTGCCGATCGCGATCATCGGAGTCACACCGGCGAAGGAAACGCCGTTGACGAAGGGGAGTTTGGCGCCGATCTTCCAGAACCCGAGGGTCTGGAGGAGGGTGGCGAGGCCGGCGGTGAAGAGCGAGGCGCCCATCAGGAAGGCGGTCTCGGTGGCCGACAGCCCCACGGCAGGGCCGACGATCATGGGCGGGGCGACGACGCCGGCGTACATGGCGGCCACGTGCTGGAGACCGCTCGTGAACATTTTCAGCGGAGGCAGGGTCTCGTCGACCGGGTGTTTCTCCCCGGAGACCTGCGGTACTGCGACTGCGTCTTTGCGAAACCTGGGCATTGCGGCCACGGCTTCCTCCGGTCGGGTAACACGTCGGCAGGGACGTGGGTGTCATGGAGGTGGTGCGAAAGGAGTGCGAGTCGAGCCTGTATGGAGTTGTGGGTGGTGCGACTACGTGTCCCAAGGGGTGCAGAAACGATTCGCCCAAAAATCGGTTCCGCGCTGTGGTTCCAGCTCCAGGGCTGGAGGTGCCGTGGCCATGGCGCGATGCGCGCGCGGCAGCGCAAGTGGCACGAGTCACCGCCCCCGGGGGCGCCCTCGGATCTCCTCGGGCGCTACCCGGGAACGGCTGCCGCGGACCCCGCTCGGGTCCGCGGCCGCCGGCCGGAGGCCGTCCCCCCCGGCCGGACTTCTGGGGGTACCTCCCGGCGTTGGCCGGGAGAGGGTCAGGCCTGCGCGGAGATCCGCGCCAGGCGCTGGGCCTCTTCCCGGGTGGACACCGCGATGGCGTCCTCGTCCGCGAAGAGGAGGCGGTTGTTCTCGACGATCTGCTTGCCGTTGACGAACGACGCGGTCACCGGGGCGGCCGCACCGAAGACCAGCGCGGTGACCGGGTCGGCGATCGAGGAGTGCAGGAAGGTGCTCAGGTTCCACAGCACCAGGTCGGCGCACTTGCCGACCTCCAGCGAGCCGATGTTGTCGGCGCGGCCGAGGACCTGGGCGCCGCCGTAGGTACCGAGGCGCAGGGCCTGGCGCGCGTTCAGGGCGCGCTCGCGGTGGACCGGGTTCAGGCGGTTGATGAGGAGCGCGTTGCGCAGCTCGGTGTGCAGCTCACCGGACTCGTTGGAGGCGGTGCCGTCCACGCCGAGGCCGACCGGGACGCCGGCGGCGAGCATGTCCGGGACGCGGGCGATGCCGGCGGCCAGACGGGCGTTGGAGGACGGGCAGTGCGCGACACCGGTCTTGGTACGGGCGAACGCGGCGATGTCGGAGTCGTTCATGTGGACGCTGTGCGCCATCCACACGTCCTCGCCGAGCCAGCCGGTCGACTCGAAGTAGTCGGTCGGGCCCATGCCGAACAGTTCCTTGCAGAACTGCTCTTCCTCGACGGTCTCGGAGCCGTGCGTGTGCATGCGCACGCCCAGGCGGCGGGCCAGCTCGGCGCCCTGCTTCAGCAGCTCGGTGGAGACCGAGAAGGGGGAGCACGGGGCGACGGCGACCTGGGTCATCGCGTCGAAGGAGGCGTCGTGGTACTTCTTCACGGTCGCCTCGGTGTCGGCGAGCGCACCCTCGAGGGTCTCGACGGCGTGGTCCGGCGGCAGGCCGCCGTCCTTCTCGCTGCGGTCCATCGAGCCGCGGGCGAGGGTGAACCGTACGCCCATCTCGGAGGCGGCGCGGATGATCGAGCCGGAGAGGTCGCCGGAGCCCTTGGGGTAGACGTAGTGGTGGTCCATCGCGGTGGTGACGCCACCCTTGGCCATCGCGGCGAGGGAGCCCTGCGCGGCCGTGTACGCCATCTGCTCGTCGATGCGCGCCCACGTCGGGTACAGCGCGACCAGCCAGTTGAAGAGGTTGTGGTCGGTGGCCAGGCCACGCGTGATCCACTGGTAGAAGTGGTGGTGCGTGTTGACCAGACCGGGGGTCACGAGGTGCCCGGTGCCGTCGATGCGGCGTACGACGTTCTCGAGGTTCTCGGGGGCTTTGCCCGCACCGATCGACTCGATCTTGTTGCCGGCGACGACGACGTGACCCGAGGCGTACTCGGTGTCGTTCGCGTCGACGGTCGCGATCGCACAGTTCTCGATGACGATGCGCTCGACCGCGCTGTCAGGGGCTGCCGATGCTGCCATGGGACTTCCTCGTGCTTTCAGTGGCGGTATGGGCACGGCAAGGCCCAGGAGATTTGAGTGCCGGAGCCGGAGGCCTTGACAGCTGACAGTACTGCCGCCCCGAGTGTGCGTCCGGGTGCCGATTCAGGAAGCTGAAGTGTGTCGCGCGGTCCCGGGGCCACTGCGGAGCCCCGGGACGCGCGTGCCGCATCAGAGGTTGGTCATGTCCACGGGGATACGGGCGTCAACGCCGTCCCGGAGAACAGTGGCCTCGATCAGACCGTACGGGCGGTCCGCGGCGAAGTAGACCTCGTTGTCGTTCTTGAGGCCGAACGGCTCAAGGTCCACGAGGAAGTGGTGCTTGTTCGGGAGCGAGAAGCGGACCTCGTCGATCTCCGAACGGTGGTTGATGATGCGCGAACCCATCTGGTACAGGGTCTGCTGCAGCGACAGGGAGTAGGTCTCCGCGAAGGCCTGGAGCATGTGCTTCCGGGTCTCGGCGTAGGACTTCTCCCAGTTGGGCATCCGCTGGTCGTCGTCCGACCAGCTGAAGCGCCAGCGGGCCGACACCTGGGTGGCGAGGATGCGGTCGTACGCTTCCTTCAGGGTCGTGTACTTGTCCTTCACGTAACCCCAGAACTCGGAGTTCGTGGAGTTCATGACGACGAGGTCCTTGAGGCCGGAGATGACCTCCCAGTTCTTGCCGTCGTACGTGATCTGGGTGACCCGGGTCTCGCCGCCGTTGCGGACGAACGAGTGGTTCACCTCGTCGGAGCCGATGAACTTCGAGTTGGCGTCCGAGGTGGCGATCCGGGACCAGGAGTACTCCTCGATCCGGATGCGCGCCTTCTGGATCGGCTCCTGGCTGTTGACGAACCAGCGCGCCAGGTGGATGCCGAACTGCTCGGCGGACTCGATGCCGTACTCCTTGGCGAACGCGTACACCGTGTTCTTGGTGGTGTCCGTCGGCAGGACGTTGGCGTTCGAGCCGGAGTAGTGGACGTCGTCCATGTCGCCGGAGAGGGCGACCGAGACGTTCAGGTCCTTGATGTGGTGCGTGTCGCCGTCCCGCGTGATCTTGACGACGCGGTTCTCTGCTTTGCCGTACTGGTTCTGGCCCAGAATCGTGGCCATGCTAGCTCCCTCGGTAAACGGAGTAGCCGAACGGGTTGAGCAGCAGCGGTACGTGGTAGTGCTCGCCCGGGTTCACCGCAAAGGTGATGGTGACCTCGGGGAAGAACGCACCGCTGTCCCTTACGCGGGGGGCGTCCTGCTGCGCCTCGGCTTGCTTCTTGGAGAAATACGTCTCGGTCTCGAAGTCGAGACGTACGTGGGTGGTGCCCTCCGGCAGCGCCGGCAGGTCCTTGCAGCGCCCGTCCGCATCGGTGGCAGAGCCGCCCAGGGCCGCCCACTCGCCGTCCAGACCCGTACGGGCCGACAGGGAGATGGCGACGCCCTCGGCGGGCTTGCCGATGCTGGTGTCCAGGATGTGCGTGGACACCGACGCGGTGGTCTCGGTGCTCATGATCGGTCTCACTCTCCTTCAACGAGTTCGACGAGGCGGGTCAGGCGGATCTTGTTGATCTTGACGAGCTCGCCGCGGGCGATTTCCCGCTCCTGCTCCGGCGAGTTGTCGATCCGGACCTTGACCGCGTCCCGCATGAACTCACCGGTCGCACCGGTGGCGCAGATGAGGAAGACGTGGCCGAACTTCTCCTGGTACGCCAGGTTCAGTTCGAGGAGCTCGTTCTTGAGCTCCTCCGAGGCACCGGCCATGCCGCGCTGCTCGCGGGCGGAGGTCGGGTCTCCCGGCTTCGGCCGGCCGATCGGCGCGTGGCCTCCCATCGCTTCGCCCAGGTCCTCCGCGGTGAGCTCCGCCATGGCGGCTTCGTTCGCGGCGAACAGGGACTCTGCGGTGGCGAAGGGGCGCTGGGCGAGCAGCTTGCTCCCCCACGCCGAACTGGCGCACACCTCGTGCAGCTCGGCCGTGGCCGCGCTGTCGTCCAAGGTGTTGAACCGGGTGAGACCCGGGGTCGGACTCGAAGTCACGGTAGGCCTCCGTGGCCTGTTGTTGCTTTGACGGGCTGCGCATAGCTAACGCCCTCGACAACACGGCGTCAACACTTTGTTGAAACTTCCCGTACACAAAAGCCGCCGCCCGGGTGAATTGGGCGGCGGCTCGTCACTGCGGGTCAGCAGTATTTCACTCTTGGGTGCTCTTAGCGGTGCCTTTGGGGCCGGAGTCCCGGTTCAAGTAGTTGTAGACCGTGAAGCGGCTTACGCCCAGGGCGCCCGCGACCGTTTCCACGCCGTGCCGCACGGAGAAGGCGCCCCGCGCCTCCAGTATCCGCACCACGTCCTGCTTGGACTTCCGGTCGAGCTGCGACAACGGTACGCCGTGCCGGCGCTCCAGGGCCGCCAGGATGTGGTCCAGCGAATCCGAGAGCTGCGGCAGGCGCACGGCCAGCAGGTCCTGACCCTCCCAGCTGAGCACGACGTCGTCGGGCTGCGCCAGGGCCGGATCCATCAGCTCGCCGCCCATGGCGTCCACCAGCGGCTTGACCGCGGTGACGAAGGGGTGGTCGCGGGGCTCGGTCATGGGGTGTCCTCCCCGATCACGTTGACCTGGAGCGAGACGCGCGTGGCTCCGGCCTCCAGGGAATCGCGCAGCAGCGCGCCGACCGCCGCCAGCACCCGGTCGGCCTCGCCCTCGGCGGTGTTGCCGAACGGGCCGACGTCTACCGCCTCCAGCTGGGCCTTCTGGATGACCTCACGCGCGGCCACGGCATGGGCAGGAGCCTCTTCGAGGTCGAAGGGCTCGGTCGTGAACTCCACTCTCAATCGCACGCTGGTCAAGCTACCCCGCAGTGTCGATTTTCCGGCAGTCCGCACTTGACATCCGGGACAAGCCCGATGCAGTCTTCCATCAAGCAGAAACTAACTTCCGCAATACGGAAGGAGCGCACACCCCTCATGGGATACACGGACCAGCGCTTCGATGTAAACCTTTCGATCCTCTTCACGGAACTCCCGCTCCTGGAGCGTCCCGCGGCTGCCGCCGCGGCGGGCTTCACGGCGGTCGAGCTGTGGTGGCCCTGGATCGAGACCCCCACCCCCGCACAGGAGGAGCTCGACGCCCTCAAGAAGGCTCTTGAGGACGCCGGCACGCAGCTGGTGGGCCTGAACTTCTACGCCGGCCAGCTGCCGGGACCGGACCGCGGTGCGGTCTCGGTTCCCGGTGAGGAGTCGGAGCGCTTCAACGCCAACATCAACGTGGCCGCCGACTTCGCGGCCTCGGTCGGCTGCAAGGCGCTGAACGCCCTGTACGGCAACCGCGTCGAAGGCGTGGACCCGGCCGTGCAGGACGAGCTCGCCCTGAAGAACCTGGTCGTGGCGGCTCAGGCCGCGGACCGCGTCGGCGCGATCCTCCTGATCGAGACCCTCAACAAGCCCGAGTCGCCGCTCTACCCGCTGGTGAGCGCCCCGGCCGGCATCGATGTAGTGGACAAGGTGAACGAGGCCACCGGCCTCGGCAACGCCAAGTTCCTGCTCGACCTGTACCACCTGGCGATGAACGATGAGGACCTCTCCGAGGTCATCGAAAAGTACGCCGCCAAGACCGGGCACGTCCAGATCGCGGACAAGCCGGGACGCGGTGCCCCCGGCACCGGCGAGCTGCCCCTCGAGGAGCTGCTCGACCAGCTGAAGAAGGCCGGATACGAGGGCTACGTAGGCCTGGAGTACAAGGCCGCCGACGCTGCCGCCTCCTTCGCATGGCTGCCGGCCGAGGCCCGCGCCGCGAAGTAGTCGGACAAAGTCCGGGCGATCAGCCAGGCACTTCACGCACTTTTCGTACAAAGCATTAAGAGAAGGACCCTCATCATGAGCAACCTCCCCAAGATTGCCTGGATCGGCCTCGGAATCATGGGCTCCCCCATGGCCGAGAACCTCCTGAAGGCCGGCTACTCGGTCACCGGCTTCACCCTCGAGCAGGACAAGCTGGACCGCCTGGCCGCCGCCGGCGGCTCCGCGGCCGGCTCGATCGCCGAGGCCGTGGCGGACGCCGACGTCATCATCACGATGGTGCCCGCCTCCCCGCAGGTCGAGGCCATCTCCTACGGTGAGAACGGCATCCTCGAGAACGCGAAGTCCGGCGCGCTGATCATCGACATGTCGTCGATCACCCCGCAGACCTCGGTCGACCTCGCGAAGAACGCCGCCGCCAAGGGCATCCGCGTCCTCGACGCCCCGGTGTCCGGCGGCGAGGCCGGCGCCATCGAGGCCGTCCTGTCGATCATGGTGGGTGGCGAGCAGGCCGACTTCGACGCCGCCCTGCCGATCCTCGAGGCCCTCGGCAAGGTCATCGTCCTGTGCGGCCCGCACGGCTCCGGCCAGACGGTGAAGGCCGCCAACCAGCTCATCGTCGCGGTGAACATCCAGGCGTGCGCCGAGGCCGTCGTCTTCCTCGAGAAGTCCGGCGTGAACCTCCAGGCCGCCCTGGACGTCCTCAACGGCGGTCTGGCCGGCTCCACGGTCCTGACCCGCAAGAAGGACAACTTCCTGAACCGCGACTTCAAGCCCGGTTTCCGGATCGACCTGCACCACAAGGACATGGGCATCGTCACCGACGCCGCCCGCAACGTCGGTGCGGCGCTCCCGGTCGGCGCGGTCGTCGCCCAGCTGGTCGCCTCGCTGCGCGCCCAGGGTGACGGCGGCCTGGACCACTCCGCCCTGCTCCGTGCGGTCGAGCGCCTCTCCGGCGCTCAGATCTGAGCCCGCGGCCCGCATGACGGGCCGCACCTCCCCCTGACGGGGGCCTGAGTCTCCGGATGGCGCCGGCGCTGACACCTGTCCTGTCGCGCCCAAGCGCCGGTGCCGTCCGGATCACCTCTCTTCAACTTCGTTCAACAAACTGTTGACGTTTAGTTCTCGCCGAAATTAGGCTGTTCCGCATGACGGAAGACGCTTTCCGTCAGCAGTTACCCGTACGGAAGGTCACCATGTCGAAGCGCACGCTGACGACCGAGTCCGGCGCCCCGGTCGCCGACAATCAGAACTCCGCCACCGCCGGCGTCGGTGGCCCGCTCCTGGTCCAGGACCAGCAGCTCCTCGAGAAGCTTGCCCGCTTCAACCGCGAGCGCATCCCGGAGCGCGTGGTGCACGCCCGCGGTTCGGCCGCGTACGGCTACTTCGAGGTGACCGACGACGTCACCGCGTACACCAGCGCCGCGTTCCTGAACACGGTCGGCAAGAAGACCGAGACCTTCCTGCGGTTCTCCACCGTCGCCGACTCGCTGGGCGGCGCGGACGCCGTCCGCGACCCGCGCGGCTTCGCGCTGAAGTTCTACACCGAAGAGGGCAACTACGACCTCGTCGGCAACAACACCCCGGTGTTCTTCATCAAGGACCCGATCAAGTTCCCCGACTTCATCCACTCCCAGAAGCGCGACCCCTTCACGGGCAAGCAGGAGCCGGACAACGTCTGGGACTTCTGGGCGCACGCCCCCGAGGCGACGCACCAGATCACCTGGCTCATGGGTGACCGCGGCATCCCCGCGTCGTACCGCCACATGAACGGCTACGGCTCCCACACGTACCAGTGGACCAACGAGTCGGGCGAGGCCTTCTTCGTCAAGTACCACTTCAAGACGAACCAGGGCATCCGCAGCCTGTCGGGCGAGCAGGCCGCCGAGCTCGTCGGCAAGGACGCGAACTCGCACCAGACCGACCTGCTCCAGGCGATCGAGCGCGGTGTGAACCCCTCGTGGACCCTGTACGTGCAGATCATGCCGGCCGCCGAGGCCGCGGACTACCGCTTCAACCCGTTCGACCTCACCAAGGTGTGGCCGCACAGCGACTACCCGCTGCAGCGCGTGGGCCGTCTGGTCCTCGACCGCAACCCGGACAACGTCTTCGCCGAGGTCGAGCAGTCCGCCTTCTCCCCGAACAACTTCGTCCCGGGCATCACCGCCTCGCCGGACAAGATGCTCCAGGGCCGTCTCTTCGCCTACGCCGACGCCCAGCGCTACCGCCTCGGTGTGAACCACACCCTGCTGCCGGTCAACGCCCCGAAGGCGACGAAGGCCGACAACTACGGCCGCGACGGCGTCATGGCGCTGCGCAACGGCTCGCGCCACGACAAGAACTACGAGCCCAACTCGTACCAGGGTCCGGCCGAGACCGGTCTGGCGCTGGGCGCCCCCAAGGCCGTCTCCGGCTACACGGGCACCCACGAGGCCCCGGCCCACACCAAGGACGACGACTTCTTCCAGGCCGGTGAGCTCTACCGCCTGATGTCGGAGGCCGAGAAGCAGCGTCTGGTGGCGAACATCGCCGGCGGCCTGTCTCAGGTCACCCTCGAGGACGTCATCGAGAAGAACCTGGCTCACTTCCACGCCGCCGACGCCGACTACGGCCGTCGCGTCGAGGAGGCCGTGCGCGCCCTGCGCGACGCCTGAGCCGCACAGCTGTACCGGGGGCCTGACGGGAGGTCAGGCCCCGGGTGCTGAGCCCGACCCGTGGACCCGGATGAGGGGTGGTACGCGGTGAGGGCAGGACGAGGACCGTGGCGGGCGTGCGAGCCAGTGCGGTGGTAATGGGTTCCGAGGCCCGTCTCTTGACCTGAGGGAGACGAAGCCGGAGTTCTCGTCGCCGACCGCCACGGTCCCAGCCAAACCTCTCCGTACAGGGGCTACGCACAGAGCCCCCTGCACGGAGGAACCCACCTCCCCACACACTCCGCCCGGCGGTGCGAACGTCCTGTCGCGCCAGCCTCGCACCGTCGGGCGGTAACAAACCAGAGCGCCGAGTCACGGACGGTCCCGTGACTCGGCGCTTTGTCGTTCCCTCCTTGTCGCCTTCACTCCTTGTGGTCGTACGGCCTTGCGGTCGTACGGCGTCCCGGCTGCTACCGGTGCTGCGCGAGGGGCTCGGTGAGCCGGCCGTAGAGCTCGGGGCGGCGGGTCTGCAGCAGGCCGAACTCCAGCCAGTCGCGGCGCTGGTCGAGGTCGAGGTCGGCGACGAGGACGGCGGGCCGGTCCCGGGGCGCGCGCAGCATGACCCGGCCGTAGGGGTCGGAGATGAAGGAGGATCCGTAGAAGGCGGCGCGGCCTTCGGTGCCGGTGCGGTTGGGCACGATCATGAAGAGCGCGTTGGCGAGGCCGTTGGCGCTGATGGCGTGTTCCCACATCGGCCGGGTGTCGAAGTCCGGCAGGCCCGCCTCGGAGCCGATGGCGGTGGGGTGGACGAGGATCTCGGCGCCGTTCAGGGCGTAGGCGCGGGCCAGTTCGGGGAACCACTCGTCCCAGCAGGTGGGGAAGCCGAAGCGGGCGCCCTGGTGGGGGACGACCGGGAAGCCGCTGTCGCCGGGGCGGAAGCAGAGGTCCTCGCGGTAGCCGGGGAAGGCGGGGATGTGGTTCTTGCGGGTCCGGGCGATCAGCTTGCCGTCGGCGGCCACGCAGACGGCCGTGTTGTAGCCGAGGCCGCCGTCCTCGGCGCGTTCGTAGAGCGAGGCGTGCACGGTGATGCCGAGGCCGGTGGCGAGCTCGGCGGCCAGGTGGACGGTCGGACCGTCCTCCACGTCTTCGAGGTGGCGGGCGGCGCCCTGCGCCATCGGGTCGTCGGCGGTGCAGAAGTACGGGCTGCGGGTGAGCTCGGGGAGGCAGACCACGGTGGCTCCCTCGGCGGCGGCCAGGGCCACGCCCTCGCGGAGCCGGTCGTCGTGCTCGTTCTCGTCGGCGTACCAGCGCATCTGGACGAGGCCGACGCGCAGGGGGACGCGCTCGGCGGGCTCGGTGCGGGCCGGCGAGCCGAGCGGGGAGCCGTAGGAGGTGAGGAGTGCGTAGCTCATGCCGTCAGGTCCTCGCGCTCCGTGGGGAGTTGCTGGGTGATGCAGTGGACACCGCCGCCGCCGTACGCGAGGACCGGGGTCGGTACGCCGACCACCTTGCGGCCGGGGAGTGCGGAGGCGAGGACGGCGAGGGCCGCCTCGTCCTGCGGGCCCCCGCCGACGGGGACCACGCAACCGCCGTTGGGGAGGTAGAAGTTGAGGTAGCCCACCTCGACGGGGGTCCCCTCGACCTCCCCGTGGGTGGTCTGCGGGAGGGCGACGATCTCCAGGGAGCGGCCGCGGGCGTCGGTGGAGGCCTCCAGGACGGCGAGGTTGGCGCGCATCCGGGCGTAGTCGGGGTGGGCGGGGTCCTCGGGGAGGGAGACGACCACCTTGGCGGGGGCGACGTAGGCGGCGACCCCGTCCACGTGGCCGTCGGTCTCGGTGTCCTCCAGGCCGCCGTAGGGCAGCCAGATGACCTTCTCGACGCCGAGGCGGCGCTTCAGCTCGTCCTCGATCTCGGCGCGGCTCATGCGCGGGTTGCGGTTGGTGTGGAGCAGGCACTGCTCGGTGGTGATGAGGGTGCCCTCGCCGTCGACGGTGATGGCACCGCCTTCGAGGATCATGGAGGAGTGGACGCGGGGGGTGCGGAGCCGGTCCAGGAGGAGCGAGGAGAGCTTGTCGTCGGCGGTCCAGGGGTAGTGCTTCTCGCCCCAGGCGTTGAAGCGGAAGTCGACGCCGACCCGGTCGCCGTGCTCGTCGTAGGCGAAGATCGGGCCGGAGTCGCGCAGCCAGGAGTCGTCGGCCGGCAGCTCGACGACCTCGATGCCGTGGCTGCCGGTGGTGTCGCTCGCGGCGGCTCCGCCGCACGCGGCGCGGGCCTCGTCGGCCAGGCCGGGCGCGGCGATCATGATCACGGGTTCGAAGCCGGCGATGGCGCGGGCCACGGCTGCGTACTCGCGCTTGGCCGCCTCGAAGGCCGGCCCCCACAGGGCGGCGCGGGTCGGCCAGACCATCAGGCAGGAATCGTGTGCGGCCCACTCGGCGGGCATGCGCGGACGGCACGGAGTCAGCGGACTCATCGGGGTGCTCCTTCGGTGCGGGACTGAACGGCGTGACTCATTGACTGAATTTTCAGTCAGGATCGCAGAGACTGAAAATCGAGTCAGGGCGTCGGGTTGAAGCTATCGTGGGACCTGACTGAAAGGTCAGTCAAGAGTTTCCGACCGGAAGGATGCGAGCAGGAGTGGCCGATCGCCAGGCGTTGATCTTGGAAGCAGCCGTACGCGTCATCGCGCGCAACGGCGTCAGAGGACTGCGCGTCGAGGAACTGGCGGCCGAGGCGGGCGTCTCCACCGCACTGATCTACTACCACTTCAAGGACCGCGCCGGCCTGGTCCAGCGCACCCTCGCCTTCATCAGCGACCGCGCCACCGGGTACACCGACGAGGCGCTCAAGGACACCGAGGACGCCCGCACCATCCTTCTGCACCTGCTGCTGAGCGAGCTCCAGGACACTCCACGGGTCCGCGAGAACAGCACCGCCTGGGGCGAGCTGCGGGCCAGCGCCGTCTTCGACGCCGACCTGCGCGCGACCCTGGCCGAGTCCACCCGCTCCTGGTCCCGGGACACCGCGGACGCCATCTCGGACGCGCAGGCGGCCGGCCTCGCCGATCTGCACGTCACGCCGCTCGACGCCGCCGAGCGGCTCACCGCCCTGGTGGAGGGCCTCAGCGAGCGCTGGCTGAGCGGCTCCCTGTCCCTGGAACGGGCCCGCGAGCTGCTGACCGGCGCGGTGGACGCCGAGCTCGGCCCCGTTCCCGCGTAGGGGTCGGCTCCCGGACCCGGAACGAGCCCCGAACGCGGAACGACCCCCGCTCCTCCTGACGGAGGTGCGGGGGTCGCCGTGTACTGCGCGAGGTGCCGATCAGACCTTGAGGGCCTTGATCGCGGTCGGGGCGTGGCCCGGCTCGGTCGCGAGCTCCTCGAACTCGGTGACGTCGCTCATGTCGACCGTCTTGCTCATCGCGATGTTGGTGATGCGCTCCAGGATGGCCTCGACGACGACCGGGACCTGGAACTCCTGGGCCAGCTTCTTGGCCTCCTCGAAGGCCTCGCCCAGCTTGTCCGGGTCGGTGACGCGGATGGCCTTGACGCCCAGGCCCTCGGCGACCTTGACGTGGTCGACACCGTAGACACCCAGCTCGGGGGTGTTGATGTTCTCGAACTCGAGGTTGACCTCGAAGTTGATGCCCAGGCCGCCCTGCGCCTGACGGATCAGACCCAGGTAGGCGTTGTTCACGAGGACGTGGACGTAGGGGACCTTGTGCTGGGCGGCGACCGCCAGCTCCTCGATCATGAACTGGAAGTCGTAGTCGCCCGAGAGCGCGACGATCGGGGTCTCCGGCTCCGCGGTGGCGGCACCGATGGCGGCCGGGATGGTCCAGCCGAGCGGGCCGGCCTGGCCGCAGTTGATCCAGTTGCGCGGCCGGTAGACGTGCAGGAACTGCGCGGCGGCGATCTGGGAGAGACCGATGGTGGTGACGTAGCGGGTCTCGGGGCCGAAGGCCTTGTTCATCTCCTCGTAGACGCGCTGCGGCTTCAGGGGGATGTTGTCGAAGTGCGTACGGCGCTGCAGGGTCGCCTTGCGGTCCTGCGCGGAGGCGGTCCAGGCGGAGAAGTCCGGCAGCTTGCCCTCGGCCTTGAGCTCCTTGGCGATCTCGATGAAGAGCTCCAGCGCGGCCTTGGCGTCGGAGGCGATGCCGAAGTCCGGGGCGAAGATCTTGCCGAGCTGGGTGGGCTCGATGTCGACGTGGACGAACTTGCGGCCCTTGGTGTACGCGTCGAGGTTGTAACCGGTGTGACGGTTGGCCCAGCGGTTGCCGATGCCGAAGACGAAGTCCGACTCGAGGAACGTGGCGTTGCCGTAGCGGTGCGCGGTCTGCACACCGACCATGCCGGCGGCCAGCTCGTGGTCGTCCGGGATGGTGCCCCAGCCCATCAGGGTGGAGATGACGGGGACGTTCACCAGCTCGGCGAACTCGACCAGCAGGTCGGAGGCGTCGGCGTTGATGATGCCGCCACCGGCGACGATCAGCGGGCGCTCCGACTCCAGCAGGAACTGCAGGGCCTTGGCGGCCTGGGCGCGGGTGGCCTGCGGCTTGTAGACCGGCAGCGGCGCATAGGTGGCCGGGTCGAACTCGATCTCGGTCAGCTGGACGTCGATCGGGAGGTCGATCAGGACCGGGCCCGGACGGCCGGAGCGCATCAGGTGGAAGGCTTCCTGGAACACGCCGGGGACCTGCGCGGCCTCCAGGACGGTCGTGGCCTTCTTGGTGACGGGCTTGGCGATCGAGGCGATGTCGACGGCCTGGAAGTCCTCCTTGTGGAGCTTCGAGACCGGAGCCTGACCGGTGATGCACAGGATCGGGATCGAGTCCGCGATCGCGGAGTACAGGCCGGTGATCATGTCGGTGCCGGCCGGGCCCGAGGTGCCGATGCAGACACCGATGTTGCCCGCCTTGGCCCGCGTGTAGCCCTCGGCCATGTGCGAGGCGCCCTCGACGTGGCGGGCCAGCGTGTGCGCGATACCGCCCACGTTCTTGAGCTCGCGGTAGAACGGGTTGATCGCAGCACCGGGCACGCCGAACGCTTGTTCGACACCCTCGAGCTTGAGGATCTCAACTGCAGCGGCGGCGGCTGTCATACGAGGCATCAGTTCTCCTGCGGGTCTGGCGGTCAGGCTTTTCCGTCATCCGGAAGTTTTGTTCTGCTATACGGAACAAGCTAAGTGTCGACTTCGTCGGCGTCAAGGCGGTAGCGGACCCCGGAACCCACCAAAAGCCGCGTCTTGCTCGGTGACTTGTACAAATGACCGATCAGGCGGCCCGAATCCCCCGGAAATGGCGTGCGCTCTCGCCCCCGCGGTCGCCGGTGGTGGAGCATGGACCTACGCACAGCGACGGAGGGGGTCCAGGTCTCATGGCGGAAGCGGTACCGGTGCGCTGCCCGGCGTGCCTGCGCGACAACGGCTACACCGCGCCGGTCTTCCCCTGCGCCTGCGGAAGCCCGGTGAATCCCCCGCTGGACCTGGCGGCGCCGCCGGTGCCGCTGACCCATCGCACCTGGTCGGACAGCTGGGTGGCGGTGCGGTGCACGGCCTGCGGGCGGGAGAGCGAGTGGCCGCAGCCCGAGCTGGGATGCGGCTCGTGCGGGACGGTGGTGCGGATCCCGGTGCACCCGCTGGAGCGGTTGGACTCCTGGGACGGTGCCGGTGTGGGCGAGGAGCCCGGGCCGGGGCAGGCCGGCGGGGTACGGAGGGACGGCGCGGGTACGGGGCGGGGCGCGGGCCAGAGCGGCCCGGACCGCCGGTCCGACGGCCGGCCGGATCCGCGCGATGCCGGACCCGGGTCCGATCCGCACGGCAAGGGGCCCACCGACCGCCCCGCCGGCGGGCAGCCGCCTCAGACGCCGCTGCCGCCGCCCACCGCTCCGCTGCCGCGGCCCGCCTTCCGGCCGGTGACCATCCGTACGGCCCGCGACGCGGTGGCCACGGCCGCGCTGTACCTGCGCTGGCTCGGATTCCAGGACGTACGGCAGCCCGACGCGCGCCCGATCCCCTCGGCGGCCGTGGACCTGCGGGCTCCGGGGCTGGTCGCCCAAGTGGACCCGACCACCGCACCGGCCGGGCTGCGGGCGGTGGAGTGCGTCTGGCTGAACGGACTCACAGCCTCCGCGACCAGCGTCTACTTCGCCCTCGCCGGGTACACGGAGGAAGCCCGCACCCGCGCGGACGATCTCGGGATACCGCTGTTCGTGATGGACCTCACCGGCATGCCGCAGCCGGTCAACGACCCGGCGGACGAGCTGGTGGGATCGGGGGCCTAGGCGTCGGCGTGATCCGCAGGAGGGGCGCTTAAGCTCGTAGGCGTTGCTTGCTTACTTTCTTACCGCCTGCCGGCCGTCTGCCGCCGGCCGCCGCCCTTCCTGCCGAGGAGAGCCCGATGAGCCTGTACGACATCCCGCTGACCACCCTGTCCGACGAGCCCACGAGCCTGGCGGCGCACAAGGGCAAGGCGATCCTCCTGGTGAACACCGCCTCCCAGTGCGGGCTCACCCCGCAGTACTCGGGGCTGGCCCGTCTGCAGTTCAAGTACGAGGAGAAGGGCTTCACGGTCATCGGCGTGCCCTGCAACCAGTTCGGCGAGCAGGAGCCCGGCAACGCCGAGGACATCCAGACCTTCTGTGCGGCCGGGTTCGGCGTCACCTTCCCGATCCTGGAGAAGTCCGAGGTCAACGGCGAGAACCGGCACCCGCTGTACCAGGAGCTGGTGAAGACCCCGGACGCGGACGGCGAGGCGGGGGACATCCAGTGGAACTTCGAGAAGTTCCTGATCTCCCCCGCAGGCGAGGTCGTCGCGCGCTTCCGCCCGCGCACCGAGCCCGAGGCCCCCGAGGTCGTCGCCGCGATCGAGGCGCACCTCCCGGCGTAGGGCCTCGGCCGCGGGTTCCGGTGCGGGGTCGGTTCCGGTGCGGGGTCGGTTCCCGTAGGAGGCCGGGCACCTGTACGGGCCGCTGCGCGGGCCGCGCGGCAGCCCGTACCCGCTCGGCTCAGCCCAGGTCGGCCTCGTCGTACTCCCCCGTCGAGCCGGCCGCGGTGAGCTCCCGCAGCTCGACCCGGCGGATCTTTCCGGACACGGTCTTCGGGAGCTCCCCGAACTCGATGCGGCGGATCCGCTTGTACGGGGACAGCACCGCGCGGGAGTGCTCGAACAGCACCCGGGCCGTCTCCGGCCCGGGTTCCCAGCCGCCCGCGAGCGTGACGTACGCCTTCGGGACCGCCAGCCGCAGCGCGTCGGGAGCCGGCACGACCGCGGCCTCGGCGACCGCTTCGTGCTCCAGCAGGGCGCTCTCCAGCTCGAACGGGCTGATCTTGTAGTCGGAGGCCTTGAAGACGTCGTCGGAGCGTCCGACGTAGGTGAGGTATCCGTCGGCGTCGCGCGCGGCGATGTCGCCGGTGCGGTAGAGCCCGTCCGCCATGGCCTCGGCGGTCCGCTCCGGGTCGTCGCGGTAGCCGGTGGTGACGCCGGCGGGCCGGGCGCGCAGGTTCACGCAGATTTCGCCCTCGTCCGGGGACTCCTTTCCGGAGACGGGGTCCACCAGGACGATCTCGTAGCCGGGCGCCGGGCGGCCCATGGAGCCGGGCTTGACGGGCACCCCGGGGAAGTTGCCGACCTGGAGGGTGGTCTCGGTCTGGCCGAAGCCGTCGCGGATGGTGACGCCCCAGGCCTCGCGGACCTTCTCGATGACCTCCGGGTTGAGCGGCTCACCTGCGGCGACGGCCTCGCGCGGGGGCCTGGCCAGCTTGGTGAGGTCGGACTGGATCAGCATGCGCCACACGGTGGGCGGGGCGCAGAAGGTGGTCACGCCGTGCCGGTCCATCTCGGCCATCAGCCGCTCCGGGTCGAAGCGGGTGTAGTTGTGGACGAAGACGGTGGCGCCAGCGTTCCAGGGGGCGAAGAGGTTGGACCAGGCGTGCTTGGCCCAGCCGGGCGAGGCGATGTTGAGGTGCACGTCGCCGGGGCGCAGGCCGAGCCAGTACATGGTGGAGAGGTGCCCGATGGGGTACGAGGCGTGCGTGTGCTCGACGAGCTTGGGGCGGTCGGTGGTGCCGGAGGTGAAGTACAGCATCAGCGGGTCGGTGGCGAGGGTCTCCCCTCCGGGGGTGAAGGCGGTGTCCGCCGTCTCCATGTCCGCGAGCCGGCGCCAGCCCGCCGGGATCTGCTGCCCGGCGGCGATCCGGGTGTAGCCGCCCGGTACCTCGTCGAACTTGGCCGTGTCCTCGGCGCGCGCGATGACGTGGCGTACGAGGCCGCGCTCGACCCGGTCGCGCAGGTCGGCCGGGCCGAGCAGAGGGGTGGCGGGGATGACGACGGCGCGCAGCTTCATCGCGCCGAGCATCACCTCCCACAGCTCGCGCTGGTTGCCGAGCATGACGAGGATGCGGTCGCCCGGCGCGATGCCCTGCTCGCGCAGCCAGTTGGCGGCAGCGCCGGAGCGGGCGGCCAGCTCGGCGAAGGTGAGCGCCTCGCTGGTGCCGTCCTCCTGCACGATGCGCAGGGCGTCGGCGCCGTTCCCGGCGGCGATGTGATCGAACCAGTCCAGGGCCCAGTTGAAGCGGCGGGGGCGGGGCCAGGTGAATCCGGTGTGGGCGGCCTCGTAGTCACCGCGGCGCTCCAGCAGGAAGTCCCGTGCGGCGAGGAACTGGGCTGTGGCGCTGTTCTGCGCGCTTTCGGTCGTCATGGCAGGTATCGTGCCGCGTCCGCCGTACGGACCACCAGTGCGACGCTCGGCGGGAGTTGACCGCCGGCGGCTGTACGGCCGGATGCGGGTGGCTGTACGACCGGATGCCGGTGGCTGCAGGGCCGGAACCCGCCTGGACCGACCGGACCGACCGGAACCGACCGGATCGCCCGCTACCGGCCCGGCCCGATCACCACCTGCCGCCCGGAGCCGTTCGCACGGCCATGAGGAGGCCGCTCGCCCAGGCCATGCGGACGGTACGGAAGTCCGCCCGCTCTTCGAGCTCGGCCAGCAGGCGTTGGACCGAGGCGTCGTGACCCTCCGGCCAGCCGGGCTGCGGGAGAAGGTCGTCGATCAGGTAGGTCCCGCCGGGGGCCACGAGCGCCAGGGCGCGGTCCAGGTGGGTGAACTTGCCGGGCCAGGTGTCCGCGAAGACCAGGTCGAACGGCTCCCCCTCGTACGCCTCCAGCCACGCGCCGCCGTCCGCCGCCACGAAGGTCACCCGCGGATCGGAACGGAACTCCTCGCGGGCGACCTTCTGTACGGCCTCGTCCAGTTCGACGGTGACCAGGCGGGAGGCTCCGTCCATGCCGCTGAGGAGCCAGGCGGCTCCTGCGCCCACGCCGGTGCCGAGTTCGAGGATGCGGCCGCCGGGGCGGGTGGCCGCGAGCAGGGCCAGCAGGCTGCCGGTGCGCTCCTCGCAGGACAGGGTGAAGCCCGCCTGGAGCGCCGCGGCGCGCAGAGCCGGCAGGGAATCGGGGAACCGTGTCGGCATGTCGTCCATCCCGGGATCATCCGGTCGGCGCACCCCCCGTACAACTCCTTTTCAAGGGCGCCCGGTTACCCGGGTTCACTCGTGACGCGTCGCCCCGAAGCGCACGGAAGCCCCAGCGGCAGAACCGGCCCCGTCCCCTGCCGCTCCCCCCTCCCTCATATCGGCGATCACCCGCTCCCCTTCGGCGACGATCTCCTCCTTCTGCGCCTTCGAGACCCGGCCGAACAGCTCGACGGTGAGCACCGCCCCCTCCAGCTTCCACAGCCCGGCGACGAACCCGTCGACGAGCAGCGTGCAGTGGGCCTGGTTCCCGGTCCAGGTGCGGCCCTTGATCTCGGGGGCGACCACGCGGGTGCGGTCGGCGTGCGAGAGCAGGAGGTTGTCGAACTCCGGGAGGAAGCGGGGCGGCGCCGGGGTGTCCGGGTCGGGGCGGGGCGCGTCGGGGAGGTCGAAGAGCTCGACGCCGTTCTCGTCCCGGAAGGCGACCAGGCCCGGCCGCAGCCGCTCGAAGGCCTCGCGCAGCCGGGTCAGTCCGGCCCAGATCTGCATGTCCTTGACGGAGGCGGGCCCGAAGGCGGCGAGGTAGCGCAGTACGACGTCGTCGACGGGCTGCGGCGCCCCGGCGGGCCGGCCGAGCCAGTTCTCGGCGGTGGTGAGCCGGACCTGCCCGCTGCGCCCCCACACCCCGCGCGGGGTGACCTGGACCAGCGGCAGCCGGCAGCGCGCGGCGACGGACAGGGACTGCGGGTCGGCGTCGGGCCACTCGCGGAGCAGTTCCTCGCGGATCTCGCCCATGGTGCGCGGCGCGCTCTCGACGAAGCCGCGGGCCCGCTCTGCCAGCCGGTCCAGATCCACTCCCACGAGCCCCTTCCGGAAGTAGTTGATCTCCCGGTCGCGGGCGGGCTGGACGAGGGGGCGCAGCGTCAGGGCGTCATGCGCGGTGTGCGTGTGGATGGTGGAGCGCATGGTGACCATCCGGACCACCTCACGGGACTCCATCAGCCCGGCCAGCTCGGCGGGCCGGAAGCCGGCGAGCCGGGCGTGGAGCTGGAAGTAGGGCGGCTTGACGTTCTGGGCCTGCAGTCCGAGCAGGTGGGTGACGGCGCCCTCCGCGGACATCTCGGCGCGGCTGAGCAGCAGCTGGCGGGCGAGGGTGGCACGGTTCAGAGCGCGGGTGCCGAGTACGGGATGCGTCGTCGTGGAGGCCATGACCACAAACTAGCCCTCCTTGCGGACACCCTCTGTCCGCAACAACCCGTCGAAATCCACCTCGGATCCCGCCCCCTCGCCCGTGCCGCCGTTTTCCCCCGATACCCTGCCCCTTGCCCGCAATGAACACCCGTCACGGGAGCTGACCTGCGATGCCGGAGCGCCCAGACCGTCGCCCCTCGCCGCCACCCGCCGGGAAGCGGCCCGGGTGGCGGCGCGCCGCCGCCCCGGCCGCCGCGCCCCCGGCGGGGCCGCCGGCCGACCCGCAGCCCGCACCGCCGACCCCCACTCCCCCGAACCACCGCAGCGTGATCGACTCGGCCGTCTACCGCGACGGCCGCCGGGTCGCCTCCCCCGCCACCC
The DNA here is from genome assembly GCF_045160965.1 of Streptomyces sp. NBC_00207. Lineage (NCBI taxonomy): Bacteria > Bacillati > Actinomycetota > Actinomycetes > Kitasatosporales > Streptomycetaceae > Streptomyces > Streptomyces sp. NBC_00207. Next base: position 7,295,857 of record NZ_CP130715.1, on the reverse strand, counting down.
TGGCCGAGACCTTCCGGCAGCTGCGCGAGGAGCCCGACGGGATGGCCTGGATCGGCCTCCACCGGCCCACGGAACCTGAACTCCACTCCCTGGCTGCCGAGTTCAACCTTCACGAACTCGCCGTGGAGGACGCCCTGGAAGCTCACCAGCGCCCCAAGCTGGAGCGTTACGGCGACACCCTCTTCGTCGTCCTGCGCGCCGCCCGCTACCTCGACGTCCAGGAGGAGGTCGACTTCAGCGAGCTCCACATCTTCGTCGGCCCGGACTTCCTGATCACGGTCCGCCACGGCGGCGCCCCGGACCTCTCCTCCGTCCGCCGCCGCATGGAGGAGAACCCGGAACTCCTCTCACTCGGCCCGGAGGCCGCCCTGTACGCCATCCTCGACGCGGTGGTCGACGGCTACGCCCCGGTCGTCGAGGGCGTCCAGACCGACATCGACGAGATCGAGACGGAGGTCTTCCGCGGCGATCCGGCGGTCTCCCGCCGCATCTACGAACTCTCCCGCGAAATGGTCGAGTTCCAACGCGCCACCCGCCCCCTGGTCGGCATGCTCCACAACCTGATGGCCGGCTTCGCGAAATACGGCACGGACGAGGAACTCCAGCGCTACCTCCGCGACGTCGCCGACCACGTCACGCACACGAGCGAACGCGTGGACGGCTTCCGCCAGGCCCTCACCGAAATCCTGACGGTCAACGCCACCCTGGTCTCCCAACAACAGAACGCCGAAATGCGCGCCCTCGCCGAGGCCGGCTTCGAACAGAACGAGGAGATCAAGAAGATCTCCTCCTGGGCCGCCATCCTCTTCGCCCCCACCCTGGTGGGAACCATCTACGGCATGAACTTCGAGACCATGCCGGAACTCCACTGGGCCGGCGGCTATCCCTTCGCGATCCTGCTGATGGCAGTGGTCTGCACGAGCCTGTACGTCATCTTCAAGAAGCGCGACTGGCTATAGAGGTCGAGCCGGACGTGCCGACAAGGTTCGCGTCCACGAACGCTATGGACCGGCCGTTCTGGCCCTCTGGGGAGAATCCGGGGAGAATGCCCCCGCACGGCTGTACAGGTCGGGGCCGCATCCCGCTTGCCCGAGTGGGCGAGGACCAGCACTCCGTCCAGGTCCAGTCTTGCGGACGGTTTCGACCAGCAGGGCCCTCCGCCGCCCACCCGAACCGGCCTGACGTCCCTGCCCGCACCCAGCCCAAAGCCCAGCACCTGCCCCACAAACCCTCGGAGACCACTTCGAAATCACATCGGTGGATTCAGGCTATGGGTTCGCTGTTCGATGCAGAGGCAATCTCGGCGAACGGATAGCCGTCCAGCGCTTGGCGGAAGGTCTTCTTCACGATCGCGGGCACACCTGAGGTTGTTGCTCCCGCGGGAAGCGCCATCGTCACCGGGATGGGATCCGGTGGGGAGGGGAGCCCGAGCTTCTTCGCCGCCTTCGGCAGTCCCCACAAGTCGTCGCCGTTGGCAACGAGGCAGGCCAGCCCCAGCCCGGCCTTGACCGCTGCACGCAGCCCAACGAATTCAGCTCCCTCATACGAGATGCGCCAAGAGATGCCGGATGCGTCAAGGGCGTCCACTAGCTGGCCACGCAGGATGCAGGGCTCAGTGAATAGCGCCACTGGCAATCCATCCTCCGTACCGTGGACTGGCTGCCCGAACCACGCCAGCCGTATGCGACCGAGTTCTTCCTCTGTGGTGACCGCCTCCTGGGTTTGCCACCGAAACAGCAGGGCTAAGTCAAGCTGCCCTGTGGCGACTTGACTGGCAAGCAACTCGCTTGGCCCGGATTGCACGCTCACTTGCGCCTCAGGCAGGCTTGCCGATAGCAGCCGCAGGAACTCTGGTAAGGCTTCGGCAAGTTGGTCCACCACGCCGATCGAAATTCTAGTTGTGCCCGTTCTCGGCATCAAGCGGTCGACAGCCTCGTCGTTGAGGGCCACAACGCGCCGTGCGTAGCCGAGCAGCTCCTCACCCCGCACGCTGAGCTGCAGGTTACGCCCGGTGGACGTAAAGACAGGTCCCTGGATGAAGCTCTCTAGCTGACGGATCTGTTGACTGACAGCAGGCTGGGTGATGTGCAGCGTCATTGCAGCCCTCCGGAATCCACCGCATTCCACCACGGCCACCAGGGTTCGCAACCGCGTAACTTGCAGATCGTGGTACATTTCCCCCACCCGTAATCATGATGCGTCGACGTCGCCACTGCCTGTAGGCGGCATTGTCGGCACGAAATTCCTTTTGGTGCGTTTGGGTGGCCGCAGGCCCTCGGCGTTGAGCTGTTCGGCGATCTGATTGACGTTCAGGCCCTGGTCGGCCAGGCCCCCCAACCACTCAAGCAAATGCGGAAAGTACGCCAGCCGGCCACAGCGCTGCGCCGTTCAGGAGGCGCCCCTTGCCTGGGCGATTTCCTTCTCCTCGCACCGGATCGTCCCGGCACTCGGCCTGTCGAGCAGTCCGAGACAGTTCAGCAAAGTCAACCAACAGACCTCAGTCAGACAAACAAACCTAGAGCGGCACCACTCGTGGATGACCAGACTCGTCGAGTTTCGATCGGAGGCTCAGCAGTTCCGGTTGCAGGAGTACGACACCGAGCCGCTCGGCCCCGCCGAGGGACCACTTCCCCTTCGCGGTGCAGCCGCTGTCAAGTTCCGTGCCGCCCGTCTTCACCGAGGACGCATGCCGGCTTGTCGGGTGCTTGTCGTTCGACCACGCCGTGTTGGCGCCGTGGTTGCAGCTCCACGTGCCACCATCCACGTCGACAGTGGCAGCCAAGGCCGGCGTGGCCGCGGCCATGATGATGACAGTAAGCCGTTGCGGCGCTGGCCAACACGCGCCATGAACCATGCCCATGGCACACCCTTCCCATGGACCGCCCCCGTGGCGATCAAGCACTCAGACAATAGATTCACGTCATGTGCGCAACAACCAACTGACCGTGGTTCTGAGGAGAAATTGAGCCTTGCACGTGCAGTGCCCAGAGATAGGCGCGCGTCCTGGCCGGATGACACTACATCGCGAGGGACAAGGGACCCGCGGTTCGCCGGAGGTGGTGTGGGCAGGGCCGCCTGCTGCCGACGCTCCCACAGCCAGCGTCCCAGAGTACGCCGCGGATACGCTCGCGGTTGTTCGCCCGCCTCGCTGGCCCGGTAGGCGGGACGGTGGGATGTGGGAGAGGCGGCAGCTTTATCTGCTTGAAGGAATGGTGCGCATGCGCGTCGTTCGTCGAGGTGCTGCCGCGCCTGCAGACACGGAGCTCTTTCAGAGTAGCCACCGCTCGGGTGACGGGCTGACGTCTCACAACGCACGAGGCTCCTCTGCCGTTGAGAGGGGTGTTCGACGCCTCAACTCATCAGCACAGGAGCCTTGTTGGTTCCGAATCCTGCCGCACTCAACCCACCGCAGCCCTGGTCGAGTGGGTATCCATGCTTATCGTCACCCGTGAAGGTGACCGCCGCTGCAAGCTCCCGCCACACCAGTGTGCCCTCGTCGGCCTGGTCTACCTTCGCCGGCGCGACACGCTCACGCAGATCGCCGCCGGCTCCGGCATATCCGTCGGGACTTCTCGCAGAAGCACCGCCGTCACGGCGTGAACGTGCAGGTCGTGGCCGATCCCGCCGGCAAGCTGCTGTGGATCTCGCCCACGCTGCCTGGCCGCACCCATGACCTGACCGCGGCCCGTACCCACCGCATCATCCGGATCTGCGAACGCCAGGGCGTTCCCGTCCTCGCCGACCGCGCCTACATCGGGGCCGGCCCCTGGGTGACCGCACCGATCAGACGGCTTCCCGGCCGGGACCTCACCACAACCCAGCAGACGATCAACCGGGTCTTGGCAGCGGCGCGAGCACCGGTCGAACGAAGCATCGCGCGACTCAAGTCCTGGCAGATCCTCCGCCGGGCCCGCTGCAGCCCCAACCGGATGACCGTCATTGCCGCAGCCATCCTCACCTTGGAACGTCAACGCTGATGAATCTCATTGCCGTTCCAGGGTGAGGGCAGCTTGGCAATGGCCGTCATCCAGTTGGGAACCGGCTCACGACCAGACAAGTCGACCTTCGGTGAACCGACAGACTGGGGAGCTTCCATCGGCGATCCTCGTCAGCGTCTCCGCCACGGAGTCGAAATACTGGGCCATCGACTCGTACTCGCCCGTAACCGTGGAGTCACCCACGAACCAGCTGCCGACGCGCCCGTCCCGCACATCGATGAACTTTCCCATCCAGCCGTCCTGGTCCGACAGGAACGGGATCCATTCGTTACGCCAGAACGGGTAGTCCGGCTGGTCCGGAGGGTCGAATCCACAGGACGTGGAGCGGTTCGCGTAGAGCCTCTCCATCGCCCGGATACCCAGAAAGAAGCTTCCCTCGTCGGGGAACCCGTCGAAGCCGCAGCATGCCACTTCGTCGTCGACGTCTTCCTCCGGCAGATCCAGATTGTTCTGCAACAGCCACGTCCGCAGGTCCCCATGCAGGGATATCCCCATCCGTTCCTCGGCTGCCGCGAGCATCTGTTCCGTAGCGGGCCCTGGCAGATCCGCGTGATCGGCCGGCGCGTGCTCCCGAAGAAGACTCATCACACGCGACCAACTCTCGGCCACACTCATCGTCCTCTGCCCTCTCTACAGGGATGTCTCCGTCCGACTACGCCACTGTGGAGGTTGAGAAGTACCAGCCGGAGAACCTTGCAGGGATGGTACTTCGAGCGTGTGTTCCATCCCTCCCCACGATCGCCTTCCGCCCCGAAGCGCAGGGTCGGCCCCTCAGCGAAGTGACCGCCTGCGACTCTTCACAGACGACCGACTGCGCCCGGCGGGCCCAGCCGAGGAGTTTTTAGGACTCAAGCGAGGGCCACGGCGTCACCCTGGGGTGGCGAAGCTGAAAACGCTCACTGCTAGCCGCACCGCCCGTGAACCGAACCCGGCCATGAGCCGGGCGCCACGATCCGGGCGACCCTCACTTCAAGCTCCGGCTACGAAACCCTCGCCGGAGCCACGTTCACATGTACGCCGAAAACCCCCATTCAATCACTGAATGGGGGCTCGTTCGGCGAGATGCCGTCAGCGGCTATTCCTCTGACCCGTAGACTTGGAAGCTCGCGATTTTAGAGTTGCCATTCCGGGTGATTGTGACCCAGTACCGCTGATTGTTCCGCACGTCATAACTGATGGTGGAGCAGGTGCCGGCGCCGCCCTTGTTCCACTCCTTTTCCTTAACCCAGTCATTGAATGCGTAATAGTACATGTGGATACGGGCCTGGACGGCGTAGCCGTCGGCATAGGTGTCACAAAGAGTAAACTTGTCGCCATTGTCCTTGTAGGCGATGGTTCCGACGGTATGACCGTCAATAACGAGGTTGACCTTGTCATCACCAGTTGCGTGTGCAGGATTGGAGAGGCCGACCATGAAGGCTACTGGCGCACATACTGCCACTGCTCGGGAAATCCATCTCCTGGAAAACATGACTGTTTCCTTTCATTGGTTCGTCGAGTTGCCGCTCAGCAGTCAACCATGAACACATTGCCCCGCCCAGCGATTTCGGAGAAATATCGATCAAGAGTGCTTATCGAAAGCCACGTGGGAACTTATGTCGTCCCGACCGGCGCCGGCTGACCATCATTCCGGTTGGTTCGAGGATGGCTACGCATTCCACGTGATGCGTCATCGGAAAACGTCGACTTCCAACGCGCCCTTGGCAGCACCTCTGGTGGCGTAACGCAGCACGATCCCGAAAGACGCTGAAAGACTTGTCCGCGCAGGTCAGGGGTGGGCACAGCCGCATCGATGCAGGTCAGCGCCAGCAGGTGGACAACTCCAAGAACGATCTACGGCATGAACTTCGAGAGCATGCCGGAACTCCACTGGGCCGGCGGCTGTCCCTTCGCGATCCTGCTGATGGCGGTGGTCTGCACGAGCCTGTACGCCATCTTCAAGAAGCGCGACCGGCTGTAGCCAACGCATCAACTGTTGATCAACTTAGCTCTTGCGAACACCCGGGGGCGTCGGGCTCCTCGGGGGAACCTGGGGAGAACGGGTCGCGCCCGGACCCTGCAGGACAGTCTCCACGCCGTGGGGAACCCCGGAACCCCATCCCGGCGCCTGCGCAGGATCGCGAAAACAGGTGGACCGACATCGGAATGGCGACGTCGGCCGTTGCCCCAGGCCAGCCTGGGAATCGGCCATACAGGTCTCGTCATTTTCAGCCAACCCGCGGATTCTGCGCGGCCGCTGCACTCCGTACTCCACACCATGGCCGCGGTGAACCGGCACAGCCGGACGCGGCCACGGCCGGGCGGACCTGCTGCCGTGACGCGTCCCACTCACGCTCCTCCCCCATACGGGGCAACACCGACGAGAACCCTCTCTCTCGGATCACACCATCCGATCCTCAAGAGATATCCACAAATATGGGCAGCACCCAACACACACCCGGCATCCCTGAACTGGGCTCCGCCACCTGTCAATGAGGCCTGACCAAGGGTCGGTTGACGGTGTGCCGGATCGATGTGAGAGATTGCCACTCCTTTCGTGAAGAACTGCTTGACGAATCGGTGGCGAGAGAGGTGGCCGACGGCAGATACGGGACCAAAAGGCCATGTCAACCCACTGCTGTGACAGGCAGGTTGGCCGGATGTGGCCTCATAGCAGGCGTCCGGGGAGGCGAAGATCCGGTGATAGCATCCCGACATCTGTGATCTTGATCCAATTTGACGCAGATGCTGATGTGTGATCGACGGCATGCTCTCCGCGTAACCGCCGGTGGACCGTGCCGATCAGCTGTGTTGCGGGGCCTCGCGAGGTGTATCTGCAGCCGTCCGCATGCCATGCGCCGGGAAAGGTTTCCATGAATCGAGACGCACTTGTGTGGTGCCTGGTTGCGGTCGCGGCGATAGCCGTTGTCGCCGTCGTGGCACTCGTCGCCCGCAACAGAGCGCTGGGGGCGAAGAAGCAGCACACCGAGGCCGAACTGAGGCACCAGCTCATCACGGCAGACGGCCACCTGCGCTCGTCGCACGCCGAGCTGCAGAGGTTCCGCAACGAGCAGGACGCCACGCTCCGCGAAGCCAAGCAAGCAGCGGAGGAGAACACCAAGGCCGTCCTCAAGGGTGCCGCCAGCCTCCTGCAGAGCCTCGCCGCCGAGCAGACGACGCTTCTGGACGGCATCCAGCGCAAGTACGGCGGACACGCCGTCCTCAGCGACCTGTTGGACGTCAACCACGCCAACGCCCAGATGGCGCGCAAGGCTCAGGGCATCGCCGTCATGTGCGGTGCCCCGCTCGGCCGGCGCAACAGGCCCGCCAGCGTCTACGACGTGGTGCGCAGTGCCCAGGGCCAGATCCGCAACTTCCACCGGGTCGCCATCATGCAGCAGACCAGTCTCGCCCTGAAGGCGTCCGCGGTCGCGCCCGTCGCCCTCGCCGTGGCCGAGCTGCTCGACAACGCCGCCAGCTTCTCGCAGCACGACGCGCCGATCGAAGTGACGTTCCAGCGCGTCCAGAACAACCTGTGCATCGTCATCGACGACGCCGGTGTCAGCATGAACGACGAAGAGCGGCAGCGGGCGACCGCGCTGCTCTCCGGAGAAGTCGCCCCCCGTCTGTCGCAGCTCGGGACTCAGCCGAAGTTCGGTTTCCCGGTCATCGGCCTGATCGCGCGTCAGCACGGTTTCAAGGTCGACGTCACCGGGGTCTCCCGATACGGCGGCGTCAGGGCCGTCGTCCTCTTGCCCGAGGAGCTGTGGACCATGGAGGAGATGCCGCCCGCCCAGGAGGCTCCGGTCAGCGACATCCGGCGCGCCACCGAGAGCCGGCCCCAGAGCGCGACGTCGCGCACGATGCACGGGCTGCCCAAGCGCGGTGCACGCCAGGCGCCCATCGCGAGCGTCCCCGATCCCGACACCACCTCGCCGGCGCCGCGGCCCCCGGTCGAGACAGGCCGCGCTTCCGGGCGCAGTCTGGGGGCCTTCCAGCGCGGCATGCTCTCCGGCCGCAACCTTGACGCCACCTCGTTCGAAGGGCCCGAAGAGGCATGACCGCAGACCTGTCGTGGATGCTCGAGGACATCGTGCACAACGTGCCCCATGCACGGCACGCCGTCCTGCTGTCCGCGGACGGCCTTCCTCGCGGCGCGACGGAGGGCCTGGCCGAGAAGGATGTACGCACCATCTCCGCGGCCATGGCCGGGATGCAGTCGCTCAGCCGGGCGACGGCCCACTTCGCGGGACCGGAGGAGGACCGGGAGTGGAACCAGACCATCATCGAGTTCTCGCACGGCTGGAGCTTCCTGATCGGGGCGGGGCAGGGCTCCTACCTGGCCGCCGCGGCCGCTCCCGATGTGGACATGCAGCAGATCTCCTTCCGCATGCACCGCCTTGTCGCCCGGCTGGGCAACAACCTCACCTCGCCGCCGCGGGTGAGGGCCGAGGACGCCGGCGGTCCGCGGGGGAGCTCCGTCCGGCAGCAGAGCTCCGGTGACGCAGGATTCGTCATCGGCGAGCTCGACCAGGTGATGTCCGAGGTCAAGGGTGCCCGCCACGCCGTACTGCTGGGGTCGGACGGCCTTCCCCGCGGGGCGACCGGCGGGATGAGCCGCGACCTCGCGGACACGGTCTCCGCGGCCATGACGGGCATCCACGCCTACAGCCGGGTCACCTCCCAGTTCGCAGGGGTCACCGATGACGCGGAATGGCGTCAGACGGTCATCGAGTTCCAGCACGGCTGGATCTTCCTGATGGCCGCCGGCCCCGATGCCTTCCTGGCCGCTGCCGCCGAACACGACTGCGACATAGAACAGTTCACCACGCGTCTGCACGAGGTGGTTCCCGGACTGACCTCGGCGGCGACACCGGGGAAGGTGACAGACCATGCCTGACGGGTTCGGACAGGATGACGAGCTGGAACTGACGTCTTCCTTAGTCCCCCTCTTCGTGATCACGAACGGACGCGCGCTGCCCCCGGACCACGAGTACGAGCACACGACGCTCGTGACGATGGCGGCGGAGAACGGCCAGGTCGCAGCGCGGACGCTGTCCCCGGAAGCGGGGCAGGTCATGGATCTGGTCGCCGACGGCTTCCTCTCCGTGGCCGAGGTGGCAGGGCACACGCACCTGCCTCTGGGCATCGTCCGCATCCTGCTGGCGCAGTTGGAGGAAGACGGTCTCATCCTCGCGAGGACACCGATACCGCGCGCCGAACGTGTCGACAGAGAACTGGTCAGCGCCGTGCTCGAGGGCCTGAAGAATCGATTCGGAGCGTAACGCGTGTACCTGGATCCACACGTCTCCCACGCGGTGAAGATCCTCATAGTGGGGCACTTCGGGGTCGGCAAGACCACCTGCATCGGCAGTCTCTCCGAGATCGAGCCGCTGCGGACCGAGGAAGAGATCACCGAAGCCAGCGTGGGCTTCGATGACCTGTCGGGCACGCCCGACAAGAAGACCACCACCGTCGCCATGGACTTCGGCCGGCTCACCCTGAGCGACACCCTGGTGCTCTACCTCTTCGGAACGCCCGGCCAGGAGCGCTTCAAGGAGATGTGGGAGGAGCTCTCGCGGGGTGCGCTGGGCGCGCTGGTCCTCGTCGACCCGGAGCGGCTGCACGAGTCCTTCCCCGTCCTGGACCTCGTGGAACGTTTCGGCCTGACGTACGCCATCGCCGTGAACCACTTCGAGGGCACCACGCACTACCCGCTCGACGAGGTGCGCGAGGCTCTGAACCTCACCGCCGAGACCCCTGTCGTGGAGTGCGACGTACGGGACGAGAACTCCTCGGCGCAGGCCCTCATCACCCTCGTGCAACACCTCATGTCCCAACTCGGCTAGGAGCGCAGGAATGAAACAGCCACTCGAACCGCAGGAGATACCCCCCGGCTGCCCCGCGCACGGGAACGTCCAGATGTACGGCCCCTCGTTCGGAGCCGACCCCGACGGCCACTACGCACAGCTGCGCCGCTTCGGTCTCAGCGCGCCCGTGGACATCGCCCCCGACGTCCAGGCCGAGCTCGTCACGAGCTACGACGCCGCTCTGTACGTCCTGCAGAACCCCGCCTCCTTCGTGCGTGACTCCCGCCGCTGGAACGCCCTCAACGAAGGGCGCGTCCCGGCCGACAGCCCGGCACTGCCCATGATGGGATACCGCCCCAACGCGCTCTTCAGTGACGGTGCGGCACATGCCCGACTGCGCCGGTCCGTCACCGACAGTCTCGCGACGATCAACGAGCACCGGCTCATCAGGCAGACACAGCAGTCCGCCAACTACTTGATCAGCCAGTTCAGCACCGACATCCGCGGCCAGGCGGAGCTGATGGCCGAGTACGCCCAGCCGCTGCCCCTGCTGGTCTTCAGCGAGCTGTTCGGCTGCCCGCCCGAGATCGGCGACCGCGTGATCGCCGGGATCAGCGGCATCTTCGAGGGAACCCCCGGGGCCGATGAGGTGCTCGGCGGGGCGCTCACCGAGCTGATCGCCCTCAAGCGGCGGCGCCCGACGGACGATCTGACAACGCGCCTGATGGAGCACTCGGCCCAGTTGAGCGACGAGGAGGTGCTGCACCAGCTGGTCACCCTGCTCTCCGGCGGCACCGCGCCGCTGGCCGCGGCCATCGGCACCAGTAGCGCCCTGTACCTCGGAGAGGACTGGCAGGTCGGCCTCCCGGTCGAGGACGCGGTCTCCCAGACCCTCTGGAACTACGCGCCGATCGCCAACTACGCGGCTCACTACCCGACTCACGACGTCGAGCTCGGCGGCAGGACGATCCGGGCCAACGACCCGGTCCTCATCTCGTTCGCCGCGGCCAACACGGACCCGAAGCTGACCGAACACCGCGAACAGCTCAGTGCCAAGGCGCACTTGGCGTTCGGCGCGGGCCCGCATGCCTGCCCCGCCAAGGACCCGGCCTTCATGATCGCCGTGACGGCCGTCGAGGCGCTGCTCAACCAGCTTCCCGACGTCGAGCTGCGCGTCCCGTTCAAGGCGCTCACCTGGGCGCCGAGCCCGTGGAGCCGCTCGCTGGTCACCCTCCCGATCCGCTTCACCCCGAGGACCGTCCCCCAGGCGGCCGGGTCGGACGCGGGCCAGATGCCCCAGCAGCAGGCAGCCGCCTCCTCGCCCTCCGCCTCCGGACCCTCGCGTACGAACGCCGGTTTCGCGCCACAGCCCAAGGGCGGCCTGTTCAGCCGCTTCCTGGCGTGGACCAGGGGCGAGTGAGGCAAGTGTGATTCTCGTAACCTCCTGAGTACTCAGTGGTAGTGGATGCCCTAGTGATCATGTGGGTATGCATGGCGGCTCATTCTCAGAAAGGAGCCGCCGTCATGGGGGTTGCCACAACTCCGTCGTATGACCGCCGGGCGTCCGCCTCCCTCTTCTCCCGTCTTCGGACGGCCGGAGGGCAGGCCGACCCCTTCCCGATATACGACGAACTCCTCTCGCGGGGCGAGGTGGTGCCCGCCCCGTGGGGAGGCTTCGCCGTGACGGGCTTCGCCGCCTGCGACCAGGTTCTGCGCAGCCGCCAATGGCTGGAGCCCGACAGGGAGTGGCGGGAGCGCCAGGGAGCCGGGACACGCTGGAACGCGCCCTCCTCGCGCGAGATGAGCAACACGCTCGCCGCCCTCAACTCCCCGGACCACACCAAGGTGCGACGGGCGGCGGGCACCTTCGACCGGACCACCGTGGAGCGCATCGGCCGCAATGTGAACCGGTCCGCGGATCGGCTCCTCGACGCCTTCACGGAGCGAATACGCACCGGCGAGGCGGACTTCTCGGAGCTTGTCTGCGAGGAGCTGCCGGTGGCCGCCATAGGTGAATGGCTCGGGCTGCCACAGGCCGACTGGTCCAGACTCAGGCAGTTGACACATGATCAGGTCTTCACCCAGGAGCTGCTGCCGTCGGCCAGCCAACTGGCCTTGTCCGACGCGGCCACGGCCGAACTCCGCACCTATTTCACGGACCTGGTGCGCGAGAGGCGCTCCCACCCCGGTGACGACCCCATCACCCGGTGGATCCAGACGTGGGACGGGATCGAGCCCGACCGGGACAAGGCCGAAGAGGCCGTCTACTTCCTGGTGCTGTTCGTCCTGCTGGCCGCCCTGGAAACCACAGCGACCCTCCTCTCGACGATGACGCTCCGGCTCGTCGAAAGCCCGGAACGCTGGGACATGGTCGCCGACAACCCGGACCTCGTACCCGGGTTCGTGGAGGAAACGCTCCGCTACGACCCGCCCACCCACGTGATCAGCAGGGTCGCATCGCAGGACTCCGTGCTGGGAGGCATCGAGATCCGCCGCGACGAGATGGTCCACCTGATGATCGGCGCCGCGCACCGGGACCCAGCCAGGCACAAGGACCCGGACCGGTTCGACCCCGCACGCACCCCCGACCACCTCGCGTTCAGCGGCGGCATCCACTACTGCCTCGGCGCGCCGCTGGCCCGCCTCGAGGCCCAGACCCTCCTGCGCCAACTGATCCGGCGCCTTCCGCGCCTCACCCTCGTACGCCCCCCGTCGATGGCGCCCCGTGTGGCCTTCCGTCGCCTGCTGAACCTGGACGTAGCACTCGCATGACCGAATCGACCCCCGCCCCCGCACACGCCCGGACCGCTCCCAAGGCGATACGCACCGAGCAGGACGGCCCCGTACTGCACGTCCGCCTCAACCCCTGGGGGCAGGAGGACACGTTGGGCGCCGCAGTCCTCGACGACCTCATCACCCTGCTCGACGACCTCCACGAGAGACCCGACGTCCGGATCCTGACGCTCTCGTCACTGGGTACGGACTTCTGCCTGGGCGCCGATCGCAACGAGTACCAGGAGGCACTGGCCGCCGATCCGTCCGGAGCGGGCCTGCGGCGCATCGCCGACAAGGCGCACCGCCTGTGCCAGGCCCTGGAGAACACCCACGCGGTCACCATCGCCCGGCTGCACGGGCGGGTCATCGGCGCGGGTCTCGCGCTCGCCTCCTTCTGCGATCTGCGCGCCGGTGCCGACACCAGCCGCTTCCGCATGCCGGAGGTCGGCATAGGACTGCCGCCGGCGTGGGGCGGGGCGATGGGACGCCTGGTCTCCGAGGCCGGCACCTCCAGGATTCGCGAGCTCATGCTCACCTGCGAGGCCTTCGACGCCGACACGGCCCACCGGATCGGCCTGCTCCACCGGACCGCCCCACTCGACCAGCTGGACAAGGTGATCGATTCCTGGACCAGGCCCCTCGTGCGGCGCTCGCCCGAAGCGCTCGTCCTGACCAAGCGGATGCTGGCCGGCTACGCACGGGCGGACAGGACGGCCGACGTCTCCCTGCTCGACTCCCATCTCCTGGCAGCCACGCTCCACCAGCACGCAAGGGGCTGATCCCGCAGGCCCACGCGGGCGTCCGGCCCGCCACGGGCCGCCGAGGCAGGGGGCCGGCCGGGTGCCCGGCGCGCGTGGCGGGCACGGTCCGCGCGGCGGGGTTCCCGACCGCTCACCATCGGGTCGGACACCTCGCGCCGGGGGATGCGGGCGCAGTGCCGGCCGCCGAGCTGCGGCGGACCCGCAAGCGGTCACCTCGTGCGTACCGGCGCCCTCAGGCTGACGCTCCAGACGTCGCCGTGTCCCGCGTGGTAGCCGCGCTCCTCCTCCTCGTCGTCCACGACGATCACGGAGACGCCGGACGCCGCCGCCCGGTATGCGAGGAAGCCGCCCTGGTCGGTGACCGTGAGTTCCGGGGCTCCGGGGACGCGTGCGAGTTCGTCCCGGACGTCCTTCCAGGCGATGTGTCGGGGGAACTCGACCCCCGTGGTCCGGGCCCACTCCTTCGCCGCCTCGTGCCCGGACGCGAGCCGGTGCAGCTCGAGGGACCAGCCGGACACCGCCCACTCGCCGCCGGGGCTGAAGCAGAACTCGACGAATCCGTAGTCGCGGTGCACCGACTGGCCGCCCTCGCCGATGACGTCGGCGAAGCGGTGGTGGATCGCCCGGTCGACCTCTCCGAAGGTGGAGCCGATACCGATCCCGTGCAGGCGTCCGGTCCTGAGGAGCGAGGCGAGGAATTCGATGCCGGTCACGGCCAGTTCTCCCATGTGTCGGTCAGGGCTTGTTTTCCGCCGGGGCATGGCCGAGGGAGGGGACCGGTGCCGGGCTCCTGTCCCCTCCCGGGGCGGCGCAGGGGTCGCCGCCGGTTCAGCGGGCGATCAGCAGCCGCTGGTGTGCCAGCGGCAGGCCGTGATCAGCGCGGCGGCGTGCTCCTCGCCACGGGCGTCCTCGGTACGGAGGTCCTCGGGCAGGACCTGGAGGGCATCGATGTCGAGCTCCGCCATGGCGGTCTCCTTCTGTGCGAATGGATCTGCGGGGAACGCCGGACCCGGACGGGCCCGGCAGCCGGTGGCCGACGGCCGCCGGAGACTCAGGGGAGGGCGGGTTCGCCCTCGGGCAGCCAGGCTCTCGGGCCGCCGTACCGCAGGCGCAGCAGCAGCGAGAGGCTCCCGGCCAGACCGGTGGCGTACTCGGCCAGTACGGTCTTGCGGTTCTCGTCGGGCACGAGCAGCCGGCCGTCGCGCAGCACCGCCTGGGCCGCCATGTGCTCGACGAGCAGCTCGGCTCCGGCCCGGTGGCGTGCGTCGCCCGTCAGCTCGGCGGCGTCGAGCAGGAACTCGGCGTTGCCCGCGAGCCCGTGGCAGGTGGCGGCCGAGTCGGTCACCCTGCCCGCCCGGACGGCGGCGGCCGCGCCCTCCACCAGGCCGGCCAGGCCCTCGTCCCGGGTGCCGGTGACCGAATGGAGACGGACCAGGAAGGTGCCCGCTCCGGAGGAGCCGCTGCACCAGTGCCGGGCCAGGTCCGGGGAGTCCGACAGGTGCCGGGCCCGGTCCACCGGCCACAGGGTGCCCGCCGGTCCGCGGCGGGCGGCCTGGGCGAGGGTCGCCCCCGCCTCCACGGCCGCCGCGCGTAGCCGCTCGTCGCCCGTGGCCTGCCCGGCGAGGAGCAGGAAGGTGGCGACCCCGGCCACGCCGTGCGCGAATCCGTAGTGCCAGGCGCCCGCCAGACCGGAGTCGAAGTCCTCGGGAACCGGCCAGAAGACGCCCTCGGGCGTACGCCGAGCCGCTGCCAGCAGCCCTTCGGCGGCGTGCGCGGCACGGTCGAGGAAGCGCGGGTCCCCGGTGGCGCGCCAGAAGTTCAGCTGGGTCAGGCCGGCGCCGGCCGCTCCGTGGCAGACATCGGGGTTGGGCCACTCCACGGGCAGTGCCAGGGCGAGCGCGACGGCGCGTTCGGTGAGCGCCGGGTCCTCCAGCGCCCGGGCGGCGTCGAGCAGGGCCCAGGCCGTGCCCGAACGGCCGAAGTGGAGTCCGGGCAGGTTCCCGGGCAGTGCCTCCTGCCGGTCCGCCGTCCAGACCGCGGCCGCACGCAGTCCCGTACGCAGGGCCTCCGGGGTGACCTTCGGCCCGTACGGGGACCCGTACGAGGTTCCGTAGGGCAACCCGGCCGCGAGGTCGTCGGCGTGGCGCAAGGCCCGGGCGAGCACGCTCACCCCGCCCGCCGAACCGTGCTGGAGGGCCACCGGGTCGCACGTCTCGCCGAAGGAGTCCGCGGCCCAGAGCCGGTCGGGGTCCGCCGGACGCATGGTGGCCAGCAGGTGGGCGATGCCGTCGTGCAGCAGCCTTGCGCGCAGCTCCGCCGCTCCGGTGGGCCCCGCGGCCCCCGCGGACCCCGAGGTGCCGGCGCGTGCGGCAGGCGCCGCCGGTGCCGCGCCGCCGGTGAGGGCCGCCCGGGCCCGCTCCAGGGTCCAGCGGTCCGCGGGCGCGTCCCGCATCAGCCCCCGGACCAGCGGCCCGAACCGCCGTACGAGCGGCTGGTCGCGGGCCAGCAGGTCCAGGAGCCCGGCCAGTCGCTCCTCGTCCGGGCGGGCCCCCGCCGCGGGCCGGTCCGCCGCGAAGAGCGGATCGGCGCCGGTGAGGGTGTGCAGGATGGTGGCGCCCAGGGCGTAGAGGTCCACGCCGGGCCCGAACGCGGGGGCCACCGGGTCGGCGGCGCGCAGTTCGGGGGCGGTGTAGCCGGGGGTGGCGCCGAGCACCCAGCGTTCGCCCTCCCGGGCGGCCATCTCCAGGTCGATCAGCCGAAGCCGCCCGTCGGGGGTGACCATGACGTTGTTGGGATTGAAGTCGTGCAGGGTGAGGCCGAGTCCGTGGGCGGCGCCGACCAGGTCGAGCAGCTGCCGGACGAGGGATTCGGCGGTGTCCTCGGGGCAGGCGGCGCCCTCCCGGACCAGCCGCTCGGCGACGGTCCGGCGCAGGGTCGCCCCGGGCACCGACTCGGCGACGAGGAAGGCGCTGCCCTGCTGCTCGAACAGCTCGACGAGCCGGGGAACCAGGTCGGGGAACCGCTTGCCGAAGCGTTCCAGCAGTGCCGCCTCCCGGCGCAGCAGGTCCCGTACGTCCAGCCCTTCGAGTCCCGCGCCCACATGGGGACGGGCCTGTTTGACGACCACCCGGGCGCCGGTGGCGGTGTCCTCCGCCCGGAACACGCCCCCTTTGTTGGAGTGCTGGATCGCGCCGCGTACGAGGTAGCGCTCGTGCAGCAGCACCGGCTTCGCGGTGGCCGCGCTGCGGGCCGGAGCGAGCGGGCGGCCCGGGAAGGGGTCGCCCGCCCAGGACGGCGGGCTGTACCAGGCGTTGCGCTCGTCGGGGACTCGCCGGCCCTCGGGGTCGGTCAGGCGGGCGGCGAAGGCACCGTCGGCGGTGAGTTCGGGGTCTGCCGCGAACACCCCGTAGCGGTAGTAGACCTGACTGTCCGGCAGATACCGGCGGTCGGAGAGCACCGCGGGACCGGGCAGCCCCACGGTGGCCCGGTGCAACTCCTCGGCGAGCAGCCGGAACTGCGCGTCGTCCGCCGGGTAGACCGTCATGAACTTGCCGCCGCCGCCGCGGGCGAAGCGCCCCGAGACCAGCGCGGCGACCCGTGCGGGGCTCGCCGCGAACTTGAACGGCACCCGGTGGGCGGTCAGCACCTCGGCGGCCCGGGCCAGCACCAGCGGGGCCGAGAGCGGGGTTGCCGAGACGTGGAGCTTCCACCCCTGGGTGCGGCGGACGGCATCCCCCGGCCGTACGTGGCACCAGAACTCGCCGGGCTCCACGGCCCAGTCCCCCGCCGCCCCGGGCCGGCCGGCCCCGGCCCGCGCGAGGACGGCGCGTACCAGGTCGGGCAGCAGCGCCAGGTCCGCGGGACCCTCGGCGCGGGTCCGCCGGGGCCCGGTGGAGGACCGGGACGGCGTCTCGGGCAGTGATGACACGCGCTACGACCTCGCAATTCGGGCTTCGGGGTTCGGACTTCGGCTTCGGACGGCGCAACCAAGGATGCGGCGGACGGGAGGAACCGGCGGGCCCTAGTGGAGCGGCCGGATGTAGCCGTCGCCCCAGCTCGTGTCGAGGATTTCCCCGGCGAGGACCGCGGTCGCCCCGCCCTGCGCACCCCCGTGGTGCACGGCTGCCGCCCCCGGCCCTGTCTCCGGTTCGGCGGCGACGGAGGCTCCGCCGGCCAGCAGGACCGCGAGGAGGAGCAGACAGCGGAGGGCTCGGGACATGGGGCGGCTCCTGGATGGGGAGAGTGTGGACCGGGCGGCGAACGCCCGCGTCGGGCGGTTCACGCCCTGTGTCGGGATATCGGCCTGATGGGGTGTGGTGTGACCCGGCCGGAACTCAAGGCTCATACGGGTGCGCCTCGTTGGTCCAGCCTTGTGAGCTGGCAATAGCCTGCATGGCACGGAAGTAGCACGGCCGCATTGCGGGGGAAATCATGACCATCCACACAAACTCCATGGAACTGCCGCGGTTGGACGCCCGGGCGGTTGCGGTCTTCGCGTACGCGCTGTCGCAGGGCAGCCTCAAGAGGTGCCCGCCCGACGTGCCCGAAGCCCTCGGGCTGAGCCCGGAGGACCTCGAAGGGGCCTGCCGCACCCTGCTGTTGCTCCGGCTGCTGCGCCCGGCACCCGACAGCCCCGAGGAGCTGATACCGGTCAGTCCGGACGCGGCCGCGGCCGAGGCGGTCGGCCCGCTGGAGGCCCGGGTCGCCCAGGCCGCCGCGCACGCCCAGTCCGTACGCGAGGACCTGCGCTCCCTGATGCCCCACTACCGCGCCGCCCAACGCGAACGCGACCACCGGCAGGGTGTGGACGTACTGCCCGATCTCGCGGCCGCGTCGGCGATGCTCACCCAGGAGTCCGCCCGCTGCCGGGAGGAGGTGTTCAGCATCCAGCCGGGGGGCGGCCGGGCCCCGCACCGCCTCGGGGACGCCATCGAACGGGACCTCGCGATGCTGCGCCGCGGGGTCGTGATGCGCACCCTCTACCAGCACTCGGCGCGCGCCAGCCTCTCCACCCAGGGGTACGTGGAGACCCTCACGAAGGCCGGCGCCGAGTACCGTACCGCCGCCGAACTGCCCGACCGTGCGGTGGTGTTCGACCGCTCGGTGGCCTTCCTGCCCCGGCGTGCCGACGGCGGCCCGGGCGAGGGGGCGGTACTGGTCCGGGACCCGGACGTGGTGGCGTACCTGTGCCGGGTCTTCGACCAGCACTGGTCCGGCGCGACCCCGTTCCACGGCAGCAGCGAGGCCGCGTACAAGGAGGTCGGCCCGAGCCTGCGCCGGGCGCTGGTCGGGCTGCTGGCCGAGGGCGCCAAGGACGAGGTGATCGCCCGGCGGATGGGCATGTCCCTGCGCACCTGCCGCCGCCACATCGCGGACCTGCTGGAGGAGCTCGGCGCGGAGAGCCGGTTCCAGGGCGGCGCCCTCGCCGAACGCGCCGGACTCACCACGCCGGAATAGGCGCGGCCGGGCAGCCGGTCAGGACGCGGCGGCATCGCCTGCGCCGTCGTCCGTACGGGTTCGGCGTGCGGCGGCGAAGGTGACCGCACCGGCGGCCAGCAGCAGGCCCGCGCCGCCGAGCAGCCACAGGTCGGGACGGGCTCCGGTCTCGGGGAGCGCGCCCTGCGGTGTGGAGTCGGTGGCACCGGACGCGGTCCGGTCGGCTGCCGGTGCGCCGGGAGCGGCCGCCGTACCGGCGGGGCCTGTGGCCCCGGGCGCGGCCTGGCCCGTGTCCGTCCCGGTCCCGGCTCCGACCCCGACCCCGGTCCCGGTCCCGGCTCCGGCTCCGGCTCCGGCTCCGGTGATGCGGAACGATGCCAGGACGTTGTTCTGCCCCGCCTCCGGCGTGCACCGCGCGTCGATCCTGCCCGGGTAGACGACACGGCCCCTCGCGTCCTTGAGGGCGAGATGCGCGACGAGGTCGCCGACGGTGATCCGCGCGCTGCCCGTCTGTCTGAAGGTGAGCGACGGTGCGGAGCCGGACGTCTCGACGCGGAAGGACCCGGCCGCCGGGATGCGTGCCTTCACTTCGACCGGCACACTCACCCGGCTGTCCCCCTCCGGGGCCGCCACGCGGGCCTGCGCCTCCACCGTGCCCTCGACGCTCGTCACACCGATCCCGCCCAGCGCCCTTGCGGCATCCGCGGGCACCGGCACCGTAGCGCTGACGGGAAAGGCCGGGGTGGGCTTTCCCGCCTCGGCCGACGCGGGAAAGTCCGAGTGGATCTGCACCGTGACCGGCAGATTCCCGATCAACCCGGTCGAGCACGTGTACCGCAGGGTGAGCGACACCGGGTCCGCGGCGGCGGGTCCGGTTCCCGAGAGCCCCAGGACCCCGCCCGCAACCGCTGCGACCGCCGCCAGTCGAAGCGGGCCGCGTGGCACCGGAGGGTTCTGGATGTGCTTGCCCGTTCTCATGCCGGCCCCCGTCAGGGTGTGGTGATCTCTCGGACGAATGCGCCAGGCAGCGGTGATGCGCCGGTCGAGGCCGGCCCGGCCCGTCACCGGCCCGCCGGACCGGCCTGGGCCAGGTGGTCCTGGAGTTGAGCGTGCCGGAACTGATAGACCGCGCCGGCCTGGCGCAGTACGTCCCGCTCGCACGCGTCGTCGAGGAAAGCGACCAGCCGCCAGGGCAACCGTCCGGTGAGTGGAAGCCAGATGCGCGCGAGGGCCACCCACTGGCCCCAGGCGGTGAAAGCGAGTCCGTACGCGAGTCCGCCCGCGAAGGCGGCTTCGATCCCGAAGGCGAGCCCCACCAGGAGTCCCCACCCGGGCCCGGCCGTGAACGCGTTGGCGCATGCGGCTCCCGTCCCGAACACGAGGGCCCACACCAGCATATGGAAGAGCACGTTCCGGCGGTCTTGGCCGAGCAGCTCCGAGGAGCTGACACCCGATCTGATGTCGACGGGAACCTCCAGCCAGGCCGTGATCCCGAACACCGACCCGACCCCGAGCCCCAGCCCGGGCACGAACACGAGGCCCCCCACGAGCCCGCCGTCCAGGCCGTCCCCGAGTCCCAGGGACTCGACCACGACCCTGTCCAGGAACAGGAGCACGAGCGCGGCCAGGACCCCGCACCCGAGCCCCAGCCGGAACCTGGGGAGGACCCCCGTACGCCTGTGCCCGGCCCTGCCGAAGACCTGGATGCGGACGCGCGACGGCTCTGCCGCGCCCTGCGACACGAATCCGTACACGAGCCCGAAGAACAGTCCGTTCACGAGCGCGTGCAGGAGCCCGACCACGAGCCCCCGTACGAGCGCGAACCCGAGCCCGAACGGTGTCGCGATCAGGTCCACGGGAACGTTCCCGACGGCGGTGGTCACCCCGAGGGCCAGTGCGGCCAGGAATCCGATCACGAGCACGCGCGAGGAGCGGCTCATGGTGGTGCCCAGCTGCCACCAGGCGAGGTCACGTGCCGGAACGCCCGTGCCCGCCCGGCCCAGTCGGTCCAGGTGCACGGCGAGGTAGCCGAGCCACTGCTGCGCACGGTCGGGGTTCCAGTCCTGCCGCCGCCGACGACGGTGGCCGTCGCCGTCGGTGGGCGAGGGCTCGTAGGCGGCCGGGGTGAACGCGGCCAGGAGATGCCTCTGCAGGTCCTCCGGGGAGGCGAACGCGGCGGTGTCCAGGAGCCGTACGGGGTCGGACCCGGGGGCGTCGCTGTAGACGGCACGGGCCATGGCGACCATCAGCGGGGTGACGAGCACCCCGGCCAGGTTCTCCGCGCCCGGGCTGCGCCGTTGCCCGCGCAGTTCGTCCAGGACGGGTTCCCACACGGTGCTGCGCGTACCGCCGTCCGTACCGGGACGGCTGGTGAGCGGCAGGTAGAGGGCGACGTCGTGCAAGGTCAGGTCGGTCAGCTCGACGACGGCGGCCTTCGGGAACGGGCGGGTCTCCACGGCCTCGGCGTACTCCCCGGGCCGGCTGGTGAGGAGCAGCGGGGTGGTGGTGCGGTCGATCTCCTTGAGCGCTGCGCGCTGCAGACCGCCGGCGATCTCGTCGAACCCGTCCATGACGGGCAGGATCCAGCCGGTGTCGACCAGCGCGCCGGCCAGGTTCCCTCCGTGTGCGGCGGGAGCGGCGAGGCCGTGGTCGCGTACCAGCTGGTGGCACATCCAGTCGCGCAGGGAGACGATGGTCGGGTCCCACGATCCCAGACTGAAGATCACCGGTACGGGCTCGTCCGGCGTACGGGCGTCCAGCCAGTCGAGGACGAAGCGCAGGGTCAGGATCGTCTTGCCCGCCCCGGCCCCGCCGAGCACCACCAGCCGGCGGGACGGGATGGACCGGTACACCTCCACGATCCGGTCGATGCGGCCGGCCAGTGCGAGCGGCTCCGGATCCGCCCCGGGTGGCGCGTCGCGGATCTTGGCCCAGTGGTCGAGCAGGCGCGCGTCGGCATTGCGGAAGCGCACGGGGAGCGGGAACGGGTCGTGCACGTGCCGCCGCCGCTCCTCCTTCCGCCATTGTCCCGCCACCCTGGAGGCGAGCAGCCCGGCCGCCTCCCGCAGCTCCGGCGCACCGGGGAGCGGCGCTGCACGGGGAAGCTCCTCCAGCCCGCCGGGATCCGGCGGCAACCCGATCAACGAGCTCAGTTCGCCGATCTCCTGCGGACCCATCTGTCGGTACCAGCGGTCCACCGGGCTCGCCGCGAGCGTGCCGAGCCCGTCGGAGCGGTAGTGCCTGGTGATGACTCCGATCACGTACCCGCCGCTCCACACCGGGGCCCCGGACATGCCCTCCCAAGGCGAACGGCCCCGCTCGGGGTCGTACTCCGGGGAAGACCTCAGGGTCATCTCCAGACTGCCCTCACGCTGGTTCGACAACGGGGTGGTCTCACCGCGCGCGTGGTGGGAATCCCGATACGTCACGGCCGTACCGCCGCCCGGCGACGCCGCCGCGGCCCGCAGTCTGAACCTCGGGAATCCCAGCGCTTCGCACTCCACCGGCTTGGAGACCCGGGCGAACCGAACCGGCGCGACCGCAGCACCCGCCGGGCTGCCCGCGCCCGGGACGCCGGCGCCTGCGTCCGCGAGGGCGATCAGCGCGACGTCCGCATCGGAGTTCACCCAGAACGGCCTGCCCTGCACCTCCCGCGTGCCGCCGTCCTCGGTGAGGAAGCGCACCTGCACCGTCGCCGCGCCGCACGCCACGTGCGCGGCGGTGAGCACCACGTTCCCGGTCACCTGGTAGCCCGACCCGCGCCCTCCGGCGCCCGCGCCGCACGTGGTGACGACCTGGACCGCCCGCCGCCGGTCGAGCCCGTCCGGTTCCGCCGCCCCGCCCACGACGGCGCTCACTGCTCGTGCGCGTCGGCGCGGCCGGAGATGAACGGCGGTTGGCCGGCCCCCGCCAAGGCCGGCCGCAGCACCAGTGAGATGCGCTGGGCGGAGACGGCGCTCACCGCCGCCTGAGCACCGGACTCCACCACCCAGAACCGCACTTTCGCCCCCGCCTGCCCCGACCGCTCCAGCGCGACCGACAGCTCCAACTCGATCGGTCCCAGCTCGAAGCGCAGCGCCTCGCCCTCGCCCGCGGCGATCGCCCGGCCCAGCTCCTCCCGTAGATCCCTGATCACGCTCGTCAACTCGATCACACCGTGCCCCTTGCGCTCCCTGGCTTCACAGCCGTTCTCCGTCGCATCTCTGCCACCATGACCGGACACGCTGCAGAGCAGATGAAATTCCGATGATGTGCGAAAGCGGGGCTTCTCCATGGACAGCGAACCTCCCGGGCAGCTCCGGATCGCGGTGCTCGGGCCGTTACGGGCGTCCCGGGGCGGAGCACCGCTGGATCTGGGGCCGGTCAAACGGCAGGCCGTACTGGCGGCGTTGCTGCTCAGCCGCGGCGCCCTGGTGAGCCATGAGCAGCTGATGCACGGAGTGTGGGGGTCGGAGCCACCCGGATCCGGCCACAAAGTGCTGGCCAGTCACGTCAACCCGCTGCGCCGGGCGCTCGACGCGGAGGGCACCCGCCATACGGAGTCGGTGATCCGCAGCGGAAAGGGCTGGTACCGCTTCGTCGTCGACGGGGTCCGGCTCGATGTGGCGGACCTGACCGAGCGCGGCGTCGAGGCGCGGCGCACGAAGGCATCCGGCGAGCTGGCCCGGGCCGTCGACCAGTTGTCCGCGGCGCTCGCACTGTTCCGGGGCGAACCCCTGGCCGGCCTGCCGGGGTTGTTCGCGCAGGCCGAGCGGGAGCGGCTGCAGGAGCGCCGGCGAGGGCTCCGGCTGGACAGACTCGAGTGCCTGGTCCTGCTCGGCCGGTTCGGTGACGCCCTGGACGACCTCACGGTCCTGTCCCCGTCCGACCGGTACGACGAGTCGCTGCTGGCGCTGCGGATGCGGGCCCTGTACGGCTGTGACCGCCAGGCGGAAGCGCTGAACGCCTATCAGGGCCTGCGCGTACGGCTGCGTGACGAGCTCGGCGTCGATCCGGGGGAAGAGCTCCACCGGCTGTACGAAGCGGTGCTGCGCCGCGACGACGAACACCTGCTCGGTCCGGCCGGTGCGCGCTCCACGGCACCTGCCGCCCGGGCCCGGCCCCGCCGCACCGTCAACGAACTGCCGGGCGACGCCGGCCGTCTCGTCGGCCGGGAGGCCGAGATCGCGCAGCTGACCGAGTCCTACGCGCCCGGATCCGTGTCGATCGTGACGGTCGA
This sequence comes from Streptomyces sp. NBC_00207, assembly GCF_045160965.1. Lineage (NCBI taxonomy): Bacteria > Bacillati > Actinomycetota > Actinomycetes > Kitasatosporales > Streptomycetaceae > Streptomyces > Streptomyces sp. NBC_00207. Next base: position 7,271,880 of record NZ_CP130715.1, on the reverse strand, counting down.
CGGCACGGCCGGTGTCGGCAAGACCGCGCTCGTCGTACGCGCGGCCCGTGAGCTCAGCGAAAGGTACCCGGACGGCAGCCTGTTCGTGGACCTGCGCGCGCACAGCACACAGCGGCGCCAGACCCCCGAGCAGGCACTGCAGCGCCTGCTGCGCTCCCTGGGCGCGGCCAAGGGCGAGTTGCCGAGCGACCTCGACGAGCTCACCGCCGCCTGGCGCGCGGCGACCAGCCCGCTGCGGCTGCTCCTCGTGCTGGACGACGTCCTGGACGCCGACCAGGTGCGACCGCTGCTGCCCGCGGGAGCGGGCAGCAGGGTGCTGGTGGCCGGTCGCCGACGGCTGCCGGAACTGGACGCCGACCGACGGGTCACGCTGGAGCCGCTGAGGAGCGGGGGCGCGGTGCTGCTGATCACGGACCTCATCGGGGAGGAGCGCGCGAGCCGCGAGCCGGAGGCGACGCGCCGGCTGGCCGGGCTGTGCGACGGGCTGCCGCTGGCGCTGCGCATCGCCGGGTCCCGGCTGCAGAACCGCCATACCTGGACGGTGGAGTACCTGGTGGGCCGCATGGCGGGCGACGAACGCCGACTCGGCGAACTGAGCATCGGGGACCGCAGCGTCGAGGCGGCCTTCCGGCTGTCGTACGACCAGCTCGCACCCGACCAGCAGCTCGGATTCCGTGCCCTGGGCCAGTCACCGACGGTCGAGTTCGATGTGCTGGCGCCGTCGGCCATGCTCGGCCGGCCGCCCCACGACACCGAGCGGATCCTGGAAAGCCTGGTCGACGCGAACCTCCTGCAACAGCCGCGGCCGGGCCGCTACCGATTGCACGATCTGGTCCGCGTGCACGCGCGGCGCCTCGCGGAAGCCCTGCCCGGCGAGGCCGCCGTCATGCGCACGGCCGCGCTGCGCCTTTACCTGGACGCCGCCCGGATCGCCAGTGACTGGGGCCTCCCCACCGGTTTCCCCACCGGACCCCAGCCCTCCGGAGCGCCGTTCGCCCACTGGAAGGACGCGGAGATCTGGCTGGACGCGGCCGGTGGAGAGCTCGTCGACGTCGTCGGACACGCCGTGGCCCTCGGCGAGGTCGACCACGCGTGCTGGATCGCCGAGGCGCTGGTCGACTACTTCACCCGGCAGGGCCGCTACCACGAGTCCCAGACCGCTCTCGAGATCGCACTCGCGCACGTGGACGGGGCCACCGATCCGCGGATGGCGCTCGCCCTGCGGAACTGCCTCGCCTACACCGGCGTGTACCAGCGCCGGTACGCGCAGTCGCGGACCGTGTTCACCGAGGCGCTCCACCTCAGCCGGCGCTGCCCCGACCCGGCCGAAGAGACCCGGGCCCTCATCGGGCTGGCATCCGTCGACGTGAGCGTGGGCGAGGCCGACCAGGCGATCTCCCGTGTCACCGAGGGGCTGGCCGTGTCCCGGCGGCCGCACAACGACTGGATCGCCGCGATCGGATTCGTGATCCAGGGCCTCGCCCACCAGTACAGGGGACGGAACGAGGAGGCGCTTGCCTCCTTCGCCGAGGCCCGCACCCACGCCGACGGGAGCCGCAGACCGCGCATGCTCGGCAGGGTCCTGAGCTTCGCCGCCGAGATCCACCTCCGCCGCGGCCGGTACGCCGAGGCCAAGAGCCTGCTCCGGCAGGCGGTCGACCTGGTCGAGGAGGCCGGGGACGTCTTCCTCTGCGCGTGCAGCCTGACCCGGCTGGGCACGGCGGAGCAGGGCGCGGGGGATCCGGGCGCGGCCGTGGCCCTCCACCACCAGGCCCTGATCCAGCACCAGCTGCTCTCCCCGCTCACCGAACCCGCGTACGACTGGCTGGAGATGGACATCCGCTCGCGGCTGGGTCGCTCGTACCTGGCGATGGGCCGCATCCACGAGGCGCTCGGGCAGTTCCGGGCCGTACTCGAGGTGGCGGACGCCCGTGGACACCGCTGACCGCGCGCCGGCGGCTACCCCTTCGCGCTCCTGCCGGTGGTCGTGATCCGGTCGAGGACCGCTGTGTAGAGGGGGCGTTTGTCGGGGCGGGTGTGCGCGGCGGCGTGCCTGAGGGCGGGGATCGCCGGTTCGCCCCAGGTGACGAGGGCCTCGGTGGCGGTCTTGCGGATGGTGGGGTGGGGGTGCTCCAGCATCGCGGTTATCGCGGGGATGGCGGGTGGCCAGGCCGCGTGGCCGAGGGTCCGGATCGCCGCGCGGACGAGGTCCGGCTGGGGGTCGGCCAGCAGGAGCGACGTGTGGTGCAGGTAGGTCTGACGGTCCAGCAGGGCCCGCGAGGTGCGGTGGGCGTGCAGCCGGACCTTGGGCCTGGGGTGACGCAGCAACTCGCCGATCAGGTCGCGCAGGCCGGGGTCCTGGTCGGCGGAGCCGGTGTGCCGTTCGGTGAGTTGTCCGAGTGCCTGGTGGATCGCCGCGGGGTCGCCGGTGCGGGCCAGGCTGAACAGCTTCTGGCGGGACCGGAGGGGTGAGGTGTCCGGCGGGGTGGGCGGGGTGCGGTCGCGGAGTGCTGCCAGGGCGGCGGCGTCCTGCCGGGCGGAGTCCGGGCGGCGCAGCGGACCTTCCACGAGGAGCAGTCCGTCCGCGAGGGCGTCGCGTCCTTCGGCGCGCAGCCGCCGGCAGGTCCGCGTCAGTGCGGGGGTGCGCAGCAGGGAGCGTCCGGAGAGCAGGTCGAGGAATCCCCAGGCGCCGGCGTCGAGTCGGTCGGCGAGGTGTTCCGCCAGTGCGTCGGCGGGGAACCGGAGCAGCGCCCGTCCGGCTGCGGAGCTGCTGGACGGCGGGTCGTGCTCCCACCACTCCAGCAGCAGCGGGACGAGCGGTTCCAGGTCCCACGGGTCGAGCCGGGCCGCCGCGAGCGCGACCCTGTCGTGCAGGACGCCGTCCGCGCGGAGTTCGCTCTCGCCGATGGCACTCAGACTGCGGGCGAGGCCTGCGCTGACGGGTACGTCGATGCGGCCTCGCAGGAACGCCCGGAGCACGGGAACCGCGGCCTCGGGCTCGGGCCACTCCAGGAGCGCCAGGGCCGCGGCGTGCCGGCGGTCCGGGGCGGATGCCTGCAGCATGGCCAGCAGGCGCTCCCGCAGGGCGGTCGAACGGGGCTGGTCGAGGTCGTCGGCGTGCACGGTCCGCGGCCGCGGCGCCGCCGCGCGGGTGGTCTCGGCGAGGGTCCAGGGTGGTGCGTCCAGGGGCTGGATGTCGGTCATCCAGTCGAGGAGGGCGGCGCGGACCTCGGAGCCTGCAGTGGCGTAGACGTCGATCAGCGCGGTCAGCCGGTCCCTGGAGTCCGGGACGTCGTCGTGATGGAGGGGCTGGAGGGACTGGCGGGACTGGAGGGGCTGGAGGGGGAGCCGGCGGAAATCCTCCAGGGCCTCCGGTGTGCGTGCGGCCGCATCCAGCGCCGTTCGCCACCCCTCGGCCTCGGCCGGCGTGGAGGGCGGGGCGGCGAACGCGTCCCGCAGTACGGCGGTTTCGGCCTGCCGGGGGTTGGCGTCCAGCCGGGCCGAGGCGAGTGCCCGGTCGAGGTCGGCGCGGACCAGCACCGCATCGAGGCTGCGGAGCAGGGGCAGCGTGGACCGGTTTCCTGCGGGTACGGGGGGCAGCGCGCGTACCGCTTCGACGACAGTCGGCTTCTCGGCCGCCGGCAGGGTCGGTGCGACGGCTTCGAGCACGGCGATGAGGTCGCGGCGGTCTCCGGCCGCTGCCTTGGCGAGGGCGTCGAGGAGGACCGGGGTGGACCGGGAGAAGGCCGCCAGTTCCCCGGCGGTCCACGGCGCGGGGCAGAGCCGGAGCGTGAGCCGCAGGACGCGGCCCCGGGCGGCGGGTTCGGAGCCGGCCAGGCGGAGCCAGTCCGCCAGCAGGGGGCGCAGGGCCCGCAGCCGGGTGGGGTGCGGCAGCTCGTGCCGTTCGGCGATGCGCAGGGCGGCCGACGGGTTCCAGGCCCCGGCCGTCAGCGAGTCGGCGTCGGGATCCGCTCCGGTCGCGCCCGCCGACCGCGGCGGGGCGGGCGCGGTGATCCCGTGCCTGGCCATGGCCGTCGACAGGTCTTCGGCCGTTCCGGCGGCGAGGCCGACCCGGCCGGCCGCCACCAGGGCGAGCAGGGTCGGTGCGACCCGTGACGCCTGGTCGTCCAGGGCGAGGACCGAGCGGGCCGGCAGGGTGCGGTCGAGGCCTTGGAGCAGCAGTTCGCGGGCGCGGGCGTCTTCGCCGTGTTCGGCGGCGGCTAGGACGGTCGCCGGGTACGCGCCGCCGAGGATGGCGCGCAGCGCCTCGACGAGCCTGGTGCGCAGGCCCGGGTTGTCGTGGTGGCCGAGCCAGAAGAGCAGTGCCGGTACCGCCGTGGGCGTGCCCGCGTGGACCAGTACTTGGGCGGCGGTCTTCTTGATGTTCATGTTCGGATGGCCGAGACATCCGGCGATCGCGGCGGAGGCCCAGCGGGCCCGCGCGTGACCGAGGGCGAGCAGCGCCTGCCGAACGGTCTGGATGTCCTGGGCGGCGGTCAGCGCGATCAGGGTCGCCGACAACGCCTGCGCGTCGTTCCCCGTGGCGTCGCGGGCGAGCAACGCGATCACGTGCTTGCGCACGTGCCGGTCGCGGTGCCGCAGCAGGCGGTGCGTCCGGGCACGGGTGCGCGGAGAGGGGGCCCGGAGCAGGAGTTCGAGCAGGATCGCCTGCTCGCCGCTCGACAGTCCCGGCCGGTCGAGCAGATCCAGCGCCATGGACGCGACGAGTGCGTGTCCGGCCTCTCGTCCGGTTGCCGCGTCGAGCAGGCAGGACGGCCTGATCCGTCCCCGCTCGTGGAGACGGCGGCCCAGACCGTGCACGGCGTCCAGGATCTCCTGGGGCACCACGGGCTCCCCCGCCGGCTGTCCGTTCGCGGGGTGCGGGGGGACCGCGCCCGGCTCCGAGGAGGCAGCCAGCTCGGCCACGACGCGCAGGAGCAGGTCCGCGATGACCGGCAGCGTGCCGGCGCTGCCGTGGGCTGCCAGTCTGCACAGTGCCGCGACCGGCTCGTCCGGGTCCAGGTGGGAGGTGAGCAGGGCCAGTTCCTGCTCGTCCGGGCCACCGAGATCCGACGCGATGCGGGCCGGCAGATCGGAGGGATCGAGCCGGAAGAGGAGGGCACGCCGCCGGGACGGATCGTCGGTCAGATGCCACAGCACCTCAAGGGCGCGGTTGCGCACCGCGCGGAGATGCGGCGCGATCACGGCCGCGCCCTCCTCCGCGGCGAGGCCGAGCCCTTCCCCCAGCGCGGTCACCGTCCGGTGCCCGCCGATGGCCTCCAGAGCGTCCAGGGCCGGCGCGGGCGCCGACGGCAGGAGGGCGATCACCGCGTCCTCGGCCGGCGCATGGCGCAACGCACGGATCGCGTCGAGGAACGGCCCCGGCACAGGAGCCGAGGGCAGCACCTGTGTGATCGCTTCCCCGATCGGGAGCTCCCCCGCCCCCTGTCCGGCCAGGGCGACCAGCAGCGCGAGCCGCCGCGGCCAGCTCGGATCGCCGGCGTCGGCGTCGGCGTCCACCAGCTCACGGAACATCGCCTGACGGCAGGTGAACAGGATCGTCGCGACCTCGTGGGCCGCAATCGTGTGATCGGCCAGGGCCAGGCCGATGACGGACGGGACGTGCGCACCGTCCGGGAAGTGCCCGCGCCGGTGGAGCCCCCGCAGGCACGTCACCGCCGGCCCGCCGAACAGCAACGGGTCCCTTGCGGCGACGGCCGTCAACGCGCCGATGTCGCCGCGGTCCGCCAGGTCACCGAGCAGTTCCATCGCGCGCCGGCGAAGACCCGGCGGCAGCTCCGGATCGTCGACGACCTGCCACAGCAGACCACCGTGCCCGTGCCGGGCCGCGGCCGCGAGTGCGGCATCGGCCGCCCCGGGGCGTGCGATCACGGACTCGGCGGCGAGGAAGGGAGACAGACGTTCCGGCGGCACGGGGTCCAACGCCGTCCACGGTTCGCCGAGTTCACCCAGCGCGGCGGCGACGACGTCGGCGCTGCCGGCACCGAGCAGTCTCCACACGTGGGCGCGAACCAGTACGGGAGCCAGCAGACCGGCGTGCAGCCCCTGCCGGGCCAGCCGCAGGGCCGCGGCCTGCAACACCGGGTCGCCGCTGTCCACCAGCTCCTCGACGAGCCGCTCGGGGCGGTGCGCGCACGGGGCGGTCGCTTCCTGTACGGCCTGGTACAGCAGTTCGCCCCGAGGCTCCGTCCGGATCACGGCCGGCTCGTTCAGGAGCTCGGCGCGCAGCCAGGCGATCCGTACGCGCACCGGCAGCTCGGCCGTACGCCATGACGGCCGGCGGAGCCCCGGGAGGTACGGCGCCAGTCGTTCGTAGAGCCGCGCCAGCACGAGCGCCGTTTCCGGCGGTCCCTCCACCGACGCGGGCAGCAGCCCCGCGAGCTCGGCCATCTCGGACTCGTCGCCCGTCCGGCCCGACGTGACGCGCTCGGTGAGCAGGACCAGCCCCAGGTACCGCAGGCGGGGATCCTCGTGCCGGATGAGACGTCCGAAGACGGCCGGCGGGCAGAGCTGCGCGTCGAGATGGCCGGCGAGCCGGCCGACGTCCGCCCGGCGCACCGCATCGTGGAAGGGCTTGTCCGTGGGCGTCGTCATCGTCGGATGCTAACCGGGACGTTCCCGGCCCCACCAGCAGGATTCGCTCGATGCAGCCCGGGGAGCGAGAGGGGACGTCTCCCGCCTCCCCGGTCCACAGGACATCCGGCGCCGTTGCTCGGTACGCTCAACTCAACCCGCTGGTTGCGTAGTTGCCGATCGAGCGTGAGGGGCTGCGGAGGGCCGAGGCATGGAGGGCGCCCGGAGGTGAGGGGACTCGGGGGACCTCCCCGGTCCGCGCATCACCCTCTTTCGAAAGGCGCTCTATGGAACTGGCAGGTTGGGTCACCGTTGCCGTGACCTCGGTCGCGGGAGGTGTTGCCGTCGTAGGACATCTCTTCGACCAGGTACCGGCACTGTCCCAGAAGATGATCACGGCGATTCGCTCTGTTCGCGCAGTACGCGATGAAGTCAAGCGGAGCGGCGCCGAGTGATCACACGGCCGCGCCGGGCCGCCCCCTCCACCCGGCGCGGCCGTGACCTACGGACGTCGGGCGCCGGTGCCGGTGCGCACCGCGGAGATCGCCACCGTGGCGTAGTCCATCGTGAAGCCGCCGCCCATCGCGTCGATGGCGGTACCGGCGCCGTCGAGCACCTCGGCCATCCTGTCCGGGGGCAGCCGGGTGAAGGCCCCCAGCGTGGGCATCTGGTCCAGCCAGGCGTCCCGGGTGTAGGTCCACTCCCAGTCGAAGCGCCACTGCTCCGGCTCCCCGAAGCCGCCGGCCTCGCGGATCCCGTCGGAGGTCTTCGCGAATACGGCCTGATAGCCGTCCACGGCGCCGGTCAGCACCGCCCGGAAGTCGAACGGCGCATCGGGCACCACCCGCCGGCAGACCCCGTCGATCGCGTCCGCCACCGCCGCCGGGAGGCGGAAGACGTTCCAGAAGGCCGCCAGGCGGCCGCCGGGGCGCAGGACCCGCGCGGCCTTGGCCGCGCCCGCGACCGGGTCGATCCAGTGCCAGGCCTGTGCGGCCACCACCGCGTCGTACCGGCGGCCGGCCGGATCCCAGTCCTCGAACGTCGCCACGTCCACCGCGAGGCCGAACCGGCGGGCCTGTACGGCGAGTCGCGGATCGGGTTCGACGCCGGCGACCCGGCAGCCGAGCGCCTGGAACTGCCGGGCGGCGATACCGGTGCCGGCGCCGACATCGAGGACGTCCAGGCCGGGACTGCCGGGACTGCCGGGACTGCCGGCGACGATCCGCTCCACCAGGGTCTCGGGGTACCGGGGGCGGGCCCTGTCGTAGCGTTCGGCGTCCGCGCCGAAGGACTCCGCGACCTCTCGCTGCCGGTGCACTTCACCGTGCGGATTAGTGGGCATGTGCCCACTCTGCATGGGCGCTCGCCCACTCGTCAACTCCGCCTACGGAAGGCACACTTCGGCCGGCTCCCGACGCGACGACGACCGCGCCCAACCGGCGCGGGTACCGTGGGGACCGGTACGCAGCAAACGGACGAGGAAGGCGAGGGGCCGGAATGCCGACGGGGGTGGCGATCCGCGACGTGTCCGGGCAGCTGTTCGACGCAGCCGAGCGCGTGCTGCTCCAGCACGGGCCGAACGCGCTGACCAGCCGGGCGGTCACCGCCGAGGCGGGCTGCGCCAAGGGCGTCCTGCACCGGCACTTCGCCGACTTCGACGCCTTCCTCGCCGAGCTCGTCCTGGACCGGATCGGCCGGATCCGGGCCCAGGCCGCCGCCATGTCCGCCTCGGCCGGGACGGGGACCGTCGTGGACAACCTCACCACCGCCCTGACGGACCTCTTCACGTCGGTCGCCGTGGCGGTCGTCGGCCTCGTCATCGCCCGGGACGAACTGCGTGCCCGGCTGCACCGGGCGGGCTCCACGGGCGTCCCGGTCCTGGCCGAGGCCACCGCGATGATCGCCTCGTACCTCGCCGCCGAGCGCGAGCAGGGCCGCCTCGGCAGCGACGCCGACGTCGACACGCTCGCCCTCACCCTGATCGGATCCGGCCACCTGCTGTTCGCCGGCCGAGGGGGCGCCGCACCCGGGGTCGCCGACGTCCGCAAGGTCGTGAGCTCGGTCGTCTCCGGCGCCGCCGCACGTCCGTAGCGACCGGGCGCGGACCCGGCCCCCGGGGCCGCTGCCCCGGCCTCGCCGCTACTGCGCCCGTACGGGCGCCCACAGGCTGACGCTCCACACGTCCCCGTGCCCCACGTGGCGGCCCCGCTCCTCCTCGACGTCGTCGACGACGATGACGGAGACGTGGGACGCCGCCGCCCGGTGTTCGAGGAAGCCACCCTGGTCGGTGACGTCGAACACCGGGGCTCCGGGGAGGCCCGCGAGCGCCTCGCGCACCTCCGCCCAGGCGAGGTGGCGCGGGAATTGGACGCCCGTCGTCCGGGCCCACGTCTTCGCCATGCCGTGGCCGGAGGACAGGCGGTGGAGCTCGACGGACCCGCCGGACATCACCCACTCCTCGCCGGGGTTGAAGTAGAACTCGACGAATCCGTAGTCGCGGCGCAGCGATTCCCCGCCTTCGTCGACGACGTCGACGAAGCGGTGGCGCAAGGCCCGGTCGACCTCGCCGAGGGTAGACCCGATCCCGATCCCGTGCAGGCGTCCGGTCGCTATGAACGAGGCGAGGTATTCGACGGCGGTCACGGCCGGTTCTCCAGTTCGTCGGTCACCGTCAGCGTACGTCGATGGCGCGTGGGGCAGGGGGAGTCCGGGCCGGCCGGCGCACGCGAGGTCAGGGGCGGCGCCAGAGGTCCCGCAGGAGCCGGCCCAGGACGGCCGAGGCCGGGAAGTAGCCCAGCTGCCGGGAATCCAGGCTCTGTTCGGGGTTGTCGCCGATGAGCACGAGGCTGCCGGAGGGCACGCGCCGCTCCGGTACGCCGGCCAGGGTCGGGGCGAGGTCCCCCGGCACGGGGTCGCCGGGCACGGCGAGCACCCGCTTGATCAAGTGGGCGCCTTCCTCGCGCGGGTTGGCGACCACGACCACCCGGCCCCGGCGGGCCCCGGTTCCGCGGACCACCAGGACGCGGTCCCGCTCGTGGTAGGTGGGCTCCATGCTGCGGCCCCGTACGGTCACCAGGACCAGCCGGCGCCCCGGCAGCGCGGCGAGGGCTCCGGCGAGCCGGGCGAGCCGGGACCGGGGCGCTCCGGGCGCGCGGGGGGAGGGCCAGGACACCGCGAGGGCGTCGAGCTCCTCCCGGCTCGGCATCACCCCGGCCGCCGGATCGTAGGAGGGGCCGCGCCCGGAGCCGGGACGGGACGCGGCATGCACCGGACGGGGCCTCACCGCGAGACCGCCGCGTCGGGGACCGCCACGTCACGGACGGCCGCATCAGGGACCCCCGCGTCAGGGACGGTCGGGTCCGGGGCCGGGTCCGGTGCCGGGTCCTTGGGCCCGTCCTGGTAGTCCTTGGCCTGCAGGGTGAACAGGTCGGCGTACGTGCCGCCCGCCGCCAGCAGTTCCTCGTGGCCGCCCTGCTCGACGATCCTGCCGTTCTGGAGCACCACGATGACGTCCGCTTCCCGCACCGTGCCGAGCCGGTGGGAGATCAGCACGCTGGTCCGCCCTGCGCGGAAGCTCCGCAGCGAGGCGTGGATCTCGTGCTCGGCCTCGGCGTCGAGGCCGGAGGAGGGTTCGTCGAGGATCATGAGTTCGCGGTCGTGCCGCATCAGGGCACGGGCCAGGGCGACCCGCTGGTGCTGTCCTCCGGACAGGAGGACGCCCACGGACGGATCGGATGCGTCCGGTGCCGTCATGAACTTCCGCGACAGCAGGGTGTCGTACCCCTGGGGCAGCGAGGCCAGCACCCCGTCGATCCCCGCGCGGCGGGCCGCCTCCCGGATGCGCGGGCGGTCGGCCACTGCCTCCAGGTCGCCCAGCCCGATGTTCTCGGCCGCGGTGAGGTCGTAGTGCATGGAGTCCTGGAAGACCGCGCCGATCCGGGACCGCAGCTCGGCCGGGTCGATCTCCCGGATGTCGACCCCGTCCCACAGGACCGCGCCCCGCGTGGGGTCGTAGAGCCGGCACAGCAGTTTCACGAAGGTGGACTTGCCCGCGCCGTTGAGCCCGATCAGGGCCAGGGCCCGGCCGTGGGGGATGAAGAGGTTCACGCCCCGCAGCACCCACGGCAGTTGGTCCGCATACCGGAACCACACGTCCCGGAACTCGATCCCGAGCCGCATCGAGGGCAGCGGCCTGGGCCGGTCGGCCACGGGGAGGTCCGATCCGAGGGCCGTGACGGCCCGGTAGCGCTGGAAGAGGAGCAGGGCCTCGGCCGTCGACGCCATCTGCATGGCCAGCGCACCGAGCGCGCCCTGCACGGCGGTGACGGCGGCGACGAACAGGGCGATCCCGCCGACCGTCATGCTGCCGTCGCGCGCGGCGCCCACGGCCCACAGCAGGCCGCCGCCGGACACGGCCGCGGCCAGTCCTTCCAGGCAGAACTGCACGGACAGTTCCTTGCGGTCCATCCGCTTGCGGGCCGCGTTGTTGGCCAGCCGCTCACGGCGCATCGACGTCCTGAAGAACCCGCCGAGCCCGAAGAGCCGTACTTCCTTCGCCCCCTCGACCGTGCTCAGCAGCTGGTTGTAGAAGAACTCCTTGCGTTCGACGGGGCTCACGTCCATGACCAGCTGGGCGCGGCGGCGCGAGAGCAGCCATTCCGCGATCACCGCGGGGACGGCGGCCGCGAGGACGACGAGGGCCATGACCGGGCTGAGGGCGAACAGGGACGCCGCGAATCCGAGGACGGGGAGCACCTGGCCGGCGATGTCCAGTCCCCCGCTGACGATCTGGACGGGTGCGCTGCGGCTCGCCGTCTGAGCGAGCCGCAGCTCGTCGAGGAAGCGGGGGTTCTCGAACCGGCTGATGCCGATGGACCGGTCGACGGCGGCGAACAGCTCGTCCATGGCCACCACGCCGGTCCTGCGGTCCAGCTCGGCGTGCAGGAACTGCGACACCAGGGGGGTGACCGCCGTCGCGACACCGACGACGGCGAGGGCGGTCGCGAGTCCCACCAGGCCGGACAGTTCGGCGCCCCGGACGAGGTCGTCGAGCAGCGTCTTCATGAGCCACGCGGTGGCCAGCGGGAACGCGCCCCGGCAGAGGGTGACCACGGCGAAGGCCGACAGGTGCCAGGGGGCCGTCCTCCCGACGAGCAGCAGCGCCGCGGCTGCGAGGCGGACGGTCCGCAGGAGTCCGGACGGTGCGGCGCGCATGCGATCGCCCCTGGTCATACCGCTGTCGCGGCGGGCATGGCCAGTACCCGGTCGGAGGTCACCACAGTCCGGCCGCCGACTGTGCCGATCCGCAGGACGGTCGGCGTGCCGGAGGTGCGGAAGGCCGTGCCGACGGGGCCCAGGGGCTCCTCCACGACGACGTGCGCGAGGGGGCTCAGCAGTGCCACGAGGTCCTGGGAGGCTTCCGCGGTGCCGATCACGACGGCTATCCGGCGGTCCCGGCCGTGCTCGTCGGCTTCGGCGAAACGGACGTAGTCGGGGAGCGCCGCCTTGCAGGGCTGGCAGTCGGGGGCGAAGAACGCGACGACGCTGTCGTCGGCCAGGCAGGCGCGGTCCAGCGGCCGGCCGTCGACGGTGACGGCCTGGAACTCCGCGACCTCGTCCCCGGGGCGGATTCCGGCCTGCTGCCGGATGGGGGCGAGGATCTCGGTGTGCTCGCGCAGCCGTTTGACCACGCCGACGGTCAGCAGCAGGTTCAGCAGACAGAGCGCTGAGAGCAGCACGACGGCGGCTGTCAGGACATACATCGGGACTCCTGGGGTTCGGTCATGGGGCGAAGGGGCGGACGGGCGCCCGGGGCGTGCCGCCGTCCGGGAGCGGCCTGAAGAGCGCGGTGATCTCGTCGAGGGCCGTGGTCACCAGGCCGGCGGCCAGGCCCGCGAGCGCCGCCACCAGCACGTGGCCCGGGCCGGCCGGGCCGCGTGCCGCGGGCGCCAGCAGGCAGCCGACGGCGACGGCCGCGAGCAGGAGGTTGCGTACGACGTGCCGCGCGCCGACGGGTGTGGCGGAGAGCCCGAAGCAGTTGCACGCCACGGGAGAGCGGCGGCGCAGGGTCCGGGCGATCCCGAACGTGAAGGCGGCGAGCAGCAGCGCCGCGAGGAGCAGCCCCAGCCGGCCGGCCGTCCGCGTCGGCACCGCCAGGAGCGTCCAGGTCGCGAACTCCGCGGTCAGGACGGCCCGTGCGGCCGGTTCGTCCAGGGCCGGGGGTCCTATGCGCATGTGGGCCAAGGACCGTACGAACCCCCGGTACGCCGCACGGTTGCGCGCCTTGCTCAGGGACGAGATCAGGAAGACCGTGCCGATGAGGCTGCGCACGGCGATCTCGAACGAGGACATTGGCGTTCCCTTCGGCGGTGGGCCCCGCCACCGGTCGGTTCCGGTAGCGGGGCGGTGTTTCAGCCGTGCGTGCTGCGGGTTCAGCCGCAGATGCCGCGCGTGAACTTGGCGCCGTTCCAGTACGCCTCACAGGGGGCGTTGTAGCCGAAGTGGCCCCAGGGGCCGTTGTTGCACTGCCAGCACGCGCCGTAGCTGTACCAGCCGGGCGCGGCGGCGGCATCCGCGGTGACGGTGGGGACGACGCGCTCCAGCAGGGCGGCGCCCATGGCTTCGATCTTGGCGAACATGTCGGTCTCTTCTCTGTCGTGGTGTGTCCACCGCTCCGGTGTGGTGTCCGCGGTGGCATGTCATGAGCATGTCGGAGCGCGGTCAGCATGTCGTTGACTGCCCGAGCACGCTTGTTGACGGTTCTTGTACGCCGCGCGGGGGCGCGGCCGTGTGCCGGTACTGCTTCGGCGACATCCCGTAGGCGGCGCGGAAGGCACGGCTGAAGTGGGCGTTGCTGAGGAAGCCCCAGCGCGCGGCGATCACGTGGACGGGATGGGAGTCCAGACGCGGGTCGGACAGGTCGCGGCGGCAGCTCTCCAGGCGCCGCTCCCTGATCCATGCCGCGACGGTCAGCCCCTCCTCCTGGAAGAGCTTGTAGAGGTAGCTGACGGAGATCTGGTGGGCCGCCGCGACGGCCTGCGGCGAGAGGCGGGCGTCCCCCAGGTGCCGCTCCACGAAGCCCTGCACGCGGAGCATCAGCGAGCGCCGGTACGAATCGGCCGGTACGCAGGCCGCGGTGTCCAGTTCGTGGGCCAGCAGGGCCGTCAACAGGTCGAGGAGGATGCCGCCCAGCCGCGCGGTGTCGGCCGGCCGGTAGTGCCGGGCGTCCCTGACCAGGCGGACGAGGAAGTCCGTCAGGAGCGGACCGATCCCCTCACGGCCGGACAGCCGCTCGCCCGCCAGCCGGTCCATGCCGGCGGGAGGCAGGGGCAGAAGCGCCCCGGGGAAGTGGATCTGGACGAGCTCGGCGGGATCCCGGCACCCCGTCACCACCGAGCGGAACGGCTGCGAGCCTTCGTAGAAGACCATCTCCCCGGCTCCGAGCACGGTCTCCCGGCCGGCCCGGGTCAGCAGTGGCCGGCCGTGCAGCGGGAGCGCCAGGTGGAACAGTGCGGGATCGGCCCTGCGGATCAGGTGCGGGGTCCGGAGCACCTGCAGTGAGCGGAAGGTCAGCGCGGGCGCGTCCGTGACGTGCGCGGCGTGGTCCTCCCTACGGATGGCCGTCTGTAACAGGACTCTCTCCTTCCCGGTGGATCCCCTCGAAGGGGACGGGGTCCGTTCGCCAACCGGCCAGTGCGGGCGCCCCGGAGAGGGCTCTGCGGATGATCCGGTCGCCGACCGAGGCGGCTTCCTCCGCGCCGGCGGCCAGCAGGAACAGCGCGATGTCCAGGCGCCCTTCGGCGGAGCGGGCGTAGACGTGCTCCAGCCGGTCGGCGGGGACCGCGACGGCCCAGATGACATCGGTGACGAGATGGCGGTCGGCGAGCCGGACGGGACGGTCCGGCGGCGCCGACAGGAACAGCAGGGTCATGACGAGGTGCACGACCCCGGTCAGTCCCAGATCAGGCCGAAGAGGACGAAGAACACGGCATGCCTCGTTTCTGGCGGTCGGGAGGGGGGTGATCGGAGATCACCCGGTCGGTGTGCAGGGAGGCGGGCCCGCCTTGTTCCTGGTGACGAGTCTTGCGACCGGCCGCGGCGCACGGAAGGGAGAGCGGGTGACAGCAACCGCTCCGGAGCGTTTGGTGTCACGCGCGAAGCCCCTGGCGGAGACCGGGATTCTCGGTAGAGAACCCGTCCCACCAGGGGCTTCGTCGTACGGTGAGGACTCCGGCCGGAGCTAGCAGATGCGCGGCAGCTGCTCTCCGAGCGGGAGGTCGACCACGCGGGTGCCGCCGAGGGCGGTGCGGGAGACGACCATGCCGGGGTGGGCCTCGACGGCCTCGCCGATCACCGTGGCGTGGCGGCCCAGGGGGTGGGCGCGCATGGCGTCGAGGACGGCGTCGGCGTGTTCGCGGGGGACGAAGGCGACCAGCTTGCCCTCGTTCGCCACGTAGAGCGGGTCGAGGCCGAGGATCGAGCAGGCGTTCGCGACGGCCGGCGGGACCGGGACACGGCTCTCGGTGATCACGACACCGGTGCCCGAGGCGGCCGCGATCTCGTTGAGCGAGGCCGCCAGGCCGCCGCGGGTGGGGTCGCGCAGGACGTGCAGGTCCGGGGTGACGGCGAGCATGCTCTGCACGAGGCCGCCCAGGGCCGCGCAGTCGCTCTCGATGTCCACGCCGAATTCCAGGCCTTCGC
This sequence comes from Streptomyces sp. NBC_00207, assembly GCF_045160965.1. NCBI lineage: Bacteria > Bacillati > Actinomycetota > Actinomycetes > Kitasatosporales > Streptomycetaceae > Streptomyces > Streptomyces sp. NBC_00207. Next base: position 7,256,586 of record NZ_CP130715.1, on the reverse strand, counting down.
GGACGCTCATGATCGCCACCCCGTGGAGGCCGATCTCGCCGCTCACGATGACGACGTCGCCGGGCACCACGCGCTGCGGGCGCAGGTCCACCCCGTCGGGGATGATCCCGATGCCGGTGGTGTTGATGTAGACGCCGTCCCCGTGGCCCACTTCGACCACCTTGGTGTCGCCCGTGGCCACCTCCACGCCCGCGGCCCGCGCGGCGGCGCCCATGGCCTCGGCCACGCGCGCCACGGCGGACATCTCGACGCCCTCCTCCAGGATGAAGCCGCAGGAGAGGTAGGCCGCCCGGGCCCCGCTCATGGCCAGGTCGTTCACCGTACCGTTGACCGCGAGGTCGCCGATGGTGCCGCCGGGGAAGAAGAGCGGCCGCACCACGTACGAGTCGGTGGAGAAGGCCAGTCGGACTCCGCCGAGGGAGATGGCCGCGGAGTCCCCGAGCTGGGCCAGCGCCTCGCCGCCGAAGGCCGGGGCGAACAGGTGCTGGACCAGTTCGGCGGAGAGTGCTCCCCCGCCGCCGTGGCCCATCACCACGCGGGGGTGGTCGCGCAGCGGGGCCGGGCAGGTCCAGCCCGTGATGTCGAGTGCGGTGTCAGGCAACGGGGCTCGCCTCCAGCGGTGCGGTCGGGGCGGCGGGCACGGTCTTCAGTTCCAGCCGCCGGTAGAGGTAGTACGCGGCGCAGGCCCCCTCGCTGGACACCATGGTGGCGCCGAGCGGGCTGCGCGGGGTGCACAGCGTGCCGAAGGCCTCGCACTCGTTCGGTTTGAGGAGCCCCTGGAGCACCTCGCCGCTGCGGCACGCGGCCGGCTCCCGGGTGTTGATGCCGGTCACCGAGAAGCGGTGCTCGGCGTCGAACTCCCGGTAGCGGTCGGACAGCCGCCAGCCGCTGCCGGGGATGACGCCGATGCCGCGCCAGGCCCGGTCGGTGACTTCGAAGACGTCCTCCAGCATGGCGAGGGCGGCCGGGTTGCCCTCGGGGCGGACGGCCCGCGCGTACGCGTTGTCGACGGTGTGCTCGCCGCGTTCCAGCTGCCGCACCGCCCGCCGTACGCCTTCCAGGATGTCCAGCGGCTCGAATCCCGTCACCACGATCGGCACGCGGTGGCGTGCGGCCAGCTCGGGGTACTCGCCCACGCCCATCACGCTGCACACGTGCCCGGCGGCGAGGAAGCCCTGGACCCGGCAGCTCGGCGACTGCATGATCGCCTCGATCGCCGGGGGCACCCGGACGTGGGACACCAGCAGGCTGAAATTGCGGATGCCCAGCTTCTTCGCCTGGTGGACCGTCATGGCGTTGGGGGGCGCGGTGGTCTCGAAGCCGATGCCGAAGAACACCACCTGCCGGTCCGGGTTCTCCTGGGCGATCCTCAGGGCGTCGAGCGGGGAGTAGACCACGCGTACGTCGCCGCCCTCGCTCCGCACCCGGAACAGGTCACGGCCGGTCCCGGGCACCCGGAGCATGTCCCCGAAGGAGCAGAAGATCACGTCGGAGCGGGAGGCGATCTCCAGCGCCTTGTCGATGACCTCCAGCGGGGTGACGCACACCGGACAGCCCGGACCGTGGATCAATTCCAACTGATCCGGGAGCAGTTGGTCGATGCCGTGCCGGATGATGGTGTGGGTCTGGCCGCCGCAGACCTCCATCAGCGCCCAGGGCCGGGTCACGGTGGCGTGGATGTCGTCGAGGAGCCGGCGGGCGAGCTCGGGGTCCTGGAACTCGTCGATGTACTTCACTGCGTGACCTCTCCCTGAGGTGCGGCGGCGGCCGGTTCACCGGCGAAGGGCCAGGGTTCGCCGCCGGCTTCGGCGGCCTGTTCCCACGGATCGCCGAACTCCTCCTGGAGCATGCCGAGTTCCGCGAAGAGTTCGAGGGTCTGGCGCGCCGACTCCTCGTCGAGGCGCTGGAGGGCGAAGCCCACGTGGACGATGGCGTACTCGCCCACCTGGAGGTCGGGCAGGTACTCCAGGCACACCTCCTTCTGCACGCCGCCGAAGTCGACGGTAGCCATGCGGGTGCCGTCCCTCTCCCCGATGTCAAGCACTCTGCCGGGTACCGCCAGGCACATGGGCTTCTCCTTGCTGTGGGTGGTGCGCGGTGTCGGCGGCGGCCGCCACCACGAGCTGGCCGAGGGACAGTCCGCCGTCGTTCGGGGGGACCCGGCCGTGGCGCAGGACGGTGAAACCGCTCGCGCGCAGGGTCCGGGCGCACGCGGACGACAGCAGGGTGTTGGCGAAGACCCCGCCGGTCAGGGCGACGGTGTCCAGGCCGTGCCGCTCGCGCGCGAGCTCGCAGAGCGTGCCGACGAGGTCGCCGACGCTGGTGTGGAAGCGTGCGGCGATCAGTCCCGGGGGCGCGCCCGCGCGTACGTCGGCCACCACGGCGGCCAGTACGGGCGCGGGATCGGCGGTGACCGGAGCCCCGGCCGGGCCGGGCGGGATCCGCAGGCCGAAGGCGTAGCCGGGGCCGGCCGCGCCCGCGCCGAGCGCGGCGCCCTCCAGCTCGATCGCGGCCTGCGCCTCGTACCCCGCCTGGTGGCAGACGCCGGCCAGGGAAGAGACGGCGTCGAAGAGCCGGCCCATGCTGGAGGTCGGCACGCAGTTCAGGCCGCGCGTCAGCTGACGCTCCAGAACGGTGAGTTCGTCCGGCGGGCAGGCGGCGACGCAGGGCAGGTCCGGGCTCCATCCGATACCCGCGGCCCGCAGGTGGGACAGCGCCATGCGGTACGGACGCTGCACGGCCGTGTCGCCGCCCGGCAGCGGGACGTACCCGAGGTGGGCGAAGCGGGTGTACCCGGCGTAGTCGGCGAGGAGGACCTCGCCGCCCCACACGGCCCCGTCGTCTCCGTAGCCGGTGCCGTCGAAGGCGATGCCGATGACCGGCCGGCCGCCGTCCAGGCCGTGCTCCGCCATGGCGGAGGCGATGTGCGCGTGGTGGTGCTGGACGCGCACGAGCGGCCGGGCGCCCGCGGCGCGCCGCGCCCAGCGGGTGGAGCGGTAGCCGGGATGCCGGTCGGCGGCGAGGCGCAGCGGGTCGACGCCGGTGATGGACTCCAGCTGGCGCTCGGCGCGTTCGAAGGCGTACTGGGTGGCGAGGTCGTCCATGTCGCCGACGTGGGCGGACAGCCAGGCCTGGCGCCCTTCGCCGAGGCAGAAGGCGTTCTTCAGGTCCCCGCCCACGGCGAGGGTCGGCGGGACCGGCAGCGGCAGTGTCAGCGGGAGCGGGGCGTACCCGCGGGAGCGCCGCAGGGTCAGCGTCTCGCCGTCGCAGACCCGCACCACGGAGTCGTCGCACGGCACGTGGATGGGGCGGTCGTGGGTGAGCCAGGCGTCGGCGAGGCCGGCGAGCCGGTCCAGGGCCTCGTCGTCATCGGTGACGATGGGCTCGCCGGCGAGGTTCCCGCTGGTCATGACGAGCAGGCGGGGGCCCGGGGGGTCGCCGGGCAGGCCGAGCAGCAGGTGGTGGACCGGGGTGTACGGGAGCATCACGCCGAGGTCGGGACAGCGCGGGGCCACCCCGTCGGCCAGTGCGCCCGGGGCGCCCGGACCCGGCTCGCCGCCGTCGCGGCGGCGCAGCAGCACGATGGGCCGTACGCCTCCCTCCAGCAGCTTCCGCTCCGCGGGGCCGATGTGCGCGAACCGCTCGGCGTCGGAGAGGTCCCGGGCCATCAGGGCGAACGGTTTGTCACCGCGGTTCTTGCGGCGGCGCAGCTCGGCCACGGCGCCGGGGTGGGTGGCGTCGCAGGCCAGGTGGTAGCCGCCCAGGCCCTTCACGGCGAGGATCGCCCCGGCCGCCAGCAGCCGCCGGGCCCCGGCGACCGGGTCGGGGCCGTCCGGGCCGGCGCCGGCGCTCTCGCGGGGCGGCTGCCCGGTGAGCAGCCTCAGCCGGGGGCCGCAGGCCGGGCAGGCGACCGGCTGGGCGTGGAAGCGGCGGTCGGCGGGGTCGCCGTACTCGCGGGCGCAGTCGGGGCACATGGGGAAGCGGGCCATGGTGGTGTGGGCGCGGTCGTACGGCAGCCCGGTGACGATGGTGAACCGCGGCCCGCAGTGGGTGCAGGTGATGAAGGGGTGCCGGTGGCGCCGGTCGGCGGGGTCCGCCAGTTCGGCGCGGCAGTCGGCGCAGGTGGCCGCGTCCGGGGAGACCAGGGTGCGGGCGGGGCCTCCGGTCCGGGAGGCGATGATGGTGAACCCGGCGCCGCCCGAGACCGGGACCTCGCAGTGGTCGACGGCGTCCACGACGGCCAGCGGGGGCGCGTCCGCGGCGAGCCGCTCGCAGAACCGGTGGACCGCCGCCGGGGCGCCCTCGACCTCGGCGACGACGCCCTCGGGGGTGTTGGTGACGTGCCCGGCGAGGCCGAGCCCGGTCGCCCTGGTGTAGACGTAGGGCCGGAAGCCGACACCCTGGACCACGCCGCGGACGGTGACCCGGCGGCGCTGCACGGCCTCCATCAGCGGGTCTGCGCGGCGGAACGCACGTGCGGGTGAGCGTGGTGGTGGTCGTCCCCATGACTGTGGCCGTGGCCGTCGCCGTGGATGTGCACGTGGTCGTGCGCGTCCCCGTGGTCGTGGCCGTGGTCATGGTCGTGGCCGTGGTCATGGTCATGGCCGTGGTCATCGTCGTGGCCGTGGTCATCGTCGTGGTCGTGGCCGTGCGACTGCCGGCGGCCGGCCATGACCGGGGTGTGCGCCCCGGCGCCCGCCCCCGCCGCCAGCGCCCGGTCGAGCAGGAGGCCCAGCCCCTCACCCGCGCGGGCCGAGGTGAGGACCACCTCCACACCGGGATTGACCTGCTCGACGTGGGCGCGGAAGGCGGCCTCGTCGAAGTCGACGGCCCGCGCGATGTCGGTCTTGGTGACCACCACCAGCTGGGCCAGCCCGAAGGCGGTCGGATACTTCAGCGGCTTGTCCTCGCCCTCCGTCACCGACGCGAGGACCACGCGCAGCGTTTCCCCGAGGTCGTACGAGGCGGGGCAGACCAGGTTGCCCACGTTCTCCACGAAGAGCAGCCGGGTGTCCTCGGGCAGCCAGCCGTCCAGGTGCCGGCCGAGCATCCCGGCCTCCAGGTGGCACAGTCCGTCGGTGAGCACCTGCTTGACCGGTACGCCCGAACGGGCCAGCCGCGTCGCGTCGTTCTCGGTGGCCAGGTCCGCGGTCAGTGCGGCCACGGCCACGCCCCGCTCACGGGCGAGGAGCAGTTCGCGTTCCAGCAGCGCCGTCTTCCCGCTGCCGGGGCTGGAGAGCAGATTGACCACCGTCGTTCCGCGGGCTGTGAGTTCGGCGCGCAGGACCTGGGCCGCCGTGTCGTTCTTGGCGAGTACCGCCTGCCGCAGATCGACCACTCGGCACATGGTTCAGGCCTCCTCGGGAATCGGTTCGCGGGTACGGGCACCGGCGGGGCCGTCCTCCCAGCACACGCTGAGGATCTCCAGCTCACGGCCCGACAGCAGTTCCACGTCCGTGGCCCTGCCGCATCCGGGGCAGCACAGTTCGGGGGGCATCCCCACGGCCCAGGTGCCGGGGCAGGAGGCGCAGCGGGCGCGGGCCGGGACGGACTCGGTGACGAGCGAGGCGCCGTCGAGGACCGTGCCGGCGCAGGCCAGTTCGAAACAGAAGGCCAGCGCGTCGGGGACCACCCCCGCCAGCTCGCCGACCTGCAGCCGTACGGAGGTGACGGCGCGCGCGCCGCCCGCCCGGGCCGCCTCTTCCACCTGGCCCACTACGGCCATGGCGATGGACATCTCGTGCATGGGACTCCGTCCTGCCGGGGCTCATTACACCGGCGGGACGGGGTCGTCGCGGTCGGGCACGCCGGTGCGCGGCGTGCCCCGTACGCCATTCGGGCGCGGCAGGGGCTGCGGCGTCACATCCTGCGGATGCGCAGGTAGCGCCTGAGGTCGGGAAGGACCACGGCCAGGACCGCGGCGAGGGCGGCGGCCGCGGCCCCGCCGATGAGGGCGTTCTTCATGGGGTTCTCCTCAGTTCGCGGCGGAGGCCGCCGGTTTCGTCGGGGTCCGGACCCCGGATCAGGTCCAGGACCATGCGTACGGCTTCCGGGACGGCGGCGGTCACGGGTGCGCTGAGCCCGATGCCCTCTTCGACACAGGCCGGTTCGCAGCCGAGGACCAGCGTGCGCCGCGGAGGGGTGGTGCCGGTGCCGGCGCACAGGGTGCCGAGCAGCGCGAGGACGGTGTCGGGTGACATGTGGTGGCCGTCGAGGACGGGTCCGCCGGGCGCGGCACCCACGGGGCCCGCACGGCCCGGATCCCCGCTCCCGTCGGCCTCGATGAGGTAGAGGGTGCCCGGCTCGCCGCCCCGTGTGGTGGCGTCGATCAGCAGGAGCGTGTCGTAGCCGTCGAGGAGCTGGTAGGCGAGGTGGACCCCGCGTACGCCGAAGTCCACCACCTCGACCCCGTCGGGCAGCGGGTGCGAGGACAGCGCCCGCACGGTCTCGACGCCGAAGCCGTCGTCGCCGAGGAAGACGTTGCCGATGCCCGCGATCAGGATCCTGGCGCTCACGCGTCCTCCAGGGGGGTGACCTCGTCGGGCTGGAAGTAGAGGAACCTGCCCTGCTCCCGGCGGATGTCCGCGCCCGGGTCCTCCTCGACGGTGACGGCGAGGTGGACTCCGCCGTCGACGTCGTGCAGGACCGCCTCGACCAGCGCGGCACGGCCCTGGAGGAACAGGTCCTGGGCGTCGGTGCGCCGCAGTCCGGGGCGCAGCAGGACGCGGCTGCCCGGTCCCACCGAGGCGCCCCCGATCGTGATCCGGTCGCGGGCCGGGTCCGCGGTCTGCGCCCGGGCCGGGTCCCACCAGGGGGTGTCCGGAGTGAACACCGCGTCCACGTCGGGGAGTTCCGCCAGCAGGGGCGGCTGGTCCGGTCCGGTGATCTCCCGCAGGCCGCGCACCGCGCCGTGCAGGCGCTCCAGCACCTCGGGGGGCATGGAGTCGGCGAGGTCGATCACGGCGGCCGCCCGGGCGTCCGTACCGCGCGCCTCGCGCTTCTCCCGGTCGGTCAGGGCCGCCGTGCGCAGGGCGAGGATCTCGTCGATCTCGGTGGAGTCGTACATGGCGCCCGCGCTCTCGGGGGCGATGGCCGCGTGGTCCTCCAGGATGATCGGGGAGGACAGGACCACGTCGGCGCGGCCGGGTTCGCCGGCGAGCACCGGCCAGGTGTGGCGGTTGACGCACGCCGCCACCGCCTCCCGGGCCCACTCGGGCGGGTCGGTCATGGACAGGAAGGAGCCCTGGTCGAGTCCCAGCAGGAGGTGGGCGGCGACCAGCGCGTGCGGCAGGGCGGCCTCGCGGTCGGCGGAGCCGTTCCCGGAACCGGCCGCCGGGGCCCACGGGCTGGTGTTCTCCACCACCGCCCGGAGCCGGAACACCCGGTAGGCGCCGTCGAGTTCGATGGCCCGGAGCCTGAGGCGGCCTTCGACCTCCTCGGTACGCCGCACCATGCGGCCGACCGTCCGCCCGTCGGCGTCGAGGACGGTCTCGGTGTCGTCGCGGGCGGGGCGGCGGAAGGGGACGGTCACTTCCCCGGCCGCCAGTTCGGCGACGGGGACGGACAGTTCGACCCGTTCCTCCACGCCCTCGTCCCAGGGGACCAGGACGCGGTCGGCCAGGTGCAGCTCGGCCACCTCCGCGAAGCGGCCGTCTTCCAGGGCCTGTTGGACCGTGCGCCGCTGCGCCCGCAGAAACCTCAGCTCCAGGGCGAGGGTGGCCCCGCCCCGCGGCTCCATCAGGATCTCGGTCTGCTGGAAGGTGTGCTCGTCGTGCGCGCGGCCCCACGCCGGGGGGACGAGCACGCCGAACTGCCAGCGCATCCGGTTCTTGGCCGCCGAGGCCCGGTACGGGTAGAGCACGTACCCCTCGAGGAGGACGGCGTCGGCCACCTGCCGGGCGACGTCGAAGCGGGACTCCGCGGCGGCGGTCGTCGTGGTCGGGGAGCCGGTCACGGGGCCGTCCTCTCGGTGCGGCGGGGCAGGACCGCACCCAGCCGGACCGCCCCCGGCGGGGGCGGCTGCGGGGGCGGGGCCGCCGCGTCCAGCAGGGCGCGCACGGTCGCCTCCCACGAGGCGAGCGCGTGGCGGGAGCGGAAGGCGAGCAGCTCGTCCATGGTGTCGCGGGGCAGCCGGAGCCAGCCGCAGCCGGGGAAGTGCTGCTCGACCATCTCGCGCCACACGGCCACGGGCATCCGGTACGCGGCTTCGCGGTCCCAGGGCACCGGCTCGACCCGGAAGCCGCCGTCACCGGTGAAGGCGGTGCCGGAGAACAGCATCAGCAGCGGTACCTCCCCGTCCTCCAGGGCTTCGAAGTAGCGGGTCGCGGCGATGTCCATGTCGTAGGTGCACGGAACGACCAGGTCCGTCTCGGTCTCGCCGGTGAAGCTCGGAACCATGGCCTGGACCTGGGCGAACTGCACGGGCTTGAGCGAGGTGCCCCAGCGGGCGCGCTCCCCGAACAGGTCGGCCAGTCCTTCGGCCTCGGCGGGGCCGTAGCCGCGCCGGGCCGGTTCGATGCGGATCTGGCAGCGCAGGGCGAGGGCGTGCACCCGGGCTCCCCCGGCGGCGGTGATGCGCAGCCGGAAGACGAGGGTGGGGCCGGCGGCGTAGGGGTCGGCGCGCACCCCGGTGCAGGTGAAGGAGAACTCCGTCATCGGGCGTCCTCCGCCAGGACCCTGGCCCGGCGCTCCACCTGCGCGAAGAAGTCGCGCAGCGCGGCCCGGGCCTCCGCCCCGCCGTCGAAGCCCTGCCAGAGCAGCCGCATGCGCCCCACCAGCTCGTAGCAGATGTCGATGGGCACCAGGTAGCACTCGGTGCGGCCCTCCGAGCGGCGCAGCAGCAGCGCCTCCACGTCCGGTTCGAGCAGCTCGGCGAGCCGGCCCGTGCCCAGTACGGTCTGCCAGGTCTCCGGGGCGAGTTCGCTCTCGGTGGCCCCGGCCGGGCTCGGGTAGAGGGCGACGAGCCGGTCGAGGGCGGCGTTGCGGAAGAAGAACGCGACCCCGACCGGGATCTGGAGGAGTTCCCACGCGCCCTCGTCGAGCCGGTGTCCCGGGTCGGTGAGGTAGCGGTCGGGGACGGCCCGCAGGCGTCCGGTGACCGAGCCCGGCCGGTCGAACAGCAGGGCGCAGGCGGTGCAGGCGCAGACCAGCGTCCGCTTCTCGGTCTCCACCAGGTGGCGGTGGGACTCCCCGGGCACGATCACCCCGCACAGTTCGCAGGTCTCGGGCCGGGGCGGGCGCGGGCCCGCGAACCTGCGCAGCCCGCGCGGGCCGTCCGTACGGATTCCGGTGCCGGTCACGACACCCGCGCCGGGCTGGGGGGCCGGGTGCCGATCTGGAGGAGGGCGGGCGGCGGGGCCGCGGCGGGTTCCATCTCCACGCCCGTCACCTCGGGCGCGAAGCAGGCGAGGGTGTCCTCGAGGGTCCGCCGTGCGTCGTCCTGACCGCCGCTGCCGCAGCCGCAGCCGCCGGTCGCGGCCCCGGGGCGCAGCCGCAGGACGCCGGTGGCCTCGTCGAAGCCGACCAGCTCCACCGGGTCGTCCACGGCGTCCAGGGCGCGCGCGATCCGGGTGCGCGCGTCCTCGGGGTGCAGGCCGTGCAGGGAGAGCAGGCTCGCCACGAGTTCGTCGTCGAGCACCGCCCCGAGCGGTCCGTGCCCCAGCCCCTCGACGATCCGGGCGAGCCCGGCGCCGTAGAAGTCCATGAGGACGCGCACCAGTTCCTCGGCGGCCGCGCACGCCGCCCGGTCGCCCGTGGCGGCGATCCGGTCGAGCACCTCCTCGACCCTGCGCCCCGCCTGGGCGGCGTCGAGCACCGCGCTCATCCGCCCAGTCCGCTCAGACCGGTGGGCACGTGCATGGTCTTCACCGTCTTGCCGCCGCCGACGTACATGTGGACGCCGCAGGGCAGGCAGGGGTCGAAGCTGCGCACCGCGCGCATGATGTCGATGCCCTTGAAGTTCTCCGGGCTGTTCTCCTCGAAGATCGGGGTGTTCTGCACGGCGTCCTCGTACGGTCCCGGGGTGCCGTAGCTGTCGCGGACGCTGGCGTTCCAGGGCGTCGGCGGGTACGGGTGGTAGTTGGCGATCTTCCCGTCGCGGATCACCATGTGGTGCGACAGGACGCCCCGCACGGCCTCGGTGAAGCCCACTCCGATGGACTCGTCCGGAACCTCGAACTTCTCCCAGGTCTGCGTGCGTCCCGCGCGCACCTCGGCGAGGCCCTTCTCGGCGCAGTGCAGGGCGATGGCGGCCGCGTACGCCTGGAAGTAGGTGCGGGCGCGGTTGCGCTCCAGCGCGTTGCTCCACTTCGGGATCTTCCACTCGAAGCGGGTCTCGGGCTTGGTCATCGTGCGCGGCAGGGTGATGACGACGCTGTTCCCGGTGGCCTGGACGTAGTCCGTGTGGACCAGCCCGGACAGGGCGGTGGACCACAGGCGGGCGATGGGGCCGCCGCCGGTGTCGAGCGCCAGGTGGTCCTTGCCGTCGAACCAGCGGGGCGACATCACCCAGCTGTACTTGTCGTCGAAGTTCCGCTTCTGCGGGGCCGGGATGGTGTGCTGGTTCCACGGGTGGCGCGGGTCGACCGGGTTGCCGAGCGGGTCGTGGGTGACGAACTGCTCCTGGCCCTGCCAGTCGTCGTAGTACGAGCTGCCGAGCAGGATGCGGATGCCGAGGTTGATCTCGGTGAGGTCGTTGGTGACCAGTTTGCCGTCGACGATCACGCCCGGGGTGACGAACATCTTCCGTCCCCAGTCGGTCATGTTGGCGTACGTGAAGTCGCAGTACTCGGGGTCGTTGAGGGCGCCCCAGCAGCCGAGCAGGACGCGCCGGCGGCCGACCTCCTCGTACCCGGGCAGGGCCTCGTAGAAGAAGTCGAAGAGGTCGTCGTGGAGGGGGACGACCTTCTTCATGAACTCGCAGTACCGCATGAGGCGGCTCATGTAGTCCGTGAAGAGCTGGACGGAGGCGATGGTGCCGACGCCGCCCGGGTAGAGCGTGGAGGGGTGCACGTGGCGCCCCTCCATCAGGCAGAACATCTCACGCGTGTAGCGGCTGACCTGGAGGGCCTCGCGGTAGAACTCGCCCTCGATGGGGTTGAGGGAGCGCATGATGTCGGCGATGGTCTTGTAGCCGTGCTCCCCGGCGTGCGGGGAGGGCGTGCGCTCGGCGAGCTCCAGGACACCGGGGTTGGTCTCGCGGACCATCTTCTCGCAGTAGTCGACCCCGACCAGGTTCTCCTGGAAGATGTTGTGGTCGAACATGTACTCCGCCGACTCGCCGAGGTTGATGATCCACTCGGCGAGGTGGGGCGGCTTCACCCCGTAGGCCATGTTCTGCGCGTACACGGAACAGGTGGCGTGGTTGTCACCGCAGATCCCGCAGATGCGGCTGGTGATGAAGTGCGCGTCGCGGGGGTCCTTGCCGCGCATGAAGACGCTGTAGCCGCGGAAGACCGACGAGGTGCTGTAGCACTCCGCCACCCGCTTCTGCTTGAAGTCGATCTTCGTGTGGATGCCGAGACTGCCCACGATCCGGGTGATCGGATCCCAGGCCATCTCCACCAGGCCGCTGCCGTCGCCGGCCGCCTTCGTGTTCGGTGCCATCGTGTCTGCCGTGACCCTTCTTCGGTGCGGGGAGCGGGAGTTGCCGCGGGGGTGCTTGCGCTGCGGGGAGGGGTGAGGAGCGGGCCGTCACCAGGGCGGGCGGTAGCCCGTGGTCAGGCTGCGGCCGCCGTGCCTCCACTTCGGTTCCTCGTCGACGGTGTGGGCGGTGACCGCCCGGAGCTTGCGGACCAGGGCGCCGTACGCGCCGCTGGCCTTCGTGGAGACCTTGGCGCCGGGGGGCTCGTCCATGAACGGCATGAACTTGTCGGGGAAGCCGGGCATCGTGCAGGCGATGCAGATGCCGCCGACGTTGGGGCAGCCCCCAATGCCGTTCATCCAGCCGCGCTTGGGGACGTTGCACTTGACGACCGGGCCCCAGCAGCCGAGCTTGACCAGGCACTTGGGCGAGTCGTACGTCTGCGCGAACTGGCCCTGCTCGTAGTAGCCGGCGCGGTCGCAGCCCTCGTGGACGGTGGCGCCGAACAGCCAGGTGGGGCGCAGCTTGTCGTCGAGGGGGATCATCGGGGCGGAGCCGGCCGCCTGGTAGAGCAGGTAGGTCAGGGTCTCCGAGAAGTTGTCCGGCTGGATCGGGCAGCCCGGCACGCACACGATCGGGATGCCGGCCTTCGAGGTCCAGTCCCAGCCCAGGTAGTCGGGGACGCCCATGGCGCCGGTCGGGTTGCCCTCCATGGCGTGGATGCCGCCGTACGTGGCACAGGTGCCGATGGCGACGACCGCGAGGGCCTTGGGGGCCAGCCGGTCGATCCACTCGCTGGTGGTGATGGGCTGCCCGGTCTCCGGATCGTCGCCGAAGCCGCACCAGTAGCCCTCGGGCTTGATCTTCTCGTTGGGGATCGACCCCTCGACGACCAGGACGAACGGATCGATCTCGCCCCGCTCGCCCTTGAAGAACCACTCGATGAACGTGTCGGCGCCGCCGACCGGTCCGCATTCGAAGTCGATCAGCGGCCAGTGCACGGCGATCTTGGGCAGACCGGGCAGCACACCGGTCACGATCTCCTCGATGCTCGGCTGCATCGCGGCCGTCAAGGACACGGAGTCGCCGTCGCAGCTCAGGCCCGCGTTGATCCAGAGGATGTGGATCGGCGGGTCTTCGACCGGGTCCTTCGTCACTGCGGCCATGGGATGCCTCCTCGGGGAGGGGGTCGGGAAGGGGGTGCGGAGAGGCGGCCTGTCTCGTCCTCACCCTTCTTGCTAACAGCAGGTCGGTCCGGGCGCCGCGTCAGGTGCGGCCAGTCCAGTGACATCGCGCTGCCGGACGGCCGAGCGGGGCACGGAGGAGGGCGGGGCGGTGACGGGCGGGCCGGCGGCCTGCGGGGCGGCCCGGGGCGCGGGCTGCCGGGCGGGCTGCGGCCCGGGGGCCGCCGCGGGGGCCCGGTCCGTCGTGGCACGGGTGAGGTGGGGCAGGGTGGCGACCGCGCGCTCCTTGCGCACGAAGGCGCGTCGCAGGGCGTGGTAGGGGGCGTCCGGGTCGAAGAAGGTCCGCCGCATCCGGGCCAGCTCGGCCTCGCGGTAGGCGGCCAGCGGCCGGACCGCCTCGTCGCGCTCGCGGGCCGCCTTCTTGGCGGCGATCCGGGCCGCGGTGGCGGGCAGGGCGGCGAGGCGGGCCGCGAGGCGTTCCGTCTCGCCGGTGAACTCCTGGGGCGCGCAGGGCACCGTACGGTCGACCAGGCCCAGCCGCTGCGCGGCGGCGGCGCTCAGCGGCAGGGCCTCGGCGGTGAGGCGCTCCGCGAGGCCGGGGCCGACGCGGCGCGGCAGGGTGTACGTCCAGTATTCGGAGCCGTACAGCCCCATCAGGCGGTAGTGCGGGTTCAGGACGACGCCGGAGCGGCACCAGACCTCGTCGGCCGCGAGGGCGAACACGGCCCCTCCGGCGGCGGCGTTGCCGCCCAGCGCGCTGACCACGAGGCGGTCGGTGGTGGTCAGCACCGCCTCGACGAGGTCGTCCATGGCGTTGATGTTGGCCCAGGACTCCTCGGCCGGGTCGGCGGCGGCCTCGATGACGCCCAGGTGGATGCCGTTGGAGAAGAAGTCGCGGCCGCCGCCCAGGACCAGCACGGAGGTGGGGCGGGTGCAGGCGGTCCGGTACGCGTCCAGCAGGCGCCGGCAGTGCGCGGTGCTCATCGCGCCGCCGGGGAAGGAGAAGGTCAGGAAGCCGGCCTGGCCCTCCTCGTGGTAGCCGACGTCGGACCAGGTGCGGCGGTGGGGGCCGGCGTCCGGGGGCGCGGGCACCTCGGGCAGCGGGGGCAAGCGGTCCGAAAGGGCCGTGGTCGCGGGCAGTTTGGGTCCGGCCGGCCGGCCCGGCAGGCGGCGGGCGCGCAGTTCCGGGATCCAGACGGCGCCGTCGGCGGTGGCCCGGCAGACCGCGCCGGCCCGGGTGGCCAGCAGCTCGCCGGGGCGGCCCCGCAGCTGTTCCTCGCGGTGCCCTCCGTACAGGAACCACTCGCCGCCGAGCAGGTCGTCCCGTACGCCGGGCTGCGAGTCGGCGGCGCGCAGCGCGCGCAGGACCTGCTCGGTGCCGTCCGCCTCCCAGTCGATCCGCCGCTCCTCCTGGCGCAGGAGCGGCCGGGCCCGGCCGCCGGTCTGCGGCTGCGGGACATAGGTGCCGGAGGCGAAGCGTTCCACCGCGAGGAGGACGGCCTCCAGGGCCGCGTCGGCGATCTCGCCGCGGTAGAGGTCGCTCTTGCCGACCGGCGGCACCGGGCACTCGACGCTCGCCCAGACGTCGCCGGCGTCCATCTCCGCGTTGGCCTGCAGGACCGTGACCCCCCAACGGGTCTCCCGGTCCTGGATCGCGCGGTCGAGGGAGGAGGGGCCGCGGTCGCCGACCGGTCCCGGGTGGACGATCAGGCAGGTGTGGGCGGACCACACCTCCTCGGGGACGGCCGTGCGCAGCATCGGCGCGATCACGAGGTCGGGCCGGTGCCCGCGTACGGCCTCGGCCAGGGAGGTGCCGGGCAGGGCGAGTTCGACCGCGACGTGGTGGCCGTGGTCGCGCAGCTCGGCGTGGACTCGCTGCGTGAGGCTGTTGAACGCGCTCGCGACGAGCAGGACGTACACGTGATCTCCCAGCGGCGGCCCGGAGCCGCGGTACGGCGGTGCCCGGCCCGACCGGCCGTGCGTGTCCGGAACATGACCGGCCGCCTGAGATGGTCGGGGAGATCGGGGCGCCCGCGGCCGAGGCCGCGCGGGTCGTCACTCGAAAGCGCCCGTTGCGGCGTCCGCTCGGCCCAAGGCGGGCCGCTACTCGCCGTCCTCGATCCCGATGGCCTTGGCCAGGTCCCGGTGCGCGGGGCCCCGCTCGCCCGGGTGCTGCTCCAGGAGGGCGGCGGCGATGGCGTCGAGCTTGACCTGGATCGCGTGCTCGGCCCTGCGCTCGGAGTTCTTCAGCAGGGCGAGGAGCAGCAGGGCGACCGCGCCCATCGCGTCGCCGAGCAGGTGCTGCCAGCTCACGTCCAGGTGGGCCAGGTGGACCGCGATGAAGCCGGCGACCAGCAGGACGCAGAACAGGGAGAAGGCAGCAGAGCTGGTGAAGTTCGAAGCCAGCTCCGCCAGCTTCTCGAAGCGGCCGAGCCGCCCGTGGTCGCCCTTTTCCGAGGGATGTTCGAGGGCCATGGTCTGCAGGTGCCCGCTCACCCCGCACCCAATCCCATCGCCCCGGTCAAGCACCCGACCGGCCCATGCCGGCGCGGACGGGGGCGCACCGGCTCCGGACGGCCCCGGGAACGGGCGGGCTGGGCGGGACCGGGCTGTTGAACGTGCTCCGCGCAACGCGCAGGATGGCCACGAGCGAGGGAGGCCTGTGATTCCGTCCACCGAAGTGACCACGCAGACCGTGTACGCCGGTGACGGCGCCACGGCCGAGGTCCGCCTGTACCGCAGGCCCGACGAGCCCTCGGCCCCCGTGCTGGTGTGCATGCCCGCCATGGGCACCAGGGCCGTCTCCTACGCCCCGCTGGCGGAGGCCCTCGCCCGGGCAGGGTTCCAGGTGGCCCTCGGCGAGCTCCGGGGGCAGGGGACGAGCTCCGTACGGGTGCGGCGCGGGGTGCGCTACGGCTACCACGAGATGGTGACGTACGACTGCCCCGCGCTGTTCCGGACGGTCGCGGCCGCCTTCCCGCAGGCGCCGCGCCACCTCCTGGGGCACAGCCTCGGCGGGCAGCTCGGCACGCTCTACCTCAGCCGGGAGCCGCACATGGCCGCGGGCGCGGTCCTGGTGGGCGCCCCCTCCTGCCACTACCGCGGCTGGCCGTTCCCGCAGAGCCTGGGGATGCTCGCGGGGTTCCGGCTCGCGGCCGCGTTCTCCTCGGCGTACGGGTACTTCCCCGGCCGGCGCATCGGCGTGCTGGGCAACGACTCCGCGCAGGTCCTGCGGGACATGGCCACCCAGGTCCGGACGGGCCGCTACCACGTGCCGTCCTCCCCCGTGGACTTCGAGCCCGGGCTGGCCGAGCTGGACCTGCCGGTGCTCGCGGTGACCGTCAGGGGCGACGGCATGGCCCCGCCCGCAGGGGTGCGGGGGCTCGGCGACAAGCTCACGAGCGCGCGGGTGACGCACTGGGAGCTGGTCCTCGGCGACGGGGTGCGGGGCAGCCGGCACTACGGGTGGATCCGGGACAACGCCTCGCTCGTCGAACGGGTGAGGACCTTCGTGGACCAGGCCTGACCGGCTGGAGGCGACGGGCCGCGCGCGGGCCCGTCAGCCCAGACGGGACGGGGAGGAGGCGCCGGGCGTCAGCAGCCGGGGGGCGCCGGTGCCGTCGGCGGGCACGGTCCACAGGTCCGTGCTGTCGGCGGCCCCGTCGGTGGGCAGGGCGTAGGCGAGGGTCCGGTCGTCGAGCCAGGCGGCCTGGTCGTCCACGCTGCGCTTCTCGGCGAGGGCGTGCTCGCGGAGCGTGCCCAGGTCCATGACGTGCTCGCGCCACAGCGAGGCTCCGGCCCGCACCCGCTTCTTGTACGCGATGCGGGTCTCGTCCGGCGACAGGGAGGGGCATTCGACGTTCTGCGCGAGAGTGGTGACGGTGCGCCGGGAGATCGAACCCCTGACCAGATGGGTCTGGCCGGCGGTGGCGAGCGTGGCGTAGAAGGTGTCGTCGTCCTTGGAGAAGGTGACGCCCCAGAAGTTCACGTCCTGGGCGCGGTAGTCCCGGCCGTCCATGGAGACGGCGAACTCCTCCAGACTGGATTCGAGCTTGCCGGTGCGGGTGTCCAGGATCGCGGTGCGCGTGGAGAAGAACGCGGAGCCGTAGGACTCGCCGGAGACGAAGACGGTCCAGGCGGCGAACCGGCCGCTGGGCGAGACGCGGGCACGACTGGGGGTGCCCGCCAGAGGGAGGCTGCGCACCGTGCGCAGGTCGGCGTCGACGATCAGGGCCTTGTTGTCCTGGGCGAGCGCGCCCGGCGAGGAGCGCAGGCACACGCCGGTGCCCGCGGCCGCGTAGAACCGCTGGCAGTCGAGGTCGGAGGCGGTGCGCGCCGACTGGGGCGCATCGGCCGGGACCGAGGCGAGGGCTCCCCGGTGGGGGCCCTGTCCGCTGTTGAGGAAGGCCAGTCCTCCCTGCCGGGTGAGGGTGACACCGCCCGCGGCGATCTCCGGGCCGCCCGTACGCGGCCGGTCGGCCCGGTCGGCGGCGCGTACCACCAGCGCGGCGGCGAGGCCTCCGAGCAGCAGCACCGCCACCGCGAGGACGAGCAGGCGGCGTGACAACGACAGCGTCATACGGGGGGCCTCACGGGCTTCGGGTCGGGGTCGGAGTCAGAGTCGAGGTCGGCGAGAACGGGGCTGTCGGCGGGGGCCGCCGGGCGCAGGACGACGCCGGCGACGGCCGCGCAGCACAGCAGCCCGGCGGCCGCGGCGGCGAGTGCCGGGCCGGTGCCCCAGAGGCTCCACGCCGCGCCGAAGGCCAGCGAGCAGCCGAAGCGGGCCAGCGCCTGGCCGGTGCCGACCAGGGCCAGGCCGGTGGCGCGCAGCCGCCCGGGGACGGTGGCGGCCACGGCTGCGGGGAGCACGCCGTCGGTGGCGGCGTAGAACATGCCGTGCAGCGCGAGGACGAGGTAGGGCAGCGGCGGCCAGCCGGGGGCCCACAGGAGCAGCCCGTACCCGGCCAGCAGGAGGGCGTGCCCGGTCAGGAACACGGTGCGCCGGCCGATCCGGTCGGCGAGGGCCCCGGCGGGGACGGCCAGCAGCAGGAACACGGCGGCGGTGCCCAGCGGCAGGAGCGGGAACCACTGCTCGCCGATGCCGGTGCGGCGCTGCAGCAGCAGGTAGACGAAGGCGTCGCTGACCGTGGTGAGGCCCAGCAGGACGGCGCAGAGCGCCAGGGCGCGCAGCCGGGGCAGCCGCAGCAGGGCCGTCGCGTCGCGCAGCCGTACGGGCTCCGGGCGTGCCCCATCGCCGCCGGACGGCAGGGGCGGGACCGCCGCGCCGCCGCCGGACGGGACGAACAGCACGAGCACCACGACGCCCAGCACCGCGACGCACGCGCTGACGCCGAAGACGGCGTCGTACCCGTCGACCGCCACACTCAGGACGAGGAACGCGGCGAGCGGGCCGAGCAGCGCGCCGGTGGTGTCCATGGCCCGGTGCACGCCGAAGGCGCGGCCTTGCAACTCCGCCGGTGTGGAGAGGGAGATCATGGCGTCGCGCGGGGCGGTGCGCAGGCCCTTGCCGGTGCGTTCCAGCGCGAGGATCACGCTGATCGGGCCGAGGCTGTGGGCGAGCAGCAGCAGCGGCTTGCACAGGGCGGAGAGTCCGTAGCCGATGCCGGCGATCAGCTTGTGGTTGCGGACCCGGTCGGCGAGGTGGCCGCCGGTCAGCTGCACCAGGGCGCTGACTCCGTTGTAGAGGCCGTCGAGCGCGCCGAAACCGAGCGGGCTCAGGCCCAGCCCGGCGATCAGGTACAGGGGCAGGACGGCGGTGACCATCTCGGAGGAGACGTCGGTGATCAGGCTGACCGTGCCCAGGGCCAGGACTGCCGATGTGACGGCGGGGGTCCGTAAGGATCCCCGGTCCGGCGGGGCTCCCGTGTCCGCGGGCGAGGGCGCGGAGCGGTCCGCGAGGTACATGCTCTGGAGCTCCCGGTGCCGACGGTCTGAGTCACTCGAACGTGCGGATGAAACCCTAATGGCTGTACGGGCCAACGGTGGGGCGTACGGCCCGATTCGGCCGCCCGCCACCCTCCGGTCCCGCGGTCACCCCTGCCGGCTGCTCTCGTCCCGCAGCCAGGTGGAGAAGTCCTGGTTCCGGATGGCCTTGCGGGACCCCCTGCGGGCGGCGAGCGCGGCCAGGACGAAGACCACCACCCCGGGGAGCAGCCGCGGCTGGGCCCGCAGGAGGGCGCGCAGGTCGGCCGTGCCCGTACGGGCGGACGGCGCGGCATCACCGGCCCGCTGCGCGGCCTGGTAGCGCTCGAACTCGGCGGAGGAGGTCGCCGCGCGGATCCGCCGCCGGACGAGGTCGGACCAGGTGCGCGGCGGGTGCACGACGACCCGGGCCGCCTCGACGACGCGCCGCTCCCCCGGCCCGAAGGCGAGGGACGCGGCCAGGTCGTCGGCCATCAGCGGGGGCAGCGCGGCGATCCGCGCGTGCCCGGGCTCGGTCACCGCGATGACCCCCCGGCCGAACAGGCCCTCGCGGACGGCCGGCAGCCGCTGCCACACGCGGTAGTACGCCCGGACCGGCCAGGCGCAGCCGGCCAGCGGGATGTCGCGGCCGGGGGCGGCGGCGAGCAGGGCCGGACTTCCGGCGAGCGCGCCCGTCAGGGCCCGTACGTCGGCGGCCCCGACGACGACGTCGGCGTCCACGTAGAGCCGGGGGAAGCCCCGCGCGTGCTCGTCCCCGACCCGGAGTGCCGTGTGTTTGGAGGGGGTCGGGATCTCCACCACCCGTACGCGGGGGCCGCGCGCGCCCGCCACCCGGGCGGTGTCGTCCGTACAGCCGTTGCACACCACGACGATGTCGGGCCCGTCCGCCGGTGTGCCGTTGTTGCCGTCGGCGTCGGCCAGGAGCGCGTCGAGGAGCCGGCCGATGACCCGGCCCTCGTTGTGGGCCGGTATCACGATGCTGGTCACCCGGGCAGTATGCACGGTCGAACACCCACGCCAGGCGATTCCGTCAACTCTGCCCGGGGGTACGCCCGGTGGACTAGATTGAGCGGCGCCGAGCGGTTTCGGCAGGAGGTACGGGTTCGGCTGCCTGGGGGAACATGCAGCCGGCCGGGGGGTAGTACGCGCAATCACGCAAAACATCGGTTGTGGGGGGCCATCACCGTTGAGCAGGTCAGGCACCGGTCGCGCAGGCGTCCGGCCTGCCCTCGACGGCTATTCCCTCCATCCCACGCGCCCCGGCCATGAGTTGTCGGCACGCCGGTCGGCGTGCGCGGAAGGAAGGGGAACGCTGTGAAGCCCAACACTGTGAAGGACGACGGCTCGAAGGCCGCCGGGCGGGCGGAGCCGTTAGGCGTCGCCGTGGTCGGTGCGGGCTACTGGGGCCCCAATCTGGTCCGCAACTTCCAGTCCAGTCCGCAGTTCCGGCTGCGCTGGCTCTGTGATCTGAACGTCGACCGGGCCCGGCAGGTGCTCGGCGGGTACTCCACCGTCCAGGCGACCTCGGACTACGCGGCGGTCCTCGCCGATCCGGACGTCGACGCGGTCGCCGTGGCCACCCCGGCCGGAACCCACCTGGACGTCGCCCTGGCCGCCCTGCGCGCCGGCAAGCACGTCCTGGTGGAGAAGCCCCTCGCCGCCACGTACGAGGACGGGCTGCGGCTGGTCAAGGAGGCCGAGGAGCGCGGTCTCACGCTGATGTGCGACCACACGTACTGCTACACCCCGGCGGTGCGCCGCATCCGGGAGATGGTCCGCTCCGGCGAACTCGGCGAGATCCACTTCGTCGACTCGGTACGGATCAACCTGGGGCTCGTCCAGAAGGACGTCGACGTCCTGTGGGACCTGGCCCCCCACGACCTGTCGGTCCTCGACTTCATCCTCCCGGACCACGTCCAGCCCGTCGCCGTCGCCGCGCACGGAGCCGATCCGATCGGGGCCGGGCAGTCCTGCGTGGCCTATCTGACGCTCCAGCTGAGCACCGGCGCCATCGCCCACGTGCACGTCAACTGGCTGTCCCCGACGAAGGTGCGCACCACCATGGTCGGCGGCTCCAAGCGCACCCTGGTGTGGGACGACCTCAACCCCTCCCAGCGCGTGGCCGTGTTCGACCGCGGTGTGGAGCTGAGCACCCCGCAGGAGATCGGTGCGGACGAGCGCCGCGACATGCTCGTCTCCTACCGGACCGGCGACATGGTGGCGCCCGCGATCGGGGAGAAGGAGGCGCTGCGCAGCATGGTCGAGGAGTTCGCCGCGGCGATCGGCTCGGGGCGGCCGGCCCTGACCGACGGGCGGGCGGGCCTGAAGGTGCTGGACATCCTGGAAGCGGCCTCCCGGAGCCTGGAGTTCAAGGGCGCGGTCGTCGGACTGCGCACCGGACGCTGACCGTTCGCGGATCCGTGGCACGAAAGACAACGAACGACTCAGTGGGGGCAGGGCGTTGAGCAGCGTACGAGGCAAGAGGATTCTGGTCACCGGCGGGGCGGGCACCATCGGCTCGCACCTGGTGGACCTGCTGGTGGACAACGGGGCACGCGAGGTCGTGGTGCTCGACAACTTCGTGCGGGGGCGGACGGCCAACCTGGCCCGCTCCCTGCCGAGCGGCGTGGTGGAGGTCGTCGAGGGGGACATCCGCGACCTGGCCGCGGTGCGCAAGGTGACGGAGGGCGCCGAGCTGGTGTTCCACCTGGCGGCCATCCGGATCACCCAGTGCGCGGAGGAGCCGCGGCTGGCGAACGAGGTGATGGTGGACGGCACGTTCAACGTGCTGGAGTCGGCGGCCGCCGCAGGCGTGGGCAAGGTGATCGCCTCGTCCTCGGCCTCGGTCTACGGACTGGCCGAGCAGTTCCCGACGACCGAGCGCCACCACCCGTACAACAACGACACCTTCTACGGCGCCGCGAAGGCCTTCAACGAGGGGATGCTGCGCAGCTTCCACTCCATGTACGGGCTGGACTACGTCGCCCTGCGCTACTTCAACGTGTACGGGCCGCGGATGGACATCCACGGGCTCTACACCGAGGTGCTGATCCGCTGGATGGAGCGCATCGCCTCGGGCGAGCCGCCGCTGATCCTCGGAGACGGCCTCCAGACCATGGACTTCGTCGACGTGCGGGACATCGCGCGCGCCAACCTGCTGGCCGCCGAATCGGACCTGACCGACGAGGTGTTCAACATCGCGAGCGGGACCGAGACCAGCCTGCTGGAGCTGGCGAACGGCCTGCTGGAGGCGATGGGCGCGGACGGCCTGGTGCCGGAGCACGGTCCGGCCCGTGCCGTGAACGGCGTGACCCGCCGGCTCGCGGACACCGCGCAGGCCGCGGAGCGGCTCGGCTTCACCGCCGGGATCGACCTGCGCAGCGGGCTGCGGGACCTGGTGGACTGGTGGCGGGCCGAGCGCGCCGCCGACGCCGCGGCGGCATCGGCGGCGGCAGCGGCTGACACCGCGGCCGGGAAGGCCGGCCGATGAGCGCGCAGGATCCCGTACCGCCCGCCCGCGTCCCGGTCATGGTGCCGTGGCTGGGCGAGGAGGAGGCGAAGGCCGCCGCCGACGCGGTGCTCTCCGGCTGGGTGGCGCAGGGCCCG
Source organism: Streptomyces sp. NBC_00207 (assembly GCF_045160965.1). Classification (NCBI taxonomy): domain Bacteria; kingdom Bacillati; phylum Actinomycetota; class Actinomycetes; order Kitasatosporales; family Streptomycetaceae; genus Streptomyces; species Streptomyces sp. NBC_00207. Next base: position 7,234,272 of record NZ_CP130715.1, on the reverse strand, counting down.
CGGGTCGCCGAGTTCGAGCGGGCCTTCGCGGAGCGGGTGGGCGCCGAGCACGGCATAGCGGTGAGTTCGTGCACCACCGCCCTGCACCTGGCCCTCATCGCGCTGGACCTGGGCCCGGGCGACGAGGTGATCGTCCCCTCCCTGTCCTTCATCGCCACGGCCAACGCGGTCCGCTACGTGGGCGCGCAACCGGTGTTCGCGGACGTCGAGGAGGCCACCGGCAACCTCACCCCGGCCACCGTGGACGCGGTCCGCACGCCCCGGACGAAGGCGGTGCTCGCCGTCCACCAGGGCGGGGTGCCCGCGGACGTGCACGCGCTGCGCGCGGCGTGCGCCGACTGGGACGTCGCCCTGGTGGAGGACGCCGCCTGCGGCATCGGGGCGACGGTCGGCGGCAAGTCCGTCGGTCACGGCGCACTGCTCGCCGCCTGGTCCTTCCACCCCCGCAAGGTGATCACCACCGGCGAGGGCGGCATGCTGACCACGGACGACGCGCAGTGGGCGGAGCGGCTGCGCCGGCTGCGCGAGCACGGGATGAACGTGTCCGCGGCTCAGCGGCACGCGAGCAGCAAGCCGATCGTCGAGAGCTATCTGGAGGTCGGCTACAACTACCGGATGACCGACATCCAGGCGGCGGTCGGCCTGGTGCAGCTCCGCAAGCTGGACGAGATCGTCGCCCGGCGCCGGTCCCTGGCCGCCCGGTACGGGGAGCTGCTGCGCGACGTGCCGGGGATCACCCCGGTCCGGGACCCCGCTCACGGCCAGGGCAACTTCCAGTCGTACTGGGTGCTGCCGGCCGAGGACTTCCCGGTCGGCCGGGACGATCTGCTCGCGGCGCTCTCCGAGGCGGGGATCTCGGCCCGGCGCGGGATCATGGCCTCGCACCTGGAGCCGGCGTACGCGGGCCACGGCGCGGCGCCGCTGCCGGTGACCGAGCGGATCAGCCGCGACTCGCTGATCCTGCCGCTGTTCCACACGATGACGGACGACCAGCAGGACCGGGTGGTGACGGTGCTGCGGGAACAGGCCGGCGGATGAACGGGCCGCGGGGCACCGAGGACCTGCTGATCGTCGGCGCGGGCGGGTTCGCCCGGGAGACCGCCCAGGCGGTCCGGGACGTGGCCGCCGCCGACGTGGCACGGGGCCTTCCGCCGCGGTGGCGGCTCATCGGACACCTCGACGACGACCCGGCTCTGGAGGGCCGGGACGTGGACGGGGTGCCGGTGCTGGGCGGCAGCGAGCGGGTGCACGAGCTGGGGGCCGCCCGGGTGGTGGTCTGCGTGGGCAGCCCGCGCGACTACGCCGTACGCGCCCGCGTGGTGCGGCGCCTGGGGCTGCCCGTGAACCGCTACGCGACCGTGGTCCACCCCACGGCCGTGGTGTCGGGGTCCTCGATGCTCGGCGCGGGCTCGGTGCTGCTCGCGCACTGCGTGCTGACCGCCGCCGTCCGGGTGGGGTCGCACGTGGCGGTGATGCCTCAGGTGGTCCTCACCCACGACGACGCGGTCGGGGACTTCGCCACCCTCGCCTCGGGGGTGCGCCTCGGCGGCGGGGTGCGGCTGGGCCGGGGGGCCTATGTGGGTGCGGGCTCGCTGGTCCGCGAGTACACGACGGTCGGCGCCTGGTCGCTGACCGGTATGGGAAGCACGGTCCTGGCCGATGTGCCGCCCGGTGAGGTGTGGGCCGGGAGCCCGGCCCGCCGGCTGCGCGCGGCGGGCGCTGCGGCGCTCGACGAGCTGCGGACCGATGGTGAGACGGCCGGCCGGTGGCCGGGGACACGGATGGAGAGCCCAGTCGCATGAACCAGATACCGCTCGTGGACCTGAAGGCGGCGCACGCCGAGGTAGCCGGGGAATTACGGGCCGGATTCGACCGTGTCCTCGCGAACACCGCCTTCATCGGCGGTGAGGAGGTCCGCGCGTTCGAGCGCGAGTACGCCGACTTCGCCGGGGTCGGGCACTGCGTGGGCGTCGCCAACGGCACCGACGCCCTCGAACTGGCGCTGCGGGCCAGCGGGGTCGGGGTGGGCGACGAGGTGGTGCTGCCCGCCAACACCTTCATCGCCACCGCGGGCGCCGTGGCCCGCATCGGGGCCCGGCCGGTGCTGGTGGACTGCCTCCCCGACACGCTGCTGATGGACCAGCGGGCCGCGCTGGACGCGGTCGGGAAGGCCACCCGCGCGGTGGTCCCGGTCCACCTGTACGGGCAGTGCGCCGCCACCGCGGAGCTGACCGCGCAGCTGCCGGCGCACGTACGGATCGTCGAGGACGCCGCGCAGAGCCAGGGCGCGACCCGCGACGGCCGCTCCCCCGGCAGCGGCGGGATCGCGGCGACCAGCTTCTACCCGGGCAAGAACCTGGGCGCGTACGGCGACGCGGGCGCGGTGGTGACCGACGACGAGGAGAGCGCGGACCTGGTCCGGGCCCTGGCGAACCACGGCGGCGTCGCCAAGTACCGGCACGACGTGGCGGGTTTCAACAGCCGGCTGGACGGGCTGCAGGCCGTGGTCCTGCGGGCGAAGCTGGCCCGGCTGGCGGAGGGGAACGCGGCCCGCCGGACCGCGGCCGCCCGCTACGACGCCCTGCTCGGCGAGCTCGCGGCGGCCGGCCGGGTCACCCTGCCGGTCACCGCGGAGGGCAATGTCCACGTGTGGCACCTGTACGTCGTACGGGTCGCCGGAGCGGACCGCGACGCCGTCGTCGGCAAGCTCAACGCGGAGGGCATCGGCGCGGGCGTGCACTATCCGGCCCCGGTCCACCTCACGCCGGCCTTCGCCCACCTCGGGCACGGCCGAGGCGCCTTCCCGCACGCCGAGGAGGCCGCGGACCGGATGCTCTCCCTCCCCCTCTTCCCGCAGATCACCGCCGCCCAGCAGCAGCGGGTCGTGGACGCGCTCAGCGGCGCCCTGCGCTGACGCCTCCCGGTTCACGCAAACAAATGAGGTACAGATGAACAAGCGGAGAAGGCTGCTCCGGTTTCGGTACGGTCTTTTCACCGTGGTCGCCACCCTGCTGGCCACGGTTCTCTCACCGGCCTCGGTGGCCGGTGCCGCCGACCCCTGCGGTCCGACGTCGAACGCCGTCGTCTGCGAGAACTCCAAGCCGGGCACACCGATGTCGGACTGGTTCGCGCCCAGCGCCTGGGGCGACATCAAGGGCTTCAGTGCCCAGATGAGCGTCCAGGCCGGCGACACCGTGCAGTTCAAGGTCCAGTCCCCCTCCCCCTACCGCGTCTCGGTCTACCGGCTGGGCCACTACGGGGGCAACGGCGCCCGGCTGCTGTCGACGGAGGCCCAGGCCGCCCAGACCTACCCGGCCAACTACGCCCAGGGCGCGAACCCGAAGAACTGCACGACCAAGGCGTCGACCGGTCTGGTCGACTGCGGCAACTGGCCCGTGACGGCGACGTGGAGCGTGCCGTCCGACGCCGTCTCCGGCCTGTACATCGCCAACTTTGACCAGGCGGACGGCAACGGCCTGATGCCGTACCCGTTCGTCGTCCGCAACGACTCCAGCCACTCCGACATCCTGGTGCAGACGAGCGACCAGACCTGGCAGGCCTACAACAACTACGGCGGCCAGGACCTCTACGACGGCGGCGGTCCCGCACCGGACGGGCGTGCCTACGAGGTGAGTTACAACCGTCCGATGGACATCGGCGGGGAGAACGGGATCTACGGCTCCGAGTACCAGATGATCTCGTGGCTGGAGCGCAACGGCTACGACGTCAGCTACATGTCCGGGATCGACATGTCGGTGCGCGGCGCCTCGCTGATGCAGAACCACAAGGTGTTCATGTCTTCGGGGCACGACGAGTACTGGACGCAGGAGCAGTTCACCAACGCCCTGAACGCCCGGCGTGCCGGTCAGCACCAGACGTACTTCGCCGGGAACGAGATCTTCTGGAAGACCCGGCTGGCGCCGAGCATCGACGGCGCCAACACCGCCAACCGGACACTGGTCTGCTACAAGGAGACCAAGCTGTCCTTCCCGGTGCCCAACGGCGTTCCCGACCCGAGCGGTACCTGGACGGGCACCTTCATGGACCCGGCCAGCGCCACCAACGGGCGTCCGTACCAGCCCCAGAACCAGCTGACCGGAACGCTGTTCACGGTGAACGGCTACCGGGCGGACGCGATCACCGTGCCGGGCGCGTTCGCCAAGATGCGGCTGTGGCGCAACACCACCGTCGCGAACCTGACCCCCTCGCAGACCGCGACCTTCCCGACCGGAACGCTCGGCTACGAGTGGGACTCCGACATCGAGGACGCGGCGCGGCCTCCGGGGCAGATCAAGATGTCCTCCACCACCGTGGACATCGAGGACGGCAAGTACCGGCTGGACTACGGCAACACCTACGGGAACGGCACCGCAACGCACAGCCTGGTCGCCTTCCGCGACCCGACCTCGCACGCGCTGGTGTTCGGCACGGGCACGGTGCAGTGGTCGTGGGGCCTGACCAACATGCCGACGGGCAACCCGGACGACGCGGTGGTCACCGAGGACAAGCGGATGCAGCAGGCCACCGTCAACGTCTTCGCGGACATGGGGGTGCAGCCCAAGAGCCTGCAGGGCAATCTGGTCCCGGCCACGGCGTCCACCGACGCCACCGGGCCGACCGTCAGCGTGGCGAGCCCCGCCTCCGGCGCCACCGTGCCGGCCCTGCGGCCCGTGACCGTCACCGGCACGGCGGCCGACAGCGGCGGCGGCGTGGTGGCCCGCGTGGAGGTCTCCACGGACGGCGGAACCACCTGGAAGGCGACCACCGGCGTCGGAACCTGGAGCTACACCTGGACGCCGACCGCTCCCGGCTCCGTGCAGATCAAGGTCCGCGCGGTGGACGACAGCGTCAACATCGGCGCCGTCACCACCGTGCCGCTCACCGTCGGCCCCCAGCAGTGCCCCTGCACCGTATGGCCCGCGGCCGCGGTACCGGGGACCGTGAACGCGGGTGACGGCAGCTCGGTGGAGCTCGGCGTGAAGATCCGCACCACGGCGGCCGGTTCGATCACCGGGGTCCGCTTCTACAAGTCCCCGGCCAACACGGGCACGCACACCGGCAGCCTGTGGAGCTCCACCGGCCAGCGCCTGGCCACGGGCACGTTCACCAACGAGACGGCTTCGGGCTGGCAGCAGCTGAACTTCGCCACTCCGGTACCGGTCAAGGCGAACACCACGTACGTCGCCTCCTACTTCGCGCCGCACGGCGGGTACTCCTTCGACAACACCTTCGCCTCCGGCTCCGCGGGTCTCGCCCCGCTCACCGCACTCAAGAGCGGCACCGACGGCGGCAACGGCGTCTACCGCTACAGCGCGACGGGCGGCTTCCCGAACACGGCCGCGAACGGCAGCAACTACTGGGTCGACGCGGTTCTGGACACCTCGGCCGCGAGCACCACACCGCCCACCGTCACCTCCACCTCGCCGCAGTCCGCGGCGACCGGCACCCAGATCACGGCCTCGGCGTCGGCCACCTTCTCCACGGCCATCGACTCCGACACCCTGGTGTTCACCCTGAAGGACTCCGGGGGAGCCAACATCCCGGGTACGAAGGTGATGGGCGCGGCCAACAGCGCGACCTTCACGCCGTCCAGCGAACTCGCCCTGAACTCGACCTACACCCTGTCGGTCCAGGCGAGCGACCTGTGGGGCAACGCGATGACCGCACCGGTCACGTGGAACTTCACCACCAGCCCCAACCCGCCCACCGTGAACTGCCCCTGCGCCCTCTGGCCGAACACCGCCACACCGACCACCGCCAACGTGGTGGACGACGCCAACTCCGTGGAACTGGGCACCCGCTTCCAGTCCGCGGTGAACGGCTACGTCACCGGTGTCACCTTCTACAAGGGCCCCGGCAACACCGGCGCCCACACCGGCAGCCTCTGGGCCGCCGACGGCACCCTGCTCGCCACCGGAACCTTCGGCAGCGAGACCCTGACCGGCTGGCAGCAGCTCAAGTTCGCCACTCCGGTGCCCGTCACCGCCGGCACCTCGTACGTGGCCTCCTACCACGCACCCAACGGCAACTACTCCGTGGACGGCGGCTACTTCACCGGAGCGCACCGCTCCTACCCGCTGGTCGCACCGGCCGACGGATCGGGCGGCGCCAACGGCCTCTACAAGTACGGCGCGACCACCACGTTCCCCACGAACACCTTCGGTTCGGTGAACTACTGGGTCGGGCCGATCTTCACCACCACCCTGCCGAACGGCATCCAGTCGGACGGCTCCACGGAGGTGGCCGGCCAGTGAGCACGGTCAGCGTGGTGATCCCCTGCTACAAGTACGGCCACTTCCTGGCCGACTGCGTCAAGAGCGTCCTCGACGAGCAGGAGGGCGTCGACGTCCGGGTGCTGATCATCGACGACGCGTCCCCCGACGACTCGGCGGAGGTGGCGCGCGCCCTGGCGGCCGCCGACCCGCGGATCGAGGTCGTGGTCCACGAGCAGAACCAGGGGCACATCGCCACCTACAACGAAGGCCTGCTGGAGTGGGCGGACGGGGACTACGTCGCCCTGCTCTCGGCCGACGACCGGCTGGTCCCCGGGGCGCTGGTGCGCGCCGCCGCCCTGCTCGACGCACATCCGGAGGCCGGTTTCGCCTACGGCCGGCCGCTGCGCTTCCAGCACGGCGGCCCGCTGCCCGCGGCCCGCACCCACAGCACGGGGTCGGTCGTCTACCCCGGGCAGTGGTGGCTGGAGCGGCGGTTCCGGGAGGGCACCGGATGCATCACCTCACCCGAGGTGGTCGTCCGCACCAGCCTCCAGCGCAAGGTCGGCGGCTACGATCCCGAACTGCCGCACGCCGGCGACATCGAGATGTGGATGCGGCTCGCGGCCCACGCCGACGTGGGCTACGTCCAGGGGGCCGACCAGGCCTTCTACCGGGTCCACGGCAACAACATGTCCACCACGGACTTCGGCGGACAGCTCGACGACCTGCGCCAGCGCCTGGTCGCCTTCGACTCGGTGCTCGACAAGTGCGCCGGCCTGCTGCCCGATGCCGACCGGCTGGCGCTGGCGGCGCGCACCCGGCTCGCCCGGTACGCGCTGCGGCGTGCCTACCGGGCGTACGACCGGGGACGCACGGCGGTGGTACCGGTCGACGAGCTCGTGGAGTTCGCCGCCGAGTGCCTTCCCGGCGGCCACACCTCGCTGGCCGAGTACCGGGCACTGCGCAGGCGCCGGCGGATCGGTCCGCGCGTGATGCCCTACCTCCAGCCGCTGGTGCTGTCGGCCGTCGCCGACCGGGGGCGCGAGTGGCTGTGGTGGCGGTCGTGGAAGCGCCGAGGGATCTGATGTCCCGTCTCCACCGGTTCTTCCGGCGGGTCCTGCGGACCGGCGTCGGCGCTCTCGCGCCGGCGCCGGTTCCGGCGTGTCAGGAGGCGGTCGGTCCACAGGGCCGCGGCCACACCGCCGACCGCGGTCAGCAGGGCCACTCCGGCCAGGGCGCGCACCCGGTCACCGGTCCGCGCGGCCGCGTGCGGCTGCACCAGGAGGTCCACGCTCATCCGTGCCCCGGCCGGGATGCCCTGCTGCGTCTGGAGTTCGGTCAGGTGCCGGGTGTAGGCCTCGATGATCTTCCGTACGGAGGCGTCGGCCGCTGCGGGGTCGGAGTGCTCCACCTGGATCTGGAGCGAGGGGATCAGGTGGCGCGGGGTGACGCTGGTACCGCTGTTGCGCGGTGTCATCCGGTAGGTGCCGGTGACTCCCGCGGCCTTGAGCTCGGCCGCTCCGGCGGGCGAGTCCAGCTGCTGCACCACCCCGTAGGAGACGGCGGCGAGCGGCGGCTGGAGGTTCGCGAGCTGGTTCGGCTGGGTGCTGGTCACCGGCGGCTTGAGCACCACGATCGCCGAGCTGAAGTAGACCGGTTCGGGCCGCAGCACCGCCGCCGCGCCGGCGGCCGCGAGCAGCACCGCCACGACCAGGACGTACCAGCGCCGACGCAGCGCACGGACCAACTCACCAGGCGACACGGGGTTCCTTTCCTTCATGACCGATCTTTGCAGGACCCGGGTAGGTCCGCCATCAAATCCGCTACCCGGCAGGGGTGTTCGTGAGCATTCGTGAAATGGGCGCGGTGCTGCGCCGGCGCTGGTACGTGATCGTGCCGGCGATCCTGTTCAGCCTGCTGGCGGCGCTGCACCTGTACCGGTCGGTGCCGGTGGCGTACCAGTCGCAGAGCTCGGTGGCGCTGCTCGACTCCAACGCGGCCTCCCAGCTGCCGCCCGCCTTCGGCAATCCCATATCCAACGCGGGCGGCACCCTGGTCGTCACCGCGGACGTGCTGATCAGGACGCTGTCCGGGGCCGACGCCGCCCGCGACCTGCACAGCCTGGGCGTGACCGATCCGTACACCGTCGGCTTCGCCGCGAACACCTCGGGCCCGCTGCTGACGCTGACGGTCACGGGCACCGACCGGGGGAAGGTGCTGGAGGAGACGAACACACTGACGGCCTTCGCCGGTGAGCAGCTCAACGCGCTGCAGGCGGCGGCCAAGGTCCAGCCCGCGTACATGGTGCAGACCGCGCCCGTGGTGCTGCCGCAGACCCCGGTGCCGCAGCTCAAGAGCCGCTACCAGCAGGTGCTGGGGGTCCTCATCCTCGGCGTCAGCAGCGGGTTCACCCTCTCCTTCGTGACGGACGCCCTGCTGGCGGCCCGCCGCCGCAGGCGCGAGAGCTCCGCCGAGGCCACCGCGCGGGGCCGGGCCGCCCGGCGCAGGTCCCGGGGCCGGCACGTGGACGCCACCGCGCTGCTCACCGGGTATCTGGCGCTTGCCTTCTTCATCCCGTCGAACCTGACGCTGCCGGGCCTGGGCGGGGTGGGCACCCCGGCCAACGTGTTCGCCCTGCTGGCCCTGTTCTGGTACCTCGCGACCTGGCTCACCGGCCGGATCCGGCCGGCTCCCGGGACCCGGCTGCCCCGGGTCGCCATGTGGCTGCTGGCCGTGTCGGTGCTGGCCTCCTACATCGCGAACGCGGGCCGCGGGAGCGTGCGCAAGGAGCTGCTCGGCGCGGACCGCGGACTGATCGCCCTGCTGGTGTGGGTGTCGCTGGTGGTGCTGGTCTCCGCCGGCATCCAGGACCGCTCGCGCCTGGACGTACTGCTGCGGCGGGCCGTGGTGATGGGGACGATCGTGGCCGCCGTCGGGTTCTACGACTTCTTCACCGCGACGAACATCGCCGACAGCATCAGCATCCCGGGGCTGCAGTCGAGCGTCCCGCAGATCGCGACCCTGGACCGCGGGGCGTTCACCCGGCCCCGGTCCACCACGGCGCAGCCGCTGGAGTTCGGCGGGATGCTGGCGCTGCTGCTGCCCTTCGCCGTGCAGCAGGCCTTCGATCCGGTGCGCAGGCACCTGCGGGCGTGGCGCCGCTGGGGGCCGGTGGTGCTGATGGGCGGCGCGCTGCCGCTGACCGTGTCGCGCACCTCGATCATCGGGGCGCTGCTCGTGATCCTGGTGATGGTGCCGCGCTGGAAGCCGCAGCGGAGGTGGAGCGCGATCGGTGTGCTGCTGGGGGCGGTGGCCTGCTTCAAGGTCATCATCCCGGGGCTGATCGGCACCATCACGGCGCTGTTCGCGTCCTTCCTGACGAACTCCGACAGCAGTACCCAGGCCCGTACGGTCAAGTACAGCGCGATCGTTCCCTACCTGGACGAGCGCCCGTTCGCCGGCCGGGGTCTGGGCACCTTCATTCCCGAGCTGTACTTCTTCACCGACAACCAGTACATGCTGACCCTCGCCGAGATGGGCTTCCTGGGGCTGTTCGCGCTCCTGTTCCTCTTCCTCACCGGCATCCACCAGGGCGGGGCGATCCGCCGGCTGGCCGTCGGCGAGTCCGACCGGGAGCTCGGGCAGGCGTTCTTCGCCTCCGCCGTCGTCGCCCTGGTCGTCAGCGCCACCTTCGACGCACTCAGCTTCCCGATGTTCGCCGGGATGTTCTTCCTGACGATCGCCGCCGGAGGCAGCTACCTCGGCTTCATCCGGCGCGCGGCGCCGAAGCCCCGATCCGTGGAGTTCCCATGTCTTCCCGCCGACCAGCCTCTCCTCAGCCCCTCCCCGGCTCCGGCCCGATAGCCGTCCTCGTCGTCACCTGGAACAGCGCTGCGGTGCTCCCCGCCTTCCTCGCCTCGCTGCCGGAGGGGATGGCCGGGCTCGACTGGCGCCTGGTCGTCGCCGACAACGACTCGGCCGACGGCACCGTGGACCTGATCCGCTCCCTGGCCCCGGAGGCGACGGTCGTCCAGACGGGCCGCAACGCCGGGTACGCCGCCGGGGTGAACGCCGCTCTGGGCGCCGCCGCCGAGTGGGAGGGCGGCTTCCGGGCGGCCCTGGTGTGCAATCCGGACGTGCGGATGCGGCGGGGCTGCGCCGCGCTGCTCGTGGACGCGCTCGGCGCCGCGGCGCCCGGCGGCGGCCGGGTCGGGATCAGCGTCCCGCTGCTGTACGAGGAGGACGGCCGGACGCTCCTGCACTCGCTGCGCCGCGAGTCGCGGGTGACCCGGGCGCTCGGCGAGGCGGTGATCGGCAACCGCCGGGCCGGCCGGTTCCCGCGCTGGAGCGAACTGGTCACCGACCCGGCCGCGTACGAGCGGGCGACGGTCGCCGACTGGGCCACCGGCGCGCTGATGGCCCTGTCCCGGGAGTGCCTGGACGCCTGCGGGGCCTGGGACGAGTCCTTCTTCCTGTACTCGGAGGAGACCGAGTACTGCCTGCGGGCCCGGGACCGGGGTTTCGTCACCCGGCTGGAGCCGGCGGCCGCGGCCACCCATCTCGGCGGGGACTCACAGGTCTCGCCGCGCCTGTGGACCCTGCTGACGCTCAACCGGGTGAGGCTCTACGGGCGCCGGCACGGGGCGGCGGCGACGGCCGCCTTCCGGGCGGCGGTCCTGCTGCGGGAGACCTCGCGGGCCGTCCTCGGCCGCCCCGCCAGCCTGGCGGCGGCCCGCGCCCTGGCCAGCCCGTCCGCGCTGCGGGCCACCCCCGGGCCGTGACGGCCCCGGGCCGTTTCAGGGGGCGGGCGGGCGGATTCCGGTGAGTTTGTCAGGGTTGGTGACCGAGAAAACGCCGGTGATCCGGTCCCCTTCGGGGCTCAGGTCCACCACGACGACGGCGAGCGGGCTGCCGTGGGCGAAGACGAGGGCTCCGGGGTCGCCGGCCACCCGGCGGTAGCGGAGGTCGATACCCGTCGCCGGCAGGGCGCGCGCGACGGCCATGAACACGGCGGCGACGCCGTCGCGGCCGTGGACGGGGTGGAGGCTGACCGCAGGGCCCTTGCCTCCGCCGTCGGTCCAGAGCGTCACGTCGGGTGCGAGGAGTTCGAGGAGCGTCCGCAGGTCCCCGCCGAGCGCGGCCACGGCGAACCGCTCGGTGACCCGGGCGTGCAGGTCCGCCTCGGGCCGGTGCCGGGGCCGGCGGGCGTGCACGTGGCGGCGCGCACGGGTGGCGAGCTGGCGGACGGCCGTCGGCGAGCGGTCCAGGATCCGCGCGATCTCCGGGTGCGCGAATCCGAACACCTCGTGCAGGACGAACACGGCGCGTTCCAGCGGGGACAGCGTCTCCAGGACGACGAGCAGTGCCATCGACAGCGCCTCGGCCCGCTCGGCCCCCTCGGCCGCGTGATCGTCGACGGCCGCCAGCGGCTCGGGCAACCACGTGCCCACGTACGTCTCCTGACGGCGGCTCATTTCGGCCCGCCGGGCGAGCGCCCGGTTCACGGCGATCCGCACGAGGTACGCGCGGGCGTTCTCCACGGGCTCGGCACCGGGCCTGCGGTGCCGGGCCGACCAGGCCAGCCACACGTCCTGGAGGGCGTCCTCGGTGTCGGCGACCGTGCCCAGCATGTTGTAGACGACCGAGAAGAGCAGTTCGCGATGGCCGAGGAACCGGTCGGTGACGGAGTCGATCGGGTGGGGCGGCGGCGTGGCGCTCATACGTCCTCCTTGTCTGCCGTGACCGAAGAGGTCCGCCGGGCCGGGAGTGTGACACGGAACGGCCCGGATGTGAGCCGCGTCACGACGGCCTGCCGCGATGTCACAGCCCGGGCCGGGTTCGCCCTCTGTGGTGGAGTCCGGGGAGGAAGGGCCTGCCCGGCGCGCAGGAGGAGGACCTTTCATGCGTACACGGATCCACGGCGTCCGCGTCTTCGACGGCGAGCGCAGTGCCGGTGTCCGGGACGTGATCCTGGAGGACGGCCTCGTCGCGGCGGTCTCCGCACCGGCGGGGGCCGGCGCCGCGATCGGCCCCGGCGGCGCGGAGGCGGCGGCCGGGCCCGCCGAGGCCGAGGTCGACGGCAGGGGCAGGACCCTGCTGCCGGGGCTGATCGACGCGCACACCCACGTCTTCGACGGCAGCCTCGCCGAGGCCCTGCGCCACGGGGTCACGACCGAGCTCGACATGTTCTGCCTGCCGCGCCCGCTCGCCCGGCACCGGCAGCTCGCGGCCGACCGCGACGACGTGGCCGATCTGCGCAGCGCCGGCACGGTGGCGACCGCACCCGGCGGACATCCGACCCAGCTCATCGCCGCGCTGACCGGCACGCTGCTCGCCCCGGAGGACGTGACGGAGATCGAGTTCGTGACCGATCCGGAGCGGGCCCCGGACTTCGTGAAGGCGCGGCTCGCCGAGGGAAGCGACTTCCTCAAGGTCGTCATCGACGACGGGACGGTGCACGGCACCGGCCTCCCCGTCATGTCCCCGGAAGTCGCGGGCGCCCTCACCCGGGCCGCCCGGGCGGCCGGGCTCCGCGTCGTCGCGCACGCCGTCACCGCCGCCGACGTGGTCACCGCGCTCGACGCGGGGGTGGACGGGCTCGCCCATGTGTGGGCGGACCTCGCGCCGGAGGACCCGGCCTCCGGACGCCTCGCCCGGCGCGTGCGCGACCAGGGCGTGTTCGTCGTGTCCACGCTCGCGTACTTCGAGGCGGTCGACGCCCAGGCGTCCGGCGCGGCGGCCTGCGTGCCCCCGGGCCGGTACCCGGCCGCCGTCGGCGCGCTCCGCGCGCTGCGCGAGGCGGGCGTCCCGCTGCTCGCCGGAACCGACGCCACCCCGTTCACGCCCGCCCACGGCGCGGGTCTCCACCGGGAACTGGCGCTGCTCACCCAGGACGGCGGCCTGCGCCCGCAGGAGGCACTGACCGCCGCTACCGCCCTGCCGGCCCGCCACTTCGGGCTGGCCGACCGCGGCCGGATCGCCCCGGGGATGCGCGCGGACCTGCTGCTCGTGGAGGGCGACCCCACGCGCGAGGTCTCGGCCCTCGGCTCGATCGCCGCCGTCTGGCGCCGCGGGCTCCGGCAGGCCCGCTGAGCCCGGGCCCCTGCGCGTCTTCCCCCACCGTTCCAGGAAAGGACCACACCCGTGCTCAACGAACGCTTCGTCCTCCTCGCTGCGGGAGAGGCCCGGCCGGGCCGGATCCCGCTGCCGGCGGCCTTCTCGGTGAAGGCGGCCACGGAGGACACCGAAGGGCGCTTCTCCCTCCTCGAGGTGGTGCTGGCCCGGGAGATCCCGCGCCACACCCACCATGTCGCGGACGAGAGCGTGTACGTGCTCGACGGCGAGCTCCTCGTGGACACCGGGGGCCGCACCCACACCCTGACCGCCGGACAGTTCGTGCTGCTCCCCCGCGGTGTGCCGCACGCGCTGCGTCCCGGCCGCGGCCGGCCGCCGCGGGTGCTGCAGATCTCCTCGCCGGGCGGCTGGGAATGCTTCGTCGAGGACATGATCGAGGCCGGGCCGCGGCTCACTGTCGACGGCCGGCTGGACCCGGCCCGGCTGAACCGGATCGCCGGGCGGCACGGCATCACGTACGAGGAAACGGCGCCCTAGCCCGCCGATCCGTCCCAACGGGTCCAGAAGCTGGCCGGGTTGACCAGGTAGCGGACGGTGGGGCGGGGCAGGTGGCGGACCTCGTGACGGCGGGCGTAGCGGCGGACGAGCTCCCAGTCCTCGCGGGGCAGCACCTCGGGGGTGCGGCGCAGCCGGCTGAAGTACAGGGACCGGTTGCGCCGCGCCACGAAGGCGTTGGTGTCCAGGAAGGCCTCGTGGGCGGCGCGGCGGCGGTCGAAGGGCACCGACAGGACGTCCCGTTCGGTGCCGTCGGGCAGCACCCTGCGCAGCGCGGTGTAGACGGCGTCGGGGCCGCCGGAGGGCTCCAGCACCGCCAGGGCCTGCTCCAGGTGGTCGGGCTCCCAGAGGTTGTCGTCGTCCAGGAAGGCCACGTACCGGGAGCGGGTGAGGCGGATGCCCACGTTGCGGACGATGCCGGCGGTGGCGGTGTTGCGGGCCAGGGAGACCGCGAACAGCCGGGGGTCCGTGGGCAGTTCGGGCAGTCCGGCGCCGTCGTCGACGACGATGACCACCTGGTCGGTGACGGTCTGCGCCAGCGCCGAGCGGACCGCCGCGCCCAGCCCCCCGGGGCGCCGGTGGGTGGGGATGACGGTGGCGACGAGCGCGGCCGGGGGCCGGCCCAGGAGGGCGGCGAGGCGTGCGGCCTCGGCGTCCTCGAAGCGCCGCAGCCGCACGGCGGAGGGGAAGAGCAGGAGCTTGTTGCGGGCCTCGAAGAGCACCAGCCAGCCGAAGGCCCGCTTGAGGAGCTCCCAGGGGGCCCGTGCGATCCGGCGCATCATGGACTCTCCGTCGTCAGCTGGTGGGTTCGGGGGTGACGGGCCGGCCGTCGGACATGCGGTTGCCCTTCCACACGTTCCCGGCGCCGCCCGCGTTCCAGGCGGCGACCGGGCCGTAGGCTCCGGCGGCCGGGTGGTACTGGGTGGAGAAGACGTTGTCGGTGACCTGGATGCCGGTGGCGCCCGGGCCGCCGCCGTAGAGCGCGTACGCTCCCCCGGCCAGCCAGTTGCCGTCGACGACGACGGAGGAGACGACCCCGGTGTCGGCGAACAGGCCGACGGCCGCGGTGGCTCCCCGGTCCACCGGGGTGGAGTTCAGCAGGGTGTTGTGGCGCAGGATCAGCCGGCCCTTGTTGCCGCCCCCGCTGATGACGGCGTCGGTGTGCTGCCATTCACCGCCCTGGTTGCGGAACGCGACGAGGTCGTGCACGTAGTTGTCGTGCAGCTCCCCCTGGCCCATGGACAGGGCGTTGCCGAAGACCGAGATGTCGCACCAGCCGACCTCGATGGAGCTGCCGCCCATGTTGGAGACGGCGTAGTTCACCCCGCCGTTGTCGGGGCCCTTGCCGGGCACGGCGGTGATGGTGGTGTGCAGGACCTTCAGTCCGCTGAACCCGGGGCGCAGGTTGATCCCCCACCAGTTGGTGGAGGTGATCCTGCTGTCGATGACGGTGACGTCGTTGGCGTAGATGTCGAGCGAGCCGCGGATGTCCCAGCCCTTGATGACCGTGCCGTCCTTCTTGACCGACATGTTCCCCGTGTCGTGCCGTTCCAGGTCGATCCGCGGGCCGGTGCTGCCCGCGTCGGGGAATCCGCAGGCGCCGGGCGAGGCGCACGCGGAGGCGGGGGCGGAGGTGGAGGGCGACGGTTCGGCCGTGCCCGGTGACGGCGTCGGGGAGGGTGTGGCCGAGGGGCTCGGCGTGGCGGTGGGCGCGGGCGCGTCCGTCCCGGAGGGGGCCGCGGTCGGTGTCGCGGACGGCGCGGCGGCGTGCTCGCCGACGCCGGTGCGGTCCGCCTGGTAGAGGGTCAGTACGACGGCCAGCACGACGCCGGCGAGCAGCCACGCCCCCAGCCGCCTTCGGTGCGGTGTCACGGTGCTACCCCCGGAGTAACGAGCGGCTGGGCAGGACGCACAGCCCGTAGACGAGCGTGCCGGCGGTCCCGGTCGCCAGGAGCGCGAGCACTCCGTCGCCGAGGAACCGCTCCAGGCCGAGGACCGCCGCCGCCATCACGGCCCCGCCGAGCAGGGGCCAGGCGCAGGCCCGGGCGACGACGGCGAACCGGATGCCGCCGCGGTGCAGGGCGACCAGGTACACCGGCACCACGACGACCGCGGCGACCAGGACCTGGCCCAGTGCCACCCCCGCGATCCCGCCGGTGCGGGCGCCGGCCACGAGGACCGGGATCAGGAGGAGCAGCCATATTCCCTGGACGGCGATCAGCGAGCGGCGCCGGCCGATGGCCACCAGGCAGTCGTAGGCGAGTTCGCAGCCGATGCGGATCAGGCCGAGTGCCATCAGCCAGGGCAGGGCGCGGGCGGCGGGCCCCCAGCGCTCGCCGTAGACGAGCTCCACGATCGGTCCGGCGAGGCCGGCCAGCAGCACGCAGAGCGGGACGGTGACCGTCACGAGGACGGCGAGGGCGCGGCCGAACCCGTCGGCCAGCGCCTTCGGGGACTCGGCGAGCCGGGAGAATCCGGCGAAGGAGACCCGGCGGGCCGCCTCGGAGACGATCCGTACGGGCCAGCCGGAGATGTTGAACGCGAGCACGTAGAAGCCGAGAGCCAGCTGGTCCAGGGTCGAACCCACCACCATGGGCGGCACGTTGGCGACGCCGAGGGCGAGCAGGCTGGCCCCGGCGAGCGGCAGTCCGAAGCGGAGCAGGGCCCGGGCCTGTTCCCGGTCCCAGCCGAACCGCAGGGTGCCGGGGGCCGCGAGGCAGCAGCCGATGAGCGCGCCCGCGCTGCCGACGACGGCGCCCCAGGCGAAGCTCATCGCGCCGTGGCCCTGGACGGCCAGCAGCAGGGTCACCGTGGTGCTGAGCACGAAGTTGACCGCGTCGACGGCCATCCGCCGGCCCTGCGCGAACGCGCGGGTGAGGAAGCCCGCGGGCACCTGGGACAGGCCGTCGAGGACCACGACCAGGCACATGACCCGCAGGACGCCGGAGGCCTCTGGCGAGCCGAGTACGTCGGCCACGGCGGGGGCCGTCGCGAACAGCACCGCGTACAGCAGGCAGCTGGACAGGGCGCTCAGGGTGAGGACGGTCGGGGCGAAGCGGCGCGGGTCGCCCTCCCAGCGGATGATCGCGAGCGAGACGCCGAGTTCGTTCGCGGAGAGCAGGACCAGCAGCACCGTCTGCGCGATCCCGTAGACGCCCCAGGCCTCGGGCCCGAGGAAGAAGCGGGCCAGGATGATCCCGGTCACGAAGTTGCCGAGGCGCATGACCACGGTGTTGATCAGGCTCCACCGGGCGGCCGAGCCGACCTTCCGCCCGAGCGACGGCGCCGCCGCCGGGGCGGTCCCGGTGTCCGTTCCGGCGGCGGTCACGGCGATCCGGCCGAACGGGAGCCGGCCGCCCCGGAGTCGGCCGGGTGGGCGACGGTCATGCGCAGGGTGGCCGTCGGGTCACCGGCGTCGTCCGCGGCAGGTCCGCCGGCCTCGCCGCCCTCGCCGGGGGCGGGCCGGTGCCTGCCGGGCGACGACCGCTGCCGCTTGCGGGCCTCCACGAAGAAGGTGGCCACCAGGCTGAGTACGAAGCCCAGCGCGCCCGCCATGACCAGGAACTGGAGCCTGGCCTTGGTCTGTGCCTCCGGCTTCTGGGGAGGCACGATCGTCGACATCCGGATCATGGCGTTGGGTGCCACCGACTGCTGGCTCTGGAACTCCAGCAGCCGCTTCTCCGCGTAGGTGGTGAGGATCTCGTCCGACTTCAGCACGGCGGCCGGGTCGGTCCCGACGACGCTCAGCCACATGTAGGGGCCGAGCGCGTTGTCGGCGATCTTCGCCTCGTGCACGCCGGTGACGCCCAGGGACTTGAGGTCGGCCTTGGCGCCGTCGGAGTTGAGGTTGCGGGCCAGACCGTCGGCCATCCCGGTGAGCGAGGCCTGGGTGCTCAGGAAGGGGTTGCCGTCGAAGGCCACCGTGGCCTTCTCCGAGTTCAGCAGCGTGACCGTGCTCTGCGAGCGGTACTCCACCGGGACCAGCAGGTACACGGCGGCGGTGAGCGCCGCCGTGATCAGCAGTCCGGGCAGCAGCACGTACCAGCGTCTGCGCATGACCCGCCAGATCTCCGCGAGATCCATGGTCTTCCCCTTCGAATTGCGTTTACAGCACGTGCTGTGGATCGGTGGCCGCCGCCCCGCGCGGGACGAGGTCGGTCGGGCGCGGCCGGGTGTGCGCGGGCGGGCCGTCGAGCAGGACCGCGGCGATGCGCTCGCTCGCCCGGCCGTCCCAGAGTTCGGGGCAGCGCGGCGCGGGCGGATGGTCGAGCACCCGGTTCACGGTGGCCGTGATGCGGTCCGGATCCGTGCCCGCGAGGACGTTGGTGCCCTCCTCGACGGTGATGGGGCGCTCGGTGTTCTCCCGGAGGGTCACACAGGGCACGCCCAGGGCGGTGGTCTCCTCCTGGACGCCGCCGGAGTCGGTGAGCACCAGGCGCGCGGAGTCCTGCAGGGCGATGAAGTCGAGGTATCCGGCGGCCGGTACGAGCCTGATCCCGCCGGGTACCCCCAGTTCCGCGAGCCGTTCGGCGGCCCGCGGGTGCACGGGCAGCAGCAGCGGGCAGCGGTCGGCGATCTCGCCCAGCGCCTTGAGCAGGCCGCGCAGGGCGGCGGGGTCGTCGACGTTGGCCGGCCGGTGCAGGGTGACCAGGCCGTATCCGCCGCGGGTGAGTCCGTACCGGTCCAGGACGTCCGACTTCCTGGCCCGGTCCAGATTGGCGAGGAGGGTGTCGATCATGACGTTGCCCACGACGTGGATCTGGTCCTCCCGGTAGCCCTCCGCCCGCAGGTTCGCGGCCGCGTCGGGCGAGGGGGCCAGCAGGTAGTCGCTGAGCCGGTCGGTGGCGACCCGGTTGACCTCCTCCGGCATGCTCCAGTCCCGGCTGCGCAGGCCGGACTCCACGTGGGCCAGCAGCGGGCCGGCCTTCGCGGTGACCAGGGCGCAGGCGAGGGTGGAGTTGATGTCGCCGACCACCACCACCGCGTCCGGGGCCAGTTCTTCGAGCAGCGGCTCGAAGGCGGCCATCACCCGCCCGGTCTGCTGGGCGTGGGTGCCGGATCCGGCACCCAGGTACCGGTCGGGCGGGCGGATGCCGAGGTCGCGGAAGAACACGTCGTTCATGGACTCGTCGTAGTGCTGTCCGGTGTGGACGAGGATCACCTCGGCGCCGCGGCGCTCCAGTGCGTCCATCACCGGTTTGATCTTCATGTAGTTGGGCCGGGCCCCGGCCACGCAGACGATCCTGGTCATGGGGTCAGAGCACCTCCACCTTCGGTCCGGTCATGCGGTTGCGGGTGTCGAGGACGAAGGAGGCGTGCTCCGCGATCATCTGGTAGTCGAAGGAGTCGTGGTCGGTGAGCAGGACGACCACGTCGGCGGCCGCCACCTCCTTGCGGGTCGGCTCGACCCGGACGAGCCGGGCGTCGACCTTGATGCTCTCCACGACGTGGGGGTCGACGGCGCGGACCTTGGCCCCCATGTCGAGGAGGAGTTCGGCGATGCGGACGGCGGGCGACTCCCGCGCGTCGCCGGTGTTCTTCTTGTACGCGAGTCCCAGCAGCAGGACCTTGGAGCCGTTGACCGAGCGGCGCTTGCTGTTGAGCGCGTCGATCACGCGGCGGGTCACGTACTCGGGCATGTGGTTGTTGATGTCGTTGGCGAGCTCGACGAAGCGGAAGTTCTGGCCGAGTTCGCGCTGCACCCGCCAGTTCAGGTACGAGGGGTCGATCGGCAGGCAGTGGCCGCCGACGCCCGGGCCGGGGGTGAACTTCATGAAGCCGAAGGGCTTGCTGGAGGCCGCCTCGATGGCCTGCCAGACGTCGATGTCGAGGTGGCGGGCGAACATCGCTATCTCGTTGACCAGCGCGATGTTCACGTGCCGGAAGGTGTTCTCCAGCAGTTTCGCCAGCTCGGCCTCCTTGGGCGAGCGGACCGGGACCGTGGTGTCGACGAGTTCCCCGTAGAAGGCCTCGACGGCCTTGAGGGAGCGGGCGTCGACTCCGGAGACCACCTTGGGGGTCTGCTGGAAGCCCCAGACGGTGTTGCCGGGGTCGATGCGCTCGGGGCTGTAGCCGAGGTGGAAGTCCTCTCCCGCGGTGAGCCCGGAGCCGTCCTCCAGGATCGGAGCGAAGAGCTCCTCGGTGGTGCCCGGGTAGGTGGTGGACTCCAGGACGACGGTCGCGCCCGGGCGCAGGAAGCGGGCCAGGGTGTGCGCCGACTCCTCGATGTAGCGCAGGTCGGGGGCCCCGTCCTGTAAGGGGGTGGGCACGGTGACGACGGCGACGTCGAAGCCGCCGCAGTCCCGGGCCAGTTCGCTCGGGCGGTAGGTGCCGTTGGCCAGCGCCCGGTTCAGCCGTTCGGAGGAGACGTCCTCCACGTACGATTCGCCGGCGGCGAGGCTCTTGACCCGCCGCGCGTCGACGTCGTACCCGATCACCTGGTGTCCGACCTCGGCGGCCCTTATGGCGAGCGGAAGTCCGACGTATCCCTGTCCCACGACGACGACGCGCATCAGTGACTCCTGTTCGCGGAACCGGCAGACGGTGTGCGGTGGATGAGCTCCCGGACCGTCATGGCCAGGAAGGCGGCGTTGGTGGTGAGGTAGCGCTTGCCGAGACGGCGCGGCTCCTGGAGGGTGCGGTAGAACCATTCGAGTCCCATCCGCTGCCAGACCAGCGGGGCCCTCTTGGTGATGCCGGCGAGGATGTCGAAGGAGCCGCCGACCCCGTGGACGACGTGGGCGCCGGTGCGCTTGCCGTAGCCCGCGGTGAAGATCTCCTTCTTGGGCGAGGTCATGCCGAGGAACAGCATCCGGGCGCCGCTGTCCGCGACCCCGTCGGCGATCGGCTCCTGGTCGGAGTCGGCGAAGTAGCCGTTGCGGCTGCCGGCCACCCGCAGTCCGGGGAAGCGTTCGGAGATCTGCCGGAGCATCAGTTCCAGGACGGACTGTTCGGCGCCGAGCAGGTAGACGGGGATGTCCGCCACCTCGGCCGCCGCGAGCAGCCGCATGAACAGGTCGATGCCCGCGACCCGTTCGGGCAGCCGGACGCCCAGGACGCGGCCGGCCCAGACCACCGCCTGGCCGTCGGCCAGGACGAGGTCGCAGCCGGCGACCGCCTCGGCGAGGCGGGGATCGCGCCGCATGTTGACCAGCTTGGCGGCGTTGACCATGCCGATCTCGATCTGTTCACCGCGCCGCACCGCGTCGAGGCAGCGCTGGACGGTCTCGTCCATGGTCAGGGGATCGAGCGCGATCCCGAAGAGGGTGGGCCGTCGGGTCATCTCGGCAGCCCCCCGAGCCAGGCGAAGAGCATCCAGCCGAACTCGTACGGGCGGCATTCGCGGTCCACCGCGAGGGGCCGGAAGATCCGGTCCAGCGGGGTGAGCCGCGCGCCGGGCACGACCCGGGTGGTGAGCCCGCGGGCGGCGCGGACGGCCTTCTTCGGGTCGCCGCGGTAGACCTTGCGCCAGGTGACGCCGAAGTCCTCGCGGATCATCGGCTCCCGCGGGGTCCCGGTGGGACCGGCGAGTTCGGGCACGTCGGTCATCCAGCGCAGGCCCTTGCGGACGGCCGCGCCGAAGTCGGTGCCGCCCGCGTCGGCCAGGTCGAGCAGCGCGGTCGGGGCCATGGCGTGCTGGTGGACGCTGTAGACCGGGTAGCCCTCGATCACGCCGCCGCGGCGGGCGTCGTAGTGCCACCACCACTGGCCGCCGTCCCCCTGCAGGGCGCAGATGCGGGCGGCGCAGGCGTCGGCGGCGGCGAGGGCCTCCGGGTCGTCGCCGCTCGCGTGCAGCCGGGCCAGTGCCTGGAGCGGATAGGTCTGGTCGGCGAAGCAGGCCACGTGGGAGCGGTATCCGGGTACCAGCCCCGGCCCGGTGGCGTGCGGGAAGAGCGGGCTGTCGCCCGCCCTGGCCGCGAGCAGCCGGGTGCGGGCAGCCGCGAGGCGCTCCTCCACGTCCACCGCGCCGCGCGCGGCGGTGAGGGCGGAGAGCACCCAGGCGGCCTCGACCGTGTACTGCGGCCGTCCGGACACGTCCAGTGCCGCCACCCGTTCGAGGGCGTCGGACAGCTTCGGGTGGCCGGTCTCGGCGGCGGCCCAGGCGATGAGTGCCGCGTCGCCGAGGTTCACCACCCCCGGCAGCCGCTCCACGAGCAGTCCCGCGAACTCCCCGGCGGAGCGCCCGCCGAACAGGGCCCGCTGGCGGTCCTCGGGCAGGAACCGGGCGCCCAGCGCGGTGATGGCCGCGTACCGGGTGCTGGTCCCCCGCGGCTCCATGCGGCGGGTGCCGTCGGGTGAGACGGTCCCCGCCCTGGTGAACACGAAGGTCTCGGCGTCCGGCAGGTACATCGGGGGAAGTCCCGCCTCGGCGAGGGCGAGCAGCCGCTCGGCGAGGGCGTGCAGCGGCAGGTCCTCGCCGGCCAGTGCTCCTAATCGTGTGCTGGTCATCGGGTCCCCACCCCGACTCCCCGGGTGCTCCGCGCACTCCGTATGTCCGAGCCGTACGGCACCAAGACACCTACCCCCTCTGATCGTTCCTCGGAGGGGGATTGCGCGTGACGGCGACGCCCGTGCCGCCGGTGTCGTCCCACCGGTGGCACGAGCCGTCCGAAGGCTGCGTCTGGACCCCCCAGCGATGCCTCGGACTGGAGCATGCGTGATCGGCAGTGCCGGCAGGCGCGTGGTGTCCGCGCCGGCCGTCACACTGCCAGCGATGCCCTCGTCGTGTTACAACCCCCCACTGAGCACGGTCTGTTGCGTGCTCAGATCCCGTATACAGGGACAAGGTATGCCCACGGATGTTCGTTGATTGCGGTTTTGAGGAAATGCCGATGACGCAGTTTGCCGACGTTCCGTCAGGTTCGCTCGAGGAGCGTGCCGTCCTTCTCGTCGTGCAGCGCGCCGGTGCGCGGGCACTCCCATACGCCGGGCTCGCCCGCGCGCTCCACCAGACGGACACCGGCCCGGCCCACCCAGCCGATCCGCCGCGCCGGCACACCCGCCACGAGCGCGAAGTCCGGTACGTCCTTCGACACGACCGCGCCGGCCGCGACCAGTGCCCAGCGTCCGACCCGCACCCCGGCGACGCACACCGAGCGGGCCCCCAGCGAGGCCCCCTCGGCGACCACGACCCCGGCGGGCTCCCAGTCGCCGTCGCGCTTGAGCCGGCCGTCGGGTTCGACCGCGCGGGGGTAGAAGTCGTTGGTGAGGACGGCCGCCGGACCGATGAACACCCCGTCGCCGAGCTCGGCCGGCTCGTATACGAGCGCGTAGTTCTGGAGCTTCACGTGGTTCCCGATCCGCACGCCGGGCCCGACGTACGCCCCGCGCCCCACGATGCACCCGCGTCCGAGCCGGGCGTCCTCCCGTATCTGCGCCAGATCCCAGATCGTGGTCCCCTCACCGAGCTCGGCGCTCTCGTCGACCTGGGAGGAGGGTTGGATGCGGACACTCACGGCGCGGTCCCCTTACGGTTCGCGAGGCATTCGGACGTACGGACGCACGCACGTCCGTACGGGCCGAGCATATGCGCCGCCGGGTCACCCCACCGGTTGATCAACCAACCGTCCGGAAACAGGATTTGGCCGGTTTCACGCCCTGCCGCGCCCTGCCGCCGGGACGGTCAGAGGAGGCGTTCGGGGACGGAGCCGGCCGGGACGGTGCGCGTGTGGAGGCGGCCGTCGGGGGCCCGGAACTCCACGCCGCCCATCGGGTCGGCCGTGACCTCTCCGACGACGGCGGACTGACGGCCGTAGGGGTGGGCGCGCAGCGCCGCCAGGACCCGGGCGGTGCGCTCCGGCGGGACGAACAGGCAGAGGCAGCCGGCGCAGGCCGCGTCCAGGGGGGCCAGGCCGCGGGCCCCGAGGGCCACCCGGGCCTCGTACCGCACGGGCAGGGCGGCCTCCTCGACGCACAGCGTCAGGCCCCGGCCCGCGGCGCACTGGCGCAGCACCTCCGCCAGGCCTCCCGCGACCACCGTGCGGGCGTGGTGGAGGTCCGCGCCCACCGCCCGCAGCAGGCCGCCGAGCGGGGCGCAGTCGCTGGGCACGTGGTGCTCGTACCCGAGGCCGTCGCGCAGCGAGACCAGGTGGGCGGCGTGGCTGCCCAGCGGCCCGGTCACCAGGATGCGGTCGCCCGGCCGGACCGAGTCGAGGTCCAGGGCCGGTGCCCCGGGGACCGCCACTCCGAAGACGGTCGCGGTGACGAAGACCCGGTCGGCCTCTCCCGCGCGGACGACCTGGGTGTCGACGGCCGCGATCGTGACCCCGGCCTCGGCGGCGGCGGAGCGCACCGAAGCGGTGAGCCTGTGCACCAGCTCCAGCGGCAGCCCGGCCTCCAGCACGATGCCGAGGGCGATGTGCCGGGGTTCGGCGCCGGTGACGGCCAGTTCGTTGACGGCTCCGCAGACGGCGACCCGTCCGATGTCGCCGTTGCCGAAGAAGGGCGGGTCGACGACGTACGTGCCGGTCCGGACGATGACGCTCCGGTCCGGGAGGAGCTCTTCCTCGATCAGGGCCCGTACCCCCGGACCGAAACCGACCTGGGCCGCTTCCCACCCCTGTGTGTACGTCACGCCATCCCCCGATGCCCGCGAGCCTTGATCGTCCCATCATCCTGCGCCTGCGGGGTCCCGCATACCCGTGTCACCCGAACGGCGAGGGATGAGGGGTCAGTAGGGGCGGCGGCCCGTACGTCCGTATCCGCGCAGCAGGAAGACGGCGCCAGCGGTGGCCAGCGCCGGGAGGAGGGCGAAGCCGGCCAGCATGCCCAGTTCGGCGGTCGTGCTCTGCCCGGCGGCGCGGCCGGTGCCGGAGGAGACGTAGCCGGAGAGCTGGAGCACGAGGCCGTAGAGGAAGGGGCCGAGGGCGACGCCGAGCCCCTCGCCGGTGGTGAACAGGCCGGACAGGACGCCCGCCTGGCGGCGCTCGGTGCGGGCGGTGTCATCGGCGATGCACTCCGGCAGCAGCGCGTACAGGAAGAGCAGCTGGCCCGCGTGGCCGGTGCCCGCGAGCGCCATGGTGGCGAGCACCGCCGCCGGGGGCAGCACCGGCGCCGCGAGGAAGAGCAGGCAGCCGGCCGCGAAGAGCGCGGAGGCGAAGGCGTGGCCGCGGCGGCCGCGCAGCCGCGACCAGAGCGGGAGGGTCAGCAGGTTGGGGGCGACGAACGCGGCCACCATGGGGCCGACCCCGGCGGAGTCGTGCAGCACGTGGTCGGCGAAGTACGGTGCGCCCGCGAGGAGGACCCCGGTCGCGACGGACTGGAGGACCACGCATCGCAGCAGTGCCGTGAAGGAGGGGTTGCCGCGGGCGGCCGCGAACTGGCGGCGCAGGCTGGGTTCGCTCTCCAGGACCCGGCCGGAGCGGCCGCCGGAGGTGCCGGCGAAGACCCACAGCGCGCCCAGGGCGATGACCGCCGCGCCGAACACGCCGACCCAGCGGTGCCCGGCGAGGCCGCCGCCACCGGCTTCGACCAAGGCGGGAGCGGCGGCGCCGGTGACGAGGGCCGCCACCCCGATGACCGCGACCCGCCCGCCGACCAGCCGCATCCGGTCCTCGTCGCGGTCGGCGAGCTCGGCGGGCATGGCGACGTACGGCACTTGGAAGAAGGCGAACGCGGTGGCGGTGAGCAGGTAGCCGGCGGCGGTGAACCAGGCGCCGGCGGTGCCCGGCAGGGGGCCCGCGAAGGTCAGCGCGAAGGCCAGGGCCATCGCGAGGCCACCGCCCAGGACGTACGGGCGGCGGGCGCCCCAGCGGGTGCGGGTGCGGTCGCTGGCCCGCCCGACCAGGGGGTTGAGCAGCGCGTCCCACGCCTTGGGGACGAAGACGATCACGCCGGCCAGCGCGGCGCCCACGCCCAGGGTGTCCGTGAGGTACGGGAGCAGGAGCAGGCCGGGGAGCGTGGTGAAGGTACCGGTGACGAGCGATCCGGAGGCGTAGCCGAACCGGAGCCGGGCGGCCGGGCCGGCCGGCGCCCGGCCCGGCGGTCCCGACGGGGCCGGTGCTGCCGGTGCCGTCGGTCCTCCCGCCGGCTCCGCACGGTCCGGTACGGCGCGGGGGGTGCGCGCGGACCCTGTGGTGGCCATCGGGGGCTCCCTTCCGGGATCGGGGAGAGCAGTGGTCCGAAGGCCCCGCCCGAAGGGTGGGGGACGTCCCGGGGGCGGGGCCTCGATACGAACAGTGCGTCCGGCCGCATGGACCTCGCTAAAGCCCCGCGGGCCCGGAGCGGCCGGCGGGGCGGGACGAGTTCCTGCCATGCACGTTGCTGACACCGGCGCCAGGTGGCCGCCCGCTCCGCCGCCGCTCCACCATGGCTGCAGAGAAGGAGAGGGACATGACAGTCGACAACGGCACGACCTCGCCCCCCACCATCCATGGACACGCGACCGCGGGCACCCAGCACCTGATCCACCGTCCGCCCACGCGGGCGTACTACGCCCTGGACGCTCCCAGCCTGGGGGAGGAGCACTTCACCCTCGTCGGCGCGACTCCCGTCACCCACCCGCTCTTCAACGACGGCCCGGGGTACTTCCACGACCTGCAGATCGCCACCGAGATGGTGCGCGAGATCGGCGAGTTCGTCGGGCACCGCTACTTCGGCGTGCCGGACGACCGGCCCGGCCTCTTCTACCGCTTCACCCTCGACTTCAGCGACCTCTCCGCCTGGCGCACGGACGCGGGCGCCGCCGGCCCCGTCCCCCTCGCGACCCACATCACGGCCCGCCCGGCGAACGTGGTGGCCGAGGTGCCGCGCGGGCTCGACTTCCACCTCCAGGTCACCATCGACGGCCGCCCCTGCGCGACGGGCGCCGCCGGCCTGGTCTTCCTCATGCCGAAGCTGTACCGCAAGCACGTGGAGCACTCCCGGCAGGCCCTGCAGGCCGCGCCCGAGCTCGACGACGCCCCGGACGGCCCGCTGCACCCGGTCGACTCCGCCGAGGCGGGCCGCTACGCCCCCGAGAACATCGTGATCAGCGAACCGACCGACGTCTCGCGCGGCCGGCTCAGCACCTGGCTGCTCTCCACCCGGGTCAGCCCCGTGTTCACCGGCGAGGACGGCCAGTACAGCGGTCTGCACCTGATGGAGGCACTGCGCCAGACCTCGCTGCTCGCCTCGGGCCGCGCGCACGGACTCAACCCCGCCCGCAGCACGCTGGGCGCCTGCCAGGTGCACTTCCGCGGGCCGGCGGAGCGCGATCTGCCGCTGCGCTGCGTGGCGGTGGCCGGGCCGCTGGGGCGGGACGACGAGGGGCGGCCGACCGTTCCCGTCACGCTCACCCTGACGCAGCGTCGCCGGGCCGTCGCCGAGGCCCGTACCTCCGTGGTGCAGGACTACTGAGCACCATGCGCTTCGGGATTCTGGGCCCGCTTGAGGTCACCGGCGGTACGGGCCCCACGGACACCGGCCGGGTGACGTCGTACGCCCCGCAGGCCGCCAAACTGCGGGTCGTCCTCGGCACGTTGCTGGTCCGGGCGAACGAGGTCGTGTCGGTGGAGAGCCTCATCGACGAGCTCTGGCCGGACGCGCCGCCGCGCACCGCCACGACGACGCTCCAGGTGTACGTCTCCCACCTGCGCAAGACCCTGCAGAGCGCCGACCCGGAGCACGGCCGGGAAGCGCTGGTCACCCGCCGGCCGGGCTACCTGCTGCGGGTCGGGCCGGACGCGGTCGACGGCACGGCCTTCGAGGACCTGTCCCGGCGCGGCCACCAGGCCCTGCAGGCGGGCGACTTCGCCACCGCGGCCGATCTGCAGCGGCGGGCGCTCGCGCTGTGGCGGGGGCCGGTGCTGTCGGACACCCCGCACGGTCCCGTACTGGAGGGAGCGGCCGTCCGCCTGGCGGAGGCGCGCACCACCGCGCTCGACGAGCGCATCCGGGCCGAGCTCCACCTCGGACTGCACCGTGAACTGGTCGCCGAACTCCAGGAGCTGGTCGCCGAGCACCGCATGCACGAGGAGTTCCACACCCATCTGATGGTGGCGCTGTACCGGTGCGGCCGGCAGGCCGAGGCCTTACGGGTGTTCGCCCTGCTGCGCGAGACCCTCGTCGAGGAGCTGGGGATCGAGCCGGGGCCGGCGTCGAGCCGGCTCCAGCGGCGCATCCTGGAGGGCGACCCGGCGCTGTCGAGGTCCGGGGCCGGGACCAGGGCCAGGACGGTGAGCGCGACGGGGCCGGAGACCGGGACGCGGGGCGCGGGCGCGGCGCCGGCCGGCACCGAAGGCGCGTACGGCGAGCGCACGGCGGGCGGGGGCGGGACCACCGGCGGGGACGCCGACGCCGGGGCTTCCGCAGGCGGCCGGTCCGCGGCGCTCGCGTCGCTGCTGCCCGCCGCCGACCCCTGCTTCACCGCCCGGGCAGACGAACTCACCGCACTGGAGCGGATGCTGCGCAGCGCCCCGGCGGGCGGCTGCGTCGCCGTGACGGGCATGCCCGGCGCCGGCAAGACCGCCCTCGCGGTCGAGGCCGCGCACCGGGTTGCGGACGCCTTCCCCGACGGGCGGATCTTCCTGGACCTCCAGGACGGGGAGAGCGCGTCCGCGGAGCGGGAGCAGGCCCTGGACCGGCTCCTGCACCGGGCCGGCGATCCCCCCTCCGCGGCGGACGGCCCCTCCACGGCCCCCCGCGTCCTGCTGATCCTGGACGGCGTCACCTCCGAGACCCAGGTGCGGCCCCTGCTGCCCGCGCTGCGGGGCGCCGTGGTGCTGCTCACCGCGCGCCGCGTGCCCTCCGGGCTCCCCGGGCTGCGGTCCGTGGTGCTCGGGCCGTGGCGTCCCGAGGAGGCCGGGCGGCTCGCCGGCCTGTTCACCGGGCGCGCCGGAACCCGCGCGGTGACGCGCGGCGGCGCCCCCGTCCTCGATCCGGGCCCTGCCCCCGATCCGGACACGGTCGCCGAGATCGCCGAACTGTGCGGGCGGCTGCCGCTCGCCGTACGGGCCGCCGCCGCGCAGCTCGCGGCCCGGCCGCACTGGACGGCCGCCACCCTCGCGGACCGGCTGCGGGACGAGAGCGGCCGCCTGGACGCACTGCGGACCGGCGACGTGGACGTACGGGCCCGCCTCCTGGAGGCGTACGCGGCGTGCCCCGACGAGCAGCGGCGCGCGTTCCGGCTGCTGTCCCTGCTGCCTCCCGGGCGCTTCGGCGCCCGCGAGGCCGCCGCCGCGCTGGACGTGACCGGGCCGCAGGCCTCGGCGGCTCTGGAGGCCCTGGCCGACGAGCGGCTGGTGGCGGTGGACCGGGACGGCTGGCACCTCCCGGAGCTGCTGCGGCTGCTGGCGGTGGAGCGGCTGGCCCTGGAGGAGCAGCCCGGGGCGGCGCGTGCGGGGGCCGAGCGCGTGTGCCGGGCGTACGCGGTCGCCTCCGCGGAGCCCGGTCACGTACCGGACCAGGGGGCGCGCGGGCTCGTACGCCTGGCCAGGACCGCGTACGACGCCGGGCTGTGGGAGCTGACCGTACAGCTGACGGACGCCCTGGCCGGCGGATCGGTGCAGGACGAGGGCGAGGCCGCCTACACGCTGGCCCTGGACGCCGCCGAGCGGTGCGGGGACCGGTCGGCCCGGGCGCGGATGCTGCGCTCGCTCGGCGATCTCGCCTGGCAGTACCGGCGCGTGGAGCGGGCCCACGAGCTGTTCTCCGGGGCGCTGGCGCTCGCCCGGGCGGCGGACGACGAGGAGGAGGCGGCGCGCGCCCTGGTCGGGCTGGCCGAACTGCGGCTGGACGCCGGGGAGTCGGCGGAGGCCGCCGCCCTGCTGGAGCCCGCCCTCGCCGCCCTGTCGGCCCCCGGCCGCACGCGGGGCCGGTACGAGGCGAGCCGGGCGCGGGCGCTGCTGGCGCTGGCGCAGGAGGGGCCGGAGACCGCGCGGGCCTGGTTCGGCGAGTGCCTGGAGCTGGCGGGCGCGCTGCGCGACCACCGGCTGGAGGTGTACGCGTTGCGCTCGCTGCGCGCGCTGAGCACCCCGTCCGGGCCGGGAGCCGGTGCCGGTGCCGGCTCCGGTTCCGGTTCCGCGGCGACGCGTGCCGTGGAGATCCGTCCGGGGCTGTGGCGGATCCAGCCGGCCGGTGTCCGCGCGTGAACGGGAGGCAGCCGTCGCCGGGCCGGGTGACGGAACTGGTCGGCCGCGAGCTCGAGGCCGCCGCGCTGCGGGAGCGGTTGCGGGACCCGTCGGTGCGGCTGCTGACCGTGACCGGGCGGGCCGGCGTGGGCAAGAGCCGGCTGGCCGTGGAGGTCGTACGGGAGATCGGCGGGGAGTTCGCGCGGGTGGAGCACCTGGACCCCGCGGTCGCGCGCCCGGATCAGCCGGAACAGCCGGAGCCGCACGACCTGCCGGGCCTGCCCGGCCTGCCCGGCCTGCCCGGCCGGATCCTGGTGGTGCTCGACGGCTGCGACCACGAGGCGCGCCCGGCCGCCGCCGCGGCCGTGGAGGCCCTCGCCGGTGACCCGCGCGTGGTGGTGCTGGCCACCGCCGTGGAGCCGCTCGGCGTGTACGGGGAGCAGCTGCTGCCGGTGGCGCCGCTGCCCGTGCCCGGGCCGCGGCGCGGGCCGGCCGGCGGCGCCGCCGATCCGCACGAGGTGCAGGAGGCGGCCTCGGTCGCGCTGTTCGTGCGCCGGGCCCGGGACGCCGACCCCTCCTTCGCGCTCACCGAGGAGAACGCCGGGGCCGTCGCCGAGATCTGCACGCTGCTCGGCGGCCTGCCGCTGGCCGTCGAACTCGCCGCGGGGCGGCTGCGGTTGTTCCCCCCGCACCTGTTGCCGGCGCGCCTGCGCGGCCGTACGACCATCCTGTCGGGCGGTCCGGCGAACGCGCCCGAGCGGCACCGCTCGCTGGCCGCGCTCGCCGAGTGGAGCTGCCGCGGCCTGGACGACGGCGCCCGCGCCCTGCTGGGCCGGCTCTCGGTGTACGAGCCCGGTTTCGGCCTGTCGGCGGCCGGGCTGTCGGCCGAGGCGGCCGTCGAGACCCTGCTGGACCGCGGGCTGCTCGCCGTGGTGGGCGAGGAGCAGGGGGAGCTGCGGCTGGCCGTGCCCGAGCCCGTACGGTCGCACTGCCGGGCCGAGTTGGCGGATGCGGGCCGTGAGGGTGCGGCACTGGACGCACACGCGGAGCGCTACCGGCTGCTGGTGGCCGCTGCCCTGCCGGGCCTGCGCGGCACCGAACAGGAGCGACTGCTGCGCGAGTTGGCGGCCGAGGGGGAGAACGTGGGCGGCGCCCTGCGGCGGCTGCGCGAACACGGCGACAGCGGGACGGCGGCCGCGCTGGTGCTCGGTTGCCGCCTTCCTTGGCTGGCGCAGGGACGGCTGCGGGAGGCACTGGAGTGGTGTGACGACATCACCGAGGCGGGCGGGGCGGCGCTGCCCGAGGCCGTACGGTCCCGGCTCGCCGACATGTCCGGCGTCTTCGCGCTGGCCCTCGGCGATCCCCTGGAGGCGGTCCGCCGCCACCGGCACGCACTGGCCCTGGGCAAGTCCGTCGGCGACCGCCGGCAGAACGCGCTCGCCTCCGCCCGGCTCGGCGCGGCCCTGCTGCGGGCCGGCGATCCGGCGGGCGCGCGGGCCGTCCTGGTGACCGCCCTCAGCGCGCTGGAGTCGATGGGCGTGACCGGGGGCGCGGCCGAGGCGGCGGGCTCGCTCGCGGCCGTCCTCCGCGCCGAGGGGGACCGGCGCAAGGCGCAGGAGCTGCTGGAGCGGTCCGTGGAGACGTTCCGGCGGATCCGCGACGGGCGGGGGCTCGCGGGCGCCCTGCGGACCGCGGCCGCGCTCGCCCTGGAGGGCGACGAGCCGGACCGGGCCGACCGGGCGCTGCGGGAGAGCCTGCGGCTGTACGGGGCCTACGGCGAGCGGACCGAACTGCCGGGCGCTCTGGAGGAGTTCTCCCTGCTGCTGCTCCGCACCGCGCCCGCCCAGCGGCCGCGGACGGTACGGCTGCTGGCGGCGGCCGACACCCTGCGCGGCGAGACGGGGGCGGAGGTGCCGGACGAGTGGCGGTCCGCGGCCGAGCGGGCCCGTACGGAACTGAGCGCGCGCCTCGGCTGGACCGACTTCGCCGTGGCCTGGGCGGAGGGCGTCCGGATGACCGTGCCCGCGGCGGTGGCGGAGGCCCTTTCGGCGCCCGCGCCCTCGCGGCGCGCCGCGGCCGGGACGGCCCCCGAGGCGCAGTCGCTCACCCCGCGGCAGGTCCAGGTGGCCCTGCTGGTCTCCGAAGGCATGACGAACCGTCAGATAGCAGCCAAGCTCGACATCTCCGAGTGGACCGTCGTCAACCACGTCCGCCACGTGATGCGCCGCCTCGGGTGCAGTTCGCGCGTGCAGGTCGCCGGGGCGGTGGGCCGATGGGCCTGACCGGCTCCGCCGCGCCCGGTACGGCGGACGCACGCCCGGGGCGGACCCCCGCCCGCCCGCTGGACCTGGTCCCGCCCGCCGAGGTCGCGGACCGGTTCCGGGCCGCCGGGTGGTGGCGCACGCAGACCTTCCTCGACGACCTGTACCGTACGGCCGCCCGCGCGCCCGAGCGCCCCGCGATCGTCTCCGAGCGCGCCCACCGGCCCGTCGGCCTGCGCCGGGTCACCCTCACCTACGCCCAGCTCGCCCAGTACGTCGACCGGTTCGCCGGCGCCCTGGCCTCCCTCGGGGTCGCCCCGGGCGATCCGGTCGCCTTCCAGCTGCCCGACTGGTGGGAGACCGCGGCGCTCACCCTCGCCTGTCTGCGGGTCGGCGCGGTCGCCGTGCCTGTACTGCCGACGGTACGGGCCCACGGGCTGCACCGGATCCTGGACGGCACCCGGGCCCGGATCTGCGTGGTGCCCGACGTCTGGGAGGGCTTCGCGCACGCGGAGGCCCTGGCGGACCTCGCCGGACGGCTGCCGTGGCTGCGCCACCGAGTCGTCCTGGGGGACGCCGCGGCGACCGGGGCGATCGATTTCGGCGCGTACTTCCGGCGCACCGCCCACGAGCGCACCGAGGCGGGCCTGCGCAGCCGGCCGCGCGGCGGGCGGGCCGACCGGCCCGCGCTCCTGATCAGCGTCATGGGACTGCGGGACGCGTACACCTCGGTGCTGCACTCCCCCAACACCCTGTACGCCAACATCTCCGCCCAGAGCGGGCCCGACGGCCCGGGGCGGCGGCCGGGCGAGGTCTTCCTGAGCACGCTGCCGCTCACCTCGCTGGCCTCGCTGATCTACACCGTGTGCTGGCCGCTGGCGGTCGGCGGGACGGGGGTCTGCCTGGACGTGTGGGATCCGGGCCGGTGCCTGGACCTGATGGCCTCCGCCGGAGTGGACCAGGTCTACGCGGAGCCGGCCTACCTGGCCGAGCTGGTCACCGCGCAGCGGCGGCGCCCCCGGGAGACGGACCGGCTGCGGCTGGTGCTGTCGGGGGGCCGCACCAGCACCCCGGCGCCGCTCGCCGCCGAACTCCGCGAGGTGTTCCGCGTACCGGTGCTCTCCGTGTGGGGGGCGCCCGAACTCGGCATGGGCGCGCTCTCCGGGGACACCGCGCAGGGTGGTGACGGCGTCCGCCCGCTGCGGGGGCTGGAGGTGTCGGCCGCGGACGCGACGTCGCCCCTCGAGGTGCGCGGCCCGTCGGTCTGCCTGGCCACCTGGCGTCACGGCGCTCCGGCGCCGGTGGCCACCTGGGAGCAGGGGGACGGCTGGCTCGGCACGGGGGATATGGCGACGGCCGACCGGCACGGCGGGATACGGGTCCTGGCCCGGGCCGGCACGCGGACCGGCGCCATCTTCATGGTTCCGGTCGCCGAGGTCGAGGAGCAACTGCTGGCCCACCCCCGGGTGCGGGAGGCGGCGGTCGTCGCCTACACCGATCCCGAGCACGGGGAGCTGCCCTGCGCCGTCGTGGTCCCGACCGCCCTGGACCGGCCGCCGGGGCCGGCCGAACTGCGCGAGCACCTGGTCTCGCTGGGCGTCGCGGAGGCCTTCCTGCCCACGAGGCTGGAGATCGTCGGCGCGCTGCCGCGCGACGAGGGGGGCCGGGTCCGCCGGGGCGCCCTGCGAAACTGGCTGGCCCGGCTCCGACCGGGCGGCCCCCGCCCGGCCCCGGACTGACCGGCGGCCCGGCGGTCCGGCGGTCCGGCCGGATCAAGGGAGCCGGGCGGATCGGTGCGGCCTCGGCCGGGCACGCCGCTGGCCTTGCCGGGCGGATCGGTTCGGGTGGGGCCGGGCGCGCGCCGGGGCGTCTCCTCGGGCGCCGAACGTGACGGGGGGTCGGAGGGCCGAGCCCCGTTGCGTTCGACGCCCTGCGGGGAGCGCCCCGACACACACCCGACCCGACAGGAGCCGGCAGGTTCCACTTCAGCCCCTGCAACCTTCCGGCTTCACCGCACCAAGCGGCCTCGCCGCACCTTCCAGCCCCGCCGCACCTTCCAGCCCCGCCGCACCAACCAGCCCCGCCGGCGTTTGAGGCGCGGGGTCCGGGGCGGAGCCCCGATCCTTGAGCCGCACCGTCCCACCCCGCCCCACGAACCAGCCCCGCCGGCGTTTGAGGCGCGGGGTCCGGGGCGGAGCCCCGATCTTTGGGCCGCACCGTCCCACCCCGCCGCCCGCTCAGAAGCAGAGCCTCCGCAGACGGTCTAGCCGGCGATCTCGCGGGCCAGTGCGCCCAGTTCGGTGCGCCAGGCGCGGGGGATCCGGGCGCCGGTCACGGCCTCGTCCGCGCGGACCACGAGGGCGGCGATCGTCTCCTCGGCCCGTTCCCGTGCCTGCGCGTCGAAGAACACGTCGCGCAGGAACTGGGCGTCGCCGTCGAAGCCCGGGCCGCCGCTGAGGAATCCGCGGATCCGCCAGGCGGCGTGCACGGCCCGGGCGTACTCCTCGTAGGCCTCGCCCAGATCCTCGCGGCCGGCGAGCGCGGCGCCCATCAGCAGGGAGTGGCGCAGGCCGTACCAGCCTGCGCCGCAGCCGCTGCCGCAGCCGTCCAGGCACTGGCCCGGCCAGGCGTCGTCGAGGTACTCGGTCGCCGCGGCGGCCTCCATGTGCGCGCCGATCGCC
Source organism: Streptomyces sp. NBC_00207 (assembly GCF_045160965.1). Taxonomy (NCBI): domain Bacteria; kingdom Bacillati; phylum Actinomycetota; class Actinomycetes; order Kitasatosporales; family Streptomycetaceae; genus Streptomyces; species Streptomyces sp. NBC_00207. The sequence continues at coordinate 7,199,440 of NZ_CP130715.1, read as the reverse complement.
CGCTCGGCGCGCAGGTCGTCCCACAACCGCCGGGCCTCGTGCGGCAGCCCGACCGCGAGCCGGTCCCCGTAGGCGAGGGCCAGGTCCCCGGCGAGGACGGCGGTGCCCTCCCCGAACCGGCGCGGTTCGCCCCGCCAGCCGTTGCGCTCGTGCTCGGCGGCATGGCTGATGTGCAGGGTCGGGATGCCCCGGCGCAGCGGCGCGTTGTCCCGTACGTCCGCGCGGATCACCAGGCAGGTGTCGAGCAGTTCGAGTGCGGCGGCCGCGGTCACCGCGTCCTGCGCCTCCGGGTCGCCGCCGGCGGCGAGGTACCCGGTGAGGCAGATCGCGGGGCGGGCCCGTTCCCCGCCGGCCTGGACGAGCTCGGCCACGCCCATCACCAGGACGGCGCTGCGCGGGTCGGACGTACGCCGGTTGCGGTGCTCCTCGGCGAGCAGTCCGGCGAGTCGCTCCTCGACCCGGTCGATCATGGCGTCGCGAACCTGTCCGGGCGACGCGGTGCGCCACGGCTGGTCGTGTGTCGGTGTGGTCATGGTGCCCTCCCTGCGGGCTACGTCCTCATGACCGACTCTCCCGCACGCCGGGCGCGGAAGCCACCGAAGAGCGTGCACCGGCAGGTTCCGGCGTGCGCGGCGGGGCCGGGAGTCCCTGTTGTCTGCCATGCACGGGCGGGAAGGGATTGGCTTGCCATCACCTTGTCATACCGGGACCCCCGCCGCCTCAGACGAGCTCCGCGACGCCCGGCCGGAGGTCGGCCGGGAGCGCCTGCCGGCCGGGGATGTTCAGTTTCCGGTAGACCCGGGTCAGGTGCTGCTCCACCGTACTCACGGTGATGAAGAGCTTCTTCGCGATCTCCCGGTTGGTGTGGCCGTGCACCGCGAGCAGGGCCACCCGCCGCTCCGACTCGCTGAGGCTCGCCACCAGTCCGGCGTCCGGCGCCCCGGCCGCCTCCGGTGCCTCGTCGTCCTCACCGGTGCGGCCGGGCCAGATCTTCACGCACAGGGCCTCGGCCCCGCTCTCCTTGGCCAGGTGCCAGGCCCTGCGGTCGACCATGGCCGCCCGTGCCGGTTCGCCGACCTCGCGCAGCACCTGGCCGAAATCGCCCATGGCGCGGGCCAGTTCGTACTGGTCCCCGGAGCGCTGCAGTTCGTCGACGGCCCGGGCTAGCATCGCCTGCCGCTCCCTCGGCTCGCGCAGGGACGCCCGCAGCCGCAGTGACATGCCGCGTACCCAGGGGTCGGAGGCGTCCCGCGTGGTCAGCTGGTCGGCGAGGAACCGCTCCGCCCGGTGGGCCTCGCCGAGCCGGATCAGGGCCTCGGCCGCGTCCGAGCGCCAGGGCAGGACCCGGGGCCGGTCCAGGCCCCACCGCTTCATGTGGCGGCCGATGTCCAGGAAGTCGCCGAGGGCCGCGTGGAACCGGCTCGTCGCCAGCGCGTACTGGCCCCGGGCGCGCAGGTGGCCCAGCACGTGGATGCTTCCCGCCAGTTCGGCGGGGACCGGCCGGCTCAGGACGGCCGCCGCCTCCTCGGGCCGGCCCATGGCGATGCGGGCCCGGGCCAGCGTTCCCGCCACCGCGCTCAGCAGGATGCCGCCGCGCCGCCCCGGAGCCGACCGCAGGACCTCCTCGGCGGTGTCCGCCGCGCCCGTCAGGTCGCCCGTGCGCAACCGCGCCTCGGCGAGCAGTCCGGCGAACGCGGCCCGCCAGCCGGTGGCTCCGCGCTGGGTGGCCTGCCGGACGAACTCCTCGCACCAGGGCAGCGCAGAGGCCGGGCCGTCCAGGTACAGCAGGGTGCGCAGGGCCTGCGCCACCGGTTCGACCGTGCCCTCGGCGAGGGCGGCTCCGCGCAGGAACAGTTCGGCGGCGTGGACGGCCGCGCCCTCCTCCGCCTCCCCCGGGAGGGTCCACAGGGAGGCCGGGTGGGCGGCGGCCCGGGCGGGGCGGACCGCCGGGTGCGGCCCGCCCTCGGCGGGGGCGCCGCGGCGGGCGGAGGCCGCCCACTGGGGGAATGCCGAGAGGCCGTCCAGTGGGTCCGGCTCCGCGACGCCGGCGCGGCGCCCGTCGGCGGGCGCGAGCCGTTCCAGTACGTCGGCCGCCGCGTCGATGCGGCCCTGGGCGGCGAGTGCCCGGGCCAGCGAGCCGAGCGCGTGCGGGTCCAGTCCGCCGCCGGCCACGGCGGCCAGGGGGGCCGCGAGGTGGTGTTCGGCGGCGGCCGGGTCGGTGCGGCCGGCGACGGTGCTGAGCCTGACGCTCACTTCGGCGCGCAGCGCGTCGTCCGGGCACGCCTCGTGGGCGAGCCGCAGCAGGGCCACGGCCAGGTCGAGCTCCCCGTCCGCGATGTGCTGGTCGGCGGCGGAGCGCAGGACCGGCAGGGCCCATTCCGCACGGGTGTGCCGTGCGGCGAGGAGCTGCGCGGCGACCGCGGTGTCGGGCGCGCCCGACGCACGGGCCAGCAGGGCGGCTTCGCGGTGCAGGGCCGGTCTGTCCGCCGGGTCCGTCCGGTCGAGTACGGCGGCCCGCGCGGCCGGGTGGCGGAACCCGCCCCCGGGGGCGAGCAGGCCCGCGGCCTCCAGGTCCGTGAGCGCCCGGGCCGCGGTGCCCTCGGCGGCGCCGGTCAGCCGTGCGAGGCGGGCGGGGGTCGCGAGGTCGTCGAGTACGGCGATCGCCCCGGCCAGTTCGGCCGTGGCGGGACCGCTGCGGTGGAGGCAGGCGAGGACGGCCTGGGCGTAGCAGTCGCCTGGCCGGGCCTGCGGGTCCTGGAGCAGGGCCCGCAGCAGCAGCGGGTTTCCGCCGCTGGCCTCGTACAGCCGGTCGGCTTCCGTCTCGGTGCGGTCCGCCGTCATCGCGCGGACGGCCTCGGGGGCGAGGCGCTGCAGGCGCAGCCGCGCGAAGTGGGGCAACCGGATCAGCTCGGTGCTCAGCAGCGGGTCGTCGCCGTGTTCGTGGGCGGATGCGGCGAGCACCAGCAGGACGCCGGCCTGCCGGGTGCCGCGCGCGAGGTGCAGCAGGTAGCGGCGGGAGAGCTCGTCGACGTGGTGCAGGTCGTCGACGAGGACGGCCACCGGGGCGGCGGCGCTCAGTGCGCGGACGGCCGCGGCGAAGGCCCGCATGGCCTCGACCCGGTCCGCCTCGTCCGGCGCCGGCGGCGCGGGCAGCGCACCGGCCGGGGCGTCGGCGGCCAGCTGGCGCAGGACGCCCAGCGGATGGCCTTGTTCGGCGGCGGTGCCGATGGCGCGCAAAACGGTTCCGCCGCGGCTCTCGGCCTGTCCGGCGGCCGTTTCCAGGAATTCGGTCTTTCCACAGCCGACCGCACCTTCGACGAGCAGCAGCCCGGAATTGCCGGATGCGCATCCCGAAAGCAGCGCATCTAATAGAGACATTTCCTCGGCGCGCCGGAACAAAAGCATAAGAGTCCCCCAGTGTCCCGGTTCCGCATCTTCGGCAGGAAAGCGCGAGCGCGGAAAGGGATGTTCGAGCGTGGAGCGAGCAAGAATTCAGGATCAGTCTAGGCGGGGACTAGGGGGCCCACACTGTCCGGAAGCTGCCAGGCATCAATTCCCGGGGCCGGTGACGGGGAAGATCCGGCGCGGGGTGTCCCGCGGGTGGCCGGGGGTCTGCCACTCCCGCGGATATCCGACGGACACCTCCTCGAACCGCACGCCGTCGTACCAGGTGGTGCGCGGGATGTGGAGGTGGCCGTAGACGACTGCGGCGGCCCGGAACCGGGTGTGCCAGTCGGCGGTGAGCTCGGTGCCGCACCACTGGGCGAACTCCGGGTGCCGCAGGATCCGGGTGGGGGTGCGCACGAGCGGGAAGTGGTTGACGAGCACGGTGCGCAGGTCGGGGTCGCAGGCGGCGAGCCGCTGCTCGGTGGCGGCGACCCGGGCCCGGCACCAGGCCTCCCGGGAGGTGTAGGGGTCGGGGTGCAGCATGAACTCGTCCGTGCACACCACTCCGGCCTGGTACGCCTGCTCCAGGGCCTCTTCCTTGGTGGCGGCCGTGGGGGTGCGGAAGCTGTAGTCGTACAGCAGGAAGAGGGGGGCCACGATGAGCGGGCCGCCCGGCCCCGACCAGACGGGGTACGGGTCCTCGGGCGTGTGCACGCCGAAGGAGCGGCAGATCTCGACCAGCCGGCGGTAGCGCGCCTCCCCGCGCAGGGGGTGCGGATCGTCCCGTACGGTCCACAGTTCGTGGTTCCCGGGCGCCCACACCACGGTGGCGTAGCGCCGGGTGAGCAGGTCGAGCACCCATCGGAGGTCGTCGAGCGACTCGCTCACGTCGCCGGCCACGATGAGCCAGTCGGCGGGACTGTCGGGATACAGCTCCTCGACGATCCGGCGGTTCTCCGGGAATCCGACATGGAGGTCGCTGATACCCATGAGGTTTCCGTGCGGCATTCCGTGAGTGTGGACGGCCGGCTGCGGCATGAACACCCCTTCCCTACCCCTCAATTGACGAGAACGAACCCCTGTTCGGCCACATGGCAGGGAGATGACAATGCCGTGCGGCCGGCTGCCAGTCTGCCCGCAGGCGGCGGGCGGACGGACCGGCGGATGGCAGCAGCCTGGGAGAGAACCGGGGTTACTCCGGGTCAGTCCGCTTGACCTGGGACTTCGTTCCTGGTCGGGGCGGAGCGACGGCGTGAGTGTGGGAGCTGTCAGACCGAAACAGCGACCCGAGGGAATGCCGTGCTCACAAAGCTCCTGCCCGCGAACGTCGCGACCGCCGAAGCCACCACCGACCCTGCCGACGTCTTCCTCTACCCCGAGGAGGAGCACCTGATCCGCAATGCCGTACCCAAACGGCGGCTGGAGTTCGGGACGGTCAGGTGGTGCGCCCGTCGCGCCATGGGACAGCTGGGCCTGCCGCCCGCTCCCGTGATGCCGGGCCGGCGCGGTGTCCCGCAGTGGGCGCCTTCGGTCGTGGGATCCATGACCCACTGCGCCGGTTTCCGGGGTGTGGCACTGGCCCGCAGCGCCGAGTTCGCCTCCGTGGGAGTCGACGCGGAGCCCAACGCCCCCATGCCGGAAGGAGTCCTCGACTCGATCGCACTGCCCGATGAGCTCCGTCTCGTACGGGAGCTGGAGCGGGCGGTGCCCGAGGTGGCGTGGGACCGGCTGCTCTTCAGCATCAAGGAGGCCGTCTACAAGACGTGGTTCCCGCTCACGGGACAGGAACTCGACTTCACCGACGCCCTGGTGAGCGTCGACCCGGTGCAGGAGACCTTCCACGCCCGGCTCCTGCCGGATCCCTCCACGCTCTCCCCGGCCGGGCCGACCGCGTTCAGCGGCCGCTGGTCGGCGGAGAACGACGTACTGCTGAGTGCCATAGCGGTGCCGGCTGCCCGGCTCGCCGCCGTGGGCGCTCCGGTACGCAGAAGCGCTCCCCGCATCTGCCGTGCGGGGAGCGCCTTCTGAACCGCTAGCCGTGGAGGCCGGTCACCCCCATCGGTCGTCCTCCGGTACGACACCCACTTCCGGGGTGTCCGCATCGAGCACGACGGTGATCACGGACTCGGCGGACGCGTTCGACACCACCGGGCCCGCCATGGCCTGAACTCCCACCGCTAATACCACACTCGCCACGGCAGTCAAGCAAATCGAAGATACCTTAACGGAAACTGTTCTCACGACTTCCCCCAGTCGAAGATCGGGATCCACTCCACCCGTACCTCCGGACCCTTACGTCTCGGTGGCTCCGGGTGATGCGAACAGAGTGCTTGATCTCGATCAGCCACGCCAAGGGCGGTACGTTGGCGTAAAGTTACGTGGCAGCAATTACACCGATCAGCGGGGGCTGGGATGTTTACTGGGGAGGGCTCGGATTCAGGGTTCGCCGAGCTGGACGACATCAGCGCCACCGCGTACGGGCTGGCGGTGGAGTGCGGCCGCTTCGTGCGCGATCAGATCGCCGAGCAGCTGTCACTGACGCCCGAAGAGGTCGTACGGGTGGAGCAGGTGCTGGCCGGGGTCCGCCTGTTGCAGTCCATGCCGGGGAACGCCGGCGAGCTCACCCCCGTCACACCCGATGTCGCGGCCGCCTCCCTGGTGGGTCCCGCCGAACGGCACATACGCGACCTGCAGCAGGCGGTCACCGACGTCCGGGCCAAGCTGCTGTCCCTGACACCCCTGTACTTCGAGGGGCGCCGCCTGCGCAACCGGCTGGAGGCCTTCGACGTCATCACCGACGTCTCCCGGATCCAGGCGATGCTCGACCACCTGAGTCAGAGCTGCAAGAGCGAGCTGCTCACCGTCCAGCCCGGCGGCGCACGCCCGGCGGATCTGCTCGCGGAGGCCAGGGACTCGGCCCTGTCCACCCTCTCCCGCGGCGTCCGGATCCGGACGATCTATCAGCACACCGCCCGCAACGACCTGCCCACCCGCTCCTACGTCCGCGAGGTCAGCGAACGGGGCGCGGAGATCCGCACCGCGGACGAAGTCATCGACCGGCTGATCATCTACGACCGGGAGGTCGTCTTCCTGCCGGAACGCACCCATGGCGACAGCGCGCCCGGTGCGGCCATCGTCCGCGAGCCCACGCTCGTGGCGTTCCTGTGCTCCGTCTTCGAGTACCTGTGGGACGGCGCCTCGCCGTACGTCGTCGAATCCCAGCGCTCCCCCGCTTCCTCGGACGAGCTCAAGTGGTCGATCATCCGGCTGATGACCAAGGGGTACAAGGACGAGATGGTCGCGCGCCGGCTCGGCATGTCCGTGCGGACCTGCCGCCGCCACATCGCCGAGATCACCGAGGAGCTGGAGGCCACCAGCCGCTTCCAGGCCGGCTACAACGCCGCCCGGCAGGAGATGCTCTCCGGGGGGTCGGTTCCCTCCTTGTCGTGATCCCGGCGATGTGCCCTCAGCGGGCGGCGCCCTCGCCGTACGCCGTCCCGTCCCACGCGATCCCGTCGTACGCCGCCTCCTCGTACGCCGTCTCGTCGAGCGCCTCCGTGATCGCGTCCACGCAGTCCTGGTCGAGCATCGTGGTGACGTGGGCGTCCTGGAGCCGGCCGAAGCCCGCGTCGTACACCGCGGCGCTGACGACGTAGCCGTCGGCGACCGGGAACGTACGGAAGATCCACTCGTCCCCGGTGCCTGCGGTCCCGTCCGGCCGCTGGACCCGCACGGCCCTGCCGTCCGGACCGAATCCGAACTCCGTGAACCGGAACTGCATGCCCTGGCCGATGGCCTTGCTGTAGGCCTCCTTGAGGGTCCACAGCCGCACCAGCGCGTCGTTGCGCTCCGCCACGGGCATCCCGGACAGCAGCACCGACTCGTACGGCGTGCAGATGTGCCGGCCCAGCCCGCCGGCGTGCATCTCGCGGTCGGCCCGCTCCGCGTCCACCCCGATGAGGCCGGTGGTCGTCAGTCCGACGAGCAGCAGGTCCTCGGTGTGGCTGAGGCTGATGTCGATCTGGTCGCAGCCGCGCAGGTACGGCCGGCCGGTCGGCCCGTAGGCCAGTTCCAGGTCCGCTGGATCGCTGTCGAGCACCGCGCCCGCCGCGTGCTTCAGGAGCATCCGGGAGGCGATGTAGCGGCCGCGTACGTCCGCGTGCGTCAGGTCGAGGTAGCGCGTCCAGTCCCGGCCGAGCAGCTCGCGCAGCCCGTCGCCGGACGGCACGCGCGGCTCCATGTCCCTCAGCCACGCGTAGACCAGCGCCGTGCCGTGGGCGGCGAGGTCGTCCCTGACCCGGTCCCACGAGTCGCCTCCCGGTACCACGGCGACGGGCTCACCGAGCGGTGGGCCGAGCGAGGGGCTGCCCGGGGCGGTCATCCGTACTCCTTCACGAGGGTGTGGATCTCCCGGAGGCGGTGCGCCTCCAGCAGACGGTGTACCGGTACCCGGTGGCCCGACTCCTCCAGGAGGGCCACCAGGCGAAGCAGGTTCAGCGAGTCCCAGCCGGGCAGGTCCACCAGTGCGGTGTCCGCGCCCTCGGGAATCGCGATGTCCAGGCCGAGGTCGTCACGGACCGTCCGCAGGAACACGTCGAGGCTATCGAGGCTCATCCGTCCGTCTTCCCCCTGGGGTTTCGGTGATGCGCACGTGCGCCGGGACTTCCGGCACCCGCGCCAGGTCGTGGTGGAACTCCACCGCCGTGTCCGCCGGCCCGCCGGTACCCGCCCGCGCGAAGCCGCAGGACGGGTAGAAGCCGCGGGCGCGGTGGTTGCGCGGGGTGGGGACGTACCGGGCGGTCACCCCGGCCAGTCCGAGGGCGCGGGCCTGCTCCAACAGCACCGCGATACAGGCGTGTTCGACCCCGCGGGCGAGCACCCGGCAGCTGAGCCACATGTTGTCCAGCAGCAGGACCCCCTCCGCCACGGTCCCGAGCACCGCCCCGACCAGGCCGTTGTCGCCGAACCGGTCCGCGCTGCGGGCGGCGAGCAGCAGTCGCGCCGGGTCGGCGGCCAGGGCGGCCAGTTCGGACTCCGTGTGGCCCCCGCCGGCCAGGTTGAACTGGTTGGTGCGCAGGGTCAGCTGCGACATGCGGGCGAACTCGTGGGGGCGGGGCGGGCCGAGCCCGACCCGCACCTCCAGCGCCCGCAGGAACTCCTCGTGCGAGCCCGAACCCGCCTGCAGCTCCCGGCGCTCGCGCTGCCGGTGGTACTCGCCGGTCCTGGCCCGGTCCTCCTCGGTCAGCCGCAGGGTGTCGAACCAGCCGTCGGCGAGCAGCCGGGTCACGTGGAGCGCGGGTTCCCCGTCGAGCGCCACGACGGCCACCTCGGGCGCCCCGTGCCGGACCAGGGCGCGCTCGGCCGGTGAGTCGTCGGCGAAGACGAGGGCGTCGGCGGCGAGGTCCAGCGCTCGCGCGATGTCGGCCAGATTGGCGTCCTTGGGCTCCCAGTTGGCGTTGATCCGCACGAAGTCGGCTTCGCGCAGCACCAGATCGGGGTGGGTGCTCAGCGCCCCGCGGACCGGTCCCTCGTCGTTCTTGCTGCTGACCGCGAGGAGCACGCCCTGGGAGCCGAGCTGTTTGACGCACTTCTGGAAGGCCCCGAACGCCTCCCCGCGCAGGGTGCCGGCCGCCGCGATTCCCTCGGGCCCCTCCTCGCCGAGCACCCCGTCCCACAGGGTGTTGTCGAGGTCGAGCACCAGGCACTTGCGGACCCGGCCGGCCAGCGCGCGGGCCAGGTGGCCGACCTCCCGGGCGTAGGCGGCGAGGAGTTCCGCGCCGAGCTGGACCTTGGCGTGGCGGGCCAGCCGCGGGTCGGTGACCGGTCCGCCCTCGCCGACCAGCGGTTCCAGGTCGATCACCACGAGCCGGGGGGCGGAGGCGGCGAGCCTCAGCAGGCGGGCGTTGAACTCCCTCCACACGGCTCCCAGGAGGGCCCGGGAGCGGTGGTCGATCAGCTGGTGGCTGTAGCCGCGCGGCAGGGGAAGGGTGTTGAGCACCAGGGTCCCCGGGGCCGCCCCGGCCAGCACGGCGCACCGGGTCAGGACCTCCTCGGCCGCGCGTTCCACGTCCTCGGGCCGCCACACCGCGGGAACCTGCGCGAAGACGGTCTCGGCGTCCAGCAGGCACAGGGCGAGGTCCGGCCGGGCCGTCCACAGCTCGCCGCCGGGGTCGGTCAGGTCGCGCAGGTACGTGCCGTGTTCGCCGAGCACCGGCTTCAGCAGCATGCCGTGGCGGGCCAGTTCGCCCCGGAGCGGGTCGACGACGTGGCCGACGGTGGACTGGCCGGTGACCGCCACCGTCACGACGGGGGTCAGCGGGTGGTGGGCCAGCACGGCGTCGGCGTCGAGTCCGCCGAGCAGCCGACCGGCCGCGGACGCCGTCCCTCCGGCCGTCCCGGGGCCGGGGCCGCCGGGCCCGCCCTCCTGTGCGAGCAGCCCGGGCACCCGGTCGTACGCCTTCTCCAGCAGACCCTGCGCGCGCAGTTCGCGCAGCCGGTCCAGTCCCGTCGTCATCGACGCCTCACACCTTCTCCAGGGCGAACCCGGCCCTGATCCACCTGCTGGACTCCACGCACAGGGCCAGGGCCCGGTCCCCGACGGCGAACTGCGGGAGCAGCCGCTCGAGTTGCAGGAAGGGCAGGGCATTGCCGGTGTTGCCGGTCTCGGACACGCAGGAGACCTCTCGCGCGGGGCCGGCCGGCAGCCGCTCGACGATGCGTGCGGTCATCCGCTCGGACAGCTGGGGCGGCAGCAGGAAGCCGACGTCGTCGAGGCCCCATCCGAGCCCCCCGAGCAGCTCCCAGAGGATCTCCACGGAGATCTTCGGGACGTGCTCCTCGATCGCCTTGTAGTCCTCGGCCAGCATCCGCCGCTCCGAGTCGCGGTCGGTGGTTCCGTACCAGTCCAGGAGCTGGCCTGGCGGACGGCCCCGCCCGGTCCAGGAGTTCAGCACCGCCCGTACGGCGACCCGCTCGCCCTCGGGCTCGTCCGTGAGGACCGCGGCGCCCGCCCCGTCCCCGAAGAGGACGTAGTTGACCAGCTCCTCGGTGGGCATCCGGGCGGTGTCCCGCCGCGGCGACAGGAACCGGTGCGTGACGTCCCCGCCCAGGATCAGGCCGGCCCGGCGGCCGCCGCGGATCAGGGTGCGGCCGAGGTCGAGGGCCTGGACGGCGCCGGAGCAGCCGGCCTGGATCTGGTAGACCGGCAGGTGGTCGAGGCCCAGCCGGTCGGCGACCTCGCTCGCGGTGGTCGGCAGGAGCAGGTCCGGGGTCGCGGTCGCGAGCACCACGAACTCGATGTCGGCGGGGCCGAGTCCCGCGGCGCCCATGGCCTGGGCGCCGGCCTCGGCGCACAGGTCGGCGAGCGAGCCGCGGACCTCGCCGGTGACCGGGTCCCAGCCGAAGTGGCGGGTCCTGGTGCCGACGAAGATGTCGATCCACTCCTCGCTCACGCCCAGCAGCGCGCCGAGCGCGGTGTTGTCCACCGGGGCGCCGGGCAGGGCGGTGCCGGTCCCCGCGAGGTACACCGTGGAACGGTCCGTCGTGTTCGCGGCCCGTGTCATGCCGACCTCGCCAGGAGCATGTCGTCGAGGAAGGCGGCCAGTGAGCCGACCGTGCGCAGGGCGGGCAGCATCTGCTGTACGGAGACCTCGCCGACCCGTGGCAGCCTGGCCTCCACCTGGTTCTTGAGCTGCATGATCATCACCGAGTCGAAGCCGAGGTCCTCGTAGAAGCGGGCCTCGTGCACGACGCGTTCCGGGGGGTAGCCGCCGACCTCGGTGACGGCCTGGACGACCGCGAGCAGCACCGGATCGTCGACGTGGGCCCCGGCGCCGGTAACGGAGTGCGCGGCGGCCGGTGTCACGGGGGCCGGCGGGACGGCGACGGGCCCGGCGGGGTGGGGCTGAGCCGTGGGGGGCTGTGCGGTGTGGGGCTGCGCGGTGTGCACGAACGCCTGCCGGTCCCAGTGTCGCTGCGCCGACGAGAAGACGTACGGGCTCAGCGCTTCGACGACCCGGTGCCCCGGTTCGTACAGCTCCTCCCAGAGCGGGTCCAGCCCGCCGCGGTACAGGGCGGCGACGGTCGCGGCGAGCTCCCTCCCCGTGGCCTCGGCGCCCGGGGCCGGGTGCAGGAACTCCGCCGCCGGCGCGCGCCCGCCCCTGGCGGCGATCTGCAGGAGCGTGCCGCGCGGGCCGATCTCGATCAGGTGGGTGGGGGCGACGTCGGCGACGAGCGCGCCGAGCGCGGCGTCCATGAGCACGGGCTCCTCGATCTGGTCGGCCCAGTAGCCGGCGTCCATGAGGTCGTGGCGCAGCATCCGGCCGTGCCGGGTCGAGGCCACCGGCACGGTGGGCGGCTCGCAGCGCACCGGCTCGGTGCGCAGGCCCGCGGCGGCCGGGGCCATCAGGGGCGAGTGGAACGCGTGGGAGACGGGCAGCCGCTTGACCCGGACGCCGCGGCCCGCGAGCTCCCGCCCGATCCGTTCCAGGGCTTCCAGCGGTCCGGACACCACCGTGTCCGCGGGGCCGTTGAGCGCCGCCACGACCGTGCCCGGCTCCCCCGCCAGGAGCTCGGCGAGCTCCTCGGGACCGGCCGCCGCGGCGATCATGGCACCGCCTGCGGGCAGTTCGCCCATCAGCGCGCCGCGCCGGACCACCAGGCGGGCGGCCTCGTCGAGGGAGAGGGCCCCGGCGGTCACGGCGGCTGCGTACTCGCCCAGGCTGTGGCCGAGGACGGCCGCCGGGGTGATCCCGAGCGAGGTGAGCGTACGGGCCAGCGCGTAGCCGACGGCGAACAGCGCCGGCTGCGCGAACTCGGGGCGGTGGACCCGTTCGTCGCCGCTGAGGATCAGCTCGCGCACCGACGTGCCGAGGTGTGCGGCGAGTGCCTCGTCGGCCTCGGCGAGATGGCGCCGGTAGGCCGGGGAGTCGCGGTGGAGCCCGGCCGTCATGCCGGGGTACTCGCTGCCCTGGCCGGTGAAGAGGAAGGCCACGACCGGCCTGCCCCACGGACGCCCGCCGCTCCCGGCCGCGTCCTGGGGGGCCGCCGCGCGGCGCAGTTCGGCCACGAGCTCGTCGGTGTCGCGGACGGGAGCCGCGAACCGGTACGGCAGGCCCGTCTTGATCCGGTTGCTGCTCCAGCACAGGGCCGCCGCCCCGCCGCGCGGCCGCGCGGCCACCGCGTCGGCCTGGGCGGCGAGGTTGCGGCGCAGCGCCTCGGGGGTGTCGCCGCTGACGGTGAAGACGCCGACGGCGTCGCGGGCCGCGCCCGTACGGGCTCCCGCGGCGACCGGGATCCGGGGCGCCGAGCCCAGGACGGCGTGGGCGTTGGTACCGCCCATGCCGAAGCTGCTGACCCCGGCGAGGCTCTCCCCGCGGGGCAGCCGCATCGGGGACTTCAGCAGCCGCATACCGCGTTCGCCGAGCCGCAGCTGCGGGTTCTCGCGGTCGGCGAAGAGGCTGGCGGGGACGATCCGGTGGTGCAGGGCCAGCACGGTCTTGATGAGGCCAGCGATGCCCGCCGCACCCTCGGTGTGGCCCAGGTTGCCCTTGACGGAGCCGATCGCGCAGGGGGTCTCGCGCGGGATCCCGTGCACCGCGCCGAGCGCCGCGCACTCGATGGCGTCGCCGAGTACGGTCCCGGTGCCGTGCGCCTCCACGAAGGCGACCCGGTCGGGGGTGACCCCGGCGCGCCGGTACGCGGAGTTCAGCACCCGCTGCTGGGACCAGCGGTTGGGGGCGATCACCCCGTTGCTGCGGCCGTCCTGGTTGACGGCGCTGCCGCGCAGGACGGCGTAGATCCGCTGTCCGTCGGCGAGCGCGTCGTCGAGCCGGCGCAGCACCACCAGGCCCACGCCGTCGGAGCGCCCTATTCCGTCGGCGTCGGCGCTGAAGGGCTTGCAGCGTCCGTCGGAGGCGGCCAGGCCGAGCTGGCCGTAGACCATGCCCAGGGACGGCGAGAGCACGATGTTGACCCCGCCGGCCAGCGCGGTGTCGCACTCCCCGGCCAGCAGGGAGCCCGCGGCGAGGTGGACGGCGACGAGCGAGGACGAGCAGGCCGTGTCGACGGCCAGGCTCGGTCCGGTGAGGTTGAAGTGGTAGGAGATCCGGTTGGCCGCCATGCCGGCGCTGCTGCCGGCGCCGAGCAGCGGGGTGACGCGGGCGAGGTCGCTCATGGTGAGGCGGCCCCATTCGCCGCCCATCACCCCGATGAACACGCCCGTCTCGGTGCCCGCGAGATCGCCGGGCGCCCGGCCCGAGTCCTCCAGGGCCCGCCAGGCGCAGGGCAGCAGCAGCCGGTGGTGCGGGTCCATGGCGGCGGCCTCGCGCGGGGTGACGGAGAAGAAGTCGCTGTCGAAGACATCGGCGTCGTCGATGAAACCGCCGCTGCCGCTGACGGCGGGGAAGTCCGCGGCTTCCCAGCGCTGCGCGGGGACGGGGCCGATCCCGTCCCCGCCGCGCATCAGCAGGTCCCAGTACGCCTGCACGCCCGCCGCCCCGGGGAACGCGCAGTCGATCCCGACGACGGCGATGTCCCCCATCAGTGCCGGCCCTGCGCGTCCGGCGAGGCGGCCGGGAGCACCGTCGACAGGTAGCCGACCAGGCTGGTCACGGTCGGGTGGTCCCAGAGCAGGGTGGGCTCCACCTCCAGGCCGAATTCGTCCTCCAGGTCGCCGCACAGGCTCAGGGCCGCCACCGAGTCCATGCCGTACTCGGCGAGGGGCACGCCCGGGTCGATGGTCTCGGGTGCGCGCCGCAGGTAGAGCGAGAGCCGGGCGTACAGCCACTCGTGCGGCAGCACGCCGTCGATGGCCGCGGCGGGCCGAGCGGTGGGAACGGTCATCGTGGGACTCCTTCAGTGCGTACGACGCATCCGCCGGCGGCCGGGGAAACCGGTCAGCCGGGGATGGGCGTGGAGTAGAGGTCGTAGCTGATCTGGGTGCTGAAGCGGAGCTGGACCTCGTGCCGGATCCGGGTCTCGCACTCCGGCGGCAGGTCGGCGACGCGCGTGCCCAGCCGCCGGGCGATGCGGTGCAGTGCGGCGGCGGCCCAGGACGGGTCGGCGAGGAAGGGGTCGGGGCCGTAGCGGCCCTGGTCCCACAGGCCCAGTACGGCGGCCGCGGCCAGCAGCAGCGCGTACCGGTCCATGAGGGCGAACTTCGCGGGCTGTGCGGTGGCCGCGGCACCGGCCGCCTCCAGCCGGAGCACCCGGGCCCGTACGTCGCGGAACTCCTCGACGAGCTGCCCGGCGAGCGTGCGCAGGGCGCTCTCGACGGGGCCGGTGCCGTCGATGCCCGCGCTGACGGCGAGCATGGTCGCGCTGAGCGAGTCCCGGCCGCACGCAAGGCTGAGCCGGTCGGTCCGCAGCGGCGGCAGGTCGCCCTGCAGCCGGAACAGCCCGGCCGGCGCCTCGTCCTCGACGAACCAGGAGGCCCGCGCCAGCCGCGGCATCTGCGGGATGACGGTGGCCTGGCAGGCGACGGTCCCGGCGTGGCCGAGGCTGAGCACCGGTACGTCCCTGACGTGCTTCTGGAAGATGCCGAGGGTGCCCTCGCGGGTGTAGAGGCCGGAGCCCAGTACGATGGACAGGTCGTACATGGTCTCGGTGAGGACGCGCGGCAGCAGGTACTTGAGCGCCGCCGAGTAGACGCTCGTCTCGGCGGGCAGCAGGTGCAGGGCCCGGGTGGCGACGACGGCGAGGGCGTCGTAGAGCAGCAGGTTGACGAAGGCGTTGGTGAGCGCCGCGCCCGTGCGGCCGCCGTCACCGCGGCCGCCGCCCGCCTGCCAGCCGCCGGAGCGCTCCCGGTCGAAGCGCACGGCGGTGCGCAGGCTGGTGTCGAGGGCCGCGACGGCCGTCGCGGCGATCACGGTCCGGCTGATCTGGAACGAGCGCAGGGCGGTCGTGATCCCGCTGCCCTCCGGGCCCAGCAGGGCGGACCGGGGCAGGGGACAGTCGTCGAACTCGACCCCGGCGAACCGGCAGCCGCGCAGCCCGACCGGGGTCCGGCGGGCCGTCACGGCCGCCCGTGCGTCCGTCAGCTGCCCGGGTTCCAGCAGGAGCACCGAGTGGCTGCGGCTGCCGGGGGCGGGGTCGGTACGGCAGAACAGCACCAGCGCCCCGGCCCGTTCCAGGTCGTTGACCATGGGCTTTCCGCCGCTGATCAGGTAGCCGTCGCCGCTGCGGCGGGCGGTGACCTGGCTGCGGACGTAGTCGTTGCTGTGGGCGGTCTCGTGCTGTGCGATGGCCGCCTTGCCGCCGTCGCGCAGCAGTCCGGCGAGCCAGTGCCGCTGCCGGGAGCTCCCGGCGGTCCAGACGTCGGAGGCCGCCATGAAGGTGGTCATGCCGTGGCCCATGGCCAGGCCCACGTCCCGGCGGAAGACCGGGCGCATGATCCTGACCAGGGTGTCCATCCCGTCGAGCCGCCCGCCCAGGGCGCGCGGTATGAACTCGTCGGTGATGCCGAAGCCGTCGAGCAGCGCCTCGCCCGCGGCGAAGGGCACCGCGGCCCGGTCGGCCTCCAGCAGCGCGGTGTAGCCGACCGGGTTCGCCGGGTCCGAGGGGTCGCCGAACAGCCCCTCCAGCTCGGCCACCCGGGCCCGGACGGTCTTCTCGCGCTGCTGGGCCACCGCCTGGTCGCCGAGGAGCGACGTCACCACCGTCTTCCTCCGTCGGCTCCTTCCGGCTGCAGCAGGTCCTCCCCGAACAGCACGTCCTCGGCGCGGGCCAGTGCGAACACGTCGGGGGTCAGCACCTCGTACTCGCCGCGCATCACCCCGTCGAGGAAGAGCTTGCGCATCAGGGTGCGCTGGACCTTGCCGCTGCTGGTGCGGCGCACGGTGCCGGGGCGTACGAGCAGCACGTTGCCGGCCGGGATCTCGAACTCCTTGCCGATCAGGGCCTGGATCCGCTGCGCGACGGTGCGCAGTTCGGCGCTGCCCGCCCCGCGCACCTCCTGGACGAGGACGAGCTGCTCGCCCCCGGCGTCCACGGAGAACGCGGCGCCGGCGCCGAAGGTCAGCGCGGGGCTGACGGTCCGGGCGGCCCATTCGATGTCCTGCGGGTACACGTTGCGGCCGTTGATGATGACGACTTCCTTGAGCCGCCCGGTGACGAACAGTTCGCCCTCTTCGAGCATGCCCAGGTCGCCGGTGCGCAGGAAGTTGCTCTCCTCGCCGTTGAGGCTGGCGAGGAAGGTGTGCGCGGTCTCGGTGGGCCGCCGCCAGTAGCCGCGGGCGACGCTGTAGCCGCGCAGCCAGATCTCGCCGACGGCGCCGGCCGGCAGTTCGCGGTGGGTCAGCGGGTCGACGATGCGGACCTCCACGTCGACGGGGGTGCCGCAGCCGATCAGGGTCTTGACGTCCTGTCCGGACCCGGCGCGGAGCACCTGGTCGCGCTGCAGGGCGGTCTTGTCGAAGTCCCTGCGGACGTGCGGGGTGCCGGGGGCTCCGCCGGAGACGACCAGGGTCGCCTCGGCCAGTCCGTAGCAGGGGTAGAGGGCCTCGGGGCGGAATCCGGCCGGGGCGAACCGCTCGGCGAACTCGTCGAGGCTCTCGGGGCGTACGGGTTCCGCGCCGTTGAGGGCCAGCCGCCAGCGGGACAGGTCCAGCGCGGCGACCTGCTCGTCCTTCACGCGGCGTACGCACAGGTCGTAGGAGAAGTTGGGGCCGCCGCCGACGGTGACGCCGTACTCGTCGATGGCCTGGAGCCAGCGCAGCGGGCGCTTGACGAAGGACAGCGGGGTGACCTGGACGCTGTGGCTGCCGAGCCAGACCGGGTGCAGGAGGTGGGCGACCAGTCCCATGTCGTGGAAGTAGGGCAGCCAGCTTCCGAAGACGTCCTCTCGGGTGGTCCGCAGCACCTTCTGCAGGGCGGCCTGGTTGGCCAGGAGGTTGCGGTGGGAGACCGTCACGCCGCGCGGCTCGGAGACGGAGCCCGAGGTGTACTGGAGGAACACCAGGTCGTCCGGGCGGGCGCTGACGGGCTGGAAGGCGTCGGCGTCGCCGATGCCGGGCACGTCGCTGACCACGCACACGGCGTCGGGGCCGGCGTTGCGGGCGAGCCAGAGCGCGACCTCGGGGGCGGCGTCCGTTTCCGTGAGGACCACCTTCGCGGCGGTGTCCTTGAGCACGGCGGTGGTGCGGTTGAGCCGCTTGTCGCGGCCGGCCTCGCCCGGCATGGGTACGGGGACCGCGATGGCGCCGGCGTAGAGGCAGCCGGCGAACGCCTTGAGGAACTCGACGGTGGAGGAGTAGACCAGCAGCACCGGCTGCCCGGTCGCCCCGTGTTCCCGCAGGCAGGAGGCGATGCGTCTCCCCTCGCGGTCCAGTTCGCCGTAGGTGAGGTGGTCGGCTGCCACTCCGCCGGCCGTGTCGCGCAGGAAGACGTGCACGTCCTCGTCGGCGAGTTCGGCCGCCCGAACCCGGAGGAGTTCGGTGAAGGTGGCGAAGCGTGACGGTGACATCCGCGGCATCCCCTCGGGTCAGCGGGCCCGTGGAATGGCGGACCTCGATTCCCCCGGATCCTGCGCGGACTTCCTTAAGGGGCGCTTGCGCCCGCCGGATCGGGGGGCTCCGGCGCGTGCTTCTGCCGACTGCGCGGGGGGCTCCGGGGCGTGCGTCCGCCGGCTGCCGGCGGGCCGCGGACGGCACCCCTATCCCGGTCAGGGGGGTGGTCGGTGTTCTCCGCGCGCGCCCCGGCCGCCTTCAATGGCGGGCACTGCCCAGGGCCGCCATCGGCGCGCCCCGACGGCCGAGGAAACGGGTGGAGCATGACAGTTGCCGATGTCGGTGTCCGAGTGGCCGAACTAGGAGCGATCAAGGAGTCCGCCGGGCTGGGCCCGTCCCCGAGCGCCTCCGAGGCGCAGCACGCCCGCGGCAAGCTGACCGTGCGCGAGCGGCTGGACCTCCTCTTCGATCCGGGCACCTTCCGCGAGATCGAGCAGTTGCGCCGGCACCGGGCCACGGGTTTCGGCCTGGAGGACCGCAGACCGCACACCGACGGTGTGGTGACCGGCTGGGGCAAGGTCGGCGGCCGCCGGGTGTTCGTGTACGCGCACGACTTCCGGATCTTCGGCGGCTCGCTCGGCGAGGCCCACGCGCAGAAGATCCACAAGGTGATGGACCTCGCGCTGGCGGCGGGCGCCCCGCTGGTGTCGCTCAGCGACGGCGCGGGGGCCCGGATCCAGGAGGGGGTCACCGCGCTCGCCGGGTACGGCGGCATCTTCCGCCGCAACGTCGCGGCGTCCGGGGTGATTCCGCAGATCAGCGTGATGCTCGGGCCGTGCGCCGGCGGGGCCGCGTACTCCCCCGCGCTGACGGACTACGTGTTCATGGTGCGCGACATCGCGCAGATGTACATCACCGGCCCCGACGTGGTGCAGGCGGTGACCGGCGAGAGGATCAGCCACGACGATCTCGGCGGCGCGCAGGTCCACTCCTGCGTCTCGGGCGCGAGCGCCTTCCTCCACGACACCGAGGAGGAGTGCCTGGAGGAGGTACGGCACCTGCTGTCCCTCCTGCCCTCCAACAACCGTGAGATGCCGCCCGCCGTGCCCGCCGCCGACCCGGCCGACCGCCGGACCGAGGCCCTGTCCGGGCTGGTCCCGGCCGACCCGGCCCGCTCGTACGACATGCGCGCGGTGATCGAGGAGATCATCGACGACGGCGATCTCTTCGAGGTGCACGCCCACTGGGCGACCAACATCATCTGCGGGCTGGCCCGGCTGGACGGCCACGTGGTGGGCATCGTCGCCAACCAGCCCGCCTCGCTCGCCGGGGTGCTGGACATCCACGCCTCGGAGAAGGCGGCCCGCTTCGTGCAGACCTGCGACGCCTTCAGCATCCCGCTGGTGACGCTGGTGGACGTGCCCGGCTTCCTGCCGGGCAGCGACCAGGAGCACGGCGGTGTCATCCGGCACGGCGCGAAGCTGCTGTACGCGTACTGCGCGGCCACGGTGCCCCGGGTGCAGGTGATCCTGCGCAAGGCGTACGGCGGCGCCTACATCGTCATGGACTCCCGCTCGATCGGCGCGGACCTGTCGTTCGCGTGGCCCACCAACGAGATCGCCGTCATGGGCGCCGAGGGCGCGGCCAACGTCGTCTTCCGCCGGGAGATCGCCGCCTCGGACGACCCGGAGGCGGCGCGCGCGCAGCGCGTCAAGCAGTACCGGCAGGAACTCATGCATCCCTACTACGCCGCCGAGCGCGGCCTCGTCGACGACGTCATCGACCCGGCCGCGACCCGGCAGGTGCTGGCGGACGCGCTCGACGTGCTGCGCGCCAAGCACGTGCCGCTGCCCGAACGCAAGCACGGCAACCCGCCGTTCTGACCCTGATGAGCGAGCGGACCGAACCCACCCTGAAGATCGTGCGCGGCGCACCCGACGGCACCGAGCTGGCCGCCGTCCTCCTCGCACTGCTCTCCGCCGCCCGGCAGCCGGGCGAGGGCGGCGTGCAGGCCGCGCCGCCGGCCCGGGCCGACTGGGGTCCCGCGCGCGGCTGGCGTCCGCCGGGCGCCTGGACCGCCCCCGTGAGCCGGGCCGGCCCCCACCGAAAGGACACCGACCGACGATGACCCGTTCGACCCTGACCCATTCGACCCTGACGGCGACCAGCGTCTGGCTGCGCCGCTTCCACCCCGCCGAGGACGCCCCGGTACGGCTGTTCTGCTTCCCGCACGCGGGCGGCTCGGCCAGTTACTACTTCCCGGTGTCGCGGGCCCTGTCCCCGGACGCCGACGTGCTCGCCGTGCAGTATCCGGGCCGTCAGGACCGCCGCCACGAGCGGTGCGTCGACGATCTGCACGAGCTCGCCGACCGGGTCGTCGCGGAGCTGCGGCCGTGGTTGGACCGGCCGGTGGCCCTCTTCGGGCACAGCCTGGGCGCGTCCCTGGCCTTCGAGGTGGCGCGTCGGATGGAGGCGGCCGGTGATCGCGCGCCGGTGGCGCTGTTCGCCTCGGGGCGCCGGGCACCGTCGCGCCCGCGCGAGAACCAGCTGGTCCACCTCGCCCCCGACGAGCAGCTGCTGGCCAGGATCAAGGGGATGAACGGCACCGATCCGGCGGTCCTGGCCGACGACGAGCTACTTCGGTCGGTGCTCCCGGCGATCCGCGGCGACTACAAGGCCGCCGAGACCTACCGCTACCGCCCGGGCCCCGCCCTGACCTCCCCGATCACGGTACTCACCGGGGACAGCGACCCCGAGGTCACCGCCGAGGAGGCCGCCGCCTGGGCCGACCACACCGTGGGCCGCTTCGCCCTCCGCCGCTTCCCCGGCGGCCACTTCTACCTCAACGAGCACGTCGCCGAGGTGATCGCCCTCATCCGCGGGGAGCTCGCGTAGCCCGGGTTCAGCCGTCCCCGCGCAGTACGGACATCGCCATCAGCTCCGGCTCCTGGCGCAGCAGGCGGGCGTGGAGGGTGCGCAGGGCGGGGCCCGGCTCCGCGCCCAGTTCCTCCACGACCCGGCTGCGCTGGGCGGCGTAGACCGTCAGCGCCTCGTTGCCGCGGTCCGAGCGGTAGAGCGCGACCATGAGCAGCCACAGGAAGCGTTCCCGCAACGGGTACTTGTGGACGGCGTAGTGCAGGTAGGGCACGGCGTTGCGGTGGCGTCCCAGCTCCAGTTCCAGCTCGGCGCGCACTTCCATGTCGGCGAGGAAGCGCTCATGGCGGTAGAGGCGCTCGCGCTCCAGCATCGGCCCTTCGAGCCCTTCGCCGAGGGGGCCCGTGGACATGGTGCGCGCCTCTTCCAGCAGCCGGGCCGCCTCGACGAGTTCGCCGGCGCGCGCCGCGGCGATGCCGGCCGCCGCCAGCCGTTCGTAGGTGTAGAGGTCGACGTCCGCGCCCGCGACGTCCAGGCGGTATCCGCTGCCGGACCACTCCAGCCGCACCCCCAGGGCGCGGAGGCCGGAGGCGTACTTCTGGATCAGGTTCCTCGCGTACGCCGGGTGCTCCTCGCCCCAGAGGGACTCGATGAGCTGGTCCACCCCGGTCTCCAGGCGGGGCCTGAGCAACAGGACGGCCAGCAGGGCCTGCTGCCGGGGCGGACCGGGATCCAGCACCCGGCCGGCGCGGCAGACCTGGAGCGGGCCCAGCAGCCGGAAGGCCGTCCCCGGCGCGGCGCCCGCACCGTCCTCGCCGGCCGCCCCGCCGCCGTCGCCGGCCCCGCCACCCTCGAAGCCGCGCTCGCGCAGCAGCACACCCGACATGTTCTCTCCCCCGTGCCCGGACCCTCGTACGGAGGCTAGGCACTACCGGCCGGTTCGTGCGGGCACGGTCCACAGGGTGGTCAGCGATCGTTCCAGCGGCCGGTGAAGGCTCCTCGGCCATGGTGGTGCGGTCCCCCTCCCCCTGTGGCCCTTGGAGAACGACGATGACCGGTCCCGTCCGTCCCGCGGACCGCCCGCCCGCCCTTCAGCGGTGGGGGCGGCTGACCGCCACCCGCTCCCGGCTCCTGGCCTGGACCGGTGTCGCCCTGGCCGTAATCGGCCTGGTGCTCGCCGCCGGCACCATGGACCGCCTGGTCCTGAGCCGGTTCGAGAGTCCCGGATCCGAGTCGCTGCGCACCCGGGCCGTCCTGGAGGAGCGGTTCGGGACGGGCACCCCCGGGATGCTGCTGATGGTCACGGCAGCGCACGGCACCGTGGACGATGCCGCGGTCGCGGCGGAGGGGCGGGCGCTGGAGCGGGAACTGACCGCCCGGGACGGGGTGGCCGAGGTCGCCTCCTACTGGTCCCGGGGCGGCTCGCCCGCCATGCGCTCCGCCGACGGCCGCCAGGCCCTCGTCATCGCCCGGATGGCGGGCACGGTGACCGAGGCCCGGGCCGCACTGGCGCAGATCTCGCCGGCCTTCAGCCGGGACGGCGCCACCGTTTCGGTGCGGGTCGGCGGCGGGGACGAGGTCTTCCGGCAGGCGGCCGAGCAGGCCCGCAAGGACTTCCTGCGGGCCGAGCTGATCGTGTTCCCCCTGGTGCTGCTCCTGCTGTTCGCCATCTACCGCCGCTTCTCGGCCGCCTTCCTCACCCTCGGCATGGGCCTCTTCTCCGTGATCACCACCTTGGCGCTGCTGCGCGGGATCACCTACGTCACCGACGTGTCCACCTTCGCCGCGAACCTGGCCCTGGTGATGGGCGTCGGACTCGGCGTCGACTACAGCCTGTTCGTCATCAGCCGGTTCCGCGAGGAGCTGGACGCCGGACGCACCGTCGCCGGGGCCGTCGAGCACGCGGTCGCCCGGGCCGGCCGCACCGTCGCCTTCAGCGGTCTCACCGTGGTCCTCTCCCTCTCCGCCCTGCTCCTCTTCCCGTTCCCCTTCCTGCGCTCGTTCGCGTACGCCGGCGTCGCCACGGTCCTCACCTCGGTCTTCGCGGCGCTGGTGGTCCTGCCCGCCGCGCTGGCCCGGCTGGGGTCACGGGTCGCCCGCCGGGCCGGCGGCGCGCGCCCTGGCGGGGGGTGGTGGCACCGCACGGCCCTGCGCATGATGCGGCGGCCGCTGCGGTACGGGATCCCGGCACTGGCGCTGCTGCTGGGGCTCGCCTCGCCGGCGCTGGGGCTGACCTTCGGGGTACCGGACGAACGGGTGCTGCCCGCGGGCGTGTCCAGCAGGGTGGTGCAGCAGCAGATCCGCGACGGCTTCGCGGCGGAGGAGATGGACGCGATCCAGGTCCTGCGGCCCGGCGGGGCGGACGGCCCGGGGAACGGGTCGGCGGACGGGACGGCGGACAGGACGGCCGTCGAGGCCACGGCCCTGGGGCTGTCCCGGCTCGCCGGGGTCCACCAGGTCGACGCCGGGACCGGCTCGTACGCGCAGGGCCGGAAGATCGCCGGACCGAACGGTTCCGCCACCCGGTTCGAGGGCGGCGGGCCGGACACCTGGTACTCGGTGATCGCCACCCACGACGGGCTCGACCGGGACGCCGACCGGCTGCTCGCCGAGATCCGCACGACGGTCCCCGGCGCCGCGGTCGGCGGCTATCCAGCCGAACTGAGCGACTTCCGCGCCGAGTTGACCGAGCGCCTGCCATTGGTGTCCGGACTGGTCCTGCTGGCCACCTTCCTGGTGCTGTTCCTGATGACCGGCAGCGTGCTGCTCCCGGCGAAGGCGATGCTCCTCAACACCCTCAGCATGGGGGTGATGGCGGGAGTCCTCGTGTGGGTCTTCCAGGAGGGCCACCTGTCCGGCGTGCTGGGCTTCACGGCGAGCGGCTCCATCGAGCCCAGCATCCCCATCCTGATGTTCTGCATCGCCTTCGGGCTCTCCATGGACTACGAGGTCTTCATGCTGGCGCGGATCAAGGAGGAGTACGACCGCACCGGCGACGGCCCCGGCGCCGTGGCCGCCGGCCTGGAGCGCGGAGGTCCGCTGATCACCTCCGCGGCCGTCGTCCTCGCCGCTTCCTTCGCCACGTACGCCTCGTCCGGGATCGTCTTCCTCAAGATGCTGGGCATCGGGATGGTCGTGGTGGTCCTCGTCGACGCCACGCTGATCAGGGCGGTCCTCGTACCGGTCGCCATGCGGCTGGCGGGCCGGGCCAACTGGTGGGCCCCGGCTCCCCTGCGCGCCTTCCACGCCCGGTTCGGCCTCTCCGAGACCGGATCGGCGGACAACCCGCACGAGTCGGCGCGTTGGCGTGCGGAAAGTGATGAAACCCGATCGGCTGTGGGGCGTTAGAGAGGTGGGCCGCCGTTCGCCTGCGGCGCAGACGAGAGTACGAGGAGCACGATGACAGACCCGAGGCCGGCCGGACGTGGTCGGATGAAACTGGCAGCCCGGTGCCGGGTGGCCACGGAGGCCCCCGCCTTCGGGATGGTCGTCTTCTGCGCGATCCTGTTCAACGCCGCGCTGATGGGCGCGGAGACGTACAGCGGGCTCGCCGCGGACCACCGGCTCGTCCTGCAGGGAGCGGAGAACTGCTGCCTGGCCCTGTTCAGCGTCGAGATGCTGCTGCGCCTGGGCGCGTTCGCCGACCGGCCGAAAGCATTCTTCCGCGACCCGTGGAACCTCTTCGACCTCGCGGTCGTGGCCTCCGCCTTCGTCCCGCTCGTCCGCGAGAACACCACCCTGCTGCGGCTGCTGCGGCTGGCCCGCGTGCTGCGCACCGCACGCTTCCTGCCGCACCTGCGCATTCTGCTGATCGCGGTCGGCCGCAGTCTGCCGGGCACCGCCAGCTTCCTGTTCGTCGGAGCGCTGGTGCTGTACGTGTACGCCATGGTCGGCTGGGTCTGCTTCGCCGAGTCCGACCCCGGACACTACGGCTCGGTGGGCCGCGCGATGCTCACGCTGTTCCTGCTCACCACCCTCGACGGCCTGACCGACGCCGTCCGGGCCGGGCTGCAGATCTCCCGGCTCAGCATCATCTACTACGCCTCCTACGCGCTGCTCGCCTCCTTCGTGCTGGTGAACGTCCTCATCGGGGTCGTCCTCAACTCCCTCGACGAGGCGCGCGAGATCGAGGACGCGGCCAACCGCGACCGCAAGCAGCCGGGGCCGCCGCCGGCCGACACGGACGTACGGGACCGCATCGCGACGGCCCGCCGCGCCCTGGACGAGATCGAGGCGACCCTCACCACCCCGGACGGCCGCCCGCCGCGCCAACTGGAGGCCTCGCACAGCGGGCCCTGAGCCGGGTCAGTCGTCGCCGGCGTCGAGCAGGTGGACGTCCCACGTCCCGTCCGGGCGCCGGTGGGTGTCCCAGCGGCCGTGCTGGTCGGTGAGACCGTCCTGCGGGCTCGTCCGGATACTCAGTCCCTCGAAACGCACCCGGCCCCGGAACGTGGCCTTCGCGAAGTCCACCGGACCTTCGAACACGGCGCCGGTGGACACCAGGCCCTGCTCCCATGTCGCGGAGGCGAAGGAGACGGGTCCGGCGAAACCGGCTCTGCTCAGCCCGGCCAGACCACGGAACACGGTGTGGGAGAAATCCGCCCTCCCTGCCACCTGCATCCCGTTCAGATCGGCCGAACCCTCCAGCACGGCCCGGGCGAAGGAGGCCTCGTCCCGGAAGGCGCTGCCCGCGAAGCCCGCCAGGCCGCGGAAGACCGTGCGGCGGAACATGGCGGCACGGTGGAAGCGGCAGCGGTCGAAGTCTCCGACGCCGAGGAACACCGCACCGTCGAACGAGACCGGCCCGGCGAAGGTGGAGCCCCCGAGCCTGGCCCGCCCCACGAACTGCGCCCGGACGAATGAGGCCCGGTCCAGGAACTCAGCCCCTTCTTCGTTCCAGTCGTCCACGAAGGCCGCACGGTCGAAGTCCGCGGGGCCGAGCCTGGCGGGGTGCTGACCCGGTTCCCGCAGCGCGGCCAGGAGCCGCCGGAGCAGGCCCTGATCGAAGGTGGTGCCCCTGAAGTCCACCGGTGATCCGGGCCCGAGGGCCCCCAGGTACACGCGCTCCTCCGGGCGCTCCAGATGGGCCAGGCACCGGTCGTACCCGGGCAGCCGGATGCCGACGCACCCGGCCGGGAGCGTCATGGAGGCGCCGAGGCCGCAGGTCGGCCAGCCGATGCCGCCGTCCGGGAGCTCATCGGCCTCCACCAGGGCGCAGCCCAGTTCCACGGGATCGCCGGTGCACACCCAGCCCTCCGCCTCGCGACCGAGCGGCGCGAGCGTGCGCAGCACCGTAGGTCCGAGCAGCTCACCGAGGTCCTCGTACAGGGGGTGGGACAGGGCCAGGACCGGGGCCGGGTGCGCCGACGGCCGCCGGCGCCTGTTCATCCCGGGGTGTCGGACGATCCGGCGCGCCTCGGACATGATCTGCCCGCGGCTCCCCGCGGCGATGGTCTCCGCCGGCCCCACGGCCACTGCCACGCGGAGGGAGGGTTGCGAGCCGTCCGACCTCCGATCACCGAACAGGGCCATGGCGCCCGGCAATTCGGACAGCAGCCGGCCGGCCTTGCCGAGGGCGCCCGGTGCGTCCAGCAGCACGAGCACCGGCGCCCCCTCCTCACCGCCGACCAGCCTCCCGGTGATGCCCGCGTCCCCCATCAGCTGCACCATCAAGTCTCTCGCCTCCGCGTTCGGCGAGCTTCCGGTCGGGTACACGCCGTCGTCACCCGGCTGCACCGCCAGGCACACGATGGAGCGGTCCGCCGCGCGGGTACGGCCGTGTGCGGCCATGGCGGCTCTGAAGTCCGACTGGTCCAGCAGGGCCCGGCCCGACAGGAACACCATGCGGTCCGGCCAGACTCCGTGGACGATGCCGATCAGCTCGCCGCCGTGGGAGACCGGTCCACCGCGGTAGTGCGTCCACGTCTCCGGCTCGGCGGAGAGCCGTACGAGTTCGCCGTTGCGGTCCCCCTCGTAGCGGACCACCTCGCCCGTCAGTGCAATCGGGTGGCCCTGGTCCGTGACGCCGTCGACCCGGACCGGAGCGGCCCGAGGATCCGCCTGCGCCCAGGGCAGCGGCGCGGGCTCCGGCCAGGCGGCCGGGTCCATCAGGTCCTCGTCGGCCAGGAGCAGGAACACCCGCGGCGGTGCGTCGTCCCACCACACCGCGCGGCAGGGGATCTCCCGGTCGTAGGCCCGCACCCAGGCGACCGCGTCCCGGGGGAACCGCGTGTCCCCGACCGTGAGGACGAGGCGCGGCGTCAGGAGGGTGCCGACCTCCTGCGGCTCCGGCGTCCCTTCGTACCGGACGCGTACGACCCGGTCCCGCAGGCCCGGTTCGAGGTCCGGCGGCGGCCCGGCCGCGAAGGGCAGCGCCCCGTCGGCCACCCGGCGGCGGCCGGCCCGCCCCGCGGCGACCCGGATCGCGGAGAAGTCCGGTCCGGTGCCCCGGTTGCGGGACATGAACTCCCAGACGCGGCGGCGCACCAGTTCCCGTACGGCGGCCACGTCCCCGCGCAGCTGTGAGCCGAGCAGGGCTTCCCGTACGCCGGGCAGGAACTCGAACTCCACCTCCTCGGCGTCCTGTTCGGCACCCCAGGGGGCGAAGAGCCCGCCGAGGGCGACCTCCGCCAGGTGGCCGTGCTCCGAGTCGCGCAGCAGGGAGCGCCGGACGAGCGTCATGACAGGCAGGGTCAGCGGTACGGCGGCCAGGTGGGCGGCGAGCTGCTGCGCGGTCGGGGAGGCGCTCGCGCGGAAGCGTTCCACCACCTCCAGCGCGCTGCCGCCGCCGACGGGGGCGGGATCCTCCCGGGCGCCCGTGGCCCCCGGTTCCGCGTCCAGGCGCAGGCAGGCCAGCCGCCGCCACCGGCCGTCCCCGGAGACCACGCGCACCAGCCGGGCGAGGCTCCCCGAGGCGACGCCGACCACCGGCACGACGGCCGCGGCGGCGGCAGCGGCGCGGCGGCGCCCGGCGCCGGCCCGCCGGGCGGCCGGTACCTGCTGCCAGGAGCGGGTGGCGGCGGCCGGCCGGTCCGCGCGGACGGCGAAGGGAACGGGCCGGACGGCGCCGCGCGTCCAGAGCCGTTCGGGCAGGACGTTCAGGACGGCCACGGCGTTGTGCGCGCACCAGTGCCGGAGCACGCCCTGCACGGGGGCTTCCCGCCAGCCGCCCGCCACGGTGTCGGAGAGCACGAGGATCAGCCGGCGGCCGGCGGGGTCGGCCAGTTCGAGCGGGTTGCGGGGCGGGCCGCCGCGGCCGCGCGTGACCATCGGGGTGGCGCCGGATCCGGTGCCGGTGAGCTGCCAGGTGCGGACGTCGCGGAAGACACCGCTGCGGGTCAGGACGCGGCGGAGCTCGTCCACGAGGTCCGACCACAGCAGCATCGAGTGGTGCGTGTCGACGACCAGCGCCAGGTCCAGCCAGCGGCTCTCGGCGGGCCGCAGGACCGGGGTCGGCACCATCCGCTCGATGCTGCGCTCGACGGTGAGCTGCTCGTCCAGTTCCTCCCCGGGGCCGCCGATGGAGCGCCGGCCGACCGGGCGCAGGGAGCGCATCAGGGCGAGCGGATCGTCGAGCGAGGCGGCCCGCGGCAGCCGTACGGGCGAGCCCCGGCGGCCGGCGGTGGCGTCGGCCGGCTGTCCGTGGACGTCGGGCGGCTTTCCGGCGGGCTCGCGCGGGGAGGCCGGGAAGAACCGGACGGCGGGCTCGCCCGCGTCCCGGCCGCCGGACACCGGGGAGGAGGGGGTGTCCGGACCGGGCTCCGGCCCGGGGGGTTCGGGGACCGGCGGCTGCTCGCCGCCCGGGCCGGCGGCGGGCGCACCGGGCGGGCGGGCCCCGGCCGGGTCCACCCGGGCCGCCAGCCACAGGATGTCGGCGATCTCCTCCGCCCCCACGCCGGTGCGCGGTCCGCCGTCGTCGTCGGCGCCCTCGGCGAAGGCGGCGAGCAGCCTCTCGATCACGCCGTCGGCCCGGTCAGGTGCTGCATGACGGTGGCGAGGAAGCGGTCGCGGTCCGCGGGGGCGGACCAGGCGCCGGCGAGGCGCAGCTGGATGGCGTTGAGGAGCTGGTCGGTGGCCAGGTCCCCGTCCTCGCCGCGGTCGAGGAAGCTCTGGACGAGTTCCTGGTACTCCTCGCCGTCCCCGATGTCGACGCCCAGCCGGCGGCGCACGATGCGGGCGAGCTTCTCCGGGCCGGGCGGCTCCAGGTGGAGGCGGACGCAGCGCCGCAGGAAGGCGGGCGGGAAGTCGCGTTCGCCGTTGCTGGTGAGGACCACGACGGGGAAGTACCGGCACTGTACGAGGCCCTGGGTGATCCGCACGGCGGCGTCGGGGTCGTCGTCGGTGCCGATGGCGACGGTGGGGTCCTCCTGGGCGAGGCGGGCGAGTTCGGGGATGAGGAAGCCGCCGTCCTCGAAGACGGTGAGGAGGTCGCCGGGCAGGTCGATGTCGCTCTTGTCGATCTCGTCGACGAGCAGGACGCGCGGCCGGTCCTGCGGCAGCAGCGCGGTGCCGAGCGGTCCGAGGCGCAGGTAGCGGGAGATCGACGGGGCAGCGGCGGGGACGGCGGACGGCGCACCGGCGGGGGCGGCGGCCGGGTCGGGCGGGGGCGGTACGTCGGCGGCGGCCGCGGGCTGCGCGCCCGGTGTGCGCAGTTGGTCCAGGCCGGCCTCCTGGAGGCGCCCGATGGCGTCGTACAGGTACAGCCCGTCCCGCAGCACGGTCCGGCTGGTGATCGGCCAGTGCAGTACGGGCCCCAGGCCCAGGTCGGCGGCGATGCTGTAGGCGAGCGTGGACTTGCCGACGCCCGGCTTCCCGGTGATGAGCAGCGGCCGGCGCAGGTAAAGGGCCGTGTTGACCACGTCCTTCTCCGGCTCGTCGGGCACGTAGCCCGCACCGCGCCGCCAGGTGCGCTCCCAGGCCGGCCCCTCGCACCCGGGTGGCACGTACCCCGGGTCGGGGATGCCGGTGAAGTCCCGCCAGGGCGGCGGGGATCCGGCCTCCAGGCGGGTGCGCCGCTCCCCGCCCGGGCCGCTCCCGTGGTACAGCCACCAGTCCTTCACCACTGCCTCTTCCTCCATCGTCGGTGTCGCGGTCTGTCGGGGGTCGGGGGTCGGGGGTCGGGGGTCGGGGGTTCAGGCAAGGGACCGGAGGCCCGGCATGTCGTCGGGATCGTCCCACAGGAGCACCAACTGGTCTTCCCCCGTGGGAGGTTGGCGGGCGGCGCGCACGGCTCCCACAGGAGCGTCCGGGGCGCTCGCGGCGGCGCTCGCGGCTGCCGATGCGGCGCTCGCGGCCCCCCGGCGCACCTCCCGCACGCGCGCGGGCAGGGCCAGTACGTCGAGCGCGCCGGGGTCGGGGCGGCCGTCCGGCCCGGCCGGCGCGAGCAGGTCGAGGAGCGCGGGCGCGGGCAGGCCGCCCCCGCGCCGCCACACCGCCACCGGGACGCCGCCTTCGAGCACGGCTTCCAGCAGTCCGGCGTGCGGCGCGGCCGTGGTGTGCGCCAGGACGCAGGCGGGCTCCGGCCCCTCGGCCAGTTCCATCCCGAGCGCGTCCGTGACCCCGGAGTCCTCCACCACCCGGACGGCGTCGGGGTGCCGGCCGCCCTGGGCACACAGCCAGCGCCAGGAGGTGTGCCATTCGGCCCGGGTGTCCGTCCGCTCCTGCGGGCAGCGCACCACCACCTGGTGGAGCAGGCCGAGGGCGCGGGGCCGGCCGGCCGGGCCGCGGGGCACCGGCCACTGGTCGAAGTCGGCGTCCAGCAGCTCGTAGGGCACATGGAACTCGATGCGGTCCACCGCGCCGTGCGTACGCCGCCCGCTCTCCCCTCCGTCTGCCGACGCCCCTGCGATGAGGGCCAGTTGGCGTACGAGCTCCTCCCGTACGGTGTCCAGCCGGACCGGTGCGCCCTCCGACTCCCATATGTGCTCGGCGCGTTCGCCGTGCAGCCACATCCGGGCCAGGTGGCCGGGCCCGCCGTCCGGTGGCGCCTCCAGCCGGACGTGCACGACGGTCCGGCGCGGCGCGGGCGGCGGCGGGGGCACCGCGGGCAGGACGAGGCGCGCGCGGGTGGCGTGCACCCAGTCCCGCAGCCGGGCCGCCCAGTCCGCGTCGCCCGCCGCGGCGGCCCGGTCCGCGAGGAACCGTACGAACGGCACGACCAGCGGCATCCCGCCGCGCCCGCCCTGGCGCTCGTCCAGGTCCTGGACCACCTCCAGGAGGCTGTCTCCCGGCAGGCCGCCGCGCACCGGGGTGGTACAGCCGGCCACTTTGAACGCCCACGCGTAGGCCTCGTGGGCACAGCGCGGCAGCTCGCGGCCCTCGAAGAGTGCGCCGAGCCCGTCCCAGGCGGGCTGGTCGAGCCGGGCGGCCCGGGGCAGCCGGGGTCCGGGCAGGCCGTCGTCGAGGAAGGAGCAGGCGTCCCAGTCCCGGTCCACGAGGAACTGCGGCAGCTGCCAGCCCTCGCCGCGTTCGCGCAGTTCCTGGAAGGCGCGGTGGATGCTGAGGGCGGCGCCGGGCAGTCCGCTGACGCTCTCGCGCACGTTGCGCTGCCCGAGTTCGCCGAGCAGGGCCTCGGTGAACCGGCCGGCGCCGCGCTCGGCGTCGTTCTGCGCGGCCTCGCCCTCCCGGGAGGCGTAGAGCCGGAACTGCCGGCGGCCCGGCACCGAACTGCCGCCGCCGTAGTCGGTGGTGCCGAAGTTCCAGCGGGCGTCGCGGGGCGCGTCGACCCGGCAGGAGTCCACGAGGGCGGCCTGGAGCGGGAAGCGCCGGGGTTTGACCAGGTCGGTCCGCCACCAGCGCAGCGCCGAGTCGAGGTTGAGGTGCCTGATCTGGCCGCGGCGGGCGTCGGCGCAGGGCAGCATCAGCTCCTGGCGCGGGCCGAGGTAGCCGTGTCCCGCCCAGAAGATCCACAGCAGGTCGCCGTCGCACTGTGGGAGTTCGTCGAGCAGCACCGCTTTGACGTTCTCCTCGGTCGCCGGGCGGTACGCCGTCCGCAGGGCGGCCATGGCCGGGGTGTCCGGCCAGTCGAGGGCGTCCGGAGCGTCGAGCGGGGACAGCAGCAGCCGGACGTTGCCGGGCGGCACCTCGGCGGGTCCGGTCAGCCAGCGGGCGAAGCGCAGGGCGTCGCGGGCCGGACCGCGCAGGTTCCAGCGGTGGCTGATGTCGTAGCGCTCGATCCCGGCGACGAGCGCGAAGGTGCGCCGCGGCCCGAGGGCCGGGGGCAGGAAGTCGGCGGGAGTCACCCGATCTCCGCCTCGGCCACCGCCTGTTCGATCCGCTCGTAGAGGGAGTCCTGTTTCCAGTAGGCGCTGTGGCAGGCCGGGAAGGGCTGGCGGCTGCCGACCTCGTGGTCGGTGACGCGCGGGTCGCCGGGGAAGACCGGTCCGGCGAGGTAGGAGAGCACGTCCTGGCGGTCGTAGACGTTGAGCCAGCGCGGGAAGCCGTACGGGAGCTTCGCGCCCGGTTCGAGCGCGGTCAGCGCGCCGAGCTCGTGGAGGAAGGCGGCCTGGGAGCCGACGGTGACGAGCAGTTCCGCCCCGGGGACGGCCTCGCCGCGGGCAGCGGCGAGGGCGAGGAGGTCCACCAGGGCGATCCCGCCGAGGCTGTGGCCGATGAGTACGGTCGGCCCGGGGCCGGCGGCGATCCGGGCGTGCAGGAACGTGCGCAGGTCGTGGCCGCGCGCCTGGTAGCGCAGGATGTCGCCGAGCGCGGGAGTGGCGCCGACGGTGAGGGAGCCGCGCCAGGCGTTGAGCAGGGGCTGGGTGGTGACGCGCAGGGCGAGCCGTCCCAGGACGGCGGCGGCGCGGGCGCCGGGCACCCGGGCGTCGCCGCCGAGGCGGGTGGTGAGCAGCTCGACGAGGCGGTCGCGTTCGGCGCCGGTGCAGTCGGCCTCGGCTCCGGCGCGGGCCAGGGCGGCGGCGGTCACGGCCCGGGCGAGCGCGGTGGCCACCTCCCGGGCCTGCGGCTCGCCGGCGGCGCGTTCCCCGGCGCGGGCGGCCTCGGCGGAGCGGGCGGTGGATTCCAGGGCGGCGGCGAAGCCCTCGGCGAGACCGGTGCCGTGCAGCAGTGCGCCGAGTTCGTCCCCGGCCCGGGGCGGCGCGGGCGGTAACGCGGCCAGCGACCCGAGCACCCGGGCTCCGGCGGTCTGGACGCCGGGCATCGCGAAGCCGTCGTCTTCCGCGTCCCCGCCGTCCCGGCTCTCCCAGCCGGCCTCGGCCAGGACGCGCAGTTCGCAGAGCGGGTCGGCGAGCAGGAGCGCCCACTCGGCCGTCTCCGCGTCCACGGGGTCGGGTTCGGGCTCCCGACCCGGCCGCCGCAGCCCGGGGACGGACCGGCCGCCCGCGCCGAGGTTCGCCCCGAACCGGTCGCCCCAGTAACAGGATTCGACGGCCGCGTCGGGGAATCTCGCCGTCAGCCGCTCACGGACCAGGCCGAAGAGCCGGTCGTGCCGCTCGCGCCGTACCCCCGTGCCGTGGACAAACAGAAAACGCATCGCCGCCCCGCCCCCCTCGTACAGTCGCCCCCGCCCGCACCATAGCGCCGTGCGGGTAACAAGGGGCATGGAAAGGGGAGTTCGGGACGCCGGCGGCTCGGCGGCTGCGGCTCAGCGGCCGCGCGGCACCACCGTCGCCAGGACCTGGGGCAGCGGGTACCAGTCGGCGGAGGCGATCGAGGCGTGGTGGCCGGCGAGGAGCGCGAGGCGGTCGCGGGCCTGCGCCTCGGTCGGCCGGGTGGAGTCGATGGCGGGGGCGACGCTGTGGGCGTCTGTGGCGATCAGCAGGTAGTGGTTGCGGTCGTACCAGCCGGTGTCGACGGCGCCTCCGGCGTAGGCGCTCGCATCCCCGTCGAAGATCACGAACCAGGGGCGCAGCGACGCGTCGGCGTAGCGGGCGCGCGGGTCCCCCGCCTCGGCCCGGTGCACGGCCGGGAAGGCCGCGGCCTGGCCGAGGCGGCCCTGTGCGGCGAGGGAGCGCAGGTGGGTGGCGTACTCGCGGTCGGTCCACAGGGTGTCGGAGGCGTTGCCCTCCTCCACGGTGCCGGGGATCAGTTCCACGATGAACTTCCCGGCCAGGGCGGCGCGGCCGGGCCAGGCTCCGGCGCGGGCGGCGGTGTCGAGGTCGGGGTGTCCGGCCGCGAGCGTGCCGGGGCGGTAGACGGCGTCGCCGAGCTTGCCGGTGAGCAGCGCGTCGAGGTCGGCCGGGCCGCGCCCGAGGTTGGCGGCGAAGCCGTCCTTGAGCTCCAGTTTGAGGACGACCGGGCGGTGGCCGGGGTGGGCGTCGTGCCAGCTGCGGATGTCGGCGAGGCAGCCGGCCAGGCTCTGGTTGCGGCTCTTGGTGCGCAGCTGGGCGGGGGTGGTGGCGTTCTCGCAGTTGTTGTCGTTGCCGAAGGGGTTGTTGTGCGAGACCCGCCACGAGCTGCCGAAGAAGTTGGTCCACACGTCGAGTTCGAGCATCGCGGCGCCGGAGTCCAGCGCGTCCGCGAAGTACGGGTACTTGGCCTTGTCGTAGGCGTTGTGCACGCCGACCCCGGTCGATCCCGCGTACGGGAGGTCCTCGGCGGCCCCCGCCGGGGACGCGAGGGCCGGCGCGCCGCCCGACGCACCGGCCGGAGCGGTGCCGAGCGCGAGGGCCACGACCGCCGACAGGGCGGTCACCGCACCCGCCGTCCGCTTCCGCAATCTCATACCCTGGCTCCTGTCGATCAAGGTGGGGTTGCTCAAGTCGCCTGGAGCGTAGGGCGGTTGCGTGGCCCGCAGAAGACCCGGGGATGACACGCACACGACAACACGGTCGGCTGTGAGCACGGACACGTCCGGTTCCCGGAACCCGCGCCGCCGTCCCCCCATCGAACGAAGAGTCAGAAGCGTCGGTGGGGTGGGAGTACCAGATGGTCAGCAGGGTTCACGAGCGGAACCGGGGGCGGGAGCGGGGGCGGGGCGTACGGGGCCCCGTACTCGTCGGCCTGCTCTGCACCCTGGCCCTCGCGGGCCTCGGGTACACCGCCTGGGAGCTGCGCGGCATCGCCGCCAACCGCGCCGACGGGGATCCCGCCCGCGGCACCTACCAGCAGGACCCCGAGCGCGCCGACAAGACGGCGGCAGCCGTGCTGGACGGGATCGTCCGGGAGGCCACGGAGCCGCCGACGGACGGCAAGGCCTTCACCGACGGCGCCGGCCCGGTGAACTGGCGGACCGCCGGATGGAGCCCCTCCGATCCGCTGGAGGCCCGGCCCGCCCCCGCCGAGCCCGCGATCGGCGCGCTCTTCTCCCCCGGCCCCGACGGCGACCCCGACCACCACTGCTCGGCCGTCGTGGTCCACTCCCCCGGCGGCGACCTCATCGCGACGGCCGCCCACTGCGTGTACGGCGGCGGGTTCCGCACCAACCTCGCCTTCGCCCCCGGCTACCGGGACGGCGTGGCCCCGTACGGCGTCTGGGTGCCCACCCGGATCGACGTCGACCCGCGCTGGACCGAGGGCCAGGACCCCGACCACGACATCGCCTTCCTCCGGCTGCGCCGGCCCGGCTACCCCGGCCAGCGGCTGGAGGACGTCACCGGCGCCCAGACCATCGCCTTCCGGCCCCGGCTGCCGGCGCCCGCACGGCTCGCGGGCTACCCGAACTTCTCCGAGCAGCCGCTGGAGTGCCGCAACACCGCCGTCGCCGCCGGGCCGACGCAGCTGCGGCTGGACTGCGCGGACGTACCCGACGGAACCAGCGGCGGCCCGGTGCTGACCGACGGCCGCACCCTGATCGGGGTGATCGGCGGCCGCGACGGGGGCGGCGACGACACGACCTCGTACAGCATCTACTTCGGCGACGACACCAAGGCCCTCTACGAGCGGTCCACCAGGCCCTGACCCGCGTCGCCGCGAGGAATCACAAAGGATCTTTCTAGAAAGGTCTTCCAGTTCCGCGATCTTGCTAGGCTCGGTGGCGCAGATTCCGGACAGCACCACGCACACCGACGGGACCGCAGCATGACTCCCAAGCAACAACGCGGCGAAGCCACCGTCGACCTCCTCCTGACCACCGCACTGCGGGTGTTCGCCGAGTCCGGGCAGCAGGGCTTCACGGTGAACGCGGTCGTCTCGGCCAGCGGGGTCAGCCTCGGCAGCCTCTACCACCACTTCGGCAGCTTCGACGGCCTGGCCGCCGCGCTCTACATTCGGTGCATGGACATGCTGTGCGACGACATGGTCGCCGCCCTCACCCGGTGCCGCACGGCCCGGACCGGGGTGCGGTCCTGGGTGGCGGCTTACCTCGCCTTCACCCAGGAGCACCGGGACGTGGCACTGTTCCTGCACGCCTCCGCCTACTCCGGCTACCTGGTGGCGCACGCCGAGGAGATCGGCGCGGCCAAGGCCGAGAAGTTCGCGGCCATCATGCAGTGGCTGGGGGTGCGCATGGAGCGCGGCGAGATCGCCCCCCTGCCGGCCCCGGTGATCGAGGTCCTGGTCATGGGCCCCCTCGCCGAGGCCGCCCGCCGCTGGCTGTCCAGCACCTACGAGATCGACCTCACCGAGGCCGCCCGCTACCTCCCGGACCACATCTGGCGCTCCCTGAGCCCCGACCCGGCCTGACCGTCCCGTGGCAGCAGCGCTCGCCCCGCAGCGGCTGGTCGAGCAGGTCGTGGCTTCGACGAGGCGGCAGCGCTGCTGCCCGGCTTCGACCGGGCCTCCCCCGCCGGGATGACGGTGATCGATCCGCTCCACGGCTGAATCCACGGCGGACCCGGCCGGGGCGGCGGGCGTGGCGTGGAGATTTGTGCGGGTTGTCGGGTGATGATGGCGAAGTGCGACTTGATCACGTGTCCTATGCGGTGGCCCGCGACAGCTTCGTCTCGACCGTCCAGTGGATCGGATCGGCTCTCGGCGCCGGCTTCGTCGACGGGGGCGTGCACCCACGATTCGGCACCCGCAATTTCATTCTCCCGCTGAGCGGCGGCACCTTCGTCGAGGTCGTCACCACGCTCGACCACCCCGCCGCCGACCGCGCGCCCTTCGGCCAGGCGGTTGCGCGCCGCGCCGCCGAGGGCGGCGGCTGGCTCGGTTGGGTGGTCTCCGTCGACGACATCGCCCCGGTCGAGGCCCGCCTCGGCCGCACCTCGGCCGAGGGCCACCGTGTCCGCCCCGACGGGTTCGACCTGAGGTGGAAGCAGATCGGCCTGCTGGAACTGCTGGAGGACCCGGAACTGCCCTACTTCCTTCAGTGGTTGGTCCCCGTCGAGGAGCGCCCGAGCGCCGACCCGCGCACCTCCACCACCATCCACGGGGTCTCCATCGCCGGCGACGCCGCCTCCATCGCCGACTTCCTCGGCGAACCGGCCGACCACCCCCTCGACCAGATCGACGTCACCTGGGTCGAGGATGAGGAACCGGGCCTGGTCTCGGTCGAGTTCGCCACCGCCCACGGCCCGGTCACGATCTGACCAGGGCCCGACCGCCCCGCGGGAGCAGCCGGCTGTCTGCAACACCCTTCAGGCCTGAAGGGTCCGGACCTGGGGCGGGTCGTGGTGGGGTGGGTAGGCGGTGGCCGTCGGTGTGGTCGGCAGGTGCCACTCGGACAGGACCCGGACCACCGTGCCCGGGCTGAGCAGGGCGTTCGGCGAGGTCGACAGCGACAGCACGCCGAAGAAGCGGCTGGAGACGGCGGGGTCGGTGTTGGCGCCCACCATCACGCGGGACATGTAGCGCTGCAGGATCCGGGTGGCCCGGTCCGCCGGCGGGCCTTCCGTCTCCGCGTACCGCAGGTCCTCGCTGGTGGCGATCTGCCAGGCCACCTCCGACGCGGCCACCGTCCGGCGCTGGATCCGCCGGGCGGCCGCCGGGACGTCCCGGGGCG
This sequence comes from Streptomyces sp. NBC_00207, assembly GCF_045160965.1. Taxonomy (NCBI): domain Bacteria; kingdom Bacillati; phylum Actinomycetota; class Actinomycetes; order Kitasatosporales; family Streptomycetaceae; genus Streptomyces; species Streptomyces sp. NBC_00207. Next base: position 7,161,895 of record NZ_CP130715.1, on the reverse strand, counting down.
CCAGGTCGCGGATCTCCTTGCGCAGGACGTCGGCCGCGAGTGCCGCCACCGTCATCCCGTGGCCGTACACCGGGTTGAACCGGCAGGCCGCGTCGCCGAGCACGACGAAGCCCGCGGGCCAGCGGTCCATGCGCTCGTAGTGGCGCCACTCGTTCGCCGTGGCGCGGAACCCGGTGGCCGAGGAGAGCGGTGTGACCCCGCGGATCGCGTCGTGGAGCGCCGGGCTGCGCAGGCTCCGGGTGAAGTCGAGGAACCCGTCGTCGTCGGTCGGCGGGGCGTGTTCGCCGTTGCCGATGAGTGTCACCAGCCACCGGCCGCCGTCCTGAGGGACGAGCACCGCCCCGCGCGGGACGTCCGGGCGGCCCTGTACGTACATCCCGTGCCAGCGCCGCGCGGGATCCTCCGGCACCTCGAAGTACCGGCTGGAGTAGCCGAGGCGGGAGTCGTACCGGGTCACCTGCGGGGCCGCGTGCCCGAGGGCCGCGAGCCAGGCCGGGGCCCTGGAGGTCCGTCCGGTGGCGTCGACCACGAACCGCGCGGCCAGCGGGTCACCCTCGCGGAATTCCACGCCGGTCACCGAACGGCCGTCCGGCGCGCCGACGAGCCCCGTGGCCGGGCTGCCGGAGCGGAGCCGGATCCGCTCGTCCCGCAGCACCTCCCGGCGCACCGTCCAGTCGAGCAGCTCCCGGCCGGCCACGAGCAGTTTCGCCCCCGGCACCCGGTGGAACCGAACCAGTCGGCCGGGCTCAGCCAGAGGAAGTCCCCGGGGCTGTCCAGCAGGAACGCCCCGCCCGCCAGCAGCCGCTCCGTGACCCCGGGCAGCAGGTCCTCGATCAGTTACACGCCCCGCGACCACAGCACGTGCGCGTGCCGGGACTGCGGCAGCCCCGGCCTGAACGCCGGCGCGTCCTCGGGCAGTTCGTCCCGCTCGACCAGGGTCACGCGCCCGAACCGCTCCGCGAGCACCCGCGCCGCCAGCAGGCCGGCCACGCCCGCCCCGAGGACCACCGCATGGTCCTGGACGTCTGGGTGGTTGTCCGTATCGTCGTCGCTCATGCCGCCGAGTCTCCAGCGCGGGCGGCGCCCGGGTCAGGCCCGGGCCGGGGCGCCCGGAGGCGCCCCGGGGGCGGACGGACTCATACCGGGGGCGCCCGCGCGGATCAGCGCGGCAGGGATGCGTACGAGACTCCCGTGAGCTTCTCGGAGGCCGCCCAGAGCAGTTCGCCGGACGTGTCGTCGAGGGTCCACTTCGCCCGCCAGGACGGTGCCGGCGCGCCGCGCCAGCCGAACCGCGGGCCGATGAACGCGTCCTGCCCGACCCCGGGCGCGGTGGCCGCGTAGAGGGTGGGCAGCGCGCCTGCCGAGGTGGGCTGGGCGACGACCGCGTTGCCGAAGGCCGCCACGCGCGAGTTGAGGGTCGGGCCCTCCAGCTTCGACGCTCCGGAGTGCAGGTTGCTGGAGGCGTAGCCGGGGTGGGCCGCGGCGGCGGTGATCGCGGAGCCGGCGGCGGTGAAGCGGCGGCCCAGCTCGTGCGTGAAGAGCAGGTTGGCGGTCTTGGAGCGGCCGTAGGCGACCCAGCGGCGGTAGCCGTGTTCGCCGGAGAGCGCCTCCAGGCCTCCGTCCTCGGCGTCGATCCTCCCCAGTGCGTGGAAGCCGCTGGAGACGTTGACGATCCGGGCCCCGGGGTCGGCCGCCCGGAGCCTGGGCAGCAGCAGCCCGGTGAGGGCGAAGTGCCCGAGGTGGTTGACCCCGAACTGCGTCTCGAACCCGTCGGCGGTCCGCCCGTACGGCAGCGCCATCACACCGGCGTTGTTGACCAGCAGGTCCAGCGAGGTGCGCCGCTGACCGTACGCGGCGGCGAACTCCCGCACGGAGGCCAGGTCGGCGAGGTCCAGTGGTATGAACTCCACCTCGGCACCGGGCACTTCGGCGCGCAGCCGGACCACCGCGGCCCGCCCGCGCGCCGCGCTGCGGCAGGCCAGCACGACCGAGGCGCCGCGCCGTGCGAGCTCTCGGGCGGTGACGTAGCCGATCCCGCTGTTGGCCCCGGTGACGACGGCGGTCCGGCCGCTCTGGTCGGGGATCTTGCTGGCGTTCCAGCCGGGCATGGCGGCTCCCTCGGGTCGCGGTGGGTTACCGAGGGTAGACCCAGGCGTCGTGAAGGTGTCACGAGGGCGTCGCGAAGGCGTCGCGAGGGGCGTTGTGAAGGCATCGCGAGGGTGGGCGTGGGTGGCGGATCCGCAGGCCAGTAGGCTGCGGGTCCGCCGTCTTTCCCCTTCCCGTCCCCGAGGTAGCGCGCAGTGAGCTCCGCACCGCCCCCCAGAACCGTGACGGTCGTCGGCCTCGGCGCCGACGGCTGGGCCGGTCTCGCCGCCGCCGCGCGGGCCGCATTGTCCTCGGCCCAGGTGCTGATCGGCGGGCCGCGCCAGCTGGACCTGCTGCCGGCCGGGGAGTGCGCCGGTGAGCGGGTGGCCTGGCCGAGCCCGCTGCGGCCCGCCGTGCCGAAGCTGATGGCCGAGCACGCGGGGCGCCGGATCGCGGTGCTGGCCAGCGGCGATCCGATGTTCTACGGGATCGGCCGCGCCCTCGCCGAGGAGCTCGGGCCGCAGTCCCTGCGGATCCACCCGCACCCGTCCTCCGTGTCGTACGCCTGCGCCCGCCTGGGCTGGCCGGTGGAGGACACCGAGGTGATCACGGTGGTCGGCCGCCCGGTGGCCCGGCTCGCGGCCGCGCTCCACGACGGGCGCCGGGTGCTGGTGCTCAGCGCCGGAGCGGCGTCCCCTGACGAGATCGCTGCTCTGCTTCGAGAGCGGGGCTTCGGCCCGAGCCGGATGCGGGTGCTGGAGCAGCTCGGATCCGAGCGCGAGGACGCGTACGAGGGCCGCGCCGACAGCTGGGACCGCGCACCCGGCGACCCCCTGAACGTGGTGGCCCTCGACTGCCGCCGCGATCCGGCCCACGCCGCGCCGCGCCTCGGCGCGACCCCCGGCCTCCCCGACGCCGCGTACGAACACGACGGACAGCTCACCAAGCGCCACGTCCGGGCCGCGACGCTGTGCGCGCTGGCCCCGGCCCCCGGCGAGCTGCTGTGGGACATCGGCGGCGGCTCCGGCTCCATCGGCATCGAGTGGATGCGCACGCACCCCTCGTGCCGGGCGGTGGCCGTGGAGCGCGTACCGGAGCGGGCCGCGCGGATCGCCCGTAACGCGGCGGCGCTCGGCGTACCGGGCCTGCGGGTGGTCGTCGGCGCCGCGCCGGAGGCCCTCGACGGACTCCCGGCCCCCGACGCGGTGTTCATCGGCGGCGGGCTGACCGCGCCGGGCCTGCTGGACGCGGCCTGGGCGGCCCTGGCCCCCGGCGGCCGCCTCGTCGTCAACACCGTCACCCTCGAATCGGAGGCGGTCCTCGCCGACCGCTACCGCCGCCACGGCGGCGAACTGGTGAAGCTCGCGGTCGCGCACGCCGTGCCGGTCGGCGGTTTCACGGGCTGGCGGCAGGCGATGCCGGTCACCCAGTGGTCGGTGACGAAGCCTGCCGAGCCGGCCACCGCATCCAAGGAGAAGGATCGAACATGACCGTGTACTTCATCGGTGCGGGCCCCGGCGCCGCCGACCTGATCACGGTGCGCGGTGCCCGGACCCTGGCCGCCGCCCCGGTCTGCCTGTACGCGGGCAGCCTCGTGCCGCGCGAGCTGCTCGCCGAGTGCCCGGCGGACGCCCGCCTCGTCGACACCTCGCAGCTGAACCTCGACGAGATCATCGCCGAGTGCGTACGTGCCCATGCCGCGGGCCAGGACGTGGCGCGGCTGCACTCCGGCGACCCCTCCGTCTTCAGCGCCGTCGCGGAGCAGATGCGCCGGCTCGACGCGGCCGGCATCCCCTACGAGGTCGTGCCGGGCGTACCGGCCTTCGCCGCGGCGGCCGCCGCCCTCAAGCGGGAGCTGACGGTGCCCACCGTCGGCCAGACGGTGATCCTGACCCGCATCGCCCAGCAGGCCACCCCGATGCCGCCCGGCGAGGACCTGGCCACCCTGGGGCGCAGCGGCGCGCTGCTGGTCCTGCACCTGGCCACCCGCTACGTGGACCGGATCGTCGACGAGCTGCTGCCGCACTACGGGGCCGAGTGCCCGGTGGCGGTGGTGGCGATGGCCAGCCGACCCGACGAGCTGATCCTGCGCGGGACGTTGGCCGACATCGCCGCCCAGGTGAAGGAGGCGGGCCTGGTCCGCACCGCCGTCATCCTGGTGGGCCGCACCCTGGGGGCGGAGCAGTTCCGGGACAGCCACCTGTACTCGCCCGAGCGCGACCGGCATGTCTGCTGAACCGCACGTCCTCCCTGCCCACCACGTGCTGATCCTCGGCGGTACGACGGAGGCCAGGCAGCTCGCGGAGGCACTGGCACTCGACCCCTCGGTCCATGTGACCACCTCGCTCGCGGGCCGGGTGGCCTCGCCGGTGCTCCCGCCCGGTGACACCCGCATCGGCGGCTTCGGCGGCATCGCGGGCCTCGCGGGCTGGATCGTCGCCCACGACGTCACGCGCGTCGTCGACGCCACCCACCCCTTCGCGGAGCGGATGAGTTTCCACGCCTCCGAGGCGGAGGCGCTCACGGGCGTCCCGCTGCTGGCCCTGCGGCGCCCCGGCTGGACGCCGGAGCCCGCCGACGACTGGACCTTCGCGGACTCCCTCGCCGATGCGGCCGCACTGCTGCCCGGTCTCGGCACCCGCGCCTTCCTCACCACCGGCCGGATGGGCCTGCACGCCTTCGCGCACCTCACCGACACCTGGTTCCTGGTGCGTTCGGTGGACCCGCCGGACGCACCGGCGCCGCCGCAGCTCGAAGTGCTGCTCGCCCGGGGCCCGTTCACCCTCGACGACGAGCGGGAGCTGCTGGCCCGTCACCGGATCGACCTCCTGGTGACGAAGGACAGCGGCGGCTCGGCCACCGCACCGAAACTGGCCGCCGCCCGCGAGGCGGGCATCCCGGTCCTGGTCGTACGCCGCCCCGCGGTGCCGCAGGGTGTGGCGGAGGCGGATTCGGTGGCCGCGGCCCTGCGGTGGCTCGGGTCGGTGGGGTGAAACAGCCCGGGCCCGGAGGCGGTTCACCGCTCCGGGCCCGGTCATGCGCGCTCGGCCGCCGTCACGGGTAGCGGCGCGGGGTCCACGTGATCCGCGACCCGTCGGGCCGCTCGGTGACCTGCGTCTGCGAGGAGCCGATCAGCAGGATCGTCCTCATGTCGACCTCGGACGGCTCCAGTTCGGCGAGCGTGACGATCCGCACCGACTGCTCCGGCCCGCCCACGTCGCGCGCGACGACCACCGGGGTCTCGGGTGCACGCAGCTCCAGCAGCAGCTCGCGGGCCTGGGCCACCTGCCAGGTGCGGCTGCGGGAGCCGGGGTTGTAGAGGGCGAGCACCAGGTCGGCCGCGGCGGCCGCGCGCAGCCGCTCCGCGATGACCTCCCACGGCTTGAGCCGGTCCGAGAGGGACACGGTGGCGTAGTCGTGGCCGAGCGGGGCGCCGGCCGCGGCGGCCGCCGCGTTGGCCGCGGTCACGCCCGGCAGGACCCGTACGGGCACGTCCTTGTACTCCGCCTGCCCGGCCACCTCCAGGACCGCCGTGGCCATCGCGAAGACACCGGGGTCGCCCCCGGAGACCACGGCCACCCGCTGCCCGCGCCGGGCCAGGTCGAGCGCGAACTCGGCGCGCTCCGACTCCACCTTGTTGTCGGAGCCGTGCCGGATCTGGCCCGGCTTCACGGGAACCCGGTCCAGGTACGTGGTGTAGCCGACCAGCACCTCGGCGTCGGCCAGCGCGCGCCGGGTCTGCGGGGTGAGCCACAGTGGGCCCGCCGGGCCGGTGCCGACGACCACGACCTCGCCGGGCCCGGACGGCACGCTGCCCGGGTTGCCGATCCGGCTGGGCACCACGGCGACGGCGAAGTACGGCACGCTGGCCGCGTCGGTGTCGGCGAGGCGGCCCGTCCGCTCCCCCTCCATCGTGGCGCGCTCGACGTAGCGGGCCTCGGCGAGCCGGCCGCTGTTCTCCATCGCGCCCCGTACGGCGGGGAAGGTCCGGCCGAGCTTCATCACGACCGCCGAGTCGGTGGCGGCGAGACGGGCGGTCAGCTCCTCCTCGGACAGCGTGCCGGGAAGGATGGTGAGGACCTCCTCACCCTCCACGAGCGGGGTGCCGAGCCGGGCGGCGGCGGCGCTCACCGAGGTGACGCCGGGGATGACCTCGGTCTCGTACCGGTCCGCGAGCCGCTTGTGCATGTGCATGTACGAGCTGTAGAAGAGCGGGTCGCCCTCCGCGAGCACGGCGACGGTCCGGCCGGCGTCCAGGTGCGCGGCCAGCCGGGCGGCGGCGGCCTCGTAGAACTCCTCCATCGCCCCCTGGTAGCCGCCGGGGTGGTCGGTGGTCTCGGTGGTGATCGGGTAGACCAGCGGCTCCTCGATGTGCGTCTCGCGCAGGTGCGCCGCGGCGATCGAGCGGGCGATGGACCGCCCGTGCCGCGCGCTGTGATAGGCGACGACATCGGCCTCGCCGATCACCTGGACGGCGCGCAGCGTCATCAGGTTCGGATCGCCGGGCCCGAGCCCGACCCCGTACAGGCGCCCCTTGACGGCCTGGCCGGCGCTGTCGGCGCTCATTCGGCCACGCTCGCGATGGCGTTGACGGCGGCCGCGGCGATGGCGCTGCCGCCCCGCCGGCCGCGCACGATCAGGTGGTCGAGCCCCGAGGGGTGGGCGGCGAGCGCGTCCTTGGACTCGGCGGCGCCGATGAAGCCGACGGGCACGCCGATGACGGCGGCCGGGCGCGGCGCACCCTCCTCGATCATCTCCAGCAGCCGGAACAGTGCGGTCGGCGCGTTGCCGACGGCGATCACCGAGCCCTCCAACAGCCCGCGGTCGCGCCAGACTTCGAGGGCGGCGGCGCTGCGCGTGGTGCCCATCTTCGCCGCGAGGTCCGGCACCGCCGGGTCGGAGAGGGTGCAGATCACGTCGTTGCCGGCGGGCAGCCGCTTGCGGGTGACGCCGCTGGCGACCATCTGGACGTCGCAAAGGATCGGCGCACCGGCCTCCAGGGCCGCGCGGGCGCGCAGCACCACCTCGGGGGTGTACCCGAGGTCCTGCGGGAGGTCGGTCATTCCACAGGCGTGGATCATGCGCACCGCGACCTGGGCGACCGAGGCGGGCAGGCCGGAGAGGTCCGCCTCGGCGCGGATCGTGGCAAAGGACTGGCGGTAGATCGCGGCGCCGTCCTTCTCGTACTCGAACACGGTGTACTCGCTCATTTCTGCACTGAGTCGGGGAGGTTGTGACGTACGTGATCTGCGTGGCGGGCGTCCGCGAGGGCGGGGGCGAGCTCGTGCTCCGGTACGCCGCGCCGCGGTGCGCGGCCTTCGACGTGGAGGTCGTATCCGGCGGGGGTGGCGACCAGGTCCACCCAGGCGGAGCCGCGCGGATGCCCGCACCGTCGCTCGCAGCCGGACCAGTGCACGGCCAGCGGTCCGCGGGCCCGTTCCATGACGGCCTGCGCGTCGGCGCGCACGTCGGCCAGGGCCTTTGCGCAACCGGGCTTCCCCGTACAGGCGGTGACGGACCGCCAGGGACTGTCGGCCGTCGTGACCAGCCCTGCTTCCGCGAGGCCGGCGAGCGCGGCGGCGGCCTCGTGGCCGGGCAGTCCGGGGACCACGATCCCGCGCCAGGGAGTCAGCCGGACCCGGCCCGTGAGACCGGCGAGCCGACGCCACTGCGCGGTCGTGAGCCGCCCGAGCGGCGCGAGAACGGAAAGCGAGGCGGTGCCGTCGGCACCGGGCACGATGCCGGGCTCGGGCGTCGTGACGGACCCGGCGGATCGGGCCGACGGGTCCGGCGCCGCCAGGACGGCGGAGACACCGGCATCGGCCAGCCGTTCCACCAACCGGGCACCGGACAGGGTGTGTTCAGGAGGCAGCTCGGCCACCCGCCAGGCTCGCGTACCGGCCTGGCGAACGGAGTCGAGGAAGTACGCGGCGGCCGTCAGCGCGGCCCGCGGCGCGTCCTGCGAGGGGACGAGCACGGCCTCCCGCGGGTCCCCCGACCACAGCCGGGCCCGATCGTCCCCCTCCGGGACGAGGTTCACGTCCGCCGCGAGCGAGGTCACGTCACCGCGGCCGTCGTCGAGGGCGAAGAGGAACCGCCCGGACAGCCCGGCCGCCGCGTCGCTCGCGCAGAGCAGCGCGTCCAGCTCCGCCACCCAGGGGGACACGTCGGGCAGGCCCAGCCGGTCGAGGCCGGCGAGGGGCGAGGAAACGATGTTGCGGACCCGCTCGTGCGTGGGCGCGGGCAGCAGCCCGGCGCCCGCCAGGAGTTCGGCAAGTTCCCCGCCACAGCTCTCGCCGAGGCCGCGCAGCTGCACGTTGCCGCGCGAGGTGAGGTCGAGGTGGCCGTCGCCGAGCCGGTCGGCGGCATCGGCCAGCAGCCGCGCGGCGGAACCGTCGAGCATCCCGCCGGGAATCCGCACCCGCGCCAGGAACCCGTCGTCCGCCGCGTGCAGCCGCAGCGCGCCGGGGCAGGCGTCACCGCGGTCCCGTATGACGGGTTCGTCCCGCGATGCGGCGGAAGGGGACTGGGGCATGGCGGCGAGCATACCCACGATTCCCCTCCCCCGACCTGTGTCCGTCACCACCCCCACCAGCCACTCCACCAATCCGGCCAGACCCACTCCTCCACCCCACCCGACCAATCCGGCCCCGCCAATCCAGCCCGGCCCGGCCAAACCGGCCCAGCCCGGCCAAATCCAGCCCCGCCGGCGTTTGAGGCGCGGGGGCCCGGGGGCAGAGCCCCCGCAACGGCGCCGCACCCGCCCGGTACCCGCTCCAGCCCAGCGCAGCACAGCGCAGCGCAGCGGCCACGCGACCCGCCACCGCCCCGCCACCGATGCCACCCCCGCCCACCCCTAAGATGACCTTCCGGCGGACCACACGGCCCGCCGTCGCCGAGGACGGCGACATGGGAGGAAGCCCGGTGCGATTCCGGCGCGGTCCCGCCACTGTGAACCCGGCAGAGCCACATCGCCGGGCAAGTCAGGAACTCCCGCTGTCCTCACTGCCCGGGGCGCGGAAACCCCGAGGAAGGCCTGCCGCCGCATGATCCTGCTGCTGTCGACGTCCGACACCGATCTGCTCAGCGCCCGCGCCGCGAACACGGCGGACGGCCCCGTCCCGTACCGGTTCGCGAACCCCTCCCGCCTTCCCCTCGACGACCTCCCCGGCCTCCTCGACGGAGTCGACCTGGTCGTCGTACGCCTCCTCGGCGGCCTCCGCGCCTGGCAGGACGGCCTCGACCTGCTCCTGGCCCCCGGCCAGACCCGCCCGGTCGTGGTCCTGACCGGCGAACAGGCCCCGGACGCCCAGCTGATGGAGGCCTCCACGGTCCCGATCGGCATCGCGGCCGAGGCGCACGGCTACCTCGCGCACGGCGGCCCGGCCAACCTCGACCAGCTGGCCCGGTTCCTCTCGGACACCGTCCTGCTCACCGGCCACGGCTTCGAGCCGCCCGCCGCCGCCCCCACCTGGGGCCCCCTGGAGCGCGACGCGCAGCAGACCACCGGCACCGCCACCGGCGCCGCCGCCGACGCGGCCCCCAAGGTCGCCGTGCTCTACTACCGCGCCCACCAGATGAGCGGCAACACCGCCTTCGTCCACACCCTCTGCGAGGCCATCGAGGCGAAGGGCGCCCAGCCCCTCCCCCTGTACGTCTCCTCCCTGCGCACGCCCGAGCCGGAGCTCCTCCAGGCCCTGGAGTCCGTCGACGCGATCATCACCACCGTCCTCGCGGCGGGCGGCACCCGCCCCGCCACCGCCTCCGCCGGCGGTGACGACGAGTCCTGGGACGCCGGCGCCCTCGCCGCGCTCGGCGTGCCGATCCTCCAGGCTCTGTGCCTGACCGGTTCGCGTTCCGCCTGGGAGGAGAACGACGAGGGCCTGTCCCCCCTCGACGCCGCCACCCAGGTCGCCGTGCCCGAGTTCGACGGCCGCCTGATCACCGTCCCGTTCTCCTTCAAGGAGCTCGACGAGGACGGCCTGCCCGCCTACGTGGCCGACCCCGAGCGGGCCGCCCGCGTCGCGGGGATCGCCGTACGCCACGCCCGGCTGCGCCACATCGACCGCCGCGAAAAGAAGGTCGCGCTGGTCCTGTCCGCGTACCCGACCAAGCACTCCCGCATCGGCAACGCGGTCGGCCTCGACACCCCGGCCAGCGCCGTCGAGCTGCTGCGCACGCTGATCGCCGGCGGGTACGACTTCGGCCCCACCGAGGACATCCCCGGTCTGGTGTCCGGCGACGGCGACGAGCTGATCCGCGCCCTGATCGAGGCCGGCGGCCACGACCAGGACTGGCTGACCGAGGAGCAGCTGGCCCGCAACCCGGTCCGCATCCCGGCCGCCGACTACAAGCGCTGGTTCGCCGAGCTCCCGGCCGAGCTGCGCGACAGCGTCACCGAGCACTGGGGCGAGGCGCCGGGCAACATGTTCGTGGACCGCTCCGCGAACCCGGAGGGCGACATCGTCCTGGCGGCCCTGCGCCGCGGGAACCTGCTCATCCTCATCCAGCCGCCGCGCGGCTTCGGCGAGAACCCGATCGCGATCTACCACGACCCGGACCTGCCGCCCTCGCACCACTACCTGGCCGCGTACCGCTGGATCCAGGCGCGCGCGGAGGACGGCGGCTTCGGCGCCGACGCGATGATCCACCTGGGCAAGCACGGCAACCTGGAGTGGCTGCCGGGCAAGAACGCCGGCCTGTCCGCGGCCTGCGCGCCGGACGCCGCGCTCGGCGACCTCCCCCTCATCTACCCGTTCCTGGTCAACGACCCGGGCGAGGGCACCCAGGCCAAGCGCCGCGTGCACGCGACCCTGGTCGACCACCTCGTCCCGCCGATGGCCCGGGCCGAGTCCTACGGCGACATCGCCCGCCTCGAACAGCACCTGGACGAGTACGCCCAGATCTCCGCGATGGACCCGGCGAAGCTGCCGGCCATCCGCGCCCAGATCTGGACCCTGATCCAGGCGGCGAAGCTCCACCACGACCTGGGCCTCGAAGAGCGCCCGGACGACGACGGCTTCGACGACTTCCTGCTCCACGTCGACGGCTGGCTGTGCGAGGTCAAGGACGCCCAGATCCGCGACGGCCTGCACGTGCTCGGCGGCGCTCCGACCGGTGAGGCCCGGGTCAACCTGGTCCTCGCGATCCTGCGCGCCCGTCAGATCTGGGGCGGTACGACGGCCCTCCCGGGCCTGCGCGAGGCGCTCGGCCTCGACGAGTCCAAGGCCACCCGTACCTCGGCGGACGAGGTCGAGGCGCAGGCCCGCGCGCTGGTCCAGGCGATGGAGGACGCGGACTGGTCCCTCGACGCCGTGTCCTCGGTCGCCGCGGACCAGTCTCCGGAGGTCGTGGCGGTCCTGTCCTTCGCGGCCCGCGAGGTCGTCCCGCGCCTGGCCGGCACGACGGACGAGATCGCCCACGTCGTCGCGGCCCTGGACGGCCGCTTCATCCCGGCGGGCCCCTCGGGCTCCCCGCTCCGCGGCCTGGTCAACGTGCTGCCGACGGGCCGCAACTTCTACTCGGTCGACCCGAAGGCCGTCCCCTCCCGCCTCGCGTGGGAGACGGGCCAGGCCCTGGCCGAGTCCCTCCTGACCCGCTACCGCACGGACAACGGCGAGTGGCCCGCCTCCGTGGGTCTGTCCCTCTGGGGCACGAGCGCGATGCGCACCTCGGGCGACGACGTGGCGGAGGCCCTCTCGCTCCTCGGCGTCCGCCCGGTCTGGGACGAGGCCTCGCGCCGCGTCACGGGCCTGGAGCCGATCCCGCTGGACGAGCTCGGCCGCCCCCGCATCGACGTGACCCTGCGCATCTCGGGCTTCTTCCGCGACGCGTTCCCGCACGTCATCGGCCTCCTGGACGACGCGGTCCGGCTCGCGGCCTCCCTGGAGGAGCCGGCGGAGTCGAACTTCATCCGCGCCCACGCCCAGGCGGACCTCGCCGTGCACGGCGACGAGCGCAAGGCCACGACCCGTATCTTCGGCTCGCGCCCGGGTACGTACGGAGCCGGCATCCTCCAGCTGATCGACTCCCGCGACTGGCGCACGGACGCCGACCTCGCGGAGGTCTACACGGTGTGGGGCGGCTACGCGTACGGCCGCGGCCTGGAGGGCCGCCCGGCGCGCGACGAGATGGAGACGGCCTACAAGCGCATCACGGTCGCCGCCAAGAACACGGACACCCGCGAGCACGACATCGCGGACTCGGACGACTACTTCCAGTACCACGGCGGCATGGTGGCCACGGTCCGCGCCCTGCGCGGCACGGCCCCCGAGGCGTACATCGGCGACTCCACGCGCCCCGAGACCGTGAAGACGCGCACCCTGGTGGAGGAGACCAGCCGGGTCTTCCGCGCCCGCGTGGTCAACCCCAAGTGGATCGAGGCGATGCGCCGCCACGGCTACAAGGGCGCCTTCGAACTCGCCGCGACGGTCGACTACCTCTTCGGCTACGACGCCACGACGGGCGTGGTCGCGGACTGGATGTACGACAAGCTCACCGAGACGTACGTCCTGGACCCGACGAACCGCGCCTTCCTGGAGGAGGCCAACCCCTGGGCCCTGCACGGCATCGCGGAACGCCTCCTCGAGGCCGAGTCCCGCGGCATGTGGGAGAAGCCGGACCCCCAGATCCTCGAATCCCTCCGCCAGGTCTACCTGGACACCGAGGGCAACCTCGAGGGCGAAGGCGAGTAAGACCAACGCGAGAGGCCGTCCTCCCCAACCCTTCCGAGGCGGGGAGGACGGCCTCTCGCGTTGCCCGGCTAGGCCTTGACGGTCTGGTTCAGCGCGACGAGCGCCTGCGCCCAGCGCACGTACTTCAGCTGCCCGAAGTCGGCGACGGTCCTGACCCCGAACGCCTCGTGCAGCAGCTCGCCGTCCTTGTCGCTCACCCCTTTGAGCGCGGCCACGGGGGCCGCGAGCACCTCGGCGAGCGGCTTGTCGGCCCACGCCTTGTCGAGCACCTTGTCCAGATCAATAGCCACGAGTGTCCCTCCCGGAACGCCGAAACCAAATACCGTGACAAACCTAACCGAACCAGACATTCCCCCCAGACTCCGACACCCCGGCAACACCCTTGTCGGCTGCGCCGAGGGCGGCCCACGGAGGCCGCCTCCCCGCCCCGGGGAGGCGGCCTCCTCCGGTTCCGGGCGCAATCCCTCGAAGGGGGGCATCGACACCTCCGGGTGGTTCGAACGCCGGGTCACCGGGCGCGCCTTGGGGTTCGCAAGCGCGTCGCAACTGTGTGCGGACGTTCGTTCCCCCGCGGCCGTGACGCCGCTCTGAGCAGCCACGTTCTTCCGGCGTCAGTTCGCAGCCGCAGCGCCTCGGGAGGAATCTTGCGATCCGTGCACGTTCATGTGGTGTTCGACCCGACACCGGGCGGGGGTGGCCGCGCGTGAGGCTCCTCAAGCGGCCCGCGGCCGCCGAGCCCGCCGTCTCCGAGAGCGAGCGCCGGCTCTTCGGCGGGCCCCTGCGCTACGACGCCGGCTGGTCCAACCACGACTACGCCCGGCTGGAAGGCCGGCTGATCAGCACCCTGCGCTCCATGCCCCGCATGGTCGGCGGCACCCTGCGCCTCGCCTGGGACACCGACCGGCCCGCCCTGCTCACCGTCGCCGCCGCCGAGGCCGGGCAGGGGATCACCTCCGCCGTCGGGCTGCTCGTCATCAGCGAGGTGCTCCGTACGCTGCTCGGCGCGGGCAGCGCCGCCGACCGGCTGCACGCGGCCGTGCCCGCGCTCGCCGCCGGCGCGCTGGTCGCCGTACTGGGGGCCGTACTGGCCTCGCGGTCCACGGCGGCCGCCGGGCGGCTGGAGCCCAAGGTCGAGCGGGCCGCGCACGAGCAGTACCTGAGCGCCGCCGTCGCGGTGGAGCTGGAGGCCATCGAGGACGGGGAGTTCCGGCGGCTGCTGGACAGCGCGCAGTGGGGGCCGCCCTCCGCCCGCAGGACGGTGGGGGCCTGCGTGGCCACCCTCGGCGGGGTCATCTCGCTGGTCGCCACCGCCGGGGTGCTCACCGTGCTGCACCCGCTGCTGCTCCCCATGCTGCTGCTCATCGCCGCCCCGCGCGGCTGGGGCGCGATGCGGGTGGCGCAGCGCCGCTACCTGTCCATGATCACCTGGGTGGAGCACGTACGGGCCGCCCGGCTCATCGGCCAGCTGCTGATCTCCCGTACGTCGGCCCCCGAGGTACGGGTGCACGGCGTCGGCCGCTACCTCCTCGGCCACTACCGCAACATGGCCGAGGTCGCCGAGGGCGAGGCCACCCGCCTCGCCAAGGACAAGGCCGCCACCGAACTCCTCGCCGCCGCGCTCTCCGGCCTCGCCGCACTGATCACCTACGGGGCGATGGGCGCGCTCATCGTCTCCGGCCGGATGGACCTCGCCGTCGCCGGCACCGCCGTGATCGCCGTGCGCACCGGATCGGCGAGCCTGGGCGCGCTCGTCTCCACCACCAACACCCTGCACGAGGAGTCCCTGTACGTCCGGGACCTGGAGCGGTTCGTCGCCGAGGCGGCCCGCCGCGCCATCCCCTCCGGCGGGCTGCCGCTGCCCGAACGGCTCGCGGTGGTACGGCTCGACGACGTGGACTTCAGCTACCCGGACCGGGAGGAGCCCGCTCTCAGCGGGATCACCCTCACCATCGAGGCGGGCACCGTCGTCGCCCTCGTCGGCGAGAACGGATCCGGCAAGAGCACCCTCGTCAAACTCCTCGCGGGCCTGCACCTGCCCGACTCGGGGTCGTTGACCTGGGACGGCGTGGAGCTGCGGGACGCCGACCGGGAGCAGGTCTTCGACCGCGTCGCCCTGCTGACCCAGGACTTCGAGCGCTGGCCGGTGACCGCCCGTACCAACATCGCCATCGGCCGGCCCGGCGCCGAGGACCCGGACCGCGCCGCCGGTCCGGCCGCCGAGGTGGTCGCCGCCGCCCGGTACGCGGGGGCGGACCGGGTCGTCGAGAAGCTGCCGCACGGCTACGAGACCCTGCTCGCCCGGGTGTTCCGGGGTGCCTCGGAGCTCTCCGGCGGGCAGTGGCAGAAGTTCGGTCTGGCCCGCACCCACTTCCGCGACGCCCGTGTCCTCGTCGTCGACGAGCCGACCTCGGCGCTCGACCCGGAGGCGGAGATCGCCGCCTTCGAAAGCATCCGGGGCCTCGCCGGACCGCAGCGGGCGGTGGTCCTCGTCACGCATCGGATGTCCGGCGTGCGCTTCGCCGACGTCATCTACGTGCTGCACGAGGGCCGGCTCGTCGAACAGGGCGGCCACGAGGAACTGCTCGCCCTGGGCGGGCGGTACGCGGCGATGTTCCGGATGCAGGCCCGGCAGTTCGACGGTATCGCGGGCGGTACGGCAGGCGACACCGCAACGGGCACGGCAAGGGACACGGCAGGCGTCGGGGCAGCCGACACGGCAGACGGTACGGCCGGCGGGCCCGCGGCCGGCACTGCCGACGGCGCCGCGCACGACACGGCGGCGGCACCGCCCCCTTCTATCCCCCGGCAGGCCCCCGCGCCGCGCAACGGCAGGTCCATCACCTGAAGCGGTGAACTCCCCCTTATCCCGGCGGCACCACGGGTAGGGCACTGCTGATCTCGTGCGGGGGCCCGGAACGACCGGGCCCCCGCACCACGGACGAAAGGCCCACCCCGTCGTGACGCAGCCGTTTCAACTGCCGGATTTCTATGTGCCCTATCCGGCGCGACTGAACCCCCATCTGGAGGAGGCGAGGATCCACACCAAGCGGTGGGCGCGCGGCCTCGGGATGCTGGAGGGGTCCGGCGTCTGGGAGGAGGGCGACCTCGACTCCCACGACTACGCGCTGCTGTGCTCGTACACCCACCCCGACTGCGACGGTGAGGCGCTGTCCCTGGTCACCGACTGGTACGTGTGGGTCTTCTTCTTCGACGACCACTTCCTGGAGATGTTCAAGCGCTCGCAGGACCGGGCCGGCGCCAAGGAGTACCTCGACAGGCTGGCCGCCTTCATGCCGATGGACCTGGCCGGCGGTTTCCCCACGCCGACCAACCCGGTCGAGGCGGGCCTCGCGGACCTCTGGGCGCGGACCGTCCCCGCGATGTCCAAGGCCTGGCGGGAACGGTTCTCCTTGTCCACGAAGAACCTCCTCGACGAGTCGATGTGGGAGCTCGCCAACATCGGCATCGGGCGGGTGGCGAACCCCCTCGAGTACATCGAGATGCGCCGCAAGGTGGGCGGCGCCCCCTGGTCGGCCGGCCTGATCGAGTACGTCGCGGCCGAAGTCCCGGCGCGCGTCGCGCACTCGCGCGCGCTCGGCGTCCTGCGCGACGCCTTCTCCGACGCCGTCCACATCCGCAACGACCTCTTCTCCTACCAGCGCGAGGTCACCGACGAGGGCGAACTGTCCAATGCCGTACTCGTGTTGGAGACCTTCCTCGGCTGCACCACCCAGGAGGCCGCCGAGGTCTCCAACGACCTGCTCACCTCCCGCCTGCACCAGTTCGAGCAGACCGCGCTCGCCGAACTCCCCCAGCTCTTCGCCGACCACGCGATGAACCCGGCGGAGATCGCGGCCGTCCTCGCCTACGCCAAGGGCCTGCAGGACTGGCAGTCCGGCGGCCACGAATGGCACATGGTCTCCAGCCGCTACATGAACAAGGAAGCCAGGGCCACCGCCCCGGTCACCCTGCCCTTCCTCCCCTCCGGGCTCGGCACCACCGCGCTCGACCTGAGGTCCGTCTTCACCCAGCGCTCGGCCGACCTGCGCCGCCGCTCCTTCACCCACGTCCCCTTCGAGCGCACCGGACCGTCCGTGATCCCGGAGGTCTACATGCCGTTCGCGCTCTCCCTCAGCCCGCACCTGGACCACGCCCGCGAGGGATCGGTCGACTGGGCCCGGCGCATGGGCCTGCTGGAACCGCAGCCCGGCGACCCCGGGTCCGCCATCTGGACCGAACAGAAGCTGCGCGGCTTCGACTTCGCGCTCTGCTCGGCCGGCATCGACCCGGACGCCACGCCCGAGGCACTGCTCCTCAACGCGTGCTGGCTGACCTGGGGAACGTACGGGGACGACTACTACCCGGCCGTCTTCGGCCAGGCCAAGAACCTCGCGGCAGCGAAAGCGACGACCGCCCGGCTGGTCGCGATGCTGCCGGTCGACCACGCCGAACAGCCGCCGCCGGTCACGGCGATGGAGCGCGCGCTCGCCGACCTGTGGGTCCGCACGAGCCGGAGCATGAGCCGGGCCGTCCGCACCGAGTTCCGGGCGACGCTCGTCAGCATGCTGGAGAGCTGGGTCTGGGAGATGGAGAACCAGATCCGCAACCGCATCCCGGACCCGGTGGACTACGCCGAGATGCGCCGGCACACCTTCGGCTCGAACCTCACGATGTACCTGTGCCGGCTCGGCCAGGCGGGCCGCGGCATCCCCGAGGAGATCTACGCCTCCGGGACGATCCGGTCCCTGGAGAACGCGGCGGCCGACACCGCGTGCCTGCTGAACGACATCTTCTCCTACCAGAAGGAGGTGCAGTTCGAGGGCGAGGTGCACAACCACGTCCTGGTCACGCGGAGCTTCTTCGACATCGGCTACCCGGAGGCCCTGCACATCTGCCACTCGCTGATGACCCAGCGCACGGAGGAGTTCGAGCACATCATCGCGAACCAGCTGCCGCTGCTCTACGACGACTGGAAGCTGGACGCCGACGCCCGGGCCGGACTCGACGCGTACGTCGGCGAGCTCCAGGACTGGCTCTCCGGAATCCTCAACTGGCACCGGAAGTGCCGCCGGTACCGCGAGGAGGATCTGCACCGTACGGACACCGGCCTGTCCACCGCCGTCCGGGGCTCCGGCTTCGGCATGTCGGCCGCCCGCATCTCCCTGCCGGCCTGAGGGCCGGCCTGGACCCGGCCGGCCCGATCCCCGCCGGTCCTCAGAACTCGTCGCTCGTGTGCGGCAGTACGGGCGTGCGCAGGGCCGCGTCCAGCGCGGCGGCCGCGCCGGGCGTGTGCTCCCGTACCAGCCCGGCCGCGACGAGTTCGGCGACCCGGGTCCCGCCCAGGTAGCAGGCGGCCAGCTCCCGTACGTCCAGGGCCAGGTCGGCGGCGCCGGCCGCGGGCTCGTACGCCGCCCAGCCAGGCCCCGCGTCGAGCCGGAACCGCCCGGTGTTGCCGGGCAGCCGTACGTCGTGCACCTCCAGGACCACGTCCACCGGCGCGGCCCAGGACCGCGCGGTCAGCGCCGCGCGTACGTCGACCAGGCGCAGCCAGAGCGCCGGGAACTGGGCGGTGACCCGCACCTGGTCCCGGTCGGCGGCGAAGTGCAGCAGCGGGTCGTCGGGCGGGCGCCCCCACGCGCGGACCCGGCCGGTGAGGTCGAGGGCGGCCAGGCACTCCCACAGGGCGGCGGCGACCGCCGGGGTGTCGGCCTCCAGCTCATCGACCCGGACCAGGCCCTGGGGTGCGCGGGCGGGCCCGCCGTCGGCCTCGGGCTTCGTGCGGTAGAGCACGTAGCCGGCGATCGGCTCTCCCGGCTCCCCGAGGACGATGATCCGCGGCGGGCTCAGTTCCTCGTCCTCCTCGTCCTGTTCGGCCAGCCACTCCTCGCGCCAGCGCGACGCGCTGCGGCTGGGGCGGCCGGCCCGCCGGGCGCGGGCGGACTCGTGGAAGGGCCCGATCACGGCGAGCGCCTCCTCCGGGTCGACGAGCCGCAGCGGGCGCCGGTCCGGATCGATGCGCAGGGCCAGCGGCCGGGTGGAGTCGATCTCGATGGTGACGCCGGTGGTCGCGTCGCCGTAGCCGAAGCGGCCGTAGATGGCGGCCTCGGAGGCCCACAGAGCCGCAACGGGGCTGCCGGTGCCCGTGGCGCGCTCCAGCATCTCGGTCATCAGCCCGGTGAGCACGCCGCGGCGCCGGTGGGTTGGGGCGACGCAGACGAAGGTGAGCCCGGGGCACGGCAGGTCCGCCCCGGGCACCGAGAGCCGGAAGTGGTGCGCGGCCATGAAACCGACGAGGACGTCCCCGTCGTAGGCGCCGATCCGCAGGCACCGCACCAGCAGCGCGTGGTGTCGCGCGCGGGCCTCCTTCTCGGGCCGGTCGTGAAAGACGAGGTACGCGAGTTCGAGAGCGCGGTCGATGTCGGCCTCGGGTACCTCATGGATGTGCACCATGATCGCGAGACTAATCGGTCATCGCAGACCGGTCATCCTATAAGGGTCGGAGGTGGTGGGTTTCAGCCGTTCCGGCGGCCGGGCGCACAGGCCGCGCGGAGGAAGCGGGCGCGGCCGTCCCGACGGCCGTACGATCGGCCGTCGCGACGGCCGTACGATCCAGGTCGACGCCCGGCACCGCCCGGCGCCGCCGCCTCCCCATCCCGGACACCTGCGCCGTCCGGTCCCGCACCCGAGAGACGGAGTAGCCGCCATGGCCCGACTGCACTCCTACACCACCCGTGTCACCTGGACCGGAAACCTCGGCACCGGCACCAGCCACTACCGCGCCTACTCGCGGGCGCACGAGGTGGCCGCCGGAGAGCTGCCGGCGATCCTCGGCAGCTCCGACCCGACCTTCCGCGGCGACGCCTCCCGCTGGAACCCCGAGCAACTGCTGCTCGCCGCACTGTCCCAGTGCCACATGCTGTCCTACCTGCACTTCTGCACGATCAACGGCGTGGTGGTCACCTCGTACGTCGACGAGGCGACCGGGACGATGGCCACCGCCGGGGACAGCGGGCAGTTCACCGAGGCCGTGGTGCACCCTCGGATCACCGTCGGCGAGGAGTCGATGGTGGCCGCGGCGATCGCCCTGCACGAGGAGGCCCACCGGGCCTGCTTCATCGCCAACTCGGTGAACTTCCCCGTCCGGCACGAGCCGACCGTGACGGTGGGCTGAGCGTCCGGGCCGGCCCGGTCACCCCGTTGTCCCGCGACAGGGCCTAGCGGGTGGCGGGACCGGTCCAGGAGGCCGGAACATGGCCGATCCGGACCCGCTGGGGGTGGTCGCCGACGGGGACGGAGACCCGCTTGGCGCCGGTGGCGAAGTCGATGGCCGTGACCCGGTCGGCGCCGCTCTCGGAGATCACGCAGGCCGTCCCGTCACCGTCGACGGTGGCCCAGTACGGCTTGGCGGCGGGCACGAGCGGCCCCTCGGTGAGGGTGGCGCGGTCCACGACGGTCGCGTAGTCGTCCATGGTCCCGGCGATGCACAGCTTGGCCCCGTCGGGGCTCATGGACATGCCGTGGTGGCGGGAGTCGTTGACCCAGGTGGTGCGGTCGGTGCTGGTGGCGGGGTTCTCGGGGAGGGTCTTGAGGCGGGTGATCCGGTCGGATGCCACGTCGTACTCCAGGAAGCCGTTGAAGAACGACACCTGGAAGTAGAGCTTCGACTCGTCGGGGCTGAAGGACACGGGGCGCACGGCGTCGGACAGGTCGCGGCGGCCGAAGGCGTCCAGCCGCTCCCGCATGTCGATCACCCGTACGGTCCGGAAGGTCCGGGCGTCGACCACGGTGATCTTCCGGTCGCCCTTCGTCCAGTCCAGCCAGGGTGCGTCGAGGGCGGTGTTCACCTCGCCGATGGAGCTGTTCCACAGGAAGCGGCCGTCCCGGGTGAAGGTGTTCTCGTGGGGCTTGTCCCCGGTGCCGAAGGATCCGACCTGGCGTCCGGTGGCGATGTCCAGGACGTGCACGGTGTTGGAGGTGGAGGCCGAGACGGCGATGCGGGTGCCGTCCGGGGAGACTGCCATGTGGTCGGAGCGGTGACCGGAGACCGGGAAGCGCCAGTTGATCCGCCCCGAGGTGACGTCGATGGACACGACGTCGGCGAAGCTGGGGCGGGAGACGACGACCGCGGAGCCGTCCGGGGTGGTGAACATGTCGTCGACGAACTGGTCGTGGCCCTCGCCGGCGCTCTCCCGGATGCCGAGGAAGAAGGCGAGTTTCACGGGGTTGAGGTAGATCTCGCGGAGCCGCTCCGCCTTGTCGGGGATCACGTTGATCCGGCCGACCTTGGCGAGATCGCCGGTGGAGGCGAGGACGTCGGCGGTCCCCTCCCAGTTGTTGCCGACGAAGAGCACCTCGCGCAGGCCGGGCGCAGGAGCGGCTGGGGCGGGGGCCGCGGGGGCCGGTGCCGGCGTGACGGCGGTGAGCAGGGCGGCCGCCGCCAGGACGCCCAAGGTTCGCACGGTACGCAACATCCGCTCAACTCCGGTGTGGGCAAAGGAGGGAGAGGGCTCCTCCGGCGAGGGCCCCCTATTACCGGCCGGTAAAATAGGGGGAACGCCAAAAGGGCGCAACCCCTAAGGGTGGCGCCCTTTTCTCACCTTCGGCCGTCACTCACTCCTTCAAGCGACGGAACCGATCCTGCTGATGGCGGTGTTCGCAACGTCGGGGTGGATCGGGATGTGCGCGCCGGTGAGGGCCGCGCCGCTGCCGCCGCGGCGGTTCGCGACGATCTCGGCAGCGATGGACAGCGCGGTCTCCTCCGGGGAGCGGGCGCCGAGGTCCAGGCCGATCGGGGAGCGCAGCCGGGCCAGTTCGAGCTCGGTGACGCCGACGTCGCGGAGCCGCTTGTTGCGGTCCTCGTGGGTGCGGCGGGAGCCCATGGCGCCGACGTAGGCGACGGGGAGCTTGAGGGCCAGTTCGAGGAGCGGGACGTCGAACTTGGCGTCGTGGGTGAGCACGCACAGGACGGTCCGGCCGTCCACTTCCGTGCTCTCGAGATAGCGGTGCGGCCAGTCGACGACGATCTCGTCCGCCTCGGGGAAGCGGGTCTTCGTCGCGAAGACGGGCCGTGCGTCGCACACCGTCACCCGGTAGCCGAGGAACTTTCCGATCCGCACGAGGGCGGAGGCGAAGTCGATGGCGCCGAAGACGATCATCCGCGGGGGCGGGACGCTGGACTCGACCAGCACCTTCAGCGGCTCTCCGCAGAGCCTGCCGTCGGCGCCGATCTCCAGCACGCCGGTGCGGCCGGCGTCGAGCATGGCGCGGGCCTCTTCGGCGATGGTGCGGTCCAGCTCGGGGTGTCCGCCGAAGCCGCCCTCGTGGGCGCCCTCGGTACGGACGAAGACGGCGCGGCCCATGAGCTCGGCCGGGCCCTCGGCAATCCGGGCCACGGCCGCGGCCTCACCGCGGGCCGCGGCGGCCAGGCCGGCCGCGAACACCTCCCGTACGGGAGAGCCCACGGGGACCGGGGTGACGAGGATGTCGATGATTCCGCCGCAGGTCAGGCCCACGGCAAAGGCATCGTCGTCGCTGTACCCGAAGCGCTCCTGGACGGTCTCGCCGTCCTCCAGCGCCTGCCGGCACAGCTCGTACACCGCACCCTCCACGCATCCACCGGAAACCGAGCCGATGGCCGTGCCCTCGCTGTCGACGGCGAGAGCGGCCCCGGGCTGCCGGGGCGCGCTGCCGCCGACCGCCACGACCGTGGCGACGGCGAAGTCACGTCCCTGCTCGACCCACCGGTTCAGCTCTTCGGCGATGTCCAGCATGGGGGCCTCCTCGGAGAGGTTCGTTTTCCAGTATCGGATGCGTGGAGCGTGCGGTTTTCGTACGGATCAGGCCGGTCCGGGTCAGCCGACCCCGAGCCAGCCCTCGATCGGGTGGAGCGCGAAGAAGACCAGGAAGATTCCGGTCAGCGCCCACATGAAGCCGCCGATCTCACGGGCCTTGCCCTGAGCGATCTTGATGGCGACGTAGGAGATGACACCCGCGGCGACACCGGCGGTGATCGAGTAGGTGAACGGCATGATCACGACGGTCAGGAAGACCGGGATCGAGGTCGCGCTGTCGGACCAGTCCACGTGGCGGGCGTTCTGCATCATCATCGCGCCGATGACGACCAGGGCCGCGGAGGCGACCTCACCCGGGACGATCTGCGTGATCGGGGTGAAGAAGAGGCAGGCGGCGAAGAACAGGCCGGTGACCACGGAGGCGAGGCCCGTGCGGGCACCCTCGCCGACGCCGGTCGCGGACTCGACGAACACGGTCTGGCCGGAGCCGCCCGCGACGCCACCGATGGCGCCACCGGCGCCGTCGATGAACAGGGCCTTGGACAGGCCCGGCATGCGGCCCTTGTCGTCGGCCAGCTTGGCCTCGGTGCCGACACCGATGATGGTGGCCATGGCGTCGAAGAAGCCGGCGAGCACCAGGGTGAAGACGATCATGCCGACCGTCATGTAGCCGACGTCGCCCCAGCCGCCGAAGGAGACGTCACCGAAGAGCGAGAAGTTCGGCATCGAGACCGCGGAGCCGTCGAGCTCCGGCGGACCGTTCTTCCAGGCCTTCGGGTCGATGTCGACGACGGCGTTGAGGATCGCGGCCAGGATGGTGCCGCCGACGATGCCGATCAGGATCGCGCCGGGCACCTTGCGGGCCTGGAGCATGAAGATGGCGACCAGGGTGATGCAGAAGAGCAGGACGGGCCAGCCCGAGAGCTCACCGACCGCACCGAGCTGGACGGGGGGACCGAACTCCGGACCCTTGCCGACGAAACCGGCCTTGAAGAAGCCGATGAGGGCCACGAAGAGGCCGATGCCCATGGTGATGGCGTGCTTGAGCGCGAGGGGGATCGCGTTCATGATCATCTCTCGGAGGCCGGTGACGACCAGGAGACAGATCACGACGCCGTACACCACGCACATGCCCATGGCCTGCGGCCAGGTCATCTGCGGGGCGACCTGCGAGGCGAGCACACCGGACACGGAGAGGCCGGCGGCGAGGGCCAGCGGCACCTTGCCGACGAAGCCCATGAGGAGCGTGGTCACGGCCGCGGCGAAGGCGGTGGCGGTGATGATCGCCGATCCGTCCATCACGGTGCCCGCGACGTCCTTGCCCGACAGAAGCAGGGGGTTGAGCAGGAGGATGTACGCCATGGCCATGAAGGTCGTGATACCGCCACGGACCTCGTTGCCGACGTTGGAACCTCTGTGCGTTATATGAAAGTAGCGGTCGAGCCAAGAACGCCCGGCGGGGTTGCGAGAGCCGTCGCCGGCCTCTTCCGCGGTGGTCTTGGTCTCCACAGACGATTGGGTCATGGTGCCTAACTCCCAAGGTTCAAAGGGGCACCCGCGTGGGGATTGGAGATTGCGGGATTTGGGATGCTGCGTTTGGCTGCACGACCCGGGGTGACGGCCCGAGGCGACGCGAATGTTCACTGCGTGTACTGCGGGTAGTGCGGGGGTGACCGCTGGTACTACGTGGGGGTTTCGCAGGGGTACTGCCAGGTGAAGGGACCGCGAGCGGTGCGGTGCTTCGTGTGTACTCCGGACGGTGCGCTGTGAAGTGTGACGTTCCCAAATCGCACCGCCCGGAGAGTCTGAGGGGTCCGGGGCCTCGCGGCCCCCGGACCACGCCGTCCTAGAGGGTCCCGGTGAGGGCTTCCGGACGGATCGGCGTCTTGTTGATGTCCAGACCCGTCGCCTGCCGGATCGCCGCGATGACGGCCGGGGTCGACGAGAGGGTCGGGGCCTCGCCCATACCGCGAAGGCCGTACGGCGCCTTCGGGTCGGCGAGCTCCAGGACGTCGACCGGGATGGTCGGGGTGTCGAGGATGGTCGGGATCAGGTAGTCCGTGAAGGAGGGGTTGCGCACCTTCGCGGTCTTCGGGTCCACGATGATCTCTTCCATGATCGCCACGCCGAGACCCTGGGTGGTACCACCCTGGATCTGGCCCACCACGGAAAGCATGTTGAGCGCCTTGCCGACGTCCTGGGCGGTCGCCAGCTCGACGACCTTGACGAGGCCGAGCTCGGTGTCCACCTCGACGACCGCGCGGTGCGCGGCGAAGGTGTACTGGACGTGGCCGTTGCCCTGGCCGGTGACCAGGTCGAAGGGCTCGGTCGCCGCGTGCCGGAATTCGAGCTCGAGGTCGATGGCCTCGTCCTCGAGGATGTCGGCGATGTCCGCGAGGACCTCGCCGCCGTCGGTGACGACCTTGCCGCCTTCGAGCAGCAGCTCGGCGGTGGCCCACGCCGGGTGGTAGGAGCCGTTCTTGCGGCGCCCGATCTCCAGGAGGGCCTCGCGCACCGCCTCACAGGTGTTCTTCACGGCGCCACCGGTCATGTACGTCTGCCGGGAGGCGGACGTGGAACCGGCGGAGCCGACCTGCGTGTC
The DNA here is from genome assembly GCF_045160965.1 of Streptomyces sp. NBC_00207. NCBI lineage: Bacteria > Bacillati > Actinomycetota > Actinomycetes > Kitasatosporales > Streptomycetaceae > Streptomyces > Streptomyces sp. NBC_00207. The sequence goes on along the minus strand of NZ_CP130715.1, from coordinate 7,136,723 downwards.
GGCCGGGTGGATGGTCACCTGCGTGACACCCAGCTCCGTACGGGCGATCTGCGTGTGGACGGTGATGCCGCCCTGGCCGACCTCCGCCATGGCCGTGTGGACCATCGCGACGGGCTCGCCGTTGATGACCTCCAGGCGCACGCGGGCGGTGGAGTAGTCGTCGAAGCCCTCGGAGAAGCCGACGTTCTTGATGCCGACCGCGTAGCCGACGCCGCGGACGACGCCCTCGCCGTGGGTGGTGTTCGAGAGGCCGCCGGGCAGCGCGCGGACGTCCGCGTTCTCGCCGGCGGTCTCCCACTGGCGCTCCGGCGGCAGCGGGCGGGCCTTGACCCGGCGCAGCAGCTCGGCGACGGGCGCCGGGGCGTCCACGACCTGGCCGGTGGGCATGATCGTGCCCTGCTCCATGGCGTTCAGCTGGCGGAACTCGACCGGGTCCATGCCCAGCTTCGCCGCGAGCTTGTCCATCTGGGCCTCGTACGCGAAGCAGGCCTGGACGGCGCCGAAGCCGCGCATCGCGCCACAGGGCGGGTTGTTCGTGTAGAGCGCGATCGCCTCGATGTCCACGTCCTCCAGGACGTACGGACCGACCGAGAGGGAGGAGGCGTTGCCCACGACCGCCGGGGAGGCGGACGCGTAGGCGCCGCCGTCCAGGACGATCTTGCACTTCATGTGCGTGAGCTTGCCGTCCTTGGTGGCGCCGTGCTCGTAGTAGAGCTTCGCCGGGTGGCGGTGCACGTGACCGAAGAAGGACTCGAACCGGTTGTAGACGATCTTGACCGGCTTGTTCGTGGCCAGGGCCAGGAGGCAGGCGTGGATCTGCATCGAGATGTCCTCGCGGCCACCGAAGGCACCGCCGACGCCCGAGAGCGTCATGCGGACCTTCTCCGGCGGCAGACCCAGGACCGGGGCGATCTGCTGGAGGTCCGAGTGCAGCCACTGGGTGGCCACGTACAGCTCGACGCCGCCGTCCTCGGACGGCACGGCCAGGCCGGACTCCGGGCCGAGGAAGGCCTGGTCCTGCATGCCGAAGGTGTACTCGCCCTCGACGATGACGTCGGCGCGCTTGCGGGCCTCTTCCACGTTGCCGCGGATGATCGGCTGGCGGTGCACGATGTTCGGGTGCGGGACGTGACCGATGTGGTGGTCGTCGCGGCCCTCGTGGATCAGCGGCGCGTCGGGGGCGAGGGCGGAGGCCTCGTCCGTGACGAGCGGCAGCTCGCGGTAGTCGATCTTGATCTTGGCGGCCGCGCGGCGGGCGGTCTCCGGGTGGTCGGCGGCCACGAGGGCGACCGGCTCACCGTGGTGACGTACCCGGCCGTTGGCGAGAACCGGGGTGTCCTGGATCTCCAGGCCGTAGTTCTTCATCTCGGCGGGCAGGTCGTCGTACGTCAGCACCGAGTAGACGCCGGGCATGGCGAGCGCCTCGGAGATGTCGATGGAGACGATCTCGGCGTGGGCGACGGTGCTGCGCAGCGTCTGGCCCCACAGCATGTCCTCGTGCCACATGTCCGAGGAGTACGCGAACTCGCCGGTGACCTTGAGGGTGCCGTCCGGGCGGAGAATCGATTCGCCGATGCCGCCCTTGTTGTGCTTCTGGGTGACGTTCGTCGGCGTACCGGCGGGCACGGTGCGGGTGTTCTGAGCCATGGTCAGACCGCCTCTCCCTGACGGGCGGCCGCGAGGCGGACCGCGTCGAGGATCTTCTCGTAACCCGTGCAGCGGCAGAGGTTGCCGGACAGGGCCTCACGGATGTCCTGGTCGGACGGGGAGGAGTTCTCCTCCAGGAGCGCGTCCGCCTGGATCAGCAGACCCGGGGTGCAGAAACCGCACTGGACGGCGCCGGCGTCGATGAACGCCTGCTGGATGGTGGAGAGCTCCACGCCCTCGCCGGTCTGCGAGTCGCCCGGCTTGGCCTGCCACTGCTTGGCCGCGTCCAGGGACACACCCTTGCCGCCGCAGCCGCCGCCGGTGCCGCAGGCACCGCCGTGGCCGTGCTCGTCACGCTGCTTGGAGAACTCCGCCAGACCCTCGACGGTCACGACGTCGCGACCCTCGACCTGGCCGGCGGCCACGAGACAGGAACAGACCGGCACGCCGTCGAGGCGGACGGTGCAGGAACCGCACTCGCCCTGCTCACAGGCGTTCTTCGAACCCGGCAGGCCCAGGCGCTCGCGCAGGACGTAGAGAAGGGACTCGCCCTCCCACACGTCGTCGGCTTCCTGCTGACGGCCGTTGACAGTGAAATTGACGCGCATGATTACGCAGCCCCTTCAAGCGAGCGGCCGTTGCCGGTACCGCGGTACTGCTCCCAGGTCCAGACGAGCTGGCGGCGAGCCATGATGCCAACCGCGTGACGGCGGTACTTCGCCGTGCCGCGGACGTCGTCGATCGGGTTGGCCGCGCCGGAGGCGAGGTCACCGAACTGCTTGGCGATCGACGGGGTGATGACCTTGCCGGACTCCCAGAAGCCGCCCTCTTCGAGCGCGGCGTTCAGGAACTCCTCGGCGGCCTTCGCCCGGATCGGGGTCGGCGCGGCCGAACCGATGCCGGTGCGGACCGTGCGGGTCTCCGGGTGCAGCGCCAGACCGAACGCGCAGACCGCGATGACCATCGCGTTGCGGGAGCCGACCTTGGAGTACTGCTGGGGACCGTCCGCCTTCTTCACGTGGATGGTCTTGATGAGCTCGTCCGCGGCGAGCGCGTTGCGCTTCACGCCGGTGTAGAACTCGTCGATCGGGATGAGGCGGGAGCCGCGTACGGACTCCACCTCGACCTCGGCGCCCGCCGCGAGGAGCGCGGGGTGGGAGTCGCCGGCCGGCGAGGCGCAACCGAGGTTGCCGCCGACGCCGCCGCGGTTGCGGATCTGCGGGGACGCGACCGTGTGCGAGGCGAGCGCGAGACCCGGAAGCTCCGTCCGGAGGTTCTCCATGATCTGCGTGTACGGGACGGAGGCGCCCAGACGAACCACGTCCTCGCCGACCTCCCACTCCCGCAGGAGACCGATGCGGTTCAGGTCCAGGAGGTACTCCGGCCGACGGTGGTCGAAGTTGATCTCGACCATCACGTCGGTGCCACCCGCAATCGGCACAGCTGTGGGGAACTCGGCCTTAGCGGCGAGCGCCTCCTCCCAGCTGGCGGGGCGAAGGAAGTCCATGAGCGGCTCTCTTCTTCTTCATCGTGTCGTTCACTTCAAGCCAGGAGGCCTACAGGCCCTCGACTGGTCGTTCACGTGCTGTTAACGCGGTGTGGACTCAGTACACCGGCCGCCTGTCCCCCGGGTGCAGTCACCGAAACCATGAAGGAGTTGGCTGACGGCCTCCCTCGTCTTGTAGATTCGTATGAAAGGCAGGATGCGACGACCTGCCCGATTTCCAACGGCAACATTCGAGACAGATCGGCGGCGACATCATGCGGCTGCGCGCACTGCTGGAAACCGAGGCGCTGGGGCTGCGGCTGCTCGGCGGCGAGGAAGAACTCGACCGGACGGTCCGCGGGGTCATGACGACCGACCTGCGTGATCCCAGCCGATATCTCTCGGGGGGTGAACTCGTCCTCACTGGCCTGGCCTGGAGACGAAATTCAGCCGACTCCGAGCCGTTCGTACGAATCCTCGCGAGCGCCGGCGTCGCCGGGCTCGCGGCGGGCGAGGCGGAGCTCGGCGCCATCCCGGACGATCTTGTTTCGGCCTGCGTGCGCAACCGGCTGCCGCTGTTCGCCGTGAACGAGGACGTTGCATTCGCCACGATCACCGAGTACGTCGTACGGCAGGTATCGGGCGAGCGCGCCGGTGATCTCGCGGCCGTCGTGGACCGCCATCGCCGTCTGATGACCTCGGGTCCGGCCGGCGGTGGACCCGACGTGGTGCTGGATCTGCTCACCACCGACCTCGATCTCCGGGCCTGGGTGCTGTCCCCCACGGGCCGGCAGATCGCCGGGGCGGGCGAGCCGCTGGCGCCGGGCGTGTGCGCAGCACTGGCGAGCGAGCACCTTGCGGCGGTCCGGACGGGCCGTAGGGGACCGCACCGGATCTCCATCCAGGGTATTACCTACTCGCTCTTCCCGATCAGGGGACACGGGCGCGGCGCGGCCGGCCCGGCGGCCCGGGACGTGCGCGAGACCGTGCTGTCGGACTGGCTGCTGGCCGTCGAGGCGGACGCGGGCGACTGGCCCGCCGAGCGGCTGGACCTGCTCCAGGGCGTCACCCAGCTGATCGCCGTGGAGCGGGACCGGCGCGACGCGGCCCGTACGGTGCGCCGCCGCCTCGCGCAGGAGGTCCTGGAGCTGGTCCAGACGGGTGCCGCGCCCGCCGAGATCGCCGCCCGCCTGCGGGTGGCGGCGCCGGTGCTGCTGCCCGGGCTGGGCGCCGCCCCGCACTGGCAGGTCGTCGTGGCCCGGGTGGACTGGGAGGGCGGGGACATCCCCGGCGGCCCGGTGGCCCAGTCGCTGCTGGAGGAGATCCTCGTCGACCCGTCGGTCTCGGGGCCGGAGCCCTCCGACCGGATCGCGGTGGCCCATGCGGGTGACGAGGCCATCGCGCTCGTGCCGCTGCCCTCCCTGTCCGGGGACGCCGGGGAGGACAAGGGCCCGGACTCGGCCCTGCACGCCGACGAGCTCCTCTCGGCCGTACGGGACCCCCTGGCGGCCGGTCTGGCCGACGACGGCCGGGTCACGCTGGGCGTCAGCGCGGCCGTGCACTCCGCCGAGGGGCTGCGCGGGGCGCTGGAGGAGGCCCGGCACGCCCGCCGGGTGGCCGCGGCGCGCCCCGGCCGGGTCTGCGCGGCCGGGCACCACGAGCTGGCCTCGCACGTGCTGCTGCTGCCGTTCGTCCCGGACGACGTCCGCCGCGCCTTCACGGCCCGGCTGCTGGACCCGCTGCGGGACTACGACCGGCGCCACCGCGCGGAGCTCATCCCGACCCTGGAGGCCTTCCTGGACTGCGACGGTTCGTGGACCCGCTGCGCGACGCGGCTGCACCTGCACGTCAACACGCTGCGCTACCGGGTCGGGCGAATCGAGCAGTTGACGGCGCGGGACCTGTCCCGGCTCGAGGACAAGCTCGACTTCTTCCTGGCACTGCGCATGAGCTGAGAAGATCCGTCCCGCGGCCGGAGGGGTCCGGACTGCGGGACGGCTGATGATCCGTCCGGACTTTGTGAAAGAGTTCACCCGACCCCTTGGCCGATGCCGCCGATCCGTGCTCTCATTTCGCCCCAGGGCTCAACGATGTGCTGCTTGGTTGCTTTGGGGAGGGCAATGTGGCGGATACCGCCATGTCGGGTGCCGGAACAACCGGAGGGGACGACCCCCTCCAGCGGGCGATATGGCGGCTGCGCTCGCGCGGCTGTTGGACCGACGCGGCGGCGCTGCTGACGCCGCACCTCGCCGATGCGGGTGCCGCGGTCCAGCGCACCGCGCTGCTGGTCGAGCGGTGCCTGTTCACCGGCCAGGGCTGGGCCGAGGCCGAGGACGCGCTGCGGGTCGCCGAGGCGGTGGCGCAGGACGACGACGACCGGGGCGCGGCCGCGTGCGAACGGGGCCAGCTGGCGTACGCCGCCACCGTGCTCGGCGTGCGCGACCGGGCCGACGAGGCCCGCTCCGCGCTGGGCCGGGCGGCGGCCCTGCTGTCCCCGGGGTCCCGGACCCGCCCGCTGCTGGACTTCCGCCGCGGCCTGGTCGCCGAGCACCTGGCGGACGCCCCGCAGTCGGCCCGGCCGGCGTACCACCGGGCGCACGCCGGCGCGGAGGCGCACGGGGACACCCTGCTGCTGTCCTTCACGTGGCGGCACCTGGCCGCACTGGCCCTGCGGGACGGCGAGGTGGCCGAGGCCCGCAAGGGCTTCGCGGAGTCCCTGCGGATCCGGGAGGACCTGGGCTTCCTGATCGGCACGGCCCCCGCGCTGGCCGCGCTGGCCGAGGCCGAGCCGGAACCGGAGGCCGCCCGCCTGCGCGCGGAGGCCCGCCGCCTGTTCCACCTCCTGGGCGGCATCCCCACCTGGCTGGCCGACCAACTCCAACCCACCCCGTCGCCTGCGGCGTAGCCGGCCGGCCCGGCAGGCGCCTCAATCGCCGGCGCGGCCGAACGACCTGGGGCTCCGCCCCAGACCCCGCGCCTCAAACGCCGGCGAGGCTGGATTTGTCCGGCGTCAGCCTGCACGTGCCTGCGGGGCTGGATTGCGCGGAGCGCAATTTCAGCCCCTCCGGCGTTTGAGGAGCGGGGTTCGGGGCGGAGCCCCGGGGCTTTCAGCCCCGTCGGCGTTTGAGGCGCGGGCGCGGAGCGCCGTAGGGGGTTCGGGGCGGAGCCCCGGTATCCCAGCCTCGCCGGCGATTGAGGCGCGGGTCTGGGCGAAGCCCGGCGGGGTTCGGGGCGGAGCCCCAGGGGTCAGGCGCCGGCGAAGTGTTCGCGGACGAGGGACTCGACCACCGGGAGGTCGCGCGCGATCAGCGCCTCCAGCAGCGCCGAGTGCTCCGCCGCATCGGCGACGAGATCGGCCCGCCGAACCCGCGGAGCGCCCGGCAGGGGCCACTGCGCCCGCCGGTGGAGCTCCTCCGCCACCTGCACCAGCTGCGCGTTGCCGGCCAGCCTCAGCACCGCCCGGTGGAAGGCCCGGTCCGCCTCCGCGTAGCCCGGCAGGTCGCCCGCCGCGGCCGCCTCCGCCGTGGCGGCGACCTCCGGCCGCAGGGCCTCCCAGGTCTCCGCGGGCACCGTGCGGGCCAGCCGGAGCATGACGGGGACTTCGAGCAGCGCCCGGACCTCGGCCAGCTCGGCCCGTTCCCCCGGGGTGCGCGACAGGACGCGGAAGCCCCGGTTCGGCAGGCATTCCACCGCCCCCTCGACCGCCAGCTGCTGCATCGCCTCGCGCACGGGGGTCGCGGAGACCCCGAAGCGTTCTCCGAGGGCGGGGCCCGAGTAGATCTCCCCCGGCACCAGCTCGCCGTCGATCAGCGCCGCGCGCAGGGCGTCGAGGATCTGCCCGCGCACCGAATGGCGCAGTACCTTGCGTGTTTTTTGTGCCGGTATCCGGGCTCGGTCCGTGTCGTGCACTCGGTCCTCCTCCGGGTCTCGACCTGACCTGAGGATACGGCCTCGCCGAGATCGGGTAAGGTAAGGCTAACCTGTTAACGATCGTGCGATTCGGTGGTCCACCCATGGCCGTCACTGCCGTGACCCCTGCCCTGCGCGTCCCGTCCGCCCCGGCCGGCTCTCCGGTGGCGGACGCGTACGCCCGCCTGGCCGAGGTCTACGGCGGACTGGGGGTCGACGAGCCGGCCGCGCACGAACCCCTCCCTCGCGGTGCGGGATGGGTCGGCGCGGACGAGCTCGCGGCGGGCGGACCCGCCCTGGACGCCTTCCTCGCCTGGGACGACGCCCAGGTGCTGAGGGACTACGGCACCCAGGCCCGCCCCGACGTGATCGCGGGCTTCGGGCTGCACCGGTACGCGTGGCCGGCCTGCCTGCTGATCACCGTCCCGTGGTTCCTGGCCCGGCGGGTCCCGTACCTCCCGGTCGCCGGGGTGGCCTTCCACCGGACCCGCGGCCGGATGGCCGTGCACGTCGGGGAGTTCGCCTGCCTGCCGGACGATCCGGCGGCCCTGCTCCCCGGGGCCCGTGTCGTGCCCGACGAGGAGGCGCTGCGCGGTGAGGTGCGGGCTGCGGTGGCCCACCACCTCGGGCCCGTGCTGGAAGGTTTCGGTCCGCGGATGCGACGCGGCCGCCGCGCCCTGTGGGGCATGGTGACCGACGAGGTCGTCGAGGGGCTCTGGTACGTCGGCGCCCTGTTCGGCGAGGAGCGCCGGGCCATGGCCGAGCTGGAGGCGCTGCTGCCCGGCTCCACCGCCCCCTACACCGGGGGCGCGGGGTTCCGTACGCTCACGGGCCCCGACGGCCGCGTGCTGCCCACCCGGGACCGGGCCGGCTGCTGCTTCTTCTACACGATCCGGCCCGAGGACACCTGCGTCACGTGCCCCCGGACCTGTGACGCGGACCGCGTCGCCCGGCTCACGGCCGACGCCGTCGACTACTGAGCGTGATCCCGGCACTAACCCACCCGTAAGAGTGACCGTAATCGAACGCAACTCGGCTCGTACGGCAGCCAGTTCGAGTAACAACGCCCTATCCGGCGGGCCCCGACCCCCGATGGCGTCCACTTGCCCCGAAACCCGCATGCACAGCTCACCGGCTACGCCACTATGGCGCCCGGAAAGCCGCACAGCCGCATGGACGCATACGCGAGGCAAGGGACATCCGCATGAGACTGACCGACATATCGCTGGACTGGCTGCTGCCCGGCAGCCTGCTGATCCTGGGCGTACTTGCGGCAGTTGCGGTACTGGCCCGTGGCAAGCGCGAGAGCGAGAAGGCCGCGGCCGACGACAGCTGGGAGCGCAGCGAGGAACGGCGGCGGCGCAAGGAAGCCGTCTACGGGACCGCTTCGTACGTCCTGCTCTTCTGCTGCGCGGCCGTCGCCGCCGCCCTCTCCTTCCACGGTCTCGTCGGCTTCGGCCGGCAGAACCTCAACCTCTCCGGGGGCTGGGAGTACCTGGTCCCCTTCGGCCTCGACGGCGCCGCCATGTTCTGCTCGGTGCTCGCCGTCCGCGAGGCCAGCCACGGCGACGCGGCCCTCGGTTCCCGCATGCTGGTCTGGCTGTTCGCGGGCGCGGCCGCGTGGTTCAACTGGGTGCACGCCCCGCGCGGCCTGGGCCACGACGGGGCCCCGCAGTTCTTCGCCGGGATGTCGCTCTCGGCGGCCGTGCTCTTCGACCGCGCCCTCAAGCAGACCCGCCGGGCGGCGCTGCGCGAACAGGGCCTGATCCCGCGGCCGTTGCCGCAGATCCGGATGGTGCGCTGGCTGCGCGCGCCCCGGGAGACCTTCGGCGCCTGGTCGCTCATGCTGCTGGAGGGGGTCCGCACCCTCGACGAGGCCGTGGACGAGGTGCGCGAGGACAAGAAGGAGAGGGAGCAGGACCGGCACCGCAGGCGCGACCAGAACCGGCTGGACCGGGCGCGCATCAAGGCTCTGGGCCGGCAGAACCGGGCGTTCGGGCGGTCCCGCGGCCGCCAGGTCGAGCTGCCCGAACTGACGCAGGGAGCGGGCTCCGCGCCGGTCGGCGCGGAGCCGGCCATACCGGATTCGGGACAACTGCCCTCGCGCCGCCGGCCCTCCCTGCAGGCCGTGAACGGAACCGAATCCTTTGACGTGACCGGCACCCGGACGGTGGACCTCACCGCCGAGGACGACACCCAGACCATTCCCCGGCTGGACTCGCTGGAGCGCAAACTGAAGGACCTGGAGCAGCAGTTCGGCTGACCGGTCCCGATCGGGGAAGACCCCGGAGGGCCCGCCTGCTCAGGCGGGCCCTCCCTCGTACGGCGCGTCGTGGCGCCCGTCCAGCTCGAACCACACCACCTTGCCGCTGCCGAGGGCCAGCGCGTCCACACCCCAGTCGTCGGCGAGCGCCTGTACCAGCACGAGTCCCCGGCCGTGCGTACCGTCGTCGGCGGTCGGTACGTACGGCCGGGGTCTGCGTGCGGCGTAGTCCCGGACCTCCACCCGTAACCGTGTGGCGGCGAGACTCGCGGACACCTCCGCGCCCCGGTCGGTGTGGACGAGGGCGTTGGTGACGAGCTCGGTGATCAGCAGCTCGGCCACCTCGGCCGCATCGGTCCGGCACCGGTGGTGCATCAACTCGCGTAAGGCCCGGCGGACTTCACCCACCGCCTTCAGGTCGGCCCGGCGCACGCTCCGGGTGATCCGCAGCGTGTCCACCGCTCCCCCGTCCTCACCGGCGGACGGTTCGCGCGGCACCGGCCTGCCTCTCCGCCACGGCTTCCCGTTCTTCGCCCCCACCCGCACGGCGATGTCCCTCCCCGCGTCCACGCTCTCGAACTGGTCTACGGGATGCATGCCCCCCGGGGGGTTCCGCACTCCTGCGGGCTTACGGGCGGGGCACGTTGCGGAGGTTGGATCGAGCCATCTGGATCATGCGGCCCACTCCCCCGTCCAGCACGATCTTGCTGGCGGATAGTGCGAATCCGGTCACCATCTCGGCGCTGATCCTCGGTGGAATCGACAGGGCGTTGGGGTCCGTCACCACATCCACCAGAGCGGGTCCCTTGTGCCGGAAAGCGTCCTTCAAAGCCCCTGTGAGCTGCTTGGGCTTCTCGACGCGGACCCCGTAGGCACCCGCCGCGCGGGCGATCGCGGCAAAGTCGGGGTTCTTGTTGGTCGTCCCGTAGGAGGGCAGGCCGGAAACCAGCATCTCCAGCTCGACCATTCCGAGAGATGAGTTGTTGAACAGGACCACTTTGACGGGGAGGTCGTACTGCACCAGGGTGAGGAAATCTCCCATCAGCATCGAGAAACCGCCGTCGCCCGACATCGACACCACTTGACGGTTCCGGTCGGTGAACTGTGCGCCGATGGCCTGCGGGAGGGCGTTGGCCATGGAGCCGTGGCTGAAGGAGCCGATGATGCGCCGTTTGCCGTTCGGGGAAAGATAGCGCGCCGCCCACACATTGCACATGCCGGTGTCGACGGTGAAAACGGCGTCCTCGTCGGCCAGTTCGTCGAGGATGGCGGCCACGTACTCGGGGTGGATCGGGGTGTGCTTCTCGACCTTGCGCGTATAGGCCTTCACCACCCCTTCCAGGGCGTCCGCGTGCTTCTTCAGCATCCGGTCCAGGAAACGGCGGTCCGTCTTGGCCTTCACCCTCGTGTTCAGCGCGCGCAGGGTCTCCCGTACGTCCCCCCAGACCGCGAGGTCCAACTGGGAGCGGCGGCCGAGGTGTTCGGGGCGGATGTCCACCTGGACGATCTTCACGTCGTCGGGGAGGAAGGCGTTGTACGGGAAGTCCGTGCCGAGCAGGATCAGCAGATCGCACTCGTGGGTGGCCTCGTAGGCGGCGCCGTAGCCCAGCAGACCGCTCATGCCGACGTCGTACGGATTCTCGTACTGGATCCACTCCTTGCCGCGCAGGGCGTGCCCTACGGGCGCCTTGACCCGGCCGGCGAACTCCATCACCTCGGCGTGCGCCCCGGCCGTGCCGCTGCCGCAGAAGAGCGTGACCCGGTCCGCCTCGTCGACGAGGCGGACCAGCTTCTCGATCTCGGCGTCACCGGGCCGCACGGTGGGGCGGGCGGTGACGAGCGCGTGCTCCACGGCCTTCTCCGGGGCGGGCAGGGCGGCGATGTCCCCGGGCAGGGCGACCACGCTGACGCCGCTGCGGCCGACGGCGTGCTGCACGGCGGTCTGGAGCAGCCGGGGCATCTGCGCGGGGTTCGAGATCAGCTCGCTGTAGTGGCTGCACTCGCGGAAGAGCTGGTCGGGGTGGGTCTCCTGGAAGTAGCCGAGGCCGATCTCGCTGGAGGGGATGTGCGAGGCGAGGGCGAGCACCGGCGCCATCGAACGCTGGGCGTCGTACAGCCCGTTGATCAGGTGCAGGTTCCCCGGGCCGCAGGAGCCCGCGCAGGCGGCGAGGCGGCCGGTGATCTGGGCCTCGGCGCCCGCGGCGAAGGCCGCCGTCTCCTCGTGGCGCACCTGGATCCAGTCGATGTCACCCGTCCGGCGGATCGCGTCCACGACGGGGTTGAGGCTGTCGCCGACGACGCCGTACATCCGCCGCACGCCGGCGCGCACGAGGATGTCGACGAACTGCTCCGCCACGTTCTGCTTGGCCATGAGGGGGGCATCCTTCCCGGTCTCCGGTCCGGTCTCTCCGACACGCGTGCCTCCCATCCAGCCATGTGTGCGCCGGTTACGCCTCCCAGACCGCGGCGGCCGTGCGGTCGTCGGCGTACCCCTTGAGGCGGAGCTGGGTGTCCGCGAGGAAGGCCGCCAGGCCCGGCGGCTCCGCCTCGCTCCAGCGGGCGGCGAGCTCCGCCGTGAGGGCGGCCTCCTCCCGCATCGGCTCCGCCAGGCCGCCGGAGCACAGCAGCAGGGTGTCCCCCGGCCGGGCCACGGCCGCGCGGAACCGGAATCCGCCCTCGGTGTCCTCGGCCTGCCCGGCGGTTTCCAGGTCCTCCCACTGGCCCGACCGGAGACGGAACAGCCCGCCCGCGCCGGCGCCGAAGCAGACCCGCGTGCGGCACTCCGGGTCCACGGGGAGCAGCAGCCCGCGCAGCCCGGCGGTGTACGCCGCCTCGGCGAGCCCCAGCTCGGCGGCGCGGGCCCGGAGCCGGCCGTAGCCCCGGTCGGTGAGCCGCTGCAGGCCCGAGCGCAGGGCGTCGCGGCGCCCGGCGCGGATGTCTTCGGCGAGGCGGCCCTGGCTCCGCCCGACGGCCGCCGCGACCGTGCGGCACAGCTCGGCGGCGGCCTCCGCGGCCCCGGGCGCGGCCCGGTCCCCGCCGGCCAGGGCCACCAGGACCAGGGCGTCGTCGCCGCCGCCGAAGCGGGCGGTGAGCAGGAAGTCCCGGCGGGCCTCGCCGCGGTAGCGGGCGGAGTCCCCGCGCAGGGAGGCGGCGCGCAGCGTGTAGCTGCCGTAGCGGGCACCCTCCAGCACGGTGTCCGGGGTCAGCCCGTCGAGGGCGGCCGGGTCGGCGGGCGGGAGCGCGCCCGGCTCGGCGGCGTAGGTGGGTGCGCGGTCGCCGAGGTGGTGTACCTCGGGCCGCCGCTCCGCCGGGGCGTCCGCTGCGGGTACGGGTAGGGGCGCGGGCACCTCCTCGGTCCGGTCCTCGCGGCGCGGCGCCTGCGTACGCCGGACCGGCAGCTCGGGCCCGGCCACCGGCGGCACGTCGACACCCCCGAGCGCGTACCCGGTGGCCCCGCCCGCACGAGGATCCCGCGGCACGCCGACACCCGTCGGCGCCGGGGGCGCCTGCGGGCCCGGGGATGCAGGCGGGGCAGAGGCCGAAGGCGGCGGCGGAAGCGGTGGCCCGGCCGGTTCCGGAGCCGGGGGCGAAGGCGGTGCCGGTGCCCAGGGCTGGCCCGAGGCCCAAGGCGCGGCCGGGGCCGCAGGCGAAGGCGGGGCCGGGGCCGCCGACGGAGTCCGAGGCGGGCCCGAGGCCGCAGGCGGGCCCGGAGGCGGTTCCGGAGCCGCAGGCTGGGCCGACGCCGAGGACTGGGCCGAGGGTGAGGGCGGAGCCGGCGCCCAAGGCTGGGCCGAGGCCCAAGGCGCGGCCTGGGCCGGGGCCGCAGGGAAAGGCGGTGGCGAGGCCGTAGACGGGGCCGGCGATGGTGGGGCCGGGGCCGCCGACGGAGTCCGAGGCGGGCCCGAGGCCGCAGGCGGGCCCGGAGGCGGTTCCGGAGCCGCAGGCCGGGGCGGAGCCGGGGACTGGGCCGAAGGCGAAGGCGGGCCCGAGGCCGCAGGCGGGGCCGGGGACGTGGGCGGGGCCGGGGACGTGGGCGGGGCCGGGGACGTGGGCGGAAGCGGTGGTGGTGGGGCGTACCGCTCGGCGGGTGACGACAGTTCCGCTTCGGGCGACGCCGGGGACGGGCGCGGGCCCGGAAGCACCGGCGGGGGCGGAGGCGGGAGGTACCGCTCGCGGGGTGACGGCACTTCCGGCGCGGGCGGAGGCTCCGGGGCCGGGCGCGGGCCCGGAAGCAGCGGCTGTGTCCGTCCCGGGGCACCGGGCCCGTCGTCCCGCACCGGTACCGGCCCCGGCGGGCCGGCGTCCTGCCGGAAGGCGTCCGGCACCGGCGGCCGGGCGGGCAGGCCCGCGTCCGGGGCCGCAGCCTGCCGCGGGCCCGGCAGCGGTCCCCGCTCCGGCGCCTGATCCGGCCCCCGCTCCCCTTCCCGATCCGGCGGAGCCGGTGACGCGGGTACGGCCGGGTCCGCCGTCACTCCCGCCGCCGAGCGGAACCGGTTGTCCAGGGTGTCCCCCGGGTCGGCTTCCGGCCCAGCGTCCGGATCCTCGTAGAGCTTCTGCCACCAGTCGTCCGCGCCCTGCTGACTCATGCCCTCATTCTCGGCCTCCCGCAGGGGCGGAAAACGCCGAACGCACGAAATCGGCCCCGGGGAACATCGGTCCAATGGTCCACGCGGTTCAGGTACGCACGGCGGTCCTTGCGCCGAGCCGGCAACGCACCGCGGGCGCGCAGCAGACGCGCAGGGTGCGGCCCTGCCGGCGCCGTACGGTCACGCCGTGGGCACACGTGGCCCGTTCGGCCCCTTCGACGGGTCCGGCCCGATCGCGCATGCCGAGGGTCACCGGCAACTCCGGGGCCCGGGCACCCTCGTGGCCGACAGCGGCGACGGCGGCCGCGAGGAGCCTGCCGTCCTTGGCCTCGTCGGCCCGCAGTCCGCCGTACGTCTGTTCGCACAGGAGTCCGCCAGTGGTCGAGGATGCGCCGGGTGCCGCGCGCCAGGCGGAACACCTCGGGCGCGTCCGTGGGCAGCGCGCCCCACTTCGGTCGCCGGAGCGGGTGGAGGCGGCCGGAGGTGCCCGCGTGCGGCGGTGTCAGGCCTGCGCGGTGGGCCGGACGACGATCTCGCCGACGTCGACGCCGTCGGGCTGCCCGATCGCGTAGCCGATGGCGGAGGCGACGGCGGAGGGCGGCATCGCGATCTCGTCGCGCTGCCGGGTCATCGCGGCCGCGGCCTCGGGGCCGGCCCCCTTGCCCACGCCCTCGGTGTGGGTGAAGCCGGGCGAGACGAGGGTCACGCGGAGGCCGGGGCCCGATTCCTGGCGCAGGCCCTCGGTGAGCACCTTCACCGCCGTCTTGGTGGCCGCGTACACGGCCTGGGGGGACTTGACGGCGTAGGCCGCGGTGGAGCCGACGTTGACGAACTGGCCGGAGCGCTGCCGCCGGAAGACCGGCAGCGCCGCCCCGATGCCGTTGAGCAGGCCGGTGATGTGGGTGGCGACCATGGCGTCCCAGTCGTCCTGGCGCAGGTCGTCGAACGGCGAGACGGCCATCGTGCCCGCATTGGAGACGAGGACGTCGAGCCGGCCGAACCGGTCGACGGCCGTGTCCGTGAGGCGCTGGAGGTCCTCGCGGCGCGTGACGTCGACGATGACGCCGGTGGCGGTGCCGCCGTTGGCCGTGATGCCGTCCACGACCGCGTTCAGCCGGTCCTCCCTGCGGGCGCCGAGTACGAGCCGGGCGCCCCTTTCCGCGAGGTGGACCGCGGTCGCTTCGCCGATGCCGCTGCTGGCACCCGTGATCGCGATGACCTTGCCCCGGATACCCGACATGAGCAGTCTCCTTCGTGGGCGCCTGCCGGCCCGGTGACCTACAGTGAAAACGGGGGTGCCCCCACTTACGTCCAGACTAAGTGGGGGCGTCTCCGCTTAGCAAGTCATGGCACAGCGAAGGGCACTTGAGAGGGGATGGCGAGCACTGATGACCGATGGAGCACAGCGGCCGCTGCGGGCTGACGCACGGCGCAACAGGGAGAAGATCCTCACCGCCGCCGTGCACGCGTTCACGACGCAAGGGCTGGACGCGCAGATGGAGCGCATCGCCAGGGAGGCGGGCGTGGGCAGCGCCACCCTGTACCGCAACTTCCCCACCCGGGAGGCCCTGGTCGAGGCGGTCTACCGCAACGAGGTGGCCCATTTGTGCGACGCCGCCCCCGCTCTGCTCGCACAGAAGGCACCCACCGAAGCCCTGCGCGCGTGGACGCGCCTCTTCCTGGACTACGTCACCGCCAAATACGGCATGATCGACGCGCTGCGCGCCATCGCCGCCACCGGCGGCAACCCCTACGGTCACAGCCGGGAGATGATCCAGGCCGCCATCACCGCGCTCATGGACGCGTGCGCGGCCGCCGGGACGATCCGTACCGACATCAGGCCCACCGACATCGCCGCCGCCCTCGAAGGCATCGCCCTCACCTCGGCGGGCGCCGAACACCGGAAGCAGGCCGAGCGCCTGCTCGACCTCACCCTGGACGGCCTCGCGGTCCGCCCGTGATCCGTTCGCGATCCGCCTGCCAGGGGGCGGGTTCGGCGTGCCGTCCAGCGCACCCGGTACATGCCCGGAGGCCGGTAACGGTCCACCGGGCCGCCGCCCGGTGGACCGTTACCGCTCTGCCCCTGCGGACTAGCGCACGTCGTACGCCCGCACGACCGTCTGGGTGACGGTGGCGCCCTTGGCGTCGGTCAGTTCGACCCTCAGGGAGACCGGCTTGCCGGAGGCTCCGGCGTGGTCCACGACCGCGGTCCAGCGCCCGGCGTGCTCGCTCACCTTGGCCCGGGTCCAGTTCTCACCGTCGTAGGAGTACGACAGCTTCGCCGACTTCAGGGCGCCGGGCACGTAGTCCGCGTGCCCGGTGGCGCTCAGCCCGATGCTCTGGCCGTTCGCCGCCGCCACCGTCTTCATCCCGTCGAGCGGGGCCGCGTACCGCGGGAAGAGCACCGGCAGGCCCTGCGAGTACGCCGACGCGTCCAGCTTCGAGGTGAAGCCCCAGGTCGTCCGGACGGAGGTAGACCGCTGCCAGACCCGGGCGGGCGGGCCGATCTTCTCGATGCTCTGGGTCAGTTCGTAGCGGCTCTCCTCGGCCGGGATCTCGAAGACGCCGAACGGGTACCAACTGTCCCCGATGTCCTCGCCGTTGCGCTTGAGCTGGAGTCCGCCGATGTCACCGAAGGAGCCCGGCTGCGCGGCGTGGCCGCCGTCGCCCCACATGGCGGGGGCGAAGCCGATCAGGTTGCCCTGCCGCTCGGCGGCGAGCGTCTCCTTGCCCGAGAGATCGCGCGGTGCGACGGGTCCGGTGATCCCGTCGTACCAACTCGCCCGCACCTTTTGGCCCTTGGTGTAGGTGTGCTGCTCGCCGACCATGAATTCGCCCCAGGGGAAGCTGCTGGAGAGCATCTGGTCCCAGGCGGTGTCCCCGGCCGAGTAGTACTCGGTCCGCGTGCCGGGCGCCGCGACGGTCTCGATCCCGCCGAAGTACACGGCGCTGCCGATCGGCCGGTAGGCGCCTGCCAGGTCGATGAAGTCGGCCGCCACGCCCATGGAGTTGTAGGCGGACTCGACCTGGCCGAGGTCGCGGTCGCGCACGCGGTAGGTACGGCCGCCCTTGACCTCCCCCGTCTCGGGGAAGGCCAGGGAGTAGACGTACGGGCTCTTCGCCGTGGCCTTCCAGGACAGCGTGACCTCGCCCGTCTTCAGCCTGGCCAGCAGCGCCTGTCCTTCGGCGGCCTCGATGGCCATCGCGGGCAGCGCGCCGCCCGCGTAGCCGGTGAAGGCGACCCAGCGGCCCGGGGCCTCGCGGTGGGCGAGCACCGCCTTGGCCCCGGCGGCCTTGGCGTTCTGCGCGACCTCGTACAGCGCGCCGTCCACCACCTTCACCAGGACGACCGCGTCCTTGGCGCCGGCGGCGGCGAGCTCCTCGGGGGTGCCCGAGCCGGCGTCGACCAGTCGGGCGCTGCCGGTTCCGTCGAGGTTGTCGCTGCCGGTGGAGGCGGTGATCGGGTGCAGGACCGGTCCGCCGACGGCCTTGAGCTCGGAGATCAGCGGCGCGGCCGCCCGCCAGTAGCTGCCGAACTCGAAGTCGCCGTCCTCGGCGCGGCCTTCGACGGAGGCGTAGAAGCCGCGGATGGTCCGGCCGCCCATCGCCGTGCCCGCGTGCAGCCATCCCTCACGACCCCAGCTGCGGGCGAAGCCGAGGGTGGTGTTGCGGGCCTCGACGGGCTTGTCGGCCGCGATGTCCAGGCGCCCGGCCCTGCGGGCGTCGAGCACGATCGTGGTGTCCTTCTTCACCTCGACCTGGGGGCGGCCGAGGTAGGTGAGGGAGTCGATCAGTTCGGCGCCCTCCCCCGCGTCGGGGGTGCCGACGAAGGCGGAGAGGAAGTAGGCGCCCGGGCGCACCCGGTAGACCTGGTCCGCGGAGCCGTCGTTGAAGCGGCGCTCACCGCTGGCGTCGTCGGTGCCGATGACGTCGAGGGAGGAGGGTCCGGCGGCCGGCTTGCCCGCGCGGTCGACGAGCTTGACGCGCAGCGTCACCGTCTCGGGCTCCACGTAGAGCGAGAAGGGGGTGGAGACGTGCACGCCGTTCGCGGTGGCGACGACGCGGCCGGTGACGTCCCCGTACTGGGAGCGCGCCAGCTTCGCGGCCGGGTCGAGGGCGAGGGGCACCGTGACGGTGGCTCCGGCCGGGACGGTGACGGTGCGCTTGTCGAGGCGGGCGACCTGGCTGCGGACGGCGGAGCCGTCGTTGCCGGTGACCTTCTCGACGGCGAGGTTCAGCGTGACGGGGGTCTTGCCGAGGTTGGTGTACGGGACCTCGGCACTGCCGCGGTCGCTGCGGTCCTGCGGCCAGTTGTACGCCCCGCCCTGGACGGCGGGGGCGCTGGTGACGGTGGTGTCGATCGCGGCCTTCACGTCGAGGCGGCCGCCGCCGGTCTCCCGTACGTCGCCGGGGACCTTGGTGTTCGCGGAGCCGACGAGGGCGGCCTTGATCTGCTGGGCGGTCCAGTCGGGGTGGCGCTGCTTGACGATGGCGGCGGCGCCCGCGACGTGCGGGGTGGCCATCGAGGTGCCGGACATGGACTGGTAGGCGTACACCCCGCGGCCGCCCGCGGCGGCGGCCGAGATCCCGACGCCGGGGGCGGCGATCTCGGGCTTGAGGGTGTGCTGGAGGCCGGCCGGGCCACGGCTGGAGAAGCCGGCGGTGGTGTCGTCTCGGTCCACGGCTCCGACGGTCAGCACGCCGGCCGCGCAACCGGGCGACGAGACCGTGTTGTTGCCGGGGCCCGAGTTGCCGGCGGCGATCACGAACAGCGGGCCCTGCCGGGAGAGCCGTTCGGCGGCCGCGGCGAGCGGGTCGTCGCAGGCGGTCTGGGAGGGGTCGCCGAGGCTCATGGAGACCACGTCGGCCTTGGACTCGACGGCCCACTCCATGCCCGCGATGATCCACGAGTCGAGGCCGTAGCCCGCGTCGTTGAGGACCTTGCCGCTGAGGAGTTCGGCGCCGGGGGCCACGCCCTTCCTCGCGCCGCCGCTCTCGGCTCCGGAGCCGCCGACGGTGGAGATGGTGTGGGTGCCGTGGCCCTGCCGGTCGGCGTCGGTGTCGGAGTCGGTGAAGTTCTTCGACGCGCCGACGCGGCCCTTGAGGTCGGGGTGCTCCAGGTCGGTGCCGGTGTCGAGGACGGCGACCTTGGTGCCCTTGCCGTCGAATCCGGCGGCCCAGGCGGCGGTGGCGCTCACCTGCTTCGTGGAGCGCTCCAGGTTCGCCTGGACCTTGCCGTCCAGCCACAGCTTCTTCAGCCCGCCCGAGACGGAGCGCGCGCGGGCGTCCGTACCGGTGACGTCGGCCCAGAAGGCGGCGGCCTGCTCCTTGTCTGCGGAGAGCGCGACGGCGCCGATGGAGCCGAGGACGAGCGAGCGGTCCGCGCCGCGGGGCGCGGGCGGGGCGCTGCGCGCCACGTTCACGGAACCGTCGTAGACCGCGATGAGCGGGAGCTTCTTGGTGTGCGCGTCGTCGTAACCCTGCCGGACGAGGCCGGTGACGTTGAAGAGCTCGTGGTCGGCCCGGCCCGCGGCGAGCGCCTTGACCGCGCTCTCGGGGTACACGTACAGGTCCTTGCCGGACTGCCTCGTCTGCACGAGCGGCTGCGAGCCGTCCTCGCGCGGCATCGCGGTGGCGGCCGTCCGGCCGGCCGCGTCCGTGGAGACCAGGATCCGGTCACCCGTGACGAGGGTGACGGTGACGGGGGCCGTGGGCTGCTTTCCGGCCGCCTCGCTCCCGACGAGTGGTCTCTTCCCCGCTCCAGGTGCTCCGTCGACCGGCTGCGCCGTCGACGGGCCGACGGCGGTGACGGCAAGGACGGCCGCGGTGGCCGCCCCGAGTGCCGTACGCGATATCGGGCGCATCGCTCTCCCCAGGTGAATTCCGGCCAACTACTGCATTGCACGGCAAAGCTGCCGCGTAAATGGCTTCTGGCCAGCGGATGTTGGTGCTGCGGTGGCGCCACCTTGGCAGAGGGGCGGGGGGTGCGGCGATGATGTCCGCGGCGGGTTTGCGCCGTGGCCGCTTCCCGCCAGGCGCTGTGTCGAAAGGTGGTGGACGGGTTGCTGGGTGCCATAGGCCTCGACGAGGGGCAGGAGTCGGCGTACCGCGTGCTGGTGGCGCTGGGTGCGGCGGAGGTGCCCGACCTCGCGCACCGGCTGACGCTGCCGGTGCCGCAGACCGAACGGGCCCTGCGCCACCTGGAGCGGCACGGGCTCGCGGCGCAGTCCTCGGCCCGGCCCGGACGCTGGGTGGCGGCCCCGCCCGGGGTCGCGCTCGGGGCCCTGCTGACCCAGCAGCGGCACGAGCTGGAGCAGGCGGAACTGGCGGCGGCGCTGCTGGCGGAGGAGTACCGGGCGGAGGCGGCCGAGCCCTCCGTGCACGACCTGGTGGAGGTGGTGACGGGCGCGAGCGCGGTCGCGCACCGTTTCCACCAGCTCCAGGTGGGTGCGGCGGAGGAGGTGTGCGCCCTGGTCAGCGCCCGGCCCCAGGTGGTCACGTCGATGGACAACGAGGCGGAGGAGCAGGCCTCCGCGCGGGGCGTCGAGTACCGGGTGGTGATCGAGCGGGACGTACTGACGCTGCCGACCGGGATCCGGGAGGCGTCGACGGCGCTCGCGCGGGGCGAGGGCGTCCGGGTGATCCCCCGGGTTCCGACCAGGCTGGTGATCGCGGACCGGTCGCTGGCGCTGGTGCCGCTGACGGGGCCCGGAGCAGAGCCGGCGGCGCTGGTGGTGCACGCGTCGGGGCTGCTGGAGTCGCTGACGGGGCTGTTCGAGGCGGTGTGGCGGGAGGCCCTGCCGTTGCGGCTGGGGGCGGCGGGAGCGGAGGAGTCCGAGGACGTGCCGGACGCCACGGACCTGGAGATCCTGTCCCTCCTCCTGGCAGGCATGACGGACGCGAGCGTGGCGAAGCACCTGGAGCTGGGCCTGCGGACGGTGCAGCGGCGAGTCAAGGGCCTGATGGAACTGTCCGGGGTGACGACACGCCTGCAGCTGGGCTGGCACGCCTACGAACGGGGCTGGGTGGCCCGATAGGCCCTGGTCGGTCAGGCTGAGCAGATGGATCTGCCTCAGCTGCTCCTGGTGGGGCTGGTGCTGCTGCTCGGGGTACTGGGAGTGCTGGTGCCGGGTGTGCCGGGCACCTGGCTGGTGTGGGCGGGGCTGCTGTGGTGGGCGCTGCACGTGCGGTCGGCGCTGGCGTGGTCCCTGCTCGTCTCGGCGACGGCCCTGCTGCTGGTGGTCCAGGTGGTGAAGTGGCAGCTGCCGCCGCGGCGGGTGCGGGGGCTGGGGATCACCCCCCGGATGGGGGTGTTCGCCGGGGGCGGCGCGGTACTGGGCTTCGTCGTGATCCCCGTGCTCGGGGCGGTCCCGGGCTTCGTGGGCGGCATCTACTTCTGCGAGCGGCTGCGCCTGGGGACGCACGGCGAGGCGTGGGCGTCGGTACGGGCGGTGATGCGGGCGGTGGGGACGAGCGTGCTGGTGGAGCTGTTCGCGTGCCTGCTGGTGGTGGGGGCCTGGGTGGGGGCGGTGGTGGCGGGGTCGTAGTCGCGCCCCCTGGCCGGTCACGCCCCCTCGCCCTTTGCCGGCGCTCCCCCGTCCCTTGCCGGCCACGGCCCGCGGCCGGCGCAGCGGCCGCCGCGGGACCTAGGTCCTCCGGGGGAACCCGGCTACGGCCGCGGTCCGATGCAGGTGCGGCCGGCAGCTGCGAGGCTTCCGGGTATGAGGGCGTTCGAGGGTTTCAGCGAGTCGGAGTCGGCATACCTGCGGTCCCAGCACCTGGGACGCCTGGCCACCGTGGACGCGGCCGGGCAGCCACAGGTGAACCCGGTGGGGTTCTTCCCCCAGGAGGACGGAACGCTCCTGGTGGGCGGGATGGCCATGGGCCGTACGAAGAAGTGGCGCAACCTCCGGCACGACCCGCGGCTCGCCCTGGTGGTGGACGACCTGGTGAGCACCAGCCCGTGGCGGGTCCGCGGCATCGAGATCCGCGGGCACGCCACGCTGGAGACGGGGCCGCACGGGCTCGGCCCGCACTTCAGCCCGGAGGTGATCCGGATCCACCCCGACCGGGTGCACACCTGGGGCCTCTGACCCCCGGCGAGCGGCCCCGGCGGAGCCACTGGGGCGGGGCTCCGCCGGGGCGGTGGGGGTCAGGAGCGGTTGCCGCGCTTGGCCGCGTAGTTGGCGCGGCCCTCCGCGGACTTGAGGCGCCAGTCGCGGCGGATCTCCGACCGGAGCCGCGCGTCCGTCTTCGCGACGATCCGCTGGTTCTCCCGCAGCAGCTTGCGGTAGCTGTCCAGGCGGCGTTCCGCCAGCTCCCCCGAGTCCAGCGCGGCCAGCACCGCGCACCCCGGCTCCGCCTCGTGCGCGCAGTCGTGGAAGCGGCAGTGCTCCGCGTACTGCTCGATCTCCGAGAAGACCTGGCCGACCCCGGTCTCGGCGTCCCAGAGCCCGACGCCGCGCAGTCCCGGCGTGTCGATGAGGACGCCGCCGCCCGGAAGGGCGAGCAGGTTGCGGGTCGTGGTGGTGTGGCGGCCCTTGCCGTCGACCTCGCGGGCCTCCTGGACCTCCATGACCTCCGCGCCGAGCAGTGCGTTGGCCAGCGTGGACTTGCCGGCGCCGGAGACGCCGAGCAGCACGCTGGTGCCGCCCGCGACGACGGCCGCGAGGACGTCCGTGCCCTCTCCGGTGACGGAGGAGACGGTCAGCACCTGGACGCCCGGCGCGGTGGCCTCCACGTCCTGGACCAGGTGCCCGAGCGTCACCGGGTCGGGGACGAGGTCCGCCTTGGTGAGGACGACCAGCGGCAGCGCGCCCGATTCCCAGGCCAGGGCCAGGAAGCGCTCGATGCGCCCGAGGTCCAGTTCGACGGCGAGGGAGACGGCGATGATCGCGTGGTCGACGTTGGCGGCGAGGATCTGCCCCTCGGACCGCTGCGAGGAGGTGGAGCGTACGAAGGCGGTGCGGCGCGGCAGGTACGCCTTCACGTAGCGCGGGTGGCCCGCCGCCTCGACGGCGGCCCAGTCACCGGTGCAGATGACCCGCATCGGGTCGTGCGGGGTGACGAAGGCGGTGTCGGCGCGGACGATGCCCTCCGCGGTCATGACGTCGCACTGGCCGCGGTCGACGCGTACGACCCGGCCGGCCACGAGGCCCTGTTCGGCGTACGGGGTGAACTCGGCCGCCCACGCGTCGTCCCAGCCGTAGGGGGCGAGGGCGTCAGAGAGCGAGGCCTGCAGAGAAGAGGTGGAAACGGAGGAGGAAGCGGGGAAAGACGAGAAAGACAAGGGGAACCCTTCACAGGGTGGCCCCGGCCGCGTGCGCTCGCTCGACGGCGGCGCGCGAAGAGGTGTGAGGTCAGCCGGAGACCACAGAAGTGACATTGATGGTCTTCTGAGTGCGGGCAGCGCCCTGCGCGACGACAGTCATCAATGAACTCACCTCCGGGTCATGCACGTTACTGAGGTCCTCCACCGGCTCGGCGGGAACGGACCCACCGTAACAAGATCCCGCACGGCGGGGCCACTTCTTTTTTCACGTTCTTTTTCATGTTCTCTTTCACGGCCCGGCCGGGTACATGGCCACGGCGCGGCCGACGCCCGCCTCGATGTCCAGGCGCCGCGGGGAGCCGGCGTCGCGCATGCCGTCCGGGACTTGGCAGCGGCCGGCGCCGGCCTCGCAGCGGACCCGGAAGCGGGTGGCCGCGGGCACGGTGAGGGCGAGGCGGCCGGAGCCGACCCGGCCGCTCACCTGGTCCGGCGGGGTGACGAAGGCCGCGTCGGCCCGGCCGGATCCGACCCGGATCTCGGCCTGGGGCCCGGTGAGGCCGGTGGCCCGCAGACTGCCGGAGCCGACCTTCGCCCGCAGCGCTCCGCGCAGCCCCACGAGCTCGACCCGGCCGGAGTCGACCTCGGCGTCGACGGCGCCGCCCAGGCCGCTGAGGAGGACCCGGCCGGACCCGGCGGTCACCTTCACCGGGACGTCCTCCGGGACGGTCACCCCGAGCTGGACGGAGCAGCCGGCATCGAGGGTGGGCAGGAACTCCTCGCCGGGGCAGTGCGGGGTCAGCCGGAGGGTGTCGCCGAGCCAGCTCTCCTCGATGGTGGGCGCCTTCAGCGACCAGCCGATCGTGGCGCGGTAGCCGACCTGGCCGTCCCCGCGCGGGCTCACCGTGACGTCGGCGTCGCCGCCCACGATCTCCAGCGCGGTCACCGGGCGGCCGTCGCTGCCGCCGCTCAGCGTGTCGTTGCGGGTGTTCCCGTAGGACCAGGCCTGCCAGGTGGCCGGGGCCACGACCAGGAGCGCGCTCAGCAGGGCGGCGACGGTCCAGGCGAGCCGCTGTCCCGGGCGGTCCGGGGCCGGGGCCGGCGTACGAGCCCGCGTGGCGGCGGGGGCGTCCGCCGGCGCGGCGTCCGGGGGCACGGCGTCCGTCGGCGCGGTGGCCCGCCTCACGGCGTGCCGTCCAGGAAGCGCAGGACCGCGAGGACCCGGCGGTGGTCGCCGTCGGCCGGCGGCAGGTCGAGTTTGGCGAAGATGCTGTTGATGTGTTTGGCCACCGCGCTCTCGCTCACGACGAGTTCGGCGGCGATCCCGGCGTTGGAGCGGCCCTCCGCCATCAGGGCCAGCACCTCGCGCTCGCGCGGGGTGAGGCGTTCCAGCGGGTCCGGTCCGCCGCCTCGGCGCAGCAGGAGCTGGGCGACGACCTGCGGGTCGAGTGCGGTGCCGCCGGACGCGACGCGCCGCAGCGCGTCGATGAACTCCTCGACGTCGGCGACCCGTTGTTTGAGGAGGTAGCCGATGCCGGCGCCGCTCGGGGCGGCGAGCAGGTCGGCGGCGTACCGCTCCTCCACGTACTGCGAGAGCAGCAGCACCGCCGTGCCGGGGTTCTGCCGGCGGATCAGCAGGGCGGCCCGGACCCCCTCGTCGGTGAAGCCGGGCGGCATCCGTACGTCCACGAGCGCCAGTTCGGGCCGGTGTTCCTCGACGGCGGCGAGCAGGCCCTCGGCGTCCCCGGTCTCGGCGGCCACCTCGAAGCCCGCCATTTCGAGGACTTTGACGAGTCCTATCCGCAGCAGGACGGAGTCCTCGGCGATCACAGCCCGCACGGCAGCTCCACGGTGATGACGGTCGGGCCCCCGAGAGGGCTGTTGATCATGATGTTTCCGTCGACCGACCCTACGCGTTTGCGCAGGCCGACCAGACCGGTTCCGCGGGCCGGGTCGGCCCCGCCCACCCCGTCGTCGGTGACGGTGACCCGCAGCAGGTCCCCGCGGCGGCCGGCCCCGCCGGGTGCGGCCGTGCGCACGGCCCGCACCGAACAGCGGCGCGCCCGGGCGTGCTTGGCCACGTTGGCCAGGGTCTCGGAGACCACGAAGTAGGCGACGGCCTCCACGGTGGCCCCCGGCCGCGTCGCGATGTCCACGGTCAGCTCCACGGGGAACGGGGCGCGGGCGGCGATCCCGGAGAGCGCCGCGTCGAGCCCGCGGTCCTCCAGTACGGCCGGATGCAGGCCCCGTACCAGGCTGTTGAGCTCCTCGATGGCCTCCTTCGCCTGGCGGTGCGCCTCGTCGATGACGGCCTTGGCCTCGGGCGGCAGATCGGAGAGGGTGGCGCGGGCGATGCCGAGGTTCATGGCGAGGGCGACCAGCCGCTGCTGGGCTCCGTCGTGCAGGTCCCGTTCGATCCGGCGGCGTTCGAGGTCGGCGGCGTCCAGCACCCCGGCCCGGCTCTCCGCGAGGTCCTCGACGCGCCGCTCCAGCTCGCGGGCCCGGTTGGGGCCGAGGAGGGCGGCCGCGGCGAAGGCGTCGAGCCTGGCGAAGAGGGCGGCGAGCCAGGGCGCGGCGAGCAGCAGCAGGATCCCGCCGACGGTGACGAGGTCGTAGTCGCCGGTCCAGCCGGGGGTGCGGGTGTCCGCGGGCAGGAACCAGAACCAGCCGTAGACGGAAGCGGCCGCGATGCCGAAGGCCCAGGCCAGCACCACCAGCGCGCCGGCGGCCGCGGCGAGTGGGCTGACGAGCAGGTGGTAGCCGTACTGCCGCCAGGTCGCCTCGGAGCGCACCCGTTCGGCCAGCCCGCGCAGGCTGGACCAGCGGTTCTCCCGTACGACCTCCGGCACGTCGAGGCCGAGCAGAGCCCAGAAGCGGCTGCGCTGGAGCGTGGTGAGCAGCGGGCAGAGGCCCAGCACCGCGAGCAGCGGGGCCGGGCTGAGGCCGGGCGCCACGGACACGTAGGCGATGCCGAGGAGCGCGGGCAGGGCCGGCGGGATCGCGGCCGTGGTGAAGACGGTGTTGCGCCGGGCCCACGCCGACCACGGCGTGTGCGCCGCGGTCCAGGTGTACGTACGCCTCAGCGCGCCGCGAAGTGCCATGACCCGTACGGTAATCGCACTGGTCAGGGGCTTTCCATCACGCAGGCACCCGCCCGGGGGTGTACCTGGCGCCACCCCCGGTTCGGACAGTGGGGCCAGTGATCTCGGGGGCGCGGCGGACGAGGCTGGTGGTGTGCCCGGGGGACGGACCGCCGGGCCGGAAGGAGACCCGCTCCCATGGCACTTGTCGCCCCGCAGACCCGCACCTGGCGCACCCCCCGGCCGGCCACCGTGTTCACCTGCGCGGGGGTGGCGCTGCTCCCGTGGGTGCTGGTCCTGGCGAAGACGACGCCGCAGACCACCGAGGTCTCGAACTGGGCCACGGCGTGGATCGGCCTGGACCTGGTGCTGGCCGCCGGGCTGACCGGGACCGGGATGCTGCTGCGCAGGGGCGATCCCCGGGTGTCGCCGGTCGCGGCGGCGACGGCGGCACTGCTGGTGATGGACGCCTGGTTCGACGTCACGACCTCGGCCGGGACGGGCGGGCAGGGCATGGCGCTGCTGCTGGCGGCGGGCGCGGAGCTGCCGCTGGCACTGGCGTGCGCGATGGTGGCCGCTCGCCGCCGGGGCTGAGGGCGGCCCTCCGGACCGATGGACCGACGGAGCGATGGACCGACGGGCCTCCGGGCCTTCGGGCCTCCGGGCGGACCGGCCGACGGGCCTCCGGGCGCGGAGGTGTCCGTTTCATTCAAGACGGGCGGCGCGGGGGCTGCCTAGCCTGCCGTCATGACTCCACGACTCGACATGATCGGCCTCGTCGTCTCCGACATGGCCGCCTCGCTCGCCTTCTACCGCCGCCTCGGGCTGGACCTCCCGGCCGACGCCGACGGCCTGCCGCACGTGGAGGCCGCGCTTCCGGGCGGGCTGCGGATCGGCTGGGACACCGAGGAGACCGTCCGCTCCTTCGACCCCTCCTGGACCCGCCCCACCGGCGACGGCCGCCGGGACCTGGCCTTCCTGTGCGACTCCCCCACCGAGGTGGACTCCCTGTACGCGGAACTGACCGCGGCGGGGTACCAGGGCCACCTGAAGCCCTGGGACGCCTTCTGGGGGCAGCGCTACGCCGTCGTGCTCGACCCGGACGGCTGCGGCGTGTCCCTGTTCGCCCCGGCGGAGCCCGCCGCATAGGCGGTCAGCGTGGTCCCGGCCAGCGCGCGCACCTCGCGGGCGAGGTGCGCCTGGTCGGCGTACCCGGCGGCGTGGGCCACCTCGGCGTACGGCATGCCCGCGCCGGCCAGCGCCAGGGCGCGGCGCAGCCGCAGGATCCGGCCGAGCGTCCGCGGCCCGTACCCGAAGGCGTCCAGGGAACGGCGGCGCAGCTGGCGCTCCCCGAGGCCGACCGCCGCGGCGATCCCGGCCACCGCCTGCCCCGCCCGGAGCCGCGCCGCGACCTCGGCGGCCAGCGGGTCGGGCGGCCCGGCCTCGGCCGCACGGCGCGCGGCCAGCGCCTCCAGTCCGGCGCGCGGATCCCCGTACGCCTCCACGCGTCCCGCGAGGCGCCGTACCTCCCGCGCGGGCCACAGCTCGGCGAGCTCCACGCGCCGGTCCCGCAGGACGTGGGCCGGTACGCCGAGCAGCGCGGGCGCGGTGCCGGGCGCCAGCCGGATCCCGGAAAAGGTGCCGCCCGGGACCTCCCCGGCGGGATGCGGCCCGGTGTCGGGCCCGGCCACCAGCAGCCGCCCGTCGGCCCACAGCAGGTCCATGCACCCGTCGGGCAGCACCATGCGGCCGTTGCCCCCGGCCCGCCACAGCACGGCCCCGGGTACGGCCGCCGAGCGCGCTTCCTCGTACACCCCTCCAGCGTAGGGCGGGGATCCACGGCTCTCCGGTGTTCCGGTCAGTGCTTGCGCAGCCGCGACGAGTAGTCCTCGGGCGGCAGGAACTTCGACCACCGCTCCGGGAACTCCGACGGCATCCCGCCGTCCTCGTCGTCCTCCGACTCGCCCTCGGCCAGGGCCCGCCAGGCCGCGGCCCGCGCGATCAGCTGCGCGGCCTCCAGCTCCCGGGCCCGCTCGTTCGCCTCGCGCGCCGCCGCCGTGGCCACGGACGGCCAGACCCGGTCGATGGCGGCGTTGACGGCCGCACCGACCAGCACCGCGAAGGCCGAGATGCCGATCCACAGCAGCACGGCCACGGGCGCCGCCAGCGATCCGTAGATCGTCGGCCCCTCCACGGTGTTGGTGAGGTAGATGCGCAGCAGGAACGAGCCCAGCACCCACATGGCGAGCGCCACCAGCGCCCCCGGCACGTCCTCGATCCACGGCGAACGCACCGGTACGGACACGTGGTAGAGCGTCGTCAGGAAGACGATGGACAGCAGGGTGACGGTCGGCCAGTACAGCACCGCGATCACGCTGGTGCCCCAGGGGACCAGCTCGATCACGGCGTCCGGCCCCACCACCATCAGCGGCAGCACGACCGCACCGATCAGCAGCGCGATGATGTAGAGCACGAAGGCCAGCAGCCGGGTCTTGACGATGCCGCGCTGCCCGTCGAGCCCGTACATCACCGTGATGGTGTCGATGAAGACGTTGACGGCGCGCGAGCCCGACCACAGGGCGAAGGCGAAGCCGAGCGAGATCAGGTCGGGGCGGCCGCGCCCCGTCACGTCGTCGAGCATCGGTTTGGCGATGTCGTTGACGCCCCGGTCGGACAGCACCGTGCCGACCGCACCCAGGATGTTCTCCTCGATGCTCGCCACGGTCGTCTTGCCCGTCCAGCCGTCCACGTAGCCGAGCAGGCCCAGCAGGCCGAGGAAGAGCGGGGGCAGCGAGAGCAGCGTGAAGAACGCCGCCTCGGCCGCCAGGCCGAGGATGCGGTACTCGATGCACGAGTTGACGGTGTCCTTCAGTAGCAGCCAGCCCATCTTCCGCTTCGAGACGTTGCGGTAGAGGGCGCGGGCCCGGTGGAGCCGTCCTGGGGGCCCCGGGATCCGCTCGGGTGTTTCTTTTGCTGGCTGCACGTCCTTACGGTATCCGCATGGCAGCCACCACCCACACAGTCAGCAACCAGGCCCCGCCCCTGGTGGGCTACGACGTCTACGGCGGCGATCGGGCCCTCACCGAGGGCGTCGAGCGTCACCTCGCATCCGCGGAACCCGAACTCCTCGGCGAGGTACGGGAGGAGCTCACCGGCCTCGGGCGCGCGGCCGGTTCCGCGCAGGCCCAGGAATGGGGCGTGCAGGCGAACGAGAACCCGCCGAAACTGCGGACGCACGACCGGTACGGGAACCGGATCGACGAGGTGGAGTTCCACCCGGCCTGGCACCGGCTGCTCGGGCACGCCGTGACCTCCGGGCTCACCGACGCCTGGGGGCGCCCGGCCGGGCATCTGCGCCGGGCCGCCGGGTTCTTCATCTGGTCGCAGGCCGAGGCGGGGCACGGCTGCCCGGTCTCGATGACGCACGCCGCCGTACCGGCGCTGCGGGCCGATCCGGCGCTCGCCGCCGAATGGGAGCCGCGGCTGACCTCGCACGTGTACGAGCAGGGGCTGCGGCCGGCCGCGCAGAAGGGCGGAGTGCTCTTCGGCATGGGGATGACGGAGAAGCAGGGCGGCAGCGACGTACGGGCGAACACGACGGCGGCGGTGCCGCTGGACGCGTCCGGCGAGTACCTGCTGACCGGGCACAAGTGGTTCTGCTCGGCGCCGATGTCCGACGGCTTCCTGGTGCTGGCGCAGGCTCCGGGAGGGCTGACCTGCTTCCTGGTGCCGCGGGTGCTGCCGGACGGCACGCGCAACGTCTTCGCGATCCAGCGGCTGAAGGACAAGCTGGGCAACAAGTCGAACGCGTCGAGCGAGGTGGAGTTCGACGGGACCTGGGCGCGGCGGGTGGGCGAGGAGGGCCGGGGGGTGCGGACCATCATCGAGATGGTCGCGGCGACCCGGCTGGACTGCGTCATCGGCTCGGCCTCCCTGATGCGGCAGGCGCTGACGCAGGCCGTGCACCACGCGGAGCACCGCTCTGCTTTCGGAGCACCGCTCATCGACCAGCCGCTGATGCGCAACGTGCTCGCCGACCTCGCCCTGGAGTCGGAGGCCGCCACCACCTTGACCCTGCGCCTGGCGGCCGCGTACGACGCCGGGACGGAGCAGGAGAAGGCCTTCCTGCGCCTCGCCGTGCCCGCCGCCAAATACTGGGTGACCAAGCGCTGTACGCCGATGGTCGCGGAGGCCCTGGAATGTCTGGGGGGCAACGGCTACGTCGAGGAGTCCGGGCTGCCGAGACTGCTGCGCGAATCCCCGCTGAACTCCATCTGGGAGGGCTCGGGCAACGTACAGGCGCTGGACGTACTCCGCGCCCTTCAGCGCGAGCCGCAGGCGCTCAACGCCTTCCTCCAGGAGGTCGGCCTGGCGCGGGGCGCCGACCACCGGCTCGATTCGGCCATCAAGGACCTGCTGACGGACCTCGCCGATCTGGAGGGCATCGAGGCGCGGGCCCGCCGCGTGGTGGAGCGCATGGCTCTGGTGCTGCAGGGATCGCTGCTGGTGCGCTGGGCTCCGCCCGAGGTCGCCGACGCGTTCTGCGCCTCCCGGCTGGGCGGCGACTGGGGCGCGGCCTTCGGCACGCTGCCGCACAGCCTCGATCTCGGCGCCGTGGTGGAACGGGCGCGGATCGCGGGCTGACGGGCGCGGATCGCGGACCGGGGAGGAGCCCCCGTCGGGCTCCCCTGCGGTCCCCAAACCGCTCCGAGCCGTGATCCGGGCCCGTCGACCGGTACAGAGGTGGCGCCGCGCCGACTCGGCACCACCTCTGATCCGAAGCCCCGAGGAGGAGCTGTCACGCCGCTCGGCGGCGTCCGGACAGTTTCGGTCGGGCGACCGGGACTTGGCGAGAGTTGCATACCGTTGCAACCTTTGAGTCGGCAGCCGCCCGCCGGGGCGCCGGGGGATGCGGAACTCGCGGACCGCCCGGGCGGCTCGCGTCGTACGTCCTGTTCGCACGGGGAGGTTCCGGTGGCCGACACCACAGGCAGCACGGTCGATGTGGCACGCATCTCGGCCATGGACGCGCGGGCGGCGGCGCGTCTGCTCAAGGGGGTGCGGGCGGCCGCACTGGCCGGGGACCGTCCGCCGGCCGCGCCGAGGCCGGAGATCGCCGAGTCCTGGCGGCGGATGCTGGCGGGCGGGGTGCACCCGGACCGGGACTCGCGCTCGCGGATGCTGTCGGCCGCGGAGACGGAGGAGCGGCGGCACGGGTCGCCGCTGCGGGAGATCCTCCCCGTGCTGCGGGAGGGCCTGCTGCCCGCCCTGGACGAGGCCCTGCACATCATGGTCGTCGCGGACGCGGACGGGCGGCTGCTGTGGCGGGAGGGCCACTCCTCGATCCTGCGCAAGGCCGACCGGCTCGGCTTCTCGGTGGGGGCCGACTGGGACGAGGCCGTGGTCGGCACCAACGGGGTGGGCACGGCGCTGGTGGCCCGGCGGCCGGTGCAGGTGTTCTCGGCGGAGCACTTCGTCTCCAGCCACCACGACTGGACCTGCGCGGGGGCGCCCGTACGGGACCCGCGGGACGGGCGGCTGCTGGGCGTGGTCGACGTCAGCGGACCGCTGGCCACCATGCACCCGGCGACCCTGGCGTGGGTGAGCTCGGTGGCCCGCCTCGCCGAGCGGGAGCTGCGGCTCCGGCACCTGGAGTCGCTGGAGCGGCTGCGCACGGTGGCGTCCCCGCTCCTGGCCCGGCTGCCGGGGCGGGCGCTGGCCGTGGACCCGGACGGCTGGACGGCGGCGGTGACGGGGCTGGCGCCCGCGGACCGGATCCCGCTGCCGAAGACCTTCGGGCCGGGCCGGGTGTGGGTGCCGCGGCTGGGCGACTGCGTGGTGGAGCCGCTGCCAGGCGGCTGGCTGCTGCGGATCGCGCAGGAGCGTACGAGCACGGCGGCGACCCGGATCGTCCTGGACCTCAGCCGGGCGGGATCCTGGTCGGCGACGGTGTACGGGTCCTCCGGGAGCTGGTCGCAGGAGCTGAGCCCGCGCCACGCGGAGCTGCTGTTCCTGCTGGCGGACAGCCCGCGGGGCCGCTCGGCGGCCGAACTGTCCGCGGAGCTGTTCGGGGACCCGACGCGCACGGTGACGGTCCGCGCGGAGCTGTCCCGCGTACGCCGCCACCTCGCGGGCGTCCTGGCCCACCGGCCGTACCGCTTCGCGGAGGACGTGGAGGTGGAGCTGATCCGCCCCGAGGACCCGGCCGCGCTGCTCCCGCACTCCACCGCCCCCGCGGTGATCAGGGCCCGCCTGGGGCGCCGGGGGCCCGGCGTGATTCCCTGAAGGGCATGAGCACCATCACCCTCACCACCTGGTCCCTGGAAATGACCTCCCCGTCGGACCTCGTCCCGGCGGCCGTACCGGGCCCCGAGATCACGATCTCGCGGGCGGAGGTCCCGTCCCCGGAGTTCAGCCGCTTCCTCTACGCCTCGGTGGGCGGCGACATCCACTGGACGGACCGGCTGTCGCTGACCCGGGCGCAGTGGGTGGAGCAGCTGGACCGGCCGGGGGTGGAGACGTGGGTGGCGTACGACCGCGGCACGCCGGCGGGGTACGTGGAGCTCGACCCGCAGGACGACGGTGTGGTGGAGATCATGTACTTCGGCCTCCTCCCGGACTTCCGCGGGCGCCGCATCGGCGGGCACCTGCTGTCGGTGGGCATCGCCCGGGCCTGGTCCCTGGCGGAGCGCTGGCCGGAGCTGGAGCCGACCCGGCGGGTGTGGGTGCACACCTGCAGCCAGGACGGCCCGACGGCGATGAGCAACTACGAGCGGCGCGGCTTCAAGATCTTCAAGACGGAGACGGAGTCCAAGGTGGAAACCCCGACCCCGGGCCCGTGGCCTGGCGCGTAGCGCATCGAGCCCGGCTCCGCCGGGACCTGGGGCTCCGCTGCCTCGAACGCCGGGGAGGCCGGAATGCCCGCACTGGCCGGCGTTCGGTGCGTGACGCCCGTCACGCCATCCCACGATGCGGGACGAGTTCGTCCGAATCGTGGACAGTAGTGGACTCCTCCAAGAGGCACATGACACGCTTCCGTCATGAATGGAGCTGGAATTGCCTTGGTGAGTCGGCGGCACGTCGACCTCGGCCGCATGTCCAGCGCCATCTGTCCGGCGCGCTGACGGAACCAGCCACGCCGCACATCGTCGCCGTCCCCGCCGCCGCGGACGCGCCGATCACCCGCTAGTCCCCTGAGGCCGATGTCCCGCCCTGCCCGCCGGCAACCCCGGCAACGGAGCGGGAATCAGCCACACCCGCTCAGAGTCGCAGACCTGACAGGGGTACCTGCCGCCGCTCCGCCTCCCCCTGCCCTTGCCTTGAGCCGCCGAAGAAGGACGTACCGCCATGGCCGCCACCCCCGAAACGCCTGCAGCCGCACCCGCAGCCGCGCGCCGCAAGACCGGCCGTCACCGCGGTGAGGGCCAGTGGGCTGTCGGACACCACACGCCCCTCAACGGCAACGAGCAGTTCAAGAAGGACGACGACGGTCTCAACGTGCGGACACGCATTGAGACGATCTACTCCAAGCGCGGCTTCGACTCGATCGACCCCAACGACCTGCGCGGCCGCATGCGCTGGTGGGGCCTCTACACCCAGCGCAAGCCCGGGATCGACGGCGGCAAGACCGCGATCCTGGAGCCGGAGGAGCTGGACGACGAGTTCTTCATGCTGCGCGTCCGCATCGACGGCGGCCGGCTGACCACCGAGCAGCTGCGCGTGATCGGCGAGATCTCCCAAGAGTTCGCGCGCGGCACCGCCGACCTCACCGACCGTCAGAACGTGCAGTACCACTGGATCCGGATCGAGGACGTCCCGGAGATCTGGCGCCGGCTGGAGGCCGTCGGCCTCTCCACCACCGAGGCCTGCGGTGACACGCCCCGCGTCATCCTCGGTTCGCCCGTCGCCGGCATCGCCCGGGACGAGATCATCGACGGCACCCCCGCCATCGACGAGATCTACCGCCGCATCGTGGGCAACAAGGACTTCTCCAACCTGCCCCGCAAGTTCAAGTCCGCGATCTCCGGCTCGCCGCTGCTCGACGTGGCGCACGAGATCAACGACATCGCCTTCGTCGGCGTGAACCACCCCGAGCACGGTCCGGGCTTCGACGTCTGGGTCGGCGGCGGTCTGTCCACCAACCCCAAGCTGGGCGTGCGCCTGGGCACCTGGGTCTCGCTCGACGAGGTCCCGGACGTCTACGAGGGCGTCATCTCGATCTTCCGCGACTACGGCTACCGCCGGCTGCGCACCCGCGCCCGCCTGAAGTTCCTCGTCGCCGACTGGGGCCCGGCCAAGTTCCGCCAGGTCCTGGAGGACGAGTACCTGCAGCGCAAGCTGACCGACGGCCCCGCCCCCGAGCAGCCGACCGGCCAGTGGCGCGACCACGTGGGCGTCCACCAGCAGCAGGACGGCAAGTTCTACGTCGGCTTCGCGCCCCGCGTGGGCCGCGTGGACGGCGCCACCCTGACCAAGATCGCGGACATCGCCGAGCAGCACGGCTCCGGCCGCCTGCGCACCACCGCCGAGCAGAAGATGATCGTGCTCGACATCGAGGCCGACCGGGTCGACTCGGTCGTCGGGGCGCTGGAGGCGCTGGACCTGCGGGTCAAGCCGTCCCCGTTCCGCCGCGGCACGATGGCCTGCACCGGCATCGAGTTCTGCAAGCTGGCCATCGTCGAGACGAAGGCGCGCGGCGCCTCGCTGATCGACGAGCTGGAGCGCCGCCTGCCGGACTTCGCCGAGCCGCTCACGATCAACATCAACGGCTGCCCGAACGCCTGCGCCCGTATCCAGGTGGCGGACATCGGTCTCAAGGGGCAGCTGGTCCTGGACGACGACGGCAACCAGGTGGAGGGCTACCAGGTCCACCTGGGCGGCGCCCTCGGCCTGGAGGCCGGCTTCGGCCGCAAGGTCCGCGGCCTCAAGGTCACCTCGGCCGGTCTGCCCGACTACGTCGAGCGGGTCGTCAAGAGCTACGAGGAGCAGCGCGAGGACGGCGAGCGCTTCGCGGCGTGGGTCGCCCGCGCGGACGAGAAGAGCCTCTCGTGAGCGAGCGCGCCGCACCCTTCTACTGCCCGTACTGCGGCGACGAGGACCTGTTTCCCCACGAGGCGGGCCACGGCGCGTGGGAATGCAGGGCCTGCAACCGAGCCTTCCAGCTGAAGTACCTCGGGCTGCTGGCCCGCGGTGTCCGGTCCGATTCAGCTGGAGGGGACGAGATATGACCACCACTCAAGACGCGAGTCTCACGCCCGTGGATCTCAAGGCCACGGAGCTCAAGGAACTGGCCGAGCAGGCGGGCCGGGACCTGGAGGACGCCTCCGCGCTGGACATCCTGCGCTGGGCGGCCGAGACCTTCGGCGGGAAGTTCGCCGTGACCTCCTCCATGGAGGACGCGGTCGTCGCCCACCTGGCCTCGCGCGTCTTCCCCGGCGTGGACGTGGTCTTCCTCGACACGGGCTACCACTTCGAGGAGACCATCGGCACCCGTGACGCGGTCGAGGCGGTGATGGACGTCAACGTCATCACCCTCACCCCGCGCCGGACGGTGGCCGAGCAGGACGCGGAGTACGGCCCGAAGCTGCACGACCGCGACCCCGACCTGTGCTGCGCGCTGCGCAAGGTCAAGCCGCTGGAAGAGGGCCTGACCGCGTACGACGCGTGGGCGACGGGCCTGCGCCGCGACGAGTCCCCGACCCGGGCGAACACCCCGGTCGTCGGCTGGGACGAAAAGCGGCAGAAGGTCAAGATCTCGCCGATCGCCCGCTGGACCCAGAACGACGTGGACGCGTACGTCGTCGAACACGGCGTGCTCACCAACCCGCTGCTGATGGACGGTTACGCCTCCGTCGGCTGCGCCCCCTGCACCCGCCGCGTGGCGGAGGGCGAGGACGCGCGGGCCGGCCGGTGGGCCGGGCGGGGCAAGACCGAGTGCGGACTGCACGGCTGATGACGAGCAGCACGACGACCAGCGTGACGACGAGCGAAGAACCTACGGAGACAGAGCAGATGAGCGTGAGCGACCAGGGCGCCACCGTGTGGCTGACCGGGCTGCCGAGCGCGGGCAAGACCACCATCGCCTACGCGCTGGCCGAGCGGCTGCGCGCCGAGGGCCACCGCGTGGAGGTCCTCGACGGTGACGAGATCCGCGAGTTCCTCTCCGCCGGCCTCGGTTTCAGCCGCGAGGACCGGCACACCAACGTGCAGCGGATCGGCTTCGTCGCCGAGCTCCTCGCGAGCAACGGCGTCAAGGCGCTGGTACCGGTGATCGCACCGTTCGCCGACAGCCGTGAGGCCGTCCGCAAGCGGCACGCGGCCGCCGCGACGGACTACCTCGAAGTGCACGTGGCCACTCCGGTCGAGGTGTGCTCCGAGCGTGACGTCAAGGGCCTGTACGCCAAGCAGGCGGCGGGCGAGATCTCCGGTCTGACCGGGGTCGACGACCCGTACGAGGCGCCGGAGTCCCCGGACCTCCGTATCGAGTCGCACACGCAGACCGTGCAGGAGTCGGCTTCGGCCCTGCACGCGCTGCTCACCGAGAGGGGCCTGGCATGACCGCCACCGTCGCACACGTCCACGAAGGGACGGACGCGCCCTACGCGCTGTCGCACCTCGACGCCCTCGAGTCCGAGGCCGTGCACATCTTCCGCGAGGTGGCGGGCGAGTTCGAGAAGCCGGTGATCCTGTTCTCCGGCGGCAAGGACTCCATCGTCATGCTGCACCTGGCGCTGAAGGCGTTCGCGCCGGCGCCGGTGCCCTTCACGCTGCTGCACGTCGACACGGGCCACAACTTCCCCGAGGTGCTGGAGTACCGCGACCGCACGGTCGAGAAGCACGGACTGCGCCTGCACGTGGCGTCCGTCCAGGACTACATCGACGCGGGCAAGCTGCGCGAGCGTCCGGACGGCACCCGCAACCCGCTGCAGACCGTCCCGCTGACCGAGGCGATCCAGAGCCTCAAGTTCGACGCCGTCTTCGGCGGCGGCCGCCGCGACGAGGAGAAGGCCCGGGCCAAGGAGCGGGTGTTCAGCCTCCGCGACGAGTTCTCCCAGTGGGACCCGCGCCGCCAGCGCCCCGAGCTGTGGCAGCTCTACAACGGCCGCCACGCGCCCGGCGAGCACGTGCGCGTCTTCCCGCTGTCCAACTGGACCGAGCTGGACGTCTGGCAGTACATCGCCCGCGAGGGCATCGAGCTGCCGGAGATCTACTTCGCCCACGAGCGCGAGGTGTTCCTGCGCAACGGCATGTGGCTGACGGCCGGCGACTGGGGCGGCGCGAAGGAGGGCGAGACGCCCGAGACGCGTCTCATCCGCTACCGCACCGTCGGTGACATGTCCTGCACCGGCGCCGTCGACTCCGACGCCGCCACGCTGGACGCCGTGATCGCCGAGATCGCCGTCTCCCGCCTCACCGAGCGGGGTGCCACCCGCGCCGACGACAAGATGTCCGAGGCTGCGATGGAAGACCGCAAGCGCGAAGGGTACTTCTAGAAATGACCTCCACCACCGAGCAGTTCGCCGACCTGTCGGCGACCACGCTGCTGCGCTTCGCGACCGCCGGTTCCGTCGACGACGGCAAGTCCACCCTGGTGGGCCGGCTGCTGCACGACTCCAAGTCGGTCCTGACCGACCAGATGGAGCACGTCGAGGCGGTCTCCCAGGCCCGCGGCCAGGAGGCCCCCGACCTCGCGCTGCTCACCGACGGCCTGCGGGCCGAGCGGGAGCAGGGCATCACCATCGACGTCGCGTACCGCTACTTCGCCACCGCGCGCCGCCGGTTCATCCTCGCGGACACCCCCGGGCACGTGCAGTACACCCGGAACATGGTCACCGGCGCCTCCACCGCCGACCTGGCCGTGGTCCTCGTCGACGCCCGCAACGGCGTGATCGAGCAGACCCGCCGGCACGCGGCCGTCGCCGCGCTGCTGCGCGTCCCGCACGTGGTCCTGGCCGTCAACAAGATGGACCTGGTGGGCTACGAGGAGTCGGTCTTCGCGAAGATCGCCGAGGAGTTCACCGCGTACGCCTCGGACCTGGGCGTCCCGGAGATCACCGCGATCCCGATCTCCGCGCTGGCCGGCGACAACGTCGTGGACCCGTCCGCCAACATGGACTGGTACGGCGGCCCGACGGTGCTGGAGCACCTGGAGACCGTCCCGGTCAGCCACGACCTCACCGCCTGCCCGGCGCGTTTCCCGGTGCAGTACGTGATCCGCCCGCAGTCCGCGGAGCACCCCGACTACCGCGGCTACGCGGGCCAGATCGCCTCCGGCGTGCTGCGCGTCGGCGAGGCCGTGACCGTCCTGCCCTCGGGCCGTACGAGCACGATCGTGGGCATCGACGCGCTCGGCGAGAGCGTCGACATCGCCTGGGCCCCGCAGTCGGTGACGCTGCGTCTGGCGGACGACATCGACATCTCGCGCGGCGACCTGATCGCGCCGTCCGCGAACGCCCCGGCCACCACGCAGGACGTCGAGGCGACGGTCTGCCACGTGGCCGACCAGCCCCTCTCCGTCGGCGCCCGGGTGCTGATCAAGCACACGACGCGCACGGTCAAGGCGATCGTCAAGGAGATCCCCTCGCGGCTGACCCTGGACGACCTGTCCCAGCACCCGAACCCCGGGCAGCTCGTGGCCAACGACATCGGCCGCGTGGTCGTCCGTACCGCCGAGCCGCTCGCGCTCGACGCGTACGCCGACTCGCGCCGCACCGGGTCCTTCCTGCTGATCGACCCGGCCGACGGAACCACCCTGGCGGCGGGCATGGCCGGCGAGTCCTTCGCCTCCACGGCGGAGACCACCGTTCAGGCGGACGAAGAAGGGTGGGACTTCTAGATCATGCCTGCCGACATCTACTCCACCTTCGCCAAGGAGGGCGGCCGCGTAGGCAGCGGCCGCCTCGGCAGCGGCCAGGGAGGGGTGGCGCGATGTGCGCGATGACGTACGCGCACCGCATGCGCGCCCACACCCCGCACGAGCCGTACCCGCCCCTGCTCCACAGACGAAGACGTGCGTCATGAGATGACCGCGTCACGAGAGGAAGTCCTCCCGTGCCTGCCACCGCCACCACCCGTACCACCCTGCGCCGCGGCGTCGTCGCCGCTGCCGCCCTGCCGCTGCTGATCGGCGCGCTCGCCTCGTGCGGCTACGGTTCCGAAGCCAAGAAGGACGAGGGCGACAAGGCCGCCAACGTCGCGGCCACCGACGGCAAGAAGCTGTCGGCCTCCGAGGTCCGCATCGGCTACTTCCCGAACCTGACGCACGCCACCGCACTGGTCGGCCTGCAGGAAGGCCTGATCGAGAAGGAACTGAACGGCACCAAGATCAAGCCGCAGTCCTTCAACGCCGGCCCGTCCGAGATCGAAGCCCTCAACGGCGGCTCTCTCGACATCGGCTTCATCGGCCCCTCCCCCTCGATCAACGGCTACGTCAAGTCCAAGGGCTCCAACCTGCGGATCATCTCCGGCTCCGCCTCGGGCGGCGTGAAGCTGGTCGTGAACCCGGACAAGATCAAGACCCTGGACGACCTCAAGGGCAAGAAGATCGCCACCCCGCAGAAGGGGAACACGCAGGACGTCGCCTTCCTCAACTGGATCTCCGAGAAGGGCTGGAAGGTCGACCCCGAGTCCGGCAAGGGCGACGTCTCCGTCGTCCGCACCGACAACAAGGTCACCCCCGACGCCTTCAAGCAGGGCTCGATCGACGGCGCCTGGGTCCCGGAGCCCACGGCCTCCAAGCTCGTCTCCGACGGCGGCAGCGTCCTCCTCGACGAGACCTCCCTGTGGCCCGACAAGAAGTTCGTGATCACGAACATCATCGTGTCGCAGAAGTTCCTCAAGGAGCACCCCGACGTCGTCGAGGCCGTACTGCGCGGCACGGTGAAGACCAACGACTGGATCCACGCCAACCAGGACAAGGCGAAGGCCTCCGCCAACGCCAGGCTCGAGGCGGAGGGCGGCAAGCCGCTCGACGCGAAGGTCATCGACCCGGCGTGGCCGAGCTTCACGGTCACGGACGACCCGCTGGCCTCCACGCTGAAGACCCAGTCGGACTGGGCGGTCAAGGCCAAGCTCATCGAGCAGCCCGACCTCGCCGGCATCTACGACCTGACGCTCCTGAACAAGGTGCTGAAGGCCGCCGGCAAGCCCGAGGTCTCCGACGCCGGTCTCGGCGCCAAGTAATCCCGTAGTCCAGCTATCCCAGGAGGTGACGACCATGGCCACCACGCTTGCCAAGGCTGCCGAGGGCTCCGTAGCGGAGCAGACCCACGCTGCCCGCATCGCGCACGTCTCGAAGTCCTTCTCCGGCCCGGCCGGATCGCAGCTCGTCCTGGACGACATCAGCCTCGATGTCGCTCCCGGAGAGTTCGTCACCATCCTGGGGGCCTCGGGGTGTGGAAAGTCCACCCTGCTGAACCTGGTCGCGGGCCTCGACAAGCCGTCCGCGGGGTCCATCGAGACCCCCGGCGGCCGTCCGGCCCTGATGTTCCAGGAGCACGCCCTCTTCCCGTGGCTGACCGCGGGCAAGAACATCGAACTCGCCCTGCGCCTGCGCGGGGTGGCCAAGGCCGACCGCAAGCCGGAGGCCGAGCGCCTGCTGGAGCTGGTCCGCCTCGGCGGCTCGTACGGCAAGCGCGTGCACGAGCTGTCGGGCGGCATGCGCCAGCGCGTGGCCCTGGCCCGGGCGCTCGCCCAGGACAGCCAGCTGCTGCTGATGGACGAGCCGTTCGCGGCGCTCGACGCCATCACGCGGGACGTGCTGCACGGCGAGCTCACCCGCATCTGGGCCGAGACGAACCTGTCCGTCCTCTTCGTCACCCACAACGTGCGCGAGGCCGTCCGCCTCGCCCAGCGCGTGGTCCTGCTCTCCTCGCGCCCCGGCCGGGTCGCGAAGGAGTGGACCGTGGACATCCCGCAGCCGCGCCGCATCGAGGACGCGGACGTCGCGGAGCTGTCCCTCGAGATCACTGAACACCTGCGTGGGGAGATCCGCCGCCATGGCCAGCACTGACACCACTTCGAAGGCCACGGGCAAGAACGACGACCTGGCCGGCCTCGAGGCGGGCCTCGACGCCCTCGACGCGGTCCAGACCCACCGCACCCCGGTCCGCGAGGTCCTCGTCAAGAAGGTCCTCCCGCCCCTCCTGGCCGTGAGCCTCGTGCTCCTGGTCTGGCAGGTCCTCGTCGCCACGAAGGTCACCGAGGAGACCAAGCTGCCCCCGCTGTCCGCGGTGTGGGACAGCCTGTCCCACATGTGGGTCCAGGGCACGCTGCTGGAGGTGATCTGGACCAGCGTCTCCCGCGGCCTGCTCGGCTTCCTGCTGGCCCTGGCCATCGGCACCCCGCTGGGCCTGCTGGTCGCCCGGGTGAAGTTCGTGCGCGCCGCGATCGGCCCGATCCTCCAGGGCCTGCAGTCGCTGCCGTCGGTGGCCTGGGTGCCGCCGGCCGTCCTGTGGTTCGGCCTCAACGACGCGATGATGTACACGGTCATCCTGCTGGGCGCCGTCCCGTCCATCGCCAACGGCCTGGTCTCGGGCATCGACCAGATCCCGCCGCTCTACCTGCGGGCGGGCCGCACCCTGGGCGCCACCGGCCTGCGCGGCGCCCGGCACATCGTGATGCCGGCCGCGCTGCCGGGCTACCTGGCGGGCCTGAAGCAGGGCTGGGCCTTCTCCTGGCGCTCGCTGATGGCAGCCGAGATCATCGCCTCCTCGCCCGACCTGGGCCTGGGCCTGGGCCAGCTCCTGGAGAACGGCCGCAACAACATCGACCTGCCCGGCGTGTTCCTCGCGATCATCCTGATCCTGGTGGTCGGCATCGCCATCGACCTGCTGATCTTCAGCCCGGTCGAGCGGTGGGTGCTGCGCAGCCGCGGCCTGCTGGTCAAGAGCTGAGTCCGATGTCCCACGCACCCGCACTCCTGGTCATCGCCCACGGCAGCCGCGACCCGCGGCACGCGGCGACCGTGCACGCCCTCGTCGGGCGGGCGCGGGCGCTGCGGCCCGGGCTGCGGGTGGAGACGGCCTTCCTGGACTTCAACAGCCCGTCGGTGGGCCAGGCCCTGTCCTCGCTCTACCTGTCGGGCGTACGGGAGGTCGTCGCCCTCCCGCTCCTCCTCACCCGGGCCTTCCACGCGAAGTCCGACATCCCGGCGGCACTGGCCGAGTCGTCGGCCCGCCTGCCGGGGCTGTCGGTGCGGGTGGCCGATGTCCTCGGTCCGTCCCCGCTCCTGCTCTCGGCCCTCGAACGCCGGCTCGCCGAAGCCGGCCTCACCCCGGCGGACCGCGCCACCACTGCGGTGGTGCTCGCGTCCGCCGGCTCCACAGACCCGGAGGCGATCGCAGCGATCGCTGAAACCGCGCGGGAGTGGCGGCACACCGGTTGGTGCGCCGTGCGGCCTGCGTTCGCCTCCGCTGCCCTGCCCCGTACCGAGGACGCCGTACGGGCCCTGCGTGCCGAGGGCTTCGCCCGGGTGGCGGTGGCCCCGTACGTCATCGCCCCCGGCCGGCTCCCGGACCGCATCGCGGCGGGCGCCGAGGCCGCGGGCGCGGACGTGGTGGCCGGCGTCCTCGGCGCGTCCCCCGAGCTGGCCCGCCTCCTGCTCCGCCGCTACGACGCCTCGGCCGCCGCCACCGCGGCCGGGCTCCCTGCCCTGACGGCGTAGGCCCGGCCCCTGACGGCGCAGGCCCGCGAGGCCCCTCAGGGCAGGGTCCAGATCCGGGTGGTCACCAGATAGAACACGACGACCCAGAAGGCGAGCAGGACGGCGACGATCCCGATGCCGATGAGGTTGGTCCTGGCCGCCGGCTCGTCCGGCGACGGGCGCAGCCACCGCCCCAGCAGCGGGTTCACGTAGTAGGGCATCGTGAAGAAGCTCATGACGAGGCTCGACAGCAGGTTCCCCACGAGCAGGCCGAGCCAGAGCGGCATTTTCAGCGGCGACGTGGCGAGCGCCAGGAGGACGACGGTCGGGTACAGGCCGACCCAGACCGCGATGGCGGTCTTGGTGACCGAGGGCGGGGGCGCTTCCCTGCCGTTCTCCTCGAAGGCGAACCAGCTGCCGAAGGAGTTGTCGATCGTGCGCAGTTTGAAGTCGAACTCCTTTCCCTCGGCAAGGACCTCCTGCCTCCGGTCCGACGTCAGCCAGGCGTCGAGGTGCTCGGCGTTGTCGAACCGGTACAGCGTGGTCCATTCCTCCTGGACCCCCTCGATGGGCGGGAAGAACTCGCTCCCGCGGAAACCTTCGAACTTGCTCTCCTCCTCGTTCATCCGGCGCTGCCACGCGAGGAAGTCCTCGACGTGCTCCGGGTGGACGCGGTGGGTGATCACCACGGTCACCAGCGGGTCCCGTGAGGTGGCGTGGCCGCTGACCACCTGCTGGGTTCCGGGGCCGTCGAGGTACTTGTCGCCGGCTTCGAGCAGTCCCTGCCGGGTCGGGCTGTTGATCCACGCCTGCAGGTGGGCCACCGAGTCGTACCGGTAGACCACGACCCATTCGGGTTGCAGGGCCGTCGGCGGGGTGACCTCGACACCGAGGTACCCGTCGTACCCGGCGGCGGCGGCGTTGACGTCCTGCTGCCACGTCTCGTACTCGTGCTCCCAGCCGGGCAGGACCTTCTGGGCGATGATCGCCGTGGCCTCGGCGTCCTCTACGTGCTTCTCGGTGTCCATGTGCTCAGGCCTTCGAGTGCGAGCGCTTCTCGCCGAGCCGGTCGTAGATCCGTTCCGGTGTCAGCGGCAGCGACCGGTAGCGGATTCCCGTCGCGTCCTGGAGTGCGTTCGCCAGTGCGGGGGCCACCGGGTTGATGCTGCACTCCGCCATCCCCTTCGCCCGCATCGGCCCGACGGAATCCGCCGACCCCACCAGGAGCACCTCGGTGCGCGGGACATCGGCGTAGGTGGGGATGCGGTAGTTGCGGAGGTTCGGGTTGACCACGGCTCCGTTCGCGTCGAGCCGGAAGTTCTCGGTCAGCACGAAGCCGATCCCCTGGGCGACGGCGCCTTCCACCTGTCCCCGTACCTGCGCGGGATTGATGACGACGCCGGCGTCGACCGCCTGGACGCTGTGGAGCACGCGGATCTCGCCGGTCACCCGGTGGACCGCGATCCGGAACCCGTGTGCGTTGGAGACGGCGCTCCGGGGAGATCCGTAGGCCTTGCGGGCGGCGGTGAAGCGGATGCCGCGCGCCCGTGCCAGCGCGACGAGTTCGGCCAGCGACACCCGCTGGTCCCCGCAGAGGACCCCGTCGTCGTCCATCGAGCACATCACGGGGTGGATGCCCGTGTGGGCGGCGGCGAACTCCAGAATGCGGTCGCGCACGGCGTTGCTCGCCCGCAGGACCGCGTTGCCCGCCACGAAGAGGCCCGCGCTCGCGAAGGCTCCGGTGTCGAATCCCGTGCGGTCGGTGTCGGACTGCACGAGGCGGATCCGCGACGGTGTGGTGCCCAGCTGGTTGGCGGCGATCTGGACATGGGCGGTCGAGGTGCCCTCGCCGAATTCGACCGTGCCGACGGCGAGCTCGTAGACGAGGTCGTCGCCGAGCGTCACCCAGGCCTCCGAGATGTGTTCGGTCGGGGGCGCGGTCTCGTGCAGGGAGGCCGCGACGCCCGCCCCGATGAGCCAGTCCGGGCCGAGGTGGGGGTCCCCGGCCGTCCGGGCCAGGGCCCGGGCGACCAGGTCGATGCACTGCGCGAGGCCGTCCTCGCTGAACATCACGTCGTCGGGGCCGTCGTGCATGGCTACGAGCGGTTCGCCGGGCC
Organism: Streptomyces sp. NBC_00207; assembly: GCF_045160965.1. Taxonomy (NCBI): domain Bacteria; kingdom Bacillati; phylum Actinomycetota; class Actinomycetes; order Kitasatosporales; family Streptomycetaceae; genus Streptomyces; species Streptomyces sp. NBC_00207. The sequence continues at coordinate 7,091,725 of NZ_CP130715.1, read as the reverse complement.
GCACGATGTTGCGGCGGCGCAGTGCGAAGGGATCCATGTGGAGGGCGAGGGCCAGTTCGTGCATCGCCGATTCCACGGCGAAGGCCGGCTGGGTCATCCCGTACCCGCGCAGCGCGCCGCTCGGAACGGTGTTGGTGTAGACGGAGTACGCGTCGTACTTCTTGTTGGGGCAGCGGTAGATCATGACGGCCGCGCCGCCCGCGAACAGGGTTTCCCCGCCGTGGTTGCCGTAGGCACCCGTGTTCGACACGTTGCGGACCTGGAACGCGGTGAGCGTGCCGTCCGCCTTCGCGCCCAGCTTGACCGTCAGCGTCATCGGATGCCGTGGCGAGGCCGTGGTGAACTCCTCCTCGCGGGTGTACTCGAAGCACACGGGCCGCCCCGTGTCCAGCGCGGCGAGCGCCGCCAGGTCCTCCGAGATGACCTCCTGTTTGCCGCCGAAACCGCCGCCCACGCGCATGCAGAACACGCGGAGCTGGTCCGGGCGCAGCGCGAAGAGGTGGGCGAGTTTGACCTTGGCGATGGAGGGCGACTGGGAGCTGGTGCGGACGTTGAGGCGTCCGTCCTCCATCCAGGCGATCGAGCCGTGGGTCTCCAGGTGCGCGTGCTGCACGCGCGGGGACGCATAGGTGCCTTCGTGGATCACGTCGGCCTCGGCGAAGCCCGCCTCCACGTCTCCGATGTGCGAGTGGATCTCGAGCAGGACGTTGTGGACGGGGTCGCGGACGAAGGGGTCGTCCGCACCGTGGATCTGTGGTGCCCCCTCGGCCATGGCCTCCTCGGGTTCGAACACCGCGGGCAGCACCTCGTACTCGACGACGACCTTGCGGCAGCCCTCCTCCGCGGCGCCGGGGGTGTCGGCGAGGACCGCGACGACGCGCTGGCCGGCGAAGCGGACGGTCCGGTCGAGGATGAGGGTGTCGTCCGGGTCGACCAGGTGGTCGGTGTGGATCGCCGTGGTGAAGCGTCTGCGCGGCACGTCCTCCCAGGTGTAGACCCGCTGTACACCGGGAACCTCGAGGGCGGCGCTCTTGTCGATCGACAGGATCCGGGCGTGCGCGTGCGGCGCGTGCAGCACCTTGAGGTGCAGCATGCCCTCCATGTGGGTGTCCATCGTGAACTCGGCGCGGCCCGTCACCACGTCGTTGGCCGCCGGTGCGCCGACGCTGGTTCCGACGGCCCTTCCCGGCTTGGCGCTCTCCACGCCGACGACGCCGCGGACCGCGTCCTCGATCCCCCGGTAGCCGGTGCAGCGGCAGAGGTTGCCCTTCAGCGCCCGTGGCAGATCCGCCTTCTGGGCCTCGGTGAAGGTCGCCGAGGTCATGATCATCCCTGCGGTGCAGAAACCGCACTGGAATCCCGGGGCGTCGCGGAACTGCCGCTGCATCGGGTGCAGGTTGCCGGGCGAGCCCAGCCCCTCGATGGTGGTCACCTCACGGCCGTCGGCGCGGAAGGCGGGGGTGATGCAGCTGTGTACGGGGCTGCCGTCCAGCCATACCGTGCAGGCGCCGCAATCTCCGGCGTCACAGCCCTTCTTGACACCGTAGTGGCCGAGCGCACGGAGGAAGGTGCGCAGGCACTGTCCGGGCGCCGGCTCCTCGTCGAAGCTCCTGCCGTTCACGCGGTACGTCATGACGTGCTCCCGGACCCGAGTTCACGGCGGATCTCCTCGGCGAAGTGCTTCGTCAGATGACGGCGGTGCCCGGGAGTGCCGTTGGGATCGTCGAACCAGACGTCGGTGGGGATGACGTCGATGCTCTGCTGCAGGGTCGAGGCGTCGGGCAGGGAGTCGAAGACCATGCGCACGGGTCTGGTGGTGCCGGCGGTGACGGTGAGCAGCAGGTCGTCGTGGCCGGGCGTGCGCGTACCGATGAGGAACACCGTCGAACGGCCGAGGCGGGTCAGCGTGAAGCGGCGGTGCGCGGTGCGCTTGCGCAGGGCGTGCACCGGAATCTCGATGCGCCGCAGGATTTCCCCGGGGGCCAGGATGTTCTGGTGGTCGCCGGTCACGAAGTCGAGGGCGTCGACGGTGCGCGTCGTTCCGTCGGCGGCCCACAGTTCGTAGCGCGCCTCCAGCGCCACCGTCAGCGTGATCATGGGGCCGGCCGGCAGGGACATGCAGATGTTCCCGCCGACGGTCGCCGCGTTCCAGACCTTGAACGAGGACAGGAAGGCCTCGCAGCTCGTCCCGAGCAAGGGGCCCGCGGTCCAGTCGGCCGGGGGCCGGAAGGCGTAGAGCTCCCGGATGGTGCAGGTGGCACCGATGTCGAGGCCCTTGTCGGTCGGGACGACGGGGGCCCAGCCCAGGGCGGTCAGGTCGACCAGGCGGCGCAGATCCGGCTGCTCCGCCGAGAACAGCCACGTCCCGCCCGCGAGCCAGGCGTCGCCCTCGCGCCAGTCAGCGCCCGGCCGGTCGGGCGGGCGCCGGACGACTTCGGTGATCGTGTTGAGGTCCACGGGGATCGCTCTCCCTCACGACGGCAGCCGTGTGACGGACCGTCCACCGGCCATCGGTGCGTGCGGGCAGCGTCACGAGCTCGGGCTACTGCATCGCATGCGCGTCGAAGCCCGGGTCGGCGATGGGTCGGCACCGGTTCGGCTCCGGGTGGCATCCCGGGCACGTCCGGTTCGACTCCGGCCGCTGTGGTCGGGCACTTCGGCGAGGACCAGCGGACGTGGAGACTCCTCTTCAGCGTATCCCCGACCGGCCCCGCACCGCCAAGCGCAGCCGCCCGAGCGCAGCCGCCCGAGCCCGGCCGCCCGAGCCCGGCCGCCCAAGCCCGGCCTAGGCGCGGGCCGCCGCCTCGTCGGCCAGGGTGGTGAGGTCCTCGACGGACATCGCGCCCGGCGGGAGGCCCTCACGGGCGAAGATGTTCGCCGCGTGCCGCAGGACGTCGTTGACGGGGGTCGCAATCCCGTGCAGCCGGCCCAGCAGGGAGATCTCCCCGTTGAGATAGTCCGCTTCCACCGAGCCCGTCCCCCGCGCCAGGCTCTGCCAGGACGACCCGCCCCGGACCCCCGGCGGCTGGTTCACCTTCCCGTCCCTCGCCAGCGACTGCTCGGCGTCCGAGGCGTACGCGATGCCCGCGGCCCCGAAGACGGCCTTCGCCTCGCGCACGGCCCGCAGCAGCAGGGCCGCCTTCGCCGGGTCCGGCTCCGGGCCGGTCGTCGCCTGGAGGGCGTTGCCCAGGTTGCCGAGCAACTTCGCGTACTTCCAGCGCATCACGTCCTCGACCACCGGAGCCTCGAAGCCGGCCTTCCCGAGGTCCGCCGCGACGGCCCGGCACAGGGCGTCCGCGCCGCCCGCCGCCCGGCCCACGTGCAGGATGCCGGTCAGCGGCGCACACAGCGCCGAGACCACGCCCGGCTCCAGGAAGGTCGCGGGCAGCCATACGCACACCCCGTACACGCGCGCGAAGCGCCGTAGCGCCAGCCGCTCGCTCTCCACGCCGTTCTGCGCGCACAGCACCGGCAGCCGCTGGGCCGCCGTGCCGCCGCCCGCGACCTCGGCGTCGCCCCACGCATCGAGCGCGGCGACCGCGTGCTGGGTCTTCACCGCCAGCAACAGCACGTCGTCGGGGCGCAGTTCGCCCATCCCTTCCGGTCCGGTGACCACGGGCAGGCGGTGTACCCGCTCCCCGTCGGCCGTGGTGAGCCGCAGCCCGTCGGCCCGCAGGGCCTCCGCGTGCGCGCCGCGTGCGACGAGGACGACCTCGCCGCCCGCCTCCGCGAGCCGTCCGCCGATGGTGGCGCCCACGGCGCCCGCGCCGATGATGATGTAACGCATGCCACGAGACTGGCACATCCGGGCCCCTGGGTTACCGTCGGGGCATGGTGAACGAGGGGATCGATCTCGGCGGGGAGCTGCCCGTACGGCGGCTCGGCTTCGGTACGGGCGGCCTGGTCGGCCCCGGCTACTGGGGCCCGCGCGGTGAGCGGGCCGAGGCCAGGGCCCTGTTGCGCACGGCGGTGGAGCGCGGGGTCACCCTCATCGACACCGCCGACAACTACGGCCCCGACCTGGCCGAGGAGCTGATCGCCGAAGCCCTGTACCCGTACGGGGAGCGGCTCGTCGTCGCCACGAAGGGCGGGGTGGTGCGCACCGGCCCCGACCGGTGGCACGTGGCGGGCCGCCCGGAGCAGTTGCGCCGGCAGTGCGAGGCGAGCCTGCGGCGGCTGCGCGCGGACCGGATCGGCCTCTACCAGCTGCACCGCTTCGACCCGGCCGTGCCGGTGGCCGAACAGCTGGGCACGCTGGCCGAGTTGCGGGCGGAGGGCAAGATCCGGCACATCGGGCTGGACACCGTGACCGCGGAGCAGGTGCGGACGGCCCTGGAGTCGACCCCCATCGCGTCCGTGCAGAATCCCTACAACCTGCTGGAGCGGGGCTCGGCGGAGGTGCTCGCACTGTGCGAGGCCCGCGGGATCGCCTTCCTCCCGTACTACCCGCTGGGGAGCGGCGCCCTGACCCGCGAGAGCGCGGCCGCCGTCACCTCGGTGGCCGCGGCCCACGGCGCGGGCCCGGGCCAGATCGCCCTGGCGTGGCTGCTGCACCACTCCCCCGTGCTGTGCCCGACGCCGGGCACCGGTTCCCCCGCACATCTGGCGGAGAACCTGGACGCGGCGACGATCCACCTCACGGCGCGGGAGCTGGAGCTGCTGGACGCGCTCGGCTGAGACCTGAGAGCCACGCCGCGTCAGTTTCCGGTGAGCTCCACCAGTTTGGCGACGGTGTTCCAGTTGCGGGTGGTCGCGTCGATGCCCTTGACGACGGCGGGCTTGGCGAGGGACTCCGCCAGTTTGGAGCGGCCCAGGCCGTTGGGGGCGTAGAGGTAGAGGACGCGGTCGCCGAGCCGGTACTCCTCGGGGAGGTACGAGGCCTCGTCGAGCGCGGCGAAGCGCTCCGCGCCCGGCTGTTCGGAGAAGAAGGTCGCGTGGAGCTGCCTGCCCTCCAGCTCCGCGGCCGGAAAGGGGCAGGCGTCGGCGACGGCGCGCAGGTACGCGCCGTCCACCACCAGGCAGGCCACCCGGAAGCCGAAGCGGGCCTCGATGGCCGCCTCCAGTTCCCGGGCGAGCGCCGCCGGGTCCTTCTTCTCGCTGCTGAAGACGGCGTTGCCGCTCTGCAGGTACGTCTGGACGTCGCCGTGGCCGAGCTCCTCCAGCACGGAGCGCAGCTCCGCCATCGGGACCTTCCTGCTCCCGCCGACGTTGATGCCGCGCAGCAGCGCCGCGTACTTCGTGGTCGTGGCCTTCTTCGTCATGGCGGCACCTTAGGGGGTGCCTACGACAGTTCGGCCTCGACGAGGTCGGCGGCCTGCCGCGTGCCGCCTTCGGCGGCCATCGCGGCGCGCACGGCCTCGGCGCGGGCGGCGACCCCGGGGTCGGCGACCAGGGCGAGGACCGCTCCCCGGAGGGTCGCGGCGTCCGCGTCCGCCATCGGTACGTGCCGGGCCACACCGAGCGAGACCAGCATGTCGGCGTTGCCGAACTGGTCGACGGCCTGCGGGACGGCGACCATCGGGGTGGCGGTGGCGAGCCCCTCCTGGCTGCCGCCGGCGCCCGCGTGGGTGATGAAGGCGTCGGCCTGGCGCAGGATGTCCAGCTGGGGAACCCAGCGGTGGACCTCGACGTTGGCCGGGATCTCGCCGAGGTCGGCCTCGTCGGTGAACTTGCCGATCTGGAGGACGACGTGCCAGTCGGGCAGGTCCGCGAAGGCGTCGATGCAGGCGCGGTAGAACGCGGGCTGCTTGGTGAAGGCGGAGCCGAGCGAGACCAGCAGCACCTTCTTGCCCTCGGCGGCGGCCGGCCTCTCCCAACTGCCCTGCGTGGCCGAGCGGTCGCCCTGGCAGGCACCGACGAAGGTGTGTACGGACCGGTCGACGCGGTCGGCGTGGGGCTGGAGCGCCTCGGGGATCAGGACGAGGCTGCGGCGCGGGCGGCTCTGGAGGCGTTCGATCTGGCCGTCGAGACCGTTCTCGATGAGCCAGGCGGCGAACCGGGCGTAGTACGCCTGTCCGCGCTCGGATGCCTTCAGTCCGGCGAACATCGGCTCGGCCACCTCCTCCTCGTAGCCCTCCCAGGCGACGAGGTTCGGGGAGAGGGAGACGGCGGGGACGCCCCACCGGTGGGCGAGCACGGGCGCCGGGTAGGAGGTGATGTCGTGGAGGACGAGGTCCGGCTCGTCGCCCTCGAAGGCGGCGGCGAGCTGCGGGAGGACCTGGATGGCGTCGTTCAGGAAGGGCTCCAGGTTGTCGATGAGCTCGGTGCCCCAGGCCTCCGGCTCGTCGTCGGTGGGGAGGGTGGAGGTGTAGATCACGGGTGTGGCGCCGGTCTCCGCGATCTTCTCGGCGAAGGCGGCGGGGATGGCGTAGCTGACGCGGTGGCCGCGGGCGACGAGTTCCCGGATCACTTCGATGCTCGGGTTCACGTGGCCGTGGGCGGCGATGGAGAACATGGCGATGTGTGCGGGCTTGGCCGGCTGGGCTGAGGTCATGATCAGACGATAGCGAGACGAGACGTCTCGTGCAACCATGTTCAGGCCGTCGTCCCGTCCGGCCCCCCGGAACCGCCGGTGGGTGCGCTGATGCGCTCGACGTCGGTGTTCAGCGAGTCCAGCCAGGCAAGGCCGGCATAGAACCGCGGCAGAGCAACCCCGACGACCGGGCCGGGAGCGGGCGCCGAACCGGGCGCGGACCCGGACTCCGGTCCGGACGCGGGCGCGGGGGGCAATGCCGGCTCGGAGCCGGACGCGTGCGCGGGGCCGGGTGCGGACGCCCCGCCAGGCGCGGCCGCCGGCCCCGGGGCGGGTGCAGGATCAGGTCCCGGCCCCGGCGCCGGGGCGGGAGCGGGAGCGGGCGTCGGACCGGGCGCGGACCCGGACTCCGGTCCGGACGCGGGCGCGGGGGGCAATGCCGACTCAGAGCCGGACGCGTGCGCGGGGCCGGGTGCGGACGCCCCGCCAGGCGCGGCCGACAGCCCCGGGGCGGGTGCAGGATCAGGTCCCGGCGCTGGCGCCGGGGCGGGTGCGGGCGGTGCCCCGGCGGCGCCCGGGGCCGCCGGGCCGGGTGTGGCTGCGGGCTCCGGGCCGGGTGCGGGTCCGGGCGCCGGGGCGGGTGTGGACGGTCCGTCCATCGGCGGGTTCGCGGCTGTCGGTCCGTTCGTGGCCACCGGCCGATGCGTGCCCGCGGGCAGGTCCGTGGCCGCCGGCCGGTCCCTGCCACCCGCCTGGTCCTTGCCCGTCGGCACCGGCCGGGAAGTGGCTGATGCCAGGGACGAGGTGGCGCGCAGGCCGGTGGCCACCTGCGCTCCCCGGGCGCGCAGGCGTGACTGCTGGGACGGCTCCAGGGGTGGGCCTCCGCGGGCGTGGAGGCGGCGCGAACCCCAGAGCACGTGGTGGCCCGTCATCAGGGCCGCCTGCAGGTCCGCGGGGAAGCCGACGGGGGCCTGGGGCTCGCTCTGGCGCTGCGAGAACGCCGACTCCGCCAGCAGCAGCGCGCGCTGGAGCGGCTCGTCGTCGGGGACGCGTCCCGGCCCGCCCGCCGCGACGGCGGCCGCGGTGCTCTCGACCGCATCGGCCGCCTCCGCCAGCAGCTCGGCGACCGCCCGGTGGAGCTCCGCCTGCGCCCCCCGCGGCCAGGCGAGCAATCCGAACACGACGCCGATCATGCTGCCGATGGCCACGTCCAGGATCCTGATCTCGGCCAGCCGCCAGGTCACCGGCGCCAGCTGCGCGAAGGCGAAGGACACGACGAGGGTGAACATGCCCTGGGCCCAGCCCACGCCCCGCACCGGCCCGACCCGGAAGGCCACGAACATGACGAACGGCAGGGCGATGGCGTAGACGGTGCTGTTCCCCCCGATCAGGGCCAGCAGGCAGCCGGTCGCGAGGGCGCCGAGCAGGGTGCCGGCGAGCGCCAGGCGTACGGTCGCCCGGGTCTGGGAGACCGTGGTCCGGGTCAGGCTGAGCACGGCGAGCATCGCCCAGAAGCCGTGCGGCAGGGAGTCGATGCCCGCGATCGTACGGGCGGCCGCGAGCGCGAGGCTGAGCCGGACGGCGTTCTGGAAGTGCACCGACCGCGGTCCGGCGTGTGCGGCCAGCCGGTGCCACCACAGGTGGGGCGCGCGCCGGCCGGCGTACCAGAAGCGGCCCGCATCGGTCTCGGCCGGGAGCCGCGCGCGGCGGCCCCGTACCGCCAGTTCGGCCGCCGTCGTGAAGGCGACGGCGGCGTCCGCCACCTCCAGCAGCGCGGCCCGCCGCACGCCCAGCGCCTCGCTCGCCGGCTGTTCGTCCACCTCCACGGCCCGTTCCCGTACGCCCCGCAGGGCGCCCGCCGCGTCGGTGGATCCGCCGGTGCCGCGCAGCAGGGCCGCGCACTCGGCGGCGGCCGCGCCGACCGCGGCCGGCACCCCGGGCGCCTGCTGTGGCGGCGGGCGCTCCGGGGGCGGCGCGGGCAGGTTCACCATGCGGTTCAGGAGCGTGCGGGCGGCCAGGCCCGCATGCGCGAGCCCGCGGTCCCGCAGGCCCGGCCCGGCGGGGCGGTCGGCCTCGGGGACCCGGAAGGGCCGTAGCGACTCGCCGGCCGCCCGGGCCGCCTGCGCCCCTGCGGCGGACAGCGTGTACGGGGCGCGGCCCAGCTCGTCGGCGCAGCAGGCGGCGGTGTCGGCTGCTTCGGCGGCCCGCTGCCGGTAGGAGGGGCCGCGCGGCTCGGGCAGCACGAAGAGCTCGGCGAGGATCAGCAGCGCGAGGCCGCAGGTCGTGCCCAGCAGGCGCTGGCCGAGGGTGTCGGGGGCGTAGGGCGGGAAGCACGGCAGGATGTAGAGCAGCTGCAGGCCGGGCGCGGCGCCCGACGCCCGGGGCCCGGCCACGGCCACGAAGGCGAGGAAGAAGCCGATGACCAGCATTCCGGCCACGGCGCTCCAGGTGCGCACCGCGAGATAGGTGCCGATCGTGACGAGCACCCAGGCCACGGGCGTCGTCCGGACGATGACTGCCGCCCGCTGGCGCCCGGTGCCGGGGATGTGCGAGAGGGCCGCCATCGACACGACCGAGAACAGGGCGTACATCGCCGCGACGGACTGGTCCAGGCCGTACAGGAACAGGAAGAACCCGGCACACGCGGCGAGCGTCGTGCGGATGGCGCGCCGCGCCACGCCGCTGGGGCCGCGGGCGGCGCCTGCGTCACGGTCGGCGCCCATGCCTCCAGCATCGGGCCGCCCTCCCGAAGCCACCACCCGCGCGGGCGGTGATAGAACTCGGATGCGCGGTGATCAAGGCAGGTCCCGGCGCATCCCGGCGATCACGGTGTTCACCGCGGTCGCCGCGATCACGGCCGCGATCACCACGGCTGCCACGATCACCGCGAACCGGCGGAGGACGGGAGCAGGGACATGGACGAAGCGCAGGCCAGGCGGGCACTGAAGGCGGCGGGCCTCACGCGGCCGACCCGGGGGGCGGCCGGCGAACCGGCCCTCCTCGCCTTCGGCGAGAACGCCGTCTTCGCCGTGGGCGACCTGGTGGTGAAGGTGGGCCGGGAGGCATCGCTGCTGGCGCGGGCCGAGCGGGAACTGGCCGTGGCCGGCTGGTTCGCCGCGGCCGGGATCCCGGCGGTCCGCGCGGCCGAGCCGGAGCCGCGGCTGGTGGACGGACATCCGCTGACACTGTGGCACCGGCTCCCGGACGCGGTCCGGCCCGCGGGCGCCGAGGACCTGGCCGTGCTGCTGCGCGCCGTCCACGCCCTGCCCGCGCCGCCGTTCGCCCTGCCCGAGCGGGACCTGCTGGGCGGGGTCGAGCGCTGGCTGCGGCTGGCGGGGGACGCGATCGACCCTGCGGACGCCGCGTACCTGCGGGCCCGCCGGGACACCTACGCCGGTGAGGTGGCGGCCCTGACCCCGCACCTGCCGCCCGGCCCGGTCCACGGCGACGCCCTGCCCCGCAACGTCCACGTGGGCCCGGACGGCCCGGCCCTGGTCGACCTGGAGACCGTCTCGGCCGATCTGCGCGAGCACGACCTGGTGGTGATGGCGCTCTCGCGCGACCGGTACGGCATGCCCGCCGGGGAGTACGGGGCGTTCGTGTCGGCGTACGGGTGGGACGTCCGCGACTGGGCGGGCTGCGCGGTCCTGCGCGGGGCCCGGGAGACGGCCAGCTGCGCCTGGGTCGCCCAGCACGCCCCGGTCAGCCCGGGGGCGCGCGCCGAGTTCCGCCGCCGTGTGACGTCCCTCCGGGACGGCGACCCCGGCATGCGCTGGCATTCGTTCTAGGACCCGGACGTTCGGGTCCGGGTGCGCGTCCGGGCGGGGCCGTCGGCCGGTCTAGCTCTCCCTGCGCGGGACCACCGGCCACGCCGGCTCGACTATCGCCTCGGGGTCCGAGGTGCGGCGGAGGTAGCTCTGCAGGGACTGCGCCTGCTGGGCGGCCGCGTGGATCTGGAGGTCGTGGAGGTCCGCCAGCTCGATCGAGCCTATGGATGCGTGCTTCGCGCCCACCCGGCGCGCCGCGCGCGCTGCCGCGAGGGCGTCCGCGGCCGCGTTGTGCGCGTCGTCGAGCGTCACGCCGTAGTGCTCGCAGAGGGCCTGGAGGGTCCGCCTGCCCTTCCTGTACCGGTCCGCGTGCTTGTCGAGGACCAGGGGGTCGATGACGTGCGCGGGCCTGCCCCGCAGCCGGTCGGCCAGCGGTGCGATCCCGTGCCGGCGGCACTCGCGGTCCAGCAGCGACAGGTCGTAGCGGGCGTTCATCACCACGAGCGGGGTGCCGGAGCCCAGCCCGTCGGCGAGGGTCTGTGTGATCTCCGCGATCGCCGGTGCGGCCGGCACGCCCTGCGTGCGGGCGTGCTCCGTGGAGATGCCGTGGATCGCCGACGCCTGCTCCGGGATGGCCACGCCGGGGTCGACCAGCCACGTGCGGGTCCGCGCGACCCTGCCGTCCGGCTCCATGGCCACCACCGCGGCGGTGACGATGCGGTCGGACTCGATGTCGGTCCCGGTCGTCTCGAGGTCGAAGGCCACCATCGGACCGCTGATCCAGCTCATCGCCGGGCCCCCCGTGATTCCCCCGGCCCCGCGCCGGTCCTCTCCAGATCCCCCATGCCGTGCCCCTCCCCCGTACACCTTCGGTCAACGGCTTTCAGCCTGCCACGGGGCACTGACAAGCCCGACGACACCCCCCTCGAGGGGTGCCCGGCGTCCGGTGTCCGGGTCCTCACGACACGGGGCGGGAGTCCTCCCACATCGACTCGAACTCCTCCCGGTACGTCGCGAACAGCCCGTGGTCCGCGTCCTTCGGCACGCCACGCCCGCCGCCCCGCAGGACGAGGACGGGGGATTCCATCCCGCGCGCCCGCCGCAGGTACGACTGGACCACCGCGATGCCCGAGGAGTTCCCCTCCACCAGGTAGGCGGTGAAGCGCGGGGTCTCGTCGAAGACGTGGATCTCGAAGCGCGAGGGGTCCCGCAGGCCCGCCCGGACCCGGCGGACGTGCAGGATGTTCATCTCCACCGAGCGGCTCAGCTCGCCCTTGCGCAGCCCCAGCTCCCGCTCGCGCCGCTTGACCGCGCTGCTCGCCGGGTTCAGGAACAGCAGCCGCACCCGGCAGCCGGCCTCCGTGAGCCGGACGAGTCTTCGGCCCGAGAAGTTCTGGACCAGCAGGTTGAGCCCTATGCCGATGGCGTCGAGCCGCCGCGCGCCCCCGAAGAGGTCCTCCGCGGGGAGCTGCCGCTGCAGGCGCACCCGGTCCGGGTGGACCGAGATGACGTCCGCGTACCGGTCTCCCACCAGGTCCTCGACGGCGTCGATCGGCAGCCGGTCCGCCGAGGGGCTGCCGGCGCCGCCGCCCAGGACCTCCAGGAGCCGCGCCGAGGCCCGTTCCGCCTGTTCCAGCACCGGCCGTGACAGCGCCCGGTTGCGGGAGACGACGTTGCGGGTGACCTCCAGCTCGTCCAGGGCCAGCTCGATCTCGCGCCGGTCGTCGAAGTACGGTTCGAAGCACGGCCAGTGCTGGACCATCAGCTCCCGCAGCTGGGGCAGGGTCAGGAAGCTCAGCACGTTGTCGTCTGCCGAGTCGAGCAGGTAGCCCTTGCGCCGGCTGACCTCGCGCACGGCCACGGCCCGCTGCACCCACTCCTGCCCGGCGGGTCCGGCGGCCGCGACCACCCAGTCGTCCCCGCCGTGCACCGGCTCGTAGATCGGCCGGAGCACCGCCCCGACGACCGAGCGCAGCCGCTGTTCGATCAGGTTGAGCCAGATGTAGGCCCGGCCGGCCCGCTGGGCCCGGGTGCGGACCTCGCTCCAGGCCTCCGCGCTCCAGTCCAGTTCGGCGCCGGCGGATCCCGGCCCGCCCGCGCTCCCGGCCTCCGCCGGTCCGCCCGCCAGGGAGACCGCTCCGGCGGCGACCCCTGCCGGTGCCCCGCCGGGGACACCACCTGGGGCGTCCGCCGGGCCACCCTCGTGACTGCTGTCACCAGGGGGCAGCTCCAGACCTCCCGAGCTCACCCGTGCACCGCCTTCTGCGTCTGGACGCCCGTCTCCAGTGATCACGGAAGGGTACTCCGCGCGCGCGGCCCGGTGCAGCCGGATGGTCCCCGCAACGGTCGTCCGTTGACCCATTATCGGATGCGCAGACAGTCCGCTGACCCGCATATCAGCTCTGCGGGTCACCCGGTAGGACCCCTCCCAAGTCCGCGCGTGGGGGCCCTCTTTCGGGGAAGATCGGAACAGTGACGTGGTCCACGCCGGATCAGCCGGGACATCCGACAACGCGGGAAGAGTCGTTATCTATGCAGGTCTGGCCGGGACAGGCGTATCCGCTCGGCGCCACTTACGACGGCGCCGGCACCAACTTCGCGGTCTACTCCGAGGCCGCCCGACGGATCGAGCTGTGCCTCCTCCACGACGACGGTTCGGAGTCCGCCGTGGAACTGCGCGAGACGGACGCCTTCGTCCGCCACGCGTACCTGCCCGGCGTCATGCCGGGCCAGCGCTACGGTTTCCGCGTGCACGGCCCGTACGAGCCCGAGCGCGGCCGGCGCTGCAACGCGGCGAAGCTGCTGCTGGACCCGTACGCGCGGGCCATCAGCGGCCGGGTGACGTGGGGCGAGGCGGTGTACGGCTACCACTTCGGCCGGCCCGACTCGCGCAACGACCTGGACTCCGCCCCGCACACCATGAGCTCGGTCGTGGTGAACCCGTACTTCGACTGGGCCAACGACCGGCCGCCGCGCCACGAGTACCACCACACCGTGCTGTACGAGGCCCACGTCAAGGGTCTGACGATGCGCCATCCGGACCTGCCGGAGGAGCTGCGCGGCACGTACGGGGCGCTCGCGCACCCGGCGGTCATCGGTCACCTCGCCAAGCTCGGCGTGACGGCGCTGGAGCTGATGCCGGTGCACCAGTTCGTCAACGACCACCGGCTGGTCAACGACGGGCTGAGCAATTACTGGGGCTACAACACCATCGGCTTCTTCGCCCCGCACAACGGCTACGCCTCGGGTGACCGCGGCCAGCAGGTGCTGGAGTTCAAGTCGGCGGTCCGGGCCCTGCACGAGGCCGGGATCGAGGTGATCCTCGACGTGGTCTACAACCACACCGCGGAGGGCAACCACCTGGGCCCGACGCTGTCCTTCCGCGGACTCGACAACGCCTCGTACTACCGGCTGGCGGACGATCCGCGGCACTACATGGACACCACCGGCACGGGGAACTCGCTGCTGATGCGCTCCCCGCACGTGCTCCAGCTGATCATGGACTCGCTGCGCTACTGGGTCACCGAGATGCACGTGGACGGTTTCCGCTTCGACCTGGCGGCGACGCTGGCCCGCCAGTTCCACGAGGTGGACCGGCTGTCCTCGTTCTTCGACCTGGTCCAGCAGGATCCGGTGGTCAGCCAGGTGAAGCTGATCGCGGAGCCCTGGGACCTGGGCGAGGGCGGCTACCAGGTGGGCAACTTCCCGCCGCTGTGGACCGAGTGGAACGGCAAGTACCGGGACACGGTACGGGACCTCTGGCGCGGGCAGCCGCGAACGCTCGCGGAGTTCGCCGGGCGGCTGACCGGCTCCTCCGACCTGTACCAGGACGACGGGCGGCGGCCGCTGGCGTCGATCAACTTCACCACCTGCCACGACGGTTTCACCCTGAACGACCTGGTCTCGTACAACGAGAAGCACAACGAGGCCAACAGGGAGGGCAATCGGGACGGCGAGACCCACAACCGTTCCTGGAACTGCGGAGTGGAGGGGCCGAGCGAGGATCCGGAGGTGGTGGAGCTGCGCGAGCGCCAGATGCGCAACTTCACGGCCACCCTGATGCTGTCGCAGGGGGTGCCGATGCTCAGCCACGGCGACGAGTTCGGCCGCACCCAGGGCGGCAACAACAACGCCTACTGCCAGGACAACGAGTTGTCGTGGGTGCGCTGGCCGGAGCCGGGCAAACCGCCGCCGTCGCTGCTGGAGTTCACCCGGCGGATGGTGTGGCTGCGCCGCGACCACCCGGTCTTCCGGCGGCGGCGGTTCTTCCACGGCCGGCCGGTGGAGGGTACGCACGACGAGCTCTCCGACATCGCCTGGTTCACCCCGCACGGAGAGGTGATGCGGGCGCGCGACTGGCAGGCGCAGCACGCGCGGGCGCTGACCGTCTTCCTCAACGGGGAGGCGATCTCCGAGCCGGGCACCCGCGGGGAGCGGATCACCGACGACTCGTTCCTGCTGATGTTCAACGCGGGCGCGGACCCGCAGGACTTCACCATTCCGGCGGGGCACGGCGCGCAGTGGCACCTGGTGGTGGACACGGCGCGGGCGGACGTGCTGCCACCCGGCACCGGGCCGCAGTACGCGGCCGGCGACCGGGTGGCTCTGACGGGTCGGTGCCTGGTGGTGCTTCAGCGCCCGGCGTAGGCGGCGCCGTTCTCGCCGGACACCGGCGAGGCGGTCCGCGGGCCGGGAACGAAGGCGGCGGTGTGCGTACGGGCGGCGGGCACCCGGGTGACCAGGGCGAGGGTCAGGCAGAGTGCGGCGGCCCCGACGGCCACGGCGAAGGCCCCGGCGGGGCCGTACCACTCGGCGAGGCGCCCGCAGAGGACGAGCGCGGTGGCCTGCCCGGCCACCAGACAGCTGGCGGCGAAGGCCATCGACGTGGAGAGCCGGGCCGGTTCCACGGCCCGCTCGGTGAGCGCGAAGGCGGTGATCAGGTGGGGCGCGTAGGCCGCCCCGAGCACGGTGACGACGGCGTACAGCGGCCACAGGCCGTCGGTGAACAGCAGGGGCACCGAGAGCACCAGGGCCGCTCCGGTCGCCACCCGCCAGCGCAGCCGCAGTCCGAAGCGGGCGGGCAGCGCGCCGAGCGAGAGGCCGACGGCGGCGCTGACGACTCCCATCGCGGAGTAGACGACGGCGGCCTGGTCGGGGACGCCGAGCCGGATCGTCAGCGCGGTGATGCCGGCCTGGCAGGCGCCGAACATCGCGCCCTGGAGGGCGAGGGAGCCGCGTACGGCGTAGACGACGCCGGGCGGGCGGACCCGGCGGCCCGTACCGCGGCCGCGCGCGGGGGCCCCTCCCCCGGACTCCGTCCGGGGGTACCCCGCGGTGACGGCGGCGGTCGGGTGCAGCGCGTAGACGGTGCCGAAGACGGCGACGAGGCCGGCCGCGCCGCCGAGGGCGACCGCCGGGTGCGCGAGGAGCGCGGCGAGCCCGACCAGGGCGGGTCCGAAGACGAAGGAGACCTCGTCCAGGGTGCCTTCGAGGGCGTGGACGGCGCCCACGACGCTCTCGTCGGACTTGGCCCGGCGGGCCAGGGCCACGGAGCGGGTCCGGGCGAGCGGCCCGATCAGCGGTACGGAGGCGCCGGTGAGCGCTCCGATCGCGGCCAGCGGCACGGTGGCCAGGTGGGTGAGGGCCCCCGCGACCAGGGCGGCGGTGGCCACCGCGTTGACGGCGGCGGCGGTCAGGACGACGGACCGCTGACCGTGCCGGTCGGCGAGCCAGCCGAGGACGGGTCCGAAGACGACCTGGCCGAGGGAGAGGGCGCCGCCGACCACGCCGGCGGTCGCGAGCGAGCCGCTGGTCTGGGCGACCAGCAGGAAGCTTCCGAACTGGGACATCGCGACGGGCAGTCGGGCGAGGAAAGAGACGAGGGGAAGTAGGGGCCCGGTCAGGGCGATGACTCTTCGATAGGTGTTGACGGTTCCAACCACTTGATCGACATTAACCCGGCGCAGTCACTCGGATGCATTGGGTAATGGCACGGAATCCGGCAGGTTGGGTACGTACGTTCTCATGAGCCAGCCGCAACCGGTCACCGAATCGGAATCTGACGTTCCGACACCTGTCACTCCGGCGTCGACCTACCGTCTCCAGCTGCGTCCGGAGTTCCCCTTCGCGGCGGCCGAGGCAGCCGTACCGTACATCGCCTCGCTCGGCGTGTCACACCTGCACCTCTCCCCCGTCCTGGAGGCGGTACCCGGCTCCGCACACGGGTACGACGTCACCGACCACTCCCGCGTACGGGCCGAGCTCGGCGGCGAGCCGGGCCTGCGCGCCCTGGCCCGGGCCGCCCGGGCGCACGGGCTCGGCCTGGTCCTCGACATCGTGCCCAACCACATGGCGGTGCCGACGCCGCTGCGGCTGAACCGGCCCCTGTGGGAGGTGCTGCGGGACGGACCCGGCTCGCCGTACGCCCGCTGGTTCGACATCGACTGGGAGGCCGGCGGCGGGCAGGTGCTGCTGCCGGTGCTCGCCGGGCCGGTGGAGACCTCCGAGCTGACGGCCGACGGCGACGTACTGCGCCACGGCGAGCAGGAGTTCCCGCTGCGGCCGGGCACCGCGGGGCTGGCGCTGCCCGAGCTGCTCGCCGCCCAGTGGTACCGGCCCGCCTGGTGGCGGGAGGCCCGGACCTCGCTCAACTACCGGCGCTTCTTCACCATTTCGGACCTGATCGGGGTCCGCGTGGAGGACCCGGAGGTGTTCACCGCCACCCACGCGAAGGTGCTGGAGCTGCTCCGGGACGGGGTCGCGCAGGGACTGCGGATCGACCACGTGGACGGCCTGGCGGACCCGGAGGAGTACCTCAGGCGGCTGCGGGCGGCGGCCGGGGACGACTGCTGGGTGGTCGTCGAGAAGATCCTCGCCCGCCACGAGCGGCTGCCGCCCGCGTGGCCGGTGGCGGGGACCACCGGCTACGACGCACTGCACCGGGTGGACGGGGTGTTCACCGATCCTGCGGGGGCCGCGGAGCTGGCGGCCCGGTACGGGCGGTCCACCGGGCTGCCGCAGTGGCCGGAGGCGTCCCGGGCGTGCGCACGGGAGGTCCTGACCGGCGACCTGGCCGCCGAACTGCGGGCCCTGGAGCGCCTGTCCGGTCCGGAACTGTCCGAAGCCGTACGGGAGCTCCTCATCGCCTTCCCCGTCTACCGGCCCTATCCCGGCGAGCCGGAGCTGCCGCCGCAGGCGCTGGAGCAGGCGGCCGCGGTGGCCGGTCCGGGCCCGGTGGCCGGCGTACGGGAACTGCTGCGGCGCGATCCGGCCTTCGCGGCCCGCTTCGCGCAGACCTCGGCGGCGCTGCGCGCCAAGTCCCTGGAGGACCGGGCCTTCTACCGGTACGCGCCGCTGCTGTCGGCCACCGAGGTCGGCGGGGAGCCGGGGCAGCCGGCCGTTCCGGCCGAGGAGTTCCACGCGTACTGCGCCGCCCAGGACCTGGAGTGGCCCGCGGCCGGGACCGTGCTGTCCACGCACGACACCAAACGCAGCGCGGACGTCCGGGCCCGGATCGCGACCCTGTCGCAGGCGCCGGAGCTGATGGGCCGGCCCGCCGGCCCCGACCCCCAGCTGGCCTGGGTGGCCCGGCAGACCGCACTCGGGCTCGGGCCGGCCCCCGACGCCGCGCCCCGGCTGTCCGAGGCGCTGCTCAAGGCGGTGCGCGAGGCCGCCCTGCGCACCAGCTGGACGGAGCCGGACGAGGACTACGAGGCGGAGGTCCCCGGATACGTACGGGCCCCCCTCGACCTCCCCGTGGAGCTGGCGGAGGCCGCCCGCGCCAACCTCCTCGGCATGGCCCTGCTGCACCTGGCGATGCCGGGGGTCCCGGAGGTCTACCAGGGCGCCGAGACCGAGTACCGGGCCCTCGTCGACCCCGACAACCGGCGTCCGGCCCGCTTCCCCCGCCGGGAGCTGGCCCGGCTGGACGCGGGGGCCGCCCCGGAGGGCCCCGCCGAGGAGAAGCTGGCCCTGACGGCCACCCTGCTGCGGCTGCGCCGGGACCGGCCGGAGCTCTTCCGCGGCTATGCCCCCGTCCCGGCGCTGGGCCCGGCGGCCGGCCACCTGGTGGCGTTCACCCGGGCCCCGGGCCTGCTGGTGGCGGCCACCCGGCTGTCCCACCGGCTGGCCGCGTCCGGTGGCTGGCGCGGCACCCGGCTGCCCCTGCCACCCGGCACGTGGACCCCTCTCCTCCCCCCGCACACCGGCCCGAACTCCCCTACCCCGCACAGTGGTTCGACCGAAGTGACCGGCCTGCTGAACGGCCGCCCGGTGGGCGTATGGCTCCGCCGGTGAACCTCTGCGCCGTGCCGCCCCCGGACGCTAGGCTGCCTCGCACCCGGGCCGCACGGCCTGCGCGCCGGGTGGAGGGGGCGAGGGGATGCCGGCCGAGAACCCGCGGGTGCTCCAGGAGCGGTACTGGCTGGACGAGTCCTGGGAGGAGAACGAGGGAACCACCTGCTGGTCGGCGTTCGACCAGCAGGACCGGGCGGAGGTGTTCGTCCAGCAGCTGCGGCCGCGGACCGCGTGGCCGCAGCCCCCGGCGAAGCCGAAACCGCCGTCGAAGGCCGCGGCGAAGGCGGGATCCAAGACGGACCCGGACAAGGCTCAGGTCGCGGTCCCCGGTGACCTGCCGCGCCAGGTGCGCCGGGTACACGGCCCGCACGGCTCCCATCTGCTGTCCGTCCACGCCGTGTTCGAGCAGCACGGCTCGCTGTGGGTGGTCATGGACCCCGTCCAGCCCTTCACCCTGCACCAGTTGTTGAAGGAACAGGGCAAGCTCGGGGGCACGGAGGCCGCGTACCTCGGGCTCGAGATGGCGACCGCCCTCCAGGAGCTGCACGACGCCGGCGTCGTGCACGGCCGGCTCGACCCCCACGACGTGTTCTTCCGCGACGACCGCACCCTGGCCCTGGCCGGTTACGGGCTGACCCCGTCCCCGCACGACGAGCAGGGGCCGTGGGTCCGGCCGTGGCGCCCGGACTCCCGTTACACCGCGCCCGAGATGGCGGACCGGAAGGCCGAGCGGCCTCCGCTCCCGACCCGGTCCGCAGACCTGTGGGCCATGGGCATGGTCCTGTACGAGATCCTCTCGGGCCGTCGCAGCCTGCTGTACGGGCCGCTGCGGAGGTTCCGCTGGGTCCGCACGGTGCACGACGCCCGCCCGCCCAGGCTCGCCGGCGAGCCCGAGCTCACCCTGCTGCTGGCGCTGCTGCTCTCCCCGCACCCCGGGGCCCGGACCTCCGCCGCCCCGGCCGTGGTCACGCTCCGGCGGCTCGCCCGGGAGCACCGGCCGCTGGCGGGCGGGCACTGGGCCGTCGCGAACCGTCCGCCGCGCTCGGCCTGGGAAAGGGTGCGCGAACATCTCGTACGCATGTTCACAGCCGCCACCAGCCGGGCCATGGCCGGCTTCCTGACGGGCGTGCTCGTCACGCTGGTGACCCTCTTCGGCTGGCACCTGGTGACCCGCCCCTCGAACGCCGACCCGGCGGCCTCCCTCCTGTCCGGGCTGGGGTTCGGCGTCGCGTACGGGGCGGTCATGGTGGCGTCGAAGGCGAGCTGGCACTGTCTGGCCCTGTGGCGCGCCAGACCGGCCCGCTGGCCCTGGCGGTCCCGGGACCCGGACGCCTACGTCCCGGCTTCCGCCGCCCTCCGGGCCGCCGCCTCCCCTCCACCGGCCGCCCCGGTCTCCGCCGTCTCCCCACCGCCGCCGGCAGCCTTGGGTGAACTCCCCGCCTGCACCCCCCGGTTGAGGATGCGCGGCGGACCCGTCCAGCCGGGCCGGGCCGTCCGGCTGGAGTTCAGCCTCGACGTGCCGGCCGGGCATCCCTGGTACCGGGCCGCCGGAGACACCCGGGACCCTGCCGAGCTGATGCTGGTGGCGTCGGCGCGCTCGGGCGGATCGACGCTCGTGCCTCCGTGTGCCGGCTACCGCGTGCAGGACCCCGAAGGGGGGCCCGCCGCCTTCACGTTCACCGCGCACGCTGCAGGCCCCCACACGCTGCGGATCACGGTCTACGACCGGGTGCACGGCGTGGTCCTCCAGGAACTGAACGCGACCCTGGAGAGCGCGGAGCCGGCCGTCCTCGGCTCCGCTCGGCACGAAGGACCGGAGTTCTGAACCGTTGAACCTCGATACCCGAGCGACCGGAGAGGCCGACGAGGCAGAAGAGATCGCCCTCTCGGCACCGCAGGACCCCAGCCGGCGCTACCGGCTGCTGGCGGAAGCCCCGGCCTGCGGGCCACGGGAGCTCACCGTCTGCATCCGCTGCCCGTCCGAAGCGGTGACCACCATCGTCCTGTGGGGCGATCCGGAGGTACTGCCACAGCCCCGCACCAGCTCGTGCTACGCCGTCCTGGAGACGGACGCCGAGGAGCTCAGGACACTGTCCGCCCGCCTCATATCCCGCTGGCAGGAGTTCGTCGCGTACCAGCCCTCCCTGCGGCAGGGGCCTCTGGACGTCAAGCCGTACACCCACCTCGCCGATCTCAGCGGCCGTCCGGCCGTCGAGGTGACGGCGCAGGTGACCGAGCTGGCCTGGGAGGGGCAGTACCTGCTGGACGAGCTGCTCGCCGGGGACGGCCGGGAGCTGGCGGAGGTGCGGCGCCGGCTGCTGGAGGTGCTCGGGCTCCGGGACCTGCGGATCCGCTTCGACTCCGATCTGGACATCCCATGGCCCCTGCTGGCCGTCGGCGCCGGCCCCCCTGCCACCGGCGGGCCTCCCGGCGGGGACCCCTTCGCCACCTTCCTCGGGCACCGGCATCAGATCGAGGCGGGCGCGGACGCCTATCCGACCGCCTACTGGTACGTGTCCGGCCGCACCCGTCCCGCCTCCAGCATCCAGTGGGACGAGGAGCTGACGGGCACGCCGCTCGCCACCGACGTGCACAAACTCCTCGACGACCGGACGGAGCTGACCGAACGGATCCATGGCACCGAACTGCTGGCGGCCCTGAACCAGCCCGTCCTCGACGAGGACCTGATGTACTTCTTCTGCCACGGCGAGTACGCCCGGCAGGGGGACCGGACCTGGCGGAACCTGCGGCTCAGCGACCCGGTGCCGATCGACGCCTCGATGGTGGACCGGTACCGCAAGCGGCACACCGAGGCCAACGCCCGGGACGCCACGCCGTGCCTGTTCCACCCGATGGTCCTGCTCAACGTCTGCTTCGCCGGCGGGCCGGCGACCGCGGGCTACGCGGGCATCGCGGCCGCCTTCGTCAAGCACGGGGCGCTCGGCGTCCTCGCGCCGCACATCGCCATGCCCCAGGTCTTCGGCGCCGAGTTCGCCCTCCGGTTCCTGACCCGGTACGTGGTCGAGGGCCTGCCCGCCGGGCGGGCCGTGCTCGAGACCGTGCGCTGGTTCGCCGCCGAGTACCGCAACCCGCTCGCCCTGACGTACAGCCTCGTCTGCGGGCTCGACAGCCGCCTGTTCACCGATCCCCAGGAAGGACCGACGACTCCATGAGCTCACGACGGCCGCGCCCGTTCACCCTCCGACCGGCCCGGAAGGCGGCCCCCGCGCCGGCGCCGGACGCCCTGACGACGATCGACCTCGACGAGGACGGGTGGCTGGTCTCGGCCGCCACGGGGCGGCCCGTGCGCCCGGACCGGCTGGCCCGGTACCTCGCCGACCGGCTGAACCCGCCGTCCTGGGCCACCGACGTCATCGTGTACGTACACGGCTGGCGGACGAGCCCGGCCTCCGCCGCCCGCAGCGCCCAGCGCCTGCTCACCCTGATGGACCGGCAGCGCGCGGCCCGCACGGCGCTCTACCCGCGGCTGTCCGGCCGCTACGCGCCGTGGACCGTCGTCGTGCGCTGGCCATCGTCGTCCAAGCTCACCAAGGGCGGCTACGAGGAGGTCCGCGAGCGGGCCCATGCGATGAGCGCCGCGGGCACCGGCTACGCCCCCCACGTGCTCGGCCACCTGCTGGGCTACCTGCACGCCGAGCGGGGCGATCCGGCCGACCGGACCCTGCGCAACCGCAACGGCCAGTACCTGCACCTGGTGGGCCATTCCTTCGGCGGGCGGTTCCTGTGCGAGGCGGTGACCTGGGCTGCGGACGCGGCGAAGGGCGACACGCTCGGCTGGAGCACCGCCACCCATCCCTCGCGCCCCTTCACCGTGGACTCGCTGACGGTCTTCCAGATGGCCGCGCCCACGGCCGCCTTCGACTCGCTCTTCGCGCGTCTGCGCCCGGGCCCGCACGGGCACACCTCGCCGGTCGGCGGGCCCCTGGTGTTCACCCACTCTCGCCACGACCGGGCCACGGGCTTCTGGCACCTGCTCGGCGAGGGCAGGTCCGGCATCGGGCACTCGGGGATGCGCCTGTCCCGCGCCGGCGACGCCCTCGCGCCCAACGACGTGTGGACCACCCGGCTGCTGCGCGCCGACACGCCGTATCCGCATCAGTCACTGGACCACGCCTTCGTCAACATCGACGCGAGCTGGCGGTACCGGAGCACCCGGATCAACCCGGTCGGCGCGCATTCCGACTTCTACCACCCGGAGTCGGCGCATCTGCTGCTCAGTCTGGCCGAGCACTCGCGGCCGGAGCTGCCGTAGCCCGGGCCCCGAACAGTTCCGCGAAGGCCTCCGCCGCGCCGGTCAGCGGGACCCTGGAGAAGACCGCCAGGGACCGGTGCCACGGCGGGTCCAGGGAGAGCAGGACGCAGTCCTCGCCGACGGCGCCCCGGACCATGTGGGCCGGGGCCATGACCACGCCCACCCCGGCGGCCGCCATCCGTACGGCCGTCGAGGTGTGCTCCGTGCGCAGCACCGTGCGCGGGGTGAAGCCGACCGCGCCGCACGCCCGGTCCAGGACGAGGACACCGTCGACCAGCGGTTCCATCGCACAGCGGATCCAGTCGCGGTCGGCGAGCTCGCCGAGGCGGACGCTCCCCCGCCCGGCCAGCGGCTCGTCGAAGGGGACGACGATGACCAGCTCCTCGCGGCCGATCCGCAGCAGCGGCCCCATCCACTCCGCGGGCTCCGGGCCCACCGCGAGGTCGGCGACGCCCCGCTCCAGCTGCTCCTCCAGCGCTTCGGTGGAACCGTATTCCCGGATCACCAGGGACACCCCCGGGTGCAGTGCCCGCCAGCGGGCGGCGATGCCCGGGAGCAGGCCGACGGCCAGGGCGTGCACGGTGGCGATGTGCAGTTCGCCACCTGCCACACCGGCGGCGGCGCGGGCCGCCCGCTCGGCCTGGCGGGCACTGCGGACGGCGAGCTGCGCGTGCGGGAGGAAGGCGCGGCCCATGGGCGTGAGCCGGACCCCGCGCGGCATGCGCTCCAGCAGGGCGCCGCCGACGGACCGCTCCAGGGCCTTGACCTGGTGGGACAGGGCGGGCTGGGTGACGTGCAGGGTTTCCGCGGCGCGGGTGAAGGAGGACTCCTCCACGACGGCGAGGAAGTACTCCATCTGGCGCAGGCTCATGAGCCGGAAGCATAAAGAGCGTGCATGGCACCCAGAAGATCATTTCCTTGGACGTGACGCAACGGGCGGTCCAGGCTGGGCACATGACCAACGACGTGACCAACGACAGCACCGGCACCGTGGACGTGATCGTGATCGGTGGCGGCACCGGAGGATACAGCACCGCCCTGCGCGCCGCGGCCCTCGGCCTGACCGTCCTGCTCGCCGAACGCGACAAGGTCGGCGGGACCTGCCTGCACCGCGGCTGCATCCCCAGCAAGGCCATGCTGCACGCCGCCGAACTCGTCGACGGCATAGCCGAGGCACGCGAGCGCTGGGGCGTCCGGGCGAGCGTGGAGTCGGTCGACTGGTCGGCCCTGACGGCCACCAGGGACGACATCGTCTCCCGCAATCACAAGGGCGTGGAGGGGCATTTGGAGCACGCCGGGGTCCGTGTGGTGCGCAGCGGCGCACGGTTGACCGGCCCGCGTTCCGTCCGCACCGAGGACGGACGGGAGTTCACCGCGACCCGCGGGATCGTCCTGGCCACCGGGTCCCGGCCGCGGGTCCTGCCGGGGCTGGAGCCCGACGGGGCCACGGTGGTCACGAGCGACGACGCGCTGTTCGCCCCCGGGCTGCCCGCTTCGGTCCTGGTGCTGGGCGGCGGGGCGATCGGGGTGGAGTACGCGTCCTTCCACCGCTCCATGGGCGCCGAGGTGACCCTGGTCGAGGCGGCGGACCGGCTGGTCCCGCTGGAGGACGCGGACGTCTCCCGGCACCTGGCGCGGGGCCTGAAGAAGCGCGGCATCGACGTGCAGACCGGGGCCCGGCTGGAGGGGGCGACCGTGGCGGGCGGAACCGTGAAGGCCATCGTGCGGACCGCGCGCGGCGAGCTCCGCGAGCTGACGGCCGAGCGGCTGCTGGTGGCGGTCGGTCGGGTCCCGGTCACCGACGGGCTGGACCTGGCGGCGGCCGGACTGGCCACCGACGAACGGGGGTTCGTGGCGCCGGCCGACTGGTCCCGGCTGGAGACCGCCGTCCCGGGGATCCACGTCGTCGGCGACCTGCTGCCGCCGCCCTCGCTCGGGCTGGCGCACGCCTCCTTCGCGGAGGGCCTGCTGGTCGCCGAGACCCTGGCCGGGGTGGCGAGCCCACCGGTGGACTACGCCGCGGTGCCGCGGGTGACGTACTCGGCGCCGCAGACCGCCGCCGTCGGGCTGACGGAGGCGCAGGCGCGCGAGGCCGCGTACGACGTGGTGGTGAACACGATGCCGCTGACCGCCGTCGCGAAGGGCATGGTGCACGGGCAGGGGGGCACGGTGAAGGTGGTCGCGGAGCGGGGCGGGCGGGTACTCGGCGTACACCTGGTGGGGCCGCACGTGTCGGAGATGATCGCGGAGAGCCAGCTGATCGTGGGCTGGGACGCCGAGCCGTCCGACGTGGCCCGCCACGTCCACGCCCACCCGACCCTCTCGGAGGCCGTGGGCGAAGCCTTCCTGTCCCTGGCGGGCCGCGGCCTGCACCAGCAGTAGCCGGGTCCGGGGAACTGCGTGGCCTGCGGAGCAGTAGGCGGCGGGCCCGGCGGGCATGGCATCACTTGTGACTCTCCTCCGTGACATGTGCTACCCCACGCCGCGCGAACTCGGGCTGGCCGCCCGCGCACTGGCGGACGAACATCCCGGCGAGGTCCGGCTCCGCCAGGCCGGCACCTCCCGGGCCGGGCAGCCGCTCTGGGTCCTGTCCGTCGCAGCCGTCGGGCCGGTCACCCACACCCCCACCCGCAACGTCCTCGTCGTCGCCGGGGCGCACGCCAACGAGCCGGTCGGCGGCGCCACCGCCCTCTCGCTCGCCCGGCGCCTCCTGCACGAGCCGGCGCCGCGGGCCGGCTGCGGCTGGCACTTCCTGCTCTGCGCGGACCCGGACGGCGCGGACCTGCACCGCACGCCCCGCCCGTACTCGCTCCTGGACTACCACCGGAGCTTCTTCCGGCCGCCCGGCCCCGAACAGCCCGAGTGGGCGCCGTCTTTACTGCCCCCGGACCGGCTGCCCCCGGAGACCCTGGCCCTGACCGCGCTCATCGACGAGCTCCGGCCCGTACTCCAGGTCTCGCTGCACGCCACCGATCTCGGCGGCTCCTGGGTCCAGCTCACCCGGGACATACCCGGCCTCGCCGAGCCCTTCGCCAAATCGGCCGCCGAGCTGCGCATCCCGGTGGAGAACGGGGCCTCGGACGCCGCCGGCTGGCCCTCCCCCGGCCCCGGGATCTTCGTGATCCCGCAGCCCGGGAGCGAGGCCGCCGGGGCCTTCCACCCGGAGGACACCCGGCTCAGCACCTGGTACCACGCCCACCGGTACGCGGGCACCACCGCGATCGTCGAAGTCCCCATGTGGGCCTCCGACCTGGTGGACGACCCGGCTCCGCACCCCGACCCGCGCGGCGCCCTGCGGATGCTGGCCGGGAGGCTGACGGCGGACGCCGCGCTCGTCTCCGGGGTACGGGACCTGATCCGCCCGGGTCCGCCGCCGTACGAGGACCGGGCCACGGCTCCGCTGCTGCGCGCCGTGGACTGGACGCTCGCGCTGATCCCCCGGATCGCCGTCGAGTGGACCGGCGCCGGGGCCCCCACGGAGGCCACGGCGGCGTACATCGCCAGCATCGACGCCTTCGGGCGGCGGCTGTCGCTGCGCGCCGCCGCGATGCTGCTGCGGGTGCTGCGCGCGCAGGGGCATCCGGCGGCGCCCGGGCTGGACCGGCTGGTCGCGGGGTGGTGCGAGGACTTCGCGGCCCGCTTCGGGGCCCGCTGGGTCCCGGTGGCCACCCAGGTGGAACACCAGTCCCGGACCGTCCTGGCCACCTACGAGCGCCTCCTGGCGGCCGACCGGTCCCCCTAGGCCGTCAGGAGGCCGGGCCGTCAGGCGGTGGGTTCCACGGGCAGGGCGTAGCGGCGCTTCGGGAAACCGGTGGCGCCGAGCCGGTCGTAGAAGCGGATCGCGCCCTCGTTCCAGTCGGGGGTCTGCCACTGGACCTGTTCGAGGCCGAGCTCGCGGGCCAGTTCCCGCACCCCGTCCATCAGGGCGGCGCCGAGGCCGTGCCCGCGCGCCTCCTGCGCCAGGTAGAGGCAGTCCATGTGCAGGTAGTGGCGGGCGTCCCAGAACGCGAACTCGGCGGAGCAGGCGGCGTATCCGGCGACCGCGCCGCCGGGGGTCTCGGCGAGCAGCACCCACAGCCGGGCGTCCTCGGCGAACAGCTGCGGGCCGAGGCGCTCGGCGAGGCCCGGCGGGCGCGGCGCCGACCTCTCGTACGCGACGTGCTCGTGGACGAGCTCGACCAGGCGGGGGAGGTCCCCGACGCGTGCACGGCGGATGACGGGCATGTGTTCCATGCCCGCCATCCTGCGCGGTGGCTCCCGCCGGCGGTCCGGCGGGTCCCGGTCCCGCTCTGGCCCGCTGCGGTCACAGCACTGGATCCGGCAGGAACGCCCGGCAGCGACCGGCACCCTCCTGCCGGTCCGGACGGGCCGATCTGCCTGCCTGAGGCCCCCGTAACCGGAAGGGCTTCGCCCGCCCGCCCCAGGGGTAAGGGGAGCGGACACCGGTGCGACGGGGGCCGCGGCGCGGAGGACGGGGTGACGGGGTGCGGAAACGGACAGGGGTGCGGGCGTCGGCGGGGCCGCGGGGCACGGGATGACGGCTCCGGGCCCGGGACCCGCCGCGGGCATGGTGACCCGGGTGCGTGCGGCCCTGGCCGGGGCCGGGGGCGTGCTGGGGATCCTGATCGGGATCTACGCCGATGAGGCCCGCGCCGTGCTCGCCTGGGCCGGGGCGCATGCCGTCGCGCCGGGTGGTGTCGCGCTCCTCGCCGCGGGCGCCGGTTTCGGCCTCGGGTGGTGGGGCGGCAGCAGGGCGGGTTCGGGCGGCCGGGAAGCGGGGCCGGTGGTGGTCGAGGGTTCCTTCGAGATCAGTGCGGACGACTTCGACGTGGACCTGCCGGCGGACCACATGGTCTTCGGGCGCCGGCTGCGCTACCTGGAGCGGGCCACGCCTTCGCGTGACCTGGTGGTCCTGCTGCACGGT
This sequence comes from Streptomyces sp. NBC_00207, assembly GCF_045160965.1. Classification (NCBI taxonomy): domain Bacteria; kingdom Bacillati; phylum Actinomycetota; class Actinomycetes; order Kitasatosporales; family Streptomycetaceae; genus Streptomyces; species Streptomyces sp. NBC_00207. Next base: position 7,063,994 of record NZ_CP130715.1, on the reverse strand, counting down.
CTGGGCACGGACGCCTCGGAGTTCCGCCCGTACATGGCCTCGGCCCGGCCGCACACCGTCGCGTTGACGGCGTTCGGTCACCATCCGGAAGAGGCGCGGGACGCGCGCTACCGGCCGATCGGCCTGGCCACGCACACCGAGTTGATCGAGGGCGCCATCAGGGCCCTCGCCCGGCGCCACCCCGGCAAGCGGCTCGTGCTCGTGGGGTTCTCGTACGGGGCGGACACGGTGCTGCGCCTGGCCGAGCGGTGGGCGGAGCGTCCGGAGCAGCGGCCCGCGCTCGCGGGGGTGTTGCTGTTGGATCCGAACATGAACCGGTCCACTCTCCCCGTCACCCGGGCCCTGGCCGGGCTGGACCTGTCCGATCCGGCGGCGGCGTTGCGCGGGATCGTGGCGGGGACCCGGGACCTGGACTCCTTCGCGAACTTCTGCGACTACCTGCACCGGATCGCCGGGAAGGACCTGGCGCAGGTGTGCCGGCAGGCGGGCGAGGTGTGGGAGGACGCGGAGGAGGTGGGGTCCTACGAGCGGTTCGTGCGCCGGTGCGAGCGGCTGCGGTCGGTGTGCGGGGGCCCGGTGCGGATCCATTTCTCCACGCGCTTCGAGACGCATTTCAACGATCTGGTCGCGCACGCGCGGCGGCACGGCGTGCGGGGGTTGTTCGACCTGCGGCGGACCGATCACTTCGCGTTGTGCACGGAGACCACGCTGCGGCCCCAGGTGGAGGCGCTGGTGGCGGGTTCTCCGGCCCCCGCTCCCGAGGGGTGACCGGCACAACGGCCAACCCGGCGAACCCTCCCGGTCACGGCACTAACTCGCCGAGAGCCGGAAGGTCATCTTCCCGAAGCTGACCTGGTCCCCGGCGCGGACCACGGCGGAGCCGGTCACCCGGCGCCCGTTGACCGAGGTCCCGTTGGTGGAGCCGAGGTCCTTCAGCACCCACATCCCGTCGCGCAGGCTCAGTTCCGCGTGCGCCCGGGAGACGGTCTCGTGGCTGAGCCGCAGTCCGTTGCCGGGGTCGCGGCCGATCCGCAGGACGGCCGCGCTCGGATGCGGGAGCAGCAGCTTGGGCAGCTTCTCGGCGGCCCAGGCGTGCCGGATGCCGACGGAGACGGCCGAGACCCGGCCGACCCAGCCGAACAGCCGACGGCTCCACGGGCTTTCGGCGGCGTCCCGGGCCTGGAGGTCGGCCGTGAGGACGGCGAGCTCCTCGGAGCGGCGGGCGACCAGGGCGAGTTCCATCCGGCGCAGGAAGGTGTCGTGGGACAGCTTGCCGAGGGCAGCGCCCTCTCTGAGCTGGCCCAGCGCCCGGTCGCGCTCGGCGTCGGACAGCCGCGGCGCGGGGTAGGCGGGGATTTCGAAACTCGACGTCACAGGGTGATTGTCGGCCCGTCGGGGCCGGAGTGTCCAGAACTCCCCCGCCACGCCCGGAATGATGGGCAGGATACGCATGCCGGCCACCGCCGCTGACGAGGGGACCGTCCGTTGCAGTTCGAGGTGTGGGCACCGCAGACAGGTCATGTCGCCATGCGACTCGACGGGGCGACGTACGCGATGGAGCGCGATCCGGACCGGGCCGGCTGGTGGACCGTGGAGGCCCCGGCCGGCGAAGGGAGCCGCTACGGGTTCCTGTTGGACGGGGACACGGTCCCGCGGCCCGATCCGCGCGGGCGGCGGCTGCCGGACGGCCCCGACGGGCTGTCGGCCGTGGTCGACTTCGAGGCCCTGGTCCAGGCCGCGGCCGCGCCGGTCCCGCCGCCGCACACCCGGCTCCAGGACGCGGTCCTGTACGAGCTGCACATCGGCACCTTCACGCCCGAGGGGACCTTCGACGCGGCCGCCGCCCGCCTCGGGCACCTGACCGCCCTCGGCGTGACGCACGTGGAGCTGATGCCGGTCTGCTCCTTCCCCGGCCGGCACGGCTGGGGGTACGACGGGGTGGCGCCCTGGGCCGTGCACGAGCCGTACGGCGGACCGGCCGGGCTGGTCCGGTTCGTGGAGGCGGCCCACGCCGCCGGGCTGGGCGTGGTGCTGGACGTGGTCCACAACCACCTCGGCCCCTCCGGCAACCACCTGCCCGCCTTCGGCCCGTACTTCACCGACACCCACCACACGCCCTGGGGAGCGGCGGTGAACCTGGACGCGCCCGGCTCCGACGAGGTGCGCGCGTACCTCGTGGGCAGCGCGCTGGCCTGGCTGCGCGACTACGGGATCGACGGACTGCGGCTCGACGCCGTGCACGCGCTCGCGGACGGGCGGGCGCTGACCTTCCTGGAGGAACTGTCCGAGGCCGTCGACGCGCTGGCCGCGGACACCGGCCGGCCGCTGTTCCTGATCGCCGAGTCCGACCGGTGCGACCCCCGCACGACCACCCCGCGCTCCGCCGGCGGCCTGGGCCTGCACGCCCAGTGGAACGACGACTTCCACCACGCCCTGCACTGTGCGCTGACCGGTGAATCCCAGGCGTACTACGCGGACTTCGCCGAGGCCCCGCTGGCCGCCCTCGCCAAGACCCTGACCCGGGCCTTCTTCCACGACGGGACCTGGTCCTCCTTCCGCGGCCGCACCCACGGCAGGCCGGTGGACCGCCGCCGGATCCCCGCCCACCGCTTCCTCGGCTACTCCCAGACACACGACCAGATCGGCAACCGGGCCCTGGGCGACCGGCTCTCGGCCTCCCTCTCCCCCGGCCTGCTGGCGTGCGCCGCGACGGTGGCGCTGACCGGGCCGTTCGTGCCGATGCTGTTCATGGGCGAGGAGTGGGGGGCGCGGACCCCGTGGCAGTACTTCACCGACCACCCCGACCCGGAGCTGGCCGAGGCCGTACGGACCGGTAGGCGCCGGGAGTTCACGGCGCACGGCTGGAAGGCCGAAGAGGTTCCCGATCCGCAGGACCCGGCGACCCGCGACCGCTCCTGCCTGGACTGGTCGGAGCCGGAACAGGTCGTCCACGCCCGCCTGTTGGAGTGGTACCGCACCCTGGTCTCGCTCCGCCGCAGCCACCCGGACCTGCGCGACCCGGACCTGGCGTCGGTCCGGGTCGCCCACGACGAGGAGCGCCGCTGGATCACCTTCCGGCGGGGGGACGTACGCGTCGCCGTGAACCTCTCCCCGGAACCGGTGACGATCGCGCTGGGCCGCAACGGGGTGCGGGTGCTGGCCGCCTGGGATCCCCTCGAACACCCGGGCCCCGACGGCCGGATCCACGTACCCGGCGAATCGGCGGTCGTGCTGGGGCCGTGAGGCCGCGGTCGCCGTGGTCCACCGGGCGGGGCTACTCGACGACCGCCAGCTCGCGCGGGGCGTTGTTGAGGCGGCGCCCGCCCTCCCCGGTGACGGTCACGATGTCCTCGATGCGGACGCCGAACCGGCCCGGCAGGTAGATGCCCGGCTCCACGGAGAAGCACATGCCGGGGACCAGGGGCTGCTCCTCGCCCTCGACCATGTACGGAGGCTCGTGGGTGGTGACGCCGATGCCGTGGCCGGTGCGGTGGATGAAGCGGTCCCCGTACCCGAACTCGGTGATCACCGCGCGGGCCGCCCGGTCCACCTCCTGGCAGGAGACCCCGGGGCGGACCGCCGCCACGCCCGCCTGCTGGGCCTCGCGGACGATGTCGTGGACCCGCTGCTCCTCGGCCGTGGGCTCGCCCACGTGCACGGTGCGGGAGATGTCGGAGCCGTAGCCGAACCGCAGGCCGCCGAAGTCGAGGACCACCATGTCGCCGCGGCGGATGACCCGGTCGCCGGCCTCGTGGTGCGGGTTGGCCCCGTTGGGGCCGGAGCCGACGACGGTGAAGTCGACCTGGGAGTGGCCGTGGGCGCGCAGCAGGGCGGCCAGGTCGGCGGCGACGTCGGTCTCGCGGCGGTCGGCGAAGGGGAGGTGGAGGATCTGCGCGTAGGCGGCGTCGGCGGCGGCTCCCGCCGCGGCGAGGCGCTCCAGCTCCCGCTCGTCCTTCACGGCGCGCAGCATGGGCAGGCAGTCGGTGAGCGGCGCGTAGGAGGTCTGCGGCAACTCCCGCTGGAGGCCGAGAAGATGCAGGGCCCAGGTGTTGTCGCTCACCCCGAACCGCCCGGTCGGCCCCAGCAGCGGGGCGGTCACGGCGTACGGGTTCTTCCCGTCGGCCCAGTCCCGCAGGGTCAGCGCGGTGGCGCCCGGGGCCTGTTCCGCGTCGGGTGCCTCCAGCGCGGGCACGATGAGCACCGGGTCCTGGCCGGCGGCCAGGACGAGCAGGGTCAGCCGCTCGGTCTCGGCGGTGGGCCGGTATCCGGTGAGGTGCGTGAGGTCGGGCCCGGGAGCGATCAGCAGTCCGGCCAGTCCGGCGTCGGCGGCGGTCTGTGCGGCCGCGGCCATCCGGGCGGCGTAGTCGTCGGCCGTGAAGGGTGCCGGGGCTTGGGATGCGGCGTCACGTGTCATGCGGGTGATCCTGCCGTGAGCCGGGCGGCGAGGGCGATGGCCGCGCCGGTCGGGGTGCCGGGCGTGAGCAGTTCCGTACGGTGCACCAGGCGCGGGGCGGACAGCGGTACGGCGACCCCCGCGCGGGCGGCCTCGGCGACCCGGCGGGGCAGCAGTGCGAGGCCGTGCCCGGCCGCGGCGAGGGCGCAGAGGGCGTGCAGGTCGGTGCCGTCGTAGCGGACGGAGGCGCGGGCGGTGGCGAGCGGCAGCCCCACGCCGGGGGCGTCGAGCCAGCGCGCGTCGGCGAGGTCGTCCAGCCGGAGCGCCGTCCGCCCGGCGAAGGGGTGCCCGGCGGGCAGCAGCACGGCCAGTTCCTCCTCCGCCACCCCGGTCACCGTGAGGGGTGCCACGTCGGGCAGCCGCAGCGGGTCGCTGGGCGCGGCCGGGCCGTCGACGAGGCCGAGGTCGCAGCCCCCGGTGGCGACGGCGGCGGGCACCTCGGCCGGGGGCAGCACCTTCAGGGTGACGCCGGTGGCGGGCAGGGCCGCGAGCAGCCGGGGCCCGACGGCGAGCGGGGAGGCGGCCAGGGTGACCCGGCCGGGCGGGGCGGCGGTCAGCCGCAGTACGTCGGCCCGTGCGGCGTCGAGTCGCAGGAGCAGCGGCCCCGCATGCTCCAGCAGCCGCGCCCCGGCCGCGGTCGGCGCGACGGGCCGGCGGGTGAGCAGCTCGGCGCGCAGGTCCCCTTCGAGGGCGGCGATGTGCTGGGAGACGGCGGACTGGGTGTAGCCCAGCTCGCGGGCGGCGGCGGAGAAGGAGGAGAGCCGGGCCACGGCGACGAAGGTGCGGAGGAGGTGCGGGTCCATGGTCATCAGGATCACTGATGGAAGGTGCAGGAACAATCGTTGGCGCTGAACGGCCACCCCGCCGCAGGATGATCCACATGACCACCGCACAGGCTGCACAGACCGCACAAATCTCGCAGAGCACGCAGACCACACCGGCGGCGCGGATCGCGCTCGTCGGCGACCGCTCCCCGCACGTGAAGTCCCACACCCGGATCCCGCTCCTCCTCGACGCCCTGGCCTCCCGCGACGGGCTCGTCCTCGACGCGTACTGGATCCCCACCGGCGACGCCGAGGCCGAGGCCACCGCAGGGACCCTGGCCCGCTTCGACGCCGTGTGGGTGCTGCCCGGGAGCCCCTACGCGAGCGAGGCCGGGGCACTGGCCGCGATCCGGGTGGCCCGCGAGGAGGGCATCCCCTTCCTCGGGACCTGCGGCGGCTTCCAGCACACCCTGCTGGAGTACGCCCGGACGGTCTGCGGGCTGGCGGCCGCCGCGCACGCCGAGAACGACCCGGGGGCGGCGGACCCGCTGATCGCGCCGCTCGCCTGTTCGCTGGTCGGGCACGAGGGTCTCGTACGGGCCGAGCCCGGCTCGCTCGCCGAGGCCGCGATCGGCGCGGAGCGGTCGATGGAGCGCTACCACTGCAACTACGGACCCGCGCCCCGGCACCTGCCGACGCTCACCGCGCACGGGCTGCGGCTGTCGGGGCACGACGAGGAGGGCCAGGCCCGCATCGCGGAGCTGCCCGGGCACCCGTTCTTCCTGGCCACGCTGTTCCAGCCGGAGCTGCACGGGGACGTGACGCGGCCGCACCCGATCGTCCGGGCCCTCGCCGCGGCGGCCGTCGCGCACGCCGGCGGCCGCCGGGGCGGGGTGGCGGCCCGGCTCGCGGCCACCCTGGCCGCCAGCCGCTCGGCGGGATAACGCGTCGCGGGACCACCCCGCCGATCGGCTATGCTGTGCATGCACATCGAACGGGTGGTCCGCCGCCCTTCGTGGTGGGTGTAGCTCAGTTGGTAGAGCACCTGGTTGTGGTCCAGGTGGCCGCGGGTTCAAGTCCCGTCACTCACCCTGATCCCCGGGGTACGAGGTCTCCTCGTACCCCGGGGTTTTTTGCGTCGGTCCCGCGCTCCGCGGCTGCGGCTAGTCGCGCAGGAAGGCCTCGACCTCGGTGGCGAAGGCCACGGGGGTCTCGTGCGGCGGATAGTGCCCGGCGCCGGGCAGGGTGCGGATGCGGCAGTTCGGGTACCAGACCTGCCAGGTGGCGCGCATCACGTCGGCGGTGAGCGCGAGGTCGTACTCCCCGATCAGGACGAGCACGGGCACCGTGTTGCCCTTGACGGCGTCGGACAGGTCCAGGGACTGCCAGCTCGCGAGGTAGTCGGCGAAGGCCTCGGGGCGGGAGACCTCCAGGGAGTGGGCGACCATCCGGTCGATCCAGCGCCGGCTCGCCCGGTTGCCGGTGACGAGGTCGAGGATGGCGCGCCGGTTCTCGGCGCTCTCGGCGGCGCCGAAGAAGAGGGCGTGGGTGGTGGCGTCCATCTCGTACGGCGCGGCCGGGACCGGATTGATCCCGACGAGCTTCTCGATCCGCTCGGGGGCGCGCACGAGGACCTGCTGGGCGGCCTTGCCGCCCATGGAGTGGCCGAGCAGGGAGAAGGTGTCCCAGCCGAGCTGGTCGGCGAGTTCGAGGACGTCGTCGGCGATCTCGCCGAGGGTGTGGCGGCCCGTCACGTCCCGGCGGTCGCCGTAGCCGCGGTAGTCGAGGAAGACGTACGAGAACCCCTCGGGGTCCAGATGGTCGAGCACGGAGCCCCAGTTGGCCGAGGTCCCGAACCAGTCGTGCAGCACGATCACGCGTACGGGTCCGGTGCCGATCCTGCGGTGGGCGATGGCCATGCGTTCTCCCTCGGTGACGGAGGCGACGAAAACGGACCCGTACGTTCTGCCCATCGGGCCTACGATCACACCGTGAAGCCGACACCGCGCACGGAGCCGCTGGTCATGGGGGACTTCTTCCGCCCGGACCGGGCCCGGCACCCCCACCATCCGCGCAGCTACGAGATCACCGGACCTGCCGAGATCGACGAGGTCCGCGCCGTCCGGCGGCTCGGCCGGGAGCGCGCCGCCGAGGCCGGACAGGACCGGATCGAGTGCGCCTGCTCGGACGCCCAGGGAACCGCGCACCCCACTCCCGAGTCGAACCGCCTGCTCGACCCGCTCTCCCCCGACGGGATCCCGGCGCGGCACCGGGACCGGTGGGCGGCGGCGGCGCCCGAGGGGCTGCGGGAGTTCGCCCGGGCACTGGCCGCGGGCGAGGAAGAGCCGCCCCCGCCGCACGGGGTGCCCCTGCGCGTGGTGTTCGGCTGGCTGGGCGCCGTACGGGAGGAGCCGCGCGACGCGGCGTGGCTCCTCGCGGAACGGGCCCCCGGCCGACTGCTGGCCGGGAGGTCCACGGAGGAACTCGCCTGGGCGGTGAGGGGGACGGACCGCACCGGGCTGGAGGGCGCCGTGCGGTTCTTCGCGAGCGAGGAGTTCACCACCCGCCACCCGAAGCGGCGCCGGGTCCCGGACACCGCCCGCGACCTCCTGCTCCGGCACGCCCGCAGCCACCGCCCCGAGGACCTCCCGGTCCTGGAACGGCGGCTGCTGCGCACGCCGGAGGACCGCGTCAGACGGTCTTGATCGCCGGGTCGGAGACCCCCGGGGCGCCTGTCTCCACGTGGCCCGCGAAGCGGCGGAGGAAGGTGGCGTCGGCGTCGGAGACGACGTTCACGTCGTACCAGCGACCCGTGGCGCCGAGGTCCACCGTGTGGGCGACGGAGCCGCCGGCCGGGACCCTGATGATCTGGGGCGCGCCGCCGTAGGTGTTGGTCACCGTGAGGTTGACGGCCGCCGTGCCGGAGTTGGTCAGGGTCAGCGCCAGGTTGCCGGTGGCGGCGGCGTGGCGGGCCGTGGCCTCGGGGCCGGCCTTCTTCGCCGGGCCCTTCCAGGTGCGCAGGAACCCGTTGGGTCCCCACACCGTCAGGTTGATCTGGTTGCCCGTGGAGCTGCTCGTGGACCAGGTGTCCGAGAGGGTCTTGCCCGCCTCGACCGTGTAGGGCCAGGGGCCGTCCGTACGGTTGCCCGAGGTGCTGTGGAAGTGGGCGCCGAGGGTGGGGCCGGAGGCGAAGGTGAGCGTGAACTTGCCCGTGGACGTGGTGCGCGCGCCGTCCACGTACGGGCTGTAGCCCAGGGCGCGGGTCGGCTTGGAGCCGGCCTCCTGCCCGGGCAGGGTGCCCGTGGCCGGCGGGGTCGGGTGGTAGGACGGGTGGCGGTTCTTGTCCGGCGGGACGTAGCCGGCCGTGGAGGGCAGGGCGGCGGGCGCGGCGTCGGCGCGGGTGAAGTCGAAGGCTGAGGTCAGGTCACCGCAGACGGCGCGGCGCCACGGGGAGATGTTCGGCTCCTGCACCCCGAAGCGCTTCTCCATGAAGCGGATCACCGAGGTGTGGTCGAACGTCTCGGAGCAGACGTAGCCGCCCTTGCTCCACGGGGAGACCACGATCATCGGGACGCGCGGACCGAGCCCGTACGGTCCGGCCGCGTAGCCGCCGCCCCCGGCGTACAGGTCCTTGGACACGTCGGCCGTGGACAGGCCCCAGGCCGAGGAGGCGGGCGGGTACGGCGGGACCACGTGGTCGAAGAAGCCGTCGTTCTCGTCGTAGGTGATGAAGAGGGCGGTCTTCGCCCATACGGCCGGGTTCGCCGTCAGCGCGTCCAGGACCTGCGAGATGTACCAGGCCCCGAAGTTCGTCGGCCAGTTGGCGTGCTCGCTGAAGGCCTCGGGGGCGGCGATCCAGGAGACGGAGGGCAGGGTGCCGTTCACCACGTCCGCGCGCAGGCGGTCGAAGTAGCCCTCGCCCGCCTTGACGTCGGTGCCGGTGCGCGCCTTCTCGTACAGGGCGCTGCCGGGCTGGGCATTGCGGTAGCTGTTGAAGTACAGCAGCGAGTTGTCGCCGTAGTTGCCCCGGAAGGCGTCGCTGATCCAGCCCCAGGAGCCGGCCGCGTTCAGGCCGTCGCCGATGTCCTGGTAGACCTTCCAGGAGACCCCGGCGGACTCCAGGCGCTCGGGGTACGTCTTCCAGCCGTACCCGGCCTCCTGGTTGCCGAGGACCGGACCGCCGCCGACCCCGTCGTTGCCCGTGTGACCCGTCCACATGTAGTAGCGGTTCGGGTCCGTGGCGCCGATGAAGGAGCAGTGGTAGGCGTCGCACACCGTGAAGGCGTCGGCGAGGGCGTAGTGGAACGGGATGTCGTTCCGGGTCATGTACGACATGGTCGTGGCCGTCTTGGCCGGGATCCACTTGTCGTACTTGCCGTTGTTGTACGCCTGGTGGCCGCCGGCCCAGTCGTGGTTCAGCCCCTCCAGGAACTGCATCCCGAGGTCCGCGACCTGCGGGTTGAAGGGCAGGATGTCCTTGGTCCCGTTGGACTGGAAGAACACGGACTTGCCGTTGTCCTGGAGGACGGGCCGCGGGTCGCCGAAGCCCCGGACGCCCTTCATCGCGCCGAAGTAGTGGTCGAAGGACCGGTTCTCCTGCATCAGGACGACGACGTGCTCGATGTCCTGGATCGTTCCGGTGGTGCCCTGCGCCGGGATGGCGGCGGCCCGCGCGATGCTGTCGTTCAGCATCGTGAGGGCGGCCGTGCCGCCGGCTATCTGCAGGAACCTGCGACGGTTGAGTTCTGCCATGGCGTGAGGACCTCTGCGGGTGAGGGGCGAGTCGAGGGGCGCCCCAAGGACAGCGGCCCCGGGGTACCAGCCGGGGATACCCTCATGACGCCGCGCCGTACACCTGGAGAACGGACGACGTTCCTCCGCCCGGGGGGTCAGCCGCCGGCCGCCGCCGGTGCCTGCGCCCGGACGATGAGCCGGTCGAGCAGCGAGAGCAGGGACGCGCGCACGTCCTCACGGGAGCGGGCGTCGAGCATGAGGACGGGGGTGTCCGGATCGCGCAGGTGCAGCGCCGCTCCGATCTCCTGCGCGGTGTACGGCTGTTCACCGTGGAAGCAGTTCGCGCCGACCACGAACGGCAGTCCGCGGCTCTCGAAGAAGTCGACGGCGGGGAAACTGCGGTCGAGGCGCCGCGTGTCGACCAGCACGATCGCCCCGAGCGCCCCGTTCAGCAGGTCGTCCCACATGAACCAGAAGCGTTCCTGGCCCGGCGTGCCGAAGAGGTAGAGGACGACTCCGGCGTCGGTGAGGGTGATCCGGCCGAAGTCCATCGCCACCGTGGTGACCGTCTTGGACTCGATGCCTTCGAGGTCGTCGACGCCGATGCCCGCGGCCGTCAGCCGCTCCTCCGTGCGCAGCGGCTCGATCTCGGAGATCGTCTCCACCAGCGTCGTCTTGCCGACCCCGAATCCACCGGCGACGAGGATCTTGGCCGGGGCCGGTTCCCGGGAGGCGGGCGTGTCATATCCGGGCAAGGTTGTCCCTGATTCTCATGAGCAGGTGGACGTCGGTGGTCTCGGTGGCCGCCAGGGGCGGCCGGTGGTCGATCAGCCCGCGGTCGGCGAGTTCACCGAGGAGCAGCGTCATGGGGGTGAGGCGGATGTGCATCCGCGCCGCTATCTCGGCGACCGCCCGCCCGCCCGGCGGCGCGCACATGGCGAGGATCTCCTGCCACTCGGTGGGCAGCCCGCCGAGCGCTTCGTCGGTGGCCGCCGCCGTGATGGTGGTGTCCATGGTGAGGACGGTCTGCGGCACGGCTGTACGTCCGTCGGTCAGGGCGTACAGCCGCGTACGGCGGCGGCTTGCGGGCTGCGACTCGTCCTGCGGCATTACGCGGACGGCACCTGACCGCGCTCGGGGGTGCCCAGCCACTCGCCGAGCGCCTGGGCGGTGCGGACCGCCTCGCCGCCCAGTTCGCCGAGGCGGGCCTTGCGGGAGGTCACCACGATGAGCGTGCTGCCCTCCCCGCACCCGACGATGCACAGGTACCTGTCGTCCATCTCGACGAGCTGGCGGATGACGCTGCCGCCGTCGATCTCCCGCGATATCGCCTTCATCGTGGAGGCGATGCCGGAGGCGGCGGCCGCCATGCGCTCGGCCTGGGGCTGGTCCAGCAGGTAGGCGCTGAGCCGGATGCCGTCGTTGGACAGGAGCACGGCTCCCTGGATGCCCGCGATCCGGCTCAGGTTGTTGTCGAGGACGCTGTAGATGGCGTCGTTGGCGGCGGCGGTGTTCGGTGAGGTGGTCATGGCTGATCCCGTCGGAGCTCTTCTTCCACTGTCTGGGTCCCCTGTTCGTAGTCCGCCCAGGCGTCGGCCACCTCTTCGGGTGTCGCGGTGTCCGGCCGGACGGGCGTTTCCGGCGCGCGGGGCGCGCGCAGCTGGTCGGCGATGTGGGTCTGCGGGACGCGCTCGGGGAGGGCCGGCCGCGTGGGGGCGTCCGCCGCAGCCGGCCGGACCGCGAGTGCGGGCACGGGGGCGGGCGTCTTCGAACGGCGGCTGGGCAGACCGGCGCCCGTGAGCAGGACCGGCTCGGGCTCGGCAGCGGGCTCGGGCTCGCGCTCGGCAGCGGGCTCGGGCTCCTCGGGGAGGTCCGGAGGGGAGACGGCCGGCACAGTGGCGGACGGCTCGGCGGCGGCCGGCTCCGGGGCCGGGACGGACGGCGCGGGCCGGGACGGGGCGTCCGGTGCGGTCGCCACCAGCAGGTTCCCGGGGAGGAGCACCACGGAGCAGGTCCCTCCGTACACCGAGCGGCGCAGGGTGACGGTCGCCCCGAGCCTGTCGGCGAGGTGACCGACCACGAAGAGCCCGAGCCGGTGCGCGTTCTGCGCCAGGACGGAGTACGGCGGTGCCTGGTGCAGGCGCCCGTTCATCTCCTCGTAGCGCTCGGGGCTCACCCGCGGTCCGCGGTCCTCGATCTCGACCGACAGCCCGTCCGCGACCAGTTCGGCGCGGATGACGACGGTCGACCGGGGCGGGGAGAACCGGGTGGCGTTGTCCAGCAGTTCCGCGAGCAGGTGGCTGATCTGGCTGATCGCGCTCGGTTCCACGCTGGTCTCGTCCAGGGCCTGCCGCTCGATGCGCCGGAAGTCCTCGACCTCGGCGGCGGCTTCGCGCAGCAGGTCGGCGACGCGCATGGGCTCGGTGTGCGGGTCGGGGACCTCGCCGCCCGACAGGATGAGGAGGTTCTCGATCTGCCGCCGCATGCCGACCGTCAGCTGGTCGGACCGCATCAACTGGGCGAGCAGGGCCTCGTCGTGGCCGAAGGTGTCCTGGAGGTCCTCGGTGAGGCTCAGCTGACGGCTGACCAGGTTCCCGGTGCGCGAGGCGATGCCCGAGGCGAACAGGCCGAACCCGTGGCGCTCGGCGGCGAGCAGGCGGTGTCCGTCGACCGATACGGCGACGGCCCGGGCGAACGCGTCGCTGATGCGTCCGACCTCGTCCCGGTCCCCGCTCACGGCCGGCAGGGCCTCGGGGCCCACGGTCTGTCCGCGCTGGAGCCGGTCGACGACGTCGGGGAGGGTCTGCTCGGCCACGGTCACCGTGCGTTCGTGCAGGTCGTTCAGACGGCGGAGCACCGACCGGGTGGTGAACACGACCACGACCACAACGGCCAGCAGCCCGCCGCCGCTTCCGCCGATCAGCCAGGCGACCTCGGTCTGCAGCTCCCCGGCCTTGGCCTCGCCACGGGCGAGCACCGAGCGCGCCAGGTCGATGTTGAGCGTGGTCATCTGCACGGAGAAGTTGGAGTGTGCGGACGACCAGCCGGCGACCTCGGCGGGCACCCTGATGCCCGCGACGGTGTCCTTGTGTCCGGAGAGGACCGCGTTCTCGATGCGCGTCTTCGTCTGCCAGTCCGCGGAGCCGACGACCCGTTCGTAGAACCGCTCGTCCCCCTCCGCGAGGTGGGGCACGATCGACGCCTCGTGCAGGTACCGCTGGGCCCCCAGGGAACTGACGAACTGGTCGTAGCCGGCGAAGCTCAGCTCCCCGGAGGGTCCGGCCAGGGCCAGGACGGTGTCCTCGCGCGCCACCATCTCGGTGGCCTGGAGCATCGCCACCACGGGCCGGCTCGCCTGGGCGAGTTCGGCGTCCTCCGCGTGGCTGAACTCCTGCTGGTACACCTGGATGACCTTGCCGATCACCTCGGAGTAGTAGGCCAGCGTGCTGTCGGCGGCGCCGCTGCGGGTGTCCGCGCGCTGGCGGTACACGGCCAGTTTGTCGAGCTGCCGGGTCACCTCCGCGAAGGACCGCGAGGGATCGTCCGCCAGCCGGCGGAACTCGGCCGAGGCCAGGTCCGTGGCCCCGCGCCGGGCGCGCAGTTCGCCCTCGGCCCCGTCGTTGCCCGCCCACTGGGCGGCGGTCGCCGTCCGCTCCGCCTGCATGTCGACCATGAGCGTGTAGAGGGGGGCGCCGATCCGCTCGGCGGCCTCCACGTCGGCCCTCAGCTGTTCCGACTGTGCCAGCAACCGCTGCGCGGTCACCGTGACTTGGGTGCCCATCGCCAGGGTGGGGAGCACCGCCAGCCAGATGAGCAGGGTGCGCAGGCGCACGGTGCGCCGGCGACGGGTCGCCGACTTCCCTCGTACGCCTTCGGGTTCTATGGGAGACATCGGTCCTCGGGAACGGGGGCGGCAGGGGGATGTCGGGGGTTGCCGAGCAGCCGGACGGCACGGTCCTGGGGAGGGGACGGCCACAACCGGTCCGGCTGCGGCGGGATGTGAGGGTGCCGATCATAACCAGACACATGGAGAAAACGGATAGGTGTCTTCACCGACCAACCGTGCTATCGCTCCTGGATCACCGCAGGCCAGAGACCGGATCGGAATCGAACTGCGATGTCCTCGACACCATGACGGGCCCGTTCCGGCCAGCGGCGCGACCGACCGCCCGCCGCGGGCGGACCGGCAACCGGAACGCGTGCGGGCCCCCACCGGCCTGTACGAGGTCGGTGGGGGCCCGCCGGGGTTCCGCGGTGTCAGCCCTCGTCGGAGGAGGGGGTCAGGCGCAGCGAGATGCTGTTGATGCAGTACCGCTGGTCGGTGGGGGTGGGGTAGCCCTCGCCCTCGAAGACGTGGCCCAGGTGGGAGCCGCACTTCGCGCAGCGGACCTCGGTACGGACCATGCCGTGCGAGGTGTCGGCGATCAGCTCGACCGCGTCGGTGTCCTTCGGGTCGAAGAAGGACGGCCAGCCGCAGTGCGACTCGAACTTCTCCGAGGAGCGGAACAGCTCGGCGCCGCAGCCGCGGCAGGAGTAGACGCCCTCCGTCTTGGTGTCGGTGTACTCACCGCGGAAGGCGGGCTCGGTGCCCGCGAGGCGCAGCACCTGGTACTCGGACGGGCTCAGCTCCGCCTGCCACTGCTCGTCCGTCTTCTCGACCTCGTAGGACATGTCTCTCCCGCTCCCTCGTACCTTCAGCTCGACAGCCGGGCGAGGATCGCCGGACCGAGGTCCGTGACGTCTCCGGCGCCCATGGTGAGAACGAGATCGCCGGGCTTGGCCATTCCCGCGATGACGTCGGCGACGGCCGCCTTGTCGTGCTCGGCGGTGACGTCGGCGCCCGCGGACCGGGCGGCCGCGATGATCAGCTCGCTGGTGATGCCGGGGATCGGGTCCTCGCGGGCCGGGTAGATGTCCAGGACCACGGAGGCGTCGGCCAGGGCCAGCGCCTGCCCCATCTCCTTGCCCAGTTCCTGGGTGCGGGAGAAGAGGTGGGGCTGGAAGACCACGAGGATCCGGGAGTCCCCGGCGGCTCCGCGGATGGCCTCCAGGTCGGCGGTCATCTCGGTGGGGTGGTGGGCGTAGGAGTCGATGACCTGGACGCCCGCGGCCTCGCCCTTGAGCTGGAGGCGGCGCTTCACGCCGGTGTACTTGCCGAGGGCGGAGGCCAGGTTGTGCGCCGGGATGCCGAGGGCCACGCCGGCGGCGAGGGCCGCGACGGCGTTGTGCGCGTAGTGGCGGCCGGGGACGGAGACGGTGAAGGTGAGCATCCGGCCGGCCAGGACCACGGTGACCTCGCTGGTCAGGCCGCGCGGGGTGATCTTGGTGATCCGGACGTCGGCGTCCTCCTCCTCGCCGTACGTGACGACGGTGAGGCCCTCCCGGCCCGCGACGCGGCGGGCGATCTCGGCGGCGCCCTCCTGGCCGTGGGCGACGACCAGGGTGCCGCCGGGCACGATCTTGCCGACGAAGGTCTCGAAGGACTCGTAGATCTCCTCGATCGAAGCGTAGTTCGCGTGGTGGTCGAGCTCCGCGTTGAGGATGATCGCGACCTGCGGGCTGTACTTGTGGAAGGTGCGGTCGCTTTCGTCCGCCTCGGCCACGAAGATGTCGCCCTCGCCGTGGTGGGCGTTGGAGCCGGGGGCGTCCAGGTCGCCGCCGATGGCGTACGAGGGGTCCAGGCCCAGGGCCGAGAGGGACACCGCCAGCATCGAGGTGGTGGTGGTCTTGCCGTGCGTACCGGCGACGGCGATCGGGCGCAGCCCGTCCATCAGGCCGGCGAGGGCGTCGGAGCGGTGCACGACGGGGATGCCGAGCTCGGCGGCGCGGGCCAGCTCGGGGTTGTCGGCGCGGATGGCGCTGGAGACGACCACGCAGGTGGAGTCGTCTGCGAGGTGGCCGGCCGCGTGCCCGATGTGGACCGTGGCGCCTTCGGCACGCAGCGCCTGGGCGGTCTCGGAGTCGCGGGAGTCGCTGCCGGCGACCTGCGCTCCGCGCTGGGCCAGGATCTTCGCGATGCCGGACATCCCGGCGCCGCCGATGCCGATGAAGTGGGGCCGTTCCATGGCGGTCGGCAGGCCGGGCTTCATTCAGGTCGCTCCAGGATCGAGGGGTGGTGCTGTCGAGCTCTGACGGGCCAAGCCTATTCGTTGTGGGCGAAGAGCTTGAGCACCGGAACGCCGACCTTGTGGCGGGCCCGGGAGGCCCAGTCGCGGTGGAAGAACTCCTCCACGAAGTGCGGGGCGGTCAGGACGATCACCTCGTCGGCGCCGGTCTCGTCCACGACGGCCTTCAGTTTGTCGAGCGGGTGGTCCCCGATGATCTGCCCGGTGGCGTTGGCGCCCTTCTGCCGCAGGGCGTTCAGGGAGTGCGCGAGGGCGTGCGCCGCGGGGCCGCGGGCGGCCTCGCCCTCGGGTTCGTCGCCCTCGTGGATGGCCTCGGGGAGCTCACCGAGCGCGACGTCGTCGATGGCGCGCAGCAGTCGGTCCTGGTCGCCCCGGGGTCGCATGAGGACGATGAAGGAGACCGGGTCGTCCCCGTGCAGGGTGGTGACGAAGTCCACGTCCACCGTGGTCAGCGGCTGCTCGATCATCAATACGCTCGTGAACACGGACGCCCTCTCCTTCATGGGCCGAGGCCGGCTGGCCGGCCCCCTGCGGAAACCATCCTGCCCCGCTGTCGCACGGGGCCTTGCGCAGACATGTCTGCCCAGTTATGTGCCCAGCGGAAGCAAAGCGGAACGCCAAATTCCGCCCCTTGTCAGATCCGACGGTAGCTCGTGAAGAGGAACCCGGCCTCTTCCAGTACGGAGGCGGGCGCGAGCCGGTGCGGAACCGTGACGGAGGGTCCCCCGGCGATCCGCTGGGCGTCACCGGCGGCGAGCATCGGGGAGATCGTCAGGCACAGCTCGTCCAGGGCGTCGGCGGCCACGAACTGGCCCAGCAGCCGGGGCCCGCCCTCGGTGAGCTGGCGGCGCAGCCCCCGCCCGGCCAGCTCCCGCACCGCACGGGCCGGGTCGACGGCCGCGCCGTCCCCGGCCACCACGACCTCGGCCCCGGCCTTGACCGCCTCGGCGACCCGGTCGGCGGGCGCGGTGGCGCCGGTGACCACCAGGGTCGGCACCAGCGGGGAGGTGAAGAGGGGCAGTGAGAAGTCCAGGTCCATGCGCGCGGTGACCACGGCGATCGCGGGGGCCGGGCCCTGTCCGGCGGCCTCGCGGCGGGCGGCGAAGGCCTCCCGGGCGCGGGCCGGGCGGTAGCCCTCCTGGCGAACCGTTTCCGCCCCGACGACCACCACATCGGCCAGCGCCCGCAGGGTGCCGAAGATCTTCATGTCGGTCTCGCCGGAGATCGGCTGCGAGCGGCCGTCGTGCTGGGCCGCCCCGTCCAGGGTGGAGACCATGTTCGCCCGCAGCCAGTGTCCGTCCGGCCCCAGAGAGGGGTACGCGTAGGCGTCCGCGAGCTCGTCGAGCGACCACTCCCGGTCGGCCCGGTCCCGGGGCGGGGCTGGTGTCTGATCGGTCACAGGGAACAGGCGTCGCATCCGGGCAGTGTGCCACGCCCCGTAGAGTTAAGGGCTGTGTCGACATCACTCTCCACCTCCGGTTACACCTCCGGCCGGCCTCCGATAGCCGACGCGGGACCCCAGGCCCTGTGTGCGCGCGAGCCGCGGGTGCCCGCCGAACGGCTGGTGGCCGAGATGGTGCCGCCGCCGCGGTTCGACTCGGTCCGCTTCGACACGTACAACCCGGACCCGGCCCAGCCGAGCCAGTCCGAGGCCGTCACCGTGCTCGGCGGCTTCGCCGCCGGTCTGGGCGGGGCGCACGCGAGCGGCGCCGGCAAGAGGCGCTGGTTCTCCAAGAAGCCGGCGGCCCCGTCCGGTCCGCGCGGGGTCTACCTCGACGGCGGATACGGCGTCGGCAAGACGCACCTGCTCGCCTCCCTGTGGCACGCCACCCCGGCCGAGCCCGCGCTCAAGGCCTTCGGCACCTTCGTGGAGCTGACCAACCTGGTCGGCGCGCTCGGCTTCCAGCAGACCGTGCAGACCCTCGGCGGGCACCGGCTGCTGTGCATCGACGAGTTCGAGCTGGACGACCCGGGCGACACGGTGCTGGTGTCCTCGCTGCTCAGCCGCCTCGTCGAGCAGGGCGTGGCGCTGGCCGCCACCTCCAACACGCTGCCCGGCAAGCTCGGCGAGGGCCGGTTCGCCGCCGCCGACTTCCTGCGGGAGATCCAGGGGCTGTCGGCGCACTTCCGGCCGCTGCGGATCGACGGCCAGGACTACCGCCACCGCGGCCTGCCCGAGGCTCCGGCCCCCTTCTCCGAGGAGCAGGTCGCCAAGGCCGCGTACGCGACCCCGGGCGCGAGCCTGGACGACTTCCCCGGCCTGCTGGAACACCTGGCTCGGGTGCACCCGAGCCGCTACGGCGCACTCACCGACGGGATCACGGCCGTCTGCCTGACCGACGTGGGCCCGGTGCCCGACCAGTCGACGGCGCTGCGGCTCGTGGTGCTGGCCGACCGGCTGTACGACCGCGAGGTCCCGGTCCTGGCCTCCGGCGTCCCCTTCGACAAGCTGTTCAGCGACGACATGCTGAACGGCGGCTATCGGAAGAAGTACTTCCGCGCCATATCGCGGCTCACCGCGCTGGCGCGCGACGCGAAACCCCTGGTGTCCCAGTAGGTTTGGGGACGCCGGACGCCCTCACCGGTGTCCGGCCGTTTCCGCTTCTGCGAAGGGATCACCCATGGCCACCACGCGGCACGCGCACACCGTCTGGGAAGGCGACCTGCTCAAGGGCAAGGGCGTCGTCACCCTCGACTCCTCGGGCCTCGGCTCGTACGACGTCTCCTGGCCCGCCCGTACCGAGGCCGCGAACGGCAAGACCAGCCCCGAGGAGCTGATCGCCGCCGCCCACTCCAGCTGCTTCTCGATGGCGCTGTCCCACGGCCTCGCGGGCGCCGGCACCCCGCCCACCCGGCTGGAGACCAAGGCCGACGTCACCTTCCAGCCCGGTGAGGGCATCACCGGCATCCACATCACCGTGGAGGGCGAGGTCCCCGGCCTCGACAACGACGGGTTCGTCGCCGCGGCCGAGGACGCCAAGAAGAACTGCCCCGTCAGCCAGGCCCTGACCGGTACGACGATCACCCTGAGCGCCAAGCTCGCCTGATCCTCCCCGCTCCCGCCCCGACGGGGGCGCGGGCCGCGCCGTGCGGCCCGCACTCCCGTCAGGCGGTCGCCAGCTGCGGGATCAGGCGCATCGCGTTGCCGTGGAAGATCCCCTGCAGCTGCTCCGGGGTGAAGGCCGGGTCCGCGTCGAGAGCGGGGAGCGCCAGCTCCGTGACCGTGTCGGCGGGGGCGGCGGGCCAGTCGGTGCCGAAGAGGACGTGGTCGGCCGGCACGTGCTCCAGCAGGGTCGCCGCGGGCGCCATGGGGCCGGCCGTGTCGTAGTAGAAGCGGCTCAGGTGGTCGCGGACGGCGGCCGGTTCGACACGCGGTTCGCAGAACCGTCCGAGGGCCTGCAGGCGTGTGGCGATGTACGGGAGGAAGCCGCCGGCGTGCGGCAGGACGACGGAGATGTCCGGGAAGCGGTCCAGCGTCCGGTTGCTGATCATGTTCACGGCGGCGCGCGTGGTGTCCAGCAGGAAGTCGCACATGAAGTTCGGAATGCCCGGGACCGTCGACGCGCCGGGCGGGCAGCCGGGCAGGTTGTGCGGGTGGGTGTCCACGACGGCGGAGAACTCGTTCAGCTCGTGGAACAGCCGGTCGTAGGAGGGGTCCCCGAGGTAGACGCCCCCGTAGTTGGCCGTCACGTTCACTCCGACGGCGCCGAGCTGCCCGAGGCCGCGGCGCACGGCCCAGGAGGAGGCCTCCGGGTCGTCCAGGAACAGGGGCACGTAGTACGAGAACCTGCCCGGATGCGAGGCCGCCACCTCGATCATCGACTGCAGCGTGATGTTGACGGCTTCGCGCAGCTGGGCCGACGACCGGTGGCGCGCCGGCAGCATCGGCTTGAGGACGGCGGTCGTGATGCCCGCGCCGTCCATGAAGCGGATCGCGTCCCCGATGTCGAGCCGCGTCCACGGAGGCAGCTGTTCCTGCGTGATCAGCCCGTGGTGCACGGCCCATTCACGCCATTGCGGAGCGCAGTAGTGATGATGCATGTCGATCTTCGAATGGATCGCGCGGGCCGTGTCCGGGCCCGTTGCGGAGGGACCCCGCGCGACGCGGATGACTTCACTGGTGCCCACCGCGGCGATGCGCAGTTCGTCCGCCGGAGTGCCCAGGAGGCGCAGTGCGGGAGTGCTCACGGAATCCGTCATGCCGGTCCACCGCCCATCGGGTCTGGGTTACTTTCCGGAGGCCACGGAGGCCAGGGTCGGCTCGCCGGGCTCCCCGCCCGGACGCGAGGGCTCCAGGACGAGCCGGAGGTGTTCGAGCCCCCGGAACGCCGCCACCGGCCCCTTGAGCCACGCACCCGCGGTCTCCCGCGCGTCCGCGAGCTCCATGTCCGGGAACTCCCGCAGGAGACAGGCGAGCGCGATCTCGAGTTCGAGCCGCGCCAGCGGCGCCCCCAGGCAGTAGTGGGTCCCGTGGCCGAAGCCCAGGTGCGTCCCCTGGAGTCCCTCGCGCGTCACGTCCAGCTCGTCCGGGGAGTCGAACTTCTCGGGGTCCCGGTTGGCGGAGGAGATCGCGATCTGCACCAGGGCGCCCTCGGGGATCAGCGTGTCCCGGATCCGGGCGTCCTGCGCCGCGTACCGGAAGGTCGAGGTCTCCACCGAACCCTCGAAGCGGAGCATCTCCTCGACCGCCCGCGGGATCAGCCGGGGGTCCTCGCGGAGCTTCGCCGCCTGGTCGGGGCGGAGCAGCAGGTTGAGGACGGAGTTCCCGATCTGGTAGGCGGTCGTCTTGTGGCCGGCGAAGAACAGCACCCACAGCGACGCGACCAGTTCGGGGTCCTCCAGCCGTTCCTCCGCCTGGATGAGGTCGCTGAGGAAGGAGTCCGACGGGTGCTCGCGCGTGTCCGCGATCAGCCGCTCCAGCCGGTGCTGCAGCCGCTCCTCGGCCGCCTTCAGCTCCGCCTTCCTACCGGGGTCGAACCGGGAGCGCGTCACCACGGCGAACTGCTCCAGGATCTCCGGGCGGTCCTCCTGCGGGATGCCCATCAGTTCGCACAGGACCGCGATGGGCAGCGGGAACGCGAACGAGGCCATCAGGTCGACCGTCCCGGCCTTCCGGCATGCGCCGAGGATGTCCTCGGCGATCTCGGTGATCCTCGGGCGCATCTCCTCCACCCGCCGGGGGGTGAAGGCGCTGCGCAGGATGCGCCGCAGGCGCGTGTGCCGGGGCGGGTCCGAGAAGAGCACGTTGTCGTCGAGCGCGTCGAAGAAGCTGCCGTACACGGCGTGGTAGGTGTCGATGGCGCCGCGCATGTTCTTGCTGAAGCGGGGGTCCGACAGGGCGTCGCGGGCGTCGTCGTGGCGGGTGATGAGGTAGGTGTCGACCCCGTGGGGCGGAGTCAGCCGGCACACCGGAGCCTGCTCGCGCAGGGCGGCGTACATGGGGTGCGGGCACTGCCGGTATTCCGGCGCGCCCCTGGACACGGCCGAGACGATGTCCTGCAGCTCTCCGCCGCCGTTCGGTGCCGCATCCTGCTGCGCCATGTTCCGCACCCTCCGTCGCACTCGCTCGCACTGGCCTTCTGCGGACACACGGGTTCCCCGTGCGGGTGCGCCGCGAAACGGCGCCGTTCCCGTTCGAGTGAGGCGACGGGGCCGGGTACGAGGTCGTCCGCGTGCGGCCCGGCCGCCCCTCAGCCGATCGGCGGTCGGCCGTCCGGGGCCGGGTGGGTGGCGGGCGCGGCGGCCCGGGGAAGGGGTAGGTGGTCTCTTGCCAGCCCGTCGCAAGGAGCCCGCGCATGGCCCGCAGTCTCGCCCTGGCCCTCACCGCAGCCGCCTCGCTCACCGTGGCGGCGCTCGCCGCTCCCGCCGCCTCGTCCGCCGCGGTGCCCCGCCCCGACGCCGACCGGGGCGTGGGCCGGGCCGTGGCCGACCGGGCCGTCGTCTACAGGGCGACGGCCAGGTACCAGGTGCACGCCAACGCGGTGGCGGCCGGCTACAAGCCGGACAAGTACTGCGTCTTCGACAAGGCGGGGGGAACGGGCGCGCTCGGCTACCCGCACTTCAACCACGCGTACGACAACTCCCTCGACCCGGCGAAGCCCGCCGCTCTGTACTACGAGGACGACGGGCGCGGCGGCAAACGCCTCGTCGGGGTCCAGTGGCTGGTCTACGACCGCGACCAGAAGCTGACCACGGACGACGACCGCCCCACGCTGTTCGGCGTCCCGTTCAAGGGCCCCAAGGCCGGCAACTTCCCCGGCCAGCCCGTCCACTACGCCCTGCACCTGTGGCTCTGGAAGGAGAACCCCCGCGGCCTGTTCGAGAGCTTCAACCCGGCGGTGACCTGCCTCCCGGGCACCACCCGGCCCTGACACCGCCCCTGACGCCGTTCCTGACGCCGTTCCTGAACACCGCTGCCGAACACCGCCGCCGAACACCGCCCGGAGCCGCCGATGTCCGTCACCCGACGCAGCCTGCTCGCCGCCGGCGCGATCGCCTTCAGCGGGACGCTCGGCGCGCTGTTCGCCGGCGGCTCCCCCGCCCCGGCCCGGGCCGCCGGCGCCGGGCGGGGGTACGGACCGCTGCTCCCCGACCCGCGCGGGCTGCTCGACCTCCCCGCGGGGTTCGGCTACCGGGTGCTTTCGCGCGCGGGCTCTCCCCTGCGCTCCGGCGAGGGCGCCGTCCCGGCGAACTGCGACGGCATGGCCGCCTTCGACGCCGGCGGCGGCCGCGTGCGCTTGGTCCGCAACCACGAGAACCGCACCACCGCGGCCCTGCGCGTCCCCGCCGTGCCGGGGCTGACGTACGACCCCGGGGCCCTGGGCGGCTGCACGGCCCTGGACCTCGACGCGGCCGGGGAGGTCACCGGCGAGCGGGTCGCCCTCGCCGGCACCGCCGTCAACTGCGCGGGCGGCCGGACCCCCTGGAACACCTGGCTGAGCTGCGAGGAGACCGAGGACCGCGCGGGCACCTCCGGCTACACCGAGGACCACGGCTACGTCTTCGAGGTGGACCCCGCCGACCCGCACCGCTCGGGGGCGGTCCCGCTCACCGCGATGGGCCGCTTCGCGCACGAGGCCGTCGCCGTGGACCCGTACCGCGGGGTCGTCTACGAGACGGAGGACGCCTTCGTCAAGCCCTTCGGGCTGTTCTACCGCTTCCTGCCGGCGCGGCCGCTCGGGGGGCTCGGCTCGCTGCGGGCGGGGGGCGCCCTGGAGGCCCTGCGCGTGCCGGGGATCGCGGACCTCGCCGTGGTGGACGAGCCCGGGGCGGAGTTCCCGGTGGAGTGGGTGCCCGTGCCGGACCCCTCCGCGGCCGGGACGCCGATCCGGCTCCAGGACTTCGGGCCGGGCGGGATCACCCACGCGCAGAAGCTGGAGGGCTGCTACTGGGGCGGCTCGGGCGTCCACTTCGTCTCCAGCTTCGCCCGCACGGGGGAGGGCGCGTCCGCCGACCACCACGGGCAGGTGTGGTTCTACGATCCGCGCCGGGCCCGGCTCCGGCTGGACGTGCTCTTCGGGCCGGCCGCCGACGTCGCGCTGCCCGGGGACTCCCCCGACAACATCTGCCTGGCCCCGGACGGCGGCCTGATGGTGTGCGAGGACGGCGGCGGGGCCCAGTACGTCTTCGGCGTGACGGAGGGCGGCGAGGTCTATCCGGTGGCCCGCAACGCCGAGGACATCGGGCGGCCGGGGGCCCCGGAGTGGGGGGAGTTCGCCGGGGTCACCTTCTCCCCCGACGGGCACACGATGTACGTCAACGCCTACAGTCCGGGCACCACCTTCGCGGTGACGGGCCCCTGGCGCTGACCCTGATTTATATGACTTTATGACTGCACGACTGCGTGACCGCCTGTCGTGAACCTTCATTGTCGGATAGTCATATAGTTTGCGTACGTGACCATTTCCGTACGAAAAGCAGCTGCCACGGCTGTCACGGCGGTGCTGGGTGCCGCCCTCGCGGGATGCGGGGGCGGCGCCGCGTCGGACGCCGGCCGCGAAGCCCGCATGGGCACCCCCGCCGCCTCGGCCTCCGGCCCGGCCACCGCGTCCCCGCAGAACGGTGCGCCCGCCTCCCCGCAGGCCGGCTCCACGCAGGCCGCCTCCCCGCAGGCCGGCGCCCCCGCCAAGGCCCCGACCCTGGCCCCCGGCCCGAACGGCCTGACCCCCGTCTTCGAGCGCGCGAAGCAGCAGACGGACAAGACCGTGGCGCTGACGTTCGACGCCGACATGACCTCCGACCAGGGGCCGCGCGCCGCCGACGGGGAACGCTTCGACAACCCCCAGCTGATCTCGACCCTGCGCACCCTCAAGGTTCCCTCGACCGTCTTCATGACGGGCCGCTGGGCCGAGGAGTACCCGGACCAGGCGAAGTCCATCGGCACCGACCCGAACTTCGAGATCGCGAACCACTCGTACAGCCACCACGCCTTCAAGTCCCCCTGCTACGGGCTGCCGGCGCTCGACGGCGCCGCCGCCCGCGCCGACGTGGACCGCGCCTTCGCCGCCTTCCGGCAGGCGGGGGCCGTCAACACCGTGCCGTACTTCCGCTTCCCCGGCGGCTGCTACGACGACCAGGCGCTGCGGGCCCTGTCCACGGCCAAGGTCACGGCCGTCCAGTGGGACGTGGTCAGCGGGGACGCCTTCGCGAAGGACCCGGACGCGGTGGCCGAACAGGTGCTCGCCGGGGTGAAGCCCGGCTCGGTGGTGGTCATGCACTGCACGCGCAGCGCCGCCCCGGTCACCGAGGAGGCCATTCGGAAGATCGTCCCGGAGCTGCGCAAGCGCGGCTACCGGTTCGTGAAGGTCTCCGAGCTCATCGGGAAGTGACCGGCGGCCGGGCCCCTCAGCCGGAACAGGCGGTGCGCTGGGCGTCCTGCCACTCGCACACCGGGCAGAGCACCACGCCCGGTGTCGCGACCCCGTACTCGGTGGGCTTGCCGCACTCCAGGCAGTCCGCGTAGGGCGGGCCGTCCACCCGCCCGGCGGGGGCGGCGGGGGCGGGGCAGTACGAGGCGGTCGGCGGGGTCTCGTCCGGCTGGTCCATGCGTACGAGCCTACCGGCGGCGGGGGAACCTCCGGTGGCGAACGGCCTCTGGAGAACTGCTGCCGGAGCACTGGTAGGAAACTTTCCTTCCTGTTAAGGTCCCGGGCGGCGGCTTGGCGCGGTGCCCACCCCCACGGGCATGACGCGCTCAGCGAGAGCTCTGACCCGGCCGCCGCGGCGCCGCCCCCTGCCCGCCCGCGGGCGGGCGCTGCGCCGCCCGCGCCAGTGTCCAGCTCTCGCCGCCCCCTCGAAGCAGGGAGTTCCAGGTATGCGCCCGAACACCTCCGACCGGCCCCCTCTGTTACCCCGCAGACTCCGCACCCTCCTCCTCGCCGGTGTCATCTCGCTCGCGCTCGCCGGCGGGCTCCTCCTGGCCTGGCCCGACCGCGCCGGGGCCGCCGCCGACCCCCTCATATCCCGCGGGAGGCCCGCCACCGCGTCCTCCACCGAGACCTCGTCGCTGGGCGCGAAGAACGCCTTCGACGGTGACCCGGCCACCCGCTGGGCCAGCGCCGAGGGCAAGGACCCGCAGTGGATCCGGGTCGACCTCGGCGCCGGGGCCACCGTCTCGCGGGTGCGCCTCACCTGGGAGGCCGCCTACGCCAAGGCGTACCGCGTCGAGATCTCCGCCGACGGCTCCTCCTGGACCACGCTCGCCGGCGAGAGCGCCGGCAACGGCGGCACCGACGACTGGACCGGCCTGTCCGGCAAGGGCCGCTACCTGCGCGTCCAGGGCACCGCGCGCGGCACCTCGTACGGCTACTCGCTCTTCGAGGCCGAGGTGTACGGCACCGCCGGGGACGGGCCGCCGCCGGGCGGCGCCTTCACGGTCGTCGCCGCCGGTGACATCGCCGCGCAGTGCACCGCGTCCGACAGCGGTTGCGCGCACCCCAAGACGGCCGCGCTCGCCCAGCGGATCGACCCGAAGTTCTACCTGACGATGGGCGACAACCAGTACGACGACGCCCGGCTCTCCGACTACCGCGCCTACTACGACAAGACCTGGGGCGCCTTCAAGGCCAGGACCCGCCCGGTCCCGGGCAACCACGAGACCTACGACCCGGCCGGCCCGCTCGCCGGCTACAAGTCGTACTTCGGGAGCATCGCCTACCCGCAGGGCAAGAGCTACTACAGCTTCGACGAGGGCAACTGGCACTTCATCGCCCTCGACTCCAACTCCTTCGACCAGGCCGCCCAGCTCACCTGGCTCAAGGCCGACCTCGCCGCCAACACCAGGCAGTGCGTCGCCGCCTACTGGCACCACCCGCTGTACTCGTCCGGCGGGCACGGCAACGACCCGGTCTCCAAGCCGGTCTGGAAGATCCTCTACGCCGCCAAGGCCGACCTGGTCCTGAACGGGCACGACCACCACTACGAGCGGTTCGCCCCGCAGGACCCCGAAGGCCGGGCGACCGCCGACGGGATCGTGGAGATCGTCGGCGGGATGGGCGGCGCCGAGCCCTACCCGATCGAGGAGGTCCAGCCCAACAGCCAGAAGCGGATCAGCGGACCGTACGGCGTGGTGAAGCTCGACTTCACCGACTCCGGCTACGGGTGGACCTACGTCGCCACCGACGGCCAGGTCAAGGACACCAGCCCGAAGTACAGCTGCCACTGATGTACCTGGCCGCCAACGGCCGCCCGGACGCGCCGCCCCGCCCCCCAGGGGCCGGGCGGCGGGTCCCCGCCGCCGTCCTCGCGCTCGGCACGGTCAGCCTCGTCACCGACGTCTCCTCCGAGATGGTCACCGCGGTGCTGCCGCTCTACCTCGTCCTGGGCCTGGGCCTGACCCCCCTCCAGTTCGGCTTCCTGGACGGGATGTTCAACGGGGCCACCGCCCTCGTACGGCTGCTCGGCGGCCGGCTCGCCGACCGCCGCGGCCACCACAAGCGGGTCGCCGGCGCCGGCTACCTGCTGTCCGCCCTCTCCCGGCTCGGGCTGCTCCTCGCCGGGGGTGCCACGGGCGGGATCGCCGCCGCGCTCGCCGCCGACCGGCTGGGCAAGGGCATCCGCACCGCCCCGCGCGACGCCCTCATCTCGCTCAGCGGGCCGCCGGAGGGCCTCGGCCGGTCCTTCGGCGTGCACCGCGCCATGGACACCACGGGCGCCCTCCTCGGGCCGCTCGCCGCGTTCGCCGTGCTGTGGGCGACCGCCGACGCCTACGACGCGGTGTTCGCCGTCAGTTTCTGCACCGGCCTGCTCGGTGTGCTGCTGCTCGTCGTGTACGTCCCGGCGGCGCCCGGGCCGGCCGCCGCTCCCCCGGCCGCGCCCCGCGCGCCGCGCCGGTCGGTCCTGCGCGACCCCGCGTTCCGCCGCGTGCTCTGCGCCGCGGCCCTGCTCGGCGCCACCACCATCGGCGACGCCTTCCTCTACCTGCTGCTCCTGCGCGGCCTCGACCTGCCGCCCGCCCTGTTCACACTGCTGCCGCTCGGGGCCGCCGCCGTCTACCTCCTGCTCGCCGTGCCCGCGGGCCGGCTCGCCGACCGGGCCGGGCGCCGGACGGCCTTCCTGCTCGGGCACGGCGCTCTGCTCTGCGCGTACGGCCTGCTGCTCGCCCCCGTCTCCCTGCCGACCGTCGTGGGAGTGCTCGCCCTGCTGGGCGTCTTCTACGCGGCCACCGACGGGGTCCTGATGGCGCTCGCCGCGCCCGCGCTGCCCGCGGCCGGCCGGGCGGGCGGGCTCGCGGTGCTGCAGACCGGCCAGGCGCTGGCCCGGCTGCTGGGCGCCGCCGGATTCGGGGCGGCGTGGACCTTCTGGGGACCCCGGCCCGCTCTCTGGGCCGCGGCCCTCGCGCTGGCCGGGGCGCTCGCGGCCGCCGCGCGCATCATGCCCGCCGCTCCCGCTCCCCCGACCGCCCCGGAGGCCCCGTGAATCCCCCGTCCCGCCGGCTGCGCCTCGCCCTCGTCGTCACCGCGGTCCTGCTGCTGGCGGGCGGCTCGCTGGGCTACGTCCTGCACGCGCGCCACCGCGAACGGCCGCCCGGGCAGCAGGCCGACGCCTCCTTCGGCATCGGGGAGCCCGGCCTCTACTTCCGGGACACGGCCGGCGGGCGGATCGCGCGCCAGGACGGCCCGGGCGGGGCGCGCGTGACCGGCGGCCCGTCCTGCGACCGCTTCCACACCGCCGGGGACCACGCCCTGTGCCTGCGCAAGCTGCCCGGGGTCCCGGCCCGCACGGAAGCCCTCGTACTCGACCGGCGCATGCGGGAGGTCCGCAAGGTGACCGTGCCCGGCATCCCGAACCGGGCCCGTGTCTCGCCCTCGGGCCAGGTCCTGTCCTGGACCACCTTCACGACCGGCGACTCCTACAACACCGCCGCCTTCTCCACGCGGACGGCGATCCTGGACCTGCGCACCGGCTATCTGATCAAGTCGGTCGAGCAGATCCCGCTGACCCTCGGCGGGGCCCGCCACCACGACTCCGACGTCAACTACTGGGGCGTGACCTTCGCCGCCGACGACAACCGCTTCTACGCCACCGTCTCCACCCGGGGCGCGACCCACCTCGTCGAGGGCGACCTGCGCGCCTGGTCGGCCAAGGCACTGCGGGAGAACGCCGAATGCCCCTCGCTGTCCCCGGACGGCACCCGCGTCGCCTTCAAGAAGAAGGTCTCCGACGACCCCCGGGCACCCTGGCGGCTGTACGTCCTCGACCTCGCGACGATGCGCGAGCACCCGTCGGCCGAATCCCGCAGCGTCGACGACCAGGCCGCCTGGCTGGACGACTCGACCGTCGCCTACGCCCTGCCGGGGCAGGACGGCCGCGCGAGCGACGTCTGGTCGGTCCCGGCCGACGGAACGGGCCCGCCCCGCCTCCTCGTTCCGGGCGGCTCCTCCCCCGCGAACGTCGGCTAGGCCGTCTCTTTCGGATACCGGCGGAGACGGCCTAGCGCCGCCGCGCGGCGGCCAGGCAGGCCGTCGTGCCGGCCCCGGCGGCCAGTAGCAGCGCGCCCGCCAGGGCGGTGAGCGGCAGTGGCACCGTCCCCGAGCGTCCCGCCGCGACCAGGGCGGACACCGCGCCGCGGGCCGGGGAGACCGCGAGGACCAGGGCGAGCAGGGAGCCGAGGGTGCCGGCCAGGACCGCGTAGCCCCGGCGGCGGATCAGCGGGCGGCTGCACAGGGCGCCCACGGCCGCGCCGGTCAGTGTGCAGGCCGCCATCGCGAGGGCCCCGGCGAGGGCGGCCGTGCCCGGGTCGGCGCCGGCCCGGTCGCCGGTCAGCAGGGCCACGGCCGCCGCCCCGGCTCCGGCGATCAGCGCCCCGGCCGACGCGGTGAGCAGGGCCGCCGCGTGCACCCGTACGGGACCGGCCGCGGCGGCCGTGCAGTCGCGGGCCGCGTCCGGTTCGGCGCTCACGCAGATCCGGACCAGCCAGGCGGTGGCCGGGACCAGTCCGGCGGCCACGAGGCCGAGGGAGTCCGGCACCGGGTCGCCCGGCCGGATTCCGACGGCCACGAAGGCGGCGTAGGTGATGAGGGGCGCGAGCCAGCGCTGGGAGCGCAGCAGCAGGGCGCCCTGGTAACGGAGCAGGGCGGTCAAGGGAGTTCCTCCACGGCGCGGACGTGCCAGGGCGGCCGGGCGGTGAGCAGGTCGCGCAGGACCGCGTCGGAGCGTGCGGCTTCCACGGTGAGCAGCACTCCCCCGCCGGGTGCCGGCGAGGCGGTGAGGTCCGGGGGCAGGGCCCGGCCGGGCGGGCCGACCGCGTGGATCCGTACACGGGGCCCGGTCGCCGCCGACGCCGGTACGAGTGCCCCGCCCTCGACCCGGTAGTGGGCGTCGGCCGCGCCCGCGAGCCGCCGCGGGTCGTGGTCGACGAACACCACCGTGCCTCCGGCGGCGGTGCGTTCGGCGACGGCCCGGTCCAGCTCCTCGCGGGCGGAGCCGTCCAGGCCGGTCCACGCCTCGTCGAGGACGAGCAGCCCCGGTTCGGCGAGCAGGGCCTGCGCGACGGCCACCTTCTGGCTGCTGCCCTTGGACAGTTCGGCCATCGGGGTGCGGGCGTACGCGGCGGCACCGAACCGCTCCAGCCGGTCGGCCGCCCGGCGGGCCGCCTCGGCGCGCGGCAGCCCGTGCACCCGGCCCATGTGGGCCAGGTAGCCGGCGGCCGTGAGCGGCAGCGCCGCCGGGAAGCGCTCGGGCACGTAGCCGGTGCGGGGCGGGCGGCCGCTGACGCGCCCCTCGGTCGGGGCCTCGATGCCGGCGACGAGCCGTAGCAGGGTGGACTTGCCGCCGCCGTTGCCGCCTTCGATCCGGACCAGCGTGCCGGGCGGCAGCTCCAGCGAGACCCCCCGCAGCACCCAGGGCCCGCGCCGTCTGTAACGCCGGCCCACGCCGGTGAGGTTCAGTGCGCCACCGTCTCGGTGACCTCGCTCGGGCGGACGATGACGAAGCCCTCGCCGCGCAGCATCAGCTGGACGGCCTCGCCGGAGCCGCCGCGGATCATCGAGCCGACGGACTGGGAGCGGTGCAGGCCGGTCTCCAGCCGGGCGCTCCATCCGACCACGGCGTCCGTGTCGACGTAGACCGGGGCCTGGGCGGTGACCGGGATGATGATCGGGTTGCCGTCGCAGATCACGGCGAGCTTGCCGGTGCCGGTGAAGACGCTGTTGAAGAGGCCGCCGCCGGTCATGCCGGCGCCCTTCACCATCTTGATCTCGTAGGACAGGGTCGGGTCGAAGCAGAGCACGTTGCGTCCGTTGACGGTGAGGGCGTCGCCCGGCTCGAAGTCGATGATGAAGCAGTTGGCCGCCTGGTGGGCGAACCAGGCCTCGCCCTGGCCCCGTACGGACATGAGCGCCAGGCCCTCGCCCGTCACGGCGCGCTTGAGCATGCCGCCTATGCCCTGGCCCTTGCGCTCGAACTGGAGGTTGCCGCGGAAGGCGACCATCGAGCCCTGGCGGGCCAGCATTTCACCGTTGACGTTGTACTTGACGGACTTGGCGTTCTGCAGGCTCATGCCAGGGGTGACGGCGGCCTGGGCCAGGTTCTCGGACGCGAAAAGATCACTCTTCATGCCGCCGATCCTCACCCGCGGCCGGCACCCGGGGCATCCTCCTTGAGGTGGAGCCTGGCATCCTTGGCGGGATGAGCAGCCAGCACACGAACGACATCTCCGACGTGCCCGCGGTCGGCGCGGACAGCCCCTTCCGGCAGGAGCACGCCCTGCGCGACGAGGCCCCGCAGTTCGTCCTGCCGCTGGTGGTCCGGATCGAGAAGGCCGAGCCGCCGGCCCGGACGGACGCCCTGGAGACGGCGGCCCGCGCGGTGCTGGTCCTGCTCACCGACGAGCGGGCGCAGGGCGAGGGCGAGTGGGCCGAGGCGGTCCGCGACTGGCAGGACGCGCGGATCCGCAAGGTGGTCCGCCGGGCCCGCGGGGCGGAGTGGCGCAAGGCGCAGACCCTGCCGGGTGTCACGGTGCACGGTGACACCTCGGAGGTACGGGTCTTTCCGCCGGTGCCCCTGGACGGCTGGCCCAAGGAACTCGCGAAGCTCCAGGTGTCGGGCACCGATCTGGACGACCCGGAGCCGGTGGCCGCGGTCGAGGACCCGGCGCTGCCGGTGCTGTGGCTCAACCCCGGCCTCGACATGTCGGCCGGCAAGGCGATGGCCCAGGCCGGGCACGCGGCGCAGCTGGCGTGGTGGGAGCTGACCGGCGCGGAGCGCGCCGCCTGGCGGGAATCGGGCTTCCGGCTGGCCGTACGGACGGCCGCGCGCGAGCGGTGGGCGGAGCTGGGCGGGAGCGGGCTGCCGGTGGTCCGCGACGCCGGGTTCACCGAGATCGCGCCGGGCAGTGCGACGGTGGTGGCCGACCACCCGGCGCTGCGCGCCCGGCTCTGACGGCGCCGGTCCGACAGCCCCGTGTTCGCGGGAACCTCAAATGTTCCTCTGAACGTCCCCTGCTGCGGTTGGCTCGACTCGGTCGGGGCCATGACATCGGCACACGACACGATGCGTTGAGAGGGGGCGAGGGGACATGAAGCCCATGGCACACCTGGGGGTGGGCATCGGCTGGCGGCCGGAGATCGCGGACGCCGTCGAGCGGCTGCCCGGCCTCGACTGGGTCGAGGTGGTGGCCGAGAACATCTGCCCGGGCCACCTGCCCGAGGCACTGCTGCGGCTGCGCGAGCGCGGCACGCGCGTCGTGCCGCACGGGGTCTCGCTCGGCCTGGGCGGCGCCGACCGGCCGGACCCCGCGAAGCTGGCGGCGCTCGGCGAGCGGGCGGTGGCGCTGGGGGCGCCGCTCGTCACCGAGCACATCGCCTTCGTACGGACCTCCTCGCCCCTGCTGGAGGCCGGGCACCTGCTGCCGGTGCCGCGCACGCGCGACGCGCTGGACGTGCTGTGCGAGAACGTACGGATCGCGCAGGACGCGCTGCCCGTACCGCTGGCTCTGGAGAACATCGCGGCGCTGTTCTCGTGGCCGGGCGAGGAGCTGACCGAGGGGCAGTTCCTCACGGAACTGGTCGAGCGCACCGGTGTCCGGCTGCTCATCGACGTGGCCAACCTGCACACCAACCGGGTCAACCGGGGCGAGGACCCCGCGGCCGTGCTGGACGCGATCCCGCTGGAGGCGCTGGCGTACGTGCACGTGGCGGGCGGGGTCGAGCGGGGCGGGGTCTGGCACGACACGCACGCGCACCCGGTGCCGCCGGTGGTGCTCGATCTGCTCGCCGCACTCCGCTCCCGGGTGGACCCGCCGGGCGTGCTGCTGGAGCGGGACGACGACTTCCCGCCGGAGGCGGAGCTCGCGGGCGAACTGGCCGCGATCCGGGCGGTGGTGACGGCCGGCCCGGCGGCGGAGTTGCGGGCGGAGACCGCGCCGGAAGCGGCCGCGGAGCCGGAGCGCGTGCCGGACGCCGCCGACGGGCCCGGGGGCCGCGTCCCCGTGGAGCCCGCCCGGACCCGGGTCGCGCTCGGGCAGGCCGCGCTGCTGTCGGCGCTGGTGGCAGGGACCCCCGTACCCGAGGGCTTCGACCGCGGGCGCATCCGGGTGCAGGCCCGGGCGCTGGCCGCCAAGCGGGCCGACGTGGTGGCCAGGCTGGCTCCGGAGCTGCCCGGGATCCTGGGCGGCCGCGACCCGTACCGCGAGGCGTTCCTCGCGTACGCCAAGGGCCGCCCGATGACCGCCGGGTACCGGCGGGACGCGCTGGACTTCGCCGAGCACCTGCTGATCCGGGACCTGCCGGCCGATCCGGCCGCCCGGCGCCGGCTCACCGCCTGGTGGCGGGAACGGGCCGGGGTGCGGCCGCCCCGACGGGTCGTCCGCTGGGCCCGGACGCTCGCGGGGAGGGCGGCATGAACCTCCTCGCCCTGGCGATCTGGATCGCCGTAGCCGTCTCCTCCGTCGTGCTGCTGCGCCGGGTGCGCGGCGGCCGCCCCGCCCCGGCGGGACCCGCGGACCGTCTCCACGACCTGTCCGAGGCCGCCTTCGTGGCGGGCGGGCCCGGCACCGTCGTGGACGC
Organism: Streptomyces sp. NBC_00207; assembly: GCF_045160965.1. Classification (NCBI taxonomy): domain Bacteria; kingdom Bacillati; phylum Actinomycetota; class Actinomycetes; order Kitasatosporales; family Streptomycetaceae; genus Streptomyces; species Streptomyces sp. NBC_00207. The sequence goes on along the minus strand of NZ_CP130715.1, from coordinate 7,030,414 downwards.
CGCGCTCGTCGCGATGCTCGGCGACGGCCGCCTGGTGGTCGGCGGGCCGGGCATCGTCCAGGTGCGCCCCGGGGCGCGGGCCGCCGACCCGGTCGAGCGCGCCGTCCTCCAGGCGCACGCGGGGGCACCCTCGGGGTGGCTGTACCAGGTGCGCTACGCCGCCATGTGCGACCCGGCCGTCCAGGAGCTCGGGGACGCCCTGGCCGCCCGCGGGATGGTGTCCCCGCCCGGATCCGGGCGGACCCGGCGCCGCTGGGGGCTGGTCCAGGCCGTCGTGTGCGCGCTCCTGATCCCGGTGTCGCTGGTGCTGACCTTCGTGGGGCTCGCCCTGGACAGCGGCGCCCAGGTGCCGTTCATCGTGAAGGTGCTGCCCGTGCTGGTGATCGGCATCGTCGTGGGCGTGATCGGCGCGGCCCGGGCCAAGAGCCGGGTCACCCGGGCGGGGCTGCGGGCACTGCGGGCGATGCGTTCCGCCTACGTGAACGACCGGACCCCGCACGTGCAGACCGCCCTGTTCGGGCTGCGCGGCCTGCGGGACCCGTACCTGCGGCAGCAGCTGGTCCCGGCCGCCCGCGGCACCCGGCTGGCCGCGGCGCAGTCCGGCGCTCGTTCCCACCACACCCACACGTCGTCGTCCGATACCTCGGCCGATCTGCTGCTGCCGGTGGTCTGGTGCGCCGCGAGCGACGGGGGCGGGGGTTCGAGCTGCGGGGCCTCGGGCGGCGGCTGCGGAGGCAGTAGTTCCAGCTGCGCCGGCGGCAGCGGTTCGAGCTGCGGCGGCTCCTCAGGTTCGAGTTGTTCGAGCAGTTCGGGTTCCAGTTGCTCCAGCAGTTCGGGTTCCAGCTGTTCCAGCAGTTCGAGTTCGAGCTGCTCCAGCAGTTCCTGATACGCCGACAGGGGCCACGGCGGCCGACATCCGCCGTTGATCCTTTACAACGAAGACGGTCCGGCCTCTCATCACTTCATACGATGAGAGGCAGGCCCGGTCATGCGGACGAGACTCGCGCGCCACGGAGCCGCCGTGGCGGCGCTCTCCCTCACCCTGTGCACCCCCACCGCCCGCGCCGCACCGGCCCCGGAAGCCGCCGAGGCTGTCGAGGCCGCCGCCGGCGCCGAGCTGGCCGCCCGCCGCGCCGCCACCGCCGGCCTCGACTTCCGCGCCTGCCCCGACGTCGAGGAGCTCCGCGGCCCGGTCCGCTGCGCCACCCTGCGCGTACCGCTCGACTACGCCCGCCCCGACGGCCCGCAGATCTCCCTCACCGTCAGCCGGGTCACCGCCACCCGCGCCCGCGGAGCGGTCCGCCAGGGCGCGCTCGTCCACAACCCGGGCGGCCCCGGAGCCTCCGGGATGTCCTTCCCGCTCGTCGCCGAACTGCCCGCATGGGAGCGCATCGCCGCCGCCTACGACCTCGTCGGCTACGCCCCGCGCGGCGTCGGCCGGTCCGCCCCGCTGTCCTGCCAGGACCCCTCCGCCCGCACCACGGGCCCCACCCAGGAGCCGGCCGAGCCCTCCCCCGCGTACAAGAGGCAGCGCCTCGAGGCCGCCCGGGCCTACGCCCGCGGCTGCGCGCTGCGGGCCGGTGCGGCCCTCCCGTACTACTCGACCCTGAGCAACGCCCGCGATCTGCACGTCCTGCGCGCCGCGCTCGGCGAACGGAAGCTGACCTTCATGGGCGCCTCGTACGGCACCTACCTCGGCGCCGTCTACGCCGCCCTCCACCCCGGCCACGTCCGCCGGATGGTCCTCGACTCGGCGGTCGATCCCGACCATCGCCGCGTCTGGTACCGCAACAACCTCGCCCAGGCGGCCGGCTTCGAGCGCCGCTGGTACGACTTCCGCGCCTGGGCCGCCCGGCACCACGCCACGTACCGCCTGGGCGCCACCCCGGCGGCCGTGCAGGCGAGCTACGAGCGGGTCCGGGACGCGGTGGCCCGTACGCCCGCCGGCGGAAGGGTCGGCACCGGCGAACTCCGTGCCGCCTACCTCCAGGCCGCGTACTACGACGACGTGTGGCCGGAGCGGGCTGCGGCTCTGGCCGCCTTCCTGCGCGGCGATCCGGCGGAGCTGGCCGCCCAGGCCGCCCCGGACCCGGCCGCGGCGGCGCGGGCGGAGAACGCGACGGCCGTCTACACGGCGGTGCTGTGCAACGACGCCCCCTGGCCCGCGGACTGGGAGACCTGGGACCGCGACAACACCGAGGTGGCCCGCACGGCCCCCTTCGAGACCTGGGCCAATGCCTTCCTGAACCTGCCGTGCGCCTCCTGGCCGGTGCCCTGGCGGCAGCGGCCGGTGGCGGTCGAGCGGCCGGCCCTGCTGCCGCGGACGCTGGTGGTCGCGGCGGAGCGGGACGGGGCGACCCCTTATCCGGGGGCGCTGGAGCTGCAGCGGCGGCTGGGCGCCGGGGCCGCGCTGGTGACCGAGGCGGGGTCCGGCTCGCACGGAGTGGTCGGCGGACGCAACGACTGCGTGGACCGTCACGTGGAGCGGTATCTGCTGACGGGCGCCACCCCGGGGTGGCGTGTCACGTGTGCGCCGCATCCGGAGCCCGCACCGGTGTCGCTGGACGACCGGGCAGCGAGCGCCCGCAGGGCGCTGCTGCCGCCGGTCGTCTGAACTTCCGGGCGGGATCTCCGGCTGCGTCGTTTCGGGGGCAGGGGCCGTCTTTCGGACCAGCCTCCCGATCCACCGGAGGAACTCACCTGACGGTGTGGTCGTCCTCCGGTCCTTCCCCCCAGGGGAGGTATCAGGCGAGCCCGGCGACCAGATCGGCGACGGACTTGCGGCGTCCGGTGTAGAAGGGCACCTCTTCCCGGACGTGCATGCGGGCCTCGGAGGCGCGCAGGTGACGCATGAGGTCGACGATGCGGTACAGCTCGTCCGCCTCGAAGGCCAGCATCCACTCGTAGTCGCCCAGCGAGAAGGAGGCGACGGTGTTGGCGCGGACGTCGGGGTAGCCGCGGGCCATCTTGCCGTGGTCGGCGAGCATGCGGCGGCGGTCCTCGTCCGGCAGCAGGTACCAGTCGTAACTGCGCACGAAGGGGTACACGCTGACGTAGTCGCGCGCGACCTCGTCGGCGAGGAAGGCCGGGATGTGCGACTTGTTGAACTCGGCCGGGCGGTGCAGGGCCATGTTCGACCACACCGGCTCCAGCGCACGGCCCAGCCTGGTGCGGCGGAACAGGTTGTACGCGGTCTGCAGCTCGTCCGCGGTCTCCGCGTGCCACCAGATCATGATGTCGGCGTCGGCGCGCAGGCCGGAGACGTCATAGGTGCCGCGGACGGTGATGTCCTTGGCGGCCAGCTGGTCGAACAGTTCCTGGACCTCGTCGGCGAAACCGGCGCGGTCCTCGGGCAGGACGTCCTTCAGCTTGAAGACGGACCACAGGGTGTAGCGGATGACCTCGTTGAGGTCCTTCGCCTTCTTCCCCGCGTTGGGAATCTTCTCTGGTGCAGTCATGTTCCTATTGTCCCGTGCGCTGATCAGTGGTCGGCGCCAGGGGTGCCGTACGCGCACCGAGCGAGGCGAGCACCGCCTCCGCGGCCCGGCCGGCGCTGGCGATGCACGCCGGGATGCCCACCCCGTCGTAGAGGGCGCCGCACACGGCGAGACCGGGCAGGGCGGCGACGGCGCCGCGGATCCGGGCCACCCGGTCGAGGTGGCCGACCGGGTACTGGGGCAGCCCGCCGTCCCAGCGGGTGACGGTGGAGGCGACCGGCCGGGCCGCGAGGCCCACGGCCTCGCCGAGGTCGGCGAGGGAGACGTCGACCAGCTCGCCGTCCTCGCGCCCCAGGTCGGCCTCGTCGGCGTACCGGCCCACCGAGGTGCGCAGCAGGAAGAGCTCGGGATCCGCCCCGGCCCAGGCCCACTTGTTGCTGGAGAAGGTGGAGGCCTTGATGGTCCGCCCGTCGACGGGCGGTACGAGGAACCCGCTGGCGCCCCCGCCCGCGACGGCGGCCGGCAGGTCGGAGCGGCGGAAGGCCATGGTGACCAGGGCCATCGAGGCGTATTCGACGCCGCGCAGCTCGGCCGCGGCGGTGGGCGCGAGCCCGTCGAGCAGGTGTGCGGCGGGCCCGGCCGGGGTGGCCAGGATCACCGCGTCGGCCTCGATGATCCCGGTGGTTCCTGCGGTCCCCGCGCCGGCCACGATCCGCCAGCCTTCGGGCGTCCGCACGACCTCGGTGACGGGGGCGTCGGTGACGATCCGCGCTCCGGCCGCGCGGCAGGCCTCGGCCACGGCGAGCGGGAGCCGTCCGATGCCGCCGTCGATGCCGGCGAAGACCGGACCGGCCTGCTGGGGGGCGGCCGCCGCCCTCTGCTGCAGTTCCCGTACCCCGTCGGACAGCAGTACGTGCGTCCGGGCGGCCTCGAAGAGCTGGGGCACGGCGGCCCGCATGGAGATGCGGTAGGCGTTGCCCGCGTAGACGCCGCCGAGCAGTGGTTCCACCAGCCGGTCGACGACCTCGTGGCCGAGCCGTGCGGCGACGTACGCGCCGACGGCGACGTCCTCGCCGATCTCGGTGGGCGCGAGCGTGCGCTCGGCCTCGATGCGGGCCAGTCCCTCCGCGGAGAGCACCCCGGAGGCGGCGAGCGGCCCCAGGTCGCCCGGGACTCCCATGACGTGTCCGCGCGGCATCGGCCGCAGCGCGCCCCGGGTCCACAGGTGGGCGGTGGCGGTGGCCGGCGGCTGCACGGCTTCGCCGAGGCCCACGGCCCGGGCGAGGTCCACGCCTTCGGGACGGCGGGCGAGCATGGATTCGGCGCCGAGGTCGACGCGGGCCCCGGCGAGCTCGCCGGCGTACAGCTTGCCGCCGAGGCGCGGTCCGGCCTCCAGCAGCGTGACGCGGGCGCCTTCGGCGAGCAGCCGGTGGGCCGCCGCGAGGCCCGCGATGCCGCCGCCGATGACGACGACATGGCCGGGGGATCCCGCCCGGGCCGACCGATCCGTACGCATGTCCGCTTCGTGCATGGACACATCGTCTCAGACCGATCTCCGAGGCCGGACCGTGACCGCATCGGGACCGGCCCGGGACCGTGGAAGCGAAACCCGCGGAGGGCCTCCGCGCGTCGAAACGGCAACACCAGCCGATCACCGGGGGTTTGCACGATGCATGCTCTGCACAGACACCGTTCCGCGGCGGCCCTGGCCGCCCTCTCCCTGGCCGGGGCGCTCGCGCTCACCGGCTGCGGCGCGGACGCCGGGGGCAAGGCGTCCTCGGCCGACCGGGCGGCGGTCGCGCCGGCGCCCGCCCAGGACGGCAAGGCGCCCCAGGGCGCGGAGGGCGCGAAGGGCGCCGCGGCGGCCCCGTCGGCCGCTCCCGCCGACAAGAACGCCCCGCCGGCGGCCTCGGTCCGCCCGAACGTGATCCGTACGGCGACGCTCGGCATCGAGACGACGGACGCCCAGAAGGCCCTCGCCGCTGCCCGCGCCGCGGCCGACGGGGCGGGCGGCTACGTCGGCAACGAGTCCACCAGGCGCGGCGGGGACGGCCGGATGACCTCGACGGTGACCCTGCGGGTGCCCGGCGAGCGCTACGACTCGGTGCTCAGCGCCATGGAGGGCAGCGGGAAGCTCCTGCACCGCAAGGTCGACGCGCAGGACGTCACCGAGAAGGTCGCCGACATCGGCAGCCGCGTCGCGTCGCAGCAGGCCAGCGTGGCGCGGGTGCGGGAGATGATGGGCAAGGCCACGGCCCTGGGCGACGTGGTGATGCTGGAGAGCGAGCTGAGCCGGCGCCAGTCCGACCTGGAGTCGCTGCAGGCGCAGCAGACGGCGCTGAAGGACCAGACCTCGATGGGCACCATCACGCTGGAGGTCACGGAGCCCGCCCCGAAGCCGGAGGTCACCGAGAAGAAGGAGAAGGAGCCCACCTTCCTGGACGCCCTGCGCGGCGGCTGGGAGGTCTTCACCACGGTCGTGCGGTACCTGACGGTGGCGGTGGGCGCGCTGCTGCCGTTCGCGCTGACGGCGGCGCTGGTGGTGGCGCTGTTCCGGCTGTACCGCCGGCGGCGGCCGGCGCGCCCGAAGGCGTCCCCGGCTCAGGCTCCGGCTCCGGCTCCGATGCCGCAGCGGACCGCGGCCCAGGTCCCCGCGCCCCGGACGCCGTCCTCGGACACCGAGGCCGACGTGCAGGACTGAACGCGCGTTCGCCCGTAGCGTGTTCACCATCCGATGACGGGGTGAAGGGGCGGTACGGACGATGGCGACGGAACGACTGGTGGTGGTCGGCGGTGACGCGGCGGGGATGTCCGCCGCGTCACAGGCCCGCAGGCTCAAGGGCCCGGCGGAGCTGGAGATCGTCGCGTTCGAGCGCGGGCACTTCACCTCGTACTCCGCGTGCGGCATCCCGTACTGGGTCGGGGGCCGGGTCGCCGGGCGCGACGAACTGATCGCCCGCACCCCCGAGGAGCACCGCGCCCGCGGCATCGACCTGCGCACCCGCACGGAGGTCGTGGAGCTGGACCTGCCCGGATCCCGGGTCCGCGCCCGCGATCTGGACAGCGGATCCGAATCCTGGACGGACTACGACAAGCTCGTCCTGGCCACGGGCGCCCGCCCCGTCCGCCCCCGCCTCCCCGGCATCGGCGCGCACGGGGTCCACGGCATCCAGACCCTGGACGACGGCCAGCGCCTGATGGACTCACTGGAACGCACCGAAGGCACCGGGGGCAGGCGGGCGGTCGTGGTCGGTGCGGGCTACATCGGCGTGGAGATGGCGGAGGCCCTGGTGGGGCGGGGCTTCGAGGTCACCGTCCTGCACCGGGGCGCGCAGCCGATGGCCACGCTGGACCCGGACATGGGCGGCCTGGTGCACACCGCGATGAACCGCATGGGCATCCGTACCGTCTCCGGCGCCGAGGTGACGAAGATCCTCACGGACGAGCAGGGCCGGGCCCGTGCGGTGGCCACGGCCGGGGGTGAGGAGTACGAGGCGGACGTGGTCGTGCTCGGCATCGGCGTGGAACCCCGTACGGCCCTCGCCCGCGCCGCGGGCCTCCCGCTCGGCCCGTCGGGCGGCATCCTCACGGACCTCTCGATGCGCGTCCGGGGCCACGAGAACATCTGGTCGGGCGGCGACTGCGTGGAGGTCCTGGACCTGATCGCGGGCCGCACCCGGCACATCCCGCTGGGCACCCACGCCAACAAGCACGGGCAGGTCATCGGCTCGGGCGTGGGCGGCGGCTACGCGACGTTCCCCGGGGTCGTCGGCACGGCGGTCAGCAAGGTCTGCGACCTGGAGATCGCCCGTACGGGACTGCGCGAGCGCGACGCCCTGGAGGCGGGCCTGCGCTTCGTGACGGCCACGATCACCTCCACGACCACGGCGGGCTACTACCCGGGCGCGGCGGAGATGACGGTGAAGATGCTGGCGGAACGCCGCACCGGCCGGCTTCTCGGCGTCCAGATCGTCGGCGGCGCGGGGTCCGCGAAGCGGGTGGACATCGCGGCGGTCGCCCTCACGGCCGGCATGACGGTGGACCGGATGGTCACCCTCGACCTGGGCTACGCCCCACCCTTCTCCCCGGTCTGGGACCCCATCCTGGTGGCAGCCCGCAAGGCCGTCTCCGCGGTCCGCTCGGCGGGGGTCTAGGCCGCACCTGGGCTGCCGGGGCTCCGCCCCGCGGAGCATCCGGCGGCTCGGAGTTCGGCGCGGACCAGCTCCAGCAGCCGGCCCGTCCAGTTGCGGCCGCCCCGGGGGCCCTCGTCGCGCCAGTAGGGGGCGTCGGAGTAGCCCGTGTAGAGGATCCCGGCTTCCCCGGTGGCGATCAGGAGTTCCGCGAGCCGCGGGTGCTGCCCGAACTTGGCGCGCAGCAGCCCGGCCATGACCGCGAGCCGCACGGCGGGCCAGTCCGCGCGCCGCTCGGCCCGTCCGCCCAGCTCCTGAGCCTCGTGGGCGGTCGCGGCGGCGCGGATCCGGTCGTGGTCGTCCCGGTCGGCGGCGGAGCGGGCCCAGTAGCCGTGGAGCACGGTGGGGTAGGTCTCCCCCTCGTACGTGAAGGGGGCGTCGTAGTCGTTGCGCAGTGCGAAGTCGCCGAGCTCGGCCGGCCGGCCCTGCGGATACACGCGCTGGTGCAGGACCACCGGGGGCTGCGGGTCGCCGGCCGGGTCGTCCGCGTACCGGAGGGCCTGTTGCTTCCCGGCCTGCTCGACGCGCGCGTCCTGGTCGGTGAAGTACGCGAGGGCCCGCCGGTGCAGCTCCTCCGTCACCACCGGTCCGTCCCCGCCGACCGCCTCACCCGGGTCGGTCGTCAGGATCCGCAGCGGCCGGTCCTGGAGGTCCATGTCGCCCAGGACGTAGACCCGCAGGTGGGCGGGGACGGCAAGGTACGCGTCCCGGAGCCGGGCCCGTCGCTCCGGCGTCGGCTCCGCCTGGTAGGAGCGGACGGCGTCCCAGCACCGGTCGGCCGCCGTCGGCCTGCCGGCCAGCCGGGCGATCTCGTCGGCGACTTCCAGGAGGAAGCCCTCGTCCGTCCGCGGTTCCGGGCTGCGGGAGCCCCATGTCGACGGCTCGGCGGTCCACTCCCGGGCGCCCGGCGGGTCCAGCGCGATCTTCCCGGAGGCGAGCAGCCTTCCCAGGCCGGCGAGGTCGGTCGCCTCGTACCCGTGGGTGATCCTGCCGTCCGCGTAGACGAAGAGGTGCTCGGTGTGGTGCTCGTCCAGCCGGTCGTGCTTGCTCCACACGAGGCGCCAGGCCCCGTCGATGGTCTCTCCGTCGGATATGCGAAACGTCGGCCCGCGCCATGTCATGCACGGCACAGTACCGACGTTTCGATCTTGCTCGGGTGCAGTTTTCCGCTCAGCGGGCCGTCTTGGTGTGGACGTACTCCACCAGGCGGGTCAGCGCGTCGGGGTCGGTCGTCGGGAGGACGCCGTGGCCCAGGTTGAAGACGTGGCCCTCCAGGCCGGCCGCGGCCGCGAGGACCTCGTCCGCCTTGGCCTCGACCGCCTCCGGCGTGGAGAAGAGCACCGCCGGGTCCAGGTTGCCCTGGAGCGCCTTGCCGGGGCCCACGCGGCGGACGGCCTCGTCCAGCGCGACCCGGTAGTCGACGCCCATCACGTCGGCACCGGCCTCGCCCATGAGGCCGAGGAGTTCGCCCGTGCCCACGCCGAAGTGGATGCGCGGGACCCCGTACGAGGCGACGGACTCCAGGACCTTCGCCGACGCGGGCATCACCGAGCGGCGGTAGTCCGCCGGGGCGAGCGCGCCGACCCAGGAGTCGAAGAGCTGGACGGCGGAGGCTCCGGCCTCGATCTGGACCTTGAGGAAGGCGGAGGTGATCTCCGCGAGGCGGTCCAGCAGGTCGGCCCACAGCTGCGGGTCCCCGTACATGAGGGCCTTGGTGTGCTCGTGGTTCTTCGAGGGGCCGCCCTCGACGAGGTAGCTCGCGAGGGTGAAAGGTGCGCCCGCGAAACCGATCAACGGCGTGGAGCCCAGTTCACCCGTGAGCATGCCGATCGCCTCGGTGACGTACGGGACGTCCTCGGGGGTGAGGTCGCGCAGCTGTGCGAGGTCCTCGCGGCGGCGGATCGGCTGGGCGACGACCGGGCCGACGCCCGGCTTGATGTCCAGGTCGACGCCGATGGCCTTGAGCGGGACCACGATGTCCGAGAAGAAGATCGCCGCGTCGACGTTGTGGCGCCGCACCGGCTGCATGGTGATCTCGGTGACCAGGTCGGGGCGCATGCAGGACTCCAGCATGGCCGTGCCCTCGCGCACCTTGCGGTACTCCGGGAGCGAGCGCCCGGCCTGCCGCATGAACCACACCGGGGTGTGCGGCACCGGCTCGCGCCGGCACGCCTTCAGGAAGGCGGAATCGTACGTCTGACTCGGCTGGCCCGTCGGGCGGTCGTTGGCACTCACGACCCAAATCTTCGCACGTATGAAGAAGTGCCCGTCCCGGCGCGGGTGTCCCTGCGCCGTACGGCCGCACATACCGCCTAGTCTTCCCCGCATGGCTGCGGCTCAGGGACGATTTTCAGATGGCGCTGACGGTGTGGACAGCGCGAAGGAGAGCTCCGTCCCGCTCCCGTTCCGCCGGGCGGTCGACGGATTGAAGAAGGCGCGGCTGCGCCAGGGCATCGAGATCGACCCGACGAAACCGCCCCAGAGACTGGCGCCGCACGCCTACGCGCTGGAGGCCGCGGTGGTCGACGGCGAGGACGACCTCGCCGACGGCCGGCTGATCCTGCTCCACGATCCGTCCGGTCACGACGCCTGGCACGGGACCTTCCGGCTGGTGACGCTCGTACGGGCGGAGCTGGAGCCGGAGATGGCCGCGGACCCGCTCCTCCCCGAGGTGTGCTGGTCCTGGCTGACCGGGGCGCTGGACGCGCGCGGGCTGACGTACGGGGAGGCGAGCGGGACCGTGACCATGGCGAGCTCGCACTACTTCGGCGGGCTCGCGGAGCGGCGGCCGGCCACGCAGATCGAGATCAGAGCCTCGTGGACGCCCCGCGAGGGGGTGGGCGGGGTGCCGGACACCTCGGCGCACCTGTCGGCGTGGTGCGAGCTGCTGTGCCAGATCGCGGGGCTGCCGCCGGTGGGTCCGACGGACACCGTCACCGGCGTCGTCTCCCTGCCACAGCGGCGCGGTCCGCACCACCCGTAGCCGCACGGCCTTACGGACGCCCCCGGGACCCTCCGTCGGCCGTCCGCCCGCCCGTCCACCGCCTGTCCGCCGACCGCCCGCTGGACGTCCCGCGGATCGTTCGCCGAACGCCGGCGGACACCTGCAGACGCACGCCGGCGTCCGGCACCTGCAGAACGGGCGGTCGAAGCCCGCAACGGAGTGTCGGAAGGCGGCGTCCATTGTGGGCTTCTGATCACCCGATGATCGATCGTGCGTCCGAATTGCCCGAATTGTTACTCACCAAATCGTGATCATTCCCTAAAGCCGGGCGGGTGACGTGCCGAAGGAGTCAGTGACCATCCGTACGGTTCGCACCGGCTTCCTTCCCCGAGCCGGCCGTCCCGCCACTCCCCCAGGAGGCCTAGGTGTCCGTTCTTCTCGAGCAGCCCGCAAGCCTGGTCGCCTACCGCCCGAACAAGCCGACGGCCATGGTCGTCGTGGCCGACCCGCGCGTCCGCTCCACCGTGACCCGCCATCTGTGGGCCCTCGGAGTACGTGACGTGATCGAGGCGTCGTCCATCGCGGAGGCCCGCCCCCGCGTCGGCAGCCCGCGCGACATCTGCGTGGCCGACGTACACCTGCCCGACGGTTCCGGTCTCACCCTGCTCTCCGAGACCCGCGCAGCCGGCTGGCCCAACGGCCTGGCCCTGTCCGCCGCCGACGACATCGGCGCCGTGCGCAACGCCCTCGCGGGCGGGGTGAAGGGCTACGTCGTCACCGGTACGCGGACCAACATCGGGCTCCCCACCCGCCCCGGCGCCGCCCCCATCGGCGCCGCGGCCGCCCGTATGCACCGCCGCCCCCCGGGTGCCCCGAGCCACCCGGGCGGCTACCGAGAGCTCTCCGGCCGCGAGGTCGAGGTCCTGCGCCTCGTCGCGGAGGGCCAGTCCAACAAGGCCATCGGCGTCTCGATGGGCCTGTCCGCCCTGACCGTCAAGTCCCACCTCGCCCGGATCGCCCGCAAGCTGGGCACCGGTGACCGCGCCGGAATGGTCGCCGTGGCGCTGCGCACCGGGATCATCCACTGAGCCCGGGGCGGAGCTCCCGGATAAGCGCCCCCGGACTCCGTCCGGGGGAACCTCCGGGGATACCCCGGGAAACTCCCCGCATACCGCCCGCGCCCGTCGCCGGAACGTTCCGGCGACGGGCGCGTCGTATACACGGATACCCTTGACCGGTGACCGACGCCCAAGAGACCGCAGCAGACCTGCGCACCACCACCGGGGGCGGCCCCCCGGACGACGTCGTTGTTCCGCCCGGTGGGGTGCCGATTCCGTTGCTGGAGCCCCGTGAGGGGATCCCGCCGGTGGTCGCCGACGCGGACGCCCTCGCCGAAGTGGTCGCGGCCTTCGCCGCGGGCACCGGCCCCGTCGCCGTCGACGCCGAGCGAGCCTCCGGATACCGCTACGGCCAGCGCGCCTACCTGGTGCAGCTGCGCCGCGAGGGTGCGGGGTCCGCGCTGATCGACCCGGTGGGCTGCCCCGACCTGTCCTCGCTCGGCGAGGCCCTGTCCGGCACCGAGTGGATCCTGCACGCCGCCACCCAGGACCTGCCGTGCCTGCGCGAAATAGGCATGGTGCCCACCTCCCTCTTCGACACCGAGCTGGCCGGCCGCCTCGCCGGCTTCCCCCGGGTCGGACTCGGCGCGATGGTCGAGAGCGTGCTCGGCTACGCCCTGGAGAAGGGCCACTCCGCCGTCGACTGGTCCACCCGCCCGCTCCCCGAGCCGTGGCTGCGCTACGCCGCTCTGGACGTGGAGCTGCTGGTGGACCTGCGGGACGCGCTGGAGAAGGAGCTGGACCGGCAGGGCAAGCTGGACTGGGCCCACCAGGAGTTCGACGCCATCGCCTCCGCCCCGCCCGCACCGCCCCGCAAGGACCCCTGGCGCCGTACGTCCGGCATGCACAAGGTGCGCCGCCGCCGTCAGATGGCGGTCGTACGGGAGCTGTGGGAGTCCCGGGACCGGATCGCGCAGCGGCGCGACGTGTCGCCGGGCAAGGTGCTGGGCGATGCCGCGATCGTCGAGGCCGCCCTGGCCCTGCCCGCGAACGTGCACACCCTGTCCGCGCTGCCCGGCTACGGGCAGCGGATGGGCCGGCGCCAGCTGGACCAGTGGATGGCCGCCGTGGACCGGGCGAAGGCCCTGCCCGAGAGCGAGCTGCCGCAGCCGGGGGCGACCCCGGCCGGTCCGCCGCCGCCGCGCTCCTGGGTGGACAAGGACCCGGCCGCCGCGGCCCGGCTGTCGGCGGCCCGCACCGCCGTCTCGGCGCTGGCGGAGGCGCTCAACCTGCCCCAGGAGAACCTGATCACCCCGGACACGGTCCGCCGGCTGTGCTGGGAGCCGCCGCAGCGGCTCGACGCCGACACGGTGGCGCAGGCCCTGGCCGGCTACGGCGCCCGCGCCTGGCAGATCGAACAGGTGACCCCGGTCCTGGTCACGGCCCTGGCCGCGACCGCCTGACCCGGCCTGACGCGTGGTGGAGCCCCCGGCCCGGTGCCGGGGGTTCTGCTAGACGGTGTCCGTGTAGGCGCCGTCCTCGTCCACGTAGAAGCTGCCCTTCTCGAGGTCATCGACCTTGGTGTGCTTGAGCCACCGCTTGGACAGCTGGTGCAGGACCTTGTGCTGGCGCTCCCAGACCATGGAGTGCCCGGCGCCGGCCACCCGGAACATCAGCTTGCGGACGCCGGGGACCGCGTCGTAGAACGCCGGGACCGAGAAGGTGGGCGAGTTCGCCGTCTGGTCGTGCTCTCCGTAGACGATCATCACCGGGACCTCGTCCCCGAGCACGCCGCCGATCGAGACGGTGTCCTTGTTCCAGCCCCACCAGAAGGAGTTGCGGAACCGCAGGACGCCCTCGGGCGATCCGGCGACCGGGCCGCCCCAGGTCTTGCCGACCGGGTCGACGGCCATGCACTCCTTCCACACCGCCTCGACCATGCCGGCCGCCCGCTGCTTCTTGCTGTGCACCTCCTTGTCCCAGGCGCTTTCGAGACCCGTCCTGCTGGTGAGGTTCATCGGGAAGCCGAACAGGGACGGCGGGCTGGACACGGGGAACGCCGGGACCGGTGCGCCGAAGCTGTCGGGCGGCACGCTGGCCCGGCCGTCGGGCGGATAGATCGGCGCCAGCAGGAGCAGGCTGTCCACCTTCCCCGGGTGCTGGATCGCGTACGGCCCGAACACGAAGGCGGCGGCCGACTGGCCGACGAGGGACACCTTGGTCACGCTGCGCAGGTTCTTGATGAACTCGACGACCGTGTCGACCTCGCCCCACTCGCTCTCCGAGTTCCCCAGCTCGTGCGGGTAGGGCGGCGGGCTGGTGTCCGGCAGCGGGTTCGGGATCAGGATGGCCTGGTGCAGCGGGTTGGCGTTGCGGGGCTTGTCCATCTCCGGCCGCGGCGAGAGGCCGGATCCCGTGAGCTCCATGAGGAACACGTCGAATCCCACGTCGGCCAGGAAGCGCGCCCAGCTGTACTTGCCTCCGTCGTGCTGGAGGTCGAAGGCCACGACCGACGGAACGCTCCGGCCGTGCAGCATCAGAACGGCCTTGCGCTGCGCGTTGGGGCCCGTCGGGGTGCCGTCGTATTCGCGCACGAACAGCTTGACGGCCTGCCCCTTGTTGGCGGGGACCGTCGAAGTGTGCGGCACCTGGTGGTTCACGGCCGGGGTGGTGGGGGGCATCGCTGGCATCCGATCCGTCGACTCAGCCGGAGGAGGGACGCTCCGGCCGGGTCAGGATCGGGACGGTCCGGGGGAAATGCCACGACCACGGCCGGGCGCCCGCCGGACGTGACCTGAACGGGTTGGCCCACCGGGTCCGATCGGACGGGGTCGCGCGATCGCGGCGCCACGGGCGGAGTGTGACCTTCACCGCTCCTGGGGGAGGGGGTGTCCACAAGGGTTACCCGCAAGTAGCATGGGTCGGGTGAGCGGGCGCTCAGCAACGCATGCCGAACGCCCCCGCGCGCAGCAGTGCACACCCGCACCTGGAGGAGAGCCAACGTGCCTCGTACCGTCAGGGACGTCGTCTTCGTCGACGGCGTCCGCACCCCGTTCGGCAAGGCGGGCCCGAAGGGCATCTACCACGAGACCCGCGCCGACGACCTCGTCGTGAAGGCGATCCGGGAGCTGCTGCGCCGCAACCCGGACCTGGACCCCGCGAAGATCGACGAGGTCGCCATCGCCGCGACCACGCAGATCGGCGACCAGGGCCTCACGCTGGGCCGTACGGCCGGCATCCTCGCGGGCCTCCCGCAGTCCGTCCCGGGCTACTCCATCGACCGCATGTGCGCCGGCGCGCTGACCGCCGTGACCGCCGTCGCGGGCGGTGTGGCCTTCGGTGCGTACGACGTCGCCCTCGCCGGCGGTGTCGAGCACATGGGCCGCCACCCCATGGGCGAGGGCGTGGACCCGAACCCGCGCTTCGTCTCCGAGAAGCTGGTCGACGAGTCCGCCCTGTTCATGGGCATGACCGCCGAGAACCTGCACGACCGGTACCCGACGATCACCAAGCTCCGCGCCGACGAGTACGCCGTGCGCTCGCAGGAGAAGGCCGCCAAGGCGTACGCCGACGGCAAGATCCAGCAGGACCTGGTCCCGATCTCGGTGCGCAACACCAACGAGGCGGCGGGTGAGACGGGCTGGGGCCTGGTCACCACCGACGAGCCGATGCGCCCGGGCACCACGCTGGAGAACCTGGCCGGCCTGAAGACCCCGTTCCGTACGCACGGCCGGGTCACCGCGGGCAACGCCGCCGGTCTCAACGACGGTGCCACCGCCGCGATCATCGCGTCCGAGGACTTCGCCCGGGAGAACAACCTCCCGGTCAAGATGCGCCTCGTCTCGTACTCCTTCGCCGGTGTCGAGCCGGAGGTCATGGGCTACGGCCCGATCCCGGCCACCGAGAAGGCCCTCGCCCAGGCCGGCCTGTCCATCGAGGACATAGGCCTGTTCGAGGTCAACGAGGCCTTCGCCGTGCAGGTGCTGGCCTTCCTGGAGCACTACGGCATCGCCGACGACGACGCCCGCGTCAACCAGTACGGCGGCGCGATCGCGTTCGGTCACCCGCTCGCCTCCTCGGGCGTGCGCCTGATGACGCAGCTGGCCCGTCAGTTCGAGGAGCAGCCGCACGTCCGCTACGGCCTGACCACGATGTGCGTCGGCTTCGGCATGGGCGCCACGGTCATCTGGGAGAACCCGAACTTCAACGCCGAGGGAGACTCCAAGTGAGCACCACCGCTGAGCTCCTGAAGGGCGCGGCCGAGCTGTTCCCGGACGAGGTCGTCACGTCCGCGCACGTCCGCCACCTGGACCTGCCGTTCGGCGCCGGGCGCTTCGCGCTCATCACGCTGGACAACGGCTTCGACCACACCAAGCCGACCACCTTCGGCCCGCAGTCCCTCGCCAACCTGAACGCGGCGATCGACCAGGTCGAGCAGGAGGCCCTCGCGGGCTCCATCGTCGGCGCGGGCATCACCGGCAAGCCGTTCATCTTCGCGGTCGGCGCCGACCTCAAGGGTGTCGAGCTGCTGAAGAAGCACGACGAGGCGCTCGCCATCGGCAAGGGCGGCCACGACGTCTTCAAGCGTCTGTCCGCGCTCGCGGTCCCGACCTTCGCCTACTACAACGGCGCGGCGATGGGCGGCGGCGTCGAGGTCGGCCTGCACTGCACCTACCGCACCGTCTCGAAGGCCATCCCGGCCTTCTCGCTGCCCGAGGTCTTCCTCGGCCTGGTTCCCGGCTGGGGCGGCTGCGCCATCCTGCCGAACCTGATCGGCGCCGAGCGCGCGGTCTCGGTGATCATCGAGAACTCGCTCAACCAGAACAAGCAGCTGCGCGGCAAGCAGGTCTTCGACCTGGGCATCGCGGACGCGCTGTTCGAGGGTGCGGACTTCCTGGAGCAGTCGCTCCTGTGGACCGCGAACGTCCTGAACGGCACCACCGAGGTCGTCCGCGCCGAGGTCGACCGCGGCGAGGCTTGGGACGCGGCCGTTGCCAAGGGCCGCTTCATCGCGGACTCCAAGGTGCACGGCGCCGCTCCCGCCGCCTACCGCGCGCTGGACATCATCGCCGCGGCCAAGTCGGGCGACCTCCAGGCCGGCTTCGACGCCGAGGACACGGCCCTGGCCGACCTCATCATGGGCGGCGAGCTGCGCTCCGGCATCTACGCCTTCAACCTGGTCCAGAAGCGCGCCAAGCGCCCGGCCGGTGCCCCGGACAAGTCCCTGGCCCGTCCGGTCACCAAGGTCGGCGTCGTCGGCGCGGGCCTGATGGCCTCGCAGCTGGCGCTGCTCTTCCTGCGCCGCCTGGAGGTGCCGGTGGTCCTCACCGACATCGACCAGGAGCGCGTGGACAAGGGCGTGGGCTACGTCCGCGCCGAGATCCAGAAGCTGCTCGGCAAGGGCCGCATCAACCAGGACAAGGCCAACCGCCTGACCGCCCTGGTGACCGGCGTCCTGGACAAGGCCGAGGGCTTCGCGGACGCGGACTTCATCATCGAGGCCGTGTTCGAGGAGATGTCCGTCAAGCAGAAGGTGTTCGCGGAGGTCGAGGCGGTCGCCCCGGCGCACGCGATCCTCGCCACCAACACCTCCTCGCTGTCGGTGTCGGAGATGGCCTCCAAGCTCCAGCACCCGGAGCGCGTGGTCGGCTTCCACTTCTTCAACCCGGTCGCGATCCTCCCGCTGCTGGAGATCGTCCGCGGTGAGCAGACCGACGACGCCTCGCTGGCCACGGCCTTCGGTGTCGCCAAGAAGCTGAAGAAGACCGCGGTCCTCACCAAGGACGCCCCGGCGTTCGTCGTGAACCGCATCCTGACCCGCTTCATGGGCGAGATCCAGAACGTCATCGACGAGGGCACCCCGGTCGTCACGGCGGAGAAGGCCATCGAGCCGCTCGGCCTGCCGATGTCCCCGCTGGTGCTGCTGGAGCTCGTCGGCCCGGCGATCGGTCTGCACGTCTCCGAGACCCTGAACCGCGCCTTCCCGGAGCGCTTCACCGTCTCGCCGAACCTGGCGGCCGTCGTCAAGGCCGGCAAGCGCGGCTTCTACGTCTACGACTCCGGCAAGCCGGAGCTGGACCCCGAGGTCGCCGCCCTCCTGGTGCAGGGCGACTCCGTCCTGACCGAGGAGCAGGTCCGCGACCGCGTCCTGGACGCGGTGGCGCAGGAGATCGGCCTGATGCTGGAGGAGGGTGTCGTGGCCGAGGCCCAGGACATCGACCTCTGCCTCATCACCGGTGCCGGCTGGCCCTTCCACCTGGGCGGCATCACGCCGTACCTGGACCGCGAAGGCGTCTCGGAGCGCGTGAACGGCAAGAAGTTCCTCGCTCCCGGCCTGGCGAGCGTCCCGGCCTAGTCCGGGTCGCAGACGGGCATTGCGCGGCCTGGCCCGCCCCCTTCGGGGGGCGGGCCTCGGCCATTCGAATATCTGTCTAAGATTCACCCCCATGACGGAAACGCACGCGCGGCCCAGGCGCCGCCGACGCCGCATTCTGCGGATCACCCTGCTGCTGGTCGCCGTGCTGATCCTGGGCGCGGCCGGTGCCGGCTGGTGGACGTACAGCCACCTCAACGGCAACATCGACAGCGTCGACCTGGATCAGGCGATCGGGGACAACCGGCCCCCGAAGGTGGTCGCGAACGCACAGAACATCCTGGTGCTCGGCTCCGACTCACGCGCCGGAGCCAATGCCGATCTCGACCACGGCGACGTCAGCGGCGCCCGCTCGGACACCGCGATGCTGGTGCACATACCCGAGGGCCGGGCCAAGGCGACCGCGGTGAGCATCCCCCGCGACACCCTCATCACCCGGCCCGAGTGCAAGGACCGCGACGGCAAGACCGTGCCGTCCGCGAAGCGGGTCATGTTCAACTCCGTCTACTCGCTCGCCGGTCCGGCCTGTGTGGTCAACACGGTGGAGCAGCTGTCCGGGGTCCGCGTGGACCACTTCGTCGAGGTGGACTTCGCCGGCTTCAAGGGCCTGGTGGACGCGCTGGGCGGGGTCACCGTCACCCTGGACAAGCCGATGAGCGGCGCCAAGGGCGGCCTGAAGCTGGACGCGGGCACGCACCGGCTGAACGGCACCGACTCGCTCAAGTTCGTCCGTACCCGTTACGGCTACGGCGACGGCAGCGACCTCGGGCGCATAGGCCTGCAGCAGCAGTTCATGCTGGCGATGCTGTCCGAGATCAAGAAGCAGGACGCCCTCGGCAACCCCGCGCGGCTCTACAAGCTCGCGGACGCCGGGACCAAGTCGCTGACCACCGACTCCGACCTCGCCTCGCTCACCGCGCTCTCCGACTTCGCGCAGAGCATGAAGGGCGTGAACCCGGACACGATGGAGACGATCATGCTGCCGGTCGCCTACGACAAGGTGGACCCGAACCGCGTGGTCGTGGCCGAACCGCAGGCCACCCAGCTGTGGGACGCCCTGCGCAAGGACGAGAAGGTCCCCGCCTCGGCGAAGAACTCCCCCGCCAAGGGCTGACGGACCCGCCCACCTGGAAGCCGGCCGTACGGGTGACCCGTACGGCCGGCTTCCGTCGTTCCACCGCTAGAACTTCGCGTCGGCGCCGACCTGGCCGAGGCGGCTGTGCGAGCGTCCGTAGGCGAAGTAGACGACGATTCCGATCGCCATCCAGACGCCGAAGCGGACCCAGGTCTCGGCCGGCAGGTTGAGCATCAGCCAGAACGAGGCCGCGATCGACAGGATCGGGATCAGCGGCACCCACGGGGTGCGGAAGGCCCGGTGCAGGTCGGGGCGGGTCCGGCGCAGGATGATCACGCCGAGGGCGACGAGCACGAAGGCGAAGAGCGTGCCGATGTTCACCAGTTCCGCAAGCTTCTCCAGGCTGGTGAAGCCCGCCACGACGGCGATGACGCAGCCGAGCAGGATGGTCGCCCGGTAGGGGGTGCGGTACTTGGGGTGGGTCACGGAGAAGACGCGCGGGAGCAGTCCGTCACGGCTCATCGCGAAGAACACGCGGGTCTGGCCGAGCAGCAGGATCATGCTCACGGTGATCAGACCGACGGCCGCGCCGAGGCTGATGGCGCCGGAGAAGAAGGGCTGGTTCACCGATTTGAAGGCTTCGGCCAGTGGCGCGGTCGGGGACATCTCCGTGTACTTCTGCATGCCGGTGACCACCAGCGTCACGGCGACGTAGAGCACGGTGCAGATCAGCAGCGAGCCGAGGATGCCGCGCGGCATGTCCCGCTGGGGGTTCTTGGTCTCCTCGGCCGCCGTGGCCACGACGTCGAAGCCGATGAAGGCGAAGAAGATGAGGGAGGCCGCGGTGAAGATGCCCATGACGCCGAAGTTGGTGGGCTCGTAGCCGAAGAGCAGCTGGACCAGTGGCGCGTGCCAGCCGCTGACGCCCTCGGCCTGTGGCTGGGCCGGGGGGATGAACGGCGAGTAGTTGTCGGCCTTGATGAAGAACAGGCCCGCGACGATGACCAGCAGGACCACGAAGACCTTGATGGCGACCACGATCGCGGTGATCCGCGCCGAGAGCTTCGTCCCGACGACCAGGATCGCGGTCAGCGCCAGGATCAGCAGGAAGGCCAGCAGGTCGAAGTGACCGCCCGCGTCGGGTCCGGACAGGGAGGTCGGCAGGGTCCAGCCGAGGTTGGTGTCCATGAGGTGGCGCACGTAGCCGGACCAGCCGACCGCCACGACGGCGGTGCCGAGTGCGAACTCCAGCACCAGGTCCCAGCCGATGATCCAGGCGGGCAGCTCACCGATCGAGGCGTAGGAGAAGGTGTACGCGGATCCGGCCACCGGAACGGTGGACGCGAACTCGGCGTAGCACAGCGCCGCGAGGGCGCAGACGATGCCCGCCGCCACGAAGGCGAGGGCGGTGGCCGGTCCGGCGTTGTTCCGGGCCGCGATGCCCGTGAGGACGAAGATGCCGGTGCCGATGATGACACCCACACCGAAAACCGTCAGGTCCCAGGCGGAGAGCGACTTCCGGAGCGCGTGTTCCGGCTCCTCCGTGTCACGGATGGACTGCTCCACCGTCTTGGTGCGGAAGGGGCTGTTCATATCCCTACTCACCGACGCACCTCCGAAACAGGTGTCGACGCACGCGAACGGGCCGGGAGGCCCACCCCTTCAAGGGTGATCTCCCGGCCCGTGACGTGCAACCGCGCGGCGATCTAGTGGCCGCTACCCGGCCTAGTCGACGGCGGCGGCCGGCTCGCTGTCGTAGCGCCCGTCCAGCTTCGACACCAGGCCCGTGACCTGCCGTGCGATGTCCGGAGCGGTCAGCCCGATCTCGGCCATGACCTCCTTGCGGGAGGCGTGGTCGAGGAAGCGCTGCGGGATGCCGAAGTCGCGCAGCGGTACGTCGACGCCCGCGTCCCGCAGGGCCTGCGAGACGGCGGAGCCCACGCCGCCGGTGCGGCCGTTGTCCTCGACGGTGACGACCACGCGGTGGCGGTCGGCGAGCGGGGCCAGCGCCTCGTCCACGGGCTTGACCCAGCGCGGGTCGACCACGGTCGAGGTGATGCCCTGCTTGTCGAGCAGGTCGGCGATCTCCAGGCACATCGGGGCGAGCGCACCGACCGAGACGAGCAGTACGTCCGGACGGGTGACGTCGGCGCCGGGGGCGCGCAGCACGTCCATGCCGCCGATCTTGCCGACGGCCGGGACGGCCGGGCCGACGACGCCCTTGGAGTAGCGGACGACGGTCGGCGCGTCCTTGACCTCGACGGCCTCGCGCAGCTGGGCGCGCAGCTGCTCGGCGTCACGCGGGGCGGCCAGTCGCAGACCGGGCACGACCTGCATGATCGACATGTCCCACATGCCGTTGTGGGAGGCGCCGTCGGTGCCGGTGACCCCGGCCCGGTCCAGGACGAAGGTGACCCCGCACTTGTGCAGGGCCACGTCCATCAGGACCTGGTCGAAGGCACGGTTGAGGAAGGTCGCGTACACCGCGAAGACCGGGTGGGCGCCGCCGGTCGCCAGGCCCGCCGCCGAGGTGGCGCCGTGCTGCTCGGCGATGCCGACGTCGTAGATCCGGTCCGGGAAGGCGTCCGCGAACTTCTTCAGGCCGACCGGCTGGAGCATGGCCGCGGTGATCGCGACGATGTCCTTGCGCTCCCTGCCGAGCTTGACCATCTCGTCGGCGAAGACGGAGGTCCAGCTGGCGGCGTCGGTGGAGACGGGCAGGCCCGTGTCCGGGTGGATCACGCCGACGGCGTGGAAACGGTCCGCCTCGTCCTGGACGGCCGGCTCGTAGCCCCGGCCCTTCTGGGTGAGGCAGTGCACGATGACCGGGCCGCTGAAGCGCTTGGCGCGCTGCAGGGCGGACTCCAGCGCCTCGATGTCGTGGCCGTCGATGGGGCCGATGTACTTCAGGCCCAGGTCCTCGAACATGCCCTGCGGGGCGATGAAGTCCTTGAGGCCCTTCTTGGCGCCGTGCAGGGTCTCGAAGAGCGGCTTCCCGACGACCGGGGTCCGCTCCAGGATCTCCTTGCCGCGGGCCAGGAAGCGCTCGTAGCCGTCCGTGGTGCGCAGGGTGGCCAGGTGGTTCGCGAGGCCGCCGATGGTGGGGCCGTACGAGCGCTCGTTGTCGTTGACCACGATGACCAGCGGGCGGTCCTTGGCGGCGGCGATGTTGTTCAGCGCCTCCCAGGCCATGCCGCCGGTGAGCGCGCCGTCGCCGATGACGGCGGCGACGTGGTGGTCCTCGCGGCCGAGCACCTCGTTGGCCTTGGCGAGGCCGTCGGCCCAGCCCAGCACGGTGGAGGCGTGCGAGTTCTCGATCACGTCGTGGTCGGACTCGGCGCGCGAGGGGTAGCCGGACAGGCCTCCCTTGGAACGCAGGTTGCCGAAGTCCTGGCGGCCCGTGAGCAGCTTGTGGACGTAGGCCTGGTGGCCGGTGTCGAAGAGGACCTTGTCCTTGGGCGATTCGAAGACCCGGTGCAGGGCGATCGTCAGTTCGACCACGCCGAGGTTGGGGCCGAGGTGCCCGCCGGTCTTGGAGACGGCGTCGACGAGGAAGGACCTGATCTCTGCCGCGAGCTGGTCGAGCTCCTCCTGGCTGAGCCGGTCCAGATCGCGCGGTCCCTTGATGCGGGTCAGCAGCACCCGTGCCTCCTTGCAGTTGCTTGCTGGTCTGTCGAGTCTAATGTTCCGCTGCGCGGCACGGTCATCGGGCCGTCCCGGCGGAGTCACACCTTTGTCATACATGTACGCACGACCACACGGCCACACATCGCATACGGGCGTATACCCGCACAGGAGTACCCGCACATGTACGCACGGATGCCCGGCGCCACGTGAAGTGGCGCCGGGCACTGTGACCGTTCTTACCGCCGGATGCCGCTCCGGCGCGCAGTCGGCCGCGCGGTCAGGCGCGTCCGGCCGTCTTCTGGGTCTTGCGCGTGATCGAGTCGATCACCACGGTGGTCAGCAGCACCGCACCGGTGATCATGTACTGGATCGGCGTTGCGATGCCTTCCAGTGCCAGACCGTACTGGATCGAGACGATGACCATGACGCCGAGGAGGGCGTTCCAGGTCCGGCCCCGGCCGCCGAAGAGGCTGGTGCCGCCAATGACGGCCGCCGCGATCACGTTCATCAGCAGGTCGCCGGCGCCGGCGCTCTGGTTGGCCGCCGCGATCTTGGAGGCCCAGAACAGGCCGCCGATGGCGGCGAAGGTGCTGGAGATCGCGAAGACCGTGATCCGGATCCGGGTGACGTTGATGCCCGCGCGGCGGGAGGCCTCGACGCTGCCACCCAGTGCGAAAACGTTTCGCCCGAAGGTCGTGCGACGCAGCACGAAGTCCGTGACGACCAGGGCCAGCATGAAGAGCACCACCGCGAGCGGCAGGCCCTTGTACTGGTTGAACACCACGGCGGGGCCGAACGTGAACACCGCGAGCAGCCCGGTGCGCAGCAGGATCTCGCCGAGCGGCCGGGTGGGCATCCCGGCGGCGCCGCGGCGCTTCGCGTCGAGGAAGCAGGCCACGAAGTAGCCGGCGACCGCGAGTGCGGCCAGCCCGTAGGCGACGGCCACGTCCGAGAAGAAGTACGTGGTCAGCTGGCCGACCACGCCGTCGGCGTCGATGTTGATCGTGCCGTTGCTGCCGAGGATCTGCAGCATCGCGCCCAGCCAGAACAGCAGGCCCGACAGGGTGACGGCGAACGCCGGGGCGCCGATCCTGGCGAAGAAGAAGCCGTGGATGCAGCCGATCAGGGCACCGCCGGCGACCGCCGCCAGGATCGCCAGCCACTCGTTCACGCCGTGGGTGACGGCGAGGACGGCGACGATCGCGCCCGAGACGCCGCTGACCGAGCCGACCGAGAGGTCGATCTCGCCGAGCAGCAGCACGAAGATGATGCCGATGGCGATCATGCCGGTGGCGGTCATCGTGATCGCGATGTTGGTGAGGTTCTCCGGGGAGAGGAAGTTCGAGTTCAGCCCCTGGAAGATGGACCAGATGATGATCAGACCGATGACGACGGGCAGGGAGCCCAGGTCGCCGGCCTTCATCTTGCGCTTGAACTCGCCCACGTACCCGGCGAGGCCCTCCTCGCGGACGAGCAGGCGGGGGTCCACGGCCGGGATCGCGTCGTGAGCCGCCGCGGGGTTGACCGGGTCGATGTGCTCCTGCTGGTCGACGGGGCCCTTGCCCAGTGGACCGGTGGCAGGGTTCTGGGTGCTCACTTGCGGGCCTCCCCGGTGCGGGCCGCCCGGCGGGTCACGGCGTTGTCCGTGGCACCGGTGATGGCGGAGATGATCTCTTCCTGCGAGGTGTCGGCGACGTTGAAGACACCGTTGTTGCGGCCCAGCCGCAGCACCGCCACCTTGTCGGCGACGGCCTTCACATCGGCCATGTTGTGGCTGATGAGGATGACGGCGTGGCCACGCTCGCGCAGGCGTTCCACCAGGTCGAGGACCTGTGCGGTCTGCTCGACGCCGAGGGCGGCGGTGGGCTCGTCGAGGATGACGAGCTGGGGCTCGCCCAGCATGGAACGGGCGATCGCCACGGTCTGGCGCTGACCGCCGGAGAGCGAGGCGATGGGGATCCGGACACTGGGGATCCGGATGGACAGGGTGGTCAGGAGCTCGCGGGCGCGGCGCTCCATCTCCACCTCGTCGAGGATGCCGAAGCTCTTGAGCTCACGGCCGAGGAAGAGGTTGCCGACGACATCGATGTTGTCGCACAGCGCCAGGTCCTGGTAGACCGTCGCGATGCCCAGGTTCTGGGCTTCGTGGGGCTTGGTGATGGAGACCGGACGGCCCTCCCACTCGATGACACCGTCATCGATGGGGTGCACGCCGGCGATCGTCTTGACCAGCGTGGACTTGCCGGCGCCGTTGTCGCCGACCAGGGCGACCACCTCGCCGGAGTGGATCTCGAGTTCTACGTCGGTCAGGGCCTGAACGGCGCCGAACCGCTTCGAGACCCCTCGCAACGCCAGCACGGGCGCAGCGGACACATGAACCATCTCCTTCGCCGCCTGACCGGCGGGGATGTCGTGCAAAAGAGCAGGAGCGGGGTGAATGGGGGAACGTTTCTGCCCGGCGCCCCGCCGGGTGGCGGGGAAAGTGGGGGCGGGGCGCCGGTCAGGCACGGGGGCCGCCTCGCGAGGAGGCGACGGGGGCCGCTACTTCAGGCCGAGGGCGGCACAGGCGGCCGCGTACTTGTCGGTGCAGATCTCTGCGACCGTGTAGACGCCGTCCTTGACGACGGTGTCGTTGATGTTGCCCTTGGTGAGCGAGACGACCGGGATCAGCACGGAGGCGACACCCTTGGTGGTCGGGCTGTCGACCGTGGAGGTGGTGACACCGTCGAGCTTCTCGCCCTTGGCGAGGGCGACGGCCATCTTCGCGGCGGCCTCGGCCTCGGGGGCGTACGGCTTGTAGACGCTCATGAACTGCTCGCCCGCGACGATGCGCTGCACACCGGCGAGTTCGGCGTCCTGGCCGGTGACGGGGGGCAGGGGGGTGACGCCGGCCGCCTTGAGGGCGGTGATGATGCCGCCCGCCATGCCGTCGTTGGCGGAGTAGACGCCGATGACCTTGTCCTTGCCGAGCGCGGAGAGCGCGGCCGCCATGTTGGTGTTGGCGTTCTCCGGCTTCCACTCGACCGTGTCGTACTCCTTGCCGACGTTCACCTTGCCGTCGAGGACGGAGTGCGCACCGGACTTGAAGAGCTTGGCGTTCGGGTCGGTGACCGAGCCGTTCATCATGACGATCTGGCCGTCCTTGGCCTTGTCGCCCAGCGCCTCGAGGAGCGCCTTGCCCTGGACCTTGCCTACCTCTTCGTTGTCGAAGGAGGTGTAGGCGTCGATCGGGCCCTCGGCCAGACGGTCGTAGGCGATGACCGGGATGCCGGCGTCCTTCGCCTTCTTGACCGAGCCCGCGATGGCCTTGGAGTCCACCGCGTCGACGATCAGGACGTCCACCTTGTTGGTGATCATCGTGTCGACCTGGGAGTTCTGCGTGGTCGCGTCCTGCTTGGCGTTGGCGTAGACGACCTTGCCCTTGCCGCCGGTGAGCTCCGCGACCTTCTTCTCGATGAGCGGCTTGTCGAACTTCTCGTAACGCGCGGTCTGGTTCTCCGGCAGGAGCAGACCGACCTTGATCGCGTCGCCCTTGGCAGCGCCGGAGGATTCCTTCGTCGTGTCGCCGGCCTCCTTCGCACTCCCGCAAGCGGCGAGGGAAACGGCCATGGCACCGGCGGCAACAGCTACGGCGGCTCTGCGCATACGCGTGTTCATTACTTGAACCTCCCTGACGAGGCCGCAGCACTGCGGCCGAGGTGGATGTGAGTCAACCCCGGCCGCGTTTTGCCGTCAAGGAGTGAATCCTTAACGAGATGACAACGGTGCCATCCGTTATCTACCTGAAGGCAAGACGGCGGGAGCTCGCACTCCACTTCCATGGTCTGACAAAAGTGTCGAATCGCCCATTTCGCTGAGTACGAGCGCCAGCGCGCCCAGCACCTCGGCGCGCCCGCCGAGAGACCCCGTCAGCACCGACAACTGGCGGGCCGCACTGGGGATCGCGTACCTCCCCACTGATTCACGGATGGGGGCCAGGACGAGTTCACCGGCCTCCGCCAGCGAGCCGCCCAGCACCACCCGGCTGGGGTTCAGGAGGTTGCACAGGCTGGCCACGCCGCTGCCGATGTGGCGGCCCACGTCCGTGATCACGCGGCGGCAGCCCGGGTCCCCCTCGCGGGCCAGTTCGACCACCCGCTCCATCGTCAATTCCGGCCCGTGCGTGCCCTGGAGCAGCGGCAGGACGTACCGGGCAGCGGTGAAGGTCTCCAGGCAGCCGCGGTTGCCGCAGCGGCAGACCGGACCCGATTCGTCCAGCGTGATGTGCCCGATCTCCCCCGCCGTGCCACCCGGTCCGCGGTAGATCTGGCCGTTGATGACCAGGCCCGAGCCGACGCCGCTGGCCACCTTGATGTAGGCCAGGTCCTTTACTCCCCGCCCGCTCCCCCAAACGAGTTCACCGAGGGCTCCGAGGTTCGCGTCGTTGTCCACGTACACCGGCACGCCGAGGCGCTGCGAGAGCTCCTGGCGCGGGTTGATGCCCGCCCAGCCCGGCAGGATCGCGGTCGAGCCCAGGGTCCCGGACTCCACGTCGATCGGGCCGGGCACGCCCAGGCCGACGCCGATGACCTTCTCCAGCCCCACCCCGATGTCCGCGATCAGCCGCCCGACCAGGGCTTCCGCCCGGTTGAAGCCGTCCGCCCAGGACGCGTCGACGTCCAGCGGCTCGGACTCCTCGGCCAGCACCTGGTGCGCCAGGTTCCCCACCGCCACCCGCAGGTGGGTGTGGCCGAAGTCGACGCCGATGACGATGCCCGCGTCACCGCTGAGCGACACGCTGCGTGCGCGCCGGCCGCCGGCCGAGGTGTCGGTGACCTCGACGGTCCCGCCGTCCTTCAGTTCCCGGACGATGTTGGAGACCGTGGCCGCCGACAGTCCGGTGGTGCGGGCGATCTCCGCCTGGGTCAGCGATCCCGCGAGCCGCACCGCCCGCACGACCCGTTCGAGATTCGCGCGATGCAGCGAGGACTGCGATCCGGGAGTCTGCACGACTCATCCACTCCTGCCCATAAGCGACGGCAAGCCGTCGCCCCCCGGCCGGGACACGTCGCGGTTTCGCGCTTCGAGACCCCGGCGTCTCTCCAACTTGTGAACCTTAAGTCGAGCCTTTGCGCATCCACACGTCAAGAGGCTGACACGGCACGAAACGGCCAGTACCGACCGAAAGGGGGGAGAGAACCGGCCCCCTAGATCGTGCTACGGTCGCTGAGGCGCCGGTCCTCTGCGGCCTTTACCGGCCGGATCGGGCGCCCGTCATGACAGCGCTACGCGAGGAGGTGTTCGGGATGAGTCCCGATCGAAGTCCTTGCCGCGCTCTCATCGGCTGACCTGTTGATCAGCTGACCGTTACCCGAGCGCGCACGGCCGCGGTTCACCGCTGTCCCGTGCGCTGTCGCGTTTCTTTCCATTCTCTTCCTTCCGCGTGCGCCGGCAGCTCCGCCGGGCACGCTCCCCCGGGTTCCTCCCCCGGCCGTCGCCGAGGCGTGCCCCGGGGCCACTCCCACCATGCCCGCCGGCGCCGCCCGCGGCCCTCCCGGCTGCTCCGCGCCCACCCGTGATCACTCCACGTGACCGCGCGGCTCCGCGCTGCCCGGACACCGTGGAGGGAGGTATTCGTCATGACCATGCTCACCCCCCGTACCCCGGCCAAGCTCGCACCGCCGGGCCGGTCCCGCCGCGAGCGCAAGGCCGCCGAGCTGGAGTCCCGTACCCGGCTCGTCGGCGAGCGCCTCGCCGAGACCAGCGCCCGCCCGGCCGTCGGCGTTCTGCAGTCCGTGGACGCCTGCGCCGACGGCCTCACCCACGCGGAGGCCGCGCTGCGCCTGGAGCGCCACGGCCCCAACGTCGTCGCCCGGGAGCGCGCCCCGCGCTGGCACCTCCAGCTGGCGAAGGCCTTCTGGAACCCCTTCATCGCCGTCCTGGTCTTCCTGGCCGCGATCATGTTCTGGCAGGACCCCGCGGACGAGGGCGTCGTCATCCTCTCGGTGATGGTGGGGATCAGCGGGCTGCTCCGCTTCTGGCAGGAGTTCCGCTCGGGCCGCGCCGCCGACGCTCTCAAGAAGCTCGTCACCACCACCTGCGCGGTGCAGCGCCGGGCCGGCAGCGGCTCCGGGCCCACCACCTTCGAGGTGCCCCTGGACCGGGTGGTCCCCGGCGATGTGGTCAGGCTGGCCGCCGGCGACCTGGTCCCGGCCGACCTGCGGCTCATCAGCGCCAAGGACCTGATGGTCAGCCAGGCCGCCCTCTCCGGCGAGTCCCTGCCGGTCGCCAAGGCCGACACCGGCACCCGCGGCGAGGACCTCGGCCGGCAGACGGCCGGCGACCCCGTCGACGCCGACAACCTGGTACTGATGGGGACCTCGGTCACCTCCGGCACCGCCACCGGGGTCGTCGTCGCCACCGGGGCCGACACCTACTTCGGCTCGATGGCCGGCTCGCTCGTCGGCGAGCGCCCGCAGACCAACTTCGACACCGGCGTGCGCAAGGTCAGCTTCCTGCTGATCCGCTTCATGCTGGTCATGGTCCCGGTCGTCTTCATGATCAACGGATTCACCAAGGGTGACTGGGACGAGGCCTTCCTCTTCGGCATCGCCGTCGCCGTCGGCCTGACCCCCGAGATGCTGCCGATGGTCGTCTCCGCCAACCTGGCGCGCGGCGCGGTCGCCATGTCCAGGCGCAAGGTGGTCGTCAAGCGGCTCAACGCGATCCAGAACCTGGGCGCGATGGACGTGCTCTGCACGGACAAGACCGGCACCCTCACCGAGGACCGGATCGTCCTGGACCGCTACCTGGACGTGCACGGCAACGAGGACGACGAGGTCCTGGAGTACGGATACCTCAACGCGCACTTCCAGACGGGCTTGCGCAACCTGATGGACCAGGCGGTCATCGACCGCGTCAACGAGGCCGAGGAGGTTGTCGTCGACGCACGGTTCTCGATGGTCGACGAGATCCCCTTCGACTTCGCCCGGCGCCGGATGTCCGTGATCCTCAACCGGAACAGCATGGTGGGCGACCCCGGCCGCACCGAGCACGTCATGATCACCAAGGGGGCCGTCGAGGAGGTCCTGGACCTCTGCACGCACATGACCGACCGCGGGGCGACCGTCGAGCTGACCGAGCAGCTGCGGTGGCACGTCACCCGGATCGCGGAGGACAACAACCGCCGGGGCCTGCGGGTCCTCGCCGTCGCCACCCGCACCGTCGACAGCGCCCGCTCCGCCTACACGGTCGCCGACGAGGACCGGCTGACCCTGATCGGCTTCCTCGCCTTCCTCGACCCGCCGAAGGCCGACGCCGGACGCGCCCTGCAGGGCCTGGCCGACAAGGGCGTCGCCGTCAAGGTGATCACCGGCGACAACGACCTCGTGGCCGCCCGGGTCTGCGCCGACGTCGGCATCGAGGTCGGGCACGTGGTGCCCGGCAGCGAGATCGACGGCCTCGACGAGGCGGAACTGCGCGCGCTGGCCGCCCGTACGACGGTCTTCGCCAAGGTCAACCCGGTCCAGAAGGCCCGCATCGTCCGGGCGCTGCAGGCCGACGGGCACACGGTCGGCTTCCTCGGTGACGGCATCAACGACGCGGCCGCGCTGCGCGACGCCGATGTCGGCATCTCCGTGGACACCGCCGTCGACATCGCGAAGGAGTCGGCGGACATCATCCTGCTGGAGAAGGACCTGACCGTTCTGGAGCAGGGCGTCGTCCAGGGCCGGACCACCTTCGGCAACACGATCAAGTACATCAAGATGACGGCGTCGTCGAACTTCGGCAATGTCTTCTCGGTGCTGGTGGCGAGCGCGTTCATCCCCTTCCAGCCGATGCTCGCGATCATGCTGCTGGTCCAGAACCTGGTCTACGACATCTCGCAGCTGGCGACGCCGTGGGACCGGATGGACGAGGAGTACCTGCGGGGGCCCCGGAACTGGGACGCGAAGGGCATCGGCCGCTTCATGATCACCATCGGTCCGGTCAGCTCGATCTTCGACATCTCGATGTTCCTGATCATGTGGCACGTGTTCGGGGCGAACAGCGAGGCGAGCCAGTCCCTCTTCCAGTCCGGCTGGTTCATCGAGGGCCTGCTCTCGCAGACCCTGATCGTCCACATGATCCGTACCCGGAAGATCCCCTTCGTCCAGTCCCGCGCCTCCTGGCCGGTGATGGTGACGACGGTCCTCGCGGTGCTGACCGGGCTCTGGCTGCCCTTCTCCCCGCTGGCTCCCACGCTCGGCTTCGTGGCCCTGCCGGCGAGCTACTTCCCGTGGCTGATCGGCGTGCTGCTCGCGTACTGCACGCTCACCCAGCTCGTGAAGACCTGGTACATCCGCACGTTCGACACCTGGCTCTGAGAGGAGGACAAGAATGAATTGAACACGTTCAGCCCGGCTGGCAGTATGGATCCGCGCGCACCGCCGGCCGGGCGGACGCGTTCATTTCGCCGTGCCACGAGGGGGGTTGACCGTGCACGAGAAGCCTGAGACGCCTGAGAAGCGGTCGTACGGCCTGATGCTGTTGGTCTCGGTGCTGGTCGGCTGTCTGGAGGTCGCCCTCACCGTCGTGGTGATCTTCCTGTACGTCGAGACGCAGCCGCCGCCGGACACCCCCGTCGACCACACCGCCCTGGCGGGCTCCCTGCTCTCCCTCGGCCTGATCGTCGCGGTGATCGCGGTGCTGCTGACCCTGGTCTTCGTGCTGCCGTCGGTGGCGCTGGCCCACCTCCTCGGCCGCCTGACCGGCGGCCGCGAGGCCTGGTGGTGGGTGCCGCTGACGACGGCCGCCCTGGTCGCAGCGCCGATCTGGGCCTTCGCCTCGTACAACGACGTGGAGACGCGGCCCGTGCTCGCCTTCTGGGCGATCGCCACGGCATCGCTCTCTGCGGGCGGTCTGATCGCCCGGCTCCGGCACCCGGAACTGCTCCGGCGCGTGGCCCTGGGGGGCACGGCGCTCGTGGTGGGAACCGGCCTCCTCGGCGCGCTCGGGCTCACCGCCGGCCTGCTGCCCGCGTACGAGCCGCCGAAGATCGGTCCGGCGACCATGCCCGGCACCTGGGGCGACCACACCGCGGGAAAGCTGGTCTTCACGTCGGACGGCCGGGTCACGGCCTTCGGCGTCGCCGAGCACCGCCCCGGCGACGACCCCCACGTCCTGGCACCGCAGTGCTCGGGCTCCGGCACCTGGTCGTACGAGCCCGGCCGGGGCGTGCGGACCCAGAAGGTCCGGATACAGGTCCCGGGGTGTTCCTGGCCGGCGTGGAGCGTCGGCGGCACCGACCGCGAGCCCCGGATCCGCCAGGACATCGGCGGACCCGACTCCGGCTACCTGTACGAGCTGCGGAAGGTCACCGGCGGCTCCTGACCCCCGGGTTCACTTCAGCGTCGCCGAGGTGAGGCCCGCCTGGATCTGGCGCTGGAAGGAGAGGTAGACCACCAGCATCGGGACCATCGCGATGGTGGCGCCGGCGAACAGCACCGGCAGGTCCGTCTCGTAGCCCATCTGGTACTGGAGCTGGATGAGCCCCTGGGTGAGCATGTACCGCTCGGGGTCGGCGCTCGTCTGTGGCTGCATCAGCACGGCGGGCAGGATGTACTGGTTCCACTGGCCCAGGACGTTGAAGATCCCGACGCTGATCAGGCCGGGCTTGGCCATCGGCAGCATCACCTGGAAGAAGATCCGGGTGTCGGAGGCCCCGTCGATGACCGCCGCCTCGTGGATCGCCGTCGGCAGCGTCCGGAAGAAGGAGTGCATGAAGAAGACCGTGAAGGGCATCGAGTAGGCGACGTACACCAGGATCAGGCCCTGGTAGGTGTTCAGCATGTCGAAGCGCTTGACCATGAAGAAGAGCGGTACGAGCGCCAGGAACACGGGGAACATCGCCCCGCTGACGAAGAAGTAGTAGATGAGCCGGTTACCCGTGAAGGGGTAGCGGGCCAGTACGTACGCGGCCATCGAGCCGAACAGCATGGTCAGCGGGACCGAGAACACCAGCACGATGAGGGTGTTGGCGAAGTAGCCTCCGATGCCCTTCGTCCAGGCGCGGCCGAAGGCGTCGAAGTGCCAGTTGGAGGGCCAGCTCAGGGCCGAGCCGCCGATCTGCGCGTCGGTCTTGAAGGCACCGAGCGCGAGCCAGATCAGGGGCAGCACGATCATTATCGCCCAGACGACCAGGAAGCCGTGCGAGAAGACGTTGAGGGCCATGCCCTCGGAGCGGCGCCCCTCCCGCTTCCCCGTCGGTCCGGCGCCACCGGGCTGCTCCGCGGCCCTTTCGCCCGGAGCCTTGATCACTGTGGACTCTGCGGTCATGGTGGAACTCCCCTCAGAACTCGATGCGCTCGCGGCGGGTGGCGCGCAGCGTGATGACGGAGAGGATCATGGTCAGGGTGAGCATGACCACGCCCATGGCGCAGGCGTATCCGCTCTTTCCGAAGTAGAGGAAGTTGCGCATCAGCACCGTCGACATGACCTCGCTGTGGTGGTCGGGTCCGCCGCCGAACTGGCCCGAGGTCATGGTCGACACCAGCACGAACATGTCCATCGCGGCGATGCCCAGATAGACCGCGGCGGTCTGCACAGAGTCCCACAGCAGGGGCAGCGTGACCTTGAAGAAGGTCTGGGCGCGCCCGGCGCCGTCGAGGAGCGCGGCCTCGTAGATGTCCCTGGGGATGGACTGCATGGCCGCGGAGAACAGGACGAGGTAGAAGCCGACGCCGTGCCAGACGACGACGAGGAGCAGGCACCACAGGACGAGGTTCGGCTCGTTGAGCCATTCGACCGGGTGGGCCGCGTCGATCACGCCGATCCTGGTCAGGAAGCCGTTGAGCAGGCCGCCCTCGTCGCTGCGGTAGATCGCGCCGAAGAGCACGGAGAGGATGGCGAGGGAGAGGACCTGGGGGAAGAAGTAGACGACCTTGTAGAAGCGCGATCCGCCGACTCCCTGCACTCCGCCGGCCCCGCCGCGCCCGCCCGCGTTCACCATGAAGGCGAAGAAGAGGGCGATCAGGATGGTGACCAGCGGGACGAACACCAGGAGCAGCAGGTTGTGCCAGAGCGCGCCGCGGAAGACCTCGTCCGACAGCAACGTCGCGTAGTTGTCCACGCCGACGAAGTCGAACGTCGGGGACTGGCCGCTCCAGTTGGTGAAGGAGTAGCCGAACGTCTGTACGTAGGGCCAGATGACGAAGGTCAGGTACAGCGCGAGGGGTGCGAAGAGGAAGCCGGTGATGAAACCGGCCCGCCCCTTCCTCTGGGCTACTTGGCTCATGGTGTCCGTCCCTGCGGTGTCAGGTGCGCTTGTTGTTCTTGGCGTTCGGGTCCTTGGCCGCCTTGTCTACCGCAGCCTGGGCCCGCTTGATCCACTCCTTCGGCTGAATCCGCTGTGCCATGAGCTCATTGGACGCGTTCTGAATCTCCGTGTCCATCTCGCTGTACCAGTCGGGGTAGCGGTAGCTGAACGTGTTGCCGCCCGCGGCCTTGAGCGCCTCGACCGCCGACTGGGTGCCCGGCCGCAGCTTGACGCTCGGGTCCACCCCGTCCTTGACCACCGTGAGCGAGTTCGCCTGCTGGGCGAAGATCGTCGACCATTCGCGGGACAGCATCGAGCGGAGGAACTCGAAGCCCGCGGCCTTGTTGGCGGCCTTCTCCGGGACGATGAAGGGCTCGTCGACGCCGGCCCGGATGGCCTCGAAGGGCAGTTTGCTGTCGGCGAGCAGCGGCATCGGCAGGAACTTCATGTCGAAGTCCTCCGGGGTCTGCTTCAGCTGCTCGTTCTCCAGCCAGGAGCCGGAGGGGATGAAGGCGGCCTTGTACTGGTTCCAGGCCGTCTGGGACTCCGTGTGGGTGAGGCCGTTGGTGCCCGGCATCAGCAGGCCCTTCTCCACCACCTCGTAGACCGCCTCGACCGCGGCGAGGGCGGCCGGGTTGCCCTCGAAGGCGTTCGGCTCCAGGTTGTCGATCGCCTTCATGGCGTCCAGACCGCCCTTCTTGGCGATCAGGTCCATGATGACGACATTGATGTAGTACGGGAACTTGCCCTGGTGGGCGAGGCCGCCGATGCCGGCTTCCTTGGCCTTGGCGCAGACGGCCAGGAACTCGTCCCAGGTCTTCGGCGGCGCCCAGCCCTTCTCCTTGAAGAGCTTGCCGGAGTACCA
Organism: Streptomyces sp. NBC_00207; assembly: GCF_045160965.1. Classification (NCBI taxonomy): domain Bacteria; kingdom Bacillati; phylum Actinomycetota; class Actinomycetes; order Kitasatosporales; family Streptomycetaceae; genus Streptomyces; species Streptomyces sp. NBC_00207. The sequence continues at coordinate 6,995,570 of NZ_CP130715.1, read as the reverse complement.
GAAGCCGAACACGGCGTAGACGTACTTCAGCACGACGAACTTGCCGCCCTGCAGGCCCTGTTCGTAGGCGCCTTCGACCAGGGTGTCGCGCACCTTCTTGGTCGGGTCGTCGAGCGAGGGCGCGTCGAGCACGGCGGTGAGGTCGGCGAGCTGGTCGCCCTTGGCGAGCACGTCCAGCTTGATCTGCTGGGCGCCGGAGTCGTCGACGACGTCCGGCGGGTTCCCGGCGTTGAAGCGGGGCTGCAGCTTGGCGGTGATCTCCTGGGTGCCCAGGTGGGAGCTGGTGGTGCCCCACTTCTTGTCGAAGGCGGCCTCCCAGGCCTTCGCGTAGTCGTCGCCGAACCCGCCCTTGAAGACGACGACGTCCAGCTTGCCGCCCTTCGCGATGCCGAAGGGGTTCTCCTTGGTCACCGGGGCCTTGGCCGGGCCCTTCGTGGAGTTCTCCTCACCGCCGGAGGCGCAGGCGGACAGGAAGCTCATCGTCGGCACCGTGATCAGTCCGAGTGCTGCGGAGCGCTTGATCAGGTCGCGGCGTCCGAGGCCCTCACCAGTGGATCCCATGCTCATGTCCTCGCCTTCGTCAGAAGTGTGAAGGAAGCCGGAGATTCACGGTGGTGACCGTGCATGCGGACATCACCACAAGTCCCCGCCCGTCCCCCGGCCCGGAGCCGCTCGTCTCGCGGTGATCCGGACGGGCACAGGTATAGTCCACTTCCGCTCGTGTGAGCAAGATCATGCACAGTTATGGCCGTCAGTTTTTCCGAGTTGAGACCTGTCCGTCACATGGACACGCCGCCGGACGAACGGAAGGGCCGTACCCCCGTGACGGGGATACGGCCCTTTGGCGCCTATGCCGTGGCTCAGCCGCGGATGAGGTTCCGCAGCACGTACTGCATGATGCCGCCGTTGCGGTAGTAGTCCGCCTCACCCGGCGTGTCGATGCGGACGACCGCGTCGAACTCCACACCGGTGTCGGTGGTCACCTTGACGGTGCGCGGGGTGGTGCCGTTGTTCAGCTCCTCCACACCGGTGAAGGCGAAGGTCTCCTCGCCGGTGAGGCCCAGGGAGGCGGCGGTGGCGCCCTCCGGGAACTGCAGGGGCAGGACGCCCATGCCGATCAGGTTGGAGCGGTGGATGCGCTCGTAGGACTCGGCGATGACGGCCTTGACGCCGAGCAGCGCGGTGCCCTTGGCGGCCCAGTCGCGGGAGGAGCCGGAGCCGTACTCCTTGCCCGCCAGGATGACCAGCGGGATGCCGGCGGCCTGGTAGTTCTGCGAGGCGTCGTAGATGAACGCGACGGGCGCGCCCTCGACGGTGAAGTCGCGGGTGAAGCCGCCCTCGGTGCCCGGCGCGATCTGGTTGCGCAGGCGGATGTTGGCGAACGTACCGCGGATCATGACCTCGTGGTTGCCGCGGCGGGAACCGTACGAGTTGAAGTCGCGGCGCTCGACGCCGTGCTCGGTGAGGTACTTGCCGGCCGGGGTGTCGGCCTTGATCGCACCGGCCGGGGAGATGTGGTCGGTGGTGACCGAGTCGCCCAGCTTCGCCAGCACGCGGGCGCCGGCGATGTCGGAGACCGGGGTGGTCTCCATCGTCATGCCCTCGAAGTAAGGGGGCTTGCGGACGTAGGTGGACTGCGGGTCCCACTCGAAGGTGTTGCCGGTCGGGATCGACAGCGCCTGCCACTGGGCGTCGCCCGCGAAGACGTCCTGGTAGGACTTGCTGAACATGTCCTCGCCGATGGCGTTCGCCACGACGTCGTTGACCTCGGCCTCGGAGGGCCAGATGTCCGCGAGGAAGACCGGCTTGCCCTCGGTGTCGGTGCCGATGGCGTCCTTGGTGATGTCCACCTTCATGGAGCCCGCGATGGCGTACGCGACGACCAGCGGCGGGGAGGCCAGGTAGTTCATCTTGACGTCGGGGTTGATGCGGCCCTCGAAGTTGCGGTTGCCCGAGAGGACCGAGGTGACCGCGAGGTCGTGCTCGTTGATCGCCTTCGAGATCTCCTCGTCCAGCGGACCGGAGTTGCCGATGCAGGTGGTGCAGCCGTACCCGACGAGGTTGAAGCCCATCTTGTCGAGGTACGGGGTCAGGCCGGCCTTGTCGAAGTAGTCGGTGACGACCTTCGAGCCCGGGGCCAGGGTGGTCTTGACCCACGGCTTGCGGGTCAGGCCCTTCTCGACCGCCTTCTTGGCCACGAGCGCCGCGGCGACCATGACGTAGGGGTTCGAGGTGTTGGTGCAGGAGGTGATCGCGGCGACGGTGACGGCGCCGTGGTCGATCTCGAAGGAGGTGCCGTCGGCCAGGGTGACCAGCGTCGGGCGGGTCGGCACGCCGTCGACGGCGGCCGGGGCGTCGGAGGCCGGGAAGGACTCCTTGCCCGCCTCGTCGTCGTCCTCGACGTAGTTGCGCACGTCCTGGGCGAACTGCTGCGAGGCGTTGGCGAGGACGATGCGGTCCTGCGGGCGCTTCGGGCCGGCGATGGAGGGGACGACCGTGGAGAGGTCGAGCTCCAGCTTCTCGGAGAAGTCCGGCTCGGCGGCCGGGTCCAGCCACAGGCCCTGCTCCTTGGCGTACGCCTCGACGAGCGCGACCTGCTGGGCGTCGCGGCCGGTCAGGCGCAGGTACTTCAGCGTCTCGTCGTCGATCGGGAAGATCGCGGCGGTGGAGCCGAACTCCGGCGACATGTTGCCGATGGTGGCGCGGTTCGCGAGGGAGGTGGCGGCGACGCCCTCACCGTAGAACTCGACGAACTTGCCGACGACGCCGTGCTTGCGGAGCATCTCGGTGATGGTCAGCACGAGGTCGGTGGCGGTGGTGCCGGTCGGCAGCTCGCCGGTCAGCTTGAAGCCGACGACGCGCGGGATCAGCATGGAGACCGGCTGGCCGAGCATCGCGGCCTCGGCCTCGATGCCGCCGACGCCCCAGCCCAGTACGCCCAGGCCGTTGACCATGGTGGTGTGCGAGTCGGTGCCGACGAGGGTGTCGGGGTACGCCTGGCCGTTACGGACCATGACCGTGCGGGCCAGGTGCTCGATGTTGACCTGGTGGACGATGCCGGTGCCCGGCGGGACGACCTTGAAGTCGTCGAAGGCGGTCTGGCCCCAGCGCAGGAACTGGTAGCGCTCCTTGTTGCGGCCGTACTCCAGCTCGACGTTCTGCGCGAAGGCGTCCTTCGTGCCGAACTTGTCGGCGATGACCGAGTGGTCGATGACCATCTCGGCGGGCGAGAGCGGGTTGATCTTCGCCGGGTCGCCGCCGAGGGCCTTCACGGCCTCACGCATGGTGGCGAGGTCCACGACGCAGGGGACGCCGGTGAAGTCCTGCATGATCACGCGGGCCGGCGTGAACTGGATCTCCTCGCTGGGCTGGGCCTGCGAGTCCCAGTTGCCGAGCGACCGGATGTGGTCGGCGGTGATGTTCGCGCCGTCCTCGGTACGGAGCAGGTTCTCCAGCAGGACCTTCAGGCTGTAGGGAAGGCGGGCGGAGCCCTCGACCTTGTCCAGCTTGAAGATCTCGTACGACTCGTCGCCCACCTGCAGCGTGCTGCGGGCGTCGAAGCTGTTCGCCGACACGACAGTCTCCTTCATGCATGAATTCGCGCGTATTAACCGCATCCTGCCGCCACGCCCCATGGCCAATCCGCTAAGGTAGGGCTAAGTTAGGTAACCCTTACCAGCGGGGGCGGCTGCGGTACGCCTTCGGCAGATATCTCGATGTCGAGATAACTCTAGTACATGTCCGGGTCCGGGGACGAGGCGCGCACCCCGGGGAAGGCCTGCCCGGTCCGCCGACCGGATGCTTCCGCATGCTCCGGCGCGGCCCCTGCGACCGGCGCCGACACCCGATATCCCCCCTTCCCTTCCGACTGCCCGCTCGTGACGATGATCACGGAGCGTTCCGGCGCGGCCTGCTCGTCCGGCCCAGGGCCCGCCCCCACCGGCGAGCGCCCCCTTGCGCGCCCTTAGCGGCGGCCCCCTCCGTCCCTATCCTGCTGCTCGTGGGGCCGAGGTTTCCGGGTCAGGGGGCGACTGTGGCACGTGCGGTGGGGATCGACCTGGGGACGACGCACTCGGCCGTGGCCGTGTTCGAGGGGGGTCGTGACCGCCCGGTGGTCACCACCGTCCCGAACGCCGAGGGATCCCGGACCACGCCGTCGGTGGTCGCCTTCACCGCGGAGGGGGAGGTCCTCGTCGGCGAGGCGGCCGCCCGCCAGGCCGTCACCAACCCGGCCAGGACCGTCCACGGCGTCAAACGCCTCCTGGGGACCGACTGGACGCTGCCGATCGACGGGACCACGTACAGCGCGCAGCGGATCGCGGCCCTCCTGCTGGGCAGACTGCGGCGGGACGCCGAGGCGTGGGTCGGCGAGCCGGTGACCGAGGCGGTGATCACCGTCCCGGCGGACTTCGGCGAGGCGCGGCGTCAGGCCGTCCGCGAGGCGGGCGAGCTCGCCGGCCTGACCGTGCTGCGCCTGATCAGCGAACCCGGAGCCGTCGGCCTCGCCTACGGCACGGACCGCGACGCCGACGAGGAGACAGTGCTCGTGTGCCGGCTCGGCGGCGGCAGCTTCGACGTGGGCGTACTGGAGCTGGGCTGGGCCGGGAACACCTTCGTCGTCGACGTCGGTGCGACGGCCGGCGACCACCTGCTCGGCGGCGAGGACTGGGACCGCGCCGTGGCCGACTGGCTGGCCACCCGGTTCCACGCGGCGCACGGAGTGGACCTCACCCGGGACGACACGGCCGTGCGCCGGCTGCGCGAGGCGGCCGAACGCGCCAAGACCGACCTCTCCTCGTCCGCGCGGACGACCGTCGGCGTGCCGTTCGTCGCCGCGTCGGACCACGGCCCGCTGCACCTGGACGAGCAGCTGACCCGGGAGGACCTGGAGCGGCTGACGGGCAGCCTGCGCGAACGGTGTGCGCCGCTGCTGCGCCGGGTGATGGAGGACGCCTACGTCTCCCCCGGCGAGATCACCCGGATCGTCCTGTCCGGCGGCGGAACCAGGATGCCCGCCCTCGCGGACCTGGTGCGCGAGGAGCTGGCCGAGGGGCCGCAGGAGCGCACGACCGTGCGCGTGGAGGAGGCCTGCGTGCGCGGCGCGGCCCTGCAGGCCGCCGTGCTCACCGGGGCCCACCAGGGCCTGCTGCTGCTCGACGCCACCCACGCGGCCCTGGGCGTGGAGACCGCGGGCGGAGTCATGACCCCGGTCGTCGTCCGGGGCACCACGATCCCGACGCAGAGGTCGATGGAGTTCACCACCGACGCCGATCTGCCGGAGGGCGGCACGCTGGCCTTCCGGGTGTACCGGGGCGACGACGACGCGGTCGCGGGCTGCGAACACCTGGGAACGGTCGAACTGACCGGCCTGCCCCACCGGGGCCGCGGCGCCCCCCGCATCGAGGTCACCTTCGACATCGGGGGCGACGGCTCCGTGGAGGTCGTGGCACGGGACGCGGCCGGCGCGCGGACCGGGCGGATGGCCCCGGGCAGGACCGGTGCACCGCCGCCCGGTCCCGCCCTGGTGCCCCTCGATCCGAAGGACGCGGCCAAGGGGCCCGGCGCGGCCGGCGCGCCGCCGCCCGCCCGGCTGGCGGCCGAACAGGAGGGCCTGGGCGGGCACACCACGGGCTACGCCTCGGCCGGCTCCCGGGCGTGGGAGGGACTGGCCGGGGCGGCCGGCGTATGCGCGGCGCTCGTCCCGCTCGGCGCCCTCCTGGCGCAACCCGTCCTGGCGGTGCTGGGCGCCGTGGCGGCGGCGTCCCTGGGGGTGCCCGCCCTGCTCACCCACGCCGCCCGCGGGAAGTACGCGCGGCTCGACCTCTTCGAGCGGGGCGTGGTGGTCTCCGACGCCGACGGCCGGACCGCCGCCTGCCGCTGGGACAGCCTGCAGGTCCGGCGGCACAGCGTCGCCCGCTACCTCGACGGCGTCTACTGCGGCACGGAGCACTACTGCACCCTGTCGCGGCCCGACGGCTCGGTCCTGCTGCCCGGCACGAAGTTCCCGTTCGCGCAGAGCTGGGGTCCGGTGGTGGAGGAGGCGGCGGCCCGGGCGCAGCTGCCCGGCGCGCTCGCGACGATCCGGGCGGGCGGCAGCGTCGTCTTCGGCCCGTTCTCGCTGAGCCGGGAGGCGGTCACCGCCGGCGGCCGGCCGGAGCCCTGGGACAGGATCGAGCCCGTCTCGTACGGCAACGGCACGGCCTCGCTGAGGGTCATGGGCCGGCAGCAGCCGCTGGGCACCGTGTCGGTGGGGCTGGTGAACGGCTTCCCCGTCTTCCTGACGCTGGTCGACCACCTGCGGGCGGGCCGCCGCTGAGTCCCGGGGGCGGAGGGCGGGGGCCGGGGGCCGAGGGCGCCGGGGATCCTGGGAGCCGGGGAGCAACTCCCCGGCGCGGCCCGGGAGGAGCTCCCGGCCCGCTGTCCGGGCAGGAGCGGCGGCACCTGACTCATCCGTCTGCTCACCCGTCTGCTCGGCCGGATCGTCGCGCATCGCGCGTACGGGGACCCCACCATGGGACCTGACGGTCAATAACACACAAATCGCCCACCCGACACACCCATCTGGCATACCCGGAGCGGGACTCATCTCATATCTGAGATAACGTGCCCCCATGGCAGACGACTACCTCGTACGCATCGGCAAGCTCATCCGTGACGCCCGTCAGCACCGGGGCTGGACACAGAGTCAGCTCGCTGACGCACTCGGCACCAGCCAGAGTGCCGTGAACCGGATCGAGCGCGGCAATCAGAACATCAGCCTTGAGATGATCGCCCGAATCGGCGAAGCGCTCGACAGCGAGATCGTCTCCCTGGGCTACGCCGGCCCGATGCACCTGCGCGTGGTCGGCGGCCGCCGGCTGTCGGGCGCCATCGACGTCAAGACGAGCAAGAACGCGTGCGTCGCCCTGCTCTGCGGCTCGCTGCTCAACAAGGGCCGTACGGTGCTGCGGCGGGTGGCCCGCATCGAGGAGGTCTACCGCCTCCTGGAGGTGCTGAACTCCATCGGCGTCCGCACCCGCTGGATCAACGACGGCGTGGACCTGGAGCTGATCCCGCCGGCCCGCCTCGACCTGGAGGCCATGGACGCGGACGCGGCGCGCCGGACCCGGAGCATCATCATGTTCCTGGGCCCCCTGCTGCACCGGATGGACCACTTCCGCCTGCCCTACGCGGGCGGTTGCGACCTCGGCACCCGCACCATCGAGCCGCACATGATCGCCCTGCGCCGCTTCGGCCTGGACATCACCGCGACCGAGGGCATCTACCACGCGAAGGTGGAGGCCGGGGTCTCCCCCGACCGCCCGATCGTGCTGACCGAGCGCGGGGACACGGTCACCGAGAACGCGCTGCTGGCCGCCGCCCGGCACGACGGCGTCACCGTCATCCGCAACGCCTCCTCCAACTACATGGTCCAGGACCTGTGTTTCTTCCTGGAGGAGCTGGGCGTCAAGGTCGAGGGCGTCGGCACGACCACGCTCACCGTCCACGGCGTTCCGAACATCGACGTGGACGTGGACTACTCCCCCTCCGAGGACCCGGTCGAGGCGATGAGCCTGCTCGCCGCGGCGGTCGTCACGGAGTCGGAGCTGACCATCCGCCGGGTGCCGATCGAGTTCATGGAGATCGAGCTCGCGGTGCTGGAGGAGATGGGCCTCGACCACGACCGCTCGGCGGAGTACGTCGCGGACAACGGCCGCACCCGCCTGGTGGACCTCACCGTCCGCCCGTCCAAGCTCGAAGCCCCGATCGACAAGATCCACCCGATGCCGTTCCCCGGGCTGAACATCGACAACGTCCCGTTCTTCGCGGCCATCGCCGCCGTCGCCCAGGGCCAGACCCTGATCCACGACTGGGTGTACGACAACCGGGCCATCTACCTGACCGACCTCAACCGCCTCGGCGGCCGCCTCCAACTCCTGGACCCCCACCGCGTCCTGGTGGAGGGCCCCACCCGCTGGCGCGCGGCGGAGATGATGTGCCCGCCGGCCCTGCGCCCGGCGGTGGTCGTCCTCCTCGCGATGATGGCCGCCGAGGGCACCTCGGTCCTGCGCAACGTCTACGTGATCAACCGCGGCTACGAGGAACTGGCCGAACGCCTCAACTCGGTGGGCGCCCAGATCGAGATCTTCCGCGACATCTGAGCAACCCGCAGGTCGGGAGGGATCGTTCAACGGCGGCCGGTGCGCAGGGCCTGGATGAGCCAGGGGTACACCGGGACCAGGTCCGGGACCACCTGCCAGCCGTTGACGATCCAGACCAGCCGCCAGTACCGGTCCACCCGGGGATCGTGTGCCTCTTCGAACTGCCGGGCCATCCAGTCCCGGAACCGGGTGTCAGGGGTGCGCGCGAAGGCCTCGGCGAAGCGCTGCACGAGGTCGTCGATGACGGGTGCACCCCTGTCGCTCAGCGGGTCGATGCCCGACTCCACGGCCTCGGACACCTTCTGACGGGTGAACTCCATCAGTTCCTCGCCGGCCCCGCTCTCGATGTCGAGCGGGCGCCCGGCGGCCCGGCGGCCGGCCGTCCGGCGCATCCGGGCCCGGAAGTCCTCGTCGCCGACCAGCTCGGCGAGTTCCACCCACGCGGCGACCTGCTCGCCGGACGGATCTTCGGGGAGGTCGGGGGTGGCGGCGCGCACCATGGCCGCAGCGGCCGGGTCCGCATCCACGGTGCCGAAGGTGCCCTCCAGGAAATCGTCGATCAACCGCCGGCGTTCCTCGCCGGACAACTGCGTAAGCCTGTGCATGAGCTTCGTCTCCTCGGGACCGGCCCCGCCCCCGGCCACCGCCCGCAGAACGCTGCGGCGCAGTTGCAGCGCCCGGATCTGGACGTCCGTGGCGTCGGCGTGCGCCGCGGCGACTTCCGCCACCGAGAGCTCGCGGTCCAGCACCCGTTGGATCGTGGCCAGGTCCATGCCCAGCTCGCGCAGGGTGCGCAGGAGTTCCAGACGAAGCAGCGCGTCGAGGTCGTAGAGCCGATAGCCGGCGGGGCTTCGGGTGGTCGGCGCCACCACCCCCGAATCGGAGTAGAACCGGATGGTTCTCACGGGCAGGCCCGTCCGCCGGGAGAGCTCCCCGATCGAGTAGAGGGTCGTGGCGTCCATGTCCCCCACTCTGCCGTCTCCAGTCACTGGAGACTCAAGGCCCTTCCCCAGCCGGGCCGCCCCGCACCGCATCGCCCCGCCCGAGACGTCTCTTCGACTCATCTCACGTACCGACCGGTACAAGTTTCAATCTTCTATACGCTCACCGGGCCCCTCACGCACCGCCAGAAGGACGCCACGTGACCTACCCTGCGCCACACCCTTACCCGCAAGCGCCCGTACGGCGCTGGTGGCAGCACCCGGCACTGATCATTTCCCTGCTGGTCGTCATACCGCCCGCCGGCATAGCCCTCGCCTGGCTGAGTCCGTGGAGCCAGGTGAAGAAGGTCGTCGCAACGGTTGTGGCCGGCCTCTGGTTCCTGACTCCGTTCCTGGGCGATCCGCCGAAGAAGACCGAGACGGACGCGAAGCCGAAGGCTGCCGCGGTCCAGAGCGCGGCGCCCGCGCCGACTCCGAGCCCGGCCGCGCCGGCCAGCTACATCGGCCAGAACCTCAAGCAGGCGAAGGCCGCCGCCCACGCCGCCGGGTACAACTCGGTCTCCCACGACGCCGGCCCGGACGATGCCGGTCAGCTGGACGAGGACAACTGGAAGATCTGCTTCCAGAGCGCGGCGGCGGAGTCTGCCGGAAAATCCACGCTCGACTTCGGCGTGGTGCGCAACGAGTGGCCGTGCCCGACGAAGGACGGCGAGCCGATCCCGTATCCGAAGATGCCGAAGGTGGTCGGCCTCACCTTCGCCAAGGCGTCCGAGACCCTCAAGCCGATCGGGCTCAAGGCGATCGAACCGCAGAGCGCCTACACCGACGTCACCCTCCCGGCCGCCGTGGACGACTGGAGCGTCTGCTTCCAAGACCCCGCCGAGGGCAGGGAAATCCAGAACCCGAAGACGTCGAGCGCCCGACTCAAGGTCGTCGCACCCGCCACGGCCTGCCCGGCAGCGGAGGGCGGCAGACTGCACCCCGACCCGACGCCGCCGCCGCGCCCGCCGAGCAACGATGACGACTCCGGCACCTCCGCCTCGGCCGGATCGTCCACTGGCGGTGGCGGTGGCAGCGTCTACTACAAGAACTGCACGGCGGTTCGCGCAGCTGGAGCCGCTCCGATCCGCCGGAGCGACCCCGGATACGGGCGCCACCTCGACCGGGACGGCGACGGAGTGGCCTGCGAATAGACCAGGCCGACGGGCCGGCGCGGGCCGGCCTCGATGGTGAGCCGGATTCCCGGGCCGCCCCGCTCCCGCACGGTGTTCACCGAAGGGTGAGCGGGGTCTCCGAGGCGATCCGGGTCAGTTTTTCCGGGTTGCGGACGTAGTAGAGGCCCGTGATGCGGCCGGCGTCCATGCGGGCCGTGATGATGCCGTCGGTCTCGCCGTCCACGCGCACGAGCAGTGCCGGGTGGCCGTTGGCGATGGTGGGGCCGGCGGTGACCAGGCTGCGGTGCTTGCCGAGGTTGCCCATGATGAGGCGGGACACCTTGTCCGCGCCGATGATCGGGCGCACCGCGGCCTGCTTGATGCCGCCGCCGTCGGCCATCAGGACGACCTCGGGGGCGAGGACGTCGAGGAGGCCCTGGAGGTCGCCGGTTTCGAGCGCGCGCCGGAACGACTCCAGAGCCGCCCGGGTCCTGCTCGCGGAGACCGTCTCGCGCGGGCGGCGGGCGTCCACGTGCCGGCGGGCGCGGTGCGCGATCTGGCGGACGGCCGCGGGGCTCTTGTCGACGGCGGCCGCGATCTCGTCGTAGCCGACGTCGAAGACCTCGCGCAGCACGAACACGGCGCGCTCGGTCGGCGACAGCGTTTCGAGGACGAGCATGAGCGCCATCGACACGCTCTCCGCGAGCTCGGCGTCCTCGGCCACGTCCGGCGCGGTGAGCAGCGGCTCGGGGAGCCAGGGGCCCACGTACGACTCCTTGCGGCGCGTCATCGTGCGCAGCCGGTTGAGCGACTGCCGGGTCGTGATCCGGACCAGGTACGCGCGCTGGTCGCGCACCTCCTGAAGGTCCGTCCGGATCCACCGCAGCCAGGTCTCCTGGAGGACGTCCTCGGCGTCGGCCGCCGATCCGAGCATCTCGTAGGCGACGGTGAAGAGCAGGTTGCGGTAGCCGAGGAACGTCTCGGTCGCCGCGTCGGTGGCCTGCTCGCTCATGTCCCGGTCCCTCTCGTCCGCGGCCCGCCCCGGGTCCACAGCCTGGTCCGCCTCCGTGTTCCCGGTCATGGCGTGCCTCCTCCTCCGGTTCGTGGGGTTCGTCCTCAAGACACCGTGTCAGTGGTCGTTGTGACATGCCGTGAGGCAGATCACTCCGCCTCGACGAGCGGGACCGCGGCCGGATCCGGCTACAGGGCGCCCTGTGCGGCTCCCGCCGGGCGGGGCTGGAGGATGGTGACGTCGGCGGGCCGGTCGCGCAGGGCGTTCAGCTCCGGTCCGAGCTTCGCCATCACCTCCCCGCTCGCGTGTGCGTCGAGGTCGGCCTGGCTGGCCCACTTCTCGATGATCACGATCGAGGTCCCGTCGGTGTGCAGCGCGTAGAGCTCGCAGCCGGGCTCGGCGTGGACCGCTTCGATGTGGCGGGCGTAGGTGGCCAGCGCTTCCTCCAGCAGTCCCGGCTTGGGGTGGACCACGGCGGTGACGACGACGGACATTGGGAACTCCTTCAACGAGACGGGCGTTGGCCGGCGTTGGCCAGGGTAGGTGATGTCCCGTCACGCACGGTTTCTTGATCACCCTGTGGACCGTCCGGCGAACCGAGGGCTCGTCGGCATTCGGCCGGATGGGGCGTGGATCCTGGTCAGACGCGCCGGGCGACCGGCAGAATCGGGCCTCCGGTACGGGGAGGGAGCGGACATGGCAGGTGGAACGGACGCAGGGGCCGGTGCGGCGGCGGAGGTTCCCGGGCTCGTGGGGGTCCCGCTGCTCGGGTCGCTCTTCGACCTGAAGTCGGACTCCCTCGGCACCTATCTACGGGCGCAGCACCAGCACGGCGACCTCGTACGGGTCACGGCCGGCCCGCCCGGCATGCGGGCCGAGCTGTACTGCGTCTTCTCGCCCGAGGGCGCCCAGCAGGTGCTCGCCTCCGAGGCGGCCAACTTCCGCAAGGACAACGCCTTCTACCAGGAGGTCCGGGACTCCTTCGGCAACGGCCTGCTGACCAGTCAGGACGAGGACTACCTGCGCCAGCGCCGGCTGGTCCAGCCGCTCTTCACCCGGCGCCGGGTGGACGGCTACGCCGGGGCCGTCGCCGCCGAGACCGCGTCGGTCATCGCCGCCTGGGACAAGGCCCCGGACGGCGTCGTCGACGTCTCCGACGAGATGACGCACCTCGCCCTGCGCGCCGTCGCCCGGATCCTCTTCGGCACCGACGTCGAGGCCACCGCCGAAGCCGTGGCCCGGTGCTTTCCGGTCATCACGGACTACGTGCTGCGCCGCGGCTACTCCCCCGCCAACATCCCGCGGCACTGGCCCACCCCGGGCAACAGGCGTGCGGCCGCCGCGATGGACGAGCTCTACGGGGTGTGCGACAAGATCATCGCCGAGCGGCGCGGGGCGGGTGCGCACACCGCCGGTCGGGGCACCGCTGCGCAGGACGGCCCAGTGCAGGACGACCCTGCGCAGGACTCCGCTGTTCCGGGCGGCGCCGGCGAGGACCTGCTGACGCTGCTGGCCGCCGCCAGGAGTTCGGACGACGGGGAGTTCGACGCCTCCGAGCTGCGCGACCAGGTACTGATCTTCCTGCTCGCCGGGCACGAGACGACCGCCACCTCCCTCTGCTTCGCCCTGCACCTGCTCGCCCGCCACCCCGAGGAGCAGGGCCGGGCCCGCGAGGAGATCTCCCGCGTCCTGGGCGACCGTACGCCCGAGGCCGCCGACATGGACCGGCTCCCGTATCTCACCCGGGTGCTCAAGGAGGCGATGCGGCTGTACCCCGCCGCGCCGGTCATCGGCCGCAAGGCCGTCGCGGACACCCGGATCGGGGAGCACACCGTCCCCGCGGGCGCGGACGTGATCCTGGCGCCCTGGGTGACGCACCGCCACCCGGCGCACTGGCCGGATCCGGACCGCTTCGACCCCGAGCGCTTCACCCCGGAGGCGGAGGCGGCGCGGCCGCGCTACGCGTGGTTCCCCTTCGGCGGCGGCCCGCGCGCCTGCATCGGGCAGCACTTCTCGATGCTGGAGTCGGTGGTCGCGCTGGCGATGATCCTTCGGGCGTACGAGTTCGAGGCCGTGGACACCGAGATCCCGGTCGGGGCCGGGATCACCCTGCGGACGGACGGCCCGGTGCGCTGCCGGGCCCGTCGCGTGGATGGGTAGCGCCCGCACGGCCATCATGGCCGGATGGACGAGGAGATTCCGGGCAGATTGTCCCCGTACGTACGACGCCCGCCGCGCGCGTTACTGCCCGGCTCCCCCGCCCCGAAGCCGCTGCTGCGCCGGATCAACGGCTTCTTCGTCTTCGGGTTCCTGAGCGCGCTGCCCGACGACCTGCCCGAGGCGGGGGCCGCGCTGCTGGACCCGTTCGAACGGATCGGCCGCCTGTTCGGCCGACTCTTCCACGGCCCGGCGCTGCAGGGCGGCTGGGCGAGCGAGGCGGGCCGCTTCGCCCTGGCCCTGCACGGCTTCCACTGGACGCGCCGGCAGGCCGAGACCCGTGGTCCGTACGGCGCGTTCACCGCGCACCCCGGTCTCCCGGACGATGCGCGGTGCTCGAACACGGTCACCGCGCGGCCGCCGTGGGGCCGCGGCGATCCGGCCCGCGCGGCCCATGCCGCGGCCTGCGGCCTGCGACGCATCCCCCGGCTCCGCCGCCGGCCGGCCCGGGTGGACCTGGCCTTCGCCGACGGCTCCTGGCTGGCCCTGCGGATGAACACCCGGGCCGGCGCCGACCGGCTGCGCGCCGCGCTCGCGCAGACATCGAAGAGCGGATATTGAGGTGCGACCGGTCAGAACGGGCCATAAGGTCGATGCCCGTGGAGCCACTCAGTGAGAAACAGATCCGTGCGTCCTTCGTGAACTGCACCAAGGGCGAGGCCGCGCGGCTGCGACTGCCCCTCGACTTCGCCGAACTGCCCTGGGACGACCTGGACTTCCTGGGGTGGGTGGATCCGGGAGCGCCGCTGCGGGCCCACCTCGTGCTGCCGCGGGAGACGGGGCCGCTGGGGATCTCCCTGCGCGTGCCGTCCGTGGGCCGTACCAGCGCGGTGAAGTCCAGCCTGTGCCAGATCTGTCTGACGGGTCACGCGTCCTCCGGGGTCTCCCTCCTGGCGGCCCCCTTGGCGGGCGCCCGCGGCCGCGAGGGCAACACCGTCGGCACCTACATCTGCGCGGACCTGGCCTGTTCCCTTTACCTGCGCGGCAAGCGGCAGCCGAAGCTGCGTACCGGCCGCCACGAGGAGTCCCTGACCCTGGACGAACGCCTCGCCCGCATGCGGGGCAACCTGGACGCCTTCGCCGCCCGGGTCACCGCCGCCGGGGTCCCCGCGGCCTGAGCTCCGCGGCCCCGCCTGGGCCCGAAGGAGACGGTCTAGGTGCGGTCCGCCGCCGGGGTGTGGTTGCCCTGGAGGCGTTCGAGGTCCGAGGGGCGGACCTGGATGGCGAACAGCGCGATCGCCGCGCCGACCAGGGTGAACATGGCCGCCACGATGAAGGCCGCGCTGATGCCCGAGGTGAGGATCTGGTCGCTCCACGGCTTCGGGACCTGTCCGGTCTGCTGGAAGGCCGCCCGCTGTGCGGGGGTGGCCGTGCCGAGGAAGCCCGCCACCTGGTCCTTCGCCTCGTTGCGGCTCGCCGTGCCGAAGACCGTCACCAGGATGGACAGGCCGAGCGAGCCGCCCACCTGCTGCATCGTGTTGAGGAGTCCGGACGCGGCTCCCGACTCCCGGTCGGGGACGTTGGACAGGGCCATCAGGGTCAGCGAGACGAACTGCAGGCCCATGCCGAGGGCGAACAGCAGCATCGGGCCCAGGATGCTGCCCAGGTACGTGGAGTGGACGTCCGTCTGCGTCAGCCAGGCGAGCCCGGCCGCCGAGGACAGGGCTCCGCCGACCATGAACGGCTTGGGACCGAACTTCGGGAGCAGTTGCGAGGTGAGCCCGGCGCCCACCGCGACCATCACGCTGACCGGGAGGAAGGCGAGGCCGGCCTGGATCGGGCTGAAGCCGAGCACGATCTGCACGAAGAGCGTCAGGAAGAAGAACATGCCGAAGATCGCGCAGGCGAGCATGAGCATGATCCCGTAGGTCCCGGCCCGGTTGCGGTCGGCGAACATGTGCAGCGGGGTGATGGGCTGGGGCGAGTGCCGCTCGTTGAGGATGAACAGGGTCAGCAGGACCACGGCGGCGCC
Source organism: Streptomyces sp. NBC_00207 (assembly GCF_045160965.1). Classification (NCBI taxonomy): domain Bacteria; kingdom Bacillati; phylum Actinomycetota; class Actinomycetes; order Kitasatosporales; family Streptomycetaceae; genus Streptomyces; species Streptomyces sp. NBC_00207. Next base: position 6,980,133 of record NZ_CP130715.1, on the reverse strand, counting down.
GAAGGAGCCGAGGGTCACCGGGTCGCGCCAGCCCTCCTGGGAGGCCCGGATGAAGCCGTAGACCAGCGCGACCATGCCCAGGGTGGACAGCAGTGCGCCGGCGAAGTCGAAGTGTCCGGGGTGGCGTTCGGATTCGTGCAGGACCTTCGTGGCCAGCACCGCGATCACCACGGCGATGGGGACGTTGACGAAGAGCACCCAGCGCCAGTCGAGCCATTCGACGAGGATGCCGCCCGCGAGCAGACCGATGGCGCCGCCGGCCGCCGAGACGCCGGCGAACACGCCGAAGGCCCGGTTGCGGGCGGGGCCTTCGCGGAAGGTGGTGGTGATCAGCGCGAGGGAGGTCGGGGACGCGATGGCTCCGCCGACGCCCTGGAGGGCGCGGGCCGCCATCAACTGACCCTCGTTCTGGGCGAGTCCGCCGAGGAAGGAGGCAAGGCCGAAGAGCAGGACGCCGAAGATGAAGACGCGTTTGCGGCCGAGGATGTCGCCGGTGCGGCCGCCGAGGAGCAGCAGGCCGCCGAAAGCGAGGGTGTAGGCGTTGACGACCCAGGAGAGGCTCTCGGTGGAGAAGCCGAGCGCGGTCTGGATGTGCGGCAGCGCGATGTTCACGATCGTGATGTCGAGCACCACCATGAGCTGACAGGAGGCGATGACGAACAGGGCGAGTCCGTTGCCGCTTCCTCGGACCTTGCCATCGGTCCCGTTGCTGCTCGGCGTTGCGTTCGGGTCCACCCTTTCGACGCTAAGCCCGCACCCCTGGGGTCACCACTCGAACGGCCTAGTGGTGGTGACATTGCACATGTCACACTACGATCATGGATGATTTCCTCAGGCTCTCCGCGAGCACGGCCCGTTTCTCCTACGGCGCCCCGCGCGCGTTCTCCTTCGGGGACGACGGCCGGCTCCTCTGGTTCCTCCGTTCCACCGGCCCCACCGACGCCTTCGACAGCCTCTGGGTGCTCGACACCACCACCGGCGCCGAGACCCGGCTTGCCGATCCCCGCGAGCTGTGCCCCGAGCCGGGAGCCCTGCCGGACGCCGAGCGCCGGCTGCGCGAGCGGACCCGGCTCGTCGCCGCCGGGATCGGCTCGTACGCCCTCTCCGGTGACGGCCGGCGCGCCGTGTTCGCGCTGTACGGGCGGCTCTACGGGGTCACGGCCGCCGGCGGCGGGAAGCCCGAGGAGATCCCGGCCGCCGGACCCGCCGTGGACCCGCGGCCCAACGCCGACGGCTCCCGCACCGCGTACGTCTGCGACGACGCCCTGCACGTCACCCCGGGCGGACGGGTCAGCCCCGACGACGGGGCCCGCTGGGGCCTCGCCGAATTCGCCGCCGCCGAGGAGCTCGGCCGCTCCCGGGGCCACTGGTGGTCCCCGGACGGGGTCACCCTGCTGGCTGCCCGCGTCGACGAATCCGCGCTCCAGCGGAGGTACTTCGCCGACCCGGCGCACCCCGAGCTGCCCGCCGAGGACTTCGCCTACCCGGAGGCGGGCGGACCCAACGCCGAGGTGCAGCTGTGGGTGCTCGGCGAGAGCCGGGTACGGATCGAGTGGGACGCCGAGACCTACCCCTACGTCTCCGACGCGGGCTGGGAGTCGGCCGGGGAGATCCTGCTGACGGTCCACGACCGGCTCCAGCGCACCGTGCTGCTGCTCTCCGCCGACCCGGCCACCGGCCGCACCCGGGAGCTGTCCCGCACCACGCACCCCCAGTGGGTGGACCCCCTGGTCCCCGGCACCCCGGCCCGCCTGCCCGACGGGCGGATGCTGACCGCGGCCGATACCGCCGGCGGGGCGGCCCGCGGCCTCGCCGTGGACGGATCCCTGCTCACCGGGGACGACGTCCAGGTCCGCGGGGTGGCCGGGGTCCACGAAGGCCGGCTGCTGATCGAGGCCGGGCTCCGCGACCCGGCCGAACAGCAGGTGCTGCTGCTGGACACCGCCACCGGGGAAGCGACGCCGCTCGCGGACGGCCCCGGCGTACACGGCGTGACCGCCTCGGCCGGGTACCTGCTGCTGACCTCCGCCGACGCCGACGGCGTACGGCGCGTCGTACGCACCCCCGACGGGCGGGAACTGACCCCCGCCGACCTGTCGCAGCCGCTGCCGTACCGGGTGGCGCCGGTCCTGGAGCGGGTCACCGAGCACGGCGTGCCCACCGCGCTCGTGCTGCCCCGCGGGCACGTCCCCGGGCGGAAGCTGCCCGTCCTGATGGACAGCTACGGCGGCCCCGGCGCCCAGGACATCACCGCCGACCCGCGCCGCTGGCAGCACCGCCAGTGGTGGGCCGACCAGGGCTTCGCGGTGGTGACCGTCGACAACCGCGGCACCGCGTACGTCTCGCCCTCCCACACCCACGCCATGTACCGCGGCTTCTCCGAGGTCACCCTCGACGACCAGGTCGCGGCCCTCCACGCGCTGGCCGCCCGCCACGGCGACCTCGACCTCGGCCGGGTCGGCGTCCGCGGCTGGTCCTACGGCGGCTACCTCGCGGCCATGGCGGTGCTGCGCCGCCCGGACGTCTTCCACGCCGCGGCCGCCGGGGCCGCGCCGACCGACTTCCGGCACTACGACACCGCGTACACGGAGCGGTACCTGGGCCTGCCGCAGGAGCACCCGGACGTCTACGAGCGGGACTCCCTCATCCCCGACGCCCCGAAGCTGTCCCGGCCGCTGCTGCTCGTCACCGGCCTGGCCGACGACAACGTCCACCCCTCGCACACGCTGCGCCTGTCCCAGGCGCTGACGGACGCGGGCCGCCCCCACCAGCTGCTTGCCCTCCCCGGCGTCACCCACATGACCCCGGGCGGCACCCGCGAGAAGATCATGGCCCTGGAACTCGACTTCTTCCGCCGCGAACTCGCCTAGCTCCTGCCCGCTCCCCGCCCCGCCGGCCATCCGGCCGTCGGGGCGGTCAGGGCTGCGGGGCGAACACCATGCGGACCAGGGCGGTGATGACCAGCACCGCCGCCGGCGCGTACCACCAACGCCGCAGCCGGCCCGTGTTCACACAGGCCGCCGTCCCTGCGAGGGCCATCAGCTCCACCACCAGACCGAGCCCCGCCATCAGCCGCACGGTGTCCGTCACCGTGCGGTCCCAGGGCCCCTCGGACTCGGTGAGCAGTGCGTTGAGGACGAAGAAGCCGGCCACCGTGTGCAGTCCCAGCAGTCCCACCAGGACGGCAGCCGTCGCGGCCGTCGCCACCGGACGGCGTCGGGTGAGCCCCGGTGCCTGCTCCTCTGTCATGCGGTGCCCGCCTCGCGTCCTCGATGTGGTGGCCGAAACCACGACCGTAGGCCTGGGCGTCGTCCGTGCGCCAGCCCGGCCGCCGTGGCATCGGGCGGTTGCCGCGCGTGCGGGGGCAACGGAAGGACCCGGGGCCGACGCGGTCGGCCCCGGGTCCTCCGTTTCCTTCCCCTTGGACCCCCGTCAGTCGCCGGGGAAGTGACAGGCCACCTCGCGGGAGGCGGCGAGCTGGAGCAGGGGGCGTTCGGTACGGCAGATCTCCCGGGCCTTGGGGCAGCGCGGGTGGAAGGTGCAGCCGGGGGGTGGAGCGGTCGGGCTCGGCGGGTCGCCGAGCAGCACGATCCGCTCCCGCCGCCGCTCCGCCGCCGGGTCGGGCAGCGGGACGGCGGACAGCAGTGCCCGGGTGTACGGGTGCTGCGGGTTCTCGTAGAGGGACTTCTTGTCCCCGATCTCGACGATCCGGCCGAGGTACATGACGGCGACCCGGTCGCTGACCCGTTTGACCACCGACAGGTCGTGGGCGATGAACACGTAGGCGAGGCCGAGTTCGGTGCGCAGCCGTTCCATCAGGTTGACGATCTGGGCCTGGACGGAGACGTCCAGTGCGGAGACCGGTTCGTCGGCGACGATCAGCCGGGGGCTGGTGGAGAGCGAGCGGGCGATGCCGATGCGCTGGGCCTGGCCGCCGGAGAACTCGTGCGGGTAGCGGTCGATGTGCTCGGGGATCAGCCCGACGAGCTCCATCAGCTCGGCGGCGCGGCGGCGGGCGTCCCCCGCGCTCCAGCCCTGCACGAGCAGCGGGTCGGAGATGATCCGGGCCACGGTCTGGCGCGGGTTGAGCGAGGAGTGCGGGTCCTGGAAGACCATCTGGATGTGCTTGCGCAGCGGGCGCAGCGCGCCCTGGGACAGCCGACTGATGTCCTTGCCCTCGAAGACGACCCGGCCCGAGGTGGGTTCCAGCAGCCGGACCAGCATCCGTCCGGTGGTGGACTTCCCGCAGCCCGACTCCCCGACCAGGCCGAGGGTCTGCCCGGCCGCCAGGTCGAAGGAGACCCCGTCAACGGCGCGCACGGGCGCCCCCCGGCGCCCGGTCACGGATCGTCGGCCGGGGAAGGTCATGGTGAGGTCCTGTACGGACAGCAGGGCCGGGGCGCTCCCGGGTCCGGCGGCTGCGCGTGTTGCGCCCGCGCGTGCGGCGGTCTCGGTCATCGGGCCGCCTCCTCGGCGGTACGGGTCATGGCCCCGGCGAAGTGGCAGGCCACCGTCCGGTCCGGTCCGTCCCCGTACGCCGCCGGCTCGGGCCGTACGTCGGTGCAGCGCGCGGCCGCCCGGGGACAGCGCGGGGCGAAGGCGCAGCCGGGGGCCGGCGCGAGCAGGGACGGCGGGGAGCCGGGGATGAAGGGCAGCGGCTGGTCGTCCGCGCTGTCGAGGCGGGGCAGCGAGTCGAGCAGGCCCCGGGTGTAGGGGTGGGCCGGGTCGGCGAAGAGTTCGTCGGCCGGCGCCTGTTCGGCGGCCCGGCCGCCGTACATGACCAGGACCTCGTGGGCGACGCGGGCGACGACGCCCAGGTCGTGGGTGATCATCACGACGCCGAGTCCGCGCTCCTGCTGGAGCCGGGCGATCAGTTCCAGGATCTGCGCCTGCACGGTGACGTCCAGGGCGGTGGTCGGTTCGTCGGCGATCAGCAGGTCGGGCTCGCAGGCCAGGGCCATGGCGATCATCGCGCGCTGCCGCATGCCGCCGGAGAACTGGTGCGGGTACTCCCCCGCGCGCCGGGCCGGCTCCGGGATCCCGACCTCGCCGAGCATGTCGACGGCCCGTTTGCGTGCGGCGGCCCGGCCGGCCTTGAAGTGCACCCGGAAGTGCTCGGCGATCTGCTCGCCGACCGTGTAGTAGGGGTGCAGGCTGGAGAGCGGGTCCTGGAAGATCATGGCCATCCGGCGGCCGCGGACCCGGGAGAGCTCCCGCTCGGACAGGGTGGTCAGCTCCCGTCCGTCGAGGGTGACGGAGCCGCCGACCTCGACCGGGCCCCGGTGCAGGCCCATGACGGCGAGCGAGGTGACGGACTTGCCCGAGCCGGATTCGCCGACGATGCCGAGGGTGCGTCCGGCCTCGACGGTGAAACCGATCGAGTCGACGGCCCGTACGGTCCCGCGCGCGGTGGTGAACGTGACGCGCAGATCGCGTACTTCGAGGAGCGGAGCGGTCATCAGTACCTCACTCTCGGGTCGATGACGGCGTACAGGAGGTCGACCAGGAGGTTGGCGACGACGATGAAGAAGGCGGCGAGCAGGGTGACCCCGAGGACCACGGGCTGGTCGGAGCTGACCAGCGCCCCGTAGAACAGCCGCCCGATGCCGGGGAGTCCGAAGATGGACTCGGTGATGACGGCGCCGGCGAGCAGGCCGCCGAGGTCCATGCCGAAGATGGTGAGGATCGGGGTCATCCCGGAGCGCAGCCCGTGTTTGACGACGACGGTCCGCTCGGGCATGCCCTTGGCGCGGGCGGTGCGGATGTAGGGCTCGGCCATCGCCTCGATCATCGAACCGCGGCTCTGGCGCGCGTACATGGCGGCGTACAGCAGGGCGAGCGCGGTCCAGGGCAGGAGCAGGTTCGAGGCCCACGCGAAGGGGTTGTCGGTGAAGGCCTGGTAGGTGGGGTAGGGCAGGAGGCCGGCGATGCGGATGACCCCGTAGATGAGCATCACGGAGGTGAAGTACACGGGCAGCGAGGCGGCGGCGACCGCGCCGACCATCAGGGCCTTGTCGGTGGCGGTGTCCTTGCGCAGGGCGGCGGTGACCCCGGCGCCCAGGCCCAGGACCAGCCACAGTGCGGCGGCGCCGACGGCGAGGGAGGCGGAGACGGGGAGCCGGTCCATGAGCAGGTCCCACACGGGCAGGGAGTTCTCGTACGAGTAGCCCAGGCAGGGGAAGTCACAGGCGACGGCGTACTGGCCGGTCCCGAGGGTGCGGCCGGTGAAGATTCCGGTCAGGAAGTCGGCGAACTGCCGCCACAGGGGCTGGTCGAGGCCCAGGTACGCCCGTACGTCGGCCAGGCGCTCGGCGCTGCAGGTCTTGCCGCAGGCGGCGGCGGCCGGGTCGGCGGGCAGGACGTAGAAGATGAGGAAGGTGACGGCGGCGATGGCGAGGAGGACACCCGCGAGGGCGAGCAGCCGGCGGGCGAGGTAGGCGATCACGTGCGGCCGCCCCTCGGGTCGAGGATGTCGCGCAGCGCGTCGCCGAGCAGGGTGAAGGCGAGCACGGCGAGGAAGAGGAAGACGCTGGGGATGACGAAGTACATGGGGTCGGTCTCGTAGTAGGCGACGGACTCGGCGATCATCTGGCCCCAGGAGGGGGTGGGCGGGCGGACTCCGACGCCGAGGTAGCTCAGGGCGGCCTCGGTGCTGATCATCCCGGGGATGAGCAGGGTGGTGTAGGCGATGACGGGGCCGGAGACGCCGGGGAGGATGTCGCGGGTCAGGATCCGCCAGGGGCCGGAGCCCCCGACGCGGGCGGCGTCGACGTATTCGCGGTGTTTGAGGGAGAGGGTCTGGCCGCGGACGACGCGGGCGACGCCGGGCCAGCCGAAGACGCCGATGACGGAGGTCATGAGGACGATCCGGTTGACGTCCTTGGCCACGGACAGCATCGCGATCATGAAGATCAGGGAGGGGAAGGACATGGTGAGGTCCATGAGCCGGGACAGGACCGCGTCGGTGCGGCCGCCGAAGTAGCCGGCCGCGATTCCGGCGGCGGTGCCGGCGACGACCACGATGGCGGTGGCGGCGAAGGCGATGAGCAGGGAGACCTGTGCGCCGTGGACGACGCGGGCGAACAGGTCGCGGCCGGTGACGGGTTCGACGCCGAGCCAGTGCTCGGGGCTGATCCCGCCGAAGGAGCCGAGGGGCTGGCCGCCGAGGTAGGGGTCGATGGCGGTCTTGTCGAACTCCTCCGGCGACCAGCCGCCGAGCGCGCCCAGCCAGGGGGCGGTCACGGCCATGAGGACGAAGAGCAGGACGACGCAGAGGCTGACGCGGACGGCGGGGCGGCGGCGCAGTTCCCGCCGGGCGAGCTGCCAGGGGCTGCTGCCGGGCGCTGCCGCGGGCCGGACCGTGGCGGCATCGGCGGCTGCGGCTTCGACTTCGGCTGGGCCAGGGGCCGGGGGGCCGTCAGGGTCCAGGGGTGCCCGGTCGTCCGGGACCGGTGCTGTGGTGGTCATGGTGTCGGGGGATCCGTCGTCCTCAGCCCTGGCTCTTCGACGGGTCCTTGAGGCCGACCGTCGCGTAGTCGATCTCGCCGGTCCACACGGGGTGGCCGAAGGCGCCGGCGATGTTGGGGCCGACGAGCAGCGGCTTGCGTTCCAGCAGGACCGGGATGGACGGGGACTTCTTCATGAGCTCCGCGTCCAGGTCGATCCAGGCCTGATTGGCCTGCTTCGCGTCGGCCATGTTGTTGATCTCGTCGATCCGCTTGATGGTCGCCTCGTCGCGGAACTGGCTGTAGTTGCCCTGGTTGCCCTTGTCCTTGATGGTGCGTCCGTCGAAGACGAAGGGGATCCAGGTGGAGCCGGACGGGTAGTCGGGGCACCAGCCGGTGAAGGTCATGTCGGGGGTGGTGGCGAGGTCGCCGATGACGTCGTAGTACGCGCCCGGGTCGACGGTGTCGATGACGACCTCGATGCCCGCGCGGGACAGGCCCTGCTGGATGGCCTCGGCGGCGCCCTTGTCACCGGTGGAGACGGACAGGGAGACCTTGAGCTTCTCCTTGCCGGCGGCCTTCAGCAGTTCCTTTGCCTTGGCCGGGTCGCCGGCCGGGGCGATCTTCAGCGTGTCGGCCTGCTTGCCGCCGGTCAGGGCCGGGGGCAGGTAGGCGGTGGCGATCTCGTTGAGGGCCGGGCCGCCGCCCGCGGTGACCACGGCCTCCTTGTCGACGGCGTACTGCATGGCCTCGCGGACCTTGGGGTCGTCGAAGGGGGCGCGGGAGTTGTTCAGGAAGAGCATCTCGGTACAGCCCTTGGACTCCGCGATCAGGCGCGCCTTGACGTCCGGCTTGGGCAGCACCTTGGGGGCGCTCTCGGGACGCATGTCGGCGTACTGGACGGTGGAGGCGTCGGCGCCCTCGCCGGCGATGATGCGGTCGTCGATCTGGCCGCCCTTGAGGCCCATGACGACGACGAACTTGTCGGGGTAGGCCTTGCGGACGGTGTCGGTCTTGGCGTCCCAGTGCTCGTTGCGGACGAGGACCAGCTTCTTGTCGCGGTCGTACGACTCGATCCTGTACGGGCCGGAGGAGAACGGGCGGGCGTCGTACTGGGTGCCCTTCTCCTGGGACTGGGGTACGGGCGAGAAGGTGGGCAGGGTGGCGGTCGCGGAGAACTCGGCGACCGGGCGCTTGAGTTCGAAGACGATCGTGCGGTCGTCGGGGGTCTTCACGGAGTCCAGGTGCTGCCCTTGGAGCGGGCCCTTGTAGCCCTCGGCGCCGGCGAGGTACTGGGCCGCGTAGTCGGGGCCGCCGGTGAGGTCGGGGGCGAAGGAGCGCTCGACGTTGTACTTGACGTCCTGGGCCTTGATCGGAGTGCCGTCCTCGTACTTCAGGCCCTCCTTGAGGGTGAAGGTCCAGGTGCGGCCGCCGTTGGACGGGGTGCCGAGGTCGGTGGCCAGGTCGGGGACCAGCTCGCTGCCGGCCTTGCCGGGCTCGGCCTTGAAGGTGACGAGCGTGCGGTAGAGGAGCCGGGTGGCGAAGTCCATCGTCGGCATGACCCAGTTGCGGGCGGGGTCGAGGTGCGCGAAGTCCTGGTTGGACAGGACGGTGAGGGTGCCGCCCTTGGCCGGGCTGCCGCCGAGGATCTTGCCGTCGTTGGCGGCGGCGGGGTTGGACGCGCCGCCGCCCGCGGAGCCCTTCTTGGTGTCGGAGCAGCCCGAGGCGCCGAGTGCGAGTGCTGCCACCAGGGCGGTGGCGAGGGAGAGTTGGGTGCGCTTGGTCATGGGTCACTCCAGTGAAGGGCCGCGCTCTAGGATGTGACCGGTAACATAGTAATGTGAAATTGTACTGACAAGGGGTTGGGCGGCCCGTTATCCAGCCGTGTCCAAATGCGGTCGCCCGGAAGGCAGTTGGGCCCGGGTACGCGAGAGGGCCCACCGTGGCGGGCCCTGTCGGGGCTGAGAGGTCGGAGGCTGGAGGTCAGAGGCCCGAGCCGAGGCCGCCCGGGGTGCGGCCCACGGGCTCGTCGCGGCCCTGGGCCCACAGGGAGCGGACGTGGCCGAGGTGGCGGACCATGCAGGCCTCGGCCGCCGCGGCGTCGCCGCTGATCATCAGGTCGAGCAGCTCGATGTGCTCCTCTGCGGAGGAGACCAGCTTGCCGGCCTCGTCCAGGCCGGTCAGGCCGTACAGCCGGGACCTCTTGCGCAGGTCGCCGACCGTCTCGACGAGCCGGTCGTTGCCGGCGAGCCCGAGCAGTGTGAGGTGGAAGCGGCGGTCCGCCTCCAGGTAGCCGATGAGGTTGTGCTCGCGCGCGCTGGTGACGATCTCCTCCGCGATGGGCCGCAGCGCCTCCAGCTGCCCGGTCGTGGCGATCTTGGTGATCCGGCCGATGGTCGGCACCTCGATCATCGTCCGCAGTTCGGTGAACTGGTCCAGGTCGCGCTCGCTGACCTCGGTGATCCGGAAGCCCTTGTTGCGGACCGGCTCGACCAGCCCCTCGCGGGCGAGGTCGAGCATGGCCTCGCGGACCGGGGTGGCCGAGACGCCGAGTTCGGCCGCGAGGCCGGGCGCCGAGTAGACACTGCCGGGGCGCAGCTCACCCGCTATCAGGGCGGCTCGGAGCGCGTGGCCGACCTGGTCGCGGAGCCGTTCCTGGGCCTTGATGAGACTGTGCTGCTTCAGGTCACCCATTGCATTTCCTCCGAGACCCCCGACACCACCGACGCGCAGAGGAACAGCGTACAATGTCACGTTGCGCTGCTCACACTCCGGCGGCCTCGTACAGCGCGACCGCCACGGCGAGATCTTCCCAGGCCATGCCCACGCTCTTGAAGAGCTGTGGACAACTCTGCGCTCCGCCCGCCGGCATCCGCCCCGCGACCAGGTCGGCGAGGGTACCGGTGATGTGGCCGGGCCCGATCGCCCCTTCCGCCTCCGGGACCAGCAGGTCACCGGCCTCGCGCAGGGCCGCCGCGCGGGATTCCACGTACACGGCCGCGCGTCGCACGAGGGCCGTGTCCGTCTCCCGGGCGGTCGGCTCGTGCGAGCCCACGGCGACGACGGTGGCGCCCTGGCCGACGAGGCGCCCGTCGAAGAGCGGTTCCCGGGCGGTCGTGCAGCAGACGACCAGATCGGCGTCGGCCACCGCCTTCGGGGTGCCGGTCCGGGCGGGCAGTCCCAGGCCGCGGGCGTGCGCGGCGAGCCGCTCCGCGCCCGCCGGGTCGCGGGCGACCACCACCACCTCGGCCAACTCCCTGACGGAGAGGACCGCTTCCAGGTGCCCGTACGCCTGCGGTCCCGAGCCGAAGAGCACCAGCCGCAGCGGCCGGCCGGCCGGAGCCAGGTGGCGCAGCGCGAGGGCGGAGACGGCCGGCGTGCGCAGGGTGGTGAGGGCCGCGCCGTCGAGCAGGGCCAGCGGGCGCAGGGTGGGCCCGTCCAGAAGCAGGTAGGAGCCGGTGATCCGGGGCAGCCCGCGGGCCGGGTTGCCCGGCGCCACCCCGGCGATCTTCACTCCGGCGTACGAGCCGGACGCGGCCGGCATCAGCAGCAGTTCGCCCCCGCCCGGTACGGCGAGCGCGGTGCGCGGCGGGCAGCTCTCCGGATCGAGGCCGCCGCGCAGGGCGGCGGCCAGGGCATCGGCCGCCCCGGCCGGGGTGAGCAGGGCGGCCGTCTCGGCGGCGCCGAACTGCCGCAAGCCGCTCGAAGCGGGACCCGTCACAGCGAGAACCCGCTGCCGAGGGCGTCGTGCGGGTCGAGCACGAAGGCGTGTTCACCGGTGCGGTAGGCCGTGCCGGTGACCTCGGTGACACCGCCGTCCAGCATCCGTCCCGTGAACATGGTGCCGGTGACCGACTCGTTCAGCAGGTCCTCGCCGGGGCCGAGCCGCCCGTCCTCCGCGAGCAGCGCGAGCCGCGCCGAGGTGCCGGAGCCGCAGGGCGAGCGGTCGATCTGGCCGTCGGCGAACACGGTGACGTTGCGCTGGTGCGGCCCGACAGGGGTGTCCGGGAGCTCCTCGTGGAGGATCACCCCGTACACCCCGGACAGCAGGGGGCCGTCGGGGTGCCAGGTGGCGGGGTGCGTGGCGAGCGCGGCCCGGATCTCCCGGCCGGCCCGCACCAGGGCGGGCAGGGAGGCCCGGGAGACGTCCAGGCCGAGGTCGCGGGCGCGGACGGAGGCGTAACAGGCCCCGGCGTGCGCGATGTCCACCTCGGCGAGTCCGAGGGTGGTGGCGACGGGGACCTTGCGGGCGCCCACCCGGGCCGGCACGTTGCGGAAGGTGACCCCGGTGGTGCGGCCGCCGTCCCGGTGCACGGTCGCGGTGACCCGCCCGGACGGTACGTCGATGCGCACCTGGACGTCGCCGTGGTCCGGGGCGGCGACCCGGCCGGTGTCCACGGCCCAGGCCCCGAGGGCCATGGTGCCGTGGCCGCACGCGGTGGAGTAGCCGTCCTTGTGCCAGAACAGCACGCCGAAGTGGGCCCCGTCGTCGTCGGCCGGGACCACGAACCCCCCGTACATCCCGGCGTGTCCGCGCGGCTCCTGCACGAGCAGGCGCCGTACGTCGTCCAGCGCGCCCCGGCGCGGAGCGGTCCCCGAGCCCCCCGGGCCGATGGCGGTGGCGCAGCGCTCGGCGACGGTGTCACCGGGCACGGCCGGGCCCTGCGCGCCGCAGTCGACGATCCGGAAGGCCTCGCCGGCGGTGTGGTAGTCCACCGTTCGGACGGTGATCACAGGAGGAAGCCTCCGGGGAAGGGGTCGGCCGGGTCGAGGAAGTACTGGGCGGTGCCGGTGATCCAGGCCCGGCCGGTGACCGTGGGCACCACGGCCGGGAGTCCGCCGACGGTGGTCTGCGCGACCAGCCGGCCCGTGAACTCGGTGCCGATGAAGGACTCGTTGACGAAGTCCGTGCCGAGCTCGAGGAGTCCGCGGGCGTGCAGCTGGGCCATCCGTGCGCTGGTCCCCGTACCGCAGGGTGAGCGGTCGAACCAGCCGGGGTGGATGGCCATGGCGTGCCGGGAGCGGCGGGCGTCGGAGCCGGGGGCGGCGAGGTAGACGTGCTTGACCCCGGCGATGGAGGGGTTCTCGGGGTGGACGGGCCGGTCGTCCCCCGCGTTGATCGCGTCCATGACCGCGAGTCCGGCCGCGAGCAGGTCGTCCTTGCGGGCCCGGTCGAAGGGGAGTCCGAGGGCGTCGAGTTCGACGAAGGCGTAGAAGTTGCCGCCGTAGGCGAGGTCGTAGGTGACCGTGCCGTGGCCGGGGACCTCGGCCTTGAGGTCGAGGCCGACGCTGAAGGAGGGGACGTTGGTGAGGGTGACGGCGGTGGCCGCACCGTCCTCGACGCGGACGTCGACGCTCACCAGTCCGGCGGGGGTGTCGAGCCGGACGGTGGTGACCGGCTCGACGACCGGCACCATGCCGGTCTCGACGAGGACGGTGGCGACACCGATGGTGCCGTGCCCGCACATGGGGAGCAGGCCCGACACCTCGATGTAGAGGACGCCGTAGTCGGCGTCGGGGCGGGTGGGGGGCTGCAGGATGGCGCCGCTCATCGCGGAGTGGCCGCGCGGCTCGTACATGAGCAGGGTGCGGACGTGGTCCGTGTGCTCGATGAAGTGGAGCCGCTTCTCGGCCATGGTGGCGCCGGGGATCACCCCGACTCCCCCGGTGATCACCCGGGTCGGCATCCCCTCGGTGTGCGAGTCCACCGCGTGGTAGACGTGGCGCGTACGCATCAGGCGGTCCCCTCCAGCTGGTTAGTTGAGGCCCTCGGCGAGGGCCTTCTCGGTGGCGGCGCGGACGGCGGCCTCGGTCTCCCCGGTGAGCGGGAAGCGCGGCGGGCGGGTGGCGCCGCCGGGACGGCCGGCCAGGTCCATGGAGAGCTTGATGGCCTGGACGAACTCCGTCTTGGAGTCCCAGCGCAGCAGGGAGTGCAGGGACTTGTAGAGCGGCAGGGCGGTGGCGAGGTCACCCTCGACGGCGGCCCGGTAGAGGGTGGCGCAGGACCGGGGCAGGGCGTTGGGGTAGCCGGCGATCCAGCCGACGGCGCCCGCGAGGGCCAGTTCGAGGAGGACGTCGTCGGCGCCGATGAGCAGGTCGAGACCGGGAGCCAGCTCGGCGATCTCGTAGGCGCGGCGCACGTCCCCGCTGAACTCCTTGACGGCGACGATGGAGCCGTCGGCGTGCAGCCGGGCGAGGAGGGCCGGGGTCAGGTCCACCTTGGTGTCGTACGGGTTGTTGTAGGCGACGACGGGCAGCCCGGCGCGGGCGACCTCGGCGTAGTGGGCGCGTACGGTCTCCTCGTCGGCCCGGAAGGCGTTGGGCGGCAGGAGGAGTACGGAGCCGGCGCCGGCCTCGGCGGCCTGTTCGGCCCAGCGGCGGGCCTCGGCGCTGCCGTAGGCGGCGACGCCGGGCATGACGCGAGCGCCGTCTCCGGCGGCCTCGACGGCGGTGCGCACGACCTGCGCGCGCTCCTCGTCGGTGAGGGTCTGGTACTCCCCGAGGGAGCCGTTGGGGACCACGCCGTCGCAGCCGTTGGCGATCAGCCAGGCCACGTGTTCGGCGTAGGCGTCGTAGTCGACGCTGTGGTCCTGGCGCAGCGGGAGCGCGGTGGCGACCATGATGCCGTGCCAGGGGCGGGTGCGGGTACGGGGCGCGGGGGTGTGCGCGTGGGTCATGAGAAGGCTCCCTAGAGTGGTGTGTGACATTTTACTAGTGGGTGCGGGACGGCCACAAGGGCCGGGACGCCCCGATCAGCGGTCCGAGGGCGGAAGTTCGGCGAGCCGGCGCAGCGGGACCGGGCAGGACAGCGGCCGCCGGTCGGCCTGCTGCTCCTCCCCCGCGAGGGCGGCGACGGCCGGGCCGCACATCCGGCCCTGGCACCAGCCCATCCCCGCCCGGGTCAGGAGCTTGACGGTACGGGCGTCGCGCGCGCCGAGGTCCTCGGCCGCCTCCCGGATCCGGCCGGCCGGGACCTCCTCGCAGCGGCACACGACGGCGTCGTCCCGCAGCCAGCCGGTCCAGCCCCCGCCCGGGCGGTGGGCGGCGGCCATCGCGTCGGCGAAGGCGCGCAGCCGCGCGCGGCGGCGGGTGAGCCCGGAGCCGCACGGCACGCCCGCGATGGAGTGGGCGGCCAGTTCGCCCTCGGTCATGGCCAGTTGGGCCCCTCCGATGCCGCCGGTCTCCCCCGCCGACCAGATGCCGGGGACGGAGGTCCGCTGTTCCCCGTCGAGGACGAGGGCCATGGTGCCGTCGGGGCTGCGCCGGGTGGCGCAGCCGAGGCCGGTGGCGAGTTCGAGCTGGGGCACGAGCCCGTGGCCGACGGCGAGGGCGTCGCAGGGGATCCGCCGGGCGGTACCGGGCAGCGGACGCCAGTCCCGGTCGAGCCGTGCCACGGTGACGGCCTCGACCCGGTCGGTGCCGTGGGCCTCGGTGACGGCGTGCCGGGTGAGCAGCCGCACGTGGTGGCGGGCCAGCGCCCCGCCGTAGCCGGCGGCCTCGACGAGCTTGCCGGGGTTGCGCAGCAGGACGGGCACCCGGCCGGCGTACGCGGTGTAGGCGGCGGCCTCCACCACGGCGGGCACGGTGGCTCCGGCGGCGGCGAGGGACCCGGCCACGGCGAGCAGCAGCGGCCCGCTCCCGGCGACGACCACCCGCCTGCCCGGCAGGACCAGCCCGGCCTTGAGCATGGCCTGCGCCCCGCCGGCCCCGACCACCCCGGGCAGGGTCCAGCCGGGGAAGGGCAGTTGCCGCTCGTAGGCGCCGGTGGCGATGAGCACGGCCCGGGCCGTGACGACGGCGGCCCGTTCCTCGGGCGCGTGACCGGCGACGGCGTGCAGGGTCCACTCCGGGGCGGGCGCGGTCTGCCCGCGGCCCGGCCCGGCGGCCCCGCCCGGGACGACCGTCCACACGTGGTGCAGCGGGAGGTACGTGATCCGGCCCGCCGACTCGTGGGCGCGCAGGGCGGCTTCGCGGCGGGCGAAGTCGGGCCAGCCGTGGTGCAGGGCCTCGGGCCGGGCCGCGCCGAGGCCGGGGGCGGGGTGGCGGTAGTACTGCCCGCCGGGGCGGTCGCCCGCGTCGAGCACGGTGACCCGCAGCCCGAGCCCGGCGGCCGTGACGGCCGCGGCCAGCCCGGCCGGCCCGGCCCCGACGACGGCGAGGTCGACGGCGGGGGCCACAGGACCGGCGGCGGGGCCGGACGGGGTCACGGCAGGAGCGGCTGCGGAAGCGGCGGCGGGGTTCGCGGCGGCAGTCGGTGCAGGGCCGGCGGCCGGGCTCGCGCCGGGACCCGCCGCAGGGCCGGCGGCCGCGGTCGGGGCCGGGGCTGCGGGTTCAGACGGCGAGGTCGGCATGGCCGGTTCCCTCCTGGGTGGTGACGGCGTCCCCCGGCCGGGCCGGGACCAGGCAGGCGCGCTGGTTCGGGCGGCCGTTGACGGTGACGAGGCAGTCGTAGCAGCTGCCGATCCCGCAGAACGCGCCGCGCGGGGCGCCGCCCTCGCGGGTGGTCCGCCAGGCCAGGATGCCGGCGCCCCAGAGCACGGCGGCGATGCTCTGGCCGGGCAGGGCGGGCAGGGCGCGGCCGTCGAAGGTGATCTCGTGCACGGTCGCCGGAGCGCCGCCGACCAGGGAGCGGGGGCTGCGCATCAGGAGGGCTCCTCGGGGGTGTCGGCGGGGGTGTCGGCGGGGGCCGCGTCCGCACCGAAGCGGTCCGGACGGAACGGGTTTGCGGGCAGCGGCGGTTCGGCCCCCGTCAGGGCGGCGGCGATCAGCAGGCCGGTGGCGGGGGCCAGGCCGATGCCCGCGCCCTCGTGGCCGCAGGCGTGCAGCAGCCCGGGGCGGCGGGCGTCCTGGCCGATCGCCGGGAGGTGGTCCGGGAGGTAGGGGCGGAAGCCGTGGTAGGTGCGCAGGACCCGGACGTCGGCCAGCACCGGGAAGAGGGCCGCCGCCTGCGCGGCCAGGCGGCGCAGGGCTTCCGTCGAGAGGGAGCGGTCGAAGCCGACCCGCTCCCGGGTCGCGCCGATCAGGACCGGGCCGGACGGGGTGCCCTCGACCACGGCCGAGGACTGCAGGGCGGCCGAGCCGCTGGCGACGTCCGCGATGTAGTCGGCGGCGTAGACCTTGTGCCGGACCACCCGCGGGAGCGGCTCGGTCACCAGGACGAAGCCGCGGCGCGGGAGGACGGGCAGGGCGACCCCGGCCAGCGAGGCGATGTGGCCGCCCCAGGTGCCGGCCGCGTTCACCACGGCCGGGGCCAGGAGTTCGCGGCGCGGGGTGCTGACCCCTCGTACGGCACCCCGGTCCAGCAGTACGCCCGTCACCTCCTCGCCGAGGTACACCTCGGCCCCGGACGCGGCCAGCAGCCGCGCCGCCGCCTGGGCCGGCTGGACCTGGGCGTCCTGCGGATAGTGGAACCCGCCCGCCAGGCCCGGGGCCAGGTGCGGCTCCAGTTCGTGCAGGGCGTCCGCCGGCACCTCGACCGCGTCGACCCCGGCCTTGCGCTGGCCCTCGGCGAAGCTCCGCAGGGCCTGCACGGTGGCATCGTCCGGGGCGACGACGAGCCCGCCCTTGGGCTCGTACTCGATCGCACGCGGGAGGACCGCGGCGAGTTCGGTCCAGAGCCGGGCGGAGAGGAGGGCGAGGTCGAGTTCCGGTCCCGCCTCCTTGTCGGAGACGAGCAGGTTGCCTTCGCCGGCGCCGGTCGTGCCGCCCGCGACGGGCCCGCGGTCGACCACGGCCACGGAGAGCCCGGCGCGGGTCGCGTAGTAGGCGCAGGCCGCCCCGACGACGCCGGCGCCGATGATCACGGCGTCCAGGGAGTGTCTCTTGAGCACGACAGTAATATGTCACATTCTTTAGTGCCTGCCCAGACCGGTCCCGCACCCTCCTCAGGTGCAGGACCGGTCCGGTGCCGGGTCAGCTGCGGAGGGGTCCCTCACAGCTGTAACTCGAGGTTCCCGCCTTCTTGTTGCTCCAGATCTCCAGCGGACCGAAGGAGCAGTTCATGTCGGCGAGGTTGTTGGAGGCCGCGCCCGCCCGGTCGAGGATGAAGTAGTCGACCGTCTCCGACACGTCCTTGAAGTTCTGGTCGTCGCTGCGCCAGTTCTTCAGGTTCGCGGTGATCCGGCCGGTACAGGTGAACCGGCGCTTGCCGGGGTCGCCGTTCTCCACGCAGTCCGGGGTGTTGTACGTGGCCGTGGCGAAGGCCGACTTCACCGACGCGAGCGCGGAGTCGCGCAGCCGGTCGTTCGGCGTGAAGGAGGTGTCCGGCACGTAGAGCTGGTCGACCTTGGCGATCTGCGCGTCCAGGAAGCGGTCGTAGTCGCGCTGGAGGTAGGTGTCCGATCCCATCCGGTGGCGCCAGGCGTCGTACGCCGCCACGTCGTTGGCCCGCAGGTGGGTGTACATCTCGCGCAGCAGGGAGGGCTTCTCGGTCCACAGGAACTCGAAGAAGGTGCCGGCGTAGCTGTAGAAGCGGAAGCCGTCGCCGTCGTAGGTGGCGTTCAGCAGCTGCTCTACGCTCATGCGCGGGCCGCCGCCGGAGGTGTCGCTGATGATGCTCTTCACGAGGGACTTGCGGACGGCGATGCCGTTGTCGCGGGTGGCGCCGTCGAAGAACTCGGCCGTGCCCTCGTCCATGGCGGTCGTGCGGTCGCCCTCGTACCAGGGGCCCTCGCCGAAGAAGCCGGGGACGGCGTAGCGGCCGTTGAGGTAGTGCGTGTACTCGTGGCGGAAGAGCTCCTCGAGGGTGAGGGAGGAGTCCTGCGGGACACGGCGCTGGTAGGTGTAGAAGGTGGCGCCGTTCTCGATGTAGATGCCGCCGTTGTTGGTGCCGTAGCCGGTCAGGATCGGGTGGTAGTTCACGTAGTCGGCGCGGGAGGCGTAGAGCACGATGTTCAGCGTGGTGTTGGGGTCGCCCGCGAGCGGCTGCTCGGTGCCCAGCACGCGGTGGTACTGGGACTTGACCTGCTTGCTGGCGTAGTAGAGCTGGTCGACGGTGGCCCGGTCCAGGGCGGTGCGGACCTTGATGGCGCCGTTGTCGTAGGAGTAGGTGTAGGGGAAGAGCTGCTTCTCGATGTCCTCCTTGCACACCCCGTACGGCTTGCAGGCCTCGTAGACGTTGAGCCAGGAGACGAGCTTGGCCCACTGCTCGCTGCCGTCGCCGAAGCCGGCCTTGACGGGTCCCAGCAGCGCGCCGAGGTCGGCGACGACCTGGTCCCGCAGACCGTCGACCTGTCCGAAGCGTGCGTACTCGCTGAGCGCGTCGCGCGCCACCCAGGCGTTGGCCGTGCCCTTGAGGTGCGTGTACGTGGAGAAGGCCTTGAAGGCGGCGCGGTAGGAGGCGTCGCCCGCCACGGCGGAGTGGAAGGCGGTGTCCTGGTTGCCCGGGTAGACGCCGAGGTAGCTGACGGAGAGGGCGGCGAGCGCCGCACCCGCCCAGGTCGCGTCGTGGTGGGTTGCCGGGTGGGCCGGGTCCATGGTGGCCAGGACCTTCTTGATGAGGCCGAGCTGGTGCTGACGCAGGCCGGGCGCGCTGGCCGCGTAGAGGGCCTCACGCAGGGTGCGGGCGTTGGAGGGCGTCACGTCGAAGGTGCGGGAGGCGTTGCCGAAGTCCGCGATGGCCTGCCGCATGGCGTCGACGGTCGGGGCGTCGGTGACGTCGATCTCGGAGCGCGAGTAGTCGTGGTAGGCGACCGCGTGCAGGTAGGTGAACATCTCCTCCAGGTGGGAGGAGTTGCGGCCGTCGTGGGCGGCGGCCAGGGCGGATATCCGGCGGGAGACGGCCTGGACGTGCGCGTCCGACATCACCGGGGCCAGGCGGGCGTCCCAGGTCCAGATGAGGCCGCGCAGGCAGCCGTCGGCGAGGACGGCCTGGTCGCCGAGGAAGTCGGCGAACTGCTCGGGGGTGAGGTTCGCGATCCCGTCGAGGGTGCAGGGGACGCCGGCGGCCACGCTCTTGGCGGTGGGGGCCGCCTTGGCCGTCCTGCCGCGCTTCTGCAGGTCGTCGGCGGGCGCGGAGGCGGCCGTCGACGCGCCGGGGACCTGGCCGGTGATGGCCTGTCCGCCGGGGGCCGGGGCGGGCGCGGGGGTGTTGTCCTTCGCGTTGGCGAGGCGGTCGACCTCGTCGAACGGGTTCCCCGTGGGGCCGGAGGCGGGTGCGGCCGGGGCGCCGGCGAAGGCGGCCGGGGCAGGGGCCTGCGGCGTGGCGGCCTGCGTGGTGGCCTGGCCCGCGGTGGCGAGGAGGGTCACGGCCACGGCCGAGGCGAGGAGGGAAGAGCGCACTGCTCTGTGCTGGAACACCGAGAACTCCTGTGTGGAGAGGGTGAGGTGGGGGGTGGTGCGTGAACTGCCCTGAGTTCGTCTGTTCTGGGCCAACTGCCCTGGGTCACACGGCGTTTGACGGGGGTTAACGTGCCGCGGTGTGAGCTGTAACATAGTAATGTGAAATTGCACTGACAAGACCTGTGCGCCCATCAGTTCGCATCTTTCTTGAAGGAGCCTCGTGACCGAGACCCCCGCCCCCCTCAACACGGGCAGTCACGACCGCCCGGTATCTCCGGAGTTGTCCCGCTTCATGGCGGGCGACTGGGCCGCTTCACCCCTCCCCGGCTCCGCACGCGTCCCGGCCCACGCCGTCACCCCGGCCCGCCGGGCACGGCTCTCGGCCCGCTTCCCCGGCGAGCGGCTGATCGTCCCGGCCGGCGAACTGAAGGTCCGCTCCAACGACTGCGACCACCGCTTCCGCCCGCACAGCGCGTACGCCTGGCTGACGGGCCTCACGGGCGAGGACCAGGCCGGTCACGTCCTGGTCCTGGAACCCTCGGGCCCGCACGCGCACGAGGCGGTGCTCTACCTGCGGCCCCGCTCGCCGCGGGCGGGCGGGAACGAGGAGTTCTTCCGGGACCGCCGGTACGGGGAGTTCTGGGTGGGCCGCCGTCCGGACCTGGCGGAGGCGCAGCGCCTCACCGGCATCCGCTGCGCGCACCTGGACGAGCTGGGGTCACCGGCGGGCCGCAACGCGGCCTCCGACACGGAACTGGCCTCCGTGCTCTCGGAGTTGCGCCTGGTGAAGGATGCATGGGAGGTCGAGCAGCTCCAGCTCGCCGTCGACCACACGACGGCCGGCTTCGAGGACGTCGTACGGGCCCTTCCGCGCGCCCTGGCCCATCCGCGCGGGGAGCGGTGGATCGAGGGGGTCTTCGGCCTGCGCGCGCGGGCCGAGGGCAACGGCACCGGGTACGAGACGATCGCGGCCTCGGGCGCCCACGCCTGCACGCTGCACTGGATCCGCAACGACGGCCGGCTGAACGGGGACGAACTGCTCCTGCTGGACGCGGGCGTGGAGACGGACACCCTCTACACGGCGGACATCACCCGCACGCTCCCGCTGTCGGGCCGCTTCTCCCCCGTCCAGCGGCAGGTCTACGAGCTGGTCCTGGCCGCCCAGGAGGCGGGCATGGCGGCGCTGCGCCCGGGCGCGAGCTTCGGGGACTTCCACCGGGCCGGGATGCGGGTGATCGCGGAGGGCCTGGCGGAGTGGGGCGTCCTCAAGGACGCGGAGGGCGACCTGCACCGGCGGTACACGCTGTGCAGCAGCGGGCACATGCTGGGGCTGGACGTGCACGACTGCGCGAAGGCGCGGGCGGAGACCTACCTGGAGGGGGTCCTGGAGGAGGGCCAGGTCCTCACGGTGGAGCCGGGCCTGTACCTCCAGCCCGACGACGAGACCCTCCCGGCGGAGCTGCGGGGCATCGGGGTCCGCATCGAGGACGACCTCGTCATCACGGCGGATGGCGCCCGGCTGATGTCGGGCGCGCTGCCGCGCACGGTCGCCGGGATCGAGGAGTGGATGGGCCGCCTGCTGGAGGGCTAGGAGGCGTCCCGCCGACCGGGCGGCGCCGCGTACCCGCCGCTCACCGCGGCGGGTACGACGGGCGGGCGCGGGCCGACACGGCCGCGGGCCCGGGCGCGGGTGGCGGTCAGACGGAGCCGGCGGCCGTCCGGATGAGGTCCAGGACGGCCTCGGGGTGGGACAGCATCGGGACGTGCGCCGAGTCGATCTCGACGGCGGTGGCTCCCATGCGCTGCGCGGCGAACCGCTGGAGGTCGGGGTTGACGGCCCGGTCCTGCCGGGTGATGAGGAACCAGCTGGGCTTCGTCCGCCAGGCCGGTTCGTCGACCGTGGAGCCCAGGACCTCCGCGCGCGGGGCGCCCTGGGTCGCCCAGACCACCTGCTGCTCCTCTTCGGGCAGGTCACCGACGAAGTCGGAGATGCCGTTCCGGGCGATCCAGATGCGACCGTCCTCGGTGTCGAGGCGGGAGAACAGCGGCGGCGCCTCGAACTTGCCGATCAGGTCCTGCGGGTTCTCCCCGGCGTCCGGGCCCAGGGCCGCGATGTAGACGAGCCCGGCGACCCGCTCGTCGGTGCCGGCCGCGGTGATCACGTATCCGCCCCAGGAGTGGCCCACGAGGAGGGCCGGGCTGCTGACCCGCGCGAGCGCGCGGTGGACGGCGTCGACGTCCCCTTCCAGGGAGTCCAGGGAGTTCTGCGCCGACACCACCTCGTAACCTTCCCGCTGGAGCACGGGGATCAGCTTGCTGTAGCAGGAGCCGTCGGCCCACAGGCCATGGGCGAAGACGATGCTCGGCTTGCTCGGCGACATCGGCGCGTTCCTCCACTGGACGGTGCGGACCCGGTCCGCGGGTGGTCGATCGGCACTCCGAGTCCACACCAGGCCACGGCGGGCCGCATCTCGTACGGACCCATCCCGGAGCCCGTCGCCCACCGGCCCCTCAGGTGCCGCCGCCCGGGAGCGCAGCCCGGGGGGTCGTCAGGCAGGCCGTGACCTCCTCGACGAAGGCCTCCAGATGGGGCGGGCGCGGCCCGGTCCGAGTGGCGCAGAACCAGGTGCGGGTCAGCGGCTTCGCGCCGATCCGCACGAGGGCGAGGCCGTGCGAGGCGACGTACGGGGCGGCCACCCAGTTGGGCAGGACCGTCACGCCCTGGCCGCCCGCGACCATCTCGACGACCAGTTCGGTGACCACCGGCATGGTGGTGATCCGGCCCGGCCGGGACCCCGGCGGGATCGGCAGCGGCGTCGAGGGGATGCGGCTCTGGTCGTAGCCGTCGTAGAGGACCAGGTCGACGCCGTCGAAGTCACGGGCGGTCAGGTGCGCCCGCGCGGCCCACGGGTGTCCGGCCGGCACCACGGCCATCATCTCGTCGTCGAACAGCCTGGTCAGGGACACCCGGTCCATCTGCAGATCGGGCTTGGTGACCAGCGCGACGTCGACGAGGTCGGCGAGCAGCGCCGGGATCGGTGCGTCGTCGGGGACGGTCTCCAGACGTACGTCGATGTCCGGCTCGCGCTCGCGGAAGGCGCGCAGCACGGGCGGCAGCCAGGGGAAGGTCGTGCTGCACTGTGCGGTGAAGCGGACCCGCCGGTCGCGCCCGTCGCGGATCTCCCTCAGGTCCCGGGAGGCCGAGGCCAGTTCGCCGAGGACCTGGCGGGCCGCCACGAGCATCCGGCGGCCGGCGGCGGTGGGGACCAGGCGGCGGCCCTTGCGGTCGAAGAGGGGCATGCCCAGGCGGGCCTCCAGGCGGGTGAGCCGCTGGCTGAGGGCCGGCTGGCTCACGTAGAGCCTCTCGGCGGCCGCGGTCAGCGAGCCGGCCTCAGCGGTGGCCTCCAGGAGCTCCAGGTCACGCAGATCCACATCCATAACGTGGGATTATGGCACGCTTCAATTTTCGTCGTGGTGTTATGGGTTGATGGTTCGTAGGTTTCCGGTGTCAGCAGGACGGACCCTCGCCCCGGAAGGCACACACCATGACCGCCAACGCCAACGCCAACGCCAACACCGACGCCATCACCGCTCTCGTCACCGGCTCCTCCAGCGGCATCGGGCTGGACATCGCCCGCGCCTTCCTGGCGAGTGGCGCCAACGTCGTCCTCAACGGCCGGGACTCCGACCGCCTCGCCAAGGCCGCCGCCGGCCTCGGACACCCGGAGCGGACCGCCTGGGTCGCGGGCGCCATCGCCGAGCCGGAGACCGGCGAGGCGCTCGTCCGCACCGCGCTCGACCGGTTCGGCGGGATCGACGTCCTGGTGAACAACGCGGGCACCTTCGCCTCCAGGCCCTTCACCGACGTCACCGAGGCCGAGCTCGACGGATTCCTGACGGGCAACCTCAAGGGGACCTACCTCACCACCCAGGCCGTGGTGCGGGCGCTGCGCGCCCAGGGCCGCGGCGGCAGCATCGTCAACATCGGCACCGTCCTGGTGGACCACGCGCTGGCCGGGTTCCCGGCCTCCGCGCCCGTGGTCAGCAAGGCGGGAGTGCACGCGCTGACGACGAGCCTGGCCGCCGAGCTCGCCGCCGACGGGATCCGCGTCAACCTCGTGTCGCCCGGCATCATCCGCACTCCGCTGCACGCGGGCTCCGACGTGGACTCCTTCGGCGGACTCGCCCTGCTGAACCGGGTCGGCGAGGCCCCCGAGGTCGCCGACGCCGTGCTCTACCTCGCGGGCGCCACGTTCGTCACCGGCCACGCCCTGCGCGTGGACGGCGGTCACGTGACCGGCCGCGCCGTCTGAACCCCGCCTGCCCGCCCGCGCACTCCCCTCTCACCGGAAGGACATCCACCGCCATGCCGTACGTCAACGTCAAGATCACCCGTGAGGGCGCCACCGCCGCCCAGAAGGCCGAGATCATCGCCGGGGTGACCGACCTGCTGGTCAGGGTCCTCGACAAGGACCCGGCCACCACCTTCGTCCTCATCGACGAGGTCGACCTGGAGGACTGGGGCGTCGGCGGCGTCACGACGCGGGAGCACCGCCGGACCCGTGCGCGGAGCTGAGCGGCACGGGCCCCGCTCCTCCTTCGGCGGTCACGGCAGGACCGCGACCCCGTCGAGTTCGACCCGGGCCTGTTCGTCCCAGAGGCGGACCACGCCGATGACGGCCATCGCCGGGTAGTCGCGGCCCGCCAGCCGGCGCCAGATCCGGCCCAGTTCGGCCGAGCACTCGCGGTACGCCGCCACGTCCACGGCGTACACCGTCACCCTGGCCAGGTCCCTCGCGGCGCCGCCCGCCGCCGCGAGGGCGGCCAGGAGGTTGGTCAGGGCCACCTCGAACTGCTCCGGCAGGGTCTCCCCCACCACCTTGCCCGAGCCGTCCAGGGCGGTCTGGCCGGCCAGGAAGACGAGCCGGGATCCGGTGGCGGCGACCGCGTGCGAGAAGCCCGTCGCCGGCGACAGTTCCGGCGGGTTGATCCGCTCCGGGCTCATCCGGCCGCCACCTGCCCGGGCATCGTCCCGTACAGCTCCTTCGCGATGATCGTGCGCTGCACCTCGCTCGCCCCCTCGTAGATCCTCGGCGCCCGCACTTCCCGGTAGAGGTGCTCCAGCAGGTGGCCCCGCCGCAGGGCGACCGCCCCGTGCAGCTGGACCGCGTGGTCGACCACGTACTGGGCCGTCTCCGTGGCCAGCAGTTTCGCCATGGCCGCCCTGCGCGGAACGTCCGCGGCGCCCCGGTCGTAGGCCCCGGCCGCCGCGTACACCAGCAGCCGGGCCGCCTCCGTGCGGGTGGCCATCTCGGCCACCCGGTGCGCCACCGCCTGGAGATCGCTCAGCGTCCCGCCGAAGGCCGCCCGCCCCGCCGTGTACGCCAGTGTCGCGTCGAGCGCGGCCCGGGCCATGCCCACCGCGAAGGCGCCGACGCTCGGCCGGAAGAGGTTCAGGGTGTCCATCGCCACGCGGAAGCCCCGCCCGGGTTCGCCGAGCAGGTCCCTCGGTCCGACCGGGACCCCGTCGAAGGCGAGGGAGCCGATCGGGTGCGGGGACAGCATGTCCAGCGCTTCGCCGGAGAGTCCGGGGCGGTCGGCCGGGACCAGGAAGGCCGAGACCCCCTTCGCCCCCGGCCCTTCACCCGTCCGGGCGAACACCGTGTAGAAATCCGCTTCCGGGGCGTTGGAGATCCAGCACTTCTCCCCGCTGAGCCGCCAGCCGCCCCGCGCGTCCGGGTCGGCCTCGGCCGCGAGTGCCAGCGCCGCCGCGTCCGAGCCGGCGCCCGGCTCGCTCAGCGCGAAGGCCGCCACCGCCCGCCCGGCGCGCACCTGCGGCAGCCAGCGCTCCCGTTGCGCCTCGCTCCCGGCCCTGAGCACCGGGTAGGCCCCCAGCCCCTGGAGGGCGAGAGCCGTCTCGGCCTCCGTGCAGCCGTAGGCGAGGGACTCGCGCAGCAGGCACAGTTCCAGCGCGCCCGAGGCGAACACCCGCTCCAGCAGGCCCAGCTCACCCAGCGCGGCCAGCAGCGGCCGGTTGACCCTTCCCGGTTCCCCCTTCTCGGCCAGCGGCCTCAGCCGGTCGGCCGCCAGTGCGCGCAACTGCCCGCACCACTCCTCCTGGTCCACCCCGAGCGCGAATCCGGTCATCCGAATGTCCCCGCATCTATCGCGTCCTGTTGACTGCCGTCACCATCACGATACGCTCGTAGGGCAACAGCACGGCCGGCCCCACCCCACTCCGGACCGCTGCAGGGGGCGACCCGCCTTGGACCTCATGCCTTCCGCTCACACGGACACCTTCGCCCGTGACCATCTGCCACCCGTCGACACCTGGCCGGAGCTGGTCTTCGATCTGCCCGAACTGGCCTACCCCGACCGCCTGAACTGCGGGGCGGAGCTACTCGACGCCACCATCGCCCGGTTCGGCCCCGAGGGCGCCGACCGCCCGGCCTTCCGCAGCGGCGCGGGCGAGGTGTGGACGTACGGCGGGCTGCGCGAGCGCGTGGACCGCCTCGCCCACGTGCTCACCGTCGACCTCGGCGTCGTGCCCGGCAACCGGGTGCTGCTGCGCGGGCCCACCGGCCCCTGGCTCGCCGCCTGCTGGCTGGCGGTCATGAAGGCGGGCGCGGTGGCGGTGACCGTACTGCCCCAGCAGCGCGCGACGGAGCTGGCCACGGTGTGCGCGATGGCCCGGGTCCAGCACGCCCTGTGCCATGCGGACGTGCTGGACGACCTGGTCAAGGCCGAGGTGCCGGGGCTGCGGATCACCGCGTACGGGGGCGGCGGCCGGGACGACCTGCTGCGGCTGGCCGAGAGACACGAGGGGCCCTTCACGGCCGCCCCGACCTCCGCGGACGACGTCGCCCTGATCGCCTTCACCTCCGGGACCACCGGCCGGCCCAAGGGCTGCATGCACTTCCACCGCGACCTGCTCGCCGTCGCCGACACGTTCTCCCGCAGCGTGCTGCGCCCCCGCCCGGACGACGTGTTCGCGGGCAGCCCGCCGCTCGGGTTCACCTTCGGCCTCGGCGGGCTGGTCGTCTTCCCGCTGCGGGCGGGCGCGTCCGCGCTGCTGCTGGAGGAGGCGGTGCCGCGCCGGCTGCTGCCCGCGCTGGCGGAGCACCGGGTGACGGTGCTGTTCACCGCGCCCACCGCGTACCGGACGATGCTGGACGCCCTGGGCCCGTACGACGTGGGCATGTACGACCTGTCCGCACTGCGCCGCTGCGTCTCGGCCGGGGAGAACCTGCCCGCCGCCACCTGGCAGGCCTGGTACGAGCGCACCGGCCTGCGGATCATCAACGGCATCGGGGCGACCGAGCTGCTGCACATCTTCATCTCCGCCTCCGACGAGGAGATCCGGCCCGGTACGACCGGCCGGGTGGTCCCGGGCTGGCAGGCCCGGGTGGTGGACCGGTCCGGCCGGCCGGTCGCGGACAACGAGCCGGGGCTGCTGGCCGTACGCGGCCCGGTGGGCTGCCGCTACCTGGCGGACCCCCGCCAGCGTGAGTACGTACAGAACGGCTGGAACCTCACCGGGGACACCTACGTGCGCGATCCGGAGGGCTACTTCCGCTACGTCGCCCGCGCCGACGACATGATCGTCTCGGCGGGGTACAACATCGCGGGCCCGGAGGTGGAGGAGGCCCTCCTGCGCCACCCGGACGTGCTGGAGGCGGCGGTGGTGGGCCGCCCGGACGAGCGACGCGGGCAGATCGTGGTGGCGTACACCGTCGCCCGGGACGGTGTGGTCCTCACGGAGGAGGCCCTGCGCTCCTTCATGCGGGCGGAGCTCGCCCCGCACAAGTGCCCGCGCTCCTTCGTCTTCCTCCCCGCCCTCCCGCGCACGGCGACGGGCAAGCTGCAGCGCTTCCGGCTGCGGGAGGACGGCACCCGGGCCGACCGGCCGGAGCGGCCCGGCCGGCCCGACGGCCTAGAGTGAAACCGTGGTCGAGCAGCACACCCCGCGATCCCTGATCGTCACGTTCTACGGAGCCTACGGGCGGGCCTTCCAGGGCCCGGTCCCGGTGTCCGCGCTGGTCCGCCTGCTGGGCGCGGTCGGCGTGGACGCCCCGTCGGTCCGCTCGTCGGTGTCCCGGCTGA
Organism: Streptomyces sp. NBC_00207; assembly: GCF_045160965.1. NCBI lineage: Bacteria > Bacillati > Actinomycetota > Actinomycetes > Kitasatosporales > Streptomycetaceae > Streptomyces > Streptomyces sp. NBC_00207. Next base: position 6,952,306 of record NZ_CP130715.1, on the reverse strand, counting down.
AGCGGCGCGGCTTCCTGCTGCCCGAGCGCGCCGCGGACGGCTCGGCGGCGTACGGGCTCTCCGAGGAGGCGCAGCAGCTGCTGGACGACGGCGACCGCCGGATCTACGGCAGTCCGCAGCTGTCGGACGAGTGGCTGGTGGCGGTGTTCTCCGTCCCGGAGCAGGAACGGAACAAGCGGCACCTGCTGCGTTCCCGGCTGGCCCGGCTCGGTTTCGGCGCGGTGGCGCCGGGCGTGTGGATCGCCCCGGCCCGGCTGGCCGAGGAGACCGCGCACACGCTGGAGCGGCTGCACCTGACGCCGTACGTGGAGCTGTTCCGCGGCGCCCACCTCGGCTTCGCGCCGAGCGCCGAGGCGGTGGCCCGCTGGTGGGACCTGGCGGCCCTGGCCAAACAGCACGAGGAATTCCTCGACCTGCACGAACCGGCTCTGCGCGCCCTCCAGTCGGGCCCTGAGCCCACGCCGGAGGAGGCCTACCGCGGCTACCTGTTCGCGCTGGACTCCTGGCGGCGCCTGCCGTACGCCGACCCGGGCCTGCCGCGCGAGCTGCTCCCGGCGGGCTGGCCGGGCGACCGGGCAGCGGCCGTCTTCGCCGAGCTGCACGCGCGGCTGCGCGATCGCGGGGCGGTCTTCGTGGAACCGTAGGCGGCGAAGGCCGCGTCACGAGGTGTCGTGACGCACCATTCCTACATTCCTCCGTACCCGCCGCAGCCGCCGCCCCCGGCGCAGCCGCCGTCCCCGCCGCAGTCCTCGAACCAGGGCCCCGCGCGGCCGCGCGGGCGATGGGCCACGCCCCTGCTGCTGGTGACGGCGGCGCTGGCCGGAGCCGCGGCCGGCTGCTCCGCCATCTCGCTCGCCTCCCGCGCCCGCGCGTACTGCGACGCCGGCTGGGAGGCGGGCGGGCGGTTCGAGATGACCTTCCTGCTGATGCTGATGGTGCCGGGATGCGCGTTCCTGGCGCTGCTGATCGCCTTCCTCAGCCGAGAGCTGCCCCTGCTGGTGCGCCCCGTGCCGTTCCTGCTCGTGCTCGCGCTGGTGGTGCTCGTGTTCTTCGCCACGGAGGGGACGCTGGACGGATACCCCGGGAACCCGGAGCGGTGCGGTCCCGACAACGTGCCGCCGTGGTGGCCGGGTTGGCTGCCGGCCTGACGGAAATCCGGGTGCGCGCCGGCTCCCCGGCCCGCCAGGATGGGTCATGACCTGGACCTTCACCACGGATCTGGCGGCCTATCTGGCCGCGGCGGGCCCGGCCGTGTCCGCGCGGCCCGTCTCCGACACCCTCATGCTGACCGTGACGGACGGGCTGAAGCGGCGCGGGAGCAGCGCCTACGGCTCCGACGCGCCCTTCTTCGGCTGGTGGACCGGGACCGACGGGACCGTCGCCGGCGGGCTGCTGTGCACCCCGCCGTTCCCGATGGTGCTCGGCGTGGTGCCCGCCGAGGCGGTCCGGGCGCTGGGGGCCGCGCTCCGCGGCGAGCCGCTGCTCGCCGGGATCCGCGCGTTCAACGCCCGCCGCGCGGACGCGGAGGCGCTGGCCGAGGCCTGGGGGCGGCCCACCCGGATCGCCGAGGAGCTCCGCCTGTACCGGCTGGCCGGCCTGGTCGCCCCGGATCCCGCCCCGGCCGGGCGGCCGCGGACCGCCACCGCGGCGGACCTCCCGCTGCTACTGGAGTGGGTCACCGCCTTCCACAAGGAGGCGGGCGTGCGGGGCGCCGCCTCCGAGGCCGTGCTGCGCGACCGGATCTCGTACGGCGGGGTGCTGCTGTGGGAGCACGGGGGCGAGCCGGGCTCCCTGGCGTCCTTCTCCCGTCCGATCGGCTCGGCCTCCCGCGTCGGCCTGGTCTACACCCCGCCCGCGCTCCGCGGCCGCGGCTACGCCGCCGGGGTCACCCACGCGGCGAGCGCAGCGGCGTACGCGGCCGGCGCCTCGGAGGTCCTCCTCTTCACCGACCTGGCGAACCCCACCAGCAACGGCGTCTACCAGCGCCTGGGCTACACCCCGGTCGAGGACCGCACCGAGGTCGTCCCGGTGTGAGCGCGCCGGGCGGCGGGAGCGCCGGCGTCACCCGGACGGCCCAGGCCGGCCGCGTCCTCGCATGCTTCGCACGGCAGCAGATCTAGATTCAGCCCGAAACGCGCCACCGCGCTCCCGCGCCCTCTCCCGTGACACCCGGGCGGCGCCTGGATCATCTCGAAGGACCGAGGGCCATGACACGTCGTCCGAACATCCTGATGATCGTCACCGACGAGGAACGCGCGGTGCTTCCCCGTCCACAGGGCTACTCGCTGCCCGCCCGGGAGCGGATGGCCGAGCGGGGCACCACCTTCGAGCGGTACTACACGGCCTCGGCCATGTGCAGCTCCGCCCGGTCCGTCATCTACACCGGGCAGCACCTGCCGCTCACCGAGATCTACGACAACGACAACATGCCGTACATCCGCCCGCTCGACCCCCGGCTGGGCACCCTCGGCACGATGCTCCGCGAGGCCGGCTACCACTGCACCTACCAGGGCAAGTGGCACCTCTCCAACGCCTACGTCACCCCCCGGAACCCCGGGCCGACCACGAACGCGCTGGAACCCTACGGGTTCAGCGAGTTCAACGACTGGGGCGACATCGACGGCGGTGCCTGGGCCGGGCTCAAGGTCGACCCGGTCATCGCCGGCCAGGCCGTGCGCTGGCTGCGCAACCGGGCCCCGCTCGTGGAAGTCGACCAGCCCTGGTTCATGGCGGTCAACTTCGTCAATCCGCACGACATCATGAGCTTCGACTACGGCGGCTCGTCCCAGGTCCGACTTCCCTTCGGCCTCGCCCACGCCGTCGTGGCCAAGGCGGCCGCGAACGTTCCGGTCTACCAGCGCCGCTGGGACCTCGACCTGCCCGCCGGCCTTCACGACGACCTGTCCGGTGCGGCGCCGGCCGTGGCCGAGTTCGCCCGGATGCTCGACATCATCTCGGCCCGGTCGCCGACGACCGGCACTGGCACGAGGGCCTGAACTTCTACCTCAACGCCATCCGCGACGTGGACCGCAGCATCGACCTCGTCCTCGACGCCCTGGAGGCCTCGGGACAGGCCGACCACACCGTCGTGCTCTTCACCTCCGACCACGGGGAGATGGCCGGCTCCCACGGCCTGCGCCAGAAGGGCGCCCTCGTGTACGACGAGAACTTCCACGTCCCGTTCATCCTGAGCCACCCCGACTTCCCCCGCGGTGCGCGCACCGAGGCCCTCGCCTCCGCCGTCGACATCGCCCCGACCCTGCTCGAGTTCGCCGGCGTCGACCCGGCCGAGGCCGCCTCCCGCCACCCCGCGCTCAAGGGCCGTTCCCTGACCCCCGCCCTGCACGGCGGCACCATCCGGGACGGCGTGCTCACCGCGGTCGAGTCGGTCACGGCCCTGGACGCCTCCTTCTGGTTCGAGTTCGCCGACCCCGAGGCATCCGAGCGGATCCGGTCCGGCGACCTCCGCCCGGACTGGACCAAGCGCGGGTTCCTGCGCGGATACACCGACAGCCGCTACACCTTCGGCCGCTACTTCTCCCCGCTCAACCCCAACCGTCCCGCCGGCCCCGAGGCCCTGTACGCCCAGAACGACGTGGTCCTCTACGACCGCGCCGAGGACCCGCACGAGACGCGCAACCTCGCCGCCGACCCCGCCCACCGCGACCTCGTCGCACGCTACAACGGCCTGCTCGAGGACCTCATCAGCGCCGAGATCGGCACCGACACCCGCGCCTGGGTCACCGAACGCCCCCGCCTCCTGGGCTGGCCCACCTGGCACGGCGACACCGACCGGCCGACGGCCGCAGCCGCACCGTCCCGGCACTGAGCCGAAGGATCACCCTTCGGCCTGCGCGCTAGCCGCGCCCCGTCGGCGGCTTGCGGCTGCCCGCGCGGTACGGGGCCGGCCAGGGGGCGCCCGGGCCTTCGTAGGACTGGTCGGCGGCCGCGTGCAGGGTCCAGTGGGGGTCGTAGAGGTGCGGGCGGCCGAGCGCGCAGAGGTCGGCGCGGCCGGCCAGCAGCAGGGAGTTCACGTCGTCCCAGGAGGAGATGGCGCCGACCGCGATGACGGGGACGCCGAGCGCGTTGCGGATCCGGTCGGCGTACGGGGTCTGGTACGAGCGCCCGTACTCGGGGGCCTCGTCCGCGACGACCTGGCCGGTTGAGACGTCGATGGCGTCGGCGCCGTGGGCGGCGAAGGCGGCGGCGATCCGCACCGCCTCCTCGGGCGTGGTGCCGCCGGGCGCCCATTCGGTGGCCGAGAGGCGGACGGTCATCGGGCGGTCCTCGGGCCAGACCGCGCGGACCGCGTCGAAGACCTCCAGCGGGAAGCGCAGGCGGTTCTCCAGGGTGCCGCCGTAGGCGTCGGTGCGGTGGTTGGTCAGCGGTGAGAGGAACCCCGACAGCAGGTAGCCGTGGGCGCAGTGCAGTTCCAGCAGGTCGAACCCGCAGTCGGCGGCGCGGACGGCGGCGGCCGCGAACTCGGAGCGCAGCGCCGCCAGGTCCTCCGGTCCGAGGGCGCGCGGGAGCGCCGAGACGCCCGGCCGGTAGGGCAGCTCGGAGGCGGCCACCAGCGGCCAGTTGCCCTCCGGGAGGGGGTCGTCCATGCCCTCCCACATCACCCGCGTCGAGCCCTTGCGGCCCGCGTGCCCGAGCTGGACGCCGAGCGCGGTGCCGGGTGCGGAGGTGTGGACGAAATCGGCGATCCGCCGCCAGGCCGCGGCCTGTTCCCGGGTGTAGAGGCCGGCGCAGCCGGGGGTGATCCGGCCCTCCGCGGAGGTGCAGACCATCTCCGTCATCACCAGGGCGGCCCCGCCGAGGGCCCGGGCGCCCAGGTGCACGAGGTGGAAGTCGCCGGGGACTCCGTCCACGGCCGAGTACATGTCCATCGGGGAGACGACGACCCGGTTGCGCAGGGTCAGGCCGCGCAGGGTCAGGGGGGTGAACATCGGCGGGGTGTGCTCGTCCGGGCAGCCGAAGTCCCGTTCCACGGCGCGTGCGAACCGCTCGTCGCGCAGCCGCAGGTTGTCGTGCGTGACCCGGCGGCTGCGGGTGAGGAGGTTGAAGGCGAACTGCCGGGCGGGCTGGTCGACGTATCCGGCGATCTCCTCGAACCAGGCCCGGCTCGCGGCCGCGGCCCGCTGGGTGCTGGCGACCGCGGGGCGGCGCGCCGCCTCGTACGCGGCGAGGGCGGCCGGTACGTCGCCGTCCGCGCCGGCCACCGCTTCGGCGAGGGCGAGCGCGTCCTCGACGGCCAGCTTGGTGCCGGACCCGATGGAGAAGTGGGCGGTGTGCGCCGCGTCGCCGAGCAGGGCCACGTTGCCGTGTGACCAGCGCTCGTTGACGAGGGTGTCGAACCGCGTCCAGGCCGAGCGGTTGCCGCGCAGCGGCCGTCCGCGCAGGGCCTCGCTGAAGATCTTGGCGCAGCGGGCCGCGGACTCGTCCTCGTCGCACAGGTCGAGGCCGGCCGCCCGCCAGACCTCTTCCCGCATCTCGACGATCACCGTGGAGGCGTCCGCCGCGTAGGGGTAGGCGTGCAGTTGCATGACCCCGTGCTCGGTCTCGGCGATCTCGAAGCGGAAGGCCTCGAAGGCGAAGTCGGCGGCGAGCCAGATGTAGCGGCAGCGCCCGGGCGTCAGCGTCGGCCCGTAGTGCGCGGCGCCGGCCTCCCGGATCGCGCTGTGCACCCCGTCCGCCGCGACCACCAGGTCGTACGCGGCGGCGAGGTCCCGCACGTCCGGGGCCGCGGTGCGGGGGCGCAGCCTGACGCCGAGCCCGGCGCAGCGCTCGTGCAGGATCTGCAGCAGCCGGCGCCGTCCGATGGCCGCGAAGCCGTGGCCGCCGGAGGTCAGCAGCCGGCCGCGGTGCACGACGTCCACGTCGTCCCAGCGCACGAACTCGGCACTCAGGGCCGCGTAGACGACGGTGTCGGCCTGCTCGATGCCGCCGAGGGTCTCGTCGGAGAGGACCACGCCGAAGCCGAAGGTGTCGTCCGGGGCGCCCCGCTCCCAGACCTCCACGGCGTGGCCCTGGCGGGCCAGGAGCGCGGCGGCGTACAGCCCGCCCGGTCCCCCTCCGACGACGGCGACCCGCATGGCGCCCGGAGACACGCGGCACGCTGACATCCGGCTACCTGCCCTTCCAGGCGGGCGGCCGCTTCCCGGTGAAGGCCGCGTGGAACTCCGCGTAGTCCTGGCCGTTCATCAGCAGGGCCTGGGTGGCGGCGTCCAGCTCCACGGACGCGGCCAGCGGCATGTCGAGTTCGGCGGTGAGCAGCGCCTTGGTCTGCGCGTAGGCGAGGGCGGGCCCCGAGGCCAGGTGTGCGGCGAGTTCGGCGGCCCGTACGTGGGCCTTGCCCTCCTCGGTGAGCTCGCTGAGCAGGCCGATCCGCTCGGCTTCGGGGGCGCGCACGGCTTCTCCGAGCATCAGCAGCCGGGTGGCGTGGCCGAGGCCGACGACCCGGGGCAGCAGGTAGGCGGCGCCCATGTCGCCTCCCGAGAGGCCGACGCGGGTGAAGAGGAAGGCGAAGCGGGCGGTGGGGTCGGCGATGCGGAAGTCGGCGGCGAGCGCGAGGACGGCGCCGGCCCCGGCGGCCACCCCGTGCATGGCGGCGATCACCGGGAAGGGGCATTCGCGGATGGCGCGCACCACCTGGCCGGTCATCCGGTTGAAGTCGAGGAGCTGGGCGGTGTCCATGGCGAGGGTGGCGCCGATGATCTCGTCCACGTCCCCGCCGGAGCAGAAGCCGCGGCCCTCGCCGCCCAGGACGAGGGCGCGCACGGAACGTTCGCGGGACAGTTCGGCGAGCAGATCGCGCAGGTCGGCGTAGGCGCCGAAGGTGAGCGCGTTCAGCTTCTCGGGACGGTCGAAGGTGACGGTGGCCACGCCGTCCTGCCGGGAGACCCGGAGGTGGTGCCACCGTTCGGTCGCTGCTGTGGAACCGGTGAAGGGACTCACACGATCGACGGTATCACCAGATCGTGACTGCCGTCAGAGAAGCACGACATCGTGTCGCCGCGGCGTATGACTATGCGTCACTCCGGCCGGGACGGGCGAGCGTGGCGACGAGTACGGCCTTGATGGTGTGCAGCCGGTTCTCGGCCTCGTCGAAGACGACGGAGTGCGCCGACTCGAAGACCTCGTCGGTCACCTCGAGGGATTCCAGCCCGTGCCGCTCGTGGATCTCCCGGGCCACCTTGGTGCCGAGGTCGTGGAAGGCCGGCAGGCAGTGCATGAACTTCACGTCCGGGTTCCCGGTGGCCCGCAGCACGTCCATGGTCACGGCGTACGGGGACAGGGCCGCGATCCGCTCGTCCCAGACCTCCTTGGGCTCGCCCATGGACACCCAGATGTCCGTGACCACGAAGTCCGCCTGCGCGACCCCCTCGGCGACCTGCTCGGTCAGGGTGATCCGGGCGCCGCTCCCCTCCGCGAGCTCCCGCGCCGCGGCCACCACCGACTCGGCCGGCCAGTAGGCCCGGGGCGCCACGATCCGTACGTCCATGCCCAGCAGCGCACCGGTCACCAGGTACGAGTTGCCCATGTTGAAGCGGGCGTCGCCGAGATAGGCGAAGGCGATCCGGTCCAGCGGCTTGGCGGTGTGCTCGGTCATGGTGAGGACGTCGGCCAGCATCTGGGTGGGGTGCCAGTCGTCGGTGAGGCCGTTGAAGACGGGCACGCCGGAGTGGGCGGCGAGTTCCTCGACGGCCTCCTGGCTGTCGCCTCGGTACTCGATCCCGTCGAACATCCGGCCCAGCACCCGCGCGGTGTCGCGGATGGACTCCTTGTGGCCCATCTGGGAGCCCGCGGGGTCGAGGTAGGTGGTGTGGGCGCCCTGGTCCGCGGCGGCGACCTCGAAGGCGCAGCGGGTCCGCGTCGAGGTCTTCTCGAAGATCAGCGCGATGTTCCTGCCCTGGAGCAGGCGCTGCTCGACCCCGGCCTTCTTGGCCGCCTTCAGTTCGGCGGCGAGCTCGACCAGGCCGCGGAACTCGGCGGCCGTGAAGTCGAGCTCCTTGAGAAAACTGCGGCCTGCGAGGTCGGTGGCCATGGGGTCGCTCCAGCGTCACGGTGACAGGGGATGTTGGAAGTCTATACGATCCTCTGCATTGATATACAGGACCCTCTTCCCGCCCTCCCCTGCCCCCTCCCCCGGGGCCGGCCGCCGCCCGGGGGCGGCCTCAGACCGCGTCCCGCTCGACGGGACAGCTCATGCAGCGCGGGCCGCCCCGGCCCCGCCCCAGCTCGCTGCCCGGGATCTCGATCACCTCGATGCCCTGCTTGCGCAGGTGTGTGTTGGTCGTCACGTTCCGCTCGTACGCGACGACCACCCCCGGCTCCACGGCCAGCACGTTGCACCCGTCGTCCCACTGCTCGCGTTCCGCCGAGTGCACGTCCTGCGTCGCGGTCAGCACCCGGATCGAGTCCAGACCGAGCGCCGCCGCAATGGCCCGGTGCATGTGCTCCGCCGGGTGGTCGGTCACCTTCAGCTCCTGCGGCCCCGCGCCCGGCTCGATCGTGTACGAGCGGAGCATGCCGAGCCCCGCGTACTGCGTGAACGTATCTGCATCGACCATCGTCATCACCGTGTCCAGGTGCATGAAGGCCCGGCTCTTCGGCATGTCCAGCGCCACGATGGTGGTGGCCGAGCCGGCGGCGAACAGGCCCCGCGCCAGCATCTCCACCGCCTGCGGCGTGGTGCGCTCGCTCATCCCGATCAGCACCGCGCCGTTGCCGATGACCAGCACGTCCCCGCCCTCGATGGTCGAGGGGTAGTCCGCCTGCCCCTGCGACCAGTAGTGGAAGGCGCCGGAGGTGGTGAAGAGCGGATGGTGCTTGTAGATCGCCTCGAAGTGGACCGTCTCGCGCTGCCGGGCCGGCCAGCGCATCGCGTTGATGGACACCCCGTCGTAGATCCAGGCGGAGGTGTCGCGGGTGAAGAGGTGGTTCGGCAGCGGACCCAGCAGGAAGCCGTCGGTGTCCAGGGCGTGGAAGCGCACGGACACCGGCTCGGCGTGCCGCTCCAGGAACTCCCGCTTGGTCATCCCGCCGACCAGCGCCTCCGCCAGCTCGGCCGAGGACAGCCCGTCGAAGACCGACCGCAGGTGGTCGGTGGCGAGCGGCCCGTACTCCTTCTCGTCGAACACCCGGTCCAGTACGAGGTGTCTCGCCTCCGGGATCTCGAGGGCCTCGCACAGCAGGTCCCCGAAGAGGTGGACCTCCACGCCCCGGTCCCGCAGCACGTCCGCGAAGCCGTCGTGCTCCTGGCGGGCCCGGCGCACCCACAGCACGTCGTCGAAGAGGAGCGCGTCCTTGTTGCTCGGTGTGAGCCGCTTCAGCTCCAGGTCGGGCCGGTGGAGGATGACGCGGCGAAGCCGCCCGGTCTCGGAGTCGACATGGAATCCCATGCCGTACACATTCCCAGACCGGACGGCCTTTTGACGTGGCGTCCGCTCAGCGGGGGGTGCCGAGGCCGAGAAGAGCCGACGGGGCGCCGGTGAGCTCCGGGGCGGTCAGGCCCAGTTCGGGCGCGGCCAGGTTCGGGATCCCGGAGTTGGAGGCGTCCGGCATCGTCAGCAGACCGCCGGTGACCACCCCGGGGGTCCGGGTGAGCAGGCGGGTGGCCGGAGCCTCCACGGAACCCTCGCCGTCCGTCTCCGGCTCGCCCAGCAGGTTCGGCACCGGGGAGGTGACGAGGGTGCCGCCGAGGTCCGTGCCGATCGGGACCACCGGGAGCAGTGGGGTCGGGAGCATGTCCCCCTTGTGGAAGCGGGGCGCCTCGGGCGCTCCCACGACCGGCACCGGCACGCCCGTGCCCACGCGCGGGGTGTCCACGCCCAGCGTGGTCTTCACGGCGTCCAGCGGCACACCGACCGGCACCGAGCTCGCCGCGGCCGGGGTGGCCGCGCCGGCCGCGGCCATACAGGTCATGAGTGCCGCAATGCTTCCGCGCGCGGTCATCTTCATAAGTGACGTTCCGTCCTTCCAGGGTCGCGGACATTCCGCTGCCCTGGTTGAACGATCCCGCCGGTGGTTTTCCCGGAGTTCACCGCGAAAGTTCCCCCATACGACCTAATTAGCGGCCGTACGGGGGCCACCCCTTTACGGGTCGTGCTGACGCGGCCCGGCCCGGTCCCCTCAGAGCCTGGGGTCGACCGGCTCCGACTCCAGGGCGAGCACCGCGAAGACGGCCTCGTGGACCCGCCACAGCGGCTCCCCGTCCGCCAGCCGGTCCAGCGCCTCCAGCCCGAGCGCGTACTCGCGCAGGGCGAGCGAGCGCTTGTGCCCGAGGAACCGGTCGCGCAGCCGCTCCAGGTGGTCCGCACGGGTGTACTCCGGACCGTAGATGATCCGCAGGTACTCGCGTCCGCGCACCTTCACCCCGGGCTGGACCAGGCGGCCCTTCCCGTCCCGGGCGTAGGCCTGGAGCGGCTTGACGACCATCCCCTCGCCGCCGGCGGCCGTCAGCTCCAGCCACCAGTCGGTGCCCGCCCGTACGGAGTCCTCGTCCGCGGTGTCCACCAGGATCCGGCCGGTGCGGCGCAGCAGCCCGGTGCCGGCCGCCTCATCGGCGGCGACGAGCCGGTCCAGCCAGAACAGCTGCTCGTCGTGGGGTACGGCGGCCAGCGACCGCCCGGCCGCCGCCAGCAGCTGGAAGGGCGCGAACCGTACGCCGTCCAGTCCGTCGGTGGTCCAGCAGTAGCGCCGGTACGCGTCGGTGAAGGCGGCCGCGTCGGTGGCCCGGCCGCGCTGGCGCTCCAGCAGCTCACCGGTCTCGACGCCCCGGGCGGCCGCCGCCTCCAGGGCGGCGATGGCGTCCGGGAAGACGGCGCCCGAGGCAGCGCCCACGGCGGCGTACTGGTTGCGCAGCAGGCCGCCGGACTTCAGGGACCAGGGCAGCAGCTCCCCGTCCAGCAGCAGCCAGTCCGTGCCGAGCTCCTCCCAGAGGCCGGCGTCGGTGACCGCCGAGCGGAGCCGGGTGAGGACCTCCTCGGTGACCTCCGGATCCTTGAAGAAGGGCCGCCCGGTGCGGGTGTAGACGGAGCCGGTCGGCCCGTCGACGCCGAAGCGCTCGCGGGCCGCGTCGGCGTCCTTGCAGACCAGGACGGTGGCGCGGGAGCCCATGTGCTTCTCCTCGCACACCACCTGGGCGATGCCGTCGTTGCGGTACTGGGCGAAGGCCTCGGCGGGGTGCTCCAGGTAGCCCTCCTCCCGCGAGGTCGCCGTCGGCGCCATGGTCGGCGGCAGGTACGGAACCAGCCTCGGGTCGACCGCGAAGCGGCTCATGACCTCCAGGGCCGCCGCCGCGTTCTCCTCGCGCACGTTGACGTTGCCCAGGTGCCGGGTCTCCACGACCCGGCGGCCGTGGACGTCGGCGAGGTCGAGCGGGCGGCCGTCGTGCCCGCCCGGCGCCTCGGCCGCGAGCGGGCGCGTCGGCTCGTACCAGACCTTCTCGGCCGGTACGTCGACCAGTTCGCGCTCGGGCCAGCGCAGCGCGGTCATCTTCCCGCCGAAGACGGCTCCGGTGTCGAGGCAGATGGTGTTGTTGATCCAGGCGGTGCTGGGGACCGGGGTGTGGCCGTAGACCACGACGGCCTTCCCGCGGTAGTCCTCGGCCCACGGGTAGCGCACGGGCAGGCCGAACTCGTCCGTCTCGCCGGTGGTGTCCCCGTACAGGGCGTGCGAGCGGACCCGGCCGGAGGTGCGGCCGTGGTACTTCTCGGGCAGCCCGGCGTGGCAGACCACCAGCTTGCCGCCGTCGAGGACGTAGTGGCTGACGAGGCCGCGGATGAACTCCCGCACCTCCTCGACGAACTCCTCCGGCTCCTTCTCCAGCTGCTCGATGGTCTCGGCGAGGCCGTGGGTCCGCTGGACCTTGGAGCCCTTCAGGTAGCGGCCGAGCTTGTTCTCGTGGTTCCCGGGCACGCACAGGGCGTTGCCGGACTTCACCATGCCCATGACGCGGCGCAGCACGCCGGGGCTGTCCGGGCCGCGGTCGACGAGGTCGCCGACGAAGACGGCGGTGCGGCCCTCGGGGTGGACCCCGTCCTCGTAGCCGAGCTTGGCGAGCAGGGTCTCCAGCTCGGAGGAACAGCCGTGGATGTCGCCGACGATGTCGAAGGGGCCGGTGAGGTGGGTGAGGTCGTTGAACCGCTTCTCCAGGACCACCTCGGCGGTCTCGGCCTCCTCGACGGTGCGCAGCACGTGGACCTTGCGGAAGCCCTCGCGCTCCAGACCGCGCAGCGAGCGCCGCAGGTCGCGGCGGTGCCGCTGGATGACGGCGCGGGGCAGTCCGGCCCGGTCGGGGCGGTCCGCGTTGCGGTCGGCGCAGACCTGCTCGGGCATGTCGAGGACGATGGCGATGGGCAGGACGTCGTGCTCGCGGGCGAGCTGGACCAGCTGGCGGCGGGCGTCGGCCTGGACGCTGGTGGCGTCGACGACGGTGAGGCGGCCGGCGGCGAGGCGCTTGCCCGCGATGTAGTGCAGGACGTCAAAGGCGTCGCGGCTCGCGCTCTGGTCGTTCTCGTCGTCGGAGACCAGGCCCCGGCAGTAGTCGGAGGAGATGACCTCGGTCGGCTTGAAGTGCTTGCGGGCGAAGGTGGACTTGCCCGATCCGGTGGCCCCGATCAGGACGACGAGGGACAGGTCGGTGACGGGAAGTACGCGGGTGCGGTGGGTCTCGGTGGTCATGCTGCCTCGCCCTCCTTCGGGGTGTCGGTGGTGGTGGTCGTGCCGGCGGTCGTGCGGGGGCTCGTGGTGCTGTCGGTGGTGGTGTCGATCTGTGTGAAGACGGCCATCTGCGTCGGCGGCCCGACCTCGGGGTCGTCGTCGCCGACGGGCACGTACGCGACGTCGTACCCGTGGCGCACCGCCACGGAGTCGGCCCAGGCGCGGAACTCCTCGCGGGTCCACTCGAAGCGGTGGTCGCCGTGCCGGACGTGCCCGGCGGGCAGGGTCTCCCAGCGGACGTTGTACTCCACGTTCGGGGTGGTCACGAGGACCGTGCGGGGGCGGGCCGAGCCGAACACCACGTACTCCAGGGCGGGCAGCCGCTCCAGGTCCAGGTGCTCGATGACCTCGCTGAGCACGGCCGCGTCGTAGCCGGCCAGTCGCTTGTCGGTGTAGGCGAGCGAGCCCTGCAGGAGCGTGACGCGCGAGCTCTGCCGCTCGCCCAGCCGCTCCAGGCGCAGTCGCCGGGCCGCCGTGTGCAGGGCCCGTACGGACACGTCCATGCCGATGATCTCGGTGTACGCCGGGTCCTTGAGCAGGGCCTGCACCAGCTGGCCCTGACCGCAGCCGAGGTCCAGCACCCGCTGGGCGCCGGCGGCGCGCAGCGCGGCGAGGATCGCCTCGCGCCGCTGCACGGCGAGCGGCACGGGCTTCTCCTCCGTGTCGCGCGTCTCGTCCACGGCGTTGTCGAGCTCCTCGACCTCGCTGCCGTCGGCCTCGGCGAGGCGGACCAGCTCCAGGCGCTCGATGGCGTCCTGGGTCAGCCGCTTGTGGCGGGCCAGGTAGCGGGAGCTGATCAGACCGTTCTGGGGGTGGGTGGCGAGCCAGCCGTCTCCGGCGCGCAGCAGCTTGTCGACCTCGTCGGGGGCGATCCAGTAGTGCTTGGCGTCGTCGAGCACCGGCAGCAGCACGTAGAGCTGGCGCAGGGCGTCCGCCAGGCGCAGCTCCCCCTCCAGGACGAGCCGCACGTACCGCGAGTCCCCCCACTCGGGGAACTGCTCGTCGAGCGGTACGGCCTCGGCCTGTACGAGGTCCCAGCCGAGCGGGTCGAACAGCCGGTGCACGAGCCCCGCCCCGCCGCGTGCGGGCAGCACCGGGATCTCGATGCGCAGCGGCAGCGCCTGCTCCGGGAGTTCCGGGCGGAGGGCGCACTGGCCCTTCAGCGCGGTGCGGAACACGCCGCTGAGCGCGACCGCGAGCAGCGAGGAGGCGGCGTACGGGCGGTCGTTGACGTACTGGGCGAGCGCGGCGTCGGGCGCCCCGCCACGGCCCTTGCCCTGACCGCGCCGCACGAGCGCGACGGGATCCACCTCCAGCAGCAGGGCCGCCGTGCACCGTTCGGCCGTGGCCTCGGGGTAGAACACGTGGGCGGTGCCGTGTGAGGTGGAGAACGCCTGCGTCTTCCCGGGATGCTTGTGCAGCAGGTAGCCCAGGTCGGTCGCGGGTCGTTCAGGGGAGCCGGTGGTGGAGATCGTCAGGAACACACGACCGATTGTTGCTGGTCACCACGCCTGGGCGCCTCTCGTTTTCCGGGGGGTCAGGCCGGCTCCCCGCCGGGGGCGGCCCGGCCTTCCGGGGTGTGTACGGCCGTGGCCAGGGCAGCGATCCGGGCGGGGCCGATACGGCAGCAGCCGCCGATGAGGCGGGCGCCGGCGCGGTGCCAGGCTCCGGTGGGCCACGGGGCCGGGGTCTGGGGGGTGTGCCAGGTGCGGGTGGCGGCGTCCCAGACGGAGCCGTCGTTGGGGTAGGCCAGCAGCGGCTTGCGGGTGGCGGCGGCGGCCGCTTCGAGGGCGGGGAGGACCTCGGCCGGGTCGCAGCAGTTGACGCCGAGCGCGATGATCCCGGGGGCCTGCGCGGCGAGGGCGAAGGCCTCGGGGAGGGGCGCGCCGGAGCGGGTGCGGCCATCGGCGACGGTGTAGCTCAGCCAGGCGGGGGCTCCCGTTTCCGCGAGGACGCCGAGCACGGCCTCGGCCTCGTCCGGGTCGGGGAGGGTCTCCACGGCGAGGACGTCGGGGCCGGCGTCGAGCAGGGCCTCGATGCGGGGGCGGTGGAAGGCGGCGAGCTCGCGCACGCTCAGGCCGTACCGGCCGCGGTACTCGGAGCCGTCCGCGAGCACCGCCCCGTACGGGCCCACCGAGGCGGCCACCCACACCTCGTGGTCGGCGGCCCCGGCCGCGCGGGCGGCGAGCGCGACGCTGCGGTGCAGCAGGGCGGTGGTCGCGGCGCGGTCGTGGCCGTGGGCGGCGAAGGCTTCGTAGCCGACCTGGTAGCTGGCGGTGATCAGCACCTCGGCGCCGGCCCGCGCGTACGCCGTGTGGGCGGCCTCCACCTGGTCCGGCCGCTCGGCGAGGACCCGGCCCGACCACAGGTCGCCGGAGAGGTCGCAGCCCTGGGCGGCGAGCTGGTTGCTCAGACCGCCGTCGAGGAGCACGGTCCTGCGGGCGAGGGCCTCGGCGAGCGGGCCGGACGCGCGGGGCACGGGCGGTTCCTCCTATCCGAGCTGGGAGAGCACCTGGGCGGAGATCAGCTCCAGGTGGTCCAGGTCGTCGAGGTCGAGCAGCTGGAGGTAGACGCGCGAGGAGCCTGCGGCCTCGTAGGCGCCGATCTTCTCCACGACCTCGGCCGGGGAGCCGGCGAGGCCGTTGGCCTTGAGCTCGTCCACGTCCCGGCCGATGGCGGCGGCCCGGCGGGCCACTTCGGCATCGTCCTTGCCCACGCACACGACGAGGGCGTTGGAGTAGATCAGGTCGTCGGGCTTGCGGCCGGCTTCCTCGGCCGCCTCCCGGACACGGCCGAACTGCCGCTCGCTGTCGGCGATCGACGCGAACGGCACGTTGAACTCGGACGCGTAGCGTGCGGCGAGCCGCGGGGTGCGCTTGGCTCCGTGTCCGCCGATGAGGACGGGGATCCTGGCCTGGGCGGGCTTGGGCAGCGCGGGCGAGTTCTCCACCTGGTAGTGGCGGCCCGCGAAGTCGAAGGTGGCGCCGGCCCCGGTGGCCCACATGCCGGTGACGATGGCCAGCTGTTCCTCCAGCCGGGACATCCGGTCCGCCGGGAAGGGGATCCCGTACGCCTTGTGCTCCTCCTCGAACCAGCCCGCTCCCAGGCCCAGTTCGATGCGGCCGCCGGACATCTGGTCCACCTGCGCCACCTGGATGGCGAGGACGCCGGGCAGCCGGAAGGTGCCGGCCGTCATCAGCGTGCCCAGCCGGATCCGCTTGGTCTCGCGGGCCAGTCCGGCGAGGGTGATCCAGGCGTCCGTGGGGCCCGGCAGGCCGTCGGCGGATCCCATCTTCAGGTAGTGGTCGGAGCGGAAGAAGGCGTCAAAACCCAGTTCCTCGGTGGCCTTGGCGACGCCCAGGAGCGTGTCGTAGCTCGCACCCTGCTGGGGCTCGGTGAAAATGCGCAGATCCATGAACCCATCCTGCCCTTCCCGCCCCGGCAGGGTGAATCTGCGTCAACCGGATGGTCCACCGCGGACGCCGCCAGTGACCAGCCCGGATGGGGATCGTTTCCTCGGACGGAGCCGGACCGCCCGGCCCGCGCGCCGGCGGACTCCCGCCGGTGCGTCCACCGCCCCCTTCCGCCTTGGAAGGGCCAGGGCCGAGGAGGCCGCCATGTCCCACGAGGCCGTGCCGGAGACCCCGCGACAGACCGGACCGACCGGGCCGACCGGACAGGCAGCACACGAGTACGCACACCAGGAGTCCGCGGTACCCGCCCAGGGCGGCGCGCCGAAGGGCCTGCTGCAGCAGATGGAAGAGCTGATGGCGGCGCTGAACGCCGACCTCTCGCGGCTCGACGCCGATCTCCAGTCCTCCACGGACCGCACCCCCGAGGGCGAGCGCCCGTCCTACCGGTCGTCCTGACCGTGCGGGTCCCGCCGCGCACGGCGGGACCCCACCCGATTCACCCGCATCAGGCCACGCCCGAGGCGGATCCCCGCTCGCGGACCGCCATGCGGCGCAGGATCGCCCGTACCCGGTCGCTCGACTCGTCAGCCGCGTCGATCGACTCTATGCACTGCCAGTACAGGGTCTCGTCGTCCGTGCCGCAGGCCACCCCGACCAGGGCTATCCCCACTTCGCCGAGCAGCGCCTGCAGCCCGAGCAGCGCCTGGCGGACATCCGAGACCTCGCTCAGCTGTGCCGCCCGCGGCGGATACTCGGGTGCGCTGCCCTCGCCGCGCAGGGCGGCTCTGTCGAGCACCCCGCACCCTCTGCTTCCCGCTTCCCCCAGTCCCCGTGCCTCCGATCTCAGCTCCGGCGGCCCGGTGACCGCCAGACAGCTCCCGATCCCCTGCGCGAGCGCCTGGGCCTGCCAGGCCTCGCCCACGATGTCCCACGCAGCCCCGCTCTGTGCCAGCGCGTGCCGGCCGGCCGCGATGAGCCGTACCGCATCCATATGCCGTCCCCCGTCCGCACGACATCCCGCCATCCTCACCACTACCCAGAGTGAGGGCAACGAGCCAGTAAAGCCAGGGGTATTCGGAAAATGTGGACACAAACGTGATTGTGGATGAGTCCATCACTCCGAAGAGTGACGATTAGGTGTCGGTGTACCGGTCACGGGGAAGCGGAGTTCGTTCCTCTCGATCTTCGCGGCGAGCGCATCCAGCACATCCACCCCGAGGACCTCACAGAACTGCAGCAGATACGCGAGCACATCGGCCACCTCATCGGCCACGCGGTGGGCGGTTTCGGGCTTCTCCATGACCTTCGCGGACTGTTCCGGTGTCAGCCACTGGAAGATCTCGACCAGTTCGGACGCCTCCACGCTCAGCGCCACCGCCAGGTTCTTGGGCGTGTGGTACGGCTCCCAGCCCCGCGCGGCCGCGAACTCCGCGAGCCGGCGCTGCAGTCGGTCCAGCCGTTCGTCCGGCCGCCGCTCGGGCGGCGGCTCCTGAGTCTCGTTCATGCCCTCAGGTCTACCATCGCGACGCCCGGGAGGCGGCGGGCGGTCGCCGCGGTCTCCTCCCCCACCTCCGCCACCAGCCGGACGTGGCCGCGACTGCCGGACAGCAGGGCCAGGCGCAGCAGCTCGGCGCTCTGGCGCCGGTCCAGGCCGCGGTCGAAGCCGTCGGCCAGCACGGTCAGGGCCTGCTGCGCGGAGAGCAGTTCGGCGGGCGGGTCCATGGCCAGCACGCCGGGCCCGGTCAGCAGGACCAGCGCCAGCGCGAGGAAGCGCAGTTCGCCCGCGCCGAGGCGGGCCAGTTCCGTGGCGGGCCGGCCGGGGCCCCGGTCCAGCACCGCCGTGACGGGGCCGCCGCCCGCGCAGGCCCGTACGTCGAGCCCGGCGACGGGCCCGGCGCAGCCGGTACGGGCCGCGCCGGCCAGCAGCGCGTGGCGGGTGCCGCATTCGTGGCGGGTCCGGCGCAGTACGTCGGCCAGGTTGGCGCAGTCTCCCAGCAGCCGGCCCTCCCCCGGCGGGACGGCGGCGCGCATCCGGTCGGGGCGGGGGTCGCAGGGGAACACCGAGCGCAGGGCCACCACGACCTGCTCGGCGGCGGCCAGGACCTGTCGCTGGCCTGCCGTGGAGCCGGCGACGCGCAGCGGGAGCAGCGCCGTGCCGAGCCGGTCGTCGGGCAGCGGGGCCCTGGTGACGCCGATGGCGCCGCCGGTCAGCCAGGCGGCCTGCACGGAGCGCCGGCCGGGGTCGCGCAGGGCGGTGGCGAGCAGGATCTGCCCGTCCTGCGTGAGGCGTTCGCCGACGATCCGCAGGGTGGGCTCGGCCTGGACGGCGAGGTCGAGCCGGACCGGACCGGCGGGGCCGTCGACCGTGCAGCCGAGTCGGAATCCTCGCCGCCGCTGGGCGTCGGGGACGGCCAGGTCCGGGATGCGGGCGCGCGGATCCGGGAAGGCCTCCTCCAGCGTGGCTCCGGATCCCAGTGCGGCCAGGGACTCGTAGGCGGCCAGGGCCTGGGACTTGCCGCTGCCGCTCGGCCCGGCGAAGAGGGTGACGGGCCCGAGCGGGAAGGCGGCCGACCTGTGCGGCCCGAAGGCGGAGAGCCTCAACTCGGTGACCACGGGCCGCCGGTGCGGCTGCGCCGGCTCGGCGGGCGGTCCGGAGCCACCGGGGCCGGCCTGCGGAGGCACGGCCGGGGCCTCGGCCGCCGCGGCGGCGCCGGCCCGCGCACGGGCGGCGCGGCGGGCGGTGACCGGCCCGGCCTGAGCGGGAACGGCAGGGGTGTCGGCCGACTCGCCGCCGGCTAACGCGCCGTCGGGGTGGGAGTCGGGGGCGGGTGCGGCGGGGGCGGGGCCCACCGCCGCGTCCAAGGTGGCGTCCATGCGCGGGACGGTACGGG
Source organism: Streptomyces sp. NBC_00207 (assembly GCF_045160965.1). Classification (NCBI taxonomy): domain Bacteria; kingdom Bacillati; phylum Actinomycetota; class Actinomycetes; order Kitasatosporales; family Streptomycetaceae; genus Streptomyces; species Streptomyces sp. NBC_00207. The sequence continues at coordinate 6,933,276 of NZ_CP130715.1, read as the reverse complement.
CCGCCGGACCCCCCGTGGCCCCGGCGAACCGTTCCCTCGTGGGGACCTTCCTACGATCGGGGGACGGCGGCGGCCGCGATCCCCTCGACCTCGGTCCCCACGGGGGCCAGCAGGAAGACGTTCCGGTCCACCCGGTGCATGCCGCTGCCCAGCCCGAAGACCACGCCGCTGCTGAAGTCCAGGATGCGCTTGGCCACTTCGCTGTCCGCGCCGGTGAGGTCGAGCAGCACCGGGATCTGTGCGATCAGGTACTCCGCCACCTCCCGCGCGTCCGCGAAGATCTGGACTCTGATCACCACGAAGCGCCGCTGCTCCGCCACCGAAGCTCCGGGCGCCTTGGGAATCGTGCGGTGGTCCACCCGGGAGGGCCACTCGTTGCGACTGCGCAGGGGGACCACCTGCGCGAGCCCCTCCCACTGTTCGTCGGTGACGTCGTACCTGCTCACCGGGCCGCCTCGGCCGCGCGCTTCATGTGCATCCCCCCATCCTCTCGCGTTTCACCCGTTCAGCCCAACAACGACACGAACCACGCCGGGTACTCCCGGAGCGCCGAATGGGTTAGGTTAGGCATACCTAACCCACTCTGGCGATGGAGAGATCCGCATGCGCATGTCCGGTGCCCCTGCCACCCCGGCCGCCCGGCCCACCGACGCCGAGCGAATCCGGTCGATCCTGACCGCCGCCCACTCCATGACCCTGATCACCGACGAGCGGCGCACCGAGGTCCGCCACCTCGACGGCAGCGACCCGATGGGCCGGTTGCACCTGCACCCCGCCGAGCCCGGCGGCGACGCCGAGTACCGGCCCACGATCCGGCTGCAATTCACCGACGTCGCCCCCACCCCCGTACGCGACCGGGTGCGCGCCCGCGTCACCGTGCTGGGCCGCCTGCTCACCCCCTATTCGGACGAGGCCGCCGGCTCCACCTGCGTGGAATTCGGCCAGGCCGTCCTGGAGACCGGGCACGGCCTCGCGTACGTCGGCCTCGAAGAGCTGGAGGCCGCCCGCCCCGACCCGCTCGCCCCGTACGAGGCGGGCATGCTCACGCACCTCCTGGACGACCACCACGACCTCGTCACCCTGCTGCTCCGCCTGGTCCGGCCGCTGCCCACCGCCGCCGTCGTGCGCGCGCTGCCGGTCGCCATGGACCGGTACGGCATCACCCTGCGGCTGGAGGAGCGGCGCGGCCACCGGGACGTGAGGCTGCCCTTCCCCTCCCCCCTCGACGACGTCGAGCAGTCCGGCACGCAGATCCAGGCGCTCTTCGCCGCGGCCCGCCGGAGCTCGCACCGCAACACCCTGCCCGCGTGAGGGAATCGTGGGGGAATAGCGCCCCGCGGGGCCCTGTTGGCAGTGATCATGAAGGCCATCACGTACAGCGCATACGGAACTGCCGGTAACCTCACGCTCGTTGACGTACCGCAGCCGAAGGTGGGACCGGGCGAGGTCCTCGTCCGCGTCAAGGCCGCCGGGGTCAATCCGGTGGACTGGAAGCTCGCCGCCGGATACCTCGACCCGATCCTCGAAGTCCGCTACCCCGTCATACCCGGCTGGGACGTCGCCGGAATCGTCGAGGCCGTCGGCCCGGACACCTTCGACTACGCCGTGGGCGACGAGGTGTACGGCTACGTCCGCAAGGAGTGGGTGGAGCTCGGCACCTACGCCGAACTGGTCAGCGCCCCGGTCCGCACCCTCGCCCGCAAGCCCCGCGAGCTGAGCTTCGAGCAGGCCGCGGGCATCCCGCTGGCCGGCCTCACCGCCTACCAGTCGCTCACCCGCGTGGGCGCGAAAGCCGGCGAGACCGTCGTCATCCACTCCGCGGCGGGCGGCACCGGTTCCTTCGGCGTGCAGATCGCCGTCGCGCTCGGCCTGCGCGTGATCGGCACGGCCGGCGCGCACAACCACGACTACCTGCGCGCGCTCGGCGCCGAACCGGTGCTGTACGGGGAGGGCCTGGCGGACCGGATCCGCGAGCTGGCGCCCGAAGGGGTCGACGCGGCCCTGGACTTCTACGGGGACGACGTGGTGGAGACCCTGCAGTCCCTGGTCAAGGAGCGCGACCGGGTCGCCTCCATCGCCGACTACCAGGCGGCCGCCAAGGGCGCCCACCAGCTGTGGGTGCGCCCCGACACGGCCGACCTGACGTTCCTCGCGGAACTGGCCGACGCGGGCAGCCTCACCGTCAACGTGGAGCATGCGCTGCCGCTCGCCGAGGCGGCCAGGGCCTGGGAGCTGAGCGCAGCGGGCCGTACGCGCGGCAAGATCGTCCTGACGGTCTGACTGTCTGACGCGGCGAACGGCGGGGGCGGTCCGGCCGGACCGCCCCCGCCTCAGGACGTGATCGGACGCAGGTCCGGCCCCAGCGGCGGGCCGACCGCCCTGAGCGACCCGGGCGTCCGGCCTTCGCCCCAGCCGATCTCGCGCCGGTAGCTGCCGAGCAGGCCGCGCTCCGCCAGCCCCGTCTCGTCCCGTACGGCGGGGTCGTCCGCCGCCGGGCGGGTCAGCGGGGAGACGAACAGCGCGTCCACCGGGCAGTTCGCCTCGCACAGGAAGCAGGTCTGGCAGTCCTCCTGCCGCGCGAGCACCGGGATCCCCCCGGGGCCCCGCTCGAACACGTCCGTCGGGCACACCTCGATGCACTTGTCGCAGGTGATGCACCGATCACGCGAGACCAGTTCGATCACGCCGCCGCCCCCGTACCCGTCAGGGCCGCGGGCCGGGTCCACACCCGGTCCAGGCCGCCCACCAGGATCCGGTGGTGCAGCTTCGGGTCCTGCTGCGGATGGTCCAGGCGCTTGGCCATCCCCCGGGTCTCCGGCCGGGCGAGGGCGGCCGCGTACATCCACCGCGCGTGCGCCGTCATCGCGGCCGCCTGCCGGGCCCTGACCAGCTCCGCGCCCTCGCCGTACAGCGTGGCCCGCAGCTGCGACCAGGCCGTGTCGAGGGTCCGCAGCGAGGCGGCGAGGACGTCACCGCTGCGCAGGTAGTTCTTGTCGTACGGGAGGACCTCCGCCTGTACGAGTTCCACGGCGGCCCGGTGCCCGCCCGGCTCGGCCCGGGTCCCCGTCGGGCGCAGTCCGGCTCCGCCGGCGCCGGTGACGGGGCGGCGGGCGGCCCGTCCCGGTCCGAGGGAGAGGGCGTGCCGGGCGGCGCCCCGGCCGGCCCAGCTGCCGGAGGAGACCGCCCAGGCGGCGTTGTGGCTGCCGCCCCCGGTGAAGCCGCCGCAGATCTCCTCGCGGGTGGCCGCGTCCCCGGCGGCGTAGAGGCCCGGGACGCCGGTGGCGCAGTCGTCGCCGGTGATCCGGATGCCGCCGGTGCCGCGGACCGTGCCCTCGGCGAGCAGGGTCACGGCGAAGCGGTCGGTGAAGGGGTCGATGCCGAGCCGGTCGAAGGTGAGGAAGAAGTTGGGCTGCGCGAGGCGCATCGCGGCCCGGGCCTTCTCGTCGGCGCGGTCGAGGCGCGCGTACACCCGGGCGCCCGTGAGGAGTTCGCGGGCGATCGCCGAGCGGCCGCCCTGGCTGGCCGCGCCCTCCAGCACGCTGCCGTCCTCCTGGTAGAAGGTGGCGAAGGAGTAGAAGGCGGTCTTGGTGACCGAGGTGCCCTCGGGGGCGATCCCGTAGGCGTTGGAGAACTCCATGCCGGAGAGCTCGGCCCCGGCCTCGGCGGCGAAGAGCGCGCCGTCCCCGGTGTTGGTGTTGGTGCCGAGCGCCCCGCTGAGGAAGGCGCAGCCGCCGGTGGCGAGGACCACGGCGCCGGCCCGGACCCGGTAGTGCTCCCGGGCCTGGCGGCGGTAGCCGGCGGCGCCCGCGACGGCGCCGTCCGCGTCGGTGAGCAGTTCGGTGACCGGGCTGTGGTCGAGGACGCGGACCCCTGCGCGGCGGATCAGGATGCGCATCCGCCGCATGTACTCGGGGCCTTGGAGGCCGCCCCGCAGCGGCCGTCCGTCCGGTCCGGTGGGAAACGGGTAGCGGCCCTCGGTGGCCAGCTCGTTCATCCGGTCGTACGTCTCGTCGAGGACCCGGGCCATCCAGCGCCGGTCGGCCAGGTAGCCGCCGAGGCCCTCGCGGGAGGCCATGGCCGCCTCGCGGGCGGCGGGCTCGGGCGGGACGTACCAGACGCCGGTGCCGCCGGCGGCCGTGGCGCCGCTCGTACCGCAGTAGCCCTTGTCGGCGAGGACGACCCGGGCCCCGGCCCGGGCCGCCTTGAGGGCGGCCCAGGCGGCGGCCGGTCCGCCTCCGACGACGAGGACGTCGGTGACGTGGTCGGTCATGCGTCCTCCCGGGTGTGGCGGTTGGCCGGGCGGGCGAGGCCGTAGTTCTCCCGGAGGGTGCGGCCGGTGTACTCGGTGCGGAACAGGCCGCGCCGCTGCAGGATCGGCACGACGTGGTCGACGAAGGCCGTCAAGCCCGTGGGCAGGACGGGGGCCATGATGTTGAAGCCGTCGGCGGCGCCCTGCGTGAACCACTCCTCCAGCTGGTCGGCGATCTGCTCGGGGGTGCCCGCGAAGGTTCGGTGGCCGCGGCCGGCGCCGAGGCGGGCGATCAGCTCGCGCAGGGTGAGGCCGTCGCGGCGGGCCAGCTCGGCGACGAGGGTGAAGCGGCTCTTGTTGCCGTTGATGTCCCGCTCTTCGGGCAGGTCGGGCAGCGGGCCGTCGAGGGGCAGCCCGGTCAGGTCGACGTTCAGCATGCCGGAGAGCTGGGCGAGGCCGTACTCCGGCACCTGGAGGTCGGTGAGCTGCTGCTCCAGCGCCTTCGCCTCGGCCTCGGTGGATCCGATGACGGGGGCGATGCCGGGCAGGACGAGCAGGTCGCCCTCGGTGCGTCCGTACTTGGCGAGGCGGGACTTGAGGTCCTTGTAGAAGGTCTGGCCGTCGGCGAGGGTCTGCTGGGCGGTGAACACGGCCTCGGCGTACTGGGCGGCGAACTCCTTGCCGTCCTCGGAGGAGCCTGCCTGCACGAGGAGCGGGTACCCCTGCGGGGAGCGCGGGACGTTGAGCGGTCCGGCGACCCCGAAGTGCTCGCCGCGGTGGGCGGCGGGGTGGAGCTTGTCGGTGTCGGCGTAGATGCCGCGCTCCTTGTCGAGGACGATCGCGTCGTCCTCCCAGCTGTCCCAGAGCTTGGTGGCGACGTCGAGGAACTCGTGGGCGCGCTCGTAGCGGCGGGCGTGCTCCAGGTGCTCGTCGCGGTTGAAGTTGCGGGCCTCGTCGACGCTGCCGGAGGTGACGATGTTCCAGCCGGCGCGGCCGCCGCTGATGTGGTCGAGGGAGGCGAACTTGCGGGCCAGGTTGTAGGGCTCGTTGAAGGTGGTGGAAACGGTCGCGATCAGCCCGATGTGCTCGGTGACGGCGGCGATCGCGGAGAGAAGGGTGAGCGGCTCGAAACCGCCGAGGGCGTTGTAGCGGGCCTTGCCCCACAGGGCGACGCCATCGGCGAAGAAGATGGAGTCGAGCAGTCCGCGCTCGGCGGTGCGGGCCAGTTCCTGGAAGTAGCGCAGGTCGGTGACCCGTTCGGGGGTGCTGTCGGGGTGGCGCCAGGCGGCGTCGTGGTGCCCGGCGTTCATGAGGAAGGCGTTGAGGTGGAGGGTCCGGGGGGCGGTGGTCATGACTGTTCCTCGTGTGTCGGGTGGCGCGAAGCGGAGTGGGGCCGTCAGGCGGCGGGGGGCCGGCGGTGGGAGTCAGGCGGGGGCGTCAGGCGGGGACGCGCCAGGTGCTGAGGCGGCGTTCGACCGTGACCAGCAGCTGGTTGAAGGCCACGCCGATGGCGGAGATGGTGACGATGCCCGCGTACATCTGCGGGATCGCGAAGTTGAACTGCGAGGCGTTGATCAGATAGCCGAGGCCGGCCTTGGCGCCGATCATCTCGGCGGCCACCAGGACGAGGATGGAGACGGCGCCGGCCAGCCGGATTCCGGTGAAGATGGCCGGTACGGAGGCCGGCAGGATCACCTTCTGGAACAGGCGCGGCGTGGAGAGGTCCATCGACCGGGCGAGCCGGATCAGGGTGGGGTCGGCGTTCCGGACGGCGCTGATCGTGTTGAGCAGGACGGGCCAGAGGCAGGCGTAGACGACGATCGACACCTTCGACGTCTCGCCGATGCCGAGGAGCAGCACGAAGACCGGGAGCAGCGCGAGGGCCGCGGTGTTGCGGAAGACCTCCAGCAGCGGCCCGAGGAAGTCGGCGAGGGGCCGGTACCAGCCGATGAGCAGGCCGAGCGGGACCGCGACGGCGACGGCGATGCCGAAGCCGCCGAAGGAGCGGATCAGGCTGGCCTGGGTGTGGTCGGCGAGCTGGCCGTCGCCGGCCAGCTCCCACCAGGCGACGGCCACCTCGCTGATGGGAGGCAGGAAGGTGGCGTCGACCAGGCCGGCGCGCGGGGCGATCTCCCAGAGGGCGACCAGGGCGAGGATCGCGGCGGTCCGGACGGCGACGGCCTTCAGGACGCGTACGACGGCGAGTGCGGCGGTCCTCGTCCGGACGGGGGCCGGGGTCTTGAGGGCAGGGGCCCCGCCCGGGACGGATTCGGCAAGGGCCGGGGCTCCGTCCTGGGCCGATCCGGCTGGGGCCGGGGCGGAATCCTCGGCCCGGGACGTGAGGGCGGGCGCCCCGTCCGGGGCGCCGGTCCCGGCCGGGACGGGAGCCGTACCCGCGACGGGGGCGGACTGGGCAGGGGCGGACGGCGAGTGCAGGGCCCGGGACTTGAGGGCGGAGACTCCCTCCGGGGCGGCCCCGGCAGCGGCGGGGACAGTCCCCTCGGCCGGCACGGATTCGGCCGTGGTCGGGGCTCCGTCCGGTGCGGACCCGGCCGGGGCGGACCCGGCGCCGGCCAGGGCGCCGGTCCCGGCGGCGGCGGGAGCGGTACCCGCGTCCTGGGCGGGCTCGGCCGGAGCCTGGGCGGGCTCGGCCGGGGCGGTGTGGCCCGGGGCCGCCAGGGTGGTGGTGTCGGTTCCGGTGGTCATACGGATGCCGCCTCCTTCTCCAGTTGCTGGGCGCGGGCCACCTCGTCGTGGAGGAGGTTCCAGATCTCGTGCCGGTAGCGGGCGAACTCCGGGCTGGACCGCAGGGCCTCCCCCAGCAGTCCGTCGCGGTCGCCGAAGGAGACCGGGACGACCTCCTTGACCCGGCCGGGCCGGGAGGTCATGACGGCCACCCGCTGCCCGAGGTAGACGGCCTCCTCGATGCCGTGGGTGATGAAGACGACGGTCTTGCCGGTGCTCTGCCAGATGCGGCGCAGCTCGTCCTGGAGGGACTCGCGCGTCTGCGCGTCGAGCGCGGCGAACGGCTCGTCCATCAGCAGCACGTCCGGGTCGTACGCCAGTGCGCGGGCGATGGCGACGCGCTGGCGCATGCCTCCGGAGAGCTGGTGCGGGTGCCGGTCCTCGAAGCCGGTCAGTCCGACCAGGTCCAGGAACTCCTTCGCCCGGGCGGCGCGTTGGCGGCGCGGCACACCGGTGGCCTCCAGGCCGAACTCGACGTTGCCCTGGGCGGTCCGCCACGGCAGCAGCGCGTACTGCTGGAAGACGATGCCCCGGTCCAGGCCGGGCCCGGTGACCGGCTTGCCGTCGAGCAGGATCCGGCCGCCCGTCGGGCGCGACAGCCCGCCGAGGAGGTCGAGGAGCGTGGACTTGCCGCAGCCGCTGGGGCCGACGACCACGAGGAACTCCCCGCTGCGGATCTCCAGGTCGATGCCGTCGAGGGCGGTGAAGTCGCCGAAAGTCTTGCGCACTCCCTCGAACACGATCTTCGTCATGGTGGCCGTCACCCCTTTCCGTAGGCGTTGAACTCGTTGGTGTAGAGGTCGGACGGCTTGAACTGCCCCTTCTTGATCTCGCCGCGCTCACCGAGCCAGTCGAGCCAGAGCTGGAACTCCTTGTCGGGGATCCGGCCGCCCGTCTCGGCGATCCCGTACGAGCGCCAGAACTGCAGGGCGGCGGTGTCCTCGTTGCGGCCGCGCTTCTTGACGATCTCGGTCATCCGGGCGACGGCCTCCTCCCGCGGAGTGGTGCGGGACCACTCGATGGCCTTGGCCACGCCCGTCACGAAGGTCCGTACGGTGTCCGGGTTCTGCTTGATGAAGCGCTCGGTCATGATGTAGGTGCCCGCGCTGAACGGGCCGAGCAGTTCCACATCGGTGAACAGCGGGCGGATGCCGCCGGAGGCGACGGCCTTGTCGCGCAGGATGCCGGTGAGCACCCCGACCTCGATCTGCTTCGCGCGCAGCGCCTGTTCGGTGTTGACGGGCGGTATCACCAGGGCCTCGACCTTGTCCGCGTCCGCCTTGGAGAGGCTGTTGCGGCTGAGGTAGGTGTCGAGCAGCGCCTGGTAGTGCGCGCCCAGGGTGTTCATGCCGACCTTCTTGCCGATCAGGTCCCGGGCGGAGCGGATCGGGCTGTCCTCCAGGACGAAGTAGCCGGCGTAGGAGTACTGGTCCGAACCGTAGGAGGAGATGACCGCCTTGATCGGAGCCTTGCCTGCGGCGAGCTTGATGACCGCGCCGTTGAAGGCGCTGCCGAAGTGGGTCTGGCCGGTGGCGGCGGACTGGATGTCCTGCGGGCCGCTGATGGTGTTGCCGACCCATTCGAGCTTGACGTCCTCGAAGTAGCCGAGGTCGGCGGCGAGTTCGGGGAGGGTGACGGCACCGACCGACCCCTGGTACTTCAGGGTCTTGACCTGGGCGCCGGAACCGCCGCCGTTGGCGGTGGCCGTGCCGCAGCTCACCGCGGCCGCCGAAATGCCGAGCAGGGTGAGGAACTGGCGCCGGGAGGTGCGGGTCGAGGTGAAGGCTGCGGGCATGACGGGGTCCTTGTCGGTGCGGGGGTTGCTGGTGGCGTCGTGTTACGGAGCGGTGGTGAGCGCGGCGGCAGCGGCGGGCGCGGTGCGCAGGGCCTCGGCGAACTCGTCGACCGCCTGGAAGAGGTCGAGCTCGGCCTCGGGCCGCAGCCGGTCGGGGCCGGATCCTCGTTCGACGGAGGAGTCCAGGACGAACCGGCCGGCGGTGACGTGCCGGGCGCCGAGGGCGGCGAGCACGGGGCGCAGGGCGTAGTCGATGGTCAGGACGTGGGCGAGGCTGCCGCCGGTGGCCAGCGGCAGAATCGTTTTGCCGGCGAGGCCGTCCTGCGGGAGCAGGTCGAGGAAGGCCTTGAGCAGACCGGTGTACGAGGCCTTGTAGACCGGGGTCGCGATGACCAGGCCGTCGGCCTCGGCGACGGCCTCCAGCGCCCGGCGGATCTCGGGCTCGCCGCGGCGGGCGGCGAGCAGGTCGGCGGCGGGGAGTTCGCGCACGGCCAGGTGCGCGGTCCCGAAGCCGGAGTGGGACAGGCGGCGCAGCACGTGGTCGGCGACGACGGCGGTGCGGGAGTGGGCGGAGGGGCTGCCGGTGATGGCGAGCAGGTGGGGCACGGGGGCTCCTTGGGCGACGTACGGGGAGCGGGCGGGGAGCGGGCGGGGAGCGGGCGGGGCGGGGCCGGGCGGGTGGTGTGGGGTCGGTCAGGCGGAGACGGAGCTGGAGGCGGAGGTGGAGGTGGAGGTGGAGGTGGAGGTGGAGGCGCCTGACGGGATGCCGAAGGCGGGGTCCGGGACGGCCTCCGGGCTGATCAGGCGGGAGGGCTCGCCGTCGGGACCGACCGGGACGTCGCCGTCGACGGTGACGCGGCGCAGGGTGCGCTCGTGGTCGTCGGAGTCGTCCACGCCGTAGTGCTGGGTGGCGCGGTTGTCCCAGATCGCGACGTCGCCCGCCTGCCACTGCCAGCGGACGGTGTTCTCGGGGCTCTCGATGTGCGACTGGAAGAGGTCCTGGAGGACGCGGGAGTCACGGCCGGTGAGGCCGTTGATCCGCTGGACGAAGTTGCCGAGCAGCAGCGTGCGTTCGCCCGTCTCGGGGTGGACGCGGACCACCGGGTGCTCGGTGAGGAACTTGGTGGAGGTGAACACCTCGCGGTACTGGGCCAGGGCCTCGGGGAGGGCATCGGGCTTGAGGGCGGCGTAGTCGTACTCGTTGGAGTGGACGGCGCGCAGGCTGTCGGCGAGGGCGCGGAGCGGCTCGGGGAGGTGGGAGTAGGCGGTGGCCGTGTTGGCCCAGAGGGTGTTGCCGCCGTACGGGGGGATGGTGACGGCGCGGAGGATGGAGAAGGCGGGGTAGGCGGGGACGAAGGTGACGTCGGTGTGCCACTGGTTGGCGCGGGCGCCGTGGTGGGAGTCGATGCCGAGGGCGTAACGGCCGTCCGCGGAGGGGACGGTGGGGTGCGCGACCGGCGCGCCGAGCAACTGCGCGAAGGCCTCGTGGCCGGCCTCGTCGAGGTGGTCCTGACCGCGGAAGAAGACGACCTTGTGCGCGAGGAGGGCGGCGCGGATCTCGGCGACGGCGGCTTCGGGCAGATCGCCGCCGAGGCGTACGCCGCCGATCTCGGCGCCGATGCGGCCGCCGATCTTGGTGACGGTGACGGTCGGGGTGGGAAGGGTGGTGGCCATGGGAGCTCCCTGCTGAGGTCTGGCTGCGGGCGGGTTCGTATCCGCAGCGGAGGAAACGGAGTTGCGCGAAGCGGTGGGTGCGGTGCGGGTGGTACGGCTACGGGTGCCGGCCCCGAGGACGCGGAGGCCCCTCGGGTGCCGGGCGCACCGGGCGGTGGCTGCTCCGCCCGGCAGGGCCACGCCCGGGCAGGGCCACGCCCGGGCAGAGCCCCTGCCCCGAGCCCTCCCGTCGGGCACCGATCCGGCCGCACGCCCCCGCCCGGCCCCTCCCGGGCCGGCATCCCTGCCGGGGCGCCGACCGTGAGGCCCTTTGGGGGGCGCCGACCGGCGGGACACCCTCATGGGGCACCGTCCCGCGGGACGCCCTGGCTGGGCACCATTCGGTGGGACACGCAGGTGGGGCACCCTCCCGCGAGACGCCCTGGCTGAGCGCCATCCGTGGGACACCTGGGCAGGGCACCCCCCAGTGGGACCCAGGCGGGGCACCGTCCCCCGGGACGCCCTGGCTGGGCGCCGTCCGATGGGACACGCAGGCGGGGCACCGTCCCGCGGAACGCCCTGGCTGAGCGCCACCGGTGGGACACGCAAGTGGGGCACCATCCGGTGGGACACCAGGTGGGGCACCGTCCCTGCGGGGCGCCCTGGTTGGGCGCCGTCCAATGGGACATGCAGGTGGGGCACCCTCCCTTGGGACGCCTGGCTGAGCGCCATCCGTGGGACACGCAGGTGGGCGCTGGCCCGTGGGACGCCCTGGCTGGGCACCGTCCAATGGGACACGCAGGCGGGGCACCGTCCCGCGCGACGCCCTGGCTGAGCACCATCCGTGGGACACGTAGGCGGAGTGCCTTCCCGCGGAACGCCCTGGCTGGGCGCCGTCCGTGGGACACGCAGGCGGGCGTCGGCCGGTGGGACGCCATGGTGGGGCGTTGGGCCGGCCGAACACCCCCGGTAGGGGGAGCTGTTGGGGATCCGTCCCGGACGGGTGTGCAGAGTGGGATGTCGCCCGGTGAGGCGTCGTGCTGGCAGGCGGCCGCGGGCGGGCAGCCCCGGTGCGAGGCCGTCCCGGTGGGGCATCCTCGGTGGGGACCCGCGCCGGTGGGTGGCCGCCGTCCCGGGTGGGCATCGTCGGTAGGGGCGCCGGCCCGGTACGACGCCTTCGGCGAGCGTCTCCCGGAAGGGCATCCCCGGTTGGTTAGGCCATCCCGGCTCAGCACCCCGGCAGGGGTTCCCCGCGAGGCACCTCCGGTAGGGCTCCGGCCCGGCACAGCACCCCTAGTGAGCAGTCCCGGAAGGCACCCCTGGTGAGGGTGAGGGGTCCCGGAAACGCATCCCGTCCTGGCATCGACCCGGCACAGCGCATCGGTGACGAGCCGTCCCGGGGGCCGTCCCCGGGAGGTCGTCGCCGGCCGGCACCGTGCCGGTCAGGCGTCACCCGCGGAGGGGCGACCCGGGGGCACCGTTCCGGAAGGGCGGCGCCGGACGGCGCCGGGCCGGTGGGGCGTCGGCTCCGGCCTGGCGGCCCCGGTCAGGGGTGCCGAGCCGGATGGACGGTCCCCGTGAGGCGGGGCGTCCTGGCCGGGCCTCGCGGTGAAGGGCGGCGCGTCGTCTTGGCCAGGCGGGGCCAGGCGGGCCCGGGCGGGGCGGGGGTCAGGCCGTGGGGGCCGGACAGCGGCCCGGACACTCGCCCGGCTCGGTACAGAGGCCGGGGGTGTGGAGCCGCGTGGCGAGAAGTTCGGTCGCGGACATGGCTCGGAGACTGTCAGCGCCCCGGCCGCCGGTCAACCCCCGCCCGAGGCTCCCGGGGGTGGCCGGAACGAGCCCCCCACCAGACCTCGTACACCGGCTTTGATCTGGGCTTTCCTTCCGCTCCGTCCAACATCCACAGCGCCGTCGACGGCCGAAAACCCATGGCTGGATTTCACGACCCCGCAACGCCGCCGCCACGCACGCCGCCCCCATGGCGGCGGCGGTTGACCCTCGACCTGGTGGAGGGCTCAGAGTTCTGGGTGTGGAGAGCGAGATGCGCAGCATTGGCGAGATGGCCCGGGACAGCGGACTGAGTGTGAGCACCCTGCGGTTCTACGACGGTGCGGGCGTGCTGGTCCCGGCCTGGGTGGATCCGGTGAGCGGCTACCGGTGGTACGGCGCCGAGCAGCTCGAAGAGTCCCGGTTGCTGGGCCGGCTGCGGCGGGCGGGCATGCCGTTGGCGGACATCCGGCTGGTGCTGGCCGGCTGGTCCAGTGCGGACACCGACCTGGTGCGCAAGCTGCTCGAGGCACATCTGCGACGGCTCGAACGGGGGCTGTCCGATGCCCGCAGCGAGTTCTCCACCGTCCGAGCGCTACTCGAATGCAGGGAGAAGCCGATGACCGTGCTCCGCACCACCGCCACCACCACCACCACCACCGCCACCGCCACCGCCACCGCCACCGCCACCGCCACAATCGACGCAACCGCCACCGTCCGGCTGACCGTTTCCGCCCCCGACCTGGCCGCCGCGCTGGACGCCGTCCGCTTCGCCGCCGGCACCGATCCGGACCTCCCGGTGCTCGGCGGTGTCCTGTTCGACATCGAGGGCGACGCGCTCCGCGTCGTGGCCACCGACCGCTACCGGATGGCCGTCGCACGGGCCGGTGCCAGCGGCCACGGCGGGCCCCGCGTGCAGGTCGTCGTACCGTCCCCGCTCGCCGACGCGATGCGGGCGCTGCTGAGCGACGGCGCCCCGGTCTCGCTCGCCGTGGACGGCGGCCGCGTGACCCTGGAGGCGGGGGACCGTCAGACGGCCGGCCAGTGCGTCGATCACGACTTCCCCGACTACCGCCGCCTCGTCCGCCTCCCGGCAGGGCGCCGCGCCCTCGTCGATGTCGCGGCCTTCCGCGAGGCGTTGGAGTCGGGGCCCGTCCGCGCGGGCGAGGCGCGCGAGCAGGAGGGCGTCTCCTGCGACCTCAGCGTGCTCAAGGTGACGGCCGACGGTGCGGTGACCGTCTGCGAGGACGGCGACGACGACCGGCACCGCGTCGCGGTCAACCGCGAGTTCCTCCTGCACGCCCTCGCCGCCGCCGGCGCCCGCGACCGGCTGGTCCTGGAGTTCGGCGCCCCCACGGCGCCCCTGGCGATCCGCCGGACCGACACCGAGGACACCTTCTCGCTGCTGATGCCCGTCCGTCTGGAGGACTGACGACCGGCGGGACTCGCTCAGGGACGCGCTCAGGCCCCTGCCCAGCTGCGGAGGAGGGACTCCCGTACGGGTGGCCCGGGCGTGCCCTCCGGGGCGTGCTCGCGGCCCCAGGCCGCCAGGGTCCGGGGGTCCGCGGCCCCCGCGACGAAACGGGCGAGCAGGTCCTGGGAGAGGGCCGTCTCCTCGGCGCCGTAGCCGGCGACCGCCGCGTAGGCCGTCACCTGTTCCGGCCCGTTCTCCGTCTCCAGCCGCAGGGTCATCTCGGGCGGCCCCTCGCCGAGGAAGGCGCCGAGCGCGGCCGAGACCACCGATCCGAGGAGTTTCGACGCGCGTCCCGACGGGCTCTCGGTGGGCACGTCCTCGACGACCGCGGAACGCAGTTCCTCCCACGTCCACGTCCGGGAGCCGTCGGGGTCCACCGCTTCCAGCCCGTCGCCGGTCAGCCGTACGCAGCCGCCGGCGGCGCTCGGCGGCGAGCCGACGTACACCGCGTCCGGCGTGACCCAGAACAGTCCGACCATCGCCACAACCGACTCCCACCACTCGCACGCCTCGCACCACCAGTCCCGCCCACCACCCGTACCGTCCGGGCGGAACGGACCACCGCAGACACGCGGGGGCCGGGCCCGTCCGGATGCATCCGCGCCCGCCGGGACGGACGCTGGGAGGGTGGGCCGGGAATCCGCACGTGATCGTCATCGTCGCCCCCGGAGCCGCCCCCGTCATGGGAAGTGATCCGCATGGCCGACCGTTCTCGGACGCAGCGCCAGCGCCTTCTGATGCTCTCCGCCGCGGCGGCCCTGGTTGCCGGGGGCGTGCTGCCCTCCGCCCCCGCGTTCTCCGACCCGGCGGCGGCGTACGCCGGCGCCGTGACCGCGACGCCCGCCGAGGAGTGGGTGAAGACCACCGATCCCCCCAGTGGCATCACGGCCGAGCTTCCCGGAAAGGCGCAGGTCAGGAAGGTCTCCATCCCCACCGCCGGCGGTGGGACCGTCGAGGGCCGCTCGTACGGGTTGGAGGTGCCCGAGGGGGCCATCGGCTTCACCGTCCACGACATACCGGGCGATCAGCTGTCCCTCGACGAGGCCATCCGGGGCCTGATCGCCAAGTACAAGCAATTCGGCGGCGCGCCCCTCGTCAGCACCGACGTCAGGAAGAAGACGGTTGACGGCCGCCGGGTCATCGACGCGCGCCTCTCCACCGTGGAACACGACCAGCGTCTGGTCGGATGGGTGCGCGTGATCGCCGACGACGACCACCTCGTGCAGGCCCTGACCCTGGGTCCCGAGTCGGGCGAGAAGACCCTGAAGAAGATGCACGAGCGATTCGTCGACAGCATCCACATCCCCTGACCCGGGTGCGGGGCCGGTCCCGGGACCGGCCCCGGGGCGGCCCGGGCGAGGCCCCGGGACCGGCGCTTCTGTCGGAAGTCTTCAATCCGGCGGTCACGGCCGTGATCGCGCCGGCGGACGTCCCGCACGGGAGAAGTCCGCAGGTGGCCGGGGCCACCGGGGACGGACCTCTCGCCCGTCCGTGGAGACCCCCGACGGATCGTGGTAACGCGCGCGGGTCCGTACCTACTCCCCAGTACCTCGGCAACGGTGCTGCTCAGCCCGGTAGTCAAGATCCTTTCGCCATCTCGCGAGAGGGCGAGATCACACCGCACGGTATGGTGCGCCCCAACCGCCCGCCCCTAGCATTCGAGCCATGACGGTCCTGCCTGACGACGGGCTCTCCCTGGCCGCCGAGTTCCCTGACGCGACGCATGAGCAGTGGCAGCGCCTTGTAGAAGGCGTACTGCGCAAGTCGGGCAAGGAAGCCTCCGGCGAGGCCGCAGAAGATGCGTTGTCCACCCCACTCGAAGACGGGCTCACCACCCGCCCGCTCTACACCGCGCCGCCCGACGGGGCGGCTCCCGACACCGGTCTCCCCGGATTCGCCCCCTTCATACGCGGAGGCAGGCCGGAGGGCACCACCGCGAACGGCTGGGACGTGCGCCAGCGCCTCGCGGGCACCGACCCGGTACGCGTGAACGAGGCGGCCCTCGCCGACCTGGAGAACGGGGTCACCTCCCTCTGGTTCACCGTGGGCCACGGCGGCCTCCCGGTCGACGGCCTCGCGCGGGCGCTGGAGGGGGTCTATCTGGACCTCGCCCCGGTCTCCCTGGATGCGGGAGCCCAATACGCCGAAGCCGCCCGCGAGTTGCTGCGCCTGTTCACCGAGAGCGCGGTGTCCCCCGAGGCCGCCCGGGCCTCGCTGGGCGCCGACCCGCTGGGCCACGAGGCCCGGACCGGCGAGGCGCTGGACCCGGCCGCCGCCGTCGAGCTGGCCCGGGAGGCCGCCGCCGGCTGGCCCGGCGTGCGCGCCCTGACCGTGGACGCCCTGCCCTACCACGAGGCCGGCGGCAGCGCCGCCGAGGAGCTGGGCCTGTCCCTGGCCACCGGTGTCGCCTACCTCCGCACCCTCACCGACGCCGGGCTGAGCACCGAAGCGGCCCTCGGCCAGCTGGAGTTCCGCTACGCCGCCACCGCGGACCAGTTCCTCACCATCGCCAAGCTGCGCGCCGCGCGCCGGCTGTGGTCCCGTATCGCCGAGGCCTCGGGGGCCCCGGAGGCGGGCGCCCAGCTGCAGCACGCGGTGACCTCGCCGGTGATGATGACCCGCCGCGACCCCTGGGTGAACATGCTGCGCACCACCGTGGCCTGCATGGCCGCGGGCGTGGGCGGCGCGGACTCGGTGACCGTGCTCCCCTTCGACCACGAGCTGGGTCTGCCGGACGCCTTCGCGCGCCGGATCGCCCGCAACACCTCCACCATCCTGCTGGAGGAGTCGCACCTGGCCCGGGTGATCGACCCGGCCGGCGGCTCGTACTACGTGGAGCGGCTCACCGACGAACTGGCGCACGCCGCCTGGGAGTTCTTCCGGACCGTGGAGAAGGCCGGCGGCCTGGCCGCCGCCCTGCGCTCCGGCCTGGTCGCCGAGCGGCTCGCCGCCACCTGGGCCGCACGCTCCAAGAAGCTGGCCAAGCGCCGCGAACCGATCACCGGCGTCAGCGAGTTCCCGCTGCTGTCGGAGAAGCCGGTCGTACGCGAGCCCGCGCCCGCCGGACCCATCGGCGGACTGCCCCGCGTCCGGCGCGACGAGGCCTACGAGGCCCTGCGCGCCCGCAGTGACGCGCACCTGACGGCGACCGGCGCCCGGCCGAGGATCTTCCTCGCCGCGCTCGGCCCGGCCGCCGCGCACACCGCGCGCGCCACCTTCGCCTCGAACCTGTTCCAGGCCGGCGGCATCGAGCCCGTGCACGATCCGGTGTCGGTGGACCCGGCGACGGCCGCCGAGGCGTACGCCGCGAGCGGCGCCGACGGCATGGCCGTGCTCTGCTCCAGCGACGCGCTGTACGAGGAGCAGGCCGCGGCGGTGTCCGAGGCGCTGCGCGCGGCGGGCGCCACGACCGTCTTCCTCGCCGGCAAGCCGGGCACCGCAGAGGCTTCCGTGGACGAGTACGTCTTCGCCGGCTGTGACGCCGTCGCCGTGCTGTCCTCCGTACTCGACCGGATGGGAGTGCCGTCTTGAGCATCCCCGATTTCTCCGAGCTGGCGCTCGACCCCACCGCCGTCGCCGCAGTGTCCGAGGAGCAGTGGCGCTCCGCGGTGAAGGAGTCCACCGGCACCGCGGCCGCCGACCTGCTGTGGGAGACGCCCGAGGGCATCGGCGTCAAGCCGCTCTACACCGGGCGGGACCTGGAGGGCCTGGACTTCCTGCAGACGTACCCGGGCGTGGCCCCCTACCTGCGCGGCCCGTACCCGACGATGTACGTGAACCAGCCCTGGACGATCCGGCAGTACGCCGGCTTCTCCACGGCCGAGGAGTCGAACGCCTTCTACCGGCGCAATCTGGCGTCCGGCCAGAAGGGCCTGTCGGTGGCCTTCGACCTGCCGACGCACCGCGGCTACGACAGCGACCACCCGCGCGTGACGGGCGACGTCGGCATGGCGGGCGTGGCGATCGACTCGATCTACGACATGCGGCAGCTGTTCGACGGGATCCCGCTGGACAAGATGTCGGTGTCGATGACGATGAACGGCGCGGTGCTGCCGGTCCTCGCGCTGTACATCGTGGCGGCGGAGGAGCAGGGCGTCTCCCCCGACAAGCTCGCCGGGACCATCCAGAACGACATCCTCAAGGAGTTCATGGTCCGCAACACCTACATCTACCCGCCCAAGCCCTCGATGCGGATCATCTCCGACATCTTCTCCTTCACCTCGCAGAAGATGCCGCGGTACAACTCGATCTCCATCTCGGGCTACCACATCCAGGAGGCCGGGGCCACGGCCGACCTGGAGCTGGCGTACACCCTCGCCGACGGCGTGGAGTACCTGCGGGCGGGTCAGGCGGTCGGGCTGGACGTGGACGCGTTCGCGCCGCGCCTGTCGTTCTTCTGGGCGATCGGCATGAACTTCTTCATGGAGGTCGCGAAGCTGCGCGCGGCCCGCCTGCTGTGGGCGCGCCTGGTCAAGCAGTTCGACCCGAAGAACGCCAAGTCGCTGTCGCTGCGCACGCATTCGCAGACCTCGGGCTGGTCGCTGACGGCGCAGGACGTCTTCAACAACGTGACGCGCACCTGCATCGAGGCGATGGCGGCGACCCAGGGCCACACCCAGTCGCTGCACACCAACGCCCTCGACGAGGCGCTCGCGCTGCCGACGGACTTCTCGGCGCGCATCGCCCGCAACACCCAGCTGCTGCTGCAGCAGGAGTCGGGGACCTGCCGGTCGATCGACCCGTGGGGCGGCAGCGCGTACGTGGAGAAGCTGACGTACGACCTGGCGCGCCGCGCGTGGCAGCACATCGAGGAGGTCGAGGCGGCCGGCGGCATGGCGCAGGCCATCGACGCGGGCATCCCGAAGCTGCGCGTGGAGGAGGCCGCGGCGCGCACGCAGGCGCGCATCGACTCCGGCCGGCAGCCGGTGATCGGCGTGAACAAGTACCGCGTGGAGAACGACGAGGCGATCGACGTCCTGAAGGTCGACAACTCCTCGGTGCGCTCCCAGCAGATCGCCAAACTGCGGCGGCTGCGCGAGGAGCGCGACGAGGCGGTCACGCAGGACACCCTGCGGGCGCTGACCAACGCGGCCGAGCGCGGGGACGGGAACCTGCTGGCCCTCGCGGTGGACGCGGCGCGGGCCAAGGCCACCGTCGGTGAGATCTCGGACGCACTGGAGAAGGTGTACGGGCGGCACGCGAGCCAGATCCGTACGATCTCGGGTGTGTACCGCACCGAGGCAGGCGAGTCCCCGTCCCTGGAGCGCACCCGTGCGCTCATCGACCGGTTCGAGGAGGCGGAGGGCCGCCGTCCGCGCATCCTGGTCTGCAAGATGGGCCAGGACGGGCACGACCGCGGCCAGAAGGTGATCGCGTCCGCCTTCGCCGACCTGGGCTTCGACGTGGACGTCGGCCCGCTGTTCCAGACCCCGGCGGAGGTGGCCCGCCAGGCCGTCGAGGCGGACGTCCACGTGGTGGGCGTCTCGTCGCTGGCGGCCGGCCACCTGACCCTCGTACCGGCGCTGCGCGAGCAGCTGGCGGAGGAGGGCCGCGAGGACATCATGATCGTCGTGGGCGGGGTGATCCCGCCGGCCGATGTCCCGACGCTGCTGGAGATGGGCGCGACGGCGGTGTTCCCGCCCGGCACGGTGATCCCGGACGCGGCCCACGACCTGGTGACGCGGCTGGCCGCGGACCTGGGCCACGAGCTGTAGGCGGCCGCCGGTGCCGAAGATCGACATCGAGGCCTACGCGAAGGGGGTGCTCGACGGGAAGCGCGCGCTCATCGCGCGCGCGATCACCCTCGTCGAGTCCACCCTGCCGGCTCACCGGGTGCTGGCGCAGGGGCTGTTGACGGAGCTGCTGCCGCACGCGGGCCGGGCCCGCCGGATCGGCATCAGCGGTGTGCCGGGGGTGGGCAAGTCCACCTTCATCGACGCGTTCGGCACCATGCTGACGGGTCTGGGCCACCGGGTCGCGGTCCTCGCGGTGGACCCGTCGTCCACGCGCACGGGCGGCTCCATCCTGGGTGACAAGACCCGGATGGAGCGGCTGTCCGTGGACCCGGCGGCCTTCGTCCGCCCGTCCCCCTCGGCGGGCACGCTGGGCGGCGTCGCCAAGGCCACCCGCGAGTCGATGATCGTGATGGAGGCGGCGGGCTACGACGTGGTCCTCGTCGAGACGGTCGGCGTGGGCCAGTCGGAGACCACGGTGGCGGGGATGGTCGACTCCTTCCTGCTGCTCTCCCTGGCCCGTACGGGCGACCAGCTGCAGGGCATCAAGAAGGGCGTCCTGGAACTGGCCGACGTCCTGGCCGTGAACAAGGCGGACGGCCCGCACGAGCGCGACGCGAAGGCGGCGGCGCGGGAACTGTCGGGCGCGCTGCGGCTGATGCACCCCGTGGACGCCGCCTGGACGCCGCCGGTCCTGACGTGCAGTGCGCGGGAGTCGGCCGGCCTGGACGAGGTGTGGAACCGCCTCGAACAGCACCGGACCCTGCTGGACGCGGGGGGCAGGCTGGCGGCGAAGCGGGCGGCGCAGCAGGTGGAGTGGACCTGGTCGATGGTCCGCGAGGAGCTGCTGGAGCGGTTGCGCGCGGATCCGGCCGTACGGGACGTCTCCCCGGGCCTGGAGGCCGCGGTCCGGGCGGGCACGGTCACGGCCACGTCGGCGGCGGACCAGATCCTGGCGGCGTTCGGCCGCGGCTGACGTGGCGGCTGCGGCACCGTTGCGGGGGCTCCGCCCCCGAGCCCCCTCGCCTCAAACGCCGGCGGGGCTGATTTGGCAGGCGTCAGACTGCAAGTGCCGGAGGGGCTGGATTGCGCGGAGCGCAATTTCAGCCCCTCCGGCGTTTGAGGAGCGGGGGTCCGGGGGCTGGCCCCCGGGACGCCGGGCCGCGGGCGGGCGCGGGGTCAGACCTCGGCCAGGACCGGGCTGGTCGCGTTCAGGGCGAGGCGGAGGATGCGGGTCTGTTCCACCGGGTTCTCGGTGGCGAGGAGGGCCGAGAGGACCGCGATGCGGGCCTGGCCGGCGCGCAGGGTGCCCGTCGGGACGGCCCCGGCGGCGACCAGGTCCACCGCGCCGCCGTGTGTGTAGATCTCGGTGACCGGCCCGGCCATGACCCGCGTGCTCAGCGCGACCAGCACGCCCCGCCCGACGGCGGCCTTGACCGCGTCCACGATCTCCGGGGTGGCATTGCCCGCGCCGGTGCCGACGAGGACGATGCCGCGCGCGCCCGCCTCGACGGCGGCGTTCAGCAGGAGCGGGTCGCCGTCGGCGTGGTGCATCACCACGTCCACGCGCGGCGGGAGTTCCGGCATCGCCGGCAGCGGGAGCGGCGCGGGGCGCTGCGGGGTGCGCAGGATGGTGACCTTGCCGAAGCCGATCTTCCCGAACAGTTCCTTCGAGGGGTCCGCGAACGCGTCCAGCGCGACGGCCTGCGTCTTGACGGTGCCGCGCGCGGCGTGCACCCGCCCGGCGAAGGCGATCAGCACGCCCAGCCCGCGCGTGTTCGCGGCGGTGAGCAGCGCGTCGTAGAGGTTCTCCGGTCCGTCGCCGTCGGCGGTGCCCATGGGCCGCTGCGAACCGGTGAAGACCACGGAGCGCGGGTCGTGGTGGTGGAGGTCGACGAGGAACGCCGACTCCTCCAGGGTGTCGGTGCCGTGGGTGACGACGATGCCGTCCACGCCGGGGTCGGCGAGCACCTCGTGCACGGTGCGCAGCAGGGTGAGCTGGTGGGCGGTGGTGAGCCGGGGGCTGTTCACGCTGAACAGGTCCACGACCTCGGCGGTGATGCCCTCGGGCAGCGGCGCGGTCGCGATGACCTCGCTCCCGTCGGCGTCCGCGGCGAAGCCGGAGCCCTGCCAGCGGCTGGCTATCGTTCCGCCGGTGCTGATGACGACGATCCGTCCCATTGGCCGTGGCCGCCCTTCTCGTTACTCACTCATGGTCACTCGCACATATGTGCTCAAAGCAGCAATGATAGAGCGATCTACGCGCAATGTGATTGCGTCTTCCGCCCTGCCTGTTACACAGCGTGGGTGATAATTGCGCCATGGACGCCATTGACCGGGAAATCTTGCGTGAGCTGCAGGCCGACGGCCGCCTCAGCAACCAGGAGCTCGCCCAGCGCGTGGGTCTGACCCCCTCCCCGTGCATGCGCCGGGTGCGCCAGCTGGAACAGGACGGGGTGATCCAGGGCTACCGCGCCGTGATCTCCCCCGAGGCGGTCGGCCGCGGCTTCGAGGTGCTCGTCTCGATCGAGGTGCGCCGCGACCGCGAGGCCGTCGAGGCCTTCGAGGCGGCCCTCCAGGACATCCCCGACGTCATAGAGGCCTACCGCCTCTTCGGCAGCCCCGGCTGCCTGCTGCGCATCGCCGTCGCGGACCTGCGCGCGTACGAGCGCCTGTGGATCGAGAAGCTGACGGCCCTCTCCGGCATCACCGAGGTCAATTCGCAGATCATCATGAAGCGCATCAAGGAACCGACCGGCCTGCCCGTCGACTTCCGCTGACACCCGTGAACGACAGGAAGCAGCACGTCATGAAACCCCTCGGTGCCGGTGACCCGATCCGGCTCGGCCCGTACCGCGTCCTCGGAGTCCTCGGCGAAGGCGGCATGGGCAAGGTGTACTTCGGCCGGGACGACAGCGGCCGGACCGCGGCCGTCAAAGTGCTGCTGCCGGAGCTCGCGCACGACCCCCACCTCGCCCAGCGGTTCCTGCGCGAGGCCCACACCGCCCGGGCGGTCACCAGCGGCGGCGTCGCCCGGGTCCTGGACGCGCAGACCGAGGACACCGGCAACCGGCCCTGGATCGCGACCGAGTTCCTGTCCGGGCCCACCCTCGACGACGCCGTCCGCCAGTACGGGCCCCTCGGCTCCGACGGCGTCCGCGCGCTCGCCGCCTCGCTCGCCGCGACCCTGCGGGACATCCACGCGGTGGGGCTGGTGCACCGCGACCTGAAACCGGCGAACATCGTGCTCACCTCCGCGGGGCCGCGGATCATCGACTTCGGCATCGCGCGCCCCGAGCACGGGCTGACGCTCACCACCACCGGCCAGGTGCCGGTCACCCCCGGGTACGGCGCTCCGGAGCAGGTGCTCGGTCAGCGCGTCGGACCGGCGGCCGACGTCTTCTCGCTGGGCGCGGTGCTGGCGTACGCGGCCACCGGACGGCGGGC
This sequence comes from Streptomyces sp. NBC_00207, assembly GCF_045160965.1. Taxonomy (NCBI): domain Bacteria; kingdom Bacillati; phylum Actinomycetota; class Actinomycetes; order Kitasatosporales; family Streptomycetaceae; genus Streptomyces; species Streptomyces sp. NBC_00207. The sequence goes on along the minus strand of NZ_CP130715.1, from coordinate 6,910,414 downwards.
CTACGACGGTACGCACGTGGCCGCCGTGCAGTACGAGGTGGTGCACGGGCAGCCCGAACTCGACTCCGTGCCGCCGGAGTTGCGTGTACTGATCGCGCCCTGCCTCGCCAAGGACCCCGCGCACCGCCCGACCCCCGACCAGATGGCGGGCGCGTTCGCCCCGCCGCCGGGCGCCGACCGGGTCTGGCGCACGGGGCCGCTGGCCAAGGACATCGAGCGCCGGGGATCCGAGGCCGTCCGGCAGGCCACAGTCATCGCCGGCGATTCCGGGACCGGGCCCTCGCGCAGGCGGCTGCTGCGCACCGGGCTGGTGGCCGGGGGCGTGCTGGCCGCCTCGGGCGGGACCGCCGGTGCCTGGTGGCTGCTGCGGGAGGAGCCGCGGGTGATACCGCCGGCCGGGCAGGAGAGCTACGCGGAGGCGTTGTCCCTGCTCTACGGGGACCACGGGACGGCGCCGCGCGAGCTGTGGGGTCCGCTGCCCGTGGCGGCTCAGGCGGTGGACGGGGTGGTCACCACCCCGCTGCCCGTGCTCGACGTCGTCGTCTTCGCTGCGAAGGGCGGCGGCTTGGCGGCGCGGCTGACGACCGACGGCAAGGAGAAGTGGCGGCTGCCCGGGGTCCGGCCCGCCGCCGGGCTGGTCGCGCTGCCCGGGCACCTGTTCGTGACCGCGGGTGACGACGGGGAGCTGCGCTGCTTCGAGGGCTCCACGAGCCGGCAGGTGTGGTCGGTGCAGGGCGCCGACACCGGCCGCATCCTGGCCGCGGACGCGTCGGCGGTGTATCTGGTGACGCGCGGCGGGAAGTTGCGCGCCGTGGACACGGCCGGCCGCAAGGTCCGCTGGACCGTGCCGCTGGCGGAGACCGCCGTACGGGCTCCCGGGCCGCGGGCCGCGACCGGCAAGGGCATGCTGGTGTTCTTCGGTGCCGACGGTGACGTCCTCGCGTTCGACACGGCTACGGGTCGCACGGTCTGGCGGCTCTCCGGGCAGGCGAAGTCCGCCGTGCAGCCGCTCGTCGTGGACGACGTCGTCTTCCTCGGCGGGCGTTCCCTCCAGGCCCTGAACGTCGGCACGGGCGTCGAGGTGTGGGACAACAAGTGGAACAAGAACACGAGCTCCGAGGAACCGCAGCAGGGGGCCGGGGGCTGGGGTCCGGCGGCCCTCCAGGACAGATACGTGCTCGCCATGGACGGTACGTCGCTGTCCCAGGTGCCCAGGGACAGCGGCTTGGCGTTTCCGACGCGCCGGAGCGTGCCGGGGCCGATCCCCCACACGCCCCCGGTCGTGGAGGGCCGTACGGTCTGGTTCGTCGAGGCGGACGGACGGGGCGTCTCGGCCCACTCGACCATCGACCGCGGCCGCTTCTGGACCTGGTCCCCCGAATCACGCGGGCCCTGGGGCCTGTCCAGCGCCGGCTACCGCGTCTTCCTCGTCAACGACGGAAAGCTCACGGCCATGCCCACCATCGGCTGAGGCACGCCCCCGGCCCGTCCCCGCACCCACGCGGTACCCGCCCGGTTCGGCCGCCGCGGCGGGCACCGCTTAGGCTCGGGGCCGATCAACCGACCCGGGAGAGCGCACATGGAACGCCTTCGTCACGACGACCCGTCGCACGTCGGGCCGTACGTGATCCTGGCCCGGTTCGACTCCGAGTCCGCCGAACGCACCGTTCCCGAACGCCGCTACCTCGGGCGCACCGCCGACGGGCAGCGCACCGTTCTCGTCTGCGTGCCCCGGATCGGCGCCGATCCGTCCCGGTGGGCGATCGAGGCGGAGGGCGCCCGGCGGCTGTCCGTGCCCCGGTTCCTCGGCATCGCGGAGATGGGCGGCACGGCGGGGTTCCCCTGGTACGCCGCCCCGTACACGCCCGCGCTGCCGCTGCCGGCCGTGCTCGCCGCGTACGGCGGCCCGCTGCCCGAGGACACCGTCCGCCGGCTCGGAGCCGCGCTCGCGGAGGGGCTGGCCGCCGTACACGCCCAGGGGGTGACGTACGCGGGCCTGTCGCCGGCCGCGGTGCTGGTCACCCCGGGCGGGCCGCTGCTGACCTGCGTCGGCGCGGTGCGGGCCGCGGCTCCCGACGGAGTGCGGCGGTCGGGGCTGCCCGGGCTCGATCCCGGGTGCCTGGCCGTGGAGCAGGCGTCGGGCGGCCGGCCCGGGCCGCTCGGGGACGTCTTCGCGCTCGGCGCCGTACTGGCGTACGCCTCCACCGGGCACACCGTGCCCGAGCAGAGCGAACTGCCGCCGGGCCTGCGCGGGCTGGTCGGGTCCTGTCTGTCGTCCGACCCGGCGGCGCGGCCGCAGTCCGCGGGGGAGGTGCTGGGCGAGCTCGTGTCCGCGGCGGCGGGCCCGGGCCCGGGCGGGGAGGCGTACCCGCGGGCCGGAACCGTCCTCGACCACGCGGCCGTGCCGCTGCCGGGCCGGGTGGTCGCCGCGCTCGCCGCCCAGTCCGCCGCAGTGCTCGCCGCGGAACTCCCCGCCCCGCACCAGCCGTTCGCCTCGCCCCAGAAGGTGCACTGACCCCGATGTCCGTATCGCCGCCGCGCGCACCGCTCGCGCCCCTCACCCACGACGACCCCCAGGTCCTCGGTGACTTCCGGCTGCTCGCCCGGCTCGGCAGCGGCGGCATGGGCACGGTCTATCTGGCCCGTTCGGCGGGCGGGCGGACGGTCGCGCTCAAGACCGTGCACACCCGGATCGCCGCCGACACCACCTTCCGTACCCGGTTCCGGCTGGAGTCGGACGCGGCCCGGGTCATCGGCGACCGCTACGGAGCCCGCGTCTTCGGCTCCGACGCAGTGGCCGCCACGCCCTGGCTGGCCACCGAGTACGTCATCGGGCCGCAGCTCGACGAGGCGGTCCGGCTCGCCGGTCCGCTGCCCGAGGCGTGCGTCCGCTCGCTGGGCGCCGACCTGGCCCTGGCACTCGGGCAGTTGCACCGCTCCGACGTGGTGCACCGCGACCTCAAGCCCTCCAACATCATGGTCACGGCCGCCGGGCCCAAGGTCATCGACTTCGGTATCGCGCGGGCCCTCGGCGACGAGCGGCTCACCCGCACCGGGGCCGCGGCGGGCACCCCCGCCTTCATGTCGCCGGAGCAGGCCGGCGGTCTCGAACACTCCCCGGCCGGCGATGTGTTCGCCCTGGCCGGTGTGCTGGTCTTCGCCGCGTCCGGGCACGGCCCCTTCGGCGGCGGGCAGGCCGCGGACCTGCTGTACCGGGTGCGGTACGCGGAGCCCGACCTGGGCGGCGTACCGGCGGCGCTGAGTCCGCTGCTCGCCCGCTGCCTGGCCAAGGACCCGGCGCAGCGCCCCACGACGGCCGAGCTGGCCGGGCTGCTCGCTCCCGGCGGCGCCCCGTTCGCGGACGGGCTGCCGCAGCCGGTGCTCGCGGACATCGCCCGGCGCGCCGCGGCGGTGTGGCAGGAGCCGCCGCTCCGGCTGCCGGCGCCCGCCGTGGAGCCGGACACCGTGGTCGGCGCGGGCGGCGGCATGTCGCGGCGCAGGCTGTTCGCGGTCACCGGCGCGGCGGCCGGAGGGGTGGCGCTGGCGGCGGGAGGCGGGCTGTGGGCCTGGCTCGGCGGCCGCGACCGGGACGGGGCGAAGGATGCCGGGCAGCCCGCCCTGCAGCCGCCGCCGGACCCGCTGTGGCAGGACCAAGGGCCTCCTCCGCGGGTTGGCGGCACCCCGCTGTCGGTGAACGGCATGCTCGTGATGGCCCGCGGGATCACGACCGTCGGGGTCTCCCCGCAGGACGGCAGGTACCTGATGGACTTCCACGGGTACTCGGACGTCTGGCGCGTCGCCACCGACGGCAAGGTCCTGTACGGGATCAGGAAGCCGGACGCCGCGGACAAGGCCCTCGCGGTGGTGCCCCTGTCCCTGGAGAACGGCAAGGAGCAGGCGCCGCTCGTCCAACTGCCCGCGTACGACGGTACGAACGCGCTCAACCAGATCCTGGGCGTGGACGGCGACACCGTGTTCCTCTGCGCGAAGGCGGCCGGGAGCGGGCAGTGGTCCGTGGTGGCGGCGAGCCTGAAGAGCGGCAAGGAGCTGTGGCGGCAGCCGACGGCGGCCCCCACCGCGAACCAGGTGGAGTTGGGGCGCCCGTCCCTCGTCCGCGCCAAGGCCGTACGCGGCGGGGTGCTGCTGTGGCAGCGGGCGGACACGGGCGACGCCCTGCGAGTGTCCCTGCACGACGCCGGGAGCGGCGCGGAACGCTGGGCCGTGTCGCTGGAGGCGCCGGGTGCCACGCCGGACCAGCCGGCCACGGACGACCAGCACGTGTACGTCGGTGCGCAGAACCTGCAGGCGCTGCGGCTCACCGACGGCCAGCAGGCCTGGTCCTTCGGCGAGGGCCACGACGTGGGCAAGGTGATCGGCCAGCGCCGGTACGGCATGCCGGCCGTCCGCGACGGGATCGTCTACGCCGTGCAGGGCACGCGCGGCATCGTCGCCATCAGCGCCACCTTCGGCACGCTGCAGTGGACGGACGTCCTGCCGCAGGGCACGAACCCGAATCGCGACATCGCCCCCGTGGTCACCCCGAGCCACATCTACAGCATGGACGCCACGGGCCTGCGAGCCGTCCGCATCCGCACGCAGAGCGCGGTCTGGCACTACCAGACGAGCGCCTCCATCCTGACCCCGGATCCGGACGGCAAGCGGCTCTACCTCCGCGAGGCGAAGAAGCTGATCGCCCTCCCGCTCCCCTAGGCCGTCTGTCGCCGCAGCGCGAACGCCCGTACGCCGACGGCTCCGGGAGCCGTCGGCGTACGGGCGCTGTGTTCAGCGGAGGATCAGCCGGGGATGTGGACCTCCTGCTCCCGGCGCTGCTGGGCCGGGATCGGGGCGCCGAGCACGTGGTTCAGCTTCTCGCCCTCGACGTCCATGTTCGGCAGCAGCCGGTCGAGCCAGCGGGGCAGCCACCAGGCCGAGCGGCCGAGCAGGGCGAACAGGGCGGGCACGAGCGCCATGCGGACGACGAAGGCGTCGAAGAGGACGGCGATGGCGAGGCTGAAGCCGACCATCTTGACGAAGACGTTGTCCTCCATGATGAAGCCGGAGAAGACGCTGACCATGATGATCGCGGCGGCGCCGACCACCCGTCCGCCGTAGCGGAATCCGGTGACCACGGCTTCGGTGGGCTGCGCCCCGTGGACGTAGGCCTCCCGCATCCGGGTCACGAGGAACACCTCGTAGTCCATCGCGAGACCGAACACCACACCGATCATGAAGATCGGCAGCGTGCTCATGATCGGGCCGGGCTGCTCGACTCCGAAGAAGTCGCCCAGCCAGCCCCACTGGAAGACGGCCACGACCGCGCCGAGGGCCGCGCCCACGGAGAGCAGGAAGCCGAGCGCCGCCTTGAGCGGGACGAGCAGCGACCGGAAGACGAGCACCAGCAGCAGGAAGGCGAGGCCGACGACCAGGCCCAGATAGGGCAGCATCGCGTCGTCGAGGGTCTGGGAGAAGTCGATGAACAGGGCGGTCTGACCGGTCACCAGGATCTCGGCGCCGCCGTTGGCCGCCCCGAGGGTGCCGGCGATGCCCCGGATGTGTCCGACCAGGTCCTCGGTCTCGGTCTCGGTGGGTCCGGTCTTCGGGATGACGGTGAGGACCGCGGTGTCGCCCGTGTCGTTGGGGGTTGCGGGGGTCACCGTGGCGATGCCCTCGACCTTGCCGAGCTCCTTGCCCACGCCTGCGGCGGCGGTGGCCGCGTCCTTGGCCTGGACGGTGACCATCAGCGGCCCGTTGAAGCCGGCCCCGAAGGACTCGGACAGCATGTCGTACGCCTTGCGCTGGGTGGTGTCCGTCGCCATGGTGCCCTCGCCGGGCAGGCCGAGCTGCAGGCTGGCGGCGGGCACCGCGATGGCACCGAGGCCCAGGACTCCGAAGAGGAGGACGACCAGGGGACGGCGTACGACGAACCGCGCCCAGCGGGTGCCCAGGTTCGGCTTCTGGCGGGCGGCCCGCTTGTCGGCCTTGCGCTGCTGGCGCTCGGAGAGCGGCTTGCCGTAGTACTTCTTGCGCTCGCTGCGCGGCATGACCTTGATCGGCGCGAAGCCGAGGAGCGCCGGGACGAAGGTGGTCGCGATCAGTACGGCGACGGCGACCGTGCCGGCGGCGGCGAGGCCCATCTTGGTGAGCATCGGGATGTTCACCACGCTGAGGCCGGCGAGGGCGACGATGACGGTGAGGCCGGCGAAGACGACGGCCGAGCCGGCCGTGCCGACGGCCCGTCCCGCGGCGTCCTGGCGCTCACGGCCCTCGGCCATCTCGGAGCGGTAGCGGGAGACGATGAACAGGGCGTAGTCGATGCCGACGGCGAGGCCGATCATCAGCGCCAGGGTGGACGTGGTGCTGGAGAGACCGAAGGTGGTGCCGAGGGCGGTGATGGCCGCGCCGCCGATGGCGACGCCGAAGATGGCCGTGAGCAGGGGCATGCCCGCTGCGATCATCGAGCCGAAGGTGAGGACCAGGACGATGGCCGAGACCAGGATGCCGATGCCTTCGGCACCGCCGCCCGGAGCCCCGTCCACCTTCACGGCGTCGCCGCCCGCCTCGACGGTCAAGCCGGTGGCCCGGGAGTCTTCGAGCGCCTTGTCGAGGCCGTCGTGCGCCTCGTCGGTCACCTTGAGGGCCGAGACCTTGTAAGTGGCCACGGCGTAGGCCGTGGTGCCGTCCTGACTGACGGCGTTGGTCTTGAAGGGGTCGGAGGCCGCGACGACGTCCGGCGCCTTGGCGAGCGCACCGACCAGGCTCTCGACCTTGGCCTTCTGGGCCGGATCGGTGAGCTTCTCGCCGGCGGGGGCACGGACCACCACGCGGGCGGTCGCGCCGTCCACGCTCATGGCCGGGAACTTCTCCTTCAGCAGGTCGAAGGCCTTCTGCGACTCCGTACCCGGCATCGAGAACGTATCGGTGGGCGGCGGCGGAGCGACGGAGGCCGCGAAACCGGCCCCGACGACGACGGCGAGCCACAGCAGTGTCACCAGACCTCGTCGCCTGAAGGCGAATCGGCCCACTTTGTAAAGGAAGGTGGCCATAGCGAAAAAACTCCTGTTTGAATCGGTACCGCGAGCGGGCGGCTGGTGTTTCCGGTGGGGACGGACGGCCGGTCAGTACGGCCGGCCGCAGGCCTGGTCCGCGACCCGGAGCGGGCCGGTCGAGGCGAAGAAGGCAAAGAGGGCGAAGGAGGCGCCGCTGGCACGCTTCCTACGACGTCGGGTCGATGACGCCAGCATGGCACATGTTTGGTGCCATTGTCGCGCCACATCTGAGCCAGAACGGCAGTCTGACCGAAAGGCGCTGCCTGCCGAGTCGGGGCGCAGACTCCCCGGAGCGTGCGGGCGCACCGCGCCGACCTGGGTCGCGACGCCCCGGAGCGGCCCCGGAACCGGGCGTGGGCAAGGCTCCATGAGCCATCGCGTTCCGGCCAACACCCATCAGACGCTCCCGCCGCTCTCGGTGGCGCCGGCGCGGGCGCCATGGCGCCACCGTGGCGCCATCCCGGCCCGGCGGGTCGGCGCGCTCACGCCGGCACCTGCGCCTCTTCCAGGTCCGGCACGATCACCGTGCCGACCCCTTCGTCCGCGAACATCTCCAGCAGGATCGCGTGCGGGACCCGCCCGTCGATCACCCGCGCCCTGTCGACGCCGCCCCGCACCGCGTGCAGGCAGCCGGTCATCTTGGGGACCATGCCGTCGGCGAGCTCCGGCAGCAGCTTCTCCAGCTCGCGGGCGGTGAGCCTGCCGATGACCTCGTCGCTGAGCGGCCAGCCCGCGTACAGGCCCTCGACGTCGGTGAGCATGATCAGCTCCTGGGCGCGCAGCGCGGTGGCGAGCGCCGCGGCCGCGGTGTCGGCGTTGACGTTGTAGACGTGACCGTCCTCGGCGCTGCGCGCGACCGGGGAGACCACCGGGATGCGGCCGTCCGCCAGCAGTGCCTCGATGGCTCCGGTGTCCACCCGGGATATGTCGCCGACCCTGCCGATGTCCACCGGTTCGCCGTCGATCCACGGCACGTGCCGGGTCGCGGTGAGGGTGTCGGCGTCCTCGCCTGTGATGCCGACGGCGAGCGGGCCGTACGCATTGATCAGCCCGACCAGTTCGCGCTGCACCTGCCCCGCGAGCACCATCCGGACCACGTTCATGGCGGGCGTCGAGGTGACCCTGAGCCCCGCCTTGAACTCGCTGGCCAGGCCGCGCCGTTCGAGCTCGGCACCGATCTGCGGACCGCCGCCGTGGACGATCACGGGCTTCAGTCCGGCGTAGCGCAGGAAGACCACGTCGCGGGCGAAGGCGGCGGTCAGCGCCTCGTCGACCATGGCGTGTCCGCCCAGCTTGATGACGACGGTCCGGTCCTGGTGGCGGGTCAGCCAGGGCAGCGCCTCGCCCATGGACCGCGCCTTGGCCAGGGCGGGATGCTGACGGATCGTCATGAGAACCTCGCGCGCAGGGGGAAGAGAACGCCGGCCGCGCTGGTGACGCTCATCGGCACAACTCCTTCTGTGGAGGACTCAGGGCTCCCGGAACACGTGAATTCCCGCGGATACGGGCCCGCGGTCACCGGTCCAGCATCGCGCGGGGGAAGGGCCCACCGGAAGCCCATTCCCGGGAACTCAGGGCAGAACAGCGAAGATTCGGGGCAGTGTGTTACCGCTGTCCCGTCAACAGGACAGTGGGCAAAGGACATCGACGACCGGTGGGGCGCTTCATGGGCCCGACGGTCTCCACGGGACGCCCGAAAGATGCCATGATCGGGCATGGCGGTCTCGCCAACTCCATCCCCACTAACGGATGACGGTCCGTTTCCCGGCCGGGAAGCGGACCGTGAACGGCTTGAATTGGAGTGCATTCATGAGCAGCAACCCGTTCGACGACGCCGACGGCCGGTTCTACGTCTTGGCGAACGACGAGGAGCAGCACTCGCTGTGGCCTTCGTTCGCCGAGATTCCGGCCGGCTGGCGCATCGTATTCGGCGAGGAAAGCCGCCAGCAGTGCCTGGAGCACGTCGAGGCGAACTGGACCGACCTCCGCCCGAAGAGCCTGCGCGACGCGATGGCCGCCGACTCGGTTTCCGCGAGCGCCGCGTGAGGTGAATGCGGCATTCCACGGAATTGCCGAAGACGGACGAAGGGTGGGCCCCGGTGCTGGAGGTACAGCACCGGGGCCCACCCTTCGGCGTGGGGGAAGAGCGCGGGGGTCAGGGCCGGCCGGCTCCCGCGACCTCGACGGTGCGCGCCCCGGCCTGCTCCTGTTCGGCCCGCCGCAGCACGATGGAGTCGGCGATCTCGCCACTGCGCACGGCGATGTTCGACAGCAGGGACGAGGACAGCCCGTGGGTGTGCTCGGTGCCGCCCTGGAGGTAGATCCCGCAGGACGGTCCGGTCGCGGTGACGAGCCGGTAGTCGCGCTCCACCCGGTGCCGGCCGCTCACGTCCCGCAGGAAGTGGCGGTCGAAGTCGCCGAGCAGGCGGGCCGGGTCCATGCCCTCGTAGCCGGTGGCGAAGACGAGCGCGTCGACGTGCAGCTCCTGCGGCTCGCTGTCGAGCAGCGAGTTCAGGGTGAGGCGCGTGTCGCCGCCGTTCCGGGTGACCTCGGCGACCCGGGTGAGGTTGAGGAAGTACAGGCGCTTGCTGCCGCGCACCTCCTCCTCGTACGAGCGCTGGTGCAGGTCGCGGATCACCTCGTCGTCGACGACCGAGTAGTTCGTGTTCCGGTGGTAGTGCCAGAAGGCCTCCCGCGCCTGGTCGGTGCCGAAGTAGTACTCGTCGACGGCGGCCGGGTCGAACACCTGGTTGGCGAAGGGCGTGTCGTCCGCGACGGAGTAGCCGTAGGACGGGATGACCGCCGAGACGCGTGCGTGCGGAAGCTTGTCGTACAGGAACCTGGTGATCTCGGCCGCGCTCTGGCCGGCGCCGACCACCGCGACGCTCCCCAGCTCGCGGGGGTCGAGGCTGTGGAACTTCTCCAGGAACTCGGAGCTGTGCCACACCCGCTCGTCGCGCGCGACCCCCGCCGGCATGCGCGGCACCAGGCCCGTCGAGATGGTCACGTTGCGCGCGCGGACCTGGCGGACGCCGCCCGCCGCGTCGCGGACCTCGAGCCGGAGGTGCTCGGGGGTCCCGGATCCGCTGTCCTGCGCGGGCCGGATCGCGGTGACCTCCGATCCGTAGGAGACGCGGTCGGCGAGGCCCGACGCCGCCCATTCCAGGTACTGGTGGAATTCCTGCCGGGTCGGGAAGAAGTCCTGGTTGTTCACGAACTGAACGAGCCGGCCCGCGGCGTGCAGATACGAAACGAAGCTGAAGCGGGACACCGGATTGCGGAAGGTGGCCAGGTCCTTCAGGAACGAGATCTGCATGGTCGTCGACGGCAGCAGCATGTTGCGGTGCCAGCCGAAGGCGGGCTGCCGCTCGAAGAATGCGGCCTTGACCGGATGCTCCGGAACATTGGCCCGGTGCTCTTCCAGAGCGATCGCGAGCGACAGGTTGGACGGGCCGAAGCCGATGCCGACCACGTCGTATATCTCGTGGTTATGCGTACCCGTTGTACCCATAGACAATTCTCCCGCTAGCGTCTTGGAATCTCGACCGGTGATCCGGGAGACCTCTATTCAGTATTGCGCCGGAGAACGTCCCGGCGCCAACCTGAACACGCCAATAAGGCGATCCTGGCGACCCTGACGCGGACCGAATAGCGAAGACCTCTGTCCGGCCGACAGGACAGCGGTACGGTCGGTCCGGATTTACATGTCCTCGCGCATTAGCGCCGATCGAAAGGGTGAATTCCGGATGTTCGTCCCCAGCAACTATCGCGAACCGGACGGTTCGTGGATGACCGATCTGATACGAGACAATCCGCTGGCAATGGCGGTGACCAACGGGACCGCCGAAGACGGGCCCTTCGCCACGCACCTGCCGGTCATCGCGGACCCGCAGGCGAACGCCGAATGGTCGGACGACCTGTCCGGCGGCATTCTGCTCGGGCACATGAACAGGGCCAATCCGCACTGGGCGGCGCTGGAAACGGGAAGCCTCGTCCTGCTGACCTTCACCGGACCGCATTCCTATGTCTCGCCGACGGTGTACGAGAAGTCGCCGGCCGCCCCGACATGGAATTTCACCTCGGTGCACGTGCGGGGCGTGGTGGAGAAGATCGAGTCGATCGAGGCGACCATGGGAGTCGTGCAGTCGACCGTGCGCGCCTTCGAGGAGTCGAAGTTCGGCACCGGCTGGGACATGTCCGATTCCCTCGGCTACTTCCGGCAGATCGTGCCCGCCGTGGGCGCCTTCCGGGTCACGGTCACGGGAGCCGAGGGCATGTTCAAGCTCAGCCAGGAGCAGCCCTCCGAGGTCCGCGGCCGCGTGCTGGACTCGTTCACCCACAGCCCGTGCACCCGGCAGCGCGACACGGCCGACCTGATGCGCCAGCTGCCCTGATCCGCGCGGCCGGCCCCAGCCTTCAGGGCCCACACTCCCGAGGGAGTGCGGGCCCTGTGACCCGTACCTCCGAAGCGGTCAGGCGGTGATGGCCAGCCGCTGCCCGGAGCCGGCCGACCGCTCCGGTCCACCGGGCTCCGCGGAGCGCTCAAGCCCCGCGGATCCCTCGACTTCCGCGGATCGATCGGGCCCCGCCGGTCCGTCGGAGTCCGCCGTCCCTTTGAACTCCGCGGGCCCATGGTCGCCCTCCAGCCTTTCGAGCTCCTCCAGGGCCTCCTTGGCCGCGCTGTCCAGCGTCACCAGGACCCAGCGCTCGAAGTCGACACCCGCCTGCTCCGCGGCCTTGTGCCACCACTGGAGCCGGCTGCCGGGCACCTCCAGCCGCCGCGTCGGCTCGGCGGGCAGCCTGACCTGCGCCTCGTCCTCACGGGCGGCGCGGATCGCGCTGCGCAGCTGCTTGGTGGTCCACTTCCGCTGCTCGGCCCGGTCGAGCCAGGCCTCCTGCTCGTCGTGCGGCAGGGAGGCCAGCTCGGCGTGGTGCTGGAAGCTCAGGGCGCCCCGCCGCCGGCTGAAGTCGAACCGCCGCGAGACCCAGGCGTAGTTGCGCAGGGTCTGGTACTGCAGCCCGGCGGCGCGGATGCCGCGCTGGTAGCGATCGGTGTAGTGGTCCTTGCCGTACACGAGCCAGTCGCCGAGCCACCATGAAGAGGAGTCAACGATTCCGGACAGCTGGCGTCCGGCCTTCTCCCAGTCGTCGAAGGACATCCCCGCCGGCATCTGCAGGCCCACCTTCGTGGTCAGCACCTGGCCACGACGGGGATCCTCGCCCATGGCCCGCCGCTGCCTCGGCGCCAGGTCGGGGCTCGTACGGATCTGCCCGATTCTCGATCCCTCGATGTCGCTGGCCTGAATCGCCATCATGCCTCCATGTGAAGGGTCCACAGATCAGGCGTGCAGGCTCCCAGCCCGTGCTAAAGGCAGGCCAAAGCGGCCGGACACCGGCTCGCCCCGCGGGTGCGGGCCCTGCGGGCCGTCCCGTCGACGGGACAGGGTCGCGGAGCTCATCGAACAATTGAACAGCCGTCGACCGTTGTCGGCGCCTTTCTGTTCTCCGCTTCCCGGGCGGAGGGTATGTTCATTCTCGGCCAGAGTTTCTTCGCTGCGGCACACGAGAATTCCCTTCGCCGCCGGCTCGGCTCGTTCACGAAGCATCAGAGGTAAAAGCGTGGCGGCCTTGGTCCGTAAATCCACGCGCCTGCACCGCGCCTCCCCCATTCAGCTCGTCCAGTCAATTCAGCCGGAGCAGGAGGATCGGAAATGACGCAGTGCGGGGCCGGGCACCGGCTTCTGATCACCTGACCGCCGAACACAACGGGGAGGAATCACATGAAGCACCGCAGCGCCGGCCCGCTGGGCCCGCTTCCGGAGTTCCTTGGGCAGTACGTGGCCGGGGAGGGGCACGTCCCGGACGGCATCGACGTCGTCCCGTTCTTCACGCCCGCCGGGGACAAGATGTGGCTGGTGTGCGACTACGCGCTGGCCCGCAAGGTCCTGACGGACAAGCGGTTCAGCCGCGCCGAGGCCGTCACGCCGCACGCCCCGAAGCTCAACGACGCCCAGCCCGTGCCCAACTCCATGATGAGCATGGACGGAGCCGATCACTCCAGGCTGCGGCGCGTCGTGACCAGGGCGTTCACCACCGGCCGGACCAACGCGCTGGCCCCCGCCGTGGAGGAGCTCGCCGACCGCCACCTCGACGCCATGGCCGCGTCGGGGCCGGGCGCCGACCTGATCGAAGGGCTCGCGGCGCCGCTTCCGCTCGCCGTCCTGTGCTCGCTGCTGGGCGTTCCGCCCGAGGACGGCACGCGGTTCCGCGACTGGGTCGAGGTGCTGTTCGACATCTCCGCCAGCACCCCGCAGGAGAAGGCCCGCCGCAGGCTCGAACTCATCGACTACATGGCCGACTTGATCGACCTCAAGCGCCGCCGGCCCGAGGACGACCTGCTCACCTCCATGATCGGGGCGCACGAGCAGGGCGACCTGTCCATGGGCGAGCTGCTCACCATGGGTCTCACCCTCCTCATGGCCGGCTACGAGACCGTCGTCGGACAGATCGGCACGTCGGCGCACGCCCTGCTCCACGACCCCGCCGCGTACGAGGAGCTGCGCGAGCAGCCCGACCGGCTGGCCCCCACGGTCGAGGAGCTGCTGCGCCTGACCCCCTCCACCCCCATCAGCTTCCCGCGCGTCGCGGTGGAGCCGGTGCCGCTCGGCAGCGTCACGGTCCAAACCGGGGAAGGCGTCATCGTCTCCCTGCTGCACGGCAACCGTGACGGCAAGACGTTCGCGGACCCCGAACTGCTCGACCCGCAGGGGCACGACGCCGCCCATCTGACGTTCGGTCACGGGGTGCACCGCTGTCTCGGCGCGCCGCTGGCCAGGCTCCAGCTGCAGATCGTCCTGGAGCGCCTGCTGCGGCGGTTCCCGACCCTCCGCCTGGCTCCCGGCCCCGACGCCGTGGTCTGGAAGGACGGCCTCGGCACGCGCGGGCTGTCCCGGCTGCTGGTGGAGTGGTAGCCGCTCCGCGCAGGCCGGTCGTACAGGCGGGTCGCCTCCCGGGTGTTCCGGGCGTCCGCCATTCAAGTGCTGCTCCCTGGAACACCTTTGGACTTGGAGTGAGGATCCGCATGTCTGTCGAGACCACCCGCCGCGATGCCGGGCCCGTCGGGGACGCCGGGAATGCCGGGGAGCCCGTTGCCGTCATCGGGCTGTCCTGCCGCTACCCGGACGCGCACTCCGACGGGGCAGCCGGCTCCGAGGGCTCCGAGGGCTTCGACCCGGGCCCCTTCGGCCTCGCGCCGGACGCGGCCGCGTCGCTGGACGCGGGGCAGCGGCTCCTGCTGGAACTGGGCTGGGAGGCGCTGGAGGAGGCCGGCATCGTGCCGGCCGCCCTGCGCGGCACCCGCACGGGGGTCTTCCTCGGCGCGCCCGGCCAGGACCGGGCCGCGGACGGCGACGCGGCTGCCGGTGCAGACGCCGGCGAAGACGCGGCCCTGGCAGATACCGCCCCGGACGCGGACCGCGCCGAGGGCGTCCGCACCGTGCTCGGTCTGAGCGGACCGGCCCGGACCGTGGCCGGCGGCGCCCCGTCCGTCCTGACGGCGGTGCACCTGGCGTGCGCGAGCCTGCGCTCCGGCGAGAGCGGGATCGCGCTCGCGGGCGGTCTCGACGCCGGCCCCGCCGGCGGGGCCGTTCTCGTACTCAAGCCCCTGGCGCGGGCCCTGGCCGACGGCGACCGCGTACGGGGCGTCCTGCTCGGCACCGGGCCCACCGCCGAGCCTGCCGAGGGCGGGCCCGCCGGTGCTGCCGGTACCGCCGGGCTCGTCGGAGCCCTGCGCTCCCCCGCCTCCCCCGGGCAGCCGGTCATCGTCTCCTCCGTCGAGGCCGACGCCGAGGGCACGGCCTGGTCGGTGGAGGTCGCCGAGCCGCCCCGTACCGAGCAGGAACCTTCCGCCGGCCCGGCCGCCTTCCGGGGCGCCACCCTGCCCTGGCTGATCTCCGGAGCGAGCGCGGCCGCCGAGCGCGCGCAGGCCGGCCCGCTCCTGGCCCGGCTCACGGCGGACGCCGAGGGCGCCGCCCGCCCCGGCATCGCCGACATCGGCCACTCCCTCGCCGTGTCGCGCACGGCGTTCGCGCACCGCTCGGTCCTGCTGGCCGGCACCGAGGCCGGGTTCGCCGAGGAGCTGGCCGCGCTCGCCGAGGGCCGCCGCGGCTCCGGGCGCGTGAGCGGCACGGCCACGGCACGCGACCGGGTCGTCTTCGTCTTCCCCGGCCACGGCGCGCAGTGGCCCGGCATGACCGCCGACCTGCTCGACACCTCGGACGTCTACCTCGCCAGCATCCGGGCCACCGCCGAAGCGCTCGCCCCGTACGTGGACTGGTCCCTGGAGGAGGTCCTGCGCGAGGCGCCCGGCGCGCCCGCGCTGGATCGCATCGACGTCATCCAGCCCGCCCTGTTCGCGACGGCGCTCGGCCTCGCGGCCCTCTGGCGCTCCTTCGGCATCGAGCCCGCCGCGGTCGTCGGGCACAGCATCGGCGAGCTCGCCGCGGCCGTGGTCGCGGGCGGGCTGAGCCTGGAGGACGGCGCCCGCGCCAGCGCCCTGTGGGGCAAGGCCCAGGCCCGGCTCGCGGGCCGGGGTTCCATGCTCTCGGTGCTGCTGCCCCTCGACGAGGTGCGGGAGCGCCTGGCGCCGTGGGACGGGAAGCTGGCCGTCGCGGGCATCAACGGGCCGCGGTCGATCGCCGTCGCCGGCGACATCGACGCGATCGAGCGCCTCCAGGAGGAGTTCACCGCCGAAGGCGTGCGGGCCCGCCGGGTCGCCATCGACTACGCGCCGCACTGCGCGCACATGGACGAGATCCACGAGGAGCTGCTCACCGTCCTGGCCCCGCTGCGACCGCGGAAGGGGAACATCCCCTTCTATTCCGCTCTGACCGGCGCCCTGCTGGACACCCGCTCGCTGGACGCCTCGTACTGGTTCCGCAGCCTGCGCGAGCCCGTGCTGTTCGAGAGCTCGGTCCGGTGCCTCACCGACCACGACCTCTTCGTCGAGATCAGCCCCCACCCGGTGATGACCCTGCCCGTCGAGCAGATCCTGGAGACCACCGACTCCACGGCTCTCGTGGTCGGTTCGCTGCGCCGCGGCGCTGACGGACCGCACCGCTTCCTGTCCTCCGTGGCCCAGGCGTACGCGCACGGCGCCCCGGTGGACTGGAGTCCCGTCTTCCGTGCGGACGCCCCGGTCGTCGCCCTCCCCACGTACGCCTTCCAGCGCAGCGCCCCCGGCGCGGCCGCCGACCCCTTCGGGACCGGCGGGGACCCGGAGCGCACGGCCAGGTTCCTCATGGACCTGGTGCGCTCCGAGGCGGCCCTCGTCCTCGGCCGCGGAGGGGGCGGGGACATCGACCCCGCCCGCTCCTTCCAGGACCTCGGATTCGACTCGGCGACCGCCGTGGAGCTGCGCAACCGGCTCGCCGCCGCCACCGGGCTGAAGCTGCCGACCACCCTCCTCTTCGACCGGCCCACCCCCGAGAAGCTGGCCGCCCGGCTCGCCGAGCTCTCGGGCGTCGTCTCCGCGCACGAGCCCGTCTCCCGCGCGGTCGCGCGCCGGGTCCCCGGCTCGGACGAGCCCATCGCGATCGTCTCCATGGCGTGCCGCTTCCCGGGCGGCGTGGCCTCCCCGGAGGACCTGTGGCGGCTGCTCGTGGAGGAGCGGGACGCCGTCACCGAGTTCCCCGGCAACCGCGGCTGGGCACTGGAGACCCTCTTCGACGGCGACCCCGACCGCGCGGGCCGCTCGTACACCCGGCAGGGCGGGTTCCTGCACGACGTCGACCAGTTCGACGCCGAGTTCTTCGGGATCAGCCCGCGCGAGGCCACCGCCATGGACCCGCAGCAGCGCATGGTGCTGGAGACCGTGTGGGAGGCCGTGGAGCGGGCCGGGATCGATCCCGCCGCCCTGCGCGGCAGCGGCACCGGCGTGTACGTCGGCGCCATGGCGCAGGACTACGGCCCGCGCCTGCACGAGGCGGGCGAGGGCGTCGGCGGATACCTGCTGACCGGCACCTACACGAGCGTGGTCTCCGGCCGCGCCTCCTACACCCTGGGCCTGGAGGGCCCGGCCGTCACGGTCGACACCGCGTGCTCCGCCTCACTGGTGGCCCTGCACATGGCGGCCCAGGCGCTGCGGGCCGGCGAGTGCGAACTGGCCCTCGCCGGCGGTGTGACGGTGATGGCGACGCCCGGCATGTTCGTGGAGTTCAGCCGCCAGCGCGGCCTGTCGGTCGACGGGCGCTGCAAGTCCTTCGCGGAGGCGGCGGACGGCACCGGCTGGGGCGAGGGGGTCGGCATGCTGCTCCTGGAGCGGCTCTCCGACGCCCGCCGCAACGGACACGAGGTCCTCGCGGTCATCCGGGGATCGGCCGTCAACCAGGACGGGGCCAGCAACGGGCTCAGCGCCCCCAACGGCCCCTCGCAGGAGCGGGTGATCCGCGAGGCCCTCGCCGCCTCCGGGCTGTCGGCCGCCGACGTCGACGCCGTCGAGGCGCACGGTACGGGCACCCGGCTCGGCGACCCCATCGAGGCGCAGGCGCTCCTCGCCACCTACGGCCAGGACCGCGACGCGGAGCGTCCGCTGTTCCTGGGCTCGCTCAAGTCGAACATCGGGCACACCCAGGCCGCCGCCGGCGCGGGCGGCGTCATCAAGATGGTCATGGCGATCCGCAACGGCCTGCTGCCCCGCACCCTGCACGTGGACACCCCTACCTCGCACGTGGACTGGGCCGACGGCGCGGTCTCGCTGCTCACCGAGGCCACCCCGTGGCCGGAGACCGACCGGCCCCGCCGGGCCGGCGTCTCCTCCTTCGGCGTCAGCGGCACCAACGCCCACCTCGTCCTGGAGCAGGCCGCCGAGCCCGCGCCCTCCGGGGCCGAGCAGCAGGAGCCCGTACCTTCCGCCGTCGCACAGCAGGAGCCCGTACCCGCCGTGGCCGGGCAGGAAGGAGCCGCGCAGCCCGCGCCCTCCGGGGCCGGGGCGCCCGCGGCCGTCCCCTTCCTCCTCTCCGCCAAGAGCGACCAGGCGCTCCGTGCCCAGGCCGGCAAGCTGCTCGACCAGCTCCGGGACCGGCCGGGCGACCGCCTCGCGGACATCGGCTACTCCCTCGCCGTCGGCCGCGCCCACTTCGACCGGCGGGCCACCGTCGTCGCCGAGGACCTCGCGGGCCTGGAGCAGGGCCTGCGGGCGCTGGTCGACGGCGCCACGGACCGCGGCCTGGTGACCGGGCAGAGCCGGCCCGCGGCCCGTCCCGTGTTCGTCTTCCCCGGTCAGGGCGCGCAGTGGGTGGGCATGGCGGCCGGCCTGCTGGAGTCCTCCCCGGTGTTCGCCCGCCGGATGGCCGAGTGCGCGGCGGCCCTGGAGCCGCTGGTGGACTGGTCGCTCCTCGACGTCGTACGCGGTGCCGAGGGGGCGCCGGGCTTCGAGCGGGTGGACGTCGTACAGCCCGTGCTGTGGTCCGTGATGGTGTCCCTGGCCGAGGTCTGGCGCTCGCTGGGCGTCGAACCGGCCGCGGTCGTCGGCCACTCGCAGGGCGAGATCGCCGCGGCCTGCGTGGCGGGCGTGCTCAGCGTCGAGGACGCGGCCCGGGTCGTGGCGCTGCGCAGCCGCGCGCTGATCGTGCTGTCGGGCCGGGGCGGCATGATGTCCGTGGCCCAGCCCGTCGCGTGGGTACGGGAGCGGATCGGCGCCTGGGAGGGCCGGATCTCGGTCGCCGCGGTCAACGGACCGTCCCAGACCGTGGTGTCCGGCGACCCGGAGGCCCTCGACGAGTTCCTCGCCCAGGCCAAGGAGCAGGGGGCGCGCGCCCGCCTCGTGGACGTGGACTACGCCTCCCACTCCGCCCATGTGGAGGAACTCGAGGGCGAGTTGGCGCGGATCCTCGACGGCATCGAGGCACGCCCGGGCCAAGTCCCCGTCTACTCCTCGCTGACCGGCGCGCTGCTGACCGACACCGGCCTGATGGGCGCCGGTTACTGGTACCAGAACCTGCGCGAGACGGTGCAGTTCGAGCAGGCGGTCGGCGAGCTGCTCGCCGCCGGCCACCACACCTTCATCGAGGTCAGCCCGCACCCGGTGCTCACCATCGGCGTGCAGGCGGCCCTCGACGAGGCCGGCGCGCGGGGCGCCGCCCTGGGCACCCTGCGCCGCGACGAGAACGAGGCCGGACGCCTGCTGCTCTCGCTCGGCGAGGCCCACTGCCACGGCGTGCGCGTCGACTGGTCCGCCGTGTTCGACGGTACGGGTGCCCGGCGGGTCCAGGTGCCGACGTACGCCTTCCAGCGGAGCCGCTTCTGGCTCGACACCCCGGTCACGGCGGAGGACCCGTCGGGCCTCGGCCTCGCCTCCGCGGAGCACCCGCTGCTCGGCGCGATGACCAGCCTCGCCGACCGCGAGGGCGTGCTGTTCACGGGCCGCGTCTCACGGCGCACCCACCCGTGGGTCGTCGACCACGCGGTCGTCGGTACGGTCCTGCTGCCCGGCACCGCCCTGGTCGACATGGCCGTCTCCGCGGGCGACCGCTTCGGCTACGACCAACTCCGGGAACTCGTCCTGGAGGCACCGCTGATCGTCCCCGAGGAAGGCGGCATCCACCTCCAGGTCGCCCTCGGCCCCGCCGAGGAGTCGGGCACCCGCTCCGTCACCGTCCACTCGCGCCCCGAGGGCGCGGCGGAGGAGGAGTGGACACGGCACGCCTCCGGCCTGCTGGCCACCGGCGAACACCCGGTCCCCGCCACGCGGACCTGGCCGCCGGAGGGCGCGCGGTCCGTCACCCGCGAGGACACCTACGACCGGCTCGCCGAGCGCGGTTACGAGTACGGGCCGGTCTTCCAGGGCCTCAGCCGGGTCTGGCAGTCGGGCGAGGAGCGGTTCGCGGAGGTCTCCCTGCCCGAGGACCAGCACGCCGACGCCACGGCCTTCGCCCTCCACCCGGCGCTCCTCGACGCGGCCCTGCACGCCATGCTGCTCGGTGACGGCACCGAACTGACCATCCCGTTCTCGTTCAACGGGGTCACCCTGCACGCCACGGGTGCGACCGCGCTGCGGGTGCACGTGATTCCCTCCGGCCCCGACAGCGCCTCGCTGACGGCCACCGACCCCGACGGGCAGCCCGTCGTCACCGTCGACTCCATCACCCTGCGGCCGGCCGGCGACCTCCGCGCGGCCACGAGCACCGGCAAGCGCTCCGGGCTGCACCGGCTGGGCTGGAAGCCCCTGCCACAGACGGCCGTGGAGACCACGGCCGGGCTCTGGGCGGTCCTGGGCTCGGACCCGCACGGCCTGGCCGCCGCCGTCTCCGGAGACAGGTACGCCGACGTCGCCGAACTGCGGACCGCACTGGGTGATGGCGCCCAACTGCCGTCGTTCATAGCCCTGTCAGAGGGAACCACCGAGGTACACGCGGCGGTTCAGGGCGCCCTCGCCACCCTGCAGGAACTACTGGCCGACCCCGCCCTCGACTCCAGCCGGATCGTCGTCCTCACCCGGGGCGCCACCGCCCTCACCACCGACGAAGACATCCCCAACCTCCCCGCAGCAGCCCTCACCGGCCTCATCCGCACCGCCCAAAACGAACACCCCGGCCGCCTCACCCACCTCGACACCGACACCGAGGCCGCCGAACACCTGGCCGCCGCCGCTCACACCGCAGCCACCACACCCGACACCCAACTCACCCTCCGCAACGGCCAACTCCACACCCCCCGCCTCGAAAACACCCACACCAACCCCAACCCCACCCCGACCACACCCCTCAACCCCGAAGGCACCATCCTCATCACCGGCGGCACCGGCGGACTCGGCCACATCCTCGCCCGCCACCTCGTCACCCACCACGGCGCCAAACACCTCCTCCTCACCAGCCGCACCGGCCCCAACGCACCCGGCGCAACCCAACTCCACAACGAACTCACCGCAGCCGGCGCCCACATCACCATCACCGCCTGCGACACCGCCGACCGCAGCCAGCTCATCCGCCTGCTGGACTCCATCCCCACCCAGCACCCCCTCACCGCCGTCATCCACGCCGCCGGCACCCTCAACGACGCCACCCTCAACAACCTCACCCCCCACCACGTCACCCAAGTCCTCCACCCCAAAACCGACGCCGCCCACCACCTCCACCAACTCACTCAGAACCACCCCCTCACCCACTTCATCCTCTTCTCCTCCATCGCCGGACTCATCGGAAACCCCGGCCAAGCCAACTACGCCGCCGCCAACACCTACCTCGACGCCCTCGCCCACCACCGCCACCACCACAACCTCCCCGCCACCAGCCTCGCCTGGGGACTCTGGGACACGGACAGTGCGATGACCAGCGGGCTCAGCGAGCTCGACGTCAAGCGGTGGGCACGCAAGGGCGTGCTGCCGATCTCCGCCGACCGCGGCATGGAGATCTTCGACGCGGCCCTCGTCTCGCCGGAGCCGCTGCTCGCCGCGGCCGACCTGGACCTGCCGACCCTGCGCTCCCCCGACCAGGCCGCGCCCGCCCTGCTGCGCACCCTGGTCCGTACCCCGCGTCGGCGCGCCGTGGCCGCCGCCGCGTCCGGCGCGGGCGGCTCCTCCTGGGCCGAGCGCACCGCCGCACTCCCCGCCGCCGACCGCCGACGTACCGTCGGTGAGCTCGTACGGACCACCGTCGCCGCCGTGCTCGGTCTGTCGGGCCCCGACGCCGTCGACGAGGACACCGCGTTCAAGACCCTGGGCATGGACTCTCTGACCGGCCTGGAGCTGCGCCGCCGGGTCGTGGCGGTCACCGGCGTCACGCTGCCGGCGACGGCCGTCTTCGACCACCCCACCCCGGCCGCGCTCGCCGAGTTCCTGACCGGCGAGCTGTCCAAGCTGGCCGGCGAGACCGAGGTGGTCCGTCCCGGCCGGCCGATCGCGGTGCGCAGCGCCTCCGATCACGAGGACCCGATCGTGATCGTCGGCATGGCCTGCCGCTATCCGGGCGGGACCCGCTCCCCCGAGGACCTGTGGCGGCTCGTCGCCGACGGCACCGACGCCATCGGCCCCTTCCCCACCAACCGCGGCTGGGCGTTGGACCGGCTCTTCGACGGCGACCCGGACCGTGCGGGCCACTCGTACGCCCGCAACGGCGGGTTCCTCTACGACGCCGACCGGTTCGACGCCGAGTTCTTCGGGATCAGCCCGCGCGAGGCCGCGGCCATGGACCCGCAGCAGCGTCTGCTGCTGGAGGCCAGCTGGGAGGCGGTGGAGAACGCCGGCATCGCGCCGGCCACCCTGCGCGGCACCCGTACCGGTGTCTTCAGCGGCGCCATGTACAGCGAGTACGCCTCCCACCTGCGCAACGCGCCGGAGGCCGTGGAGGCCTACCGTACGACCGGCAACACGCTCAGCGTGGCCTCCGGCCGGGTCTCGTACACCCTGGGCCTCCAGGGCCCGGCCATCACCGTCGACACGGCCTGCTCCTCCTCCCTCGTCGCCCTGCACCTGGCCTCGCAGGCCCTGCGCCAGGGCGAATGCACCCTCGCGCTCGCGGGCGGCGTGACCGTGATGGCGGTGCCCGATCTGTTCGTGGAGTTCAGCCGCCAGCGCGGGCTGGCGACGGACGGCCGGTGCAAGTCCTTCGCGGACGCGGCGGACGGCACCGCCTGGAGCGAGGGCGTCGGCATCCTGCTCCTGGAGCGGCTCTCCGACGCCCGCCGCAACGGCCACGAGGTCCTCGCCGTCATCCGCGGATCCGCCGTCAACCAGGACGGCGCCAGCAACGGACTCACCGCGCCGAACGGCCCTTCCCAGGAACGGGTGATCCGCGAGGCCCTGACTGCTTCCGGGCTGTCGGCGGCGGACGTCGACGCCGTCGAGGCACACGGCACCGGCACCACCCTCGGCGACCCCATCGAGGCCCAGGCCATCCTCGCCACCTACGGCCAGGACCGCGACGCGGAGCGTCCGCTGCACCTCGGCTCCCTCAAGTCCAACATCGGCCACTCCCAGGCCGCCGCCGGCGTCGGCGGCGTCATCAAAATGGTCATGGCCATGCGCCACGGCGTGCTGCCGCGCACCCTGCACGTCGACCGGCCGACCTCGCACGTGGACTGGAGCACGGGAGCGGTGTCGCTCCTCACCGAGGCGACCCCGTGGCCCGAGACCGACCGGCCACGCCGTTCCGCCGTCTCCTCCTTCGGCATCAGCGGCACCAACGCCCACGTCGTCCTCGAACAGGCCCCCGCCACCGAGCCGAAGCCCGTCACCGATGCCCCGGCCGCCCTGCCGATGGCGCCGTGGCTGCTGTCGGGCCACACCGAGGCCGCACTGCGGGCCCAGGCGGACCGGCTGCTGTCCTTCGTCTCCGCACGCACGGAGCAGCCGGATCCGGACGGTCGGCCGCAGGTGTCACTGCCCGGCATCGGCCGGTCGCTGGCCGACGTACCCGCACTGTTGGCTCACTCCGCGGCCGTCGTCGCGGAGGACCGGGACGGCATTCTGCGGGCGCTCGCCGCGCTGGCCGCCGGTGAGGAAGCGCCGGAGCTGATCGCCGGTCCGCCGGCGGGTCGTGGCGGCGGCAAGACCGCGTTCCTGTTCACGGGTCAGGGCAGTCAGCGTCCCGGCATGGGCCGCGAGCTCTACGAAGCCCACCCCGTCTATGCCCGCGCTCTCGACGAGGTCTGCGCGCACCTCGACGAGCACCTGCAGCAGAGCGTTCCCCTCAAGTCCCTGCTCTTCTCAGACGAGGACCCCACCACCTCACCGCTCCACCAGACCATGTGGACGCAGGCAGCGCTCTTCGCCACGGAAGTCGCCCTCTACCGCACCCTCGAACACCACGGCCTCACCCCCGACTACCTCCTCGGCCACTCCCTGGGCGAACTCACCGCCGCACACATCTCCGGCGTCCTCACCCTGAGCGATGCGGCCCTTCTCGTCGCCGTGCGGGGCCGGCTGATGCAGTCCGCACCCGGCGGCGGCGCAATGATCGCCATCGAAGCCACCGAAACCGAAATCCTCAACACCCTCCCCACCCACCACGGCAACCTCGACATCGCCGCAATCAACGGACCGAACTCCACCGTCATCACCGGCGACCACAACGCAGCCCACCAACTCGCCACCACCTGGCGCAACAACGGCCGACGCACCACACAACTCAACGTCAGCCACGCCTTCCACTCACCCCACATGGACGGCATCCTGGCGGACTTCCACACCACCGCCGCCACCCTCACCTACCACACCCCCACCATCCCCATCATCTCCAACCTCACCGGACAACCAGCCACCACCGAAGAACTCACCAACCCCGACTACTGGGTCCAGCACCTCCGCCACACCGTCCGCTTCCACGACGGCATCCAATACCTCCACCACCACAACGTCACCACCTACATCGAGCTCGGCCCCGACCCCGTCCTCACAGCCATGACCCGGGGCTGCCTGGGCGAGGAGGTCACCCGGGGCGCGGTGTCAGCCGTGGGCGTCCTGCGCAAGGGCCGTCCCGAGGCACAGACCCTCGCGGTCGCTCTCGGCCACGCGGCCGTGCGGGGCGCGGCGCTGGACGTCGAGAGCCTCTTCCCCGGTGCGCGGCGGGTACTGCTGCCGACGTACGCCTTCCAGGGGGCCCGGTTCTGGCTGAACAGCCCTGCCACGCCCGAGGACGTGGCGAGTCTGGGTCTGACG
Organism: Streptomyces sp. NBC_00207; assembly: GCF_045160965.1. Classification (NCBI taxonomy): domain Bacteria; kingdom Bacillati; phylum Actinomycetota; class Actinomycetes; order Kitasatosporales; family Streptomycetaceae; genus Streptomyces; species Streptomyces sp. NBC_00207. The sequence continues at coordinate 6,885,718 of NZ_CP130715.1, read as the reverse complement.
CCGGCCGAGCACCCGCTGCTCGGTGCGGTCACCAGCCTCGCCGGCGGGGAGGGACTGCTGTTCACGGGCCGCGTCGCGCGGAGCACCCACCCGTGGATCGCCGACCACGCGGTCTCCGGAACGGTTCTGCTGCCGGGCACCGCCCTGGTCGAGATGGCCGTGGCGGCGGGCGAGCGCTTCGGCTACGACCAGCTCCGGGAACTCGTCCTGGAGGCGCCGCTGATCCTCCCCGAGGACGGGCGCATCCACCTCCAGGTGGCGCTCGGCGCCGAGGAGTCCGGTACGCGATCCGTTTCCGTCCACTCCCGCGCCGAGGGCCGGGCGGACGAGGAGTGGACGCGGCACGCCTCCGGTGTGCTCGCCGAGGCGGGCCCGGGACCGTTTCCGGCGGCCGGCGCGGCCGTCTGGCCGCCGCAGGGAGCCACCGAGATACCCGTCGGCGACCTCTACGCCCGCCTCGCCGAACGCGGATACACCTACGGCCCCGCCTTCCAGGGCCTGCGGAGCGCGTGGAGACGGGGCACGGATCTGTACGCGGAGATCGCGCTCCCCGAGACCATCGACGGGGACGGGTTCGCCCTCCACCCCGCCGCGCTGGACGCCGCGCTGCACGCACTGCTGATCGAGGATTCCGAGGAGCTGACCATCCCGTTCTCGTTCAACGGGGTCACCCTGCACGCCGCCGGTGCGACCGCGCTGCGGGTGCACCTGGTTCCGAGCGGTACGAACGCCGCCTCGCTCACGGCCACGGACGCCGACGGCCGGCCCGTCATCACCGTCGACGAGATCGCCCTGCGCCCGGCCGGAGACCTGCAGGACCACAGCGGTCGCCTCGACGGTCTCTACCACCTGGTGTGGAAGCCCGTCCCGCAGGCCACCGAGTCGGCCGCCGGGCCGTGGGCGGTCCTGGGTTCGGACCCTCAGGGTCTGGCCGCCGCCGTCTCCGGCGACACGTACGCCGACGCGGCCGCGCTGCGGGCGGCGCTCGCCTCAGGCGGGCCGGTCCCCGGTGTCATCGCGCTCACCGAGCCGAGCGAGGAGGTGCATGCGGCGGTCCAGGGAACCCTGGCCACCCTCCAGGAACTCCTCGCCGACACCACCCTCGACTCCACCCGCATCGTCGTCCTCACCCAGGGCGCCACCGCCCTCACCACCGACGAAGACATCCCCAACCTCCCCGCAGCAGCCCTCACCGGCCTCATCCGCACCGCCCAAAACGAACACCCCGGCCGCCTCACCCACCTCGACACCGACAACTCACAAGGCCTGGCCGCCGCCGCTCACACCGCAGCCACCACACCCGACACCCAACTCACCCTCCGCAACGGCCAACTCCACACCCCCCGCCTCGAAAACACCCCCACCAACCCCAACCCGACCAAGCCCCTCAACCCCGAAGGCACCATCCTCATCACCGGCGGCACCGGCGGACTCGGCCACATCCTCGCCCGCCACCTCGTCACCCACCACGGCGCCAAACACCTCCTCCTCACCAGCCGCACCGGCCCCAACGCACCCGGCGCAACCCAACTCCACAACGAACTCACCGCAGCCGGCGCCCACATCACCATCACCGCCTGCGACACCGCCGACCGCAGCCAGCTCATCCGCCTGCTGGACTCCATCCCCACCCAGCACCCCCTCACCGCTGTCATCCACGCCGCCGGCACCCTCAACGACGCCACCCTCAACAACCTCACCCCCCACCACGTCACCCAAGTCCTCCACCCCAAAACCGACGCAGCCTGGAACCTCCACCAACTCACGCAGAACCACCCCCTCACCCACTTCATCCTCTTCTCCTCCATCGCCGGACTCATCGGAAACCCCGGCCAAGCCAACTACGCCGCCGCCAACACCTACCTCGACGCCCTCGCCCACCACCGCCACCACCACAACCTCCCCGCCACCAGCCTCGCCTGGGGACTCTGGGACACGAGTACCGGCAGCATGGCCGCCCAGTTCTCGGAGGCCGACATCAAGCGCTGGGCGGCCAAGGGCATCCTTCCGCTGACCCCGGAACGGGGCATGGAGCTCTTCGACGCCGCGCTCACCGCCGGTCGGCCGGAGCTGGTGCCGATCGAGCTGGACCTCAAGGCGCTGCGCTCCCCGGACCGGGCCGCGCCCGCCCTGCTGCGCACCCTGGTCCGTGCCCCGCGGCGGCGCGCCGCCGCGGCCACCGGTTCCTCCTGGGCCGAGCGCACCGCCGAGCTGCCCCCGGCCGACCGCCGGCGTGCCGCCGGTGAGCTCGTACGGAGTACCGTCGCCGCCGTACTCGGTCTCGCCGGCCCCGCCGCCGTCAACGACAGCGGGCCCTTCATCCAGCTGGGCATGGATTCCCTCACCGGTATGGAGCTGCGCCGCAGGCTGGCCTCGGACAGCGGTGTCGCGGTTCCCGCGACCGCCGTCTTCGACCACCCCACGCCCGGTGCGCTCACCGACTTCGTCGTCGCCGAGCTCGCCAAGATCGCCGGTGAGGCCGCCGCCCGGCCAGTCCGGCAGGCCGCGGCCGGCTCGGGCGTCGGCCAGGACGACCCGATCGTGATCGTCGGCATGGCCTGCCGCTATCCCGGTGACGCCCGCTCCCCCGAGGACCTGTGGCGGCTCGTCGCCGACGGCACCGACGCCATCGGCCCCTTCCCCACCAACCGCGACTGGGATGTCGACGACCTCTACGACCCGGACCCCAGCCGAGCGGGCAAGAGCTACACCCGGCACGGCGGGTTCCTCTACGACGCCGACCGGTTCGACGCCGAGTTCTTCGGCGTCTCTCCCCGGGAGGCGTTCGCGATCGACCCGCAGCAGCGGCTGCTGCTGGAGACGACCTGGGAGAGCTTCGAGCAGGCGGGCATCGACCCGACCACCCTGCGCGGCAGCCGCACCGGCGTGTTCGTCGGCACCATGTACGACGACTACGCCTCCCGCCTGTCCGCCGTCCCGGTGGAGTACGAGGGCTACCTGAGCACCGGCAGTGCCGGCAGCGTCGCCTCCGGGCGGCTGTCCTACACGTTCGGGCTGGAGGGCCCGGCCATCACCGTCGACACGGCCTGCTCCTCCTCCCTCGTCGCCCTGCACCTGGCCTCGCAGGCCCTGCGCCAGGGCGAGTGCACCCTGGCCGTGGCGGGCGGCGCCACCGTCATGGCCACTCCGCGGCCCTTCGTGGAGTTCAGCCGCCAGCGCGGGCTGGCGCCCGACGGGCGGGTCAAGTCGTTCGCGGCTTCGGCGGACGGTACGACGTGGAGCGAGGGCGTCGGCATCCTGCTCCTGGAGCGGCTCTCCGACGCCCGCCGCAACGGCCACGAGATCCTCGCCGTCATCCGCGGATCCGCCGTCAACCAGGACGGCGCCAGCAACGGACTCACCGCCCCCAACGGCCCCTCCCAGGAACGGGTGATCCGCGAGGCCCTCGCCGCCTCCGGACTCTCATCCGCCGACGTCGACGCCGTCGAGGCACACGGCACCGGCACCACCCTCGGCGACCCCATCGAGGCGCAGGCCATCCTCGCCACCTACGGCCAGGACCGCGACGCGGAGCGTCCGCTGCACCTCGGCTCCCTCAAGTCCAACATCGGCCACTCCCAGGCCGCCGCCGGCGTCGGCGGCGTCATCAAAATGGTCACGGCCATGCGCCACGGCACGCTCCCGCGCACCCTGCACGTCGACGCGCCGAGCCCGCACGTGGACTGGTCGAGCGGCGCGGTGTCCCTCCTCACCGAGGCGACGCCGTGGCCCGAGACCGACCGGCCGCGCCGTTCCGCCGTCTCCTCCTTCGGAATCAGCGGCACCAACGCCCACGTCGTCCTCGAACAGGCCCCCGCCACCGAGGTCATGGAGCCCCGCGACCCGGTGACTCCCGCCCAGCTGCCCTGGGTGGTCTCCGGCCGCGGGACGGAGGGCCTGCGCGCCCGGGCGGCCCAGCTGCGGCGGCTCGCCGCCGAGGCCGGCGCGGAAGGCGGCTTCGGCCTCGCGCACCTGGACGTCGGTCACGCGCTGGCCACCACACGGGCGGCGCTCCCGGACCGTGCGGTCGTCCTCGCCGACGACCCGGCGGGGCTGCTGGCGGGCCTGGACGCGCTGGCCCGGGGCGAGTCCGTACCGCAGCTGGTGACCGGGGACTCCGGCAGGACGAACGGGGCCTCCGGACTCGCGTTCCTGTTCACGGGTCAGGGCAGTCAGCGTCCCGGCATGGGCCGCGAACTGTACGAGACCCACCCGGCGTTCGCCGAGGCGCTCGACGCCGTCTGCGCGCGGATGGACGTCCACCTGGGTCTGTCGCTCAAGGAGCTGATCCTCGCCGGCGAGGGGAGCGAGCAGGCTGCCCTCCTCAACCGGACGCAGTACACGCAGCCCGCGCTGTTCGCCGTCGAGGTCGCCCTGTTCCGGCTGGTGGAGCACTACGGGCTGACCCCCGACTACCTCCTCGGCCACTCGGTGGGCGAGCTGGCCGCCGCGCACGTCGCGGGGGTCCTGTCCCTGGACGACGCCTGCACCCTGGTGGCCGTGCGGGGCCGGCTGATGCAGTCCGCACCCGGCGGCGGCGCAATGATCGCCATCGAAGCCACCGAAACCGAAATCCTCAACACCCTCCCCACCCACCACGGCAACCTCGACATCGCCGCAATCAACGGCCCGCAATCCACCGTCATCACCGGCGACCACAACGCAGCCCACCAACTCGCCACCACCTGGCGCAACAACGGCCGACGCACCACACAACTCAACGTCAGCCACGCCTTCCACTCACCCCACATGGACGGCATCCTCGACGACTTCCACACCACCGCCGCCACCCTCACCTACCACACCCCCACCATCCCCATCATCTCCAACCTCACCGGACGCCTGGCCACCACCGAAGAACTCACCAACCCCGACTACTGGGTCCGACACCTCCGCCACACCGTCCGCTTCCACGACGGCATCCAATACCTCCAGGACCACAACGTCACCACCTACCTGGAGTTGGGTCCGGACGGCGTGCTCGCCGCCATGACCCGGACGATCCTGGCCTCCGGGGAACGGGAGACCCGGGAGCCGGTCACCGCGGCCCCGCTGCTGCGCAAGGGCCGCCCCGAGGGCCGGACCCTCGCGGCCGCGCTCGCCCAGGCCTACGTACGCGGCGCGGACATCGAGTGGGGCGGGTTCCTGCCCGGTGGCCGGGCCGTCGCCCTGCCCACGTACCCCTACCAGCGCGACAGCTACTGGCTGAGCGCTCCGGCCGCCCCGGCGGCGCCGAGACGGGCCGGCGGGCACCCCCTGCTGGACCGGACGGTCGAACTCGCGGCGGGCCAGGGCTGGCTGTTCACCGGCACGCTCGACGCCGTCGCGCACCCGTGGCTGGCGGAGCACGCCATCCTGGGCCGGCCGCTGCTGCCCGGCGCGGCCGTCGCGGAACTCGCCCTGTACGCGGCGCGGCGGGCGGGCGCGGCGCAGGTCGCCGAGCTCACCCTCGAACAGCCGCTGCCGCTGGACGAGCCCGTCACCGTCCAGCTGATGGTGGGCGCCCCCGGGCCCGACGGGACGCGCACCCTCGCGCTCCACTCGCGACCCGAGGGGACGCCGGGAGCGGCATGGGTCCGGCACGCCTCCGGGCTGCTGTCCGACGAGGCCTCCGCAGTGCCCGACGACGCGGCCGACCTGGCGGTCTGGCCGCCGCAGGGAGCCACCGAGATACCCGTCGGCGACCTCTACGCCCGCCTCGCCGAACGCGGATACACCTACGGCCCCGCCTTCCAGGGACTGCGGACCGTGTGGAGCCGAGGGAACGACCTCTACGCGGAGGTGGTGCTCCCCGCGAGCGCCACCGGCCCGCACGGAGACGGCTTCGGTCTGCACCCCGCCGCCCTGGACGCGGCCCTGCACACCGCGCTCGTGGGGGCCGGCGCCGGGGACCGGCTGCTGGTGCCCTTCGCGTGGAGCGGTGTGACCCTGCGGTCGTCCGGCGCCACGGAACTGCTGGTCCGCATGCGGCGGGGCACGGGCGACAGCTACTCCCTGCTGATCGCGGACCTGTCCGGTGCCCCGGTGTTCACCGCCGACGCGCTCGCCGTGCGCGAGCTGCGGCCGGACCCGGCGGCGGCTGCCGGACCGGTGCACGGGGCCGCGCTGTTCGACCTGCAATGGTCCCCGCTGCGCGCGGCCGCGCCCGTTCCGGCCGGCCCGTGGGCCGTCCTGGGCGACGCGGACTCCGCCGTCGTGGAGGCCGTACGGGCCGCCGGTGTGGCGGTCCGGGCCTACCCCGGCCTCGACGGGCTGCAGGACGCGGTCGACGGGGGCGCACCGGTGCCCTCCGTGGTCGTGGCCCCGGTGCCCGCCGTCCCGGCCGGGTCCGGCCGGGCCGTGCTCACGGCCTTGGCGCCGGCCCAGCGCTGGCTGGCCGACGAGCGGTTCGCGGACTCCCGGCTCGCCTTCCTCACCGAGGGCGCGGTCGCGGTCGCGGACACCGAGTACCCGGATCCCGCCGTGGCGGCGGTCTGGGGACTGATCCGCTCCGCCCAGTCGGAGCAGCCCGGCCGGTTCGCGCTCGTCGACACCGACGGGCGGCCCGAGTCCGTACGCGCTCTCGTGCCGGCCCTGGCCTCGCAGGAGCCGCAGCTGGCGGTACGGGCCGGGCGGATCTCGGAGCCCTCCCTGCGCGGTCACCGGCCCGCCGTCGCCGAGGACGCCCCGGCGGCCTTCGGAGCGGACGGCCACGTCCTGGTCACCGGCGGTCTGGGCACGCTGGGCAGGCTGCTGGCCCGGCACCTGGTGAAGCACCACGGGGTACGGCGGCTGCTGCTGACCGGCCGCCGCGGCGCGGCGACGCCGGGAGCGGAGGAGTTCACGGCCGAACTGGCCGCGCTGGGTGCCGAGGTGGCCGTGGCCGCCTGCGACACCGGCGACCGGGCCGCCGTGGCCGCCCTGCTGGCCTCCGTACCGGCCGGCCGGCCGCTGACCGCGGTGGTCCACGCCGCGGGCGTGACCGACGACTCCGTCCTCGCCGGGCTCACCCCGGAGCGGATGGAAGGGGTGCTGCGGCCCAAGGCCGACGCCGCCCTCCACCTGCACGAGCTGACCCGGGACCTGGAACTGTCGGCCTTCGTCCTCTTCTCCTCGCTCGCGGGCACCCTGGGCTCCGCGGGACAGGGCAACTACGCGGCGGCCAACGCCTTCCTGGACGCCCTGGCGCAGCGGCGCCGGGCCGCGGGCCTGCCCGCCCTGTCCCTGGCCTGGGGCCTGTGGGCGCAGGAGAGCACGCTGACCGGCGAACTGGGCGCGGCGGACCTGAAGCGTCTGGCCCGCTCCGGGATCGGGGCGCTGTCCGCCGAGGAGGGCCTGGCCCTGTTCGACGCGGGCGTGGCCTCCGGCGCGGCGGTCCTGACGGCCGCCCACCTCGACCTGCGGACGGCCGATCCGGAGGCGGTCGCGGTCCTGCTGCGGGGGCTGGCCCCGGCCCGCCGCCGCGCGGGCGGCGCTGCGGCGGCCCCGGACACGGCGGCCGACCTGCGCGAGCGGCTGGCCCGGGCGCCCCGGCGGGAGCACCGTCATCTCCTGCTCGAGGCGGTACGGGTCGAAGTGGCGGCCGTACTGGGCCATGCGAGCCGTGACCGGGTGCCGGCCGACGGCCGGTTCCAGGACCTGGGCTTCGACTCCCTGACCGCGGTCGAGCTGCGCAACCGCCTGACGGCCGCGACCGGCGTCAAGCTGCCGCCCACGCTCATCTTCGACCACCCGACCCCGGGCGCCCTCGCGGACCGGCTGCGGGCCGCGCTCGTACCCGACGTCCCGGCACAGGACGCCCCCGGGGAAGCCGTGCACGGCGCCGCCGGTACCGACGGCACCGACCTGCCGGACGGCGGGAGCGCGCTCGACACCATGAGCGCCGACGACCTGGTCCGCCTGGCCCTGGGCGAGGGCTGACCCCCCGCCCGGCCCCGGCCCCGGACGCGTTCCGGACCCCGACCCAGACACCAGACCCACACCCAGCCCCCCACGGGGCCCCCAACAGGGAAGTACGGAGAGAACAGGATGGCTTCCACAACCCAACAGCAGGTCGTCGAGGCGTTGCGGGCCGCGCTGAAGGAGAACGAGCGGCTCAAGGCCGACCACGCCCACCTCGTCGAACGCGAGCACGAGCCGATCGCGATCGTGGGCATGGCCTGCCGGTACCCGGGTGGTGTCCGTTCCCCTCAGGACCTGTGGCGACTGGCCACCGACGAGGTCGACGCCGTCGGGCCGTTCCCCGCCGACCGCGGCTGGGACCTGGCGGGCCTGTACGACCCCGACCCGGACCGGCCGCACACCTCGTACACCCGGGAGGGCGGTTTCCTCTACGAGGCCGCCCAGTTCGACGCCGAGTTCTTCGGGGTCTCGCCGCGCGAGGCGCACAGCACCGACCCGCAGCAGCGGCTGCTGCTGGAGACCGCGTGGGAGGCCTTCGAACACGCGGGCATCGACCCGGCCACCCTGCGCGGCAGCCGCACCGGTGTGTTCGTGGGCACCATGTACGCCGACTACATGAACCGGTTCTCCCCCGCCCCGGCGGAGTACGAGGGCTTCCTGAGCGTCGGCGGCGCCGGCAGCGTGGCCTCCGGGCGGCTGGCCTACACCTTCGGGCTGGAGGGCCCGGCCATCACGGTCGACACGGCCTGTTCCTCCTCGCTCGTGGCGCTCCACCTGGCCTGTGCCTCGCTGCGGCGCGGCGAGTCCTCGATGGCGCTGGTCGGCGGTGCGACGGTGATGGCGACGCCCATGCCCTTCGTGGAGTTCAGCCGGCAGCGCGGGCTCGCCGCCGACGGCCGCTGCAAGGCCTTCTCCGCCTCCGCGGACGGCACCGGCTGGGCGGAGGGTGCCGGTCTGCTGCTGGTGGAGCGGCTCTCCGACGCCCGCCGCAACGGGCACCCCGTGCTGGCGGTGGTCCGCGGTTCGGCCGTCAACCAGGACGGCGCGAGCAACGGGCTGACCGCGCCCAGCGGCCCCGCGCAGGAGCAGCTCATCCGCCAGGCGCTGGCCGGCGCCGGTCTCACCGCCGCCGACGTCGACGCCGTGGAGGCGCACGGCACGGGCACCTCGCTGGGCGACCCGATCGAGGCGCAGGCGCTGCTGGCCACCTACGGCAGCGGGCGTCCGGCGGACCGGCCGCTCCACCTGGGCTCCCTGAAGTCGAACATCGGGCACACCCAGGCCGCCGCCGGCGTCGGCGGTGTCATCAAGATGACGATGGCGCTGCGCGAGGGGCTGCTGCCGCGGACCCTGCACGTGGAAGAGCCCACCCCGCACGTGGACTGGTCGAGCGGCGCCGTCTCCCTGCTGACCGAGACGATCCCGTGGCCCGAGCAGGGCGACCGGCCGCGCCGGGCCGCGGTGTCCTCCTTCGGCATCAGCGGTACGAACGCGCACGTCATCCTGGAGCAGGCGCCCGCGCAGGAACCGGCCGCCGCCTCCGGGAGGCCGGCCGGGCTGCCGACCGTACCGGTGGTGCTGTCGGCGGCCGGCGAGCCCGCGCTGCGCGCGCAGGCCGACCGGCTGTACCGGCACCTGACCGAGGCGGACGGCGACGCCCTGCTGGACGTGGGCTTCTCGCTGGCCACCACCCGCGGGCACCTCCCGCACCGGGCGGTGCTGCTCTCCGAGGACCGCGACGAGCTGCTCGACGGGCTGCGTGCGCTGGCCGACGGCGTGCCGGGGCCGGACGTGGTCCGCGCGACGGCCGGGGAGGGCCGCACCGCCTTCCTCTTCGCCGGTCAGGGCTCCCAGCGCGCCAGGATGGGCCAGGAACTGTACGAGACCTTCCCGGTGTTCGCGGCAGCCTTCGACGAGGTGTGCGCGGCCCTGGATCCGCACCTGGAGCAGCCGCTGCGGGAGGTGGTCCTCGCGGCCGGGGACAGCCCCGAGGGCGAGCTGCTGAACCGGACGCGGTACACCCAGCCGGCGCTCTTCGCCTTCGAGGTGGCCCTGTTCCGCCTCCTGGAGTCGTGGGGCATCCGGCCCGACGCCGTCCTCGGGCACTCCGTCGGCGCCCTCGCAGCCGTGCACACCTCGGGCGTCCTCTCGCTGGCGGACGCCGCCGAGCTGGCGGCCGTACGCGGCCGGATCATGCAGCAACTGCCGCCGGGCGGGGCGATGGCGGCCCTGCGCGCCTCCGAGGAGCAGGCGACGGCCCTGCTCGCGGGGCACGAGGAGCTCGTCTCCCTCGCGGCCGTCAACGGCCCGGCCGCCACGGTGCTCTCGGGTGACCGGGAGGCCCTGGCCGCCGTGGTCGCGGACTTCGAGGCGGCCGGCGGGAAGGCGACCTGGCTGCGCGTCAGCCACGCCTTCCACTCGCCGCTGATGGAACCGGCAATGGCGGAGCTGCGGGCCGTGGTCGCCCGCCTGGACTTCCAGGAGCCGCAGCTCACCTTCGTCTCGGACCTGACGGGCCGGCCCGCGGGCGCGGACGAGCTCGCGGACCCGGAGTACTGGGTCCGGCACGCGCGCCGCGCCGTCCGCTTCCAGGACGGTGTGGGCGCCCTCGCGGAGCTGGGCTGCGCCCGCTTCGTGGAGGTGGGGCCGGGGACCGATCTGACCTCGATGGCCGCCGACTGCCTGGAGGAGGCGGACCGGGGCCGCTCCGCGGGCCACATGCTGATCCCGTCGCTGCGGCGGCGCCTGCCCGAGGTGACCGCGCTGCTCACGGCGCTCGCGCGGATGCACGCCTGCGGCGGTGACGTCGACTGGGCCGCCGTGTTCGCGGGCCGCGGGGCGCGCCGGGTGGAGCTGCCCACGTACGCCTTCCAGCACCGGCCGTACTGGATCGAGGCGCCGGCCGGGACCGGGGACGTGAGCTCGGCCGGACTCACCGCCGTCGCGCATCCGCTGCTGACCGCCTCCGCCGAACTGCCCGACAGCGGCGGCCTGCTGCTGACCGGTCGGCTCTCCCTGGCGCGCCACCCGTGGCTGGCCGACCACCGCGTCGGCGGGCGGGTGCTGCTGCCCGGCACCGCCCTGCTGGACCTGGTGAGCTGCGCCGCCCGCGAGGCGGACTGCGCCCTGGTCGAGGAACTCCTCCTGGAGGCGCCGCTGGTGGTCCCGGAGGACGGGGAGGTCCGGCTGCGGGTGTCCCTGGCCGCCGCGGACGGCTCCGGCAGCCGGGCCGTCGCCGTCCACTCCCGTCCCGAGGACGACGCCGACGGGCAGGGCTGGTCCCGCAATGCCCGGGGATCCGTCCTCCCCGACGCCTCCGGCCCCGCGCCGGAACAGGCCGCGGACCTGGCCCCGGTGTGGCCGCCGGAAGGCGCCGAGCCGGTTTCCGTACCGGTCTCAGAGCTCTACGCCGCCCTCGGCGCCAAGGGCCTCTCCTACGGGCCCGTCTTCCGCGGCGTGCGCGCCGTGTGGCGGCGCGGGCCGGAGGTCTTCGCGGAGGTGGCCCTCCCCGGTGAGGGCCGGCCCGGCACCGACGCCTACGGGCTGCACCCGGCGCTGCTCGACGCGGCCCTGCACCCGATCGCGCTCGGCGGCCTGATCGACGAGGGCGACGGTCGCGGCGAGCGGACCTTCCTGCCGTACGCCTGGTCCGGCGTCCGCACCCACGGCCCCGCCGGCCCGGTCCTGCGAGTCCGGCTCGCGCCGTCCGGCGCGAACGCCGTGGGCATCGAGGTCGCGGACGGCTCGGGCCGCCCGGTCGCCTCGATCGGCTCGCTGGCCCTGCGCCCCCTCCCCGCGGAGGCCGTGCACACGCAGGACGCACCGCGCGACGGACTGCTGCTGCCGACGTGGGAGGAGCTGGCCGAACTGCCGCCCGCCCCCGCGACGCACCGCTGGACGCTGCTCGGCGCGTACGGCTCCGACGGCGACGGCTCCGGCGACTTCTCCGAACTGGGCCTCGGGGCGGCCCTGTCCGGCCTGCCGGCCCTGACCGAGGCGCTCGCCGCCGGCGCCGACGCCCCCGCGCTGCTCGTCCTGCCCTGCCCGCCCTCCGCGGGCGGCGGCTCGCCGGACACCGGCGCCGGGGCAGCCGTGCGCACCGCCCTGCACCAGGTCCTCGACACGGTCCGGCTCCTCGTCGAGGACGAGCGGCTGGCCGGCACCAGGCTGGCGGTCCTCACCCGGGGCGCCGTCACGCTGGGCGGCGAGCAGCACCCCGGCGAGCTCGCCCACCGCGCGGTGTGGGGCCTGCTGCGCTCCGCGCAGGCCGAGCACCCCGACCGCTTCACGGTCCTCGACGAGGACGGCACCCCCGCCTCCCGGCGGGCCGTGGCGGCCGCGCTCGCCACGGGTGAGCCGCAGCTCGCCCTGCGCGGCGGCACCGCCCACCGCCCCTCGCTCGCCGCGCAGGACGCGGACACCGTGCTGCGGCCGCCGGCCGACACCCCGCACTGGCACCTCGACTACGTGGCCAAGGGGACCTTCGCGAACCTCGCCCTCAAGCCCTGGCCGGAGGCGGCCGCCCCGCTGGAGGAGGGCCAGGTGCGGATCCGGATGCGGGTCGCCGGCCTGAACTTCCGCGACGTCCTGCTCTCCCTCGGAGTCATCCCGCCCTCCGTGGACGGGCACGCGGGCGGTTCGGGGCAGGGCGGCGAGGGCGCCGGCACCGTCCTCGAAGTGGGTCCCGGGGTCACCGACCTGAAGCCCGGCGACCGGGTGATGGGCCTGTTCTACGGCATCGGCCCGACCTCGGTCACCGACCGCCGGTTCGTGTGCCGGATCCCGGAGGGCTGGTCCTTCCGGCAGGCCGCGGCGGTTCCCGTCACCTACCTGACCGCCTACTACGGCCTGGTGGACCTGGCCGGCCTGCGCGCCGGCGAATCGGTGCTCGTGCACGCGGGCGCCGGCGGCGTCGGCACGGCGGCGATCCAGATCGCCCGCCACCTCGGCGCCGAGGTGTACTCCACGGCGAGCCCCGCCAAGTGGGACGCGCTGCGCGGCGCGGGGGTCGCGGACGGGCGCATCGCCTCCTCCCGCACCCTGGACTTCGAGGAGGCCTTCCTCGGTGCCACCGGGGGCGCCGGCGTCGACGTGGTGCTCAACTCCCTCGCCGGGGAGTTCGCGGACGCCTCGCTGCGGCTGCTGCCGCGCGGCGGACGGTTCCTGGAGATGGGCAAGACGGACCGGCGCGACGCGGCCGAGGTGGCCGACGCGCACCCCGGGGTGACGTACCGGACGTACGACGTCCGCGACCCCGGTCCGGACCGGATCCAGGAGATCTTCACCGACCTCCTCGGGCTGTTCGAGCGGGGCGCGCTCCAGGCACCGCCGGTGGCGGCCTGGGACCTGCGCCGGGCACCCGATGCCTTCCGCCACCTGAGCGAGGCCCGGCACATCGGCAAGGTGGTGCTGGACCTGGCCGACGAGAACGAGCGCTGGGACACCACCCGGGCCGTCCTGATCACCGGCGGTCTCGGCTGGCTGGGCCGGCTCGCCGCCCGCCACCTGGTGGCCGAGCACGGGATACGGCAGCTGGTCCTGATGGGCCGCGGGCTGCCCGGCGAGGACGCCGCCCGGGACATCGCCGAACTGCGCGCCCTGGGCGCGGACGTCCGTACGGTGCCCTGTGACGCAGCCGACCGGGCCGCGCTGGCCGCGGCCCTCGACGGGCTGGCCGGTGACGGCGTCCGCCTCGGCGGGGTCGTGCACGCGGCGGGCGTCCTGGACGACGGCCTGCTCACCTCGCTGACGGCCGAGAGCCTGGAGCGGACCCTGCGTCCGAAGGTGGACGCGGCGCTCAACCTGCACGCGCTCACCGAGCCCCTCGGCCTCGACGCGTTCGTCGTCTTCTCCTCCCTCGCCGGAACGCTCAGCTCTCCGGGGCAGGCCGGCTACGCGGCCGGCAACGCGTTCCTCGACGGGCTGATGGAGTACCGGCGTTCGGTCGGCCGCCCCGGCGTCTCCGTCGTGTGGGGCCTGTGGGAGGGGGCCGGTGGCATGGGCGCCGGTCTCACCGGCGCGGACGTCGCCCGCATGGCGCGGGTGGGTGTCGCTCCCCTCACCTCGGAGCTCGGGCTCGAACTGCTGGACGCCGCGGTGCGCCGCGACCGCCCGGTGGCGGTGGCCGCGCGCTGGGACCTCGACGGGCTGCGGGCCCGGATCGCGGAGGGCGCGGCGGTGCCGCCCCTGCTGCGGAGCCTGGTGCCCGCCCCGGCCGCCGCGGGGGCGCAGTCCGCGCCCGGGGCGGCGCAGGCGGCGGCCGCCGGGGCCTCGCCGACCGGGGACCGGCTGCTGGACGCCGTACTCCACGAGGTCGCGGCCGTCCTCGGGCACACCTCCGGCGCGGCGGTGGACCGGGACGGGGCGTTCGACCGGCTGGGCTTCGACTCGCTCACGGCGGTGGAGCTGCGCAACCGGCTCGCCGTCGCCACGGGCGTCAAGCTGCCCGCCACGTTCATCTACGACTGGCCGACCCCGGCCGAACTGGTGGTCCACCTGCGGGAACAGCTCCCGGAGACGGCCACCGAACCGGTATCGGAAGCCATCGCCGAACCGGCGGCGCGACCGGCCGCGGGCACGGCCGCCCCGGTGGACACGGCCGGCAACGGCGCCGGCACCGCCGTGGCCCTGCTCGCCGACATCGCCCGGCTGGAGGCCGCGGTCGCCGACCGGCCGCTGAGCGGGGCGCAGAGCGCCGTCGTCAGCGAGCGGCTGCGCGAGCTGCTGACCGAATTGGGTTCTATGAAGGAGGATCACTCCGCGTGGGCATGACCAACACCCCGACGGCCGCGCCGGCTCCGCCGGCCGGCCGGGCCACCCGGTCGACCGGGCCCGCGAACGGGCCCGTCGACCCCTCCCGGTGGATCCGTACCCACCACGCCCGGGGCTCCGCGACCGCCCGCCTCGTGTGCTTCCCGCACGCCGGCGGGGCCGCGAACGCCTTCGTGGCGCTCTCGGCGGCGCTGCCCGAGGACATCGAGCTGCTGGCCGTCCAGTACCCCGGCCGCCAGGACCGGCGCGCCGAACCCTGCGCCGAGGACATCGGCGCGCTCGCCTCGGGCGTGGCCGAGGCCCTCACCGCCCACTGCGACCTGCCGCTGTTCCTCCTCGGCCACAGCATGGGGGCCCTCGTGGCCTTCGAGACGGCCCGGCTCCTGGAGGAACGCGGCACCGTGACCCGGCTGTTCGTCTCGGCGGCCCGGCCCCCGGCGCAGGACTGGGAGGAGCCCGACCTGACCGGCGTCGGCGACGAGGAGCTGGTCGCCGGGCTGCGGCGGCTCGGGGGCATCCCCGAACCGCTGCTGCGGGACCCGGAGACCGTCGGCGAGGTGCTGCGCCTGCTGCGCGCCGACCACCGGGCACTGAAGCGCTACCGCTGCGCCGACGGGGCAGCCGTGGCGGCCCCCCTCACCGTGCTCCTGGCGGCCTCCGACCCGAAGAACTCCCTGGAGCAGATGGCCGGCTGGGCCCGGCACGCCGGCAGCGGGCACACGGTCGTGACGCTGTCCGGCGGGCACTTCTCGCTCGTCGAACGGCCAGGGGAGACCGGGCCACTGCTCACCCACTGCGTCCGCGGGGACCTGGCACGGCTCGCCGCGGCGCCTCCCGCCGCGGAACCGGAGGCGCCCGCCGCGCCGGCCGAGGAGCCCCTCGCCGACCTCGTACGGGAGATCCTGCTGGGCGGCCTCGAAGGCCGCACCCCGGCGCTGCCGACCGACCCCACCGCGCTGGAGGCCGCGGCCCGCGCGGTGATGTCCCCCGAGGGCTACGCGTACGTGGCGGGCACCGCCGGCTCCGGCGCGACCGGCCGGGCCAACCGCGCGGCCTTCGACCGCCACCGGCTGGTGCCGCGGATGCTGCGCGGCACCCGCCGGACCGACACCTCGGTGACCCTGTTCGGCCAGCGGCTGCCCGTGCCGGTGCTGCTCGCGCCGCTGGCCGCGCAGCAAGTGGCCCATCCCGAGGGTGAGTCGGCCACGGCGCGGGCCGCCGCGGCGGCCGGAGTGCCGCTGGTGCTGTCGACCTTCGCCTCCCGCACGCTGGAGGAGGTCGCCGAGCAGGCGGGTGACCACCGCCGCTGGTTCCAGCTGTACCTGCCCTCGGACCGGGCGGTGGGCGAGTCGCTGGTGCGGCGTGCCGAGGCCGCCGGCTACACGGCGATCGTGGTCACCGTCGACGCCACCCACCTCGGTTTCCGTCCGGCCGAACTCGACAGCGGCTACTCGCCGTTCCTGCGCGGGACCGGCATCGCCAACTTCACGGGCGATCCCGCGTTCCTGGCCGGGCTGCCGGCCGGGGCGGACGCCACCGCGGCCGTGCTGCGCTGGGCGCAGATCTCCACCGACCCGACCCTCACCTGGGCGGACCTGGCCTGGCTGCGCGGGCTGACCCGGCTGCCGCTGCTCGTCAAGGGCATCCTGCATCCGGACGACGCCCGGCTGGCTCTGGAGCACGGCGCGGACGGCGTGGTCGTCTCCACGCACGGCGGCCGCCAGCTCGACGGCAGCGTGTCCGCCCTGGACGCGCTGCCCGCGGTGCGCGCGGCCGTCGGCCCGGACGTGCCGGTGCTCATGGACTCCGGGGTCCGGACCGGCAGTGACGTGGTCAAGGCCCTGGCCCTGGGCGCGGACGCCGTCCTCTACGGCAGGCCGTACGTGTACGGGCTCGGGCTCGGCGGCCGGGGCGGCGTCGAGCACGTCCTGCGCTGCCTGCTGACCGACCTCGGCCTGGCGCTGGCCCTCACCGGCTGCGCCTCCCTCGCGGACGTCGGGCCGCACCTGCTCGCGGGCACCACCTCGGACGCCTGCGGGTCCCACGGGCCCGCGGAGAACGGAGATCGGCGATGAAGCGACCCTACGGCTCGGGCTCCGACCCGACGGGCTGGCTGCGCAGTTATCACAGGCCGCCGGCCGGAGCCCCGACGCTGGTCGTCTTCCCGCACGCGGGCGGTTCGGCGACGGGCTACTACAGCCTGTCGGCGGTCCTGTCCGACAGTGCCGAGGTGCTCAACGTGCAGTACCCGGGCCGCCAGGACCGGTTGGGCGAGCGCTGCATCGAGGACATCGGGGAGATGGCCGACCGGGTCGTCGAGGCCCTGCTGCCCCGCGCGCACCGGCCGCTCGCCCTGTTCGGGCACAGCCTGGGCTCGATCGTCGCGTACGAGGTGGCCCTGCGGCTGGAGCGGCTGCACCCGGACCGTGCGCCGATCGGCGTGATCGTCTCGGGCCGGCCCGCGGCCGCCATCCACCTCAGCCGGGGACTGTCCCGCATGGAGGACGAGGAGCTCGCCTCGTCGATCTTCGATCTGGCCGGCACCCCGCCGGAGCTGCTGGCCGACAAGGACCTGATGGCGGCGGTCCTGCCCTCCCTGCGCGCCGATTTCAAGGCCGCGGAGAGCTATCGGGGCGGCGTGGGCTCCCGGCTCGCCTGCCCCCTGTACGCGTACTCCGGGGCGCAGGACTTCAACGTGCCGCGCGAGGGGCTGCTGCGGTGGAGCGAGCACACGGCGGCCGCCTTCACGGCGCGCTTCTTCGAGGGCGGCCACTTCTACCTCCAGTCCTCCGAGCACGAGGTGGCCCGGGCGATCGCGGATGACCTCCGCGCCTTCGCCGCCGCCTCGCTGGTGGGCAGCGGCCGCTGACCCGGCGGCCCTGCGGCCACGGCGAAGGCCCTCCCGGTCAACCGATCGGGAGGGCCTTCGCCATGCGCACCGCGGGTGGGGTCAGGAGGAGCGTTCGCCGGTGAGGCGGACCTTCAGGGTGGCGTGGCCGTTGGCGAAGTTGGAGAAGAGCCGGGTGGGCGGGGCGAGCAGCTCGATGTCGGCCACCCGCGTGCGCAGCGACTCCAGCATGGAGATCATGTGGACGCGGCCCAGGTAGGCACCGAGGCAGAAGTGCGGTCCGTGGCCGAAGCTGACGTGCTTGTTGGGCGTGCGCGCCAGGTCGAAGGTGTAGGGGTCGGCGAAGACGTCCTCGTCGAAGTTGGCCGAGCTGTTCCACAGGGTGACGATCTCACCGGCCTTGACGACGTGGTCGCGGATCGGGATGTCCACCAGGGCGTGCCGGCCGAAGTGCATGGTCGGTGTGGTCCAGCGCATGACCTCCTCGGTGGCGCTCTCCAGGGTGACCTCCGCGTTCTTCAGCCGGCGCCACTGGTCCCCGTACTGGCTGAAGGCGTGGACGATGCCGGAGGCGGTGGCCCGGCTGGACTCGTCGCCGCCCAGGATCAGGCTGTACGCGTTGTAGATGATCTCCTCTTCGGTGAGCGGCTCGCCGTCGATCGTGGCGGTGGCCAGCGTGCTGAGGACGTCCTCGCCGGGGTTGCGGCGGCGCTCGGCCATCAGGCCGGAGATGTAGAGGATGATCTCGTTGCGCGCCATCAGCGAGACCTCTTCGCCGTCGTCGGCGCTGTACCGCGACAGGGTCTGGGCGTTCCAGTCCACGAGCTGCTCGCGGTCCTCGGCGGGGATGCCCATGAGGTCGCCGATGCTGTGGATGGGGATCCGGTCGGCGACGGCGGTGACGAAGTCCACCTCGCCCTCCTCGACGGCCTCGGAGACGAGGCGGTCGGTGAGCTTCTGGACGTTCTCCACGACCGGGGCCAGGACGCGCGGCGAGAAGGACTTCATCATCAGGTTGCGGATCTCGCGGTGGCGCGGGCCGTCGGTGACGGCGAGCATCTTGCCCGCGGCGGAGTCCTCGCCGAGGAGCAGGGTGCTGAGGACGTTGCCCTGCTCGGAGGTGTACCGCTTGTTGTCGCGGTAGGCGGTCATGATGTCGTCGTACCGGGTGAGGACCCAGAATCCGGGCTTGCCGTCCCGGGCCGCGTGCCAGAAGACCGGGTTGTGCGCGCGGAAGGGCCGCCACAGCCGGTGCGGGTCGTTGTCTTCGAAGGTCTGCGGGTCGGTGAGGTCGTAGGCGGCCGGATCGGCCAGGGCCGCCAGGTCGGCCACGTCGGGCAGGTCGGGCAGGTCGGCCGCCGGCAGGGTGGGGGCAGTCATCGGGATGTCTCCTCCAGGGCCGCGGATGTGGAGGTCCGCGGCACGGTCATGGTCTTCGACGGAGGTGGGCAGGGGGCGGGCGGAGGGCTCAGGCGGCTTCCGCCGCCACCGCGGTGGTGGCGAGTTCGGCGATCGTCTGCTTGCGGAACACGTCCTTGGCGGAGATCACCAGCCCCGCCTTCTTCGCCCGGGCGACCACCCTGATGCCGAGGATGGAGTCCCCGCCCAGCTCGTAGAAGTTGTCGGTGACGCCGACGGCCGGGATGCCGAGCACGTCGGACCAGATCTGGGCGAGCAGCCGCTCGGTGCCCGTACGGGGCTCCCGGGCGCCCGCGGGGGCGGCCGCGTGCTCCGGTGCGGGCAGGGCCCTGCGGTCGACCTTGCCGCTCGGGGTGAGCGGGAACTGTTCCAGGCACACGAGGGCGGACGGCACCATGTGGACCGGCAGCCGGGCGGAGACGAACTCCCGCAGCTCTGCCGGCTGCGGGTGGTGTCCCGGGGTGGCGGGGGTCACGTAGCCGACGAGGCGCTTGTGCTCCCCGTCGGCCAGGGCCAGGACCAGCGCGACCCCGACCTCGGGGTGCTGCTGCAGGACGAGTTCGATCTCGCCGGGCTCGATGCGGTAGCCGCGGACCTTGACCTGGTGGTCGGCCCGGCCCACGTACTCGATGACGCCCGCGCTGGTCCAGCGCACCAGGTCGCCGGTCCGGTACATCCGGTGGTCCGGGGCCTCGCCGTGCGGGTTGTCCAGGAAGCGGTCCGCAGTCAGTTCGGGCCGGTTGAGGTAGCCCTGGGCGACGCCCGGGCCGGCGATGAACAGCTCGCCGGCCACCCCGATCGGGGCCGGCCGCAGCCGCTCGTCGAGCACGTACGCGGTGGTGTTCGCGACGGCGCGGCCGATCGGGACGGGCATGTTCTCGTCGGCCTCGCGGATGAGGTGCCAAGTACCGAGGACGGCGGTCTCGGTGGGCCCGTAAAGGTTCACGAGGCGCTGCGGCGGCGCGGCCGCCAGCACCTCGGCCACGCGGACGGAGTTCGCCGCCTCGCCGCCGAAGAGCACGTGGCGCAGCGCCCCGAAGGCGTACGGGTCCGCGGCGACGATCTGGTTGAAGACGGCGGTGGTCACGAACAGGGTCGTGACGCCGCCCCGGCGCAGTGCGGCGGTGAGTTCCGCCGGGTCCAGCAGGGTGTCCTTGTCGATGACGACCATCCGGCTGCCCGCCAGCAGGGGGCCCCAGATCTCGAGGGTGGCCGCGTCGAAGGTGACGTCCGAGCCCTGGGCCATGACGTCGTCCGGGCCCAGCGACACCCAGTCGGCGTTGCGGAACAGCCGGACGACGGAGCGGTGTCCGATCACGGCGCCCTTGGGCGTGCCCGTGGAGCCCGACGTGTACATGATGTAGGCGGGGTCGTCGGCGGTGACCCGGACGTCCGGGGCGCCGGCCGGCTGGGCGGCGACGGCCTCGTCCTGCTCGTCCAGGGCGATCATCCGCGTCCCGTCGGACGGCAGCTTGCCGGTCAGCCAGGACTCGGTGAGGCACAGCGGCACTTCGGCGTCGGAGAGCATGAAGCTCAGCCGGTCCCCCGGGTAGTCGGGGTTCAGCGGGAGATAGGCGCAGCCCGCCTTCAGGACGCCGAGCAGTGCGGTGACGAGTTCGGGGCCGCGGGGCAGGCAGACGGCGATGAACGTGCCGGGCCGGACCCCGTCCGCGACGAGCAGGTGGGCCAGCCGGTTCGCGCGGGCGTCCAGCTCGGCGTAGGTCAGCGTCTCCAGGCCGGCGCTGACGGCCACGGCGTCGGGGCGCAGGCGCGCCTGTTCGGCGACGAGCTCGTGGACGCAGCTCCCGGAGGGGAACTCGGCCCGGTTGACGGCCCATTCGCCGGTGAGGAGGCGCAGCTCGTCCTCGTCGGCGAGCGGCAGCTCGTCCACGGCGGTGGCCGGGTCGGCCGCGGCGGCGGCGAGCAGCACCGAGAGGTGGCGGGCCAGCACCTCGACGGTGGCCGCGTCGAAGAGGGCGGTGTCGTACTCCAGCGCGCCGGCCAGCTCGCCCGTGCCGGTCTCGGCGAACTCGACGGTGATGTCGTACGCGGCGGGCACGCCGGGCGCGGGGACGGCCTGTACGGCGAGTCCCGGCGCCTGCACCGGCCCGGCCGCCCCGGCCGCGCCGTGCAGCACCACCATCACCTGGACGTCGGGGGTGTCGCCGGCGTCCTTGCCCTCGCCCAGGGCGGTGCGGACCTGCTCGAAGGGCACGTCCTGGTGGGCGGCGGCCTCGGCGAGGGTGGCGCAGGTCTGCGCGAGCAGCTCGGTGAACGGCGCCTCGGAGCATACGTGGGCGCGCAGCAGGAGCGGGTTGTCGAACGCCCCGATCAGACGGTCGAGCACCGGCCGGGGGCGGCCGTCCGCCAGGGTGCCCAGGGCCAGGTCCTCCTGGCCGGTGTGCCGGGAGAACAGCACCTGGCAGGCGGCGAAGAGGCCGGCGAACAGAGTGCCGCCGTGCGCCTCGGCCGCCGCGGTGAGGCCCTTCGCGGCCTCGGCCGGTATCCGGAACTCGTGGCGGGCGGCGGCCGCGCCGCGGGCCCGGGAGCGGGGCCGGTCGGTGGGCAGCCGCAGGGCGGGCAGGCCGGCGAGGTGGCCGCGCCAGTGCTCCAGCTGCGCGGCGAGTCCGGCCTCGGTGACGCGTGCGCGCTGCTCGGCCGCGTACTGGGCGTAGCGGACCGGGAGTTCGGGCAGCCGGGCGGGCCTCCCGGACACGGCGGCCGCGTACAGCTCGGTCAGCTCGGCGATGACGAGGGTCCGGGAGCGGGCGTCCACGGCGATCCGGTGGGCGTTCAGCACCAGCACGTGCTCGTCGGCGCCGAGGCGGACCAGGAGGGAGCGCAGCAGCGGGCCGGAGGCGAGGTCGTACGGCCGGGCGGCCAGTTCCGCGATGCGGGCGTCGAGCCGGCGGCTGCGCTCCGGTGCCGGCAGTCCCGCCAGGTCGGCGGACTCCAGCTCCAGCGGTCCGGCCGGCCAGACCTTCTGCACGGGCCGGCCGCCGGCCTCGGTGAACGTGGTGCGCAGCGGCTCGTGCCGGGCCGCCAGAAGCCGCAGGGCCCCGGTGAGTTCGGTCCGGTCGAGGGTGCCGGTCAGCCGGAGCGCGATGACCGGGTGGTGACCGTACGCCCCCTCCTGCCGGTGTCCGGACCGGATGAGCTCCTGCCCGAAGGTGAGCGGCAGCCGGTCGTTCCCGGTGGTCCCGTCGGTCATCCCTGCATTCCTTCCATGTCCATCTCTTCCATCAGGTCGAGCAGTTCGGGGGTGACGAATTCGTCGATCGGGCAGACACCGGACAGCGTGGAGAAGTACCGGTCCGTCAGGTCGCGGCTGCCGGCGACGGCGCGCAGCAGGTCCACGTGGTGGGCGGGCGGGTCCAGCCGGGCCGTCTTGAGGGTGGCGCGGTATTCGGGCGTGAGGGCCTCCATCCGCTGTTCGGCGTAGGTGTCGAGGGCCGTCCGCAGCCGGTCGGGGTCGTGGAGGCCGTCGCCGATGCAGTCCGCGAGCAGCTGGGCCTGGTAGAAGCCGTCGGTGATCCCGCGTGCGGTGATCGAGTCCTTGTGGTGGGCGGCGTCGCCGACGAGCACCCAGCCGGGTCCGGCGGCCTGCCGGAAGAAGTTGCGCTGGTCGCCGGTGCCGTAGACGCGCTCCAGGCGGGCGCCGCCCACCATTTCCTCCCGCAGTTCGGGGGCGGTCTTCTCCACGTTGGTGAGCAGGGCGTTCAGGGCGTCGCCGCGCACGCTGTGGAACTGCTCCTGGGGGAGGTAGCCGGCGACGAGCGTCGCCCCGTCGTTGGTCGGCACGGTGCCGACCCAGTGCCCGGGGGTGTCGTACAGCCTGAACCCGGGCTGGAGGCCGGACCAGTAGGAGTAGTAGGCGCACGTCGAGGTGGGGTCCTCGACGACGAGCCGGGCGCCGGCCTTCGCCGCGACGGTGGAGCGCATGCCGTCGGCGCCGATGACGAGCGTGGCCCTCTCGACGGTGCCGGCGGAGCCGAGCCGGACGCCGACGACTCGGTCGCCGTCGAAGACGAGGTCGCTCACCGAGCAGTTCTCGCGGAATTCCACGCCCGCGTCGACGGCGCCCTGCGCGAGGATCGGGTCGAGCAGGTAGCGGCGGGGCGCGTAGGCGGCACGCTGCCCGTCGGCGGCCCAGGAGCAGCCGTCGAGGCGGATGTCGCCGTGGGTGTAGCGGACGTGGTCGAGGGCGGGGGCGCCGGTGGCCACCACCGCGGGGAGCAGGCCCCACCGGGCGAGGGAGGCGACGCCGGGCTGATGGATGTAGAGCGTGGAGAGGGTGTCCTTGGGGAAGGTGCCGCGCTCGACCATGAGCACCCGGTAGCCGGCGCGCGCGAGCAGCATCGCGGCCGGAGCCCCGGCGCACCTGGCGCCGACCACAATCACGTCGTAGTGGGTCAAGAGATGCTCCTTGTCCTGCGCCGGCCGCGGTGGCCGGTGTCGTCGTGCCCAGTGGAGACCGCCCGTGAGGCATACGCCGGCGCGCCGGCCGGCGTATGCCTCACGAGGTGGTGTGGGGGGGGTACGGGGGGCTAGTTCACCCGGATCGGCAGCTTCCAGACCCCGGTGAACTCCGGGGACGTGAGGAAGGTCGGCTTGTCGTCCGGGTCCACCCGCAGCTTCGGGAAGCGGTCGAACAGGATGTTCATCGCGATCCGGCCCTCGAGCCGCGCGAGCGGGGCGCCGAGGCAGAAGTGGATGCCCCGGCCGAAGCCGATCTGCGGGTTGGGATTGCGGGCCGGGTCGAAGACGTCCGGGTTCTCGAACACCCGGGCGTCCCGGTTGGCGGCCGAGAACCAGACCTCCAGCACGTCACCCTCGGGCACCTTGACCCCGGCGATCTCCACGTCGCGCGTGGTGACCCGGTAGCCCGCGGCGAGCGGGCTCAGGTAGCGCAGCGACTCCTCCAGCAGGGTCGGCACCAGCGACCGGTCCTTCCGCACCCGTTCGTCGACGTCCGGGAAGGCGTCCAGGCACAGGATGGTGTTGCCCAGGAGCATGGTGGTGGTGATGTGGCCGGCCGAGATCAGCAGGTTGGCGAAGTTGACGATCTGCCGGTCGGTGAGCCGCTCCCCGTCGACCTCCGCCTCGACGAGCCGGGACAGGAGGTCCTCCTGCGGCTCGGCGCGGCGCTGGGTGACCAGGTCGAGGATGTAGAAGCCCATCGCCATGGCCGCTTCGGCCTGGGTGTCGAGGGACTCCTCCTGCGCCTTGTCGCCCTGGTGCGTGGTGAGCTGGGTGCTCGCCATGAGCGACTGGTCGGCCCATTCCTTGAGGAGCTCGCGGTCCTCGCGGGGGATGCCGAGCATGTCGCAGATGACGATCACGGGCAGCGGATAGGCCAGTGCCTCCGCGAGGTCGAAGGTGTCGCCCTCGACCTCGTCGAGCAGCTCGTGGGTGAGCGCGGTGATGCGCGATTCGAGCTCGGCCACCATCTTCAGGGTGAAGGTGCGGCCGACCAGCTTGCGCAGCTTCTGGTGTTCCGGCGGGTCGGCCTGGGTCAGGTTCCCGTCGAAGGCGACGGCCGCCTGTTCCGGGCTGACGTAGCGCGCGGCCACCTCGGAGGAGTACGTCGCGGGATCACTGAGGATCTCCAGCGTCTCCGGGTACCCGTAGACGTGCCACATCCCGACCTCGGGGTCGTACTCGATCGGCGCCTCGGGCTGGATCCCGCGCAGCCAGAAGTGCCGGGGATGCATCTCCCACTTGGCGAGGGGGCTGGTCGTGGTGCTCATCGGGGGTCTCCTTCGGTGGCCCGGTCGCGGGCCGCAGAGTGGCGCCTCATCGGACGAGGAGCGGGAGCTCCGAGGTCGAGATGACGTGGGGCAGCGGCAGGAAGGCCGGCGGGTTGTCCGGGTCCGTCCGCATCTTCGGGAAGCGGTCCAGCAGGATGTCCGTCGCGATCCGGCCCTCCATCCGGGCCAAGGGGGCGCCGAGGCAGAAGTGGATGCCCCGGCCGAAGCCGATGTGCGGATTGGGGTCGCGGTACGGGTCGAACAGGTGCGGGCGGGTGAACTGGCGCTCGTCCCGGTTGGCCGCCGACAGCGAGATGGCGACCAGCTGCCCCGGGTGGACCTTGACGCCGGCGAGCTCGCCCTCGGCGACGCAGGCCTTGTAGGCCGTCGCGATCGGGCTCAGGTAGCGCAGCGACTCCTCGATCAGACCGGGGGTGAGGCCGGGGTTCCCGCGGACGGCGGCCAGGTGCTCCGGGTGGGCGTCCAGGCACAGCAGGGTGTTGCCGAGCAGCGCGCTGGTGGTGGCGTGGCCCACGACGAGCAGCTCGTTGGCGAAGTTCACCACCGCGTTGTCGCTGAGCCGCTCCCCGTCGACCTCCGCCTCGACCAGCTTGGTCAGCAGGTCCTCGCGCGGCTTGAGCCGGCGCTCGGCGGCGTGCTCCCGGAGGTACTGGAACATCTCCGGGACCACGCGCATGGCGGCCTGGGCGTCGACGTCCTCGTCCAGGTCCCGGTCGCCGGAGGTGAGGGCGACCGCGCTGTGGGCCATCCGGTCGACCCACGTCTTGAACAGGTCGCGGTCGCTCTGCGGTACGCCGAGCAGCTCGGAGATGACGATGATCGGCATCGGGTAGGCGAGGTCGTCGACCATCTCGATGCTGTCCTGGCCGTCCACCGCGTCGAGCAGTTCGTGGGTGATCTCGACCATCCGCGGCTCCAGGGCCGCGACCATCCCCCGGGTGAACGCCTTGCTGATGATCTTGCGCAGCTTGGTGTGGTCCGGCGGGTCGGACTGCAGCAGGGTGCCGTCGCTGAACTCGGGGTCGATCTCCACGTCGCCCGCGATCAGTTCGGCGACGTCGCTGGAGTACGTCTTCGGATCGGCGACGACCTCCAGCACCTCCTTGTACCCGTACACGTTGACGATGCCGTAGTCGTTGACCTCGACCGGGTGCTCGGGCTTGTGGCCGCGCAGCCAGAAGAACTCCGGATTGATGCCCATGCGGTCGACGAAGGCCGCCGCTTCCTTCGCGTCCGCGCCGGCGGATGTCCCGGTCATGGTCAGTTCCCCTCAAGGTGGAGGTTGATGATGCGGGCGATCTCGGCCGCGGGCCGGGCCTTCGGCATGCCCATGTGCGTGGCGTCGATGTCGTGTTCGTGGATGGTTCCGCCGATGTGCGGGGCCCAGATCGCCGCGTAGGACTCGTCCGGGTTCTGGGTGGCGTTGAAGAACACCGCGTCGCCGTCGTAGACGGGCGAGTCCCACTCCAGCAGCATCTCGGCGTGCGACTTGAAGAGGTGGCTGCCGTTCTCCACCAGCGCCTCGCGGTCCTCGTCCACTCCGGAGCCGATGAAGAACTCCTTGAAGAACTCGCGGACCTCCGGCATGTTCACCGGGTCCTCGATGTGCCGGAACCAGCCGCTCGGCGGGCTGTCCATGAGGGCCAGCAGCGCCACCTCGTGTCCCCGCTGCTTCAGGGCCGCGGCGAGGGCGTGGGCGTAGGTGCCGCCCGTGGAGTGCCCGACGAAGTGGTACGGGCCCTCCGGCTGGACCGCCAGGATCTGCTCCAGGTAGTCGTCGAGCATCGCCTGGGTGGACTCGGCCCGGCCCCTGCCGTCGAAGCCGCGGCCCTGGATGCCGTACACGGGCCGGTCGCCGAGGAGCTGGGCGAGGCCCACGTAGGACCAGCACAGTCCGACACCCGGGTGGATGAACCACAGGGGCGGCTTCGTGCCCTCGGTGCGCATCGGCAGGACGACCGCGAACGGGTCGGCGAAGACGGGCGCCTGGGCGGTCTTGACCTGGGATTCCAGGTACTCGGCCAGCTTGGCCACCGTGGTGGCGCCGAACATCACGCGGATCGGGACCTTGGCCCCGAGGACCGCGCGGATCCGGCTGATCAGGCGGGTCAGGCGCAGCGAGTGACCGCCGAGGTCGAAGAAGTCGTCGTCGATGCCGACCTTCTCCAGTTCGAGCGCCTCGGCGAACAGCTTCGCCAGGGTGGTCTCCAGCGGGTTGCGCGGGGCACGGTAGTCCGCTCCCCCGGTGAACTCCGGGTCGGGCAGGGCCTCCCGGTCGAGCTTGCCGTTCGGGGTGAGCGGCAGCTGCTCCAGCGTGACGAAGGCCGACGGGACCATGTACTCCGGCATCCGGCTGGTGAGGTGCTTGCGCAGGGCCTCGGCCACCACGCTCTCGCCCGGTGCGGGGACGACGTAGGCGA
This sequence comes from Streptomyces sp. NBC_00207, assembly GCF_045160965.1. Taxonomy (NCBI): domain Bacteria; kingdom Bacillati; phylum Actinomycetota; class Actinomycetes; order Kitasatosporales; family Streptomycetaceae; genus Streptomyces; species Streptomyces sp. NBC_00207. The sequence goes on along the minus strand of NZ_CP130715.1, from coordinate 6,858,608 downwards.
CGAGCTGCTTGTCGCCGGCCAGGTTGTCCCGGGCGGTGACCACGCCGTGGTCCACCGTCGGGTGGGCCGCCAGCGCGGACTCGATCTCGCCGAGCTCGATGCGGAAGCCGCGGATCTTGATCTGGTTGTCCGTGCGTCCGCGGAACACCAGCTCGCCGTCCCGGGTCCACTCGACCAGGTCGCCGGTGCGGTACATCCGCTCGCCGGGCTCGCCGAACGGGCAGGCCACGTACCGCTGGGCGGTCAGCTCGGACCGGCCGACGTAGCCGCGGGTCAGGCCCGCGCCGGCGATGTAGAGCTCACCGGGCACGCCCGGCAGGACCGGCCGCAGTGCGGCGTCCAGCACGTACACCCGGGTGTTGCGGATGGGGCGGCCGATCGACACGGTGCCCTCGGCGGTGAGCTCGCTCACCGTCGCGCCGATGGTGGTCTCGGTCGGGCCGTAGCCGTTGAACATCCGGCGTCCGGCGGACCAGGTGGCCACCAGCTCCGGCGAGGTGGCCTCGCCGGCCACCATCAGGGAGGCGACGGTGGACAGCGAGCCCGCCGGCATGGCGGCCAGGACCGTCGGCGTCAGGATCGCGTGGGTCACCCCGTACGTGTCGGCGGTCTCGGCGAGCGGGGCCCCCGGCGTGAGCCGGTCCGGGTCCGCCATGACCAGGGCGCCCCCGGCGAACAGGGACATGCACATCTCGGCGACGGAGATGTCGAAGCTCGGCGAGGCGAACTGCAGGACCCGGCTCCCGGCGGTGATGCCGAGCAGCTCCGTCACCTCCGCGACCATGTTGGCGAAGCCGGTGTGCGTGACGGCCACGCCCTTCGGCCGGCCCGTGGATCCCGAGGTGTAGATGACGTAGGCGGTGTTGGCCACCGCGAGCGGGCTCAGCCGCTGCGCGTCGGTCAGCACGGCGTCGTCCGTCCCGGCCAGGGACTCCGCGAACTCCGGGGCGTCCAGGACCAGCAGTTGCGAGGGCAGGTCGGGCAGCCGGTCCGCCGTGGCCCCGTCGGTCAGGATCAGCCCGATCGCCGAGTCCTCGACCATGTACGTGAGCCGGTCGGCCGGGTAGGCCGGGTCGAGCGGCAGGTAGGCGCCGCCCGCCTTCGTCACGGCGAGGACCGCGACCGGCCACTGCGGCGAGCGCCGCAGGGCCACGCCCACGACCGTCTCCGGTCCGACACCGCGCTCGACGAGGGCCCGCGCCAGCCGGTTGGCCCGCGCGTCCAGTTCCCCGTAGGTCACCTCCTCGTCCTCGAAGAGCACCGCGATCTCGTCCGGCGCCTCGGCGGCCTTCCGCTCGAACAGGGTGGGCAGCGTGAGGGCCGGGGTCTCGGTCGCCGTCTGGTTGAAGGCGAGGAGGATCCGGTCGCGCTCGGCCTCGTGGAGCACGTCCAGCGCGCCCACCGGGATCTGCGGGTCGGCGATCAGCTGCCGCAGGATGTGCAGCACCCGCTCGGCGATCCGCTCCACCGTCTCCGCGCTGATGGCCTGCCGCTGGTACTGCAGGATCATGCGCAGGTAAGGCTCGGCGTCGGCCGCCAGACCCACCAGGTAGGCGGCGCCGGCGGACGGGCGGATGCCGGTGAACGAGACGCCCGCCGCGGTGTTGGCCGCGCCCAGGGCCTCTTTGTCGACCGGGAAGGACTGGAACAGCACGATCGTGTTGAAGAGTTCCTTCAGGCCGGCCTCCCGCTGGATGCGGTGCAGCCCGAAGTGGTGGTGGTCCAGCAGCGCGGTCTGCCGCTCCTGGAGGTTCTTCAACACCTGGCCGAGGGTGTCGCTCGGCGCGTACTCGGCCCGGATGGGAAGGGAGTTGACGAACAGACCCACCATCTGGTCGACGCCGGGCACCTCCGCCGGACGGCCGGAGACCGTGGTTCCGAAGATCACGTCCCGCTTTCCGGTGAGCTGGCCGAGCATCAGCGCCCACACGCCCTGGACCAGGGTGCCCATCGACACGCCCAGTTCGGCGGCGCGCTTCTTGAGCGCACGGGCCTCGTCCAGCGGCAGCGGGACGTCGACCTGTCCGACGCGGGCGTCGTCGCCCGCGTCCTGCGGGGTCTCGGCGGCGAGCAGGGTGGCTTCGCCGACCCCCTCCATCTCCTTGGCCCAGGCCGCGGCGGCCGCCTTGTCGTCCCGCCGGGACAGCCAGCGCAGGAACTCCCGGTACTCGGGCACGCGCGGCTGCTCGGAGGCGTCGCCCTCGGATGCGTACAGGTACGCGAGGTCCCGTACGAGCAGGGGGAACGACCATCCGTCGAAGAGCGCGTGGTGCACCGTGAGTACCAGCTCGGAGGTCTCCTCCGCCAGCTGGACCAGCGAGGCCCGCAGCATCGGCGGCTTCGCCGGGTCGAACTGCGCGTAGTGGTCCTCGGCGAGGATCCGCTCCAGCCCCTCCTCGCGGCCCGCTTCGTCGAGCCCCCGGAGGTCGGCGACCCGCCAGGGCAGTTCGACCTCGTCGAGGACGAGCTGGGTGAGGTCGCCGCTCGCGTCGGTGACGAAGGCGGTGCGCAGGTTGGCGTACCGGTCGAGGAGCGCCTGCGCCGCGACCCGCATCCGGGCCGGGTCGACCCGGCCCTGGACGTGGAAGGCCACCTGCACGATGTGCGGGTCGAAGGCGTCCTCCTCCAGGCGCATGGTCTCGAAGAGCAGACCGAACTGCAGGGGGGTCAGCGGCCAGACGTCGGCCAGACCCGGGTACTGCGCCTCCCAGTTCTCGATCTCGCCCTGGGTCATGCGGACCAGCGGCACGTCCGAGGGGGTCAGGCCGCCGGCGCCGGGGGTGGCGACGTGGTGGGCGAAGCCCTCCAGGGCGCGCACCCACAGGTCGGCGAGTGCCTGGACCTCGGCCTGCGCGAGCACTCCGGCCGGGTAGGAGACCCGGGCGTGGAAGCGCGGGCCCCTCTCGGTGTCGGTGACGTAGGCGCTGATCTCGACCGTGGAGAGCGCGGGCATGTCCGCGTCCAGGTCCGCGGCGAGGCCGAGCGCGTCGGCGGCCAGGTTCCAGCCGGCGCCCCGCTGCCCGTCGGCGGTGTCGCCGGCGGCGACCCGTCCCAGGTAGTTGAACGAGATCTGGGGGGTGGCCCGCCAGTCGAGTTCGGCGGCGGTGGACGGGTTGAGGTACCGCAGGAGGCCGAAGCCGACGCCCTTGTCGGGGATGGCCAGGAGCTGTTCCTTCACGGCCTTGAGCACGCCGCCCGCGGCGGCGCCGCCGGCGAGTGCCTCCTGTACGTCGTGCCCGCCGAGGTCGAGCCGCACGGGGAACATGCTGGTGAACCAGCCGACCGTGCGGGAGAGGTCGGCGCCGGGCACGACCTGCTCCTCGCGGCCGTGTCCTTCGAGCCGGATCAGCGTCGAGGACTCCTCGACGCCCCGGTCCGCGCGCCACTGCGTCACCGCGAGCGCGAGGGCGGCCAGGAGGCCGTCGTTGACGCCGCCGTGGAAGGCGGTGGGGACCGCGGTCAGGAGCGCCTCGGTGACCTGCTCCGGCAGCTCCAGGGAGACCGTCTCCACCGTGGACATGACGTCCACCGCGGGGTTCAGGGCCCGCGAGCCGAGGACCGGGTCGTTGCAGTCCAGCAGCTCGGACCACTGCGCCAGTTCGGCGATGCGGTCCGGGTCGGACGCCTCGTCGAGCAGGGCGTGCGCCCAGCGGCGGGCCGAGGTGCCGGTCGCGGGCAGGCTCGGGGCGGAGCCCGCGCCGATCTGCTCCCAGGCCGTGGCGAGGTCCGGGAGCAGGATGCGCCAGGACACTCCGTCGACGACGAGGTGGTGCAGGACCACCAGCAGCCGGCCGGCGCCCTGCTCCGGGGCGAACCAGACGAACTGGGCCATGGTGCCGGCGGCCGGGTCGAGCCGGCCGGTGGCGGCGTCGAGTTCGGCCCGGGCCGTCTCCAGCCAGGCCTCGTCCCAGGTGCCGGCGCAGTCCACCCGCCGTACCAGTGCGGCCGCGTCGACCGTGCCGGGGGCGGCGATCTCCAGGCTGCCGCCGCCGTCGAGGACGAGACGGGAGCGCAGGATGTCGTGGTGGTCGAGCACGGAGGTCAGGACCGCGGTCAGCCCGTCCTCGTCGATGTCCTGGGGCAGTTCGAGCGCCGCGGACATCGAGAACCGGTTGAAGCTGCTGCCCAGTTCGAGCATGTACTGGGCGATCGGGGGCAGTGGCATGACGCCGGTGCCGCCGCCTTCCAGCTCGGCCAGGACCGGACCGAGGTTCTGGCTGCCGGCGGCCGTGGCCAGCTCGGCGACCGTCCGCAGCTCGAAGATCTGCCGCGGGTTGACGACGACGCCCTGTGCCTTGGCGCGGGAGACGATCTGGATGGACCGGATGCTGTCGCCGCCGATGGCGAAGAAGTCGTCGTCGATGCCGACCCGTTCCAGGCCGAGCACCTCGGAGTAGACCCCCGCCAGCACCTCCTCGGTGCGGTTGCGAGGGGCGCGGTAGCTCTCGCCGGCGAAGTCCGGCTCGGGCAGGGCCGCTCGGTCCAGCTTGCCGTTGGGGGCCAGCGGCAGCCGGTCCAGCGGCACGAGCACCGCCGGCACCATGAACTCGGGCAGCCGGCCGGAGATGAAGCGGCGCAGCTCCCGCATGGTGATGCCGGAGGTCATGTCGGCCTCGAACCGGCCCTGCGCGTCCACCTGGCCGCCGGAGTCCGGGGAGCTGACCACGTAGCCGACCAGGCGCTTGGCCCCGTCGGGGGCGCTCTGGCCGGTCACCACGGCGTGTTCCACGCCGGGGTGGGCCGTCAGCGCCGCCTCGATCTCACCGGGCTCGATGCGGAACCCGCGGATCTTGAGCTGGGCGTCGCCCCGTCCGACGTACTCCAGCTGCCCGTCGGCCCGCCGGCGGGCCAGGTCGCCGGTGCGGTACATCCGTGATCCGGGCGCACCGTACGGGTCGGCGACGAAGCGTTCGGCGGTCAGCGCGGCGCGGCCGTGGTAGCCGCGGGACAGGTTGCCCGCCACGTAGAGCTCGCCCACGGCGCCCATGGGCACCGGCTGCAGGCCGGCTCCCAGGACGTACGTGCGCATGTTGCCCAGGGGTGCGCCGATCGGGGCGGTGTGCGCGGCGTCCCAGTCCTCGTCGCCCGGCAGCGCGAAGGTGGTGGCGTAGAAGCTCTCCGTCTGGCCGTAGGCGTTGACCACCCGGATGCCCGGGACGGCCTCGCGGACCCGGCGGACCAGGGAGGCGGGCAGCGCCTCGCCCGCGAACACCACGGCGTCCGCGGTGATCTTGCCGTCGACCTGGTCGAGGAGTTCGGCGAAGACCGAGGGGACCGTGCTGATCACGCCGCCGGTCCAGCCGCCCTGCTCGCCGATGACCAGGACGTCGCGGGCCAGCTCGACCGTGCCGCCCGCCGCCAGCGTGGTGAAGACCTCGAAGACGGAGACGTCGAAGTTGACGGAGGCGCCGGCGAGCGTACGGGTGCCGGAGTCCACGCCGATCGTGGACGCGAGCCGCAGCACGCCGTTGACCACGTTGGCGTGGGTGACGGTCACGCCCTTGGGCACGCCCGTCGAGCCGGAGGTGTACATCACGTACGCCGCGTGGCCGGGCAGCAGGCCCGACGGCGGCGCCGTGTCGCCGGAGCCGCCCGCGGAGCCGCCGAGGGCCAGGTCGCCGAGGTACAGGCGGGTGATCCCGGACTCCGGCAGGACACCGGCGGTGGCCGCGTCCGTGAGCAGCAGCCTCGGCTGGGCGTCGGACAGGATGTGCTCCAGGCGCCGGCTCGGGTACTTCGGGTCGATCGGCAGGTACGCGCCGCCCGCCTTCAGTACGCCGAGCAGGGCCGCGACCAGGTCCGCCGACCGCGGCAGGGCGACGCCCACCACCGTCTCCGGGCCCACGCCGTGTCCGGCCAGCTGGCGGGCCAGCCGGTTCGCCCGCTCGTCCAGTTCGCGGTAGGTCAGCGACTCCTCGCCGCAGACCAGCGCGACCGCGTCGGGCCGCTCCGCGACCTGGAGCTCGAACAGCCCGGGCACGGTCACCTCGGGGGTCGGCTCCTGCGTGGCGTTGAAGCCCTGCAGCACCAGCTCGCGTTCGGCCGGCCGCACCAGCTCGACCGTGGACACCCGCTGTTCCGGGGCGGCGGCCAGCAGGCCCACCACCCGTACGAAGCGGTCGGCGACGGCCTGGGCCGTCTCCCGGTCGAAGAGGTCGGTGGCGTACTCCAGGAGACCCACCACACCCATGCCGGGCAGGTCGGCCATGTTGAAGAACAGGTCGAACTTGGCGGTCTCGGTGCGGACCCGCTCGAACTCCACCTGCAGACCCGGCAGGGCGAAGTCCTTCCGGGCGAAGTTCTGCCAGGCGAACATCACCTGGAACAGCGGGGAGTAGGCGGTGGACCGCTCCGGGTTCAGCACCTCCACCAGCCGCTCGAAGGGGACGTCCTGGTTGTCGTACGCGGCCAGGGACTTGCCCCGGACGCGCTCCAGCAGCTCCGTGAAGGCGGGGTTGCCCGACAGGTCGACGCGCAGCACCCAGGTGTTGACGAAGAAGCCGACCAGTTCGGCGAGGGCCTCGTCGGTGCGGTTGGCGATCGGGGAGCCGATCGTCAGGTCGTCGCCGCCGCCGAGCCCGTGCAGCAGCACGGCCAGGGCGGACTGGAGCACCATCGAGGAGGTCGCACCGTGCCGGCGCGCCAGCTCCTCGACCGCGGCCGCGACCTCGGGGGCCAGGGCGAACTCCACGGCGTCGCCGCGGTGGGAGGCCTTGGCCGGGCGCGGGCGGTCGGAGGCGAGCTGCAGCGGCTGCGGCACACCCGCCAGCTCTCCGCGCCAGTAGCCCACCTGTGCGGCGAGCGCGCTGGCCGGGTCCTCCTCGTCGCCGAGCACCTCGCGCTGCCACAGCGTGTAGTCGACGTACTGGACCGGGAGCTCCGCCCACTGCGGGGCCCCGCCCTCCTTGCGGGCCGCGTAGGCGGTGGCGAGGTCGCGGGCCAGCGGCGCCATGGAGGAGCCGTCGCTCGCGATGTGGTGGATCAGCAGGACGAGGACGTGCTCCTGCGCACCGAGCCGGAGCACGGGGGCCCGTACGGGGATCTCCGTGGCCAGGTCGAAGAGGTACGCCGAGGCCTCGGCCATGGCGTCGGCCAGACCGCCGCGGGCCACCTCCACGAGCGGGACCTGCAGCTGGGCCTCGTCGGCCGGCAGCACGTGCTGGGCCGGGACGCCGTCGGCGTCCTCGACGATCAGCGTGCGCAGGCTCTCGTGGCGGGCCACGACGTCGCGCAGCGCGGCCTGGAGCGCCGGCAGGTCCAGCTCGCCGGTCAGGCGGAGCGGGAAGGGCGCGTTGTAGGTGGCCGAGGGACCCTCGAAGCGGTCGATGAACCACAGGCGGCGCTGGGCGAACGACAGCGGTACGGAGTCCGGGCGCTCGGCGGTGCGCCGCAGCGGCGGCCGGACCGGCGCTCCGGCGGCCAGGTGCTCGACCAGCTCCACGACCGTGGGCGCCTCGAACACGACCCGGATGGGCAGTTCGACGTCGAGGACCTGGCGGATCCGGCTGACCAGGCGGGTGGCGAGCAGGGAGTGCCCGCCCAGGGCGAAGAAGTCGTCGTCGATGCCGACCCGGTCCAGGCCGAGCACCGCGGCGAACAGGCCGCACAGGACCTCTTCCTGCGGGGTGCGCGGAGCCCGGCCGGTGGCCGCCGCCGCGAAGTCCGGGGCGGGCAGGGCCCGCTGGTCCAGCTTCCCGTTGGGGGTCAGCGGCACCTCGGCGATGGCGACGACGGTGGACGGCACCAGGTGGTCGGGCAGCCGGTCCTTCAGGTAGCCGCGCAGGGCGCCCACCAGGGTGCCGATCCGGCCCGCGGCGGCCGGCTCGTTGGCCAGCGTCCGGTCGGCCCGGCCCGACGGCGTGAAGCCGCCGGTCAGCACCTGGTCGGTGACGGGCCCGGCCGGGAAGAAGACCGCGTCGAAGCATTCGGCCGCGGCGGCCGACCAGGTGAGGAGCACGCCCCAGCCGCGCTCGGCGGCCCACTCCCGCAGGTCCTGCGGGTCGAGCACCGGGCCGGAGGCGGCGGGGGCGGAGATCACTCCCACGGCCGCGGCGGACTCGACCTCGTCGGCGAGCCGCGCGTTGGGGATGCGGGTGACGCGTACGGGCTGCTCCCCGCCCGCGCGGACGAAGTCCTCGAGGCCGAAGAGGTCGTCGACCTGGCGGCCCCACTGCCGGGCCGGCACCTCGCTCAGCGGGAGCGCGGCCACGGGGGCCTTGTGCAGCAGCACCTCGTAGCGGTGGCGGGTCAGCTCGTTGTGCGGACGGCCGGCCTTGAGCCGGATGTCCACGCCGCCCGCGCCGTGCCGCTCGGCCCACCGGGTGAACCACTCGGGGTCGAGGACGAGTTCCTTCTCCATCAGGATGGCGCGGGCGACGGCGGCGCGGCTCACCGAGGCGGAGGCCTCGGGGTGCAGCGCGCGCTGTACGCCGGAGCGGAAGAGGCGCAGGGTGGCGGCGTTGCGGACGTCGCCGACGAGGATCCGGCCGCCGGGGGCCAGCAGTTCCATCGCGTTGGCCAGGACCAGGTCCATGTACTCCGCGTCGGGGAAGTACTGCACGACGGAGTTGATGACCACGAGGTCGAAGTGCTCGCGCGGCAGGCCCGAGATGTCGTCGCCGTTCTGGTGCCGCAGGTGCACCCGGTCGCCGAAGCCGGTCTGCGCCACCTGCACGAGCAGCCGGTCGATCACCGCGGCCGACATGTCGGTGCCCCAGTACTCCTCGACCTGCCCGAGGGTCTGCGACATCAGCAGGCCGGTGCCGACGCCGATCTCCATCACGCGGCGCGGCGACCAGTTGGTGATCTGCTCCACCGCGGCGTCGCGCCACACCGCCATCTCGTCCAGCGCGATCGGCTGTCCGCCGGTGTAGCTGGAGTTCCAGCCGGTGAAGTCCTCGCCCCAGGCGGCGTCGGAGACGGCGTAGAGGTCGTCGTAGATCTCCTCCCACTCGTCGACCTGCTCGGCGGCGCCGGAGGTGTCGGAGCCGTCCACGCGCGGGACCACGTAGCCGACCAGACGGCGTTCGCCGGCCCGGTCCTCGTTCCACGTGACCACGGCCTGGGCGACGCCGGGGTGGGCGGCCAGGGCGGCCTCTACCTCGGCGGGCTCGATGCGGAAGCCGCGGATCTTGACCTGGGTGTCCACGCGGCCCTGGAAGACGAGTTCGCCGTCCGGGGTCCAGGCCACCACGTCGCCGGTGCGGTACATCCGCTCGCCGGGGCCGCCGAAGGGCGAGGCCACGAAGCGCTCGGAGGTCAGCGCGGACCGGTGGGCGTAGCCGCGGGCCAGGCCCGCACCCGCGATGTAGAGCTCGCCGGCCACACCGGGGAGGGTGGGGCGCAGGCCCGCGTCGAGGACGTAGACCCGCATGTTGTCCATCGGGCGGCCGATGGGGATCGGCTCGCCGACCCGCTCCGGGTCGGGCATCGGGTGGGTGGTGGCGAAGGTGGTGGTCTCGGTCGGGCCGTAGCCGTCGACGACCTTGAGGCCGGGGCAGGCCCGCAGGGCGCGGGTGACCGAGGCCGGGGAGACGACGTCGCCGCCGGTCCACACCTCACGGACCCCGGTGAAGCACTCCGGGTTCTCGTCGGCGATCACCTTGAACAGACCGGCGGTCAGCCACAGCGCGGTGACCCGCTGCTCGGTGATGACCGCGGCGAGCGCGCCGGCGTCCAGCTTGCCGACGGGCGCCACCACCGCGGTGCCGCCGCCCAGCAGGGGGACCCACAGCTCGTAGGTGGAGGCGTCGAAGGACTGGGCGGAGTGGACGAGGACCCGCTCGTGGGCGCCGCCGCGGTACCGGCGGTCCAGCGCCAGGCCGGACACGGCCCGGTGCGTGACGCCGACGCCCTTGGGGACGCCGGTCGAGCCGGAGGTGTACATGACGTACGCGAGCTGGTCGACACGCCCGTGGGCGGCGGCCGGCAGGGCGTCGGCGGGGGCCGCGGCGACGGCCGGGGCGGTGTCCGCGTCGTCCAGGACCACGTACGGGCAGGGGCCGGCCGACAGCCCGGCGACGATCTCGGAGTCGGTCAGGAGCAGGGTCGGCGCGGCGTCGTCCAGCATGAACCCGATGCGCTCGGCCGGGTACTCCGGGTCCACCGGAAGGTAGGCGCCGCCGGCCTTCAGGACGGCGAGGAGGGCCACGACGAGCTCCGTCGAGCGGGGCAGGGCCACGCCCACGACGGACTCCTGGCCGACGCCGCGCGCGGCGAGCACGTGGGCCAGCCGGTTGGCCCGGGCGTCCAGTTCGCGGTAGGTCAGGCTCTGGCCGCCGAAGGCGACGGCGGTCGCCTCCGGTGTCGCGGCGGCCTGCTCCTCGAACAGGGACGGGACGGTCTTCCCGGGGGCGGGCACGGCCGTGTCGTTGAACTCGCCCAGGAGCCGCTCGCGTTCGGCGGGCTCCAGGACGTGCACCGCGCCGACCCGGGCGTCCGGGTCCGACACGAGCTGCTGGAGGATCCGTGCGAACCGGGCGGCGATGCCCTCGACGGTCTCCGGGTCGAAGAGGTGGTGCTGGTACTGGAGCGCCACCCGCAGGTGCGGGTCGGCGAAGGCCATCACGACCAGCGGGTAGTGCGCGCCGCTGAGCGGGCTGATGCCGGTGATCGAGATGCCCGCGGCCGAGTTCGCCTCGTTGATGGCGACGCCGTCGATCGGGTACGACTCGAAGCCCACGAGGGTGTCGAAGAGTACGTTCAGCCCGATCGAGCGGTGGATGTCGAGCAGCCCGTGGTGGTGGTGGTCGAGCAGGGCGCTCTGCCGGTTCTGCAGGTCGCGCAGCAGCTCGCCCAGGGTGGCGCCGGGGCCGCACTCCACCCGGACGGGCAGGGTGTTGATGAACAGGCCGACCATCGAGTCCACGCCGGGGACGACGGGCGGGCGGCCGGAGACGGTGGCGCCGAACACCACGTCCTGGCGGCCGGTGAGCCCGGCGAGCACGAGCGCCCAGGTGCCCTGGACCAGGGTGTTGAGGGTGAGGCCCAGTTCGGCGGCGCGCCGGCCCAGGTCGCGGGCGGCGTCCGCGGAGAGCGGGATGTCGATCTGGCCGATGCCGGCCGGGTCGGCCGCGGCGGCGGACTCGGGGGCGATCAGGGTCGGTGACTCGACTCCGGCGAGCTCCGCGGCCCAGGCGCGGGCCGAGGCCTCGCGGTCCTGGCCCGCCTGCCACACCAGGAAGTCGCGGTAGCCGGGCACCCGCGGCAGCGCGGAGGCGTCGCCCCCGGAGCCGTAGAGCCGCAGCAGGTCCTGCATGAGGACGGGGATCGACCAGCCGTCGAAGAGGACGTGGTGGGCGGTGAAGACCAGCTCCCAGCGGTCGGGGGCCAGCATGACGAGGGACATCCGCACGAGCGGGGCCCGGCTCAGGTCGAAGTGGGAGTCGTGGTCTTCGGCCAGGAAGCGCTTCAGCGCCTCCTCGCGGCCCTCCTCGCCGAACCCGCTGAGGTCGAGGTACTGCCAGGGCAGCTCCACGCGGTCGCGTACGACCTGCACCCGGTCCCCGGCCGCGTCGAACACGAACGCGGCGCGCAGGTTGGCGTACCGGTCGAGCAGCGCCTGGCCGGCGGCCCGCATCCGGGCCGGCTCGACCTCGCCGGCGAGGTGGAAGACCAGCTGCATCTGGTACGCGTCGAAGGTGGAGCCGGCCAGCTGGGCGTGGAAGAGCAGGCCGTCCTGCATCGTGGTCAGCGGCCAGACGTCCGCCAGGCCGGGGTAGCGCTCCTCCCAGGCCTCGATCTCGCCCTGGGTCGCCCGGACCAGCGGCACGTCCGAGGGGGTGAGCCCGCCCGCGGCGGGCTCGGCGGCGTGCCGGGCCAGGGCCTGGAGGGCAGTGCTCCACAGCTCGGCGAGCTCCTCGACGTCCTCCGCCGAGAGCAGGCCCGAGGGGAAGGCGAGCCGCGCGGTGAGCTGAGGGCCCTGCTCGGTGTCGGTGACGAGCGCGCCGACGTCCAGCGTCGAGAGGGCGGGCATCCGCCCGTCGGGGTGCGCGATCAGCTCGGTGGTGCCCTCGGCGAGGGTCCAGCCCAGGCCGCGCAGGTGCTCGGGCACGTCGGCGGAGGACGAGAAGCGGCCCAGGTAGTTGAAGCCGATCTGGCCGGTCGGGTACCGGCGCAGCACCTCGGCGGTCTGCGGGTTCAGGTGGCGCAGCAGGCCGTAGCCCACGCCCTTGTCCGGGAGGGACAGGAGCTGCTCCTTGACCGCCTTGACGGCGGAGCCGGCGGCGGCGCCGCCCGCGAACGCCTCGTCGAGGTCGATCCCGGCGAGGTCGAGGCGGACGGGGAACATGGTGGTGAACCAGCCCACCGTGCGCGACAGGTCGGCGCCCGGGACGACGTCCTCCTCGCGGCCGTGTCCCTCGACCCGGATCAGGGCGGAGGACTCGTCGATGCCGCGGGCCCGGCGCCAGCGGGCGACGGCCAGGGTCAGCGCCGCGAGCAGGCCGTCGTTGACACCGCCGTGGAAGCGGGCCGGCAGGGTGGTGAGCAGGGTCTCGGTGACCGGCACGGAGAGCTTGAGCCAGGTGTGGTCCACCGTGGACATCACGTCGACGGCGGGGTCCAGGGCCCGCGATCCCAGGAGCGGGTCGGGGCCGGCCACGACCGAGCGCCACAGGGCGAGTTCGGCGACGCGCCCGGGCGAGGACGCCTCCTCGGCCAGGGCGTGGGCCCAGCGGCGGACCGAGGTGCCCACCTCGGGCAGCTCGGGGGTGCGGCCCTCGCGGACCTGCTCCCAGGCGGCGGCGAGGTCCGGCAGCAGGATGCGCCAGGACACGCCGTCGACGACGAAGTGGTGCAGGACCAGCAGCAGCCGGCCGGCGCCCTCCTGCGGGGCGAACCAGACGAACTGCGCCATGACGCCGGCCGCGGCGTCCAGCCGCCCGGTGGCGGCGTCCAGTTCGGCGGTGGCCGCCTCGAACCACTGCTCGTCCCAGCGGCCGTCGCACTCGACGCGGCGGATCAGGGCGTCCGCGTCGACCGAGCCGGGCGCGCCGGCCTCCAGGCCCGCGCGGCCCGCGCCGTCGCCGTCATCGCCGGTGACCAGGCGGGAGCGCAGGACGTCGTGGCGGTCCAGCACCGCGCCGAGGGTGGCGGCGAGGGCGGCCCGGTCGATGCCCTCGGGCAGCTCGACGGCCATGGACATCGCGAACCGGTCGGTTCCCTCGCCGAGTTCCAGCAGGTACTCGCCGATGGGCAGCAGCGGCATCCGGCCGGCGCCGCCGCCCTCCAGCTCCGCCAGCACCGGGCCGGTGCCGGCCGCGACCCCGACGACCGCGACCGCGGCCAGTTCGGCGACGGTGCGGTGGTCGAATATCTGGCGCGGGCTGACCTCCACGCCGCCGCTGCGGGCGCGGGAGACGACCTGGATGGAGCGGATGGAGTCGCCGCCGATGGCGAAGAAGTCGTCGTCGATGCCGACCCGGTCGAGGCCGAGCACCTCGGCGTAGACCGCGGCGAGGACCTCTTCCGCGGCGTTGCGCGGGGCGCGGTACTCGCCGCCGCTGAAGTCGGGCTCGGGCAGCGCCGCCAGGTCGAGCTTGCCGTTGGCGGTCAGCGGCAGCCGGCCGACCATGACGAAGACGGACGGGACCATGAACTCGGGCAGCCGGCCCGCGGCGAAGCGCCGGAGCTCGCGCACGGACACGCTGGTGGTCAGGTCGACGTCGAGGTCGCCGAGGCTGGCGACGGTGCCGAAGCCGCTCTGGTCGGCCTCCAGCGGCACCACGTGGCAGACGAGCTGCTTGCTGCCGCGGCCCTCGCGGATGGTGACCACGGCCTGGGCCACGCCCGGGTGGGCGGTCAGGACGGCCTCGATCTCACCGGGCTCGATGCGGAACCCGCGCACCTTCATCTGCGCGTCGTCGCGGCCCGCGTACTCCAGCTGTCCGGCGGCGTTCCAGCGCGCCAGGTCTCCGGTGCGGTACATGCGCGAGCCGGCCGGCCCGAAGGGGTCGGCGACGAAGCGGTCGGCGGTCAGCCCGGTGCGGCCGAAGTAGCCGCGGCCGATCTCCCCGGCGACGTACAGCTCGCCCACCACGCCGACCGGCACGGGCCGCAGGCCGGGGCCGAGCACGTAGGTGCGGACGTTGCCGAGCGGGGCGCCGATGGGGGCGCTGCCGGAGCCGTCCCATTCCTGGTCGGCGGGCAGCGCGTAGGTGGTGGCGTAGAAGGACTCGCTCTGGCCGTAGGCGTTGACGACGCGGACCCCGGGGATCGCCTCGCGGACCCGCTGGACCAGTGCGGCGGGCAGGGCCTCGCCGGCGAAGACCACGGTGTCGACGCTGATGTTCCCGTTGACCTGTCCCAGCAGTTCTGCGAAGACGGACGGGACGGTGCTGATCACGCCGCCGCTCCAGCCGCCGCGCTCACCGATCACCAGTGCGTCACGCACCAGTTCGACGGTGCCGCCGGAGCAGAGGGTGGCGAAGAGCTCGAAGACGGAGACGTCGAAGTTGACCGAGGTGCCGGCGAGCACGCGCGTGTCCGCGCCGACGCCGATCGCCGAGGCCAGCCCCAGCACGTCGTTCACCACGTTGGCGTGGGTGATCGCCACGCCCTTGGGCGTGCCCGTGGAGCCGGAGGTGTACATGACGTACGCGACCTGGCCCGGGCGTGCGGTGACCGGGGCGGCCGCCGCGTCCCCCGGCGCACCGAAGTCGATGTCGCCCAGGAAGAGCTGCGGCACCTGCGTCTTCGGCAGTACGCCGACGGTCTGCTCGTCGGTGAGGATCAGCCCGGGGGCCGCGTCCTCCAGGATGAAGTCGAGCCGCCGGCTCGGGTATCTCGGATCGATCGGCAGGTACGCGCCGCCGGCCTTGAGCACGCCGAGCAGCCCGGCGACCAGGTCCGCCGTGCGCGGGAGGGCCACGCCCACGAGCGTCTCGGCGCCCACGCCGCGCGCGGTCAGCTCCTGCGCCACGCGGGAGGCCCGCGCGTCGAGTTCGCGGTAGGTGAGGACCTCGTCCCCGGCCTCCAGGGCGACCGCGTCCGGGGTCGCCGCGGCCTGCCGCTCGAAGAGCTCGGCGACCGTCACCTCGGGCAGGGCCACCGCGGTGTCGTTGAACACCCGCACCACGGTGTCCAGTTCGGCGCCGTCCAGTACGGGCGCCAGGGCGACCGGCCGGTCCGGGCGGGCGACGACCTCGCGGATGACCCGCAGGTAGCGGTCGACGACGGACTGCGCCGTGGAGCGGTCGAAGAGGTCGGTCGCGTATTCGAGGTAGCAGAGCATGCCCGGACCGTCCGGGTCCGAGAAGTAGTTGAACTCCAGGTCGAACTTGGCCGTCGGGGTGGCGAGCACCTCGAAGCGGGCCCGCTCCAGGCCCGGCAGGTCCAGCTCGATCCAGGCGTCGTTCTCCCAGGTGAACATGACCTGGAACAGCGGGTGGTAGGCGGTGGACCGCTCCGGGTTCAGGACCTCGACCAGGTGCTCGAAGGGGGCGTCCTGGTTGTCGTACGCGGTCAGCGCCTTCTGCCGGACCTGCTCCAGCACCCGGTCGAAGGTGGGCGCGCCGGAGAGGTCCGTGCGCAGCACCCAGGTGTTCACGAAGAAGCCGACCAGGGCGGCGAGTTCGTCGTCGGTGCGGCCCGCGACGGTGGAGCCGATGGCGATGTCGTGGCCGGCGCCGAGGTGCTGGAGCACCACGGCGAGGGCGGCCTGGAGCACCATCGGGACGGTCATGTCCCGCTCGCGGCCCAGGGTTTCGACGGCCGCCAGCAGTTCGGCGTCGATCGGGAAGCCGACCGTGTCGCCGCGGTGGCTGGCCACCGGCGGGCGCGGGCGGTCCGAGGACAGGCGCAGCGGAGTCGGCACGCCCTGCAGCTCGCCCTGCCAGTAGGCGACCTGCGTGGAGACCACGCTGTGGGGGTCGTTCTCGTCGCCGAGCAGCTCGCGCTGCCACAGCGTGTAGTCGACGTACTGCACCGGCAGGTCCGCCCACTGCGGGGCCCCGCCCCGCAGCCGCGCGGTGTACGCGGTGGCCAGGTCACGGGAGAGCGGCTCCATCGACTCGCCGTCGCTGGCGATGTGGTGGACCAGCAGGAGCAGGACGTGCTCCCGCTCGCCGGAGCGCAGCAGGGTGGCGCGGACCGGGATCTCCGCCGACAGGTCGAAGGTGTACTGCGCCGCCTGGAACACGGCCTCGTCCACCGCTTCGGGCGCCACCTCGACGAGCGGCACGTCGAGCAGCGCCTCGGCCACCGGCAGCACCTGCTGCGAGGGCACGCCCTGCTCGTTCATCACGATGAGCGTGCGGAGGCTCTCGTGCCGTGCCACGACATCGCGCACCGCGGACTGCAGGGCGGTCCGGTCCAGCTCGCCGGTCAACCGCACGAGGAAGGGGACGTTATACGTCGCCGACGGTCCCTCGAATCGGTCGATGAACCACAACCGACGCTGTGCGAACGACAACGGGATCATTTTACTGTCCACTCCTGTCCATCTTGCGCAGTCGAGGCCGGCTCGACGTGCCTGCGTTCTTGACCGTGCGCGAAAGCTCTGAAACTGCGTGGGACTCGAAGATCGACCGCAAAGGCACGCTCACCCCGAGCACCTTCCGGATGCGGCTGGTGAGCCGTGTTGCCAGCAGGGAGTTGCCCCCCAGTTCGAAGAAGTCGTCGTTCATGCCGACCCGTTCCACGCCGAGCACCTCCGCCAGCAGCTCGCAGAGAGCCGCCTCCTCGGGAGTGCGCGGCGCCCGGTAGGGGCGGCCGGCCGGTTCTGGTTCGGGCAGCGCGGCCCGGTCGAGGCGGCCGTCGGGCGTCAGCGGCAGCCGCTCCAGGGTCACGAGGACCGCGGGGACCAGGGCCGCGGGCAGGTACCGCGCCGCGTGGGCGCGTACCTCGTCGGCGTGGGCCCCGGGGTCGGCGCCGTACGGCTCGGCGGGTACGAGGTAGCCCACCACCTGCGCGGTCCCGCCCGGCCCGTGGCCCTCGCGGACGGCCACGGCCGCCTGCGCCACCCCGGGGTGCCCGGTCAGGACGGCCTCGACCTCGGCTGGGGCGACCCGCGTACCGCGGACGGCCGCCTCCGTGTCGCCGCGCCCGAGGAATTCCAGCCGGTCGTCCCCGGTCCAGCGGACCAGGTCGCCGGTGCGGTACATCCGCGATCCGGCCGGGCCGTACGGGTCGGCGACGAACCGCCCGGCGGTCAGTCCGCCGTGCCCCCGGTAGCCGCGGGCCGGCGCGCCGCCCGCGAGGTACAGCTCCCCGACCGCGCCGTGCGGCACCGGGGTGAGCCCGGTGCCGAGGACGTACGCCCGCACTCCGGCGAGCGGCGTCCCGGCGGGCACGGCGGCGGTGCCCGGTGGCTCCTCGCCGTCCGGCGGTGAGAAGGCGGTGGCGAAGCCCGTCTCGGGGTGGCCGTGGAGGTTGATCAGCCGGGCCCCGGGAGCGGACTCCGCCGCCCGCCGCGCCAGTGCGGCCGGCAGCGGCTCGCCCGAGAACACGATCGTGTCCGCGTGCAGGTCCCCGGCCACCTCGTCGAGCAGGTCGGCGAAGGCCGAGGGGGTCGTCGCGAGCGCCCCGCACGCGGCGGCGGAGGCGCCGAGGAGGCGGTGCCCGGCGAGGGCCCGCGGATCGGGCAGCACCTCGACGCCCCCGCCGCCGCAGAGCGCGGCGAGGATCTCCATGACCGGCGGTTCGGCGTCTGCGGGGAGCCCGGCCAGCAGCCGCGGGCCGGCCGCGGAACCGAGCCGCGCGAGCAGCCCCGTCACCCGGTCGGCCACGTTCCGATGGGTGGTCTCCACCCCGGTCGGCCCGCCCGGGCCGCCGCAGGCGTACGAGAGGTACGCGAGCCCGTCGGGCCGCCGGACGGGAGTCGCCGGAGCGCAGGCGCCGTCCCCGGAGCCCAGCTCGTCCAGGTGGGCGGTGGGGACCGCGGTGTCCGCCGCGGCGGCCGCCGTGTCCGGGTCGGTGAGCACGAGCAGCGGCCGCGCGTCGGCCAGGACGCGCGCGAGGCGGCCGGCCGGGTGGCGCGGGTCGAGCGGCAGGGCGGCGGCGCCGGACTTCAGTACGCCGAGCAGCGCGACCACCAGGTCCGCCGACCGGGGCAGGGCCAGGGCCACCGGGGTCTCCGGGCCGGCCCCGCGGGCGATCAGGCCGTGTGCCAGCCGGTTCGCCCGCTCGTCGAGCTCCCGGTAGGTCAGGGACTCCGTGCCCGAGACCACGGCGACCGCCTCGGGGGTGGCGGCGGCCTGCCGCTCGAACAGCTCCGGGACGGCTCTCGTCCCGTCGGCGTCCGCGCCGGTGGTCCGCGGGCCCGCGCCGAGCCCGTTCAGCAGCCGGTCCCGCTCGGCGGGCTCCAGTACGTCCACGGCGCCGACCCGGCGGCCGGGGTCCTCGGCCAGCTGCCGCAGGATCGCGGCGAACCGGGCGGCGATGGACTCGGCCACGGCGGGGTCGAGCACGGTGCGCTGGTACTGCACCGCCAGGCGCAGCCGGTCGGGCTCGATGAAGGCGAGCACCGTCACCGGGTAGTGGCTGGCGGTGAAGGAGCGGATCCCGGTGATCGAGATCCCTGCCGCGCGGCTGGCCTCGACGATGCCGGCCCGGTCCATCGGGAAGGACTCGAAGCCGATGATGGTGTCGAAGAGGGCGTCCATTCCGGCGGCCTGCTGGATCTCGCTCAGGCCGAAGTGGTGGTGGTCCATCAGCGCGGCCTGCCGGCCCTGCACCGTGGTCAGCAGCTCGGCGAGGGTGTCCGCAGGGGCGCACCGCACCCGTACCGGCAGGGTGTTGAGGAACATTCCGACGGTGGAGTCGGCGCCGGGCAGGGCGGGCGGGCGGCCGGCGACGGTGGAGGCGAACACCACGTCCTGGCGGCCGGTGAGCTGGGCCAGCAGGATCGCCCAGGCGCCCTGGACCACCGTGTTCAGGGTGACGCCGAGATCGGAGGCGCGCCGGAACAGCTCGCGGGAGGCCTCGACGGGCAGCGGCACCTCGGCCTGCCGCATGGCGATGTCCTCGGCGGACTCGGCGGACGCGGCGGACGCGGCTGCCCCCGCGGACGCGGCTGCCCCGGCGGCCGGGGTGGACACCACCGGGGCGAGCAGCGTCGGCTCCCCGAGCCCGCTGAGCTCCTTGCGCCAGACGCGCGCGGACTCCTCGGGGTCCTGGCGGGTGAGCCAGGCCAGGAAGTCCCGGTAGTCGCGGGCGGGTTCCAGCCCGGTGACCTGCCCGGAGGCCTGGCCCGCCGCTCCGTAGAAGGTGAGCAGGTCCTGCATCAGCAGGGGCACCGACCAGCCGTCGAACAGCACGTGGTGGGCGGTCAGGACGAGTTCGTACGTCTCCTCGCCGGTCCGGATCAGCGTCATGCGCAGCATCGGCGGCGCGATCTGGTCGAAGTGCGTGGTCAGGTCCTCGGCGAGGAACCGCTCGAAGGCCTCCGTGCGCTCCGCCTCGCCGAGCCCGGACAGGTCGAGGTCCTGCCAGGGCAGGGTGACGGAGTCCAAGACGAGCTGGACCAGGTCCCCGTACGCGTTGTGCACGAAGGCGGTCCGCAGGCTGGAGTGCCGCTCCAGCAGCGCCTGTCCGGCGGCGCGCAGCCGGCCGGCGTCCACCCGCCCGGACAGGTGCAGGGCGTACTGCACCTGGTAGGCGTCGAAGGAGGAGTCCTCGAAGATCGAGTGGAACAGCAGGCCCGACTGGAGCGGGGTGGTGGGCCAGACGTCGGTGAGGCCCGGGAAACGCCGCTCCCAGCCGTCGATGTCGGACTGGCTCGCGGTCACCAGCGGCAGGTCCGAGGGGGTCAGGCCGCCGGCGCCGGGCCGGGCCGCGTAGCGGGCGAGGCCTTCCAGGGCGGCGCACCACAGGTCGGCGAGCTCCCGCACCTCCGCCGGGGTGAGCACTCCCTCGGGGGCGCTGAAGGCGGCGTTCAGGACCGGGCCGGCCGGCTGGTCGCTGACCGTGGCGTTGATGTCGAGTTCGGCGGAGGCCGGCATCCGCGGGTCCTGGGCGGCGTCGAGCTCGGCCAGTTCGGCGATGGCCGCAGCCTCGGGGGCCTGGGTGAAGCCCGCCCCGCCCTGTTCGCCGGGCCGGTCTGCGCCGGCTGCGAAGCGGCCCAGGTAGTTGAAGCCGACCTGCCCGAGGGCGTGTTCGGCCAACTGCGCGGCGGTCTGCGGGTTCAGGTGGCGCAGCAGGCCGTAGCCGATGCCCTTGTCGGGCAGGGAGAGGAGCTGCTCCTTGACCTTCTTGACGGCCAGGCCGGCGGCCGGTCCGCCCGCGAAGGCCTCGTCGAGGTCCACCCCGGCGAGGTCCAGGCGCACCGGGAAGGCGGTGGTGAACCAGCCCAGCGTGCGGGCGAGGCTCGCGCCGGGTGCGGCGGCCTCCTCGCGGCCGTGTCCCTCGAGGCGGATCAGCGCGGAGGTCTCGTCGACGGAGCGGGTACGCCGCCACTGCGCGAGCGCCAGGGCCAGCGCGGCCAGCAGTCCGTCGTTGACCCCGCCGTGGAAGGCCGCGGGAAGGTCGGTCAGCACGGCCTCGGTGACGGAGACCGGGAGCTGGACGTGGGTGACGCGGACGGAGGACCGTACGTCGACGGCCGGGTCCAGCCGACGGGTGCCGAGCAGCGGGTCGGGACTCTCGACGACCGAGCGCCACAGGTCCAGCTCCGCGACCCGCTCGGGGCGCAGGGCCTCGTCGGCCAGGGCGTGCGCCCACCGGCGCATCGAGGTGGCCACGGGCGGCAGTTCGGGGGTGCGGCCGGAGCTGATCTGCTGCCAGGCCGAGGCGAGGTCCGGCATCAGGATGCGCCAGGACACGCCGTCCACGATCAGGTGGTGGAGGACGAGCAGGAGCCGTCCGGTGCCACCGCGCCCGGCGCCCTCCGCGCCCTCGGCCCCCTCGCTTGCGGACGCGTCGAACCAGACGAACCGGGCGACCACGCCCGCCGCCGGGTCCAGCCGCTGCGCGGCCTCCTCCAGTTCCCCGAGCAGCAGGCCCCGCCAGGACTCTGCGTCCCAGCGGCCGTCGCACGCGACGCGGCGCAGCAGCGGCTCCACGTCCACGGAACCGGCGGGCGCGACCACCAGTCCGTCGGCCTCGCCGTCCCCCTCGCCCTCGGCGTCGGCGACGAGGCGGGAGCGCAGCAGGTCGTGGCGGTCGACCACGGCCGTGAGGGTGGCGGCCAGGCCGGCCCGGTCGATGCCCTCGGGCAGCTCCAGCACCATGGCCTGCAGGAAGCGGTCGAAGCCGGGGCCCCACGCGCGGATCCAGCGGGCGACGGGCAGCAGCGGCATCCATCCGGTGCCGCCTCCGTCGAACTCCTCCAGGACCGGGCCGGTGGGGGCGCCCTCCCCGTTCGCGACGGCGGTCTCGGCGAGGCGGGCGACGGTCCGCTGCTCGAAGACCTGGCGGGCGGTGACCACCAGGCCGCGGGCCCGGGCCCAGGACACGACCTGGAGCGACTGGATGCTGTCGCCGCCGATGGTGAAGAAGTCGTCGTCGATGCCGACCTGTCCCACGCCCAGAGCCTTGGCGAAGAGGTCGGCGAGGATCTCTTCCTGCGGGGTGCGCGGGGCCCGGTAGGTCTCGCCCTTGAACTCGGGTTCCGGCAGGCGGGCCTTGTCGAGCTTGCCGTTCGGGGTCAGGGGCAGCCGGTCCAGCAGGACGAAGGCCGCGGGGACCATGTGGTCGGGCAGGTGCTCGGCGGCGAAGGCGCGCAGCTCGCCGGCGCCGAAGCCGGAGTCGAGGGCGATGCTGCCGTAGGCGCTGCCCTGCGGGCCAGCCCGGCCGGGACGGCCGGAGCCGGCGGGGACGACGTAGGCCACCAGCTGGCGGCTGCCGCGCCGCTCGTACGGGAGGACCGCGGTGTCCGCCACGCCGGGGTGGCCGCTGAGCACCGCCTCGATCTCGAGCGGCTCGATCCGGATGCCGCGGATCTTGACCTGGGTGTCGACGCGCCCGTGGAAGACGAGTTCGCCCTCCGGGGTCCACTCCACGAGGTCGCCGGTGCGGTACATCCGCGCGCCGGGCCCGCCGAAGGGGCAGGCCACGAAACGCTGGGCGGACAGGTCGGGGCGGCCGAGGTAGCCGCGGGCCAGCGAGGCGCCGGAGACGTACAGTTCGCCGGTCACGCCGGCGTCCACCGGGCGCAGCGCGTCGTCCAGGACGTGTACGCCGGTGTCGGTGATCGAGCGTCCGATCGGCGGTACGCGGCCGTCGCCGGCCAGCGGCGCGCTCATCGTGGCGCACACGGTCGTCTCCGTGGGCCCGTACGCGTTGATCATGCGGCGGCCGGCCGACCAGGTGGCGACCAGCTCGGGGGTGGTGGCGTCACCGGCGACCACGAGGGTCTCGACGGAGGCCATGGCCCCGGCCGGGAGCGCGGCGAGCACCGGGGGCGGCAGCGTCACGTGGGTCACGCCGTGCCGGGCGATGGTGTCGGCCAGGGGGTCGCCGGGGGCCAGCGCCTCCTTGTCGGCCAGCACGAAGGCGGCGCCGGACAGCAGGCCCATGCACATCTCCCACACCGAGGCGTCGAAGCTCGGCGAGGCGAACTGCAGCACCCTGCTCGCGGGGCTCACCCTGAGCCGCTCGGCGTGCGTCGCGAGCAGCGGGGCGAGGCCGTTGTGGGTGACGGCGACGCCCTTGGGGCGGCCGGTGGAGCCCGAGGTGTAGATGACGTACGCGGTCTGCGCCACGCGCTGCGGCCGGATCCGGTCCGCGTCGGTCAGCGGGCCGGCCGCCTCGGCGGAGACGGCCGCCGCGGTCTCGGGGGCGTCCAGCAGCAGTACGGGGGCGGGGAGTTCGGGCAGCAGGCCGCCGGTGACGGCGTCCGCCAGGACCAGCCGGGCGCCGGAGTCCTCGACCATGTACGCGAGGCGGTCGGCGGGGTACGCGGCGTCCATCGGCAGGTACGCGCCGCCCGCCTTGAGCACCGCGAGGACGGCCACCCACAGCTCCGGCGACCGCTGCGCGGCCACGCCCACGACCGACTCCGGTCCGACTCCGCGTCCGACCAGGAGCCGGGCCAGGCGGTTGGCCCGCGCGTCGACCTCGCGGTAGGTCAGCGAGGTTTCGCCGAAGACCAGCGCTACGGCGTCCGGTGCGGCGACGACCTGCTTCCCGAACATCTCAGGAATCGTCGCCACCGGCACCGCCGTGTCATGGAACGAGCACAAAGCGACCATCCCCCAATGGTTGGACATGAAGACCGGAATCTCGTGGGTTTGATTTCTCATTGATCTCAGCCGGCGGGCGGTGCGGCAAGCCCGGAAAAGCTGCCACACAGGAATTGCCCGCGGAAAACCGCACCGCCCGTGATGCGACCCGATGGGGAGCTTATGACTCCAGCACCGTACCGGCGATGAATTCGAGCAGCTCGGCGCTCAGTCCGGGCTCGAAGAGATAGAAATGCCCGCTGGGGTAGACACGCAGGTCGAAGGCGGTGTCCGTGTGCGCGCCCCAGGTCTCCATCTCGTTCAGCGGCGCCCGGCTGTCGGACTCGCCGACGAGGGCGGTGATGGGCACGTCCAGCCGCGCGTCGACGGGCATGGCGTGCTGCTCCCAGAGGGAGAAGTCGTCCATCACGGACGGCAGCAGGGCGTCCATGGCGTCCTCGTCGTCGGCGAGCTCCTCGTCGAAGCCGCCGAGCCGCAGCACCTCGGCGCGGAACTCCTCTTCGGACAGTCCGTGCAGCTGGGGCCGGTTGCGGAAGGGCTCGGGCGAGGCCTGGCCGGAGAGGAACAGGTGAGCCGGCCGGGGGCCGCCGCGCGACTGGAGCGCCAGCGCCAGCTCGAAGGCCAGCAGGGCCCCGCAGGAGTGGCCGAAGAAGGAGAACGGGCCGTCCAGGACGGGGCGCAGGGCCTGCATCAGGGCCCGGACGAGCGGGCCGACCTCGGTGGCGGGGTCCTCCATGATGCGGTTCTGCCGGCCGGGCAGCTGCACCGCGACCACCTCGATGTCGGCCGGGAGTTCCTGCACCCAGTCGGCGAAGGCCCCCGCTCCGCCGCCGGCCTGTGGGAAGCACACCAATTGATGGCGGTGTCCGGGGCGCCGCGCCCGCCATATGAAGGGACTTTCGACGACCAGTCCGGCGGCGGTTTCCGTTGCGTGGCTGCGCGTGTGTATGACCATGACCCCTCTGCAGATTTCGGTGGAAGCGGAAAGCAGAACGCAGAAAGTGGAAAGCAGTACCGGGTGCGCTGGTGCAGCGGGCCGGATCGGTCACGGCCTATTTCCCGCACTTCCGCAATTGATCGTAGGAGCGGCCCTCCGGCGAGACAAGGAATGCCCGCACACCTCTGCCGGACGGGCACTGGTGAGCGATTCCTCCTTGCGTTTTCGGCCATCGCGCCCCGTTCCTTGTGCTCCCGCTGTCCCGTCGACGGGACGGCGGAGCACGAAGAACGGGGCTGCCCGGCCTCTCGGCCGGGCAGCCCCGTTCGGGTTCCTGCGTGGTGCGGTGGGCGGTTAGCTCTTCGCCTCGCGGTTGAAGGCGGAGCGGGCCCAGAGGTAGCCGAGGACGCTGAGGACGACGCCCCAACCGAGCGCGAGCCACGCGCTGTTGCCGATCTCCGTACCCATGAGCAGGCCCCGGAGGGTGTCGGTCATCGGGGTGAAGGGCTGGTACTCGGCGAACCAGCGCAGTCCGACCGGCATGGACTCCGGCGGGACGATGGCGCTGCCGAGGAAGGGCAGGAAGGTCAGCGGCATGGGCGCGTTGCTCGCCGCCTCCACGCTGCTGGAGCCCAGACCGATCGCCGCGGACAGCCAGCTGAGGCCGAAGGCGAGCAGCGCCAGGATGCCGAGGGCGGCGAGCCACTCGACGACGGTGGCGTTGGGCCGGAAGCCCACCAGGAGCGCGACACCGATGACCAGGACCAGGCTGATCATGGTCTGGATGACATTGCCCACCACGTGCCCGGTCAGCACCGAGGAGCGCGAGATCGACATGGTCCGGAAGCGGTTGATGATGCCTTCGGTCATGTCCGTGCAGACCGACACGGCGGTCGAGACCGCGCCGGCGGTGGCCGCCATCAGGAGGATGCCGGGGGCTACGAAGTTGGTGTAGTCGCCGCGGTCACCCGTACCGCCACCGGGCAGTTCGATGCCGGCGCCGAGCGCGCCGCCGAAGACGTAGACGAAGAGCAGGAGCATCAGGATCGGCATCGCGACGATCGAGATCGTCATCGAGGGGTAGCGCTGTGCGTGCTTGAGGTTGCGGCGCAGCATCGTCATCGAGTCGCGCATCGCGTACGTGGTGCTCATCGGCGGGCCTCCTGCACCGTGTTGGCGGGGCTGGGAACGGTGGTCGCGTGGTGGCGCGACCCGTCGCCGGTGAGGGCGAGGAAGACGTCGTCCAGGTCGGGCGTGTGGACGGTCAGTGCGTCCGCCGTGACACCGGCGCCCTCCAGCAGGTCGAGGACGGCGCGCAGCGCGGGGATGCTCCCGTCGCTCGGGATCTGCAGGGTGAGCTTCTCCTCGTCGCGGGCGCCCTCGTCGAGGCCGAGCCGGCGGGAGGCGGCGTCCAGGCCGATCAGGTCGGAGAACTGAAGGCGGATGTGCCCGCCGGGGATGCGGCGCTTGAGCTCGTCCGCGGTGCCCTCGGCGACGATCTTGCCCTTGTCGAGGACGGCGATCCGGTCGGCGAGCTGATCGGCCTCTTCCAGGTACTGCGTGGTGAGGAAGATGGTCACGCCCTGGGCGGTGAGCTGCTGGATCAGGTGCCACATGGTGCGGCGGCTGCGCGGGTCGAGGCCGGTGGTCGGCTCGTCGAGGAAGATCAGGCTCGGGTTGCCGACGAGGGTCATCGCCAGGTCGAGCTTGCGGCGCATGCCTCCGGAGAAGGTGGAGGCCATCTTGCCGGCCACCTCGGTGAGTTCGAACTGCCGGAGTAACTCGGCGCTGCGGCGCTTGCCCTCCGCGCGGTCGAGGTGGTGCAGGTCCGCCATGAGGAGCATGTTCTCCTCGGCGGTCAGCAGCCCGTCCACCGCCGCGAACTGGCCGGTGACACCGATCCGGGCACGGATCGCATCCGCGCTCCGCTCCAGCGAGTGCCCCACCACGGTCGCCTCGCCACCGTCGGCGGCGATGAGCGTGGAGAGGATCTGGACCGTGGTGGTCTTCCCCGCCCCGTTCGGACCGAGCAGCGCGAAGATCGTGCCCGCCTGCACATGCAGGTCAATCCCGTCGAGTACGACCTTCTCGCCGTACGACTTGCGCAGGCCGACTGCGCTGATCCCCTTGGGCGGGGCCATCTGTTCGGTCGCGGCACTCATCGTGCCCCCTCCATTTCGTAGCTGTTGCGAGGCAGAGCTCTGACGTCAGGCGCCGTGCGCACGCTGGATGGTGATGTCACCGAGGCTGGTCCTCGCGTGCACCTTGACGGTCTCCGCGCCCTCCGCGGGGCCTTCGGCGGATCCGAGGGTGCTGTAGACCGTCCCGGACTGGGAGTTGATGTCGAGCCAGGCGGCAGTCCCCTGGCGAATCCCGACCTCGAGGTTGCCAGCCTTAGTCTGGAGCTCGACCGTGCCGCGCGCCACTTCCTCGATGCGTACGTTGCCGTTCGAGCTCTTTGACGTCACCGACCCTTGCGCCCGGCCGACGGTGATGTTTCCATTGGCGACCTTCAGCCGCAGATCGCCCGCCACGTCGTCCAGCCACGTGTTGCCGTTGGAGTTCTTGATGTCGGCGTCCCCGCCGATCGTGCGGACCCGCACCTCGCCGGAACCGGTGGTGACGTCGACGTCACCCGTCGCCGTGTCGAGCTGGACGTCCCCGTGCTGGGTCTTCAGCCGCACCGGGCCGGCCTGGTCGAGCCGGATGTCGCCGGCGCTGGTGC
Organism: Streptomyces sp. NBC_00207; assembly: GCF_045160965.1. Lineage (NCBI taxonomy): Bacteria > Bacillati > Actinomycetota > Actinomycetes > Kitasatosporales > Streptomycetaceae > Streptomyces > Streptomyces sp. NBC_00207. The sequence goes on along the minus strand of NZ_CP130715.1, from coordinate 6,831,826 downwards.
GGACCTCGCACTCGCCCAGCGTCCCCTTGCAGGTGATGTCGCCCATCTCCAGGGTCCCGAGGAGCCGCGAGCCCTGCGGCAGCGCGACCTCGACCAGGACCGAACCGCGGGCGGAGAACAGCCCGCGCGCCTTCGGCGTGCGGATCGTCAGCGTGCCGTCGGAGAAGTCGACCTTGGTCTCGTCGGCGGCGCGCTGGTCGTCCTTGTCCCCGGCGGTCCGCGGGTGGATGTCGACCACCGCGTCGGTGCGGTCCCCGGCACTGATCCGGGCGACACCGACCTCGACGTGGATGTTCGCGGTGATGGGTCCCTTGGTGTCGTAAGAAGGCATGACTGTCCCGTCCTCGTGAGTCTGGTGGTCGCCCCCGCTCCGGGGACGTGAAGATGTGACGCGAGAGTGGTCGGCCTCTCGCACGCCGAAACGGTGCTCGGGTGGGGCTAGCTCACCCAGCCCGTGAAGCTCTTCCTGCCGCTGCCCCGCTGGGGCGCCGGCCCGTCGCCCTGCCGCCCGCCGCCGGGCTCGAGTGCACCCGAAACGGCCCTGACGAGCCATGCGTTGAGCGACAGCCCCTCCCGCGAGGCCGCCTGCTCCGCACGCGCCTTGATGTGGCCGGGGAGTCGGAGGTTGATACGTGCGGTACTGCTGTCCTCCCCTTCCGCCACGGGCGGCACGGCGGGCAGGGCGTGCGCTTCCTCGAAACCCTGCGCCGCGAAGGGCTCGTCCCTCGGCGGCGCGGTCACGACGAACTCGGGCTCCAGCCCGCGCAGCCGCACGTCCACCGACCCCGGGGCGAGCTCCCGGGTGACCTCACCCATGGCGTCCGACAGGGCATTCAGGAGGGTGAGTCTGGCTGCCGACTCTAGCGGTGCGGTGATGCGCTCGGCGAGAGCGCGAGCATCGTCGCCGCCTGCTTCGGCGGCCACCGCGAGCTCGTGCCGAAGACTGGCGACATAGGGCGTGAGGTCCATGTGAAACAGCATGACACACGCGTGGCGCCATGTCGAGCCAATCTGGCACCACTCCTGCCGACATTTACAAACCCGCAGGTCACGCGTGGTGCCACTGCTGCGCCAACCTGAGCCACATGGCACCACCACCCCCACGATCGCACCACGGCGGCACCACGCGGCACCACATACGGGCGCTGCGCACGGGGTCGGGGGAAGAATCCGCGCTCGGACCGCCCGTCCCGTCGACGGGACAAAGCGCTCGCGCGTCCGCCCCTCGGGAAGCGTGCGACGCGGGACCTACGGCCACAGCTCCAGCAGGGCGTCCAGGGTGAGCTTCCACATCGGCTCGGCACCCGTCCCGAACGCCGCGGCGAGCGCGTACCCGACGGCCGCGTCGTCGGCACCCGGGCTGCCCTTCCACTCGACGGACACCCGGCCGTCCCCGCTCGACGAGAAGACCCCGAGGACCGCTCCGCCCCGCAGCAGCCTGCTCCCGTCGAGCGAGTCCGGGACCAACCGGTACTCGCCGACATCCACCCGGTAGGACTTCCGCGTCAGGAACCCCTTGGCGGGCCGCAACGACACCTCCGCCCCGCCGACGGTCATCGACAGGCGGTCCGGGTCCCGCGTCCCGATCGGCACATGGCTCTCCACCGCCGCACCCCCGGCCCGCCTCACCTCGACCCGAGAAATCCCCTCCCCGTCCACGACGAGGCTCCCGCCCTCGTGATCGAGTTCGACGTCGACCACGCCGAACAGCAGGTCCTGGGCGGGTCCATACGAGAAGGGGTGCATCAACTGGTCCTTTTTCCTGGGAATCCCCCCATTGTCGGCTCCGACCGGCCCGGCCCCGCGCAGGGTCGCCGCCTTCAGGACACGGGCAGGGTGGCGGACCACGGGGCCCCTACCCGGCGATGCTGCCGAGCCAGAGCAGGTCACGGGCCCTGGTCATGGCCACGAAGAGCTGGCTGCGCAGCAGTTCCTCTCGCTCCCGGGCCGTCTGCGCCGACTCCGTACCGCCCGCCGTGTCGGCCGCCGTCCCGTTCGCGAACACCGCGTCGTGCCGGGGCAGGAAGACGTTCTTGAACTCCAGCCCCTTGGCCCGGCGATAGGTGCCCAGCTTCACGGCGTCGACGGCGTGCCCGTCGTAGTGCTCCAACGGGCACACCGGGATGCCCGCCTGGGTGAGCAGCCGCTGGTAGTGGCCGACGGCACGCATGGAGGGGCACAGCAGGGCGGTGTCGGCCGGCGCACCGTCGGGCAGGGCGCGCAGGGCGTCCAGGAGTTCCCTGTCATGGGCGTCCACCGTGGGCCTGGTGACGCGTACGACGTCCCCCTCGTGGTAGGTGAGGTCGACATCGCGGCGGCCCGGAGTGCGCAGGCCGTCGAGGTCCTCGAACGCGTCGTCGGCCACGACGGCGAGGGCCGCGTCCAGGATCTGCTTGCTGTTGCGGTAGTTGGTGCGCAGCACCTGTCCGCGATCACCGCGGATGTCGATGCCCGCGTCGGTGAGGCGGAAGCCTCCCGGGTACACGGTCTGCTGGCCGTCGCCGACGAGCAGCAGACCGTTGGGCACGTCACCGACGAGTGCGTGCAGGAGGCGCACTCCGACGAGGGTGAGGTCCTGCACCTCGTCCACGATGACGGCCGCGTACGGGGGCCGTTCGGGCCGGCGTGACGCTTCGGCCAGGGCGAAGGAGAGGACGTCGTTGAAGTCGTGGACGCCGCGCTCGCCGCGCAGCGATTCGTACGCTTCGTACAGCTCCCACACGGACTGCCGGTGCGTCCGGTGCAGGCTCGCCTTCCGCCGCCTCCTGTGGACGGTCGCGTACTCCTCGAAGCTGGTGAGGCCTCGCCCCTTGATGACGTAGTCGATCTCTTCGCGCCAGTAGGCCGGGGCCGGATCGAGCGCGGCCAGTCGGCCTTCGCGGCCGACGTTCTTCCAGGCGAGGCTGAAGGCGGTCTCGGCCTTGTCCCCGCGGAGCCGCACCGGTACGCCCCGCTGCTGCAGGAACTCCTGTGCCCAGGAGTGCAGGCTGCGGAAGTCCACCCGGTCGGCGACGGCGGGAGCCATGGTCCTGAGGAAGGTGCTCTGCACGCGAGGCAGGTTGTTGGCGAAGGTGACGTACAGGATGCGGCCGGTGGTCCGCCGGGCCAGGTGGGCCGCACGGTGCAGGGCGACGACGGTCTTGCCGGTGCCCGCCGGTCCGCTGATGCGTGCCGGGCCCGACCAGTTGCGGCGCACCAGTGCGACCTGATCGGGGTGGAGGAAGGTCATCCACTGCTCGATCGGCGCCCCCCTCGCGCTCTTCAGGGCCGCTTCACGCAGCCCGTCCAGATCGAACAGACCGTCCGGGGTGCTCGGTCGGTGACGCTCGGGCGCGGACGGCGCCTGCTGGTCGACCGCCGACCCCACGTGGTCCGGGAACACCCGCTCGAGATGATCGGCGATCGCCCGGACCGACTCCGCTCGCAGCCTGTGCGGTTGCGACAGCAGCACGGGGCCGATCTCGTGTTCGCCCAGGAGCCGTATCCGGCCCAGGGCCGCGTCGAAGCGCCGCCCGGCGAATACCATGAGCGGCTGGACTGCCACGGGTGACATTCCGAGGGACGCCACCGCGCTCTCGGCCGCCCTCGTGGCGGTGAGCAGCTCGGCCGCTTGTTCGTCCCGCGGCTCGCCTCCGGCTTTGACGTCGACGACGAAGACACCGCCGGGTCCCACCAGCAGCATGTCCGCGTTCGCGGTCGGCGTTCCGGACCACCGCCGGTCGACGAGCAACCGCCATCCGCGCGCGGTCAGCACCAGCAGCTGGGCGAGAACCCGCTGCTCGCCCTCGCCCACCGCCGTCCACCTCAGGGCCTGCCGGCGGGCGGCCTGCCACTGCTCCCGGAGTAACCGCTCCTGCCGCCGCGCCTCCTGCGCCCGCTCCGATCCCGCCTCGCCTGCCCCCATGCCGAGCCCCCCTCGTACGCGGAGTGACGATCATAGGACGGAAGGCAACCGGAGCGGCAGGGCGCATGGGTGGGCGCTGTCCGCACGGGCGACGGCCCGCCTCGGAATCCGTGAGTGCGGAAAACCGGGACGGGTCGTCGCTCCCATTCGCTCCCGTTCGCTTCCTTCAGCTTCGTTTCCTCAGCGCAGGGACACGAACTTGGCGATGCTCGGCACCCCCTTCTCGTCCAGCAGGAAGAGCATGTAGTGGCCGGGCGGGGCGTCGTTCGCGGAGGGCGGGGCCTGCAGCCCGATCGTGTTGCCCTGACGTTGGACGATCCGCAGTTCCAGGTGGCGCTGACTCGTGTTGACCGCGTGGGTCGCGGTGGTCGGCGCCAGCAGGACGGCCTTCTTGACCTGGCTCGGGGTCGAAGTCGTCACCTTGAAGCGGGAGTCGTAGGCGATGGGGCCGCCGGGCACGCGGTCGAGCTTGGGCCGGGCGCCCTGGTGGAGGTAGGCGGGCTCGAAGATCTCGATGCTGCCGTTCATGTCGTCGTCGATCTTCGGATCGTTGGCGAGCTGCTGGAGTTCGTCGCCGGTGACCATGACCCGACCGTCGGGCAGGACGACCGAGTTGGCGTGGTAGCCGCGCGGCAGCCGCTGCACGGGCCCGAGCCGCCACTCCCCGAGCGCGTTGCGGGTCTCGATCTGGCGGTACTTGAGATCGGACTTGGGGTTGTAGTCGCCGTTTCCGTAATCCCGGATTCCGTAGGCGCCGTTGACCGTCAGCAGGCTCGCGTCCGGGAGGAGAAGGGTGTTGTCCTGGGTCCGGCCGAAGGCGCGCGGCTGCTTCTTCTCCCACACCCCGTCCGCCAGCTGGTAGGTGTTGGGGTCGTCGCGGTCACCGCCGAGGACCAGTACGGAGTTCGGGCCGCGGAATCCGGCGGGCAGCGCCACCGCCGAGCCGTAACCGCGGTGGACGCCGTCCGGGCGGGCGGGAAGGTCGGTACGCGTCTCGGCGACCGGGTCGAAGGCCCACTGCCGGGTGGCGTGGCGGCCCAGGCCGTACACCTTGCCGTCGCGGAGGGTGAACAGGTGCGGGTAGTCGCTGTCCTCGCCGAACGGGGCGTCGACGCGAAGGGTGTCGGTGGGGACGTTCCGCGGGATCACGGTCTTTTCGAAGGGCACCGGGTGGCTCTTGGCCGGGAACCGCTCGACGACCGAGGTGGAGGTGCCCCAACCCGCGTCGGTGTGCCCGGACATGATGAGAAGGCGCCCGTCGGGGGCGGTGGCGACGGTCGGGTACCAGCGGCCCACCGCCATGTCCTTGTTGAGCGCCCACGTCTCGGTCCACGGGTCGAAGACGAGGGACAGCTTGGCTCCTGCGCCTCCGCCGTAGCCGAGGTTCCCGCCGAAGACGCCGAGCATGCCGTTGGGCAGGAAGGCGTGCCCCGCACAGAAGAAGGGGGCCGGGCGCTTCACGTTCGTGCCGTCAGGCACGACCAGCTCCGGCGGGGTGACCTTCTTGAACGCCGCGGGGCCGGTCCCCTTCCCCGGATCCCAGAGGAAGGCGCGGCCTGCGTTCTCCGGCCCGAGCGTGTTGGTCGGCGCCGGCTCCTCCGTGGGGTCGGTCTCGACGCGCTCGAAGGAGAACAGCAGCACCTTGCCGGTGGGCAGCATGGCGATGTGGGCGGCGAAGTCGGGCGACTGGAAGTACTCCGCGAACTGCCCGTACGCCTTCGGATGGAACTTCGAGTTCGCCAGCTCCTGGGACCTGGTCAGATCGCTCAGGCTCTCGATCCGCGCCAGCTGGGAGTACCCGCCCAGAGCCTGGGCCGCCGCGCGGATCTTGGCATGCTCCTGAGCATGCCCGGTCCCCAGCGCCGCGGCTTCGTCGGGATGGCTTTCCCCGTCGTGGGCGGTGGCAGGTACGGCAGCGACGAAGAGGGCGGTGGCCGCGAGCGCGGAGAGTGACGCCGCGATTCTCTTGGAGCGGTGCCTGCGTGACATGTGACTCCTCACCTGTGAGCACGTACGGACAGGCGGAGGGCCTGCCGTGGGCGTTGATCACCCACAGCGACAGATGTATGACGATATACATGCAGCGCGCTCGCCGAATCCGGATCCCCGCGACAGGGCCGTCGGTGTCACGGGCCAGCACCGCCCGTCCGACACGCCGAACCCCCGGCCCCGCCACGGTCCCCCGCACGGCCGTCACTCTTCGTAGACGGACACGCCGACACCGACCGGGTCGACGGGCGGGGCCGGCCCGGACGTGTGGCGACGGGCTCGGGGTGTTGCGGGGTGACCGTCTCCGACCCCTCCGAAGCCCCTGCGCGGGATCGGCGGAAGGCGTCACCTCTCGGAACGACTCCTCAGGATGCGGCTGATGCCGCTGAAGCCGCTCCATAGCGGGTGGCGATCGCTGCGGCACGGTCGTGCAGGGACGTGCGCAGCCACTGCGGGGCCAGGACTTCCGCGTGCGTGGCGTGCTGCCACAGCGCCCATTCGGCGTGCCGCGAATCCTGGAAGATCACGTTCAGCCGCAGCCAGCCGTCCGCGTCGGCTTCTTCGGCACAGACGGCGAGCACGGTACTCACCAGGTGCTCCCGACGCCCCGGGTCCACCCGTACCAGCACGGCGACTTGGTCGCCTCCGGTCCTGAACTGCGCGTTGCGTTCCTGCCAGGCCCGGTCCAGGTCGACCGTGTCCGGCCGCTGCGCGGGTTCGTCGAGCGCCTCGGCGGCCAGCACCCGGGACAGCCGGTACGTGCGGTCCGCGCCGCCCCTCTTGGCCAGCAGATAGCCCTGCTCGCGGACGGTGACCAGGCCGATCGGGTCCACCGTGCGCCACTTCGGAGGCTGGTCCAGGGCCTCGTACCGGATGCGCAGCTTGTGTCCGGCGAACACCGCGCGCCGGACCTCGGCCGCTATGGTGTCGGGCACCTCGTCGGCGGCCACGCGGCGCGAGAGGAGGTCGGTCTCCGGGTCGATGAGTAAGCGCTGCGCCGCGCCGGACGCCGTGTCCCGAAGGCCTTCGGGCAGTGCGTCGACCACTTTGAGGATGGCCGAGGCGAGCGCCGACCCGAGGCCGAACTGCTGTGCGCCGCGCCGTGATCCGGCGACCAGCAGGGCGAGCGCCTCGTCGTGGTTCAGTCCGGTGAGCGCGGTCTGGAACCCGGGCAGCAGCGCGAAACCGCCGTGCCGGCCTCGTTCGGCGTAGACGGGCACACCCGCCGCGGACAGTGCGTCTATGTCGCGAAGCACCGTGCGGGTCGATACGTCCAGCTCACGGGCCAGCGTATCCGCGGTCATCCGACCGCGCTGGCGCAGGAGAAGCACCAGGGAAACCAACCGGTCGGCGCGCATATGAAAACTTTAGCAAAAATACATGACCAAGGATGTCGTGTTTTCTTGGAAGGCTCCTTCACACGACGTCAGAACTTGGCGGCTGCCAAGCCGCTGGACGTTCGTACTGTCAGTGAATCGAATGGAGTTAGTGCGTCAATGGAACGTAATGCGGTCAACCCGGTGTCGTGGTCGGTGGAGATGGGCTTCAACCAGGGTGAGGTCGTCTCCGGACACTCGCGCACCCTGTACATCTCGGGCCAGACCGCGATGAGCAGCGAGGGCAAGCCTGAGCACGACGGTGACATGGCGGCGCAGCTGGCGCTGAGCATCGACAACATCGAGGCCGTACTCGCCGAGGCCGGCATGACCCTCGCGAACCTCGTCCGCCTCAACGTCTACACGACCGACGTCGACCTGCTCTTCCAGCACTACGGCGTGCTGGCGGGTCGTCTGGGCGCCGCCCAAGTCTCGCCGACCACCACGATGCTCGGTGTGACGCGCCTGGCGATCCCCGGCCAGATGGTCGAGCTCGAGGGCACCGCCGTCGCGTGATGTGACCCCTGCTCCTCCGCTGCTCGTGCCCGTCGAACGGGCGCGAGCAGCGGGCAGGCCGGGTGACCCGGTGCGCGTGGCGGTGACGTCCGTCTCCGGTTTCGGCGGCCCCCGGTGACACTGCGTCTACTCGCCGCGGACGGCACGGCGGAGCTTGGCGAGGCGCTCGTGCAGGACGCGTTCCCCGCCGTGCCGCGTGGGGCGGTAGTAGTCCTTCCCCACCAGGTCGTCCGGCGGGTACTGCTGCTCCAGGACGCCCTCGGGGGTCCGGTGGGGGTACTTGTACCCGATCGCGTTGCCCAGTTCCCTGGCGCCCTTGTAGCGGCCCTTCCGCAGGTGGGCGGGGATCTCGCCGACGGCGCCGGCCCGTACGTCGGCCATCGCCTCGTCGATCCCGACGATGACCGTGTTCGACTTCGGCGCCATGGCCAGGTGCACGGTGGCCTGCGCCAGCGCGAGGCGGGCCTCCGGCATGCCGATGAGCTGGACCGTCTGCGCCGCGGCGACGGCCGCCTGGAGCGCGGTGGGGTCGGCCAGCCCGACGTCCTCGCTGGCATGGACCACCAGCCGGCGCGCGATGAACCGCGGGTCCTCCCCGGCCACGAGCATGCGGGCCAGGTAGTGCAGGGCGGCGTCGGGGTCGGAGCCGCGGATCGCCTTGATGAACGCGCTGACGACGTCGTGGTGCTGGTCGCCCTGCCGGTCGTAGCGCACGGTGGTCTCGGCGATGGCCCGCTCCACGGCCGGCACGTCGATCACCGTGCCGCCGGTGTCGGTCACCCCGTCGGCAGTCGCCTCCAGCGCGGTCAGCGCGCTCCGGGCGTCGCCGGCCGAAAGTCGCACCAGGGCCGCCTCGGCCTCGGGGGACAAGGAGACCGCGCCGCCGAGGCCGCGCTCGTCCTTCACCGCCCGTCGCAGCAGCTCGCGGACGTCGTCCCCGGTCAGGGACTGGAGCTGGAGGACCAGCATGCGTGAGAGCAGCGGGGACACCACCGAGAACGACGGGTTCTCGGTGGTGGCGGCGACGAGCAGCACGAGTCCGTCCTCGACGGCCCCGAGCAGCGCGTCCTGCTGGGTCTTGGAGAAGCGGTGCACCTCGTCGATGAAGAGCACTGTCTGACGCTTCTGCCGGTCGCGCCGCACGCGCGCGTCGTTCATCACGTCGCGCAGCTCCTTGACGCCGCTGGACAGCGCCGACAGGGCGACGAAGTGGCGGGTGGCGGCGCCGGCGAGCAGCCGCGCGAGGGTGGTCTTCCCGGTGCCGGGCGGGCCGTAGAGCAGTACCGACGCCACCTCCCCGCCCTCCGCCAGCCGCCGCAGCGGCGCGCCGGGGCGCAGCAGGTGCGCCTGGCCGACGACTTCGGAGAGCGTCCTCGGCCGCATGCGCACGGCGAGCGGCGCGGCGGCCCCCACGGGCTCGGCAACCGCCGTGGGCCCGGGGGGCGGAGGAGTGTCGTACGGATCCGGCAGCGCGAACAGCCCGTCGTCCTCGGCCGCCATCAGACCACCCGCCGTTCGGCCCGGACGGTCGGCCTCGCCCTGCGACGGTCGGGGGACGGTGCTCTGCTGGACACGCGTGGCGGCCCTTCCTCGGCGGATCGGTCACTCGTACGTTCTCGGAGCTCGGAGGCTACGCGTACAGCGTGCCCCGGGCGACGACCACGGCGGATCCCGCTACCTGGACCGACTCGATCCGTTCCGGCGTCCCCGTCGCGCGGGCGCGCATCGTCGAAGGACGGCCCATCTCGACCCCCTGGCGGATCTCGATCCACTCCCCGAACGGGATCAGTCCGTGCCGGGCCAAGTGTACTGCGATCGACCCCGCGGCCGAGCCGGTGGCCGCGTCCTCCACCACGCCGTAGGCGGGCGAGAACATGCGCAGTCGCCACTCGGTTCCGGAACCCGCGAAGCAGTTGGCGGCCATGTCGGGCAGCCTGGCGAGAATCCGCTGGTCCGGCTCGACGGCGGAGAGCGCGGGCACGCTCTCCAGGCCGACGAACACGTGCCGCGGCCCGTTGTCGTAGACCTCGACGGGCAGGGTGCTGCCGGTGTCCACCAGGTCGAGACCGGAGAGCAGTTCGTCCGCGCGGTCGTAGGGCTCCCAGGCCGGGAGGGGCTGCCACATGCCGGCGGCGATGGTCCGGCCCTCGTCGTCCCGCTCCAGTTCGAACACCACGGTGCCCTTGGCGGTCTCCATCCGGAGCTCTTTGCCCTCGTGCGACTCGCCGAGCACCACGGCCGTGCCCAGGGTCGGATGTCCGGCGAACGGCAGCTCGTTGACCGGGGTGAAGATGCGGACCCGCACGTCGCCGTCGTTCTCCGCGGGGAGGACGAAGACGGTCTCCGACAGGTGCAGCTCCTGCGCGATCTGCTGCATGCGCTCGGCGGAGAGGCCGGAGGCGTCCAGGAAGACCGCGGTCGGGTTTCCTTCCAGTGGGACGTCGGTGAAGACGTCGGCCACCACGTATTCGTACGTACCCATGGGTTCCGTTCTCGAAGGGCGGGATCGGGACGTGCGGGCGGTGACCCGCGCCGTCCTCGTCGTGTCGCAGGTCAGTGGGAGTCGAAAAGGGCCTGGTAGTGGGCGACCGCCTTCTCCGTGGCCGCCCGCTCGTCGAGGGTCGGGTGGAAGGGGTCCGCGGCCGGCGGCAGGGCACCGAACTTGAGCAGCGCGGCCATGAGGAGCATGCGCGCCTTGGTGGCCGTGAGGTTGTTGCCCGAGATGAACGTCGGGTCGGTCCGGTACGCCATGCCCCCGGTGTTGCCCCGGCCCGTGCGGACCACCGGCATGCCGGCGAAGAGGGCGACGCTCAGCGCCGCGTTCCTCGTCGGGTCGGCCATCCCGAACGGCGACATGCCCTCGCAGACGAAGCCGGACAGGGGCGTGTGCGAGAGGTTGGCGTCGATCCGTGCCAGGATCTCGACCTCCTCGTCGGCGATGGGCGGGTCGTCGGTGCCGGTGCCGGTCGCCGCGTACCGGCTGTACTTGGTGATCGACACGTGCGGCATGGCGGAGGGGACGAGCCCGTCGGCGTCCTTCGTGACGACGTCGACCGGCGACACGCCCGCGGCCAGGCTCCCGGCGACGCCGGGCACCTGCTCGGGGAGCACGGTGAGGCGCAGCTCCGAGCGGTGGGTGTGCCGGCGGGCCGGCAGGTAGGTGAGCTGCGGGGGGCCGTAGCCGCCGAGGTCGGCGACGACTCCCCCGTGGCCGCCGGTCACCTCGTAGCCGCCCGGCCGGGCGTCGACCTTCGTCACGTCCCGGGCCGAGTAGACGAGTTCGTCGACGATCACGCAGGCGCCGACGCGGTCCTCGCCCCGTTCGTCCAGGGCGACGCGCGAGGCGATGAACTTCACGCCGTCCACGACGTTGCGGTCGCCGTCCGCGCTCAGCGACTGGTGGCGGCGCTGAGCGGCGTGCCCGACGAGGGGCACCTTCGTGTCGATCACCAGCCCGAGCCAGTACAGGGTCTCGTCGACGGTGGGGCTGCCCTCCAGCCACTGGACGCCGGCGAACTCCCCCGTGTCGAGGACGGCCTGGACCCGGTTGGTCGCCTGGGCGAGGTTGGCCAGGCCGGGCTCGCTCTGGAGGTGGTACGGGTAGTAGACGAAGAAGTCCTGCCCGAGGAGCTCGGCCTCGGGGCCCGTCGTGTAGCCGCCCGACGGAGCGGCGCGGAAGAACTCGAAGTCGGCGATCGACCCCAGCTCGACGGGGGTGCCGTGGTCGCCGAGGCCGAACCGTTCGATCTCCTCGTAGAGGCGGCGGGCATCGGGGTAGAACGTCTGCCGGGCGTCTCCCGGCTGCGCGTAGGGCGCCGTCGCGGTCTCCTCCCAGGCGGATCCGTCCGCCTGCCTTCCCATGTAGGGAAGGGGGTAGAGGCCGTCGGCGGGGTCGAGTTCGACGACGTGCACCGGGGTGGCGTCGCCGGCGGGCCGCTCGGTGTGGAACGTGCCGTCCTCGTCGAGCCAGCCGTCCGGCGGAGCGTACAGCCCGGCCGCGTCCCGTTCGAGCGGGTGCGCGCTGAACGCCTCGACGTACAGCGTCGCGGGCGCCGCGAGCCGTTGGGGGCGCAGGATGTCGAAACGGGAGGGGCGCAGCGGCAGACCGTGGCGTGCGCGCGCCTTGTTCGACGTGACCAGGTCCGGCGTGTTGAGGATCGTCGCGGTCGGTCCGGCGAACACCGCGATCCGCGGACGGGCCGCGCCGGCCGGAAGGATGGGGTCCGTCACAGCGGCCTCAGGTGTTCGACGGTGATCTGGTGCTGCTCGGCCAGTCGCCCGGCGACCAGCGACCGGTGGCACGCCTCGGGGTCGGTCTCGACGCAGAACAGCGCGGCGATCCCGTTGCCCGGCAGCTCCGCCACGACCGGATCCAGGTCGACCGGGTCGAGGATCTCGGCGGTGTAGCGGCGGGTGTACTCGGCGGCGAGCTCTCGCCGGGAGCGCTTGCCGACCCCTTGGCGGTCGTCCTCGGCGTACTGGAGGTGACGCAGCTCGGTGGTGGGGGCGAGTTCGCGGTGGTGCGCGTAGGCGATCCCCGCCTCGGCGAGGGCCGCCTGCAGCCGCTTCGAGTTCGCCCACGCGTACGCCGGGCCGCGGACTCCGCGGCGCTGACGCACGTCGAGCACCAGGCGCACGTCCGCCTGTCGTAGTCGTTCCAGGTAGGAATCGCCGTCGAAGCCGTAGACGCCGATCGTTGCCAACTTGAGCACCCGAGATCTCCTGTTCACGCTGTTGCTCGTGCCCCGCCCGGCGGTTCCGTGCCGCCGCGGGCCGTGACGCGCCGGGGCGCGCCCCTTGCGTTGCCCCCCGTGCCGCTACGAGGCGCGCGGCGCGGCGATCAGGGCGGTCGTCTCCATGGGCAGCTCCGCGGTCCCGGCGATCTCCAGGCCGGCTCGGTTCAGCAGCCGCGTGATCCTGTCGACGGTGCGGTGCTCGCCGCCCGTCGTCACCAGGAGGTGCAGGTCCCACAGGGCGGGCAGCACGGTGGAGTTCTCGTCCTCGACGAAACGGTCGAGGATCAGCAGTCGCGACGAGGAGTCCGCCATGGCGCGACGGCAGTTCTCGAAGACGCCGACGACGGCTTCGTCGTCCCAGCCGGCCAGCACGCGGCAGAGGATGTAGACGTCCCCGCCCTCCGGGACGCCCTTGAACATGTCCCCGCCCACCAGCTCGGCGCGGTCCGGGCCGACGGTGGCGGACAGGTGCTCACGGGCCTTGGGCATCATGTGCTCGCGGTCGAAGAGCACGCCCTTGGCGTCCGGGGTGGCGCCGAGGATCGTGGCGAGCAGGTGCCCGCCCCCACCGCCTACGTCCACGACCTTCTTGCCGGAGAAGTCGAAGGCCTCGGGCACCTGGTGGAAGAACATGCTCGCGGCGTTCATGGTGAGCTGGAACCGCCGGGCGGTGGCCGCATCCTGGCCCAGGTACTCGTAGAACGACTGGCCGTAGGCGAGCTCGAATCCCGAGCTCTCCGTGCTGATGGCGTGGTGGGCGTGACCCCACGCGGAGTAGAACTCCTCGCCGTACAGCAGGCACATGTCGCGCAGGGACTGGGGGCCGTCGAGGAGGGCCGCGCTCACCTGGGTACCGCGGTAGCCGGTGGACTCGCTGCCCTCGAATATGCCCATGGCCACCAGGAGGCGCATCAGGCGGTGAATTCCCTGCTCGTTCGCCCCCGTTGCCTTGGCGAGTTCGGCGTCGGTGTCACGGCCGGCCTCGATGTGGTCGGGCAGGGCGAGCTTGACCGCGGTGTAGAGCGCCTGCGCCCTCCATCCCCCGGTGATGATGTCGACCACGTCTCGAGTGGCCTGCACGTCGACTGTCATTGAGACCTCACCATTGCGACCATCCAACCGATCCCGGTCGGCACTCTTCACCGTGGTCTTCCACGGCACGGATAAAGCTGTGAGACATGAACCGCCGCCTTGCTCCCTCACGACGGGCCGGCCCGTCGTGTGCGGGCGGGGCGTCGGAGCGGTACGCGCGGGAGCGCCGGGGGCCGCATGCCTCCCGGTGTGGGGCGGCGCCGTCAGTGAGCCCCGCCCCACACCGGAAGATCCTCACCCCTCACCCGTCGGCCGGTCGTGGCGCCTCGCGCCCGAACACGGCCTCGGGTGGTGGGGTGTGCACTGCTTCACGATCCACCGGCGGCCCGACGGCATGCGCGGTGGTGCGTCGGAGGGCTTCCGCCCTCGGTCGGGGCCACTGCGCACGCCGTGGCCCCTCGGCGATCAGGACTGAGACTGCTTGATGTTGAACATCCAGGTGATCCCGAACCTGTCCACGAGCGTGCCGGCCTCGTCACCCCAGATCTGCTGCTTCAGCGGCATCACCACGGTGCCGCCGACGGACAGCTTCTCGAAGTACGTACGGAGGCCGGCGTCGTCGCCACCGAGATACAGCGCGACGTTGGTGCCCGGGTTGAAGGGAACCCGCTCCGGGACGTCCCACGCCATCACCGTGAAGCCGTCCGAAGTGCTGAGCGTGGCGTGCATGATCTTGTCGGCGGCGTCGGGCGACTCCGGCGAGCCGAAGTCACCGAACGTGCCCAGCTCCAGCTTGCCGCCGAGGACTTCGTGGTAGAACTCCATCGCCTGCCGCGCGTCCCCGTCGAAGGCGATGTACGGGTTGAGCTGAGATCCCACCTGGTGCTCCTTGCTGTGTGTGCGGACAACGTGAACCCGGCGCCGGGCCCCGACGGTCCGTCCGGGCCTGCCGCATCCGGTCGTGGAAAGCGGGGGGAAGTCCCTACGTGGGGATTCCGCCGCGGTTGACCTTCGGCACCTCGATACCCAACGCGCGCAGCTGCTGGAACGGGTTCATGAACTCGCGGTTCTGCTTGATCTTGCCGTCTTCGAGCAGGAACGAGTGGATGAAGTGGTTCCTGTAGTAGCCGGGCTCGTAGTCCGGGTAGAGGATCTGGCCCTCTCCGTCACACTCGACCCAGAACCTGTTGGGGTCTTGTGTCTCGAAGATCTCTACGTTCTTCCATTCCCAGTCGGGGAACATGCGCAGCGACCACTCGCCGTGCGACTTGAGCTTCTCGTGCCCCTGGGAGGTGATCGGTTCGCCGGTGTCGCTGGTCCACAGCCCGGCGCTGCCATCCTCGGCGAAGAGCTGGTAGCGCGTCAATCGGTTCTCGCCCTTGCGGCTCATGTAGTCCGCGACGACGGCACGGTGTCGGGCGCGCAGGTCGAGGTCGGCTTCGAACCCCTCGGGCTGAGCGTTTTCCGTTCCCATCTCGAATCCCTCAATCCATGGTACGGGCTTGATAATTGACGCAGTGTCGGTAATCGGCCGGCCCGCCGCCGCCTGAGAGCGTCTCCGTTCCCAGGCAGCGGCGGTGCTGTGTCGGAGCTGTCCGCGATCGCTGCGAGCTCGGCGTCAGAGCCGGAGTTCGGGCTTGTAGATGTCCAGCCAGGTGCTCAGGTCGAGCACGCGCTCCATGCCGTTGCGGACGTCGATCGGCATGGTGGCCGAGTCCTGCCGCGTGATGTTCTCCAGCCAGCTGCGGTCGACCAGGCCGAAGACCGGGTCGTCGCTGGTGAGCAGCTCCTTGGACTGCTGCAGCAGCGCGGTGGTGTAGTGCGGGTCCAGCGTGGCGGGGTAGGGAGCCTTCACGCGTTCCAGCACCGACTTGGGCAGCAGGTCGGCCGTCGCGGCGCGCAGCAGGCTCTTCTCCCGGCCGTCGAAGGTCTTCATCGACCACGGGGTGTTGTAGACGTACTCCACGAGGCGGTGGTCGCAGAAGGGGACGCGGACCTCCAGCCCGACGGCCATGCTGATCCGGTCCTTGCGCTCCAGGAGCATCCGGACGAAGCGCGTCAGGTGCAGGTAAGACATCACCCGCATCCGCATCTCGTGGTCGCTCTCACCGTCGAGCCGCTCGACCTCGCCGACCGCGTCGGAGTACCGGTCGGCGATGTAGGTGGGCAGGTCGAGGGCGGCGGTGATGTCGGCGTTGAACCGGTCCGACACCTGGGCCCGCGCGCCGCTGACGAAGACGGCCATCCAGGGGAAGGTCTGCGCGGCCTGGACCTCCGGCTGGTGGAACCACCGGTACCCGCCGAAGACCTCGTCGGCGGACTCCCCGGACAGGGCGACCGTGGACTGCTTGCGGATGGCCTGGAACAGCAGGTAGAGCGAGGCGTCCATGTCGCCGAGGCTGAGCGGACTGTCCCGTGCGGTGATGACGGCCCGGCGCACGTCCGGGTCGGCGATCGAGGCGTGGTCGAGCAGGATGGCCTCGTGCTGCGTGCCGACGTGTGCGGCGACCTCCCGGGCGTACGGGGCGTCCGTCGTGCCGCGCAGCTCGTCGGCGACGAAGTCGTCCTCCCGTCCGACGAAGTCCACCGCGAAGCTGCGCACCTTCTCGCCGGGCTCGCCGTGCTCACCGGGCCGGCCGAGCTTGGCGGCGGCCAGTGCGGTGATCGCACTGGAGTCCAGGCCGCCGGAGAGCAGGGTGCAGCGCGGGACGTCGGAGACCAGCTGCCGGCTGACGATGTCCTCGAGCAGCTCGCGCACGTTGGCGACGGTGGTTTTCTGGTCGTCGGTGTGCGGACGCGTGGGCAGCGTCCAGTAGCGGTGCTCGCGCAGGCCGGAGCGGTCGACGGTGACGACGCCGCCCGGGACCACCTCGTGCATACCGCACCACACCGAGCTGCCCGGCGTCTGGGTGAAGCTGACCAGCTCCCGCAGGCCGGCGAGGTCGACCGCGCGGTCCGCCAGGGGGTTGGCGAGGATCGCCTTCGGCTCGGAGCCGAACAGCACCCCGTCGCCGGTGCTGGAGTAGTAGAGCGGCTTGACGCCCATCCGGTCGCGGATCATCACGAGCTTCTCGATCCGGGAGTCCCAGACCGCGAACGCGAACATGCCGTTGAGCCGTTCGGCGACCGCTTCGCCCCACTCCACGTAGCCGTGGAGCACGACCTCGGTGTCACTGCGGGTCTCGAACCGGTGTCCCCGGCGGAGCAGTTCGCTCCTCAGCTCGGTGAAGTTGTAGACCTCACCGCTGTAGGTGATCGCCACCGGACCGTCGTCGGTGGGCAGCACCATGGGCTGGGTGCCGCCTTCGAGGTCGATGACCGCCAGCCTCCGGTGACCGAGCGCCGCGTGCCGGTCGAGCCAGGCACCTCCGGCGTCCGGCCCCCGGCAGGCCATGGTCTCCGTCATCGCATCCAGCTGCGTGCGCTGCTGAGTCAGATCCCGGTCGAACGAGACCCAGCCCGTAATTCCACACATCGACTTGCCTTTCTTTCTTTTGAGTCCACGATCCAGAGCACGGTCAGGGTTGGAGCCGGCCCGTACGCCAGCCGGAACCGTCGCGCTCGTAACGCAGCCTCTGGTGCAACCGGTCCACCGGCTCGACCTGCCAGAACTCCACTTCTGCCGGCTCCAGCAGATAGCCCACCCAGCGGTCCGGGCGAGGCAGCGCCGAGCCGTCCAGGCCCAGTTCCCGGGCCTGCTTGCGCAACGCTTCCTCGTCCAGCAGCGGTGCGCTCTGGTACGACGCCACCGACATCGGGTGCGTGGCGACCGGCCGGGCATCCCACAGGGCGTCCGACTCCTCGTCGGGCAGCGGGCGGGTCGGGCCGCTCACGATCACCTGCCGGCCGGCCTCGCGCCAATAGAACACGCCCGATGCCCAGCCCGTTTCGGCCAGTTCCTGACCCTTGCGGCTGTCGGAGTGGCTCGCGAACACCAGGCCGGTGTCGCGCACCGCGAGCACCGCCACGATCCGGTTGGAGGCGTGGCCGCGGGCGTCGGCGGAGGCCAGCGCCAGTGCGCCCGGCTCGCGGACGGCGCTCGCGACGGCGCTGTCGAACCAGGTCCGGAGCAGGCCCATCGGTTCGGCGGGCGGGGCGGAGAACTCCTCGGCCGCCCGCGGTTGGGTCGATGCGCTCACGATGACTTCCCCATGGGTTCGAAGGCCAGGCCGCGCTCGACCAGTTGGCCGGAGTGGACGCCCTCGACGATGGCCTCGACGTCGGTCATCATCCGGACGGACGGCGGGTACCCGATGAGCTCGGTGGCCCGGTTCGGCGGCAGAGGTGCCGTCAGGTCGGCCGTGGAATCCCACAGCATCACTGCGCCCCAGCGGTTGGTCTGCCGGTCGGATATCCAGAACTTCAGCCGCATCCCGTGGATCTCCGTCCACGGATCGACGCCCTCGTCGCGCAGGTAGACGCGCAAGGAGTCGATGGTCTGGTCGGACCCGGTGAGGTCCCACCAGGAGATGGTGGCTTTCATGCGTTCACTACCTCCGCGGTCTCCATCAGCGGTACGAGCAGCTCGGCCAGGACGCGCTCGCTGTCCTGGGTGAGCACGGATTCCAGGTGGAACTGCACCGAGCCGAAGTGCGGGCCGCGCAGGGCGTGGACCTCGCCCGTCCCGGCGTCGAGACTGACCTTCACCTCGCCGACGCCCGGGCACTCCAGCCGGTCGGCTCGCGCGCGGGCCGAGTAGGAGTTGTAGAAGCCCACCCGCTCGCGCGAGCCGAACAGGTCGATCTCGCGCTGGGTGCCCTGGTTCGGGACGTCCCTGCGCCTGAGCTCGAGCCCGAGGGTCCGGCACAGCAGCTGATGGCTCAGGCAGACCGCCAGGAAGGGGATGCGGCGGGCCAGCAACTCCTCGATGGCCGAGGCGAGCCGGGCCATCCTGGGGTGGTCGGTCTCCCGCGGGTCGCCGGGTCCGGGGCCCATGATGACGAGGTCGTGTTCGTCGAAGCGGTGGACCGCGTCGAAGCTGCTGAGCTCCACGGTCAGCCCGATGGCGCGCAGCTGGTGGGCCAGCATCGAGCTGAAGGTGTCCTCGGCGTCGATGATCAGCGCCCGGCGGCCTTCCAGCACCGGATGCGGCTGCGCCCGCTTCTCCGTATCGCTGAGCCAGAAGTGCGCGATCGTCTCGTTGCGCCTTCCCAGCGCCTCCTGGATCAGCGGGTGCTCGTCGAGCCGCTCGTTGGCGCCCAGCGCCTTCAGCACACCCGCGGCCTTAGTGCGGGTCTCGGCGACCTCGGCATCGGGGTCGGAGTGCCGGACCAGGGTCGCACCCACCCCGACCTCGACGTGTCCGATGTCGTCGGCGTCCGAGGGACGGATGTCGGCCGTACGGATGAGGATGGCCGAGTCCAGGGTGCGCGCGCCGCCGGCGTCACGGCCGATGAGGGCCGCCACGCCGCCGTAGTACCCGCGGCCGCGCGGCTCGTAGCGGGCGATCACCCGGCAGGCGTTCTCGAGCGGGCTGCCGGTCACGGTGGGGGCGAACATCGTCTCCCGCAGGATGTCCCGGGGATCGAGGTCGCTGCGCCCCTCGATGATGTACTCGGTGTGCGCGAGCCAGGCCATCTCCCGCAGGAACGGCCCCTTCACGCGGCCGCCGCCCTGGCAGACCCGGCCCATCATCTTCAGTTCCTCGTCCAGGACCATGTACAGCTCGTCGGTCTCCTTGCCGTCGGTGAGGAACTCCATGACCTCCGACAGGACCGGTCCGGTGGGCGGATACCGGTAGGTGCCGCTGATCGGGGTCATCGCCGCGACGCCGTCCCGCAGGCTGACGTGGCGCTCCGGTGTGGCGCCGACGAAGGTCCGGGTGCCGGTGTGGACGATGAAGGTCCAGTAGGCGCCGCTCTCCCGGGTGAGCAGCCGGCGGAACAGGCTCAGTGCGCTGCGCGTCGAGTACCCGGTGATGGAGGTGACGAACGAGCGCTTGATGACGAAGTTCGAGCCCTCTCCGGTACCGATCTCATTGTCGAGGACCGCACGGACCGTGTCGGCGTAGGCCTCGTCGTCGGTGTCGAAGCGCCCACCGGTCAGGGCGATCGGCTCGTCCGGCAGCGACCTGAGAGCCTCGGACGTGCTGATCTGCCCTTGGTCGGTCACCGTCATCGCGAGGAGCGGTGAGCCGTCCTGGGCGGCGGCGAAGCCGCGCTCGGCGATCTGCTGGTGGGGCACCAGGACCAAGGTCTCGTGGCGGGCCTCGCCGGGCCGCCCGGCCTGGTCGTCCAGCGGGATGTCGGCGACCCGGGCCGGGGTGCTGACCTGGCCCAGCAGGATCTCCACGCGGTCCGGGCCCAGGGTCTCGGGGCGGTGGAGCAGGGCGAAGGCACCCGGGTTGGGGCCCAGCACGTGCTCGAGCAACTGCGTCGGGTTCATCGGAAGACCTCCTCGGTGGTGGTGACCACCGAGCAGCGGGCGGCCGCGTAGTCCAGGGCCAGCCGGTGGTACTCGGCGGAGAAGTCGCCGAGGGCGTCGGCGACCAGGAACGGCTGGATGTCGTTGGTGAACGCCTCGAGGGCTGTCGCCAGGACGCCCACGTGCGCGTACACCCCGCAGACGATCAGCTGGTCGCGGCCCTGGGCGCGCAGCTGCGCCAACAGGTCCGAGCGGAAGAACGCGCTGTAGCGCCACTTGGTGAGCACTTGGTCCGCCGGCCGGGGGGCGAGCTCCGCGACGATCTGACGATCGACGGGGTCCACCCTCATGCCCGGACCCCAGAAGTCCTTGAGCAGGCCGCGTTCCTCGTCCGTCATGCCACCGGGCTGAGCGGTGTAGAACACCGGGACCCCCAGCTCCGCGCAACGCTCGCGTAACTGCGCGCAGTGGCGGACCAGCGGGTCGCGTATCTCCGCGGGGAACGGGGCGAGGAAGTACCGCTGCATGTCGTGCACGAGCAGGGCGGCGCGGCTCGGATCGGGTGTCCACTGCGCCGTGCTGTTGGGCAGTTCAGCCGCCGTCGGCAGTGGGTAGGCTGATATCGGGGCTATGCCCGGCACGGTTCTCCCTCGGCTCGGTTCGTCATCATCTGTGTCTGCCAGGCCGACACCACCGCCACCGCCTGACGAGGATTGAGGCGCGGGTCGCACAGCGTCGTGTACTTCTCACCGATCCGGTCGATGCCGTTCGGGGCGTCGGCGCATTCGGTCACCGCATCGGGGGTGGTCTCCAGATGGATCCCGCCCGGGATCCCGCCGGCTGCGCGCACGGCGGCCTGGAAGGCCTCGACCTCCCGGACGATCGTCTCCACGACGCGGGTCTTGCGTCCCTCGGCGGTGGTCACGGTGTTGCCGTGCATGGGGTCGACGAGCCAGATCACCGGGTGTCCGGCGGCATGTACGGCCCGGACCAGCGGCGGCAGCAGATCCCCGGCCGCGTCCGCGCCCATCCGGGCGATCAGGGTGAGTCGGCCCGGTTCCTTCCCGGGGTCGAGCCGCTCGCACAACCCGAGCAGCTCGGCGACCGTCATCCGCGGTCCCACCTTGCACGCGACGGGGTTCACCACGTCTGCCAACAGCGCGACGTGGGCGCCCTCGAGCTGGCGGGTCCGTTCGCCGATCCACGGCCAGTGCGTGGAGGTCAGCGCGACCCGGCCCTCGCGGTCCCGACGCAGCATCGGGATCTCGTAGTCGAGCAGCAGGGCCTCGTGGCTGGTCCAGACGGCCGGGTCGAGGCGAGCCTGCGGCGTCGGGCAGAGGTTGGCCATGAGCTGGCTCGCCGCCCGGTAGCCGGTCAGCAGGCGCCGGGGATCGGGCCGTCGTGCTTCCGGGTCCGGCTCGGGACCGTTCACCATGTGCCCCCGGTACACCGGGAGCTCGGCGCCGCCGACCTGCTCGGTGTGCGCCGACCGGGGCTTGGCGTACTGGCCTGCGATCCGGCCCACCCGCACGACCGGCTGATGAGTGATCGCGTTCATGACGCCGGCGAGCACGTCGAGGAGTTCCGCCTTGCGCTCCGCGTCACCTGCGGTGCATTCCGCAGGGTCCTCCGCGCAGTCACCCGCCTGCACCACCTGCGCCTGCCCGGCGGCGACTTCGGCGAGCAGACCTCGGAGCCTGCCCAGCGATTCGGTTTCCACGAGCGGGGGGAGGGCTGCCAGCGTGTCCCGGACCTGCTCGACCTCCGCCGGGTCTCCCCACTGAGGCTGCTGCTGCGCAACCGGGGGTCGTAAAACTTCGAGCGAGGTGCCGTTCAAGTTTTCTCCAAACCTCCGACGTGTCTGCACATCGCTATCCGCGATTGATTGGCCGATGGCCGGCCACCCATGGCCGATGCCGGAATTCCATGGGTGGCCGGACTTTTCTCGGAATGCTCGATTTTCGGCACGGCGGATCAGACTCGCGTGACACGGCTGGTTCGTCGGCGGGTCGACTGCACAGAAAGCAGGAGAGGCCGCCGATTCAGTTCAGATCAGTGGTGTGCGGCAGCTGCCGGCGCCGGCCCGCCGTGGGGCGGGTACGGGTTGTCCTGAACGTAAAGCCACTTACCGTCCGACTGCTCCTGCACGGTGTCGCAGAAATTGCCGGTGAAGCTCTCGCGGGTACCGTCCGCCGCGTTCTGCTCCAGCTTGTAATCGCCCATGATGGCCGCCGTGCGGTTGCGCACCTTGCCGTCCCACCCGCGCACCCCGCCCGCCATCACGACCTGGCGGGGGTTGACGGTCAGCACCGGGTTCGACTTGAACCACTCGATGTAGAACGCCCGGATGTCCTTGTGGCCCCTGATGACCGACCCGTCGTAATTGACGATCGCGGCCTCACGCTCATGGAGAGCGATGATTCCGTCGACGTCCTTGGCCTTGATCCGCTCGCCGAGCAACTGCAGCAACTCGGCAGGGGTCTTCGCGCCGCGCGAACCGAACTTGTCCGCGGATTCGGCGGTGTCCGTCGGGACCTCGGCGGTCGGCGAGGCCTCGGTGGTCGGCGGAACCTCCGTGGTCGGCGGAGTCTCCGTGACGGTGGCCGTGGGCGCGGCCACGGACTCGGTCTGCATGAACCTGGGGCCGACGATGCTTCCGGCCGTCAGCACTATGGCTGCGGCGGCGATCGGAAGCGTGTGCTTGATTTTGCTCATTACATCTCCCCGAACTGGAGATGGCAACAGGTTAATGCAGCGCGTTTGCGGTGCGGCCCTTAGATCGGCCCCTATTTGCCATCCCGCCCCCTTGACAGCAGTCATACAACAGTCCGGAACTGGCCCCTGTCAACGCTTCTAGAAACGCCGGGCGCGCCGCTGTGTCATTGCGCCCGCCCGAAGGCCGAAGCGGAATATCGACCACGCCGCGATGACCTGTGACTTTCACGGCTCTCGGAACCCGTCGACCAAAGCGGAACGGGGGCGGCCGGCGGCCAGGAACCTCTCGTTCCAGCGACCAGCACCCTTCATTTACGCCCGTTTTGCGCCCATATAGACGCCATTGGAAGGCCGTTCAGTGACGCACGCGACATCGACCACATCGCCCTGAGGACGCATGATCACCGTCGGTTAACAAAAAGCTGTGCATTGTTCACCGCTGAGTAAAGGAAAAGGAAAGCTAGGTTCCGGCCACCCTGAAACGGATGGCTGACCTGCGACTCATTGCCACGAAAATCCACCACCTGGCGATTTCCGGCCAACCGCGTGACTGATTTACGCCCATGCCGTTGACGCGAACACGGGGCTGAGCGATCAGACATATTCCGAATGAAAACAGCCACGAGCACCGGCCGCCGGCCCAGGAGGCCGCGGGTTCGCCGTCCGCTGCAGGTCAGTCGCCCTTCGGCAGGCTCTCGTACGAGAAGGTGCAGCGGACGCGGCCGTCCGCCGCCGGGACGAGACGGACCTGTTCGGCCGGCATCTGCAGCGCCTTGCCCGCCGGCTCGTCCCACAGCGATACGGTTCCTCCGGCCTCCCCGAAGGAGATGTAGGGCCGCTCGGGATGGAGGACGCCACCTCGGCTGCTGAGTTTCGCCGCGAGGACGGTCGGCTCCACGCACGCCCACTCCGGCTCCACGCCGAAGTAGGAAGGCAGTTGCTCCTTGCGCACCGCCGCCGCGCGGAAGTCCTTCACCGCGTCCCCGGCCGACTCCAGGGCCCCGGTCGCACACAGCAATGCCACCGCAACCTGGGTGACCACGTAGAGCGGTACGCCCAGCCTCTCGACAGGGCTGACGAACGGTGCGTGCACGTGTTTGGCGATGCCCCACAGGGCCGGGACGAACAGTGCGAAGCTCAACAGGCTCAACAGCCTCACCGCCGATGCGGCTTGCCAGAGCGCGGGTACGTCGAGGTCCTCGGGTTTCAGCTCGAGGCTGTCCGCGTACATCGCGTGCAGCACCGACCCCGAGCTCACCACCAAGGACACGACAAGCGCAAAAGCCAGAGGTGCCGCGCAGGCGATCCACTCGCCCCACGTCCACCGCCGGACCAGGAGCCAGATGCCTGCGGTCGTCGCCACAACGGCGAACAGCGTCAGCATCTGTGTCGGAGTCCAGCCTGCTCCGTCCTCCGCACCCGCGCCGAAGGCGACGGCAAGGAACCAGGCGGCCACCGCGGCGCACAGCAGGAGACCGCGTCCGCGGCCCCCGAGGGCGAACATGACGCTCGCCAGCCGGGCTGCCATGAAGAAGCACAGCACCGCCGCGCCGGCCCATACCCACGTCCGCACACCGCTGTGCTGTCGGGCGACCACCGCGCAGAAGGCCATGGCGAGCAGCCAGGCCACGAGACGGCTCGCCCTGCGCTGGAAGTCCCCCTCACGGCGGGGCACGATGTGGCTGCGCTCCCGGCCGGAGAGCGGCCGTACGTCGGTGGCCGGCCCGGCGTCGGACCCGCCGTGCAGGTCCATGCGGGAGAGCCGCCGGGCTTCCGATGCCGTGCCCGTCACCACGAGGCCGGTGTCGTGGTACCCACGCCTCTCCGCGAAACGCGCACGCGCCACCTCGGTTGCGCGGCCCAGCCTCGCCACCGGTGTCCGGGGCCTCGGAACGGGTACACGAGGGGGCCGATGGGCGACGGTATGCCCCCACCAGACCGTCAGCTGCTCCCTGTCCCGGTCCATCAGCTCGCAGCGCCGGGCGTACATCTCCAGACCCGTGGCCCGTGCCAGCCGCTCCACGCGCCAGGCGGCTGCCCGCGTGGTGCGCCTGTTGCGGGCCCCGAAGAACCTCACCTCGACGGAGTACAGACGCGCCGAGGCATCCGCCCGGAGCACCCCGGTGGACGCTCCGTCGCCACGGACGAAGGACGTGCCGACCGGCCAGTCCTGCTCTGCGAACTCCCGCTCCGCCTGATCCCAGTCGCGCTGCCCACCGCGCACTTCGACCAGAACGAGCACCCGTTGGTCATAACGCCGTCGTGGCATCAGCCCCCCTCTCACCGGCGTCCGAAGGTACAGCGGCCGGTGATGCGGCGGTCACGCCGGAAGGAATCCGCCCCTGAAGGGGAACCGACGCCGACGACGCAATCTAGAGAACCCTCAGCTCAGGCACCCTTGGCGATGGGCTCGAGGATCGCCACGCACTCCACGTGGTGCGTCATCGGGAACAGGTCGAAGACGCGCAACGTGCGGACCTTGTAGCCGTTCTCCTTGAAGTAGCCCAGGTCGCGGGCCAGGGCCGCCGGGTCGCAGGCCACGTAGGCGATGCGGCGGGCCGAGAGGCCCGCGATGTGGCGGACCGTGCCCTTGCCGGCGCCCGCGCGGGGCGGGTCCAGGACGACCAGGTCGCACTCCGTGATGCCGGTCTTCGGGAGGATCTGGTCGACCTTGCCCTGCTCGATGCGGACCCGGGGGAAGTCCGCCAGGTTGTGCCGGGCGTCCTCGACCGCGCGCTTCGTCGACTCGATGCCGAGCACAGCGCCGCTCTCGCCGAGGCGTTCGGCCAGCGCGCCCGCGAAGATGCCGACGCCGCAGTAGAGGTCGAGGGCCATCTCGCCCTTGCGCGGCATCAGGCCCTGCATGACGGCCTTGATCAGGGTGTCCGCGGCCTGCGGGTGGACCTGCCAGAAGCCGCCCATGCCCACGCGGTACGTACGGCCGTCCGCGCGCTCGCGCACGAAGGGGCGGCCGTGGACGCGGTGGACCCCGCCGTCCTTCTCCTCGACCCGGAGGACCGAGACCGGCTTGTCCAGCTCGACGAGCGGGAGGCGGCCGCCGGGGCGGGGGGTGAGGACGACCTGGCGGTCGTTGGAGCCGGAGGCCGCGATGGCCTCCACCGTCTCCATCTGCGGCCAGTCCTGCTGCTCGATGCCCAGTTCCGAGACACCGGGAGCCGCGATCATGCAGTGGTCGATCGGCTCGATGTCGTGCGAGCGGTGCTTGCGCAGGCCGACCCGGCCGTCCTCGTCGATCGCGAACTGCACGCGGGTGCGCCACTGCGGGACCTGACCGGCCGGCAGCTTGTCGCCCTCGGCGGGCATCACGGTGCCGTCCCAGCCGGCTTCCTCCGGGGTGAGTCCGGCGAGCCGCTTCAGCTGCTCGGCGACGACCTCGCCCTTGAGCCGGCGCTGTGCGCCCGGCTTGGCGTGCTGCCAGTCGCAGCCGCCGCACTTGCCGGGGCCGGCGTACGGGCAGGGGGCCTCGACGCGGTCCTTGGAGGCGTCGAGCACGGTGATGGCGTCGGCGCGCAGGTAGCGGGAGTCGACGTCGCCCTCGGTGACCTTCGCGATGACCTTCTCACCGGGCAGGGTGTGGCGGACGAACAGGACGCGGCCGTCCGCGGTCCGGGCGATGCAGTGTCCGCCGTGTGCGACGGGGCCGACCTCGACCTCGTACTCCTCCCCCACCAGTGACTGCTTCTCGTTCTGCTCGGCGCTCGTCATGGTGGGGAGACTCCAAAAACCTGAAAAGGGGAACGGCCGGACGACCGACCCACCAGTTTACGTGGATCTCGTCCGGCCGTTCACCAACCTGGTCAGCCCTTCGAGGCGGGCTCCTTCGGGGGCCGCGGGGTGTCGACCGGGCCGCGGCGCACGGCGCCCGGGGCGTTCCAGTCCTGGCGCTTCTTCGCCCGCTTCTTGGCGAGCTCCGAGGACTCCAGCTGGTAGGGCACCGAGGTGACCATCACACCGGGCGTGAAGAGCAGCCGGCCCTTGAGGCGCAGCGCGCTCTGGTTGTGCAGCAGGTGCTCGTACCAGCGTCCGACGACATACTCCGGGATGTAGACGCTGACGGCGTCGCGCGGGTTCTCGCTGCGCAGGCCCTTCACGTACTCGACCACCGGGCGGGTGATCTCGCGGTACGGCGAGTCGAGGATCTTGAGCGGGACGTTGATCCCGCGCCGGTCCCACTCGTCGCGCAGCGCCTTGGTCTCGGCCGGGTCGACGCTGATGCTGAGCGCCTCCAGGGTGTCCGAGCGGGTCAGCTTGGCGAAGGCCAGGGCGCGCAGCGTGGGCTTGTGGACCTTGGAGACCAGGACGATCGAGTGGACCCGGGAGGGCCGCACGCTGTCGTCGCTGGGGCCCTCGGCGGCGGCGATCTCGGCGGAGACCCGGTCGTAGTGCTTCCGGATCGCGCTCATGGTGCCGTAGAAGATCAGCATGCCGAGCAGGGCGACCCACGCACCGTGGGTGAACTTCGTGGCGAGGACGATGACCAGCACCATGCCGGTGAAGAAGGCGCCGAAGGCGTTGATCGCCCGGGAACGGTGCATCCGGCGGCGGGCGGCGGCGTCGCGCTCCGACTTCAGGTGGCGGTTCCAGTGCCGGACCATGCCGATCTGGCTCAGCGTGAAGGAGACGAACACGCCGACGATGTAGAGCTGGATCAGCTTGGTCGAGTCCGCGTCGTAGATCCAGACGAGCAGGATCGCGGCGCCGGCGAGGAGCACGATGCCGTTGGAGAAGGCCAGCCGGTCGCCCCGGGTGTGCAGCTGGCGCGGCAGGTAGCGGTCCTGCGCGAGGATCGAGCCGAGCAGCGGGAAGCCGTTGTACGCGGTGTTCGCCGCCAGGAAGAGCACCAGCGCGGTGGCCGCGGCCAGCAGGATGAAGAGGAAGCTGCCGTCACCGAAGACGGCCTCGGCCACCTGGGAGATCACCGGGTTCTGGATGTACTCGGGGCCGACCGGGACGCCGTTCGCCAGCAGGTCCTCGGCGGGGTTCTCGGCCATCCGCACGTCGCTGGCCATGGCCAGGCCGATGATGCCGCAGAACATGGTGACCGCCAGGCCGCCCATGTAGGCGAGGGTGGACGCGGCGTTCTTGCTCTTGGGCTTGCGGAAGGCGGGGACGCCGTTGCTGATGGCCTCGACGCCCGTCAGGGCCGCACAGCCGGAGGAGAAGGCCCGGAGCAGAAGGAAGACCATCGCGAAGCCGGCCAGACCCTGTTGCTCGGGTTTGATCTCGAGGTCGGCGGTCGGCGCCGTCAGGGTTTCGCCGAGGACGATGCCCTTCCAGGCACCCCAGCCGATCATGACGAAGACGGCGGCGACGAATACATAAGTGGGGATTGCGAAGAGTTTGCCGGACTCCTTCACGCCGCGCAGGTTCATCAGCGTGAGCAGAAGGATCATGACGGTCGCCGAGAGCACCTTGTGCTCGATGACGAAATGCACGGCGGAGCCGAGGTTCTCGACTCCGGAGGAGATCGACACGGCGACGGTCAGGACGTAGTCGACGAGCAGGGCGCTCGCGACGGTCAGACCGGCCCTGGGTCCGAGGTTGGTGTTCGCCACCTCGTAGTCGCCGCCACCGCTCGGGTAGGCGTGGACGTTCTGGCGGTAGGAGGCCACGACGGTGAACATCAGTACGACGACCGCGAGTGCGATCCAGGGGCTGTACTGATACGCCGACACGCCCGCGATCGACAGGACCAGCAGGACCTCGCCAGGGGCATATGCCACGGAGGAGAGCGGGTCGGAGGCGAAGACGGGAAGGGCGATCCGCTTGGGCAGGAGGGTTTCTCCGAGGCGGTCGCTGCGTAGCGCCCGGCCGATCAGGATCCGTTTGGGCACGTCGGTCAGTTTGGACACGCAGAGGATCGTAAGCGTTCGAAATCAGACTGACGAACCCCCACCCCCTCATACCGCAATCCCGCCGCAATTCCTCCCCGGCCGCACCACGACTGCGGCGCAAGAGGCCCCACCTGTGACCGCCCGTGTGTAGCTTGGGCCATGGTCTGAGACCCTGTTAAACCAGAGCATGCAATGAGGCTGGGAACCAGCGAGTCGCTGACAGCCGGAAGGACGGCCGTGCACATCGTCATTATGGGCTGCGGAAGAGTGGGCTCCGCCCTCGCGCAAACCCTGGAACAGCAGGGGCATACGGTCGCCGTCGTCGACCAGGACCCCACCGCATTCCGCCGGCTCGGCGCCGGATTCGGCGGCCGCCGCGTCACCGGGGTCGGCTTCGACCAGGACACCCTGAGGGAGGCGGGAATCGAGGACGCGGGCGCCTTCGCCGCCGTCAGCAGTGGTGACAATTCCAACATCATCGCCGCTCGCGTGGCCCGGGAGATGTTCGGCGTCGAGAACGTCGCCGCGCGCATCTACGACCCCAAGCGCGCCGAGGTCTACCAGCGTCTCGGCATCCCCACCGTCGCCACCGTGCGGTGGACCGCCGACCAGATGCTGCGCCGGCTGCTGCCGTCGGGCGCCGAACCGCTGTGGCGCGACCCGAGCGGCGGTGTCCAGCTCGCCGAGGTGCACACCTCCGCCGCCTGGATCGGGCACAAGGTCAGCCAGCTCCAGGAGGAGACCGGCGTCCGCGTCGCCTTCCTCACCCGCTTGGGCGAGGCCATGCTGCCCACGTCGGCGACCGTCCTCCAGGAGGGCGACCTCGTCCACGTGATGATGCGCACGGACGAGATCGACAAGGTCGAGGCGGCGTTCGCCGAAGGGCCTGAGGAGGCACACGCATGAGGGTCGCGATCGCCGGGGCAGGCGCGGTGGGCCGCTCCATCGCGGGCGAACTGCTGGAGAACGGCCACGAGGTGCTCCTGGTCGACAAGGCGCCGACCGCCATCTCGGTGGAACGGGTGCCGCAGGCCGAGTGGCTGCTGGCCGACGCCTGCGAGATCACCTCGCTGGACGAGGCGGCGCTCCAGCGCTGCAACGTGGTCATCGCGGCGACCGGTGACGACAAGGTCAACCTCGTCGTCTCGCTGCTCGCCAAGACCGAGTACGGGGTGCCGCGCGTGGTGGCCCGTGTGAACAACCCGAAGAACGAGTGGCTCTTCAACGAGTCCTGGGGCGTCGACGTCGCGGTCTCCACGCCGCGTCTGATGTCGGCCCTGGTCGAGGAGGCCGTCAGCGTCGGCGACCTGGTACGGCTGCTGCGCTTCAGCCACGGCGACGCCAACCTCGTCGAGCTGACCCTGCCGGCCGACTCCTCGGTCGCGGGCACCCAGATCAGCGAGATCACCTGGCCCGAGGACACCTCGCTGGTCACGATCATCCGCGGCAACCGGGTCCTCACCCCGCACGGGGAAGAGACCCTGGAGCCTGGCGACGAACTGCTGTTCGTGGCCGCCCAGGCCCGCGAGGAGCAGCTGGAGGACCTCCTCCAGGCCCGCGGCTAGCCCTTGGCCCTTGCGGCCACGCTCGACGACGAAGGGGGCGCGCCCTGCGGGGCGCGCCCCCATCGGACGTCCCGGGGCGACACGAAGGGGCGGGACCGGCCACCCGGGCCGGTCCCGCCCCTTCGTCAGCTGTGGGCCGTCAGGCCTTCGGCCCCTTGGCGGCGGCCTCCGCGGCCTCCTTCGCCTCCCACTCCGCGATCACGTCGATCGGCGGCGGCGCCTTCGCCAGGAAGACCCAGGTGAAGTACACGGCGAGCACCATCGGCGGCAGCTTCAGCGCGATCAGCACCCAGCCCAGCTGCGTCGCGTCACCCCACCAGTACAGCGGGAAGAGGATCGCGTACTTGGCGAGGAAGATCAGGCCCCAGGCCAGGCTGGCCTTGGTGTACGCCTTCTTGCGCCCCGGGTTGCGCGTGCGCCAGGACAGGTTCTCCTTGAACACCGGGCCCAGGATCACGCCCAGCAGCGGGAAGCCCACGAGCGCGGAGAGGGTGAAGGCGATCCCGAGTCCGGCGCCGTAGATCATGCCCGGCAGGTAGAAGCCCTTCGGGCTGCCCGTGAACAGGGCGAAGGCCACGCCCACGCCCACGCCGAAGACCCCGCTGAAGGCGTGCTTCACCGTGTCCTTGCGCAGCAGCCGGACGATCACCAGGAGCACCGCGACGGCGCCCGCGGCGAAGGCGGACCACTTCAGGTCCTTGTTGATCGTGTAGATCATGACGAAGAGCAGCCCGGGGAGCATCGTCTCCACGGTGCCCCGGATGCCTCCGAAGGCGTCGAACAGCGCCGCCTGGGTGACCGCGCTCTGGTCCTCGGACGGTGTGGCGGCGGGGTCCGGGGTGGTCGGTTTGTCGAATGACGTCACCGGTCAGTGCTCCTGTCCGAGCGGTCGGAGTTCGTACTTCGGGTTGAAGAGCACCCGACGGCCATGACTCATCGAGATGCGTCCGGAGGCGATCATGCGCCGCCCCGGCTCGATTCCCACGATCGAGCGACGCCCGAGCCAGACCACGTCCAGGGCGGCGGAGCCGTCGAACAGCTCCGCTTCCAGTGCGGGGACGCCCGCCCGCGGCCGCAGGGTGACGGTACGCAGGGTTCCGGTCACCTTGACTATCTGGCGGTCGTGGCAGTCGCAGATCCGCGTGCACCCCGCGGCTTCTGCGTCCTCCTGCAGCTCCGCCGAATGCAGCTCCTCCTGCGAGGTGGACAGCCGCTCGATCATCCGGCGGAACCGGCCCGCCGGCCGGGCCGGCTTCGCGGGCTTCTCGGGACGCGGTTCAGCACTCATACAAGGAAGCCTACCGGCGTGCCGACTACCTCTCGAAGCGGTATCCCATGCCCGGTTCGGTGATGAAGTGCCGCGGGTGCGAGGGGTCCGCCTCCAGCTTGCGCCGCAGTTGGGCCATGTAGACCCGCAGGTAGTTGGTCTCGGTGCCGTACGAGGGCCCCCAGACCTCCTGGAGCAGTTGCTTCTGGCTGACCAGCTTGCCGCGGTTGCGGACCAGGACCTCCAGCAGGTGCCACTCGGTCGGCGTCAGCCGTACGTCGCGCCCCTCGCGCACGGCCTTCTTCGCGGCCAGGTCCACCGTGAAGCCCTCGGTCTCCACGATCACCTCGTCCTCGCCGGAACCGGCCGGGGGCTCGGCGCGGCGGACGGCGGCGCGCAGCCGAGCCAGCAGCTCGTCCATGCCGAAGGGCTTGGTGACGTAGTCGTCGGCCCCCGCGTCCAGCGCCTCGACCTTCTCGTCGGAACTGTGCCGGGCGGAGAGGACCAGGATCGGCACCCGGGTCCAGCCGCGCAGCCCCTTGATCACTTCGACGCCGTCCATGTCGGGCAGCCCGAGGTCGAGGACGACGACGTCGGGGTGACGGGCCGCCGCGAGCTCCAGTGCGCTGGCACCGTCGGCGGCGGCGTCGACCTCGTACTTGCGTGCCTTCAGGTTGATCACGAGGGCGCGGACGATCTGCGGCTCGTCTTCCACCACGAGCACCCGGGTCATTGGGGTCCTGCCTTCTGTCGCGTCATCCGATCACTGCTGTGATCACGTTCCGTGTGTTCCATCGGTTCGGGCGGCCCTTCGGGCGGCGGGCCGGGGGGCACCGCGCGCAGGGTGAGCACCATGGTCAGCCCGCCGCCGGGGGTGTCCTCGGCCGCCAGGGTGCCGTCCATGGCCTCGGCGAACCCCCGGGCGACCGCGAGCCCGAGGCCCACGCCGGACCCCCGTGGGGCGTCACCGTACCGCTGGAAGGGGGCGAAGATCCGGTCCCTGGCCTCCTCGGGCACCCCCGGCCCGCGGTCGACGACCCGTACCTCGACGCGGTCGCCGAGACAGCTGGCCGCCACCAGCACCGGTCTCCCCGGCGGGCTGTACTTGACGGCGTTCTCCACGATGTTGGCCACGGACCGCTCCAGCAGCCCCGGGTCCACCGCCACCATCGGCAGCGTCTCGGGCACGTCCAGCCGCACGCTGTCCTCCGGTACGCCGCCCAGTGCCATCGGGACCACCTCGTCGAGGTAGATCTCCCGGATGAGCGGGGTGACGGTGCCGGTCTGCAGCCGGGACATGTCGAGCAGGTTGCCCACCAGGTGGTCGAGGCGGTCGGCGCCGTCCTCGATGCCTTCCAGGAGCTCGGCCCGGTCCTCCTCGGACCAGTCCACGTCGTCGGAGCGCAAGGAGCTCACGGACGCCTTGATGGAGGCCAGCGGCGTACGGAGGTCATGGCTCACGGCGGCCAGCAGCGCGGTCCGGATCCGGTTGCCCTCGGCCAGCCGGCGGGCCTCCTCGGCCTCTCCGACCAGCCGCTGGCGGTCCAGGACCACGGCCGCCTGGGCCGCGAAGGCGCCCAGCACCCGGCGGTCCTCGGCGGGCAGGACCCGCCCGGACAGGGCCAGCGCCATGTGGTCGCCGATCGGCATGTCCACATCGGCGTCCTCGGGCCGGTCGGCGGGGCTCGGGCCGACGCTGCCGGCCGGCTTCCAGGGCTCCACGTCGTTCGCCCGCTCCAGGAGGGCCACGGACTCCATGGCGAAGGTCTCGCGCACCCGCTCCAGCAGCGCGTCCAGCGTGGTCTCCCCGCGCAGCACGCTGCCGGCGAGGAAGGAGAGGATCTCCGACTCGGCGCGCAGCCGGGCCGCCTGGTGGGTGCGGCGCGCGGCGAGGTCCACCACGGACGCCACGGAGACGGCCACCCCGACGAAGACGGCGATGGCGACGATGTTCCGGGCGTCGGAGATGGCGAACCGGTGCAGCGGCGGGGCGAAGTAGTAGTTCAGCAGCAGCGAGCCGACGGCGGCGGAGGCGAGGGCCGGCCAGAGGCCGCCGAGCAGCGCCGCCGCGACCGTCAGCGCCAGGAAGAGCAGCATGTCGTTGGCGAGCCCGGGGTCCCACGCGACGTGCGTCAGCAGCAGGCAGAGCAGCGGCGGGAAGACCACGCCCACCACCCAGCCGGCGAGGATCCGGGGCCGCCCGAGCCGGGCCGCCGAGCGGACCACGGGCAGACCGCGCCCCTTGGCGGCCTCCTCGTGCGTGACGATGTGGACGTCCAGGTCGGGCCCCGAGTCGCGGGCCACGCTCGCGCCGACGCCGGGGCCGAAGACGTACTGCCACGAGCGGCGGCGGCTGGAGCCGAGCACGATCTGGGTGGCGTTGACCCCGCGCGCGAATTCCAGCAGCGCGTCCGGGATGTTGTCGCCGATCACATGGTGAAACGTTCCGCCCAGGTCCTCGACCAGGGTCCGCTGGACCGCGAGCTCCTTCGGCGAGGCCGCGGTCAGCCCGTCGCTGCGGGCGATGTAGACGGCCAGGATCTCGCTGCCCGAGCCCTTGGCCGCCATGCGAGAGGCGCGCCGGATCAGCGTGCGCCCCTCCGGCCCGCCGGTCAGCCCGACGACGATCCGCTCCCGCGCCTGCCAGGTCGAGCGGATGCCGTGCTCGCCCCGGTACTCCTGGAGGTACTCGTCCGCCCGGTCGGCCACCCACAGCAGCGCGAGCTCGCGCAGGGCCGTGAGGTTGCCGGGCCGGAAGTAGTTGGACAGGGCCGCGTCGACCTTTTCGGGCTCGTATATGTTCCCGTGCGCCATCCGCCGGCGCAGCGCCTGCGGGGACATGTCGACCAGCTCGATCTGGTCGGCCCGGCGGACCACCTCGTCGGGCACGGTCTCCCGCTGCCGCACCCCGGTGATCGACTCGACCACGTCCCCCAGGGACTCCAGGTGCTGGATGTTCACGGTGGACACGACGTCGATCCCGGCCCGCAGCAGCTCCTCGACGTCCTGCCAGCGCTTGGCGTTGCGGGAGCCGGGCACGTTGGTGTGCGCGAGCTCGTCCACGAGCGCGATGGCGGGTCCGCGGGCGAGGAGGGCGTCCACGTCCATCTCGGTGAAGGAGGCTCCGCGGTGGGTGAGGGCCTTGCGCTCCACCCGTTCGAGACCGTGCAGCATGACCTCCGTGCGCGGCCGCCCGTGGTGCTCGACGAAGCCGACGACGAGGTCTGCGCCCCGCTCCACCCTGCGGTGGCCTTCGGAGAGCATCGCGTAGGTCTTGCCCACACCGGGTGCCGCGCCGAGATAGATCCTGAGCTTGCCGCGTCCCATGCGCCCATTCTCGGGGACGTCCGTGCCCGCCACGCACCGATCACCGCCCGGGCGGTGATCCCTGACGGATCCCTGACGCTCCGCTCGGATCCCCTGCGCGACGGGCGGAGCGGGACGGGACGAAGGGGGCCGGGGCGGGGCGGGACCCGGACGGGGCCGGGCGTGCGAAAGCCGGTGGGCCCCGTCCCGAAGGAGCGGGGCCCACCGGCCGAAAACATGCGACGGCCCCCTGTGCGCACGGGGCCGTCCGGGGTCAGCGGACCTCGGTGATCTCCGGGCCGCGCTCGAGCTGGCCCATGCCGCCGCCGAAGCGGGAGCCTTCCTGCTCCTCCGTCTGCACGCCGTCCGGCACCATCTGGGCGTCGTTCGGCAGCTTCAGGACGATCGGGTCGCGGGGGGCCATCGGGCCGTCGCCGCGGACGACGACGGTGTCCCGGAAGATCTGCTCCAGCACGCCCGACGACTCGGGGCGCACCGCGCCCTGGCCGGAGATGACGCCGCGCAGGAACCAGCGCGGACCGTCGACGCCGACGAAGCGGACCAGCTGGGCGCCGGTCTGTCCGTCCGGGAGCGGTACGGGCACTTGTGCGCGCAGCTCCCAGCCCAGCGAACCCTGGGCCTCGTCGATGATGCCGCCCTGCTGGGTGATGCCCGCGGCGATCTCCTCGCGGACCTCGCCCCAGATGCCTTCCTTCTTGGGCGCGGCGAAGGCCTGCAGCTGCACGGCGCTGTCGCCCAGGACCACGGTCGCGGCCACGATCGCGTCACCCGCGACCTCGACGCGCAGTTCCATGCCCTCGACACCGGGTACGAGGATGCCGCCCAGGTCGACCCGGCCGTCGGCCGGGTTCCCGAGTACCTCGGAGACGTCCCACGGGCCGTCGGGCCGCGGGGCGGGGGGCAGGTTCACCCGGCGCGGCGTGGCAGCGCCGTCCTGCTCGCCCGCATCGTCCGGCTCACCGGATCCGACGCCGTCTACGACCTGCTCGGCCGCGCCGCCGTCCTTGGCGGAGTCGTTCTTCTTGCGACGTCCGAACACGTCACTGTCCTTCCCGGTCGGTTACGACCGAAGCGTAGCCATTCCCACCCTGCTGACCAGCCCCGGATCCGGCCACGGCCGCATGACCGCCGGTGGAGCCGAAACCCCCCTCGGCCCGGGCCGAGCCGGGAAGTTCCGCCACCTCGTGGAAGCGCACCTTCTCGACCCGCTGGACAACCAGCTGGGCAATGCGGTCGAAACGCTCGAACCGGACGCTCTCGCGAGGGTCGAGATTGACCACGATCACCTTGATCTCTCCACGGTACCCGGCATCCACCGTCCCCGGGGCATTCACGAGGGCGAGCCCGCAGCGTGCGGCCAGGCCGGACCTGGGGTGCACGAACGCCGCGTACCCGTCGGGCAGGGCGATGGACACTCCGGTGGGCAGTACGGTCCGCTCGCCGGGAGCCAGCTCCGCGGCCTGGGTCGTCACCAGGTCGCAGCCGGCGTCACCGGGGTGACCGTACGCGGGAATGGGGACCTCCGGATCGACGCGGCGGATCAGCACGTCGACCGCATGGCGGGGTCCGTTGTGGTTCAGGGACATCAGGGGTTCACCTCGAAGGCGCGTGCGCGCCTGACCTGGTCCGGGTCGGCCATCGCCGCCCGGATCTCCTCGGGCCGTCCGTTGTCGATGAAGTGGTCGACCTTCACCTCGATGAAGAGGGCGTCGGCACGCACGGCGACCGGGCCCTGCGGACCGCCTATCCGGCCGACGGCGGTGCAGTAGATCTTGCGCCCGGCAACGGCGGTGACCTCGGCCTCCAGGTACAGCACGGTGTCCACGGGCACGGGCCGTACGAAGTCGGTCTCCAGCCGCCCCGTCACCGCGATGACGCGCAGCAGCCAGTTCAGGGAGCCCAGGGTCTCGTCGAGCGCGGTGGCGAGCACCCCGCCGTGGGCGAGGCCGGGAGCGCCCTGGTGTGCGGGCTTGACGGTGAACTCGGCGGTGATGCGCACGCCCTCGCCCGCACGGGCCTCCAGGTGGAGTCCGTGCGACTGTCCCCCGCCGCAGCCGAAACAGTGCTCGTAGTGCGCACCGAGGAGCTCGCCGGGTGCCGGGGCATCGGGGTGCCGGACCGGCGCGGTGGCATCGGCCGGAGGCGTCAACGCTGTGTTTCGTCCACTCACAGCCGCAGACCTTACCCGCGCGGCTACCCACCGGTCGCCTCGTGGCAGGCTTGAGCTCATGCAGCTCTCCCCCGCGCACCACGACGAACGACTGACCGCCCCCCGCTTCTGGTGGGGCGTCGCCGTGCTGACCGGCCTCGCCTGTGCGCTGATGCTGCTGCCGCTGGGCACGATGCCGCTGCTGGCCGGCCTGGTCGGGGGCACCGCACTGAGCGGGCTGCTGGTGAGCTCGTACGGTTCCGCGCGCGTGCGCGTGGTGAGCGGGACGCTGGTGGCCGGGGACGCCCGGATCCCGGTGACCGCGCTGGGCGAGCCCGAGATCCTGGACGCGGAGGAGTCGCGCGCCTGGCGCACGTACAAGGCGGACACCCGCGCCTTCATGCTGATGCGCAGCTACGTGCCGACGGCGGTCCGCGTCGAGGTCACCGACCCGGCCGACCCGACCCCGTACGTCTACGTCTCCACCCGCGAGCCCGCGGCCCTGGTCGCGGCGATCCGTGCGGCGAAGGCGCAGGCGGTGCCGGCCGAATAGCGGCTGCTCCCGGCGGCCGGACTCGGCAGCCGGCGTCAGCGGCCGGTGCCAACGGCAGGTCTCAGCGGCCGGTCTCAGCCGGGCGTGAACGGATCCCGGCCCTCGAGTGCGGCCCTGGTGGCCTCGGGAAGGGGCTGTACGGGCTGCTCCAGGGGCGGCAGGGCCGGAAGGGCATCCCACGCCACGGCCCTGCGCCGCAGGTCGCCACGAACCTTCTCGGCGACTTTGAGCGTGTCGCGGCGGTTCATGACCGCGCCGACGGCGGCGCCCACCATGAACGGCATGAGGTTCGGCAGGCTGCGGAACATCCGCTTCATGATCTGCTGGCGCAGTTCGCGCTTCATCTGCCCGCCGAGCGCGGCATTCAGCGTCGTCGGCTTGGTCAGGTCGACTCCGCGCTCCTCCGTCCAGGCGGTCAGGTAGGCGTAGCTGCGCTGCGCGAGGCTGCCGGGCGCGCGGAGCCCGTACACCTCGTGGAGCTCGGCGACGAGCTTCAGCTCGATCGCCGCGACCCCCGTGATCTCCGCCGCCAGCTCCGCGGGCATCGCGGGCGGGACGGGCAGCATGGCCGCCGCGCCGATCCCCGCTCCAACGGTGGAGGTGGCATTGGCGGCGCCCGAGATCAGCTTGTCGGCAAGCTGATCGGGGCCGAGGCCCGGGAACTGCGCGCGCAGGGTCGCGAGGTCCCGAACCGGAACGCGCGGTGCGTTCTCGATGACTCTTTCGGTGATGTACAGGACGGCGTCCCTGACACTTTCGCCGCCCTTGCGTACACCCTTCTTGACGGCTTGCAGCCGACGGGCCCCGGACCTGTGCCGGGCCCCCTCACCGGGCTCTGTGGCCGACGGCACCGCCGGGGCGGTGTCGGAGGGCACGGCGATCGCTTCACTGGCGGAGTCGCCGGGGGCTCCGGAACCCGTTTCCGGGTCCAGGGGTGCCACCTGCGCCTCCGCCGGATCACCAGACTTTCGGAAGCGCCGCTTCCGAAAGGGTGTCGAGCCAGCCACGGCCGACGCCTCTCAGTCGCAGTCGCGACAGATCGGCTGACCGTTCTTCTCGCGCGCCAGCTGGCTGCGGTGGTGCACCAGGAAGCAGCTCATGCAGGTGAACTCATCGGCCTGCTTGGGCAGGACCCGGACGGCCAGCTCCTCATTGGAGAGGTCCGCACCGGGAAGCTCCAGGCTCTCGGCAGAGTCGAATTCGTCCATGTCCGAGGCCGAGGACGACTTGTCGTTACGTCGGGCCTTCAGCTCTTCAATGCTGTCGTTGTCGACGTCGTCGTCGGTCTTGCGCGGGGTGTCGTAGTCCGTTGCCATTGTTCGCTCTCCCCCTCTGGGTGTTAGCGGTGTCTCAGCGCACGTAACGCACGAGAGGCCGGACTTGTGCCCGACCTGAGGCGGAGATTTTGCCTCACATCAAGGTCTGTTACTCAATCGACACCCAGCCGCCCACCTGAAGGGGCGATTGGCTGGGATGACGACCGGGACCGTACACGGTCCGGGGGCCGTCTTGCACAAACGCCACCCCGTGTATTTCCCGCCATACGGGGGGCCGGAAACCCGGACTTCCCGGGCTTTCCGGCCGCCCCGGAGTCACTGAACGCACATGCGCCGACACTCGCCACTGTGATCGATCACACAGGAGCAATTGCTTTCAGAGGGCAAGCATTCAGCCAACAGCGAACACGGGGTGCACTGCTCACAAAGGAAGAGTGACACGCATCACGAGGCCACCGCCTTCCCGGGGCATCGCCTGGATCCTTCCGCCGTGTGCGCGCGCCACGGAGCGCGCGATCGACAGACCGAGTCCGACACCCTTGTCACTGCCCGTTCGCTCCGTACGCAGCCGCCTGAACGGCTCGAAGAGGTTGTCCACCTCGTACGCGGGAACAACGGGACCCGTGTTCGATACCAGAAGGACCGCCTGACCGTGCTGGGCCTCGGTGGTGACCTCCACCCAGCCGTCCTCCGGCACGTTGTACCGGACGGCGTTCTGCACCAGGTTGAGGGCGATCCGCTCCAGCAGCACGCCGTTGCCCTGGACGACGGCGGGCGCGCGCTCGCCACGGATCTCCACGCCCTTCGCCTCGGCCTCGCCCCGCACCTGGTCGACGGCGCGCGAGGCGACCTCCGCCAGGTCCACGGGCTTGCGCTCGACGATCTGGTTCTCACTGCGGGCCAGCAGCAGCAGGCCCTCGACCAGCTGCTCGCTGCGCTCGTTGGTGGCGAGCAGGGTCTTCCCGAGCTGCTGGAGCTCGACCGGAGCCCCCGGATCGGAGAGGTGGACCTCCAGCAGGGTCCGGTTGATCGCGAGCGGGGTCCGCAGCTCGTGCGAGGCGTTCGCCACGAACCGCTGCTGGGCCGTGAAGGCCCGCTCCAGCCGGTCGAGCATCTCGTCGAAGGTGTCGGCGAGCTCCTTGAGTTCGTCGTCCGGCCCGTCCAGCTCGATCCGCCGGGTCAGGTCGGAGCCGACCACCCGGCGGGCCGTCCGGGTGATCTTGCCGAGCGGCGAGAGCACCCGGCCGGCCATCGCGTAGCCGAAGGCGAAGGCGATGATGCTCAGACCCAGCAGGGCCATCAGCGAGCGGCTCAGCAGGTCGTCCAGGGCGTGCCTGCGCTGTTCGAGGAGGCACTGGCTCGTCGCGACGTTGAACTGGTCGGGCGTCAGTTCGCCCACCAGGCCCGGGCACGAACTGCTGGTGACCCTCACCTGGCCGCCGACGATCGTGAACGGGAGGGCGTTGCCCTGCCGCAGGGCCTGCGCCGCCAGCAGGTAGATGATCGACAGCAGCAGGATGCCCGCGATCAGGAACATCCCGCCGTAGAGCAGCGTGAGGCGTATCCGGATGGTCGGCCGCAGCCATGGGAAGGGACCCTCGGGCTGGCCGGGGTCCCAGGTCGGTTTCGGTGGCGCCGCCGGTGGCGCCGGAGTGGTTGCCACGCGGGTCAGATCCGGTATCCGGAACCGGGCACGGTGACGATGACCGGCGGCTCACCCAGCTTGCGCCGCAGGGTCATGACGGTCACCCGTACGACGTTGGTGAACGGGTCGGTGTTCTCGTCCCAGGCCTTCTCCAGCAGCTGCTCGGCGGAGACGACGGTCCCCTCGCTGCGCATGAGGACCTCCAGCACCGCGAACTCCTTCGGGGCCAGCTGCACCTCCTTGCCCTCGCGGAACACCTCGCGCCGGTTCGGGTCCAGCTTGATCCCGGCCCGCTCCAGTACGGGCGGCAGGGCGACGGTGGTGCGCCGACCGAGCGCCCGCACGCGGGCGGTCAGCTCGGTGAAGGCGAAGGGCTTGGGCAGGTAGTCGTCCGCGCCGAGCTCCAGGCCCTCCACCCGGTCGCTGACGTCACCGGAGGCGGTCAGCATGAGCACGCGGGTGGGCATGCCGAGCTCGACGATCTTCCGGCACACGTCGTCGCCGTGCACGAGCGGGAGGTCCCGGTCGAGCACGACCACGTCGTAGTCGTTCACGCCGACCCGCTCCAGGGCGGCGGCGCCGTCGTACACGACGTCCACGGCCATGGCCTCCCGGCGCAGGCCGGTGGCCACCGCATCGGCGAGCAGCTGCTCGTCCTCGACGACGAGTACGCGCACGTCGTTTCCTTCCTCCGAGCCCAGAAGGGCACACGTGTATTGCGTCGACCATCCTGCACGTTTCGGCCGTAAACCGGCTGTAAGGCGGCTCATGGAGGGGCTCTCGGGGCGGAAGTGAGGATTCCCTCGCCTGGAGAGGTTTCTGGGCCCAGGGTGCCGGGGAGGACGACAGCACACCCCATCCACTCCCTGACGGCGGACTTCCACGTGCCGCCGCCGACCCACGAAGAGGGGGCGAACCCATCATGGACGCATTCACCGCGGGTCTCCTGCAGCGCATCAGGTCCACGCAGTCGGACCTCATGCACGCCCGCGAGACGGGCGACGACTTCCTCGCGGAAGTGGAACAGGCGGAGCTGGAAGACCTCCAGCGGCTCGCCGCCGAGCACGGTGTCCCCGTCTCGGCCACCGTGCCCGCCTGCTGACCCCGGCCTCCCGACCCGACCCGACCCCAGCCGACCTGCTGATCCCGCACGTCACGACCCCCGGCTGATCCCGTACGTCGCGAACCCCGGCCGCCCCCACGGGCAGCCGGGGTTCGCGTGCTTGCGGCGGCCGGAGCGGGCGCGGGGCGGTGCGGGAGGGGTCAGTCGTGCCAGGCCCCGGACTCGTCCAGCAGCGGCTGCAGGGAGGCGAACACGGCGGGTGTGGCGGCCAGGGCCAGCTCCCCCGAGGCCCGCTCCCCCGGCCGGCCGCCCGTCACGGCCCCCGCCTCCCGCGCGATCAGGTCGCCGGCGGCCAGGTCCCAGGGGTTCAGCCCCCGCTCGTAGTACCCGTCCAGCCGCCCTGCGGCCACGTCGCACAGGTCCAGCGCCGCCGACCCGCCCCGCCGGATGTCCCGCACCAGCGGGATGATCCGGGCCGCGATCCCGGCCTGGTGGGCGCGCCGGGTCTGGACGTACGCGAAGCCCGTCGCGAGCAGCGCCTGGTCCAGCGGCGCCGCCGGCCGGCACGCGAGGCGCGCCGTGCCCAGCCAGGCCCCGCCGCCGAGCACCGCGTGGTAGGTCTCCCCGCGCATCGGCGCCGCCACGACGCCCACCACGGTCTCGCCCCCGTACTCGGCGGCGATGGACACGCCCCAGCTCGGGAGCCCGTAGAGGTAGTTCACGGTGCCGTCCAGCGGGTCGACGACCCAGCGCACCCCGCTCGTCCCCGGGGTGTCCGCGCCCTCCTCGCCCAGCAGCCCGTCCTCGGGCCGCCGTTCGGCGAGGATGCCGGTGATCAGCTTCTCCGCGGCGATGTCCATCTCGGTCACCACGTCGATCGGGCTGGTCTTCGTCGCCGCCACCGCCAGATCGGCCGGCCGGCCGTCGCGCAGCAGAGCCCCGGCCTGCCGGGCGGCCTCCAGGCCCACGTCCAGCAGTTCGGCCTTCAGCTCTTCGGAGATCACGGTCCCTCTTCCTACGCGTACGGACTGTCCACGCCCGCGGCCGCCGGCCGGGGGCCCCGCGCCGGGCAGCAGCCCACGGCACACAGGTCATGACTCTGCCCCAGCGTGCCCACCCAGCACTCCGCGGCCCGCTCCCCGCGCTCCCGGGCGGCGCGCTCCAGCACCAGCTCCCGTACGGCCGCGGCGAACCGCGGATCGGCGCCGACGGTCGCGGAGCGCGCCACGGGCAGGCCCAGTTCGGCCGCCTTGGCCGTGGCCTCGGTGTCCAGGTCGTAGAGGACTTCCATGTGGTCGGAGACGAAGCCGATGGGCACCATGACCACGGCGGGTGCGCCCTCGGAGTGCAGGGCCTCGAGGTGGTCGCAGATGTCCGGCTCCAGCCACGGGATGTGCGGGGCGCCGCTGCGGGACTGGTAGACGAGCTGCCAGGAGCGGGCGACGCCGGTCCGCGCCGCCACCTCGTCCGCGATCACCCGGGCGACGTCGAGGTGCTGCTTGACGTACGCGCCGCCCTCGCCGCCCTCGGTGTGGTCCTCGACCGGGCCGGAGGTGTCCGCCGCCGCGGTCGGGATGGAGTGGGTGGTGAAGGCGAGGTGCGCGCCGGCGCGCACCTCCTCGGGCAGGGCGGCGAGCGAGGCCACCACCCCGTCGATCATGGGCTCCACGAAGCCGGGGTGGTTGAAGTAGTGCCGCAGCTTGTCGACCCGCGGCAGCTCCACGCCCTCCTCGGCCAGGGTGGCGAGCGCGTCGGCG
Source organism: Streptomyces sp. NBC_00207 (assembly GCF_045160965.1). NCBI lineage: Bacteria > Bacillati > Actinomycetota > Actinomycetes > Kitasatosporales > Streptomycetaceae > Streptomyces > Streptomyces sp. NBC_00207. The sequence continues at coordinate 6,788,737 of NZ_CP130715.1, read as the reverse complement.
AGGTTCTCCCGGTACTGCCGGCAGCCCGAGTACGAGGCGTACGCGCTGGTCGCGAGCACCGCGATCCGGCGGCGCCCGTCGGCGGCCATCTCCCGCATCACGTCGGTCAGGTACGGGGCCCAGTTCCGGTTGCCCCAGTAGACCGGCAGGTCCAGCCCGTGCCCGGCGAAGTCCTTGCGCAGCGCGTCCAGCAGCTCGCGGTTCTGCCCGTTGATCGGGCTGACCCCGCCGAAGCCGAAGTAGTGCTGTCCGACCTCCTTGAGCCGCTCGCGCGGGATGCCGCGCCCTCGCGTGACGTTCTCCAGGAACGGCACGACGTCGTCGGGTCCTTCGGGACCGCCGAAGGAGAGCAGCAGGAGGGCGTCGTACGGGGCGGCGGACCCGCCGGCGGGCGGGAGGAGCTGGTCTGACATGCGTCGAATCCTGCCACCCGGCGTCCTGCGGAGAGAAGCGGCCCGGCCATGACCTGCCCCGCAGCATGGGTAAGGTGAACCTAAGTTTCTGGATCAGGAACCTTCCCCGTGCGGGCGCCCCGTAAGCGGACGTAACCTGTATGGGCCCACGACGTCCCTTACGGAGGGCCCTTGCCCAGTCCCTATCGAGCCATATTCGCGGCCCCCGGCACCAAGGGGTTCAGCGCCGCCGGCCTCATAGGCCGGCTGCCGATCTCCATGGTCGGCGTGGGCATCCTCACGATGATCTCCGAGATCACCGGCCGCTACGCCATGGCCAGCGCGCTCACCGGCACGCTGGCGCTCGCCGCCGCGGTCATCGGACCCCAGGTCTCCCGGCTCGTGGACCAGTACGGCCAGCGCCGCGTCCTGCGCCCCGCGACCCTCGTCTCCGTGGCGGCGGTCACCGGACTTCTGCTGGCGGCCGCGAACGGCCTGCCGGACTGGACGCTCTTCGTCTGCGCCGCGATCGCGGGCTGCGTGCCCAGCGTCGGCTCGATGATCCGTGCCCGCTGGACCGTCATCTACCGGGACTCCCCGCGCGAGCTGCACACCGCGTACTCCTTCGAGTCGGTGGTGGACGAGGTCTGCTTCATCTTCGGCCCGATCCTCGCCATCGGACTGTCCACCACCTGGTTCCCGGAGGCCGGGCCGCTGATCGCGGCCGTCTGCCTGATGGTCGGCGTGTGGCTGCTCACCGCCCAGGGCTCCACCGAGCCCGCACCGCACCCGCGCGACAAGAGCGTGGAACGCACCTCGGCCCTGCGCTCGCCGGGCCTGCAGGTGCTGACGGCCACGTTCGTGGCGACCGGCGCGATCTTCGGCTCCATCGACGTGGCCACGCTGGCCTTCGCGGAGGAGCAGGGCAGCAAGTCCTCGGCGAGCTTCATCCTGGCCGTCTGGGCACTCGGGTCCTGTCTGGCCGGCATCGTGTTCGGCCTTCTGCACCTGAAGGGCCGGACAGAACGCCGTTGGGTACTGGGCGTATGTGCGATGGCCGTGAGTATGATCCCCCTCCTACTGGCCGGGAACCTTCCGTTTCTGGCCGTGGCGCTCTTCGTCTCGGGCCTCGCCATCGCTCCCACGATGATCACCACGATGGCCCTGATCGAGGCGCACGTACCACACGCGAAGCTGACCGAGGGCATGACCTGGATCAGCACCGGCCTCGCGGTCGGCATCGCGCTCGGGTCCTCCGTGACCGGCTGGGTCGTGGACGCGGCCGGCGCGCGGACCGGGTACGTCGTCTCCATCTCGGCGGGGGTCGCCGCGGCGGCGGTGGCGTTCGCGGGATACCGCCGGCTGACGAGGCCGGCGCAAGGGGAGGAGCCCTCTAGCGATGGCGACGGCGACAGCGGGGACAGCAGGGAACAGCAGGCCGACCACCACGTGGCATAACTGGGCGGGGAACGTCACCGCCACGCCCGTCCGCGTGGTGACGCCGGCCTCGGTCGGCGAGCTCCAGGAGACGGTCCGCCGGGCCGCCGAAGAGGGGCTGCGGGTGAAGGCGGTCGGCACCGGCCACTCCTTCACCGCGGCCGCCGCGACCGACGGGGTGCTCGTACGCCCCCAGGCCCTGGCCGGGATCCGGGCCGTCGACCGGGCCGCCGGCACCGTCACCGTGGAGGCCGGCACGGTCCTCAAGGACCTGAACCGGGCCCTGGCCCGGGAGGGCCTGTCGCTGACCAACATGGGCGACATCATGGAGCAGACGGTCTCCGGCGCGACCAGCACGGGCACCCACGGCACCGGCCGCGACTCGGCCTCCATCGCCGCCCAGATCCGCGGCCTGGAACTGGTCACCGCCGACGGCCGCCTGCTGACGTGCTCGGAGAAGGAGAATCCCGAGGTCTTCGCGGCCGCCCGGATCGGCATCGGCGCGCTCGGCATCGTCACCGCGATCACCTTCGCCGTGGAGCCGCTCTTCTTCCTGACCGCCCGTGAGGAGCCCATGGGCTTCGACCGGGTGACGGCGGAGTTCGAGGAGCACTTCGCGGAGAACGAGCACTTCGAGTTCTACTGGTTCCCGCACACCGGCAACTGCAACACCAAGCGGAACAACCGCAGCCAGGGCCCCGCCGCCCCGCCCGGGCCGGTGAGCGCCTGGGTCGAGGACGAGCTGCTCTCCAACGGCCTCTTCCAGGTGGTGAACTCGGTGGGCCGTGCGGCCCCCGCCACCATCCCCTCCATCGCCCGCGTGGCCAGCCGCGCCCTGTCGGCACGTACGTACACGGACATCCCGTACAAGGTGTTCACCAGCCCGCGCCGGGTGCGGTTCGTGGAGATGGAGTACGCCCTCCCGCGCGAGCAGGTGGTCGAGGCGCTGCGGGAGCTGCGCGCGATGGTCGACCGCTCGCGGCTGCGGATCAGCTTCCCGGTGGAGGTGCGGACGGCTCCGGCGGACGACATCGCGCTGTCGACGGCCTCGGGGCGCGAGACGGCGTACATCGCGGTGCACATGTACAAGGGCACGCCCTACCAGGCCTACTTCACCGCGGCCGAGCGCATCTTCACCGCGCACGGCGGCCGGCCGCACTGGGGCAAGGTGCACACGCGGGACGCGGAGTACTTCGCGCAGGTCTATCCGAGGTTCGGCGAGTTCACCGCGCTGCGGGACCAGCTCGACCCGGACCGGGTCTTCGGCAACGACTACCTGCGGCGGGTCCTGGGCGCCTGAGGCCCGGCCGGCGTCACGCGGGGTCAGGGAGTGCTCTGCCGCGCCGCCGGTGTCGACGCGTCAGGGGTCGGCGGAGGGGTCGGCGGAGCGGGTGTCGGAGTCGGCGACTGCCCGGACGGGGAGGGGCCGGGCGCCGGTTCCCCGGAGCCGGAGGGGCTCGGGTCGGGGCTCGGAGCCCGGCTCGTGCCCGGGCTCGGACCGCCGGACGGCCGTGGGGAGCTCGGGGAGGTCCCGGACCCGGGCGTCCTCCCGCCCTTCCCGCCGCCCGCCGGCTCGTCCCGGGGCGTGGACGGCTGCTCCCGGTCCGCCGTGCGGGTGCCGCCGGAGAAGAGCGTGCCGCCGTCGCTGCTGACGGAGGTGCCGGCCATCGCCTCGTAGGTGCCGAGGCCGCCGATGGCGAGGGCGAAGGCCGCTCCGGAGGCCACGGCGGTGCGCTTCCAGCCCCGTACCCGGGTGCCGTGCACGGTGGCTTCGCCGAACTGCCCGCCGAACTCCGCGGCGGGCGCGGGCGCGTGCGGTGCCGTCATGGCGCCGGCCCGCTCCCGCTCCTCGCGGGGCGGCGGCACCCGGCGGGCCCCGGTCCGGGCGCTCTCGCGCAGCTGGTCGCCGGTGCGCCGGAAGAAATGCTGGATGACGGGTCCCCCGGCGGTGGCGACGACGCTGACCACACCGGCCCCGAGGATCGTCCCGTAGACGCCCATCTTCGAGGCGAGCAGGGCCGCCGCCACGGTGGCGAGGGAGGAGCCGGCGACCTGAGCCGCGCTCAGGTCGAGCTTCTTCTCCGGTGCGTTCCCGGCGTCCTTCGTCGTCTTCTGACCCGTCGGCATCCCGTGTGTGTCCCGCCTCTCACGCTTCTCCTCTTCCAGCAGTTACCGACAGCTGAGCGAAGCGGATAGTTCCGTTTCTGGTGATTCTGTGAAGCAAGACACCTGAAATCGGACGTCGGGTGCAGGTGGGACCCGACGGAGGGCAGCCCAACTCCCGCCGTCCGGGATAAGTTCGGCGGCGCGGCGGTCCACCCAGGTGGCCCGAATGGAGTACTGTGGCGAGCCCTGGGGCCGTCCTTCCTTTCGGATGTCCGGACTCGGGAGAGGGGGCCGGCTGATGGAAAACGGCACTCAAGACCGGTGATGCCGCGGTATTGCACGGGCTCCTGCTGCGCACAGTAACCGTTCGGTCACTGTGCGTGCCCAACAGGTAACCGTGCCATAACGGCGATCAAGGGCGCATGCCCGACACGCCGGTTTAACTCGGCAAGGTTGTGGCAGGCTGCACCCGGGCAGGCCACACTCGACTAGCGGAAGCAGCGACGCACGTGACGTCGGCAGGCACCACCCGGGAGGTCCCCATGCCCGAACTGCGTGTCGTGGCCGTCTCAAATGACGGCACACGACTGGTGCTCAAGGCTGGGGACAGCACGGAGTACACGCTTCCGATCGACGAGCGGCTGCGGGCTGCCGTCCGCAACGACCGTGCACGCCTGAACCAGATCGAGATCGAGGTGGAGAGCCACCTCCGCCCCCGCGACATCCAGGCCCGCATACGGGCCGGTGCCTCCGCGGAGGAGGTCGCTCAACTCGCCGGCATCCCCGTCGACCGCGTACGCCGCTTCGAGGGCCCCGTGCTCGCCGAGCGCGCGTTCATGGCCGAGCGGGCCCGCAAGACCCCCGTGCGCCGTCCCGGCGAGAACACCGGGCCGCAGCTCGGCGAGGCCGTGCAGGAGCGGCTGACCCTGCGCGGGGCCGAGAAGGAATCCGTGCAGTGGGACTCCTGGCGCCGCGACGACGGCACCTGGGAGGTCCTCCTCGTCTACCGGGTCGCGGGCGAGCCGCACTCGGCGAGCTGGACCTACGACCCGCCGCGCCGGCTGGTCGTCGCCGTGGACGACGAGGCCCGTTCGCTCATCGGCGAGTCGGAGGACCTGCCGGCGACGCCCGAGCCGAGCTTCCCCTTCGTGCCGAGGATCGCGCGGCTGCCGCGCGACCGGCCGCTGGACCGCGCCCTGGACCGGCAGCTGGAACGTCCCGACAGCAGGCCGGCGCCCGCGCCGGACCCGGAGGAGGAGCGGGACACCCTGACCAGCCTGCTGGAGGCGGTCCCGAGCTTCCGCGGCGACATGGTGGTCCCCGACCGCACCGACACCCCGGCGACGGAACCGGAGGTCGAGGAGCCGCCGGCACCGGCCGCCTCGGCGGGCGCGGGCTCCGCGTACGCCGACGTCCTGATGCCCCGCACGGTGGCGGGCCACCGCGACCGCCTGACGGGCACCACCGACCGCCAGGCCGAGGCCGACGGGGTCCGCCCCGGGCGGCGCGCTGCGGTGCCGAGCTGGGACGAGATCGTCTTCGGCACCCGCCGCAAGAAGCAGGAGTAGCACCGCCGCCGGGTACGACCCGGCGGCGGTACGCCCGGCCCTACTGGGGGTCCGGTCCCGTGGCCACCGGCCGGGCCGGGTCCGAGGACCACTCCGACCAGCTGCCCGCGTAGAGGTCGGACGCGATGCCCGCCACCTCCAGGGCGAGGACCTCATGGGCTCCGGAGACCCCCGAGCCGCAGTACACGCCCACCGGGCCGCCCTCGGACGCGCCGAGCCCCTCGAACCGGGCGCGCAGTGCGTGCGCGGCCAGGAAACGCCCGTCCGGCCCCACGTTCTCCGTGGTCGGTGCCGACACCGCGCCCGGGATGTGGCCGGCGACCGGGTCGATCGGCTCGACCTCTCCGCGGTACCGCTCCCCCGCCCGGGCGTCGAGGAGTACCCCTTCGCGCGCCCGTACGGCCGCCGCGTCCGCGTCCAGCAGCCCGACCGCACCCGGAGTTGGCTTGAAATCGCCCTCCTCGGGATTCACCCGGTCGGCCGTCACCGCGCCTCCTGCCGCCGTCCACGCGGCCAGTCCGCCGTCCAGCACCCGCACGTTCGGGTGACCCGTCCAGCGCAGCAGCCACCACGCCCGGGCGGCCGCCCAGCCCTGGCCGCCGTCGTACACAACGACGGGCACGTCCGCCGACACGCCGGCCCGGCGCATCACCGCCCCGAAGGCCTCCGGGTCCGGCAGCGGGTGGCGGCCGCCCGCCCCGGGCGGACCTGCCAGTTCCCGGTCGAGATCGACGTACACCGCCCCGGCCAGGTGTCCTTCCTCGTAGGCGGGCCGCTGGTCGGGGCCGCCGAGCTGCCAGCGGACGTCCAGCAGCACCGGTGGCCGGGAGCCCGCCAGCTCGTTCCTCAGTTCGGCCGCGGAGAGGATCGCATGTTTCGCAGTCATGCCGGCCATCTTCCTCCCCACCCGGAACCGGCGTAACAAGCCCGTCATCGGCGGGGCACACCGATCCGGTCAACTCCGCGCCAGGACCCCGCGATGCGGCGCGGTCGGGGCGCGCCGGGTCCTCCGGAGTGGAAGCATCAGCACCGGTAAGCGGTACGACGGAGGAGACGGCTGACATGACCGAGGCAGCGGAAGCGACGCGGCGCACGCCCGGTACCCCGTGCTGGGTGAGCCTCATGGTGCACGGACTCGGGACCACCGAGGACTTCTACGCCGATCTGTTCGGCTGGGAGTACGTACCGGGACCCGAGCAGCTCGGCCCGTACGTGCGCGCCGTGCTGGACGGCCAGGAGGTGGCCGGGATCGGCGAGATGCCACCGGACCGGCATCTTCCGGTGGCCTGGACGACGTACCTCGCCACCGACGACGCCGACGCGACCGCCGAATCGGTGCGGTCGTGCGGCGGCACGGTCGCGGTGGGCCCGCTGGACGCGGGCATCGCGGGGCGGGTGGCGATCTGCTCCGACCCGCTCGGCGCGATCTTCGGGCTGTGGCAGGCGCAGAGCCGCATGGGCACCCGGCTGCCCGGCGGGCCCGGCACCCCCGTCTGGAACGAGCTGGTCACCCAGGACACCTCGACGGTCGGCAAGTTCTACGAGCACGTCTTCGGCCACGAGGCACTGGCGCACGGCACGGCCTCCGACGACTTCGACTACCTGACCCTCAACCTGGAGGGCCGGCCCGTGGCCGCGGTGCACGGCGTGGGCCGCTCGCTGCCCCACGACCGCGGCCCGCACTGGATGGCGTACTTCGAGGTGGCGGACACCGACGCGGCCACGGCCCGGGTCGCCGAACTCGGCGGACGCGTCGTCGACCCGCCCCGCGAGGGCCTGCGAGGCCGCCAGGCCACGGTCGCGGACCCGGAGGGCGCGGTCTTCACCCTCGTCCACTCACGGCCCTAGGCCGCCTCCAGCGGGACCTGGGTACCGGTCGGGGGTGCGGGGAGTACCAGGGTCCTCGTGCCTGCGGGCGACGCTGCGGACCGGGCCCGCTTCCTAGTGTCGGGGCATGCGGAGGGACACGCGGTGCACCGCACCTGCGGTGCACGATGCCGTGCGTTCCTCCGTCCCCCGATCTCTCCGACACGAGGAGCACCTCCCATGACCGACCTTCGTCCCCGCCGAGCCCGGTCCGTGCCCGCCTGGTCGCCGTCCGGGCGGCGGCGGGCGGTCGTCGCGGCGGTGGCCGTGGCGGCCGCCGCCCTGACGGTGGCCGCCGCCCTGCCCCCGGCCGCGGCGGAGCCCCACGGTCCGCGGGACGCCGTGCGCACGGGGCTGGAGCGGCTGGTGGCCGACGACGGGTTTCCCGCGGCGCTGGCCGCCACCGTCGACCGTGCCGGGCGCGCCCGCAACTACACCGCAGGCGTGGCGGACGTGAAGACCCGGGCGAAGGTCCCGGTCGACGGCCAGGTGCGGGCGGGCAGCAACACCAAGACCTTCACCGCCACGGTCGTGCTGCAACTGGTCGGCGAGGGCAGGGTGGTGCTCGACGCCCCCGTGGAGCAGTACCTGCCGAACCTGCTGCGGGGCAAGGGCATCGACGGCCGCGCCATCACGGTCCGCCAGCTGCTCCAGCACACCAGCGGACTGCCCAACTACACCGATCACATCCTGGAGTCCGTGCTCGGCGAGGGACGCCACACCTACCGCCAGCCGCGCGAGCTGCTCGACATCGGGCTGGCCCACGAGGCGCAGTTCGCCCCCGGAACCGGCTGGGCGTACAGCAACACCAACTACGTCGTCGCCGGTCTGCTCATCGAGAAGGTCACCGGCCGGCCGCTGGCCGAGCAGATCACCGAGCGGGTCATCGACCGCGCCGGGCTGCGCCACACCTACTTCCCGGGCGTGGGCGAGCAGGGCATCCGCGGGGCCCACCCGCGGGGCTACCACGCGGCGGGACCCGGAGCGGCCCTGGAGGACATCACCGAGATCGACCCCTCCTGGGGCTGGTCCGCCGGGCAGTTGATCTCCACTCCCGGCGACCTGAACCGCTTCTTCTCCGCGCTGATCGGCGGCCGGCTCCTGGCTCCCGCACAGCTCGCGGAGATGCGTACCACCGTCAAGGCCGAGAGCCCGGGCTGGCGGCCCGGCACCCGGTACGGGCTCGGCGTCTCCAGCACCCCGCTGAGCTGCGGCGGCCTGATGTGGGGCCACGGCGGCGACACCCCCGGCTACCACTCGGTCCCCGGCGCCACCGACGACGGCCGCGCCGCCACCGTCGTCGTCACCGCCAACATGGCCCCTGCCGAGTCCCTCGCCCACGCGGACGCCCTCCTCGACACCGCCCTGTGCCAGAAGTGACCGCGGGAGCACGAGGGAGGACCTGGCGCAGATCCGCGGCGGACCGCCGGGTCACACGGGACGGTCCTCGAAATGGTGGACGACGATCCAGTAGTCGTCGTCCTCCTCGGTGAGGGCGCACAGCCGCCGGCCGTCCGGGGACATCGCGATGACCACGGAGCCGGCCCCGGGTTCGAGGGCGGCGGAGAGCGCGGTGTGCGCGGTGCGGCGCACCCGGACCCAGTCGCGATCGGCCCCCGGGACCAGGAACGAGCCCTCGTCATCGATGACGGCAGCGGTCCGCGCGTGTTCCAGCCAGAGCCGGTCGGCCTCCTGCAGCGCCCCCGGAGCCGTGCGCGCCACGATGGCCCGCGGGGCCACCTCGACGTTGACGACGGCCTTGAAGGCCCGCGCGTACGAAGGCAGCCCCTCGGCCACGCCGTGCATCACGACCTCCAGCCCGGCCTTCGCCGACCGCGGGGCCGGCGCACTCCCGCTCGGTTCGTCCGTCATCCTCAGCCGCCGTTCGGTTCGGTGCCGGGCGCGCCGCTGCGACCGGTGGGTCAGGCGTGGTTGACCGGGAGGACGTCCGGGGAGAGGGCGCCCGCGTGGGCCGCGGCCGAGGTCATGCGGCGGCGGTGGTGGCGGCGGCACAGGACCTCGTAGCCGATCTCCTCCGCCGGGCGGTTCACGTCACCGACCACCACCTGGGCGCCCTCGACCACCATCTCGCCGTCTATCGTGCGGGCGTTGTGGGTGGCGCGGGCTCCGCACCAGCACAGGGCCTCGACCTGGAGCTGCTCCAGCCGGTCCGCCAGCTCGATCAGGCGCTGCGAGCCCGGGAAGAGCTTCGTGCGGAAGTCCGTGGTGATGCCGAAGGCGAAGACGTCCATGTCCAGGTCGTCGACGATGCGGGCCAGCTGGTCGATCTGCTCCGGGGCCAGGAACTGGGCCTCGTCCACGATCACGTAGTCGGCCTTTCCGCCCTTCGAGAGCTGGGCGACCAGATACGCGTAGAGGTCCATGCCCTCCGGAGCCTCGATGGCCTCCGTCACCAGGCCGAGGCGGGAGGACAGCTTGCCCTCGCCCGCCCGGTCGTCACGGGTGAAGATCACGCCCTGGAGTCCCCGCGCGTCGCGGTTGTGCGCGATCTGGAGCGCCAGCGTGCTCTTTCCGCAGTCCATCGTTCCGGAGAAGAACACCAGCTCGGGCATGGGAAGTACGGGACCTTTCGGGTCGTGGGTCGGAGTGCGGGACGGAGGGAGGGTCAGGAGCGGATCTCGAGCAGCGGGACCAGCTGCTCCGCCGCGGTCATGGAGCCGTGCATGCCGACGAGCGCGGACTCGTTCGGCTCGTTGCGCGAAGCGGTGATCGCGACATCGGCCTGGGCGGCGGCGACCACGTCGCCGATGCGTCCGAGCACGCGCTCGTCGCACTCCCCCGGCGCGCCGAACCAGCCCAGGTCCAGGGCCTCTTCGCGGCTCGCGACCCAGAACCGGTCGCCGAGGACCTCGCGCCACACGGTCAGTACGTCGTTCTGCGCGCCCGGCACCGCGTACACGTGCCGGGCCCGGCCCTCGCCGCCCAGCAGGGCCACGCCGGCGCTCAGCTCCCAGTCCTCGTCGAAGTCGATCCGGGAGTCCTCGTCGAAGGGGACGTCGACCATGCCGTGGTCCGCGGTCACGTACAGCGCGGTGCGCGGCGGCAGCTGCTCGGCGAGCCGCTGCACGAGCCGGTCGACCAGCATCAGCTGGCCGCGCCAGGCGTCGGAGTCCACGCCGTGGCGGTGGCCGGCCCCGTCGAGCTCGCTGAAGTACGTGTACACGAGCGAGCGGTCACCGGCCGCGAGCTGGATCGCCGCGAGGTCCATCCGCTCCTCGCCGGTCATCCGGCCGTGGAAGGTGCCGCCGCTCAGCGCGACCTTGGTGAGCGGGGTGGTCTGGAAGGCGGGCGAGGACACCTGGGCGGTCGCGACGCCGGCCTTGTCGGCCTGCTGGAAGACGGTCGGGTACGGCTGCCACGGCTTCGGCGAGGTCCACGGCTGCCAGCGGAGCTGGTTCATCAGCTCGCCGGTGGCCGGGTTCCGCACGGCGTAGCCGGGCAGGCCGTGCCGGGCGGGCGGCAGCCCGGTGCCCACGGAGGCCAGCGAGGTGGCGGTGGTCGCCGGGAAGCCCGCGGTGATGGGGCGGCCGGTGCCGCCGCGCGAGCTGCCGAGCAGGGAGGTGAGGTACGGGGCCTCGTCCGGGTGGGCCTTGATCTGCTCCCAGCCCATGCCGTCGACCAGGAACACGCAGTTCCGGTCGGCCGGGGCCAGCTCGGCGATGCCGGCGGTGAAACCGGGGACGCCCTGGCCGGCCGCGAGCGTGGGCAGAAGGTCGGCGAGCGACCCGGTGCCGTACTCCGGGACGGGGGCACCGGCCAGGTCCAGCAGCTCAGGCTCGGGCCACTCCTGCGCCGCGGAGTACGCCATCAGCGGGCGGGGGTGGACGTGGACGTCGCTGCTGTGGCTTCGGAGAGCGCCTGCGCGAAGACCAGGGTCTGGCGCACCGCCTCGGGGCCGTCACCGGCCTCGCTGACCCGCAGGCTGAGGTCGTCGGCGGTGGAGTTGCCGGTGTAGCCGTGGTCGGAGTCGCAGTTCGGGTCGCCGCAGGCGGCCGGCTCCAGGTCGATCCGCGAGACCGCGCCCCAGCCGATGGTCAGGACGACCTCGCGGGGCAGGGTGCCCGGGGTGTAGGACTCCGGATTGGCGACGACACGGCTCAGCACCACGGAGGAGATGCTGGACAGCTTGACCGACTCGGTGGAGGTGGTCGCGTACGGGGACGGGGACCCGGCGTCGGCGGCCTGCTCGTCGGTGTGGCTGACGATGAAGCGGTTGCCGGTCAGGACCAGCACGGTGACGTGGCGGCGCACCTCGTTGGAGTCGAAGGTCGTCTCCTGGTGGACCAGGTACGACGAAATCGGCTCGCCGCCCACCGCGGCCTCCACGGCCTCGGCCACGAGGGCCGGGTAGTAGCCGCTGCGCTCGATCGCCGTGCGCAGCCCCTGGGTCGTCGTACCGGATTTCGCCATGAGGTCCATCCTAAGGCCCGTACGGGGCCCCCAGGCCGCGTCGTACTCGCTCAGTAACTGGGGAGGGTCCGCGGGCCGAGGTCGCCGCGGGCGGGCGGGTGCGCGACGCGGACGGTGGCGCTGAGCACGGAGAGGCCCTCGGCGGCGACCACGACGGGCTCCAGGGAGACCCCGATCACCTCGGGGTGGTCGTCCACCAGGCGCGACAGCCGCAGGAGCAGCTCCTCCAGGGCGGGGGTGTCCACGGGGTCGCTGCCGCGCCAGCCGAAGAGGAGCGGCGCGGCCCGGATGGAACGGATCAGTCCGGCGGCGTCCCGGTCGGTGGCCGGAACCAGCCGGTGGGCGGTGTCGCCGAGCAGTTCGGAGGCGACGCCGGCGAGCCCGAAGGAGAGGACGGCGCCCGCGGCCGGGTCGATGACGGAGCTGACGACGGTGTCGACCCCGCGCGGCACCATGGCCTGGACCACGGGCTGGAGCTCGGCCGGCTTGCCCAGCGCGTCGGTGAGCTCCTCGTAGGAGCGCCTCAGCTCGGTCTCGTTCGCGAGGTCGAGCCGTACGCCGCCCAGGTCTGCGCGGTGGCGCAGGTGCGGGGCGGTGGTCTTCAGCGCCACCGGGTACCCCAGGACCCCGGCGGCCCGGACCGCCGCGTCGGGGCTGGGCGCGGGCAGGGCGGACCGGACGCCGATCCCGTACCGGGCGAGCAGCTCGCGGGCGTCCCACTCCGCCAGGGTCAGCACGGCTGCGTCGTCGACCCCGGCCAGCAGCCCGGCCAGCTGGGCGGCCGCCCCGGCCTCGTCCACGTCCTCGAACTCGGGGACGTACCCGCCCTCGGCGAGGCCGCGGCGCCACTGCCCGTACCGGACGGCTTCGGCGAGGGCCCGTACGGCCCGCTCGGCGGCGGGGTAGCTGGGGATCCGGTCCCCTGCGGGGGGCTGTTCCGCCGCTGCGCCCGTTTCGTCCCGACCGGCGTTCGAGGGCGCGGGCGGGTAGGGCGCGTACGGGGCCGGGGTGGGGGAAGGGCCCCGCGTGGCGGAGAGGGCTTCGACGAGCTCGCCGAGCTCCACGTGCACCACGGCCACGGGCTTGCCCGGGACCTCGGCCACCGCTTCCCGCAGCGCGTCGGCCAGGTCGTCGGCCAGTGCGTGTTCGCTCACCCAGGGAATGGCCGTGACCACGACGGCGTCGCAGTCCTCGGAGGCGAGCGCGGCGGCCAGGGCGGCCCGGAAGTCCGTCGGCGCGGCCGCCGTCGTCAGGTCCTGCGGCGGCAGCGGCCGCAGGCCCTGGGCCAGGCAGGCGTCGTAGGTGAGGACTCCGAGGGACTCGGAGTTGCCGAGGATCGCGATCCGGGGCCCGGCGGGCAGCGGCTGCGCGGCCAGCAGGAGGCCGACGTCCACCAGCTCCGTGACCGTGTCGACCCGGATGACGCCGGCCTGCCGCAGCAGGGCGGAGACGGTGGCCTCCGGCAGCCTGGTGTCGGGGACGACGTGCCCGGCCGGGGTGTGGCGGCCGCCCTTCGCGACGACCACCGGCTTGACCGCGGCCGTCCGGCGGGCGAGGCGGGTGAACTTCCGCGGGTTGCCCAGGGTTTCGAGGTACATCAGGGCGACGTCGGTGGCCTCGTCGTCGTACCAGTACTGGAGGATGTCGTTGCCGGAGACGTCGGCCCGGTTCCCCGCGGAGACGAAGGAGGACAGGCCCTCGCCGCGCCGCAGCAGCGCGGAGAGCAGGGCGATGCCGATCGCCCCGGACTGTGTGAACAGGCCGATCCGGCCCCGCATCGGCATCGGCGCGGGCGTCAGCGAGGCGTTGAGCTCCACCTCCGGCGCGGTGTTGATCACCCCGTAGGCGTTCGGTCCGATCAGCCGCATCCCGTACGAGCGCACCTGGCGCACCAGTTCGCGCTGGCGGGCCAGTCCGGCCGGGCCGCTCTCCCCGTATCCGGCGGACAGGACGACGAGCCCCTGCACCCCGTGCTCGCCGCAGGCGGCCACCGCGTCGGGGACCCGCTCGGCCGGAACGGCGACCACCGCGAGGTCGACGGGGGCGTCGATGGCCCCGATCGTGCGGTAGGCCCGTACGCCGTCGAGCAGATCGCGCGTGACGGCCTCGTTGACCGCGTAGAGGTGGCCGTGGAAGCCGCTGTCCCGGAGGTTGCGGAGCGCTGCCGCCCCCACGCCGGCGCCGGAGCGGCTGACTCCGATGACGGCGACCGAGCCGGGGGCCAGCAGCCGCTGCACCGAGTGGGCCTCGGCGCGCTGTTCGCGGGCCCGCTGCACGGCGAGGGACTCGGCGGTGGGTTCGAGGTCGAGGGTGAGGTGGACGGAGCCGTCCTCGAAGCTGCGCTTCTGCTGGTAGCCGACGTCCGTGAAGACCTTGATCATCTTGGTGTTGGCGGGCAGCACCTCGGCGGCGAACCGGCGGATGCCGCGCTCCCGGGCCACCGCTCCGATGTGTTCGAGGAGGGCGGAGGCGACCCCGCGGCCCTGGTGGGCGTCCTGGACGAGGAAGGCGACCTCGGCCTCGTCGGCGGGTTCCGAGGCGGGCCGGCCGTCGGGGCCGATGCGGTCGTAGCGGACGGTGCCGATGAACTCCCCGCCGATGGTCGCGGCGAGGCCCACCCGGTCCACGTAGTCGTGGTGCGTGAAGCGGCGCACGTCGCGGTCGGAGAGCCGGGGATAGGGGGCGAAGAACCGGTAGTACTTCGACTCGTCGGAGACCTGCTCGTAGAAGCTGACGAGGCGGCCCGCGTCCTCGGTGGTGATGGGCCTGATCCGGGCGGTGCCGCCGTCGCGGAGGACGACATCGGCTTCCCAGTGGGCCGGGTACGAGGGGTCCGACTCGATGGTCATGGGGCCACTTTAAGGCCGGGAGGGGCCGGGCAGCCCCCGCGCGGCGCATGAGGCAACCCGGGACAAATGAGTGCAAGCTGGGGAAGGTCGAGCGGCGGCAGATTCGGGCCGAAGGTCGGTCGGAGCATTCCGGGCGTCGTGAGAGACTGGTCTAGACAACCGTAAGAACCTGAAGGGCATCACCATGGCAGAGCGCCGCGTCAACGTCGGCTGGGCCGAGGGCCTGCACGCTCGTCCCGCCTCGATCTTCGTCCGTGCGACGACCGCTTCCGGCGTCCCGGTGACCATCGCGAAGTCCGGCGGCGACCCCGTCAACGCCGCCTCCATGCTGGCGGTTCTGGGCCTGGGCGCCCAGGGCGGCGAGGAGATCGTCCTCGCCTCCGAGGCCGAAGGTGCGGAAGCCGCACTGGACCGCCTCGCGAAGCTGGTCGCCGAGGGTCTCGAGGAGCTCCCCGAGACCGTCTGACCCTTCGGGTTCGACCCACGCGGTACCGCGCCGGAGCCGCGGCCCCCCGTCATCAGGGGCCGCGGCTTCGGCGTTCTCCGTATCGGAGCCCGTGGGCGGAGGCGCCAGCGGGGAGCCGGGGGCCTCCCCGGGCGCCGGATCGGCGGGAAGCCGGCGTTCCGCGCACGGCGGACCGCCCCGGAATTCAGCTCCTCGGGAATTCGGCAGGCCGGAAATCAATTCCGGCCACGATCCGCCCGCGCCGCTTCACCGTGAATTCGCATCGGCCGCGAATTGCGGCGGCAATGCTCGACGCCACCCTTTGTATACGGCTCCTGTTAATGCCGGCCGCTCGACATGTTTACGGCAGGTTGCGAAGTGCTCACCGCCGGACGGAGCCGCAGCCGGTGCGCCCCCGCAGCACGGTCGGCATGGACCACCGTCAGCGCCCGCGCCCGCTCCGCGTCCCCGCGGGCCACCGCGTCCACGATCGCGCCGTGCTCCGCCCAGGACTCCACGGGCCGCACCGGCGCCTCCACCACGTACATCCACGCCACCTTGTGCCGCATCTGCGTGAGCAGCGCGATCAGCCCCGGACTGCCGGAGGCCTGCGCGAGCGTCTCGTGGAACCAGCCGCCCAGGGACCGCAGGTCCTCCCCCTGGCCCCGCCTGGCCCGCTCCTGCCCCAGCCTGACCAGCCCGCGCAGCACCTTGAGGTGCGCCTCGGTGCGCCGCCGGGCGGCCCGGGCGGCCGCCAGCGGCTCCAGGAGCATCCGCACCTCCAGCAGGTCCGCGGCCTCCTGCGCGGTCGGCTCGGCCACACAGGCCCCCGCGTGGCGCCGCGTGGTCACGAAGCCCTCGGACTCCAGGGTCCGCAGTGCCTCGCGGACCGGGACGCGCGAGACTCCGTACCGGCGGGCCAGCACCTCCTCGGTCAGCCGGCCGCCCGGCTCGAACACCCCGGAGACGATGTCGTCGCGGATTGCTGTGCATACCGCGTGCGCAGGAATACGCAAGACCGAACCTCCGCCTATTTCCGACTGCCAGCCTCATTGCACGCACATGCGCGTGCTGCGACTCTATTGCAACACACGATAATTTCCGAGAGCGGCCGGAAATGCGAAACATTTGCACAGAGACGCAACACGAAGGCCCCGGCTCGGTGAGCCGGGGCCTTCGTGAAGCGGTGCGGGACGGGGTCAGAGGCTGACGCCGTGCGAGCGCAGGTACGCGATCGGGTCGATGTCCGAGCCGTACTGCGAGCCCGTGCGGGCCTCGAAGTGCAGGTGCGGGCCGCTGGAGTTGCCGGTGGAGCCCGACAGGCCGATCTGCTGGCCCGGGGTGACCTGCTCGCCGACGGAGACGTTCAGCGAGGTCATGTGCCCGTACTGGGTGTACGTGCCGTCGTTGTGCTTGATGACGACGTTGTTGCCGTACGCGCCGCCCCAGCCGGCCTCGACGACGGTGCCGAAGCCCACCGCGTGGACCGAGGTGCCGGAGGCGGCGTGGAAGTCGATGCCGGTGTGGCTGCCGGAGGACCACATGCCGCCGCCCGCGTGGTACTGCGTGCTGACGTACGAGCCGTCGACCGGGGCGACGAAGGTGTTGAGGCGCTTGCGCTCCTCCTCGCGGGCCGCACGCTCGGCGGCGTCGCGCTCGGCCTTCGCCTTGGCCTCGGCGAGGCGCTTGGACTCGGCGGCCTTCTGCTTGGCGTCCGCCTCCGCCTGCGCCTTGGCGGCGGCGTGCTCGGCGGCGCGGTGCTGCGAATCGGCCTGGTCGGCGATGTCACCCGCAAGGTCCTCGGCGACGACCACGGCACCCAGCCCGTTCTCCGGGGCGGAGCTGCTGTGGTTGTCCGCGGCGAAGGCCGGGGCGGCGAGGGAGCCGACGACACCCGTGGTGGCGATCGCGGCGATACCGGCGTAGCCGGCGGTCTTCTTGCTCAGACGGCTGGAGCCACGGTGCTTACCGGTACCAGCGGGACGACTGCCAAACGCCATGAAGGGTTTGATCCTTTCCTTCCTTCTCGCCTACCGGGTTAGCTGACGGGTTCGGAGCAGGAAGGTCTCCTACGGGCCTCCTCTTGCGAGGGGGTCCGATTCACCCCAGGGACTCATGTGGGTCCCCGGCTCCCCAGGCTCGCGCCTGACGGGGACTCGGCGATCGCTGTCCGGTGCCGCGGGTGCGGCGGGCACAACTGACGGACAGCACGGCCGACGCTAGGCGGATCATCAGTCAATCGCCAAACAGACGCGCCTTTTTGTTGCGTACGCCACACCCCATACAAGCAACCTAGCCACTAAACAGACAAAAGGGGCTCCGGCGGATAAGCCCGCCAGAGCCCCTGCGCGATCCGTCGGTCGACCGTCAGCCGGCCGTCACCGACAGGTCAGTTGGTGACGACGGTGACGTCACCGATCCCGAGGGCACGTACCGGCTCCTCGATCACTGCCGCGTCGCCCACCAGGACCGTGACCAGGCGGTCCGCCGGGAAGGCCTTCACGACCGCCGTGGTCGCCTCCACGGTGCCGGTCTCGGCGAGCCGCGCGTACAACTGCGCCTGGTAGTCGTCCGGCAGCTCCTGCTCGACCTGGTCGGCGAGGGTGCCGGCGACCGAGGCCGCCGTCTCGAACTTCAGCGGGGCCACGCCCACCAAGTTCTGTACGGCCACGTCGCGTTCGGCGTCGGTCAGACCGCCCTCCGCGAGGGTGCGCAGCACCTTCCAGAGGTCCTCCAGCGCCGGTCCGGTGTTCGGGGTGTCCACCGAGCCGCTGATGGCGAGCATCGAGGCGCCCTTGCCGTCGGCGGTGGAGCGCAGTACCTGGCCGAAGGCGCGCACGCCGTAGGTGTACCCCTTCTCCTCGCGCAGCACCTTGTCCAGGCGGGAGGTGAGGGTGCCGCCCAGGCAGTACGTGCCGAGCACCTGGGCCGCCCAGACCTGGTCGTGGCGGTCCGCCCCGATCCGGCCGATCAGCAGCTGCGTCTGGACCGCGCCGGGCCGGTCCACGATGACCACGCGGCCGGTGTCGTCCGCGGTGACCGGCGGCACCGGAAGGGCCGCGGCGGTGTTGCCCGTCCACGCGCCCAGGGTGTCCGCCAGCACGGCGTCCAGGTCGATGCCGGTCAGGTCGCCGACGACCACCGCGGTGGCGGTGGCGGGGCGTACGTGGGCCTCGTAGAAGGCGCGCACGGCGGCGGAGTCGATCCGGGCGACGGTCTCCTCGGTGCCCTGGCGCGGCCGGGACATCCGCAGGGACGCCGGGAACAGCTCCTTGGAGAGCTGCTTTGCGGCGCGGCGCTGGGGGTTGGCCAGCTCGTGCGGGATCTCGTCGAGCCGGTTGCGCACCAGGCGGTCCACCTCGGCGTCGGCGAAGGCGGGGGCGCGGAGCGCCTCGGCGAGCAGGCTCAGCGCCTTGGCCAGCCGGGAGGCCGGGACCTCCAGGGAGACCCGGATGCCCGGGTGGTCGGCGTGCGCATCGAGGGTGGCGCCGCAGCGCTCCAGCTCGGCCGCGAACTCCTCGGCGGAGTGCTTGTCGGTGCCCTCGGAGAGCGCCCGCGCCATGATGGTCGCCACGCCGTCCAGGCCCTCGGGCTCGGCGTCGAGCGGGGCGGCGAGGTTGACCTCGACCGCGATCACCTGCTGGCCCGGCCGGTGGCAGCGCAGCAGGGTCAGCCCGTTGGACAGCTCCCCGCGGTCGGGGGCCGGGAAGGCCCACGGCTGCGGCTCGCCGGCCTGCGGGCGCGGGTGGAAGGTCATCGTGACGGCTGCGGTGTCGCTCACTGCTCCGCCCCCTCGTTCTCGTCGGACTCGTCGTTCTCGTCGTCGTCTGCCGCGATCGGCTCGTAGACGAGCACCGCGCGGTTGTCCGGGCGCAGCCGGGCCGCGGCCACGGCCTGCACCTCCTCGGCGGTGATGTCGAGGACGCGCTGGACCGCGGTCAGCGCCAGCTGCGGGTCGCCGAACAGCACCGCGAAGCGGCACAGTTCGTCGGCGCGGCCGGCCACGGTGCTCAGCCGGTCCAGCCACTCGCGCTCCAGCTGGGCCTGGGCGCGCTCCATCTCCTCGGCCGTCGGGCCCTCGGCGGCGAACCGCGCGAGCTCCTCGTCCACGGCCGCCTCGATGGCGGGGATCTCGACGCCGCTGGAGGTCTTGACGTCCAGCCAGCCCAGCGAGGGCGCGCCGGCCAGGCGCAGCATGCCGAAGCCGGCCGCGACGGCCGTCTGGTCACGGCGTACCAGCCGGTTGTGCAGCAGCGAGGACTCGCCGCCGCCCAGGATCGTCAGCGCCACGTCGGCGGCGTCGCACTCACGGGTGCCGTCGTGCGGCAGCCGGTAGGCGGCCATCAGCGCGCGGGCCGGGACCTCCTCGACGATCTCCTCGCGCAGCTGCTCCCCGATGACCTCGGGCAGCGAGCCGTCGCGGGGCGGCTGCTTGCCGTCGTGCGCGGGGATGGTGCCGAAGTACTTCTCGACCCAGGCGAGGGTCTGCTCGGGGTCGATGTCCCCGACGACCGAGAGCACCGCGTTGTTGGGCGCGTAGTACGTACGGAAGAAGGTGCGCGCGTCCTCGAGGGACGCGGCGTCCAGGTCGGCCATGGAGCCGATCGGGGTGTGGTGGTAGGGGTGGCCCTCGGGGTACGCCAGAGCGGTCAGCTTCTCGAAGGCCGTGCCGTACGGGACGTTGTCGTACCGCTGGCGGCGCTCGTTCTTGACGACGTCGCGCTGGTTCTCCATGGACTCGTCGTCCAGGGCGGCCAGCAGGGACCCCATCCGGTCCGCCTCCAGCCAGAGCGCGAGCTCCAGCTGGTGGGTCGGCATCGTCTCGAAGTAGTTGGTGCGCTCGAAGCTGGTGGTGCCGTTGAGGGAGCCGCCGGCCCCCTGGACCAGCTCGAAGTGCCCGTTGCCCGGGACGCTCGCCGAACCCTGGAACATCAGGTGCTCGAAGAGGTGAGCAAGGCCGGTACGCCCCTTGACTTCGTGGCGCGAGCCGACGTCGTACCAGAGGCAGACCGCGGCGACCGGGGTCAGGTGGTCCTCGGAGAGCACCACGCGCAGGCCGTTGGCCAGCCGGTGCTCGGTCGCTGTCAGGCCGCCGGAGCCGGCCTGGGCTGTGGCCGTGTGACCCATGGGCATGTGGTCCCTTCGATCGCGATGCAGAGATTTCCGTCAGACCTGCCACTGTATGCAAGCGCGTCGGCCGCCGGATAAGTTCCCGGGTCACTCCCCCGGGGTCGGAGTCGGCGTTGTCGGTGCCTCGGGCCACAATGGTCCGCGTCATACCCGTCCGGACATCCGCCCGCCCCGGCAAGACCGGCCAGACCCAGCCAGACCCCCAGCAGACCAGCCAGACACCCAGCACACCCCTTTCTTGGTTAAGGAGCCGCGCAGCGATGGCCCGCCGCAGCACGAAGACCCCGCCGCCGGAGGATTTCGAGGAGAAGATCCTCGACATCGACGTCGTCGACGAAATGCAGGGCTCCTTCCTCGAGTACGCGTACTCGGTGATCTACTCCCGCGCCCTGCCCGACGCCCGGGACGGCATGAAGCCGGTGCACCGCCGCATCGTCTACCAGATGAACGAGATGGGGCTGCGCCCCGACCGCGGCTACGTGAAGTGCGCCCGTGTCGTCGGCGAGGTCATGGGCAAGCTCCACCCGCACGGAGACGCCTCGATCTACGACGCCCTCGTACGCATGGCCCAGCCCTTCTCCATGCGGCTCCCGCTGGTCGACGGCCACGGCAACTTCGGCTCGCTCGGCAACGACGACCCGCCGGCCGCCATGCGTTACACCGAGTGCAAGATGGCCGACGCCACCTCGCTGATGACGGAGTCGATCGACGAGGACACCGTCGACTTCACCGCCAACTACGACGGCCAGGAGCGGGAGCCGGTCGCGCTTCCCGCCGCTTACCCGAACCTGCTGGTCAACGGCGCGTCCGGGATCGCGGTCGGCATGGCCACCAACATGCCCCCGCACAACCTCGGCGAGGTCATCGCGGCCGCCCGGC
The DNA here is from genome assembly GCF_045160965.1 of Streptomyces sp. NBC_00207. Taxonomy (NCBI): domain Bacteria; kingdom Bacillati; phylum Actinomycetota; class Actinomycetes; order Kitasatosporales; family Streptomycetaceae; genus Streptomyces; species Streptomyces sp. NBC_00207. Next base: position 6,767,634 of record NZ_CP130715.1, on the reverse strand, counting down.
ACCTGATCCGCCACCCGCAGGCGGACCTGGAGGCGCTGATGCGCTTCGTGCCGGGTCCCGACCTGCCCACCGGCGGCCGGATCGTGGGCCTGTCCGGGATCAAGGACGCCTACGAGAACGGCCGCGGCACCTTCAAGATCCGCGCGACGGTGGCCGTGGAGAACGTGACGGCGCGCCGCAAGGGCCTGGTCGTCACCGAACTGCCCTTCACGGTCGGCCCCGAGAAGGTCATCGCGAAGATCAAGGACCTGGTCGGCTCGAAGAAGCTCCAGGGCATCGCCGACGTCAAGGACCTCACCGACCGCTCGCACGGTCTGCGCCTGGTCATCGAGATCAAGAACGGCTTCCACCCGGAGGCCGTGCTGGAGCAGCTCTACAAGCTGACGCCGATGGAGGAGTCCTTCGGCATCAACAACGTGGCGCTGGTCGACGGGCAGCCGCTGACGCTGGGCCTCAAGGAGCTGCTGGAGGTCTACCTCGACCACCGCTTCGAGGTCGTCCGGCGGCGCAGCGAGTTCCGCCGCACCAAGCGCCGGGACCGGCTGCACCTGGTCGAGGGCCTGCTGGTGGCGCTCATCGACATCGACGAGGTCATCCGGCTCATCCGGGACAGCGACAACTCCGCGCAGGCCAAGGCCCGGCTGATGGAGCGGTTCTCGCTGAGCGAGATCCAGACCCAGTACATCCTGGACACCCCGCTGCGCCGCCTCACCAGGTTCGACCGGATCGAGCTGGAGTCCGAGCGCGACCGGCTGACCGGCGAGATCGACGAGCTCACCGGGATCCTGGAGTCCGACACGGAGCTGCGCAAGCTCGTCTCCACGGAACTGGCGGCGGTCGCGAAGAAGTTCGGCACCGAGCGCCGTACGGTGCTGCTGGAGTCGGCGGGCACCGCGGTGGCCGCGGTTCCGCTGGAGGTCGCGGACGACCCCTGCCGTGTGCTGCTGTCCTCGACGGGCCTGCTCGCGCGCACGGCCAACGGCGACCCGCTGCCGGAGGAGGAGGGCGGCGCCCGCGCCAAGCACGACCTGATCGTCTCGCAGGTCGCGGCCACCGCCCGCGCCGACGTCGGCGCGGTCACCTCGTACGGGCGGCTGCTGCGGCTGTCGGTGATCGACCTGCCCCAGCTGCCGGACACGCACGCCGCGCCGAACCTGGCGGGCGGCGCCCCGGTCTCGGAGTTCCTGTCCGGGCTGGAGGCGGACGAGAAGGTGATCTGCCTGACCTCGCTGGACGAGTCCTCGCAGGGCCTGGCCCTGGGCACCGAGCAGGGCGTGGTCAAGCGCGTCGTGCCGGACTACCCGGCCAACAAGGACGAGCTGGAGGTCATCACCCTCAAGGAGGGTGACCGGATCGTCGGCGCGGTGGAGCTGCGCACGGGCGAGGAGGACCTCGTCTTCATCACCGACGACGCCCAGCTGCTGCGCTACCCGGCGAGCCAGGTCCGCCCGCAGGGCCGCCCGGCGGGAGGCATGGCGGGCATCAAGCTCTCCGACAACGCCAAGGTGATCCACTTCTCGGCCGTCGACCCCGGCCGGGACGCCGTGGTGTTCACCGTGGCGGGCTCGCACGGCACGCTGGACGACTCGGTGCTGTCGGGGAAGCTGACCCCCTTCGACCAGTACCCGCGCAAGGGCCGGGCCACCGGCGGTGTGCGCTGCCAGCGGTTCCTGAAGGGCGAGGACGTGCTGGTGCTGGCCTGGGCGGGCGGCTCGCCCGTCCGCGCGGCGGCGGCGAACGGCACTCCGGCGGAGCTGCCGGCCGTGGACCCGCGCCGGGACGGCTCGGGTACGGCGCTGCCCGCGTCCGTCGCGGCGCTGGCGGGTGCCGCGCTGTAGGTCGCGGGAAGGCATTCGGGTGGTACGACCGGTGGGACGTACCACCCGAATGCCGACTAGTGTTTTCCCGTGGACGCGGTGGGGGGAGAACGCAGCTGATGAGCCGTCGAGCGAGCAGCGGACTGATCGGGAACTGGGCGGAGGCCCAGCGTCGGCAGCAACAGACGCAGCTGGTCCAGCAGCGCGAGGCCGAGCGCCGGCAGCGGGCCCACGAACGGGACGCGAACCGCAGCCACCGGCAGTACCGCGAGGCCGAGGCCCTGCGGCGTACCGCGCAGCTCGACGCCGAGGTCGAAGCCCTCAAGGGCCTGTTGGTCGCGGGCTGCCGGGCACCGGCGTTCCGGATATCCGCCCTGGCCCGGCCCGACCGGCTGCAGCCCTTCGACCCCGGGGCCCTGGCGCATCCGGTGCCGATGCCCCGCATCGAGGATTTCCAGCGGCAGAGCAGCGGCTGGACGCTCGGCTCGAACCACCGGGCGCAGGCGGAGCGGGAGGCGCACGCCCGCTACACCCAGGCCTGGCAGGCAGCGAACGCCGCGGAGGCGCAGCGCCGGCAGCAACTGGCGGCGTACCGGCAGCAGTACGACCGGTGGGCGGCGGAGCAGCTCGCCGGGATGCGGGCGCACAACGGCGGACTCACCGAGCTGGCCGACGCACTGCGCGCGGGTGACGCCGAGGCGGCGGTGGAGTACTTCTCGGCCGCCCTCTACGCCTCGACGGCCTGGCCCGAGACACTGCCGAGGCAGGTGACGGCCGCGTACGACCCGGCCGCGCGCCAGCTGGTACTGGACTGGGAGCTGCCCGGGTACGCGGTGGTACCGGAGGCCCGGGCGGTGCAGTACCTGCCGAGCACGGACCAGGACAAGGTGAAGCCCCGCCCGGTCACGGAACGACGGGCGCTGTACCGGGACCTGCTGGCCCAGTGCGTGCTGCTGGTGGTGCGCGAGCTGTACGCGGCGGACGAGTTCGGCGTACTGGACTCGGTCGTGATCAACGGCTTCGTGGACTGCCACGATCCGGTGACGGGCCGGGAGGCGCGATTCGTGCTCGCCACGGTACCGGCGGCGCGCGACGCCTTCGCCGGACTGCGGCTGGAGCAGGTCAGCGCGGTGGACTGTCTGGTCTCGGGGCTGGGCGGGCTGCTGTCGGCGCGGCCCGACCAGCTGACGGCGGTACGCCCCGGGCGCCGGCCCGACGAGGTCGGCGGAGATGTCGTCAGCCACGGCGGGCACGCCGGCGACGCGGACGAGGACGAGCCGGATCTCTTCGTGATGGACCCGATCGCCTTCGAGAACCTGGTCGCCGAGCTGTTCCGGGCGATGGGCATGGAGGCGGTAACCACGCAGCGGTCGGGCGACGGCGGGGTGGACGTGGAGGCGGTGGACCCGGCGCCGATCCGGGGCGGACGGATCGTGGTGCAGGTCAAGCGCTACCGGAACACGGTGCCGCCGACGGCCGTGCGTGATCTGTACGGCACGGTCCAGGACAAGGGGGCGAACAAGGGGGTGCTGGTCACCACCGCGTCCTTCGGACCGGGGTCGTACACCTTTGCCAACGGCAAGCCGCTTGAGTTGGTTCCCGGGGCGGACCTGGTCGAGCTGCTCCACCAGTACGGACTTCGGGGCCGGCTCGGCGGCGGCAGCGCCGCGGCGCCCGCGCGGCGGGCACCCGAGCCGGAGCCGGCTCCCCCGGCCGACCACAACGTGCTCGGCATGTCCTGGTCGGGCCGGGTCGCCCTCGACGTGTGCGCGCTCGTCTGCACGGGCAACCGGGTGCTGAGCGAGGACCACTTCGTCTTCTTCAACAACCCGCGGACCCCGGACGGTTCGGTACGGGCCCGCGCGCACGCGGCGCCCGACAAGGCGGCGCTGGAGGTCTCCTTCGACGCCCTGCCGTCGCAGGCCGACCGGCTGGTCCTCGTGGCCGCGATCGACCCGGAGGTCGATCCGCGGGCCGACCTCGCCGGGTTCACCGACGCCCACATCCGGCTGCTGTCCGCCGGCGGTGAGGAACTGGGACGGCTGGACGTCTCCGACGGGCGGGCCGGCGAAACAGCTCTGGTGCTCGGCTCGTTCCGGCGCCGGTCGAACGGCGACTGGGACTTCGTGATCGGCGGCAAGGGCTACCGGGGCGGCCTGGAGGACCTGCTGAGCGAGTACGGCGTCGAGGTCGCCTAGGGTCTGCCGCATGACTCTTGACTACGATGCGGCCGGCGACGGCCCCGCGCTGGTGCTGCTGCACTCCGCGGTGTGCGACCGAAGGATGTGGGACCCGCAGTGGCCGGCCCTCGTCGATGCCGGATACCGGGTGGTGCGTTGCGACTTCCGGGGCTTCGGCCGGAGTCCCTTGCCGAACCGGCGCCACAACGACGCAGAGGACGTACTGGACCTGCTGGACTCCCTCGGCATCGAGCAGGCGGCGCTGATCGCCTCCTCGTACGGCGGACGGGTCGCCGTGGAGATCGCCGCACGCCGTCCGGACCGGGTCTCCGCGTTGGCCCTGTTGTGTTCCGGGCTGCCCGGACATGAACCCGGCGATGAGCTGCGCGCGTTCGGCGAGCGGGAGGACGCGCTGATCGAGGCGGGTGACATCGAGGGGGCCGTGGAACTGAACGTGGACACGTTCCTGGGGCCGGATGCCGGTGAGGCGGTCCGGGACGAGGTGCGCGCGATGCAGAGGCGTGCCTTCGAGGTGCAGCTGGCCGCCCCCGAGGGGGCCGGCCGGAAGAACGTGGACATCGACCTGTCAGCGGTCAAGGCACCCGGTCTCGCGCTTTCCGGCGGCCTCGACCTGGCGGACTTCCGGGAGATCGCGGCAAGGCTTCCGGATCTGCTCGCCGACACCCGGCACGTCGAACTGCCCTGGGCCGGACATCTCCCCAGCCTGGAGCGGCCCGCCGCGGTGACTGACCTGCTGATCGGCTTCCTGCGCGAGACGGTTCCCGCCGGCTGAGCCGGCTATCCGGTCTCCGGTCAGCGCATCAGACGGCCCCGGCCTCGGCTCCGAGTCCGGACTCCGGCTCGGCTTCGGCTTCGGCTTCGGCTTCGGCTTCGGGACCGGCCGCGGCCCGGGGCTCGGCGACGTACCGCAGCACGCCCCACATGCTCTCGGGGGAGGCGTCCTGCGGGGCCTCCTCGCGGCAGGCCTCAAGCTCCCGCACAAGTGCCTCGCCGTCGGTGCCGGAGCCGATCAGGACCAGCTGCGTCAGGCGCGCTTCGCCCCGCCCCCAGGGCTGCGGGGCGAAGCGGAGGAACCGGCCGACCGCGTGGACCTCGTACTTCTCCTCGTGTCCGCGGACCCCGAACCACACGAAGCCCTTGATCCGGTAGAGCCCGGCAGGCCGCCGGTCGAGGAAATCGATGAACCGGCGCGGGGAGAGGGCCTGGCCGGAGGCGAACTCCGTGCTCGCGTAGGCGGCGTGCGCGTGGGTGCAGTGGTCGTGGCCGCCGGCCTCCGCGAGGAGGTCCTCGAAGGAGAGCTGGCCCCGGGTCTCGGTCCAGGGGCGCCGGTCGAAGAGCAGTTCCGGGTCGATCCGTCCGTGGTCGGCGCCCACGACCGGGGTGCCGGGGGCGCAGAGCGCGGCGAGCTCCGTCTCGATCCGGGCGCGTTCGCCGGGGTCGACCCGGTCGGTCTTGTTGAGCACCACCAGGTCCGCGACGGCGAGGTGGCGGTCGGTCTCCGGGTGCACGGCCCGTGTCGCGTCGAATTCGGCTGCATCCACGACCTGCACCAGACCGCCGTAGCGGATGGCGGGGTTCTCGCTGGCCATGAGCATCCGGATCATCTCCTGGGGCTCGGCCAGCCCGCTCGCCTCGATGACGATCACGTCGATGCGGTGGACGGGGGCGGAGAGCTTCTCCAGGTACGCGTCCAGCTCGCTGCCGTCGACGGCGCAGCACAGGCAGCCGCCGCCGAGGGAGACCATCGAGTCCCCGACCTGGCCGGCCACCGACATCGCGTCGATCTCGATCGATCCGAAGTCGTTGACGACGACCCCGATCCGGGTGCCCCCGCGACCGGCGAGGAGGTGGTTCAGCACGGTGGTCTTGCCGGATCCGAGGAAACCGGCGAGGACGACGACGGGGATGGGCTGCCTGCTGTTCACCCGGTCGATCGTAGCCAGCCTCCGCCGGTCGATCGGTCAATCGGTCGATCAGTCGATCAGCGGCACCGGCTGGGGCGGGGTGGGGCCGCTGTACCGGGCGGCAGGGCGGATGATCTTCGAGTCGGCGGCCTGTTCGAGGACGTTCGCGCTCCAGCCGACCACACGGGCCGCGCAGAAGGTCGGGGTGAACATCTCGCGCGGCAGCCCGCACAGCTCCATGACCACGCCCGCGTAGAACTCCACGTTGGTGTGCAGCTCCCGGCCCGGCTTGAGCTCGGCCAGGATCTCCTCGACCTGGCGCTCGACCTCGACGGCGAAGTCCACGAGCGGCCCGCCGAACTGGAGGGCGATCTCGCGCAGCATGCGTGAGCGGGGGTCCTCGGTGCGGTAGACGGGGTGGCCGAAGCCCATGATCCGGTCGCCCGCCAGGACCCGTTCGCGGATCCACGGCCCGATCCGGTCCACGGTGCCGATGGCGTCGAGGGTGTCCAGGGCGCGGCTGGGGGCGCCGCCGTGCAGCGGCCCGGAGAGCGCGCCGATCGCGCCGGTCAGACAGGCGGCCACGTCGGCGCCGGTGGAGGCGATCACCCGGGCGGTGAAGGTCGAGGCGTTGAAGCCGTGGTCGACCGTCGATATCAGGTACCGCTCGACCGCGCGGGTCTCGGTCGGGCCGGGCTCCCGGCCGGTCAGCATGTAGAGGTAATTGGCGGCGTACGGGAGGTCGTCGCGCGGCTCGACGGGCTCCAGGCCCTGCCCCAGCCGGTGCAGTGCGGTCAGCAGGGTCGGTACGGCGGCGCATGCGGCCAGCGCGTCGGCGGCCCGGCGGGCGGGATCGAGGTCGTACACCGGGCGGAAGCCGGCGGAGGCTCCGAGCAGGGAGAGTGCGGTGCGCAGCCCGGCGAGCGGGCCGGAGAGCCGGGTGGCCCGGGCCAGGCCCGGCAGTGCGTCCCGGACCTCCTCGGGCAGGTGGCGCAGCGGGGCGGTCTCGGCGGCGAAGGCGGCCCGCTCGGCGGCGTCGGCGGGCAGTGTGCCGCGGAACATCAGGTGCCAGACGTCCTCGAAGCTGCGGCGGGCTGCGAGCTCGACGGCCGAGTACTGGCGGTAGTGGTAGAAGCCCTCCCGGCCTCGGACGTCGCCCAGCTCGGTTTCGGTGACCACGACCCCCGCGAGGCCGCGCGGTCCTTCGATGGTGCTGTCGGTGGTGTTCATGGATCGACCATCCATGATGGATTGAATCCTTGTCAATGTTGATCTAATCAACATTGAAACCCATCTGTAGGGTGTCCGTCATGAGCGACCAGACGGACGGCGGGCGCAGGCTCAGCACACAAGAGGCGGCGGGGGTGCTCGGCGTGAAGCCGGCGACGGTGTACGCGTACGTCAGCCGGGGCCAGCTCACCAGCCGCCGCGATCCGGCCGGGCGGGGCAGCACCTTCGACGCGGCCGAGGTGGAGGCGCTGGCCCGGCGGAGCCGGCGCGAGGCGGCAGCTCCCGCCGGAGAGCTCTCCGTCCGCACGGCGCTCACCCTCATCGAGCCCGACCGGTACTACTTCCGGGGCGTGGACGCCGTGGCGCTGGCCTCGGAACACCGCTACGAAGAGGTCGCCGAGTGGCTCTGGACGGGAACCCTCGTGCCCGGGGCACGGTTCACCGCTCCCCCGGAAGCACTGGCCGCGGCCCGGCGGGCGGTGGCCGCACTGCCGGCCCACGGCGGCCCCATCGACCGGCTGCGGGTGGCGGTGGCCGCCGCCGCGGTGGCGGACCCGCTGCGCTTCGACCTGTCCGGGGAGGCGGTCCTCGGCTCGGCCCGCAGTCTGATTCCCACACTGGTCGGCGCACTCCCCGAGGCGGGTACGGCCCAGTGGGCCGGCGACGGCCGGATCGCCCGTCAGCTGTGGTCGCGGCTGACGGCCCGGGAGCCGGACCCGGACGCCCTGGCCGTGCTGGACCTGGCGCTCGCGCTGCTCGTCGACCACGACCTGGCCGCCTCGACCCTGGCCGTACGGGTGGCCGCCTCGGCGCGCGCCCATCCGTACGCGGCGGTGTCCGCCGGGCTCGGCGCACTCGAAGGACCCCTGCACGGCGCGGCCGGACGGCTCGCGCACCGGATGCTCGTCGAGGTGCTGGAACAGGGCGGGGCCGCGCCGGTGGTGGCGGAGTACCTTCGGGCCGGGCGCCGGGTCCCGGGGCTCGGACACCGCCTGTACCGGGGGGAGGACCCGCGTGCGCAGGCGCTGTTCGCCCGGCTGGAGGGGCTGGAACAGGCCGCTCCCGCCCTGGGCGCGGCGCGCGAGGTGGCCGCGGTGATGGCCAGGCAGGGCGGGCTGCACGCCAATGTGGACCTGGCGCTGGCGGTGCTGACCGTGTCGTGCGGGATGGCCGCGGAGGCCGGGGAGACGGTCTTCGCGGTGGCCCGCACGGCGGGCTGGATGGCGCACGCCCTGGAGGAGTACCAGGAGCGGCCGCTGCGGATGCGGCCGAGCGGGCAGTACCACGGCCCGCGCCCGCCCCAGCCGATGCCGTAACGCCCCGCTCTCCCTGCTGCGGCCTCCGCTTCGCCCCCTCACCCGCGGTGAAGCGCGCAACACGGCCCGAACATGACAGAAGTGGCGAAGCCGACAAGCTCGCCGCAGACGTTCCGCTCGTGCCGGGGCCGACCTACCGTTGCTGCCCATGCGGTTCCCCCTCATGAGCGCTCGGCGCCTCGGGCTGCCCAGACGGGCCGTCTCCCAGATCCTGCTGACCCAGCTGGCCATCGCCGCCGGGGTCGCCGTCCTGGCGACCGGACTGTTCCTGGCACCGCTGAGCGCGCAGCTCGACGACCAGGCCATGCGGCGCGCCCTCGCGATCGCGCAGAGCGCCGCGGCCGACCCCTCGCTGGCCGCCGACCTCCTGGACTCCGGGGCCTCGCCCGACAGCCCGGTGCAGTCCTCGGCCGAGCGGATCCGCCGGGCCACCGGGGCCGAGTACGTGGTCGTCCTCGACCTGGACGGCATCCGCCGCTCGCACCCGAGCGCAGACCGGATCGGGCTGCCGGTCTCCACCGACCCGAGCGCCGCGCTGGGGGGCCGCGAGGTCATGGAGATCGACGAGGGCACCCTGGGCCGCTCCGCCCGCGGCAAGGTCCCGCTCGTCGCGGCCGACGGCGAGATCGTCGGCGCCGTCTCGGTGGGCATCGCCTACGACAGCGTTCGTGACCGGCTGCTCGGCGCCATACCCGGCCTGCTCGCCTACGCGGGCGGCGCACTGGCCGCGGGCGCCCTGGCCGCCTATCTGCTCTCCCGCCGGATCCAGCGCCAGACCCGGGACCTGGCCTTCTCCGACATCTCCGGCCTGCTCGCCGAGCGCGAGGCGATGCTGCACTCCATTCGCGAAGGAGTCATCGCCCTCGACTACCACGGCCGGGTCCGGCTCGTGAACGACGAGGCCGCCCGGCTGCTGGGCCTCGCCCCGGACTCCACCGGCACCCTGGCCGGACGCCCCCTGGACGACGTACTCGGCGCCGGCCGCACCGCCGATGTGCTCTCGGGCCGCGTCACCGGCCGGGACCTGCTCACCGTCCAGGGCCCCCGGGTCCTGGTCGCCAACCGCATGCCCACCGAGGACGGCGGCGCCGTCGCCACCCTGCGCGACCGTACCGAGCTGGAACGCCTCGGCCGTGAACTCGACTCCACCCGGGGCCTCATCGATGCCCTCCGTGCCCAGGACCACGAGCACGCCAACCGCCTCCACACCCTCCTCGGCCTGCTGGAACTGGGCCTGCACGAGGAGGCGGTGGAGTTCGTCACCGAGGTCGCCGACGTGCACCGCACGACTGCCGAACAGGTCACCGAGAAGGTCCAGGACCCGCTGCTGGCCGCCCTTCTCGTGGGCAAGGCGACCGTCGCGGCCGAACGCGGCGTCCCCCTGAGGCTGGCCGCGGCCACCCTCCTCCCCGACCGCCTGGTGGACCCGGGCGGCCTCGTCACGATCGTGGGCAACCTGGTGGACAACGCCCTGGACGCCGCCGCCGGTTCGGCGGCGCCCCTGGTCGAGGTGGAGCTGCGCGCGGAGGGCCGTACCGCCGTGCTGCGGGTGCGCGACAGCGGCCCCGGGGTGCCCGCCGCGCGCCGCGAGGAGATCTTCACCGAGGGCTGGTCGACCAAGCAGCCCAGCGCCCACCGCGAGCGCGGGCTGGGCCTCGCCCTCGTACGCCGCCTCGCGGAGCGGCAGGGCGGCAGCGCCCGGGCCGGTGAAGCAGCGGACGGAGGGGCGGAATTCTCCGTCGTACTCCCGGAGGCCCTGCGGTGAACGAGACCCCGATCCACGTATTGGTCGTCGACGACGACATGCGTGTTGCCCGGATCAACGCGGCGTACGTGGCGAAGGTTCCCGGTTTCCGCGTCACGGCGCAGGCCCATTCGGCGGCCGAGGCCCTGGAGTTCCTCACCTCGCAGGCGGTGGACCTGGTCCTCCTGGACCACTACCTCCCCGACGAGAACGGCCTGGACCTGGTCCGGCGCCTGCGCCAGCTCGGCCACCACACCGATGTGATCATGGTCACGGCCGCCCGCGATCTCGCCACCGTGCAGGCCGCGATGCGTCTCGGGGCCCTCCAGTACCTGGTCAAACCCTTCACCTTCGCCGGACTGCGCACCCGGCTGGAGGCGTACGGGGCCCTGCGCCGCACCCTGGAGACGGGCGGCGAGGCCGAACAGGCCGAGGTGGACCGGATCTTCGGCGCCCTCGCCGCCGCGGGACCCGCGAACGAGCTCCCCAAGGGCCACTCCCCCACGACGGCGGAACTGGTCCGCCAGGTCCTGCTCTCTGCGGAGGGCCCCCTTTCCACCCAGCAGATAGCCGACCGCGCGGGCGTCAGCCGCCAGACCGCCCAGCGCTACGTGAAGCTGCTCGAACGCACCGCCCGCGTGACCCTGGCCCTGCGCTACGGGGAGACCGGCCGCCCGGAGCACCGCTACACCTGGCTCCCGTCGGAGGGGCCGGCCTGACGGCGCTCAGACCGCCCCGGCGCCGGTCAGGGAGCGGACCTCCGTCTGGGCGTGCTTCGCCTCGTCCGGCTCCTCGCCCGAGGTGACCGTGCCCAGCCAGCCCGCCAGGAACCCCAGCGGGATCGAGACGATGCCCGGGTTCTGCAGCGGGAAGTACTGGAAGTCCACACCCGGGAAGAGGGATTCCGCGCTGCCCGACACCACCGGCGAGACCAGCACCAGCAGCACCGCCGGAACCAGGCCCCCGTACACCGACCAGACGGCTCCCCGCGTGGTGAAGCCGCGCCAGAAGAGCGAATACAGCAGCACCGGAAGGTTCGCCGAGGCCGCCACCGCGAAGGCCAGTCCCACCAGGAACGCCACATTGAGGTCCTGGGCGAGCAGCCCCAGGGCGATCGCCACCGCCCCGATGCCGACCGCCGCGACCCGGGCCACCGCGACCTCGCTGCGCTGCTTGGCCCGGCGCCGCTTGAGCGATGCGTACAGGTCGTGCGCGACGGAGGCCGACGATGCCAGGGTGATGCCGGCCACGACGGCCAGGATGGTGGCGAAGGCGATGGCGGCCACGAAGGCGAACAGCACCGCGCCCCCGGTGGATCCGGCGCCCCCGCCGAGGAAGGCCGCGAGCAGCGGAACGGCCGTGTTCCCGGAGGCGTTGGAGGCCCGTACCTCGTCCGGGCCCACCAGCGCCGCCGCCCCGAAGCCGAGCACGATGGTCATCAGGTAGAAGCCGCCGATCAGCGCGATCGCCCACACCACCGACCGGCGCGCCGCACGCGCCGTGGGCACCGTGTAGAAGCGCGACAGGATGTGCGGCAGCCCGGCGGTCCCGAGGACCAGCGCGAGGCCGAGGCTCATGAAGTCGACGCGGGAGGTCCAGTCGCCACCGTACTTGAGGCCGGGGCCGAGGAACTTGGCCCCGTGCCCGCTGCGGTCGGCGGCGCTGGTGAGCAGCTGGTCGAAGTTCCCGTGGAAGCGCAGCATCACGAGCACGGTCAGGGTGACCGCCCCGCCCATCAGCAGGACGGCCTTGACGATCTGGATCCACGTGGTGGCCCGCATCCCGCCGAAGGACACGTAGACCACCATCAGCGCGCCCACCCCGATCACGGTCAGGGTCCGGGCCGCTGCGCTCGAGCTGCCGAGCAGCAGACCGACCAGGCTGCCCGCGCCGACCATCTGCGCGACGAGGTAGAGCACGGAGACGACGACGGAGGAGGTGCCGGCCGCGATCCGCACCGGACGCTCGCTCATCCGCGCGGCGACCACGTCGGCGAGGGTGAAGCGCCCGCAGTTGCGGACCAGTTCGGCGACGAGGAAGAGGACCACCAGCCAGGCGACGAGGAATCCCACCGAATAGAGCATGCCGTCGTAGCCGAAGAGGGCGATCAGACCGGAGATGCCGAGGAAGGAGGCGGCGGACATGTAGTCGCCGGCGATGGCGAAACCGTTCTCCATCGGGGAGAACAACCGACCGCCCGCGTAGAACTCCTCGGCCGACCCGTGCCGGTTCCGGCTCACCCAGGTGGTGATGCCCAGGGTCACCGCGATGAAGACGCTGAACAGGATCAGCGCGAGGGTCTGGTGTTCGGTGGTCACCGGCCGGCTCCCCTCGCCCGGGTCCGCTCCTGGTCGCGTTCCTGCTCGAAGACGGTCCAGCGCAGATCGAGGGCGGCCCGGTCCCGGCGCACCCGCGCGTGCCGGGCGTAGGCCCAGGTCAGCAGGAAGGTGGTGAGGAACTGGCCGAGTCCCGCCAGCATGGCCACGTTGACCGCGCCCACCACGGGCCGGGCCATCACGCCGGGCGCCGCGGTGGCTGCGACCACATAGGCGACGTACCAGAGGAAGAAGCCGGCGGTCGCGGGGACGACGAACCTGCGGTAGCGGCTGCGGACCTCCTGGAAGGCGGCGCTGCGCTGCACTTCGAGGTAGATGTCGGATGCGCCGTGCGCGGGGCTGCCGCCCGGGGCCGGGCGCGGTGGGGACGTTTCCTCGCCCTCGCCCCAGCCGACGGCCAGCGCGTCGTACCAGGGGTCGTCCAGCCGGATCGTTCCGGCATCACGACCTTCGTGCTTGTCCACCGAACTCTCCTTGTCCGCCGCCGCATTGGCCGCGTGCCCACAAGGATGTGCTCAATAGTCGCTTTCCGGACTGGTGTACCGGCGCTCTTCACTCCAACAGGTGATGGAGGGAAGAGCGCCGGTGTGCCGTGAAGCCCTTCTGCGCCGTCCGGGCCGGCCGGTGCGGGCTCCGAGCGGGTCAGGCGTCGATGCGCGAGCGGTCCAGGGTCGCCGCGGAGCTCGTGATGAACTCCTTGCGCGGCGCCACCTCATTGCCCATGAGCAGGTCGAAGACCTGCTCGGCCGAGTCCAGGTCGCCGATGTTGATCCGGCGCAGGGTGCGGAAGCGGGGGTCCATGGTGGTCTCCGCCAGCTGGTCCGCGTCCATCTCGCCGAGGCCCTTGTAGCGCTGGATCGAGTCCTTGTACCGGATGTTCTTGCGCTGGTACTCCAGAAGGGTCTGGCGCAGCTCGTTGTCCGAATACGTGTAGACGTACTTGTCCTGGCCCTTCTTCGGCTGGACCAGCTCGATCCGGTGCAGAGGCGGCACGGCCGCGAAGACCCGGCCGGCCTCGACCATCGGCCGCATGTACCGCTGGAAGAGCGTGAGCAGCAGGCAGCGGATGTGCGCGCCGTCCACGTCGGCGTCGACGAGCAGCACGATCTTGCCGTAGCGGGCGGCGTCGATGTCGAAGGTCCGGCCCGAGCCGGCTCCTATGACCTGGATGATCGCCCCGCACTCGGCGTTCTTGAGCATGTCCGAGATCGAGGACTTCTGGACGTTGAGGATCTTGCCGCGGATGGGCAGGAGCGCCTGGAACTCCGAATTCCGGGCGAGCTTCGCCGTACCGAGAGCCGAGTCGCCCTCGACGATGAAGAGCTCGCTGCGGTCCACGTCGTCGCTGCGGCAGTCGGCCAGCTTGGCGGGGAGCGAGGAGGTCTCCAGCGCGGTCTTGCGACGCTGCGCCTCCTTGTGCTGACGGGCCGCGATCCGGGTCCGGGCGGCCGCGACGATCTTCTCCATCACGGCGCGGGCCTGCTGCTTGTCGTCGCGCTTGGTGGAGGTCAGGAAGGCCTTGAGCTCCTTGGCGACCACGGCGGCGACGATCCGGGTGGCCGCCGAGGTGCCGAGCACCTCCTTGGTCTGGCCCTCGAACTGCGGCTCCGCGAGGCGGACGGTGACGACGGCCGTCATGCCCTCCATCGCGTCGTCCTTGACCACGTCGTCCTCGGCCACGCGCAGCAGCTTGGCCGAGCGCAGCACCTCGTTCACGGTCTTGGCGACCGAGCGCTCGAAGCCGGAGACGTGCGTGCCGCCCTTGGGGGTGGCGATGATGTTCACGAAGGACTTGACGTTGGTCTCGTAGCCCGTGCCCCAGCGCAGGGCGATGTCCACGCCGAGCTCACGCGTGACCTCGGTGGGCGTCATGTGGCCGCGGTCGTCGAGGACCGGGACGGTCTCCTTGAAGGTGCCCGTGCCGTGCAGGCGCAGCACGTCGCAGACGGCCTTGTCCTGGGCGAGGTACTCGCAGAATTCGCTGATTCCGCCGTCGAAGCGGAACGTCTCCTCGGTCTTGCCGGCGCCGTCGATGCCGCGCTCGTCGCGCACGACCAGGGTCAGGCCCGGGACGAGGAAGGCGGTCTGGCGGGCGCGCTGGTAGAGCGTCTCCAGATTGAGCCGGGCGTCCTTGAGAAAGATCTGGCGGTCGGCCCAGTAGCGGACCCGGGTGCCGGTCTTGCCCTTGGCGATCCGCTTGACCTTGCGCAGGCCGTTGGCGGGGTCGAAGGGGCTGTCGGGGCCCTGCTCGATGAACATGCCGGGGACGCCGCGCCGGAAGCTGATGGCGTGGGTGGAGCTGCCCCGGTCGACCTCGACGTCCAGCCGGGCGGAGAGGGCGTTGACCACGGAGGCGCCGACGCCGTGCAGGCCGCCGGAGGCCGCGTACGAGCCTCCGCCGAACTTGCCGCCGGCGTGGAGCTTGGTCATGACGACCTCGACGCCGGACAGGCCGGTCTTGGGCTCGACGTCCACGGGGATGCCGCGGCCGTTGTCCCGGACCTCCACGGAGGCGTCCTCGTGGAGGATCACCTCGATGTGGTCGCAGTAGCCGCCCAGGGCCTCGTCGACGGAATTGTCGATGATCTCCCACAGGCAGTGCATCAGGCCCCGGCTGTCGGTCGAGCCGATATACATGCCGGGGCGCTTGCGGACGGCCTCCAGCCCTTCGAGGACGAGCAGGTGCCGCGCGGTGTAGTTGGAACCGTCCCGGTCTGCTCCGGACAGCAGCGCGCTGGAAGGCACGGACGTGTCGGCGGTCACGCAGTTCGCTCCTCGCTGAATTTCTTTTCTGGCCCGGTGGGGCGCAGGGGTGGCTCGGCTGCCGGTCGAAGGGTACCGAGGCCAGGTAGAGCCGATGCAACGCCACCCTCGTGCGTTCCTCACCCTAGTCCAGATCCGCACGGATGTTCGATCCCCCGGGCGGGTGAAGGAAACATCACGTTCCCTTCCGCGCATGAACCATTTAGGGTTCGGGCACGTCCTCATGAACAACCTGGCACTCACGCCGGGGGAGGATGGAACTGCAACAAGCGCACGACTGACAACGCGAAACCGTAAAGCAACGCAATACGGCTCCTTCGCCGCCAACCGGCAACAGCCGGCCAGCTTCGGAAGGAAGTTTCGAGGAAAAGCCGCGAGCGGGAACGTTTTCGGCCTGGTTGGATGTTGACCCTGGTACGACAGCTCGTCGAGCTAGAGAAGAGGCGACGTGACTACTGTTCTGACACCCGCGACCCCGCTGACGGCCGCTGACCGATGCGACCGTTGCGGCGCCCAGGCATATCTGCGCGTCGTCCTGCTGAGCGGCGGTGAACTGCTCTTCTGCGCCCACCACGGTCGCAAGTTCGAGCCGGAACTCAAGAAGATCGCCGCGGAAATACAGGATGAGACCGAGCGGCTTACGTCCGCTCCGGCTGCCAATGCCGAACCCGAGGACCGCTGACACAGGCCTACACCTCGCATCCGACGAGCCAGGACCGGCGATGCCGGTCGACGGGCGGCACCCCTGAGACCCAGGGGTGCCGCCCGTCCTCACATCCACGGCCGCCCGCGCTCGGGGGCGGGCGGCCGTACGGTCCCTAGCGCGTGCGATGCCCCTGCGCGGGCCCTGCACCCGGCACGGAGCGCCTCCGGGCCTCCCACGCACCGTCCTGCACCCCGGCGGGCTGCGCGCCCGTCTCCGGGGCCGTCACGAAGCCGGCCAGCGGGGCGATGCGCGTGTAGACCCCCGGGCTGTCGGCGCGCCCGCAGCCGCGGCCCCACGAGACCAGCCCGATGAGCCGCCCCTGCGCCACCAGCGGTCCGCCGCTGTCGCCCTGGCAGGCGTCCTTGCCGCCCCCGCCGTCCCCCGCGCACACCATGGACTCGGCGCGGTACTGCCCGTCGGCGTCGCCCGGGTAGGCGCGCCCGCACACCTCGTCCTCCAGCACCGTCACCTGCGCGGCCCGGAGCGCGTACGCGTAGTCACCGAAACCGCTCGTGTCGCCCCAGCCGTAGACGGCCGCCTCGGTCCCCGCCTCGTAGGCGGGATGCCCCGCCTGCGCCATGGGAAGGACCTGGTGGGCCGGCACGGCCTCGGCCAGGTCCAGGACGGCGAGGTCCCCCGCGTTGCTCTGCGGGTCGTAGGCCGGGTTCACCCGGGCCCCGCGCACCGGGATCTCCCGGCCGTCGCTCGCCTGGAGCTCCGTACGCCCGATGATCACCCGGAAGTCGGGCACGGATTCGACCGGGCCGCCCAGCACCTGGCTGCCCAGGCAGTGCGCCGCGGTCACCACCCGGGTCGGGGCGACGACGACTCCCCCGCAGAACTGCCCGCCCCGCGTACCTCCGAACCGGTCACGGCTGGCCAGGGCCACGACCCAGGGGCTGTCGGCCACCTTGACCGGCTTGCCGCCGATCACCACGCTGTCCGCGGCCGCCTGCGGCATCTGGGCGAGCGGCACCGCGGCCGCTCCCGCCGCCAGGGTCAGCGCGCCCGCCAGAGCACGGGCAAAGGGACGACGCATGAGGCCTCCTGACTCCGAGTGTGCATGACTCCACCCAGAGTGGGATGCCCGGTGGCCGAGCGCACCCGCGCGGCCACCGTCGCTGCCGTCCGCCGGCCGTGCCCGTGCCCGGTCAGTCCAGGTAGTCGCGGAGCACCTGGGAGCGGGACGGGTGCCGCAGCTTCGACATCGTCTTCGACTCGATCTGGCGGATCCGCTCGCGCGTGACCCCGTAGACCTTGCCGATCTCGTCGAGGGTCTTGGGCTGGCCGTCCGTGAGGCCGAAGCGCATCGAGACCACGCCGGCCTCGCGCTCGCTCAGGGTGTCGAGCACCGAGTGCAGCTGCTCCTGCAGGAGCGTGAAGCTCACGGCGTCGGCCGGGACCACGGCCTCGGAGTCCTCGATCAGGTCGCCGAACTCGCTGTCGCCGTCCTCGCCGAGCGGCGTGTGCAGGGAGATCGGCTCGCGGCCGTACTTCTGGACCTCGATGACCTTCTCGGGGGTCATGTCGAGTTCCTTGGCCAGCTCCTCCGGGGTGGGCTCGCGCCCCAGGTCCTGGAGCATCTGGCGCTGCACGCGGGCGAGCTTGTTGATGACCTCGACCATGTGCACCGGGATGCGGATGGTGCGGGCCTGGTCGGCCATGGCGCGCGTGATCGCCTGCCGGATCCACCACGTGGCGTAGGTCGAGAACTTGTAGCCCTTGGTGTAGTCGAACTTCTCGACTGCGCGGATGAGACCCAGGTTGCCCTCCTGGATCAGGTCCAGGAAGAGCATGCCGCGGCCGGTGTAGCGCTTCGCGAGGGAGACCACGAGGCGGAGGTTGGCCTCCAGCAGGTGGTTCTTGGCGCGGCGGCCGTCCTCGGCGATGATCTCCAGCTCGCGCTTGAGCTTGGGCGCCAGCTTGTCGGAGTTCGCCAGCTTGTCCTCGGCGAACAGCCCGGCCTCGATGCGCTTGGCGAGCTCCACCTCCTGCTCGGCGTTGAGGAGGGGGACCTTGCCGATCTGCTTGAGGTAGTCCTTGACCGGGTCGGCGGTGGCGCCGGCGACCACGACCTGCTGGGCGGGGGCGTCGTCCTCGTCGTCGGAGATGACGAAGCCCTTGTTCTCGCCGCCCTCCTCCTCTTCGTCGGCCTCGGCCTTGGCGGCGTCGGGGCCCTCGTCGGAGGAGTCGTCCTCGCCGGCCTCGTCGGCGTCCTTCTTGGCGGCGGTCTTCTTCGCCGCCGTCTTCTTGGCGGCGGTCTTCTTGGCGGGCGCGGCCTTCTTGGCGGCGGTCTTCTTCGCCGCGGTCTTCTTGGCGGCCGGCTCGGTTCCGGGCTCCTCCGCGAGGGCGTCCGCGGTCTCCGGGTCCGCCGTTTCGGCTGCCGGTGCCGCGGCGGGCGCGGTGGCTGCGGGCTGCGCTGCCGTCGTCCTGGCCGCCGTCTTCCTGACGGGCTCGGTGGCCGTCCTCTTGGCCGGGCTCTTCGCTGCGACGCTCTTGCGGGTGGTGCGCTTGGGCGACTCCGCGGCACTGACCATCAGCGTCACACCCTCTTCCTCGAGGATCTGGTTGAGGCTGCGCAGAACATTCTTCCACTGGGTCGCAGGAATCTGGTCAGCCTCGAAGGCCCGACGCACGTCATCGCCGGCGATCTGCCCCTCGGCCTTGCCCCGCTCGATGAGCGCCATCACAGACTCGGAATCGGCGATCTCCGGCGGGAGCGTACGGGATGTGCTGGCCGACACGAACAACCTCTCGGAACGATGGGAACGGCTTCCGACGCCGGGCCTGGTGGTGCTGGACCGGAGCCGACGACCACCGACCGGGGTTGGGCCGGCGGCGCGGGCAGGGGCCGGGGAGCTGCACAGCACCCCCAAGGGCTGCTGTCTTCCCTCCGTCGGCCATCACCTCTTAGGTCATCGCTTGACCTCGCAGAGTGTTACGCCCAATCTTCGTGGCCCGAGTCACACCCCGTACGCACCGACGCCGGTCCGGCGGTCGTACCGGCGGTCCGGACGTGGCCGGACGCCCGTGGCAGAGGGCTCCACGCCGGTGTCGCCGGACCCGACCGGGCCCGGCGACACGTCCTGCAAACCCCCGCGCCCCCGCGCGTCCGCCCTCAGTGCTCGCGCGGGGCGGGAACCACGCGCTCTACCTCCGGATGAACCGTCAGGAGCTGACGCATGGCGTTCTCGGCGGCGGTCGCGTCACCCGCGGCGAGGGCCTCGACCATCCGAGCGTGGTGGGCCACGCAGGTCTCGCTCGGCCGGTCGCATGCGGTGATCGGGCTGCCGGAGACCTGGAGGGCGGCGGAGACGATGCCGGAGAGGTGCTCCAGCATGCGGTTGCCGGCGACCTGGATGAGGAGCGCGTGGAACTCGTTGTCCGCGCGCGCGAAGGTGATCGAGTCACCCTGCCCGAGGGCGTGGCCCATGATCTCGACCATGTCGGCGAGGCGCTGCTGGATGTCCGGGCGGCCGTGGCCGGCGGCGAGGCGGGCGGCGAGCGGTTCGATGGTCCAGCGGAGCTCGCCCAGCTCGCGGCGCTGGTCGTCGCGCTGGGGTCCGAAGGCGCGCCATTCGATGATGTCGGGGTCGAGCAGGTTCCAGTCGGCGACGGGGCGGACCCGGGTGCCGACGTTGGGGCGGGCGCTGACGAGGCCCTTGGCCTCCAGGACCCGCAGCGATTCGCGGACGACGGTACGGGAGACCTCGAAGCGCTGGCCGATCTCCTCGGGGACCAGGGGGCGGTCCGCTCCGAGGTCGCCGGAAACGATCATCTGGCCGAGCTGCTGGACGAGTTGGCCGTGGAGCCCGCGGCCGCGGCTGCCTGCCGCGCGGCGGCCGACCCGGCTCAACTCGACGTCGGCGCCGTCCCAGTGGGGCGCTCCGACGCGGTCGGACCCGGGGGTCTCCGCGTAGGGGTAGCGGTCGAGCTCGCCCGGGCCGGCGAGGCCGGAGTCGGCGTGGCGGGCGGCGGTCATCATGGTGTGCGCAAGGGTACTCACGAATCCTTTGTCGGCCGTGCCTCCATGAGCCTTGAGGTCTTTGGTGAAAAGCACACGAAAGGGTGATCGGTGCCACCTACGCAATTGACGACTTATCGTAAAGAACCGGGCCTTTTGCGGGGAGTTGTTGTCTGCTTGACGCGACACGGACGGCAACGGTCCCGTCCGTGCCTTCTCCGGTACCGGAACGATCACCAACGGACCCGGCTGCGCAGTCCGGTGAACCCATAGGCGCACAACAGGACCATCAGCGACAACACCAGCGCGGTCCCGACGGGTTGGGCCATCACCCGCAGGGCCCCCACGAGCAGGCGGTCCGCCTCCGGCGGCCACTGCACCCAGGTCAGGCCCCGCAGCCGGGGCCCGAGCCCGGTCACCGGGTATGCGGACGGGCCCTCCAGGGCCTTGCGCACCAGCGGCACCACCATCACCGGTACGGCGAGCACCGCGGCCAGCCCGGCGGTGGCCGACCGGAAGACGCCCGAGGCCAGTACGCCGGCCCAGGCGCAGCCGATCAGCAGCCCGGCCCAATTCACCGCCGGGGACAGCCACTCCACCGGGGTGCGCAGCGGGCCGCTGTCGAAGACGAGCGCGAGGGCGGCGGCGTCGGCCGCCACGGCGAGGGCGCCCAGCAGCAGGGCGAGGACGGCACAGACGCCGAGCTTGGCGGTGAGCAGCCCCATCCTGCGGGGCACGGTGCCGCGGTCGGCGGCGAGCGCGGGGTAGCGGTACTCCTCGCCGAAGGCCAGCGCGCCGAGCAGGCCCGCCCCCAGAGCGGCGGGCGGCAGCGGCAGCAGCTCGGGCCAGGCGGCGAGCAGCCGGTTCTGCGGGGTCTGGCCGGCCCGGGCCAGGACCAGAGCGGTGACGACGGAGACGACGACGACGAGGGCGGCGGTGAGGACGGGCGTGGCGGTGCCGAAGACCCGCAGCAACTCGTAGCGCAGCGGCCTCAGCGGTCCGCCCACGCGGCGCACGGCCGAGGCCGGCCGCCGGGAGCGGTCCCGGTCCCGCCGGGGGCGGCGACCGGAGTCCTCGGCACGGGCCTCTGCGGGCTCCGGCGGGCTCGCCGCGCCGGAGGCCCGGGCGTGCGGGACCGGCGCCGTCGGCGAACCGGCGTCACCCGTCTCGTCGGCGAGCTGATGGACCAGCACGCCGTTCCGGAACGCCGCCTCGCCGACTTCGGCGCAGTTGCTGCCGTACACCGACAGGCGGCTGCCGCTCTCCTCGACGATCTCCACCGAGCGCTGGGCCGCCCGGGCCTCCCGGCCCAGCACGTCGGCCAGCCGGGCGGCGTGCGGGGTGCGCACGGCCACCCGCGGCCGCAGCCGGGTGCGGGCGAAATCGGCTGCGTCCTGGTCTGCGACGAGCCGGCCCGCCTCGATGCTGACGACCCGGTCGGCGCTGCGCGCGGCTTCCTTCGCGTCGTCGGTGGTGAAGAGCACGGCCCCGCCGAGGGAGGCGTGCCCGCGCAGCAGCCCGTGCAGCCAGCCGCGCTCGCGGGGGGAGAGTCCCGCGCCGGGCTCGTCCAGGAGCAGGGTGCACGGATCGGCGAGCAGCGCCGAGGCCAGTGCGACCCGACGCTCCATGCCGAGCGAGAGCGAACCGAGCCGCTCGTCCCGAAGGCCGGCGATGCCGACGACCTCCAGCATGGTGTCGGCCCGGGACGCCGGCACCCCGGCGGCGGCGCAGAGCATCCGCAGCTGGTTGCGGACGGTCCGCGAGGGGTTGCCGGGGACGTCCCCGAGCACCACGCCGACCTCACGGCCGGGATACGGGAGCCGGTGCAGCGGGCGGCCGCGGAAGTAGGTGACGCCGCGGCCCGGTTCGAGTTCGAGCATGAGCCGCAGAGCGGTCGTCTTGCCCGATCCCGGCTCGCCGAGCAGGGCGGTCACGTGCCCCGGGCGGGCCTCGAAGGTGAGGTCGTCCACGAGGGGCGGGGCGTCGGTTCGGTGTTTGCTGGTGAGTCCGATGGCCTGGAGCATCGCTTCCCTCGCGGGGGGTGAGACCGCTCTGCGGCAGGGTGAGTACCCCAAGCAAGATAGCGCGATATGTCCGATTTTCTGCGTAACCGGTCCGCTGGGATGCCGATATTGCCGTCAGAGTCGGCGTGCCCGCCGGGCCCGGTCCCCGCGCCGTCGGCCACACCCCGGCCGGCCCATGCGACGCGGCGTCAGACTTCCGGACGCAGCATCGGCGGGTTGAGCAGGGTGGCCCCTCCCGCGCGGAACAGCTGGGCCGGGCGCCCGCCCTGACGGGTCGTCGTCCCTCCGGCCGGCACCAGGAATCCGGGGGTCCCGGTGACCTTGCGGTGGAAGTTGCGCGGGTCGAGGGCCACGCCCCAGACGGCCTCGTAGACCCGGCGCAGCTCGCCGACGGTGAACTCGGGCGGGCAGAAGGCGGTGGCCAGCGAGGAGTACTCGATCTTCGAGCGGGCCCGCTCCACGCCGTCGGCGAGAATCCGGGCGTGGTCGAAGGCGAGCGCGGTCGCGGCTTCGTCGGGGGCGGCCAGCAGCTCGTCCACGGGGGCCCAGCGCGCGCTGTTGGCGTCGCCTCCGGCCCGCGGCGCCGGCAGGTCCGGAGCCAGCACCAGGTGCGCCACGCTGACGACACGCATCCGCGGATCCCGCTTCGGATCGCCGTAAGTGGCCAGCTGTTCGAGGTGTGCCCCGTTGCCCGCGCCGGGCAGGGCGGGATCGTGGGCGCACAGGCCGGTCTCCTCGGAGAGCTCCCGCGCGGCGGCACCGGCCAGGTCCTCGTCTCCGCGGACGAATCCGCCGGGCAGCGCCCAGCGCCCCTGGAACGGCTGCTCACCCCGTCGGACGACCAGCGCGCAGAGCGCGTGGCGCCGCACGGTGAGCACGACCAGGTCGACGGTGACGGCGAAGGGCGGAAAGGCCGACGGGTCGTAGGGCGACATGCCGCGATCATAGTCGTCTGCCTGACGATAAACAGCTCTTTGGTGACCTTGAAGACACGGTTCCGGAGCCGGGAGGCCGTCGGCCCGGCAGACAGACCGGCACGACCGGCCACGGCACTAGCCACCCAGTTGGAGCGCATCGGCGGCCTCCTCCACCATGCCGAGGCCGAGCCGGCTGATCCGGACGGCGAAGGGCTCCCCCGACACCCGCAGGCCCGCGAGCCGGAGCGCGCCGAGGGGGGCTCCGGGGAGCGGGGCGAGGGCGACCGTGCCCGAGGGGGCGTCGGGGCGGATCCCGGCGAGGGCGGTCAGTACGTGGACACCGGCCGCCGCGGCCACGGCGGCCGGGCGGCAGGCCGCCGGGTGCGGGACGGGGGCGCTGCCGGCGGTGCGCTGCTCGGCCGCGAACATCTCCGGCAGCCGGTACCCGAAGGCCTCGGCCGCGTCCAGCAGCCCCCTCAGCAGGCCCGCGGCCTCCTTTTCGAAGCCCGCCTGGGCCAGGCCCGCCACCGCCACGGCACTCTCGTACGCCCGGACCGCGCCCGAGCGGTGGCCGAACGGGTTGTGCCCCGGCTCCCTGGTGGCCATGCTCCGCAGCCCCCATCCGGAATCCATGGCGGGGGCTCCGAGCAGCCGGGCCAGCTGCTCCGACCGTGCGCGGTCCAGGAGCCCGGGGGCCGTGCGGCCGCCACTGATCAGTCCGGTGTCGAGCAGGTGGGCGGCGGCACCCGTCAGCCGGGGAAGTGGCCGCCCGTCGGGATGCAGGGCCGAAGCGGGCCGCCCGCCGTCCGGACCGTCGATCCAGAACCCGGCCCGGAACCGCTCCCGCAGTGCGGCGGCCCGCTCCCGCCACTCCTCGGCGCCGGGCCGCCCGCATCCGGC
Source organism: Streptomyces sp. NBC_00207 (assembly GCF_045160965.1). NCBI lineage: Bacteria > Bacillati > Actinomycetota > Actinomycetes > Kitasatosporales > Streptomycetaceae > Streptomyces > Streptomyces sp. NBC_00207. Next base: position 6,743,812 of record NZ_CP130715.1, on the reverse strand, counting down.
GAGGAGGTCCGCGCCGAGCTCGGCGGCCCGGTGGGCGTGGGCCTGGGTCTCGCAGCGCCGCGGACCCGGGTCGGGATCGGCCAGGAGGCCGTCCTCCCCCAGGGCGCCGCGCATCCAGTCGAGGCACCGCTCGGCGGCCGGGAGCAGCCGGGCCACCTCCTCTTCCGGCATGCCCCAGAGCCGGGCTTCGGCGAGCACCGCGGGGAAGGCCAGGGTCGCCTCCGTACCGGTGCACCCCGGCGGCAGTTGCGGACCTGCTCCGCGCAGCGGTCCCGGGATCTTCCCGGCGTCGGGCCCGTGCCCGTCGGTCTGGGTCCGGGCCAGGATGCGCAGGGTGGCCGCGGCGAGACCGGTCCCGAGGGGCAGCGCCATCCGCGCGGCCCACAACGACTCGGCCGGGGCCAGACCCAGCCTCCAGGGCGCCCCTGCGGCCACGAAGGCGTCGCCCGGCGCTTCGGGATCCCTCAGGAGCAGCGCGCCCAGGTCCTCGACGCTGCTGCGGAACCACGCCTCGACCCTCGGATCGTCCCCTTCGGCCCGGGCGTCGGCCAGTGGGTTCGCCACCTGCCCGGCGGAGGCCCTCACGACCCGGTCCTGGGTGGTCCGCAGTTCGATGGTGCGGGATTCGCCGGGGCCGAGATCGAGCTGCCAGCGCAGCAGCCCCGCCGAGGCCAGCGCGTCGTCCGGCGGCGGCTCCGCGGCGGTGACCGTCTGCGCCTCGCCGGTGCTCCAGCGCAGCCCGGCGGCGTGCACCCCGGCGGGCAGCTCCGGTCCGGCCCGGCCGGCGGCCACGGCGGCCAGCTCCGCCAGGTCGGTCCCGAGCAGGACCTCCACGGGCAGGCGCAGCGGCCGGGCCGAGAAGCTGCGCAGGGTGATCCGCTCGGTGCCGTCGGCGTGCCTGACCCGTTCCACACCGATGTCCGGGTCGGGGCCCGGCTCGGCACCGGTGCGCACGGTCGCGGTGAAGGCGGCCCTGTCGGAGCCGAGGCTGCGTCCTTGGACGGCGACCGGGTCCCGGCCGCCGACGCGCAGCACGCAACGGGAGAGCAGCCTGCGGCCTGCCCGGTAGATCCCGTCGATCCCCCGCCCGGTCAGCTGGCCGTGCTCCGGCGAGATGACCAGACAGGGCGCGGCGACGCAGATCACGGCGCCGTGCACGGGCGGCAGTTCGGACCTGCGGGCGGCGGGCACGCCGGATGGGCGGGGAGGTGCGGGGTGAGACATGTGTCGCCTTGTCTGCGCTCCGGTCGGTTCAGCTGGGCGGCGGCGTGGCCGGGCCCCCACCACCCCACACCTGAACGCCCCCACCCCCGCCCGGGTCACGGTCTCCTGCCCCGCCCGGGTAACGAGCGCCGCTCCCGTCCGGGTCACGAGCCCCGACCGTGTGCCGGTCACGGGCCCCGGCCGCGGATGCCGGGGCCGGAGTCTGCGCTTCAGGGTCCGGCCCAGGGCGCTCCGGAGCAGCCGTACCGGACCACGGCTCCAAGGCTGGCGCGCCTTCACTGCTCGCTCCCCGCGGTGCGGCGGGACCCGCGGCGGGGCGCCGTCCGCCCCCGCCGCCCGGGAGGACGGGTGCCCGCCGAGGAGCGGCTCCGCCGGGGCTCGCGGCGGCGGCGCTCCTCCCGCAGGCACTCCCGCAGACCCTCGGGGTCGATCCCCTCGTTGCACGCGTGGTGGAGCAGCTGGGCGAAGCGGTATTCGGCGTCCGCCCGCAGGGCCAGGCCGAAGGCGATCCGGGCGGTCGGCTCGTCCCCGGTGGACCAGGAGACCCAGCCTGCGAGGGTGAGGGGGGCCGCGGCGTGTTCGCCGTAGGCCCCGACGCAGCGCCGGGCGAGGGCCCGCCACAGCCGCAGGGCCGGGGCAGCCTCCTCGTCTTCCATCCACTCCGCCGCGATGTCCCGGATCTCGCGGTCTTGGAGACCCAGGATCAACGAGGCGGCCTCGTCGTGACCCAGCAGGGCGTCGTCCCAGTCGTCGGCATGTGAGCCGCCCTCGACCGGCGGGGCCAGGGTCATGCGCCGCATCAGGGCCTGCGCGAGCGAGATGGTCTCGGCCCCGACCTCCTCCCGGGTGGCCCCGTCGAGGATCCTCGGCATCAAGGCCGCGGCCGCCCGGTCCAGGGCCCGTTCGGCCTCGGCGGCCACGGCTCCGCGCAGCGGTGCGAGCCTGCCCTCGATCTCCTTGAGGGAGCCCCGGACCTGGAGCCCGGCGAAGGTGGCCGTCGCGGCCATCACCGAGGTGCCGACCGCGGCCAGCCGGGTGCCCTCCGCCGGACAGCACCGCTCGTCGGGGCAGACGTAGGACCAGAATCGACCCTCGGAGAGGCACAGTGCCTCCAGAACCGGCACGTCCAGCGCCCCGCAGGCCAGCCGGATCCGCTGGGCGAGCGGCCGCAGCCGGGTCATCACCCGCTGGCCGCTCTCCTCCTCCCGCGGCTCCTGACAGAGGTACACGACGATGCCGTCGGGCTTGCCGCCACGGCGTTCGCTCCCCCGGATCAGGCAGTCGGCGACCTGCCGGGCGGTGTCCTCCCATTCCGCGGGCGCGGTGGGGATGCCGACCCGGAGCCGGCCGCCGAAGCGCCCGCCCTCGCCGTGCACGGCGACCAGGACGAGGGAGTCGCTCGGGTGGAAGCCGAGCATGTAGGGCAGCGCGTCGGCCAGTTCGGCCGGGCTGCGCAGGGTGATCTGGGGGCCGGTGGCGGCTCCGGCCGGGCTGATGGAGGGCCGGTCGGACGGGCTGCGTGATTCGTTGTTGTTCGTCATGGCACGAAGGTCCCGCGCATGATCCGATCCGGAAAGCCCTGTGGATAACTGTTGACGCTTCAATGTCCACAGGCTCAGAGCGGCATTGGCGCGATGTCACAGGCATCGGGTTGCATGGGGGCATGAACGCAGACCTGAGGTCCTCGGCCGACTCCGTACTAGCCCGTCTCGTGGGCGACCCCACGGGCACCGCCCGGCTGCGCGAGGACCAGTGGCGTGCGATCGAGGCCCTCGTCGCGCACAAGCGGCGGGCGCTGGTGGTCCAGCGCACGGGCTGGGGCAAGTCCGCGGTGTACTTCGTGGCCACCTCGCTGCTGCGGGCGAGCGGCGCCGGCCCCACCGTGATCGTCTCCCCGCTCCTCGCGCTGATGCGCAATCAGGTCGAAGCCGCGGCAAGGGCCGGGATCCGCGCCCGCACCATCAATTCCGCCAACCCCGAGGAATGGGAGGGCATCCAGGCCGAGGTCGCCGCCGGCGAGGTCGACGTCCTGCTCGTAAGCCCGGAGCGGCTGAACAACCCCGACTTCCGCGACCAGGTCCTCCCCAAGCTCTCCGCCGCGACGGGTCTGCTCGTGGTGGACGAGGCACACTGCATCTCCGACTGGGGACACGACTTCCGCCCCGACTACCGCCGGCTGCGCACCATGCTGGCCGACCTGCCGCCCAACGTCCCCGTGCTCGCCACGACCGCCACGGCCAACGCCCGCGTGACCGCCGACGTCGCCGAACAGCTGGGCACCGGCGCCGGCACCGACGCCCTGGTGCTGCGCGGCCCTCTGGACCGCGAGAGCCTGAGCCTGGCCGTACTGACCCTGCCCGACGCGGCTCACCGGCTGGCCTGGCTCGCCGACCGCCTCGGCGATCTGCCCGGCTCCGGGATCATCTACACGCTGACCGTGGCCGCGGCCGAGGAGGTCACCACGTACCTGCGCCACCGCGGGCACACGGTGGCCTCGTACACCGGCAAGACGGAGAACGCCGACCGCCAGCAGGCCGAGGACGACCTCCAGGCGAACCGGGTCAAGGCGCTGGTGGCCACCTCCGCCCTCGGGATGGGCTTCGACAAGCCGGACCTGGGCTTCGTGGTGCACCTCGGCTCGCCCTCCTCCCCCATCGCCTACTACCAGCAGGTCGGCCGCGCCGGCCGTGGCGTGGAGCACGCGGAGGTGCTGCTGCTGCCCGGCCGCGAGGACGAGGCGATCTGGCAGTACTTCGCTTCCGTGGCCTTCCCCCCGGAGGAGCAGGTGCGCCGCACGCTCGACGTCCTGGCCCAGGCCGGCCGGCCACTGTCGCTGCCCGCCCTGGAACCGCTGGTGGACCTGCGGCGCACCCGGCTGGAGACCATGCTCAAGGTCCTCGACGTCGACGGCGCCGTGCACCGCGTCAAGGGCGGCTGGACTTCGACGGGCGAGCCGTGGGCCTACGACGCCGAGCGCTACGCCTGGGTGGCCCGGCAGCGGGCCGCCGAGCAGCAGGCCATGCGCGACTACGCGGCTGCCACCGAGTGCCGGATGGAGTTCCTGCGCCGCCAGCTCGACGACGAGGAGGCCGCACCCTGCGGCCGCTGCGACAACTGCGCCGGGGCCCGGTTCACCGCCGAGGTCTCCACCACCGCACTGGACACCGCCCGCGGCGAGCTCGGCCGCCCGGGCGTGGAGCTGGATCCGCGCAAGATGTGGCCGACCGGGCTCGCGGCGGTCGGCGTCGACCTCAAGGGCCGCATCCCCGCCCGGGAGCAGGCCTCGACGGGCCGGGCGCTGGGCCGGCTGTCCGACATCGGCTGGGGCAACCGGCTGCGCCCCATGCTCGCCCCGCAGGCTCCGGACCAGCCGATTCCGGACGACGTCGCCCAGGCCGTGGTCGCCGTGCTCGCCGACTGGGCCCGGGGCCCCGGCGGCTGGGCCTCGGGGGCGCCGGACGCACCGGCCCGGCCGGTGGGTGTGGTCGCCCTGCCCTCGCGCAGCCGTCCTCGGCTGGTCGGTTCGCTGGCCGCTCGGATCGCGGAGGTCGGCCGGATGCCCCTGCTCGGCACGGTCGCCTACACCGATCAGGCACCGGAGTTCGGAGCGGCCGCCTCGAACAGCGCCCAGCGGGTGCGGGTGCTCCACCAGGCCCTGACCGTGCCCCCGGAGCTGGCCGACGCGCTGGCGCAGGCGGCGGGTCCGGTGCTCCTCGTGGACGACCGCTCGGAGAGCGGGTGGACCCTCGCGGTGGCCGCCCGGCTGCTTCGGCGGGCAGGCGCGAAAGAGGTGTTCCCGCTGGTGCTGGCGCTCCAGGGGTAGCCGAATGCGTCATCCTCGGCGTGGCGGGGCAAGGATATGAACGGCATACCGGCGAATTCCGGTCGGCGGCGTCAATTGCTCGTTGCCGCATGCTCAGGAGCCACGCGAGAATTGGAGTGCTCCCGCTCGGCTCCTCGGCACTCTCCTGGGCCGCGCCGCGGCGCGCCCTGACTCCAGCCGTGCCCGTCCGCGGGCGTGTACCCGAAGGGAGGACCGTGACCTTCGGATTCGCGCCGCCTTCGACCTCGTCCCTGACATCGGCCACCGGCGCCGCCAGCCGGCACGGCAGGCTGCTGGAACCGGCCGAATGGACGGCGGCGGGCATTCCCCTCCTCCGCAATCCCCGCGAGGTCGTCAGCGGCCTGCACTCACGCCACAGCCCGGTGCCGTCGACCGCGGTGATCGCCGTCCTGGGCCCGGAGGAGCGGCTCGTGGCGAGCGCCTCCTTCGTACAGCGGTCGGCCTCGGCGGACGGCTGGGAGTACCGCAACGCCCTGCTGTCCCGGCTGCGCCGGGTCCTCCCGCACGATCTGCGGCGACGGACCCCGGTGCGCACGGCGGTCCTGCTCTACTGCCGCGAGGGCGACGAGCAGTGGACCGAGGAGGACGGGGCGTGGATGTGGGGGCTGCGGGACGCCTGCACCCTGCACGGGCTGCGCTGCGGCGCCTACATCACGCTGACCCGCGGCGGCTGGCAGGTGCTGGGTGAGGGCCGTGGCGGCCGTCAGCCCGGTTCGGACTCGCGGCCCCAGCGCCTCGGCGACACCGTGGCCGAGTTCGCTCCGCTCGCCCTGCACACCGGCGGTGGCGCGGCCGAGGCCCTGCGCCGGACCGCCGCGCGCTGACCCTCGTACGGCCGGTCCAGCCGCAGGGGTGCCCCGGGCGGACGTACGCAGGACGCGTGACGGCGAAGGGCAAACGACGTACCGGTCTACCGGCTTACACGGACCGGACGTCCGCGGGCAGGCCTCACGGCCGTACACCCGGAACCGGGCGTACGGCGGATCAGGCCTCGGACTGCCGCCCGAACTTCGGCTCGGGCCTCACATCGGATGCGGCTCGGGCTTCGGCCCGGGCTTCAGCGGGGCCGGCTCGAAGCCCGCCCCGCCCCTCGCCCGTGCCGGGGTACAGGGCGTCAGACGCCCGCACCCAGCACGGAGTTGATCTGCTGCGCATCACCGCACACGACCAGCAGCGCACCGGCCCGGGTGAGCGCGACCGGCAGGGCGCCGGCAACGCTCTCGACCGCTCCGCCGTTGACCGCGAAGACCACGACCGGACGGCCCGCGGCGCGCTGGACCTGCGCCGCGTCCGCGTAGAAGACGTCGTCCCCGGCGTCGTGCAGGGCCCAGTACGCGTCCTCGCCGAAGGACAGCTCGTGCGCGGCCCACGGGTGCGGGTCGCCGGTGGTGAGCACCAGGATGTCGCCGGGCGCGCGCCCGGTGTCGAGCAGCAGGTCGACGGCCTCTTCGGCCGCGTCCAGCGCACCCTCGGCAGAAGCCGGGATCAGCTGGATCTGCGGCACCGCCGCGGAGACGGACGGTGCGGTGGGAGCAGCGGCGGGCGCTGCGGGAACGGGTCCGGAGGCGGCCTGCGGCGCACGCTGCGCGGGCGCTGCGGGCCGGGGGGCACCACCCGTGCGGCTTGCCGCTACGGGGGAGGGACCGGGGCGTCCGGGCCGCGGTACGGCGGCGGGACGCGGACCAGGTACAGGGCGGGGGGTCTGCGCGGTGCGGCTCGCGGCCGGCGTGACGCGGGGACCCTGGGCACTCTCGTGAATCTGAGGCTCCTCGATGGCGGGGGTGAGAGGCATGAGTTGATGTCTATCAAACACCGGTACGAAACGTACCGGCCGGTGGCACATGGGTGCGATCAGAAATCGAAGCCGAGTTGGCCTCCGTTTTCCAGCTCCATCGATTCCTCGCTGCGGCGCACCTTCTTCAGGTGGCGCCACCGGGGCAGCCCGTCGAGGTACGACCACGAGAGCCGGTGGTAGGGGGTGGGCCCCAGTTCCTCCAGCGCCGCCCGGTGCACGGGCGAGGGGTATCCGGCGTTGGCGGCGAAGGCGAAGTCCTCGATTCCGCCGCCCTGTTCGCCCAGTTCGGCCATCATCCGGTCGCGCGTGACCTTCGCGATGACCGAGGCCGCGGCGACGGCGATGCAGGACTGGTCGCCCTTGATCACCGTTCGGACCCGCCAGGGTTCGCCGAGGTAGTCGTGCTTGCCGTCGAGGATCACCGCGTCGGGCCGCACCGGCAGGGCCACCAGGGCGCGCTCCGCCGCCAGTCTCAGGGCGGCGGTCATGCCGAGCTCGTCGATCTCCTCGGGCGAGGCGTGCCCGAGGGCGTACGCGGTGACCCAGCCCTCCAGGACCTCGAGCAGGGCATCGCGTCGCTTGGCGGTGAGCAGTTTGGAGTCGGTGAGCCCGGCGGGCGGCCGGCGCAGGCCGGTGATCGCCGCGCACACGGTGACGGGACCGGCCCAGGCCCCTCGTCCGACTTCGTCGACCCCGGCGATGACCTTGGCGCCGGTGGTTGCACGGAGGGAGCGTTCGACGGTGTGGGTGGGTGCTTCGTACGGCATGGCGCCAGCAAGGTTACGCCGCCCCGAGCCGACTGCACACCCCCGCCCGGGTCAGACCCCCGCCCGATCCGGCACGGATCGTGCTCCGCACGCCCCGCGCCGCGCCCTCCGCGCCTCACGCCCTGAGCAGCGGCACCATCACCTCGTCGATCAGCTCCGCGATCTCCGCGTCCCCCCATTCGCTACCGCACACCTTGGCGCGGTACATCAGCATGGCCGGAATGACATCCACGACAAACGGACCAGTCGCATCCGGTCGCACGTCACCCCGAGCGATTCCCCGCAGCACAAGCTCCCTGATCAGCCGCTGGGCCGGCTCGTGCAGACCCGACCAGATGACCCCGCGGAACCGATCGACATGCTTGTGATCGCATTCGTGAAGCACCGACCGCAGCGCCTGTCCGGCACGGGAGTGCATGACGTCCCGCGTGCGCACGCACAACAGATGGAGGTCCTCACGGATCGACCCGCCGTCGGGAATCTCTCCTATCTGCGACAGGCCGGTCCGCAGCGCATCGGCCACGAGGTCGACCTTGGACGGCCAGCGCCGATAGAGGGAGGCCTTGCCGGTGTGCGCGCCGGCCGCGACGCCCTCCATGGTGAGCGCGTTCCAGCCGACCGTGCTCAGCTGCTCCAACGCAGCGTCCAGAATCGCCCGTTCGAGTTCGGGACCCCGCCTGCGCCCCGACGACGCCACCGACCAGCGCGAACCCGCCATCTCCCCACCTCCCGGCCGGCCCCCGTGCCCGGCGTACACATTTTCAGCCTTAGAGAACGCTTGCGTTCCCTAAGGACCGGCTCCTACCGTAGCCCAGTAGTGAACGGATACGTTCACTATTTCACTTTGGGGGGGGATCCTCAGTGACAAGCTCTCAACTCGCCACGCCCCGGATACCAGGGGCGGCCCGCCGCGAGGGGCGTCCCGGAGTGGCGCTCGCGGTCATCGCCGCGTGCCAGCTCATGGTCGTCCTCGACGCGACGATCGTGAACATCGCACTCCCGCACATCCAGGACGCGCTCAGCTTCAGCACCACCGACCTCTCCTGGGTGCTCAGCGCCTACACCCTCACCTTCGGCGGCCTGCTGCTGCTCGGTGGCCGGGCCGGTGACATCCTGGGCCGGCGCCGCGTGTTCCTGTCCGGAATCCTGCTCTTCACCCTGGCCTCCCTCCTCGGCGGATTCGCCCAGGAGCCTTGGCAACTACTCGCGGCCCGCGCCCTGCAAGGGGTGGGCGGCGCGATCGCCTCCCCGACCTCTCTCGCCCTGATCACCACGACTTTTCCCGAAGGTCCGGAACGAAACCGGGCGTTCGGGGTGTTCGCGGCCGTCTCCGCGGGCGGCGGCGCGATCGGCCTGCTGGCCGGCGGCATGCTGACCGAGTGGCTCGACTGGCGCTGGGTGCTCTTCGTCAACGTCCCGATCGGCGTGCTGATCGCGGTGCTCACCCCGCTCTACATCACCGAGTCCGAGCGCCACCCCGGCCGCTTCGACATCGCCGGAGCCCTCACCTCCACCGGCGGCATGGCCTCGCTCGTCTACGGGTTCATCCGCGCCTCGGAGGACGGCTGGCGCGACTCGCTCACCATCGGATCCTTCGCCGCGGCCCTCGTCCTGCTCGCGCTCTTCGTCGTCATCGAGTCCCGGGCCCGGGAGCCGATCATCCCGCTGCGCATGTTCGCCGACCGCAACCGCACCGGCACGTACGTGATCATGCTCGGCCTCGCGGCGGCGATGTTCGGCATGTTCTTCTTCATCGTCCAGTTCGTGCAGAACGTGCTGGGCTTCTCCCCGATCCAGTCCGGGCTCGGCTTCCTGCCCGTGACCGTCGCCATCGTCACCGCCGCCGGTCTCTCGCAGCGGTTCCTGCCGCGCTTCGGTCCCAAGCCCTTCATGGTCATCGGGTCCGCGCTCACCGGAACCGGGCTGGCCTGGCTGACCTTCCTGCGGACCGACAGCTCGTACCTCTCCGGAGTGCTCGGACCGATGCTGCTCTTCGGGTTCGGCATGGGCCTCAACTTCGTGACCCTCACCCTCACCGCCGTCTCCGGGGTGGCGCCGAAGGAGGCCGGCGCGGCCTCCGGGCTGCTCAACGCCAGCCAGCAGGTGGGCGGCTCGCTGGGCCTGTCCATCCTGGTCACCGTCTTCGGCACGGCCAGCCGCGACGAGGCCGCGAAGCAGGTCCCGGCCTTCATGGCGCAGGCGAATCCCGACCAGCTGGCCGCCTTCAAGGAGACCCGGCTGCTGCCCGACCCCTGGGGGGACCTGGTCCTCGCCCAGGGCATCTCCACCGCGTTCTTCGCCGCCGTGGCGATGGCGGGCGTGGCCCTGGCCACCGCCCTGCTGGTGATCCGGGTGCGCAAGAGCGACCTGGACGCCCTGGCCGGCGCGGCCGCACAGGCCGGCCCTGCCGCCTGAACTCCTGCCGTACGGGAGCCCGGGTGCGGGGACCGTTCCCCGCACCCGGGCTCTCCTGCGAACTCTCCCGGCGCCGCGTGCCCTAGTACTCCAGGCGGCTTCCGAAGGTACCCAGGCGCGAGCAGACCTCGTACGAAGCCGTCAGCGGGCGCTCGCGCAGGATCTGCCGGGCCCGGTACTCGCCCAGGCTCATGGCGTACCAGGGGACGTCTCCGGCCCTGGACATCTCGTCGTTGATCCCGCGCAGGGCGCAGGACCTCTGGGGCTCGGGCAGCCGGTCCAGGGCGGGTGCGGCGTCGGACGACAGGGACTGGAAGTAGGCCAGGTCGATCTTCTGAGTGGTCTCAAAGCGGGCGACGTTGCTCCCGGCGACCATCCCGTCCGGGGACAGCAGGCCGAAGGCCAGGACGGCGGCGGCCGCACTGCCCGCGACCGCGCGCGGCAGCCAGCGTGCACCGAACACCCCGGCCGCCATGATCAATACGATGACCAGCCCGAGCCACAGCTCCATCGCGGCCACCGACACGCGCAGCCGGGTCAGCCCGTACGCGTCCACGTAGAGGTCCATCCGGCGCAGCGCGGCGGCGACGACGACCAGGGTCAGCGTGCACAGCACGCCGAGGACGATACGGACGAAGCGACGGTCGCCCGCTCCGGAGCGCGGGGCCCAGCGCAGGGCGAGCGCGATCACGACGAGGGTGAACAGGGTGGCCCACAGCAGCTGCCAGAAGCCCTGGCGGGCGTACTCGGCGTGGTTGAGACCGGTGCTCTCCAGGACCTTGTCGTAGCCGCCGAACAGCACGGCGAGCTGGACGGCGTTGAAGCCGGCGAAGAGCAGGTTGAGAACGACGAGTGGAAGCGCCCATTCGACCCGGGAGCGCGGCTTGCCCGGGGCCACCTTGATCCGGTCCCAGCGCAGCGGGGCTGCGGCGGTGCGGGCGGCGGCGAGCGCGATGAGCGTGCCGAGGAGGAAGAGCAGGAACCGGATGGGCCCGTTCTCGGTCGACAGGTCGGGCATCAGGCCGCCCAGGAGGCCGGCGAAGGCGGCATCGGCAGAGGCGAACAGCGCGCCGAAGACCACCAGGAGGGCCACGGCGACGGCGGTCGCCTTGGCGATGGGCAGCCAGCGGTCCTTGCTGACCCCGCCGCGCGACCGCAGTCCGACCAGGGCCCAGGCGAGCCCGGACACGGCGGAGTCGAAGAAGCCGAGCGGGCTGAGCAGGACGCCGGGCCAGGTACGACTGCCGTGCAGGGCCAGCGCGCCCAGCAGGACGGCGGACAGGATCGCGAGCGTGGACGGCCAGGCGGAGTCGCGCAGGGCGGGTACGGCGAGGAGGGCGAGGCAGCCTATCGCCCAGACCACGGTCCAGGGCCGGGCCGTACGCCGGGCCGTACGGGCGGCGACGTACGCGGCGACGACGGCGGGCAGCACCGCGAGCAGCAGGCCGGGGCCCATGCCGTCGCCGAGGAGCAGTGCGGCGGCGAGGCCGGCGGCGAGGGCGGCGAGGAGGGTGGCGGTCGCGATGGGGGCCGCCTCGGCGGGGCGCACGAGCGTGACCCACGAGGGCGCCGCGGACGGCGCGTGTGCGCCGGGCCATTGGCGCTGCTGGAGCTGGTGCTGGTGGGCCTGCCATGCCTGCCATGCGGCGGCGGCGGGCGCCGCCGCCGGTGGACCGGCCGGGCCGGCGGGTGTGCCGCCGGCCGGAGCAGCGGGGGCCGCCGGAGCGGCCTGAGCTGCCGGAGCGGCAGGTGCTGCCTGAGCCGTGCTCGCGGACGAATCGCCGGCCGGGGCCCCTGCGTTGACTGTGTCGTCGAGGGCCTTCGAGTCCTTCGGGTCCTTGGACCGGGCGTCTTCCGCCCTGCCGGTGTTCTCTGCCATCGGGTTCCCTCCCCTGTCGGCCGCCCGATCGTTCCTTGAGGGCGGCGCAGCGGACAGAGTAGGCCGGTGGCAGGTGGTTTTGAACAGGATCAAAAGAGCCCTGTGGCAGGACCGTGACAATCGGAAGGACTCATTTCACCCCGCTCCCCGGGCGTCCGGGGCGGCGATCCTTCAGCGCGCCGCCGACTCCGGCAGCCAGGCCGGCAGGGCCTCGGTACGCGCCAGCCACGCGGACGGCAGCACCGCGTCCCCGCGGGACCCCAGCACACCGCCGACGATCGCGCAGGTCGTGTCGACGTCGCCGCCCACCTGCGCGGTGGTCCAGAACGCCCGCTCGTAGTCGTCCAATGCACGGGCCGCGGACCACAGGGCGAACGGCACGGTGTCATGGGCGCTCGTGCGCCGTCCACAGCCCAGAACCGCCGCGACCGTGGTCGCGTCGCCGTAGTCCAGCATGTCCCGCGCCCGCCGCAGCCCGGCGCCCACGGCGCTGCGCGGCACCAGCGCGATCACTCCGTCCAGCAGGTCGGAGGCCTTCGGCGGACCGTCCGGAGCGGCGGCCAGCGCGGCCGCCGCGGCGACGGCCATCGCCCCGCACACGGCCTCGCGGTGCTGGTGGGTGGTGTAGGCGGAAATCTCCGCCTGGTGGGTGGCCTGCTCCGGGTCGTCGGCGTACCAGGCGCCCAGCGGCGCGATCCGCATGGCGGCGCCGTTGCCCCACGAGCCCTGCCCGTTGAACAGTTCCGCGGCCAGGGTGCGCCAGTCCTCGCCCTCACGCACCAGCCGCAGCATCCGGTTGACCGCGGGCCCGTAGCCCCGGTCGAAGTCGTGGTGGTGGGCGAAGGAACGCGCGAGCGCGTCCTGGTCGATCCGTCCGTGCTCGGCCAGCACGGCCACCACCGAGCAGGCCATTTCGGTGTCGTCGGTCCACTGCCACGTCTCGGTGCCGGCGGGTAGCTCGCGCCGCTTGAGCAGCGGGTAGTTCACGGGGACGAAGTACTGGGAACCCAGGGCGTCACCCAGAGCCAGCCCGCGAAGGCTGGACATGGCGCGCGCGTAGCGCCGTTCGGGAGTGGAGTCAGGCGTCATCGCGGGTCACTCTAGCCGTCCAGGTCATAAGGCTCGGGTGTGGTCCACCGCTCAAACGGGCGGTCCATCCGGTACCGGCCGTCCGGGCCCCGCAGGAGCACCCGGAATTCGCCGTTGCCGGGATTGGACAGGGCCTCGAATTCGGCCACCGACCAGTGGAACCAGCGCATGCAGAACAGCCGCATCGTCAGCCCGTGCGTCACCAGCAGGACGTTCTCGGGGTGGTCCGGGGCCTCGAAGCTGCGGTAGAGGCTTTCCAGGAAGGAACCGACCCGGTCGTACACGTCGGCCCCGGACTCGCCCTGCGCGAACCGGTAGAAGAAGTGCCCGTACGCGTCCCGGTACGCCTTCTGCAGCCGTACGTCGTTACGGTCCTGCCAGTTCCCCCAGTCCTGCTCGCGCAGCCTCGGCTCCTCGCGCATCCGGACCCTCGCCGGGTCCAGCCGGAGCTCGCGGAAGGTCTGCAGGGTCCGGCGGTAGGGGGAGACGTACGCGCTGATGGTCTCCTCGCCGAAGAGCTCACGCAGCCGTACCCCGGCGGCCGCAGCCTGCTCGCGCCCGTTCCCGGTGAGCCGCAGGGCGTGGTCGGGCTCGCGTTCGTACACCGAGTCGTCGGCGTTCCCCTCCGATTCCCCGTGCCGGACAAGGACGATGCGCCGTGGTCGAGCCATCCCACGACCCTATTCGGCCACCGGCCGACCGGTGCACCGGGCACGCCGAACGGCCTGACGGTAGTCGTACGGTCATACCGTCCAGGACGGTTCGAGGTCGACCACATCACCGGTGAGGGCCTCGACATCGGCCTGGATCTGGGCGCGCAGGGAGAGCCGCTCGACCCGCTCCTGCCGGTACTTGCCGTGCTCGGCGGCCGCGTGCCACATCGACAGCACCAGGAACTCCCGGCCAGGGGCCTCCCCGAAGAGGCCGCGGATCATTCCGGGCGAGCCCGCCATCGCCGGATTCCACACCTTCTCCTGCATCAGGGCGAAGTGGTCGACCCGGCCCTCCCGGACGCGGGTGTGCGCGACCCGCACCACGTCGGCGTCGGTGAAGCGCGGCTCGAAGCCGGTCTTCACGTCGAAGCGGTGGTCGAAGAGGGTGACCCGCAGATCGGTGTAGGTGCCGTTCTGCGCGGCGGCCAGCCGGTCGTGCGAGCGGGCCATGAAGGAGTCGTAGAAGGACCGGCTCTCCCAGAACGCGAAGACATGCGCGACCCCCTGCCGGCCCCGGCTCCAGCCGCCGCCCTGCCCCCGGAATCCCGGCTCGCCCGGCAGCCCCGCCCATTTTCGCTGCCCGCGCTCGAACCCGCGTCGGTCCGTCACCGTGCAGCGAATCCACTTGACCAGCACTGCGCCATCGTACGGGCCAGGCGCGGCCCGGGTCAGTCCCCGGCGCGGTGGATCCGCACCAGTTCCGCCGCATCCCGCTCGGTCAGGCGAAGCCCGAACTCCCGGTCGAGCACGGCGAGCAGCTCGTCCGCGCCGACGGCCCTCCGCTCGGCCCGACCGTCGGGATGCAGCAAGGTGAGCTCCCGCCCGACGAGCGCCCGGCGGACGGAATCGCCCGGGTAGTGGACGACGAGCCGCCCCACAAAGGAGGAGTGGGCGTGGGTAGAGCTGTAGTGGTTCAGCAGGACGTAGTCGACGGGGTGGTAGCGCTGCGGGGAGAAGGCGTACAGGTCCCGCCAGGTCCCACCGCGCAGGAGGCACAGCACGAGGATGCCGTCCTCCTCCTCGCGGACGCGGTACGTCCACTCCCCCTGCTCCACCGCCACGCCGGGGCGCGCCAGCGGCACCGGCTCGCGAGGGCCCTGGTGACCGAACCCCACGTCGCACAGCCACTGTTCGCCCTCGACCGTGACGACGAGGACGGCGTGCGTCACGGCCAGCAGGGAGTCCCCACGGGTGCGGTTGCGGGCACCGCGCCCGGAGACCTCGAAGCCGATCCGCTCCAGGGCAGCGGCCAGCAGGGAGTTCTGCTCGTAGCAGTAGCCGCCTCGGCGGGCGTGCACGAGCTTGTCCTCGATCGACTTGACGTCCAGCGCGACGGGGCGGCCGAGCAGGACGTCCAGGCTCTCGAAGGGGATGGCCGCAGTGTGGGCCCGGTGCACTGCGTACAACGTGGCGAGGTCCGGCCGGAGTTCCCGGCTCTCCCCCGCATCCTCCTGATATCCGATCCGCGCCAGATACGCGTCCAGGTCCAGCTCGTCACCGCTCCACATGGCTCCCCGCTTCCCCGTTCCCCCGTGCCGCCGGCATCGCGCCGCCGTGAAAATCCCGGGGCACCGGTTCCCCACACCCCGCACAATGATCGCCATGACGGCCCTGCACACCAACCCGCTTTTCGCCCGCCTCGCCGGCGCCGAACGCATCCTGGTCGCCGGCGCGGGCGGCGGTTTCGACATCTACGCCGGCCTGCCGATCGCCCTTTCCCTCCTCCACCAGGGCAAGGAGGTCCACCTGGCGAACCTCTCCTTCAGCTCCCTCGCCGGACTGCCCGCCGAGGAATGGGCCGCCCCCGACCTCGCCGTCATCACCCCCGACTCCGCGCCGCACCAGGCCTACTTCCCCGAGCGGACGCTGGCCCAGTGGCTCCGGCTGCACGGCTACCCGGCACGCGTGTACGCCTTCCCGCAGATCGGCGTGCAGCCGCTGCGCGCCGCCTACCGCGAGCTGGTGGACCTCCACCGCATCGACGCGATCGTCCTGGTCGACGGCGGCACGGACATCCTGATGCGGGGCGACGAAGCGGGCCTCGGCACCCCCGAGGAGGACCTGACCAGCGTGGCGGCGCTGGCCGCGCTGGACGACGTACCGGAGCGGCTCGTCGTGTCGGTCGGCTTCGGCGTGGACGCCTACCACGGGGTCAGCCACGCCCTGGTGCTGGAGAACATCGCGGCGCTGGAGCGCGCGGGAGCGTACCTCGGCGCGTTCTCCGTGCCGCGCGCCACCCGCGAGGGCGCGCTCTTCCTGGACGCCGTGGCCCATGCCCAGGACCACACGCCCGACCGCCCCAGCATCGTCAACGGCTCGATCGCCGCGGCCGTCCGGGGCTCCTTCGGCGACGTGCAGTTCACCACCCGCACCCAGGGCAGCGAGCTCTTCGTGAACCCGCTGATGTCGCTGTGCTTCGCCTTCGACCTGCCGGGCCTGGCCGCGCGCTGCCTCTATCTGGACCGCATCGAGGACACCCATCTGATACGCCAGGTGCATTCCCGGATCGCGGAATTCCGCGAGGACCTCGTCACCCGCCCGCCCCGCCGCATCCCCCACTGAGAACGCCGTGAGCGGGAGCCCGGGGATGTCGCCCGGTGTACTGCTGCAGGGCACCTACTCCCGGTGTGCCGCGTTCCCCGCCCCGCCGGCTCCGTACGATTCGCGGAAGACGGTGCGCCCCCTGGCACGCCGACCTGGATGGCGCCGGTCCTCTGCCGGATAGCCGACCGACACCAGCAGGGCGATGGCCAGGTCGTCACGGCCGTCGATCCCGATCACCTTCTTCACCTTCGCCTCGTCCCAGCCGTTCATGGGCGAAGTCGCCAGGCCCATCTCCGTAGCGGCAAGCATCACGAAGGATGCCGCGATCATGGCGTCCTTGACCGCGTACTCCCGGAGCAGACCCCGCCGGTCGAGATCCTCCTGGAACTCCCGTGACGCGGCGGAGAACATCGCGATGAACTCGTCGTTCCACGCTCCGCTGCGCCGCGCCTGCTCGTAGACGTCGCTGTGGTCACCACGCCAGGACTGGGGCTCGGCGACGAAGACCAGTACGACCGGAGCCTCTTGGGGCTGGGGCTGGCCCCCCGTGGCCCATGCCAGTCCCGCACGGCCCTCGGCTCCGGAGACCGCAACGATCGACCGGTCCTGCAGGTTCCAGCTGGTGGGGGCCTCAACGGCGAGACCGAGGAGCGCGTCGAGCGCGGTCTCCGGGATCGGGTCGGGCAGGTAGTGGCGGACAGTGCGGCGGGTGCGGATCGCTTCTGCGACAGACATCGTGTGACTCGTCATGCCACTCACTATTGGAGAGCCACTCTCCATCGGGAAGAGGGCACTATTTTGTGCGTTACTCTCCCCGCATGAAGACCACTGTGGAATCGTCCGGGCTGCCGGCCGATGTCTACTCCGCGAAGTGCCCGACCCGCCAGGTCCTCGATCACATCTCCGGCAAGTGGACCATTCTGGTCGTCGACGCCCTCCTCGAAGGCACCCTGCGGTACACCGAATTGAGCCGGCGCATCGAGGGCGTGTCGCAGAAGATGCTCACTCAGACTCTGCGCGGCCTCGAAGCCGACGGGTTCATCACCCGCACCGTGTACCCCACCGTTCCGCCCCGGGTCGAATACGACCTGACGGGGCTCGGCCGCAGCCTCGCAGAGCCGATCACCGCGCTCCGCCAGTGGACGGAAACCCATATCAACGAGATCGAACGGGCCCGGGCCCGGGCCACGTCGGAGGCTGGGAAAGCCCCCTGATCAGGTTCGCCGAATACACCGGGCACAGCGAGAGCGGGGAGTCGGAATTCCCCGACTCCCCGCTCTGCCCAGGCGCTTTACGCCTGGTGGGCACCTAGTTTCAGCTGCAGCCGCTGGTGGAGCCGCAGCCCTCGCAGATGTAGCAGGAGCCGGCGCGCTGCATCTTCGTACCGCAGGAGAAGCAGAGCGGGGCGTCCGCGGAGACGCCGAGCTGCATCTCGACCAGTTCGGCGTTGCTGTGCGCCGTCTTCGGGGCCGGGACCGGGACGGTCACGGCCGGCTTCGGCGCCGACGGCACCGCGGCCAGCGGGACCGACTGGGTCAGGGACTCGGTGTCCAGCTCGTCCTCGAGGGGCTCGTAGGAGCCGGTGTCGAGGTGGCGCTGGCGCTCCTCGGCGGTGTGGATGCCGAGGGCCGAGCGGGTCTCGAAGGGCAGGAAGTCGAGCGCCAGGCGGCGGAAGATGTAGTCGACGATCGACTGCGCCATCCGCACGTCCGGGTCGTCCGTCATGCCGGCCGGCTCGAAGCGCATGTTGGTGAACTTCGAGACGTAGGTCTCCAGCGGCACGCCGTACTGGAGGCCGACCGAGACGGCGATCGAGAAGGCGTCCATCATGCCCGCGAGGGTCGAGCCCTGCTTGGACATCTTGAGGAAGACCTCGCCCAGACCGTCGTCCGGGTAGGAGTTCGCGGTCATGTAGCCCTCGGCGCCACCGACCGTGAAGGAGGTGGTGATGCCCGGGCGGCCCTTCGGGAGGCGCTTGCGGACCGGCCGGTACTCGATGACCTTCTCGACGGTCGCGCGGATGGTCTCCTCCGCCTTGGCGGTGACCTCCTCCTTCTCCTCTTCCTTCTTCTTCGCGGAGAGGGGCTGGCCGACCTTGCAGTTGTCGCGGTAGATCGCGAGCGCCTTGACGCCCATCTTCCACGCCTCGAAGTAGATCTCCTCGATCTCCTCGACGGTCGCCGTCTCCGGCATGTTGACCGTCTTCGAGATCGCGCCGGAGATCCAGGGCTGGATCGCGGCCATCATGCGGACGTGGCCCATCGCGGAGATGGAGCGCTCGCCCATGGCGCAGTCGAACACCGAGTAGTGCTCGGGCTTCAGGAACGGGGCGTCGACCACGACACCGTGCTCGGCGATGTGGGAGACGATCGCCTCGATCTGCTCCTCCTGGTAGCCCATGCGACGCAGGGCCTGCGGGACGGTGCCGTTGACGATCTGCATCGAGCCGCCGCCGACGAGCTTCTTGAACTTGACCAGGGCCAGGTCCGGCTCGACGCCCGTGGTGTCGCAGGACATCGCGAGACCGATGGTGCCGGTCGGCGCGAGGACGGAGGCCTGGGAGTTGCGGAAGCCGTTCTTCTCGCCGAGGCGCAGAACGTCCTGCCAGGCCTCGGTGGCTGCGGCCCAGATGCTGTTGTCCAGGTCCTCGGTGCGCGGCGCGACTGCGTTGGCGTCGGCGTGCTGCTTCATGACGCGCTTGTGGGACTCGGCGTTGCGGGCGTAGCCGTCGTACGGGCCGACGATGGCGGCCAGCTCGGCGGAGCGCTTGTACGCGGTACCGGTCATCAGCGAGGTGATCGACGCGGCGAGGGTGCGGCCGCCGTCGGAGTCGTACGCGTGGCCGGTGGCCATCAGCAGGGCGCCGAGGTTGGCGTAGCCGATGCCCAGCTGGCGGAAGGCGCGGGTGTTCTCGCCGATCTTCTGCGTCGGGAAGTCCGCGAAGCAGATGGAGATGTCCATCGCGGTGATGACGAGCTCGACGACCTTGGCGAAGCGCTCGGCGTCGAAGGACTGGTTGCCCTTGCCGTCGTCGTTGAGGAACTTCATGAGGTTCAGCGAGGCGAGGTTGCAGGACGTGTTGTCCAGGTGCATGTACTCGCTGCACGGGTTCGACGCGGTGATGCGGCCGGACTCGGGGCAGGTGTGCCAGTTGTTGATCACACCGTCGTACTGGATGCCCGGGTCGGCACAGGCCCACGCGGCCTCGGCGAGCTTGCGGAAGAGCGCCTTGGCGTCGACCTTCTCGATGACCTCACCGGTCATGCGGGCACGCAGGCCGAACTCGGTGCCGTTCTCGACGGCCGTCATGAACTCGTCGTTCACGCGGACGGAGTTGTTGGCGTTCTGGTACTGGACGGACGTGATGTCGTCGCCGCCCAGGTCCATGTCGAAGCCCGCGTCGCGCAGGGCGCGGATCTTCTCCTCCTCCTTCACCTTGGTCTCGATGAAGGCCTCGACGTCCGGGTGGTCGACGTCCAGGACGACCATCTTGGCCGCGCGGCGGGTGGCGCCGCCCGACTTGATCGTTCCAGCGGACGCGTCGGCGCCGCGCATGAAGGAGACCGGACCGGAGGCGTTGCCGCCGGAGGAGAGGAGCTCCTTGGAGGAGCGGATGCGGGAGAGGTTCAGGCCGGCGCCGGAGCCGCCCTTGAAGATCATGCCCTCTTCCTTGTACCAGTCGAGGATCGACTCCATGGAGTCGTCGACGGCCAGGATGAAGCAGGCGGAGACCTGCTGCGGCTGGGGCGTGCCGACGTTGAACCACACCGGGGAGTTGAAGCTGAAGATCTGGTGCAGGAGGGCGTAGGTCAGCTCGTGCTCGAAGATCTCCACGTCGGCGGGCGACGAGAAGTAGTCGAAGTCCTCGCCGGCCTTCGTGTAGGTCTTCACGATCCGGTCGATCAGCTGCTTCAGACCGGTCTCGCGCTGCGGGGTGCCGACCGCGCCGCGGAAGTACTTGCTGGTGACGATGTTGACCGCGTTCACCGACCAGAAGTCGGGGAACTCGACGCCACGCTGCTCGAAGTTGACCGAGCCGTCGCGCCAGTTGGTCATGACGACGTCACGGCGCTCCCAGCTCACCTCGTCGTAGGGGTGCACGCCCGGGGTGGTGTGGATGCGCTCGATACGCAGGCCGCCCTTGGCAGCCTTGGTCCCCTTGGCGCGGGAACCACGTGCCGAGCTGCTCGCCGTCTCTGTCATGCCGCTTCCTCCCATATGCGGGCAAAAACGCCCTAAAGTGCCAGCGCTATTCCGCGGCACGGTGCTGTGTGTCTGTTTCTACGCTTTTCTCCCCCCGGCTCCCGCCGGGAGGGGCCTCCGGGCCGACCGGCCGCGTCACGGTGCGTGCGCATCGTGGCGCGGGCCGTCCGGTCAGTCGGAGGCGGAGGCGGGCACGGGGACCGAAACGGTCCCTCCGGGCTCGCACTCATGGGGATGAGGCCGCGGCTCGCGCAGTTCCGCGATGGCGGTCTCGAAGTCTTCAAGGGTGTCGAACGCTTTGTAGACGGACGCGAAGCGCAGGTAGGCGACCAGGTCGAGCTCCTGCAACGGGCCGAGAATCGCCAGACCCACGTCGTGGGTGGTCAGCTCGGCACTCCCGGTGGCGCGCACCGCCTCCTCGACCCGCTGGCCGAGCTTGGCGAGGGCGTCCTCGGTGACCGGCCGCCCCTGGCACGCCTTGCGCACGCCGGAGATGACCTTGGTACGGCTGAAGGGTTCCGTCACCCCGCTGCGCTTGATCACCATCAGCGAGGCCGTCTCCACCGTCGTGAAGCGACGGGAGCAGTCGGGGCACTGACGGCGCCTGCGGATCGACGTACCGTCGTCCGTGGTGCGGCTGTCGACGACACGGCTGTCGGGGTGCCTGCAGAAAGGGCAGTGCACGTTCCCTCACCCTCCCTCTTGGCACGACAGAATCACCCCACAGGCCCCTGAACAACAGAGACGGACTCTGTCGGGGGCTCGTGGAGCAGCCACCAGCATATGCGATCCCAGGAGCCTCAACAGACCCGAGGACCACTACTTCTGGGTGGCAGCGCCCATCCAACCACTAGATCTTGGGTTGGAGTGGATTTTCGTGGCTCTGCGTGTCGCGGCGTCCGTCAGCCGGTTACGAGGCCCCTCGATGCCACACTGGGCACATGCCGACACCGGTGACACAGGCCGGCGCAGGCCCGGACGGCGGCGACCCGAGCGGGAAGGGTAGCGTAAGCAGCGAACGTCGGATCGAACCCGCATTCGGTGAGCCGATCGTCCATACACCCCTTGATATGCCCACGCCGGACGATCCGCGATTTTTCACTCGAACGTGTGTTTGGCGCAACCTTTCGAAAGCTACTACCGTTGTCCAGCTAGGGAGAACATTTCGAGAGGGGCCGACGTGACCACCACCGCAGACAGTGCCACCATCACTGCCCAGAACCGCTCCCAGAGCCGACTCGAGCCGGTGCATGCCATGAACGACGCAAACCTGAACCCGGATGCGGAGCCCGTAGTACGCCCCGCACGCTCGCTGCCAGGTCGACCTCCAGGCATCCGCGCCGACAGCTCCGGGCTCACGGACCGGCAGCGGAGGGTCATCGAGGTCATTCGTGACTCCGTGCAGCGTCGGGGTTACCCGCCGTCCATGCGGGAGATCGGCCAGGCGGTCGGCCTGTCCAGCACCTCGTCGGTGGCCCACCAGCTGATGGCCCTCGAGCGGAAGGGCTTCCTGCGCCGCGACCCGCACCGCCCCCGCGCCTACGAGGTACGCGGCTCCGACCAGCCCAGCTCGCAGCCCACGGACACCACCGGCAAGCCCGCCGCCTCCTACGTTCCCCTGGTCGGCCGGATCGCGGCCGGCGGCCCGATCCTCGCCGAGGAGTCGGTCGAGGACGTGTTCCCGCTCCCCCGCCAGCTGGTCGGCGACGGCGAGCTCTTCGTCCTCAAGGTCGTCGGCGACTCGATGATCGAGGCCGCCATCTGTGACGGCGACTGGGTCACGGTCCGCCGCCAGCCCGTCGCGGAGAACGGCGACATCGTCGCCGCGATGCTTGACGGGGAGGCCACCGTCAAGCGCTTCAAGCGCGAGGACGGCCACGTCTGGCTCCTCCCGCACAACGCCGCCTACCAGCCGATTCCCGGCGATGACGCGACCATCCTCGGCAAGGTCGTCGCGGTGCTGCGTCGAGTCTGACGCCCGCCGCCTCCATCCGGCCCCCGGGATCCACTGCGCCGGTCCCGGGGGCTTTCACGTGCCCCCGGAACTCGTTCGTCCCGGGTTCGCCCGGGAACTGTTGCGCTCGGGGACCGGCGGACTGCTACGTACCGTCGGCCTTGGCCTTGGCGTCGATCGCCGCCAAGGAGCGGCGGGCCTGGTTGCGGTCCGTGGTGTACCAGAAATCGGGCAGCGTGGCCCGCAGGAAGCTCCCGTACCGGGCTGTGGCCAGCCGCGGGTCCAGCACCGCGACGACACCCCGGTCGCCCGTGGCCCGTACGAGACGACCCGCGCCCTGCGCCATCAGCAGGGCGGCATGGGTGGCCGCGACGGCCATGAAGCCGTTGCCACCGTGCTCCTCCACCGATTTCTGGCGAGCGCTCATCAGCGGGTCGTCGGGGCGCGGGAACGGGATTCGGTCCATGACCACGAGCTGGCAGCTGGGGCCTGGCACGTCCACGCCCTGCCAGAGCGACAGCGTCCCGAACAGGCAGGTCTTCGGGTCCGCGGCGAAGGCCTTGATCAGCTCGCCTAGCGTCTCCTCGCCCTGGAGCAGGATCGGGTTGTCGAGCCGGCCGCGCAGCTCCTCGGCGGCCGCCTTGGCACCGCGCATGGAGGAGAAGAGGCCGAGGGTCCGGCCGCCGGCCGCCTCGATCAGCTCGGCGAGCTCGTCCATCATGTCGCCGCGGGTCCCTTCGCGGCCCGGCGTGGCCAGGTGCTTGGCGACGTAGAGGATGCCCTGCTTCGGGTAGTCGAAGGGCGAGCCGACGTCGAGGCCGCGCCAGACGGGGACGTCGTCCCCCTCGACCCCCTCGGGAGACAGCCCCATGGAGGCCGCGACGCCGTTGAAGTCGCCGCCCAGCTTGAGGGTGGCCGAGGTCAGGACCACCGAGCGGTCCTCGAACAGCTTCTCCCGGAGAAGGCCGGACACCGACAGCGGGGCGACCCGGAGGGTGGCGCCGAAGCGGTCGTGGCGCTCGTACCAGACGACGTCGTACTCGGAGCCGTTGGTGATCCGCTCCGCCACCCCGTGGACGCTCTCGACCGCGGCCAGGGCCTGCTTGCGCACCGCGTCCTCGTCTTGGACGGACTTGTCGCGGGTCGAGCCGATCGCCGAGATCACGTTGCGCGCGGCGTCGCGCAGCGACATCAGCGCGTAGCCGAGGTCTTCGGGGAGCTGCTCCAGGCGGCCCGGGAGCGCCAGCTCCATGACCCGCTCGAAGGACTCGGACGCGGTCTGCAGGGAGTCGGCGGTCTTCTCGTCGACCAGCTTGGCCGCACGCTTCACGGCCCGGTTGACCTGCCCGGGCGTGAGCTCGCCGGTGGCGACGCCGGTGACCCGGGAGACCAGCTCGTGGGCCTCGTCCACGATCAGCACCTCGTGCTGCGGCAGCACCGGGGCACCTTCGATGGCGTCGATGGCGAGCAGCGCGTGGTTGGTGACGACCACGTCCGCGAGCTTGGCCCGCTCCCGGGCGGCCTCCGCGAAGCACTCGGCCCCGTACGCGCACTTCGTTGCGCCCAGGCACTCGCGCGAGGAGACGGAGATCTGCGCCCACGCCTTGTCCGAGACGCCCGGGGTCAGGTCGTCGCGGTCGCCGGTCTCGGTCTCGTCCGCCCAGTCGCGCAGGCGCAGCAGGTCCTTGCCGAGCTTGCTGGTGGGGGTGGCCGCTTCGAACTGGTCGAAGAGGCCCTCCTCCTCGTCCTGCGGAGCACCTTCGTGCAGGCGGTGCAGGCACAGATAGTTCGACCGGCCCTTGAGCATGGCGAACTGCGGGCGGCGGCGCAGCTGCGGATGCAGTGCCTCCACCGTCCGGGGCAGATCGCGCTCGACGAGCTGCCGCTGGAGGGCGAGGGTCGCGGTCGCCACGACCACGCGCTCGCCGTGGGCGAGGGCCGGCACCAGGTAGCCCAGGGACTTGCCAGTACCGGTGCCGGCCTGGATGAGCCGATGAGAGTTGTCGTCGATCGCTTCGGCGACGGCTTCGGCCATGGCCACCTGGCCGGGGCGCTCCGTGCCGCCGACGGCAGAGACGGCGGCGTGCAGCAGGTCGGGGAGGGAGGGCTTCGTCATAGCACTGACAACCCTACGGGGCCCCACCGACAGCGAGTGCACCGACGAGGAATCATGGCCGGTACAAGGGGTTGGGTACGGTGCCGTGCTGCACGGCGTGGGGGCGGTCGGGGCGGTCGCGGTAGCCGTCCTCGTAGAGCCGGTTCCGGTTGAGGCAGAGGCGCCCGATGCGCTCGCCCAGCAGGTCGAAGAGCTCGTAGCGGTCCTTGAGCTCCGGGAAGCGGGCCTGGTGGCGCAGGATCTCCGCCCTTACGAGGGACCAGAACTCGTCCTCCGGGACTCCGAGGCGGTCTTCGCACAGGGCCGAGAGGTAGCGGAAGACGCCGACGAAGAGCCCGGAGTGGATGAACTGCGGCAGGAAGTCGGCGGGCTCGGTGAGCAGGGCCGCCCGGACCTCGTCGGGCAGGGAGGCCAGCTCGGGCAGCGGTTCGTCGCTGATGTTGATGTCGTCCACGAAGTCCTTGACCCCGAGCCGGACCGGGACGTCGCGCTCGTCGAAGATCACGATGGCGTTCTCGCCGTGCGGGGAGAAGACCGTGCCGTAGCGGTAGAGGAAGTGGAGCAGCGGCGGCAGGAGCGCGGCGAAGAGGCACTGCAGCCAGACGGAGGGGGTCAGCCCGGACCGGGCCACGAGCTCGGCGGTGAAGGACCGGCCGCGCGGGTCGGTGTGGAGGAGGGAAGCGAGGGTGCGGGCGCGCTCGCCGGGGGCGAGGAGTCCGGGGAGGGGCTCGCGCCAGATCGCGCCGAGGAGCTCTTTGTACTGGTAGGGGACCTCGGGGAGCTCCTCGTAGACCGGGTGGCGGACGGTCACGGAGGCGACCTCGCCGAGCAGGACGACCTGGCACTCGTCACGCAGGAAGGGGTCGGCGTCGCGGATGGAGTGGATCCAGGCGGTGACGGCGGGGGCGGCGAGGGCCAGGTCGGAGGGCAGGCCCCGCCAGACCATGGTGTTGAAGACGGAGAGCGGGAGTTTGACGCTGTGCCGGTCGGGGCGGCTGAGGTTGAGGAAGGTGCGGATCGACTGCTGGGGCAGGCGCAGGTCGGGATCGGCGGGGAGCGGCACGAGCGTGCCGGAGGAGAGCGCCGGGGCGAAGAGGGGGAGGACGACCTCGTCCCACTGCCAGGGGTGGACCGGTAGGTAGAGGTAGTGGAGCGGGTCGAGGCCGCGGTCGCGGAGGGTCTGGTCGAAGGCCGCGCGGGTGACGGGGTCGAGCTCGGCGGAGTAGAGGCGGGCGGGGTCCTCCAGTCCGGCGGTGCCGCGGTAGGCGGCGAGCGAGGTGTGGGCGGCAAGCCACGGCAGACGCTGGCGGGTGCGGGCCTCGGGGGCCCAGGCTGCGGTGTCGGAGGCGGAGAGTCCGATGCGGCCCTTGTTGAGGACGAGCCAGGGGTGGCCGGTCTGGTGCCCTTCGAGTGCGGCGTAGTCGAGGTCGGCGAGGACGTCGGCGGTGAGGGCGGTGTGGTCGATCCGGGCGTCGGCGGTGAGGGTGGCGCTGAGCTCGCGGACGAGGTGGCCGAGGGTGGGTCCGTCGAGTCCGAGGAGGGTGCGGGCCCGGATGAGGAAGGCGTACGGGTCCCCGAAGGCGGTCGGGTTGCGGGAGGCGGCCGAGCTGCCGGAGACGGTCGGGCCGCCGGAGGCCGCGGGTGCCTGGGGGGTGGCCGGCGGCGGCGTGAGGGTGATGCTGTCGGGGACGACGTGCCAGCTGCCGTAGGAGCGGCGGCGGGCCCGGAAGCCGAGGCTGCTGCCGTCGTCGAGGGTCAGGGTCCACGCGTCGCCGGCGGCGGCCGGGATGGGGACGGGGCTGATGACCTCCTCGTAGGCGAACTCGGCGATCATCTTGGCGAGCAGCCGACGGGCGGCGAAGTCCCAGGTCGGGCGGTTGAGTTCGGGCGGAGTGCAGGGGTGCTGGGGCGACGGCGGCACGGCGGGTTCCGTCGGGTCGGGGGCTGCGTGGAAGTTCGGCACGGGACTCCTCGAAGATCGGGAACTTTGCTGCGCGACGCAGAGTTTTCTAAGGGAGAGGTGCGAAGCGGCGACGACGGTCAGGGCTTGTGGGGCGGCACTCAGAGGAGATTGCGCAGCGCCCGCTCCCGGATCATCAGGGCGGCACGCTTCTCGGGAAGGTCGATTTCCGCGGAACAGCGGAAACCGGAGCTCAGGAAGGCAGACACGGAGGGGGTGTTGCGGATGTCCGGTTCCGCGATGACACGAGTGCAGCGGGGGCGGTTGCCGAGGACGAGGTCGGCGACGGCGCGCAGCAGGGTCGTGCCCAGGCCGCGGCCGCGGTTCGTGCCGTCTCCGATGAGCAGGTGGATACCCGTGTCGTGGGGGCGCGCCGGGTAGTGGCGGGCGATCGGGTCGAGGTCGGCCCGGTAGATCTCCCAGTAGCTCATCGGCGTGCCGTCGAGGAGGCCGAGGCAGGGGATGCTGCTGCCGTCGCCGTCGAGCTGTGCCCGTAGGTGGGCCGCGGTGACCGCGGCGGGGCCGGCGAGTTCCCAGTAGGCGGCCACCTCGGGATCGTTCATCCAGCCGGTGAGGAGCTCGAGGTCCCGGCCCGGCCGTACTGGTTCGAGGCGGAAGGCTCCGGCGGGTGTCGCGGCGCTGCCCCAGATGGCCGGGGAGTCGAGCAGGTCGGCTTCGGCGAGCAGCGGCAACAGGTCGGCGTTGAGCCGCGGTTCGACGGTGTGCTCCACCACCTCGATGGCGCCGAGGGCGTCGGTGGCGGAGCCGGCGGAGTGGGCGGGTGTGTCGGTGGAGCGCATCGGGGGCTCTTCTCCGCGTCGGCGCCGACGCGTCAATCGTGAAGGGGGTTGGTGATGGTGACGTAGACGGACTGAGTGTCGACGGGGCCGACCAGCTCGTCGAGACCGCCCAGGCGGGTGAGCAGATTCGCCTTGCAGCGCAGGGTGGGCGAGTCGAGCAGCCGCGTGGGGAGCGGGCCGAGGCCCGCGGCCTTGGCGAGGAAGCGGCGGAAGGCGGCGAGGAGCACGCGCTCGTCGGCGAGCCGCTGGGACCCGAAGGCGCCGATGAGGCCGAGCACGTTGTTGATGCCCAGGTAGTAGGCGAAGCGTTCGTCGGTGACGGCGTCGGAGACGAAGGTGTCGCTGGCACGGCCGATGCCGGGGAGCCGGTGCTCCAGTTCCGCGCGGCGGGATGCGCGGAAGTAGTAGCCCTGGTTGTCGCGGTAGCGGCCGCCCCTCGGCCAGCCGGCCGGGTCGAGGAGGACCAGGGTGTTCTGCTGGTGCGCTTCGAGGGCGATACCGGCGAGCGCGTCGAAGGCCAGGACCGGCAGGACGACGTGGTCGAGGTAGCGCAGGAACCACTCGGCGGCGACTGCGGACGTACTGCGTCCGGTGGCGGCGGCGAGGCGGGAGACGAGTTCGGCGAGGCGGGAGTTCATGGTGGTCCGGCCGGGCCACGGGCGGGGAGCGGTGAGCGCGGCGATGCAGACGGCGTCGTCGCCCGAGCGGAAGGGGTTGTGGCGCAGCAGGGCGTCGAGTCCGGGTACGGGGGTGCCGTCCGGGGCGTCCACGGCGACCCAGGCGGGGTCGCGGACGATGTCGAAGCCGGGGTGGACCGCCTGCCACTGCTCGGCCAGGCCGGTGCGGAGCAACCGGTGGACCTCGACGCCCCGGTGCAGTTCCTTGCGGAGGTTCTCACGGCGGGAGTTGGTGATGCGCAGGCCCAGGGAGAGCTTGAGCATCGCGGGGGCGCCAGGACGGTGGACGGTGCGGACGGAGGAGGTGGGGTACCAGGGTTCGCCGTGCGGGCCCAGGTCGTGCAGGAGCCCTGCGTCGCGGAGGGCGGTGACGGCGGGGCGCTGGAGCAGGTCGCGGGCCTGCCAGGGGTGCAGAGGAAGGGGGGTGGCGCCGTCGGGCAGCGGGAGCCCGGGGGCGAGCCGGCCGAGGAGCTGGGGCGCGGAGACGGGGCGTCCGCGCTCGGTCCAGGCCGATTCGGTGGCCAGGAGGGAGGGGTCTACCGCGAACCAGTGCAGGGGGAAGGAGCCGTGGAGTTCGGGCGAGTAGTGACGCGCCTCGGCTTCGGAGAGTCCTTCGCGGCTCTTCGGGTCAGGTTGGAGGGGGTGACCGAGGAGGAGGGACTGTTCGGCCGTGAGGAAGTGGTCCCCGCCCACGGGGACCGGGGCGGTGGGACGTTCCCGTCGGTCGGCGATGAACTCGGTGGTACGGCGCACCGAGTCGGCAACCCGGCCGACGAGGTCGGCGCCGCCTCGGCCTCCTCTGGTGCCTTCACGGGCGATGAGGGAGGCGATGGTGACGGCGTCCAGGGATGGCGCGCCGGCGGGGGAACCTTCGAGCCGGGCCGGGCCGAAGCGGTGCCAGCCCGCCTGGGACCAGTAGCGGACGGCGACGAGTGCGGCGGTGCCTGATGCGGGGAGGGGGATGCGAAGGGGGGTTCCGGCGGGGCCGTCGGGGCGGCCGATACCGGCTTCGCGGACCCAGCACCGGAGCAGGTTCTCCACTGCCGCGGCGTCGGCGGCGACGGCCGGGTCCGGGTGGTCCAGGAGGTCGGGCAGCGCGGCCGGCTCGGGCCAGACGGGGCCAGACCACCCGGGACGGGCTCTGGGCGTGCCGTCCTTCTGGCGCGGCACGGTGACCGGTGCGCCGGTGCCGGTGGCGGCGAGCTGCCCGGCCTCGCCGCCTCGCGGGGCGGCGGAGGTGCCCGCCGCGTTCTCGGCCTCGTGCTCCGGGGTGGCGCCGCCAGGGTTGGCCGACGTACCGGGTCGGAAGCCCGCGACCGGGTCTGCGGAGGTCCCGTGCGCTCTGGCGGCGATGGAGGCCTGCCCGCCGTCGGCGCCTCGCGGGGCGGCGGGGGGCGTTGCCGGGATGTCGTCGGCGGGAGCGGGCAGCGCCGCGGCCGGACCCGGGACGGTGGCGGCGTCGGGAGACGCTGCAGGGGTCGGCCACTGCTCCCGGCCTTCCGCCGGGCGGGCCGACGGGCTCACGGCCAGGCCCGGGGCCGCGGTGTCGGGAGACACCTCAGAAGCCGGCAACTGCGGCCGGTCTCCCATCCAGCGGGCCGACGGGCTCTCCGTGGGGCTCGGGGCAGCGGTGTCGGGAGACACCACTGAAGCCGGCGGCAGCGGCCGGTCCTCCGTCGGGCGGGCTGACGGGCTCACGGCGGGGATCGGCGCGGTGTCGGGGGACACGGACGGGGTCGGTCGCAGGTATCGGTCCTCCACGGGGAAGGCCGGCTGACCCACCACAGGGCTCGAAACGGCCATGTCGGGAGACGCGGTCGAGGTCGGCTGCGGGTGGCGGTCCTCGATCGGGCGGGGCGACGGGCTCGCCGCGGGGGCGGAGGCGGGGGCGGCAGTGTCGGGAGACACCGCCGAAGTGGGCCACGGGCGCCGGTCTTCCATCGGGCTGACCGACTGACCCGCCACGGGGGCCGGAGCGGCAGTGTCGGGAGACGCGGTCGAGGTCGGGTGCGGGTGGCGGTCCTCGATCGGGCGGGGCGACGGGCTCGCCGCGGAGTCCGGGGTGGGTGGGTGAGGCTGGGGGGTCGGTGCGGGATCCGCCGGCGTCGGCGCTGGGGGCGGGGAACCGGCGGTGTCGCGTACCGGGGCGAGGGCCGGTGGCGGTGACGGCTGGTGGGCGGGAGTCGACGCCAGTGGTGGCTGGTGGGCGGGCGCGGGCTCCGCGAGGGGGTTCGGGGTGGTGGGGGTGGACTGGTGCGGCTCTGGCATCGCGGGTCCTCGCGGGTCAGTGGGTTCGGCGGGCGGCGGCCGGGATGGCGTCGGCCAAGCGGTCCAGGACCGCCGCGGCCTGCTCGTCGGTCAGGGTCAGCGGGGGGAGCAGGCGGACTACGGCGCCGTGGCGGCCGCCGAGTTCGACGATCAGACCGCGGTCCAGGCACTCCTGGCGGACGGCCGCGGCGAGGGCCGGCGCGGCGGCCCCGGTCTCGGGATCGACGAGTTCGACGCCGATCATCAGGCCCCGGCCCCG
The DNA here is from genome assembly GCF_045160965.1 of Streptomyces sp. NBC_00207. Classification (NCBI taxonomy): domain Bacteria; kingdom Bacillati; phylum Actinomycetota; class Actinomycetes; order Kitasatosporales; family Streptomycetaceae; genus Streptomyces; species Streptomyces sp. NBC_00207. The sequence goes on along the minus strand of NZ_CP130715.1, from coordinate 6,713,305 downwards.
GACGTCCCCCATGCAGGCATGGCCGCCGGCCAGACCGCGCAGGGCCGTCAGCATCCGCTCGCCGAGGACGGCGGCCCGCTCGGCGAGGCGGTTCTCGCGGACGAAGGCGAGCGTGGCGGTTCCGGCGGCCATGGCGAGCTGGTTGCCGCGAAAGGTTCCGGCGTGGGCTCCGGGGGCCCAGACGTCCAGGCCGGACCGGTACACGATCACCGCGAGCGGCAGGCTGCCGCCGATCGCCTTGGACAGGACCATCACGTCCGGCACCACCCCGGCGTGGTCGACGCCCCAGAAGGCACCGGTGCGGCCGACGCCCGTCTGCACCTCGTCGGCGATCAGCGGGATCCCCCTCGCCGTGGTGATCTCGCGCATCCGGCGCAGCCAGGCGTCCGGGGCGGGAATGACCCCGCCCTCGCCCTGCACGGGTTCGACGATCAGGCCGGCCGGGGCGGGCACCCCGCCCTTGGGGTCGTCGAGCAGGTTCTCCGTCCAGCGCGCGGCGAGTTCGGCGCCCGCGGCGCCGCCGACACCGAACGGGCAGCGGAAGTCCTGCGGGTACGGCAGCCGGGTCACCCGTACGTCCTGGGCGCCGCCCGAGGCGTCCAGCGCCCCTGCGGTCATGCCGTGGTAGGCCCCGGTGAAGGCGAGGAGCCCGGCCCGCCCGGTCGCGGTGCGCACCAGTTTGAGGGCGGCCTCCACGGCGTCCGTACCGGCCGGGCCGCAGAACTGGATGCGCGCGTCGGCTGCCAGCGCCGGTGGCAGGTTGGTGAACAGCTCGGTGGTGAAAGCGTCCTTGACGGGGGTCGCGAGGTCGAGGACCTGCAGCGGGGCCCCCGAGTCGAGGACTCCCCGGACTGCTTCGAGCACCACCGGGTGGTTGTGCCCGAGGGCGAGGGTGCCGGCGCCGGAGAGACAGTCGAGGTAGCGCCGGCCGTCGGCGCCCTCGATGGTCAGTCCCCGGGCCCGCACGGGGACGATGGGCAGGGAGCGCGCGTACGTCCGGGCTGCGGACTCCCGCTGCGCCTGCCTGCGCAGGATTCCGTCGGCGGCGCCGGAGCCGCCGCGTTCGCCGCGGCCCGGTACCCGGCCGCCCTGTGGCGGCACTTGGGGTGCGTCCTGCGGCGGGATCTGTGTCGCGGCCGCCGCCGCGGCCGGCTCGGTCAAAGCCACGAGTGTCGGTCCTCCCGCACTGAACGCTCTTCCGGATTGCGCCTCGAACACCAACGCTGCTCCCCCATCCCCCGTACGTACCAACGACGGTGGCGGCGACGGATCACGGGTGTCCCCAAGATCCTTGCCGTGCAAGGGGCGAGCGACAGGAACCACAGCCCCGGGCTGTGTCGTCCTGGGCGACAGCGGCATAGTGGGGGGCTGCACTCCACGCCTCGAAACCACCAGGGGGACGAACTACATGCGACCGAACCGACCGGTCACCGCGATCCTGTGCGCGGCCGCGCTCGCGCTGACCGCAGCTGCCTGCGGCCCCGGCGACGAGGAGGCCGGCGGCGACGCCAAGCCGACCGTGGCGGCGAGCCTCCCGGGCCCGGACGGGATCAAGATCCCGGACCAGCTCAAGGAGAAGCTCAAAGAGCGCGGCATCGACCTGGAGAAGTGGAAGGGGGGTGAGTGGAAGAACTGGAAGAAGGAGGACTGGCTCCGCGAGGCGGGCGACTACATCAACCCGATCATCGAGGGCCTGTGGGACCCGGACCGCATGCGTGACGCCGAGCAGCCGCAGCGCCCGTCCGTCGACCCGGACGCGGGCAAGGACCAGGGCGTCACCGACCCGACGCCGGCCCCCGTGACGGCCAAGCCGGCGAACCCGCCCTACCACCAGAGCGTTCCGGAGTCCGGCAAGGTCTTCTTCGACGGGCCCGAGGGCTCGATGGTCTGCTCCGCGACCGTGGTCAAGGACCCGGCTCACCCCGGCAAGTCGAACATGGTCTGGACCGCGGGCCACTGCGTGCACGCGGGCAAGTCCGGCGGCTGGTACCGCAACATCGCCTTCGTCCCGTCCTACAACAACACGGGCAAGCCCTCGGCGCAGCTCAAGGGCGCGCCCCGCGAGCAGGTGGCCCCGTACGGCGTCTGGTGGAGCGACTGGGCGCAGACCTCGGACCAGTGGATCGCGACCGGCGGCCCGACCGGCGGCGCGGGTGCGCCGTTCGACTTCGCGGTGCTGCACGTGACGCCCGAGAAGGGCAGCGGCAAGTCCCTGGAGGAGACGGTCGGTTCGGCGCTCCCGGTGGAGTTCGCCGCGCCGGCCGTGCCGAAGGTCGCGAGCATCACGGCGACCGGCTACCCGGCGGCGGCTCCGTTCGACGGCCAGAAGGCCTTCCAGTGCACGGACAAGCCGGGCCGGCTGTCCCTGAACGCGACCGACCCGGCGATGTACCGCATCGGCTGCACCATGACCGGCGGTTCCTCCGGTGGCGGCTGGGTCGCGGCGGGCGCCGACGGCAAGCCGGCGCTGGTGTCGAACACCTCGATCGGCCCGGCCAAGGCGGGCTGGCTGGCCGGACCCCGGCTGGGTCCGGAGGCGAAGGGCGTCTTCGAGGCCGTCAGCCGCAAGTTCAAGTAGTTCCTGCTCCTGCTCCGGCACCTGCCACACTGCCGGGCGGGACCGAACGACCGAGGGCCCCCTGCACATTGCAGGGGGCCCTCGCCCGTCAAACCATCCAGCCGTCATGCGGTCATGCCGTCACTTCGGCAAGCCGTCCGGCCCGCTCACTGCTTCGCGAGCGCGTACGGCGCCAGGTCCGCCGCCAGCTCCTGGTGGACCCGCGCCTTGAGCAGGGTGCCGTCCGGGGTGTGCTCCTCGGAGATGACCTCGCCCTCGGCGTGCGCCTTGGCGACCAGCGAGCCGCGGGTGTACGGCACCATGGCCTCCACCTCGACCTCGGGCCGCGGCAGCTCGGAGTCGATGAGCGCGAGGAGTTCCTCGATGCCCAGCCCCGTCCGCGCCGATACGGCGATCGAGTGCCGCTCGATCCGCAGCAGCCGCTGCAGGACGAGCGGATCCGCGGCGTCCGCCTTGTTGATCACCACGATCTCGGGCACGTTGACCGCGCCAACCTCACGGATCACCTCGCGCACCGCCGCCAGCTGCTCCTCCGGCGCCGGGTGCGAGCCGTCCACGATGTGCAGGATGAGGTCGGAGTCGCCGACCTCCTCCATCGTGGAGCGGAACGCCTCGACGAGGTGGTGGGGCAGGTGCCGGACGAAGCCGACCGTGTCGGCCAGGGTGTAGACCCGGCCGCTGGGCGTCTCGGCCCGGCGCACGGTCGGGTCGAGGGTGGCGAACAGTGCGTTCTCCACCAGGACGCCCGCGCCCGTGAGGCGGTTGAGCAGCGAGGACTTGCCCGCATTGGTGTAGCCGGCGATGGCGACCGAGGGCACCTTGTTGCGGCGCCGTTCCTGCCGCTTGATGTCGCGGCCGGTCTTCATCTCCGCGATCTCCCGGCGCATCTTCGCCATCTTCTCGCGAATCCGCCGCCGGTCGGTCTCGATCTTGGTCTCACCGGGGCCTCGGGTGGCCATGCCGCCACCGCCGCCGCCACCCATCTGCCGGGACAGCGAGGCACCCCAGCCGCGCAGTCGCGGCAGCATGTACTGCATCTGCGCGAGGGCGACCTGTGCCTTGCCCTCTCGGGACTTGGCGTGCTGGGCGAAGATGTCGAGGATGAGGGCGGTCCGGTCGACCACCTTCACCTTGACGACGTCCTCGAGGGCGATGAGCTGGCCGGGGCTGAGCTCGCCGTCGCAGACGACGGTGTCGGCGCCGCTCTCCATGACGATGTCACGCAGCTCGCGCGCCTTGCCCGAACCGATGAAGGTGGCCGGGTCCGGCTTGTCGCGGCGCTGGATGACACCGTCGAGTACAAGAGCACCCGCGGTCTCGGCGAGGGCGGCGAGCTCCGCGAGGGAGTTCTCCGCGTCGATCACCGTGCCGGAGGTCCAGACACCGACGAGAACGACGCGCTCCAGGCGCAGCTGCCGGTACTCGACCTCGGTGACGTCTTCGAGCTCGGTGGAGAGGCCGGCCACGCGGCGCAGGGCCGCACGCTCCGAGCGTTCGAGCTGCTCGCCGTCCCGGTCTCCGTCGATCTCGTGGCTCCAGGCGACGTCCTCTTCCATCAGGGCATCGGCCCGAAGGCTCTCGGTGAAGCTCTGCGAGTCCCGCACGTCCTGTGCGTCCCGCGCGTCCTGGGAAGGGGAAGAAGAGGAGGTCATTGGATCCTTACGTCGATTCGAATAGCACTGGCACGTGAACAGGCACGTTAGCTGTCACGTCCAACGTGTCACACCGCCGGGGGATTCCCCGAACGGCCTCGTCGATGGTGACATGCCCGTTCCTCACCGGTCACACCCTTTATTTACGGGACGTGGCCGGGGCGCTCCACTCCGGGTGCCCGGGCATCGCCGGGGTGGTCTTGCCGTACAGCCAGGGCTCCAGGAAGGCTCCGAGGTCCCGGCCGGCCTCCTCGGAGGCCAGGCGTACGAAGTCGGCCGTGCCCGCGACCCCGTCCCGGTACTGCGACACCCAGCGCCGCTCCAGCCGGTCGAAGGCCTCGGTGCCGATCTCCTGCCTCAGCGCGTAGAGGATCAGCGCGGCCCCGTCGTAGACCACCGGCCGGAAGAGGCCGATCTTCTCGCCGGGTGCGGCGGGCTTCGGGGCGGCCGGGGGGCCGCCCGCCGCCCGCCACTGGTCGGAGCGCTGGTACGCCTCGCGCATGCGCCGCTCCAGGGAGTACTTGCCGAGCCCGTCCGCGTACAGGGCCTCGTACCAGGTGGCGTGTCCCTCGTTGAGCCACAGGTCGGACCAGGCCAGCGGGGTGACGCTGTCGCCGAACCACTGGTGGGCGAGCTCGTGGACCATCACGGACTCGACGTACCACTCGGGGTACCCCTCGCCCGCGAACAGGCTGTGCTCGAAGAGCGAGAGGGTCTGGGTCTCCAGCTCGAAGCCGGTCGTCGCCCGCGCGATCAGAACCCCGTAGTTCTCGAAGGGGTAGCGGCCGACCCGCTCCTCCATCCACGCGATGTGCCCCGCGGTCTTCTTCAGCCAGGGGTCCAGCCGCTCGCGGTCCGCCGCGGGGACCACGTCGCGCAGCGGCAGCCCGTGCGGGCCGGTGCCGTGCACGACGGCGGACTTGCCCACCGAGACCTGGGCCAGTTCGGTGGCCATGGGGTGCCGGGTCCGGTACGTCCACGTCTGCGAGGAGCCGAGGCGCATCGCGGGGATCACCTGCACTCCGTTGGCGACGGCCGTGAGGCCGGGCGGGGCGGTGATCCGGAAGGTGAAGAAGGCCTTGTCGGCGGGGTGGTCGTTGCAGGGGAACACGCGGTGGGCGGCGTCCGCCTGGTTGGCCATGGCCAGGCCGTCCTCGGTGGGCACCCAGCCGCCGTCCCCGCGGCCGCGCGGGTCGCTGGTGTGGCGGACTGTGATGTGCAGCGGCCCGTGGTCCGGCACCGCCCGCGCGGGGGTCAGCACGAGGTCCTCCCCCACGCTCTCGAACCGGGCCGGCTCCCCGTTGACCTCGGCGGACGCCACCTTGCCATGGGTGAAGTCCAGGTTGATCCGCTCCAGCGGCTCCAGCGCACGGGCGTCGATGACGGTGACCGCGTCCAGCGGGCTCCGGTTGTCCTTGTACGCGAAGGACAGGTCGTACGAGAGCACGTCGTACCCGGGGTTTCCGAGCTCGGGGAACAGCGGGTCGCCGATGCCCAGCGCCTTCGGCGGGGGCAGTACGGCGGCGACGAGGGTCAGGGAGGCCGCGGCGAGCAGAGCGGCGCGCAGGCGGGGGGAGGAGAGCTGCATCCACCACCGCTTACCAGCGCCCGCGGCACGGCCGCGTACGGCGCGCGACGTTTCCACCCGAACGGGGCCTTACGGGGCCGTCCCGGCCTACTCCGCGCTGACGCCGGGGCGAGGCCGGTCCGATGCCCGGGCAAGGGCGGGCCGACACCTGAGCGAGGTTGCGGCGGACGCCTGAGGACGTCCGGGGCGACGCCCGAGCGACGTCCGGGCGGACCTCCGCGCTCCCGCGGCCGGCGGGGCCCTACGCCCGGCGCACGTCGTACACGCCCGGTACGTCCCGCATGGCACGCATCAGCGCGGGCAGTCCGGCCGCGTCCGGCAGCTGCAGGGTGTAGCTGTGCCGGACCCGCTGCTCGACCGGAGGTTCCACGGTCGCGGAGACCACTTCGACCCCCTCGCGGGCGATGGCCTCGGTGAGGTCTGCCAGCAGGTGCGGGCGGCCGAACGATTCGGCGAGCAGGGTGACCCGGCAGTCGGCCGTGGCCCGCCAGTGCACGGCGACGGAGGTCCGCCCCACGGCGCGCATCTGCGCCACCGCCGCGCACTGGATGCGGTGGACGGTGACGGCCCCGCCGCGGACCAGGAAGCCGGCGACGGCGTCGGGCGGCACCGGGGTGCAGCAGCCGGCGAGCCGCACGGTGGCGTCCGGCAGGTCGGCGACCGCGTTGCCCCCGCCGCCCCGGGCGCCGATCACCGAGAGCGGCGCCCGCGCGGCGGAGGTGGTGGACAGCGCCCGGTCGGGATGGGATTCGAGCCAGCTGCTGATGGCGATCCGGGCGGCCGGGGTCCGCGCGTGGTCCAGCCATTCGGCGGCCGGTCCCGAGGAGGCGTCCTGCGCGAGCAGCAGCTGCACGGTGTCGCCGTCGGACAGCGGGGAGGACAGGGAGGTGAGGCGCCCGTTGACCCGGGCGCCGATGCAGCCGTGGGCCGCCTCGCCGTGCTGGGCGTAGGCGGCGTCGATACAGCTGGCCCCGGCGGGCAGGCCCAGCGTGCCCCCGTCGGCCCGGAACACGGTGATCTCCCGGTCCTGGGCCAGCTCCGCGCGGAGCACGCTCCAGAAGGTGTCGGGGTCGGGCGCGGACTGCTGCCAGTCGAGCAGCCGGGACAGCCAGCCGGGGCGTGTGGGGTCCACCCGCTCCTCGTCGGGGTCGGCGGCGGCTTCGGGCGTCGCGGTGGCGTACGGGTTGCCGAGCGCCACCACGCCGGCCTCCGCGACGCGGTGCATCTGCCGGGTCCGCACGATGACCTCGGCCACGTAGCCCTCGGGGGTGGCGACGGCGGTGTGCAGCGACTGGTAGAGGTTGAACTTCGGGGTGGCGATGAAGTCCTTGAACTCCGAGACGACCGGGGTGAAGCAGGTGTGCAGCTCCCCGAGCACCCCGTAGCAGTCGGCGTTCTCGCCGACGAGGACGAGGATGCGGCCGAAGTCGGAGCCGCGCAGCTCGCCGCGCGTCCGGGCGATGCGGTGCACGGATACGAAGTGCCGCGGCCGGACCTGTACCTCGGCGGCGATGCCGGCGTCGCGCAGGACGGCCCGTACGGAGTCGGCGATGCCGGGCAGCGGGTCGCGTTCCCCGGCGTGGGCGGCGATGAGCGCGCGGGTGCTCTCGTACTCCTCGGGGTGCAGGATCGCGAAGACGAGGTCTTCCAGCTCGGTCTTCAGGGCCTGGACGCCGAGCCGTTCGGCCAGCGGGATGAGGACGTCGCGGGTGACCTTGGCGATGCGGGCCTGTTTCTCGGGGCGCATCACGCCGAGGGTGCGCATGTTGTGCAGCCGGTCGGCGAGTTTGATGGACATGACGCGGACGTCGTTGCCGGTGGCGACGAGCATCTTGCGGAAGGTCTCGGGTTCGGCGGCGGCGCCGTAGTCGATCTTCTCGACCTTGGTGACCCCGTCGACGATGAAGCAGACCTCGTCGCCGAACTCCGCGCGGACCTGATCGAGGGTCACCTCGGTGTCCTCGACGGTGTCGTGGAGCAGAGAGGCCGTCAAGGTGGTGGTCTCGGCGCCGAGTTCGGCGAGGATCAGGGTGACGGCGAGCGGATGTGTGATGTACGGCTCACCACTTTTTCGCATCTGACCGCGGTGCGAGGTCTCCGCGAGGAGGTAAGCCCGGCGCAGAAGGGACAGATCGGCGTCCGGATGGTGGGCGCGGTGGGCCTCGGCGACGTGGCCGATGGCGTCCGGGAGCCGGTCCCGGGACGTGGGCCCGAGCAGGGCCGCGCGGCCGAGCCGGCGCAGATCGAGCCTGGTCCGGCCGCGTCTGCGGAGCTCAGGGCGCGCTTCGGGGTGTGCTTCGGGGTTCGTGGCCTCTGCACTCATGGGCACCTCCGGCGGCTTCGACCGGCGGTGGCGGGCATGGGGTGAGCCCTCAGGGCCGGTGCCTGATGTTACCGACCCCACCACGTGGCGCAGTCCACCTCTCGCTCAGCGTGAAACGGATCACCCATTAGAGGGAAGCTTCAGGCGAAAGCCGTTTCGGTGAGCCAGGCCTCGTCGAACTCGCCCGCGGCCACGATCACGGCCGGTCCGGTCATGTCGATCTGCCCGTCGGGGTGTTCCGTGATGTGCAGGGTTCCGCCCGGGAGGTCGACGGTGTACGTGACCGGTGCGCCGGTGACGGCCGGGTCCACGCCGTCGCGGCGGATGGTGGCCACGGCGACGGCGCAGGCGCCGGTGCCGCAGGAGCGGGTCTCGCCGGAGCCGCGCTCGTGGACGCGCATGGCGACGTGCCGGGGGCCGCGGTCGACGACGAACTCGACATTGACACCCGTCGGGTAGGCGGACGCCGGGCTGAAGGGCGGGGCGGTGAAGAGGTTCCCGGCGTCGTCGAGGCTTTCAACGAAGGCCACGGCGTGCGGGTTCCCCATGTTCACGTTGCGCGCGGGCCAGCTCCGGGACCCCACGCTGACGGTGACCTCGCCCTCGGGAAGTTCGGCGCGGCCCATGGAGACGGTGACGTCGCCGGTCTTGTCCAGGTGGACCCGCTTGATCCCGCCGCGGGTGGCGACGGCCAGGTCCCCGGGCTCGACGTGGCCGGCGTACTGCAGGTAGCGGGCGAACACGCGCACGCCGTTGCCGCACATCTCGGCGATGGAGCCGTCGCTGTTGCGGTAGTCCATGAACCACTCCGCCTCGCCGGCGAGGTGTGCCGCCTCCGGGTGCGCGGCGGACCGGACGACGTGCAGGACGCCGTCCGCGCCGATGCCGGCCCGCCGGTCGCAGAGCTTCGCGACCGCGGGCGCGGGCAGTTCGATGGCGTTGTCCGGGTCCGGGACGATCACGAAGTCGTTCTCGGTGCCGTGGCCCTTGAGGAAGGAGAGGGTGCGCTGCGTCACCCGCCCATGGTAACGAGGGCCGGCTCGGCGGCGCCGCGCGGTCCAGTACGCGGACCCCTGCGGGAGGGCCCGGTCAGCGCAGCCGGGCGACCCGGTACACGGCCAGGCTCACGACGGCCAGCGCGATCACGGCGTACAGCGCGGCCATGCGCCAGTCCGGGCGGCGGCCGCTCCCCCGGGCCGGGAGCCCGGGCCACGTGTAGCCGACCCGCCGGGCCGCCATCATGCCCCAGCCTCCGGCGCAGCAGCTGATCAGGAAGCCGAGCATGGCGACCACGGCCCCGCCGTCGCCGAACTCGAAGGCGAGCGGGAAGGCGAACATCAGGGAGCCGGCGGCGGCCAGCATGACGATGGGGGCGATCTGCCACAGGCGCAGGCGGCGCTGCGGACGCAGCTCCACCTCGAACGCGGGGCCTGCGGCCGCCTCGGCCTCGGCGGTGTCCGGGGCGTCCGGGCCGTCGGGGGTCAGCCGCGCGGGGTCCGCGGGCAGCCCGAGGCCTGCGGGCCCGTCCGTACCGTCGAGAAGCGTCGGATCCGCTTCCCGCCGTGCGTCGTCCCGCCCGGTGTCACGAGGGCCGGCCTCCATCGCCACGCGCCCTCCCCACTCGGACTCAGTGCGCCGCCATTCACCGCAGGTGACCGCACCCGCAGAAGTTTGATGATGGCACGCTCCCGGCCCCGCAACCGGCGCCCGGGGCGTCCCGATGCCATCACGTGATCAGGCTGTGACCGCTCGTTCGACCAACGACTGCGCGAGTCCGGGGAGTTCCCCCCGGTCGGCGGCGGCTCCGCTGAGCCAGTGCACGCGCGGGTCGCGGCGGAACCAGGAGTCCTGGCGGCGGGCGAACCGCTTGGTCGCCCGGACGGTCTCCGCCCTGGCCTCGTCCTCGGTGCACTCCCCGGCGAGCGCGGCGAGCACCTGCTGGTAGCCGAGTGCTCTGGAAGCGGTGATTCCGTCTCGCAGCCCGCGGGCCTCCAGCGCGCGGACCTCGTCCACCAGCCCGGCTTCCCACATCCGGTCCACGCGCAGCGCGATCCGCTCGTCCAGCTCCGGCCGGGCGACGTCGACGCCGATCTGCAGGGTGTCGTAGACGGACTCGTGGCCGGGCAGATTGGCCGTGAAGGGGCGTCCGGTGATCTCGATGACCTCCAGCGCGCGGACGATGCGGCGGCCGTTGCTGGGCAGGATGGCCCGGGCCGCGGCCGGGTCGGCGGCGGCGAGGCGGGCGTGCAGGGCGCCGGAGCCGCGCAGCGTGAGCTCGTCCTCCAGGCGGGCGCGGACCTCCGGGTCGGTGCCGGGGAACTCCATGACGTCCAGGGCGCCCCGGACGTACAGGCCGGATCCGCCGACGAGGACGGGCGTGCGGCCCTCGGCGAGCAGTTTGTCGATCTCCAGGCGGGCCAGGCGCTGGTATTCGGCCACGTTGGCGGTGTCGGTGACGTCCCAGATGTCGAGGAGGTGGTGCGGGACTCCGCCGCGCTCCTCGGTCGTCAGCTTGGCGGTGCCGATGTCCATCCCCCGGTACAGCTGCATGGAGTCGGCGTTGACGACCTCGCCGTCGAATCGGCGGGCCAGGGCGACGCCCAGGTCGGACTTTCCTGCCGCGGTGGGACCGACGACGGCGATGACCCGCGGGGCGGGGGCTGCTTTCCTCACTGCCCCAGTCTCGCAGCCCCTGGTCAAGACACGGCCATGTACCCGATCGAGTTACGTGACGGGGCGCGGGCGGGGTCGTTGCCCTGGCGGGGTTCCGGCCCGGCATGCGCCCTGCGTACGCCCGGCGGAGGCCGGTCCGGCCACAGCGGAACTTCACTCACACGAGTAGCGTTAATGGGAGTAGACATGGGCGTTTTTGATCGGTTTTTTCGTCGTAAGGAAGAGGCTGCGACCGAGGAGGTCGCTGCCGAGGCCCTGACGGCGGAGTCCGGTGCGGCCGAAGAGGCCGAGGCCGGGCCGGCTGTTGCGGAGGCCCCGGCGGCGGAAGCCGTGGAGATCCCCAAGCAGCAGTCGGCCGAGGTGGCCGCGGACAGCGAAGCCGGCGAGGGCGCCCGCACGTAGCGACCGCCAACGGAAGGTGACCCATGGGCCTGCTGGACAATCTGAAGGCCAAGCTCGCTCCGGCGAAGGAGAAGGTCGAGGGCCTCGCGCAACAGCACGAGGGCAAGATCGGCGAGGGTCTGGACAAGGTCGCCAAGGCGGTGGACTCCAAGACCCACGGCAAGTACAGCGACCGGATCACGAGCGGTACGGGCAAGGCGAAGGACGCCCTGGGCAAGATCGCGCACAAGGACGCCCCCGGCGGTACGACGCCGCCGACCACCTCCTGACGCGCTTCCGGAAGGGGCGCGGGACCAACGGCTGCCGCCGGTCCCGCGCCCCTTCGGCGTCTCCGGGAGGCCTCCCGGTTACCGGCTACGACCAGGCGGCCACGAAGTAGCCGACCCCGTACGGCGCGTCCTCGTACAGCAGGCGGCCTTCGAGGCCCGCGCCCTCGGCGGCGCCCGCCAGCACCTGCCAGGGGGCCCGGCCGGCGGCCTGGAGTTCGGCCGCGAGCTCGGGGTCGAGCGCGGCGAGGGCGGCCGTGTCGGCGGCGCCCAGGGCGCGGGCGGCGGCCGCGTCGAAGCCGGCGGCGCGCTCGTCGAGGTATCCGGGGGCCTTCAGGGTCCGTCGCGCGCTGCCGTCACCCATGACGAGCAGTGCGACCCGGGCGTCGCGAGCGGCGAGCTCCCGGCCGGTCTCCAGGCAGCGCGCGGTGTCCGTCGGTTCCCCGATGCCCAGCCCCTCGACGGGGGCTGCGCCCCACCGCGCGTGCCGCAGCAGCCAGGCGCCGACGGCGAGCGACGGGGGCAGCAGGCGCGGCCCCTCGTCGCCCTCCCCGAGCTGTACGTCGCTCTCGACGCCGAAGCCGCGGAAGGTGCCGCGGGCGCCCTGCGGGTAGGGGCCGCGGTGGTCCTGGTCGGCCGCGCCGACCACGACCAGCAGGTCGGGCCGGGAGGCGGCGAGCACCGCCAGCGCGTCGGAGCAGGCGGTGCGGGCGTCGCCGAGTTCGGCGGCGGCCCCCGCGGCGACCTCCGGCACGAGCAGGGGCGGGGCGGGACAGACGGCAGCGGCTACGAGCATGATCCGCAGCCTAACGCCAGCGCGGCTCGGGTACCCGCGGCCCCGCGGCTTCAAGCCCTGGGGCTCCGCCCCGGACCCCGCGCCTCAAACGCCGGCGGGGCTGAATCAGCGCCGGCGGGGCCGGATCCGGCTCAGCCCTGCGGCGCCGCGCAGCCGGAGGTGGCGACCGGCAGGGGCGCCGGGACGCCCAGCGTCGGGATGCCGAGCATGACGCCCGCGGGCTGGGCCGGGGCGGCGTTGCGCTTCTCCCAGGCGTCGCCGGCGCGGGTGCGGCGCACGGTCAGCGTCGGGCCCTCGGCCAGGAGGTGGTGCGGGGCCGCGTAGGTGATGTCGACGGTGACCACGTCACCCGGGCGGACCTCCGCCTCCGGCTTCGTGAAGTGGACCAGGCGGTTGTCGGGGGCGCGGCCCGACAGGCGGTGCGTGGCGCCGTCCTTGCGGCCCTCGCCCTCCGCGACCATGACCTCCAGCGTGCGGCCGACCTGCTTCTTGTTCTCGTCCCAGGAGATCTCCTCCTGCAGGGCGACCAGGCGCATGTACCGCTCCTGGACGACCTCCTTGGGGATCTGCCCCTCCATGTCGGCCGCCGGGGTCCCGGGGCGCTTGGAGTACTGGAAGGTGAACGCGTTCGCGAAGCGGGCCTCGCGCACCGCGTGCATCGTCTGCTGGAAGTCCTCCTCCGTCTCACCGGGGAAGCCCACGATGATGTCGGTGGAGATCGCCGCGTGCGGGATGGCGGCGCGGACCTTCTCGATGATGCCGAGGAAGCGCTCCTGGCGGTACGAGCGGCGCATCGCCTTCAGGATCGTGTCCGATCCGGACTGCATCGGCATGTGCAGCTGCGGCATCACGTTCGGGGTCTCGGCCATCGCCGCGATCACGTCGTCCGTGAAGTCGCGCGGGTGCGGAGAGGTGAAGCGGACCCGCTCCAGGCCCTCGATCTGGCCGCAGGCGCGCAGCAGCTTGCTGAAGGCCTCGCGGTCGCCCAGGTCGGAGCCGTACGCGTTCACGTTCTGGCCGAGCAGGGTGATCTCCGAGACGCCCTCGGCGACCAGGGCCTCCACCTCGGCGAGGATGTCGCCGGGGCGGCGGTCCTCCTCCTTGCCGCGCAGCGCCGGGACGATGCAGAAGGTGCAGGTGTTGTTGCAGCCGACGGAGATCGAGACCCAGGCGGCGTACGCGGACTCGCGGCGGGTCGGGAGCGTGGAGGGGAACGCCTCCAGCGACTCGGCGATCTCGACCTGCGCCTCTTCCTGGATGCGGGCGCGCTCCAGCAGCACGGGGAGCTTGCCGATGTTGTGCGTACCGAAGACGACGTCGACCCAGGGGGCCCGCTTGACGATCGTGTCGCGGTCCTTCTGGGCGAGGCAGCCGCCGACGGCGATCTGCATGCCGGGGCGCTTCGTCTTCATCGGGGCCAGCCGGCCCAGGTTGCCGTACAGCTTGTTGTCGGCGTTCTCGCGGACCGCGCAGGTGTTGAAGACCACGACGTCGGCGTCGCCGTCGGAGCCCTCGGGTGCCCGGACGTAGCCGGCGTCCTCCAGCAGACCGGAGAGCCGCTCGGAGTCGTGCACGTTCATCTGGCACCCGTAGGTGCGCACCTCGTAGCTTCGCTTCTCGTCCACTGCCTGGCTCCGGTCGCTGCTGGTCATGGAACAAGGGTAGGCGGTGCGCGGGAGCCCTCCGCTCCCGCGTGCGACCGGCCGCGGGGAGGCGGCCGGGGGGACCGGGGCGGGTGCCCGGGCGGCCCGCGCCGTGACAGGACGGCGGACGGGTGGCAGGATCGCGGACATGCCTCTCGTACCGCCCCGGATCAGCAGGCGCCACGCCCTGCGGGTCCTGGTGGCCGTACTGGCCGTGCTCGGCGTCCTGACCTGGTGGCTCAAGCCCTTCGGGGAGCCGGAACTGCAGGGCGATCTGACCTTCAGCACGGGCGCCCGGACCGGGGTCTACCACCGGTACGGGCAGCTGCTGCAGCAGGCGCTCGCGAAGGACGTACCCGGGCTGGACGTGCGGCTGGAGACCAGCGAGGGCTCGCAGGAGAACCTCAAGCGGGTGGCCTCGGGTGAGGCGGACTTCACGGTGGCGACGGCGGACGCGGTCGCCAAGTACCAGCTCGACGGGAAGCCGCGCGCGGACCTGCTGCGCGGGGTCGCCCGGCTCTACGACGACTACGTGCAGCTGGTGGTGCCGGCCGACTCCCCGGTGCAGTCGGCCCGGGACCTGCGGGGCAAGCGGGTCGCGATCGGCCAGCCGGGGTCCGGGGTGCGGCTCGTCTCGGAGCGGCTGCTCAAGGCGGCCGAACTGGACCCGGTGCTGGACGTCACGCCGGTGTCCATCGGCATCGACACCATGCCGGGCGAGCTGGAGGCCGGCCGGATCGACGCCTTCTTCTGGTCCGGCGGCCTGCCGACGAACGCGGTGCGCGAGCTGTCCGAGCGGTTCCAGATCCGGCTCGTGCAGCTCGGCGACCTGGTGGAGCAGTTGCAGGGCAGCGGCACCCCGGCACGCTACTACCGGACGGCGGTCATGCCGCAGGACGCGTACGCGCGGGCACGCAACACCAGCGCGGTGACGACCCTGGCCGTCCCGAACCTGCTGGTGACCACGGCGGAGACGGACCCCGCCCTGACGGAGCAGCTGACGCGGACGGTGATCCTCAGCCGCGACCTGGTCGGGCGCGAGGTCCACGCGGCGCAGCTGGTGGACCTGCGGACGGCGATCTACACCGATCCCCTGAAGCTGCACGAGGGCGCGGGCCGGTACTACCGGTCGGTCAAGCCCTGACGTCCTCCACGGGGGCGGGAGCGAGGCGGCCGGGACCCTACGGGGACGGGGGCGACGGCAGCAGCATCGTCGCCGCGGCGGCCGCGCCGATCAGGCCCGCGTGGGTGCCCAGGGTCGCCGGGACCACCTGGAGCTCCTTGACGAAGGAGAGCGTGGCGTAGGCCGCGAGATGGGTGCGGATCGGGGCGCAGAGGATGTCGCCGGAGGCGGCGACCCCGCCGCCGATGACGGCGATGTCCGTTTCGACGAGGGTCGCGGTGGCGGCGATCGCGGCGGCCAGCGCACGGCCCGCGCGGTCGAAGGCGGCCACGGCGATCGGATCGCCCGCGGCGGCGGCCGCGGCCACGCCGGCGGCCGAGGCGTCCCGCGTGCTCCCCGCGCCGTTCCCGCTGCCCGCGCCGTTCCCGCTGCTCGCGCCGGCCGCCGGGGTCCAGCCCTGGTCCCGGGCCCAGCGGGCGATCGCCGTGCCGGAGGCGATCGACTCGACGCAGCCGCGGCTGCCGCAGACGCACGGTTCGCCGTCGAAGGCCACGCTGATGTGGCCGATGTGGCCCGCGTTGCCCGTGGGGCCGGGGTGCAGCTGGTTGTTCAGGATGAGGCCGCCGCCCACACCCGTGGAGACGACCATGCAGAGCGCGTTCGCGTGCCCCCGGGCCGCGCCCAGCCAGTGCTCGGCGGCGGTCATCGCCACGCCGTCCCCGGCCAGTACGGTCGGCAGCTCGGCCCCGCGCGCCGCGAGCTGCGCCGCCACCCGGGCCTGGACCGGGAACTCCCGCCACGCCCCGATGTTCACCGGGCTGACCGTGCCCCGGGAGGTGTCCACCGGGCCGGCGCTGCCGATCCCGCAGCGGACCGCCGAGGCCCACAGCGGGGAGTCGGACAGATCGGCGACGACCTCGGTCACCGCCGCCATGACACCCTCCGCGTCCACTCCGCGCGGCGTCGCCCGGCGGGTGGTGGCGGTCATCGTGCCGTCGGGGTGCACCAGCGCACCGGCGATCTTCGTACCGCCGATGTCGATCGCCACCGTCAGGCCGTCGGCCGCGCCGGCGGCGCGCGGTGCGGGGAAGGGGGCGGTGGGCGTGATCACGGTGGCGGCTCCAGGAAGGGTTCAGGATTCAGTATGCGCCGGGGGCGGCGCCGTGCTCTCGCGAGGCTCCAGTCGCGGCTGCTCGCTGATCCGGACCCCGGGCGGCCCGCCCGCGAGGACGGCGAGGAGCTCCTCGGCGGCGAGCCGGCCGAAGCCGGCGGTGTCACGTACGAGGGCGGTGAGCCGGGGGTGGGTGACCCGGCAGAGCGCGGAGTCGTCCCAGGCCACGACCGAGAGGCGGCCCGGTACGGGGATGCCCAGCTCGGCGGCGACCGCACTGCCGGCGACGGCCATCACGTCGTTGTCGTAGACGAGTGCGGTGGGCGGCTGCGGCTCGGCGAGCACCCGGCGGGTGGCCGCCGCGCCCTCGGCGTCGGAGTAGTCGGTGACCACCGAGCGCACCTGGTCCGGGCCGAGTCCGCGCCGCGCGGCCTCGGTGCGCAGGGAGTCCATCCGGCGGACCGTGTGGGCCAGGCCGGGGAGCCCGGCGATGTGGACGATCCGGCGGTGGCCCAGCCCGTGGAGGTGGTCCAGGACCTGGGCCATGGCCCCGGCGTCGTCGGCCCGTACCGAGGAGACCACCGCAGACCCGGGGAGCACTGCTGCCGCGGGGACCCCCGGGGCCGGTGAGGAGCCGCCGCCGGCGGGCTCGGGCTCGGGCTCGCCGATGGTGACCGCGGGCAGGCCCAGCTCCCCGAGGAGTGCCGGGCGCGGGTCCCGCATGCGCGGGTCGACGACGAGGACCCCGTCGACCCGCCGTTCGGCCCACCAGCGCCGGTAGACCGCGCATTCGGCGTCGATGTCCTCGACGACCTGGAACAGCAGCGCGGTCCGGGCCGCGGAGAGGACCTCCTGGATGCCGGAGACGAGCTGGAGGAAGAAGGACTCGACGCCGAGCGTGTGCGCGGGCCGGGCGAGGACCAGTCCGACGGCTCCGGACCGTTCGCCGGAGAGGGCGCGGGCGGCACTGTTGGGCTGCCAGCCGAGTTCCTCGGCGACGCGGCGGATCCGGGCCCGGGTGTCCTGCGAGACGCCGGGCCGGTCGTTGAGCGCGAACGACACGGCGCTCTCCGACACCCCGGCCTGCCGGGCGATGTCCTTGATCGTGGGTCTGCGGGCCATGGCCTGTCTCATTCGTCCTTCGGGTGCGTCACGCGTGGCGGAATACGGAGGGCAATGGCCGGACCGTACGCGATCCTGCCCTGGCAGGCGGCCTTGATCGCGATCCAGTACTCCCCGGGAGGGGTGCCGAGCGGCGGCCGCACCTCGAACTCCACCCCGGCCGGCCCGTCCGCCGGTACGTGCAGGGGCAGGGCGGCGGGTGCCGTCAACTGCCATGTCCCGTACGGGGAGACGGCGTAGGCACGGCCCGTCAGCGCGCTCCGGACGCCGGTGCTGCCGATCCGGGCCCGTACGAGGCCCCGCGCGCCGGGGGCCACGACAACCTGCCGGTCGGGCGCCTCCACCCACAGCCCGGCCGGGACGGGGCCGCCGGGGACGGTCACGGTCAGCACGTCCTCGAACTCGCCCGCGGGGGTGGCGGCGAGGATCCGCACCAGGTGTTCGCCGGGCTCGGCCGCGGTGGCGGGCCTCACGCCCAGCGGGATCCGCTCGTACCCGCCGGGTACGAGGTCCACAATCCGCCGGGTCCAGGAGGTGTGCCAGCCGTCGGGGGCGCGGACCTCCAGCGCGACCGGGCCGCCCGCAGCGGCGTGGGAGGCGACTGTCACGGTCGCGGCGGACGCCGGGCCGTCACACGTCACCGTGTACGGCGCGTCCCCGAGCGGTGCCGTCCCCGTGTTGTGCAGCCAGTACCGGCTGAACACCGGCTGGTGCGGCTCCCGTTCGCCCTCCCGCACGGGCATGCCGGAGGGGGTGCGCAGCAGCGCGGTGGTGGTGGCCGCGCCGCCGATGCCCGCCCCGAAAGGGCCGAGCGGGCGGTCCAGCAGGTCCGCTTCGGCGCCCACCCCGGCGGGCCAGAGCACTTCGGGCGCCGCCGGGCTGCCGTGCGTCTCGCGGAGCCGGACCGCCAGGCCGCCCTCCTCGCCGCGTTTCACGGCCTCGATCAGCACCCGGCCGGCCGGTTCCACGCCGAGGAGGGAACGGGCCGGCGGGCGCGGACCGCCCGCCGGCGCCCCCGTCACCGCGGTGAGGGGCTTGTTGAACTCCCGCCCCCGGCGCGCCAGGTCCACCTCCCGCCAGTCCCCCTCGCCCGCCACCAGGGCGTGCTCGAAGACGTGCGTCCAGTGCTGGAGCTGGAAGGAGCTGCCGTCCGGGGCGGTGCGCCGGGGCGGGTCCATCCATGCGCCGCTGGGGCGGCCGGTGCACGAACGCATCAGGCTGCTGTGCAGCCGGCCCGCCGTGTCCACGGCGAAGCCGGGCGTGCCCCTGACCAGGATCCCGACGGTCCGGTTCGCGTACGGGACCTCGTGCGCGGCCTCCCCGGCCGCCTGCCCGGCGCCGGGCAGGCGGCCCGAGGCGGCGACGGTCCGGGCGAGTTCCGCCGGTGACCCGGTGTGGACCAGGACCGGCAGGTCCCGGATGCCGGTCAGGTCGCAGCCGGGGCTCCACAGTGCGCGGAGCGGGGCCCGGGCCGGGATCCACGCCCGCGCCTGCTCCCGTACCTCCTGTGCGTACGCGGGGTCGGACCCTTCCAGCACCGCCGCCGTGAAGGCATTGGCCCCGGGGCCGCCGAGGGCGATCCGGAAGTCCGGGAGGCTGCTGTCCACCGCCAGGTCGCCCCAGCGCGGGCCGGCGGCCCGGGTCGGGGCGGCGGTGACCCCGTACCGGCCGAGCGCGGTGACCAACTCCCGCAGGCCGTCCGGAGTTCCGGCGTCCGGCAGGACGATCTCCGCCGCGGCCAGCGCCCGGTCCGGCCCCGCGAGCGGCGCCGAGAGTGCGAACCAGTTCAGGCACGGACTGTCCAGGGTCCACGGGGCCCGGACGTGGTCGGCCCCCGCATCCGCCTCCGGGAAGGCGAAGCCGCGCCCCACGGCGGCGGCGGCCGTCTCCGCGACCGGCACCGCCCCGGGCACGTCCGCCGGGATCCGCAGCCGCACCAGCTGGTCGGAGCCGTCGAACTCGTCGATCCGCGTGGTCAGTTCCACCCGGTCGAGGCCGTCCCACAGGGTGGTGGTCCGGGTCCAGCGCACCGGCCCGGTGCGCCCGGTCGCCACGATCCGCGCCCCGAGCGGCCCCCGCTCCACCCGGCAGGACGCGGCGGGCGCGGAGCCCGAACCGGTGCCCGGCCCCTTCGGCAGCAGGTGCCAGGGGCCCTCCTCGAAGTAGGGATGCTGGGGGTACTCGTCCTGCACGACCAGCTCGTCCACCTCCCCGGCGCGCAGGAGTTCCCGCCCGGTGCGCCGGTCCAGCAGCCGGGCGAGACCGCCGCCGCGCGCCGGATCGGCCTCGGCGCGGAAGAACTCGTTCTCCACGACGAGGCCGTCCGCCGGCTGCCAGCCGCCCGGGGCAGCCGACTGCGGGAGCCTCGGCCCTGCTGCCTCCAGCCACCAGGTCCGGTGCCCGAGCGAGGGCACCGCCACCGCGAGGAACGCCACCTCGGCCACGGCTCCGGCCGCCGCCTCGATGTGGACGGGCGCGTACCGGCCCTCGGCGTCACGGACGGCGATCCGGTGCGCCTCGGCGGCCGTCAGCCCCAGCGCGGCCAGGTCGACCGACGTGCGGACCAGGTCGGTCCGCGTCCAGGACACCGGGTTGTGGACGGTCACGGCGAGGGGGGACGGCCCGCGGGTGTCGGCCGCGCCGGTGAGCACGGCGAGCGCCTCCTCCCGTACGGCGGCGGCCAGTTCGTGTGCCTCCCGCCAGGTCGGGAGCAGGTCCAGGTACACCTGGTCGGAGAAGGTCCCGGTCACGGCGTCGTGGTGGGCGGCGTGGAGCAGGTGCCGCCAGGCCTTGGCCAGCGTCTGTGCCGGATAGTCGAGCAGTCCCTCGGCGCAGGCCAGTGCGGCGAAGGTCTCGGCCTGTTCGAGGAGGTTCTCGGCGGCCCGGTGGGCCTGCTTCACGTCGATGTAGGTGACGTCCTTGCCGGTGTAGACCGGGCCCATCTCGCGGGTCACCGGCAACGGCCGCTCCCCGCGCGCGGCGAACTCGGCCCGGACGGCGTCGAAGTGGGCACGCGGGCCGGAGTGCTCCATGCGCGGCCAGCAGTAGCGGCGGTTCCAGGCGTGCTGCACGTCCAGGCCCCAGCGGTGGGGCCAGGAGAAGTCCGTGCCCATGGGGATCAGGACGTTGCGGGTGGCGGCGCGGGTGCGCAGCAGTTCGTACAGGTCCAGCAGCTGCTCGGCGGCGCTCTCGGCGTCGGGGGCGCGGTGGGAGGGCCAGCCGGCCGAGTAGTGCGCGGGCAGGTAGTGGAGCAGCAGCCCCTGACCGCCGTCGTCGCCGGGCGCGATCCACTCGAACTCGGCGGGCAGCTGCATGGCCGTGGGTGCCCGCAGCGGATCGCCCCACCGGTCCGTCATCGGGCCCCACTGGTGGTGCGGGCCGCGGGCGAGGACGGCGGAGTCGAGTCCGCAGCCGGACATCAGCGCGGGGAAGGACGGGTCGTGGCCGAAGACGTCGAGCTGCCATGCGGTGCGGGGATCGGCGCCGAGGGTGCCGCGGTGCAGGGCGAGGCCGTGGAGGGCGCCGCGGACGGTGGTCTCGGCGGAAGTGAGCGTGGTGGACGGCTCGTTGTAGGTGCCGCCGACGATCTCGACGCGGCCCTCGGCGATCAGCGCGCGCAGCTCGGCGCGGTCGGCGGGATGGGTGTCCCAGTACGGCTTGAGGTAGTCGACCTCGGAGAGCACGAACCGGTACGCCGGGTCCTCGCGGGCCTGTTGGAGGTGGAGCGGGACCAGGGTGAAGGCGGGCACGCCCGCGTACTCCCAGCCCCGCTCCGCCTCGCCGGGCCGCGGCGGGGCGTCCCACAGGGCGGTGTAGGCGGCCTGGGTGTTCCACCACATCGGGTCGTAGTGGAAGTGCGGGACGAGCCGGACGGTCCAGCCGGGCTCGGCGACGGTCAGCCCGAACGGCAGCTCGGCGAGGGGGCGCCCGTCGGGGGTGGCGACCCGGGCGGTGGCGGCGAGCAGCTCCCCGGGGGCGGCGGCCCCGGTACGGACGGCGACCTCGACGGTGGCTTCGCGCTCCGTCCCGTCCCCGTCCGCGTCCGCGCGCAGGATGCGCGGGTGCGGGGTGGTGAGGCCCTCGCCGTGCACGGTGACGTACAGCGGGCCCGCCGGACGCTCCCTGCAGATCCGTACGCGGACCACCTGCGAGGGCGTTTCCGGCGGCCCGGTGAAGAGGGCCGGGGTGGTGACCGCCGTGACCGAAATACCGCTGTCCATTTCCACGTGCCCCCTGTGGCCAGCCATAGCTAAACCGCATTAGTCCCCTCAGGTTCCAGCGAAAAGAAGCCTTGTGTCAACTGGACTGAAGCGCATAAGTAGTCGGATCTGAGGCCCTGTTGACTTTCCTCATCCACACCGGCAGGTTGTGGCCCATCCGGTGAATTCCCCCAGAACTCCAGGACGCCCTGTGCACGATGACGCGCTCCGCTTCGGCGCCAACTACACGCCGGCCCGCGGATGGTTCCACCACTGGCTGGACTTCGACCTCGACGAGGTCAGGGCCGACCTCGACTCGATCGCCGCGCTCGGGCTGGACCACGTCCGCGTGTTCCCGCTGTGGCCGGTCTTCCAGCCGAACCGGACGCTGATCCGGCCGCGCGCCGTGGAACAGCTCGTCGCGCTCGCGGACGCGGCCGCCGAGCGCGGGCTCGACGTCAACGTGGACGGGCTGCAGGGCCACTTGTCGAGCTTCGACTTCCTGCCCGCCTGGACCCGGACCTGGCACCGGCGCAACCTCTTCACCGACCCGGAGGTGGTCGACGGGCAGCAGGAGTACCTGCGCACGCTGGCCGCCGCGCTCGCCGACCGGCCGAACTTCCTGGGCATGACCGTGGGCAACGAGATCAACCAGTTCTCCGGCGCCCCGCACCCCGACCCCGACCGGATCACCCGGGACCAGGCCTCCCGCTGGCTGGAGCGGATGCTCGCCGCCTGCGAGCAGGGCGCGCCGGGGAGGCTGCACCTGCACGCCGAGTACGACGCCGCCTGGTACCGGGACGGGCACCCCTTCACGCCGGCCCAGGCGGCCCGGCTGGGCGCGGCCACCGCCGTGCACTCCTGGGTGTTCAACGGCACCGCACAGCGCCACGGCGGGCGCGGGACCGCGACCGAGCACCACGCCGCGTACCTCATCGAGCTCTCCAAGGCCTGGGCCCTCGACCCGCACCGCCCGGTGTGGCTCCAGGAGGTCGGCGCCCCGGCGCCGCTGATCCGGCCCGAGCACGCGGCGCGGTTCACCGAGGCCACCGTCACGAACGCGCTGGACTGCCCGGACCTGTGGGGCGTGACCTGGTGGTGCTCGCACGACGTGTCCCGGGAGCTCGCGGACTTCCCGGAGCTGGAGTACGGCCTCGGCCTGCTCACCAACGACCGCCGGACCAAGCCGGCCGGCGCCGCCGTGGCCCGGATCGCCGAGGAGTGGCGGGGCCGTGCGCACCGCCCGGCCGTGCGCTCCACCGCGCTCGCCGTGGACGTCGGCGGGGCGCAGGAGGCCCCGGGCCGGTCGGTGTGCGCCCCCGGCGGCACGTTCTTCGAAGCGTGGGCCGCGCTGACGGCCCAGGGGGTGCGACCCGCGGTGGTCCTGGCGGAGCAGGCCGAGGACCCGGCCCACCTGGCGGCGCGCGGCATCACCGAGGTGCTGCGCGTGCACGACGTGACCTGACCGATCCCCTCGTGAGGAGCCCCGCATGGCCGAGACCGACGAGACCGACGAGTCCGGCAAGACCTGCAAGACCGGCAGGACCGGCAGGACCGGCGACACGGGCAGCGGCATCGCCTCGCGCAGACGGACCGCCGCGCCCTTACGGCCGTCCCGGCGCGCGGTGCTGGCCGCCGGAGCCGGGGCCGCCGCGCTGCTCGGCGCGGCGGGCCAGGCCCCGTACGCCTACGCCGCGCCGGCACCCGCCGCGCCGGACGCCCCGACGCCGTCCTCCGCCCCGCCCACCCCGGCCGACCTGGCCCCGTACGCCTCGTACTGGTTCCCGGACTCCTTCCCGGCGGGGACCCCCGGCCCCGGGATCGTGTGGCGCTCGCTCCTCCAGTGGACCCCGGAGCGGGACCCCGACCTGGCCCACAACACCGCGACCGTGCCCCTGGCGCAGCGGTTCACCCCGGTCCCGGTGCACCGGGACGCCCGGGCCGGCCAGGCCCGCATCGCCTCCCTCGTCTCCTTCGGGCCCACCGCACAGAACCCCTCCCAGGGCTCCCCGACCGCCGACTACTACGCGCTCACGCACTGGGCGTACATCGACGAGCTGGTCTTCTGGGGCGGCTCCGCCGGCGAGGGCATCGTGCTCGCCCCGAACGCGCCCGTGATCGACGCCGCCCACCGCAACGGGGTCCGGGTGCTGGGCAACGTGTTCCTGCCGCCCGTCGCCTACGGCGGCGACCTGCAGTGGACCCGCGACCTGGTGCAGCGGGACGCCCTCGGCCGGTTCCCGCTCGCGGACAAGCTCGTCCAGGTGGCGCGGACGTACGGCTTCGACGGCTGGTTCGTGAACGCCGAGACGGACGGCGGCGACAGCGCGCTGGCCGCCCGGATGCGGGAGTTCCTGCGCGCCCTGCGGGCCGCGGGCACCCCGCACGGGTTGCGCATCACCTGGTACGACGCCATGAACACCACCGGCCGGGTGGGCTGGCAGGGCGCCCTCAACCCGCTCAACCAGGAGTTCTTCGAGGACCGGGCCGGGAAGGTCGCGGACACGATGTTCGTGGACTTCCGCTGGACCGCGCAGACCCTGGCCGCGTCGGGCGCGCTCGCGGACCGGCTGGGGCGTTCCCGCCACGAGCTGTGGGCGGCCGTGGACACCGAGTCCCGCGGCTGGGACTCCGCCGTCCCCTGGGACGCGATCATCCCGCGCGACCGCGAGCACGTCGTCAGTTACGGCTTCTACCGGCCCGAGTGGACCCGCAACCACCTCGCCGACCGCTCCCCCGGCGCGTTCCACCGCGCCGACGACCGGTTCTGGACGGGCGAGTCCCTGGACCCCGCGCGGCCCGCACCCGAAGCCGCCTCCGCATCCGCATCCGGGGCCTCGTCCGGGTCCGCGTCCGGCTGGCGGGCCCCGGCCACGGCCGTCGCCGACCGGTCCACGGTCACCGGGCTCCCCTTCGCCTGCTCCTTCAACACCGGGCACGGGCTGCGCTGGTACGAGAACGGCAAGGCCGTCTCCGACACGCCCTGGAACCACCTCGGGCTCCAGGACCGGCTCCCGGGCCGCCGCTGGGTGGTGGACACGGCCGGCGAACGGCCCTCCGTCACCCTGGACTTCGCGGACGCCTGGCGCGGCGGCTCCAGCCTGCTCGTCGCGGGCGCCCTGAACGCTCCGGCGGTCATCGGGCTGCACTCCACGCGGCTGGCGCTGACCCGCGGGAGCGTCCTGGAGCTGGTGCACGCCGGCGGACCGGGACCGGTCGCGGTGGAGGTCGGCGTGGCCGTCCGCGAGCCCGCCGCCCCCGGCGAGCCGGTCCCGTACACGTGGCTGCCTGCCGGAAGCACGGACGGCGGGCGGGGCTGGCGCACGGCGCGGGCCGGGCTCGCGCCGCTGGCGGGGAGGACCGCGTACGGCCTGGCCGTACGGATCACCGCGCTCGGGAAGGAGCCGGTGGTGTGGCGGCTCGGCGCCCTGTCGGTCCACGACACCCCCCGCCCCGGGCGCCCGGCCCCGCCGACCGCGCCGGCCGTCGCCGCCTCGGCCCGGCAGGACGGCAAGGCCTGGCTGCGCCTGTCCTGGCGCGGCGCGGCCGGCCGGCACCGGCAGCCGCGCCACTACGAGGTGTCGCGCGTCCTGCCCGACGGCACCCGTCGTTTCCTCGGCGGCACCTGCGGCACCGCCCTCTACCTCCCGGCCGTCCCGCGGGCCGGGCGGGAGCGGGCGGCCGCCTTCGAGGTCCGGGCCGTGGACGAGCTGTACGCGACCTCGGCCGCGGCCAGCACCACCCTCGTCTGGTAGCGGCTCAGGCGCCGTGGGGACCGGTGCGCGGCACCGACACGGTCACCCGCAGCCCGTGCGGCGGGTTCGTCTCGTACGCGAGGGACCCGCCGCCCGCGGCGAGCAGCACGCGGGAGATCGACAGGCCGAGTCCGGAGCCCTTGATGTTCTGGTGGCGGCCGCTGCGCCAGAAGCGGTCGCCCACGCGGAGCAGCTCCTCCTCGGTGAGGCCGGGGCCGCGGTCGGCGACGACCACGCGGACGACGCGCCCCTCGGCGGCGACCGACACCTCGACCTGCTCACCCTCAGGAGTGAACTTGAGGGCGTTGTCGATGACGGCGTCGAGCGCGCTGGACAGGGCGATGGGGTCGGCCCAGCCGGTGACGGCGGTCCGGCCCGTCTCGGTGAGCCGTACGCCCTTCTCCTGCGCGTACGGGCGCCACGCGGCGACCCGCTCGGCGGTCAGCGCACCGATGTCGGTGAGGCTGATCTCGGCGGAGGCGTGCTCGGCCAGCGCCAGGTCGAGGAGGTCGTCCAGCACCTGGGTCAGGCGTTTGCCCTCGGTGCGTACGGAGGCGATCTCCTCGTTCCCCTCGGGCAGTTCGAGGGCGAGCAGCTCGATCCGCAGGAGCAGCGCCGCGAGCGGGTTGCGCAGCTGGTGGGAGGCGTCGGCGACGAACGCCCGCTGCTGCTCCAGTACCTCTTCCACGTTGTCGGCCATCTCGTTGAACGAACGGGCCAGGCGTTGGAGTTCCGGCGGCCCGCCGGCGGCCGCGACCCGAGAGTTCATCTTTCCGGTGGCGATGCCGTGGGCGGCCGCGTCCAGGGTCTGCACGGGCTTGAGCACCCAGCTGGTGAGCCTCAGGGCGGCGCCGAAGGCGACCAGCATGGCGGCGGCGAGGCCGCCCGCGATGAGCAGCCATCCCTGCAGGATCCGGCCGCGCATCAGGTCGGTCGGCGAGTCGGTGGCGACGACCGCGACCACGTCGCCGTCGAGGACGACCGGGGAGACGACGAGCAGTCGGCCGTGGGTCTGCCAGGGCCACACCTGCGGCGGATCGTGGCTGCGCCGGCCGGCGAGGGCCTCCTCGAAGGCACGTCGGCCCTCGCCGGACTCGGGGATCTGCCACCAGCTGGGCGAGCGGGCCATGTCGTTGTCGTCGCGGTAGAAGATGCCGACGCGGATGCCGTACAGCTCCTGGTAGCGGGCGAGTTCGACCTGGAGGGTCTCGCGGCGGGATTCGGCGGCGGTGGATCCGGAGCCCTGGGCGTCGATGACGAGCTGGGCGAGGGCGGCGAACCGGGCGCTGTCGTCGATGCGGTCGACCACCACCCGCTGCTGCTGTCCGGCGGCCAGGCTCACCGCGAGCGGGAAGCCCAGCGCGAGCAGCGTGCCCGCCATCAGGATGACGAGCAGCGGGAGCAATCGGGCGCGCACGGCAGAGGACCCCTAGGGGGCGGTCGGGGTGACGAGGCGGTAGCCCACCCCGCGGACGGTCTCGATGAGGGCGGGCATGCGCAGCTTGGAGCGCAGGGAGGCGACGTGGACCTCCAGGGTGCGCCCGGTCCCCTCCCAGCTGGTCCGCCACACCTCGCTGATGATCTGCTCGCGGCGGAAGACGACGCCGGGCCGCTGCGCGAGCAGGGCCAGCAGGTCGAACTCCTTGCGGGTGAGCGGTACGTCGGTGCCGTCCACACTGACCCGGCGGTTGGGCAGCTCGATGCTGACGGGGCCGAGCCGGACCGTGGCGGGCGTACCGGTCCCGGTGGCCGCGGCCTCCTCGGAGGCACCCGTGCGCCGGGCGACGGCGTGGATGCGGGCGAGGAGCTCGCCGGTGTCGTAGGGCTTGACGACGTAGTCGTCGGCGCCCATGTTCAGGCCGTGGATGCGGGAGCGTACGTCGGCGCGCGCGGTCACCATGATGACGGGGGTGGCGGTGCGCTTGCGGATCTTGCCGCACACCTCGTAGCCGTCCTGGTCGGGCAGGCCGAGGTCGAGCAGGATCACCCCGTAGGGAGACGCGCCGGGCAGGGCCCCGGCGGGCAGCAGCGCCTGCAGGGCCTCCTCGCCGCTGCGGGCATGGGTGACCTGGAAGCCGTGCCGGGCGAGGATCGCGGACAGGGCGGCGGCGACGTGATCGTCGTCCTCGACGAGCAGCAGTCTCATGTCGTCCCCCTCTCCTTTTCTCTTCTCGCTCGCGGGCTTCCCCGGGCATGGTCACACGGATGGCCAAAGGGTGGCCATCATGCATACACGCCGATGCGGAGTCCCACGTCAAGGGGGTTCCGCCGCGGCGCGCCTTCCGTTATGCACCCGGTACGCGCCGCGTCCGGCCGCGCCGACGGCGCGCACGGAGCGTATCCGGGGGAAGCCGGATCGTTATGCTCAATTCTCCCTCAGATGTGATGACGTTGTGGACGCGACCTCACTACTGTCCTCCCAACCGAGGAGGACGGAGCAAGAAGCCGATGAGCGGAGTATCAGTGACCAAGGACGTGCAGGACGCGGCCGGTGCCGCGGACGACCTGGTCGTACTGAGCAACGTCAACAAGCACTTCGGCGCGCTGCACGTGCTTCAGGACATCGATCTGAGCATTGCCCGCGGTGAGGTAGTCGTCGTGATCGGTCCCTCGGGATCGGGCAAGTCCACGCTGTGCCGGACGATCAACCGTCTGGAGACCATCGACTCGGGCACCATCACGCTCGACGGCAAGGAACTGCCCTCGGAGGGCAGGGAACTGGCCCGGCTGCGCGCCGACGTCGGCATGGTCTTCCAGTCGTTCAATCTCTTCGCGCACAAGACGGTGCTGGAGAACGTCATGCTGGGCCAGGTCAAGGTCCGCAAGACGGACGGGGCCGCGGCGCGCGAGAAGGCGGTGGCCCTGCTGGACCGGGTGGGCGTCGGCACGCAGGCCGACAAGTACCCGGCGCAGCTCTCCGGCGGCCAGCAGCAGCGCGTGGCGATCGCCCGGGCGCTGGCCATGGAGCCGAAGGTCATGCTGTTCGACGAGCCGACCTCGGCCCTCGACCCGGAGATGATCAACGAGGTGCTGGAGGTCATGCAGCAGCTCGCCCGCGAGGGGATGACCATGGTGGTCGTCACGCACGAGATGGGCTTCGCCCGCTCTGCGGCCAACCGGGTCGTCTTCATGGCCGACGGAAAGATCGTCGAAGAGGCCACCCCCGAGCAGTTCTTCAGCAACCCGCGCAGTGACCGCGCCAAGGACTTCCTGTCGAAGATCCTGCACCACTGAGGGTCTCGTCTGGTAGTCATCCGTATGCGGATCGCCGCCGGAACGATTCCTGTCGGCCGCGCGTACGCCGTAAGCGTCGCTCGTCGTTCAACAACGTCTCATCCGAGGGAAGTTCACCATGAAGATCTCCAAGGCCGCTGCGGCCGCGGCCGTCGCCGTCGCCCTTTCCCTGACCGCGACCGCCTGTGGCGGCAGCAAGCAGGACGCCGCCACTGACGGCGGTGCGTCCGGTGGCGCGAAGGACAAGATCGTCGTCGGCATCAAGTACGACCAGCCCGGTCTGGGCCTGAAGACCCCGGACGGCAAGTTCGCGGGCTTCGACGTCGACGTCGCCACGTACGTGGCCAAGGAGCTCGGCTACGAGCCGAACCAGATCGAGTTCAAGCAGGCCCCCAGCGCCGAGCGCGAGAACCTGATCTCGAACGGCGACGTGAAGTTCGTCGTGGCGACGTACTCGATCAACGACAAGCGCAAGGAGAAGGTCGACTTCGCCGGCCCGTACTTCCTCGCGCACCAGGACCTGCTGGTCCGCGCCGACGACACGAGCATCACCAAGGTCGAGGACCTGAACAAGAAGAAGCTCTGCTCGGTCACCGGCTCCACCTCGGCGCAGAACATCAAGAAGACCCTGGCCCCCGAGGCCGACCTGCTGGAGCAGGGTGGCTACTCCGAGTGCCTGACCGGCCTGGAGAACAAGGCCGTCGACGCCCTGACCACGGACAACTCGATCCTGGCCGGCTACGCCGCGCAGGAGAAGAACAAGGGCAAGTTCAAGCTCGTCGGCCTGAGCATGAGCAACGAGAACTACGGCATCGGTCTGAAGAAGGGCGACAAGGAGCTCCAGACCAAGATCAACGCCGCGCTCAAGAAGATGGTCGAGGACGGCAGCTGGCAGAAGGCCGTGGACAAGAACCTCGGCCCGGCCAACTACAAGAACGAGCCTGCCCCGCAGATCACCGAAGGCAGCTGATTCATCGGTGAGGAGCGTCGCCGCCCGCCTGCCGCGGGCGGCGGCGCACCTCACCGGCCATCCTGGGGAGAGCGCAGGGCATCGTGTTCGATTTTCTTGATTCCGGGCAGTACGACGTGCTCGGAGCCTTCTGGGTGACGGTTCAGCTCACCCTCTACTCGGCGGCCGGATCACTGATCTGGGGCACCGTCCTGGCCGGAATGCGGGTCAGCCCGGTCCCGCTGCTGCGGGGCTTCGGCACCGCGTACGTCAACCTGGTGCGCAACACCCCGCTGACGTTGCTGATCATCGGCTGCTCGCTGGGACTCAACCAGACCCTCGGCATCGCCCTGGGCGGCGAAACGTTCAAGGAGACCGGCTTCCGGCTCGCGGTCCTCGGACTGATCGCCTACACCGGCACCTTCGTCTGCGAGGCCCTGCGCTCCGGCATCAACACCGTGCCCGTCGGCCAGGCCGAGGCGGCACGCGCACTGGGACTGAGCTTCTTCCAGGTGCTCACCCTGATCGTGCTCCCCCAGGCCTTCCGGGCGGTCATCGCACCGCTCGCCAACGTACTGATCGCGCTCACCAAGAACACCACGGTGGCGGCGACCATCGGCGTGGCCGAAGCGGCCCTGCTGATGAAGGAAATGCTCGAGAACGAGGCGCAGGCGACCTTCGCGGTCTTCGCGGTCTTCGCCCTCGGTTTCGTCCTGCTGACCCTGCCCACCGGTCTTCTGCTGGGCTGGGTCGCCAAGCGAGTGGCGGTGAAGCGATGACCTCCGTGCTGTACGACAGCCCGGGCCCCAAGGCCAAGGCGCGCAACTGGATCTACAGCGGGATCTTCGTCGTCCTGTTCGGTCTCGTCATGTGGTGGGCTCTGTCCCTCATGGGCGAGAAGGGCCAGCTCGACGCCGACAAGTGGTCGCCCTTCGTCACCGACGGCCGGGTCTGGACCACGTATCTGATCCCCGGCCTGATGGAGACCCTCAAGGCCGGCGCGCTCTCCATGGTGATCGCCCTCCCGCTCGGCGCGGTGCTGGGCATCGGCCGGCTGTCCGACCACGCCTGGGTGCGGGCGGCGGTCGGTGCGTGGGTGGAGTTCTTCCGCGCCATCCCGGTCCTGATGCTGATGCTGTTCGGTAACGCGCTGATGGCGCCGCGGTTCCTGGACGTCCCCTCCGACACCCGACCCTTCTGGGCCGTGGTCATGGGCCTGGTCCTGTACAACTCGGCCGTCATCGCCGAGATCGTCCGCGCCGGCGTGCTCTCCCTGCCCCGCGGCCAGACCGACGCGGCCAAGGCGATCGGCATGCGCAAGGGTCAGACCATGACCTACGTGCTGATCCCGCAGGCCGTCACGGCGATGCTGCCGGCCCTGGTCAGCCAGCTCGTGGTGATCCTCAAGGACACCGCGCTCGGCGGCGCCCTGCTGGGCTTCGCGGAACTGCTCTCCACGAACCGGCAGATCTCGGCCAACTACAGCAACACCATCGCGACCCTCGTCGTGATCGCGCTGATCTACATCGTGGTGAACTTCGCCCTCACCACCTTCGCCTCCCAGCTGGAAGGCCGGCTGCGGAAGTCGAAGAAGGGCACCGGCGCCGTGCTCGGCGCGGAGGAGATCGACGACGCGGTCCCCGGCGCGAACACGGCGGCCGGAGCCTGACGCCGGAGACCCCTTCGGACGACCCCCCGGTCTGACATACGGTCAGTCAGAGTGCGTAGCCTGTGTGGTGCGGCGGAGCTCATCCGCCGCACCACACTGCGTTGTCCCGACGGGGGGCACTTGACGCAGGCACCTCCAGTGGGTTGCATACGTTCTGTGATCACATACCGGACATCGGGAGCCACATCATGGACCCGGTGATCGTCGTCGGCGCGGGACCCGTCGGGCTGTCGCTTGCCCTCGCCCTGGCCGGCCAGGGCGTGCCCTCCGTCGTGCTCGACGAAGGGCCCGGCAAGGAGGAACCGCGCCCGGCCCGTACGGTCGTCCTGCACGCCGACACGGCGGCCATGGCCCACCGGCTGGGCTGTAGGACGCTGCGCGACGAAGGGGCGTACTTCGCCGCCTGGCGCACCATGCGGCGCGGCCGGGACGCCCAGCGGATCACCTTCGAGGACCACCCGGCCCCCCTGCACGTGCCGCAGCACGCGCTGACGCGCGGGCTGCGCGACGCCGCCGCGGCGCACCCGCTGGTCCAGCTGGTCACCGAGAGCCGTGTGGACTCCCTGGAACAGGACGACCACGGGGTCACCGCCCACACCCGGGGCGCCGAGACCACGTGGTGGCGCGGGAGTTACCTGGTCGGCTGCGACGGCGCCCGCTCCACCGTGCGCAAGCTGCTCGGCATCCGCTTCCCGGGCCGCACCGCCGTCGAACGGCACGCCGTGGCCGCGCTGCGCACCGAACTCCCCTGGCCGGGCGAGGCCTTGCTGCACCGCAGCCCGCCGCAGGAGGTCACCTCCCGGCCGCTGCCCGACGGGGTGTGGCGGCTGGACTGGCTGCTCCCGGCCCGCGGGGAGCTGGTGACCCCCGACCTGCTGGTGACCCTGATCCGGGACACCCTCGCGGTGTGGTGCGGGGGCAGCACTCCCCCGTACGACCTCATCGACACCGGGGTCCACACCCTGCACCACCGCCTCGCCCGGCGCTGGCGCGACGGCCGCGCCTTCCTCGCCGGGGACGCCGCGCACCTGCTGGGCGCCCTCGGCACCCAGGGGGTCGAGGAGGGGCTCCGGGACGCGGAGAACCTCGCATGGAAGCTGTCCCTGGCCTGGCACCAGGGAGCGTCCGAGGCCCTGCTCGACAGTTACGAGGGCGAGCGGCGCACCGCGGTCGCCTCCCGGCTGCGCGTGGCCGACCAGTCGATGCCGACGCTGCGGGCCGGCGGCGGCCTGCGCACCTACCTGCCCGGAGCCTCGCGCTCCGCCGAATCCCTCCTCACCGACGGCCACCTGGGGCGCGGGCCGCTGGGCGCGGAGCCGACGTACGCCCCGCCGGTCGCCGTACGCGAGGTGCCGACGGCCACCGAACCGGGCGGTCCGGTGGCGAACGTGCCGGTGACCGCGCCCGACGGGTCGACCGTGCCGCTGCGGGACCTGCTGGGGCAGGGCCGGCTGCTGGTGGTCCTGGTCGCCCCGGGCACCGGGGTATGGGACCGGCGCCACTGGCTCGGCGCCGGGCTGATGCCCCGGCTCGCCGCGGCGGTCAGCGCCCTGCCGGTCCGCACCGACCTGCTGGTCGCGGACTCCTACCCGGGGGCGCCCGCCCACACCGTGCTGCTCGTACGGCCGGACGGGCATCTGGCGGCGACCTTCGCGGGGGTCCGCCCGGCCGAACTGTACGAGGCGGCGGACACGGTCAGGGCGGGCGCGCCCGCGACCCGGCGGACCGCGCCCTCGGCCACACCGATCGTGGTGATCGATTGACCGTCCTCCCGGACTCGTGGTTCACTCGCCGAATGACCGGCAACGACGTACGCCTGTGGCGGAGGGTCCATATGGACCTGCTCCGCTACGCGGGCTGCGTGTGTCGCCCTTCCTGTTGATTCGCCCCTAACCTCCGCGCGCCCCGTGCCGTCCACCGGCCTGCGCGCACCTCCGCGAACCCAGGAACGGTCCCCCTTCATGTCTGCACCTGCGTCCACCGCACGCCCGTACGCCCCTGAGCCCGTGACGGCCGGGGGCCCCCCGGCCGCCGAACTCCTCGCCTTCGCCCTGCGCACCGCCGCCGACCCCGCCGTGGTGGCTTCGCTGCCGCTCGATCCCGAGGGCCGCACCTGGATCCGGCTGGACGGGCCCGGCGGCAGCGAGGCCTGGCTGATCGGCTGGCCGCCGGGCACCGGCACCGGCTGGCACGACCACGCCGAATCGCGGGGCGCGTTCGCCACCGCGCGTGGTCGGCTCACCGAACACTCGCTGACCGTACGACTGCCCTCCGAGGGCTGGCGGTCGCTGGAGCTGGCCCCCGACGTCGACCGCAGCCGCACGCTGGACGCGGGCACCGGACGGGCCTTCCTGGAGCACCACGTCCACGAGGTCCTCAACGAGTCCCCGACCGAGCACGCGGTCTCGGTGCACGCGTACTACCCGCCGCTCCCGCTGATCCGCCGCTACAGCCGCAGCGGCCCGGTGCTCCACCTCGAGCACGTCGAGCGCCCGGCGGACTGGCAGTGAGCGCCCCGGTCGGCATCGACGAGCTGCTGGAGCAGGTCCGCGCGGGCTACACCCGCGTCGGCCCGGAAGAGGCGCACGCGGCCTCCCGCGCCGGCGACGCATTGCTGGTGGACATCCGCTACCAGGCCCTGCGCGAGCGCGACGGCCTGATCCCGGGGGCGCTGGTGGTCGAGCGCAACGAACTGGAATGGCGCCTGGACCCCCGCGGCAGCCACCGCGCCCCCGAGGCCACGAGCCACGACCTCCAGGTGGTGGTGATCTGCAACGAGGGCTACGCCTCCAGCCTCGCCGCGGCCTCCCTCCACGCCCTGGGCCTCCACCGCGCGACGGACCTGACCGGCGGCTTCCAGGCCTGGAAATCGGCCGGCCTCCCGGTCACGCCCGCCTGACCCGCCGTTCTCCGGGCTCCGCCCCGATCTTTCAGCCCCGCCGGCGTTTGAGGCGCGGGGGCCCGGGGGCGGAGCCCCCGCAACGGCGCCGCACGGCCGAACGCCCCGGGACCGCACCGCTCGACCGGCGCAGCCCCGGGCCCCGGGAAGGGCCGGGCCAAGGGCTAGTACTGCAACGGTGTTTGCCGTGACGGTTGGGTAGTTTCTGGCGGGGTGTGGCCGCGTCGTTTGTAGTGGCTGACGCGGGCCTGGAACTGTCGTCGCCGGCGCCAGTGTGACCAGTGCAGGATGTGGTCGATGCTCGGGCGGGGTCGGGTGAGTCGGCCGATCAGGCGTCGGACTTCGGGCAGGGTGAGGGGTATGAGCTGGGAGGATCCGTTTCTGCTTTCCCGGTGTCGAGTTCGCGGGCCCGCAGGACGGTGAGGCAGGCGTGTGCGGCCATAGCCAGGGTCATGTGGCGGTGCCAGCCGTCGTAGCGGCGGACCTGGTAGTCGTCCAGGCCGCACTCCTGCTTCGCGGTCTGGAAGCATTCCTCGACCGCCCACCGGCTGCCGGCGATGCGGATCAGCTCGTCCAGTGTGGTCTCGGCAGGGCAGTAGGCGATGTAGTAGGAGATCTCTTCGGGCCGGCGGACGCTGCGGCGGGCGATGACCCAGTGCCGGCGGTCCTCGCGGTGCCAGGGCCGGACCTCGACCCTGGCCCAGTCGTAGACTCTCGGGCCGTGGGCGCCGTTGCCGCAGGAACGGCGTTTCCATTTCTGCCTTGGCAGCCCGGGGAAGAGGTCGTGGACGGGGTGGTCGATCGCCTAGCGGGTGACGACGGTGTCGTGCCGGGTGGTGGCCATGACATGGAAGACGTCGGCCCGCTCGAGCTCCGTGCGCCAGCCCTTGGAGAAGCCGTAAGCGGCGTCCGCGGTCACCCAGCGGAACGGGATCCGGCCTGTGATCGCCCGGCGGACCATGGCCTTGGCCATCACCACCTTCGTCTCGAAGGCGACCGTGTCCTCAATGCCGGCAGCCCGGCACCGTTCCCGGTCATCCGTCCATGAGGTGGGCAGATACAGGCGGCGGTCGATCAATGTGCGGCCCCGGCCGCCGGCATAGGCGAGGAACACTCCGATCTGGGAGTTTTCTGTCCGGCCGGCGGTTCCGGAGTACTGGCGCTGGACCCCGGCCGAACGGACGCCCTTCTTCAGGAACCCGGTGTCGTCCACGATCAGCACCGCTTCCGGGTCGCCGAGATGCTCGATGACGTAGTCCCGCACGTCGTCCAAGACCTCATCGGCGTCCCAGTCGATCCGGTTCAGCAACCGATGGATCCGGTCCGGACCGCCATGGCCGGCTTCCTCGGCAAGCGTCCAGCCGTTCTTCCGCTCCAGCGGAGCTATCAGCCCCCGCATATAGGCAAGAGCCGACTCACGTGGCTCCGACCTGGAGAAACGATGCAGGAACCGCTCATGCAAAGCCTTCAGTTCACCAGCCCACAACCGGGCATCTGCAAGTTCCCCACCCATGACCTGAACAACGACGGACCTGCCCAACCGTCACGGCAAACACCGTTGCAGTACTAGGCCTTGGCCGTGGCCACCTCCACCGGAGCCACCCTCAACGCCACCCGGCCCGGGAGGGCAGTGGCCGTCAGGGCCAACAGCCCGGCCACCCCCACCACCACCGCGTACGCCACCGGCAGGACCGCCGGCGCCGCCATCCCCGTCATGCCCACGCTGAACGCGGTCAGTACGGCCAGCGCGATCCCCGACCCGAGCACCACCCCGATCAGGACCACCGCCAGCGCCTCCGCCCGCAGCATCCGCAGCACCTGCCGCCGCTTCGCCCCGGCCAGCCGCAGCATCGCGAACTCCCGGAACCGCTCGGCGGTCGACATCGCGAGCGTGTTCACCACGGCGATCGCGGTGAAGGCCAGGACCAGTCCCATGGCCAGCAGGTTGATCTCCGCCCCGGCATCCTGGTGCTGTTCCCATGCCGCGTCGGCCTGCGCCGCGGACAGCACCGCCACCCCGGGGAAGCCCTTCACCGCCGCGGCCAGGAGCTCCCGCCCGACCGGCGCCCCCGGCTCCGCCGCCACCAGCACACTGCTCGCCAGCGGATTGTCCGCGTGGGCGGCCACCAGCCCGTGCGGCAGCGTCAGATCCCCGAAGCCCAGCCCCCGCGCGTACACGGCCGAGACCGTCAGCGTGACCGGGGTCCCGTCCCCCAGCGTCAGGCTCAGCGGGCTCCCCGGCTTCAACCCCAGCTGGTCCGCGGCGAGTTCGCTCACCGCCACGGCGCCTTCCCCGAACCCTTCCAGGCTCCCGCCGGTGACGTCGGGGTCCCAGGTCCGGGTCAGGCCGGCCGGGGTCACGCCCTGCGCGGCGTACTTCGCCAGCCCCACCCGTACCGAGGTGTGCACGATCTCGGTGGCCGCCGTGACCCCCGGCGTCCGCCGGATCCGCTCGGCGGCCTCCCGCGTGATGCCGGGGCCCTGCGCGGCCAGCACCCAGTCGGCCCGGATCCCGTCACGGGCCTGCGCCCGGGCGGCGTTGCCGAGGGTCGGGGTGACGAAGAGGACGGTGCAGGTCATGCCGACCAGCAGGGCGAGCGGGGTGACGGCGGAGGCCATCCGGGTGGCGTTCCCGCGCAGGTTGGCGGTGGCCAGGTGGCCGCCCGGACCGGCCAGCCGCAGCGGTCCGGCGAGCAGCGCGGTGGCGCCCCGTACGAGGAGCGGTCCGAGCAGCGAGACCGCTGCGGCCAGTACCACCACGGCCAGGAAGGTGACGGGGGTCGACGCCGGCTCGGTGCGCAGCGAGCCGAGTACGACGACCAGCACCGCCCCGCCGGCCAGCAGCAGCACCCCGAGCACGCTGCGGATCCAGCCGGGCCGGCGCCGCTCGACGGCGGCTTCGGCGAGCGCCTCGGCCGGGCGGATCCGGGCGATCCGCCGCCCGGTGATCCGTGCGGCGGCCCAGGCCCCGAGCAGGCTGGCCCCGACGGCCGCGCACATCGGGAAGATGCCGGCGGTGCGTTCCAGGGTGACGGGGACGACGCCGGCGTCGACGAACCGGCCGTGCAGCCAGGCGGCGAGCGGCAGCCCGGCGAGCGCCCCGGTGATGCCGGCGGCCAGGCCGACGAGCAGCGCTTCCCGCCCGATCATCCGCCGCAGTTGCCCGGGGGTGGCGGCGATGGCCCGCAGCAGGGCGAGTTCGCGGTGGCGCTGCTGGACGGAGAGCGCGAAGGTGCCGACGACCACGAGGATCGCGACGAGGAGCGAGGTGCCGCCCATCGCGCCGCCCATGGAGACCAGCTTGATCCGGGCGCCGGCGGCGTCGAGGAACTCCACCGGCCCGCGCTCGTCCCCCGTGCCGACCTGCGCCGTGGTGCCCTTCAGCGCCTGCGCGACCCGGTCGGCGAGCTCACCGGCGTCGACACCCGGCGCGGGCAGCACCCCGATGGCGCTGACCTGCCCGTCGCGGGCTGCGAGGCGCCGCGCCTCGTCGTCGCTGAAGAACAGCGCGCTCTGCTGGGCGAGGTCGCCGCGGGGCGTGGTCGCGATCCCGCTGACCTGGTACGTCCTGGGCTCGCCGGTGGACTGGACGGTGAGCTCGGAGCCGGGCTTCAGCCCCGCGCGGGCGGCCAGCGCCCGGTCGAGGACGATCTCGCCGCCGCTCCGGGGCTCACGGCCCTCGGCGATCGCGAAGGGGGTCAGCGCGGCGGAGGCCCAGGCGTGTCCGTACGAGGGCTTGGGCTCGCCGGAGGCCTTGACCAGCGGGACCGCCTGGAACGTGAGCTCGGGCACGGCCCGCTCGACGCCGGGCACGGCGCGGACCGCGTCCAGGGTGGCGGCGGGGAGCCAGGCCCGCTCGGCGACGGGCTTGGCCTTGTGTTTGGTCTTGGTCTTGGCCTTCTCCCCGTCGCCCTTCTTCTTGACCGTGGTCTCGTGGACGTTCTGGTCGGCGGAGACGAGGACCGGCGCGGATGCGTAGCGCTCGGTGCCGATCTTTCCGCGGAGTCCCGTTTCCAGGAGGGTTCCGCAGGCGGTGACGAGGGCGGCCGCGCACAGCAGTGCGACGAAGGCGCCGAGGAAACCGGCTTTGCGGTCCCGGAGGGTCTGAAGGGCGTAGCGCAGCATCATGCGGTCAAATCTGCTGGCGGGCGCGCCTCCTGACACTGGCGTGCCCCGGCATCCGTACCCGGGGGCTACCCCCACCCCGGGCCCGGCGGCTCACTCCCCCGGGTACCCGAGCTCGTCGGCGTCCTCGCCCTCCGCCTCCAGCGCACGGCGGACCACCCGCAGGGCCATGCCCTCCGGGTATCCCTTGCGCGCGAGCATCCCGGCGAGGCGCCGGATCCGCTTGTCGCGCTCCAGACCCCGGGTGGCGCGGAGCTTGCGCTCCACGAGCTCCCGGGCGGTCTGCTCCTCCTGCTCGGAGTCGAGCCGCTCCAGGGCCTCCTCCACGAGGGTCGCGTGCACCCCCTTGGTCCGGAGCTCTTGGGCGAGCGCCCGGCGGGCCAGGCCCCGGCCGCGGTGCCGGGACTCGACCCAGGCTCCGGCGAAGGCGGCGTCGTCGATCAGGCCCACCTCCTCGTACCGGGAGAGGACCTGCTGCGACACCTCCTCGGGGATGCCCCGCTTGTGCAGGGCGTCCGCGAGCTGGCGCCGGGTGCGCGGGCTCCCCGTGAGCAGGCGCAGGCAGATCGCCCGCGCCTGCTCCTCGGGGCTCTGGGGCGGCAGTTCCTGGCGGTCCTCACGACCGCGCCTGCTCCTGCCGCCCCCTTCCTGCTCCCGCACGGGTCAGCTCTTGGCCACGGCGGCCTTGGCCGTCGTCTTGGCCTTCGACGCGGGCGCGGGCGCGGGCACGGCCGTGGCCTCCGCAGGCGTGGCAGCGGCGGCGCCATCGGCGGCGGCGTCCTTGCGGACACCCACGCCCAGCTTCTCCTTGATCTTCCGCTCGATCTCGTTGGCGAGATCCGGGTTGTCCTTCAGGAAGTTGCGGGCGTTCTCCTTGCCCTGGCCGAGCTGGTCACCCTCGTACGTGTACCAGGCACCGGCCTTGCGCACGAAGCCGTGCTCCACGCCCATGTCGATCAGTCCGCCCTCGCGGCTGATGCCCTGGCCGTAGAGGATGTCGAACTCGGCCTGCTTGAACGGGGGCGCGACCTTGTTCTTGACCACCTTGACGCGGGTGCGGTTGCCGACCGCGTCCGTGCCGTCCTTCAGGGTCTCGATGCGGCGGATGTCGAGGCGTACGGAGGCGTAGAACTTCAGCGCGCGGCCACCGGTGGTGGTCTCCGGCGAGCCGAACATCACACCGATCTTCTCGCGGAGCTGGTTGATGAAGATCGCGGTGGTCTTGGACTGGTTGAGCGCACCGGTGATCTTCCGGAGCGCCTGGCTCATCAGGCGGGCCTGGAGACCCACGTGCGAGTCGCCCATCTCACCCTCGATCTCCGCGCGCGGCACGAGCGCCGCCACGGAGTCGATGACGATCAGGTCGAGGGCACCGGAGCGGACGAGCATGTCCACGATCTCCAGCGCCTGCTCGCCGGTGTCCGGCTGCGACAGGATGAGGTTGTCGGTGTCCACGCCGAGGGCCTTCGCGTACTCGGGGTCGAGCGCGTGCTCGGCGTCCACGAAGGCGACGGTGCCGCCGGCCTTCTGCGCATTGGCCACGGCGTGCAGGGTCAGGGTCGTCTTACCGGAGGACTCCGGCCCGTACACCTCGATCACGCGGCCGCGGGGCAGCCCGCCGACGCCGAGCGCGATGTCCAGCGCGGTCGACCCGGTGGGGATGACCTCGATGGGGTCGTTCGGCTTGTCGCCGAGGCGCATGACCGCACCCTTGCCGAATTGCCGTTCAATCTGTGCGAGAGCGGCGTCGAGAGCCTTCTCGCGGTCGGTGCCTGCCATGGGTTCCACCCGGTTTGCTTGAGTCGATCGCTTCACGCCATTGACGCTAATGCCTGCCACTGACAATGCGCCTCCACGACCGGTTCGGCTGTGGATAACTCATCAGAATGGATGTTCGATTTTCCTGTCAAGCGCGCCACGCCCACCGGACCCGCGGGCGGACCGAAGCCCCCGCCCGGTCGCCGGGCGGGGGCTTCGGGAGCCCGAGATCCATCGGGGCGGATGTCAGCTCACGGCCTGCTTCACGAGCGCGGCGATCCGCTCCTCCACCTCGGCCGTCACCTCGGTCAGGGCGAAGCCGGCCGCCCACATCGTGCCCTCGTCCAGCCTGGCCAGGTCGCTGAAGCCGAGGGTCGCGTAGCGCGCCTTGAACTTCTCGGCGCTCTGGAAGAAACAGACGACCTTGCCGTCCAGGGCGTAGGAGGGCATCCCGTACCAGAGCTTCGGCGCGAGGACCGGTGCGGTGGCCGTGATGACGGCGTGCACGCGCTCGGCCATGGTCCGGTCCGAGTCCTGCATCTCGGCGATCTTCGCGAGGACCTCCCGCTCCGCCTCCGCCGCCTTGTCCGCGCGCGAGCTGCGGCGCGCGGCCGTCTTCAGCTCCTGGGCGTGATCCTTCATCGCGGCCCGCTCTTCGGCCGTGAATCCCTCGTGCGTGCCGCCGCCGTTCCTGCTCATGCCGGATCTCCTCCGTGAGGTTCTCGATGCGCGCGCCTTGAGAGGGACCTTAACCCCGCCCCGCCGACACGGCCCCTGCCTAGGCGCCACAAGCAGGGATCACACAACGGCGTTCACCCAAGGCCCAGTTGCGGCAGCCGGCGGCCGGCGCGAGGACGTGCCCACGCAACGGACACGTGACGGGTCGCGACCGGCCCCCCCATTGACTGACAACCCAAGGTTGACACTCGCGTGACTGTCAACCTACGGTTGCACTCATGACGAACCCGTCCGTGGAACCCGTTCGCATGACCAATCCGGTACGCCTCGACGACCTGATCGAGGCCATCAACAAGGTTCACACCGACCCCCTGGAGCAGCTCAGCGGCGCCGTCGTCGCCGCCGAGGCCCTCGGGGACGTCGCGGACCACCTCATCGGCCACTTCGTCGACCAGGCCCGCCGCTCCGGCGCCTCCTGGACCGACATCGGCCGCAGCATGGGCGTCACCCGCCAGGCGGCCCAGAAGCGCTTCGTCCCCAAGGCGGACAAGGAGGGTGCCGCCGCGCTCGACCCGAACGCGGGCTTCGGCCGGTTCACCCCCCGCGCCCGCAACGTCGTCGTGACCGCGCAGAACGAGGCCCGCGCCGCCGGCGGCACCGAGATCCGCACGGACCACCTGGTCCTGGGCCTGCTGGCCGAGCCCGAGAGCTTCGCGGGACTCGCCCTGGGCGCGCAGGGGGTCACGGCGGACGACGTGCGCGCCGCCGTGGCCGCCGTACTGCCCCCGCCCCATGCGGAGGTCCCCGACCTCATCCCCTTCGACGCGTCCGCGAAGAAGGCCCTGGAGCTCACCTTCCGCGAGGCCCTGCGCCTGGGGCACGACTACGTCGGCACCGAGCACGTCCTGCTCGCGCTCCTGGAGCTGGAGAACGGCGAGGGCCCGCTGAGCGGCCTCGGCGTGACCAAGGCCGCCGCCGAGGCGACCGTCACCGAAGCCATGGCAAACGTACTCGGCGGCGCAGGGGACGCGCCGTAGAGGAATCCGCCTCCTGCGTCAGCGCGTAGCGCTTCACGTACGCGCCGAGGAAGGCCTGCAGCGTGGCGACGGCCGGGATCGCGATGAGCGCCCCGACCGCGCCGAGCAGGGCGGTGCCCGCGATGACCGATCCGAAGGCGACCGCCGGATGGATGTCCACGGTCTTCGAGGTCAGCTTGGGCTGCAGGACGTAGTTCTCGAACTGCTGGTAGACCACCACGAAACCGAGGACGTACAACGCGTACCAGGGGTCGACGGTGAAGGCGA
Organism: Streptomyces sp. NBC_00207; assembly: GCF_045160965.1. Classification (NCBI taxonomy): domain Bacteria; kingdom Bacillati; phylum Actinomycetota; class Actinomycetes; order Kitasatosporales; family Streptomycetaceae; genus Streptomyces; species Streptomyces sp. NBC_00207. The sequence continues at coordinate 6,671,458 of NZ_CP130715.1, read as the reverse complement.
TCAGAACCGGCAGCGCGCCCGCGAGGTAGGTGCCGATGGTGGGGACGAACTGCGAGACGAGCCCCACCCACATCGCGAGGGCCGGCGCGTACGGCACGCCGAGGACCGCCAGCAGGATGTAGGTGGCGATCCCGGAGATCAGCGCCATCAGCCCGCGCGAGTAGAGGTAGCCGCCCGTCTTGCTGACGGCGATCTCCCAGGCGCGCAGCACCTCGGCCTGCTTGGCGGGCGGCAGTACGGAGCACAGCGCGCGCCGCAGCCGCGGTCCGTCGGCGGCGAAGTAGAAGGAGAACAGCCCGATCGTCAGCAGCTTGAAGAGTCCCCCGAGCACGGTGGCGGACACGTCGAGCACGCCGGACGCGCTGTTCTGCACGTACTTGCGCAGCCAGTCGGAGCGCAGCACGCTCTGCTGGATCTCCAGCCGCGACAGTTCGGTGTGGAAGGTGGAGTTGATCGCTTTGATCACCGAGTCGAGATAGCCCGGGAAGCCCTCGACCATGGCGACGATCTGCCCGGCGAGCAGCGAGCCGAGCAGCGCGAGGAATCCCGCGGTCACGATGAGCACCGCGAGGAACACCACGAAGGTGGCGAGCCCGCGGCGCACCCCGCGGGCCGCCATCCCGGACACCGCCGGCTCGATCGCGAGCGCGAGGAAGAACGCGATCAGGATGTTGACGAGCAGCCCGATGAGCTGGTGGAAGGCCCAGCTGCCGAGCTGGAAGCAGGCGACGAGCGCCAGTACGAGGATCACGGCTCGCGGCAGCCAGCGCGGCATCCGCGCCTCCGCCCCGCCGGGGCCCACGGGGGCCGCACCGGCCGGTGGGTTCCCTGCGCCGCCGGAGCCGGCCTGCGGGACGGGGCCGCCGGGTGCCACCGGGCGGCGCGGGCCTACGGGCTCTTCGGCGCCCGGGCCGGAGGCCGGATCGGAGTCCGGACCGGGGGCCGTCGACCGGCTGTCCGGCCGCTCGCCCCGGACGTCGGCGGTCTGGTCGTCGGTCGTCGTCTCATCACTGGCTGCCACGCCGCCAAGTCTGTCCCACCGGCCGCCCGAACGACGAAGCGGTGCCCGGCGGCGTCAGCGCAGCGAGGTCGGCACGTCCATCGCCGAACACACGGCGCGCCACACGTCCTTGGCCTCCCAGCCCGCGTCCAGCGCCTGGTGGACGGTCCGGCCGCCCAGCTCCGTCATGACGTGGTCCCGCGCGAAGGAGTCGGCGTAGCCCGCGCCGAAGTGCTCGGCCATCCGCTCCCAGAAAATCGTCAACCGCATGCCTCCAGTATCCCGCCCCGGGAGAGTGCACCGGCCGCGTTCGCCCCTCCTGGCCGCACCGCCGCGTCCTAGGTTGCACGCATGCCCGGAGACGAAGCTTCCCCGCAGACGTCGCAGCCCCCGCACGCCCCGCACGCCCCGCATGCCGTGCCGCCCCCGCGGCCCTCGCCGGCCCCGCTGGCCCGCGCGGAGCAGTTCATCTGGCTCACGGCCCGCGTGCTGGAGCAGCGGCGGTTCGCGTTCCACTTCCTCGGCGGGGACGCCGACCCGGTGGACACCGCCCTCGGTTCGTACCTCAACGGCGACGGCGGCTACGGTCACGCCCTCGATCCGGATCTGCGCGGTCCGCTGAGCCAGCCCCTGCACACCGCTCACGCGCTGCGCGTGCTGGACAGCCTGGGCCGCTGCGCCGGGCAGCGCATCGAGCGGCTCTGCCGCCACCTGACCTCGGTCTCCACCGCGGACGGTGCGCTTCCGGTGCTCTCCCCGGCCCCCCGGGCCTACCCGGCGGCCCCGTACCACCCGATGTACGACGCCCCGCCCGGCGAGCTGCTGACCACGGGCCCGGTCGTCGGCCTGCTGCACCGCAACCGGGTCTGGCACGCCTGGCTGTTCCGGGCCACCGACTTCTGCTGGGACCGGGTCGAGAACCTGCGCCACACGCATCCGTACGAGGTCCAGAGCGCGGTGGCCTTCCTCGACGGCGTCCCGGACCGGGGGCGCGCGGCGGCGGCCGCGGACCGGCTGGGCCGCCTGGTGCGCGCGCAGAAGCTCGCGGTGCTCGATCCGGGGCGGCGCGGGGAGTACCAGCCCGCCCCGGGGTACGCCCCGGGCGAGCTCCTCTTCCCGCACGACTTCGCGCGGCGGCCCGCATCGCTGGCCCGCGGCTGGTTCACGGACGACGAGATGCGCCGCTCGCTGGACCACCTGGCCGCCGCGCAGCAGGGGGACGGCGGCTGGCCGGTCCGCCGCGAGGCCTGGGCGCCGGGGAGCTCGCTGGAGCGGCGGCCGATCGCGACGCTGGAGGCCCTGCTGACCCTGCGGGCGTACGGGCGCCTGCCGGCCGGGATCAGCCGCCCAGGGCCCGTACCCCCGCGGTGACGACGACGGCGGCCGCGACCACGACGAGGAACGGGGCCCGCAGCAGCAGCGCCAGTCCGGCGGCGGCGAGCCCGGCGGCGCGGGCGTCGACGACGAGGGCGGAGCCGGTGCTGAAGGTCTGCTGCGCGGTGAGCGCGGCGAGCAGCGCGACGGGCAGCAGGGCGGCCAGCCGGCGTACCAGCGGCCGCTCCAGGGCCCCGGCGGGGACGAGCAGCCCGGCGAGCTTGACGGCGTAGCAGCCGACGACGGTCAGTCCGATGGCGATCCAGACGTTCACGGACGGCGTCCCTTCATCCACAGCACGACGGGGGCGGCCAGGGCCGCGATCAGCACGGGCACCCCGGCGGGCAGCACGGGCAGGAATCCGAGCCCGAGGACGAGCGCGAGGGCGGCCACGGCCCGCTCGGTGCCGGTCTTCAGCATCGGCGCGAGCAGGGCCAGGAACACGGCGGGCCCGGCGGCGTCCAGCCCCCACGCCCGGGTGTCCCCGATGGCCTCGGCGCCGAGGGCGCCGAGCAGGGTGGTCAGGTTCCACAGCGCGTAGAGGGTGAGCCCGGTGACGGTGAAGCCGAGCCGGGCCGACTTCCGGTCGGGCTGGGCCAGCGCCACGGCGGTGGTCTCGTCGATCACCCAGTGCGCGGCGAGCGGGCGTACCGCGCGGGGCAGCTTGAGCAGCTGGGACAGCCGCAGCCCGTAGAAGGCGTTGCGGGTCCCGAGGAAGAAGGCCCCGGCGGCGGCGGTGAACGGATTGCCGCCTGCCGCGAGCGCTCCGACCAGGGCGAACTGCGAAGCCCCGGTGAAGACGAGCAGGCTCAGCACACAGGCCTGCAGGGTGCTGATGCCGGCACCGGCGGCGGTCACCCCGAAGGCGAACCCGGACAGCCCGACGGCCACACCGACCCCGAGAGCGTCGCGGATGACGGCGGCCCGCGGCCGCCCCTCGGGCCGTGTTGTCTCTCGTATCTCTGGCTCTGTGACCAGCTGCTTCTCTCCCACGCCCCGAAACTACGCGGAGCCCGGGCGGATGGTCTTGTACGTTCTTGCGCGCACCCGTCGGCCCTGGCCGGCCCCGGCGCGACAGGATCGGAAGGCTAGACGGCCCGTCCGCGCCGGTACGCGCCCGGGGGGACCCCCACGATGCGGGTGAAGTGCCGGTTCAGGTGCGGCTGGTCGGTGAAGCCGACGGTGACGGCCGCCTCCGCCGGCGCGGTGCCCGCGTCGAGCAGCCGGCGGGCCTGCCGGACCCGGGCGTCGGTCAGCCAGGTGTGCGGCGGCATCCCGTATTGCTCGCGGAAGGCCCGCAGCAGCGCGAAGGGGCTGGTTCCGAGGTCCGCCGCCAGCTGCTCCAGCGACGGCGGGTCTGCCATCCGCTCCGCCAGCACCGCCCGGGCCCGTTCGGCGTCGGCGGCGCCGGCCCGCCGTACCGTGCGGGCCGGCATCGGGCCCGCGTGCCGGGTCAGCATCCGTGCCACGACTCCCCGCAGCAGCGTGTCGGCGGCCAGCGCGTTCCCGGCCTCGGCGGCCCGGTGCACCTCGGTGATGGTCCGCGATCCGTGCGGGTCGGTGACCATGTCGGCCGTGAAGGCGAGGGTGCCGCGCAGGGTGCCGATCTCGTCGGCGACCTCGGTGATCAGCTCGCGGGAGGGGTAGAGGGTGGCGTACGCCCAGCCCTCGGGGACCCCGGCGCGCGCGGTGTGCGGCACCTCGGGGTTGATCAGCACCACACTGCCCGGTCCGGCGCGCACGACGTGGCCGGGCAGGCCGACCTCCTCGATGCCGCCGGTGACGGCCGCGATGACGTACCCGTCGTGCGCGTGGCGCGGGAAGGTGTGGCGTACGTAGTGGGCGCGCAGCAGGTCCAGCCCGGGCAGTTCCGCGTACTGCCAGTGCCGTGCCCACTCCCGGCTGCCCTCTTGCGTCCCCATCCCCCCATTCTGCGCTGCGCCCGCGACGGACGTTTCCCCAGGTCCGGGACGTTGTCAGTGGTCGGGTGCACGATGGGGGCATGGCAGGCGCTGCGCTCGACTCGTTCTCCCCCGCGACCCGCTCGTGGTTCACGGGGGCCTTCCGTACGCCCACCACCGCTCAGGAGGGTGCCTGGCGGGCTATCGGGGAGGGTTCGGACGTGCTGGTCGTGGCGCCGACCGGCTCCGGCAAGACGCTGGCCGCGTTCCTCGCCGCCCTCGACCGGCTCGCCTCGACCCCGCCGCCCGCCGAGTCGAAGAAGCGCTGCCGCGTCCTGTACGTGTCGCCCCTGAAGGCCCTGGCCGTCGACGTGGAGCGCAATCTCCGCAGCCCGCTGACCGGGATCCGCCAGGAGTCCGTCCGCCTCGGCCTGCCCGAGCCGGACATCCGGGTCGGGATCCGCTCGGGCGACACCCCGCCCGCCGAGCGGCGGGCGCTGGCCACCCGCCCGCCGGACATCCTGATCACCACCCCCGAGTCGCTGTTCCTGATGCTGACCTCGGCCGCCCGGGACGCCCTCGCCGGGATCGAGACCGTGATCCTGGACGAGGTGCACGCGGTCGCCGGGACCAAGCGCGGCGCCCACCTCGCCCTCTCGCTGGAGCGGCTGGACGAGCTGCTGCCGCGCCCGGCGCGCCGGATCGGGCTGTCGGCGACGGTCCGGCCGGTGGACGAGGTGGCCCGGTACCTCGCGCCGCGCGGCAAGGTGGAGATCGTCCAGCCGCCCTCCACCAAGGAGTTCGACCTGTCGGTGGTCGTCCCGGTGCAGGACATGGGCGAGTTGGGGGGCTCTCCGGCGACCGAGGGCAGGGAGGGCGGGGACAAGCCGTCGATCTGGCCCCACGTGGAGGAGCGGATCGCGGACCTGGTGCAGGCCCACCGCTCGACGATCGTCTTCGCCAACTCCCGCCGTCTCGCCGAGCGTCTCTGCAACCGGCTCAACGAGATCGCGTACGAGCGCGCCATGGGCGAGCGGCTGCCGGAGGGTTCGCCCCCGGCCGAGATCATGGCCCAGTCCGGCGCCGCTCTGGGCGCCCCGCCCCTGCTGGCCCGCGCACACCACGGCTCGGTCTCCAAGGAGCAGCGGGCGATCGTGGAGGAGGACCTGAAGGCGGGCCGGCTGCCGGCCGTCGTCGCCACCTCCAGCCTGGAGCTGGGCATCGACATGGGCGCGGTGGACCTGGTGGTGCAGGTGGAGTCCCCGCCGTCGGTGGCGTCCGGGCTGCAGCGGGTGGGCCGGGCCGGCCACCAGGTGGGCGCGGTCTCCACCGGGGTGGTCTTCCCCAAGTACCGCGGCGACCTGGTGCAGGCGGCCGTGGTCACCGAGCGGATGCGCACGGGGGCGATCGAGTCCCTCCGCGTCCCCTCCAACCCCCTGGACGTACTGGCGCAGCAGCTGGTCGCGATGGCCGCGATGGACACCTGGCAGCTGGACGACCTGCTCGCCCTGGTGCGGCGGGCGGCGCCCTTCGCCGCGCTGCCGGAGTCGGCGTTCACGGCGGTGCTGGACATGCTGGCGGGCCGCTATCCATCGGACGCGTTCGCCGAGCTGAGGCCGCGCGTGGTCTGGGACCGGGTGGCGGGGACGGTCACCGGGCGGCCGGGGGCCCAGCGCCTCGCGGTGACCTCCGGCGGCACCATCCCGGACCGCGGTCTCTTCGGCGTCTTCCTGGCCGGTTCGGACCCGAAGAAGGGCGGCGGCCGGGTCGGCGAGCTCGACGAGGAGATGGTCTACGAGTCCCGCATCGGAGACGTCTTCACGCTGGGCACGACCTCCTGGCGGATCGAGGACATCACCCGCGACCGCGTTCTGGTCACCCCGGCCCCCGGGGTGCCGGGCCGGCTGCCGTTCTGGAAGGGCGACCAGCTCGGCCGCCCGCTCGAACTGGGCCGTGCGGTCGGCGCGTTCCTCCGCGAGCTCGGCGGCCTCACCGACGAGGACGCCCGGCTGCGGCTGCTGGCCGCCGGCCTGGACGCCTGGGCCGCGGAGAACGTGCTGGCCTACCTCGCGGAACAGCGGGAGGCCTGCGGTCACGTCCCGGACGACCGGACCATCGTGGTGGAGCGCTTCCGCGACGAGCTGGGCGACTGGCGGGTCGTGGTCCATTCCCCCTTCGGCGCCCAGGTGCACGCCCCTTGGGCGCTCGCGCTGAGCGCCCGCCTCGCCGAGAAGTACGGCATGGACGCGCAGGTGATGCACGCCGACGACGGCATCGTGCTCCGCCTCCCCGACGCGGACCTGCTGTCCATGGACCTGCTGGACCACGACCCCGCGGCTCCGCAGCCGTTCGAGTTCGACGACGAACAGGCCCCGCTGGGCGCCGCCGACGTCGCCTTCGACCACGGCGACGTCAACCAGATCGTCACCGACCAGGTCGGCGGCTCCGCGCTCTTCGCCTCCCGCTTCCGCGAGTGCGCCGCCCGCGCCCTGCTGCTGCCGCGGCGCAGTCCGGGCAAGCGCACCCCGCTGTGGCAGCAGCGCCAGCGCGCCTCACAACTGCTCCAGGTGGCCTCGGAGTTCGGTTCCTTCCCGATCGTGCTGGAGGCCGTACGCGAATGCCTCCAGGACGTCTTCGACGTGCCCGGCCTGACCGAGCTGATGGGGGACATCGAGGCGCGCCGCGTGCGGCTGGTCGAGGTCACCACCCCGGAGCCCTCCCCCTTCGCCCGTTCCCTCCTCTTCGGGTACGTCGCCCAGTTCCTCTACGAGGGCGACTCCCCGCTCGCCGAGCGCAGGGCGGCCGCGCTGTCGCTGGACTCCCGGCTGCTGGCCGAGCTGCTCGGCCAGGCGGAGCTGCGCGAGCTCCTCGACGCGCAGGTGCTGGAGGAGCTGGAGCGGGAGCTCCAGTGGCTCACCGAGGACCGGCGGGCCAAGGATCCCGAGTCGGTGGCCGACCTGCTGCGCATGCTCGGCCCGCTGACGCAGGACCAGCTGACCGAGCGCGGAGCGGAGCCGGCCTGGGCACAGGAGCTCGAGGCGGCCCGCCGCGCCATCCGGGTCCGGATCGGCGGCGCGGACCACTGGGCGGCGATCGAGGACGCGGGCCGGCTGCGGGACGCGCTGGGCACGGCCCTTCCCGTCGGCGTTCCGGAGGCCTTCACCGAGCCGGTCAAGGACCCGCTCGGGGACCTGCTGGCCCGGTACGCCCGCACCCACGGGCCGTTCACCACGGCCGCCGTCGCCGCCCGCTTCGGCCTGGGCACCGCGGTGACCGAGGGCGCGCTGCACCGGCTCGCGGCGGCCGGCCGGGTCGTCCAGGGCGAGTTCCACCCGGCGGGCATCGGCCAGGAATGGTGCGACGCGACGGTGCTGCGCCGGCTGCGCCGCCGCTCCCTCGCCGCGCTCCGCCATGAGCTGGAGCCCGTGCCGCCGACCTCGCTGGCCACGTTCCTGCCCCAGTGGCAGCACCTGAGCGGAGCCCTGCGCGGCCTCGACGGACTGGCCCGGGCGGTCGAGCAGCTCCAGGGCGCCCCGGTCCCGGCCTCGGCGCTGGAACGGCTGATCCTCCCGTCGCGGGTGGCGGGCTACTCCCCCGGCCTCCTGGACGAGCTGACCACTGCCGGAGAGGTGGTCTGGGCGGGCGCGGGAGCCCTCCCGGGCAAGGACGGCTGGATCTCCCTGTACCTGGCGGACGCGGCCCCGCTGCTCCTGCCGCCGCCACACCCGCTGGATCCCAGCCCGCTCCACCAGGCGGTCCTGGCCGCCCTGACCGGTGGGTACGGCCTGTTCTTCCGCCAGATCGCCCAGTCGATCCGCGCCGAGTTCCCCGAGGTCTCCGACGTCGCCCTCTCCGAGGCGGTGTGGGACCTCGCCTGGTCGGGCCGGCTCACCAACGACACCCTGGCCCCGCTGCGCTCGCTGCTGGGGTCGGGCCGCACCGCGGGCTCGACGGCCCACCGGGCCCGGCGCACGGTCCCCCGCGGCCGGTACGGCACGCTGAGTGCGACCGTGTCCCGGACCGGCCCACCCACGGTCTCCGGGCGCTGGTCGCTGCTGCCGTCCCAGGCACCCGACCCCACCCACCGGGCCCACGCCCTGGCCCGCACCCTGCTGGACCGGCACGGCGTGGTCACCAGGGGCGCGGTGGCGGCGGAGGGCGTCGAAGGGGGCTTCAGCGCGGTGTACCGCGTCCTGTCGGCCTTCGAGGACAGCGGCCAGGCCCGTCGGGGCTATGTGGTCGAGGGGCTGGGCGCGGCCCAGTTCGCGATGGACGGCGCGGTGGACCGGCTCAGGGCCGCGGAGCGGACCCCGCCGCCGCTGGCTGCGGTGGTCCTGGCGGCCGCCGACCCGGCGAACGCGTACGGCGCGGCCCTGCCCTGGCCCGAGCCTCCGGCCGGGGCCACCCACAAACCGGGCCGCAAGGCGGGCTCCCTGGTGGTCCTGGTGGACGGCGAGCTCACCCTGTACCTGGAGCGCGGCGGAAAGACCCTGCTGGCCTGGCCCCCGCCGGAGGATCCCCGCCTCGCGGCCGCCACGGCCGCCCTGGCCGCGGCCTCGCGCGCGGGCACCCTCCCGGCCCTCACGGTGGAACGCATCAACGCGGCCGCCGCCCTGACCTCCCCCCTGGGCCGGGCCCTGGAGGCGGCCGGATTCCACGCCACCCCGAGGGGTTTGCGCTTGCGGTCCTGACGACTGCAAATCGGCGCCGAGTGTTCCGCTCACGTCCTGGACATGTCACAGAACCGTTGTGGCCAGCCCTCTGGGCTGGCACAGCCGCTTACTCATCCCTTATCAAGATGATCACAGGCATTGCATTGGCGATGCACAGTCATGGGGGAGTAGAAGAGTGAGCATCAGCATGCGCAAGACCACCCTCGGCGCGGTCGTCCTGGCGGTCGCCGGCACCCTGGCCCTGACCGGCTGCAAGAACGGCAACGAGGAGCTGGCCCCCGCGCAGCCGAGCGGTTCCGCCTCGGCCGGCGCCTCGCCCGCCTCGCCCGCCGCCCCGTCCGGATCGGCCAGCCCCAGCGCCGACGGCCCCACCACGGGCGGCAGCGAGGCCCCCGGGGCGAACGGCACGGCGAAGTCCGGCCAGACCTTCAAGATCGGCGAGGCCGCGGAGATCCCGTTCACCTACGGAAGCATCAAGGACGGCCGGATCGCCCTCACGGTCACCGCGATCGAGCAGGGCAACCCCGCCGACCTGGACGCGCTCAAGCTCGGCGACAAAGTGAAGGGGATGATCCCGTACTACATCCGCTACTCGGTCAAGAACACCGGCACCACGGACCTGTCGCACTCGTCCGTGACCCAGGTCAAGGGCCTGCTCGGGGACGGCACCGAGGCACAGCGCGTGTCGATCATAGGCAAGTTCGAGAAGTGCCCGAACGAGTCGCTGCCGAAGGGCTTCGTCAACGGCCAGACGCAGACCAGCTGCGCGGTGGCCCTCGCCCCGTCGGCCCAGACGAAGGTCTCCGCGGCCGAGTACTGGGGCAACCCCTACGGCTACCCGAACAAGGGTCTCGTCTGGAAGTGATGAGCGGCCCGTCTGGTCTGTCCGGTCCATCCGGTCCGTCCGTCCCCTCGGACCCCTCCTGACCCACAGAGCCCCTGCGTGCGACTGCACCTCGCCGCAGGGGCTCTCGCCGTTCGCCCGGCCCACGGGCCCCCACCTCCCGGCACCCGGGCCCCGCAGGCCGCCGGGGGCGACAATGGCCCCATGCCCGAAGGCGACAGCATCCGGCGCGCGGCGACCCGTCTCCACGCCGCCCTGGCAGGCCGCGAAATCACTCGCAGCGACCTGCGCGTCCCCCGCTTCGCCACCGCCGACCTCACCGGCCGCCTCACCCTCGACGTGACCCCCCGCGGCAAGCACCTCCTCACCCGCTTCGAGGGCGGCCTCACCCTGCACAGCCACCTCCGCATGGACGGCGCCTGGCACGTCTTCGCCGCCGGCGAGAAGTGGCGCGGCGGCCCCGCCCACGAGATCCGGGCCGTCCTCGGCACCGCCGAGCACACCGCCGTCGGCTACCGCCTCCCCGTCCTGGAGCTGCTCCGCACCGCCGACGAAGACCGGGCCGTGGGTCATCTCGGCCCCGATCTCCTCGGCCCGGACTGGGATCCCGCGCGAGCCGCCGCCAACCTGCTCGCCGCCCCCGAGCGCCCCCTCGGCGAGGCCCTGCTCGACCAGCGCAACCTCGCCGGCATCGGCAACATCTACAAGGCCGAGCTCTGCTTCCTGGCCGGGGTCACCCCGTGGACACGGGTCGGCGCGCTCCCCGAGGCGACCCTGCCCCGCCTGGCCGCCGCCGCCCACCGGCTGCTGTCCGCGAACACCGGCGAACGGCCGGGTCCCCGCAACACCACCGGCAGCCGCCTCCCGGGCCAGAACCTCTTCGTCTACGGCCGCTCCCACCGGCCGTGCCTGCGCTGCGGCACCCCCGTACGCGAAGCCCCCCAGGACGACCGCCCCACGTACTGGTGCCCCCGCTGCCAGCCGGGCCCGACGCCGTAGGCCCCGTCCGGGCGATGTCCAGGCGACGGGACGCACCGGCTGTCTCACCGGCCGTCCCACTGGCCGACGCACTGGTCGACCCGCTGACTGACACACCGGTTGACGCTCCGTCAGATCCGGTCGTACCGTCCCGGCATGCCCACACCCACAGCCTCGTACGACCTCACCGGCCGCACCGCCCTGGTCACCGGCGCGGCCAGCGGCATCGGCCGCGCCACCGCCGTCCTCCTCGCCGAGGCGGGCGCGCACGTCCACTGCGCGGACCGCGACGAGCAGGGCCTCGCCGAGACGGCCGCCCTCGTCACCAAGGCCGGCGGCTGCGCCACCGTCCATCCCCTCGACGTCACCGACCGGGCGGCGCTCCGGGCGGCCGTCACCGCGGCGGGCCCGCTCGACATCACGGCCGCCATCGCCGGGGTCATGCACACCAGCAGCGTCCTGGAGACGACCGACGAGGACCTCGACCGGGTCCTGGACGTCAATTTCAAGGGGGTGCTGCGCACCTGCCAGGAAGCCGCCCGCAGCATGATCGCGGCGGGCCGTCCCGGCTCCATCGTCACCATGGCCTCAGGAGCCGTGGACGCCGCCCAGCCCGGTCTGCTCTGCTACAGCGCCGCCAAGGCCGCCGTGGTGCAGCTGACCAAGACCCTCGCCACCGAGGCCGGCCCGCACGGCATACGGGTCAACGCCGTCGCCCCCGGCTGGATCCGCACCCCGATGACCGGCCGCCACAGCCCCGAGGTCCAGGAACAGACCGAGGCGGCGATGGTCCGCATGTCGCCCCTGCGCCGGGTGGGCGAGCCCGAGGACATCGCCCAGGCGGTGCTCTACCTGGCCTCGGACGCCTCGTCCTTCATGACGGGTCAGATCCTTCGCCCGAACGGCGGAGTGTCGATGCCCTGGTGACCCCGGAACCTGCGGCGGTCCCGGCGCCTCCGGGACCCTCAGCACCGCCGCCGCCGACGCCGGCACCCGCCGATCGCCGCGCCTTCCGCACCGGGCCCGGTACACAGTGCACCGGCAGCAGCCCCAGCCCCCAGCCGCCCACCGCCACCGCGCCCTCCACGGCCCCGGACTCCTCGGGCGCCAGCACGAGCCGCAGCACGGCCCACCACCACAGGACCCCCACCGTCAGCGCGAGGGCCGACGCCGCAGGTATGTGCAGTAACCGCCGCACGGCTACCTCCCTGGGGGTCCCCGGACGGAGCCCGGGGGTGGGGCCGGGACCCGGACGGCCCCATCCTCCCGCACCACCCCCGGCACCGCACCCAGAACGGCCCGGAGCCCCGGCCGGTGCTTCACGCACCGGCCGGGGCTCCGGCCACGCTCAAACGCTCACGTGCTCGCTCACGCGGCTACGACATTCACCGCTTCCGCAGGCGCCTTGATGGTCACCCGCTCCGGTCCACCCGTGACCGAAGCCATGGAGACCGAATTGAGCATCGGGCGGACCGGCACACTCACCGGTTCGCTTGCCGCGGCCGACTGTGCCAGCTCGGCCAGCGACAGTTCGTCACTGACTTCGCGCATCAGCTCGGACATCCGTACGTCCAACGCGTCGCAGATCGCGGAGAGCAGCTCGGAGGATGCCTCCTTCTGCCCCCGCTCCACCTCGGAGAGATAGCCGAGCGAAACTCGGGCCGACGAGGAGACTTCGCGCAGAGTACGGCCCTGGCGCTGGCGCTGCCGACGCAGCACGTCACCCAGCAGGCGACGGAGCAGAATCATCGGTGGCTCCCTCCTCTGACCGTGTAGCCGCATCCTTCACGCCCCACCGTACCGCCTCGCGCCGCGGCCGTGCGGGGAGCGATGTCGTGTTCACTCAGGGCTGCAAACATCAAATCCCCCCGTTCTGTTCCGTATCCTGCCTCCGCGCATTCTCACGGAGTTGGCCTGAGAGAAGCTCGAGCACTGTGCGTGCACTCTCCCTACGAATTTCCGCACGGGAGCCGTTCAACCTCAGCCGGACCGTTTTCCTGCTCCCCGGACCGTCCACCGCGACGAAAACGGTGCCCACGGGCTGCCCGTCCTGCGGCTGCGGACCGGCCACCCCGGTGGTCGCAATTCCCCATGAAGCGCCCATGACCCGCCGCACCCCGGCCGCCATCTCCGCCGCGACCTGCGCGTTCACCGCGCCTTCGGCCGCGAGCAGTCCCGCGTCCACCCCGAGGACCCGGTGCTTGATCTCCGTGGCGTAGGCCGTGACCGATCCGCGGAAGGACACCGAGGCGCCGGGAACCGCCGTGAGCCCGGCGGCCACCATGCCGCCGGTGAGCGATTCGGCCACGGCGAGCGACTGGTCACTTTCCGTGAGCAGCCGCAGCACCTCCGCAGCCGCATCGAACACATGATCGACCACTTCGCCCGCTCCGACCCCGCCGGAAGCCCCCGCCCCGCCTCCGGTCACCGGAAGGATTCCCCCACGCCGCCGGTCACTGCGCGGCCCGTTCCGCCGCGATCCCCTGCCGGCGCAGCACGACCGCCTGCCGGATGTAGTCCAAACCGGTGACGACGGTCAGCACGACGGCGATCGCCATCACCCAGAAGCGCATGGTCGCCAGCGCCCCGGTCAGCGCGAGTACGTACATGCCCACGGCCGTCCCCTGGGCCAGGGTCTTCAGCTTGCCGCCGCGGCTGGCCGGAATCACTCCGTAGCGGATGACCCAGAAGCGCAGGAGCGTGATCCCGAGCTCCCGCCCGAGGATCACCCCGGTCACCCACCAGGGGAGGTCACCGAGCCAGGAGAGACAGATCAGCGCCGACCCCATGATCGCCTTGTCGGCGATGGGGTCGGCGATCTTGCCGAAGTCCGTGACCAGGTTGTACGTCCGGGCCAGGTGCCCGTCGAAGATGTCCGTGATCATGGCGACGGCGAACGCCGCCCAGGCCCAGGCGCGCCAGGCCGGGTCGTAGCCGCCCTCGGCGAGCAGCAGGAAGACGAATCCCGGCACCAGGACGAGCCGGATCATCGTCAGGATGTTGGCGATGTTCCACAGGCTGGCCTGATTGACCGCCGCGGCCCCCAGCTTCGCGCCGGGTACGGGCCGGCGATCGGTCCCGCCCGCCGCAGATGCCGGGACTCCGGTCATCCGGCCGCCTCCTCAAGATCAATGCCCAGGGGCTCCGCCACCAGGTCCACACCCAGGGTGCCGACCACCTTGGCCGTGACGATACGCCCGGGGACCAGTCCCGTGCTGTCCGTGAAGACGACCTGGCCGTCGGTCTCGGGGGCCTGGTGGGCGGCGCGCCCGTAGGCACCGTCGCTGTCCTCGTCGACCGCCTCCACGGACTCGACGAGCACCTCCAGGGTCTCTCCGATCCGCTCTTCCGCGCGCTGCGAGGTGAGCTCCTCGGCGAGCCGCTGCATGTGCGCGAGCCGCTCGGCGATGGTGTCCTCGTCCAGCTTGTGGTCGTAGGTGACCGCCTCGGTGCCGTCCTCGTCCGAGTAGCCGAAGACGCCGATGGCGTCGAGGCGCGCGTGGGTGAGGAAACGCTCCAGCTCGGCGAAGTCCGACTCCTTCTCGCCGGGGAAGCCGACGATGAAGTTGGACCGCACACCGGCCTGCGGGGCCTTGCTGCGGATGGTGTCCAGCAGCTCCAGGAAGCGGTCGGTGTCACCGAAGCGGCGCATGGCGCGCAGCACGTCGGGGGCCGAGTGCTGGAAGGACAGGTCGAAGTACGGCACGACCTTGGGGGTCGAGGTGAGTACGTCGATCAGGCCCGGCCGCATCTCGGCGGGCTGCAGGTAGCTCACGCGCACGCGCTCGATGCCGTCCACCGCGGCCAGCTCCGGCAGCAGGCTCTCCAGCAGCCGGATGTCGCCGAGGTCCTTGCCGTACGAGGTGTTGTTCTCGGAGACCAGCATGACCTCCTTGACGCCCTGCTCGGCGAGCCAGCGGGTCTCGCCCAGCACGTCGCTGGGGCGGCGGGAGATGAAGGAGCCGCGGAAGGAGGGGATGGCGCAGAACGAGCAGCGCCGGTCGCAGCCGGAGGCCAGCTTGACCGAGGCCACGGGGCTCTTGTCCAGGCGGCGGCGCAGGGGCGCGCGGGGCCCGGAGGCGGGTGCGATTCCGGTGGGCAGGTCGGCGGGGGCCTCGGCCGGTTCCTGGGCGTGGCCGGGGAGGGCGACCTCGGCGCTCTGGCGCTCCGCGGGGCTGATCGGCAGCAGCTTGCGCCGGTCGCGCGGGGTGTGGGCCTCCACGCTGCCACCGTTCAGGATGGTCTGGAGGCGGTTGGAGATGTCGGCGTAGTCGTCGAAACCGAGGACTCCGTCGGCTTCCGGCAGGGCTTCGGCGAGCTCCTTGCCGTAGCGCTCGGCCATGCAGCCGACGGCGACGACGGCCTGGGTCTTGCCGTGATCCTTGAGATCGTTGGCTTCCAGGAGGGCGTCTACGGAGTCCTTCTTGGCGGCTTCGACGAAGCCACAGGTGTTGACGACGGCTACGTCCGCATCGGCGGCGTCCTCGACGAGCTCCCAGCCATCCGCCGCCAAGCGGCCTGCGAGCTCCTCCGAGTCCACCTCGTTACGGGCGCAGCCAAGAGTGACAAGGGCGACGGTACGGCGTTCGGGCATGGACTCAAGACTACTTCGTCCCGGCGTCGGCCCCAGCCGCAAGTCCCCGTACAGCAAGATCCCCGGGGTGCGGCGCAGCACCCCGGGGATCCGGATTTCCCTGTTCCGCCCATGGGCGGCCTCTGCTCAGCCCGCCTGGGGCTGATCCTGAAGAGGGTCCGCCTTGGTGTATGTGAGACGTTCCACCTGACCCGGCTGGAAGTCGTCCTTGATCTCCTTGCCGTTCACGAAGAGCTTCACGGCCCCGGCGTCGCCGAGCACGAGGTCGACGGACTCCTTGTCCGTGAAGGTCTTGGACTCACCCTGCGTGAGGGTGCCGTCGAAGAGCAGCCGCCCGGTGGAGTCCTTGGCGGAGATCCAGCTCTCGCCCGTGTCGGCCGTCAGGACGACGGTGACGAGGTCCTTGGGCGCGGCGGCGATCGCGCTGTCCGAGGGTTCCGGCTTGGGCGCGGCAGGGGTCTGCTGGGGCTGCGCGGCCGGCTTGCCCCCGGTCTGCTGGGGAGCCGCGGGCTTCGGGGCGGCGGAACCTTCCGCCACCGGCCGCTTGTCCTTCTCGTCGCCGCCGCTGAAGGCGGTGAAGCCCACGAAGCCGATCACGGCGACGATGGCGGCGACCATGGCCGCGGTCCAGTTGGGCCGCTGCCGTTCGGGACGGATGCGCTCGGCATCGAACATCGGCGCGGCGGGCGTGGGTGCCGGCCGGCCTCCGTGGGCCGCGTCGTAGCTCTCGACCAGGGGTACCGGGTCGAGGTGGACGGCGCGGGCGAGCGTACGGATGTGACCGCGGGCGTACACGTCGCCGCCGCACCGCGTGAAGTCGTCCTCTTCGATCGCGTGCACGATCGGAATGCGCACGCGGGTGATGGAACTGACCTCGTCGACGGTGAGCCCGGCGGCGATGCGGGCCTTCTTGAGGGCGGTCCCGATGGACGGGGTCTCGACGGGTCGTTCGACGATGCGGTCCTCGGACCGGTCGTCGGTCGAAGGCCGCTCTTCTTCGGGGGAGTTGGCGTTGCCGATGGACACGTGGGCGCCTTTCGAGCGTGTAGCCACCTGCTGGAAGTCCAGTCTAGGGGGGTGACGAAAGGGTGGAGCAACCGGAGGGTGCACTTCATACGCCATATGAATGGCGAAGGGAGGCCCGCTCCGGCGTGGCGGACCGACGCCGTACGCGAGGTCGTGCGGGGTGCCACTACCTCCCTTCAACTGGACGTGGGCCCAAGGGAAACGGTTGCTCGGGATTTGGTTACGGATGGGCCTCGCCGCGGATGACGGCGAGCTGGTCGTCCAGCTCGTCGGCCTTCAGCAGGACGTCGCGCGCCTTCGAACCCTCGCTCGGGCCCACGATCCCCCGCGACTCCATGAGGTCCATCAGCCGCCCGGCCTTGGCGAAGCCCACCCGCAGCTTGCGCTGGAGCATCGAGGTGGAGCCGAACTGCGTGGTGACCACCAGCTCCGCCGCCTGGCACAGCAGGTCCAGGTCGTCGCCGATGTCCTCGTCGATCTCCTTCTTCTGCTTCTGCCCGACGGTGACGTCGTCCCGGAAGACGGGCGCCATCTGGTCCTTGCAGTGCTGGACGATCCCGGCGATCTCGTCCTCGGTGACGAAGGCCCCCTGGAGGCGGACCGGCTTGTTCGCCCCCATCGGCAGGAACAGCCCGTCGCCCTTGCCGATGAGCTTCTCGGCGCCCGGCTGGTCGAGGATGACCCGACTGTCGGCGAGGGAGGAGGTGGCGAAGGCGAGGCGCGAGGGCACGTTCGCCTTGATCAGGCCGGTGACCACGTCCACCGAGGGCCGCTGGGTGGCGAGCACCAGGTGGATGCCGGCCGCGCGGGCCAGCTGGGTGATCCGGACGATCGAGTCCTCGACGTCGCGCGGGGCCACCATCATCAGGTCGGCCAGCTCGTCGACGATCACGAGCAGGTACGGGTAGGGGCTGAGCTCCCGCTCGCTGCCCGGCGGCAGTTTGATCTTGCCGTCCCGGATGGCCTGGTTGAAGTCGTCGATGTGCCGGTAGCCGAAGGCGGCCAGGTCGTCGTAGCGCAGGTCCATCTCGCGCACGACCCACTGCAGGGCCTCGGCGGCCCGCTTGGGGTTGGTGATGATCGGCGTGATCAGGTGCGGGATGCCCTCGTACGCCGTCAGTTCCACCCGCTTGGGGTCGACGAGCACCATCCGGACGTCGTCCGGGGTCGCCCGGACCATGACGGAGGTGATCAGGCAGTTGATACAGGAGGACTTTCCGGAACCGGTGGCGCCGGCCACGAGCACGTGCGGCATCTTGGCCAGATTGGCCATGACGTAGCCGCCCTCGACATCCTTGCCGAGCGCGACGAGCATCGGGTGGTCGTCCTCGGCCGCGTCCGCCAGGCGCAGTACGTCACCCAGGTTGACCATCTCGCGGTCGGTGTTCGGGATCTCGATGCCGACCGCCGACTTGCCCGGGATCGGGCTGATGATCCGCACGTCCGGCGAGGCCACGGCGTACGCGATGTTCTTGGTCAGCGCGGTGATCCGCTCGACCTTGACCGCGGCGCCCAGCGTGACCTCGTACCGGGTGACCGTCGGCCCCCGGGTGAAGCCGGTGACGTCCGCGTCGACCTTGAACTCGGTGAACACGTTGCGCAGCGAGGCGACCACCGCGTCGTTGGCGGCGCTGCGGGTCTTGCCGGGCCCGCCCTTCTCCAGCAGGTCCAGCGAGGGCAGGGCGTACGTGATGTCCCCGCGCAGCTGGAGCTGCTCGGCGCGCGGCGGCAGCGCCTGGGTCTGCGGCGGGGCCTTGGTCAGGTCGGGCACCGACAGCGTCCCGGAGGCCGCGGCCGTGGTGGCGTGCGGCTGCTCGGCAGGGGTTTCGGGAACGGCGGGGGGCGCGGGAGCGGTCGCGGGAGCGGCGGGTGCCGCGGTGCGCTCCCCGCGGGCGGTCGGCACGGGCGCGGTGGTCTCCGCGCCCTCCCGCCCGACGGTGATGCCGTGGGTGAGGTCGGCGACGAGCGGGGAGGGCGGCAGACCGCCGTACACCACCCCGTCCAGCGCGGCGGCGGCCGCCGCCGCCACGTCGACGGCGTCCATCTCCCGGTCCATGGCCGGCCGGGCGGAGCTCCTGCGCGGCCGGCGCCGCCGGGCGAGCGCCTCCTCCTCGGCGGCGTCCGCCGGGTCGCCGGAGCCGGCGGACGGGCCCGTACGGGCCCGCCACTGCTCCGCGTCGTGACGGTCCCGCCGGTCGGCGGCGCCGCCCTCGGTCTCCCCGTACCCCTCGTCGTACTCGTTCGGGGCGATGATCCCGAGCCGGATGCCGAGCCGGCGCAGCCGCTGCGGGATCGCGTTGACCGGGGTCGCGGTGACCACCAGCAGCCCGAAGATCGTGAGCAGCACCAGCATGGGCACGGCCAGCGGCGCGCCCATGGTGAAGATCAGCGGCTTGGAGGCGCCCCAGCCGACGAGCCCGCCCGCGTTCTGCATCGCGGTGGTGCCCTCGTCCCGGCCGGGCGCCCCGCAGGCGATGTGGACCAGGCCCAGGACCCCGATGACGAGGGCGGAGAGCCCGATGCCGATGCGGCCGTTGGCGTCGGTCTGTTCGGGATGGCGGATGAAACGTACCGCCATGACGCCGAGCAGGATCGGCACGAGCAGGTCCAGCCGTCCGAAGGCACCGGTGACCAGCATGGTCACCAGGTCCCCGACCGGACCGCTCAGATTCGACCAGGTGCCGGCGGCCACGATCAGCGCGAGGGCGAGCAGCAGCAGCGCGATGCCGTCCTTGCGGTGGGCGGGGTCGAGGTTCTTGGCGCCCTGGCCGATCCCGCGGAAGACGGCGCCGACGGCGTGCGCGCAGCCGAGCCACACGGCGCGCACCAGCCGCACCACGCCCCCCGTCGGGGACGGCGCGGGCTTGGCCGCGGCCTTCTTGGCCGGGGCACGCTTGGCGGCCGCGGCCTTCTTGGCGGGGGGCTTGCGCGCGGGAGCCGCCTTCTTGGCCGGCGCCGTCGTACGGCCGGTGCGGCCCTTCGCGGTGCCCGCAGTGCTCTGGGAACCCTTGCCGGACGTACTTGAGGCCATGGGCCCGAGGTTACCGGTGCGCGCGCCGGTGGACACGCGTGCCCACCCCTTCACCCGTTCGTGTCGTCGGCTCCACAGGTGCTTTGACGCACCGCCAGAGCCGACGTCCGAGTGGTCAGTTCTGCGAGGGCAGGACCGGAGCCCCTCCGGCGGTGCCGGGTTCCAGCGCGTCGAGCGCCCGCCGCAGCCCCGTGAGCTTGCGCTCCAGGTGGGCCGCGGTCGCCACCACGCCGGCGTCGGCCGAGTCCTCGCCGAGCTGCTTGGTCAGCGCCTCCGCCTGCTCCTCGACCGCCGCGAGCCGCGCGGAGAGCTCGGCCAGCAGTCCGGCCGTCTCCTTGCTGGCGTCCACGCCGTTCGAGCTGCCGCCCTCCAGCTGGAGCCGCAGCAGGGCCGCCTGCTCACGCAGTTGGCAGTTCTTCGTGTACAGCTCCACGAAGACCGACACCTTGGCCCGCAGCACCCACGGGTCGAAGGGCTTCGAGATGTAGTCGACCGCACCCGCCGCGTAACCGCGGAACGTGTGGTGCGGACCGTGGTTGATCGCTGTGAGGAAGATGATCGGGATGTCCCGGGTCCGCTCGCGCCGCTTGATGTGCGCGGCCGTCTCGAATCCGTCCATCCCCGGCATCTGGACATCCAGCAGGATGACCGCGAAATCGTCCGTCAGCAGCGCCTTGAGCGCTTCCTCTCCAGACGACGCCCGGACCAGTGTCTGATCGAGCGCGGAGAGGATGGCCTCCAGCGCCAGCAGATTCTCCGGCCGGTCGTCGACCAGGAGGATCTTGGCCTTCTGCACCATGCCCTGTCCTCCTCGCCCCGGCATGGGGCCTCCCCGGCTCCTGGCTCCGGCCTGTGCGCCGGGCCCCGCCCCAGAGGACGGCATCCTTGCGCCGTCCGTCCTTGTGCCGGTCATCGTAGCCCCAGTCCCGAGATCGCCACACCCTGTCACCAAGATGTCACTGTGCACGAAGCAGAAACGTGGTGGGAGAGCAGAAGGTTCCCCGTATACCGGGGTCCCACACCGCTCCGGCCACAGTGAGTCAGCAATTGGTACGCAGCGCTCTCCCTGCGATCACTTTCCCCGCATCCACTGCTCCATCACCGACAGAAGGTAGTCGGGGTCGACCGGCTTGGTGACATAGTCGGAAGCACCGGAGTCGATCGCCTTCTCCCGGTCGCCCTTCATCGCCTTTGCCGTCAGCGCGATGATCGGCAGCCCCGCGAACTGCGGCATCCGCCGGATCGCCGAGGTCGTGGCGTATCCGTCCATCTCGGGCATCATGATGTCCATCAGTACGACCGTCACATCGTCGTGCTGTTCGAGGACTTCGATGCCCTCCCGCCCGTTCTCCGCGTACAGCACGGCCAGCCCGTGCTGCTCCAGCACGCTGGTGAGCGCGAAGACGTTGCGTACGTCGTCGTCCACGATGAGCACCTTCTCGCCGTGGAAGTCGTACGTCCGGGGCACCACCGGAAGTTCGTCCTCCGCGCTGCCCCAGCCGTCCTCGGCCGCCACCGCGTTCGGCTGCCCCGGCACCGCAGTACGCGGCTCCAGGTCGCTCAGCGCCTTGCGCCGCCGCCGGAACAGCGCGGCCCCGCCGCCCTGCCCCGGCCCGCCCTGCTCGGCGGCCGAGAGCGCCGGCCGCGCCGGCTGGGGCGGACCCGACGGTACGGAAGCGGGCCCGGCCGGGGCCGCCGGCAGCACCGGCCGCGCCCCGTCCAGGGACCTGCGGTACAGCTCGCCGCGGCCGCCGCCGGGCGTGGGCGGCGCGTACCCCTGCGGAGGCAGCTCGCTCGGGTGCAGCGGCAGGTACAGCGTGAAGGTGGATCCGCGGCCGGGCTCGCTCGCCGCGTGGATCTCCCCGCCCAGCAGCCGGGCGATCTCCCGGCTGATGGACAGGCCCAGTCCGGTGCCGCCGTACTTGCGGCTCGTCGTCCCGTCGGCCTGTTTGAACGCCTCGAAGATCACCAGCATCTTGCTCGCCGCGATCCCGATGCCCGTGTCCGTCACGGAGAACGCGATCAGATCCGCGTCCGCCTCCCGCAGCGAACCGGCCTCCAGCAGCTGCTCGCGGATCGCCGTCGGCACATCGGCCCCGGCCGGCCGGATCACCAGCTCCACCGCCCCGGTGTCGGTGAACTTCACCGCGTTCGACAGCAGGTTGCGCAGCACCTGGAGGAGCCGCTGCTCGTCGGTGTGCAGCGTGGCGGGCAGCTCCGGCGAGACCCGTACCGAGAAGTCCAGGCCCTTCTCCGCCGTCAGCGGCCGGAAGGTGGCCTCCACGTAGTCGACGAGCTGGACCAGCGCGATCCGGGTCGGTGAGACGTCCATCTTCCCGGCCTCGACCTTCGACAGGTCGAGGATGTCGTTGATCAGCTGCAGCAGGTCCGAGCCCGCGCCGTGGATGGTCTCGGCGAACTCCACCTGCTTCGGCGACAGGTTCTCGTCCGCGTTGTCGGCGAGCAGCTTGGCCAGGATCAGCAGCGAGTTGAGCGGCGTGCGCAGCTCGTGCGACATGTTCGCCAGGAACTCCGACTTGTAGCGCATCGACACCGCGAGCTGCTCGGCGCGCTCCTCCAGGACCTGCCGGGCCTCCTCGATCTCGGTGTTCTTCACCTCGATGTCCCGGTTCTGCTGGGCCAGCAGCTCGGCCTTCTCCTCCAGCTCCGCGTTGGCGGCCTGCAGGGCCTTCTGCCGGTTCTCCAGCTC
Source organism: Streptomyces sp. NBC_00207 (assembly GCF_045160965.1). Taxonomy (NCBI): domain Bacteria; kingdom Bacillati; phylum Actinomycetota; class Actinomycetes; order Kitasatosporales; family Streptomycetaceae; genus Streptomyces; species Streptomyces sp. NBC_00207. The sequence goes on along the minus strand of NZ_CP130715.1, from coordinate 6,649,327 downwards.
GTCCGAGCGCTCGCGCAGCTGCTCGGTCATCTCCTGCGACTGCTTCAGCAGCATCTCCGTCTTGGAGTTGACGCTGATGGTGTTGACGCTCGTACCGATCATCTCGGCGATCTGGCTGAGGAAATCCTTCTGGATCTGCGTGAACGGCGTGAACGAGGCCAGCTCGATGACGCCGAGCACCTTCCCCTCGAAGAGCACCGGCAGCACGATCACATGCGCCGGCGGCGCCTCGCCCAGTCCCGAGGAGATCTTCAGGTAGCCGGGCGGGGTGTTCTCGACGAGGATCGTCCGCTTCTCCTCCGCGACGGTCCCGATCAGCCCCTCCCCCGGCCGGAAGGCGGTGGGCATCTGGCCGCCCGCGTAGGCGTAACTCCCGCGCATCCGCAGCTCGTACGAGCCGTCCGCGCCCCCGTCCGTCCCGATCTCGGTGGTACCGCCGGTCGGCAGCGCCAGGAAGAAGGCGCCGTGCTGCGCGGAGACCACCGGCGTGAGCTCGCTCATGATCAGCGAGGCCACGTCGTCGAGCTCCCGGCGGCCCTGCATCAGGGCGGAGATCCGGGCGAGGTTGCCCTTGAGCCAGTCCTGCTCCTTGTTGGCCAAGGTGGTGTCGCGCAGGTTGACGATCATCGTGTTGATGTTGTCCTGGAGGACCTGGATCTCGCCCGCCGCGTCCACGTCGACCTTCAGGCTCAGGTCGCCCCGGGTCACCGCCGTGGCCACGGCCGCGATCGCGCGCACCTGCCGGGTGAGGTTCCCGGCCATCTCGTTCACGGACTCCGTCAGGTCCCGCCAGGTGCCGTCGACGTCCCGGACCCGGGCCTGACCGCCCAGGATGCCCTCGGTGCCCACCTCGCGGGCCACCCGCGTCACCTGGTCCGCGAAGGAGGACAGCTGGTCGACCATCGTGTTGATGGTGGTCTTGAGCTCCAGGATCTCGCCCCGGGCATCGATGTCGATCTTCTTGGTCATGTCGCCCTTGGCGATGGCGGTCGTGACCATGGCGATCTGCCGCACCTGGCCGGTGAGGTTGGAGGCCATGAAGTTCACCGAATCGGTGAGGTCCTTCCACGTCCCCGAGACCCCGGGCACGTGTGCCTGGCCGCCCAGGCGTCCCTCCGTACCGACCTCGCGGGCCACGCGCGTGACCTCGTCGGCGAAGGAGGACAGGGTCTTCACCATCGTGTTGACCGTGTCGGCGAGCTGCGCGACCTCGCCGCGCGCCTCGACCGTGACCTTCTTCGTCAGGTCGCCGTTGGCGACCGCCGCCGAGACCTGGGAGATGTTGCGCACCTGCGAGGTCAGGTTGTTGGCCATCAGGTTGACGTTGTCGGTCAGGTCCTTCCAGATGCCCGTGACCCCGCGCACCCGGGCCTGACCGCCCAGGATGCCCTCGGAGCCCACCTCGCGGGCCACCCGCGTCACCTGCTCCGCGAACGAGGACAGCTGGTCCACCATCGTGTTGACGGTGGTGACGAGTTCGAGGATCTCGCCCTTCGCGTCGACGGTGATCTTCTTGGAGAGGTCGCCCATGGCCACGGCCGTGGTCACCTCGGCGATGTTGCGCACCTGCGACGTCAGGTTGTTCGCCATGAAGTTGACGGACTGCGTGAGGTCCTTCCAGGTGCCGGAGACACCCTTGACCTCCGCCTGACCGCCGAGGATGCCCTCGGTGCCCACCTCACGGGCCACCCGCGTCACCTGCTCGGCGAAGTTCGAGAGCTGGTCGACCATCGTGTTGAGGGTGTTCTTCAGCTCCAGGATCTCGCCCCGGGCGTCCACGTCGATCTTCTGCGACAGGTCGCCCCGCGCCACCGCCGTGGCCACCTGCGCGATGTTGCGCACCTGCGAGGTCAGGTTCCCGGCCATGCCGTTCACCGAGTCCGTCAGGTCACGCCATACGCCGGCCACCCCGGGCACCTGCGCCTGGCCGCCGAGCCGGCCCTCCGTGCCCACGTCCCGGGCCACCCGGGTCACCTGCTCCGCGAAGGCGGAGAGCTGGTCGACCATCGTGTTGATGGTGTTCTTCAGCTCCAGGATCTCGCCCCGGGCGTCCACGTCGATCTTCTGCGACAGGTCGCCCCGCGCCACCGCCGTCGTCACCTGCGCGATCTGGCGCACCTGCGAGGTCAGGTTCCCGGCCATGAAGTTGACGGAGTCGGTGAGCTCCTTCCAGGTGCCGGACACCCCCTCCACCCGGGCCTGGCCGCCGAGCCTGCCCTCCGTACCCACGTCCCGCGCCATCCGCGTCACCTGGTCGGCGAAGGAGGACAGCTGGTCCACCATGGTGTTCACGGTGTTCTTCAGCTGGAGCATCTCGCCGGAGACGTCGACCGTGACCTTCTGCGACAGATCGCCGTTGGCCACCGCCGTCGTCACCTGCGCGATGTTGCGCACCTGCCCGGTGAGGTTGCGGAAGGCGGTGTTCACCGAATCGGTGAGGTCCTTCCAGGTCCCCGCGGCACCCGGCACCTGCGCCTGACCGCCCAGCTCGCCCTCGACACCGACCTCACGGGCCACACGCGTCACTTCGGCACCGAAGGACTGGAGCTGGTCCACCATCGTGTTGACGGTGTTCTTCAACTCCAGCATCTCGCCGGCCACGTCGACGGTGACCTTCTGCGACAGATCGCCGTTGGCCACCGCGGTGGTCACCTGCGCGATGTCCCGCACCTGCGTGGTGAGGTTGCGGAAGACCGTGTTCACCGAATCGGTGAGGTCCTTCCACGTCCCCGCGGCACCCGGCACCTGCGCCTGGCCGCCCAGCAGACCCTTGGCGCCGACCTCGCTGGCCACGCGCGTGACCTCGTCCGCGAAGGTCCGCAGGGTCTCCGTCATCTGATTGATCGTTTCGGCCAGCTGCGCCACCTCGCCGCGCGCGCTGACCCGCACCTTCTGCGACAGGTCGCCGTTCGCGACCGCCGTCGTCACCTGCGCGATCCCGCGCACCTGGGCCGTCAGGTTCCCGGCCATGGTGTTGACGGAGTCCGTCAGGTCCTTCCACACACCCGCGACCCCGGGCACCTTCGCCTGGCCGCCCAGCTCGCCCTCCGTACCCACCTCGCGGGCGACGCGGGTCACCTCGGAGGAGAAGGACGACAGCTGGTCCACCATCGTGTTCACGGTGTTCTTCAGCTGGAGCATCTCGCCGGCCACGTGCACCGTGACCTTGCGCGACAGATCGCCCTTCGCGACGGCCGTCGTGACGAGAGCGATATCACGCACCTGAGCGGTGAGCCGGTACGCCATGGTGTTGACGGAGTCGGTCAGGTCCTTCCAGGACCCGGACATTCCGCGCACCTGGGCCTGGCCTCCGAGCTTGCCCTCGGTGCCCACCTCCAGCGCCACGCGCGTCACCTCGTCGGTGAACGCGGACAGCTGGTCGACCAGGTTGTTCACCGTGCGCCCGACCTTCAGGAACTCGCCGCGCAGCGGATGCCCCACCCCGTCGGCGGCCTGCGTCCGCAGGTCCATCCGCTGGTCCAGATCACCCTCGGCCACCGCCGACAGCACCCGGCCCACCTCGGACACCGGCCGGGCCAGGTCGTCCACCAACTGGTTCGAGGCGTCGATCGCGGCCGCCCAGGAACCCTCGCAGGCACCCGTTTCCAGCCGTTCGCTCAGCTTGCCCTCGCGGCCCACCATCCGCCGCACCCGGGACAGCTCACCGGTCAGGTGGAGGTTGCGGTCGGCGACCTCGTTGTAGACGGCGGCGATCTCCGCCATCACGCCCTCGCCGGACACGGTCAGCCGCTTGCGGAAGTTCCCGTCCCGCATCGACACCAGGGCCGTGAGCAGCCTGTTCAGAGCGGCGGTATCGACCTCCGTCGTGCCACTGCGCCGGGGACGTCCGCCCTTCGGCCGCGTTCCCGTACGCCGCACCGCTGCGCCAGACTCCACCGTGTCCCTCCCGAAAGGGTCGACCGCTGTTCCGCCGGGCTACGAGTGCTGCTGCCCGGCTCTTCAAGCCTGCCCAGTGTTTCACCCTGGCCGAACCCGGCCATAACACTTCGGCACCATCGCACACCCGCCGTACCCTGCGGGTGGATTCCCGGACGACGGCACCATGCCGACCGTGAAGGTAAGTAACCTGGCAACCGATGTCCAACCGCGTCGAAGGAGATTCGTGATCACGGCACGGGCGGCTGCCAGCTTCGACCCCCTCGGGCGCTCGGTCGCCGCCGCTCGCGCGTTCGTCCGCGACACCCTGCAGGGCTGGGGTTTCGCGGACATCGTCGACGACGCGGTGGTGCTCACCAGCGAGCTCGTCACCAATGCCGTGGTCCACGCCGGAACCCGGGCCGAGGTCCTGTGCCTGCGCGCCGAGGGCGGCGTACGCGTCGAGGTCGCCGACCGGTACCCGGAGCGCGAGCTCCCGCTCCGGCACCCCGACGAGCGCCCGTACGCCGACCCCGACCGCGAGAACGGCCGCGGCCTCATGCTCTGCGCCGCCCTCGCCACCCGCTGGGGCGTCGAGTACACGGCCACGCACAAGCACGTGTGGTTCCGCCTCGACCTGCCAGACCGGCCGGTCGGTACCCGCTCCGCCGGCCCGGTCGTCCCCGACCGCATGCTCCCCCTCGCCGACAGCCGGGTCCGCGTCGCCGTCCTCCAGATCGACGCCTCCGACGCCATTTCCGCCTGGAACGAGGACGCCGAGCACATCTTCGGCTACCCCGCCGGGAAGGCCCTCGGGCGCCCCCTCGCCGAACTCGCCGCCTGGCCGCAGACCCCCGGCACCGGAACCGGCATCGCCGAGGCCCTGCGCCTGTCCCGCTGGGAGGGCAGCTACGGAGTCCGCGGCTCGGACGGCCGCGTCATCCCCGTCTACGCCTCCCACCTGCGCGTCCGCGACGCCCACGGCGAGCCGTCCACCGTCTGCCTCCTCGTCCACGACGACGAGCGCGCCCTGCTCCAGACCCCCGTAAGGGTCCCGGCCACCGACAGCGGCCACTTCACCGAGCCGCGCCCCGCGGACCCCTTCGAGGTCTTCATCGGCTCCCCCGCCCCCGACGACCTCGACGGGCTCCTCCAGCGCACCGTCGAACGGGCCCGGGACCTCCTCGACGCCGACGCCGCCTTCCTGCTGCTCGCCACCGACGACGAGACCGAGCTGGAGGTCCGCGCCACCACGGGCCTGCCCTCCACCCGCCAGCGCTTCGCCCGCGTCCCCGTGGAGGCCGGCACCAACCGCTACGGCTCCGCCCGCATGCCCGCCGTCCACGACGACCTCACCGCGGTCCCCGGAGCCGTCCCGCTGCTGGAGGCCACCGGCATGCGCTCCGCGGTCACCGTCCCCCTCAAGGTGGAGGGCCGGCTCACCGGCTCCCTCGGCGTCGCCGCCGAAACCCCCGGCCGCTACTCCAACGAAGAGGCGCTCCACCTCCAGTTCGCGGCCGACCGCATCGCCCTCGCCGTGGAATCGGCCCGCCTGGGCGAACTGGAACGGCTGCGCCGCGGCTCCCTCTCCTTCCTCGTCGAGGCCTCCGACCTGCTGGCCGGCACCCTCGACCGGGACCAGACCCTGGCGCTCATGGCCCAGATGACCGTCCCGACCCTCGCCACCTGGTGCGCCGTCTACACCATCGCCGACCAGTCCTCCGATCCATACCTCTCCTATGTCCTCCACGAGGACGAGGAGCGCATCGACGGCCTCAAGGCCCTGCTCTCCCGGGTCAGCCCGCCCGAGCCGGTCCGCGAGGCCGGCGCCCGCCCGTGGTCCGAGGCGACCCTCGCGGTCGGCGGGGAGACGGTGGTCCTGCCCCTCCTCGCCCGCAACCGAGTGATCGGCATGCTCACGCTCGGCAAGCCGCGCGAGGAGCACTTCCGCCAGGAGATCCTCGAACTCGCCGAGGACCTCTCCCGCCGGGCCGCCCTCGCCCTCGACAACGCCCGCCTCTACTCCGAGCGCACCGCGATCAGCCGCTCCCTCCAGCGCAGCCTGCTGCCGCCCGGCTCGCCCGCCATCCCCGGCATGGAGGTCGAGGTCATCTACCGCGCCGCCGGCGAGGGCAACGAGGTGGGCGGCGACTTCTACGACGTCTTCCCGATCCGCGACGGCGCGTACGGCTTCGCCATCGGCGACGTCTGCGGTACGGGTCCCGAGGCGGCCGCCGTCACCGGCCTCGCCCGGCACGCACTGCGCCTGCTGGCCCGCGAGGGCCTCGGCGGCCCGGCCGTCCTGGAACGTCTCAACGCGGCCATCCTCGACGAGGGCGCCCGCAGCCGCTTCCTCACCCTCCTCTACGGAGAGCTCCACCCCCAGCCCGACGGCGGCGCCCTCATGAAGGTCGTCTGCGCGGGCCACCCGCTCCCCCTCCGCCTGCGCCCGAACGGCCAGGTCGACGCGGCCGCGGACCCGCAGCCCCTGCTGGGCGTGATCGAGGACCTGGACCTGTACGAGCAGACCCTCACCCTCGATCCCGGCGATGTCCTGCTCTGCGTCACCGACGGCGTGACCGAGCGCCGCGAGGGAACCCGCATGCTCGGCGACGACGGCCTCGCAGAGGTCCTCACCACCTGTACGGGCCTCACCGCGGGCGCGGTCGCCTCCCGCGTGCTGCGCGCGGTGGAACGCTTCGCGGCCGAGCCGGCCTCGGACGACATGGCCATCCTGGCCTTCCGCGTCCCGGAACAGCGCGAAGGCGAGTAGCCGCCCGCCCATGGCGAGAGGGCCTCGGCGTGTGGTCAACTCGCGGCCGTGGACACAGTCTTCGCCAGCCTGGTGGCCGTCGCCGGCACCTTGATCGGCTCATTCAGCACGTACCTGTTCCAGCGACGCACCACCGAGCGCACGGAAGCCCGGGCCCGGGAGGAACGCATCCGCCAGGAACGCCTGGCCGCGTACAGCGGTTACGCGGGCGCCGTCACGGACCTCAAACGCGCCAAGATCACCCTGTGGTTCCGCCGCCGCCTCGACCCCCGTGACGAGGAAAGGCTGCTCGAGGCCCAGCTGGAGAGCGACCGTCACGGCGCCGCCGCCGAAACCGCCGCCTTCCGCCTCAGGCTCGTCGCGGACGATCCGAGCCTGCGCCCTCTCATGGAGGCGATATCCGCCAAGCTGGGAGAGATCAACCGTGCGGACGACCGCCAGGGGCTCATAGCCATCGAGAGGCAGTTCGAAGAAGCGGTCGGCGCCTTCCTGGACGCGGCCGCCTCACGGTTGCCCTGAAAAACAAAAAAGGCCCCCGCCACAAGGCGGGGGCCTTTCTTCTTGGAGCCCTTTAACGGAATCGAACCGTTGACCTTCTCCTTACCATGGAGACGCTCTACCGACTGAGCTAAAAGGGCGGGTTGTTCGGCGGCGTCCTACTCTCCCACAGGGTCCCCCCTGCAGTACCATCGGCGCTGAAAGGCTTAGCTTCCGGGTTCGGAATGTAACCGGGCGTTTCCCTAACGCTATGACCACCGAAACACTATGAAATTTGAACGCTGGCATGAACACAGCTGTTCGTTATTTCAGAACTAACACAGTGGACGCGAGCAACTGAGGACAAGCCCTCGGCCTATTAGTACCAGTCAGCTTCACCCGTTACCGGGCTTCCACATCTGGCCTATCAACCCAGTCGTCTACTGGGAGCCTTACCCTCTCAAGGAGGTGGGAATACTCATCTTGAAGCAGGCTTCCCGCTTAGATGCTTTCAGCGGTTATCCCTCCCGAACGTAGCCAACCAGCCATGCCCTTGGCAGGACAACTGGCACACCAGAGGTTCGTCCGTCCCGGTCCTCTCGTACTAGGGACAGCCCTTCTCAATATTCCTACGCGCACAGCGGATAGGGACCGAACTGTCTCACGACGTTCTAAACCCAGCTCGCGTACCGCTTTAATGGGCGAACAGCCCAACCCTTGGGACCGACTCCAGCCCCAGGATGCGACGAGCCGACATCGAGGTGCCAAACCATCCCGTCGATATGGACTCTTGGGGAAGATCAGCCTGTTATCCCCGGGGTACCTTTTATCCGTTGAGCGACGGCGCTTCCACAAGCCACCGCCGGATCACTAGTCCCGACTTTCGTCCCTGCTCGACCCGTCGGTCTCACAGTCAAGCTCCCTTGTGCACTTACACTCAACACCTGATTGCCAACCAGGCTGAGGGAACCTTTGGGCGCCTCCGTTACCCTTTGGGAGGCAACCGCCCCAGTTAAACTACCCATCAGACACTGTCCCTGATCCGGATCACGGACCGAGGTTAGACATCCAGCACGACCAGAGTGGTATTTCAACGATGACTCCACCCCAACTGGCGTTGGGGTTTCACAGTCTCCCACCTATCCTACACAAGCCGAACCGAACACCAATATCAAACTGTAGTAAAGGTCCCGGGGTCTTTCCGTCCTGCTGCGCGAAACGAGCATCTTTACTCGTAGTGCAATTTCACCGGGCCTATGGTTGAGACAGTCGAGAAGTCGTTACGCCATTCGTGCAGGTCGGAACTTACCCGACAAGGAATTTCGCTACCTTAGGATGGTTATAGTTACCACCGCCGTTTACTGGCGCTTAAGTTCTCAGCTTCGCACGCCCGAAAGCGCACTAACCGGTCCCCTTAACGTTCCAGCACCGGGCAGGCGTCAGTCCGTATACATCGCCTTACGGCTTCGCACGGACCTGTGTTTTTAGTAAACAGTCGCTTCTCGCTGGTCTCTGCGGCCATCCCCAGCTCAGGAAGCAAGTTCCTTCACCAGTGATGGCCCCCCTTCTCCCGAAGTTACGGGGGCATTTTGCCGAGTTCCTTAACCATAGTTCACCCGAACGCCTCGGTATTCTCTACCTGACCACCTGAGTCGGTTTAGGGTACGGGCCGCCATGAAACTCGCTAGAGGCTTTTCTCGACAGCATAGGATCATCCACTTCACCACAATCGGCTCGGCATCAGGTCTCAGCCTTATATGAGGGACGGATTTGCCTACCCCTCGGCCTACACCCTTACCCCGGGACAACCACCGCCCGGGCTGGACTACCTTCCTGCGTCACCCCATCGCTTACCTACTACAAGTCTGGTTCGTCGGCTCCACCACTTTCCTTTCCCCGAAGGGTCCGGAACGGCTTCACGGACTTAGCATCGCCTGATTCGATATTGGGCGTTTCAAAGCGGGTACCGGAATATCAACCGGTTGTCCATCGACTACGCCTGTCGGCCTCGCCTTAGGTCCCGACTTACCCTGGGCAGATCAGCTTGACCCAGGAACCCTTAGTCAATCGGCGCACACGTTTCTCACGTGTGTATCGCTACTCATGCCTGCATTCTCACTCGTGAACCGTCCACAACTAGCTTCCGCTGCTGCTTCACCCGGCACACGACGCTCCCCTACCCATCACAGCGGGCGTTGGCC
>NZ_CP130715.1:4625000-6635000 GCF_045160965.1 Streptomyces sp. NBC_00207 | reverse complement strand
GAGGGTGTAGGGGCGGATGCGGTGCTCCTGGAGCTTCGCCTCGATGAGGGCCAGCGTCAGCTTGGAGCCGATCAGCGGGATGTCCGGCTTCTCCCGGAGGAGGTAGGGGACGGCGCCGATGTGGTCCTCGTGACCGTGCGTGAGCACGATGCCCTCGATGTCGTCGAGGCGGTCCCGGATGGACGAGAAGTCCGGCAGGATCAGGTCGATGCCCGGCTGCTCCTCCTCGGGGAAGAGGACGCCGCAGTCGACGATCAGCAGGCGACCGTCGAACTCGAAGACGGTCATGTTGCGGCCGATCTCGCCGAGACCACCCAGAGGGGTGACTCTGAGGCCGCCCTTGGGCAGCTTCGGCGGCGGACCGAGTTCCGGATGCGGATGGCTCAAAAGTGTCTCCTCACCACGCACGCCACGTACCCGGAAGGCACGTGGCGCGCATGTCATTCGTGCACTTGCTGTTGTCTGTTCTGTATTTGTTCGCCGTGCTTATTCAGTTGTGAAGTCTGTTGTCAGAGCTGTACCCCGCCGGCGGCAAGATCGATCTTGAGCTGCGCCGTCTCTTCGGCGGTCAGTTCGATCAGCGGGAGCCGGAGCGGGCCCGCGGGCAGGCCCTGCAGGTTCAGCGCGCCCTTGGTGGTCATCACGCCCTGGGTGCGGAACATGCCGGTGAAGACGGGGAGCAGCTTCTGGTGGATCTCGGCGGCCTTCTGGACGTCTCCGCCCAGGTGGGCCTCCAGCATGGCGCGCAGCTCGGGGGTGACCACGTGGCCGACCACGGAGACGAAGCCGACCGCGCCGACCGAGAGGAGCGGCAGGTTCAGCATGTCGTCGCCCGAGTACCAGGCCAGGCCGCTCCGTGCGATGGCCCAGCTGGCGCGGCCGAGGTCGCCCTTGGCGTCCTTGTTGGCAACGATACGGGGGTGCTCGGCCAGTCGTACGAGAGTTTCCGTCTCGATCGGGACACCACTGCGGCCGGGGATGTCGTAGAGCATGACCGGCAGCTCGGTGGCATCCGCGATGGCCGAGAAGTGCCGGTAGAGGCCCTCCTGCGGCGGCTTGCTGTAGTACGGCGTGACCGCGAGCAGGCCGTGGGCGCCGGTGCGCTCGGCCTGGCGGGCCAGCTCCAGGGTGTGCCGGGTGTCGTTGGTACCGATGCCGGCGACCACGTGGGCGCGGTCTCCGACGGCTTCGAGCACGGCTCGTACGAGGTCGTTTTTCTCCGCGTCGGTGGTGGTCGGCGACTCACCGGTGGTGCCGTTGATGATCAGGCCGTCGTTGCCTGCGTCCACCAGGTGGACGGCGAGCAGCTGCGCGCCGTCGAGGTCGAGTGCGCCATCCGCCGTGAACGGCGTGATCATGGCGGTGAGGACCCGCCCGAAGGGGGTCTGCGGAGTCGAGATCGGAGCCATGGGTAACACGCTACTCGCTGCCATGCTCGCGGTGTCCCCTCGGGGGACGTCAACGGGGTGTGCCGCCCGGCGGCGGCCGGGGGGAAGTGTTGGACGCCGGCACTGCCTGCTCGGGGGTTCAAGCAGTGCCGGGTCCGTTTGATCAGCCTAGATGAAGTTTACGAAACGTCGCAATACGGACACTTAGGACTTGACGCAGCACATCAGTACGCTGCGGGAGCAACAGGTCTTACGGGGCAACGCGCCCGTTGCCGTTGTAGGCCGCGTACGTGAGCGGCATGAGCTTCGCCCAGTGCTGCTCCATCTTCTCGCCGACCATCTCGATCTCCCGCTGCGGGAAGGACGGCACGGTCGCGAGCTCGTGCTGGGTACGCAGGCCGAGGAAGTGCATCAGCGAGCGCGCGTTGCAGGTGGCGTACATCGAGGAGAAAAGACCGACCGGCAGGACCGAACGGGCAACCTCCCGTGCCACGCCCGCGGCGAGCATCTCCTGGTAGGCCTCGTAGGCCTGCACGTAGGAGTCCTCCATGACGCGGCCGGTCAGCTCCTGCTGCGCCTGGGTGCCCTCGACGAAGACGTACTTGCCCGGGCGGCCCTCCTGGACCAGCTTGCGCTCGGCGTCGGGAACGTAGAAGACCGGCTCCAGCTCCCTGTAGCGGCCCGATTCCTCGTTGTACGACCAGCCCACGCGGTGGCGCATGAACTCGCGGAACACGAAGATCGGGGCGCTGATGAAGAAGGTCATCGAGTTGTGCTCGAAGGGGCTGCCGTGGCGGTCGCGCATCAGATAGTTGATCAGGCCCTTGGAGCGCTCCGGGTCCTTCTGCAGCTCCTCCAGGGACTGCTCCCCGGCCGTGGAGACGCGCGCGGCCCACAGCACGTCGGAGTCGGCGGCGGAGTGCTTCACCAGCTCCACCGTCACGTCACTGCGGAAGCTGGGTTTCAGATCTGAAGCGGCGGTCTCGCTCACCGGGGGTCCTTCCAAACGTGCGTTCCTGGGGCGCGCCCACTCTACGGCGCCCCTCACGGGTCCTCGCGCAAACGCCCGCGCACGGCGGACCCCCCACAGCTGACGCACAGCCATGAAATCTGGTGAATGTCCCGAAATCCGGCACCGATTGACCGGTTCGTTCGTCCTACATGACAGAACCCCCGCCCCACCATCCCTAGGAGATTCGCTCTGATGTTCCTCCGGCGCGAAGCCGTCCCGTTCGCTTTCGTCTCCGAGGCCGACCGTTTCCGAAGCAACGTCACTCCGCCGCCGCGCGAGCGTCTGAGCCGGACCCAGATGGCCGCCCGTAGTCTGGTCGGACTGACCGTGGTTGCGGGGCTCGCCGGCTCACTGCTCTTCGGTATGCCCGCGCTGCAGCCGAACAAGGCCCCGGAGAAGTCGCAGCAGTCGGAGGCGTCCGAGGGGCGGTAGCCTCACGGGCACAGTCCAACCGAACGTGCATGTGAGTGAGGTCCAGCCGTGCCCCTGCCCTTCCTGACGGCCGACGGCGCATCCGATGCGGATGACGACGACGAGGTCCTGGCCCATGCCGACCACGACCGCTGGCGCCGCCCCTACCGGCCCGGCCCCTGGCGCGTGGCCATCGCCGCGCTGCTGCTCCTGCTGTCCGCCTTCATGCTGCTGGCCACGATGATCATCGCCTTCGCGGGTGCGTGGGGCGGGGCCGGCGTCTGCCTGGCGGCCGCCCTCACGGTCGTCGGGTCGGCGGTGCAGACGCTGCGCGTGGGCGTGTGGGTGAGCCGTACGGGACTGCGCCGGGTGGGCTTCTTCATGACCCGCACGGTCAAGTGGAGCGAGATCGCCGAGGTCCGTACGGTGCAGCAGCCGGTGCGCTGGCTCGGGCTGCCGAGGACCGTACAGGGGCAGGCGCTCACGATGTCCGGGCGCGGCGGCGCGGAGCTGCCCGTGCCGGTGCTGCTGACCGACCACAACGCCGATTTCCTGTCGCGGGCCGAGGCCTTCGACCGGGCGGCCGACACGGTGGGTGCCTGGGTCGACGAGTACCGGCCCGTGCCCGCCTGATCCGCCGCAGCGCGCCCGGGAAGCCCGTACAGGTGTCAGACCTGTACGGGCTTCTTGTCGTGCAGGGCGATCGCCCGCTGCATGGCCTTGCGCGCCCGCGGGGTGTCCCGGGCGTCGTGGTAGGCGACCGCGAGCCGGAACCAGCTGCGCCAGTCCCCCGGCGCGTCCTCGGTCTCGGCCTTGCGGCGCGCGAAGACCTCGTCGGCGGAATCCCGCAGGATCCGCCCGTACGTGTCCCGCTCCAGCTCGTCGACGGGCAGTCCGCCCTCGGCCTCCAGCTCGGTCGCGAGGTGGTTGGCCCTGGTGACGAACTGCGTGTTCTTCCAGAGGAACCAGACGCCGATGACCGGCAGGATCAGCACGGCCACACCGAAGGTGACGGTGAGCCAGGTGCCGTGCTGGATCAGCATCAGGCCCCGGCTGCCGACCAGGACGAAGTAGACGACCAGGACGGCGGCCGTGAGGAAGTACGTGATCTTCGCGCGCATCGTGAAATCAGTCCGGTCAGCCCAGGTCGAGGAAGTGTTCCAGGCCGAACGTGAGGCCCGGGGTCTGCGTCACGCGGCGCGCGCCGAGCAGGATGCCCGGCATGAAGCTGCTGTGGTGCAGGGAGTCGTGACGGATGGTCAGGGTCTCGCCCTCGCCGCCGAGGAGCACCTCCTGGTGGGCCAGCAGCCCGCGCAGGCGGACGGCGTGCACCGGAACGCCGTCGACGTCCGCGCCACGGGCCCCGTCGAGGGCCGTGGCGGTGGCGTCGGGCTGCGCGCCGAGGCCGGCCTCGGCGCGGGCGGCCGCGATGAGCTGCGCCGTACGGGTCGCCGTACCGGAGGGGGCGTCGACCTTGTTGGGGTGGTGCAGCTCGACGACCTCGACGGACTCGAAGTAGCGGGCGGCCTGGGCGGCGAACTTCATGGTGAGGACGGCGCCGATGGAGAAGTTCGGGGCGATGAGCACACCGGTCTCCGGGGAGCCGGCGAGCCAGGTGTTCAGCTGGGCGAGGCGGTCCTCGGTCCAGCCGGTGGTGCCGACCACTCCGTGGATGCCGTGGCGGATGAGGAAGTCCAGGTTCCCCATCACCGAGGCCGGGGTGGTCAGCTCGACCGCGACCTGGGCGCCGGCCTCGGCCAGCATCTCCAGCTTGTCGCCGCGGCCGAGGGCTGCCACCAGCTCCATGTCGTCGGCGGCCTCGACCGCCTTGACCGCCTCGGCGCCGATGCGGCCCTTGGCGCCGAGGACTGCCACGCGCAGCTTGCTCATTTTGCTTCCTTACTCACGTACGGAACTAGGCGACCGCTTCGTCGAGACGGGCGGCCTGCTTCTCCTTCAGCGGGCCGATCACCGCGAGCGAGGGCCGCTGGGCCAGTACATCCTGCGCCACCGAGCGGACGTCGTCCGGGGTCACCGCGGCGATCCGGGCCAGCATGTCGTCGACCGACATCTGGTCGCCCCAGCACAGCTCGCTCTTGCCGATGCGGTTCATGATCGCTCCGGTGTCCTCCAGGCCGAGGACGGTGGAGCCGGACAGCTGGCCGATGGCCCGCTTGATCTCCTCGTCGGCCAGTCCTTCGGTCGCGACCTTGTCGAGCTCGTCGCGGCAGATCCGGAGCACGTCGTGCACCTGGTTGGGCCGGCAGCCCGCGTACACGCCGAAGAGGCCGGTGTCGGCGAAGGCCGAGGTGTACGAGTACACGCTGTAGGCGAGGCCGCGCTTCTCCCGGACCTCCTGGAAGAGCCGGGAGGACATGCCGCCGCCGAGGGCGGTGTTCAGCACGCCCAGCGCCCAGCGGCGCTCGTCGGTACGGGCGATGCCGGGCATGCCGAGGACCACGTGGGCCTGCTCGGTCTTGCGGTTCACCAGCTCGACGCGGCCGGCGGTGCGGATGCGCTTGGCTCCGCTGCGCGGGCCGATCGGCTCGGCGTCGGTGTGGCCGAGGGCGCCGGCCTTCTCGAACGCGGCGCGGACCTGGCGTACGACCTTGTTGTGGTCGACGTTGCCGGCGGCGGCCACGACGAGGTGGGTCGGGTCGTAGTGCTTCTTGTAGAAGCGGCGGATCCGGTCGGCGCCCAGGGCGTTGATCGTGTCGACGGTGCCGAGGACGGGGCGGCCCAGGGGGGTGTCCCCGTACATGGTCTGCGCGAACAGGTCGTGGACCATGTCGCCCGGGTCGTCCTCGGTCATCGCGATCTCTTCGAGGATGACGCCGCGCTCCGCGTCGACGTCCTCCTCGCGGATCAGCGAGCCGGTGAGCATGTCGCAGACCACGTCGATGGCCAGCGGCAGGTCGGTGTCGAGTACCCGGGCGTAGTAGCAGGTGTACTCCTTCGCCGTGAAGGCGTTCATCTCGCCGCCGACCGCGTCGATCGCGGAGGAGATGTCGAGGGCGCTGCGCTGGTGCGTGCCCTTGAAGAGGAGGTGCTCCAGGTAGTGCGTGGCGCCGTTGAGCGTGGGCGTCTCGTCACGGGAGCCGACGTGCGCCCAGATGCCGAAGGTGGCGGAGCGGACGGAGGGCAGCGTCTCGGTGACGACACGCAGTCCGCCGGGCAGGACCGTGCGCCGGACGGTGCCGATGCCGTTGCTGCCCTTGAGGAGGGTTTGGGTACGGGCGACGGCCCGCCCCTCCGAAGAGGGGCGGGCCGTCACACGGGAACTACGCGACATCACTTGTCGGAGTCGTCCTTGTCAGCGTCGTCGCCGGCAGCCTCGCCGTCGATCACGGGGATCAGGGAGAGCTTGCCGCGCTGGTCGATCTCGGCGATCTCCACCTGGACCTTGGTGCCGACCGCGAGCACGTCCTCGACGTTCTCCACGCGCTTGCCACCGGCGAGCTTGCGGATCTGCGAGATGTGCAGCAGGCCGTCCTTGCCGGGCATCAGGGAGACGAAGGCACCGAAGGTGGTGGTCTTGACGACCGTACCCAGGTAGCGCTCGCCGACCTCCGGCATGGTCGGGTTGGCGATCGCGTTGATCGTGGCGCGGGCGGCCTCGGCGGCCGGGCCGTCGGAGGCACCGATGTAGATGGTGCCGTCGTCCTCGATCGTGATCTCGGCGCCGGTGTCCTCCTGGATCTGGTTGATCATCTTGCCCTTGGGGCCGATGACCTCACCGATCTTGTCCACGGGGATCTTGACGGTGATGATCCGCGGGGCGAACGGGGACATCGCGTCCGGCGTGTCGATCGCTTCCATCATCACGTCGAGGATGTGGAGGCGGGCGTCGCGGGCCTGCTTGAGGGCCGCGGCCAGGACGGAGGCCGGGATGCCGTCCAGCTTGGTGTCCAGCTGGAGCGCGGTGACGAACTCCTTGGTGCCGGCGACCTTGAAGTCCATGTCGCCGAAGGCGTCCTCCGCACCGAGGATGTCGGTGAGGGCGACGTAGTGGGTCTTGCCGTCGATCTCCTGGGAGATCAGGCCCATGGCGATACCGGCGACGGGGGCCTTGAGGGGCACACCGGCGTTCAGCAGCGACATGGTGGAGGCGCAGACCGAGCCCATGGACGTCGAACCGTTGGAGCCGAGGGCCTCGGACACCTGACGGATCGCGTAGGGGAACTCCTCGCGGGTCGGGAGGACCGGCACGATCGCGCGCTCGGCGAGCGCGCCGTGGCCGATCTCGCGGCGCTTCGGCGAACCGACGCGGCCGGTCTCGCCGACGGAGTACGGCGGGAAGTTGTAGTTGTGCATGTAGCGCTTGCGGGTCACCGGGGAGAGGGTGTCCAGCTGCTGCTCCATGCGGAGCATGTTGAGGGTGGTGACGCCCAGGATCTGGGTCTCGCCACGCTCGAACAGCGCCGAGCCGTGCACGCGCGGGATGGCCTCGACCTCGGCGGCGAGGGTACGGATGTCCGTGAGCCCGCGGCCGTCGATGCGGACCTTGTCCTTGATGACGCGCTCGCGCACCAGGGCCTTGGTCAGGCTGCGGTAGGCGGCGGAGATCTCCTTCTCGCGGCCCTCGAAGGCCGGGAGGAGCTTCTCGGCGGCGATCTCCTTGACGCGGTCCAGCTCGGCCTCGCGGTCCTGCTTGCCCGCGATGGTCAGCGCCTGGGAGAGGTCACCCTTGACGGCGGCCGCGAGGGCCTCGTACACGTCGTCCTGGTAGTCCAGGAAGACCGGGAACTCGCCCTCGGGCTTCGCGGCCTTCGCGGCCAGGTCGGCCTGGGCCTTGCAGAGGACCTTGATGAAGGGCTTCGCGGCGTCGAGGCCGGAGGCCACGATCTCCTCGGTCGGCGCCTGGGCGCCGCCCTTGACCAGGGCGATGGTCTTCTCGGTGGCCTCGGCCTCGACCATCATGATCGCGACGTCGCCGTCCTCCAGGACGCGGCCCGCGACGACCATGTCGAAGACGGCGTCCTCGAGCTCGGTGTGCGTCGGGAAGGCCACCCACTGGCCGCGGATCAGCGCGACGCGGACGCCGCCGATCGGGCCGGAGAAGGGCAGGCCGGCCAGCTGGGTGGACGCGGAGGCGGCGTTGATCGCCACGACGTCGTACAGGTGGTCGGGGTTGAGCGCCATGATCGTCGCGACGACCTGGATCTCGTTGCGCAGGCCCTTCTTGAAGGACGGGCGCAGCGGGCGGTCGATCAGGCGGCAGGTGAGGATCGCGTCCTCGGAGGGCCGGCCCTCACGACGGAAGAAGGAGCCGGGGATCTTGCCGGCCGCGTACTGCCGCTCCTCGACGTCCACCGTCAGGGGGAAGAAGTCGAGCTGGTCCTTGGGCTTCTTCGACGCGGTGGTGGCGGACAGCACCATCGTGTCGTCGTCCAGGTAGGCAACGGCGGAGCCGGCGGCCTGGCGGGCCAGACGGCCCGTCTCGAAGCGGATGGTGCGGGTGCCGAAGGAACCGTTGTCAATGACGGCCTCGGCGTAGTGGGTCTCGTTCTCCACTAGCGTTTTCTCCATTTTCGTCGTCTCCGTCCGCCGCCCGTGTGGCGGTGGACGGTTGCGGAGAAGCGCTCCTGGCGTGCGGGCCGGTCTTCGATCGAAGCATCCGGTTCGTTGCCCCCCTGGGGCATTCCGGGTGCCACTACCGAGGACCGGCGGCGTGGGAGGGCGCTCCTCCTCTTCAGTTGTGCGCGTCTTCCTCAGACGCGCACGTGCGTCCGTTCCAGACTACAAAGGGTCCGGTCCGGTGCGCACGTACAGCAAAGGGAGCGGCCCCCTGATGTGGGAACCGCTCCCTTCACGGCGTGTTACTTGGCGCCGGCCGCACCGCGGCGGATGCCGAGGCGCTCGACCAGCGTACGGAAGCGCTGGATGTCCTTCTTGGCCAGGTACTGCAGCAGGCGGCGACGCTGGCCGACCAGGATCAGCAGACCACGACGGGAGTGGTGGTCGTGCTTGTGCGTCTTGAGGTGCTCGGTCAGGTCCGAGATGCGGCGGGAGAGCATCGCAACCTGGACCTCGGGGGAGCCGGTGTCGCCCTCCTTGGCACCGAACTCGGTGATGATCTGCTTCTTCGTAGCGGCGTCGAGCGGCACGCGTACTCCTCGTTTTAGGTCTTCGTTGCCACCGAGTGCCCCAGGTCTGAGTCTCTGGGGAGCTTCCGTAACTCGGGAGGCGGGGTCCGCTGAGCGCAGTCCACAGACCCTTGGGAGGTATCCGGGGGACGCGTACACAAACGGCCGTCACACAGCGTACCAGGCTGCCGGGACGCGGCGTCTCAGCTGGTGAGAGCGCGGGCCCGGGAGTAAACGTCCAGCACGGCCAGGGTCAGGGGGACCAGGCTGAGCAGGACCGCCGCCTCGGTGAGGTCGAGCAGCCTTCCCCAGAAGGGTGACAGACCCTTGCTCGGGATGACAAGCGCAATTCCCGCGAGGAGGGCCGCGCCGGCCGCGACGGCGGCGGTCAGCCAGATCGTCCGGAGGTCCAGGCCGCTGCGGTCCTGCTCGAGGACCAGGGCCTCGAGCAGGTCGACCGGCGGGTGCAGGGCCATGCCCAGGATCAGCAGGGCGATGGCGGCGAGGCCGGCGGCAAGGGCGCACACCACCTGGGAGGTGTAGCGGAAGAGGCGGGCGCGCAGCAGCATGGCGAGGCCGGTGGCGAGGGCCAGCAGGCGGCCCCAGGTGTTGTCGGAGAAGCCGAGGACGGCGGCGGACGCGACGGCGACGGCGGCGCAGCCGCCGACGAGGCCGAGGAGCATCTCGTGGCCGCGGCGGGCCTGGGCGGCGATCGCCTCGGCGTCGAGCGGGGTGCCGGCCGCCTCGTGCTGGTCGGAGCCGGACTGGTCACCGTACGGCTCGGTCTCGTAGCGGTCCGGGTTCTCCGCGTAGTCGGTGTACTCGTCCGTGGCGCTCTGCGGGGCCGCGTAGCCGATCGGCAGCCGGGCGAAGCGGGCGGAGAGGCCGGGGAGGAAGGCGACGAGCCCGATGGCGACGGGGGCGCAGGCTGCGGCGGTGTGGGTCGCGGACGCCTCGGTGGCGATGGCGGCGAAGGTGGCGAGCGTCCCGGTGGCGGCGACGAAGGTGGCCGCGACGAAGGGGGCGTCGCCACTGGGGGTGAGCGCGACCAGCGCGACGGAGGCGACCAGGACGCAGACGCAGCCCAGCAGGAACTGGAGCCGGCCGGGGCCGTCGCCGACGGCGGGGGCGATGATCCCGGAACCGGCGATCAGCAGGTGCGGGAGGGCGCCGAGGCCGAGCGCCACGGCGGAGAGGCGGTCGCGGTAGACGCGGGCCCGGACCCCGGCCACGGCGGTGAGCAGGACGCCGACGGCCCCGGCGATGATCCCGGGCAGGCCGTGCATGTCGTGGCGGACCGGGTCGGCGTACCAGAGGACGAAGCCGAGCATGACGAGCAGCAGGGCGGCGCCGGCCAGGCCCGCGCCGCGCAGCATGTCGTCGCTCCAGCGGTGCCGGTCGCGGACGACGGCGGAGGCGACGGCGTCGGACACGTCGTCGAACACCGCGGGCGGCAGGGACTCGGCGAAGGGGCGCAGGCTCAGCACCTCGCCGTCGAGGACCTGCTGGGCCGCGAGGGTGCGGGCGCCGTCGAGGACGGTGCCGGAGCGGCGTACGAGGTGGAAGCCGGTCGGGGCGCCCACGGGCTGGGTCTGGCCGGTGAGGCGCAACAGCTCGGGGTAGACGTCGGCGACGGCGATGTCCTCGGGGAGGGCGACGTCGATCCGGCTGTCAGGAGCCACGACGGTGACCCTGCAGAACCCCGTCGTTGCGGCCGTACTCACCTGTGTGACCCCCCTGGTTGGTGCGCGCACCGGCGGACGATTCGCGGATGCGCATGCTGCGCGCGCCACCCTACCGGGCGTCTGCCCTACTGTCGGCAAGTAGGATCACCGTCGCGTGGGGGAACCCCCTTCGCGCCCGGGACTTGGGGGCGCCGGTTATGACGTCCCGTCCGTTTTCGAGGGATTGATGCTCCGGTGAGCCAGATCGTCGTCAAACGCCCGCCGCGGTCCCTGCCGCCCGAGGTCCCCTCGGATGAGCTGAGGCTGGAAGCTCCGCCCGAACTTCCGCGCGGGCAGCAGGAAGGCATGCTGATGCAGCTCCTGCCGATGCTCGGCATGGGCTCTTCCGTCGTCTTCTTCTTCATGCCGGGCGCGGCACCCTTCATGCGCATCATGGGTGTGCTGATGCTCGTGTCGACCGTCGGCATGGTCATCGCCCAGCTGATGCGCCACCGGCGCGGTACGCAGGGGCAAATGGCCGATGTGCGCCGGGACTACCTGAAATACCTTGCGCAGACGCGCCGTCAGGTACGCAGGACCGCGCGGGCGCAGCGCGACGCGCAGCTCTATCTGCACCCGGCCCCGGAGCAGTTGTGGTCGGTGGTCGCGGAGGGTTCGCGGCTGTGGGAGCGGCGGGTCGGCGACCAGGACTTCGGGCAGGCCCGGCTCGGGCTGGGCGCGCAGCGGCTGGCGACCACGCTGGTGGCGCCGGAGACGGCGCCGGTGGACGAGCTGGAGCCGCTGACCGCGGGCGCGATGCAGCGTTTCCTCAAGGTGCACTCGTCGCTGGACGGGCTGCCGGTGGCGCTGTCGATCCGGGCGTTCTACCACGTGACGGTCTCCGGGGAGCCGGACTCCGCGCGCAGTACGGCGCGGGCGATGATCGCGCAGCTGGCGACGCTGCACTCCCCCGAGGACCTGATGGTGGCCGTGGTGGCCGCGCCAGGTGCCGTGCCCTCGTGGGACTGGACGAAGTGGCTGCCGCACACGCAGGTCCCGGGCCAGGTCGACGGGGCCGGTACGAAGCGGCTGTTCGGCGACGACCTCGCCGAGCTGGAGGGGCTGCTGGGGCCCCGGCTGGAGGGCCGTCCGCGGTTCAGCCGGGACGTTTCCCCGGTCCTGGACCAGCCGCACCTGGTGGTCGTGCTGGACGGCGGCATGGTGCCGCCGGACTCGGTGTTCGCGGCGGCCGAGGGGCTGCAGGGCGTCACCATCGTCGAGGTGGTCGCGGGCGAGCTGGACGAGCCGCGCGGCGGGCTGTCGGTCGTGGTGCGGCCGGGCCGGCTGCGCCTGGAATCGGGCGGCGGGGTCGCGTACGAGGGCGTCCCGGACACACTGTCGCTGCCCGCGGCGGAGGCGCTGGCCCGGCAGTTGGCGCCGATGCGCACGGGCGGCGGGGACGACGACGAGCCGCTGCTCGCCAACCTGGACTTCACGGACCTGCTGAACCTGGGCGACGCGGCCGCGGTGGACGTGGCGCGGACCTGGCGGCCGCGGTCGGCCGGTGAGCGGCTGCGCGTGCCGATCGGTGTCGGCGAGGGCGGCGCCCCGGTCATGCTGGACCTGAAGGAGGCCGCGCAGGAGGGCATGGGCCCGCACGGTCTGTGCGTGGGCGCGACCGGTTCCGGCAAGTCGGAGCTGCTGCGCACGCTGGTGCTGGGTCTCGCGGTCACGCACACCTCGGAGACGCTGAACTTCGTGCTCGCCGACTTCAAGGGCGGCGCGACCTTCACCGGCATGGGGCAGATGCCGCACGTCGCGGCCGTCATCACCAACCTGGCGGACGACCTCACGCTCGTGGACCGCATGGGCGACTCGATCCGCGGTGAGCTGCAGCGCCGTCAGGAGCTGCTGCGCTCGGCGGGCAACTACGCCAACATCCACGACTACGAGAAGGCCCGTGCGGCGGGCGCCCCGCTGGAGCCGCTGGCCTCGCTGGTGCTGGTCATCGACGAGTTCAGCGAGCTGCTGACGGCGAAGCCGGACTTCATCGACATGTTCATCCAGATCGGCCGCATCGGCCGGTCGCTGGGTGTGCACCTGCTGCTGGCCTCGCAGCGTCTGGAGGAGGGCAAGCTGCGCGGCCTCGACACGTACCTGTCGTACCGGATCGGTCTGCGGACCTTCTCGGCGGCGGAGTCGCGGACGGCGATCGGCGTGCCGGACGCCTACCACCTGCCGTCGGTGCCCGGTTCGGGCTACCTGAAGTTCGGTACGGACGAGATGACCCGCTTCAAGGCGGCGTACGTGTCGGGCACCTACCGCTCGGGCGGGCCGGACCTGTCGGTGGGGCTGTTCCCGGTGGAGCGGCGTCCCGCTCTGTTCACCGCGGCTCCGGTGCCGGTGGTGTACGCGGCTCCGGACCCGGCGTACCTGGCGGCGCAGACGCCGCGGGAGGACGACGCGCTCGCGGACACGGTGCTCGACGTGATCGTGGGCCGGCTGGAGGGGCAGGGGGTGCCGGCGCACCAGGTGTGGCTGCCGCCGCTCGACCAGGCTCCGCCGCTGGACCAGCTGCTGCCGGCGCTGGCGCCGAGCGCGGAGCGCGGGCTGCACGCGGACGGGTACACGCGGCCCGGCGGGCTCGTGGTGCCGCTCGGCCTCATCGACAAGCCCTTCGAGCAGCGGCGCGAGGTGCTGTACCGGGACTTCTCGGGTGCGGCGGGCCACATGATGGTCGTCGGCGGTCCGCAGTCGGGCAAGTCGACGCTGATGCGGACGCTGATCTCCTCCTTCGCACTCACCCACACCCCGCGCGAAGTGCAGTTCTACGGGCTGGACTTCGGTGGTGGCAGCCTGTCGGCGGTGGCCGAGCTGCCGCACGTGGGCGGGATCGCCTCGCGTCTGGACCCGGAGCGGGTACGGCGCACGGTCGCGGAGGTGGGTGGCATCCTCAACCGCCGCGAGGAGTTCTTCCGCGCGAACAACATCGACTCGATCGGCACCTACCGGCGGCGCCGGGCGGCGGGCGACCTGCCCGGTGAGCCGTGGGGCGACGTGTTCCTGATCGTCGACGGCTGGGGCAACTTCAAGGGCGAGTACGAGGGCCTGGACCAGATCGTCACGGACATCGCCGCCCGCGGTCTGGGCTACGGCATCCACGTGGTGATCACGGCGGCGCGCTACATGGAGGTCCGGGCCGCGCTCAAGGACCAGATGCTCAGCCGGCTGGAGCTGCGGCTCGGCGACACCATGGACTCCGAGTTCGACCGGAAGGTCGCGGCGAACGTCCCGCCCGGGATGCCGGGCCGCGGCCAGGTGGCGGAGAAGCTCCACTTCCTCGGCGCGCTCCCGCGGATCGACGGCTCGCACGAGGCCGGGGACCTGTCCGAGGCCACGACGGCCTTCGTGGAGGCGGTGAAGCAGAACTGGTCGGGCCAGGCGGCTCCCGGCGTACGGCTGCTGCCGCGGCTGCTCCACTCGGACCAGCTGCCCAAGGGCGGGGAGTTCCCCGGCCGCGGAATCGCGATCGGCATCGACGAGAGCGACCTGGAGCCGGTCTTCGTCGACTTCGAGACCGACCCCTTCCTCCTCGTGTTCGGCGAGAGCGAGTCGGGCAAGACGAACCTGCTGCGGCTCATCGCCAAGCAGATCTCCGAGCGCTACACGCCGGACCAGGCGCGGCTGGTCGTGGGCGACTACCGGCGGAGCCTGCTCGGGGCGCTGCCGGAGGAGCACCTGCTGGAGTACGCGCCGATGGCGAGCTCCCTGCAGATGCACATGGAGGCGCTGGGCGGGGTGTTCTCGCGCCGGCAGCCGCCGACCGACGTCACCCCGCAGCAGCTGCGCGACCGCAGCTGGTGGACGGGCCCGGACGTGTACATCGTGATCGACGACTTCGACCTGGTGGCCACCAGTCAGGGCAATCCGCTGGCGCCGCTGGTGGAGTTCCTGCCGTTCGCGCGGGACACGGGCGTCCGCTTCATCATCGCCCGCAACTCGGCGGGGGCCTCGCGTTCGATGTACGAGCCGTTCATGCAGCGGATCAAGGAGCTGGGCGCGCAGGGCATCGTCCTGTCCGGCGACCCGTCCGAGGGCGACCTCGTCGGCACCGTGCGGCCGCGTCCGATGCCGCCGGGCCGGGCGTACTTCGCCTCGCGCAGGCGGGGGACGTCGCTGGTGCAGCTCGGGCGGATGCCGGGCCACATGTGATCGCCTTCCCGGTGGCCGGACCCCTGTCGGGGCCGGCGACCGGGAAGGATCGGGTGGAAACCTCTCCCGGCCGGCGGCGCAGCACCGATAATCGGCGGTGAACACGCGCCACCGAGGGAGAGGCCACCCATGGGCACTCAGCAGGAGAAGGACGAGCTGTACGCGCTCGACATCAGCGGCGTGGAGTGGGAGGGGCCGCCCGGGACCAGCCCGGACGAGGAGCGGGTCGAGATCGCCCGGCTTCCCGAGGGGGCGGTGGCCATGCGGTCCTCGCTGGACCGGGACACGGTGCTGCGCTACACGGCCGCCGAGTGGGAGGCCTTCGTCCTGGGGGCCAGGGACGGCGAGTTCGACCTCGACCGGCACCGTCCCTGAGAGGACCGCAGGACAACGTCGAAGGGGCGCGCCCGGTGTGGGCGCGCCCCTTCGGCGTGTGCGGACCTGTCGGCGACCGGGCTCAGAAGGCCTCGGTGAACAGCTGCGAGGCCTTCTTGTCGGTGGCGCGGTAGTCGTCCTTGCCGCGCTCGATGAGCTGGGCGACCTTCTCCAGCATGTTCTTCATGTGGTCGGCCTTGTCACGGTACTTCTTCTGGAGATCGACGTACTGGCCGTGCGCCTCGCCGTCCCAGGTGTCCGTGACGACCGCCACTGCCCGCTCCATCGCGTCCAGGTCCTCGATGATGTGCCTCGAGACCTGGCGGAGGCGGTTGGCCATCTGCTGGACGCTCTCATACCGGACCTTAGTGTGGCCGTCGTCGGCAGCCATGTGCTTCTCCTTCTCGCTGAGCGGGTTACCTGAAAACGGCGTGGGTCAGATGCTGTTGAGGCCGGAGTTGTTTGAACTGTAAGCCTGGATCCCCTGCCTGAACGCCGCCTGCACCTCGTCGTCCTGGGCGTTGGTCAGGTTCTTGGTCTGGGACACCGCGTTGTGCAGGACGCGGAGCAGACGACGGATATCGTCGTGGTCAGCGTTCAGCATCACCTGGGCTCGCTTGAACCCGTCGGCACCGACACCGGTCCAGCCGGCACTCACAGTTTCGAGGATGTCGGCCATCTCGCGGGCCTGCCTGGAGACGGCAGTGGCCGTCTCTTCGATCTTGGTCTTCGCCTTGACAACCGGAGTGTCTGCAAGTCCGAAAGTGTTCGTGCTCATACGAAGCTCCTCACTTCTCAATTCGCCGGCGGAACCGGCGGATTGCGTGGCGGAGCGGACGTGGCCCCGGCGCGGTTTCGAGCCACGCGCCCTCGGGCGTCCCTCTCCGCTCCACGCGATCCCCCGATCACACTCGTGAAGCCTGGTGTCACTCTAGCCAGTTCAGCGCCCAGTCCCAACACCGGTAGGGCGCTTCCGTTGATGAACTGTGACCGTTCACTGCAAACGGCGTCGGCGACCGCGTGCATCCCGGATCACCGTCGCGGTACCCGCGATGACGGCGATCAGGACGGCGCCGATGCCGAGAGCGTACGTCCCGAACCGTTCCTGACGCTCCTGGGCCGTCTCGGTGAGCTGCAGCGCCGCCGCCTCGGGGGCCTCCGCCGGGGGCGGGCCGGGGTCCGGGACCGGGGCCTTGGGGGCCTCCTGGTCGTGGCTGAGCGCGCGCACCGGGTCGACGATGCCCCAACCGACGTAGTCGTCGTGGCCGTTGACCGACCGTTCGGCGGTGTTCTGGATCTGCCAGACGATCTGCTCGGCGGTCCAGTCCCCGTGCTCGGCGCGCAGCAGGGCGGCGACGCCGGCGACGTACGGGGCGGAGAAGCTGGTGCCGTTGTCGATGCACTGGCCGAATCCGGGGACGGTGGACACCATGTCGACGCCGGGCGCCGCCACCCCGATGAAGTCGCCGGGCTGGGAGAACGGGGCGCGCTCGTTGTTGCGGTCCGAGGCGCCGACGGCGAGCACTCCGGGGAAGGCCGCCGGGTAGGTCTTGCGCTTCTCGCCGCTCATGCCGTCGTTGCCGGCCGAGGCCACGACGACGACGTTGGCGGCGAGCGCCTTCTGGACCGACTTGCCGAGCTCGGAGTCCGGCGACAGCTGTGCGTCGGTGTCCTGGGAGATGTTGATCACTTGGGCGCCCTTGGACACCGCGTGGTCGATCGCCTGGCTCAGGGACAGGGCGTTGCCCTTGCCCTGCCCGTCGTTCTGCCGGATCGGGATGATCGTGGCGTCCGGGGCCAGGCCGACGAAACCGGTGCCCTCCTGGGGGCGGGCCGCGATCAGCCCGGCGACCTTCGTGCCGTGGCCGACGGTGTCGCTCGTGCCGTCGCCGCCTTTGGGGTCGACGAAGTCCTTGCCGGCTCCCGTGTCGATAGCGCCGCTGAGCTGCGGGTTCACCCGGTCCACGCCGGTGTCGATGACGGCGACGCGGACACTGGCGCCCTTCTTGTCCTTGCCCTTCGTCTGCGCCCAGAGCTCGTCGAGCAGCAGCCGCTGCAGGGCCCAGGGTCGGTCCGCGATCTGCTTCTTCATGGGGAAGGTGCACTCCCCCGCGCCGTCCGGGCGCAGGGCGTACGGGGCGTGCGGCGCGGGTGCTTCGGCCGCGGCGGCCGCGCCCGCGCCACCGGAGACCAGGGTGAGGGCGAAGGCCGCGGCGAGGAGCGCGCTCCTGGGCGTCTGGTGCTGGGGCATCGGCGGCTTCCTCACGAACCCTGGGGCTGACGGGCGGAGTTGGTGTCCAGGCGCGGGCCCTTGGAGAGGAACTCCGACCAGGCGATGGGCACCATGGCCGGGGTGATGCCTCCGTAGCCGAGCCGGACCTGCGCCTGGCTGGCCTCGGGGCGGCCGTCGGTGCCCCCCTTCGCCTGGTCGGGCGCGCCGATCTTCGACTTCTCGGCGTCGCTGTCGCCGTTGGCCTGGACGGCGTACCGCAGACCCGTGTCGGTGACCAGGAAGAGGGAGCCGCCGGCCGAGGTCTGCTTGCCCTGGACCTGCGTGTAGAGCAGCCCCGAGCCCGGGGTGACGTACGCGCTGGTGCCGCTGGCGGTGATGTCGATGGGGAAGCCGGTGCCCGCCCAGGTGCTCAGGGTCTGGTTGCCCTGGCCGTCGACCGAGCGCAGGACGTTGCAGACGGTGTCGCGGTTGTTGGCGCCGCCGACCGTCTGGGTGCCGGCGGCCGGCGCCGTCTGGTTGATCCGGTCGGACTTCTCCTGCGGCCACTTGACTTCGCCGGCGAAGGGGGCGGGGTCCGGGTTGAGCGACTGGAGGTCGACCTCGCGGGCCTTGCCGTGCATGTTGAGGCCGTCGGTGGCGGGCGCCGAGATGAGCAGCCAGGCCACGAAGTCGGAGACCGGTGCGACCTTCCCCGGCAGCACCACGTAGTGCTGCGCGCCGGAGCCGGTCTGGGCCTTGAGCACCATGCCGACCTTGTTGTCGGCGGTGGTCAGGCCCTTCACGTCGGCGCCGGCGCCGGCCTTGCCGGGGAGCGGCGGGAAGGCCAGGTCGTCACCGGAGTTGAGGGTCCCCAGCCATTCCGGGGTGACCTGCTGCGGGGTGGCGCCGGTGCCGACCAGGGCGTTGGTCATGGTTCCGGCGGCGGGCGTGCCCTCCGGGAACTTGTACTTCGTCCCGGTCCAGTCGACCAGGTAGCGCTCCTTGCCCGGACCACTGCTCTGCACGTACAGCGACTGGGTCTCGGTGAGCCTGCGGGCGTCGTCCGTCTTGGCCGCCTCGCGGTCGGCGAGGACGAAGGTGGCGGTCTGCACGCCGCGGCCGTTGCCGCCCGGCTGCTGGCAGACGGCCCAGCGCTTGGCCTTGCCCGCGTCCTCCTTGGAGGGGAGCCGGTCGGGGGCGTACTGGATGCCGATGATGGGCCCGCGCGGCGGCTTGCCCTTGTCGAGGACCTTGTCCTCGACGGTGATGACCTTGAACTTCTGCGGATCCAGGAGGAGTCGGGCGGAGGCGAGGTTCAGCACCGGGTGCAGCCGGGTCTGGTCCTTGCCATCGACCTTCGTGGTCAGGACCACGTAGCGGGTCGTCGAGTCCTTGCCGACGATGACCCTGGTCCCGGGCTCCGCCCAGCCCTTGGGCGCGGTCGGCTTGAACATGCCCCAGGCGCCGAAACCGGCGAGCACGAGCGCGCCGACGACCAGGCCCGGCAGGACCGCGCGCAGCGGGCGCGGCGCACCCTCCTCGGTCCCCGTGGCGGATGGCTGGAGGAACGCGGCCACCGTGCGCCGCTTCGCAAAGGTGTACGCGTTGAGCTCATCACGTCGTGATGCCATGACCGCCTGTTTCTCCCCGAACGGCCCGGCCGGTGAGTACGGTCCCCGGGCCTCGATTGTCGGACCGGGCACCTACTATGCCTCTTGACGGACGGTATGCACGGGCCGGGTAGGGTGAGGCAGCCGCTCAGCGCCTCCCGCACCGGGGTAATCAGGGCTTGTTGAGGTGGATTGGGGAGATTCCGGGGTCGTGCGGCACGTGTCGCACAGCGCCCGGACTCATGGGTCCTGGCCCTGGGGGCACCACCCAGCGTGGCTGGGGAAGAGAGGGGAAGTGCGCGAGTGATGGCAACCGCGACGGAGCCGCAGACCGGCGCACCCGCGCCCGCACCCGCCCGTGGCGGGGTGACGCCGCAGCCGAAGTCGAGCCCCGGCCGCTTCGGTCCGTTCCGACTGCAACAGCTCGTACTGCTCCAGGTTGCGGCGGCCGCGCTGCTGGTGGCCTGGGTGGTCGAACCGATGCTGCTGGTTCCCGTCGGCGTACTGGCGCTCGTGCTGGTGGTGCTCGCGGTCGTACGCCGCCACCAGCGCTCCCTGCCGGAATGGATCGGCAGCGCGCTCGCACTGCGTTCGCGGCGCGGCCGTGCCGCATCCCTCGTCGTGCCCGCGGGCACCGAGCCCGGGCTGGCCCCGCTGGTCGAGGCCGATCCGGCGCTGCGCACGCTCACGTTCAGCGACCGGGAGCGGCGTCCGGTCGGGATGATCGGCGACGGGACCTTCCTGACCGCGGTCGTCCAGGTGGACACGGACGCCACCGCGCTGCGGCCCGACCGGGCGGCGCGGCCGCTGCCGCTCGGCCTCGTACGGGACATCCTCGAAGTGGACGGCATCCGGCTGGAGTCCGCACAGCTGGTGCAGCACACCCAGCCGGCGCCGGCCCCGCACCTGCCGGCCCAGTCGATGGCCACCCGCAACTACGCGCCGCTGCAGGCCCGGACCGGAACTCCTGCGGTGCGGCTGACCTGGATCGCCCTCAAGCTCGACCCGGAGCTGTGCCCCGAGGCCGTCACCGCGCGCGGCGGCGGGCTGCAGGGGGCGCAGCGGTGCGTGGTGCGCGCGGCCGACCAGTTGGCGAGCCGGCTGGCCGGGGCCGGGTTCACCGCCACCGTGCTGACCGAGCAGGAGCTGACGGCGGCGCTGGCCACGTCCTCGTGCGCGAACCCGATGGCGATCACCCAGGCCGGGCGGTCGGCCAGTACCGGGCGGCGCACGGAGGAGACCCCGCGGACCTGGCGCTGCGACGACCGGCGGCACACGACGTACTGGATAGGCCGCTGGCCGCAGCTGGGCGGCGCGGGAGCGGCGGCGCTGCCGCAGTTCGTGGCGCTGCTGACCTCGCTGCCCGCGCTCGCCACGAACTTCAGCCTGACGATGGCCCCGGCGGAGCGACAGGGCGTCACCCTGACCGGACACGTACGGGTGACGGGGCGCAGTGACGAGGAACTCGTCGTGGCCCGACGGGAGTTGGAGAGGACAGCGCGGGGTGTGAAGGCCGGGCTGGTCCGGCTCGACCGTGAACAGGTGCCGGGGCTGCTGGCTTCGCTGCCGCTGGGAGGGGCACGATGAGGGGCGGTTTCGGGCTGGTCGGCCCGCGACGGGAACGGCACGTGGTGCCCGCAGCGGACCTGGACGCGCTGGCGCTGCCCGTCGGGGACGACGGGGTCGTCATCGGGGTGGACGCCGAGGGGCGGCCCGCGGTGCTCGGCATCAACCGGCCGACTCCGTACGAGGTGACGCTGATCGGCGGCCTGTGGACGGCGCAGGTCCTGGCGCTGCGCGCGGCGGCCACGGGTGCGCGGGTGGCCGTGGAGACCGGGCGCGGCCAGGTGTGGTCCGGGCTGGCCCAGGCGGCGGGCGGCGGGCAGCAGTGCGTGACCCTGCACGAGGTGGGCCGGGTCCCGCCGCAGGGTGCCTCGGCGGGCAGCCCGGTACTGGTGGTCCGCGACTGCGGGATGCGGCCGCCGCGCGGGCGCGTGGTGGCCGGGCCGTGGCAGTCGGTGCTGACCCTGCTGCCGTATCTGAGCCCGACGGCGCCGCGGTTGCTGCAGCAGTCGGCGCTGGTGGGCGTGCAGCGGGTGTCCCCGGACGAGGCGGAGCAGATCGGCCGCCTGATGCAGCTGCCGCGGCAGGCGGTGGCCTCCCTGCCGACGCTGGGCGACGGAGTGACGCTGTGGTGCACGCCACGGGACCGGCAGTTCGTGATGACCCAGGGGACGGAAGCGGAGACGGGCCTGCTGGGCGGGGCCCGGCGCATCGACTGACCACGGGCCCCCTGAGGGGGGCGGACAGTGATGTCAGGGCGCGATTAGGCTGGGTGCGGGCGCGGCGAGGTGGGCGCCGGACCGGTGTTCGACAGACCAGGAGGACCAGTGAGCGGCGATCGGAACGAGAGGCGCGGCGGGACGTGGGACGTCCCGACGGACGATCAGTCCGACGCGGAGCCCGAGCTGACGGGCGAGTTCACCATCGACTACACCCCGCCGGCCTGGTACACGCAGAGCGCGGCCCCGGCCGCGCAGGTGCCGGGGCTCCCCGAGGGCAGCGGCTTCGAACCGCACCACCCGTCGGACGTGATGCCGCCCTCGACGATGCGGATGGCTCCGTCGGCCCAGCGGACCCCGTCCGACGGCGCGGGCCTGCCGGCCCCGTTCCCGGCGCCCGCACCGGCCGAGGACATCTCCGCGTATCCGGCCCCGACGCCGTTCGAGGTCCCCGCGCCGGCGCCGGTCGACGTCGCCCCGGCGTACCCGGCACCGGCCCCGTTCGAGACGGCCCCGGCCCCGGCTCAGGCCGACGCCGCCCCCGCATATCCGGCCCCGGCCCCGATCGAGGCCCTGGCTCCGGCTCCGATCGACTTCCCGGCTCCGGCTCCGGCCGACGCCGCCCCCGCGTATCCGGCTCCGGCCCCGGTCGAGGCTGCTTCCCCGGTTCCGCCGTACACGGCTCCTGACCTGGACCCGGCCCCTGTCGAGGCTCCGGCTCCGGCGGAGGCCCTCCCGGCCTACCCGGCACCGGCAGCACTGGAGGCACCTGTTCCGGCTCCGGCCGACGCCGCCCCGCCCTCGTACTCGGCACCGGTCGAGAACGGGCTGCCCGCTCCCGACGCCCCGGCCCCCGTCGCGCCGTTCGGCGCTCCCGGCGAACCGGCTCCGTCGTACGCGGCTCCCGCCCTGGGCCCGGCCGCTGCCGACGCTCCGGCACCGGCTGACGCCCTCCCGGCGTATCCGGCCCCGGTCGAGGATTCTCGGCCCGCGCCCGACGCCCCGGCGCCGTTCACGGCTCCCGCGCTGGAGCCGGCCCGGGTCGAGCCCCCGGCTCCGTTCTCGGCTCCGGTCGCCGACGAGCCCGGCGCCGACGCGGTCCCCGTGGTGCAGGCCTCCTCCGGCGGCTGGGCCGGTCCGCAGGACACCCCCGCCGACGGGGTGCCCGTACTGCCTTCCGCCGAGCAGGCCCCGGCCCCGGTACAGGCACAGGCCGGCGGGGACACCCCCTTCGGAAAGCCCAACGGTGAACTGCCTCCGCTGCCGCCCGCGTTCGCGACGCAGGACGCCTATCCGTTCCCGCCGCCGGCCCCCGCCCCGCAGCAGCAGCCGCAGCCGTACGACCCCCGCTCCGCCGGGCAGTGGCCCGTGGGGCCGGGCCAGCAGCAACAGCCGCCGCAGCCCCAGCCGCACGACCCGCGCTACTCCGCCGGCCCGACCGGCGGCGGGGCGCCGCTGGGCTACACCGCCGCGGTCGAGCTGTCCTCCGACCGTCTGCTGCGCAACAAGCAGAAGCCCAAGAACAACAACAACGGCGTCGGCGGCCGTTTCCGCTTCGGCGGCAAGGCGGCCGAAGCGGAGCGCCAGCGCAAGCTCGAGCTGATCCGCACCCCGGTCATGTCCTGCTACCGCATCGCCGTCATCAGCCTCAAGGGCGGCGTCGGCAAGACCACGACCACCACCGCGCTCGGCGCCACCCTCGCCACCGAGCGCCAGGACAAGATCCTGGCCATCGACGCGAACCCCGACGCCGGTACCCTCGGCCGCCGCGTGCGCCGCGAGACCGGTGCCACCATCCGCGACCTCGTCCAGGCGATCCCGTACCTGAACTCTTACATGGACATCCGCCGGTTCACCTCGCAGGCGCCCTCCGGTCTGGAGATCATCGCCAACGACGTGGACCCGGCCGTCTCCACGACCTTCAACGACGAGGACTACCGCCGCGTCATAGAGACGCTGGGCCGCCAGTACCCGATCATCCTCACCGACTCGGGCACCGGCCTCCTCTACTCCGCCATGCGCGGAGTCCTGGACCTGGCCGATCAGCTGATCATCATCTCGACCCCGTCCGTGGACGGTGCCAGCAGCGCCAGCACCACCCTCGACTGGCTCTCCGCGCACGGGTACGCCGACCTCGTCTCCCGCTCCCTCACCGTCATCTCGGGGGTCCGCGAGACGAGCAAGATGATCAAGATCGAGGACATCGTGCAGCACTTCGAGACCCGCTGCCGCGGTGTCGTCGTGGTGCCGTTCGACGAGCACCTCGCGGCCGGCGCCGAGGTCGATCTCGACATGATGCGGCCCAAGACGCGCGAGGCGTACTTCAACCTCTCCGCGCTCGTGGCCGAGGACTTCCTGCGGGCCCAGCAGCAGGCCCCGCAGGGGCACTGGGGAGCGCCGCAGCAGCCTCAGCAGTCCCACCAGCCCCATGCCCAGCAGCCGCCGCAGCCGCAGCCCCACCAGCAGCCGCAGCCGTACGGCCAGCCCCAGGGCCAGCCCCCGTACCAGCAGCCGCCGCAGCAACCGCAGCCCTACGGCCAGCCCTACCCGCAGCCCGGCCAGCCCTGGCAGCAGCCCCAGGCCCCGCAGCAGCAGCCGCCGCAGCCCCAGCAGCCCCCGCGCGATCCGCGCCTCGGCTGACCGGCACAACAGGAAGGGCCCGTACCGCGCCCGGACGGATCGGATCGAGAAGGATCCGGTTCCGGGGCGGTACGGGCCCTCGCCCGTTCGTCCGTCAGCGGTGCAGGTCGTACGTGTCCGTGAGCACCCGCGCCCGCTTCACATCGTCCGCGATCGCCTCCAGCAGCCCGTCCAGCGACTCGAACCTCGCCATCCCCCGCACGTACGCGAGGAAGTCGACGGCCACGTGCTTCCCGTACAGGTCCAGACCGACCCGGTCGATGGCGTACGCCTCCACGGTCCGCTCGGTGGCGTCGAACTGCACGTTCGTCCCCACCGAGATCGCCGCCGGCATCCGCTCGCCGTCCGCCGTCAGCCAGCCCGCGTAGACCCCGTCCGCCGGGATCGCGGTGTGCGGCGCCGTCTCGACGTTCGCCGTCGGGTAGCCGAGCTCGCGTCCGCGCTGCGCACCGCGCACCACCACGCCCTCGACCCGGTGGGGGCGTCCCAGGATCTCGGCCGCGCCGTCCATGTCGCCCTCGGCGACGAGCCGGCGCGCCAGCGTCGAGGAGAAGGGCACGCCGCCGCCCGCCTCGCCCCGCTCGACCAGGTCCACGACCTCGACCTCGTAGTCGTAGGTGGAGCCCAGCTCGCGCAGGAAGTCGACGTTCCCGGCGGCCCGGTGGCCGAAGCGGAAGTTCGGGCCCTCGATGACGGCCCGCGCGTGCAGCTTGTCGACGAGCACCTTCACGATGAAGTCGGCCGGGGACAGCTGCGAGAACTCCGCCGTGAACGGGAGGATCAGCAGCGCGTCCACGCCCAGCCCGGCCATCAGTTCGGCGCGCCGGTCGTAGGGGGCCAGGATCGGCGGGTGGCTGCCGGGCCGGACGACCTCGCTCGGGTGCGGGTCGAAGGTGACCACGACGGAGGGGACGTCGAGCGCGCGCGCCCTGGACACGGCCCGTCCGATGATCAGCTGATGTCCCCGGTGCACGCCGTCGTAGGAGCCGATGGTGACGACGCTGCGTCCCCAGTCCTGGGGGATGTCCTCCAAGCCACGCCAGCGCTGCACTGTGACCGCTCCTCGCCCGAACCCGGTTGGTCCTTGAACTGATTGCCGATTGCAGGTCTAAGACTGCCATGCCGGTGGCCGCTGCCCCGCATCGGCGTCGGGGTCGGACCGCTGCCGCGGCATATCGCTTCACGTCACGTCCGGCGCAGTCCTGCCGAGTGTCTCCACCGTCCGCCGCGCGCTCGGCCCCAGCAGCGCCGCGGCCTCCGCAGGCGCCTGCGCCAGCCAGCGGGCGACGAGCGCCCCGAAGGCCGGTTCGGCCCGTGCCAGCTCCACCGTCCGCCGCTCGAAGACCGCCGGCCCGCCGGGGGCCCGCAGCAGCTGCCGGCCGGTGCGCCGCAGCAGTTCCCGCGTACGGGCCTCCGGACGCCCGGCGGTCCCGGCCGCGAGGCCCCCGAGGAACGCACCGAGGACCTGCGGATCGGCCTCCTCGCGCAGCAGTACGCCGGCCAGCTCGCCGCGCAGCGGGTACGAGCACTCCCCGCCCGGCGCGGCCAGTACGGCGGCGAGCTCCGCCCTGACCCCCGCCGGGGCGTTGCGCAGCAGATCCAGGACCAGCGGGTGCAGCACGGGGGCGGCGGCCGGGCCCTGTTCGAGCCGCCGGTCCACGAAGACGGCCGCGTGCGGTGCGTCCCCGGGCCGGTGCGCGAGGTGCTCCCGCACGAGGTCACCAGCGCGGCGGGCCAGCCCCGGGGTGGTCAGCGCGGCCAGGGCGCGCACCACCTCCCCGTCGGCCCGGGCCCGCAGGGCGGCGAACACGGCGTCCGGGTCGGGCAGTACGGGCAGGGCCGCGACCAGCGCCGCCGCGGGCAGCCGGGAGCCGAGCTCGGGATCGCGGAAGCAGGCGAGGGCCTCGGGCAGGTAGCGGCCGCGCATCTGCGGGTCGCGCAGCAGCACGGCCAGGGCGCTGCCGTGCAGGGTCGCGTCCGCGGGCCGGGCGAGCAGCGCCTGGGCGGCGTAGCGCAGCAGCTCGCGGTCGGCGGGGGTGCGCACGTGCGGGGCGGTGGCGAGGCCGTAGGCGGCGGCCGCGACCCGCCGCCCGGGCCGTTCGTCGTGCGCCCAGCGGTCCACAGCCCGGCACATCGCGGACGGCTCCTCCTCGGCGAGTACGGCCAGCAGCTCGTCGGCGCGGGGGTGCGCGGCGGTGACGAGCGCCTCGGTGAGGTCGTCCACGGCGAGCCGGCGGTGGGTGTGCAGCAGGGCCTGCGCGGCGGTGGCGACGGTGGCCCCGGGGCGGCCGCGCAGCCGGCGGCCGTCGGCGAACCAGGCGCAGAGCAGCGGCTGCGCGCGCTGCGGGTCCCGGGCCAGGCGGCGGGCGGCGGCGTCGAGGTAGCGGTCGCCGGGGACCGCCTCCGCGGGGTCGGCGGGCAGCAGGCGGCGCAGCAGGTCGAGACGGTCGGGCTCGGGCAGCCGCAGCCGGTTCCAGAACCAGCCGCCGAACTCCCCCGGGCCGGCGCGGGCCACGTGCTCGGCGAGGGCGTGCAGGACGGGCAGGTGGGGGTACGCGTCGGGGGCCCGGAGCAGGCTCTCGCGCAGCAGCCGGGCGGCCCACCAGGCGCGGTCCGGGTCGGCCTGCGCCGGCTCCTCGGCGAAGCGGTTGAGGCGGTGGACCAGGGCGGTGAGTTCGCCGCGCAGGTGCTCAGCGGGCAGCCTGCGCAGGGCCTCGAGGACGGGGCCGATCCGGTGCCGGGGCACGGGCTGGCCAGGCCCGGCGGGGCCGTGGACGAGGAAGGCGAGGGCCGTCGGGACGTCGAGGTGGACGGCCTGGATCCAGTCGGACAGCTCCTCGTGGGCGAAGCGGTAGCCGGTCCCGGCGGGCACCAGCAGGCCCTCGGTGAGCACGGCCGAGGCCCAGCCGGTGCGCCACGGGAACAGCTCCTCGAAGGAGGCCCGGTCCAGCTGCCCCTGCCCGGGCCCCAGGCAGCGGCGCGCGGCCTCGTGCACACTGCCGGCCACCCGCGCCGCCAGCCGCCGCACCCCGGGGCCGTGCACCCTGGCTCCGCCGGCGTCGGCGCAGGCCGCGGCGACGCGGACGGCCGTGCGCAGGCACAGCAGGTCCAGGTGGGCGGCGAAGACCTCGTCCCGGCCGGGACGGCCGTCGGTGACCCCGGCGGCGCGGATCCCGGCCAGCAGGCTCAGGGTGAGCGGGTGGCGGGCGTCGGCCGCGCCGACGGCGTCGGCGGGGATGCCGAGACGGGCCCGGACGGTCTCGGCCTCGGCGGCGGTGAGGTCGCCCAACGCAAGCGCGGGCGGCAGCCGCCGGGCGGGGCGGGCCGGGGTGTGCAGCGCCTCGGGCGGGTAGAGGGCGCCGGCCCGCTCCCAGTACTCGGGCCGGGCGGCGACGATCAGCCGGGCCCCGGTGTCGCGCAGCCACCCGGCGGTGGCTTCGGTCCAGGGCCCCAGCCGGTGCGCGAGCTCCGTCGGCATCTCCTCGGGGGCGTCGAGCACCACGAGCAGGGGCCGGCCGGCGCGGGCGGCCACGTGCGCGAGGTGCTCCGCGATGCCGGGGGCTCCCGCCGGGGCGGCGGTCTCCCCGGCGGCTCGGCTGCGCCGCTCGGCCGGGGTGGCTTTGGCAGGGGCCGGGGTGGCTTTGGCGGGGGGCGGCGCCGATGGGGTGGTGCGGCTGGGGTCGGGGCGGCAGGCTTCGCCGGTGCGGGTCGGGCCGGGCGCGCGCCCGGGCGTCTCCTCGGGCGCCGAACCAGGCGGGGGGTCGGCGGGCCGAGCCACATGGCGTTCGACGCCCTGCGGGGAGCGCCCCGGCACACACCCGTCCCCCTCCGGAGCGGTCCGCCGGCCCGTCTCCGGCGTCGCCGACTCCGTGGGTGCCGCATGCCGGCCCCGCCGGGAGCGCCCCGGTGCACGCCCGTCCCCCTCCGGAGCCGTCCGCGAGCCCGTCTCGGGCCTTCCCGCCTGTGTGGCTGCCGCATGACTGCCGCCGAGGCCAACGACGCCCTGCGGGGAGCGCCCCGGCACACACCCGTCCCCCTCCGGAGCCGTCCGCGAGCCCGTCTCGGGCCTTCCCGCCTGTGTGGCTGCCGCATGACTGCCGCCGAGGCCAACGGCGCCCTGCCGGGAGTGCCCCGGTGCATGCCCGTCCGCCTCCGGAGCCGTCCGCGGGCCCGGCTCCGGCGTCGCCGGCTCCGTGGGCGCCGCATGTCGGCCGGCGAGGCCAGCGGCGGGGTGTGGGGAGCGTCCCGCCTCTGCGATGCGGGCCGCTCTCGTCAGGGCGCGCGTCACCGCGTCGGACAGGGAGGTGTCGTCGGCGTGGAGGTCCGCGCCGCGGAGCCAGAGGGTCGGGGCGGGGCGGGGGCCGTGGGCGCGGCGTACGGCCAGGGCCGCGAGTGCGGTGGTGCGGCCCGTGCCGGGTGCTCCGACCAGGCCCAGGACCGGGCGGTCGCCGTCCGTGAAGGCCGCCAATGCGGCCGTGGGACCCGGTCGTTCCACCGGCTCGCAGGCGTCGGCGGGGAAGGCCGTGCCCAGGGGGGTCGCGGTGAGTTCCAGTGCCCCGGCGAGGTTCAGGTCGGGGCCGTAGCCGGGCACGGTGGCGGCGTTGCGTTCCAGCAGGGCGGCCAGGGGGCCGCCCGGGTCGGCCGCGGCGGCGGTGCGCAGGGCCACCGCGAAGGGCGCCGAGC
Organism: Streptomyces sp. NBC_00207; assembly: GCF_045160965.1. Lineage (NCBI taxonomy): Bacteria > Bacillati > Actinomycetota > Actinomycetes > Kitasatosporales > Streptomycetaceae > Streptomyces > Streptomyces sp. NBC_00207. The sequence goes on along the minus strand of NZ_CP130715.1, from coordinate 6,606,425 downwards.
GGTGTTCCGCCTGCAGAGCGGTGCCCAGGACCGCGAGCACCGCTCCGGTTCGGGCGTCGAGCACCGGGCCCCCGCAGGCCTCCCCGCCCAGCAGCAGGGCGTCCCGGCCGTCCGTGCCGATCGCCAGCTCCACCGCGGGGTACGTGACCTGGGCGCCCCCCAGGACCCGCGCCTGGCGCCAGCCCCGCGCGGGCAGCCGTACGTAGGTCCCCGGATCGATCACCTCGCGCATCGCGACCGGCAGCGGCCGCATGCCGAGTCCGTCGGTCCGTACGAGCGCCAGTGCCAGCCCCGGCAGCGCGGTCACGTCCGCCGCATCGGCCAGCCAGGTCCGCCCGGGACCGTGCAGGAGCACCCGCGTCAGTCCGTCGACGGCCTCGTGGCTGGTGACCACCGTGCCGCGGTCGTCGGCGACGAACCCGCTGCCGCGCACCCGCCCGGCGGCATCGCAGATCTTGACGAGCTCCGCCATGGCCGCACCACTCCCCCGCAACTCCCCGTGTTCACGACGGTAGGCAGGTGAAGATCAGCACGGAAAGCACGCGAGGCGAACGCGCCCCCTTACGCTCCCTCCATTCACTCCGAGCGCCTGCTCGGACGGGTGAATACGGGCGTCCGGGTGGATAGAGACCTACCCGAGGGGGGTCGTGGAGCGGTGAGCAGCAGGCAATGTGCGCTCACCGCTCCACGTCAACGATCAGACGAAGACAGCGAGGGACTTCGCCTTCCCGTTCTTGCTCTCGACGAGCCCGAGCAGCTGGTCCTGCGGCCCGAAGACCGCGACCGTGCGGCCGGCCTCGTACTCCTCCGGCATGTCGATCCGCACGCCGTTGGCGAGCAGCGAGGCCCGCCGGGCGTCCAGGTCCCAGCGCGGGAAGGCCGCGGCGGCCGCCTCGCCGATGGGCATGACGGTCAGCTCCTCCTGGAGCTGGTCCAGGGTCCGTGCCTTGTCGAGCTTGTACGGGCCCACCCGCGTGCGGCGCAGCGCGGTCAGGTGCCCGCCGACGCCGAGGTCGGCCCCCAGGTCACGGGCGAGGGCGCGGATGTACGTACCGCTGGAGCAGACGACGGAGACGACGAGGTCGACGACCTTGGTGCCGTCCTCGGCCTCCGCCTCGCGCATGTCGTACACCTGGAACGACGAGATGGTCACCGGCCGGGCCGGGATCTCGAAGTCCTCGCCGTCGCGGGCGCGCTTGTAGGAGCGCACGCCCTTGATCTTGATGGCGCTGACCTTGGACGGGACCTGCATGATCTCGCCGGACAGCTTGGCGATACCCGCGTCCACGGCCTCCCGGGTGACCCCCGTGGCGTCCGTGGAGGAGGTGATCTCGCCCTCGGCGTCGTCCGTCAGGGTGTCCTGGCCCAGCCGGATCGTGCCGAGGTACTCCTTCTCCGTGAGCGCGAGGTGGCCGAGGAGCTTGGTGGCCTTCTCGACGCCCAGGACCAGCACGCCCGTCGCCATCGGGTCGAGCGTGCCGGCGTGGCCGACGCGACGGGTCTTGGCGATCCCGCGCATCTTGGCGACCACGTCGTGCGAAGTGAAGCCGGACGGCTTGTCGACGATGACAAGGCCGTCCGGAGTCTTTCCTGCGTTGGTGCTCATTCCGCGGCTGCGTCCTCGTCGGAGTCGTCGGCGTCCTCGCCCGGCTTCTTGTACGGGTCGGCCTCGCCGGCGTACTGGGCGCCGGAGGAAACCTCACGCACCTGGGCGTCGGAGGTGCGCGCCTTTTCGAGGAGGTCCTCGATGGTCTTGGCGTTCTCCGGGAGGGCGTCCGCGACGAAGGTCAGGGTGGGCGTGAACTTGGTGCCGGCCGCCCGGCCGACCGCGGAGCGCAGGACGCCCTTCGCGCTCTCCAGGCCCGCTGCCGCGCTGGCGCGGTCCTCGTCGTCCCCGTAGACCGTGTAGAAGACCGTGGCCTCCCGCAGGTCGCCGGTGACCCGGGTGTCCGTGATGGTCACGTGCGTACCGAGGCGGGGGTCCTTGACACCACGCTGCAGCTTCTCCGCCACCACTTCCCGGATGAGGTCCGCCAGCTTCTTCGCCCGCGCATTGTCGGCCACTGGTCCGTCTCCTTCTTATGTCTTGCTATCAGTCTTCATCACCGTGGAAGCGCCGTCGTACGGACAGCAGCTCCACTTCCGGACGTGCCGCGACCAGCCGCTCGCAGCGGTCCAGTACATCCGAGAGGAACCCCGCGTCCCCGCTCACCAGAGCGACCCCTATACGGGCCCTGCGGTGCAGGTCCTGGTCACCCACTTCAGCCGCGCTCACGGAGAACTTTCGTTGGAGCTCGGCGACGATGGGCCGGACGACGGAGCGTTTCTCCTTCAGCGAGTGGACGTCGCCGAGGAGCAGGTCGAAGGACAGAGTCCCCACGTACATGCAGTTCCGGATATCCCGCCGGTGCGGGTTCGGTGGCCTGCCGGGCCGTCGCCCGGCAGGATCACCCGGCGCTCGCGCGGCCGGGTCACCAGAACCGTACACGCAACGGCCGGGGCCGATCGACGGATATTCCGCCGACCGGCCCCGGTGTTACGAGTTACGACACGGTGCGAACCGCCTCGCGCTTACGCGCGGGGCTTCTCGCGCATCTCGTACGTCGCGATGACGTCGTCGATCTTGATGTCGTTGTAGCTGCCGAGGTTGATACCGCCCTCGAAGCCTTCGCGAATCTCGGTGACGTCGTCCTTGAAGCGGCGCAGACCGGAGATGGTGAGGTTCTCGGCGATGACCTTGCCATCGCGCAGGAGCCGCGCCTTGGTGTTGCGCTTGACCTCGCCGGACCGGATGAGGACACCGGCGATGTTGCCCAGCTTGGACGAGCGGAAGATCTCGCGGACCTCCGCCGTACCGAGCTCGACCTCTTCGTACTCCGGCTTGAGGAGACCCTTCAGGGCCGCCTCGATCTCCTCGATGGCCTGGTAGATCACCGAGTAGTAGCGAACGTCGACGCCCTCGCGGTCCGCCATCTGCGCGGCACGGCCGGCCGCACGGACGTTGTAACCGATGACGATGGCGTCGGAGCCCATCGCCAGCGAGATGTCGGACTCGGTGACCGCACCCACACCGCGGTGCAGGACCCGGATGTCGACCTCTTCACCGACGTCGAGCTGGAGCAGCGAGGACTCGAGAGCCTCGACCGCACCGGACGCGTCGCCCTTGATGATGAGGTTGAGTTCCTGGACCAGACCGGCCTTGAGCACGGAGTCGAGGTCCTCGAGGGACACGCGACGGACGCGCTTGGCGAAGTTGGCGTTGCGCTCTCGCGCAGCACGCTTCTCGGCGATCTGACGGGCCGTACGGTCCTCGTCGACGACGAGGAAGTTGTCGCCGGCGCCGGGGACGTTGGTGAGACCCAGGACCAGGACGGGGGTCGACGGACCCGCTTCCTCGACGTTGTTGCCCTTGTCGTCGAGCATGGCGCGCACTCGGCCGTAGGCGTCGCCCACGACCATCGTGTCGCCGACGCGGAGGGTACCGCGCTGGACGAGGACGGTGGCGACGGCACCGCGGCCGCGGTCGAGGTGGGACTCGATCGCAATACCCTGAGCGTCCTGCTCCGGGTTGGCGCGGAGGTCGAGCGAGGCGTCGGCGGTGAGGACGACGGCCTCGAGCAGGGAGTCGATGTGCAGACCCTGCTTGGCGGAGATGTCGACGAACATCGTGTCGCCGCCGTACTCCTCGGCGACCAGACCGAACTCGGTGAGCTGACCGCGCACCTTGACCGGGTCGGCACCCTCGACGTCGATCTTGTTGACCGCGACGACGATCGGGACGCCGGCGGCCTTGGCGTGGTTGAGCGCCTCGATCGTCTGCGGCATGACGCCGTCGTTGGCCGCGACCACGAGGATCGCGATGTCGGTCGACTTCGCACCACGGGCACGCATGGCGGTGAACGCCTCGTGACCCGGGGTGTCGATGAAGGTGATGCGACGCTCTTCGTCGTTGACCTCGGTGGAGACCTGGTACGCACCGATGTGCTGCGTGATGCCGCCGGCCTCGCCCGCAACGACGTTCGTCTTGCGGATGGCGTCGAGCAGTCGGGTCTTACCGTGGTCGACGTGACCCATGACGGTCACGACCGGCGGACGCGGCATGAGGTATTCCTCGCCGCCCTCGTCCTCGCCGAACTCGATGTCGAAGCCCTCGAGGAGCTCGCGGTCCTCTTCCTCCGGGCTGACGATCTGGACGACGTAGTTCATCTCGCCGGCCAGCATCTCGAGCGTCTCGTCGGAGACGGACTGCGTGGCAGTGACCATCTCGCCGAGGTTCATCATCACGGCGACGAGCGACGCCGGGTTGGCGTTGATCTTCTCCGCGAAGTCGGTGAGGGAGGCACCGCGCGACAGGCGCACGGTCTCGCCGCCACCGCGCGGCAGCATCACGCCGCCGACGGACGGGGCCTGCATGGCCTCGTACTCCTGGCGCCTCTGACGCTTGGACTTGCGACCACGACGGGCCGGACCACCGGGACGGCCGAAGGCACCCTGCGTGCCACCACGGGCACCGGGACCACCGGGACGACCACCGAAGCCGGGACGACCGCCGCCACCGGCACCGGCCGGACCGCCGCCGAAGCCGCCGCCACCGGGACGCGGGCCGCCGAAGCCGCCACCGCCGCCGGGACGCGAGCCGGGACCGGCCGGACGGCCGGCGAAGCCGCCGCCCGCGGGACGACCGGCACCGCCGGGACGACCTGCGCCGCCCGCACCGGGACCACGGCCACCGGGGCCGCCACCGGGACGGGGACCGGGACCACCGGCAGCGGGACGCTGCGGCATCATGCCCGGGTTCGGACGGTTACCACCGGGGGCACCACCCGGACGCGGGGCGCCGGCCTGCGGGCGCGGCATGCCGCCCGGGGTCGGACGGGCGCCGCCGGGACCCTGCGGACGCGGAGCGCCGCCGGGGCCGCCCTGCGGGCGGGGAGCACCCTGGCCGCCACCGGCGCCGGGGGCACCGGGACGGGGGGCGCCGGCCGGACGGGGCGCCTGCGGGCGCGCCATGCCGGTGGAGCCACCAGAGGTGAAGGGGTTGTTGCCCGGACGGGGACCGGCCGGACGGGCGCCCTGGGGACGCGGGGCCTGCGCACCCTGGGGGCGCGGGGCCTGGCCACCGGGGGCGGCACCGGCCGGGCGCGGGGCGCCGGGACGGGCGCCGGCCTGGCCACCCTGACCCTGAGCCGGACGCTGCTGCGCCGGACGGGGACCCGGGGCCGCGGCGGCGGGACGCTCGGTGCGCGCCGGGGCGGCGGGAGCCGCCGGAGGCGCGGTGAACTCGGTCGCCACGGGAGCCGCCGGAGCGGGCTTCGGGGCGGCCGGGGCCTTCGGGCCGGGACGCGGGCCGGAGGCGGCCGGAGTCACCGGGGCGGGCGCTGCGGCGGCCGGAGCCTCCGCGACGACCGGCTTGGGGGCCGGTGCGCCGGGCTTCGGCGCAGCGGGACGTGCAACGGCACCCGGGGTCGGGGCCCCGGGCTTGGCGGGTGCGGCCTTGCGGGGCGCACCCGGCTTCGCAGCGGACTTGCCGGCGTTGCCGCCGGGGCCCTGCAGTGCGTCGGTCAACTTGCGTACAACCGGCGCCTCGATCGTCGAGGACGCCGAACGGACGAACTCACCGAGTTCCTGGAGCTTGGCCATGACGACCTTGCTCTCAACTCCGAACTCCTTGGCGAGTTCGTATACCCGGACCTTAGCCACTTCGCTCCTTTTAGGTCCGGGTTACGCCGGACCGTTGCTACTTCATGGGCGTACTCATCGCGTACTCATCGAGTGCTCATCGCAATCTCGACCTACTTCCAACTCGCGAGGTACCTGACCGCACGGGGTATCCGTGCCGTTCTACGTCTTACGGTGTGGCCCCGGCCTCAATGACCACGGCTTTGCGCAGTTCCGCCGTGTCGAGTGCTCCGGCGGACCGAAGGGCCCGGGGGAACGCTCGGCGGCGGACCGCCTGGTCGAGGCAGACCACGGCAGGGTGCACGTAGGCACCCCGGCCGGGCAGCGTACCGCGAGGATCGGGGACGCATTCGTCCTCGATCGCCACGATCCGCAGGAGATCGCTCTTGGCCGCTCGCTCCCGACACCCCACACAGGTGCGTTCGGGGCATGCGCGGGCTTGCGTCCGGCCAGACACGCCTAAGTCTACCTCCCCGCACCGACCTCTCTCCCGACAAGTGGCGGGCGAAAAATCGAACGGCTGTTGTGTTGTCTTGATCCGCTGCGTCTGCAGCGGCCGAGCGGCACCGCCTCGGCGGCAGCCGCACGCCCTGTCTACCGTCCGGGTAGCCCCGGCCGGTACCGGTTTATTCCCCGCCCCGGTCCCGGTCCGCGTCCGGGGACGCCTCGGTGTCGGGCCGGATGTCGATGCGCCAGCCGGTGAGCCGTGCGGCGAGGCGGGCGTTCTGGCCCTCCTTGCCGATGGCCAGCGACAGCTGGTAGTCGGGCACGGTCACCCTTGCGGAGCGGGAGTCCCAGTCGACGACCTCGACCTTGCTCACCCGGGCGGGTGACAGCGCGTTCGCGACCATCTCCGCCGGGTCGTCCGACCAGTCGACGATGTCGATCTTCTCGCCGTGCAGCTCGGCCATCACGTTGCGCACCCGGCTGCCCATCGGGCCGATGCAGGCGCCCTTGGGGTTGAGGCCGGAGCGGGTGGACCGCACGGCGATCTTGGTGCGGTGACCAGCCTCACGTGCGATCGCCGAGATCTCGACGCTGCCGTCGGCGATCTCCGGGACCTCCAGCGAGAAGAGCTTCTTCACCAGGTTGGGGTGGGTGCGGGAGAGGGTCACGGACGGGCCGCGGACACCCTTCGCCACCCGCACGACGTACGCCTTCAGGCGCAGACCGTGCGTGTACTCCTCACCGGGGACCTGCTCCTGCACCGGCAGGATGGCCTCCAGCTTGCCGATGTCGACCAGGACGTTCTTCGGGTCTTTGCCCTGCTGGACCACGCCGGTGATGACGTCGCCCTCACGGCCGGCGAACTCGCCGAACGTCAGGTCGTCCTCGGCGTCGCGCAGACGCTGCAGGATCACCTGCTTGGCGGTCGTCGCGGCGATCCGGCCGAAGTCCGACGGGGTGTCGTCGAACTCCTTGGGCTCCTGGCCCTCTTCGAGATCCCTCGGGTCTTCCGTCGCCCACACGACCACGTGACCGTTGGTGCGGTCCAGCACGACGCGAGCGCGGCGGAAGCTCCCCTCGGTCCGGTGGTACGCGATGAGGAGGGCCGACTCGATCGCCTCGACGAGCAGGTCGAAGGAGATCTCCTTCTCCCGGACCAGACCCCGCAGGGCACTCATGTCGATGTCCACGGCTACGCCTCCTCTTCCTTCTTGTCCTTGCGGTTGAACTCGATCTCGACACGCGCCTTGGCGATGTCGGTGAAAGCAATGCGGCGGGCGGTCGCCTTGCGGCCCTTCACGCCCGGTACCTCGAGGTCCAAGCCCTCGTCGTCGACGTCGAGGATGCGGGCGACCAGTTCCCCGGCAGCCTTGTCGTCCTCGGCGGACAGCTGGAACTTCACGAGACGGCCGATGGCCCGTACGTAGTGACGGTGCTCGGTCAGCGGGCGGTCGGCGCCCGGCGAGCTCACTTCGAGGACGTACTCGTCCTCACCCATCACATCGGTTTCGTCGAGCTTGTCGGAGACCTCGCGACTCAGCTCCGCACACGCGTCCAGCTCCACGCCCTCGTCGGAGTCCACGATGATCCGCAGCATCCGGCGCTTGCCCGCCCGCGACATCTCGATCTCTTCGAGGTCCAGGCCCTTGGCGGCGACGAGCGGCTCCAGCAGTCCGCGCAGCCTGTCGCTCTGGGTGGTGCTCATCCGGGTGACTCCTCGGCCGCGTGTGCTGTTGTGATTTCCGTCGTGTGTCAGGTCAAAGGGTATCCGGTGTCGGAGGGTGTTGCCGTCCGCCCTGTGGACGGGGCCCCGGGTACCGTGATCACACCCTGCCCCGCCATCACCACCGAGGACGTCGCCGTGCCCTGGACTCTGCCTTCGAGACCCTCGCGCCGGAGCCTGCTCGCCGGAGCCGCCGGCGCGGCCGGAGCCGCGCTGCTGGCGGGGTGCTCCGACGACCGCCCGGCCGTCGGCGAAACCGGGATTCCACTCGAACGGCGGATGCGGGAGGCAGCCGTTCGTGACAGTGCGCGCCTGCTGGAACGTTACGACGCCACCGCCACCGCCCATCCGGCCCTGGCCGCACGGCTGGCGCCGCTGCGCGCCGCCGTCGCCGCGCACTCCGCGGCCCTGGCCCTGACCCCGGCGGGCTCGCCGTCGCCCTCCGCGTCCCCCTCGGCCGGTACGGGGGCCGCCGCGCCCGCGGCGAGCGGCGAGCCCGTCCCCCCGAAGCCCGCCGACGCCCTGACCGCCCTCGCGGACGCCGAGCGGAGCCTGTCGGAGGCCCGGACCATCGACCTGGCCGGGGCCCCCGGGGAACTCGCCCGGATGCTGGCCTCGGTGGCCGCCTGCGGCGCCGTCCACGCGTACCTGCTGACCTCGAACCCCGGAGCCGCGTCGTGAAGCCCGAACCCCCCGCCGCCGGCCGGGCCCTGGAGGCCGCCCAGGCCGCACTCGCCGCCGAGCACGCGGCCGCCTACGGCTACGGGGTGATCGGCGCCCGCAGCACCGGCGCCCGCGCGAACGAGGCCCGCGAGGCGTACGGCGCCCACCTCGCCCGCCGTGACGCGCTCGCCCGGACCGTGCGGGAACTGGGCGGTGCGCCCCGGCCCGCGGAGGCGGCGTACGCCCTGCCGTTCGAGGTGCGCACCCAGGCCGACGCCGAGCGGCTGGCCGCGGTGGTCGAGGACCGGGTGGCGGGCGCGTACTCCGATCTGGTGCGTGCGGCGGAGGGTCCGCTGCGCCGCGAGGCGGCCGACGCGCTGAGCGCCGCGGCCGTGCGCGCGGCACGCTGGCGCGGTGTCGGCGTAGCCTTCCCTGGGCTCGCGGAACGCGCTGACGAGGCGCAACGGGCCCAGCACAGCTGAAAGGGACCACGCACGCATGGCTTTCGAACCGCCGCAGCGGCTTGTACGGGCGCTCGGCGAGATGCCGGAGACGGCGCAGGACGAGGACTGGCTGGGGCAGTTGCCCCGACTCACCGAGGCGGCGCTGTCCCGGCGCGGGGTACGCGCGCAGCGCGTGCAGGCCCCGGGCGGGCGCAGCAGCCTGGTGGTCCTCGTCACGTACGCGGACGGGACCCCGGCCGCGCTGAAGCTGGCGCCCCCGCACGCCCGGCCCGACCGGGAACTGGCCGCGCTGGCGCACTGGGGAGGTTTCGGGGCCGTACGGATCCTCGACACCCGGCATCACGAGGACGACGGGGCGCTGCTGCTGGAGCGGCTGCACCCGGAGGTGTCGCTGCGGTCGCTGCCCGAGGCCAAGGCGCTGCTGGAGGCGAGCGGCACCCTGCGCCGGCTGTGGGTGGCCCCGCCTGCCGGGCACGCCTGGGAGACGGTCGCCGAGCGCACCGGGCAGCAGTCGGCGGCGCTGCGGGCGGCCCCGGCGGAGGTCCGGGCCCTGGCCGACACCGCTCTGGCGATGCGTGAGGAACTGGTCGCGGCCCCGCCGGAGGATCTCCTGCTGCACGGCAACTTCCGGCAGGGCAAGGTCCTCGCGGGCGAGCGGGCGCCGTGGCTGACGGTGGGCCCCGACCCGCTGGTCGGCGAGCGGGCGTACGACCTGGCGCGGCTGGTCCGGGACCGGCTGGAGGACCAGGTGGCCTCCTCGGCGGGTGCGGCGGGCGCGCGGCGCCGGGTGAACAAGCTGGCCGACGCCCTGGAGGTGGACCGGGACCGGCTGCGGGGCTGGACGCTGTTCCGGGCGGTGGAGTCGGGGAACCGGGCCCTGGCCGCCGGACGGCGCCGGGACGCGGAGCTGCTGCTGGAGTTCGCGGCCTGGCTGTAGGGCATACCGTAGGTAGAAGGTGCGTCCGGCAGGGGGCCGTCATGGTCGAAGAACTGCTGACAGCGGCGATCGCCGCGGGTGTGGGCGTCATGGTCTACGTGGGCGCCGCGGCCCGGGTGGTGAAGCAGTACGAGCGGGGCCTGGTGTTCCGCTTCGGCAGGCTGCGCGAGGAGATACGGCCGCCCGGCTTCGCGATGGTCATTCCGGTCATCGACCGGCTCCACAAGGTGAACATGCAGATCGTCACGCTGCCGGTGCCCGCACAGGAGGGCATCACCCGGGACAACGTCACCGTGCGGGTGGACGCGGTCGTGTACTTCAAGGTCGTCGACCCGGCGAACGCGATCGTGGCGGTGGAGGACTACCGGTTCGCGGTCTCGCAGATGGCGCAGACCTCGCTCAGGTCGATCATCGGAAAGTCGGACCTGGACGATCTGCTGTCCAACCGGGAGATGCTGAACCAGGGCCTGGAGCTGATGATCGACAGCCCGGCGGTGGGCTGGGGCGTGCAGATCGACCGGGTCGAGATCAAGGACGTCTCCCTGCCGGAGACGATGAAGCGGTCGATGGCCCGGCAGGCGGAGGCGGACCGCGAGCGGCGGGCGCGCGTGATCAACGCGGATGCCGAGCTGCAGGCCTCGCACAAGCTGGCCCAGGCGGCGGAGGTCATGTCGGAGCAGCCGGCGGCGCTGCAGCTGCGCCTGCTGCAGACGGTCGTGGCGGTCGCCGCCGAGAAGAACTCGACGCTGGTCCTGCCGTTTCCGGTGGAGCTGCTGCGCTTCCTGGAACGCGCGGCCCCGTCGCCTCCGGCGGCGGCCGCGCCCCACGAACCGGCCCCGGCCGGCCCGGCTTCCGAAGGCCCCGGGCCGGCCGAGGTCACCGATGCGCTCGACGCGGTCTTGGCTCCGGACGCGCTCGACGCCCCGGCGGACGGCCTGATGCTGGACGCGCCGCCGCCGGAGCACGAGCCTGACGGGCCGCGCGACTAGCCGCTGGGAGGTGCTCCAAGGGCTCCGACCGGACCAATCCTCGAACGCCGGACGGGCTGAGGATTCAGCCCCGCCGGCCTTTGAAGCGCGGGGTGCGGGGCGGAGCCCCGGGAGGCCGGCCGCCTAGCGCGTCAGGCGGGCGAGGGCCTCCGCCAGGGGGAGTTCCTCGCGGGTGCCCGAGGCGCGGTCCTGGAGTTCGACCACGGCCTCCGCGGAGCGCCGGCCCGCCACGAGGATCCACGGCACGCCGATCAGCTCCGCGTCCGTCAGCTTCACCCCCGGGGACAGCCCGGGCCGGTCGTCCAGCAGAACCCGGAGGCCGGAGCCCGCCAGGGCCGTCGCCGCCTCCTCCGCCAGAGCCAGCGGCACGGCCTTGCCCGCCGCCACCACGTGGACATCGGCCGGGGCCACCGCCGCCGGCCAGCACAGCCCGCGCTCGTCCGCCGTCTGCTCGGCCAGGGCCGCCACCGCCCGCGAGACGCCGATGCCGTAGGAGCCCATGGTGACGCGGACCGGCTTGCCCTCCTTGCCGAGGACGTCGAGGCCGAAGGCGTCCGCGTACTTGCGGCCCAGCTGGAAGATGTGGCCGATCTCGATGGCGCGGTCCAGTCGCAGTCCGGCGCCGCAGTTCGGGCAGGGGTCGCCGGGTTCCACGACCACCACGTCGAGGTACTGGTCCACTTCGAAGTCGCGGCCGCAGACCACGTTGCGGGCGTGCGTGTCCGCCCGGTTGGCCCCGGTCACCCAGGCCGTGCCCGGGGCGACCCGCGGGTCGGCCAGGTAGCGGACCTTGTCCAGGCCCTGCGGGCCCACGTAGCCGCGTACGAGGTCGGGCCGGTCCGTGAAGTCCTCGGCCGTGACCAGTTCGACCACCGCCGGGGCCAGGTGCTCGCCCAGCTTGCCGAGGTCGACCTCGCGGTCGCCCGGCACGCCCACGGCCACGATCTCGCCGTCCACCTTGACCAGGAGGTTCTTGAGCGTCGCGGAGGCGGGGACGCCCAGGTGCGCCGCGAGGGTCTCGATGGTCGGGGTGTCCGGGGTGTCCACCTCCTCCAGGGCCGGGTGCTCGGCGGACACGGGGGTCAGGGCGAAGGTCACGGCCTCCGTGTTCGCCGCGTAGTCGCAGGAGGGGCAGTCCACGAAGGTGTCCTCGCCGGCCCCGGCGGGGGCCAGGAACTCCTCCGACGCCGAGCCGCCCATCGCACCCGACACCGCCGAGACGATCCGGTGGTCGAGGCCGAGCCGCTCGAAGATGCGGACGTACGCCTCGCGGTGGAGCCGGTAGGACTCCTCCAGCCCCTCGTCGGACACGTCGAAGGAGTACGAGTCCTTCATCTGGAACTCGCGTCCGCGCAGCACGCCGGACCGGGGCCGCGCCTCGTCGCGGTACTTGGTCTGGATCTGGTAGAGCATGACCGGCAGGTCCTTGTACGAGGTGCACTGGTCCTTCACGACCAGGGTGAAGATCTCCTCGTGGGTCGGGCCGAGCAGGTAGTCCGCGCCCTTGCGGTCCTTGAGCCGGAAGAGCAGGTCGCCGTACTCCGACCAGCGGCCGCTGACCTCGTACGGCTCCTTGGGCAGCAGGGCCGGGAGCAGCACCTCCTGGGCGCCGATGGCGTCCATCTCCTCGCGGACGATGCGCGAGACGTTGTCGAGGACGCGCTTGCCGAGCGGCAGCCACGTCCACACCCCGGCCGAGCTGCGGCGGACGTAGCCGGCGCGCACCAGGAGGCGGTGGCTGAGGGTTTCGGCGTCGGCCGGGTCCTCGCGGAGGGTCTTGGCCATGAGGCGGGACATGCGCTGGACGTGTTGCGTAGACATGCCGGGAGGCTACCGGGGCCCGTGCGGGGCCCGGTAATCAATTCAATGCCTGCTCAGCGGCAGTGTGGCGCCCATGACGGCGTACGGGAGGCTCGCGCTCGGGAAGTGGACCTGGCGGGCGAGGTCGGTGTAGCCGAGGGCCCGGTAGAGCCCGCGGGCGGGGCTCTCGGTGTCGATGGCGGAGAGGATCGAGCGGGGCTCGGCGGCGGCGTCGGTGATCCGGGTGATCAGCTCGCGGCCCACTCCGTGGCCCTGGAAACCGGGGTGGACGTGCAGTTCGGTGATCACGAAGGAGTCGTCGAGCCAGTCCTCGTGCCCGCCGGCCCGCAGGTAGGGCTCGACGATCGTGGACCACCAGTGGGTGCGGTCGTTCGGCATCCCGTACACGAACCCGGTGAGGGCCCCGTCCTCGGCGAACGCGCCGAGGGCGCGGGCGCCGCGGCAGGTCATGTGGCGCTGGACGATGTAGCGCCGGATGCCGACCTCCTCCTCGCTGAGGCCGAAGGCGACGGCCTGCACGCGCAGGGCCTCGTCCACGCGGGCGGCGAGGTCGAGGGGGCCGATGCGGAGTCCGGAAGGCAGCATGCGGCGACCTTACTTCGCGGTAGGGGCGTGCCGGAATGCCACCGGCGGGGTCCGGGGGCCGGCTTTTCGATCAGGACGGCCGGGGCCCGGCGCGGCCTTCGAACGGCATGCCTTCAGAACAGCACGCTCATGAACGCGCCGACCTCGCGGAAGCCCACCCGCCGGTAGGCCGCCCGTGCGGCGGTGTTGAAGTCGTTCACGTAGAGGCTGACGACGGGGGCGACGTCCCGCAGCGCGTAGGCGACGACGGCGGCCATTCCGCTCTCCGAGTGCCCGCGGCCGCGGAATTCGGGGGCCACCCACACGCCCTGGATCTGGCAGGCGCGCGGGGTGGCGGCGCCGATCTCCGCCTTGAAGACGACCTTGCCGTCCTCGACGTGCGCGAAGGAGCGGCCGCCGGCGACGAGCTCGGCGACGCGGGCCTGGTAGAGGAGCCCGCCGTCCCCGGCCATCGGCGAGATGCCGACCTCCTCGGTGAACATGGCCACGCATGCGGGCATGATCAGGTCCATCTCGTCCTTGCGGATCCGGCGGACCTGCGGGTCGGCCTCGACCGTGGTGGACGGGCGCTCGATGACCATGAGCGGCTGGTGGGAGCGGACCTCGCGGGCCGGCCCCCAGCTGGGCTCCAGGAGCTGCCACAGCAGCCGGGTGGCCTCGGCGGGGCCGACGATGGAGGAGCAGCGGCGGCCGGTGCGGCGGGCGCGGTCGGCGAAGGCGCGTACGGCGTCGGGCTCGGCGCAGACGGGGACGAGGTTGGCGCCCGCGTAGCAGAGCGACCGGAGCTCGCCGTCGGCGTACCAGCCCCACATCTCGCCGCCCAGGCGCCAGGGGTCGAGTCCGGCGACCTGGACCCGGGAAGTGACGAAGGCGTTCTCGACCGGCTCGCGTCCGAGGATGTCGAGCGCGGCGTCGAGATCACTGGGCTCAAGGACCCGGGTGGTGGTCTGCGTCAACACTGGGGCCTCACCATGCAAGTCTGCTGATCTCCGCACTGTACCCGGCGATGCCTGGCCATGCCGCGTCGCAGGTCACGAAAAAGCCCCGGCCCCGCCCGCGAACTGCGGGAACGGGGCCGGGGCGGCACCTCGGGGGTGCTCAGACTCCGATGGCGACGGTGGGCTCGCCGCTCATGACGCCGTCCTTCTCCATCTGCTCGGCGATCTTCATCGCCTCTTCGATGAGGGTCTCCACGATCTTGGACTCGGGGACGGTCTTGATGACCTCGCCCTTGACGAAGATCTGGCCCTTGCCGTTGCCGGAGGCGACACCGAGGTCGGCCTCGCGGGCCTCGCCGGGGCCGTTGACGACGCAGCCCATGACCGCGACGCGCAGCGGGACCTCCATGCCCTCCAGGCCCGCCGTGACCTCCTCGGCCAGCTTGTAGACGTCGACCTGGGCGCGTCCGCAGGACGGGCAGGAGACGATCTCCAGGCGGCGCGGCTTGAGGTTGAGCGACTCCAGGATCTGGATGCCGACCTTGATCTCCTCGACCGGCGGGGCCGAGAGGGAGACGCGGATGGTGTCGCCGATGCCCTCGGAGAGCAGCGCGCCGAAGGCGACGGCGGACTTGATGGTGCCCTGGAAGGCGGGGCCGGCCTCGGTGACGCCCAGGTGGAGCGGGTAGTCACAGGCGGCGGCCAGCTGCCGGTAGGCGTTGACCATGACGACCGGGTCGTTGTGCTTGACCGAGATCTTGATGTCGCTGAAGCCGTGCTCCTCGAAGAGGGAGGCCTCCCAGAGCGCGGACTCGACCAGCGCCTCGGGGGTGGCCTTGCCGTACTTCTTCAGCAGCCGCGCGTCGAGCGAGCCCGCGTTGACACCGATCCGGATCGGGGTGCCCGCGTCCTTCGCGGCCCGCGCGATCTCCTTGACCTTGTCGTCGAACTGCTTGATGTTGCCCGGGTTCACGCGGACGGCGGCGCAGCCGGCGTCGATCGCGGCGAACACGTACTTGGGCTGGAAGTGGATGTCGGCGATCACCGGGATCTGCGACTTCTTCGCGATCACCGCGAGCGCGTCGGCGTCGTCCTGCGTCGGGCAGGCCACGCGGACGATGTCGCAGCCGGAGGCGGTCAGCTCGGCGATCTGCTGGAGCGTCGCCCCGATGTCCGAGGTCCTGGTGGTGGTCATCGACTGCACGGAGATCTGTGCGTCGCCACCGACGGCGACCCTGCCGACCTGGATCTTGCGGCTGACCCTGCGGTCGGCAAGCTTCGTCGGCACGGCCGGCATTCCGAGAGAGATGGCAGTCATCTGCTGTGCAACCCCAAGGTGTGGATCAAGGTCCCGAATTCGGCGGGCTCCAGGCCTCGAGATTACGCCAACCACGGGGCGCCCCGTGCATCCGAGGGGGTGAGCCACCCGAACGTAGGGAGCCGGGCACGATGTGTGCCCGGCTCCCGGGGATGCGGGGCAGGGTCCCCGCCCGACTAGGTGATCTTGATCGGGTTCACCACGTCCGCGACCATCACCAGCAGGGTGAAGCAGATGAACAGACCGGCGACCACGTAGGCGACGGGCATCAGCTTCGCCACGTCGAAGGGGCCGGGGTCGGGGCGCCGGAAGACCCGCGCGACATTGCGCCGGACCGACTCCCACAGGGCGCCGGCGATGTGTCCGCCGTCGAGCGGGAGCAGCGGCAGCATGTTGAAGAGGAACAGCGAGAGGTTGAAGCCGGCCAGCAGGTTGAGGAAGAACACCAGCTGGTGCTGGGCGGGGATGTCGAGGGTGAAGATCTCACCGCTGACCCGCGCGGCGCCGACGACGCCCATCGGGCTGTCCTGCTTGCGCTCGGCCCCGTTGAAGGCCGCGTTCCACAGGTCCGGGACCTTGGACGGCAGCTGGACCAGCGACTGCACGCCGGCCTCCATCATCTCGCCCATGCGGTCGACGGACTGGCCGAAGGACTGCGGGACGTAGCCGGAGGCGGGGGCGAAGCCGAGGAAGCCGGCGGTGACGTACTGGTCCTTGACGTACCGGCCGTTGCCGTCGGTCTTGGCGACCTTGTTCTCGATCAGGTTCGCCGTGAGGTCGGCGCGCTCCCCGGCCCGCTCCACCGTGATCGTGGCGGGGCCGACGGTGGCGCGGATGTCCTTCTGCAGGGCGGACCAGTCGTGGACCGGACGGCCGTTGAAGGCGACGATCTTGTCGCCGGCCTTCAGGCCCGCCGCCTTGGCGGGGGCGGCCGGGTCCCCGGGGGCGCACTTGTCGCGCTTCTCGCTCTGCTGGATGACGCAGTCGGAGACGGTGGCGACCGAGGTGGTCTGGGTGTTCAGCCCGAAGGTCATCAGCGTGGTGAGGAAGATCGCCACGGCCAGGACCAGGTTCATGAAGGGGCCGGCGAACATCACGATCACGCGCTTCCACGGCTTGCGCGTGTAGAAGAGCCGGCTCTCGTCCCCGGGCTGGAGCTCCTCGTACGCGGCGGAGCGCGCGTCCTCGATCATCGACCGGAACGGCGAGGTGGAGCGGGCGGTGACCTTGCCGTCCTCACCGGGCGGGAACATCCCGATCATGCGGATGTAGCCGCCCATGGGGATGGCCTTGATCCCGTACTCGGTCTCGCCCTTCCTCCGCGACCAGACGGTCGGGCCGAAGCCCACCATGTACTGCGGCACGCGGATGCCGAAGAGCTTGGCCGTGGAGAGGTGTCCCAGCTCGTGCCAGGCGATGGAGACCAGCAGGCCGACCGCGAAGACCACGACCCCGAGCACCGTCATCAGTAGTGTCATGCGCGCGCCTCCACGGCGGCCCGCGCCGCCATCTCCCGCGCCCGGGCCCTCGCCCAGGCCTCCGCTTCAAGGACGTCCTGGACGGTCAGGGAAGTTCCCGACTCCGGTGTCCCGTGCTCATCGACCACGGCAGAGACGGTATCCATGATTGCTGTGAACGGCAGCCGACCGGCCAGGAACGCCTCCACGCACTCCTCGTTGGCCGCGTTGAACACGGCCGGGGCGGTGCCCCCGAGGGTGCCCACGTGCCGGGCCAGGCCCACGGCGGGGAAGGCCTCGGTGTCCAGGGGGAAGAACTCCCAGGTGGAGGCCTTGGTCCAGTCGAAGGCGGGGGCCGCGTCCGGGATCCGCTGCGGCCAGCCGAGGCCGATCGCGATGGGCCCGCGCATGTCCGGCGGGGTGGCCTGGGCGAGCGTGGAGCCGTCCGTGAACTCCACCATCGAGTGCACGTAGGACTGCGGATGGACCACGACCTCGATGCGGTCGAAGGGGATGTCGTAGAGCAGGTGCGCCTCGATGACCTCCAGCCCCTTGTTGACCAGGGTGGCGCTGTTGACCGTGATCACCGGGCCCATGGCCCAGGTGGGGTGCGCGAGGGCGTCCTTGACGGTGACGTGTCCCAGCTCGGTGCGGGTGCGGCCGCGGAAGGGCCCGCCGGAGGCGGTGACCACGAGCTTGCGGACGTCGGCCCGGGTGCCGGCGGCGAGCGCCTGGAAGAGCGCCGCGTGCTCGGAGTCGACCGGGATGATCTGGCCGGGCTTCGCGAGGGCCTTGACCAGCGGGCCGCCGACGATCAGCGACTCCTTGTTGGCCAGGGCCAGGGTGCGGCCGGCGCGCAGGGCGGCGAGGGTCGGCGCGAGGCCGATGGAACCGGTGATGCCGTTGAGGACGGTGTGGCACTCGGAGGCGGCGAGTTCGGTCGCGGCGTCCGGACCGGCCAGGATCTCCGGCAGCGGCTCGGACGGGCCGTACTGGGCGCTCAGCGCCTCTTTCAGGGCCGGTACGACGTCCTCGCGGGCGACGGCCACCTTCTGGACCCGCAGCAGCCGGGCCTGCTCGGCCAGCAGCCCGACCCGTCCGCCGGCGGCGGACAGCGCGGTGACCCGGAACCGGTCCGGGTTGCGCAGGGCGAGGTCGATGGCCTGGGTGCCGATGGACCCGGTCGACCCGAGGATGACGATGTCCCGGAGGCCGGCCGCGGGGTCGAAGAGGAGGTGCGGATCGGCGAGGGGGGCTGGGCGGTCGCTCATGCCCCCATTGTTGCCGGAAGTCATGAGCGGCCCGACACGGAGCCCCCTTCAGTGACCCGGAGCAGCAGGTGCGGCAGGGTTCCGCCGAAGTCCGGGAGGGTGCGGGCCACGCGCCACCAGGCGTCCGGGTCCTCGCCGAGGGCCGCGGCGAACAGCCGGTCCGCCTCGGCATGGGCGGCGAGGACGGCCTCCGGGTGGTCGTGCCGGTCGGGATGGTCCACGTCGCCGAGCCAGTGGTCCTCGTCGAGGGCCCAGCAGGCCGGCAGCTTGTGCCGGATCACGTCGATGCCGGTCAGCAGGCCGCGGTCGAGGCAGTCGCGCACCCAGCGGATGTCCTCCTGGACGCTCTCCATCGGCACGGCGAGGCTCGCCAGCGCCAGCTCGCGCTCCACGTCCCCGTGGGGATCGACGGCCGTCGGGGCCAGGTGGCGCACCGCCCGGGCGAGGTCGGTGCCCGGGTCCCGCGGGCCGGCCGGCTCGGGCAGGGCTGCGTCGGCCACGGCGGCCACCAGCTCGGGCAGCGTGCCCGGGTGGCCGGGGGCGTGCCTGAGCAGCTCCGCCCACAGGCGCGGGTCGTCCCCCAGCGGGCGCAGGGCCCGCATCACGGCCGTCTGCATGCCGGCCTGTTCGGGCAGGGTCCAGCGCAGGGAGCGCAGGGCGGGGAGGTGGCCGAGGAGCAGGGTGTGGCGTGCGGGGGCGACGTGGGCGACGAGTTCCTCGTGCGTGACCCGGCCCATCCGCACGGCGCGGACGGCGGGCCGGTGCCAGGAGCGCCCGTCCGTCGCCGCCCCGGTGGCGAGCAGCCCGCGGACGGTCTCCTGCGGCAGGTCCTCGACGAGCAGCAGGGCCTCGACGGAGCCGGCGGGCAGCGGTCGGCGCAGGTGCTCGGCGAGCAGCAGGTCCGGGTCCGGCAGGTGGCGGAGCGCCAGGATGTCCAGCGGGACCCGGGGCCCGCGCCGGCCGTGCCGGCGCAGCAGACCGATCAGTTCGGGCGCGGTGAGCGGCTCCTCGCCGGGGTCCCGGCCGAGTTCCGCGCGGAGCACCGGCAGGAGTTCCTGCGGGGTCCGGCGGCGGGCGTACCGGGCGGGCCCGGGCAGGCCGGGCAGCGGCCGGCCCACGACGCGGGGGTTGCGGGCGATGTAGGTCCGGTCGGCCGCGCCTCCGTGGCGCAGCAGCAGCGTGACGGTCGAGGCCGCCAGCCATTCGTCCCGGCACAGGTACTTGAGGGCGGGCCCGTCGAGCCTGCCGATCATGTCGGTGACGACGTGGTCCGGTGCGTGGCGCAGCAGGTGCGCCACGCACCAGGCCAGCCGTCGGCTGGTGCGGTCTTCCTCGGCCGTCGGCATCGTTCTCGTCCGCCTCGCGCTGTGCTCGTACGCGTACCAGTACTCGTACTCATCCTCGTACGTCTGTCCGACGTGCGGCGATGATCGCAGGTCAGCGGATGGGACGGTGCACGTTTTTCTGCGTGGAGGGTCCGGGGGCGGCGTCCGCGATCCAGGGGCCGTCCCCGGAGGGGTCGAGGACGCCCTCCTCGAGCCAGGCGTAGGTACCGGACAGCACCCCCGCGACGACCTTGCGGTCGAGGTCGTCGGTGTTGGCCCAGAGCCGGCCGAAGAGTTCCTCGACGCGCAGCCGGGACTGCTCGCAGAAGGCGTCGGCCAGCTGGTACGCCTCGCGGCCGTGCTCGCCCGAGGCGCGCAGGTGCTCGGCGCGGACGCAGGCCGCGCTCATGGCGAAGAGCTCGGCGCCGATGTCGACGATCCGGCCGAGGAAGCCCTGCTTGGTCTCCATGCGGCCCTGCCAGCGGGACATGGCGTAGAAGGTGGACCTGGCGAGTTTGCGGGCGCTGCGTTCCACGTAGCGCAGGTGGGTGGCGAGGTCGGGGTGGCCGCTCGGGTGGAAGGCCCGGTAGGTGCCGGGGACCTGGCCGGGACCGGCGGCCAGCTTGGGCAGCCAGCGGGCGTAGAACCCGGCGGCGCGGGCGCCCGCCTTCGCCTTGTCGCCGAGTGCCTTGTCGGGGTCGATGAGGTCGCCGGCCACCGAGAGGTGGGCGTCCACGGCCTCGCGGGCGATCAGCAGGTGCATGATCTCCGTGGAGCCCTCGAAGATCCGGTTGATGCGCAGGTCGCGGAGCATCTGCTCGGCGGGGACGGCGCGCTCGCCGCGGGCGGCCAGCGACTCGGCGGTCTCGAAGCCGCGCCCGCCGCGGATCTGGACCAGCTCGTCGGCCATCAGGCAGGCCATCTCGGAGCCGTAGAGCTTGGCGAGGGCGGCCTCGATGCGGATGTCGTTGCGGTCCTCGTCGGCCATCTGGGAGGCGAGGTCCACGACCGCTTCGAGGGCGAAGGTGGTGGCGGCGATGAAGGAGATCTTGGCGCCGACCGCCTCGTGCTTCGCGACGGGCCTGCCCCACTGCTCGCGCACGCCGGACCATTCGCGGGCGATCTTCAGGCACCACTTCCCGGCGCCGACGCACATGGCGGGCAGCGACAGCCGTCCGGTGTTGAGCGTGGTGAGAGCGATCTTGAGGCCGGCGCCCTCGGCTCCGATGCGCTGGGCGGCCGGCACCCGCACCCGGTGGAAGCGGGTCACGCCGTTCTCCAGGCCGCGCAGGCCCATGAAGGCGTTGCGGTGCTCGACGGTGATGCCCGGCGAGTCGGCCTCCACGACGAAGGCGGTGATCCCGCCGCGGTGGTTCTCGGACTTCGGGACGCGGGCCATGACGACGAGGAGGTCCGCGACGACGCCGTTGGTCGTCCACAGCTTCACCCCGTCGAGGACGTACGCGTCCTCCCCGTCCGGGACCGCCGTGGTGGCGAGGCGCGCCGGGTCGGAGCCGACGTCCGGCTCGGTGAGCAGGAAGGCGCTGATGGCGGTGGTGGCGCAGCGCGGCAGGTAGGCGTCCTTCTGCTCCTGCGTGCCGAACATCTTCAGCGGCTGCGGTACGCCGATCGACTGGTGGGCGGAGAGCAGGGCGCCGATGGCCGGGCTGACCGAGCCGACCAGGGCGAGCGCCTTGTTGTAGTAGACCTGGGTGAGGCCGAGCCCCCCGTACTTGGGGTCGATCTTCATGCCGAGCGCGCCGAGCTCCTTGAGCCCGCGCACGGTCTCGTCGGGGATCCTCGCCTCGCGCTCGATACGCGCGCCGTCGATCTCGGTCTCGCAGAACACCCGCAGCCGGGCCAGGAAGGCCTCGCCGCGCCGGACGTCCTCGTCGGCGGGGAGCGGGTGGGGGTGGATCAGATCGAGCCGGAACCGTCCGAGGAAGAGTTCCTTGGCGAAACTGGGTTTGCGCCAGTCCTGTTCCCGGGCCGCTTCCGCGACCTGACGTGCCTCGCGCTCGGTCACCTTGGGCTGTGTGCCGCCGGGCTGGACGGGCTGTGCGGGCTGTGCGGGCTGTGTTGCGGACATGAGGGGACTCACCTCGCCGCCGGAGTCGGGGGGCTCACCGGATTACCAGCCGGTGCTACCTGTGAGTCGTACCCAATGTGGGCGGGATGGAAAAGGGGGACGGCCGGAGCCCCCGCACAGTGGGCTCCGGCCGTCGGCTTTTTGGCCGTACGAGATCAGATGTCGAGGCCGGTCAGGACCAGGACTCGCTCGTACGTGTAGTCGTCCATCGCGTAGCGGACACCCTCGCGGCCCACACCGGACTGCTTGACGCCGCCGTACGGCATCTGGTCGGCGCGGTAGGACGGCGCGTCGCCGACGACCACGCCGCCGACCTCGAGCTCGCGGTGCGCACGGAACGCGGTCTGGATGTTCCGGGTGAAGACGCCGGTCTGCAGACCGAACTTCGAGTCGTTCACCGCGGCGAAGGCCTCGTCGGTGTTCTCGACCCGCTGCAGGGTCAGGACCGGGCCGAAGACCTCCTCGGTGGCCAGCTTGACGCCCTCGGGCACGTTCGCGACGACCGTGGGCTCGTACGAGGCGCCCTCGCGCTTGCCGCCGGTGAGCAGCTTGGCGCCGGCGGAGACGGCCTCGTCGACCCAGGACTCGACGCGCTGGGCGGCGGCCTCGGAGACGAGCGGGCCGACGTCGGTGGCGTCGTCGTTCGGGTCACCGGTGACCTGCGACTGGACCTTCGCGACGACCTTCTCGACGAGGCGGTCGTAGACGGAGGCGTCGGCGATCACGCGCTGCACAGAGATGCAGGACTGGCCGGCCTGGTAGTTCGAGAAGGTCGCGATGCGGGTCGCGGCCCAGTCGAGGTCGGCCTCGGAGGACCAGTCGTCCAGGACCACGGCCGCGGCGTTGCCGCCGAGCTCCAGCGTGCAGTGCTTGTGGGGCACGGACTGCTGGATGGCGTAGCCGACGGTGTCGGAGCCGGTGAAGGAGATGACGGGCAGGCGCTCGTCCTTGACCAGGGCGGGCATCTTGTCGTTCGCGACCGGCAGGACCGACCAGGAGCCGGCCGGGAGGTCGGTCTCGGCGAGCAGCTCACCCAGGATCAGCCCGGAGAGGGGCGTGGCCGGGGCGGGCTTGAGGATGATCGGCGCGCCGACGGCGATGGCCGGGGCCACCTTGTGGGCGCACAGGTTCAGCGGGAAGTTGAACGGCGCGATGCCGAGGACCGGGCCCTTGACGAAGCGGCGGGTCAGCGCGAGACGGCCGACGCCGCCGGCGTCGGTGTCGAGACGCTGGGCCTCTCCGCCGTTGAAGCGGCGGGCCTCTTCGGCGGCGAAGCGGAACACGGACACCGCACGGCCGACCTCACCGCGGGCCCACTTGATGGGCTTGCCGTTCTCGGCGGAGATCAGCTGGGCGATCTCCTCGGTGCGCTCGACAAGCCGCTTGGAGACGTGGTCCAGGGCGGCGGCCCGTACGTGGGCGGGCGTCGCGGAGAACTCCGCCGTCACGGCGTGCGCCGCGGCCACGGCCTCTTCGACCTGCTCGTCGGTGGGCACGCTGACGGTGCCGACCAGCCGGCCGTCCCACGGGGAGTGGACGTCGAAGCTGTCCTCGCCGGTGGCCTGGCGGCCGGCGAGCCAGAAGGCGTGGGTGGAAGTCATGCGAATCCCGGCCCTTCGGATGTGTGCGGTGGGCTTGTCCCCTCCACCGTAGGACTCCGTGGGCGTTTCGGCGTTTGTCCCTGATGGAGCGGCGGGTCGCCCGCCTTCGCCGCTTTGTCACTGTCGCCAGGCCGAAACCAAGCCCCGGGACCGCTCGCCCTTCCAGCCCCGCCGCCGCTCGGCCTCCCAGCCCTACGCGCACTCGCCCTTATGGCCCCGCCGGTACTTGCCCTCTCGGCCTCTCCGGAGCTTGCCCTTTCAGCCCCGCCAGAGCTTGCCCCTTCGGCTCCGCCGACGTCTGGCCCCTCGGCCCCGCCGGCGTCTGACCCCTCGGCCCCGCCGGTGCTGGCCCTCTCAGCACCACCGCCGGCGCTTGGTCTTTCCAGCCTCGCCGGCGTTTGAGGCGCGGGGTTCGGGGCGGAGCCCCGGGTCATTCAGCCTCGCCGGCGTTTGAGGCGCGGGGTCTGGGGCGGAGCCCCGGGTCTTTCAGCCTCGCCGGCGTTTGAGGCGCGGGTCCGGGCGGGCCCGGGAAGGGGCGGGAGCCCCGGCAAGCCGGAACGGGCGGGCGGCTACGACGGGGCCGACGTGGCCTTGAGCGAGAGCCACAGCTCCATGCGGACGTCCGGGTCCTCCAGGGAGCGTCCGAGGATCTCCTCGACCCGCTTCATCCGGTAGCGCAGGGTGTGCCGGTGCACGCCGAGGTCGGCGGCGGCCGCGTCCCACTGCCCGTGGCGCGAGAGCCACGCCTGCAGCGAGGCCACCAGGTCGCCGCGCCCGGTCGCGTCGTGCTCGCGCAGCGCCCGCAGCGTGCCGTCCGCGAAGGCCCGTACCGCGTCGTCGGCCAGCAGCGGCAGGACCGAGCCCGCCGCCATGTCCTCGTGCTCGACCATCGGCCGCCCGCGCCGCCGGGCCACGGCGAGCGCCTGGTCGGCCTGCTTGAGGGCCGCCGCCACGCCTTCGGGACCGGCCGGGGCGGACAGGCCGACCACGAGTTCGTCCGGTTCGGGCCCGGCCGCGTCCCGGCCGCGCCGCGACTCCAGCGCCTCCGCGTGGTCCACGCACGCCTGTACGGCCGGGCCCGCGTCGGAGGCCAGGACCACCAGCCGCCCGGGCTCCGGGACCACCAGCAGCGCCTCCCCGGTGCGGGCGGCCGCCGACTCCACCGCGTCGGCGAGCAGCGCCAGGCCCTCGGGCTGGGCGGTGCCCGGCAGCGCCGGCTCGGCCACGATCAGCCGGAACGGCGCCTCCAGCAGGGACCCGTACAGGTCGCCGGCCACCGACCGGGCGTGCTCCGCCTCGCCCGCCAGCAGCATCCGCAGCACCGCCGCCCCGAGCCGGGACTCGGCGTCGTGCAGCGAGCGCGACCGCTCGGTGGTGAGGGTCAGCAGGGCGACCGCGGAGTGGACGGCGTACCGCTCGGCCGTGCCGAGCGGGGCTCCGGTGCCGACGGCGAGCGCGCCCCGCGCCCGCCGGCCCGTGCCCAGGGACTGGAGTTCGACGCGGTCCTCGGAACCGCCGACCACGGCGCTGGCGGGCGCCGGCCGCTCCCGGAGCCGCTCCACGTCGGGGGTCAGCCGGGCGGCGCGCCGGGCGGCCCAGTCGGGGGCGGCCGCGACGACCGCGCCCGAGGTGTCGTACAGCGCGGCCCAGCCGTGCACGTGCGCCGCCAGCTTCGCCAGCAGGTCGGCGGGCCCGTCCGCGGAGAGCGCGGCGCGCGTCAGCTCCCGCTGCGCCTCGAACCCGGCGGTCACGGCCCGGTACTGGTCGGCCGCGAGGGCCGCGGAGACGGCCTTGCTGATCGCGAGGAAGGGGGTCCGGCGCGGCACCTCCAGCAGCGGCATGTCCTCGGTGCGGGCGGCCTCGACGAGCGCCTCGGGGATCGCCTCGTAGTTCACGCCGATCGCGAAGCCGATGCCGACGACCCCGGCCGCGGCGAGCCGGCGTACGTAGCGGCGCATCTCCTCCGGGTCCTCCGCGTCGAGCTTCATCGCGGTGATCAGGAGCAGCTCGCCGCCCTCCATGTACGGGACGGGGTCGGCGAGCTCGCTGACGTGGGCCCAGCGCACGGGGGTGTCAAGGCGGCCCTCCCCCGCCCGGACGCCGAGCTTGAGCGCCGAGTGCTGGACGAGTGAGGCGAGGGTGAGCGGCATCGGTTACCAGGGGCCTTCGCGGGAGGGGGCGGCGGAGGGGCTACGGAGGTCTGCGGGCACGTCCTCCGGCGCGGGTGCGCGCCGGAAGAAGAGGAGCAGAGCAGCCGCGGGCGCTTTTCGCCTTAACGTATGAACGACTCCCCTCGATTCTGCCACCCCGTACGGGTCGGGGTGCGGGTCAGGCCGTCGGACCGGATCCGCCCTCAGCCAGTCGGACCAGCAGCGGAGCCGCCCGTTCCCCACGGACCGAGGTCAGCGACAGCACCGCGTGCCCGGGCGGCACGGAGTGCGCCAGGTCCGAGGCGGACCACCGCTCCCGCTCCACCTGCCGCACGGTCACCGCGTCGGTGGTGACCGCCTTGCCGGTGACGAGCTTGCGGAAGGCGTGCATCGCCCGGGTCAGCGGCTGGTCGGCGAAGACGGTGCGGTGGGTGACGTCGCGGGTCTCCACCCACTCGGTGCCCCAGGCCTCGGCGAAGCGCTTGCCGTCCCAGGTGGTGACCCCGGAGAAGGCCATGCGGCAGCCGACCGCCCCGAGCAGCGGCGTCCGCAGCGCCTCGGGTACGTCGTCCAGCGTGCGCAGCGTGAGCAGGACGCCGGCGTGCGCCGAGCGCAGCCGCTGGACACCCCGCACGGTCTCCGCGGTCAGCGTCCGCGAGGCGTCGTCGAGGGCGAGGAAGGCGAAGAGGGAGCGGTCGCTGCGGGCGGCCACCGAGGCGTTGAACTGCGCGAGCAGCAGCCGGGCCAGGATCCGGGAGGCGTCGGCGTGCCCCCGTTCGGGCAGGTCGACGCGGACGCGCAGCGGGTGTTCCAGGGCGCGCAGCGAGAACGGCCGCCCCTGCCCGGTGGTGTCGAAGAATCCGGCGAAGGCGGGCCGGTCCAGCAAGGCCACCCGGTCGGCGAGGGCCGGTCCGGGGTCGCCATGGGCCCCGTGCTGGCGGGTCCGGGCGTCAAGCTCGCGCAGCATCGCCTGCTGTCCCCCGCCGACCGGCCCGAGGTCGCGGCGCAGCGCCTCGAAGGCGGCGGGCACCTGGTCGAGCAGTTCGCGCAGCTCGGGCACGGCCGGGAAGCGGCCGTACGCCGCCCGGAACGGGCCGAGGAGCTGGGCGAGCGCAGTTGCCGCCCGACGCACGTCCATCCCGGGGACGTCCCCGACGAAGGCCTCGGCGAGCAGGGTGGCGGCCTCGTCGGGGTCGGTGGCGCCGCCGTAGAGGTCGAGGTCGTAGACGGAGGCGGGGTCGCCGATGCGGACCACGACGTCATAGGCGTCGTCCGGTCCGAGCTGGGTCCCGGCCGCGCCGACGGCGACGACCGCGGCCTGGCCGGCGAGCGCCTGGAGCGCGAGGGACTCCACGACGGGCCGCACCAGGCGCCGGGTCTTGCCGCTGCCGGAGGGTCCGACGGCGAGGAGCGAGGTGCCGAGCACGTCGGGGTCGAGGGCGAATCCGGTACCGCGGCGGGCGTACGGGTTGCGCACGCCGTCCTCGACGGTGCCGAGCAGCACCTGCCGGGCGAGCAGATCGTGCCGGGCGGCCCGCACGGGCAGGTCCCGCGCCCCGGACGGGTGCACGCAGGCCCCGGCGCCCTTGTCGCGCACGGCGTCACCGAAGGCCCGCATCCGGGAGGGGTCGACGCGTACGGAGTCCCAGGCCCGCCGGATGCGCGCGTAGTCCACGTCGTTCATCCTCCCGCCCCCGGCCTCCCCCTCGAGCCGATCAGCAGCCTCCCCCATCCCCACGTCCCGCAACTGGGGCCACCGTGCGGGATCGTCCGGGCCTCCCGCCACGGGGCCTGCCGGTCCGGCGGAGCGCAGGGGCCGCGCGGCGCGGCTGCGGAGCGCCCGGCGGCCCAGCTCGGGCCAGCGGCCGAGGCGCCCGAAGCCGATCACCAGGATGGTGGCGACCACGGCATACCAGACGTAGGAGGCCACGACGGACGGGAGCGTCCCGGCCCAGGAGTCGGGAGTGAACATGTAGAGCGGCCAGAGCCAGAACCCGCCGAGGTAGCCGTTCCACAACAGGGACCAGAGCAGCAGCCCGGCCAGCAGGGAGATCAGGGCTCCGCTGATCAGCTGGCGGGTGGGTGTCTCCTCGGGCTCCTCGGCGGCCCGCGGCACATGTCCGTATGTCCACACGCCCGGCCCGGCCGAGGCGCGCGGGAAGCGCAGCCAGTCCCCCAGCGTCGGCCCGGCCGACGGCGCGTGGGTCGGCTTTGGCGGGAGGCCGGGGGGAGGCGGGGCGGCCGGCCTCGGGATGTGCCCGGTGTGGCCCGGGCGCGTCTCGTGCGTGCCGTCGGTGTCCATGAAACCCCTGCCCCCTGACCGTGCCTGCGCTGCTGCGTCGCTCAATGTAGTGGTCGTCGGCGCCCGGCGGGTGTACTCAAGTCGTGTTCGCCTCAGTGGTCATGACGCACAATTGAGACCACGGCGAGCACGAGGGGGTGGCGATGTCGCTGGTGCACGTGCACGGCATCGGGAACAGGCACAGGGAAGCTTTCGAGCAGCGTTCCGTCGTACTGGAGGCGCTGTTCCGCCGGCACCTGCTTCCGGCGACGGGGTGCGACGCCGAGCGCAGCACGATCCTCGGTCCGTGGTGGGGCGGGGACATACCTCCCCTGGCCTGGAACGGGGCTTCGCTGCGGCGGGCCGGACCGGAAGTCCTGGGCGGGCCCGGCGACGGGGACGGCGAGGACGCCGTGCGACACGCCGTCACCGGCCTTGCCGTGGTGACGGGGGCACCCGCCGCGCCCGACCGGGTCCTCATCACCGCGGCGGCCACCTCGATGGCCCACGCCATCGGGCTCCTCAGTGCGGCGGTGTCGGCGGGTGAGGACGACGACGTCGCGGCCGTCGTCGACTTCTGCGCGCGGGCCACCGCCTACTGCGACGAAGTCGCGCCGGACGAACGCCTCCTCGGCCTCTCCCGGCTCTCGTGGGCGAAGGACGTCGAGGACGACGAGGCCCTCATCGATGCGTTCGCCGACGTCCTGGCGCAGTGGACACCCGGCCCCGTCGCGGACGGCGCGGCCACGGCGGGCGCCTGGGAGCAGTTCGGCCGGGTGTCTTCCACCCGCAGCGCACTGAGCCGCCCGCTGCGGAGGATCAACAGGGCGGCGGCGGCCGTCGTAGCCGGGGGCATGGCGTCCGCGGCCCGCCAGTGGGTGACCCCCACGGCGTCCTCCCTCCTGGGTGACGTCATGGCGTACCTCGCCTGCCGGGGCACCCCGCAGCAGCCGGGGGCCATCGTCACCACCGTCACCGGCGCGCTCGACGAGGCCGCGAAAGCGGCGTCGGAGCTCGGTGAACCGCTCGTCGTGGTGGCGCACAGCATGGGGGGAAACATCGTCCACGACATCCTGTCGACGTTCCGCCCCGACCTGGAGGTGGACCTGCTGGTGACCGCGGGGACCCAGGTGGGGATGTTCGAGGAGCAGAAGCTGTTCCTCGCCAGCGACCCCGGCCTGCCGCACGCCGACTGCCCCAAGGTGCCCGCCCTGGCGAACGTACGGCGGTGGATCAACACCGTGGACCCGGGCGATCCTGTGGGCTTCCTCGCCGCGCCCGTCTTTGAGGGGGCGGAGGACTTCGTCTTCAGCAGCGGCGCGTGGTGGGCCCACAGCGGCTACCTGACGTCGCCGGTCTTCCACACCCGCCTCGCCGCCCGGGTGTCGGGGAGCCGGGTGTGACCACGCTCTGGGAAAGCGGCGAGCCGGGCCCCGCCCTGCACGCCTTCGTGATCGGCGTGGGCCGGTACGACTACTTCCCCGGCAGTCCGACGGGGCAGCACCGCAGGCGGGACCCCTTTTCCAAAGACCTGGGACAACTCACCTCGCCTGCGGAATCGGCGCGGCGTGCCTGCTGGGAGCTCCTGGATCTCAGGGACCGGTCGGAGATGCCCCTGGGCAGCCTCGAACTGCTCCTGTCCCAGGGTGATGACGACCGGGACGACGAGGAGTTCGGCCCCGTCGAACCCGCCACGCTGGCCGAGGTGAAAGCGGCCTTCAACCTCTGGGACGAGAGGTGCGACAGCGACCCCGGCAACGTCGCGCTCTTCTTCTTCATAGGTCATGGCCTGCAACAGGGGCGGGGCGACCAGATCCTGCTGCTGCAGGACACCGGTGCGGACCCCGGGGAGTACTTCGCCACCGCTTTCAATTTCGACCGGATGCGTATGGGGATGGAAGCCAACCAGGCCCGGATCCAGTGCTTCTTCGTCGATGCGTGCCGTTCCGCCTCCGACGCCGTCGATGACCTGCACGGGATCGAGGCGCCTTCCCTGAAGCAGCCCGGCAAGAAGCCCGTCCGACGTGACACCGTGATCGTGCGTTCCACCGGCGCCGGCCAGAGCGCCTACGGGGCGCAGTACGACAGCACGCTCTTCACCAAAGCCGTCCTGCGCGCCCTGCGTTCGCCGTACAGCCGTGGCACGCAGGACTGGGCGGTCACCACGCGCACCATCGGCCCGGCGGTCCAGGATCTGATGGAGTGGCGCGGACTGGCCGTTGAGGGCCGGCCGGACCAGGCATGCGAGGTCTCCGGGACCATGCTCGGCGGCGAGCTGTTCCGCTTCGACGGACCGCCACAGGTGCCTTTCCACTTCGACACCGATTCCGCGGACTCGCTCGCCGCAGCCGAGTGGTCGTTCCACGACAGCGGTGACCGGCTGGTCGCCGATCGTCCGGCCAAGGCCGAGCCGTGGCAGGACGACGGACCGCCCGGCCGGGGCGAGGTCGGCGTGACCTTCTCCAACGGCCGGTTCGAATCCGCCCGGCGGGAGTCCTGGCTCCTGCCACCCTGCCACGCTCACACCGTGGAGGTACGGAACCTGTGAGCGTGCGCGTATCCGTTCCGCTCCACGCGGCCTCAGTGCCGACAGCCGGGCCCGGCACCGTGATCGGCGTGGCCGACGTGGTCGACCGCGGGGCGAACCTGCTGGCGCGGGTCGCCCTGCGTGCGGGCCGCCCGGCCGATGTCGTCCTCCCCCGGGGCGAACGCTGCCTGGTGAGGGCCTGGTCGCCGTACGTGCGCATGCAGCCCGCGGTGCTCACTCCGGGCGACTCCGGCGAGGTCCTCCTCGGTGTGCGCAAGGGCCCCTCGGTGCGGCCGGGCGCAGGGCGTTCGCCCGCCGGCCGACCGCGCAGTTCCTCCGGCTGGGTGCAGGTGTGGAGCGGGGCGGCCGGTGGCGACGACTGGAGCCTCCTCGATCCGCACCGCGCGTTGCGGGTCGACGACGCCGCAGCCGGCCGCCTGGTGCTCTCGGCGGCCGGCCACATGGCGGCGGGGCCGCTCGCGATCCACGTCGGGGGTGGTCGTCGCAGCCCCGTCTCCACACTCGCCCTGCGTGGGATGTCGATGACCCTCGCTCCCGCGGGCAACGCGCACGGCGTACCGCAGGTGGAGGTCCGGCCGACCGCCGATTCGGGCTTCACCCTGCTGGAGGCCCTGCGGCTCGGCCGCATGGCGCACGCCGAGACGGTGGCCGCGGCATGGCCCGACGTACCGCGAGAGGAGGCGTCGGCGCTGTTCGACCTCGCGGTGGGATATCTGCGCTGCCGCCAGGAGGACGTGGAGGGGGTCGTCACCTGGCAGGACCAGGTGTCGCCCACCGCCGGGACGAGCGCGGACCGGCTGGCCATCGAGGCCTGGCTGGCCCGGCGGACCGAGTCCCGCGGCGCCTATCGGGACGCCCTCGCCCAGCTCGGGGAGGAGCGGCGGCCACCGGTCGCCTCCGCGGGCCTCGACCTGCTGGGCGCCCTGCTGAGCCGACTGCCGGCCGGCCGCCGCGACGCCCGGCGCACCGCGCTGGAGGCCTTCTCCCCCTACATCGCCACGGCGCGGGCAGGAGCCCTCACCGCCTACACGGCGGAGGATCCCTCAAGGCCCGCTCGTGCGCCACGGCGCAACCGGCGCCCTGGCACCGAGGTCGTCGAGTTCCGTATGAGCGAGGGGCAGATCAGCCCCGTGCTCGGCGGAGGGACCGGGTTCGAGTCGGCCGCGCACCGCGCGCTGAATCCCACCCAGCCGATGTCCGGCGAGCTCATGCCCGCCGACGCGGTTCTCATCGTGACCCTGGAGGACGCGGACGCCCGCTGGAGCCTCGCCCGGTGGCTGGTGGAGGCCGGGATCGTCACCCAGGTGACCGTACGCAACGCCCATGCGTTCGAAACCCCGCTCGCAGAGCTACGCGAGGGCCTTCTCGCAGACGCCCTTCAGCAGTGGAGCCGCGAGACTCCTGGCGGGAACCGGCTCCGTCTCACGACCGACAGCCGCGATCAGGAGTCGGTGGCCCTGGTCCGCGGCCTCGAGCGCGCCATGGAGGCCGGCGCCCACGGGGGTGAATGACGGAGCTCTATGGCCGTCGCGGACAAGGACACGCCGAGATCACTACCGAACGGAGCATGCAGGACCCCCGCCCGCGGGCCTAGCCTGCGGACAAAGACACAAGTGCGTCCGAAAACATCCCCAGGAGCCCCCTATGACCGCTGTCCCGCAGGAGCGCAAGATCGTCACCGCGATCCCCGGCCCCAAGTCGCAGGAGCTGCAGGCCCGCCGCCTCCAGACGGTGGCCGGCGGCGTGGGCTCCGTCCTGCCCGTCTTCACGGCCCGCGCGGGCGGCGGAATCATCGAGGACGTCGACGGCAACCGCCTGATCGACTTCGGCTCCGGCATCGCCGTGACCTCGGTCGGCGCCTCCGCCGAGGCCGTCGTGCGCCGTGCCTCCGCGCAGCTCGCCGACTTCACCCACACCTGTTTCATGGTGACCCCGTACGAGGGCTACGTCGAGGTCTGCGAGGCGCTCGCCGAGCTGACCCCCGGTGACCACGCGAAGAAGTCGGCCCTGTTCAACTCCGGCGCCGAGGCCGTCGAGAACGCCGTCAAGATCGCCCGCTCGTACACCAAGCGCCAGGCCGTCGTCGTCTTCGACCACGGCTACCACGGCCGCACCAACCTGACGATGGCGCTGACGGCGAAGAACATGCCGTACAAGCAGGGCTTCGGTCCGTTCGCCCCCGAGGTCTACCGCGTCCCGGTCGCCTACGGCTACCGCTGGCCCACCGGCGCCGAGAACTGCGGTCCCGAGGCCGCCGCCCAGGCGATCGACCAGATCAGCAAGCAGATCGGCGCCGAGAACGTCGCCGCGATCATCATCGAGCCGGTGCTCGGCGAGGGCGGCTTCATCGAGCCGGCCAAGGGCTTCCTGCCCGAGATCGTGAAGTTCGCCAACGAGAACGGCATCGTCTTCGTCGCCGACGAGATCCAGTCCGGCTTCTGCCGCACCGGCCAGTGGTTCGCGTGCGAGGACGAGGGCATCGTCCCGGACCTGATCACCACCGCCAAGGGCATCGCGGGCGGTCTGCCGCTCGCCGCCGTGACCGGCCGCGCCGAGATCATGGACTCCGCCCACGCGGGTGGCTTGGGCGGCACCTACGGCGGCAACCCGGTGGCGTGCGCCGGTGCGCTCGGCTCCATCGAGACCATGAAGGAGCTCGACCTCAACGCCAAGGCGAAGAAGATCGAGTCGCTCATGAAGGCCCGCCTGACGGCCATGCAGGAGAAGTACGAGATCATCGGCGACATCCGCGGCCGCGGCGCCATGATCGCGATCGAGCTGGTCAAGGACCCGGTCTCCAAGACCCCGTTCCCGGAGGCGGCCGGCGCGCTCGCCAAGGCGTGCCACGCGGAGGGCCTGCTCGTCCTCACCTGCGGCACCTACGGCAACGTGCTCCGCTTCCTCCCGCCGATCGTCATCGGCGAGGACCTGCTGAACGAGGGCCTGGACCTCATCGAGGCCGCGTTCGCCGCCATCGGCACGGACGTCTGAGCGGACGCCTAGAACGTCCGAGCGCAGCACCCCTCACCTACCGGCGGTAACGGGCGGGCGCTGTGAAGAAGCTGTGGGGGGCCGATGGCGGGAGCGCGATCCTGCTGTCGGTCCCCCTTCTGCTGCCGTACGGTTTCTGCAGATGAGTGAGACACCCCGCTCACGGGAAACCGAGGGCGACACCAGTACCGGGCTTCCCCAGCGCCGTATTGGGCATGCGTTCGCGCACACTCCTCACCGATCGGACAGCCGTTCGCCCCAAACCCCCCGGGGCGTGCGGCAACCCGATCCGGGCGGCCGTCCCGGAACCATCCCCCCTGTTCCGGGACGGCCGGCCACTCCTCTCCTGATCGCCGCCGTATGCGGCCTGCTCTTCTCCCTGATCACCTGGCAGGTGCTGGCCTCCGGCCCGCTGCTGGGTCCGGATCACGCGCTGAGCCGCGCCCTCGTGCGCACCGTCCCGGACTCCGTCACCGAACGCCTCTCGGACCTCGGGAACATCCCGGTCGCCGTGCCGGTCCTCGCGCTCGCCATGGCCTACGCCGCCTGGCGCGGCCGGCGGCTCGCCGCGGGGGCCGCGGGCCTGGCCATGGCCCTGGTGCCGGCCCTGGTCATCCCGTTCAAGGAGTGGACCGCCCGGCCGGGCCCCCTGGAGCCCTGGGCCGCCGGCTACTTCCCCTCGGGCCACACGGCCACCGCGGCCGTCGCGTACCTCGGCGCGGCCCTCCTCGTGCGCCCGTACACCCGTCGGGCTGATCCTGCGGGGCTGGCACTGGCCGCTCGACGTCCTGGCCAGCCTCCTGATGTGCACGCCCCTGCTGCTCGGCGTGGAGTGGGCCGACCGGCGCACCCCGCTCAGCCGGCGCAGCCCGCTCAGCCGCCGAAGTACCCGTCGAAGTTCCGGCTGAACTCCCAGCCGCCGAAGCGGTCCCAGTTGATCGACCAGGTCATCAGGCCGCGCAGGCCGGGCCAGGTGCCGTGGGTCTGGTAGGTGCCGCAGTTCTGCTTCTTCGTGAGGCAGTCCAGGGCCTTGTTCACCTCGGCCGGCGGGGTGTGGCCGTTGCCCGCGTTGGTCGTGGCCGGGAGGCCGATCGCGACCTGTTCCGGGCGCAGGGCCGGGAAGACGCGGGCGGTGTTGCCGGCGACCGGGAAGCCGGTGAGCAGCATGTCGGTCATGGCGATGTGGAAGTCCGCGCCGCCCATGGAGTGGTACTGGTTGTCGAGGCCCATGATCGAGCCCGAGTTGTAGTCCTGGACGTGGAGCAGGGTGAGGTCGTCGCGCAGGGCGTGGATGACCGGGAGGTACGCGCCGGCGCGCGGGTCCTGGCCGCCCCAGGGGCCGGAGCCGTAGTACTGGTAGCCCAGCTGGACGAAGAAGGTCTCCGGAGCCATGGTCAGGACGAAGTCCGGGCCGTACTTGGCCTTCAGGGTCTTCACCGCCGAGATCAGGTTCACGATCACCGGCGTGGTGGGGGCCCGGAAGTCGCTGTCCCCGGTGGCGAGGGAGAGGGAGTGGCCCTCGAAGTCGATGTCCAGGCCGTCGAGGCCGTACTCGTCGATGATCCTGCCGACCGAGGAGACGAAGGTGTCCCGGGCGGCGGTGGTCGCCAGCTGCACCTGGCCGTTCTGGCCGCCGATGGAGATGAGGACCTTCTTGCCGGCGGCCTGCTTGGCCTTGATCGCGGCCTTGAACTCCGCCTCCGACTCCACGTTCGGGCATTCGGCTACAGGGCAGAGCCGGAAGCGGATGTCGCCGGATGTCACCGAAGTCGGTTCGCCGAAGGCGAGGTTGACGACGTCCCAGGAGGCGGGCACGTCGGCCATCCGGACGTATCCGGAGCCGTTGGCGAAGCTCGCGTGCAGGTAGCCGACCAGCGCGTGCGCGGGCAGGCCTCCCCCGCCGCCGCCCCCGCCGCCGGTCGTGGTCGCGGAGGCGGGGGCGCTCTTCGGGGACTCGCCCGCCGCGTTCACCGCGCTGACGCGGAAGGTGTACGTGGTGGACGCGGCGAGGCCCGTCACGGCCGCCGCTGCGGAGGTGACGGAGAACGGCGCGGCGCCGTCCCGGTGGACGGTGTACGAGGTGGCTCCGGGCACCGCCGACCAGTTCAGGGAGACCGAGCTCGACGAGGTGGCGGAGGCCGTCAGGCCGGTGGGGGCGGCCGGGGGCTGGGGCTGGCCGGGGCCGCCGGGGTCGGGGCCGACCAGGGTGAGGTCGTCGGTGAGGTGGGCGGGCTGGCCGTACCAGCCGTGGGTGTAGACGGTCACCGAGGTCGTCGACGGGCCGGTGCGGAAGGTGGTCGTGAGCTGCTTCCACGTGCCGGGGGTCTGGGTCCAGGCCGACACGTCGGTGGTGCCGGTGCCGCTCGCGCCGAGGTAGACGTACGCGCCCTGCACCCAGGCGGCCAGCGTGTAGGCGGAGTCGGGCTTGACGGTGACGCTCTGGGAGCAGCGGGCGTTGTCCTGTCCGGCCGGGGTGGCCCTGAGCGCGGAACTTCCGCTGTGGACGGGCGCGGTGACGGTGGCTCCGCTGCCCGCCGAGCAGCTCCAGCCGTCGAGACCGGCCTCGAAGCCGCCGTTGCGCACGAGGTCGGCGTCGGCCGCGGCGGCGGGCGGCCCGGCGGCGAGGAATCCGGCCGCCGCCAGGGCGAAGGCCGTAAGGATG
The DNA here is from genome assembly GCF_045160965.1 of Streptomyces sp. NBC_00207. Classification (NCBI taxonomy): domain Bacteria; kingdom Bacillati; phylum Actinomycetota; class Actinomycetes; order Kitasatosporales; family Streptomycetaceae; genus Streptomyces; species Streptomyces sp. NBC_00207. The sequence goes on along the minus strand of NZ_CP130715.1, from coordinate 6,570,486 downwards.
GACCGGGTTCTGCGCACAACTGCCTCCGGGGCATGGGGGGATGGAGGGAGCGCCCAAGATGGTCCAGACCAATGCCCTTGTCAAGAGGTCCGGCCCTCCCCTGCGAGCACGCTCGCGGCGGCCTCGTGCATCGCGAGCTCCAGCACGGCCGGGTCGGTGAGGGTCCCTTCCCCGTCCGGGAGCACCGCCCAGCGCACCCCGCCGGTGGCCCGGCCGGGATACGGGACGACGATCCAGGTCCCGCGCCCGGCTCCGCGCACACCCGTGCCGAGCCAGCGGGACGCGGTGCCCGCGGGCACGAAGAAGCCCAGCCGGGAGTCGCCGAAGTCGGCGAGCACCGGGCCGGGCCGGTCGGTGATGAGCCGCAGTACATCGAGGGTGGCCTGCCCCAGGTCCCCGGGCAGGATCAGCACGTCCCACAGCCGGCCGGCGGGCAGCAGGACGACCCCGAGGGGGCTGCGCTCCCACTCCCACCGGCAGGCATCGGGGTCCGGCGCCACCGATACCAGCCATTCCACTGCCGTCTTGGCCCCCGGGAACGTCATCGCCCGGCCTCCGTTCGTCTCGTGCGCGGTGAAGGGTTCTCACCGGGAGAGAGCGGGGCCGGGCGCGACTATGACGCGGGTTTCGTCACTCCATGCAGTGGATCGGGTCACGCGGTGAACGGCGGTGTGCGCCGGGGCGCGTGCGTCAGCTGTCGAAGCCGAGGCCGAAGCGGTCCAGGGTCCGCAGCCACAGGTTGCGGTGTCCGCCGCGGCGGTCGGCGCGGGCCAGCGACCACTTCGTGAGGGTGATCCCGGTCCAGGCGAAGGGCTCGGGCGGGAACGGCATCGGCTTGGACTTCACCATCTCCAGCCGGGTGCGCTCGGTGTCGAGGCCGTCGAGCAGGTCCAGCATCACGTCGGCGCCGAACCGGGTGGCGCCCACCCCGAGCCCGGTGTAGCCCGCCGCGTAGGCCACCTTCCCGGAGTGCGCCGTGCCGAAGAAGGCGGAGAAGCGCGAGCAGGTGTCGATGGCGCCGCCCCAGGCGTGGCTGAACTTCAGCCCCTCCAGCTGCGGGAAGGCGGTGAAGAAGTGCTCCGCGAGCTTGAGGTACGTCTCGGGGCGGTGGTCGTACTCGGAGTCGAGCTTCCCCCGGTAGGGGTAGATCGCGTCGTAGCCGCCCCACAGGATCCGGTGGTCCTTGGTGATCCGGAAGTAGTGGAACTGGTTGGCGCTGTCGCCGAGCCCCTGCCGGTTCTTCCAGCCGATCGCGGCGAGCTGGGCCTCGTCCAGCGGCTCGCTCATCAGCGCGTAGTCGTAGACCGGAACCGTGAAGGGACGGATCCGCCTGACCAGCGAGGGGAAGATGTTGGTGCCCAGGGCGACCCGGCGGGCGAGGATCGCGCCGTAGGGGGTCTGGACGGCCATTCCGGTGCCGACCGCGGACATCTTCAGGCCGCGGGTGTTCTCGTAGATCCGCACCCCCAGATCGAGGCAGGCCTGCTTGAGGCCCCAGGCCAGCTTCGCCGGATTGAGCATGGCGACGCCGTCGCGGTCCCAGAGGCCCGCGAGGAAGGTCGGCGAGCCGACCTCGGCGCGCACCGCGTCGGCGTCCAGCCATTCGGAGCCGCCGGCCAGGCCGAGGCGCTGCGCCTCCTCGTGGAGTTCGCGCAGCTCCTCCACCTGGTGGGGTTCGGTGGCGACGTCGATCTCGCCGGTCCGCTCGAAGTCGCAGTCGATGCCGTAGCGGGCGACGGCCTCCTCGATGGCGTCGAGGTTGCGGGCGCCGAGTTCCTCCAGCCGGGCGAGCTCGTCCGGCCAGCGGGCCAGCCCGTTGGCGAGCCCGTGGGTGAGGGAGGCGGCGCAGAAACCGCCGTTGCGCCCGGAGGCGGCCCAGCCCGCCTCCTTGCTCTCGATGAGTACGACGTCCCGCCCGGGGTCGCGCTCCTTGGCGAGCAGCGCGGTCCACAGCCCGCTGTAGCCGCCGCCGACGACCAGCAGGTCGCAGCGCTCGTCCGAGGTCAGCGCCGGCTGCGGCGCGGGCTTGCCGGGGTCGTCCAGCCAGTACGAGACCGGCTTCGCTTCGGAAAGGGATTTCGCAACACTACGCATGGCGACTGGGGCCATGTCTTCCAACTCCCTACAGGGCTCTACTTCGGTTGTGCCTTCTTGCGGCGGTTGCCGACCATCTGGCCGACGAGGACCACCAGCACCGCGATGACGAACATCGCCGTGCCGATGACGTTGATCTGCACAGGCGTACCGCGCTGGGCCGATCCCCACACGAACATGGGGAAGGTGACGGTGTTGCCCGAGTTGAAGTTGGTGATGATGAAGTCGTCGAACGAGAGCGCGAAGGAGAGCAGCGCACCTGCCGCGATGCCGGGGGCCGCGATCGGCAGGGTGACCCGTACGAAGGTCTGCACCGGCCCCGCGTAGAGGTCCCGGGCGGCCTCCTCCAGCCGCGGGTCCATGGACAGGACGCGCGCCTTGACGGCGGCGACGACGAAGCTGAGGCAGAACATGATGTGGGCGATCAGGATCGTCCAGAAGCCCAGCTGGATGCCCATGTTCAGGAAGAGCGCGAGCAGCGAGGCCGCCATCACGATCTCCGGCATGGCCATGGGCAGGAAGATCAGCGAGTTGACCGCGCTGCGTCCCCGGAATCGGTAGCGGACCATCGCGAAGGCTATGGCGGTGCCCAGGGCGGTCGCGGCCAGGGTGGACCACAGCGCGATCTGGAGCGACAGCGAGAGCGAGCCGCACATGTCGGCGACCCCGCAGGGGTCCTTCCACGCGTCGAGCGAGAACTCCTGCCAGGCGTAGTTGAACCGCCCGGTGGGGTTGTTGAAGGAGAAGACGGTGACGACGACGTTCGGCAGGATCATGTACGCGAGCGTGCCGAGGCCCGCGATGACGACCAGATTGCGTCGGAGCCAGGTGAGAGGAGTGCGCATCAGACCAGGTCCTCCGTCCCCGCTCGGCGGATGTAGATGGTGACCATGATCAGCACGATGGCCATGAGGATGAAGGACAGCGCGGCCGCCGTCGGGTAGTCGAGGATCCGCAGGTACTGCGACTGGATGACGTTGCCGATCATCCGGGTGTCCGTGGAGCCGAGCAGTTCGGCGTTGACGTAGTCGCCGCTCGCCGGGATGAAGGTGAGCAGGGTCCCGGAGACCACGCCCGGCATGGAGAGCGGGAAGGTCACCTTCCGGAAGACCGTGGCCGGGTGGGCGTACAGGTCCCCGGCCGCCTCGTGGAGGCGGGTGTCGATGCGCTCCAGCGAGGAGTACAGCGGCAGGATCATGAAGGGGAGGAAGTTGTACGTCAGACCGCAGACGACCGCGAGCGGGGTGGCCAGCACCCGGTCCCCCTCGGTCATGCCGAGCCAGCTGGTGACGTCGAGGAAGCCGACGGTGTTGAGCACCTCGACCACCGGGCCGCCGTCGGCCAGGATCGTCTTCCAGGCCAGCGTGCGGATCAGGAAGCTGGTGAAGAAGGGGGCGATCACCAGGACCAGCAGGAGGTTGCGCCAGCGGCCCGCCTTGAAGGCGATCAGGTAGGCCAGCGGGTACCCGAGCAGCAGGCACAGCGCCGTCGCGGTGCCGGCGTACAGCAGGGAGCGCAGGAACTGCGGGTAGTACTCGGTGAGCGCGTCCCAGTACGTCTGGAAGTGCCAGGTGACCTGGAAGCCCTCTTCGAGGGAGCCGGTCTGCACCGAGGTGGAGGCCTGGTAGATCATCGGCAGCACGAAGAAGACCAGCAGCCACAGAATGCCCGGGAGCAGCAGCCAGTACGGGATCAGCCGCTTGCGCACGGACGGCTTGTGCACCGGGGGTTCGGCGGAGGCGGGTGCCTGCGGCGGCGCCGTCTCCACGGCGGGGCCGGTCATGCGCTCTCCTCGACGGTCTCGATGCCCGCGTCGATGTCCTGTGCGGCGTCGAGCCCGAAGGTGTGCTCCGGGTTCCAGTGCAGGATCACCTCGGCGCCCGGGACCAGGCGGGCGTCCCGCTCGATGTTCTGGGCGTACACCTCCAGCTCGGGGCAGACCTGGCTGTCGATCACGTACTGGGTGGAGACGCCGATGAAGGAGGAGTTCGCTATTCGGCCCGGGACCTTGTTGCGGCCGGCCGCGATGGTGTGCTCCTCGTCGGCGTGGACCAGGGAGATCTTCTCCGGGCGCACGCCGACCAGCAGCTTTCCGCCGGAGCGGGGCGTGGTCGAACATCGGGCCGCGGGCAGCCGGAGGGTGGTGCCGGAGGCGGAGACGACGACGTCGGAGCCGGCGGACTCCACGTTCGCCTCGATGAGGTTCGAGGTGCCGAGGAAGTTGGCGACGAAGGTGGTGCCCGGGTTCTCGTACAGCTCGGCGGGGGCGCCCAGCTGCTCGACGCGGCCGCCGTTCATCACGGCGACCGTGTCGGCCATGGTCATGGCCTCCTCCTGGTCGTGCGTGACGTGCACGAAGGTGATGCCGACCTCGGTCTGGATCCGCTTGAGCTCCAGCTGCATCTGGCGGCGCAGCTTGAGGTCGAGGGCGCCGAGCGGCTCGTCGAGGAGCAGCACCTGCGGGTGGTTGATCAGGGCGCGGGCGACGGCGACGCGCTGCTGCTGGCCGCCGGAGAGCTGGTGCGGCTTGCGCTGGGCGAACTGGCCGAGCTGGACGAGCTCCAGCATCTCGTCGACCTGCTTCTTGACCGACTTGATGCCGCGGCGGCGGAGCCCGAAGGCGATGTTCTCGTAGATGTTCAGGTGCGGGAACAGTGCGTAGCTCTGGAAGACCGTGTTGACCGGGCGCTTGTACGGCGGCAGGTGGGTGACCTCCCGGTCACCGAGGTGGACCGTGCCGGTGGAGGGCTCCTCCAGGCCGGCGATCATGCGCAGGGTGGTGGTCTTCCCGCAGCCCGAGGCGCCGAGCAGGGCGAAGAAGGAGCCCTGGGGGATGGTGAGATCCAGCGGGTGCACGGCGGTGAAGGTGCCGTAGTGCTTGCTGATCCCGGAGAGGCGGACGTCGCCGCCCGCGGTCTTGTCAGTCATGAAGGGGTCCCGGGGGTGGGTGGGCGGAGCGGGCAAGGGAGGGTTCGCGGCGGGCGCGTACGGCTACGCGCCGATGAGCTTGGCGAACTTCTCTTCGTACGCGGTCTCTTCCTCGCTGGAGAGCGAGCGGAAGGCGTGGGCCTTGGCGGCCATCGCCTTGTCCGGGACGATCAGGGGGTTCTCCGCGAGCTCGGGATCGATCTTGGCCAGCTCGTCCTTGACGCCTTCGACCGGGCAGACGTAGCTGATGAAGGCGGCCAGCTGGGCGGCGATCGGGGGCTCGTAGTAGTAGTCGATGAGCTTCTCCGCGTTGGCCTTGTGCCGGGCCTTGGCGGGGACCAGGAGGTTGTCGCTGGAGGTGATGTATCCCGGGGCCGGGATGGCGTACTTGATGTCCGGGTTGCCGGCCTGCAGCTGGATGATGTCGCCGGCCCAGGCGAGACAGGCGGCGAGGTCGCCCTTGTCCAGGTCCGCCGTGTAGTCGTTGCCGGTGAAGCGGCGGATCTGGTTGGTGTCCACGCCCTTCTGGAGCCGGCCTATCGCCCCGTCGAAGTCCGCGGTGGTGAAGTTGGCCGGGTCCTTGCCCTGGTCGAGCAGGGTCATGCCGACGCTGTCGCGCATCTCGGTGAGGAAGCCGACGCGGCCCTTGAGGGTGGGGTCGTCGAGCATCTGGGTGACCGAGTCGACCTTCTTGCCGCCCGTCGCCTTCTCGTTGTAGGCGATGACGGTGTCGATGCCGGTCCACGGGTAGCTGTACGCCCGTCCCGGGTCCCAGTCCGGGGTGCGGAACTGCGGGATCAGGTTGGCGTAGGCGTGCGGGAGGTGCGCGGGGTCCAGCCGCTGCGCCCATCCGAGCCGGATGATGCGGGCGGCGAGCCAGTCGGTGACGACGATCAGGTCGCGGCCGGTGTCCTGGCCGGCCGCGAGCTGCGGCCTGACCTTGCCGAAGAACTCGACGTTGTCGTTGATGTCCTCGGTGTACTTGACCTTGATGCCGGTCCGCTTGGTGAACTCCTCCAGGGTCGGACGGCTCTTCTCGTCCTCGCTGGTGTCCATGTACTCGGTCCAGTTGGAGAAGTTGATCTCCTTCTCCTCGGCCGAGTGGTCGTCGGAGGCCGCCGCCGTGCCGCCCTCGCGCTTGGCGGGCGGGATGCCGCACCCGGCGAGGGCGGCCAGGCCGCCCAAGGTGAGCGCTCCGACTCCGGAGGCGCGCAGCAGCGAGCGGCGGGTGAGGGCCCCGCGCCCACTGGTGAGGCTGCGCCGCATCGCGGCGAGTTGCGCCGCCGAGAGGCGGTCGGGCTCGAACTGCTCCATGCGCTGTGCCCTTTCGGGAGAAGTACCGCTGGTCGGGCGGTGGTCGCTTATCGGTCCCCGAAGATCGTGCGGTGCCAGTCCTTCGCGGCCACCGCCGTGTTGTCGTACATCACGTGCTTGACCTGCGTGTACTCCTCGAAGGAGTAGGCCGACATGTCCTTTCCGAAGCCGCTGGCCTTGTAGCCCCCGTGGGGCATCTCGCTGATGATCGGGATGTGGTCGTTGACCCAGACGCAGCCCGCCTGGATCTCACGGGTGGCGCGGTTCGCCCGGTAGAGGTCGCGGCTCCAGGCCGAGGCCGCGAGCCCGTACGGGGTGTCGTTGGCCAGCGCGATGCCCTCGTCGTCGGTGTCGAAGGGCAGGACCACGAGGACCGGGCCGAAGATCTCGGACTGGACCACCTCGCTGTCCTGGGCGGCGCCGGAGATGAGGGTGGGCCGGTAGTACGCGCCGTCCGCCAGCTCGCCCGCCGGGATCTCGCCGCCGGTGACGACGGTGGCGTAGGCGCGGGCCCGCTCGACGAAACCGGCGACCCGGTCGCGCTGGGCGTGCGAGACCAGCGGGCCGAGGTCGGTGGTGGGCGCGAAGGGGTCGCCGAGGCGCACGGTCTCCATCAGCTCGGCCACCCGGGCGACGAAGGCGTCGTGGAGGGGGCGCTGCACGTAGGCGCGGGTGGCGGCGGTGCAGTCCTGGCCGGTGTTGATGAGGGAGGCGGCGACGGCGCCGTGCGCGGCGGCCTCCAGGTCGGCGTCGTCGAAGACGAGGAAGGGGGCCTTGCCGCCGAGCTCCAGGTGGAGGCGCTTGACGGTGGCGGTGGCGATCTCCGCGACGCGCTTGCCGACGGCGGTGGAGCCGGTGAAGGAGGTCATCACCACGTCGGGGTGGCCGACCAGGTGCTCGCCGGCCACGCGGCCGGCGCCGGTGACGATGTTGATCACGCCGTCGGGCAGGCCCGCCTCCTTGGCCGCCTGCCCGAACATCAGGGAGGTCAGCGGGGTGAGCTCGGCGGGCTTGAGGACGATCGTGTTGCCCGCGGCGATCGCCGGGAGGATCTTCCAGGCGGCCATCTGGAGCGGATAGTTCCAGGGCGCGATGGAGCCGACGACCCCGATGGCCTCGCGGCGCACGTAGGAGGTGTGGTCGCCGGAGTACTCGCCGGCGGCCTGCCCCTGCAGGTGGCGGGCGGCTCCCGCGAAGAAGGCGGTGTTGTCGATGGTCCCCGGCACATCGAACTCCGTGGACAGCTTGATCGGCTTGCCGCACTGCAGGGACTCGGCGTACGCGAAGTCCTCCGCCTGCTCGGCCAGCACGGCGGCCAGCCGGTGCAGGGCGTCCGAACGCTCGCCGGGGGTGGCGCCGGACCAGCCCGGGAAGGCACGCTTGGCAGCGGCGACCGCCTCGTCGACGTCCGCGGTACTCGCCAGTTCGTAGGTGAGGACCTCGTCGCCGGTCGCCGGATCGACCACCGTGTGTGACTGTCCGGAGGTGCCGGGCCTGAGCTGCCCGCCGATGTACTGCGCGCCGTCTGCGAAGCGGTCCTTGACCTGGAAGCGGTTGCCCATCACGCTCTCACGCTCTCCGTAGCTACAGTTCGAGCTACAGCTCGAATTGAGTGCCGATCCTGACAGAGGTGGTGCCCTCGGCCAAGTGATTCCGTTGTTGCCTTTTGATTACGCGACGGAATCGGTCGACCATGTGTCGAGGCACACCGGAAATCCCGTACGAAGTGTCAGTGGCGAGTGCCAGACTCGCGTGCATGGAGATGATCGAGGACCTGATCAAGCAGGTCAGCCGCGGTGAACGGGTGAAGTACCTGCCGTTCTGGGGGCACCGGCCGCTGCCCGACGGGCGGCTCGGCCCGAGCTGCCTGAGCCAGTGGTGGCCGTCGGCTTTCACTGTCGGTGACGTCCGGTATGCCACGGCCGAGCACTGGATGATGGCCGGCAAGGCCAGGCTGTTCAAGGACGCCGAGGGTGAGCGCGCCGCGCTGGACGCGAAGAGCCCGGCGGCCGCGAAGAAGGCCGGACGGCTCGTGCGCGGCTTCGACAACGCGATATGGGAGCGGGAGCGCTTCGCCCTGGTCGTGGAGGGCAGCGTGCACAAGTTCGGCTCCGACCCGGCGCTGCGCTCGTATCTGCTGGGTACCGGGAACCGGGTGCTGGTGGAGGCGAGCCCGATGGACCGGATCTGGGGCATCGGGCTCGCGGCCGACGACGAACGCGCCCTCGACCCGGCCCGCTGGCGCGGGCTGAACCTGCTGGGCTTCGCCCTCATGGAGGCCCGGCAGCGGCTGCGCGAGGACGGCGCGTGACGGAGCGGCGCCGGGTCGCCGCGGTCATCGTCCGCGACGGCTGCGTCCTGATGGTGCGCGAGCGCGGCAGGGGGGCCACGGGCCGGCACGACGGGCCGGAGTACTGGACCCTGCCCGGCGGCGGTCTGGAGGAGGGCGAGGAGCCCGAGGAGGGGGTCCGGCGGGAGGTGGCCGAGGAGACCGGCCTGCGCGCCCTGGGCGTGCGGTACGCCTACGACGCGCCCTACCCCTCGGGCTGGACCTCCTGCTTCCGCGTGGACGTGGCGCCCGGGGAGCCGGTCCTGGGCGTCGACCCGGACCTGGAGTGCGACTGCCCCCGGATGGTCGGACTCATCTGGGTCCCGCTCTCGCGCGGCACGGACGGCGAGTCGGTCATGGTGCCCACCCTGCTCAGTAATTGCGTGGTGGATCCCGGCCCCGCCGCCTAACGTGTTCCTCGTCCAGGTGCGAAGGCGAGACCTACTTCGACTCATAATCGGGCGGCCGCGGGTTCGAGTCCCGTCACCGGCTTCGGGCCGGTGTAGCTCAGCTGGCAGAGCACCTTGTGGTTTCGCCGGCCTTGTTCTCTGGACACCTACGTCACGCACCTCCCGGTGCGCGGGCAGCGGCTCCTTCTTTTGCAGAGAAACCCAGGCCGCCGCCACCTTGATCTCGGGAGGCGCGCGTGAGGGATGCCCGGTGCGCAGGCGACGGTTACTTCTGGGGACCCGGAGGTCGTGGGTTCGAATCCCGCCCGGCTCGTCACCCGCAGGGGAACGGACCGGTGGAGCAGTCAGGCAGCTCGCCGGGCATAAAGTCCGCCGCCGACTTCTGATCTCGGGCATCCCTCACGCAACGCCTCCCCGCTTCCATCGAATTCGGGGGGATTCTCATGGCTCGCTTCAACCTGCGCGCGTCCAAGTCGGCGCCCGCCGCGCCCACTTCGCCGGTGCGTTCGACCGGCCGCGCCCGCACCGCCCAGGGCGGCCCCGGCCACCTGCGCGATCCGCGCTCCGAGCTGTTCCTGCTCGCCGTCGCCAACTTCGTGACGCAGCGCACCGCGTACGAGAGCGGCGAGGCCCGGGACGACCGCTTCGCCGCGCTCGTGCGCACCCTCGCCGTCGAGGACCCCGCATGGACGGCCGGCCTGCTGGGCTGGCTCCGCGGGGACGCGAACATGCGCACCGCCTCGCTCGTCGGCGCCGCCGAGTACGTCAAGGCGCGGCTCGACGCGGGCGCCACCGACGGGCCTTCGAACCGGCAGGTCGTGGACTCCGTACTGCGGCGCGCGGACGAGCCCGGTGAGCTGCTGGGCTACTGGACGGCCACGTACGGGCGGGGCGTGCCCAAGCCCGTCAAGCGCGGCATCGCCGACGCCGTACGGCGGCTCTACTCGGGGACCTCGCTGCTGAAGTACGACACCGACTCCAGGGCCTACCGCTTCGGTGACGTCCTCAACCTCATGCACGCCTCCCCCGACCCGGCCAAGCCCTGGCAGGGCGAGCTGTTCCGCTACGCCCTCGACCGCCGCCACAACCCGGACGACGCGCAGGTCCCGGCCGGCAACCGCACCCTCGCCGCCCACCGGGCGCTGATGGAGCTGCCGGTCTCCGAGCGGCGTGCCGTGGTCCTCGCCCCCGACGGCGCGGAGCGCCTCGCGGCGGCGGGCATGACCTGGGAGGCGCTGGCCGGCTGGCTGCAGGGCCCGATGGACGCGGCCGCCTGGGAGGCGGTCATCCCCTCCATGGGTGCGATGGCGCTGCTGCGCAACCTGCGCAACTTCGACCAGGCCGGGGTCTCGGACGCGGTGGCCGCGCAGGTCGCGGCGAGGATCTCCGACCCGGAGGTCGTCGCCCGGTCCCGGCAGTTCCCCTTCCGCTACCTGGCCGCCTACCAGCACGCCCCCTCGCTGCGCTGGGCGTACCCGCTGGAGCAGGCGCTCCGCCACTCGCTCGCCAACGTACCGGCGCTGCCGGGCCGGACGCTGGTGCTCGTCGACCGGTCCGGGTCGATGTGGTCCCCGCTGTCGGACCGTTCGAAGCTCAACCGGGCGGATGCGGCGGCCGTGTTCGGGTCGGCGGTGGCGCTGCGGGCCGAGCAGGCCGACCTGGTGCAGTTCGGCTCGACCAGCAAGGCGGTCCCGTACGCGCGGGGCGAGTCGGTGCTGAAGCTGCTGGAGCGCTTCGAGGACCTCGGCGGCACCTACACGGCCCAGGCCGTGAAGCAGCACTACCGGGACCACGACCGGGTGCTGATCGTCACCGACGAGCAGGCCGGCTCCTACGGCTACGGCGGCGATCCGACGGTGGAGGTGCCGGCCGTGGTTCCGGTCTACACCTGGAACCTGGCGGGCTACCGGGTCGGGCACGCGCCCTCCGGCGGCGGGAACCGGCACACCTTCGGCGGGCTCACCGACGGGGCCTTCCGGATGGTGTCCCTGATCGAGGACGGCCGGAACGCGGACTGGCCCTGGGCCTCCTGAGGCGGTCCGGGGCCCGGGGTCCCCGGGCCCCGGGTCGTCCGGGCTCCGGTGACCTGGGTCAGACCTTCTCGTGGACCTGGGAGTTGTCGTAGGGGCTGTCGTACGACGGAGACTCGTCGAGCGGCCCCAGGTCCATGAAACTGGCGAACACGGCCGCGAGCATCAGCCCGCCCAGCACGATGCCGATGACGCCCAGGATGATGCCCGCGAGCGCCACCCCGCCGTTGTCGGCCTCGCCGCGGTTCGCCTTGCCCTTGCCCAGGGCGCCGAAGACGACCGCCCCGATCCCGAGCGCCACGCCTATGAAGCTCAGGAAGCAGCCGACGACCGAGATGATGCCGAGGACGAGCGCGGTGATGCCGAAGCCGTTGCTCGGCTGCGCCCCGTACGGGGCGTACGGCGCGTACGAGCCGTGGCCCGGGTATCCCTGCGGGCCCGGGTATCCCTGATATCCGGCGGGGCCGGGGTAGCCCGCATCGCCCGGGTACCCGTAGCCGGGCTGGACCGGGTATCCGTACGCCGCGGACGCGGGTCCGGCCGGCGGCGCGGCCTGGGCGGGCGTCGGTATCGGTGCGGTCGGGGGCAGCTGGTCTCCCGGCATCCCCGCGAGCGTCGGCTGGTCGTGCACGGACGGCGGGCCCGACACGCCCGGCGTGCCGTGCGCGTCAGGCGTGCCCTGCGACTTGCCCAGATCCACCGCGGGCTGCTCCGGCGGCGCCCACGGGTCTCGCGGCTCGGGACTGCTGTCGGTCATACGGCGCCCCCCTCTCGTACGGCCATGCTAAGCGCTGCCACCGACAGTCACGGGCCTGCCTACGATGAATCCCGACCTGCCCGCACCCGCGTCCTCCCGGAGGCAACCCCATGACCGACCTGCACCCCTTCATCGCGGGGCTGCCCAAGGCCGAACTCCACGTCCACCACGTCGGCTCGGCATCCCCGCGCATCGTGGCCGAGCTCGCGTCCCGGCACCCCGACTCCAAGGTCCCCACCGACCCCGAGGCCCTCGCCGACTACTTCACCTTCACCGACTTCGCCCACTTCATCGAGGTCTACCTGTCGGTCGTCGACCTCGTCCGCACCCCGGACGACGTGCGCACCCTCACCTTCGAAGTCGCCCGCGACATGGCCCGGCAGAACATCCGCTACGCCGAGCTGACCATCACCCCGTACTCCTCCACCCGCCGCGGCATCGACGAGCGGGCCTTCATGGAGGCCATCGAGGACGCCCGCAAGGCGGCGGAGGCCGAACTCGGCGTCATCCTGCGCTGGTGCTTCGACATCCCCGGCGAGGCCGGCCTCGAAGCCGCCGCCGAGACCGCGCGGCTCGCCGTCGACCTGCGTCCCGAGGGCCTGGTCTCCTTCGGTCTGGGCGGGCCCGAGATCGGCGTCCCGCGCCCGCAGTTCAAGCCGTACTTCGACGCGGCCCGCGCCGCCGGCCTGCACAGCGTGCCGCACGCCGGCGAGACCACCGGCCCGGAGACCGTCTGGGACGCCATCCGCGAACTGGGCGCCGAGCGCATCGGCCACGGCACCAGCTCCACGCAGGACCCGGAGCTCCTCGCGTACCTCGCCGAGCACCGCATCGCGCTGGAGGTCTGCCCGACCTCCAACATCGCCACCCGCGCGGTCACCGACCTCGACCGGCACCCCGTCAAGGAGATGGTCGCGGCGGGCGTGCTCGTCACCATCAACAGCGACGACCCGCCGATGTTCGGCTCCGACCTCAACAACGAGTACGCGGTGGCCGCCCGCCTCCTCGACCTCGACGAGCGCGGGCTCGCGCAGCTCGCCAAGAACGCCGTCGAGGCCTCGTTCCTGGACCCGGCCGGCAAGGCGAAGATCGCCGCGGAGATCGACGCGTACACCGCCGAATGGCTGGCGCGCTGACGCCCAATTGACCTCCGCGGCGCGGAGAATGGGGCCATGCCTACCCTGACTGCCGTCGGCCACCGCGGCGATCCCTACCGTGTCCGCGAGAACACCCTGCCCTCGATCCGCTCCGCCTTCGCCCGCGGGGCGGACGCGGTCGAGATCGACGTGCGGCTGACCCGCGACGGGGTGCCGGTCCTGCTCCACGACGAGACGCTCCTGCGGCTGTGGGGCCATGACGTACGCCTCGAAGACGTCACGGCCCCGCAGCTCAAGGAGCTGACGGACGGCGGCGTTCCCACACTGCGCGACGCCCTGATGGCCGCCGGGGCGGGACGGCTGATGCTCGATCTCCCGGGCGCCACCCCCGAGGCGGTACGCACCGTGGTGGGCCTGGTCCGCGAGTGCGGGGCGCGCGAGCGCACGTACTACTGCGCGGGCCCGAACTCGATGCTGGCGGTCCGCGCGGCCGATCCGGGCGCGGAGATCGCCCTGACCTGGACCACCCTGTCGCCGCCGCGGCGGGTGCTGATCGACGCCGTGGCCCCGCGCTGGCTCAACTACCGCTTCGGGCTGGTGAGCCGGGAGCTGACGGACGCGCTCCACCGCGACGGCCTGCTGGTCTCGGCCTGGACCGCGGACACCAGGCGGACGATGAAGTCGCTCGTCAGGGCGGGGGTCGACGCGGTCACCACGAACCGGGTGGACGTTCTGGCGCGCGTACGGGCCGAGTTCGGACGGTGATACGCGCGCTGGGCCGGCGGGTCCGGCGGCTGCGCGGAGCCCGTCCGTGGGTCGTGGACCTGGGCCTGACCGTGCTGGTGCAGCTGGCCGTCACGATGCCGTTCGTGCTGCCGCGGGAGCCCGGGCTACCGCCGACGACCTGGGCCTCGTACGCGGTCACCACGCTGGGGGTGGTGCCGCTGGTGTGGCGGCGACGCCGGCCCGTGCTCGTCCTGGTGGCGATCCTGCTGATCGGCGGCGTCTACAAGGTGACGATGGACGGGCCCGGCCAGCCGCTTCCGTACGCCGGACTGATGGCCTTCTTCACGGTCGCCCTGCACTGTCCCGGCCGGGTGCGGGCGGCGGTCGGGGCGGGCTCGGTGGTGGCCGTCGCCGCGTCCGTGGAGCTGGAGACGGGCTCGGCCAGGGAGCTGTCCTTCACCCTGTTCTGCGCGGGCGCCGCCTACGCCCTGGGCCGGCTCCAGTACACCCGGCAGGCCTATACCGCGGCCGTGGAGGACCGGGCGGCGCAGCTGGAGCGGGCGAACCGGATCGAGGCGGAGCAGGCCGTGGCCCGGGAGCGGGCCCGGATCGCGCGCGAGATGCACGACATCCTCTCGCACGCCGTCAGCATCATGATCGTGCAGGCGGAGGCCGGGCCGGTGGCGGTGCGGCGGGCGCCGGAGCGGGCCGAGGCGGCCTTCGAGGCGATCTCGGAGACGGGCCGGGACGCCATGGCGCAGCTGCGCACGATGCTGGGGGTGCTCCGCGAGGCGGACGGCCCGGCTCCGCGCGAGCCGCAGCCGGGAGTGGCGTCGCTCCCCGCGCTGCTGGACCGGGTGCGCCGGGGCGGGCCGGAGATCGCGTACGAGGCGACGGGCGAGGTCCGGGGGCTGCCGCCGGCCCTGGACACGGCTGTGTACCGGATCGTGCAGGAGGCGCTGACGAACGTGGTGAAGCACGCGGGGGCCCGGCGGGTGAGCGTACGGCTGCACCGCGGGGCGCGGGAGCTGGCGATCACGGTGGCGGACGACGGGCGGGGACCGGCGGGCGCCGGCAGCGGAAGCGGAAGCGGCGGGCACGGATTGATCGGGATCAGGGAGCGGGCGGCGGCCCACGGAGGCACGGCGGAGTGCGGGCCGCGCCGCGACGGCTCCGGGTTCGAGGTGCGGGCCGTCCTTGTAACCTCGCCGCTGGAGGTGGGGAATTGACGATCCGTGTGGTGGTGGCCGATGACCAGGAGCTGGTGCGCAGCGGGTTCGCGATGATCCTGGACGCCCAGGAGGGCATCGAGGTCGTGGCGGAGGTGGGGGACGGCGCGGCGGCGGTGGAGGCGGTGGCCCGGCTCGCGCCGGACGTGGCGCTGCTGGACATCCGGATGCCGGTGCTGGACGGGATCGAGGCCTGCCGGGCGATCTCGGCGCGGAGCGCGTGCCGGACGGTGATGCTGACGACGTTCGATTCGGACGAGTACGTGTACGAGGCGCTGCACGCGGGGGCGAGCGGGTTCCTGCTGAAGGACGTGCGGCGGGACGATCTGGTGCACGCGGTACGGGTGGTGGCGGAGGGCGAGTCCTTGCTGGCGCCTTCGGTGGCGCGACGGCTGATCGAGGAGTACACGGCGGCGACGGCCCGGCCTTCCCTTTCGGCAGACCGGCTGGAGGTGCTGACGGCGCGCGAACGGGAGACGCTGCTGCACCTGGGTCGGGGCCTGTCGAACGCGGAGATCGCGGCGTCGCTGGTGGTGAGCGAGCACACGGTGAAGTCGCACGTGGGGAACGTGCTGGCGAAGCTGGGGCTGCGGGACCGGATCCAGGCGGTGATCTGCGCGTACGAGACGGGCCTGATCGCGGCGGGTACTCCCTCTGGGGAGTGAGGGGACGGCGTGTCGCCTCCCCCGCGCCGGGTAGTTGTCGTACCGGTGAAGACCCCTCTTGATGGTGATCCGCAACTACCCCTCCGACCTGGAGCATTGAGGTCATCGGGGCAGACGGTCCCGATGACCTCACAGGGGGAGCACACCACCATGAACGCCCGTACGCGCACGCTGATCGCAGCCGCTCTGGTCCTGGGGATCGCGTCCGGTCCGGCCGTCGCCCACGCCGCGCCGGCCCCGGATCCTGCCCCGCTCTCCTCCACGAGGACGGCGCCGGTGATCTCGACGCCGCCCGACGCGGCAGCGCTGGAGAAGGCGATCGCCGGTCTCGGCCCGGAGCACAGGGACGCGACCGCCGCGCTGGTCCGCGTGGGCGGCAAGAGCGGGGCCTGGCAGGGCAGTTCCGGTGTCGCCGATGTCCGTACGGGGCGCGAGGCGCTGGAGCAGGGCCGGTTCCGGGCCGGGTCGGTGACCAAGACGTTCACCTCGGCGGTGGTGCTCCAGCTGGCCGCCGAGGGCTCGGTGGACCTGGACCGTCCGGTGCAGGAGTACCTGCCGGGTCTGCTGCCGGAGACGTTCAAGCCGATCAGTGTCCGGCAGTTGCTCAACTACACGAGCGGCATCCGGCCGGCCGACGGCCCGGGCGATTCCTTCTCGGAGGCGTACGCCCACCGGTTCGACGTGGACGATCCGCACGCCCTGATCGCCAATGCGGTGGCGAAGGGGCCGGAGTTCGATCCCGGGACCAGGCAGCACTACCTCAACATCGACTACACGATCCTGGGCGTGCTGATCGAGAAGGTGACGGGCACCTCGTACGAGAGGGCTCTGACCACCCGGATTATCAAGCCCCTCGGCCTGCGTCACACCTCGCTGCCGAGTCCTGCGCAGACGCGCATACCAGGTCCGCACAACCGCGGCTACCAGGCAGTGCCGCAGGCCGGCGGCGGCCGCACGCTGGTCGATGTGACCGAGTGGGGTTCTTCCCGGGAGTGGGCCGCCGGGGACCTCATATCGACCACGGCGGACCTGGAGCGCTTCACCACGGCCCTGTTCGCCGGGCGGATCGTGCCGAAGGCCCAGCTGGAGGAGATGTTCACGGTGCCGGCGGTGGCGGACTTCACCACCGGGGCCCCTGCCGAGATGACGGCCGGGATGAAGAAGTTCGTCCTGCCCGACGGCACGGTGGTCTGGGGCAAGACGGGCGGCCGGTACGGCTACAACACCGCGATC
Source organism: Streptomyces sp. NBC_00207 (assembly GCF_045160965.1). Lineage (NCBI taxonomy): Bacteria > Bacillati > Actinomycetota > Actinomycetes > Kitasatosporales > Streptomycetaceae > Streptomyces > Streptomyces sp. NBC_00207. Next base: position 6,553,674 of record NZ_CP130715.1, on the reverse strand, counting down.
GGCGGCACCCGCGATCTGTCCCGCACCCTCGTGTATTCGGTGAACTCCACCGACGCCAAGGGCCAGGACATGAACAAGGTGGCATTCAACATCGTCATGGCGGCCTTCGCGCGGTAGGAGCCCGACTACGCGGGCATCGCCTCCAGTCGCTTGATCATGCGGCGGAGCACCAGCAGGGGGATGACCCCGAAGACGCCGAACGACATGTCGATGACGCTCCACCAGATGGGGATGCCCCGGATCGGGCCGCAGATCAGGGCCAGGGGTATCACTCCGGCGCAGGCGATCATGCCGGCCTCGACGATCCAGATGTTGCGGACCGGGTCGCGGTGGACGCCGTAGAAGAAGACGGCGATGACGAGGTGGGCGAAGGCGAGCCAGTCGGTCCCGTAGAGGAGGAAGGGGTAGTCGGCATCGGCCCGGTCCAGTCCGTCGCCCACCCGCCGCACCCAGTCGTTGTCCACGAGGGAGTTGAGCCAGTGGAGTTCGGTGACCAGGGGGAAGGCGGTGAGGCCGCTGAGCACCAGGCAGATGAGGAACAGGGTCAACCAGGCACGGATCCGCCGCTGAAGGGCGCTTCTCTCGCTCATGGGAGTAAGCCTACGAGCGCTTCTGAACGCGTTCAGCCAAATAGATGAACGTGTTCAATTCTGTGGCCGGACCGTGATCATAGTCCGACGATCGCGTTCCAGCGCTTGGCGAGGGAGCGGCGCTCGGCCGAGGAGATGTCCCGGGACACCACGAGCCGCTTGCGCATCTCGTCGTCCGGGAAGATCAACGGGTTCTCGGCCAGTTCGGCGGTCTCCTTGTCGTCGGAGCCGGCCAGGACCTCCCGGGCGGCCGGGACCGGGCAGACGTAGTTGACGGAGGCGGCCAGCGACGCGGCCACCGCCGGGTCGTAGTAGTAGTCGATGAGCGCCTCGGCATTGGCCTTGTGGCGGGCGAGGTTGGGGACGAGCAGGCTCTCCGCCCAGAGTTCGGCCCCTTCCTCGGGGACCACGAACTCGATGTCCGGGTTGTCGGCCTGCAGCTGGATGGCGTCACCGGAGTAGGCCTGGCAGGCGAGGACATCGCCCTTGCTCAGATCGGAGGTGTAGTCGTTGCCGGTGAAGCGGCGGATGTGCTTCTTCTTCACCATGCTCTCCACCTGGTCGCACATCCGGTGGAAGTCGGACTCGGTCCAGCGGGTGACGTCCACGCCGTTGCCCTGCATCAGCAGGGAGAAGGACTCGTCGAGGCCGGAGAAGAGGGTGACCCGGCCCGCCAGGTCCGGGTGCCACAGGTCCTTGACCGACTTGATCTCCCGGCCCAGGGCCTTGCGGTTGTAGGCGATGCCGGTGATCCCCGACTGCCACGGAACGGTGTGCAGCCGCCCCTCGTCGAAGGCGGGGGACCGCAGTTGCGGGTCGAGGTGCATGGCCACGTTGGGCTGCGCCGAGCGGTCCAGCTTCTGGGCCCAGCCCAGGTGGACGAAGCGGGCGGCCATCCAGTCGCTGACCACGACCAGGTCGTGGCCGGTCTCCTGGCGGTTCATCAGGGCCGGGCTGACCTTGCCGAAGAACTCGTCGTTGTCGTTGATCTCCTCGGTGTACCGGACCTCGATGCCGGTCTGCTCCGAGAAGGCCTCAAGCGTCGGCCGGCGCTCCTCGTCCTCCTCGTCGGTGTCGATGTAGAGCGGCCAGTTGGAGAAGGCGACGCTCCGGTCCCGCTCGGACCGGTCCGGGCCCGTACGCCGTTCTTCGGGAACGTAGGCGGCGGGCACACCGCAGCCGACGAGGGCGGCCGACAGGCCCGCGGCACCGAGGCCGTACAACGCAGCACGGCGGGAGAAGGCGAGTTCAGGCATGGGCACAGCCTCGGGGAACGCGGAAGGGCGGGCAATAGACATGTTGTCTACTGCCCGCCCCGTCAACGCTGTGCTGTGATCGATGCGACCGGTCAGCCGTCGAGCGAGGTCATCACGTGCTTGATGCGCGTGTAGTCCTCGAAGCCGTAGGCGGAGAGGTCCTTGCCGTAGCCGGACTTCTTGAAGCCGCCGTGCGGCATCTCGGCGACGAGCGGGATGTGGGTGTTGATCCACACGCAGCCGAAGTCGAGGTTCTTGGACATCCGCATCGCGCGGCCGTGGTCCTTGGTCCACACGGAGGAGGCGAGGGCGAACTCGACGCCGTTCGCGTACTCCAGGGCCTGGGCCTCGTCCGTGAAGGACTGGACGGTGATGACGGGGCCGAAGACCTCGTTCTGGATGATCTCGTCGTCCTGCTTGAGGCCGGAGACCACGGTCGGGGCGTAGAAGAAGCCCTTCTCGCCGACCTGGTGGCCGCCCGCCTCGACCTTGGCGTGGGCGGGGAGGCGCTCGATGAAGCCCGCGACCTGCTTGAGCTGGTTCGGGTTGTTCAGCGGGCCGTACAGCACGTCCTCGTCGTCCGGCTGGCCGGTCTTCGTGTCGGCGGCGGCCTTGGCGAGCGCGGCCACGAACTCGTCGTGGATGGACTCGTGCACGAGCACGCGGGTGGCGGCGGTGCAGTCCTGGCCGGCGTTGAAGTAACCGGCGACCGCGATGTCCTCGACGGCCTTGGGGATGTCGGCGTCCTGGAAGACCACGACCGGGGCCTTGCCGCCGAGCTCCAGGTGGACGCGCTTGACGTCCTTGGAGGCGCTCTCGGCGACCTGCATGCCCGCGCGCACCGAGCCGGTGATGGAGGCCATCGCCGGGGTGGAGTGCTCGACCATGGCCTTGCCGGTCTCGCGGTCGCCGCAGACGACGTTGAAGACGCCCTTGGGCAGGACCGAGTCGATGATCTCCGCCATCAGGACGGTGGAGGCCGGGGTGGTGTCCGACGGCTTGAGCACGACGGTGTTGCCCGCCGCGATGGCCGGGGCGAACTTCCACACGGCCATCATCATCGGGTAGTTCCACGGCGCGACCTGGGCGCAGACGCCGACCGGCTCACGGCGGATGATCGAGGTCATCCCCTCCATGTACTCGCCGGCCGAGCGGCCCTCGAGCAGACGGGCGGCGCCCGCGAAGAAGCGGATCTGGTCCACCATCGGCGGCAGCTCCTCGCTGGCCGTGAGGCCCAGCGGCTTGCCGGTGTTCTCCGACTCCGCGGCGACGAGCTCGTCCGCGCGCGCCTCGAAGGCGTCCGCGATCTTCAGCAGCGCCTTCTGGCGCTCGGCGGGGGTGGTGTCGCGCCAGCCCGGGAAGGCCGCAGCGGCGGCGGCCATGGCGGCGTCGACATCGGCCTGGCCCGAGAGCGGGGCCGTGGCGTACACCTCGCCGGTGGCCGGGTTGACCACCTCGGTGGTCCGCCCGTCGGCGGCGTCCTTGAACTCCCCGCCGATGTAGTTGCGCAGACGACGCAGTTCGGTGGTCACTACAGCCACACTCCTGATCACATGTCCAACGATTGAGACGATTACCAAGCCTAGCCCCTTGGCAGAGGCTTTCGACAGACCCGAAGGCCACCAACTACGAAATCGGTGAGATCCGAGTGCCCAAACAACGGATTTCATTGATTCCGTCTTGCGGAACAGACGACCCTCGTGCACAGTGAGGTCGTGGTCAGTCGAAGCGCAGATTCCAGGAACAGACAACCGTCCCCTTCGGTCGATGCTGTGTCCCTGGCGATCATCGAGCAACTGCAGGAGGACGGCCGCCGTCCCTACGCATCGATCGGCAAGGCCGTCGGCCTCTCCGAAGCGGCAGTGCGCCAACGTGTGCAGAAGCTGCTCGACCAGGGCGTCATGCAGATCGTCGCCGTCACCGACCCGCTCACCGTGGGCCTGCGACGCCAGGCCATGGTCGGCATCAACGTCGAGGGCGACCTCGACCCGGTGGCCGATGCACTGACTGCCATGGCCGAGTGCGAGTACGTGGTGATGACCGCAGGGTCGTTCGACCTGATGGTGGAGATCGTCTGCGAGGACGACGACCACCTGCTCGAAACGATCAACAAGAAGATCCGCACGCTCCCCGGCGTGCGATCAACCGAAAGCTTCGTTTACCTGAAGCTGAAGAAGCAGACCTACATGTGGGGAACCCGATAACCGTGAGCCAGGACCTCTCCAAGACCGCGTACGACCACCTGTGGATGCACTTCACCCGCATGTCGTCCTACGAGAACTCCCCCGTCCCCACCATCGTCCGGGGCGAGGGCACCTACATCTGGGACGACAAGGGCAAGCGCTATCTCGACGGTCTCGCCGGACTGTTCGTGGTCAACGCCGGTCACGGCCGCAAGGAACTGGCCGAGGTCGCCTACAAGCAGGCGCAGGAACTCGCGTTCTTCCCCATCTGGTCGTACGCGCACCCCAAGGCCGTGGAGCTCGCCGAGCGCCTCGCGCACTACGCCCCGGGCGACCTGAACAAGGTCTTCTTCACCACCGGTGGCGGCGAGGCCGTCGAGACCGCCTGGAAGCTCGCCAAGCAGTACTTCAAGCTGCAGGGCAAGCACACCAAGTACAAGGTCATCTCGCGTGCGGTCGCCTACCACGGCACCCCGCAGGGCGCCCTGTCCATCACGGGCCTGCCGGCCCTGAAGGCCCCCTTCGAGCCGCTGGTCCCCGGCGCGCACAAGGTGCCGAACACCAACATCTACCGCGCCCCGATCTTCGGCGACGACCCCGAGGCCTACGGCCGCTGGTGCGCCGACCAGATCGAGCAGGAGATCCTCTTCGAGGGCGCCGACACCGTCGCCGCCGTCTTCCTGGAGCCGGTGCAGAACGCCGGTGGCTGCTTCCCGCCGCCGCCCGGGTACTTCCAGCGGGTCCGCGAGATCTGCGACGAGTACGACGTCCTGCTCGTCTCCGACGAGACGATCTGCGCGTTCGGCCGCCTCGGCACGATGTTCGCCTGCGACAAGTTCGACTACGTGCCGGACATGATCACTTGCGCCAAGGGCATGACCTCGGGCTACTCCCCGATCGGCGCCTGCATCATCTCCGACCGCCTCGCGGAGCCCTTCTACAAGGGCGACAACACCTTCCTGCACGGCTACACCTTCGGCGGCCACCCGGTCTCCTCGGCGGTCGCGCTGGCCAACCTCGACATCTTCGACAAGGAAGGCCTCAACCAGCACGTGCTGGACAACGAGGACGCCTTCTTCTCAACGCTGAAGAAGCTGCACGACCTGCCGATCGTCGGCGACGTCCGCGGCAACGGCTACTTCTACGGCATCGAGCTCGTCAAGGACAAGGTCACCAAGGAGTCCTTCACGGACGAGGAGACGGAGCGCGTGCTCTACGGCTTCCTCTCCAAGGCGCTCTTCGAGAACGGCCTGTACTGCCGGGCCGACGACCGCGGTGACCCGGTCATCCAGCTGGCGCCGCCGCTGATCGCGGACCAGGGCACCTTCGACGAGATCGAAGGCATCCTGCGCTCGGTGCTCACCGAGGCCTGGACGAAGCTGTAAGCAGGCCCACCGGACCGGCCGGGACGTAAATCGTCCGAGGCTGCCATAGTCCGATCACATGGCCCGGATCCTCCGTTCGAGTGAGAACGCGGGGGTCCGGGCCGTGTGCTGTCACCATCCAAGAGGTTCATCTCTTTACATCTCATTGCGGTGCCAGTGACCGAACCGGCTCCGCTTCGTTCCCCCGGACGGAGGTGTACGCCATGGTGGCTCCACCGGACAATGCCCCGCCTGACAATGACGTCCTGTGGGCCCGGTCCCTGCAGTACTCGCACGACGGATCCCCCGCTCTCGTCGGGGTCTCCGTGGGAGTCCGCCAGGGCGAGATCCTGGCCCTGACCGGTCCCCGCGGCAGCGGCAAGACCACCCTGCTCCGCTGCCTGTCCGGGCAGCTGCGACCCCAGGAGGGCGAGGTCTGGTTCAACAGCGTCCCCGTGCACACCATGGGCGCGCTGGCCCGCGAACGGCTTCGCCGCGACCGGTTCGGCTGGATCGGCCCGGAGCCGCAGCTGCTGCCCGAACTGAAGGTCTGGGAGAACGCCGCCCTGCCGCTGCTCCTCGCCGGAGCCCCCCACCGCGCCGCCAAGAACGCCGCCTGCGAATGGCTGGACCGCCTCGACATCGGCGGCTTCGCGCGCAAGCGCCCCGGCGCCCTGACCCGTGCCGAATCCCAGCGGGTCGCGCTGGCCCGGGCCCTGGTCAACGAGCCCGCGGTGATCTTCGCCGACGATCCCACGGCCCCCCTGCACCGGGCCGAGCGGGCCCTGCTGCTCCGGACGCTCACCACCGCGGCCCGGTCCCACGAGATCACCGTGCTCCTGGCCACCCACGACGAGGCCACCGCGGCCGTCGCGGACCGCCGCCTGGCGCTGCTCGACGGCCGGCTCGCGGGGACCGCGGCCGCCGCCTCCCCCCTCCCCGACACCCCGGAGGGCCAGGCCGCGTGCTCGCTCTCCGCCTAGCCCGCGGTTCCCGGCCGCTCGTCCAGCTGCGGCGGCTCCTCGTCGCCGCCGCCTCGGCCGGGACCGGGTTCCTGCTGCTCTCCGTACTCGCCGGGGCGGTGGCCAAGCCTGCCGGATCGTTCCCTCGCCTGCTGTGGGCCCTGATCCCGCTGGCCGTCACCGTCCACTTCGCCGTGGCCGTGGCCCGGGCCGACCCCGCGAACCGGCCCCGCGAGGGAATGGACGCCGCCGGGCTGGGACCCGTACGGCTCGCCCTGGTCGCCGCGATCTCCACCGCCGTCGCCTGCACCCTGGGCAGCGCCCTGGCCCTGGCCGCATTCCTCCACCTGCGCGGGGACCTGGCCGGGCTGCCGTTCGACGGAGCCGGGGCCGCGCTGCTCCACGCCGACCAGCCGCTGCCCGTGGCGGCCGCCCTCACCCTGCTGGCCCTGGTCCCGCTGACCGCCTCGGCCGCCACCGCCCTCGCCCTGCGCCCGCACCGGCCGCTGGCCCCGCAGACCGGCCTGCCCTGGGGGATCGCGCTGACCGCCTGCGGGCTCGCCGCCGAGGCCTACGCGGGCCGGAGCGGCCCCGGAATGCTCGCCGGCTGGGCGCTGACCGCGATCGGCCTCGCCCTCGCCGGGCCGGGTCTCGCCTACGCTGCCGGGAGCCTGGTCCAGGCCGTGCGCCCGGGCGCGCTGCGCCTGCTGGCCGGGCGGGTCCTCCAGGAGGACGCACCCCGGATCGGCCCGCCGCTCGGGGTGCTGTGCTCGGTCGGCGTCGGCGCCCTCACCGCCCTGGCCCTGCGCGACGGGGGCGGGCCGCTCGTCCCGCTGGGCCCGCTGACCGGTCCGGCCGCCGCGCTCGTGGCGGTGTGCGCGGCCGCGACCCTTCTCACATCCGCGGTGGAGGCCCGGCGCAGCCGGAGCGCCGCGCGCGAGGCCCTGCTCGACCTGGGCGCTCCCGCCAAGGTCCTGCGTACGGCGGCGAGTCTGCGGGCCGGAGCGCTCGTGGCGGTGTGCGTTCCGCTCAGCTGGGGTGTGGCGCAGCTGACGTCGCTGGCACTGACCCGCTGACGCGGGCAGCCCTTAGGGTGGGCCGAATGGTCAACGCAGACATCGAGATCGAGACGCTCGCCGAATTCGACCAGGTCGTGGCACGCGGCTCGCTCAGCGGCTACCGGATCCAGTCGGTCAACCTGCTGGAGCGGACCTTCGCGCTGCTCTCCGCCGACACCTCGGCAGCCGTGTTCCTGGGCTGCGCGATGGAGCCCGACGCCGCGGCGAAGGTCCGCGCCGACGGGGCGCTGGTCTTCCCGCCCGTCCCGGACCTGCCGTTCAACCCGTACCGGGGCCTGCTCTACACGCCCGAGGAGCTCTTCACCGGGCTGCCCGACGGGTACGAGGCCACCCCCGACGCCCTGGCCTACGCCTGGTTCCAGGAGACCAAGGCCGACACCGACGTCCTCTCCTCCATGCTCCGGTCCATCCACGACGACGCCATATCGGACGCCCTCGACGAACACCTCGTCGGCGCCCGGGTCGTCGGCGTGATGGGCGGCCACGCCATGTCGCGCGGCGGCACGGACTACCGCGGCGCTGCGGAGCTGGGCCGGGCCCTGTCCCGGTCCGGGCTGACCGTGGCCACCGGCGGCGGCCCCGGCGCGATGGAGGCCGCGAACCTCGGCGCCTACCTGGCCCCGGCCCCGGACGAGGCCCTCGCGGAGGCCCTGGAGCTGCTCGCCAAGGCCCCCTCCTTCACCCCGTCGGTGTCCGACTGGGCGCACGCGGCCTTCGCCGTACGGGAGCGCTGGCCCGGAGGCGGCGACTCGGTGGGCATCCCGGCCTGGTTCTACGGGCACGAGCCGCCGAACGCGTTCGCCGGGCACGTCGCGAAGTACTTCGCGAACGCCACCCGGGAGGACGGGCTGCTGGCCCGGTCCACCGCGGGCGTGGTCTTCCTGCCCGGCGCGGCCGGCACGGTCCAGGAGATCTTCGACAACGGCACACCGAACTACTACGAGTCCCGGGGCGAGCCGGCACCGATGATCCTGGTCGGCCGCACCCACTGGACCGAGCACCTCCCGGCCTGGCCCCTGCTCCGGGCGCTGGCCCGCGGCCGCGCCATGGAGTCCCGGATCGCGCTGGTCGACTCGGTGGACGAGGTCCCCGGCGTCCTCGCGTCAATGAGCTGAGCTCCGGAAGCAACTTCGCGGCCCGTTCCCACGTCTGGCAGAGGTACCGCAAAACCTGCCAGACGTGAACGGAGCCCTTGGTGCTCATAGGCCTGCTGACCGCCGTCGCGGCATCCATCTGCTACGGCACGGGATCCGTGCTGCAAGCCGTCGGATCGCGCCGCGCCGCCCGGATGTCCCCGACCGCCGCCGGGGTGACCGCCCACGGCGGCCCCAACCTGTCGTCCACCGCGAAAGCGGCGATGACCTGGGAATTCATCGTCGGCACGATCCTGGACTTCGTGGGCTTCGGGCTCGGCGCCCTGGCTGCCCGCCTCCTTCCCCTGTTCCTCTCGCAGACGGTGATCAGCGCCAACCTGGTGATCACGGCCGTGCTGAGCGTGAAGATGCTGGGCATCCGGCTGAGCCGGAAGGAGTGGACCTCGATCGGCGTCGTCTGCACGGCGCTGGTGCTGCTGGCGACGGCGGCGGGCCACGAGGGCGGGCACCACGCGCCGATGTCCACGCACTGGTGGCTGCTGGGGATCACCCTGCTGCTGATGGTGGGCGGCACGGTCGCGGTACGTCTCCTCGGCGGCGGGGCGGCGATCCTGGCGGGCCTGCTGTCGGGCCTGGGCTTCGGCGCGCTCGGCGTCGGCGTCCGGATCCTCGACGGCGTGGACCCGTTCGACCTCGGCACCTTCCTCTCCGACCCGGCCCTCTACGCCATTCTGGTGGCGGGCATCGGTGGCATGTACCTGCACACGGTCGCGCTCCAGATCGGCTCGGTGAACGGCGCCACGGCGGCCCTGGTCGTCGGCGAGACGGTGCTCCCGGGCGCGATCGGCGTGCTGTGGCTGGGTGACGCCTCCCGCCCGGGCCTGGCCTGGCTGGCGGTCCTCGGCTTCGTCCTTGCCGTCGCGGGCGCGGTGGCCGTCGCCTGGTACGGCAAGCACGAGGGCGCCGAGGAGGAGGCCGGGGACCCAGTGCCGGAGCCGGTCGGCTGACGCGCCGGCCGGCCGGGCGCACTCACCCGGTCGGCCGCTCCCGGTGGTGGCGCGGCAGTGGCTGCCGCTTGCTGGACCGGGGGAGAGAGTGAGGGTCCATGAAGCCCACGACCGATCGGCTCGACACACCGCGCGCGGCCGGAATGGCCGGAATCGCCTTCGCGCTGCTGCTCGCGGCGGCGATCGTCCTGATGCGGATCGCCGTCCCGTCGGGCAACGCCAGCACGCCCGTCGCCGCGGACCGGCGCTGGGCGGTCCAAGTGGCACTGGAGATCGTGCCCTTCGCCGGCATCTTCTTCCTCTGGTTCATGGGCGCCCTGCGCGCGCACACGGGCGCGGCCGAGGACCGGTTCGTCGCCACCGTGTTCCTCGGCAGCGGATTCGTCTTCGTGGCCACCCTGTTCGCCGCCGCCGCGGCGGCGGGCACGGTGCTGGCCGAGGAGACGCCCTCCGACTTCGGCCGCCACTACGCCTACACCCTCCTCGCGACGTACGCGATGCGGATGGCGGCGGTCTTCGTCCTCGCGACCTCGACCATCGGGCGCATGCTCGGCGTCTTCCCCCGGCCGCTGGCCGTGCTGGGCACCGTCGTCGGTCTGCTCCTGCTCGTGATCGGCTCCGGGGTGCCCTGGTCCGAGCTGCTGTTCCCGGTCTGGGCACTGATCCTCAGCCTGTACGTCCTGCGGGCCCGGCGCGGCACCGCCCGAAGGACCCCTCCCGACCGCACCGACCCGCCCTGACCTGGTGATCCTTTCTCCGGCAGGCGGCCTCCCGGTGCCGCGTGCATGCTGGTGGAAAGGGGAGGAACCGGGGTTCCGGGGGGTGACGGGGATGGACAGCCGAGGGAAAGGCAGAACCGTCATGAGGCTTGTCGTCGACCTCAACCGCTGCCAGGGATACGCCCAGTGCGCTTTCCTCGCACCCGATGTCTTCGCCATGCACGGCGACGAGTCGCTCCTGTACAACCCGGAGGCCGACCCCGAGCAGCGCGAGAACGTCCTGCGTGCCGTGGCCGCCTGTCCGGTCCAGGCCATCCTCTTGGAGATCACTGACGAGGACATGGCGAACATGACCGCCCCCGATGCCGTGGCCGGAGCCGGATCCCGCTCGGGAGGCTCCCGGTGACCGCTGCAGGAACACACGACGGGGCCTTGGAGCGGCTCAAGCGCGAAGGCCGCATCGTCGTCGTCGGCGCCTCGCTGGCGGGTCTGCGGGCTGCCGAGACCATGCGCGAGAAGGGCTTCGCCGGTTCGCTCACGATGATCGGCGACGAACCGTACGAGCCCTACGACCGGCCCCCGCTGTCCAAGCAGGTCCTGCTGGGCAACGCGGTGGCGGACCACACGGCGCTCCCCCGCCGCCGGGCGATCGACGCCGACTGGCGCCTCGGGGTCCCCGCCACGGGCCTGGACATGGCGGCCCACCGGGTCCGGCTCGGCAACGGCGACGAGGTGGAGTACGACCGGCTGCTGATCGCCACCGGCGTCCGGGCGCGGCCCTGGCCCAACGAGGAGGAGGGCGCCCTCAAGGGAGTCTTCGTCCTGCGCACCCGCGACGACGGCGAAGGACTGCAACAGGCCCTCGCCGCCGGCCCCCGCCGGGTGCTCGTCATCGGAGCCGGCTTCACCGGGTCCGAGATCGCCTCGGCCTGCCGGGAACGCGGCCTGGACGTCACCGTCGCCGAACGGGGCGCGGCGCCGCTGGTCGGTGCGCTCGGCGGGGTGATCGGCGAGGTCGCGGCCGAGATGCACCGCGAGAACGGGGTGGACCTGCGCACCGGGGTCATGGTGACCGGGCTGGAGGGCGACCCCGCCGGACGGGTCCGCGCCGCCCACTTCTCCGACGGGTCCACCGTCGAGGCCGATGTGGTGGTGGTCGGGCTCGGCGCGCAGCGCAACACCGAGTGGCTCTCCGGGTCCGGACTGGGTGCGGGACCCCGCGGCATCGCCTGCGACGCCGGCTGCCGGGCCTTCGACATCCGCGGCATCGTCACCGATGACATCTACGTGGCGGGTGACGTGGCACGTTCGCCGCACGCGCTGTTCGGCTACCAGTTCCTGTCCCTGGAGCACTGGGGCAATGCCGTCGCACAGGCCGACACCGCCGCGCACAACATGCTCAGCGAGAGCGCGGACCGCCGCCCCCACCTGTGGGTGCCGGCGTTCTGGTCCTCCCAGTTCGGGGTGAACATCAAGTCGGTCGGAGTACCGCCGATGGGAACCGAGCTCCTGGTCACTCAGGGCTCGCTCGCGGAGCGCCGGTTCGCGGCCGTGTACGGGTACCAGGGGCGCGTGATCGCCGCCGTGACCTTCGACAACTGCCGGTGGCTCCCCTTCTACGAGCACCAGATCGAGAGCACCGCGCCGTTCCCCCCGGAGTTCTCCACGGTGGACCGCAGGCCCGAGGGCAACAAGCCGGTACCGGCGGACTTCCCGGACCCCTCCGTGCCGACGCACGGACCGACCATCACCCTCAGCGGCTACTCGCCGGCCGACCGGAAGATGACCTTCGTCCCCGGGCGCCCCTGACCACGTCCGAGACCGCACCGCGCCCTCCCCCGAGGATCACGAGGATCACGAGGACCCGTCATGACACAAGCCCTCCTGCGGGAGATCATCGACTACGCGAGCCGCGCGAACCCGTACCCGTTGTACGAGGAGCTCCGCAAGACCCCGGTGTCCCAGGACGGGGACGGCCCGTACGTCGTCAGCACGTACTACGAGATCCACAGCCTCCTGCACGACCCGCGGATCAGCTCCGACGCCAGGAACCTGAAGTCGACCGGGGACGACCCGCTGGGCCAGACCGAGGACGACGGGGCGGGGACGGCCCTGCCTCCGTCCTTCCTCAAGCTGGACCCGCCGGACCACGACCGTCTGCGGCGGATGACGAACCGGCCGTTCGGGCCTCCGCACGCGCCCCACCGGGTGTACGACATGCGCGACGAACTCGGCGGGCTCGTCTCCGGGCTCATCGACTCCATCGCCACCAACGGGAACCTGGACCGGGTCGACCTGGTCGACCAGTTCGCGTACCCCTTCCCGGTCACGGTCATCTGCCGGCTGCTCGGCGTGCCCCGCGAGGACGAGCCGAAGTTCCACGTCTGGGCGGAAACCCTGGCCGCCAGCCTGGACCCCGACCCGGACGCGGACCCCGCCAAGCACCCCCCGAAGGCCATGGACGCCCGGATGGAACTGGGCATGTACCTGGCCGGGCTGATCGAGGAGCGCCGCAAGAACCCCGGCGACGACATGCTGTCCCAGCTGGCGACGGCGGACGGCCCGGACGGCGCGATGACCACCATGGAGGCGCTCAGCACCTCCGCGCTGCTGCTGATCGCGGGCCACGAGACCACGGTCAACCTCATCACGAACGGCATGCTGACCCTGCTGCGCCACCCGGACGTCCTCGAGCGGCTGCGCGGGAACCCGGACCTGTCGGTCCCGATCGTCGAGGAGCTGCTGCGGTACGAACCGCCCGTGCAGCTGCTGCCGCAGCGCACCACCCTCTCCGACATCGAGGTCGGCGGGGTGACCATCCCCCAGGGCGCGTCCCTGTGGCTGATGCTGGCCTCCGGGAACCGCGACCCGAAGCGGTTCGAGGACCCGGACCGCTTCGACCCCGACCGCAAGGACATCCAGCACCTCGGCCTCGGCAGCGGCATCCACAGCTGCTTCGGGGCGCCGCTCGCCCGCCAGGAGGCCCAGCTCGCCCTGAGCGAACTCGCCCGCAGGCTGGAGAACCCCCGGCTGCTGGAGGACCCGCCGCAGTACCGTCAGAACGCGGTCCTGCGCGGACCGCGCCACCTGCCGATCGCCTGTGACGGCATCCGTCCCTGAGCCGGGACCGGCTAGCGGGTGCCGGCCACCGGGAGGACGACGACCTCGGACGGGGTGAAGGTCACCGCGACCCGGTCCCCCGCGGCCGGCGCCCCCTCCAGCCCGCACTCCGCCTCCAGGTCCGGCCCCGCCTCCGGCCGCAGCAGCAGCGCGACGTGCGTGCCGCGGAAGGTGCGCGACACCACCTCGCACCGCAGGCCGGCCGCGCAGAGCACCACCCCCGCCGGGCGGATCAGCAGCCGCTGATCCCCCTCGGGGGATCCTTCCGGCACCGGGACCTTGCCCCACGGGGTCCCGGCCGCCGTGCCCGAGACCACGGCCGGGACCACGTTCTCGAAGCCGAGGAAGCGCGCCACGAACTCCGATGCGGGCCGCTGCCACACCTCCAGCGGGGTCCCGGCCTGCGCGATCCGGCCGTCCTGCATCACCACCACCCGGTCGGCCAGTGCGAAGGCCTCCCCCTGGTCGTGCGTGACGGCGAGCACCGTCGTTCCCAGCCGGGCGAACAACTGCCGGAGCTCCACCACGAGCCGCTCCCGAAGCCCGCGGTCCAGCTGTCCCAGCGGTTCGTCCAGCATCAGCAGCCGCGGCGACGGCGCCAGCGCCCGGGCCAGCGCCACCCGCTGCTGTTCGCCGCCCGACAGGGAGGCCACCGCACGGGCCTGGGCCCCGGGGAGCCCGACCAGTTCGAGCAGTTCCGCGACCCGGGACGCGTTCGAGGCCCGCCCGCCACCGCGCATCCGCAGGCCGAAGGAGACGTTCGCGCCGACGTCGCGGTGCGGGAAGAGCTGGTGGTCCTGGAACATCAGGCCCACGCCCCGACGGTGCACGGGTACGCCGGCCTGGTCGTCCCCGCCCAGCAGCACCCGCCCCGCGGACACCTGCTGGAGCCCGGCGACGACCCGCAGCAGCGTGGACTTCCCGCTCCCGCTCGGGCCCAGTACGCACACGGTCTCGTGCTCGGCGACCGCGAGGTCCACGGAGTCGACGGCCGCGCGCTCACCGAACCGGACCGACACCCCTTCCAGCTGAAGCAGTGTCATCAGAACTCTCCGGAGGTCTTGTCGGGCCGCAGTCGCTCCAGCACCAGCAGGGACACCGCGCACACCAGCATCAGAATCGTGCTCAGGGCCATCGCCTGCCCGTAGTTCATCTCGCCGGCCCGCCCCAGCAGCCGTGCCACGGCCACCGGCAGTGTCGGCTGGTCCGGCCGCGCGATGAAGACGGTCGCGCCGAACTCCCCCAGCGACACCGCGAAGGCGAATCCGGCCGCGATCAACAGCGCCCGCCGCACCAGCGGCAGGTCCACCTCCCGCCAGGCCCGCAGCGGCGACGCGCCGAGCACGGAGGCCGCCTCCCGCAGCCGGCCGTCCACCGCGCGCAGCACCGGCAGCATGGTCCGTACGACGAAGGGCACGCCCACCAGCGCCTGCGCCAGCGGCACCAGGATCCACGAGGTCCGCAGGTCCAGCGGCGGCTCGTCCAGGGTGATGAGGAAGCCGAAGCCCACCGTCACGGCGGACACCCCGAGCGGCAGCATCAGCAGCGCGTCGAAGCCGCGTACGAAGGGCCCCGCGCGCCGGGTCAGTGCCGCGGCCGCCAGCCCCCCGATGAACAGGGCGATCGCGGTGGCGGCGAGGGCGTACTGGAGGGAGTTCCAGATCGCCTCCAACGGGGGCACCAGGAAGGTTCCGCCGCCGGCGCCCGCGTCCTGCAGCGCCCGGTAGAAGCCGAACCCGTATCCGCCGGGGGCGTCGAAGGACCGCTCGACCAGTACGGCCAGCGGCGCCACGATCAGCAGCGCGATGGTCGCCAGGACCCCGCCCAGCAGCGTGCGCTGCGCCCAGCCGCGCGGCCGGTGCGTGGTGCGGCCCGGGTCCACCAGCCGCAGCGCGGTCTCGCGCCGGCGCACGGTCCAGGCGTGCACGGCGAGGATCGCGCCGACCGCGGCGAACTGCACCATCGTCAGCACGGCGGCCGTCGGCAGGTCCAGGAGCTGCGCGGTCTGCCGGTAGACCTCCACCTCCAGGGTGGAGTACGCGGGCCCGCCCAGGATCAGTACGACGCCGAAGGAGCTGAAGGTGAACAGGAAGACCATCAGCGAGGCCGCGGCCACCGACGGGGCCAGCGCGGGCAGTGTCACGCGCCGCCAGGCGGCGAACCGGCCGGCGCCCAGCACCCGGGCGGCCTCCTCCTGGCGCGGATCGAGCTGCGCCCACAGCCCGCCGACGGTGCGGACGATGACCGCGTAGTTGAAGAAGACGTGCGCGAGGAGGATCGCCCAGACGGTGGTGTCGAGCCGGACCCCCATCGTCTCGTCCAGCAGCCCGCCGCGTCCCAGCAGCGCGAGGAAGGCGGTGCCGACGACCACGGTCGGCAGCACGAAGGGAACGGTCACCACGGCCCGCAGCAGCTGCTTGCCGGGGAACTCGAAGCGCGCGAAGACGTACGCGCCGGGGAGCGCGATCAGCAGCGTGAGCACGGTCGAGGCGAGCGCCTGCCAGGTCGTGAACCACAGCACGCCGGCGATGTCGGGCCGGGCCAGCACCTCGCCGATCCGGCCGAACTGCCAGCCCTCGTCGGTCTTGAGGCCGCGCCCGACGATCGAGGCGACGGGGTAGGCGAAGAACAGCCCGAAGAAGGCCAGCGGCACGGCCATCAGGGCGAGCCGCACGGCGGTCGACCGGCCGCCCCCGCGGGGGCCGGAGCCCGGCGCGGCGCCCCCCGACGCCGCGCCCGGCCCCTTGGTACCGCCTACTTCACGACGAGCGAGGTCCATGCCTTGACCCACTGCTCACGGTTCTTGGCGATGGTCTCGGGAGCCACGTTCTCCGGCTTCTCGACCACCACACCGTGCTTGGTGAACAGCTCCGGCAGGGCGGCGTCCTTGGTCACGGGGTTCACGAACATCTGGAGCGGCATGTCTTCCTGGAACTTCTTGCTGACCAGGAAGTCCACCAGGGCCTTGCCGCCCTCCTCGTTCTTCGCGCCCTTCAGCAGGCCCGCGAACTCGATCTGGCGGAAGCAGGTGCCGGTGGCGACGCCCGTCGGGGCCTCGGCCGGCTGCGGCTCGCCGTACAGCACCTCGACCGGCGGGCTGGAGGCGTAGGAGACGACCAGCGGGCGGTCGCCCTTGGCCTTCTTGCCTCCGGCGGAGCCGGAGAACCGCTCGTTGTAGGCCTGCTCCCAGCCGTCGACGACCTCGACGCCGTTGGCCTTCAGCTTGCTCCAGTAGTCCTTCCAGCCCTCGTCGCCGTACTTGCCGACGGAGGCGAGGAGGAAGCCGAGGCCGGGCGAGGAGGTCGCGGCGTTCTCGGTGACCAGGAGGTTCTTGTACTCCGGCTTGATCAGGTCGTCCAGCGTCTGCGGCGGGGCGATCTTCTTGTCGGCGAAGTACGCCTTGTCGTAGTTGACGCAGATGTCGCCGGAGTCGATCGGGGTGACCCGGTGCTCCTTGTCGAGGACGTACTCGGGCTTCACGTCGGCCAGGCCCTTGGCCTCGTACGGCGTGAAGATGCCGTTGTCGAGGGCGCGCGAGAGGAGGGTGTTGTCCACGCCGAAGAAGACGTCGCCGCGCGGGGAGCCCTTGGTGAGGATCTCCTGGTTCAGTGCCGCGCCGGCGTCCCCGGACTTCAGCACCTTGACCGTGTAGCCGCTCTGCTGCTCGAACTCCTTGAGGACCGTGTCGGTCACGTTGAAGGAGTCGTGCGAGACGAGGGTCACGGTCTTGGACTTGGGGGCGTCGCTCGCGCCCGCCGTCTTGTCCTTGGCGTCGCCGCCGCAGGCGCTGAGCGTGGTGACGCCCAGCGCGGCCGCGAGCGCGGCGCCCGCGATCTTCTTGGTGGTGCTCATCGGTGAATTCCTCCTGGGATGTCCAGGAGAAGACGCGGCCCTGCCCGGCGCTGCGAGAGCGGACGCCGGGCAGGGCGCAACAGCAAGAGTGGTGACCGAACTTCCTACCCCGAATGACCGGGGCGAGGTTCAGAGGGTCTGCGGATGACGGATACCGCACTCTCAGCGCTGTGGCGCTCCCCTGTCGGAATATGAAATTGGTTCGGCCACAGGGTACCCCGCGGCCGAATCTCATCGAACAGAAGCGGAACCTAGCGCTCCGAAGCGGCCAGCTGGCCGCACGCGCCGTCGATCTCCTGGCCGCGGGTGTCGCGTACGGTCACGGGCACGCCGTGGCGGGCGATGGCCTCGACGAAGGCCTTCTCGTCCTCGGGCCGCGAGGCGGTCCACTTCGAGCCCGGCGTGGGGTTCAGCGGGATCAGATTGACGTGGACACGCTTGCCCTTGAGCAGCTTGCCCAGCAGGTCACCACGCCAGGCCTGGTCGTTGATGTCGCGGATCAGGGCGTACTCGATCGAGATCCGCCGGCCCGACTTCTCCGCGTACTCCCAGGCCGCGCCGAGCACCTCGCGGACGTTCCAGCGGGTGTTCACGGGGACCAGGGTGTCGCGCAGCTCGTCGTCGGGCGCGTGCAGGGAGACGGCGAGACGGCACTTGAAGCCCTCGTCGGCGAACCGCAGCATGGCCGGGACCAGGCCGACGGTGGAGACGGTGATGCCGCGCTGCGACAGGCCCAGGCCGTCGGGCTCGGGGTCGGTGAGCCGGCGGATGGCGCCGACCACGCGGTTGTAGTTGGCCAGCGGCTCGCCCATGCCCATGAAGACGATGTTCGACAGGCGCGCCGGTCCGCCCGGGACCTCGCCGTCGCGCAGCGCGCGCATGCCGTCGACGATCTGGTGCACGATCTCGGCGGTGGAGAGGTTGCGGTCGAGTCCCGCCTGGCCGGTGGCGCAGAACGGACAGTTCATGCCGCAGCCGGCCTGCGAGGAGATGCACATCGTGACCCGGTCGGGATAGCGCATCAGCACGGACTCGACGAGCGTGCCGTCGTGCAGCTTCCACAGGGTCTTGCGCGTGGTGTCGTCGTCGCAGCTGATGTGGCGGACGACGTTCATCAGATCGGGGAGCAGCTCCTGCTGGAGCTTCTCCCGCGAGCCGGCGGGGATGTCGGTCCACTCGGCCGGGTCGTGCGCGTAGCGCGCGAAGTAGTGCTGGGAAAGCTGCTTGGCCCGGAACGGCTTCTCGCCGATCGCGGCGACCGCCTCACGGCGCTCGGCCGGGGTCATGTCGGCGAGGTGCCGGGGCGGCTTCTTGGCCCCGCGAGGGGCGACGAAGGTGAGCTCTCCCGGAACGGGGCGGGCCATGGCAGGTACTCCTTGTAAGACGAAAGGCGCGCCGCAGAAGCAGCGCGCCTTTCAAGAGTAACCGCCCGGCGTCACACGCCGCCTTTTCGCAGGTCAGCCAACACCCACGAAGGCCGCCAGCAGCAGCCACACCACCGGCGCCGTCGGCAGGAGGGAGTCGAGCCGGTCCATGATGCCGCCGTGGCCCGGCAGCAGGGTGCCCATGTCCTTGATGCCCAGGTCCCGCTTGATCATCGACTCGCCGAGGTCGCCCAGGGTGGCGCTGACCGCGACCGCGAGGCCCAGCAGCAGGCCCTGCCACCAGGCGCCGCCGTCGATCAGGAACTCCATGCACAGCGCGCCGGCCGCCATCGCGAAGGCCACCGCGCCGAACAGTCCCTCGCGGGTCTTTCCGGGGCTGATGCGCGGCGCGAGCTTGCGCTTCCCGAAGCGCCAGCCGACGGCGTAGGCCCCGGTATCGCTGACCACGGTCAGGAGCAGGAACGTGATCACGCGCTGGGGGCCGTCGTCGGCGGTGAGGAGCATCGCGACGAAGGTGGCCAGGAAGGGCACGTAGAACGCCGCGAAGGCGCCCGCGGTGACGTCCTTGAGGTAGTCCTCGGGCGGTTCGGTCATCCGCCACACCAGGACCGCCAGCACGGTCAGGGCCATGGCGACCCAGGCGCCCTCGGCCCCCCGGACGTACCCGGCGATGACCATGGCCGCGCCGCCGACCGCGAGCGGGACCAGCGGGGCCTTGATGCCCTTCTGCTCCTGCAGCCGGGAGGTGAGCTCCCACAGGCCCACGACGACCGCGACGACGATGACGCCGACGAAGACCGCCTTGACGATCAGCAGCGAAGCGAAGATCACCGCGCCGAGACCGACGCCGACCCCTATGGCGGCGCGCAGGTCCCGGCCCGCGCGCTTCTTCGGCGGCGGGGGCGAGGCGTCCTGCGGCTGCGGGGCATGCGGAGGCGGGGGGCTGGGCATGGGCTCCTGCGGCGGCGTATCGGCGCGGAAGAGGGGGCCGCCGTCCAGGGCGGCCCCCCGATCGCGTGCTTCCCGGTCGTCGAAGTCACGGCCGGCGGCATCGGGCACGATGGGCATGGGCCGAGTGTGCGGGCCCACCTGCGCATCGTATGCGGGACCCGCCGGAACCGGCTCCGGCTGCCAGGAAGTGTCGTTCATCAGACTTCGAGGAGCTCGGCTTCCTTGTGCTTGAGGAGCTCGTCCACCTGCGCGACGTACTTCGCGGTGGTGTCGTCGAGCTCCTTCTCGGCGCGACGGACCTCGTCCTCGCCGGCTTCCTTGTCCTTGACGAGCTTGTCGAGGGCGTCCTTGGCCTTGCGGCGCACGGCGCGGATGGAGACCTTGGAGTCCTCGGCCTTGGTGCGGGCGACCTTGATGTACTCCTTGCGGCGGTCCTGCGTCAGCTCGGGGAAGGTCACCCGGATGATGCTGCCGTCGTTGCTCGGGTTGACACCGAGGTCGGAGTCGCGGATGGCCTGCTCGATGTTGCGCAGGGCGCTCTTGTCGAACGGGGTCACGATCGCCATGCGCGGCTCGGGCACCGAGAAGGACGCGAGCTGGTTGATGGGCGTGATGGCACCGTAGTAGTCCGCCACGATCTTGTTGAACATCGCCGGGTGCGCACGGCCGGTGCGAATCGCGGCGAAGTCTTCCTTGGCGACGACGACGGCCTTTTCCATCTTCTCCTCGGCCTCGAGGAGGATCTCTTCGGTCACCACGTGCTCCTGCATGTCTTGAATGGATGGTTCAGGCGGGCGGGGCCGGCGGGGCCGGTCCGGGCTCGGTCCGGCGGCGGACCGCTCAGGCCCGGGTTTCCTGGTCGCTGACGAGCGTGCCGATCTTCTCACCCTTGACGGCGCGGGCGATATTGCCCTCGGCGAGCAGCTCGAACACGAGGATCGGCAGCTTGTTGTCGCGGCAGAGCGTGATCGCGGTGGCATCGGCGACCTTGAGGTCGCGGGAGAGGACCTCGCTGTACTCCAGCGCGTCGAACTTGACCGCGTCAGGGTTCTTCTTCGGGTCGGAGTCGTAGACCCCGTCGACGCCGTTCTTGCCCATGAGCAGGGCCTCGGCGTCGATCTCCAGGGCACGCTGGGCGGCCGTGGTGTCGGTGGAGAAGTACGGCATGCCCATGCCCGCGCCGAAGATGACGACGCGGCCCTTCTCCAGGTGCCGCACGGCACGGAGCGGGATGTACGGCTCCGCGACCTGGCCCATGGTGATGGCGGTCTGCACGCGGGAGTCGATGCCCTCCTTCTCCAGGAAGTCCTGGAGTGCGAGGCAGTTCATGACGGTGCCGAGCATGCCCATGTAGTCGGACCGTGCCCGGTCCATGCCACGCTGCTGCAGTTCGGCGCCGCGGAAGAAGTTGCCGCCGCCGATCACGACGGCGATCTCCGCGCCGTCGCGGACCACCGCGGCGATCTCACGCGCGATGGCGTGGACGACGTCGGGGTCGACGCCCAGTCCTCCGCCACCGGAGAAGGCCTCGCCCGACAGCTTCAGCATGAAGCGGCGGCCCTTCTTGTCCTGGTCGCTCTTGTCGTCGGATGCGGTGTGGGGGTCCACGCCCTGATTCATGGAGATCTCCTCGTGCACATACGAAGAAGGCCATTGCCGGTGGGTCCTTGCGGTTCCCTCTACGGCAATGGCCTCCTCGTCAGATCTGCGGTCGTCCTGCGCAAGCACGGACGACTGCTTCAGACCCTACCGGGGTCCGGTGTCCGTCGCGTACGGACGGACTCAGATGCCGACCTTGATGCGGGTGAAGCGCTTCAGGGTGACACCGGCCTCGTCCAGAACCTTCTGGACGGACTTCTTGTTGTCCAGGGCGTAGGCCTGGCCGAGCAGCGTGGCGTCCTTGAAGAAGCCGTTGACGCGACCCTCGACGATCTTCGCGATGGCAGCCTCGGGCTTGCCCTCCGCGCGGGTGACCTCTTCGGCGATGCGGCGCTCGGACTCGACCTTCTCGGCCGGGACGTCCTCGGCGGACAGCCACTGCGGGGCGAACGCGGCGATGTGCTGCGCGACGCCGCGGGCGACCTCGGCGTTCTCCTTGTCGAGCTCGACCAGGACACCGATCTGGAACGGCAGGTCGGGCATCGTGCGGTGCATGTACGCAGCCACGTAACCGCCGGTGAACTGCGCGAAGCGGTCCAGGACGATCTTCTCGCCGAGGTTGGCGTTGGCCTCGTCGACGAAAGCGGTGACGGTCTTGCCGGGCTCGATCTCGGACGCGAGCAGCGCCTCGATGTCGGCCGGGGAGGTGGCGGCCACGTGGGCGGCCAGCTGGTTGGCGACGGCCAGGAACTTCTCGCCCTTGGCGACGAAGTCGGTCTCGCACTTCAGCTCGACGATGACACCGGAGGTGTTGTCGTCGGCGATGAGGGAGACGACCGCACCGTTCTCGGCAGAACGGCCTTCGCGCTTGGCGACGCCCTTCTGACCCTTGATGCGGAGCGCTTCCTGGGCCTTCTCGACGTCACCGTCGGCGTCCACGAGCGCGTTCTTGCAGTCCAGCATGCCGGCGCCGGTGAGCTCGCGGAGCTTCTTGACGTCAGCGGCGGTGTAGTTCGCCATGAGTCTGTGATTCTCTCTCGAAGTCGTAGATCTACGGGTGAACGGCGGAGGCGCCGCGCCCAGGGCGCGGCTCCCCCGCCGTCATCGTCCGTGCTGTGAGTGCCCGGCGCGTGAACGCCGGGCGCTCTCAGTGGGTCAGGCCTGCTCGGCGTCGGCGGCCGGGGCCTCAGCCTCGGCGGCCGGGGCCTCGACGACCTCGGCGGCGGCCGCGGCCGGAGCGGCCTCGGCGTCGTCGGCCTTCTTGTCACCCTCGAGCAGGTCGCGCTCCCACTCGGCGAGCGGCTCGGCGGCGGCCTTCTCGCCCGGCTTCGAGTCGCCGGTCGCAGCGCCGGAGCGGGCGATGAGGCCCTCGGCGACGGCGTCGGCGATCACGCGGGTGAGCAGGGTGACGGAACGGATCGCGTCGTCGTTACCCGGGATCTTGTAGTCGACCTCGTCGGGGTCGCAGTTGGTGTCGAGGATCGCGACGACCGGGATGTGCAGCTTGCGCGCCTCACCGACGGCGATGTGCTCCTTCTTGGTGTCGACGATCCAGACGGCGCTGGGAACCTTCGACATCTCGCGGATACCACCGAGGGTCTTCTCCAGCTTGGTCTTCTCGCGGGAGAGGACCAGGAGCTCCTTCTTGGTGAGACCCGAGGCGGCGACGTCCTCGAAGTCGATCGCCTCAAGCTCCTTCAGACGCTGAAGGCGCTTGTAGACGGTGGAGAAGTTGGTGAGCATGCCACCCAGCCAGCGCTGGTTGACGTACGGCATACCAACGCGCGTCGCCTGCTCGGCGATGG
Source organism: Streptomyces sp. NBC_00207 (assembly GCF_045160965.1). Taxonomy (NCBI): domain Bacteria; kingdom Bacillati; phylum Actinomycetota; class Actinomycetes; order Kitasatosporales; family Streptomycetaceae; genus Streptomyces; species Streptomyces sp. NBC_00207. Next base: position 6,530,708 of record NZ_CP130715.1, on the reverse strand, counting down.
CCTCCTGGGCCTGCTTCTTGGTACCGACGAACATGATGGAGCCACCGTGCGCGACGGTCTCCTTCACGAACTCGTAGGCGCGGTCGATGTACGACAGCGACTGCAGCAGGTCGATGATGTAGATGCCGTTGCGCTCCGTGAAGATGAAGCGCTTCATCTTCGGGTTCCAACGGCGGGTCTGGTGACCGAAGTGGACGCCGCTTTCCAGCAGCTCCCGCATCGTGACGACGGCCATGGCCATCTCCTTGGTTTCTCGGTTTGGTTCCTGACGCCCCACCGCGCCCTGCCCCCATGAGGGACCGAGAGACGCTGTCACCTGGCCGTTTCGGGCTGGTGCCGGGGCGTGCGAAGTCGACCCGGTGACCCGGATCGCCACAAGAAGTGTACGGGACCCGGCGGTATGCCGGGTGACGCCGTTGTCCACAGCGCCCGGATCGTCCACAGGCCCGCTCGCGGCCCCGTACGGGCGCGGGACGCTACGGCCCATGACGACTCTGCTGCTCAGCCTGCTCCTGGCCCTGGCACAGGCGGCCCTGCCCGGGCCCGTGCCCGGACACCAGCCCCGGGCCGTTCCCGGGCACCTGCCCGGGGCGCGCCCGCTGCCCGCACCGCTGACGGTGGCCCGCTGGTGGGACCCGCCGCCGACCCCGTACGCGGCAGGGCACCGCGGCGTGGACCTGTCCGCCCCGGTGGGCGCGGAGCTCCGCGCGGTCGGCCCGGGCCGGGTCCACTACGCCGGGCAGGTCGCGGGCCGCGGTGTGCTCTCCCTGACCCTCCCGGACGGCTTGCGCACGACCTACGAACCGGTCCGCCCGCTGGTCGCGGAGGGCGAGCAGGTCACGGCGGGCCAGGTGGTGGCCGTCCTGACACAGGGCTCCCACTGTCCGGCCCCGTGCCTCCACTGGGGCCTCCTGTCGGGCGAGACCTACCTCAACCCCCTGACCCTGCTCCCCCGCTCGACACCCCGCCTGCTGCCGAATCCGGCCTCGCCCACACCGGACCCCGCCGGCGTTTGAGGCGATCTTTCAGCCCGGCCGGCGATCGAGGTGTGGAGGGCCCCGGACGGAATCCGGGGAAGTTCCGGGGCGGGAGCCCCGGGAGCCCCGGGGACCTCAGCCCCGCACGCCCCGCAGGGCCATGGCCACGGCCGTCTCCGTCACGACGACGGGATCCTCCGCCGCGCCGAGCTCGATGCGTCGCACGGCCGCATCCACGACCCCCTGCAGCAGCATCGCCGCGAGGCGCGGCTCCGGCTGCCCGAGGCCGGCCAGCGCCTCGACGATCATCGCGACCAGGCCGCCGTGCGCCGCGCGGATCTTCTCCCGCGCACCTGCGTCCAGCTCGCTCGCCGAGATGGCCACCACCGCCCGGTGCCGCCGGTCCCCCACCAGCCCCAGCTGGCTCCGCACGTAGGCCTCGATCTTCGCCTCCGGCGACTCCGCCTGCTCCATCGCCGCCTCGATCTCGGCGGCCCACACGGGGAAGTCCACCGCGCACAGCTCTTCGACGACGGCCGCACGGGAGCGGAAGTATTCGTACACGGAGGACCGGGCGAGGCCGGTCCGCTCCGCGAGGGCGGGGAAGGTCAGCGCCTCCGTCCCGCCTTCGGACAGCAGGGAACGCGCAGCGTCCAAGAGGGCGCCGCGCTGCATCGACCGGTGCTCGGCCACGGAGGCCGCTCGAATCCTGGGCACGCATCCACTCTACGGAGGGGGCGCAAGCTCACCGTCCTACATCTGCCAACTTCGCGCGCAGTTGCAGGACGGACTTGGTGTGGATCTGACTGACCCGGCTCTCGGTGACGCCCAGCACGTTGCCGATCTCGGCGAGGGTGAGGCCCTCGTAGTAGTAGAGGGTGACCACCGTCTTCTCGCGCTCGGGCAGGGTGTTGATGGCCCGCGCCAGCAGGCGCCGCAGTTCGCGGTCCTCCGCCACCTCCACCGGGTTGTCGGCGGCGGTGTCCTCCAGGGTGTCCATCAGCGAGAGGCGGTCGCCGCCCTCCCCGCCGACGTGCAGGAGCTCCTCCAGGGCGACCACGTTCGCCAGGGACAACTGGCTGAAGACGGTGTGGAGATCCTCCACCCCGATGCCCATCTCCCCGGCGACCTCGCTCTCCGTCGGGGTGCGCCGCAGCTGGGCCTCCAGCGTGGCGTAGGCCCGCTCCACGGCCCGCGCCTTCTGCCGGACCGAGCGGGGGATCCAGTCCAGTGCCCGCAGTTCGTCGATCATCGCGCCGCGGATCCGGGTGATCGCGTAGGTCTCGAACTTGATCGACCGTTCGATGTCGAACTTCTCGATGGCGTCGATCAGTCCGAAGACCCCGGAGGAGACGAAGTCGGCCTGCTCGACATTGGGCGGCAGGCCCACGCTGACGCGGCCGGCGACGTACTTCACCAGGGGCGAGTAGTGCAGGATCAACTGCTCCCGCAGCCGCTCGTCACCCGATTCCTTGTACGAGCGCCACAGCACCTCCAGGGACGAGGGCGCGGTGGACCGCACGCTGCCACGGGCAGCGGGGGGCACCGCAGCGCGGTCGGACCCTGAGGTGTGCTGGGGCATGCTTCGCCTTTGCCGGAGCCGGATTCCTTGGGAGCGTAGCGTGACGGAAGTGTCGCGGTGCGCGAAGAGTACGGGATGGCGCGGGGGCGCAGGGGCGCCCCGACTCGCACGGGCCGCCCGGGACCGGCGCAGCGCGCACGGTCCCGGCAGCTGCCACCGGGAAGACCGCGTCTCTCATCGGTTTCACTCTTTCACCGGAACTCCCCAGGTCAACGACCGCCTCGCCGGGTGGGCCGGGTTTGTATGTCCCTTCCAGCCGTTTGTCTGCTCAACTGCCAGCCGTCGCCCTGCCGTTCGACGAACCCCAGAGAGTGAAGTTCGTACAGTCTGCCGATGACTTCATCGGCGCCGGTGCCGCAGGCAAGTGCCAGCGACGCCACGTCGGCCGGGCGTCCGGCCGGCAGCGCTTCGAGCACCCGGGCCGTGTCCCGGTCCAGCAGGTCCCTGGCGAGCACGGGACCGCGCCGCTCGGGAGCCAGCTCGCCCATGGAGCCCACCAGTTCGACCACCTCCGCCGCGTCGGTGACGAGCACGGCCTCGCCGCGCAGCAGTTCGTGCACCCCGGCCGAGAGCGCACTGGTGGCGGCCCCCGGGACGCCCATCGTGATCCGCCCGAGCTGCTGGGCCCGCCGGGCGGTGACGAGGGACCCGCTGCGGTGGGCGGCCTCCACGACGACCGTGCCCCGGGTGAGGGCCGCGATGACCCGGTTGCGCAGGACGAACCTGCTGGGGGTCGGATGGCTGCCGGGCGGCAGCTCGCCGAGGATCAGCCCCTGGCCGGCGATCCGGTCGAGCAGCCCGGAGTGTCCGCGGGGATAGGCGACGTCCACCCCGCAGGCGAGCACCGCCGCGGTCGCGCCGCCCGGCGCGAGGGCCCCCCGGTGGGCGGCGCCGTCGATCCCGAACGCGGCGCCGGAGACCACGACCCAGCCCCGCTCGGCGAGCCCGGCGGCCAGGGTCTGCGCCATGTGCGCGCCGTACGGGGTGCAGGCCCGGGCGCCGACCACGGACACCGAACGCAGAGCCCAGGTCCGCAGGTTCGGCCGGCCCCGCAGCCACAGCCCGACGGGGCGGGCGTCGCCGAGGTCGTCGAGCTGGGTCGGCCACTCCGCCGATCCCGGGAACACGAACCGGACTCCCGAGGCGGCGGCCCGTTCGAGGTCGCGCCGCGGATCGGCCAGTGCCGCCCGTCTGCGGTACCCGGCGAGCCGCTCCGGCCCCACTCCCGCCGGGGCCTCCGATCCCGTCGCGGGGCCGGTCAGCAGCCCCATCAGCCCCACCGCGCCGTGCTCCCGCAGCCAGCGCCCGCCGTGCTCGTCCCCGGGCTCGAGCACCCGCGACAGCGCCGCCCTCGCGAGCAGTTCCTCGTCCCCTGCGCCGGTCACCTCCCGCCTCCCGTCACCGGGACGGCCCCGCGGGCGATCCCGGTCCGCAACTCCAGCGCCACGGCCACGTCCAGCGCGTCGGGCCGGTCCCGCCCCCGCAGATCGGCGACGGTCCAGGCGACCCGCAGCACCCGGTCCAGCCCGCGCGCGGTGAGCAGCCCCCGCTCCAGGTCGCGCTCGGCCTGCGCCAGTGCCCCGGGGCCCGCCTGCCACCGGGTCCGCAATTCCTGTCCGGGCACTTCGGAGTTGAGCCGCCACGGCGTGTCGGCGAGCCGGGCCCCGGCGCGCTCCCGGGCCTCCCGCACCCGCTCGGCGACCACGGCGGTGGCCTCCCCCCGCCCGCCCTGCCCCAGCAGATCGGACCGGGTGACGGGCTCGACCTCCACCCTCAGGTCCACCCGGTCGAGCAGCGGCCCGGACAGCCGCGCCTGGTAGCGCCGGATCACCGAGGGCGGGCATTCGCACCCGGCTCCCAGCAGGGTGTGGCGCCCGCACGGGCAGGGGTTCGCGGCGAGCACCATCAGGAACCGGGCCGGCAGCCTCACCACGCCCGCGGCCCGGGCGATGACCACGTGTCCCGATTCGAGGGGCTGGCGCAGCGCGTCCAGGGCCCGGCTGTGGAACTCCGCGGCCTCGTCCAGGAAGAGCACGCCTCGGTGCGCCAGGGAGACCGCTCCGGGCCTGGGGATCCCGCTCCCGCCGCCCACCAGGGACTGCATGGTCGCCGAATGGTGCGGTGCGCAGTACGGCGGCCGGGCGACCAGTGGTTCGCCGGGCGGGAGGATCCCCGCGACCGAGTGGACGGCCGTGACCTCCACGGAGTCCTGGCGGGTCAGCGGCGGCAGGATCCAGGGCAGCCGCTCGGCCAGCATCGTCTTGCCCGCGCCCGGGGGTCCGCTGAGGAAGAGGTGGTGCCCTCCGGCGGCCGCCACCTCCAGGGCGCGGCGCGCCGTCTGCTGCCCGGCCACGTCGGCGAGGTCGGGGAAGTCCGCGGCCTCCCCCCGGCCGGTGCGGCCCTGGGCGAGACCCGTGCCCAGTCCCGCACCCGGGACCAGCAGGCCGGCCAGTATCGGATCGGGGCGCCCCGGCGGGTCGGGCGGATCCTCCTCGGGCACCGTCCCGCCGGTCAGGACCGCGATCAGCTGACGCAGGCTGCGCACGCCGAGCACGGAGACGTCCGGCACGAGCGCGGCCTCGGCGGCGCACTGCTGCGGCACCACCACCTGCCGGTATCCGGCCTCCATCGCGGCGAGGACCGCCGGCAGGATCCCCCGGACCGGACGGACCCGGCCGTCCAGCCCCAGCTCCCCGATGAGGACGAGATCGGCGATGGCCGCCGGGTCGACCACCTCGGCGGCCCCGAGCACCGCCGCGGCGACGGCCAGGTCGAATCCGGCGCCGGACTTCGGCACGGAGGCCGGGCTGAGCCCGACCGTGAGCTTCTTCTGCGGCCAGGCCGCCCCCGAGTTGACCACGGCCGCACGCACCCGGTCCCGGCTCTCGACCAGGGTCTTGTCCGGCAGCCCCACCAGGGTGAAGGCCGCGACTCCGGGCTCCAGATCGGCCTGGACCTCGACCACCACCCCGTCGACGCCGACCAGGGCCACCGAGCAGGCTCGTGCGAACCCCATCAGGCCACCCCCCTGACGTGTTCCACCAGGGGCGCACCGCGCCGCGGCAGCAGGACTCCGACGAGGTCGATGCGCACGCCGCCCGGGGGCGGTCCGCCGTGGTCGGCGAGCCACCGCCCGGCGAGCCCCCGTAAGCGCTCGGCCTTGGGCGGCCGCACCGCGGCCATGGGATGTTCGAAGTCACCCGCCCGGCGGGTCTTGACCTCGCACACGACGAGGGCGTCCCCGTCCCGCGCGACGATGTCGATCTCCCCGCCGCGGCACCGCCAGTTCCGCGCGATCACCGTCATGCCGGCCTCGGTCAGCCGCCGCGCGGCGAGTTCCTCGCCGTACCGCCCCAATGCCTGCTGTGCCACGCCCTTCGCGTTCATCCGGCACCACCTCCGGCACCGACGGTCCCGCGTCCCCGCCCACCTTGTGGATCTTGGTGGACGAACCGGCCGTTGTGGAAAACCTCCTCACCCTCCCGGGTGAGGAAGCTCAGCTGCCGGGCAGTTCGAGGTCGCTCTTGTTGAGCTCCTCGATGTTCACGTCCTTGAAGGTCAGCACCCGGACCTGCTTCACGAAGCGGGCCGGCCGGTACATGTCCCAGACCCACGCGTCGGCCATCGAGACCTCGAAGAACACCTCGCCCTGGACCGAGTGCACCTGCATCTCGTAGTCGTTGGTGAGGTAGAAACGGCGTTCGGTCTCGATCACATACTTGAACAGCCCGACGACGTCGCGGTACTCCCGATAGAGCTTCAGCTCCATCTCGGTCTCGTACTTTTCGAGGTCCTCGGCACTCATGGCATGTTCCCCTTCAGCCGTGCGTCCCCCTATTGTGCGCCAGGCCCGTGCGCCCCTAAACGATTTCCGGGGCCAGGACCACCGGCGCACCCGGGGGACCGTCGTCGAGCAGCGTACGGAGCAGCTCGGCGAGTCTGGTCGGGTACACCGTCTCATGGGCCGAGAGAAGTTCCTCGGAGGTCCACCACCTGGCTCCGGTGACGCTGCGCCGCTCCAGCTCGGTGAGCCCGCCCATCTCGGTCGCCGTCTGGCTGGTACGTGCCAGGAAGTACCACTCGTCCTGCTCCCAGCGGCGCCCGTCGAAGGGGAACGAGCAGTAGCGCTGCCACAGCACCGGCCCCAGCTCCACCTCCGTGATCCCCGTCTCCTCCGCCAGCTCGCGCAGCGCGGCCTGTTCCCGGCTCTCGGAGCCCTCCAGCCCGCCGCCCGGGGTGAACCACCAGTCGTCCGAGGGGTCCGCCGGCTCGAAGCCGTGCAGCAGCAGGATCCGGTCGTCCGGGTCCAGGAGGATCACCCGCGACACCTTCCGGCGGCCGGTCCCGGCCGGGTCAGCGGACACCGGCCCGCTCCTGCCTCCGCCCGCGCCCCAGGACCCGCGCCACGGGCCCGTACGCGGCCCCCAGCAGGACCAGGACGGCGCCGGCCACCACCGCGACCAGCTGGAGCCGCAGCGGCCCGGGGTGCGAGATCCCGCCGGGCAGGCCGGCGTACGTCGCCGGACGCTCCAGCATCTTCACGGAGGGCCAGGCCAGGGCGTCGACGCGGGCGCTGACGGCCGACCTCGACACGGTCCCCTGCCCTGCCTCCTGCAAGTGGGCGCGGGAGTCCAGTGAGGCGGCCCGCCGGTCGCCCAGCAGGAAGAGGTTCCCCTCGGGGACCGTCACCTCGAACGGGGTTCCGGGTGGCGGGGCCTGCCCCGGAGGCATGGCCAGACCCGTGTCCGGGCGGGTGGTGTCGGCGTACGGCTCGTCCAGCGGCGTTCCGTTCACCGTCAGCTCGCCGCCCGCGCCGCAGCACTTCACGGTGTCGCCGCCGATGCCGACGACCCGCTTGACCATGGGCGAATCGCTCCACATGGAATCAGTGAAGATGACCACGTCCCCGCGGCGCACCTCCCCGCCGTCGATGCGCTGCGCGAGCACCCGGTCCCCGGGCTTCACGGTCGGCATCATCGAGTCGGTCGGCACCGTGTAGGGCTGATAGAGAAGCGCCCCCCAGACGAAGCCGCCGAGGAAGAGCGCAAAGCCGATGGCCACGGCGAGTCCCGACAGCACATTGCCGAGACCGCCGCGGCCATCCTTGCCACTGCGTATTGCTTGTGTTCCGCCCATTGCAGCGCCCCCACACTCCGGGATCGTCGACCTGGGCGGCACCCTACCGGGCGGTACGACCGCTGGTCAGCTTCTGCCTGCGCCACATGACGAGCGGAACCGCCCCCACGAGCCCGAGTGCGGCCGGGCCCAGCCCGACCGGGGCCAGCCCGGAGGCTCCGAGACCGAGCGCGGTCGCGGCGGCCTGGTTGCCGATGCCCGGCTGGTCGAAGGTGTCCGGGATCGGCAGCGTCGACCAGCGGGTGACCGGCCACGCGATCACGACGGCCCGGCCGACGACCTTGTCGACCGGCACGAAGCCCTGGGTGGAGTCCTGCATGTGGTAGCGGGAGTCCTGGGAGTTCTGCCGGTGGTCGCCCATCACCCAGATCTTGCCCTTGGGCACGGTGATCGGGCCGAAGGGGGCGTCGTCGCACGGGGTGTTGCCGGGGTAGATGTACGGCTCGTCGAGCGCCTTGCCATTGACGACGACCGGTCCCCCCTTCTTGCACTCGACCGTGTCACCGCCGATGGCGATCGTCCGCTTGATCAGGTCCTTCTCCTCGGCGGACGGCATCAGGCCGATCCAGCTGAGGGCCTTCTGCACGATGTTCGGCTCCGGAGTGGGCTCCCCCGAGAGCCAGTTCGCGGGGTCGTGGAAGACGACGACCTCACCGCGCTCCGGCTCGGAACCGAACCACGGGGTCAGCTTGTCCACCAGCACCCGGTCGCCGCGCTGCAGGGTGTCCTGCATCGAGTCGGACGGGATCGAGAACGCCTGGACCAGGAAGGTCTTGATCAGCAGGGCCAGCAGCAGGGCGATGCCGATGAGGAGCGGAAGCTCCTTCCAGAACGAGCGGTGCGCCGGCGCCGCGGTACCGTCCTCGTCGGCCTCGCGCTCGACTGCATCGTCCGGCCGCTCCTCGCCCTCGTCGCGACCGGAACGTGCGCCTACCGCCACATCCCCCACATCCACTCCTCACTCGCGATCGCCGCCCGGCCGAAACAGGCACGGGCCCTCCCCTCCCTTAACGAGCGGGAGTTCCCTAAGGCGCGGGAGACCGAAGACACACTATGCGAACGGCAGGCCCCGACGGCGCCTACGCCGTCCGCGTCCTTCACTCCGTGCCTGATCGGGCACCATGCGGAAGGTCGCGGGCTGTTCCAGTCGCTTCCAGTGCCCGAACGGCCAGGCGATCACCACGGCTTCGCCCACGACCCCGTTCTCGTCGATGGTTCCGTCGAAAGCCTCGTCGAGGTGGAAGCGCGAGTCCGAGGAATTCGCCCGGTGGTCGCCCATCACGAAGAGCCGCCCGGCCGGCACGTCGACCTCGAAGGCGATGTCCGAGGGGGCGTTGCCCGGATTCACGTACGGCTCGTCGAGCGGCGAGCCGTTGACGGTGACCCGGCCCCTGTTGTCGCAGCACTTGACGGTGTCCCCGCCCACGCCGATGACGCGCTTGATGAGGTCCTGCTCGTCGGCCGAGGGCAGCAGGCCGATGAAGGTCAGGCCCTGCTTGATCTGTTTGACGCCGACCGGATCCTGGGCGGGCCGGGCCGCCTCGCCCTTGAGCCAGCCGCCGGGGTCCTTGAACACGACGACGTCGCCGCGCTCGACCTTGGAGCCGAACCACGGGGTCAGCTTGTCCACGAGGACCCGGTCGCCGATGCGGATGGTCTGTTCCATCGAGCCCGACGGGATGAAGAAGGCCTGCACCAGGAAGGTCTTGAGCAGCAGGGCTATGCACAGGGCCACCACGACCAGCAGCGGCAGCTCGCCCGCCCGGCGCGTGCGGCGGCGCCGGCGCACCTTGCGGGCCGTCCGGCGCCGTTCGGCCCGGCCGCCCTCCACCACCGGTGCGGGCGTCGGTTCCGGCTCCGGTTCGGGCTCCCGCTCCCGTCCGCCGCGCGGCCGTCCCCGGCTACCCATGACCGCCGCCGACGGCGCCCCAGCGCGAAACCGGCCAGCCGATCCAGTCGGCCCGCCCGATCACCTTCTCCACCGGCACCATCCCCCCGCCCGGTTCCCCGAGATGGTCCCGCGAGTCCCGCGACTGGGACCGATGATCACCCATCACCCACAGGCTCCCCAGGGGTACGACGATCCGGAACGGCACCTTCGAGGGGGCGTCACCGGGATACAGGTACGGCTCGTCCAGCGGCACGCCGTTCACCTCGACCCGCCCGCCGGCATCGCAGCACACCACGTCGTCACCGCCCACGCCCACCACCCGCTTCACGAAGTCGGTGTCGGACGGCTCCGCGAGCCCGAGCGCCGAGGCCGCACCGTGGAGCAGCACTCCGACCGGATTGGCGTCCGGGCGTTCCCGAACGAAGGAGCCCGTGCCGTCGAAGACCACCAGGTCCCCGCGGCCCGGCTGGTCGCCGAAACGGTACGCCAGCTTGTTGACCAGCACCCGGTCGCCGACCTGGAGCGTCGGCTCCATGGAGCGGCTCGGGATCAGGAAGGGCTGGACCACGAAGTTGCTGAACAGCAGCAGGAAGACGGTGCAGATCACACCGAGCACACCGGCCCGCCGCCAGGTCAGGGATCCCCGGGTCCGCGCCCGCCCCTTCGCGGGGCGCCCCGACGCCCGCCTCCCCACCGCCGGCTTCCCGGTCACGGAGAACGCAAAACGCGGCCGCTCTCCCCCCTCTGCGGGGGAAGAGTGGCCGCGCTGCGTGTGAGGTGCTTCGGTGTCCATCGGGGGCGAGCCTATCCGGCCGCCCCGGAACACCGGAGGCGACCTTACTTGTCGCGCTTCTCCTTGATCTTCGCGGCCTTGCCGCGGAGCTCACGGAGGTAGTACAGCTTCGCACGGCGAACGTCACCGCGGGTGACGAGCTCGATCTTCTCGAAGATCGGGGAGTGGACCGGGAAGGTACGCTCCACGCCGACGCTGAAGGAGACCTTGCGGACGGTGAAGGTCTCGGAGACCCCGGCGCCCTGGCGACGGATGACGACGCCCTTGAACTGCTGGATACGGGAGCGGTTGCCCTCGATCACGCGGACGTGCACGTTGATCGTGTCACCCGGGCGGAAGGCCGGGACGTCCGAGCGGAGCGCGGCGGCGTTGACGCCATCGAGCAGGTGAGACATGTTCTTCGTCTGCTTTCTTCGCACGACGCCACAGGCCGCCGGGCGGGTTTCCGTAGAGAATTCGGGAGCTGTTCCACCCGGCGGGCGACGGTCCCCCTGTGGCAGGGGCGCCCGCGGGCGTACAGCAGCCGCCTATTCTTCCACGGCCTCGGGCCTGAGCCAAAATCGGCCGTCCGCGGACGGCTTCCAGCCCAGGACGGAGAGGATCTCCCGGTCCTTCTTGTCGAAGGCTGAGGCCTCGCAGCGCTCGATCAGGTCCGGGCGGTTCTGCGCGGTCCGGCGGAAGGCCTCGTCCCGGCGCCAGCGGGCGATCTTCCCGTGGTGGCCGCTGAGCAGCACCTCGGGGATGTCCCGGCCGCGCCACTGCGGGGGCTTGGTGTAGACGGGCCCCTCCAGCAGGTTGGCCATCTCGCCCGGCGCGAAGGAGTCGTCGCGGTGCGATTCGGCGTTGCCGAGCACCCCGGGCAGCAGCCGGGCCACGGCCTCGGTGACGACCAGGACGGCGGCCTCGCCTCCCGCCAGGACGTAGTCGCCGATGGAGACCTCGTACACCGGCATGCGGGTGGCGTACTCGTCCATGACCCGGCGGTCGATGCCCTCGTACCGGGCCGGGGTGAAGATCAGCCACGGCCGCTCGGAGAGCTCGACGGCCAGTTCCTGGGTGAAGGGGCGGCCGCTGGGGGTGGGGACGACCATGACGGGCCCGTGCGCGCCCGCCTCGTAGCCGTCGGCCAGCGCCGCGTCCAGGGCCTCGCCCCACGGCTCGGTCTTCATGACCATGCCGGGACCGCCGCCGTACGGGGTGTCGTCGACCGTGTTGTGCCGGTCGTACGTCCAGTCCCGCAGGTCGTGGACGTGCACGTCGAGCTGCCCGCGGGCACGGGCCTTGCCGACGAGGGAGACGTTCAGCGGCTCCAGGTACTCGGGGAAGATCGTGACGACGTCGAGACGCATCAGGCGTCGTCCCCGGAGTCCTCGTCACGGGTCGAGACGATGACGGCCTCGCGCTCGTCGATCAGCCCGGGCGGCGGGGTGATGACGCAGCGCTGCTCCTCCAGGTCGATCTCGGCGACGATCTCCTCGACGAAGGGGATCATCACCTCGGAGCCGTCCGGCCGCTCGACGATGAAGAGGTCCTGCGAGGGCAGGTGGGAGATCTCGGTGATCCGGCCGATCTCGGTGCCGTCGGCGAGGACGACGTCCAGGTCCATCAGCTGGTGGTCGTAGTACTCGTCCTCCTCCTCCGGCAGCTCGGAGGGGTCCACCTCGGCGATCAGCAGGATGTTGCGCAGCGCCTCGGCCCCCGTGCGGTCCTTGACGCCGGCGAAGCGGAGCATCAGCCGGCCGCTGTGCACCCGGCCCGTCTCGATGGTCAGCGGTCCCGCCGTGGCGGGCTCCGTCTTGAGCACGGCACCGGGGCTGAGCCGCAGCTCCGGCTCGTCCGTGCGCACCTCGACGGTGACCTCACCCTTGATGCCGTGGGCGCGGCCGATCCGCGCGACTACCAGCTCCACTGTGTGTCTCTCCTGTTCAGACGACGACGGGCCGGGGCGGGCACGAATGCCCTCCCCGGCCCGTGCCGGTGATTCAAATACTCAGCGGACCTGGTCCACGTCGACGAGGTCGACGCGGATCCCCCGGCCGCCGATGGCGCCCACGACGGTACGCAGTGCACGTGCGGTGCGGCCGTTGCGGCCGATCACCTTCCCGAGGTCGTCGGGGTGAACCCGGACCTCGAGCACCTGCCCACGGCGCAGGTTGCGCGAGGCGACCTGCACTTCGTCGGGGTTGTCCACAATGCCCTTTACGAGGTGCTCAAGAGCCTCCTCGAGCATGATCAGGCCTCGGTCGACTCGGCGGCGGCCTCAGCCTCGTCCGCCTTCTTGTCGGCCTTCTTCGCCTTCTGCGTGATGGCCTCGCCCTTGCCCTCGCCGATGCCCTCGAGGGCCTTGGCGAACTCGTCGAAGGAGCGACGCTTGCTCTCCTTCGTCTCCGGCTGCAGGAGCGGCGCGGGGGCGGGGAGACCCTTGTGGGCCTGCCAGTCACCGGTCAGCTTCAGGATGGCGAGCACAGCCTCGGTGGGCTGGGCGCCGACGGACAGCCAGTACTGCGCACGCTCGGCGTTGACCTCGATGCGCGACGGGTTGTAGGTCGGGTGGTAGATACCGATCTCCTCGATCGCGCGACCATCCCGGCGGGTGCGGGCGTCGGCGACGACGATGCGGTAGTGCGGCTGGCGAATCTTGCCGAGGCGCTTGAGCTTGATCTTGACTGCCACTGGAGTGGTGTCTCCTGAACTTGACGTGGTTGGGCACATGAGATGCCACGTGGGGTTGCGGTACTCGGGTGCCCGATGGACGCGTCAGCCGGAGGAGAGAGGGGTCCTATGCGACTGTCGAGTACAGCTAGCCATTGTGCCATACGCCCGCGGCGCGCTCCGCCGGGCGGGCGGGTCCGCCTGCCGCGGGCGGCCCGCTCCCTTCTCCGTGCGGGCACGGGGTACCGCAAGGACGGCGGTGCGGGGCGCGGGGCACGGCCCGCCGGTGGTGCGGCGGTGCGGGCTGCCCGCGTGTGCGCCGGCGGCGGTCGCCCCGGTGGGGGCGAGGGCCCGGCGGCCGGTTCGCCGTGGGGCGGTGGCCCCGGTGGCGACGGTGAGGGCGGTCAGGAGGCCGCCGCGATGGCGACTTCGGGGATGCGGAAGGGCTTCATGCACCCGCCGCACACGATCGGCGCCTGGGCCAGCACGGAGGGGACCACCCGCACGTTGCGCCCGCAGTCGCAGACCGCCTTGACGCGCACGCCGCCACCGGAGGACCCGTGCCGGGCGGCCGGTCCGCGGAAGCTGCGCTTGGTGTCGGCTGCCGTGGCGGCGGTGTGCGCCTTCAGGGCGCGCTGCAGCCGTTCGATGGTGGGGCGGTAGCGCCGCTTCGCCTCCGGATTGAGCGTGACGAGCGAGAAGCCGCTGCTGGCGTGCGGCTCCTCGGAGTGGTCCAGCCCCAGCTCCTCGGCGATCGCGAGGAATCTGCGGTTGTGGTAGCGGCCGGCGCGCGAGGTGTCTCGGACTCCGCGGGCGGCGGCGATGCCGTGGACTGCCTCGTGCAGCAGTCGCTCGAAGGAGAGCTCGGCGCCGCAGGCGGACGAGGACTCTCCGATCAGGGACTCGGGCGCGGCAAGGTCAGGCAGCTCGGGGTGGTGCCGCTGAATATCGGCCCACGCCTGCGCCAGCTCTGCGGCGAGAACAGGTGGTGTCGTGCTCACGTCGTGACAACGAGCCGAGGTGCCCGGGTGTTCCGATTCCGGGCCATTCCAAATTTTTTGCACGTACCAGTCAGTTCAGTCTCATGCGTGCTGACGAGGACGGGTGCGTCTATCTCAGGAGGAGTCGGTACTTAACGAGGACCAATGACGAAGCTGCCCCGGCGCGCGGCACGAGCCGCACGCCGGGGCACAGAAGCCTTCGGGCCCCGTCAGTACGAGCGCGCGACGATCGCGAGGGTACCGGGGGCGTCGTCCGCCGTGGGGACCGACCCGTCCTCGGCGATCAGGCAGCGCACGGAGACGGCCTGCTCGGCCAGCTTGGCCTCGCCCTCGGGACCGAGGTCCGCCCACGGGATCCGCGCCCAGCCGCCGGCGACGGCGGCCTCGGCGGCCTCCTCGATCGTCGACACGTCGGAGGTACGGGCCACACGGCGCTCGCGGGACTCGCGCAGCAGCTGCGCCTGGTCCTCGTCGAGCACCTTCGGCAGCAGGTCGGCGAGCGCGTCGATCTGCACCGGGGTCTTCCCGCCCGGGATGCGGCGGGCCAGCATCGCGGTGCCGGCCTCCAGGTCGCGGGGGCCGATCTCGATGCGCACCGGTACGCCCTTGAGCTCCCAGTCCACGGCGCGGCGGCCGAAGGGGGTGTCCACGCGGTCGTCGACCTGGACCCGGAGTCCGGCGGCCTTCAGCTGGGCGCCGAGCTCGCGGACCTTGGTGACGGCCTCGTCGCCCTTGATCGCCATGACGACGACCTGGACGTGCGCCAGGCGCGGCGGCACCCGCAGGCCGTTGTCGTCGCCGTGGGACATGATCAGGCCGCCGACCATGCGGGTCGAGACGCCCCAGGAGGTCTGCCAGACGAGCTCCTGCTTGCCTTCCTTCGACAGGTACTGGGTGTTGAAGGCCTTGGCGAAGTTGGTGCCGAGCTCGTGGCTCGTGCCCAGCTGCAGGGCCTTGCCGTCGCCCATCATCCCCTCGAGGGTGAGGGTGTTGATGGCGCCGGCGAAGCGCTCCTTGGCGGTCTTGCGGCCGAGCACGACGTCGATGCCGAGCACGTTCGTCATGAAGTCGCCGTAGACGTCCGTGTGGATGCGGGCGGCGTAGTCGCGGGCGTCCTCGTAGGTGGCGTGGGCGGTGTGGCCCTCCTGCCAGAGGAACTCGCTCGTACGGAGGAACACGCGCGGGCGCATCTCCCAGCGGACCACGTTGGCCCACTGGTTGATCAGCAGAGGCAGGTCGCGGTAGCTCTGGACCCACTTGGAGAAGTAGTCGTTGATGATCGTCTCGGACGTGGGCCGGACGACGACCGGCTCCTCCAGCTCCTTGCCGCCGCCGTGCGTGACGACCGCGAGCTCGGGGGCGAAGCCCTCGACGTGCTCGGCTTCCTTCGTCAGGTACGACTGCGGGATGAAGAGCGGGAAGTACGCGTTCTGGGCGCCCGCGTCCTTGATGCGCGCGTCCATCTCCTGCTGCATCCGCTCCCACAGGCCGTAGCCGTACG
Organism: Streptomyces sp. NBC_00207; assembly: GCF_045160965.1. NCBI lineage: Bacteria > Bacillati > Actinomycetota > Actinomycetes > Kitasatosporales > Streptomycetaceae > Streptomyces > Streptomyces sp. NBC_00207. The sequence goes on along the minus strand of NZ_CP130715.1, from coordinate 6,515,175 downwards.
GTCGGATGACCATGGTGCCGCGGACCGGACCGTTGTCGGCCAGCTCGGCCTTGTTGATCAGATCCTGGTACCAGCGGGGGAAATCCTCCGCCTGCGGGGTGAGAACGGGTGCCTTTGCCATGCCGCGAATCGTACGGCGCCGGGCACACGATGCGTGAATCGGGTGCCTCGCTCCTCTGGACGCGGGGGCGAATGGGGAGTTCTCTGGCAACGGGGGCAAGGGGGCGATACGGAATCAGGAGCGCTCTTTCGATGACACCGACGCCGACGGCGACGCTCGTCGCCCGGGACTGGGCGGAGATCCAGGAACGGATGCTGGTACCGCTGTACGAGGCGGTCTACGACCGACTGGAGGTCGGGCCGGGCGACCGGCTGCTGGGCCTCGACTGCGGGGCCGGCCTGGCCCTGCTGCTCGCGGCCGGGCGGGGAGCCGTGGCCACGGGCGTGGAGGCGGATCCGGCCCGGCGGGCACTGGCCCGTGAGCGGCTGCTGGAGGTACTGGCGGCCCCGCCGTCGGCGCCCCGCCCGTACGACGCCCTGCTGGCCTTCTCGCCGTCCCCGGCGGCCCTGGCCGCGGCCCTGCCCGCGGTGCGCCGCGGCGGGGCGGTGGTGCTGGCCGACTGGGGCCCGGCGGAGCGCTGCACGGTGCCCGCGGTCCTGGGCGGCGGGCCCTCGCCCCGGGACCTGGACGCGCTGGTGGAGCGGGCCGGGCTCAGACCGGACGGATCGGGGCGGGTGTTCTGCCCCTTCGGGTACGCGGACGTGGACAGCGCGGTGCGCGGGCTGCTGTCGACCGGGCTCTACGACAGCGCGGCCGATCCGGCGCTGGCGGAGAAGGAGCTGGCCGAGGCGCTTCACCCGTTCGAGCGGTCCGACGGCGCCGTGTGGCTGCCGAACATCTTCCGGTATGTGATCGCCCGGATGGGCTAACGGGCGTACGGCCGTGCAGCCGTGCGGCCGCCCCGTCAGTCGGTGTCGTGGGCCTTCGTCAGGCGGGTGACTCCGGCGGCGGCGTAGGCGGCCGTCTCGTCCAGGGTCTCGTTGGCGAGCAGGGCCTCGGCCAGGGCGTCGAGCTGCGGGCGGTGTTCGCGCAGGAGGCGGCAGGCCTCCGCGTAGCACTCGTCGACGATCCGCCGCATCTCGTGGTCCACCGCGTCGAGCGTGGCGGGGGCGGCGGACAGGCCGTAGGGGCCGCCTCCGTCGGACGGGATGGCGGTGAGCTTTCCGACGCGGTCGCTCATGCCCCAGCGGCCGACCATCCCCCGGACGATGTTGGTGACCTGTTCGAGGTCGTTCTCCGCGCCCGTGGTGATGACGTCGTAGACGACGTGCTCGGCCGCCATGCCGCCGAGCGCCCCGATGACGCGGCCGCGCAGGTACGGCTCGGTGTACGCGTACCGGTCGGCGTCCGGGGTCGAGAGGGTGACGCCGAGGGCGCGGCCCCGGGGCACGATCGTGATCTTGCGGACCGGGTCGGCGCCCGGCTGCAGCATGCCCAGGAGGGCGTGGCCGCTCTCGTGGTAAGCGGTGCGGCGGCGCTCCTCCAGCGGCATCACCAGGGACCGCTCCGCGCCGAGCTGGACCTTCTCCAGGGCGTCGGACAGATCGGACTGGGTGACCTGGTCCTGCCGGCGCTTGACGGCCAGCAGCGCGGCCTCGTTGGCGAGGTTGGCCAGTTCGGCGCCGGTCATTCCGGGGGTCGTACGGGCCACCTGCGCGAGGTCGACGCCCGGGCCGAGCGGGATGTCGCGGGTGTGGATGCGCAGGATGGCCTCGCGGCCGGCCCGGTCGGGCGGGGAGACGGCCACCGTGCGGTCGAAGCGGCCGGGGCGGGTCAGGGCGGGGTCCAGGACGTCGGCCCGGTTGGTGGCGGCGAGGACGACCACCCCCTCCGAGCCGGAGAAGCCGTCCATCTCGGTGAGGATCTGGTTCAGGGTCTGTTCGCGTTCGTCGTGGCCGCCCATGGCCGCGCTGCCGGCGCGCACCCGGCCGATGGTGTCGATCTCGTCGATGAAGATGATCGCGGGAGCCACCTTGCGGGCCTCGGTGAAGAGTTCGCGGACCCGGGAGGCGCCGACGCCGACGATCATCTCGATGAACTCGGAGGCGGAGGCGGAGAAGAACGGCACCCCGGCCTCGCCCGCGACCGCCCGCGCGAGCAGGGTCTTGCCGGTGCCGGGAGGGCCGGCCAGGAGGACCCCGCCGGGCATCCGGGCGCCCAGCTTCCGGTAGGCCTGCGGGTTCTTGAGGAAGTCGACGACGTCGTTGAGCTCGCCCTCGACCTCGTCGATGCCGGCCACGTCCTCGAAGGTGGTGCGCTTGTCGCCGGTCTCCAGCTCCACCGGCTTGGGCGGGGCCTTGCGGCCCAGGGCGCCCATGCCGCCCATCCCCCCGCCCATCCGGCGGGCGATGACCACCCACAGCAGGACCAGCAGGAGCATCGGGGCGAGGGAGAGCAGCAGGTTGGCGAGGAAGCTGCGCTGCACGACGACCGGGGAGGCCGTCACCGTCACGTTCTGCTTGGTGAGGTCGGCCCACAGGTCGTCGTCGGCGAAGGCCGGGCGCTGGGTGACGAACTTGGTGTAGTCCCCCTTGTCCCCGTCGGGCAGCGGCTGCTTGGCCTTCAGCTCGCCCTGGATCGCGTCGCCCTTGGAATAGATCTTCGAGACGTTGCCGCCGGCCACCTGCTTGCTGAACTCGGTGTACGAGATGGTGGGCTCGTCCCCCTCGTTGAAGAAGGACAGCACGAGGTTGGTCACCAGGTAGACGATCAGGGCGGCGAGGATCAGCCCCCTCCAGCCGCCCGGCATCCGCTTCTTCGGCGGAGGCGTGGGCGGGGCGCCTTCCGAGCGCCAGGGCGTGTCGGCCCGGTCGCGGGGAGGTACGGGGGTGGGGCTGGGCACGGGGCGCCTCCTTCTGCCATCCTCCCGGCCGACGATAAGCGACAAATCGACCCGTTGCCCCGCAGAAGACGGAGGGCCCCGGCCGTGGGATCACGACCGGGGCCCTCCGCTGCCTGCCTGCGCAGGTACTACTTCATGAACTTCTTGAACTCGTCCGGAAGGTCGAAGTCCTGGCCCGGCTGGCCACCGCCGGCGGGAAGGCCGAAGGGGCTGCCGCCGGCCGCGGGCTCGATCGCCTGCGGACCCTGCTCGCGGCGGGCCGCTGCTGCGGCCTCCTCTTCCTTGCGCTTCATCGGGTTGCCGCTCTTGCGCTTGCCCTTGGCCTGCTTGACCTGCTTCTTCTGCCGGCCGGGGCCACCGCCCATCCCCGGGATGCCGGGCATGCCCGGCATCCCGCCGCCCTGGGCCATGCGGGACATCATCTTGCGGGCTTCGAAGAACCGCTCGACGAGGCCCTTGACGGCGCTGACCTCGGAGCCGGAACCCTTGGCGATACGGGCACGGCGCGAGCCGTTGATGATGTGCGGGTCCTGGCGCTCGGCCGGGGTCATCGACTTGATGATCGCTGCCATGCGGTCGACGTCACGCTCGTCGATGTTGTTGATCTGGTCCTTGATCTGCCCCATGCCGGGCAGCATCCCGAGCAGCTTGGAGATGGAGCCCATCTTGCGGACCTGCTCCATCTGGGCCAGGAAGTCGTCGAGCGTGAACTCCTTCGGGCCCTTGGCGAGCTTGGCCGCCATCTTCTCGGCCTCGGCCTGCGAGAAGGTCTTCTCGGCCTGCTCGATGAGGGTGAGCATGTCACCCATGTCGAGGATCCGGCCCGCCATGCGGTCGGGGTGGAAGGCGTCGAACTCGTCGAGCTTCTCGCCGTTCGAGGCGAACATGATCTGCTTGCCGGTGACGTGCGCGATGGAGAGCGCGGCACCGCCGCGGGCGTCGCCGTCGAGCTTCGAGAGCACGACGCCGTCGAAGCCGACGCCGTCGCGGAAGGCCTCGGCGGTGTTGACCGCGTCCTGACCGATCATGGCGTCGACGACGAAGAGGATCTCGTCGGGGCTGACGGCGTCGCGGATGTCCGCGGCCTGCTGCATCAGCTCCTGGTCGATGCCGAGGCGGCCGGCGGTGTCGACGATGACGATGTCGTGCTGCTTGGTCCGCGCGTACTCGATGGAGTCCTTGGCGACCTGGACCGGGTCACCGACGCCGTTGCCCGGCTGGGGGCCGTAGAAGGCCACGCCCGCGCGGTCGGCGACGACGGAGAGCTGGTTGACGGCGTTGGGGCGCTGGAGGTCGCAGGCGACGAGGAGCGGGGTGTGGCCCTGCCCCTTGAGCCAGAGGCCGAGCTTTCCGGCGAGGGTGGTCTTACCGGCACCCTGGAGACCGGCCAGCATGATCACGGTGGGGGCCGTCTTGGCGAAGCGCAGCCGCCGGGTCTCGCCGCCGAGGATCGTGACGAGCTCGTCGTTGACGATCTTCAGGACCTGCTGGCCGGGGTTCAGCGCCTTGCTGACCTCCTCGCCGCGGGCCCTCTCCTTGACGTTCGCGATGAAGGAGCGGACGACCGGGAGGGCGACGTCGGCCTCGAGGAGGGCGATACGGATTTCCCGGGCCGCGGAGTCGATGTCAGCCTCGGACAGCCGGCCTTTGCCGCGCAGGCCCTTGAAGGTATTCGCCAAGCGGTCGGAGAGCGTATCGAACACGGTGGTCGCGATTCCTCGGGTCGGGGGCGTTGTGGTCGTCCCCCAGGGTATCCGCCCTCGCCGCCCATCCGGCCCTGCGGTCGGCTTTCCCCGGTGCTCCGCACCGAACCCCGTGCCTCAAACGCGGAGGAGGCCGGATTCTGCCCGCCCCCGTGCCCGGGTGCGGATTACAGGACCGGGGCTCCGCGCCTCAAACGCCGGCGGGGCTGGAATTTGCTGCGCAAATCCAGCCTGCCCGGCGTTTGAGGGCCCCGCGCGCTACGCCAGTGCCGACGCCACCCGGTCGGCCAGCACCGTCGCCTCCTGCGGATCCAGGGGCTTGCCTTCCGCCGTGGTCACGTACAGCGTGTCCACCGCGTTCGCGCCCAGGGTGGAGACGTGCGCGCTCCGCACCCTGACGCCCGCCGACTCCAGCGCCCGCCCGATCCGGTGCAGCAGGCCGACGGCATCGGGCGCGCGCACCTCCAGGACCGTGGCCAGTGAGGAGACGTCCGGGACGACCGTGACCCGGGGCGGCGGCGGGGTCACCCCGCGCCGGCGCGGATACGCCGCCTCGCGGTCCGCCAGCTTCGCCGGGACGTCCAGCGAGCCGTCCAGGGCCCGGACCAGGTCGCTGCGCAGCCGCGCGGCCTGGGGCAGCGCCCCGTACTCCGCCGCCACCCGCCAGCGCAGCACCAGGACCTCGCCCAGCCGGTCCGGCAGTTCCATGGAGCGCAGGTCCGCCGCCCGTACGGTGAGCCGGTGCAGGGCCAGCACCCCGGCCACCGCCGGGAGGACCCCCGGCTGGTCGGGGACGGCCACGACGAGCTCCCCGCCGACCGCGTCCTCCTCCTGGCGGCCGTGGAGCGCGAGCACCGGCTCCCCGGTGCGCAGGGCCTCCACCGCCAGGCGTTCCTGTTCCGTGGTCGGGATCTCCGCCTCCCGCACCGCCGGGGCCGTGCCGCGCAGCACGGCGGCGACCCGCGCGACGAGGTCCGCCACCAGCGATCCCCGCCAGGCGCTCCACGCGGCGGGCCCGGTGGCCAGGGCGTCCGCCTCCGTCAGGGCGTGCAGTATCTCCAGCGTGCCCACCGACCCGACGGCCTCGGCGACCGAGCGGACGGTGGCCGGGTCGTCCAGGTCGCGCCGGGTCGCGGTGTCGATCAGCAGCAGGTGGTGCCGTACGAGCGCCCCCAGCACGGCGGCGTCCTGCGCGTCGAAGCCGACGCGGGCGGCGACGTCGCGGGCGATCGTCTCGCCGGCCACCGAGTGGTCGCCCGGCCAGCCCTTGCCGATGTCGTGCAGGAGGGCCGCCATCAGCAGCAGGTCGGGGCGGCCGACCCGGCGGGTGAGGGCCGAGGCGCGGACCGCCGTCTCGATGAGGTGGCGGTCCACCGTCCAGGTGTGGACGGGGTTGCGCTGCGGGCGGCACCGCACCCGCTCCCAGTCGGGGAGCAGTCGCGTGATCAGGCCTTCCGCCTCCAGGGCCTCCCACACGGCCACCGTGGGTTCCCCCGCCCCGAGGAGTGTCACCAGCTGCTCGCGCGCCTCGGCCGGCCAGGGCACCGGGAGCGGTTTGCCCTGCGCGGCGAGCCTGCGTACGGCGTGCAGCGAAACGGGAAGACCCGCCTGCGCGGCGGCCGCGGCGAACCGCAGGGGCAGGACGGGATCGCGGTCGGGGCGGGCGGCCAGGGCCAGTACGGCCTCGCCGTCGGACTCCACCACGCCCTCGGCCAGCGGTGCCCGCGCGGCGGCCTGGGCGCCCCGGGCGCCCAGCAGCCCGCGCAGCCTGGGCCGGGCGGCGCGGGCCCGCAGCACCCGCCCGACCTCCCGCCAGGTCACGTCACCGGCGTACGCGACGACGCGCGCGGCCTCGTACACCTCGCGGAGCAGGGCGTCCGCGTCGAGCAGCCCGAGCTGCGCCGCGACCTGGTCCTGTTCCTGGAGCGAGAGCCGGTCGGTGGCCCGGCCGGTCACCAGGTGCAGGGCGTCGCGCGCGTCGAGGAGCCGCCGCCGTGCCTCGGCGAGGCCGTCGCGCGGGGCGTCGGCCAGCCAGGAGGCCGCGACCGCCCGCAGCGCGGTGATGTCGCGGAGCCCGCCGCGGGCCTCCTTGAGGTCGGGTTCGAGCAGGAAGCGGAGCTCTCCGGCCCGCTCGGCCCGCTCGCGGCACAGGGAGTGCAGCTGCGGGAGCCGTTTGGCGGCCTGGTTGCGCCAGTCGGCCAGGACGGAGGTCCGCAGGCCGGCGAGGAGTCCGGCGTCGCCGGCGACGGTCCGGGCGTCGAGCAGGCCGAGCTGCACCTTGAGGTCCTCGGCGGCGGTCTTGCGGGCCTCGCCGGGGGTCCGTACCGAGTGGTCGAGGGCGAGGCCGAGGTCCCACACCGGGTACCAGACGCGGTCGGCCAGCGCGCTCAGCGCCTGCGGCTCCGCCTTGCCGTCGTGCAGCAGCACCAGGTCGAGGTCGCTGCGGGGGGAGAGTTCGCCCCGCCCGTAGCCGCCGACGGCCACCAGGGTGGCGCCGCGGACGCCGGTCTCCCGTACGGCGGTCGTGAACAGGGCGTTCAGCCAGTCGTCGGTCAGCCCGGACAGGGCGGAACGCCGCGAAGGCCCGGACCGCGACTCCTCCTGGAGGAGTCGCAGCCGGGCCGCGGCGTATCCGCTGGGTCCCGAGTCGGCCGTGTTGTCCGTGGTCTCTTCGACGCTCGTCACCCAGAAGCTCCCGTCACCTAGAGCGCGTCAGCGCCGCGCTCGCCGGTGCGGACCCGTACGACCGAGTCCACGGGGACGCTCCACACCTTGCCGTCACCGATCTTGCCGGTGGCGGCCGCGCTGACGATGACGCGGATCAGTTCCTCGGCGTCGGAGTCGTCGACCAGCACCTCGATGCGGATCTTGGGGACGAGGTCCACCTGGTACTCGGCACCGCGGTAGACCTCGGTGTGACCGCGCTGGCGGCCGTAGCCGCTGGCCTCGGTGACCGTGAGGCCCTGCACTCCGAAGGTCTGGAGGGCTTCCTTGATCTCGTCCAGCTTGTGCGGCTTGACGATCGCGGTGATCAGCTTCATGCGTCAACCTTCTTGCTCGCGGCGGAGGGGGTGGGTGCGGCGGTGCTGCGCGAGGCTGCCCCGCCACCGGCTCCGCTGAAGTCGTAGGCGGTCTCGGCGTGCTCGACCTGGTCGATGCCGGCGACCTCGACGTCCTCGCTGACCCGCATCCCGATCGTCTTGTCGAGGAGGAAGGCGAGCAGCGCGGACGCCACCAGAGAGTAGGCGAGGACGGAGAAGACTCCGATGGCCTGCTTGCCGAGCTGTTCGAGGCCGCCGCCGTAGAAGAGGCCGGCCACGTCGGACTGGACCCCGCCGGTGGCGAAGAGGCCGACGAGGAGGGAGCCGGCGACACCGCCGACGAGGTGGACGCCGACCACGTCGAGGGAGTCGTCGTAGCCGAACTTGTACTTGAGGCCCACCGCCATGGCGCAGAGCACACCGGCGATGACGCCGATCGCGATGGCCCCGAGCGGGCTGACCGCACCGCCGGAGGGGGTGATGGCGACGAGGCCGGCGACCGCGCCGGAGGCGGCGCCGAGGGTGGTGAAGGAGCCGTGGCGCAGCTTCTCGTAGCCGAGCCAGGCGAGCATGGCGGCGGCGGTGGCGACCTGGGTGTTGACGAACATGACCGCGCCGACGCCGTCGTCGTTGCCGAGCCAGGAGCCCGCGTTGAAGCCGAACCAGCCGAACCACAGCAGACCGGCGCCGAGCATCACGAGGGGCAGGCTGTGCGGGCGCATCGGGTCCTTCTTGAAGCCGACGCGCTTGCCGATGACCAGGATCACGCCGAGGGCGGCGGCGCCGGCGTTGATGTGGACGGCGGTGCCGCCCGCGAAGTCGATGACGCCGAGCTCGAAGAGCCAGCCGCCGGCTCCCCAGACCCAGTGGGCGACGGGGAAGTAGACGACGGTGACCCACAGGACGGTGAACAGGGCCCAGGCGCTGAACTTCACGCGGTCGGCGAGGGCGCCGCTGATCAGGGCCGGGGTGATGACGGCGAACATCAGCTGGAAGACGGCGAAGACGTAGACCGGGATGGTGTAGCCGTCCCACAGCTCGGTGATCCCGATGCCGCTGAGGCCCACGTAGTCGGAGTTCCAGCCGATGAGGGAGCCGGAGTCGGTGCCGAAGGCGAGGCTGAAGCCGTAGAGGACCCAGAGGATCGTGACGATCCCCAGGCTGATGAAGCTCATCATCAGCATGTTGAGGCTGCTCTTGACGCGGACCATGCCTCCGTAGAAGAAGGCGAGTCCCGGGGTCATCAGCATGACCAGGGCGGAGCAGATGAGCATGAACCCGGTGTTCGCGGCAGACAGCGTCGGGGCGTCTGCCGCGAGGGTCGTGATGGCTGATGCCATCGGCGTCTCCTCGTCGTCGGTACGTTCGCGTGCGGGCGATCGTGAAAACCTGAGCGGCGGCATTGGGAACTGGCCGGTTATTGGCCATGAGATTCGCGCAGGCCGGTTTCCGGCGGCGCCGCTGGGTGTTTCGCGCCGATGACGAAGAGGTCGGGCGTGTTACGCGTCAATGAACTGGGCGGGTGGTGCAACCGGCCGCGGCGGTGACCCGGACGTCCTGGCTGGGGGAGCCTGATCGGGCTTCACGGGGTGACTGCCGCGGCCGGGGCCTGAGGGGCGGCCGCCGGGGCCGTCAGACGGCCGCCGCGGCTTCGGGGAGCCGGGAGGCGAGGTGGTCGGTGAGCCGGACCACTTCGGCGACGTCGCCGTACTCACGGGCGGCGCTGTCGACGGTCTTGCGCAGGCGCGTGTTCACCCGTTCGGACCGCACCTTTCCCGCCACGTCGAGGGCCCGGTCGACGAGCGCCGCGGCCTGCTCCGGCTCGCGCTGCAGCAGGTGGACGGTGGCCATGCCGATGAGATTGAGGGCGTAGGAGCGCTGGTGCTCCTCGTCCTTCTCGAAGAGCTCGACGGCCCGCTCCATGACGGGTTCCGCGAGGGAGGCGTACATGGGGCTGCGCCCGGCCACGTAGGCGAGGTCCCGGTACGAGTGGGAGTTCTCGCCGTTCAGCTCGGCCTCGGAGAAGAAGCGGATCCAGTCGGGCTCGGGCTCGGCGCCGAAGGCGAGATCGGAGAAGGTGTCCTCGGCCATCCGCACGGCCCGCTTGCAGCGGCTGGGCTGTCCCATGTTGGCGTACGCGCGGGCCTCCATCGCATACAGCATGGCCTGGGTGCGCGGGCCGGCGCAGTCACGGCTGCCGTACTGCGCGAGGTGGACGAGTTCGAGGGCGTCCTCGGGGCGGCCCAGGTGGATCATCTGGCGGCTCATGCCGGAGAGGATGTACGAGCCGAGAGGCTTGTCCCCGGCCTCCTTCGCGGCGTGCAGGGCGAGGACGAAGTACTTCTGCGCGGTGGGGTGCAGGCCGATGTCGTAGCTCATCCAGCCGGCCAGCTCGGCCAGCTCGGCGGCGACCTTGAAGAGCCGCTTCATGACCGGGGCGGGGTGGTTCTCCTGGAGCAGGTCGGTGACCTCGTGGAGCTGGCCCACGACGGCCTTGCGGCGCAGCCCGCCCCCGCACTGGGCGTCCCACTGGCGGAACATGACCGTGGTGGCGTCGAGGAGGTCGAGTTCCGGTTCGGAGAGCCGGGGCGGGCGGTGGCCGCCGAGGGCCCCCGTCGGCCCTCCCCCCCGCTCCGCCGAGGGGAACCCCGCCTGACGCGGTCCCGGGTCGGCGGCCGGGACCGGTACGAGCCAGCGCTGCATGGGCTCGATGAGGGCGGGGCCGGCGGAGAGGGCGAGCGAGGTCCCGAGGAAGCCGCGGCGGGCCAGCATCAGGTCGCTGCGGGAGAACTCGCCGAGCAGCTCGACGGTCTGCGGGCCGGCCCAGGGCAGGTCGACACCGGAGACGGACGGGGTCTGGTGGGCCGTGCGCAGGCCGAGCTGCTCGATGGCGACGACGGAGCCGAAGCGCTCGGAGAACAGCTCGGACAGGATGCGCGGCACGGGCTCGCGGGGCTGCTCGCCGTCCAGCCAGCGGCGCACCCGGGAGGTGTCCGTGCTGATGTGGTGGGCGCCCATCTGACGAGCCCGGCGGTTGACCTGCCGGGCGAGTTCGCCCTTGGACCAGCCGCTGCGGACGAACCACGAGGTCAGCTGGTCGTTGCGCGCAGCAGTGTCCTCGATCGTTCCGCTTGCGCCGTTGCCGCTCACTGGAACGCCCCCATCCGCTCAGCATCTTCCACACGAAACCCTGGCCGGGGCGCAGCGCGCCGCCACGGACCTTCACAGGTCCTTCACACATTGCCTCCGGCATACCCACGGACGGGCATGCCTTGGGGGTTCGTGTACCGAAAGTAATCCTACGATCACCCCTGCGGCGAGGTCGATTCCAGAAACGCCACCATTCGCCACCCCTTCGAATGAACAAGCCACCCGCCAGGCGCGATTCACTTGACACCGAGGTGAAACGGCTCGGTTGGACTGGAGTGCGCTCGGGGCGCGCGCGGCGAGGAGTGCGCCGGGCAGCCACGACGGGCACCCCGAGGCGGACCGCGGTCCGCAGGTTCGGCCGACGCCGCCACCACCGGCGTCGTAACCACCGGCGCGTCCGACCCGTTGGAGGGGGCATGGGCATGGGCTTCACGATCGGCGGCAGCCGCGGCACCAGGGAGTTCCGTTCCGGCACCCGGCGCCGCGGCCGGACCTCGGAGTGCACGGCGGTGGCGGAGTACACCGGGCTGTGGGGCTGGGACGTGGTCCCCGGCGCCCGCGCCGCGGCGCCCGCCCGCGACTGTTCCTGCGGGGACGCGGAGTGCGTCTCCCCCGGGGCGCACCCGCTCCCCTTCGCCCCCACCGTCAAGGCCGGGGCCACCCTGGACGAGGTCACCGAGGCCTGGGGCGATTACCCGGGCGCCGCGGTGCTGCTCCCCGTGGGCCGCGCCTTCGACGTCATCGAGGTCTCCGAGGAGGCCGGGCGCCGGGCGCTTGTGCGGCTGGAGCGGATGGGGCTGCCGCTCGGCCCGGTCATCGTGACTGCGGACGGCCGGGCGCAGTTCTTCGTGGCCCCGGGCGCGGCGGCCGAGCTGCCGCAGCTGCTGTACCGGATGGGCTGGGACGACGCCGACCTCGACCTGCTGGCCCTGGGCCACGGGGCCCATGTGACCGCGCCGCCCTCGGACCGGGCCGGCCTCGGCCAGGTCGGCTGGCTGCGGCCGCCCGCGCTGGACTCGGCCGGAAGCCCTCCGCAGGCCCGGCTGCTGCTGGGCACCCTCGCGTACATCTGCCACCGCTCGCGCCGGTAGGCACGCCCCGCACGCAACGGTGCCCCCGTGTTCCGGTCGGAACCCCGGGGGCACCCGTGGTGCGCGGAGACCGCGGTCAGTCGCCGATGAGGGCGTCGACGAACGCCTCCGGCTCGAAGGGGGCCAGGTCGTCCGCACCCTCGCCGAGCCCGACGAGCTTGACCGGGACGCCCAGTTCGCGCTGGACGGCGACGACGATGCCGCCCTTGGCCGTGCCGTCGAGCTTGGTCAGCACGATGCCGGTGATGTCCACGACCTCGGCGAAGACGCGGGCCTGGGTCAGGCCGTTCTGCCCGGTGGTGGCGTCGAGGACCAGCAGGATCTCGTCCAGCGGACCGTGCTTCTCGACGACGCGCTTGACCTTGCCGAGCTCGTCCATGAGGCCGGTCTTGGTGTGCAGGCGGCCGGCCGTGTCGATGAGCACCACGTCGGCGCCCTCGGCGATGCCCTCCTTGACCGCGTCGTAGGCGATCGAGGCCGGGTCGCCGCCCTCGGGGCCGCGCACGGTACGGGCGCCGACCCGGTCGCCCCAGGTCTGGAGCTGGTCGGCGGCGGCGGCACGGAAGGTGTCGGCCGCGCCGAGCACCACGCTGCGGCCGTCGGCGACGAGCACGCGGGCCAGCTTGCCGGTGGTGGTGGTCTTGCCGGTGCCGTTGACGCCGACGACCATGATCACGCCGGGCGTGTCCTCGCCGCTCTCCGTCTTCACGACGCGGTCGAAGTCGGTGCCGACCAGGGTCAGCAGCTCCTCCTTGAGCAGGGCGCGCAGGTCCGCCGGGGTGCGGGTGCCGAGCACCTTGACCCTTTCGCGGAGCCGGTCGACGAGCTCCTGGGTGGGCACGACGCCCACGTCGGCGATGAGGAGGGTCTCCTCGATCTCCTCCCAGGTGTCCTCGTCGAGGTGCTCCCGCGAGAGCAGCGTGAGCAGCCCCTTGCCGAGGGAGTTCTGCGACCGGGCGAGGCGGGCGCGCAGCCGGACCAGGCGGCCGGCGGTGGGCTCGGGCACCTCGATCGCGGGCGCGGCCGGAGCCTCGGGCTCGGCCGCCGGCGCCTCGACCGGAGCCTCGGCCTCCGCCTCCGGGAGTCCGACCTCCTCGATCGTGCGGCGCGGCTCTTCCGCCGTCTCTACGGCGTCCTCCCCCACCTGCGGTTCGGCAGGCGGGGCAGTGATGGTCGGCGTGCTGGGCGGTGCCGGGGGCGGCAGCTGCTTCTTCTTGCGGCTGCTGACCACGAGCCCGCTGATCGCGCCGACCGCGACCAGGGCGATGACTACAGCAAGGATGAGGATGTCCATAACCTCACCAGTATCGGCCACGGGCGGCCCGGAGCTCGGACCCCGGGCGTTCACACCGGGACGTAAGCCGCCGTTTGTGGTTTTAGCGGCAAATCCACGATGATGGACGACTTCCCCCCGCCCCTCCCCCACGGAGCAGCCGCATGCCTGCCGAGCCCGCCGACGGCGGAACCGAAACCGCGATCGAGACCCGCGGACTGGAGCCCGTCCCGGACGGCGAGCGCGGCGGCCGGGTCCGCGACCTCGTGCCCACCTGGGTCGCCGCCAACATCAGCGTGCTGCTGCTGACCATGGGCGCGGGTCTGGTGATCTTCAACAAGCTCAACATCTGGCAGGTGCTCGTCGTCGCGGTCGCGGCGCCGGTCGTCTCGTACGGGATCGTCGGCCTGATATCGATCGCCGGCAAGCGCGGCGGCGCTCCCGGCATGGCCCTCTCGCGGGCCGTGTTCGGCCAGCGCGGCAACCTCTTCCCGGGCTCGCTGATCTGGGTGGCCCGGTGGGGCTGGGAGACGATCAACGCGGTGAGCGGCGCCTACGCCGTGCTGACCGTGCTCGACCTGCTCTTCGGGATCAAGAGCAACACCGCGCTCATCGTCGTCACCCTGCTGTTCTTCGTGGGCTGCACCTTCGTGGTCTCGGGCCTCGGCATCAAGGCGCTGCGCGTCTGCTCCACGTGGTCGACGTACCTCTTCGGCGCCTTCAGCGTGCTCGTCCTCGGGTACCTGCTCTTCACGACCGACTGGTCCGCCGTCCTCGGCAAGCCGGCCGGCTCCACCGCGATGATGATCGCGGGCATCGGCACCATCGCGGCCGGCGGCATCAGCTGGGTGCCCTCGGGCCCCGACTTCACCCGCTACCTGCCGCGCACCGCCTCCTCCAAGGGACTGGTGGGCGCGACGGTCGGCGGCGCCGGCGTCGTCGTGCTCCCGATGGTCCTGATGGGCGCGGTCATGGCTGTCGGCACCCCGGACCTGGCCACCGCCCAGGACCCGGTGTCCTTCATCGGCGAGCTGCTCCCGACCTGGATCGCGGTCCCGTACCTGCTCGTCGCGCTCGTCGGGATGCTGCTGATCAACTCGATGTCCATGTACTCGGCCGGCTTCACCGCGCAGACCCTCGGCATCAAGGTCCCGCGCGCGTGGGCGGTCAGCGTCAACGCGGCCATCAGCCTGGTCTTCGGCTTCCTGCTGATGGTGGTCGCGACGAGCTTCTTCGGCTCCTTCATCTCCTTCCTGACGCTGCTGGCCGTGGCGTTCTCGGCGTGGATCGGCGTCTTCGGCGTGGACATGCTGCGCCGCAAGACCTACGACGGGGCCGCGCTGCTGGACACCACGCGGACCAGCGCCTACTGGTACAAGGGCGGTTTCGCCTGGCAGGCCATGACCGCGTGGGCCCTCGCCCTGGTGGTCGGTCTGCTGTTCACCTCGGTGGACTGGTTCAGCGGGCCGCTCGCCGCCACCTGGATCGGCCGCAACGGCCTCGGCTGGGTGGCCGGCATCGTGACCTCGGGCGTGCTCTACGCCGTCCTGCCGCGCACGGCCCCGGCGGAGCCGGCCCCGGCCGCGGAGGAGCCCGCGCTCGCCGGATCCCTGTCCAACTGACGCTGCGTCAGCTAACGTCCCCCTTCGCCCGCCCACCCACATCCGGCGAAGGGGGACTCCTCCATGCCCATCACCGTGGCCCGGTTCAATCTCGTCGACCCGAACGGCACCCCCGAGTCCCTCTCCGCCCGCTACAAGACGGCCCTGGAGATGGCCCGGTACGCGGACGACCGCGGGATCGACACCATCCAGACCGAGGAGCACCACGGCACCGGCAACAACTGGCTGCCCTCCCCCTTCGCCTTCGCGGGCGCGGTCTTCGGCGCCACCCGCCGGATCGCCGTCACCGTCTCGGCGATCATCGGTCCGCTGTACGACCCGCTGAAGGTGGCCGAGGACATCGCCGTCCTGGACCTGCTGAGCGGCGGCCGCCTCGTGACCGTCGCGGGCATCGGCTACCGGCCCGAGGAGTACGAGCAGCACGGCGTGGAGTGGGGCCGGCGCGGCCGGCTCCAGGACGAGCTGCTGGAGACCCTGCTGAAGGCGTGGACCGGCGAGCCCTTCGAGTTCCGCGGCCGCACGGTACGGGTCACGCCGACGCCGTTCACGCGGCCGCACCCGCTGCTGCTGGTCGGCGGCAGCTCCGAGGCGGCGGCCCGCCGCGCGGCCCGGCTGGGGCTGCCGTTCTTCCCGAGCGCGCACCTGCCGGAGCTGGAGGCGTACTACAACGCGAAGCTCGCGGAGTACGGCACCGAGGGCTTCTGCATGATGCCGGCGGCCGAGACCCCGCTGCTGCACATCGCGGAGGATCCGGACCGGGTCTGGGCGGAGCACGGCGAGCGCTTCCTGCACGAGGCCGGGATGTACGCGTCCTGGCAGTCCAAGGACATCCGCAGCGCCGTACGGTCGGCCGCGCGCTCGGTGGCGGAGCTGCGCGCGGAGGGCGTGTACCGGATCCTCACCCCGGACGAGGCGGTCGCGTACGGCCGGGGCGCGGGCGAGGCGGGGAACCTGGTCCTGCACCCGCTGTGCGGCGGGATGCCGCTGGACGAGGGCTGGCGCAGCCTGCACCTGCTGTGCGAACAGGTACTGCCCCGGCTCAAGGACTGAGCCGGGGCAGTATCGAGGAGAGGGGTGGTGGCGGGGAGGATTACCCCATCTCCTCCAGCGCCTTGCCCTTGGTCTCCGGCACCCACTTGAGGATGAAGGGGATCGAGAGCAGGGCGAAGAACGTGTAGATCACGTACGCGCCGGCGAGGTTCCAGTCCGAGAGCGTCGGGAACGTGACGGTGATGACCCAGTTGGCGATCCACTGGGCCGCGGCGGCGACGCCGAGCGCCGCGGCCCGGATGCGGTTCGGGAACATCTCGCCGAGCAGCACCCAGACGACCACGCCCCAGGAGAGGGCGAAGAAGAGCACGAAGGAGTGGGCGGCGACGAGTGCGATCGTGCCCTGGGCGTCGGGGATGGTGATGTTGTCGCCGCTGCCCTCCTTGTACGAGAACGCCCACGCGCAGAGGCCGAGCGAGACGGCCATGCCGGCCGAGCCGATGAGGGCCAGCGGCTTGCGGCCGATCCTGTCGACGAAGACCATCGCGATCACCGTGCCGATGATGTTGATGATCGACGTGGTGAAGGAGTAGAAGAACGAGCTGGTCGGGTCGATGCCGACGGACTGCCACAGCGAGGAGCTGTAGTAGAAGATCACGTTGATGCCGACGAGCTGCTGGAAGACGGAGAGGCCGATGCCGATCCAGACGATGGGCAGGAAGCCGAAGCGGCCGCCGAGCAGGTCCTTGAAGGTGGACTTGTGCTCGGAGCGCATGGCCCGGTCGATCTCGGCGGCGCGCGCGTCGATGTCGATCTTCGAGCCCTCGACCTCGCGCAGCACCTTCTTGGCCTGCTCGGTGCGGCCGACGGAGATCAGGTAGCGGGGGGACTCCGGGATGACGAAGGACATCAGCCCGTAGATCACGGCCGGGATGACCATGATGCCGAGCATCCACTGCCAGGCCTCCAGGCCCGCGATCTCGCCGCGCTGGTCGCCGTCGGCGAGGTTGAGGATGCCCCAGTTGACGAGCTGGGACACGGCGATGCCGATGACGATGGCGGCCTGCTGGAAGGAGGCGAGGCGGCCGCGGTAGGCGGCCGGGGACACCTCTGCGATGTAGGCGGGGCCGATGACGGAGGCCATGCCGATGCCGAAGCCGCCGATGACGCGCCACATGGCCAGGTCCCACAGGGCGAACGGAAGGGCCGAGCCGATGGCGCTCGCGGTGAAGAGGACGGCGGCGATCTGCATGCAGCGGATTCGGCCGATCCGGTCGGCGATACGGCCGGCGGTGGCGGCGCCGAACGCGCAGCCGATCAGTGCGGCGGCGATCACCTGGGCGAGCGCCGCGGACCCGACGTCGAACCGTTCGCGGATGGCGACGACGGCGCCGTTGATGACGGAGCTGTCGTAGCCGAAGAGGAAACCGCCCATAGCCGCGGCCGCGGCGATGAAGATGACGTGCCCGAGGTGGTCGGGGCGTGCCTCCCGGCCACTGCCGGACGCGGGTGCGTTCGCTGTGCTGGTCAAGGTGTGCTCCTGGGCCCGGCGCCGACGGCGGGCGGTGTGGGGGTGTACGTCTGTACGCGTGTTCCTCCAGTGGCGCACAGCAAACTGCTCACCACCACCTGAACGTCGGACACGGCAAGCAGAGCTTATGACTTCACTTCCTGAAGTCAATAGCCCGAGAAAAACCGACAAGCCGGAGTGAAGAGAGCCACAGCGTTCACTTTCTGAAGTGAACGGTCAACGCAGACGCTGACTGATGACCTTGGAGACCCCGTCGCCCTGCATCGAGACGCCGTAGAGCGCGTCCGCGACCTCCATCGTCCGCTTCTGGTGCGTGATCACGATCAGCTGCGAGCTCTCCTGGAGCTCCTCCATGATCCGGATCAGCCGCTGCAGGTTGGTGTCGTCGAGCGCGGCCTCGACCTCGTCCATCACGTAGAACGGGCTGGGACGCGCCTTGAAGATGGACACCAGCAGAGCCACGGCGGTCAGCGAGCGCTCACCGCCGGAGAGCAGCGACAGCCGCTTGACCTTCTTGCCCGGCGGGCGGGCCTCGACGTCCACGCCGGTGGTCAGCATGTTGTCGGGGTCGGTCAGGATCAGCCGGCCGTCGCCGCCGGGGAACAGCCGCGAGAACACCCCCTCGAACTCCCGTGCCGTGTCCCGGTACGCCTCGGTGAAGACCTGCTCGACGCGCTCGTCGACCTCCTTCACCACTTGAAGGAGATCGGCTCGTGTCTTGCGCAGATCCTCCAGCTGCTCGCTGAGGAACTGGTGGCGCTCCTCCAGCGCTGCGAACTCCTCCAGCGCGAGCGGATTGACCTTGCCGAGCTGCTGGTAGGCGCGTTCGGCCGCCTTGAGCCGCTTCTCCTGCCGGGCGCGGACGAAGGGGCCGGGCCGGTTGCGCGGGTGCTCGGGATCCTCGGGGAGTTCCTCCCCCTCGGCGGGCGGCGACGGCGGCACCGGCTGGTCGGGACCGTACTCGGCGACGAGGCCGGCGGACTCCATGCCGAACTCCTCCAGCGCCCTGGCCTCCACCGCCTCGATGCGCAGCCGCTGCTCGGCGCCGAGCACCTCGCCGCGGTGGACGGAGTCGGTGAGCTTGTCCAGCTCCCCCTTCAGTTCGCGTCCGCGGTTGCGCGCCTCGCCGAGCTCCCGCTCGCGCAGGCCCTTGGCCCGTTCGGCCGCGAGGCGCTCCTCGTCGGCCCTCAGCAGTGAGACCTCCACGTGCGCGAGCAGCTGCCGGGAGCCGTCGGCCACCGCGCGGGCCACCTCCGCCTCGTGCCGCAGCCGCGCCCGGCGCCGGTCGGCGCGGGCCCGGGCCTCGCGTTCCGCCCGGGCCGCGCGGTCGAGGGAATCGGCCCGTCCGGCCAGCCCCTTGACCCGCTCCTCATGGGTGCGCAGCTGCAGCCGCGCCTCCATCTCGGTCTGCCGTGCGTTGGCCCCGTCGGCCGCGAGCCGGTCCCGCCGGGAGCTGTCGGGCTCCTCCTCCACCGGCAGTTCCTCGGCCGTCGCGAGCCGTTCCGCGCACTCCTCCACGTCGGCCAGCGCCTGCTCCAGCGCGTCCTGTGCCTTGGCCGCGGCGGCGGCGCTGCGCTCGGCTTCGCCGGCGGCCCCCTTCGCCTGCCCGGCGAGCCGCCCGAGCTGCTGCGCCACGCCGGCGCGGGCCTGCTCCACGGCACGACGGCGCTCGGCGAGCTCCTCGACCAGGGCGGCCGCGTCCTGCCGCCGGGACTGTGCGGCAGCCTGGGCCTCGCCGAGTTCCGAGCACCGCACGCCCAGTTCGGTCAGCTCCGCCGCCGCCTCGTCGACCGCGGCCTGCACCTCGATCAGGCTGGGCGCCCCGGCGGAGCCGCCGTGCGCGAGGTGCGCACCGAGCACGTCTCCGTCGAGGGTCACGGCCACCGAGTCGGGCCGCGCCGCGACGAGCGCCTCGGCGTCGTCGAGCGTGCCGACGACGACGTGGTCGCGCAGCACCCAGGCGGCCGCCCGCCACACCTCGGCGTCCCCACCGACCAGCGAGGCCGCGGAAACTCCCTCACCTGCGAGCCCGCCGCAGGGGCCCTGCCCCACACCCCGCGCCTCAATCGCCGGCGGGGCTGGATCATGCCCGACGACCCCGGCATCCCCGCCGACCAGCCGGGCCGCGGGAACGACCTCCCCTGCGGGCCCGCCGCAGAGGCCCTGCCCCGCACCCCGCGCCTCAATCGCCGGCGAGGCTGCAGCATTCAGCCCCACCGGCGTTTGAGGCGCGGGTCCGGGTAGAGCCCGGTCTCGGGAAGGGGCGGGGTGGGGCAAGACTCCCCCGGCCGAAGCCTGCCCGGGCAGCTCCACGGCGGGAGCCGATGCGGGGCCGACCGGGTCGGAGGGCTGGCCCGGGAGGGCGGGCGGGTCCACGGGAGTGGACACCCTGCCCCGAGCGGCCGGCAGACCCGCAAGGTCGATGTCTGGGCCCGCGGGAGCGGACGCCTGATCCGGGACAGCGGGTGGGTCCGCAGGGGTGTGGGTCTGGTCCGCGGGGGCGGGTTCGCCCGCGGGGGTGGGCGACTGGTCCGCGGGGGCGGACACCTGGTCCGGGACTGCGGAGGCGTCCGCAAGGGTGTGGGGCTGGCCCGCGACGGCGGGCGGGCCCGCAAGAGCATGGGCCTGGCCCGCGACGGCGGATGGGTCCGTAAGGGACTGGGCCTGGCCCGGGACCGTGGGTGGGGGCGGGGTGATGAGGAGGGTGGCGCGGCCTGCGTCCGTGTCTCGGAGGTGGCGGAGCGCGGCGGCCGCCGCGTTCGGGGTGGACACCGCCAGGGCATCGGCCGCCGAGCCCAGCGCAGCGGCCACCGCGGCTTCGTAGCCCGGGGTCACCGTCAGCCGCTCCGCCGCCGGGCCGAGCAGGCCGGCGAGCTTCTCCCGCGCCGCGAGCAGCGCCCCCGTACCGTCCTTGCGGCGCAGCCCGAGCGCGAGCGCGTCCCGCCGCGCCGATACCGCCGCCCGCGAGCGCTCCGCCCCGGACAGCGCGTCGCGCGCGGCGGACAGGGCCGCCTCGGCCGCCGCCAGCTCGGCGCGCGCGGCCTCGTGGTCCGCGTCCGCCGACGGCTCGTCCAGCCCGCCGACCTCCTCCGCCAGCGCCTCGTACTCCGCCTGCGCGGCGGCGGCCCGGGACTGCGCCGCGTCCCGCGCCGCGACGAGCCGGTCGATCTCGGCCTGCGCCGCCCCCGCGCGGGAGCGGGCCGCGCCGAGCCGCCCCGTCAGCCGGGCCAGCCCCTCGCGCCGGTCGGCGATGGCCCGTGCGGCGTCCCGCAGCCGCCGTTCCTCCTCGGCCAGCGCCCGTTCGAGCTCGGCCCGGTGCTCGGCCGTGTCCTCCAGCGCCCGCGAGGCCGCCTCCAGGGCCGCCGTCAGTTCCGCCTCCTGCTCGCGGATCCGCGCGGCCTCCCGCTCCATCTCCTCGGGGTCGCGGCCCCGGCGCTCGTCCTCCGCCGGGGCCGTCGCGCTCTTCACCCGCGCGTCCGCCAGGGACGCGGTGCCCCGTACCCGTTCGGCGAGCTGCGACAGCTCGTACCAGGTCTGCTGCGCCCGCTGCAGCCGCGGCGCGAGCTCCCGTACCGCCTCCTCCAGCTCGGCCTCGCGCCGCAGCGCGAGCGCCAGCTGGGCCTCGGCCGCTTCCTTGCGCTCCTTGAGCGCCGCCTCGTCCGCGATCTCCGCGTCGAGCGCCCGCCGCAGCGTGACCAGGTCGTCGGCGAGCAGCCGCAGCCGCGCGTCGCGCAGGTCCGCCTGGATCACGGCCGCCCGACGGGCGACCGCGGCCTGCCGTCCCAGGGGTTTGAGCTGGCGGCGCAGCTCGTCGTTGAGGTCCTGCACGCGCGCGAGGTTGGCCTGCATCGCGTCGAGCTTCCGCAGCGCCTTCTCCTTGCGCTTGCGGTGCTTCAGTACGCCCGCCGCCTCCTCGATGAAGGCGCGGCGGCCCATGGGATCGGCGTGCAGGACGGAGTCCAGCTGGCCCTGGCCGACGATGACGTGCATCTCGCGGCCGATGCCGGAGTCGGAGAGCAGCTCCTGGATGTCCAGCAGCCGGCAGGTGTCACCGTTGATCTGGTATTCGCTGCTGCCGCCGCGGAACATGATCCGGGTGATGGTGACTTCGGCGTAGTCGATGGGGAGAGCGCCGTCGGAGTTGTCGATCGTCAGCGATACCTCGGCGCGCCCGAGCGGCGGCCGTCCGGTGGTCCCGGCGAAGATGACGTCTTCCATCTTCCCGCCGCGCAGGGACTTGGCCCCTTGTTCTCCCATGACCCAGGACAGCGCGTCCACCACATTGGACTTGCCGGAGCCGTTCGGACCCACGACACAGGTGATGCCGGGTTCGAAGCGCAGGGTGGTGGCGGAGGCGAAGGATTTGAAGCCGCGCAGGGTCAGGGACTTGAGGTGCACGCCGCCGGACTCTACCTTTCACGTTCGGTTTCACCCATGAAGGTGCAGGGCACCACTGACGCTAAAGGCATCACGCCCCCCACCTGGCCCTCTGGAACCGTGGCGCGAAGGGCAGAGGGGGCGGAGGGGACGGTCAAAGAAAGAAGGGACGCCGAAGCGTCCCTTGCAGATCAAACGGGGCTGGAGTCGAGCGACGAATGAGCGCGGATCAGGTGAGCGCAGGCTCCGCCTGGGGTACGTCGATGTCGATGCGGTCCAGCAGCGAGTCTCCGTCGTGCTGAGCGGCGGCCGCGTTCAGCGCGTCATTTTCGGACTGAATCCGTACGAGCTCGGACTCAAGGTCCTGGACGCGCTGCTGAAGCCGTCGCATCTCGGCGAGGAGTCGCGGATCGGAACCGCCGACGTAACCGAGAAGCGCCTTTGCCATGATGGATGGTCCTCCACACTGAGTGACCGACCGAAGCGGTGTGGGTCGTGAGGGAATCGCACCCGCGGATGTCCGGCAGCGACTGACAGTCACTGCGCTTACTACTGCCAACACTGCCAAACAGCTCAGGTGCGCGGGGCTTCCAGCGTCTCACCAAAAAGTTTGACGGTCAACACGATCACACCCCGTATCGGCGGGCGCCCCGGCCCCGACGACGGGCGTGGAGATCATCCTCATCTCCGAGCCTTCCACGATTCACCCCCGTCGGCAACGCGTCGGCGACGAATGCGCAGTTCCGACCGTGTGCGGACGACCAGAGGTGTGATGAGTGCATGATCAGTCGATCGGTCACCGCATCCCGAATCCGTCGTAGCCACCGCGCGGTGTGCCCCAGATCTCTGTCACTCCGTCCACCCGGCCGGGCGTGTCGGCGGAGCGCAGCCAGTCGAGCAGCCGGTGGCAATTCTCACGTTGACCTTCGGCGACCACCTGTACTCGCCCGTCGTCGAGGTTGAGCGCGAAGCCGACTACACCGCCGATCTCCAGGGCGTTCTCCCTGGTGAACCAGCGGAAGCCGACTCCCTGCACACGGCCGCGCACCCAGGCGGTCAGACGGACCTCTTCATTCATGCGTGAACGCTAACCGGGCGATGACTTTCCGGACACATCGCCCCCTGGCCCCATGGCGTACAGTCGCGCAGCAACGAACTCACCCATTTGGGTGCGTAAGGGATGATCTTGATCCGGCAAGGAAGGGCACGACAGCGATGGGACGTCACCGACTCCCCGCCGCGCCGCACAGCGGCGGCAAGCGCGGCACCGTCCTGCGCACCGGCCTGCTCGCCGTCTCGGTGGCCGTGGCCCTGGGCACGGCGGCCGTGACCACCGGCATGGTGCCGGTCGGCAGCGCGTTCCCCTATGTGGGCGTCAGCGGTACGGGTGCCACCGGCACGCCGGTGGCCAAGGCCAAGGCCTTCTCCACCCCGGACCCCGCACCGGAGCAGCAGGGCGGCCTCGCCAGCCTGTCGGGGCGCGCCACCACGGGCACCGGCTCGGCCTCCCCCTCCAAGAGCCCTTCGGCCTCGCCGTCCCCGACGGCCTCCTCCTCGGCCTCGCCGAGCCCCTCCGTGTCCGCTTCGCCGAGCGCCACGGTGTCCGCCCCGCCGAGCGCCCCGCCCTCGCCCTCGCCTTCGGCCACGCCCGCCCCCGCCCGCAAGGCTCCGGAGAAGAAGCCGGTTCCGGCACCTTCGAAGCCGGTTCCGGCGCCTTCGAAGCCGGCCGCGGCACCCTCGGCACCGGCCGCCCCCGCGACCCGGCCGTCTCTGGACGGGCACTCCGCCGAGGAGGACGCCGTGGTCGCCCTGGTGAACCAGGAGCGCGCGATGGCCGGATGCGGTCCCGTCCGGGCCAATCCGCCCCTGGCGGCGCTGGCCGGGGCCTTCAGCAAGGACATGGCCACCCGGGGCTTCTTCAGCCACGACGACCCCGACGGCAACAGCCCGTGGGACCGCGCCGCCAAGGCCGGCCTCTCAGGCCTCGGCGGCGAGAACATCGCGCGCGGCCAGGGCGACGCCGAGGCCGTGATGAAGGCCTGGATGAACAGCCCGGGCCACAAGGCGAACATCCTCAACTGCGAGTTCCGCACGCTGGGCGTCGGCGCCCACTTCGCCGACGGCGGCCCCTGGTGGACCCAGGACTTCGGCTTCTGACGCCGACCGCCACGGCCGGCCGCGCGCAGCGGCCGACAGCCTCCGGCCGACCCCGGCGCGAGCGCCTCGACCGCCCGGGGCTCAGGCCGCGGCAAGGGCCGCGCGGCCCGCGATGACGATGCGGGTCTGCTCGGCAACGCGGCGGCCCAGGTGCTCGGCGGTCGCGATGTCGGCCTTGTGGACGGCGTCCGGGCCCTCGTCGGAGTTGCTCTGCGCGGCGGCGCCGGCGAAGACGCCGAGGCGGTTGAGGTCGTTCTCGGAGGCGGTGCTGCTGTTCCAGCCCGGCTTCAGGCCCAGGTTGACCCAGCTCATGCCGTGCTGGGCGGCGAGGATCTGGAAGAACTGCAGGGTGTGCAGCTTGTCGCCGCTCTTGGACGCGGAGTTCGTGAAGCCGGCGGCCACCTTGTCCTGCCAGGCGTCGCCGAACCAGCGCTTCGAGGTGGCCTCCGCGAACACGTGGAAGGCGCCGGAAGCGGTGCCCATGTAGGTCGGGGAGCCGAAGACGATCGCGTCGGACGCGTCGAGCAGCTCCCACTGCGCGTCGTCGATCTCGTCGACCTTGATCAGGTGGACGGTCGCCCCGGCGTCGACGGCGCCGCTGCGGACTGCCTCGGCGACCACGGCGGTGTGGCCGTAGCCGGAGTGGTAGGCGATGGAGACGACGGGGGTGTGCGCGATACCGGACAAGGTGTTCTCTCCCTCGGAAGACTCCCTCCGCCGCACGGACGCGGTGCGGGGGAGCAGGACGGTGACGCCACCAAGAGAAGCACTAACTTTTAGAAAGCGCAACCCTCGAGTTAGCGCTGCAGGGGAGTACGCTCTCCTTATGGAGACCCCTGTCCACACAGAAGCCGCCGACATCGAGC
Source organism: Streptomyces sp. NBC_00207 (assembly GCF_045160965.1). Taxonomy (NCBI): domain Bacteria; kingdom Bacillati; phylum Actinomycetota; class Actinomycetes; order Kitasatosporales; family Streptomycetaceae; genus Streptomyces; species Streptomyces sp. NBC_00207. The sequence continues at coordinate 6,490,471 of NZ_CP130715.1, read as the reverse complement.
AACCGTTCGACGTTTTCGCGCGCGCCTGCCCGTCCCGCGAGACCCTGGAGCACGTGACCGGCCGCTGGGGCAGCCTCACCGTGGGCGCCCTGCGCGAAGGCCCGTGCCGTTTCAACGAGCTGCGCCGCCGGGTGGAGGGCGTGAGCGAGAAGATGCTCTCCCAGACGCTGCACGCGCTGGAGCGCGACGGCATAGTCCACCGCGAGGCCCAGCCGACGAATCCGCCGCGCGTCGACTACGAGCTGACCCCGCTCGGCATCGAGGTCGCGGATCGGCTGCTCTCGCTCATCCACTGCCTGGAGGGCAACATGCCGGCGGTGCTCACCGCCCGGACGTCCTACGACGCCACGCGCGGCGGCCGCTGACAGCGCGGGCAGAAGTAGCTCGACCTGTTCATCCAGGGGCGCCGGCGCATCGGCGTACCGCAGCGGCGGCAGGGCTCGTCCTCGCGCCCGTAGGCGTCGAGCGAGCGGTCGAAGTACCCCGACTCACCGTTCACGTTGACGTACAGGCTGTCGAAGCTGGTGCCGCCGACGGCGAGGGCGGCGTTCATGACGTCCCGGACATGGCCGAGGAGTTCCGCACTGCGGGGGCGCGTGAGGTTGGCGGTGGGGCGCTCGTAGTGCAGCTTGGCGCGCCACAGCGCCTCGTCCGCGTAGATGTTGCCGACCCCGCTGATCAGGGACTGGTCGAGCAGCGCCCGCTTGACGGTGGTCCGCTTGGCGCGCAGTGCGAGGTGGTAGGCCCCCTCGTCGAAGAGGGGGTCGAGCGGGTCCCGGGCGATGTGCGCGATGACGTCCGGCAGTCCGTCGGCCGTGTTGTCGTGCAGTGAGAGCCCGCCGAAGGTCCGCTGGTCCACGAAGCGCAGCTCGGTCCCGGCGTTATCGTCGAACCGCACCCGGATCCGCAGGTGCTTCTCGTCGGGTGCGTCCTGCGGCTGCACGAGCAGCTGCCCGCTCATCCCCAGGTGCCCGAGCACGGACAGGTCCCGTCCCTCCAGCGGCAGCCACAGGTACTTCCCGCGCCGCTGCGGCACTCCGACGGTCTCGCCGCGCAGCCGCGCCGCGAAGTCGGCCCCGCCGCCCGGATGGCGCCGCACCGCCCGCGGGTGCAGGACCTCGACGGCCTCGATGGTCCGTCCGGCCACCCAGCGCTCCAGCCCCCGCCGCACGACTTCGACTTCGGGCAGCTCGGGCACGGTATACCTCCGGGGATGCGGATCTGGGCGCTCCCGGCGAGCGTACCGGCCCCCGGAAACGGAATCGCCCGCCCCTGCGAGGCAGGGGCGGGCGGGGAAATCCGGAAGGAAGGGTCAGGCGTCCGGCGCCGGTTCGGCGGGGGTCGGCACCCCGCCGTCCTCGGACCCGGCCGAAGCCGGGACCTCGGCCGGAGCGGCGGCGGCCACGGCAGCCGCCGCGATCCGCTCGTCCGCCGCGGTGCGGATTCCGCGCCATGCGGACTCCGCAGCCTGCTGTTCCGCTTCCTTCTTGCTGCGGCCGGTGCCGGTGCCGTACGAGACACCACCGACGCGGGCGGCAGCAGTGAAGGTCTTCTCGTGGTCCGGACCGGTCTCGGTGACCAGATATTCCGGTACGCCAAGACCTTCGGCCGCCGTGAGCTCCTGGAGACTGGTCTTCCAGTCCAGGCCGGCCCCGAGGTTCGAGGACTTCTCGATGAGCGGGTCGAAGAGCCGGTGGACCAGCTCCGAGGCCGCGTCGAGGCCCTGATCGAGGTAGACCGCGCCGATCACCGCTTCAAGGGTGTCGGCGAGGATGGAGGCCTTGTCCCGGCCGCCCGTGCCCTCTTCGCCCCGGCCGAGCCGGATGAAGGAGCCGAGTTCGAGGCCGCGCCCGACCTCCGCCAGTGCGCGCGAGTTGACCACCGCGGCCCGAAGCTTGGCCAGCTGGCCTTCGGGAAGATCGGGGTGGGTCGTGTACAGCGTGTCCGTGACCACCAGGCCCAGCACGGAGTCCCCGAGGAACTCCAGCCGTTCGTTGGTGGGCAGACCGCCGTTCTCGTACGCGTACGAGCGGTGGGTCAGTGCACGCACCAGAAGGGCGGACTCGAGTTGATACCCGAGCCGCCCTTCCAGAAGCGTGTGGGACGAGGCCGCGTTGTTACTGTCTGCCTGCTTCTCAGCGTTGGACAGCTCAGACATTGCGCCTCTCACCAGCCGCTCAGACCTCGAGGACCTGGCGCTTGTTGTAGGTGCCGCAGCTCGGGCACGCAATGTGCTGGAGCTTCGGCTCCTGGCAACGCTCGCACGAAACCAGGGTGGGGACCGCAGCCTTCCACTGCGACCGGCGGTGGCGCGTGTTGCTGCGCGACATCTTCCGCTTCGGAACAGCCACGGCTACTTCTCCTGCTTCTCGGCGGCGCCCTGAACTCCGTCAGAGGCAGTGCCGCTCATGTTGTCCTTCTCGCCGTCCTGATCGGTCACGACGAGTCCTTGCAATGCCGCCCAACGGATGTCGACGGCGTCATGGTGGTGTTCCGGGTCGTCGTTCAGGCTGAGCCCGCAATCGGGGCACAGTCCGAGACAGTCCTCCCGGCACACCGGCTGCATGGGCAGTGCGAGCACCACCACATCCCGCAGCACGGGTTCGAGGTCGAACAAACCGTCCTCGAGGAAGAGCGTGTCCTCGTCGTCCTCGGCGTCGTCGGCCGGTTCCGCCTTGGAGCGGCTCCGGTCGTCGGCGTCAGGGTACGAGAACATCTCCTGGAAGTCCGCCTTGAGCTCACGCTCGACGGACTCCAGACACCTTACGCACTCCCCTACGGCCGACGCACGGGCGGTGCCTGTGACAAGCACCCCTTCCATGACCGACTCCAGGCGGAGGCTGAGCTTCACCGGGGCGCCTTCCGGCACTCCGATGACGCCGACGAGACCGAAGTCCGCCGGTGCCGCGATCTCACGGGACAGCCGCTGCATGGCACCAGGACGCCGGCCCAGCTCGTGCGTGTCGAACACGAGGGGGTTGCGGTGGTCGAGGCGGGTATTCAGGGCCGTTCCTGCTTTCACAGATCGCTGAAGATCAAAGATTCCGCCGCACTAGGGCAGCATGGATCGCGGTGCATACGCGCGACCGAACAGCCAGGATACCCGGAGCGGCGCCCAGCGCCCAATCCGGTCCTAGCGCCCCTGTTCGTACTGGCGCAGCTGGTCCAGGTTGATCATGCTCGTGTCGAAGAGGCTGGTCTCGTCGAGCGAGGGCTGCTGGGCCTGCGGCTGCTGCTGGTACGCGGCATAGGGGTCGGGCTGCTGCTGCTGCTGGTAGGCGGCGTACGGGTCCGGCTGCTGCTGCGGGTAGCCGCCGTACGGATCCTGGTAGCCGTACGCGTCCTGCTGCTGCGCGGCGGGCTGCTGGTAGGAGTACGAGTCGTACACGGGCTCCGCCTGCGCCGGGATCGGCGCCTGCACCTGGAGGGGCTCCGGTTCCGCCAGGCCCGCCAGGAAGTCCGCGTCGCTCGCGGAGCGGGACTGCTGGCCCCCCGCCGCGTCCTGGGCGGCCATGTGCACGCCCAGGTCGTCCGACGGGACCCGGCCCAGCAGCTTCTGGCGGCCGCGGCCCACGGCCTCCAGGGTCTTGGAGAGCACCGCCTCGAAGGTCGCCAGCTTGGTGTCCACGTACGCGTCCGCCTGCTGCCGCTGCGTCTCCGGGTCGTGGCTGCGCTCGGGCGCGTCCATGTCCGGGTAGCCGTGCTCGTCCAGGCCGGGACCGCGGCCCAGGAGCTTCTCCCGGCCCCGGTCCACCGAGCCGATGGTCTTGCTCAGCACGACCTCGAAGTTCGCGAGCTTGCTGTCGACGTAGTCGTCGGCCTCGGCCCGGATCTCCTCGGCCTCCCGGCGGGCCTCTTCGAGGATCCGGTCCGCCTCCGCCTGCGAACGCCGCGCGATCTCGGTGTCGGAGATCAGCGAACCGCGCTGGTTGTGGGCGGCGTCGATGATCCGCTCCGCCTCCCGGCGGGCCTCCTCGACCATCTGCTCCCGGCCGCCGATGAGCTCCTGAGCCTGCGCGAGCGAGCCGGGGAGCGCCTGGCGCACCTCCTCGAGCTGGGCGAGCAGCTCGGCGCGGTTGATCACGCAGGAGGCCGACATGGGCATGGACCGGGCACCGCCGACGGCCGCGACGATCTCGTCGAGCTTCTTCTGCACGTCCATGGGGGCTCGCACTCTCTCGGCCTCAGGCGGTTCCTGAGACGGACGGGACGACTGTAAGGCCACCGGGCGGACCCCCGACACCGCCTGACGCCCTGTCAGTCGGTCAGCGGTTGCGCAGCCGCTCCAGGAGCGCCGCGTGCACGTGCGCCGGCAGCAGGTGGGCGACGTCGCCGCCCCAGGTCGCGACCTCCTTGACCAGCGAGGAGGACAGGAAGCTGTAGGTGGGGATGGTCGGGACGAACAGCGTCTCGACGCCCGACAGGCCCATGTTCATCTGGGCCATCTGAAGCTCGTAGTCGAAATCGCTGACCGCGCGCAGCCCCTTGACGATGGCCGGGATGTCGCGCTCCTTGCAGAAGTCGACGAGCAGTCCGCGGAAGGCCTCGACCTGGATGTTGCCGTAGCCGGCCGTCGCCTCGCGGATCAGCTCGATCCGCTCCTCGACGGTGAACAGGCCCCGCTTCGACTCGTTGATCCCCACGGCGACGTGCACGACGTCGTACAGCCTGGAGGCGCGCCCGATGATGTCGAGGTGCCCGTTGTGGATGGGATCGAAGGACCCCGGACAGACGGCGCGGCGCAACTGAACTCCCTCGTTCATGAGTCTTCGCTGGTGAAAGCGGCGCGGCCGTACCAAAGAGTGCCCTCGCCGTACTTGCGCGACCGGAGCGGCTCGAAGCCCTCGGGCCACGGGAAGGCGCCGCTGCGGGTGCTGCGCTCCACGGTGACGAGCGCATCGTCCGTGATCCAGCCATTGGACCGGAGTGTGAGCAGGATCTCCCGCAGGTCGGCGCTGTCCACGGCGTACGGCGGATCCACGAAGACGATGTCGTACGGGTCCCCGGCGGCCCTGGCCGCCACGATCTGCTCGGCCTTGCCCGCCCGGAACTCCGCACCGGGCAGGCCCAGCGTCTTGATGTTGTCCCGGATCGCCTTGGCGGCCTTGCCGTCCGCCTCCACGAGCAGGGTGTGGGCCGCGCCGCGGGAGAGGGCCTCCAGGCCGACGGCGCCGGAGCCGCCGTACAGGTCGAGCACCCGGGCCCCTTCGACGCCGTGCAGCGACTCCCAGGTGGAGAACAGGCCTTCGCGCATCCGGTCCGAGGTCGGCCGGGTGCCGGTGCCGGGGGGCACGGCCAGCCGTCGCCCGCGGGCGCTGCCGGCGATCACGCGGGTCATCTGGGGTCCTTCGGTACGACGGTAGGGGGGCGCCGCGGGGCTGCCGCGGCACTCCAACGATAGGTCGTGCCGCTCAGCCCTTCTCCAGGTACTGCTCGCGCTCGGTGTCGAGCAGGGCGTCGAGCGCGGTCCGCAGGCCGGGCAGCCGCTCCAGCGCGGGGTCCTCGGCGACGACCCGGGTGGCCTCCTCGCGGGCCTGCGCGATGACCTCCTCGTCCTCGATGACGGCGAGCATGCGCAGCGAGGAGCGCACGCCCGACTGGGCCTGGCCCAGTACGTCGCCCTCGCGGCGCTGCTCCAGGTCGATCCGGGAGAGTTCGAAGCCGTCGAGGGTGGCGGCGACGGCGGCCAGCCGGGCCCGGGCGGGGCTGGCCTCGTGCATCTCGCTGACCAGCAGGCACAGACCGGGCGCGGAGCCTCGGCCGACGCGGCCGCGCAGCTGGTGGAGCTGGGAGACGCCGAACCGGTCCGCGTCCATGATCACCATGACGGTGGAGTTCGGGACGTTCACACCGACCTCGATGACGGTGGTGGCGACGAGCACCTTGATCTCGCCCGCGGCGAAGCGCCGCATGACGTCGTCCTTGTCGGCCGGGTCCATCCGGCCGTGCAGCACCTCCACGGACAGCCCGGCGAGCGGGCCGCGCGTCAGCTGCTCGGCGATCTCCAGGACGGCCAGCGGGGGCCGCTTGTCCCCGTCCTCCTCGGCCGCCTTCTTCTTCTTGGGCTCGTCCTCGCCGTCGCCGATGCGGGGGCACACCACGTACGCCTGGTGGCCGTTCTCCACTTCCTCGCGGACCCGTTCCCAGGCCCGGGCGAGGAAGTGCGGCTTGTCCTTGGCCGGCACCACGTGGGTGGCGATCGGCGAGCGGCCGGCGGGCAGCTGGTCGAGGACCGAGGTCTCCAGATCGCCGAAGACGGTCATGGCGACCGTGCGCGGGATCGGGGTGGCGGTCATCACCAGCAGGTGCGGGGGCTGCTTCCCCTTGGACCTGAGGGCGTCGCGCTGCTCGACGCCGAACCGGTGCTGCTCGTCCACGACCACCAGCCCGAGGTCGTGGAACTGCACCTTGTCCTCGATCAGCGCGTGCGTGCCGATCACGATCCCGGCCTCGCCGGTGACCAGGTCGAGCAGGGCCTGCCGGCGCGCGGGCATCCCCATCGACCCGGTGAGGAGCACCACCTTGGTGCCCTGGTCGGAGCCGCCGAGCATGCCTCCCTCGGCCAGTTCGCCCATCATCTCGACGATGGAGCGGTGGTGCTGCTGCGCGAGCACCTCGGTGGGCGCGAGCATCGCCGCCTGCCCGCCGGAATCCACGACGGCGAGCATGGCCCGCAGGGCCACCATCGTCTTACCGCTTCCGACCTCGCCCTGGAGGAGGCGGTGCATGGGGTGGCTGGTGGCCAGGTCGTCGAAGATCTCCTTCGAGACGCCGACCTGGCCCTCGGTGAGGGTGAAGGGGAGCTTCGCGTCGAAGGAGTCGAGGAGGCCGCCGGGTGCGGGGCGGCGGGGGACGGACGGGAGCTGGGAGTCGGCGTGGCGGCGGCGGGCCAGGGCGACCTGGAGGACGAAGGCCTCGTCCCACTTCAGGCGCTGGCGGGCGTCCTCGATGTCGGCCTTGGTGGCGGGCCGGTGGATCTTCAGCAGGGCCTCGGTGAGCGGGACCAGCCCGCGGCCCTCGCGCAGGGCGGGCGGCAGCGGGTCCACGGCCTCCCGGGCGCTGGGCAGCACCGCGTCCACGCATTTGGCGATCTTCCAGGACTCCAGCTTCGCGCAGGCCGGGTAGATCGGGATGAGCTGGCTGGCGAAGGCGGTGGCGGCGTCCCGGTCGGAGGCGTCCGCGCCGAGCGGCTCGTACGCGGGGTGGGCGAGCTGCAGCTTGTGGTTGAACTTGGAGACCTTGCCGGCGAACATCGCACGGCTGCCGGGCAGCAGCTCCTTGTGCGGCTTGTGGACGCCCGCGCCGAAGAAGACCAGCTGGAGCCGTCCGCTGCCGTCGGTGATGGTCACTTCGAGGCGCTTGCCCCGGCCCCCGTTGAAGGTCAGGATCCGGGCGTCGGCGACCTGCGCGACGACGGTCACGTGCTCGTCGATCTGGTCGGCGAGCTCGGCCAGCGAGGTCAGCTCACCGCGCTCGGCGTACCGCCGCGGGTAGTGGTGGAGCAGGTCCAGGGCCGTGTGCAGGCCGAGCTGCTCGGCCAGCACCTTGGCGGTGGCGGGTCCGAGCGTCTTCTTGAGGTCTTCGTCGAGCGCGGGCACGTGTTCCATTGCACACCATGGCGCTGACAAGCCCGCTATTCCACCCCGATGAGGAGCGGCGCCGAGTACCGGCCGCCCCGGTAGGTCACGGTGTCCACGGCCAGGTGGCCGTGCTGGACGTAGGCCTCCAGTCGCTCGGCGACCGCGTCCGGCACCTCGGGTCCGAGGACCAGGGTGACGAGTTCGCCGCCGGAGCCGAGCATCCGTTCCAGGACCGCCTCGGCGGTCTCGGCCAGGCCCGAGCCGATCACGGCGACGTCCCCGTCGATGAGGCCGAGCACGTCGCCGGCCTGGCAGATGCCGGCGGAGGTGAAGGACTGCCGTTCGGCGACGGCCAGTTCCCCGTACCGGGTGGCGCCGGCCGCCGCCGTCATGGCGACCACGTCCTCGTCGAAGCTGCCGTCCGGGTCGTGCACGGCGAGGGCGGCCAGCCCCTGGACCGCGGAGCGGGTGGGGATCACGGCCACCCGTACGCCTTCGGCGCGGGCCTGTTCGGCCGCCGCGGCCGCGGCGGCGCGCAGTTCGGCGCCGCCCGGCAGCAGGACCACCTCGCGGGCGTGGGCGCGGCGGATGGCGTCGAGCAGTTCGGGGGCGGCGGGGACCTCTCCGGAGCGTACGAGCACGGCGGTGGCTCCCGCCTCCCCGCACAGCCCGGCCAGTCCCTCGCCGGGGACCACGGCGACCACGGCCCGCTGGGCGCGCTCGCCCCGGCCGCGGCGCCGCTCGTCACCGAAGTGCGTGATCCGTATCCGGTAGGGCCGCCCGGCGACGACCCCGGCCTCCACGGCCGCGCCGGGGTCGTCGACGTGCACGTGGACGTTCCACAGCCCGTCGCCGCCGACCACGACCAGGGAGTCGCCGAGCCCGTCGAGCCGTTCGCGCAGTTCCCCGACCGCCGCGTCGGAGGCCTCCAGCAGGTAGATCACCTCGTACGCGGGCCCGTCCTCCTCCTGCTCGCAGGGGTCCGAGGTCTGCGGCACGGGCACCGCGCGGCCGCGCACGGGTTCGGCGGCCGGCTCCTGGCCGGACAGGGCCTGCCACAGGGCCCCGAGTACGGCGACCAGCCCGCACCCCCCGGCGTCGACCACTCCGGCCCGGCCGAGTGCGGCGAGCTGCCCGGGGGTCTCGGCCAGGGCGGCGCGGGCCCCGTCGTAGGCGGCGCGGGCCACGTCGGCGGCGGTCCCGGCGGCGGCTCCGGCGGCCTCGCCGGCCCGTGCCGCGGCGCCGGCGACGGTGAGCATGGTGCCCTCCACCGGGTGCGAGACGGCCGCGTAGGCCTCCTCCGCGGCCCGGGTGAGCGCCTGTGCCAGCAGCGCACCGGAGCTGCGCTCCGCGGGTTCGCCGCCGAGTACGTCGGCCACTCCGCGCAGCAGCTGCGCCAGGATCGTCCCGGAGTTGCCCCGGGCCCCGACGAGCGCGCCGTGCGCCCAGGCCCGTACGGCGTGGGCCAGGGAGGCCGGCGCTGTGCCCTCGGTCACCTTCGCGAAGGCGTCGTCCAGCGCGCGGTCGGCCGATTCGGCGGTGAGGTAGAGGTTGGTGCCGGTGTCCGCGTCGGCGACCGGGTAGACGTTGATCGCGTCGATGTCCTCGCGGGCCCGGCCCAGTGCGGCCAGGGCCAGCGAGCTCCAGGTGCGCACCGCTTGGGCGTCGAGCTCGTGGAGCTCGTCGAGGGGCTGCGGCTGCTGCTCGTGCGGCACCGGGCGTTCCTCCTTGTGCGGGCCAGGGTTCACCGCAGGGTAGCCAAGGTCTGCCCGGGCGTCCGGACCGCGGGGCGGGGGCAGCGGCTGTCATGGTAGTTTTCTTGGACGGACGCAGTCGTTGTATGCTGCTCCGGTTGCCCGACGAGAGTCGGGCCATTCCCCCGGCAAACCACTTCAGACCTCTGAATCCGGTGCGCCGGTTTCACTGTAATTGCATCTGAAGTCTTGGAGTGACCTGTGGCTGCCAACTGCGACGTTTGCGCCAAGGGGCCGAGCTTCGGCAACAACATCTCCCACTCGCACCGCCGCACCTCGCGTCGCTGGAACCCGAACATCCAGCGCGTCCGTGCCGTGGTCAATGGGACGCCGAAGCGCCTCAACGCCTGCACCTCGTGCATCAAGGCCGGCAAGGTCTCGCGCTGACGCCTCCCGTCGTAGCGCAGCCCTTTCCGGTTGCCAAAAAGGCCGGTTCACCTCTGGTGAACCGGCCTTTTGCCTTGTCCGGCGGGGCTCAGCGCCACTGCCAGGCGTGATCCACCGGGCCGATGCCCCCGCCGAGCGCGAAGCCGGCGGCGATGGCGCCCGTGACGTACTCCTTGGCGGCCGTGACGGCTTCCGGGACGGCCAGCCCCTTGGCCAGGCCCGCCGCGATCGCGCTGGCGAGGGTGCAGCCCGTGCCGTGGGTGTGCCGGTTGTCGTGGCGGGGGGCGCGCAGCCACCGCTCCTCGGTCCCGTCGGTGAGCAGGTCCACCGCCTCGTCGCCGTGCGCCGCGAGGTGTCCGCCCTTGATCAGCGCCCACCGCGGCCCGTGTCCGAGGATCGCGTCGGCGGCCCACCGCATGTCGTCCTCGGTCTCCACCACCACACCCGTGAGCTGCGCCACCTCGTCCAGGTTGGGCGTGGCCACGGTGGCCCGCGGCAGCAGCTCCTTGCGTACGGCGTCCAGCGCCGAGGCGGCGAGCAGCCGGTCCCCGTGCTTGGAGACGCCCACCGGGTCCACTACGGCCGGGGCGGGGGTGTCGGCGAGCAGCGCCGCCACCGTCTCCACCAGCACGGCGGAGGAGAGCATCCCGGTCTTCACCGCCTGGACGCCGATGTCGTCCACGACGGCCCGGTACTGGGCCGTGACGGCCTCGGCTGGCAGCTCCCAGGCTCCCCGCACCCCGAGTGAGTTCTGTGCGGTCACGGCGGTCACGACGCTCATGCCGTGCACGCCGAGGGCGAGCATCGTCTTGAGGTCGGCCTGGATGCCCGCGCCGCCGCCGGAGTCGGATCCGGCGACGGTCAGGCACAGCGGCGGGGCGACGCTCACAGCGCGCCGTCCTGGGCGGCCGGGTCGGCCCCGAAGTGGTCCCAGCCGCCGGTGCTGGTCCAGGGAGCCCCGTCCACGGTCACCTGGGGCAGCGCGGAGCGGTTCAGGACCTCGCCGATGACCTTCCAGCGGGCGGGGAGCTTCACGTCGGGCGGGAAGGTCGCCACGATCGCGTGGTCCTCTCCCCCGGTGAGCACCCACTGCAGCGGGTCCACGCCGACGGCCTGACCGATGTCGTGCATCTGGGTCGGGATGTCGACGGCCCCCGAGTGCAGGTCGATCCGCACCTTGCTGGCCTCGGCGATGTGCCCGAGGTCGGCGATCAGGCCGTCGCTGACGTCGGTCATGGCGGTGGCGCCGAGTCCGGCGGCCGCGGGGCCCGCGTGGTACGGCGGCTCGGGGCGCCGGTGCGCCTCCACGAACGCCCGCGGGGAGCGGAAGCCGCGCGAGAGGACGGCGAAGCCGGCGGCGGACCAGCCCAGCCAGCCGGTGACGGCGACGACGTCGCCGGGCTGGGCTCCGGAGCGCAGCACGGGCTCGTGGTTGCGCAGGTCGCCGAGGGCGGTGATGGCGACGGTGATGACGTCGCCGCGGACCACGTCCCCGCCGACCACGGCCGCGCCGGCGACCTGGCACTCGTCGCGGATGCCGTCCATCAGCTCGGTGGGCCAGGTGACCGGGAGTTCGGCGGGCACGACGAGGCCGAGCAGCAGCGCGGTCGGCACCGCGCCCATGGCGGCGATGTCGGCGAGGTTCTGTGCGGCGGCCTTGCGGCCGACGTCGTAGGCCGTGGACCAGTCGCGCCGGAAGTGCCGGCCTTCGAGCAGGATGTCGGTGCTGGCCACGACCCTCCGGTCGGGGGCCGACACCACCGCGGCGTCGTCGCCCGGTCCGAGCCGGACCGCCGGGGTGGTGGTGAGCCGTGAGGTGAGCTCCCTGATCAGCCCGAACTCCCCCAGCTCGCCCACAGTGCCCTTCATCGCTGTGCCCCTTCTTGCCCAGTCCGCTTGCGGTCGCGAGCCGTCACAGCTCTGGGTACCGTCAACAGATACGTCAACTTCTGCTCTCCGTACGCCCCGCTGTGCGTGGCGCCGGGCCCGCAGGTCTCCCCGCGGCGCACGGCGACGCGGTACCGTGGCGTCCCTTCTTCCCCCGGCCCTGTCGTTCGCGTGGGGCCCATCCGAAGGTTAGGGGAAATGATCCTCGTGGCCGCCCTGGAGGTTCCGTGGTACAGGCGTACATCCTTATCCAGACCGAGGTGGGCAAGGCGTCGTTCGTCGCCGAGTCCATCGGCCAGATCCCGGGGGTGATCCAGGCCGAGGACGTGACGGGCCCGTACGACGTGATCGTGCGCGCCCAGGCCGACACCGTGGACGACCTCGGCCGCATGGTCGTGGCCAAGGTCCAGCAGGTGGACGGGATCACCCGCACCTTGACCTGCCCGGTGGTCCATCTGTAGCCCCCGTCTACTCTTGGCCGGTGATGACCTCTCACCGCCGGCCCCTCCGTGTCCTGGCCCTGCCCGCCGCGCTGGCCCTGCTGGGCCTCGCGGCGTGCTCACCGGGCGATTCCGAGGCCCGGGTGGATCCGCCGCCCACGCCGCCCGCCGCCATCGGTGAGCTCTGTGCAGCACTGCACGAGGAGCTTCCGGAGACGGTGGCCGGCCTGGAGCGGACCCGGGCCGAACCGGAGTCCGCTCTGACGGCCGCGTGGGGCGGCTCGGCGATCGTACTGCGGTGCGGTGTCCCCAGGCCCCCCGAGATGCTGGATGAGAAGCAGGAGGGCGTCCACGTCAACGACGTCGCCTGGCTGCTGGACAAGCGCCCCGACGGGGGGTTCCGTTTCGTCTCCGGGATGAGGAAGGCGTACACGGAGGTCCTGGTCGACAAGGAGCATGCCACGGACGCGGGGATGCTGGTCGGGCTGTCCACGGCCATCGCCAAGACGGTGCCCGTGGGCTTCTCCTCGTACTGATCCTCCCCCGCCCCCCGGCGGGAGGACCGCTCCGACTCACAGCGACCGCCCGCCGGGCATCCCGGCGGGCGGTCGCTGCTCTGTCGCGGTCCGGTCTAGCGCAGTCCGGTGGAGCGGCTCAGGGCGGCCTGGATCAGGCGGTCCACCAGCTCCGGGTACGCGACGCCCGTCTTCTGCCACATCAGCGGGTACATGGAGATCGGCGTGAAGCCCGGCATCGTGTTGATCTCGTTGATGACGAAGGTGCCGTCCTCGGTGAGGAAGAAGTCGGCGCGCACCAGGCCCTCGCAGGACGCGGCCTCGAAGGCTTCGATCGCGAGCCGCTGCACCTCGGCGGTCTGCTCCGGGGTGAGCGGGGCGGGCACGATCCCGGAGGCGGAGTCGATGTACTTCGCCTCGAAGTCGTAGAAGTCGTGGCTGGAGACCGGCGGGATCTCGGCGGGCACGCTGGCGCGCGGCCCGTCCTCGAACTCCAGGACCCCGCACTCGATCTCGCGGCCGCGCAGCAGCGCCTCCACGATGATCTTCGGGTCGTGGCGCCGGGCCTCCTTGACCGCGGCGTCCAGGCCGGAGGCGTCGTCGACCTTGGTGATGCCGATGGAGGAGCCGGCCCGGGCGGGCTTGATGAAGAGCGGCCAGCCGTGCTCGGCGGCGAAGTCGAGGATCTTCGCCTTGGCGGCGTCCCGGTCGGCTTCCCACTCGCGCGGGCGGATGGTCACGTACGGGCCGACGCGCAGCCCGAAGGAGGTGAACACCCGCTTCATGTAGTCCTTGTCCTGGCCGACGGCCGAGGCGAGGACGCCCGAACCGACGTACGGGATGCCGGACAGCTCCAGGAGGCCCTGGAGGGTGCCGTCCTCGCCGTACGGGCCGTGCAGGACGGGGAAGACGACGTCGACCTCGCCGAGGGCCTTCGGAACGGCGCCCGGCTCGGTGTAGACGACCTGGCGGCTCGCGGGGTCGACCGAGAGCACGACGGCGCCGTCCTCGGAGTCGGCGAGCTCCTCGACGCTCGGGAGCCGGCGGTCGGCGATGGCCATCCGCTCGGGCTCGTCGGCGGTCAGCGCCCATCGGCCGTCCGTGGTGATGCCGATGGGCAGCACCTCGTACTTGGACCGGTCGATGGAGCGCAGCACGGCGCCCGCCGTGACGACCGAGATGGCGTGTTCCGAGCTGCGGCCGCCGAACACGACGGCCACGCGGGGCTTGCGGCCCTGCTGCTCAGGGGTCTGGGGGAGGTTCTCGCTGCTCATATCGCCACGAGAGTACCCGCTCATGCGTCCGGAATGGAGTCAGCGACGTTCCGGTTTGGCGCTGCGGCCCATCAGTTCCTTCAGCGCGACCAGGGTCGGCTTGCCGTGGTGGACGATGTCCACCACGGTGTCGGTGATGGGCATGTCGACCCCGTGCCGGCGGGCCAGATCGGCCACCGACTGGCAGGACTTGACGCCCTCGGCGGTCTGCTTGGTGACCGCGATGGTCTCCTCCAGGGTCATCCCGCGGCCCAGGTTGGTGCCGAAGGTGTGGTTCCGGGAGAGCGGCGAGGAGCAGGTGGCGACCAGGTCGCCGAGGCCCGCGAGGCCGGAGAAGGTGAGCGGGTCGGCGCCCATCGCCACGCCCAGCCGGGTGGCTTCGGCGAGTCCGCGGGTGATGAGCGAGCCCTTGGTGTTGTCGCCCAGGCCCATGCCGTCCGCGATGCCGACGGCGAGGCCGATGACGTTCTTGACGGCGCCGCCGAGCTCGCAGCCGGTGACGTCGGTGCTCGTGTACGGGCGGAAGTACGGGGTGTGGCAGGCGGCCTGGAGGCGCTGCGCCACGGTCTCGTCCACGCAGGCCACGACGGAGGCGGCGGGCTGGCGGGCGGCGATCTCGGCGGCCAGGTTGGGGCCGGTGACCACGGCGATGCGCTCGGCGGGGACCTTGGCCACCTCCTCGATGACCTCGCTCATCCGCTTCGCGGTGCCGAGTTCGATGCCCTTCATGAGGGAGACGAGCACCGTGTCGGGGGCCAGCAGCGGGGCCCACGCGGCGAGGTTCTCGCGCAGGGTCTGGGAGGGGATGGCGAGGACGGTGAAGTCGGCGCCGGCCGCGGCCTCGGCCGGGTCGGTGGTGGCCCGGAGGTTCGCGGGGAGTTCGACGTCGGGGAAGTAGTCCGGGTTGGTCCGGCCGGTGTTGATGGCGTCGACCACCTCCCGGCGGCGGCCCCAGAGGGTCACCTCGCACCCGGCGTCGGCGAGCACGATGGCGAAGGCCGTGCCCCAGGAGCCTGTTCCGAAGACGGTCGCCTTCACGGGACGTGTCACTTCTTGCCCTCCCCTGCGGCCTTGCGCCGCTGTTCCGCCCTGGCGTTGCGATGGTCGTACGGCTGCTCGGGTGCGGTCTCTCCCCGCACCTCCTCCAGCAGCCCGGTGATGGCGGCCATGATGACCTCGGTGACCTCCTTGAGCACGTCCGGAGTGGGCTCCCGGTCGTAGAAGGCGGAGAGGTCCACCGGCGGTCCGGCGAGCACCTGGAGGGTCTTGCGCGGGAAGAGCCGGACCTTGTTCTCCTTGGCGTACGGCGGCATCGCGAGGTTCGCGCCCCACTGGGCCACCGGAATGACGGGTGCCTTGGTGATCAGCGCGACACGGGCGGCGCCGGTCTTGCCGGCCATGGGCCACATGTCGGGGTCCCGGGTGAGGGTGCCTTCCGGGTAAAAGGCCACGCATTCGCCGCGCTCGATCGCGTCCACCGCGGCCCGGAATGCGTCCAGGGCGTTGGTGCTCTCCCGGTAGACGGGGATCTGGCCGGAGCCGTGCAGGATCGACCCGACAATGGGGACCTTGAAGAGGGCGGCCTTCGCGAGCAATCGGGGTACGCGGCCGGTGTTGTACTGGAAGTGCGCGTAGGAGAGCGGGTCCAGATACGAGTTGTGATTGACGGCGGTGATAAATCCGCCCTCGGCCGGAATGTGCTCCATTCCCCGCCAGTCCCGCTTGAAGAGCACTACCAGCGGCGGTTTTGCGATGACCGCCGCCAGGCGGTACCAGAAGCCGATTCTGCGGCGGGACACTCGGACACCTTTCCTCTGGACCGGTGGGCGGGGGTACCTCCCAGCGGTGGCTGGGGGAGCTTGGGCCCCTCGTCGGCCGGACAAGTGTCGCCCCGGGCCCGGTCTCTGTCGAGAACACCGTACGCCCCGCTCACGCCACCGGGCTCCCGGGTCGCCCGGGCGGAGGTGACAATGAGCCGACACATGACCCGGCCGTGACCCGACCATGGTCCGGGGTTGGGCCGGAGCGCACCGGAGGGAAGGGGTCCGTCACGAACGCCGTCTGGAGTCTGGTGGTCCCGCTGAAGCCTCTGGCGGTGGCCAAGAGCCGTCTCGCGGCGGCCGTGGGCGCCTCCCGCCCGGGGCTCGCGCTGGCCTTCGCCCAGGACACCGTCGCGGGTGCCCTGGCCTGTACGGCGGTCGCGGATGTGGTGGTCGTCACGGACGACGCGTCGGCCGGTGCGGAACTGTCCCGGCTGGGCGCGCGGATCGTGCCGGACGCCCCGGCGGCCGGACTCAACGCGGCGCTGGCCCACGGGGCGCGGGCGGTGCGCTCGGGGCGGCCCGGTGCCGCGGTGGCCGCCATGAACGCCGACCTGCCGGCGCTGCGGCCCCCCGAATTGCTACGCGTGCTCGAAAACGCCTCGATATTTCCACGGGCATTTCTGGCGGATGCGGCCGGAATCGGGACGACCTTGCTTTCCGCTGCGCCGGACGTGGAATTGGCCCCCTCCTTCGGCGGTCCGTCGCGGGCCAGGCATTCGGCCTCCGGGGCGGTGGAAATCGCCCTGGCGGGGGTGGACAGCGTGCGCCGGGACGTGGACACCGCGGCGGACCTGCGGACGGCGCTCACCCTCGGTGTGGGGCGTCACACGGCCCGATACAGTGCCGGTATGCAGGCGACCGCGTACACGTACGACTCCCAGACCCGCAGCGGCAGTGTGCTGCTGGACGACGGCACCCCGGTGCCCTTCGAGGCCCCGGCCTTCGACGCGGGCGGCCTGCGGCTGCTGCGGCCCGGGCAGCGGGTGCGGATCGAGACGGACGGCGAGGGCGCGGGCCTGCGGATCACCCTGGTGACGCTGCAGACCTTCTGACCCGATGCCCCTCTGACCTGCGACTGAACGCACAACGCACCGCGGGCCGGCTTCCCCAGCAGGGGGAAGCCGGCCCGTCGTGTGTGACCCGTGTCCCTACTTCTTGCGGGCCGTGGTCTTCTTCGCGGTGGCCTTGCGCGTCGCCGTCTTCTTGGCGGGCGCCTTCGTCGCGGCGGTGACCTTCTTGGCCGCCGGGGCGGTCTTCTTCGCGGCGGCGGTGGTCTTCTTCGCCGTGGCCGTGGCCTTCTTGGCGGTGGCCGTCGCCTTCTTGGCGGTGGCCGTGGCCTTCTTCGCCGTGGCCGTGCTCTTCACCGCCGCCTTCTTGGCGGTCGCGGTGGTCTTCTTGGCGACGACCTTCTTTGCGACCGCGGTCTTCGCCGCGGCCTTCTTGGCCGTGGTGGCCTTCTTCGCGGCGGCCTTCTTGACCGTCGCGGAGGCGCCACCGGTGAGGCTGCCCTTGGGCGCCTTCTTCACCGACACCTCGCCGCCCTTGGGCAGCTTCTTGGTGCCGCTGACCAGGTCCTTGAAGCCCTGGCCGGCGCGGAATCGGGGCACCGAGGTCTTCTTGACCCGGACGCGCTCTCCCGTCTGCGGGTTGCGGGCGTAACGGGCCGGACGGTCGACCTTCTCGAACGAGCCGAAGCCCGTGACCGAGACCCGGTCGCCCGCGACGGTAGCGCGGACGATGGCGTCCAGTACCGCGTCGACAGCATCCGCGGCCTGCTGGCGGCCGCCCAGCTTGTCGGCAATCGCTTCTACGAGCTGCGCCTTGTTCACGTCTTCCCCTTCGGAGACTTCGCCAGAACGAATGTGTTCAAGCTTATTTCGCACGTTAGGCGGATATATACCGCAAATCAAACACGAAACGGGCTAATCACCCTAGTGCCGCAACGCTGGAGGCCGTTACGGAGTTCCTTCGCATCAGTCGCCTTCAGGGAATCGACCCTCGTCGAGGTCCTTCATCAACCTGTCCAGGCGCCTTGCCGCATCGGCGAGATCGTGCTTCGCCGCGGCCGTGACGACCAACAGCTTCCGGGACAGCGCCATCCTTACGCCCTCCGGGACTTGCAGTGAGCGCACCCGTGTGTGTGCTTCTTTCAGCCGGTCCGCGACGAGTTCGTAGAGCTCGAGTTGACTGTCGCGTTCCATGCACAGATTGTGCCATCTGGGGCGAGTTGTCGCCTCACGGGGCCTCAACAAACGGCTGTGCCCCCCGCCGGAAGGCGGGGGGCACAGTGTTGTCGATGTGATCACCCGGGGGTGAATAAGCGCTGATCAGGCAGGAATCAGGCCTGAATCGTGCGCGGCTTGAAGGCCGGGCGGGCGCTTTCGTACGAAGCAATGTCCGCTTCGTTCTGAAGGGTGAGCGAGATGTCGTCCAGGCCCTCCAGCAGACGCCAGCGGGCGTTGTCGTCGAGTTCGAACTCCGCGACGACGCCTTCCGCTCGCACCTGGCGG
Organism: Streptomyces sp. NBC_00207; assembly: GCF_045160965.1. NCBI lineage: Bacteria > Bacillati > Actinomycetota > Actinomycetes > Kitasatosporales > Streptomycetaceae > Streptomyces > Streptomyces sp. NBC_00207. The sequence continues at coordinate 6,472,301 of NZ_CP130715.1, read as the reverse complement.
TCGACCAGGTCGACCGTGATCTCGGCGGTGGGGTCGGCCTCGGTCAGCTTCCACAGCTGCTCGACGGTCTCCTGCGGGAGCACGACCGTCAGCAGACCGTTCTTCAGCGAGTTCCCGCGGAAGATGTCGGCGAAGCGGGAGGAGATGACCGTCTTGAAGCCGAAGTTCTGCAGGGCCCAGACGGCGTGCTCGCGCGAGGAACCGGTACCGAAGTCGGGGCCGGCGACCAGCACGGTCGCGCCGGCGCGCTCCGGGCGGTTCGTGACGAACTCCGGGTCCTTGCGCCAGGCCTCGAAGAGCCCGTCCTCGAACCCGTCACGGGTGATCTTCTTCAGCCAGTGGGCCGGGATGATCTGGTCGGTGTCGACGTTGCTGCGGCGCAGCGGGACGGCCCGGCCGGTGTGGGTGGTGAAGGCTTCCATGGTTCAGACTCCGGCGGTCGCGTCGGCGGCGGACAGGTCGGCGGGCGAGGCCAGATGGCCCAGCACCGCGGTGGCGGCGGCCACCTGCGGGGAGACCAGGTGGGTGCGCCCGCCCTTGCCCTGCCGGCCCTCGAAGTTGCGGTTGGAGGTGGACGCGGAGCGTTCACCGGGCGCCAGTTGGTCGGGGTTCATGCCCAGGCACATCGAACAGCCCGCGTGCCGCCATTCGGCGCCGGCCTCCTTGAAGACCTTGTCCAGGCCCTCTTCCACGGCCTGCAGGGCGACGCGGACCGAGCCCGGGACGACCAGCATCCGTACGCCGTCGGCGACTTTGCGGCCCTCGATGATCCCGGCCACGGCGCGCAGGTCCTCGATGCGGCCGTTGGTGCAGGAACCTACGAAGACGGTGTCGACCTTGATGTCGCGCAGCGGCTGCCCGGCGGTCAACCCCATGTACTCCAGGGCCTTTTCGGCGGCCAGGCGCTCCGAAGCGTCCTCGTACGAAGCCGGGTCGGGGACGTTGGCCGACAGCGGCGCGCCCTGGCCCGGGTTGGTGCCCCAGGTGACGAACGGCGCCAGCGTGGTGCCGTCGATGACGACCTCGGCGTCGAAGACCGCGTCGTCGTCGGTGCGCAGGGTCTTCCAGTACGCGACCGCCGCGTCCCAGTCCTCGCCCTCGGGGGCGTGGTCGCGCCCCTGCAGGTAGTCGAAGGTGGTCTGGTCGGGGGCGATCATGCCCGCGCGGGCGCCGGCCTCGATCGACATGTTGCAGATGGTCATGCGGGCTTCCATCGAGAGCTGCTCGATGGCCTCGCCGCGGTACTCCAGGATGTAGCCCTGGCCGCCGCCGGTGCCGATCTTGGCGATGATCGCCAGGATCAGGTCCTTCGCGGTGACACCCTCGGCCAGCGCGCCGGTGACGGTGATCGCCATCGTCTTCGGGCGGGCCAGCGGCAGCGTCTGCGTCGCCAGCACGTGCTCGACCTGGCTCGTGCCGATGCCGAAGGCCAGCGCGCCGAAGGCGCCGTGCGTGGAGGTGTGCGAGTCACCGCAGACGACGGTGGTGCCGGGCTGGGTCAGGCCCAGCTGCGGTCCCACGACGTGGACGACGCCCTGCTCGACGTCGCCCAGCGAGTGCAGGCGGACGCCGAACTCGGCGCAGTTCGCCCGCAGCGTCTCCAGCTGGGCCCGGGAGACCGGGTCCGCGATCGGCTTGTCGATGTCGAGGGTGGGGGTGTTGTGGTCCTCGGTCGCGATGGTGAGGTCGAGGCGTCGGACCTTGCGGCCGGCCTGACGCAGGCCTTCGAAGGCCTGCGGGCTGGTCACCTCGTGCAGCAGGTGCAGATCAATGAAGAGGAGGTCGGGCTCGCCTTCGGCGCGCCGGACGACATGGTCGTCCCAGACCTTCTCCGCGAGTGTCCTACCCATCGCTTTCCCTCCGGCCGGCCGGTTGTGCCGGCGCTTCATAGAGATCTTGTGCGCCGTGTCGTCCGTACCCCACGTCCTGGACGACGGCTCGGACCCAGTGGTTCGTGGACCCGCACATACAGACTCGCTGGTTCTTGGAAAAATTGAACTTGCGTTTCACAGTGTGAGACGCGAATATCGTTTCATGGACAACTCTAGCGGCGTCGGCGTTCTCGACAAGGCAGCTCTGGTACTGAGCGCACTGGAGTCCGGTCCGGCCACCCTCGCCGGGCTGGTCGCGGCGACAGGGCTCGCACGACCCACGGCACATCGCCTTGCCGTGGCACTGGAACACCACCGGATGGTGGCGAGGGACATGCAGGGCCGGTTCATCCTCGGTCCGCGGCTGGCGGAGCTCGCCGCCGCGGCCGGCGAGGACCGCCTGCTGGCCACGGCGGGACCGGTACTCACCCACCTCCGCGACGTGACGGGCGAGAGCGCGCAGCTCTACCGCCGTCAGGGAGACATGCGCATCTGCGTGGCGGCCGCGGAGCGGCTGTCGGGCCTTCGGGACACCGTCCCGGTGGGCTCGACGCTCCCGATGAAGGCCGGCTCGGCCGCGCAGATCCTGATGGCCTGGGAGGAGCCCGAGCGGCTCCACCGCGGGCTGCAGGGCGCGCGCTTCACGGCGACGGCGCTCTCGGGCGTACGGCGCCGCGGCTGGGCGCAGTCGATCGGCGAGCGGGAGCCCGGCGTGGCCTCCGTCTCGGCGCCGGTGCGCGGGCCGTCGAACCGCGTGGTGGCCTCCGTGTCGGTCTCCGGACCGATCGAGCGGCTGACCCGCCACCCGGGCCGGATGCACGCCCAGGCCGTCATCGACGCGGCCGCACGCCTCACGGAGGCCCTGCGCCGCTCCGGCTGAGCACCTCCCGGCCCGAAGGCCTTCCCCTTATCCGTCCCCCGGGTCCGGGGGCGCGTACGACGCCGCACACGTCCGAACACGCGCCTCCGGGCCCGCACTTACATCCGCGTACACGTCCGCCGGCTCCGGGCTCACGACCGCGTGGACACAAAGCGAAGAGGCCCTCCGCGATGAACGCGGAGGGCCTCTTCGATGCGTACCCCCGACCGGATTCGAACCGGCGCTACCGCCTTGAGAGGGCGGCGTGCTAGGCCGCTACACAACGGGGGCTAGCTGGTGCTGCTGTTACTGCGCTGGGCTACCAGGACTCGAACCTAGAATAAGGGAACCAGAAACCCTCGTGTTGCCAATTACACTATAGCCCAAAGTGGTCTAGACCAGACCAACAGTACCCCCGACCGGATTCGAACCGGCGCTACCGCCTTGAGAGGGCGGCGTGCTAGGCCGCTACACAACGGGGGCCCTAGCGATCCTGCATCAAGACGTCCGGGTGCGACCCTGGAGATCTCGCGGGAAGGATCTGTACCCCCGACCGGATTCGAACCGGCGCTACCGCCTTGAGAGGGCGGCGTGCTAGGCCGCTACACAACGGGGGCAAAGCACTGCGTTACTGCTGCACTGCGCTGGGGTACCAGGACTCGAACCTAGAATAAGGGAACCAGAAACCCTCGTGTTGCCAATTACACTATACCCCACCAAAAGTCAACCCTTTGCGGGGGCTTTTCTTTGGGTGGCGCCTCCGTCCGGCCTTTCGGCCCGCTCCGGCGGCGCAGAAAGAACATTACCGGATGCCTGACCGTGCTCCAAAACGGGTATCCCCGGCCAGCAGCTCCGGAAGCTGGTCAAGCCCTTCGATGCGGTGCGCCCCGTCGGGACCGGGCCCGCGACCGCCGTCGCGGTCGATCCAGACCGCCAGCAGTCCGGCGTCACGGGCGCCGCGCGCGTCGATCTCGGGCTGGTCCCCCACGTACGCCACCTCGGCCGGCGGCAGTCCGAGTGCCTCGCACGCGGCCAGGAAGGCCGCCGCCTCGGGCTTGCTGACCCCGAGTTCGACCGCGCAGACCAGCACCTCGAAGCGGTCGCGCAGCCCGAGGTGGCGCAGCTTGGGGTCCTGGTTGACGGTGGAGGAGTTGGAGAGCACCCCGTGCCGGTAGCCGGCCGCGAGGGCGTCCAGGACGGGGACCACGTCGGGGAAGACGGCCCAGGCGGCCTTGTAGTGCTCGATGTACCGGTCGAACCAGGCGTCGGCCTCGTCCGCGGTCATGCCGGGCTGTTCCAGGAACTCCCGCACCCGGTCCTGCCGCTGCCCCTGGAACGTTCCCTCACCCGCGGCGAAGCGCGCCCAGTGCCGGTCGGTGATCTCCCGCCACAGCGCGAGCGCCTGCGCGGGGGTCCCGTACCGGTCCGCGAGTTCCTCGGTCTCCAGCTGCCGCGCGAGCCCGGCGGCATCGGCCCCCGTGTAGTCGAAGAGGGTGTCGTCGATGTCCCACAGCACGGCGCGGATCGGCATGGGGCCGAGCCTACGCCGCGGGCACCTGCGCCGTGGGCACGATCATGAAGTCCGTCACGAAACAGGTGACCCGGCCCTCGGTGTCGCGCCCGACCCAGGTCGGGTAGCAGCCGTCGCCCCATCCGGAGGTGAAGCCCGCGAGGGTGTGACCGTCCTCTCCCTCGGCCAGGAAGACCGAAGGGCCGTCGCCGACCGCGTCCATGGCGGCCCACACCGCCCCCTCCTCGTCCCCGGTGCCGGGGAACGAGCCGTCGGCGGCGGCGTCGTGGAAGCAGCCGGTGCCCGCGTCCACGCCGTAGCCGTAGAACTCGTCCTCGCCGAGGACGGCGGGGTCCTGGCCCTCCTCGACGGCCATCTCCCAGCTCACGGTCGGCGTGTCCCGGATCACGAGGCGGGCGGCGGCGACCCGGGTGTGCGGGCGGGGCCCCTCCGGGACACCGGGGCGCACCAGCGTGGCGATCGCGGCCTCCGCCCGGTAGCGGCCCGGGTCCACCACGACGCTGAACGGCTCGGCTTCGCCCTCGCCGAGGCAGACGAAGGGGTCACAGGCGACGACGCGGCCCGTGGGCAGGGTCACGTCGCCGATGACGACCGGGACGAGGGTCCCCGTCATGCCGTCCTCGTAGGCGAAGGCGGAGCCCTGGGCGAAGTGCCAGGAGTAGTCGGGAGGGGTCATCGGCACGGGGGCCTCCGGAGCGCGGGGAGAGCGGTGATCGTTCTCCCGGAGAGTAGGGCCCGCCTCCGACAACGCCGCAGGGGGCGGCGGCCGGAGTTCGGCTGCCGCCCCCTGCGGTGGAGGCCCCTCCCGGCGGTGGCCGGGGGCGTACGGGAGTACTACGCGGCCAGCTTGGCCAGCGTCGCGTCGATGCGGGCCAGGGAGCGGTCCTTGCCCAGGATCTCCAGGGACTCGAACAGCGGCAGGCCGACCGTGCGGCCGGTGACCGCCACACGGACCGGGGCCTGGGCCTTGCCGAGCTTGAGGCCGTGGGCCTCGCCGGCGGTCAGGACGGCCTGCTTGAGGGACTCGGGGTCCGTCCAGTCGGCGTTCGCCAGGTTCTCGCGCGCCGTCGTCAGGAGGGCCGCCGGCTCGCCCTTCATCGCCTTGTCCCACGAGGCCTGGTCCTCGACCGGCTCCTTGCGGAAGAGGAAGTCGACGTTGGCCGTGATGTCCGACAGCACGGTGACGCGGGTCTGGGCGTAGGGGGCGATGCGCTCCCAGGCCTCGGCGTCGAAGTCCTCGGGCGCCCAGTTGGCGTGCGGGGCCTGCAGCCACGGGGCGCAGGCGTCCGCGAAGGCCTTCGGGTCGAGCAGGCGGATGTGGTCGCCGTTGATCGACTCGGCCTTCTTCAGGTCGAAGCGCGCCGGGTTGGCGTTCACGCCGTCGATGTCGAACTTCTGGACCATCTCCTCGATCGAGAAGACGTCCTGGTCCTTGGAGAAGGACCAGCCGAGGAGCGAGAGGTAGTTCAGCAGGCCCTCGGGGAGGAAGCCGCGCTCGCGGTACAGGTTGAGCGAGGCCTCGGGGTCGCGCTTGGAGAGCTTCTTGTTGCCCTCGCCCATCACGTACGGCAGGTGGCCGAAGGCGGGGGTGGACTTGGCGACGCCCAGCTCGATCAGCGCCTTGTAGAGGGCGATCTGGCGGGGGGTCGACGAGAGGAGGTCCTCGCCGCGCAGGACGTGCGTGATCTCCATGAGCGCGTCGTCGACCGGGTTGACCAGCGTGTAGAGCGGGGCGCCGTTGGCCCGGACGATGCCGAAGTCCGGCACGTTCTCCGGGGTGAAGGTCAGCTCGCCGCGGACCAGGTCGGTGAAGGTGATCGGCTCGTCGGGCATCCGGAAGCGGACGATCGCCGGGCGGTGCTCGCCCTGGTACGCCTCGACCTGCACGGTGGTGAGCTCGCGGCAGTGGCCGTCGTAGCCGGAGGGCTTGCCGGCGGCGCGGGCGGCCGCGCGGCGCGCGTCGAGCTCCTCGGTGGTGCAGTAGCAGTGGTACGCGTAGCCGCCGTCGAGCAGCTTCTTCGCGACGTCCTTGTAGATGTCCATGCGCTCGGACTGGCGGTACGGGGCGTGCGGGCCGCCGACCTCGGGGCCCTCGTCCCAGGTGAAGCCGAGCCAGCGCAGCGAGGCGAGCAGCTGGTCGTACGACTCCTCGGAGTCGCGGGCCGCGTCGGTGTCCTCGATGCGGAAGACGAACGTGCCGCCGTGGTGGCGGGCGAACGCCCAGTTGAACAGGGCGGTGCGGACCAGGCCCACGTGGGGGTTGCCGGTCGGGGAGGGACAGAAACGTACGCGGACAGGTCCGTTAACCACGCTTGATCACCTTGTTGGTGAGAGTGCCGATGCCTTCGATGGTGACGGCGACCTCGTCGCCGACGTTCAGGGGGCCGACTCCGGCCGGGGTCCCCGTGAGGATGACGTCGCCCGGGAGCAGCGTCATGGCCTCGGTGATGTGGACGACGAGGTCTTCGATGGAGCGGACCATGTCGCTGGTGCGGCCGAGCTGGCGCTGTTCGCCGTTGACGGTGCACTGGATGGTCAGGTCGCCCGGGTCCAGGTCGGTCTCGATCCAGGGGCCGAGGGGGCAGGCGCTGTCGAAGCCCTTGGCCCGGGCCCACTGCTTCTCCCGCTGCTGGACGTCGCGCGCGGTGACGTCGTTGGCGCAGGTGTAGCCGAGGATCACGTCCTTGACGCGCTCCCTGGGGACCTCGCGGCACATGCGTCCGATGACCACGGCGAGCTCCGCCTCGTGGTGGACGTCCTGGGAGAAGGAGGGGTACGTGATCGGGTCGCCCGGGCCGACCACCGAGGTGGAGGGCTTGAAGAAGGTGATGGGGGCGTCCGGGACCTCGTTGCCGAGCTCTGCCGCGTGCTCCGCGTAGTTGCGGCCGATGGCCACGACCTTGTTCGGGAGCACGGGCGGCAGCAGCCGGACCTTGCTCAGCGGGACCTTCGTGCCCGAGAGCTCGAAGTCCGCGAACGGGATGCCCTTGATGATGTCGAGCACGAGCGTCGCTTCGTCGCCGGGGGCGGTGCTGCCCTCGACCGCGCCGAACGCGACATTGCCGTCGATCGAGAACCTGGCGATGCGCACGTGTTGCGTCTGCCCCTCTGTATGTCCGCTGGCTGGAGTCTGCGGACCCAGGCTAACGCGGCGGGCAGGGACGCTTCGCGTTACGCAGTCGTGCGGCTACTGCGCGGCGGCGACCGGTGCGTCCATCAGGACCGTGCGGCGCGGGTTGGCGGTCTGCGTCGGCAGCTCGACGGAGTGTTCCGGGGTGGCCGGCGCCGCCTGCAGCTCCTCGGCGTCCTTGAGGTGCGCGAGGGTGGTGCGGCGGGGGTTGGCTATGTTGCGGAACATCATCGTCGTCTTCATGGGAGTTCGGGGTCCTCGGTTCGATCTTGTGAGTGTCGGCTGTCGATGCACCAACCCTGGCGCCAACCCTTTAAGGGGCAAGGCTAAACATCTGAATCCCCCGCCGAACCAGGAAGTAATGGCCATGGCTGTGTGAGTTTGCTCACCAGTGAGCAGACATTCACGGCAAAATGGACAGCCAACCACACCCCTCGAAACGGACATTGCGCCACTGAATGCGCCATTCCGCTCCTGATCATCGCGACTGGGACACCTTGCCAGCCATGTTGTTTGGATGACGTAAGTCCGGTTTCTACCGAATGCGGTCGCACATCGCGTAGCGCTTCCGTCACCCCACGTGACCGACTCTCCGGCCCGACGCGCGCACCTTGTTGGAGATCCTCCACTGTGCTGGAATTCGCGGGACCGCCGCGGGAATCAGACGGCGCGCAGGTGGCGCGACTCAGCGCCGAGCGCGGCGGCAAGGAGAGGGAGACGCGCCGGTCACCGACGACCACCATGGGGCCGCACGTGCCCCACGACTCGACACCGTCCCACCGGTCGCCCGGCGGGACGCCTGGTCCAGAGGTTGCGACGCTAGTGCAGGGACGATTCAAGAGGGATGGCAGCGCTGCGGCGGAGCAGGAGCCGCGCGGCGGGACCGACCGTGGCTCCTCGCCCCAGCACGCCCAGAACCGCGGGCCGGCTGTCGAGGGCGCAAGCCCCGACTCCTCCGCCGCGGTGAAGGCGAAGGGCCGTGGGAAGACCGCCAAGGCGGGCAAGGCCAAGGCCGGGCCGGCCGAGCAGGACGTGGCGATACCGAAGGCCCCCAGTGGGCCCGGCTCTCGCCTCGCCATGCAGAACTGGCGCATCAGCACGCGACTCGTGTCGCTGCTGACCCTGCCGGTCGTCGCCGCCACCACGCTCGGTGGCTTCCGCATCAACGACTCGCTCAACGACATCGCGCAGCTGGAGCACATGCAGCTGCTCACGACGATGACCCGGCAGGCCACCAACCTGGCCGCCATGCTCCAGGAGGAGCGCGACCTCTCCGCAGGTCCGCTCTCACTCTCCAAGGGCAAGAGCACCAGCAGCGTCGACGTGGTCCGCCAGCAGACCGACACCGCCGCCAAGGCCTTCGCCGCCGCGACCGACAAGGTCGACAGCACGGGCGCGAAGGACGACACCCTCAAGTCGATCCGCAACAACGTGCTGCAGATCGGCCGTCAGATCGCGAACATCCAGACGGTCCGCGACAAGGCGTACGTCAACGGCGCCCAGCAGACCGTCAGCGAGTACAACGCGATGATCGTCTCGCTGCTCTCGCTCTCCCAGGACATGGCGCAGGCCACCTCCAACCCGGAGATGATCAAGCGCACGCGCGCCCTGGCGGCCTTCTCCGCCGCCAAGGAGTACGCCTCGATCCAGCGCGCGATCATCGCCGCCTCTCTCCCGGACACCAACGAGCGCCAGGGCAAGCTGGAGGAGAACGACCGGCTCTACGCCCTCTCCGCCCAGAAGGGCGAGACGCAGGCGAAGACCACCTTCGAGCTCGTCTATCAGGGCCGGACCGAGGAACTCCTCGCGGGTCTGGGCGACAGCAACTCGGAGATCTCCACCGCCGACCACTACGCGCGCCGCGTGCTGACCAGCCAGGACGCCTTCCTCCGCGAGAAGAACCGCTCGTGGCTGGACTGGTACGACGCCGACGGCACCAAGCTCGCGGCCATGAAGGTCATCGAGCTGACCCTGCTCGAGGAGATGGAGCAGAAGGCCCGCGAGCTGAAGAACGAGGCCCAGCAGGACGCCATCGTCAACGGTGCCCTGATCCTCCTCGTCCTCGGTGTCTCCCTCGTCGGCGCCTTCGTCATGGCCCGCTCGATGATCCGCTCGCTGCGCCGCCTGCAGGACACCGCGACGCGCGTCGCCCAGGACCGGCTGCCCGAGCTCGTCAAGCAGCTCTCCGAGTCCGACCCGCAGGACGTGGACACGTCCGTGGAGTCGGTCGGTGTGCACACCCGCGACGAGATCGGCCAGGTGGCCGCGGCATTCGACGACGTGCACCGCGAGGCCGTCCGACTCGCCGCCGAGCAGGCCCTCCTGCGAGGCAACGTCAACGCGATGTTCACCAACCTCTCGCGCCGCTCGCAGGGCCTCATCCAGCGTCAGCTGTCGCTCATCTCCGAACTGGAGTCGCGCGAGGCCGACCCGGACCAGCTGTCCTCGCTCTTCAAGCTCGACCACCTCGCGACCCGCATGCGCCGTAACGGCGAAAACCTCCTCGTCCTCGCGGGCGAGGAGCCGGGCCGCCGGTGGACCCGCCCCGTCCCGCTGGTCGACGTGCTCCGTGCCGCCGCCTCCGAGGTGGAGCAGTACGAGCGTGTCGAGCTGTCCTCGGTGCCCGGCACCGATGTCGCCGGCCGCGTCGTCAACGACCTCGTGCACGTCCTCGCCGAGCTGCTGGAGAACGCCACCTCGTTCTCCTCCCCGCAGACCAAGGTCAAGGTCACCGGTCACGCGCTGCCCGACGGCCGTGTGCTCGTCGAGATCCACGACACCGGTATCGGCCTCTCCCCCGAGGACCTCGCCGCGATCAACGAGCGACTCGCGTCGCCGCCGACCGTGGACGTCTCCGTCTCCCGGCGCATGGGTCTGTTCGTGGTCGGCCGCCTGTCCCTGCGACACGGCATCCGCATCCAGCTGCGCCCCTCCGACTCGGGCGGTACGACGGCCCTCGTCATGCTGCCGGTGGACGTCGCCCAGGGCGGCAAGAAGCCTGGTCCGATACCGGGCCAGGGCGGCCCCGGTGGCGCCCAGGGTGCCCCCGGCGGACAGGCTTCCGTGCCCGGTGCGGCCGCACGGCCGCCCGTGGGCGCGGGCCCGCAGCGCGGTCAGGTCGGTGCGGGCGGCCAGCGTGCCGCCCTCCCGGGCCGCGACGGCGCCGGTCAGCGTCCGCAGGGCCCGCAGGGCGGGCGGCCTCCGCAGCAGGGCGGCCCCGGTGCTCCCGGTGCCCGTCCGCAGCAGGGTCCGACCACCGCGGGCCAGGGCCAGGGTGGCTTCGGTGCCGGTGGGCCGCTGCCGGCCCGCGGTCCGGTCGCCAACGGCGGATTCGGCGGCGGCCCGCAGGCCCGTCCGGCTTCGTCGCCCTCGGTGTCCGGTCCGTCCGGGTTCCCGCAGGGCAACGGCTTCGAGCGACCGCAGCAGCCGCAGCAGGCCCAGCAGCAGCAGCAGCCCCAGCAGCAGCCGGGCGGTCAGGCCCCCAACGGTGCCCGCCCGCAGCTGCCGCCGCGCGGCGGTGCCCCGCGTGCCGAGCTTCCCGGCCCGCAGGCCACCAGCTGGGGTGCCGATCAGGCCCGCGGCCACGACGAGCTCTCGGGCCCCGGTTCGACGGCGGAGTTCGCCCGTCCGGACTTCAACGCCCCGATGCCGCAGGGTGACGGGCTGGGCAGCACGACCGGACAGTTCGAGCGTCCGGACGTGCGGGGCCCCGTGGACCCGTCCACCACCGGACAGTTCGAGCGCCCGGGCTACCAGCCCCAGCGGCCCGGCGGCCCCGGTGTCGGCGGATTCGCCCGTCAGCAGCCCCAGGCCCCGCAGCAGCCGCAGGCTCAGCAGCCGGGCGGCGGGTACGCACCCGTACCGCCCGCGCGCCCGGAGACCCCGCGCCTGCCGCAGGCTCACCGGCCGGAGGCGCTGCCGCCGGCCCAGAGCTCCGGCGACGGCCGCAGCCCGATATTCGACACGCTGGAGTCGAACTGGTTCCGTGAGGAGGGGCAGCAGCCCCCCGCGCAGGGACCGGGCGTACCCCAGCAGCCGCAGCAGTCCGCTCCGGCGGCCCCGGCGCCGCAGCAGCAGCTGCCGCAGCGCGGCCGGGAGCAGGCGGCCGAGCCCGCCGCGGCGGCGACCGGCAGCATGCCGACCGTCAGCTGGAAGTCCTCGCCGAACGACGAGCTGATGCGCCAGGCCGAGCGCGTGCGCCAGCCCGCCGCCGGCGGCATCACGACCTCGGGGCTGCCCCGCCGGGTCCCACGGGCGAACCTCGTGGCCGGCACGGCGCAGCAGCAGGCCGATGCGCAGCCGGGTCCCCAGGTCTCGCGTGCCCCGGACGACGTCCGCGGCCGTCTGACCAACCTCCGACGCGGTATCCAGCAGGGCCGTCAGGCCGGCAACAACGGACCGGCGACCGGCAGTTACCACATCGACCCCACTTACCAGCAGGAGCGATAGTTGAGTTCGATGAGCCAGGCGGCACAGAACCTGAACTGGTTGATCACCAACTTCGTGGACAACACCCCAGGGGTGTCCCACACGGTGGTGGTCTCCGCCGACGGACTCCTTCTGGCGATGTCCGAAGGATTCCCCCGTGACCGCGCCGATCAGCTGGCGGCCGTGGCCTCCGGACTGACCTCGCTGACCGCCGGGGCCTCCCGCATCTTCGAGGGCGGCGCCGTCAACCAGACCGTGGTCGAGATGGACCGGGGATTCCTCTTCCTCATGTCCGTCTCGGACGGATCCTCGCTGGCCGTACTGGCGCACCCCGAGTGCGACATCGGCCTCGTGGGCTACGAGATGGCTCTTCTTGTGGATCGCGCGGGCAGTGTCCTCACCCCGGACCTGCGCGCCGAACTGCAGGGCAGCCTGCTCGGCTGACTTCCCCCCTCCCGGCCGGACGGTACTTCCGGCCGGGAGACCGGGGCCCCGCCCCCGGAATCCAGTACCCCCGCCAGGCCGTCATACAGTCCCCCCCACCGGCCGCCCCGTCAGACGGCACGCTGACCACTGCTGTCCAGCCCGGAGGATCAATGACCCCGCCCCCCGCCTACTCCGATTCGTACGGAGACTCGTACTCGGAAGGCGATCAGCCGCTGGTGCGTCCGTACGCGATGACCGGCGGCCGGACCCGGCCCCGCTACCAGCTCGCGATAGAGGCGCTGGTCAGCACCACCGCCGATCCGATGCACCTGTCCGGCCTGCTCCCTGAGCACCAGCGCATCTGCACCCTGTGCCGCGAGGTCAAGTCGGTCGCGGAGGTCTCCGCGCTGCTGTCGATGCCGCTCGGTGTGGCCCGGATCCTCGTCGCCGACCTGGCAGAGGCCGGAATGGTGGCCATCCACCAGCCGGGCAATGGAGAGGCCGGCGGCACGCCGGATGTAACGCTGCTCGAAAGGGTGCTCAGTGGCCTTCGGAACATCTAGCGGAGCGGCTCCTGCTCGCTCCACCACCTCCGCGAAGATCGTGGTGGCGGGCGGCTTCGGCGTGGGCAAGACCACGTTCGTCGGAGCCGTGTCCGAGATCAACCCGCTGCGCACCGAAGCCGTCATGACGTCCGCGAGCGCGGGGATCGACGACCTCACCCACACCGGTGACAAGACGACCACCACGGTCGCCATGGACTTCGGCCGCATCACCCTGGACCAGGACCTGATCCTGTACCTCTTCGGTACCCCGGGCCAGGACCGCTTCTGGTTCATGTGGGACGACCTGGTCCGCGGCGCCATCGGTGCGATCGTGCTCGTGGACACGCGCCGCCTCGCCGACTGCTTCCCGGCCGTCGACTACTTCGAGAACAGCGGCCTGCCCTTCGTCGTGGCCCTCAACGGCTTCGAGGGACACCAGCCGTACACGCCGGATGAGGTCCGCGAGGCCCTGCAGATCGGCCCCGGCGCCCCCATCATCACGACGGACGCCCGCCACCGGGCAGACGCCAAGAGCGCGCTCATCACGCTCGTGGAGCACGCCCTCATGGCGCGTCTCAAGTAACACCCACGCAGGCAGCCCGGCTCAAGCGGCACCACTCAAGTCCCACGGGTTCTTCACAACATGAGAGGGCGGGCTGTGTCATAGGACACGGCCCGCCCTCTCGGTTCATAACGTTTCGACAGACAATTGCCGTCAGTTGACCACGGGGTGCGTTCGGTTGGTGCCGCTACGCGCACAACTTCCCCTATTTTTGCCGCAGGAAGCTCTTTATGTCCGATTTACGTGGGGCATAAGGATCTCGGAATGGCTGATTCCAACTGTTTGGAACACGGCCGTTAACCGTGCTGGAATTCAACGAACTAGCTAGTAGCACCGCCGGAAGGTTGTTGGTCGAGTGAGGCGAAGCAACGCAAGCCCCGCGGTTGAACCCGCGCGCGGCAACTTCACCCCGCCGCCGCGAGCGGCCGCGTCGCCCGTCGACGTGCCCGTGGAGCCACCGGCGCGCCCCGGGAGCACCAGCAAATTCTCGCCCCGCAACTGGCGCGTGCCGACCCGCCTGAACGCCATCCTCCTCGTGCCGGCCCTCGTGGGCCTGGTCATGGGCGGCTTCCAGGTGAAGGGCTCCGTCGACCAGTGGAACGAGGCCAAGGACGCCGAGCAGATAGCCCGGGTCGTCCAGGCGGCCTCGGAGTACAGCCAGGCACTGCTCAACGAGCGTGACCTGACGGCCGAGCCCCTCCTGAACGGCCAGACCAACTCCCAGCAGGTCACCAAGGCCTACGCGGTCACGACCGAGGCCAAGGAGAAGTTCGACAAGGCCGTCCAGGACATGCCGAAGAACCAGGGCCTGGAACGGCGTCTGGACCTCTTCCGCGCCGAAGAGCCCAAGCTCAAGGACGTCCGGGAGAAGGCCTACCAGGCCGCCTTCGAGACCCCCAAGAAGAACCTCCCCTCCGCGGCCGGCCCCATCCCGACCGAAGAGGGCTACGTCGGGGTCGAGCACTACCTCATGCAGTTCGCCAACGAGCTCGGCCTCGGCACCGGCAACGTGACCTCGTACGGCCGCATGGTCTACGCGGTCCAGCTGGCCAAGGCGGCGAACTCGCTGCAGCGCTCCGTCGGCACCCACCTGCTCGTCCGTCCCAGCACGGACGAGAACGTGCGCAAGGCCCAGCTCGTCGCCTTCTCCTCCTACGCCTACCTCGAGGAAATCGCCATCGGCGAGTACGTCGCGGCCGGCACCGAGGACGACGTGAACCGCCTCAAGGAGGTCATGGGCAAGAAGTCGGAGGAGGGCAAGGCCAAGCTCGCCGACGCCAAGCACCAGGCCGAGCAGACCGGTGCCCGCTTCGTGCCGCCGCCCGCCCCCAACGGCAACCCGCTCCTCGGCATGACCGAGGCGATCGCCAGCGGCGAGAACAAGAAGAAGCTCGCCGAGAACGGGACGAACCCCCTGTTCTGGCAGGCCGCCGCCACCGCCAAGTTCGACGGCTACGACGAGATCGAGAAGGAACTCCTCAACAAGGCCGTCAACGACGCCGTCGCGGTCTCCGACGAGGCCCGCACCGACGCGATCGTCAACGGCGCCATCGTCGTCGTGGCCCTGCTCGCCGCCTTCATCATGGCCGGCCTCATGGCCCGCCAGATGGGCCGCGCGATGCGCCGCCTGCGCAGCTCGGCCTTCGACATCGCCGAGCAGCGCCTGCCGATGCTCGTCGACCAGCTCTCGCGCACCGATCCGGGCAAGGTCGACACCCGTGTCCTGCCGATCCCGATCGACTCCCAGGACGAGATCGGCGAGGTCGCCCGCGCCTTCGACCAGGTCCACCGGGAAGCCGTACGGCTCGCCGCCGAGCAGGCGCTCCTGCGAGGGAACGTCAACGCGATCTTCACGAACCTCTCCATGCGCAACCAGTCGCTGATCGAGGGCCAGCTGACCCTCATCACCGACCTGGAGAACAACGAGGCCGACCCGGACCAGCTGGAGAACCTCTTCCGCCTGGACCACCTGGCCACCCGCATGCGCCGCAACGGCGAGAACCTCCTCATCCTCGCGGGTGAGGAACCGGGCCGCCGCTGGGACCAGCCGGTGCCCCTCGTCGACGTGCTGCGCGCCGCCTCCTCCGAGGTGGAGCAGTACGAGCGCATCGAGCTCTCGGGCGTCTCCGAGGCCGAAATCCACGGCCAGGCCGTGACCGACCTCGTGCACCTGCTCGCCGAGCTGCTGGAGAACGCCACCACGTTCTCCTCCCCTCAGACCAAGGTCAAGGTCACCGCGACCCGTCTGCCCGACGGCCGCGTGATGGTCGAGATCCACGACAAGGGCATCGGCCTCACCGCCGAGGACTTCGCGGACATCAACCACAAGCTGGCCAACCCGCCGACCGTGGACGCCGCGATCTCGCAGCGCATGGGTCTGTTCGTGGTCGGCCGGCTGGCGGACCGCCACAGCATCCGCGTCCAGCTGCGCCCCTCGGGCGAGGCGGCCGGCACCACCTCGCTGGTCATGCTCCCCGACGCCATCACCCACGGTGGCGGTGGCGAGGGCGTTCCGGACGACGACTTCACGGTCTCCCAGATCATCCCGGAGCAGAAGGCCCAGCAGGCCGCCCCGCTGCGCACCGCCGCCGAGCTCGGTTTCGACGACTCGCGCTACGACCAGCAGGGCCCCGACGGCCTTCCGGCCGACCCGCTCGGCCGGTCCCTGGGACAGCAGGAGCGCCGGGCCGCGCTGGCGGCCCAGGTGGGCTACCCGCAGGACCAGCAGCAGTACGCCGACCAGCCCTCCCAGGAGTATCCGGAACCGCAGCCGGAGCACGGGTACCAGGAGTACCAGGGCTACGAGCAGCAGTCCGGACAGGCCTACGACACCTCCTACGAGGCTCAGCAGGCACAGCAGGGCTACGAGGCGTACCCGCAGCAGGACTACGGCTATACGGAAGACGGCTACCCGGACCAGCAGCCGGCCGCCCAGGGCTACGACAATGGTTACGAAGCCCGGTCGGAGCAGGCCGAGTGGCCCGAGCAGAACACGTATCCGGCTGCCTACCAGCAGGATTACGGGACCGAATCGGAATCCCAGGCCGTCCCCGAACCGGCCGCGGAACGCGTAGGCTTCGACCGTCCGGGCGCCGCTGCCGACACCGGTCACGTGATGACCGGAGCGGGCCTGCCGCGCCGCGGCAGCCAGCAGCAGTGGCAGCCGGCACAGCAGGAAGCGGAGTCCACCGGATCCCTCTTCGAACAGCGGTCGCCGCGTCAGCAGCAGCCCGCCGCTCCGGAGCAGGGGAAGGAAGGCGGCACCGACTGGCGCTCGGGTAACGACGAGCGCTGGCAGCAGGCCGCCAAACTCCGTGAGCCGAAGGCGGGCGGGGTCACCCCGTCCGGTCTCCCTCGGCGCGTGCCCAAGGCCAACCTGGTCGAGGGCGCAGCGGAGACGACCCCGCAGGGCGGCCCCCAGGTCTCCCGCGCTCCGGAGGACGTCCGCGGCAGGTTGAGCAATCTGCGGCGGGGTGTCCAGCAGGGACGCAACGCGGGTTCTGAGCAGTCAAGTAACAGCTATGACCAGGAGCGTTAGTGTGAGCCCGATGAGCCAGGCGGCACAGAACCTGAACTGGTTGATCACCAACTTCGTGGACAACACCCCAGGGGTGTCCCACACCGTGGTGGTCTCCGCCGACGGCCTTCTTCTGGCGATGTCCGACGGGTTTCCGCGCGACCGCGCCGATCAGCTGGCGGCCGTGGCCTCCGGTCTGACCTCGCTGACCGCCGGGGCCTCCCGCATCTTCGAGGGTGGCGCCGTCAACCAGACCGTGGTCGAGATGGACCGGGGATTCCTCTTCCTCATGTCCGTCTCGGACGGATCGTCCCTCGCGGTGCTCGCGCACCCGGAGTGCGACATCGGCCTCGTGGGCTACGAGATGGCCCTTCTGGTGGATCGTGCGGGCAGTGTCCTCACCCCGGATCTGCGCGCCGAACTGCAGGGAAGTCTTCTCAACTAGCAAACAGGCAGTGCGTTTCGCGCCATCGCACCATAGGGTGCGGTGGCGCGGTTCCACAGGGAGTACTGCGTACTTGGAGTCGGAGGAGGAAACGTGACAACACCCGGAGGACATCCTTATGGCGGCGCGCAGCAGCCGCAGGGTGGGCACGACCAGAACCGCTTCAACTTCCCCTCCGCTCCCAGCCGGCCCGTGCCGGAGCAGAACCCCTACCAGCAGCAGCCGTACGGACAGCCCCAGCAGCCTCAGTACCAGCAGCCTCCGCGCGCCGCGCGGCAGCCGGCGCCGAAGGCCCACAACCCGCTGGTGCGCCCGTACGCGATGACCGGCGGCCGTACGCGGCCGCGCTACCAGCTCGCCATCGAGGCGCTGGTCAGTACCACGGCCGATCCCGCGCGCCTGCAAGGGCAGTTGCCCGAGCACCAGCGCATCTGCCGCCTGTGCCAGGAGATCAAATCCGTCGCGGAGATCTCGGCACTTCTCTCCATTCCTCTTGGTGTCGCCCGCATCCTCGTCGCCGACCTGGCGGAGGCGGGCCTTGTCGCCATTCACCAGCCCGGCGGCGACGAGTCTGCCGGTGGCCAGCCAGATGTGACACTGCTCGAAAGGGTGCTCAGTGGACTTCGCAAGCTCTAACGGCGGAGCGGCTCCTGCTCGCTCCACCACCTCCGCGAAGATCGTGGTGGCGGGCGGCTTCGGCGTGGGCAAGACCACGTTCGTCGGAGCCGTGTCCGAGATCAACCCGCTGCGCACCGAAGCCGTCATGACGTCCGCGAGCGCGGGGATCGACGACCTCACCCACACCGGTGACAAGACGACCACCACGGTCGCCATGGACTTCGGCCGCATCACCCTGGACCAGGACCTGATCCTGTACCTCTTCGGTACCCCGGGCCAGGACCGCTTCTGGTTCATGTGGGACGACCTGGTCCGCGGCGCCATCGGTGCCGTCGTCCTCGTCGACACGCGCCGCCTCGCCGACTGCTTCCCGGCCGTCGACTACTTCGAGAACAGCGGCCTGCCCTTCGTCGTGGCCCTCAACGGCTTCGACGGGAACCAGGCCTACACCCCGGAGGAAGTCCGCGAGGCCCTGCAGATCGGCCCGGACGCCCCCATCATCACCACCGACGCCCGCCACCGCGCGGACGCCAAGAGCGCGCTCATCACGCTCGTGGAGCACGCCCTCATGGCGCGCCTGCGGTAGCGGCAGCGGCCCGCAGCATCCGAAAGGCCCCTGTGTCGTACGACGCGGGGGCCTTCGGCGTGTCCGGGTCCGGCCGTACGGGACGGCCCCCGCGCCCGGAGCGGGTACGCGGAAGGCCCCGCACCCTGTTCGGGTGCGGGGCCTTGCGCCGGGCTCGGGGACTCAGCCCTGCCAGCTGTGCGGGGCGCGGAAGCCCGGGGTGCGCTCCAGACGGCGCCAGCCGGCCTGGCGGGGCGTGCGGACCGCGGTCTCCTCGGGAGTGGCGGCGGCGCGGGCGAGCAGGATCGCGGTGATCGCGGCCAGCTCCTCCGGCGCGGCGTTGCCCTTTTCGACGCGCAGCAGGGTGTCAGTGGCGGTGGTCATGTGGTGGCAGGTCTCCTTCGCGGTTACTGCGGCGGGTTGCCGTGCTTGCGGGACGGCAGATCGGCGTGCTTGTTGCGGAGCATCGCGAGGGCGCTGACGAGGACCTCGCGGGTCTCGGCGGGGTCGATGACGTCGTCGACGAGGCCGCGCTCGGCCGCGTAGTACGGGTGCATCAGCTCGGCCTTGTACTCCTTGACCATGCGGACCCGCATGGCTTCGGGGTCCTCGGCGTCCGCGATCTGCTTGCGGAAGATGACGTTGGCGGCGCCCTCGGCGCCCATCACGGCGATCTCGTTGGTGGGCCACGCGTAGGTGAGGTCGGCGCCGATGGACTGGGAGTCCATGACGATGTACGCGCCGCCGTAGGCCTTGCGCAGGATCAGCGAGATCCGCGGGACGGTGGCGTTGCAGTACGCGTACAGCAGCTTGGCGCCGTGGCGGATGATGCCGCCGTGCTCCTGGTCGACGCCCGGCAGGAAGCCGGGGACGTCCAGCAGGGTGACGATCGGGATGTTGAAGGCGTCGCACATCTGGACGAAGCGCGCGGCCTTCTCGGAGGCCTCGATGTCCAGGACTCCGGCGAGGTGCCCGGGCTGGTTGGCGACGATGCCGACGACCTGGCCGTTCATCCGGGCCAGGGCGCAGATGATGTTGCGGGCCCAGCGCTCGTGGATCTCCAGGACGTCGCCCTCGTCGACGATCTCCTCGATGACCTTGAGCATGTCGTAGGGGCGGTTGCCGTCGGCGGGGACCAGGTCCAGCAGGACCTCGCTGCGGCGGTCCGCGGGGTCGCTCGTCTCGTGGACGGGCGGGTTCTCGCGGTTGTTGGAGGGGAGCATCGAGATGAGGTAGCGGACCTCGGAGATGCAGGTCTCCTCGTCGTCGTACGCGAAGTGCGCGACGCCCGAGGTCTCGGCGTGGACGTCGGCGCCGCCGAGGCCGTTCTGGGTGATCTCCTCGCCGGTCACCGCGCGGACCACGTCCGGGCCGGTGATGAACATCTGCGAGGTCTCCCGGACCATGAAGACGAAGTCCGTCAGGGCCGGGGAGTAGGCGGCGCCGCCCGCGCAGGGGCCGAGCATGACCGAGATCTGCGGGATGACGCCCGAGGCCTTGGTGTTGCGCTGGAAGATGCCGCCGTAGCCCGCGAGGGCGGAGACGCCCTCCTGGATGCGGGCGCCGGCGCCGTCGTTCAGGGAGACCAGCGGGGCACCGGCCGCGATGGCCATGTCCATGATCTTGTGGATCTTCGTGGCGTGGGCCTCGCCCAGCGCGCCGCCGAAGATGCGGAAGTCGTGCGCGTAGACGAAGACCGTGCGGCCCTCGACCGTGCCCCAGCCGGTGATCACACCGTCCGTGTAGGGCTTCTTGGCCTCCAGGCCGAACCCGGTCGCCCGGTGGCGGCGGAGCTGCTCGACCTCCTTGAAGGAACCTTCGTCGAGGAGCAGCGCGATGCGCTCACGGGCGGTCAGCTTGCCCTTGGCGTGCTGGGTCTCGGTCGCGCGGTCACTGGGGCCGCGCCGCGCCTGCTCGCGCAGGGAGTGCAGCTCGGCCACGCGCCCACGGGCGTCCGTCGGCTCGCTCGGGGTCTGGTCCACAACGGTCATGTACCGACCTTACGAAGATCGCGATGAAAAACCTCCGTTCATTCCGCACAGTCTCGGGAGTCTTCCGCTGTGTGGCCCGCACAGTACGACCGGAGGATGCAGGGACTCCGCCAGACGGGGCCTTCGTCCGTTGTAGGACCTTCACAAAATGACTTGACACTCCGCCTAGATGTTGAAATTTAAACGGAATGGGTCTAGCGTCGTTCTCGTTGAAGTCGTTGAAGATTCAACAGACTCTTCCGACCGAGCAGAACCCCCGACACTACCGAGGAG
Organism: Streptomyces sp. NBC_00207; assembly: GCF_045160965.1. Lineage (NCBI taxonomy): Bacteria > Bacillati > Actinomycetota > Actinomycetes > Kitasatosporales > Streptomycetaceae > Streptomyces > Streptomyces sp. NBC_00207. The sequence goes on along the minus strand of NZ_CP130715.1, from coordinate 6,451,540 downwards.
CAGGCCATGGGTCTCTTCACCCGCCGCAGCCAGACCGCCGACCACCAGAACGGCGGCGCCGCCGTCACCACGCTGGTCGTGGACCCGGCGCTCGCCGCACTCACCGGCGACTACGTCATCGACGCCGCCCACAGCAGCATCGGCTTCACCGTCCGCCACGCCATGGTCACCAACGTCCGCGGCTCCTTCGCGGAGCACGAGGGCACCCTGCACCTGGACGGCGCCGACCCGGCCCGCTCCACGGCCGCCATCGACGTCAAGATCCCGTCGGTCAGCACCGGCATCGCCGACCGCGACGCCCACCTGCTGGGCAGCGACTTCTTCGACGCCGAGCTGTTCCCGCTGATGACCTTCCGCTCCACCGAGGCGCGCCAGCTGGGCGGCGACGCCTACCGCATCACCGGCGAGCTGACGATCAAGGACGTCACGCGGCCGCTCTCCATCGACCTGGAGTTCACGGGCTCCGCCACGGACGTCTACGGCAACGAGCGCGTCGGCTTCGAGGGCTCCGCCGAGATCCTGCGCTCCGACTGGGGCCTGACCTGGAACGCCGCCCTGGAGGCCGGCGGTGTCATGGTCAGCGACAAGGTGAAGCTGACCTTCGACATCTCGGCCATCAAGCAGGGCTGACAGCCGGATCCGGCGAACCCCGGGGGCGGCTAGAAGCCGCCCCCGCCGTCGAAGCCACCGCCCCCGTCGAAACCGCCACCGCCGCCGAAGTCCCCGCCGCCGAAGTCGGACGGGTTGAAGTCGGCCCCGGAGACGTCCCCGCCGTCGAAGCCGCCGCCGAGGTCCGAGGCGTAGGCGGGGCTGGACATCATCGAACCGAGCATCGTGCCCACGAGCAGACCGGGCAGGATGCCGCCGCCGAAGTAGCCGCCGGCCCAGGGACCGTACGCCGGGCCGGCGTCGTAGTACGGCCGCGGACCGTGCTCGGTGTCGACCGTGCGGACCGCCGGGTCCAGGCCGTCGCGCAGCCGCACGGCGTCCGCCGTGCAGACGGGCACGGTACGGGCCGCCCCGCCGGCCGGAGCCCAGGTGGCATCCCCGGTGCTCGGCCCGTGGCGCGGGTCGAAGAAGCAGGGCGACCGGCGCTCGGGCACCGGCTTCCCCTGGCGGCGCGCGTCCAGGCAGGCCAGGGCGTACCGGCCGTCCTCCAGGGCCTGGGTGACGCCCGTGACCTCTTCGGGGTACCGCACCGAGCCCATGATCTGCTTGGCCTTGTCGTACGAGTCGAGCCCCTGCTCGAAGTCCTTGCGCATGGCGTCGTCGGCGCCGGGCTCGCCGGGGTGGAAGTCGAGCCGGTCCAGCTCCTCGCCGAAGGCCGTGATGTCCTCGTCGACGACCACGCTGAGGCGCTCCAGGGCCGCGTGCCGGGCCTCTTCCTTCTTCTTCCGGTTGCGCCGGACCAGCGCGTACGCGCCACCGCCGCCGATGGCGGCCACCGCGCCGAGGGCGATCAGCCCGCCGACGGGGGCGCCGGTGTCAGCGCCCGTGGTGCCCCAGGAGGCCGGGGCACTGCCCTTGGCCTGGCTCAGGGCCTGGTCGACGAAGTTGTCGAGCTGGGTCGCCGCGTCGGGCGTCCCCACCTTCACCGCGTCGGACAGGTTGCGCACGGCGTTGGCCGGCATGACCGACTGGTCGGCGCGGGCGCTGAAGCCGTCGCCGAGCCGGATCGCGTAGAGCCCGGTGATACCGGTCTCGGCCCTGACGGCACCGAACACCTTGTCGGCGGGGAACTCGTCCGTCGCGGGCAGCACGGCGACGAACACCGGCTTCCCGGCATCCTTGATCTTCTTCGCGAGCGCGTCGGCCTCGGCGTGCGGCAGCTGCGCCTGCATCCGGGGGTCCACGTAGACGGGCCCGTCCTTGAGGGCCTCCCCCACGGCGGCGACCCCGGTCGCCGCCGACGCCTGCGGGGCGGCCGCGAGCGCGGTCCCCGACAGGGCCAGCAGCAGACCGGCCAGCATTGATCCAAAACGTACGGATATAAGCCTGGTCCTCATACGGATGACGCTACCGGAACCGGGACTTTCCCGTGTGAGCAGGACATAAGGGCCTGCGACTACTCGGCCGGTTCGACACCCGCGTGCAGGAGGCCGTACGTGAACGCGTCCTCCAGGGCCTGCCAGGAAGCGGCGATCACGTTCGGGGCGACGCCCACCGTGGACCACTCGCGGACGCCGTCCGTCGTGGCGATCAGCACGCGGGTCGTGGACTCCGTGCCGTGCGTGCCCTCCAGGATGCGGACCTTGTAGTCGACCAGCTCGAACTTGGCCAGCTGGGGGTAGAACCGCTCCAGCGCCACCCGCAGCGCCCGGTCCAGCGCGTTGACCGGGCCGTTGCCCTCGGCCGTCGCGACGATCCGCTCGCCCTTCGCCCACAGCTTGACCGTGGCCTCGTTGGCGTGGGTGCCGTCCGGCCGGTCCTCGACGATGGCCCGCCAGGACTCGATGCGGAAGTACTTGCGGGCCCGGCCCTCGGCCTCGGCGCGCAGCAGCAGCTCGAAGGAGGCGTCGGCGGCCTCGTACGTGTAGCCCTTGAGCTCCCGCTCCTTGACCCGCTCCACGACCCGGGAGATCAGTGCGCGGTCCCCGCCGAGCTCGACCCCGAGCTCCTTGCCCTTGAGCTCGATGGAGGCGCGGCCGGCCATGTCGGAGACCAGCATCCGCATGGTGTTGCCGACCCGCTCGGGGTCGATGTGCTGGTAGAGGTCCGGGTCGACCTTGATGGCCGAGGCGTGCAGGCCCGCCTTGTGCGCGAAGGCGGAGACGCCGACGTACGGCTGGTGCGTGGACGGGGTGAGGTTCACGACCTCGGCGATGGCGTGCGAGATGCGGGTCATCTCGGCGAGTGCGCCCTCGGGGAGCACCTTGCGCCCGTACTTGATCTCCAGGGCGGCGACGACGGGGAAGAGGTTGGCGTTGCCGACGCGCTCGCCGTAGCCGTTGGCCGTGCACTGGACGTGGGTGGCGCCCGCGTCCACGGCGGCCAGGGTGTTGGCGACGGCGCAGCCGGTGTCGTCCTGGGCGTGGATGCCGAGGCGGGCGCCGGTGTCTGCGAGGACGGTGGCGACGGTGGCCGTCACCTGGGCGGGCAGCATGCCGCCGTTGGTGTCGCAGAGGATGACGACGTCGGCGCCGGCCTCGTACGCGGTGCGCACGACGGACTTCGCGTACTCGGCGTTGGCCCGGTAGCCGTCGAAGAAGTGCTCGCAGTCGACGAAGACGCGGCGGCCCTGGCCGACCAGGTGGGAGACGGTGTCGCGGACCATCTCCAGGTTCTCGTCCAGGGTGGTGCGCAGGGCGAGTTCGACGTGGCGGTCGTGGGACTTGGCGACGAGCGTGATCACGGGGGCGCCGGACTCCAGCAGGGCCCGCACCTGCGGGTCCGCGGCGGCCGTGCCGCCCGCCCTCCGGGTCGCGCCGAAGGCGACCAGCTGGGCGTTCTTGAAGTCGATCTCGGCGCGTGCGCGGGCGAAGAACTCGGTGTCCCGGGGGTTGGCGCCGGGCCAGCCGCCCTCGATGAAGCCCACTCCGAAGTCGTCCAGGTGCCGGGCGATCGTCAGCTTGTCGGCGACCGTGAGGTTGATGCCCTCGCGCTGCGCGCCGTCGCGCAGGGTGGTGTCGAAGACGTGGAAGCTGTCGTCCAGGTCCCCTGAGCGCACAGTTGCCGCCTCTGGTGTCGTCGTCATGCTGATCTGACTCCTGTCGGATGAGTGGTTCCGGATGCCTGCCAAAGGGGCAGGCCGCCGTCACTGCCCCCATCATCGCGCGCGGTCCGTTCCCGGCTCGGATGGTCCGGGAAACGAAAAAACCTCTCGCGGGTAGCGAGAGGTCTGCGCGCGGGTCCGAGGCACGGTGGCCGCTTCCGCGAAGTTCTTCCGCGGTTCAGCGGCCACTGGGGACCGGCGCGCTGCTGGCGATAATCATGAGCTGAGCAGGCACGCTGGCAGTGTGCCACACCGCTCGCCGCGGATGGACAGGGATCTCAGCATGCGGGCAGCGGGCTCGCGCGGGCGTTCGGGGTGTGGGAACCGTGGGCGACTGCGGCGCCGTTGCGGGGGCTCCGCCCCGAGCCCCCGCGCCTCAAACGCCGGCGGGGCTGAGACTGCTACGGCCGGAGCGACAAGGTGTCCGTCAGGAACTCGCGGACGTGGTCGAGGATCTCCTGCCGGTCCACCGTCGGCAGACCCACCGCCAGCTGGATGCTGAAGCCGTCGAGCAGGGCCCTGATGCGGGTCGCCACGCGCTCGGCGTCCACCGGGCGGAACTCCCCGCGCGAGATGCCCTCGGCGAGCAGTGCCACCAGGTCGCGGTGCCAGGCGCCCTCGATGGCCGCCTGCCGCTCGCGCTCCTGGGGTCCGGCGTTCTGGGAGCGGTTCCAGACCTCCAGCCACAGCGTCCAGTGCGGGTCGCGGGCCTGCGTGGGCACGTACAGGTCGACGTACGCCCGCAGGCGCTCGGCGACCGGACCGCGGCGGGAGAGCAGGGCCCGCCGCTCGCTGCCCAGTGCCGCCTCGCTCCACTCCAGGGTCTGCAGCAGGAGCTCGTCCTTGCTGCGGAAGTAGTAGAGGAGGTGTCCGCTGCTCATGCCGACCTCGCGGCCCAGACCGGCCATGGTCAGGCCTTCCAGGCCGCGCTCCGCGATCGTGGCCATGGCGGCGACGAGTACGTCCTCGCGCGGGGGCGCGTTCTTGCGCGCCGCCCGTACCGGTACTCCACCCGCCACCATGGGCCCACTCCTTGTCCGTTTCCCGAAGGTCAGGCCTTCGGCTGCTGCTGGGTGATGCAGTGGATACCGCCACCCCCGGCGAAAATCGTACGTGCGTCAACGAGTGTCACGGTCCGCTCGGGGAACAGTCCGCGGAAGATCTCCGCCGCCTCCTCGTCGCGCGGGTCGTCGAAGGAGCACAGGACCACGCCGCCGTTGCACAGGTAGTGGTTGATGTAGGAGTAGTCCACCCACTCCCCGTCCTCCTCCAGCACGGTCGGCGCGGGGACCTCCACGACCTCCAGCTGCCGGCCCCGCGCGTCGGTGGAGGCGCGCAGGATGGCGGCGATGGTCTTGCAGCGCTCGTGGTCGGGGTGGGCCGGGTCGGGCTGCGTGTGCACCATGACGACGCCGGGGCGGGCGAAGGCGGCGACGATGTCGACGTGGCCCTGGGTGCCGTAGGTGCCGTAGTCGCCGGCCAGGCCGTACGGCAGCCAGATCGCCTTGGTGGTGCCGAGGTGGGCGTGGATCTCGGCCTCGACCTGCTGGCGGGTCCAGCCGGGGTTGCGGCCCTCGCCCAGCTGCACGGTGTCGGTGAGGAGCACGGTGCCCTCGCCGTCGACGTGGATGGCGCCGCCCTCGTTGACGAGCTCGGTGCTGTACGTCCGGGTGCCGGCCACGTCCGAGACGTGCCGGGCGATCTTCGAGTCGTGGTCCCAGCGGGCCCACTCCTGGGCGCCCCAGCCGTTGAAGGTCCAGTCGACGGCGGCGATCTCGCCGGCGTCGTTGGTGACGAAGGTCGGGCCGATGTCGCGCATCCAGGCGTCGTCGAGCTCCTGCTCGACCAGCTGTACGTCGTCGCCGACGATCGCGCGGGCGCTCTCGGCGTCGCCGGGCGAGACGACGAGGGTCACGGGCTCGTACGAACGGACCGCGCGGGCGACGGCGCCCCAGGCCTCGCGGGCCTCGGCGAGCTCCTGCTCGTTGGTGAAGGTGGGGTTGGGGCTGGGCCAGGCCATCCAGGTGCGCTCGTGGGGGGTCCACTCGGCGGGCATCCGGAAGCCGTCGTTCGCGGGCTTGGCGGGCTGTGCAGTCATGGCAGGGGTCCTAACGGGCTTACGGACTGTGCACTTACAGGAAGTACAGGCGGTTGAGGGAGACCGACTCGGCGGCTTCGGAGCGCAGGGGTTCCCCGTCGAGGGAGACGAGCCCGCTGCGCGCGTCCACATCGACCGCGCCCACCCGGGAGTTGAGGAGCAGGTCCTTGGGGCCGATGCCGCGGGTGCCGCAGACGGCGACCCGGCGCCGGCGGGTCGGCATCTCGTCGGAGCCGAGCGCGGCGGCCGCGGCGGAGACGAAGGCGACGGAGATGTCGGCCGCGGTGGCCCCGTACGCGCCGAACTGCGGGCCGAGTACCAGCGGTTCGCAGGTGTCGGTGGCGGCGTTGGGGTCGCCGGTGACGCCGTACGCGGGGAAGCCGGACTTGAGGACGAGCTGGGGCTTGGCGCCGAAGAACGGGGGGCGCCAGAGCACGATGTCGGCGAGCTTGCCGACCTCGATGGAACCGATCTCGTGGGCCAGGCCGTGGGCGATGGCCGGGTTGATCGTCAGCTTGGCCATGTAGCGCAGCACGCGGGCGTTGTCGTCGCCCTCCCCGTCACCGGCCAGCGGCCCGAGCTCGCCCTTCATCTTGGCGGCCATCGCGAAGGTCCGGCGGATGGTCTCCCCCGCCCGGCCCATGCCCTGCGCGTCGGAGGAGGTGATGCCGATCGCCCCGAGGTCGTGCAGCACGTCCTCGGCGCCCATCGTGCCGGCCCGGATCCGGTCACGGGCCATGGCCGCGTCACCCGGCAGGTCCGGCTTGAGGTCGTGGACGGAGACGATCATCCCGTAGTGCTCGGCCACCGCGTCCCGGCCGAAGGGCAGGGTGGGATTGGTGGAGGAACCGATGACATTCTCCACGCCCGCCATCTTCAGCACGTTGGGCACGTGCCCGCCACCACAGCCCTCGATATGGAAGGCATGGATGGTCCGCCCGTCCAGCACCCGCAGCGTGTCCTCGACGGAGAGGCATTCATTCAGGCCGTCGCTGTGCAGGGCGACCTGTACGTCGTGCTCCTCCGCCACCCGCAGCGCGGTGTCCAGCGCACGCGTGTGCGCACCCATGTCCTCGTGGACCTTGAAGCCGGAGGCGCCGCCCTCGGCGAGGGCCTCGACGAGGGGGGCGGCGTCCGAGGAGGAGCCGCGGGCGAGGAAGCCGATGTTCACGGGCCAGGCGTCGAAGGCGTTGAAGGCGTGCTTCAGTGCCCACGGGGAGTTGACGCCGACACCCCAGACCGGGCCGAACTCCTGGCCGATGACCGTGGTGACGCCCGCGGCGAGGGAGGCTTCCATGATGCGCGGGGAGAGCAGGTGGACATGGGTGTCGACGGCGCCGGCGGTGGCGATCAGGCCTTCGCCCGAGACGATCGACGTGCCGGTGCCGACGACGACGTCCACGCCGTCGAGGGTGTCGGGGTTGCCCGCCCGCCCGATCGCATGGATCCGGCCCTCGCGGATACCGATCGACACCTTGCGGATGCCCAGGACCGCATCGATGACCAGCACGTTGCTGATCACCACATCACAGGTCTCGCGGACCGCGGCCGCCTTCAGATGCAGACCGTCACGGGCGGTCTTCCCGAAACCGGCCAGGAACTCGTCACCCGGCTTCTGCGCATCCGACTCCACCCGGACGGTCAGCCCCGAATCGCCGAGCCGGACCCGGTCCCCGGCGCGGGGGCCGAAGACGGAGGCGTACTCGTGCGGGTCGATGTGCCGGCTGCCGGGCGCGCAGTGGTCGCTGTGGGGGGTCTGACGGCTCACGCCTGTGCTCCTTCGCTACCGGTTTCGGCTACTCCGAGGTAGCCGCAGGCCGCCGCGCGCCGCAGGGCCTCGTCCTTGGCTCCGGGGGCGTCCAGCGGGCCGTCGACCAGGCCGGCGAAGCCGATCGCGATGCGGTCGCCGCCGATGGGGACGAGGCCGACCTCGCCCTCGCCGTGCGGGTCGAACCGTACGGACGAGCCCGCCGGCACGCACAGCCGCATCCCGTAGGCCGCGGCGCGGTCGAAGTCGAGCCGCGGGTTGGCCTCGAAGAAGTGGAAGTGGGAGGTGACGCTCACCGGCACGGCGGCGGTGTTGCGCACGCGCAGGCGCACCACCGGTTCCGGCTGGGGGACGCCGGGGCCGGGGACGACCGCGCCCGGGGCGTCGTCGCCCAGCGGCTGCGCGCCCCGGATGGGTGACGCGACCACCGCGAGGCGGGATCCGTCGTCGAAGACGGCCTCCACGTGTACCTCGGTGACCACGTCGGAGACGCCCGGCAGGACGTCGCCGGGGCCCAGCACGCTGCGGGCCTCCTCGATGGCCTCCGCGAGCCGCTTGCCGTCGCGCGCGGCCTCGCAGACCGTGTCCGCGATCAGCGCGGTGGCCTCCGGGACGTTGAGTTTCAGGCCACGGGCCCGCCGGGCCCTGGCCAGTTCCGCTGCGCTGCGGAGCAGCAGCCGGTCGCGCTCCGTAGGGGTCAGCCGCACGCCGATCCACCACCTCTTGAGTCGATGGGTTAGAGCATCACTCTAACTCTTCATTTCGTTGTAGGGAATCATTGACCTGGGACATGGGCTTGAGTCACATTGAGTGTCGCTCAAACAAATGCGAACCACCCCCCGCCCTGCCAAGGGAGTCCCCCATGCCCATCGAACAGCGCGGAGTCGACACCATCCCGGAGGAGGAGCGGACGAGCGGTCCCCGTGACCTGATCTCGATCCTCCTCGGCTCCAACCTCTGCCTCGGTGTGATCGTCTTCGGCTGGCTGCCCCCGTCCTTCGGACTGGGCCTGTGGCCCTCGGTCACCGCCATCGTGACCGGCACGCTCGTCGGTATCGCCTTCACCGCGCCGCTGGCGCTCGTCTCCCTGCGCACCGCGACCAACCTCTCCACCTCCAGCGGCGCCCAGTTCGGTGTCCGCGGCCGGCTCGTCGGCTCGGTGGTGGGCCTGCTGCTCTCGCTCGGCTACACGGCACTCACCCTGTGGATCGGCGGCGACGTGATGGTGGGCGCCCTCTCCCGGCTCACCGGGCTGCCGGACACCGGCGTCTCGCGGGCGGCGATGTACGGCGTGCTCGCCGCCTGTACCGTCGTCGGGGCCGTCTTCGGCTACCGGCTGCTGCTGCGCATGAGCAAGGTGCTCTCCATCGGCATGGTGGTCCTGCTGGCCGTCGGCTTCTTCGCCTACGCCCCGGACTTCACCACCGCCGCCCCGCCGGAGACCCCGTACCTGCTCGGCTCCTTCTGGCCGACGTGGCTGCTGGCCGCCGTCGCCGCCGGACTCAGCGGGCCGGTCGCCTTCATCACCCTGCTCGGCGACTACACCCGCTACATCTCCCCGCGCCGGCACGGCTCCCGCAAGGTGTTCTGGGCGACCGCCTTCGGCCTGCTGATCGGCCTGCTGATACCGCAGCTGTTCGGTACGTACACCGCGCTGGCCGCCAGGGCCGGGCTGGACTACGCCGGCCCGCTCGTCGAGACCGCGCCGTTCTGGTACCTGGTCCCGCTGCTGGTCGCCGCCGCGGCGGGTTCGGTGGGCAATGCCGGGCTGATGCTCTACTCCATGGGCCTGGACCTCGACGCGATCGTCCCCAAGGCCACCCGCACCACCGCCACCCTGGTCGCCGCGGCCGTCGCCACCGCCTTCGTCTTCTTCGGCTCCTTCGAGTGGGACGTGCAGTCCGCGATGACCTCCTTCGTGCTGCTGCTGACCGCGATCGGCACCCCGTGGGCCGTCATCACCCTCATCGGGTACGTGCGCTGCCGCGGGGTCTACGACTCCGACGCGCTCCAGGTCTTCAACCGCCGCTCGGTGGGCGGGATCTACTGGTACCGCTCCGGCTGGAACGTCGCGGCCACCGCCTCCTGGGCGATCGGCGCGGGCGTCGGCCTGCTCGCCGTGACCACCCCCTTCTACGAGGGCCCGCTGCTCGCCCTCACCGGCGGCGTGGACTGCTCCTTCGTCCTCTCCGGCCTGGCGGGCGGGCTCGTGTACACCGCGCTCACCGCCCGCCGCTCCCCCGCCCCGGTCCCGGCGGTCTCCGCCGCCGAGGAGCCGGCGAACGCCTGAGCACCCCCGTACGCACACAGGCCCGCGCCCCGGACGTTCCGGGGCGCGGGCCTGCGTACGGCGCGTGGGGACTAGCCCAGCGGGTGCATCCAGCCGTGGGTGTCGGCACTGTGGCCGGTCTGGAGCTCCAGGAGCGCCTTGCGCAGCCGCATGGTGACCTCGCCGGGCTCGCCGTCGCCCTGGGTCCAGTTGGCGCGCTCGGACTTGACCGAGCCGACCGGGGTGATGACGGCGGCGGTGCCGCAGGCGAACACCTCGGTGAGGGTGCCGTTCGCGTTGTCGCGCTGCCAGTCCTCGGTGGTCAGGCGGCCCTCCTCGGCGGTGTAGCCGAGGTCGCGGGCGATGGTGAGGAGGGAGTCGCGGGTGATGCCGGGAAGGAGCGAGCCGGTGAGCTCCGGGGTGACGATGCGGTCGCCGTACACGAAGTACAGGTTCATCCCGCCCATCTCCTCGATCCAGCGGTGCTCGACGGCGTCGAGCCAGACCACCTGGTCACAGCCGTGCGAGGCCGCCTGGGCCTGCGCGACCAGCGAGGCCGCGTAGTTGCCGCCGGTCTTGGCCGCGCCGGTGCCGCCCTTGACCGCGCGGACGTAGTCCTCGGAGAGCCAGACGGAGACGGGCTTGACGCCACCGGGGAAGTAGGCACCGGCGGGCGAGGCGATGACGATGAAGAGGAACTCGTTGGCCGGGCGGACGCCGAGGCCGACCTCGGAGGCGAACATGAACGGACGCAGGTACAGGGAGGCCTCGCCGGAGTCCGGCACCCAGGCGCGGTCCTGCTTGATGAGCGCGTCGCAGGCCTCGATGAACAGCTCGGCCGGCAGTTCCGGCATCGCCATGCGGCGGGCGGAGGCCTGGAAGCGCGCGGCGTTGGCCTCGGGGCGGAAGGTGGCCACGGTGCCGTCGGGCTGGCGGTAGGCCTTGAGGCCCTCGAAGATCGTCTGCGCGTAGTGCAGGGTCATGTTCGCCGGGTCGATCGAGAGCGGCGCGTACGGGACCAGCTCTGCATCGTGCCAGCCGCGGCCCTCGGTCCACTTGATCGTCACCATGTGGTCGGTGAAGTGGCGGCCGAAGCCGGGGCTGGCCAGGATCGCCTCGCGCTCCGCATCGGACAGCGGGTTCGAGGAGGGCTTGAGCTCGATCGTGGGCGTCGTCATGAGTGCTTGTCCTTCACCGGTTGTGTATGGCGGACCGCGCTCACGGCGTACTAGGACGTCCGAGCTTCCCCGCATTCCGCGGCCTCGCGTTCGATTATCGCGCGCGAGGAGGCTACGGAGAAGCGGGGACTGCGGCCCAGGGGAGATGGTGGCACCCGGGGCCGCACAGGAAAAGCCGCCAGGTCCCATTGTGACCCGGCGGCTGCCTTCCTGAGGTGGAGCTGCCGGGTCAGCCGGCTACTCGAGCGGCGAGCGCGTCGCCGATCGCGTCGGTGGAGCGGAAGGTGCCGTCGCGCTCCGCCAGGTCGGCGGAGACCGCGTCCTCGATGCGGGCGGCCTGGGCCTCGTAGCCGAGGTGGCGCAGCAGGAGGGCGACGGAGAGGATCGTCGCGGTCGGGTCGGCCTTGCCGGTGCCGGCGATGTCCGGGGCCGAGCCGTGGACGGGCTCGAACATGGACGGGAAGGCGCCGGTCGGGTTGATGTTCCCGGAGGCGGCGAGGCCGATTCCGCCGGTCACGGCGGCGGCCAGGTCGGTGAGGATGTCACCGAAGAGGTTGTCGGTGACGATGACGTCGAAGCGGTCGGGCTGGGTGACGAAGAAGATCGTCGCGGCGTCGACGTGCAGGTAGTCGGTGGTGACCTCGGGGTACTCCTGGCCGACCCTGTCGAAGATGTTCTTCCACAGGTGACCGGCGTACACGAGGACGTTGTTCTTGTGGACCAGCGTCAGCTTCTTGCGGGGGCGGGAGTTGGCCCGCTCGTACGCGTCGCGGACCACGCGCTCCACGCCGTACGCGGTGTTGAGGCTGACCTCGGTGGCCACCTCGGCGGGGGTGCCGGTGCGCAGGCTGCCGCCGTTGCCGGTGTACGGGCCCTCGGTGCCCTCGCGGACCACGACGAAGTCGATGTCCGGGCGGCCGGCCAGCGGGGTGGCGGTGTTGGGGAACAGCTTCGACGGGCGCAGGTTGATGAAGTGGTCGAAGGCGAAGCGGAGCTTCAGCAGCAGGCCGCGCTCCAGCACGCCGGACGGGACCGACGGGTCGCCGATCGCGCCGAGGAGGATCGCGTCGTGGTGCTTGAGCGCTTCGAGTTCCTCGTCCGGGAGGGTCTCACCGGTGCGGTGCCAGCGCTGGGCGCCGAGATCGTATTGCTTGGTCTCCAGCTTCACATCCTGGGGCAGGACCGCGGTAAGGACCTTGAGTCCCTGAGCCACGACTTCCTGGCCGATGCCATCACCGGGGATCACTGCGAGATTGATGCTGGTCGACATGGCGAAACCGTACTCCCTGTCCCAGCCCTCAGACATATTGCGTCCATCATCTGGACGCAATATGTCCGCCGGAGGGGCTCAGTGGCCGGTCGACCCGCCGTTGTCACGGCGGTCGAGGGCGCGCTGGAGGGCGGCGGCGGCGTTCTTGCGGTCTGCGGCCGAGGCGGAGGTGTGGCGGACGCGACGGACGGCGGTGGTTGCGTTCATGGTGATCGACTCCTTGAGATCACGGCGTGGCCGGGCCACGGATGAGGGGTTCCTTCAAGGCGCCGGAAGAGGCGGGGAGCAGTGCGCCGCAGGGGTTGCCTGCCAGGGGCGCGCGCTCTCGACCGCCATTCGCCGGATCGGCGAGACGTTCGGCTCCTACAAAGCTAGGGCAGGTCTCGCTGTATGTCTCGGCAATTACTCGGACTTCCTACTATCTGAGACGGGGAACCTCCCGAAAGGCCTCCCGTCGGGGGTCCACTTCAACCCCTCCCGGAAGGGATTTCCACTGGTCAGAGCCCAGATAGTGCGGATGTGACCTCGTTCCGGTGGCGTGATGCACGCCACCTTCCCGGCCGGCTGGCCGGGGCCGGACGGGTGATCCGCGCGACCCGCACCCGTCGCACCCGCGCGAGGTATTGGTTCGCGATCACACCAATCCGCAGGACGGGCCGGAGGGCCGTCCCGTGCCCCGCCCGCACCATGGCCGGATCGGTACCGATACCACCGTTGTGCAGGGGTTCGACCACCTCACGGACACCTTGCGGGCCCTGCGCCGCGACGCCGGTCCGGACAAGAGACCCGTGCGGACCACCGGCTGATTTCAGCCACCCGGAAGTTCACCGAACTCTTACCGCACGGATGTAGACCTTTGGCGCGACCCCCGTCACTCTTGCCGTCAATGTGCCAGCGGGGCACTTGAGTTGGAGGCGAGGGGCCAGTGACACCGATCAGCCGCAGAGGGTTCGTGGGAATCGGCGCCGGGCTCATGGCGGGGGCCGCGCTGCCCGCGGCGCTGCCGACGACGGCGGCCGCGGCCGCCGCGACCGGCACCATCACCGATGTGAAGCACGTGGTGATCCTCATGCAGGAGAACCGCAGCTTCGACCACTACTTCGGCAGGCTGAAGGGTGTCCGCGGGTTCGGGGACCGCGCAGCCGGCAACATCCCGGGCGGCTGGGGCATGTTCAACCAGCCCAACTGGGGCGGCCGCCAGTACCCCTGGAAGCTCAGCTCCACCCCGCCGGCCGGCGGCGTCGACGGCGAGACCCTGGCCCAGTGCAACGGCGACCTCCCGCACAGCTGGAGCTCGCAGCACGCGGCCTGGAACAAGGGCCGGATGGACAACTGGGTCACCGGTGTCGGCAACACCCGCACCCTCGGATACCTGGACCGGGGAGACATCCCCTTCCACTACGGCCTCGCCGACAACTACACGATCTGCGACGCCTACTTCTGCTCCACCCTCAGCGCCACCGGCCCCAACCGCACCTTCCTGTGGAGCGGAAAGGTCGACGCCTCCAGCAAGGACGGCGGCGACGAGTCCGGGCTGACCTGGGAGACGTACGCGGAGGCCCTCCAGCGGGCCGGCATGAGCTGGAAGGTCTACCAGAACGCCCAGGACAATTACGGGGACAACGGACTCGCCTACTTCAAGAAGTTCACGGACGCGGCCCCGGGCAACCCGCTCTGGGACCGGGGCATGGGCTCGGTCCCCAAGGTCACCGGCTCCACCCCGGACGACATCGCGGCCGCGATCCGCGCCGACGTCGTCGCGGGCACCCTCCCCCAGGTGTCCTGGGTCGTGGCCAACGAGGCCTTCTCGGAGCACCCGTACGCGCCGCCCGGCGACGGCGCGCACTTCGTCGACCTGGTCTACCGCGCCCTGGCCGCGAACCCGGAGGTCTTCGACTCCACGGTCCTCTTCCTCAACTACGACGAGAACGACGGCTTCTTCGACCACGTGCCCCCGCCCATCGCCCCGCCCGGCACCCCCGGCGAGTACCTGGACGGCGTCCCGATCGGGCTCGGCTTCCGCGTCCCGATGATCGTGATGTCCCCGTGGACCCGCGGCGGCTGGGTGAGCTCGGAGGTCTTCGACCACACCTCCGTCCTGCGGTTCATGGAGCAGTGGACGGCCGCCCTCGGCACCCCGGCCACCTGTCCGAACATCAGCGCCTGGCGCCGGAAGGTGGTCGGCGACCTGACCGGCGTCTTCGACTTCGCGCACCCGGTCTACGGGGTCCCCGCCGGCCTCCCCTCCACCGCCAAGGTCATCGGCCAGTCGACCTGCGGCCCGCTGCCCAATCCGGCGCCGCAGGACAACGCCCTCCCGGCGCAGGAGCCCGGCACCCGCCCGGCGCGGGCCCTGCCGTACCAGGTGAACGGCAACCTGGACCGCTTCGAGTTCGGGGCGGCCGGAAAGATCCTGGCGTGGTTCTCGATGACCAACCAGGGTGCGGAGGCGAAGCGGCCGGCCCACTTCTCGATCCACCCGCACCAGCACCGGGACACGGCGGCCTGGCAGTACACGGTCGACCCGGGCGCCACCGGCAGCGACTACTTCAACATCGGCCTCGGCCACGGCTCGGGCAAGTACGACATCTCGATGTACGGGCCGAACCGCTTCCTGCGCCGCTTCATCGGCGACGCGTCGAAGGCGGGCAAGGACATCGAGGTGGCGGCCCGCTTCGCGGTCGAGCCGGGGACCGGCAAGACGGCGGTCTACTTCAAGATGACGAACTCCTCCGCCTCCCCCGTCACCTTCACGATCCGCTCGAACGCCTACCGCACGGACGGCCCCTGGACCTACACCGTCCCGGCGAAATCCTCGCGCGAGGACTACTTCAACGCCGTGGCCTACAGCAACGGCTGGTACGACTTCACGGTCCTGGCCGACTCCGACGGCACCTGGTCGCGCCGCTACACGGGCCACATCGAGTCGGGGGCACCGAGCATCTCGGGCTCGTAGCCCCGGTCGCGCGGGCCGGACACCCGCTAGAGCACGTCCCCGTCCCGCCAGTCGAAGTCGAGCCGCCCGCCGGGGTCCAGCCGGATCCCGCCGGGCGGCACCCACACGTAGGTGGAGCCCTCCTCGTCGGGGAGGCGCACAGGCCCGTCCGGCGACAGCGCCCCGACCGGGCCCGGCCACACCGCCCAGCCGCGGCCGAGGTAGAGCCCGGCCCCGTCCTCCGACGCCGACAGCGCGCCCAGGACGTAGGCCCGCGCGATGATCCCTTCGAGCTCGGCCATGACCTGCCCGCCGAGGCCCCGCCGCCGCGAGCCGGCCCGTACGGCCACGGCCTCGACGTACCCGGTCCGCAGGGCCCGCCCACCGTGCACGACCCGGCGCTGCACCACGCTGCCGTGCGCGACGAGCGTGCCGGCCGCGTCCCGGACCAGCACGTGCATCCCGCCGAGCGCGTGCTCGAAGTCCTCGTCCCCGAAGTCGCCCTCGAAGGCCTCGTCGAGCAGGGCCCGCACCTCGCGGAGCTCGTCGCCGGTCAGCCCGGCGGTGTGTGCGATGCGCACGCCCGTCACTTCTCCAGCCAGTCGGTGTACCAGGTGCGGAAGTCCGGGCTCTCGGGCATGCAGGTCCCGAAGTCCTGGTCCAGGCACCAGACCTGACCGGCCAGCGGCCCGTTGAGGATCAGCCTCGCATACCTGCCGCACCCCTGCTCGGCCAGCACGAGCGTGCCCAGGGTCAGCCCCTCGCGCTCGTCGAACCTCCGGTTCCCGTCGAACGGACGGGGTTCCCGGATCGGGCAGGGCGCGGCCAGCCGGCCCGGGCGCCGGTCGTCCTCCCACTCCCCGTCCACCGCCCAGGCGTCGTCGGCCTCCGGGCGCGGGGTGACCAGCGGCATCAGCCCGTACTCGGGGCCCGCGGGGCCGTCGCCGACCGTCGTGACGAACGTCCGGTACTCCTCGGGCAGCCGGATGCCGTGCTCCGCCTCGAAGGCCCGGACCTCCGCCTCGGGGAGCGGCGCGCGCAGCTCGTACCGGAGGACCTTCGCGCGCAGCCGCGCCCGTACGGCGTCGGCGTCCCAGTCGCTCATCCCGCGACCGTAGCAAGGACCGCATTGCGGACGCCGGACGCCGTCCACCGGCCGGGAATCGGCCGACGCGGCCCTGGCGGTCTGGACCATTGGCTCGGCACACTCGGCCCATGTCGCCTCAGACCCAGCAGTGGACCCCCACCCATGGCCAGCCGTACCGCCCCGCCCCCTACCGGCCCGAGCGGATGCCGCAGCACGAATCCCTGGCGCGCGCCGCCGAGTTGCGGGCCCGCATGGGCGAGCGGCGGACCGTACGCCACTTCTCCCCCGACCCGGTGCCCGACCAGGTCGTCCGGGACGCGATCGCGTGCGCGGCGACCGCGCCGTCCGGGGCGCACCAGCAGCCGTGGACCTTCGTCGTGGTCAAGGACCCGGCCGTACGGGAGCAGATCCGCGCCGCCGCCGAGCAGGAGGAGCTGATCTCCTACGACGGCCGCCTGGGCGACGAATGGCTCGCCGCCCTGCGCCCGCTCGGCACCGACGCCGTCAAGACCCACCTCACCGACGCCCCGGCACTGATCGTGGTCTTCCAGCAGCGCTACTGGCTCGGCCCGGACGGCACGAAGCGCAAGCACTACTACGTCGACGAGTCGGTCGGCATCGCGGTCGGCATGCTCCTGTCCGCCCTCCACCTGTCGGGCCTCGCCGCACTGACCCACACCCCGAGCCCGATGCGCTTCCTGAGCCACGTCCTGAACCGCCCGGAGAACGAGAAGGCCTTCGCGGTCATCCCGGTCGGCTACCCCGCGGCCGACTGCGAGGTCCCCGACCTGGTCCGCAAGTCCCTCGACCAGGTCATCGTGGAGGTGTGACGACCTCCCCGGCGGGCGGCTCCGGGGGCGGCCCGGACTGCCCGCCGAGGGCCTCGGCGAGCCGCATCCCGATCCGCACCCGGTCCTCGGGCGTGCCGGCCTCCATGGCGGCCCGCACCTGCCGCAGGATCAGCCAGTCCCGCACCACTTTCGCCACCCCGAACACGGCGGCCGTCACCATGACTGCGGTCAGCATCACGGCGTCCTCCGCGCCGGGGCGCCCGGGGCGTAACAGGGCCTGCGCCGCAGGGTGACGAAGGCTCCGCCCATCGCGATCTCCCCTGGGAACCACGGCTGGTCCCGCAGCCGCTCGGCGATCCGTCCCGGCCGCTGCGCAAGACCACTCCGGCGCAGCCGCCGCTCGAGTTCGTCCCGTTCCACGGCGCAGCACCACTCGACGACCACGTCCCCGCCACCATGGGTGTACACGTTCGCCGATCCGTGGGCGGCCCCGGCCGCACCCAGCAGCCGCGGGCGCCTGAGGAGCCTGCTGTTCAGCCAGTCCTGCGCCGTGACCGATCCGGGGTCGCCCTCTGCGTCACCGCGCCCCCTCAGCTCCGCCGCCTCGGCGGGGTGCAGGCGGTGGCGGTCGCGCCGCCACAGTTGCGTCAGTCCGTCACCGTGCTCCGGCAGCACCGGGCGCCAGTCCGGGTCGGGGTGCAGCAGATGGACCGCGGCCCGGCCCCGCAGGCGGGTCAGCGTCCAGTTCGGGCCCGTCGGGACGATACGCAGCCCGGGCACCCCGCGGAGTCCGCCGTAGTGCTCGTCGATGCGCGGCAGCACCGTGGACAGGACACGGTCCGCCATGGCCGGGTGCAGTCCGAGGGCCAGCCCGGTCCGGGCCGGCCGGGCGGAGGTGAAGCCGAAGAGCGCCCCGTCGCGGCGCTCGCTTTCACGGAGCCCGTCGGCGAGCTCGGCCACCAGGAGCGACTCCAGAAGGCGCTGCGCCTCGTCCTCGGCGTCCGGGACCGGTTGGCGGTGGTCGATCAGCCCCGCTTCGGCCCAGCCGAGGCAGGTGCGGTGCGGCACTCCGGTGGCTGCGCGGCAGATGGCCGCGGCACGGTGGTGGTTGTCTGTACGCCTGGACATACGTCTCCCCGGGCGCCGGTCCCGGTACGGGCGCGTAGAGGTTGCGTATCTCCCAGCGGTCTGTCCCACCCCGTACGGGAACTCGTCAGAGCCCTTGGCTCCCCCAGGTCACCGGGCCCGGGTAGCGGAGCTGGTCGCCGTACGCGACAACTGCGGCCAGGCTAGCACCAGTTGTCCGTCGGGGAAATGGAAACCGCCCCCGCTCCGGACTTGGGGGTACCGGAGCGGGGGCGGGGTTCAGCGGGGCGGAGGTCAGCCCATGTGGGGGTAGCCGTACTCGGTCGGCGCGACCAGGGTCTCCTTGATGGAGCGGGTGGAGGTCCAGCGCTGCAGGTTGGTCGCCGCGCCCGCCTTGTCGTTCGTGCCCGAGGCACGGCCGCCGCCGAAGGGCTGCTGGCCGACCACGGCGCCGGTGGACTTGTCGTTGATGTAGAAGTTGCCCGCCGCGAAGCGGAGCTTCTCCATCGCGTCCGCCGCCGCGTAACGGTCCGCCGCGATGATCGAGCCGGTCAGGGCGTACGCCGAGACGGACTCCATCTGGGCCAGCATCGCGTCGAAGTCGGCGTCCTCGTAGACGTGAACGGCGAGGATCGGGCCGAAGTACTCGGTCGTGAAGACCTCGTTCTCCGGGTCGGTGCACGCGATGACGGTCGGGCGGACGAAGTAGCCCTCCGAGTCGTCATAGGTGCCGCCGGCGATGATCTCGCAGGTCGGGTCGGCGATGGCGCGGTCGATCGCGGCCTTGTTCTTCGCGAACGAGCGCTCGTCGATGACGGCGCCGATGAAGTTGGTCAGGTCGCGGACGTCACCCATGGCGATGCCGTCGACCTCGGCCGCGAAGGCCTCCTTGAAGCCGTCGTTCCAGATCGAGGCCGGGACGTAGGCGCGCGAGGACGCCGAGCACTTCTGGCCCTGGAACTCGAAGGAGCCGCGGGTCAGCGCGGTCTTCAGGACGGCGCGGTCCGCGGACGGGTGCGCGACGACGAAGTCCTTGCCGCCGGTCTCGCCGACCAGGCGCGGGTAGGACTTGTACTTCTCGATGTTGTTGCCGACCGTCTTCCACAGGTACTGGAAGGTCTTGGTCGAGCCGGTGAAGTGGATGCCGGCCAGCTCGGGGTGGTTCAGGGCCACCTCGGAGACGGCGATGCCGTCGCCCGTCACCAGGTTGATGACGCCCTTGGGCAGGCCGGCCTCTTCCAGGAGCTCCATGAGGAGGACCGCGGAGTGGGTCTGCGTCGGGGACGGCTTCCACAGGACCACGTTGCCCATGAGGGCGGGGGCGGTCGGCAGGTTGCCGGCGATGGCCGTGAAGTTGAAGGGCGTGATCGCATAGACGAAGCCCTCGAGCGGGCGGTGGTCGCTGCGGTTCCACACGCCGGCGGAGTTCGCGACCGGCTGCTCGGCCAGGATCTGGCGGGCGAAGTGGACGTTGAAGCGCCAGAAGTCGACGAGCTCGCACGGGGTGTCGATCTCGGCCTGCTGGGCGGTCTTCGACTGGCCCAGCATGGTCGAGGCGGCGAGCTTCTCGCGCCACGGGCCGGACAGCAGCTCGGCGGCGCGCAGGATGATCGCGGCACGGTCGTCGAAGGACATCGAGCGCCAGGCCGGGGCGGCGGCGAGGGCGGCGTCGATGGCCTCCTGCGCGTCGGCCTGGGTGGCGTGGGCGAAGGTGCCGAGCACCGACTTGTGGTCGTGCGGCTGGACCACGTCGAAACGCTCGCCGCCGCCCATCCGCTTGACGCCGTTGATCGTCATCGGGAGGTCGATCGGGTTCTCGGACAGCTGCTTGAGCTGTGCTTCGAGCCGCGCGCGCTCCGGGGTGCCGGGGGCGTACGAGTGGACCGGCTCGTTGACCGGCGCGGGGACCTGGGTCACAGCATCCATGGGGCTGGTAACTCCTTGACCTAGTTCTTGGCTAGTTCTTGGTGATCATCGAGCGGAGGAAGAACAGCAGGTTGGCCGGCTTCTCCGCGAGGCGGCGCATGAAGTAGCCGTACCAGTCCGTCCCGTACGCGGTGTAGACCCGCATCCGGTGGCCCTCGGCGGCGAGCCTCAGGTGCTCTTCGCTGCGGATGCCGTACAGCATCTGGAACTCGTACTCGTCCAGCTTGCGCCCGGCCTGCCGGGCCAGTTCCTGGCCGATGGCGATCAGCCGCGGGTCGTGGGACCCGATCATCGGGTAGCCCTCGCCCTCCATCAGGATCTTCATGATCCGGACGTAGGCCTTGTCGATCTCCGCCTTGTCCTGGTACGCGACCTCGGCGGGCTCCTTGTAGGCGCCCTTGACGATCCGGACGCGGCTGCCGGCGGCGGCCAGGCGCCGGGCGTCGGCCTCGGTGCGGAAGAGGTACGCCTGGATCACGCAGCCGGTCTGCGGGAAGTCCCGGCGCAGCTCCTCATGGATGGCGAACATCGAGTCGAGGGTGGTGTGGTCCTCGGCGTCGAGCGTCACGGTGGTGCCGATGGCGGCCGCGGCCTCGACGACCGGGCGGACGTTGGCGAGCGCCAGTTCGTGGCCGCCCTCCAGGGCCTGGCCGAACATCGACAGCTTCACGGACATCTCGGCCTTCTCGCCGAGGCCGAGCTCCGCGAGGCGCTCGATGAGCTGGAGGTAGGCGTCCCGGGCCGCGTAGGACTGCTCCACCTCGGTGATGTCCTCGCCGACGACGTCGAGGGTGACCTCGAGGCCGTCGCGGGTGAGGTCCTCGACGATCGGGATGACCTGGTCGACCGTCTCGCCGGGGATGAACCGATTCACCACGGGCTTGGTCACCGGGGCGGCAGAGACGATACGACGCATCTTGTCGCTGCGCGAAGCGGCGAGGATCACGGGACCCAGCACGGGGCACCTCCAGCGGGTGGCAGAAGAAAAGCTCAAGTAAAACCACCGTGAAACCTAAGGATCGCTTTGATCCTCTGCCATCGACAGCTGTCACGCATCCGTGTCCCGGATCTCATACATCTGTCTGAAGGGTCGGTCCCGAGGTGGGAGAATGTCGGGGTGAAGGGCGATTACCAGGACCTGGTGGACGAGATCTCGGCGCTGCTCGGCGCCCCCGCGACCCTGGAGAACCGGGACTTCCGCCTCATCGCCTTCGGCGCGCACGACAGCGACGACGATCTCGCCATGGACCCGGTGCGGACCCGCTCGATCCTGACGCGGCAGTCGACGGCGGCCGTCCGGTCCTGGTTCGAGGGCTTCGGCATCGCCCGCGCCACCGGCCCCGTCCGGATCCCGGCGGCGCCCGACGCGGGGGTCTTCCGGGGGCGGATCTGCCTGCCGGTGCGGTTCCGGGGCATCGTGCAGGGCTACGTGTGGCTCCTCGACCAAGAGCCCGGCAAGCCCGGCCCCGAGCCGGCGGCCCTGGCCGCGGCCATGGAGGTGGCCGAGCGGATCGGAGTGCTGCTCGCCGAGGAGGCGAAGGCGGGGGCCGACCTGTCACGGGAGTTCCAGGCGGTCCTCACGGCCGGGCGGGGCTGGCAGCAGGACATGGCGGTGGCCGCACTGCGGGCCGCCCTCGGCCCGGGCGGGGACGGGCTGCACGCGGCGGTCTGCGTGGCGCCGTGGTCCGGGGAGGCTCCCGCGTCGGTGCCGGGCGCGGCCGCCGTGTGCCTCGTACCGCGGCGGGGCGCGGGCGGGGACGACGCGGGCGCGGCCGGCGACCTGGCCCTGGCGGTCCTGCTCCGGCTGCGCTCGACGGACGCGCTGGCCCCGGCGCTGACGGCGGTGGCCCGGCTGCTGCCGCGTGCGGCGGAGCCGGCGGCGACGGCAGGAGCGGCGGGCCCCGGTGGAGCCGCCGGCCCTGCAGGAACGGCCAAGGCGGCCAAGGCTGCCGGGGCTGCCGGGGCGACGGCGGCGGCGGCCAAGGCCAGGGCCAAGCCCCCGGCCGGGCCGGCCCGCCGGATGACCGCGGGCGTCGCCGACCCCGTCCGGGGCCTCGCGGAGCTGCCCGGAGCCTGGGAGCAGGCCGTCGCCGCGGCCCGGGCGGCCGTCGCGCAGCCCCGGCTCGGCCCGGTCGCCCAGTGGTCGGCGATCGGCCCGTACCGGCTGCTGGCGACCCTCGCCGCCGACCCGGTGGACGATCCGGCGGCGCGCGCCCTGCTGACCCCGGCGCACCGCGAACTCGCCCGCACCGCCGAGGTGTTCCTGGACTGCGCCGGCCAGGCGGGCCGCGCGGCGGCCGCCTTGGGCATCCACCGCCAGACCCTCTACTACCGCCTCGCCCGCGTGGAGCAGCTGACCGGGCTCGACCTGGACGAGGGCGAGGACCGCCTGCTGCTCCACATGGCCCTGAAAGCCGCCCGCCTGACGTAGGGACGGCTCCCCCGGCGTACGGGAGTCGAGGGAGGTCGAACGGACGCGGACCCGGTCCTGTCCCTCGGCGCCGGCCACGTCGCCGACTGCTCCCGGAGGACTTCACCCGCGTGCTCCCGGGAGGACTTCACCCGCGGCGGCCCGCGCCACGGCCTCGCGCTCGACCTGGTGGGCAACCGGTCGCCGGCCGACCGGTCATCACGGTGCGGCGCCCGCGGGCGCCGCCTGTGGCCGCGGCTCCAGGAGGGGTGCGCCCGTCGCCGCGTCGATGACGAGCCGGGCACCCAGCGGCCGGACCAGCGTGACCGGAACCATCTCCGTGCGCAGCGCCGCGTCGCAGGACGTGCCCGGCTCGGCGGCGGCCACGATCCGGCCGGCCAGCACCACGGTGTCGGCTCCCTCCAGGACGTCCACGGCGACCCCGCCGTCGCAGCTGCCGCTGCCGGCCTGCACGGTGAGCTCCGTCGCGTCCGGTGCGGCCGTGTAGGTGAGGAGGGGTGCCGTGCCCTCGTCGAAGGTGGCGAGGGGCTCGACCGGGACCTCGGGAAGCTCCTGCGGGGAGACGGCGATCCGGACGAGCGGGGTCTCGTATCCCTCGATGGTGAACAGCCAGGCCGGTACCCGTGCCGGGCCGCGGCTGGTGCGTACGGCGGTCTCGCCGAAGCGGACGTCCGTGACCGCCAGCGCCGGTTCGCCGTCCGGGACCCGGTCCAGCTCCCCGTACGCCTGGGCCGCGTTGTGGAGCGGCAGCGCGAGCGTGGCGCCGTCGGCGTCGCCGTTGCGGTCGGGCCACCGGATCGCGGTGGCGGGCGGCGGCGTGGCGGGCAGCTCGGTGCGCAGGACGAAGCTCCTCGCGGCGTAGGCCTCTTTGTCCTCCTCGGAGTGGAAGCCCTCCGGCGGCTTCCACTCTTCCCTGTCCAGGGGGTGGAAGCCCTCGTGCCACTGCTTGAGGGCCGCCGATCCCTCCCAGGCCGCCGCCACCTGCTTCATCCGCGGCCGGGTGTCCGGCTTCGCCTGCGGCGCACTGCACCCGGCCGTCAGGACCACCGCCGCCAGGCCGGCCGCCAGTACGCCGACGCGCACCGCGGGGCCGGATCCGGCCCGCGCCCTGTGCCTCGTTCCCGCTTCCGTTCCCGCCCCTGCTCCCGCTCTCGCCACGTCGACTCCCCCTCGCCCCGGGCCGATTCGGGGGTGGGACGGGGCGCCGCCGGCGGCGGTTCCCGCTCCGCTTACTTCCCGCCCTCGGAACCCCGGGGACGCGTCATCGCCTCGGCCGCCCGGCGCATGCCCTCGGTGAACTCCTCCGCCGTGGCCGCCGACTCCGGATCGAACAGCCACTGGATCATCAGGCCGTTCAGCAGCGCCTGGTAGAAGGTGCCGAGCGTGCGCACGTCCCGGTCGTCGAGCTGGTCCTCGGGGGTGCCGGTCAGCATGGAGATCAGGCCGCGGCGCCCTTCGGCCTGCGAGGCGGCGAGCATGGACCGCAACTCCGGCCGCTGGTCCCTGCCGAGCGCCACCTCCAGGCTGGCCGCCCAGACCGGACCCGACTTCTCGTGCGCCGCGAGGACGCCCTCCCAGAACGCGCGGAACCGCTCCAGCGAACCGCCGTCACCGTCCAGGCCTGCCTGGAAGACGGCGCCCCACTCTTCCATCAGGGCGATGAAGGCCTGGCTGAGCAGGGCGTCCTTGGAGCCGTAGTGGTAGCCGATGGACGCCAGGTTGGTTCCCGAGGCGCTGACGATGTCGCGCGCGGTCGTGCGCACGAACCCCTTCTCGACCAGGCACTTCTTGGCGCCTTCGAGCAGATCTTCGCGATGTCCCATGGCCACAAGGTAGCAAGACAACCGTCCCAGACAACAGTTCTAGACAACTGTCATAGACGAACGTTTAATACGTGTGTATATTCCTGCTCATGACAAACCCCGCCGCCACAGCGCGACTCGCCGGCCGCCGCGAATGGACCGCCTTCACCGTCCTCCTGCTGCCCCTGCTCCTGGTGTCGATGGACGTCTCCGTCCTCTACTTCGCCATCCCGGCCATCACCGACCGGCTCGCCCCGAGCGCCACCCAGCAGCTCTGGATCTTCGACAGCTACGCCTTCGCCCTCTCCGGCCTGCTGATCACGATGGGCTCGCTCGGCGACCGGATCGGCCGCCGCAAGCTGCTGCTGATCGGCGCGACCGCCTTCGGCATCGCCTCGGTCTGCGCCGGCTACGCCACCAGCGCCGAGATGCTCATCGCGGCCCGCGTCCTGCTCGGCGTCGGCGGCGCGACCCTGATGCCCTCCACGCTGGCCCTCGTACGGAACCTCTTCCAGGACGACAAGCAGCGCGGCAAGGCCATCGCCATCTGGTCCGGGGCCATGACCGGCGGGATCGCCCTCGGCTCGGTGCTGAGCGGTGTGATGCTGAACCACTTCTGGTGGGGCTCCGTCTTCCTCATCAACGTGCCCGCAATGCTGCTCCTGCTGCTCCTGGTCCCGGTCCTGGTCCCGGAGTTCAAGGACCCGGCCCCCGGCCGCTTCGACCTGCTGAGCGTCCCGCTGTCCATGGCCGCCGTGCTGCCGGTCGTCTACGGCCTCAAGGAGATCGCCGCCGAGGGCTTCGAACCCCTCTACCTGGGCTGCCTCGCCGTCGGCCTGGCCTTCGCGTACGTCTTCGTCCGCCGCCAGCGCACCCGCGACGACGCCATGATCTCCCGGGCCCTCTTCCGGGGCCGCGGCTTCGGCGCGGGCATCGCCCTCAACACCTTCGCCGCCTTCGCCGTGATGGGCTCGGCCTACTTCACGACCCAGTACCTCCAGTCGGTGCTCGGCATGGGCACCCTGGAAGCGTCCCTGTGGAGCCTCGCCCCCTCGGTCGTCATCGGCGCCACGGCCCCCGTCTGCGCCGCCCTGGCCCAGAAGGTGGACCGCGGCTACGTCATCGCCGGCGGGTTCGTCCTCGCCGCCGTCGGCTTCGCCCTCATCAGCCTCGTGGACACCGACTCCCTGTGGCTGATCCTGACCGGTGCCGGGGTGCTCTCCTCGGGCGTCGTCGCAGTGATGTCCCTGGTCTCCGACATGGCGCTCGCCGCCGCCCCCGCCGAGAAGGCCGGTTCCGCCGCCTCCCTGCTGGAGACCGGAACGGAGTTCGGCGGCGCCCTGGGCATGGCGGTCCTGGGCAGCCTGGGCACCGCGGTCTACCGCAGCGACCTGGCGGACTCCGAGCCCGCCGTGCGGGAGACCCTGGGCGGGGCCGTGGCCGCCGCCCACCGGATCGGCGGGGAGGCGGGCGGGCAGGTCCTGACCCTGGCCCGCGAGGCCTTCGTCCACGGGATGCAGTACGCGGCCTGGGGCGGCGCGGCGCTGCTGCTCGGGGCGGCCGTGCTCGCCGCGGCTCTGATGCGGGGCGTCGAAGCCCCGGCCCCGCCCGCGGCGGAGCAGGCCGAGGTGCCCGCGGACGGCGCTGAGGTGCCGGCGTACAACTGACCGGGGCGGGGCGGAACAACGTGAAAGGGCCCGGGGGAATCCCCCGGGCCCTTCGCCGTGCCGCTCGGGTCAGCCGAGGCTGACCGTACGCGCCGAAACGGCGCCGATCTCGGCGGAGATGTCCGCGAGGACGTTCGCCGGCACCTCGGCGTCGACGGTGAGGACGGCGAGCGCCTCGCCGTGCTCCTCCGCACGGGCGACCTGCATGCCCGCGATGTTCAGTCCGGCCTCGCCGAGCACGCGGCCGACGGTGCCGACCACGCCCGGGCGGTCGGTGTAGCGCAGCACGACCATGTAGTCGGCGAGCGCCAGGTCCACGTCGTACTCGCCGATGCCCACGATCTTCTGCAGGTGCTTCGGGCCCGCGAGCGTGCCGGAGACCGAGACCTCCTGACCGTCCGACAGGGTGCCGCGGACGGTCACCACGTTGCGGTGGTCCGGGGACTCCGAGCTGGTGGTCAGGCGTACCTCGACCCCGCGCTCCTGTGCGAACAGCGGGGCGTTGACGTAGGAGACCGTCTCGTCGACGACGTCCTCGAAGACACCCTTGAGCGCGGAGAGTTCGAGCACCTTGACGTCGTGCTGGGTGATCTCGCCGCAGACCTCGACGTCGAGGCGGACCGCTACCTCGCCCGCGAGGGCGGTGAAGATGCGGCCGAGCTTCTCGGCGAGCGGCAGGCCGGGACGGACGTCCTCGGCGATGACGCCGCCCTGGACGTTGACCGCGTCCGGCACGAGCTCGCCGGCGAGCGCGAGGCGCACCGACTTGGCGACCGAGACACCGGCCTTCTCCTGGGCCTCGTCCGTGGACGCGCCGAGGTGCGGAGTGCAGACGACCTGGTCGAGCTCGAAGAGCGGGGAGTCCGTGCAGGGCTCCTTCGCGTACACGTCGAGGCCGGCGCCGGCGACGCGGCCCTCCTTGATGGCCGAGTACAGCGCGGCCTCGTCCACGATCCCGCCGCGGGCGGCGTTGACGATACGGACGGAGGGCTTCACCTTGTGCAGGGCCTCGTCCCCGATGAGACCGAGGGTCTCGGGGGTCTTGGGCAGGTGCACGGTGATGAAGTCGGCGACTTCGAGGAGTTCGTCCAGCGTCAGCATCTTGACGCCCATCTGGGCGGCGCGCGCGGGCTGCACGTAGGGGTCGTAGGCGACGATCTTCATACCGAAGGCCGACATGCGCTGCGCGACCAGGACGCCGATGCGGCCGAGGCCGACGACACCCAGGGTCTTCTCGCTGAGCTCGACGCCCGTGTACTTGTTCCGCTTCCACTCACCGTTCTTCAGGGCGGTGTTGGCCTGCGGGATGTTGCGGGCGGTGGCGACGAGCAGACCGCACGCCAGCTCGGCCGCCGTCACGATGTTCGAGGTCGGGGCGTTGACGACCATCACGCCGGCCTTGGTGGCGGCGGAGACGTCGACGTTGTCCAGACCGACGCCGGCGCGCGCGACGACCTTCAGCTTCTTGGCGACGGCGATGGCCTCGGCGTCGACCTTGGTGGCCGAGCGGACCAGGATCGCGTCGACGTCGACGATCGCGGGCAGCAGCTCCGCGCGGTCGGCTCCGTTGACGTGCCGGATCTCGAAGTCCGGACCGAGCGCGTCCACCGTGGCGGGCGACAGCTCTTCGGCGATGAGTACGACAGGTTTCGAGCTCACGTGGGTCATCCTCACAAGTCCAGTGCGGACGGCCGTCCCGACGGCCGCAGGCGGTGGAGGGGGTAGCCGCGTGGAAGACGCACGACACTGTGGGCCTGACGCGTATGTGTTGAGCAGTGTAGTGGCGCTGACGGACCGAATTTCCGCCTGTACGGAAGGATCACCCTTCCGGGGTTGGCCGTGTTGGACAAGCGACGCGCGGCGGGGCCGGGACACGCCGTCCCGGCCCCGCCGTCCACGATCAGCTCTCGTCGCTGTCGACCCAGCTCATCAGCTTGCGCAGCTTCTTGCCGGTGGTCTCCAGCAGGTGCGCCTCGTCGGCCTTCTTGTACTCGTTGTACTTCGGCAGACCGGCCTTGTACTCGGCCATCCAGGTGTTGGCGAACTCGCCGCTCTGGATCTCCTCGAGGACCTTCTTCATCTCGGCCTTGGTGGCGTCCGTGATGATGCGGGGGCCGGTGATGTAGTCGCCCCACTCGGCGGTCTCGGAGACCGACCAGCGCATCTTCTCCAGGCCGCCCTCGTACATGAGGTCGACGATGAGCTTCAGCTCGTGCAGGCACTCGAAGTACGCGATCTCCGGCTGGTAGCCGGCCTCGGTCAGGGTCTCGAAACCAGCCTTGACCAGGGCGGACGCGCCACCGCAGAGGACGGCCTGCTCACCGAACAGGTCGGTCTCGGTCTCCTCGGTGAAGGTGGTCTTGATGACGCCGGCGCGGGTGCCGCCGATGCCGGCCGCGTACGAGAGCGCGAGGGCGAAGGCGTTGCCCGAGTGGTCCTGCTCGACGGCCGCGATACACGGAACGCCGCGGCCCTCCTCGTACTGGCGGCGGACCAGGTGGCCCGGGCCCTTCGGGGCGACCAGGGCGACGTCCACGTTGGCCGGGGGCTTGATGAAGCCGTAGCGGACGTTGAAGCCGTGACCGAAGAACAGCGCGTCGCCGTCCTTGAGGTGGTCCTTGATGGACTCCTCGTAGATCTCGGCCTGCAGCGGGTCCGGGGTCAGGATCATGATGACGTCGGCCCAGGCGGCGGCCTCGGCCACGGGGACGACCTTCAGGCCCTGCTCCTCGGCCTTGGCCTTGGACTTCGAGCCCTCCTTCAGGCCGACGACGACGTCGACGCCGGAGTCACGGAGCGACAGCGCGTGGGCGTGGCCCTGGCTGCCGTAACCGATGACCGCGACCTTGCGGCCCTGGATGATGGACAGGTCGGCGTCGTTCTCGTAGAACAGCTCGGCCACTGGGATATCTCCTTGGTGCGCTGGTGTTGCTCCCACCGTACGGCGGGGAACGGAATCTGAGTCTGTCGGTCTCGCCATGCGAGCCGAGCGTGTCTGGCGCAGCCGGTCGGCCGCTGCGCCGGCCGGGTCAGGCGCTGCGGTCGAGCGCGCGCAGACTGCGGTCCGTGATGGACCGTCCGCCACGCCCTATGGCGATCGTGCCGGACTGCACGAGCTCCTTGATGCCGAAGGGCTCCAGCATCTTGAGCATCGCGCCGAGCTTGTCGGTACCGCCGGTGGCCTCGATGGTGACGGCCTCCGGGGAGACGTCGACCGTCTTGGCGCGGAACAGCTGGACGATCTCGACGATCTGCGACCGGGT
Organism: Streptomyces sp. NBC_00207; assembly: GCF_045160965.1. Lineage (NCBI taxonomy): Bacteria > Bacillati > Actinomycetota > Actinomycetes > Kitasatosporales > Streptomycetaceae > Streptomyces > Streptomyces sp. NBC_00207. The sequence continues at coordinate 6,422,257 of NZ_CP130715.1, read as the reverse complement.
CTCGTTGTCGGCGCGGACCTTCACCAGGACGAGCTCACGCTCGATGGCGTTGTGGGACTCCAGCTCGACGATCTTGAGGACGTTGACCAGCTTGTTCAGCTGCTTGGTCACCTGCTCCAGCGGGAGGTCCTCGACGTTCACGACGATCGTGATGCGGGAGATGTCGGGGTGCTCGGTGACGCCGACCGCGAGGGAGTCGATGTTGAACCCGCGGCGGGAGAACAGGGCGGCGATCCGGGCGAGGATGCCGGGCGTGTTCTCGACCAGGACGGAGAGCGTGTGCTTGGACATGTGAGGCGTTCTCTCTCTCAGGCTCTCTCGGCTCAGTCGTCTTCGTTGTCGCCGAAGTCGGGACGGACGCCCCGGGCTGCCATGACCTCGTCGTTGGAGGTGCCGGCGGCGACCATCGGCCACACCATGGCGTCCTCGTGGACGATGAAGTCGATCACGACGGTACGGTCGTTGATCGCATTGGCCTCGGCGATGACCTTGTCCAGGTCGGCCGGGTCCTCGCAGCGCAGTGCCACGCAGCCCATGGCCTCCGAGAGCTTGACGAAGTCCGGGACGCGGGTGCCCTTGCGGGGCGCGATGGACTCGCCGAGCTGGGATCCGACGGTGTCGTGACCGGTCTCGTCGGCGTGCAGGACGGTGTTGGAGTACCGCTGGTTGTAGAACAGGGTCTGCCACTGGCGGACCATGCCCAGCGCACCGTTGTTGATGATCGCGACCTTGATCGGGATGTTGTTCAGGGCGCAGGTGACCAGTTCCTGATTGGTCATCTGGAAGCAGCCGTCACCGTCGATCGCCCAGACCGTGCGCTCGGGCATGCCGACCTTGGCGCCCATCGCGGCCGGGACCGCGTAGCCCATGGTTCCGGCGCCGCCGGAGTTCAGCCAGGTGCGGGGCTCCTCGTACTTGACGAAGTGCGAGGCCCACATCTGGTGCTGGCCGACACCGGCCGCGAAGATCGTGCTCTTCGGCGCGAGCGCGCCGATCCGCTCGATGACCTGCTGCGGCGAGAGGCTGCCGTCCGCGGGCAGGTCGTAGCCGAGCGGGTACGTGTCGCGCCAGCGGCTGAGGTCGTTCCACCAGGCGGTGTAGTCCCCGGCGTTGCCCTCGGTGTGCTCGGCCTGGACGGCCTGGATCAGGTCGGCGATGACCTCGCGGGCGTCACCGACGATCGGGACGTCGACCGCACGGTTCTTGCCGATCTCGGCCGGGTCGATGTCCGCGTGGATGATCTTGGCGAAGGGGGCGAAGCTGTCCAGCTTGCCGGTGACGCGGTCGTCGAAGCGGGTGCCGAGGGCGATCAGCAGGTCCGACTTCTGCAGCGCGGTGACGCCGGTGACGCTGCCGTGCATGCCCGGCATGCCGACGTGCAGCGGGTGGCTGTCGGGGAAGGAGCCCAGCGCCATCAGGGTGGTGCAGACCGGGACGCCGGTCAGCTCGGCGAGGACCTTCAGCTCGGCGGTGGCGCCGGACTTCATGACGCCGCCGCCGACGTACAGGACCGGGCGCTTGGCCTGGCAGATGAGCTTGGCGGCCTCGCGGATCTGCTTGGCGTGCGGCTTGGTGACCGGCCGGTAACCGGGGAGGTCCTGGGCGGGCGGCCACGAGAAGGTGGTCTTCGCCTGCAGGGCGTCCTTGGCGATGTCGACCAGGACCGGGCCGGGGCGGCCGGTAGAGGCGATGTGGAAGGCCTCGGCGATCGTCCGCGGGATGTCCTCGGCCTTGGTGACCAGGAAGTTGTGCTTGGTGATCGGCATGGTGATGCCGACGATGTCCGCCTCCTGGAAGGCGTCGGTGCCGATCGCCTTGGAGGACACCTGGCCGGTGATCGCGACGAGCGGGACGGAGTCCATGTGCGCGTCGGCGATCGGGGTGACCAGGTTGGTGGCGCCCGGGCCGGAGGTGGCCATACAGACGCCGACCTTGCCGGTGGCCTGCGCGTAGCCGGTGGCGGCGTGGCCGGCCCCCTGCTCGTGGCGGACCAGGATGTGACGGACCTTCTTGGAGTCCATCATCGGGTCGTACGCGGGGAGGATGGCACCTCCCGGAATCCCGAAGACGGTGTCGCACCCCACCTCTTCGAGAGAGCGGATGAGGGACTGCGCACCCGTGACGTGCTCAACTGCGGCGGACTGCTGTCCGCCGGAACGGGGCCGCGGCTGCGGATGGTGGGCCCCGGTGGCCTGCTCGGTCATCGGCATTCTCTTCTCGAAGCTGAGGGTTTTACGCGGATTCGACTCTGTGCCAGTGCAACAAAAAACCCCTCGTGCCAGGAGGCAAGCGAGGGGAGCGCGTCGGGTGTGTTGAGCGGGGACATGCAGGTCCCTGCTTCAGCCGACGCGCTTTCCAAGTACGAGAATTCGGGTGCGCATGGCACTGACCTTCCCTCTGGCGCGAGGGTGATGTCAAGTAGGTGGGACGGGCGTCTCATTATGTGAGCCTCTGCGGATGGCCATCGAACCCCCGGGGGAGCCGCCGGCCAGAGCCGGCTGAGCCGCTCCGCCCGGTACTGGGAACGTACCGCGCACCAGCGCACGGCGCAGCCTGTACTCGTCGAGGGGGCCGGAAAATGCCATTCCCTGGCCGTGCGTGCAGCCCATCGCGCGCAGGGCCAGCACCTGCTCGGGGAGGTCGACCCCGTCGGCCACCGAGCGCATCCCCAGGTCGTTTGCGATCCGCAAGAGACCGGCGGTGATCTTGTGCAGGCGAGCCGACTCGACCACCCCCTCCACCAGACCCCGGTCCAGCTTGAGCATGTCCACGGGAAGCCGGCGCAGGGCGCTGATGGCCGCGTAGCCGCTGCCGAAGCCGTCCAGGGAGATACCCACCCCGAGCCGGTGCAAGGCGGTCAGGCGGCGCTCCAGGTCGTCGAAGGGCACTCTGGGGTCGGATACCGCGAGCTCCAGCACCAGGGACCCGGAGGGCAGGCCGTGCCGGGTCAGCAGGGCCTCCACGGAGCCGAGCGGCATGGCGCGGTCCAGGAGCCGCTGGGCGGTCATCCGCACGGCCACCGGTACGTCGTGCCCGGCCCGGTGCCGGTCGGCGGCCTGCTCCACGGCCTCCTCCAGCAGCCAGCGCCCCAGCTCGGCGGTACGCGAGGCGTCCGGGCCCGCACCGCCGGGCCCTCCCGCACTTCCCGCACCTCCCGCGCCGCCCTCGCTGTACTCGGCGACCCGGAGGAACTCGGCCGGCGTGAAGAGGATGCCCTGGGCGGAACGCCAGCGGGCCTGCGCGGCGACGGCCGCCACCTCGCCGGTGGCCAGCGAGACCACGGGCTGGTGCAGCAGGGCGAACTCCCCCTCGTGGAGCGCGGTCCGCAGCCGGCCCGCCAGCTCGGCCTTCCGCACGACCTCGGCCTGCATCTGGGGGGCGTACATCTCCACGCGGTCCTTGCCGCCCGCCTTGGCCCGGTACATCGCGAGATCCGCGTTGCGCATCAGGTCCGAAGGGGTGATGCCGGGGTCGGCGAAGGCCACGCCGATGCTGGCGGCGACGCGCACCTCGCTGCCGCCGATCCGGTACGGCTGGGAGAGGGTGGTGCGCAGCCGGTCGGCGATCTCGCGCGCCTGGTACTCGCGGGCGCTGCGGTCGCGGTTCCCGTCGCCCAGGATCAGCGCGGCGAACTCGTCGCCGCCGAGGCGGGCCGCGGTGTCCCCGGCCCGGACCGAGTCCTGGAGCCTGCGCGCGGCCTCGATGAGCAGCTCGTCGCCGGCCTGGTGGCCGATGGTGTCGTTGACCGCCTTGAAACCGTCGAGGTCGATGAAGAGCACCGCGGTGCTGTGGTCCCCTGCCCGCCGGCCGGTCAGGGCCTGGCGCACCCGCCGGGTGAAGAGGGCGCGGTTGGGCAGGTCCGTCAGCGGATCGTGCTCGGCGCTGTGCTGGAGCTGGGCCTGGAGCCGGACCCGCTCGGTGACGTCCCGGCTGTTGAGGATGAGCCCGCCCTGGTGGCGGTTGACGGTGGACTCCACGTTGAGCCATTCGCCGCCGCCCGACTTGAAGCGGCACTCGATGCGGGTGGTGGGCTCCTCGGTGGGCGGCGCGGCGAGGAAGCGGCGTACCTCGTGGACCACCCGGCCGAGGTCGTCCGGATGGATGAGGGTGGCGAGCTCGGTGCCGACCAGCTCCTCGGCCTCGCGGCCGTAGACCCCGGCGGCTGCGGGGCTGACGTAGCGCAGGGTCCCGGTGGGCGCGGCGATCATGATGACGTCGCTGGAGCCCTGGACCAGGGAGCGGAAGTGGTTCTCCTTCTGGGCCAGTTCCTGGGTGAGCGCGATGTTGTCGAGGAGCATGATGCCCTGCCGGATGACGAGGGCGAGCACGACCGTGCAGCCGGTGAAGACGACCATCCGGTCGACCTTCCGGCCGTCCACGACGTTGTAGAGGATGCCGAGGGTGCACACGGCGGCCGCGAGGTACGGGGTGAGGGCGGGCAGGGAGCCGGTGATCGGGCGGCTGTGCGGCCGGTCCCCGCGCGGGTGCCCGGCCGGCTCCGGGCCCGGGTGGATGCGCCGGGCGCCCCAGGGTGCGTACGCGAGCAGGAGCGAGCCGGCGAACCAGCCGGCGTCGAGCAGCTGTCCGGACTGGTATTCGGCGCTCAGCAGGGGCGAGGTGAACAGCGCGTCGCTGAGCACGGTCAGGGCCAGTGCCGCGATGGCGGTGTTGACGGCGGAGCGGTTGCTCTCGCTCCGCCGGAAGTGCAGGACCAGGACCATCGAGACGAGCGCGATGTCCAGGAGCGGGTAGGCGAGGGAGAGCGCGGCGCGCGGGACGCTGCCCGGGGCGCCGGACTGGGCTGTCCGCGCCGCGTGGGCCAGGGCCAGGCTCCAGGACAGGGTGAGCAGGGAGCCGCCGATGAGCCAGGAGTCGAGCCCGAGGCACACCCAGCCGGCGCGGGTGACGGGCCGTTTGGCGAGGACGAGCAGGCCCACGATGGCGGGCGGGGCGAAGCAGAGGAAGGCGAAGTCGGCGAGCGAGGGCTTCGGGACGGGTTCACCGAGGATGACCTCGTACCAGCCCCAGACCGCGTTGCCGCCGGCGCCCATGAGGGAGGAGAAGGCGAAGAGCAGCCAGGCGGGGCGTTCACGGCTGTCGATGGCACGCGCGTACGAGTAGCAGGAGACGGCGGCGAGCAGGCCTGCTGCGCTCAGTCCGAAATCGCCCATGATCTCGGCGACTTCCTCCGAGCCCCAGTTGAGGGCGGCACCCACGGCGTACCCGCCGCTGACCACCGCAAGGAGCAGCTGCATCGCCAGGCCCCTGCCTCCGCCCGAGACGGACGGGCGGTTCAGGAGCGCCGCCCCCGGGGCACTCACCGGTCCCCCTCGCCGGCTGGTTCCGGTGCAGCCCAGTCTCGGCAGCGTCGCCTCCGGCGGCCGTGCCGCATCGGATCCTTCGTCCATTGGCCGTACATCGCCCGTCGCCCCCCAAAGTGTCCGATCACTCCCCAGCGCCAGACGTTCGTGGCGCAGCCCCTTGTTCCGGACGATACACCACTTTCGTCACTCAGGGACATAGTTCCTCTACTCTCAGTTACCGATCGGGGAGGGATGTCCACTGTGCGCGTCCGGGTGAATGCGGAGCGTGCGCACCGTGCGTCACTCGGTGATCAGCACCGTGTGCTCCAGGGGCTCGCCGGCGGCGAACAGGCCGAGCTGGCGTGCCAGCAGACGCTTGGCGCGTGGCTCGAACGCGGTGCTGCTGCCACCCACATGAGGCGTGATCAGGACGTTCGGAGCGTGCCAGAGCGGGTGGCCGTCGGGCAGCGGTTCCGGGTCGGTGACGTCGAGCGCCGCGCGCAGCCGGCCCGACTCGACCTCCGCCAGCAGGGACTTGGTGTCGACGACGGGGCCGCGGGACACGTTCACCAGGAGGGCGCCGTCCTTCATGCGGCTCAGGAAGTCGGCGCCGGCCAGGCCCCGGGTGGCGTCCGTCAGCGGTGTCACGAGGATCACCACGTCGGCCTGCGGGAGCAGGCCGGGCAGGTCGGCGAGGGCGTGCACGGGCCCGCGCCCGGTGGTCCGCGCCGTACGGGCCACGCGCGTGATCCGCCCGCATTCGAAGGGGACGAGCCGGTCCTCGATGGCAGAGCCGATCGATCCGTAGCCGATGATCAGAACGTTCTTGTCCGCGAGTGCGTCGTAGAAGCCGGAGCGCCACTCCTCGCGGTCCTGGCCGCGCACCATGCCGGGGATGCCGCGCAGGGAGGCGAGGGTCAGGGCGAGGGCGAGTTCGGCGGTGCTGGCCGTGTGGACCCCGGCGGCGTTGCACAGCCGTACGCCGGGGCGCAGCTCTCCGAGGCGGCCCAGCACGTCGTCGATGCCGGCGGTCAGGGTCTGGACGACCTGGACGCCCGTCATCGCGGCGAGGGGGCGCACCGTGACCTCGGCGGACTTCATGTAGGGGGCCACGTAGAAGACGCAGTCGGCCGGGTCGGCCGGGAAGGCGTCCTCGCCGTCCCACACGCGGTACCGGAAGGAATCGGGGAGGCCGGCGACCTCCTCGGCGGGGAAGGGGAGCCAGACGTCCTGGGGCGTAGCAGTCATGATCACGAGGCTATGCCAAGCCGTCTTGATCAAGCCGTTAGTTTGGTGGCCGGAGCGGGAGGAGGACGCAGCGGTGGAGCGCAGGTCGATCGGGGCGGGGGCGCTGACCGTGGGCGCCGTCGGCCTCGGCTGTATGCCGATGAGCTGGGCGTACGCGCCTTCGCGGCGGCGGGGCCAGGAGTCGCTGGCGGCCGTGCACACGGCGCTGGACCTGGGGGCGAACCTGCTGGACACGGCCGACGTGTACGGGCCGTTCACCAATGAGCTGCTGCTGGGGCGGGTGCTGCGGGAGCGGCGGTCCGAGGCGTTCGTCTCGGCCAAGGTGGGTCTGCGGGCGGGCGACCAGCACGTGGTCGCCGACGGGCGGCCCGGCTATCTGCGGCGGGCCTGCGACGCCTCGCTGCGGCGGCTGCGGACCGACGTCATAGACCTCTACCAGCTGCACCGGGTGGATCCGGAGGTGCCCGTGGAGGAGACGTGGGGTGCCATGGCGGAGCTGGTGGGTGCGGGGAAGGTGCGCGCCCTCGGCTTCTGCGCACTGGGCGCCGGGGCCGGGCCGGGGGCGGGGCGCAGCGGGGACCGGGGGTACCGGACGACGCTGCGGCACCTGGAGCGGCTGCAGCAGGTGTTCCCGGTGAGCGCGGTGCAGGCGGAGCTGTCGGTGTGGTCGCCGGAGGCGGCGTGGCAGCTGCTGCCGTGGTGTGCGGCGCGCGGGGTGGGGTTCCTGGCGGCGATGCCGCTGGGCAGCGGGTTCCTCACCGGGACGCTCACGCCGGGTGAGGGCTTCGAGCCGCAGGACGTGCGGGCCAGGCATCCGCGGTTCACGGCGGCGGCGATGGCGTCGAACCAGGTGCTCGTGGCGGGGCTGCGGCGGGTGGCGCGGCGGCACGGGGCGGAGGTCACGGCGGCGCAGGTGGCCCTGGCATGGGTGCTGGCGCAGGGGCCGCAGGTGGTGCCGGTGCCGGGGGCCGACCGGGCGCACTGGGCGGCGGAGAACGCGCGGGCGGCGCAGGTGCGGCTCTCGGCCGGGGACCTGGCCGAGATCGCGGCCCTGCCGGTCGAGGTGGGAGCCTGGGACTGACCGACAACCACTCGATCGAGTGTACGAGTGGTGGAACTTCGGGAACTGCCGCAGCTGTTGAGACGGGTGAAGGGGCACGATCGGAGGACCGGAAGGGAGCAGGGCGATGCGATTCGGAAGTTCTCCCGCGCACGTGGGGTACGAGGCGCCGGGCGTGCGGCGCCGGGGCGCGCTGGCGGTGGTGGCACTGGCGGGGTGCGGCGCCCTCCTGGCGGCGGGATGCTCGCCGGCCGGCGCCCCCGGAGCGGAGCATGGGAGCTCTCCACCGGGCGCGGCCGCGGCCGGCGCCGGGTCGGCGGGCCCCTCGGGGAGCGCGTCCGCCACACCGGAGGCCACCGGGCCGCCTGCGAAGGGCGCGGTGACGGTCACCGGCGAGGTCGCCAAGGGTCTGGAGTCGCCGTGGGGTGTGGCCGAGCTGCCGGGCGGGGACCTGCTGGTCGCTTCGCGGGACAAGGGGACGATCAGCAGGGTCGCGGTGGGCTCGGGCACGGTGACGCAGATCGGTGAGGTGCCGGGGGTGGCCCCGGGCGGCGAGGGCGGGCTGATGGGCCTCGCGCTGTCGCCCTCCTTCGCCTCGGACCGGCTGGTGTACGTGTACTTCACGACCGAGTCCGACAACCGCATCGCCCGGCTGCGGTACGACGAGCACAGAGCCCCCGGACAGCAACTGGGCGCACCGGACACCGTGTTCCGGGGCATCCCCAAGGGCCTCGTGCACAACGGCGGCCGGATCGCCTTCGGCCCGGACAAGATGCTCTACGCGGGGACGGGCGAGACCGGCGACAAGGGGCTCGCGCAGGACAAGAAGTCCCTGGGCGGCAAGATCCTGCGGATGACCCCGGACGGGGATCCGGTGCACGGCAACCCGGAGGCGGATTCGGTCGTCTACTCCTACGGGCACCGCAATGTGCAGGGCCTCGCCTGGGACAAGGACAAGCGGCTGTGGGCGGCCGAGTTCGGCCAGAACACCTGGGACGAGCTGAATCTGATCGAGCCCGGAGCGAATTACGGCTGGCCCGAGGCCGAGGGGAAGGCGGGGAAGCCCGGATTCCGGGATCCGGTGGCCGTGTGGAAGACCGACGAGGCCTCGCCGAGCGGGATCGCCTGGGCGGAGGGTTCGGTGTGGATGGCCGCGCTGAAGGGCAACCGGCTGTGGCGCATACCGCTGGCCGGCACGGAACCGGTGGCGGAGCCCGAGGCCTTCCTGGAGGGGCAGTACGGCCGGCTGCGGACGGTGGTGGCCCTCGGCGGGGACCGGTTGCTGCTGGTCACGAGCGAGACGGACGGCCGCGGCTCGCCGGAGGCGGGCGACGACAGGATCCTGACACTGACGGTGCGGTGACCAGCACGTCCCCGGAAGGGGACCACAGGGACGGTGGGCACGGTGTTCAACATGATCGAGGAGCTGTTCAACCCGGGGCGCAAGCACACGAACGAGGAGAAGAAGCGGCTGGAGCTGTCCCGGACCGATGTCAATGACAACGATCCGGGACGGGGGCCGATAGACCTCGAATCCGGCAGGGTGCTCATACGCCCTGCCGAGCAGCCTCCGGACGGGAGCTGACCGGGACGGGCGGCACGAAGAGCCGCAGCCGGTGGGCGAGGGCGGCCGCCTCGCCGCGGCCCGCGACACCCAGCTTCGCCAGGATGTTCGAGACGTGCACGCTCGCCGTCTTCGGGGAGATGAAGAGCTCCTCGGCGATCTTGCGGTTGGTGCTGCCGGCCGCCACCAGGCGCAGTACGTCCCGCTCGCGGCTGGTCAGGCCCAGGGCCTCGGCCGGATCGGTCTGCGGGGCGGGCGGAGCGGCGGGCGCGTCGGTGTCGGTCAGCGGGAGCCGGGCGCGCTGGGCGAGCAGGGCCAGGTCCTCGCGCAGCCGGCGTGAGCCGATCCGCTCGGCGGTGGCGTAGGCCTCGCGGAGCAGTGCGGCCGCGGGCTCCCGTTCGCCGCCGGCGGCCAGCAGCGCCTCGGCGAGCCGGTGGCGGGCCCGGGCCAGCAGGTACGGGCGCTCCAGCGGACGGACGGCTTCCTCGACGGCGGTCCAGTCGGCGGGGGTGTCCCGGGCCTCGGCCCGGAGCAGCTCGGCCCGGACGTACTCGGCGTGGGCGGTCCACAGCGGGACCGGGGTGGCCAGGGAGCGGGCGGCGGTGCGCAGCATGCCCAGGGCGCAGTCCCGGCCGGCGTCGGCGGCCGGGAGGCCGCGGGCGTCCGCCTCGGCGGAGGCGGCGGCGAGCAGCAGCGGCCAGGCGTAGCGGTGCTGGCCGAGCGGGAACCCGTAGGCGATGGCGGCGGCCGTCTCGGCGCGCACGTCGGCGATCCGGCCCTCCCCCGCGGCGAGCCCGATCGCGAGGCGGTAGAGCGGTATCCGGTGCTGGGGCTGGACGTCGTGGGTGCCGAAGTGGGCGTGGGCGGCCGCGAGCTGCTGGGCCGCCTCGGTCAACTCGCCACGGGCCAGGGCCAGGTAGGCAAGCCGTGCGGAGCCGGAGCCGCGCGGGGCCGCGCTCTGGCCGACGCGCAGGGCGCGACGGGCCGCCTCGGTGGCCTCGTCCCAGCGGCCGAGGCTGTAGAGGCTCTCGGCCATGTTTCCGCAGACCCAGGCCTCGCTGTCCAACAGCCTGGACTTCCTGACCAGTTCGGCCCCTTGTTCGGCCAGTTCCACGGCTTCGCGGGACCGGCCCATGCTTTCCAACTGAGAGGTGAGATTCACATGCACGCGCCCTGTCAGCTTGGCGAGACCGAGCTTCGTGGTCCGCTCCTTGACCGCGTACAGCTCGGCGAGTCCGGCCGAGCCGTCGCCGGAGTCGGTGAGCAGGCAGCCGACCGTGATCCGGGCATTGAGCTCGGTGTCCTCGACGCCGAGCATGCGCGCGTACTCGACGGCGCGTTCGGCGGCGGCGAGGTTGTCGGGGCCCGGCTGGTGGAGCATGCCCCAGCTCGCGGCCCGGACCAGGACCTCGGCGTGCACCTGGGACGGGGGCAGCCCCCGGACGAGGTCCTGCGCCTTGGCTATCTCCTCCCAGCCGTCGCCGCGGCCGAGGCTGGCGACCAGCCGGGAGCGCTCGGTCCAGAACCACGCGGCCCGCAGCGAGTCGCGCTCCTCCTCCAGCAGGCGCAGTGCCGTCTTCGTGATCTTCAGGGCGCGTTCGCGCTCTCCGCCGTAGCGTGCCGCGACGGTGGCCTCGGCCAGCAGGTCGATCCGCTGGAGCGGGGTGGCGGCCGAGTCTCCGCAGCCGCACGGCGGGTACACCTCGGTGTAGTCCGCCGGGCGCAGCGCCTCGCGGACCTCCTCCGGAGCGCTGTCCCACAGGTCCATGGCCCGCTCCAGCAGGCGCAGTTGCTCGGAGTAGGCGTGGCGGCGGCGGGCCGCCACGGAAGCGGCCAGTACGGCGGGCAGCGCCTTGGCGGGGTCGTTCGCCTGGTACCAGTAGCTGGCCAGCCGGATGACCCGCTCGCCGGAGCGGATCAGCGACTCGTCGGCCTCCATGGCCTCGGCGTAGCGGCGGTTGACCCGGGCCCGCTCGCCGGGCAGCAGGTCGTCGCTGACGGCCTCGCGGACGAGCGAGTGCCGGAACCGGTAGCCGTCGCCGTCGGGGGTGGCGAGCAGGATGTTGGCCCCGACCGCGGCCCTCAGCGCTTCGATCAGCTCGTCCTCGGTGAGCCCGGCGACGGCGCGCAGCAGCGGGTACTCCACGGTGGAGCCGCCTTCGGCGACGATCCGGACCAGGCGCTGGGTCTCGTCGGGCAGGACCTCGACGCGGACGAGGAGCAGGTCGCGCAGGGATTCGGTGAGTCCGGTGACGCAGCCGCTCTCCCGGGAGGCGACGAGTTCCTCGACGAAGAAGGCGTTGCCGTCGGACCGGTCGAAGACGGAGTCGACGAAGTCCTCGTCGGGCTGCGCGGCGAGGATGCCGGCGAGCTGGCGGCGCACCTCCGCCCGGTTGAAACGGGCCAGTTCGATGCGGTGGACCGTGCGGAGCCGGTCGAGTTCGGCGAGGAGGGGGCGCAGCGGGTGGCGGCGGTGGACGTCGTCCGCGCGGTAGGTGGCGACGACGACGAGCCGGCCGCTGCCGAGGGTGCGGAAGAGGTAGGAGAGCAGGTGCCGGGTGGAGGTGTCCGCCCAGTGGAGGTCTTCCAGGACGAGGACGACGGTGCGGTCGGCGGCCAGCCGCTCCAGCATCCGGGCCGTCAGTTCGAAGAGCCGGGCGGTGCTCTCCTCGTCGTGCGGGCCCCGGGGGGTGTCGCCGAGTTCGGGGAGGATGCGGGCGAGTTCGTCCTCCTGGCCGGCGGTGGCGGCGGCGGCCAGTTCCTCGGGGAGCATGCGGTGCAGTGCGCGCAGGGCCGTCGAGAAGGGGGCGAAGGGAAGTCCCTCCGCCCCGATCTCCACACAGCCTCCGACGGCGACGACGGCGCCGCGGCGTTCCGCCGCGCAGATGAACTCCTCGGTGAGGCGGGTCTTTCCGACCCCCGCCTCACCGCCGATGAGCATCGCCTGCGGCTCCTGGCCGTCGGCGCGGGTCAGTGCGCCGGTGAGTACGGCCAGTTCGTCGGCTCGGCCGACGAACACCGGGCTGACAGATCTGGTCTCCACGTCGCCGAGCATCGCACAGCCGTCCGGCGCGGCGGCACTCGATTGTCGTGCGCTTCTCATCACGCATCGGTTCACACGGTGCGGGGCGCGTGGCCCGCGGTGCGGGCGAGGCGGCCGCGGAGTGCTCTCACCGACCCTCGCGGTTCAAGGCTTCGCAAGGAGGCGCGGCGCGCCTTCCCGGCGTCCCGGCCCGTGCGGTACGCGGCGGCCTCGCGGAGGAGGTCGGCGGTGCGGACGGTGGCGGCGATCTCGTACTCGAACATCTCGTTCTCCCTGGTGGCGTTTCTCGGGCACCTCGTTCGGTGTGATCCAAGATTCGCGTCCCAGGGGGTGCCGGCACATCGGTCGCATGCCGCATCTGCCGGGGCCAGGGGGCCTTAGTCCGGGCGTGGAGCTGCCCGGACCAGGCCGAGTTCGCCTAAGGCAGTACCTAGCCCGCCGCCTTCGGGATGGCGAGGAGGAGGTCGAAGTACATGAGGACGAAGAGGAGTACGCCGAGGGCGCCCAGTCCGACGCCCGCCCAGGAGACGGACCGCACCCAGGTGGGGAGGATGCGCTCGGGGGTGCTGAAGGCGGGGAGGGCCAGCACGAAGGTGGCGATGATCAGGGCGAGGGCGGAGAAGACGCCGTTCACCATCGCGGTGGTGTGCCACGGGTCGACGAACTGGGCGGCGATCTGCGCGTTGGCATCGGCGGCCTGGCTCAGCTCGAGCCGGGCGGCGATGCTCGCACGCTCGGACACGATGCCGGCGACCCAGCTGCCGCTGAGGGCGACGACGCCCAGCCCCGCGGCGATGACCGCGAAGGCAGCGGACCCGACGTGGCCCGGCTGCCCGGCCTCGTCCTCGTCCGCCTCGTCGGCGAAGGCCTCGTCCTCCGGGGCCGCGTCGGTGGGTACGGAGTCGGATTCGGCCTCGGCCTCGGCGGGCTGGGTGACCTCGGTCTTTTCGAGGTCGACCGGGGCGGCGTCCGCCTCGGTGGCGTTCGCTGCGGGGGTCTTCGTGGTGTCCATGCGGGGCACCGTAGGCGCCCTGTCTGAGAGTTTTCTGAGAATCCGCTGGTCGCGGCCACTACGGGCCCCGCGGTCGGCGGGGCCCGGGCCGGCACCCGGTCGATCCGGACTAGGCAGAGCGGGCCGCGGACCACTCGTGGGCGAGGAGCGACCAGACCTCGGTGTCCTGGCGGACACCGCGGTGCAGGTAGTTCTGCCGCATGACGCCCTCGCGGGTCATGCCGAGGCGTTCGGCCACGGCCAGGCTCTTCTTGTTGCCGGTTGCGGCGTGCCATTCGACGCGGTGCATGCCGCGCTCGCCGAAGGCGTAGTCGATGAGGACCTGGCAGGCCTTGGTCACCAGGCCCCGGCCGGCCGCGGCGGGCTCCAGCCAGCAGCCGATCTCACAGTTGCCGCCGTCCGCGTCGAAGGCCGGGAAGAGGACCCCGCCCACGAGGGTGCCGTCGAGCCGGATGCCGAAGAACCGGGCGCCGTCCTCCCCGGCCTTCACCGCGTACTTGGCCAGGAAGGCCCGGGCGGAGTCGAGGTCGGGCGACCGGTCCGGGAAGCCGACGTACTGGCCGATGTACTCGCGTCCGCGTTCGATGTGGGCGAAGAACTCCTCGGCGTGCCGGGCCTCCAGCGGGAACAGCTGGGCGTCGTCGGCGAGGTCTATCGAGAACATGCGCGGTCTTCCTTGGGTCTCGGGCGGCGGGTGGCCGGATCACCTGGAGGTGGTGGCGGGCTCGGCACCGTCCTCGCTCGTGGCGGGGACCGCGGCGGTCCGCTGTGCCGGAAGTTTCGCATGCGGGCGGCATTCGGGGGGCTCGATGCTGATCCTGGGCAGCCGCCGGTCGAGCCAGGCGGGCAGCCACCAGTTGGCGCCGCCGAGCATGTGCATGAGGGCCGGGACGAGGAGGGTGCGCAGCACGAAGGCGTCGAGGGCCACGGCCGCGGCGAGCGCGATGCCGAACATCGCGATGATCCGGTCGCCGCTGAGGACGAAGGCGAGGAAGACGGAGATCATGATCACGGCCGCCGAGTTGATGACCCGGCTGGTCTCGGCGAGGCCCACGCGCACGGCCCGCCGGTTGTCGCCGGTCTCCAGCCACTCCTCGTACATCCGGCTGACGAGGAAGACCTGGTAGTCCATCGACAGGCCGAAGAGGACGGACACCATGATCACGGGGAGGAAGGGTTCGATGGGGCCGGCGCTGCCCAGGCCCAGCAGTTCACTCCCCCAGCCCCACTGGAAGATCGCGACCACGACGCCGAAGGAGGAGGCGACGGCGGCGACGTTCATGGCCGCCGCCTTCACCGGGATTCCGATGGAGCGGAAGGCCAGCAGCAGGAGCACGCAGCCGAGGGCGATGACCACGCCGACGAAGAGCGGCAGCTTGCCGATGATCACCTCGGCGAAGTCGTCGTAGGCGGCGGTCACACCGCCGACGTGGACCTCCATGGAGTTGGCGTGTCCGGCGCGCGGGATGACGTCCTGGCGGAGGGTGTCGACGAGGTCGCTCGTGGCCCTGGACTGGGGGGCGGAGTCCGGCACGACGGTCAGGACGGCGGTGTCCCCGCTGCGGTTGAGGACGGCGGTGCCGGTGGCGGCGACGCCCTTCGTCGTACGGAGTGCCTCCGCGAGGTGGTCGACGGCGAGCCGGTCGCCGGCGCCGTCCAGCCGGGCGACGACGGTGAGCGGGCCGTTCGTGCCGGGCCCGAATCCGTCCGCCAGCAGGTCGTAGGCCTTGCGGGTGGTGGAGGTGGCGGGGTTGTTGCCCTGGTCGGAGGTGCCCAGGTGGAGGGAGAGGGTGGGCAGGGCCAGCACCAGCATGACCGCGGTGGCGACGAGGCCGAGCAGCTTGGGGTGGCGTTCCACGAAGACGGACCAGCGGGCGGCGAAGCCGGAGGTCTGTGCGGGCTGCGGGCCCTCGGCGGCGAGTTTGCGGCGCTCGCGGCCCGAGAGGGCGCGTGTGCCTATGTACGAGAGGAGGGCGGGCAGCAGGGTGACCGAGGCGGCGACGGTCAGGACGACCGTCACGGAGGCGGCTATCGCGACGCCGTTGAGGAAGTTCAGTCTCAGTACGAGCATGCCGAGCAGGGCGATGCAGACGGTGGCGCCGGCGAAGACGACGGCCCGGCCGGTGGTGGCGACGGCGTTCTCGGCCGCCTCTTCGACGGGGAGGCCTCGCGCGAGGCCCTTGCGGTGCCGGGTGACGATGAAGAGGGCGTAGTCGATGCCGACGCCGAGGCCGACGAGGGTGCCGAGCATCGGCGCGAAGTCGGCGACGGGCATCGCGTGCCCGAGGAGGGTGATGCCGAAATAAGCGGTGCCCACGCTGACCAGGGCGGTCGCGATGGGCATCAGGCTCGCGGCGAGCGAGCCGAAGGCGAGGAAGAGGACCAGGGCCGCGACGGCCACGCCGATGACCTCGGCGAGGTGTGCGGTGGGGGCCTCGGTGAGCTGGATGGCGCGGCCGCCGAGTTCGACCTGCAGGCCGCCGGCCTCGGTGGCGGGGTTCTTCGCCGCGTCGACGACGGCTCTGGCCTGGGCCTTGGGTACGGAGTCCGCCTGCTGGTCGAAGGTCACCACGGCATAGGCGGTGCGTCCGTCGGGGCTGATCCGTGCGGCGCTCTCGGGGCCCGGGCCGTAGGGTCCGGCGACCGATCCGACGCCCGGGAGTGCGGCGACGGCGTCGAGTGCCCGGGTCATGCGCTGCTCGATGTCCGGGGTGCGCGCGCTCTGATGGTCCGGGGCCCGCCACACGATGGTGTCGGTGTCGCCGCCCTGGCCGTGGAAGCCCTCGCGGAGGAGGTCGTGCGCCCTCCCGGATTCGGTGCCGGGGACCTCGTAGTCGTTGGAGAAGGCCGATCCGGCGGTGCCTGCGGCCGCCGCGGTCCCACCGAGCGCGAGCAGCCAGATCAGGACGGTGAGGAGACGATGGCGCATGCACCAGCGTGCGATTACTGCCAACGGACGTGCTCCCTGATGGTTCGGGTCTTCACCGGGAGGCGGCCCGTCGCAAAGAACGCATGAACTCGTGCAGACGTGGGCGAGCGCCCGGGGGATCGCCCCGGGGATTCGCACCAGATGGTCTACACCTACACGATCTCAGCGTTTAGTGATCGTTGGCCCTTTTCGTGTGCATCGTCACAGGGGGCGGGAAGGTGCGCGACCTCGGTCACGGGGACGGCCTGGCGGGCGGCCGCCTGTTCGTCGGGCTCGTCCACCCGGTAGCCGGGGATCGACGGCCAGCGGACGGTGAGGACCACCGCGTCCTCCTCCGCGTACCAGGAGTGGTCGACGCCCCGGCCCCAGAGCACGTAGTCCCCCTGCTCGGCGAGGACGACGGTCCGCCCCGGGAACTCCAGCCGGAAGCGTCCGCTGATCAGCACCAGCAGTGCGGTGCGCTTCTCGGCTGTCGCCCACCGCTCCCGTTCGTCGCCCTTCGGGTGGACGCCCCATTTGATCTCCACGTCCTCGCTGTGACGGGGATCGGCGGGGTCCTTGAAGTGGCCCAGCAGCCAGCCTCGGTCGGCGGCGGCATCGGGGGTGGCCTTGCCGGTGTAGATGGTGGAGTCGTCGTTCACGGGGTGAGGCTAATGCAGTTGTGCCGGGCGGCCGGAAACTGGTCGGCTGGGGCTGATGACGATGGATCTCGGTGAACTTCTGAAGGTACGCGCCCGCTACGACGCGGAGGTGCGCGAGGGGGCGCAGCCGGACAGCGCGCAGGCCCGGGTGGAGCGGGCGGGCCGGGTCGTACGGCAGAGCGCGCCCGGGCTCGGGTGGAACGGCGTGCTCTGGTCGGACCTCGGCGAGGAGGACGCGGATGCGGAGATCGCCACGCAGGTGGCGTTCTTCGCGGAACGCGGATGTCCCGAGTTCGAGTGGAAGCTGTACGACCACGACGGGCCGGCGGATCTCGGGGCACGGCTGCGGGCGGCCGGCCTCGTGCCCGAGCCGCCGGAGACCCTGATGGTGGGACGGACGGCCGAACTCGCGCGGCTGCCGGTGGATCCGCCGGAGGGGATCACCCTGCGGGTGGTGACGGACGAGGCCGGGGTCGACCTGATGATGGAGGTCCACGCGGGGGCCTTCGGAACCGAGCGGCCGCGGATCCGGGAGCACCTGCTCGACCAGGTGCGGAACGAGCCGGAGTGCATCGCCGCGGTGCTGGCGATGGCCGGCGACACCCCGGTGAGCGCGGCCCGGATGGAGATGCGGCCGGGAACCGCCTTCGCGGGCCTCTGGGGCGGCGGCACGCTGCCTCGGTGGCGCGGCCGCGGCATCTACCGCCTGCTGGTGGCCCACCGCGCCCGCTCGGCGGCGGAGCGCGGCATCCCTTACCTCCAGGTGGACGCTTCGGACGACAGCCGGCCGATCCTGGAACGGCTGGGCTTCGGGGTCCTGGGCGTGACGGTGCCGTACATGTGGACGGCCGCCGGCCCCGCCTGACCTCCGCGCCCCGCCCGTGTGCGGGCTCATGCGGTCCGCCTCCCCGGCGGGGTTCCCCGGACCGGGGTCAACGGGCAAGATCGCCCGCATGGAACGCATCAGCCCGCCCCTGACCGGCAACGAGCGCGAAACCCTCCGGGCCTTTCTCGACTACCACCGGGCCACCCTCGCCTGGAAGTGCGAGGGCCTCAGCGACGAGCAGTTGCGCCGGAGCTCGATGCCCCCGTCCGCGCTGTCCCTGCTGGGCCTGGTCCGGCACATGGCCGAGGTCGAGCGCCACTGGTTCCGCCGCGTCCTGGGCGGCGAGGACCTCCCGCACCTGTGGTCGGACACCCACGACTTCCAGGCCGCCTACGACGCCTCCGGCTCCAGCCGCACCGAGGCCTTCACCGCGTGGCGGGACGAGGTCGCGCACGCCCGCCGGATCGAGTCGGCCGCCGAGTCCCTGGACGTGAAGGCGTACGTGCCGAGCTGGCAGGAGGAGGCCTCGCTGCGCCTGGTCATGCTCCACCTCATCCACGAGTACGCCCGCCACAACGGCCACGCCGACTTCCTCCGCGAGGCGATCGACGGCACCACGGGCGCGTAGGCCGCCTCCGGCCGGCGCGGACCGGGGCCGCCTCCGGCCGGCACGGACCGGCCCGGCTCCCGTCTAGCCGCCGGTGCCCGGCCGCCAGTAGCCCAGCCCGTTCACCCGGTGCTTCGGCAGCGCGAGTTCCTTGCGCAGGTACGCCGTCAGGCCGCGCGTCGTCGCCGTGTCGCAGGCCAGCCAGACGTACGCCGACTCCGGGTCCCCGAGCAGCTCCGGCAGTTCGGCCCGGACCCGGTCGGTCAGCGCCGCGCCGCCCCGCGGCACGCGGCGGATGTCGCGCAGGCCCGCGTCCCCCCGTACCGGCAGTTCCGCGTCCGAGGTGTGCTGCGTCTCGAACCAGATGGTCGCCGGCGTCTGCGGGTACGCGTCCAGCAGCGAGTTGATCGCCGGGAGGGAGGCCGGGTCGCCGATGACCAGCAGGCGCTCGGGGGCCGGGACGGGGCCGGTGAATCCCGTGCCCTGGACGGTGGCCTCGATCGAGTCACCCGGCCGGGCGCCGCGCGCCCAGGCGCTGGCGACCCCGTCGTGCAGGGCGAACTCGAAGCAGAACGTGCCCGCTTCGGGATCCGGGTCGACCAGCGTGTAGGCCCGCTGGTGCGGACGGCCCGCGCCCTCGAACCAGACCCGCACCCACATCGTCGGATGCAGCGACTCACCCGCGGCCGCCAGCAGCCCGCCGTCGGTGAAGTACACCCGGCGGTAGTGCTCCGTGACGTCTTCCGCCCCCGTGACCGTGAACGTGAAGTCCTTGCCCCGCATGAGCTTGAGGACCACGCCCTCCCAGCCCTTACCGACCGCCATGTCCAGCCCCTCCCCTGTACGCGCCTATAGTTAGGGCAGCCTAACCTAATGCACCCTGGGGAGAGTGTGAGCAGCGTGAGCAGTGTGAGCAGCGAGAACGACGCGGAGGCCTCCGCATCGTACGAGGTCTTCCGCGACCCCTGGGGCATCCCCCACCTCCGCGCATCCGACGAGCTCCGGCTCGCCCACGCCCAGGGCCGCGTCACGGCCTTCGACCGCGCCTGGCAGCTGGAGGTCGAACGGCACCGCGCCCAGGGCTCCAGCGCCTCCTTCCTCGGCCCGGACTCCGTCGGCTGGGACCGCTTCGCCCGCCAGTGCCGTCTCGCCGACACCGCCCGCCTCTGCTACGAGGCCATGGAAGCCGGTGATCCCGGCACCGCCGCCTGGGTCCGCGCGTACGTGGACGGCGTCAACGACGGGCTCGCCGAGGGCGCCGCCCGCGACGAGCGCTTCGCCCGCACCGGTCTCGCCCCCGCCCCCTGGGAGCCGTGGGTGCCGCTCGCCATCTGGATCGCCACGCACATCCTGTTCGCCGGCTTCGCCACCAAGCTGTGGCGCGAACGGGTGGCCCGCGCCCTCGGCGACGAGGCGGTCACCCTCTTCGCCACCGACGGCCCCGGCACCGCCGGCAGCAACGGCTGGCTGGTGCCGGGCGACCGCACCGCCACCGGTTCGGCGATCATCGCGGGCGACCCGCACCGGTTCATCGAGGACCCGGGCGTCTACCAGCAGATACGTCTCTCCTGCCCGGACTACGACGTCCTCGGCCTGGCCGTCCCCGGCGTCCCGGGCCTCGCCCACTTCGGACACACCGGCACCGCCGCCTGGGCCATCACCAACGCGATGGCCGACTACCAGGACCTGTACGTCGAGCAGTTGCGCCGCGGCGCCGGCTCCGCGTTCGAGGCGCTCGGCCCGGACGGCGCCTGGGAGCCCGTCGCCCGCCACACCGAGACCATCACCGTGGCAGGCGGCGACGACGTCGAGGTGGAGATCCTGGAGACCGCCCGCGGCCCCGTGATCATCCACGCGGACGGGGACACCGGGGCCGACGCGCACGCCGGAGCCCACACCGACGGCAGCGCACAGACTCTCTCCCTCCGCTACCCGCCCCGGGTCCGCCGGGACCTCGGCTTCGCCGCCCTCCCCGCCCTCCTGCGCGCCCGCACGGTCGCCGACATCGACCGCGCCCTCGACGGCTGGGCCGAGCCGGTCAACGTCGTGCACGCCGCCGACACCTCGGGCGGGCTGCTGCACCGCGTCGCGGGCGCCGTGCCGCTGCGCCACCGCACCAACCGGCTGCGCCCCGTGCCCGCCTGGGAGCCCGGGCACGCCTGGCAGGGCTGGGCCCCGACCCCCGCCGAGCCCGTGCAGGGCTTCGCCGTGATGGCCAACGCGCGCGGGATCGCCTCCCCGCTCGGCGTGGAGTTCGCGCCCCCGCACCGCGCCAACCGCATCCGCGAGCTGCTCAGCGGCTCCGCGGACTGGTCCCCGAAGGCGATGGCCGACGTACACCGGGACACGCACCTGGCCTCGGCGGCGCCCCTGCTCGCCCTGCTGCCCGGCTTCGAGGGCCTGACCCCGGCGGCGCAGGCCCTGCGCGAGCGGCTGCTGGCCTGGGACCGGCACATGGCGGCCGACAGCACCGACGCCACCGTCTTCTCGGCCTTCCGGACCGCGACGGTACGCCGCTTCGCCGCCGACCCCGTCTTCGCGAAGCTGTGGGGGGCGCCGACCGGCCCGGACGTGTTCCACCCCTGGCTGTACCTGGTCCCCCGCATCGGGTACGCCCTCGAAGGCCTGCTCACCACCTCCCTCGTCCCCGGACTCGACCAGGCGGCGCACGTCCGCGCCGCCCTGGAGGAGACGGCCGCCGCGGGCGCCCCCGACGCCCCCTGGTCGGAGGTGCACCGCCTCGCCCCCTGGCAGGCGCTGCCCGACCAGGAGGCCGTGGACTGGCCCGGCCTCGGCGGCGACCACGACTGCGTGAACGCCACCTCCTCCGTCCCGGGCTTCACCGACCGCACCGCCCGCGCATCGGCGGCCCGTTACGTCTGGGACCTCGCCCGCCGCGAGGACAGCCTCTGGGCCGTCCCGCTCGGTGCGGACGGCGTCACCGGCTCACCCCACCACCGCGACCAGCTCCCGCTGTGGGCTGACTGCGAACTCGTCCCCGTCGTCACCGACTGGACCCGGCTCACCAAGGAATCGATATGACCGCCCCCGCCTCCGCCTCCGTCAGACAGCCCGTCCACACCCAGCACGTCGAGGGCTTCGGCACCGTCGTCTTCACCCCCGTCGACCCGGCCGCCGACTCCGCCCTGATCCACAGCTGGGTGACGCAGGAGCGGGCCCGCTTCTGGGGCATGGGCGAGGCCAGCCGCGAGCTGGTCCAGGAGATCTACGAGGACGTCGACCGGCGCACCACCCACCACGCGTTCATGGTCAGCCGCGACGGCGAGCGGGTCGCGCTCTTCCAGACGTACGACTGCGCGGAGGACCGGGTCAGCGAGTGCTACGAGGTGCAGCCCGGGGACGTCGGCGCGCACCTGCTGATCGGCCCGGCCGAAGGCGCGGTCCAGCACGGCTACACCGCGGCCCTGATGACCGCGTTCATCTCGTTCGTGTTCTCCGACGCCTCCACCCGCCGCGTGGTCGTCGAACCTGACTCCCGCAACGTCAAGGCCATCGCCCTGATGGAGCGCACCGGCTTCACGCTCGGACCGGAGGTCGAACTCCCGGAGATCGACCTGCCCGAGGTCTACCTCCCCGCCAAGCAGGCCCGCCTGGCGTTCTTCACCGCGCGGGGTTCCGTGTCAGGACCTCGCTGACCAGAGCAGCCCATTCGGCCGGGCGCTCGGCGAACGGAAGCTGCCCCGTGGGCAGTTCCGCGAGCCGTGCGCCCGGCAGCGCGCCGGTCAGTTCCCGCTGGGACGCAAGGGGTGCGAGGAACCGCGCGAGCAGTTCGTCCTCCCCGCGCCGGGCCGGCTCGGACCACAGCTCGCCGGGCGTCCAGGACCGGCCCGAGGTTCGACCCCACCGAACCCCCGGCGCCGTGGGCGAGCCCTGATTTCCGTGACGGTCACTTCAGAAAGAACGCCACCCGAACGGCTTACCGATCGCTACAGAAAGAGCGGCCCCGATGGGGATCCCGATTCCCATTGACCCCGCACGCCTCGCCCCGGGAAGCTGATGCCCTCTCAAAGTGGGTTGAGGTGGGGGACATTGACCAGTCAGAACCTGCACATCGGACCGGACTCGGCGGCCGACCGGTACCGCCTGCTCCGGTCCATCGGGCGCGGCGGGGAGGCCGTGCTCTATCTCGCGGAGATCGAGCTCGCCGGCGGATCCGAGCCCGTGGTCGTCAAGGTGCTCGACTCCAAGACGACCATCACGCCCGACGTCTTCGACCGCATCAGCCAGAAGTGGAACGAGCAGGCCGAACTGCTGCGCTTCGTCCACCGGCCCGGCGTCGTGGGCGTGCGCGAGCACTTCGAAGGGCCGCCGATCCACCGGCCCGGGGAGTCCTCGACCCTGACCGGGCGCGCGCTCGTCCTCGTGATGAACCACGTCGACGGCCTGGACCTGCGGGACTGGCGGGCCGAGCGGACGCTCGCCACCGCCGCCGAGCGGCGCGAGGTGATGCGCACCCTGGAGCAGCTGGCCGACGTACTGGACTGGCTGCACTCGGGGAAGGCCACCCCCTCCGGGCGCCAGGTCATCCACGGCGACCTCTCCCCCGGCAATGTGATGGTCGACGCCCACGGGCAGGCCACGCTCGTCGACTTCGGCCTCAGCAAGCTGACCGCCGACCACCAGACGGCGGAGGTCTGGTTCACCCCGGGCTACGCGGCGCCCGAGGTCTTCGACGGCAAGCGGACGCCGGGCACGGACCGGTACGCCTTCGGGGCGATCGCCTACTTCCTGCTGAGCGGGCAGTCGCCGCCCGCCACCCCGGAGCAGCTGGCGCACGCGCTGACGGCACTGCCGCAGATCGCCGTGCTGGACGCCGAGCAGCGGGCGCGGATCGCCTCGATCTACGCGGCCGACCCCGGGAAGCGGCCGGTGAACCTGGCCGGCTGGATGAAGGACGTCCGCCACGCCGTGGTCTCCACGACCACCTCCACCTCGCAGCGGGCGGCCACCGTGCAGGACGCGGTTCCGGCCAGGCCGGTGGCGCCGCCCCAGCCGGTGCTGCCGCCGCAGCCCACCGCCCCGCCCGCCTCGCCCCCGGCGGCGGCCTCGACACCGACGGCGACACCGACGCCGACGCCCGCGGTGGCGTACGTGCCGACGGCGCCGGTCGCAGCCCCCGATCCGGGGCCGGCCACCGTGCCCGGCTCCGTACCGCCCGGGTACGGCCCCGCGGCGTACCAGCCGGCGCCGACGCCGTCCCCCGCTCCGGAGCCTCCCCGCCCCGGCAAGCGGAGGCGCACCGGGCTGGTCCTGGGCTCGGTGGCCGCCGTCGTGGTCATCGCGGCGCTCGCGGTGGCCGGCGTACGGTTCTTCGACGACAAAGACAAGGAGAACACCGCGGCGGACGGGAAGCCCGGCGCGGCGAGCTCGGCCCAGGCCTCCTCCACTCCGTCGCCCACGGCCACCCCGTCCGCGCAGGCGTCCCCGAAGGAATCCGCCCCCGAGTCCTCCACGAGCCCGGACGCCTCCGCCAGCCCGGCCGACCCGGGCTCGGTCAAGGACAGCAACGTCGCCGACCTGACCGTGCTGTCCTCGGTGGGCTCGGCCGACAACTTCGAGGTCGGCTCCGCCAAGCTGAACACGAAGGAGTACGGGGCGACCCTGCTCGGCAGCTGCTACTACGGCGCGGCCGTCGAGTACGACGTGAACCGCGCCTGGAAGACCCTGGAGTTCACGGCGGGCATCGACGACGGCTCGACCGTCGAGCAGGCCCGGCTCACCATCTCCGTGGACGACAAGCCGGCGCTCTTCTCCGAGCTCGTCCACCTGGGCAAGCCGGTCACCAAGTCCCTGAACATCGAAGGGGCCCTGCGACTGCGGATCAAGGTGGAGGAGGGCTGCAAGGGCCGCGGCAACGCGGTGCTCGCGGCGCCGGTCCTCAAGCGCTGACGGCACCACGACGGCGGGCTCCCTCAACCGGCGAGGGAGCCGTCCGACACCCCGAGGTCCTCGCGCATCGCGGTGCGCATCGCCGAGATGAGCCCCCAGATCTCGTCCTTCGCCCTGCTCGCGGTCTCAGGCGTCTCGCCCGGCTCGGGGGCACCTCGCTCCAGGCGCTTGACCTGGCCGTACACATCGTTGATGGCCCTGTTGACCGTCATGGCGCGGGCGAGCACCTCGTCCGGGGCGATCATCTGCGCCTCGGAGTACCGGTCGCGGTGGGCGGCCTTCGCCGCGTCGAGGGCCTCGCGGTCGGCGTCCTCGACACGACGCTCCCGCATGACGTGCAGGTGACGGTTGAGGGCCGTGGTGAACTGCCGGGCATCACGGTTGAGCTCCACGTAGCAGGACCGCCGCAGCGCCAGGCTCTCCCGCACCTCCTCCTGCCCCCGCAGCAGTTCTATCTCCCGCCGCTTCGCCCGCTCGGACCCCCGCTGGGTGAGCAGCGCCGCTCCCAGCGTGCCCACGACACCCGTCACCGCGATGAGCACCGCGCTGATCTCCACCGGCCACCTCCGTGATCCCCCTCGGCCGGTACTCCTCCGTACCCGCCCCCGGTGGTCCAGTCTGCGGGAGACGCAGGGAGGCCCCGCACCGACGGGTGCGGGGCCTCCGGGCGTTCAGCGGTGCGGGGCTCAGCCCTCGGAGACGCCCAGGCGCTCCAGGATGAGCTCCTTGACGCGTGCCGCGTCGGCCTGGCCACGGGTGGTCTTCATGACCGCGCCGACCAGGGCGCCGACGGCGGCGATCTTGCCACCGCGGATCTTGTCCGCGATGGCCGCGTTGCCGGCGATGGCCTCGTCCACGGCCGCGCCGAGCGCGCCCTCGTCCGAGACGACCTTCAGGCCGCGCTTCTCGACGACCTCGTCCGGGGTGCCCTCGCCGGCGAGGACGCCTTCGAGGACCTTGCGGGCCAGCTTGTCGTTGAGCGAACCGTCGGCGACCAGGGCCGCGACCCGGGCCACCTGGACCGGGGTGATCGGCAGCTCGTCGACCACGACGCCCTGCTCGTTCGCGTTGCGGGCCAGCTCGCCCATCCACCACTTGCGCGCGGCGGCCGAGTCGGCACCCGCCTCGATCGTGGCGACGATGGAGTCCACCGCGCCCGCGTTGAGGATCGACTGCATGTCGTGCTCGGTGACGCCCCACTCCTCGCGGAGCCGGTTGCGGCGCACGCGCGGCATCTCGGGCAGACCGCCGCGCAGCTCCTCGACCCATGCACGGGCCGGGGCCACGGGGACCAGGTCGGGCTCCGGGAAGTACCGGTAGTCCTCGGCGTTGTCCTTGATGCGGCCGGCCGTGGTGGAGCCGTCCTCCTCGTGGAAGTGCCGGGTCTCCTGCACGATCGAGCCGCCGGAGGTCAGCACGGCCGCGTGGCGCTGGATCTCGAAGCGCGCGGCGCGCTCGACGGAGCGCAGCGAGTTGACGTTCTTGGTCTCGCTGCGGGTGCCGAACTCGGACTCGGGCGTCGGGCGCAGCGACAGGTTCACGTCGCAGCGCATCTGGCCCTTGTCCATGCGGGCCTCGGAGACGCCGAGCGCCTTGATGACCTCGCGCAGCTCGGCGACGTACGCCTTGGCGACCTCGGGGGCCCGCTCGCCCGCGCCCTCGATGGGCTTGGTGACGATCTCGATGAGCGGGATGCCGGCGCGGTTGTAGTCCAGCAGGGAGTGGGACGCGCCGTGGATACGGCCGGTGGCGCCGCCGACGTGCAGCGACTTGCCGGTGTCCTCCTCCATGTGGGCGCGCTCGATCTCCACGCGGAAGATCTCGCCGTCCTCCAGCTGGACGTCCAGGTAGCCGTTGAAGGCGATGGGCTCGTCGTACTGGGAGGTCTGGAAGTTCTTCGGCATGTCCGGATAGAAGTAGTTCTTCCGGGCGAAGCGGCACCACTCGGCGATCTCGCAGTTCAGCGCGAGGCCGATCTTGATGGCGGACTCGATGCCGATCGCGTTGACGACCGGGAGCGAGCCGGGCAGGCCGAGGCAGGTCGGGCACGTCTGCGAGTTGGGCTCGGCGCCCAGCTCCGTGGAGCAGCCGCAGAACATCTTCGTCTTGGTGCCGAGCTCGACATGGACCTCGAGGCCCATGACGGGGTCGAACGAGGCGAGAGCGTCCTCGTACGACAGCAGTTCGGTGAAGGTCACGGTGAAACTTTCCCTCTCAGCCCAGCAGGACGTCGTCGTCGCCCAGGCGCTTCAGCTCGCGGTACAGGATCGCGAGGCCGGTGACGATGGCGGCGGCGGACACGGCGGCGTCGATCAGCCGCAGGACGTCGCCGTCGCTGCGGGCAAGCTTGGCCTGCTTGGCAACGCTCACGGCGCCGAACGCGGTGGTGGCCAGCGAGACGTAGACGCCGGTTTTCGACTTCTTGAAGTTCTTGGCCTTCTTTGCCATGGCACTCACAGCGACGGAGCCTCCTCGAGCAGCGGGTGACCCCAACGTGCGACGAAGGCGGCCTCGACGGCTGCACCGACCTTGTAGAGCCGGTCGTCCTTCATCGCCGGGGCGATGATCTGCAGCCCGACCGGGAGACCGTCCTCCGGTGCCAGGCCGCAGGGGAGCGACATGGCGGAGTTGCCGGCCAGGTTGGTCGGGATGGTGCACAGGTCCGCGAGGTACATCGCCAGCGGGTCGTCGGTGCGCTCACCGATCGGGAAGGCGGTGGTCGGGGTCGTCGGGGAGACGATCACGTCGACCTGCTCGAAGGACTTCTCGAAGTCCCGCGAGATGAGGGTGCGGACCTTCTGGGCGGAGCCGTAGTACGCGTCGTAGTAGCCGGAGCTGAGCGCGTACGTGCCGAGGATGATGCGGCGCTTGACCTCGTCGCCGAAGCCGGCTTCGCGGGTCAGGGCGGTGACGTCCTCGGCGGACTTGGTGCCGTCGTCGCCGACGCGCAGGCCGTAGCGCATGGCGTCGAAACGGGCCAGGTTCGAGGAGCACTCGGACGGCGCGATCAGGTAGTACGCGGCCATCGCGAGGTCGAAGGACGGGCAGTCCAGCTCGACGATCTCGGCGCCGAGCTCCTTGAGGAGCTCCACCGACTCGTTGAAGCGCTGGACGACGCCGGCCTGGTAGCCCTCGCCGGCGAACTGCTTGACCACGCCGACGCGCATGCCGGCGACCGAGCCGTTGCGGGCGGCCTCGACGACCGGCGGGACCGGGGCGTCGATGGAGGTGGAGTCCATCGGGTCGTGGCCGGCGATGACCTCGTGGAGGAGCGCCGCGTCCAGGACCGTACGGGCGCAGGGCCCGCCCTGGTCGAGGGAGGAGGAGAAGGCGACCATGCCGTAGCGGGAGACACCGCCGTACGTGGGCTTCACGCCGACCGTGCCGGTGACGGCGGCGGGCTGGCGGATGGAGCCGCCGGTGTCCGTGCCGATGGCCAGCGGGGCCTGGAAGGCGGCGAGGGCCGCCGCGGAGCCGCCGCCGGAGCCGCCGGGGATCCGGGTGAGGTCCCAGGGGTTGCCGGTGGGGCCGTAGGCGCTGTTCTCGGTGGAGGACCCCATGGCGAACTCGTCCATGTTGGTCTTGCCGAGGATGACGACGTCGGCTTCCTTCAGCTTGCGCGTCAGGGTGGCGTCGTAGGGCGGGATCCAGCCTTCGAGGATCTTCGAACCGACGGTGGTCGGGACCCCGACGGTGGTGAAGATGTCCTTGAGGGCGAGCGGGACGCCGGCCAGCGGGCCGAGCTTCTCGCCGCGCTCGCGCTTGGCGTCGACGGCGCGGGCCTGCGCGAGGGCGCCCTCGCGGTCCACGTGCAGGAAGGCGTTGACCTTCTCGTCGGTGGCGTCGATGCGGGCCAGGTGGGCCTCGGTCACCTCGACGGCCGTGAGCTCGCCGGAGGCGATCTTCTCGGCGGTCTCGGCGGCCGTGAGCTTGATGATGTCGACCATGGCTGTTAGTCCTCCCCCAGGATCTGCGGCACCTTGAAACGCTGCTGCTCCTGGGCGGGAGCACCGGAGAGCGCCTGCTCGGGGGTGAGCGACGGACGGACCTCGTCCGCGCGCATGACGTTCGTCAGCGGCAGCGGGTGGGAGGTCGGCGGGACGTCTTGGTCGGCGACCTCGGAAACGCGGGCGACCGCGCCGATGATGTCGTCGAGCTGTCCGGCGAAGTGATCCAGCTCGTTGCTGGACAGCTCAAGGCGCGCCAGCCGAGCGAGGTGGACGACCTCCTCGCGCGTAATGCCAGGCATGCAGCGATCCTCTGGGGGTGGGTGGATGTTTGGGTTTCGGACCCAATCCTATGGGGCCCGGCCCCCGGCCTGCGAAACGGTTTGGCCCGATGCCTGAACGGCGCCGCTGCGCGGAGCCTCCCGGGCGCTGCCCGGACCCTCCCCCGGACTTCGTCCGGGGGGACCCCCACTCAATCGCCGGCGGGGCTGGATTCAGCCTCGCCGGCGATTGAGGCGCGGGGTCTGGGGCGGAGCCCCAGCAGCGGCGCGGCAGGATCAGACCGCGTCGGCCTCGGCCGCGGCCAGTTCCGCCGAGATGTCGGCCGGGCGGCGCCAGCCGCGTTCGCCGCGGGCCAGCAGCCAGGCGGTGGCCTCCTGCGGCGGCATCGCGGCGGCGACCAGCCACCCCTGCACCGCGTCGCAGCCCAGGTCCCGCAGCCGCTCCCACGTCTCGTCGTCCTCCACGCCCTCGGCGACGACCAGCAGGCCGAGCGAGTGCGCGAGGTCCACGGTGCAGCGGACGATCTCCGCGTCCTGCGCGTCGACGGCCAGCCGGCCCACGAAGGAGCGGTCGATCTTCAGCTCGCTGACCGGCAGCCGCCTCAGGTGGACCAGCGAGGAGTAGCCCGTTCCGAAGTCGTCCAGGGACATCTTCACGCCGTGGCCGGTGAGCCCGGCCATGGTGTCGGCCGCCCGCTGGGGGTCCTCCAGCAGGACGTGTTCCGTTATCTCCAGCTGCAGCCCGCTGGCCGGGACCCCGTGCCGGGCCAGTCGGGCGGCCACCGCACCCGCGAAGCCCGGGGTGTGGACGTCGCGCGGCGAGACGTTGACGGCCACGGGGACCTTCAGGCCCTGGGCCCGCCACCGTGCCACCTGGGCGAGGGCGGTCTCCAGTACGTACTCCGTCAGGTGCGGCATCAGCCCGGAGGTCTCGGCGATCGCGATGAACTCGTCCGGGGACACCCGCCCCCGTTCCGGGTGCACCCAGCGCACCAGGGCTTCGAGCCCGGCCACCTGGCCGTCGAAGCGGACCTTCGGCTGGTAGTGGAGTTCCACTTCGCCGGCGTCCAGGGCTCTGCGGAGGTCGCCGAGGAGGCCCAGGCGGTCGGGGGTGTTGCTGTCCCGCTTGGACTCGTACACCTCCACGCCCGTACGGTCGCGCTTGGCCTGGTACATCGCCACGTCCGCGCGCCGCAGCAGCCCCTCCGCGTCCAGCGCGTGGTCGGGGAAGACGGCGAGGCCGGCGCTGGCCTCCAGGACGAGGGTGAGGCCGTCGAGGTCGAGGGGGGAGCTGAGCTCCGCGACCAGGTGGCGGGCGACCCGCTGGGCGCTGGTGGTGGAGTCGGTGACGGGGAGCAGCACGGCGAACTCGTCGCCGCCGAGCCGGGCAGCCTCGGCTTCCTCGGGCAGGGCCTGGCGCAGCCGGTCGGCGATCTGGAGCAGCAGCCGGTCGCCCGCCAGGTGGCCGAGGGTGTCGTTGACCGCCCGGAATCGGTCCAGGTCGATCAGCACAAGAGCTGCCCGGGTGCCCAAACGTTCAGCCTCGTCCAGGGCGGACCAGGCGCGCTCCAGCAGCCACTGCCGGTTCGGCAGCCCGGTCAGCGGGTCCCGCAGCTGTTCCTCGGCGC
This sequence comes from Streptomyces sp. NBC_00207, assembly GCF_045160965.1. Classification (NCBI taxonomy): domain Bacteria; kingdom Bacillati; phylum Actinomycetota; class Actinomycetes; order Kitasatosporales; family Streptomycetaceae; genus Streptomyces; species Streptomyces sp. NBC_00207. Next base: position 6,392,258 of record NZ_CP130715.1, on the reverse strand, counting down.
GCGCCCGGGCGATCCACAGGGTGGAGTCCAGTGCGATCAGCGGTACGGCGAACAGCGGCAGCAGGACCGGCTGGGTGACGGCGACGACGCAGATCAGGGGGGCGATGCCGAGCAGCGCCACCGCGACTAAGGCCTGCCGGAGCAGGGCGGTGCGGGCGACCGTCGGCAGGCCGTCGCCGCGCGGGTTCAGTGCGATCCAGAGGAGGACGCGCGTGACGAGCAGGTAGGCGACGGCGACGAGGACGACCTCGGGGACCGCCTCCAGTCCCCAGGTGGTGGGGAGCCAGGGGGTCTCGACGGAGGGCGTCACCCCGAAGGCGGCGAGTACGAGGGCTCCCGCGCCGATGCCGAGGATGTCGACGGAGCCGTGCAGCAGGCCCTGCCGCCAGCGGTGCCGGCGCGCGGCCCCGACCAGCGAGACGACGGCCAGGGAGACGAGTCCCGCGGGCACCCAGCCGTAGAGGAGGAGCACGCCGAGGGTGAGCGCGGCGCCGGATCCGGTGCCGCCCCACCAGCGGTCACGGCCAAGTGCGACCAGGTGACCGACGATGATGCCGGTGAGGAGGGCCAGCGCCCAGCCGACCGTCCCGCCGGGGAACAGCGCATGACGGCCGTTCAGCGCGGACACGATGCCTGCGCCGAGGGCCACGACCGAGAGGCCCACGACGAGGAAGGGCAGCACGCCGCGCCGCCCCTGTCCGCCCGCGTCGGTGTCGATCGGTCGGGTCTCCGGTGTCCTGGCACCCAGGACTCCGAGCCTGCCCGCCCGCATGGACGGGAGTTCCCCGCCGAATTCAGGTGACGGGTCGGCGCTTTCGGTGGGTTTCATGCCCGTACCTCTCACAGCCGGCGATGCCGATGTCACGCGATGGCCCCGATGTCATGCCACCACGGCCGGATCGCATCCTGCAGCCGTGCACGACAGGCGCACCCCTCAACAGTAGGACGCGGGAGGGTCCCAGGGGCAGCGGTCGGCAGTGGTTGCCCGAATGCGACCCAGCCATCCTCATCAGTACGGTATCCGCCGAACGGGTGAGTTTGGACCGGGCCCCCCACGTCACCCATCCGATGATCCGACAGGTCACCGCCCTGCGACCAGCCTTGTACCAGCCGTTTACCACCGTCCGCCGCGCCTGGCGTGCGCCCGCCCGTACGGCCGCACGCCACGCATCCGTTCGCCTTCGCTACTCCCCTTCGGCGATTCCCCTCGCGGTGTTTCCCCGGTACTACCCGGTATTACTCCGCTTCGCCTTCGCCGTCCACCGGGAGCGCGGCCTCCCGCGCCGCGTCCGGGCCCTGCTCCAGCAGCACCGCGAATCCGGCGTCGTCGAGGATGGACAGCTTCAGCTGCACGGCCTTGTCGTACTTGGAGCCCGGGTTGTCGCCGACGACGACGAACGAGGTCTTCTTCGAGACGGAGCCGGTGACCTTGGCTCCGCGGCTCTGCAGGGCCTCCTTCGCGCCGTCCCGCGTGTGGCTCTGCAGCGTGCCGGTGACGACGACGGTCAGCCCCTCCAGCGGCCGCGGCCCCTCCTCCTCGGCGGAACCTTCCTCCTCCATCCGCACCCCGGCTTCCCGCCACTTGCGCAGGATCTCCTGGTGCCAGTCGACGGCGAACCATTCCTTGAGGGAGGCGGCGATGATCGCCCCGACCCCGTCGGTGGCGGTCAGCTCCTCCTCGGTGGCCTGCTCGATGCGCTCGATCGACCGGAACTCGCGGGCGAGGGCCTCCGCCGCGACCGGTCCGACGTGGCGGATCGACAGACCGTTGATGACGCGGGCGAGCGGGCGCTCCTTGGCTGCCGCGATGTTCTCCAGCATCGCCAGGGCGTTCTTCTTCGGTTCGCCCTTCTGATTGGCGAAGACCGTGACGATCTTCTCCTCGCCGGTCTTCGGGTCCCGCTTGGGCAGGCCGCTGTCCGGGTCCAGGACGTACGCCTTGATGGGCAGCAGCTGCTCGATGGTCAGGCCGAAGAGGTCTCCCTCGTCCAGCAGGGGCGGCTGCGCCGGCTCCAGCGGGGCGGTCAGCGCGGCCGCGGCCACCATGCCGAAGTTCTCGATGTCCAGGGACTGCCGGCCGCCCAGGTAGAAGAGCCGCTCGCGCAGCTGGGCGGGGCAGGTCTGGGCGTTGGGGCACCGGACGTCGATGTCCCCCTCCTTCATCGGCCGCAGCGCCGTCCCGCACGCGGGGCACTCGGCGGGCATCACGAACTCCCGCTCGCTGCCGTCCCGCAGGTCCACCACCGGTCCGAGGATCTCGGGGATGACGTCGCCGGCCTTGCGCAGGACGACGGTGTCCCCGATGAGCACGCCCTTGGCCTTGACGACCTCCTGGTTGTGCAGGGTGGCGAACTCGACCTCGGAGCCCGCCACCGTCACCGGCTCCACCTGCGCGTACGGGGTCACGCGCCCGGTGCGGCCGACGCCGACCTTGATGTCGATCAGCTTGGTGTTGACCTCTTCGGGGGCGTACTTCCAGGCGATCGCCCAGCGCGGGGCGCGCGCGGTGGAGCCGAGCCGGCCCTGCAGCGCGATCTCGTCGAGCTTGACGACCACGCCGTCGATCTCGTGCTCCACCGAGTGCCGGTTCTCGCCGAATTCCGCGATGAACGCGCGGACGTCGGCGAGGGAGGCGACCACCTTGTTGTGCCGGGCGGTCGGCAGACCCCACTCGCGCAGCAGCTCGTACGCCTGCGACTGGCGCTCGATCTCGAAGCCCTCGCGGGCGCCGATGCCGTGGACGACCATGTGCAGCGGACGGCTCGCGGTGACCTTCGGGTCCTTCTGGCGCAGCGAACCGGCCGCGGCGTTGCGCGGGTTGGCGAAGGGCTTGCCCTCCGCCTCCACGAGGCGGGCGTTGAGCTCCTCGAACTTCTCCATCGGGAAGTAGACCTCGCCGCGGATCTCGACGAGGGCCGGGATCCGGTCGCCCTTGAGACGGTCCGGGATCTCGGCGATGGTGCGGACGTTGGGCGTGATGTCCTCACCGGTGCGGCCGTCGCCGCGGGTGGCGGCACGGGTGAGCCGGCCGTGCTCGTAGGTGAGGTTGACGGCGAGGCCGTCCACCTTCAGCTCGCACAGGTAGTGGTAGTCCTGGGTGTTCACGTCCCGGGCCACCCGCTCGGCCCAGGCGGCCAGTTCCTCGTCGTCGAAGGCGTTGTCGAGGGAGAGCATCCGCTCCCGGTGCTCGACGGAGGCGAAGTCCGTCTCGTACGCCCCGGCCACCTTCTGGGTGGGCGAGTCGGGCGTGCGCAGCTCCGGGTACTGCTCCTCCAGTGCCTCCAGCGAGCGCAGCAGCTTGTCGAACTCGGCGTCGCTGACGACCGGCTGGTCGTTCACGTAGTACCGGAAGCGGTGCTCCTCGACCTGCTCGGCGAGCAGCTGGTGCTGCTCGCGCACCGCCGCCGGTACTGCCGTGTCCTGCTGTTCGGCTGCCATGCCGTGTCCTCCCGTGCCCCGTCTCGACCGTCACTCAGGGTTGTCGGCGAGCGACCTCGCCGCCCTGACGCAATGCGCCTGCACCGCGCGGGCGTAGGCAGGCGAGGCGCCCGCCAGACCGCACGACGGGGTGACCACGACGGACTCCGCCAGAGTCCCCGGGGCCAGCCCCAGCCTGCGCCAAAGCTTCCTGACACCCATGACGCTACCGGCAGGCTCTGACAACGGGCCGTCGGTGCCGGGCACCACTCCGGCGAAGAGTTTCACACCGCCTTCGACGGCCTCCCCGATGGCGTCATCCTCGCGCTCGGTGAGCAGCGAGAAATCGAACGACACGCCCGTGGCTCCGGCTCGCCGCAGCAGGCCGAAGGGGACCTCGGGCGCGCAGGAGTGCACGACCACGTCCCCGTCGTGCACGGCGAAGAGGTCGCGCAGCGTGCCCTCGACGACCTGCCGGTCGACGGCGCGGTAGGTGCGGTAGCCGCTCGCGGAGCGGACCCGGCCGAGCAGGACGGCCGTCAGCGACGGCTCGTCGAACTGCAGCACGACGTCGGCGCCGGGGATCCGCTTGCGCACGTCGGCCAGGTGCTCGCGCAGCCCCTCGGCCAGCGATCCGGCCAGGTCCCGGCAGGCGCCCGCGTCCTGGAGCATGGCCTCGCCGCCGTGCAGTTCCAGGGCGGCGGCCAGCGTCCACGGCCCGACCGCCTGGATCTTGAGCTTGCCCGTGTACCCCTGGGTGAACTCCTCCAGCGCGTCGAGGTCCTCCCCGAGCCAGGACCGGGCCCGCTTCGAGTCCCGGCCGGGGCGGTCGCTGATCCGCCAGCCGCTGGGCTCGACGTGCGCGTACATGTCGACGAGCAGGCCGAGGGAACGGCCGATCATGTCCGCGCCGGGCCCGCGGGCGGGCAGCTCGGGCAGGTACGGGAACTCCTCGAAGGAGCCGGTGACGGTCCTGGCGGCCTCTCGGGCGTCACCGCCGGGCAGCGAACCGACGCCGGTGGCGCTCGCGGTCATCGGCCCGGCCTGACGCTCAGGTCGTTGACCTCGGCGTCGCGCGGCAGGTCGACGGCCATGACGATGGTGGTCGCCACCGACTCGGGATCGATCCAGTGGGACGGGTCGTACTCCTTGCCCTCCTGGGAGTGCACCTTGGCCTGCATGGGGCTGGCGGTCCGCCCCGGGTACACCGAGGTGACGCGGATCCCGTTGGCCTTCTCCTCCGCGCGCAGCGAGTCGGCGAGGGCCTTCAGTCCGTGCTTGGAGGCGGCGTACGCGCTCCAGTCGGCGTGGGCGGTCAGGCCTGCGCCGGAGTTCACGAAGACGACGGTGGCCTGGGAGGCGCGCAGGGTGGGCAGCAGCAGCCGGGTGACCTCGGCGGGTGCGATCAGGTTGACGTTGAGCTGCTGGTGCCAGGTCTTGGGGCGCAGCTCCCCCACCGGTCCGAGGTCCACGATCCCGGCGACGTGCAGCAGGGAGTCGATCCGCTCGGGGATGGCCTGCTTGGAGAAGGCCCACGAGAGCCGGTCGGGGTCGGCGAGGTCGCCCACGAGGACCCGCGCCCCGGGGTACCGCTCGACGAGCTGCTTGCCGCGGCCGGCGTCGCGGGCCAGGAGGACGAGGTCGTCGCCGCGGGCGTGCAGGCGGGCCGCGACGGCCGCGCCGATGCCGGATCCGGCACCGGTGATCAAGTGAGTAGCCATACCGCCCATGCTCGCACCCCTGAGCGCGCGCGGGGTCCGAAGGCCGAGGTCAGGTGCCGACGGCCGCCTCGTACGCCCGCTCCACGGCGGCGCGGGCGGCGGCCGCCTGCTCGGCCGTGACGGCGGGGGCGAAGCCCTGGCCGATCGTGGCGTGCGGGAGCGTCGCGACGAGCCGCGCCCGGACATCGCCGCGCGGCCCGGCCCACCGCTCGAGCGCCTGGTCGCGTACGTCGGCCAGCGCGGCGGCGCGGTCCGGCGCGGGCGGGGCGAAGCGGCCGTCGCTGGCCCGTTCGTGCTCGGCCCAGCGGTCCTCCCAGAACTCCACCGTCCAGCCCGGCCAGCGGGCGGCGACGGTACGGCCGTGGGCCCGTGCCGTGTTCAGCCACCAGCCGACCCGGCGCCGCTCCGGATCCACGTGGATGCCGGCGTCCGCCCGCAGCCGGTGGCTCCCGTGGTCCGGAGCGTCCCGGAGCCGGTCCAGCAGGGCGGGCCCCTCCTCGACCGGGTGGTCGTTGATGTCGGCGAGCACTTGGCAGCGGTCCGCGCCGATGGTGACCACGGCGACCAACGGGTCGGGGTCGTCCAGCTCCTCGTCGTCCGCTTCCAGCGCGGGACCGGGGTACACGTCGGTGTCCGCCTCCCGCGGGTCGAGCCCGAGGTGGGCGCGCAGCCCGGTCTGGCCGTCGTAGAGCCAGCGCACCTCCCAGCCCGGCCAGGCGCACCGCAGCAGCTCCAGGGTGGCCGCCCGGGTGCGCTGGGAGGCGATGGGCCCCTCCCATGCGAAGACCAGCAGGAGCCGGCGGGCCTCGTCGGCGAGGACGCCGGCCTCGACCATGTCGTCGGGGTACCAGTCGTCATCCGTCGCGTGGCTGCGCAGGTACGGGAGCACCGCCTCGGGCCCGGCCAGCAGGTCGAGGTCCAGCTCCACGGCGCCGTAGGAGGAGCGGTGGCGGGTGTGGCCCCGGGGGCCCGAGAGGACGAAGACGGCCCGGTTGCCCATCAGAGGCCGGCTTCGGCGCGCAGGCGGGCGGCCGTCTTCGTGGCGTCGTATCCGGCGGGGACGCCCTCGACCAGGATGACCTCGCCCGCTATGTGGTCGGTGCGCAGCGGGAGGATGGCCTGGTAGGCGGGCGAGGCGTACCAGGCGCGGGCCTGCTCGATGTCCGGGAAGGCGAGCATGACGACGGTCCCGGGGAAGGGGCCCTCCAGGACCTCGACCTCCGCGCCGTGGACGAGGAACCGGCCGCCGAAGGGGGTCATGGTCGACTGGATCTCCTCGATGTAGCGGAGGATGTCCTCGTTCATCGTCTCGGGCCGTATGTGGGCGATGGCGTAGGCGGTCATGGCGGTCTCCCCCGGTCGACCGGCCCGCCGGTTGGGGCCGTTGATCCGATCCTGTCAGGGCGCGGCCGCGGCGGCGATTACCTGCGGGGTCATGCCGATGCGGGCTGGAAGGTGCGCCGGTAGGCGATCGGGGAGATGCCGAGGGCCGAGCGCATGTGCTGGCGCAGGGAGCCCGCGGAGCCGAAGCCCGAGCGGTGGGCGACCAGGTCGACCGGCAGGTCGCTGGTCTCGAGCAAGTGGCGGGCCACTTCCAGGCGTTGGGCGGTGAGCCACTGCACCGGGGTCATGCCGACCTCGTCGCGGAACCGCCGGGTGAAGGTGCGCAGGCTCATCCGGGCGTGGTCGGCCAGTTCGGCGAGGGTGATCGGTTCGGCGAGGCGTTCCAGGGCCCAGGCGCGGGCGGCGGTGGTGGTCGCGACGGTGGGTTCGGGGACGGGCCGGTCGATGTACTGCGCCTGCCCGCCGTCGCGCCAGGGTGGTACGACGCACATCCGTGCGGCCCGGTTGGTGACGGCCGCGCCGTGGTCGCGGCGGATCAGGTGCAGGCACAGGTCGACTCCGGCGGCGACCCCGGCGGAGGTGAGGACGTCGCCGTCGTCGACGAACAGGACGTCCTCGTCGACGAGGACCCGGGGGTAGGCCCGGCGGAACTCGGGGGCCAGGTTCCAGTGCGTGGTCGCGGGGCGGCCGTCGAGCAGTCCGGCGGCGGCGAGCACGTAGGAGCCGGTGCAGATCGAGACCAGGCGGGCGCCCGGGCGGATGCCGGCGATGGCCGCGGCGACCTCGGGCGGCAGCGGGCCGCCGTGGGCCAGCTCGGGCATGGCGTGGGTGGGCGGGAGGATGACGGTGTCGGCGGCGGCGAGGGCTTCGGGCCCGGCGGCGGGCTGGATGGTGAACCCGGCGTCGCTGAGCACGGGGCGGCCGTCGGCGGTGCAGACGACGACCTCGTACAGCGCCTCGCCGGCCTCGTCCACGGCACTGCCGAAGACCCGCGAGGGGATCCCCAGCTCGAAGGGGGGAACGCCCGGCAGGGCGAGCACCGCGATCAGGTGGCGGCCGTGCGGGCCGCTCTCCTCCGCCGCCGTCCCCGTTCGTGTCGTACGCACCTGGTCCATGGCCAGATCCTGTCACATAGTGGCCATTCGGCCAACACCATCGGGTGCCGTGATGCCCGACTGTGGGACATGTCGCCGGGGATCCGCCCGGTACAACACGGATTCAGATGGAATGAGGCGGAACAGCATGCGCGCGATCGTCGTGAACGGATGGGGCGGCCCCGAGAACCTGGTCGAGCGGGAGATCGAGCGCCCGGAGCCCGACCGGAACGAGATCCTCGTCCGGGTCCACGCGGCCGGCGTGAACCCGGCCGACTGGAAGACCCGCGCCAGCGGGGGCCTGATCACCTGGGGCGAGATCCCGATCGTCGGCTGGGACGTCTCCGGCACCGTCGAGGCGGTCGGCCCCGGCGTGACCCTCTACGCCCCGGGCGACGAGGTGTACGGGATGCCGAGCTTCCCGCGGCAGGCGGGCGGCTACGCCGAGTACGTGGCGGGCCCGGCCCGGCACTTCGCCCGCAAGCCTGCCTCCCTCGACCACGTGCAGGCGGCCGCACTGCCGCTGGCGGCACTGACCGCCTGGCAGGCGCTGGTGGACACGGCCGGAGTGTCGGCCGGGCAGCGGGTGCTGGTGCACGCGGCGGCCGGCGGGGTCGGACACCTGGCGGTGCAGATCGCCAAGGCCCGGGGCGCGTACGTGATCGGCACCGCGAGCGGCGCCAAGCACGAGCTGCTGCGCGAGCTGGGTGCCGACGAGGTGATCGACTACCGCACGACGGACTTCGAGGACGTCGTCACGGACGTGGACGTCGTGATCGACACCATGGGCGGGGACTACGGGCAGCGCTCGCTGAAGGTGCTGAAGCCGGGCGGCCACCTGGTGACCCTGCCGGGCCCGGACGGCCTCCCCGCCGACGCGGAGGGCGTGCACGCCTCCTGGGTCCTCGTGGAGCCCGACCTGCAGGGCCTGCGGGAGATCTCGGCCCTGGTGGAGCAGGGCCTGCTGAAGCCCCTGATCGACACGGTGCTCCCGCTGGAGCAGGCCGCGAAGGCCCACGAGATCGGCGAACTGGGCCGCACCACCGGCAAGATCGTCCTGACGGTGGCGTGAGCCGCCGGAGCTAGACGGAGGCGGTCGTGGCCCGGGTGGTCGTGGCGATGGTGGCGGAGCCGACCACGCGGGTGCCGTCGTAGAGCACGATCGCCTGGCCGGGGGCCACACCGCGGACCGGCTCGGTGAAGGAGACGCGCAGCTCGCCGTCCACGAGCTCGGCGAAGACCTCGGTCTCGCCGCCGTGGGCGCGCAGCTGCGCGGTGTAGGTGCCCGGGGCCGCGGCCGTGGAGCCGCACCAGCGGGGGCGGATCGCCGTGAGGGCGGTGACGTCGAGGGCCTCGGCGGGGCCGACGGTGACGGTGTTGTTCACCGGGGAGATGTCGAGGACGTAGCGCGGCTTGCCGTCGGGGGCGGGGTGGCCGATGCGCAGGCCCTTGCGCTGGCCGATGGTGAAGCCGAAGGCGCCCTCGTGGGTGCCGACCTTCTCGCCGGTCTCGTCGACGATGTCGCCCTCGGCCTTGCCGAGGCGGTTCGCGAGGAAGCCCTGGGTGTCGCCGTCGGCGATGAAGCAGATGTCGTGGCTGTCGGGCTTCTTCGCGACGGCCAGGCCGCGCTGCTCGGCCTCGGCGCGGATCTCTTCCTTGGTGGTGAGGGTGTCACCGAGCGGGAAGAGCGCGTGGGCGAGCTGCTTCTCGTCGAGGACGCCGAGGACGTACGACTGGTCCTTGGCCATGTCGGAGGCGCGGTGCAGCTCGCGGGAGCCGTCCTCGTTCAGCACGACGGTGGCGTAGTGGCCGGTGCAGACGGCGTCGAAGCCGAGGGCGAGGGCCTTGTCGAGCAGCGCCGCGAACTTGATCTTCTCGTTGCAGCGCAGGCAGGGGTTCGGGGTGCGCCCGGCCTCGTACTCGGAGATGAAGTCCTCGACGACGTCCTCGCGGAAGCGCTCGGCCAGGTCCCAGACGTAGAACGGGATGCCGATGACGTCGGCGGCGCGGCGTGCGTCGCGGGAGTCCTCGATGGTGCAGCAGCCGCGGGCACCGGTCCGGAAGGACTGCGGGTTCGCGGAGAGCGCCAGGTGGACACCGGTCACGTCGTGCCCGGCTTCGACCGCGCGGGCGGCGGCGACGGCGGAGTCCACTCCGCCGGACATGGCGGCCAGGACGCGGAGGGGGCGGGCGGTGCGCGGCAGGTTCTCAGTCATAGCACCGTCCAGAGTACGGGGGAACCGAGCGGGGTCACAGCGCGTTATCGCGTACGGGGGGTGGATCACATGACCGAGCTCGGGAACAAAAGACCGAAACCGCGGAGCCGGACCCGCAGGGCGGTGCTGTTCGGCGGGCTCGGGGTGTTCGCGGCGGCGGCGGTCGCCGGCCGCGACGAGATCGGCCGGGCCTGGTGGCTGATACCGGGAGTGGCCAAGCCGCGCAAGGAGGGCGAGCTCGACCACGCGGGCGCGAGCTGGACCTCGGCCTCGCCGGCGAACTGGCGGATGGCGGACCGGCCCGACGACTACCGGGTGGACCGGATCGTCGTCCATGTCACACAGGGCAGCTTCGAGGGCTCGGTGCAGGCCTTCAAGAACCCGTTCCACCGGGCGTCGGCGCACTACATGGTGCGCGGCGACGGCCACGTGGAGCAGCTGGTGCGCGAGATGGACGTGGCCTTCCACGCGGCGAACCGCAAGATGAACGAGCGCAGCATCGGCATCGAGCACGTCGGCTTCGTGGACCGCCCGCAGGACTTCACGGACGCGATGTACGCGGCCTCGGCGCGGCTGGCGGCCGACGTCTGCCGCCGGTACGGCATACCGGCGGACCGCACCCACCTCATCGGGCACTCCGAGGTCCCGGGCGCCGACCACACGGATCCGGGCCCCCACTGGGACTGGGACCGCTACGTACGCCTCGTCCGGGAAGCCCTCGCCGCGAAGCCCGGCTAGGGCCTAGCTGAGGCCCGCCGTGCGGGCGCGTTCCACCGCCGGGCCGATGGCCGCGGCCACGGCGGCGATGTCCTCCTTGGTGGAGGTGTGGCCGAGGGAGAAGCGCAGGGTGCCGCGGGCCAGCTGCGGATCGGTGCCGGTCGCCAGCAGGACGTGGCTCGGCTGGGCCACGCCGGCGGTGCAGGCGGAGCCGGTGGAGCACTCGATGCCCTGGGCGTCGAGCAGGAGCAGCAGCGAGTCGCCCTCGCAGCCGGGGAAGCTGAAGTGGGCGTTGGCCGGAAGCCGCCCGTCGGGGTCTCCCCCGAGCACGGCGTCGGGCACGGCCGCGCGGACGGCGGCGACCAGCTCGTCGCGCAGGGCGCCGATCTCGGTGGCGAACCGCTCCCGCCGCTCGGCGGCGAGGACCGCGGCGACCGCGAAGGCGGCGATGGCAGGCACGTCGAGGGTGCCGGAACGGACGTGCCGCTCCTGGCCGCCGCCGTGCAGGACGGGGACGGGGGTCTGGTCGCGGCCGAGGAGCAGGGCGCCGATGCCGTAGGGGCCGCCGACCTTGTGGCCGCTGACGGTCATGGCGGCGAGGCCGCTGTCGGCGAAGTGCACGTCGAGCTGCCCGAAGGCCTGGACGGCGTCGGAGTGCAGCGGGATCCCGTGCTCGCGGGCGACGGCGGCCAGTTCACGGACCGGCATGACGGTGCCGATCTCGTTGTTGGCCCACATCACCGTGGCCAGGGCCACGTCGCCGGGGTTGCGCTCGACGGCCTCCCGGAAGGCCTCGGGGTGCACACGGCCGTAGCGGTCCACGGGCAGGTACTCGACGCGGGCGCCCTCGTGTTCGGCGAGCCAGTGGACGGCGTCGAGCACGGCGTGGTGCTCGACGGGGCTGGCCAGGACCCGGGTCCGGGCCGGGTCGGCGTCGCGCCGGGCCCAGTAGAGGCCCTTCACGGCGAGGTTGTCGGCCTCCGTGCCGCCGGCGGTGAAGACCACCTCGCTGGGGCGGGCGCCGACCGCTTCGGCGAAGGCCTCGCGGGCCTCCTCGACGGTACGGCGGGCCCGGCGGCCGGCGGCGTGCAGGGAGGACGCGTTACCCGTGGCGGCGAACTGCGCGGTCATCGCCGCGGCGGCCTCCGGCAGCATCGGGGTGGTGGCGGCGTGGTCGAGGTAGGCCATGATCCCCCGATTCTACGAGCCCGCCGGTGCCGGTCCGCCCGGCGGGACCCTCACCGTCTCCTGGGGCTCCGCCCCAGCCCCCGCGCCTCGAACGCCGGCGGGGCTGGAGTGGTGCGGCGGGGCCCCCGATTGGCCGGGCGCGTCAGGAGCGGAGCGCGCGGGCCAGTTGGCGGGACTGGGCGACCAGGTGGTCGGTCGAGTCCCAGACCTCGGCGTCCTCTTCCAGGAAGCCGCCGGCCAGGTTGCGGGTGGTGATGGAGACCCGGAGCGGTCCGGGGGCCGGGCGGCGGCGGATGTGGGTGGTGAGTTCCACCGTCGGGGTCCAGGCCACCAGGCCGAGGTCGAAGGCGGTGGGCGGCAGCGCGTCCACCGCGAGGAGCATGGACAGCGGGTCGGCGTCGCGGCCGTCGGCCAGCTCGAACCAGGACCGCATCTCGCCCTTGCCCGACGGGGCGCCGAGGGCCCATCCCGCGGTCGCCGGGTCCAGGCGGAGCCGCAGCCGGTCCACGATGGCGGAGCTGCCGGGGATCGGGGCCGGGCCGGCCTCGGGGCCGATGCAGTCCTCGTAGGCGGGCATGACGGGCGGCTTGGCGACCGTGCGCACGTCGTCCGGCAGGGCCGCGAGGTCGCCGTAGGAGGCGAGGACGCGGATGCGCTCGACCTCGGCGCCGCTCTCGTCGTACTGGAACAGCGAGGCCTGGCCGGTGGAGAGGGTGCGGCCGACCCGTACCACCTGCGTGCGGATCACGGCGGGGCCGGGCACGGAGGAGGTCAGGTAGTGCGCGGAGACGGTGAAGGGGTCCGGGTGCGGGAGGGCCGCGGAGAGGGCCCGGCCGACCAGGGCCAGCAGGTAGCCGCCGTTGACGGCGGCGATGATCGTCCACCCGGCGGAGAGTTCCGCGTCGTACACCCCGGGCTCGCCCGCGCGTGCGGTGATGCTGGTGTCGCGGTCGAACTCACTGTCGCCGATGGATGCCTTGGCAGCTGCGTGTGACATGAAAACGACGGTACACCGGGTTGCTACTAAGCGGTAGCTTTCTCTTGTTACGGCTCTTCGGCCACCGAAGAGCGCCGGTTCCAGGCCAGCGGGGCCCGCCAGTGGTAGCGCATGGCGAGGATCCGCAGGACGAACGTGGTGACGATCGCCAGGCCGGTGGTGACGGCGTTGAGGGAGTCCAGGGCGATGAAGACGGCGACCATCGCGGCGCCGACGGTCGCGGGCACGGCGTACATCTCGCGGTCGCGCAGCAGCGAGGGCACCTCGTTGACGAGTACGTCGCGCAGTACGCCCCCGCCGACGGCCGTCGCGAGACCGAGCGCGGCGGACGCGGTGAGGCCGAGGCCGTACTCGTAGGCCTTGGTCGTGCCCGTCACGCAGAACAGCGCGAGGCCGGCGGCGTCGAAGACGTTGATGGCCCGGTTGATCCGCTGGACCTCGGGGTGCAGGAAGAAGACGAGCGCGGCGGCGATCAGCGGCGTGACGAAGAAGCTGAGCTCGCCGAAGGCGGCAGGCGGGACGGCGCCGATGACGAGGTCGCGGAAGAGGCCGCCGCCGAGGGCCGTGACCAGGGCGAGGACGGCGATGCCGAAGACGTCGAAGTTCTTGCGGACGGCGAGCAGGGCGCCTGCGGTGGCGAAGACGAAGATGCCGGCGAGGTCCAGCGCATGCTGGACCCCGGGCGGGAAGAGATCGTGGAGCACTGGCTCATTGTCGCCCCTTGGCTCCCGCCGGGTTGACGGGGCCGGGCGCGGGCCGCCGGCCGGCCGGGCCGTGCCGCTTCAAGACCCGGGGCTCCGCCCCGGACCCCGCGCCTCAAACGCCGGCGGGGCTGGGTTGGTGCGGCGGGGCCGGGTCTGCGGATCCGGCCCCGCCTGCCCTGCTACTCCGTCGCCTGCACCACCGCGTCCGCCGCGCCGGGCAGGGGCTGGTCGCCCGGGGCCTGGTCGGGGGCGTTCTCCGGGTGGTGGCAGGCCACCTGGTGGCCCGTCTTCAGCGTCAGCAGCGGCGGTTCCTGCGTCGTGCAGATCTGCGTGGCCTTCCAGCACCGCGTGTGGAAGCGGCACCCGCTCGGCGGCGAGATCGGCGAGGGCACGTCGCCCTTGAGCAGGATGCGCCCGCTCTTCGCGCCCCGCCTGCGCGGGTCCGGCACGGGTACGGCCGACAGCAGCGCCTTGGTGTAGGGGTGCATCGGGCTCTCGTAGAGCGCGGTCCGGTCGGCCAGTTCGACGAGCTTGCCGAGGTACATCACGGCGATGCGGTCGGACACGTGCCGGATGACCGACAGGTCGTGCGCGATGATCACGTACGTGAGGCCGAGCTCCTCCTGGAGGTCGTCCAGCAGGTTGACCACCTGGGCCTGGATCGACACGTCCAGCGCCGAGACCGGCTCGTCCGCGACGACCAGCTTCGGGTTCAGGGCCAGGGCGCGGGCGATGCCGATGCGCTGGCGCTGGCCGCCGGAGAACTCGTGCGGGTAGCGGTTGTAGTGCTCCGGGTTGAGGCCCACCAGCGCCAGCAGCCGCTGGACCTCCGCCTTGAGCCCGCCCTCCGGCTGCACTCCCTGGAGCTTGAAGGGGGTGCTGACGATCGTGCCGACCGTGTGCCGCGGGTTCAGCGAGCCGTACGGGTCCTGGAAGATCATCTGGATGTCCCGGCGCAGCGGCCGCATGGCCGAGGCCCCGAGGTGGGTGATGTCCCGGCCCTCGAACTCGATGCTGCCGCCCGTGGGTTCCAGCAGCCGGGTGATCAGCCGCCCCATCGTGGACTTGCCGCAACCGGACTCGCCCACGACGCCGAGGGTCTCACCGCGCCGCACCTCGAAGTCGAGGCCGTCGACGGCCTGGACCGCGCCGGCCTGGCGGCGCAGCAGTCCCTTGTGGATCGGGAAGTGCTTGGTAAGCCCGGACACCTTGAGCAACGGCCCGTCCTGCTCCGCCCGCTGCGCGGGGACACCGGGGGCGTCCTTCTTCTTCATGTCCTCGGTCACAGCTTCGGCGCAATCTCTTCGGTCCAGATCCGGGTCCGCTGCTCCGTCGACATGTGGCAGGCGGACCAGTGCTTGTTCCCGTCCTCCGTCAGCTCGGGCCGCCGGGTGCGGGTGATCCCGTCCTCGGGCACGTCGGCGTACGGGCAGCGCGGATTGAAGGCACAGCCGCTGGGGATGTTGATCAGGCTGGGCGGCGAGCCCTTGACCGGGATGAGCCGCTCGGTCTGGTCGCGGTCGATGCGGGGCATCGATCCGAGCAGGCCCCAGGTGTACGGGTGCCGGGGCTCGTAGAAGACCTTCTCGGCGGAACCGCGCTCCACGCACCGGCCGCCGTACATCACGAGGATGTCGTCGGCCATCTCGGCCACCACGCCGAGGTCGTGGGTGATCATGATGACCGCGGAGCCGAACTCCTTCTGCAGGTCCCGGATGAGGTCGAGGATCTGCGCCTGGACGGTGACGTCGAGGGCGGTCGTCGGCTCGTCCGCGATGAGCAGCTCGGGGTTGTTCACCAGGGACATCGCGATCATGGCGCGCTGGCGCATGCCGCCCGAGAACTCGTGCGGGTAGTTGTTCACCCGCTTGCCGGGCTCGGGGATGCCGACGCGGTCCAGCATCTCGACCGCCCGGGCGCGGGCGATCTTCTTGCTCACCGGGTGGTGGACCCGGTAGGCCTCCACGATCTGGGAGCCGATCGTGTAGTAGGGGTGCAGCGCGCTCAGCGGATCCTGGAAGATCATCGCCATCTCGCGGCCGCGCAGCCGGCGCACCTCCTCCGGGTCGGCGGAGAGCAGCTCCTTGCCGTTGAGCCAGATCTCCCCCGAGAGGGAGGCGCTGGAGCGGCCGCCGTTGCCGACGCGGTGCAGGCCCATGAGGGCCAGGGAGGTGACGGACTTGCCTGAGCCCGACTCGCCCACGATGCCGAGGGTCTTGCCCTTCTCCAGCTGGAAGGAGAGTCCGTCGACCGATTTCACCAGGCCGTCGTCCGTGGGGAAGTGGACCCGCAGGTCGCGGACGTCGAGGAAGGTCCCGGGCGCGCCGGGGGCCTTCGCGGTGCCGGTGCTCGTTCCGGTGTCGGCCCCGGTGGCGGTTTCTGTGCCGGTTTCGGTGCCCTGACCGGCACCGCTGACGGGCTTCGTCGGGTCGGTCACGACAGCCTCACCCTCGGGTCGATGATGGCGTAGACGAGGTCGACCACCAGGTTGCAGAACACGATGAAGAACGCGGCGAACAGGGTCACGCCGAGGATCTTCGGGAGGTCGTTGACCGCGATCGCCTGATAGGCGTACTCGCCGACCCCGTGGTACGAGAAGACGGTCTCGGTGACGATGGCGCCGCCGAGGAGGAGCCCGAAGTCCATGCCGAAGATGGTGATGATCGGGGTCAGCGCGGACCGCAGTCCGTGCCGGGTCACCACCACGCGCTCGCGCAGGCCCTTGGCGCGGGCCGTCCGGATGTAGTCCTCGTTCATGGTCTCCAGCATTCCGGCCCGGGTGAGGCGGGCGTAGAGCGCCGAGTAGAGGAAGGCGAGGGTGCACCAGGGCAGGACGAGCGCCTGGAACCAGCCGGCCGGGTCGTCGGAGAAGTCGACGTACACGTTGGTGAAGATCGGCCAGTTGAAGACGAACAGGGCCAGCGACAGGACGCCGGTGAAGAACATGGGCAGCGAGACGCCGGCCAGCGCCACACCCATGGCGACGCGGTCGAAGAGCGAGCCCGGTCGCAGGGCGGAGATGACGCCGGTGGTCACGCCGGTGACCAGCCAGACGACGGCCGCGCCGAAGGCGAGGGAGGCCGTGATCGGCAGGCGTTCCAGCATCTGGGGCCAGACCTCGACGTGGTCCTTGAAGGAGTAGCCGAGGCAGGGGGCGTGGCACTGTGAGGGCTGCGGGCCGAAGTTGAACTCGCGGCCGACGAATATCCCCTTCAGGAACTCCCAGAACTGCTGGTGCAGGGGCTGGTCGAGGCCGAGGTTCTGCTTGACCGCGGCGATCGACTCCGGTGAGGGGTTCTTGCCCACGTACTGGGTGGCAAGCGAGTCGACGGTTCCGCCGGCCAGCCTGGGCAGCAGGAAGAAAATCGCAAAGGTGATCGCGCTGACGACGAGCAGCAGGGCCACCGCGGCGATCATCCGCCGGACGATGTACACAAACACGAGGGTCGGCTTCGGCGTCCGCCGGCCCGTACGGCTCCCCGGTCGGGGGAGCCGCACGAGCCGGCGTGCACTGCTGCCTTCACCTGCCTTCCACGGTTCTGGCAGATCGGGCTGAAAGGTCGGGCCTTACTGGGTTCGGACTTACTTCAGGCCGACGTTGAGGTAGTCGTACTGGCCGCTCCAGGCCGGGTTCGACACCGCGTTGGTGATCTTCGGCGAGCGGTAGTGCAGCACCTTGAAGTAGGTCAGCGGCACGATGACCGCCTCATCCATGACCTTCTTGTCGATGTCGCCGTAGACCTTCTCGCGGGCGGCGGGGTCGGTGTTGGCGATGTTGGCGTCGAGCATCCCGTTGATCTCGGGGCTGTTCAGCTGCGACAGGTTGGTGTTACCGGTCTTGCCGATCGCACCACCGTGCACCACCTGCTGGAGGAAACCGAAGCCGGTCGGCCAGTCGGCACCCCACTGCATCATCATGAGGCCGATCTTGTTGTCCTCGGTGAACTTCGGGACACCCGCGTAGTCACTGAAGTACTTGCCGGCCGGGTACTGCTGGATCTTGACGGTGATCCCGACCTTCTTCAGCGAGGCCTGGATCGCGGTGGCCATGTCGACCTCACCGGCACGGTCGTTGCGGGCCGTGATGGTGGTCTCGAAGCCGTTCGGCTGGCCGCAGGCGGTCAGCAGTTCCTTGGACTTGGCCTCGTCACCCTTGTTGTCCGGGGTCTTGTAGGTGTCGAAGTCGACGTGGCCCGGGATGTCCGTCGGGAGCACCGTGCTGGCGATGGCGCCGCGGACCGGTCCGCCGAAGGCGGTCTGCACCGAGACCTTGTCCACCGCGTACTGGACGGCCTTGCGGCACTCCGGCTTGTCGAAGGGCGCCACCTTGGTGTTGATCGCCATGTAGACCAGGCGACCGCCCTGCGCGTTGTCGGTGTTCGGGTCCTTCGAGCTCAGCAGCTCCGACTGGGTCTGCTGGGCGACGCCGTTGCCCACGATGTCGATGTGGGAGTTGCCGGCCTTCAGGTTGGAGTCGATCGTCTCCTGGTTGACCTTCAGCTTGACGACGATCTTGTCCGGCAGCTGCTTGCGGAGCGGGTCGTTGCCGGCGTCCCAGTTGGGGTTGCGGACCAGGACGGCCTGCTTGTCCTGCTCGTAGCTCTCGAACATGTAGGAGCCGGAGGACATGATGTGCTTGACGTAGTCCGCGCCGTCGTCCTTGGCCTTCGGCACCGGGGCCGACTGCGGGTTGGCGAGGAGGTAGTCGAACTCCGCGAAGGGCTGCTTGAGCTTGAAGACGATGGTGTGGTCGTCCGGGGTCTCGATGGACTTCAGACCCTCGTCGCTCTTGTCCTTGTACGGGCCTTCGTACTTCGGCTCGTTGTCCTTGAGGTACTGGGCCAGGTAGCTCGGGCCGTTGGAGTGGACGTCACGGGCGAAGTTGCTCCGCTCGACGCCGTACTTGACGTCCTTCGAGGTGACCTCGGTGCCGTCGCTGTACTTCACGCCCTTGCGGAGCTTGTACGTCCAGGTGGCACCGCCGTCGCTGGAGACACCCAGGGATTCGGCGAGGTCCGGCACGACCTTGTTGCCCTCGGCGCCCGGGGCGGGGGCGAAGGTGGTCAGCGGACGCGCGTACAGGCGGCTGAAGTTGAAGACGAAGCCGTAGTACGTGTTGCCCGGGTCGAACGAGTCGGGGGTGTCGGACGCCTCGTAGACGAGCGTCCCGCCCTTCTTGTCCGAGGCGTTGACGACACCCGTGACGGCCGCGTTGGCGGCGGCGGAACCCTTGCCGTCACCCTCGCCCGTCTTGTCCCCGCCGCTGCACGCAGAGGCGCCCATGGCGATGCTGATGGCGGCCACGAGCACCGCAGCTGATCTCGACCTGCTTTTCATGGTGGAGTTAAGCCCCCTGATTCAGAGTGGAGTGGTGATGGGGTGGGCGGTGGCCCGGCCGCGCCCGAGGAAACGGTTCAGCGGCGGCTCTTGGGGTCCAGGGCGTCCCGCAGACCGTCGCCGAGCAGGTTGAAGGCGAGCACGGTGATGAAGATCGCCAGGCCCGGCACGACCATGTACATCGGGTCGACCTTGTAGTACCTGACGGCCTCGCTCAGCATTCCGCCCCAGGAAGCCTGCGGGGGCTGGATACCGACGCCCAGGAAGCTCAGGGACGCCTCGAAAAGGATGTTGGTGGGGATGAGCAGGGTCGCGTAGACGAGGATCGGCGCCACCAGGTTCGGGAGCAGTTCCTTGAAGACGATGAACGGGCCCCGCGCGCCCAGGGAGCGCGCCGCGTCGACGAACTCCCGTTCGCGCAGCGACAGCGTCTGTCCGCGCACGATGCGCCCGATGTAGGGCCAGCCGAAGAAGCCGATCACGAACACCAGCACGCTGATGTGGAGCGGCAGCCCCTCCAGTCCGAACGCCCCGCCCTGCAGTGCGGCCGAGATGGAGATCGCGAACAGCAGCAGCGGGAAGGCGAGGAAGGTGTCCATCATCCGGCTGATGACGGTGTCGGCCCAGCCGCCGTAGTAGCCGGCGACGACGCCCAGCACCGAGCCGATGACCACGGACAGCAGGGTCGAGCCGAAGGCCACGAGCAGCGACACCCAGGAGCCCTCCAGGATGCGGGTGGCGATGTCACGGCCGAACTTCGGCTCCACGCCCAGCGGGTGGGACCAGCTGATGCCGCCGAAGGAGCCGATGGGGGTCGCGAGCGACGGGTCGATCAGGTCCTGGTGCAGGGCGTCGGGATCGAGGTCGAAGATCGCCTGGATCGGCTGCGAGAGCACGGCCAGCACGACCAGGAAGAGGACGACGATCCCGCCGGCCATCGCGACCCGGTCCCGCTTGAGGCGGGTCCATGCGATCCGGCCGAGCGAGCGGCCCTCAATCGCCCCTTGCTTCGCCCCGTCCGGGCTGGCGCCGGGCTGGGGCCGCGCGGGCCCGCTGGTCTCGGTAGGTGCCGTCATCGTGGTGGGGACCCCTCTCGGCCGGCTGGTGGCCGGCCCCTGCCAGCCGCTGTGACGGCTTGGTTCACATCGTGGCGCGGTTGTCGCTGGTTGCCGGCGGTTCGTCGCTACGGATACTGCTCGCGAAATGCGGATGAAGAGTGGGCACCTGCTGGTTGGGCCCTCTCAGTGGGGGGAGTCTTCAACGGTCTCTCGATCACCCGCCAGACCCGACGGGGATGTGATGCGCAACCGTGATGTGACGAGTCGACTTCCGTTATCCGAACGGCGCACCCGCCTCAGCGGTTCAAGAGCTCACGTTCGGCGCGGAACGGACATCCCTCTCAACTGCCTTTTCGTGCATGGATCTTGGGTGTATTCAGGGGATATGCCGAAGGCCGCACCGATGGGTCCGGTGCGGCCTTCGAGCTGGATGTCTCGATATGTGGATGCGGTGGGGGGATCAGTACGCCGGCGCCTGGCCCTCGCGGTCGTAGAAGGGGCGGGTCTGCGCGCGCAGCCACATCGCCACCGGGTCGTGCTCGTCCGCCAGCGCGACCGTGCACACCGGGACGCCCTCGGGGACCACCCCGACGGACTGCCGCATCATCTCCCGTACGGATTCCAGCGCGGGCGCGGAGGCGTCGTACAGGTCGAGCCCGACGGCGAGGTACGGGGATCCAAGCGCGGGCTGCACCCAGGCGCGGCGCAGCGACCGGACGGCGGGCGTGCGGTGCGCGTGCTGGGTCAGCAGCCCGTAGAACTGCGGGAGCTCGATGGCGGGCTCGGAGAGCCGCAGCGGGCCGGCCGGCATCCGGTCCAGGCCGGTGGCGATCCGGCGCAGGTCGGCCCACGGCACGCCGAGGCCGCCGCCCTGGGCGTGCGGGTTGAGCCACAGGCCCCAGCGGTCCGGGTAGAGCGCGCGGGCGATGTCCCGCCCGGTGACCACCTCGTAGCCCCGGTTCCAGCCGCTGGCGGCCAGCTCCTGCGGGGAGGTGACACAGGGCGCGTACCCGAGGCCCTCCACCTCCATGCCGCCGTACTGGGCGTCCGGGGAGCCCGGCTGGCCCTGCCACAGCAGCATCCAGAGCCGGCCCTCGGACAGGGCATGCAGGAGTGACTCGTAGCTCTCATAGCGCCCGGGGGTCACCTGGCGCATCATGTGCTCGACCTGCCCGGCCGCGGCCGTGCCTGACGCACTCACCCGGTACCCCTCTTCGTCCGCCCGTCGTCCACGCGTGCCCCTCAGCTTAAGCGGCCCTACGGGAGGTAGAAGGGGCGTACGCGCTCACGAATCCAGTCCGTGACCGGGTCCTGGGCGGCGTCCAGCAGGATCAACTGCACCGGCCACGGCGGCGGGACACGGGTCAGGGCCCGCCCGAGGGCCTCCATCGGGGCCTCGCGCATCTCGGGTTCCCATCCCACCAGGCGGACACCGATGAACAGCTCCGGCGCCCCGCCCTCGACGCTGGCGAGGCAGCGGTGCGCGGCCGCGACCACGCCGGTGGCCCGGAACTCCTCGGTGGCGGCGGCCAGGAAGTCCACCGGGTCCTCCTGCCAGTCGGGCTCGTAGAGCCGGACTCGGCCGCCGGTGGAGGGGCCGTCGAGCGGGGTCCGGCCGGTGCGGCAGAGCTCCGCGACGGCGGGCGGGGGCAGCGGGACGCCGACGGCGCCGTCGGGATTGAGCGCGATGCCGAGCTGCGGGGGCAGGCCGCGGGCGAACTCCACGGCCGGGGCCACGGCGAAGCCCATGCCGGGGCCGACGCAGGCGAGGAACTGGGCCTCGGAGGTGTAGACGGGGACGTACGCCGCCCCGCCGATGTCCATCGTGGGCAGGGTGAGGTCGGCCGAGTCCGGGCCGCCGCCGTCGGGCAGGGGGACCCACACCTGGCTGCGCCCGAGCACCTCCAGGATCCGCCCCCCGGCGTCCGGGTGCCCGAGCGCCGCCCCGAGCACCTGCTCCAGCTCATTCCCCGGCCAGCCGCTGCCCTGCATGTGCCCCTGCCTTCGCCTGATCCCGCGCGTGTCGCCCCGCAGGGTACCGGCCCGTACGCGCCGCCGCTGCGGGGGCCCGGCCCCCACTGCGCCTCGAACGCCGGAGGGGCTGAACGATGCGGCCCCGCCGCACATCAGGTCCGGCCAGGGCCGGCAGCGGCGCCGCACCCTGCGGGTCAGGCGTGGAACGCGATGCGGGTCACGGTCGCGGCGGAGGCACGGTCGAGCAGGGTGACCGAGGCGCAGCCCCGCGGGGGGCGGCCCGCCTCGGCTTCGCGCAGGAGGCGGCCCACCGCGCCGCGGTGGCGGGCGAAGGCGTAGGCGGACACCCGGCGCCCCCGCGCGGCCTGGCCGGAGAGGGCCTCCGCGGGGCTGCTGTCGAGGAGGAGCAGGTGCAGCGCCCGCCCCCGGCGCCGCGCGGCCGCCGCGAGCAGGCCGCGCACCCAGCTCTGCGTACCGCAGTCGTGGACGACGACGGAGGCTCCGGAGCGCAGGAGCCGCCACAGCCCCCAGTAGTGCGCGGCGCGCACCAGCGGCCGGTACACCGCGTAGGGCAGCGCCGGCGGCATCAGCCGCTCCCAGCGCTCACGGGTGTCCTGGGAGTCGACGGCGCCGCCCTCGGCCGCGGCCCGCTTGATCAGCGTGCTCTTGCCGCCGCCGGGCAGGCCGGACACCACGACGATGTCCCCGTCCGCGAAGGCGAGCCGCTGCGGGCCGTGCACCGCGGGGCCGCGCAGGTCGCGTACGGGGCGGATGGCGGGGTCCGCCGCCCGCCTGCGCCCGTGGTCCCGTCCGTGCGCGCCGCGCTGCACCGGCACCGGCACCGGCACCGAGTCCACGGTTCCCGTCGTCGTCACCGCTCCGAATCTCCGCACAGTGTTCGCCTCCCCCGAATCGGGTCACCAGGACCCTTGCCCACTGAGTGTAAAGAGACGGTAATCCGGCAGCCCCGGTTCCGGTCCGCCCGCTCGGGGTACCGTACGAACTTTCGGACCCCTCCGCCCGATCACGGGCATGGCGTGCAATGATGTGCGCCATCTGGACCAACTGCATACCGGCCGCTTGAATCCGCGCGGGAGAGTCCCGGCACGCCGCAAGGCCGTGCGCGGGCGCCGAAGGAGCAAGATCCTCCCTTGAATCTCTCAGGCCCCGTACCGCGTGGATGAGGCAGATCTGAAAAGCGAGCTGCTCGACAGCTCCACCCAAGGTGCAAGCCGAGGAACTCTCGGCGAACCTCTCAGGTTCCGATGACAGATGGGGAGGACCCTCCTCGTCATGTCATGCCCTGGGACTCGGGAGCCACACCCATGAGCACTGCCCCCCGTCTGACCGCCCTCGATGCGCTGCACCGCTCGCTCGGTGCGACCATGACCGACTTCGCGGGCTGGGACATGCCGCTGCGGTACGCCAGCGAGCGCGACGAGCACAACGCCGTACGCACCAAGGCCGGTCTCTTCGACCTGTCGCACATGGGCGAGATCACGCTGACCGGCCCGGAGGCCGTCAAGGCCCTCGACTACGCGCTGGTCGGCAACATCTCCACCGTCGGCGTCGGCCGCGCCCGCTACACGCACATCTGCCAGGAAGACGGCGGGATCGTCGACGACCTGATCGTCTACCGTCTCGGCGAGACCGAGTTCATGGTCGTCGCCAACGCCTCCAACGCCCAGGTCGTCCTCGACGCCCTGACCGAGCGCGCCGCCGGCTTCGACACCGAGGTCCGCGACGACCGCGACGCGTACGCGCTGCTCGCGGTGCAGGGCCCGGAGTCCCCCGGCATCCTGAAGTCCCTGACGGACGCCGACCTGGACGGCCTCAAGTACTACGCCGGCCTGCCGGGCACCGTCGCGGGCGTGCCCGCGCTGATCGCGCGTACGGGCTACACCGGCGAGGACGGCTTCGAGCTGTTCGTCGCGCCCGAGCACGCCGTGGAGCTGTGGCAGGCGCTGACCAAGGCGGGCGAGGGCGTCGGCCTGGTGCCGGCCGGCCTGTCCTGCCGCGACACCCTGCGCCTGGAAGCGGGCATGCCGCTGTACGGGCACGAGCTGACCACCTCCCTGACCCCCTTCGACGCGGGGCTGGGCCGGGTCGTGAAGTTCGAGAAGGAGGGCGACTTCGTCGGCCGCGCCGCGCTGGAGGCCGCCGCCGAGCGCGCCGCCACCAACCCGCCGCGCAAGCTGGTCGGCCTGATCGCCGAGGGCCGCCGCGTCCCGCGCGCCGGATTCCCGGTCGTCGCCGACGGTCAGGTCATCGGCGAGGTCACCTCGGGCGCCCCGTCCCCGACGCTGGGCAAGCCGCTCGCGATGGCGTACGTGGACGCGGCGCACGCCGCGCCCGGCACCTCCGGCGTCGGCGTCGACATTCGCGGTACGCATGAGCCGTACGAGGTCGTGGCGCTGCCGTTCTACAAGCGGCAGAAGTAGTTCCGCACACGGTCCAGCCGTGCACGAGCCGTACGGGAACCCCGTCCGGCAGCGTCTCAGTACCCGAGACCACCGTTCGTATCCACTCCCCCGCATCCAGGAGAATCAGGTCATGAGCAACCCCGAGAAGCTGCGTTACACCAAGGAGCACGAGTGGCTGTCGGACGCCGTGGACGGCGTCGCGACGGTCGGCATCACGGAGTTCGCGGCCAACGCGCTCGGTGACGTCGTCTACGCCCAGCTCCCCGAGGCCGGCGAGACCGTGACCGAGGGCGAGACCTGTGGCGAGCTGGAGTCGACGAAGTCGGTCAGCGACCTGTACTCCCCCGTCTCCGGCGAGATCGTCGAGTTCAACCAGGACGTCGTGGACGACCCGGCGCTCGTGAACACGGCCCCGTTCGAGGGCGGCTGGCTGTTCAAGGTGCGCCTCTCGGAGGAGCCGAAGGACACCCTGTCCTTCGAGGAGTACACCCAGCTCACCGCCGGTAACTGACCCCAGGGGACCCTGATGTCTGTACTGAACACCCCTCTCCACGAGCTCGACCCGGACGTCGCCGCCGCCGTCGACGCCGAGCTCGTGCGCCAGCAGTCCACCCTGGAAATGATCGCGTCGGAGAACTTCGCTCCGGTCGCCGTCATGGAGGCCCAGGGTTCGGTCCTGACCAACAAGTACGCCGAGGGCTACCCGGGCCGCCGTTACTACGGCGGCTGCGAGCACGTCGACGTCGTCGAGCAGATCGCGATCGACCGCATCAAGGCGCTGTTCGGCGCCGAGGCCGCGAACGTCCAGCCGCACTCGGGTGCGCAGGCGAACGCCGCCGCGATGTTCGCGCTGCTGAAGCCGGGCGACACGATCATGGGCCTCAACCTGGCCCACGGCGGTCACCTGACCCACGGCATGAAGATCAACTTCTCCGGCAAGCTCTACAACGTGGTCCCGTACCACGTCGACGAGACCGGCGAGGTGGACATGGCCGAGGTCGAGCGCCTCGCCAAGGAGTCCAAGCCGCAGCTGATCGTCGCCGGCTGGTCCGCCTACCCGCGCCAGCTGGACTTCGCCGCCTTCCGCCGGATCGCGGACGAGGTCGGCGCGTACCTGATGGTCGACATGGCGCACTTCGCCGGCCTGGTCGCCGCGGGCCTGCACCCGAACCCGGTGCCGCACGCCCACGTCGTCACGACCACCACGCACAAGACCCTCGGCGGTCCGCGCGGCGGTGTCATCCTGTCGACGCAGGAGCTGGCCAAGAAGATCAACTCCGCGGTCTTCCCGGGTCAGCAGGGCGGCCCGCTGGAGCACGTGATCGCGGCCAAGGCGGTCTCCTTCCTGGTCGCGGCCTCGCCCGAGTTCAAGGAGCGCCAGGAGCGCACCCTGGAAGGCGCGAAGATCCTCGCCGCCCGCCTGGTCCAGGACGACGTCAAGGCCGTGGGCGTGGACGTCCTCACCGGCGGCACCGACGTGCACCTGGTCCTGGTCGACCTGCGCAACTCCGAGCTGGACGGCCAGCAGGCCGAGGACCGCCTCCACGAGGTCGGTATCACGGTCAACCGCAACGCCATCCCGAACGACCCGCGGCCCCCGATGGTCACCTCGGGTCTGCGGATCGGCACGCCGGCCCTGGCCACCCGCGGTTTCGACGCCGAGGCCTTCACCGAGGTCGCCGAGATCATCGCGCAGGCGCTGAAGCCGGCGTACGACGCCGAGTCCCTCAAGGCGCGCGTCTCTGCGCTCGCCGCGAAGTTCCCGCTGTACCCGTCGCTCTAAGCGACGGCATGAAGGGCCCGGTCTTGTTCGCGGACAGGGCCGGGCCCTTCTCATGGCCGAGGAGCACCGGGCGGACGCACCCCCGCCCCACCTTCCACACCTTCCCCAGCCCCCGCCCCCGCACGGCGCAGGGCTCCCCCACCCCTTCCGCCTCCCGGCGGCGGGCACCCTCCGCGGCGACGGCCGTGCGGGACCACGAGGCGGCTCCGGAGCGTGAGACGGCACCCGCCCGACCCGTCCACGTAATGCATCCCACCTCGTCCGGCAGCCGAGACGTTCACCTCACCGCGTTAAGCTCGTCTGTCGGACAAAATCTGATCAATCCACCTCTCCTGCCCCCTCCCACCCCACGAGCAGACAAGGGAGTCCGCCACCGTGGCCATCTCCGTCTTCGATCTCTTCTCCATCGGCATCGGTCCCTCCTCCTCCCACACGGTCGGTCCGATGCGCGCCGCGCGGATGTTCGTCATGCGGCTGAAGAAGGACGGCGTGCTGGCCCAGACCGCATCCGTCCGGGCCGAGCTCTTCGGCTCCCTCGGCGCGACCGGCCACGGACACGGCACCCCCAAGGCGGTGCTGCTGGGCCTGGAGGGCCACTCCCCCCGCACGGTGAACGTCGAGACGGCGGACGCCGAGGTGGAGCGCATCCGCAAGAGCGGCCGGCTGCGGCTGCTGGGAGCGGAGATAGGCGATGGACACGAGATCGCCTTCGACGAGCCGAACCAGCTGATCCTCCACCGCCGGCGCTCCCTGCCGTACCACGCGAACGGCATGACGCTGTTCGCGTACGACGAGGCCGGCGCCCCGCTGCTGGAGAAGACCTACTACTCGGTCGGCGGCGGTTTCGTCGTGGACGAGGACGCGGTCGGCGAGGACCGGATCAAGCTCGACGACACGGTGCTGAAGTACCCCTTCCGCAGCGGCGACGAGCTGCTGCGCATGGCCCGGGAGAGCGGCCTGTCGATCTCCGCGATGATGCTGGAGAACGAGAAGGCCTGGCGCACCGAGGAGGAGATCCGCGAGGGCCTGCTGGAGATCTGGCGGGTCATGCAGGCGTGCGTGGCGCGCGGCATGTCACGTGAAGGCATCCTGCCGGGCGGCCTGAAGGTCCGGCGCCGGGCCGCGAACACCGCCCGCAAGCTCCGCTCCGAGGGCGACCCGCTGGCGCTCTCGATGGAGTGGATCACCCTCTACGCGATGGCCGTGAACGAGGAGAACGCGGCCGGCGGCCGGGTGGTCACCGCTCCGACGAACGGCGCCGCGGGCATCATCCCGGCGGTCCTGCACTACTACGTGAACTTCGTGCCCGGCGCCGACGAGGAAGGCGTGGTCCGCTTCCTGCTGGCAGCGGGTGCGATCGGCCTGCTCTTCAAGGAGAACGCCTCGATCTCCGGCGCCGAGGTCGGCTGCCAGGGCGAAGTGGGCTCCGCCTGCTCGATGGCGGCCGGCGCCCTCGCCGAGGTCCTCGGCGGCACCCCGGAGCAGGTCGAGAACGCGGCCGAGATCGGCATGGAGCACAACCTGGGCCTGACCTGCGACCCGGTCGGCGGCCTGGTCCAGATCCCCTGCATCGAGCGCAACGGCATGGCCGCGGTCAAGGCCGTCACCGCCGCCAAGATGGCGATGCGCGGCGACGGCACCCACAAGGTCTCCCTCGACAAGGTCATCAAGACCATGAAGGAGACGGGCGCCGACATGAAGGTCAAGTACAAGGAGACCGCCCGCGGCGGTCTCGCGGTCAACGTCATCGAGTGCTGATCCACGGCAGGTGACGGAAGGGGCCCGGCGCGCACGCGCCGGGCCCCTTCCGTATGCCGTCGGGGCTATCCGCGGCGCAGCGACTTGAGGACCCCCTTGGCGAAATCGTCCACCGCCGCGTCGTACGCCTTCAGGCTCTCGGCAGTGGGCGGTGTGCGGGCCTCGGCCGTGACCGTCACGTCGATCATCATGTTGCTGTCGCGCAGCCGCAGCTCGCGCACCTGGCGCAGCTCGGTCGGCTTGTTGAAGGCGAACCGGTAGGCCTCCTTGCCGACGCCCTTCACCTCGGTGAGGCCGCTGTCCGGCATGTCCTTGGCCGTGTTCTCGCGGCCCCGGGCGAACACGTCCTTGGAGAAGTCGACGCTCTCCGTGTAGGCGAGGTCCAGCTCGACCTTGACGCTGCCGTACTTCGCCGGGCCGGTCTCGACGAGCGGCTGGACGCACTTGACGCCCGGGGCGCCCTGGCCGGACCGCTTGTCCCGGTCCGCGGCCTCCTCGCGCGCCCCGAGCGGGTCGGCGAGCTCGCGGTACGGGAGCACGTTGCAGATCTCGTCCGTGGCCACCCAGCGGTAGCCGCCCTTCCCCTCCTGCGAGACCTCCCGGTCCGCGTCGCCGCCGCAGGC
The DNA here is from genome assembly GCF_045160965.1 of Streptomyces sp. NBC_00207. Lineage (NCBI taxonomy): Bacteria > Bacillati > Actinomycetota > Actinomycetes > Kitasatosporales > Streptomycetaceae > Streptomyces > Streptomyces sp. NBC_00207. Next base: position 6,363,904 of record NZ_CP130715.1, on the reverse strand, counting down.
GGTGGCCGCCAGGACGAGGGCCACGACGACGGTTCCATGACGGGAAAAGCGGTGTGGACGCATCCGGTTCTCTCCTGTCGAGCGGGCCAGGTTCCGGTCAACCACCTTGCCATCCAGGGAAGTTGTGCAGCGGTGGATTGGCCGAAGGAGAACGGGAACCGCCGGATCCGCCGTGGCGTCCTAGGCTGTGCCACCAGTCCCCGTCTCTCAGGAATCGAGGGGACGTCATGATCCACGCACGTCTCCGGCAGATCGTGGCCCTGGCCTCCGGCGCGCTGCTCGCCGCATGCCTCTCCTTCGCCGCACCTGCCTCGGCCGCCACCTCCACCGCCGCCGCCCCTACCGTCGCCACCGTCACCCAGAGCCAGACCCCGCTCGTCGTCAACGCCCGCTGGGGCGGGCACGCCACGTACGACCGGATCGTCATCGACCTGCAGGGGTACGTCCCCGAGGTGACCGTCACTCCCGTCCCGCAGCTGGTCTACGACGGGTCCGGAAAGCCCGTGCCGCTGGCCGGGAAGTACTTCCTGGAGATCCGCTTCAACCCCGCCGCCGCACACGACGACGCGGGCCAGAGCGTCTACCACGGACCCAAGCTCCAGAAGATCTACCTCAGCAAGCTCAAGGGCATCGCCCTGACCGGCGACTACGAGGGGTACGTGACCTTCGGCGCCGCCTTCGACACCGTGCCGTACTACCGCGCCTACGCCCTGCACTCCCCGGAGCGGTTCGTCGTGGACATCTCGCACGTCACCCGGTGACGAGCGGACGGCCTTGCGGGCGCAGGGCCCGGGGCGTCACACGTGCCCCGGGCCCTGCGCCGGCCCGCCCGTCACCCCGCCGGACGGATCCTCATCCGCAGCGGATGCTGGGCAGGCCGGCCGAGGCGGCGGCCGGGTTCCGGGAGCCCTCGCCGGCTGCCGTCGGATGAACGCCCGGCCGCTGCCGGCGCGGCTGGAGTCGGCGCTGGCGGAGGTGCCGGCGTAGGTCCCGGCGGAGAGGGCGCCGCCGCGCGCCGGCGCCCCGGGGATGCCTCCCGTCACCTCCGCCAGAACAGGTGGTGCGTCACACCGCTGGGACTGGGCACGACGTCGAGGTGGAACCGGTCGAGCAGCTCATCGGGGGACTCCCAGAGCCTGGTCCCGGCTCCGAACTCCACCGGCGCGACCGCCACGTGCAGGGTGTCGACGAGGTCGGCGTCGAGGAACTCGCGGACGGTGGTCGCCCCGCCGCCGAGCCGGACGTCCTTGCCCTGCGCTGCCTCCCGCGCCCGGTCGAGGACCGTCGCCGGGTCGGCGTCGACGAAGTGGAACGTGGTGTCGGAGAGCGTGAACGAAGGACGTGTGTGATGGGTCAGGACGAACACCGGGGTGTGGAAGGGGGGCTCCTCCCCCCACCAGCCGCGCCAGTCGTGGTCGGCCCAGGGCCCGCGCTGGGGCCCGAACTTGTTGCGGCCCATGATCTCGGCGCCGATGTGGTGCGCGAAGTCCCGGGTGAAGTAGTCGTCGAGGCCCCGGCTCCCGCCGGGGTCGGTGCGGTTGGGCCAGCTCGCGGTGGCTCCGGCCCAGGCGAACAGCTCGCCGGGATCGGCGTCGCCGAACGGCCGCGCGAGGCTCTGGTGCTCACCGGCACCGAATCCGTCGCGCGAGACGCAGAAGTTCTGGACTCTCAGCAATTGCTCCACGGGCTTCCTCCAGTCTGGTCGACGACGATGAGACCGCCCGGGCGGGGAAAACTCATCGCTGTACGGTCAACCGTTCGGCGCGCCCCGGCGAAACGGGCTCAGCGGTGCTCGGGATTGGGGAAGTCGAAGCGGCAGCCGGCGTCCCAGAGCGAGCGCTGGTTGCCGTGGGCCGGGATGCCGCCCGAGCGCTTGAGCAGGGCGGCCAGGTGCATCAGGTTCCACGACATGAAGGTGGTGTTCCGGTTGGTGAAGTCGTTCTCGGGACCGCCGGAGCCCGGGTCGAGGTAGGACGGCCCGGGTCCGGCCTCGCCGATCCAGCCCGCGTCGGCCTGCGGCGGGATCGCGTAGCCGAGGTGCTGGAGGCTGTAGAGGACGTTCATGGCGCAGTGCTTGACGCCGTCCTCGTTGCCGGTGATCAGCGCGCCGCCGACCCGCCCGTAGTAGGCGTACTGGCCCTGCTCGTTCAGCAGGGAGGAGCAGGCGTAGAGCCTCTCGATGACCTGCTTCATCACGGAGCTGTTGTCGCCGAGCCAGATGGGGCCGCACAGCACGAGGATGTCGGCGTCCATGATCTGGCTGTAGAGGACCGGCCACTGGTCGCTCTCCCAGCCGTGCTCGGTCATGTCCGGCCAGACGCCGGTCGCGATGTCGTGGTCGACGGCCCGGATGAGCGAGGTGCGGGCGCCGGCCGCTTCCATGACCGCACGGCTCTTCGCGATCAGGCCCTCGGTGTTGCTGGTCTCGGGCGAGCGCTTGAGGGTGCAGTTCACGTACACGGCGGTGAGGTCTGGGTACTGGAAGTCGTCGGACACTCCCCCAGCCTGTGGACCGCCCGGCCCGGCCGCCAGCCGGGGACGGCCGTACGGGGCGGCGTTACGGGGGCGGCGTTACGGGCGCGGCCGTGACGGGGGCGCCCGCAAATCTAGGATGGCGCCATGTCCCTCCCGCATGCCATCCTCACCGCCCTGCTCGAGAAGCCCTCGTCCGGGCTGGAGCTGACCCGGCGGTTCGACAAGTCGATCGGGTACTTCTGGTCGGCCACGCACCAGCAGATCTACCGCGAGCTCGGGCGGCTGGAGGAGGCCGGGCTGATCCGGGCGCTGCCCAGCGAGGTGCCCGTGCGGGGGCAGAAGAAGGAGTACGAGGTGCTGCCCGACGGCAGCGCGGAGCTGGCCCGGTGGGTCGGCGAGAGCCAGGACCCGAAGCCGATGCGCGACCCGCTGCTGCTGCGGATCCGGGCGGCCGGCGTGGTGGGGCCGCAGGGGCTCGGCCCTGAGCTGCGACGCCATCTGGACCTGCACCGGCGTCAGCTGGCGCAGTACGAGGCCATCGAGGAGAAGGACTTCCCGCCGGGGCGCGACGCCGTGGAGGACCGGCTGCGCCGGCTCGTCCTGCACGGCGGGATCGCCCTGGAGACGTTCTGGCTGACCTGGCTGGAGGAGGCCCTCGCCGAGGTCGAGGACATGTCCGGGCCGCAGGCCTGACGCGAACGCACGCGCGCTCCCGCCCCGGCGGGCGGGGCGGGAGCGGAGGGACCGACTACTTGTTCAGGGAGGCCCAGAACTCGTCGAAGCTCAGCAGGCCGTCGCCGTTCGCGTCCTTGGCGGCGATCACGGCGTCCGCGACCGGGCCGGTGACGAACGGGTCGCCCATGGCCGCCATGGCCGCCTTGAACTCGTCGGCCGTGACGAAGCCGTCACCGTTCGCGTCGAACTTGCCGAACGTCGTCCGTGCGCTGTCGATGTCCGCCACTGGGTCCACTCCTTCTTGATGCCTGTTGACCGGCTCAGGGTAGCGGTCTCCCCCGGCGGCCCCGGCCGCGGGTCCCGTTCGAGCGGCAGAAAACAATTCAATTACCCCTCCGTAATGCGGAACCTATAATTCCAGCCAACAAATCCGGATTCCACTTGTCACGCTCCGGGGCCACCGCATAACGTAACGGCATTGCCGCCACACCAGGAGCGCAGGGCTCCCAGGGACAAGCGGCAACAAGGGCGATCACACAGGTGACGATCACAGCTGACGCATCATTCGAAGTTCTGCCCTTCACCCGCTCCTGCCGCCATATCTGGGAAGACGGCGACCATGTGCTCATCGGAGTGAGTCCCGGAAACAGCTACTTCAGTTCCGAGCGCATCGCCGGCCTCGCACGGTGGGCCAAGACCCGATTCGCGCTGGTCGACTTCGTCTACGCCGACCTCCACGTAGACCGGATGTTCGCCGCTTTCGGCTACAGCCGCGAGCACGCGGAAAGGCGCGCAGCGAAGGAAATCAAGGCGGTCCGGCGGCGGATCCTCAAGGGCGTGGAGGAATCAGGTCCCGGGCAGGCCGAAATCCGCGTGCGAGCTCTGTCGGATTTCCAGTCGAACCCGGTGTACCAACTGCTACACCGCCGCGTCCTGCACTTCCTGGAAACCGACGATGAATTCCGCAAGGGCTGCGAGAAGATGGCCCTGCATTTTATCGGCTCCAAGTTGCCGGAAGGTGAATCGATCACGGACGACCAGTTGCAGGTCTGTTTCGATTACATGGCGGCCGAGCTGCCGTTCTTCGTGGACACCCCGAGCATTCTCGACGTGCCGTCCTCGGTGGCGGCCTACCACGTCAGGATGCCGCTGACCGATGTCCTCTTCGCGCGCGGCGGGGGCCTGCGCGCGACCCGCAACCAGGCCTACGCGGTCGTACGGCCCGAGCCCGCCGCGGCCGCCGCACCCCAGAGCGCCGTGAACCACGCACCGACCGAAAGGACCGTCGATGAGCGTCGAGCAGCTTGAGGGCGGGGAGGGCCCGGCGGGCCGGGAACCTCAGCCGCTCCTCGACTTCCCTCTCTCGCGGCGCGGTGACGTGCTCCCGGAGGAGTGCGGCTGGCTGCGCGAGAAGGCCCCGGTCGCCCGGGTCCGGACCCTCACCGGGGACCCGGCCTGGCTGGTGAGCAGCTACGCGCTGGCCAAGCAGGTGCTGGAGGACGAGCGCTTCAGCCTCAAGGACACGGCGAACGCCGGGGTCCCGCGCCAGTACGCGCTGACGATCCCGCCCGAGGTCGTCAACAACATGGGCAACATCAACAGCGCCGGCCTGCGCAACGCCGTGATGAAGGCGCTCAATCCGCGCCAGAAGGGGCTGCAGGACCTGCTGCGGGCCAAGGCCGGCGAGCTCATCGACGGGCTCGTGGCCGAGGGCGGCCCGGCCGACCTCCGGGCCGGGTTCGCCGACCCCTTCTCGGCGGCCCTGCACTGCCAGGTGCTCGGGGTGCCCTTCGAGGACCGGCGCCGGCTGATGTCGGGGCTGGACGTCGCGTTCATGACGGCGCGCGAGCCGTTCGCCGACTCGGCCCTCAACTGGTACAAGGATGTGGGCTACTTCGCCGAGCAGCTGGGCGTCCAGCTCGCCCTGGCCCCCGAGGAGCGTACGGGGCTCCTCGGGAGGTTCGCCGGGCTGAAGGAGGCGGACCCCGAGTCGGCCCATCTGACCGACGACATGTTCGCGACGGTCGCCGTCTCCCTCTTCGGCGCGGGCGCGGTCTCGACCTCGGCGTTCCTCACCCTCGCGGTCCTCGCGCTGCTCCAGAGGCCCGAGTTGATCGGGTACCTGCGTGCGCACCCGGAGCGGATGGGCAGGGCGGTCGACGAGCTGCTGCGCTGGAACCTGTCCGTCGGTGACGGCCTGCCGCGCATCGCCCTGGCGGACGTCCGGGTCGGCGAGGTCCTGGTGAAGGAGGGCGAGCTCGTCCTCGTCCTCCTGGAGGGGGCCAACTTCGACCCGGAGGCCTTCGAGAACCCGGACGAGCTGGACCTGGAGCGCGAGAGCCCGAACGCCCACCTCGCCTTCGGCGCCGGGCGCCACTTCTGCCCGGCCTCCGCGCTGGGCCGGGCACACGCCGAGATCGCGCTGGAGGTTTTGGTCGAGCGGCTGCCCGGGCTGCGCCTCGCGGTGCCCGCCGAGAACCTCGTCTGGCGCACGGGCTTCATCAAGCGACTTCCGGAGCGTCTTCCGGTCGCCTGGTAGTCCGCGGCCCGACGGGTCGGCTGCGGTGCCCCGGGAGTTGTGCGAGCTCCCGGGACACCGCCGTCACGCCCTTCGGGTACCGGATCCTTCGGCTACCGGAAGATCCCGGTGTGCCCGAGCGAGTAGCGGCCGGGCTGCGGGTACACCGCGAGCCCGTGGGGGCCGCCGCCGACCGGGATCCGGGCGAGCTGCTTGCCGGTCACGGTGTCGATCGCGTACACCTCGGAGTTGTAGCGGCCCGACAGCCACAGCACCTTGCCGTCGGCCGAGACCCCGCCCATGTCGGGGCTGCCGCCGTCCGGCAGCGTCCACTTCTTGGTGAGCTTGTTCTCGGGGAAGTTGAAGACCGAGATCGTGCCCTCGCCGCGGTTGGAGACGTACATCTCCTTGGAGTCGCGGCTCACGTACAGCCCGTGGCAGCCCTTGCCGGTCTCCAGCAGCTTGGGCGTGTCGAACTTGTCGCCGCTGAGCACCCACATGCCGTGCGCCATCATGTCCGCGACGTAGAAGGTCTTCCCGTCCGGCGAGATCTTGACGTCCTGCGGCATCGCGCCCTCGAACGGCAGTTTCTGCTGGCCGATGACCTCCATCCGCTCGGTGTCGACCTTGAGGAGCTCTCCGGAGAACTCGCAGCTCACGATGAAGTAGCGGCCGTCGGCGGAGAAGTCCGCGTGGTTGACGCCGTAGCAGGTCACCGGGACGGTCTTCACACGGTCCATCGTGTGCGGATCGCGGAAGACGAGTTCCTTGTCCATCGAGGCCATGACGATCGCGTACTTGCCGTTCGGCGTGAAGTACAGGTTGTACGGGTCGTGCACCTCGACGGGCTTTCCGGCCTCGCCGGTGGCCGGGTTGATCGGGGTGAGCGTGTGGCCGCGGTTGTTGTTGACCCACAGGGTCTTCATGTCCCAGGAGGGCACCACGTGCTGGGGCTGGACGCCGACCGGGATGGTGTCGATGACCTGGTAGGTCACCGGGTCGATGACGGACACCGTGTTGGAGCTGGTGTTCGGCACGTAGACGCGCGACGGGAAGTCCTTGACCACCGGGGAGAGCTTGTTCGGCCGGTCCGCCGCGTAGACGTCGTTCGGATCGAGGACCGGAGGCATGCCGGGCAGGCCGGGCGGGAGGGCCGGGACGGCCTTGACGGGCTTGGCCGGGCCCTTGGTGCCGAGCGCCTCGGCGGGCCCCTTTTCGGCTGCTCCGCAGCCGGCGAGGGCGGCGAGGACCAGACCGGCCAGCAGCACGGTGACCTTCCGGGGAAGGCGGGTGGTCGTCATTGGGTCAGCAGCTCCGTGGTGGTCACCGCGCGCAGCTTGCGGCGCGCGAGTTCTTCGAGGAGGGGAGGCATCGCGTCGACCGTGTCCGCGTAGCCGAAGTGCAGGCTCACCACCGATCCGCCTTGGATCGTCCCGGTGACGGTGCGGATGACGGCCGCGGCGCCGGGCGAGGTGAAGTCGAGGGAGTCCACGTCGTACGAGAGGACGTGCGGGTAGCCGGCCCGCTGGGCCAGCTTCTGGACGAGCGGGGTCGCGTACTGCGTCTGGGAGGGCCGGAACCAGGTTCCGATGGAGCCGGTGAGCCGCTTGAGCCGCTGGGCGCAGCCGGTGATCTCGGCGTAGGCCTCCGCCTCGGGGAGCTCGTTGACCGCGAGGTGGCGCTGGGTGTGGTTGCCGAGCTCGTGGCCGCCGTCGAGGACGCGGCGGGCCATGTCCGGGTGGGCGTCGAGCCAGCTGCCGATCGCCAGTACGGTGACCCGCGCGCCCCCTCGTTCGGCCTCGGCCAGGACCGCCTTGGCGATGGCGGGGTCGCCGTTGCCGTGGAAGGTGAGGGCGACCCCGGGGCGGTCGCGCGGACCGTGGCCGATCTCCACGGGCTGCCCGGCGAACCGGCGCGGGGCGGCGGCCGCCTTGGCGGGCCGGTCGGGTCGGGCCGGTCCGGGGGGCGGAGCGGAGGGCGCGGGGGCGGGGCGGCCCGGTCCGCAGCCGGCGGCCAGGCCGGCCACCGCGGCGCCGGCCGCTCCGAGACCGGCCGCACGCAGGGCCCCGCGCAGGGCCGCGCGGCGGCCTGGATGTGAGAGCACCTGCCCATTTAAGGGGTGGATGACCCGGAAGGTAATGATTGACCCAATTCGGGACGTTCATCAGAAGGGGCCGAACGGGTGGCCGATCCTCTATGTGATCAACGATTTACTCAGAGGTTCCGATAGTTATTCATTGATTGCGAGGTGAGTGGCCCACCTCACCTAGGATTTAGCTAGAAAGTCTTACGATTTGCACACTTATGTCCAACTAGGGACTTTTGGCGTTTGGACCCTCGTCTGCCATAGTCGAAAGCGCGACTTCCCCATTGACCCGAGCGAAGTCACCACGCCGAGGATCACACCCCCTTCGATCCTCGGCGCACCCATGAAGCCCCCACACCGCCCCACCACGGCGACCGGGGGCTTCAGGCGTTCTGGCGGTCGGCGACCCGCATCTCGAACCAGGTGATCTTGCCGCGCGGCAGCAGGTCGGCGCCCCAGCGGTCGGACAGTTTGTCGACGAGGAAGAGGCCGCGGCCGGTGGTGTCGAGTTCGTGGACCGGCATCAGACAGGGCAGTCCGCGCGAGGGATCGCGCACCTCCACCCGGATCCAGCCGCGGCGGCGCAGCATGCGTAAACCGAAGGAGCGGGCGCCGGTGTGCCGCACCGCGTTGCCGACGAGCTCCGAGACCAGCAGGACGGCGTGTTCGGCGATCTGCGGCGAGAGGCCCCAGAGGCGGACCACCACGCACTGGGTGAGCCGGCGCGCAGTGCTGGCCGACTCCGGCATGGACGGCAAGGTCACTTCCGCTTCGGCCGGATTACCGTACAACTCCAGCGCTTTGAGGCCCTGTTCATCCTCAAGAGCCGCTGTGAGCCGTACCGCCGAAGCGCTGCCGCGCTGCCGCGGCTGTTCCACACCCTCCAGGCCCGCCATGCACCCATCATGGACGGCCGACCTGCCGCTCCGGGCCGTTCCAGAGGAAAACACCCCCCGGATTCAACAAATCCAAGGGGGTGCCCCGTCATATGCGGGAGGCAACAAGGAAGCCTCAATACCCAGTTTGACCTGCGGTGACACACTGCAGGGAATTGATCACCGTGAGTGGATCACCATTTCCGCTTAAGGCTGCCTTAAGGCCTGGCTAATCCACCCACAGGGAGGACCGGCGTCGCGCTCAGACGAACTTCGCCTTGCCCGGGCCCTCTTCGACGAAGCTGCGCATGCCGCGCTCGCGGTCCTCGGTGGCGAACAGGCCCGCGAACCAGTTGCGTTCGATGGTGAGACCGGTGTCGATGTCGGCCTCCAGGCCGGCGTCCACGCACTCCTTGGCGGCGCGCAGCGCCATCGCCGGCCCCTGCGCCAGCTTGGCAGCCCAGGCGTGCGCCTGCTCGTACACCTCGGCGGCGGGCACGACCCGGTCGACCAGGCCCAGGGCGAGCGCCTCGTCGGCCTTCACCATGCGCCCGGTGAAGATCAGGTCCTTGGCCTTGGACGGGCCGACCAGCCGGGACAGCCGCTGGGTGCCGCCCGCGCCCGGGATCAGGCCGAGCAGGATCTCGGGCTGGCCGAGCTTCGCGTTGTCGGCGGCGATCCGGTAGTCGGCGCACAGGGCGAGCTCGCAACCGCCGCCCAGCGCATAGCCGGTGATGGCCGCGACGACCGGCTTGGGGATGCGGGCGACCGCGGTGAAGGCGTCCTGGAGCGCGCGGGACCGGGCGACCATCGCCGCATGGTCCATCGTCTGCATCTCCTTGATGTCCGCGCCCGCCGCGAACACCTTCTCGCCGCCGTAGATGATGACCGCGCGGACGTCGGCCCGGTCGGTCGCCTCCACCGCGAGCTCGCGCAGCCGGTCCTGGGTGGCGATGTCCAGGGCATTCATGGGCGGCCGGTCCAGGCGGATGGTGCCGACGCCTTCGGAGACTTCGAGAGAGAGGGTCATACGGGCCAGGTTAGCGCCGGTTAACGTGAAGTGGCCCGGTGCTGTGGGTCACAGCACCGGGCCACTTCACGGGGTACGGGACCCGCTTACTTGATCCACTCCGCCCAGTCCATGTTCCAGCCGTTGAGGCCGTTGTCCGGGGCGATCTGCTTGTCCTTGGAGTTCTTCACGACGACCACGTCGCCGATCAGGGACTCGTTGAAGAACCAGGCGGCGGGCTGGTTGTCGTCGCCGGCGCCGCGGACGTCCTTGAGGCCGACACAGCCGTGGCTGACGTTCGCCGAGCCGAAGGTGCCCGCGGAGGCCCAGTAGTTGCCGTGGACGAAGGTGCCCGACTGCGACAGGCGCATCGCGTGCGGGACGTCGGAGATGTCGTACTCGCCGCCGAAGCCCACGGTCGCGCCGTTCATCCGCGTGACCTTGTACTTCTCGCTGATGACCATCTGCCCGTTGTAGGTGGTGGTCGACGGGGCGCCCGCGGTGATCGGGAGGGTCTTGATGACCTGTCCGTCACGGACGACCTGCATCTCCTTCTCGCTGGCGTCCACCGTGGAGACCTGGGAGCGGCCGATGGTGAAGGTGACCGTACGGGTCTGCTTGCCGTAGACGCCCGGGCGGCCTTCGACTCCGTCGAGGGCGAGCTTCACGGTGACCTTGGTGCCCGCGGCCCAGTACTTCTCGGGGCGGAAGTCCAGGCGGTCGTTGCCGAACCAGTGGCCCTCGACCGGAACGGCCGGCTCGGCGGTCACGGTGATGGCCTTCTCGACGGCCTCGGGGTTGGTGATCCCACGGGTGAAGTTGATCGAGACCGGCATGCCCACGCCGACGGTCGCGCCGTCCTCGGGCGTGTAGTGGCCCACGAAGGTGTTGGTCGGCGTCAGGGTGGTGAAGGTGGTGTCCTTGGCGGACTCCCGGCCGGCCTCGTCCTTGGCGACCGCGTGCACCTTGTACTCGGTGGCGGAGGCCAGGTGACGGGCCGGCTCCCAGTTCGCACCGTCGTCGGTGAGCTTGCCCTCGACCGCGTTGCCCTTGGTGTCGGCGACGGTCACCGTGGTGAGCTTGCCGCCGGTGCTGGAAATCTTCAGGACGCCGCTGGTCGCGACCTCCTTGGCCCCGTCGTCGGGCTTGATGCTGACGACGGCCTTCGAGGCCTCGGTCCCGTTCTTGGCGCCGCCCCCGGCGTTGTCGCCGCCGCTGCCGCTGCTGTCACTCCCGCCACCACCGCTGCACGCGGTGGTGAACAGCAGGGCCGCCCCCAGCAGAAGGGCCGGCAGGCCGGTGCGGGCGCGGCCGCGTATCGGCTGCAGGTTCACTCTTGTTCTCCCCATGTCCCCCGCGCGCGGACAGTCGCGCGCTTGTCGACAGGAAATCACATGGGCAGATCACGATGAGCCACGGTCTTGTCACCGTTCCGTCCCAAGTGCCGCGAATCGGCGGGGACGGCTTGCGGGTCAGTCCTCGGTGCCGGGTTTGGTGCCCCAGACGTAGACCGCGTCGCCCTCGGCGAGCAGGTCCCACAGACGCTTCGCGTCCGGCTCGGTGAGGTTGACGCAGCCGGCGGAACCGCCACCTCCGTAGAGGGATCCGGGCGCGCCGTGCAGCGCCTGGCCCCCGTCGAAGAACTGGGCGTACGGCATGGGTGTGCCGTACAGGGTGGAGACGTGGTCCTTGTTGCGCTGGTACACCTCGTGCCAGCCGGGCCGGGTCTCCTGGGAGTCGCGGCCGGTGCGGATGGGCACGGGCGGGAGGACGACGCTGTCGCCCTTCTGCACCCACAGCAGCTGGCGGTCCATGTCCACACAGGTGACGCGGTGTTCGCGGACGGGGCAGTCGCCCGCGGCGTTGGGGTCGGGGCGGGCGGTCACGACGAGCATCGTGCGGTAGGTCGCCAGGCCCGGGTAGCCGTAGGCGGCAGGGATCCCGTTCGCGCGCTGGAACGCGCGGATGGCGTGGCAGTCCGCCGTGGACTGCACCCCGTCGACCGGCCGGCCCAGGTAGTGCTCCAGCTCCCGCTGGTAGGGGCCGGTGCCCGCCACGCACGCGCTCGCCGGTTCCGCCGGGGCGGCCGCCGCCTGGGGCACGTGCAGGCCCGCCAGTGCGAGCAGGGAGCCGAGTACGGCCACGCGTGCTGTCGGGCCTGTCCCCTGACGTCCGGCCATGCGGAGCTCCTCAGGTCTGCGGGTCTGCGGTCGCAGCCCAGCCAACCCTCCGGCCGGGGGTCCGGCCCGCGCTGATGCGCCGGCCGGGTGAGGAGGTCACCCCGCCGGCGCACCGGTGCCGCGCCCCGGGCCGGGCGGCGCTCGTCCTAGCCCTCGTCCTTGTCCACGATGGGGATCCGCTCGTGGCGCTTGTTGTAGTAGGTGACCACGAGCCGCCGGCCGACCGTCCCGTCCAGCAGCAGGGGGCCGGTCACCGGGTCCTCCGGCAGGACGTAGCCCTCGGAGACGTCCGTCTCCACCAGGAAGTACCGGCCGTCGGCGAGCCTGTCGAAGTCGCAGATGCCGTCGGCGTCGGTGGCGCAGCCCGGCCTCGTCCGCTGGTCGGCGTCGATGCCCTCGGTCTGGAGGCGGGTGGTGCCGTTGGTGTCCTTCCACAGCTCGAACACCGCGCCGTGCAGCGGCGCACCGGTCTTCCCGTCCTTCTTCCGGACCTGGATCGCGCCGCTGTACGCCGCGTCCCCCCGCCGGTTCGCGACGTTGAGGACGAGCCCGTCAGGGGCGTCGGCCTCGCCCAGGTCGAAGCCGGTGAACGGTTCGTCCGGCCGCTCGTAGCCGGCGGGGACCCCGGTCTGCACCCAGTAGTACGTCTCTCCGGTCGCGAGCTGCACGGTGCAGGTGCCCTTCGCGTCGGTCACGCAGACGCCGCCGTGCTGTTCGTCCGCGCTCTGGCCGGTGCGCTGGGGCCCCTCCAGGTCGTTGGCCTCGCGCCACAGCTCGAACCGGGCCCCGGACAGGGGCGCTCCGGTGTCCAGGTCCGTGCTGCGCAGCACCACCCGGGCGGCGCCGCCCGCCGCCGCGGGCGGCGCGGCACGGGCCGGCGCCGCCGCCACGATCACCACCGCGGCGGCGGCGAGACCGATCGGCCACACGCTCGTCGTCCAGGCTGTCATGCCACTCCGTCCGTCGTACGGGGCCGCCCGCGGGTGCTCGCACCGGAGCCGGGGCAGCCGGTCCAGCGGTCGGGGGCCGGGGCTTTGCCGACACGGCGCTCCGCCCCTTCCCCGCTCCCGGGTGCGCCCTGACAGGCTGGGGGCCGGGGCCGGCGGATCGGGCGCGGACACTCTCCGCTACGGCATTCCGATCACACAAGTCACCCGTGCGGGGGGCCGTGCGGCGCTCAGACGATGGCGGAACCGGCGACCCAGTCCGCCCAGGACATGTTCCAGCCGCCCAGCCCGTTGTCGGCGGCGACCGTCTTGTCCTGCGAGTTGACGACCTCCACCACGTCCCCGATCAGGGTCCGGTCGAAGAACCAGCCGGCCGGGGTGTCGGAGCCGCCGCCCTTGTCGTCGCGCAGGCCCACGCAGCCGTGGCTCACGTTGGTGCTGCCGAAGGTGTCGGGGCTGGACCAGTAGTTCCCGTGCAGGAAGGTCCCGGAGGAGGTGAGCCGCATGGCGTGCGGGACGTCGGGGATGTCGTACTCCCCGCCGAAGCCGACGGTCTGGCCGTTCATGCGGGTGACGTCGAAGAGCTCCATCACCACCATCTTCCCGTTGTACGTCGTGGTCTTGGGCGCCCCGGCGCTGATGGGCACGGTCGACAGCAGCTCCCCGTCCCGGCGGACCTCCATGGTGTGCGCCTCCGCGTCGACCCGGGAGATCTGGGAGCGGCCGACGGTGAAGGTGACGGTCTTGGACTGGATGCCGTACGAGCCGGGCGCGCCCTCGACGTCGCGCAGGTCCATCTTCACGGTGACCTTGGTGCCGGCCTTCCAGTACTCCTTGGGCCGGAAGTCGAGCCGGTCCCTGCCGAACCAGTGGCCGACGGCCTGCACGGCCGGGTCGGAGGTGACCGTGATGGCCCGTTCCACTTCCGCGCGGCGTTCGATCGGGCGGTTGAACTTGAAGGAGACGATCATGCCGGTGCCTACGGTGGAGCGGTTCTCGGGCTTGAAGTAGCCGATGAACCGCTCCTCGGGAACGTAGGTGGTGAAGGTGGTGTGCCGGGCCTGGCGGCGGTTGTGCCCGTCGAGGGCGACGGCGTCCACGGTGTACTTGGCCGCGAGGGCGAGCCGCCCGGAGTCCGGGTCGGGGCTCCAGCTGAGCCCGTCGGCGGCGATGGCGCCGGGGACCTCCTCCTGCTGCGCGTCCTCCACCTTGGTGACGACGACCCGCTCCAGCCGGCCCTCCGGCACGGTGACCGTCAGCCGCGCTTCGGCCTGGACCCCCTTGGCGTTGTCGTCGGGGGTGATGCGGATGGCCTCGTCCGGCGAGCGGGGTTTGCCGGGCAGCTGGATCTCGACCGGCGACTTCCCGCCCTGTGTGCATCCGGCCAGCCCGCCCAGCAGGCCCGCCCATGCCGCCACGGCGGCCAAGCCCGCCCCTGCCCGCCTCGTCAGAAGTGTCACGATCCCTCCAACGACGGGGCCCCTCCGGGGGAAACGTGAGCGCGCAGCACGTTCCGGGCAGAACAGTCCGGGCAGAACAGTGTGAAGGACCAGACGGGGGCGGGCCCAGGCCGGGACGCCGGGGCCGCACTCCCCCTCCCCCCGCAGGTACCCAGGAGCCGTGGAGGCGGGCAGTGTCGAGCGCAGCCGAGCAAGAGGCGGTGGAAGCCGTCGGCAACGGAGTCGATGCGGTGCGGGGCGGCCAGGCCGTGCCCGTACCGCAGGCCGACGGCCATCCGGACGGACGGCCGAACGGCGGTCAGTCGAACGGTCGTCCGAGCAGTCATCCGAACGGCCAGGTCAGGGGGCAGGTGTTACGGGCCCACACCCGCCCGGGACCAGCGGTGTGGCCGGGGTCCTCGCATCCCCTGGGCGCCCGGTTCCACCACGGTCCGGACGGGACCGCGGGCACCAACTTCGCCCTGTGGGCGCAGGGCGCGGAGGCGGTGGAGCTGTGCCTGTTCGACGCCGAGGGCGCGGAGACCCGGTGCTCGCTCACCGAGCTCACGCACGAGATCTGGCACGGCTTCGTGCCGGGCGTACGCCCCGGGCAGCGGTACGGATTCCGGGTGCACGGGCGCTGGGACCCGTGGACGGGCGCCCGGTTCAATCCGGCGAAGCTGCTCCTGGACCCGTACGCCCGGGCCGTCGACGGGGACTTCACCCTGCCGCCGGAGGTGTACGGGCACGTCCGGGACTGGCCGCAGCAGTACATCGCGGACACCGTGCGCGACGACCGGGACTCGGCGCCGTACGTCCCGAAGGGCGTGGTCGTCCACGATGACGACGACTGGGCGGACGACGTCCGGCCGAAGACCCCGTGGGCCGATTCGGTGATCTACGAGCTGCACGTGCGGGGCTTCACGATGCGCCATCCGGGTGTTCCGGAGGAACTGCGCGGCACGTACGCGGGGCTCGCCCATCCGGCGGCGGTCGAGCACCTGACGAAGCTGGGCGTCACGGCGGTCGAGCTGCTGCCGGTGCACCAGTTCGCGCACGAGGACCACCTGCTGCGCCGGGGGCTGCGCAACCACTGGGGCTACAACTCGATCGGCTACTTCGCCCCGCACGCGGGGTACTCGTCGAGCGGGACGACCGGCCAGCAGGTCGGGGAGTTCAAGCGGATGGTCCGGGCCCTGCACGCGGCGGGCATCGAGGTGATCCTCGACGTGGTCTACAACCACACGGCGGAGGCGGGCGAGCTGGGTCCGACCCTGTCGCTGCGCGGGATCGACAACCGGGGCTACTACCGGCTCCAGTCCGACCAGCGCCGCTACGCCGACTACACGGGCTGCGGGAACACCCTGCACGCCGGGCGCCCGCACGTGCTCCGCCTGATCACGGACTCGCTGCGGTACTGGGTCACGGAGATGGGGGTGGACGGCTTCCGCTTCGACCTGGCGGCGGCGCTGGCCCGCTCGATGCACGACGTGGACATGCTGTCCCCGTTCCTGGCGGTGATCGCCCAGGACCCGGTGCTGCGGCGGGTGAAGCTGATCGCCGAGCCGTGGGACGTGGGCTCGGGCGGCTACCAGGTGGGTGCGTTCCCCCCGCTGTGGACGGAGTGGAACGACCGCTACCGGGATGCCGTACGGGACTTCTGGCGGGGCGCGCTGCCCGACGTACGGGATCTCGGGTACCGGCTGTCGGGGTCGAGCGACCTGTACGCGTGGGGCGGGCGGCGCCCGTACGCCTCGGTGAACTTCGTGACCGCGCACGACGGTTTCACCCTGCGCGACCTGGTGTCCTACGAGCGCAAGCACAACGAGGAGAACGGGGAGGCGAACCGGGACGGGACCAACGACAACCGCTCGTGGAACTGCGGGGCCGAGGGCGAGAGCGACGACGTCCGGATCGGGGTGCTGCGCCGCCGCCAGCTGCGCAACCTGCTGACCACCCTGCTGCTGTCGACGGGGGTTCCGATGCTGGTGGCGGGCGACGAGTTCGGGCGCACGCAGGGCGGCAACAACAACGCCTACTGCCAGGACAACGAGACGGGGTGGGTGGACTGGTCGCTGCTGGAGGACCCGGCGTGGCGGGAGCTGTTCGCGCTGACGGAGCGGCTGATCTCGCTGCGGCAGGCCCATCCGGTGCTGCGGCGGCGGGCGTTCTTCTCAGGGCGGCCGCAGGGGGCGGACGGGCTGCGGGACCTGGCCTGGTTCACGCCGGCGGGCACGGAGATGACGGAGCGGGACTGGTACGCGCCGGCCGCCGCGCTGGGGATGTTCCTGTCGGGGCGGGACATCCCCGGCCGTGACGAGCGGGGCCGGCAGGTGACGGACGACAGCTTCCTCGCGCTGCTGCACACCGGGGACCGGCCGCTGGCGTGGGTCCTGCCGGGGGCGCCGTGGGCGCAGGCGTACGAGCTCGTCCTGGACACCTCCCTGGAGAACCAGTCCGCAGCGCCGGGCACCCGTCACCGCGGCGGGGAGACGCTGACGGTCCCGGCCCGCTCGGTCCTGCTGTTCCGGGTGTGCGGATCGGCGTCGCGCGGACCGACCGCGTGAGGAGGCGGCGGCCCGCCCCGCGCGCCGCCGCGGACCCGGCGGCGGCGCCTGCGGGCGTACCCGGCCATCCGGAACAGCACCTTCGTTCGCCCTGCGATGATGTGTTCGACATCGTTATGAGGGGGGTCCCTGCATGGGCAGAGTCAACACCGCGCTGCAGGAACTGCGTGGGGCGCAGAAGTCGGCGAAGGGGGTGTCGCTGTACTCGCGGTTCGTCAACCGGCCCGCCGGGCGGTACCTGGCCGCCGGTTCGTACGCCTTCGGGCTCACCCCGAACCAGGTGACCCTGGTCAGCGCCGCTTTCAGCTTCGCCGCCGTGGCCGCGGTGGCCCTGTGCGCACCCTCGTGGGGGCTGGGGATCGCGGTGTGGGCGGCGCTCGCCGTCGGGTTCGCCTTCGACTCCGCGGACGGGCAGCTGGCCCGGCTGCGCGGGGGCGGCAGCGCGGCCGGCGAGTGGCTGGACCACGTCGTGGACGCGGCCAAGCTCACGGCGCTGCACTCGTGCGTGCTGATCGCCTTCCACCGGTTCCCCGAGGAGTACGGAACGACGGCCGACGGCTGGCTGCTGGTGCCGCTGGGCTTCCAGTTCGCCGCGGTCGTCACGTTCTTCGGCGGGCTGCTGACCGAGAAGCTCAAGCCGAAGCCGGCTCCGGGCAGCCCCGCCGCCGCCCCGTCGACCCTGCGGGCGGTGGCCCTGCTGCCCGTGGACTACGGGGTGTTCTGCCTGGTGTTCCTGCTGCTCGGCGGCGGGAAGCTGTTCGCCTGGACGTACGCGGGACTGGGCGCGGTCGCCGGGCTGTTCCTCCTCGCGTTCCTCGCGAAGTGGTTCCGGGAGCTCAGCGCCGTTCCCCGGTGACCTGACCGGGGAGGGCGGGGGGTTCCGCGAGCGCGTCCAGCGCCCGGCGCAGCTGGGTGCTGGAGGTGTGCACGGTGTAGGGGAAGTAGACGACGTCGACGCCGTGGGCGGCGAAGTCCTTCTCCAGCCGGTCGCCCTTGGGCGTGCCGCGCCAGTCGTCGCCCTTGAAGATGACGTCGAAGCGGACCTGCTTCCAGGTCTCCACCTTGTCCGGGACGGTCTCGACGAAGGCGGCGTCGACGTACTTCACGCTGCGGACGATCTCCAGCCGCTCGACGAGCGGGATCATCGGGCGGCGCCCCTTGGCGAGTTCGGCCATCTCGTCGGAGACCACTCCGGCGACGAGGTAGTCGCACCGACTGCGGGCGTGCCGAAGGATGTTGAGATGTCCGATGTGGAACAGATCGTAGGCGCCCGGCGCATAGCCGACTCGGTACGGCCTGCGCGCAGGCACAGCAAGGTCGGACATGTCGCGCTCCGTCATCTTTTACCCCCAGCAGCCACACCCCCCGGTGTAGCGGATTAGCAGACAATAGCGTGCACGTTCCGCAGCACGCGGGTGAACGAATAGGGTGACGTGCGCATCATCCAGGGGAAGAGGGGACGCTCGGTGTCCAGATCCGGTCAGCGGCGCATGCTGCTGGTTTCCACCAATTACGCTCCGGAGCACGCGGGGATCGGCCCGTATGCCACCCAGATCGCGGAGCACTGGGCGGATCTCGGCCACGAGACCCACGTCCTCGCCGGCATGCCGCACTACCCGGCGTGGTCGGTCGAGCCGGAGTACAAGGGGGCGCTCCAGCGCACGGAACAGCGCGCGGGCGTCACCGTGCACCGGCGTGCGCACACCGTGCCGCCGCGTCAGACCGCCGTCAAGCGGGCCCTTTTTGAAGGATCGATTCTGCTGCACGGCGCCGTGGCCCCGCCCCGGATGCCCAAGCCGGACGCGGTCCTCGCCCAGATGCCCAGCCTGGCCGGAGGCGTGCTCGCCGCCCGGCTCGCGGCGCGCTGGAAGGTCCCCTACATCCCGGTCGTCCAGGACCTGATGGGGGCCGCCGCCGCGCAGAGCGGGATCAGCGGCGGCGACAAGGCGGCCGCGATCGCCGGCCGCGCCGAGGCCTACGCCCTCAAGCGGGCCACCCTGGTCGGCGTCATCCACGAGACCTTCGTGGACCGGGTCGTCGGCATGGGCGTGGACCCGGGCAGGATCCGCCTCGTCCCCAACTGGTCGCACGTGGCGGTACCCACCAAGCCGCGCGGCGAGACCCGTCGCCACCTCGGCTGGGGCCCCGGCGAGACCGTCGTCCTGCACTCCGGGAACATGGGTCTCAAGCAGGGGCTGGAGGTCCTCGTGGGCGCCGCCCGCCTGGATCCGAATGTCCGCTTCGTCCTCATGGGAGACGGCAGTCAGCGTGCGGCGCTCGCCGACCTCTCGGCCGATGTGCCGAATCTGGACATCATCCCCCCTGCCGCCGACGGCGAGTTCCCGGATATCCTCGCCGCGGCGGACGTACTCGCGGTCACGCAGCACGCTGCCGTGCTGGACATGAGCGTGCCGTCGAAACTCACCTCCTACTTCCAGACCGGCCGTCCCGTCGTCGCCTCCGTGGCGGCGGAGGGCGGCACCGCCCAGGAGGTGGAACGCTCGGGCGCAGGGGTGCTCGTACCGCCGGAGGACCCCGAGGCCCTGCTGAAGGCCGTACGGGCCCTGGCCGAGGACCCCGAAGGCGCGGACGCACTGGGAGCGGCCGGACCCCGCCACGTGGCGGCCCATCTGAGCCGTGAAGCGGGCCTGGCCCGCATCGACGCACTGATAGACGAAGCACTTGGGGGACCCCGGCCGTGATCGAGACGAACCGCCCTGCAGCGGCACCGGCCGACGACGAACCGGATCTCCTCAGAGACCAGTTCCGGCAGCTCCTGCGCTACCGCAGGCTCATCGGCGCGGGCATCGGGATCGGCCTGCTGGGCGGCGTCTACCTCGGCATCTCCACGGCCGACACCTACGTCGCGACCGCCGACGTCGTGCTGCGCGCGCCCACCGACGACCCGTTCAACCCGAGCCTCGCCCCCGACAAGGCGATCAACATCGGCTCGGAGCGCCAGGTCGCGCTCAGCTCCTCCATAGCCAACGAGGCCGCGAAGAAGCTCGGCGTGTCCGCGTCCGGCTTCGCCGCCCTGCGCAGCGGTCTGCAGGTCACCAACCCGCCGCAGACCATGGTGCTGCGCTTCACCTACACGGCGTCCTCCCCCAAGGAGGCCGCCAAGCGCGCCAACGCGATGACCGAGGCGTACCTGCTCAAGCGGCAGGAGTCCCTCGACGCCACCCGCGACAAGATGGTCAAGGGCTACAAGGAGCAGCGCGACCCGATCGCCAAGCAACTCGACGAGCTCTCCAAGGAGATCGCCCGGATGCCGGCCGGCGCCGGGCGCGACGCGGCCAGCTCCGCCAAGACCGACCTGCAGAGCGAGGTCGGCGGGTACAACACCAAGATCACCAAGCTCGAAGCCCTCGACATGACCCCGGGCCGCGTCACCAGCGCCGCGACCGCACCCCCCGGAGCCGACGGCCCCGGCATCCTGATGTCCCTCGCGCTCGGCGCCGCCGTGGGCCTCGCCCTCGGCCTGCTCGCCGCCTGGGTCCGTCTCGTCTTCGACCCGGCGCCCCGCTCCGAGGGCGACGTGGCGCGTGCCCTGCGCGCACCCGTACTCGGCTACCTGCCCCGGGACCGGACGGGCGGCGGGCCGCTGCTCGCCGCCGGCGAGGCCGATCCCCGCCTCGCCGAGGAGTACCGCTCGGTGGCCTTCCGGCTCGCCTACGACTCCCGCTTCGCCGACCGGCGCCGACTGCTCGTCGTCGCCCCGCGCGGCAGCAGCGAGACCGCCGCCGCAGTGGCCGTGAACCTCGCCGCGTCCTTCGCCGAGACCGGCAAGGACGTCCTGCTCATCGAGGCCGACCTGCGCACCCCGGTACTGGCCAGCCAGTTGCCGACGGACGCCGGCGGCCGGCCGCGCTGGAGCCAGACCCCGGGAAGCCAGAAGGGCGGCGGACGGCACTCCGACTCCGAGTGGCCCGACGGCCGCCAGCTCGTCGTGGACGCCGGCGAGTCCGGCTCCTTCGACCTGATCCCCGGCGAGCGGGCGCGCAACGTGCCGCGCGCGCTGACCTCCCCGCGCGCCACCCGGCTGATCTCCGAGGCCGACTCCCCCAACGCGACCGTCGTCGTGCTCGCGCCGCCCGTGCTCTCGTACGCCGACGCCCTCGCCCTCGTCGACCGCGTCGACGGCGTCCTGGTCGTCTGCAACCCGCGCGGCGTCCACCGCAGCGACCTCTCCCGGATCCGCGAGCTGATCAGCGGCGCCGGCGGCACGGTGCTCGGCGCGGTGCTGCACGCCCCGCTGCCCGGCGAGAAGCGCGGCCGCGGCAAGGACAAGGCCCCCGCCTCCGCCCCTGCCTCCGGCTCCCCGGCGAGCGGGCCGAAGCCCCCGCAGCCGATCCCCTACGAGGTGGCCGAGCCCGAGCAGCACATCCCCGGTGACGGCACCGACACCGTCGCGCTGCGCACCGTGCGCATGGGCCGCAGATGAGCCGACGCGGCCTCGCCGCCGTCGCGTCGGTCCTCGACCAGGCCGCCTCCAGCGCCACGAACATCCTGGTGCTGGTGCTGGCCGCCCGGCTGTCCTCGGCAGCCGGGTTCGCCGACTTCTCGATGGTGTACGTGACCTTCAGCGTGCTCCTCGGGCTCAACATGGCCTACGTCGGCCAGAGCCTCGTCCTGGAGAAGGGCGAACGGCTCGGCGCGATGTGCCGCTCCGCCGCCGGCTTCACCGGGGCCGCGTCGGCCGCCGCGGGTGCGCTGCTCGTGGTGGTGGGCCTCGCGCTCCCCGGCACCCCCGGGCGGGCCTTCCTCGCGCTGGGCCTCGTACTGCCGCTGGTGCTCCTCCAGGACGGGCTGCGGTACTGCTTCTCCGCACTGCGCGCCCCCGAACGGGCGCTGGCCGCGGACGCGCTGCGGCTGGTGTGCGTGGTCGCGGCGCTGGCCGTGCAGCCCGAAGGGGCTTCGGCGGGACGCCTGGTACTGGCGTGGGGCCTCTCCGCGGTGCCGGCTCTGGCCCTGGGGCTGTGGCTGCTGCGGCCGTACGTGCGCGGCACGCGCGGCGATCTGCGGCCGTACCTGCGGCGGGGCCACCTCGGTCAGCGGTTCGTGGTCGAGTTCGCGGTGGGCAACGGCTCCAGCCAGCTCGCCGTACTGGGCCTCGGCGTCTTCGCGACCCCGCTGGCCGTCGGCGCGCTGCGGGGCGCGACCACCCTCTTCGGGCCGCTGAACGTGCTGTTCAACTCCGCGAACGCCTTCGGGCCGCCGGTGCTCGGGCGGCTCGGCGGCAAGCGGGCCACGGTGCGGGCGACCGCGCTGCTGGGGCTGGTGCTGGCCGCGGTCGGCGCGGGCTGGGGGGCCGTGCTGTACGCACTGCCCGACCGGATGGGCCGTCAGCTGCTCGGCGACACCTGGGCGGCGACGGCCGGGCTGCTGCCGGCGACGGGGGCCCAGTACGCCGTGATGGGGCTCGGGACGTGCGCGCTGCTGACCCTGCGGGTGCTGGCGCCGAAGGCCACGCTGTCCTTGCAGGTCGTCTTCTCCCTGCTGTCCGTGGGGCTGCTGCTGTGCGGCTACGCGGTGGGGGGTGTGGCGGGCGCCGCGTGGGGCCTGGCGGCCGGCTCCGCCCTCAAGGCCCTGGCCGCCTGGCTCCGGGTGGCCCGGCTGGGCCCGGCTGCTCCGCAGCACCGCGAGCCCGAGCCCGCCCCGGCCGCGAACTGACCCGCTGCGCGGAGCCTCTCCCCGCCGCACCATCCAGCCCCTCCGGCGTTTGAGGAGCGGGGTCCGGGGCGGAGCCCCGGGTCTTTCAGCCTCGCCGGCGTTTGAGGCGCGGGGGTTCGGGGGCAGCGCCCCCGCAGCGGCGCCGCACCTGGGCACGGGTGGCTAGCGCAACGTCGTGCCGCGGTCCGTGCGGTACGTCGCGACCAGCGCAAGGCAGAGCGCGGCGATCGCCACGCGCCCGGACGCCTGGAGCAACGGTCCGCGCAGCAGGATGAAGGAGTAGCCCGCGACCAGCGGGACGACCACCGAGATCAGGCTGCCCGGCGGCGACCGCCGCGTGGCCCGTTTCGCGTAGCGCCGGTCGACGCGGGCGGAGGCGTACCCCATGCCCAGCAGCCCGGCGCCCATCCCCAGCGGACCGAAGTCGAGCCACAGCTCCGCCCAGATCGGGGAGGAGAGGTTGGTGTTGACCGTGCCCATCCACTGGCCGACCATCACGCCGGTGTCCCGCGGCTTGCCCTCCCAGACCGAACGGGGCACCGCGAAGAAGACCGACCCGGCCAGCTGGCGGCCGTAGAAGTGCCCGGGGCCCGACTCCGAGAAGGTGATGGTGTTCGCGAACATGCCGATCTGGTCGTAGTCCTTGAGCGCCATCGGCTCCAGGAAGGACGTGGTCTCGACCGGACGGTAGTTCTTCTCGTCGTACCGGAAGCGGTCGGCGAAGGGGAAGATCAGGAGCGCGACGACCACCGCCATCGACAGCGCCACGCGGTACATCGCCGCGCTCACCGGGAAGACGGTGAAGAGCAGCGCGAACATGACCGTCAGGAACCAGTACCGCGGGTTCGAGATCGGGTTGTTGACGATCAGGTTGAGGCCGGCGAGCGCCGCCCACGTGACGATGATCGACACCTTGCGGCGGGCGAACTTCGAGGTGATCAGCCAGCGTGTGTAGAGGAGCAGCGCGAGCAGGGCCGGTACGGTGCCGAAGCCGCGCAGCAGGGCCTGCCCGGCCTGGCCGTCGCCGTTGGAGACGCCCGCCTCCTGGATGCCGGCGATGATCTCCTGGCGGCTGGAGAAGAAGACCGCCGGACCGCCGAGCTTCATGATGAAGACCGCGCTGCACCCGAAGGACAGCACGGTCAGCAGCTGCAGGCGCCGCCGGTGCGCCATGACCGGGCGCGACACCTTCTGCGAGCCGCCCGCGCGCCCGGCCGGCCGGTGACGGGCCAGCAGCACGCCGACGTCGAAGGCCGTGCAGCCGAGCAGCACGAGCCCGATGGCGGCGGTCAGGTCGGAGCGCGGGCCGACGACGGGGGTCGGGACCTGGCCGAGGACGGCCTGCGCGAGCGGGGCCACGCCCATGGCCATGTAGACGAAGAGCCAGAAGGAGCCCTGGAGCAGCTTGCGGCGGCTGGTGAGCACCATCGCGGAGAGCCGGGCGCCCGCGTACATGGTGAGCAGGAGCTGGAGCCAGAAGGCCGCGTCACGGGCGCCCGCGCCGTCCTGGACGGCGACGAACAGCGGCAGGAAGACGGTGAATCCGAGGGCGAGCGGTACGGACAGCGCGCGCGAGAGGAGCGTGCGCGGGAGGGTGGCCCGGCCCCACAGGCTCTCGTCCTCGAAGGGGGACGGGACGGGCCGCTTCGCGGGCGTTGCGGAGGGCTTGCGTATGTCCGTCGTCACTGCAGCCCCCACCCGGTGTGCCTGGTCCGCGGGCAGTCTAGTCTGAGCGGGCCACGCCCGGGGAGGCGGCGGCGTGGGGCCCCCGGACGGAGTCCGGGGGAGCAGATGGGGGCGACAGTTGCGGGATCTTCCTTCCTTCACGCTGGCCGGGTACGACAAGGGCCGCGGGCTGCTGACGCAGGCGCTCTGGTTCGCCGTGATGAACACGCTGTTCATGAGCTGGTTCTGTCCGGCGCGGGTGCGGGTGGCGCTGCTGCGGGCCTTCGGGGCGCAGATCGGCGAGGGCGTGCTGATCCGGCACCGGGTGCGGGTGCTGTGGCCGTGGAAGCTCACCGTCGGGGACCACACCTGGATAGGCGAGGGCGCCTGGCTGCTGAACCTCGAGCCGGTGACGATCGGTTCGCACGTGTGCGTCTCGCAGGAGGCCCTGCTGTGCACCGGCTCGCACGACCACCGGGCCGCCGACTTCCGGTACCGCAACGCCCCGATCACCGTCGAGGACGGCGCGTGGGTGGCGGTACGGGCGACCGTGCTGGCCGGGGTCACGGTGGGCCGCTGCGCGGTCGCCGGCGCGGGCTCGGTCGTGCACAAGGACCTGCCGGAGCTGACCCTGCAGACCCAGGACGGGCAGCGCCGCCCGGTGGAGGAGCCCAAGTGAGCACCCCGCTGCGCGTGCTGCACGCCGTCACCCTGCACTCCCCCTCGCACGCCTTCGGCGGGCCGGTCCGGGTCGCGCTGAACCTGGCGAAGGGGCTGCGCGCCCGGGGCCACGAGGCGCGGCTGCTCGCGCTGGGCGAGGGCTTCGACGAGTGGCCCACCTCGGTGGAGGGCGTGCCGGCGAAGCTGTTCCCGGCCCGCCGCCTGCTCCCCCTCGGCTTCAGCGGGATGACCTCGCCGGCGCTGCTGGCCTCGGCCGGGCGCCTCGTGCGCGACGCGGACGTCGTCCACGTCCACCTGGCCCGGGACCTGGTGACCCTGCCGGTGGCCCTGGCGGCGCTGCGGGCCGGCAAGCCCCTGGTGCTGCAGACCCACGGGATGGTGGACCCGAGCGAGAAGCTGCTCGCCAAGGTCCTGGACGCGGTGGCGGTACGCCGGCTGCTGCGCGGCGCGGACGCGCTGCTGTACCTGACCCCGCACGAGCGGGAGGGCCTGGACGCGGTGGTGGGCGCGCCGCTGGCGCGGGCGGTCCGCCTGGTCAACGGGACCCCGGCGCAGGAGGAGCGGCCTCGGCCGGCCGGCCCGCCGCGGATCCTGTACTCGGCGCGCCTGCAGGCCCGCAAGCGGCCGGTGGACTTCGTGGACGCGGCCCCGGCGGTCCTCGCGGCGCACCCGGACGCGCACTTCGTGGTCGCGGGCCCGGACGAGGGCGAGCTGGGGGCCGTACGCGCCCGGATCGGGGCGCTGGGCCTGACGGACCGGTTCACGGTCCCGGGGGCGCTGTCCAGCGCGGAGGTCCTGGCGGAGCTGCGCCGGGCCCACGTGTACGTCCTGCCCTCGGTGGACGAGCCGTTCCCGATGTCGGTGCTGGAGGCGCTCTCGGTGGGCGTCCCCTCGGTGGTCACGCACTCCAACGGCCTGGCCCGCGACGTCGCGGGGGCCGGCGCGGGGCACGCGGTGGATCCCGGCCCGGAGGGCGTCGCCGCGGCCGTCCTGGCCCTGCTGGACCCGGCGGCCAACCGCGAGGCCTCGCTGGCGGCCCGCGCACTGGCCGCGGACTCCTTCTCCATGGACGCGGTCCTGGACACCCTGCTCCCGGTGTACGAGGGCGCGCTGCGCGGGTGAGGCCCTGCCGCGGCGTCAGATGACGTCGCGGCGGTGTTCCTCCACCACGGGTATCGCGCCCGCGGTCCGGCGCCGCTTGTAGATGCTGGTGTACACGGCGAGGCCGATGCCGCCCACCGCCATCATGATCAGACCGACCAGGTCGAGGTCGACGCTCTCCATCTCCCAGTCGCTGGCGAAGGTGAGGATGGCGCCCACCACGATCAAACCGATGCATCCACCGATGCCCATGAGTCCGCCTTCCGCCGTCGTGGCTGTGACCGCGCGGATACCCGGGTCCGGAGCACGAAAACGCCCCCGGGGGCCGGGAGTCCGGTCCTCGGGGGCGTTCTTCCCGCCGCTGCGGGCGCCCGCGGTGCTACGCGGGGATCCAGGCGTAGCAGCCGGAGGAGTTGAACTCCGCCGTGCCCGCCGGGATCGTCGCCGTGATCTTGTCGCCGGCCTTGAGCGGGGCCTCGGGGCCCGAGGCGAGGACGTTGCCGTCCTTGCCCTTGGCCTCCCAGGTGCAGTTCGTGGCCTGCGTCAGCGCCCGGTAGCTGCCCGCGGCGGGCGACTTCCGGGGGCCTTCGGCGAAGCCCTTCTCCGCCGCGGCGAGGATCGGCTTCTGGTCCGGGCACAGGTGCGTGATCGCGTCCTTGGCCCCCGGGATCTCCCCGGTGATGACGGCCCCGGTCGCGGCGTCCTTGTCGTGCTTCGCGGTGCGCGCCACCCGCTGGCAGGCCTCCTGGCCGGTCTGCAGGACGGCCGCCGGGTCCATCTTCTCGGGGACCCGCCCGCTCAGGTACTTCTTCTCCTGCTCCGTGAAGCTGCCCGTCTTCGGGGTGAGCTTCGCATCGGGGAGGACCGGGCCCGTCGGCTTCGCGTCGGCCGCGGGATCCGCCGCGGCCGGGGTGGCCGGGGCGTCCGCGGGATCGGGGGCCGCCGACGAGGCCGGAGGCTTCGCCTTCGCCCCGGAGTCGTCCCCGCCCGAACTGCAGGCGGTCAGGGTCAGGGCGGCGGTCAGCAGGACAGCGGCCGCCGCGGAGCGTCGGTACATCGGATGGCTCCCGTACTACTTACAGGGGTGGGACAGGCGTGCGGGGCCCGGCCACGTAGAGCCGGGCCCCGCACGCCGTCAGGCGGTTGCTTCGGTGGTCGCTACTTCGCGCCGAAGGTCAGAACCAGCTGCGGAGTACCCTCCGCCGCCGTGGACTCCGCGGACCAGATCCACAGCGGGTCGGTGCCCGTGCTCGTCAGGCCCAGGCTGTAGCTGCCGCCCAGCACCGCGGAGACCGCGGCGGTGTCCAGCTCGACGCTGTGCACGGCCGAGCCGTCCGGCACGCCCGCGATGCTGCCGAGCGGGGTGGTGCCGAGGGTGGGCTTGGTGTTGAAGGTGGTGCCCGCGCCGCTCCAGGTGCCGGTGACCGGGACCACGGAGACGGTGTCGGCGGTGCCGGCGCCCGCCTGCGTGGAGGTCTTGATCTGCAGCGAGGCGGACTTCAGGACCTGGCCGGCCGGGGCGGCCGGCAGGGCGAAGCGCAGGTACGTCTCGTACGCCGAGGTGCCGCGCACCGCGAGCGAGGTGGACGTGCCGTAGGCCGTGCTCGGGGCGCCCTGGTTGATGTAGGTGTCCTCGGTCGCCTTGACCGCGGAGACCGAGTCGGTGGGAGCCTTGGCCAGGTCGAAGTGGTTCTTGACCTGGGCCTGGGTGAGCGCCGTCGGGTAGACGGCCGTCTCGTCGAGCTGACCGGCGAAGAAGTTGCTCGTCGGGCGGGTCGGCCAACCGGAGAGGTTGTCACCGCCGGCGTGCCAGTAGCCCGCGTAGGCGGCGTTGCTGGTGGCGTTCAGCGAGCCCTTGTTCTGGCCGTCGACGTACAGCGTGATGCCGCCGGGGCCCTGGGTGCCGACCACGTGGTGCCACTTGTTGTCGTTGTACGTCTCGAACAGACCCGTGGAGACGGTCCGGGCCGAGCCGTTGTAGACGCCGAAGACGAGGCGACCGGTGTTGGTCATGTAGATGTGGCGGTCGAACGAGCCGCTGTTGCGCGTGGTGTTGTTGCCGAAGCCGATCAGCTTGCCGCCGCGCGTGGTGTTCGTCTTGAACCAGGTCTCGACGGTGAACGTGTTGCCGACCGTCTGACGGCGGTCGCCGTGCACCAGCTGGCTGGTTCCGTTGAAGCCCATCGCCGTGCTGGCGCCGGAGACCGCGCCGGGCGTCTGGCGCAGGGCCGGGGCGTTGAACTGGACGCCGCTGGTGTTGCCACCGCTGGAGGAGTCGGCCACGTACGGGCTGACGGTGTCGTCGTAGCGCCAGTACAGGTTGGCGCCGTCCGCGCGGACCTGGTTCGGGTACGACTGGACCGAGGTCGGGATCGTCACCGAGGCGACGGCCGACAGGGCGCTGGTGTTGCCCGCGTCGTCGGTCGCGGTCACCCGGTAGGTGTACGTCTGGCCGGCCTTGACCGTGGCGTCGGTCCAGGAGGCCTGCGGGCGCTCCCACTCCAGCGAGCTGGCGGTGACCGTCGCGGCCGGGGTGGCCGAGCCGTTGCGGTAGATGCGGTACGTCAGCTTGCTGTCGTCCGCGTCGTAGCTGGTGCGCCAGCGGACCTGCGCCTCGCCGGGCTTGACGCTCGCGGCGCTGGCCACCGGGGTGGTCGGGGCGCCGACGTCGCCGGTGGAGGCGAAGCGGGTCAGGCCCTGCTGGGCCTTGCCGTTGATGAGGGTGAACTCACCGCCGACCCACAGGTACTTGACGTCGTTCTTGTCGGCCACGGCCATGACGCGCGGGCCGATGCCCTCGCCGAGGCCGTCGTTGGCCGTGGGGTGCCAGCCGAGCTTGCCGGGGCCGCGCACGAACCCGTCCACGGGCGCGGGGGCGGCGCCTTCGTGGTTGGTCGGCTGGGCCAGCAGGAAGTTCCGCTTGCCGTCGGGGAACTCCAGCTCGGTGGAGCAGTCGTGCGCGTGCGAGGAGCTGTAGAGCACTCCCTCGTACGGCAGGACGAACTGGGTGGCACCGAGGCAGCGGTCGCGCCACTTCTCGGTGAAGTCGCTGAGGCGCAGGCCGATGCGGCCGTCGAAGACGCCGCCGCCGGAGCCCTCGTGGCCCGTGTAGAAGCCGGTCTCGTCGGTGGAGATGTCCTTGACGACCGAGTTCGACGGGATGTTGCCGTACGTCTTGGTGACCGCGCCGGTGGTGGCGTTGACCACGGCCAGGGCGTGGCTGTTGGTGCCGTTGACCGTGAAGAAGTCACCGCCCAGCAGCACGTTCTTGCCGTCGGGGGTGACCTCGACGGCGCGGCCCGGCTCGTCGACGTTGGCGACGAAGGGCTTGAGCGCACCGCTGCCGGCGTCCACGGCGGCGAACCGCTCGCGGGTCTGGCCGTCGACGGCGTTGAAGTCGCCCGCCGCGTACACGGTGTCGTCGGTGACGGCGAGTCCGCGCACGGTGGCGGGGAAGCCCGGGTGGAACGATGCCTTGGGGGTGCAGCTCGCGATGTCGATCGCCGCGAGGCTGGAGACCGGGGTGCCGTTGACGGCGCCGAAGTAACCGCCCGCGTACAGGGTCTTCTTGTCCTTGGAGACGACCAGGGTGCGCACGGTCGCCGTGCCGTCGCCGATGGTGAAGGCGAGCTTGCAGGCGGTGGGCTTGCCCGTCGCGGCGTCGAGCGCGACGAAGTTCACGGCCTCCTGCTCGGCACCCGCGGCGCCCTCGGGCGGACGGACCGCCGAGAAGGTACCGCCGGCGAAGACGGTGCCGTTCGCCTGGGCCATCGCAAAGACGATGCCGTCGGGCTGCCAGGTGGGCAGCTCGTCGGCGGTGAATGCCACCGGCGGCGTGATGGCGGACGCCTGAGGCATCAACACCAGGCCTATGCCGGTGCCGGCACCGGCCAGTGACAGGACGAGGGCAGCAGTCAGCCCTCTGGATCTACGCATGAGCCCCCCAGGGCAATTGCCCGGTTTGATGGCTGGAACTATCCGAACAGCCATATGTACGGGCGCAGACTAGGGCTCACGCGAGGGCCTGGTCACCTCTCTTGACCCATTGCATACCAACTTGGAATCAACGGTTCAGCATGGAGGGTGCACACCGGACATATGACAGGTTTGACCCGGCCACACCCGCAGAGAAGTGCGCGAATGACCGGGACACGGCAAATCGTAGGGGAAATATAAGGCCTCAGCGGTCGATTCGGACCGTCACACCCGCCAGTTGGTCCTCGACCTGCCGAATGTCGGCGTCGACCATGATCTGCGCCAGCTCCTCCACCAGGACCGACGGCTTCCAGCCAAGCAGGTCATGGGCCTTCGAAGCGTCGCCGATCAGGGCGTCGACCTCGCTGGGGCGCTCGTACTTGGCGTCGTAGCGCACGTGCTCGTTCCAGTCGAGACCGGCGTGCGAGAAGGACGACTCGACGAACTCGCGGACGGTCGCGGCCACTCCGGTGGCGACGACGTAGTCGGTGGGCTCGTCCTGCTGCAGCATCCGCCACATGGCGTCCACGTACTCGGGGGCGTAGCCCCAGTCGCGCACCGCGTCGAGGTTGCCGAGGTAGAGGTGGTCCTGGAGACCGGCCTTGATGCGGGCGACCGCGCGGGTGATCTTGCGGGTCACGAAGGTCTCGCCGCGGCGCGGGGACTCGTGGTTGAAGAGGATCCCGTTGACGGCGAACATGTCGTACGCCTCGCGGTAGTTCACGGTCGTCCAGTACGCGAAGACCTTCGCGGCGCCGTACGGGCTGCGCGGGTGGAACGGGGTCCCCTCGTTCTGCGGGGGCGGGGTGGCCCCGAACATCTCCGAGGACGAGGCCTGGTAGATGCGGGTGTCGACGCCGCTGGCCCGGATGGCCTCCAGCAGCCGCAGCGCGCCGAGGCCGGTCACGTCGCCCGTGTAGAGCGGGGCGTCGAAGGAGACGCGGACGTGGGACTGGGCGCCGAGGTTGTAGACCTCGTCGGGGCGTATGTCACGGAGCAGGTTCACCAGCGCGACACCGTCGGAGAGGTCGGCGTGGTGCAGGACGAAGGACCGGTTGGCCGTCTGCGGGTCCTGGTAGATGTGGTCGACCCGCTCCGTGTTGAAGCTGGAGGACCGCCGCACGAGCCCGTGCACCGTGTAGCCCTTGGAGAGCAGGAGCTCTGCGAGGTACGAGCCGTCCTGCCCGGTGACGCCGGTGATCAGTGCGGTCTTGCCCATACGGTCCCCCTGGGGATGGTTTCGGTCAGTTGTGATGAGCGGGGCGCCCCCACCCGTTCGGGGTCCCGGCAGGCAGACGGCCCGGCGCACCGGCCGGAACCGGGGACTGGATGCGTACCGTACACGCCCGGTCCAGCCGCCTTTGCGGCGGATTCCTCCACACCCTTCGCACACGGCCCGCACACCCCCGCCACCGGGGCCCGTTCGGGAGCGCGGCGGCGGGTCCGGGTCCGGGGTCGGGACCGTTGCGGCTCCCGCGCGAGCGGACTGGCATCATCGGCGGTATGACAAGTTCGCTGCCGCTCCTGCCCCCGAACGCCCGCGTCTTCGTCGCGGGCCACCGCGGCCTCGTGGGGTCCGCGGTCGCCCGGCGGCTGACCGCCGACGGCCACGAGGTGCTCACCCGGGGCCGCGCCGACCTCGACCTGCGCGACGCCGCCGCCACGGGTGCGTACCTGAAGGACGTCCGGCCGGACGCCGTCGTGCTGGCCGCCGCCAAGGTCGGCGGGATCATGGCCAACAGCACCTATCCGGTGCAGTTCCTGGAGGAGAACCTCCAGATCCAGCTCAGCGTGATCGGCGGCGCGCACGCCGCCGGCGTGGGCCGGCTGCTGTTCCTCGGTTCGTCCTGCATCTACCCGAAGCTGGCCCCGCAGCCCATCCGCGAGGACGCGCTGCTGACCGGCCCGCTGGAGCCGACCAACGAGGCCTACGCCCTCGCGAAGATCGCCGGCATCGTCCAGGTCCAGTCGTACCGCAAGCAGTACGGGGCCTCGTACATCTCGGCCATGCCCACGAACCTCTACGGCCCGGGCGACAACTTCGACCTGGAGACCTCGCACGTGCTGCCCGCCCTCATCCGGCGGTTCCACGAGGCCGCCGCCGAGGGCCGCGAGGAGGTCACCCTGTGGGGCTCGGGGACCCCGCGGCGGGAGTTCCTGCACGTGGACGACCTGGCCGCCGCGTGCGCCGTGCTGCTCGGCAGCTACGACGGCGACGAGCCGGTCAACATCGGCTGCGGCGAGGACCTGACCATCAGGGAACTGGCGGAGACGGTCGCCGAGGTGACCGGCTTCCGGGGCCGGCTCGCCTGGGACACGTCCAAGCCGGACGGAACCCCGCGCAAGCTGCTGGACGTCGGCCGCCTGACCTCGCTCGGCTGGAAGCCCGCCGTCCCGCTGCGGGACGGGATCGCCTCCACGTACAAGTGGTGGCGCGAGCAGGCCTGATCGCACAGGCGGCCTCGGCAATCCGGTGCCTCAGTACGCTCCGCGTCCGTCGACGACGGCGCGGAGCGTACGGCCCATCACGTCGACATCGCTGGTGAAGGACCAGTTGTCGACGTACTGCAGGTCAAGCTGGATGGTTTCGTCCCAGGACAGATCGGACCTGCCGCTGATCTGCCACAGCCCCGTCATCCCGGGCCGCACGGTGAGCCGCCGCAGTTCGACCTCGTCGTACTGGGCCACCTCCTCCGGCAGCGGCGGGCGCGGGCCGACCAGCGACATGTCGCCGATCATTACGTTGACCAGCTGCGGCAGTTCGTCCAGCGAGGTGCGGCGCAGCAGCCGGCCCACACGGGTCACCCGGGGGTCGCGGCGCATCTTGAACATCAGGCCGTCGTTCTCGTTCGCCCCGGACAGCTCGGCCTTGCGGGCGTCGGCGTCCATCACCATCGTGCGGAACTTCCACATGACGAACGGCACCCCGTCGCGGCCGATGCGCTGCTGCCGGTAGAAGGCCGGACCGCGCGAGCCGAAGCGGATGGCCAGCACGATCCCGAGGAAGACCGGTGCGAGGAGCAGCAGCCCGGCCGCGGCTCCCACCCGGTCCAGGGCCGACTTGAGCAGGGTCTGCACGCCACGGCCGACCGGGGGCGCGACCCGCAGCACGGCCAGCCCGCCCGCGGACAGGGTCTCCAGCCGCTTGACGGAGACCTCCACCAGCCCGGCGAAGACCGCCAGTTCGAGCCCCGCGTCGTGCAGGGCCCAGGCGACGCGGCGCAGCCGCTCCCCCGTGATGCGCACGCCGGGGGCCACCAGCACCAGGTCGGCGTGGTGGCTGCAGACGGCGCCGAGCACGGCCGCGGAGTCGGCGGCCGGGGCCTCGGGCATCGCCGCGTCGAGCCGGGCCGCCACGGGCACCCCGCTGGAAAGGGCCCCGGAGCCGACCGGGACCACGCCCACGACCACGTACGGGTGGTCGGTGCGGGCGGCGAGGTGCGCGATGACGTCCTCGGCCGCGTCGGGCTCGCCGATGACGAGGACCCGGCTCACGGCCTGGGCCTCGCGGCGGGCGGCCGAGAGGTGACGATAGGTCAGTTTGTGGCAGGCGACGGTGATGAGGAGGGCCGGCAGCAGGGCCCCGAGGGCGGACAGCCGGGGCGTGTCCTCCTCGGTCACCACGCGGGCGACGGCCAGCACGCCGATGAGAATCAGCCAGTCGTGCACGACGGGCAGCACTCCGCGCGACTCCCCGAGCGCGCGGGCCGCGTACCGCCGGCGCAGCGCCTGGACGCCGGTCCACGCCACGGCGGCGGCGAGGGCGCAGTAGAGGGGCCGGACCTGCTGTGCGGCATCGAAGACGAGCCCTACGGGGAGGGCGGCGCCGAAGAAGTCGGCGGCGACGGCGGCCGGGAGGTACCAGCGGGCCTTGTCCCCGAGGCGCCGGGCGGACCCGACGGAGTCATGGCCCGCCCCGGCCACTCTTTGCGCAGGAAAATGGACATGCCTCATGGGCCCCCCTGGCACGTGGTCTATGACAGCGGCGGGTGTCCATGGCTTCCCCTGGCAACGGACATCTGCCGCACCGGGAAACAGTACGACAAACACCCGTACGGTAAATGCCGTTTGGGTCAACGCAGCCTCTTGTTGCGCAAGTGTTAGCAACCGGTATCGGCCGTTCCGGATGCCCAACACCGCATGACGCACACGAAGGTGAATGGTCCGGATACCGGATACGTATCTTCGGACAACGAACCGTTTCCGGCCAACCTTTTGACGCGGCCCTGACATCTAGACCGACAAGTGGCAATCTTCGACCGTTCATCGCACCAGCCCTGTTCTGCCCGGAGGCCCACCCAGCCATCCGGAACCCCCCTTGCAGAAGGAGTCTGCGTTGAGGTCCACCCCCCAGAGGCGTGCCACCGCGGCCGGCGCGCTCGTTGCCGCGGCAGCCCTGCTCGCCGTAGGTATACAGACCGGCACCGCAACCGCCGACGCCACCGCGTCCCAGGCACCCAAGGCCGCCCAGCCCAATCCGGGCGCGGCCAACCGCGTACTCAGCGCTTCGGAGCGTGCGACGCTCCTCGCCGAGGCCAACTCGACCACCGCGCAGGCCGCCAAGGCGCTCGGCCTCGGCAGTGGCGAGAAGCTCGTCGTCCGCGATGTCGTCCAGGATGCGGACGGCACCACGCACACGACGTACGAGCGCACCTACAACGGCCTCCCTGTGCTCGGCGGTGACCTCACCGTTCACGCCAAGGGCGGTGTCACCAAGAGCGTGACCAAGGCGACCAACCACGAGATCAAGGTCGCCGACACCGACGCCACGGTCACCCCGTCGGCCGCGGAGAGCCAGGCCGTCTCCGCCGCGAGCGCCGAGGGCTCGAAGGAGGCCAAGGCCTCCAAGGGCGCCCGCAAGGTGATCTGGGCGGCCGAGGGCGCTCCGGTGCTCGCGTTCGAGACCGTCGTCGGCGGCCTCCAGCACGACGGCACCCCGAACGAGCTGCACGTGGTGACCAACGCCAAGACCGGCGCCAAGATCACCGAGTGGCAGGCCATCGAGACCGGCACCGGCAACACCATGTACAGCGGTCAGGTGACCCTCGGGACCACCCAGTCGGGCAGCACCTGGAACCTGACCGACGCCGCGCGCGGCAGCCACAAGACGTACAACCTCAACCGTGGCACCGGCTCCGGCACCGGCACGCTCTTCTCCGGCCCGGACGACATCTGGGGCAACGGCCTGCCGTCCAACCTGGAGACGGCCGGCGGTGACGCCCACTACGGCGCCGCGGTCACGTGGGACTACTACAAGAACGTGCACGGCCGCAACGGCCTGCGCAACGACGGCGTGGCCCCGTACAGCCGGGTCCACTACGGCAACGCCTACGTCAACGCGTTCTGGAGCGACTCCTGCTTCTGCATGACGTACGGCGACGGCGAGGGCAACAACAAGCCCCTCACCTCCACCGACGTGGCGGCGCACGAGATGACCCACGGTCTGACCTCGGTCACCGGCAACATGACCTACAGCGGTGAGCCCGGCGGTCTGAACGAGGCGACCTCCGACATCATGGCGGCGGCCGTCGAGTTCTACGCCAACAACCCGCAGGACGTCGGCGACTACCTCGTCGGCGAGAAGATCGACATCAACGGCGACGGCACCCCGCTGCGCTACATGGACAAGCCGAGCAAGGACGGCGCGTCCAAGGACGCCTGGTACTCGGGCCTCGGCGGCATCGACGTCCACTACTCCTCGGGCCCGGCCAACCACTGGTACTACCTGGCCTCCGAGGGCTCCGGCGCCAAGGTCGTCAACGGCGTGAGCTACGACTCGCCGACCTCCGACGGCCTCCCGGTCACCGCGATCGGCCGCGACGCCGCCTCGAAGATCTGGTTCCGCGCGCTGACCACCGGTCTGTTCAAGTCGAACACCAACTACGCGGCGGCCCGTACGGCCACCCTGCAGGCGGCGGCCGACCTCTACGGCGCCGGTTCGACCACCTACAACAACGCGGCGAACGCCTGGGCGGCCATCAACGTCGGCCCGCGCATCGTGAGCGGCGTCTCGGTCACCCCGATCGCCAACCAGAACACCCAGATCAACACCGCTGTCAGCCTGCAGGTCCAGGCCACCAGCACCAACCCGGGTGCGCTGAGCTACGCGGCGACCGGCCTGCCGGCCGGCCTGTCCATCAACTCCTCCACCGGCCTGATCTCGGGCACGGCCACCACCGCGGGCACGTCCAACGTGACCGTCACGGTGACCGACTCGCAGAGCAAGACCGGGACGGCGTCCTTCACCTGGACGGTCGGCACCGGCCAGCAGAACGTCTTCGAGAACACGAACGACTACCAGATCGCGGACAACGCCACGGTCGAGTCCCCGCTCTCGGTGACCCGCACGGGCAACGCCCCGAGCACGCTGAAGGTGGACGTGAACATCGTCCACACCTACGTCGGTGACCTGGTGGTCGACCTGGTCGCCCCCGACGGCAGCGTGTACAACCTGCGCAACCGCACCGGCGGCAGCGCGGACAACATCGTCCAGTCCTTCACCGTGAACGCCTCCTCCGAGGTCGCCAACGGCACCTGGAAGCTCCGCGTCAGGGACGCTGCCAGCCTGGACACCGGCTACATCAACAGCTGGAAGCTCACCTTCTGACCCCATCGGGGCAGCGTGAGCCACAGCTGAACCGTTAGACACGGGGCCGCCCGGGAGAAGACCTCCCCGGGCGGCCCTGTCCCATGAGCCGTCCCATCGGCCCTGCCGCGCACGCGGCGGACGTGGTGGACGTGGTGGACGTGGTGGAGTGGCCGGCGACGGATGCCGGTCCTGCGGACGGGGCCTGACGCGGAAGCGGCCCGGCCGCCGTGTGGGGCGCCGGACCGCTTCCGGGTCAGGGAGCCACCGGATCAGCCGATGGCGCGGAAGACGACGTCGAGGAGGTCCTCCTCTTCGTCCTCGTCGCGGGCCTGGTCGTCACGGGCCTGGTCTCCGCGGCCCTGGTCGTCACGCGCCTGGTCGTCACGAGCCTCGTCGTCGCGGGCCTGGTCACCACGACCCTGATCGTCACGCGCCTGGTCGTCACGGCTCTGGTCGTCACGAGCCTCGTCGTCACGCGCCTGGTCGTCGCGACCCTGGTCACCGCGGCCCTGGTCGTCACGAGCCTCGTCGTCACGAGCCTCGTCGTCGCGGGCCTGGTCGTCGCGGCTCTGGTCGTCACGCGCCTCGTCGTCACGCGCCTCGTCGTCACGGCCCTGGTCACCGCGGCCGTCGTCCTCCGCGTTCACCGGCGTGAAGTAGGCCGAGACGGCCCTCACCTGGTTCACCTGCCCGTCCGGCCTCAGCGTCGCCACCTCCTCGCCGGAGCAGTTGGGGTTGCTGAAGAGATGCGCCCGCGACTTCGTGTTGTTCTGGACCGCGACCGCGGGCTTGTCCTGCGAGGTGCGCGCCAGCACGTAGCAGGTGTTGGTGTCCGCCGGCCGGATCTGGCCGTTCTCCTCGATGTCGTTGTCGTTGACGAACCGGTAGTTCAGGGTGCCGAGCACACGGTCGCCGTGGTCGTCGGCCAGCGACGGGCCGGCGGTGGGCAGGACGAGCGCGAGAGCGCTGACGAGCATGGCGGCGGTGGTGCGAAGACGCATGGGGGGAAGTCCGTTCCTCGGGTCCGCGGATGCCGGGTCCGGTGGCATCCGCGGGCAGCGTAGGAGCGGAACACGCCGCTGAAACGATTCAGCATGCCCAGTACGTTCGAAGGTTCACCCGTGAGGTCCCAGCCGGGGGACTTCAGTTCCGAGCGGGGGGTGCCACCGCGCCCGCAGGTTCCGGGGACTTCGTGCGGGCCCGCGGGATGCCGGCGGCCGTGTCCGGGGTCCCGCCGCGGAGCAGCAGGAAGACCGTCAGGGCGCCGGCCAGACCCATCGCGGCCGAGGCCAGGAACGTCTCGCGCAGACCGTTCGCGAAGGCCGCCTCCACCAGGCCGGTCAGCGCCTCGCGGGCCGCACCCGCCGGGGCCTCGGCGAGCAGCTGCCCGGCGCCGCCGGACGCCAGCGGCTCCGCCAGGTCCCGGCCGCCCTCGCCGAGCCCGGAGCGCAGCCCCGCGTGGAAGACGGCGCCGAGCACGGCGATGCCGAGGGCGGTGCCCAGCTGGCGCGCGGTGTTCAGGGCGCCGCCCGCCATGCCCGCCCGGGCCGGGGCCACGGCCCCCATCGCCGTGGCGGCGAGCGCCGGAGTGGCCGCGCCCACCCCCACGCCGGTCACGAGCAGGCCGGGGACCAGCGCGCTCCAGCCGTCCCCGGCGTCCAGCATCCAGGCCTGGAGCAGCGCGCCGACGCCGATCAGCAGCAGCCCGCCGCCGATGGTCAGCCGGGGCGGGACCCCGTGCAGCAGCCGCCCGGCCACCGCGGCGACGACGAAGCCGGCCGCGCTCAGCGGCAGCAGCACCAGCCCCCCGCCGACCGGGCCCATCCCCTCGGCGGACTGCAGCCAGAGGGAGACGTACATGAGGTAGGAGAACGCGGCGCCCGAGAGCAGCAGTCCGGCGGCCATGACGGCGACGAAGGTGGGGCTGCGGAACAGCGAGAGGTCCAGCATCGGGTGGGCGCTGCGCAGTTCCACGAGGACGAAGGCGCCGAAGGCGGCCACGCCGAGGCCGAGCAGGGCGAGGGTGGTGGGCGAGCTCCAGCCGTTCTCGCCCACCCGGATCACGGCGTAGGTGAGGGCCGCGGCGCCCGTGGTGAAGGTGGCCATGCCGGGCAGGTCGAGCCGCCCGGCGCGCGGGGCGCGGGATTCGGCCACCGCCTTGAGGGTGACGTACACGGCCAGCGCGCACACGGGCAGGTTGATGAAGAAGATCCAGCGCCAGCCGAACTGCTCGGTGAGCAGTCCGCCGATGATCGGTCCGGCCGCGGCGGCGGCGCCGTTGACCGCGCCCCAGACGCCGAAGGCCACTCCGCGGTCACGGCCCTGGTAGGCGGAACTGAGCAGGGCCATGGTGGTGGCGAACATGGCGGCTCCGCCGATGCCCTGGACGGCGCGGAAGGCGATCAGTTCGGCCGGGCCGGTGGCCAGCCCGCAGGCGAGCGAGGCGGCGGCGAAGAGCCCGAGTCCGGCGAGGTAGACGCGGCGGCGGCCGATCCGGTCGGCGAGCGAGCCCGCTCCCAGCAGCAGGGCGGCCAGCGCGAGCGCGTAGACGTCCATCACCCACTGGAGGGCGGAGAAGCCGCCGAAGGAAGGGTCGGCAGCCATGTCGGCGGCCATGTCGGGCAGGGCGACGGTCACGATCGTGACGTCGACCAGGAGCATGAAAGCCCCGAGGCAGACGGCCGTCAGTGGCAGCCATTTGCGCATGGGAGTTCTCCTCGGATGACGGAGCGGTGAAGGCGCGGGCGGATCCCCGGTGGCCCCAAGGTCCCATCGCATGGCCCCCGTCCCCCATCCAGCAGCCTCCTTCTGCCGGATTTCCGTCACGGGAACCCCTGTCATGATGGAAACCATGAACGACACGGAGCTGGACGCGCTCGACCGGTCCCTGGTCCAGGCCCTCGTGATCGACGGCCGGGCCCCCTTCAGCCGGCTCGCCGAGGTGCTGGAGGTCTCCGACCAGACCGTCGTACGCCGCTACCGGCGGCTGCGGACCACCGGCCTGATCCGGGTGGTCGGGCTGCCGGTGGGCAGCCGCGTCGGGCTGTTCGAGTCCTGGCTGCGGGTGCAGTGCGCCCCGGACGCCGCGCTCCCGGTTGCCGAGGCGCTCGCCCGCCGCCCGGACATCGCGTGGGTGACCCTGAACTCGGGCGGCACGGAGGTCCACTGCATGACGCGGGCCCGTACCCGCAAGGACCGGGACACGCTGCTGCTGGAGAAACTGCCGCGCACCCGGCGGGTGACCGGCATCAGCGCCCACACCATCCTGCGGAAGTTCTTCGGCGGGCCCGACGCGTGGGCGGGCGTGGACGAGCTGCGCCCCGACCAGATCGCCGCCCTGGAACGGCCGCCGGCCCCGCCCGCGCCGGAGCGGTACGCCCTGGACGACACGGAGTTCGCGCTGCTCGCGGTGCTGGGCCGGGACGGCCGCGCCGGGTATCCGGAACTGGCCCGGGCCACCGGCCTGTCGGAGTCGACCGCCCGCCGCAGGCTGGAGCGGCTGCGCGAGCTCGGGGCCCTCTTCT
Organism: Streptomyces sp. NBC_00207; assembly: GCF_045160965.1. Classification (NCBI taxonomy): domain Bacteria; kingdom Bacillati; phylum Actinomycetota; class Actinomycetes; order Kitasatosporales; family Streptomycetaceae; genus Streptomyces; species Streptomyces sp. NBC_00207. The sequence goes on along the minus strand of NZ_CP130715.1, from coordinate 6,323,925 downwards.
TCGACGTGGAGTTCGTCCCCACGCTCTTCGGGTACGAGGCGGAGGCGACGGTGGTGCTGACCGTCCCGCCCGCCCGCCTCGCGGAGGTGGGAGCCGCGCTGGCGAGCCACCGCGAGGTGCCGTTCGCGGCGGCCGTGACCGGGGCGGCCTCCCTGATGGCGGTGGTCGTGTGCCGGGACACCGACGCGCTCTACACGTACCTGACCGAGCGGATCGGCGCGGTGGACGGGGTGGGGCAGGTGGAGGTGATCCCGGCCCTGCGCAGCGTCAAGCGGGCCGGGATGCTCGTGGAGGGCGAGCGGCTGGTGGATCCGCCGCCCGCCCCCTGAACCGGTACCGCGGCGGGTCCTACCGCAGCAGTACGCCGCCTCCCGCGTCCGTGTCCACCGGGGACGCGACCAGGCCCAGTTCGGCCGGGGTCGCCAGCAGCGGGTGCGCCGGCAGGATCCGTACCGTGTAGCCGAAGGGCCCCGTGCGGTCGAGGGCGAGCGGGCCCTCGTACACCCAGCGCCCCTCCAGGTCGGGCCCCGCGGCGGGCTTGAGCGGGAAGGTCCGCCCGTCCCGGATCACGTCCTGTGCGTCCACCCGGCCGGCGAAGACCTGCACCTCCACGTCCTCGGGCGCGAGGGAGTCCAGCGACACCAGCACCCGCAGGGTGAGGGTGGCGCCCAGTTCGGCGGTGCCGTTCACGGGAGCCGCGGCGAGCGCCTCCACGTGCTCGACGGAGATCCGCGGCCAGGCCGCCCGGACCCGTCCCTTCCACCAGGCGAGGTCGCGCGCGGCCCCTGCGTCCAGGGTCCGGTGGGCGAGCGCGGCCGGCGCGTAGAGCCGCTCCACGTACTCGCGCACCATCCGGCCCGCGAGCACCTTCGGCCCCAGCGAGACGAGCGTGCGCCGGACCATCTCGATCCACCGCACCGGGAGCCCGCTGCGCCCGGCCCGGTCGTAGAACCGGGGCGCGACCCGGTTCTCGATCAGCTCGTAGAGGGCGCTCGCCTCCAGGTGGTCGCGCCGGTCCTCGTCCGCGCCGAGCCCGTCGGCGGTCGGGATGGCCCAGCCGAAGTCCGGCTCGAACCACTCGTCCCACCAGCCGTCCAGCACGGACAGGTTGAGGCAGCCGTTCAGTGCGGCCTTCATCCCGCTGGTCCCGCACGCCTCCAGGGGCCGCAGCGGATTGTTCAGCCAGACGTCGCAGCCCGGGTAGAGCTTCTGCGCCATGGCCATGCCGTAGTCGGGCAGGAAGACGATCCGGTGCCGCACCCGCGGGTCGTCCGCGAACCGCACCAGTTCCTGCACGAGCCGCTTCCCGCCGTCGTCGGCCGGGTGCGCCTTGCCCGCGACCACGATCTGCACCGGCCGGTCCGGGTCCAGCAGCAGCCTGCGCAGCCGGTCCGGATCGCGCAGCATCAGCGTCAGCCGCTTGTACGAGGGCACGCGCCGGGCGAAGCCGATGGTCAGCACGTCGGGGTCGAGTACGGAGTCCACCCAGCCCAGTTCGGCGGCGGCGGCCCCGCGCTGGAGCCACGAGGCCCGCAGCCGGTCCCGTACCTCCTGCACCAGCTGCTCCCGGAGCACCCGCCGCAGGTCCCACACGTCCTGGTCGGGGATCTCGGCGACCGCGTCCCAGCGGTGGGAGCCGCCGACCGACAGGGCGTCCTCGGTACGGCCCGCGCCGATCTGGCGGACGCCGAGCCGGACCACCTCCGGGGCCACCCAGGTCGGGGCGTGCACGCCGTTGGTCACGGAGGTGATGGGCAGTTCGGCCGGGTCGAAGCCGGGCCAGAGGCCGGCGAACATCTCCCGGCTGACCGCTCCGTGCAGGGTGGAGACGCCGTTGGCCCGCTGGGCCAGCCGCAGTCCCATCACGGCCATGTTGAACACCCCGGGGTCACCCCCGGGATAGGTCTCGGCGCCGAGCTCCAGGATCCGCTCGACCGGTACGCCGGCCAGTTCCCCGCCGTCCCCGAAGTGCCGGGCGACCAGGGCCCGCTCGAAGCGGTCGATCCCGGCCGGGACGGGGGTGTGCGTGGTGAACACGGTCCCGGCGCGCACCGCCTCGACGGCGGCGTCGAAGCCGAGCCCCTGCTCCCGCTCCAGTTCCCTTATGCGTTCGAGCCCGAGGAACCCGGCGTGGCCCTCGTTGGTGTGGAAGACCTCGGGGGCGGGGTGGCCGGTGAGGCCGCAGTACAGCCGGACGGCGCGGACGCCGCCGATGCCCAGCAGCATCTCCTGGAGCAGCCGGTGGTCGCTGCCGCCGCCGTAGAGCCGGTCGGTCACCTCTCGGGCGGCGGCGTCGTTGTCCTCGACGTCGGAGTCCAGGAGCAGCAGCGGCACCCGCCCGACGCGGGCCTGCCAGATGTGCGCGTGCAGGGCGCGGCTGCCGGGCAGGGTCAGGGAGACCCGGGCGGGGGTCCCGTCCTCCTGGCGGAGCAGGCCGAGCGGGAGTTCGTTGGGGTCCAGTACGGGATAGTGCTCCTGCTGCCAGCCGTCGCGGGACAGGGACTGGCGGAAGTAGCCGTGGCGGTAGAGCAGTCCCACTCCGATGAGCGGGACGCCGAGGTCGCTGGCGGCCTTCAGGTGGTCCCCGGCGAGGATGCCGAGGCCGCCGGAGTACTGCGGCAGGGCGGCGGTGATTCCGAACTCGGGGGAGAAATAAGCGATGGCGGCGGGCAGTTCCGCGCCGTTCTCCTGGCTCTGGTACCACCTCCCGCCGTTGACGTAGTCGTCGAGGTCGGCGGCGACGACGGCGAGGCGCCGCAGGAAGCGGCGGTCTGCGGACAGTTCCGCGAGCCGGGCGGCGGAGACGGCGCCGAGCAGCCGGACGGGATCGCCGCCGGCGGCCAGCCAGCCCTCGGGGTCGACGGATTGGAAGAGTTCACGGGTCTCGGAATGCCACGACCAGCGCAGATTGCGCGCGAGGTCGGTGAGCGGCAGCAGGGTTTCCGGGAGGACGGGGCGCACGGTGAATCGACGGATAGCCTTCACACGTTCCACCTTCGCAGGGGATTGCGGATCGGAGCGGTCGCACCACGCTGTGCACCCGCGCATCACCCCGGGAAGGCTAGCGAGGCCCGCGTGTTCCGGCCATGGCGCCTCCGGCGGTGGCCGCCGGCCCCGCCTCCCGCCCCCTGCCGGCGGCTCCGGGTCCGGCCGGGCCGCCGCGACGGCGTGCGCACGCTGCTCGCCGGGGCTCCGGGGGCTGTGGGCCCCGTCTCCTGACCACTCGTTCGAGCGGTCCGTGAGGTGCCCGGGAGACCCGTGGGACGGGTGGTGTCGGCCCCTACGTCACCTAGTACCGGCCGACTTGACGGAGCCCCGACGGATGTCGATCCGGGGCTGGGTATTGCCCGTTCCACTACGTACGAGTAGTTAACCGAGCGCGCGGATTGGGCTGGGCGAGAGTGGGAAGGGCTCCCCGGGTACACGTCGTACACGCACGAGGCACCCGCCCACAAACCCTCTCCCCGCCACCCGAGTGAACGCGGACAGGAGCGGCCATGCCCGCAGCCCAGCCGTCTTCCGAGCGGCTAGAAACAGAGCGAACAGAGCGTGCACTACCAGTCGTGACTCCGACTGGCCTGTTGTCACCGAGCCCTGCGAACTGCCCCCAGGTGATCCCATCATGATCGGTCGCATTCCCGTGCTGGACGTCCGCCCCGCCGTCGACTGCGGCGCCAGACCCGCCAAGGCGGTCGTGGACGAGGTCTTCGAGATCTCGGCCACCGTGTTCCGCGAGGGACACGATGCCGTTGCGGCGCACATCGTCCTGCGCGATCCGAGCGGGCGGCTGCGGCCCCCCGTACCGCTGCGCGAGCTCGCCCCCGGCACCGACCGGTGGGGGGCCCGCGTCTCCGCCGAGGCCGAGGGGAGGTGGACGTACACGGTCGAGGCGTGGAGCGACCCGGTGGCCACGTGGCGGGCCCATGCCGCGATCAAGATCCCGGCGGGCATCGACACCGGGCTGATGCTGCTGGAGGGCGCCGAGCTCTACGAGCGGGCCGGGGCCCGGATCCCCAAGCGCGACGGCCGCGAGGCCGTGCTGGCCGCCGCCGAGATCATGCGCGACGAGGACCGGCCGGCCGCCGGGCGGTACGCCGCCGCCCTCGACCCCGCCGTGGACGCGGCGCTCGCCAGGCGCCCGTACCGGGAACTCGTCACCGCCTCCAAGCCGCTGCCGCTCCTCGTCGAGCGCAAGCGGGCCCTGTTCGGCTCCTGGTACGAGATGTTCCCGCGCTCCGAGGGAGCGGTGCTGGAGCCCGGCGAGGCTCCGGTCAGCGGGACCTTCCGGACCGCCGCCGAGCGGCTGCCCGCGATCTCCGCGATGGGCTTCGACGTGGTCTACCTGCCGCCCATCCACCCGATCGGCAGCACCTACCGCAAGGGTCCGAACAACACCCTGTCCGCGGGGAGTTGGGACCCGGGTGTGCCCTGGGCCATCGGATCGACCGAGGGCGGGCACGACGCGGTCCACCCGGAGCTCGGCACGATCGAGGACTTCGACGCGTTCGTCGCGCGCGCCCGCGAGCTGCGCATGGAGATCGCGCTGGACTTCGCCCTCCAGTGCTCTCCCGACCACCCGTGGGTGGAGAAGCACCCGGAGTGGTTCCGCCACCGCGCCGACGGGACGATCGCGTACGCCGAGAACCCGCCGAAGAAGTACCAGGACATCTACCCGGTCCACTTCGACACCGACATGGCCGGCATCGTCAAGGAGACGTGCCGGATCCTGCGGTACTGGATGGAACACGGCGTCCGCATCTTCCGGGTCGACAATCCGCACACCAAGCCGGTCGTCTTCTGGCAGAAGGTGATCGCGGACATCAACAAGTCCGATCCCGACGTGATCTTCCTGGCGGAGGCCTTCACCCGTCCCGCCATGATGCGCGCGCTCGCCGCCGTCGGCTTCCAGCAGTCGTACACGTACTTCACCTGGCGCAACACCAAGGCCGAGCTGACCGAGTACCTGACCGAGCTGTCCGGAACCGCCTCGGCCTCCGTGATGCGGCCGAACTTCTTCGTGAACACCCCGGACATCCTCCACGCGTACCTGCAGGAGGGCGGCCGCCCCGCCTTCGAGGTACGGGCGGTCCTCGCCGCCACCCTCTCCCCCACCTGGGGGGTGTACGCCGGCTACGAGCTCTGCGAGAACACCCCGGTGCGCCACGGCAGCGAGGAGTACCTGAACTCGGAGAAGTACGAGTTCCGGCCCCGCGACTGGGAGGCCGCCGACCGCGACGGCGCCACCATCGCCCCGCTGATCACCGCCCTGAACCGGCTGCGCCGCCGCAACCCCGCGCTCCAGCAGCTGCGCGACATCCACTTCCACTCGACCGACAACGAACAGGTGATCGCCTATTCGAAGCACGCCGGAGCCAACTCCGTACTGGTGGTCGTCAACCTCGATCCGCACCACACCCAGGAGGCGACGGTGTCGTTGGACATGCCGGTACTCGGCCTCGACTGGCACGGGTCCCTCGCGGTGCGCGACGAGCTCACCGGCGAGACCTATCACTGGGGCAGGGCGAACTACGTGCGCCTAGAGCCGGGCCGCACGCCCGCGCACGTACTGGCCGCTCTGCGACCGTCCCCGCCCACCGGAGGGTCACCCACCACATGATGATCAACGATCCCGTCCACGACACCTTCGAGGACACCCCCGCCAAGGACCGCGATCCCGACTGGTTCAAGCGGGCGGTCTTCTACGAGGTCCTCGTCCGCTCCTTCCACGACAGCAACGGCGACGGCGTCGGGGACCTCAAGGGGCTCACCGCCAAACTGGACTACCTCCAGTGGCTCGGCGTCGACTGCCTCTGGCTGCCGCCGTTCTTCGCCTCGCCCCTGCGCGACGGGGGCTACGACGTCTCCGACTACACCTCCGTGCTGCCCGAGTTCGGCGATCTCGCCGACTTCGTGGAGTTCGTGGACGCGGCCCACACCCGCGGCATGCGGGTGATCATCGACTTCGTCATGAACCACACCAGCGATCAGCACGAGTGGTTCCAGCAGTCGCGCAAGGACCCGGACGGGCCGTACGGCGACTACTACATGTGGGCCGACAACGACAAGCAGTACCAGGACGCCCGCATCATCTTCGTCGACACCGAGACCTCGAACTGGACGTACGACCCCGTACGCAAGCAGTACTACTGGCACCGGTTCTTCTCCCACCAGCCGGACCTCAACTACGAGAACCCGGCCGTGGTGGAGGAGATCGTCTCCGCGCTGCGCTTCTGGCTCGACCTCGGCATCGACGGCTTCCGCCTCGACGCCGTGCCCTACCTCTTCGCCGAGGAGGGCACCAACTGCGAGAACCTGCCCCGTACCCACCAGCTCCTCAAGCGGGTCCGGGCGGAGATCGACGCGCACTATCCGGACACCGTGCTGCTCGCCGAGGCCAACCAGTGGCCCGAGGACGTCGTCGACTACTTCGGCGACTACGAGAAGGGCGGGGACGAATGCCACATGGCTTTCCACTTCCCCGTCATGCCGCGCATCTTCATGGCCGTGCGAAGAGAGTCCCGCTACCCGGTCTCCGAAATCCTGGCCAAGACCCCGGCGATCCCGGACCGCTGCCAGTGGGGCATCTTCCTGCGCAACCACGACGAGCTCACCCTCGAAATGGTCACCGACGAAGAGCGCGACTACATGTACGCCGAGTACGCCAAGGACCCGCGGATGCGGGCCAACATCGGCATCCGGCGCCGCCTCGCCCCGCTCCTGGACAACGACCGCAACCAGATGGAGCTGTTCACCGCCCTGCTGCTGTCCCTCCCGGGCTCGCCGGTGCTGTACTACGGCGACGAGATCGGCATGGGCGACAACATCTGGCTCGGTGACCGCGACGGCGTCCGCACCCCCATGCAGTGGACGCCGGACCGCAACGCCGGTTTCTCCTCCTGCGATCCGGGCAGGCTGAACCTGCCGGTCATCATGGACCCGGTCTACGGGTACCAGGTCACCAATGTCGAGGCGGCCATGGCGTCGCCCTCGTCGCTGCTGCACTGGACCCGCAGGCTGATCGAGATCCGCAAGGCCAACCCGGCCTTCGGTCTCGGCTCGTACACCGAACTGCCCTCGTCCAACCCGGCGGTGCTCGCGTTCCTGCGCGAGTACGGGGACGACCTGGTGCTGTGCGTGCACAACTTCTCGCGCTTCGCGCAGCCCACCGAGCTGGATCTCCGGTCGTTCAACGGACGGGTCCCGGTGGAGCTCACGGGCGACGTGCGCTTCCCGCCGATCGGTGAGTGGCCGTACCTGCTGACCCTGGCGGGCCACGGCTTCTACTGGTTCCGGCTGCGGACCGAAAAGCGCGGCGAGCAACGCGACGGGTAACGGGGCCGGTGAAGGGGCGGGCAGCTCGAATGGGTCAATCGCCCGCCCCTGTACGGATCATCCTGACCCGACACTCGCACATGCCGGAGAAGCAACTGCCGCGCATCCGGGACACTCTGCGCATTCTGTGACGGCCCGGGGAAAGGACGCGACGCCATGTCGGAGGCTGCATCCGCCCGGAGCCGGCTGACGGCCGACCGGGCCGCCGGGATCACCCCGCTGGAACCGATGCTGAGGGCCTGGCTGCCCGCACAGCGCTGGTTCGCGGGCAAGGGCCGCACCATCACCAGGCTCAGGACCGTCTCGGCGGCCGAGCTGCTGCCGCCGGGTTCCACCCCCGGGCTGCTGCACCTGCTCCTCGACGTCGACGGGGACTGCTACCAACTGCTGCTGGGCATCCGCCCGTCCCTGCCGCCCGCGCTCGCGCCCACCCTGATCGGCCACGCCGAGGACGGCCCGTACGCCGGCCGGGCGGTCTACGAGGCGCTGGGCGACCCTAGGCTCGCGGCCATGCTGCTGGAGCGGATGCGCTCCCCCGGGGTGCTCGGCCCGCTGCGCTTCGACCGGGACCCGGCCACGCCGATCCCGGCGGGGCTCGTGCCCCGGCCGCTCTCCGGGGAGCAGACCAACTCCTCCCTGATCTACGGAGATTCGTTCATCCTGAAGGTGTTCCGCCGGGTGGGCCCCGGGGTCAACCCGGACCTGGAGCTGCCCCGGGCGCTGGCCGCGGCCGGCTGCGCCCGCGTCCCGGCGCCCGTCGCCTGGTACGAGGCCGAGCCGCCCGGGAGCGAGCCGCTGACCCTGGGCGTGCTCCAGCCGTACCTGCGCGGCTCCGACGACGGCTGGCAGCTCGCGCTGCGCCGGCTCGGCGCCGGGGCCGACTTCACCGCCGAGGCGCACGCGCTCGGCCGGGCCACCGCCGAGGTGCACAGCGCGCTCGCCTCCGCGCTGCCCACCGTCGCGCTCGGCCCGGAGCAGACGGCCCGGCTGGCCGCCGGGATGACCGCCCGGCTGGCCGCGACCGCCCGGGAGGTGCCCGCCCTGCGGCCCTACGAGGCCGGGCTGCGGGGGGCCTTCGACGCGCTGGCCGCCTCCCGGGGCGCGGGGGTGCCCGCCCAGCGGATCCACGGGGACCTCCATCTGGGTCAGACCCTGCGCACCCTCGACGGCAGCTGGTCGTTGATCGATTTCGAGGGCGAGCCGGCCCGGCCGCTGGCCGACCGGCGCCGCCCCGAACCGGCGGTGCGCGACATCGCCGGGATACTGCGCTCCTTCGACTACGCCGCCCGCTCGCACCGGCCGTTCGCCCCCGCCTGGGCGGACGACTGCCGGGCCGCCTTCTGCGAGGGCTACGCCCGCACCACCGGCCGGGACCCCCGCGAGGACCCCGTACTGCTGCGGGCGTACGAGACCGACAAGGCGGTGTACGAGGCCCGTTACGAGTCCCGGCACCGCCCCGACTGGCTGCACGTCCCGATGGCCGCGATCCGGCGGCTCTCGGAACCCTCGCGACCCGCGACGCACCGCGTGCCGCCGACCCCGCCCGCCCCCGGTTCCATCTCCCCGCACCCCCACCCGAAGCCCCCGAGGAGGCCGCTCGCGTGAGCGCCGCACGACAGCCGTCACCGACCGTCCGCGACGAAGCCGCACCCGCCCCGGCGGCGGCGAAGAAGGCCCGCGCCCCCCGGGCCCGCCGCGCCGCCGCCCCGCCCCGCGGGGTCCGGCCGGCGCCCGCACTCGGCGGTGACGAACGGGCCCGGCTGCTGGAGGGCCGCCACCACGATCCGCACGGGGTGCTGGGTGCCCGTACCGCGCGGGGCGGGGTCGCCTTCCGCGTGCTGCGCCCCTACGCCAAGGCGGTCACCATCGTCGCCAAGGGGCTGCGGGCCGAGCTCTTCGACGAGGGCGACGGGCTGTTCTCCGGGCTGCTGCCGCTGACCGGCGTGCCGGAGTACCGGCTGCTGGTGGCGTACGACAGCGACGAGATCGAGATCCACGACCCGTACCGGTTCCTGCCCGCCCTCGGCGAGCTGGACCTGCACCTGATCGGCGAGGGCCGCCACGAGCAGCTGTGGACGGCGCTCGGCGCCCAGCCGATGGAGCACCAGGGCGTGGCCGGGACCCGGTTCACCGTGTGGGCGCCGAACGCGCAGGGGGTCCGGGTCACCGGGGACTTCTCGTACTGGGACTCCGTCGCCTACCCGATGCGCTCGCTCGGCGCGAGCGGCGTGTGGGAGCTCTTCCTGCCCGGCGTAGGCGCCGGCGCGCTCTACAAGTACGACATCACGCGCCCGGACGGCAGTCACACCCTGCGCGCCGACCCGATGGCCCGGTCCGCGGAGGTCCCGCCGGCGAACGCCTCGGTGGTCACCGCCTCCGGCCACGTGTGGCAGGACGCGGAGTGGATGGCGCGGCGCGGCGAGAGGCCCCCGCACCAGGCCCCCTTCTCGGTGTACGAGCTGCACCTGGCGTCCTGGCGGCCCGGGCTCTCGTACCGGCAGCTCGCCGAGCAGCTCCCCGCGTACGTCAAGGAGCTGGGCTTCACGCACGTGGAGATGATGCCGGTCGCCGAGCACCCCTTCGGCGGCTCCTGGGGCTACCAGGTCACCGGCTTCTACGCGCCGACCTCGCGGATGGGCACCCCGGACGACTTCCGCTTCCTCGTGGACGCGCTGCACCGGGCCGGGATCGGGGTGATCGTCGACTGGGTGCCCGCGCACTTCCCGCGCGACGACTGGGCCCTCGCGGAGTTCGACGGGCGGCCGCTGTACGAGCACCAGGACCCGCGCCGGGCCGCGCACCCGGACTGGGGGACGCTGGAGTTCGACTACGGCCGCAAGGAGGTCCGCAACTTCCTCGTCGCCAACGCCGTGTACTGGTGCGAGGAGTTCCACGTGGACGGGCTGCGCGTGGACGCGGTGGCCTCGATGCTCTACCTCGACTACTCGCGCAAGGAGGGCGAGTGGTCGCCCAACGAGCACGGCGGGCGGGAGAACCTGGACGCGGTGGCGCTGCTCCAGGAGATGAACGCGACCGTGTACCGGCGCTGCCCGGGGGTGGTGACGATCGCGGAGGAGTCCACGGCCTGGGACGGAGTGACGCGCCCGACGGACTCCGGCGGGCTCGGCTTCGGCCTGAAGTGGAACATGGGCTGGATGCACGACACCCTGCGCTACATGTCGAAGGAGTCGGTGCACCGCAAGTACCACCACCACGACATGACCTTCGGGATGATCTACGCCTTCAGCGAGAACTACGTGCTGCCGATCTCGCACGACGAGGTGGTGCACGGCAAGGGCTCCCTGGTGTCCAAGATGCCCGGGGAGGACTGGTGGCAGAAGCGGGCCGCGCACCGGGCCTACCTGGGCTTCATGTGGGCCCACCCGGGCAAGCAACTGCTGTTCATGGGACAAGAGTTCGCCCAGGGCTCGGAGTGGTCGGAGGTGTACGGGCCGGACTGGTGGCTGCTGGACGACTCCTACGCGGCGGCCGGTGACCACCGGGGCGTACGGAGCCTGGTGCGCGACCTGAACCGCACCTACACGGCGGCGCCCGCCCTGTGGGAGCGGGACACCGTGCCGGAGGGCTTCGCCTGGGTGGAGGCGGACGCCGCGGAGGACAACGTGTTCGCCTTCCTGCGGTACGCGCAGGACGGCTCGCAGCTCCTGGCGGTGTCGAACTTCTCGCCCGTGGTCCGGCACGGCTACCGGATCGGCGTGCCGGAGGAGGTGCCGCTGTGGCGGGAGGTCCTCAACACCGACCTGCAGGTCTACGGCGGCAGCGGCATCCACCACACCCAGCCGCTGCGGGCGGAGCCGGTGCCGGCGCAGGGCCGCCCGGCCAGCCTGCGCATGACCCTCCCGCCCCTGGCGACGGTCTGGCTCAGGCCCTAGCGGGCAGCCGTACCGCCATCCTTTGCCTTGACGCCGACGTCAAGGCAAAGGATGGAGGGGAAGGGAAGAGGTGTCCGGCTGATCTTGTGTGAAGGGTGTGACGACTCTTGCGCCGCCGGGCATTGGCTGGAACCGTACTCAACACAAAGGATCTTCAAGCTCACCGATTACCGGACAGTCGCCCGGAAAACCGACGAAAGCCCTTATCTCCATAGGACTTTCCTACGAGGTATGGGCTTGTTTGTTTGGTCTGTAGGCGCCGTTGCCCGGCCACTCCTACGGTGTGCGGTGTGCACTCCAGCCCACCTTTCAATGCCCCCGCCGCGCGTCGCCTGCGCGCGGCCCTGGGCATGGCTCCCGGACATGTCGCCTACGGCCTGCGCGCCCAGTACGGACTCGTCGTCGCGCCCGAGACCGTCCTGGCCTGGGAGCGTGGCGAGATATCACCCTCTTCGGTCGAGCTCACCGCGCTCGCGGGCGTCCTGTGGTGTTCGCCCGGGGAGCTGCTCGCCGAGCCGGTCACCCTGCGGGAGCACCGGATGTCCCGGGGGCTCGCCGCGGACGAGCTGGCCCGGCGGATCGGGCTGGAGACGAACTCGTACCAGAAGATGGAGGACACCGGGCGCTGGAAGGGCAACGAACGGCAGTCCGCCGCCCTCGCCACGGTGCTCGGTCTGACGCTGGCCCAGTTCGTGACGGCCACCGGCAAGCAGGAGGAGCTCGCCGACCTGCTGCGCAGTGCGGTGACCACGCGCTGGCAGGCGTACGTGAAACCGCTGGGCAAGCTGCTGCCGATCCCCAAGTCCAACCTGGAATGGGTACTGGAGCAGCTGCACGGCGACTACCAGTCGCGGATGGTGGCGACGCTCAGCTGGGGCGGCGGCCAGGGCGAGGCCGGCAGCGGGGACGCCGGCCGGGAGTTCCTCGTCGAGATCGTGGACCGGTTCTGGCAGCTCGCGGGCGGTACGGCGTAGGCCGCACCCGGGCGGCCGGAGCGCCCCCTACGGCAGTGGCGCGTGGACCACGGTGGCCGCGCTGCCGGCGGCCGCCAGGTCGTTCCTGAGCCGGTCCGCGGTCTTCCGGTCGCCCACCAGGACGGTCGGCGGGGCCGGGCACGAGGCGATCGCGGTCTTCAGGTGGCCCAGCGAGGCCTGGTACTCCGTCTCGTCGACCGTCGCGGGTCCGCCGACCTTGACGTAGAAGACCTCGTACAGCCCGACCATGTTGCCGGCCTGGTGGGTGAGGATCTGTGCGAGGAAGGTCGACCGCAGGTTGAGGTAGGCGTCATTGCCGTACAGGGCGATCACCGGAGAGGTGACCCCCGCCAGGTCGCGACCGGTGAGGGCGGCGGCCGGCGGGCCGATGTCGGTGCTCCTGGCCTCGCCCCGGGACCACTTGAGCAGGGAGCTTTCGTACCAGGCCGAGGGGTGGCCCCAGCCGGAGGGCACGCCCCACTGGACGCCGCCGAACAGCGCCAGCGCCGCCGCCGACGCGAGGCCGGAGCGCAGCAGCAGGTCCGCCCGGCGGCGCAGCGCGGTGCCCGCCGTCCCGCCGGCGGGCGGCAGCATCAGCCCGATCAGGCCGAGCGAGAGCAGGGCGATCACCAGCCCGGCGGCGGTCAGCTTCTCGAAGTAGTACGAGTAGTAGCCGATGGTGTGCTTCTGCCAGGCGCCGAAGACGCCGATCACCGCGGTCGCGCCGAGGACGAGGGCCAGGACCATCCGTCCGGTGCCGGTCCGGCGGTTCACCGGGAGGGTGGCCGCGACCAGGGCCAGGAGTCCGAGCCCGATGAACACCGGGCGGTCGGGGATGACCATCGGGCCGGCCAGGTTCGAGGTCTTGGCGACGTCCAGCTTCGTGAGCACGGAGAAGACGCTGGGCAGGCCCGCCACGAGGGTGGCGCCGGCCAGTGCCGCGAGGACCGGGACCCAACGGCCGGTGAACCGGCGCCGGTGGACGATCAGCACCGCGGCCAGGGCGAGGCCGACGAGGGCGCCGTAGAGGTTGTAGACGTAGGTGACGGCGATCAGCCCGGCCGCCGCGACGAGGACGAACTCGGTGCGGCCCGTCGCGGGCCGCACCAGCAGGGCCAGGGCGACGGCCAGGAACAGCAGGCCGATGGTCTCGGAGTCGAATCCCCGCTCGATCAGCTGCGCCATCGATCCGGACATCATCAGCGCGGCGACCGTGGAGCAGACCGCCGCCGCGCGCCAGCCGCGCAGGCGCGGGCCGCCGATCCAGCGGGCGGCCCAGACCAGGGCCCCGCAGAACAGCGCGTAGGCGGCCAGGACGTAGAGGAAGTACCGGTTGGTCATGGCGAGGGCGGAGCCCGCCTGGGCCGAGGACGTCACCAGGGCGTCGGTCCAGGCCAGGAGGAAGTGGGAGCCCTGCGGGTAGACCGCCTCGGACGGCGTCATCATGTACGTCCGGGCGGCGTCCTGGTGGAGGAAGGCGTAGCCGCCGACCTGCCGGATGCCGGTGAAGTACGAGAAGTGCCCCATCCGGTCCTCGGACGTGACGAAGTGGGCCAGCCGGTCGGCGGCCGGCAGGCCGGCCACCGGGTGGTGGACGTAGTGCCAGACCACGGCCACGGTGCCGGCGATCAGCGCGTCCGAGCCGCGCAGCCGCAGCGGGATGCGCGGCCTTCGGCGGGCCAGCCAGCCGGAGACGGAGGCGATGGTCAGCAGCAGGCCGGCCCCGGGCACGGGGGCCAGGCCCCACGGCCAGACGGAGAAGAGCAGGCCGAAGCCCATCACGGCGCCGCAGAGCAGGAAGGCCGCGACCACGAGGCGGTCGAGCAGGCCGCCGCCCACCCGGATCAGGGCGGCGATCGTCAGGACCAGGACGGGGAGGAGCAGCACGTCGAGGGCGACCCTGTGGAGCAGCAGCGGCACCGCCCAGGACGCGGTGAGGGCCGCAGCGAGGACGAACGGGCTGCGTCGTGCGGCGGGGCCGGCGACCCCGGGGCCCGGTCGGTTCTCGACCGGTTCGGAGGTCAGGACGGCAGAGCTGGTCGCCACGGGAGTGGGGCACCTTTCCATCGAGTGCGTGCGAGCGGAGGACGGGGCCCGGACATGCAGGCCCGTTCCGTCCACGCGACTCGGCCGACCCGTCCCCCGGCCGGAATCTTAGCCAGCGGGGCCCGGGGCGCGGAGCGGCCCCGGAGCACTGGTCTCCGGGGCCGTCCGGGGAAAGCGGGGCCGAAGGTCGCGGCCCTGCAGGGCCGGGGTCCCGGCCGGGCGGGTCAGAAGACGGACTCCGCCTCGTACATGCGGTTCTCGGGGACCGTCTTCAGCTCCGTGGTCGCGGAGGCGAGGGGGGCCATCACGATGTCGGTGCCGCGCAGGGCGGTCATGTTGCCGAAGTCGCCGCGGTGGACGGCCTCGACGGCGTGCCAGCCGAAGCGGGTGGCCAGGACGCGGTCGTACGAGGTGGGCACACCGCCGCGCTGGACGTGGCCGAGGATGACCGGGCGGGCCTCCTTGCCGAGGCGGTGCTCCAGCTCGATCGCGAGGCGGTTGCCGATGCCGGCGAAGCGCTCGTGACCGTACTGGTCGATCGCGCCCTTCTCGTACGGCATGGAGCCCTCGGCCGGGTGCGCACCCTCGGCGACACAGATGACGGCGAACTTCTTACCGCGGGCGAATCGTTCCTCCACCATCTTCACCAAGGCGTCCACCTCGAAGGGGCGCTCCGGCAGGCAGATGCCGTGGGCGCCGCCGGCCATGCCCGACTCCAGGGCGATCCAGCCCGCGTGGCGGCCCATCACCTCGACGACCATCACGCGCTGGTGCGATTCGGCGGTGGTCTTGAGGCGGTCGATGGCCTCGGTGGCGACCATGACGGCGGTATCGAAGCCGAAGGTGCGGTCGGTGGAGGAGATGTCGTTGTCGATGGTCTTCGGCACGCCGACGACCGGCATCCCGGCGTCCGACAGCATCCGGGCGGCGGTCAGGGTGCCTTCGCCGCCGATGGGGATGAGGGCGTCGATGCCGTAGCGCGTCGCCAGTTCCTGGGCGTTCTCGGCGGCCTCGTGCAGGCGGGCGCGCTCCATGCGCGCCGAGCCGAGGATCGTGCCGCCGCGGGCGAGAATGCCGCTGACGGCATTGATGTCGAGGGGGCGGAAGTGGCCGTCGAGGAGGCCCTTGAAGCCGTCCTCGAAACCGATGACCTCGTCCCCGTGCCCGACCAGGGCGCGGTGTACGACCGACCGGATGACAGCGTTGAGGCCCGGACAGTCGCCGCCTGCGGTGAGAACTCCGATACGCATCGTGCTGTGTCTCCTGCCGTACATATGAAGGGCGTAATGGTGAAGCCTGTCCGATTGTTCCACGGGCCCGGGGTGCCGCGCGTCTTGTGCCGCTCCCCCCTCCGGGCCTTTCGGCCCCCCTGGCCAGGCTCTTTCCCGGGGGGCGCCCTAGCCATTGACAGAGGTATTGTCAAGGGGTCAAGCCAGACCAAACAGACATCCACAGCATGGGACGGAGTGCGGGCGTGACGCGCAGCGTGTACGTGACCGGTATCGAGCGGGGGGACGGCCGCCAGGTCGTCGAGCTGGGGATCATGGAGCTCCTGACCCGGCAGACGGGCAGGGTCGGCGTCTACCGTCCACTGCTCCACGACGGACCGGACCGCCTCTTCGAGCTCCTGAAGGCCCGCTACCGGATCGACCAGGACTCCGCGACCGCCTACGGGATGGAGTACCAGGAGGCCTCGGCGATACTGGCCGAGAAGGGCACCGACGAACTCGTCTCCCGGCTGGTCGACCGCTACCACCGGGTGGCCCGCGACTACGAGGTCATGCTCGTCCTCGGCACCGACTACGCGGAGACCAACCTCCCCGACGAGCTGGCGCTCAACGCCCGCCTCGCCAACGAGCTGGGCGCGGTCGTCGTCCCCGTGGTGGGCGGCACCAGGCACCACGCCGAGGCGGTGCGCGCCGAGGCCCGCAACGCCTACCGCGCCTACGAGACGCTGGGCTGCCACGTCGTCGCGATGGTCGTGAACCGGGTGGCCGCGGAGGACCGCGACCTCATAGCCGAGCGGCTGGCCGCCCGGCTCCCCGTGCCCTGCTACGTACTGCCGGACGACAAGTCGCTCTCCGCCCCGACCGTCGCCCAGATCACCCGGGCGCTCGGCGGCGAGGTGCTCCTCGGCGACGAGGCCGGGCTGGCGCGCGACGCCCTGGACTTCGTCTTCGGCGGCGCCATGCTGCCGAACTTCCTGAACGCCCTGACCCCCGGCTGCCTGGTCGTCACCCCGGGGGACCGCGCCGACCTGGTCATCGGCGCGCTGGCCGCGCACGCCTCCGGCACCCCGCCGATCGCCGGTGTGCTGCTCACCCTGAACGAGCGCCCCGGCCGGGACATCCTGACGCTCGCCTCGAAACTGGCCCCGGGCACACCCGTGGTGTCGGTGGCCGGCAACAGCTTCCCGACCGCCGCCGAACTCTTCTCCCTGCAGAGCCGGCTGAACTCCGCGACCCCGCGCAAGCTGGAGACCGCGCTCGGCGTCTTCGAGCGGCACGTGAACACCGGCGAGCTCCGCGACCTGCTCTCGGTGGCCCGCTCGGAGCGGGTCACCCCGATGATGTTCGAGCACGAGCTGCTGGAGCGGGCCCGCTCGGAGCGCCGCCGCGTCGTCCTGCCCGAGGGCACCGAGGAGCGCGTGCTGCGCGCCGCGGACGTGGTGCTGCGCCGGGGGGTCTGCGACCTGACCCTGCTGGGCGACGAGCAGGCGATCCTGAAGAAGGCCGGCGACCTCGGCGTCGACATCTCGGGCGCGCAGCTGATCGACCCGGCGACCTCCCCGCTGCGGGAAGGTTTCTCCGAGTACTACGCCCAGGTCCGCGCCCACAAGGGCATGACCGTCGAGCTCGCCAACGACGTGGTCACCGACGTCAATTACTTCGGCACGCTGATGGTCCAGCGGGGCCTGGCCGACGGCATGGTCTCCGGCTCGGTGCACTCCACCGCGGCCACCATCCGCCCGGCCTTCGAGATCATCAAGACCAAGCCCGAGGCGTCCATCGTCTCCTCGGTCTTCTTCATGTGCCTGGCCGACCGGGTCCTCGTCTACGGGGACTGCGCCGTCAACCCGGACCCGAACGCCGAGCAGCTCGCCGACATCGCCGTCCAGTCGGCCGCCACCGCCGCCGCCTTCGGCGTCGAGCCGCGGATCGCGATGCTCTCGTACTCGACCGGCACCTCCGGTTCGGGTGCGGACGTGGACAAGGTCCGCAAGGCCACCGAGCTCGTCCGCGAGCAGCGTCCCGACCTGCAGATCGAGGGCCCGATCCAGTACGACGCGGCCGTGGAGCCCTCGGTCGCCGCGACCAAGCTGCCAGGGTCGCAGGTGGCCGGCCGCGCGACGGTGCTGATCTTCCCCGATCTCAACACCGGCAACAACACGTACAAGGCCGTGCAGCGTTCGGCGGGCGCGGTGGCGGTCGGCCCGGTGCTCCAGGGTCTGCGCAAGCCGGTCAACGACCTCTCGCGCGGCGCGCTCGTGCAGGACATCGTCACCACCGTGGCCATCACCGCGATCCAGGCGCAGGGCGCGCCGTCGCCCTCGGCCACCGCCTGATCCCCTCCCCCACCGCCCGAGACAAGGAAAGACCCTCATCGTGACCGCATCACGCGTACTCGTCCTCAACTCCGGCTCCTCGTCGGTCAAGTACCAGCTCCTCGACATGGCGGACCGGTCCCGGCTCGCGGTCGGCCTGGTGGAGCGGATCGGCGAAGAGACCTCGCGGCTGGTGCACGAGCCGCTGACCGGCCCGGGCGCCGTCGGCGGCAAGCGCGAGCAGCTCGGCCCGATCGCGGACCACGAGGCCGCGCTGAAGGCCGTGGCCGCGGAGCTCGCCGCCGACGGGACGGGCCTGGACTCCCCCGAACTGGCGGCGGTGGGGCACCGGGTGGTGCACGGCGGGACGAGGTTCACCCAGCCGACCGTGATCGACGACGAGGTGCTGGCGGAGATCCGGAACCTGATCCCGCTGGCTCCACTGCACAACCCGGCGAACGTGACGGGCATCGAGGTGGCGCGCTCGCTGCGCGCGGACATCCCGCAGGTGGCCGTCTTCGACACCGCCTTCCACTCGACGATGCCGGAGTACGTGGCGCGGTACGCGATCGACGCCGCGACGGCCGACGCGTACTCCATCCGGCGGTACGGCTTCCACGGCACCTCCCACGCCTACGTCTCCCGGGCGACGGCCGCGCTGCTCGGCAGGCCGGTGGAGGAGGTGAACGTGATCGTGCTGCACCTGGGCAACGGCGCCTCCGCCTCCGCGGTGCGGGGCGGGGTGTGCGTGGAGACGTCCATGGGCCTGACCCCGCTGGAGGGACTGGTCATGGGGACCCGTTCGGGCGATCTCGATCCGGCGGTCGTCTTCCACCTGGCGCGGGTGGGGGGCCTCTCGGTGGATGAGATCGATTCGCTCCTGAACAAGAAGAGCGGTCTGCTGGGCATGTGCGGCGACAACGACATGCGCGAGGTGCTCCGGCGGGCGGGCGAGGGCGACGAGGCGGCGAGCCTCGCCTTCGCCGCGTACGTCCACCGGCTGAAGAAGTACATCGGTGCCTACTCGGCGGTCCTGGGGCGGGTGGACGCGGTGGCGTTCACGGCCGGGGTCGGCGAGAACGCCCACCAGGTCCGCGAGGCCGCGCTGGACGGCCTGGCCGAGCTGGGCCTGGTGCTGGATCTCGAAGCCAACGCGGCGCGTTCCCCGCAGCCGCGGCTGGTTTCGGCGGAGTATGCCCGGGTGGCCGTGGCGGTGGTCCCGACGGATGAGGAACTGGAGATCGCCACCCAGGCGTATGCGCTGGTTACCCACTAGTCACTTGGACTTTCCACCAGACGGAATATTCCGCTACGAAACAAACCGATAGGATCCAGTCATGCGCCGTTCCAAAATTGTCTGCACGCTGGGCCCCGCCGTCGACTCGTATGAGCAGCTGAAAGCGCTCATCGAGGCAGGTATGAACGTGGCCCGATTCAACTTCAGCCACGGATCCCAGGCAGAACACCAGGAGCGGTACGACCGCGTCCGGCAGGTCTCCGAGGACACCGGGCGCGCCGTCGGCGTCCTCGCCGACCTCCAGGGCCCGAAGATCCGTCTGGAGACCTTCGCCGAGGGTCCCGTCGAGCTGGTGCGCGGTGACGAGTTCACCATCACCACCGAGGACGTCCCCGGCGACAAGTCCATCTGCGGCACCACCTACAAGGGTCTCCCGGGCGATGTCGCCAAGGGCGACCAGGTCCTGATCAACGACGGCAACGTCGAGCTCCGGGTGACCGAGGTCGAGGGCCCCCGGGTCAAGACCATCGTCATCGAGGGCGGTGTCATCTCGGACCACAAGGGCATCAACCTGCCGGGTGCCGCCGTGAACGTCCCCGCCCTGTCGGAGAAGGACGTCGACGACCTCCGCTTCGCCCTGCGGATGGGCTGCGACATGGTCGCCCTGTCCTTCGTCCGCGACGCCAACGACGTCAAGGACGTCCACAAGGTCATGGACGAGGAGGGCCGCCGGGTCCCCGTCATCGCCAAGGTGGAGAAGCCGCAGGCCGTCGAGAACATGGCGGCCGTGGTCGACGCCTTCGACGCGGTCATGGTGGCCCGTGGCGACCTGGCCGTCGAGTACCCGCTCGAGAAGGTCCCGATGGTCCAGAAGCGGCTCATCGAGATGTGCCGCCGCAACGCCAAGCCGGTGATCGTCGCGACCCAGATGATGGAGTCGATGATCACCAACTCCCGCCCGACCCGCGCGGAGGCCTCCGACGTCGCCAACGCGATCCTGGACGGCGCGGACGCGGTCATGCTGTCCGCCGAGTCCTCGGTCGGCGCCTACCCGATCGAGACCGTCAAGACGATGTCGAAGATCGTCACGGCGGCCGAGGAGGAGCTCCTCTCCAAGGGCCTCCAGCCGCTGGTCCCGGGCAAGAAGCCCCGTACCCAGGGCGGCTCCGTCGCCCGCGCGGCCTGCGAGATCGCGGAGTTCCTCGACGGCAAGGCGCTCATCGCCTTCACCCAGTCCGGGGACACCGCCCGCCGCCTGTCGCGCTACCGCTCCACGCAGCCGATCCTGGCCTTCACCACGGACGTCAACACCCGCAACCAGCTCTCGCTGAGCTGGGGCGTCGAGTCGTACGTCGTCCCGCACGTGGACAACACCGACGCGATGGTCGACCTGGTGGACGGCGAGCTGCTCAAGCTCGGCCGCTACAACGAGGGCGACACCGTCATCATCACCGCCGGCTCGCCCCCCGGCGTCCCGGGCACCACCAACATGGTCCGGGTCCACCACCTGGGCGGCGGCGACCGCGACTGAGGTCGCCACACCGTCTGAAGTCTGAAAACTGAAAACTCTGCCGCACAGAGACCGAGGGCGGCACCGCGGATCCGATCGGGATCCGGGGTGCCGCCCTCGGTGTGTTGCGGACGACGCTGTTCCAGGTGACCGCTGCCGTACGGGACTACTCCGGCGGGCCGATGTAGTTCTTCAGGCCGGGGACGGTCAGGGTGCCGCCGAACTGGCCGGCCTGGACGACCTTGACGTTCGTGAAGAACGCGAAGGGGACGTTCAGGGGCGGCGGGCTGTTCGGGGTGAACTCGATCGGGATCAGTCCGAACAGGTTCCCCTTGAGGCTCTCGGTGTACATCGTCACCGTGCCGCCGCGGATCTTGGACGTGGAGCCCGGACGCGACTTCAGGTGGGCGACGCTCCCGTTCTTGCCGACCGTCTGGTACAGGTCCTTGATGTCCAGCGAGTCCGCGGTGAACTTCAGGACCTTCTTGATCTTGCCGCTGCCGGTCTTGACCTCGACGATGCCGTGGTAGTCCAGGCCGTAGAGGGTCAGCAGCGAGCTGTCGAGGTACCAGGGCTCGTCCGGCAGGAGCGGGATGCCCTGCTCCAGCTCGGCGTCGGCCAGCGCCTTGGCGTCGTAGGTCGGGCAGGGGAAGGGTTCCTTCCCGTCCGGGTCCTTCGACTCCTCGGGCTTGGCCTCGTCCTTGTCCTTGTTCTCGCGCTCGCCCGCCTTGCCCGTCTCGTCCTTCGGGGTCTTCGCGGTGTCCTTGACCTCGTCGGACAGCTCCGAGACGTCGACGCCCGCCTGCTTGGCCGCGTCACGGATCGCGTCCGCGGCCGGGTCCGGGGTCGGCTTGGCGGTCGTGGACGGCGTGGGGGTGGGCGTCGGGGTCGCCTTCGTCTGGCCGTCCTTGAGGGGCCGGCCGAGCTCGTCGACAAGTTCCTTGAGCGCGTCGCCGACACCCAGCGGGTCCAGCGGGTTCGTGCTCTTGGTCGGCGTCGGGGTGGCGGCCGGAGCCGTCTCCTGCTTCGCCGGGGGCGTGGTCGCCGACGGCGAGGCGCTCGTCTTCGGCTTGGGCTTCGCTGCCGCGGATGCGGACGGCGAGGGAGTCGCGCCGGGCGAGGTGCTCGGTGAAGGCGTCGTCGACGGCGTCGGGGACGGCGACTTCGACTCGGTCTCCGCGGGTTCGTCGGACCGCGTGACGCACGGTCCGGGCGCGAAGGGGATCTCCTTGTCGTCGGCCACGGCCAGCTTCGGCGCCATGCCCATCCCGACGAACACAGCCGTCGGCATCGCCGCGAGCGCCATCGTCTTGCCGACGGGTATCTGGATCTTGTTCAGCAGCGACTTCCTGGGTGCCGCGTGGCGCGGCCCCTTGCTCTCACGGGACTCTGCGCCAGGGGCCACGCCCCGCTGCGTCTCGTCACCCCGCACTGTTCCTCCCGCCATCGGCGTGGGCAGTCGTCTCGCTCGCGTGTGCCGGCATTTCCGTTTCGCGCTGCCCCGGGAAGTCCTGGGGTCCCGCCATCGCCTCCGCCTTGGTCATGTCCAGCGCGCCCTGGCGCTGGTCGACCGGCTCCTCGTCCGCCGGCTGCCCGGGGACCCAGGCCAGCGCGAGTGCGCCGCCGATCAGGGCGGGCACGAAGCCCAGCCCGAAGCCGCCGAGGTTGGAGACCGGCAGCGAGACCAGGGCCAGCAGGATCGAGGCGACACCGGCGAAGACCCGGATGGCCTGCTGGAACCAGAGGGCCAGGCCCAGCGTGATCAGCAGGACACCGATGATCAGTGCCCCGGCGCCGCCGGTGGTGGCCATCGCGAGGCTCAGGTTGCCGAGCCGGAGGTCCGCGTACGGGAAGTACGCGATGGGGAAGCCGCTGACGAACGTGAACAGCCCGGCCCAGAAGGGACGGCGCCCTCGCCAGGCGTGGAAGTGGTACCACGCCACGGTGAGCCAGGCGTCGTCTTCAGCGCGAACGTAAACCGGGGCCTGGGGGTTCATGGACAACAGCTCCCTGGAAACGGTGGTACGGAGAACTCTGTGGAGCCCGGACGGGCGGGCGGCGACGTGCGCCGCCGACCGCCCCTCCGGTCACTCGCCTGGACGGATCAGTTCGCGTCCTGGTAGCACGGCTGGTCGCCGCCGAGCAGGCGCAGCTTCAGGTCGGGAAGCTTGAAGGTTCCCGCCGTCGTCGCCCACGCCTTCTGGCGCACGTTCGTCAGGATCGCCTTGTCGGCGCGCTGCGAGAACGCGTACGGGCTGGCGACCGTGCCGGCCTGCGGCTTGGTCTTGTGGCTCGAGTCGCCGACGGCGACGCCGATGTCCAGGTTCTTGAACTCGGCGTCGGTGTCGAGCTCGGCAACATCCAGGTAGATGTTGTCGGCGACGGCCGGCTTGCCCTTGTGACCGGTGCGCAGCTGCAGCGTGATGTTGCCCAGCGGCGTCGGGGTCACCAGTGACTGGCACATGTTGGTGATCTCGGCGTGGCTGAACCCGGAGATGGTGACCGGGTGGTGCTGCGCATTGCCCTTGAGGTCGTGCCCCTCGGCGATACCGCCGTACTGAATGAGGTTGTCACCGTCAAGCTTGTCGGCCGAGACCTTGAAGTCCTGGCCGGAGACGCTGAAGGACGCCGCGAGGGCACCCTGCGCCAGACCCACACCGACCGCGGCCGTGGCCGCGATGCTCGGCACCATGACGAGCGCGAAGCGCTTCCATCTGGTCCCGCCACGAACCTGAGAACTCATTTCGTTCCTCCTTCTCGGACGTACATCTCCGGTCCGGGCCGTGCCCGTCCTGGGATGGGAGAAGTGCTACGTCCTCGGGAAGGAGCGCAGGCGGCCGGGCCGCAGCTGTGCCACGTCCGAAACACCGGCGATCACCCCCGAGCGACAACCACTGGGCCACGCGTTCGCGCAACCTGGAGGACAGGCCCCGCCGGTGTGGCAGAGACCCCCCTGTCCCACGGCCGGTGCCACTGCCACAGGCCGGCTCGGTGGGGACCCTTCACCGCGGCTCCGAGTGAGCGGCTCTGCGGGAAGGACCGAGCGTCGCCGATCGTGGTCCATTCCAGGCCGGGGCACAAGGGGGTTCGTTACTGGCGGGTAACGGCCAGATAACCTGAGTGCGACCTGTCGAGGTCGGGTGGCAACACAGGGTGTTACCCAGGGCCAAGACAGAACGGGTGAATGATGAACACACCGGACAGTTCACGGGGTTCGATTTACTGCGAGTAACAGCGGCCGCGATTGCCAAGTTTTGGCAAAGCGCGGCCGCTGTTTATCTACGTGTCAACAAATCGTCGGCCGCGCGGAGCGGGCCGGAGCGGGCCTAGAACAGCACCCGCGCGAGCGCCGTACGCGCCGCGGACACCCGCGGGTCGTCGGCGCCGATGACCTCGAACAGCTCCAGCAGCCGCAGTCGTACGGCGTCCCGGTCCTCACCGAACGTGACGCGCACGGTGTCCACCAGACGGCCGAAGGCGTCCTCCACGTGGCCGCCGGCCAGGTCGAGGTCGGCCGCCGCGATCTGCGCCGCCGGGTCCTTCGGGTTCTCGGCCGCCGCGGTGCGCACCGCCTGCGGGTTCATGCCCTGGACACGGGCGAGCAGCTCGGCCTGGGCCAGCCCCAGCTTGGCCTCGGTGTTGGCCGGGTCGTCCGCGAGTACGTTCTTGTACGCCTGCACCGCACCGCCCAGGTCACCGGCGTCCAGCGCGACGACGGCCGCCTCCAGCAGCGCGTCGTACGGGCCGGCCGGGGTCTCGGCCTCGGCCGCGTCGGCCGGAGCGGCGCCTTCCGCGTTCGGGTCCACCTCGATGCCGATGATCCCGAAGCGCTCCTCGGCGACCTGCACCAGCTGGGCCAGGGTCTCGCGGATCTGCTGCTCGGGGGCCACGCCCTGGAAGAGCGGCAGCACCTGGCCGGCGACCACGGCGAAAACGGCCGGGATGCCCTGGATCTGGAACTGCTGCATCAGCATCTGGTTGGCGTCGACGTCCACCTTGGCCAGCACGAGCCGGCCGTTCGCCTCGACGGTCAGACGCTCCAGCAGCGGGCTGAGCTGCTTGCAGGGCTGGCACCACTCGGCCCAGAAGTCCAGGACGACCGGAACCTCTGCGGAGAGCTGGAGCACATCGCGTTCAAAGCCGGCCTCGTCTACGTCGATGACGAGCGCGGACGGCGGCACCGCACCGGCGGACGGGCCCGCCCCGCCACCCTGGCCGGCCTGGCGTGCCGCTTCGGCGCGGGCCTGCTCGGCCTTGGCCTTGGCCTCGCCGGCCGCCTTCACCGCGGCGAGGTCGACGACGCCGCTCATGGACATGTTTCTGGGCTGCATGCGTACATCCTCCCCCGTGTGCGCGCGCCGACGAAAAAGATCGCGTGAATTGGCCGCACCGGCCGTCTGTCGCGATCGTGATACTGGTCGTATTGCCGTCGTGATGTCGTGCGGCGCCGGGTCCCCACCTGGCGCCAGTAGCCCTTCGCGTGGTTGTCGCTCTTACGCTACGAGCCGTAGCGTAACTCCCCGGGAGGCCGTCCGGGTCCTTTCGCGTCCCGTGATCTGAACCACAGCGGCCGCCTCGGCTACCGACGGGTATGGTCTCGGCCATGCGCAACCCCAGCCCCGGCCGCACCGGTCGCCCCCGCAGCGCGGCCGCGGACGCCGCCATCCTCGCCGCGACCCGGGACGCGCTGGTCGAGCTGGGCTGGTCGAAGCTGACGATGGGCGACGTCTCGGCCCGCGCGGGGGTCGCCAAGACCACCCTCTACCGGCGCTGGGCGGGCAAGAACGAGCTGGTCGTCGACGCGGTGGCGGAGCTCTTCGACGCGCTCGAACTCCCCGACCGGGGGTCCCTCGAAGCCGACATAGAGAACGTGGTCCTGCAGTTCGCGGCGCTGCTGCGGCGCCCGGAGGCCCGTACGGCCCTGATGGCGGTCGTCGCCGAGTCCACCCGGGACGAGGCCCTGCGCGACCGGATCCGGTCCGCGATCGTGGACCGGCAGAAACGTCTCGTCGTACTGGGTCGCGAACGGGCCCAGGCCCGCGGCGAACTCCCCTACGAGGAGGACGCGTCCCTCGCGGGCCGCACCACAGACCTGATCTTCGACGTGATCGCGGGCACGGTGGTGCACCGCGCCCTGGTGAGCTCCGAGCCGGTGGACGAGCTCTGGGTCGCCACCTTCACGGCCCTGCTGATGCACGGCCTGCACGGCCCGGCCGCAGCCTGAGCCCACCCGGCGCAGTGCATCCGCCGCACCGTCGGAAGGTCCGCTCCCCCGAGCGGCGCCGGGACTCCGGGACCTGCTCGGCGATCAGGACCGCGGCCTCGATCCCGTCCGGCCCCAGCTCGGTGCACGGGCGCAGGAAGGCCGGTCGTGCCCCCACCGTACGGGGGCAGGACCGGCCTTTCGCAGTGTGCGAGGGCTGGAGGGCTAGAAGCCCGGCGGCTCCGTGTAGGTGCCCCATTCGTCGCGCAGGACGTTGCAGATCTCGCCCAGCGTGGCCTCGGCCCGCACCGCGTCCAGCATGGCCGGGATCATGTTCGACCCGTCGCGGGCGGCGTCGAGCATGGCCTTCAGGGAGGCGGTGACCTTGGCGTCGTCGCGCCGGGCCTTGCGCGCCGTCAGTTCCCGTACCTGGACGGTCTCCACCTCGTGGCTGACCCGGAGGATCTCCAGGTCCCCGGTGACCGAGCCGTGGTGGACGTTGACGCCGACGACCCGCTTGTCGCCCTTCTCCAGGGACCGCTGGTACTGGAAGGCCGACTCGGCGATCTCCCCGGTGAACCAGCCGTCCTCGATGCCGCGCAGGATGCCCGAGGTGATCGGCCCGATGGGGTGCTGCCCGTCGGGGTGGGCGCGCAGGCCGCGCTCCTTGATCTGCTCGAAGATCTTCTCGGCGTCGGCCTCGATGCGGTCGGTGAGCTGCTCCACGAACCAGGAACCGCCCAGCGGGTCCGCCACGTTGGCGACGCCGGTCTCCTCCATCAGCACCTGCTGGGTGCGCAGGGCGATCTCGGCCGCCTGCTCGCTCGGCAGGGCGAGGGTCTCGTCGAGGGCGTTGGTGTGCAGGGAGTTGGTGCCGCCGAGGACGGCCGCGAGGGCCTCCACGGCGGTGCGCACGACGTTGTTGTACGGCTGCTGCGCGGTCAGGGAGACGCCGGCGGTCTGCGTGTGGAAGCGCAGCCACATCGACTTCTCGCTCTTCGCCCCGTAGACCTCCTTCATCCAGCGCGCCCAGATGCGGCGGGCGGCGCGGAACTTGGCGATCTCCTCGAAGAAGTCGAGGTGCGCGTCGAAGAAGAAGGAGAGCCCGGGCGCGAAGGCGTCCACGTCCATGCCGCGCGAGAGGCCGAGCTCCACGTACCCGAAGCCGTCGGCGAGGGTGTAGGCCAGCTCCTGCGCGGCCGTGGCCCCGGCCTCGCGGATGTGGTAGCCGGAGACGGACAGCGGCTTGTAGGCCGGGATGCCCTTCGTGCAGTACTCCATGAGGTCGCCGATGAGGCGCAGGTGCGGCTCGGGCTCGAAGAGCCACTCCTTCTGGGCGATGTACTCCTTGAAGATGTCCGTCTGGAGCGTGCCGTTGAGTACGGCCGGGTCCACGCCCTGCCGCTCCGCGGCGACCAGGTACATGCAGAAGGCGGGCACGGCGGGGCCCGAGATCGTCATCGAGGTCGTGACGTCACCGAGCGGGATGTCCTTGAACAGGATCTCCATGTCGGAGGCGGAGTCGATGGCGACCCCGCAGTGCCCGACCTCTCCGAGGGAGCGCGGGTCGTCGGAGTCGCGCCCCATGAGGGTCGGCATGTCGAAGGCCACGGAGAGCCCGCCGCCGCCGGCGGCCAGGATCATCTTGTAGCGCTCGTTGGTCTGCTCGGCGTTGCCGAAGCCGGCGAACTGCCGGATGGTCCAGGTCCGCCCGCGGTAGCCGGTGGCGTGGAGCCCCCGGGTGTACGGGTACTCCCCCGGCCACCCGATGCGTTCGAACCCCTCGTAGGCGTCGCCGGGGCGGGGCCCGTACACGGGGTCGACGTCATCTCCGGAGAGCGTCGTGAAATCGGCCTCGCGCTTGCGGGCCTTGTCGTACCGGGCCTGCCAGCGACGGCGGCCCTCCTCGATGGCGTCAGCGTCCATACCCATGAATTTACTAGGACGTCCTAGTAAATGTCGATGGCAAACCCCCGGGGACTCGCCCCGGGGGTGGGTGACGTTCGCCTCGTATCAGGCCTTGGCGGTCGCGAGCGAGTCGCTGACCAGCGGTTCCACCTCGGCGCGGACCTTGCGCTCGACGAAGAAGGCGGCCAGCGGAATCGTGCCCGACACGAGCACCCAGAGCAGCTTGCCGAAGGACCACTTGGCCTTGGAGCCCAGGTCGAAGGCGAAGACCAGGTAGATCATGAAGAGGACGCCGTGGGCCTGCGAGACCGCGAAGGTCAGGCCGGCGCCGGTGTCGAAGCCGTACTTCGCCACCATGCAGGCACAAAGGATCAGGAGCATGACCGCGGTCACGTAGGCCATGACGCGGTAGCGGGTCAGCACGCTTCGTTTCATGCGGACGAGCCTAACCGTCCGTTTTGCTCGATCTTGACGCGGCCCCGGGGATCGCGGGACGGGCCCCGGATCCCGCCTCAGGACTGCTAAGGGCTGTTCAGGACCGCTCAGGATTCGTCGAAGTCCGCGGCGGCCACCCGCAGCGGGCGCAGCAGCGCGAAGATCTCCGCGCACTCCTCGGCGTCGTAGGCACCGAGGCCGAACTCGATCGCCATCAGGTCCTTCGTGGCCGCCTCGACGACCTCGCGGCCCTTCTCGGTGATGGAGGCGAGGGTGCCGCGGCCGTCGTTCGGATTGGGCCGCTTGTCGACGAGCCCGGACTTCACCAGCCGGTCCACGGTGTTCGTCACCGACGTCGGGTGCACCATCAGCCGCTCGCCGATCTTCGACATCGGCAGCTCTCCTGCCTTGGAGAAGGTGAGCAGCACCAGGGCCTCGTACCGCGCGAAGGTCAGCCCGTAGGGCTTGACCACCGCGTCGACCTCGCCGAGCAGGATCTGGTGCGCGCGCATGATCGAGGTGATCGCGGCCATCGAGGGCACGGGCCCCCAGCGCTGCTGCCAGAGCTCGTCGGCGCGGGCGATGGGGTCGAAGGGAAGACTGAGCGGCTTGGACACGGGTCCGACCCTACCGGGAGGTCACTTCGCGGCGAGGGGCGTCTCATCCTTCAGTCCGTCCTCCTCGCGGACGGCTGCCCGGAGTTCGGCGAGGAGCAGCAGGACCACGGCCGTGCCGAGGATCCCGGATCCGGTGACGACCGCGTGCACCGGCAGGAATTCGGCGGCCAGGCCGGCCAGGGCCATGCCCACCCCCTGGAGGGTCATCAGACCGGTGCTGAGCAGGGTCATCGCGCGTCCGCGCAGCTCGTCGGGCACGGCCTCGACGTACCACTGGTCCAGCCCGAGGGTGTAGGCGTGGGCGATGCCGGCGAGCAGCAGCGCGGCCAGGACGAGGGGCACGCCCGGCCGGGCGGCGAAGAGCAGGAGCGGCAGCAGACCGGCGGCGGCGAGCGGGGCCGCGATCCGCGATCGCGTTCGGGCGGTGAGCGCGGAACCCGCCCAGAGTTCGCCGGCGATGGTGCCGACGGGCATCGCGCACATCAGCAGCCCGAGGACGGCGGTGCCGGCGCCGATGCCGTCGGCGTACGGGGCGAGCAGCGCCTCGGGGACGACGACGAAGACGGGCGGCAGCCAGAACAACAGGGTGAGCGCGCGCAGCCGGCGCCGGCCGAGGACGGCGCGCACCCCGGCGAGCGGGGAGGTACGGGTGCGCGTGCGGGCGGGCCGGCTGCGGGTGCCGAGGCGCAGCAGCAGTGCGGAACCGAGGAATCCGGCAGCGGTGAGGGCGATGGCCCCGCTCGGTGCGAGCACGGTGAGCAGCAGCCCGCCGAGGCCGAAGCCGACGAGCTGGGCGCTCTGGGCCACCATGCGCATCAGCGAGCGGCCCAGGACGAAGGTGTCGCCGGGGCCGAGGATGTCGGCGAGGGAGGCATTGCGCGTGCCCTGGAAGAGCGGCGCCACGAAGGCCATCGCGCAGCGCAGGGCGAGGAGTACGGCGACGGGGGTGCCCGGCAGGATCATGACCGCCGCGCAGGCCGCGCAGACGAGGTCGCACACGACGAGCACCCGCCGGGCGGGGTGGCGGTCGGCGATCCCGGCGAGCAGGGTCCCGCCGAGGGCGTACGGGAGGAAGCCCAGGGCGAAGGTGAGCGCGCTCATCAGGGGTGAGCCGGTGGCCCGGTAGACGAGCACGGTGAGGGAGATCTCGGCGACCACGACACCGAGCACGGACATCAGGTGCGCGGCGAAGACGGGGCGGAATTCGCGTGTCCGGAAGACGGAGCGGTAGCCCGGTGACGGCGTGGACGGCCCGGGCTCCTGGGTGTCGGCTGGCATGGGCCCAGCGTCCGCGCCGCGGCCGCGGTGCCCCAGAGATTCGCCCGTGGCCGAATATTGAGGGCGGAACGTGTGAGGAAGGGGGCCGGGATGGGCCTGCACCACCGGTTCGGGCACCGGGACCTGCTGCGGTGCCGGTTCGCGCTGTCGCCCGCGTGGGAGACGCAGGAGGCGGTCCGCACCCTGAACCGCCCGGACCGGCAGGGTTACCACCTGCCCTGGCTGCGGCGGATCCGGGCCGCCGCCGACGGGCTGGACCTGCGACCGCTGTGGCTGCTGATGCCGCGCCGGGGGCACAGCACGGACTTCATCAGCCCGCCGCCGAGCGGCCCCGGCGTCACCTTCGAGGAGGAGCTCGCGCTGATCCGCGCGGCCGATCCGGCCGCCGCGCGCGAGGACATGCGCAAGGCCCTGGCCTGCACGCCGGGCGCGCTCGACAGCGAAGCGGGCCGGGCCCTGCTCGCCGATCCGGCACGGTCGGTGCAGGAACTGGCCGATCTGATCGAGCGGGCCTGGAGCGTCCTGGTCGAACCGCACTGGCCGCGGCTGCGGGCCCTGCTGGAGGCCGACGTCCTCTTCCACACGCGCCGCCTCGCCGCCGGCGGACTGGAGTCGCTCTTCGACGGTCTGCACCCGGACCTCTCCTGGGATGCCGCCTCCCTCACCCTGACCATCGAACGGCCCAGTGAGCACGACCGCGTCCTGGGCGGCCAGGGCCTGGTCCTCATGCCGAGCGCCTTCGTCTGGCCGCAGATCGCGGGCGGCTTCGACCCTCCCTGGCAGCCCACCGTGGTCTACCCGGCCCGCGGGATCGGCGCCCTGTGGACCCCCGTACGGGAGGACACCCCGGCGGCGCTCGCCCGCCTGCTGGGCCCGGCCCGGGCCGACGTGCTGTGCGCGCTGGACGAGCCGTCCTCCACGACGGCGCTGGCCCACCGGCTCGGCCTGGCCCCGTCCACCGTCTCGGCCCATCTGGGGATCCTGCACGCGGCGGGCCTGCTCATCTCCGCCCGCCACGGCCACCAGGTCCTCTACGAGCGCACCCCCCTGGCCATCGCCCTCGCGACCGGTGACCCCACGGTGTCGTAAGGGGACGACAACTGACCGTTATGTCACGATATCCCGGTCCGCTGCCCGACCCTTCGTCCCGAGGAAGCCGGATGCCCCCCGCCGCCCCCAGCCGCCGCCTCCCGTCCGCCCTCGGCCTCCTCCTGCTGCTCGCCGCCACCCCGGCCTGCTCGGGCGGGCCCGCACCCGCACCGGGAAGTCCCGCCGCCCCGCCCCGGGCCCCCTCCCCCGTCACGGCCGACGCCGAATCCCCGTACTGGGTGGACCCGCAGAGCAGGGCCGCCCGGCAGGTCGCCGCCTGGGAGGCGGCCGGCCGCAACAGCGACGCGCAGGTGCTGCGCAGGATCGCGGACCGGCCGACGGCCCTGTGGGGGCCGGGCGGCGACCCGGGCCCCGAGATCCGCCGGGCCGCGGCGGGTGCCCGGGCCACCGGGCGGACCCTGCTGCTCGCCGCGCACAACATCCCGAACCGCGACTGCGGGCAGCACCCGGCCGGCGGCGCGGCCAACGCCCGGGCGTACCGCAACTGGATCGGCGCCTTCGCCGACGGCATCGGGAACACCAAGGCCCTCGTCGTCCTGGAGCCCGGCGCCGTCGCGCACACCGTCGACGGCTGCACGCCGGCCGGCCGGCACGCCGAGCGCTACCGGCTGCTCTCCGAGGCCGTCGGCCGGCTCAAGCGGAACCCGAACACCAGGGTCTACCTGGACGCGGGCGATCCGGCCTCGGTCGAGAACCCGACGGACCTCGTCGGGCCCCTCACCAAGGCGGGCCTGGAACACGCGGACGGCTTCGCCGTCAACGTCTCCGGCTTCCAGCCCGACGCGGCCGCGCGGGCGTACGGCGCCAGGATCTCCGAGCGGACCGGGAACAGACACTTCGTCATCGACACCGGCCGCAACGGCGCCGGGCCGCTGCCGGGCGACCGCGCCCAGGCCTGGTGCAACCCGCCGGGCCGCGCCCTCGGAACCCCGCCGACCGACCGCACGGGCGACCCGCTCGTCGACGCGTACCTGTGGATCAAGCGCCCCGGCGACTCCGACGGCACCTGCCGCGGCGGCCCACCGCCCGGCACCTGGTGGCCGGACCACGCCCTGGGCCTGGCCCGCCGCGCCACGGAGTAGGAAGCCGCACTGCCCGTTCCGGCCCCGCCGGCGTTTGAGGCGCGGGGCCCGGGGCGGAGCCCCGGGAAGCCGGGCGCAGGCCGGCCCCGCCACCGGCCCGCACACGCGAAAGCGCCCCCGGCCGGGGAGGCCAGGGGCACATCGGGTACGGCTGCCGGGCGCATCAGCCCCCGGCGAGGTGCCGCTCCACCGTCTCCACCTTCGAGGTGATCCCGTCGCTCACGCCGGGCCGGATGTCGGCCTTGAGGATGAAGGAGACCCGCGGGGCCCGCTCCTCGACGGCGGCCACCGCGCGCCGGACCACGTCCATGACCTCGTCCCACTCGCCCTCGACGGTCGTGAACATGGCGTCAGTACGGTTCGGCAGTCCGGACTCGCGGACCACCCGCACCGCGTCGGCGACGTACTCGCCGACCTCTTCCCCGACTCCCAGCGGGGTCACCGAGAACGCGACGATCACGCCTGCGCCGCCTGCCGTGCGCGGGCCGCCACGACGCTGTCGGCCTCTTCCCGCTTGAGCAGCTTGTCTCCGTACAGCCCGCCGAAGGGCACGAGCGAGAGGACGAAGAAGAACAGGGCCCTCTTCGCCGGCCACTTCGCCTTGCTCCAGACGTCCACCAGGAGGACCCCGTAGATGAGGAACAGGATCCCGTGGATGGCGCCGAGCGGCATCATCAGGTAGTCGATGTCCGAGACCCGGCTCAGCAGGGAGCCGAAGATCAGCAGGGCCGGGAACGACAGCGCCTCCGGAACGGAGATCAGGCGCAGACGGTGCAGGGCGGAAGCGGTCTTGATGTCCACGTTCAACCTTCGGGGTGGAGGCCTGGGTCGGCTCCAGTGTCTCAGCCGCTTTGCGGGATCTTGACCCGGCCCCTCCCCCCGCCGCGGCGGCCCGGATCGCCCGGCATCGCGCCCATACCGACCAGGTGTGGCATATATCGGCCACGGGGCTCTGTTCGGGTTCGCCCGCTGCCGATAACGTCTTCCCGTGGCTCAGTTCCGACTCCAAGGCAGCAAGGTGCTGGCCGTCGACCTGACCGGGGATGCCGTGAAAGCGAAGAACGGCTCCATGGTCGCGTACGACGGGCAGATGGCCTTCAAGAAGATGACCGGCGGTGGCGAAGGCCTCCGCGGCATGGTGACCCGCCGGCTGACCGGCGAACAGATGACGGTGATGGAGGTACAGGGGCACGGCACCTGCTTCTTCGCCGACCGCGCCAGTGAGATCAATCTGGTCAATCTGCGCGGCGAGAAGCTCTACGTCGAGTCCAGCAACCTGCTGTGCACCGACGCCGGTCTGCGGACCGGCACCACCTTCACCGGCCTGCGCGGCGCGACGACGGGCAACGGTCTCTTCACCACGACCGTCGAGGGCTCCGGCCAGGCGGCGATCATGTCGGACGGTCCGGCGGTGGTGCTGCGCGTGAGCGCCCAGTACCCGCTCTCCGTCGACCCGGGGGCGTACATCGCGCACACCGGCAACCTCCAGCAGTCCTTCCAGTCCGGTGTGAACTTCCGCACACTGATCGGCGAAGGATCGGGCGAGGCGTTCCAGATCCGCTTCGAGGGCGAGGGCCTGGTGTACGTGCAGCCCAGCGAGCGCAACACCGTCGGGGGCGACATCTGATGCCGTTCCGCGAGATCAACTCGAAGATGGTCGAGGCCCAGGTGATCCCGGGCCAGAAGATGTTCAGCCAGCGCGGCGCGATGCTCGCGTACCGCGGCGAGGTCTCCTTCACCCCGAGCCTGACGGGCGGTCAGGGCGGGGTCATGGGCATGATCGGGCGCCGGGTCGCGAACGAGCAGACCCCGCTGATGACGGTCGAGGGCAGCGGCACCGTGATGTTCGGCCACGGCGGCCACCACATCCAGGTGATCAACCTGACCGGCGAGACCCTCTACGTCGAGGCGGACCGGCTGCTCGCCTTCGACGGCACCCTGCAGCAGGGCACGATGTTCATGGGCTCCCAGGGCGGGGTCATGGGCATGGTCCGCGGCCAGGTGACCGGCCAGGGTCTGTTCACCACCACCCTCAAGGGCCACGGCTCGGTCGCCGTGATGGCCCACGGCGGGGTCATCGAGCTCCCCATCACCCCTCAGCGCCCGATCCACGTGGACCCGCAGGCGTACGTCGCCCACCACGGCGACGTCCGCAACAAGCTCTCCACCGCGCTCGGCTGGCGGGACATGGTGGGGCGCGGCTCGGGCGAGGCGTTCCAGCTGGAGCTGTCCGGCCAGGGCGCGGTGTACGTACAGGCCTCCGAGGAGAAGCTGTGAACTTTGGCCCTGTGACCGGCGGACCGGGCGGCCCGACGGTCTTCGACCCGTACACGCTGCCCTCCGACGACAACGTGAACGCGTACACCTTCTGCGTGGAGCTCAAGGGGAGCCAGTGGTTCCTGCAGAAGGGCAAGATGATCTCGTACTACGGGCACATCGAGTTCAACGGCATCGGCAACGGGCGCTTCGACCGCCTGCTGCGCACCAGCTTCCACTCGCCGCTGCACGCCAGTGACTGGGTGGTCGCCGAGGGCTCGGGCAAGATGCTGCTGGCCGACCGGGCCTTCGACGTGAACTCGTACGACCTGGACAACGGCAACCTGACGATCCGTTCGGGCAACCTGCTCGCCTACCAGCCCTCCCTGGCGCTGAAGCAGTCGATCGTCCCGGGCTTCCTGACCCTGATCGGCACGGGCAAGTTCGTGGCCGCGTCGAACGGGCCCGTGGTGTTCATGGAGCCGCCGCTGCGCGTGGACCCGCAGGCGCTGGTGGGCTGGGCGGACTGCCCCTCGCCGTGCCACCACTACGACCACGGCTACATGTCGGGCGTGCTGGGCGGCCTGCGCTCGCTGACCGGCATCGGGGGCAGCTCGGGCGAGGAACACCAGTTCGAATTCGTCGGAGCCGGGACGGTGCTGCTGCAGTCGTCGGAGATGCTGATGGCGGAGCAGGCGATCGGCGCGGTCGGCGCCGGAGCGGCCACGGGCAACTCCCAGGGCGTTCCGGGGGCCGGTCAGGGTCCGATGGGGCAGCTGGGCGTACCGCGGATGCCGGGACAGCTGGGTGATCTCCAGCGCCGCCTCGGACTGTGACACCCAAGACTTCCGATCTTTGTACGTAATTCAACTTTTTAGGTAGAGTTCATTCATGGAGACCATGGAGACCGAGACGGCCACCCGCTGGCTGACCGACGCCGAACAGTGCGCCTGGCGCACCCACCTGGACGTCAGCAGACTGCTGATGCACCAGCTGGAAAAGGATCTCCAGCCCTTCGGACTCACCAACAACGACTACGAGATCCTCGTGAACCTCTCGGAGTCGCAGGACCACAGGATGCGGATGAGCGACCTCGCCACCGCCACCCTGCAGTCCAAGAGCCGGCTGTCGCACCAGATCACGCGCATGGAGACGGCGGGCCTCGTCCGCCGGGTGAACTGCGAGTCCGACCGCCGCGGCCTGTACGCGGTGCTCACGGACGAGGGCATGGAGACGATGCGCAAGGTCGCCCCGCACCACGTGGCGTCCGTCCGTCAGCACTTCATCGACCTGCTGCCGCCGGAGGCCCTGGCGGCGCTGCGCGCCTCGCTGACCCCGGTGGCGGAGCACCTGCGCGGCACCCGCGGCAAGGCCTGAGGCCGCAGCCGGCCGGGGCGCGCGGGCTCGTCGCGCCCCGGCCGGCGATCGGCCCCACAATGGCTGGGAACGCTCGCTGCCGGCCCCGTGCCCGTCGGGCCGGCCTGAGGAGGTCCAGCCCATGAAGCGCAACGTGTTCGTCTCCGCAGCCGCGTCCGTGGCCCTGCTGGTCGCGGGACCCGTGGCGACCGCCGCCGCGGTGTCCGCCGACATGGCGGGAACCGCCCCCGCAGCCGCCGCCCGGGCCGACGTCACGGCCGAGCAGGCCATCGCAGCCGCCCTCAAGAACTACCCGGGCGTCGTCGAGTCCCTCGACCGGGACGGCAACGTCTGGCACCTGGACGTGATCACCAAGGACGGCAAGGGCCACGCCGAGCTGGAGGTCGACGCCGCCACGGGCAAGGTCACCCGCGAGAACGTGGACACCGACGAGAAGCCGGGCGAGCACAAGGGGCTGCTCGCGGCCAAGATCACCGCGGCGCAGGCCGCCAAGGCCGCCGTCGCCGCCCACCCGGGCACGGCGTGGACCGTCGAATGGGACTCCGGGGACAACGGAAAGGCCCCGTACTGGCACGTCGAGGTGCGCGGCTCCGACGGCACGACGTGGGACGGCTCCGTGGACCCCACGACCGGCAAGGTCACCGCACAGACCGACTCCGACTCCGATTCGGATTCCGACTCGGACTCCTGACGCACCCGGCCGGGCCCGGGCAGCGGCGCCGCACCCGCCCTGCCGGGGCCCGGCCCGGTTCTACGCCTCCGTCAGCGTCGTCAGCAGCGCGTCCGCCGCCGCGTACGGGTCCAGCTCGCCCACGGCCACCCTGGCGGCCAGCGCGTCCAAGTGCGCGTCACCGTGCACGTCCGCCATCCGCGCCCGCAGCGCCGTCACGGCGATCGTCTCGACCTCCCGGGCCGCCCGGGCCGCCCGGCGCTGGGCCAGCACGCCGCGCTCGTCCATCCACGCCCGGTGCTTCTCCAGCGCCTCGACCAGCTCGTCGATGCCCTGCCCGCGCGCCGCCACCGTCTTGACGATCGGCGGCCGCCAGTCCTCCCGGCCGCGCGCCTCCCCCAGCCCCAGCATGTGGTTCAGCTCGCGGGCCGTCGCGTCCGCACCGTCCCGGTCCGCCTTGTTGACGACGTACACGTCGCCGATCTCCAGGATGCCCGCCTTCGCGGCCTGGATCCCGTCGCCCATCCCCGGGGCCAGCAGCACCACCGAGGTGTCGGCCTGCGAGGCGATCTCCACCTCCGACTGACCGACGCCGACCGTCTCGACCAGGATCACCTCGCAGCCGGCCGCGTCCAGCACCCGGATCGCCTGCGGGGCGGCCCACGCCAGCCCGCCCAGGTGCCCCCGGGTGGCCATGGAGCGGATGTAGACCCCCGGGTCGGAGGCGTGGTCCGACATCCGGACCCGGTCGCCGAGCAGCGCCCCGCCCGAGAAGGGCGAGGACGGGTCGACGGCGAGGACGCCGACCCGCTTGCCTGCCTTGCGGTATGCGGAGACGAGCGCCGAGGTCGAGGTCGACTTGCCGACGCCCGGCGAGCCCGTCAGCCCGACCACGTACGCCCCGCCCGTCAGCGGGGCCAGCGCGGCCATCACCTCCCGCAGCTGCGGGGACGCCCCTTCGACCAGCGAGATCAGCCGGGCCACCGCTCTCGGCCGGCCCTCACGCGCCTGGGCCACCAGCTGGGGGACGTCCACCGCCGTCATACGTGCTGCGCTCCTCGGATTCGTACGGGATGCGTGAGGGCCGCCAGGCCCGGGGAAGAGAGGCCGCCGGGCCCCGTGGCGGGGCCCGGCGGCCTGGCGGTGCCTTACTTGGCGACGCGAACGATCAGGGCGTCGCCCTGGCCGCCGCCACCGCACAGCGCGGCCGCGCCGACCCCGCCGCCGCGGCGCTTCAGCTCCAGCGCCAGGTGCAGCACCACGCGGGCACCGGACATGCCGATCGGGTGGCCCAGGGCGATGGCGCCACCGTTGACGTTCACCTTTTCCGGGGTCACCCCGAGGTCCTTCATTGACTGCACGGCGACCGCCGCGAAGGCCTCGTTGATCTCGATGAGGTCCAGGTCGGAGACCTCCAGGCCCTCCTTCTTCAGGGCGTGCAGGATCGCGTTGGACGGCTGCGACTGGAGCGAGTTGTCCGGGCCCGCCACGTTGCCGTGGGCGCCGATCTCGGCGATCCACTCCAGGCCGAGCTCCTCGGCCTTCGCCTTGCTCATCACGACCACGGCGGCCGCGCCGTCGCTGATCTGGGAGGAGGTGCCGGCGGTGATCGTGCCGTCCTTGGCGAAGGCGGGGCGCAGCTTGCCGAGGGACTCCACGGTGGTCTCGGGGCGGATGCCCTCGTCCGTCGAGAAGATCACCGGGTCGCCCTTGCGCTGCGGGATCTCGACCGGGGTGATCTCGGCCTCGAACACGCCGTTCTTCTGGGCCGCGGCGGCGCGCTGGTGCGAGGCGGCGGCGAACTCGTCCTGCGGGGCGCGCTCGATGCCGAGGCGGGTGTTGTGCTTCTCGGTCGACTCGCCCATCGCGATGTTCTCGAAGGCGTCGGTGAGGCCGTCGTAGGC
Organism: Streptomyces sp. NBC_00207; assembly: GCF_045160965.1. Classification (NCBI taxonomy): domain Bacteria; kingdom Bacillati; phylum Actinomycetota; class Actinomycetes; order Kitasatosporales; family Streptomycetaceae; genus Streptomyces; species Streptomyces sp. NBC_00207. Next base: position 6,285,549 of record NZ_CP130715.1, on the reverse strand, counting down.
CATCGCGTCGAGCATCTCGATGGCGCCGTACTTGAAGCCCTCACGGGACTTGGGCAGCAGGTGCGGGGCGTTGGTCATGGACTCCTGACCGCCCGCGACCACGATGTCGAACTCCCCGGCGCGGATCAGCTGGTCCGCGAGCGCGATCGCGTCGAGGCCCGAGAGGCAGACCTTGTTGATGGTGAGCGCGGGGACGTTCATCGGGATGCCGGCCTTGACCGCCGCCTGACGGGCGGGGATCTGGCCTGCTCCGGCCTGCAGCACCTGGCCCATGATCACGTACTGCACCTGGTCGCCGGAGATCCCGGCCCGGTCCAGCGCGGACTTGATGGCGAAGCCGCCGAGGTCGGCACCCGAGAACGACTTGAGCGAGCCGAGCAGCCGCCCCATGGGCGTGCGGGCCCCGGCGACGATCACAGAAGTGGTGTTGTTCGATCCGGACATGAGGCACAGCCCCTTGGATGAGGAGTGAACGAGGGTTTACGTGAATGTACTGGGCGGTACCGCAGCGGTCACCGGCCTGCCGGTGTGATCGCGCGCACGTTGCGTGACCGCCCCCTTCGGCGGTGCACTGTCACCATGCTGACAAGAATCGACCACATCGGGATCGCCTGCTTCGACCTGGACAAAACCGTCGAGTTCTACCGTGCCACGTACGGCTTCGAGGTGTTCCACTCCGAGGTCAACGAGGAGCAGGGTGTCCGCGAGGCCATGTTGAAGATCAACGAGACGTCCGACGGCGGCGCCTCCTACCTCCAGCTCCTGGAGCCCACCCGCGAGGACTCCGCGGTGGGCAAGTGGCTGGCCAAGAACGGCGAGGGGGTCCACCACATCGCCTTCGGCACCGAGGACGTCCAGGGCGACTCGGAGGCCATCCGCGGCAAGGGCGTCCGCGTCCTCTACGACGAGCCCCGCACGGGCTCGATGGGCTCCTCCATCACCTTCCTGCACCCCAAGGACTGCCACGGCGTCCTCACCGAACTGGTCACCTCCAACCCCGGGCACTGAAGGACCACTGATAGCCCGATTCCCCGGCCGGTAGAGTGGCCATGGCTCGGCCGGGGTTCGGTGCGGAGACGGGGTCGGGGCCTGTGACCCCTGCCCCGGTATCTGACACCATTCCCCCGGGGGCGTCGTTCAGCGGGCGAGCGATGCTCATTTGGGAGTGAGCTTGCGACCAGGGGACGGATGGGACCGCGCTGTGCGGGGCTACGAAAGCCAGGAGAGCCATCAGGCCGGGGCCGACCATCTCTCGCGCTTCGAAGCCGAGATGGAGCGGCTGAAGAAGGAGCGCGGGAAGGCCGTCCAGCACGCTGAGGACCTGGGATACCAGGTCGAGGTGCTGCGCGCCAAGCTCCATGAGGTGCGCCGATCTCTGGCGTCCCGCCCCGCCTACGACGGCGCGGACATGGGCTACCAGGCGGAGCAGCTGCTCCGCAATGCCCAGATCCAGGCCGACCAGATGCGCTCCGACGCCGAGCGCGAACTGCGCGACGCCCGGGCACAGACCCAGCGCATCCTCCAGGAGCACGCCGAGCACCAGGCACGCCTCCAGGCGGAACTGCACGCCGAGGCCGTCAATCGCCGCCAGCGGCTGGACCAGGAGCTCAACGAGCGCCGCCAGACCGTCGAGGCGCACGTCAACGAGAACGTGGCCTGGGCCGAGCAGCTGCGCGCCCGTACGGAGTCCCAGGCGCGCCGGCTCATGGAGGAGTCCCGCGCCGAGGCCGAACAGTCCCTGAACGCCGCCCGCGCCGAGGCCGCCCGGGTCGCCGAGGAGACCCGGCGCCGGATGGCCGCCGACGCGGAGGCCGCCCGCGCGGAGACCGAGGCCACCCTGCTGCGGGCCCGCAAGGAGGCCGAGCGGCTGCTGACCGCCGCCTCCGCGCAGGCCCAGGAGGCCACCGAGCACGCGGAGCGGCTGCGCTCCACCACCTCCGCCGAGGCCGAGCAGACCCGGCAGCAGACCATGGACCTCGGCCGGGTGGCCGAGTCCCGCGCGCAGGAGGCCGATTCCCGCCTGCGCGAGGCCCGTGCGGAGGCCGAGCGGGTCCTCGCCGAGGCCAAGGAGAGCGCGGCCCGCCAGCTCGCGTCGGCGGAATCCGTCAACGAGCAGCGCACCCGCACCGCCAAGGAGCAGGTCGCCCGCCTGGTCGGCGAGGCCACCAAGGAGGCCGAGGCCCTCAAGGCGGAGGCCGAACAGGCCCTGGCCGACGCCCGCGCGGACGCCGAGCGGCAGCGCACCGAGGCCGGCGAGCAGGCCCGTACGGCCGCGGCCGAGGACATGGCGGCGCAGCTGGCGAAGGCTGCCCGCACCGCCGAGGACGTACTGAACAAGGCCTCGGAGGACGCCCGGGCCACCACCCGGGCCGCATCCGAGGAGGCCGAGCGGATCCGCCGCGAGGCCGAGACCGAGGCCGACCGGCTGCGCCTGCAGGCGGCGGCCACGGCCGACGAGCTCAAGGGCGCCGCGAAGGACGACACCGAGGAGTACCGGGCCCGCACGGTCGAGCTCCAGTCGGAGGCCCGGCGGCTGCGCGGCGAGGCCGAGCAGCTGCGCGCGGAGGCCGTCGCCGAGGGCGAGCGGATCCGCGGCGAGGCCCGCCGCGAGGCGGTCCAGCAGATCGAGGAGGCGGCCCGGACCGCCGAGGAGCTGCTCGGCAAGGCCAAGGCGGACGCGGACGAGCTGCGCGGCGGGGCGACCGCCGAGAGCGAGCGGGTCCGCGCCGAGGCCGTCGAGCGGGCCGGCACCCTGCGCAAGCAGGCCGAGGAGACCCTGGAGCGGACCCGCGCCGAGGCCGAGCGGCTGCGCGCCGAGGCCGAGGAGCAGGCCGAGGCGGTACGCGCCGAGGCGGACGCGGCGGCCCTCGCACGGCGCGAGGAGACCGAGCAGGCGGTGGCCGCCAGGCGGGCGGAGGCCGACGAGGAGCTCGTACGGCTGCACACGGACGCCGAGGGCCGGCTGACGACGGCCGAGCAGACGCTGCGCGACGCCCGCGCGGCGGCGGAGAACATCCGGCGCGAGACGTCGGAGGAGAACGACCGGCTGCGCGCCGAGTCGGCGGAGCGGATCCGCACCCTGCAGTCGCAGTCCGAGGCGGAGGCCGACCAGCTGCGCACCGATGCGGCGCAGGACGCCGGGCGGGTGCGCGCGGAGGCCGAGCAGGTCGCCGTACGGCTGCGCGGCGAGGCCGAGGCCGAGGCCGAGCGGGTGCGCTCGGAGGCGCAGGAGACCGCGGACCGGCTGCGTGCCGAGGCGAAGGCGGCGGCAGAGCGGGTCGCCGAGGAGGCCGCGGAGGCGCTGGCCGCCGCTCAGGAGGAGGCCGCCCGGCGCCGCCGGGAGTCCGAGGAGACCCTGGCGTCGGCCCGGACGGACGCGGAGCAGGAGCGGGCGCAGGCCCGCGAGCAGAGCGAGGAGCTGCTGGCCGCGGCCCGCCGCCGCTCGGAGGAGGCGCAGGCCGAGGCGGCCCGCCTGACCGAGGAGGCCGAGCGGCGCGCGTCGGAGCTGGTGTCGGCGGCGGAAGCCACCGCCCAGCAGGTGCGGGATGCCGTGGCGGGCCTGCACGAGCAGGCCGAGGAGGAGATCTCCGGGCTGCGCAACGCCGCCGAGCACGCGGCGGAGCGTACGAAGTCGGAGGCAGAGGAGGAGGCGGGCCGGGTCCGTTCCGACGCCTACGCGGAGCGGGAGCGGGCCACCGGGGACGCCAACCGGATCCGCAGCGAGGCGCGTGCCGAGACGGACGCGGCGAAGGCGCTGGCGGAGCGGACGGTCGGCGAGGCGATCGCCGAGGCGGAGCAGCTGCGCGGCGACACCGCCGAGTACGCGCAGCGGGTGCGCACCGAGGCCACGGACGCGCTGGCGGCGTCCGAACGGGACGCGGCGCGCACCCGGGCCGATGCCCGTGACGACGCGAACCGCATCCGCGGCGAGGCGGCGGAGTCGCTGGAGGCCGCGCGGGCCGAGGGCGCCCGGATCACCGCGGAGGCGACGGCGGAGGCCGAGCGCCTCACCGAGGAGACCCTCGCGGCGAACGCGGCCACGGTCGCCGAGGCCGAGGCCGAGGCCTCGCGGATCACCGCCGAGGCGGAGCAGGCGGCGGAGGCCACCCGCGTCGAGGCCGCCGCGACCCTGGACGAGGCCCGTGCCGAGGGCAACCGGCTGCGCACCGAGGCCGCGGAGCAGGTCGACCGGCTCATCACCGAGGCCTCGGCGGAAGCCGACCGGCTCATCGAGGAGACCCGGGCGGCCAACGCGGTCGCCGTGGGCGAGGCGAAGGCGGAGGCCGAGCGGCTGGGCGCCGACGCGGCGCGCTTCAAGTCGCAGGCGGCCGAGACGCTGGCGAGCGCCGAGCGCGACGCCGCGAGGATCATGGTCGACTCGCGTGCCGAGGGCGACCGGCTCATCGACGAGACCCGCGTGGCCAACGAGGCCACGGTGGGCGAGGCGAAGGCGGAGGCCGACCGGCTGCGCGCCGAGGCGAACCGGGTCCTGGACGACGCCCGCGCGGAAGGCGGCCGGATCATCGGCGAGGCCACCGCGGAGGCGGACCGCGTCACGGCCGCGGCGAGCGAGACCCTGGCGAGCGCGGAGCGGGAGTCCGAGCAGACGCTGGACGAGGCGCGCGCCGAGGCGAACCGCTTGCGCACCGAGGCGGCCGAGCAGGCGGACCGGCTCATCACGGAGGCCGCGTCCGAGGCCGACAAGCTCACGGCCGAGACCCGCAAGGCGAACGAGCGCACGGTCGGCGAGGCGGCCGGCGAGGCCGAGCGGCTGCGCGCGGATGCGTCGGAGGCGCTGTCCTCCGCGCAGGAGCACGCGACCCGTACCCGGGCGGAGGCCGAGCGGGTCAAGGCGGAGGCCGCGACCGCGGCCGAGCGCACCCGCACGCAGGCCCGTACGGAGTCGGAGCGGCTGCTGGACGAGGCGCGCGAGGCGGCCAACAAGCGCCGCAGCGAGGCCGCGGAGCAGGTCGACCGGCTCATCACGGAGGCCTCCGCGGAGGCCGACAAGCTCACGGCCGATGCATCGCAGCAGGCCCTCGCCGCCACCACGGCGGCCGAGGAGCAGGCCGACGCGATGGTCGACGCGGCGCGCAAGGAGGCGGCGCGGATCACCTCGGAGGCGACCGTCGAGGGCAACTCCATGGTGGAGAAGGCCCGTACGGACGCGGACGAGCTGCTGGTCGGCGCGCGCACGGACGCGGCCGCCATAAGGGAGCGGGCGGAGGAGCTGCGCGGCCGCGTCGAGGGCGAGGTCGAGGAGCTGCACGAGCGGGCCCGCCGGGAGTCGGCCGAGCAGATGAAGTCGGCCGGCGACCGCGTGGACAAGCTGGTGCGGGCGGCGACCGAGCAGAGCGTCGAGGCCGAGGCGAAGGCCAAGGCCCTCGTGTCGGATGCGAGCAGCGAGGCGAGCAAGGTGCGCATCGCCGCGGTGCGCAAGGCGGAGGCGCTGCTCAAGGAGGCCGAGCAGAAGAAGGCGGAGCTGTCCCGCAAGGCCGAGGACGTCCTCGCGCAGGCCCAGGCGGAGGCCGAGCGCCTCGTCGATGAGGGACGCCGTGAGCTGGAGGTCCTGGTGCGTCGGCGCGAGGACATTCAGGCGGAGATCTCCCGTGTCCAGGACGTTCTTGAGGCGTTGGAATCATTCGAGGCGCCTACGGGCGGCGGAAAGCCGGCGGTCGGTGGCCAGGGCGCGGGGGGCGTGAAGGCCGGAGTGACTGCGGGATCCACTCGTTCGGGTGGCAAGACGTCAGAGGGCTAGCGAAACGCACGGGGATGTGTCCACCTGATGGAGGTTCAGGCGAACGGGTGACAAGCATTCTGTCGCCTTGCCACTCAAAAGGGGTGTCATTGTCCAGATCAAACGCGGATTGACTCGATGACACGCCGCTTGGGCGCCTAGGATTCCCCTTAACACCTCACGTAGCACCTCATCGGTCTCATTCGACAGGAACCCCATGAGCGACACTTCCTCCCCCTTCGGCTTCGAGCTCGTGCGGCGTGGTTACGACCGCGGTCAGGTGGACGACCGCATTACCAAGCTGGTCTCCGACCGCGACAGCGCCCTTGGACGTATCAACTCTCTGGAAAAGCGGATCGAGGAGCTGCACCTCGAGACGCAGAACGCCCAGGCCCAGGTGAACGACGCCGAGCCGTCGTACGCCGGCCTCGGCGCCCGGGTCGAGAAGATCCTGCGGCTGGCCGAGGAGGAGGCGAAGGACCTGCGCGAGGAGGCCCGTCGCGCGGCCGAGCAGCACCGCGAGCTGGCCGAGTCGGCTGCCCAGCAGGTGCGCAACGACGCCGAGTCGTTCGCCGCCGACCGCAAGTCGAAGGCGGAGGACGAGGGCGTCCGCATCGTCGAGAAGGCGAAGGGCGACGCGTCGACCCTGCGCGCGGAGGCCCAGAAGGACGCGGCCTCCAAGCGCGAGGAGGCCGACGCGCTGTTCGAGGAGACCCGCGCCAAGGCCGCTCAGGCCGCCGCGGACTTCGAGACCAACCTGGCCAAGCGCCGTGAGCAGTCCGAGCGCGACCTCGCCTCGCGTCAGGCCAAGGCCGAGAAGCGCCTCGCCGAGATCGAGCACCGCGCGGAGCAGCTGCGCCTGGAGGCCGAGAAGCTGCGTACGGACGCGGAGCGCCGTGCCCGGCAGACCGTGGAGACCGCGCAGCGCCAGGCCGAGGACATCGTGGCCGACGCCAACGCCAAGGCGGACCGTATCCGCAGCGAGTCCGAGCGCGAGCTGGCGGCGCTCACCAACCGCCGCGACTCGATCAACGCGCAGCTGACCAACGTCCGCGAGATGCTGGCGACGCTCACGGGTGCGGCCGTCGCCGCGGCCAACCCGATCGTGGACGACGAGCCGGTCAGCCGCGGCGTCCCGGCGCAGCAGAGCCGCTGATCGACAGCGGGCTCGAAACCCGTCACACGTGCTTGGCCCGACCGAGGGCCCTGTGTCACCTGTTCGAGGTGGCGTAGGGCCCTCGGGCGTTCTAGCGTGGCCGCATGATCGAGCTAGAGGGACTCACCAAACGATTCGGCGCGAAGACCGCCGTGGACAACCTCAGCTTCCAGGTCCGACCGGGGGTGGTGACCGGCTTCCTCGGCCCCAACGGGGCAGGGAAGTCCACGACCATGCGCATGATGCTCGACCTCGACAATCCGACCAGCGGGACGGTCCGGATCGACGGGAGGCACTACCGCGATCTGCCGGAGCCGCTGAAGCACATCGGGGCGCTGCTGGACGCGAAGGCCATGCACGGCGGCCGCAGCGCGTACAACAACCTGCTCTGCCTGGCCCAGTCGAACGAGATCCCGCAGAGCCGGGTCGGCGAAGTGCTGGACCTGGTCGGGCTGACGGCCGTGGCGAAGAAGAAGTCCAAAGGATTTTCGCTGGGCATGGGCCAACGGCTGGGAATCGCCTCCGCGCTGCTGGGTGATCCGGAAATCCTGATGTTCGACGAGCCCGTCAATGGTCTGGACCCGGAGGGAATTCTCTGGATCCGCAATCTGATGAAGGGTCTGGCGGCAGAGGGGCGGACGATCTTCGTTTCCTCCCACCTGATGAGTGAAATGGCGCTGACCGCAGACCATTTGGTCGTCATTGGTCAAGGGAGACTTCTGGCCGATCTTCCGATGGCCGATTTCATTCATCAGAACTCCCGCAGTTACGTCCGGCTGCGCTCCCCGCAGCAGGAACGGCTCAAGGACGTCCTGCACGATGCCGGGATCAACGCCGTCAGCGTCCCCGCCACCGGCACGCTGGAGATCGACGGAGCGAGCGCGGAACAGCTCGGCGAGCTCGCCGCCCGGCACCAGATCGTGCTGCACGAGCTCAGCCCGCAACGGGCCTCACTGGAAGAAGCGTTCATGCGCATGACGGCCGACTCCGTCGAATACCACGCCCACGCACCGGGCGCACCGGGCGCACCCGGCGCCCCGGTCCCGCCGGGCATGGCCGCCGACAACCCCGCCCGGCCGGCCGACGTCCCCGCCTGGGGCGCCGGCTACGAGGCGACGCGCAAGGGCGGCGAGTGACCATGGCCTTCAATGCCGTCCTCAAGTCCGAGTGGACCAAGATCCGCACGGTCGCCTCCACCAGCTGGACCCTCGCCCTCGTCTTCCTGGTCACCGTCGGGTTCGCCGCACTGTTCAGCGCCACGTTCGACCCGAACGACCTGGACGCGGCCCAGCGGGCCACCTTCGACCCCACCGCGTCGAGCCTCAGTTCGATGCAGCTCGGACAGCTGGCCATGATCGTCTTCGGTGTGCTGGTCGTGAGCACCGAATACAGCACGGGCATGATCCGCACCTCACTGGCCGCCGTACCGCGCCGCGGGCACTTCCTGCTCGGCAAGATGGCGGTGGCGACGGCGCTGGCCCTGGCCGTGGGGCTGCTGACCAGCTTCGTGTCGTTCTTCCTCACCCAGGCGCTCCTCGGTGACCTCGGCATCGGGATCGGCGAGGAGGGCGTGCTGCGCGCCGTGACCGGCGCCGGCCTGTACCTGGCGCTGCTGGCCCTCTTCTGCATGGGCGTGGCGGCCATGCTGCGCAGTTCGGTCGCCGCCATCAGCGTCCTGGTCCCGTTCTTCCTGATCGTCTCGAACCTCCTCGTGGGCTTCGAGGCGACCCGTACGGTCGGCCAGTACCTGCCGAGCATTGCCGGGGGCAGGATCATGCAGGTCGTGCCCGACGCCCTCGGGTCCTTCGAGACCCCGTACGGACCGTGGGGCGGCTTCGGGATCATGGCCCTCTGGACGCTGGCCGCGGTACTCGGGGGCTACGCCGTCCTCCGCAAGAGGGACGCCTGACCTCCCGACCTCCTGCCGGCGTACTACGGGGGATCCCCGGGTCGGCCTCAGGGGCGTCTCAGGGATCCGGCCCGGGACGGAACCAGAGGAACCTCGTTATCCTCTTAACCCTTACGCGGGCGAAAGTCGTCCCGGCCTGGTAAGGGGCAGCAAGATGATCGAGGCAGTCGGCCTGACCAAGCGCTACGGCGCCAAGACCGCCGTCGACCAGCTGTCCTTCCAGGTCAAGCCGGGTCACGTCACGGGATTCCTGGGGCCCAACGGCTCCGGGAAGTCCACCACCATGCGCATGATCCTGGGCCTGGACCGGCCCACATCCGGTCATGTCACGATCAACGGCCGCCCCTTCCGGGAGCTCCCGAACGCCCAGCGGCACGTCGGGGCCCTGCTCGACGCCAAGGCCATGCACGGCGGCCGCCGGGCCCGTACGCACCTGCTCTCCATCGCCCAGCTCTCCGGGATCCCGGAGAGGCGGGTGGACGAGGTCCTGGCCGTGGTCGGGCTCCAGGACGCCGCCCGGCAGCGCACGAAGGGCTTCTCGCTCGGCATGGGCCAGCGGCTCGGCATCGCCACCGCCCTGCTCGGGGACCCGCAGGTGCTGCTGTTCGACGAGCCGGTCAACGGCCTCGACCCCGAGGGCATCCTCTGGGTCCGCAACCTGATGCGCCGGCTCGCCGCCGAGGGCCGCACCGTCTTCGTCTCCTCGCACCTGATGAGCGAGATGGCGCTGACCGCCGACCACCTGATCGTCATCGGCCGCGGGCGGCTGCTGGCCGATATGGGCACCCAGGAGTTCATCGCGCACAACTCGGCCGGATTCGCTCGGGTGCGCGCGGCCGACACCGATCCGGATGGCCGGGACACGCTGGGTACGACCCTCACCAGGGCCGGCGGCCGGGTCCTCCAGGAGCCCGGCGGAGCACTGCGCGTGACCGGCCTGGAGCTGCCCCGCATCTCGGACCTCGCGCACGAGGCCGGCGTACGGCTGTGGGAGCTCTCACCGCACCACGCCTCGCTGGAGGAGGCGTACATGCGGATGACCCAGTCCGCGGTCGAGTACACCTCCACCGAGGACCCGCGGGCCGAGCTCTGGGAGCCCGAGCCGCTGGCCCTCCCGGCATGGGAGGAGGAGCCGGCGCCGCACGTCCCGCAGGCGGGCTTCTTCGCCCCGCCGCCGCCCGGAGCGGGCGGGCAGCCCTTCCTCATGCCCAGCAATCCCGGCGAGCTCACGAGCACCGCCAAGAAATCCCCCGAGGACACACGATGACCCCGACGACCCCGACGCCGGAGCGGCCCCGGAGCTACAGCTCCCCCCTCCCCACGCCGCGGCCGCACCTGGGGCACGCCGTCGCCTCGGAGTGGACCAAGCTGATCTCGATCCGCTCCACCCTGTGGACGCTGGGCTCGCTCGTGGTCATCGTCGTCGGCGTCGGGCTGCTCTTCGTCTCGCAGACCACGGACGCGGACTACGAGGGGATCACCTTCACCACACCCGCCCTCTTCGGCCTGCTGGTGGGGCAGATCGCGGTGATGGTCCTCGGCGTGCTGACCATCACCTCGGAGCACGGCACCGGGCTGGCGCGGACCACGTTCACCGCCGCCCCGGACCGGCACCGGGTGCTCACCGCGAAGTACCTCGTCTTCAGCGCCACGGCCCTCGTCACCACCGTGCTGTCCGTCTTCGTGGTCGGGATCGCCGCGTCGCTCGTCCACGACGGCGCCGCGGCCGGCTCCCACGCCGCCCGCGAGTGGCTCGGCGCGCTCCTCGGCTGCCTCTACGTCACCCTGCTCGGTGTGCTCGCGCTCGCGATCGGCGCGCTGGTGCGGCACTCGGCCGGGGCGATCGCCGTCATGCTCGGCCTGGTCACGCTGCCGCCGGTGATCGGCGCCATGCTCAGCAGCTGGGAGGCCGTCGCGCCCGTCGGACGGGCGATCCTCCAGCGCAACGTGGCGGTGGCGCTGAGCCAGCTCTTCGGCATGTCGGAGGGCGGCGACCTGGGCTCGGCCCCGAGCAACCTCTCGCACCTGCTGCTCATCGTGCTGATCACGGGCGGAGCGGTGACCGCCTCGTACCTGTCGGTCGCCCGCCGGGACGTCTAGGGCGCTCTAGTACCGGGGCGCGTTACGGGACCGCTGCACCTTCGAGGTGCGGCGGTCCTTCGCGTTCCAGCAGGCCTTGTGCCAGTGCCGCCGGTCGTCCACGCCGCCGTACTCCGGCCAGGCCACCAGGTGCGGGGTGCCGGAGGGGATCTCCTGGTCGCAGCCGGGGCAGCGGTAGCGCTTGCCGGCCGCACTGGCGCCGGCCACGTGGCGGACCTTCCAGTCCTCGCCCTGGTACTCCTCGGTGCGCTCCAGCCCGTAGCGGTCGAGGCCGGTGCTGGGGCGTTCGTCCGGGGTCTCGCCGCCCCTGGGGCGGTTGTTGCGCGGTGACACGTATACCTCACGGAAGGGCGGACGGCAGTGACTTTCTCCCAGACTACGCGCAGCGAGGCCGGGTACCCGCAGGGTGGCCGAGGAAGGCGGCCGCGCGAAGAGGAATGGCCCGACAATCCCAATAACTTTCCTGTCAGCCCGTGCCTTTGGCACGTGTCAGACGTTGTTGCCATAGGAAGAACCGGTCCACCTGGGGAGGCCGCGTCAGCCGCGAGGAGGGTAAAGGCGATGCGCGTAGGAGCGTTTGTACTGGCGGCCCAGTTCCCGGGCCAGGGACAGGGAGAGGCACTGCACCGGGCGGTGCGGACCGCCGAGGTGGCCGAGGAGGCCGGGCTCGACTCGGTCTGGCTCGCCGAGCACCACTTCGTCCCGTACGGGGTCTGCCCCTCGGCGGTGACCCTGGCGGCCCTGCTGCTGGGCCGGACCCGGCGGCTGCGGGTGGGCACGGCGGTGAGCGTGCTGCCGAGCACGCACCCGGTGGCCCTCGGGGAGCAGGCGGCCCTGCTGCACCTGACCTCGGGCGGCCGCTTCACCCTCGGGGTGGGCCGCGGCGGGCCCTGGGTCGACCTGGAGGTGTTCGGGGGCGGCCTGGACAGTTACGAGAACGGCTTCCCCGAGGCCCTGGACCTGCTGCGGCGCTGGCTGACGGAGGCGCGGGTGGGAGCCGCCGGCGAGCGGTACGGCTTCCGCGAGGTGGCCGTCGTACCCCGGCCGTCGGAGGCCCTGGACGGGGACGGCGCGGGGCCCGAGGTCATCGTGGCGTGCACCTCTCCCGCGTCGGTGCGGCTGGCCGCGCAGCGGGGGCTGCCGATGCTCCTCGGCATGCACTGCGGGGACGAGACCAAGGCGGAGATGGTCGCGCTGTGGCGCAGCACGGCACTGGCTGCGGGCCACTCGCGGGATCAGGTGGCCGGCGCGGGGCACGTCTCCGCCGGGGTGTGCCAGCTCGCGGACCGCACGGCGGACGCCCGCGAGACCCTGCTCAAGGCGTTGCCGGGCTGGCTCAAGCAGGGTTTGGACGCGCACGTGACGGTGGACGGACGCATGCGCGCGATGCGGGATCCGGTCGCGTACACGGAACTGCTGTGCGACCTGCACCCGGTGGGCACCCCGCAGGTGGCGGCGGACCGGCTGGCGGCCACGTCCGCACGCACGGGCATCACGCGCTTCGCCCTCCTGACGGAAGGCTCCGGGGATCTCGCCGCGACGGAGGAGAACGTACGACGACTCGGCGTCGAGGTCCTGCCCCGTCTCGGCTGAGACCTACCGGACCTGCTCAGCAGTCCCGGAGTTCCGGCGACTGGTTGAGCAGCTGACCGCGGATCGAAGTGAACTTGGCCAACCGGTCGTCCACCGAGGCGTCCAGCGGGAACACCGCAACCCGGTGACAGTTCTGGAAAGCCAGGCGCACTCCGAAGTGCCGCTGCAGGGCACCCCGTATCGCGTCACTCGCGAGGGCACGCAGCAGCTGCCCTCGTGCCTGCTCGTCGGGCGGCGGCGTCTGGTTGTCGGCGAACTGTCCGCCGTCCACCTTCAGCTGGGCCACCAGAGAGCTGATCATCTCCCATGCGTAGGGCAGGGAGGTCCGGACGCAGTCGACGAAAGCGGCTTCGTCGACCTCGCCTCGCTCGGCCTGTTCGAGTAGGGCCGGTGAGACGTCGAGCGACATGGGTTCTCCTCTCGCGACCCCGGCCGATTGGGTTGCCGGAGTCTTACGGGCAGGGAAGGAGGTCGCGACGCAGAGTGCACGCTCCGCCACCTCCCGCTCACCACGGTAGGCGCCCCATGGGTGGCGCACCAGGAGAATGCGCATACAACGCGCCATCCGCGAAGGGGGCTTTCGGGGGCGAATCGCGTGGAGGCCTTCTCGTCGAGTAGCGTTGCCGACCATGCGTCTCGTCATTGCCCGCTGCTCCGTCGACTACGCGGGCCGGCTCACCGCCCATCTGCCCTCGGCACCCCGTCTGATCCTCGTGAAGGCCGACGGCAGTGTCTCGATCCACGCGGACGACCGGGCGTACAAACCGCTCAACTGGATGTCGCCCCCGTGCACCCTCAAAGAGGGGAGCGGTGATGACGCCGGGGTGTGGACGGTCATCAACAAGGCGGGCGAGAAGCTCATCATCACCATGGAGGAAGTCCTGCACGACTCCTCCCACGAGCTCGGCACCGACCCGGGGCTCATCAAGGACGGCGTCGAGGCACACCTGCAGGAACTCCTCGCGGACCGCATCGAAACGCTGGGCGAGGGCTACACCCTGATCCGCCGCGAGTACATGACGGCGATCGGCCCGGTGGACATCCTGTGCCGGGACGGATCCGGCGCGACGGTGGCCGTGGAGATCAAGCGGCGCGGCGAGATCGACGGCGTCGAGCAGCTGACCCGCTACCTGGAGCTCCTCAACCGCGACCCGCACCTGGCGCCGGTCCGGGGCATCTTCGCCGCCCAGGAGATCAAGCCGCAGGCCAAGGTCCTGGCGACGGACCGCGGGATGGACTGCGTGGTGCTGGACTACGACGCGCTGCGCGGCATCGAGGACGACAAGCTCCGCCTGTTCTGATCCCCGGCCCCGCGGCCGCCCGGCCGACCGCCCACTGACGCAACGGCTCCGTCCCGAAGGACGGAGCCGTCGGCGTTCACGGGCCCGTGGTCGGGGAGGCTGCGGTGGCCGTGACCGCCTGGGTGGCCGTCGGCGACGGCGCGGCGGTCTCGGTCGGCGTCGGAGACGGCCCCTCGGTGGTCGGCGGGGGCGAAACGGACGACGGCGGCGGGGAGTTCGGCGTCGTCGGGGACGGACGGCGGGACGGGGTCCGGCCCGGCGTGCGGCCGGGGGTCGGGGCGGCGGCGCTCTGTCCCGGCTGCGCGGACTCGGACGCCGGGGCGGAGGCCGGCGGCTCCGGTGCGGGATCGTTCCCGCCGGTGCCCGCCGTGGTCGGCGGGACCACGGCCGTCGGGGTCAGGGAGACCGCCGGGACCTGCGCCGGCGGCGCCTCGTCGGAGGACCCCAGTGCCAGGGCCACGACCGTGCCCAGCGCGACCACCGTCAGCGCTCCCGCGCCGGCCAGCAGCACCAGCCGGCGCCGGCCCGCGTCCTTGGCCGGCGCGGGCGCCGGCTTGGGGAGGGCGGCGGGCGGAGCCGGCTTCGGCGCCAGCGGGAAGGCGTCCTCGAACACCTCCGACAGCGTCGTGGGCGGCTCCGAGCTCCGGGAGACCGGCACCACCGGGGTCATCCGCGTCACCGCCTCGGCGGAGACGGGGCCCACCGGGGCCACGGGGGCGACGCGGGTGGACGCGGTCCGTGCGAGGGACGGGTTCGGCCGGTTCGCGGCCGGGGCCGGCGAGGCCGCCGGGGTGGCCGGCGTCGCCACCGTCACCGCCTCCGAAGCCGCCGCCAGGGCCGCCGGCGCCTCCAGCCTCAGCGGAGGCGAGGGAGCCAGCTCTGCCGCCTCCCGGTCCACGACCAGCGCCAGCGCGCGCCGTCCGGCCACCGTGCCCCGCTTGTCCGCCAGCGCGCCCCGCAGCCCGATCGAGGTCTCCAGCTCGGCCCGCGCCCGGTCCAGGCGCCCCTCGCACAGGGCCAGCACGCCGAGCTCGTGGTGGAAGTACGCCTGCTCGGCGACCTCTCCCGCCTTGCGCGCGGCCTCCGCCCCGGAGCGCAGCACCCGCTCCCACGCCTCCCAGTGCAGCGAGCCCGCGAACGCCGGGGCCGCCGTCCGTGCCAGCAGCACCGCCGCCACCACGTCGGCGCCGGCCAGCGCCGCGAGGACCGCGTCCGCCTCGGCGGCGACCCGCTCCGGGGTCACCGAGGCGTGCCCGGTCCACCAGGCGTAGTGCCGGGCGGCCGTGCGGGCCTCCTCCGCCGCGGTGTCCCCGTAGCCGACCTCCTCCAGCTGTCGTGCGACGCCGGCGGCCAGCCGGTAGCGCGTCCCGACGGGGGTCAGCAGTCCGCAGGCCAGCAGCTCGGGCACCGCCGTGTCGGCGTGGGTGTCCCCCACCAGCGCCGGCAGGTGCGCGTGGTGGGGCAGTTCCCCGCCGAGCGCGCAGGCGATCCGCAGGGCGGCGCGCGCCGACTCGCTGACGCGCGAGGCCAGCAGCTCGGCCGGGGCCGCGCCCTCGGCCAGCGTCGGCAGCGGCACCTGCGCGGGGTCGCGCGGGCGCTCGTCGAAGACGCCGGGCTCCTCCTCGTCGTCGTCCTCGACGGCGTGGTTGAGCTCGTCCCGCTGCCGCAGCAGCGCGGCGGCCTGTACGAAGCGCAGCGGCAGCCCCTCGGAGGCGAAGCGCAGGTCCCCCGCCCAGGCGGTCTCCTCGTCCGTCAGCGGCCGTCCGAGGCCCGCTTCGAGGAGGTCGACGCACTCGGCCTTGCCCAGCCCGCCGAGGAAGACCTCCTCGATGTGCGAGTCGTCGGAGGGGGAGCGGGTCTCGGGGGTCGCGGCGAGCAGGTAGGCGCATTCGGGGGTGGCGCGCAGCAGCTCGTCGAGTGCGGTGCCGCCCATCTCCAGGTCGTCGAGGAGGACGATGGCGCCGATGTCCCGGACGCGGGCGAGGAGCTCGTCGCGCTCGGGCCGCTCCCCGGGAGCCTCGTACACGGTCGCGTAGAGCGTCTGGAGGAGTTCGGAGGGCTGCTGGTGCCCGTACCCGGAGAGCCGTACGACGCCGTCGGGCGCAAGGCCCGCGCACCGGGCGGCGACCGCGTCGAGCAGCACGCTGCGGCCGGATCCCGAAGGTCCGGTCAGCCGTACGGACCGGCCCCGGGCCAGCAGGCGGACGAGGCGCTCCTGCTCCTCCTCGCGGGCGAGCAGCGGCCGTACGGGGACGGCGGGGCCCGGCAGGGCGGGCGGCCGTGCGGCGGTGTCCCGGGCGGTACGGGCGGCCGCGTCGCGCTTGGCGGGGCGGCTGCGCTCGGTGCCGGGGCGGAGCGGCTCGATCTCGCTGCCGTCGACCGGGTTGACGGTGAGGGTGAAGTCGCCCGCGGTCAGGCTGACGACCCGCGCGGGCCCCTGTGCCGCGGTCGCGGTGGGTGCCGCGGACGCCGTGGGCGCGGCGGTCGCGCCGGACGGGACCGGAGCCTGCCCGGATCCGGGCACGGGCGGCGTGGAGCCGCCTGCGGGCTGCCCGTCCTGTCCGGTCTGCCCCTGTATTCGGTCCATGATCCAGTCCCCCCGATCGCGGGCCGTGCGCCTCGCCGTCGTACCGCCCGGCCTCGGCGCACCCGCGTCGCTCCTGGTCCGGTTTCCGCCCGAACCCTAGACCGTGGCCGGTCGTGCGGGAAACCGCAGGGGTGCGATCACCACCGGACCGTTACGTTTCCGCAGGAAATGCAAAGGTCAGCGGCTTGCCGCTTCAGACGCGGGGCAGGGACTCGGCTTCCAGGCCGCCCTCGATCGCGAGGATCCGGTGCAGCCGGGTCGCGACGAGCAGCCGCTGCATCTGCGGCGGCACCCCGCGAAGGACGAGGCGCCGGCCGGTCCGGCCGGCCCGCCGGTGCGCTCCCATGATCACGCCGAGGCCGGTCGCGTCCCAGGAGTCGAGCCCGGCGAGGTCGAGCACGAGGTCGCCGTGGCCGTCGTCGAGCGCGGCGTGGAGGGCCGTACGGGCGTCCGCCGCGCTGCGCACGTCGAGGCGGCCCCCGACAGCGAGTTCGGCGTGGTCGCCCCTGATGTGCATGTGTACTCCCGGCAGTGCAGTACTGCGTACGTATGGTCCGACTGGTCCGTGGTCGGCAACTCTCACTTGAACTGACTGCCCCACGGGCAGGGAAGTTGCCGACCGTGAGCGAACCGATACCTAATTCACCCTGAGGGGTGAACCAATATTCGAACGGTGGCGCTCGGCGGCCGGCCCGGGCCTCAGTGCTTGTAGAAGCCCTGCCCGCTCTTGCGGCCGATGTCACCGGCGTCCACCATCCGGCGCATCAGCTCCGGCGGCGCGAACTTCTCGTCCTGCGACTCGGTGTAGATGTTGCTGGTGGCGTGCAGCAGGATGTCGACGCCCGTGAGGTCGGCGGTGGCCAGCGGCCCCATCGCGTGCCCGAAGCCCAGCTTGCAGGCGATGTCGATGTCCTCGGCGGAGGCCACGCCCGACTCGTACAGCTTGGCGGCCTCGACGACCAGCGCGGAGATCAGACGGGTCGTCACGAAGCCGGCGACGTCGCGGTTGACGACGATGCAGGTCTTGCCGACGGACTCGGCGAACGCCCGGGTGGTGGCGAGGGTCTCGTCGCTCGTCTTGTAGCCGCGCACGAGCTCGCACAGCTGCATCATCGGGACGGGCGAGAAGAAGTGGGCGCCGACGACCCGCTCCGGACGCTCCGTCACGGCCGCGATCTTGGTGATCGGGATGGCGGAGGTGTTGGAGGCGAGGATGGCGTCCTCGCGGACGATCTTGTCGAGGGCGCGGAAGATCTCGTGCTTGATCTCGATCTTCTCGAAGACGGCCTCCACGACGATGTCCACGTCGGCCACCGCGTCGAGGTCGGTGGTCGTCGTGATGCGCGCGAGCGCCGCCTCGGCGTCCTCGGCCGTCATCTTCCCCTTGGAGACGAACTTGTCGTACGAGGCCTTGATCCCGTCCGTGCCACGGGTCAGCGCGGCGTCGGTGACATCGCGCAGCACGACGTCCCAACCCGCCTGAGCGGAGACCTGAGCGATCCCGGAACCCATCAGTCCGGCACCGATGACGGCGAGCTTCCCAGCCACTGCACACCCCACGTTCTTCAAATGACCAGTCTCAATACGGCACGGTCTCGTAGCCACTCCGGCGGAGACTAGCGCCCGGGCGGTGCGGTGTGACCGCGAAGTAACACGCGTCACGTCTCAGATGACGGACATCACACCGGTACGGCCCAGCACCCCTGCCTGGCCCTCCAGTTCGCCCGTCCTCCGGCTCGCCGCGGCCGGGGGCGGTCCGTCTACGCTGGCCGCATGGTGAACCTCACGCGTATCTACACCCGTACCGGCGACTCGGGCACGACCGCCCTCGGCGACATGAGCCGCACGGCCAAGACCGACCTGCGGATCTCCGCGTACGCCGACGCCAACGAGGCCAACGCGGCCATCGGGACGGCCATCGCGCTCGGCGGGCTCCCGGCGGAGGTCGTGAAGGTCCTGGTCCGCGTGCAGAACGACCTGTTCGACGTGGGCGCGGACCTGTGCACCCCGGTGGTCGAGAAGCCGGAGTACCCGCCGCTGCGGGTGGAGCAGTTCTACGTCGACAAGCTGGAGGCGGACTGCGACCACTTCCTGGAGCAGGTGGAGAAGCTGCGCAGCTTCATCCTGCCCGGCGGGACCCCCGGCGCGGCCCTGCTGCACCAGGCCTGCACGGTGGTCCGGCGCGCCGAGCGCTCGACGTGGGCGGCGCTGGAGGTGCACGGCGAGGTGATGAACCCGCTGACCGCCACCTATCTGAACCGTCTCTCCGACCTGCTCTTCATCCTGGCCCGGGTGGCCAACAAGGAGGTCGGGGACGTGCTGTGGGTGCCGGGCGGCGAACGGTAGCGCGCAGGGCGCCGCCGTCCGCCGTACGGGGCCGCCCCCGTGGCCCCCGGTACCGCTGTCGCTATCGCTCGGTCTTCGCCAGTACGGGCCGCTCCTCCTCGCCCGAGGGGGCCTTTTTCGGCCAGATCGTGTAGGCGACGGCGACCAGGGCGTGGATGCCGACCGCCCGCAGGGCGCCGAACTGCCACGCCTCGAGCGAGCTGACGTCGCCCGCGTCGCCGACGTACCAGATGGCCACCTGGAGCAGGCCGAGGGCGACCGCGGCGGCGACGACGGTGCGGACCCACAGCTTCCACTCGTGCACGGCCCGCGCCTTCCCGTACCCGGCGCCGGGCGGCTTGGGCCCCCCGGCCAGCCGGTGCGCGGCGTGCCCGTCGAGCCACTTGATCGTGTAGTGGCCGTAACCGACGGTGTAGCCGATGTAGAGCGCGGCCAGACCGTGCTTCCAGTCCGGCTCGGCGCCGTTCTTGAGGTCGAGCGTGGTGACCACCAGCAGGGCCAGCTCCATCAGCGGCTCGCACAGCAGGACCGCCGCCCCCAGCCTGGGCATCCGCGCGAGGTAGCGCAGGCCCAGGCCGGCCGCCAGCAGCACCCAGAAGCCGACCTCACAGGCGATGATCAGCGCGACGATCACGGGACTCTCCGTCCGCTAGGTTTCCGGTTCCCTCCCAGGCTCCCGTCCTGCCGGGCCGGTCGCGTCGTCGCCGCTGACGACCTGTGCCTGCATCCTTCGATGTAGCCGCACGTCGGCCGCTCCGCCGACGTGCGCGGCCCGCACACCCTGTTGGATGGGACCGTGACCACGAAGAGCCTGCGCCCCCACCGCGACGACGTCCTGCTGGCCGTGCTCAGCGTGCTCGTGGGCCTGGTGTTCTGGTCGCTCGGGGTCTACAGCAGCGGCAACCGGCACTTCCTGCCCGACTGGGCCGCCCTGGTCCCCCTCGTGGCCCTGGGTGCGATGGAGCTGCTGCGCCGCACCAAGCCGAACCTGACGCTGGCAGTCGGCACCGCCGGGGTGATCGCCGACCAGTTCACGGTCGGCAGCCTCGCCACCGTCGTGATCTTCACCGACCTGATGTACGCCGCCGTCGTCTACGGGAAACCGTCCATGGCCCGCCGGCTCCCGGTCAGCACCGGCCTGATCACCGTCGTCGTCACCATCGCCTCGGTGGCCTGGCTGCGCACCCCGCAGGCCCTGCTGATCGGCGTGGTCACCGGCATCGTGAGCTTCGCCCCGGCGCTGACCGGCGCCACGCTGCGCAACCACCGCGAAGCCGCCGTGGCCGCCCGGCTGCGCGCCGAGCAGACCGCGCTGCTGGCCGAGATGGACCGCAGCCAGGCCGTGGTCGCCGAACGCGCCCGGATGGCCCGCGAGCTGCACGACATGGTGGCCAACCACCTGTCCGCCATCGCGATCCACTCCACCGCCGCGCTCTCCATCGGCACGGCCGCCACCAGCCGCGAGGCGCTCGGGGTGATCCGCGAGAACAGCGTGCAGGGCCTGGCCGAGATGCGCCGCCTGATCGGGCTGCTGCGCGAGGCCGGGGCGGAGCAGGAGCCGGTCGCCGTGCCCTCGCTGGACGGTCTGGACGCCCTGGTCGGACAGGCGAGGACCAACGGCTCGGCGAGCGGGCTGGATTTCGTGCTCCACGACGAGCGGCCGCCCGGGGAACAGACGGCGGCCCCGGTGGAGCTGGCGGCGTACCGGATCGTCCAGGAGTCGCTGACCAATGCGCTCAAGCACGCCGCCCCCGGGACGGTCACGATCCGCGTGGCGCACACGGACGGGCTGCTGACCGTGGGGGTGGACTCGCCCTACGGGGACCGGCCGGGCCCCCGCGCCCCCGGCTCCGGGGCCGGGCTGATCGGCATGCGGGAGCGGACGGAGCTGCTGGGCGGAGCGTTCACGGCGGGCCGGTCCGGCGCGGTGTGGCAGGTGCGGGCGACACTGCCCGCGGAGGAGAAGGCGGTGGAGGCATGACCATCCGGGTGGTGGTGGCGGAGGATCAGGGCGCGGTGCGCGCCGGGCTGGTGCTCATCCTGCGCAGTGCGGGGGACATCGAGGTGGTGGGCGAGGCCGGCGACGGGGAGGAGGCGGTGCGCCTGGCCCGGGAGCTGCGGCCGGACCTCGTCCTCATGGACGTGCAGATGCCCCGGCTGGACGGGGTGTCGGCGACCCGCGAGGTGGTCGCGGAGGGGCTGGCCGATGTCCTGGTGCTGACCACCTTCGACCTCGACGAGTACGTCTTCGGGGCGCTGCGCGCGGGGGCCGCGGGCTTCCTCCTGAAGAACGCGGACGCGGCGGAGCTGATCGAGGCGGTACGGACGGTCGCGCGCGGGGAGGGCCTGATCGCCCCGGCGGTGACCAGGCGGCTGATCGCCGAGTTCGCGGCTCCCCGGCCGGCGCGGGCCACCCCGGCGCCGGAGACGGCCGCCGCGGTGGCCTCGCTGACCCCGCGGGAGCGGGAGGTGCTGAGCGCGCTGGGCGAGGGCCTGTCGAACGCGGAGATCGCCGAGCGGCTGGAGATGGCGGAGGCGACGGCGAAGACGCACGTCAGCCGTCTGCTCGGCAAGCTTGATCTGCGCAGTCGGCTCCAAGCCGCCGTACTGGCCCAGGAGTTGGGGATATAGCCCCGGCCCCGGCCGACACGGCGCGTACCGGTCTGGACCTCTTGACGGTTGGTCCAGACCTTTCTACGCTCGCCGCAACACTGTGGTGAGCGTGCCATGACAAAGCGTGCTCACGGGCGGCGCAGGTCCCACCCCCATGTCGAGGTCCCCCACGACCGAGACGGACCTACGGAGGATCACCCTTGAGCACAGCATCCCCACCCCGCACCAGGCGCACCCGGTTCTTCACCCGCGTCGCGGCGATCGTGGCCGCGCTCGCCCTGCCCGTCACCGGGCTCGTCGTACTCGCCGCCCCGGCCCAGGCGGCCGCCGCCGCGACCGCGACGTACACCAAGGTCTCCGACTGGGGCACCGGCTTCGAGGGCAAGTGGGTGGTGAAGAACACCGGCACCACCACCCTCACCAGCTGGACCGTGGAGTGGGACTACCCGGCCGGCACCTCGGTCACCTCGGCCTGGGACGCCACCGTCACCGGCTCGGGCACCCACTGGACGGCCAAGAACGTCGGCTGGAACGGCACCCTCGCCCCCGGCGCGACCGCCAGCTTCGGCTTCAACGGCGCCGGCAGCGGCTCCCCCACCGGCTGCAAGGTCAACGGCGGCTCCTGCGACGGCACCACCCAGCCCGGCGACGCTCCCCCCACGGCTCCCGGCACCCCCACCGCGAGCAGCGTCGCCGACACCTCGCTCACCCTGAGCTGGTCCCCCGCCACCGACGACAAGGGCGTCAAGAACTACGACGTCTACCGGGGCTCCGCCAAGATCGCCACCGTCACCGGCACGAGCTACGCGGACTCCGGCCTGACCAAGGGCACCACGTACACGTACAGCATCACCGCCCGTGACACCGCCGACCAGACCGGCCCCTCCTCCGGCACGGTCTCGGTGACCACGACCGGCGGCGTCATTCCCCCGGACCCGGGCGGCAAGGTCAAGCTCGGCTACTTCACCGAGTGGGGCGTCTACGGGCGCAACTACCACGTGAAGAACCTGGTCACCTCGGGTACGGCGGGCAAGATCACCCACATCAACTACGCCTTCGGCAACGTCCAGAACGGCCAGTGCACCATCGGCGACGCCTACGCCGACTACGACAAGGCCTACACCGCCGACCAGAGCGTCGACGGCGTCGCCGACACCTGGGACCAGCCGCTGCGCGGCAACTTCAACCAGCTGCGCAAGCTGAAGAAGGCCTATCCGAACATCAAGATCCTGTGGTCCTTCGGCGGCTGGACCTGGTCCGGCGGATTCCCGCAGGCCGCGGCCAACCCGACCGCCTTCGCCCAGTCCTGCTACAACCTGGTCGAGGACCCGCGCTGGGCCGACGTCTTCGACGGGATCGACCTGGACTGGGAGTACCCGAACGCCTGCGGACTGTCCTGTGACACCAGCGGCGCCGCAGCCTTCAAGAACCTGATGCAGGCGATGCGCGCCAAGTTCGGCGCGAACAACCTGGTCACCGCGGCCATCACCGCCGACGCCTCCAGCGGCGGCAAGATCGACGCGGCCGACTACGGCGGCGCCGCACAGTACGTCGACTTCTACAACGTGATGACGTACGACTTCTTCGGCGCCTGGGCGGCGCAGGGCCCGACGGCCCCGCACTCCCCGCTCACCTCGTACGCGGGCATCCCGCAGGCCGGCTTCAACTCGGCCGACGCCATCGCCAAGCTCAAGGCCAAGGGCGTCTCCGGCGCCAAGCTCAACCTCGGCATCGGCTTCTACGGCCGCGGCTGGACCGGCGTCACCCAGGCGGCCCCGGGCGGCACCGCCACCGGACCGGCTCCGGGCACGTACGAGCAGGGCATCGAGGACTACAAGGTGCTCAAGACCAGCTGCCCGGCCACCGGCGCCGTCGCCGGCACGGCCTACGCCAAGTGCGGCAGCAACTGGTGGAGCTACGACACCCCCGCGACCATCGCCGGGAAGATGACCTGGGCCAAGCAGCAGGGCCTCAAGGGAGCCTTCTTCTGGGAGTTCAGCGGCGACACCGGCAACGGTGAGCTCGCGAACGCGATCCACACCGGGCTGCAGTAGCAAAACGGAAGCCGGGGAGACGGGTCCGCCCCCGTCTCCCCGGCTTCTTCACGTCTGAAGGACGTCAGGCCACATTGACCCGCTGGCCGGGAGGCGCCGCCTCCAGCCAGGCCAGGAAGCCGGTCAGCGCGTCCTCGCTCATCGCCAGCTCCAGGCGGGTCCCGCGGTGGAGACAGCCGAGCACGACGGCGTCGGAGAGCAGGGCCAGCTCCTCCTCGCCCTCCGGGGCGCGGCGGGCGATGACCTCGATGGAGGAACGCTCCAGCAGCCGGCGCGGCCGGTGGGAGTACGAGAACACCCGGAACCACTCGATCCGGTCACCGCTGTAGCGCGCGACCCCGTACACCCAGCCCTTGCCGGAGACGTCCGGCTTGTCGGACACGCCCCAGCGCATGCTGCAGTCGAAGGTCCCGCCGGACCGCTGGATGAGCCTGCGGCGCAGTCCGAAGACAAACAACCCGATCACCACCAGGGCTACGACCAGGCCGCTCACAAGCAGAGCGAGGAGCATCTTCACCGACCTCCTCGCTCATCGAATACGCATGAGAAAAAAACAGACCTGCATCGCCACAGCCGCGACCCGGTCTGGAAAATTCCAGAACGGACCGCGGCTGAGGTCTGCCGAGTCCCGGCGGTCGCCCCCCGGTACTCAGCGGTTCAAACTCCGACGGGCGTTCAGCCCGTTACGGCGCGCAGCCGGACATCAGCGCGACGCTCGGCGGCGGCATCGGCCTCCGCCTTCGCACGCTCCAGTGCCCGCTCCGCACGCTGGACGTCAATCTCGTCCGCGAGCTCGGCGATCTCGGCCAGCAGGGACAGCTTGTTGTCCGCGAACGAGATGAAACCGCCGTGCACCGCGGCGACGACAGTGTTGCCGTCGCTGGTGCGGATGGTCACAGGGCCCGATTCCAGCACACCGAGAAGCGGCTGGTGACCGGGCATGACGCCGATGTCGCCGGACGTGGTGCGGGCGACAACAAGGGTGGCCTCGCCGGACCAGACATTGCGGTCCGCCGCGACCAGCTCGACGTGCAGCTCAGCAGCCAAGGTGGCTCCTCGGGTCACCACCCGGCGGGTCGGCCGGGTGTTGGGTCAAATTCTAATGGGCGTGGGGAGAGGGACGGGACACACCCGCCCCTCTCCGTGAAACCGTCGAACCGGATGCGCCCCTCGCGGAGCGCGCCGGATCAGGAGACGCCCAGCTCCTTGGCGTTGGCCTTCAGGTCCTCGATGCCACCGCACAGGAAGAACGCCTGCTCGGGGAAGTGGTCGTAGTCACCGTCGCAGATCGCGTTGAACGCGGTGATCGACTCGTCGAGCGGAACGTCCGAACCGTCCACACCGGTGAACTGCTTCGCCACGTGGGTGTTCTGCGACAGGAAGCGCTCGACGCGACGGGCACGGTGGACAACGAGCTTGTCCTCCTCGCCCAGCTCGTCGATACCGAGGATCGCGATGATGTCCTGGAGGTCCTTGTACTTCTGGAGGATCCCCTTGACGCGCATCGCCGTGGCGTAGTGGTCCGCCGCGATGTACCGCGGGTCGAGGATGCGGGACGTCGAGTCCAGCGGGTCCACGGCCGGGTAGATGCCCTTCTCGGAGATCGGACGGGAAAGAACCGTCGTCGCGTCGAGGTGGGCGAAGGTGGTCGCCGGCGCCGGGTCGGTCAGGTCGTCCGCGGGGACGTAGATCGCCTGCATCGAGGTGATCGAGTGACCACGGGTCGAGGTGATGCGCTCCTGCAGCAGACCCATCTCGTCAGCCAGGTTCGGCTGGTAACCCACTGCGGACGGCATGCGGCCGAGCAGCGTGGAGACCTCGGAACCGGCCTGGGTGTAACGGAAGATGTTGTCAATGAAGAAGAGCACGTCCTGCTTCTGAACATCGCGGAAGTACTCCGCCATGGTCAGACCGGCAAGCGCGACGCGAAGACGGGTGCCCGGGGGCTCGTCCATCTGGCCGAAGACAAGCGCCGTCTTGTCGATGACGCCCGAGTCGGCCATTTCCTCGATGAGGTCGTTGCCCTCACGGGTACGCTCACCGACGCCCGCGAAGACCGACACACCGTCGTGGTTGTTGGCGACGCGGTAGATCATTTCCTGGATCAGAACGGTCTTGCCGACACCGGCACCACCGAACAGACCGATCTTTCCACCCTTGACGTACGGGGTGAGAAGGTCGATGACCTTGACGCCGGTCTCGAACATCTCGGTCTTCGACTCGAGCTCGTCGAAGCGAGGGGCCTTGCGGTGGATCGGCCAGCGCTCGGTGACGTTGGCGTTCTCCTCCGGGTAGTTCAGCACCTCACCGAGGGTGTTGAACACCTTGCCCTTGGTGAAGTCACCGACGGGGACGGTGATGCCCTCGCCCGTGTCGGTCACCGGGGCCTGGCGGACCAGACCGTCGGTCGGCTGCATCGAGATGGTACGGACGAGGCCGTCACCCAGGTGCTGCGCGACCTCGAGGGTCAGGGTCTTGAGCTTGCCGTCCTCGGCCGGGTCTGCGACCTGGACCTTGAGGGCGTTGTAGATCTCGGGCATGGCGTCGACGGGGAACTCCACGTCGACGACCGGGCCGATGACCCGGGCGACGCGGCCCGTGGCGGCGGCCGTCTCAACAGTGGTCGTCATTACTTGTCACTCCCCGCGGTCGCGTCAGCCATGGCGCTCGCGCCACCGACGATCTCGCTGATTTCCTGGGTGATTTCGGCCTGGCGGGCCGCGTTGGCAAGCCGGGAGAGGCTCTTGATGAGGTCTCCGGCGTTGTCGGTCGCCGACTTCATCGCGCGGCGGCGGGCGGCGTGCTCGGAAGCGGCCGACTGCAGCAGTGCGTTGTAGATACGGCTCTCGACGTAGCGCGGCAGCAGGGCGTCGAGGACGTCCTCCGCCGACGGCTCGAAGTCGAACAGCGGAAGGATCTCGCCCTTCGTACCGGTCTCCTCCGCAGCCTGGTCGAGGCTGAGCGGCAGCATCCGGCCGTCGACCGGGTTCTGCGTCATCATCGACACGAATTCCGTGTAGACGATATGCAGCTCGTCGACGCCACCTTCGGCCGTCTCCGTCTGGATGGCTTCGATCAGCGGCCCCGCGACGCGCTTGGCGTCGGCGTAGGCCGGGCTGTCGGTGAAGCCGGTCCACGAATCCGCGACCTTGCGCTCGCGGAAGCCGTAGTAGGCCAGACCCTTGCGGCCGACGATGTAGGTGTCGACGTCCTTGCCCTCAGCGCGCAGCCGCTCGGTGAGCCGCTCCGCCTGCTTGATGGCGTTCGAGGAGTAGCCGCCGGCCAGACCGCGGTCGCTCGTGATGAGCAGGATCGCGGCACGGGTCGGCGTCTCGACCTCGGTGGTCAGGGCGTGCTTGGTGTTCGAGCCGGTCGCGACCGCGGTCACCGCACGGGTGAGCTCGGTTGCGTACGGCATCGATGCCGCCACCTTGCGCTGCGCCTTGACGATGCGCGAGGCGGCGATCATCTCCATCGCCTTGGTGATCTTCTTGGTCGCCGTGATGGCACGGATGCGACGCTTGTAGACCCGGAGCTGCGCTCCCATGAGTCAGGTCCCTTCCGTCGTCACTTGGAGACGTTGACGGCCGGTGCGTCCTCGCCCAGGAGCTTGCCGTCCGAGGTCTCGAACTGGCGCTTGAAGCCGGCGATGGCGTCAGCGATCGACGTCAGGGTGTCGTCCGACATCTTGCCGCCGTCGGCGATGGAGGTGAGGAGGTCCTTGCGCTCGCGGCGCAGGTGCTCCAGCAGCTCCGACTCGAAGCGACGGATGTCGTTGACCGGGACGTCGTCCATCTTGCCGGTGGTGCCGGCCCAGACGGAGACGACCTGCTCCTCGACGGGCATCGGCTGGTACTGGCCCTGCTTCAGCAGCTCGACCAGACGCTTGCCGCGCTCCAGCGAAGCCTTCGACGCGGCGTCCAGGTCGGAACCGAAGGCGGCGAACGCCTCCAGCTCGCGGTACTGGGCGAGGTCCAGGCGCAGACGGCCGGAAACCTGCTTCATGGCCTTGTGCTGGGCGGAACCACCGACGCGGGAGACCGAGATACCGACGTTCAGCGCCGGGCGCTGGCCCGCGTTGAACAGGTCGGACTCGAGGAAGCACTGGCCGTCGGTGATGGAGATGACGTTGGTCGGGATGAACGCCGACACGTCGTTCGCCTTGGTCTCGACGATCGGCAGACCGGTCATCGAACCGGCGCCCATGTCGTCGGACAGCTTCGCGCAGCGCTCCAGCAGACGGGAGTGCAGGTAGAAGACGTCGCCCGGGTACGCCTCACGGCCCGGCGGGCGGCGCAGCAGCAGCGACACGGCGCGGTAGGCGTCGGCCTGCTTCGACAGGTCGTCGAAGATGATCAGGACGTGCTTGCCGGCGTACATCCAGTGCTGGCCGATGGCGGAACCGGTGTACGGCGCCAGGTACTTGAAGCCGGCCGGGTCGGACGCCGGGGCGGCGACGATCGTCGTGTACTCGAGCGCGCCCGCGTCTTCCAGCGCGCCGCGAACGGACGCGATGGTCGAGCCCTTCTGGCCGATGGCGACGTAGATGCAGCGAACCTGCTTGTTCACGTCACCGGAGCGCCAGTTGTCGCGCTGGTTGATGATCGTGTCGACGGCCAGAGCGGTCTTACCCGTCTGACGGTCGCCGATGATCAGCTGACGCTGGCCGCGGCCGACGGGGACCATCGCGTCGATGGCCTTGTAGCCGGTCTGCATCGGCTCGTGGACCGACTTGCGGACCATGACGCCGGGGGCCTGCAGCTCGAGGGCGCGGCGGCCTTCGGTCGCGATCTCGCCGAGACCGTCGATCGGGTTGCCGAGCGGGTCGACGACGCGGCCGAGGTAACCCTCGCCGACGCCGACGGAGAGCACCTCACCGGTGCGCTGCACCGGCTGGCCCTCCTCGATGCCGCTGAACTCGCCGAGGACGACCGCACCGATCTCGCGCTCCTCGAGGTTGAGGGCGAGACCGAGGGTGCCGTCCTCGAACTTCAGCAGCTCGTTCGCCATGGCGGAGGGCAGGCCCTCCACCTTCGCGATGCCGTCGCCGGCAACGCTGACCGTTCCGACCTCCTCGCGCGAGGCCGCGTCCGGCTGGTACGACTGGACAAAGTTCTCCAGTGCGTCCCGGATCTCCTCCGGCCGGATCGTGAGCTCCGCCATCTGGGTTCCCTGCTCTCCTTGTTGGGCCTGAAGCTTCTTAGGGGTCTGGGGGCGACCCCCAGGAATCTTCTGCAAGTTCTGCACGGCCCAACCGGGCCGCTAGGAATGCTTTGTTCTATTGGTGGCTGGTCAGCCGGCCATGCGGCGGGACGCCTCTGCGAGGCGGTCCGCGATGGTGCCGTCGATGACCTCGTCGCCGACTCGCACCGAGATCCCGCCGAGGACCTCGGGGTCCACGTCGAGGTTCAGGTGCATCTGGCGGCCGTACAGCTTGGCCAGCACCGCGCCGAGACGCGTCTTCTGCACGTCGCTGAGCGGAACCGCGCTGGTCACGGTGGCGACCATGCGGTCACGGCGCTCGGCGGCGAGCTTGGAAAGGGACTCGAGTCCCGCTTCCAGGCTACGTCCACGCGGGTGCGTGACAAGACGGATCACCAGGCGCTCGGTGACGGCGTTCACCTTGCCGCCGAGCAGGCTGCGCAGCAGCTCGCTCTTGGCGGAGGCGGTCGCCGCGCGGTCGGTCAGCGCGGAACGCAGCTCGGTGCTCGAGGAGACGATCCGGCCGAACCGGAACACCTCGTCCTCGACGTTGTCGAGCGCGTCGCCCTGCTGGGCCGCCGTGAGGTCGGCGGTGGCCGCCAGCTCCTCCAGCGAGTCCACCAGGTCGCGGGACTGCGACCAGCGGGACCGGACCATGCCGGACACCAGGTCGAGGGTCTCCCCGCCGACCTGGCCGCCGAGCAGCCGTCCGGCCAGCTCGGCCTTGGCCTCGCCGGACTGCGCCGGGTCGGTGAGGACCCGACGCAGCGAGACCTCACGGTCGAGCAGCGCGGTGACGGCAGCCAGCTCACCGGCGAGCTTCGCCGCGTCGACGGACGTGTTGTCCGTCAGCGCGTCGAGACGCTCACGCGCGGAGGCCAGCGCCTCGCGGCTCGCTCCGTTCATCGGGCCGCCTCGGCCTTCTCCTCAAGCTCGCTGAGGAAGCGGTCGATGGTGCGGCTCTGCCGGGCGTGGTCCTCAAGGGACTCGCCGACGAGCTTTCCGGCCAGGTCGGTGGCGAGCTTGCCCACGTCCTGACGCAGCGCCTGGGAAGCGGCCTTGCGGTCCGCCGCGATCTGGGCGTGGCCGGCAGCGATGATCTCCTCACGCTGCCGCTGGCCCTCTGCGCGCAGTTCTTCCTTCAGCGCAGTGCCCTGCTCCAGCGCTTCCTGGCGCAGGCGCGCGGCCTCGTGCCGGGCTTCGGCGAGCTGGGCCTTGTACTGCTCCAGGACGCTCTGGGCCTCGGTCTGGGCGGATTCCGCCTTCTCGATACCGCCCTCGATGGCCTCACGGCGCTCTTCCAGAACCTTGTTGATGTTCGGGAGGAGCTTCTTCGCGAGGAAACCGAAGACGATGACGAAGGCGAGCAGACCGATGACGAGCTCGGGGATCGGCGGGAAGAGCGGGTTACCCGGCTCCTCGGCCGCGAGAACCAGGAGGTTCACATCAGTGCCTTTCGTCGATTCGGACTAGTCGTGGGGTTCGTCAGCTGTAGACGAACGGCATGACCAGACCGATGAGGGCGAGCGCCTCACAGAAGGCGAAGCCGAGGATCTGGTTGGCGCGGATCAGACCGGCAGCTTCGGGCTGACGGGCGAGCGCCTGGGTGCCGTTACCGAAGATGATGCCGACGCCGACGCCGGGGCCGATGGCCGCGAGGCCGTAGCCCACGGAGCTGAGGGAACCGGTGACGGCAGCAAGGGTCTGGGACATGCCAGTTCTTCCTTCTCTTTCACGGACCGGTGGGGGTTGGCCACCGGACGACTGGGGGTTTGCGGAGCGGCTGCGCTCAGTGGTGCTCGGCGACCGCACCCTGCAGGAAGCTGCAGGCCAGGAGCACGAAGACGTAGGCCTGAACGGCCTGGATGAAGAGCTCGAACGCGGTCATCACGACGACCATGACGAACGAGACGCCCGCGTAGGCGATGCCGATCCCGTTCAGCAGGTACCAGCTGGCGATGGTGAACAGCAGCAGCAGGGTGTGACCGGCGAACATGTTCGCGAACAGTCGGACCGCGTGGGTGAACGGGCGGACCAGGACGTTCGAGAAGAACTCGATCACCATGACCAGCGGCAGGATCCCGCCGAGGGACTTGTCGTAGCCGGTGATGTTCTTCAGGCCGCCGACGAAGCCGTGGCGCTTGAAGGTCACCGACATCCACATGACGTAGATGACCAGGGCGAGACCGGCCGGGTACGCGATGACCGCGGTCACCGGGAACTGGGCGAGCGGGATGATCGACCAGAGGTTCATCATCCAGACGAAGAAGAACGTCGCGACCATGAAGGGGACGTACTTCTCGCCCTCCTTCTTGCCCAGCGTCTCGTAGACGATGCCGCGGCGCACGAAGTCGTAGCCGGCTTCGGCGACCATCTGCAGCTTGCCCGGGACGACCTTCGGCTTCCGGAACGCGGCCCAGAAGAAGCCGACGATGATGACCGAGCCCAGCAGGGCCAGAAGCATCGTCTTGTTGAAGTACAGGTTGCTGTCCGCGTCACCGAAGATCGGGTGGAACAGGAACGAGTACAGGGTCGGGCCCGGGAAGCCGCAGCCAGTGCCGTCTTCGAAATGACAATTGATCTCGAAGGCGAGCGTCATGTCAGCAGCACTCACCGCAGGGCTCCTTCAGCGTGGCGCATAGGTACGGCAACCTCGTTGTGTCGGCGCGGCGCACAGCCGCGGTTCGGCACTGGACTGGTGTAACGGATGGTGGGGCGGCAGTCAGGCATCGAGC
Organism: Streptomyces sp. NBC_00207; assembly: GCF_045160965.1. NCBI lineage: Bacteria > Bacillati > Actinomycetota > Actinomycetes > Kitasatosporales > Streptomycetaceae > Streptomyces > Streptomyces sp. NBC_00207. The sequence goes on along the minus strand of NZ_CP130715.1, from coordinate 6,254,216 downwards.
CTCGCGATGGGACAGGCGTCAGCTCAGATGCCCGCGCCCGCAGTGCCGCAGTTGGCACCGGACGATAGCAGGATCTCGAACGCTCACTTATCCCGGCCCTACCCTTCACGACTTCGGCCCCGGATTTTCGGGCTTGTCGCCCTTCACCGAGTCCGGCTCGACGTAAAGAATCTTGGCCTTCATGTGAGCACGGGTCTGCGCGCCGATCCACACCAGGGTGGTGGCGACGAGCGTGATCGCGAACGCCTTGGGATTGAACAGGGTGGTGTTCTTGAACACCGCGACGAACACGAAAAGCAGCAGGATCTGGGCCGTGTAGAGCATGAGCCCCATGGCCTGGAAAAGATGCGGGAGTGACTTCGCCGTGCGCTGCAGAACGACGAATCCGATGCCCATGAACAAAATCACGACCAGCGTCGCGACGAGCGCTCCGACCACACCCTTGCCGCCGACGACAAGCCCACTGATCAACGCGGCGAGAGCACCGGCGATGGCCGTGGGCACGGCGGCTTGCAGGAGGGATCGGACGTCATCTGACCGCATGGCGGTTTGCTCCGCGTGGTGGTGGGGGCACGGGACTCGTACGGGACGAGCGTAAGCCCGGTCCGAGAGAGAACCTCGGGCCAAGGGACCGTCGCACTACGGTCCTTCGGCTCTGTCGCCGGGTTTAGTGAACGGTATCACAAACTATTTGATGAGAGCTTTACCTGCCGGGTGTGCTGACTGTCACACATGAGAGTGACCCTGCGCGTGTGTGCACGACAGGCATGCGGGTTGTCTGGTAAAGGGCCGCCATGTCCGACATGCGATGCGGCTGTCAGCGGGTGGATTCAGCCTTACGCCGGTCGGGGAAGCGCGAACGGGGGCCCACGGCGGTCGCTCCGTTGACGCCGGAGACGCCCGCCGCGATCGGCCTGACGGGATCCGGCTCCGCGCCCGAGGCGTCGAGCGCGGCCGCTTCCGCGGCGGCCTCGGCCGCCCGTGCGGCGTGCCGGTAGCGCGGCGGAACCAGACCCTCCGCCCAGCGCGGGGTGCGCGGGGTGAAGCGCGGCAGGAGCAGCAGGATCAGGCCCACGGCGCTCAGCGCGGCGATCGCCAGCACGATCCACATCGTGGCGGAATGCACCGAATACGCCACCGTGCCGAAGGCGATCAGTCCCGACCAGAAGTACATGATCAGGACCGCGCGGCTGTGCGAATGTCCGAGCTCCAGCAGCCGGTGGTGCAGGTGCCCGCGGTCGGCCGCGAAGGGCGACTGGCCCTTCCACGTACGCCGCACGATGGCCAGCACCAGGTCCGCCATCGGGATCGCGATGACCGTCAGCGGCAGGATCAGCGGGATGTAGGCGGGGAGCATCGCGTGCGTCGCATTGCGCTCACCGCCCGCGAACAGGGCCAGGGCGTCCGGGTCCACCTGCCCGGTGAGGGAGATGGCGGAGGCGGCCAGCACCAGGCCGATGAGCATCGAGCCGGAGTCGCCCATGAAGATCCGGGCGGGGTGCATGTTGTGCGGCAGGAAGCCCAGGCACATGCCCATCAGGATCGCGGCGAAGAGGGTCGCGGGGGCGGCCGACTCGATGCCGTAGCCGAACCAGATCCGGTACGCGTAGAGGAACAGCGCGGTGGCGGCGATGCAGACCATGCCGGCGGCCAGGCCGTCCAGGCCGTCGACGAAGTTCACGGCGTTGATGGTGATGACGACGAGCGCGACGGTGAGCAGGTTGCCCTGCCACTGGGTGAGCGGGACCGTGCCCATGCCCGGGACGGGGATCCACAGGATGGTCAGGCCCTGCATGACCATCACGCCGGCGGAGATCATCTGCGCGCCGAGCTTGATCAGGGCGTCGAGCTCGAACTTGTCGTCGAGGACGCCGACCAGCCAGATCAGCGCCGCCCCGGAGAGCAGCGCGCGGGGTTCGTTCGAGAGCTCGAAGACGCCGTTGAGGTTCCGCAGGTGGTCCGCGACCAGCAGGCCCGCGCACAGACCGCCGAACATGGCGATGCCGCCCAGCCGTGGCGTGGGCTCTCGGTGCACGTCGCGGGCACGGATCTCCGGCATGGCCCCGGCCGCGATCGCGAACTTCCGCACGGGCCCGGTCAGCAGGTAGGTCACCGCGACCGTGACGCAAAGCGTCAGCAGATATTCACGCACGGGCTGCCCCAGATGTATCGCCGGCCATCTCAGCCCCACACATTAGCTGCGATGTCCACTCCCCCGAGGACGCGAGGGGGCCGCATCCCGGTTGCACTACGCCCTTCTTGTCCCGTTTACACCCCGTAAGGGGGAAATTCCAGTGCCAGCTCATTGACCTCCGTACGAGTCTTCGCGCCGTCCCCGCGCAGCCCGGCCGCGAACAGCGCCGCGATCCGGCGCATCTCCGCCTCCCCCATCCCCTGGGTGGTCACGGCGGCCGTTCCCAGCCGCACGCCGCGCTGGTCCCCGTACGGGAGGGCGCAGGTGTCGAGCACGATCCCGGCGGCGGCCAGCCGGCCGCGCGCGGTCGGGCCGTCCATGCCCAGCGGCGCCGGATCGGCAGTGATCAGATGGGTGTCGGTGCCGCCGGTGGTGATGGTGAACCCGTGCTCTTCGAGGGCGCCCGCGAGCACCCGGGCATTGGCGACGACCCGGTGGGCGTAGGTGGTGAAGGCCGGCCGGGCCGCCTCGCCGAAGGCCACGGCCTTGGCGGCGATGGTGTGCATCTGGGCGCCGCCCTGGGTGAAGGGGAACACCGCCCGGTCGATGCGCTCGGCGAACTCGGCGCCGCACAGGACCATCCCGCCGCGCGGCCCGCGCAGCACCTTGTGCGTGGTCGCGCAGACGACGTCGGCGTAGGGCACCGGACTGGGCGCGGCACCGCCGGCCACCAGCCCGATCGGATGCGCCGCGTCGGCGATCAGGTAGGCCCCGACCTCGTCGGCGATCTCCCGGAAGGCCGAGTACTCGGGGTGGCGCGGATAGGAGATGGACCCGCACACGATGGCCTTGGGCCGGTGCGCGCGGGCGAGGTCCTGCACCTGCTCGTAGTCGATGAGACCGGTCTCGGCGTCGACCCCGTACCCGACGAAGTCGAACCAGCGCCCGGAGAAGTTGGCGGGCGAGCCGTGGGTGAGGTGGCCCCCGTACGGGAGCCCCATCGCCAGCACGGTGTCCCCGGGCCGCAGCAGGGCGGCGTACGCGGCCAGCACGGCGGAGGAGCCGGAGTGCGGCTGCACATTGGCGTGCTCGGCTCCGAACAGCGCCTTGGCCCGCTCCACGGCGATCTGCTCGGCCAGGTCGGCGTACTCGCAGCCGCCGTGGTACCGGTTTCCGGGATACCCCTCGGCGTACTTGTTGGCGAGCGGCGACCCGAGCGCCGTGAGCACGGCGGCGGAGGTGAAGTTCTCGGCGGCGATGAGCTGCAGGCTGCCGGCCTGCCGCTGCCGCTCCCCGTCGAGCACGTCGGCCATCTGCGGATCCTGCTGCCGCAGCAGGTCCGTGGGCTGGGTGATGACGCTCATGGCGCGACTCCAGGTGGTACCGGGTACCAGCCACTGTAGGCCCGCGGCCCGCACCACGCCCTGCGGCGTCGCCGCCCGTGTTCCGGCCCGCTTGCACGTCCGGCTCCGCCGGCGTTCGAGGCGCGGGGGTCGGGCCGGGAGCCCCGGTCTTTCGGCCCCGCCGGGCTCTGAGGCGCCGGGCCCGGGGCGCAGCGCCGGCAGCCGGCCCGCAGGTCAGCGGGAGGCCGTGACGCCCGTCAGGGCCGTGACCACGGGGTCCAGCGCCTGGTTGATCTCGTCGCCGATCGAGCGGAAGAAGGTGATCGGCGCCCCGTACGGGTCGTACACCTCGTCCGCGTCCGGCGAAGGGGCCAGCAGCCACCCCCGCAGCGCCGCGGCGGCCCGCACCAGCGCCCGCGCCCGCTCCGCCATGCCGTCGTCCAGCGGCGGCAGCGTGGCCGGATCTATCGCCCGCACCAGCCGGGTGAACTCCTTCAGCGTGAAGGTCCGCAGGCCGGCCGAGTGACCCATCGAGATGACCTGCGCCCGGTGGTCGCGCGTGGCGGTCAGGACCAGGTCGGCGCGTATGACGTGCTCGTCCAGCAGTTCCCGTCCGGTGAAGCCGGAGGCATCGGCCCCGAAGTCCGCCAGTACGGCGGCCGCGTTGGCCTCCATCGGGGCGCCCTCGTGGCCCCAGGTACCCGCGCTCTCCACGATGAGGTCGCCGGTCACGATCCCGCCGAGCCGGTGCGACAGGGCGTGCCGCGTCAGCCGCTCGGTGATCGGCGAGCGGCACACGTTGCCGGTGCTGACGTGGAGTATGCGGAAAGTTCCCCCAGCTATGCCACGCCCCTCAGGGCTCACGGGGCGACCTCGAGGTCCGGTACGACCTCCCGCAGCTGCTCGGCGGTGAGCGCACCCTCCCGCAGCAGGACGGGAACCTTCCCGGTGACGTCGACGATCGACGACGGCTGGATGCCGGGCGTCGGGCCGCCGTCCAGGTACACGGACACGGAGTCCCCGAGCATCTCGCGCGCCGCGTCGCAGTCCTCCGGCGCCGGGTGCCCGGACAGGTTGGCCGAGGACACCGCCATCGGGCCGACCTCGGTCAGCAGCTCGATCGCGACGGGGTGCAGGGGCATGCGGACGGCGACCGTGCCGTCGGTGTCCCCCAGGTCCCACGCCAGGGACGGCTGGTGCTTGGCGACCAGGGTCAGCGCGCCCGGCCAGAAGGCGTCGACGAGCTCCCACGCCTGCTCGGAGAAGTCCGTGACGAGGCCGTGCAGGGTGTTCGGGGAGCCGATGAGCACCGGGGTGGGCATGCCGCGGCCCCGCCCCTTGGCGGCGAGCAGGTCGTGGACGGCCTCCGGGCTGAAGGCGTCCGCGCCGATCCCGTACAGGGTGTCGGTGGGCAGCACGACGAGCTCGCCGCGGCGCACGGCGGATGCGGCTTCACGCAGACCCGTCTTACGGTCCGTCGCGTCGTTGCAGTCGTATCGCCGGGCCATCAGCGGGCCTCCTCGTGCAGCAGGGGGGTGGCGGAAATCGTCGCGCCGGTCACGGCAGTGCCTTGCGAGCGGTCGCGAAGCGGGGGCGGTTGTTGAGGTCCGGGTGGTCGGCCGCGTCGGCCCAGCCCCGTTCCTCGGCGAAGATCCACGGGACCTGGCCACCCTGGGTGTCGGCGTGCTCGATGACGACGATGCCGCCGGGCCGCAGCAGCCGGTGGGCGGTGCGCTCGATGCCGCGGATGGTGTCCAGGCCGTCCTCGCCGGAGAAGAGCGCCATCTCCGGGTCGTGGTCGCGGGCCTCGGGGGCGACGTACTCCCACTCGGTGAGCGGGATGTACGGCGGGTTGGAGATGACCAGGTCGACCTGGCCGTCGAGCTCCGGCAGCGCGCTCAGGGCGTCGCCCTGGTGCACGGTGACCCGGGAGCCCTCGGCGTTCTTGCGGGTCCACCGCAGCGCGGCCTCGGACAGCTCGACGGCGTGCACGCGCGAGCGCGGGACCTCCTGCGCCATGGCCAGCGCGATGGCGCCGGAGCCGGTGCACAGGTCCACGATCATCGGCTCGACCACGTCCATCGCCCGGACGGCGTGTATGGCCCAGTCGACGACCGACTCGGTCTCGGGCCGGGGCACGAAGACCCCCGGTCCCACCTGGAGCTCCAGGTACCGGAAGAAGGCGCGTCCGGTGATGTGCTGGAGCGGCTCGCGCGCCTCGCGGCGGGCGACGGCCTCCCAGTAGCGGGCGTCGAAGTCCGCGTCCTTGACGTGGTGCAGTTCCCCCCGTTTGACGCCGTGCACGAAGGCCGCGAGCTCCTCCGCGTCGAAACGCGGTGAGGGCACGCCGGCGGCGGCCAGCCGCTGGGTGGCCTGGGCCACCTCGGCAAGCAGCAAGTTCACGCTGGTCCTCCGGGCTGCTGTCGAACGGGGGGTGAAGCAGGGATCAGGGTCAGTGCGCGGCCGCGAGCTTGGCTGCGGAGTCGGTGTCCACGCAAGCCTGGATGACCGGGTCGAGGTCGCCGTCGAGCACCTGGTCCAAGTTGTACGCCTTGAAACCGGTCCGGTGGTCCGAGATCCGGTTTTCCGGGTAGTTGTACGTACGGATCTTCTCGGAGCGGTCCACGCTGCGCACCTGGCTGCGGCGCACGTCGGAGGCCTCCTGCTCGGCGGCTTCCTGGGCGGCGGCCAGCAGGCGCGAACGCAGGATGCGCATGGCCTGCTCCTTGTTCTGGAGCTGGCTCTTCTCGTTCTGGCAGGAGGCGACCACACCGGTCGGGACGTGCGTGATGCGCACGGCCGAGTCGGTGGTGTTGACGGACTGGCCGCCGGGGCCGGACGAGCGGTACACGTCGATGCGGAGGTCGTTCATGTTGATCTCGACCTCGACCTCCTCGGCCTCCGGGGTGACGAGCACGCCCGCGGCGGAGGTGTGGATGCGGCCCTGGGACTCGGTGGCCGGAACCCGCTGGACGCGGTGCACGCCGCCTTCGTACTTCAGGCGGGCCCACACGCCCTGGCCGGGCTCGGTGGCGCCGTTGCCGCCCTTGGTGCGGACGGAGACCTGGACGTCCTTGTAGCCGCCGAGCTCGGACTCGGTGGCGTCGATGATCTCGGTCTTCCAGCCCACGCGCTCGGCGTAGCGCAGGTACATGCGCAGCAGGTCGCCGGCGAACAGCGCCGACTCGTCGCCGCCCGCGCCCGCCTTGACCTCCAGGAGCACGTCCTTGTCGTCGCTGGGGTCGCGCGGGACCAGCAGCAGGCGGAGCTTCTCGGTGAGCTCCTCGCGCTGCTGGGTCAGCTCCTTGACCTCGGCGGCGAAGTCCGGGTCGTCGGCCGCGAACTCCTTGGCCGTCTCGATGTCCTCGGCCGACTGCTTCCAGGCACGGAAGGTCGCGATGATCGGGGTCAGCTCCGCGTAGCGCTTGTTCAGCTTGCGCGCGTTGGCCTGATCGGAGTGGACCGAAGGGTCGGCGAGCTTCTTTTCAAGATCGGCGTGTTCGCCGACCAATTCCTCGACCGCCTCGAACATCGGGGGCTCCTGTGGTGAAAGTACGAACGGGGTGACTTGGCGAGACGACGACAAAGGCGCCGGTCCGGCCGCCCCCGAGTGGACAGGGGGCGGCCGGAGACCGGCGCCTGGGTCGCGCTACTTCTTGGCCGCACCCTTGCCGAAGCGCGCCTCGAAGCGGGCCACGCGGCCACCGGTGTCGAGGATCTTCTGCTTGCCCGTGTAGAACGGGTGGCACTCGGAGCAGACCTCGGCTCGGATGGAGCCCTCGGTCAGGGTGCTACGGGTGGTGAACGACGCGCCACAGGTGCAGCTGACCTGGGTCTCGACGTACTCGGGGTGAACATCGCGCTTCAAGGTGTCTCCTAGATTCGGGAGGGCGCCGGGTCGCAGGAGCCGAATTGCGCACTGCGTGAACCGGGGCCGACAGACCAGTCTGCCAGGACCGGGCTGCCTGTCAAAATTCTGAGGACGCCTCCCTCAACGGAGGGGGGCCGCCATCTATTCCACGCCCCCGCGCAACCCGTACGGAAGCCGCCTGAGCAGGGGCTCCCTACTGGACGATGCCGCCGGCCGTGCCCTTGTCCCCCATGGACTTCTCGGTGGCCTCGGCCGGGATCGGCCGGTCCGCGAGCAGCGCCTCGAAGACCAGCTTCGACTCCTTCGTCAGCGGGACGACGCGATCGGCGTCCCGTGCGTCCACGGTCACCGGCAGGGTGATCATCTGCATGTTCTGGGCCTCGATGCCCTGCAGGCCCTGGGCGAAGCCCATGAGGGACTTCACGTCGCCGAGCGCCTTGTCGGTCGTGAGCGCCTTGGTCGCGGAGTCGGCGAGGTCGACGAGCCGCTTGGGGTTGTCGAGCACCCCGACGCTCTTGACCTGCTTGATCAGCGCCTTGATGAAGGCCTGCTGGAGTTGTATTCGGCCCAGGTCGCTGCCGTCGCCGACGCTCTTGCGGGTACGGACGAGGCCGAGGGCCTGTTCGCCGTTGAGGTGGTTCGGGCCGGCCGCGAGCTCGAGGTGGCTGGCGCCGTCCTTGATCGGCTTGGTGGTGGTCACGTCGACGCCGCCGAGGTTGTCGATGATCTTCTTGAAGCCCGTGAAGTCGACCTCGATGTAGTGGTCCATGCGGATCCCCGACATCTTCTCGACGGTCTTGACCGCGCAGGCGGCCCCGCCGATGGTGTAGGCCTCGTTGAACTGCTTGCGCGGGCCGCCGGGGTCGCTCTTGCCCTTGCCGGTGGGGCATTCGGGACGGACCGTCATGGTGTCGCGCGGTATCGATATGACGCTGGCCTGCTTGTGGCCCTCGTACAGGTGGACGATCATCGCGGTGTCCGAGCGGGCGGAGCCGCCGTCGTCCTGGCCGTACTCGCCGTTCGCGCCGCCCCGGGAGTCGGAGCCGAGGACGAGGATGTCCATCGAGCCGTTGTCGACGTTCTGCGGGCGGTCGGTGCCGAGGGCCTGGTCGATGTCGACGGTCTTCAGATTGCCGTTCAGCTTGAAGTAGAAGTAGCCGAGGCCCGCACTCCCCAGCAGGACCACCCCCGCGGCGCTCCACGCGGCGATGACGAGAGCCTTGCGGCGCCTCGCCGGTTTGCGTCGGCGCCGGCCCGCGGCGCGCCGGCCGCGACCCTTGCTGTCCTCGGTCATGCTCTCCTCAGTCCTGAGTCCGGTCCCCTGGTCCGTTCCGGCCCGCCGTCTCACCGCGGGCTCCTCTCACTCAGACGGGTGAGCGCCCTCCAGGGTTCCGGGGGCGGGGTGTGTCGAAGCCCGCACCGGGGCCCGTGGAACCGCGCGTGGAGCCCCTGAAGCCCCAGGAGCCCCTGGAGCTCCGTGAACGCGCAGCAGCCCCCGCCGCGGGTGCGGCGGGGGCTGCTGGCGGTGATGCCGCGTGCCGGGCGCCGGACGCCCGGCGGCGGACCTCAGTCGTCGTTCTTGCCCGACGGGGTCGTCTTCGCGATCTGCATCAGGAACTCGGCGTTCGACTTCGTCTGCTTCATCTTGTCGAGAAGCAGCTCGATCGCCTGCTGCGAGTCGAGCGCGTGCAGCACCCGGCGCAGCTTCCAGACGATGGCGAGCTCCTCCGCGTTGAGGAGGATCTCCTCCTTGCGGGTGCCCGACGGGTCGACGTCGACGGCCGGGAAGATGCGCTTGTCGGCGAGCTTCCGGTCGAGCTTGAGCTCCATGTTGCCGGTGCCCTTGAACTCCTCGAAGATCACCTCGTCCATGCGCGAGCCGGTGTCGACGAGCGCGGTGGCCAGGATGGTCAGCGAGCCGCCGTCCTCGATGTTGCGCGCGGCACCGAAGAAGCGCTTCGGCGGGTACAGCGCGGTCGAGTCGACACCACCGGACAGGATGCGGCCGGAGGCGGGCGCCGCGAGGTTGTACGCGCGGCCCAGACGGGTGATGGAGTCCAGCAGGACGACCACGTCGTGACCCAGCTCGACGAGACGCTTGGCGCGCTCGATGGCCAGCTCGGCGACGGTGGTGTGGTCCTCGGCCGGGCGGTCGAAGGTCGAGGAGATGACCTCGCCCTTGACCGACCGCTGCATGTCGGTGACCTCTTCCGGACGCTCGTCGACCAGGACGACCATCAGGTGGCACTCGGGGTTGTTCGTGGTGATCGCGTTGGCGATCGCCTGCATGATCATGGTCTTGCCGGTCTTCGGCGGGGCCACGATCAGACCGCGCTGGCCCTTGCCGATCGGCGACACGAGGTCGATGATGCGGGTGGTCAGCACGCCCGGGTCGGTCTCCAGGCGCAGCCGGTCCTGCGGGTACAGGGGCGTCAGCTTCTGGAACTCCGGTCGGCCGCGGCCGGATTCGGGCGCCATGCCGTTCACCGAGTCCAGCCGCACGAGGGCGTTGAACTTCTCGCGGCGCTCGCCGTCCTTGGGCTGGCGCACCGCACCGGTGGTGTGGTCGCCCTTGCGCAGGCCGGCCTTGCGGACCTGGGCGAGGGACACGTACACGTCGTTGGGGCCGGGCAGGTAGCCCGAGGTCCGGATGAACGCGTAGTTGTCGAGGATGTCGAGGATGCCCGCGACGGGGATCAGCACGTCGTCGTCGGCGACCTGCGGCTCGTTCGGGGCGAACTCGTCACGGCCGCGACGGCCACGGCGGTCGCGGTAGCGGCCGCGGCGGCCACGGCGGCCGCTCTCGTCGTCGAAGTCGTCCTGCGGGCCGTTGTCCTGGCGGTCCTGACGGCCCTGCTGACCCTGGCCCTGGCCCTGACCCTGGCCACGGCCGCCCTGCTGCTGGCGGTCCTGACGGTCGGCGCGGTCCTGACGACCGCCACCCTGTCCGCCCTGGCCGCCCTGCACGCCCTGACCCTGGCCGGCCTGGCCCTGGTCGTCGGCCTTGGCACCGCGGTCACGGCGGTCGCGCTGGCGGTCGCCGCGCTCGGCGCGGTCACGACGGTCGCGACGGCCGCGGCCCTCGCCGTCCTGACCCTGCGCCTGGCCGGCGGAGACCGCCGTGGCGTCGGCCTTGACCTCGGACTGCGCGGGGGCGGCGGTCACGGTCTCGGTCTTCTGCTCGACCTGCACGGCGACGGGGGCCGAGGCCTCCGGGCTGCCGGAGGGGGCCGTGGCCCGACGGCGGCGGCGCTCGCCGACCGGGGCGTCCTCTCCCCCACTCTCGGCTGCGCTCGAGCGGGAGGGGCCCCCTGCCGGCTGACCCGGGATCTCGATCTGCGCCTGCGCGGCAGGCTTCTCGGCGGGCGCCTCGGCGGCGGCCTCACCCGTACGGGCCTTGCTGGTGGCGCGGCGCTTCGGCTTGGCCTCGGCGGTGTCTGCGGCGGCGGAGGCCGCGGCCTTGGGGGCACCGCTGCCCGCCTGCGCCTCCTTGATGACCTCGATCAGCTGGCTCTTGCGCATCCGCGCGGTGCCCCTGATCCCGAGGCCCGACGCGACCTGCTGCAGCTCGGCCAGGACCATGCCGTCAAGGCCGGTGCCGGTGCGTCGACGCTTGGGTGCGGCGCCCGCGGCGGGGGCACTGGTGTCGACAGAGGTGTCGGCAGCGCCCATCAGATCGGTGGTGTCGCTCACGAAGGGTCCTTCCCTGGAGCGGACGTCGGCCTGTCTGGCTCGGCGACCGGTTGTGCTGTCCGACAACAGTCCTAGGTGTGGACCGTGCCGGGGCGGTGGTCCGCCGATAGAGATACGGCGGTAGAAACGTGCATGGGTGGTTCCGGCGAGAAGCCCCCGAGCTGAAAGCGTGGGAATGTCACGCCGATTCCGGAGCGTGCTCGAAACTGCTGGAAGTGATCAAAGCAGTCGGGGAGGCTCCCGGAAGAAATGTGGTCCCGAATGGGGACACTGAGCACCGAGCCATGGCGGCTTCCGATGCGCACTTGAGACTAACACTACCGGATCCAATAGATATTCCCCCTCTCAATCACCGGCAATCGCGCCCTTCCGCGCGGGCGGCCTGCCCTGGCCGCCCGCCCCTGACCGGCTGTGCAATCCAGAAGAACGGCCCTAGCCGCCCTGGGTGCCCAGCGGAAGTACGCTCGCGCCCGCGGCGTCGAGAGCGAGCCGGTTGGCCGCCCATCCCTCGCCCGCGAGCTGCGCGACCTTGTCGGCCGCGCCGTTGTCGACCAGCGCGAGGACCGTGGGGCCCGCGCCGGAGATGACCGCGGGGATCCCGTCCGCCCGCAGCCGGTTCACGAGTGCGACGCTCTCGGGCATCGCCGGGGACCGGTACTCCTGGTGGAGCCGGTCTTCGGTGGCCGGCAGGAGCAGCTCGGGACGCCTGGTCAGGGCTTCCACGAGCAGGCCCGCGCGGCCCGCGTTGACGGCCGCGTCCACGTGCGGGACGGTGCGCGGCAGCAGGCCGCGCGCGGTCTCCGTCAGGACCGGCTTGGAAGGTACGAAGACCACCGGAACGATGGATTCGGCAGGCTCCATCCGGATCGCCTTGGCACTGCCCCCGTCCATCCACGCCAGGGTGAACCCGCCGAGCAGACAGGCGGCGACGTTGTCGGGGTGTCCCTCGATCTCGGTGGCGAGCTCCAGCAGCGCCGCGTCGTCGAGCCTGGCCTCGCCGCCTATGGTCACGGCGCGGGCGGCGACGATCCCGGCGCAGATCGCTGCGGACGAGGAGCCGAGGCCCCGGCCGTGCGGGATCCGGTTGGCGCAGACGACCTCGAGGCCGCGCGGCTGTCCGCCCAGCAGGTCGAAGGCGGTGCGCATGGAGCGTACGAGCAGGTGGCTCTCGTCCCGCGGGAGGGTGTCGGCGCCCTCACCCGCGATGTCGATGTTCAGGCCGGAGTCGGCCACCCGGACGACTACGTCGTCGTAGAGCCCCAGGGCCAGGCCCAGGGCGTCGAAGCCCGGGCCGAGATTGGCACTGCTGGCGGGGACGCGCACCCGTACGGCGGCGGCGCGGAACGCTGGACCGGCCATCGTCCGATGACACTCCTTGTGACTGTGCGAGATCTTCGCTCTTCGCTGGCTCGCTGCGAATGTACTGGAGAACGTACGACACCCGAAGGCCCTCGGGGCAGCACCGCAGTCATATGCGCGGTGGCGGATGTAAGTACAGCGTATCGAAGGAAGGTTCTCTCGCGACATAGGGCGCACAGGAGGCGCACGATGCGTGTCGCGGACTTCGACGGCTTCGGCCGCACTTTTGTCGTCGTACGGGGTGAGTTGCCGGGTTCCGGAGGGCCTCGGGAGCCCTCCGGACCCGGCTCACACGTGGTGCGCGTTACTACCGGGACCGGTGTGGACCAGGCGTGGACCAGGCGCGGTCCGGACCCGGAGCGGGCCCGGACCACGCGCCGGACCGGGCCTAGACCAGGCCGAGACGGATGGCTGCGGCCTCGGCGTCCACCGGAACGGTGACCGGCTGCGGAGCGCCGGCGATCGCCCAGTCGGGGTCCTTCAGGCCGTTGCCGGTGACGGTGCACACGATCTTCTGGCCGGGGTCCACCAGGCCCAGCTCGGCGGCCTTGAGCAGGCCGGCCACCGAGGCGGCCGAGGCGGGCTCGACGAAGACGCCCTCCTGTGCGGCCAACAGCCGGTAGGCGGCCAGGATCTGGCGGTCCGTCACCTCGTCGATGAAGCCGCCCGACTCGTCGCGCGCCTGCAGGGCGTACTCCCAGGAGGCCGGGTTGCCGATCCGGATCGCGGTGGCGATGGTGTGCGGCTCCTTGACGATCTCTCCGCGCACGATCGGCGCGGAGCCGGAGGCCTGGAAACCCCACACGCGGGGCGTACGGGAGGACAGGCCGTCGGCCTTGTACTCCTTGAAGCCCTTCCAGTACGCCGTGATGTTGCCGGCGTTGCCGACGGGCAGCACGTGGATGTCGGGGGCGTCGCCGAGCGCGTCCACGATCTCGAACGCGGCCGTCTTCTGGCCCTCGATGCGCACCGGGTTGACCGAATTGACCAGCGCGACCGGGTAGTTGTCGGAGAGCGCGCGGGCGAGGTTGAGGCAGTCGTCGAAGTTGCCGTCCACCTGCAGGATCTTGGCGCCGTGCACGAGGGCCTGGCCCATCTTGCCGAGCGCGATCTTGCCGCGCGGCACGAGCACCGCGGAGACCATCCCGGCGCGCACCGCGTACGCGGCGGCGGAGGCCGAAGTGTTGCCGGTGGAGGCGCAGATGACCGCCTTGGCGCCCTCCTCCTTGGCCTTGGTGATCGCCATGGTCATGCCGCGGTCCTTGAAGGACCCGGTGGGGTTCGCCCCTTCGACCTTCAGGTGGACCTCGCAGCCGGTGCGCTCGGAGAGCACCTGCGCGGGGACGAGGGGAGTGCCGCCCTCGCGGAGCGTCACCACGGGAGTCGTGTCCGTCACCGGCAGGCGGTCCCGGTACTCCTCGATGATGCCGCGCCACTGGTGGGTGCGATTGCTGCTCATGGGTCCTTACTCCCCTTCAACACGCATGATGCTGGCGACACCGCGGACGGTGTCCAGCTTCCGCAGTGCCTCGACGGTCCCGGAGAGGGCGGCGTCAGGCGCGCGGTGAGTGACGACGACGAGGGAGGCCTCGCCGTCCTTGCCCTGCTGGCGGACCGTGTCGATGGAGACACCGTGCTCCGCGAACGTGGTCGCCACCTGGGCGAGAACGCCCGGCTTGTCCGCCACATCGAGGCTGATGTGGTAGCGGGTGACGACATCGCCCATGGGGCTGACCGGCAGCTGGGTGTACGCGGACTCGCCGGGCCCCGTTGCCTCGGCGAGCTTGTTGCGGGCGACGGCGACGAGGTCGCCGAGGACCGCGGACGCGGTCGGTGCGCCGCCCGCGCCGGGCCCGTAGAACATGAGCCGCCCGGCGGCCTCCGCCTCGACGAAGACGGCGTTGTACGCCTCGCGGACGGAGGCGAGCGGGTGGCTGAGCGGGATCATCGCCGGGTGGACGCGGGCGGTGACGGACTCGCCGTCGGCGGCGCGCTCCAGGATGGCGAGGAGCTTGATGGTGCAGCCCATCCGCTTGGCGGAGGCGAAGTCGGCGGCACTGACCTCGGTCATGCCCTCGCGGTACACGTCGTCCAGGCGGACGCGGGTGTGGAAGGCGATGCCGGCCAGGATCGCGGCCTTGGCGGCGGCGTCGTAGCCCTCGACGTCGGCGGTCGGGTCGGCCTCGGCGTACCCGAGGGCGGTGGCCTCGTCGAGCGCCTCCTGGTAGCCGGCGCCGGTCGAGTCCATCTTGTCGAGGATGAAGTTCGTCGTGCCGTTGACGATGCCCATCACCCGGTTGATCTTGTCGCCCGCGAGGGACTCGCGCATCGGGCGGACCAGCGGGATGGCGCCGGCGACGGCGGCCTCGTAGTACAGGTCCAGCCCGTTGGCCTCGGCTGCGGCGTGCAGCGCGGCGCCGTCCTGGGCGAGCAGCGCCTTGTTCGCGGAGACCACGGAGATGCCGTGCTCGAAGGCGGTGGTGATCAGCGTGCGGGCGGGCTCGATGCCGCCGATGACCTCGATGGCGATGTCGATGTCGCCGCGTTTGAGGAGGGCGGTCGCATCGGTGGTGACCAGGGACGGGTCGATGCCCTCGCGCACCTTCGAGGGGCGGCGTACGGCCACGCCGGCGAGCTCCACGGGCGCGCCGATCCTCTGCGTGAGGTCGTCGGCGTGCGTCGTCATGATGCGAGCCACTTCTGAGCCGACCACTCCACAGCCCAGCAGCGCCACCTTCAGCGGACGCGTACGCATCATTCGACCTACGCCTTTCGATCTTCCATCAGTACCCCTCGCGCGGTTTGCGCGCGGGGTGGAACCAGTCTCACTCAATGGACAGCAGTTTCCATCCTCGGTCCATTGAGTGAGACACCAATTTCATTATCCGAGGTCGAGGCGCAGGAGATCTTCCTCCGTCTCCCGGCGGACGATCACTCGGGCCTGTCCGTCACGCACGGCGACGACGGGCGGGCGGAGCGCGTGGTTGTAGTTGCTGGCCATGGAGCGGCAGTACGCGCCGGTGGCCGGGACCGCGAGCAGGTCGCCGGGGGCCAGGTCGGCGGGCAGGAAGGCGTCCTTCACGACGATGTCACCGCTCTCGCAGTGCTTGCCGACGACGCGTACGAGCATGGGCTCGGCGTCGGACGTGCGGGAGACGAGGTTGACGGAGTACTCGGCGTCGTACAGCGCCGTCCGGATGTTGTCGGACATCCCGCCGTCGACGCTCACGTACGTACGGAGTCCTTCGAGGGGCTTGATCGTCCCCACCTCGTAGAGCGTGAAGGCGGTCGGGCCGACGATGGCCCGGCCGGGCTCGACGGAGATCCGCGGGGCGCGCAGCCCCGCGCTCTCGCACTCCCGGGCGACGATCTCGGTGAGCGCCTTGGCGATCTCGTGGGGCTCGCGCGGGTCGTCGCCCGAGGTGTAGGCGATGCCGAGACCGCCGCCGAGGTCGATCTCGGGCAGCTCCACCCCGTGCTCGTCGCGCACGGCGGCGAGCAGCCGGACGACGCGCTTGGCGGAGACCTCGAAGCCGGCCATGTCGAAGATCTGCGACCCGATGTGGGAGTGGACGCCGAGCAGCTCCAGCGAGTCGTGCCCGAGCGTGCGCCGCACCGCCTCGGCGGCCGACCCGTCCGCGACGGCGATCCCGAACTTCTGGTCCTCGTGGGCGGTGGCGATGAACTCGTGCGTGTGCGCCTCCACCCCGACCGTCACCCGGATCTGCACGGGCTGGCGTACGCCCAGCTCGCGGGCGATGTGCGCGACGCGGGCGATCTCCTGGAAGGAGTCGAGGACGATCCGCCCGACCCCGGCCCCGACGGCCCGGCGGATCTCGCCCTCGGACTTGTTGTTGCCGTGGAACGCGATCCGCTCCGCGGGCATCCCGGCGGCCAGCGCGGTCGTCAGCTCTCCGCCGGAACACACGTCGACGTTCAGCCCCTCCTCCTTCAGCCACTTCACGACGGCCTTGGAGAGGAACGCCTTGCCGGCGTAGAAGACGTCGGCGTCGGGACCGAAGGCGTGCGCCCAGGCCCGGCACCGCGCCCGGAAGTCCTCTTCGTCCAGGAAGTACGCGGGCGTCCCGAACTCCTCCGCGAGCTTGGTCACTTCGATGCCGCCGACGGAGACGACCCCGTCCGCCGTCCGCGTGACGGTCCGGGCCCAGACCTTCTCGTCGAGGGCATTGAGGTCGTCCGCGGGCGGGGAGTAGTGCCCCTCGGGCAGGACGTCGGCGTGGCGGGGTCCGGCGGGGTGCGCGGAACGGCTCATCGGTATCTCTCTTCGCGGGTCACAGGCGTTCGGGTGCGTCTATGCCGAGCAGGGCCAGGCCGCCGGCCAGCACCGTCCCGGCGGCTTCGGCAAGAGCCAGCCGGGCACGGTGGGCGGCCGAGGGTTTCTCGTCGCCCTGGGGCAGTACGCGGTACTGGAAGTCGAGCAGCGCGTCCGCCAGCTCGACGAGGTGCCTGGTGAGCCGCTCGGGCGCGCGGTGGTGCGCGGCGGCTTCGAGGGCGAGGGGGTAGTCGGCGAGGGCGCGCAGCAGGGCGGGCGCGTCGGACACGTCCCCCCTCTCGGGGTGGAAGCCCAGCTGCTCGGCGTTCCTGAGCAGCGCCCGGCTGCGGGCGTGGGCGTACCGCACCCGGAAGAATTCGTTCCCCTCGCCCTGGAGGAGCAGCCCCTCGGAGAAGACGGGGGTCTCCCGGGCCGGCACGGCGAGCATCCGCCAGTGCGCGGCCTCGGCCCCGTACCGGGCGACGACGTCGGAGTCCCGCTTGGCGAGGGGGGCGACGGGCAGCACCTCGGGCAGGTCCCGCTCGCTACCACCCTGGGCGCACACGAGCCGCAGGACGCTGCGGCGCACGACGCCCTCGCGCAGCCCGAGGCCGGTCCCGTCGGCGGGGGTGGTCTCATCTGCGAGGGCGGTCTCGTCGGCGAGGGTGGCGCCCAGGACGACGGCGGGGGCCGACGGTGCCGGCAGCACGAAATTGAGGAACCCGGCACCCGTGACCTCGACGCGCTCGATGCCCGGCTCCGCCGCGAGCCTGCGGGCCAGTACGTCCGCCACCTCACGGGGCGGGAGCCCGGCCGCCTTGGCGACCTGGAAGGCCACGGGGGTGGCGTACTCCCCCACCCCACCGGGCCTCGTCCGCTCGACGACGACCCGCTGCGGCACGACCCCTTCCTCCGGCAGCTCCCCGTCCGCGACGGCGCAGCGCACGGCGCGTACGACGCAAGGGGAGAGGTCTGCCGGGGTCACGGGACCAGCCTAGGGGAGACGCCCCGTCATCCCGCGAAGGGTTTCGCCATGTGAACAGAGCACCCACAACGAAGAGCAGAACAACAGGAGCCCGACAGCCACAACAGCCACAAAGGACGGGGGGTCTGAGCTTGGGGACGGGACTACCCCCTCCCCCTCCCGGCGGGGGTCCCCTTCCTCCCGTCGCGCCGGTCCTTGCGCTCGACCAGCCGCCGCACGACCCGCACCAGCTCGGCGGGCTCGAAGGGCTTCGCGAGGAAGGCGTCCACGCCGGCCGCGATCCCGGCCTCCACCTCCTGCTGCGTGCAGGCACTGACGATGGCCACGGGCACGTCCCTGGTCCGCGGATCGGCCCGCAACTGCGCAGCCGCCCCGAACCCGTCCAAGCGCGGCATGACCACATCAAGGGTGATCACATCGGGACAGACGCGATGCACGACGTCCAGACACTCGGCACCATCGTTCGCGGTCACGACCTCGAAGCCCTCCAGCTCGAGATTGACCTTGATCAGCTGCCGGATGACCTTGTTGTCGTCGACAACAAGCACCCGGCCTGAGACGCCTGGCACAACTCGAGAGTAGGTCGAGCCGGGCCCCCGCGTCCGGGTTTTTGCCACTTCCACCCCCTGCGGGCGACCCACCCCCTCCACCCCCGCAAACCGGTTCCTGATCACCCCACCGAAGCTGGTAGTGTTCAACCCGTCGCCGCAACACAGGCGACGCGCCCCCGTAGCTCAGGGGATAGAGCAACGGCCTCCGGAGCCGTGTGCGCAGGTTCGAATCCTGCCGGGGGCACTCGCCAGTCAGTCAGCCAAGATCAGGCCCTGACTAGGACGGATGCCACGAAGAGAGGGCGGGAGTCAGTCTGACTGACTCCCGCCCTCTCTCGTTGTCTCTCAGCGTTCACGACACACCTCCGACACACTTGCAGGGCCTCACGCCCCTGCTCCATCCGCTCTCTCCTAGCGGAAGCGAGACCGCAGGAGCGGCGGGCGTCACCGCCCCAACTAGTGACGCCCGCTGGGGCGAGGGAAGCATCCACCGCCGGCACGAGACTTCCCTACCCGTGCAGCCTCGATGCCCCCGCGATAAGGCACTTCTGAGCGAGAAATTTCACCAATTCGACATCCGGCCCTAGAGACTCGGCCTCCTTAGAGAAGGGGAGCAGGATCTCCGCAGCCGATTCCCCACCGTCCTCTTTTGTGTGAACGATGCGACATCGGATGTCATAGACGCGGTTAGCCACCTGATTCAGCAGGTCGCTTCGTCGATCTTTAAGGTCAATGCGCGCCACATCCTTCAAGGCCTTACCTTCGAAGTGACCCGCGAAGTCCGCATCGGATCCCATGAATTCTTTCAGGTGCTCCTCCGTTACGGATCCTTTAATTGTAGCCTTGAGCTGATCTCGCTCACTCCCAAATCCCTTACCCGATTGCGATGCGAGCATCAAGACGCGGGAAAGATGGGCATCATCTTCGATCTCGAAGCGAGGGTCGCGCAACTCGTGGCGCAATCTATCAAGAACATCACGACGACCGTAACTCGGGAAATAGTATTCGAGAACCTGGTAGTAAGCCAGGAATTCGAGCAGGGGTATGCCCGTCGAAGCCCTTCCGTACCAATAGAGACTTAGCGGCTTCTCGGAATAAGCGGCACGGGGCGCCTTTACGGCGCCCCCGGGTACGCCACCGCGACTCACGAACCGACGCCGTCGGCGCCTTATCCTGTCTCTCGCCGTGGCCAATTTGAGAGGGACATCGAAGCAAAGGTCGAGCTCAAAGAATAGGGCGTCGGACACCCTAGCGAGAAGCTGAAGGGCCTCATCATGACGTGTCACATCGACATCGCCCAACCGCAGCACAGCGGGCCTGTCACGAAATGGAGACCTGCCTGCGTAGGCGGCATTGCGCAATCCACTGCGGAAGCTTCGCGTAGTGAAGTCCATGAAGCCTTCGCTTGCAATCCCCAATTCAACTTTACAAGACAGGCCCGGGCTCTGCTCTACATCCAACACCCAAGCATCGCCCGGACGTATCCGATCGCCAGAATCACTGTCCGACGATTTCGACTCCTCAAATTCTCCCTCTAGCGAAAGCTGACCATCATCCAATTTTCGAATACCGGGAATATCGAAGATGCTGCTCTCTACTCGCGGTCCGACCCCGTGCAACTGAACGGTCGCTTCGATCGTGCGCTTATCCCTGAAGAGACATGCATCGAAATCGCCGAGATAGGTGACTTCCGTGAACGGGTTCACCAGAAATGACTGCGCCTGATCGCGAGACAAGCGACGCCACCGCTTCTGCCGCCCATTAGGGATTGCCACCGTCAGATAAGTCTGCGTCTCGCCAGTCAAAACCTCGAACTCGAAGCCCACTTCCTTACATCGTTCAGCGACAAGACGGAAGGGATCCGACGGATCCAGGTTCGTCGGATCCACATTAGAACCGCTGCCAGTGCTCACGATGGATATTCCCCCCTTGAATCGAGCAGTAGGATCGGCAGCCTACCGTCCTGGACCGGCCTATAAGTGCAGATCGCTCAGTCTGGTGTCGGCCAAACTCAGGCCGTATCCCCATCCTCCTCAAGCACCCGAGCGATCTTCGCGTTGGCAGCCTCCTCGTGACCGTCGATGCATCCGTGATAACGCCTGTGGATCACCTCTGGGGAGTTACCGACCCGCCGGGCTATCTCGGCGATCGGGACGCTAGCGTTCAGCCACCGCGTGATGCAGGCGTGCCGCAGGTCGTACGGGCGCCCGGCCAACGGCGAGTCGACCCGCGCAGGCGGTAGGGCGTACTGGCGTGCTTCCTCCCATACGCGCCAATAAGTGGATGACCCGACCACTCCCCCGCGCTCGTTTCCGAACATGCGCCCTTCCTTCGCAGTCCCAAATTCCTTCAGGTGCGCCCGGAGGATGGCGACCAGGACAGGCGGGATGGGCACCGGCCGGTCGCTGGACGCCTCGCGCGCCTTCAGGCCCCGGCGGTCATGCCGCTCGCCGGAGTCGGTCCACTGCTTGCCGGAGACGGGGCGGGTCTCCTGTAGCGTCAGCGTGCCCCAGCCCTTCTCGGGCAGGTGGCAGTCAGACAGCCGTAGCCCTACCGCTTCGGCGGGCCGCAGGCCGGCGTAGTACAGGACGGCGAAGAAGGCTGCCAGACGCCGCCCACGGCAGCGGTCCCACGAACCGACGTAGGAAACGGCTGTGAGCAACTGCCGGGCCTGTACGGGGTTCACCAAGACGCGCCGGTCGACCACGTCGTTGGAGCCAACGCGCTTCCGCCGGATCCGCTGAAGCGGGTTTTCCTGAAGTTCCCCCACCGCCACGGCGTGTTCGAGAACGGCGTTCAGGGCCCGGCGGCGGCGCTTGTACGTGTCGCCTGCCGCCGGGGTGCCGTCCAGCTTGTAGCTGACGCGGTACAATACGTCCTCAAACACCTGGGCATCGGCCAGTTCGGCCAACGGTCGGTCGTCCGTCGTGACGCACTCGTACGCGGCCTTGAGTTTGGCCGGCGGGTCCTCCCCCTCGTTCGCGGGGACGATCCCCCACCGGAAGGCCAGCCGAAGGGTCTCGTCGTCAGGGGCGTCGTCCCCACGCTTGACCATGGCGAGGGTCACGGCGGCGAGACCGTCGGCCATGCTCTCACGGGACTTGGCCGCGGCCGTGCGCCACCGTCCGGCCACGTACGTCCGGCAGAACTCGAACCACCGCAACGGCGGCGGGGCCTCTGCTGTCTCGGCACGTTCGGCCGCTTCGGCCGCCGCCCGCACCTCGGACTCGGGCAGTCCGGATTCGATCTCGAACGCCTCACCACGCCGGTTCATGGACTGCCACAGCTCATTGCGCCGACTCTCCGCGAGAGCCAACGTGGTGAACGTGTCACCGTGCACCCGCCCAGCGACCACCCACCGAAGGCGCCACGGCCGGGACTTCCGTCCGGTCTTGGACACCTTCCACAGCTTGACATCGAAGGAGTAGCCCGGCCGGGCAGACCCACGGGAGCGCCCGGCCAGGGTGTTGTTCTCCGTGCTCACGCAGCGTCCTCCCGCTCCGCGAGCCAACGTTCGTACTCCGACCGCCGGATCCGAACGTCGCCGTTCGGGAGCTTGATCGAGCGAGGCCCCTTCCCGAGCTGGCGCCACCGGTAGAAGGTGGACGGGGCGACCCTCAGATCCGTGATTACCTCTTCAACGGTCATCTTCTCGTCCCGTGCACGGGCGCTCATTCCGCCCTCCCTTCGGCTGCGTCAGTACCGGACAGGCCGGACAGCTCCAATTCCGACTGTCCGGGGTGTTCGTGCTGGTCAGATGGGGCAACCGGACAGTCGGACAGTGCGGACACCTCTTGCCCGCCCTGTGTCCGGGTCTCGGTGTCCGGGTAGTACCGGCCGCCCGCGTCCTTGGTGAGCTGTCCGGCCTCGGCCATGCGGTTGCAGGTGCGGCGGATCGTGTCGATGTCGACGTGCGACAGCTCTCCCGCCATGTCCTTCGGCTTGGCGCCGGGGTGGGCCCGGACATACCGAAGGATCGTGGCGCGGGTGTCGCCCACGGTGTGGTCGGCAACCGGCCCGTCCAACAGGTGCCATGCCCCGGAAGCGGGCTGGAAGCTGAGCGCGTACTCGGATTCGTCCACGTCGCGGCCGGTGACGTGCAGGATGCCGTCAGCCTGCCCGCGGGCCCGCTTCAGTACGAGCGTGGCGTCCGCGGCTCCGGCAATGCCGTTGGTGCCGGACACCTCGGTCAGAAAGTCCTCGGATGCCGCCTTGCGGACATGGTGGACGAGGACGACAGCCACGCCGTAGTGGTCGGCGAGCCGCTTGGCGTAGCCGACGGAGACATAGTCGGCGTCGTACGCGGACACCCCGGCCGGAGCCTGGCCGCGCATCTTGGCGAACACGTCGATGACGACCATGCGAGCGTCGGGGTTCCGCTCCAGCCACTGGGCGATGGCCTCGGTTCCGCCCTGAGGGAAGGGCGGGCACTCGGTGACCAGGGTCAGCCCAGCGGGGGCTGGCTGGCCGCCGAGGAGCTTCCCCATGCGGGTCTGGAGACGGCGCGGGGTGTCCTCCAGGGCGAGATAGAGCACCGGCCCGCCTTGGACGGGTACGGAGTCGAACGCATTGGTGCCAGCCGCGACGGACAGGCCCAGTCCGAGAGACAGCCAGGATTTTCCGACCTTGGGCGGTCCGGCCAGCACGCTCACGCCTTCGGCGAGGATGCCGGGCACGGCCCACTTCGGCTCGGGGAAATGCGCGGCCATGAGCTGATCGGCCGTCCACGCGGTCCGGGGCCGCTCCCGCTTGGGCGGTGCCATGGGGGCCGTCTCGGGGTCGCTTGGCACGGAGTACAGGTGCAGGGGCGGAATGGGGCTGGCGCTCATGCCGCGACCGTCCGGGGACGGTTGGCTCCGGCGCGCAGGCCGGATGCGATGGTGCGCCGGGCCTCGCGCTCGCCCTGGCCGACCTGAAGCGCGGCCGTGAGCAGCCAGCCGGTCACGTCGGCTTCGCTCAGCTCACCTCCGGCAACGAGCTGGCCGAGGGCCACCGCAGCCAGATAGAGGCTGTTGTTGTGCTCGTGCGGGCCGGACCGGGTGACGCGCTCCACCTCCCCATTGATCGCGGACCGGAGGAAGGCCGTGCGTCGGCCTTGCCCCGTGAGGGCGACCACTACGGGAGTCTGCGCGGGCAGCGGAGCCGGGCGAAGCAGCTCGGCGAGCCAGCCCGGCAGGGGGGCCACGGGCCCGTCGTGGGCGACCTCGTACGCGTGTCCGGCGAAGGTGCTGCCCGCCCCGACCACAAGTCCGCCCCACGCGCGGGTATCGACCTTCCAGCCCAGTCCGCGCGCGCTGTCCCCGGCTGTGTTACGCAGGGGCTCCCCCTCGGGCGCGAGGAAGTACAGGTGAGTGCCACCGCTCCAGGTGCGGACGGTGTAAGTGTCGACGGGGAAGGGCTGACCGTGGCGCTCACAGAGCACGGCGAGAACGTCGGCACCGTCGGTGACGCCGTCCTCGGCCCACGCGGCCGGCGGTGTGTCACCGGGGTGCTTGGGCCTGTCCAGGTCGATGACGACCAGGCCGGAGGGGCCAGTGGCCACACCGACGTTGAAGGACCCGACGGACCACGCACGGGCGATGCGGTCAGGGTCGGTGGTGGCGCGCGGCTCCCAGCCGGAGACGGCCGGGCGCTTGCCACCAGGGACCAGGGGAAAGACTCGCCAGCCTAGCGACGCCGCGTCAAGCGCGGCGGTGAACTGGGCAGAGCCGACCGAGTGCGGCATTCTGGGGGTTCTCCTGTTCTGTCTTCGGGCAGGGCGGGGAGACCGGGGGCGGCGGGGTGTCCTTGCACGGGAGTGCCGCCGCCCTCGGGCGGAGCTACTGGTGGCGGAGCCAGAGGGCGTATTCCTGGCGGACGTAACCGCGGGGGTCTGCGGTGCGGGGTCCGTCCGTGTGGTCGATCTCCATCAGCCGCAGGGCCGCTTCGGTGGCGCAGGTCGCCGCGTCGCCGCCTACGGGGTCGTCGTCGGTGAGGGCGATGCGGTCCAGGAGTGCGGCCTTGCGGAGCCAGAACTCTCGGACGGCGATGCCACTGCGGCAGTCGCGGGCTCCGCGCACAGTCCAGCCGATCTCGCTGATGACGCTCGGTGCGGTGGCGTATACCGCCTCGGGCCCGGTCACCGGTCCTTCCGTTCGGCGGAGGGAAGTTCGGGCAGTCCCGCTTCGGTGATGGCCTGCGGGTTGAAGCCGGGGAGGGCGGCGCGGGTGATGAGGGCGTTGGCGAGCTGTTCGGCGTAGGCGGCGCCGGATCGGGCGACCTCGATTTGGGCTCCGGCGCGCAGTGCTTCGACGCGTTCGACGTGGGCGTGGTCCTCGCGGCGGCCGAGGGTGTGGCGCTCGTGTGCGACGGTCTCGCGGCGGTCGGTGCGCCAGTAGCGGGCGGCGAGTCCGTAGGCGACGGCGGTGGCCAGCGCCCACAGCAGCACGGGGAGGGAGAGGCCATCGGCGTATCCGGCGACTCCGGCCAGGGCCAGTCCGCCGGATGCAGCGAACGCGGTTCCGGCGAGCACGCTGTCACCGGACCGGCCGCCCGAGGCGAACGCGCCGGCCGTCGCGGCGCCGGTGGCGAGGACGACCATCAACGCGGCGTTGCCGACGGAGTGTTCGGCGCCGTTGGCGTTCCAGATCCGGCCGAGGATGAGCACGGTCGTGGTGGCCAGGGCGGGGGCTGCCTTGGGGGCGAGGTCGATGGCCCAGTGCCGGTAGGTGATGGGCTGGTTCATCCCTGGCTCCCCAGGTCCGAGACGGCCTTGATGATCGCGGTGGCGAGTTCGTTGATGGGGCCGGATGCGCCGGTGGAGGCGAGGAAGAAGCCGAACGTCATGGCGACGAACGCGGAGCCGTAGCCGAGGGTCTTGGAGCGGAGGAGGAAGAACAGGACCAGCCCGAACAGGGCGACGAGGGAGACGGTGATGGCCATGGGTTATCCCTTCGGGGTGAACGTCTTGCGCGGGGTGGGGTTGGCGTCGCGGTAGAGGCGGAGCCAGAGGTTGTAGAGGTGGCGGCCGGTGCGGATGCGCTTGCCGTGGCCGTCGCAGCGGCGGCAGTGCTTGCCGCGCTTGAGGCGTCCCTTGCGGTCGGTCTTCATCGCGTAGCCGAAGCCACGGCACTTGCGGCAGGTGCCGAACGGCGATCCCGCACACAGACCGATGTAACCGAGGGTGACTACGAGCAGGCAGGCGCTAGCAAGGAGGATGAGGGCCATGGGGTGCCTTCCGGGCGGGGTTTCCGGTGTTTGCGCAGGTCGGCTGCTAGGTGCGAGATCGCTGATGGCAGTCGGTTCGGGGTGCTAGCGGGGGTGCTAGACCTAGCAGCGCGGGCCGCTAGGTCTAGCAGCGGTACGCGTCAGCCCCCGGACCACTTCCCGTCACGGAGGGTGATGGTTTTGGCGATGTCGGCGCGGGCGATGCCGCGTCGGGTGGTGCCCTTGCCGGCGGTGGTGGAGCCCCAGACGTCCTGGGCGGTGATGCCGTGCGGCTTGAGGTTCGTGGTGACCGTCTCGGCCTTCCAGCCCCTGTAGACCTCGGGGCGGAGGGCGGCGAGGCGGGCGGCGACCTTCTCGTTCCAGACCTTCTCCTCATCGGCCGGCACCACGCGCAGGATGTCGGCCAGCAGATCGAAGGAGGCTTCGCCGCTTTCGGGTTCCTGGCCGATGGCGTGGCCGGTGACGTTGCCGTACTCCTCGCGCATCCGGCGGGCCCGCACGACGACCTGTTCGGCTCCGAGCGCGTCCACGAACGCGGACGCGACGATGCGCGGGTCGTCACCCTCACCGGCCATCCAGCAGATGCCGCGGTCGGTACGGGAGAACATCGTGGCCCGGTACCCCGCCCTGTACATCGAGGTGCCGAGCACCATGTCGTTGGCGGGCTGTCCCATGACCTTGAGGCAGAACCGAAGCACCGCGTTCGCACTGATCCCGGTGGGCAGCGACTTCGCGTCGGGACGCTGGGTGCCGAACAGGGTCACCATGCCGAGGGCCGGACCGCGCTTGCACAGGTCGGTGCAGATCTCTTCGAGTTCCTTGCCGTACTTCTCGTGCTCGAACGGGACCTGACACTCATCGAATCCCGCGACAATCGGGTGCAGCCCGAGGCTCTTGTCGTTGGCCAGGTCCACAGTCACCTTCGACTCCGGGCAGCGGGAACGCGGCAGCGACTTGATGACCTTGGCCCTGCGGCGCAGCTCCTGGCGCAGCTCCCGCAGCGATTCCAGGACGTAGAGGATGTCCTCGTCCTCATCCCCTGCCCGGTAGCGGTGGCAGACCGGCTCCAGCGCCCCGAAGTCGCCGGTGCCCTTGAAGTCGAACGCGTACAGCTGAGCGCGCGGGTCCAGTGAGGCGATGAGCAGGAACAGGCGCATCAGGAACGTCTTGCCCATGCGCGGGATGGAGCCGACGACCACGGACGCGAACATCAGGGTCACGGCGACATCAGCCATGCGCTGGTCGTTGCCGAAGACGACCGGCTTGAACAGGTCCACGCTGCCCGACTTCAGCAGCGGCCACGCGGGCTTCCTGGTCTCGTTCATGGGCTTGTCGCCCACCCACAGGATCAGCCGGCCCTCGTGCTCGGTCGGGTCGGAGGACGGCCAGACGGAGCCGACCTTGCGGCGCAGACCGGAGGCGAGCGGCTTGCGAGCCTCCATGATGTCCTCCGGGGTCACGCCCCAGGGAAGGTCCAGGTCTGCGCGGTAGCCGGGCCCGTCCCGGGTGATCTCCGAGGTGAACCGAAGCCCGTTCATGTCGCCGCCCTTCTTGATGGCGGCCGACAGCTTCGCGTTACCGATGTTGTCCAGCGCCCGGAGCACGAGCGTGCCCGTCAGCTTCTGAAGCTCCGTCTTAAGCACGGCCGGCCCGATCACCGGCTGGTCCTGAGGTGCTCCCCAGAAACCGGCCGTGAGGACTGCGGCGGAGGCCAGCACGGCGAGCCAGCCGGGGGCCATGACGTACATGGTCAGCGCGAAGCCGGTCCCGAAGATGAGCGCCACCGTGGTGACGAGGGTCCGCAGGCGTACCCGGCTGTCGCGCTGCCGCGACAGCTTCAGGTACTCGGCGGTGTTCTCCTTGTAGACCTCATAGGCACGGAGCGGGGCCGCCTCGGCGTCCCACACCCACCGGTTGGTGTCCCGGACCAGCCGGGCGACGCCGCGTGGAGCGTGCAGGCCGAGCTGCAGGGCGTACCAGGGGGTGCGGATGCCGTGGAAGGCCGTGGCGTAGAACGCGTTGCTCACGGCGCGCTGCGTGGTGGAGACGAACCCAGGCTTCGACTTCAGCCAGGTCGGAATGATCGGCAGGCGCTTGTAGGTGGTGACACCCGGGGACGGCAGGTCCGGCGAGTCGACCGGCCGCGGCCGCGGCGACTCCTCCTCCTCGTCGTCCGGTTCGGCCGGCGGGGCGGCCGGTGCCGGGTCGGGGTTGGTGGGGCGTTTGGTCGTGATGTCGAAGACCTCGGCGCCGGGGCGCTCCAGGTCCTCGCTCGGGTCAGTGACGTGGACATCAGACACGGTGGGTCTGCTCCCTCTGCGTGGCGGAAGTCAGGCGGGTCAGGCAGCGAGCTGGGGCGCGTCGGCGCAGCTCACGCACATGCCGAGCAAGGTCGGGATGCGGTACCCGACATCGGTGCGGCACTCGGGACAGGTCCGGCGTGCGGCGTTCGCCTTGGCGAGCGCGGACGCACGGCCGGGGGTCATGGGGCGTACGGGCTTGGCCCGGTCGACGTCGTAGAGGTAGGCGGCCCGGATCCCGGGGGTGCCCGGCCTGCGGTAGCGGTTGGAGTGCCACAGCACCTGAGCGACCACGTCCTGACCGCCCGGCCGCAGCCCCTGTTCGCGGAGCTGTCGGCGGGTAGCCAGGCCGAGCGGGGCCAGGTTCCACGGGTAGGTCGGGATCCCGAAGCGTTCCCCGCGCGGGTCCCAGAACCGCGGTTGCGCGGCCATCAGGCGGCCGTCTCAGTCACGATCGCCGCGGCGGCCCGCTCGGCCTTCAGGGCGTCGCGCAGCAGACGGCCCCGGGCGGACGAGGTACGGACCGCCTTGCGGATCGCCTCGGCCGTCAGCTCGGCATCGGACCAGTCGGCCGTGACCGACCGGGCCTCATCCAGCAGCTCATCCGAGTCGCGCGTCGGCCGGGGTGTGCGGGCCGACTTCGGCACCCGGCCGGTCGCCCGACGCGGAGCCGACACATCAGCCGCGACCGACTTCACCGGAGCCGACTGGGGAACCTCGACAGACTCGACTACCGGAGCCGCCTCAGGCACCGCCACCGACTCGATGACCGGCAGCGGGTCGGCCGACTCAAGGGCGGGAAGGTCGGCTGCCACGGTCGGTCCGTCGGGGGTCAACTCGTGCAGGTCAGACCCCAACCGATTTACGGTGACCTCAACCGTTTCATCCTGGTTTGCAGGGGCGGTGAACATGGCGGCCAGGGCGGCGTCCGCACCGCTGGTGAGCCGGTCGCGCTGAACGTCCAGGAGTCGGGCACCCAACGACGCGTCTCCCACCCCGACCTTCCGGGCCAGCCGCCACGACGTCCGGTCGGACCACTTGCGCACCCACGACGACGGGTGGTTCGCCGCACGTGCCCGGTGGTAGGCCAGGGCCCGCACCACCGTGGCCGCCTCGGCTTCGGCCTCAGCGTCGCGGCCGTCCTGGTGGACCACGATCCGGCGGGCGAGGAACGCCATGCCCTCGGCCGCCACGCACATGCCCATGGGGGTCACGGCGTAGATCACGGTGCGGCCCGGGTCATCGGCGGCCATGGCCGCCATGACCGATGCGGCAGCAGGCAGGGCCCACAACCCAATCCGGATGATGCGGGGTGAGGACTGGCCGAGCATCGTCAGCCCGAGCAGCACCAGCGCCAGAACCGCGGTCGCACCCTCACCGGCCGCCACCGCGCCGAGCGCCGTGCCGGAGCCGTAGGCGCGACTGATGTTGCTGTAGGTACCCACACCCCCGGCGACACCGGTGGCGAGCATCGGCACGAACGCGGCCGTCAGCACGACCCTCTGCACCTTGGACAGCACCTTGCGAGTCGCCATCACGCCGCCTCCCCGCTGGTACCACGGCGACCGGCACGCCGGCCGTTGACCGTCGCGTGTTCCGGGGCGTAGCCGCGGGCGTTCATCCACGGGGTGCCGCCGCGCTTGGCCCGGTACATCTGCTCATCGGCCACGCGCAGCAGCTCGGAGGGGTCCGCCTGGTCCGTGCGGGGGTTGAAGCAGACCGAGCCGATCGCGGCGCTGACGGCCAGCGAGAGGCCCCCGACCTCTACCGGCCGCTCCAGCCCAGCGGCCAGGCTGCCGATGGTCTCGGCGAGCTGGTTCTCGCTGTATGCGGGTGCCACGGCGGCGAACTCGTCGCCCCCCAGGCGCCCCACGACAGCGGAGTTGTTGAGGGCCCACTCGCTCAGCCGCTCGCCGACGGCGCGGATGACCGCGTCCCCGGCGGCGTGGCCGTAGGTGTCGTTGATCTGCTTGAACTTGTTGAGGTCGATCAGGCACACCACCCTCGGCCTGTGCGACGACAGCCAACGCCGGGCCGCCTCGGCGAAACCGTCCCGGGTCAGCAGCCCGGTGAGCGGGTCGCGGCGGGCCGCCTCGATCCGCCGCCGCAGACGCAGGCTGTGCAAGGACCATCCGGCCGCGAGCGGCAGCGCGGCGGACAGAGCCGTGAGGGTGTGGCTCATGCCGCCGCCCCCTTGCCGTCCTTGCGCGCCGGACGGCGGCCGGCGGCCCGCCGCATCAGCGGGACGACGTTGAACAGCTCCGGGGCGTTGGCTTCGATCACCTGGGCGGCGACCCGGCTCACGTCGTCGGGCAGCCCCGGGTTCTCGGCGAGGATGTCGCGGGCCGCGTCCAGACGGGCCGCACGCTCCTCCTCGCTCTCGCCCTCCACCCCGAGCCACAGCTCCAGCGGGGTACCCAGGGCCAGTTCGATGAACTCGTTGACGCTGACGACCTCCTGGCCGCCGATGTACGTACGCATGCAGAACTCTCCTGAAGTCGAAGGGTGGGGAGCTCCAGGCAGCGGCAGTGTCCTTTGCACGGGAGGGCCGCCGCCCAGAGGTATCGGTGCAGGTCAGCACGGCTCAGCCGCCCTTCCTGCATGAGATACATGCTTGAACGTGTATTCCACATTGGCGGTCTCGATTGCCGCTGTCAAGCTCTTCGCTTCAACCGGGTCGCCGTGTGATGTGCCATCAGAGTGCCGCCCACGGGTGGGACGAAGTCACCACGTCCCTGGACGACTTGGGACGTCCTCGATAGCGTTGCGGAGGGCGAGTACGTCCCTGGACGTCCCTGGGGGTCGGATGGCGAACGAGCGGTTGCGGTCGGCGATGCTGACCCAAGGCATGGCCGTGGAAGCCCTCGCTGAGCAGGTCGGGGTAGATCCAAAGACCGTTGAGCGCTGGATTACGAAGGGTCGGGCGCCGTACCGCCGGCATCGTCTGACCATCGCGGCGATACTCCGCGAGGACGAGTCGTACCTGTGGCCAGACGGCCTGCCGGACGGCCAGCGCCAGGACGCCGCCGATGCCGAGGTCCTGAAGGTCTACCCGCACCGGTCATACGTGCCAGCCGAGCTGTGGCTCCAGATGTTCGGACGGGCCGAGCAGGAGATCGGCGTACTCGTGCATGCCGGGGTATTCCTCGCCGAGAATCCGCGATGGCCGCAGCTCCTCAAGCGGAAGGCGGGTGAGGGAGTCCGGGCACGCATCCTCCTCGGAGACCCTGACAGCCCCGAGATCCAACGCCGTGGCAAAGAAGAGGAAATTGGGGAAGGCGTCGCCTACAAGGTCCGGGAAGTGATGAAGCTCTATCGCCCCCTGTACGCCGTTCCCGGCATCGAATTCCGCCTCCACCGGTCGACCCTGCACAATTCGCTGTACAGGTCGGATGACGAGTGGTTGGTGAACACACAGGTGTACGGGGTAAGCGCGCCCATGACGCCGGTTCTTCACCTGCGCCGAGTGGCCGGCGCTGAGCTGGCATCGACATATCAGCAGAGCTTCGAGAAGGTTTGGACCGAAGCCGTTCCCTTGGAAAGGTGACCATGAGCCGCCGCACCGACTACTTCAGCGACCCTTCCGCGCCGGAGGCCAACAGCATCGTCCCCGCTGTGACGGCGTTCGTCGTGAACGACTCCGGCGCCGTGCTCATGGAGCGGCGATCGGACAACGGGCGCTGGGGCATGCCCGGGGGTGTCCAGGAGATCGGGGAGAACATCGCCGGAACGGTAGTCCGAGAGGTCTTGGAAGAGACCGGGATCACGGTTGAAGTCGTCGGCATGGTCGGCATCTTCACCGACCCCGGGCACGTCATCGCGTTCGCGGACGGTGAAGTCCGACAGGAGTTCTCACTCTGCTTCCGCGCCCGGCCAGTCAGCGGCGAAATCAAGGTGAGTTCGGAATCCCTTGAGGTTCGCTGGATCCCTCGCTCCGAGATCGAGTCGCTCGACGTGTCACCCACGACGCGCCGGCGCCTCGAACAGGGTTTCCGGGAGTCCCCCGTCCCCCTGATCAGCTGAGCTTCGACAGCTCCACATCGGTGCTGCGCTGCCGTACCCGAGCCACCTTGGCCAGCAGCTCCGGCCGGGCCGCCGACACCGCCCGGTAGACAACGTGCTCAGGACCGTATCGGTCCAGCACTTCCGCCAACCGCTCGGCGGGATCCACGAGCGCACCGACCGGACTACTCGTGAGGTCGCAATAGGTGATCGCGTCCACCAGGTCCGGCTCCGCCGGGCCGAATTCCTCAAGGGCGTCGCTCAGCCCAAGCTCAGACGCCTCCCACGGAGATGACGTATGGAAGGCCACGAGACTGCACAGCCGCGGATCGGCCCCCGCGACATCGCGCAGATACCGGGCTCCGTCGATCATGTGCTGTCCGGTATCCACCGCGGCTCGGGCGTAGCCGACGTCATGCGCGATGGCAGCCGCCGCCAGGAGTTCGGCATCCGCCCCCAGGGCCGGGGCCAGGGTCAGGGCCTGCGAGTAAACACGCTTGGAGTGGGCCCACCGGTTCGGCAGGCTCTCGGCGAGCATCGACTCAGCAAGGTCATGAGCCCACTTGGCCAACTGCATACTTCATGCCTCCCGATAGTTTCGGTTCACGTGGCAGCGCTGACGAATCGTCCTACTCCGTGCTGGGCCCGTACGTGGCCGGCCGTCTCCAGTTCCCGGACCGCGCGGCGCACGGTACCCCTGGCCACGCCGTAGGTCTCGGCAAGCTTGGCCTCACTTGGCAGACGTGCCCCGTCGGGCAGGGCTCCCGATCGGATCTGGTTCAACAGGTCGGCCATGATCCGCTCGTACGGTGCCTGCGCGGCGCCTCCGGGAACACTCCGACCGACGCCCGCGACGGTGGAGACGTCCCCAGACTCTTCCAGGGCCCGCAGGGCCCTGCGCACGGTGGTCCTGGCCACCCCGAACTCTCGCCCGATCTCGGCCTCGGACGGCATCCCGTCCGCGTACCGCCCCTCGGCGATCCTCGCTCGGAGAGACTCCGAGATCTGCAAATACGTACCCCGCGGACTGGCCTGCGGCACGCAGCCTCCCCTTCCAGTGACGTGGCTCTCCCCCACCAGGATTCCACCTACCCTGTCGGCAACCCAGTGTCCCACCTGTCCGGCTGTCCGGTTACGACTCTCACCTGCATAAACAGCCCGGACAAGTCGAAGTGCACGTGTCCGGGCTGTCCGGTGTCGGGCGGGCTGTAACACCCCGGGGTGTTACAGCCCGTCGGTATGAGGCCGACTTCTCCGGGGCGCTAGAACCGAAGGGGACTTGCCATCCCCCAGCCCCCTGCGGGTCCTCGCGACACACCTCCGACACACTCCGTGCTGCTGTGTGCACCCTGCCTTGGTCCGCCGCAGGTCAGAGGGGGTGCCAGGCTGCAACCAGACAATCACTCCGGAGCCGTGTGCGCAGGTTCGAATCCTGCCGGGGGCACTCCAGCAGAGACAGCGCGATCACGCTGCTGACCAGCTGAAGTGCCAAGCATGAAGGCCCGAACTCAGTCCCACTGAGTCCGGGCCTTTGTCGTTGTTACGCACTGGTCGCGTGTGAGGAGCGTGTGGGTGCAGCGCCAGGACCGAACCCTGTTCACCCGCCCGCATGAACAGCCATCATGATCCGATGCGCTCGTTCCTCCCCAGCATGCCCACTTCGCCCAGGCGTCTGCCGACCTGGGTTCGTCGTGTCGTTCTCTCCGCCAATGGGGGCTACTGCACGTACTGCAGCAGCGATGGAACTCGGGCAGAGGTCGTCGACCACGTGGAGCCCTTGGAGTGGGGCGGGGCGAACAACATCACCAATCTCGTCCCCGCCTGCCGCCCCTGTAACGCCAGCAAGAGTGATCGCACGCCTCTTCAGTGGCGTCGAAGCCTGGAGCGCCGTCACTCCGACCTGAAGTGGTGGGACGACCCTCCCTTCCCCGAATACGTCTTGTCGTTGACGGACGAAGGCCTACTCAAGCTGGTCGCACGGGTGCAGTCCGAGGTAGCGGAGTTGGCCCGCCCATACCAGGAACGGGCCGCCGCGAAGATGAAACGGCAAGCCGCCATCCTGGCCGAGGATCTTCTGCACCTCACAGATAGCCAGCAGACAGAACTTCGGAAGGCGGTGCTTTCGCTGCTGTCCGGATAGGGGTTCAGTCTGCGGGCGACAAAGGGGGGCCTTTGACGGGACCGAATCCGACCGACCGCGGCAAACTCGGATCGAAGATCCACCTGATCTGCGACCGGAACGGACTGCCCCTGTCCCTGGGCATCTCTGGGGCGAACATGTACGACAGTCAGGGCCTGGAGCCGCTCGTCCGCGGTATCCCGCGCATCCGCTTCCGCCGCGGCCCCCGGCGCCGGAAGCCGGCGAAACTGCACGGCGGCAAGGGCTACGACTACGATCACCTGCGCCGCTGGCTCCGTGAACGCGGCATCCGTTACCGCATCGCCCGCAAGGGCATCGAATCCTCGAAGCGGCTGGGCCGACACCGCTGGGTGGTCGAGAGAACCGTGTCCTGGCTGGCCAGCTGCCGACGGCTCCACCGCCGCTACGAACGCAAAGCCGAACACTTCCTCGCCTTCGTCGGCATAGCCGCGGTTCTTATCTCCCACCGCCGCCTTCAGACAGTGAGCCCGAGCAGCACGAAGTTACACCTTGCCTGTGATCAGGCAGGCAGGGCGGTTTTGCGCGATGGTGGACGCCAGATGAGGGCGTTGGCGATCTCGTCCGCGAACGAACGGCGCTGCCATGTGTCGGTGACGTCGGTCCAGTTGCGAAGGACAGCCCTGTTCTCCGCCTTGGGTATCTCTCGGTTGTAGACAAGATCGAACGAGTAGACACGGCCGTCCTCGTCTATGCACTGGCCGAACTCATGGCCACCCCCGTCCGGGAAGAGGTTGACCAGCACGGTCGTCGCCGGGTCGAGTCCCTGGTCTTCGAGGAGGCTCCTGAGCCGCCTCCAGAGGTCGAACGGGCTCGTGAGCAGAAGGTCCGTGTTCTGCACATATGCAGCCTGGGACATAGAACCCGATCTTGTGTCACCAGCATCGAAACCGCCAGTCCTTACAGATGGACATCCCAAAAGAAGCGACGTCTAAGTCAGATCCGTGAGGGCAGTGCCAGTAGTGCTGCTGGTCATCTGGTCTGCCGCGTCGAACACGTTGTTCGTCGTCGTGGCGCCCGTCGTCGATGACAGTCGGTTGCCGACCTTGTCGAAGGTGTTGCGCTCGCCGGTGGAACCGGGGAGGCAGGTGAGGAGGAGGCTCTGTCGCTGCATGCCCCGGTCAGTCGGCCCGCTGCGTCGTAGTCGTACCGCTTCGGCAGGCCGGTGGTCGTCGCGTCCTTGAAGGTCTCCGTCGTCAGCCAGCCTGAGCCATCGCGTACGAACTGACGCGTTCCCGCTCCTTCAGTTATCGAGGCCATACGACCGGCTTGGTCGTAGGTACGGGTCTCGGTGATGGCCGGGGTGGTCGGCACTGTGGTGGAGAGCAGGTTGCCAGCCGCGTCCCAGCCGTAGGCTGTCGTCCTGCCGTTCTGCGCCTGGCTAGAGGGCAACCCGCAATTTCCGTCTCCGGCAGAGCGGGCGCGGCTGCGTGAGGCGGCGGGTCATCAGGTGCACCCCCAAGATCCTGGTAAGCGGAAGCCCCCGCCAGACCTCGATGGCGGGGGCTTCCGCTTACTGAGCGGGTGAAGCTTAGGCCTTTGATTCGGGAGATGGGTACTGTCGACCAGCCCTTCGGCGACCTGGGGTACACATTCAAGAATCCCTTACCGAATCCCTATAAGGAGAATCCGTCCGGTTGACCAAGAAATTCAGTCACTTCGACTCCTCAGAAACATTTCCCCCTCGGAGAATTCTCACCTTGCTGAGCGCCAGGGCGTAGATTCCACCCAGGATAAATGTCACCAAATATTGCGCCCAGGTGGCGTCCTGGAGAGCCCGGTTTGCCGCGACGAGCACAGCGCCCCAGAGGAGAGTGAATGCAATCTTGGTCATGGCCGTCCTAACTTAGGCGAGGGATGCAAGACAGGCGGTGACTCCCGCGCCAGCGGTCTTCGCAGCTAGGTCCTTCGCTACATCCTTGCTCACGTAGCGCCCGATGATCAGGGCACCCGCCCCGCCAATGGCGGCCTTGAGCAGACACTCCCTCACCATGTCGTTCATCTTGGTGTGCGTCATCAGGTACTCACAGTCCCGCTTGCTCTTGGACATGATGCACATGGAGCGGGGGCCTCATCAAGCGGGTTCACCTGAGCGGACTGAACCACGGGCCGGGGACCCGAGTCGGCGTGTGCAACACCGACCCCGCCCGCCATGATGATACTTCCGGCAAGGACTGCCGACAGGATTCCCGAAGCAATGTTCTTCATTATTAAATTTCCCCGATTCATCTATCAACTCGACGCGGGACTGGTCAGGAACCGCACCTTCGAACGAGATGAATGTACGCAACAACCATGCCGCAGGGAACTCATTTGAGGAAACCCTGAGCTTGATCCATTAGAACTTCGGCGACCTGAAGGGCGAATTCTCGCCATTCAATTGAGAATCGGCCTCCCAGTCGTCCACAGCTCCCCCGCAAGGGTTACGGCTACGCCCCGTCATGCCGAGCAAGAGGAACCGCTCGATGCGATGGACACACTGCTGGAGGCTGAGCGGCGCCGCACGCGCCGTACCGGCACAACGCGTCCGGCGCCGGCGACAGCAACCCGCACGCCGAGGCGCCGCGGCAAGGCGGCGCCTGCAGAGCAGCTTGAGTCCGGGCCTTTGTCGTTGTTACGCACTGCTCCCGTGTGGGGGCGTGTGGGCCACACGTCAGCCTGACGCGTCACTGATCACCCGTCGGGCGCGCTCGTAGAACTGCTCGCGCGTCCCATCCAGCCCCGCGGCATCCGGTCGCCTCGTCAGATTCGACAGCGCTTCAGCAGTGCCGGCCACCCACTCCCCGTAAGCCTCGAAGACCGCGTTGGCCCTCTGCAGGAGCTCCGGGGCCGGCATGACCTCGATGACGGGCAGGGCGCCGGCGGACCACGGCGGAGCACTCGTCGTACAGGAGCGTGGCGGCCAAGGTATCCGCCGCCTCCGTCGCCTCACCGAGCTTATGAGAACAGCGCCGGCCGAGATCGCAGCAGTGACCCACTGGCTGTCCTGCACGACCGTCGTGGTGACGTCAGAGCTCGTGGTGGTCGTCTGCTTGCCATCGCACCCAGTCATGACGATGACGAAGAGCACCCTCAGTCGCCCGCCTTGAGCCCAAGCAAGTGGGCATTCTGAGTGCCCTGCAGTTCGCCGACCGCCAGACCTCGGCGACTACCCCACTCGGCGATGTTCCTTGGTCGGTATTCCGGGTCTTGTCGCCAGCGATCAAACACACTGGCATCTACGACTTCACTCACCAGTTGAGCAGGGGCTGGCGACCCAACGTTTTCGGTACTCCCAATCTCCCGCCAGTGCCGCCTGTTTCGCGGCAGGGCCCGATAGGCGCCACCAAGGAACGAACTGAAGCTGTCGTGCACGGGCCCTAGATGCTCATCACCGTGCAGCACAACCCGCTCTTTGAATTCCAGACCGCAAGCAGCAGCACTCTCCTGCATCCATGCGAGGGAGAGTAGGGCCAGAGCATCGTTCTTGTGGCCGCCCCCGACGTTGGCGTGGTCGCCGGGGAACCATCGCTGCTCCACTACGGGCACGGCTACGGCGCAGTCGGCGGCGTGGGGGAATAGGAGTTCATGCCGGTAGGCGAACCGGTGCTCATCCACGGCGAGCGCCTGGTAAACCCTCCGAGTTGCCAAACCGGGATGCACAGCATGGAAAAGGTTCTGGCTGCGGCTGAGTCCCCGGACCGACCCCAGGGGAAGGTCGTGGTAGCGCACCGTGTCCCACACGCCCAGGAAATCGATCTGAACCTTCTGGGAATGACGCTTCAAGTCCGTGTCACGATGGATCGGCCACTGCTCTTCACGCCCCTCCGGGTCCGAGATGGACTTGGATGCGGGAACCGTGCGGTAGCGCTCGAAGAGCTCTCGCACGGTCAAAGGAGTTCCAGGACGCAACAGGCCGCAGCGTTCGATGAACCCCGTCAGCGAGCGTGCAATGTAGGCGCCTCTACTGAAGCCGAAAATGAATAACTGGTCACCAGGGCAGTAGTTTTCCATGATCCACGAATAGCAGTTGCGCACACTACCGTTGATCCCTTTACCGAAGGCGCCACGCAGGCGGTCGCTGACGTCCCGTCCGATCCCTTGGTGGTAGAAGGCTAGTTGTGTCGTCTCGGTTTCGTGCAGTGCGGTGAGTAGGTTCATCCGCCAGATATTCGTGTTGCTGTGGGGAATGTTCCATGTGCCGTCGATGTAGACAGCCAGACGTTTCATCGAGTCTCCGAGGGTTGCAAGCGGCAGCAGGTCTGCCCACGGACAACTGAGACAGCTATACGGCCAACGGTGACAGGCCGGCCAGCGCTCGTTCCGAGCTACCCATGCCACCGACGGCGTACTCGTCGAGGGACCTACTGACGATCTTTGAATCGAGATGGACGTGAAGTCGGAATCTGCGCGTGCTGCGGCGGCGGCATCACGCAGCGAGACTCAGTAGTGCTGGCTGTTCCTCTCCCTCGCTGCAGTTCGCCCCAGCCCATCGCCTTCGCAATCTTCGCGTTGTTCAGCTCCTCGTGGCCGGTGAGAAGCTCCGCGAGCGGCTCGCCGGTCTGGCGGACCTGGTCTCCACGGGCCCGACCATCGACTTCGGTGCCTTGTTGGATGACCTCGGAGCCCGCGGCATGGAGCGGCTGATGGTGGAGGGCGGCGGATAGACCGAACTCCAGGGCGCGTACAACCTGACGGTCAACGACCTGCACATGTACTACGTGCTCGCGGGTGTCACGCCGGTTCTGGTCCACAATTCCAATGGACTGTGCAGCAGGCCGGCCGCCATCGCGAAGGCGGCCGGCCTTTCCGTGAAGCAGGTGAAGGGTGCGATCCACAAGGTGAAGGACCAGGCAGCGCGGCGCGGAATCGGCGGCAACAGGAACCCGGACATGCTCATCGACCTCCCGGGCCGGTCGTGATCGAGGACCTCGGCGACCGCTGGCGCATCGGGCTGCGGGGCAGCCCGGTGCTGGCCGTCTCCCGTACGGAGGCGGCCCTCTCCGTGACGTTCGCCGGCCAGGTGGTGCTCACGGTCGCCGGCCCCGCACTCCTGACGGACGGGCCGGCAACCGCTCCGGGGGCCGTAGCGGTTGCCGGTGAAGAGTGGGGCCGACTCGGCGGTGCCGTCGTCCTGTCGGCGATCGTCTTCAAGTCCGGCTCTCTGCGCCTGGTGTTCAGCACGGGCCATCACCTGAACGTACGGGGCGCGGAACCCGGAATGGAGGCGTCCCTGCGGAAGCCCGGAGTGTTCCGCTGGTCGCGCCGTCAGGGGGTCAGCGCCATGGAGACTCTCGGGGCGGAGGACTAGGAGCGCTACGTCTTGGCCGGTGGGACAGAGCCGGCGCCCACCACCGAGGCGCCCGCCGCGCCACCGCTGCCGTCTTCCGCCGGTACGCACTGAAACGGGCACCCGCTACCTCGTTGACTGACAAACCCACGGAGGGCCTGCAACCCATGATGGTTGCGGGCCCTCAGGGCCGCCTATCGCTCCTCGGGCAGCCGGGTCGAGCCGTTTCGCGAGGGCGGGGCGTGAGTTCACCCGCGATGGCAGGGGCCTCGGAGGAGGTACGTCGTCAGGGCCGTTGTCGTGATGAGCACGGTGATGATCCACGCATACGAAACCGTGCCCGGGAGCAGGAGGAGGGACCAGGGTTCCACGTGGGCCTGGGGTTTGGTGCCGATCAGCCACATGATCATCGGAATGGCCACCGGGGGCGTCCAGGCTGCTGCCGGCGGGAGGAGACAGGAGCCGCAGAAGGCCAGCCCGGTCAGGAGGAGTGTGTTCCGGAAGGCGACGGCCGGGTCGTTGGTTGCGCCGGTGAGGGCGAGGACCGCTGCGAGGGCGAGGACCACTGCTGTGGTCGTCGCCCGGAGGCGGGCGGCCGTCGGGGTGATGCGTTCCTGTACCTCGGCCGCAGTGGCGAGGACGGAGGGCAGGAAGGCCGCGTAGAGGGCTGGGACCATCGGCCAGAGGGCGCCTTGTACGCCGTCTCGGGCCGGTACGTCGTACAGGCGCAGCGGGGTCGCGACCCAGAGCAGCGCGCACAGGACGGCCACGAGCATCTGACGGCCCAGGCACCAGCGGCGGACGTAGAGGAGGCTAGCCGTCACAGGCGACCAGGCCCTGGAAGGCGGCGCGCGCTACGGAGATCCGCTCGGGGGTGGTACCGGAGGTGAGCCGGCGGTCCAGGGCCGGGTCCTCATACGGGGGAACGCCCACGGCTTCGGCGAGCCAGTACCGGGCGTTGACGTGATTGCGTTCCATGACGCTGCCGGGCTCGATGGCGCAGTCGGAGCCGTAGTAGGTGCCCAGGAACATGTCGAGCAGGAGTTCGCGGTCGCCCGTGACGGTGTCCGGGGAGAGCTGACCGGTGTTCGTCGTACTGCGCAGGGCGTCCTGGCGGAATGAGGCCGGGGCGGGGAGGTTCAGTTGCGCCATGGCCTGCACCAGGGGGGTGAGGCCGGCGCGGAGGTGGGGCTCGTACGAGCTGTAGCCGCGGCCGAGACAGATCTCGGGGTGGGTGCCGTGGCAGCGGACATCCCCGGGGCGGGCTTCGAGGTACAGAGGGTCGGCCGAAGCGAGGTGGCCGGCCGAGCCTGCGCACAGCACGGCGGTGGCGGCTGCGGCCAGGAAGTGACGCGGGCGTAGCCGGTGGCGGGCGGCGCTCCAAGCCCCGACGAGGAGCGCGAGGAGAGTGGCGGCCGCGTAGAACACGATCTGGGATGTCTGGGTGTCGGCCTTGGGCCGCAGCCCGACGAGCGAGCTGGTGGCTCCGCCGACCATCACGAACTCGGACAGGTCGCCGGCGTACAGCAGGAGGAAGGCGAGGAACACGACGATCGCCACCATCGGAGCCGCCACCTTGCCGCCGTCACCACCAAGCCAGCCTGCCGTGAGGCCGACGGCGCAGGCGAGTCCGAGGAGGGCGAGCGCGGGCAGAGGGGTGAGGAGTTCGGGGAGGCCGAGGGTGGGTGGGGTGCCGCCCCATGCGACCCGTCCGAGGACCAGGGCCAGCCCGAGGAGGAAGGCCCCGCAGGACCAGGCGAGTAGCGCCGCCCAAGCTGCCGCCAACATCGCAAGGGGGCGGTGGTGAGCGGAGAGGAAGGCGTCGGCTCGGGAGAGTCGATGGCCTTCCCAGGCGGCCACGCCCGCAAGCAGCGGGCCGAGCAGCATCACGGTGAAGTTGTACTGATACACCGCCCACATGGGCTCGTACCGCCAGGCCATCGGGCGCAGGAGGGTGTTGAGGACCACGAGGAGGAGGAAGAAGGGGAAGGCGGTGCGGCCGAGCGACCGGCGCATGTGAAGGAGGAGAGCACTGGTGGTCATCGGGCACCTCCGCCGACGCGGTCGAGCACGGTCTGTTCCGCAGGGCGACTCCCCGTGACAGCGACGCAGTTCAACGGCCACCATCCTCAGCGCCCTCGGCCGAGCCGCCGCCGCTCAGGTTGCGCAGGGCCCGTTCCACCGAGCGGGCCGTCGCAGTGCTGGCGCCCGTGTCGGCCCGGGCCATGAGTTCCGTGGGGGTGCCGTCGAAGACGATCCGGCCCTCACGCAGTGAGACGATCCGGTCGGCCAACAGCTCGATGTCCTCCGTGTGGTGCGTGCTCAGGACGACACAGCGGGTGCGGCCCATGCGGGCCAGGTACGTGCGCAGCTCGATGCGGTGTTCCACGTCGATGCCGGTCGTGGGCTCGTCGAGGAGGAGGACTGCGGGTTCGTGGACCACTGCCTGGGCGATGTGGGCGCGCTGGCGGTTGCCTCCGGAGAGGCTGCGCAGACAAGCGTCTGCGACGTCGGTGAGGTTCAGGTCCTCGACCACGTGCTGGATGGCCTGCGCGCGCCGGCTTCGGGGCACACCGCGCAGCCACGCCGCATAGGTCACCGCTTCACGGACGGTGAAATGGCCCGGGAAGTCGGGGGCTTGGGGGAGATATCCGACGGCCTCGCGGTGACGGCGGAGGCTCGTGCGGCGGTCCGGTCCCCGGTCGCCGAGGGACACCGACCCGGACGTCGGTCGCAGGAGGAGTGCGCAGGCCTTGAGGAAGGTTGTCTTGCCCGACCCGTTGGAGCCGGTGAGGGCGGTGATGCCGGAGTACAAGGAGAGGTCCGGGATGTCGAGGGCGGTCCTGGTCCCGTAGCGGACCACGAGAGCGCGGACATCGAGCTGCGGCGCACCGTCGCGGGAGTCGGGGACAGGATCGGCTTCATCCGGCGTCCCGTCTCCACGCCGAGGAGGGTTGATCATCGAGATGTCCTCGGTGTCTCAGTAGTCGAACGAGGGGAGTGCCTGTGCCGAACAGGTATCGGGAACCGGCCAGCCGAGCTGCACGCAGGCCCGGGTGCCGCCTCGGACGGATTTCGCCGTGGCTTCGAGTGGATGCTTCAAGTAGTGGGTGACGTAATACGTGTGGTTGTGCTCGGGCGTGTTCAGCTGGTGGACCTCGGCACCGTTCTCGAAGTACCAATTCCCCGTCGTGTAGACCGTGTTCCCGTCCGCAGCGAGGTCCTTCGACATGACCTTGTTCTTCGCATTGATGTGCCGGTCGTTGCGGAAGTCTCCGTACGCCGTCGCGCGGGGCTTGCCGTCGTAGGACACGGTGATGCCCCCCAGCCCACGGCTGACGCGGTACCCGCCGTGACCGTGACGAGGAGGACCCCGCCGGCGGTCAGGGCAGCCGTTCGAGGGGTGGTGCGGAGCATGAACACACCTTTCGGAGCAGGGGTTTCGGGACGCCCGAGCATGCCATGCGGTATGTAGCCGTTTAGCCCGGATGGGACGCCAAAGCCCCGATCGGCCCCGAACGGGTGACACGAGCGTCAACGGAAGGGCGGACGTCGCGGCACCCGCCACCGGGCCGGTGCGGACCTGGAGGGTTCCGGTGGTCTGTACGAGGGAGGTGGGGCGGGGTCTGTGGGTTTGGGGGGTGGGTAGGGGTGAGGGGCGTGCTTAGGGTGGTTCTCAGGCCGCATTGTGCCGTTGACCTGGCGCTTTGCGGGGAGTGAGCTCGGAGTGGATGGGGCGGCGCAGATGCGTGAGCTGGTGGAGACGGCGCGGCAGTGGATGGCCGAGGGGCGGGCGGGGTATCTGGCCCGGCCCGTGACCGAGCAGGGTTTCGGGCCGCGGGATCCGGCCGGGGCCGTGCTCGTGGATGCGCGGGGGGAGTGCGTCGGCGCCCTGTACCGGGGGGTCTTCGACGCCGAGCTGATCGCCGAGGC
The DNA here is from genome assembly GCF_045160965.1 of Streptomyces sp. NBC_00207. Taxonomy (NCBI): domain Bacteria; kingdom Bacillati; phylum Actinomycetota; class Actinomycetes; order Kitasatosporales; family Streptomycetaceae; genus Streptomyces; species Streptomyces sp. NBC_00207. Next base: position 6,211,139 of record NZ_CP130715.1, on the reverse strand, counting down.
CGGGGCCATGCGGCCCGGGGACACCGCGCGGGTGTGCGAGGTGTCCGTGCGGCTGGCCGAGGCCGTGGAGGCGAAGCTGACCTGCGGCGGGCAGGCCGAGGTGCTGCTCCAGCCGCTCTCGGCGATCCCGGCCGAGTGGTGGGAGCTGCTCGGTGAGGGGGTCGGGGTGGCGTTGGTGACCCGGCTGAACGAGGCCGCCGACCATGCCTCCAGTGAGGTCGTACGGGCCACCGACGTACCGCACGACGACGCCGGGCGGCGGGCCGGCGAGCTGCTGGCCGTCCGGCGGCCCGGGCGGGACGCGCTGTACGGGCAGTCCGGGCTGGTGCTGGTCGAGGCGCACCCGTCGGCCCCGTACGTGGTCATCGGCGGCAACGGCGAGCTGGCCGAGATCATCGAGCGGCAGGCGCTGCTGCTGGGCTGGGAGGCCGCGCTGGTCACCGGCCGGGAGGAGGCCGCCGAGCTGATCGAGGCGCGCCGGGATGCGGCGTGCGTGGTCATGCTGAGCCACGACGAGGAGTTCGACGTGCCGACGCTGCGGGCCGCGCTGGCCGCGGAGGTTCCGTACATCGGGGCGCTCGGGTCCCGGCGCACGACGGCGCGGCGGCGGGAGGGGCTGGTCTCCGCGGGGGTGAGCGAGGCCCAGCTGGCCCGCGTGCACGGGCCGATCGGCCTGGACCTCGGCGCCCGTACCCCGGCCGAGACCGCGCTGGCGATCTGCGCCGAGATCCTGGGCGTGCTGGGGGCCCGCAAGGCGGGGGCGCTGCGGGATGCCGACGGGCCCATCAACCCGTAGGGCCACTCCGGGATCCGCCTCCGGATCCGCCCTCGGGTCCGGGCCTGGGACCGCCTCTTCCGCCCCGGATGCCGTACGGCATCCGGGGCGGAAGTGCGCGGATCTGGATGAAGTGAGCGAAACTGGGCAGCATGGACACGATCCTGAGCGTGGACGCGATCCTCCTCAACATCGCGTGGTTCCTGTTCGTCGGGCTGGTCGTCGTCGCCCTGCTGCTCGGCGGATTCAAGCTGGGCCAGCGGGTGCGGGCGAAGGAACCGCCGCCGCCCACCACGGAGGAACAGCCGCACCTGCCCAACGGCGGGGCGGTCTACGAGGTCCGTGAGGAGCGGGATCCGGTGGAGATCCCCGAGGGTGGCCTGAGGCCGCACGAAATGCAGGGCTACGGAAACTTCGGCTCCACGACCTCCAGTCATCCGGAGGACGTCCGGAAGGAGCGCGAGGCCGGGTACGAGCAGCCCGAGGGGCCGGGCCCGCACCCGCAGCCGGGGTCTCCCCCGGACGCGGGGCGTGGAGCGCACGCCTGAGCCGGCAGTGGAGCGCACGCCTGACCCGGCAACCGGCGACCGGCCACCCGGCAGACCTCTGACCCGCGCGGGAAGCGCGGGTCAGAGGTCTGAGCGCAGCCGGAGCACTTCCGGGGGCGGGTGCCGGGTCGAGGTATGCCGGACCTCCGCCGTGAGCGGCGGGTCGAGCGGCCGGAAGGGGACCTCCCCGAGGCCGATCGCCGTGACTGTGGCGAGAGGACGGGCAGTTGCCGTGGTCGTGGCCGTGGTCGTGCCCGTCGCCGTGCGCGAGGCCACCTCCGCCGCCACCTCCGCGCGCAGCGCCGCCGTCAGCGGGCTCGACACCAGCGGGGTCTCGTCCCCGACCGGCAGGACGAGGACCAGGGCGAGCGGCCGGCGCGGGGTCCCGGTGTAGCCGACCACCGCCGCGTCCCGGACGTCCGTGTGCCGGAGCTTCTGCCAGCCGCGCCGTCCGGCCGGGTAGGCCTGGTCCAGCCGTTTGACGACGAGGCCCTCGATCCCGCTGGCGGGCAGGGTCTCGTACCAGGTGGCGGCCAGTTCCGGGTCGGTCGTCATCGGCACGGGCTGCAGCGGCGGCCCGAGCGGCATGAGCAGGTCGACGAGAAGTGCCCGGCGGCGCTCGTACGGGCGGGCGCGCAGGTCGAGCCCGGCCAGTTCCAGCACGTCGAAGGCGGCGTACGAGGCCGGCAGGCTCTGGGCGAGTACGGCGGCCCGCGCGGGCGTGGCGGCAGCCCGCCGCTGGACGAGGGCGAAATCCGTGCGGCCGGCGTGCCAGACCACCACCTCGCCGTCGAGGACCGTCGCGGCGGGCAACAGCAGCGCGGCCGCGGCCAGGTCGGGGAAGGCGCTGGTCACGATGCGGCCGGAGCGCGCCTGGAGGACGACGTCCTCGGCCGTGCGCACGATCACCAGCCGGTGGCCGTCGAACTTCGGCTCGTACGCCAGTCCCGCCGCGCGCGGCAGGGTGCGTACGGCGGCGGCCAGCGCGACGCGGATCACGGCCGGCCCCCGGGCAGTCTCCCGGCCCGCTCCGGGTCGGTCAGCGGGGCGAACAGGTCCCCGTCGCGTTCCAGCCGCGGCGCGATGTCGTCGGCGAGGAAGACCAGCCCGGAGGGGGTCCGGCAGGCCTCGACCTCGTCCCAGGACACGGGCGCGGACACGGTCGGCCGGGCCCGCGCGCGCAGGGTGTAGGGGGCGGCGGTGGTCTTGGCGGCGGCGTTCTGGCTGTGGTCGACGAAGATCTTGCCGGGGCGCAGGGCCTTGGCCATGCGGTGCACGACCAGGTCGGGGAGCTCGCGCTCGGCCTCCTGGGCGAGCTGCTTCGCGTACGCCGACACCTGCGCGGACGGGGTCGGCTCCAGCGGCACGGCCAGGTGCATGCCCTTGGAGCCGGAGGTCTTGGCGTAGGCGTGCAGGCCGTCGGCGGCGAGCCGTTCGCGCAGCCAGAGCGCGGCGGCGCAGCACTCGACGACGGTGGCGGGCGCGCCGGGGTCGAGGTCGAGGACCATCCGGTCGGCGACGGCGGGGCTGCCGACGGGCCACTGGGGGGTGTGGAGCTCCACGACGAGGTTGGCGGCCCACATGAGGGAGGGCAGGTCGGCGATGACCACCTGCTCGGCGGACAGGTCGTCGGAGCGGGGCACGGGGGTCGTCTTCACCCAGGTGGGTGTGCCGGGCGGCGGATTCTTGGTGAAGAAGAGCTGGCCGTCCGGTCCGTCGGGATAGCGCAGGAAGGACACCGGCCGGTTGTGGACGTGGGCGAGAAGCGGGCCCGCGACGGTGGCGTAGTAGTGGAGCACCTCGCCCTTCGTGAAGCCGGTCTCCGGGTACAGGACCTTGTCGAGATTGCTGAGCGCGATGCGACGGCCCTCCACCATGGTGATCGGCGTCATACGATGAGACTGCCACGAAACAGGAGGAACCGTGCGATCCATATGGAACGGGGCGATCTCCTTCGGCCTGGTCAGCATTCCGATCAAGCTCGTGAACGCCACCGAGAGCCACTCGATCTCCTTCCGCCAGATCCACCTCGACGACGGCGGGCGGATCCGCTACCGCAAGGTGTGCGAGCTGGACGGCGAGGAGGTGCCGAGCGCCGAGATCGGCAAGGGGTACGAGGAGGCCGACGGGTCGGTCATCCCGATCACGGACGAGGACCTGGCGCAGCTGCCGCTGGCGACCGCGAAGACGATCGAGATCATGTCGTTCGTACCTGCCGACGAGATCGATCCGCTGCAGATGGACGCGGCGTACTACCTCGCGGCAAACGGGGCGACGGCTGCGAAGCCGTACACGCTCCTGCGGGAGGCCCTGAAACGGAGCCGGAAGGTCGCGATCGCCAAGTACGCGCTGCGGGGGCGGGAGCGGCTGGGCATGCTGCGCGTCGTCGACGACGTGATCGCGATGCACGGGCTGCTGTGGCCGGACGAGATCCGGGCGCCGGAAGGGGTGGCGCCCGAGGTCACCGTGTCCGTACGGGAGGCCGAACTCGACCTGGCGGACGCGCTGATGGCGACGCTGGGCGAGGTGGAGATGGACTCGCTGCACGACGACTACCGGGATGCCGTCGAGGCGATGATCGCGGCGAAGGCCGGGGGCGGGTTCGAGCCGGCGGAGGCCGTGCTGGAGCCGGCCGGGGGGCAGGTGATCGACCTGATGGCGGCGTTGGAGAAGAGCGTGCGGGCGGCGAAGGCGTCTCGGGGGGAGGCGGGTGCGGAGGCGGGTGCGGAGGCGGAGGCGGGTGCGGGTGCCGGGGGCGAGGCCGGGGCCGAGGTGACGCCGATACGGCGCAAGGCGCGGGCGGGGGCGAGGACCGGCGGTGCGGCTGCGGCTGCGCCGAAGGCGGTGGGCGGGAAGAAGTCCACGGCTGCTTCGGCGAAGAAAACGGCGGCGGCCGCTACGAAGAAGAAGGCGACCACGGGCAAGTCGGCGGCGGGCAAGTCGACTTCGGGTGGTACCGGGGGCAAGACCGGGGCCGCGGCTGCGAAGAAGACGGGTGCGGCCTCGAAGAAGGCGGCGACGCCGCGCAAGCGGTCCTCCGCCTGAGGGGGCGGGGGCGGGCCCCGCGCCTCAGACGCCGGCGAGGCTGGTCTCGTGCGGCCCCGCTGCATCGCGCGACCCCGGTGGGGTGCGCCTCAAACGCCGGCGGGGCTGGATTTGTACGGCCCAGTCGGAGCGCGCCGCCGCGGTGAGGTGCGGCAAGCCCAGTCGGAGCGCGCGACCCCGGTGGGGTGCGCCTCAAACGCGGGCGGGGCTGGATTTGCGCGGCCCAGTCGGGGCGCGCAGCCGCGGTGAGGTGCGGCAAGCCCAGTCGGGGCGCGTGGCCCGGTGGCGTGCGCTTCAAGCGCCGGCCGGGCTGGATTGGTTCAGGTGGTGTGTGGGGGTAGCCAGGTTCTCGTGTCGCGGGCCTGGGCGAAGAGGGATTCGATTTCCGGGGGTTTGAGGGTGGTGGGGGATCCCGTGAGGTCCGGGGTGGCCGTGGGGGGATGGAGGATGCGGATGTCGCGGACCGTGGGGGCCTTGTCGATGCGGGAGGCGTCGACCAGGGCCAGGGCCGGGGTGACCCGGGCGGTCAGGGCCAGGGACGCGCGGGCCGCCGCGCGGCGGATCCAGCGGGGGTCCGGGCGGGGTTCGGCGCGGCCCACCGTGAGCAGGAGGTCGCCGACCGCCGCGCGCTGGCGCCGGCCCGGGATCGTACGCACGCAGAAGATGCCGGCCGGGCCGATGAGCAGGTGGTCGATGCTGCCGAGGCCCGGGAGCGGAACGCAGTGCAGGGTCCGCCAGCCGTCCGGCTCCAAGGCGTCGAAGGCGTCGCCCATCCGCTGCTGCGCGGCGAGGTCCTGGCGCAGCCGGTGCCGGGCACGGGTGCCCGCCGAGCCGTGTTCCAGCTCGCCCAGCAGGGTCTCGCCCGGGCGGTTCGGGGCCAGGTCCGCGTCCGGCGGGAGGGCGAGCCTCCGTAAGCCGGCCGCCGTCGGGACCGGGGGCGGGCCGATCGAGACGGTCCCGCTCAGATAGGGGCGCAGCACCGCCAGGATCGCCTCGCGGTGGTCGTCCGCGAGCACGCTGATCCGGTTGGCCTGCCGGTCGTACCAGGCAACCGCCTGCCCGTCGGGCAGGTTGACGTACAGCCGGCCGCGGCCGGGCCGGCCGCTCGGCAATACCTTGAGTCCGCGCATCGCCCTCACCCCCCGCCGTCCATGGGAGCAGCCGGAACGCCGCACCACAATCCCTCGGTTGTGTAACGACTCCGACGGAACGTTGCGACTTCGCTGTTACACGTCCGGGGCTCGGCCGCAACGGCCGACGCCTACGTTTGTCCCACCTGGACGCGCCAGGTCCTGACCAGCACCGAAGGGCTTCCCGTGAGCACCGTCAGCCGCCGCACCCTCGTTCGCGCCTCCGCCGTGACCGCATGTGCCGCAAGTCTGCTGGCGCTGCCGACCGCCGCCGCGCTGGCCGAAGGGGTGCCGGCGGCCTCGTCCGCGCACTCCGCGGCCCCGTCGCGGGTCCTGGTCAAGAGCCTGTCCCTCGCGGACGACGAGTCCACGGCGAGGGTCTACCTCATCGCCAAGGGCGCGTACCAGGCCGAGATCCTGACCGCCGACGGCGCCAGGGCGGCCACCCTGACCAGCCGTGACGGGATCACCGATTTCGCCTCGGCCGGGGACCTGCACGCGGCGCTGGACTCCACCGGGCGGCTGACCTCCTGGGTCGGTGACAACGCCGCGCAGGGCGGCGGGCACGCCGTCGCGGGCGACGGGCACAAGACCGGTACGCGCAGCGGGCACGTGCTCCCCGCCTCGGCTCCGCAGCAGCCGGCGACGGGCCGCCTCCGCGACCTCGCCTCCCGGCCCGCCGACGCGCCGCGCCTGAGCACGCTGGCCGACGGGCCGGGCGACGGTGTGCTGCTGCTGGCGGCCGGCGGCGGGATCGCGGCCGTCGGCGCCGCCGGGCTCGGCTTCGCGATGCTGCGCCGTGGGCGCACGGACAGCTGACATCCCAAAAGGGGTGTACCTCCGCATATGGTTGACGAGATCGGCCGTCGTCGTAGCGCGGACAGGAAGGCACGGGAAGTTGTGAGCAGTCATCGCACGTCCCGCCGGTTCCCGTTCCCTTTCCCTTCCCCGTTCCGCGCCTTGCCGGCCCTGGCCCTGCTTCCGCTGCTGGCGGGCTGCGGCGACACCGGCGGGCTGGTCGGCGCCGGCGCCACGCCGACCGCGAGCGGGCCCGTCCACCTGTGGCCCGACCGCGCGGGGGCGTCCGTACCGCCTGCCGATCCGGGTGGGGCCCCGCCCGAGTACGTCAAGGGGATCCCGCCCGTCCACGACCAGGACGTGCACGGCGTCGACCCGGTGGCCCTCGTCCAGGCGGAGCTGCGGGCCCACCCGAACACCGGCGTCGGTGCCGACGGGATGCCGCCCGAGACCGCGGCCGCGATCAGGTCCTGCGGGAAGGACGAGGGCGAGGACGCGGAGGCGGAGGCGGAGGCCGCGGTGTGCCCGGTGCTGACGCCGTACTACCGGGACCTCACGGGCAACGGCAAGGACGAGCTGATCGTCGGCATCGAGCTCCCCGACAAGATGATGTCCGTACGGGTGTACACCGCGGATCCCGACGGACGGCTCAACCGGATCATGGCGACCACGGAGACCGTCGTCTCGGTGGAACTGGCCGGGCGGGACGTGGTCCTGCGGGTGCCCAGCGGGAACCGCGGCTACGAGCTGATCACCGCCTGGTCCTGGGACGAGAAGCAGCTCACCATGCTGCCGACGCGCGAGCAGATCGTGCGGGTGCCCTCGGGTCCGCAGGGCCCGGCGAGCCGCGGGCCCGGCCCCGCGCCGGTCCGGCCATGAGATCGAAGGCGGAGCGGGAGCCGAGGCCGAAGGCGGAGCCGAGACCGAAGCCGGAGCCGAAGGCGGCGCCGCGACCGAAGCTGCCCGCCTGGACGGCCACGCTGACCTGGAAGTCGGCGTGTTTCATCGTGGTGATGTGCTGCTCGCTGGCCGCCGTGCTGGGTGTGCTCGTACACGTGGAGGTGACCCGGCAGACGGTGGCCACGGCGCGCGAGAAGGCGCTCGGCAAACTGCACGACGTCTCGCGCGCGTACGAGGCGGGCGAGGCCCTGCCGCGCGACGCCGGGCTGGATCCCGCGGGGCTGCCGCCGGAGCTGCGGGCGCTCGCCCTCAGCGGGCAGCGGGGGACGGTCGTGGCCGACCACCAGGGCCGCGCCCTGATGTGGGCGGCCGCGCCGGCGGACGGCCGGGCGCTGGCGACCGCCGTCGACTACGGGCAGAGCGCGCGCACGATCAGCGGGCTCGACCACGCGATCATCGGCTCGTCCGTGCTGGCGATCGGCGGAACGCTGCTGGTCGGCGCGTTCGCGGTGACCCGCGTGACCCGGCGGCTGCACCAGACGGCGACCGTGGCGCGGCGGATCACCCAGGGCGACCTCGACGCGCGGGTGGACGACCCGCGGACGAAGGACCCCTCGCGGCACCAGGACGAGGTGGCGACGGTGGCCGGGGCGCTGGACACGATGGCGGGGAGCCTGCAGTCGAAGCTGGAGAGCGAGCGGCGGTTCACGGCGGACGTGGCGCACGAGCTGCGCACGCCGCTGACGGGGTTGCAGGCGGCGTCGGAGCTGTTGCCGGAGAGCCGGCCGACGGAGCTGGTGCGCGAGCGGGTACGGACGATGCGGCAGCTGACGGAGGACCTGCTGGAGATCTCCCGGCTGGACTCGGGCAGCGAGGCGGTGGAGACCGATCTGCACCAGCTGGGGCGGCTGGCCGGGCGGGTGGTGCGGGCATCGGGGACGGACACCGAGGTGGTGATCGTCCGGGACTCCCATGTGGAGACGGACCGGCGCAGGCTGGAACGGGTGTTGGGGAACCTGGTGGCCAACGCCCACCGGCACGGCCGGCCGCCGGTGGTCTTGACGGTGGACGGGCCGGTGGTGACCGTACGGGACCACGGCGACGGCTTCCCCGACTACCTCCTGGCACACGGCCCGCAGCGCTTCCGCAGCGGCGGCGGCAAGGGCCACGGGCTGGGACTGACGATCGCGGTCGGGCAGGCGACGGCGATCGGCGCACGGCTGGAGTTCCGCCGGGCGGAGGGCGGCGGGGGCCTGGCGGTCCTCTCCCTGCCGGGCTCCTAGCCGGAGGCTTGGCGGGTGGGTTTGGCTCCCCTGGCGGGTTGCTGGCCGAAGTTCGGCGGGCGGGTGCGGTTCCCCTGGCGGGGGCTCGGCCCGCGGGTGCGGCTCCCCTGGCGGGTGCGTCCGCAGGCGGCCTGGGCCGGGCGCGCGCCGGGGCGTCTCCTCGGGCGCCGAACGTGGCGGGGGGTCGGCGGGCCGGGGCACCTTGCGTTCGACGCCCTGCGGGGAGCGCCCCGACACACACCCGTCCCCATGGGGAGCGGCTGGCGGGGAGGGGGCAGGCGTGCCGCCCCTATGGCCGCTGCGTTTCGGCCGGCGAGGCCACCGGCGCCCCGACACACACCCGTCCCCGTGGGGAGCGCGTGCCGCCGGCGAGGCCACCGTCAGGTTCGGGGGGTCTTCGTCCAGGGCCAGCGGGGCTTCGGCTTCTGGCCCGTCGGGCGGAATTCGTACTTCCATCCCTTCTGGAGGCCCAGGCGCTTGGAGTAGCCCGCGGGGACGCGTTCGTACAGCAGCACCGTCGGCGGGCCGTCGGGCGTCGGGACGGGGATCTCGTACCACTTCGGGGGGTGGCCGGTCGTGCCGAGGAGGATCGGGAGGACCCGGCCGTCCATCGGGCCGCCCTCGAAGGGGGTCGGTTGGCTTCTCACCCCACCAGTGTCACAGCAGGTGGGCGGCCTCGGAGACCACCGGGATCACGCGGCGGGCCAGGACCCCGACCGGGCCGTCCGCCGATTCCAGGGCGAGCGCGGCCCGGGCGGCCGCCGCGGTTTCGGGGTCGGTGGCCGCGGTGGCCGTCAGCAGGGCGATGAACTGGTCCAGCAGCCAGTCCCGGAGCCGGTCGACCTCCGGCTGTTTGCCCTCGTCGATCCATATCAGGGAGGCCGCCTCGACCGCCGTGATCCACGTACGGACCATCATGCGGAGCCGGGGGCCGGGGGACGGGACGCCCAGGTGGACGAGGATCTGGTCCGCCGCGGCCCGGCGGATGCCGTCCACCGTCGCCGTGGTGCGGGAGGTCTCCACGACGCTGCCGCCCTGGAGGAGGGCGGCGAAGCCGGCGTCGTGTTCGTCGACGAAGGCGAGGTAGCGGTCGAGGGCCCGGGCCAGGCGCTGGGTCAGGGGACCCTGCTGGGGTTCGGCGAAGCAGAGTTCGAGGACGTCCGCCGCCGAGCGGAGGGCGGCTTCGTAGAGCTGCTGTTTGCCGCCCGGGAAGTAGCGGTAGACGAGCGGGCGCGAGACCCCGGCGGCCTCGGCGACGTCGTCGAGCGAGACCTCCTCCGGCGCCCGGTGCGCGAACAGCGAGAGGGCCGCGTCGAGGAGTTGGGCTCGCCGCTCCTCGACGCTGAGCCTGCGGTAGGCGCGTACGGTCATGACCGCAGGGTAGCCCGACGTCGGCCGCCCGGGCCCTGCCCGGGCGATCTCCGCGGCCGCGCGATGCCAGGACAGGGCCTAGGCCAGGAGTCCGGAGCTCTTCCACAGCTTCCGGCCGACCCCGCGCAGGACGCCGATGTCGTCGAGGAAGTCGGTGAGCCGCTTGGCGCCGGTCTGCATGACCTCGCGGCGGTGGCCGCTCGCCCTGACCTGGGCGACGGCCTCGCGGCGGTCCAGGCCGACGTTGTCGTAGACGGCCGGGTTCACGAAGGCGAGGGAGAAGACGCGGGCGGCCTCGCCGCAGCTGATCCGGGTGAGCTCCTGCTCCCAGCGCGGGGCCGTCAGCATCTGGCGGCGCAGTTCCTCGCGGGCGTACCGGACGTGCCGGGCCTCTTCGATGACGTGGATCCGGGTGACCCCGCGGACCAGCGGCTGGACGCGCTCGTCCGGGAAGGTCAGGCGCTGCATCCAGTCGAGTATCTCCTCGCCGAGGAGGGTGCAGGCGAAGGAGCCGGGGGTGGTGGAGACGGTCTTCAGGATCCGGGCGAGGTTGTGGTTGAGGCGGGAGACCGGGTACTCGGGGCTGCCGCTCTGCTTGATCATGCGGGCGAACATCATCGAGTGGCGGCACTCGTCGGCGATCTCGGTGAGTGCGTAGCGCACGTGATTGCTGGTCAGGGACTTGTCGTAGATGTGCCGGACCATCAGCTGCATCAGGATGATCTCGAACCAGATGCCGAGCGAGCCGAGCGCCGCCGCCTCGTGCCGGGAGAGGTCGATGCGCTGCTCCTCCCCCATCTTCTTCCACAGCGGGGTGTCGTAGAGGGAGAGCAGTTCGGGCGGCCAGTAGTACTTGCCCTCGATCGTGGGGGCGTCCCAGTCGAGTTCCTTGTCGGGGTCGAAGGAGTGCTTGGCCGAGGATTCGAGCAGTCGCTCGGCGATCTGCTCCCGGTCCTTCAGCAGGCCGAGGGCGTCCCTGAGCGCGGCTCGTTCGGTCACGGTCGTCATGGATTCGGACACCTCGTGGTCGAGTTACCGGCGGTCGCCTCTTATGAGACTGCCTGTCAGCAAGGTCGTCAATCCCCCGCGCACGACTTGTTGACCCCGTGTCTACCAACGTGTGACCCTGCCAACCATCCGGTCCCGCACGGCAGTACGTGAGACGAGGGGGCGTCAGTGTCGACGCACGAGCTCTACACCGAGAACCCGGGCGAAGCCGTCTGGCAGGTCCCCGCCGCCGGCTCCGCCCGCTTCAGCTGGGAGTACGACGACGGCCGCGAGCGGCTCCTCGCCCTCTACCAGAAGGGCAAGGACAAACAGTGGGACGGCGCAAAGCGCATCGACTGGGACATCGAGGTGGACCCGCACGATCCGCTCGGCACCCCCGACGAGGCGCTGACGCTCTACGGCACGCGGCACTGGGCCAAGCTCACCGAGCAGGACAAGGGCGAACTGCGCCGGCACTACGCCGCCTGGAACTTCAGCCAGTTCCTGCACGGCGAACAGGGCGCGATGGTGTGCGCGGCCCGCATCGTGGAGTCGGTGCCGGACCTGGACGCGAAGTTCTACTCAGCGACGCAGACCATGGACGAGGCCCGGCACGCCGAGGTCTTCGGGCGGTTCCTGCACGAGAAGGTCGGGATGCTGTACCCGATCAACGACAGCCTCCAGGGGCTGCTGGGCGACACCCTGCGCGACTCCCGCTGGGACATGCCGTACCTGGGCATGCAGGTGCTCATCGAGGGGCTGGCGCTGGCCGCGTTCGGCATGATCCGCGACACGACGGACAAGCCGCTGCCGAAGCAGATCCTGGCGTACGTGATGCAGGACGAGGCCCGGCACGTGGCCTTCGGGCGGATGGCGCTGCGGGACTACTACAGGCAGCTGACGGATGCCGAACTGCGCGAGCGCGAGGAGTTCGTGATCGAGGGCTGCTACCTGATGCGGGACCGGCTGCGCGGGGTGGAGGTGCTGGAGAACTTCGGCATCCCGAGGAAGGAGGCGGAGCAGTTCAGCGAGCAGTCGGAGTTCCTGCACCTCTTCCGGAAGCTGCTGTTCAGCCGGATCGTGCCGTGCGTGAAGGACATCGGGCTGTGGGGTGAGCGGCTCCAGCGGGCCTACGTGGACATGGGCGTCTTCGAGATGGGCGACTCCAATCTGGACCTGCTGATGAGCCAGGACGAGGAGATCGCCGAGGTCCTGGACCGGGAGCGGTTCGCGGCCGAGGAGGCGCGGCGGGTGGCGGAGGTCGAGGCGACGGTGCGGGAGGGCGCCGATGGCGCCTCCGGCTAGGGCTGCGGATCACCGGGGGGCGGGGCCGGGGCCGGGTCGGGGGCCGCGGCCCGGGGGCCCGTTGCCAGGGGGCCGGGCGCGCGCCGGGGCGTCTCCTCGGGCGCCGAACGTGTCGGGGGGTCGGCGGGCCGAGGCACCTTGCGTTCGACGCCCTGCGGGGAGCGCCCCGGCACACACCCGACCCGGCAGGATCTGAGAGAGACGGGGCAGGGCCGGCGGGCGCACCACACCCCCGCGGCAGAGGTGAGGAAGGGCCCGAACGGTTCCCGGAGCCAACATCATCGCGAGACCCCTCACGCCGCCCGCCCCCGTTGAACCGACCGGCCGTCCGGGGCCCGCGGGGATCATGTGCCCGCGGCCAGCGCCGCCTCCATCACCGCCCGCGCGATCGGCGCGGCCGCGCTGTTGCCGCTGATGTCGCCCCGGTCCGCCGCCGCGTCCTCGACCACCACCGCCACCGCGACCGCCGGCAGCGGCGTGCCCTCGGCCTTGGCCCAGGAGATGAACCAGGCGTACGGGGTACCGGCGTTGCCGACTCCGTGCTGTGCGGTGCCGGTCTTGCCGCCGACGACCGCGCCCGGGATCGCCGCGTTCCGGCCCGTCCCGTTCTCCACCACCTTCACCATCAGTTCCTGCATCCGCAGTGCGGTGGCCGGGTTCATCGCCCGGCCCAGGCTGCGCTGGTCCCCGCGCCGGACCGGGGAGCCGTCGTCCTGGGTGGTGCGTTCCACCAGGTAGGGCGCCTTGAGCTCGCCGCCGTTGGCGACGGCCGCCGCCACCATCGCCATCTGCAGGGGCGTGGCCCGGGTGTTGAACTGCCCGATGGAGGACAGGGCCAGCTGGTCCTGGCTCATGTCGGTGTCGAAGTTCGACCGGGACACCCAGGAGGGCACCCGCAGCGCCTCCCCGTTGAATCCGAAGCGGCGGGCCGCCTCCACCATCCCGCGCAGCCCGACCTGTACGCCGATCTTCGCCATCACCGTGTTGCACGACCACTGCACGGCGTCCGCCATCGAGGCGTCCTGGCAGCCCGTGCCCGCGTTCGGCAGGAGGGTGCTGGTGCCGGGGAGGGGGTACGGGTCGGGGGTCTCGGTCGGCGCGTCCACGTCGGTGACCACGCCCGCGTCGAGGGCGGCCGCCGCCGTCACGATCTTGAAGGTGGAGCCGGGCGGGTACGTCTCGCGCAGGGCCCGGTTGAGCATGGGCCTGGCCGGGTCCGCGTTCAGCCGCGCCCAGGCCGCCTTCACCCGCGTGCCCGTCCCGGACAGCTCCGCCGGATCGTACGAGGGGCTGCTGACCAGCGCGAGGATCCTCCCGGTGGCCGGCTCGACGGCGGCGACCGCCCCGCGCTTGCCCGCGAGCCCGGCGTACGCGGCCAGCTGCATGCCGGAGCGGACGGTGGTGGCGGCGTTCCCGCCGGCCGGGCGGCCGCGGGCCAGGTCGTACCAGAGCGGGAAGGCGGAAAGGCCGGGGTCCGTGCCCGACAGGACCGCGTCCTCGGCGCGCTCCACGAAGCTGGTCCCGTACGTCTGGGAGGAGAAGCCGGTGACGGGCGCGTAGAGCGGGCCGTTCGTGTAGGTGCGTTCGTAGCGCAGCAGCTGGCCGCTGTCGCGGGAGCCGGTGACGGGCCGCCCGTCGACCAGGACGTCCCCGCGCGGCTTCGCGTAGCGCTCGATGGCGGGGCGTTTGTTGGCCGGGTTCGCGCCGTAGGCGGCGGACTCCCAGACCTGTACGCGGGCGATGTTGACCAGCAGGGCGACGAGCAGCAGCGCACAGAAGTACGCGCACCAGCGGATGTAGCGGATCACTGGACCCCCTCGTCGGCGGGGCGGGGCCTGCGTGCGCTGTCGCTCAGCCGGACCAGCAGCGCGACGATGATCCAGTTGGTGACGACGGAGGAGCCGCCCTGGGCGAGGAAGGGCATGGCCATGCCGGTGAGGGGGATCAGCCCGGTGACTCCGCCCGCGATGACGAAGACCTGGAGGGCGACGATCGAGGCGAGCCCGGTGGCGAGCAGTCGGCCGAAGGGGTCGCGCAGCGCGAGGCCGGCGCGGAAGCCGCGGGCGACGAGGAGTCCGTAGAGGAGCAGGATCGCGGCGAGGCCGACGAGGCCGAGCTCCTCGCCGGCGGTGGCGAGGATGAAGTCCGACTTGGCGGCGAAGCCGATGAGGAAGGAGTGGCCGTGGCCGAGCCCGGCGCCGAGCAGGCCGCCGGCGGCGAAGGCGAAGAGGGACTGGGCGAGCTGGCCGGGGCCTTCGCCGCGGTCGATGGAGGCGAAAGGATTCAGCCAGTCGTCGACGCGGCTGTGCACGTGCGGTTCGAACGTCCCGACGGCGTACGCGCCGAGGGCGGCGAGCAGCAGTCCGATCGCGATCCAGCCGATCCGCCCGGTGGCGGTGAACAGCATGATCACGAAGAGTCCGAAGAACAGCAGCGAGGTCCCCAGGTCCCGTTCCAGGACGAGCAGGCCGACGCTGAGCAGCCAGATCGTGAGGATCGGACCGAGGACGCGGCCCGGGAGCAGGCGCAGCTTCCAGAAGAGCCGGCGGCCGGTGAGGGCGAGGGCGGTGCGGTTCGCGGCGAGGTAGGCGGCGAAGAAGACGGCGAGCAGGATCTTGGCGAACTCCCCCGGCTGGAAGGAGAGTCCGGCGAACCGGATCCAGATGTGCGCACCGTTGACCGCGGGAAAGAAGACGGGGACCAGCATCAGCACGAGGGCTGCGGCCACCGACAGGTAGGCGTAGCGCTGCAGCACGCGGTGGTCGCGGAGCAGCGCGACGACGAGGACGAAGAGCGCCATCCCGAGGGCGGACCAGCGGAGCTGGTCCCCGGCGGTGAGGTGGCCGGGGGTGGTCGCGTCGAGGCGCTGGATGAGGACCAGACCGAGCCCGTTGAGCAGGACGGCGATCGGCAGCACGAGCGGGTCGGCGTACGGGGCCCTGAAGCGGACGGCGAGGTGCGCGAGCAGCGCGGCGGCGGCGAGCCCGGTGGCGTACCGGCCGGCGAGGCGGGGGACGTGGCCGGTGGTGGCGAGGCCGACGTAGAGGTGGCCGATGACGGAGACCAGGACGGCGCCGGCGAGGAGCGTCAGCTCGACGCCGCGGCGCTTGGGGGCGCCGGCGTCGGGGGGCGGGGGCGCGGGCTCCGTCACCTTCGCCGTCAGAGCGGTCATACGCGAAACGTAGCAAGCAGACGGATGGTATGTCCGCTTATGTCATAGTGTGCCGAAGAGTCGTCAAAAACGGTCACACGTGAGGAGCCGAGGCGTATGGGACCCGTGGAATTCATCGTCCTCGCCTTCCCCGAGGAGCAGTTGCGGGTTCCTGCGATCGAGGCCGTGATGGGGCTGCGCAAGACGGGGGTGGTCCGGCTGATCGACGGGCTCGTGGCGACGAGGACCGCCTCGGGCGACGTGCTCGCGGCCGAGTTCGACGAGTTCGTGGAGCTGCACGGCCTGCTGACGGGGCGGGACGTCGCACGGCTCATCGGACCGGAGGACGTACAGGAGGCGGCGGGGCTGCTGGAGCGCGGGAGCTGCGCGCTGCTGCTGGTGGTCGAGCACGTGTGGGCCGAGGACGCGGCGGTCGCCGTACGGGCGGCGGGCGGACGGATCGTCGGCTCGGTCCGCATCCCGCCGGACCGGATCCCGGCGGACCCCCGGGCGGGGGTGGCCTGATGTTCATCCGGCCCGTGGGCGCGACGGTCCGCCCGGCCCAGCGCCCGGCGGGCCGCCCGCTGCTACGGGGCCTGCTGGCGCGGGCGGCCGGGGCGGCGGAGGACACGACGGGCGCGGTGGGCCCGGTGGAACCGCCACGCCGGGGCCTGCTGGCGCGGGCCGTCCAGGCTGCGCAGGCTCCGGCGGAACCGGAACCGGAGCCGATGCCTGAGCCTGAGGCCGAACCCGGGCCGGAGGACGAGGGGGGATACGGGGGGACGGCCGCCCCGACGACGACCTCGCCCGCGCCGACCCCTCTGGTGGCGGAGCTCCGGCAACTGGCCGACCTCGCCCGCGAGGGCCTGCTGACCCCGCAGGAGTTCACTGCGGCCAAGGCCCGCCTGTTGCGCGACTGACGCCGCGCGGGCGCGTCGCGGCCGGGCTCTTCGCGGTGCGGCGCCCGGACGCCGGGGCCGGGGCGGCCGCCGGAGACCGGCGCGGGCCACCGCGGGCCCTGCGCCAACCGGGTGGCGCCCCGCGACCGGCCGACACCGTTGGGCGATTTGTCATACCGGCCGTGGCAGCATCGGGCGCCTCGGAGGTGATCCCATGTCACATCGGCCGCTTCGCGCCGTCTGCATCGCCGCGGCGCTCCTCGTCGCCGGACCGGTCCCGCATGCCGGGGCCGAGCCCGCCCGCCCCGAGGCGGAGTCCGTCGGGGTCCTGCTCACCCGTCTGCAGGGGCTCTACCAGAAGGCCGAGGAGGCCACCGAGGCGTACAACGCCACCGAAGTCGCCCTCAAGGCCGGCCAGGAGGAGGAGCGGCAGCGCACCGCCGACCTCGGCCGGGCCCGTACCGCCCTCGACTCCGAGAGGGCCCTCGTCGGGCGGCTGGCCCGGGAGCAGTACCAGGGCACCCGGGGCCTGTCCCCCTACGCACGGATGCTGCTCGCCGGCACTCCCCAGGCGGCCCTGGACCAGCGTCGGCTCACCGCCCGCGAGGGCGCGCGGCGGGCCGGTGTGCTCCGCCGGCTCGCGCGCGGCGAGAAGAAGGCCGACGAGCTCGCCGTCCGGGCCCGCAAGGCCCTGGACACCCGGCAGACCCTGGCGGCGCGGCAGAAGCTCCACCAGGATGAGGTCGCGGCGCAGCTCAAGGAGGTCGAGCGGGTGCTCGCCTCACTGACTCCGGAGCAGCTCACACGGCTCGGCGCGCAGGAGGACAAGAACACCGCGGCCGCGCAGCGCGATCTGCTGGACTCCGGCCGGCTCCCCGCCCGCACCGGCACCCCGACCGCGGCCGGCGGCGCCGCCCTCACCTATGCGGCGGCGCAGATCGGCAAACCGTACGTCTGGGGCGCCGAGGGCCCGGGGTCCTTCGACTGCTCCGGGCTCACCTCGCAGGCCTGGGCGCACGCCGGGCGCAGCATCCCGCGGACCAGCCAGGAGCAGTGGGCGCAGCTGCCGAAGGTGCCGCTGGACCAGCTCCGCCCCGGGGACCTGGTGGTCTACTTCCCCAAGGCCACGCACGTGGCCCTGTACGTGGGCGAGGGCAAGGTGATCCAGGCGCCGCGGCCGGGGGCGAAGGTGAAGGTCTCGCCCCTCGCCGCGAATCCGCTGCTCGGCGCCGTACGCCCGGACCCCGGCGGCACGCCGCTCGCCGAGTTCACTCCCCCGCCGCTGCCCGGGGCGGACGCGACCGGCACGGCTGGGGACGGGGACGCCGGTTACTCGTCCGAGGAGGCGCCCGCCGAGGATGCGGCGACCGACGAGGCGACCTCGGCCACGTAGTCCGCCGCGTCCTCGGGGTCGTAGAAGTACGCGTCGAAGTCGGCCGGGTTGTCGAAGCCGTTGGCGAATCGATCCGCCACCGGCTGCAGCTGCCCGGCCGCGCCGATCAGGTTGAACACGTGCTCCGGCGGGACGCCCAGCATGGCGTTCGTCCACTGGGTCACCGGCTTGCCCGTGGTGAACCAGTACTTGTCGAAGGTCGCCTTCATCCACGCCTCGTCGAACGGGTTGTCCCCGTGCATCAGGATCGAGGAGAGGTACGAGGCCGCGCACTTGGCGGCGGAGTTCGAGCCCTGCCCGGTGATCGGATCGTTGGCGACGACCACGTCGGCGACGCCCAGCACCAGCCCGCCGCCGGGCAGCCGCCCGATCGGGTTGCGGACCACCGGCGCGTAACGCCCGGCCAGGGTCCCGCCCGCGTCCGTCAGCTCCACCTTCGTCGCCCGGGCGTACTCCCACGGCGTGAACTTCTCCATCAGCTCCAGCGTGAGCGCCAGGTGCTCCGCCGGGTCCGTGACCCCCTTGAAGACGTCCAGCGGACCGCCCGGGAGGCCCTCCCAGAACAGGATGTCCGCCCGGCCCGAGGTGGTCAGGGTCGGCATCACGAACAGCTCGCCCACGCCCGGGACCAGGTTGCAGCGCACGGCCTCCGTGTCCGGGTGCTCGGCGCGCGGCCCGAGCCCGTGCACGTACGAGACGGCCAGCGCGCGCTGCGGGGCGTCGTACGGGGACCGCGCCGCGTCCCGCCCGAACATCGACACCAGCTCGCCCTTGCCGGCGGCGACCAGCACCAGGTCGTACGTACGGGAGAAGTAGTCGAGGTCGGCGACGGACGCGCCGTGGATGACGAGCTGCCCGCCGCGCTGCGCGAAGGTGTCCAGCCAGCCGGCCATCTTCACGCGCTGGTCGACGGACTGCGCGTACCCCTTGAGGCGGCCCAGCCAGTCGATGGCGCGGCCCGCGTCGGGGGCGGCGACGGAGACTCCGAGGCCCTCGATCTTCGGGGCCTGCTGCTCCCAGAAGTTGATCTGGAGGTCGCGCTCGTGCCGGAGCGCCGAGTCGAACATGCACTGCGTCGACATGACCCGGCCGGTGCGGATCTCGTCCGCCGTCCGGTTGGACATGAGGGTGACCTCGTACCCCTTCGCCTGGAGGCCGAGGGCGAGCTGGAGACCGGACTGGCCGGCTCCCACGACGAGTATCTTGCGCATCTCACGTTCTCGATTCGGGTCTACGGGATACGGGCGTGCGGGCCCACAGGCCTGCGGGTCTGCAGGTCTGCGGGTCCACGGGTCTGCGGGCTATTCGGGAGTGGTGTCGAGGGCGTGGCCCACCAGGGCCAGCAGGGACTCGATCACGGTGTGCCGGCGCCTCGCGTCCATGATCACGACGGGCACGTGGGCCGGAACGCTCAGCGCCTCGCGCACGTCCTCGGGCTCGTACGACTGCGAGCCGTCGAAGTGGTTGACGGCGACGGCGTACGGGAGCCCGCAGGTCTCGAAGTAGTCGAGGGCCGGGAAGCAGTCGCGCAGCCGGCGGGTGTCGGCCAGCACGAGCCCGCCGATGGCCCCGCGCACCAGGTCGTCCCACATGAACCAGAACCGCTCCTGGCCCGGGGTCCCGTACACGTAGAGCACGAGGTCGTCGTCGAGGGTGACGCGGCCGAAGTCCATGGCGACGGTGGTGGTGTTCTTGTCCGGGGTGCCGGACAGGTCGTCGGTCGGGACGCTGGCCTGGGTCATCACCGCCTCGGTGCGCAGCGGGGTGATCTCGGAGACGGAGGAGACGAAGGTGGTCTTGCCGACGCCGAAACCGCCCGCGACCAGCACTTTGACGGCGACGGGGGCGCGGGAGCGGTCGTACTGCCAGGGCTGGACGGGCTCGTCGTCCACGGCCGGCGGCATCGGCTGATCAGAGACGGCGGAGACCACTGAGCACCCTTTCGAGCAGCGCGCGTTCGGGGCGGCCCGTACCGTGGCCGGTCCCGTAGACCCGGACCCGGCCCTGGTCCGCGAGGTCGCTGACGAGCACGCGGACCACACCGAGCGGCAGCTTCAGCAGCGCGGCTATCTCGGCGATCGTGCGCATGCGACGGCAGACCTCGACGATGGCGGGCATCTCGGGCATGCGGTCGGGCTTCCGCGGCTGCGACACCTTGGTGTCCAGAGCGGCGACGAAGGTCTCGACGTTCAGGACCTGCGTGAACCGGGTGCGGCCGCCCGTGAGGGAGTACGGGCGGACGCGGGCGGGGCGGCGGTCGGCGCCGCGTATCGGCAGCCGGTCGGAGGCCGTACTCCTCACGGGGTGTTCTCCATCGACTGGCGCAGCTCGCTGCGGACTTCGGGGGTCAGGACGTGGCCGGCACGGCCGACGAACAGGGCCATGTGGTAGGCGACGACGCTCATGTCGCAGTCGGGGGTGGCGTGCACGCCCAGCAGTGAGCCGTCGCTGATGGCCATGACGAAGACGGAGCCGTGCTCCATCGCCACCATGGTCTGCTTGACCGCGCCGGTCTCCATGAGGGCGGCGGCGCCGGTGGTGAGGCTGCCGAGGCCGGACACGATGGTGGCGAGGTCGGCGGACGCCCCGCGCGGGCCCTTCGGCCTGGCGTTGGCCGCTGGCTCGCCCGCGCCGCCCGTCGCCGGTTCCGAGGACAGGAGCAGCAGCCCGTCCGAGGAGACGACGGCGACGGAGTTGACGCCGGGCACCTCCTCGACCAGGTCGGTCAGCAGCCACTGCAGGTTGCGGGCCTGGGTGCTCAGTCCGTACGTACTGGGCGCGGTCATGTGCGTGCCTCCTGTGCGGTGTCCCCCTGGTCGGTCTTGCTGTGTCCCTGCCCCTGGTCCTGCGCGTGCTCCTGGGCGAGCTCGGCGGCGACGACGCGCCGCCCGTCCTGGGCTCCCTGGTAGAAACCGCCGAGCCGGCGCCGGAGTTCGTCGGCGTCGATCCGGCGGGGCGGCTCGGGCGGCCGTACGTCCTCCGCGCGCCCGGCGGTGACGGTGCGCGGGGTCCGCTTCGGCAGGCCCTTGTCGGTGACGGCGTCGGCGGTGTCGGCGGGGTGGCTGCCCTGACGGGGAAGCCAGTTGCCTTCGGCGGGGGCATGCCTGTGCGGGTCCCCTGCGGGGGGCTCGGCGGTGAAGTCCTGCTCCGCCAGGTCCCCTGCGGGAGGCTCGGCCGTGAAGATCTGGTCCGCGGGGACGTCCCCTGCGGGGGGCTCGGCCGTGAAAACCTGGTCCGCCAGGTCCCCTGCGGGGGGTTCGGCCGTGAAGGCCTGCTCCGCCAGGTCCCCTGCCGGGGGCTCGGCCGTGAAGATCTGGTCCGCGGGGACGTCCCCTGCGGGGGGTGCGACGGTGAAGATCTGGTCTGCCGGGGGCAGTCCGGCTTCGGCGGCAGCCGGCAGCGGGGCCTGCGCGTCGGCGGTCGACTCCGCGGCCTCGGCCGGGATGGCGGGGCCGGCGAGGGCCTCGGCCAGGGTCACCGGGGCCACCGCGGTGGCGGGCACGCGGAAGGCGGACTCCGCCTCCGAGTCGGCCGGAGCCGCGACGGCGGGCTCTTCGGAAGCGGGGAACGCGGCCTCTGCCGCAGCCGGTGCCGCGGGCTCCGCGGGCGAGGCGGCGTCGTCGGCCGGGAGCTCGGGCTCCGTGGCGGCGTCGGTCTCAGGAGCGGTGGGCTCCGCCGGGTCCGCAGCCGGGGTGGCAGATCCCGCGACATCGACCGAAGCCGGGAGGACCGGTTCGGCGGAAGCCAGGTCGGCCGGTTCAGCGAGATCGGTATCAGCCAGCGCAGCCGGTTCGGCGACATCGACCGAAGCCGGGGCGGCCGGTTCGGCGGCATCCGCGGCAGCCTCGGCGGCCGGGGCGGCGGAAGTCGGTTCCGCGGCATCGGTGGCGGCCGGTTCGGTGGGGTCCGGGGCGGCGTGGGTGCCGCGGCGGCGGGGCGGGAGGGTGTTCTCGTTGGCCTCGGCGATCACGCCCGGCAGGTGCAGCGCGGGCGCGCCCGGCATGGCCAGGGTGTGGACCGGGGAGACCGGCGGGGTGGCGGGCAGCAGCGCCGCCGGGACGACCACCAGGGCCTCGGTCCCGCCGTGCCGCCCGGCGCGCAGTTCCGCGGTGACCCCGTGCCGGGCCGCGAGCCGGCCGGCCACGTACAGGCCGAGGCCCAGGCCGTGTTCGGCCTCGGGCTCCTCGTCGTACGCCTCGGGCGTGGACAGCCGGGAGTTCAGCGATTCCAGCCGGTCGCCGGTGACCCCGATGCCCTCGTCCACGACGGACAGCACCACGTCACCGGAGTCCAGCGTCCAGCCGGACACCTTCACCTTGATGTCCGGCGGCGAGAACGTGGTCGCGTTCTCCAGCAGCTCGGCCAGCACGTGCGAGAGGTCGTCGGCGGCGTGCCCGGCGACCTGGGTGTACGAGGGCAGCGCCGCGAGGTCGACGCGGTCGTAACGCTCGATCTCGCTGACGGCGGCCCGCATCACGTCGACCAGCGGCACCGGCAGCACCTGCCCGTGGCCGTGCTCCTGCCCGGCCAGGACCAGCAGGTTCTCGTTGTGGCGGCGCATCACGGTCGCCAGGTGGTCGAGCTTGAACAGGGTCGCGAGCCGGTCCGGGTCCTGCTCCTTGGACTCCAGCTCCTCGATGACCGCGAGCTGGCGCTCGACCAGGCCGAGGGTCCGCAGCGAAAGCGAGACGGAGGTCGTCGACATGACGCGGCGGTGCTCCTCCAGCCCCGTCCGCAGCTTCGCCAGCTCCTCCTCCACTACGTCCCGGCTGGCGGTCAGCGCCTCGTTGCGGCCGATGATCCGGCGGCGGTCGGCGTCGAGCCCGGCGATCCGGGTGTGCAGGGAGACCGTCTGGTCGCGCACCGCGTTCAGGTGGCGCACGACCTCGGCGAACTCGTCGTTGCGGCCGGTGAACCGCACCGGTTCCACCGAGCCCTCCGGCGTCGCCAGCCGCGCCGCGCCGCGCCGCAGGACCGACAGCGGCCGGGTCAGCGAGCGGGCGACCGCGGTCGAGACGCCGACGGCGATCAGGAACAGCAGGCCGAGCAGGGCGACCAGGGTTTCGAGCCGGGTCACGTCGTCGTCGCGCAGGGAGGCCAGGGCGGAGGCCCGCTGGCCGGCGAGGGTGGACTCGACGGTCCGCATCCGGTCGATGCGGGCGGTGAGCGCGCTGCCTACGGCTGCCCCGTCGGTCTTGCGGTCGGCCGGGGCCAGGGTGGGCCGGTCGGTGAGCCGCTTGAGGAAGTCGTCGGCCGTCTTGACCTCGGGGCCGGTGACGGTGGCGGTGAGGGTCTGGCGCACGTCGGGCCGTGCGGCCCGCGCGAAGTCGTCCAGGGCGGCCAGTTCCCGTACGCGCGAACGCTGGGCGGCGGTGGTGAGCTCGTCGGCCGCGGCCGAGCCCGGGAGCTGGTCGCCGCGGGGGACGGCCAGCCCGGCGAGCAGCAGGCCGCGGGTGGCCGAGGCCTGTTCCACGGCCTGGCCCAGCGGCGCGAGCGGGCGGGTGGTGGTGAGGGCGGCCTCGGCGCGCGGCGGCGTCAGCTCGGCGAGCCGGTCGCCCGGGGCGAGGAGTTCCGTGATGACGCCGGTGTAGGCCTGGTGGGCGGCGAGGGGGGTGCCCTTGCCGTCGATGGCCTCGGTACGGACGGTCGCGACGCGGGCGAGGGCCACGGCGAGGGGCTCGTCGACCTCGGTCGCGGCCTCGGCGATCTGCCGGTCGGTGCGCAGGATGCGTTCCTGGAGGGCGCCCCTGGCGGCGCCGGGCCGGCCCTTGGCGGCGTACTCGACCACGGCGTCGCGCTCGTCGGCGAGGACGTGCGCGACGGTGAGGATCTGCCCGGTCTGCTCCGCGAGGGTGACCAGCCGCTGGGAGTCGTTCAGCTCCCTCGCGGCGGTGACGACGGCGGGTGTGCCTGCCGCGAGGACGGTGAGGCCGGCGACGGCGACGCCGACGACCAGCCTGCGGCGCACGCGGACGCGGCGTCCTGCGGGGGCCGGGCCGTCTGCGGCGGTGCCGTTCTTCCGAGACCGCTTCTTCTGCACCGGTGCTCGCAATCCTGTACGTGTGCTTGTGCTCGTCTACTCGTGTGGCCGAGGTAACGGCCGGTCAACAAGTAAACGCCCCCTGCCCCCTCGTACCGCCTCAGACCTTTGCAGCGTGTTGGGGAGAGAGCCGCACATCGCCCACCCGGCCACTCGAACGAGTGAACATCACGCATGACTTGGCAACCAACTCGGGCACCCTGTCACAGGGCGCCTCCGTGGACAGGTGGTTGAAAGATCGATACGGGCTTTGGCAGGATGCCCGCCCACACGTCCGCCCGCCCGCCGGCGCCCCGCCCGGGCCCTCCCGGCCCGGGCCCGGGACGGTTCGCGTACGGGCCCGCTCGCCTCCTCCCGCTTTGGTACGGACCTGAGGGTGCGGCTCGGCCCCCGCCCGGCAGAATGGCGGCATGCGCATCGACCTCGCCTCGGCCCCCGGCAGCGAAGAACGCCCCAATGAGGACTGGGTGTCGGCCGCGATCCCCGCTTCGGGCGGCGGGGTCCTGGTCGCCCTGGACGGGGTCACCCCGCCGGGCGGCGAGGACGGCTGCGTGCACGGAGTTCCGTGGTTCGCGGCCCGCCTCGGCGGCCGATTGACCGAACTGTCCGGATCGCGGCGGGACATGACGCTGGACCGGATTCTGGCCGAGTCCGTCCGCGCCACGGCCGAGGCCCACCGCGACACCTGTGACCTTTCTCACGTCCGCACGCCGCAGGCGACGGTCGTCGTGGTCCGCTGGGACGAGACCCATGTGGAGCACCTCGTGCTCTCGGACTCCGTACTGCTCCTCCAGGCGCCCGGGGGCGAGGTGACGGCAGTGCTCGACGACCGGCTGGACCGGTTGCCGCGCGAGGTGCTGCGCTCGGTGGCGGCGACGGACGCGCTGCGGAACGCGGAGGGCGGCTTCTTCACGGCGGCCGCGGACCCGTCGGTGGCGGCCCGGGCGGTGACCGGGCGCACCCCGCGCGGGCAGGTGCGGGCGGTGGCCGCGCTCACGGACGGGGCGAGCCGGTGGACGGACACGTTCGGGGAGGGCGACTGGTCCGAGTGCATGGCGGTGCTGCGGAAGGAGGGTGCGGAGGGCCTGATCGGCCGGGTCCGCGCCATCGAGTGTGATCCGGCCCGGCCGTCGGCCCGGTACAAGCGGCACGACGACGCGTCGGCGGTCTACGCCGAGCTCTAGAGCCCGGGCGCGGGTCGGGCCGGTGCCCCTACTCGGCGCCCGCGTTCAGCTGGTTCAGCAGCCGGGCCAGTTCCGCCACCTCGCCGCGGTCCCAGTCGGCGAGCTTGCGCATGTACTGCTCGCGCCGTGCGCCCCGCACCCGCAGGAACCGCTCGCGGCCCTCTTCGGTGAGGCCGACCAGGAAGGCCCGGCCGTCGGCCGGGTCCGGCTCGCGGGCCACGAGGCCCAGGACCTCCAGGGCCCGCAGCTGCCGGCTCATGGTGGCCTTGCCGACCCCGAAGTAGGCGGCCAGGTCGGTGGCCCGCTGCCGGCCGGCCGCCTCCAGGCGTACGAGGAGCCCGTACGCGGCGGGCTCCAGCTCGGGGTGGAGTTCGCGGGCCATCTCGCCGGAGGAGGCGCGGGCCCGCCGGAGGAAGACGGACAGCTCCCGCTCCAGGGCAAGGAACTCCTGGTCTTCGCTCCCGTGCACGTCCCGCTCCTTTGATGGTGTGTGGCACCTCGGTGGGTGAGGGGCCAGTATTTCGCAGGGCGCGCGCCGCCGGCCCGGGACCCCGCCGGAGCGGGGAGCCGGGCCGTGTGAGGGGGCGCGGGGCGGGCGCGCAGAGGGCGCGCGGAGTGCGAGGGAGGCACCCGGCGGGCCGTGCGGCCCTCCGTCACGCCGCGGCGGCGACCTCCGCCTCCGCCTGTGCCAGGGCCAGCTCCAGCACCTGGCGCACATCCGTCACCGGGTGCACCTCCAGCCCCTCCAGCACCTCCGCCGGGACGTCGTCCAGGTCGGCCTCGTTCCGCTTCGGGATGATCACCGTGGTCAGCCCGGCCCGGTGCGCGGCCAGCAGCTTCTGCTTGACCCCGCCGATCGGCAGGACCCGCCCGGTCAGCGAGACCTCGCCGGTCATGGCCACGTCGGTGCGCACCTGCCGTCCGGAGAGCAGCGAGGCGAGCGCGGTCGTCATGGTGATGCCGGCGCTCGGGCCGTCCTTGGGCACGGCGCCCGCGGGGAAGTGGATGTGCACGCCGCGGTCCTTCAGGTCGGCGACGGGGAGCTCCAGTTCCGCTCCGTGCGAGCGCAGGAAGCTCAGCGCGATCTGCGCCGACTCCTTCATGACGTCGCCGAGCTGGCCGGTGAGGGTCAGGCCGGCGGCGCCCGTCTCCGGGTCGGCCAGCGAGGCCTCCACGAACAGCACGTCGCCGCCGGCGCCGGTCACCGCGAGGCCGGTGGCCACGCCGGGGACCGCGGTGCGCCGCTCGGCCGGGTCCTGGGCGGACTCGGGCACGTGGTGCGGGCGTCCGATCAGCGCGCGCAGGTCGTCGGCGCCGATGCTGAAGGGCAGCTCGCGCCGGCCCAGCTCGTGCTGGGAGGCGACCTTGCGCAGCAGGCGCGCGATGGACCGCTCCAGGGTGCGGACGCCCGCCTCCCGGGTGTACTCCCCGGCCAGCCTGCGCAGGGCGTCCTCCTGCAGGACCACCTCGTCGGAGCCGAGGCCGGCGCGCTCCAGCTGGCGCGGGAGCAGGTGGTCGCGGGCGATGACGACCTTCTCGTCCTCGGTGTAGCCGTCGAGGCGGACGAGCTCCATCCGGTCGGCCAGCGCCTCCGGGATGGCCTCGAGGACGTTGGCGGTGGCCAGGAAGACGACGTCGCTCAGGTCGAGCTCCACTTCCAGGTAGTGGTCCCGGAAGGTGTGGTTCTGCGCCGGGTCCAGGACCTCCAGCAGGGCGGCCGCCGGGTCGCCGCGGTAGTCGGAGCCCACCTTGTCGATCTCGTCGAGCAGCACCACCGGGTTCATCGACCCGGCCTCCTTGATGGCCCGGACGATCCGGCCGGGCAGGGCGCCGACGTAGGTCCGGCGGTGGCCGCGGATCTCGGCCTCGTCGCGGACGCCGCCGAGGGCGACGCGCACGAACTTGCGGCCCATGGCGTGGGCGACCGACTCCCCGAGGGAGGTCTTGCCGACTCCGGGCGGCCCGACGAGCGCGAGCACGGCCCCGCCGCGGCGGCCGCCGATGACGCCCATGCCGCGTTCGCTGCGCCGCTTCCTGACGGCGAGGTACTCGGTGATGCGGTCCTTCACGTCGCTCAGGCCGGCGTGCTCGGCGTCCAGCACCGCCCGGGCCCCCTGGATGTCGTACCGGTCCTCGGTGCGCTCGTTCCAGGGCAGTTCCAGCACGGTGTCCAGCCAGGTGCGGATCCAGGACCCCTCCGGGCTCTGGTCACTGGCCCGCTCCAGCTTCTCGACCTCCTTGAGCGCGGCCTCCCGCACCTTCTCGGGGAGGTCGGCGGCCTCGACGCGGGCCCGGTAGTCGTCGGACTCCTCGCCGTCCTTCTCCCCGTTCAGCTCGCGCAGTTCCTTGCGTACGGCCTCCAGCTGCCGCCGGAGCAGGAACTCCCGCTGCTGCTTGTCGACGCCGTCCTGCACGTCCTTGGCGATGGACTCCGCCACGTCCTGCTCGGCGAGGTGGTCGCTGAGCGCCTTGATCGCGAGCTTGAGGCGGGCGATGGGGTCGGCGGTCTCCAGCAGTTCGACCTTCTGGTCGACCGTCAGGAACGGTGAGTACCCGGAGTTGTCCGCCAGCGCGGACACCCCTTCGATCTGCTGGACCCGGTCCACGACCTGCCAGGCGCCGCGCTTCTTGAGCCAGCTGGTGGCGAGTGCCTTGTACTCCTTGACGAGCTCGGCCACGGATCCCGGCAGCGGGTCCGGCACGTGCTCGTCCACGGTCTCGCCCTCGACCCAGAGGGCGGCCCCGGGTCCGGTGGTGCCGGCGCCGATACGGACCCGGCCGCGGCCTCGGATGAGCGCCCCGGGGTCCCCGTCGGAGAGCCGCCCCACCTGTTCGACCGTCCCGAGCACACCCGTCGCGGCGTACTTCCCGTCGATCCGCGGCACGAGCAGCACCCGCGGCTTCCCGGTGCCCGCCGCGGCCTGTGCCGCCTCCACGGCCCCGCGCACCTCGGCGTCGGACAGCTCCAGCGGAACGACCATTCCGGGCAGCACGACCTCGTCGTCGAGCGGCAGTACGGGCAGGGTGAGTGTGGCGGACGTCGAAGCCATGATCTTCCCTCCGGCAGTGAAGTTGAGCTATGCCGACTCAATGCATGTGCGCCCCCCGATGTTCCCCAACCCCCGTTCGCCGGGGGCGAACAGGGGTGGGGGCCGGTGGGAGCGCGTGGAGGCCGTTCTCGTGGCGGCCGTCACACGGCGGAGATCCGGACGTCGCCCGAGGTGGTCTTCGCGGAGAGCCGGGAGGGGGCCGAGGGGTCCGCCCCCAGCGTGATGTCGCGGGCGCCGGAGGTGGTGGAGACGTCGACCCGGTAGGGGGCCGTGGGGACCTTCAGCGTGACGTCGCCCGAGGTGGTCTCGGCGAGCACCGAGGACGGGGCCGTGGTGAAGTCCATGCGGGCGTCGCCCGAGTCCGAGTGGACGTCCGCGTTCGGGCCGGACAGGCCGGCCGCGATGATGTCGCCCGAGGAGGTACGGATCTTCAGCGGGCCCGTGATGCGCTCGGCGCGGACCTCGCCGGAGTCGGCCTCCACCTCGGCGGCCGCCACGCCCGTGACGGTGATGCGGCCGCTGCTGCTCTCCAGCTTGACCCTGGCGGAGGCGGGGACCTCCAGGCGGTAGTCGATGTAGCAGCTGCCGGAGCAGCCGTTGGAGAAGGTGAGCACGCCCCCGCTGACCTGCTGGCCGGGGGCGGGGGCCGGGTCGCCGCGGTAGTGGACGGTGCGGCGGACCGTGACGCCGGGACCCGTCCCCGGGGTGACCTCGATCGAGCCCGCCCGGGCGTCCGTCACCTCGACCGCCGTGACCGCCTCGGTGACCGTGGTGTCGGCGGTCGCCGTCTTCTTCGGTCCGTCCGAGAAGGAGCAGCCGGCCAGCAGGAATCCGGCGCCGAGGACGGCGACCGCGGTGCGGACGAGGCGGTGTGACGCGGCGTGAGAAGTCATGGACCGATCCTCGCGCGCCGCCGCCGCCGGGCCGATGGGGCCGGTACCCGGACCCCGGGTGGGGTTAACCCCCCGCCGGCCGGGCGCCTACGGGCCGGTCACGACCGGGCGCAGCGGCGAGGGCACGCCCCACTCGCTCCAGGAGCCGTCGTAGACGGCGAGCTGTCCGTATCCGGCGAGGTCGGCGCCGAGGGCCAGCACGCAGGCGGTGACCCCGGAGCCGCAGCTGAAGTAGAGGCGTTCGCGCCCGCCCACGACCTCCGCGAAGGCCGCGCGGAGCTCCCCGGCCGGGCGCATCAGGCCGTCGGGGTCCTGGAGTTCGCCGAACGGCAGGTTGACCGCGCCCGGCATGTGCCCGCCGCGCAGGCCCGGGCGGGGCTCGGGGGCGGTGCCGGCGAAGCGCCCGCGGGTGCGGGCGTCGACGACGGCCGCTGCCGGATCGGCCAGGGCCGCGGCGACGGCCTCGGCGCCGACCAGCAGCCCGGGGCGGGGCCGCGGGGTGAAGGAGCCGCGCGGGCCGTCGTAGGCCGGGCCGGTGTCCTCGACGGGCAGGCCGGCGGCGGTCCAGGCGGGCAGTCCCCCGTCGAGGACGGCGACCCGGTCGAAGCCCATGGCGCGCAGCATCCACCAGGCGCGGGCGCTGGAGTAGATCCCGGCGCCGTCGTAGACGACGACGGTGTCCGAGTCGCAGACCCCGAGCGCGCGCATGGCCTCGGCGAAGGCCCGGGCCCCGGGCATGGTGTGCGGGGCGGGGGCCTCGTGGTCGGACAGGGCTCCGTCGAGGTCGAAGGGGCGAGCCTCCGGAATCCGACGCTCCGCACCCCGGTGGGCACCGACGGAGGCATCGAGAACCACCAGCCCGGCCGCCCCGAGCCGCCCGCCCAGCCACTCCACCCCGACGAGCGCCCCGGGCAGCGGTCCGGCCTCGGACCCGGGCAGCGGTCCGGCCTCGGACCCGGCCCCCGACCCGGGCATCCGTCCGGCCTCCGGCCCGGAAGGCGATTCGGCCTCCGCCCTCGGCAGCCGTCCGGCCTCCGCCCCGCCCCATGCCCCGGTCTCCGACCCGCGCGGCGCGCCGGCGAGCGGTCCCGCCGGTTCGCCGGCCGCCCGTCCTCCCGGCGCCGGTTCGCCCACCGCTGCGGGTACGGGCTCCTGGGGCGCGGCGTTCTGGGGCGTGGGCATTCGGCACCTCCGGCTGTGCGACGCGGGTCGCCCCATCCTCCTCCGCGCCCCAGGGCGCCGGCCGGGCGGGTCAGCGGCGGCGGCAGCCACGCCGGTCGCATGCAGACCCGTTGCATCCGCCCCGCAGGTCGGCCCGCGCACCAGCCCACGCACCGGCCCGCCTGCAGGGACGCCGGCGCCGGGCGCCCCCGCGAGCGGACCCGGGCCAGGGCACCCGCCCGACCGCCGGCACCAGTTCCAGCGCAGGTCGGCGCACCCGCGGCATCCGGGACACCCGTCCGACAGGTCGGCCCGCACACCAGCCCGCGCACCGGCCCGCACACCGGCCCGCCTGCAGGCACGCCAACAACAGGCGCCCCCTGCGCGGACGCGGGCCGGCACCCGCCGGGCCGGGTCAGCGGCAGGCGCCCCGGTGGGCGTAGACCGCGATGCGGGCTCCGCGGACGGCGGTCGTCGAGCACAGTTCGAACCGGGTGGCCAGGGCCTCCCGCTTGACCGCCTCCCGCGGATACGGGTCCAGCGGCTGACCGGGCGGGTCCAGCAGGGCGATCACCCGCGGCGAGGCGAGCAGGGCCGAGCGGATCCGGTCCGGGGGCAGCTCGGTGCCCTGGAGGCTGTGCGAAGCGGCCGGGGTGCGGTCCAGAGCCAGGTCGCGCAGTTCCGCGTACGTCTCGGGCGAGGAGAGCAGCCACTCGCGCCGGCGCGAGGGCATGAACACCACCGCGTCCCCCGGCCGGGCCCGCTCCCGGACCGCCGCGGCCACCGCGAGGACGTCGTCCTTGCGGCTCTCGGGCGTACGGAGCCACACCGACCAGATGCCGAACGGCACGAGCAGCGCCCCGGCCAGCACCCACGGCCACCACCCGCGAGCCGCCGCCAGCCTCGCCCCGGCCAGCAGGGCGGGTCCGGCCAGCGCATAGAGCACGTACCGGTCGACGTACCAGGGGTGCAGCAGGGAGATCACCATCAGCAGCCCGGGCGGCAGCAGGGTGAGGGGCAGCGCCACCCGAACGAGGTCTTTCGCGGCCCCCCGCGCGAGCAGCAGGGCCGCGCCGCCCACCACCCCGTACGCCGTCCAGTCCTGCCAGCTCGGCCTGCCGAGCCAGCCGAGCTGCTGCTCGGCCTGCCGGGCACTCACCACGGCCAGCGGCAGCAGGAGGACGAGCACGGCCGCGGCGCTCCACCGCCAGCCGCGCGAGCGCCACGCGGTGAAGGCGTGGGCGAGCAGGGCCAGTACGGCGAACTCGTGCAGCCAGCAGCCGAGCAGCAGCACCACCGTGTACGCCGCCCACCGCTCCCGCAGCATCAGGTACGTCGCCCACACCACGGCGGCCGCGACCAGGGCGTACGAGCGCCCCTCCTGGGCGTACATCTGTACGGGCGGGAGGACGGCGTACACGCAGCCGGCGATCAGCGCGGCCCGCTCCCCCACCAGCCGGTGGGCGACGGCGGCCACCCCGGCGGCCGCGAGCGCGGTGGCGGCGACGGAGGGCAGCCGCAGCGCCCACAGGCCGCCGTCCCAGAGCTGGAACACCCCGTGCATGAGCAGGTAGTACAGGCCGTGGACGGCGTCGACGCCGCCCAGCAGCTCCCAGATCCCGCCGAGCGGCCGGTGGGCCACCTGCCAGGTGACGGACTCGTCGCGCCACATGCTGCCGTTGCGCTCCAGGCCCCAGAGGCCGAGGACCACGGCGAGCAGCGGCGGCAGCAGTCGCCAGGGGGCGATCCGGCTGATGTCGGCCTCCGTGGGCTGTCGGAACGGGTGTGCGGACTCCATACTCGGGGTTGGACGGGAGTGACTGCGGAGGTGGGTGTGGGCGCGTTACGAGCGGCGGCGGGCCTGGTACTGGCTGCGGCATTGCTGACGGGATGCGGACCGTCCCCCTCCGGCGACGGTGACGGCACGCCCCCGAAGGCGTCCGCGGAGTCGCGTCCGGGTCCGACCGGGAGCGCCCCCGGCTCCGGAACGAGCCCGGGCCCCACGGCGAGCCCCACGGCCGGCCGGGTCCCCGCCCCCGGCGAGACCCTGGTCCGCGTCACCCGCAGCGGTGGCTTCGCCGGCCAGACCCACACCCTCATCGTCAAGGGCGACGGCTCCTGGACCCTGCTGGACGCCAAGGCGAAGCAGGAGCGCACCGGCACGATGCCGGAGGCCGGGCTCGCCACCCTGCGCACCGCCCTGCAGGAGGCGGACTTCGCCCACCTGCCCAGGGTCGCCACGGGCGGCCCCACGATCTACGACGGTTACTTCTACGCCTTCGTGCACGGCGGCTACGAGGTGGCGGGCGACCAGGGCTCCCTGCCGCCGGCCCTGACGAAGGTGGTGGACGCCCTGCCCTCCTTCACGGCGGGCTAGGACACCAGGGCCCGGGACACCCGGCCCAGGAAACGGCCCGGCCCGGGACACCCTGCCTAGGACACGGCCGGGGCCGGCCGGTCCGTCCCGGCCGCCGAGAGCTCCCGCAGCAGCCGGTCCAGGAACCCGCGCAGCCGGGCCGGCATGTCCACGTTCCCGGGCGTCAGCACCCACTGGATCTGCAGGCCGTCCATGACGGCGATGATCTCCCGTCCGGCGGCCTCGCAGTCGGCGTCGGGGCGCAGTTCGCCGCGCGCGACGCCCGCCTCCAGCACGTCGACGGTGTGGCCGAGCACGCGGGCGTAGCGCTGCTCGAAGTACCCGTGGGCGGGATGCCCGGGGTCGGCGGCCTCGCCGACCAGGGTGTTGAACATCCGGACGATCCCGGGCCGCCGCTCGTTGTCCGCGGCGAGGCCCACGAGGGTGGTGAAGTACGCGGCGACCGATGCGGCGGGTTCGCCGAAGAGCCGCTCCACGTCGTGCCGCTCGCTCTGTGCGAGCACCGAAAGCAGCAGGTCCTCCTTGCCTCGGAAGTGGTGCAGCAGCCCGCCCTGGGTGATTCCGCAGCCGGCCGAGATCCGGGCCAGCGAGGAGGCGTGGAAGCCCCACTGCGCGAAGTGCTCGACGGCGGTGTCGAGGATCTTCTGCCGGCGGGCGTCGCCCACCGCGTAGGTCCCGCGCCCGGCGCCCTTCGGAGCCGCCCGCCCCGTGTCCCGTGCCATGCGCACCACCCTAGACGCCGCCCGTTCCCGCCCTCACGGGGAGTGATCCAGGTCACTTTTCAAAAACCTAGCGGGTACAAGGTTTCCACCTCTACCGTGACGCCACGCCGCCGATCCGCCCGGTCACGCAGTCCAGGAGCCCCGCCGTGAACGCAATCCCCGAGTACCAGGACGCCTCCCTCCCCGTCGACCGGCGCGTGGCCGATCTGCTCTCCCGGATGACGCTGGAGGAGAAGGCCGGCCAGCTCTTCCACTCGATGCTGATGATGAACGCGGACGGCAGCCCGGTCACCGAGACCGACGGCTCGATGCTCCCCTTCACCACGCCCGAGCTGGTCGAGGACCGCTTCCTGTCGCACTTCAACCTGCTCGGCACCTACGGGGCCTTCGAGATGGCCCGGTGGCAGAACACCGTCCAGGAGATGGCCGCGGCCACCCGCCTCGGCATCCCGGTCACCCTCTCGACCGACCCGCGCCACGCCTTCACCGACAACATCGGCGCCTCCTTCAACGCCGGCGCCTTCTCCGCCTGGCCGGAGGCGCTGGGCCTGGCCGCGATCGGTGATCCCGAGCTCGTCCACCGGTTCGCCGACACCGTCCGCCGCGAGTACCTCGCCGTCGGCTTCCGCGTCGCCCTGCACCCGCAGATCGACCTGGCCACCGAGCCCCGCTGGGCCCGCCAGACCGGAACCTTCGGCTCCGATGCCGACCTGACCGCCCGGCTCGTCCAGGCGTACGTACGCGGCCTCCAGGGCCCGGCCCTCGGCCCCGGATCGGTGTCCGCCATGGTCAAGCACTTCCCCGGCGGCGGCCCCCAGAAGGACGGCGAGGACCCGCACTTCGCGCACGGCAAGGAGCAGGTCTACCCGGGCGGCATGCGGGAGCACCACCTGGAGCCGTTCAAGGCCGCGATAGCCGCCGGGTGCGCGCAGATGATGCCGTACTACGGCCAGCCGATGGGCACGGACTGGGAGGAGGTCGGCTTCGGCTTCAGCAAGGGCGTGGTCACCGGCCTGCTCCGGGAGGAGCTCGGCTTCGACGGCATCGTCTGCACCGACTGGGGGCTGCTCAACGACGCGACGATCTTCGGGCAGGTGCATCCGGCGCGCGCCTGGGGCGTGGAGCACCTGAGCGTGGCCGAGCGGGCGGCCCGCGCCCTGGAGGCCGGCTGCGACCAGTTCGGCGGCGAGCAGTGCCCGGAGGTCGTGGTGGAGCTGGTCCGCTCGGGCCGCGTCGCCGAGTCCCGGATCGACGAGTCCGTACGCCGGCTGCTGCGCGAGAAGTTCGCGCTCGGCCTGTTCGAGAACCCGTACGTGGACCCGGACGCGGCGGCCGAGACCGTGGGCCGGGCCGACTTCGCGGCCCTGGGCGACGCGGCCCAGCGCCGTTCCCTGACCGTCCTCACCAATCCGGACGGCCTGCTGCCGCTGCGCGGGCGGCCGAGGCTGTACGTGCGGGGCGTGGACGAGGCGGTGGCCGCCGGGTACGGCGAGGTGGTCGACGGACCGGCCGGCGCGGACCTGGCCGTCCTGCGCCTGCGGACCCCGTACGAGCCCCGGGAGAACCTCTTCGAGTCCTTCTTCCACTCGGGCTCGCTGGCCTTCCCCGAGCCGGAGCTGGCCGAGATCCTGGCCCTCCTGGACCGGGTCCCCACCCTGGTCTGCATCAACCTGGAGCGGGCCGCCGTCATCCCGGAGATCGCCGAACGCGCGGCCGCCCTGATCGCCGACTACGGCGCCTCGGACGCCGCCCTGCTGGACGTGGCCTTCGGCCGCGCCGTCCCGCAGGGCCGCCTCCCCTTCGAGCTCCCGCGCTCGATGGAAGCGGTCGCGGCCTCCCGTCCCGATGTGCCGAACGACACCCTCGACCCCGTCTTCCCGCACGGGCACGGACTGGCCCTCTGAGGGGCCGCAGACGGCGGGGCACCTGACCGGTCCCGCCCGCCGGGTGCCGGTCCCGTGGGGGGTCCGGCACCCGGTACATATCATTCCGCTTACGCTGCTCCAGCACATATGCCATGTCCGAACCCCACGTAGCCGCAGGCCGGTGCCTCCTCTACGCTGCACCCCATTCACGCGGGATCTTCAGGGGCGGACATGGAACAGACACACACCACGCACAACGGCGCCGCGGCGACACCCGGCGCCCAGCGGCGTGTGCTCGTCGTCGAGGACGACCACACCATCGCCGAGGCCATCGCGGCCCGCCTGCGCGCCGAGGGGTTCCAGGTGCAGACGGCGGCGGACGGCCCTGCCGCCGTCGCCGCGGCCGAGAGCTGGCTGCCGGAGCTGCTGGTCCTGGACGTCATGCTGCCCGGCTTCGACGGACTGGAGGTCTGCCGCCGGGTCCAGGCACAGCGGCCGGTCCCGGTGCTGATGCTCACCGCGCGGGACGACGAGACCGACCTGCTGGTGGGGCTCGGGGTCGGCGCGGACGACTACATGACGAAGCCGTTCTCGATGCGCGAGCTGGCCGCACGGGTCCACGTGCTGCTGCGCCGCGTGGAGCGGGCCACGATCGCCGCGCACACCCCGCGCGGGGCCACCCTGCGCCTGGGCGATCTGGAGATCGACCACGCGCAGCGCCGGGTCCGCGTGCAGACCGAGGACGTGCACCTGACGCCGACCGAGTTCGACCTGCTGGTGTGCCTGGCGGGGACCCCGCGGGCGGTGCTCTCCCGGGAGCAGCTGCTGGCCGAGGTGTGGGACTGGGCCGACGCGTCCGGGACCCGTACGGTCGACAGCCACATCAAGGCCCTGCGGCGCAAGATCGGCGCGGAGCGGATCCGTACGGTCCACGGCGTCGGGTACGCCCTGGAGACCCCGGCCCAGCCGTGAGCGGCCCGCCGGCCGGACCGAGGCAGCGGCAAAGGCAGCGGCAGCGGCCCGCCGGGGGGCTGCGGCCCTTCTCGCCGTTCTCGATCAAGACCAAGCTGGGCACGCTGGTGGTGGTCTCGGTCTTCATCACGACCGGCCTGCTGCTGGTGGCCCTGCGCACCGACACCGAGCTGCGCTTCATCACCGTCTTCTCGGTGATCGCCTCGATGCTGATCACGCAGTTCGTGGCGCACAGCCTGACGGCCCCGCTGGACGACATGACGACGGTGGCCCGGGCGATATCCCACGGCGACTACACCCGCCGGGTGCGCGGGGCCGGGCGCCGCGACGAGCTGGGCGACCTGGCCTCCACCATCAACCTCATGGCGGACGACCTGGAGGCCGTGGACCGGCACCGCAAGGAGCTGGTCGCCAACGTCTCGCACGAGCTGCGCACGCCGATCGCCGCGCTGCGTGCCGTGCTGGAGAACGTGGTGGACGGGGTCTCGGCCGCCGATCCCGAGACCATGCGCACGATGCTGAAGCAGACCGAGCGCCTCGGCGGGCTCGTGGAGACCCTGCTGGACCTGTCCCGGGTGGACAACGGCGTGGTCCCGCTGCGCGCCCGCCGCTTCGAGGTGTGGCCGTACCTCTCGGGGGTGCTGAAGGAGTCGCGGCTGGCGGCCGCCGGACGGCCGGGGCTGCTCTCCGGCTCGGGCGGGCACACCCGCAATGACGTGCACCTGCACCTGGACGTCTTCCCGCCCGAGCTGTGGGCGTACGCGGACAACGAGCGCCTGCACCAGGTGGTGGCGAACCTGATCGACAACGCGGTCAAGCACAGCCCCCCGCACGGCCGGGTCACGGTCCGCGCCCGGGCCGGCGACGCGCCCGGCGGCCTGGTCCTGGAGGTGCGGGACGAGGGTCCCGGCATCCCGGAGGCGGAGCGCCACCGGGTCTTCGAGCGGTTCAACCGGGGCAGCGCCCGCGGGGGCGACGGCGGCACCGGACTGGGGCTGGCGATCGCCCGCTGGGCCGTGGAGCTGCACGGGGGGCGGATCGGAGTGGCCGAATCGTCACGCGGCTGCCGCATCCTCGTCACGCTTCCGGGCAGCTCGCAGGCTCCGTGTTGACGTAGGGTTCGAGTGGGAAGGACATGATCTCGGCCACACGTACCCGGGGTCCGTCAGGGGTGCGAAGCCAAGGGGGCCGCAACCTCGGTGCCCCCTACCCGAACCACACTTGTTTCCCGCCATTCCAGGCGGTGAAACCCGCCGTTCGATGTGACCTGCGCGACGGATGTCCCGCCCGGTCTGCATCTCACGGTCCAGGAGGCGTAGCCTTTATTCCCGCTGTCCATACCTTGTGAAGCGGAAGAGGGCGGTTGCCGCCGTGTCGCCACAGTCCCCCAGTAACTCGAGCACCACGACCGAAGCAGCAGAGGGCGGGAAGAACCCTGCCTCAGGCTTCGGTGCCAATGAGTGGCTCGTCGACGAGATCTATCAGCAGTACCTCCAGGACCCGAATTCGGTCGACCGGGCCTGGTGGGACTTCTTCGCCGACTACAAGCCGGGGGGCGTCG
This sequence comes from Streptomyces sp. NBC_00207, assembly GCF_045160965.1. NCBI lineage: Bacteria > Bacillati > Actinomycetota > Actinomycetes > Kitasatosporales > Streptomycetaceae > Streptomyces > Streptomyces sp. NBC_00207. Next base: position 6,173,729 of record NZ_CP130715.1, on the reverse strand, counting down.
CCGCTCCGGTGAAGTCCGACGGTGCGGAGAAGCCCACGACGACGACGGACGGCGCCTCCGCACAGGCCGCCACCACCGTCGCCCAGGCCCCGCAGGTCGCCGACGCCGCCACGGGGGCGGCGAGCGCCGCGCCCGCGACCGCCGCCCCGGCTCCCGCGCCCACGCCTGTGTCAGCTCCTGCCCCTGCTCCTGCCACCCCCTCTGGTGCCCCTGCTGTGACTGTCACCTCCCAGGCCCCGGCCGCCGCACCGGCCGCGCCCGCCCCCTCCGCCGTAGCCCCCCAGAAGGCCGCGCCCGCCACCGAGGCCCCCGCGGGCCCCGAGCTGGTGACGCTCCGCGGCCCGTCGGCTGCCGTAGCCAAGAACATGAACGCCTCCCTGGAAGTGCCGACGGCCACGTCCGTCCGCGCCGTCCCGGTGAAGCTGCTGTTCGACAACCGCATCGTCATCAACAACCACCTCAAGCGCGCCCGGGGCGGGAAGATCTCCTTCACGCACCTGATCGGCTACGCGATGGTGCAGGCGATCAAGGCCATGCCGGGCATGAACCACTCCTTCGCGGAGAAGGACGGCAAGCCGACCCTGGTCAAGCCGGAGCACATCAACTTCGGCCTCGCGATCGACCTGGTGAAGCCCAACGGCGACCGCCAGCTCGTCGTCGCCGGCATCAAGAAGGCCGAGACCCTCAACTTCTTCGAGTTCTGGCAGGCCTACGAGGACATCGTCCGCCGCGCCCGCGTCGGCAAGCTGACGATGGACGACTTCACCGGCGTGACGGTCTCCCTCACCAACCCCGGCGGCCTCGGCACCGTGCACTCCGTGCCCCGCCTGATGCCCGGGCAGTCGGTCATCATGGGCGTCGGCTCCATGGACTACCCCGCCGAGTTCCAGGGCACCTCGCAGGACACCCTGAACAAGCTGGGCATCTCCAAGGTCATGACCCTGACCTCGACCTACGACCACCGGGTCATCCAGGGCGCGGCCTCCGGCGAGTTCCTGCGCATCGTCGCGAACCTGCTGCTCGGCGAGAACGGCTTCTACGACGACGTCTTCGAGGCGCTGCGCATCCCGTACGAGCCGGTCCGCTGGAACCGCGACATCGACGCCTCGCACGACGACGACGTCACCAAGGCCGCCCGCGTCTTCGAGCTGATCCACTCCTACCGGGTCCGCGGCCACGTCATGGCCGACACCGACCCGCTGGAGTACAAGCAGCGCAAGCACCCCGACCTCGACATCACCGAGCACGGCCTCACCCTGTGGGACCTGGAGCGCGAGTTCGCGGTCGGCGGCTTCTCCGGCAAGTCGATGATGAAGCTGCGCGACATCCTCGGCGTGCTGCGCGACTCGTACTGCCGCACCACCGGCGTCGAGTTCATGCACATCCAGGACCCCAAGCAGCGCCGCTGGATCCAGGACCGCATCGAGCGCCCGCACTCCAAGCCGGAGCGCGAGGAGCAGCTGCGGATCCTGCGCCGCCTGAACGCCGCCGAGGCCTTCGAGACCTTCCTGCAGACGAAGTACGTCGGCCAGAAGCGCTTCTCCCTGGAGGGCGGCGAGTCCGTCATCCCGCTGCTCGACGCCGTCATCGACTCGGCCGCCGAGGCCCGCCTCGAAGAGGTCGTCATCGGCATGGCCCACCGTGGCCGCCTGAACGTGCTCGCGAACATCGTCGGCAAGTCGTACGCGCAGATCTTCCGCGAGTTCGAGGGCAACCTCGACCCGAAGTCCATGCACGGCTCCGGCGACGTCAAGTACCACCTGGGCGCCGAGGGCACCTTCACCGGCCTGGACGGCGAGCAGATCAAGGTCTCGCTCGTCGCGAACCCCTCGCACCTGGAGGCGGTCGACCCGGTCCTGGAGGGTGTCGCCCGCGCCAAGCAGGACGTCATCAACAAGGGCGGCACGGACTTCACGGTCCTCCCGCTCGCGCTCCACGGCGACGCGGCCTTCGCCGGCCAGGGCGTCGTCGCCGAGACGCTGAACATGTCTCAGCTGCGCGGCTACCGCACCGGCGGCACCGTGCACGTGGTCATCAACAACCAGGTCGGCTTCACCGCCGCCCCGGAGTCCTCGCGTTCGTCCATGTACGCGACCGACGTGGCCCGCATGATCGAGGCCCCGATCTTCCACGTGAACGGCGACGACCCGGAGGCGGTCGTCCGCGTTGCCCGTCTGGCGTTCGAGTTCCGCCAGGCGTTCAACAAGGACGTGGTCATCGACCTCATCTGCTACCGCCGCCGCGGCCACAACGAGTCCGACAACCCGGCCTTCACGCAGCCGCTGATGTACGACCTGATCGACAAGAAGCGCTCGGTGCGCAAGCTCTACACCGAGTCCCTCATCGGTCGCGGCGACATCACCCTGGAAGAGGCCGAGCAGGCGCTCCAGGACTTCCAGGGCCAGCTGGAGAAGGTCTTCGCGGAGGTCCGCGAGGCCTCCACGGCTCCGGCCGCCGGCGCCCCGGTGACGCCCGCGCAGACCGCGCAGGAGTTCCCGGTCGCCGTGAACACCGCGATCTCGCAGGACGTCGTCAAGCGGATCGCCGAGTCCCAGGTCACCATCCCCGAGGGCGTCACCGTCCACCCGCGCCTGCTGCCGCAGCTGCAGCGCCGCGCGGCGATGATCGACGAGGGCACCATCGACTGGGGCATGGGCGAGACCCTGGCCTTCGGTTCGCTGCTGATGGAGGGCACCCCGGTCCGGCTGTCCGGCCAGGACTCCCGCCGCGGCACCTTCGGCCAGCGCCACGCGGTCCTCATCGACCGGGAGACGGGCGAGGACTACACCCCGCTGCTCTACCTGTCGGACGACCAGGCCCGCTACAACGTCTACGACTCGCTGCTCTCCGAGTACGCGGCCATGGGCTTCGAGTACGGCTACTCGCTGGCCCGCCCGGACGCGCTGGTCCTCTGGGAGGCCCAGTTCGGTGACTTCGTCAACGGCGCCCAGACCGTCGTCGACGAGTTCATCTCCTCGGCCGAGCAGAAGTGGGGCCAGACCTCCGGCGTCACCCTGCTCCTCCCGCACGGCTACGAGGGCCAGGGCCCGGACCACTCGTCCGCGCGTCCCGAGCGCTTCCTCCAGATGTGCGCGCAGGACAACATGACGGTCGCGATGCCGACCCTGCCGTCGAACTACTTCCACCTGCTGCGCTGGCAGGTCCACAACCCGCACCACAAGCCGCTCATCGTCTTCACCCCGAAGTCGATGCTGCGTCTGAAGGCGGCGGCGTCGAAGGCGGAGGAGTTCACGACCGGCTCGTTCCGTCCGGTCATCGGTGACAGCACGGTGGACGCGAACGCGGTCCGCAAGGTCGTCTTCTGCGCCGGCAAGGTCTACTACGACCTGGAGGCCGAGCGCGAGAAGCGCGGCATCACCGACACCGCCATCATCCGCATCGAGCGCCTGTACCCCCTCGCGGGTGCGGAGCTCCAGGCGGAGATCGCCAAGTTCCCGAACGCGGCGAAGTACATCTGGGCCCAGGAAGAGCCGGCGAACCAGGGTGCGTGGCCGTTCATCGCGCTGAACCTGATCGACCACCTCGACCTGGCGGTCGGCGCGGACGTCCCGGCGGGCGAGCGCCTGCGGCGCATCTCGCGCCCGCACGGCTCGTCGCCGGCGGTCGGCTCCGCGAAGCGCCACCAGGCGGAGCAGCAGCTCCTGCTGAACGAGGTCTTCGAGGCGTAGTCCTCGCAGCTCGCCGGAAGGCCCGGCCCCTCACGGGGGCCGGGCCTTCCGGCGTTCCGGGCCCGGCAGCCCCGGCCAGGCGGCCCGGGCCGGCGCATCCTCCCGGTGGCCCACCACTGCCGCGCCGTCCCGTCAAGCCACGTCCTTGCGTGACGTGACCGGGACCGTCGACGTCGCGCGTACTGGAAACGTGCTCACGCGGCGACGACCGCGTGAGCACGGACCCCCGTCAGAGACCCGGCGGCGCCCTCCGCCGCCGGACCCGCGCCTTCGAGGAGCCCGCATGTCCACCGCCGTCCACGCCCCGACCCCCGCCCGGCCCGAGCAGCGGATCGCCCGCTTCGTGATGCCCGTCGCCTGCGCCGCCGTCATCTGCGGAGCCGTCGCGCTGCCGGCATCGGCGGCGGCCGCCCCACCGCCCCGGTCCGCGGTCGGCGTGAGCTCCGGCGTCGACCCCAACCCTCACGTCTCGCGCCACGGCGGCGCCTACGGGCCGAACACCTGCATGACCAGCTACGTCTGGCGCGACAGCTACGACGGGGACTCCTACTGCGTCACGCCGCAGATACGCGACTGGAACCACGCGCAGAACCCGAACCGCCAGCCCGGCGGCGGCGCCTACGGGCCGTCCACGTGCAAGCCCGGCTACGTCTGGCGTGAGAAGTGGGAGGGCGACGTCAAATGCGTCACGCCCGACGAGCGCGACCGGGTCAAGGGCCAGGGCAGGCAGGTCGACAACGGCCCCCACACCACCGGGATACCGGGCGCGTAGCCCCTCCGGGGGCCGCGCGCACCCTACGGCTGCGGCTCGAAGTCCCAGTACGGGCGGGTCTGCTGCTTCGCCGAGACCGTGTGGACGTGCTGGGCGCCCAGGGTGCGGGTCAGGCCCTTGATGCCCGCGTCCTCGTGTTTCGCGGCCTCCGTGTGTTCCCGTACGGAACGGAGGTCGGCCGCGAGCGCGATCTGCGCGCTCAGCGTCATCGGGTGGTCCGGGCCCAGCACCTGTTCCGCGGTGCGCAGGGTGTCCCGGCTCAGGTCCAGGGCGTCCTCCAGCCGGCCGGTGATGTTGCGGTGGCCGGTGGCGTTCAGGGCGCAGCCCAGGGTCCACGGGTGGCGGTCGCCGAGCGCACCCCGCATGCCGACGAGGGCCTGCTCCGCCAGGGAGAGGGCCTCCGCGCGCTCGCCCTGGGCGCGGAGCACCAGTCCGAGGTTGCCGACCGTGCCGATGCTGTACGGGTGGGCGAGGCCGAGCTGCGACTGGTAGCCGCGGACCACCTCTTCGGAGATCCGGCGGGCCTCGCCGATGTCCCCGTACTCCCTCAGGTAGGTGGCGTAGTCGGAGGCGACCATCAGGGTCCACGGGTAGTCGACCCCGAAGACCCGCGTCGCCCGCTCCCACACGGTCCGCAGCCGCAGGCCCGCGCCGGGGATGTCCCCGGAACGGCGCAGGCACATCCCGAGGTTGTGCTCGGCGCGCAGGGTCTGCGGATGGCCCAGCCCCAGCACCTGCGTGTTCAGCTTGACCCCCTGTTCCTGCCGGGTCTGCGCCTCCCGGTAGCGGCCCATCAGCCGCAGTCCCATGGCGCAGGCGATGCCGGAGGCGAGGGTGGAGATGTGCAGGGGCTTCAGGACCCGCTCGCGGCGGCGCAGGGTGTCCAGGTCGAGGTCGTAGGCGTCCTGGTAGCGGCCGAGGAGCCGGTAGGTGGCGGCGAGGTTGTTCTGGGCGTCCAGGGTGACGGAGTCGTCCTCGCCGAGCAGCTCCCGGTACGTGCTCAGGCAGTGCTCGAAGATCTCCCGGGCGGGCTCGAACTTCGCGATGCACAGCAGGACGCCGCCGTACGCGCTGGTGGCGCGCAGGCTCTCCAGGTCCCGGTCGCCGCGCTCCGCGGTGAGCCGGCCGGACACGGCCTTGGTGAGGGTCTCGGCCCGCCGGAACAGGCCGAGGTTGCGCAGGGCGTTGCCGTACTGGTAGCTGAGCTCGCGCACCTTGGGGTGGTCCTCGCCGAGCACGGCCCGCCAGATCAGGTCGGTCTCCTCGGAGAGCCGCAGGCAGGTGCGGTACTCCCCGGCGAGGATCAGGTAGCGCAGGCAGCGCAGCAGGAAGTTCTGGATGCGCGGGTTGCCGCTGGTGAGCACCCCGGAGGTGGCCAGGTGCGGGACGAGTTCGGCGTAGCGGGGCCACAGCCGGGAGTCGGAGGGCCCGCCGGGGTCGGCGGCGGCGAGGACCTGCCGGACGGCCCGGGCCAACGGTTCGGCCTCCTCCTCGGAGAGGTTCTCGCGGACGATCCCGTGGACCATGCGGTGCAGTTGTACGGTCTCCAGCCCGCCGCCGCCCTCCTCCAGGGGCAGGTCGGAGTACTCCAGCCGGACGACGGAGAACTGGACGAGCTTGTTGAGGGCGGCGTTCCACCGGATCTGATCGTTGATCAGCCCGGCGAGCTCCTCGGGCACGTCGTCGGCGGGGAATTCGCGCAGCAGCCGCAGCGGCACCGGCCCGGGGGCGAAGAAGACGAACAGGCGCAGCAGGGAGAGGGCGTCGGGGAAGTTCTCCCGGACGTTGTTGAGGAGTATGGCGAGGGCGGTGGGGAAGGGCAGCGGGTAGTCCTCGGAGACGGTGACGGCCTCGTGGGAGTCCATGCGGCGCTGCAGCAGGGCGAGGTAGTCGCCCACCGGGAGCGGGGAGTCGGCGAGCCAGCCGGCGGTCTGGTCCAGGGCGAGCGGGTAGTCCTCCAGGGCCTCGGCGAGCTGGTCGGCCTCGTCGGCGGTGAGGCGCAGGGCCCGCCGGCGGATGAAGGTGATCGACTCGGGGCGGGCGTAGAGGGGGACTTCGACGAGGCTGGTGTGCCGGGTGGCCCATTCGCGGTTGCGGGAGGTGATGATCACGTCGCCCGCGCCGGAGGGCAGCAGGTCGATGAGGTCGTCGGGGTTGTCGCAGCCGTCGAAGACCATCAGCCAGCGGCCGTACGGGGATCCGCGCCGCAGCGCTTCGAGGACGGCCCGGATCTGCTCGCCGTAGCTGCCCGCGCCCCGGGGCAGCCCGAGGGCGGGGGCCAGGTCGGCGAGGCGTTCGCGCAGGGTGGGACGGTCCTCGGCGGGGACCCACCACACCACGTCGTACTCGGAGGCGAAGCGGTACGCGTACTCGGTGGCCACCTGGGTCTTGCCGACGCCGGAGAGGCCGAGCAGGGTGACGGTGGACGCGCCGGCCGGTGCCTCGGCGAGCGCTTCGCGCAGGGTGCCGATGACGTCGTTGCGGCCGGTGAAGCGCGGGTTGCGGCGCGGCACGCGGCCCCAGATCTCGGGCGGGTCGTTGGGGAAGCGGGGTCCGCGGCGGCCGGTCTCGGTGCCGATCCGGTCGGTGGGCAGCTCCAGCCGGCGCAGCACGCGGTACTCGGCCTCGTACGCGTCCAGGCCCCACAGGTCGGTCTTCTCCAGTACGGCGACGGCACTGGGCAGCGGGGCGTCGGTGAGGCAGACCGCCGCGAACCGGTCGGGGTGGCGGTCGGTGACGGCGCGCAGGGCGGTGTTCCACTCCTCGTCGGCGTGGGTGCCGGCGGAGAAGTAGCGCTCGCTGAGGACGAGGAGGACCCGGCTGCCGGAGCGGGCGAGGTCGTCGAGGGCCTGGGCGATGCCGGGGCTGTTCTGCGGGTCCCAGCGCTGGAGGGCGACGCGGTGGCCGTGTTCCTCCAGGCGGTGGCCGATCCACACGGCCCAGGGGCGGTTGAACCCGGCGAAGCTGATGACGAAGCGCTGCGGCTGGGCGTGCGGGTACGGGTGCGGGGTGGTGCCCTGGTCCTGCCGACTACCGGTGGTCATGCGCCGTCTCCCTGGGCTCCGGGCAGTGGACGGGACTGAAAAGGTACCGCAGCGGTGCCGGTGGGCGCGGCCCTCAACCGCGGGCGAACGGGGCGAGTTCGGGGTGCGCCTCGCACCAGGCGCGGCGCTCCCGGTCGACGGCCCGGCGGGCCGCGGTGTGCTGGTCGCCGGGCGGCGGCAGCTCGTCCATGGCCCGCTCGGCGGCGGCCATCGCCTCGGTGAACTCCCGCCCCGCGGCGGTCAGTCGGTCGTGGGCCCGCAGGGCGGGCAGGACGGCGGCCACCTGGGCGCGGATCCGGGCGTGCTGGGCCCAGGCGCCGCGGGCCCCGTAGAGGGCGGCGCGCTGCCAGTACCCGGCCAGGGCCAGGTGGGCGTAGGCGCCGTGCAGGAGTCCCTCCAGCGGGCGGGGGTCGCTGCGCCAGGGCGCCCAGTGGCGGGGCGTGCGGTCGGCGGTGTGCAGGGTCAGGACGTCGGCGAGGGCGGCGAGTTTGCCGTGCTGGACCTCGTGGACGAGGGTGGCGGCCAGGGCGGGCGGGGCCTGCGCGCGGGCCAGGACGGAGCCGGCGGCCGCGGGCAGGGTGGCGCCGTGGGAGCGGGAGCCGCCGGACAGCGGTACGACGGAGCGCAGCAGTTGTGCGGTCTCCTCCGCGCGGACGGTGTCGTACCGCAGGAGCAGGGTGAGCGCGCCGGACCACTGGGTGTCCCAGCGCTTGTGCCCCTTCGGGGTGAGACGGCGGGCGGGGCGGACGGGGGCGGGCTGCGCGGGGCCGGGCGCCCGGTAGGGGTCGAGGTCGTCGAGGGCGGTCCGGCCCCCGGGCAGGGCGTGCAGGGGCACGGTGGCGGGGTCGTCGGGGTCCCAGGAGCGTTCGGTGAGGGTGAGCGGGCCGGGGCGGTCCGGGCGCAGCAGTCCGAGCGTGGGCAGGACGAGCCGGCCCTGCTGGGGCCGCAGGGTGTGGGTGAAGGCGATGCCGGCGCGCAGGGCGGCTGCGACGGCGAGGGCTCCGAGGTGGCCGAGGTCGGGCGGGGGGCCGTAGGAGGCGTGCAGCCGGCGCAGGGTCTCCTCGGCCCAGACCCCGGTGGCCGGGTAGTGCAGTACGTCGCGCACGGCGCCCGCGTCCCGGCGCTCGGCCTCCTCCAGCAGGGCCCAGTGGTCGGCGGCCTCCCCGGAGGGGCCGCCGGGGGCGGCGTCGAGGACCGCGCGCAGCAGGACGAGGCGTTTGGAGCGGCGCACGTCGCGGACCAGGCGGGTGCCTTCCGTGGAGGGCTCGGTGGAAGCGAGGGCGCGCAGGGTGCGGGAGGAGACGGTGAAGGCGGTGAGGGCGGTGGTCATGAGGCGACCGCCGGCGGGTGGGCGGCGGCGGCCCGGGCGGCTCGCCGGGTGGCGCTCTGGGCGCCCTGGGCGGCTCGCTCGGCGACGGTCTGCGCGGTGCGCCGGGCGGCGGTCGCGGGCACCTGCCCGGAGCGGTGGACGGCCGCCGCGGAAGGCTGCGCGGCGTTGTGGACGGCCGCCGCGGGGGGCTGCGCGGCGCTGTGGACGGCCGCCGCGGAAGGCTGCGCGGCGTTGTGGACGGCCGCCGCGGGGGGCTGCGCGGCGCTCTGGACGGCCGCCGCGGAAGGCTGCGCGGCGCTGTGGACGGCGGCGGCGATGTGCCGGATGAGGACCTGGAGGTCGGCGCAGTACACGGACGGCTGCCGGAAGCCCTCGCCGGCGCGGTAGCGGTGCGGGTAGTGCCCGCCGCCGCACACCTCGACCAGCTCGCAGGAGCGGCATCCGGCGGCGAGGGCGTCCCGTCCGAGCTGGCGGGCGGCGAGGCCGGGGTGGTCGAGGAGCTCGTCGAAGCTGTGGGTGTCGAGGCTCATGCCGGTCGCGGCGGCCCCCTCGTACGCGGATTTCAGCGAATCGGCCTGTTCGATGGAGCCGTCGGTCTCGATCACGGCGGTGGCGGCGGGCGCGAGCCCGAGGGTCTCGGTGGCGGCGGGCAGGCCGAGCAGCAGGGCGATGATCTCCTCGAAGAGCCGGATCCGGGTGCGCCGCACCCCGTCGTGCCACCAGCGCTCGAACACGGCGAGCAGCCAGTCGGCGTACGGGGCCAGGCCCGGGTGGTGGCCGGGGGGCGGGGCGCTCCAGTTGGCGAGCGGCAGCAGCAGCCCGACGCTGGGCGGGGCGAAGGCGAGCAGGGACTCGTACGTCTCCACCGGGTCCTGGCCGAGGTCGACGACGCACAGCACCCCGGCGTAGCTGTCCGGATGCCGTGCCAGCAGGCGCAGGCCCCGGGCGGCCGCGCCGAAGCCGGGCCGCCCGGCGTGGTCCACGCGCCGGGTGTTGTGCGCGGGCAGTCCGCCGTCGAGGCTGACGCCGACGCGGATGCCGGCGGCGGCGAGCGCGGCGAGGCGGCCGCGGGTGAGCAGGGTGCCGTTGGTCTGGACGGTGGCGGTGACCCGGGTGCGCGGGGCCGCCCGGGCCACGGCGGCCCGTACGGCCTCGACGGGCCCGGCCAGCGCGGCGGGGGCGGTGAGCAGCGGTTCGCCGCCGTGCAGCACCAGGTCGACGCGGGGCAGGGCGTGGGCGGCGGCGTGCTCGGCGATCCGCTCGGCGGCGCGGGCGGCGGTGGCGGCGGTCATGGCGGGCGGCTGGCCGCGCCAGCCCTGGTCGGCCATCTCGTAGACGTAGCAGTAGGTGCAGGCGAGGTTGCAGCGGCTGCGCGTCTTGAGCACGAACTGCCGGATCGGATGCGGCCGGTGGCCCGCGGCCCGCTCCGCGGCCACGTCGAGCCGGGCATAGGGCCAGGGCGCGTACCGGGCGTGGCGCAGCCGCTGCGCCGCGGCGGGGTCCGGCTTCGGCCGGGCGGGGTCCTGGTGCGGGGCGGAGCCGGCGCCGCCGCGCGCGGGCGGCGCGGGCAGGACGGAGTCGCTCGTGACCGCTCGCCTCATCGCCCCGCCTTCCTCCCCCGTGCCTCCGGGAGGCAACCCCCGGCGGACGGTCCATCCCTGCCCTTCGGACGGTCCCGGCTAACGGCGGAAAGTGGTCAACTCGCATTCAAGGTGGGGCGGATCAGACGCGCGCCGGTCAGGTCACCCCGGAGTCGAAGGCGTTGAGGATCTCGGCCGGATGCGTCACCCGCTCGACCATGCCCTCGATCACCTGGGCCAGCACGGGATGGTCGATCCCGCGCAGCGCGGCCAGGTCCAGCCCGGAGAGGTCGGGCAGGCGCCCGGGACACGCCGGGGTCGCCGCCTCCGCTTCCTGCCGCTTCGTCACCATGTGCCGCTGCTCCCCCTGTCGCGTCGCGGACCGGACGGTCCACTGCCCTTTCCCTGCGGCCGGTCCTCGGAAACAGCGCGCTCCGCTCGCGGCCGCCGCCATCAGAGCCCGGCTTCCAGGGCCCGCACCCGGGCACGGAGTGCCTCCGTCCGCCCTTCGGCGTAGGCCTCGCCCTCGCCCTCGGCACCCGCACCGGGCCGCGTCCACAGCTCCAGGGCGGAGCGGTAGGCGTCCAGGGCCGCCCGGGGGCGGGCGAGGCGCTCCAGCACCGCTCCCCGCGACTCCTGTACGCGGGCCGCCAGCCGGACGGCGGCGCCCTCGCTTCCGGCAGCGGCCTCCCGGCCTTCGGGGTCGTCACGGCCTGCGCGGCTTTCGCGGTCGGCCTCCAGGGCCGCCCGCCAGGCCCGCCGGTAGGAGTCCGCCGCCCGGTCGAGGCGCTCCACCGCCCGGGTGTGGCCGTGGATCTCCTGCTGCACGTCGCCGTGGTCCCGCCAGGCCCGGGCCTGCTCCAGCGGGCAGCGGCTGTGCCGGACGGCCACTTCCAGCAGGTACTCCGCCTCCCGCAGGTCCACCGGGTCGCCCTCGTACGCGTGCCGCAGCCGCAGCCCGGTGGCCAGCCGCACGAGCCGGTGCGCGGCCCCCGGGTCCGACTGCGGGACCGCGGCCCGGCTGTCGCGCAGCACGCGCACGGCAGCCCCGGTGAACCGCCGCCCGTCGGCGGCCCGCGCCCGCTCCAGGAGCACCTCGCCCCACTCGGGCAGCAGCTCCCCGAAGGCCTCCCCGTCGCGGGGGATCAGCCGCCGGGCCCGGCCGTACGCCTCGGCCGCTTCCTCCAGCGCCGCCGGGTCGGCGTCCCGCGCGTACCGCTCCCGGTGCACCCGGGCCAGGCACACCAGGGCGGCCACCCGCAGCTCGGGGTCCCCGCCGGCCTGCGCCAGGGCCGTGGTCAGCTGGCCGGCCGCCTCCTCCAGCCGGGCGGGCAGGTACCGCAGCGCGCCGGCCAGGTCCACGCGCACCCGGGCCTCGGCGACCCTGCCCCCGGCCGGGCCGGTGCCCGCGGCCGGCACGGCCAGCCGGGCCGCGGCCTCTTCGGCCAGGACCGTGCGCGCGGCCGGGTCCTCGGTGCGGGGCAGGAGGGCCAGGAGGACCCGGCCCAGGGCCCGCTGCAGCTCGGGGTCCGGGGCGGGCTCCGAGGGATCCGGGTGCGCGTCCGGGTCCCCGTCGAGCGCACCGCCGGGGGCGGCCGGGGGTCCCGCCAGGGGTTCCAGGGCCGCGCGGGCCTCCCGGAGCGCGCCCGCGTCCGCGCGCAGCCCGCTCAGCCGGATCAGGGTCTCGGCCCGCCGCACCGCGCAGTCCCGCCGCAGCTCCGGTCCGGCCGTGGCGCCCGCCGCCGCGAACTCCCGGTCCGCCTCGGCCAGCAGCTCCGCGTCGGGGCCGTGGGCCAGCGCCCGCTCGTACAGCACCCGGCCGAGGACCGCCCGCGCCGCCGGGGTCAGCAGCCCGGTCACGGCCCGTTCCGCCTCGGCGAGGAGCTCCGGGTCCCGCTGGGCGGCCCACAACCGCAGCAGCGCGCCCGCCAGCTCGGTCTCCGCCTCCTCCGGCGGGTCGCCGGGCGCCACCGGAGCCGTCACCGCCCGCCGCAGCACCGCGACGGCCTCGTGCAGGGCCCGCGCCCCGCCGTCCGCGCCGCCGTCCGCGGCCGCGTCCGCGAGCCGGTCCCGTGCGGCGCGCACCGCCCCGGCCCGCCCGGGTACGGGGACGGGAGGGGGCTCGCGCCGGGCCGGGCCCTGCTCCGGCATGCCGGGCAGGTAGCGCCGTACCACCTTGGCCGAAACCTGTGCGAAGGCCTGCGGGAGCCGCCCCTCGGGCACCCGCTCGGCCTCCTGCGGCCCGGGGTCGACCACCGCCGGCGGCACCCCGGTGAGCTGCGAGACCGCGAGTGCCGGGAAGTTCCGTACGCCCCGCCCGAAGTGCGCCAGCACGTACTCCGAGCAGTGCTTGAGCACCAGGGCGGCCTCGTCCCGTCCCAGTGGTCCCAGCAGCACGTCCTGCACCCCGGGGACGAATTCGTACCAGTGCCCCGGCCCCGGCCCGCTGCGCCGCAGCAGCCCGCTCAGCAGGACCTCCGCCAGGTCGGAGGGCTCCGAGTCCGGCAGCATCGTGCGCTGCACCAGTCGCATCACGGGCAGCGTCAGCGGCGCCGCCGACAGGTACACCGCCAGCTGTACGGCCCGGGGCGCGGCCGAGGACCGGAACCGCGCCACCAGCTCGCGCGGCGGCCGTACCGCGCGCGGCGGCGGCACGGGCGCGGCCGGATGGTCGGCCAGCACCCGGCCCACCTCGGCCGGTACCGGCCCGGTGCCGAGTCCGGCGACGAGCCGGGCCCAGGCCCCGAGGGCGGTCGGGCTCGGCGGCAGCACGGGCACGGTCAGCCCGCCCGTGAGACGTCCGGGCGGCAGCGGCCGGTCCGGCCGGAACCTCAGCTTCTGTCCGCCGCCCTCCAGCCGGGTGAGCGTGCCCCGTTCGGTCGGCAGCCAGCTGCGGCCCCACAGTCGCTGCGGCAGCGGCTGGACGACCATGCACGGGGTGCACTCGGCCCAGCGGTACAGCAGCCGCTGCGCGGCACCCTCGCGCCACAGCGGCCCGGCGCAATCGGAGACCACCATGGTCAGGGCCCGTCCGGTCGGGTCCCGCAACTGGTCGCCGGAGCGCAGCCCGGAGCCGGGTACGGGGCTGCGCCCGAGGACCGCCTTACCGTCCGCGAGACGGTGCAGGTAGTGCACCTGGACGTCCCGGAAGGCCCCCAACCGCTCGCACACCGAGCGCAGTTCGTCGAACATGTCCTGCCACACGGCCATCGACGGCGACGCGTCCATCACCAGCCGTACGGTCGCCTCGCGCCGGCTCTCCGGCCGGAGCACCGGGATGACCAGGCCGAGGGCCCGGGCGCTGGCCTCGGCGGTGGCCGGTTCGTCGATCACCAGCCGGGTGGGCGGGGCGGGCGGGCGGTGCCGCTGGAGGGCGCGCAGGGCCCGCTGGATGTCGAGGATGCGCGGCAGCGCGGCGGCCCGGGGCACCCGTACGGGCACTCCGTACTCCTCGGGCGACTCCTCCGGCCGGTCCCCCTCGGCGCCTGCGGCGCGGCGCGCCCCGGATGCGTAGAGCCGGACCGGATCATCGGCGTCCGCCTCTTCCCGTTCGGGCTCCACGGGCTTGCCGGCCCGGTCCTCGGCGTCCTCGTCCGGGTCCCGGTCCGGCTCCCGTGCACCCGGCGCGGCCGTCCCCGGCCCGCGGATGTGCCCGGCCAGCCACAGCGCGTCGGCGAGTTCCTCGGCGCTCGGGTCGAGCCCGGCGGCGCGCAGCAGCGCGGCCAGTTCGCGGACGCCCGGGGCGCCCGGGACGGCCGGGGCGGCCTGGGCGGCCTGGCGGGATGCGGGGCCGGGTCCGTGGGCGGCCGGGGGCACGGCGGCCGGGGGCACGGCGGGCGGGGGTGTGGCGGGCGGCGGCACGGCCCGTCACCTCGGACGGTCGAGGCGCTGGATGAGCAGGTCCGCGAGGTCCTCCCGGGTGGGCGGGGAGGCGTAGTGGGTCAGGTACACGGCGTTGAGCAGCTGGTCGGCGGCGACCAGTTCGGTCTGGGAGCGGCTGAGGAACTCCCGGATCAGGTCCGCCCCGAGCCGGGCGGCCTCCTCCCCGAGGTGGGCACGGACCATGGTCGCGAGCCGCTTCTCGCCGGGCTGCCCGAGCTTGAGCTGGATGCAGCGCCGCAGCAGGGCGGCCGGGAAGTCCCGCTCCCCGTTGCTGGTGAGGATGATGAAGGGGAACTCCCGGCAGCGGACCCGGCCGCCGCGGACGGTCACCTTGGTCCCGTCGTCGGTGAGCACCTGCACCTCGGGCTCGGAGTCGGCGACCCGCTCCAGCTCGGGAAGCGCGAACTCCCCTTCCTCCAGCACGTTCAGCAGGTCGTTGGGCAGGTCGATGTCGCTCTTGTCGAGCTCGTCGATGAGGAGCACCCGGGGGCGCCCGGTGGGCAGCAGGGCCGTGCCCAGCGGCCCGAGCCGGATGTACTTCCCGATGCCGGGTGCCGTCCCGGTGCCGGCTGCCGCGCCCGGGGCCCCGTCGGCCGGCCCCGCCTCCGCGCCCCCGCTCGCCGCGAGCTGTACGTCCTGCAGCCGCGCGAGGGCGTCGTACCGGTACAGCCCGTCCTGCAGCACGGTCCGCGACACCACCGGCCAGCGCAGCACCCGCCCCAGCTTCAACTCGTGGGCGACGGCGTGCGCGAGGGTGGACTTCCCCGTTCCGGGGAAGCCCGTGACGAGCAGCGGCCGCCGCAGGTACAGCGCCGCGTTGACGGCCTCCAGCTCCTCGGGCTCCGGCCGGTGCAGCTCGGCGGCCTGCCGGTGCGCCCCGAGCCGCCGGGCCACGTTGCCGTCGACGGCCGCGGCCGGCCCGCCCGGCTCCGCCACCGGCCCGCCGTCGAAGTCCCGCCAGGGCGGCGGGTCGGGCAGGGCGTCGATCCCGTCATGGGGCTCACCGACCCCCCGGTATATGAGCCACTCGTCGTTCATTGCCCCTCCCTCACTCGAATCGGCCGGGCCCGGTGCCGTCACAGGTCGCCCTGCAGCGGTTCGTCGTCCGGCAGCGGCCGCGCCGGGTCCTCCCACACCAGCCCGGTCCCGGCCGCCCAGTACGCGTCGGGGTCCGCCCCGTGCGCCCGCCCCCGCAGCGCCTGCAGCCGCAGCGGCAGCACCTCCGCCCGCCCGGCGTCGGCCAGTTCCTCCCGCAGCCCGCGGTGGAACGGCGCGCACGAGGCCCCCGGATCCGGCGGGGGCCGCCGGGTCACTGCCACCCCGTACCCGGCCTCCCGCACCGCGTGCAGCGAGCCGAGCGTGGGCTCCTGGTCGGCCGCCCGGCAGTGCACCGGCACGGTGTTGTCGGGCAGTCCCGTCAGCCATTCGGCGGCGGGGCTGCGCGGGCGCCCCCGTACGCAGTCGGCCCGTTCGTCCAGCAGCGGTCCCGCCTGCACCCGCGCCCACCGGGCGGCCGTCCCGGGGTGCGCGCGGCCCTCGGGGTCCGCGGGATCCGCCGGATGCGCGCGGCCCGCGGGATCCCCGGGATCCGCCGACCGCCCGGGATCGGCCGGGTGCCCGGCCCCGGTCCGCCCGGCGGGGTGGCGCAGCACCACCGGCCGCTGCACGCCCAGCGGTACGCCGCCCGCCACCACCCATTCGTCCACGGCCAGCCCGAACAGCTCCGGGGCCACGGCCACTTCGAGCAGGGCCGCCGCCTCGTGGGTGTCGCAGCGCCGGAAGGCCTCGGCGAGCGGGACCCGTAACGCCTCCGGCAGGCCCGCCAGGGTGGCGCGCACGCCCGAGTCCACCGGGGTGACCCGCCCGGGCTGTGCCGGGCCGGCCAGTACGGAGACCCGCCAGTCGTAGACGTCCTCCCAGCCGTGCGCCCACACCTCCAGCAGCACCGAGGCCCCGGGCGGCAGCCCGCCGGCCCGCCGTGCCGGGCCGCCCACCGCCCGGCCGGCCGAGGCCCGCCGGCGCCGCTCCCGTTCCGCGAGGCCCCGCTCGTGGCGCTCGCCGAGCTCCCGCCGCAGCGGGCGCCACAGCCGCTCGGCCGTGGCACGGATCCAGTCCCACAGCTCCTCGTCCGCGCCCGGGGTCGGCGGCTCCCGGTAGTCGGCCACGCTCACGTCCGTCGCGTACCGGAGCATGGCCACGGCCTCCGCCGCCCCGCCGGGCGGGTCGTGCAGCAGCCCCAGCCCGTCGCGCCAGCTCAGCGGGGCGGGCGGCTGCGGGTCCGGCTCCTCCCCGCGGGCCGCCTCGACCAGGGCCCGTACGACCTCGGAGGAACCCGGCGGGGGCAGTTCGGCCAGCAGCCCGCACAGGGTGGTGCGCTCGCCGGGGGTGAGCCGGCCGCGGCCGCCGTAGGGGGCGCCCTCCTCCGGCGGGAGCTCGCCGTGGACGTCCGTCCAGGTCCGGCGGTTGTCGAGGTCGCTGAGGTGCTGGTCGTAGTGGTGCAGGTCGTGGGCCTGCATGACGCGGCGGTAGAGCCCGACCTGGCCGCGCGCGGGCATCGGCAGCGTGCGCAGCTGCACGACGGACACGGCGAGCCCGCCGCCCGCCCCGTGCCGCCGGGCCTTGAGCACCCCGACGACCTCCCCGCGGGCCAGGTCCACCACCGGGCCGCCGGACATGCCGGGGTCGATCTCGTCGTCGTCGCCGAGCCGGATGGCCGCGCCGTTCCCGGCGCTGCCGCGCAGCCGGGTGGTGCGGCCGGTGATCTCGGGGGTGCCGAGGTCCTCGGTGCAGCCGAAGTAGGCGACCTCGTCGAAGCGGGGTCTGGACCGGTCCGTCAGCCAGACGCAGGCGTGCGACACCGGGGCCAGGACCCTGAGCAGCGCCAGGTCGGGCAGGTCCCACAGGGCGCCCCGGCGGGGGCGCCGCTCCTCCAGCCGCTCGGGCAGGACGCACTCCACGCGCCCGGTGACCGTCCCGGTCGCCCCGTGGGCCCCGGAGGAGAAGGTGATGCCGACCTCGCGTCCCGTCAGACGCACCGCAGCACCCCCTTCGCCGACCACGTGCGCGCACGTCAGGACCCAGCCGGGGGCGATGAAGAAACCGCTCCCCCACGTGGGACCGGTCCGATGGCTGCCGGGGTTGTCATACCCGCCCGGCGGGGCGTGAACGCGTACGGTCGCGGCCTGGACGAGGGGCTCGAGGAGCTCGAAGGCGTGCGCCGAGCCGGTCGTGCGCCCGTCCCTCATCCGCGCCCCCCGCTCGTTGGGCATCCAGGCTAGCCCCGGGAACACCACGGGCGGGAGGCCTCTTCGGCCCCGCGGATTATCCTGGCGGGAAACACCCCCTGCACACCCACATCACGGCACGGAGCCCGACTTGTACTTCACCGATCGCGGCATCGAGGAGCTGGAGAAGCGGCGCGGCGAGGAGGAGGTCACCTTCGAGTGGCTCGCCGAGCAGCTGCGCACCTTCGTCGACCTGAACCCGGACTTCGAGGTCCCGGTGGAACGCCTGGCCACCTGGCTGGCCCGCCTGGACGACGAGGACGACGACGCCGACGAGTGAGCACGGCGCGTATCCGCAGGATGCGGAGCCGAGGAGCGAGAACGAGAACGGCCCGGCTGCCAGAAGGCAGTCGGGCCGTTCTCGTCGTCGCGCCGGCCGACGGGGCAGGCGCGAGCAGGGGTACCGGGCGCCGGATCAGGCGGCCTTGGTCTCCCAGAAGATGCGGTCGATCTCGGCGATGAGCTCAAGAGCCTTGGCGCCGGTCGCCGGGTCGTTGGACGCCTTGGCGGCCGAGAGGGCCTTCAGGGTGTCGTTGACCAGGGTGTGCAGCTGGGGGTACTTCTCGAAGTGCGGGGGCTTGAAGTAGTCGCTCCACAGCACCGAGACGTGGTGCTTGGCGAGCTCGGCGCGCTGCTCCTTGATGGTGATGGCGCGCGCGCGGAAGTCGGCGTCGTCGTTGGCCTGGTACTTCTCCTGCACGGCCTTGACGGACTCGGCCTCGATGCGGGCCTGGGCAGGGTCGTACACGCCGCACGGAAGATCGCAGTGGGCGGAGACCTTCGCCTTGGGGGCGAAGAGGCGGGAAAGCATGGAGTTTGTCCTCCTCGTGATCGTCTTCTCAAGGGGGAGATTACTCGCTGAACAACCGGATTTCGCGGGCGCCCCCATGGGCTTAGGACAAAAGTCCAGGGGCGCGGCCGGACCGGTGAGCGAATGTACGGACCGGTGCGGCAGCATGCGGGGGTGACGAGGAGGACACGCATGGTGGAGAACGGGCGCCCGCGGAAGCGGTTCGGGGTGGTGGAGGTGACGGGGGCGTCGATGGTGCCCACGTTGACCAACGGGGACCAGGTGGTGGTCCGGTACGGGGCCGCCGTCCGTCCGGGTGACGTGGTGGTGCTGCGCCATCCCTTCCAGCAGGACCTGCTGGTGATCAAGCGGGCGGTGGAGCGGCGGCCGGGCGGCTGCTGGTGGGTGCTGGGCGACAACCCGTACAACGAGACCGGCGACAGCACCGTCTACGGGCCGGTGCCCGGCGAGCTGGTGCTGGCGACGGCGGTGCTGCGCTTCCGGCCGCGCGAGGAGGATCAGCGCTCGCTGAGGGCCCGGCTGTCCTGGGCGGCGTCGGCGCTGCGCCCGCTGCGGGCGGACGTCTCGGCCTCCAGCCGCTTGCGGGCGCGGTAGGCGGCCACGTTCGCGCGGGTGGCGCAGCGGTCAGAGCAGTAGCGCCGGGAGCGGTTGGTGGAGGTGTCCAGGTAGGCGTTGCGGCAGGGCGCGGCCTGGCACAGGCCGAGGCGGTCGGGGCCGTGCTCGGTGAGGGCGAAGGCCAGGCCCATGGCCGCCATGGCGGCGTAGCCCGCCGATGCGTTCGAGGGGTGCTCGGCGAGGTGGATGTGCCAGTCGGGGCGGCCGTCCTCGCCGATGGTCGTGTGCCCGGAGACCTGGGGGCTGACCGGGAACTCCATGAGCAGCGAGTTCAGCAGGTCGACCGCGAGGACGTGGTCACCGCCGTCGGCTGCTTCGAAGACGGCGCGCAGCCGGGCCCGTACGTTGCGGAAGCGGGTGACGTCGGTGTCGGTGACGCGGCGGGCCATCTGCACGCTTGCGCCGAACAGGGCACGGACGGCGTCCACGGAGGTGAGCTCGTCCTTGTTGCGGGCCGGCTCCTCGGTGTTGACCAGGCGCACGGCGAAGTCCGAGTAATGGGCCAGTTCCACTTGTAGTCCTTACGGCTGCGGATTAATGTCTCCGGTAACGGCTGAGACGTCTTCGAGGGTATTACGTATGGAGGGGTTCGTGATGGCGAATACGGCGAATACGGCAGATACGGCCACCGGCGCGGGGTACTGGCAGACCTGGCAGGACAGCTGGGACCGCCAGCAGGAGTGGTACATGCCCGACCGCGAGGAGCGGTTCCGGGTGATGCTGGACATGGTCGAGGCCCTGGTCGGACCCACCCCCCGGGTGCTGGATCTCGCGTGCGGTACGGGAAGTATCACGGACCGCGTCCTCAAGAGGTTCCCGGGAGCCACCAGTACGGGCGTCGATCTCGACCCCGCGCTGCTGGCCATCGCCGAGGGCCACTTCGCCGGCGACGAGCGGGTCGCCTTCGTCACCGCCGACCTCAAGGACCCGGACTGGCCCGCCGCCCTCCCCCACGACTCCTACGACGCGGTCCTGACCGCCACCGCCCTGCACTGGCTGCACAGCGAGGACCTCGCCGTCCTGTACGGGCGGCTCGCGCCGCTGGTGGCCCCGGGCGGGGTGTTCATGAACGCCGACCACATGCCCGACCCGGCCACCCCCCGCATCGACGCCGCCGAGCACGCCCACCGGCACGCCGGGATGGACCGGGCCAAGGCGGCCGGCGCGCTGGACTGGCGCGAGTGGTGGGACCTGGCCGCCGCGGACCCGGTCCTCGCGGAGCCGGTGAAGCAGCGCTTCGCGATCTACGGGGAGCACGCGGACGGCGACACCCCGCCCGAGGCCTGGCACACCGCCGCCCTGCTCGGAGCCGGCTTCGCGGAGGCCCGTACCGTCTGGCGCTCCCCCTCGGACGCGCTGGTCCTAGGTCTGAAGTAGGGACTTGAGCACGTGTGAGGGGCGGTACGGGAATCCCGTACCGCCCCTCACCTGTCCGCCGGTGCGACCGGGGCACCCGGGCGCCGGAGCGCTAGAGCACCTTGGACAGGAACGCCTTCGTGCGGTCGTGCTGCGGGTTGCCCAGCACGTCGCGCGGGTTGCCCGACTCGACGACCACGCCGCCGTCCATGAAGACGAGGTTGTCGCCGACCTCGCGGGCGAAGCCCATCTCGTGCGTGACCACGATCATGGTCATGCCCGACTCGGCCAGGTCCCGCATGACGTCGAGGACGTCGCCCACCAGCTCGGGGTCGAGCGCCGAGGTGGGCTCGTCGAAGAGCATCAGCTTCGGCTCCATGGCGAGCGCGCGGGCGATCGCCACGCGCTGCTGCTGGCCGCCGGAGAGCTGGGTGGGGTAGTTCCCGCCCTTGTCGCCGAGGCCCACGCGGTCCAGCAGCTTGATGGCGCGCTCGCGCGCCACCGCCTTGGACTCGCCCTTGACCATGATCGGGGCTTCCATGACGTTCTCGATGGCCGTCATGTGCGGGAAGAGGTTGAAGCGCTGGAAGACCATGCCGATGTCCCGGCGCTGGGCCGCGACCTCGCTGTCCTTCAGCTCGTAGAGCTTGTCGCCCTTCTGGCGGTAGCCGACGAGCTGGCCGTCGACGTACAGCCGTCCGGCGTTGACCTGCTCCAGGTGGTTGATGCACCGCAGGAAGGTCGACTTGCCGGAGCCGGACGGGCCGACGAGGCAGAAGACCTCACGCGGGGCGACCTCCAGGTCGATGCCCTTGAGGATGTGCGCCGCACCGTAGGACTTGTGGACGCCCTCGGCCTTCACCATGGCAGTCGTCATCAGGCCACCGCCTTGCGGTTCGAGAAGCTGGACAGTTTCGCCTTGATCTTCTGCAGCGGCGTGGGCGGCAGCGAGCGGAGCGCACCACGGGCGTAGCGGCGCTCCAGGTAGTACTGGCCGACGCTGAACACGCTGGTCAGGGCGAGGTACCAGATCGAGGCGACGAAGAACATCTCCATCACCGCGAACGAGGTGGACGCGATGTCCTGGGCCGCGCGCAGCAGGTCGAAGTACTGCACGGCGACGACGAGCGACGAGGTCTTGAGCATGTTGATGAACTCGTTGCCGGACGGCGGCACGATCACCCGCATGGCCTGCGGCAGCACGACCCGGCGCATGGTCTGCGTACGGGTCATGCCGAGCGCGTGCGAGGCCTCGGTCTGGCCCTCGTCGACCGACTGGATGCCGGCGCGGACGATCTCCGCCATGTACGCGCCCTCGTTGAGGCCGAGGCCCAGCAGGGCGGCCAGGAAGGGCGTCATGACCTGGGTCATCTCGTCCTTGTAGAACCCGAGGTTCAGGATCGGGAAGATCAGGGCGAGGTTGAACCAGATGAGCAGCTGCACGTACACCGGGGTGCCGCGGAACAGCCAGATGTAGAACCAGGCGATGGTGCTGGTCACCGGGTTCTTCGAGAGCCGCATCACCGCGAAGAGGACACCGAGCACCAGGCCCAGGGCCATCGCGGTGATGCTGATCCAGATGGTGTTGCCGACACCACGGAGGATGGTGGGGTCGAACAGCTTCTCCGGCACGGTCGCCCAGCGAACGTTGCCCTGCGAGAAGGCGATCACGAGCGCCACGACCAGGCCGATGACGACCACGGCGCTGATCCAGCGGCCGTAGTGGCGGACCGGAATGGCGCGGATCGCCTCGGGGGGTACGGCCCCGGCCGGCGGGGTGTCCGCCGGGCCCGGGACCTTGTCGAGCTTGTCAGTCACAGTGACTGCCCTTCAGTGTGCTGCGGTGGTACGCGGAGGTCAGGAACCGGCGTTGATCTTGGCCTCGGTCACGGCGCCGGAGCCCGCGTTCCACTTGTCGAGGGCAGCCTTGTACGTGCCGTCCTTGATGACCGCGTCAAGGGCTTCCTTGAGCGCGTCGCGCAGCTCGGTGTTCTTCTTGTCCACCGCGATGCCGAAGAGGCCGGCGTCGGTCGGGTTGGCGATGGCCTCGAAGTCGTTGCCGCCGCCGGCGGTCTGCGCGATGTACGCGGCGACCGGGGAGTCGTTCAGGTCCGCGGCGGCGCCGCCGGCCTTGACGCGGGTCTGGGCCTCGGCGTCGGTCGGGAAGGACTCGATCTTGAGCTCGCCCTTGCCGTCCGTCTTGCACTTCTCGGCCTGGGTCTTGGCGGACTCCTCGTACGTGGTGCCGCGCTGCACGGCGACCGTCTTGCCGCACAGGTCGTCGAGGGTCTTGATGCCCTGGGGGTTGCCCTTCTTGACCAGGATGCCGGTCGAGGCGGAGAAGTAGTCGACGAAGTCGACACCGGCACCGGTCTTGGCGCCCTTGTCGTCCAGGCCCTCCTGACGGGCCTTGGTGTCGGTGAGCGAGGACATGACCAGGTCGCTGCGACCCGTCTGCATGCTGCCGATCAGGGTGTCGAAGGTGCCGGACTCGAACTTGAACTGCACGCCGAGCTGCTTGCTCAGGGCCGCCGCGACGTCGGGGTCGACACCGACGATCTTGCCGCCCTCGGTGAACTCCATCGGCGCGTAGGTCGCGTCCGTGCCGACCTTGATGACACCGGCGTCCTGGATCTTCTTCGGGAGCTTCGAGAAGAGCGGCGCGCTGTTGTTCGCCGCACCCGACGGGCTGGTGGAGGCCTTGTCGGTCTGGTCACCACAACCGGTGAGGATCAGGGCGCCCGCGACCGCGATCGCGCCGACCGCGGCGATCCGGGACCGTGCGGCGGTCGTACGACGGGTGGTGCTAGCGGTCATGGCTTGGTTCCTCCGGCACTGGTGGAAAAGCATCGAAAAAGGGTCGGACACGCACCATCGAGTGTCGCGACCTTGTGTGATTACGGCATCTTGCCATTCGGACTGAGACATTCAGGGTGCCCGTCAGGTCAAAATCGCATAACGGGCGGTGGGGGTAGCCCAACAGGACTGCGGAGAAGGGCGTTCGAGGCCGCAGATACTGCTGTGACCTGGCCTTTTGGCCGCAGTTTCTCCGGGGCGTCTCGCCCATCGGACGACAAGGTTTGGACTTTTCGCCAAAAGCGGGGCAAGCGACCTACGATTGAGCGGGAATCGACTCGTCTGGGCGAGCGTTCTTCGGGTAGAACAGATCCTTACACCCCTCATCCGGGGCTCAGGGCGCGCGTGCGGCGCGCCCGCGCGTACGAACCTCCCCTCCGCGGAGACGGGCCAACCGTCGATGCGGAGTACGGACGCGGTGCCCGCCCACCCCTTAACCAGGAGTGGCCACCCTCAACGATTCAAAGGACTTAAGGGGTCACACACAGTGGCAGCGGAGATCATCAACCCTCGCAGCGACAGCGTCACGGACAACAACCCGGACGCGGTGTTCGCGCTGCACCGGGGCGGCAAGATGGCCATCCAGGCCACGGTGCCCGTCACCAACAAGGACGACCTGTCCCTCGCGTACACGCCCGGCGTGGCGAAGGTGTGCAGCGCCATCGCCGAGCAGCCGGAGCTGGTGAACGAGTACACCTGGAAGTCCAACGTGGTCGCCGTCGTCACCGACGGCACGGCCGTGCTCGGACTCGGTGACATCGGCCCCGAGGCATCCCTCCCCGTCATGGAGGGCAAGGCCATTCTCTTCAAGCAGTTCGGTGGGGTGGACGCGGTTCCGATCGCGCTCGCCACCAAGGACACGGACGAGATCATCGAGACGGTCATCCGGCTCGCCCCGTCCTTCGGCGGGGTCAACCTGGAGGACATCTCGGCCCCCCGCTGCTTCGAGATCGAGCGGCGCCTCCAGGAGGCGCTGGACATCCCGATCTTCCACGACGACCAGCACGGCACGGCCATCGTGACGCTGGCCGCGCTGCGCAACGCCGCGAAGCTCACGGGTCGCACCCTCGGCGACCTGCGTGCCGTGATCTCGGGCGCGGGCGCGGCGGGCATCGCCATCGCCAAGATCCTGGTGGACGCGGGCATCGGCGACGTCTGCGTCACCGACCGCAAGGGCGTCGTGTCGGCGGACCGTTCCGACCTGACGGACGTCAAGGCGGAGATCGCGGGTCTGACCAACAAGACCGGCCAGACCGGTTCGCTGGAGCAGGCCCTCGCCGGCGCGGACGTCTTCATCGGCGTCTCCGGCGGTACGGTCCCGGAGGAGGCGGTGGCCTCGATGGCGAAGGACGCCTTCGTCTTCGCCATGGCCAACCCGAACCCGGAGGTCCACCCGGACGTCGCGCACAAGTACGCGGCGGTCGTGGCCACGGGCCGCTCGGACTTCCCGAACCAGATCAACAACGTGCTGGCGTTCCCGGGCATCTTCGCGGGCGCCCTCAAGGTGCGCGCGACCCGGATCACCGAGGGCATGAAGATCGCCGCCGCCGACGCCATCGCCGGCGTCGTGGGTGACGAGCTCGCCGCCGACTACGTGATCCCCTCGCCGTTCGACGAGCGCGTCGCGGAGGCCGTCGCCACGGCCGTCGCCGCCGCCGCGAAGGCCGACGGCGTGGCCCGCCTGGCCTGACCGCCGCGCGAGCTTGTACGGGCAACAGGCCCGGCCGGATCCCTCCGGCCGGGCCTCTGCTTTTTCACGCGCCGTTCGCGCGGTGCGGCCCCGGGGCCGCACCGGCTTCGCGACGGTGCGACGAAGGCCTCACCGCCACGGTCACGAGAGGGCTGGAACCCGGCCCTACCGAGCGGTAGCGTCGCGGCATGTTCGCTGCCTACGCCGCCCGAATCGACCGTGACCAGCCGCTGAACGGCCTTGTACTGGGCGACCGCCCGGCACCGGAGGCCCGGCCCGGCTGGGTGACCGTGAACGTCAAGGCCGCCTCCCTCAACCACCACGACCTGTGGTCGCTGCGCGGGGTGGGCCTCGGCGAGGAAAGACTCCCGATGATCCTCGGCTGCGACGCCGCCGGGATCGACCAGGACGGCAACGAGGTCGTCCTGCACTCCGTGATCGGCCAGAGCGGCCACGGGGTCGGCCCCGACGAGCCCCGCTCGATCCTGACCGAGCGCTACCAGGGGACCTTCGCCGAGCAGGTGACCGTCCCCGCGTGGAACGTCCTGCGCAAGCCCGCCGAGCTGACCTTCGAGGAGGCCGCCTGCCTGCCGACGGCCTGGCTGACGGCGTACCGGATGCTGTTCACCAATGCCGGGGTCCGCCCCGGGGACTCCGTGCTCGTCCAGGGCGCCGGCGGCGGGGTGGCGACCGCCGCGATCGCCCTCGGCAAGGCGGCGGGCCTGCGGGTCTTCGCCACCAGCCGGGACGAGGCCAAGCGCAAGCGGGCCGTGGAGCTGGGCGCCGTGGAGGCGTACGAGCCGGGCGCGCGGCTGCCGCAGCGGGTGGACGCGGTGATCGAGACGGTGGGCGCGGCCACCTGGTCCCACTCGGTGAAGTCCCTGCGCCCCGGCGGCACCCTGGTGATCTCCGGCGCCACGAGCGGCGACCGCCCGGCGCACGCCGAGCTGACCCGGATCTTCTTCCTGGAGCTGAAGGTGGTCGGCTCGACGATGGGATCGAAGGACGAGCTGGAGGACCTGCTGTCGTTCTGTGCCACGACCGGGCTCCGGCCGGTCATCGACGAGGTGCTGCCGCTGGAGCGGGCGCGCGAGGGCTTCGAGAAGCTCGAGGCGGGTGACCTCTTCGGGAAGATCGTCCTCACCCCGTAGACCCGCACGCGTCAATGAAGGTTGACAACACCTCCCGCGTCAACCTAAATTGACAGGCATGACGGAAGCAACCGATCTCGCCGAGCGGGCCGGTGACCGCGACCCGCGCGTGGGCCTGCGTGCCGTGGCCGCCCTCCGCAGACTGCTGGAGCAGCTGGAGGCGGTACAGGTACGCAGTGCCCGCGCGCAGGGGTGGTCCTGGCAGGAGATCGCGGCCGAGCTGGGCGTCAGCCGGCAGGCCGTGCACAAGAAGTACGGGAGGCTCTGATGTTCGAACGCTTCACGACCGACGCCCGGAACACCGTGACGGGGGCGGTGACCGAGGCCCGGCGGGCCGGGGCCGCGACCGTCACCGAGGAGCACCTGCTGCTCTCCCTGCTGGAACTGGGAGCCTTGGACCGGCTGGGCGTGGACCGCACCGCGGTCGCCGCCGACCTGACGGCGGCTCGCCGCCGGGGCGGCATGTCCCGGGCGGACGAGGAGGCGCTGGCCGGACTCGGGATCGACCTCACGGAGATCGTCTCCCGCATCGAGGAGACCCACGGCCAGGGGGCGCTCGCGACCCCCGCCCCGCGCAGGCGGACCCTGCGCGCCTCACTGCGCTCGGCCCTCGGCCGCGACGAGCCGGACGACCGCGCCGGCAGCTACCGGGTCCCTTTCACCGCGGGCTCGAAGAAGGTGCTGGAACAGTCCCTCCGCATCGCCCTGGGCCGCAAGGACAACCACATCGGCACCCTGCACCTCCTGCTGGCCCTCCTCTCCCGCCCCGGCACGGTGTCCGAGGTCCTGACGGACCACGGCATCACCTACGGAACAGCCGAAGCCGGCCTGGCCGCCTGACGGATCCGGCCCCGCCTACCCGGCCCGCAGCGTCGCCCTCAGCCGGGCGGCCGCCGCCGCGAGCCCCACCCGGACCTCGGCCACCTGCGCCGAGCTCACCCCGTGGTCCCGCGCGGCATCCCGCACCTCGTCGCGGAAGCGGTCCAGCAGCCGGTCCAGATCGCGCGCCGGATCACCGCTGGGCGCCAGGTCCTCGGCCCAGTCCGCATCGGCCTCGGCGTCCGCCGCCGGGGCCGACGGCGCGGCCGCGGTCCCGGCGGCGGGACCGGCCGACGGCCCGGACTGCGCCGCACCGCCGCCGAGCCACGCGCCGGCCAGACTCCCCAGGACGCCGCCGGACTTGGCGAACTGCTCCTGCAGCTGGACCGCGATGCGCTGGACCTCCTCGCGGGCCCGGTCCTGGGCCTCCTTGGCCTGGCGGCGGGCCTGCTGAGCCTCCTCGCGGGCCCGGCGGCTCTCGTCCTTCGCCCGGCGCGCCTGTTCCTTCCACTCCTGCCTCGCCTTGCGCAGCTCCTCCTTGGCCGCCTTCCAGGACTCGTCCTCGACCTGGGTCGCGGACGCCGAGGCCGCCGCCCGCATCTCGCGCCGCAGGTCACCCGCCGCGCCCCGGACGTCGTTGCGGATCTCCGCGGCCAGTTCGGTGACCGAGTCGCGGATCTCCAGCTCCAGGTCGGCGAGTTCGCCGCTGCGGTCGGCCAGCTCCGCGCGGCCCGCCTCGGTGATGGAGTAGACCTTGCGCCCGCCCTCGGTGGCGTACGTGACGAGGCCCTCGGCCTCCAGCTTGGCCAGCCGCGGGTACACGGTGCCCGCGGAGGGGGCGTACAGGCCCTGGAAGCGCTCCTCCAGCAGCCGGATCACCTCGTACCCGTGGCGCGGGGCCTCGTCCAGCAGCTTGAGGAGGTAGAGGCGGAGGCGGCCGTGGGCGAAGACGGGCGGCATGTCAGAGCACCTTCTTGTCGAGCGCGAGCGGAGCGGCGGCGGGGGCGTCGGCACCGGCATCGGCCTGCGGGCGGCGCAGCAGCGCGATGCCGCCGGAGACGGTGGTGGCCCGCAGAGTGCCGGAGCCGGAGCCGAGCGTGCCGGTGATCCGCTTGGCGCCCAGCTGGCCGGAGACCCGCAGGTCCTCGAAGGCGTTGGAGACGCCGCCGGTGGCGGTGTTGGCCTCCACGCGGGCGTCGGCGGGGTGCGGGAGGCGGATCGCGACCTGGCCGGACACGGAGTTCAGCGCGATGTCGACGGGGCGCGCGGCCGCCGGGCCGAGGTCCAGGTCGAGGAGCATGTCACCGCTGACCGAGTCGGCCCGTACGCTCACGCCCGCGCCGTCGACGACCGTCAGGCCGCCGGACACCGAATGGAAGCGGAGGTCGCCGGTGACGGACTGGGCCTCGACGCCGCCGGAGACGGTGTGCGCCTTGACCCGGCCGGAGAGCCCGACCAGCGTGGCGTCGCCGGAGACCCCCGTGACCTCGGTGCCGCCGGAGATGCCGGAGACGAAGGCGGTGGCGTCGACCGCGGCCACCTGGACCCGGGTGGCCGCGGGGACGGTGAGGGTGATCGCGGCGCTGCGCTCCCAGGCCTTGCGGCCGGCGGACGAACCGGAGGACCAGGCCTTCCAGGGCTTCGACTCGAACCACTGCTTGAGGCCCTGGGAGCCGTTCCAGGGCACGTCCTCGTAGGAGACGGTGAGGGTGTCGCCGTCCTGCACCACGTACAGCGGCGGTCCGTCGACCTCGGTCACCTCCAGGCGGGCCGGGCCCGCCTCGGCGGCGACCACGTTCACCGTGCCGCTCACGACGCGCACGCGCAGCTCGGTCACCGGCGCCTCGAAGGCGACTTTCTGCGGTTCGGCGATGTGCCAGGTCGACTGCGAAGGCGACGGCCGGGACGACTGCTCTGCCATGGTGCTGATCCTCCTCGTGCGTTCACGGACCGGGCTCGACGCACGCAACATATCGCGTCTTCTGAACAACACGATATATCGCGGCCAAGGGAAGTCAAGCGGGTGCGCGGGCACGCCGGAACGCCGGCGCGGCCGGGTGTTCCAGCGGCGCCGGCGTTCGGGGGTGGGGCTCCGGACGGAGTCCGGGGGCGGGTCGGGGCCGGGCCCGGACTCCGTCAGGCCGCCAGCAGGGGGCTCGCGTGGTGGTGCAGCCAGGCGCGGTACGGGGGCGTGCGCAGGGCCGCCTCGCGATAGGCGGCGCGGAGGTCCTCGTAGACCTCCGCGTGGGCGCCGGGCCGGGTCGCCAGCAGCAGCCGGACGGCGAGGGGGTCCCCCGACAGCGGCCGGATCGCCATGTCCTCGCGCGGCCCGGACGTCGGCTGGCAGGGCGCGACCGCCTCGCCGGAGATGATCAGCGAGGTCGCCGTGTGGTAGTCGGCGTGGAGGACGGGCGGGTCGAGCCCGGCCCCGGCGAAGACCCGCCGCAGCCCGTCCCACTCGCCGTCGACCGAGGGGTCCACCATCCACCGGTCGGCGGCCAGGTCCCGTAAGGAGACCACCGACTGCCCGGCGGCCGGATGGTCCCGGGACATCGACACGAACTGCGGCTCCCGCTCCATCAGCACGTGCATCTGCAGCCCGGACGGCACCCGCAGCGGGCTGCCCTCCACCTCGTGCACGAACGCCACGTCCAGCTGCCCCGAGGCCACCATCCGCAGGAGCGCGTTGGCGGACACGTCCACCACCAGCGAGGTCTCGGTGTCCGGCATCCGCCGGTGCAGCCGGCGCAGCCATCCCGGCAGCGCCCGGCTGGCCGTGGAGCCGATGCGCAGCCGCGGTCCGCGGGCCTGCGCCCGGGCCTCGGCCACCAGCGCGGCCATCTCGGCGAGCAGCGGCCGGGCCCGGCCCAGTACGGTCCGGCCGAAGGGGGTGGGCCGGCAGCCGGTCCGCTCGCGCAGGAACAGCTCGCCGTCCAGGGCCCGTTCGATGCGGCGCAGCTGGGTCGTCAAGGAGGGCTGGCTCACGCCGAGTTGCCGGGCGGCCTTGTGCAGGCTGCCGGCGTCGGCGATGGCGCACAGCGCGCGCAGGTGCCTGACCTCAAGCTCCATGACCCGAGAGTAGGCCGGTCCCGGTGGACCGCACCAGCCACTGATAGCCCCCCGAATCCCGCCATTCTCACGCTAGTTGGGCTGTCGAAATCTTCCCGATAGGCCGGCGCTATCGGGGAGTGACATCATCCGCCGGGCCAGTGAACTCCCGCAGACTCCGGTACCGAACGACCCACCCCCCACCGCACCGGACGAGTAGGAGCTCCCCCACATGCGCCACTCCCGTAAGGCCGTTCTGGCCACGACCGTCGGCCTCGGCCTCGCCGCCGCCCTCGGTGTCACCCCCACCGCCAGCGCCGCTCCCGCCCCCGTCGGCAATGCCGCCACTTACGCCGCGTACGCGGGCTCGCAGGAGAACGAGGCCGCCAACCGCGCCTTCTTCGAGGCCGTGCAGCGCTCGGTCGCCGAGCAGCGCGCCGCGAACCCCGGCGTCCTGGCCGTGACCGTCACGTACAACACCCGCAGCGCACCCAGCTTCCGCAGCCAGATAGCCCGCTCCACGCAGATCTGGAACAGCTCGGTGAGCAACGTCAAGCTCCAGGAGGTGTCCTCCGGCGGGAACTTCTCGTACCGCGAGGGCAACGACTCACGCGGCTCGTACGCGAGCACGGACGGGCACGGCCGGGGTTACATCTTCCTCGACTACCGGCAGAACCAGCAGTACAACTCCACCCGCGTGACCGCGCACGAGACCGGCCACGTGCTGGGCCTTCCGGACCACTATTCGGGCCCGTGCTCCGAGCTGATGTCGGGCGGCGGACCGGGCACCTCGTGCCAGAACGCCACCCCGAACTCCGCCGAGCGGGCGCGCGTCAACCAGCTCTGGGCCAACGGCTTCGCCTCCGGCCTGGGCACGAAGGAGCTCGCCTCCAAGGGCTGAGTCACCGCTCCTCGGGGCCCGCGTAATCGGGGCATCCCGGATTCCGGCAGGGGCCGCGGCCCCACACCGGAATGAAGATCCCGAGTGACTTGCGCCGTCTGACCACCGTGTCGACGCGGCGCCCGCACGCCGGGCACGTCTGCTGTTCGTGCCCGGCCTGCGGGGCGATCGTCTCGTGTGCGCGCTGCTGCTGTTCACCGGCCATACCTCCACGGTAGGCCGGTTCGGCGCGTTTGGGGCCGGAGAGCCCCGGGGACCGGCGAGGTCAGCGCTTGACGGCGTACGAGGTGACGGTCTGGCCGCCGCCGAGGACCTTGACCCCGGTGAGCTCCAGCGGGCGCACCCCGAATCCGGCCCGCGACATCGGCATGCCGGTGCCCACGAGGACGGGGTAGGTCTTGACGATGAACTCGTCGATCTCGTCGATCAGCTGGGTGGCGAGGTCGGCCCCGCCGCAGAGCCAGATGTCGAGCCCGTCCCGGGCCTTGAGCTCGCGGACCCTGGCCGCGACGTCCCCGGAGATCAGCTCGACCTGCGGGTCGGGCGGGGTGGTGAGGGTGCGGGAGACGACGTACTGCCCGGGCAGGTGGCCGTAGGGGCTGGTCATGCCCTGCTTGACGCCGGGCTCGTACGTGTTGCGGCCCATGAGCACCGCGTCGAAGCGCTTCGGCTCGGCGTCGGCCAGCCCCAGCGCCACACGGCCCTGGGCGGAGATGGTCTCCGGGTACTCGGCCTTGAGGAAGTCGATGAACTCGGCATCGAGGTGTGCGTAGAAGAAATCGCCGTCGCCGTCCGGGGCCCCGATGAAGCCGTCGACCGACGTGGCGATGAAGTACGTGAGCTTGCGCAAGCGATTCTCTTCCGTTCGACAGTGCCCCCGCATCGAAGGCACGTCGAGGAAAGTACTTCACTTGAAGTGGTTACGCAAGCCCCCCATACGCCTCCTGCGCGATTCCCGTCCGGATCCGGCCCGATTGCGGCCCGGTCCCCCGCGAGGTCCGACCCTCCTACCCGCGCGGCTTGCGCCACATCGGCCACATCAGCGGCCCCTCCGGCAGCCGCACCGCCTCCCCCGTGAACTCCCACCCGAGCCGCTCGTACAGCCCCTTGCTGCGCTCGCTGCTCGCCTCCAGGTACGCCGGCACGCCCTCGCGGTCGCAGCGCTCCAGCACCGGCCGCATCAGCTCGCTGCCCAGCCCCTGCCCCTGCCGGCCCGGGGCCACCGCGATCATCAGCAGGTACTCGTGCTCCTCCGCCGTCGGGTGCACCGCGCCCGTCAGCCGGCCGACCAGCTCGCACCGCTCGTTGTCCGGGTCGGCCACCGCGCGCATCCGCGCCGGGACCTCGTCCTCCCCCTCGGGCTCACCCTCCGGGATCCGCAGCCACAGCGCCGCCGCCGAGCCGTCCACCGCGTAGTCGATCCGGCCCTCGGCCAGCGCCACGTCCACGAAGACGCCGAGGAACTTCCCGTGCACCGCGGCCCGGTGCTCCGGGTCCGGGAAGACCCAGCTGCTCACCGGGTCCGTACGGAAGGCCTCGTCGAGCAGCCGGGCCACCGCGTCCCGGTCCGACTGACCCGCCTGACGTATCTCCAGCACCACTGGTCACACCCTTCGCTCACGCGTCAACAACCGTGAGCGATCCTAGAGTTGACGCGGACCCGCGGTAAGGCCCGTTCCGGCACCGTGCCGTGCCGGAACAGGCCCCGGCCCTGTCCTGCCGACGGCGCCGGGCTCACCGCGTGCGGCGCGTCACGAACTCCGCGAGTGCCAGCAGCCCGCCCGCCGCCGCGAGGTCCGGCACGGCGCGGGACAGCTGCTGGACCGCCCGCCCCATCCGGTCCGCGGCATGGGTCTGCGCCCAGTCGCGCCCGCCGGCCCGGTCCACCGCGTCCGCCGCGGCGCGCACGTCGCCCCCGGTCATGGGGCCCGCGTACAGGGCGGCCAGCTCCTCCCCCGCCGCGGTGCCCGAGGTGAGGGCGGCCACGACCGGGAGGGACTTCTTGCGGGCGATCAGATCGGCCCCGGCGGGCTTGCCGGTGTGCCCCGGATCCCCCCAGATGCCGATCAGGTCGTCGATGAGCTGGAAGGCCAGCCCGGCCTCCCGGCCGAAGGCGTCCATGGCGTCGACCTCGTCCGGCCCGGCTCCCGCGTACAGCGCGCCGAGCGCGCACGCGCAGCCCAGCAGCGCCCCGGTCTTGGCCGTGGCCATGGCCAGGCACTCGTCGAGGGAGACGTGCGGGCGCCGCTCGAAGGCGCAGTCCGCCTGCTGGCCGGCGCACAGCTCGATGATGCACGCGGCGAGCCGGGACGAGGCTGCCGCGGAAGCCGGATGCGGATCCTCCGCGAGCTGGCGCAGTGCGAGCGCCATCATGGCATCGCCCGTGATGATCGCGTCCGGAATGCCGAAGACGGTCCATGCGGTGGGGCGGCCGCGCCGCCGGACGTCCTTGTCGATGACGTCGTCGTGCAGCAGCGTGAAGTTGTGCGCCAGCTCCACCGCCACCGCCGCCCGTACGGCTTCGTCGCCCTTGCCCGCCCCCGGCCCGGCGAGGGCCTGGGCGGCGGCCAGGACCAGGGCCGGCCGGATGGCCTTGCCTGCGCCGCCCTCGGCCGGGGTGCCGTCCTCGCGCTCCCAGCCGAAGTGGTACATCGCCACGCGGCGCATCCCCCCGGGCAGGGTCTCGACCGTCCGGCGCAGCTCGGGGTTGACCGTTTCCCTCGTCTGTTCCAGGAGGGCCGCGGCCTCCTGGCCCTCACCGGTCGCGGTGGCGTTCACCGTGCTCAGCGCCAGCGGCCGATCTCGACGTTCTCCAGCACGCCGAGCGCGTCCGGCACCAGCACGGCGGCGGAGAAGTAGGCGGTGACCAGGTACGAGATGATCGCCTGCTCGCTGATCCCCATGAAGCGGACCGACAGGCTCGGCTCGATCTCGTCCGGGATGCCGGGCTGGTGCAGTCCGATCACGCCCTGCTCGTCCTCGCCGGTGCGCATGCACAGGATGGACGTGGTCCGGGCGTCGCTGATCGGGATCTTGTTGCTCGGGAAGATCGGCACTCCGCGCCAGGACGGCACCCGGTTGCCGTCGATCTCCACCGACTCCGGGTAGAGCCCCCGCTTGTTGCACTCGCGGCCGAAGGCGGCGATCGCCTTGGGGTGGGCCAGGAAGAGCTTGGAGCCGCGCCGCATGCTGAGCAGCTGGTCCATGTCGTCGGGGCTGGGCGCGCCGTCGTGGGGCTGGATGCGCTGGTCGTAGTCGGCGTTGTGGAGCAGGCCGAAGTCGCGGTTGTTGAGCATCTCGTGCTCCTGGCGCTCGCGCAGCGCCTCGACCGTGAGCCGCAACTGCTGCTCGGTCTGGTTCATCGGGTGGTTGTAGAGGTCCGCGACGCGGCTGTGTACCCGCAGGACCGTTTGTGCAATGGAGAGTTCGTACTCGCGCGGGCGCGCCTCGTAGTCCACGAATGTGCCGGGGAGGACGGCCTCGCCCTGGTGGCCGGCGGAGAGGTCGATCGCGGCCTCGCCGTACTTGTTGGTGCGCTGGGCGGGCAGCGTCCGTACGTTCTCCAGGTGCTCGCGCAGCGAGTCGACCCGGTCGGCGAGCAGCTGGAAGTCCTGGCGGGTCAGGACCAGCGCGGTGCCGGCGGTGGCGGCGCGGGCGGTGTACTCCCAAATCGATTCTTCATCGACGAGGGAGTCCTCGCCGAAGTACGCGCCGTCGGCCACGGTCTGCAGGACGGCGTCGTCGCCGTAGGGGCCCGGGCCGATCTGGTCGATGCGCCCGTGGGCGAGAAGGAACACCTGGTCGGCGGGGCTGCCGAATGCTGTCAGCTCCTGGCCCGCCTCGAAGTCGATCTGGCGGCACCGCTGGGCCAGTTCACCGAGGACGTCGAGGTCCTCGTAGTCGCGCAGCAGCGGGAGCTCGCCGAGCTCGGCGGGGATCACCTGGACCTGGGTACCGGTCTTGATGAACTCGACGACGCCGTTGCCGACCGAGTAGCTCAGCCGGCGGTTGACGCGGTACGTGCCGCCCTGCACCGACACCCACGGCAGCATCTTCAGGAGCCACCGCGAGGTGATCTCCTGCATCTGCGGCGCCGACTTGGTGGTGGTTGCCAAGTTCCGCGCGGCCGTCGTCCCGAGACTGCGCTGTGGTGCCTGGGCCTCGGGTTCGGAACCCGCCTGGACCGACATGTATTTCCCTTTCGATCACTCCATGGATCTGCGGGATCAGCCTTTCAGTACAGAACGTGATGGGACCATTACACAAAAGGGTGGGACTAGTCCGTCCGGGTGCGGGGCACCCTTTCAGGCCTCCTCCCTCTCCCAGGCACCCCACACGCCCCTCACACCCCATGAATTTCGGCCAGGCAGCCCCCGCGCGGGCGTCAAAACTTGCAGACGAGATGCAAGTTTCCTACGGTGACCCCATGCGGCTGACCCGATTCACCGACCTGGCGCTGCGCGTCCTGATGCGCCTGGCGGTCGAGGAGACCGAACTCCCGACCACCCGCGACGTGGCGGCGACCATGGAGGTCCCGTACACCCACACGGCCAAAGTGGTCGCCAGGCTGCAGCACCTCGGGCTGGTGGAAGCGCGGCGCGGCCGCGGCGGCGGGCTCACCCTGACCTCCGCGGGGCGGGCCGCCTCGGTGGGCGCAGTGGTGCGCGAGCTGGAGGGTGCGGGCGACGTCGTGGACTGCGACGGCACCACCCCCTGCCCACTGCGCGGGGCCTGCCTGCTGCGCGGGGCGCTGCGCAGGGCCCAGGAGGCCTTCTTCGCCGCACTGGACCCGCTGACGGTGAACGACCTGGTGGCAACCCCGACCGGACCGCTCCTGCTGGGCATTTCCGGCCGGGCGCCGTCGGGGGCCGGCGGGCCCTGACGGCCCGGCCGGATGGCCGGTTCACACCGCCCGGCGACCCGACGGGACCGGCCCCGCCAAGACGTCCGAACAGAAGTCCGCACGAGCCCGGGCCCCCACCGGCCGCACATTTCCGCGACCATAAATACGCATCTCACATACCAATTCATTCACGCTCACGCGAGGAGTCATGATGCTTTCCGAGAAGTCGACCGCGACCGTACGCGCCACCCTTCCCGCCGTCGGGGCGGCGATCGGCGAGATCACGGAGCTCTTCTACACGAAGCTCTTCGCGGCCCACCCGGCGCTGATCCGGGACCTCTTCAACCGCGGCAACCAGAACGCGGGCCTCCAGAAGCAGGCCCTCGCGGGGTCCATCGCCGCCTTCGCCGTCCACCTCCTGGAGCACCCCGACACCCGCCCCGACGTGATGCTCGGCCGCATCGCCCACAAGCACGCCAGCCTCGGCGTCACCCGCGAGCAGTACGCGGTCGTCCACGAGCACCTCTTCGCGGCCATCGCGGAGATCCTCGGCGAGGCCGTCACCCCCGAGGTCGCTCAGGCCTGGGACGAGGTCTACTGGCTGATGGCGGGGGCCCTCGTCGCCATCGAGGAGCGCCTGTACGCCGAACAGCAGGTCACCGCCGGGGACGTGTGGCGCGAGTGGACCGTCACCGGCCGGGTGGAGGAGACGGCCGACTGCACCACCTTCCGGCTGGCCCCCGCGGACGGCGCCCCCGCACCCGGGTTCAAGCCCGGACAGTACGTGTCGGTCCAGGTCGAACTCCCCGACGGCGCCCGCCAGATCCGGCAGTACAGCCTGTCCTGCCCGCCCGGCTCCCCGGTCCGCACGATCACCGTCAAGCGGGTCCACGGCCCGGCCGCCGCGGGCCCCGACGGCGAGGTCTCCAACCACCTGCACGCCCGCGTCCGCACCGGCGACACCCTGCGGGTCTCGGCCCCGTACGGCGACCTGGTCCTGCGGGACTCGACGGCCCCGGTCCTGCTCGCCTCGGCCGGGATCGGCTGCACCCCGATGCTCTCGATGCTGGAGCACCTCGCCGACACCGGGCACGCCGCCCCGGTGACGGTGCTGCACGCCGACCGCTCCCCCGCCGACCACCCGATGCGGGACGACCACCGGGCCCTGACGCACAAACTGGCCGACGCCTCGGCCCGGTTCTGGTACGAGGAGGCGGCGGAGCCGGGCGACGGCGAGGGCCTCATGGACCTCTCGGCCGTCCCCGTCGCCCCCGGCACCCACGCCTACCTGTGCGGGCCGCTGCCCTTCATGCGCTCCGTGCGCGAGCAGCTGATCGCCGGGGGCGTGCCGGCCGCCGACATCCACTACGAGGTGTTCGGCCCCGACCTGTGGCTCGCTTCCGCGTGAGCCGTGTCCGGATCGGCTCGCTCGCCGTACGAAAACACTAGCCGCGGAAGGGTCGCCTCCACTAAACCGTAGCGTGATGGGACGAACACACAGGGTGTCCGTCCCGCACCGCAACGAAGGAGGCGGCCATGGCCGCACCCATGTCCGCGGACCGGTTCATCGACGCACTGCGGCGCGAGGGTCTGACCGTCGTCGAGGTCGGCGCCTGGCGCACCCACAACCGCAACCACAAGGGCCCCTGGGGCCCGGTGCACGGGGTGATGATCCACCACACCGTCACGCGCGGCACCCCGTACACCGTCCAGCTCTGCCGGGAGGGCCACAGCGCCCTGCCGGGCCCGCTCTGCCACGGCGTGATCGCCAAGGACGGCCGGGTCCACCTGGTCGGCTACGGCCGCGCCAACCACGCCGGCCTCGGCGACTCCGACGTCCTCGCGGCGGTGATCGCGGAGAAGCGGCTCCCACCGGACAACCAGGCCGACACCGACGGCAACCGCCACTTCTACGGCTTCGAGTGCGAGAACCTCGGCGACGGCGAGGACCCCTGGCCGGCGGTCCAGCTCGACGCCATCGCCCGTGCCTCGGCGGCCGTCTGCCGGATCCACCGCTGGACGGCGCGCTCGGTGATCGGCCACCGCGAATGGCAGCCCGGCAAGGTCGACCCCCGGGGCTTCACGATGGACTCCATGCGCAACCGCATCGCCGAGCGCCTGAAGTAGCCGGC
The DNA here is from genome assembly GCF_045160965.1 of Streptomyces sp. NBC_00207. Taxonomy (NCBI): domain Bacteria; kingdom Bacillati; phylum Actinomycetota; class Actinomycetes; order Kitasatosporales; family Streptomycetaceae; genus Streptomyces; species Streptomyces sp. NBC_00207. The sequence continues at coordinate 6,135,926 of NZ_CP130715.1, read as the reverse complement.
CCGGCCGCGGCTCCGGACCGTCGTCCCCGGAGCCGCGCCGGGGACGACGGCGGAGCGTTGCCACCGGCTCCGCACGGCACGTGGAGACCCCTCGGGGCCGGACCGCGCCCGTCGTGCCGTGAGGTGCGGCGGCGCGGGGAGGGGCACCCCACAATGGACGGGTGGACCGGCCCGCGAACCTCGACGCCTTCTTGCAGCCGCGCCCGCCGTCCCCGCTCGTCGAGGCGGCGGACGAGCGGTTCGCGGCGCACGGCGTACGGCTGCTCCTGAAACGGGACGACCTCGTCCACCCGGAACTGCCCGGCAACAAGTGGCGCAAGCTCGCGCCGAACCTCCGGGCCGCGGTGGAGGCGGGGCACGACACGCTGATCACCTTCGGCGGGGCCTACTCGAACCACCTGCGGGCCACCGCGGCCGCCGGGCGGCTGCTGGGCCTGCGGACCGTCGGCGTCGTGCGCGGCGACGAGCTCGCCGGCCGGCCCCTGAACGACTCCCTCGCCCGCTGCGCGGCGGACGGCATGCGGCTGCACTTCGTGTCCCGGTCGCGCTACCGCGCCAAGGCCGACCCGCAGGCGCTGGCACTGCTGCTGGACGAGGCGGGCGCGAGCCGCGCGTACGTCGTCCCGGAGGGCGGCAGCAACGCCCTCGCCCTGGCGGGCTGCGCGGAGCTGGGCCACGAGCTGCGGGGCGCCGCCGACGTGGCGGCCGTGGCCTGCGGCACCGGCGGGACCCTGGCGGGCCTCGCGGCCGGCCTCGCCCCCGGCCAGCGGGCGCTGGGCGTCCCCGTCCTGGCGGGCGGCTTCCTGACTGCGGAGATACGTTCCCTCCAGAGCGAGGCGTACGGCGGCCCGGTCGGCGACTGGTCCCTGGCCGAGGACTTCCACCACGGCGGCTACGCCCGCGTCCCGGCCGCACTGGAGGCCTTCGCCGCCGACTTCGAGTCCCGGCACGGCCTCCCGGTGGAGCGGATCTACGTGGCCAAGCTCCTGTGGGCCCTCACCGCCCTCACCTCCTCCGGCGCCTTCCCGCACGGCACCGTCCTGGCCGCGATCGTCACGGGCCGCCCGTAGCCGGACGTCTCAGCCCCGCCGGGGCCCCTACCGGCGGTGGCCAGGGGAGTTCGAGGCACCGGGGGCACTCCCAGTGGTCGCCGGGGGCCGGGGGCGGAGCCCCGCGCAACGGTGCCGCACCCCTGCGCGGTGGCGCCCGGCGCGGCCGTGCCGGGGGACCTGCCGGGCACCCCGCAGGGGCTACGTCGACTCGCGGTACGCCGCCGCCTCCTCCAGGTCCAGCCTGCGCAGCAGGGCCCGCAGCATCTCGTCGTCGATCCGCCGGCGGTCCCGCAGCGCGACGAAGACCTCCCGCTCCGCCTCGATCATGTCCCGCGCGAGCCTGCGGTAGATGTCGTCCGCCGACTCCCCGGTGAGCGGGTTGACCTCGCCCAGCCGTTCCCACACGGCGTTGCGCCGCCGCTCCAGCACCGTGCGCAGCCGCTCCGCCAGCGGGGGCGGCAGGGTGCTGTTCTCCGGTTCCTCCAGCAGCTCCGCCAGCCGCTCCTCCGCCGCCCGCGAGGCCTCGCTCTGGGCCTGCGCCTCCGCCAGCGTCTCGGCCTGCACGTCCTTGGGCGGCAGCTTCAGCACCCTGATCAGGGGCGGCAGCGTCAACCCCTGCACCACCAGCGTCCCGATGACGGTCGTGAAGGTCAGGAAGAGGATCAGGTTCCGGTGCGGCACCGTGACCGGCACGGAGAAGGCGATGGCGAGCGAGACCACTCCGCGCATCCCGGCCCATCCCACGATCACCGGGGCCTTCCAGTCGGTGTCCGGCTCCCTCGACCGGATCCGCGGGGAGATCCAGCGCGGTACGAAGGTCGCCGGGAACACCCACAGGAACCGGGCCACCACCACCGCGAGGAACACGGCGATCGCGTACCAGGCCGCGTGCAGGTCCTCGTACTCCCCCAGCCCCTTCAGGACCACCGGAAGCTGGAGCCCGATCAGCGCGAAGACCACCGACTCCAGCACGAAGGCGACCACCTTCCACACCGCCTCCTCCTGGAGCCGGGTGGCGAAGTCGACCTGCCAGTTCCGGTGTCCGAGGTACAGCGCGACCACGACCACGGCCAGCACCCCGGAGGCGTGCACCCGCTCGGCCGCCGCGTACGCCACGAAGGGGATCAGCAGCGAGAGGGTGTTCTGGAGCAGCGGTTCCTTCAGCCGCGTGCGCAGGTGGTGGATCGGCACCATCAGCAGCAGGCCCACGGCGATTCCGCCGACCGAGGCCAGCAGGAACTCCTCGATCCCGCCCGCCCAGCCGGCGCTCACCCCGACCGCCGCCGCCAGCGCCACCTTGTAGGCGGTGATCGCGGTGGCGTCGTTGACGAGGGACTCGCCCTGGAGGATCGTCGTGATCCGGTTCGGCAGCCGGAGCTTGCGGGCGATCGCGGTCGCGGCGACCGCGTCGGGCGGCGCGATCACGGCGCCCAGCACCAGGGCCACCGGCACGGACAGCCCCGGCACCAGCAGGTACGCCGCGTACCCGACGGCGAGCGTCGCGAAGAGCACGTAGCCCACCGAGAGCATCGCGATCGGCCTGATGTTGGCCCGCAGGTCCAGGTACGAGCTGTCCACGGCGGCCGTGTACAGCAGGGGCGGCAGCAGCAGCGGCAGCACGATGTGCGGGTCGAGGGTGTACGAGGGCACGCCCGGGAGGTACGCGGCCAGCAGGCCCGCGGCGACGAGCAGCAGCGGCGCGGGCACGGGCGTACGCCGGGCCAGCCCCGCGACGGCCGCGCTGCCCGCGACGAGCGCCACCAGCGGCAATACCTCCATCGAAGATCCACCTCATCCGTCACGTGCCCGCACCGCGGCTTTACGCTGGTCATCATGAGCGAGTGCACCCATGTTGCCGAACTGCCGCGCCCCGAGCCGATCCCCTCTGCGCAGACCTGTCCCGAATGTCTGGCGCTCGGCAGCCATCCCGTGCAACTGCGGATGTGTCTCTGGTGCGGGAACGTCGCCTGCTGCGACTCCTCCCCCTTCCGGCACGCCACCGCGCACCATCAGGAGACCGGCCATCCGGTGATGCGGAGCTTCGAACCGGGCGAGACCTGGCGATGGTGTTTTGTCGACGGTTCGATCGTCTGAGGCGGGGTAGGTCAACCCTCCGCCGGTTCCCCCGATTTGGGCCCCGCAGACCCCTAGCCACTGTGCGTACCCATGGGCTTACCATCAGTCACTGGCCGTAGGCGGGTGTCCAAGCGGGCGCCAAGAGGGGTGCCGCGACACGATCGCCCGGATCGCGATAGCGTCACCGGCGAACAGAGCTCGTACCACCTTGGAGGTGAGGGTGTCCCAGATCGCAGGCGAGCCCGGGACTCAGGACTTCGTGGAAGTCCGGCTGCCCGCTGCGGGTGCCTACCTGTCGGTGTTGCGCACGGCCACGGCCGGTCTCGCAGCACGTTTGGACTTCACCCTCGACGAGATCGAGGACCTCCGCATCGCGGTGGACGAGGCCTGCGCGATCCTGCTCCAGCAGGCCGTGCCGGGCTCCGTCCTCAGCTGCGTGTTCCGGCTGATCGACGATTCGCTGGAGGTGACCGTCTCGGCACCGACCACCGACGGGCGCGCACCGGAGCGTGACACGTTCGCGTGGACGGTCCTGTCGGCGCTGGCCGGCAAGGTCGAGGCCACGGTCGAGGAGAACAAGACGGTGAGCATCAGCCTCTACAAACAGCGCGGCGCGGGACCAGGCCCGGCGTGAGCGGCGGGGAGATCCCGGTGCGGGGCGGGGATCGGCCCCGGGTACGGCACGAGGTCGACGGCGGCATCCCGGAGCAGCAGCACGCCCGGCCGCACCCGGCTGACGCGGATGCGGAAGACGGCTTTTTGGACTCGGCGGAGCGACGGGCGGGCCCTATGAGCGAGAACCAGCACGACCAACCACAGCCACCGGAGGCCACGGCCCCCGTGGCGCCGGCGGCACCGGCGGCACCGGCGGCGCCGGTGTTCCCGGTGACCCCGGCGCTGCCGGATCCGCGTGACCGCAGCGGCGCGCGGGCCCTCTTCATCGAGCTGCGGGCGCTGCCCGACGGGTCGGCGGAGAAGGCGGAGCTGCGCAACCGGCTCGTACGGATGCACCTGCCGCTGGTCGAACACCTGGCCAGGCGCTTCCGCAACCGCGGCGAGCCGCTGGACGACCTGACCCAGGTCGCCACGATCGGCCTCATCAAATCGGTGGACCGGTTCGACCCCGACCGCGGGGTCGAGTTCTCCACGTACGCCACGCCCACGGTGGTCGGCGAGATCAAGCGCCACTTCCGTGACAAGGGCTGGGCCGTTCGGGTGCCCCGGCGCCTGCAGGAGCTGCGGCTCTCGCTGACGACGGCCACGGCCGAGCTCTCCCAGCAGCACGGGCGCTCCCCCACGGTGCACGAACTGGCCGAACGGCTGGGGATCTCAGAGGAGGAGGTGCTGGAGGGGCTGGAATCGGCCAATGCCTACAGCACGCTCTCGCTGGACGTCCCGGACACCGACGACGAGTCGCCGGCGGTCGCGGACACCCTGGGCGCGGAGGACGAGGCCCTGGAGGGCGTCGAGTACCGCGAGTCCCTCAAGCCGCTGCTGGAGGGGCTGCCGCCGCGGGAGAAGCGGATCCTGCTGCTTCGGTTCTTCGGCAACATGACCCAGTCGCAGATCGCCCAGGAGGTGGGCATCTCCCAGATGCACGTCTCCCGGCTGCTGGCCCGCACCCTGGCCCAGCTCCGCGAGAAGCTGCTGGTCGAGGAGTAGGACCAGACGCCGGACGTCCGGTTATCGGGCCTGCTCGCCGGGCCCGATACCGAGCGCCTCGGTCGCCGTCGGGTTCACCAGGAGCGCCACGACGGCCACCGCGGCCAAGGCCAGCGCCACCGCGGCGGCGACCATCGGGCCGCCGGTGCTGTAGAGGGTCCAGGCCACCGGCAGCGCCATCAGCTGGGTGATCAGTGCCGGGCCGCGGCTCCAGCGGCGGCCCAGGCGCAGCCCGCGGGCCGCGATCAGCGGCAGCGCGGCGAGGGCGAGCACGGTGAGCCCGCCCGTCTCGGCCTGCTGCGGGGAGTCGGGGTCGCCGGCGATGCCCACGAACAGCATGTAGACACCGAGGCCGGCCAGCGCCAGGCCTTCCAGCGCGGTGAGCGCGGCGGCGGCGGTCAGCCGGCCGGGCAGCCCGGCGGGCGGTGCGGCGGTGGGGGCGGGGGCCTGCGCAGGCTGCTTCTTACTCACTCCAGCAGGGTAGCGGCGGGCCCCGGACCCCGGAGGGGACGGGCAGTAGGGTCGGCATGTGAAGGGGTGGGTAGTCTGGCGCTCATGCGTGCACTTCTCGTGGCCAACCCAGCAGCGACGACCACCAGTGCGCGCACGCGCGACGTCCTGACCCATGCCCTGGCCAGCGAGATGAAGCTGGAGGCGGTGACCACCGAGTACCGCGGGCACGCCCGGGACCTGGGTCGCAAGGCCGCGCACGAGGGGATCGACCTCGTCGTCGCCCTCGGCGGTGACGGCACGGTCAACGAGGTGGTCAACGGGCTCCTGCACAACGGCCCCGATCCGGACCGGCTGCCCCGGCTGGCGGTGGTGCCCGGCGGCTCCACCAATGTGTTCGCGCGCGCCCTGGGACTGCCCAACGATGCGGTCGAGGCGACCGGCGCCCTGCTGGACGCGCTGCGCGAGCAACGGGAGCGGACGGTGGGGCTGGGCCTGGCGGCCGGCACCCCGGGCACGGAGGACGAGTCGGTCCCGGCGCGCTGGTTCACCTTCTGCGCGGGCTTCGGCTTCGACGCGGGCGTGGTGGGGCGGGTCGAGCAGCAGCGGGAGCGCGGCAAGCGTTCGACGCACGCCCTGTATGTACGACAGCTGATGCGCCAGTTCTGGGAGGAGCCGAACCGGCGGCACGGCACGGTCACGCTGGAGCGCCCCGGCGCCGATCCTGTGACGGATCTGGTGCTGTCGATAGTGTGCAATACCTCACCGTGGACGTATCTGGGCAATCGTCCGCTTTATGCCTCGCCGGAGGCATCGTTCGATACCGCGCTTGACGTATTGGCGCTCGACCGTTTGTCAACTCCGGCCGTCGCCCGCTACGCGACACAGCTCCTGACCTCCACTCCTGAGCGGGGTCCGCACGGCAAGCACGCAGTGTCTCTGCACGATCTGACCGACTTCACCTTGCATTCGAAGGTGCCGCTTCCGTTCCAGATGGACGGAGACCACCTCGGACTGCGCACCAGCGTTCGGTTCACAGGCGTACGCCGTGCACTGCGTGTGATTGTGTGAGTGGAAGGGCCTGAAGGCCTTTCACTCGAACGTTTACACGCCGGTCCACCCTCACGATGTAGGGCTGTGACCTAGTAGACACCGACGAATCAAAAAAAACTTTCCGGAAGGGGTTGTATCCCCGTCCGAGGTTTGCGAATCTCTTCATGGCGATCGGGACAGCCCGCACAACCCGGCACCCACACAGATCGCCAGAACCCCTCCACGAATCTCTGACTGATCACCCGCGTGAAACCGGGCGGTCGACCTTCCCTCACGGGGGGATTCGTGAAAGCGTTCACATTCACAAGCAAAGTGCCCGCAATACAAGGAGATGGAGCAGCCATGGACTGGCGTCACAACGCCGTTTGCCGCGAGGAAGACCCGGAACTCTTCTTCCCCATCGGCAACACCGGTCCTGCGCTGCTGCAGATCGAGGAAGCCAAGGCCGTCTGCCGCCGTTGCCCCGTCATGGAGCAGTGCCTGCAGTGGGCGCTCGAGTCCGGTCAGGACTCCGGCGTCTGGGGCGGTCTCAGCGAGGACGAGCGCCGCGCCATGAAGCGCCGTGCCGCTCGCAACCGGGCGCGCAACGCCAGCGCCTGACAACGACTTTCGAGCCTCGACGCGCAGCGCGTAGTACCCGAATAAGCGCTCAGCAACGTGCTCTTGAGCCCCGGACCGATCACCATTCGGTCCGGGGCTCAGTGCTTTCCTGATCACACCGAGTGATGTTCCCGCCGACTGCCGCACGCCACTCGAGGTGACGGAGCGTTACCGCTGCGGCTACTTCTGCGGGCTCGACGGCAGGTCGAGGACGACCTTGGTCCCGCGCGGCTGCGCCCGGACCATGTCGAACGTTCCGCCGAGCTCCCCCTCCACGAGGGTCCGTACGATCTGCAGCCCGAGGTTGCCGGCCCGCTGGGGATCGAATCCCTCGGGCAGGCCGCTGCCGTCGTCGAGCACGGTGATCAGCAGTCGCCCGTCGGTGCGGCCGGTTCCGGTACGGGTCGCGGCCACCTCCACGGTGCCCCGCTCGCCCTGGGTGAAGGCGTGCTCCAGGGCGTTCTGGAGGATCTCGGTGAGCACCATGGACAGCGGAGTGGCGACCTCCGCGTCCAGGATCCCGAACCTGCCGGTGCGCCGGCAGTCGACCTTGCCCGGGGAGATCTCCGAGACCATCGCGATCACGCGGTCGGCGATCTCGTCGAACTCGACCCGCTCGTCCAGGTTCTGAGAGAGCGTCTCGTGCACGATCGCGATCGAACCGACGCGGCGCACGGCCTCGTTGAGCGCCTCGCGGCCCTGCGGAGAATCCATTCGGCGCGCCTGGAGCCGCAGCAGCGCTGCCACCGTCTGGAGGTTGTTCTTCACCCGGTGGTGGATCTCCCGGATGGTCGCGTCCTTGGTGATGAGTTCACGTTCGCGACGGCGCAGTTCGGTGACGTCGCGGCAGAGGACCAGGGAGCCGATCCGGGTCCCCTTCGGCTTGAGCGGGATCGCGCGCAGCTGGATGACCCCGCCGTTCCCCTCGATCTCGGTCTCCCTGGGGGCCCAGCCGCTGGCGAGTTTGACCAGGGCCTCGTCCACCGGGCCGCGGGAGGGGGCGAGTTCGGCGGTGGTGTTGCCGAGGTGCTGCCCGACCAGGTCGGAGGCGAGGCCGAGCCGGTGGTAGGCGGAGAGCGCGTTCGGGGACGCGTAGGTGACCACGCCGTCGGCGTCGAGGCGGATCAGGCCGTCCCCGACGCGCGGGGAGGCGTCCATGTCGACCTGCTGGCCGGGGAACGGGAAGGAGCCCGCGGCGATCATCTGGGCCAGGTCGGAGGCGGACTGGAGGTAGGTCAGCTCCAGTCGGCTCGGTGTACGCACCGTGAGCAGGTTGGTGTTGCGCGCGATCACTCCCAGTACCCGCCCCTCACGGCGGACGGGGATCGACTCGACGCGGACCGGCACCTCCTCGCGCCACTCCGGGTCACCCTCGCGGACGATCCGGCCCTCGTCGAGGGCGGCGTCCAGCAGCGGACGGCGGCCGCGCGGAACCAGGTGGCCGACCATGTCGTCCTGGTACGAGGTGGGGCCGGTGTTCGGGCGCATCTGGGCGACGGAGACGTACCGCGTGCCGTCGAGGGTGGGCACCCACAGCACGAGGTCGGCGAAGGACAGGTCGGAGAGCAGTTGCCACTCCGAGACCAGCAGGTGGAGCCACTCCAGGTCGGTTTCACCGAGAGCGGTGTGCTGGCGTACGAGGTCGTTCATGGAGGGCACGTTGCGAGCGTACCCCGGGTACACGCGATGACTTTCCCCACGACGGTACTCAGGAGTATCCAGGAGGGGCGCAGGCCGCGTACTGTTGGAGGAAGCGACGGGTTTCCACGTCCCGTCATTGGATGGACAGAACAGAATGGTCTAGTCCACAATTGAGTAAGCTTCCGCCCTCCCCGCACAGGAGGACGGATCGAGGTAAGCCGCGCGCTCTGCCCTGACCGCGCAGGCACCTCCCACCGGCCGTCGGGAACCGCACACCTGTCGGCCGTAAGTACTCCGGGCTACGGTGCCGGATGGGCTGAGGGTCCCGTCCTGCACCGTGGCCCAGAGGAATTTTTGGGCGGATTTCCAAGCCGTACGCCCCGGCCGGCGACTACGCCGGCGGCCAGGCCAGCAGGGCCCGCGCCGCCACCGCCTCCAGCTCCTCCCGGCTCGCCCCGTCGCGCGACTGCTGGGACATCCCCTGAAGCACGGCCCCGGCATACCGGGCCAGCGCCCGGGCGTCCGTGTCCGCGGGCAGCACTCCGGTGGCCACGTCGGCACGGATCCGGCTCTCGAACATCTCCAGGTTGGCGTTGCGGCGCTCGCGCAGGGCCTCCGCCACCTCGTCCGAGGTGGTGTTGATCGCGGCGCTGATCACCATGCAGCCGCGCGGGTGGGCCGGGTCGGTGTAGACCTCGGCGGCCTCGCGCAGGATGCGCTCGACGGCGGCCCGGGCGGTGGGCTCCTCGGCGAGCGCCACGCTCGCGAAGTCCCCGTACCGGCCGCCGTACACCACGACGACCTCGTCGAAGAGCTTGCGCTTGTCGCCGAAGGCCGCGTACAGGCTGGGCGCGCTGATGCCGAGCAGGGCGGTCAGGTCGGAAATGGAGGTCGCCTCGTACCCCCGCTCCCAGAAGGCGGTCATCGCCTTGTCGAGGGCGGCGTCGCGGTCGAAGGAGCGGGGTCTGCCGCGCTGTCCGGTCACCATGCCCGCATTCTATAGCGGGCGCTAGGGAATCTGATACGGTCCTTTCTGTAGCGACCACTATTGATTGCGAAGGGGGGCGCGTCATGGGCGTGCTCAAGGGGAAGACGGCACTGGTCACGGGCGGCAGCCGGGGCATCGGGCGGGCCGTGGCCGAGCGGCTGGCGCGGGACGGGGCGCTGGTCGCCGTGCACTACGGGCGCAACGAGGCGGCGGCGAAGGAGACGGTGGAGGCGATCGGGGCCGCCGGCGGACGGGCCTTCGCCATCGGGGCCGAGCTCGGGGTCCCCGGCGACGCACAGGCCCTGTGGGCCGCGTACGAGGCCCATCCCGCGCACACCGAGGGCGTGGACATCCTGGTCAACAACGCGGGCGGGGTGACCTTCGCGGGGATCGAGGGGACGGACGAGGAGACCTACGACCGTGCGCACGCCCTCAACGCCAAGGCGCCGTTCTTCGTGATCAAGCACGGGCTGGCGCGGCTGCGGGACGGGGGCCGGATCGTGAACGTGACCGGCACCCCCGAGATCGCCCTGCCCGCGATCCTGGCGACGGTCATGGCGAAGGGCGCGGCGAACGCGATGACCCGCTCGCTCGCCGCCGAGCTGGCCCCGCGCGGGATCACCGTGAACTCCGTGGGCCCCGGAATCATCGAGACGGACCTGAACGCGGGCCTGCTCGCGGACCCGGCGACCCGTGCCCACCTGGCCTCCCGCTCCGTCTTCCACCGGGTGGGCACGGCGGAGGAGGTCGCGGACGTGGTGGCCTTCCTGGCCTCGGCCGACTCCCGCTGGGTCACGGGCCAGCACCTGGACGCGACGGGCGGGCTGCAGCTCTCGCTGATCTAGGCCGTCCCTTTCGGAGTGCGACCGGCCTCCCGGGGGTCCCGTCGAGGCCGTCGCACCGCGCTCCGGCAGGGCGGTCGCCCGGCGGGCCGGGCGCCAGGATCCGGATCACGATGGATAACGGCGAGACCCCCGCCGACCGCGCCGGCCTCTGCTAGATTGGTCTATACCACACCACCACTCCAGATCGGCAGGCCCCGCGTGGAAGTTGTCATCGTCCCGGACGCCAAGGCAGGCGGCGAGCTCATCGCGGAGGCCATGGCCGCCCTGGTACGCCGCAAGCCCGACGCCCTGCTCGGCGTGGCGACCGGCTCTACCCCGCTGCCCATCTACGAAGCCCTCGCCGCCAAGGTCAAGGCAGGCCAGGTCGACGCCTCCCGGGCCCGCATCTGCCAGCTCGACGAGTACGTCGGCCTGCCGGCCGGGCACCCGGAGTCCTACCGCGCCGTCGTGCTGCGCGAGGTCGTCGAGCCCCTCGGCCTGTCCGAGGCCTCCTTCATGGGCCCCGACGGCTCGGCGGAGGACCTCGTCGGCGCGTGCGAGGCATACGACCGGGCCCTCGCCGAGGCCGGCGGCGTCGACCTCCAGCTGCTCGGCATCGGCACGGACGGCCACATCGGCTTCAACGAGCCGTGCTCCTCCCTCGCCTCCCGCACCCGCATCAAGACGCTGACCGAGCAGACCCGCGTGGACAACGCGCGCTTCTTCGACGACGACCTGGACCAGGTGCCGCACCACGTCATCACCCAGGGCATCGGCACCATCCTCGACGCCCGCCACCTGGTCCTCCTGGCCACCGGCGAGGGCAAGGCCGAGGCGGTCGCGCAGACCGTCGAGGGCCCGCTGTCCGCTCTGGTCCCGGCGTCCGCGCTGCAGCTGCACCGGCACGCGACCGTCATCGTGGACGAGGCCGCCGCGGCGAAGCTCAAGCTGGCGGACTACTTCCGGCACACCTACGCCAACAAGCCCGCCTGGCAGGGTCTGTAAGCACCGGGTCCGCAGACCCGGGACCGGCAAGGGCCGGGCTCCTCCGTCAGGGGGCGCCCGGCCCTTGCGTGCCGGCGCCGCCCCGCATCCGCTGATCCGGCGGGAGTACGCGCAGGATCCGGAGTTCCGGCGCCGCTTCGAGCAGGAGGCGCGGTCGGCCCGGAAGGTGCAGGGCTATCACATCGTGCCCGTCGTCGACCACGACACGAACGGGCCGCAGCCGTGGCTGGCCACCACGTACATCCCCGGCCTGGCGCTGGACGACGTACCGGCGCTGCACGGTCCGCTGCCGCTGGCCGCGGCCCTCCAGCTCACCGGGTGCGCGGCGGAAGCGCTGAACTCGGTGCACAAGGCCGGGGTGATCCACCGCGACCTGAAGCCGAGCAACGTGCTCATCGGCTCGGAGGGCCCCTGGGTCATCGACTTCGGGATCGCGCGGGCCGCGGACGCCACGCAGCTGACCCGCAGCGGCGGCTTCATCGGCACCCCCGCAGTACATGTCGCCGGAGCACGCGAACGGCCTGCCGCTGACACCCGCGACGGACATCTTCTCCCTCGGCCTGATCGCCGCGGTCTGCGCGACCGGCCGCCATCCGTACGGGGATTCCGGCGCCATCACGGCGGCCACGCAGATCGCCAACACCGAGACGCGGCCGCCGGACCTCACCGACCATCCGGAACCGCTGCGGACCGTCCTGCAGCACTGCCTGGCCGCCGATCCGCAGGCCCGGCCCACCCCGTCGGGACTGGCCGACCTGTGCCAGGAGCTGAGCGGGCGGCAGCTGCGGGACTTCGGCGGCTGGCTGCCCGGCCCGGTCGTCCGCCCCGTCCTCCGCTCCTTCGCAGTCCGAGGCCGCCGGCACGCCCGCCGCGCCGAAGGCCGGCAGCTACAAGGTCGTCTTCCAGGGCGAGGCCTTCGCCCTGCGCTATCCCTCCACCGGGTACACGCAGTTCGACCTGGACACGCCCAAGGCCATGCCGCTGGGCGCCGACAGCGGCCAGACGGAGATCGTGTACTCGCACCTCGGCGGGGTCAGGGACAGCTACGAGCTGCTCTTCGAAAGGCCCATGGGGCCGAGCGAGGACCCCTCGCCGGAGCGCTGCCGGATGGCGGCGGGCGCCAACGCCCTGTCCCCCAAACCGGACGCCGAGCAGGTGAAGAAGCAGATCGTGCCGGGTCTGGTGCTGTGCGGCATCACCCAGCAGAACAAGCTCGCGATGATGGAGGTCACCAGCGTGAGCGACAACGAGGGCCGGCCCGACTTCCAGACCAGGCTGACCCTGTGGGAGATGCCCTGACACAGCGGTGCCCCCGGCCCTGAGGGGCGGGGGCACCGTGGTGCGCGCTCGGACCGGGTCACACCCCTGCGATGACCTCGGCGGCGGCACGGCCGCAGACGCGCGAGGCGCCGTGCGTGGCGATGTGCAGGGCTCCGCGCGGAGCGGCCTGCGGCAGGCCCATCTCGACCACGACCGTGTCCGGGCGGGCCGCGACCAGTGCGTCCAGGGCCTCGGTCATCCACGGGTGGCGGTGCGCGTCGCGGACCACCGCGACGACCGTACGGTCCCCCGCCGCCGCCAGGATGTCCGCGGCCGCGGCGCCCTCCGGGTAGCGGCCCGAGGCGGTTGCGGGTACCAGTGCGGCCAGTTCGCCGGCCACGCCCCACGGGGTCTCGTCGCCCACCGCGATGTTCGCGACCGGGGTCAGGGTCGCGACGTACGGGTTCCGGACCGGGCCCGCCGAGCCGGTGACGACCAGGGCGCGGCGGGCCGCCGTCAGGCCGATGCCGGACGCGCGGCTCCCCTCCGGCCGCGCGTCCGGCCGGGCCCCGAGGGTCCATGCGGCGAGCTCGCGGACCCGGGCGGCGGCGTCGGCGAGGCGCTCCTCGGGGAGCGTGCCCTCGCGGACGGCCGCGACCAGCGCGTCGCGCAGCCGCAGGACGGTGGCCTCGTCGGCGAGTCCGCCGCCGACGCAGATGGCGTCGGCGCCCGCCGCGATGGCGAGGACCGAGCCGCGCTCGATCCCGTACGTCCCGGCGATGGCGTTCATCTCCATGCCGTCGGTGACGATGAGGCCCTCGTAGCCGAGCTCCTTGCGCAGCAGGCCGGTCAGGATCTGCGGGCTGAGCGTGGCCGGGCGGGTCGGGTCGAGGGCGGGCACCAGGATGTGCGCGCTCATCACGGCCTTGGTGCCGGCCTCGATGGCCGCCTTGAAGGGGACGAGCTCGCGGGCCTGGAGGGTGTCCAGGTCCACGTCGATGCGCGGCAGGGCGTGGTGCGAGTCGACGTTGGTGTCGCCGTGGCCCGGGAAGTGCTTGGTGCACGCGGCGACGCCTGCGGCCTGGAGGCCCTCGACGTAGGCGGCGGTGTGCCGGGCGGCGAGCCGGGTGTCGGCGCCGAAGGACCGTACGCCGATGACGGGGTTGTCCGGGTTGGAGTTGACGTCCGCGGACGGGGCCCAGTTGAGGTTGACCCCGCACTCGGCGAGGCGGCGGCCCAGCTCGCGGGCGACGTCCCGGGTGAGGCCGGTGTCGTCGACGGCGCCGAGGGCCAGGTTGCCGGGGAAGGACGAGCCGCCGCGGACCTCCAGGCGGGTGACGTCGCCGCCTTCCTCGTCGATGGCGACCAGGACGTCGTCGCGCTCGGTGCGCAGCTGCGCGGTCAGCGCGGCGAGCTGCTCGGGCGAGGTGATGTTGCGGCCGAACAGGCCGACCGCGGTGAGGCCTTCGCCGACCCGGCGGAGCAGCCAGGCGGGGGCCGTGGTGCCCTCGAAGCCGGGCTGGAGGACCGCGAGGGCGTCCCGGGCGAGGCCGTCCTTCCCGTCGGACGGCGTGGTGCGGTGCGCAAGGACAGTCATGGCGGCCGTTATCCCTTCACGGCGCCGGCGGTCATGCCGCCGACGGCCTTGCGCTGGAGGAAGATGAAGATGAGCAGGACCGGGACCGCGAAGAGCGAGGACGCGGCCATGGTGGCGCCCCAGTCGTTGCCGAAGGCCGACATGAACTCGGTCAGCCACAGCGGCAGGGTCTGCGCGCTCTTGTCCTTGTTGAGGATCAGGACCATGGCGAACTCGTTCCAGGCGGTGATGAAGCCGAAGAGCGAGGTGGACATCAGGCCGGGGGCCAGCAGCGGGAAGATCACCTTGCGGAAGGCCTGGCCGCGGGTGCAGCCGTCGATCTGCGCCGCCTCCTCCAGGGTCACCGGGACGGCGGCGATGAAGCCGCGCAGGGTCCAGATGGTGAAGGGGAGGATCATCACGAAGTAGATCGCGGTGAGCAGCGGGAGGCTGTTCAGCATCTCGCCGTCGCGGGCGATCATGTACATCGCGATGACCATGACCTCCCAGGGGGCCATCTGGGCCATCATCACGGTGAGGACGAGGCCCTTGCGGCCCTTGAACCTCATCCGGGCGATGGCGAAGCTCGCGGCGAGGGCGACGAGCAGGGCCAGCGCGACGGCGCCGACGGTGACCAGGACGCTGTTGGTGACGTACGTCCAGAAGTTGGAGACCCCGGTGGCCTTGGTGAAGTTGTCGAGCGTCGGGGTGAAGACGAAGACCGGGTCCTTCGTGAGCATCTGGCTCGACGGCTTGAGGGCCGAGGAGAACATCCAGTACACGGGGAAGACGAAGACCAGGGCGAGGAGGAGCGCGCCGAGGTTCTTGGCCACGGCGGCGGGACGGACCGGCCGGCGCTTGCGGAGCTGCTGCGCGGGCTTCGGCGCGGTGGTGGTGGTGGTGCTGCTCACTGCTCCTCCTCCTGCTTCAGGATCAGGCGGAAGTAGAAGGACATGACGACGACGAGGATCAGGATCGTCAGGACGGAGATCGCGGCGGCGAGGCCGTAGTGGGCCTGGCTCTGGCCCTCGACGTAGGCGAAGACCGGGAGGATCTCGGAGGCGCGGTCGGGGCCGCCCTTGTTCATCGCGTAGACCTGGGTGAAGGCCTTGAACACCCAGATCACCTCGAGGAACGTGGTGATGAGGAAGAACGGCTTGAGGTTCGGGAAGACGATCTTCCAGAAGGTCTGCCAGCCGTTGGCGCCGTCCATCCGGGCGGCCTCGTACAGCTCGGCGCCGACCGTGGTCAGTCCGGCGTACATGTTGAGGGCGACGAAGGGGATGGAGCCCCAGACCACCAGGACGGTGACGATCGTCAGGGTCGAGAGGCCCGTCTGCATCCAGTTGTGCTGCTCGTATCCGGCGAAGCCGGCGGTGCGCATCACCCAGTTCATGACGCCGAACTGCTCGTCGAACAGCCATTTGAAGACCTGCACGGAGGCGACGATCGGCATGGCCCAGGCCATCACCAGCGCCATCGACAGGACCAGCCGCATCTTCTTGCCGAGCCGGTTCAGCAGGATGCCGATGAGGCTGCCGAGCACCATGATCAGTACGACGTTGGCCGCCGTGAAGGCGAAGCTGCGGACGACCACGGTCCAGAAGTCCGCGTCACCGATCAGCTCGGTGTAGTTGGAGAACCCCGCGAAGGGGTACTTCCGCTGGATGAACTCGATCTTGTTGATGTCCTGGAAGGACAGGATCACGTTCTTGATCAGCGGGTACAGCAGCAGTGTCGCGAGGGCGAGCACCGCCGGTGCGACCAGCAGGTAGGGCAGCCACCCCGAGGGGAGCGACTTTCTGCCCCCGCGAGGAGACGTGGGACCGGGACCGGTCGGGGACGCGGACTTCTCGGGCCGTCCGGCGGACTTCTGTGGTGCGTCCTGTGGAGCGGCGGTCATCGCTCCCTGGGAGTGCACGGTCATGGCGTGGCTTCCTCGCGGTTGACTGTGGAGTCAAATGCGCGACCGGGGGCACGGCAGGCGGCGTGGCGCCTGCCGTGCCCCCGGTGCGATCACACTGCTGGGTGGTGCGGGAACTGCGGGGTGGGACTACTTGTTGATGCGGCTCGCGATTTCCTTGTCCGCGTCCGCGCCCGCCTTGGCGGCGTCCTCACCGTTCAGGACCTTGGTCATGAACTCCTTGATGGGGTTCGGCTCGGTCTCGACGTTCGCCCAGCCCGCGGTGACCGGGGTGAGCTTGCCGTTGGCGCCGGCCTTGCCCATGGCCTCGGCGAAGGAGCCGGCGGCCGGGGTGAAGTTCGCGCCGGCCTGGTTCGGCAGCAGGGCGCCCTTGGTCTCGGCGGCGTACTTGGTCATCTGGTCCTTGCCTGCGGCGAGGGCCAGCCACTCCTTGGCTAGCTCCTTGTTCTTGGAGCGCTCGGCGATCGCGAGGTTCGAGCCGCCGAGGAAGACGGTGCTGGTCTTGTCCGCGGTCTTGCCCGGGATCGGGAAGTAGCCGAAGTCGGCCTCCTTGCCCGCGTCCTTCAGGGCCTTCTCGGCACCGCCGGCCTCCCAGCCGAGACCGATCCAGGAGGCGACGCCGCCCTTGGGAACGATGTCGGTGGACTGCTGCGGGTTGGCCTCGTCCTTGTCCTTGGGGGCGGTGGAGAAGGACTGGAGCTTCTTGTAGAACTCCACGGCGGAAGCGGCCTGCGGGGTGCCCAGTCCGCCCTTCCACTTGGCGCCGTCCTTGACGGCGAGGTCGCCGCCCTCGTCCCAGATGAAGCCCGCGAGGACGTACCAGCTCTGGCCGGGCAGGTAGATCGGCTGCGAGGCCGGGTCGGCCGCCTTCAGCTTCTCCAGACCGGCGATCCACTCGTCGCGGGTCTTCGGCGGGGTGACGCCGGCCTTCTCGTAGGCCTTCTTGTCGTAGACGACGACGCGGTTGGCGGCGTACCACGGAGCGGAGTAGAGCTTGCCGTCGATCTCGGCCGAGGGGAGCATGCTCTTCTGCCAGGCGTCGGCGCCGAGCTTGGCCTTGTCCTTCGTCAGGTCGGCGAGCCCGCCGGTGACCGCGTAGCCGGCGGTCTGCGTGTTGCCGAGCTCCAGGACGTCCGGCGGGTTGTTCTCGGAGAGGGCCGTGGTGACCTTCTCCTGGATGCCGGTCCACTTCTGCTCTTCGACCTTGACCGTGACACCGGGGTGCTTGGCCGAGAACTCCTTGTTGACCTCGTCGATCCAGGCCTTGGGAGCGGAGCCGTCCATCACCCAGACGGTGATCTCCTTGGCGCCACCCGCGTCGGTCTTCGCCTTGTCGTCGCCGCCGTTGCCGCACGCCGCGACTCCGGCCATCATGCCCGCGACACTGACCGCCGCGATGAGCTTGCGCTTCACGCCACCCTCCTCAGGGATGCCTGCCTGCACTTCCCTCGCCCGCCGCGGTGACATACGCGAAGTACTGCCGTGGGGCCGGGATCTGATCCATATTGGTTTAGACCAGTAGCTGGAGCTTGGCCTAGACCTTTAGGGGTGTCAAGGGTCTAATGAGCGGGTGCCCGGTCCGTTATCGGACCGACACCTGGGGAGAGAGAAGGCCTGTCCCCCCACTCGTGTCACGATGTGACCGCACATATCGGAGGAGCCGGTGACGGCAGCGAAACTGGAGTCGGGAAGGCGGGCGGCGATGGCCACCGAAGGGGCGACCACGGAGCCGGACGGCGGGGCAGCGACCCGCACGGCACGTGTTCCCAAGTACTACCGACTCAAGCGGCACTTGCTCGACATGACCGAGACGCTGCCGCCCGGCACCCCGGTGCCGCCGGAGCGCACGCTCGCGGCCGAATTCGACACCTCGCGGACCACCGTCCGGCAGGCCCTCCAGGAACTGGTCGTAGAAGGACGACTGGAGCGAATCCAGGGCAAAGGCACCTTCGTCGCCAAGCCCAAGGTCTCCCAGGCGCTCCAACTGACCTCGTACACCGAGGACATGCGGGCCCAGGGGCTGGAGCCGACCTCCCAGCTCCTCGACATCGGCTACGTGACGGCCGACGACACCCTCGCCGGACTGCTCAAGATCACCACCGGTGGACGGGTGCTGCGCATCGAGCGGCTGCGCCTGGCCAGCGGCGAGCCGATGGCCATCGAGACCACGCACCTGTCGGCCAAGCGCTTCCCCGCACTGCGCCGTTCGCTCGCCAAGTACACCTCCCTCTACACGGCCCTCGCCGAGGTCTACGACGTCCACCTGGCCGAGGCCGAGGAGACGATCGAGACCTCGCTGGCCACCCCGCGCGAGGCCGGGCTGCTCGGCACCGACGTCGGCCTGCCGATGCTGATGCTGTCGCGGCACTCCCTGGACGCCGACGGGGAACCGGTGGAGTGGGTGCGGTCGGTGTACCGCGGCGACCGGTACAAGTTCGTCGCCCGGCTCAAGCGTCCCGCCGTCTGACCTCGCACGTTCGGCTCCCGTCCGAGGCCGTCCGGCCCCGCCCGCCGGACCCCGGCCTACCGAATTCCTTCACATACCGGAATGCGGACGGACCCTTACGCTCACCGGGCAATCCCCCGTAGATTCCCTGCCCTTACGCAGATGATCGACGAGGGGACGAGGTCATGCCTGAACCGGAAGCAAGAGGGACAGAACGGGACGCGGCGAGTCCGGGCACCACCACGCCCGGCTCGCCCGGCTCGCCTTCTCCCAAGTCCATCGCCGTATGGGTGCTCGTCGGACTCGTCGGCGCCATCGGCTGGGGCGTGCTCGCGCTCTCCCGCGGCGAGGAGATCTCCGCGGCGTGGCTGCTCGCCGCCGCACTGGGCTCGTACGCCATCGCCTACCGCTTCTACGCCCGCTTCATCGCGGACCGCGTACTGAAGGTCGACGCGACCCGGGCCACCCCCGCCGAACGCCTCGACAACGGTGTCGACTTCCACCCCACCGACCGCCGGGTCCTCTTCGGCCACCACTTCGCCGCCGTCGCCGGCGCCGGCCCGCTCGTCGGACCCGTGCTCGCCGCGCAGATGGGCTACCTGCCGGGCACCATCTGGATCGTCGCCGGCGTCATCTTCGCCGGGGCCGTCCAGGACATGGTCACCCTCTTCTTCTCCACCCGCCGCGACGGGCGTTCGCTCGGCCAGATGGCCCGGGACGAGATCGGCCCCGTCGGCGGAGCCGCCGCCCTGGTCGCCGTGTTCGCCATCATGATCATCCTGCTGGCGGTGCTCGCCCTGGTCATCGTCAACGCCCTGGCGCACTCCCCCTGGGGCGTCTTCTCCATCGGCATGACCATCCCGATCGCCGTCTTCATGGGCTTCTACCTGCGCGTCCTGCGGCCGGGCCGGGTCACCGAGGTCTCCGTCATCGGCGTCGCGCTGCTCCTGCTCGCCATCATCGCGGGCGGCTGGGTCGCCGAGTCCTCCTTCGCCGGCACCTTCACCCTCGAGAAGGAGACGCTGGTCATCTGGATGGTCGTGTACGGCTTCCTGGCATCGGTACTGCCGGTGTGGATGCTGCTCGCGCCCCGCGACTACCTCTCCACCTTCATGAAGGTCGGCACCATCGCGCTCCTCGCGCTCGGCGTGGTCATCGCGATGCCCACCCTGAAGATGCCCTCGGTCACCGACTTCGCGGCGAGCGGCAACGGACCCGTCTTCGCCGGTTCGATGTTCCCCTTCGTCTTCATCACCATCGCCTGCGGCGCGCTCTCCGGCTTCCACGCCCTGGTCTCCTCGGGAACCACCCCGAAGATGATCCAGAAGGAGACCCAGGTCCGCATGATCGGCTACGGCGCGATGCTGACCGAGTCCTTCGTCGCCGTCATGGCGATCATCGCGGCCTGCATCATCGAGCCCGGCCTCTTCTTCGCGGTCAACTCCCCCGGCGGCGTCATCGGCACCACGGTCGAGTCCGCCTCGCAGGCGGTGACGAACTTCGGCTTCGCCATCTCCCCCGAGGCGCTCACCCAGGCCGCCAAGGACGTCGAGGAAGCCAGCCTGCTCTCCCGCACGGGCGGCGCGCCGACCTTCGCACTCGGGATGTCGGAGATCTTCTCCGCCGTGGTCGGCGGCGCGGGCATGAAGGCGTTCTGGTACCACTTCGCGATCATGTTCGAGGCGCTGTTCATCCTGACGACGCTCGACGCGGGCACGCGCGTGGGCCGGTTCATGCTCCAGGACACCCTCGGCAACGTGCACAAGTCCTTCAAGGACGTCAGCTGGAAGCCCGGCGTGTGGTTCGCGAGCGCGATCGTCGTCGGCGGCTGGGGCTACTTCCTGTGGGTCGGCATCAAGGACCCGCTGGGCGGCATCAACCAGCTCTTCCCGCTCTTCGGCATCGCCAACCAGCTGCTCGCCGCGGTCGCGCTGGCCGTCTGCACCACGCTGCTGGTCAAGTCCGGACGGCTCAAGTGGGCCTGGGTGACGGGCGTTCCGCTGTTGTGGGACGCCACGGTGACCCTCACCGCGAGCTACCAGAAGATCTTCTCCGAGGACGTGAAGGTCGGGTTCTTCGCCCAGCGCGACAAGTACCAGGCCGGAATCGACGCCGACAAGGTCCTGCCGCCGGCGAAGAACATGGACGACATGCACACCGTGGTCACCAACGCCACGGTCGACGGCGTGCTGTGCGCCTTCTTCGCCGTCCTGATCATCGTGGTCCTCGCGGACGCGGCCCGGACCTGCCTCAAGGCCGTCCGCAACCCGGAGTCGGCGACCCTCTCCGAGGTCCCGTGGAGCGAGTCGAAGATCGTCGCCCCGGCCGGACTGATCGCGACCGCCGAGGAGCGGGCGGAACTCGCCGCGGCGGCGGGCCCGGAGGCGGGCGGCGGCCACGTCAAGGAGCCGGTGGCGTGAGCACCGTACGGAGCGCACTGGCCAGGGCCCGGTTCTACGTACGGGAGTTCTCGGGGGAGGCCGCGTACGACCGGTACGTGGCCCACGCCCGCTCCCACGACCCGGACGCGGAGGTCCTCACCCGCCGCGCCTTCGAACGCGCCCGTACGGACGCCCGCGAGGCGGACCCCCGCGAGGGCTTCCGCTGCTGCTGAGCCCCACCCGTACCGAAGGCCCCGCCGGATGATTCCGGCGGGGCCTTCGTGCCGGTGCCGACCTTGACGACAGCGCCGCCGACACCCGTCCTGCACACTCGACCGCATGGACATGGTGATCAGAAGGGCGCTGCCCGCCGAGTACGCGGAGCTGGGTGAGATCACGGCGCAGGCCTACCTCGCCGACGGGCATCTCGACGCCAACGAGGACGATTACTACCTGAACGTGCTGCGCGACGTGGCCGGCCGGGCCGCCGTGGCCGAGGTGCTCGTCGCCGAGCGGGACGGGCGGGTGTTGGGCGGGGTGACCTTCGCCGCCCCCGGCAGCCCGCTCGCCGACATCGCCGGCCCGCACGAGGCCGAGTTCCGGATGCTCGCCGTGGCCCGCGAGGGGCGCGGGCAGGGCGCCGGCGAGGCTCTGGTGCGGGCGTGCATCGAGCGGGCGCGGGCCGTCGAGGGGGTCACGGGCATCGTGCTCTCCACCCAGCGCAGCATGGCCGGCGCCCACCGGATCTACGCGCGACTGGGCTTCGTACGCGTTCCCGAGCGGGACTGGGCGCCGATCCCGGGCCTGACACTCCTCGCGTATCGGCTCAAGCTGTAGCCGCGCCGACACTACATGTGGGGGTTGCCGCATACGGCCGCCCCCACATGTATGCTCAAGGCTGCTGTCCCGCAGGGGAATCCGGTGTGAATCCGGAACTGTCCCGCAACGGTATGAAGTGTCCGCCCACCGGACACCAAGTCCGATGACCTGCCGACAGCGCGCCCGGCTCGACCGAACCGGGTGCCGACACGTCCGGGCCTCGCGGTTGGGCCGGTGGACGCCATGCGGTGCGTACGCGTTCCTGCCACGCCCGCATGCGCCCGCTCGCGCCCCGCTCCGCCGATGACCGGGCCGAGCGAGGGAGAGCTCCCGCCGTGACCATCGCGCCTTCCGCACCGCGCGCCGAGTCCGTTTCTGGCGACAACACCGAGGGCCCGGGGGCCACGCTGCTGCGTACCCTCACCGAACTGACGGCGGACCTCCCCGACACCGACCCCGGGCGCGTCGCCGCCTCCGCGCTGCGCGGCCGCAGCTCCGCCGCCGACGACGCCGAACTGCGCGGGCTGGCCACGGAGGCCGCCGCCGGCCTCATCTCCGAGGACCCGGCCTACTCCCGGCTCGCCGCCCGGCTGCTGACGCTGGCCGTGCGCGACGAGGCCGCGAGCCAGGGCTCCACCTCCTTCTCGGCCTCCGTCGAGGTCGGCCACCGCGAGGGCCTCATCGCCGACCGCACGGCCGAGTTCGTGCGCACGCACGCGAGCCGCCTGGACTCGCTCGTCGAGCTCACCCTCGCCGAGGGCGCCGACGACCGCTTCGGCTTCTTCGGCCTGCGCACCCTGCACAGCCGCTACCTGCTGCGCCACCCGATCACCCGTCAGGTCATCGAGACCCCGCAGCACTTCATGCTGCGCGTGGCCTGTGGCCTCGCCGCGGACGAGAGCGTCCAGGCCGTCGAGGAAGTGGCCTCGCTGTACCGGCTGATGAGCCGCCTCGACTACCTGCCCTCC
This sequence comes from Streptomyces sp. NBC_00207, assembly GCF_045160965.1. Lineage (NCBI taxonomy): Bacteria > Bacillati > Actinomycetota > Actinomycetes > Kitasatosporales > Streptomycetaceae > Streptomyces > Streptomyces sp. NBC_00207. The sequence continues at coordinate 6,113,201 of NZ_CP130715.1, read as the reverse complement.
TCCCCCACCCTCTTCAACTCCGGCACCCGGCACCCGCAGATGTCCTCCTGCTACCTGCTGGACTCCCCGCTGGACGAGCTCGACTCGATCTACGACCGCTACCACCAGGTGGCGCGCCTGTCGAAGCACGCGGGCGGCATCGGCCTGTCGTACTCCCGCATCCGCGCCCGCGGTTCCCTGATCCGCGGCACCAACGGCCACTCCAACGGCATCGTGCCGTTCCTGAAGACCCTCGACGCCTCCGTCGCCGCCGTGAACCAGGGCGGCCGCCGCAAGGGCGCCGCCGCCGTCTACCTGGAGACCTGGCACGCGGACATCGAGGAGTTCCTGGAGCTCCGCGACAACACCGGTGAGGACCAGCGCCGTACGCACAACCTGAACCTCGCCCACTGGGTGCCGGACGAGTTCATGCGCCGCGTGAACGCCGACGCCGACTGGTCGCTGTTCTCCCCGGCCGACGTGCCCGAGCTGGTCGACCTGTGGGGCGACGAGTTCGACGCCGCCTACCGCAAGGCCGAGGCGGACGGCCTGGCCCGCAAGACCATGCCCGCCCGTGACCTGTACGGCCGGATGATGCGCACCCTCGCGCAGACCGGCCAGGGCTGGATGACCTTCAAGGACGCCTCCAACCGCACGGCGAACCAGACCGCCGAGCCGGGCACGGTCGTGCACTCCTCGAACCTGTGCACCGAGATCATCGAGGTCACCAACGACGGCGAGACGGCCGTCTGCAACCTCGGCTCGGTCAACCTGGGCGCGTTCGTCATCGACACGGCCGACGGTCGCGACATCGACTGGGAGCGGATGGACGAGACCGTCCGCACCGCCGTGACCTTCCTCGACCGCGTGGTGGACATCAACTTCTACCCGACCGAGCAGGCCGGCCGCTCCAACGCCCGCTGGCGCCCGGTGGGTCTGGGCGCGATGGGCCTCCAGGACGTCTTCTTCAAGCTGAAGCTCCCCTTCGACTCCCCCGAGGCGAAGGCCCTCTCCACCAAGCTCTCCGAGCGCATCATGCTCGCGGCGTACGAGGCCTCGTGCGACCTGGCCGAGCGCAGCGGCCCGCTGCCGGCCTGGGAGCAGACCCGCACCGCGCGCGGCGTCCTGCACCCGGACCACTACGACGTCGAGCTGAACTGGCCGGAGCGCTGGGACGCGCTGCGCGCCCGCGTCGCCGAGACCGGCATGCGCAACTCCCTGCTGCTCGCCATCGCCCCGACGGCCACCATCGCCTCGATCGCCGGCGTGTACGAGTGCATCGAGCCGCAGGTCTCCAACCTCTTCAAGCGCGAGACGCTCAGCGGTGAGTTCCTCCAGGTGAACGGCTACCTGGTGGAGGAGCTGAAGGCGCTCGGCGTGTGGGACGCCCAGACCCGCGAGGCGCTGCGCGACTCCTCCGGCTCGGTCCAGGGCTTCGGCTGGATCCCGGCCGAGGTCCGCGAGCTGTACCGCACGGCGTGGGAGATCCCGCAGCGCGGCCTGATCGACATGGCGGCGGCCCGTACGCCGTTCCTGGACCAGTCGCAGTCGCTGAACCTGTTCCTGGAGACGCCCACCATCGGCAAGCTCAGCTCGATGTACGCGTACGCCTGGAAGCAGGGTCTGAAGACCACGTACTACCTGCGCTCGCGCCCCGCGACGAAGATCGCCCGCGCCGCGCAGGCCGCCACCCCCGCAGCGCTCCCGCTGGCCGACGCCGCCGCCGACGCCGCGGCCGCGGAAGCGCTCGCCTGCTCCCTTGAGAACCCCGAGTCCTGCGAGGCCTGCCAGTAATGAGCTCCACCGACAAGAAGAACCTCCTGGACCCGGGCTTCGAGCTCACGCTCCGCCCGATGCGCTACCCGGACTTCTACGAGCGCTACCGGGACGCGATCAAGAACACGTGGACCGTCGAGGAGGTCGACCTCCACTCGGACGTCGCGGACCTCGCGAAGCTGACGCCCGCCGAGCAGCACATGATCGGCCGCCTGGTCGCGTTCTTCGCGACGGGTGACTCGATCGTCTCGAACAACCTGGTGCTGACGCTCTACAAGCACATCAACTCCCCGGAGGCGCGCCTGTACCTGTCGCGCCAGCTGTTCGAGGAGGCCGTGCACGTCCAGTTCTACCTGACGCTGCTCGACACCTACCTGCCCGATCCGGACGACCGGGCGGCCGCGTTCGACGCGGTCGAGGAGATCCCGTCCATCCGCGAGAAGGCGCAGTTCTGCTTCAAGTGGATGGACTCGGTCGAGAAGATCGACCGGCTGGAGACGAAGGCCGACCGCCGCCGCTTCCTGCTGAACCTGATCTGCTTCGCCGCGTGCATCGAGGGCCTGTTCTTCTACGGCGCCTTCGCGTACGTGTACTGGTTCCGCTCGCGCGGCCTGCTGCACGGCCTGGCCACCGGCACCAACTGGGTGTTCCGTGACGAGACCATGCACATGAACTTCGCCTTCGAGGTCGTGGACACGGTCCGCAAGGAGGAGCCGGAGCTCTTCGACGACGCTCTCCAGCAGCAGGTCACCGACATGCTCAAGGAGGCCGTGGAGGCGGAGCTGCAGTTCGGCCGCGACCTGTGCGGCGACGGTCTGCCGGGCATGAACACCGAGTCGATGCGCGAGTACCTGGAGTGCGTCGCGGACCAGCGTCTGGTCCGCCTCGGCTTCGCCCCGGTCTACGGCTCGCAGAACCCGTTCTCCTTCATGGAGCTGCAGGGCGTCCAGGAGCTGACCAACTTCTTCGAGCGCCGGCCGTCGGCCTACCAGGTCGCGGTCGAGGGCACGGTCGACCTGGACGAGGACTTCTAAGAGGACTTCTAGGGGTCCCCGGTCTTCCGGGGTCCCCGGTCGGGACGCGGTGACGCCGCGAAGCCGGGATGCGGTACACCACCGCGTCCCGGCTTCTCGCGTTTCCGGCGCCCTGTCGTCCGGCTGCCCCTGTGCACGGTCGCCCCGGCTCAGTGGGCGACGGGGCCCCAGTGCATCCCGGCGTGCCGGGCGCGGGGCCGGCGGACGGTGGGCGGCAGGCCGCCCGCCTTCTGGCGCGGCAGCCACACGAGCCGGGTCTCGACGGCCCGCAGCTGGCGGTCGATCCGACGGTCGCGCAGAACGCCGTACAGGCTGGGGGCGAGCACCAGGGCGGCGACGGCAAGGACGGTGAGGTAGCTCAGGAAGGTGTTCATGTCTCCACTTTCCTCCTCTGGGGAAAACTCGCACAGTGGCAGGACTGTCATGAAAGAGCGAATTACTGCCACACTGGAGGCATGCTGACCAACGTGGCCGTGGCCCTCCTCGACGAGATCGCCCCCTTCGAGTTCGGGATCTTCTGCGAAGTCTTCGGAATCGACCGCAGCGATCACGGACTGCCGGTGTACGACTTCGCCGTGTGCGCGGCGCAGGAAGGTCCGCTGGCCATGTCCGGCACCGGCTTCACGGTCTCCCCCGAACACGGGCTGGAGCGGCTGGAGAGCGCCGACCTGATCTGCGTGCCCGCCTTCCGCGACGCGGGCGACCGCACGTTCCCGGAACCGCTCCTGGAGGCGCTGCGCCGCGCGGTGGACAGGGGAGCGCGGGTGCTCAGCGTGTGCAGCGGCGCGTACGTGCTCGGGGCTGCGGGGCTGCTGGACGGCCGGCGCTGCACCACGCACTGGATGCACGCCGGGACGCTGGCCCGGCGCTTCCCGCGGGCGCTGGTCGACCCGGACGTGCTCTACGTCGACGCGGGCCCGGTGATCACGTCCGCCGGCACCGCCTCCGGCATCGACGCCTGCCTGCACCTCGTGCGCCAGGAGCACGGGGCCGAGGTGGCCAACACCATCGCGCGGCGGATGGTCGTACCGCCCCACCGGGACGGCGGGCAGGCCCAGTACATCGAGCGGCCGCTGCCGCGGACCTCCTGCGACACCGTGGGCGAGGTGATCGAGTGGATGGCCCGCCACCTGGAGGAAGAGATCACCGTCGAACAGCTCGCGGAGCGCGCGCACATGTCACCGCGCACCTTCGCCCGCCGCTTCCTCCAGGAGACCGGCACCACCCCGTACAAGTGGGTGCTGCGGCAGCGGGTCCTGCTGGCCCAGGAAATGCTGGAGTCGACCGACGAGACGGTGGACGCGATCGCCGGCCGCTCCGGCTTCGGCAACGCGGCCGCCCTGCGCCACCACTTCCTGCGGACCCTGGGCACCACGCCGAATTCCTTCCGGCGCACCTTCCGGGGCCCGCAGGCCGCCTAGCCGGCCGAGGGGCTACGCGTTCGGGACGGTCTCGTAGCGCGGGGTGCCCTCTTCCATCTGCCGCAGGGCGTCCTTGCGGTCCCGCTTCGAGAGGCGGTCGATGTAGAGGTAGCCGTACAGGTGGTCGGTCTCGTGCTGGAGGCAGCGGGCGAAGTAGCCGGTGCCGCGCACCTTGATCGGGTTGCCCTGGGCGTCCTGGCCCTCGACCTCGGCGTAGTCCGGGCGGGCCAGCGAGGCGTACGCCGTCGGGACCGACAGGCAGCCCTCGTTCGAGTCGTCCAGCACCCGGGTGCCCGCGGGCAGCTCGACGAGCTTCGGGTTGACGACGACACCGGTGTGCCGCACGCCGTCGTCGTCCGGGCAGTCGTAGACGAAGACCTTCGCGTCCACGCCGATCTGGTTCGCGGCGAGGCCCACGCCCTCGGCGGCCTTCTGGCTGGCAAACATGTCGTCGATCAGCTGCGCCAGCTCGTCGCCGAACTCGGTGACGTCCTTGCACTCGCTGTGCAGGACCGGGTTGCCGACGACGGTGATCGGGCGGGCGGTGCCGCGCTCACGGTGGGCGAGCTCGCGCTCCGCACAGTCCTCCGTGTCCACTACGTACCCGTCGTTCACGACCTCGACAACCTCGTTCTCCTGCTGCGACATGTCCGCCGTACGCCTTCCGTAAGTCCAAGTCACCGGTGGTCGCCAATGGCCACCGATGTGCCCGTACAGCCTACGGCCCGGCTCAGCAGACTTCTTCGAGATCCCGCCACTCACGGGTGCCCGGGCTGTCCGCGACCCAGCCGTCGAGCAGTCCGCGCACCAGCCCGGCCGGCGCAGCGATACCGCATTCGCGCTCCGGCACCCACAGGGAACCGGAGCCGGCCGTACGGTGCCCCAGCGGCCCGGGGTGCCCCGGCTCGCTGTGGTCGTGCGGATCCAGGTGCTCGCCGTCGCCCTCGTCGCTGGGCATCTCGCTCTCCGAGCAGGTCCGGCACAGCAGCCGCACCGACGAGGACCAGTCCTCGGCGGCGAAGCCGGCGTCCGAGGCCAGCTGCTCCAGCGCGTCGCGGTCCGCCTCGGTGGCCGCCTCCAGCAGCACCACCCAGGTCGGCACCGGCGACGGCGCCCACAGCTCGATCTCGTCGAAGACGGGGTACGAGGGGCCGGCCGCGGTGATCCGCTCACCGTGCGGGACCCCGTCGTGGAGCACGACCTCGCCCCAGCGCCGCCCCGAGGACGGCAGCGGGATCGACAGGACCTCCAGCCGGGCCGGGTCCAGCCGACGGCCCCAGACCACCTCGGCCTCGCCCTCCGGCGAGAGCCGCACGGCGGCGCTGCCGAGCTCCATGCCGACCGGTTCGCCACTGCCCTTGCCGCCCGCACCGTGTGCGTCGCCGGGCACCTTCAGCCCGTACGCCTGCCAGGCCCGCCGGGCCAGCGGCCAGTCCTGCAGGGCGGTCGCGGCGATGCCGACGTTCCACCAGTCCGGGGCGCCGGTCTCCCGGTCCAGCAGGGCCACGGCGCGCAGTCCCGCGGACCGTGCCTGCTCCCAGTCGTGCCGGAACTTGTGCAGCAGGGCCAGATTGAACCAGGACTCGGACAGCCAGGGCTCCAGGTCCGCCGCTCTGGTCAGGAGCGCACCCGCGTCCTCGTACCGACCGTCGCCGATCAGCGTGAACGCGCGGTCGGTGGCCTGCCGCCACGAGGCGGAGGGCCGATGCCGTACCTTCCCGAAGATCCTCACGATTCCCGCCTGCCTGGGGGCACCCTCCCAGCGGTGGCTGGGGGACAACGGTGCAGCCTTGCGGACACTCTTACTGGCATCCAACCATGCCCACTCGGACGGCCGCTCATTACCCATGGGTTACCCCGGTCGGACAGGAACAACTCTGTCACGTCCACCCCTGGCCAGAACCCTCGCCAGACACTCCACGACCTCCGGCTGGTAATCGTGCCCGGTGCCCAGGCGGAGCTGTTCCATGGCGGCCAGTGAGCCGCCCGGGTGACGGCTCCCGCCGCCCAGGTCGTCGTACGCGTTCACCGTGCGCACGATGCGGGCCAGCACGGGCTGCTGCCGGTACGGGTCCGCCTGCCGCTCCACCACCACGGCGACCTCGGCGGGCACCCCGGTCTGGCGGGCCACCTCACCGCCCAGCCCGGCGATCCGGCGGGCCTCGGGGGCGGGCAGCCCGGCGGTGGCCCCGTCCGGGACCGGGTCGACGAGGGAGAGCTGGCCGATGTCGTGCATCAGGGCGGCGTACTCCAGCACCGTGAGCTCCCGCTCCGACAGCCCCAGCTCCCGGCCGACGGCGCAGCTCAGGGCAGCGACCCGGCGGGAGTGGCCCGGCCGGGTGTAGCCGGCGATCTCGGTGGCGCGGGCCAGGGAGGTGATCGTCTGGCGGTAGGTGGTGCGGATCGCGGTGATCCGGTGGAAGGACAGCTGGGTCAGCAGCAGGGGCACGCTGAAGACGGGGATGGCCCACAGGCCCGCGACGGCCGCGCCGAGCGCCATCACGACCCCGGTGGCGCAGATCGCCGCACCGATGCCGAGCTGGGCGCGCAGTTCGTCGCGCAGCAGGGGTCCGTACGGCCAGCCGGTGCGGGCCCCGGCCAGCGCGGCGGCGAGGACGGCGTCGCACAGGGCGGTGAGGCCGAGGAGGCAGAGCAGGAAGACGACGAGGTACGGGCCCTGGCCCACCCGTTCCTCCAGCCGGCCGGAATTGTAGAGCGGCTGGAAACAGACGGCGGCGAAGCCGACGGTCAGCACCCGGCGGGACAGGTGGTCGAGGGCCGGGCCGCGGCCCCGGGCGATGTGCGGGACGATCCCGGCGAGGGCCGCCGCGACGACGACCGCGACGATCTGGAGCACCCCGTGGCGGGAGGGCTGGCCGGCGTTCTGGCCGAGCAGGGCGTAGGCGAGGGCGCCGGCGGAGCCGAGCGGCGCGGGCAGCCGGTCGACGGAGCCGTCCTGCCGGTCCCGGCGGGCGAGCTCGCCGACGGCGATCAGCGCGCCGAAGGCCAGGGCGGCGCCGGGCTCGACGACACCGTTCCACAGGGTGTGCCCGAGGGCGACGACGGTCAGCACGGCCGCGGCCCCCCGCACCGTCCACACGGCCGCGGCCCTCATCCGCCCGCCCCGGCGCCGTCCGCACCGCGACCGGGCCCCGCGGCCGGGGGCGTCCCGCCGGCGGGCGGAGCCGTGTTCCCCGGGCCGTCCGCGCCGGCGGGCGCCGCTTCCTGCGCGGGAAGGACGCTCAGCGCCGCCCTCGCGGGGGACGCGGCCGCGCGGGCGCTCCCGGGGGGCCCGGCGGTCCCGTCGGCAGGACCGGAGCCCTGCGCCGGCAGACCCGGCAGGCCCGACGGACCCGGCCCCCCGGTACCCGCGGCCCCGGCGGGAGCGCCGGCGCTGATCACCTGGAGGTCCTCGTCCGAGGTGACCACCGGGTGCCAGCCGTGCCGGCCGATGGCGCCCGTCAGGGCCCGCACCATCGCCGGGTCGAACTGGGCCCCCGCACACCGGTCCAGCTCGGCCAGGGCCACCGGCACCGGCCGGGCCCGGCTGTAGGAGCGGGTCGAGGTCATCGCGTCGAAGGCGTCGGCCACCGCCACCACCCGGGCCAGTACCGGGATCTGCTCGCCGGTCAGCCCGTACGGGTAGCCGGAGCCGTCGACCCGCTCGTGGTGGTGCAGGATCGCGGAGCGGGCCTCGCCGAGGAAGCCGATGCCGCGCACCATCTCGTGCCCGTACTCGGGGTGCAGCTCGATGATCCGGCGTTCCTCCGGGGTGAGCGGCCCGTCCTTGCGCAGCAGCCGGGTGGGGACGCCCAGTTTGCCGACGTCGTGGAGGATCCCGGCGATCCGCACGACTTCCATCCGGTCGTCGGCCATGCCCAGCTCGCGGGCGATCATCGCGGAGGCCTGGCCGACCCGTTCGCTGTGGCCGCGGGTGTAGCGGTCCTTGATGTCGACGGCCTGGACGAGGGCGCGGATGGTGGCCCGGTGGGCGGCGCGCTCGCGGTGGTACTGGGCGAAGACCCAGCAGGAGATGTACATCGGCAGCAGGACGAGCAGTGCGGCCGGGATCCCGTACGGACTGCGCCACATGACGGCCATCATCAGTCCGGCGAGCCCGTGGACGCAGTGCGGGGCGAGGGAGGCGGTGAGCAGTCCGCGCCAGGCGGTGGCGGCGGGACGGCGTTCGGCGGTGGCCAGGATGCCGCCGTCGAGGGCGGTGAGCACCAGGCAGAAGACGACGGCCGCGGCCGCCGCGGGGAGCATCACGTAGGGGAAGTCCGCCACCCGGCCGGGGGGACCGGACCCCACGGAAGGCCCTCCGCCGAGGGCGGCCGGACCCCGCAGCAGCCCGTACGCCTGGCCGGCGGCCCAGGCGGCCATGGCCTGCTGGGCGCCGTGCCAGATGCGGCGCACCCGGGCGGGCCGCTCGGCCACAGTCCCCGCGAATCCGCCGGGCAGCGCCACGAGCGCGGCGGCGGCGGGCGGCAGGAGGAAGACGGCGGCGAGCACCACGGGGAAGAAGGAGCCGATGCCCTCGGGCACCCGGCCGCCCAGCAGCGGGCAGATCTTCACGAGTTCGCAGCCGGGGTAGAGCAGGGCGAGCAGGACGACGGCCGCCCAGGGCGTACCGGAATCCGTGAGGGCCGGAGTGACGCACGCTGCGGCCGCGAGGACGGCGCACAGGATGTATCCGCGCGCCATCGGCGGAAGTACCCGCATGGCACTCTCCTCCCCTTGGCCGTACAAGCCGGGTACCGAATCAAACCAGTACCGAATGGGGAGAATAAGTGGGGCCCCGAGCGAGGTGGGCCACATTTTCGTATTGCGCCAAGTGGACGCCCCCGGATTAGCACATTCGGGTGAACGAAGTGCCCTTCCGGGGGCGGTTGTTCCGTGCTTCGCCGATCAGGTCAGCCGGGGGCGGGGTTGTCGGCGGTGACGTCGTGATCGGGCACCGCCTGCCCCGACCGGATCAGCTCGATCCGGCCCATCACCTTCGACCGCAGGTCGCTCGGCACGTCGTCCGACCCGCAGCAGCGCTTGACCAGCTTCTTCACGGCCTGCTCCAGGCCGTACTTCTCCAGACAGGGATTGCATTCGCCGAAGTGGGTCTCGAACTTCGTGCAGTCGCTGTCGGGCATCTCATGGTCGAGGAACTCGTACAGGTGGTCCAGGACCTCAGAGCACTCTGTCTCGTGCGGCTCTCCGCAACTCATGAGCCCGAGCCTTTCCTGTCGTTCGACTCTCCCGCGCCCGCGGGAACCAGCCCGCGCTCGCGGGCATAGTCCTCCAGCATTCCGCGGAGTTGACGGCGGCCACGGTGCAGTCGTGACATGACCGTACCGATGGGTGTACCCATGATGTCCGCGATCTCCTTGTACGCAAAGCCCTCTACGTCGGCAAGGTAGACCGCGATGCGGAACTCCTCGGGAATGGCCTGGAGCGCTTCCTTCACGTCCGAATCGGGCAGGTGGTCGAGCGCCTGCGACTCGGCGGAGCGCAGTCCGGTCGACATGTGCGACTCGGCGCGTGCCAGCTGCCAGTCCTCGATCTCCTCCGCGGCGCTGCGCTGGGGCTCGCGCTGCTTCTTGCGGTAGGAGTTGATGAACGTGTTGGTCAGGATGCGGTACAGCCACGCCTTCAGGTTGGTGCCCTCGCGGAACTGGTGGAAGGACGCGTATGCCTTCGCGTACGTCTCCTGGACCAGGTCCTCGGCGTCGGCCGGGTTGCGCGTCATGCGCAGCGCGGCCGAGTACATCTGGTCGAGGTAGCCGAGGGCGTCCCGCTCGAAGCGCGCATTGCGCTCCGGGGTCGTCTCCTCCGCGTGGCCTTCGTCGGTCCCAGCGACAGGACCCACCTCCTCCGACTGCGTGGCGGCTCCGAAAGCGGATCCGCTCGAATCGGAGAATAGTCGACCATCCCGGCCCTCCGCCGCCCGAAGCGTGCTGCGCTTGGGGGCAGGAAGAACAGTCCAGTCCAGGTCAGCGGCCTGCCGACGGTTCTGACTGATGACCTGGGTCATGCGCTCCCTCTCCTCCGACAAGTTCCCGTACGTACCGACATCCGAGACAACAGAAGGGCCGGGCGGCGCATTCCCGCGCACCGGACGGGTTTTCGGGCCTTCCGCTTCCTCCCCGCTCCCGCTACTTCCCGGCCGGGAGCTTCAGCAGCCATTCCGCGACCGCGCCGGTGATCTTCCCGAGGGCCTCGTCCTGGGTGAGGTCCGCCTTCTTCGGCACGGCGAAACCGTGATCGCCGTACGGGATCTCCACCAGCGCGTGCTCTCCCTCCGGGAACTCCTCCGGACGCCCGAAGGGGTCCCGGCCGCCCTGGACCACGAGCGTGGGCCGGCCGGCCCCGGTGAGCTCCGCGGCGCGGGACTTCTCCGGCCGGCCCGGCGGGTGCAGCGGGAACGCCAGCGCCAGCACCCCGGCGGCGCCCAGCTCGACGGCGGTCCGGCAGGCCACCCGGGCCCCGGCGCTGCGACCGCCCGCGACGACCGGCAGCCCGGGCTTCGCGAGCGCGGGCCACAGCGCGCGCCATCCCTCGTCCAGCACCCTGGGCGCGGCGGCGACCTTCTTCCCGGCGACCCGCCAGGGCTGTTCGACCAGCGCGACCGTGATCCCGCGGGCGGGCAGGGCGGCGGCCAGCGCCTGGAGGTCGCGGGCCTCGATGCCGCCGCCGGCGCCGTGGCTCACGGCGAGCACGAGCTTCGCCGCGCGGGCGGTGTGCCAGGTGATGCGGGCCTCGCCCGCCGGGGTGTCTACGCTCTCGGTACGCGTGGTCATGCGCCCCATCCTGCCCGGGGCGGGGCCTAGAAGAGGGTCGCCTCTTCCGGTGCGGCCAGCTCTTCCAGCAGCTCGGGCCCGTTGTTGCGGACGTTGCTCACGGCGGTGGACACCGGGTAGGCCCGCATCAGCCCGCCCGGCGGCGGCGCCAGCAGCTCCCGCAGGGATCCCTCGGTGTCGGTGTTCGCGGGGTCCAGCCAGGCGTCCCAGCGGTCCGGGGTCAGCATGAGCGGCATCCGCGGGTGGATCTCGGACAGCGAGCGCGGCCCTTCGGCCGGGGGTACGCCCAGAGGTCCCGTCTCGGCCTCGGTGGTGATCACCGAGCAGGTGACCCACCAGGCGAGCGGGTGCTCGTCGGGCAGGGTCCGGTCGCGCCAGAACTCGTATATCCCGGCCATCGCGAAGACGGAGCCGTCGGAGGGGAGCACGAAGTAGGGCTGCTTGCGGGCGCGCTTCTTCTTCCCCTCCACCTCCAGCTGCCGCTCGTCGTGGGCGGTGACCCACTCGTAGTAGCCGTCGGCGGGGACGATGCAGCGGCGCTGCGCGAAGGGGCGGCGGAAGGACGGCTTCTCGTGCAGGGTCTCGGACCGGGCGTTGATCATCCGGGCGGCGCCGTCGGGGTTCTGCGCCCAGGAGGGGACCAGGCCCCATTTCAGGGTGCGCAGCTGGCGAACCGGACGCGGGTGCGAAGCGTCCTTCAGGGGACGGTCGAGGATGACGTGCACCTCCTTGGTCGGAGCCACGTTCCAGTCGGGGGCCAGGGCCTCCTCCGGCTCCCACTTCTCGATGCCGAAGGCCTCCACGAGGTCCTCGGGTCCACGACTCGCCGCATACCGTCCGCACATGGCTGTCACACTGCCATGCCACCCCGTCATCACCGCAAGGAGTCCGCCAACCCATGGACAGCAGCACGACGGCCGGCCTCTGGGACCGGCTCACGGGCATACAGACCCCGCCCGACCGGTGGCTGGTGATCGTGACCGGCCTGGTCGCGCTGGCCGCCGTGGGGCCCCGCCCCCTGTGGCGGCTCTCCCGCAACGCCATCACCATCGCGCACGAGGGCGGGCACGGCCTCCTGGCGCTGCTGACCGGGCGGCGCCTCAGCGGAATACGGCTGCACTCGGACACGAGCGGGGTCACCGTCAGCCGGGGCAAGCCGACCGGGCTCGGCATGATCCTGACCGCCGCCGGCGGGTACACGGCGCCCTCGCTGCTCGGGCTCGGCGGGGCGGCCCTGCTCTCCGCGCACCGGATCACGCTGCTGCTGTGGGCGGCGACCGCCCTGCTGGTGGCGATGCTGGTGATGATCCGGAACGCGTACGGGGCGCTGACCGTGGTGCTGACGGGCGGGGCCTTCCTGCTGGTGTCCTGGCTGACCCCGGCCGAGGTGCAGGCCGCCTTCGCCTACCTGGTGGTGTGGTTCCTGATCCTCGGCGGGGTCCGGCCGGTCTTCGAGCTGGGGGCCAAGCGGAGGAATGGCGGAGCCCCGGATTCCGACGCCGACCAGCTGGGCCGCCTCACCCACCTGCATCCGGTGGTGTGGCTGCTGTTCTTCCACATCGTCGCGCTGTGCTCGCTGATCGGCGGCGGACGCTGGCTGCTCGCCCTGTGACCACCCCGTGAGACCGGGACGCGATCAAGATCTGGGGCCGGAGGAAGCCACTAAAGTGGGGGCCATGACCGAGACCCCCGCGCTCCCTGCCCTCTGGCCCGCTCCGCTCGCCGACGGGACCGTCCACGCCACCGTCACGGTGCCGGGCTCCAAGTCGGTCACCAACCGCGCCCTCGTGCTCGCCGCGCTGGCCGCCGAGCCGGGCTGGGTGCGCCGCCCGCTGCGCTCGCGCGACTCCCAGCTGATGTCCGACGCGCTGCGCGCGCTGGGCGTCGGCATCGAGGAGACGGTCTCCTCCAGCTCCGCCGGTGCCACCAACGGCGCAGTGGGCGGCGAGGCCTGGCGGATCATCCCGGCGGCCCTGCACGGCCCGACGACCGTGGACGTCGGCAACGCCGGCACCGTCATGCGCTTCCTGCCGCCTGTCGCCACCCTCGCCGACGGGGACATCCGCTTCGACGGCGACCCGCGCTCCTACGAGCGCCCGCTCGGCCAGGTCATCAGCGCCCTGCGCACGCTCGGCGCCCGGATCGACGACGACGGCCGGGGCGCGCTGCCCATGACCGTCCAGGGCGGCGGGGCCCTGGAGGGCGGCACGGTCGAGATCGACGCCAGCAACTCCTCGCAGTTCGTCTCCGCGCTGCTGCTCTCCGCCCCGCGCTTCAACCAGGGCGTCGAGGTCCGGCACGTGGGCGCCACCCTGCCGTCGATGCCGCACATCCGGATGACCGTGGAGATGCTGCGCGCTGCGGGCGCCCAGGTCGACACCCCGGAGGCCGGCGGCGAGAAGAACGTGTGGCGGGTCTCCCCCGGCGCGCTGCTCGGCCGCGACCTGGTCGTGGAGCCGGACCTGTCCAACGCCCAGCCCTTCCTGGCCGCGGCTCTGATCACCGGCGGCACGGTGACCATCCCGGACTGGCCGCGCCGCACCACGCAGCCCGGTGACGCGCTGCGCCGGATCTTCACGGAGATGGGCGGCTCCTGCGAGCTGACCGACGCGGGCCTGGTCTTCACCGGCACGGGCAAGATCCACGGCATCGACGTGGACCTGGGCGAGGTCGGCGAGCTCACCCCGGGCATCGCGGCGGTGGCGGCCCTGGCCGACTCCGAGTCGGTGCTGCGCGGGGTCGCGCACCTGCGGCTGCACGAGACGGACCGGCTGGCCGCGCTGACCAAGGAGATCAACGCCCTCGGCGGCGACGTCACCGAGACCGCGGACGGCCTGCGCATCCGGCCGCGCCGCATGCACGGCGGCGTGTTCCACACGTACGACGACCACCGGATGGCCACCGCGGGCGCGGTGATCGGCCTGGCGGTGGAGGGCGTACAGATCGAGAACGTGGCGACGACCGCGAAGACCCTGCCGGACTTCCCGCAGATGTGGGCGGACATGCTCGCCGGGGATGCCGGTGGTTCCGGGACGCCCGGAGCGGGTGCGGGAGCGTAGGGCCGGTCATGCGCAGGTACGGCAAGCACACCGACGAGGACGACATCCGGCAGCGCCCGAACCCCAAGGGCAACCGGCCGCGGACCAGCATCCGGCCCAAGCACGAGGACGCGGCCGAGGGCTTCGTCCTGACCGTCGACCGCGGCCGGCTGACCTGCCTGGTCGAGGGCCGTTCCGTGCACGCGATGAAGGCCCGCGAGCTCGGCCGCAAGGCCGCGGTGGTCGGCGACCGGGTCTGGATCGTCGGTGACCTGACCGGCAAGAAGGACACCCTGGCCCGCATCGTGCGGATCGAGGAGCGCAAGTCCGTCCTGCGGCGCACCGCCGACGACGACGACCCGTACGAGCGCGTGGTCGTCGCCAACGCCGACCAGCTGGCCATCGTCACGGCCCTGGCCGACCCGGAGCCGCGGCCCCGGATGATCGACCGCTGCCTGGTGGCGGCGTACGACGCCGGCCTGGAGCCGCTGCTGGTGCTCACCAAGTCCGACCTGACCTCCGCGGACAAGATCCTGGAGATCTACTCGACGTTCGGGCTGAAGTACGTGGTGACCAACCGCGAGGAGCTGGCGGCGGGAGACGCGGCCGACCGGGTGCGCGAGCACCTCAACGGCCGGATCACCGCCTTCGTCGGCCACTCGGGCGTCGGCAAGACCACGCTGGTGAACTCGCTGGTCGCCGAGGGCCGCCAGCGCGCCACCGGAGTGGTCAACGCGGTGACCGGCCGCGGCCGGCACACCACCACCTCGGCGCTCGCGCTGCCGCTGCCGGGCGGCGACGGCTGGGTCATCGACACCCCGGGCGTGCGCTCCTTCGGCCTGCACCACGTGGACCCGTCCCGGGTGATCCTGGCCTTCCCGGAGCTGGTGCCGGGTACGGAGGAGTGCCCGCGCGCGTGCAGCCACGACGAGCCGGACTGCGCGCTCGACAAGTGGGTGGAGGGCGGACACGCGGACCCGGCGCGGCTGTATTCGCTGCGGCGGCTGCTGGAGACGCGGGAGCGGCGCGAAGGCGACTGACCGTCCGGCGGGGTGTGCCGTGTTTGTCGGGGGTCCCGGCTGGATAAATGCATAATCCCACCAAGTGACGTGATGTCACGTGACGCGGGGAGGCATTCGACATGGCGTGGCTGCTGGTCGTGGTCGCGGGACTTCTGGAGACCGGTTTCGCGGTCTGCCTCAAGCTCTCCCACGGATTCACCCGGCTGTGGCCGACCGTCGCCTTCGCGTGCTTCGCGCTCGGCAGCTTCGGTCTGCTGACGCTGGCCCTCAAGAAGCTGGACGTGGGACCGGCGTACGCGGTGTGGACGGGCATCGGCGCGGCCGGGACCGCGATCTACGGAATGGTCTTCCTCGGTGACCTGGTGTCCACCCTCAAGCTCGTCTCGATCTCGCTGGTCATCCTGGGGGTCATCGGACTCCAGCTGTCCGGGTCGGCGCACTGAGCTCCCGGAGCAGCCTGAGCAGCTCGGCCGCCCCCGGTTCCTCTCCCGGGGCGATCACGTAGGAGAGGGCGAGGCGCACGGCGAGCTCGCACCGCTGCGGGCCCTCCCCCGGCGTGAGCGCGGCGGCCGCCCGGTCGCGGACGGCCCGGGCCAGCTCACCGGGGGCGGGCGCCCGGCGTCCCGCGGCGGGCAGGTCCGCGTCCCAGCTGCCGGTGAGCAGGGCCCGTACGAGGGGTTGCGCGCGGGCGGCGCGTACGGTCCACTCCGCGACGGCGGCGAGCCGTTCGGCGGCCTGCGCCGGGGCGGCCAGGGCCCGGTCCACGCCGTCGAGGTACCGGTCGGCCTCGCGCCGGACCAGGGCACTGCCCAGGCCCGCCTTGCCGCCGAACTCGTTGTAGAGGGTCTGCCGGGACACCCCGGCCGCCGCTGCCACCTCGACCATGCGCACGGACGGCCAGGGGCGCGCGCAGAGCGCGGCTCCCGCCGCCTCCAGTAAGGACTCCCGGGCTGCCGGCATCCTCGCCTCCCCGATCGGCTCTCCGGCCAGAGTTGACGGGCCGACAGATCCTGTCAAGGGCGCGTCGGGGCCGCACTGTGGACGTCGTTCGCCCGGGTCCGGGAGTCTCGATACTGTTCGGGCATGCCCGAGTATGACGATGACCTGCGCTTTGCCCTCGAACTCGCCGACGCGGCGGACGCCGCCACGATGGAGCGGTTCCGCGCCCTCGACCTGAAGGTCGAGACGAAGCCGGACATGACCCCGGTGAGCGAGGCGGACCAGGCCGCCGAGGAGATCATCCGGGCGGGCATCGCGGCCGCGCGGCCCGGCGACGCGATCCTGGGCGAGGAGTACGGCCTGCAGGGCAGCGGTCCGCGCCGCTGGGTGGTGGACCCGATCGACGGCACGAAGAACTACGTGCGCGGGGTGCCCGTCTGGGCGACGCTGATCTCCCTGATGGCCGAGGGCGCCGACGGCGTCTTCCGGCCGGTGGTCGGCGTGGTGTCCGCGCCGGCGCTGGGCCGCCGCTGGTGGGCGGCCGAGGGGCGGGGGGCGTACGCGGGCGGCGCGCTCGGCGAGACCACCGCGATCGGTGTTTCCAAGGTGTCCGGGCTGGGCGACGCCTCGTTCGCGTACTCCTCGCTGAGCGGCTGGGAGGAGCAGGGCCGGCTCGCCGGGTTCCTTGACCTGACCCGGGCGTGCTGGCGCACCCGCGGCTACGGGGACTTCTGGCCGTACATGATGGTCGCGGAGGGTTCGCTGGACCTGTGCGCCGAGCCCGAGTTGAACCTCTGGGACATGGCCGCCATCGCGGTCGTGGTCCAGGAGGCGGGCGGCCGGTTCACCGGCCTCGACGGGGTGGACGGCGTGCACGGCGGGAACGCGGCGGCCTCGAACGGGCTGCTCCACGAGGAGATGCTCGGCCTGCTGCGCCCGCGCGCGTGAGGCTCTGCGCTCCCGGGACCGCGCGCTCCTGAGGCCCCTGCGCGCCGGGGGCCCGGGGCCGCACCCGGGGACATTTGTGCGCCGGCACGCTCCTTTGCGCGCCTTCTTGCTGACCCTCCGTGTCCATGGGAATCTGAGACTCCCCACGCTTGTGCGCTTGTGAAGCCTTTCTCTAAGGACGGCTTCACGGGCACACCCACCCAAGCGGGGGGCTCACCCCAGGAGGTGGCTCTCTTCATGCTCGTCCGTGACGCAATGAGCACCGTGATCCTCACCCTCGGACCCGCACACACCCTCCGGCAGGCGGCCTGCCTCATGTCCGGCCGGCGCGTCGGCGCGGCCGTCGTCCTCGACCCCGACCACAGCGGAATCGGCATCCTGACCGAGCGCGACATCCTCAACTCGATCGGCGCGGGCCACGATCCCGACCGGGAGTCCGTGGGCGCGCACACCACCAACAACGTCGTCTTCTGCACTCCCGACGCCACCGTGCAGGAGGCTGCCGAGGCGATGGCGCACGGCGGCTTCCGGCACCTGATCGTGCTGGAGAACGGCGGGCCGGTGGGCATCGTGTCCGTACGGGACGTCATCCGCTGCTGGGCACCGGCACGGCGCACGGTCTCCGCATAGGCGCACGCAGACACGCAGGCATCTCTTCACGAAACGGCGCCGGGCCGGAACCCTCCGAGGAGGATTCCGGCCCGGCGTCACGCAACGGCAAGCGATCCGTTTCAGCCGCGAAGGGCCTGGACCGCGGCCTCCAGCCGCTTGCCGAAGTCGCCGTCCGCCTGACGGAAGTTGTTGATCGCGCGCTCGACGATGTCGTCACGCGAGACCTTGGCGATGAAGCCGGACAGGTTCTCGACCAGACGGGCCTTCTCGTCCTCCGAGTAGAGGCGGTAGAGGTTGCCGGCCTGGACGAAGTCGTTGTCCTCGCTGTGCACGGCGGCGGCGTGGTTGCCCGTGCCGCCGGTCACGTCGATGGGCTGCCACAGCGGACGGTCGGTCTGGTGCGGGCCGCCGAAGCTGTTGGGCTCGTAGTTCTTCGCACCCTTGTGGCGGCCGTCGTACAGGTAGCCGTCGCGGGAGTTGGTGCGCGCCTCGGTGGCGTGCGGGCGGTTCACCGGCAGGTGGTCGGCGTTGATGCCGACGCGGTAGCGGTGGGCGTCGCCGTAGCCGAAGAGGCGGCCCTGGAGCATCTTGTCCGGGGAGGGGCCGATGCCGGGGACGAAGTGCGCCGGGGAGAAGATCGACTGCTCGACCTCGGCGAAGACGTTCTCCGGGTTGCGGTTGAGCTCCAGCTTGCCGATCTCGATCGGCGGGTAGTCCTCGTGCGGCCACACCTTGGTGAGGTCGAACGGGTTGAAGCGGTAGGTCGCCGCCTCGGCCGCCGGCATGATCTGGACCTGCACGGTCCAGGTCGGGAAGTCGCCGCGCTCGATGGACTCACGCAGGTCGCGCTGGTGGGAGTCGGGGTCCTCACCGGCGAGCTGGTTGGCCTCGGCCTGGGTGAGGTTCTTGATGCCCTGGTCGGTCTTGAAGTGGTACTTGACCCAGAAGACCTCGCCGGCCTCGTTGTTCCACTGGAACGTGTGCGAGCCGTAGCCGTTCATGTGGCGGTAGGACGCCGGGATGCCGCGGTCACCGAACAGCCAGGTCACCTGGTGGGTCGACTCGGGCGACAGACCCCAGAAGTCCCAGACGTTGTCCGCCTCCTGCGAGCCCGTGTACGGGTCGCGCTTCTGGGTGTGGATGAAGTCGGGGAACTTGATGGCGTCCTTGATGAAGAACACCGGGGTGTTGTTGCCGACGAGGTCGTAGTTGCCCTCTTCGGTGTAGAACTTCAGCGCCCAGCCGCGGGGGTCGCGCACCGCGTCGGCCGAGCCGAGGTTGCCCGCGACGGTGGAGAAGCGCAGGAAGGTCTCGGTCTCCTTGCCGACCTCGGAGAGGAACTTGGCACGGGTCCACTGCGAGACGTCGCGGGTCAGCGTGAAGGTGCCGTAGGCGCCGGCGCCGCGGGCGTGCACCACGCGCTCCGGGATGCGCTCGCGGTTGAAGTGCGCGAGCTTCTCCAGCAGCAGCTGGTCCTGGACCAGAACGGGACCTCCGACGCCGGCGGTCTCACTGTTCTGGTTGTCGGCGACCGGAGCCCCGGCCTCCGTGGTGAGCGGTCCCTGCGTCACGTGCGCCTCCTGCGTCATTCCCGGATGTCCTGTCCTTGGCGTTCGCCGTACCCGATCCTACGATGGACTTTGTCTAAGTCAAGTAAGCATCCAAGTCCGCACCGGTTCGGGAGTTACACCGAATCCCCTCACTGTTAGGCTGATGTCTATGAGTGACCTGCTGGAACGACTCCGCGGACGCGGCTGGCGCATGACGGCGCAGCGGCGTGTCGTGGCCGAGGTGCTCGACGGTGACCACGTGCACCTGACGGCCGACGAGGTGCATGCGCGCGCTGTGGCCAAACTGCCCGAGATCTCGCGGGCGACCGTCTACAACACGCTGGGCGAGCTCGTCACCCTCGGCGAGGTCCTGGAGGTTTCCACGGACCGGCGCGCCAAGCGGTACGACCCGAACGCCCACCGGCCCCACCAGCACCTGGTCTGCGCCCAGTGCGGCGCGATCCGCGACGTCCACCCGGCGGGCAACCCGCTGGCCGACCTGCCGGACGCGGAGCGCTTCGGCTTCGTCGTGTCCGCGGTCGAGGTGACCTACCGCGGGGTCTGCCCGAACTGCGCGGCGACCTGACCCCCGAAACGCGAGAAGGGCCCGGACCCCACGGGGGGCCGGGCCCTTCTGCTTGCCGCTTCACCCCCGGAAACGACTCAGGGCCCGGATCCATTGGATCCGGGCCCTGGGCCTTCAGTAGCGGGGACAGGATTTGAACCTGCGACCTCTGGGTTATGAGCCCAGCGAGCTACCGAGCTGCTCCACCCCGCGTCGGTAAACCCAACGTTACGTGAGGCCCCCCGGCAGATGCAAATCGGTTAACCGGCCAGCTCACGGGGCAGGAGAGCGGTCACCGTCTCGGCCCAGGTGCCCTCGCCGGAGCAGCCACCACCTGGCTCTACCGCTGACAGCCGCACCACTCCAGCCCCGCCGGCGTCTGAGGCCCGGGGTCCGGGGCGGAGCCCAGGCAGCCGGCGCTGCAGCCACGAAGGCAGCCGAGCCCCCGGCCGGGGTCAGGCCGAGAGTTCCTCCGCCAGGGCCTCCCGCAGCCGCGCCGCCCGCTCCGAAACCTCCGCCGGCCCCAGCTCCATGGCGCGAACGCACCACTTCTGCCCCTCCGCCAGGTCCCCGTGGCGGGCAGCCAGCAGCCCCAGCCGCAGCGCCGCACGGCCGTGGCCCGCCACCGCCGCCCGCGTCCACCACAGCGCAGCCTCCGGCTCGCTCCCCTCGCGGGCGAGCAGCAGCCCCAGGTTGAACGCCCCGTTGCGGGAACCGGCCTCGGCCGCCTCCCGGTACCACCGCGCGGCCACCGCCAGGTCACCGCGGGCGGCGGCGAGCATGCCGACCCGGACCTGGGCCCGGCGGTGCCCCAGCTCGGCGGCCCGCTCATACCACTCCTCGCTCTCGGTGCGCGGGGCGCCGCCCACCGGCTCGCCCAGCGCGACCGGCTCCGGCGGCGGGGCCAGCGACTCCAGCAGCGCGGCCAGCCGGAAGGCGGCCTCCGCGCTGCCGCCGCCCGCCGCACACCGCAGGTGCCGCTCGGCCGCCCGCTCCTCGCCGTCGCGCACCAGCGCGATGCCGACCTGCAGCGCCGCGTCCGTGTGTCCGGCCGACGCGGCCCGCTCGTACCACTTCAGCGCCGTGCGGTCCTCGTCCCGGCTGGCGAAGAGGATCCCGAGGTTGAAGGCGGCGTCGACGCTGCCCGCCTCGGCCGCCTTCGAGAACCACGGCTCGGCGCCCGCCGCGTCCCCGACCTGGAGCAGCATGATGGCCAGCGCGTTGGCCGCCTCGCGGTGTCCCGCGTAGGCCGCCCGCCGGTACCACTGCTCGGCCTGCGCGGTCCGGTCCTGTGCGGCGCACAGCAGAGCAAGGTTGTACGCCCCGTTCTGGTCGCCCGCGTCCATGGCGGTCCGGTACCAGCGCTCCGCGGTCTGGGTCTCCCCCCGCGCGGCGTGCAGGGCGCCCAGCGCGTTCGCGGCGTTGCCGTCGCCGTCCTCGGCGGCGCGGTGCCACCAGGTCGCCGCGCTCTCCTCGTCCCCGGCGTCGCGCAGCAGGAAGCCGAGCGCGCACGCGGCGCGGGCCTCCCCCTGCTTGGCGGAGGTCAGGTACCAGCGCCCGGCCTCCTTGAGCTCCCCGCGTGCCTCCAGCAGGGCGCCCAGGTGCAGGGCCGCGCGCCGGTGCCCGCGCGCGGCGGCCTGCCGGTACCACTGCTCGGCCTCGGTGGGGTCGCCCTTGCGCAGGTGCCTCGCCAGCCGGTACGCGGCTTCGCGGTGCCCCTGTTCGGCGGCGGCGCGGAACCACCGCTCGACGCCCTTGTCGCCTCGGTGCTCCAGCAGGTCGGCCAGCCCGTACGCGCCCAGCGCATGGCCGGATTCCGCCGCCTGCCGCATCCAGTACTCGGCGGCGGGCTCGTCCCCGCGCTCGCGGAAGTGGCGGCCGAGGGCGTGCGCGGCCGGTGCGGATCCGGCCACGGCCGCGACCCGCCACCAGCCCGCGGCCTCTTCGGGGTAGCCGCGCTGGTGCAGGAGCACGCCGAGGTTGTTCGCGGCGGCCCGGTCCCCTTCGCCGGTGGCCCCCCGCAGGTACGGCTCGGCCCCGTCGAGGTCACCGCGGCGCAGCAGCAGCGCACCGAGCACGCTCATGGCGCCGGGGTCGCCCTTGTCGGCGGCCACCCGGTGCCGGGCCTCCAGCTCGGCGTCGCTCGCCGCGTCGGTCTCGGCGAACAGTTCCTGCGCGAAATCCGCATCGGTCAGCGCGGTCTGCGCGTCGGCTACCGGAACCGCCCCCTGGGCCTCTGCGCCCGATTCGGTCTCCGCCCTCACAAACCGCCCTGTCTCCAGCAGAGTTGACCTGTCCCCCATAAATCCCATCGTCGCATCACCTGCTACCCGCGTACACCTGGTATGTCGCAGCCAGTGAGGTCACTACAGCGTTTTGTCGACATGCCCACAGTGGGTCAAGTCAAACACGCTCCTACCCCAACTCACCCGCCCCAGCTAACGCGTGTCCGCCCCGGACATGACGAAGGCCCGGATCCCATGGATCCGGGCCTTCATCTTCAGTAGCGGGGACAGGATTTGAACCTGCGACCTCTGGGTTATGAGCCCAGCGAGCTACCGAGCTGCTCCACCCCGCGTCGGTGAAACCACAGTATCACGACGCGGGACGGAACCATTACCCATTGATCATCAGCCGCCCGGCTGGGGCGCCGTCGTCTTCGCCTCCGCGTCGATCGCCCGCTTCAGCGCCGCCTTGATCTCGTCCTGGGCCTTGCCGAAGGCCGCCCAGTCGCCGGCCTGCCTGGCCTTCTCGGCGTCCTCGATGGCCTTCTGCGCGTCGGCGAGGGCCGCCTTGACCGTCGGGTCCTGGTTGACCGGGGGCGTGACGGTGCCCTCGCCCGGCGGCTGGGCCGGGGGCACCGGCGTGGTCGGGGCCTCGGCCCCGAAGACCACGTTCAGCGCCTTCTCCAGCGTGTCCTCGAAGGCCGTCTGGCCGCCGTAGGTCACCAGCACCTTGCGCAGCAGCGGGTACTTCAGCCCGGAGCTGCGGACGTAGACCGGCTCCACGTAGAGCATTCCGCCGTCGAGCGGCACCGCGAGCAGGTTGCCGTACTCGATCTCCGAGTCACCACCGCGCAGCAGGCGGATCGACTCGGCGATCTTCGGTTCGGACTGGAACTTGCTCTGCACCTGACCGGGGCCGTCCGGCGGCTTGCTGGTCGGCATCTTCAGGATTCTGATCTTGCCGTAGTCCGGGGTGCCCGGATCGGCGTTGACCGCCATGAAGGCACTCAGGTTGGGCCGCTCGTTCGGCGTGAACGTCGTGGTGAGCGAGAAGACCTGGTCCTTCTCCTTCTGGCCCGGCATCTTCATCGACAGGTAGTACGGCGGAACCGCCGTGCCGGCCTTGGTCGTCGGGTCGTCCGGGACCGCCCAGGCCTCACTGCCGCTGAGGAAGGTCTGCGGGTCCGTGACGTGGTACCGGGTCAGCAGCTCGCGCTGGACCTTGAAGAGGTCCTGCGGGTAGCGGAGGTGGTCCATGAGCGGCTTGGCGATGTCGCTCTTGGGCTTCACCGTGCCGGGGAACGCCTTCATCCAGGTCTTGAGTACCGGGTCCTCGGTGTCCCACTGGTACAGGTTGACCGAGCCGTCGTACGCGTCGACGGTGGCCTTCACCGAGTTGCGGATGTAGTTGACCTGGTTCTCCTGGGCCACCACCGTGCGCTGGCTGTTGGTCAGCGAGTCGGCGGTGCTCTGGCCCAGCGTGGTGCGCGAGGCGTACGGGTACCCGTTGGTCGTCGTGTAGGCGTCGACGATCCACACGACCCGCTTGCCGATCACGGCCGGGTACGGCGCGCCGTCGATGGTCAGCCACGGGGCGACCGCCTCGACGCGCTGCTTGGGCGTGCGGTTGTAGAGGATCCGCGAGCCCTCGCCGATGGCGCCCGAGTAGAGGATCTGCGGCTCGCTGAAGGAGAGCGCGTAGGCGGCCCGGTTGACCGGGTTGTCGAGGTTGACGCCGGAGTCGCCCTTGTAGCTCGTCTCCTTCTCGCCCTTGTCGTCCGAGTAGTCGAGCTCCTTCTGCGGCCCGCCGACGATCGAGTACTGCTTCGTCTGCTCGCCGTAGTAGATGCGCTGCTCGAAGTCCGTGCCGAACATCCCCTTGGAGGGCAGGTCGGACTGGGTGAAGTCCGGGGCCCCCTGGTCGCCGACGGTGGTGCCCTTGGCCGCGACCACGCCGTAGCCGTGCGTGTACTTGAAGTGGTCGTTGATCCAGTTGTTCTTCGGGATGCCGCCGATGTTCAGCTCGCGCAGCCCGATGACCGTGTCCTGCGCGCTGTACCGGTCCACGGCGAGCGTGGACGGGAAGGCGTAGTAGCCCTTGACCTGCTGGAGCTGCTGGAACGCGGGCGAGACGATGTTCGGGTCCAGGAGCCGGATGCTGGCCGTGGTGTCGGCCTGCGGACGCAGCTTGGTCCGGTCGGCCGTCTGCGGGGAGCCCGGGTAGTCCGCGACCTCGGAGCCGGCGATCCCGTAGGCGTCGCGCGTGGCCTTGATGTTCTTCTGGACGTACGGCGATTCCTTGGCCTGCTCGTTCGGCTGGACCTGGAACTTCTGCACGATCGCCGGGTACAGCCCGCCGATGAGGATCGCCGAGAGCACCATCAGGCCGAAGCCGATCACGGGGAGCTGCCAGGTGCGGCGCCACAGCGTCGCGAAGAACAGCACGGCGCAGATCGCGGCGATGGCGACGAGGATCGTCTTCGCCGGCAGGTAGGCGTTGGCGTCGACGTACCGCAGGCCCGTCCAGTTGTCCGCCGCCTTGAAGTCGCTGGACTTCACGGCCAGCCCGTACCGGTCGAGCCAGTACGCGACCGCCTTCAGCGTGACGAAGAGGCCGAGGAGCACCGACAGGTGCCCGGTGGCGGCGGCCGTGGCCCGGGCGCCCGGGCTGGTCACGCGCAGTCCGCCGTACAGGTAGTGCACGACGGCCGCGGCGATCACCGACAGCACGACGGCGGCGAAGCCGAAGCCGAGCAGGAAGCGGTACCAGGGCAGGTCGAAGGTGTAGAAGGACACGTCCATGTGGAACTGCGGGTCCTTCGATCCGAAGGTCACCCCGTTCACGAACATGAGCCAGGTCTTCCACTGACCGGCCGCCGAGGCGCCCGCGATCAGCCCGACGAGCACGGCGATGCCGAGGAGCAGCCACTTCTTGTACGGGGCGATGCTCATCCGGTAGCGGTCGAGGCTCTGCTGTTCCATCGACATGGCGCTGAGCGGCGGCCGCAGCCGGTGGGCCAGCCAGATGTTGAACCCGACGGCACCGGCCATCAGCAGACCGAAGACGGCGAAGAGACCGATCTTCGTCCACAGGGTGGTGGTGAAGACGGTGGAGTACTTCACGGAGCGGAACCAGAGCCAGTCCGTCCAGAACCCCGCGAACATGATGAAGAGCATGGCGAGGACGGCCAGCACGCCCAGGGTCATGAGGAGAGTGCGGGCCCGCCGGGAAGGTCGGCCGACTCTCATCCGTGGCCCGGACGGGCCTCCGCCGCGGTCCGGCATCTGGAAAGCCAAGGTGCGCACCTCGAAAGTCGCTGAGTACTGGTATTGAACGGACCCCCGATCGTAGAGCCCATTCATGCAACTTACTGAGGCTCTGGTCAGTTCCCGGTATGGGCCGGAAAGGAGGCAGGATGTTGTCCATGTCCAACGTTTCGCCTTCCCCCGGCACCCCCATGGCGGCCGGCCCGCTCACCCGCGCCTGTCTCGAGATCGACGAGTACGCGGCCGGCCTCGGCTGGGACAAGCCCGCGCGGCTGTTCGCACTGGTCGACACCGCCCGGCTCAAGAAGCAGGAGCCCCGGCTCGCCAGCCAGCTCGGCCTCGACCAGGACGACGCCGGCAAGGCCTCCCTCACCCCGATCGAGCAGGACGAGGTCCCGGCCGGGACCCCCCTCGACAAGTTCCTGGGCACCATCGCCTGGCCCGACGCCGTCGTCGGCTGCGCGCTGACGGTGGAGCGGCTGATGCTGCCGCCGTCCGCGGAGGCCTCCGTACCGGAGGGGCTGAGCGACAAGCAGCTGTCGAAGTGGGTCGCCGCTCACCCGGAGCGGCAGGAGGTCCGCCTCACCGTGGCCGTGCTGCGGGACGGCTCGCGCGAGTCGGCCGTACGCCTGCGCGAGAAGGACTCCTCGACCGAGGTCCTCACCGGCGGGGGCCTGGTGCCCGGGCTGGCCGAGGCGCTGGCCGCGACCTTCTCGTAGGACCGCAGGGGGGAGGACCGGTCAGGGCTTGGCGCTGCACTGCGTCAGCCCGGCCGTGTCCCCCTTGCTGATCTTCTCCAGTGCCTTGGTGGCGTCGCCGATCGTGGAGACCTTCACCAGGGTCAGCCCGTCGGGCACGTTCGTGGCCGCGGAGGCGCAGTTCTCGGCGGGCGTCAGGAAGTACTCGGCGCCGGCCTGGCGGGCGCCGATGGTCTTCATCTGGATGCCGCCGATCGGGCCGACCTTGCCCCCGTCGTCGATGGTGCCGGTGCCCGCGACGAACTTGCCGCCGGTCAGGTCCTCCGGGGTCAGCTTGTCGACGATGCCGAGGGCGAACATCAGGCCGGCGCTGGGGCCGCCGACGTCCGCGAGCTTGATGTCGATCGTGAACGGGAAGGTGTGGTCGGATCCTGCCCGGATGCCGACGATGGCGTGGCCGTCGCCCTCCGCCTTGCCCGCGTTGATCGTCACCTTCGAGGAACCGGCGGGCTCGTGGTTGGCCTTCGCCGCCTCGGCCGCCTCCGCGGCGGGCACGATGGTGAAATCGACCGGCTCGCCGGGCTTGTGCTTGGTGACGAGCTTGGCCACGTCCTCGGGGGCCGTGACGGGGGCGCCGTCCACGGCCTTGATCACGTCACCGGCGTGCAGCTTGCCCTCGGAGGGGCTGCCCTTGACCACGGACGCGACGATCACACGGGCGGTGACCGGGATGCCGAGCTCCTTCAGGGCCGCCACCTTGGCGCTCTGCTGGGACTGGCTGAACTCCTCGGCGTTCTCCTGAGTGGATTCCGCGTCCGTCTTGCCGTCCGGGTAGAGGTTCTCGTGCGGCACGACGATGTTGTCGCCGGACAGCCACCCGTACACCGCTTCCACCAGGTTCATGTCGTAGTCCGCGCCGGTGACGCGGACCGTCGTCATGTTCAGGTGGCCGCTGGTCGGGTACGTCTTGCGCCCCGAGATGTTGAGTACGGGCGCACCGTGCGAGTCGCCGAGCGTGTTCACGGTCGGGCCGGGGCTCATCTCGGAATACGGGACCTTGATGAACACCCCTGCGCAGAGCAGCGCGAACAGCACGAGGGTGGAAGCGAGCATCGTCGCAGTGCGGCGTGGCATGGATCCGACAGTACGGGACGGCCCCGGCGGGCGACCCTCGGGGCCGGTCCGTACGGGGTCCGTACGCGAAACTCTCAGGGGATTCTCAGCGGAGTCCCGTCAGACGGCGTCGGAACCGGAATGGGCCTCTGCCTTCGCCCTGGCCCCATCGGCGTTCGCCATGGCCTCGCGGAACCGCGCGTAGCCGGCGAGCTCGGATATGTCACCTTGCGTGCGGTCGCGTGCCGCCCAGCTGCCCCATATCGCCGCACCTATCGCGGCGAACAGCGGAATCAGCAACCACGCCAAAGACGCCATGGGCGTGCCTCCCTACCCCGAACTACGTTTCGTTGGTGGCTTCAACGCTCGTGCCCGTGGGGGGGTTACGCAAATCGAGGGCGTGTTGCGCGGCCGAACGGGTGCGAGGCTACCCCCTTGCGGGGGCCGCTCCGCGACCGGGGTTCAGCAGGCTCCGACCCACTCTTCTAGCAGGCGCCGACCCACTCCTCGCTGCCGTCGGCGAAGGTCTGGTGCTTCCAGATCGGGACCTCGTGCTTGAGGTCGTCTATGAGCATCCGGCAGGCCTCGAAGGCCTCGCCGCGGTGCGGGCAGGAGACGGCGACGACGACGGCCAGGTCGCCGACGGCCAGGTCGCCCACGCGGTGCACGGCGGCCAGCGCACGGACGGGGAACTTGGCCACGACGCGCTCGGCGACCCGGCGCATCTCGGCCTCGGCCGTCGGGTGGCAGGAGTAGCCGAGCGAATCGACGTCCGCCCCGCTGTCGTGGTTGCGCACCGTGCCGACGAAGAGCGTCGTCCCTCCCGTCGCGTCGTCGCCGACGGCCTGGAAGACCTCGTCGATCGAGAGCGGGGTTTCACGGATCTCGAGCAGCCGGATCGGGTCCTGAGCGGCCTGCTCGCCGGGGTGGTCGAAGTGCGGTGCCATGCCTTCATCGTGCCCTAGTGGCTGACGAGGCGAAATAGCAGTTTCGCCCGTGCCGGACCCGCCGCCTTGGGAGCCTCCTACCAATCGGGCCCCGCCATCCGGCCCCGCCGGCACGATCCGGCCCCGCCGGCGTTTGAGGCGCGGGGGCCCGGGGGCGGGCCCCCGGAAACGGTGCCGCACCGGGCCGACGGCCGACCGCAGGTCAGATCCCGCGCCGCTTGCGCGCCAGGCGGACCGCGGCGGCCGCGCCCAGCAGGGCCACCGTCGCGCCCGCCGCACCGGCGGCCGTGGCGGCGTCCCTGCGGCCCAGCCGACGGCCCGCGACCGTGTGGCGTCCCGAGACCTCCTGGAGGAGCTCGGCGAGCACCTCCTCGTTGGTCCAGCGCGGCCGCCACCCCGCCGCGTGCAGCCCGCTGACGCTGACCACCCAGGGGTGCATCGTGTACGCGAGGTCCCCGGCCGGGGACGGGGTGAGGCCGATCCGGTGCAGCCGGGCCGCCGCGCCCAGCGCGACCGCCGAGGGGAGCTCCATGCGGCGGATGCCGCTCAGCTCCTCGACCTCCTCCTGCTCCAGCCACCCCTCGCAGCCCACGGCCAGCTCGCCCTCGACCTTTTCCAGCGCCGCGTACTCCAGGGCGCTGACCAGGTCCTCCACGTGGCAGAACTGCCACGTGGGACGGGATCCCGCCACCACGAGCAGCCGCGGGGACTCGAAGTAGCGGGTCAGGGCGGTGTCGGTGCCGCCGACCAGGACCGCCGGGCGGATCACGGTGACGTTCAGGCCCGGGTGCGCGCGGGGGGCCCGGCGGCCGAGGCGCTCGATCTCCAGCAGGTCGCCGACACCGGTGGCCTCCGCGGTCGCCCGCAGCTCGGAGTCCTCCGACAGCGGGATGTCGTTGTCCGGCAGGGCCCCGTAGACCATCGCCGAGGTGCAGAGCACGACCCGGTGGACCCCGGCCGCGGCGGCCGCGGTGAGGACGGTCTGGGTCCCGCGCACGTTGTACGCGGTACGGGCCGCGGGGTCCGTCTCGAGGTCGAGGTCGAGGGCGAGGTGGACGACGACGTCCGCGCCGCGCAGCTTCTCGGCGATCGCGGGGTCCCGTACGTCCAGGATGTGCCACTGGGCGGCCGCGCAGTCGCCCCGCCGCTCGTCGATGGCGACGACCTGCTTGACCTCGTCGGAGGCGGCCAGCCGGCTCACGAGGGCCGCGCCGACCCCCGACGCGGCGCCGGTCACGGCGATCACGGGACCTCGCACGGCCGGGTTTCGCGGCTGGCGAACGCCCTGGGCGCTGTCGCCGTGCTCAGGGCGGTCTTCGTCGTCGTTCATCGCGCGAAACTGCGGATCTGGGGAACTCACCGGGCGTCTCCAGCGGTTGTCTTCAGTAGGGACGCGCCGTGACGCGTACCCACCAGGTGATGTCCATCCTGCCGCAGCCCAGGAGTCGGCGGAGCACCGAGCCCGTATGCGGGCCGGGTGTCTACGCTGGGTGGTGTTGTCGGACCATTGCCCGTCGGCACCCGCCGGCGGCCCTACGAGCCGAGGAAACCCGTGAGCGACACCCCATTCGGATTCGGCCTTCCGCCGGAGGAGCCGGAGAACGGCGACGAGGGCAAGAAGAAGGGCAGTCAGGGCGGTCAGGGCGGCCCGAATCCGTTCGGGTTCCCCGGCATGGGCCTGCCGGGCGGCGCCGGCGGTCCCGGTGGCGCGGACAATCCGTTCGCCGCGATGTTCGGTTCGATGAACCCGAACGACCTCGGTGCGGCCTTCCAGCAGCTCGGCCAGATGCTGAGTTACGAGGGCGGTCCCGTGAACTGGGGCATGGCCAAGGACATCGCCCGCCAGACCGTCGCGCAGGGCACGGCGGACGGCGTGAAGGACACGAGCGTCGGCATCGCCGAGAAGTCGGCCGTCGAGGAGGCCGTGCGCCTCGCCGACCACTGGCTGGACGGCGTGACCTCGCTGCCCTCGGGCGCCACCACCTCCGTGGCGTGGAGCCGCGCCGAGTGGGTCGAGGCGACCCTTCCGGTGTGGAAGGAGCTCGTGGACCCGGTCGCCGAGCGCGTCGGCGCGGCCATGGGCAGCGTCCTGCCCGAGGAGATGCAGGCCATGGCGGGCCCGCTGCTCGGGATGATGCGTTCCATGGGCGGGGCCATGTTCGGCCAGCAGATCGGCCAGGCCGTGGGCACGCTCGCGGGCGAGGTCGTCGGCTCGACCGACATCGGCCTGCCGCTGGGGCCGGCCGGCAAGGCCGCGCTGCTGCCGCTGAACATCGAGGCCTTCGGCAAGGACCTGGGCGTCCCCCCGGACGAGGTGCGGCTGTACCTGGCCCTGCGCGAGGCGGCGCACGCCCGGCTCTTCGCGCACGTGCCGTGGCTGCGCTCGCACCTGTTCGGCGCGGTCGAGGGCTACGCCCGCGGCATCAAGGTCGACACCTCGAAGCTGGAGGACGTGGTCGGCCAGCTGGACCCGTCGAACCCGGAGCAGCTGCAGGAAGCGCTGCAGGGCGGCATGTTCCAGCCGCAGGACACCCCCGAGCAGAAGGCCTCCCTGGCCCGCCTGGAGACGGCGCTCGCGCTGGTCGAGGGCTGGGTCGACGCGGTGGTGCACGAGGCCGCCAAGCCCCGGCTGACCTCGGCGGACGCGATGCGCGAGACGATGCGCCGGCGGCGCGCCTCGGGCGGCCCGGCGGAGCAGACCTTCGCGACGCTGATCGGCCTGGAGCTGCGCCCGCGCCGGCTGCGCGACGCCTCCCGGCTGTGGGCCTCGCTCACGGACGCGCGCGGTGTGGACGGCCGCGACGGGCTGTGGGAGCACCCGGACATGCTGCCGACGGCCTCCGACCTGGACGACCCGGACGGGTTCGTGCACCGCGAGCAGCTGGACTTCTCCGAGATCGACAAGATGCTCGGCGAGGCCGCCGAGCAGCGCGACCAGCGTGACAAGCGCGACGAGGACGGCGACGAGAAGAAGTGAGCCTGCACGAAGACGCGGTCCTCGTCCTGAAGGGCTACGAGGACCAGCCCGAGCTGCGTGACGTCTATCTGGAGCACCTCTCCGCCCATCCGGACGGGGTGTACAAGCCGTGCACGGCGGGGCACATCACCGGCAGCGCGCTGGTGATCGACCCGGTCGGGGAGCGCGTGCTGCTGACCCTGCACAAGAAGCTGGGCCTGTGGCTGCAGATGGGCGGCCACTGCGAGCCCGGTGACGGCACCCTGGAGGAGGCGGCGCTGCGCGAGGCCCGGGAGGAGTCGGGCATCGCGTCCGGGCTGAGCCTGCTGCCGGGCGGCCCGGTGCGCCTGGACCGGCATCCGATCCCGGCGCCGTGCCACTGGCACCTGGACGTGCAGTACGCGGCGCTGGCTCCGGCCGGCGCGGTGGCGGAGATCAGCGAGGAGTCGCTGGACCTGCGCTGGTTCCCGTACGCGGAGGTGGCGGCGGTGGCCGACACCTCGGTGGTACGGCTGCTGGAGGCGACCTTGGCGCGGCTCGGGGGCTGAGCCCGGGCACGACGAAGGGGCGGTCCCTCGCGGGGCCGCCCCTTTTGCCGGTCCGGATCAGTTCCAGGCGTTGTTCTGGTTCTGGGCGTGGGCGCCGTGCTGGCCCATGCCGAACTGCGCGGCGACGCCCTGGCCGAGCTGGGCGTTCTGCGGCGGCAGCACCTCGCTGGGCTGCACCAGCGCGAAGCCGGTGCCGAGGAAGCTGAGCTCCCAGCCCTCGCCGGTGTTGCCGCGCCGCCGCCAGACTCCGCTGGAGTGCGTCTGGGCCTGCATCTGCACCCGGAGCGAGGTCGACCAGGCGACGATCGCGTCCGCGTCGACGTTGACGTACTTGTCGGGCGTGACGTGCATCATCAGCGGCTGCCCGGAGGTCATCAGCGCGACCTTGCCGCGGCCGGTGATGTTGAGCTGGTACTTGCCGGATCCGGAGATTCCGTACTGGCTGTCCACCGCGATGACCTCGGTGTGCAGGGTGGAGTCCAGGGCCAGGACGTAACCGCTGTCGACCGTGAGGCCTTCCTGGTCCACGTCCACGACGTGGACGTACTGGGCCAGGTTGGCCAGGTAGACCGTGCCCTGCCCGGAGCAGCGCATGAGGTCCAGGCCCTCGCCGGTGCGGCGGCGGGCGTTGCGCTGACCGGTGCTCTGGTACTCGCCGTCGAAGTCGATGAGGCCCTGGTAGGCGACCATGGCGCCCTTGCGGGCGAGTACGTCGTCGGAGCCGGTCAGCGAGACCCGCAGGAGCTGCGGGTTCTGGATGGCGTACCGGTCCTGGGACTGGGCCTCGGCGTGGGCGAAAAGTGCGCTCTGCATGATGTGTCCGCTCCCCCTCAGCCCCGGACCCGGAGCCGGTCGGTGCTGTCCTCGCTGGGCTGTACGACGACGATGCCCTGGCCGGAGAAGGCCATCTGGTAGGCCTCCCCGCTGCCCCGGCCGATCATCGACGAGGCCTTGAAGCTGCGCTTGCCCTTGA
The DNA here is from genome assembly GCF_045160965.1 of Streptomyces sp. NBC_00207. Taxonomy (NCBI): domain Bacteria; kingdom Bacillati; phylum Actinomycetota; class Actinomycetes; order Kitasatosporales; family Streptomycetaceae; genus Streptomyces; species Streptomyces sp. NBC_00207. The sequence continues at coordinate 6,080,799 of NZ_CP130715.1, read as the reverse complement.
CCTTGAGATTCGGCGACCAGGCGACGAGCGCGTCCGGGTCGACGTACGTCTCGTCCTCGCCGCGGCCGCAGTCGACCACGATCGGGGTGCCACGGGAGGTCAGGGCGACCCACCCGGTGCCCGCGATCTGCACGTTGAACAGGCCCTGGCCGGCGAACTTGGCGAGACCCTTGACCCGCTCGACGCCCCACTGGAGGTGCGCGTCGAAGGCGAGCAGGTTGGTGCCGTTGACCGAGAGCGAGTCGTTGTTGAGGTTGATGACGACGACGTCGGCGCCGTAGTCGGCGAGGTAGAGCAGGCCGTCGCCGGTGCACTTCATCAGCGGCGCGCCTTCGCCGGTGATCCACTGCGAGGCCATCTGGCGGACGGCCGGCGGGTTGGGCTCGTACTGCACGAAGCCCTCGTAGGCGACCATCGAGCCGGTGCGGGCGAAGAGGTCCTGGCCGCTCTGCATGGCGACCTTGAGCATGGCCCGGCCGTGGTTCTCCATGCGGGCCGTGACGGGGGTCGGGGCGTAGCCCGCGAGCTGCTGGTTCATTGCGTTCATGTCGGGCTCCCTCAGACCTCGTACGGCTGGACGACGATGAAGTTGCCGGGAGCGCCGCGGAACTGGAGGTTCACGGTCTCCCCGCTGTGGCCGGGGTAGGCGTTGCGCCGCAGCCGGACCTGGCTGGACAGGATGACCTGTGACGCGGAGGACCACGCGACGATGGCGTTGCTGTCCGCGAAGGTGGTCGGGGTGACGGGCAGGACCACCGGGACGCCGTGCGTCTTGACGATGACCGTGCCGGTGCCCTGGAACTGCATGGTGAACAGGGCGCCGCCAGGGATGCCGTGGCCCTCGATGCGGCGGACCTCGTGCTGGAGCGACTCGTCGAAGGCGAGGACGGCTTCGGCGGAGACGCAGATCCCGTCGCCCTGGAGCTCGATGGCGTGCAGGTGGGCGCCGTTCTCGGCGAGGAAGACCTGGCCGCGGCCGGTGCAGCGCATGAGCTGCATCTCCTGGCCGGTGGCGTTGCCGACGATGCGGCCGGCGAAGCCCGCGCCCTTGTAGCTGAAGTCGACCTTGCCCTGGTACAGGACCATGCTGCCCTGGCGGGCGAGGACGGCCTGGCCGCCCATGGCCAGGTCGACGCGCATGAGCTGCGCGTTCTGCGGGGTCCATCGGGTGCCCGTGGGGGCTTCCTTGTACGGCTGGAGCGCGGCGGCGAGTCCGGCCGCGACGGGGGCGGCGGCCTGGGGCGCGTAGCCGGGCTGCTGGCCCGGCACCTGCCCGGGGACCTGGCCCGGGACCTGGCCGTAGCCCGGCTGCTGCCCGTAGGGCGCGGGGGCGGGGGCCGGCGGCGGGACCTGGCCGGGGTACTGGCCCGGGACCTGCCCGGGGACCTGGCCGTACGAGGGCTGCTGCGGCTGCCCGTACGGCGCCGGGGCCTGCGGGGCGAGCGGCGCGGCCATGGTGGGCGCGGCGTGCACCGGGGCCGGGGCGGCGGGCTGCTGGTACTGCGGCTGCGGGGCCGGGGCGGGCGCGGGCGCACCGAAGGACGGCGCGGGCGCGGCGGCCGGGGCGGGCGCCGGGGCGCCGAAGGCCGGGGCCGGCGCGGCGCCCTGCGGCGGCGGGGCGAACCCGGGCGCGGCTGCGGCCGGTGCCTGCTGCTGCGGCTGCGCCTCCTCGGCGACCTCGCCGCCGAAGTTCCTCAGCAGCGCGTCGAGCCCGCCGTCGAAGCCCTGGCCTACGGCGGCGAAGCGCCACACGTCCTTGAGGTAGAAGTCGCCGAGCATCACGGCGCGCTCGGTGGTGAACTCCGAGCCGGTGAAGGCGTACCGGACGACCTCTTCGCCGCCGGCCACGATCCGGATGTAGCCCGGGCCGACCTGCGACATCTGGCCGGCACCGTCGATGGTGGCGGTGAAGGAGAGCTTGTGGATGGACGCCGGAATGCGATCCAGGGTCACCCGGAAGGATTCGGTGTCACCGGACTGCGCGCCGAGTTGCTGAATGGACTCTTCCGGCGACTTCGGCTGGTTGAAGAAGACGAAGTAGCGGTCGTCCGACAGCTGCTCATTGGCGTCGAGCCCGAAACAGCTGATGTCGAAGGTGAGTCCGGGCCCGGCGATCTGGACGCCTACGTACAGATCGGTGCCCGCCGTGAGATCACTGATCTTGGCCTTGTGGCCGCGTTGGAATTCCCTGGCCATACGTAACGACCGTCCCCCATCCCGACTGTGAAATGCGTGCCGCTCAGGCTAACGGCAACTGCCGACATCCGGCCAAGTCGGTACCGACCCGGTACATATCACGCTGTGTGACATGACGGACGGGTACGAGGCCTTCCTGCTCATTCCTCGCGGGCGGCCGGGACCTTCGGAAGGCGCTCGGCCGCCACCACTCCCTCCAGGTACCCGCGGGCCCGCTCGGTGCGCGGGTACGCCTCCAGCAGCTCCCAGAAGCGCGGCCCGTGGCCGGGCACGAGGAGGTGGGCCAGCTCGTGCAGGAGCACGTAGTCGACGACGTACTCCGGCATGCCCTGGATGCGGTGCGAGAGCCGGATGCTGCCCTCGGCCGGGGTGCAGGAGCCCCAGCGGGTGTTCTGGTTGGTGACCCAGCGGACCGAGCGGGGGCGCGCGCGGCCGCCGAAGTACTGCTCGGACAGACGCTCGGCGCGCTCGGTCAGTTCCGCGTCCCCGAGGGTGCGTTTGCTCTCCTGGGCGGCCAGCTTGTCGAGCATGACGCCCACCCATCGCTGCTCCTCCGCCTCGGACATCCGGGCAGGGATGAGGACGACCGTACGGTCACCCTCGCGATAGGCGGACACGGTCCTGCGGCGGCGCGCGCTCCGGCGGACTTCGACGGCGCGCGGCGATGGGTCGGCGGACACGCCACGAAGGTACCCGGTAGCGGCGGCGGAAGTCCCGCGCGTCCGCGGTTCGAACGTGAGCGATGCGCAGCCGATATCGAGAACGGCATTCCCCTTCATCTCATATGCCTAATACCCCTCGCCTGTGGACAAATTCCCGCACGGATTCCGGCGGACGGGCACTGTTGCGGAAGAGCGGGAAAAGGGCGGCGCGAGTCCGCACGGGAAATCGAGGGGGACCGGACATGTATCCGAAGGTGAAGCCCGCGCTGGCGCGGGCCTGGCGGGACCGGGAGACGGTGCAGTTCGGGGTGACCCCCGCGCATGCGGTGGTGCTCGGGCCGGTGGACACGGCGACCGGCACGCTCATCGACCGGATCGACGGCACACGGGGGATGGAGCTGCTGCGCGCCGAGGCCACGGGGATGGGGCTCCCGGACGGCCAGGCCGACGCACTGGTCAGGCAGCTGGCGGGAGCCGGTCTGCTCGACGACGCCACAGCGGGAGGTCCGCGGGCCCAGGCCGTGCGCAGGCAGCCGGAGGCCCTGGAGAGGCTGGGGCCCGATCTGGGCTCGCTCTCCCTCGTGCACCGGGAGCCGGGCGGGGACTTGCGGGGTGTCGCCGCGCGAAGGGCGATACGGGTCCGGGTGCGCGGGAGCGGCCGGGTGGGCGCCGTGATCGCGGCGGTCCTGGCGGGAGCCGGTGTCGGCCGGGTCGAGGTGCTCGACGGGGGCCGGGTGGAGCCTGCGGACGTGGCGCCGGGAGGTCTGGATCCCGGAAGCGTGGGCCGGCTGCGGGCGGAGGCCGCGGGGAAGCTGGTGCGCTCATCGGCCCCGGGGCGCACCCCGCGGGCCGGGGAGGAGGAGGGCTCGGAGCCGCGGCTGGCGTTGGTGGTGGTCGCGCCCCGGGACGGGCTGCACGCCTGGGCCCCCGATCCGGGCACCGCGGCCGACTGGGTCGCCACCGGCATCCCGCACCTGTACGCCGGGGTGTTGGAGGGGACGGGGCTGGTGGGTCCGCTGGTCCTGCCGGGGGTGACGGCCTGCGCGGGGTGCATGGAGCGCGACCTCGTGGACCGGGACGCGGCCTGGCCCCGGATGCTGGTGCAGTGGCGCTCGGCCCACCGCCGCCGCGCGAGCGCCGCCTGCGACCTGGGCCTGTCCACGGCGGTGGCCGGGCTGGCCGCGGCCCATGCGCTCTCCTTCCTCGACGGTGAACTGCCCGCGTCCACCGCCACCCGCTGGGAGGCGGCCCTCCCCGCCCTCCACTGGCAGCCCGCTCCGGTCCGCCCCCACCCGGACTGCCCGTGCGGCGCGGACACCGGGCCTGCGGCGCCGCTCCGGCACACCGGTCCGGCAGGGCAGGTCCCCGAAGGCGGATCGGGCGCGGACCGGGCGGGAGGCCCATGACAGGATGCGTTGAGGCCGAGGGTGTCCTGAACCGCCGTTCGCGGCGCGGCTGTCTGGGAAATGGAGGGGCGTATGTCTGATCTTCCCCGGAAGGCGGTCACCCGGACCGTCAAGCTGGCCGCGCTGCCGCTCGGCATCGCGGGACGGGCCACGTGGGGGCTGGGCAAGCGGCTCGGGGGCAAGTCGGCCGAGATCGTGGCGAGCGAGCTCCAGAAGCGCACCGCCGAGCAGTTGTTCCGCACGCTCGGGGAGCTGAAGGGCGGTGCCATGAAGTTCGGGCAGGCCCTGTCGGTCTTCGAGTCGGCGCTGCCCGAGGAGGTCGCCGGGCCCTACCGGGCGGCGCTGACCAAGCTCCAGGAGGCGGCTCCGCCCCTGCCCGCGGCGACGGTGCACCAGGTGCTGGCGGACCGTCTCGGCGAGGACTGGCGTGAGCTGTTCGAGGAGTTCGAGGACAAGCCGGCCGCGGCGGCCTCGATCGGGCAGGTGCACCGGGCGGTGTGGCACGACGGCCGGCAGGTCGCGGTCAAGGTCCAGTACCCGGGGGCCGGTGAGGCGCTGCTGTCGGACCTGAAGCAGCTGGGCCGGTTCGCGGGGCTGCTGGGGCCGCTGATCCCCGGCATGGAGATCAAGCCGCTGATCAAGGAGTTGCGCAACCGGGTCGCCGAGGAGCTCGACTACGAGCTGGAGGCCGAAGCCCAGCGGACGCACGCGGACGCGTTCGTGGACGATCCGGACGTGGTCGTGCCGGATGTCGTGCACCAGGGCGACCAGGTGCTGGTGACCGAGTGGATGGAGGGGACCCCGCTGTCGGAGGTGATAGCCGACGGCACCCAGGAGGAGCGCGACCGCGCCGGGCAGCTGCTGGCCCGGTTCCTCTTCTCCGGTCCCGCGCGCACGGGTCTGCTGCACGCGGATCCGCACCCGGGCAACTTCCGGCTGATACCGGGGGCGGACGGCGGGATGCGGCTGGGCGTCCTGGACTTCGGCACCGTCGACCGGCTGCCCGGCGGCTGGCCCAAGCCCATCGGCAGGTCGCTGCGGATGACCCTGGACGGTGACGCCGAAGGGGTCTACGGGCACCTGCGCGCCGAGGGGTTCGTGAAGGAGTCCATAGAGCTGGACCCCGACGCGGTGCTGGACTACCTCAAGCCGATCATCGAGCCGGCCGAGGCGGAGGAGTTCACCTTCACCCGGCCGTGGCTGCGCGGCCAGGCGGCGCGGATCGCCGATCCCCGCTCCCCCGCGCACCAGTTGGGCCGGCAGATCAACCTGCCGCCCTCGTACCTGCTGATCCACCGGGTCACGCTGAGCACGATCGGGGTGCTGTGCCAGCTGGGCGCGACGGTGCGGCTGCGGGACGAACTGGACGCATGGCTGCCCGGGTTCGCTTCCGCCGAGTGACTCCGTAGGGTCCGCGGCGTCACCACCAGGACGAGTCGAGCCTGCCTTCGATCGCCCGCAGGTTGGCCCGCGCGCAGTCGACGCAGAAGTACTGTCTGGTCCCGTTCTCCACCGAGCAGGTCCAGGTGGGCGGGGCGCCGTTGGGGGACTCCGTGCCACAGCGCGCGCAGACGACGGGCTGGGCCTCGGATCCCGACGGGACGGGGTGGGGAGTCGGCTGGTCCACCTCCAGACGATATCCCCGCAGGGGGTGGACTGCCGTCCGCAACGCACCGGGGGGACCGGTCCGTTCGGACCGGTCCCCCCGGGGACGCTGTTTTCAGCTCTTAGTGCATGACGGCCATGGCCAGCGCACGGCGGGCGCGCATCGAGACGCGCTCGGCACGCCGCTGCATGCGGCGGGCGGCGACCAGGCGCACGGCGTGACGCTCGGCGTCCACCTCACGCATGCGCTCGTCCATATGGGCACGAGCCAGGGCTTCTGGGATGAGTTGCATTTCGCGGGTCCTGTTCTGACGCGAGGTCATCGCGCCGGCGGTGATGAAGTCTGCGTGGGCGGCGCCGTGGGGCTGCTCGCTCGTGGTGTAGGAGGTCATGAGGGCCTGCTTCAGGGGGTCGTGCGTCAGGGGGCGGTCGATGGTTCCGATGGCGGTCATGCCGCGACAACCGGGTTCTTGCGCGGACGGCCACGGGGCCGCTTGCGGGCGACGACGACACCCTGGACGAAGAGCTCGCCACCCCAGACGCCCCAGGGCTCGCGGCGCTCGACCGCTCCGGCGAGGCAGGCCTCGACCAGCGGGCAGGTGCGGCAGAGCGACTTGGCGTACTCGACGTCGGCCGGGGACTCGGCGAAGAAGACCTCGGGGTCGAAGGTGCGGCAGGGAACGGGTACGCCGAGGTTCTCGATGGCGTCGTCGAGCGCGGTGAGCGCGGTGAGCGGGGTCAAGGCGTGGTCCTCCGGGACTGCGGGCGGGGAGATCGTGTGGGTCTGCGTTACGGACGGGGCGTGCGCTTCGAGTTGCACGGTGGTTTCTTCCTCGTCGTCTTGGTCGGCTAGTCGTTCCGGCCGGTCGGCCGGGTTCGGCTGTCACCTGCTTCTGCCAGTCCCGAGGCCCCTTTGCTGCGTTCGCCCCCGTTCGGGGGCAAACAGAAGGGCCGCGGATCCCGGGTGGGGTTCCGCGGCCCTGAAGGCGCCGGCCTGATCATGCGATCAGACTGGATCACTCCAGGGTTCGAGCCCACGGAAGGCCCACATCAGGTGGTGCTGCTGCTTCGTCTGCTTCGTCTTGGCTCCGGCACCGGCTGCGGCCGCGAAGCCATAGGCGCCATGCGCCTGAGCTTCTGCTGCCAGTACTGCCACCGGTGCCTGGGTCGGTCGCTCATTGCGCTCACTGACCGGAAGGGTCGCCAGCAGGGCGGGGCGGTCGGCGGAAATCGCGGACACACCGGTACCCAGAAGGGAGACGGAACCGAGCAGGCAGGAAGCGTCGACCGAGCGATCGGTCATTTTGGTGAAGGTCATGAAGCTGGTCACTGGTCTCGCCTCCTCTCGGCGTCTCGGGGACTCGGCCCGAGGGCCTGTCCCATGCGTATTCGGATAAGTACAGCACGGATCCAGGGCTTCGGAGAAGCCACCGTTTCCGTTGCTAAGAACCTATGGGTCTTCGCTGGGCATGTGCAAACTATTTTTCCGACGAGTTTCTACGCGTCGGCAGGATCCTCGGGCCCGGGCTCCTGACCTGCGCATATGGCCAGGACCTCGGCTCCGTACCGGTCGAGCTTGCGCCCGCCCACTCCGGAGATCATAGAGAGCTCGCCCGCCTCGGTGGGCGCGGCCTCCGCGATCGCCATCAGAGTCTTGTCCGTGAAGACGCAGTAGGCGGGCAGGCCCTGCTCCTTCGACTGGCCCGCGCGCCAGTCCCGCAGCCGCTCGTAGAGCCCTTCGTCCATGTCGGACGGGCAGTCCTCACAGCGCATCAGTTTGAGCTCGCCGGCCTCGGTCAGCGTCTTGCCGCAGACCCGGCACCGCACCGGGCCGCGGCGGCCGCGCTTGCGCGGCCCGCTCTCGGCCGCGGAGCCCGGCCCGCTGCGGGGCACCGCGGAGCCCGGCCGCAGGCCGTTCAGGAAGCGGCTGGGCCGCCGGGAGGCCCGGCCGCCCGGAGCCCGGGAGAGGCCCCAGGAGAGGGTCAGGTGCAGCCGCGCCCGGGTGACGCCGACATAGAGCAGCCGGCGCTCCTCCTCGACCTGCTCGTCGGTCTTCGCGTACGTGATCGGCACCATGCCGTCGGTGAGGCCGACGAGGAACACGGCGTCCCACTCCAGGCCCTTCGCCGCGTGCAGCGAGGCCAGGGTGACGCCCTGGACGGTCGGGGCGTGCTGGGCGGCCTTGCGCTCGTCCAGCTCGACCGTGAGGTCCGCCAGGGTGGCTCCCGGCCGGGTCCGGGCGAAGTCCTCGGCGAGCCGGACCAGCGCGGCCAGGGATTCCCACTGGTCGCGTACGGCGCCGGAGCCGGCCGGCGGCGCGGAGGTCCAGCCGGTGGAGCTGAGCACCGCCCGGACCTGGGAGCCCAGTTCCACGACGTCGTCGAGCAGCGGGTCGTTCCCGCCGGAGCGGGCGGCTCCGCGCAGCGCGAGGATCGCCTTCTGGACCTCGGCGCGCTCGAAGAACCGTTCGGCCCCGCGCAGCTGGTAGGGGACCCCGGCGTCGGCAAGCGCCTGTTCGTAGACCTCGGACTGGGCGTTGATGCGGTAGAGGACGGCGATCTCGCCGGCCGGGACGCCCGCGGCGATCAGGTCCCGGATCCGGTGGGCGACGCCCTCGGCCTCGGCCGGCTCGTCCGCGTACTCGGCGTAGACCGGGTCGGGACCGGTCTCGCGCTGGGAGACCAGCTCCAGCCGGTGCTCGGCGGCGCGGCCCTTGGCCTGGTTCAGGAGCCCGTTGGCCAGGTGGACCACCTGGGGGGTGGAGCGGTAGTCGCGGACCAGCTTGACCACGGTGGCCTGCGGGTACTTGGTGCGGAAGTTCAGCAGGTGGTCGGGGGTGGCGCCGGTGAAGGAGTAGATCGTCTGGCTGGCGTCGCCGACGACGCAGAGGCTGTCGCGCTCGCCGAGCCAGAGGTCCAGCAGCCGCTGCTGGAGGGGGCTGACGTCCTGGTACTCGTCGACCACGAAGTGCTGGTACTGGGTGCGGATCTGCTCGGCGATGTCGTGGCGGTCCTGGAGGATGCCGACGGTGAGGAGCAGCACGTCCTCGAAGTCGATCATGCCCCGGTCGCGCTTGAGCTGCTCGTACGTCCCGTAGATCTGGGCGATCTCGGCCATGTCCCGGGGTGCCTCGCGGCCCGACTTGAGGGCGGCGGCCGGATAGTCGGCCGGCACCGTCTGCGTGACCTTGGCCCACTCGATCTCACCGGTGACGTCGCGCAGCTCACCCCGGTCGAGCCGGATGCGGCAGCGCGCGCCGGCCTCGGCGACGAGCTGGATCTTGCGCTCCAGGAGCCGGGGCACGTCCCCGCCGACCGCCTTGGGCCAGAAGTACTGGAGCTGGCGCAGGGCGGCGGAGTGGAAGGTCCGGGCCTGGACCCCGCCCGCGCCGAGGGTGCGCAGGCGTCCGCGCATCTCTCCCGCGGCGCGGTTGGTGAAGGTGACGGCCAGCACGCTGGCCGGCATGAGCTGGCCCGACCGGACGCCGTAGGCGATGCGGTGGGTGATCGCGCGGGTCTTGCCGGTACCGGCGCCCGCCAGCACGCACACCGGCCCGCGCAGGGTCGTCGCGACCTCGCGCTGCTCCGGGTCCAGGCCCAGGAGCACCGCGTCGGCCGAGTCGGCGGAGGCGGGGAACGATGGGGAGTGCGTTGCTGATGTCACCCCGCCATGCTGCCAGGTCTCGTGGGTCGGGCGGGAAAACCGTCCACAGGCGGCACGTATCCGTCGTATCAGTCACACCGGCCGTGCGGGGGCGCCGTACGGGAATGGCGGCGGGGTCCCGTACGTTCGAGTACTCGGATCACCGAGCCTTCACGAAGGAGAGCGCAGCATGCAGGACACGGGCACCGTCACGATGTACAGCACGACCTGGTGCGGCTACTGCCGTCGGCTGAAGACCCAGCTGGACCGGGAAGGCATCGCGTACAACGAGATCAACATCGAGCTCGACCCGGAGTCCGCCGCGTTCGTGGAGAAGGCCAACGGCGGCAACCAGACGGTTCCCACCGTGCTCGTGAAGTCCGCCGCCGGCAGCGAGTCCGTCATGACGAACCCGAGCCTGGCCCAGGTCAAGCAGGCCCTCGCCGTCTGAGGCAGCCTCACCCGCGAGCGCCCGCAGGTACCCGCGAGCACCAGAAAGGCCCCCGCCGAGGCGGGGGCCTTCTGCTGTGACGAACGTTACGCCGCCATCTTCGGCAGCGGCTCGCCGTACCAGAGCTCGACCAGCCGGGCGGCGATGGAGATGCCCGACGGGGGCAGCACCTCGCCCGTCTCGAACGCGGCGCGCAGCTCCTCGCGCGAGAACCAGCGGGCCTCCTGGATCTCCTCGCCGTCCACCGTGATCTCGGAGGTGGTGGCGCGGGCCGTGAAGCCCAGCATCAGGCTGTACGGGAAGGGCCACGGCTGGCTGGCCACGTACTCGACCTCGCCGACCCGGACGCCCGCCTCCTCCCACACCTCGCGGACGACGGACTGCTCGATCGACTCGCCCGGCTCCACGAACCCGGCGAGGGTCGAGAAGCGGCCCTCCGGCCAGTGCACCTGGCGGCCCAGCAGCGCGCGGTCGTGCTCGTCCGTGACCAGCATGATCACGGCCGGGTCGGTGCGCGGGTAGTGCTCGGCGCCGCAGCCCGGGCAGCGGCGGATGTGCCCGGCGGCGGCGACCACCGTGCGCTCGCCGCAGCGGGAGCAGAAGCGGTGCATCCGCTGCCAGTTCTCCAGTGCCACCGCGTGCACCATCAGCCCGGCGTCGCGCGGGGAGAGCAGCAGTCCGGCCTCGCGCAGGCCGGCCGGGCGGGCCGACTGGTCCATGCGGCCCGGCAGGGCGTCCTTCTGCAGCGCGAAGTACCGTACGCCGTCCTCGTCCGTGCCCAGGAAGTAGCGGTGGGTCTCGGTGACCGGGGCCTCGAAGGCCGGGGTCATCACGATGGCGGTGCCCCCGTCGGGGGTGTCGTCGATCAGGACCTGACCGCCCGAGACGACGAAGACGCGGGTCGTCGGGTGGCTCCAGGCGGCGGCGAGCCACGCCTCGTCGAGGCGGTGGTGCGCGGCGCGGTCGATCCCGCTGGGCGCGGCGAGCGAGAGGGGCCGCTCGGCGAGAGGTCGCTCGGTATGGGTGCTCACAGGTACTTCCAACTCCCCCGGTGGTGGGACAAGGCAGGCGTGCGTGCGTCGGGTGTCAGGCGGTTGCGCGGTGGGTGGCGGCCAGGTCTCCCCAGAGGTAGGCGGTCGTCTCGACGCCCTTGAGGAGCAGGTCCAGCTCGACCTTCTCGTTCGGCGAGTGCCAGCCGTCGGACGGTACCGAAATGCCGAGGAAGAGGACGGGCGCGTCCAGGACGTCCTGGAGGTCCGCCGCGGGTCCCGAGCCGCCCTCGCGGGTGAAGCGGATCTTCTGGCCGAAGGCGCGGCCCATGGCCCGTACGACCGACTGCAGGGCCGGGTGGTCCAGCGGGGTCAGGCACGGCCGGGTCGGGGCCCCGAAGGTGATGGAGTGCCGGATGCCGTCCGGGATCCGGGCCGCGACCCAGTCCCTGACCGCGGCCTCGACCTCGTACGGGTCCTGGCCGGACACCAGGCGGAACGACAGCTTCAGGTGGGCGGAGGCGGGCACGATGGTCTTGCCGCCGGGGCCCTGGTAGCCGCCCCCGATGCCGTTGACCTCCGCCGTCGGGCGGGCCCAGACGCGCTCCAGGGTGGAGTAGCCGGCCTCACCGTAGGCCGCGTGGGACCTGGCCGTACGGAGCCACTCGGACTCGTCGAAGGGCAGCTCGGCGATGAGCGCGCGCTCCGCCTCGGTGAGCTCGGCGATGCCGTCGTAGAAGCCGGGGATCGTCACGCGTCCGTCGTCGTCGTGCAGGGCGGCGACCAGGCGGGCGGCGACGGCGGCCGGATTGGGCACGGCCCCGCCGAAGGCACCGGAGTGGATGTCCTGGTCCGGGCCGTGGAAGTCGATCTCGCAGTCGGCGACGCCGCGCATGCCGGTGCAGACGGTGGGGGTGGTCTCGGACCACATGCCGGTGTCGGAGACGATCACGACGTCGGCGGCGAGTTCACCGGCGCGGGCCTCGACGAGCTCGCGGAAGTGGATGGAGCCGGACTCCTCCTCGCCCTCGACGATCAGCTTGAGGTTCACGGCGGGGGCGGCGGCGCCCGTGGCCGCCAGGTGCGCGCGCACCCCGAGGGTGTGGAAGAACACCTGCCCCTTGTCGTCGGCGGCGCCGCGCCCGTACATGCGGCCGTCGCGGACCACCGGCTCGAAGGGGTCCGTGTGCCAGCCGTCGGCGAGGGCGGCGGGCTGCACGTCGTGGTGCCCGTACACCAGGACGGTGGGGGCCTGCGGGTCCTCGCTCGGCCAGTGCGCGAAGACGGCGGGGGCGCCGGGGGTCTCCCAGACCTCGGCCACCGGGAAACCCGTCTCCTTGAGCTTCGCCGCGAGCCATTCCGCGCTGCGGCGCACGTCGCCCGCGTGCTCGGGCTGGGCCGAGACGGAGGGGATGCGGAGCCACTCGGCGAGGTCGTCGAGGAAGTCGCCGCGGTGGGTGTCGATGTAGGTGCGGACGACGTTGTCCGGCGGGGTGTCGCTCATGCCCACGAGCCTAGCCGTCCGCCTGATGGGCACCGCCGGTGTCCGTTTTGCCTTGGAGGATCCGCTCAAGGCGGGCCCGGTCGGGGAGGTTGCGGGGCCGGATCACGCGGCCGCTGCGGACGTGGAGGAAGGCGGCGGTGACCCGGCTGAGCGGGGTGTTCGTGGCCTCGGCCCAGGCCAGGCGGTAGACGGCGAGCTGGAGGGGATCGGCCTCGGTGGTGCGGCCGGTCTTCCAGTCGACGATCTCGTACGAGTCGCCGTCCTCGGCGGTGCTGGTCTTGTAGACGGCGTCGATCCGGCCGCGGATGACGCGGCCGGCGAGGGTGAGCTGGACCGGGGCCTCCATCCGGTGGGGCGGCCGGTCGGCGTACGGGCTGCGCTCGAAGGCGGCCTTGAGGGAGTCGAGGTCGGCCTCGTCGGCGATCTCCTGGTCGGAGCCGGCGCCGGGGAGGTCGGTGACGGGGTCGAGGACGTCGAGGAAGGGCAGCGGGAGCTCGTCGAAGCGGGACTCGACCCAGGCGTGGAACCGGGTGCCCTGGCGGGCGGCGGGCTGCGGGGGCTTGGGCATGGGGCGGGCGAGGTCGCGTACGAAGCCCTGCTCGTCGGCGGCGAGCCGGAGCAGCTGGCTCGCGGAGAGGGCGGCGGGCAGCTCGACGTCGCGGACGGCGGCGCGGGCGCGGCGGAGCTCGCCCTCCAGGGCGTCGAGGTCCCGGTCCCAGGAGGCGATGGCGCGCGCGTCCTCGGGGGCGAGACCGGCTGCGCCGCCGCCCGGGCGGGCGGCGGGCCGCGCCTCCGCGGCCCACGCCTCGCCGGCCCAGGGGTCATCGCCGTCCGGGGCGGTGGTGCCGGTACGCGGCTGCGCCGGGCGGCGGGCTCCGCCCCGCGACCCGGGCCCGGCCCCACCGGCCCACGCCTCGCCCGCCCAGGGGTCATCGCCCTCCGGGGCGGTGGTGCCGGTACGCGGCTGCGCCGGGCGGCGGGCTCCGCCCTGGTCCTCGGCGACGGCCCAGTGGGCCGCCTCCGGCCACAGCTCGTCGTCAACCGGGCCGGTGGACCGGACCGGGTCCGCGGTGGGATCCGTACCCGCGGGCACGGCTGCGCCACCGCCGGACGCGGGCCGGGCGTGGGCCTCCGGCCGGAGGCCGTCGTCGAGCGGCCCGGCCGGGCCGGCCGGGCCGGATTCCTCCCCGGCCCCGCCCCTCCCCGCATCCGGGGCGCTGCCCCGGACCCCGCGGGGGGTCGGGCCTCCGGCCCTGGGCGCGGGTACGCCGGCGGGGTCCCGGGCGTCGTCGTCCGGCCGGGAGCCGGGGTGCGGATCCGCCGTATCCGCGGCTCCGCCCCGTGCCCGGCCGGGCACGGCTGCGGCATCGCCCTGCGGGGCGGGGGTGTCCGTTGGTTGCTCCGCCGCCGGGTGGGCGGCGCCGGGCCGCGGCTGCTGGGGCAGGGGCACGGCTGCGCCGCCGGCCGGCAGGGCCGCCGGGGCCTCGCCCCACGCGGTGTCGGCCCAGGCGTCGTCGTCCGGCCAGGGCTCCTCCTCGTAGGACGGTTCCTCGCAGTCCGGGGGCCAGAGGTAGGACTCGTCCTCCGGCGGGGGCGGGGTCGCCAGGTAGGACTCCACCAGGGCGGCCGCCGCCCGGCGCAGGGTGAGGGAATGCGGGTCTAGCGGGAGGGGCCAGGAGTGGTCCGGGGTGGAGGCGTCGGCGAGGGAGGGGTTCTCGGCGGCCGGGTCCGGCTCGTCCGCCCAGGCCTCGATCTCGCCGAAGCCCGCCGCGCAGTGCTCGTAGAGGGCCGACAGGAAGCCGGAAGGGCCGCGGCGCTTCTTCTGGGTCGGGCCCCACCAGTGGCCCGAGGCCAGGAGGAGGGAGCGGGGGCGGGTGAAGGTCACGTAGCCCAGGCGGAGCTCTTCCGTCGCCTTGTGGTCCTTCAGGGCCGTCTTGAACGCCTTCAGGCCGGCCGAGGTCCAGTCCGGGTCCGCCGGCAGGGTGGGGGCGTCGCCGCGCAGCGCGTACGGGAGCACCTTGGCGTACGAGGTCCAGGCCTCGGGCGCCTTCTCCTTCGGGAAGGACCCCGCGCACAGGTCGGGGACGACGACCACGTCCCACTCCAGGCCCTTCGACTTGTGGGCCGTCAGGACCTTGACCGTGTTCTCCCCGCCCGGCAGGGCGTGGTCCAGGCCCTTCTCGTACTGGGCGGCCGTGCGCAGGAACGCCAGGAAGGCCAGCAGCGAGGCCTCGCCGTCGAGCGCGGCGAAACCGGCCGCGACGTCCATGAAGTTCGAGAGCGTCTCGCGGCGGCGGGCCGCCAGCGCGTGCGGGGAGGCGGACAGCTCCACCTCCAGGCCGGTCGCGGACAGCACGCGGTGCAGGACGTCCATGAGGGGATCGGCCAGGGAGCGGCGCAGGTCGCGCAGTTCCTGGGCGAGGTGCGCGAAGCGGACCCGGGCCTCCGCCGAGAAGGGGAGGTCGTCCGGGGCCTGTCCGGCGCCGTCGAGGAAGGTCTCCAGCGCGTCGGCCAGGGACACGATCTCCGCAGGGTCCACGCCCTCCACGGCCGCCGCCAGCCGTTCGTCCGGGTCCGCCCCGGCCGGCGAGCGGCCCACCATGAGCCGCGCCCGGCGGCCCAGCAGGGCCAGGTCGCGCGCGCCGATCCGCCAGCGCGGGCCGATGAGGAGCCGGACGAGGGAGGCGTTGGCGCCCGGGTCCTGGAGGACCTCGCAGACGGCGACGAGGTCCGCGACCTCGGGGAGGTGCAGCAGCCCGGACAGGCCGACGACCTCCACCGGCACGTCCCGGTCCACCAGCACGGCCTGGATCCGCGCGAAGTCCCCGGCCGAACGGCACAGGACCGCGATCTCGCGCGGCTCCGTGCCCGTGCGGACCAGGTGGGCGACGGAGTCGGCGAGCCAGTCGAGCTCCTGGGCGTGGGTCTCCAGCAGGGCGCAGCGGACCTGGCCCGCGTGCTCGGCCCCCGGCCCGGGGCGCAGCGCCTCCACGCCTTCGTGCATGGCGCGCAGCGGGGCGGCGAGCCCGTTGGCCAGGTCCAGGAGCCGGCCGCCGCTGCGCCGGTTCTCGCTGAGGGAGAGCCGGGTGGCGGGGCTCCCGTCGGCGTGCGGGAAGTGCTCGGGGAAGTCGTCGAGGTTGGCCACGGAGGCGCCGCGCCAGCCGTAGATGGCCTGGCAGGGGTCGCCGACGGCGGTCACGGCGTGGCCGGAGCCCGCGCCGAACAGCCCGGAGAGCAGGAGGCGCTGGGCGACCGAGGTGTCCTGGTACTCGTCCAGGAGCACCACCTTGAATTCCTCGCGCAGCAGTGCGCCGACCTCGGGGCGGGTGGTGGCGAGCTGCGCGGAGAGGGCTATCTGGTCGCTGAAGTCGAAGAGGTCGCGGGCGCGTTTGGCGGCGCGGTAGCGGACGACGAGCTCGAGCAGTTCGAGGCGGCCGCGCACGGCCTCGGGGACCTTGCGCAGGTCCTCGTTGGTGAGCCTGGTGCCGGCGAGCACGTCCAGGAGCCCGGTGTCGTGGAGGCGGAGCCGGTCCGGCTCGACCAGGTGCTCGGAGAGCTCGCCGTCGAGCGCGAGGAGGTCGCCGACCAGGTCGGGGACGGACTTGGTGAGCGAGGGGTACGGGCCGGGGGCCTCGCGCAGCACCTTCGCGGCGAGCTGGAAGCGGGTGGCGTCGGCGAGGAGGCGGGAGCTGGGCTCCAGGCCGATGCGCAGGCCGTGGTCCTTCAGGAGCTGGCCGGCGAAGGCGTGGTACGTCGAGATGCGCGGCTCCCCGCCGGCTCCCTCGGCCCCCGCTTCGGCCGGGGAAGGGTCCGGGTCGGTGATCCCGGCCCGCGCGAGGGCCTTCCGTACGCGCTCGGCCAGTTCGCCGGCGGCCTTGTTGGTGAAGGTCAGGCCGAGGACCTGCTCGGGTGCGACCGCGCCGGTGCCCACCAGCCAGACCACGCGGGCGGCCATGACGGTGGTCTTGCCGGATCCGGCGCCGGCGACGATGACCTGCGGGGCGGGCGGGGCGGTGACGCAGGCCATCTGTTCGGGCGTGAAGGGGATCCCGAGGAGCTCCTTGAGCTGCTCGGGATCGGTGAGGACGGGCGCACGCGCGGACACGTAAAAAGGCTAGCCGCCCCCACCGACAGCCCCGACCGTCCCGGCCCTCCGGGGCCGGCCGGGAGGCCGCTCACTCGACCGTCTGGCGGCCCTCGGGACGGGCGCTGCACGCGCTGCGGAAGGAGCAGTGGTCGCAGTGCTTGCCGGTGGCGGGCGCGAACCGCTCGTCCAGCACCCGGCCGGCGGCGGTCGCGAGCAGGTCGCCGACCCACTCCCCGTCGAGCGGCTGCTGGGCCTGGACCTTGGGGACCGTGTCGCCGCCGTCGCGCTGGGCCGCGCCCTGGCGGAGCTGGACGAGCTCGGCGCCGCCGGGCGCGGGGCGCAGCCCGTCGAAGACCTCGTCGACGGCGCCCTCGCGCACGGCGAGCTGGTAGACCGCGAGCTGGGGGTGGCGGGCCACCTCGTCCTTGGTGGGCGCGGACTTGCCGGTCTTGAAGTCGACGACGTACGCGCGCCCCTGCGGGTCCGATTCGACCCGGTCCATGGAACCCCGGATGCGGACGGCGACCTCGCCGGCTTCGAGTGTGACGTCGAACTCGTGCTCCGTGGCCACGGCCTCGCGGCCGCCGCGGTCGGTGGTGTGCCAGCGCAGGAAGCGCTCCAGGGCGGCGCGGGCGTTGTCCTTCTCCTGGCGGGACTTCCAGGGGGCGTCGAAGGCGAGGGCGTCCCACACCGAGTCGAGGCGTTCCATGAGGACGGCCAGGTCGGCGGGGGTGCGGCCGGAGGCGACCTCGTCGGCGAGGACGTGGACGACGTTGCCGAAGCCCTGGGCGGCGGTGGAAGCGGTGTCGGCCTTGACCTCGCGGCCGAGGAACCACTGCAGGGAGCAGGTGTTGGCGAGCTGCTCCAGGGCACTGCCGGACAGGGCGACGGGCCGGTCCCGGTCGCGGAGCGGGACGCTGCTGCGGGTGGGCTCGTACAGGCCCCACCAGCGCTGCGGGTGCGCGGCCGGGACCAGCGGGCGGTCCTCGTCGTCGGTGAGCGCGGCGAGGCGGGCCAGGCGCCGGGCGGCGGCGTCGCGCAGGGCGGGCGAGGCGTCCGGGTCGACGGTGGTCGCGCGCAGCTCGGCGACGAGTGCGGGGACGGCGAGGGGACGGCGGGGGCGGCCGGTGACGTCCTTCGGGGTGACCCCGAGCTCGGTCAGGAAGCGGGAGGGCTGGTCGCCGTCGTCGGCGGGGGCCTTGACGGCGGTGACGACGAGGCGGTCGCGGGCGCGGGTGGCGGCGACGTAGAAGAGCCGGCGTTCCTCGGCGAGGAGGGCGCCGGCGGTGAGGGGCTCGGCGAGGCCGTCGCGGCCGATGCGGTCGGCCTCCAGGAGGGAGCCGCGGCGGCGGAGGTCGGGCCACAGGCCCTCCTGGACACCGGCGACGACGACGAGGGACCACTCCAGGCCCTTGGAACGGTGGGCGGTCATCAGGCGGACGGCTTCGGAGCCGGTGGCGCGGGCCGTCAACGTGTCGGCGGCGATGTCCTCCGCCTCCAGTTGTTCGAGGAAGTTGAGCGCGCCGCGGCCGCCGGTGCGCTCCTCGGCGCGGGCGGCGGTGTCGAAGAGGGCGCAGACGGCGTCGAGATCGCGGTCGGCGTTGCGGCCGGCGGCGCCGCCGCGGCGGGCGCTGCGCTCCAGCCGCTGGGGCCAGGGGGTGCCGTCCCAGAGGATCCACAGGGCCTCTTCGGCGGTGCCGCCGCCCTGGAGCAGCTCGCGGGCCTTGCGCAGGAGCAGGCCGAGGCGCTGCGCTCCGCGGGCGTACGCGGGGTCGTGCGCGGTGAGCCGCTCCGGCTCGGCCAGGGCGCGCGCGAGCAGCACGTCGGAGGGCGCGGGCACCTTGACGCCGGCGGCGCGCTCCTCCTCCCGCAGCGCCCGGCCGAGCCGCCGCAGGTCGGCGGCGTCCATGCCGCCGAGGGGGGAGGTGAGCAAGGTGACGGCGGCCTCGACGGTGACGCCTCCGGCGGGGTCGGCGGTGTCGGGGCCCGGCCCCGGTCCCGCCTCGCCGGCCTCGGCCGCCCCGTCGGGCGCACCGGGCCCCGGCTCCCCGCCGTCCGCGGCGGCACCCGTGCCGGCCGCGCCGGGGGCTGCTGCCCCGCCCGCTCCGGCGGAGCCGGGGACGGCCGCGTCGGGGCTCGGGGCCGGTTCCCGCTCGGCTGCGGCGGCCTCGGCTGCGGCTGCGGCGGTCACGCCGGCCGGGGCCCCGGCGGTCGCGTCGGCTTCGGCGGTGGCGGCCGGCTCGGCCGGTGCTTCGGTGGTCAGGGTCGCCGTGGCCGTGAGGCGGAGGGCCGTCAGCAGGGGGGCTATGGCGGGTTCGTGGCGGAGGGGGGTGTCCGTGCCGTCCGTTTCGGCGGGGACCCCGGCCGAGATCAGGGCGCGGCGCATCGCCGGGAGGGTGCGGCCGCCGGCCCGGACCAGGACGGCCATGTCCTGCCAGGGGACGCCGTCCTCCAGGTGGGCCCGGCGCAGGATGTCGGCGATGTTGTCCAGCTCGGCGCCGGCCGTCGGGTACGTGAACACCTCCACCCGGCCGCCGTCGCGGGTGGCCTGGAGCCCGCGGTGGGCGCGTACCGCCGCGGCCGGCAGCCGCGGGACCGGCATCCGGGTGGTGAGGAGACGGGTCGCCGTCAGCAGGGCCGCGCCGGAGCGGCGGCCCACCGTCAGGGCCTTGACCTGCGCTCCCGGGAAGGCGGACTCGAAGTCCAGGATGTTGTTGATGTCCGCGCCGCGGAAGGCGTAGATCGACTGGTCGGGGTCGCCGAAGGCGACCAGCGTGCCGCCGCGCCCGGTCAGCGCCCGCAGCAGCCGCAGCTGCGAGGCGTCCGTGTCCTGGTACTCGTCCACGAAGATCGCGTCATAGGAGGAGGACAGGGCAGGGGTGCCTTCCGCCAGGAGGACCGCACGGTGCAGGAGTTCCGCGTAGTCCAGCGTGCCCTGCAGGTCCAGGACGTCCAGGTACTCGGAGAGGAAGGCCGCCGCCGCCTTCCAGTCCGGGCGGCCGATCCGGTCGGCGAACGAGGAGAGGGCCTGCGGGCCGAGGCCCAGTTCGCGGGCGCGGGCCAGCACCGCACGGACCTCGTCGGCGAACCCGCGCGTGGTCAGCGCCGCGCGCAGGTCGTCGGGCCAGCGGATGGACCGGATCCGGCGCTGGCCTTCCAGCAGGGTGCGGACCATCACGTCCTGCTCCGGGCCGGACAGCAGCCGCAGCGGGTCGGCGAAGAGGTCGGTGTCCTGGTGGGAGCGGACCAGGCCGTAGCAGAAGGAGTGGAAGGTGGTGGCCTGCGGAGCCCGCGCACCGCCCAGCCGCAGGGCGGCCCGGTCGCGCAGTTCCACCGCCGCCTTGCGGCTGAAGGTGAGGATGAGGATGCGGGCGGGGTCCGCCCCCGCCTCCACCCGGGCGGTGACGGCCTCGACCAGCGTGGTCGTCTTTCCGGTGCCCGGTCCGGCCAGCACCAGGAGTGGTCCGCCGGCGTGGTCAACCACCGCCCGTTGCGCTGCGTCCAGCACAGGGGGATCCACCCGTTCCGGCCCGGTGCGCACGAGGCGGTACGCGTCCGGGGTCCGCGTACGCCGCCGCTCGGTGCGGCGGCTTTCGGAGGAAGAGGTGATCACGTGGGGTGCCGGTCCTGGTGGGTCTGCGGGTGCTGCCGTGCCGGCTCGCGGAGAAGCCGAAGAGGCAACGCTACGGCAACCGGCCGACGCCGCGCAGTCCCCCCGGGTAGCCCGTACGGACGTTCGCACGGTCGCCCGATCGCCCGTCCAGGCCGCACATGGCCGAAGCTGTCAGGTGTGAGCCTCGTCGCGCGTGCCGTCCTGTCCGGGGTCTCCCGCGGCCCCGTCCCAGCGCGCCCGGCGCATGTCCAGCCGCGGCTCACCGCCCGCCGTCAGGCGCAGCGGAGTGGCCTCGGCCCGGTAGTGCTCAAGGGCGCGCAGCTCGTGGCCGGGCAGGGGTACGCCGTCCGCCCGCACCACGCGCCACCAGGGCACGGCTCCCCCGTACAGGGCCATGACACGCCCGACTTGGCGCGGGCCTCCCTCACCGAGCCATTCGGCGACGTCCCCGTATGTCATCACCCGGCCGGGCGGAATACGCTCTGCCACCTCAAGCACGTGCTCCGCATACGCGGGCAGCTCCTCACTCATTCAGCACATGGTGCAGTACGCCGGAGGCCGGTCGGCGGAAGTCGGGGTTCCGGACCGGCACGCACCCTGATGCCCCGCTGGCCCGTCGGTCCGTGCCACCATCTTCCGGGCGGTGACTGGTGATACGTGATCAAGAAGAGACGGATGTGACGACGAAGGAGCAGGGTGTGAGCCCTCCGGACGGCGCGGCGGCTGACGACGGCGCGCGCCCAGACGACGGCGCCGCCCCCCGCCCCGACCCCGTTCCGGCGACCCGCCCGGAGACCCCGCCGAAGGCTCTGTCGAAGGTCCCGCCGAAGGCCCCGCGCCCCGAGGGTGACACCAGCACCGACGGCGAGAGCGGCGACGCGGAGGGGCCGCACGGCCACGCCTCCACGGCCGCCGACCGCGTCGAGGTCGACGAACCGCTGCTCGCCGCCCGTGTGCACCGGCCGTCCGACCTCGTACGCCTCCTCGTCGGCATCCTCGGCATCGCCGTCCTGCTCGCCATCGCCGCCTTCGCCCACGGCACGACCGTCGGTCTCGAGGAGGACATCAGCAAGGGCACCGGCCAGGCGCCGGACCTGCTGATCAAGGTCGCGGCGCTGGTGTCCAGCATCGCGGTGCTGCTGCTGCCCGTCGCCTTCGCCATCGAGCGGCT
The DNA here is from genome assembly GCF_045160965.1 of Streptomyces sp. NBC_00207. Classification (NCBI taxonomy): domain Bacteria; kingdom Bacillati; phylum Actinomycetota; class Actinomycetes; order Kitasatosporales; family Streptomycetaceae; genus Streptomyces; species Streptomyces sp. NBC_00207. The sequence continues at coordinate 6,059,473 of NZ_CP130715.1, read as the reverse complement.
GATCAAACGCGACGGGCTGCGCATCGCCGACGGAGTGCTCGCCGCCGTCCTCGCGCACGGCGTCACCCTCGCCACCGACCTGTGGGTCTCCCAGGCCGCCCCCGACACCATCCAGGACGCCCTGACCCGCCCCGCGGGCGGCGGGGCCCTCACCGACCCGGTGCACGGCTACCTCGCGCCCGTCATCGCGTACATGACCGCCGTCGGCATGACCCGCAGACCCCACTGGCGCGTGGCGCTGTGGGTGGTCCTGCTGCTCAACGCCCTCACCATGCTGGTCAACGGCTACACCACACCCTTCTCGATCATCCTCACCGTGCTGATCGGCTGGAGCGTCGCCTACGGCACCCTGTACGCCGTCGGCTCGCCCAACGTGCGCCCCACCGGGCAGAACCTCCTCGCCGGACTGCGCCGGGTCGGCTTCCAGCCCGTCAGCGCGATGCGCGCCGAGATGCCCGAGGGCCCCGAGGCGACCGAGGTGAGCGACCGGGGCAGGCGCTACCACGTCACCCTGGAGGACGGCCCGCCGCTCGACGTCACCGTCGTCGACCGCGAGCAGCAGGCCCAGGGCTTCTTCTACCGGGTCTGGCGCCGCCTCACCCTGCGCGGCATCACCACGGGACGCAGCCTGCAGTCGCTGCGCCAGGCGCTGGAGCAGGAGGCGCTCCTCGCGTACGCGGCCATCGCGGCCGGCGCCAACGCGCAGAAGCTGATCGCCACCTCCGAGCTCGGTCCGGACGCGGTGATGCTCGTGTACGAGCACCTGGGCGGCCGGACCCTGGACTCCGTCCCCGACGAGGAGATCACCGACGAGCTCAGCCGCAACGCTTGGGAGCAGGTACGGGCCCTCCAGTCGCGGCGGATCGCACACCGGCGGCTGACCGGGGACGCCCTGGTGGTGGATCGTTCCGGCAATGTCATCCTCACCGACCTGCGGGGCGGCGAGATCGCCGCGGGCGATCTGGTGCTCCGGATGGACATCGCGCAGCTGCTCACCACGCTCGGCCTGCGGGTCGGCGCGGAACGGTCGGTGGCCTCGGCGGTGTCGGTGCTCGGCCCGGACGCGGTGGCGGACTGCCTGCCGCTGCTGCAGCCGATCGCGCTGAGCCGTTCCACCCGGGCGACGCTGCGCAAGCTGGCCCGGGAGCGGGCGGAGCGGCAGCGGGAGGCCGTACTGGAGTCCTCGCGGGCGGCGAAGGCGGCGCGCGAGGCGGAGTCCGCGACCTCCGTGCCCGCCTCGGCGGCGGCCGACCGCAAGGCCGAGAAGAGGGCCCTGGACGACGCACTGGACGGGGCCCGCGAGGAGGACCTGCTGAGCCAGATCCGCCAGCAGGTGCTGCTGATCCGCCCGCAGGCTCCGGTGGAGCCGGCCCGGCTGGAGCGGATCCGGCCGCGCACGCTGGTGTCGTTCATCGCGGGCGCGTTCGGTGCGTACTTCCTGCTCACGCAGCTCGCCCACGTGGACTTCGCGACGATCATCGCCGAAGCGCAGTGGGGCTGGGTCGGGGCGGCGCTGGCCTTCTCGGCGCTGACGTACTTCGCGGCCGCGATGAGCCTGCTGGGCTTCGTGCCGGAGCGGGTGTCGTTCCTGCGGACCGTGGTCGCGCAGGTGGCCGGTTCGTTCGTGAAGCTGGTGGCTCCGGCGGCGGTCGGCGGTGTCGCGCTGAACACCCGCTTCCTGCAGCGGGCGGGGGTCCGGCCGGGGCTGGCGGTCGCGAGCGTGGGAGCCTCCCAGCTCTTCGGGCTGGCCAGCCACATCCTGCTGCTGCTGTCCTTCGGCTACCTGACCGGAACCGAGAAGACCCCCGAGATGACCCCTTCCCGGGCGGTCATCGCGGGGCTCCTGACGGTCGCCGTGCTCGTGCTGGTGGTGACGGCGGTCCCGTTCATGCGGAAGTTCGTCGTGACGCGGGTGCGGGCGCTGTTCGCGGGCGTGGTGCCGCGCATGCTGGACGTGCTCCAGCGGCCGAAGAAGCTGATGACCGGCATCGGCGGGATGCTGCTGCTGACCGGCTGCTTCGTGATGTGCCTGGACGCGTCGATCCGCGCGTTCGGGGGCGGCGAGGCCATCAGCTACGCGAGCATCGCGGTGGTCTTCCTGGCGGGCAACGCGCTGGGTTCGGCGGCTCCGACGCCGGGCGGCATGGGCGCGGTCGAGACCACGCTGACGCTGGGGCTGATCGCGGCCGGGCTGGAGAAGGAGGTCGCGATCTCGGCGGTGCTGTTGTTCCGGCTGATGACGTTCTGGCTGCCGGTGCTGCCGGGGTGGATCTCGTTCAACTTCCTGACCCGCAAGGAAGCCATCTAGCCTCCGGCTCGGTCTGCGGTTCGAAGACCGGGGCTCCGCCCCGGACCCTACGGCGCTCCGCGCCCGCGCCTCACACGTCGGCGGGGCTTCAAGAGCGGGGCTCCGCCCCGGACCCCGCTCCTCAAACGCCGGAGGGGCTGAAAGATCGCCTCAAACGCCGGCGGGGCTGGATGTGCGCGGCGCAGCCGGAGCGGTGGGGACCCGTTTGGGTCAGCGCGGGGGCGGGGGTGGCGGAGGGCGCACAGGATGGAGGCATGCCGAGAAACGCCTGGCGGGTCACCGCCGCCGCCGCACTCGCCGCCACACTGCTCTCCACGGCCGCGTGCTCCGACGACGGCGGGGGGAAGCAGCCGAAGGCCGACGGCACGCAGCCGGCCAAGCCCCTCAAGTGGGGTGACTGCGAAGCCCCCACCCCCGCGCAGGGCAGCGGTCCGGTCCCGCCCAAGGACTGGCAGTGCGCCACTCTCGACGTCCCCCTCGACTACGCCGACCCGGGCGGCGAGACGATCCCGATCGCCCTGATCCGCGCCAAGGCCCGCGACCAGAAGAATCGTCTCGGCTCCCTGGTCTTCAACTTCGGCGGCCCCGGCGGCTCCGGCGTCGCGACCCTCCCCGGCGCCGCCAAGGAGTACGAGGCCCTGCGCGCCCGGTACGACCTGGTCAGCTTCGACCCCCGCGGGGTGGGCGCGAGCGCTCCCGTCCACTGCGAGGACGACAAGCAGCTGGACGTGTACTACGCGCAGGACTCCTCCCCGGATTCCCCGCAGGAGGAGAAGACCTACGTCGACAACATCAAGAAGTACCAGCAGGCCTGCAAGGACAAGTCCGGCAAGCTCCTCCCCCGCGTCGGCACCCCGGACGCCGCCCGCGACCTGGACCGCATCCGCCAGGCCCTCGGCGACGAGAAGCTGAACTACTTCGGCGTCTCCTACGGCACCGAGCTCGGCGGGGTCTACGCCCACCTCTTCCCCAAGAACGTCGGCCGGGCCGTCTTCGACGCCGTCGTGGACCCGACCAAGAACTCCGAGGAAGGGGCGATGGGCCAGGCCAAGGGCTTCCAGCTCGCCCTCGACAACTTCGCCCAGGACTGCGTGGACCGCGGCGACGAGTGCCGGCTCCAGGGCAGCACGCCCAAGGAGATCGAGGCCAACATCATCAAGCTCCAGAAGGAGCTGGCCGCGAAGCCCATCCCGGGCATCGGGGACCGGCAGCTCACCGAGAGCGCCGCCACCAACGGCATCGCGCAGGCCCTGTACTCCAAGGAGCTGTGGCCGCTGCTGGAGCAGGGCCTCGACGAGGCGGAGGGCGGGCAGGGGCAGCTGCTGATGGCCCTGTCCGATGCACTCAACGGCCGTGACCAGCAAGGGCGTTACAGCAACATCGGCGCCGCGAACACCGCCATCAACTGTGTGGACTCCAAGGACCGTTACAGCCTGGAGGAGACCAAGGCCAAGCTGGCGGAGTTCCGTTCGGCCTCGCCCGTCTTCGGGGACTTCCTCGGCTGGGCCATGATGACGTGCACCGGCTGGCCGGTGCCCGGCACCTGGGAGACCCCGGACGTCTCCGCCCCCGGCTCCGCCCCGATCCTGGTCATCGGCAACACCGGCGACCCGGCCACCCCGTACGAGGGCGCCCGCAAGATGGTGGAGCGGCTCGGCCCCGGCGTGGGCGTGGAGCTCACGTACAAGGGCGAGGGGCACGGCGCGTACAACAGCGGCGACCCCTGCGTGCAGGAGGCCGTCAACACGTACCTGCTGGACGGGAAGACGCCGAAGACGGGCACCGTCTGCACCGCGAGCCCGGACGCCACGGGGACGCCCGTCGCGCCGGAGGATCCGGCGGGCGCCTGAGCCGGAGAACGCCGGAGGGGCCGTACCGGGCGACGCGCGCGGTACGGCCCCTCCGGGTGACTGCTAGTAGACCGGCTTCTCGGGCTCGATCTGGTGGACCCAGCCGATGACGCCGCCGCCGACGTGCACCGCGTCCGCGAAGCCCGCGGACTTCAGGACCGCGAGGACTTCCGCACTACGGACACCCGTCTTGCAGTGCAAGACGATGCGCTTGTCCTGCGGCAGGTCCTGGAGGGCCGTGCCCATCAGGAACTCGCCCTTGGGGATCAGCTTCGCGCCGGGGATCGAGACGATCTCGTACTCGTTGATCTCGCGGACGTCGATGATCTCGATGGGCTCGTCGTTGTCGATCCACTCCTTGAGCTGCTTGGGAGTGATCGTCGAACCGAGCGCGGCCTCCTGGGCCTCCTCCGACACGACGCCGCAGAAGGCCTCGTAGTCGATGAGCTCGGTGACGGTCGCGTTCGGACCGCAGACCGCGCAGTCGGGGTCCTTGCGGACCTTGACCTGGCGGTACTGCATCTCCAGGGCGTCGTAGATCATCAGACGGCCGACCAGCGGCTCGCCGACGCCGGTGAGGACCTTGATGGCCTCGGTGACCTGGATGGACCCGATGGACGCGCAGAGCACGCCCAGCACGCCGCCCTCGGCGCAGCTCGGGACCATGCCCGGCGGGGGCGGCTCCGGGTAGAGGCAGCGGTAGCACGGGCCGTGCTCGGACCAGAAGACCGAGGCCTGGCCGTCGAAGCGGTAGATCGAGCCCCACACGTACGGCTTGTTCAGCAGCACGCAGGCGTCGTTGACGAGGTAGCGCGTGGCGAAGTTGTCCGTGCCGTCGACGATGAGGTCGTACTGGCTGAAGATCTCCATCACGTTCTCGGCTTCGAGCCGCTCTTCGTGCAGGACCACGTTCACGTACGGGTTGATGCCCAGCACGCTGTCGCGGGCCGACTCGGCCTTGGAACGGCCGATGTCCGCCTGGCTGTGGATGATCTGGCGCTGCAGGTTCGATTCGTCGACCTCGTCGAACTCCACGATGCCCAGCGTGCCGACGCCGGCCGCGGCCAGGTACATGAGGGCGGGCGAGCCGAGGCCGCCCGCGCCCACGGCCAGCACCTTGGCGTTCTTCAGGCGCTTCTGGCCGTCCATCCCGACGTCCGGGATGATCAGGTGGCGGGAGTACCGACGGACCTCGTCAACGGTGAGCTCAGCAGCTGGCTCGACCAGGGGTGGCAGCGACACGGGGACTCCGTAGATGGTTACGTCTTAACGGTGGTTCTCTCCGTAACACTGCCACGCCCGTCTTCATTCCAAGACACCTGTCCCAATTCGTGAGACGATTTCGTCCCAGTACCCGGGCATCGAAGCCCACGGGTCACGGTCGCCGACGGCCCGCCGGTCCGTGAACCAGATCGTGCCCGCGCCCTGCCAGCGGGCGATCCGCATCGCCTCCTCCAGGTGCGTGCGCGGCACCCCGTGGACCAGGTGGCAGAACCGCTCCGCCGGATGGTCCGCTGTCCACTCCGCCACCTGCGACCACCGGTAGTCGGCCCAGGCCCCGGAGAAGGTGACCAGCTGGTCGGCGGCCTCCGCATAGCCCTCGTACGGGTGCGTGCCGTGCCCGAGCACGATCCGCAGGTCCGCCCCGAGCCCCCGCAGGGAATCGACGACCCGGGACACCGAGGGCAGATCCGCCTTGTCGGCCGGGGCCTCGGCCAGGTAGAAACCGCCGACCCCGTACCAGTCGCGGAAGCGGTGGGCGTCGGAGATCAGCTCCCCGAAGGACCGCGATCCGTCTCGCATCGCGAGATGACCGAGGACCGTGCCGCCCGCGCCGCGCAGCTTCGCCGCCGCGTCCGTGCAGTGCGGGTCGGGCCGCCCGCCGGGACCGTCCGTGACGTTGAGGACGGCCCAGTGCAGCGGGGTGCCGGGGCGGGTCAGCTCGGCCCACTCGACCGGCGCGAGCAGCGGGTGCGCGTAGCCGGGGATGCCGAGGCCGAGGCGGCCGGCCTCGGTCGCGGCGGCGGTCATCGCCCCTGGCGGCGTGGTCAGATGCGGCACGCCGCCTCCATCCAGATGTCCGCGAGGGATTCCTCCAGATTGATCCGGGGCCGCCAGCCGAGCCGGTCTCGGGCGGTACGGACGTCCGCCTGCTGCCAGGCCCCGCAGCCGTCGGGGTACGGGTACGGCTGGGGGGCAGCGGCCGAGAGCTGCTCCGCGGTGGCCTCGGAGCGGGGGGATCCGATGGAGGCGAGCCCGGCCGGGCGGCCGGGATGCGGGTGCCCCTGCGGGGATCCGCCGTGCGGGACGTCCAGCTCGTGCAGGGCGCCTCCGTACCCGGCGACCCGGGCCAGGACGGCGGCCGCGTCCCGCAGCCGGACCGCCCGGCCGGTGCCGATGTTGACGACGCCCTGGGCGGCGGACAGGGAGGCGGCGTGCACGGCCCGCGCCACGTCCCGTACGTCGACGAAGTCGCGCTGCACGCCGAGCCCGCTGAGCTTCAGCTCGCCGTCGCCCGACTGCATCGCGCGGCGCATGGCCTCGGCGAGCCGGCCGAGGGGGGATCCGGCGGGGGTGCCGGGGCCGACGGGCGAGAAGATCCGCAGGACGACGGCGTCCAGCCCGGAGCCGAGCACGAGCTCGGTGGCGGCCAGTTTGCTGACGCCGTACGGCCCGCCGGGTCTCGGCACGGCGTCCTCGGCCGTCGAGGACCCGGGCTGGCTGGGCCCGTACTCGGCGGCGCAGCCGAGCTGGACGAGGCGCGCCCCGCAGCCGCTGCGGCGCAGCGACTCGCAGATCGTGGCGACGGCGACGGTGTTGTGCCGGGTGAGCTCCCGGGCCCCGCCCCGGGTGGCGCCGGCACAGTTGATGACGACGCCGGGGTGGACGGCGTCCAGGAAGCGGGTGAGCGCGCCGGGGCTGCCGGTGGCGAGGTCGAAGCGGACGTCGGCGTCGTCGCCGCGGCCGAGCGCGGTGAGCTGGACGGCGGGGTCGGCGAGCAGCCGGTCGGCGACGTAGCGGCCGAGGTATCCGTTGGCTCCGATCAGCAGCACCCTCATCGCGTGACCCCTTGGTTGGTTGGCTGGCCGGTCATGTCTGTTTCTCCTTGCGGACGGGTGGATGGATGGGGCGGGGTACGGGTAAAGCGCCTCGGCGTCGGCTCCGGAGGTCGGTGGTCGTCCCCGCGCCGTCAGAGCCGCGCATGCGCGGATGCACGGGACAGGGCGAGGACGGCGTGTACGAGGAGTCCGGCCGCGGCGGCGAGTGCCGCCGGCGGGACCGGGATCAGGGCGAGGGCGAGTGCGGCTCCGACGGGACCGCGGTGGGCGCCGTGCCGGAGCAGGAGCCGGGTCAGGAACAGCAGCAGGGCGAGCGGCACCGCCACCCGCAGTGGGGTGCCGGCGAGCGCGGCCGCCCCCGCGGCGGCCGCGGTGAACACGGCGACGGCCGCGACGAGCAGGGGCCGGGCCCGGTCCGCGAAGTCCTCCAGGGCGCGGCTCCCGCCGAGCCGGGCCCGGCCCCCCGCGGCGAACGCGGCGGCGAGCAGGTGCCCGGGGGCGACGGCCAGCGCGAGGGCGACGGCGAGGGCGGCGCCGTGCCGGTGCGCGGCCCAGGCCACGAGGGCCGCGGCCAGCAGGTGCGCGGCGTAGGGGAACCGGCCCCCGGCGGTCCGCCCCGGCCACACCAGGGCGGCGACGGTGACGGCCACGGCGACGGGCCCGGCCCATGCCTGCCCGGCGGCGGCCGCGCCGAACGCGAGGGCCCCGGGCAGGAGTGCGTAGCCGTAGCCCCGGTAGGCGCGGGCCCCGGCGGAAGCCCCTGCGGGGGCCCGGCCGGGCCGGGCGCCGGGGTGCTCCCCGCGCGGGCTCCGGGCGTACAGCTCCTCGGCGAGCGAGAAGACGTCGCGGTGGCGGAAGCGGGCGGCGGTGCGGTCGGTGATGCCGTGGGCTTCCAGCCCGGCGGCGATCTCCAGCGGGTCCACGGCCCGCTCGCACAACTCCCGGTGCCGGTGCAGCAAGGCCTTGACGGGATCCCCACCGCCCCGCCGCCGCACGGGCTTCGCAGCCACCTCCGCTGCGCGCAGCCCTCCCGCGCCTCCAGCCCCGCCGGGCGCGAACTCAGCCTCGCCGGGGGCCAACTCGGCCTCATCGGCATTCATGGCGCGGGAGCCCGCACTTTCAGCGTCGCCGGGGGCAAATCCAGCCTCGCCGGCGTTTGAGGCGCGGGGGTCCGGGGGCAGCGCCCCTGGCAGCGGCGCCGCGCCGGACCGTGCACCAGGGGACCCCATCACACCTGCAGCTCCGCTGCCGGGGCTCTGCCCCGGACCCCGCGCCTCAATCGCCGGCGGGGCTGGATTTGCCCCCGGCGGGGCTGCGAGGAGCCAGGCCTCTGGTTCCGTGGGCGGGGCTGGAATTGCCGAGGCTCCGAGGGGCCAGGCTTCAGGTGCCGCCGGCGGGGCTGGAGTTGCCGGGGCTGCGAGGGGCCAGGGCTCGGGTGGCGTTGGCGGAGCCGGGTTGGCCGGGGCTGCGGTCTGGGGGTCGACGGTGGTCATACGGCGGCCTCCGGGGTCGAGTCCGGCAGGGGCTCGGCCCACGTGGGGCTGGTCCAGTGGCCCGGTACCCGCGCTTCCGGGGGCCGGGCGAAGGGGACCTCCCCGGCCGGCCGGGCGGAGCCCTTGGCCAGCAGCCGCAGGTAGATCTCCTGGAAGGCCGCCACGTTCTGCTCGACGGTGAAGAGCTCCAGGGCCCGCGCCCGGGCGGCCGCGCCCAGCCGCTGCGCCCGCTCGGGGTCGCGCAGCAGCGACAGGCAGGCGTCGGCGAGCGCCCGGGGATTGCGCGGCGGGACGACGAGCCCGGTGCCGCCGATGACTTCGAACACCGCGCCCACGTCGGTGGAGACGGTGGCCCGGCCGCAGAACATCGCCTCGGCCAGGGTGACCGGGAAGCCCTCGATGACGGAGGACAGCACGACGACGCGCCCGGCGCCGTACGCCTCGGCCGAGGAGGGCGCGTCGGGTCCGCCGATCTCCTCGAAGGTGACGGGGTTCTCCCCGGCTGTGACCGCGTCGGCGGCTTCGTCGGGGAAGAGCTGGGCGGCCAGGGAGCGGCAGTCGGCGAGGTAGCCGGGAGCCGCGGCCGTGGCGAAGATCCGCAGCCGGGTGTGGGGCTCGGCCCTGCGGACCTCGGCGAAGGCGTGCAGCAGGGCGATGAGGTCCTTGGCGGGCTCTATCCGGCCGACCCACACGAGCGTGTCGGGATCCCCGCAGTCCACGGCCTCGCCGACGGTGGCGAATCGGTCCGCCTCCATCCCGGGGTAGACGGTGCGCAGCCGTTCCCGGGTGGCTCCGCACTTCTCCTGCCAGCGCCGGGCGTGGGCGTTCCCGGGGGTGAGGAAGTCGGCCCGGGCGTAGATCTCGACGGCCAGCCGCAGGTGGAAGGCCCCGAGCAGGGCCCGTACGGCGGGGCGGTCGGCCGGCTCGCGCCGTGCGTCGAGCTGGGCGAGGTAGTGGGCCCGGAGCTGGACCCCGTACTCGGTCACCAGCAGCGGGACTCCGCAGAAGCGTTTGGCCAGCAGCCCCGGGAGGGCCGCCAGCCCGCCCGCCGCCGCGTGGCAGATGTCGGCTGCGCCGAGACCGCCGGGATCCTCGTACCAGTCGAGGGACAACGGCCGCAGCATCCGCTCCAGTTCGTCCACGAACTCCAGCAGGTCGGTCACCTGCGCCGCCCGTACGGTGCCGCTGGCGCCCGGCGCCCGGCAGGCGGACTCCAGCGCGCGCACCGCGGACTCGGAGCGCAGTGCCGCGTACAGCCCGCCCTGTTCGCGGGCGAGTTCGGCGAGTCCGTACAGCCCGGAGGCGAAGGGGTCGGGCGCACCGGCGCAGATCCCGTGGACCAGCTCCCGGAAGCACTCGCCGAACCGTCGGCGCTCGCGCCGGGAGTAGCTCCGTCCGTCGTCGGCGGGGGCCCACAGGGGGGCCGTCCGGACGCGGGTGACGTGCTCGGGCAGCGGGACCCGTGCGCGTTCCTGCTCGGCGCTGCGGCTCAGGGCGTAGAGCTCGAACTCGTGCTGCGGGAGCCCGCGCACGAGCCGGTCGCACCACAGCCTCGCCTCTCCCGTCGCATACGGATAACCACCTTCCGTGACCAGTCCGATCCGCACGAGTGGCACCCCCGATCTCCCGTTCAGGCGGTCGCCGTCGGTCAGGCGACCCGCCGCGGGAGAACTCAAGCGGATATGCCGAAGGCGCGACGGACGGTTGTCCGTCGCGCCACCGGAAGGGGTGAAGAGTCGTAACTTTCCCGTACGGCTCGCGTTCGAGCACGCTAGAAGTACGGCCTAGGCGAAGGCCTCCTGCCGGGAGCTGCGGCGCTCGGCGGCCAATACGGGATCCAGTGCCGGGACGGCGGCCAGCAGCCGGCGGGTGTAGTCGTGGGCCGGGCGGTCGTAGACCTCGTCCACCGGTCCCTCCTCCACGACCTCGCCGGCCCGCATGACGGCCACCCGGTCGCTGACCTGCCGGACCACCGCCAGGTCGTGCGCGATGAAGACCAGGGCGATGCCGAGCTCCCGCTGGAGTTCCGCCAGCAGCGCGGTGACCTGCGCCTGCGTGGTCACGTCGAGGGCCGAGACCGGCTCGTCGCAGACGATCAGCCGGGGGCGGGGCGCCAGGGCGCGGGCGATGCCGACCCGCTGGCGCTGGCCGCCGCTGAACTCGTGCGGGTAGCGGTCGTAGTGCCCGGGCTCCAGGCCGACGCGCAGCAGCAGTTCGCCGACCCGCGCCCGCACGGCCGCCTCGTCCCGTTCGCCGGCCGCGCGCAGCGGGTCGGCGATGGATTCGCCGACGGAGCGGCGCGGGTTGAGGGAGGACACCGGGTCCTGGAAGACCATCTGCACGCCGTCCGCGATCCCGCCGGCCTCCACGCCGTCCCGGCGGATCTGCCCGGAAGTGGGCTCCAACAGCCCGACGAGCATCCGCCCGAGCGTGCTCTTGCCGCTGCCGCTCTCCCCCACGATCCCCAGCGTCTCCCCGGCCCGCACGGCGAGCGACACCCCGCCGACGGCCACGACCCGCCGCTTCCCCCGCCCGAACTCCCGCCGCAACCCGAACACTTCGACGACGGGCTCCCCAGCGCCCTTCGGCCCCGCCAAATCCAGCCCCGCCGGCGTTTGAGGCGCGGGGTCCGGGGCGGAGCCCCGATCATTGAGCCCCGCCGGCGTTTGAGGCGCGGGGTCCGGGGCGGAGCCCCGATCATTGAGCCCCGCCGGCGTTTGAGGCGCGGGGTCCGGGGCGGAGCCCCGATCATTGAGCCCCGCCGGCGTTTGAGGCGCGGGTCCGGGCAGAGCCCGGGGGGCCCGCGGCCCGTCCAGCCTCGGCACCGCCGCCAGCAAGGCCTTGGTGTAGGGGTCGGCGGGCGCGGAGAGCACCGCCCCCACCTCCCCCCGCTCCACGGCGTGACCACCCCGCATGACCAGCAGCTCCTCCACGCTCTCCGCCGCCACCCCCACGTCGTGGGTGACCAGCAGCAGCCCGAGCCCCCGCTCCTCCCGCAGCCCGTGCAGCAGGTCCAGGATCTGCGCCTGGACGGTGACGTCCAGCGCGGTGGTCGGCTCGTCGGCGATCAGCAGCCGCGGCTCGCAGGCCAGCGCCATCGCGATGAGGACCCGCTGCCGCATGCCGCCGCTGAACTCGTGCGGCCGCGCCCGGGAGCGGCGTACCGCGTCCGGGATGCCGACCCTGTGCAGCACCTCGACGGCCCGCGCGCGGGCGGCCCGCCGGGAGACGTCCGCGTGGACCCGGTACACCTCGGCGATCTGGTCGCCGACGGCGTAGTACGGGTCGAGGGAGCTCAGCGGGTCCTGGAAGACCATGGCGGCGGTCCCGCCGCGCAGCCGGCGCAGTTCGGCCGCCGGGGCCGCGGCCACGTCGGTGCCGCCCACCCGGACGGTCCCGGCCAGTCGTGCGCCCGTTCCGCGGTGCAGTCCGAGCAGGGCCGCGGCCACGGTGGACTTGCCGCTGCCGGATTCGCCCACGATGCCCAGGGCGCGTCCGGCGTCCAGGGTGAAGGAGAGCCCGTCCACGGCCCGTACGTACTTCCCCGCACCGCCGACCGCGAAGTCGACCACGAGGCCGTCGACCTCCACCAGTGGTTGCGTCATGCGAGGGTCACCCTTCGGTCCGCGGCGGCGTACAACAGGTCGGCGATCGCGCCCGCGAGGACCACGGCCGTGCCGATGGCCAGGACGACGCCCACCACGACGGGCAGGTCCACGACCCGCACCCCGTCGATGAGGGTCTTGCCGAGGCCGGGGATCCCGAACAGCGACTCGGTCAGCACGGCGCCGCCGATCATCGTGCCGAAGTCCACGGCGCTGAGCGCGATCACGGGGGCCACGGCGCCGCGCACCGCGTGCCGGGTGACGACGGCCCGCTCCCCCACCCCGTAGGCGCGGAAGGTGCGGATGTGGTCCTCGGCGAGCGTCTCCAGGGTCGAACTGCGCGTCAGGCGCGCGTACTTGGCGCTCTCGAAGAGGCCGAGCGTCACCCACGGCAGGAGCAGGTTCCACGCCCACTGCTCGGGGTCCTCGGTCAGCGGCACGTACGTCGGGAAGGGCAGCCACTGCAGGTAGGCGCAGACGCTCATGAGCAGCAGCAGCCCCAGGATGAAGACGGGGGTGCCGGTCCCGGCGAGCGTGAGGACGGTCAGCACCCGTTCGGTGATGCCGCCGCGGCGCAGCGCGGACAGCAGCCCGGTGCCGACGCCGACCACCAGCCAGATCACGAGTGCGCCCAGCGCGAGCGAGAGGGTGGCGGGCAGCCGCTCCAGGATCAGCTCGGTGACCTGCTGGTCGTTCTGGTACGAGAATCCCAGACAGGGCGCGTCGCAGTGCAGGACGAGGCCGGCGCCGCCGGAGTAGTCCCGGCCCGCCAGCAGCCCCTGGAGGAAGTGCAGGTACTGGGCGACCGCCGACTCGTTCAGCCCGAGCTGTTCGCGCACCTGGGCGATCTGCGCCTGGTTGCAGCGCTCCCCGCAGGCGAGCCGGGCGGGGTCGCCGGGGGCGAGGTAGAAGAGGGCGTAGACGAGGACGGACAGCGTGAGCAGCACGAGCAGTGCGCCGCCGGTCCGTTTGAGCACGAAGAGGGTCACTGCTTGCGCTCCTTTCCGGTGCCGACCCGCAGGCGGGAGTCTTCGCGCGGGTCGAGGGCCGTGCGGACGGCGTCGCCGAGCACGGTGAAGGCGAGCACGGTGACGAAGAGGAGCCCGGCGGGGAGCAGGACGTAGGCGGGGTCGGCGCGGAACCAGGTCTGGGCGCTGGACAGCATCTGTCCCCAGGAGGGGGTGGGCGGTTTCACGCCGACCCCGAGGAAGGACAGCGAGGCCTCGGCCACCATGGCGGTGGGGACCTTGATCGCGGCGAGGGTGATGACGGGGGCGGCCAGCGAGGGCAGCAGTTCCCGGCGGGCGATCCGCAGCGTGCTGTTGCCGGAGAGCCGGGCGGCGTCCACGAAGTCCAGGTCGCGCAGGGCGAGGGTCTGGGCGCGCACCATCCGGGCGACGCCGCCCCAGTCGAGCAGTCCGATGATCAGGATCAGCAGCAGCGGCCGCGGGAAGTCGGGCGGGACGACGGCGGTGAGCGCGATGCCGAGCACCAGCATGGGCAGGGCGATCATCACGTCGGTGAACCGGCCGATGAGCTGTCCCGCGAAACGGTTGCCGAGGGCGGCGGCGAGTCCGGCGGCCACTCCGACGGCGGTCTGTACGGCGGTGGCGCCGAGGGCGACGAGCAGGGAGATCCGGGCGCCGTGGACGAGCCGGGTGAACAGGTCGCGGCCGGTGCCCGGTTCGACGCCGAGCCAGTGGTCGGCGGAGATCCCGCCGAAGGAGCCGTACGGGACGCCGCCGCGCGCGGAGTCGACGAGGTCGTCGTGGTACGCGTTCGGGTCCTGGCCGGTGAGCTGGGCGAGCAGGGGCGCGGCGAGGGCGAGCAGGACGAGCAGGGCGAGGACGCCGGCGGCCGCGAGGGCCGCGGGGCGGCGGCGCAGGCGCCGCCCGACCTGGCGCGCGGTGCCCGCGCCCGGGGTGAGGATCCCGGGCGCGGGCACCGACGGTTCGGCGGTGACGGTCACTTGACGGAGACCTGCGAGATGTCGAGGACGCCCGTCCAGTCGCTGATCACGACGTTCTTGACGTCCTTGCCGACGAGCCGCTTGTAGACCGGGTGGAAGAGCGGCACGTCGAGGGCCTGCTCGCCGATCTTCTTGTCGAGGGCGCCCCAGCGCTTGCCGGCGGCCGCGAGGTCGGTGAGCTTGGCGATCTCGTCGATCTCGGCGTTCACGGCCGGGTCGTTCAGCTGCGCGTGGTTGTAGTTGGAGCCGTTGGCCACGATCTGCCGGCCGTCGAAGATCGGGGCGAGGAAGGGGCCGCCGGACGGCCAGTCGGCGCCCCAGCGGGAGAGGAAGAAGCCGGGGGTGTTCTTGGCGTCCCAGCGCTTCTCGTTGAAGGCGTTGTTCTCCAGGCCCTCCAGCTTGACCGTGATCCCGGCGGCGGCGAGCGCCTGCTGGACGGCGGTGGCGACCTCGGGGCTGGTCTGGCGGTTCTGCGCGGTGGAGTGGGTCAGGGTGACGGTGACGCCGTCGGGGAAGCCGGCCTCCTTGAGCAGCTCCCTGGCCCTGGCCGGGTCGCCGGTCTTGCCCGCCGGGAAGTGGTCGTAGGGGGTGAAGCCGAAGGCCTCGCGCTCGGGCAGGAAGGTGGTGGCGGGCTCGGCGAGCGCGGAGCCGCCCGCGGCGTTGACCACGCTGGTGCGGTTGATGGCGTAGGAGACGGCCTGGCGCACCTTCGGGTTGTCGAAGGGGGCCACCTTCGGGTTGAAGGCCAGGTAGTTGACGTAGCCGAAGTGGCCGGTGCCGATGCGTCCCTCGAGCTCCTTGTTGCTGCCGATCTGGGCGAGCTCGGCGGGCCCGAGGTTGGTGTCGGTGGTGATGGCCGCCGCGTCGGGGCCGGAGCTGGTGGACAGGCGCTGGTTGATGACGGCGGAGTCCAGCCCGGAGCGGACGTCGATCCTGTCCGGGTAGGCCTTGCGCTCCTCGTCGGTCTTCTCGTCCCAGTGCTCGTTGCGCTCCAGGGTGAGGTGCTCGCCGTCGTTGTCGTTCTTGACGACCTTGTACGGGCCGGAGGAGACGGGGTGCTCCTCGTACTTGACCCCGGTGTCCTTGGCCTTGGGGACGGGCGCGAACTGCGTCTGGGTGGCGACGAAGGGGAACTCGCCCTCGGGCTTGCGCAGTTTGAAGACGATCGTCTTCGCGTCGGGTACGACGATCGAGTCGAGGCCCTTGCCGCCGTCCTTGTAGGGGCCCTCGTACGTCTCGCCGCCGACCAGCCAGTCGCGCAGGTACGGGGCGCCGCCCGACAGCTCGCCGGCGAAGGACCGCTCGATGCCGTACTTGATGTCGGCGGTGGTGATCGGGGTGCCGTCCTCGTACTTCAGTCCGTCCTTGAGCGTGTACGTCCACTCCGTGGCGTCGGCGTTGGGCCTGCCGGTGTCGGTGGCCAGGTCGGGCACGACCTTGGTGCCGGCCGCCCCGGCTTCGCGGTTGCGGGTGGTCAGCGTGCGGAAGACCAGCGAGGGAACGTTTCCGCCGCCCGAGGTGTAGAGCCGGGCCGGGTCGAAGTCGCTCTGCGGCTCGGAGTTGAGGACGGTCAGGGTGCCGCCCTTCTGCGGCGCACCCCCGGCTGCGCCCGGCTTGTCGCCCGAACCGGCCTTGTCCGCGCCGTCCTTGGGCCCGCAGGCGGCGGCGCCCCCGGCCAGTACGAGGCTGACGGCGACCGCGGCCACGCGGCGCGATATGTGGGACTGACGCAACATCGGAGAAGGACCTCTCGGCGTGAAGGAAGAAAGGGAGGAAAAGGCCACGCCAGGGGCAGCGGTCGGCGCCGGAAAAGGGGTCGCCGATAACGAAAGAGCCGCGCCTGCGGGCATGCGTACACCCGGGCGCGGCGAATTGCGGAAAAGGGTCGCGGCGCTTCAGGCAGGCGTCAGCGACAGAAGATGTCGGCCACGCTGTGCGCGGTCACACCAAGCAGCGCCAGCTCAATGGCGGCGCTCGCGGTCATGGTGTGGTGCTGCGACATGCGGAGAACCATCGCCGATGATCGGACGGATTGTCAACGCGGGTTCCCGCCGCGGCGGCAGTCCGGGATATCAACTACCGGGGAACACCCAGGGGTTGGCCTTGCACTCGATTCCGCCGATGTCGAGGGACTTCGTCTGCTGCTGCATGATCGGCGCGAGCGCGCCCGGGGTCTGGCAGTTCACGTGCCCGTGCCCGAGCCGGTGGCCGACCTCGTGGTTGATGAGCATCTGGCGGTAGGCGAACATCTGGTCCGGGCCGTAGGTCGCGGAGCCCTGCGCCCAGCGGAACGCGTTGATCATGACCCGGTCGGTCGACGCGGAGTCGCAGGAGACGTTCTCGACGGTGGTGTCGAGGTCGGATTTGGCGCACCAGACCCCGGTGGTCCCGGGGCTGGCCAGTGTGATCACGAAATCGGCCTCGCCGCCCGGCACCCGTTCGAAGGTCATCGCGCCCCCGTGGGCCCAGCTGCGCGGGTCGTTGAGGGTGCGCTGGACGGCCTCGGCGAAGAGCTGCGGGTCCAGCCCCAGGCCCTGCTCGACGTCGACGCGGTAGCGCACGAGTTTGCCCTTGCCGGGGGCCTTGGCCACGCCGGGCACGGTGTCGAACTTCCCGGGCCCGGCGAGCTTCGCGTCCATCGGCAGCTGCTGGGCCATCTGCTGCTCGTACGTCAGCTCCGGCGCGGGCGCGGCGGAGGGCGCCGCGGGCGCGGCCGCGGGGGCCTCCGGGGTGGGGCGGCCGTCCGAGCGGGAGGCGGCCGTGTCGGACCGGCCCTCGTCGGGGGCGGCCGCCGCGCCGGTCTTGGCCGCGTCGCCGTCCGGGAGCACCTGGCCCGCGACGACGACGGCGAGGACGGTGGTGACGGCCGCGGCCGCCATGCCGGTGTACGTACGGACCTTGTGGCCGCGGCCGGAGCCGGGCGGCTCCGCGACGGGATCGACCGGTTTTCGCGGCCCGGGCACGCGGCGGTGCGACCCGGTGGAGGTGAAGGGGTCGGGCACGGGGGCCGGGGCCGGGGCACGGGTCGGGGCCGGGGCCGGCGGTTCCAGGACCACCTGCGGGAAGCCCACCGCGGGGGTGCCGAAGGCCGGGGTGTCGGAGTCCAGGAGGGCCGCGCCGGGGGTGGCGCGGCGGGGGCGCGGTACCCCGTGCCAGTCCCCGTACACGGAGTCGGGGCGGGCCCCCCAGGCTCCGCCGGGCTCGTACTGCTGGGGGTGGCCGCCGGCCCGCGCACCGGCGAACGGCGCGTCCTGGGAGACGTACCCCTGGTGGGTCACGGTGGGCTCGGGCCAGTACGCGGCGGCCGGTTCCTCGTGCGGCCACGGCGCCGGCTCCGCCCGGGGCGGGAGCGGGGCAGGGGCCTCGGCAGGAGCCGGGGCCGGGGCTGTGCCCGGGGCCTTGCGACTATGTCGTCCCACGGTCGTCAGCCTCTGCCGTCTTCGGTATCTCGGTCGGTTCCGCCCTCGCCCGTGCCGGTGTCGCGCAGCAGCTCCCGGAAGGCGGCGGCGACCACCTCGGGGTACTCCATCATCGCCACGTGCCCGGCCTCGGGCAGGGTCAGCAGCCGCGAACCCCGGAAGGCGGCGGCGGCCTTGTGCGCCATACGGTACGAGACCAGTTGGTCCCGGCCACCGTAGACCAGCAGGGACGGCGCGAGAACCCGCTGCGCCTGGCGCCACAGCCCGTGCTGGCCGCCGAGGGTGTAGGCGTCGACGATGCCGCGCGAGGAACGGGTCATCGCGTCCCAGAAGTACGGCAGGGCCATCCGCCGCTCCATTTCCTCCACGGCGTTGCGGAACCCCTCGGGCGTCACCCGGGAGGGGTCTCCGTAACAGAGCTCCGTCACTCCACGGGTGCGCTGCTCGGCGCTGAGTCCGCGCGTCAGCCGGCTGAAGAGCCCCGCCACCCCCGGTACGGCGAGCAGCGCGGTCGGCACGGCCGACTTCTGCACGCGCAGTTCGGGCAGGGCGGGCGAGATCAGCGTGAGGGTGCGCACGAGGTCGGGCCGGACGGCCGCGACCCGGGTGGAGACGGCGCCGCCGAGGGAGTTCCCGAACAGGTGGACCGGGCCGCGCCCGGCGGCGTCGAGGTGACGGATGACGGCGCGGGCGAACGCGGTGACGGAGTAGTTCCGGTCGGCGGGCGGCGGGGACCAGCCGAAGCCGGGCAGGTCCACGGCCTCGCCGTCGACGGTGTCGGCCAGCTGGGCCATGAGGTCCGACCAGTTCTGCGAGGAACCGCCCAGTCCGTGCACGAACAGCGCGGGCGGCAGGCCCGTGCGCAGGGGCGGGCGCACCCGCACGGCCAGTTCCAGCCCGGGCAGCGCGGCGGTGCGCAGCTGCTCTCCCTCGGCCACCCGGACGGCTCCCACCAGGGAGGACGGCTCGGCGGTGGACCGTACGCCCGGCAGCTCGGTCGAAGACATGCGGGCAATGTTACGAGACGATCACGTTCCACTTCCTGTGTTCGCGGTCACAGACACAACAGGATCCCGATCCGCATAGCGGCTCATCCTCGATCCTCCTAGGCTCATAGGTGAGAGCAAGGAAGCGAGGGGAGCGGCATGACTGTCGACCCTGCGGAGCCGGACACCTTCCGGGAGCCGTTCCCGGAAACCCTCGATCCTGAGGCGCCCGAGGCGGATGTGGCGGAGCAGCTGGCCGGTCTCCGGCCGGACGAGGACGACCCGATCACCGGTGCGGATGTGGGCGAGGCCGCGGACGGCGATGCCGCCGAGCAGGCGCGGGTGGTGCCGCTGGACGAGGACGACTACCGCTGACCGGCCTCCGACCGACCGCTGACCAGCGCCTCCGGGCCGTCCGTACCGCGAGAAAACTCGGCTTGAACCCTCCAGATTCGGTTACCGAAAAGTACGATGGCGGGCGCGGCGCAGAGCGCACTGTGTTCTTAGAGAAAGTGGGAGGCGGCGTGACAGCCATCGAGCAGACCGAGGCAGCGCGTCCGCGGGGCACGCGACTGCCGCGCCGAGCCCGGCGCAACCAGCTCCTGGGCGCGGCCCAGGAGGTTTTCGTCGCGCAGGGCTACCACGCTGCGGCGATGGACGACATCGCCGAGCGTGCCGGAGTGAGCAAGCCGGTGCTGTACCAGCACTTCCCCGGCAAGCTCGACCTGTACCTGGCGCTACTGGACCAGCACTGCGAGGCCCTGCTGCTCGCCGTGCGCACCGCGCTCGCGTCGACGACGGACAACAAGCTGCGCGTGGCCGCGACGATGGACGCGTACTTCGCGTACGTGGAGGAGGAGGGCGGCGCCTTCCGCCTGGTCTTCGAGTCCGACCTGACGAACGAGCCGGCGGTGCGCGAGCGCGTCGACCGCGTCTCGCTGCAGTGCGCCGAGGCCATCTGCGAGGTCATCGCCGAGGACACGGGCCTGTCCCGGGACGAGTCGATGCTGCTGGCCGTGGGCCTGGGCGGGGTCTCGCAGGTCGTGGCCCGCTACTGGCTCTCCAGCGAGAGCCCGGTCGCCCGTGACACGGCGGTCGGTCTGCTGACCTCGCTCGCCTGGCGCGGCATCGCCGGCTTCCCGCTGCACGGCGCCGAGCCGAGCCCCGACCAGGCCTGACCGGCCCGCGGCCCGTCGCGGGCCGCTGTTCGCTGCCAGCGTGTCCGCTCTGCGCGGTCCGCATCCCCTCTCCGGGCTAATGTGGACCGCGTACGGCGCGGCTGATCGCGCGAACCGGATCGTCGGAGGGACATAGCCGTGGAGGTCAAGATCGGCGTGCAGCACGCACCCCGGGAGATCGTGCTGGAGAGCGACCTGAGCGCCGAGGAGCTGGAGAGCATCGTCACCGCGGCGCTGTCCGGCAACGTGCCGCTGCTGAGCCTCACCGACAACAAGGGCCGCAAGGTCCTGGTGCCGTCCGACCGCCTGTCGTACGTCGACCTGGGTGAGCCGAGCGTGCGCAAGGTCGGCTTCGGCGCGCTCTGAGAACTGTCGCAAACGGCCCGGTGGTTGATTCCACCGGGCCGTTTCCCTTTCTTCCGCTTCGGGTAGGACGGCAGTGACACGGTTTGCCCTGACGTATGGGAGAGACCTCATGCTGCTGATGGAAGTGCTCGGCTCCGCTCTGCTGGGCCTCGCCCTGTCCGCAACAGCCGCCCGAGTGCTCGCACGCCGACTGCCGTCCCCGCGAGTGGTGCTGGTCAGCGGGGTGTTGGGCGCACTGTTCGGGGCGTATCTCACCCACTTCGCGCTGGGCCCCGGGCACAACACCCTGACCGCGACCTTCGTCGGCGGGGTGCTCGTGTCCGCGGTGGTGCTGTCCCTGCTGCTCCGTCCGGCCGCCGGGCCCCGCAGGCCCGCACACAGGACTCCGTTTTCACTCCCGTCACGGGGGTGACCCCTGAGGACCCGCCACCCGGGGACCCGCCGCCGGGGATCCCCTGACAGACGTACGCCGGCCCCGGCGCGCACGATGCACGCCGGGGCCGTTGCATGGAGCCGCGTGGAGCCGTGAGGGGCTGCAGGGCGTTACGGAGGCGTCCGGTCAGGCGGCGAGGCCGAGGGCCGCCATCCGCTTGGTGTGCGCCTTGGTGATCCGGGTGAACATCTCGCCGACGGCCGCCAGGTCGAAGCCCGCCGCCATTCCGTCGACGCCGCCGACCAGCATGGTCGAGAGCGCGTCGCGCTCGGCGACCACGCGCTGGGCCTGCGAGAGGGCCTCGCCCATCAGCCGGCGGGCCCACAGCGCAAGCCGGCCGCCGCAGCGCGGGTCCGCCTCGATCGCGGCGCGCACCTTCTCGACGGCGAAGTTGCCGTGGCCGGTGTCGTCGAGCACGCCGAGCACGAGCGCGCGGGTGTCGTTGTCCAGGTGGGAGGCGACCTCGCGGTAGAAGTCACTGGCGATGGAGTCGCCGACGTACGCCTTGACCAGGCCCTCCAGCCAGTCCGAGGGAGCGGTCTGGCGGTGGAAGTCGTCGACGCCCTTGGCGAAGGGCTGCATGGCGGCGGTGGGCTCGACCTCGATGGCCGTGAGCCGGTCCCGCAGCCGCTCGAAGTGGTGGAACTCGGCGGAGGCCATCGCGGCGAGCTCGGCCTTGTCGTCCAGGGTGGGCGCGAGCTTCGCGTCCTCCGCGAGGCGCTCGAAGGCCGCGAGCTCTCCGTACGCGAGCGCGCCGAGCAGGTCCACGACGGCGGCCCGGTACTGCGGCGAGGCAGAGGCGGTCGCCCAGTCCTGGGAAGCGATACCGACGGGTTCGGCGGGGGCGCTGTCGTCGGAAGGCGAGGCGTTTTCTACGGTCGACATGCTCCGCACAATAGCCCGCCGAATGGCCCTCCAAGGCACCACGCCGGTTGACTGCCTGTCCAGCTAAACGCGTCTACCCGGTGAATTCACCCGACACACCTGCGCGATTCCGGGGTACAGTGGTAATGCGCCTGCCGAACACTCGGCGGGCCATCCGAATGAGGATGCCCGGTCGGTGGCCCGATCGGCTCCAACCGACCGCCCTCGGTGTGGTGCGTACGTTCATGCGTACCGCCTCCCACGAGGGGCCCCCTCAGCGGCAGATGCGCCTGAGCGAAGGCTAGTGGTCCCGCGCAGCTTCGTACGTAGCAGTACTGCAAGCACAGCACGGTACGACCCCCCTCGCCGCCTCGCGCCGCGTCTCACAGAAGAGGCAGCACCCTGACTACGTTCCGAGACCTCGGGATCCTTCCCGAGACGGCCGAAGCCCTCGAGGCCGTCGGCATTGTGTCCCCCTTCCCGATCCAGGAGATGACCCTCCCCGTCGCCCTTTCCGGCACGGACGTCATCGGCCAGGCCAAGACCGGAACCGGCAAGACGCTCGGTTTCGGCCTTCCCCTGCTGGAGCGGGTCGTCGTCCCCGCGGACGTGGAGGCAGGCCGGGCCAAGCCCGAGCAGCTGACCAACGCTCCGCAGGCCCTCGTGGTGGTTCCGACCCGCGAGCTGTGCACCCAGGTCACCAACGACCTCCTGACCGCGGGCAAGGTCCGCAACGTCCGCGTCCTCGCCATATACGGCGGCCGCGCGTACGAGCCCCAGGTCGAGGCGCTGAACAAGGGCGTCGACGTGATCGTCGGCACCCCGGGCCGCCTGCTCGACCTGGCCGGGCAGAAGAAGCTCGACCTGTCGCACGTCAAGGCGCTCGTCCTCGACGAGGCCGACGAGATGCTCGACCTGGGCTTCCTGCCCGACGTCGAGAAGATCATGGGCTACCTGCCCGTGAAGCGTCAGACCATGCTGTTCTCGGCGACCATGCCGGGCGCGGTCATCGGTCTGGCCCGCCGGTACATGACGCAGCCCACGCACATCCGCGCCGTCTCCGAGGACGGCGAGGGCGCGACCGTCGCCAACATCGCGCAGCACGTCTTCCGTGCGCACAACATGGACAAGCCGGAGCTCGTCTCCCGCATCCTGCAGGCCGAAGGCCGCGGCCTGGCGATGATCTTCTGCCGTACCAAGCGCACGGCGGCCGACATCGCCGAGCAGCTGGAGAAGCGCGGCTTCGCCTCCGGCGCCGTCCACGGCGACCTGGGCCAGGGTGCGCGCGAGCAGGCCCTGCGCGCGTTCCGCAACGGCAAGGTCGACGTGCTGGTGTGCACCGACGTCGCCGCGCGCGGCATCGACGTCGAGGGCGTGACGCACGTCATCAACTACCAGACGCCCGAGGACGAGAAGACCTTCCTGCACCGCGTGGGCCGCACCGGCCGCGCGGGCAACAAGGGCATCGCCGTCACCCTGGTCGACTGGGACGACATCCCGCGCTGGCAGCTGATCAACAAGGCGCTGGAGCTGGACTTCCACGAGCCGGTGGAGACGTACTCCACGTCCCCGCACCTGTTCGAGCAGCTGAACATCCCGGCCGGCACCAAGGGCATCCTGCCGCGCGCCGAGCGCACGCGGGCCGGCCTGAAGGCCGAGAACCTGGAAGACCTGGGCGAGACCGGCGGCCGCGGTGGTCGTGGCGGACGCTCCGGTCCGGCCGCCGCCGTGGTGACCGAGGAGCGCCCCGCGCGCACCCGTACGCCGCGCCAGCGCCGCCGTACCCGTGGCGGTGCGGAGCTCGCCGAGGGCGCCGAGGCCGCCGCCGTCACCCCCGTGGTGGACGCGCCGACGGCTCCGGCCGCCGACGAGCCGCGCCGGCCGCGCCGCCGCCGCACCCGCGTGGCCGCGGTGCCGGCGCAGGCCGTCGAGACCGCTCAGGCCGCACCGGCCGCAGTGGTCGAGGCCCCCGTGGTCGAGGCCGCGGTGACCCCGGTCGCCGAGGAGGCCCCGGCCAAGCCGCGGCGCACCCGCACCCGCAAGGTCGTGGAGAGCGCCCCGGAGCCGGACTTCCAGATGGCCACGCCGGTCGAGCCCGCGCCCGTCCGGGCACGGCGTCCGCGCAAGATCGTGGAGACGGCCCCGGAGCCGGACTTCCAGATGGCTCCGCCCGTCGAGCCGGTGAAGGCGCGGCGCACCCGCAAGGTCGCCGCCGCCCCGGTGACCCCGGTCGCCGAGGTCACCGCCGTGGCCGAGGAGGCGCCGGTCAAGCCCAAGCGCACCCGGACCCGCAAGGTCGCCGAGGCCGCTCCGGTCGCCGAGGCCGCCGCCGTCGTGGTGGCAGAGGAGGCTCCGGTCAAGCCGAAGCGCACCCGTACGCGCAAGGTCGCGGAGGCCGCTCCGGTCGCCGAGGCCGCCGCCGTGGCCGAGGAGGCGCCGGCGAAGCCGAAGCGCACCCGCACCCGCAAGGTCGCGGCCGCCCCGGAGGCGTAAGCACCCGGGCACCGCACCGACGGCCCCGTCCCCCTTCCGAGGGGGCCGGGGCCGTCGGTGTACCCGGTGGGGTCGTCCGGGGGAGGCTGCGGCGGGAATCTACGGGCCGGTAACCTCTGGCTCATGAGCAAGCCGCCGCGCCTCACCCTGCCCTCCGCCGCCCGTGCGTACCGCCTCACCACCGACCGCGGCGTGTTCGCCGTGCACGAAGCCGGTGAGACCGTCCGCGGCACCGCCCTGCTGGTCCCCGGTTTCACGGGCAGCAAGGAGGACTTCATCGGCCTCCTGGAGCCGCTGGCCGCCGCCGGGTACCGGGTGGTCGCCGTCGACGGGCGCGGCCAGTACGAGACGCCGGGCCCGCGCGAGGAGCCGGCGTACGCCCTGGAGGAGCTGGCGCAGGACGTGCTGGCGCAGACCCGCGCCCTGGGGTCGGACCGCGTGCACCTGGTGGGCCACTCCCTCGGCGGGCTGATCTCGCGCGCCGCGGTGCTGCGCGACCCTTCGCCCTTCGCCTCGCTCACCCTGCTGAGCAGCGGGCCCGCCGCGATCGCCGAGGATCAGCAGGCGCGTACGAAGCTGCTGGTGGCGGCGCTGGAGACGATGGGCGGGGACATGCCCGCCATCTGGACGGCGATGCGGGCCTACGACCCGCAGGACGCGGCCGCGGACTCCGCCGAGCTCGCGGAGTTCCTGCGCGGGCGGTGGGTGGCGACCGTTCCCGAGCAGTTGATCGTCACGGGCCGGGTGCTGATCTCCGAGCCCGACCGGGTGGCGGAGCTGAGCCGGACCGGACTGCCGAAGCTGGTTCTCTCCGGAGCCGTCGACGATGCGTGGCCGGTCCCGCTGATGGACGAGATGGCCCGGCGCCTCGGCGCCGAGCGGGTGGTGGTCCCCGGGACGGGGCACTCCCCGAACGCCGAGGATCCGGCCGTCACGGCCGCCGCGCTGGCCGCCTTCTGGGACGCCTGCACCGACTGATATTTAGCCTGTCGAAAAATTTCCTTAGCGTAGGGAATGATTGCGGCCTACACTTCGTTGAACCAGTGCAAGGAGAAACACTGACGAAGGGAGAAGCCCCATGCGCTTCGAGATTCTGCGCCTGGACGACGTCGACGGATCCGCCGTGGACAGCACCGTCGTGGACGCGGCCTCCGTCAACCGGATCGTGCAGCAGGCCGCATCGGTCGGCCAGCGCATTCTGATCCGACCGGCCGAGAGTGCGTCTTCCTGACGCACGCACGAAAACGTACGCGCCCCCGCACCGATCCCGGTGCGGGGGCGTTCGCATGTGCAGGCCCTCGGGTCAGGAGCCCTGTACGACCTGGAGCACGCCGTTGATGATCTGCTGGACGGCGATCGCCGAGAGCATCATGCCCGCGAGCCGCGTCACGAGGACGACGCCGCCGTCCTTGATGACCCGGATGATCACCAGCGAGTAGCGCATGGTGATCCACAGCACGACGTGCATGGCGATGATCGCGGCCCAGACGGAGACCTGGCCCGCGGGCCCGTCCGCCTTCTGCACGGCGAGGATGACGGACACGATCGCACCGGGACCGGCCAGCAGCGGCATGCCCAGCGGCACCAGGGCCACGTTCACGTCCTTGGTCTGCTTCGGCTCGTCGTTCTTGCCGGTGAGCAGGTCCAGCGCAATGAGCAGGAGCAGCAGACCACCGGCGATCATCAGCGCCGGGACGGAGACGTGCAGGTAGTCCAGGATCTGCTGGCCGCAGATGCCGAAGACGGCGATGACCCCGAAGGCCACGCAGACGGCCTGCCAGGCCATCCGGCGCTGCACCTTGACGGGGCGGCCGGAGGTCAGGGCGAGGAAGATCGGCGTGATCCCCGGAGGGTCCATAATCACAAAAAGCGTGAGAAAAAGGGATCCGAAGACGGCGAAATCAAACACAGTGATGCCTTGCAGGAGAGAGGGGTGTCGCGAAGAAAAGGTGTGGGACGGGTGGAGCGGGCCGGGAGGGGCCGGTCAGCGCTCGCGTCCGCCGGCGCCGGGCACCGGGAAGGCCCCGGTCGCGCGGCGCGTGATCTCGCCGTAGATCTCGGGGTCGGTCGTGTACTCCCCGAGGCGGCAGGTCTTGCGGCTGCCGTGGTAGTCGCTGGACCCGGTGGTCAGCAGGCCGAGGTCGGCCGCCAGGCCGCGCAGCCGTGCGCGGGCGCC
Organism: Streptomyces sp. NBC_00207; assembly: GCF_045160965.1. Taxonomy (NCBI): domain Bacteria; kingdom Bacillati; phylum Actinomycetota; class Actinomycetes; order Kitasatosporales; family Streptomycetaceae; genus Streptomyces; species Streptomyces sp. NBC_00207. The sequence continues at coordinate 6,033,274 of NZ_CP130715.1, read as the reverse complement.
GGCGTCGTGGTCCATGTGGTCCACCTCGATGCCGTCCAGGCCCGCGGCCGCCAGCTCGGCTATCGCGGACTCGGGCACGCACCGGCCGCGCTTGACGGCGGCGGGGTGCGCGAAGACGGTGACGCCGCCGGCCGCCTTGACCAGGCGGATCGCGTCGAAGGGGTCGAGCTCGTGCTTCTCCGCGTACGCGCGGCCGCCGTCGGCGAGCCAGTCGGGCGTGAAGGCGTCCGAGACGGTGGGCACGACGCCCAGCTCGACCAGGGCGGTGGCGACGTGCGGCCGCCCGACCGAGCCCTCACCGGCGATCCGGGCCACCTGCTCCCAGGTGACGTCGACGCCGAGCGCCTGCAGCTTGCCGACCATGGTCCGGGCGCGCGGGGTGCGGTCGTCCCTGACGAGCTCCCGTTCGCGGGCGAGCTCGGGCTCCTCGGGGTCGAAGAGGTACGCGAGCATGTGCACGCCGATCCCGTCGAGCCGGCAGGACAGCTCGGCCCCGGTCACCAGGGTCAGTCCGGCGGGAAGGGCGGCGAGGGCCTCGCCGTATCCGCCCACGGTGTCGTGGTCGGTCAGCGCGACCACGTCGAGCCCCGCGGCGGCGGCGTTGCGCACGAGCTCGGCGGGGGTGTCCGTACCGTCGGAGGCCGTGGAGTGGGCGTGCAGGTCGATGCGCACAGCCGAGCTCCAGGGTTCGTACGGACGGGGGCACTCCAGGATAACCGGGCCCGGGGGCCTGCTGATCCGGAGCGGACGGTCTACGCGGGGCCCAGGATGCGCGGGCTCAGGGCCCCGCACGGAAGGAGCTCGACCTCCGCTCCCGCGTCGCGGAGATCGGTGAGGACGAGCTCGTCGTACATGAGGAGGCCGGACTGCTCCGGCCAGACGATGGCCCAGAGCCACAGGCCCCTCGCCTCCCCCGCGAAGACGGCCCGGTCGTCGGGGGCTCCGTTCAGGTGCCACAGCGGGGTCGGGCGGCCCGCGGCGACCACCTTGGTGTGGGGCGGTGACGAGACGTTGATGTAGGAGCCGGGGTCGGGCCCGTCGATCCCCGCGTACCGCGTGCCGAGGCCCACGCCCAGCTCCTCGGCGACCAGCACCAGCTCGCCGATGCCCCCCAGCGGACCGGGGCCCGAACAGGCCACGGCCGTCGCCCTGCCGCCGCTGCGGTCGTCACCGGCGGACGCGATGCCCGTGAACAGCCACCCCACCGGCAGCGGCCAGGGCATCCACACCGGAACCCGGGACCGGTGCGCGACAACGCTGAGGCCTTCGACACTGGGCGGGATGACGGGTTGCAGGGGGTGGACAGCGCCGTGCAGCGCGCACTGCCAGGAGTCGGAGAAGAGTCCGGGCGCCCTGACCCGGCCACCGCACTTCGGGCAACTTGGTTCACCCCTCATAGGAAGCCACGCTCCTCCCCGCCCGGCCGCCAGTCAAGGCGCGCTCACCCGTCCGGGCCGTCAGTCCAGTGCGACAGCGGTACGCAAAGGATCCCGCAGGTCCGTTCCGCGCGCGAGCCATCGTTCCTGGAGGGCGGCCGCGCCGTGCACCCGCTTCCAGGCTGCCTCGTTCGCCGTCATGGGCAGCAGGGGCAGGAACTGCACGGGATCCATGGGCTCGTCGAGCACCAGGTCCTCCACCAGTCCCCCGGGTTCCGCCACGAGGACGGAGCTGAAGGGCGCCCCGTCCCAGAGCGGCCCGCCCACGTCCAGCGAGGCGCCGGCGGCCACGATCAGCCCCTCGACCTGCGGGGACGCGGCCAGCACCGCGAGCGGCCGGAGCAGTTTGTCGGTGGCCGCGAGCCCTCCCCGTACGGTCAGTACGAGCTCGGCGCGCGGGCCCCGTACGGGGTCGGCGACCACGGCGGTCGGATCGGTCATCGGGTGTGCGGACATCCCCAGGGTCGCGTACCGCACGAGGTCGCCCTCGGCGAAACGGAGTACCTCGATGCGGTCGGTGCCCAGGAAGGTGACGGCGGCGCGTGCGTCGGGTTCTCCGAACGCGGAGCGCAGCCGGGCTTCGACGAGGGCCAGAATTTCTGCCATGGAGCGAGCATAGAACTCGTATCAGGCGGGTAAAGGGCGGGTCTTGACCATCCGTCGGCTGATAGTGTTGACAGCTGTTCGGGGCCGCATGCCGAAGCATGCCTGGCACCCCGAGACAGGACCTCCCCCACGGGGGACCGGCCGGAGGAGGTGGGGCTGCAATGGATCGAAGTCGATCGTGCAGTACCAATCGCTCTTCCGCTTCTGTGACGGGTGCTTCCCGCCCCGTCTGATCTCCTGATCAGTAGAAGAGCGACGGCAGAACTTTGTCCTCCCGTCCTGTTCCCTCCCCCAGTACCCGGGCCTGCCCGCCCGCGGTCGTGGAGGGTCTCCCACCCGTACGGTCCGCAGCCGTGCGTGCGAAGGAGCCTGCCATGTCGATGCTGCCCTACCTGCGTGCGGCCGTCCGCCCGGCGCTGCGCAAGTCCACCCCCGCCCAGCCCGGCTACGACACCACCCGTGACCCGTCGGCGAGCAGCGCGGTGGTCGACTGCGCCGTGTACCGCGACGGCCGGCGGGTGCTGGGGCCGGCATGTCTGACGCCCCGTGAGGCGATCCGCCGGGTCCGCGAGGACGGCGGCTTCGCGTGGATCGGTCTGCACGAGCCGACCGAGGCCGAGTTCGCGGGCATCGCCGCCACCTTCGGACTGCACCCGCTGGCCGTGGAGGACGCGGTGCACGCGCACCAGCGGCCGAAGCTGGAGCGCTACGACGACACGCTCTTCACCGTCTTCAAGACGATCCACTACGTCGAGCACGCCGAACTGACCGCCACCAGCGAGGTCGTGGAGACCGGCGAGGTGATGTGCTTCACCGGCCCCGACTTCGTCATCACCGTGCGGCACGGCGGCCAGGGTTCCCTCAAGGGCCTGCGCCACCGGCTCCAGGACGACCCCGACCTCCTCGCCAAAGGCCCCTCGTCGGTCCTGCACTCCATCGCCGACCACGTCGTCGACGGGTACATCGCGGTCGCGGCGGCGGTGCAGGACGACATCGACGAGGTGGAGAGCGACGTCTTCGCCGCCCCCGCCAAGGGCAGTACGCGCGGCGGCGACGCGGGCCGCATCTACCAGCTCAAGCGCGAGGTGCTGGAGTTCAAGCGGGCGGTCTCGCCGCTGCTGCGCCCGATGGAGCTGCTGAGCGAGCGGCCGATGCGGCTGGTGGACCCGGACATCCAGAAGTACTTCCGGGACGTCGCCGACCACCTGGCGCGGGTGCACGAGCAGGTGGTGGGCTTCGACGAGCTGCTGAACTCGATCCTGCAGGCCAACCTCGCGCAGGCGACGGTCGCCCAGAACGAGGACATGCGCAAGATCACCTCGTGGGCGGCGATCATCGCCGTGCCGACGATGATCTGCGGGGTGTACGGGATGAACTTCGAGCACATGCCGGAGCTCCACTGGCGCTACGGCTACCCGATGGTGATGGCCGCGATCGCCGCCTCCTGCTTCACCATCCACCGCGCACTGCGCCGCCACGGCTGGCTGTAGGGCGCGCGGAGGGACCCCCTACCCTGTCCGCATGACTCTCAGCACGCTCGACCTGGCCCTCGTCGAGGAGGCCACCAAGAAGTCTGGCCTGATCTGGGTCCGGGGCGCCGGGGCCGACCGCGCCCTGTGGCACGCCTGGGTGGACGGCGCGGCCCACGTCCTGGGCGACGGGCCCGGCGAGCAGCCGTTCCCGGGGCTCGCGGACGGCGCGGCCGCCGAGGTGACCGTGCGGAGCAAGGACAAGGGCGGCCGGCTGGTGGCCTGGACGGCGACCGTGCGCGAGCTCCCGCCGCGCGGCGAGGAGTGGGCGGCGGCGGTGGCCGAGCTCAAGGGCAAGCGGCTGAACGCGTCCGACTCGGAGGAGATGACCGAGCGGTGGGCACGGGAGTGCCGGCTGCTGCGCCTGGAGCCGGAGGCGGTCTCCGCCCTTCCCGGCGGCTCCCTGGCCGCGGCCCCGCTCGCGTCCCCGGCGATCACCCGCCGCCCGATCCCGGCGCACCTGCCGAAGCTCCTGCTCAAGCGCAAGAAGGCCGCCCGGGGCTGAGCCCGGGGCACGGCCCGGAATCACGGCCCGGCCCGCGGGCGCGTCAGGGCTTGGTCGGGTTCGCGCCCTGGCCGGAGCCCTTGGACGGCGCCGGGGCGGAGTCGCCGCCCTGCTCCTTGGTCGTCGGCAGCTGGGATCCGTAGTCGACGGTCTGGTCCTGGGCGGGCGGGTCGAGTGGGAAGGCCTTGCCCCACTCGGCGAGTTCCACCCGGCCGGCGCCGCCCGCGCGCTCCATGAGCAGCGGGTACGGGGTCCCCTCCAGGGAGACCGAAAGCTTTCCGCCCTTGCCGTCGTCCGCGGTGACCTGGACCGCGCGGGTGTGCCCGACCTTCGTGTAGGAGCCCTTGGCGAGCTTGCCCTCCAGGCCGAGCAGCCCGTCGAGCAGGACGTCCATGTCGGTGAACCCGCGGAACTGCTTGTACGAGGGGTCGCCCTCGGGCACCTTCACGTACTTGTCGCCGAGCTTGCCCGCCGAGTCGGACTGTCCCCAGAACGCCGCGCTCGCCTTGAGGTACAGCTGCTCGCCCACGCGCAGCAGCTGGAAGGTGTCGTCCTTCGACTTCACCTCGCCGGAGCCGCCGTCCGACTTCAGCCGCATGTCGAGGGTGAAGGACTTGCCGCCGCTCACCAGCGTGCCGGACAGGTGCACCGAGTCCGCCTCCGTGGCGGCCGCCTTCGCCTTCGCCTCGATCTTGTCGGCGGAGAGCTTGCCGACGCCGTTCGTGCCCTCGTCGGGGTCCTCCCCGCAGCCCGTGCCTGCGACGGCGAGACCCGCGCACAAGACACCGATGAAGGCGGCCCGGCGCAGCCGCGCGGCAGGGAAGTAGGCGGTCACGGGCAGGTGCCTCTCGTCGGTCGTCTGCGGGCAGCAGGCAGCGTACGTCTGCGAGCCGCAGGCAGCGTACCCGCCCGTACGTCGCCGCCCGCGACCGCGCCCCAGGTGACGGGGGCGGACCCCGCCGGACCCCGGGCGGACCGCCCACCAGGACGCTTCCTCGCGGCACGGGCTAGCCTGAGGGCCCGTACGACTGTTGATGGACGCTCTAGGAGGCGCTCGGATGGCTGCAGGCGCCCCGCGGATCTTCGTCTCGCATCTGTCGGGTGTGCCCGTCTTCGATCCCAACGGCGACCAGGTCGGGCGCGTCCGCGACCTGGTCGCGATGCTGCGCGTCGGCGGGCGCCCGCCGCGGCTGCTGGGCCTGGTCGTCGAGGTGGTCAGCCGGCGCCGGATCTTCCTGCCGATGACCCGCGTCACGGGCGTGGAGTCCGGGCAGGTCATCACCACCGGTGTCGTCAACATGCGGCGCTTCGAGCAGCGCCCCACCGAGCGGCTGGTCCTGGGCGAACTGCTGGACCGCCGCGTGACGCTGGTCGGCAGCGGCGAGGAGGTCACCGTCCTGGACGTGGCCATCCAGCAGCTTCCGGCCCGCCGCGACTGGGAGATCGACCGGATCTTCGTACGGAAGGGCAAGTCGGGGGCGCTGCGCCGGCGGGGCGAGACGCTGACGGTGGAGTGGTCGGCGGTGACGGGCTTCTCGCTGGAGGAGCACGGGCAGGGCGCCGAGAACCTGGTCGCCACCTTCGAGCAGATGCGCCCGGCCGACGTGGCGAACGTCCTCCACCACCTGACGCCGAAGCGGCGCGCCGAGGTGGCCAACGCCCTCGACGACGACCGGCTCGCGGACGTGCTGGAGGAGCTGCCCGAGGACGAGCAGGTGGAGATCCTCGGCAAGCTGAAGGAGGAGCGCGCCGCCGACGTCCTGGAGGCGATGGACCCGGACGACGCGGCCGACCTGCTCTCCGAGCTGCCGGAGGACGACAAGGAGCGGCTGCTGACGCTGATGCAGCCGGACGACGCGGCCGATGTGCGCCGCCTGCTGTCCTACGAGGAGAACACCGCGGGCGGCCTGATGACCACCGAGCCGATCGTGCTGCGGCCGGACGCGACGGTCGCGGACGCGCTGGCCCGCGTACGGCAGGCGGACCTGTCGCCCGCGCTGGCGGCGCAGGTGTACGTGTGCCGGCCGCCGGACGAGACGCCCACGGGCAAGTACCTGGGCACGGTGCACTTCCAGCGGCTGCTGAGGGACCCGCCGTTCACGCTGGTCAGCTCGATCGTGGACACGGACCTGCCGCCGCTGCGGCCGGACGCGTCGCTGCCCGCGGTGACCACGCACCTCGCCGCCTACAACATGGTCGCGGTGCCGGTGGTCGACGAGAGCGGATCGCTGCTGGGCGCGGTGACGGTCGACGACGTGCTGGACCACCTGCTGCCGGACGACTGGCGGGAGACGGAGTTCCATTCCGAGGAGGCCGTGGGTGGCCAATGAGAGAGGGCGCTTCGACCGGGGGCGCGGCGAGCAGGCGCGCGAGCGGCGCCGGGAGCAGATCCGGGAGCGGCGCGAGCAGGCCCGGATGCAGGCGCGTGAGCACGGGCTGGCGGTGGAGGCGGCGGAACGTTCTGCAGAACGGGCGGGAAAGTCCGCCCAGAGCACCGGGTCGAGCGCGCTGACGCGCTCGCGGGTGCGCCTGGACCTGCCGCGCGCGCCGCGCCGCTCGCTGCTGCCCGAGTACGACCCGGAGGCCTTCGGGCGGCTGTCGGAGAAGGTGGCGCGGTTCCTCGGCACGGGCCGGTTCATCGTCTGGATGACCCTGGTCATCGTGGTGTGGGTGCTGTGGAACATCTTCGCGCCGGACGATCTGAGGTTCGACAAGTACCCGTTCATCTTCCTGACGCTGATGCTGTCGCTCCAGGCCTCCTACGCCGCTCCGCTGATCCTGCTCGCGCAGAACCGGCAGGACGACCGCGACCGGGTCAACCTGGAGCAGGACCGCAAGCAGAACGAGCGGTCCATCGCCGACACGGAGTACCTGACCCGCGAGATCGCGGCCCTGCGCATGGGCCTGGGCGAGGTCGCCACCCGCGACTGGATCAGGTCCGAGTTCCAGGACCTGATCAAGGAGATGGACGAGCGGCGCCTATTCCCTGCGGAACGTGACGAAGGCGACCGCTGACGGGCTTTCCCGAGCCCTGCTACCGAGCCGTACCATCGGGGCATGGCTACCGACACAAGCTCCGCCGCCGTGCCTGAGCAGGACGCGATCCTGGACGCTCTGGCGACGGTGAACGACCCCGAGATCCACCGGCCGATCACCGAGCTCGGCATGGTGAAATCGGTGGAGATCGGCGACGGCGGCGCGGTCGCCGTCACGGTCTACCTCACGGTGTCGGGCTGCCCCATGCGCGAGACCATCACCAAGAACGTCACCGAGGCCGTCGAGAAGGTCGCCGGCGTCACCTCCGTCGCCGTCTCCCTCGACGTGATGAGCGACGAGCAGCGCAAGGACCTGGCCGCCACCCTGCGCGGCGGCACCGCCGAGCGCGAGGTGCCCTTCGCCAAGCCGGGCTCGCTGACCCGCGTGTACGCGGTCGCGTCCGGCAAGGGCGGTGTCGGCAAGTCCTCGGTCACGGTCAACCTGGCCGCGGCGATGGCGGCCGACGGCCTGAAGGTCGGCGTGGTCGACGCCGACATCTACGGCCACAGCGTGCCGCGCATGCTGGGTGTGGACGGCCGTCCCACCCAGGTCGAGAACATGATCATGCCGCCGTCGGCGCACGGCGTGAAGGTCATCTCCATCGGCATGTTCACCCCGGGCAACGCCCCGGTGGTGTGGCGCGGCCCGATGCTGCACCGGGCGCTGCAGCAGTTCCTGGCGGACGTGTACTGGGGCGACCTGGACGTCCTGCTGCTGGACCTGCCGCCGGGCACCGGCGACATCGCGATCTCGGTGGCCCAGCTGGTGCCGAACGCCGAGATCCTCGTCGTCACCACCCCGCAGCAGGCCGCGGCCGAGGTCGCGGAGCGGGCCGGCTCGATCGCCGTACAGACCCACCAGAAGATCGTCGGCGTCGTCGAGAACATGTCGGGCCTGCCGTGCCCGCACTGCGACGAGATGGTGGACGTCTTCGGCTCGGGCGGCGGCCAGAAGGTCGCCGACGGGCTGACCAAGACGGTCGGTGCGACGGTGCCGGTGCTGGGCTCGATCCCGATCGACGTCCGCCTGCGCGAGGGCGGCGACGAGGGCAAGCCGGTCGTCCTGTCCGACCCGGACTCCCCGGCCGGCGCGGCCCTGCGCTCGATCGCGGGCAAGCTGGGCGGCCGGGCCCGCGGCCTGTCGGGCATGTCCCTGGGCATCACCCCGCGCAACAAGTTCTAGCCGGCCGCGGCCCGCACGGGCCGCGCGGCGTGGCGTACGGGAAAGGGCACCGCCGTCCGGCGGTGCCCTTTCCCGTACCCGTCTGTCTGCTACTCGTACGTGCCGAGGTCCGCGATCGCGGAGAACCCGATCCCGTACGCGCTCATCCCCCGCCCGTACGCCCCCAGGTGCACTCCGCTCCCGGTGGAACCGGCGAGCACCCACCCGAACTCCGACTCCCGGTAGTGGAAGGGCGTCGGCTCGCCGTCGACCGGCAGCGACAGCGTCGACCAGTCCTCCCCGGCGAGGTCGTCCGCGAGCTCCCACGCGGCCTCGGTCTGCTGGTCGAGCCAGTCGTCGCGCAGGGAGTGGTCCATCTGCCCGGGCCAGCTGTAGGCCAGCAGCCCGGAGCCGGCCAGCCAGGCCGCCGAGGAGACCGAAGTGGCCTCCAGGACGCCGGTGCCGTCGCCGCTGCGGCGCAGCGGGTTGCTCGCCACGGTGATGACCACCGCGAAGCGCTCCTTCTCGCCGGTGGCGATCTCGCCCCGGGCGGACGGCTCGTCGCCGTGACCGGTGGAGCCGTGCTCCACCGTCCCGTCGGCGGCGGTGCCGACCTGCATCAGCCAGCGGGGGCCGCTGAAGGCCCCGTCCAGCCCGTACCAGGGGAAGTCTGCGGCCAGGAAGCCCTCGGCCGTCCGCCGGGCGGCCGGCACGGGTGCGGCGGCCTCCTGCGGCTGTGTGTCGGTCTGCGCGCCGGTCACCGCGTCGGTCTGCGGATCCTGCGCGGGTGCGGCGGCGGTGGCGGGTGCCTCGGCGGTCTGCGCCCCGACCCGGCTACTGCTCGTCGTCTCCATCTGAGCGGCCTCTCGTTCCGTGGGGTCCGGAACGGCCCTCCCCCTCGCTGGGCTGGGGGGACCCCCTCCCTCGGGCGTCCTGGGTCCGGACAACAGATGGAGGATAGCCACCCGACCGCGGATCGCCGGGCAGGCCGCGTGTCACGTGGCGTCGGCGTCGAAGCGCGAGCGCTGTTCCGGGGCCGGGGAGACGGGCTTCTTCAGCAGATCCGGGCCGGTGCCGACGGGCGTGGCGGCGGCCGACGTGGAGGCCGCGGCGGGGGTGGCCTCGTCGCTGTTCACGGCGTCGGCGACGTCGTTCAGCTCCTTGCGGAGATCGAAGCTGCTGCGGATCTCCTTGAGGTCCTCGTTCTCGGTCAGCTGCTTGCGGATGAACGTCTTCGGATTCAGGTCCTCGAACTCGAAGTCCTTGAATTCCGGGCCGAGTTCGGAGCGGATGTCCTGCTTCGCACTGTCCGAGAACGCACGGATCTTCCGGATGACGCCCGTCACGTCCTGAATGACCTTGGGCAGCTTGTCCGGGCCGAAAACGAGAATGGCGAGCACCACGATCGTGACGAGTTCGAGTGCGCCTATGTCGTTGAACACCTTGCCGCTCCTCGGCTCTCTATCACTTCGGGCCCGAACACACGGTACCCGGCGTTGTCCTCACACCCATACCTGCGTGCCACTCCGTGGCCGTTTCACCCCCAGACTTCGTCCGGGAGGTGACCCGGCCGTCACCCCGCGCTCATGATCCGTTCGCCGATCCGAGGACCACCTGGAGGGTGCGTTCCCGGCCCTCGCGCAGCACGGTGAGGGTCAGCGCGTCGCCCGGGCGGTGCGCCCGGATCTTGATGATCAGCTCGTCTCCGCCCCGGACCCGCTGCCCGTCCACCTTGGTGATCACGTCGCCGGCCTTGATCCCGGCGCGCGCGCCCGGCCCGTCGGCGACCACGGACGGTTTGCCGTCCTCGCCCTTGTCCCCGACCCGGGCTCCGTCGCCCGTGTAGTCCATGTCGAGGGTGACCCCGATGACGGGGTGCGTGGCGCGGCCGGTGCGGATGAGCTCCTCGGCGACGCGCTTGCCCTGATTGATGGGGATGGCGAAGCCGAGCCCGATGGAGCCGCCCTGGCGGGTGGGGTCGTCCTTGTCGGCTCCGCGGATCGCGCTGTTGATGCCGACCACGTGGGCCTTGGCGTCGAGGAGGGGGCCGCCGGAGTTCCCCGGGTTGATGGGGGCGTCGGTCTGCAGGGCGTCGACGTAGCTGATGTCGCTGCCGTCGCCCTTGTCGCCGCCCGCGGTGACGGGCCGGCCGGTGGCGCTGATGATGCCGGCGGTGACGGTGTTCGAGAGGTCGAAGGGCGCACCGATGGCCACCACCGGGTCGCCGACCTGCACGTTCTCGGAGTTGCCCAGGCTCAGCGGCCGCAGGCCCCGTACGCCGCTGACCTTGACCACGGCCAGGTCGTACCCGGAGTCGCGGCCGACCAGCTCGGCGGTGACGCTCTCGCCGGTGCTGAAGGTGACCGCTATCTCCTTGGAGTCGGCGACCACGTGGTTGTTGGTCAGGATGTGGCCCTGTTCGTCGAGGACGAAGCCGGTGCCCGTGCCGCTGCCCTTCTCGCCCCGCACGTGCAGGGTCACCACACCGGGCAGTGCGGTGGCCGCGATCCCGGCCACGCTCCCGGGCGCCCGGCCCTTGTCGGCGACGGCGGCCTGGGGGAGTTCCAGCCGCGTGCCGGTCTGCCGCTCGGCGAGCACGCCGACGTAGCCGCCGATCCCGCCGGCCAGCAGGGCGGTTCCGGCGCTGAGGGCCGCCACCTGCCACAGCCGGAAGCCGCGCCGTTCCCTGCCGCGGTCCACGACCTGCAGCGGCTGACCGCCCCAGGGGTCGTACCGCACCTCGCGGGCCGGCGCCGCCCCGTCCGGGACGGCTTCCTGAGATGCCGGGGCGGCGTCCCGGGCAGCCGGGTCGCCGTCCTCGGCTCCGGGCTCCTGCCACGCCCCCTGCCCCGTCCCGTCCCCGGCTCCGGGTCGCGGGGAGGGCACTCCTGCGGGGCGGCCGTCAGCCGTGCCCTCGGGCCGGCTCCACCACTGTGGAGCCGGATCGGTCTGCTGCCTGTCGGCCATGGGCGCTCCCCGCGTACCTATGCGCATGTGCCACAGATTCAACCAGCTCCGGGGTCAGCGCAGCAGGGAGACCGGACGGGCCGGGCTCGCCGCGGTGGGGTGCACGGGTGGCAGCGGGGTCGCGGCGGTGGACAGGAGGCTCGGGACGGCCGCGGGCGTGGGCATGCGCTCACGCACCGCCGCGTCGGCCACGGGCAGCGCGGGGCCGGGCCTGGAGGCCGGCGCCGGGGAATCCCCCCGGACGTTCGGGTCCGCGGCCTCCTGCGGCAGTCCGCCGCCCAGCGCGAGCGCGGCCAGCGACACGGCTCCGGCGGCGACGAAGGCGAACCGGCGGCGCGGCCGGCCCACCTCGTGGATGCGGAAGCCCTGCTGCTGCGGCCGGGCGGCCGCGTGCAGCCCGTACGCGAAGGCCTCGAAGGGGTCGGCCGCGGCCGGGCCCGGTGGACCCGCGGGGCCGGACGGGCCGTCAGGACCGCCGCCGGGCAGCCCCTGCAGCCGCGCCAGCAGTCCTGCGGACAGCGGCGGCGGCGCGCTCTCGACGAACATGGTCTTCAGGCGGCGCTGGGCGTCGGCCTCGGCCTTGCACTTGGCGCACGTCGCCAGGTGGGCCAGGACCCGCTCCCGCGCGTCGTGCTTCAGCTCCCCGTCCACCAGGGCGGCAAGCCGGTCGCCCAGGTGCTGTTCGGCAGGGGACGGACTGACTCCGCTCACTCGGCTCCGCCCTCTCCCCCGGCGCCGGGGGCGCCCATCGACACGCCCGCCAGGGCGCGCTGCTCGGCACGGGCCTCGGGAGACCGGTGCCTGAGCGCCTTGCGCAGGTGCGAACGGCCCCGGTGGATGCGGCTGCGCACGGTGCCGAGCTTCACGCCGAGCGTGGCGGCGATCTCCTCGTACGACAGGCCCTCGATGTCGCACAGCACCACGGCCGCGCGGAACTCGGGCGCGAGGGTGTCCAGCGCCTGCTGGACGTCCGCGTCGAAGTGGGTGTCGTGCAGCACCTGCTGCGGGGACGGCTCGCGGCTCGGCAGCCGCTCGGCGGCGTCGTCGCCGAGCGCGTCGAAGCGGATCCGCTGCTTGCGGCGGACCATGTCCAGGAACAGGTTCGTCGTGATGCGGTGGAGCCAGCCCTCGAAGGTGCCGGGCGTGTACGTGGAGAGCGAGCGGAAGACGCGGACGAAGACCTCTTGGGTCAGGTCCTCGGCATCGTGCTGGTTCCCCGTCAGACGGTAGGCAAGGCGGTAGACCCGCGCGCTGTGCGTGCTGACGATCTCCTCCCACGAGGGAGGGGTCCACGCCTGGGAGCCCGCATCGGCGGCAAAGGTCGCGGTGGTTGCGGCTTCGGCGGTGTGGAAGCGGTCAGCAATGTAGGTCACGGATTTCGGCTCACCCGCCGACCGGAGGAGGCGTCTCAGCACGCCCCGACGATCCACAGGCGCAGCCGCACCTCCCCTATCGGCTCTGGTGGTGTCCAGTGGAGTCCCTACCATAGCCACCCCCTCTGTCAGCTCCGGATAAGCATTTTTGCAGTATCTTTACGCAGAACTTAGGCCCTGGAGCGGTCCCGGCCGCCGATCTGCCCGGCGCCGTCCTTCTCGTCCCGCCTCCACCTCTCACAACGCCCGGTCCCATCTGCGGGTTCCCGACGTCAGCGGATACAGTCACCGTTGCGCCAACTATGGGGACAGGAGAGGGTCATTACCGGCAACCGGCAGACGAGCTGGGCGTTCGCCGACGCGTTTGTCGCCGAGGACGACGCTCTGCGATGGGCCCGCGACCGGTCCAGGGAAGCGGGCCTGCGCTCCGTCTCCCCCGGCACCGGGGCCGCGCTGCGCCTGCTTGCCGCCACCGCGGACGCCAAGGCCGTCGCCGAGATCGGCACCGGAACGGGCGTCTCCGGCATCCACCTCCTGCACGGCATGCGCCCCGACGGGGTGCTGACCACGGTGGATCCCGAGCCGGACCGGCAGGCCTTCGCCCGCCAGGCCTTCCGCGCCGCCGGCTTCGCGGGCAACCGCGCCCGCTTCATCCCCGGCCGCGCCCTCGACGTCCTGCCCCGGCTCGCCGACGGCGGATACGACCTCGTCTTCTGCGACGGGGACCCCACCGAGTCCCTCGACTACCTCGCTGAATCGTTGCGTCTGCTGCGCCCCGGCGGGCTGGTGTGCTTCGAGGGGGTCTTCTCCGACGGCCGTACGGTCGACTCCGCGGCCCAGCCGGTGGAGGTGCTCCGCGTCCGCGAGCTGCTGCGCAGCGTCCGGGAGAGCCCGGCCCTGGAGGCCGCCCTGCTCCCGGTGGGCGACGGACTGCTCTGCGCCGTCCGCCGCTGAGCGCCCGGCGCCGGGCGCGCGGCCCCCGTACGGTCAGCTCAGGAGCGCGAAGGTGAGGGCCGCCGTGCCGCCCAGGGCGGCGCCGGCGAGGAGCTGAGCCGGTGTGTGCGCCTTCAGTACCAGGCGGGACCAGCCGACGGCGGCGGCGATCAGGGCCGCGGGGAGCACCACCGGGCCGAAGACGAGCGCCAGGATCATCACCGTGCCGCCGGCCACCGACATGTGGACGGATATCTGCCAGCCGACGGTGACCAGCAGGGAAGAGACCAGCCCCACGAGCATCGCGACGACGAGCGCGAAGACGTCCCGGGGCGCGCCGAGGACGTGCAGCAGGGTGATCCCGGCGATCACGGAGAGCAGGCTCAGGCCCATCGGGACGATCCGCTGGCGCCGCACCCGGATGTGCTGGTCGGTCAGCGCCCCGCGGCGGACGCCGAGGACGATGATGCCGATCGGGACCACGCCGCAGAACAGGGCGCCGAGCAGGCCCCAGCCGAGCCCGGTCCACGAGGCGGTGCTGTGCCAGCCGACCAGCAGGAGCAGGGCCACCACCAGGTTCGCGGGCGCCAGGACGTCGGAGAGGACCCGGGCGGCCTTCTGCCGGGGGCTGCAGTCGGCGAAGGCGGGCGGCGCGGGCGGGGAGAAGGTCACGGCGTGGCTCCGGAGGGTATCTGTCCTCGAACACGACACAACGCTGCCCCGGCCGCTGATCGCGGTCGGGGCAGCGCAGAGAATGCAGAATGCAGAAGGTGGAAGTGCTGTCAGCGTCCTTGGAAGGTCAGCCGACGACCTTCTTCAGGGCGTCACCCAGGGCGTCCGCCTCATCGGGGGTCAGCTCGACGACAAGCCGACCGCCGCCCTCGAGCGGTACGCGCATGACGATGCCCCGCCCCTCCTTGGTGACCTCGAGCGGGCCGTCGCCCGTCCGCGGCTTCATGGCCGCCATGCTCGTTCCCCTTCCTGAAACCAGCTCATCGTCAGCCGACGGCCCCATTCAGGCGCCTAATACCCGGCATCGAACACATTGCTTCCCAGCCATTATCCCGCATGTCAGGACCCGATGACCAACATCGGCTGGGAACGCTTGCGCAACGCGCTTGACCAAAACCACTCATTTCGGGGACCCGCCTGCGATACTTCGCCGCCGCACCGCGGGAACGGCCTCGGCTTTCTTTGACGCACATCACATGTGCGCGCCGCGTCCGGTCCGCCATGCTGGCCCTTGCACCGGCCGGTACCGGCCGGTAGCCAAGCCCGCGACGAAGGGGGACCCCCTGCCATGGCCGACAGCGTGCTCTACGAAGTGACCGACGGACTCGCCACCATCACGATCAACCGTCCCGACGCGATGAACGCGATGAACACCGAGGCCAAGGTCGCCCTGCGCGACGCGGTCCAGGCCGCTGCCGGGGACACGGCGGTGCGGGCCGTCCTGCTGACCGCGGCCGGCGACCGGGCCTTCTGCGTGGGCCAGGACCTCAAGGAGCACATCGGGAACCTCGCCTCGGACCGCGAGGGCGGCACCTCGCTGACCATGACCACGGTCGCCGACCACTACAACCCGATCGTGCGGGCGCTCACCGAGATGCCGAAGCCCGTGGTGGCCGGGGTGAACGGCGTCGCGGCCGGGGCGGGCTTCGGCTTCGCGCTGGCGGCGGACTTCCGGGTGGTCGCCGACACCGCCTCCTTCAACACCTCGTTCGCCGGGGTGGCGCTGACCGCCGACTCCGGGGTCTCGTGGACCCTGCCCCGCCTGATCGGCGCCTCCCGCGCCTCGGACCTGCTGCTCTTCCCGCGTTCGATCAAGGCCCAGGAGGCGTACGAGCTCGGCATCGTCAACCGCCTGGTGCCCGCGGACTCCCTGCACGCGGAGGCCGAGGCCGTGGCCCGCACACTCGCCGCGGGCCCCACGGTCGCGTACGCCGCGCTGAAGGAGTCCCTGGCCTACGGGGCCTCCCACTCCCTCGCGGAGTCCCTGGCCCACGAGGACGTCCTCCAGACCCGTGCAGGGGCCTCCGAGGACCACGGCATCGCCGTCCAGGCCTTCCTCGCGAAGCAGCCGCCGAAGTACCTCGGCCGCTAGGCCGTTCCGGTCGGGGCCGGGGGCCGTGTACCCCCGGCAGCCGCCGCGCCGGATCAGGCGGGGTCGCGGGAGGTGCAGTCCGCCAGGTGGTCGTTGACCAGGCCGCAGGCCTGCATCAGCGCGTAGGCGGTCGTGGGGCCGACGAAGCGGATGCCGGCCTTCTTCAGGGCCTTGGCGAGGGCGGTGGACTCCGGGGTGATGGCCGGGACCTCGGTGACCGTCCGCGGGGCGGGTGCGGGCTCCTCCGGGACGTGGGACCAGATCAGGGTGTCCAGCTCGCCCGGCTCCCACCCGGCGAGGACCTTCGCGTTGGCCAGGGTCGCCTCGATCTTGGCCCGGTTGCGGATGATCCCCTCGTCGGCCAGCAGCCGCTCGGCGTCCCGCTCGTCGAACGCGGCGACCGCCGCGATCCCGAAGTCGGAGAAGGCCTTGCGGAAGCCCTCGCGGCGCCGCAGGATCGTGATCCACGACAGGCCCGACTGGAAGGCCTCCAGGCACAGCCGTTCGTACAGGGCGTCGTCGCCGTGGACCGCGCGGCCCCACTCGGTGTCGTGGTAGGCGACGTAGTCCGGCGTGGACAGGGCCCAGGGGCAGCGCAGCAGCCCGTCGGTTCCGGCCAGCACGCCGCTCACCGCTCACCGCCCTTGCCGAGGTCGACCCGGTCGGCCGCGTCCGCCGGGGCGGTGGCGGGCGGGGCCGCCGCGGCGGTCAGCTGCGCGATCCGCGCGTCCCGCTCGGCCAGTTCCGCCGCGAGCCGCTCCAGTACGTCGTCCACCTCGGCCATCCGGTAGCCGCGCGGCGCGACGGGCAGCCGCAGCGCGTCGATGTCCTCGCGTACGACGGGCCGGCTCTCCGGCAGCCCGTCCGCCACCCGGTCCGGCTCCGCTTCCGGCAGAACGGCCTCCGAGCCGCCCCCGATCACGGCCAGGGTGACCGCCGCCACGACCACGACCAGCGCGATCATCAAGAAGAAGAACACGATCAACTCCCCTGAGAGACTCCGGCCACCAGGTTAAGGTCGCAGGCGAGGCGCGAGGGCCGCCGAAGGAGGAAAGAGCAGGATGCTGCGACTGGGCAGGCGCGAGTTCGACACCCACGAGCCGGTGATCATGGCCATCGTGAACCGGACTCCGGACTCCTTCTACGACCAGGGCGCGACGTTCCGCGACGAGCCGGCACTGGACCGCGTCGAGCAGGCGGTCGCCGAGGGCGCCGCGATCATCGACATCGGCGGCGTCAAGGCGGGCCCGGGCGAGCACGTGGACGCGGCCGAGGAGGCGCGGCGCACGGTCGGCTTCGTGGCCGAGGTCCGGCGCCGCTTCCCGGACGTGGTGATCAGCGTGGACACCTGGCGGCACGAGGTCGGCGAGGCCGTGTGCGAGGCCGGGGCGGACCTGCTGAACGACGCGTGGGGCGGGGTGGACCCCAAGCTGGCGGAGGTCGCGGCGCGCTACGACGTCGGCCTGGTCTGCACGCACGCGGGCGGGGTCGAGCCGCGCACCCGGCCGCACCGGGTCGCGTACGAGGACGTGATGGAGGACATCCTGCGGGTCACGGTCGGCCTCGCCGAACGCGCCGCCGCGCTCGGCGTCCGCCGGGACGCGATCATGATCGACCCGGGCCACGACTTCGGGAAGAACACCCGCCACTCGCTGGAGGCCACGCGCCGGCTGGAGGAGATGACGGCGACGGGCTGGCCGGTCCTGGTCTCCCTGTCCAACAAGGACTTCGTCGGCGAGACCCTCGACAGGCCGGTCAAGGAGCGCCTGCTGGGCACCCTGGCGACGACGGCCGTGTCGGCCTGGCTGGGCGCGCAGGTCTACCGCGTCCACGAGGTCGCCGAGACCAGGCAGATCCTGGAGATGGTCCGTTCCATCCAGGGCCACCGCCCGCCGGCCGTCGCCCGCCGCGGCCTCGCCTGAACACCCTCACGCGGAGGAAACGGGCCCGGGCCGTGGAGGCCCGGGCCGCGGGCGCTACTTGCCGACTTCCTTCGTCACCAGCGCGATCGCCTCGTCCACGTCGTCCGTGACGTGGAACAGGTAGAGGTCTCTCTCCGAGGCCTTGCCCTGGGCGATCACCGTGCCCCGCAGCCAGTCGATCAGGCCGCTCCAGTACTCCGTGCCGAACAGCACGATCGGGAACCGGGTGATCTTCTGGGTCTGGACCAGGGTCAGCGCCTCGAACAGCTCGTCCAGCGTGCCCAGGCCGCCCGGCAGGACGACGAAGCCCTGGCTGTACTTCACGAACATCGTCTTGCGGACGAAGAAGTACCGGAAGTTCAGCCCGAGATCGACGTGCTGGTTGAGCCCCTGCTCGAACGGGAGCTCGATGCCGAGGCCGACCGAGATGCCGTTGGCCTCGCGGGCGCCCTTGTTGGCCGCCTCCATCGCTCCCGGACCGCCGCCGGTGATCACCGCGAAGCCGGCGTCCACCAGCGCGCCGCCGATCCTTACGCCCGCCTCGTACTCGGGCGTGCCCGCCGCGGTGCGGGCCGATCCGAACACGCTGATCGCGGGCGGCAGCTCGGCGAGCGTGCCGAAGCCCTCGATGAACTCCGACTGGATGCGCAGGACCCGCCAGGGATCGGTGTGCACCCACTCGGAGGGCCCGGCGGAGTCCAGCAGCCGCTGGTCCGTCGTACTGCCCGCCTTGATCTGGCTCCGCCTCCTCAGCACCGGCCCGAGCTGCTGCTCCTCGGGCCGACGACGAGCGGTTCCTTCGGGGTTGCCCATGATGTGCTCCCTCCTGCTGATCGTTGGATCAGGGTAGGCGCACAAAGGTGACGAGAAGCGGAATTCAGGAGGTCAGCCAGGCGCGGAGTCGTTCTTCGCAGTGCAGGATCGCCTTCGTCTCGACCCGCTCGTCGACCTTGTGGGCCAGCAGGGCGTCGCCCGGGCCGTAGTTGACGGCCGGGACGCCCAGTGCGCTGAAGCGGGAGACGTCCGTCCAGCCGAACTTCGGCATGGCGCGACCGCCCACCGCCTCCATGAAGGCCGCGGCCGCCGGGTGGGACAGGCCGGGGAGGGCGCCGCCGGAGGAGTCGTCGACGACGAACTCGGCGATGTCGCAGTCGGCGAACACCTCCCGTACGTGCGCGAGCGCGTCGGCCTCGCTGCGGTCGGGGGCGTAGCGGAAGTTGACCGTCACCGTGCACGCGTCGGGGATGACGTTGTTGGCGACCCCGCCCTCGATGCGCACCGCGTTGAGGCCCTCGTGGTACTCCAGGCCGTCGATGACCGGCTTGCGCGGCTCGTACGACGCGAGCCGGGCCAGGATCGGGCTCGCCGAGTGGATGGCGTTGGAGCCCATCCAGCTGCGGGCGGAGTGCGCGCGCTCGCCGGCGGTGCGCAGCAGGACGCGCAGCGTGCCCTGACAGCCGCCCTCGACCTCGGCGTTGGAGGGCTCCAGCAGCACGGCGAAGTCGCCCGTCAGCCAGTCGGGGTGGGCCTCTGCGACCTTGCCCAGGCCGTTGAGGTCGGCGGCGACCTCCTCCTGGTCGTAGAAGACGAAGGTGAGGTCCCGGTTCGGCTCGGGCACGGTCGCGGCGATGCGCAGCTGTACGGCGACACCGGACTTCATGTCGGTGGTGCCGCAGCCCCACAGGACGTCGTTCTCGTCGAGGCGGGACGGGACGTTGTCGGCGATCGGCACGGTGTCGAGGTGGCCGGCGAGCACGACGCGCTCGGCGCGGCCGAGGTGCGTGCGGGCGACGACGTTGTTGCCGAAGCGGTCCACGGTGAGGTGGGGCAGGCCGCGCAGTGCGTCTTCCACGAGGTCGGCGAGTACCTTCTCGTCGCCGCTCACGGACGGAATGTCGACGAGCCGGGCGGTCAGCTCGGCGGCGTCCTGGGTGAGGTCCAGCTCGGATTCGGACATGGAATGACCCTAACGCCCCGGACTGGGGCGGGGCCTCGCCGTCCGGCCGGTGGACGCGTCATATGCCTCAAGTACGGTGGGCCGCGTGTCCGAGAACCGTGATTCCCGTCCTCGCCGCCGCCGGCCGCTGCGCGCGGCCGTCGGTCTGCTCGTTCTCCTCGCGGTGATCGGCTACTTCGCCGTGCAACGCGCCTCGAACGGCGGTGGCGGCGCCCCGTACTGCACGGCCAGGATGTACACGGGCGACTACGACGGAAGCTCCGTATCCTACGAAATGTCCCCGGAGCAGGCGGCGAACGCGGCGACGATAGCCGCCGTCGGCGTCGCGAAGGGCCTGCCCGACCGGGCGGTGACCATCGCGCTGGCGACGGCCATGCAGGAGTCCGCGCTGCGCAACCTCGACCACGGCGACCGGGACTCGCTGGGCCTCTTCCAGCAGCGGCCCTCGATGGGCTGGGGTACGCCGGACCAGATCAGGGACCCGGTCTACTCGGCCGGCATCTTCTACGACCACCTCGTCGACGTGCCGGGTTACTCGCGGCTGCCGCTGACGGTGGCCGCACAGAAGGTGCAGCGCAGCGGGTTCCCGCAGGCGTACGCGAAGCACGAGCCGGACGCGACCGTGCTGACGGCCGCCTTCGGCGGCGACGGCACCCTGGAGTGCGGCGGCCCCGAGCCCACCGGGCCGGGCGACCCGGCGAAGGTACGGAGCGAGGTGGTCCGGATCTTCGGCGAGGACGGCACGCACACCATTCCCCTCCAGACCGGCCTGGGCGGCCAGACCGGCCAGGCCGGCCGGGACAGCGTCGTCGGCAAGAACGGCCCGGAGGCCGAGGTCACCCTGGTGGAGAAGGCGAACGGCGGCGAGCCCGCCATGCGCCGCAGCCGGGCGATGGCCTACTGGGCGGTGGCCAACGCGAAGGAGCTGGGCATCTCCCGGGTCTCCTTCAGCCTGCGCGCCTGGATCGCGGGCCAGGCCCGGGGGCAGTGGCAGCAAAAGGGCGGCACGGGGGCGAAGGACGGCGACGGGGATCCGCACAACGCGAGCCCGGGCGAGGTACGGATCTTCATGGCCCGCTGACGTCCCGGGCTTACCGGGGGGGCCGGCGCCGGTCATCCGTCGGGGTCCTCGCGACACGCCGGGACGGACACCCGGGCGCGCGTACGAGTGATCACCCCTGCGAGGGTGATCCGTTCGGCGGGCCATGACCCCCGGGAGGCACGGAAGCCCTGGTCGGCCGTATCCGATGCGCTTGTCGCGGAAGCCGATTAAACGATGCGTTACCGATCCTTTACCGTCCGGCACCGCAACTCCACCCGCCCCACGAGCGGTTAGTCACGGCGTACTCAGCCGCTACCGCTTAGGAGCAACATGTCCCTCCCCCTGACCCGTCGGATCGCCCGTGCCGCGCTGCTCCTCGCAGCCGGGGCAGCGCCCGTGGTCGGTGCGGCCGGCGCGGCCAGTGCCGCCGGCCTGGAGTCCGTGCCGCTGGGCGCACTCACCGCGCAGGGCGCGCCCGAAGCCGCCACCGGCGCGGCCACGGGCGCGGCCACCGACGCCGTGGGCTCCACCGCCGAGACCCTGCCGGCCCCGGCCGCCGACGTGGCCGGCAAGGCGGGCGGTCTGCTCGGCGGGCTGCCCGCGGCGAAGGAGCTGCCGGTGTCCGAGCTCCCCGTGTCCCAGCTGCCGGTGTCCGAGCTGCCCGTGGGCAGTGTCCTGCCGGCGGGACTGCCCGGAGCACCGCTGGGCGGCTGACGCCGCGGGAAACACCGAGGGGGCCGGGAGTGCGAACTCCCGGCCCCCTCGGGCTGTTCCCGGCCCTGCCCGGCACTCAGCCGAGGCGCTTGACCGCCGCCTCGACGCGCTCGTCCGTGGCGGTGAAGGCGACACGCACGAACCGCGCGCCCGCCTCGCCGTAGAAGTCGCCCGGTGCGACCAGGATGCCCAGGTCCGCGAGATGGGCGACCGTCTCCCAGCAGGGCTCGTCCCGGGTCACCCACAGGTAGAGGCTGGCCTCGCTGTGCTCGACCCGGAAGCCGTGCGCCTCCAGGGCCGCGCGCAGCGCCGCACGGCGGGCCGCGTAGCGCTCGCGCTGCTCCTCGACGTGGCGGTCGTCGCCGAGGGCCGCCACCGTGGCCGCCTGCACCGGGGCCGGGGTCATCATCCCGCCGTGCTTGCGGATCTCCAGGAGCTCGCCGAGCACGTCCGCGTCACCGGCGACGAAGGCCGCCCGGTAGCCGGCCAGGTTGGAGCGCTTGGAGAGGGAGTGGACGGCGACGATCCCCTCGTACGAACCGCCGCACACGTCGTCGTGCAGGACGGAGACGGGCTCCGCCTCCCAGCCCAGCTCCAGGTAGCACTCGTCGCTGAAGAGCAGGATCCCGTGCTCGCGCGCCCAGGCCACGATCCGGACGAGCTCCTCCTTGGCGAGGACCTTCCCGGTCGGGTTGGACGGGGAGTTGAGCCACAGCAGCTTCACACCGGCCGGGTCGAGCTCGGTGGGGTCGTCGTAGACGACCGCCTCGGCGCCGCACAGCCGCGCGCCGACCTCGTACGTCGGGTAGGCGAGGCGCGGGTAGGCGACCTTGTCCCCCGCCCCGAGACCCAGCTGGGTCGGCAGCCAGGCCACCAGCTCCTTGGAGCCGACGACCGGCAGGACGTTGCGGTGCCCGGCGGCGCTCGCGCCGAGGCGCCCGCGCACCCAGCCCGTGATCGCGTCGCGCAGGGCGGCCGTACCCCACACCGTCGGGTAGCCCGGGGAGTCGGCGGCCTCGATCAGGGCGCGCTGGATCAGCGGCGGAACCGGGTCCACGGGCGTGCCGACGGACAGGTCGACGATGCCGTCCGCGTGGGCCGCCGCCGTCTTCTTGTACGGCTCCAGCTTGTCCCAGGGGAAGGCGGGAAGACGGTCGGATACTGCGGCCACGATGGTCTCTGCTCTCTCTGAGTACTGGCTGGTAGCGGGTGCGCAAACGCCTCGGTCCCGTGCGGCGACGAGGCCGTACGGGACCGAGGGGCGCGTCTGCCTGAAAAGGTCAGTGCTCGCCGTTGATGCCGGCAGGCAGCGCGGCGACGAAGGGGTGATCGCGCTCGATCAGGCCCAGCTTGGAGGCACCACCGGGCGAACCGAGCTCGTCGAAGAACTCGACGTTCGCCTTGTAGTAGTCCTTCCACTCTTCCGGAGTGTCGTCCTCGTAGAAGATGGCCTCGACCGGGCAGACCGGCTCACACGCACCACAGTCGACGCACTCGTCCGGGTGGATGTACAAGGACCGCTGGCCCTCGTAGATGCAGTCGACGGGGCACTCTTCGATGCATGCCTTGTCCTTGACGTCGACACAAGGCTCCGCGATGACGTAGGTCACGCTCTCGTTCCTCCTCGGTAGGGCTTTCCATATCGCGCGGGAGCGCGGCGTCGTCGATGCCCGCACCTAGTATCTCCGTTCCCGGGCACGATCCGAACAGGAGGGGCGGACAGAGCTGTGGAAATCAATGCCGGAGGACTGCTGGAGGTCCGAATTACCCCGGCTGACGTGGGTAAACGTGTCTCTGTACGACGGGTGGAGGCCGGGCTGAGCGGATCACCCGAGTTCTCGGACACGGTCGGTGTTCTCACATCCTGGGACCAGGGTGTGCTGCTGATCACAAAGAAGAACGGACAGTCCGTCCGCATCGCGGAATCCTCCCTGGTGGCGGGCAAGACGGTGCCTCCGGCGCCGGCCCGGCGGAGGGGCCCGGCGGCCTCCTTCGAGGAGCTCTCGCGGGTCGCGGCGCGGTCCTGGCAGCCGCTGGAGAGCGAGCGGCTGGGCGACTGGACGCTGCGGGCGGCCGCCGGATTCACCCGGCGGGCCAATTCGGTGCTGGCTGTCGGCGACCCGGGGATACCGCTGGACGATGCACTCGCGCGAGTGACCTCCTGGTACGCGGAACGAGGTCTTCCGGCCTATGTGCAGGCCGCGACCGGAGCCGTCGGCACGCAGGAGCTGCTCTGCGCGGAGCTGGAGCGGCGGGGCTGGGCGTCCGAGGTGTCGGCGGAGGTACGGATCGGGGCGCTGGCGACGGTGGCCGACGTGGCGGCGCCCGCCGCCGGATCCGTACGACTGACCCGTGTCCCGGACGAGGAGTGGCTCGGGCGCTACGGGAAGGTCAACGACCCCGACGTGGCCCGGCGGCTGCTGGTGGAGGGCCCGTCGGTGTGGTTCGCGTCGCTGCCCGGGGGCCGGGCCGTCGGGCGGTGCGTGGTGGACGGGCGCTGGGCCGGCTTCTCGGCCGTGACGGTCGATCCCGTGCAGCGGCGGGCGGGCCTGGCGACGGCCGTGATGGCCGCACTGGCCGGCAGGGCGCTGGAGGAGGGCGCGTCGGCGGCGTGGCTGCAGGTCGAGACGGACAATGCGGGGGCGCTGGCGCTGTACGACGGCCTGGGCTTCGCGACGCACCACACCTACCACCACTACCGGGCGGCGGGGTGAGTCCGGTGGGATGGCGGGAGCAGTTCGCGGCGGAAGTCCGGTCGGAGCGGCCCGATCTGGCACTGCTGTGCCTGCTGCTGGCGACGGAGGCGGACCCGGACCTGGACGAACGCGCCATGGACTGGGCACAGATCGAGCTGGACCGGCTCGCCGGGATGCTGCCGTACGGGCTGCGGGGCGCGCGGGCGTGGGCGTCGGCCGTGACGGAACTGCTGGGCGGGCGGCTCGGCTTCCACGGCACCCCCGCGGACTACGGCCGGCTGTCGTCCTCGCTGCTGCACGAGGTCCTGCGGCGGCGGCGCGGCCTGCCGATCCTGTTGTCGGTGGTGTGGATGGAGGTCGCCCGGCGGGCGGGCGCGCCCGTGTACGGGCTGGGGCTGCCGGGGCACTTCGTGGTGGGCTTCGGGGACCCCGAGGAGGGCGTGGTCGTGGACCCCTTCGCGGGCGGCGCGTCCTTGGGCGCCGGGCCGGCGGAGCTCGCGTCGGGGCCGCGCACCCCGGCCGGCACCCTCGACATCGTGCTGCGGATCCTGGGCAACATCCGGGCGTGGGCGTCGACCCGCCCGGAGCAGTCCGGGGTGGCCCTGTGGACGCTCGAGCTCTCCCTGCTGCTGCCGTCGCATCCGGCGGCGCTGCGGTACGAGCGGGCACGGCTGCTGGTGGAGCGGGGCTCCTTCCAGGAGGGGGCGGCCGAGCTCGACGCGTACGCCGCGGTGGTGTCCGCGGTGGACGCCGACGCGGCGGCCCGTATCCACGCCGAAGCCGTCTCCGCGCGCGCCCTGCTGAACTGACGGGGCTCCGCCCCGCACCCCGTGCCTCAATCGCCGGCGAGGCTTGATCTGCCGACGCCGTCCGCTCAGCGGGGCTGGATTGCCCGCAGGGCAATTTCAGCCCCTCCGGCGTTTGAGGAGCGGGGGGGGTCCGGGGGCCGGCCCCGGCGAAGGCGGCGCGGGTGACCGCGGGGCTGATCCCGGGCAGCCGTGGCGCGGGCTAGAGCCAGCCCTTTTCGCGGGCCACGCGCACGGCTTCGGCGCGGTTGCGTGCCGCCAGCTTCTGGATCGCCGTCGAGAGGTAGTTGCGGACCGTGCCCGCCGACAGGTGCAGCCGCGCCGCGAGTTCCGCGTTGGTGGCGCCGGTCTCCGCCTCCCGCAGAACCTCCCGTTCGCGGTCCGTCAGCGGGTTCGCGCCCTCCGCCAGGGCCGCCGCCGCGAGCGTGGGGTCGATGACGCGCTCCCCCCGGAGGACCTTGCGCACGGCCGCCGCCAGCTGCGCGGCCGGGGCGTCCTTGACCAGGAAGGCCGAGGCGCCCGCCTCCATCGCGCCGCGGAGGTAGCCGGGGCGGCCGAAGGTGGTCAGGATGACGATGCGCAGGCCGGGAAGGGCCGTCTGCAGGGCCGCGGCCGCCTCGATGCCCGTCATGCCCGGCATCTCGATGTCCAGCAGCGCGACGTTCACGTCGTGCGCGCGGGCCGCGTCCACGACCTCGTCGCCGCGGGCCACCTGGACCAGTACCTCGATGTCGGGTTCGAGTCCGAGCAGGGCGGCGAGGGCCTCGCGGACCATCGACTGGTCCTCCGCCAGCAGGATGCGGATCGGGCGTGAGGTCATGATCCCGATCCTAGGGCCAGGGGGACGCGGGCCGTGAGGGCGAAGCCGGTCCGGCCGGCCGGGCCCGCCGACAGGGTGCCGCCGACCGCCGTCAGACGTTCCGTCAGGCCCGTCAGGCCGTTGCCGGGGGTGCCCTGGCCGCCGGAGCCGTCGTCCGTCACCGTCAGCTCCAGCACCGGCCCGTCCAGCGTCTGGCGCGTCTCCAGGGTGACCCGGCAGCGCTTGGCCCCACTGTGCCGGACCACGTTCGTCACGGCCTCGCGCAGGGACCAGGCCAGGGCCGATTCCGCCTCCTCCGGGAGCTCTTCGGCCGGCTCCGCCGGGAGGTCCGCCACCACGCCCGCCGCGGTCAGCGCCGTCCGTGCGCCGGCGAGTTCGCCGGGCAGGGTGGGCCGCCGGTAGCCGCTGACCGCTTCGCGTACGTCGACCAGCGCCTGCCGGCTGACCCGCTCGATGTCCGCGACCTGCCGGGCCGCCGCCTCGGGCTGCCCGGGCAGCATCCGGCCCGCCAGCTCGCTCTTCAGCGTGATCAGCGACAGCGAGTGCCCCAGCAGGTCGTGCAGGTCGCGGGCCATCCGCAGGCGTTCCTCGTTGGCGGCGAGCTGCGCCACCGTGGCCCGGGCCTCGCGCAGCTCTATCGTCGTCCGGATCATCGCGCGGACGCCGACCATGGCGAACCCGCCCATCAGCGCCGGGATCAGCAGGCCAGCCAGGTAGGCGGAGCCGCCCGGGACCGCGTTCGCCGTGACCGCCAGCAGGGCGGTGGTGCCGGGGACGGTCCAGCGGGAGTACTCGGCCGGCAGCGCGGCTCCGGAGGAGATGGCCACGTAGACGAAGAGCACGAGCCATTCGCGGCCCAGGGTCAGCGACAGGACCGTGGCCTGGGCGGCGAGCACCGCCAGGGAGAGCAGGACCCTGCGGACCGGCATCTGGCGTGCGGTGCGGAAGACCAGCACCAGGTACCAGGCGACGAAGGCCGCGAGGCCCAGGCCGCCGAGCAGCCGGGGCCCGAGGGCGTGTCCGCCGCTGATCAGGTCGGTGACGGGCGCGCTCAGGTAGAAGAGCCAGATGCTGATCCAGAGGGCCTTCACCGCCTGCTGGCGGCGGTTCTCCGGCCGTTTGGCGATCTCGGGGAAGCCCCGGTCTGCGCGGTCTGCGTCATCCTGCTTCAGCGCCACGGGTTCATGCCTTCAGTGAGTCCTTGCGGTACAGCCAGGCGGCGGCACCGGTGAACAGTACGAAGTAGACGGCGAGGATCGCCACGTCCTTGGCGTGCGGTGCGCCGCCCAGCTCGATGGCCTGGCCGAGGCCCGCGTAGGCGTGGGTGGGGAGCCAGTTCGCGATGGTCTGGAGCCACTGCGGGAAGTTGGCGGTGGGCATCCACAGGCCGCCGAGGATCGACAGGCCGAAGTAGAACAGCATCGAGAGGGGGCGGACGTTGTCGCCGCTGGCCAGGTATCCGATCGCGACGCCGAGCGCGGCGAAGACGAGGCTGCCGGCCCAGATCGCGCCGGTGAGGGCGAGCCACTGCCAGGCCTCGAACCGTACGTCCTTGACGGCGGCCGCCACCGCGAAGACGGTCAGGATGGAGGGGAGCGAGAGGACGCCGGCGCCGGCGGTCTTCGCGAGGACGTAGCCGTGGCCGGGGAGTGCGGTGAGCCGCAGCTGGCGGACCCAGCCCTGCTCGCGCTCCTTGGCGATGCGCTCGCTGTTGCCCATGAGGACGGCGGTCAGGGCCCCGAAGGAGGCCATGGCGACCATGTAGAAGGCGGGCATGGTCAGTTCGGTGCCCATGACCTTGGTGGTGCCGTCGAGGGTGCCGCCGAGCATCAGGAAGAGGGCGGCCGGGTAGAGCACGGTGAAGAAGAGGTACTTCTTGTTGCGCAGGGCGCGGGTGATCTCCAGCTTGACCAGGGCGTTCACAGGGCGGCCTCCTCGGCCTCGGTGAGGGCGATGAAGGCCTGTTCCAGGCCGAGGCCCGCGACCTCCAGATTGCGGGGGTAGAGCCCGAGCGCGTACACGCCGTGGACGGTCGCGTCGGCGTCGGCGGACTGGAGCCGCACGGTCGCGCCGTGCCGCTCGTAGGCCGTGAGGGCGGGCAGGGCGCGGAGCGCCTGCTCGTCCACGGTGTCGTGGCCGTCCAGGTCGAAGGAGACCTTCCGGGCGCCGGCCCTGGCCTTGATCTCGGCGGCGGTGCCGTCGGCGAGCAGCCGGCCCCTGCCGAGGACCAGCACCCGGTCGGCGATCGCGTCCGCCTCCTCCAGGTAGTGGGTGGCGAAGAGCACGGTGCGGCCCCGGTCGGCCTGTTCCCGCATGGTGGCCCAGAAGGACTGGCGGGCGGTGACGTCCATGCCGGTGGTCGGCTCGTCGAGCACGATCAGGTCGTTGTCGCCGGCCGTGGCGAGGGCGAAGCGCACGCGCTGTTCCTGGCCGCCGGAGAGCTTGTCGACCTTGCGGCCGGCGATCTTGTCGATGCCGGCGCGGGAGAGCACCTCGTCGACCGGGTGCGGGCGCGGGTGCAGGGCGCAGCCGAGCGCGACGATCTCCCGTACGGTCACCTCCGCCATCAGGCCGCCGCTCTGCAGCATGGCTCCGACCCGGCCGGCGGCGACGGCCTCGCGGGGGGTGGTGCCGAAGAGCCGGACGGTGCCGGAGTCGGCGGGGCGCAGGCCGAGCAGGAGGTCGAGGGTGGAGGACTTCCCGGCGCCGTTGGGGCCGAGGAGCGCGACGGTCTCACCCGGGTGGAGTGTGAGGGAGAGGCCGTCGACCGCCCGGACCGGGCCGTAGTTCTTGGTCACGTTCTCGAAGCTGACCACCGTGTCGGTGGCGGGCTTCGCGGTGCGTGTCGCGGTCGTCGTCATGGGAAGAGGTTCGCCCGTACGGGGTCCCGCGCGGCAGTGTCGGGCGTCGTGTGTGCGGGATGACAGATGTCATGCGGCGGACGTGACAGTGCCCCCGCCCGGGGTCCGGGCGGGGGCACTGGTCGGTCGTGACGCGGCGGAGGCTAGCTCGCGTTGGTGTCGATGACGACGGTCCGCTCGGCGGTGGTCTTGCCGCGCAGGGCCTTGCCGAGGGCGCCGGCGACGTCCTGCGGGGTGACCGCCGTCTTGGCGCCGGTGCCGCGGGTGATCAGGACCCCGTCGAAGGTGTTCCCGTAGACCGCCTTGAGCGCCTCCAGGTCGAACTTCTCGGTGAGGCGGCCGTCCACGGCCTGCATGCTGAGGAACTTCGGCAGGGACTTGGAGCCGAAGGGGAGGGACTTGCCCCCCGCCTTGACCGTGGCGATGGCGGACATCGCGGGCTCCGCGAACTCCTTCATCGCCCGGTCCAGTTCGGCCTGGTTGACGACCGGTTCCTTGGTGGTGGTCGGCAGTTCGGGCACGGTCGCCTTGCCGGTGGCGACCTGGTCGCGGAAGGCCTTGCCGACCAGGTCGGCGGAGGCGTCCACGTCCAGGGTGGTGCCGGGCTTGCCGGGGACGGCGACGGCCTTGCCGGTGTCGAAGGTGATCGTGCCCTCGGTGGCCGAGCCGGCCGTGCCGGCGAGCTCCTGGAGCGCGACCTGGAGCTTCTCCTCGTCGACCGGCATCACGGGATCGGCGACGCGCTGCCGGCCGAGCAGGGAGCCGATGACGGTGACGGGGTTGTAGTCGCTGCCGGCCGCGTTGCGGACGGTTGTCTGGCTGTCCAGGGTCAGCCCGGCCTTGTCGGGCTTCAGCTCGACCTGCTTGCCGCCGACGCTGAGCTGGATCGGGGTGGCGGCGCGGGTGCCGAAGGCCGTCTGGAGCTTGGCCACGGCTTCGTCGCGGCTGCCGCTGATGTCGACGTCGAGGACGGTGGTGCCCTTGGGGACGTCGGAGTGGTTCAGGAGCAGCCCTGCACCGTAGGCCACGCCGATCAGGGCCACGATCCCGCCGCCGAGCAGGACCAGCTTGGAGCGGCCCTTCTTGGCGGGCTTGGCCGGCTTGGCGGCCTCGGCCTTCTGCTGCGCGGGCACGGGGCGCGGGGCGGCCGGGGCCGGTGCGGGGGTGGGCAGCGGGGCGTCCAGCTCGGGGCCGGGCCAGCTCGGCGCCTCCTCGACGCGGGGTCCGGCGCCGGGGCCGCCGACCGGGCCGGTGCCGAAGCCGGGACCGTTGGTGGGTCCGGCGGGGCCGTTGCCGTAGACCGGAAAGGCCTCGGTGACGGGGCCGTCGCCCTGGTCGCTCCCGTACACCGGGAAGCCCTGGGTGGACCCGACGCCGGGGCCGCCGGGCATCGGGGCGGCGGGTGCGGGCGCCTGGGGATAGCCGGTGCCGTAGTCCGCCACGGGCGGCGGCGGGGTGCGCGGCGGCGCGTAGGCGCTGTCCGGCGCCGGCGGGGCCTGGGTGCGCGGCGGGGGCGCGTAACCGCCGCCCGGCACGGGCGGAGGCGGCGTCGGGCCGGGCGCGGCGCCGGGCACGGGCCGCTGCGCGAGCGGGGGCGGCGGGGCGGCGGCGGCCGGCGGCATCTGCGCGGCACCGGGCGCCGGGGCCGCGGGCGCGGGCGCGGCGCCCGCCGGCTTGCGGGGGGCGAACCAGTTGCTGGCGGCCGGCTCCTCGGCCGCGGCCGGGCCCTGGGCGCGCGGCGGCTCCGGCTCCCGTTCGGCCTCGATCCGCGTCGGCTGGGGCTTGGGGCGCTGCGCGAGCGGCGGCTCGGGCCTCGGCTCGGGCGTGGGCTGCGGTCCCTGCTCCGGCGTGGTGGCGGCCGGGCTGGAATTGGTGCCCATCGACTTGCGCACGACCACCGGCGGGATCGGCCGGGAACCCGGGATGTTGATCCGGATCCGGGTCGTCAGGGTGGTCTCGGTCTTGGGCCCGTCGGATTCGGGCGTGGACGGCTTCGAGGTCACAGGGTTCTCCTCCGGAGCGGTCGGCGCGCCAGGTCCGGACGGCACAGTCGTGGACGGGTGCTGGCCGGTTCCATACGGCGGCGTCCCCGAGGGGTATGCGGCTCCGCCGTGCCCCTTGGGCCCGGAGGACGAACTGTCGGTTTCACGACTCAAGGCAGGTTCTCCCGGTTGGCTCCGCCGCCCGTCATACCGTGCGCGGGCAGCTCGGCGGCCCGTCCACCATACTGGCCGCCGCCCGCGCGCAACTGACGGCCGGGAATCAGCGGTTCCCCATCACGCCCGCCAAACCCCCCTGAACCGCCCCGAGAGCCCCTGCGCGCCCCCCTGCGCCCATCTCCCTACGAGGTCCGACACCACGTCACTTGGCAGACCGCGCGGCCGAAACCGGCCGGTCCAGCGGACCGCGCATCGTGGCACACATCACAGCGAGCACCGTTCCACCCAAAAGGTAGACGTACATGCCGATTCCGGACGAACTGAGGAGGAAGTCCCCCTCGGGGCGCGGAACGCTGAGCATCACGTACGCGAGGAACCAGCCGGCCGCGGCCCCGCCCACCCCGAGGCCGGTCCCGAGGGCGATCCGGCCCCCGAGGAACAGTCCGAAGAGGGCCAGCAGACCGAGCAGCAGGCCGCCGGGGAACCACAGGTCCACCACCAGCCAGCCGGCCGCGCCGGTCAGCGCGCCCGCGACCACCAGGCCCAGGCAGCCGGCGATCCGGCCGGCCGTCAGGGGGCGGCCGGTCACGCCTGCACCCCCGCGAAGAGGTCGTGCTCGCGCGTCCCCGCCGGGGCGCCCGGGTGACCCTCGACCAGTTCGTAGTACTCGCGCGTGAACAGCGGCTGCGCCAGGTCGTTGGAGAGGGCGAAGAAGGGCCCGTCCACGGCGATCTGGGTGGCGTGGGCCCGCATGGCGGCCGCCTTCGCCGCCACGAAGGGCTCCTCGGCCCCGATCTCGGCGGTGATCCGCTCGTCGGCGACGACCCCGGGCACGTCCTCGGGCGAACCCATGCCCGGGAAGGGGTTCCCGCCTCCGGCGGCGCGCAGCCTGGCGAAGCCCTCCTCGACCACGGAGAGCGGGACGCGGTTCCAGTAGATCTTCCCGACCGCGTGCGGGTCGCCGAGGTCGCGCCGGTACGCGGTCTCCGCGGCCAGTTCGGCGGCGCGCATGGCGACCCGGTGGGCCTGGATGTGGTCCGGGTGCCCGTAGCCGCCGTCCGGGTCGTAGGTGACGAGCACCTGCGGGCGCAGCTCCCGGATCACCTCCACGAGGTACGCGGCCGCCTCGTCGACGTCGGCCGACCAGAAGGCCCCCTGGCGGTGGTTCTGCGGGGCGCCCATCATCCCGGAGTCCCGGAAGCGGCCGGGGCCGCCGAGGAACCGGTGGTCGTGGACGCCCAGTTCGGCCATGGCGGCGGCGAGCTCGCCGACGCGGTGGGCGCCGAGCGTGTCGTCGCGGTCGGCCGCCAGGTGGGCGAGGCCGGGCGGGATGACCTCGCCCTCCTCGCCGAGGGTGCAGGTCACCAACGCGACGTGGGCGCCCTCGGCCGCGTACTTGGCCATGGTGACGCCGTTGTTGATCGACTCGTCGTCCGGGTGTGCGTGCACGAGGAGCAGACGACGGGCGGGAAGACCGTTCATGGACCTAGCCTACGAGGCCAGGGCTAGAACTTGAGGCCACTGATCATGGTGGCCACGTTCGAGGTGAGCTGGCTGAGGGTCGGCGCGACGGTGGAGCTCGCCAGGTAGAAGCCGAGCAGGACGCAGACGACCGCGTGTCCCGCCTTCAGGCCGGCCCTCCGGACCAGCAGGAAGACGATGATCGCCAGCAGCACCACGGCGGAGATCGAGAGTGCCACGGCGTTTCACCTCCACGTCGAGCGGACATCGGTACGCGTATTCGCGCTCGGCGAGAGTCATACCCACCGTGCGCTACGGATCATAACTATCCGTGCCAGCGCATCGATCGAAATCCGGCAGCACGAGGGGCGCATGGCGCGCACGGGCGGGGTCACGGGGAGGCCGGCCGGGGCGGCTGTACGCCTCCCCGGCCGGCTGTCGGCACCCGCACGGCCGCACGCCACCCAGGCTGCATGCCCCAGATCTCGGGGCAGAAACGGTCAAGTTGCCCCCGTGTAAACCGTGTTGCGGAGCGGTGGCCACACCCTCACCCCACACCCCGTGGGTGGCCGGAAATGATCGATGACCGGGGAGTCCGTCCCACGGACAGGACGGGACGGACGGGGCGGGGGCTAGTCCTGCGCGCCCTTCGGCGGCGCGGGCGGGACGACCTGTTTCTCCGCCGCGAAATGGCACGCCGAGGGGTGGGCCGCCGGACCCGAGGGGAAGGCCTCCGGGACCGCCAGCAGCGGAACCTCGGCCGTGCAGCGGGGCTGGGCCTTCCAGCACCGGGTGCGGAAGGGGCAGCCCGACGGCGGGTCGGCCGGGGAGGGCACGTCGCCGGAGAGGATGATCCGCTCGCGGTGGGCGCGGGCCTCCGGGTCGGGCACGGGAACGGCCGAAAGCAGGGCCTGGGTGTACGGGTGGGTGGGGTGGTCGTAGATCTGGCTGTCGGTGCCGATCTCCACGATCCGGCCCAGGTACATGACGCCGACCCGGTCGGAGATGTGCCGCACGATCGACAGATCGTGTGCGATGAAGACGTAGGACAGGCTGAAGTCGTTCTGGAGCCGGTCCAGGAGGTTGATCACCTGCGCCTGCACGGAGACGTCGAGCGCGGAGACCGGCTCGTCGGCCACGATGATCTCGGGCTGGAGCGCGAGGCCGCGGGCGATGCCGATGCGCTGGCGCTGGCCGCCGGAGAACTGGTGCGGGTAGCGGTTGATGTACTCCGGGTTCAGTCCGACCACGTCGAGGAGGTCCTGGACCTTCTGACGGCGCGATCCCCTGGGAGCCACCTCCGGGTGGATCTCGAAGGGCTCGCCGATGATGTCGCCGACCGTCATCCGCGGGTTCAGCGAGGTGTACGGGTCCTGGAACACCATCTGGATGTTGCGGCGCACGGCCTTCAGGGCGCGGCCGGACAGCCTGGTGAGGTCCTCGCCCTTGTAGAGGATCGAACCCGCCGTCGGCCGCTCCAGGTTGACCAGCATCTTGGCCACGGTCGACTTCCCGCAGCCGGACTCGCCGACGATGCCCAGCGTCTCGCCGGCGCGCAGGTCGAAGGAGACCCCGTCGACGGCCTTGACCGCGCCGACCTGCCTGCGGAAGACGATGCCCTGGGTCAGCGGGTAGTGCTTGACCAGGTCCTTCACTTCCAGAAGGGACTCAGCCACGGAGGCACTCCTTCCAGAAGAAGCACGCACTGGTCCGTTCCCCGGCGACCTGCGCGAGCGGCGGGACCTCGGCGCGGCAGCGGGCCTGGGCCATCGGACAGCGCGGGTTGAAGGCGCAGCCCTGCGGGATGGCCAGCAGGTTCGGCGGCAGGCCCTTGATGGCGTACAGCTCCTGGCCCTTCTGGTCCAGGCGCGGGATGGAATCCAGCAGTCCGCGCGTGTACGGGTGGGCGGGCGCCTTGTAGATCTCGTGGACGGGGGCCGCCTCGACGATCCGGCCCGCGTACATGACGGCGATCTTGTCGGCCACGTCGGCGACCACGCCCAGGTCGTGGGTGATCAGGATGAGGCCCATGTTGAGCTCGCGCTGCAGCTCGCCCAGGAGGTCCATCACCTGGGCCTGGACGGTCACGTCGAGGGCCGTCGTCGGCTCGTCCGCGATGATCAGCGAGGGCTCCAGGGCCAGCGCCATGGCGATCATGATGCGCTGGCGCATGCCGCCCGAGAACTGGTGCGGGAAGTCCCCCACCCGCTGCTTCGCCGCCGGGATCTTCACCCGCTCCATCAGCTCGACGGCCTTGGCCCTGGCGTCCTTGCGGGACATCCCGCGGTGGACCTCGTACATCTCGCCGAGCTGCTTGCCCACGCTCAGCACCGGGTTCAGGGAGGAGAGCGCGTCCTGGAAGATCATCGCCATATCGGCGCCGCGGATTCTGCGCCGCTCCTCCTCCTTCATCTTGAGGAGGTCCTTGCCCTTGAAGAGGATCTCGCCGCCCGCGATCCGGCCCGGCGGCATGTCGAGGATCCCCATCACGGCCTGGGCGGTCACCGACTTGCCGGAACCGGACTCGCCGAGCACGGCGAGCGTCTCGCCCTCGTCCACCGAGTAGTCGACACCGTTGACCGCCTTCGCGACTCCGTCGCGCGTCTTGAATTCCACGTGCAGGTCGCGGACTTCGAGCAGCATGTGCGGGGCTCCTCAGCGCAGCTTGGGATCGAGGGCGTCGCGCACCGCGTCGCCGAGCATGATGAAGGCGAGCACCGTGAGGCTCAGCGCGCCCGCCGGCCAGAGCAGCATGTGCGGGGCGTTGCGGATCTGCGAGGCCGCGTTGGAGATGTCGATGCCCCAGGAGACGGTGGGCGGGCGCAGGCCGACGCCGAGGAAGGACAGCGTGGCCTCCAGGGAGATGTAGGTGCCGAGCGCGATGGTGGCGACGACGATGACGGGGGCGATGGCGTTGGGCGCCACGTGCCGGAGCAGCATCCGCCCGTTGCCGGCGCCGAGGGCCCGCGCGGCCTGGACGTAGTCGTTCTGTTTGGCGGTGATGACGGAGCCGCGGCCGATGCGGGCGATCTGCGGCCAGCCGAGGAGCACGATGAAGCCGACGACCGGCCAGACGGTGGTGCTGGTGACCACGGACAGGAAGACCAGGCCGCCGAGGACGACGGGGATGCCGAAGAAGATGTCCGCGACCCGGGAGAGCAGTGCGTCGCCCCACCCGCCGAAGAACCCGGCGAGCCCGCCGAGCACCGAGCCGAGCAGGGCTGCGCCGAGGGTGGCGCAGATGCCCACGGTGATGGAGGCGCGGGCCCCGTAGACGGTACGGGTGTACACATCGCAGCCCTGGGTGTCGTAGCCGAAGGGGTGGCCCGGGGAGGAGCCCTGCTGCGATTTGGACAGGTCGCACTGGAGCGGGTCGCCGCTCGCGATGAGCTGCGGCCAGATCGAGATGATCACGAGGAAGAGGATCATCAGCGAGGAGATGACGAAGACCGGGTTGCGGCGCAGCTGGTGCCAGGCGTCCGACCACAGGGAGCGGGCCTTCTCCCGCGGCCCGGGGCCGGTGGGTCCGGCGGTCTTCTCGATTCCCTCGACGCTCTCGGCCTCCTCCAGCGCGAGATCCATGGGTCCTCCCTGGCCGGTGGGGGAGATCGCCTCGTGCCGGCGGGGGCCGACGGGGTCGTATCCGCCGGGGCCTTCGGCGCGCTCGGGGGGCTCGGGCTCAGGCATAACGGATCCTCGGGTCCAGGACCGCGTAGAGCAGGTCGACGAGCAGGTTCGCCAGCAGGAAGACGATGACGAGGATCGTCACGAAGCCGACGACCGTCGGGGAGTTGTTGCGCAGGATGCCCTGGTAGAGCTGGTATCCGACACCGTGGATGTTGAAGATCCGCTCGACGATGATGGCGCCGCCCATCAGGGCGCCGATGTCGGTGCCGATGAAGGTGACGACGGGGATTAGCGAGTTGCGCAGCAGGTGGCGCGTGACGACCCGGCGGCGCGGCAGGCCCTTGGCGACGGCGGTGCGCACGTAGTCGGCCTTGACGTTCTCGGCGATGGAGGTGCGGGAGAGCCGGGTGACGTAGGCGAGGGAGACCAGCGCGAGCACGATGCCGGGCAGGATCAGCTCGTTGAAGGGGGCGTCCGGGGAGACGGTGGGCCGCACCCAGCCCCATTTGACGCCGAAGAGGAACTGGATCAGATAGCCCGTCACGAAGGTGGGCACCGAGATGACCACGAGCGTGGCCACGAGCACGGAGGTGTCGACGGTCTTGCCGCGGCGCAAGCCGCTGATCACGCCGAGGGTGATGCCGATGACGACCTCGAAGAAGATCGCGACGATGGTCAGGCGCAGGGTCACGGGGAAGGCGCTGGCCATCAGCTCGGTGACCGGCTGGCCGTTGAAGGCCGTGCCGAAATCGCCCTGGAAGATCGCGCCCATGTAGTGGAGGTACTGCTTCCACAGGGGCTGGTCGAGGAAGAGGTCCTTGCGGATGCGCGCGGCGGTGGCCGGGTCGGGTGCCTTGTCGCCGAAGAGGGCGGCGACCGGGTCGCCGAGCGCGTACACCATCAGGAAGATCAGGAACGTGCTGCCGATGAACACCGGGATCATCTGGAGCAGCCGCCGGATCACATAACGTCCCATGGACTGCTCCAGGATCGATCCGAAACGTGGGTCAGCTGACCTTGATCTGGTCGTACACGGGGACGCTGAACTGGTTGAGCGCCACGTCCGAGAGCCGCTCGGCGTAGCCCGCGCTGCCGTTCTGGTACCAGAGCGGGATGGCCGGCATCTGCTCGGCGAGGATCTTCTCGGAGTCCTGGAACTTCGTGATGGCCTTGGCCTGGTCGCTCTCCTGGTTGGCCTCGTCGACGAGCTTGTCGAAGTCCGGGTTGCTGAACTTCCCGTAGTTGGAGGAGGCGCCGGTGTAGTAGAGCGGCTGGAGGAAGTTCTGGATCAGCGGGTAGTCGGCCTGCCAGCCGGAACGGAAGGGGCCGGTCAGCTTGAAGGCGCTCTGCTGGTTGCGGAAGTCGGCGAAGGTGCCGACCGGGTTGACCGTGCAGACCGGGCCCTCGCCGAGCGCGTTGTTGACGCTGTTGCAGACGGCGTCCATCCAGTCGCGGTGCGAACCGGTGTCCACGTTGGAGGTCAGCGTGACCTTGCCGCCGGGGAGCCCGCCGCCCTCCTGGATGAGCTTCTTGGCCTCGGCCGGGTCGTAGACGCAGGCGTCGCCGCAGACCGTGGCGGAGAAGCCGCCCTTCTCGCCGAGCGCCGGCGAGGTCCAGTCCTTGGCGGGGGTGCGGGTCTCGCGGAAGATCTGCTTGGTGATCTCGTCGCGGTTGATCGCCCGGGAGATGCCCTGGCGGACCTTCTCCATGCCCGGCTTGCTCCACTGCGCGTCGTACAGCGGGAAGGTGAGGGTCTGGATGATGAGGGCCGGCTGGTTGATGTAGCGGTCGCCGAGGTCGTTCTTGACGTTCTTCAGCTGCTGCGCCGGGATGTCGTCGACGAGGTCGAGGTTGCCGGAGATCAGGTCGGTGTAGGCGGTGTTGTTGTCGGTGTAGACCTTCAGGTCCACCCCGCCGTTCTGCGCCTTGTCCGCACCGGGGTACGCGTCCCACTTGCGCAGCTTCATGCCGGTGCCCTTGGTGTACGAGTCCACCGTGTACGGGCCGTTGCCGACGGGCTTGTCCAGCCAGGCGGTGTGGTCGGTGAAGAAGGCCTTCGGCAGCGGGGAGAACGCCTGGTAGCCGAGGGTCTCGGGCCAGGTGGAGAACTTGCTCTTGAGGGCGACGGTGAAGGTCTTGGGGTCCTTGACCACCAGACCGGACATCGTCTTCGCCTTCGGCTCCCCGGAGGCCGGGTGCACGTCCTGGTAGCCGACGATGTCGGAGAAGAACGGCGAGTTGTTCTGCTTGTTGCGCACGTCCGCGCCGTAGTTCCAGGCGTCCACGAAGGACTGGGAGGTGACCGGCTCGTCGTTGCTGAACTTCCAGCCGTCCTTCAGCGTGATCGTGAAGTTCTGGTTGTCCGTCGTCTCGATCTTCTCTGCGAGCATGTTGTTCGCCGCGCCGGTCTTCGGGTCGTACCGCTTGAGACCCCGGAAGAGCATGTCGAGGACCTTGCCGCCCTGCACCTCGTTGGTGTTGGCGGGCTCCAGCGGGTTCTGCGGGTCACCCCAGGACGAGCTGACGACACCGGCCTCGCCACCACCCCCGCCGCTGTCGCTTCCGCCGCCGCAGGCCGTCGCCGCGAGGGCGACGGCCACAGCACATGCGGCCCACTTGGCGTGGGTGGCTCCGCGCATGGAGTGCCTCCTAGGGGTCCCAGACTCACTTAGGGGCCAATGTCACCCTATGTGGGGTCCCGCACACTCCTGGTTGGACCGATTGCACCCGCGCGTCACGCGCCTGTCACCCCTGCGAGTGCAACGGCAGCTCCCAGGAGTCGACCGCGTAGTGCAGGCCCATGCCGTGCGCCTCGTAGAGCCCGAGTGCGCCCGTTTCGTTGTGGATGTCCACGCCGAGGCCCACGGTGTCCCGGCCGCGCGCGGCGTACACCGCGAAGCAGTGGCGCAGCAGGAAGCCGCCGAGGCCGCGGCCGCGGAGCTCCTTGCGCACGCCGATGTGGCCGACCCAGCCCATGCTGGTCCGGTCGTCCCGGCTGAGGAGGACGGCCGCGTCGCCGTGGCCGGGCAGGCTCGCGATCCAGACCAGGGACCAGTCGAGCCTGCGGCCGTCGATGTGGTCCAGCCAGGACTCGTACGGGCGGTCCACATGGCCGAAGTGCGCCGCGAAGGTCTCCTCGATCAGGGCGTGGGCCCGCCGGCGGTCGGCCTCGTCGTCGGCGCAGTGGCGCAGGGTCACGCCGGCCGGGACGGCCGGCGGCAGGTCGGCGGCCTGCGACAGGGAGCGGGTCATGACCTGGTAGCGGCGGATGGTGCGGTAGCCGCGCGCGGTGAGGAGGGAGAGGTCGAGGGTGGGTTCCACGTTGAGCTGGAGTCTCAGCACGCCGGACTCGCCGGCGAGCTCCCGGGCCCGGGTCTCCATGTGCTCCAGCAGCCGTTCGGCGGCCTCGTCGTGACCGGGCAGCACATAGTGGTCGCCGTCGACGCGGCCCGGACCCGAGTCCGCCCAGACGAGGGCGTAGGCCACGAGCCGGCCGTCCTCGAAGGCGAGCCAGGAGTCCGTGGCCAGGTCGACGTCGGGGGCGTTGAGGTCGGATTCGACGGTGCCCAGGTCGGTCTCCGGGCGGCCGATCTCGATCACGTCGACGGCGTTGAGGAGGGCGCAGATGTCGGATGCGTCCCCGGGCCCGGCGGGCCGTACGGTGAGGATCATTGCCTCATGCTCCGGCCCGCCGTCCGGGCGCCGCAACAGGGTTTCAGTGACGGGGTTCCGCAACGGGGTTCCGCGACGCACGCGGAAACGGCCGGTCCCCGGTGCTCGAAGCACCGGGGACCGGCCGCGGCCTTGCGGATCCGTCGGAGGTCAGACGGCCAGGATGGCCTTCTCCTCCGCGAAGTGGCACGCGGACTCGTGCGCGGCCGGGCCGGTCTGGCCCTTGAAGCGCTCCGGGATCGCCAGCAGCGGCTCCTCGGTGGAGCACTTGTCCTCGGCCTTCCAGCAGCGGGTGCGGAAGCGGCAGCCCGACGGCGGGTTGGCCGGCGACGGGACGTCACCGGTGAGGATGATGCGCTCGCGGCCCTCGCGGGCGTCCGGGTCGGGGACCGGGACGGCGGAGAGCAGCGCCTGGGTGTACGGGTGCGTCGGGTGCTCGTAGATCTGGGCGTCGGAGCCGATCTCGGCCATCTTGCCCAGGTACATGACGCCGACGCGGTCCGAGATGTGCCGGACGATCGACAGGTCGTGCGCGATGAAGAGGTAGGAGAGGTTGAACTCGTCCTGGAGCTTCTCCATCAGGTTGATGACCTGCGCCTGCACCGACACGTCGAGCGCGGAGACCGGCTCGTCGCAGATGATGATCTCGGGCTGCAGGGCCAGGCCGCGGGCGATGCCGATGCGCTGGCGCTGACCGCCGGAGAACTGGTGCGGGTACCGGTTGATGTACTCCGGGTTCAGGCCCACGACGTCCAGGAGCTCCTGGACCTTGCGGCGCCGGTCGCCCTTGGGAGCCACCTCGGGGTGGATCTCGAAGGGCTCCCCGATGATGTCGCCGACCGTCATGCGCGGGTTCAGCGAGGTGTACGGGTCCTGGAACACCATCTGGATGTTGCGGCGGACGGCCTTGAGGGCCTTGCCGGACAGCCGGCTGATGTCCTCGCCCTTGTAGAGCACCTGGCCGGAGGTGGCCCGCTCCAGGTTCATCAGGAGCTTGGCGACCGTGGACTTGCCACAGCCGGACTCGCCGACGATGCCGAGGGTCTCGCCCTGGTAGAGGTCGAAGGAGATCCCGTCGACCGCCTTGACCGCGCCGACCTGCTTCTTGAACAGGATGCCCTGGGTCAGCGGGAAGTGCTTGACCAGGTTGCGGACCTGGAGGATCGGCTCGCGCTCGGTGGCGTTCTTGGTGAGCTCAGCCATGGATCTGCTCCTTCCAGAAGTGGCACGCGCTGCCGCGGCCGGGCAGTTCGGTGCCGTCCTGCTCGGTGACGGGGTGCAGTACGGGGATCTCCGTACGGCAGATGTCCTGCGCCTTGGGACAGCGGGGGCTGAAGGCGCAGCCCGCGGGAATGCGGAGCAGGTTGGGCGGCAGACCCTTGATCGCGTAGAGCTCCTGGCCCTTCTGGTCCAGGCGCGGGATCGAGTCGAGCAGGCCGCGGGTGTACGGGTGGGACGGGCGCTTGTAGATCTCGTGGACCGGAGCGGTCTCGACGATCCGGCCCGCGTACATGACCGCGATCTTGTCCGCGACGTCGGCGACGACGCCGAGGTCGTGGGTGATCAGGATCAGGCCCATGTTCATCTCGCGCTGGAGCTCGGCGAGCAGGTCCATGACCTGCGCCTGGACCGTCACGTCGAGAGCCGTGGTGGGCTCGTCGGCGATGATCAGGTCCGGCTCCAGGGCCAGCGCCATGGCGATCATGATGCGCTGGCGCATACCGCCGGAGAACTGGTGCGGGTAGTCGCCCACGCGCGCCTTGGCGGCGGGGATCTTCACGCGGTCCATGAGCTCGATGGCCTTGACCTTCGAGTCCTTCTTGGACATGCCGCGGTGGACCCGGAACATCTCGCCGAGCTGGTCGCCCACCGAGTAGACCGGGTTCAGGGAGGACAGCGCGTCCTGGAAGATCATCGCCATCTTGTTGCCGCGGAGCTTGCGGCGCTCCTCGTCGGACATCTTGAGGATGTCCTTGCCGTGGAAGCGCACCTCGCCGCCGGCGATCCGTCCGGGCGGGCTGTCGAGAATGCCCATGATCGCCTGTGCGGTGACGGACTTGCCGGAGCCGGACTCGCCGAGCACGGCGAGGGTCTCGCCGGCGTTGACGCTGTAGCTCACGCCGTTGACGGCCTTGGCGACCCCGTCACGGGTCTTGAACTCGACCTGGAGGTTGTCCACCTCCAGCAGCGGCACGGCGGAACCGCCACCCGTCTCCGCAACGCTGAGAATCTCCGACGTCGTCACGCCGCCACCTTCGTCCTGCTTGCTGATGTTGTCTCGGGGCATCGCGCGGCCCTACCGGAGCTTCGGGTCGAGCGCGTCACGCAGGCCGTCGCCGACGAAGGCGAAGCCGAGCACGGTGACGACGACGAACAGGCTGGGGAAGTACCACAGGTAGTCATTGACGCCGATGAAGCCCTGCCCGGCCGCCAGCATGTTGCCCCACTCGGGGACGTCGACGGGGACACCGGCTCCGAGGAAGGAGAGCGCTGCCACACCGACGATCGTGGTGCCGACGTTGAAGGTCGCGTAGACCAGAACGGCGGTCAGCGAGTTCGGAAGGATGTGCGTGCGGACGACCCGCCAGCCGCCGGCGCCGAGCGCCTTGGCCGCGTGGACGTAGTCCATCTCGCGCACCGACAGGATCGAGCTGCGCAGGAGCCTGGACACGGTGGCCCAGGAGAAGATGGCCAGCGAGATGACCACCGGGGTGATGCCGCGCCCGGTGACCAGGATGATGACGACGGCACCGATCATCAGCGGGAACGCGAGGAACACGTCCGCGACGCGCATGACCAGGGTGTCGGCGAAGCCGGCGAAGTAACCGGCGATGGCGCCGAGGGCGACACCGATCAGCACCGCGAAGAAGATCGAGGCGAGGCCGACGAACATGGCGACGCGGGTACCGGCTATGAGGCGCGAGAACATGTCGCGGCCCAGGGCGTCGGTGCCCATCCAGTGCGTGCCGTTGGGCGACGCGAGGGTGTTCTCCAGGTCCTGGGCGCCGGGGTCGTACGGCGCGAGCATGTCGCCGAAGATCGCCGTCAGGAACAGCAGGGAGATGATCACGAGACCGACGACGGCCAGCTTGTTCTGGACGTAGCGGTGACGGATCTCGCCCCACTGGCTCAGTTGCTTGGGTGCGGGTTCGGCCGTGGCCGAAGCGGACGACACGGGGTTCTCGTCCCCGATCGCCGGGCTCGTTGCGAGCTCAGACATGAGGAAATCCTCCTTGGGGGCGGTCAGCTGAGGCGGATACGCGGGTCGAGGGCCGCGTACAGCAGGTCCACGATGAGGCTGAGGACGACGAAGATCGCGACGCTGTAGGTCACGACACCGATGACGATCGGGTTGTTCTGCTGCTGAATCGCCTGAACCAGTGCCAGACCGACACCGTCCCAGTTGAAGATCGCCTCAGTGATGAGCGCACCACCGAGGAGTCCGCCGAACGAAATACCCAGGTACGTGACCACGGGAATGGACGAGTTGCGCAGTACGTGCTTGAACAGCACGCGGCGGCGCGGAAGTCCCTTGGCCACGGCCGTCTTCACGTAGTCCGCGCGCAGCACCTCGAGCATCGTGCCGCGGGTGAGGCGGGCGACGAAGGCGATGTCGGTGACGGCGAGGGTGATCGCGGGAAGGACCATGCCTTCGAGCTTGTCTCCGCCGAGCTGCGGGAACCACTGCAGTTCCACGGCGAAGTACTTCATGAGCAGCATGCCGATCACGAAGGTGGGGAAACCGACGGCCATCGTCGTAAAAAATGTCGTGGCCATGTCGAGAATGCTGTATCTGTAGAGCGCGGCGATGATGCCCACGCCCATACCGAACACGGTGACGAGGACGATGGCCAGAAGGGCCAGCTTCGCCGTGTTCTGAAGCTTGGGTGCGAGGATCTCGGAAACCTCGCGGCGCTGCACGAAGTCTTCGCCGAGGTCGCCGGTGGCAACCTTCGCGACGTAGTTCACGTACTGCTCGGGCAACGACTTGTCGAGCCCGTAACGCGCCTTCAGTTCCGCGACCACTGCGGGGTCACGTGCCTTGTCGCTGCCCGCGATCGAACCCACGGGATCGCCGGGGAGGACGAACAGACACGCGAACAGAACCATGGTCGCGCCTATGAGGACTATGACCATCTGCCCGAGGCGACGGGCGACGTACCTTCCCATGTTTTGCCTCTCTACCTGGCCGCTTCTGGGAGCAGCGGCCTCCGGCCCAAGGAACGGGCCGGCTCTCGGCCTGCGGGGGTTGCCCGCGGATGTGAGGGGTGCCGAAGTGAAAACGGCCTGCCGAGCGGGGCCGCGGCCCACCGGTCACCCGGGGGCCGCGGCACGTTCGCTCCTGACGGATATACCGTCCGAACCGATTACTTCTTGAGCGAGATCTTCTCGAGGATCGGGTCCTCGTTGAAGTTGATGTCGTCCAGACCGTTGAACTTGTCGGTCGCCATCAGGCGGAACTGGGAACGGTTGAAGGTCGGGATGAGCGCCATGTCGTCCATGGCCATCTTCTCGGCCGTCTTGTACATCTGGATGCGAGCGGCCTCGTCCTTGGTGGCGCGGGCCGTGTCGATCAGCTTGTCGAACTCGGGGTTGTTGTAACGGACGCGGTTGTCACCGGTCACGTTGCCCTCGGCGTCCTTGTTCATCGAAGCCGAGTGCAGCAGCGGGAACAGGAAGTTCTCCGGGGTCGGGTAGTCCGCGCCCCACGCGAAGCGGTAGATGCCGGTGGCGCTGGAACCCTGCTGCTCCTTGAGCATGCCCGGGAAGTCCTTGCCGTCCAGCTTGACCTTGACGCCGAGGACGTCCTCGACCTGCTTCGCGATGGCCTGGACCCACTCTTCGTGGCCCGCACCGGTGTTGAAGCTGAACTTGATCTCGGTACCCGGCTTCAGGCCGCCCTTCTCGGCGTGCTCCTTGGCCTTGGCGACGTCCTGCTTGATGCAGGAGACGCACAGGTCCTTCTGGTACGCCTTCGGGAACGCCGGCGGAACGATGGTGGTCGACGGGGTCTGGTAGCCCTGGAAGACACCCTTGGCGATGGCCTGACGGTCGATCGCGTAGGAGATCGCCAGACGGGCGTCCTTGTTGTTCGTCGGACCGTTGTCACCGATCGGCAGAACGAAGTTCATGCCGTTCGTGTCCTTGGCGAACCACTTGTTCTGCGGCTTGAACTTCGCCTCGGCCGTCTTGAGCATCGGCGTCGGGATGTGCGCGTAGTCGAAGGTGCCGGCCTGGAAGCCGTCGTACTCGAGCTGCTGCGCGGTCTTGTCGTTGAGGAGCGTGACCTGGACCTTCTCGAGGGAGGCCTTGGTCAGCGAGTACGCGTCGTTGCGGACGAGGTTGATCGCCTTGTTGTGCTCCCACGTGCCGTCCATCTTGAACGGACCGTTACCGATGGGGGCCTCGCCGAACGCCTTGTCCTCTTCGCCGACCTTGGCCGACTTCGGGACCGGGCTGTAGGCGTTGTGCGCCGTCTTCAGGACGAACTCGCAGTCCGCCTTGGACAGGTCCACCTTGATGGTGTTCGCGTCCGGGGTGGTGACACCGGAGAAGGTCTTGGCCGAGCCGTCCTGCAGCTCCGCGTAGCCCT
Organism: Streptomyces sp. NBC_00207; assembly: GCF_045160965.1. Taxonomy (NCBI): domain Bacteria; kingdom Bacillati; phylum Actinomycetota; class Actinomycetes; order Kitasatosporales; family Streptomycetaceae; genus Streptomyces; species Streptomyces sp. NBC_00207. The sequence goes on along the minus strand of NZ_CP130715.1, from coordinate 5,988,294 downwards.
TGATGCCGGCGAAGTGGTACGCGACGTCGGACGCGGCGGCCTTGTGCGCGGCACGGGCCCAACCACGGGCGAACGCCTCGGCGTCCACGACCTCGCCGTTGGAGAACTTGGTGTCCGGCTTCAGCTTGAAGGTCCAGGACGTGCAGCCCTCGTCCGAGCTCGCCGACTCGGCGAGCGCCGGCTCGGCCAGGCCGTCCGGCGTGTTCGAGTACAGGCCGGTGAACAGGGCGTTGGCCAGCAGGATGCCCGTGGACTCGTGGGCACGCCCCGGGTCGATGGTGTCCGGCTCGGTGCTGCCCATCCGGAACGTGCCGCCATTGGCTGCACTGCCCTTGTCCTTGCTGTCACCGTCACCGCCGCCACAGGCGGTAGCGGCCAGGGCGACGACAACCGCGCCCACGACCCACTTGGCGCTCTTGGCACCGCGCATGGGTTTCCTCCTCATGAGTCCACTGATCGACTTGAGGGGCAAAAAAACCTCGCCGACACCCCTGACGGCGAGCGATTTCCTGCCCATAGTGTGCTCGTGAGTCGGCGCGCTCCCCACAGCGCGTGACCCATTGACCCGAGCTCAATGGAGCCATCCTCAGGGACTGCCAGGCCGTAAACCACACTTAGGTGGTCTCGTTTTCACAACATCGATCCGCGGCAGAAACCCGAAATCCGGACAAACGGATAGGAGACAGACACGTGCGAAACGGACGGTTAGCTCATCTTCCGGAGTGTCACGGTCGGTATGCGGACACCAGAACGCAAAAATCCGCTTGACAAAAGCGAACAGCCCCTCCCTTCACGGACTCCGTGAAGGGAGGGGCTGCTGCATATCCGGGGTACTGCGGCCGACAGTCGGCGACGGGGCCGCCCGCCCGAGCAAACCCGGGACGGGCGGCACAACCGCCCTGCTGCGTCAGACCTTTACTGCTACTTGGCGGACTTGGCGCGCGACGCGGTGCGCGAGCGGTCCTTCTGGTCCAGCACGACCTTGCGGATGCGGACGGCCTCCGGGGTCACCTCGACGCACTCGTCGTCGCGGCAGAACTCCAGGGACTGCTCCAGGGAGAGCTTGCGGGGCGGAATCACGTTCTCCGTGTTGTCCGCGGAAGCCGCACGCATGTTGGTGAGCTTCTTCTCCTTGGTGATGTTCACGTCCATGTCGTCGGAGCGCGAGTTCTCGCCGACGATCATGCCCTCGTACACCTCGGTGCCGGGGTCGGTGAACAGGACGCCGCGCTCCTGCAGGTTGATCATCGCGAACGGCGTGACCGAGCCGGCGCGGTCGGCGACCAGCGAACCGTTGTTACGGGTCACCAGCGGGCCGAACCACGGCTCGTGGCCCTCGTGGATCGAGTGGGCGATGCCGGTGCCGCGCGTACCGGTCAGGAACTCGGTACGGAAGCCGATGAGGCCGCGCGACGGGACGACGAACTCCATGCGGACCCAGCCGGAGCCGTGGTTCGACATGTTGTCCATGCGGCCCTTGCGGACGCCCATGAGCTGCGTGACCGCGCCCATGTGCTCCTCGGGGACGTCGATCGTCATGCGCTCGACCGGCTCGTGGACCTTGCCGTCGACCTCCTGCGTGACGACCTGCGGCTTGCCGATGGTCAGCTCGAAGCCCTCGCGGCGCATCTGCTCGACCAGGATGGCGAGCGCGAGCTCACCGCGGCCCTGGACCTCCCAGGCGTCCGGGCGCTCGGTGTCGAGGACGCGGAGCGAGACGTTACCGACCAGCTCGCGGTCCAGACGGTCCTTGACCTGGCGGGCGGTGACCTTGCGGTCCTTGACCGCGGACTTGGCGTCCGCGCCCTTGCCGCTGCCGCCGCGGCCGACCATCGGGGAGGTGTTCGTGCCGATGGTCATGGAGATCGCCGGCTCGTCGACCGAGATCAGCGGGAGCGCGATCGGGTTCTCCGGGTCGGCCAGGGTCTCGCCGATCATGATGTCGGGGATACCGGCGACCGCGCAGATGTCACCCGGGCCCGCCACCTCGGCCGGCTTGCGGGTGAGCGCCTCGGTCATCATCAGCTCGGTGATGCGGACGTTGGACATCGAGCCGTCACGCTTGATCCACGCGACGGTCTGGCCCTTGCGCAGCTCGCCCTGCTCGACGCGGAGCAGCGCGATGCGGCCGAGGAAGTTGTCGGCGTCCAGGTTGGTGACGTGCGCCTGGAGGGGGGCCTCCTCGTCGTACACCGGGGCCGGGACGTGCTCCAGGATGGTGGAGAAGAACGGCTCCAGGCTGTCGCTGTCCGCGGGGACGGTGCCGTCCTCCGGCTTGGTCAGCGAGGCGACGCCGTCACGGCCGCAGGCGTAGACGATCGGGAACTCGATCTGGTCCTCGTCCGCGTCCAGGTCGAGGAAGAGGTCGTACGTCTCGTTGACGACCTCGTCGATCCGGGAGTCCGGGCGGTCGGTCTTGTTGATGCAGAGGATGACCGGCATCTTCGCCTGCAGAGCCTTGCGCAGGACGAAGCGGGTCTGGGGCAGCGGACCCTCGGAGGCGTCCACCAGCAGAACGACGGCGTCCACCATCGACAGACCGCGCTCGACCTCACCACCAAAGTCGGCGTGGCCGGGGGTGTCGATGATGTTGATCGTGATCGGGGCCCCGCCGTCCTTGGGGTGATACTTCACCGCCGTGTTCTTGGCGAGGATCGTGATGCCCTTCTCACGCTCCAGGTCGTTCGAGTCCATCATGCGGTCGTCGAGGTGCTGGTGGGCGGCGAAGGCACCGGCCTGCTTGAGCATGGCATCGACGATGGTCGTCTTGCCATGGTCGACGTGGGCGACGATGGCGACGTTACGGATGTCGTGGCGCGTGGGCACTTCGGCGCTTCTCCCGGGATCGTGGATGGCGTCGCGTACGGCCTGGCACGCGCGCCTCGGCCGGGCGAAAACCTGCCACGGCCTTACCCCATGGTACGTCGCGTGGCGGGAACCGCCTGCCGGGGGGTCTGTCAAGAGGCCGGATGAATGAGCGCTGCCGAGTGCTGCGTGGGGTGCCCCGGTCGCCCATCCTGCCGGTATTCATGCGGGTCAACGGCCGGGTCAATGGGTATGGCACGACCTTGCCCGCCGCAGATCCGGCGGGCAAGGGACTTGAGTCACATCTGAGCTTGCTACCTGCGGGTCAACCTGACAGGCACCCCTTTGTCATCACTTCTTCGCCCACGCTACTTCTTCTTGTCCTTGGCGGTCGGCGGCTTCTTCCAGCCGATGTCCTGGTAGCGGGGGGTGCCGAGGCCGAAGGCGCCGGCATTGGCCAGGCCCGGCTTGACGGCCACCAGCTCCGGGCGCTGGTAGAGGGGGATGGAGCCGGCGGCGGCCCAGATCCGGGCGTCCGCCTTGCGGATCAGCTCGCGGGACTGGTCCTCGTCCAGCTCGCCGACCGCCTGGTCGAAGAGCTGGTCGATGTGGTCGGTGCCGACCCGTGTGTAGTTCTGTTCGACGAGGAGCGAGCCGTCCGCGGCCGGCTCCGGCTTGGCGAAGATGGGCCGGGCGTCGGTCGCCGGGTAGGCGGTCGCGGGCCAGGAGTAGAGGGCCAGGTCGTACTGGCCCGAGGCGATGTGGTCCTTGAAGAAGCTGTCGTCGGTCACCTTGGTCGTCTCGGTGGCCACGCCGAGCTTGCGCAGCATCTGGGCGATCCGCTCGCCGACCGTGCGCAGGGACTCCGAGCCGGGGCCGGCCGGGAGGACGAAGCGCAGGGTGAGCGCCTTGCCGTCCTTGGCGAGCATGGCGCCTGAGGTGCGGGTGGCCTGCTTGGCCGGGGCCGGGGAGGCCTTGGCGGGATCCGCCGCGTCGCCGTCGCGGGCCGCGCTGCGCTTGCCGTCGTCGACGGGCGCCACCCGGGCGGCCTGGGCGAGGAGGGACGCCTTCTGCTGGGCGCCGAAGGGTGCGGGAGCCAGCACCGGGGAGGTCCGGTCCTGCGCGCCCTCGGGGGCCGCGGCGAGGGGGCGCTCGCCGAGGGCGCCCGGACGGGCCTGCGGGCGCTGCCCCGCGGCCGAGCGCAGGTCGCCGTTGGCCTCGTCGTCCTGGCCCACGATGTAGAGCCCGTCGTTGCCGGTGCCCGGGCCCGACGGGGTCTTCCCGTCGTCCTGCGGCGCGCTCTCCGGGCCGGCCTTGGCCCCCGCCGGCTCGGTGATCTTGCCGCCCCGGCGCCAGCCCGCATCCGCGAGGAGGGCCTGGGCCGCCTGGGTGTCCCGTCCGCCGAGGGCGTCGCTGTTGTCGGCATACGCCCGCTGCCCGGCGAGCGCCACGTGGCTGCCGACCGGCTGGGCGGGCAGGCCGAGCGGCTTGAGGACGAGCTCGGCCAGCGCCTTGCGGTCCAGCGCCCGGGCGATCGCCCGGCGCACCCGCTCGTCCGCCAGCGGGCCCGAGGCCCCGTTCATCGCGAGCTGCGTGTAGGCGGGCTCCAGGGACTTGCGAACGGTGAAGTTCCGCAGGGCCGTCTGCTCGTCGGCGTACCGTTTCACCGCCGCGACGTGCTTGTCGCGGCTCTCCTTCTCCGCCATGGCCTTGTCCTCGTCCGCCCCGAAGGCGACCGCCCACGACAGCGTGGCCTGCGCCGGGGTCAGCGCGGCTCCCGGGCCGTGCGCCGGGGCGCCGCCCGAGCCCGCGCCGCCCTTGCCCGCGGCTCCCTTGGCGGCTTCCTTGCGGGCCAGGGCGATCCGGTCGGCCCCGGTGCGGTCGATCTCGGCCAGATCGAGCTTCCCGGCGGCCAGCGCCGCCGGCCGCTCGGCCCGCGGCACCGCCGTCAGGACCAGCGTGTCCAGCTTGGCCTGCCGGCCCCACCAGCGCGGATTGCGGGTGAGGGCCGCGGTGCCGGTCTTCTTGTCGATCGCGCCGAGGGCGAAGGGTCCGGCGGTGACCTTCAGGGCGCCGCGGGCGCCCTCGTTGAAGGCGTCGGGGGTGCCGGTGACCTGCTTCGGGTAGAGCGGGCTGAACAGGGAGCGCCAGTCGGCGTACGGCTTGGCGAAGGTGACCCTGACCTCCAGGTCGGTCTTGCCCTTCTCGATCTTCTCGATCCGTTCGTAGCCGGCGTTGCGCGCCGTCCAGTACGCCGAGTCCTTGCCGTTCAGGGCCCGCCACTGCGCCACGAAATCGGCGGCGCCGATCTCGCGTCCGTCGCTCCACACCGCCTGCTGGTTCAGCTTGTAAAGGACGACCTGCTTGGGCTCCCGCTCGACGACCTCGGCCTTCTCCAGGTAGTCGGGATTGGCCACGGGCCGTCCCTTGGCGTCCAGCACGAACAGCTGCGGCAGCACGGCCCCCGCGATGCGGGTGGTGGTGGCGTCCGCGTCGGCCTGGAAGGTGTTCAGGGTGTCCGGCAGGGTGTCCACGGCCCAGCGCAGCACACCCCCGTCCGCGACCTTCTCGCGCGCGGTCGTGGCGATGTCCTGTCCTGCGGCGACGGGGCCGCCCTCGTCTTCACCCGCGCCGCAGCCCGTGAGGAGCGGCAGTGCGAGGACTCCCGAGGTCAGGAGCGCCAAGGACCTGCGCCTTCGCTGGGACATGGGTGGTACCTCCGGGGCGGGGCGTGGGGGAAGCATGATCACGTTCGGCGGTATATGGAGCTGATCACACCGGTTGCCGGATCCCACTGAAATCGACGGCCCGCCGCACCCTTCGCAGCAGCCTCTCGCCACGCCGCGAACCCCACCCGTGCGGACCAATCCGGCTTGCGTGCCGAAGGAGCGTTCCCCCGGGAGAGGGATGAGAATGGGGGGCAGGGAGGGGCGCACAGTTCACGCCTGCGCGCCCGCAATCGCTGCACGTCCCTTCACAACGGGGGACGGGAAGCGCGACACTCGCAGGCGCACATGAGCGTTGCCACCGCACCATGGCGGAAGTGAGGGCAAATCATGTCCCTGCAAGACGATCTGAGTGCCGTACGCCGAAACCTCGACGAGCTCACCCGCAAGGTCGAGCGGCTGGAGCAGCAGGCCGGGCGGCAGAAGCCCGGGAGCTCGACGCCGGCGTCCCCGCCGGCCCCGTCCCGGATGGTGACGGTCCCGGACACCCCGTACGACAGCTCGCTGTGGACCGACTCGGACGACGAGGGCCTCGGCGCCCGCGACCGCCGCGCGCCCTGACCGGCGCAGGCGACCCCACAGACCCCCGTACACCCCATCCGGCCCGGCCGCTCGCGGCCGGGCCCCCTGGGGCCACCCCTCATCACTCCTCCCGGAGTCTTCTTTGGCCACAGGAACACAACCACCCCAGCAGCGGCCCGGCGGCGTCCACGACGCCTCCCGGGCCGCGATCACTGCCCGGCACCTGCGGACCGACCGGTGGTGGATCTCCCCCGCCGTCACCGCGGCCGGGCTGCTCGCCTTCATCGTCTACTCGACCTGGCGGGCCTTCGCGAACGCCGACTACTACGCGGCCCCGTACGTCTCCCCCTTCTACTCCCCGTGCCTCGCGGAGAACTGCGTCCCGATGAAGGGCGGCCCCAACTGGGAGATCTTCGGCAGCTGGTGGGGCCTCTCCCCCGCCCTGCTGATCCTGATCTTCCCGCTCGGGTTCCGGCTGACCTGCTACTACTACCGCAAGGCCTACTACCGGGGCTTCTGGGCCTCGCCGCCGGCCTGCGCCGTCGCCGAACCGCACACGAAGTACACCGGCGAGACCCGCTTCCCGCTGATCCTCCAGAACATCCACCGGTACTTCTTCTACGCGGCGGTCCCGGTCGCGGGCATCCTCACGTACGACACCGTGCTGACCTTCCGCGACGAGCACTACGCGTGGGGCCACATGGGCCTGGGTACCCTGCTGTTCCTGGTCAACATCACGCTGATCTGGGCCTACACGCTGTCCTGCCACTCCTGCCGCCACATCATGGGCGGCCGGCTCAAGCACTTCTCCAAGCACCCGGTGCGCTACCGGCTGTGGGGCTGGGTCAGCCGGCTCAACACCCGCCACATGCAGCTCGCCTGGGCCTCCCTGATCAGCGTGGCCCTGTGCGACTTCTACGTGTACCTGCTCGCCACCGGCGCCTTCACCGACCCGAGGTTCTTCTGACATGGCTCAAGTCGAACGGCAGCAGTGGGACGTGGTCGTGGTCGGTGCGGGCGGCGCCGGGCTGCGCGCCGCGATCGAGGCCCGTGAGCGCGGCGCCCGGACGGCCGTGATCTGCAAGTCCCTCTTCGGCAAGGCCCACACGGTGATGGCGGAGGGCGGCATCGCCGCCTCCATGGGCAACGTCAACGAGGGCGACAACTGGCAGGTGCACTTCCGCGACACCATGCGCGGCGGCAAGTTCCTCAACCAGTGGCGGATGGCGGAACTGCACGCGAAGGAGGCCCCGGACCGGGTCTGGGAGCTGGAGACCTGGGGCGCCCTCTTCGACCGGACGCCCGACGGGAAGATCTCCCAGCGCAACTTCGGCGGCCATGAGTACCCGCGCCTCGCGCACGTCGGCGACCGCACCGGCCTGGAGCTGATCCGCACCCTCCAGCAGAAGATCGTCGCGCTCCAGCAGGAGGACTTCAAGGAGTACGGGGACTACGAGGCCCGGCTCAAGGTCTTCCAGGAGTGCACGGTCACGCGCGTTCTGAAGGACCGCGGTCTCAAGGACGGGGAGAGGGTCTCGGGGACCTTCTGCTACGAACGCGAGTCCGGCCGGTTCTTCGTCCTGGAGGCCCCGGCGGTGGTGCTGGCCACGGGCGGGATCGGCAAGTCCTTCAAGACCACGTCGAATTCGTGGGAGTACACCGGCGACGGCCACGCACTGGCCCTCCTCGCGGGCGCGCCCCTGCTCAACATGGAGTTCGTGCAGTTCCACCCGACCGGCATGGTCTGGCCCCCGTCGGTGAAGGGCATCCTCGTCACCGAGTCGGTGCGCGGCGACGGCGGGGTGCTGCGCAACTCCGAGGGCAAGCGGTTCATGTTCGACTACGTCCCCGACGTCTTCAAGGAGAAGTACGCCGAGTCGGAGGCGGAGGGCGACCGCTGGTACGAGGACCCGGACCACAACCGGCGCCCGCCCGAACTGCTGCCGCGCGACGAGGTGGCGCGGGCCATCAACTCCGAGGTGAAGGCCGGCCGCGGCTCCCCGCACGGCGGGGTCTTCCTCGACGTGTCCACCCGGATGCCCGCCGAGCGGATCAGGCGGCGGCTGCCCTCCATGTACCACCAGTTCAAGGAGCTGGCGGACGTGGACATCACGGCGGAGCCGATGGAGGTGGGCCCGACCTGCCACTACGTGATGGGCGGGATCGCGGTCGACTCCGAGACCGCGGCCACCGTCGGGGTGCCGGGGCTGTTCGCCGCGGGCGAGGTCGCGGGCGGGATGCACGGCTCGAACCGGCTCGGCGGGAACTCCCTGTCCGACCTGCTGGTCTTCGGGCGGCGGGCCGGGCTGCACGCGGCGGAGCACGCCACGGCCACGGGTGAGCGCCCGGCGGTCTCCCAGGCGGAGATCGACGCGGCGGCCGCGGAGGCGCTGGCCCCGTTCCACGCCGCCGAGGGCGCGGAGAACCCGTACACCCTCCACCAGGAGCTCCAGACGACCATGAACGACCTCGTCGGCATCATCCGGCGCGAGGGCGAGATGGCCGAGGCGCTGGAGAAGCTCGCGATCCTGCGCGTACGGGCCTCCCGGGCCGGGGTCGAGGGGCACCGGCAGTTCAACCCGGGCTGGCACCTGGCCCTTGACCTGCGGAACATGCTGCTGGTCAGCGAGTGCGTGGCGCGCGCGGCCCTGGAGCGCACCGAGAGCCGGGGCGGGCACACCCGCGAGGACTGCCCGTCGATGGAGCGCAGCTGGCGGCCGGTGAACCTGCTGTGCCGGCCGGTCGACCCGCCCCCGGTGGACCCGGCAGCCGACCGGATCGCCCTCGTACGCACGCGCACCGAGCCCATCCGTCCCGACCTGCTCGCGCTCTTCGAGAAGGAAGAGCTGGCCAAGTACCTCGCCGAAGAGGAGCTGTACGAATGAGTACGTACGACGCGAGCTTCCGGATCTGGCGGGGCGACGCGGAGGGCGGGGAACTGCGGGACTTCACCGTCGAGGTGCACGACGGGGAGGTGGTGCTGGACATCGTCCACCGGCTCCAGGCCACCCAGGCCTCGGACCTCGCGGTGCGCTGGAACTGCAAGGCGGGCAAGTGCGGCTCGTGCAGTGCGGAGGTCAACGGCCGGCCGCGGCTGATGTGCATGACGCGGATGTCCACCTTCGAGCGGTCCGAGACGATCACGGTCACCCCGCTGCGCGCCTTCCCGGTCGTCCGCGACCTGGTGACGGACGTGTCCTTCAATTACCGGAAGGCGCGGGAGGTCCCGGCCTTCGTGCCGCCGGAGGGGGTGGCTCCGGGCGCGTACCGGATGCAGCAGATCGACGTGGAGCGCTCGCAGGAGTTCCGCAAGTGCATCGAGTGCTTCCTGTGCCAGGACACCTGCCACGTGGTGCGTGACCACGAGGAGAACAAGGGCGTCTTCGCCGGTCCGCGCTTCCTGATGCGGGTCGCGGAGCTGGACATGCACCCCCTGGACGCGGCGGCGGAGGCGGGCCTGGACCGCAAGCGCACCGCACAGGAGGAGCACGGGCTGGGCTACTGCAACATCACCAAGTGCTGCACGGAGGTCTGCCCCGAGGGCATCAAGATCACCGACAACGCGCTGATCCCGCTGAAGGAGCGGGCGGTGGACCGCAAGTACGACCCGCTGGTGTGGCTGGGGAACAGGATCGGGCGCCGACAGGGCTGAGGCCGCGGGCGCGGGGCCGGGACCCTCTCGGGAGGGATCCCGGCCCCGGGCCGGTCAGCGCCCGGAGTGGTCGATGACGTTGCCGTTGGAGCAGTTGTCGGTGTGGTCGCCCACCCAGTCGCCGAGGACGGGGACCACGGCGACCTCCTGCAGGCAGACGGCGGCCGCGGTGAAGTTCCAGTTGTTGGCCGCGTTCACCCCGCCGCCGAAGTTGCTGTCGTTGTCGGCGTGTGCGGGGGCCCCGAGGCTGAGGGCGGCCAGGGTGAGCGCGGCCGCGGTCATGATCTTCTTCATGGTCTGCCAACGACCACGGCCTGGGCGGGTCACTGCGCATTGCTCCGGATGCGGGCACAGGAAACCGCTCATACCCTCCCAAATGTGACCCCGCCGAGAAGCGAGCCGAAGAGCCAGGTACGCGTACGGGCCGGGCTCGCCCTGGCCGCCGGACTGCTGGCGCTCGGCGGCTGGGGCGTTGCCCAGGCACCGCCCGCGCGGGCCGAGGACCCCGTCACCCTGTCCCGGCAGGGCCAGATCACGGATCGGGTCGGGGCGCTGGGGGACCGGCAGCCGGCCGTCGCCGCCGCGCTCGACAAGCTCTACGCCGACCGGAGGATCCAGCTCTTCGTGGCGTACGTGGACGACTTCTCCGGGCGCTCCGCCCAGAGCTGGGCCGACGCCACCGCGCAGAAGAACGGGCTCGGCCAGAACGACCTCCTGCTGGCCGTGGCGACGGGGGCCCGCCAGTACGCCTATTCGGCCGACGTCGACTCCGGATTCACCGAGCAGCAGCTGGCGGCCGTCGCGCAGACGGCCATCGAGCCGGCCCTGAGGCAGAACGACTGGGCGGGCGCAGCGATCGGCGCGGCGAACGGGTACAACGCGGTCCTCGGCGGACAGCCCGTGCCCGTGCCCACCATCACCCCCGGCCCGGCCGATCCCGGCGGCGGGGCGAGCGGCGAGAACGGCGCCGGGGACTTCGTGCTGCCGGTGGTCGCGGTCGGCGCGGCCGGGGCGCTCGCGGCGTACGCGTACACCCGCCGCAAGCGGAAGGCGGCCGGCGGCGGCGGTCGCGGTACGACCACCGGGCCGGGCTGGCCCGAAGGCGCGCCGGACCGGCTTCCGCTGCCGGAACTGGACGGCCGGGCCAAGACCCTGCTGGTGGAGACCGACGACGCCGTCCGCACCAGCACGGAGGAACTCGGTTTCGCCTCGGCGCAGTTCGGCGAGGAGGCGGTCGGCCCGTTCACCGAGGCCGTGGAGTACGCCAAGGGCGAGCTGACCCACGCGTTCCGGCTGCGCCAGCAGCTCGACGACGCGTACCCGGAGGACGACGCGACCCGGCGCCGGATGCTGGACGAGATCGTCGCCCGCTGCACCGAGGCGAACCGGCGGCTCGACGCCGAGTCGGCGGACTTCGACCGGCTGCGGGACCTGGAGAAGAACGCGCCGCAGGCGCTTGCGGCCGTGGAGGAGCGCTACCTGGAGCTGACCGGCCGCGCCACCACCGCCGAGGCGACCTTGACCGCGCTGACCCGGAGGTACGCGGACTCCGCTTCGGCGCCCGTCGCCGCCGCCCCCGGACAGGCCAAGGACCGGCTGCTGTTCGCGGCGACCAACCTGGGCCTGGCCCACGCGGCCGTCGACGCCGGTCAGAACGGTGCGGCGGCCGTGCACGTACGGGCCGCCGAGGGAGCCGTCGACCAGGCGGCGACGCTGGTGGACGCGGTCGAGCGGCGGGCACAGGAACTGGCGGAGGCCGCCGGGAAGCTGACGGGCGCGCTGAACGAGACGGAGACCGACCTCGCGGACGCCCGCGGGCTGCTGACGGGCACCACGGAGGGCACCTCGACGGCGGACCTGCGCGGGCGGATCGGCCGGGCCGAGGCCGTACTGGCCGACGTACGGCAGGAGGAGGCTTCCGGCCGGTACGACCCGATCGACACCCTGCGGCGGATCGAGGAGGCCGATGCGGCGCTCGACGAGGCGCTCTCCGGGGCGCGGGAGCGGGAGTCGGGCCGGCAGCGGGCGGTGGCCCTGCTCGACCAGGCCATGCTCTCCGCGCGCAGCGCGATCGGCGCGGCGACGGACTACGTCACCACCAGCCGGGGCGCGGTCGGCAGCAAGGCCCGCACCCGGCTGGCGGAGGCGGGCCGGCACCTGGAGCGGGCGGGCTCCCTGGCGGCGGCCGACCCCTCGGGCGCGCTGGCGGAGGCCCAGCGGGCGGACACGATGGCACGGCAGGCGCAGCAGCTGGCCGAGCAGGACGTACGGGCGTACCAGGACCCGTACGCGGGCCGGCGCGGGGGCCAGGGCGGCGCCGTGCTCGGCGGGATCATCCTCGGCGAGATCCTGCGCGGCGCCGGGGGCTTCGGCCGCGGCGGCGGAGGGGGCGGGGGCGGGGGCTTCGGCGGCGGTTTCGGCGGCGGGGGCGGCGGCAGCGGCCCCGGCTCCTTCGGCGGCGGCGGAACCCGCGGCCGCATGGGCGGCGGCGGCCGCTTCTGAACGTGCAACGGACAGCCCATCCCCACCAGGAGAGACGAGCCATGAGCAAGCAGACCATCCTCGGCCGCGTCACCCAGCTCGCGAAGGCCAACATCAACGCGCTGCTGGACCAGGCGGAGGACCCGCAGAAGATGCTGGACCAGCTGATCCGCGACTACACGAACAACATCTCGGAGGCGGAGCAGGCCGTCGCGACGACGATCGGCAACCTCCGGATGCTGGAGGCGGACCACAAGGAGGACGTCGAGGCGGCTTCCGAGTGGGGCGTCAAGGCCCTGGCGGCGAGCAGGAAGGGTGACGAGCTGCGGGCGTCGGGGGCGACGGCGGACGCCGACAAGTTCGACAACCTCGCGAAGGTGGCGCTGGGCCGGCAGATGCAGTCGGAGAAGGAGGCGCGGACGGCGGAGCCGACGATCGCCGCCCAGACGGAGGTCGTCGACAAGCTCAAGTCGGGTCTGGACTCGATGAAGAGCAAGCTGGTGGAGCTGCAGTCCAAGCGGGACGAGCTGGTGGCCCGGGCGAAGACCGCTCAGGCGCAGAACACGATGATGGACGCGGTGAAGAACATCGACGTCCTGGACCCGACGAGCGACCTGAACCGTTTCGAGGAGAAGGTACGGCGGGAGGAGGCCCTGGCGATGGGCAGGCAGGAGCTGGCGGCCTCCTCGCTGGACGCCCAGTTCGAGTACCTGGAGGACCTCGGGAAGTCCTCGGAGATCGAGGCCCGGCTCGCCGCGCTCAAGCAGGGGCGCGCCGCCTGACCGTCACTGCGGGAAACAGCCGTGATGTCACGGGACCTTACGGTCCGTTACGGAATCCGGGCAGGCCAACGGCGTTGCACCCAGCGGAAGTCGAAGCACTGTCGAGGCATTAGGATCACCCGATCATTGCAATAGCAGATGTTTACGGGGGGTCCGGGTGAGCATGACGTCCTTCGACGCGGAGTGGGCGGGTCTCAAACAGGGAACCGCGGCCGACGCGCAGATGCGGCTGGCGAGTGCCGCGCCTGACGGCGGCGGGTCCGGTGGTGAGGACCTCAAGTCCGACATGGCGGTCTGGAAGAAGGGCAGCCAGGACGTCGGCGAGCTGGTGACGGCGATCAGGAAGGCCCTCACCGGGTTCGAGACGGCCCAGAAGGGCGCCGCTGTCGCCGGCGTCGAGAGCGCCACCGCGCAGGGCGAGCTGTACCAGTCGTGGAAGACGTACCTCGACGGTCTGGTGGGCAAGTGCACGACGCTGCAGGGGCCGATGATCTCGGCGGGCAAGGGCCAGGTCTCCAACGACGAGGCCCTGCGCGGTGACTTCGCCAGCATGGACGGCATGTACAAGGACACGCCGGCCACCGGCGGCAACGACGGGGGCCGGTGAGGGCGGGCATGGACTACGCAACCTTGAAGGCGCTCAATCCGTCGGAGTTCACCGAAGCCGCCGACGGCTACCAGTCGGTCAGCGCCATGGCCGACCACGCCTACGGCAGCGCCGAGGGCCGGATCACCGCCCGGCTGCGGGCCGGCCTCAGCGGGAAGGCCGTGGACGAGGCCCTGGTGCAGTTGCGGGGCCTCGCGCAGAACTTCCACTACACGCAGGTCGAGTGCGGGCTCGCCGCGACCTCCCTCAACGCGCTCGCCGCCTCCTTCACGGAGGCGAAGCGGAAGCTGGACGCGGCCGTAGGTGACGCCGAAGCCCAGAAGTTCTCGGTCGGCTCCGACGGTTCGGTGAGTTTCCCGCCCGGCGGGACGGAAAAGGACGGCAAGCTGCCCGAAGGCGGCACGGTCAGCGGCAGCGCCAAGGGCAAGCCGTCGGGGAACGCCATCGACCCCACCAGGGACGCCAACGACCTCTCTGCCGCCCTGGAACGACAGGCGGCGAACATCCACCCCAACCCGAACTTCGGCAAGGCGGTGGAGATAGCCAACCGGATCGCGCAGGCCGTCGCCGAGGCGACCGAGGCCGACACCCAGTGGGCCCCGCGCCTGCGCAGGCTCAAGGCGGACGACGACCTCAAGGTCTCCGAGTCCGACTGGGCGGACGTCCAGGGCGACTCCGCCTCGGTCGGCAGCGGCGCCAAGGACTACCTGGCCCACATCAAGCCCCCGCCGCCCAAGGGCAGCGACCCGCAGCTGAACGCCGAGTGGTGGAAGGGTCTGTCGGAGGAGGAGCGGGAGGCCTACATCACCCTTCAGCCGGCGAGCGTCGGAGCACTGAACGGGCTCCCGGCGGACGTCCGTGACAGCGCCAACCGTACGGTCCTCGCGGAGACGCACGGCGCCTACAAGACGGAGCTGAACGCCATCCCCGGGGAACCGAAGCCCAAGTACCACCACGTCCAGCACGGGCGCACCTGGACGCGCGAAAAGACCGACGAGTGGAGCGCCTGGAACGACAAGCACGGGGAACGGTACGCCCACCTGAAGGACCGTCTGGAGGGCATGGAGACGATCCAGAACCGCTTCAACGCCACCGGCGAGCGGGGACTGCCCGAGGCGTACCTGCTCGGATTCGACGCCGAGGCGAACAACGACGGACGCGTGATCCTGGCCAACGGGAACCCGGACACCGCGGACCACACGGCCATCTTCGTGCCGGGCACGAAGACGACGCTGGGGACCATCTCCGACGAGGCCGCGAAGAGCGACGCCCTGTGGCGCGAGAGCTCGGCGCTGGCACCCGGGCAGTCGGTGTCGACCATCACCTGGTTCGACTACGACGCCCCGAACACGATCCTCACCGAGGCCCCCCACGACAAGTGGGCCGAGCAGGGGGCGCCGACCCTGCGACAGTTCCTCGACGGCAACCAGACGGCCCATCAGGCGGCCACCGGCGACACCGCGCACACGACGCTCATCGGCCACAGCTACGGATCCACGCTGATCGGCGACACGGCGAAGTACCGCAGCGAGTACGCCGACAGCTGGGCCGACCCCATGCCCGTCCAGGACGTGGTCGCGGTCGGCAGCCCCGGTATGCAGGCGGACCGCGCGGGGGACCTGGGCTTCCAGCCGAGGCACGTGTGGGCCATGGAAGGCGGGGGTGACGACAATGGGGTCACGCTCGGCGGCAGGGTCAGCGGTCTCGGTGACTGGGGGGTCATCCCCACGGACGAGCGTTTCGGTGCCAACAAGATGCACAGCGATTCCCCCGGCCACGGAAACTTCTGGGACGAGCAGGACGGCAGGCCGTCTGTCAGCCTCTCGAACCAGGCAGCCGTCATAGCCGGGCGCTACGAAGAAGTCGTGCTGGACAGGAAGGCCCCGCAGTGAACCGAAAGAACAGGCACAACGTCACTGCCCTGGCGCTCCTGGGCGCCCTGGCCTTCACAGCAGGATGCACTTCCATGGACAGCGAATCCTCCTCCCGCTCGTACGACCCGCAGCCCCGCACCCGTCAGGAGGTGGAGAAGGAAGTCGGCGATCTGTCGAGCAGGGCGCTCGACATGACCCAGGTCAAGGGCAAGGTGACCGAGGGGGGACCGGCGGCCTACCCCTGCGGCACCGACGAGGAGAAGAAGAAGGGCCTCCGCAATGTCCGGCACGTCTGGTCCGTGTACGGCGTGGACCACGACACCCTCGACAAGGGCATGAAGAACCTCGCCGCGCAGCTGCCGGAGAACGGATGGAAGGTCGTGAAGAACGGGCCGAACCCCGACACCGAGAGCAAGCGGATCGAGGTCATGGCCGTCCACGAGGCGACGCACACCCAGCTCGAGGCCCGGTGGATGGACGGCTCGCACGGTGGCGAGAACCTGATCAACTTCGCCGTGTACTCGCGGTGCTTCAAGGACACCGACCCGAAGTGACCGGCTGCCCCCCGGACCCGGCGGGTCCGGGGGGAACGGGCAGCGGGCCACGGGTCCGCTCAGCCGTACATGCTCAGCAACTGCTCCGCCGACAGCTCGGCGACCGCCTCCGCCGCCGCGCCCGGCAGGGGCAGCTCGAACCAGACCGTCTTGCCGCGGTGGGTCCGGCGGGTGCCCCACCCGGCGGACAGCAGGCCCACGAGCTGGAGACCCCGGCCGCCCTCGTCGGTGTCGCGGGCCCGCCGCCGGCGCGGCTGCACCAGGTTGGCGTCCCACACCTCGCAGACCAGGGTCCGGTCCAGCAGCAGCCGCAGCCGGATCTCGCCCTCCCCGTAGCGCAGCGCGTTGGTGACGAGTTCGCTGACCAGCAGCTCGGTGGTGTCCAGCAGGCCCTCCAGGCCCCACGCCGGCAGCTTGGCCCGGGCCAGCTCCCGCGCCCGGCCCACGGACCGGGCTTCGCGCGGCAGCTGCCAGTCGCCCACCGCGTCCACCGGCAGCCCCTGCACGCGGGCCATCAGCAGGGCGATGTCGTCCTCGCCGTGCCGGGTGTCCAGCGTGTTCAGCACGTGGTCACAGACGTCCTCCAGCGGGCGGACCGGGTCGGCGAGGGCCGCCCGCAGGCCGCGCAGGCCCTCCTCCAGCGGATGGTCCCGGGACTCCACCAGCCCGTCGGTGTAGAGGGCCAGCAGGGCGCCCTCGGGGAGTTCGACCTCGACCTCCTCGAACGGCTCCCCGCCCACGCCCAGCGGCATCCCGGGCGGCACCTCCAGGAGCAGTGCGGGCCTCGGCTTCCCGCGCTCGTCCGGCGGTTCCACCAGCACGGGCGGCATGTGGCCCGCGTTGGCGATCGTGCAGCGCCGCGTCACCGGATCGTAGACGGCGTAGACGCAGGTGGCGAGGTAGACCTCGGAGCGGTCGGCGTCCCGCGAGTGCAGGGCCGCCCGCGAGGCCTGCTGGGAGCCGCCGGGGGCGCCGAGGCCCCGGGCGATCTCGTCCAGCGCGGTCAGCACCTCCGCCGGTTCGAGGTCCAGCAGGGCGAGGGTCCGTACGGCGGTGCGCAGTTCGCCCATCGCGACGGCGGCCCGCAGTCCCCGGCCCATGACGTCGCCGACGACCAGTGCCGTGCGGTGCCCGGGCAGCTCGATCACGTCGAACCAGTCGCCGCCGACCTCCGTCGCCGCGTTCCCCGGCAGGTAGCGGCAGGCGATGTCCAGGCCCGCGGCCTCCGGGTCGCCGGGGGGCAGCAGGCTGCGCTGCAGTATCAACGCCCGCTCGTGCTCGCGCCGGTACAGCCGTGCGTTGTCGATGCACACGGCGGCCCGGGCGGCGAGTTCCACGGCCACCGCCCGGTCGCGTTCCCCGAAGGGTTCGCTGCCCTTCGTACGGGAGAACTGCGCGAGCCCGACCACGGTGTCGTGGGCGACCATCGGCACGACCAGCGTGGACTGCACGAGGTCCTCGGGTCCGCCGCCCTCGATCAGCCGCGGCCGCGCCGTGCGCAGGGCCAGCGCGCCCGGTGACGCCGCCGGGTACCGGTGGACGTCGCCCACGGAGACCAGCGCGCCCGGACCGGACAGTGGCGCGTCCGAGACGGCGGAGGCGAAGGCGACCCGGCGCAGCGCGGCGGACGGGGTCCGGGCCGGGCCCTGGCCGGGCAGGCTGGGCACGCCCGGCCCCTGCGGCCGTGCGGGCCGGTCGTCGTCGCCGAGCAGCAGCCCCTGGTAGAGGTCGACGGCGGCCAGGTCGCAGAAGCCCGGGACGGTGACGTCGAGGAGTTCCCGGGCGGTGGTCTCCAGGTCGAGGGAGTTCCCGATGCGGTGCCCGGCCTCGTTGAGCAGGGCGAGATTGCGCCGGACCCCGGCGGCCTCGCGGGCGGCGAGGTGGCGGCGGGTGACGTCGGTGCCGATGCCTGCGACGCCGATGGGCCGGCCGGTGCCGCCGTGCACGCGGTAGAGGTTGATGGACCAGTGGCGGTTCTCCCGGCTGCCGGGGGCGGCGCCGGTGATCCGCAGGTCGGTGACCGAGTCCCCGGTGTCCAGCACCCGTCGCAGGGCTTCGGCCATCCGGTCGGCCTCGTGCGCCGGCAGGTAGTCGTGCACGGTGCGGCCTCGGTGCTCCTCGGCGCTGCCTCCGAAGACGGTGGCGAAGCGGCGGTTGGCCCGCTGCACGGTGAGGTCCGTGCCGAAGAGCAGGAAGCCGAAAGGAGATTGGCCGAATATGGCCTGTGAGGCCGCCAGATCGGACTCGATGCGCCGCAGCGCGCGGACGTCGACGACGACGCACAGTGCGGCCCGCTCGGCGGTCTCGGTCTGTGTGGGCATCACATAGATCTCGGCCACTCCGTGCGCGCCGTCCCCGCCCGGGATCCGGAAGGGGATCAGGCCGGTCCACTCCTTGCCGTCGAGGATCTCCGCGACCTTGCGGTGGGCGTCGGGGCGCAGCTCGGGCGGCATGAAGGCGTCGACCGGGTCGCGGCCGACGGCCTGGGCGGCCGTCAGGCCGAACAGTTCCTCGGCGCGCAGACTCCACTGGTCGATGTACCCGTCGGGTCCGATCGAGAAGGATGCGACCTTTATGTAGTCATATATCGAGCCAGGCGGACTGCTGTGCCACAGGGCGTCGTGCCATGTCTCCCGAGGCACATTGGCCTGATGTGCCTGCGCAGGTATTTCGCTCACGCGACCGTCCCCTCCAGCTCACCGCAACCGGACCGGCCATGACCGCAGTATTCAGCACCACGGCCCCGGACGGCACGGCGTTCACGATCACAGCACGGTCTCGATGATTTCGAGCCATCTCGCGTGATCTCCCCCGGAGTCCTCCTCCCCCTGTCACCGGGAGGTTCCGCCGGGGGATCCCCCGCCACCGTTCACCTTGTTACTCACCAGGAAGAGCCAATTCGAACCACACTGTCTTGCCCGACTTCCCGTGGCGGGTCCCCCAGCGCTGCGAGGAGACGGCGACGAGATGCAGGCCACGGCCCCCTTCGTCGTCCGCCTCGGCGACCCGTTCGCGGGGCGGATCCGGAAGCGGATCGGAAACCTCCACGAGCAGCGCGGAAGCGCTCGCGGGGCTGTCGGCGGCTGGATTGCGCCGTTCCAGACGGACGCCGATGGGGCCGGAGGCGTAGCGCAGGGAGTTGGTCACGAGCTCGCTGACCAGCAGGACGGTCACATCGCCGACGGATTCCAGGCCCCAGGCGTGCAGGGTGCCGCGCACGGCGTGTCGGGCGGTGCGGACGGCACCGGGCTCGGCGGGGAAGGCCCACTCGGCGCATTCACCGTCTGTGTCGATCACGCCGATCACTTCCCGGGCCAGCAGTGACCCCAGTCCGGTTCGTCTGGGACGAAAGAGGGACGAGATAGGGATTAATAGCGACATACCCGATATTCGGGGCGTCGTACCACTCGATCCCCGCCCACCGGCGCACTGTGGCACAGACGGCCTACCGCGCGAGCGTCACGCGCCCCCGCCGGCGTCCGGGCTTCCGCCCGGGCCGAGGTCCGGGTTTGCGTCCGGGTTTGCGTCCGGGTTTGCGTCCGGGTTTGCGTCCGGGACACCCTCCCCCCGTCGCAGCCGGCGGCCGGCCTCGGCGACCGCGGGCCGGTCCTGGTCGAGCCAGTCCACCGACTCCAGCTCCTCCGGCCCGAGCCAGCGCAGCTCGTCGTGGTCCTCCAGCGGCGCGGGCACTCCGGACAGCAGCCGGGCGGTCCACACGTGCAGGACGAGACCGGGCCTCAGCGGCCACTCCCCCGGGATCCGCTCCAGCGGCTCGGTCTCCACGCCGAGCTCCTCGCGCAGTTCGCGCACCAGCGCCTCGGGGACGGACTCACCCGGTTCGGCCTTCCCGCCCGGCAACTCCCAGCGTCCGGCGAGCTCCGGCGGTGCGCTGCGGCGGGCGGCCAGCAGGCGCCCCTCATGACAAAGGGCTCCGCCCACGACCACTCGTACAGTCATGGGCGGAGCCTATGTCAACACTGGATGCTCAGTTCATCGTGGCGGTCTGACCGATCCGCTCGACCCAGTAGAGCTGCTTGTGTCCTCGGTCGTCGAGGCTGTCGACGACCTTCTGGGCCTCGGCCCGGGTGGCGTACCGGCCCACCCGGTAGCGGTTGCCGTTGTCGTCCTGACGTATGACCAGCCACGGGAGCAGGGCACCGCTGTCGTTCATCGCGTTTCACCCTCCGCCGACGTACCTGCCCGGGAAACCGCATTGCGCATATGCCCGACCTTACGCCCGACCTTTACGCAGCGGATACGGTTTTTCACGAAGAGGTACCTCACAGGCGTACGCATCCGGCCATGCGTACGAGCGGGCCGTGCGCGCCGGTTCAGGCGGGGCGCACGGACGGCATGGGCAGGATCACCGCGCCGCCCTGCACCTCCTTGCGGCAGACGTCCCCGCAGGTCGCGTCGAGCGAGCAGCACAGGGAACAGATCGGCCCCGATCGGACAGGGCAGTCGGCGATGTCGGGGAGTTCGTACCCGGCCTCGCAGACCGTGCACACGTGGGTGGCGGTGACGTCCTCGACGGCGACGTCCGGACCGGTCACCGTGTTGGGCCGGGCCAGGTAGTACTTCCCCCTGGTCATCCAGGCGATCAACGGGCACAGCACGAGGGCGAGTCCGGCGGCGATGAAGGTGGAGAAGGCCTCCGCGTAGGTGCCGAACAGCCCGAAGAAGGCGAGGATCGAGACGGTCGAGGCGATCACCATCGAGCCGAAACCCGCCGGATTGACGGCGTAGAGGTAGGCGCGCTTGAACTCGATGTAGGGCGGGCTGAGTCCGAGCCGCTTGTTGATCACGAGGTCGGCGGCGACCGCGGCGATCCAGGCGATGCCGACGTTGGAGTAGAAGCCAAGCAGCTTGCCGAGCATCGCGAACATGTTCAGCTCCATCAGCGTCAGCGCGATGGCGAGGTTGAGGAAGATGTACCAGACCCGGCCGGGGTGGCGGTGGGTGACGCGGGAGAAGAAGTTCGACCAGGACAGCGATCCGCTGTACGCGTTGGTGACGTTGATCTTGATCTGGGAGACGATCACGAAGAGTGCGGCGGCGGGCAGCGCGAAGCCGCCGAGCCACGGGCGCAGGGCCTCGACCTGCGGGGCGATCGGCTCCAGGGCGTGGGTCCGGCCCACCGCCTCCAGGGCGACGAAGGCGAGGAAGGCACCGCCGAGCTGCTTGG
Source organism: Streptomyces sp. NBC_00207 (assembly GCF_045160965.1). Taxonomy (NCBI): domain Bacteria; kingdom Bacillati; phylum Actinomycetota; class Actinomycetes; order Kitasatosporales; family Streptomycetaceae; genus Streptomyces; species Streptomyces sp. NBC_00207. The sequence continues at coordinate 5,967,106 of NZ_CP130715.1, read as the reverse complement.
CCGCGCCGATGACCACCCAGCCGGGGCCGGCGGCGAGCACGGCGAGGTTCCACCTGCGGCTGTTGGCCGGGGTCTTGGCGGGCATGAACCGCAGGTAGTCGGCCTGCTCCCCGATCTGCGCGATCAGCGAGAGCGCGATGCCGGTCCCGAACCCGAAGCCGATCCACGAGAACCCGGACCCGGCGCCCTCGGTCCCGCCGAAGTCGGCGAAGGCGCCCCATGCGTCGGGGGCGTGGAAGGCGAGCACCACGAAGGGCAGCACCAGTCCGATCAGCCAGACCGGCTGGGTCCAGGCCTGCACCTTGGCGAGGGCGCCCATGCCGCGGAAGACGATGGGGATCACGATGAGGGTGGTGACGAGGTAGCCGGCCTGGACCGGCAGACCGAAGGCCTGGTGCATGGCCTGGGCCATGATCGAGCCTTCGAGCGCGAAGAAGATGAAGGTGAAGGAGGCGTAGATGAGGGAGGTCAGGGTGGAGCCGAAGTACCCGAAGCCCGCGCCTCGCGTCACCAGGTCCATGTCCAGGCCGTACGTGGCGCACGCGCGCGCGATCGGGATGCCGGTCAGGAAGATGACCACGGCGGCGGCCAGGATCGCGGCGGCGCCGCTGGTGAATCCGTAGGCGAAGACGATGGAGGCGCCGATGGCGAAGTCGGCGAGGTAGGCGATGCCGCCGAGGGCGGTGCCGGCGACGGTGCCGGGGCCCCAGCGGCGGAAGGAGTGGGGCGCGTATCTGAGCGAGTAGTCCTCGCGGCTCTCGTCGGCGGCGAGCTTCGCGTAGGTGCGGGTCGGCTGCGCCGCCGCGACGGGGGTGGTGGCGGTGTCGGTCATACCGCCGGACGGTAGGGCCATCCTGTGACGCCCCGTCACTCTCGGGCATTGCCCGGCGGTTACACCCCCGGCCTCCTCGTCACGACGGGGTTACACCCCCCGTGCTCCCCGTCCGCTTTCCGGTGCACCTCCGCTGCCGGGGCTCCGCTCCGGACCCCGCTCCTCAAACGCCGGAGGGGCTGAGATTGCCGCTGCGCGGCAACCGGCCTCCACCAGCGGACACAGGCCGGGTCAAATCCAGCCCCGCCGGCGTTTGAGGCGCGGGCGCGGAGCGCCGTAGGGGTTCGGGGGCGGAGCCCCGGGGGCGGCGGCTACCGCACCGGGAGGTGGTACGACAGGCGGTAGCGGTCGGCCGGGACCACCACGTCGGCCGTTTCCACCGCGCGCCCGGAGGCGAAGTAGGTGCGGCCGATCACCAGCACCACGTGCCCCGGCACCCCGCCCAGCTGGACGAGTTCCTCCGCCAGGCCCGGCCGCGCACCGACCTCCTCCACCACGTTGTCCACGACGACGTCGATCGCGGCCATCCGGTCCACCACCCCGGAGCCGCCCAGCGGCCCCTCCTCCGGCAGCATCACCGGGGTACGGCCGGTCACGGCGAGCGGCTCCCAGGAGGTCGACAGCATCATCGCCTCCCCCGCGTCGCGGAAGACGTACCGCGTCCGCATCACCCGCTCGCCCGGTTCGATGCCGAGCCGCTTCGCGATCTCGGCGGGCGCGGCCGCCTGCTCGCTGCTCGACTCCCACGTGCCGCGCGCCCCCGCTTCCGCCTGCTCCTGCCGGAAGGGCGTCGAAGCGCCGCCCGTGCGGTAGCCGGAGCGGGCCACGCGCCGCGGGACCGGCTGCTCCCGTACGTAGGTGCCGGACCCGGACCGGCCTTCGACCAGTCCCTCCGCCATGAGGACCTTGCGCGCCTCCAGGGCCACGGTGTCGGAGACCCCGTACTCCTCGCGGATGCGGGCCTGGGAGGGGAGCCGGGCGTGCGGGGGCAGAGAACCGTCGACGATCTTCCGTCGAAGATCCCCGGCCACGCGCAGATAGGCCGGCTGCTCACCGAAAGTCACTGGCCACTCCCATCAGGTTGACAGACAGCTACACCCTGGCAACCGACGGTTGTAGACCGCAAGCAAGGGCCAGAGTTTCACCCGAAGTGATGAAGCCAGGTCACTCAAACCCGTTACCGCGCGTTACCCCGTCGACGTCACGCCGCCTCCGTCGAGGGCCTCCGTCCGGGCCCGCCGTCCGGGTCCTCCGGGTCCTGCCGGCTGTCCTCCAGCCACTCCGGGATCGCCATCGAAAGCCCGTACGCACCGCGCAGCGCCTGCTCCGTCTCCATCGACATCGCGGCCATGGCCCGGTCCCACTGCTTGTCGAACTCCCCCGGGGTCTTCGACTGCGAGGCACGCAGCCACTCCGCGCGGGCCGCCTCGATCTCCTTGAGCTGCGCCGGGACCTTCTTCTCCAGCCCCGGCCGTCCCGCGTGCCCCTGGAGCACCTTCGCCTCCTCGCCCAGTGCCGCGTGCACCCGGCGCGCCCACGCCTGGTGCTTCGCCAGCGCCTCGTCGACCTCCTCCGCGGGCGGCCGGCTCATGACGAACTCGACGGCATTGGCGGCCCGCAGGAAGGCCACCTGCTCGGGCTTGAGCATTCCGGTGTCCTGGCGCAGGCTGCCCCGCGTCTCCACCGAGGTCGTGCCGATCACGCAGAGCAGCAACCGGTCCCCCTGGCCCCAGGACTGGCGGGAGGGCGCGTAGTAGAACATCTCCGCGTGGTCGGGCAGCGCCCACGTGTCCATCGCGTACTCGTCCTGGGCCTGCCAGCACGCGTCTTCGGAGGCGCGGCGGGCCACGTCCGAGTCGGGGGCGGCCACCACCCCGTCGAGCCGCTTCGCCGCGGTGACCTCGCCGTGGTGCTTCTCCGCGCAGTCGATCTTGTACATCAGGGGCCGCTCGTCGAGCAGTTCACCGTCCTCGACGTTGAAGCAGTCGCCCGCCCGCAGTTCCTCGACGTCCGTGAGCACGCCCTCGACCTCGGTGTACTCGCTCAGCCCGTCGAAGCGGTCCCCGACCGCCGAGGAGATCCGGTCGGCGGCGAAGAACAGCCCTCCGGTCATCACCACGGACAGCACCAGGCCGACGATCGCCAGGGCCTTCCCCCGCTCGCGGTTCTTCGAGATCTGCACGAGGGCCGCGATGCCGAAGGCGATGCCGAGCGGCGCGAAGCACAGCAGCCCGGACAGGAAGGAGGCGAGCGCGAAACCGTTGAGCGGCGGCGGCTGTTGCCGCCCGTATCCGGGCGGCGGCCCCCAGGCCGGCTGCGGGGACGGCGGGGGCCAGGAGTGGCCCGGTCCGGGAGGAGGACTCGGCGGGGTGCTCACGGGGTCGGACTCCATCGCGTCGGGCGTCGCAGGGACATCGCAGGCGCATCGCGGGGTGTCACGTGCGGCACCCGCAGAGGCTGCGAACGCATGCGCGAACGAATGCGCGAAATAGTACGCAGCGGGGGCGACCGCCAAGTCGGTCGCCCCCGCTGTTCCTCACGGCTCGGTCACATGCCCGCCGCCCCGGCTGCTCAGAACTGGAGCGCCCAGGAGTCGATCTTCCCGGTGTCGGCGCTCGCGTTGTCGTTCACGCGGAGCTTCCAGACGCCGTTCGCCGTCTCCGACGAGGCGTTGACGGTGAAGGTCCTCACGATGTTGTCGGCACTGCCGTTGGCACGGTTGTGCAGGACGTAGACGGTGCCGTCGGGCGCCACCAGGTCCACCTTGAGGTCACCGATGTACGTGTGCTTGATGTCGAGCGGGACCTTCAGCGTCGACGGGGCGTTGCCGGTGACACCGCTGACGGTGATCGGGGACTCCACGGTCGCGTGGTCGTTGATCGCGTAGTCCGCGGTGTTCTCGAAGCGCTTGCCCGGCGGGACGGGTCCCTGGGCGCTCACGTGGAGCAGGCGGTTCGGGGAACCGGTGCCCGGGCCGGTCACGACGTCCGGAGTGGCCGAGTTGACCAGGGCCGTGGCCACCTGGGCCGGGGTGCTGGCCGGGTTCTGCGAGAGGTAGACGGCGGCCGCGCCCGCGACGTGCGGGGTGGCCATCGACGTGCCGTTGATCGTGTTGGTGGCGGTGTCGCCCGTACCCCACGCGGAGGTGATGGAGGAGCCCGGCGCGAAGATGTCGAGGACGGTGCCGTAGTTGGAGTAGCTCGCCTTGGCGTCGGTGCTGGTGGTGGCACCGACCGTGATGGCCTCGGTGACGCGCGCCGGGGACTTGGTGGAGGCGTTGCTCGACTCGTTGCCCGCGGCCACGGCGTAGGTGATGCCGGAGGCTATGGAGTTGCGGACGGCCGCGTCCAGCGCGGAGTCGGCGCCGCCGCCGAGCGACATGTTGGCCACGGCCGGCTTGACGGCGTGCTGGGTCACCCAGTCGATGCCCGCGACGACCTGGGCCGTCGTGCCGGAGCCGCTGTTGTCGAGCACGCGCACGCCGACGATCTTGGCCTTCTTGGCCACGCCGTACGAGCCGCCCGCGACGGTGCCGGCGACGTGCGTGCCGTGGCCGTTGCCGTCCTGGGCGGTGTTGTCGTTGTCTATGGCGTCGTAGCCGTAGGAGGCACGGCCGCCGAAGTCCTGGTGCGTGATGCGGACACCGGTGTCGATGATGTACGCGGTGACGCCCTCGCCCGCCTGGTCCGGGTAGGTGTAGCTCTGGTTGAGCGGGAGCGCGCGCTGGTCGACGCGGTCCAGGCCCCAGGACGGCGGGTTGGGCTGGGTGGCGCTGACCGTGAAGGTGCGGTTCTGCACGACCGACTTGACCGCCGGGTCGGCGGCGAGCTTCTTGGCCTGCGCCTCGGAGACCTCGACGGAGTAGCCGTTGAGGGCCGCGCTGTACGTCTTGTCGATCTTCGCGCCGTAGCGCTTGGCGACGGCCTTGCCGCTCGCGGCGGTCGAGCGGGCGGCGGTGTCGTTCAGGGTCACGATGTAGCTGCCGGGGACCGATCCGGGGGCTCCGGCGTTCTGGATCACGCCCCGTACGCCGATGTCGGCGGCCGAGGCCGGCAGCGCGGCGGCCGAGCCGAGCGCGAGGGCCACGACCGCGGTCGCGCTGATGCCGGCGATTTTCCGGCTCGTGTGACGCATCACGGGCATGTGACGGGTCCTCCTCATAGGTGGTGCACTGCGGGGGGTGGAGCGGTGCCGCACAAGCGTGGCCATGACAAAGCAGATGGCCCAACGGGCTGCCGCCTTCGAAAGGTTGGCCCACCCCCGGCGCGACCCACAAGAGGACAACGGACGCGTAACATCCGTGCCATACAGCGGCCATGATCGAGCGAAGGCGATCCGCACATGACGCACGCAACCCCCGGTTACGTCTGCTCAGAGGACGGTACACGCGCGGACGTCCGGACTGCTCCTTGGGGGTGCCCGGTCTGTGGCGGACCCTGGGACCTCGATTTCACGCCGGATCCGGACGCGCCGCTGGAGCCCGCCGCCGGGCCGAATTCGCTGTGGCGGTACGGGTCGGCGCTGCCGCTGCCGGGGGCGTTCTCGCTGTCACTGGCGGAGGGCCACACTCCGCTGGTTCCGCTGGCGGAGCGGGTTCACGCCAAGCTCGACTTCCTGATGCCGACGCTGTCGTTCAAGGACCGGGGCGCGGTGATGCTCGTGGAGCTGGCCCGACGGCTGTCTCCGGAACGGGTCGTGGCGGACAGCAGCGGCAACGCGGGGACCTCGATCGCGGCCTACTGCGCCCGGGCCGGGCTCTCTTGTGAAATCTATGTGCCCGAGGGCACATCAGAGAAGAAAACCGACCAGATGCGGGCACACGGGGCGCTCGTGCGGGTGATCCCGGGTGGGCGCGAGGCCGCTGCGCAGGCCGCCCGTACGGAAGCGGACGCGCCCGGGGTGTTCTACGCGAGCCACGTCTTCAACCCCTACTTCCTGCACGGGACCAAGACGTACGTGTACGAGGTGTGGGAGGAACTGGGCGGGCGGCTGCCGGAGGTGCTGGTCGTGCCGGTCGGCAACGGGACCCTGCTGCTGGGGGCCGCACTGGCCGTGGAGGAGCTGGCCCGGCGCGGGGTGCGGCCGCCGGCGTTGATCGCGGTGCAGTCGGAGGCGGTGGCTCCGCTGGCCACGGCCTTCGCTGCCGGCGCCGAGGACGCGGATCCCGTTCCGCAGCTGCCGACCCTGGCCGAGGGGATCGCGATCCCCGCGCCGCCGCGCGCCCGGCAGATCCTGGCCGCGGTCCGCAAGTCCGGCGGCACCTTCCTGACGGTCCCGGACGCCCGGCTGCGCGAGGCCCAGCGGGACCTGGCCCGGCGCGGGCTCTTCGTCGAACCGACGGCGGCGGCCTGCTGGGCGGCGGTGGGGCCGGGCGCCCCCTCCGACCCGTTGCAGGGCCGCACCGCGGTGATCCCCCTCTGCGGCGCAGGCGCCAAAACGGGCCTGGCCCCGTAAGCCCCCCTCCGGTCTCCGCCCGAGCCCGCGAGCCCCTGCGGGCCGCTGTCCCGGGCTCCGCCCAGACCCGCGCCTCAAACGCCGGCGGGGCTGAATGGGCGGCCCAGCACCGTGCGCGCCTGCACGCCGCCTTCCTGGGCTCCGCCCAGACCCGCGCCTCAAACGCCGGCGGGGCTGGATGCGGGCCGCCGCCGTTCCGTCGGTGCCGCTGAACTGCTTGGAGGACAAGCTCCGTCCTGCCTCCAGCCCCGCCGGCGTTTGAGGCGATCTTTCAGCCGTCCGGCGTTTGAGGACCGGGGTCCGGGGCGGAGCCCCGTACTTTCGAGCCCCGCCGGCGATTGAGGCGCGGGCGCGGAGCGCCGTACGGGGCTGGGGCGGAGCCCCGGTGGAGGGGGCGACCTTGATGTCGGAAAACCGCGAGCCCGGGCCCGCCCGGTCTGGTGAAGTGGCCCCATGACCACGAATCTTGACCTCGCCGCCAAGGCCACCGCGTTCGCGGCCCTGCACACCTCCGCGAACCCCCTCGCCCTCGCGAACGCCTGGGACGTCGCCAGCGCCCGCATCGTCGAGGCCGCCGGCGCCCCCGCCGTCGCCACGACCAGCGCCGGCGTCGCCTGGTCCCTCGGCTCGCCCGACGGCGACGCGCTCGCCCGCGACCGGGCCCTCGACCTCGTCGCCCGCGTGGTCTCCGCCGTCTCCGTGCCCGTCACCGCCGACATCGAGGGCGGCTTCGGCGCCGACGCCGACGCCGTGGGCGAGACCGTCGCCGGGGTGCTCGCCGCCGGGGCGGTCGGCATCAACATCGAGGACGGCCCCCACCGCGCCCCGGCCGAGATGGCCGAGCGCCTGGCCGCCGCCCGGGCCGCGGCCGACGCCGCCGGGGTCCCGCTCTACATCAACGCCCGCGTCGACACGTACCTCAGGGGCCTCGGGGACCCGGCCACCCGCCTCGACGAGACCCTGGCCCGCGTCGCCGCCTACCTCCGCGCCGGAGCCACCGGCATCTTCGTGCCCGGCGTGCTCGACCCGGCCACCGTCGCCGATCTCGCCAAGGGCGTCGACGCCCCCCTCAACATCCTCCTCGGCCCCGACGCCCCGACCGTCGCCGCCCTCGGCGCACTCGGCGTGTCCCGCGTCAGCCTCGGCTCGTGGGTCGCCGAAGCCGCGTACGCCGTGGTCCGCCGCGCCGCCGAGGAGCTGATCTCCGACGGCACGTACGGAGCCCTCGCCCACTCCCTCCCCTACGGCGAACTGAACACCCTGCTCAAGGGCTGAGATTTCCAGAAGCCTGCATGGGGCAACGACCATAGGATCCAGTCATGCGCACTTCAATCCCGGTGGACGAGAAGGCGGCGTCCGCGTCGCGCGGCAGGATCACCGGCGCGGTCTGGATCGCCCTCGCCCTGGTCTACGTCGTCTGGGGCTCGACCTACCTCGGCATCCGGATCGTCGTCGAGACCATGCCTCCCTTCCTCTCCGCCGGAGCCCGCTTCATCACCGCCGCCCTGCTGCTGGCCGCGGCCGTCGCCTGGCGGTACGGCCCGGCCGCGCTCAAGGCCACCCGTGCGCAGCTCGGCTCGGCGGTGCTGGTGGGCCTGCTGCTGATCCTCGGCGGCAACGGCCTGGTGGTGCTCGCCGAGACCTCCGTGCCGTCCGGCCTGGCCGCACTGCTGGTCGCGGCGGTGCCGATGTGGCTGGTGGTGCTGCGGGCGAGCACCGGTGACCGGCCTCCGCTGCGCACCCTGGGCGGGGTGCTCGTCGGCCTGGCCGGGCTCGCGGTGCTGACCAGTCCGGGCCTCAGCGGGACGGTGCGGCTGTCGGGGGTGCTCCTGATCCTGGTGGCGTCCGTCCTGTGGTCGCTGGGCTCGTTCTCGGCGTCGAAGCTGCCGCTGCCGGGCAATCCGTTCGCGGGCAGCGCGTACCAGATGCTCGCCGGCGGAGTGGGCGGGGTGGTCGTCGGCCTGCTGCGCGGCGAGCACCGCGGTCTGGACCCGGCGGCCTTCTCCACCGCCTCCTGGCTGGCCCTCGGCTACCTGGTGCTCTTCGGCTCGCTCGTCGCTTTCACCGCGTACGTGTGGCTGCTGCAGGCCGCGCCGCTGTCGCTCGTGGCCACGTACGCGTACGTCAATCCGGTCGTGGCCGTCGCGCTCGGCGCGCTGATCCTCGGCGAGGCCCTGACCTGGCCGATCGTGGTCGGCGGTGCGATCGTCGTGGCGGCGGTGGGCGTGATCGTCAGCACGGAGCGCAGGAAGTAGCTGAGCTCAGGAAGGAGCGGGCACCGAGCGCCGGCTCAGCCCCGCGCGGCCTTCTCGTAGAGGGCCTTCGCGTGCTCGTCGAACAGCGCGGCAGTGGAGTCCACGTCCGTGTCCCCGCCGCTCAGCACCCCGATCAGCCGTCCGGCGCGGTCCGCCCCGCCCCGGTCGGCGATCCAGGGGCTGCCGCTGGTGCCCGTCCAGAACCCGGCGCAGCTCATGTAGAGCATGTCGGGGTCCTCGTCGTCGTGGCGGGTCTGCGTCGTGCAGGAGACGGGCTTGTTCTCCGGGTTGTGCTCGGACTCCGGATAGCCGACGACGGTCACGTCCCGGTCGTACCCGGAGGTCCACTCGGGCTTCGGGGCCTCGGCGCGGCCGCCGACGGCGTCCTGGACGCTGCGCCCGTCCTCGTCCGGCGCGATGGTGAGGAAGGCGAAGTCGGCGGTGTCCTCGCCCCACTTCGTCCAGCGGTCGTCCACGTGGATCGAGCGGACCTTCCACACCCCCAGCGGCTGGGTGCCGGCGCCCTCGCCGGAGAAGGCGGGGGCGAAGGAGAGCTCGCCGATGGCGAGGCCGTCATGGGCCACCTCTCCCGGCCGGCCGTCCTCGCCGGCGGGGGCCACGCAGTGCGCGGCGGTGGCGACGACGTTGCCCTTCGGGCTGTCGACGACGCTCGCCGTGCACCAGTGCTCGCCGCCCGCCATGAGGACGCCGACGGTGGGGAAGGGCAGTACGGGGCGGTCGCCGGGCGCCTCCATGAAGGCGAGGGCGCACACCGCCGCGACCCCCGCGGCGACGGCCGCGGAGGCCCCCTTCACCACCGTGCTCATCGCACGGCGGGCTCGGGTGTCGGTCCCTTCATCACCTTGCTGATCCACTCCAGGGAGCCCTCCCTCATACCGCGCACGTACGACTTTCCGTTGTGCTCACCATCCTGGATCACCTGCAGCGAGGTGTGCACGGGGCCCCTCCCGTAGTCGCTCATGAACTTCTCGGCCTTGTCCCGGCCGCTCTCCGCGGTGCCGATCTGGAAGTTGATGTAGACGTCCGGGCCGCCCGCCTTGATCAGCTTCTCGGCGAGCTTTTCGGGGTTGTTCTCGTCCATGGCCTGCGTGTTCCCCTTCCACAGCGGGGAATCGGGGACGATGTCGACCCCGCTCGCGATCGCGGCCTTGAACCGGTCGGGGTACTTCAGGACGTGCTTGAAAGCGCCGAATCCGCCGGCGGAGGAGCCCATGAAGGCCCACCCGTCGCGGGAGGTGAAGGTCCGGAAATTGGCCTTCGCGAAATCCGGGACGTCTTCGACCATCCAGGTACCCATCTTGGGCTCTCCGGGGATGTCCGAGGCGTCAAAGTGGTGCTTGGTGTCGGCGTTGTGCACCGGCATGATGAGGATGAAGGGCAGGCTGGTGCCGGCCTTGACCCCGTCGCTCACGGCCTTCTGCAGGCCCAGGCCGGGGCCGGTCCCCCAGTAGTTCGTGGGGTAGCCGCGGCCGCCGGGCAGGGAGATCAGGACCGGGAAGCCGCTCTTGGCGTACCTCGGGTCGTCGTACTCCTTGGGCACCCACACCCACACGTCGCCCGTGAAGCCGGACTTCTTGCCGGTGAGGGTGGTCCGGCCGATCTGCGTGCCGTCCGCCAGCCGGTTGGTGCGGACGAACTGGGCCGCGGGCCCGGTGGGCATGAGCACCTCGGGCGGAACGTCGGCTGCGACGGCAGCCTTCTCCTGGACCTTCCCGAAGGAGACCGGATCCCCTATGTCGGAGAAGAGGCCGTACTTGTAGGCGGCCGCTCCGCCCCCGGCGAGGGTGAGCGCGAGTCCGCCGCTGATCAGAATCAGGCGCAGGCGGTGGGGGCGACGGCTGCTGCCCTTGGTCATGGGGCTGCCGTCGCCTTGCTGGTCATGCTGCACGGTCGTTGTCCCGTTCCTTCTCCGGCGCTCACCTCGGAGCGCGGGTCGGACCGATCGGTCCCCCTTACACCCTTTACAGAGGTATGAACGACCGGATGGGTTGCCTGGGACGGGCGGGACGTGGTGAGCACCACGTGGCGGCCGAACGGCGGCCGCGCGGGGGCCGTGCGGGGGCCCGTGCGGAGGTCAGCCGGCTTCGGGCTTCGGGCCCTTCAGCACCTTGCTGACCCACTCCAGGGAGCCTTCCTTCATGCCCCGGACGTAGTGCCAGCCGTTGTGCTCGCCGTTCTGGATGTCGCGGATGGTGATCTTGACGGGTCCCTTGCCGTACTGCTGCTGGAACTTCGTCATCCGCTCCTTCCCGCTCTCCTTCGTGCCGATCTGGAAGTTGATGTAGACCTCGGGGCCGTTGCCGTCGATCAGCTTCTTCGCGAGCTTCTCGGGGTTGTTCGCGTCCATCTCCGCCTGGTGGCCCTTCCACAGCGGGGAATCGGGAACGATCTCGCCGCCGCTGGCGATCACGGCCTTGAACTTGTCCGGGTGCTGCAGGACCGTCTTCATGCCGACGAAGGCGCCGGAGGAGGAGCCCATGAAGGCCCAGCCGTCACGGGACTTGTACGTACGGAAGTTGGCCCTGGCGAAGTCCGGGACGTCCTCGGCCATCCACGTCCCCATCTTGGCCTGGCCGGGGATGTCGGAACCGTCGTAGTAGAACTTGGCGTCCGGATTGAGCACCGGCATGATCACGATGAACGGCAGGCTGGTGCCGGCCTGGACGCCCTCGCTGATGGCCTTCTGGAGGCCGAGGCTGCGGTCGGACCAGTAGTTGGCCGGGAAGCCGTTGCCGCCGGGGAGCGCGATGAGGACCGGGAAGCCGCTCTTGGCGTACTTCGGATCGTCGTACTCCTTGGGCGCCCACACCCATACGTCGCCCTCGAAGCCGGACTTCGCGCCCGCGAGGCGGGTCTTGGCGATGATCGTGCCGTCGTCGAGCTTGGTCGTCTGCTTGAAGTCGGACTTCGGGCCGGCCGGCATGAGCACGTCCGGGTCACCGGAGGGCTTGGCCGGGGCGGTCGGGGTTCCGGGCTCGCTCTTCTCCGCGGCCGGGGGCGGGGTCTTGCCGAAGCTCACCGCCTCGCCGTCGCCCGAGAACCAGTCGAACTTCCACGCGGCGAAACCCCCGCCGCCGAGCAGGAGCGCGGAGGCGACCACCGCACTGATCCATATTCGGCGCCGGGACCGCCCGGGCTGCGGGTGCTCGTAGGGGCCCTGACCCTGGCCCCCGGGCGGGTACTCCTCGTACGACGGATGGCCGTCAGGCTGCGGGTACTGGTGCACGGACTTCGCTCCGAACGGTCTTGACTGCCCCCGAGGGCAGAACGGCTGGGCATCCCCTAGTGCTGATGTGCGAAACCCCCGCACAGTTCCAAGTCCGAGCAAAGAATGACGGGGATCTCGGCGGAACCACGGCCCGCATCCTACGACCCTTGCGTGCATTAGAACTCTAATTTATCTTCGTCCTCACACATCGAGAAGGGGACACCTGTTCATGCGTGCACCGCAGAAGAAGTTCCTGCCCACCACGGTTCTGGCCCTCACCACGGCCCTGGCCGCCGCCCTCACCGTGGGCGCGGCACCCGCGCAGGCGACCGACGGCCGGATATCCACGGCCTTCACCCTGCCCGGCGCAAAGGTCTACCCCGAGGGAATCGCCACGGACCCCCGCACCCGCACGGTCTACGTCGGCTCGTACGCGGACGGCACCGTCTACCGGGCCCGCCCCGGCCGGCCCGAGGCGGAGGTGTTCCTGCCCGCCGGCACCGACGGCCGGCACACGGCGAACGGCCTGCGGGTCGACGCCCGCGGCCGCCTGTGGGTGACGGACTCCACCGCGGGCGTGGCGGTCTACGACACCGCCACCGGGGCGCGGATCGCCCACTTCGAGGTGGCCGCGGGGACCGCCGCCCGCTTCGTCAACGACCTGGCCGTCACCCCGGACGGCACCGCGTACCTGACCGACAGCATCCGCGGCGTGGTCTACCGTGCGACCCCGGAGCAGCTGGCCGCCGGCGGCGGCGTCCTGACCGAGGCCTACGACCTCACTCCGGCCCTGCGCCCCCGGCCTGCGGGCGGGTTCAGCCTCAACGGCATCGTCTCCGACCGGACGGGCCGCTACCTGCTCACCGTCGACATGGTGGAGGGCGAGCTCTTCCGCATCGACCTGTGCACGGGCGCCGTCCGCCGGGTCGCCCTCACCGGCGGCGACCTGAAGGCCGCCGACGGACTCGACCTCTCCCCCGACGGCACCCTGCGCGTGGCGCACAACACCACCAACACGCTGACCCGCTGGCAGCTCTCCGCGGACGGCGCCCGCGCCCGGCTGACCCGTACGATCACGGACCCGTCGCTGCAGATCCCCACCACCCTCGCCCACATCCCGGGCCGCACGCTGGTGGTCCGTTCCCAGTTCGACAAGGGCGGTCCGATGTCCCCCGGCTCTGGCACCCCGACCACGTTCACGATCGCCTCGGTCCGGGGCCTCTGAGCGCGGCGGCGCCGGCCGGGGCCGTCAGTACTGCTCGAGCGTGATCGCCGTGGCGGCCCGGTGGATCGGCTCGACGGCCTTGGCCATGAGCTTGTCCTTGCCCGGAAGGCGGGAGAGCAGCGACAGCATCGCCATGGAGATCCGGACCTGGCCCGCGGTGCGCAGCACCATCCGCTTGATGTTGGCGGGCCCGAGCTCCTGGTTCCGCTCGACGAAGGGGCGCATCTCGCGTTCGTACGCGGCCAGTCCGGCGGTGTGCTCGCCTGCCGCCGCCGCCAGCTCGCCGGCCAGGACGTACGCGCCGACCAGCGCGAGGCTGGTGCCCTGCCCGGAGGCGGGCGAGGCGCAGTAGGCGGCGTCGCCGAGCAGCGTGACCCGGCCGGTCGACCAGCGGTCCATGCGGACCTGGCTGAGCGAGTCGAAGTAGAAGTCGGGTGCCCCGTCCATGCCTTCGAGCAGCCGGGGCACCTCCCAGCCCTCGCCGGCGTAGGCGTCGGCCAGCAGCCGCTGCTGGCCGGCCCGGTCGCGCCGGTCGTACTCCAGCGGTGCGGAGGCGAAGAGGAACATGGCCTTGGCTCCGGCGTCCTTGGCCGTGCTGTAGGTGAGCGCGGTGCGGCCGGGGCCGACGTAGGTCAGCTCCCAGCGGTCGAGGGCGAGGTGGTTGGGCACGCTGAAGATGGAGACGTAGTAGCCGAGGTCGTGCACGAACCGCGTCTCGTCGCTGCCGAACGCCAGCGCACGGGTGGCGGAGTGCAGCCCGTCCGCGCCGACGACGAGGCCGAAGTCCTGGACCCGGCCGCTCGCGAAGGTCACCGTCACCCCGGAGTCTCCCTCGTCGATGCCGGTGACGCAGTCGTCGAAGAGGTACTCGACCTCCCCCGCGGCCGCGTCGTGCAGCAGCCGGTTGAGATCGCCGCGCAGGATCTCCGCGTCCTCGCCCTGCCGGCCGCCGAAGGTGTCCCCGTCCATGCTGGCCACGCGCTTGCCTGCGGCGTTGACGACCGAGCCGCCGCGCACGTCCGTACGGTGCTTGCGGATGTCCTCCCGCAGGCCCATGCGCGTGACCACGTCGAGCGCCGCGCCCCGGATGTCGACCTTGTAGCCCCCGTCGCGGATCGCGGGAGCCCGCTCCACCACGGTCGGCTCGAAACCGTGCCTGCGCAGCCAGTAGGCCAGCGCGGTACCGGCAATCCCGGCTCCGGATATCAGGACCGTTGCGTTCGTCATCGCGGTGGCACTCTCCTTGCGTCGCTGGCGGGGCACATGATCACGCGATCGTGCCAAGCCTCCGGCGCGCCGGACAGGGATACCGTCAAGTAACCTTGTGCAAGGGCAAGTTGAGCCATCCCATTCCGCTCCGGCCTCCGCTCAGGAGCCTTCGGCCTCGACCTTGCGGCGCCGCTTCGCGGCGCGCGCGTCGGCGACGGCGTACGGCAGCCCGGGCAGCAGCAGGAGCGGAGCGGCCCACAGCGGCAGGGCGAAGAGCACCCCGTCACCGGCCAGCCGCTGGGTGACGATCGCCGCGGGCAGACCGACGGCGAGGCCGACCAGCCAGTTCGTCACCGGGCCGAGGCCGCCCCGCCGCAGCTCCCAGGCGACCGTGGCCGTGCCGGTGGCCAGCCAGAAGGCGAGGAAGGCGGCGGTCACGTCCACCTCGGTGGTCCACCGGAACAGGTACACGCCCAGCAGGAGCCAGCCGGTCACGAAGCAGGCCATGGCCAGCGTGCGCGGCGCCCGGCGGGAGAGCGGGGCGCGGGCCCGCGCCCAGGACGCGGCGAAGGCCCGGACGTCCCGCCCGACGACGTCCTGCGCGGTGCGGCCGGCGGCCTCCGCGTCCTCGAGGTGCGCGGAGAGCTCGTCGAGCATCTCGCGCATGGAGGCGTCGTCGATCCCCCGGTACTCCCAGTTGCTGCGGCAGGCGGCGATTATCTGCGCGTTCGTCATGATGTGCTGTCCCCCGTGGACTCCGTACCGGCCAGGATCCGGCCCACCGCCCCGGCGAAGGCCTGCCAGTCGGCCCGGCCGGCGCTCAGTTCGGTGCGCCCCGCCTCGGTCAGGCGGTAGTACTTGCGCGGGGCACCGCCGCTGGGCGACGGAGCACGGTACGAGGACACGAGCCCCGCCCGCTCCATCCGCGCGAGCAGCGGATAGATGCTGCCGTCACTGACCAGCTCCATCCCACCGCCGGCGAGCGCCTCGGCGAACTCGAAGCCGTACCTCGGCCGCTCGGCGATCAGCGAGAGCAGACAGAGGTCGAGCACCCCGCGCAGGAGCTGACTGCGCCGTTGGTCACCGGTCGCGGACAGTTCCTTTGTCATGCGGTACAAGATAGTCCCGAACTACCTTGCACCACAAGAAACCACGCCCGCACCGGCCCGCCGACACCGAAGGGGCCGACCCCCCGCGGGAGTCGGCCACGCGGCGGCCACGGCGCGGCACGCTGCCGAAAAACCCGGACCGGGCGGGGCACCCTCCAGCGGCCGGCGCCCTTCGAGATCACCCTGGACCTCGACAAGCTCACGCCGCCACGCAGCAGCTGAAAAAGGGTCGGACTCGCCAGAGTCCGACCCGACGTGCGCGCCCACCTGGCGGAGGTCGTGGAGCGCGCGGACCGCGACGACGTGCCCACGGTGATCACGCGCCGGGGCAAGGAAGTCGCCGCCGTCGTCTCCAGCGAGGTGCTGCGCAAGTACCAGGAGTGGGAAGAGCGCGAGATCAATCGGATCATCGACGAGCGCATGGCCAACCCCGCACCCGGCATCCCGATCGAGGACAGCATGAGGGAGACCCTGGCGCGCAGTGAGTGAGTACCGAACCGTCTTCCGCCCTGAGGCGCAGGCCGAACTTCGGAAAATCCCTCGCGACACGGCGCTGCGCATCCTGGCCAAGCTGACCGAGCTGGAAAGCGATCCGCTCGGCTTCAACACCACCGCACTCGTGTCCCAGCCAGACCGCCGTCGGCTAGGGGTCGGCGACCACCGGGTCGTCTACACGATCGACAACGGGGAACTGGTGGTCTGGGTCGTTCACGTAGGACACGGTCCACCGTTTACGACGCCTGATTCCGACTCGTCGCCCATGGGCTCCACAGGGAGCCGCACGCGCCCGGCGACGGCCCGCCTCTTCACCTGAATGCCCCGGCCGCGTTGCCCCCCGTCCACCCCGGCCATCGCATGGAGTGAGGAGCACGAGCCCGCGCGGGGCACCGGAAGGCAGGAAAGGGCGCCATGTACGTTCGCAGCATCTATGCAACGGGTGATCCGGCCGAGCTCGACGGGGTCGCCGAGGCTCTACGGACCGACGGGCGGGCGCTGCTGTCGACGCAGCCGGGCTTTCGCGGGATGGGTCTGTTCGCCGACCGCGAGCTCGGCAAGCTCCTGGTGGGATCGTGGTGGGAGGACGAGGCCTCCCGGCAGGCCAGCTACGAGAACCTGAGCAAGCGGCGGGCCGAGATGATGGCACCCTTCGCGCAGACCATGGCGGTCGACAACTGGGAAGCGGCGGTCGCCCGCCGCGCAGAGGAACTCGGGCCGGGCGCCAGGTTCCGGCTGGTCCGCATGGACGTCCAGCCGTCCGACATCGACCTGCTGGTGGACACGTTCCGCGACACCTCACTGCCCAAGGTCCAGAAGATCCCCGGACTGGCCGGCATCTCCCTGCTCATCGACCGCGATCGAGGCAGAGCCGCTGTCGGCTCGCTCTACACCGACCGCGACGCACTGGTGGCATCCCGTGGCGCCGTCGCGGCGGTCCGCGGAGAGGCCGCGGCGAAGGCCCGCGTGAGCGCCCTCAGCCTGGAGGAATTCGAGGTGGTCCTCGCCACGGCGGTCCCCCACGCCTGACCCTGCGCCCCCCCTCGCGCGCCGAGCCAAGGCGGAAGGGGCCGGACTCAACCGAGTCCGACCCCTTCTGACCTGCGTGTTTGCCACGTCAGCGACGTGGCGTCACTTCATCCGCTCAGACGTTGAAGCGGAACTCGACCACGTCGCCGTCCTGCATGACGTAGTCCTTGCCCTCCATGCGGGCCTTGCCCTTGGCACGGGCTTCGGCGACCGAGCCGCAGTCGACCAGGTCCGCGAAGGAGATGACCTCGGCCTTGATGAAGCCGCGCTGGAAGTCGGTGTGGATCACGCCGGCGGCCTCGGGGGCGGTGGCGCCCTGCTTGATCGTCCAGGCGCGGGTTTCCTTCGGGCCGGCCGTCAGGTAGGTCTGCAGGCCCAGGGTGGCGAAGCCGACGCGGCCCAGGGTGGCCATGCCCGGCTCGTCCTGGCCGACCGACTGGAGGAGTTCGAGGGCTTCCTCGTCGTCCAGCTCGACCAGGTCCGCCTCCAGCTTGGCGTTCAGGAAGATCGCCTCCGCCGGGGCGACCAGCGCGGACTGCTCCGCCTTGAACGCGTCGTCCGTCAGCTCGTCCTCGTCCACGTTGAAGACGTAGAGGAAGGGCTTGGTGGTGAGGAGGTGGAGCTCGTGGAGGAGGTCGCCCTGCTCCGTGCCCTTGGTGATGCCGCGGGAGAAGAGGGTGTGCCCCTCCTCCAGGATCTTCTGGGCCTTCTCGACGGCGGCCAGGACCGCGACCTTCTCCTTCTGGAGGCGGGACTCCTTCGTCAGGCGCGGCACCGCCTTCTCGATGGACTGGAGGTCGGCGAGGATCAGCTCGGTGTTGATCGTCTCGATGTCGTCCTTCGGCGAGACCTTGCCGTCGACGTGGACGACGTTCTCGTCCTTGAAGGCGCGGATGACCTGGCAGATGGCGTCCGACTCGCGGATGTTCGCGAGGAACTTGTTGCCCAGGCCCTCGCCCTCCGAGGCGCCGCGGACGATGCCCGCGATGTCGACGAAGTCGACCGTCGCCGGGAGGACGCGCTGCGAGCCGAAGATGCCGGCCAGCACGGCGAGGCGCTGGTCCGGGACGCCGACGACGCCGACGTTCGGCTCGATCGTGGCGAACGGGTAGTTGGCCGCCAGCACGTCGTTCTTGGTCAGGGCGTTGAACAGGGTCGACTTGCCGACATTCGGCAGGCCGACGATTCCGATCGTGAGCGACACGTTGGCGACTTCCCGTAGCTGGAGGGGGCGGCGGCCCGGAGGTGGGCCACCGGACAGTTTACTTTCCGATGAGTGGCGGTCGATGTACGCGTGTCCGGGGCCCGATCCGGCCGTCTCCCCGCCTAGTTTGGTGGAGTGGAGCAATACAGCACGCGATCGGCCCCTCACCCGCAGCGACCTCCGGCCCAGCGTCGGCGGCCGCCGGCGGGCGTGCCCGCCCAGGGCGGCGCCCCGCGGCCCGCGCCGGCGCGGCGGATGCCCCGGCCCCGGCTGACCGGGCTCGGCGGCGGGCTGTTCGCATGCGCCGGCATGGTGCTCGTCGCAGGGATCTGCTGGCTGCTCTTCAGCTCCTCGCTCTTCGTCTACGGGCTGCTCTTCGTGCCCGTCGCGGCCGCCGCCGCGCTCTGGGTGCGGCCCGCCGACCTGATCACCGCGCCGATCAGCGCCCCCATCGCCTTCGCCGCCGGGGTGTGGCCCATCTCGGGCGGCTCCGGCGGCTTCGGCGGGCAGCTGATGGGGCTGGTGTCCGCGCTGTCCCTGCACGCAGGCTGGCTGTACGCGGGCACGCTGGTCGCCGCGCTGATCGCCGTCGTGCGCAAGGCGGTGCTGATCGGGAAGAGGCGGCTCCCCCGCCGGACCGCCCCGACCTCCTAGCCCCGCCGGACCGCCTCGACCTCCCTAGCCCCTCCCGGCCCCTCCCGGCCCCTCCTGGACCCGGCCCCGGGCGGACCCCTTCGCCGCCATCGCCGCGCCCACGATCCCCGCGTTGTTCTGCAGCTTCGCCGGCACGATCTCGGCCCGGACGTTCTCGATCAGCGGAAGGAACTTCTCCGGCTTGCGGCTGACGCCGCCGCCGATGATGAAGAGGTCGGGGGAGAAGAGCATCTCCACGTACTCCAGGTACCTCTGCACCCGGTGGGCCCATCGCTCCCAGGTGAGGCCGTGGTCCTCCTTGGCCTTCACCGACGCCCGCGTCTCCGCGTCGTGGCCCTTCAGCTCCAGGTGTCCTAGCTCCGTGTTCGGGACCAGCAGCCCGTCCCGGAACAGGGCACTCCCGATGCCGGTCCCCAGGGTGAGCAGGATGACCGTGCCGTCCCGCCCCTTCCCGGCCCCGTACGTCATCTCCGCGATCCCCGCCGCGTCCGCGTCGTTGAGGACCGTGACCTGCCTGCCGTCCAGGCGCCCGGAGAGCAGGTCCGCCGTGTCGACGCCGATCCACGCCTTGTCCATGTTGGCCGCCGTACGGGTCACGCCGCCCGTGACCACCCCGGGGAAGGTGACGCCCACCGGGCCGTCCCAGTCGAAGTGGCGCACCACCTCGACGACGCAGCCGGCCACCCCGTCGGGGGTGGCCGGCTGCGGTGTCAGTACTTTGTGGCGCTCTTGCGCCAGGTCGCCACGGTCCAGGTCCACGGGAGCGCCCTTGATCCCGGATCCGCCGATGTCCACGCCGAAGATCTGCATGGACATACCGTACGAAAGGAGTTACTTGTCGGCGACCAGTTCGGCAGCCTCGGCCCGCAGGTCGCGGCGGAGTTCCTTGGGCAGCGAGAAGACGATCGACTCCTCGGCGGTCTTGACGATCTCCACGTCCGCGTAACCACGCGCCGCGAGCCACTCCAGGACCTCCTCGACCAGGACCTCCGGCACCGAGGCGCCCGAGGTGAGGCCGACGGTGGTGACGCCCTCCAGCCAGGCCTCGTCGATCTCGCTCGCGAAGTCGACGAGGTACGCGGCGCCCGCGCCCGCGTCGAGCGCGACCTCGACCAGCCGGATGGAGTTCGAGGAGTTCTTCGAGCCGACCACGATGACCAGGTCGGAGTCGGCGCCCATCACCTTGACGGCGGCCTGCCGGTTCGAGGTGGCGTAGCAGATGTCGTCGCTCGGCGGCGAGACCAGCAGCGGGAACTTGGTCTTCAGCGCGTCGACCGTCTCCATCGTCTCGTCGACCGAGAGGGTGGTCTGCGACAGCCAGACGACCTTCGACTCGTCCCGCACCTCGACCTTGGCGACGTCGTCCGGGCCGTCGACGATCGTGATGTGGTCCGGGGCCTCGCCGGAGGTGCCGATGACCTCCTCGTGGCCCTCGTGGCCGATGAGGAGGATGTCGAAGTCCTCGTTCGCGTACCGGATGGCTTCCTTGTGCACCTTGGTGACCAGCGGGCAGGTCGCGTCGATCGTCGCCAGCTTGCCGCGCGCCGCCTCCTCGTGCACCACCGGCGCCACGCCGTGCGCGGAGAACATCACGATGGAGCCCTCGGGCACCTCCTCCGTCCGCTCGACGAAGATGGCGCCCTTCTTCTCCAGGGTCTGGACGACGTACTTGTTGTGCACGATCTCGTGGCGGACGTAGACCGGCGCGCCGTACTGCTCGAGAGCCTTCTCGACAGCGATCACGGCTCGGTCGACGCCCGCGCAGTAGCCGCGAGGGGCGGCGAGCAGGACACGGCGGGAAGCGGCAGCAGTCATGCCCTCCATCGTACGGGGGTCCCCAGCAGGCCGTTCGTCCCCCGTCCGTCCCACACTTGATCGCAAGCGTGTTCACAGCATCCCTCGGAGGGCCGATGGTGTCGGGTGCGGATCCCGGTACGGCGCCGCCGGTACCGGAGCGGGCCCCGGCCGGCCCGCTGCGGCGGAGCCTCGGCTTCCGGGACCTGGTCGTCTACGGGCTGCTCTTCATCGCCCCCATGGCCCCGGTCGGGGTCTTCGGCACCCTGGACGCCAAGTCGCACGGCGCGGTCGCCCTCGTCTACCTCGCCGCGACCGTCGCCATGGCCTTCACGGCCTTCTCCTACGCCCAGATGGTGCGGGTCGCCCCGCAGGCCGGCTCGGTCTTCACCTACGCCCGCAAGGGCCTGGGCGAGGGGCCCGGGCTGATCGCCGGGTGGATGGCGATGCTCGACTACCTGCTGATCCCGGCGGTCGCGTACCTCTTCTCGGGGATCGCGATGAACGCGCTGGTGCCGGAGGTCTCCCGGTGGGTGTGGACGGCCCTGGCCGTCGTGATCACCACCCTGCTGAACCTGTGGGGCGTGCGGGCGGCCGCGCGCGTGGGCTTCGCCGTGCTGGCCCTGGAGATCCTCGTCCTGCTCGTCTTCCTGGTCGCCGCGGTGACCGTGCTGGTCCGGGGCGGGGCGCAGCGCGGCTGGCTCTCGCCGCTGACCGGCGACGGCTCGCTCGGCTTCAGCACCGCCGCCGTGCTGGGCGCGGTGTCGGTGGCGGTGCTGTCGTACCTCGGCTTCGACGCCATCGCCTCCTTCGCCGAGGAGGTGACGGGGGGCTCGGAGCGGGTGGCGCGGGCGGTGCTGTTCTGCCTGGCGCTGGCCGGGCTGCTGTTCCTCGCGCAGAGCTATCTGGCGGCGCTGCTCACGCCCCTCTCCGCGGCGGAGCTGGCGGCCGATCCGGGGCTGCAGGGACCGGCCTTCTACAACGCGGTGGAGTCCTCGGTCGGCACCTGGCTGCACGACCTGGTGGCGGTCAGCAAGGCGATCGGAGCGGCCTTCGCGGCGCTGGCGGGGCAGGCGGCGGCCGGGCGGCTGGTGTTCGCGATGGCCCGGGAGGGCCGGCTGCCCCGGGCGCTCGCCCGGACCTCGGACGGCACCCCGCGGCTCGCCCTGCTGGTGGCGGCCGCCATCACGCTGGTCGCGGCCGTGTGGGCGGCCCGGCGCGACGACGGGCTGGACCACCTGGTGTCCGTCGTGGACGTCGGGGCGCTGGTGGCCTTCACCCTGCTGCACGCCTCGGTGGTGGGGTGGTTCGTGGTGAAGCGGCGGGAGGGCCCGCCGGTCTGGTGGAAGCACCTGGTGATGCCGGTGCTCGGCGCCGCGGTGACCGTCGCGGTGATCGTGGAGGCCTCCTGGACGGCGCAGGTGGTGGGGGCGGTGTGGCTGGCGGTGGGCCTGGGCGTGCTCCTCGCCCAGCGCGGCCGGCGCGCCGGACCGGCCGGACCGGGCACACCGGACGGACCGGGTCCACCCGGCGCACCCGGCGCCTCGCGCACACCGGGCACCTCGCGCGCACCTGGCGGACCCGTGGATTCCGCGGCCCCGGGACCCGACACCCGCCCCGGAGCCTGAGACGCTGTCAGCGACGCCCGTTAGCCTGCGTGCATGGGTCTGAATACGTCGGCCGAGGCGCCGCTGCCGGTAGGCCAGGTGTCCCGGCTCATCGGGGGCTGGATCGAGCGGCTCGGTCAGGTGTGGGTGGAAGGGCAGATCACGCAGCTCTCGCGGCGGCCGGGGGCGGGGGTGGTCTTCCTGACGCTGCGCGACCCCTCGCACGACATCTCGGTCAGCGTGACCTGCTTCCGCCAGGTCTTCGACGAGGTCGCGGACGTGGTCTCGGAGGGCGCGCGGGTCGTCCTGCTGGCCAAGCCGGAGTGGTACGCCCCGCGCGGGCAGCTGTCCCTGCGGGCCACGGAGATACGGCCCGTCGGCATCGGCGAGCTCCTCGCCCGGCTGGAGCGGCTCAAGCGGTCGCTGGCCTCCGAGGGGCTCTTCGCGCTGGAGCGCAAGAAGCCGCTGCCCTTCCTGCCGCAGCTGATCGGGCTGGTGGTCGGGCGGGCCTCGGCGGCCGAGCGCGACGTACTGGAGAACGCCCGGCGCCGCTGGCCGGCCGTCCGCTTCGAGGTGCGCAACGTCGCCGTCCAGGGCGTGCACGCGGTGCCCCAGGTGGTCCAGGCGGTCAAGGAGCTCGACGCCCTGGACGAGGTCGACGTGATCATCGTGGCGCGCGGCGGCGGCAGCGTGGAGGACCTGCTGCCCTTCTCCGACGAGGAGGTCGTCCGCACGGTCGCGGCGGCCCGCACCCCCGTGGTCTCGGCGATCGGCCACGAGCCCGACTCCCCGCTGCTGGACCTGGTCGCGGACGTGCGGGCCTCCACGCCCACGGACGCGGCGAAGAAGGTGGTCCCGGACGTGGGCGAGGAGCTGGAGCGCGTACGCCAGCTGCAGGGCCGGGGGCTGCGCGCGGTGACCGGTCTGCTCGACCGGGAGGAGCGGGGGCTCGCGCACGCCCTCGCCCGGCCGGTCTTCGTCCACCCGCAGCGGATGGTGGAGATCCGGGAGGACGAGCTGGACGCGCTGCTGGCGCGCGGCCGGCGCACGCTGGGGCACCTGCTGGACCGGGCCGACTCGGAGCTCGCCCACACGCTCGCCCGGGTGGTGGCGCTGTCCCCGGCCGCGACCCTGGAGCGCGGGTACGCCGTACTGCAGCGGGCCGACGGCCATGTGGTGCGTTCGCCGGAGGGGCTCGCGACGGACGAGGTGCTGCGCGCACGGGTGGCGGAGGGCACCTTCTCGGTACGGGTCGCCCCGCCCGAGTAGCGGACAGCGGGCAGTCGGCAGCCGCCCCGGGAACACGACACACGGCCGCAACCAACTGGTTGCACTACACACATAGGGTGGAAAAGGGAATGGCAGAAGCCGAGACCGCGCTGGGATACGAGCAGGCCCGCGACGAGCTCATCGAGGTCGTCCGCAAGCTGGAGGCGGGCGGGACCTCGCTGGAGGACTCGCTGGCGCTCTGGGAGCGCGGCGAGGAGCTGGCGAAGGTCTGCCGGCACTGGCTCGAGGGGGCCAGGGCCCGGCTGGACTCGGCGCTGGCCGCGCGCGAGCCGGCCGAGGAGGAGTGATCCCGGTCACCATCAGGGGGATTTAGTTGAAAGTTCATCTACTTCGGCCGTAGAGTCTGGGACATCGCTTCACCTCCGTATGGAAGAAGGCTTTCCGATGTCTCTCGTTCTTGACTCCGCCGCGCAGGACCTGCTGTTCCGCGAGGCCCGCACGGCCAACTCGTTCTCGGACGAGCCGGTCACCGAGGAGCAGGTCCAGGCGATCTACGACCTGGTGAAGTTCGGCCCCACCGCGTTCAACCAGACGCCGCTGCGCATCACCCTGGTCCGCTCCCCCGAGGCCCGCGAGCGCCTCGTGAAGCACATGGCCGAGGGCAACGCGGCGAAGACCGCCACCGCGCCGCTGGTCGCGATCCTCTCCGCGGACAACGAGTTCCACGAGGAGCTCCCGCAGCTGCTGCCGCACTTCCCGCAGGCCAAGGACCTGTTCTTCGCCGAGCGTCCGGTCCGCGAGCAGTCCGCGCTGCTGAACGCCGCCCTGCAGGCCGCGTACTTCATCGTCGGCGTCCGCGCCGCCGGTCTGGCCGCGGGCCCGATGACCGGCGCCGACTTCGGCGGCATCCAGAAGGAGTTCCTGGACGCCGACCACACCCCGCTGATGGTCGTCAACATCGGCAAGCCGGGCGAGGACGCCGCCTTCCCGCGCTCCCCGCGCCTGGCGTTCGACGAGGTCGTCACCACCGTCTGAGCCCGGCCGCGGCCGTAGCCGCAGTACGCGAGAAGGGCCGTGCGCCCCGGGATCCCGGGGCGCACGGCCCTTCTCGCACATCTGCGCCGGCCGGCCGGTCCGGTCCCGCAGGGGACCGGCCGCCCGCAGCGGGACGCCCGGCCCGTACCGGACGGGTCAGGGCCTAGCTGCCCCGCTTGAACTCCAGCGTCGCCGCCATCGCACCGAGCTGCTCGAACGAGGCCGTCCCCGTCACCACCGTGACGTGGCCCTGCTCCCGGCGGACGAGGGCGTCGTACTTCTCGCCGTCCCAGCGCTCCCACGCCGTGTCGCCGACCTGCTGGGTCTGTCCGGTGGCCGTCGCCTTCTGGGTGACCCGGTCGAGGTACTTGGGCGAAGTGTCCGAGGACTGCTCCACCGCCACGTACTGCTTCTCCGGGTCGAGGAAGCCCAGGTGCCAGGCGTTGGCGTTCTTGCGCTCGTACGTCACCGAGGTCGCCCGCCACTGCTCCGGGAGCCCCACGGGGGCCGCCACCGGGTACGGGGCGGCGCGCCGGGCCGTGATCGTCTCCACCCGGTAGTCGACCGCGTGCGTCGGGTCGGCCTCCTCGTCATGGGGGACGAAGAGGTAGATCCCGGCGACGACGATGCCGATCACCCCCAGCGACCGGACCATGTCCCAGACCGTCTGCTTGCCTTTCATACCTGCCACGGCACCATCGTCCCGCATCACAGGGGGGCGATCACCGCCGGGGTCGCGCCGGCGGGCCGCACGGCGGACGCTTGAGATTCCCGCAGGGGCCCGCAAGATGTCCGCTCAGGCCAAACGCCTGACCGATATTCCGCTCATACGTGACCCGCTCTGCTCAATATGTCGACGTACCGATAGAGTTCCAGCACCCTCACTTCCCGGCCGTCGCCGTACAGAAAGGTGCGCTCCGATGACCGAGCACAACCTGCCGCCCCAGCTCGAAGTCTCTCCGGAGGCCCCCGACCGCAACCTCGCCCTGGAACTCGTCCGGGTCACCGAGGCCGCCGCCATGGCCGCGGGCCGGTGGGTCGGGCGCGGCGACAAGCTCGGCGCCGACGGCGCCGCGGTCAACGCGATGCGGACCCTGATCTCCACCGTCTCGATGAACGGCGTCGTCGTCATCGGCGAGGGCGAGAAGGACGAAGCCCCGATGCTCTTCAACGGCGAGCGGGTCGGTGACGGCACCGGTGCCGAGGTCGACATCGCCGTGGACCCGATCGACGGCACCACCCTGAACGCCAAGGGCATGCCCAACGCCATCGCCGTGCTCGCCGCCGCCGACCGCGGCACCATGTTCGACCCGTCCGCGGTCTTCTACATGGAGAAGCTCGTCACCGGTCCCGAGGCCGCCGACTTCGTCGACATCAACGCACCCGTCTCGGTCAACATCCGGCGCGTCGCGAAGGCCAAGAACATGGCCGTCGAGGACGTCACCGTCATCATCCTGGACCGCCCCCGCCACGAGGGCATCGTCAAGGAGATCCGCGAGACCGGCGCCCGGATCAAGTTCATCTCGGACGGCGACGTCGCGGGCTCGGTCATGGCGGTGCGCGAGGGCACCGGCGTGGACCTGCTCCTGGGCATCGGCGGCACCCCCGAGGGCATCATCTCGGCCTGCGCCATCAAGTGCCTCGGCGGCACGATCCAGGGCAAGCTGTGGCCGAAGGACGAGGCCGAGCGTCAGAAGGCCATCGACGCGGGCCACGACCTGGACCGCGTCCTGCACACGAACGACCTGGTGTCCGGCGACAACGTCTTCTTCGTCGCCACCGGCATCACGGACGGCGAGCTGCTGCGCGGCGTCCACTACCGCTCGGAGACCGCGACGACGTCCTCGCTGGTCATGCGCTCGAAGTCGGGCACGATCCGGCAGATCGACTCCACGCACCGCCTGTCGAAGCTGCGCGCGTACAGCGCGATCGACTTCGACCGCGCGCAGTAGGCAGACAGCGCGCGTCCACAGCGAGAGGGGCGGTCACCGTGTGCGGCGGTGACCGCCCCTCTCGCTGTGTCCACGCGGGTTCGTACGGGGGCTGCGCGGCTCGCACGGGGCTGCGCCGCGGTGCGGGCCCGGACCGCGGCCGCCGGCGGCAGCCGGCTAGCCGGCGGCTGCGACGGGTCCGGCCGCCGGGGCCTGGCGCAGCTCGGCCGACCTGCGGCGCATGCGCGCCAGGACCACCCGGCGCTCGGCGGCGGTGAGGCCGCCCCAGACCCCGTACGGCTCGGGCTGCAGGAGTGCGTGCTGCCGGCAGGCGACCATGACCGGGCAGCGGGCACAGACGCGCTTGGCGGCCTCCTCGCGGGAGAGCCGGGCCGCCGTGGGCTCCTTGGAGGGGGCGAAGAACAGCCCCGCCTCGTCCCGGCGGCACACCGCCTCCGCATGCCATGGGCCGTCCTCAGCCCTCGCCGGCACCCGCGGGTTCGGCACGGCGGCAACCTTCAGGGACTGATGCGGCGGATGCGGCACGGTCTACTCCTGACGACGGGTACGCGAGCGAGAGACGATGCACCTGTCCCTACCCGCTGCACGCGCCCCTATGCACCGGGTGCCGCCGGGCCGCGGGGGTTCGTCCGAAACGCGACCCTAGCCGTGAGCGGCTTTCAGCCGTCCAGGCGCTCGCGCAGTTTGCGGGCCAGATCGACCAGGCGGGCGCCCATTTTGGGGCGTGCCTCGATGTTGCCGAGCAGGGCGAAGCCCCGGACGATCACCACCGGCGCCTGCGGGTCGCTCTCCCCGCGGCCCTCGCCGCGCACCTCGAAGTTGCCGAGGACCCCGCTGCCGTAGCCGCGCAGGGTGACGTTCTCCGGGACCAGGACCTCGACGTTGCCGAGGACGCAGGTCACGTTGATCTCGGTGACCTGCTGCTCGAAGACGGCCTCGGTGAGGTCGATGGTGATGTCGCCCATCACGGAGACCGCGCGGGTGTGTGCGCCCGGCCGCCAGCGGCCCTTGCGGGCGGAGCTGCTGCACACGGCGACGATCGTCTCGGCGGGCCCCGCGCCGGCCGGCGCCGCGGGACGGGCCGGCGCGAACGGGGCATGGGCGCCGCCGGGTGCGGGCAGATCCCGTACGAGGCCTTCCAGCTCGCCTACCGTCTTGAAGGCGTACAGCGAGTCCAGGCGCTCGGAGTGCTCGTCTGAGGTCAGCCGGCCTTCGGCGAGGGCGTCGCCGAGGATCTGCGCGATCCGGTCCCGGTCGGCGTCGGAGGCGCGCAGCCCGGCGGGAGGGGCTGCGGCTGCGGGGGCGGCGGGTTGCTTTTCCAGGTCCACGGCACCCAGCATAGCGAGACACGATAGATCGCGATACTACCGAGTGAGCCTTACCTCACAGACACGTCCCGGGCGAGAGGTTCTACGCTGGTGGACTGCGCTGCCAATTGGTCGCCAGCGCTGTCTGCCGAGTGAGGATTGGCCACACGATGCCGGAGTTCGCGTACACCGACCTGCTGCCCCTGGGCGAGGACACCACCCCCTACCGGCTGGTGACCGCCGAGGGCGTGTCCACCTTCGAGGCGGACGGCCGTACGTTCCTCAAGGTCGAGCCCGAGGCGCTGCGCAAGCTCGCCGAAGAGGCCATCCACGACATCCAGCACTTCCTGCGCCCCGCGCACCTCGCGCAGCTGCGCCGCATCATCGACGACCCCGAGGCCTCCTCGAACGACAAGTTCGTCGCGCTCGACCTCCTCAAGAACGCGAACATCGCGGCGGCCGGCGTCCTGCCGATGTGCCAGGACACGGGCACGGCGATCGTGATGGGCAAGCGCGGCCAGAACGTCCTCACCGAGGGCGGCGACGAGGCGGCGCTGTCGCGCGGCATCTACGACGCGTACACCCGCCTGAACCTGCGCTACTCGCAGATGGCCCCGCTCACCATGTGGGAGGAGAAGAACACCGGCTCGAACCTGCCCGCGCAGATCGAGCTGTACGCGACCGACGGCGGCGCGTACAAGTTCCTCTTCATGGCCAAGGGTGGCGGCTCGGCCAACAAGTCCTTCCTCTACCAGGAGACCAAGGCGGTCCTCAACGAGGCCTCCATGATGAAGTTCCTGGAGGAGAAGATCCGCTCGCTCGGCACGGCGGCCTGCCCGCCCTACCACCTGGCGATCGTCGTCGGCGGCACCTCCGCCGAGCACGCGCTGAAGACCGCGAAGTACGCCTCCGCGCACTACCTGGACGAGCTGCCCCGCGAGGGCTCCCCGCTGGGCCACGGCTTCCGCGACGAGGCCCTGGAGCAGCAGGTCTTCGAGCTGACCCAGAAGATCGGCATCGGCGCGCAGTTCGGCGGCAAGTACTTCTGCCACGACGTCCGCGTGGTCCGCCTGCCGCGCCACGGCGCCTCGCTGCCCGTCGCCATCGCCGTGTCCTGCTCGGCCGACCGCCAGGCCACCGCGAAGATCACCGCCGAGGGCGTCTTCCTGGAGCAGCTGGAGACGGACCCGGCGCGCTTCCTGCCGGACACCACGGACTCGCACCTCGACGAGTCCGCGGACGTGGTCTCCATCGACCTCAACCAGCCGATGGACGAGATCCTGGCGACCCTGACCAAGCACCCGGTCAAGACCCGCCTCTCGCTGACCGGCCCGCTGGTCGTGGCGCGCGACATCGCGCACGCCAAGATCAAGGAGCTGCTGGACTCGGGCGCGGAGATGCCGCAGTACCTCAAGGACCACCCGGTCTACTACGCCGGCCCCGCGAAGACCCCCGAGGGCTACGCCTCGGGCTCCTTCGGCCCGACCACGGCCGGCCGCATGGACTCCTACGTCGAGCAGTTCCAGGCTGCGGGCGGCTCCAAGGTCATGCTGGCCAAGGGCAACCGCTCCCAGCAGGTGACGGACGCGTGCGGCACGCACGGCGGCTTCTACCTGGGCTCCATCGGCGGCCCGGCGGCGCGCCTGGCGCAGGACTGCATCAAGAAGGTCGAGGTCCTGGAGTACGAGGAGCTCGGCATGGAGGCGGTCTGGAAGATCGAGGTCGAGGACTTCCCGGCCTTCATCGTCGTCGACGACAAGGGCAACGACTTCTTCCAGAACCCGGCCCCGGAGCCGACGTTCACCCACATCCCGGTCCGCGGCCCGGGCCTGTAGCACGACCGCCCGAGGGCCTCTCCCCCGTTCGGGGGAGAGGCCCTCAGGCATATCCGCCCATCGGCAGATGGCAGGCCGGCGGGCTCCCGGCGAGGCTGTTCCCGTACCCAAACGGACCACCCGAAAAGGGAGTTCACCATGCAGACCCGCACGCGCGCCCTCGCCTTCGCCGGAACCGCCGCCCTGCTCGCGGCCCTGGCCCTCGCGAGCCCCGCCCCGGCGGCACCGGTCGCGCCGAAGACCGCCTCGGTGCACGGGGGCGCCACGATCTACTTCCCCTACTCCCCCAAGGACGACATCCGCTTCACGGTCGACGCCGAGTCTGCCCCGTGGACCAGGCCGTATCCGGTGCCGGGCCTGGAGAAGGGTCTGCCGACGGATGCGCGGGGCCGGGTGACGATCTCCCACTACTTCACGGAGACCGGCTTCACCGGCACCGCCGAGGCGGAGGTGGACTGCCTGGTCACGGGCGGCAGGACCGCCACCCTGACCGCCGTGGTCAAGACCTCGAACGTCGGCTGGGAGGGCCAGCGGATCGGCATCAGCGTCCAGGACGGCCAGCGCGGCGAGCCGGACCGCGTCGGCTTCTCCTGGGCCGTCGCCAACGTCGACGCGAAGCCGGACGGCACGGTGGCGCAGGCAACGGTGGGCACCTGCATGGCCCCGGCCCCCTTCACGGAGGTCACCAAGGGCGGCTACAAGGTCACCCCGGCGCCCCTGGCCCCGCAGCCGAAGCCGTAGTCACGGCGTCGGACCGGACAGGTACCGGGCCTCAACGGGGGTGGCCCGGTACCCCGCTCGCCGTCCCGGATGACCGCCGGTCCTCCTGGACGCACTCCTCGCACGGCTCGCAGTGAAGGGTCACGTACATCTGCTGTTCGGCCATCCGGGCAGGATGCGGTACCGGGGCGTCCCGCACCTGCGGATAACGTCTGGGGCATGACGCAGATGCAGCCCCTCACCGCCCGCGACGTGCGCGTCATCGCCCATCGCGGGGCCTCCCACAAGCACCCCGAGCACACCCTCGCCGCCTACCGGCAGGCCATCGCCGACGGGGCCGACGCGCTCGAATGCGATGTGCGGCTCACCGCCGACCGGAAGCTGGTCTGCGTGCACGACCGGCGGGTGGAGCGGACCTCGGACGGGCGCGGAGCGGTCTCCGGGATGACCTACGAGGAGCTGTGCGCGCTCGACTTCGGCGGCTGGAAGGGCGAGGAGCACCGCGGGGCGCAGGTGCTGCTCTTCGAGGACCTGCTCAAGGAGGCGCTGGCCGCCGACCGGCCCGTCGGGCTGGCCGTCGAGACGAAGCACCCCACCCGCACCGGCGGCCGTCTGGAGGCCGAGCTCGTACGGGTCCTGAAGGAGCACGGGCTGGCCGACGGCTCGGCCGGCCTGGTCGAGGTGATGAGCTTCTCCCGCAACGCCTTGACGAGGCTGAACCGGCTCGCGCCGGGCCTGCCCTCCGTCTACCTGATCGAGCGGCGGCTGCGGCCGGTCCGGCCGCCCTTCGCGGGGCACGCCGGGCCGGGCATCGACCTGCTGCGCAAGGATCCGGGGCTGGTGGCCCGGCTGAAGGCCAAGGGGCTGTCCGTACGGGTGTGGACCGTGGACGAGCCGGAGGACGTGGAGCTGTGCCTGCGGCTCGGCGTGGACACCCTGATCACCAACAGGCCCCGCGAGGTACGGGAGTACCTGCGCTCCTTGTGACCGGCATGGGAACACCCGGCCGGGGTGCGCCGGCCGGGCGTGGGGGGTCGTACGGGCGGATCGGGGCGGGGTTACACGAAGCGCTGGTTGGCGGACCCGTTGCAGGTCTGCAGGCGCAGCGGCTCGTGGGCGGCGGCCACCGTCAGGCACATGCCCGGGGCGGCGGCGGGGCGGAGGGTGGCGCCGTCGCGGACGAACTGCTGGTTCGCGCCGCCGTGGCAGTTCCAGATGATCAGGCCGGTGCCGGAGCCGTAGTTGGCGCCGGGGGCGTCGAGGCAGCGGTCCTGGGTCAGCTCGGTGTGGACGGACCTGCGGACGCTGTCGTACCACCAGCCCTGGTTCCGGCCGCCGTGGCAGTCCCAGCCCACGATCTTCGTCTCGTTGGCGCTGGAGCCGCCGAAGGAGTCGAGGCAGTTGCCGGTCGCCTCGTTCTTCAGGGGCCTGAACTTGTCATCCCAGGCCCCGGCCTGCAGGACGGGCGTCCCGGTGCTCGCGGGGTCGGCGCAGGAGGCCTCGCGCAGGCCCGAGTTGTAGAGCTGCGTCAGACAGGACGCGAAGGCGCCGTGGCCGCGGTAGTTGGGGTGGAAGGACTGGCGGGCGGTGTTCTCGTCCCACGGGAAGTGGTCCCCGAGGTCCAGGTAGAGCCCGCGGGCCCAGGTGTCCTCCATGCACACCTCGTGCCCGTGGAAGAGCCGCGAGTTGTCCAGGTAGGTGGCGCCGGAGGCGAGGGCCGCCGCACGCATGCCCTTCTCGAAGGTGGGTACCGCGTAGTTGCGGCCCCAGGTGGCGTCGGAGTCGTAGCCGGCGCATCCGCCGGGCAGCTTGCCGGGGAAGTTCGGGTTGTCGTAGAAGTCGGGTCCGATGGGGCTGGGGTAGCCCATCACGACCAGCTTGTAGTCGGAGTCGGCGTAACCGGCGTCGCGCATGACCGTCTTGAGGTCCGCGACCGTGGCCTCGACCTTGGGCTTCAGCCCGTCGACGCGCCCCTGCCAGCCGGGACCGTACTTGGGCTCGCAGGTGCCCTGGCTGAGCACCCAGCGGGTCACGCAGTCGGTCATGACCGGGCCGAACTGCAGGTCGTCGTTGGCCCCGGCGACCAGCAGGACCATCTTGATCTTCGTGTTGCGGGCCTTGACGGCCAGGCTGTCGCTCTGCACCAGCTCGTCGGCGTACTGCTTGCTGCCGCCGATCCTGATGTTGCCCGTGTAGCCGCCGGAGCAGGCGACGTTGAAGGTCAGGTCCGCGGGGATGCCGGTGCGGTGGATCGCCGAGTCGGGTGAACGGTGGCACTGGTTGTTCGGCGTGTTGGTCGCGGGGTCGTAGTTGCCCACGCCCTCGCCCGATATCTCGCTGTCGCCCAGCGAGATCAGGCCGGTCTTGCGCTCGTTCAGCGGGCGGACGGCGGCGTCGCCGTAGATCTTGACGGCCTCCGCGGCGCGGATCGCCTCCAGCTCGGGCGAGAGGGGGGTGACGGCCCCTGCGGGGGCCGCCGCCTGGGCCATGGGGGTGATGGCGGTGACTCCGCCCAGGGCGGCCGCGATCGCCGCGACGGCGGCGAAGGTAGATCTGAGCATGGGTTTCGTACGTGCACGTGCCATGAACGCCTCCCCGGATGTCAGTGTTACCCACGGTATTTACTGGCCGGTAAGTGAGTTGGGAACACTTCGAACAAGACAATTGCTCAAGTTTTTGAGGAGGCCAGGAAAATGACCGAACATCAGCAGGCCGAAGCGTTCCGGATCGAGCACGACTCCATGGGCGACGTACGGGTGCCCCTGCACGCCAAGTGGCGCGCCCAGACCCAGCGCGCGGTGGAGAACTTCCCCGTGTCCGGCCAGCGGTTGGAACGCGCCCACATCGAGGCCCTCGCCCGCATCAAGGCCGCGGCCGCCGTGGTGAACGCGCGGCTGGGCGTCGTCGGCCAGGACGTCGCCGACGCGATCCGGTCCGCCGCCGCCGAGGTCGCGGACGGCCGCTGGGACGACCACTTCCCCGTGGACGTCTTCCAGACCGGCTCCGGGACCTCGTCCAACATGAACACCAACGAGGTCATCGCCACCCTCGCCACCGAGCGGCTCGGCCGGGAGGTGCACCCCAACGACCACGTCAACGCCTCGCAGAGCTCCAACGACGTCTTCCCGTCGTCCATCCACATCGCCGCCACCGCCGCCGTCACCGGCGAGCTGATCCCGGCCCTGGAGCACCTCGCCGCCGCACTGGAGCGCAAGGCGGCCGGGTTCGCGCAGGTGGTCAAGGCCGGGCGGACCCACCTGATGGACGCCACCCCGGTCACCCTGGGCCAGGAGTTCGGCGGGTACGCGGCCCAGATCCGCTACGGCGTCGAGCGGCTGCGCGCCGCCCTCCCCCGCCTCGCCGAGCTGCCGCTGGGCGGCACCGCGGTGGGCACCGGCATCAACACCCCGCCCGGTTTCTCCGCCGCCGTGATCGCCGAGGTGGCCGCCGCCACCGGGCTGCCGCTGACCGAGGCCCGCGACCACTTCGAGGCCCAGGGGGCGCGGGACGCGCTGGTGGAGACCTCCGGGATGCTCCGCACGGTCGCCGTCTCGCTCACCAAGATCTCCAACGACCTGCGCTGGATGGCCTCCGGGCCGCGCACCGGTTTGGCCGAAATCAATCTCCCGGATCTCCAGCCCGGCTCCTCGATCATGCCCGGGAAGGTCAATCCGGTGGTCCCGGAAGCCGTCCTGATGGTCGCCGCACAGGTCATGGGGAACGACGCCACCGTCGCGGTGGCGGGCGCGGCCGGCAACTTCGAGCTCAATGTGATGCTCCCGGTGATGGCCAGGAACCTCCTCGAATCGATCCGGCTGCTCGGCAGCGCGAGCCGCCTGCTGGCCGACCGCACGGTCGACGGGATCACCGCCAACGAGGCGCGGGCCAGGGAATACGCCGAGTCCTCGCCCTCCGTGGTGACCCCGCTCAACCGCTACATCGGCTACGAGGAGGCCGCCAAGGTGGCCAAGAGGTCCCTTGCCGAGCGGAAGACGATCAGGGAGGTCGTCCTGGAGTCCGGCTACGTGGAGCGCGGCGCCCTCACCCTGGAGCAGCTCGACGAGGCCCTGGACGTGCTGCGCATGACGCACCCGTGACCCGCCGGGCCCGGCCCCCGGACGGGGGCCGGATCCGGTCGATTCCCGTCCGCCAACCCCCCAGTGACCTGCACCGCAGCGGGGACGGGGGCCCCAGCCCTAAGATCTGCGCATGACAGGTACCTTCAAGCCGGGGAGCGGTTCGGCGCAGGAAGCGCCGCAGGATCCCGCGCGGGGCACGCGCTGGGCGCCCGGGGAACAGATCCTCTGGCGCTACCGCGACCACGCCCCGGGACTGAAGGGCCCGGTGCACATCTGCCGCCCGGTGACGGTGGTTCAGGACACGGACGAGCTGCTGGCCGTCTGGATGGCCCCGGGGACCGAGTGCGTCAAGCCGGTCCTGGCCGACGGCACCCCCGTCCACGAGGAACCGCTCGCCACCCGCTACACGGCGCCGCGGACGACCGTGCGCTCGCGCTGGTTCGGCGGCGGGGTGCTGAAGCTGGCCCGCCCCGGGGACCCTTGGTCGGTGTGGCTGTTCTGGGGGCACGGCTGGCGGTTCAAGAACTGGTACGTGAACCTGGAGGAACCGCGGTCGCGGTGGGCCGGCGGGGTGGATTCCGTGGACCACTTCCTCGACATCGCCGTCTACCCGGACCGCAGTTGGAAGTGGCTGGACGAGGACGAGTTCGCGCAGGCGCAGCGGTCCGGTCTGATGGACCGGGAGCAGGCGCTGCGGGTCAGGCACGCCGGCCGCACGGCGGTCGAGGTGATCAAGGAATGGGGAGCGCCGTTCTCCGACGGCTGGCAGGACTGGCGGCCGGATCCCGCCTGGAGAATTCCGGCCCTTCCGGAGGACTGGGACCACACCCCGGCGCATATGACCTCATGAGACCCTTGATGCGCCCCCGGGGTTCAAACGTAGGATCGTGCTCCGCGAGGTCGCGTGCGCGGGACGGTGCGTTCGGGTCGTGCATCGGCAAGTGGCGTGCCGCACGCGGAACCTGACGGGAGGTCGGCGCGGGGCGAGAGGCAAAGAGGAACCTCGGGGCGATGGTGCCCGGGCCGCTGAGCGGGTATACCGCGACTGACCGAGTTGAGTGCAGCGCACATCGAGCGCAAACGGACGGAATTCCACGCGTGACGGAGTACCCCACCTCCCAGGAGGGCCCGCAGCCCGTCGCCTCCGGCGGAGGTACGGACGAGGCCGGCCACGGCAAGGCGCCCATCGCCGCCGCCGAGGCCGTACGCACGCATGCGCCGAGCGCCGGCGCCGACCGTGCCGCAGAGTCGGGCGGCGCCGCCGCGGCGGCTTCCGACGCGCGCTCGGCCCGCTCCGCGGCGGGCGCGGGCGGGGCCGCCGGGCTCCCCCGGCCCCGCCGCAAGGCTCCCGCCCCGGGCGAGTCCGGCGGCCCGGCCGCCCCGGACCCGGTCCAGGGCCAGGACGGCGTCCGGCTGCGGGACGGCGCGGCCGCCCGCAACGCCGCGGGCGCCACCGCCGGGCACGGCGACCCCGCCGAGCCGCCCCGCCCGCGCGGTGACGGCCTCGACCCCGGCATTGCCGGACAGCGGACCGCGGACGGCGCAGCCGCCCGTCACCAGGACCCGTCGGCGACCGACGCCGCGGCCGGTGGGGACGAGAGCGCCGGGCAGAACAGCGGGTACCGCGCCGGGGGCGAGCGCCACGGCGGCGGCAGCGGCATACCGGGCACAGGCGCCGGAGAGGCGACCGCCGCACGCCGCGAAGGGGACCGGCTGCGTTTCGTGGGCGCCGCCACCCGGCGGATCGCCCGCGGCATCGACCTCGACGAGATCGTGCTCGGCCTGTGCCGGGCCACCGTGCCCACCTTCTCGGACGCCATCCTCGTCTACCTGCGCGATCCGCTCCCGGTCGGCGACGAGCGGCCCGTCGGCCCGGTCGTTTTAAGGCTCCGGCGCACCGACCGGCTCCGGCCGATCGACGACCTGACGGACATCAGCAGCACCATCGGCGCGGGGATGGACCTCGCCGGGGCCGCGGGGGCCACCGGCGAGCTCGACTTCAGCCAGCTGCCGCTGGTCGGCCCGCAGGGTGACCTGCCGGCGGCCGAGCTGTGCGAGATCCGGCCCGGCGGCGCGCTCGCCGAGGTGCTGCGCGGCGTACGGCCCGTCTTCGGGTCCTCCTCCGCCGCCCGGGCGGCGCTGCCCGAGCTGCTCGGCGCGGACCATCCGCTGCCGCGCGGCAACCGGGCCGTGCTCGCGCCCCTGCGCGGCCGCCGTCGGGTGATCGGCGCCGCCGTGTTCCTGCGCAGCCCGGAGCGTCCCGCCTTCGAGCAGAACGACCTCCTGGTCGCCGCCCAGCTGGCCACCCACACCGCGCTGGGCATCGACAAGGCCGTCCTGTACGGCCGTGAGGCGTACATCGCCGACGAGCTGCAGCGCACGATGCTGCCCGACAGCCTCCCGCAGCCCACCGGGGTGCGGCTGGCCTCCCGCTACCTGCCCGCCGCCGAGACGGCGCGGGTCGGCGGCGACTGGTACGACGCCATACCGCTGCCCGGCAGCCGGGTCGCGCTCGTCGTCGGCGACGTCATGGGCCACTCCATGACCTCCGCCGCGATCATGGGCCAGCTCCGGACCACGGCGCAGACCCTCGCCCAGCTGGACCTGCCGCCCGCCGAGGTCCTGCACCACCTGGACGAGCAGGCGCAGCGCCTGGGCTCCGACCGCATGGCCACCTGCCTGTACGCCGTCTACGATCCGGTCGCACACCGGATCACCATCGCCAACGCCGGTCACCCGCCGCCGGTGCTGCTGCACCTGGGCGGCCGCGCCGAGGTGCTCCGCGTACCGCCGGGCGCGCCCATCGGCGTCGGCGGCGTGGACTTCGAGGCCGTGGAGCTGGACGCGCCCGCGGGGGCCACCCTGCTGCTCTACACCGACGGCCTGGTGGAGTCGCGCCTGCGGGACGTGTGGACCGGCATCGAGCAGCTGCGCGAGCGGCTGGCCACCACCGCCCAGCTGACCGGCCTGGACCACCCGCCGCCGCTGGAGGCCCTGTGCGACGACGTGCTGGACATGCTCGGCCCGGGCGACCGGGACGACGACATCGCACTGCTCGCGGCCCGCTTCGACGGGATCGCGCCCAGTGACGTCGCGTACTGGTTCCTGGACCCGGAGGAGACCGCTCCGGGCCGGGCCCGCCGGTTCGCCCGCCGCGCGCTGACCCGATGGGGCCTGGAGGAGCTGAGCGACTCGCTGGAGCTGCTGGTCAGCGAGGTGGTCACCAATGCCGTCCGGTACGCCGAGCGGCCCGTGACGCTGCGCCTGCTGCGTACGGACGTACTGCGCTGCGAGGTCGGCGACGACTCCCCGCAGCTGCCCCGCCAGCGCCGGGCGCGGGACACCGACGAGGGCGGCCGCGGCCTGTTCCTGGTCAACCGGATGGCGCGCCGCTGGGGTGCGACCCGTCTCAGCAGCGGAAAAGTGGTCTGGTTCGAGCTCCCGTTGCCGGGGGCACAGGAGCGGCGCTGACCGGATCGCGGCGGCGGCGGTGGGCTTGAGGCCCACGGGCACCGGAGCCCCTGCGAAAAAACCGCCGCCCCGCAGCGTGAAGGCTGCGGGGCGGCGGTTTTTCAGCGTTCCTCGTTCCCGCCGAAGACCGGCGGGTCCGGCGGCTTGGGACCGCCGGTCTTGGTCGGCGTGGTGGTCGGCGTCGCCGTCGGCGTGGTCGTCGGCGTCGGGCCGGTCTTCGTCGGCGTGGGGCTCACCGGCGCCGTCGGGGACTGCGCCGGGCTGCTGCTGGACGCCGGCGGGCTGGAGGACTGGCTCGTCGTGGGCGTCGGCGAGGCGCTGCGGGACGGCGCCTGCACGGCGCCCATCTCCGCGTCCGACGTGTCGAACTTGCCCGTGTCCACGCCCTTGAGCGCGGCGAGCGTGTACGCCTTCCAGATCGAGGCGGGGAAGCTGGAACCGCCCGCGCGTCCCAGGCCGGCGGTGCCGGTCAGGGTGACCTGGGTGTGCGTGCCCGGCTCCTCGCCGAACATCGCGACGACGGTGACCAGCTCGGGCGTGTAGCCGGTGAACCAGCCGGAGAAGTTCGACTCACTGGTACCGGTCTTGCCGGCCGCCTCGTAGGAGCTGCTCCTGACCTTGTTGCCGGAGCCGCCCTCGTCGTTGACCACGCCCTGCAGCACCTTGGTGACGGTGTCGGCGGTCTTGCGGCTGATGGCCTGGCTGCCGACGGCCTGCTGGGGGGTGAACTCGCGTTCCTTGTGACTGGCGCTCTTGATGATCGTCGGCGTGACCTTCTTGCCGTGGTTGTCGAAGCTGGCGTAGACGCCGGCCATCTCCACGGTGCTCGCGGTCATCGTGCCGAGCGCCATGGCCGGCCTGTCCTCGGGCCAGCCCTCGCGGTCCACCATGCCGAGGGCCAGGGCCGTCTTCTTCACGTTGGGCGGCTTCACGTCCACGATCATCTGCGCGTAGACGGAGTTCACCGAGAAGTCGGTGGCTTCCTGGACCGTCATCATCGGGTCGCCGAAGTTCCGGTTGTCCTGGTTCTGCGGGTTGAACGGGATCTTGCTGCCGACCACCTGGCGCTTGCTGGTGCCGTCGTACAGCGAGTTCGGGGTGATCGGCTTGCCGTCCTGGGTCTTCGACCCGTTCTCCAGGGCGGAGGCGAGCACGATCGGCTTGAAGGTCGAGCCCGGCTGGTAGTCCTTGCGCAGGGCGTTGCTCTCGGACTTCTCCGTCAGGCCCTGGCCGCCGTACATGGCGACGATCGCACCGGTCTTCGCGTCCACGGAGGTCGCGCCGGCCTGGACGCTCTGGTCCTGGGGCCGGCCCTTGGTGTCCTTGCGGTCGAGCTTCGACTCCAGCTCGTCGTCGACGGCCTTCTCCAGCGCCGCCTGCTTCGCCTTGTCGACGTTGAGCGTGATGGTCCAGCCGCCGGCCGCGATCTGGGCGTCGGTGATGTTCTGCTTGTTCAGCTCGTCGTTGGCGGCCTGGACCAGGTAGCCCTTCTGGCCGTCCATGCCCGGGCGGGGCTTGGGCTTGATCGGCGGCGGGAGGGTCATGGTCTTGCGCTTGGCCGGGTCCAGCTTGCCCATCTCGACCATGTTGTCGAGGACGGCGTTGAAGCGGATGTTGACCAGCCGCGTGCCGTTCGGGCCGGCCGTCGCCAGGTCGTACTGGCTGGGGGCCTGGATGACGGCGGCGAGGTAGGCGCCCTGCTCCAGGGTGAGCTTGTCGGAGTCCACGCCGTAGAAGGCCTGGGCCGCGGCCTGGATGCCGTACGCGTTGCGGCCGTAGAAGTTCGTGTTCAGGTAGCCGACGAGGACGTCGTCCTTCTCCATGCGCTGGTCGACCTTGAGGGAGATCACCAGCTCCCGGAGCTTGCGCGTCGCCGACTGGTCCTGCGTCAGGTAGTAGTTCTTGACGTACTGCTGAGTGATCGTCGAGCCGCCGGCCTTGCCCTTGCCGGTCGCCGTGTTGAACAGGCCCCGGGCCACGCCCATCACGTCGATGCCGCGGTCGCTGTAGAAGGACTTGTTCTCGATGGCGATGAACGCGGTGCGGACGTCCTCGGGAATCTTGTCGATCGGCACGATCTCGCGGTTCGTGTCACCGGTGCGGGCCATGATCGAGCCGTCGGAGTACCGGTAGGTGTTGCTCTGGAGCGTGGCCTGCTTGTTGGGGTCGGTGGGTTCGTCCACCGAGAAGTAGAGGACGATCGCCGCGGCCATGAGGAGGAGGATCGCCCCGAGGAAGGTCCCGAGGATCTTCTTCCACGTGAAGAAGCGACGTATGCCGCTGCGTTTGCCGGCGCCGCCCTTGCCCTTGTCGCCGTTGGCGCGTCTGCTCGGCGCACGCCCCGCACCGCGCTGCTGCGCCTTACGCACTTCTGCTCGGCCCATCACTCCCGCTCCGCTCGATTACCCCCCCGACGTCAGCTCAGAAAGCTAACACCGCAGGCTGTGACAAAGG
Source organism: Streptomyces sp. NBC_00207 (assembly GCF_045160965.1). Lineage (NCBI taxonomy): Bacteria > Bacillati > Actinomycetota > Actinomycetes > Kitasatosporales > Streptomycetaceae > Streptomyces > Streptomyces sp. NBC_00207. The sequence continues at coordinate 5,926,927 of NZ_CP130715.1, read as the reverse complement.
ATGGTCAACCCTTACCAATACCGGTCAATCCGGACGTGAGAATGAGCACCCACATCACTGGAACCGACGCTCACCTAAGCCGAAGGGTTGCCGCAACGCAAAAAAGTGATATCACTTTGCTAGACGGTCCGAGCGGCCGCGACCAGAGAAACGGGGCAAAAGATGACGAACCCAATCGCCACACCGGACGGGGTACGGGAGTTCACCGCGCGCAGCGTGGGCGGCGGTCTGGCGCTACTCCTCGGCCTGGCGGGCCTGTTGGCGGGCGGGGGCCTCATCGCGGCGGGCGCGGTGGCGACGGCCGTCGCGGCCAAGGCGGCGCTCATCGCCCTCGGCGTCCTCACGATCCTCGGCTCCGTCATAGCCATGAGCGGCCTGAACACGGTGGCGCCGGGCGAGGCCCGGGTCGTGCAGCTCTTCGGCCGCTACCGGGGCACGATCCGCACCGACGGACTGCGCTGGGTCAACCCGCTCACCTCGCGCGAGAAGATCTCCACCCGGGTCCGCAACCACGAGACGGCCGTCCTGAAGGTCAACGACGCCTACGGCAACCCGATCGAGCTCGCGGCGGTCGTGGTGTGGCGGGTCGAGGACACCGCGCGGGCCACCTTCGAGGTCGAGGACTTCACGGAGTTCGTCGAGACCCAGACCGAGGCGGCGGTCCGGCACATCGCGATCGAATACCCCTACGACTCGCACGACGAGGGCGGCCTGTCGCTGCGCGGGAACGCCGAGGAGATCACCGAGAAGCTGGCGGTCGAGCTGCACGCGCGCGTCGAGGCGGCCGGCGTGCACATCATCGAGTCCCGCTTCACGCATCTCGCGTACGCTCCTGAGATCGCCTCCGCGATGCTCCAGCGCCAGCAGGCGGGCGCGGTCGTGGCGGCACGCACACAGATCGTGGAGGGTGCGGTGGGCATGGTCGAGCTGGCGCTGACCCGGCTGGCGGAGCAGGACATCGTGGACCTGGACCCGGAGCGCAAGGCCGCCATGGTCTCGAACCTGATGGTCGTCCTGTGCGGCGACCGCGCGGCCCAGCCGGTGGTCAACACGGGAACCCTCTACCAGTGACCCCCGGCGGCGAGCAGAGCCCGTCGGCGGGCCGGCAGGCGCGCAAGCAGGTACTGCTGCGGCTCGATCCGCAGGTGTACGAGGCGCTGGCCCGCTGGGCCGGCGAGGAGCTGCGCAGCGCGAACGCGCAGATCGAGTTCCTGCTCCGCCGCGCCCTCGCCGAGGCCGGCCGCCTCCCCTCCAGCCCCGGCCCCATCCCCCGCAGGGGCCGCCCCCCGAAGTCCGCGGACTGACCACGTCCAGGGGCCCGACCGCGCTCGTCGCGGTCCGGCCCCTGCTTCCCCTCCCTCTATACACTGTGCGTATACACACGGTGTAGAGTCGCCGGCATGTCCATCGGTCACACGCTCCTGGGCCTCCTCGAGGCCGGCCCGCGCCACGGTTACGACCTCAAGCGGGCCTTCGACGAGAAATTCGGTCACGACCGCCCCCTCGCCTACGGGCAGGTCTACTCGACCATGTCCCGCCTGCTGAAGAACGGCCTCGTCGAGGTCGACGGCATAGAGAGCGGCGGCGGGCCCGAACGCAAGCGGTACGCGATCACCGACGCCGGGATCACCGACGTCGAGGCCTGGCTCTCCCAGCCCGAGAAGCCCGAGCCCTACCTCCACTCGACCCTCTACACCAAGGTCGTCCTGGCCCTGCTCACCGGCCGCCGCGCCGACGAGCTGCTGGACACCCAGCGTGCCGAGCACCTGCGCCTCATGCGCATCCTCACCCAGCGCAAGCGCAAGGGCGACATAGCCGACCAGCTCGTCTGCGACCACGCCCTCTTCCACCTGGAGGCGGACCTGCGGTGGCTGGAGCTCACCGCGGCCCGCCTCGACCAGCTCGCGCGGGAGGTCCGCCGATGATCGCCCCGGCCGGCTCCCTCCTCGCCGCGACGGACCTGCGCAAGGCGTTCGGAACCACCAAGGCCCTCGACGGCGCCGAGTTCTCCATCCACCCCGGCGAGGTCGTCGCCGTCATGGGCCCCTCGGGCTCCGGCAAGTCGACGCTGCTGCACTGCCTCGCGGGCATCGTCCCTCCCGACTCCGGCTCCATCGCCTACGCCGGACGCGAGCTCACCTCCATGAGCGATGCCGAGCGCAGCGAGCTGCGCCGCACCGAGTTCGGCTTCGTCTTCCAGTTCGGCCAGCTCGTACCGGAGTTGACCTGCGTGGAGAACGTCGCCCTCCCGCTGCGTCTGACCGGCGTCAAGCGCAAGGAGGCCGAACGCACCGCCCTGCACTGGATGGAACAGCTCCAGGTGGAGGACCTGGGGGGCAAGCGGCCCGGCGAGATATCCGGCGGGCAGGGGCAGCGCGTGGCCGTCGCCCGCGCCCTGGTCACCCGCCCCCGGGTGATCTTCGCGGACGAGCCGACCGGAGCCCTCGACTCCCTCAACGGCGAACTCGTCATGCAGCTGCTCACGGAGACCGCCCGGTCCGCGAACGCCGCCGTCGTGCTCGTCACGCACGAGACGCGCGTGGCCGCCTACTCCGACCGTGAGATCGTCGTGCGCGACGGGAAGTCCCGCGACATGGAGCGGATCGTATGAGCCGGCTCCGGGTCTGGACCCGCGACCTCGGCATGGGCGCCCGCTTCGCCTTCGGCGGCGGCCGCGAAGGATGGATCCGCACCCTGCTCACCGGCGTCGGCGTCGGTCTCGGCGTCGCACTGCTGCTGATCAGCACCGCCATCCCGGGCGCCCTCTCGGCGCGGTACGAGCGCGGCGACGCGCGGTCGACGATGAGCTCCGACCGGGCCGACGCCCCCGGCCCCGACACCCTGCTGATCGCCAGTCTCCGCCAGACGTACCACCGGAAGGACATCGAGGGGCACATGGTGCGGGCCGAGGGCCCGGACGCCCCGCTGCCACCCGGTCTGAAGCGGATCCCCGGCCCGGGCGAGATGGCCCTCTCCCCGGCGCTCGACGCGCTGCTGAAGTCTCCCGACGGCGCCCTGCTGCGCGAACGGCTCGACGCGCGGGTGAGTGGGATCGTCGGCGACCCGGGGCTGGTCGGCCCCGGGGAACTGCTCTTCTACCTGGGCAGCGACACCCTCCGCAAGAACGGCCCCGAGGACTACCGCGTCGAGCGCGTCACCGGCTTCGGCTACGACGCGGAGCGCGAGGGCCTCGACCCCGTGCTCATGCTGATGGTCGTCCTGACGTTCGTCGCCCTGCTGATGCCCGTCGTCGTGTTCATCGCCACGGCCGTCCGCTTCGGCGGGGAGCGGCGCGACCGGCGGCTCGCCGCACTGCGGCTGGTCGGTGCCGACAGCAGGATGGTGCGCCGGATCGCGGCCGGCGAGGCGCTGGCCGGCTCCCTGGTCGGACTGGTGCTGGGCACCGGCTTCTTCGCCGTCGGCCGCTCCCTGGTCGGCAGCATCAGCCTCCAGCAGCGCAGCGTCTTCCCCGCCGACCTCGACCCGGCGCCCTGGCTCGCCGTCCTGGTCGCCCTCGCGGTGCCCGCGGCGGCCGTGGCCGTGACCCTGTTCGCGCTGCGCGGTGTGGTCATCGAGCCGCTGGGCGTCGTCCGTACGGCCAAGCCCTCCCGCCGCCGCATCTGGTGGCGGCTGCTGCTCCCGCTGGTCGGGCTCGGCCTGCTGATACCCATGGGCGGCCGCGGCAACGACCACGGCAGGTTCAACCAGTGGCAGGTCTCCGGAGGAGTGGTGCTGCTGCTGGTCGGGATCACCGTGCTGCTCCCCTGGCTGCTGGAACGTTTCGTCGCGAGGATGTCCGCCGGCCCGGTCTCCTGGCAGCTGGCCGTGCGCAGGCTCCAGGTCAACAGCGGCGCCGCCGCCCGCCTCGTCAACGGCATCGCCGTGGCCGTCGCGGGCGCCATCGCCCTCCAGATGCTCTTCGCGGGCGTCGAGGGCGACTACACCAAGCCGACCGGCGAGGATCCCGGCAGGGCCGCCGTCGCGGTCCTGGTGAACCGCGAAGCGCAGACGCGCCTGGACGACCTCGCGCAGCGGATCTCCGCCGTGCAGGGCGTCACCCGCGCCGTCGCGCTGACCTCCACGCAGGCCGCCCACCAGGTGCCCGCGGCGGAGGAGACGGTCCGGGTGACCATCGGCACCTGCGACGCGCTCGGCGAGGTCGCGAAGCTCGACTCCTGCAAGGACGGCGACGCCTTCGTCCTGACCGGCTCCCCCACGCAGGACGTCTACGGGGCCACGGCGAAGCCCGGCGACGAGCTGTTCGTCGGCAACGTCAGGGGGTACGGGTCCGGGACGGCCGACAGGCCCGGTCCGGCGAAGTGGAAGGTCCCGGCGGGAGCCCGCACGGTCCCCAGCCGGGAGGACCCCACCGGGCAGCTGCGCAGCGGCCTGCTGGTGACCCCGTCGGCCGCACCGAAGGAGATCGGCGCATTCCCGGACGCGCGGATCTTCGTCCAGGTCGACGAGTCCGGTCCGGACGCCCTGGACCGGGCGCGCACCGCCGTCTTCAAGGCGGACCCGTTCGTCACGGCGATGACGCTGCGGCACAGCCGGGAGGCCGCCGGCTACTCCTCGATCCGCACGGGGCTGTTCTTCGGCGCCACCGCCGTCCTGGTCATGATCGGCGGAAGCCTGCTCGTCTCCCAGCTGGAGCAGTTGCGCGAGCGCCGGCGGCTGCTCTCCTCCCTGGTCGCCTTCGGCACCAAGCGCTCCACCCTGGGCCTGTCGGTGCTGTGGCAGACGGCCGTGCCCTTCGTGCTGGGGCTGGTGCTGGCGGCCGGGGCGGGCGTGGGGCTGGGCGCGGTCCTGATGAGCATGGCCGCCCAGCCCGTCCGGATCGACTGGGCGTCGGTGCTCGGGATGACGGCGGCCGGCGCGGGCGTGGTGGTCGTGGTGACCCTGCTCAGCCTGCCGCCGCTGCTGCGGCTGATGCGCCCGGACGGCCTGCGCACGGAGTGACCCCCGCACGCCCCTGACGCCGTACGCCCCCGATGCCGTACGCCCTGACCCCGTACGCCCGTTCCCGGTGACGCCCGCGGCTCCCCCTAGTCGGTGGGCCACACCGGGAGCGGGCGTACGGCTTCGCGCAGCGCGGCGGCGATCGTCCGGAACTCCTCCTGGCGGGCGGTCCCGGTGCGCATCGCCAGGGCGATCCGCCGCGAGGGCGCGGGCTCGGCGAAGTACCCGGTGGACAGGTACTCGTTGCGGGCGGTCTCCAGGCGCAGCGCGGTGCGCGGCAGCAGCGTCACTCCGAGCCCCCCGGCGACCAGCTGGACGAGGGTGGAGAGCCCCGCTGCGGTCGTCGTCACGTCCGCCCCGGTGGTGCGCCCCGCCTCCCGGCAGATGTCGAGGGCCTGGTCCCGCAGGCAGTGCCCTTCGTCCAGCAACAGCAGCTGCAGTCCCCGCAGTTCCTCCAGGGGGATGTCCCGGCGCCCCGCCAGCGCGTGCTCCCTGGGTGCGAGCAGGACGAAGTCCTCGTCGAACACAGGCAGTTCGGTGACCCCGGGGACGCCCAGCGGCACCGCCAGCAGGAGCAGGTCCAGGCGTCCGGTGGCCAGCCCCTCCAGCAGGGTCGCGGTCTGCTCCTCGTGCACCTGGAGGTCCATCCGGGGGTAGCGCCGGTGGAAGAGCCCGAGCACGGTCGGCAGCAGGTACGGGGCCACCGTCGGGATCACCCCGAAGCGCAGGATCCCGGTGAAGGGGGCCCGTACCGCCTCGGCCTCCTCCAGCAGTCCGCCCATCGCATCGAGCACCACCTGCGCCCGGGCCGCGATCCGCTCGCCCGCCGGGGAGAGCAGCACCTTGCGGGTGGTGCGCTCCAGCAGCTGCACGCCGAGGGCCTCCTCCAGCGCGGAGACGGCCCCGGAGAGCGCCGGCTGGCTCATCCCGATGGCCGCGGCGGCGTCCCGGAAGTGCAGGTGTTCGGCGACGGCCGCGAAGGCGCGCAACTGTGCGAGGGTCGGCTGCTTCGCTCCCCTGTTACCCACGGCCACTGATAGGTACCTCCGATCACCCGCCACAAGACTAGCTATTTCCGCAATCAATGCAGGTGTGTCAGCATGTGAGATACGTCCAACCCCAACGGAAAACCCCCAAAAGGGGCTATTTTCCATGTTTCAAGGAGAGCGCGTGCTCACTGTTGGTGACAAGTTCCCCGCCTTCGACCTGACCGCCTGTGTCTCGCTCGAGGCCGGCTCCGAGTTCGCGCAGATCGACCACAAGACCTACGAGGGCAAGTGGAAGGTCGTCTTCGCCTGGCCGCTGGACTTCACCTTCGTGTGCCCGACCGAGATCGCCGCCTTCGGCAAGCTGAACGAGGAGTTCGCCGACCGCGACGCGCAGGTCCTCGGCTTCTCGCTGGACTCCGAGTACGTCCACCACGCCTGGCGCAAGGACCACGCCGACCTGCGTGACCTGCCCTTCCCGATGATGTCCGACATCAAGCGCGAGCTGTCGGCCGAGCTGGGCATCCTCGGCGAGGACGGCCTCCCGATGCGCGCCGTCTTCATCGTGGACCCGAACAACGAGATCCAGTTCTCGATGGTGACCGCCGGTTCCGTGGGCCGTAACCCCAAGGAGGTCCTGCGGGTCCTGGACGCCCTGCAGACCGACGAGCTGTGCCCCTGCAACTGGAACAAGGGCGAGGCCACCATCGACGCCGGCGCGCTGCTGGCCGGTGAGTGACGGATGTCCCTGGACTCCCTGAAGTCGGCCATACCGGACTTCGCCAAGGACCTGAAGCTGAACCTCGGTTCGGTCATCGGCAACAGCGACCTCCCGCAGCAGCAGCTGTGGGGCACCGTCCTGTCCTGCGCGATCGCCGCCCGCTCCCCGCGCGTCCTGCGTGAGCTGGAGCCCGAGGCGAAGGCGAACCTCTCGCCGGAGGCGTACACCGCCGCCAAGTCCGCCGCCGCGATCATGGCGATGAACAACGTCTTCTACCGCACGCGGCACCTGCTCTCCGACCCGGAGTACGGCACGCTGCGCGCGGGCCTGCGGATGAACGTCATCGGCAACCCGGGCGTGGACAAGGTCGACTTCGAGCTGTGGTCGCTCGCGGTCTCCGCGGTCAACGGCTGCGGCCAGTGCCTGGACTCGCACGAGCAGGTCCTGCGCAAGGCCGGCGTCGACCGCGAGACGATCCAGGAGGCCTTCAAGATCGCCTCGGTGATCCAGGCCGTCGCGGTCACCCTCGACGCCGAGGCCGCTCTCGCGGCCGAGTAGGGACCCGTACGACCCTCAGGGCCCCCGCAGCCGTCTCCGGCCGCGGGGGCCCTGCCCGTTCACTTCCGCAGCGCGGTCATCAGCGCCCGCGCGTCCTCGACCGCCGCCGCTGCCAGCACGTCCCGGTCGGGCCGTACCGAGGGCCTCGCCTGCGAGTCCGGACCGTCCTCGAGCTGGTCGAAGAACATCACCTCGACGATGAACACCGCGCCGCCGTCACGGACCCGCAGCTGGAGGCCCTCGCCGGCCCCGGGGGTGCTGAGGAGAGCCTGCTCCCCCAGACCGGGGACCGCCTCCCACTGGTCGGCACCGGTGCCGTCGATGCTCCGGTCGTACCGGGAGCCGAGCTCGAACTCGGGCGCCGGATCCGTCTTCTTGTGCAGCTCGACCACGGAGACGACGAAGAACCCCCCGGCGGCGGCCGAACGGTCACCGTCGTGGCTGCAGGAGGCCCAGTCCATGGCCGGATGCCGGCCGCCCTTCCGCGGCTCGGAGTTCGTGAACCCGCCCAGCCCGCCCGCCAGTGCCGGCGCCTTGAACTGGTCGCACAGGTTCTCCGTGACCCGGTAGCGGATCTCCGGCTCCTTCAGCCGGTCCCCGTAGGCGTACAGGCCGCCCGCCCACAGCGCGGAAGTGGCCACCACGGCCACCAGCACCCACCACCACGGACGGCGCGGTCCCCGCGCCTCGCGCACCACGGTGTCCTGCGCGGCCTCGGCCGGTCGCGCCGACTCCCACTCCCCGTCTAACTCGGGCTCTGTGATCATCCCGCCCCCCTAGTTCCTGAGCGCCGTCACCAGCTCGCGCATGTCCTCGATCATCGCCGCCTGGACCGCGGTGGCGTCCGTGGCGGGGCGGTCGTTCTTCTCCGCGAAGGTGCTGGCCCACACTTCGACGGTGAACACCGCACCGCCGTCCAGCACCGTGAGCCTCTGCAGCTGACCAGCGGCGGACATGGTCATCACCGCGTCCTCCCCGAGGTCCGGCACCGCTTCCCTGCGCACGTCGCCGGTGTTGGCCATCTGCCCGAGCGGCAGTACGTCGAACTCGGTCGACGGGTCGACCTTCTTGTGCAGGTCGACCTGCGCAGTCACGATGAAGTCCGGCGTGCCCTCGACGTTGTTCAGCACGCACACCGCCCCGTACACGGCCGGGTGGTTGCTCTCCTGGTTCATCGGTCTCTTCTTGTGCAGGTCTCCGACCAGCCCGCCCAGCGTCCGGGCCTTGAAGTCCTCGCACACGTTCTTCGTCGCCCGGTACGAGACTGTCGGCGCGGCCAGCCGGTCCCCGAAGAAGTACAGCCCGCCGGCCCACACCGCCGAGGCCACCACCACCCCGCCCAGCGCCCACAGCCACGGCCGCGAAGTGGCCGCCGCCGCCCGCTCGCCCGACGCGAGCGGCTCCGCCGACTCCGCCGACTCCGCCGTGTCCCAGTCCGCGTCGAGCTCCGGATCGGTGATCATGTCCCGCCCCCTGCAGTCCCAAGTCCTGAGCGCCGCCGTCGGCGTGCGCGCGTCCTAGATCATCGCAGTCCCGGTCCCCTCCGCGTCAGGGCCGGGGGCGGTTCGATCGGTTCGGGCTAGGACCTGCGGTCCTCGCTGTCGGGTACGACCCCCAGGGCCGTCGAGCCGTGCGGGGCCGGACCGACCATGCCGGCTCCGTGGTGGAGCTGCTCCCGCGAGTACGCCCTCAGGTAGCCGACCACCGTGTTGGTGACCGCCACCAGCGGAACGGCGACGACCGCACCGCCGATGCCCGCGATCATGCCGCCGGCGGCCACCGCGAGCACCACCGCGAGCGGGTGCACGCGGACCGCCCGGCCGAGGATGAAGGGCTGCAGCACGTGCCCCTCGATCTGCTGCACCGCCAGCACCACGAGCAGCACCATCAGGGCGGTGAACACGCCCTGGGTCACGAGTGCCACGACCACCGCGAGGGCCCCCGAGACCACCGCGCCGACCAGCGGGATGAAGGCGAAGAGGAAGATGAAGACGGCCAGCGGCACCGCCATCGGCACGTCCAGGAAGTAGATGCCGAGGCCGATGAAGATGGCGTCGATGAGGGCGACGATGACCGTGCCGCGCACGTACGCGGTCAGCGTGCGCCAGGCCCGCGGACCGGCCCCGGCGACACCGGCCCGGGCGGCGGACGGGACGAGGCCCAGGGCCCAGTTCCAGATGCGCTTGCCGTCGTAGAGCAGGAAGAGCGTCGAGAACATCGCGAGCAGTATGCCCGTGAGGACCTCGACGAGGACCGTCACGCCCTGGAGGCCGGCGGAGGTGATCTGCTCGGTGTTGGTGCCGATGGTCTCGCTGAGGTTCTTCGCGATGTCGTTGATCTGCTTCTCGGTCACGTGGAACGGACTGTCCAGTGCCCAGAGCTTGAGCTCGTTGATGCCGTCGCGGACCCGGTCGGAGAGGTCGTCGAGGTTCTCCATGACCTGCCAGACCACGAACCAGCCGACGAGCCCGATGACCACGAAGCCGAGGATCGCCGTGACGGCCGTGGCCAGCCCCCGCGGCAGGCCCAGTCTGCGCAGCCGGACGACGAAGGGCTGGAGCATCGCGGTGACGAGCATGGCGGCGGCGAAGGCGAGGACGACCAGGCGGACTTCGCTGATCACCTTCATCAGCACCCAGAGCATCCCGGCGAGCAGCAGCAGCCGCCAGCTGGCCTCGGCGGCGACGCGCATCCCCCACGGGACCACGCTCGCCGGGTCGGGGCGCTCGGGGACGGCCGGCGCGGCCGGGTGCGGCGCGGGGGCCGGCGGGGCGGCAACGGGCGGCACGGGGGCGGCCGTCGCGGTGGCGGGCGGTTCCGGGAGCGCCGTCGCGGGCGCGGCGGCACCCCGCAGGTCCCCGGTGGTCTCGGCCTCGACCTCGGCGCGCCGCTCGGCCAGCCGTGCCTCCATCCGGTTCAGCTTGTTCCCGAGCCGGCCGAGCCAGCCTTCCCGCTTCGCCATGTCGCTTCCTTCCCCCGCCCCCGTCTACGGGCACACCCCGAAGACCGTACACGCGAGGAGCCCCGCACCGTAGGACGGTGCGGGGCTCCTCGAGGTTGAGCGTGCTTCTAGTACCAGCCGTTGGCCTGGTGGAAGCTCCACGCGCCACAGGGGCTGCCGTAGCGGACGTTCATGTAGTTCAGGCCCCACTTGATCTGCGTCGCGGGGTTGGTGCGCCAGTCCGCGCCGGCCGAGGCCATCTTCGAACCGGGCAGCGCCTGGACCAGACCGTAGGCGCCCGAGGACGAGTTCACGGCCTTGTAGTTCCAGGTGGATTCCTGGTTGATGATGTTCGAGAAGCACTGGAACTGGCCGGCCGGGACCATCTGCTGGGCGATGGCCTTGACCTGGGCGACCGTGTAGGAGCTCTGGGGGGCGAAGTCGCCGGCGTCGCGGGCGGCGGAGCGGCTGGCGACCTCTTCCTTCGCGTCGCGCTCCTTCTTCGCCTTCTCGTCAGCGGCCTTCTGCGCTTCGGCCTTCTTCGCCTTGGCGTCCTCGGCGGCCTGCAGGCGTGCGGCCTCCTCGGCCGAGCGCTTGGCGTCGGCGTCGGCGGCGTGGGCGATGGTGTCGGCCTGCTGCGTCAGGGACGCGCTCTGGACCTGCGCCTGATCGCCGACCGGGATTTCGGCAAGGAGAGTCGCGCCGGAAGCGGTCGTCTCGAGATCGTTCGTGGGGTCGCCGGTGGCAACGCCCACGACTGCGCCGACGGTGGTGACCGCGGTGGCCGAAGCCACGGCGAACCCCCGGACCGAGATCCGGCTCACACGGTGTCCTTCCAGCAGCGTCCGCAGTGACCGCGCGGGCGCAAAAGTGCCCCTCGACACTGGCCTCCGTGGTTCTACGGTCACTGGAGGCGCGGGCCCGTGGGCAACTCCCTCGCGGGGGCTGCTCCGTGAAACTCCGGGCGGCATACGGCATTCGACTGTGGAGTTGTGGTGCTGCGTTGTACCTCACGGGAGGTACAGATGTGCCGTATGCGGGGCCTGACGGAAACCAGACTCTGCCCGAACGCGACACCGCAAGGCAATTCTCCGTTGCGTGGGAAAGGTCACACCTGGCATGTCGCCGTCGATTTCGCCAAAGGACTGTGCAGCACGACGCCGCCCGGCTAGGCTCTCGGGCCTTTGCCGGGCGGCGCCAACTCACCTTCCCGCTATGAGGTTTTTGACCGTTTCGACTCCCCGGAAGGGGGCCGTCGGGGTCAGAGGCTTTCGAGCATCTCGGTGACCAGTGCGGCGATCGGGGAGCGCTCGGACCGCGTGAGCGTGACGTGTGCGAAGAGCGGATGTCCCTTCAACTTCTCGACCACGGCGACGACTCCGTCGTACCGGCCGACCCGCAGGTTGTCCCGCTGGGCCACGTCGTGGGTCAGAACGACCCGCGAATTCGCCCCGATCCGGGACAGAACGGTCAGCAGGACGTTGCGCTCCAGCGACTGCGCCTCGTCCACGATCACGAAGGCGTCGTGCAGCGAACGGCCGCGGATGTGCGTGAGCGGCAGGACCTCCAGCATCCCGCGGTTCAGCACCTCCTCGATGACCTCGCGCCCGGCGACCGCCGAGAGGGTGTCGAAGACCGCCTGCGCCCAGGGGCTCATCTTCTCGGAGGCGTCCCCGGGCAGGTAGCCGAGGTCCTGGCCGCCCACCGCGTACAGCGGCCGGAAGACCATCACCTTCTGGTGCTGCCTCCGCTCCAGCACCGCCTCCAGGCCGGCGCACAGGGCCAGCGCCGACTTTCCGGTACCGGCCCGGCCGCCCATCGAGATGATCCCGATCTCGGGGTCGAGGAGGAGGTCCAGTGCGATGCGCTGCTCGGCGCTGCGGCCGTGCAGCCCGAAGGCCTCGCGGTCGCCCCGTACGAGCTTCACGTTGCCGTCCGCGGTGACCCGGCCGAGCGCCTTGCCGCGCTCGGACTGCAGGACCAGGCCGGTGTGCACGGGCAGTTCGGCGACCTCCGGCACGTAGAGGCGCTCCTCCGAGTAGAGGAGGTCCACCTGCTCTCCGGAGAGGGCGACCTCGCTCATGCCCGTCCAGCCGGCATCGGTGATCGCGAGCTCCGCCCGGTACTCCTCCGCGATCAGCCCCACGGAGGAGGCCTTGATGCGCAGCGGGAGATCCTTCGAGACCACCGTGACGTCGTAGCCCTCGGCCTGCAGATTGCGGGCGACGGCGAGGATCCGCGAGTCGTTGTCCCCCAGTCGGAAGCCGGCGGGCAGGACACCCGGGTCGGAGTGGTTGAGCTCGACACGCAGGGTGCCGCCCAGATCGCCCAGCGGGATGGGGGCGTCGAGGCGACCGTTGCGAACCCGGAAGTCGTCGAGCAGGCGCAGGGCCTGGCGCGCGAAGTAGCCGAGTTCGGGATGGTGCCTCTTTGCCTCCAGCTCGGTGATCACCACGATCGGGAGCACGACCTCGTGCTCGTCGAAGCGGGAGATCGCATTGGGGTCTGCCAGCAGGACGCTGGTGTCGAGGACGTAGGTCCGCCTGTCGGGCAGGCGGCGCTTTGTGCTGGTCACCACGGAAGGACGTACCCCCTCGGAAGAGGTCGGGCCATGAAGACCGGACCGGTCATCGGCACCCATGCCGGGGCCGATTTCCGGCCCTCCCACTCCGTCCGTGCGAACCGCACGTGCGTCCTGGTGCAAAGGGCCTCCCGGGCGGACGACCCCATGCCGTCCGCTGAGACTCGACACCCGTGGATCGGGCATCGACCTGAAAGGGATATTCCCCGATCAGGCCAGGCCATGCCATGGCATATGACGGACGCTCGGTGAATCCCTGGTGAAGGGTTCCGGGAGGGGGTCGAGGGGGACCTGCGACGGCCCGCGGGGGCCCGCGGGCCTCAGGTGCCGTAACGCCGGTGGCGGGCGGCGTAGTCGCGCAGGGCCCGCAGGAAGTCGACCTTGCGGAAGGCCGGCCAGAAGACTTCGCAGAAGTAGTACTCGGAGTGCGCGCTCTGCCACAGCATGAATCCGGACAGTCGCTGCTCACCGCTGGTGCGGATCACGAGGTCCGGGTCGGGCTGGCCGCGCGTGTAGAGGTGCTCGGCGATGTGGTCGATGTCGAGGATCTCGGCGAGCTCCTCGAACGAGGTGCCCTTCCGCGCGTGCTCCAGGAGCAGCGAGCGGACCGCGTCCGCGATCTCCTGCCGGCCGCCGTAGCCGACGGCGACGTTGACGAGTATCCCGTCGATGTCGTGCGTGGCCTGCTCGGCCTCCTTGAGCACCGTCTGCGTCCCTGCGGGCAGGATGTCGAGGTTGCCGACGTGGTGGACGCGCCAGCGGCCGTCCGCGGCCAGGCCCCGCACGGTGTTCTCGATGATGTTGAGCAGCGGGCGGAGCTCGACCTCGGGCCGGTCCAGGTTGTCGGTGGACAGCATCCACAGGGTGACGACCTCGACGTCCGTCTCGGTGCACCAGCCGAGCATCTCGGAGATCTTGTCGGCTCCGGCCTGGTGGCCCTGCTCCGTCGTACCTCCGGACGCCTTCGCCCAGCGACGGTTGCCGTCCAGGATGACGCCGATGTGCTTGGGCGCCGCGTCATGGTCGAGGCGGCCTTCCACCCGGCGTGCGTAAAGCCTGTACACCAGGTCGCGCAGCTTCACGATCTTCCAGCCCCTCCGTGCAATGCCCCCGTGCCAATTGCGGTCTCCCCCGAGGCGGCCACATTACTGCGCGGCGGGATGGGGTACCCAACTCGGTCTGTCACAAGTCCGTGATAGGGAGGACAACGTGACTGATACCAATCCCTATCGGGCAGAGCCCTCGCGCTACGACTCCATGGAGTACCGGCGCACCGGCCACAGCGGCCTCAAGCTCCCCGCGATCTCCCTCGGCCTCTGGCACAACTTCGGCGACGACAAGTCGCTGGAGTCCCAGCGGGCGATCCTGCGCCGCGCCTTCGACCTCGGCGTCACCCACTTCGACCTGGCGAACAACTACGGACCGCCGCCCGGCTCGGCCGAGCTGAACTTCGGCAAGATCTTCGCGCAGGACTTCGCGTCCTACCGGGACCAGCTGATCCTCTCCACCAAGGCCGGCTACTTCATGCACGAGGGCCCGTACGGGGAGTGGGGCAGCCGGAAGTACCTGCTCAGCTCGCTCGACGCCTCGCTGAAGCGGATGGGCGTGGACTACGTCGACATCTTCTACTCGCACCGCTTCGACCCGGAGACCCCGCTGGAGGAGACCATGGGCGCCCTCGCGTCCGCGGTCCAGCAGGGCAAGGCGCTGTACGTGGGCGTCTCCTCCTACACGGCGGAGCAGACGGCGGAGGCCGTGCGGATCCTGCGCGGCATGGGCGTGCGCCCCCTCATCCACCAGCCCTCGTACTCCATGATCAACCGCTGGACGGAGGAGGACGGGCTGCTGGACACCCTGGAGGACGCCGGGATGGGGTGCATCTCCTTCGCGCCGCTCGCGCAGGGGATGCTGACCGCCAAGTACCTGAAGGGCATCCCGGCGGACTCGCGCGCCGCGCAGGGCAAGTCCCTCAACCCGGACCTGCTGTCGGACGAGGTGCTGCGCCGGCTGGCCGGCCTGAACGAGATCGCGGCCCGCCGCGGCCAGTCCCTGGCCCAGCTGGCACTGAAGTGGGTGCTGCGCGACGACCGGATGACCTCGGCGCTGATCGGCGCTTCCAGCGTGAGGCAGCTGGAGGAGAACGTGGCCGCGCTGGCGTCCGCGCCGCTCTCCGAGGCCGAGTTGAAGGAGATCGACTCCTTCGCGGTGTCCACCCCCGGCACCAACATCTGGGCCCAGCGCGGCTGACCTGCGCATTCGTCTCACCGCCCGGTTTTGCGGCGGAGAAACGAAAAACGGGCCGGTCCGTGGGGGGGATACGGACCGGCCCGAGGGGGGGGTTCCACCATAACCCTTCGTAAAGCATGCTGCGTGCATTGGCGCGCCACGATTACTCTCCGAAACCACCCAGCAGCACTCCGGTGAGTGCTCCGGCCGCCATGAAGGGGCCGAAGGCGAAGCCCTGGTCACGGGTCCCGGAGCCGCGCAACAGCAGGGTGAGCCCGTAGAGGGCCCCGTAGAAGAGGCCCAGGAAGCCCCCCGTCGCCCATACCCCCCACCCGTACCACCCAAGAGCGACCCCCAGCGGGAGCGCCAGCTTGACGTCGCCGAAGCCCATGCCGGCCGGGTTGATCAGGTGGAGCAACAGGTACGCGGCTCCGAGCGCGCCGCCGCCGGACAGCGCCAGCCGCCAGTCGCCCCCGGCGCGGGGCAGGAGGGCGGCCGCACCGAGCCCGGCGGCGACCGCGGCGGCGAGCGGCAGGGTGAGCACGTCGGGCAGCCGGTGCACGGCGCGGTCCACGAGCGCGAGCAGCACGACCACCGGGGCGAGCCCCACGTAGGGCACCCCTTCGGGCCGCGCCCCGACGGCAGCCGCGAGCACGGCGCAGAGCGCCCCGGCGAGGGCGGCGAGGGGGACGGCGCGCCTCCCGTAGGCGTGCGGCGCCGTGGACTCGGGGGGCCGGCCGCCCGGGCCGGGCACGACGGCCCCCGCGGGAACCCGGCAGCGGGCCGGTCCGAGCCAGCCGCGCACCCGGTGCCCCTGCGGGCAGCGGTCGCGCCAGGGCTCCCCCGGCTCCACGGAGAACCGGTACACGGCACGCGGCAGCAGCCAGCCCGCGGCGGAGCCGTATCCGGCGGCGAGGACGATCAGGGCGACACCCATGCGGCGACGGTAGCGCCGTCGGGTGCGGCGGCGCGGGGCGGGGAGCAGCTCCGCGCAGCGGCACACCGGCCCCTAGGCTGGCCGGCATGGCGAACTGGCAGGACGGCACCGGCACCCTGCACATCGGCGCAGCCCGCATCCCCCTGGAGGTCGCCGCCTCCTACCGGGCCCGCACCCGGGGGCTGCTCGGCCGGGACGGGATCGAGGGCGCGCTGCTGCTGACCCCCGCCGGGAGCGTGCACACCTTCCGGATGCGGTTCGCGATCGACGTGGCGTACCTCGACCGGAACCTCCGCGTCCTCGCGGTGGTCACCATGCCCCCCGGCCGCCTCGGCCTGCCCCGCCTCCGCTCCCGGCACGTCCTGGAGACGGCGGCCGGCGCCATGGCCGGCTGGGGGCTGCGGGCCGGCACCACCGTCAAGGTGGACGTACCGGGGCGTCTCACGCGCGGCTAGGCGGCGCCCCTTCGCGGCAGTAGGTTGGGGCGGTTGAGCTGGGGCATCAGGGGAGCGGCATGACGGAGAACGCGCAAATCAAGGCGCTGGAGCAGATCATGCCGGCGACGCACGGCGCCGACGAGGACATCGACTGGCCGGCGGCGGAGGCCGCCTGGGGGACCCGGTTCCCGGCCGATTTCATTGCCTTCATGGGCCGTTTCGGCGCGGGCTCCATCAACGGCGAGGCGAGCATCCTGCTGCCGCTGCCCAAGCCCGGACTCCAGTGGGACCCGGCCGAGATGGCCGAGGAGACCGCGAACGCCCGGCACGCCTGGGAGGCGGGGGGCGGCCGCGCCGCCTTCGACGTGGACCCGGAGGCGATCATCGCCTGGGGCGTCACCGGCGGCTCGGACATCCTGTGCTGGCTCACCTCCGACCCCGACCCGGACCGGTGGCCGGTCCTGGTCTGCGGGCGGCACACCGCCGACTCCTTCGCGGTGTATCCGTACGGCATGGCCGAATTCCTGTACCGGCTCTGCTCCGACGAGTTCGACGTGAGCCCCGTCAGCATCACCTTCTGGGACGGCGGCCACCTCAGCTTCGTGCACTGGCGCAAGGCCCAGCGGCGCTGGCAGGAGGGCCGCAACCCGGAGACGGGCGAGCCCGACCCGTACGCCGGCGAGTTCGCCGACTAAAGCACCCCGGAGCCCTTCGGGCCCTCACCCATCCGCAGCCCGTTTCCACGACCGGAAACGGGCTTTTCGGCAGGTCTACGCGCGTCCGTTTTGTGGATCACATATCGGAAAACACCAGCCGGAAAAGCCGCACTTGGAGCATTGACCACAACTGCGCCCCCAATGCAATCAACCACCCCTTCGTCGGGAGAGAATTCCGGCCAACGGGCACATCCAGATACACCTCCGCCCGGAGCAACTCATAAGTAACAACGCGATTCAAAAGAAAATCAGGGGAATACACCCGTGCGACGAAGAATCTTCGGCACGACCGCCACCATGGTCGTGCTCGGCCTGTTGATACCTCTGTCCGGATGTGGTGGCTCCGGAGACAGTGCAGGTGACGCCAGTACGCTGCATCTCGTGGCCGCCGAATACGGCGACAGCCCGGCCACCAGTTCCAAGCCCTACTGGGACAAGATGACGGCTGATTTCACCGAGGCCAACCCCGGAATCAAGGTCGACGTCAAGCTTCTGCCGTGGGCCGACATCGACCGCGAAGTCTCCCGTATGGTCAAGGCCGACAAGGCGCCGGATGTCGCGCTCATGGGCTCTTACTCCGACTTCGCCGCCCAGGGCCAGCTCTATCCCGCGGACGAACTCCTCTCGGTCACCGCCGAGGCGAATTTCCTCCAGCCGCTCGCAGACGCCGGCTCCATCGGCAACACCCTCTACGGCCTGCCCTTCGTGGCGAGCAGCCGCCTCCTCTTCTACAACCAGGCGCTTTTCACCAAGGCCGGCATCAAGGACGCCCCGAAGACCTGGTCCGACCTCAAGGCCGCCGCGAAGGCGCTCAAGGACAAGGGCGTGACGTACCCGTACGCCCTGCCCCTCGGCCCGGAAGAGGCGCACGCCGAGGCGATGATCTGGGAGCTGAGCAACGGCGGCGGCTACGCCGACAGCGCCGGCAACTACGCCCTGGCCTCCGAGCAGAACATCAAGACGTGGAGCTGGGTCAAGCAGAACCTGGTCGCCAACGGCTACACCGGCCCGACCCCGCCCTCCCAGCTCAACCGTGCCGACGCCTTCGGCGCCTTCCTGCGCGGCGAGGTCGGCATGCTCAACGGCTACCCGTCGCTCGCCCACGAGGCGCGCGCCAAGGGCATCGTCGTCACCACCACCGCCATGCCCGTCTCGGACGACCTCGGCGTCGGGGAGAAACCGCCGGCCGTCGGCGTGGCCGACTGGATGATGGCCTTCAAGCAGAACGGGAAGCGCGCGGAGATCTCCAAGTTCCTGGACTTCATCTACCAGGACAAGAACCTGTCGGAATTCGCCAACCGCTACCACCTGCTGCCGTCCACCATCACCGCATCGCGCACCCCGGCCGGCGGCGGTCTGGACAAGAACGACCAGCAGTTCCTGGACGCGCTGCGCGGCGCCCAGCTCTACCCGGTCAACGACCCGGCCTGGCTGACGGTCAGCGACACCATCAAGCGCAACATCGGCCGCGCCGTGGAACCGACCGGCGACCCGAAGGCCGTCCTCGAGGACATCGCCGCCCAGGCGAACCAGGCCGCCAAAAAGCACTGAAAGATTCCCGACACGGGACTTTCGCCCCCTGCCGCAGAGCACCCCGTGCGGCACCATGGCCACTACGGCACTTGATCCAAGGCCGCGGCCCAGTCGCCCGCCGAGCACCCACAAGGTGCGCGGGGCGGCCGGCCCCCACCCGTCAGCGTTGCTGTCCGTGGTTCGAAGCGAACGCCGTCCGGTACTGCTCGCAGCTGGAGTTCCAGCGCAGCGTGCCCGTGAGCGTCCCGTAGCCCGAGCGCGTGACCGACCACTCCACCGCGTACTCACCGGTGTCGCACGCGATCCGCTTGGCTCCCGCGACCTTCTCCCGCCCGGTCGCCGGTTTCCCCGTCAGCTCCCGGCGCACCTGCGCCACTTCGGTGCCCTTGGCCGTCCGCAGCACGGCGCGCACGACGATCGGGTGCGAGCCCTCCTTGACCGTCACCGCCTTCTTCAGCACCGTCGAGTCCGACACCGACCAGGCGAACTCGTAGGAGGGCAGCCACGCCAGCGTCTTGGGGTCGGGGGCCTGGCGCTCGTAGTCCGGCGCGGCCGGGGGACCGGGGCGGGTGACCGTCTTGTACTGGACCCCCGGGTAGAGGCGGAACTGCCCTTCCACCTTGTGCATCTCGTCCTTGGTCCACATCGACTTCATGCCCTTCTCGCCGCCCGCCGGGTCCTGGAGGTACGGGGTCTCCGCGGCGGTGGCCGGCTGGCCGAGGACGGGGGCGAGGGCCGCCGCGGAGGCGGCGAGGACGAGAGCGGCGATGCGGGTGCGCTTCATGCCCGGACCAACGGGGCCCTGCGGCGGGCCGGAACGACGCCGGGCCCGCTTTCACCCGTACGGGAGCGCCCGCGCGCCGGATCGTCGACTCCGGTTCGGCGCAGCGGCGCGGTGGCCCGGCGGCCGGCGGCGCGGCGGCCGGCCGGACCTCACGCCTGACCGGTCTCGAAACGGCTGATCATGCCGCCCTGGGTGACGGTGAAGCGCCAGGCGGTGCGCATCTCGCCCCAGGTGTCGTTGCGGTAGCTGACGAGGAGGGAGCGGCCGCCGTCGGACTCGGACTGGACGTCCATGTGGCCGCCGGAGTCGAAGATCTCCCGGTCGATCCACTCCTGGAGGTCGCGGTCGGAGCCGTCGTCGGACATGGTCGCGTCGGGGGTCAGGAGCGCGAGGAAGGCGTCCTTGTCGTGCGCGTTGACGGCGGCGACGAGGGCGCCGACCGCGGGGTCGGACAGTTTGCCGGGGGCGATGGCCACATGAGCCTCCTGATGGTGCGTACGTGCGTACGTGCGTCCGACCAGGGAACAACGCGGGCGGGTCAACGCGGGCGACCCTCACCCGTTCGCCGGGCGGACGGCGTGTCAGGGGGCGGTGCGGACCGGGAAACCGGTCGGCCGGCCCTGCTCCCCCAGCCAGTCCAGCACCTGGTCGAGGGCGTCGACGGTCTGCGCGCGGTTGCCGCCGCCGTCGTGGAAGAGCACGGTCGGACCGTTGCCGATCTCGCGCTTCACGGCATCGACGATGGCGGCCGTGCCGGGCTTGCCGAAGTCCTTCGTGTCGACGTTCCAGCCGAGCGGCCGCATGCCGTGCGCGGCGGCGATGCGCCGGCTGTCCGGGGTGAACGCGCCGCCGGGGGCCCGGTAGTACTCCACCTTCGCGCCGCCGCCCGCGGCTTCCTCTATCAGCTTCTTCGCGTCCAGGATCTGGTGCTCCTGGTAGGCGACGGGCTTCTTGTCCATGGCGGTGTCGTGGTCCATCGTGTGGTCGCAGAGCCGGTGACCGGCCGCGACCACCTTCTTGACGAGGTCGGGGTGGGCCTTGGCCTGCGGCCCGACCATGCAGAAGGTCGCCTTGACGTCGTGCCGCTGGAGGACCTCCAGCACCTTCGGGGTCCATCGGGGGTCGGGGCCGTCGTCGATGGTGATGTTGACGGCGTTCCCACCGGCCTCCGACGCGTGGGCTATGTCCTCGGGTATCGCCTGCGGCTGCGACCCGGCGGCCCCGCCGGAGTCCGCCGGCCGGGACACGTTCTGCTGCGTGGCGGCCTTCCCCGGCTCCACCAGGATCGCCACCCCCCACACGGTCGCCGCGACGGCGGCGGCCGAGGCCACGACGACGGCACCGGTTCGAATGCCCCGCTTGTTCTCTCCCGTCAACCTCATGAAGTGTCCACTCCCCATCCGCTGTGTGAGCGTTCCGTGGATCAGGACGTCCGTCGCCACCGAGGAGTTCCAGTCAATTGGGCCTTAAATTCCATGTAATGACACCAAAGTGACTGATGGGACTTTAGCCCGAATCCCAACTCCCGCCGGATGCGGCCACGATGACACTCCGGCTCGGCAGGAGGCTGGGCACCAACAACTGCCAGGACACACCACGGCGGGGTCGGGTGTGTGCCGGGGCGCTCCCCGCAGGGCGCCGAACGCAATTCCCTCGGCCCGCCGACCCCCCGTCACGTTCGGCGTCCGAGGTGACGTCCCGGCGCGCGCCCGGCCCCACCTCTGCGACCGCCCCGGTGAAGCCGTCCCCGGCCACAGGGTCCGGACACGCCGACAGGCGGTACCACCGAACCTTCCGGTGGTACCGCCTGTCGGTCGTGCGATCAGCGAGCGACGGACTCCTGCGGCGCGGGGGCGGTGACTTCGCCGCCCTTGGGCTCCGCGTCGGCCGCCGGCGCCGGCCCCGCCCCGCGGAGCGGAACCTCCTTCACGAACCAGGCCGCCGCGAACCCCAGTACGGCGATGGCCGCGCCGAGCAGGAAGGCCGAGTGCGTGCCCGCGGCCACCGCGTGCTGGTAGGCGTCCCGCACGACCTCCGGCAGCTTGGCCAGGCTCGCCGCGTCCAACTGCGCGGACCCCGCGGCCCCGGCCGCCTCCGGCCCCAGCCGTTCGGACATGGTGTCCGTGACCCGGCTGGTGAAGAGGGACCCCATCAGCGCGACACCGAAGGAGCCGCCGAGCGTACGGAACAGGGTCGTCGAGGACGACGCGACGCCCATGTCCTTCATCTCGACGCTGTTCTGTGCGACCAGCATGGTGATCTGCATCAGGAAGCCGAGCCCGGCGCCGAGGACGGCCATGTAGAGCCCCGACACCAGGCGGGTGGTGTCGGTGTCCATCGTCGCGAGGAGGAACATCCCGACGACCATGAGCGCGCCGCCGGCGATCGGGAAGACCTTGTACTTGCCGCTGCTGGTGGTGACGCGGCCCGCGATCAGCGAGACGACCATCATCGAGAGCAGCATCGGCAGCAGGAGCAGGCCCGAGTTGGTGGCGGAGGCACCCTGCACCGACTGCTGGAACAGCGGCAGGTACAGCACGCCGCCGAACATCGCGAAGCCGACGAGGAAGCCGATCACGGACATGAGGGTGAAGTTGCGGCTGCGGAAGATGTGCAGCGGCATGACGGGCTCTTCGGCCTTGGTCTCGGCGTAGAGGAAGGCGGCGGTCGACAGCACGCCGACGGCGATCAGGCCGATGATCTGGCCGGAGCCCCAGGCGTACTCGTTGCCGCCCCACGTCGTGACGAGGACGGTGGAGGTGATGGCGATGGTCAGCAGCGCCGCGCCGAGGTAGTCGATCCTCGGGCGGACCCCCGGCTCCGTCTTCTTGGGCAGGTGCAGCACCGCCGTCACCATGGCGAGCGCCACCGCGCCGAGCGGGAGGTTGATGTAGAAGGACCAGCGCCAGCCCATGTGGTCGGTGATGGTGCCGCCGACGAGCGGGCCGCCGATCATGGCGAGGGCCATCACGCCGGCCATCATGCCCTGGTACTTGCCGCGCTCACGGGGCGGGATCAGGTCGCCGATGATCGCCATGACACCGACCATCAGACCGCCGGCACCGAGGCCCTGGATCGCGCGGAAGCCGATCAGCTGGCCCATGTCCTGGGCCATGCCGCTGAGCGCGGAGCCGATCAGGAAGATGACGATCGAGGTGAGGAAGGAACCCTTCCGCCCGTACATGTCGCCGATCTTGCCCCAGATGGGAGTGGAGGCCGCGGTGGCGAGGGTGTACGCGGTGACCACCCACGAGAGGTGCTCCAGGCCGCCCAGCTCGCCGACGATCGTGGGCATCGCGGTGCCGATGATCATGTTGTCGAGCATCGCGAGCAGCATCGCGATCATAAGCGCCATGAGGACGACCCTTACGCTGCGCGGCTTCACCTCCTCCGAGGTCCCCGCAGGCTTGACTGAGTCCACCATGTCCACTCCCCTGGCCCTACTTCGCATACTTGGCACTTGGTCTTCGTCCCACACCGGTACTTACTTGCCGCCCGGCTAGTTCATTACACTTGGGGACGGTAGACCCGTAACTAGCCGGGCGTCAAGTAAGTAATTGGGGAGAGCCATGTCCAGCAGCAGTCCGCAGCGCCGCCGTGGCGACACACGTCAGCGCATCCAGGACGTCGCACTGGAGCTCTTCGTCGAGCAGGGGTACGAGAAGACGTCGCTGCGCGAGATCGCGGAACGGCTGGAGGTCACGAAGGCGGCGCTGTACTACCACTTCAAGACCAAGGAAGACATCATCATCAGCCTCTTCGAGGACCTGACGCGGCCCATCGACGAGCTGATCACGTGGGCGGAGGGACAGCCGCGCACCCTGGAGACCAAGCGCGAGGTGCTGCGGCGCTACAGCGAGGCGATGGCGGCGGGCGCGGCGCTGTACCGGTTCATGCAGGAGAACCAGGCGACCACGCGCGAGCTGAGCATCGGCGAGACGGTCAAGAAGCGGCTCTTCGCGCTGGTGGAACTGCTCCGCACGCAGGACGGCCCGCTGGAGGACCAGGTCCGCTGCGTCAGCGCACTGTTCACCCTGCACGCCGGGATGATGTTCCTCCAGCACGTGGAGGGCGACCCGGAGGAGACCCGTCTGGCAGCCCTGGCGGTCGCCACCGACCTCATCACGCAGGCCCACCACCAGGCGTAGCGGGCGCCGCGGCGCGCACTCCGAGCCGCGCACTCCGCGCCGCGCGGCGAGCACCTGCGTACGGTCGACGTGGCGGTTGAGTACGGCTACTCATGCCCGCCTCCCGATGCCCGGCGGAAGCTGTCGGCATGAACCGGCAACCCCACGACCTCATCCCTGCCCCTGCCCCCGCCCCCGCCTCCGCCTCCGCACGGCGCCGGAAGATCCGCGCGGCGGCGGCTGCCGACCTGGCCCTGGCCGCGGTGATGGGCGGCACGCTGGGGTTCGCCCTGTGGTTCGCGCCGATCTGGGACGGAACTCCGTATCCGGTCGCCGACCCCGCCGCCACGGCCCGGGAGCTGGAGGACCACACGCGGTCCGCCTACACCGCGCTCGGCCTGCCACGCGCCGAACCGGCCGACTGGCCCCGCGCCGGCCTGGTGGCCGAGGGCTCCGACTGCCACCTCCGGGGCATGCGCCACTGGTCCGAGCGCGGGATCGCCTACCCGCCGGAAGCCCCCGGCGTCGTCGCGGTGAGCGACACGTGGGGACTGGGGGGCGTCCCGCGCGCCGAGGCGGAGCCCGCGCTCGAGCGGGTACGGCAGGCCATGACACAGCAGGGCTGGAAGGTCACGGACTACGAGAACTCCCCCGACCGCCACCAGGCCGAGTTGCGCCTCGAACTCCCGGGCACCGGCCGGACCCTCTCGCTCACGACGTACCCCGGCGACCGCCTCGAGGTCGCCGCGCACGCCGAGTGCGCCCGCTACCCGGCGGGTACCCCCCTGGACGCTCACGGGGACCCGCGCCTGCCGGCTCCGTCGGTACCCGCCGAGCTGCGCGGGGAGTCACGCGGGGAGTCACCCGAGGAGGACCGACCGCCTGCGGGCACCGGCACAGTGGCGGACCGGAACTCGCCCTGAAGGCATCAGACGAGGCGGCGGTCCTCGGCCGCGATGGGCACGTCGTTGATGCTCGCCTCGCGCCGCCTCATCAGGCCGTCGCCGTCGAACTCCCACTGTTCGTTGCCGTGGCTGCGGAACCACTGGCCGTCGGCGTCGTGCCACTCGTACTCGAAACGGACCGAGATGCGGTTGCCGGTGAAGGCCCAAAGCTCCTTGCGGAGGCGGTAGTCGAGCTCGCGCTCCCACTTCGCGGCGAGGAACTCGCGGATCTCGGCGCGGCCGGTGAGGAACCGGTCGCGGTTGCGCCAGACCGAGTCCTCCGTGTACGCGAGGGCGACGCGCTCGGGATCCCGGCTGTTCCAGGCGTCCTCGGCGGCCTGGACCTTGGCGCGGGCGGACTCTTCGGTGAAGGGGGGCAGGGGCGGACGTGTCACGGCGGATCCTCCGAAGCGAAGAAGGGCGAGAACGATCGTTCTCCACCGTACGAGAACGAGCGTTCTCGCCGCAAGCGGAAACGGGCTACCCTGCCCTCATGGACGACGAAGAGGCACGGACCCGACTGCTGGACGCGGCGGAGGAGCTGTTCTACCGGCACGGCATCCAGGCCGTCGGCATGGACCGCATCCGCACCGCCTCCGGGGTCCCCCTCAAGCGCTTGTACCGACTCTTCCCCGCGAAGGAATCCCTGGTAACGGCCTATCTGGAACGCCGTGACCGGCGCTGGCTGGACTCCCTGCGCACCGCGGCCCTCGCCCCGGCGAAGCCGCGGGCCCGGGTCCTCGCGGTCTTCGACTGGCTGGCGGACTGGTTCACCGAGCCCGACTTCCGGGGCTGCGCCTTCCTCAACGCGTACGGGGAACTGGGCGCGGCGGCCCCGGAGATCGTCCGCGTCCACAAGGCGGAACTCCACGCCCTGCTGGCCGGCCTCACCGCCGATCCCGCCCTCGCCGACCGGCTCCTGATCCTGACCGAGGGGGCGACGACGGTGGCGGCCCTCACCCCCGGCCCGGAGCCGGCCCACCGGGCCCGGGAGATCGCGGAGCTCCTCCTGGGAGAGTGACGCACGTCACGCCCGCCCGGCCCGCCGGGCTGTCACATCCGGGCCGCGTTTTCCGTCAGAGCTGTGTAACCGTCCACACGGCAGGGAGCTCACGATGGAAGCGCGTCTCAACTTCTACGGCAACGCGGTCGCGACCAAGTTCGGCCGGTACATCAACTCCGCGGGCAAGGTCATCTCGGACTCGACCCTGCCGCACACCACGCAGGAGCTGGTGAAGCTCCGGGCCAGCCAGGTCAACGGCTGTGGATTCTGCACCGACATGCACTTCAAGGACGCCTCGCACGCCGGAGAGGACCCGGTGCGGCTCAACCTGGTCGCGGCCTGGCGCGAGGCGAAGGTGTTCACCGACGCCGAGCGGGCGGCCCTCGAACTGACCGAGCAGGGCACCCGCATCGCCGACGCGGCCGGCGGCGTCACGGACGAGGCCTGGGCCGAGGCCGCCAAGCACTACGACGAGGACCAGCTGGCCGCGCTGGTCTCCCTCATCGCGCTGATCAACGCGTACAACCGCATGAACGTGATCGTCCAGCAGCCGGCGGGCGACTACCAGCCCGGCCAGTTCGGCTGATCCCGCGCAGGGGAGCCACTCCTGTCCGGCCCCCACAGGGGAGGGGCCGGACAGGGGCGGCTCCCGCTCTGTGCACATCCTGGGTACGGGTACTCACGACAAGGCTCCGGACGTTCCCGACCATGGAGGAAGTCCGCACGCCCCGGGGGGGGAACCTGATGACCGCTCGCACGCTCGTCCGCCTGACCTTCGCGAACCCCGCTTCGATGATCTACCTGGGCCTCGTCGGCGTCGCCGTGGCGATCGCGACGGCCCTCACGCTGTTCGCCCCGGACCCCGGGTTGATATGGGTGCTGCCCGCCATGTTCGCCTTCCCGCTGTTCCTCTTCGTGGCACTGATCGACGGAGCGGTCCGCGGGGAAGGGCAGCCCGAGACGTGGCTCTTCGTCACCGAACTCGTCCTCTGCGTACTGGCCCAGTCGCTCGCGCTCGGAACGATGGTGGAGGCCTCCCGCGGCCGCCTCCGCGGGCGGCCGCGGGCCGGCGGCTAGCCGGCGGCTAGCCGGCGCTCCGGGGGAAGGTGATCTCGACGCGGCGGTTCTTCTTGCGGCCTTCCTCGGTGCCGTTGTCGGCGATCGGGTAGTCCTCGCTGTACCCGCGGACGTCGAAGACGACGCCGGGGTTGGTCACCGTCTTGGCCAGCTCGGCCTGCACGGCGTCGGCGCGCTGCTTGGACAGCTCCTTGCCGTGCTCGTAGCTGCCCTGGTCGTCGGTGAAACCGAAGACCCTCACGCGGGTGGCCTTCTGCGTGTTGATCTCGGTGGCGATGGCCTGGATGCGGGCGGCGGCCTGCGCGTTGAAGACGGCGCTGTTCTCCGGGAACAGCACCTCGGACTGCAGCGCCATCATGACGGTCTGATTCGTCTCCTGCCGCCGCTGCTCCCCACCGAGGTCCTCGACGACCTCGGCGATGTCCAGCACCTTGACGGGGGCGAGCGTGCCGCCCTGCGGGATCTTCAGGCCGGGCGAGTTGGAGTCGATCGCCACGGGCGCAGAGGCGGAAGGCTCGGTGCCAGGGGGCACAGAAGGCTTCACGTCATCGGCATAGGCAGCCGTGGCCCCGATGAGATGCCCTCCGGCGATAACGAGTGCAGAGACTATGACAGTTGCAGCTACTTGATGACGTGTAGTCATGGGGTCACCCAGAGATTTTGACAGCGGCCGTGGCGAAGGTCGGGAGGCTGAATTCCACCTCGGTGGTAGAAGCCGGCGGTGCTGGGAACTGGGCAAAGAAGGGGATCATCTGGCCGGCATCGACGCTGGAGACCCCAGTTGTGCACAAACACCTGGACTCCGTGTCTCGAAGCACGTAGTAGCGCTTCTTGCCGGCCTTGTCGACCAACGTTGCGCCGGCGACCGACTCTCCGGTTCCCTTGAGTTCGATCCCACGCCAGGCGACGGTGTCCTTGTACGACTGGCTACCCGTGTTCTTGATCTGCCCGGTCACGGTGAGAAAGCCGCCGGGATCGCGACGCGCGGAGTTGATCAGCAGGGTCATCCCCTCCTGTCCGTTCAGCGTGGCGATG
This sequence comes from Streptomyces sp. NBC_00207, assembly GCF_045160965.1. Lineage (NCBI taxonomy): Bacteria > Bacillati > Actinomycetota > Actinomycetes > Kitasatosporales > Streptomycetaceae > Streptomyces > Streptomyces sp. NBC_00207. The sequence goes on along the minus strand of NZ_CP130715.1, from coordinate 5,899,362 downwards.
ACCTCGGTCGGCTCCGAGCCCTGGCTGGCACTCGGTGCCGGGTTCTGAGATCCGGATCCCTGGGACTGCGGCGTCGAGGACTTCTGCAGGTCCTTCGGCTTGTTGCTGTCGCCATCGCCACCACACCCGGCCAGCGTGAGGACCATGACCGCCGCAGTCACAACGGTCATTCCCCCACGGACCTTCACCATGCGCCGAATGCTCATCTATGAACGCTTCCTTGTCTCTCGATCCTTGTCAGCCGACGAGTCGCACGCTGAACAGTTTTTTGGTCAATGCCCTGAGCGAGCCCGGCTTCAACGGATCCAGTTCAACCGGCTCCCCGTTGCAGGTGAAGGTCACCGTCGGCGGGGTAGGCGTAGGGGCCTGCGACTCGCCCCCAGCCGTCGAGGTGGGGGTAGGCGTCGGGGTTGGGGTGGCAACCGCGCCGAGTCGACACCTAGGCTCGATCAAGGCCGTGGCCGTTGCAGTCCCATGCATGCTGCCGGTCCCAGGAATCACCGACTCTCCGACCGTCCCGTTCGTCTCCACCGTGACGGTTACTTTCGGGAGGAGGGAGGAATCGCACCCCGTCGCCTTTGCGTCGTTCTTCGCCGCGAAGACCTCCGCCGCCGCACAGGCTTGACCAGCTTTGAAGAAGTCCCCATCGACGATCTTCTGCCAGTCCGCAGGCTTCAATGCGGCCAGGTCGAGACCGAGCAGCACCGTGTCCCTGGCCTCACGCCCAACAGCCAAGGCCGCAGCGTCCGCGGCCCCCTGGGCATCGCTTCGCGTGACCGACGCCTGCCCGATGACGAAGAAGGCGAGCGCAGCGAAGAGCAAGCCCGCCACTACCACCACATAGATGGGAAACGCCTGCCCCCCGTCACGCCCAGGCTTCCCGCTGGCATCCACTAGCCGGCTTTGATGTCGGTCACCGCCTGCTTGATCCGCTTCGTGATCTCCGATCCGACTCCGGAACCGACGATCGCTCCAACGATCACGATGACGACCAGGATGATGCCCAGGTATTCGAAGGCGGTCTGGCCGCGGTCGAGGTTTGTGTGGCGCTTGCGGAGCCTCGTCACGGCCGTGTCCGTCCAGCCGTTCACCCTGATCCGTGCCTCCACGGCGGCCTTCAGCAGCGTGTTCTGTGACATGGGGGTTCCCTCCCGGGCCGGTACCGGTGTCGATCTGCGGACGGTACGGCGAGTCACCAGTCGTCACCAAGGGTCCCGGGACCCAATTACGGACCCACTGCGCACTCTGTCTACCCATGACCGGTCACTCCTGGACGGGCGGTTCCCAGCCAGCGGGCTATCGCCTCGCTGCGCGTCGCGCTCTGGAGCTTCGCGAAGATGCGGTTGATGTGGTTCTTGACCGTCTTCTCACTGATGAAGCAGGCGGCTGCGATCTGCTGGTTGTTCATCCCGGACGCGATCAGATCCATGATCTCCACCTCCCGCGAACTCAGCCCGAAGACAACAGAGTTGTGCATCCGCTCAGAAGACTGTGCCACAGCTCGTTGCGGATGCGAAGAGGCCCGGAGTTCCGCGAGCAGGGCGCTCGCGGCGGTCGGGGTGAAGTGGGGGCGGCCCAGTGGGGCGTCCCGTACCGCCCTCAGCAGCTCGTCCGTCGTGAACTCGCCGTGCACGAGGTAGCCCCCCGCGCCCAACGACAGCGCCTCGCAGATGATTTCGGCTTCCCTGCTGTACGTCAGCATCAGTACGGGAGCCAGCTGCACCAGGTGCGGCAGCGCGGATATCCCGTCCACGCCCGGCATGCGGACGTCCAGCAGGATGACGTCCGGGGCGTGCCGGCGGGTCAGGCTCAGCGCCTCGCGGCCGTCCTCCGCCTGGGCCGTCACGTCGAGGTCCTCGGCCGCGCACAGGATGGCCGCCAGGCCCGCCCTGATGACCGGGTTGCCGTCGGCGATGAGCACGCTCAGTCGGGCCATGGCTCAGCCACCCCCGAACAGCGCGCCGAAGTCGACGTTCGCGCCGTAGACGAAGCCGCAGACGAGGAGGATCAGCGTGCCCGGGAGCATGAACATGGTCACCGCGAACGTCGCCTTCGGGACGGCCCGGGCCGCGCGGCGGCGGGCGTTCTGGGCATCCGTACGGCGCATGTCCTCGGCGATCGCGATCAGGGTGTCGACGATCGGGGAGCCCAGCTCCTCGCCCTGCTGCAGCGCCGTCACGAACTGCGCGACCTGTTCGCTGTCGTTGCGGCGGCGCAGTTCGTCGAAGGCCTGGCGGCGGCTGACGCCCATGTCCATCTGCTGGAGCGTGATGCGGATTTCGTCCGCCCACGGGCCCTCGTACTTGTCCGCCACCCGGGCCAGCGCCTGCCGGAAGCCCAGCCCAGCGCTCACCACCACGGCGAGTACGTCGAGGAAGTCGGGCAGGGTCCGCTCGATGTGGTCGCGGCGGACCCTGATGGCCGACCACAGGCCGGCCTCGATCCAGAAGAGCCCGAAGGCCACCATGAGGAGGGCGGCGACCAGTTGGCCGTTGATCAGCATCGAGAAGGCGCCGAGCGCGCCCAGGGCGCCGTACACCGCCCGCCGGGCCGCGTAGCGGTCGATCGTGAGGCCGGCCGGGTTGCCCGCCATGTCGATCTGGCGGCGCTTGCGGGCCACCCGGGCCGGGCCCATCAGGCGCAGCACCGCCGGGGCCCAGCGGATGCCCATCCGGTCCACCAGGGAGCCCACGGCCGTCGTACGGGTGGCACCGACCTCCAGGGCGAGTGCCAGGTCGGTCGGCAGCTTGACGTCGGCCCGGTAGAGGCGGATGCCGTGGAAGGCGCCGAGGACGGAGGCCGCCACGAGCACGGCCAGGAGAAGCGCGATCATGCGTGCCCCCTCACACGTCGATCTTGGACAGGCGGCGGATGAGGATGAACCCCAGGGCGAAGAGGCCGAGCGCGACGAGGACGGCCGTCTGGCCGAGGAACGCGCCCGTCATCCGGTCCAGCGCGCCCGGCATCATCATGTCGACCAGCAGCAGCGAGCCGAGTCCGATCGACGGGACGAGGTACGCCGTCACCGTCACCTGGGACAGCTGGGTACGGATCTCGCGACGGGTCTCCTTGCGCTGCTCCAGCGTCACCGTCAGGTTGCGCAGGCTGTCCACGATGGCACCGCCCGCGCGGGCCGACAGGACGAGGGTGGAGACGAGGACGACCAGTTCGCGGGAGGGCAGGCGCTCGGTGAGTTCGCCGAGGGACTCCTCGATCGAGTGGCCGACGGCGAGGCGGTCGGCGACGCGCGCGAGTTCCTCGCCCGCCGGGGCCTCCAGCTCCTCGGCCGCGATGCCGATGGCCGTACGGAGGGCCAGCCCGGCCTGGGTGGCGTTGGCGAGGATGCGGGCGAGGTCGGGGAGCTGGTTGATGAACCGTTCCGTACGCCGCGCCCGCTGCCAGTTCAGGAAGGCGTTCGCCGCCCAGATGCCGATCAGGCCCGCCACCGGACCGAAGAACGGCGCGAGGAGGGAGGCCGCGACGAGCCAGACGCCCGCGATCGAACCCAGCATGTAGACGAAGAACTCGCCCGGGGTGAGGTCGAGGCCGGTGGTGGCCAGCTTCAGCTCGATGAGCCGGCCCAGCCTGGTCTTGCGCAGCCGCCGGTCGACGCCCCGGAAGCGGCGCCGCCGCCCGAGGGGCTCCGGCATTCCGCTCGACGAGAGGCGCTCGATCAGTGCGGCGCGCTGGGCGCGCCCGGCGACGTACGCCTGGAGGCCCGCGACGACGAGCACGCACGCGAGCAGCGTGGCGCCGAGGGTGAGGAGGATCAGTGGGTTCACAGGGCGGTCCGGGTGATGTGCGGGGTGGTGAGGGGGTCGTCCGGCAGGGCGACCCCGAAGGCCTGCGGGATGGGCTGGTTGTTCATGTAGAGGCGCTCGGCGATCCGGCGCGGCAGCGGGTAGTACTCGAAGTAGCCGTGTACGCGCCCGTCCGCCCCGATCGGCTGGGCGGCGAAGCGGCAGACCGTCGTGATCCGGAAGGGTTCGCGGCCGTGGGATTCCAGGATGGAGATCTCCGTGATGCGGCGTGAGCCGTCGCCGAAGCGGGTCAGCTGGACGATGACGTTGACGGCGCTGTTGATCTGGTCCTGCAGGGCCTCGAAGGGGATCTCGACCTCCGACATGGAGGCCAGGGTCTGCAGGCGCATGAGCGCGTCGGAGGAGCTGTTGGCGTGGACGGTGGCGAGGGAACCGTCGTGGCCCGTGGACATCGCCTGGAGCATGTCGAGGGTCTCGCCGCCGCGGACCTCGCCGACGATGATGCGGTCGGGGCGCATGCGCAGCGAGTTGCGCACGAGGTCGCGGATGGTGATCTGGCCCTTGCCCTCCACGTTCGGCGGGCGGGATTCGAGGCGGATGACGTGGGCCTGCTGGAGCTGGAGTTCCGCCGAGTCCTCGATGGTGATGATGCGTTCGCCCTCCGGGATCAGCCCGGAGAGTGCGTTGAGCAGGGTCGTCTTGCCGGTACCGGTGGCGCCGGAGACGATCACGTTCATCTTCGCCGCGACGAGGCCGGACAGCAGGAGCAGCATCTGCTCGTCGAGGGAGCCGAGCGCGATCATCTCGTGCAGGGTGAAGGCCCGCGGGAAGCGGCGGATCGTGAGGGTCGCGCCCGTCAGGGAGAGCGGCGGGATGATGACGTTGACGCGTTCGCCGCTGGGCAGGCGGGCGTCCACCATCGGATTGGCCTCGTCCACACGGCGGTTGACGGTGGAGACGATGCGCTCGATGGTCTGCATCAGCTGCTCGTGCGAGGCGAAGCGCAGGGGGAGCTGCTCGACGCGGCCGGCGCGCTCGACGAAGATCTGGTCGGGGCCGTTGACCATGATCTCGGAGATCGAGGCGTCTTCGAGGAGCGGTTCGAGCACGCCGAGCCCGAGGGCCTCGTCGACGACCCGGCGGATCAGCTGCGCGCGCTCGACGGTGGAGAGTACGGGGCCTTCGCGGCTGATGATGTGGCCGAGTACGCGCTCCAGGCGCGCCCGGCGCTCGGCGGGCGCGAGCGCGGACATCTCGGCGAGGTCGATCTCCTCCAGCAGCTTGGCCCGGTAGGAGGAGACCAGTCGGCCGTCCTCGCGGGGGCTGTGGCGGTCGTCGGGGGTGTTGACCCGGGAACGCAGGCTCATGGTCCGGTCACCTTCGGGTCGTCGTTGGGCATGATCGCCGTTGCCACGGCGTCGTCTATGTCGAGTCCGGGGATGATGGAGTTGATCTTGATGGTCACCGTTGCTGTCACCGCGTCACCTCCGGGCGGCACGGAGACATCCGCGTCGAGCCCCTCCCGTATGGCTGCCCGCCCGGCAGCCTCCCCCCGGCCCCGGTGCTGGGCCTCCACGCGCGCGGCGGTACGGGCGGCCGAGTCCGCCTGCTCGTGCACGTACGCCACCCAGCCCAGCTGGATCCCGCAGAGGGCGACGAACAGCAGGATCGGTACGAAGCCGATGTACTCCAGGGCCACTTGGCCCCGGTCGGAGCGGATGCGCCGTCCCATGTCACTCGGCCTCCTTCTCCAGCGCCGCGCCGCCGGTGCCGTCGATCTCGCCGAAGTCGAGGCCCGGGAAGAAGACCGGGATGCCGAGGGTGACCCTGGCCCGGATGATGTCGCCGGACCTCACGCAGACCGCCTTGGGGCCCCAGGCGGCCCCGATGTGCTCCTCCGCCGCCGCCTGGCAGGCCTCGGGCCCGTGCACCGCCCCCGCCCGCGCCGCCTCGTCCGCCGCGTTGCCCGCCAGCGAGAACGCGTAGCCGATCAGCACGCACTCCCACACCGCCGCCACGAGCAGCAGGATCAGCGGGACCATGCCGACGAACTCGATCGCCACCTGGCCCCGGTCCCCGCGCCCCGGTCTGCGGGCGGGCATCCGTCAGCCCTCCCGGCCGCGGCGCAGGCGTGCCACCGGGCCCGCCGCGCGGACCGCCAGGGAGGCGCCGGGCGCCGCGGACGCCGACGCGGACGGCGCGGTGTCCGGGGTGGACAGGAGGCCGAGTTCTCCGGCCAGCGTCCACAGGGCCTGCTTCACGGTCGAGCGGTTGTCGAGGTCCTGGACCCGGCCCGCGTCCACCACCGCCTGGAGTTCCTTGAAGGCGGCCGGGACCGGGGTGCGGGTGGCGCGGGTCTTGGTGATCTTCTCGATCAGGGCGGGCTGGATCTCCGTGTGCTTGCTCCAGCGGTTGACGACCATGGAGGTGTCCTCGGCCTTGCGCACCTGGAGGCGTTCCCACATCCGGACCATCCGCTTGGCCGCCCGTACCGAGACCACGTCCGGGGTGGTGACCAGGACCGCCACGTCCGCCATCTCCACGGCGGCGGCGTTCGCGCCCGTCACCTGGGTCCCGCAGTCGATGACGACGAGCTCGTAGCGGCTGCGCAGGGCTCCGACGATGTGCCGGGCCGCCCGGTCGTCCACCTCCTCGCCGCGTTCCCCGTCCGCCGGGGCGAGCAGCAGGGCGAGGCCCGAGGCGTCGTCGTAGACCGCGTCCTGGAGGACGCGCGGCGAGATGTCCTGGATCCCGGCGAGGTCGGCGACCGAGCGCCGGAACTGCACGTCGAGGTACGAGCCGACATCGCCCGCCTGGAGGTCCAGGTCGACCAGTGCGGTGCGCCGGCCCGAGGCGGCCGCGGCCAGCGCGAACTGCACGGCGGTGAAGGTGGTGCCCACGCCGCCCTTGGCTCCGGTGACGGTGACGACCCGGCCGCCCGGGCCCGTGAAGACGTCGGCGGCGGCGCCCCCGCCCAGGTGGCGGCGTACGCCCACGGACCACTGGGCGGCGGCCTGGACGCGGGCGGCGAGTTCCTCGTAGGAGAGCGGGAGGCCGATCAGGCCGCGCGCGCCGGAGTCCATGGCGGCGGAGAAGAGCCCCGGGCCGGCGTCCGAGGAGACCAGGACGACGCCCACCGCCGGGAAGCGCAGGGCCACTTCCCGGATGAGCTCCAGTGCGGGCACCGGGCCGATCCGCTCGTGGACGAGGACGACCTCGGGGAGTTCGTCGATGGACTCGGCGGCCAGGCGGGCGAGGGTGTCCAGGAGCGTGGTCGCGTCGGGGACGGGGGCGGCCGGCTCTGCGGCCGGGAGCTGGCTCAGCAGTGTGACGATGGCGCGCGCGGCGTCCGGGTCGCCGACCGCGGGGAGGATTCGGGTGGTCATGCGCGCCTCACCTGTCCCCGTCGAGGGTGTACGTGCGGTCGCCCGGGCTGGGCGCCGAGTCGGTGCCGGGGGCCACCAGGGCCAGGCGTACGTGCTCCGCGAAGGACTCGGCGTACGCGACGCGCTGGGTGTCCTTGGTGTTCAGGGCGAAGGTGATCGGGACGGCCTCGGCGGGGCCCTTGCGGTCGCTGTCCTTGTCCAGGGCGGTGAGCCTGCCGACGCCCAGGACCCGGGCGTTGGCGACGATGATCACCGACCGCGAGGGGTCGGTGTCCTTGGCGCCCTTGAAGGTGGCGATGATGTTGACCTTGGCGCCGGAGGTGATCTTCCCGGCCACGCCCGTGGCCGCGTCGATCATGATGGCGATCTCCTGTTCACCGGGCTGCAGCTGCGGCCGGTCGACGAACATGTCCGCCTGGAGCAGCGAGCCCTTCTTCAGCGTGGTGAGCGCGATCTTGTCCTTGAGGGCGCCGAGGTCGGTGACGGCGGTGTCGGACAGCCACCGCTTGGGGATCCTGACCTCCTCGAACTGCCCCGCCGCCAGCGGGCTGTACGGTGCTATGTCGCCCTTGGCGCGGTACGCGACGACCTCGGCGCCGACCTTGGAGTTGACGTCGCCGATCACCACGAGGACTCCGGCGAAGGCCCCCAGTGCGCACAGGACCGACAGGAGCAGCAGGATGACGCCGCGGCGCTGGCGTGAGTTCATGGGCCTTACCTACCTCGCCGTTCTTCATTCATTCGTGCGTTCGAGTGATCAGGGTCTGGAACGGGCGGTACTCGCGGGCGGCGGCGCTGCGGTGAGCGGCGCCGCGCAGAAGCCGCAGCGGTCGCCGATGAGTTCGAGGCCGCACCAGCGGCACTCCTCCCGGCGGACCGAGGCGACCAGCTGGTAGAGCACGGACAGGTCCGGGATGCCGGCGGCGAACTCGACGAGCTTCGGGGTGCCCCACCAGCCGGGGGACGCTCCGGGCAGCGGGTTCTCCATGACGCCCTGGACCTGCCAGGCGGGGGCCAGTTCGGCCGTGACCCAGTCGGAGGTGAGCTGGCCGCGGGCGAAGGTGAGGTGCGTGGCGAACTCGGGGCCGGCCGGCAGCACCCCGCTGCGGGGGCCGTGGGCGCCCTGGCCGCCGCGGCTTCCGCCTCCGTCACCGCTGCCGCCCCCGCCCAGTTTCGCCAGGTGCGGTTTCGGGTGGGCCATGACGGCGAACTGCGCGCTCGGCGACCAGGACCGGGCGTGCGCTCTCAGCCCGACCGGGACGCGGACCCGGTCGAGTTTGGCGACCGAGCCCAGCAGGGCGCCCGCGTAGATGTAGTGGGACAGCAGCCGGGCCGCGGAGGCGATGATTCCGGGGCTGAAGTCGCAGACGCTGAGCTGGCGCAGCTGACGGACCAGCAGGGCCGTGCCCAGTGGCGGCAGATCGATGCCGAGGAGCGCGATCCGGTCGGTTTCCAGGATGGCCCGTACGGTGTGGAGCCGCTGGACGGTGGCGCGCGGGAGCCAGGGCGGTACGAGGGCCACGAGGTGGCCGTGCCGCTCCAGCAGGGCGCCGGTCTCGGCGAGCGCGCCCTCCAGGTCGAGCTGCTCGGGCGGGTGCAGCACGGCGGCCCCGGGCGTGTGCCGATCAGGGGCCGGAAGTACCAGATCGGCGCTGGTGACAGCGATGGCGGTCGGCACGCGAATTCCCCCGTTCACCCCGTGCGCCACATACGTTCGTGCGCCCGGCGCACGCTCGCCGCGTACGCGTGCACACTGCGCGACCGCAAACGATCGACGCTCTTCCCCCTTGCCTCAGCACCATATCCGCGTCACCCCTGGCAGGGCAGGCGCTTGCCGATTCCCGTGCCGTGGGCACCTGTCACAGCTGATCGGAAACCCGGACAACAGGGATCGCGCGGTCGACCATTTCAAGCCACACAGCAAAGAGTCTTGACAGGAAGATTGGTCTGGACCAACTTGGCTCCGGGGCACCCCACTTGCCCCCACGTTCCCCTTCCTCCCCCCACCGGAGCCCACGTGAACCGCATACGCTCCCTCGCCCTCCCCCTCGCCGCCACCCTCACCGCAGGCGCCCTGACCGCCCTCGCCGCCGGTACCGCACAGGCCGCGGACGTCAACGTCGCCCGCAACGGCGGCTTCGAGTCGGGCCTCGCCAACTGGTCGTGCACCGGCGGAACCGGCGCCTCCGTCTCCTCGCCCGTCTATGCCGGAGCCGGCGCCCTCAGGGCCACCCCGGCCGGGCAGGACAACGCCCGCTGTAGTCAGACCGTCACAGTCAAGCCGAACTCGACCTACACGCTCAGCACGCAGGTCCAGGGCAGCTACGTCTACCTCGGCGCGACCGGGACCGGCACCCAGGACGTGTCCACCTGGAGCCCCGGCTCGGGCGCCGGCTGGCAGAAGCTCTCCACCACCTTCACCACCGGCCCGAGCACCACCCAGGTCACGGTCTACACGCACGGCTGGTACGGCCAGCCGGCCTACGTCGTCGACGAGTTCAGCGTCTTCGGCCCGGACGGCGGCGGCGGCACCGACCCCGGCCCGAGCATCCCCGGAGCCCCCGCCGGGACCATCGTTTCCGGCCAGAGCGCAAGCGCTCTCACCCTTTCGTGGAACGCGGTCGGCGGGGCCGCCGGCTATTACGTGTATCAGGACGGCGCCCGCGTCCAGACGGTCACCTCGGGCGCCTCCACGCAGATCACCGGGCTCGCCGCCTCGACCTCGTACTCCTTCCAGGTGAGCGCGTACAACGCCGCGGGCGAGGGCGCCAAGTCGGCTCCGGTCACCGGCACCACGACCGGCACCGGCCCCGGTCCGGGCCCCGGCCCGGCCGTCCCCAAGCACGCCCTGACCGGCTACTGGCAGAACTTCAACAACGGCGCGACCGTCCAGAAGATCTCCGACGTCTCGGCGCAGTACGACATCATCGCCGTCTCCTTCGCCGACGCCACCACCACGCCCGGCGCCATCACCTTCAACCTCGACTCGGCCGGCCTCGGCGGCTACACGGTCGCCCAGTTCAAGGCAGACATCGCCGCGAAGAAGGCAGCCGGGAAGTCGGTCATCCTCTCCATCGGCGGCGAGAAGGGGACCATCTCCGTCAACGACCCGGCCTCCGCGAACAACCTCGCGAACTCCGCGTACGCCCTGATGCAGGAGTACGGCTTCACCGGCATCGACATCGACCTGGAGAACGGCCTCAACCCCACCTACATGACGCAGGCGCTGCGCGCGCTGTCCGCCAAGGCCGGCGCGTCGCTGGTCATCACCATGGCCCCGCAGACGATCGACATGCAGTCCACGCAAGGTGGCTACTTCAAGACGGCCCTCAACATCAAGGACATCCTCACCGTCGTCAACATGCAGTACTACAACAGCGGCTCGATGAACGGCTGCGACGGCAAGGTCTACTCCCAGGGCTCGGTGGACTTCCTCACCGCCCTCGCCTGCATCCAGCTGGAGGGCGGCCTCGACCCCTCCCAGGTGGGCATCGGCGTCCCGGCCTCTCCGAGCGGCGCGGGCAGCGGCTACGTCTCCCCGACCGTCGTCAACAACGCCCTGGACTGCCTGACCAGGGGCACGGGCTGCGGATCCTTCAAGCCGTCGAAGACCTACCCGGGACTGCGCGGTGCGATGACCTGGTCGACCAACTGGGACGCCAAGGCGGGTAGTGCTTGGTCGAACTCGGTGGGTCCGAAGGTCCACGGGCTCCCGTAGACGGTACGTGTGGGGGTGGCCGGATCGGTTCGGCCCGCACGGCGGGTCCTTGACCGGGACATGCCATGAGAGCACGCTGTGCGCGTCCGCACGGCTACCCCCACACTCCCACCCAGGAGAACGCATGCGGCTCCATACCCGCCGGAGGGCCGCCGTCACGGCGGCCCTGCTGGCGCTCGCGCTGGGCGCACCCGCCTACGGCATGAGCGCGACGGCATCGCCACCGCCCACCCCGTCCACCGCCACCCAGGACGAGGCCATCGTCCAGTACCGGATCCACGGCCCCTCCACCCCCGCCGACCGCACCGCCCTGCTCCGTACGGGCGTCTCGATCGACGAGGTGGACGACCACACGGTCGTGGTCAGCGCGGACACCATGCAGGCCAAGAAGCTGCGCGCGCTCGGCTACCGGCTCACCGCGCTTCCCGGACCGCCGGACCGCTCCCTGCCCGGCATCGCGGCCAGCCCGATGGACTTCCCCTCGGCGGACTCGAAGTACCACAACTACGCCGAGATGAACACGGAGATCGACCAGCGCATCGCCCAGTACCCCGCCATCATGAGCAAGCGGGTGATCGGGAAGTCGTACCAGGGCCGCGACCTCATCGCCATCAAGATCAGCGACAACGTCGCGACCGACGAGGCCGAGCCCGAGGTCCTCTTCACCCACCACCAGCACGCCCGCGAGCACCTGACCGTCGAGATGGCGCTCTACCTGCTCAAGGAGTTCGGCTCCAAGTACGGCACCGACTCCCGGGTCACCAACGCCGTCAACGGCCGCGAGATCTGGATCGTCCCGGACCTCAACCCGGACGGCGGCGAGTACGACATCGCCACCGGCTCCTACCGCTCCTGGCGCAAGAACCGCCAGCCCAACAGCGGATCCTCGTACGTCGGCACGGACGAGAACCGGAACTGGAACTACAAGTGGGGCTGCTGCGGCGGCTCCAGCAGCAGCAAGAGCTCCGAGACCTACCGGGGCGCGGCCGCCGAGTCGGCGCCCGAGGTGAAGGTCGTCTCGGACTTCGTCCGCAGCCGCGTCATCGGCGGCAAGCAGCAGATCACGGCCGCGATCGACTTCCACACGTACAGCGAGCTCGTCCTGTGGCCCTTCGGCTACACGTACAACGACACCGCCCCGGGCCTGACCGCCGACGACCTCGCCGTCTACAAGAAGATCGGCACGAGCATGGCGGCGAGCAACGGCTACACGCCCGAGCAGTCGAGCGACCTCTACATCACCGACGGCACGATCGACGACTGGCTGTGGGGCAACCAGAAGATCTTCGCCTACACCTTCGAGATGTACCCGGAGAGCGGCGGCGGCGGCTTCTACCCGCCGGACGAGGTGATCGACCGCGAGACCGCGCGGAACAAGGACGCGGTGCTCCAGCTGCTGGAGAACGCGGACTGCATGTACCGCTCGATCGGCAAGGAAGCCCAGTACTGCTCGTAGCCGGCCCGTGAACGGGGCGCCCCGCCGCCAGGGGGGCGCCCCACCCGCATGTCAGGGGGCGCGCCCACCGCATGGCCCGGCCGGCCGCGGCTCAGCCGAGGACGGCGAGGGCGTCGATCTCGACGAGCAGTCCGGCCGGCAGGCCCACGTACACGGTGGTGCGGGCGGCGGGGGCCTCCTTCAGGCCCTGCTCCTCGAAGTAGGTGTTGTAGATGCCGTTCATCTCGGCGAAGTGCGCGGTGTCCGTGAGGTAGACGCGGATCATCATCACGTCGTCCCAGCTCGCGCCGCCCGCCTCCAGCACGGAGCGGACGTTCTCCAGCGTCTGCAGGGTCTGCTCGCGCAGCGTCGGCCCGGCGGGGGTGGGCGGCTGCCCGTCGACGTGCGGGAGGAATCCGACCTGGCCGGCGACCTGGAGGATGTTCCCCTTGCGCACGCCGTGCGAGAACCTCGCGGGCGGGACGGTGTGGGTGTCGGGGGTGATGGCGGTCTTCGCGGTGCCTGCGGTGCCTGCGGTGCTCGCGGTCACGTTCTCTCCTGTGCTCCTGAATAGTCCTGGCTGATGGCATCGGCGGTACGGAGTACCTGCGGCAGCAGCTCGAGGAGCCCGTCCGCGGAGACGACCACGCCGGGCGCGGAGACGGAGAGCGCGGCGACGACCCGCCCGTCCGGCCCGTGCACGGGCGCGCCGAGGCAGTTGACGGACTCCTCGTGCCCGCCGAGGTCGGTGGCCCAGCCCTGCTCGCGCACGAGGTCCAGCTCGCGGAGGAAGGCGGCGGCGTCCGGGGTGGAGCGGGGGGTGTAGCGGGGGTACTCGATCCGCTCGGCGAGGGCCCGGCGCTCGGCCTCGGGGAGGTCGGCGAGGAGCAGCTTGGCGACGGCGGCGACCGTGAGGGGCACGGGCCTGCCGATGCGGGAGTACATGCGGACGGGGTAGCGGCTGTCGACCTTGTCGACGTACACGACCTCGTCGTCCTGGTGGAGGGCGAGGTGAACGGTGTGCCCGGTGGCCCGGTTGAGCTCGACGAGGTGGGGGTGCGCGATCTCCCGGACGTCGAGGTTCTCCATGGCCTCGGCGGCGAGCGCGAAGAGCTTCGACCCCAGCCGGTAGCGGCCGTCCGGCTGGCGGTAGACGAAGCCGTGCTCGTCCAGCGTGCGCAGGAGGCGCAGGGCGGTGCTCTTGTGCACGGCGAGTTCGTCGGCGACCGCGCCGAGGGGGGCCGGGCCCGTCGCGAGCAGCGGCAGGATCCGGAGCGCCCGCTCCACCGACTGACTCATGCCGCGTCCCTTCGTGACCGTCACTGCGAACACCGGCTCCGCCGGCGCCCCGGGCTCCGCCCGGACCCGCGGTGCGGGGGCTGGCCCCCGCGACGGCGGCGCGCGTTGACCCGCCGTCATCCGGGATGTTAGACAGCATGCAGCGGCATACGCAACGACCGTTGCATACCACGCAACACCCGGGAGGCACCCGCATGGCCAGCGACAGCGACCCCGTCAAGGACCTCGCCGACGAGCCCGTCGACCACCGGTTCAAGGGGCTCCCGCCGGACGCCCAGACGCAGGGCCTCACCGTCGGGCAGCTCGCCGCCCAGCGGCGGGACCTCCACACCGGCGGTTTCACCACGCCCGTCCTGACGCTCGACGCCGAAGCACTGGAGCACAACCTCGCGGCGCTCGGCGCCTACGCCGCCCGCCACGACCTCGCCTTCGCCCCGCACGGCAAGACCTGCATGTCCCCGCAGCTGTTCCGCCGTCAGCTGGACCACGGCGCATGGGGCATCACCGCCGCCGTCCCCCACCAGGCCCGCGTCTACCGCGCCTTCGGCATCCAGCGGATCTTCCTCGCCAACGAGCTCGTCGATCCCGCCGCCCTGCGCTGGGTCGCCGGCGAGCTCGCCGGCGACCCCGACTTCCGCTTCGTCTGCTACGTCGACTCCGTGCGCGGGGTCCACCTCATGGACCGTGCCCTGCGCGACGCGCCCGCCGTCGTCGACGTCGTCGTCGAGCTCGGCGCCGGCGAGGGCGCCCGCACCGGGGCCCGTACCGAGGAGGACTGCCGCGCCGTCGCCGACGCGGTCGCCGCCACCGCCACCCTGCGGCTGGTCGGCATGGGCGGCTACGAGGCCGAGGTGCCCGACGCCGACCCGGCCCGCGTCCACGCGTACCTGCGCCGGCTCACCGCCCTGGCCGTCGAGTTCGACAAGGCGGGCCGGTTCGCCCCCGACCTGGAGGAGATCGTCGTCAGCGCCGGCGGCTCCGCCTGGTTCGACGCCGTCGCGGACGTCTTCGCCGAGCTGCCGGAGCTGTCCCGCCCCACGCTCAAGCTGCTCCGTTCCGGTGCGTACGTCTCCCACGACCACGGCTGGTACTCCCGCCTCACCCCCTTCAACCGCCACCCCGAGGAGGGCGGCCTGCGCCCGGCGTTCCGGCTGTGGACCCAGGTCGTCTCCCGGCCCTCCCCCGGCCAGGCCTTCGTCAACGCGGGCAAGCGAGACATCGCCTACGACCTGGGGCTGCCCGAGGCCGAGCTGGTCCGCGACGCCCTCACCGGCGTCGAACGCCCGGCCACCGGCGTCCGCGTGGTGAAACTGTCCGACCAGCACGCCTGGCTGGAGACCGACTCGGCCGACGACATCCAGGTCGGCGACCTGGTGGCACTCGGCATGTCGCACCCCTGCACGATCTTCGAGAAGTGGCAGCTGATCCCGGTCGTGGAGGCCGACGGCACCGTCACCGACTACGTCCGCACCTTCTTCTAGGAGCGGACCGGTGGACCTGGTCATCCG
The DNA here is from genome assembly GCF_045160965.1 of Streptomyces sp. NBC_00207. Lineage (NCBI taxonomy): Bacteria > Bacillati > Actinomycetota > Actinomycetes > Kitasatosporales > Streptomycetaceae > Streptomyces > Streptomyces sp. NBC_00207. Next base: position 5,884,255 of record NZ_CP130715.1, on the reverse strand, counting down.
GGGGGCCCGCGTCGTCGACGGCACGGGCGGGCCTTCGTACACCGCGGACGTCGGCGTCCACGAGGGCCGGATCGCCGAGATCGGCTCGCTCCCCGGGGGCCGCAGGACCCTCGACGCGCACGGCCTCGCCCTCGCGCCCGGCTTCGTCGACATGCACGCCCACAGCGACCTCGCCCTGCTCCGCGACCCGGACCACAGCGCGAAGGCCGCCCAGGGCGTCACCCTCGAAGTCCTCGGCCAGGACGGCCTGTCGTACGCGCCCGCCGACGACCGGACGCTCGCCGGGGTACGGGCCGCCATCGCCGGCTGGAACGGGCCTGGCGACGACGTGGACTTCGACTGGCGCACGGTCGGCGGCTACCTCGACCGCCTGGACCGGGCCCACGGCGGCCAGGGCATCGCCGTCAACGCCGCCTACCTCGTCCCGCAGGGCACCGTCCGCGCCCACGCCCTCGGCTGGGACGACCGCCCCGCGACCGCGGCGGAGCTGGACCGGATGCGATCGCTCGTCGCCGACGGCCTGGCGCAGGGCGCCGTCGGCATGTCCTCCGGCCTCACCTACACCCCCGGCATGTACGCCTCCGGCGCCGAACTGACGGAACTGTGCCGGGTGGTGGCGGAGTACGGCGGCTACTACTGCCCGCACCACCGCTCGTACGGCCACGGCGCGCTGGCCGCCTACGCCGAGATGGTCGCGCTGACCCGGGAGGCCGGCTGCGCCCTGCACCTGGCCCACGCCACCATGAACTTCGGCGAGAACGAGGGCCGCGCCCCCGAGCTGCTCGCCCTCCTCGACGCGGCCCTGGCCGAGGGCGCCGACATCACCCTCGACAGCTACCCGTACACCCCCGGCTGCACCACCCTCGTCGCCCTCCTGCCCAGTTGGGCGAACGAGGGCGGCCCGGAGGCGGTCCTGGCCCGCCTGCGCGACGACGCGCAGGCCGGGCGGATCCGCCACGCGCTGGAAGTGGAGGGAGCGGACGGCTGCCACGGCGTTCCCGTCGACTGGTCCACGGTCGAGATCTCGGGCGTCGCCGATCCCGCCCTCGGCGCGTACGTCGGCACGCGCCTGGACGGCTGGGAGACCGCCCGCCGGCTGCTGCTGGACGACCGCCTCGCCCCGACCGTCCTCCAGCACGTCGGCCACGAGGAGAACGTACGGGCGATCATGCGCCACCGCGTCCACACCGGCGGCTCCGACGGCATCCTCCAGGGCGCGAAACCGCACCCGCGCGCCTACGGCACCTTCCCGCACTACCTCGGCCACTACGTCCGCGAACTCGGCCTGCTCTCCCTGGAGGAATGCGTGGCGCACCTGGCCGGCCGCCCCGCGGCGCGCCTGCGCCTGCCCGACCGGGGCCTGGTCCGCGTGGGCCACCGCGCCGACCTCGTCCTCTTCGATCCCGGCACGGTCGCGGCCGGGTCCACGTACGAGCGGCCGCGGGTGCTGCCGACCGGCATCCCGCACGTCCTGATCGACGGGCGGTTCGTCATCCGCGACGGGCGCCGGACGGACGTGCTGGCCGGGCGTTCCGTGCGCCGCACCGCACGTGATCTTCGGTGAATCCGGCACCTACGATGGGCGGCATGGTCGCCTTCGCCCTCGCCGCCCTGCTCTTCCTCGCGTTCTGCATAAGCGTCCGGCAGGACCGGCGCCGCTTCAGCAACGCCGTGCTCCTGGGGCTGACCTTCCTCAGTGCCTGCTCCGCCCTGTTCCTCCAGGTGGGCAAGCTGCCCACCTGGGCGGCCGTCACGGTCGTCGTACTCGCCTTCGCCTCACCCGCGTTCGGAATCCTGGCGCTGGGCGTCTTCCTCGTCCGCAACGGCATGACCATGGTCCGCAAGGAGGGCCTGCGGCCGGCCAACCTGCTGTCGATGCTCGCAGGCCTCGCGATCTTCGCGCTGATCGCGCTGCTGGTCCTCGTCGGCGTGGTCGGCTCCCCCGTCCTGGGCGGCATCGCCGGAACGCTCACCGTGGTGGCCGGCTACGTCTCCTTCGTCTTCTTCTGCTTCCTCGGCTACGCCTTCCTGTACGGGCGGATCAAGGTGCGCGGCGACGTCGACCACGTGGTCATGCTGGGGTCGGGGCTGATCGGCGGGGAGCGCGTGCCGCCGCTGCTGGCCTCGCGCCTGCGCAAGGGACGGCAGATCTACGAGGGCCAGCTGGCCCGGGCCGGCCGGCCGCCGGTGCTGCTCGTCTCGGGCGGCAAGGGCTCGGACGAGAAGATCGCGGAGGCCCGGGCGATGGCCGACTGGCTGATCGCGGAGGGCGTGCCGGCGGAGCACATCGTGCTGGAGGACAGGTCCACCACGACCGAGGAGAACATGCGCTTCAGCCGGGAGATCATGGAGGCGCACGATCCGGCCTACCGGTGCGTGGTGGTCACCAACAACTTCCATGCCTTCCGGGCCGCGATGCTGGCCCGCAAGACCGGCGTCAACGGGCAGGTACTGGGCTCCCCCACCGCGAAGTACTACTGGCCGAGCGCCACCATCCGGGAGTTCGTCGCGGTCTTCTGGGAGCACCGGACGGTGAACCTCGCGATCTGCGGCCTGCTGACCGTGCTCGGCGCGCTCGGCACACTGGCCGCGGTCCTCGTCTGACCCCGTCCGCTCAGCCGAAGACGAGGCCCCCTTTCGGCATGGGGGCGGGGGCGGGTGCCCGGGCGCGCGGAGGTGCCGCGACTCCCCCCTTGGCAGCCACGGCACCGGCACGCTCCCGTTCGCTACAGGCGCTGCCAGAGCGCCGGGACGTTCGGCGGCTCCCAGCCCGTCTGCGCCTGGTGCCCCTGGATGCAGCGGTAGCTCGCGCCGCCGTGGGTGACGGTGGCGCCGGCCGCGTAGACGGTGCCCGCCTTCCAGCTGCCGCCCGGCTCGGGCTCACCGGGGCCGGGGCCGGGACCCGGGTCGCTGCCGGTGACCTTGAGGGTCAGTCCGTACGCCGACAGGATCGGGTTCAGCGGCTGGAAGAAGGTGGTCCCGCCGCTGGAGCAGTTGCCGGAGCCGCCCGAGGTCACGCCCTGGGCCTGGCTCCCTGAGATGTAGGAGCCGCCGGAATCGCCCGGCTCGGCGCACACCGTCGTGCGGGTCACGCCGGAGATGGTGCCCTCGGGGTAGGTGACGCTGGTGTCGTGCTGCTGGATCGTGCCGCAGTGCCAGCCGGTGGTCGAGCCGGAACGACACACCGAGGCGCCGACCGGCTGCAGCACCGAGCCGGTGACCTGCACGTTCACTCCCCCGCTGCCCTTCACGTACGGGGTCGGGGCCCACTGGGAGTTGGCGGCCACCCAGGCCATGTCGTTGCCGGGGAAGACCGAGGCCTGGAAGGAACCCTGCGCGACCTGGTTGAAGCCGCTGGTGGTGGTGCCGGCGCGCCCGCAGTGCCCGGCGGTGGCGAAGCCGCTGGTGCTCCCCTTGGTGACCGGGAAGCCCACGGAGCAGCGGCCGCTGCCGTTCATGTAGTACGCGTCCCCGCCGCGCAGGTCGTAGAGGGGACGCGGGGCCTCGACCGTACGGACCACCGTGACCAGGGCCGCGTCGGTCCCGGTGGCGGCCAGCAGCCGCGCGGCCGCCCCGGGCTCGGCCTCCTCGACGACCAGGGTGTTGGAGCGCGGGTCGACGTACCGCACGGGGGTCCCGGCGGTGGCCGCCCCGTCCAGGGCGGCCTTGGCGGAGTCCAGGTCGGCCAGCGTGCGGGTGACGACCTTCGCCCTGGCTCCGGTGGCCCGTATCGCGGCGGTGTCGGCGGCGCGGGTGGTGGCGACGGTGAGGGTGGCCGCGTCGGGCCCGTCCACCCAGGCCCCGGCGAAGGCGGCGCCGAGCCGCATCCGCAGCCGGGCGGCGGCGGCCCCCGCCTCGGCCTCGTGCGCGAGGCGGGCCTTGGCCTGCGTGGGGGTCAGGCCGAGGTCGCGCTGCATGGCGGCGAGCAGCTCGGGCGGGGCGTCGGCGGTGCGCAGGGTGGTCGCCGCCGAGGGGGCGGCGGGGCCGGAGTCGGCGGTGGCGCCGCTCGTCCCGGCCAGCAGCAGCCCGGCGGCGGCCAGGGCGGTACACGCCGGGCGGGCGTGTCGCTTGAGCATGGGGGATCTCCTCGGTTTCCGGTGGGGTCTGCGGAAACCGTAGAAATCCGAACCGGCCTGCGGGAGCTGCCGGTTGGCCCCTCCCCCGGTGTTATGCCCGCGGCGCCGGGGCGGCCGAAGTGCGTTCATGGGCCGGTGGCCGGACCATGGGGCCAGGGGAAGGGGAAACCGTAGGAGGTACGCGATGGTCAGTGAACCCGACGAGCAGCCCACACGGTCGGACCGGCTCTTCACGGGCGGGGAGCGGCCGTACGACCCCGAGGACCTCGTGATGGTGACCGGCCACGACCCGACTCCGGAGCGGGTCGCGAAGGCACGCGAGCTGATGGAGAAGGAGGGCCCGCAGGTCATCGAGCGCTACCTGCCGTAAGCAGACCGCCACGAAGGCTGCCCACCGCCCCCGGCCCCGCCGGGGGCGTCCCCCGATCCCGCTTCCAGCCCCGCCGGGCGCCAATCCAGCCCCGCCGGCGTTTGAGGCGCGGGGCGTGGGGCGGAGCCCCGGTCTTTCAGCCCCGCCGGCGTTTGAGGCGCGGGGTCTGGGGCGGAGCCCCGGGAGGCCGCGCCGCAGCCGGGCCGGCTACGCGGCAGACCACGGCACCGCGTGCCGCAACCCCCCGCCACCCGCCCCCGCCCTGGCCAAGGCCTCCGCATGCGCAGCCCTCGCATGCGCCAGCACCCCCGCAGCCCCGGCGGCAGCCCCCGCGGCGGGATGCCAGCCCAGCAGGTGCCGCCACACCAGCGGAGTCCCGGCCAGCGGCCGCGTGACCACCCCCGGGGTCGCCGGGAAGGTCGCCCGGCACAGCCCGACCGCCCGCCCGACCTGCACCAGGTGCACGCACGACGCGGTGTCGGTCTCGTAGACGCATGCGGGCGTGAACCCGGCCCGTACGCAGGCCGCGGCGAAACAGTCCCCGAAGCACCCGTCGCCCGGCACGTCCGCCCAGGCCTCGGCGGCCAGCTCGGCCAGCTCGACCTCCCCGCGCGGGGCGAGGGCCAGCGGATGGTCCTCGGCCAGCATCACGTGCACCGGGTCCCGCGCCACCTCCATCCAGGCGAGGCGCCCCGGTTCGGGCGGGGCGCTCTCCCCGCAGACCCCGACCAGCGCGAAGTCCAGGCGCCCGTCGGCGACGCTCCCGGCGACCTCGCGCTCGGACCAGGAGGTGTACGTGGTCACCGGCACCCCGGGCGCCTCGCGGGCGAGCCGGTCCACGAGCCCGCCGAGCAGCGGCCCGTGCGTCCCGCCGAGCCGGTGGCCGTGCGCCGCCCCCTGCCGGGCGAACCGCTGGGCCTCCTCCTGCAGCTCGCACACCGCGGGCAGCAGCACCCGCGCCCGCTCCAGTACGAGCTCCCCGAGCGCGGTGGCCCGTACTCCCTCGCGTCCGCGGACGAACAGCATCCCGCCCAGTGCCCGCTCGATCCGCTTCAGCTGCGTACTGAGCGCGGGCTGCGCGAGGCCGAGGACGGTGGCGGCCCGGGTCAGGCTCCCGGCGTCGGCGACGGCCCTGACGATCTTGAGGTGTCTCAGCTCCAGATCCATGCCACGAGCTTGGTCCAGACCTATAAGCGTGCGCTACGGGTCGTGCGCATCCAGAATCGTTAATGCTCGTTAGCCGCCAGAGGGCCGCAACCCTAAGGACAGGTAAATGCACGCACTCGATGTCGACTGGGAACACCCCACGGACCCGCGCCCCGGACCACGGCTCGACCACGTCCGCGCCTACGTGAGCACCGCGGGCGCCGACGGGCACCTGTGGCACGGCGTTCCCACCCTGCTGCTCACCACGGTGGACCGCGCCACCGGCCGCACCGTCCGCACCCCGCTGATCTACGGCGAGGACGCGGGCCGCTTCATCGTCCTGGCCGCCGGCGACGGGGCCCGGGACCACCCCCACTGGTACCGGAACCTCACGGCCCACCCGGAGGTCCGCCTGCAGGTCGGGGCCGCCACCGTGAAGGCGACGGCGCGCACGGCCACGCCGGAGGAGCGGGAGATGTACTGGGACATGATGACGGCCCTCTGGCCTCCGTTCGAGGACGACCAGAGGGCCGCCCGGCCGCGCGAGATCCCCTTGGTGATCCTGGAGGGGTAGCGCGTACGGATCGTGGTGTCCGGCGACGCCGGGAGGACCGGACGGCCCCGGGACCGCGGCTAGACCGCGGCGTCGAACCTCACCGAGCGCACTTCGAGGTCGTCGCGTGCCGGGTTGCCGTTCGCCCGCAGCCGGTACTCGGAGCCCGTGCAGTCCGCCCCCTTGTAGACGATCACCGGGGTGTCGGTCCGGTTGTGCGGGCCGTAGCCGGGGAGCAGCGCGTCGGAGCCGACCGCCCGCAGGTTGATGCACTTGCCGCTGTGCGGGTCGGTCAGCACGAGGGTCTGCTCCTGCCCCAGGTCGTCGACGTACTTGTAGGAGAAGTGGCCGGTGGCGGCCAGCGCCGATCCGGGCAGCGACAGGGCCAGGGCGAACGCGGCCAGGGCGGCGGCCGCGGCGTTGCGGAGCTTCATGGGGAGGAATCCCTTCCGAGGGAACGGGGGCGTGCCGGCACGACCCTAGGAGGACGGAACGGGACGAATCGATCCTCCAAGATCGCTCGGCGTGGCGCGCCCCGCAGGGCGAGGCGCGCTCTAGGTGGTCGGCGCGGCGACCGCGCTGTACGTGCGCCCGCCCGCGACGTAGTCGCCCAGCGGGGTCATGCCGAAGCCGTCGACGTGCACCTTCCAGGACGGCACGTTGCCGGCCTCGATGAACGCCACCACCGCGTCGGCCCGTTCCGAGGCGGCCGCGACGGCCATGGTGAACAGGGCCCGGGCCACACCCCGCCCCCGGTACGCGGCATCGACGACGACCGGCCCGTAGAGGAGCCACCGCGCCTCGCCGAGCGGGTGCCCTTCCCACTCCAGGGTGTCCTGCGCCCGGAGCAGCCCCGCGACCGGCGGCGACGGATCGGCCAGATCCGCCGCGACCGACAGGGCGAGCAGGCCGGCGACCCGGCCGCGGTCGTCCGCGACCAGCAGCTCACGGGCCCGGGCCATCGCGCGCAGGACGCCCGCGTCGAAGCGGCCCTGCACGAACCCCTGCTCCGCCCGTTGCCGCTCCGTCAGGGCGTCGTGGTGGTTGGCGGCGAAGAGCTCGGCCATGGCGGGCGCGTCGGCCTCGGTGGCGTACCGGTACTCCATGCGGCGATCGTGCCACGCGCGCCCCGCCCGGCCCCGTCGCCGACACCGACTCCTAGGTCGTCTCTTTTGGATCTTGCCGGTCAGGCCAGATCCGGAAGAGACGGCCTAGGCCGGGTGGTGCAGGGCCCGGGCCCGGGCGAGGTCGATCGCGGCGCCCGTACCCACGTCCAGGAAGCATTCAGCCTGCCACGCCTGCGTTCCCCGGGCCTGCCGGCTCTCCACCGCGACCCACGGCGGGTACACCCGGAAGGCGCGCTTCCCGCCGGCCCCGTTCACGGACAGGATGCCGCGCTCACGGAGCACCTCACGGGGGAACACGAACTGCCCGAAGCCGTCCGCGTCCCTGGCACTGACCACGACGAGGTCGACGGGGTCCGCCACGTCGAACGGCCGGATCGGTCCGGCGTCGGACCTCTTCCACACCGTGACGAACTGCCCGGCCTTCGTCGGGGTCGTCCTGGCCGCGCGGAAGGTCACGCGCAGCCCGTCCAGCGTGAACGCGTACGCCCCGTACTCGGCGCTCTCCGCCTCGGCGGCCGGCCGGGAACACGTGAACCCGCACCGGTCGTAGACCAGGGTCTTCGCCACGAGGAGGTCCTCGTGCACCGCACCCGCCCACACCTGCGACTCACCCGTGGTCACAGACGGTCACCTCCACGTCCCGTGCGCACAACGCGTCGGTGATCAGCGGCTCGATGCGCGACCAGGTGCCGCCCGCGAGCCCGCACCCGATGCGCGGCATGTGGACACCGGCGCCCAGCTCGACGGCGTGTTCGGCCAGCGCGCCGAGGCAGCGCCGAACGGCGTCGTAGCGGATCGGCGGCCCCCCGCTCCCGGTGCGTATCCCGCGCTGTCCGACCATGTTGGCCACCCACACGTCGGGCTTCACCCGCACCACCTGCACGGCGCCGAGCCCGAAGTCGTTCCCGCTGCGGCCCCGGTGCCAGGCCCGGAACGCCGCCTCGGGCTCGGGCCACCGCTTCGAGACGGCCAGCACGAAGCCCTTCCCCCACCCGCCGAGGTCATTGCAGACATGGGCGATGATCTTGGGTCCCTTGGCCTGGGGGCTCGTCGCGTCCCCGGCGATGATCCTGAGCGGCTTCATCCCCCGAACGCTACGCGGCACCACTGACAACGCGGGCCGGACCGGACGGGAGCCCCCGCCCGGCCCGGCCGTCCCGCCGTCCCGCCACCCCTCACAGGTACTCGCGCGCGAATTCCACCGCCCACTCCACCGCCGCCACCGGGATCGCGGCCGACTCCGCGGCGATGGTGATCCGGGCGGACTCCCAGCCCGCGTCGTGTTCCCGGAAGATCGCGAAGTGCCCTTCCTCCGCGGCCCCTTCCGCTCTGACCAGGAACTCGATCGCCCGGTCGTCGCCGTCCGTGCCGACCGTGGTGATCGCCATGTCACCGACTACGAACTCCACTGCTCGCGCCCCTCAGTAGCCGCTGTTCAGGTACACCAGGAAGAGCAGCGCCATCAAGATCGCCCCCGCCGCCATGAGGGCGCCCGCCGCGGCCACGATCACCGTGCCCACCCGTTCCACCCCCCGGCGGTAGTCCGCCGGCTTCCACTCGCCCTGGTTCATGCGCCCAGCCTCACGGCACCCGCGCCCCGCCACATGAGTGCGCGTACTCATGCGGCGTACTCAGTCACCCTCGGTTCTCAGCCGTTTCCCGAGGTGACGAGCGCAACATCCGTCACTTCGGCGCGGTCCGCACCCACTCATTCCGCAGGCCGGAGCAGGGGCGCGGCCCCGGATTCCAAGGGGGGACCGCAGCACCACCCACCCATTGCCCGAAATTAGGACATTTCGCCCTTCGGGTCTGTCTTCGAAAAGGCGCGTCACGCCTGCTCCCGGGCCCGTAAGCTCCCGTCATGCAGGTGATCCAGTCAACCAAACTCGCCAATGTCTGCTACGAGATCCGCGGGCCCGTGCTCGAAGAGGCCATGCGGCTCGAAGCAGCAGGTCATCGCATCCTCAAGCTCAACACCGGCAACCCCGCGGCCTTCGGCTTCGACTGCCCGCCGGAGATCCTTGAGGACATGCTCCGCAACCTGGGCAACGCCCACGGCTACGGAGACGCGAAGGGGCTGCTCTCCGCGCGCCGCGCGGTCATGCAGCACTACCAGACCAAGGGCATCGACCTGGACGTCGAGGACATCTACCTCGGCAACGGCGTCTCCGAGCTGATCCAGATGTCGATGCAGGCACTGCTCGACGACGGTGACGAGGTGCTGGTCCCCGCGCCGGACTACCCGCTGTGGACCGCGTCCGTCTCCCTCGCCGGCGGCACGGCCGTGCACTACCGCTGCGACGAGCAGGCCGACTGGATGCCGGACCTCGCCGACATCGAGCGCAAGGTCACCGACCGCACCAAGGCGATCGTGATCATCAACCCGAACAACCCGACCGGCGCGGTCTACGACGAGGAGATGCTGCGCGGGCTGACGGACATCGCCCGCCGCCACAACCTGGTCGTCTGCTCGGACGAGATCTACGACCGGATCCTCTACGACGGCGCCGTGCACCACAACACCGCCGCCATCGCCCCCGACCTGCTGACGCTGACCTTCAACGGCCTCTCGAAGAACTACCGCGTCGCCGGGTACCGGGCCGGCTGGATGGCGGTCTGCGGCCCGAAGAAGCACGCCACCTGCTACATCGAGGGCCTGACGATCCTGGCGAACATGCGCCTGTGCGCGAACATGCCCTCTCAGCACGCCGTGGCCACCGCGCTCGGCGGCCGGCAGTCGATCCAGGACCTGGTCCTGCCCGGCGGGCGGATCCTGGAACAGCGCAACGTCGCGTACGAGATGCTCACCCAGATCCCGGGCGTCACCTGCGTGAAGCCGAAGGGCGCGCTGTACGCCTTCCCGCGGCTGGACCCGTCCGTCTACAAGATCAAGGACGACCGGCAGATGGTCCTCGACCTGCTGCGGGCCGAGAAGATCATGGTCGTGCACGGCACGGGCTTCAACTGGCCCGAGCCCGACCACTTCCGGATCGTGACCCTGCCGAACGCCACGGATCTGGCCGATGCCGTGACCCGGATCGGGAACTTCCTCGACGGCTACAGCCAGCTCTAGCGGCGGACGCGAAGACCAACAACAGGATTCAGCTCAACTTTAGAACCAATCCAATGTAGGATGGTCTCCTGACCACGCAGGAGGCCACCTCATGTACGAGCCGATCCGCACGAAGCCGGTCGTCCGCCGCATGGGCGCCACTCCGGCCGACTACCCGCAGAGCAGCCGCGGCGAGGCACTGGACATCCAGCTCGCCGGCCACCTCTCGGCCCTGCTCGCCGTCACCGACGAGCTCGGGCTCGACGAGGCCGCCGCCGGGATCGCCGCCCAGGTCGCCCGGCTGCGCGGGTCCCAGCCCGCGCGTGCGCAGCAGAGCCCCGCCGCGGACGTCGCCGCGCTGCACCAGCGCGCACACGACCTCGCCGCCCGCGCGCTCCTCGTCGCCGCCTCGCGCGCCGACACCACCGTCGCGATCCTCGCCGCCGAGCGCATGGACGCGCACGCCGCCGCCCTGAAGTCCGCGGACTTGGCCGGCGCCCTCTAGACGGCCCCGGTCCGGGGCCGCGGAGGCTCCGGACCGGGTGCCACACCCCGGTGCCGACCGCCCCCGCGATGCACGCGCGCGGCTCGTTCCTCGGCCTGCCGCAAGGGCGGGAATTGGACAGAATCCGGTGCTCCGAACACGATGAGGGCTGAAAGTTCGCGGCAGCACGGGGGAGGCCGCTCACAAAGTCCATCTCCTCCACGCCGCTTCGTCCCCGTTTCAGCAGCCTGGAGAGACTTCACCGATGAGCTTCGGCGACCCGAACAACCCCTACGGCCAGCAGCCCCCGCAGGGCCAGCCCGGCTACCCGCAGCAGGCCCCGCAGGGCGTCCCCCCGCAGTACGGCTACCCGCAGCAGCCCCCGCAGGGTGCGGCTCCGCAGTACGGCTACCCGCAGCAGACGCCGCCGCCGCCGGCCTACGGCTACCCGCAGCAGCCGGGGATGCCGGGCATGCCGGGCGCGGGCATGCCGCCGCTGGCCCACTGGGGTCTGCGCGTCGGCGCGTACCTGCTCGACGTGCTGATCATCGCCGGCCCGATGTACGCGCTGATCGGCATCGGCGCGGCCATCGCCGGCGGCGACTCCGACGCCGTGGCGCCCGGTGTGCTCAGCCTCGTCGGTTTCCTGTACGCCATCGGCATGGGCCTGTTCCAGCTCCACAAGGAGGGCACCACCGGCCAGACGATGGGCAAGAAGGTCGTCGGGATCAGCCTGCACAAGGAGGCCGACGGCTCGACCCTCGGCTTCGGCATGGCCTTCGTGCGCAAGCTGGCGCACATGCTGGACGGCATCCCCTGCTACATCGGCTGGCTGTGGCCGCTGTGGGACGCCAAGAAGCAGACCTTCGCCGACAAGGTGTGCGGCACCGTCGTCGTCAAGGTCAAGTGACCCCTTGAGCGCACACACCGGCCCGCGCCGCCCGGCGCGGGCCGGTGGCACACACCAGTGACCAACGCCGGTTACCCACGCCGGTGACGCGGGCCGCTCGCGGCGCCGCCAGGGCGTGTCACGGCCCGTCAGGCGTGTCCGGCGTCCGCGCGAACTCGGCGCCCGCGACCCCGCACCACGGCACCGTCGCCACCGGCCACACCGGGCCGACCGCCTCCCCGTGCTCGGTCGCCCCCGGGGCCACGCCCGGGATCCTCAGCAGCGCCTGTGCGGCCCGGCGCGCCGGGTCCGGTTCGGCGCCGTCGCGGAACTCGACCGTGACGACGTACGCGCCGGCGCCCTCGGCCCGCCCCGCCGCCTCCACCGCGGCCACCACCCGCCGGCTCGCCGGATCGATTCGGCACCCGGTGACCCGTACGTCCTCCAGGGCCGCCCGGGGCGGCGCCTCGGGGGGTTCGCCGCCGCTCGCCCACACGTACAGGCCCAGCGGGGCGAACACCAGCAGCCCGGCCAGCGTCACCAGGCCGACCAGCCAGCCCTGCCACTTCAACGCGCTCACGCCCATGCCCCGATCCTCCCGGGCCACCGCCCCGCCCACCAGCACCCACGGGCTCACACAGCATTTCGAAGTGGGACCGCCTGGACACCTGACGTTCATTCAACTCAGCGCGGAATGTGGGTTTCCGCGAGCACGCTGCACCCGTGAGACGCATCCTAGGAATCGTCCTGGGCCTCCTCCTGATCGGCGGCGTGCTCTACGTCGTCGCCTTCCAGGGGCAGGATCACCCAGAAACCACGGCAACGAAGACCGTGCGTGGCGTCATCGGCTCGGAGAAGTCCGAATTCTTCCGCGACCCCGACGTCGTCAAGGCCCTTGCAGACAAGGGCTACACCGTGAAGACGGAGACCTCGGGCTCCTGGGCGATGGACCAACTCGCCCTCAAGGAGTTCGACTTCGCCTTCCCCAGCAGCAGTGAACCCGCCAAGGAGGTCGCGGCCGCCGCCGGAGTCAAGGGCGCCCAGGAGACCAAGCCCTTCTACTCCCCGCTCGTGGTCATCGCCCGCGCCAACGCCGCCAAGGTGCTGGCCGACAACGGCCTCGCCAAGATGACCGGCAAGAACCTCGGGACCCTGCTCATGGGCCCCTTCCTCAAGGCCGCCGCCGAGGACCGCACGTGGCAGCAGCTGCCCGGCTCCTCCGCCCACACCGAGCTGACCGGCACCCTGTTCGTCAAGACCACCGACCCGGCCTCCTCCAACTCCGGGGCCCTCTTCCTCGCGGCCACCTCCAACGTCGCGAACGGCAACAGCGTGGTCGCCGACGACGCCGGGATCGAGCGCACCGCACCGCTGATGCGCAAGCTGATCTCCGTCCAGGGCGCCCTCGAACAGAGCACCGACGACCCGTTCCGGGCCTTCATCAGCGGCAGCGGCGAACCGCTGATCCTGGTGTACGAGTCCCAGGTGGCCTCCCTGCTGCTCCAGCACCAGAACCCCGGCGACATGGTCGTGCTCTACCCGGACACCACCGTCAACACGGCGCACACCTTCGTCCCGCTCACCGAGCAGGCGAAGGAGCTGGGCACTCTCCTCACCACCGATCCGAGGCTGCGCGAGCTGGCCGTGCAGCGCGGGTTCCGCCCGCAGGACGGCGTGCCCGAGTTCACCGCCGCGACCGCACCGCACGCCGGCTACCTCAACCCTGGGCTGACCGGGATCCGCCAGGTCGGCACACCCACCGTCAAGATCCTCATGGCGCTCGCCCAGCGCGCCAAGGGTTAGGGGCCCACACCATGACACTGACACCTCCCGAGGACGGCACGTTCGTCCTCAGCGCGCCCGAGCCGGTCCCGCCCGTCCGCCGCGAGCAGGCCTCCGGGCTGGTCCCGCTGCAGGACGGCGTACACGACGAGATGGCCCGCCGGGCCGGTGAGTACGTCGGCTCGCTCGCCGGGATCGACACCCGCTCCCCCGAGTTCGCGCACCGCATCGGCGAGATCGCCGGGCTCGGCGCGGCCGACATGCGCAGCGCCGCCCAGCAGTCCAACCGGATGCTGGAGCGGACCGTACGCTCCCTCGGCGCGGACGGCGGCGGCGACGCCCAGGCCCGCGTCGCCGGCTCCCTCGTCGAACTGCGCCGCACCGTCGAGGACCTCGACCCGCGGGACACCCCCGGCAAGGGGCTCGGGAAGCTGCTGGCGAAGCTGCCGGGCGGCAACAGGTTCCGCGACCACGTGGCGAAGTACGCCTCCTCGCAGGCCACGCTGAACAAGATCGTGGGCTCGCTGCGCAGCGGCCAGGACGAGCTGCGCCGCGACAACGCGGCCCTGCACACCGAGCGGGCCCGCCTGTGGGAGACCATGGGCAAGCTCCAGGAGTACGCCGTCCTCACCGAGGCCCTGGACGGGGCCGTCGGGCAGCGGATCGCCGAGGCGGAGCACACCGACCCGCAGGCGGCCGACGCGCTGCGCGCGGACGTGCTCTTCCCGGTCCGGCAGAAGCACCAGGACCTGCTGACCCAACTGGCCGTCTGCGCGCAGGGCTACCTGGCGATGGACGTGGTCCGGCGCAACAACGACGAGCTGATCAAGGGCGTGGACCGGGCCGCCACCACCACCGTCTCGGCGCTGCGGATCGCGGTCATGCTGGCCGCGGCCCTCGACAACCAGCGCAAGGTGATCGAGCAGGTCAACGCCCTGAAGGGGACCACCGAGGACCTGATCCGGGGCAACGCGGAGATGCTGTCCACGCAGAGCGGCGAGATCCAGCGGATCGCGGCCGATCCGGCGGTGGGGGCGGAGACCCTGCGGACGGCCTTCGCCCAGATCTACAAGACGCTCGACGCGATCGACACCTTCAAGGTGCAGGCCGCGGAGAACATGGCCGCGACCGTGGAGTCCCTGGCCGGGGAGCTGCAGACCGCCTCGGCGTACCTGGCCCGCACCCGCACCGCGAGCGCGCTCGAAGGCGGTGCCCGGTGAGGCGGGGCTGGACCGGTGCGCTGATCGCACTCGCCACGCTCGCCACGGCGACGGCCTGTACCTCCGAGGGCCCGGCCAGGCCTGCGGAGTCGAGGTACAGGGAGGGGCACCTGCGGGTGCTGGCCTCCAGTGAGCTCTCCGACATGGAGCCCGTGCTGAAGGCCGCGAAGGCCGCCACCGGGGTCACGGTCGACCTGACCGCGTCCGGGACCCTGGACGCGGTCGAGCAGATCGCCTCGGGGAAGGCCGACGGGAAGTACGACGCGATCTGGCTGTCCTCCAACGACTACCTGCGGCTGCGGCCCGAGGCCGCCGGGAAGCTGTCCAGCGAGACCCCGGTGATGTCATCGCCGGTGGCCGTCGGCGTGAAGCCGGAGGCGCTGGCCCGGCTGGGCTGGAAGCCCGGCGAGGTGACCTGGTCGGCGGTGCACGAGGCGGTGGCCGGCGGGAAGCTGACGTACGGGATGACGGACCCGGTGCGCTCCAACTCCGGTTTCTCCGCCCTGGTCTCGGTGGCGTCGGGGCTGTCGGGCGCGCAGGCGGCGCTGAGCGAGGCCGACGTGAAGACGGCCCAGCCCAAGCTGAAGGAGTTCTTCGCCGGGCAGAAGCTGACCTCGGGTTCCTCCGGCTGGCTGGCGACCGCGTACGGCAGGCGCGGTGACGTGGACGCGCTGGTGAACTACGAGTCGGTGCTGCTGTCCATGAACCGGGACGCGAAGGACGTGAAGGCGCCGCTGACGGTGATCCGGCCGCGCGACGGCGTGGTCACCGCGCACTACCCGCTGACCCTGCTGACCTCGGCCCCGGAGGGGGCCCGCGATGCGGGGCGGGCGCTGACGGACTACCTGCGCGGCCCCGAGGCGCAGAAGGCGATCACCGAGCAGACCTTCCGCCGGCCGGTCGCGGCCGGGGTGACGCCGGCCGCCGGGCTGGATCCCGAGAAGCGGCACGAGCTGCCCTTCCCGGGCTCGCGTTCGGTCGCGGACGGGCTGCTGGCCTCGTACGAGAACGAGCTGCGCCGGCCCTCGCGGACGGTGTACGTGCTGGACACCTCGGGTTCGATGGGCGAGGAGGACCGCATCGGGCGGCTGAAGTCGGCGCTCACCGATCTGACGGGCAGCGGGACTTCGGGCACGGGGCAGCGGTTCCGCGACCGTGAGGAGGTGACGTTGCTGCCCTTCGGGTCGAAGGTGAAGAAGGTGCGCACGCACGTCGTCGAGCCCGGCAACCCGGGGCCGGCCCTGGACGCGATCCGGGGCGACGTGAAGTCGCTGGAGCCGGAGGGGGGTACGGCGGTCTACGGCAGCCTGGAGGCGGCTTACCAGCACCTCGGCAAGGGCGGCGCGGACGCGTTCACCTCGATCGTGCTGATGACGGACGGGGAGAACACCGAGGGGGTCGGGGCCAGGCACTTCGACTCCTTCTACGCGGCCCTGCCCGAGGCGCAGAAGCAGACCCCGGTCTTCGCGGTGCTGTTCGGGGACTCGGACCGCAAGGAGCTCACCCACATCACCGAACTGACCGGCGGGCGGCTCTTCGACGCCACCGGTGTGGGGGTCCCCCCAGCGGTAGCTGGGGGCGGTTCGCTGGCCGGAGCCTTCGAGGAGATCCGTGGCTACCAGTAGGCCCGGCGGCCGGGTGCTCGGCTACCTGGAGTCGAAGAAGAACCTGGCGGGCTCCGCCTGCGGGGTGGCCGGGCTGGTCCTCACCCTGGCCGGGGTGGCGGGCGCGTACTGGCCGCTGGTGGTCGCCGGGCTGTACGGCGCGGGCGCGCTGATCGCCCCGCCGGAGCGGGTGGCGCCGCCGCACCACCCGGACCCCGCCGAGCAACTCGGGGTCGTACGGGAGGACTTCGGGCGGCTGCGCGTGTACCTGGCGGAGGTGGAGCTGCCGGCGGCCGCCGCGGGCAAGCTCGCCGAGCTCCTGGAGTTCTACGAGGCCCTGCTCGATCCGGGGTGGGTGGCGGAGGTCCTGGCCGCTGATGCGGAGTCGGTGCACACGGTGTCCCGGGCGGTGCGGCAGGACGTGCCGGAGTGCGTGGACACCTACAACCGGACCCGGTGGTGGGCGCGGCTCTCGCCCGGCGGCGATTCCCCCGAGCAGCAGTTGGAGCGGCAGCTGGCGGCGCTCTTCGAGGAGGCGGAACGCGTGACGGCGACCCTCCGCGAGGCGGAGGCGCTGCGGCAGCAGACGCACACGACCTACCTGGAGGACCGCGGCCGGTCCTGATCCGGCTGCTGCCGGATCCGCGACGGGGCCGCGGAACAGCGGTCGGCGGACGCGGGAGGGCGCCCGGCGGGAAATCCCGCCGGGCGCCCTCTCGTTTACCGGCCCGGGTGTTCGTGCACCCGGGCCGGTGGTGCGGTGGGAACCGCTTGGTCGGGGGCTCCCACAGCGGTGGGCGCCGCTTGGTCGGGGGCTCCCACGTTCATTGGCCCGTTGTCGGGCTCGGGCTCAGCCCAGGCGCTCGACGAGCGCGTGGTACTGGTCCCACAGTTCCTTCGGCGTGTGGTCGCCGTAGGTGTTCAGGTGCTCGGGGACCAGGGCGGCCTCCTCGCGCCAGACCTCCTTGTCGACCGTGAGGAGGAAGTCGAGGTCGGCGGCCGGGAGGTCCAGGCCGTCGAGGTCGAGGGAGTCCTTGGTCGGCAGGATGCCGATGGGGGTCTCGACGCCCTCGGCGGTGCCGTCGAGGCGCTCGACGATCCACTTCAGGACGCGGCTGTTCTCGCCGAAGCCGGGCCACACGAACTTGCCCGCGTCGTTCTTGCGGAACCAGTTCACGTAGTAGATCTTCGGGAGCTTGGCCTGGTCCTTGTCCGCGGCCACCTTGACCCAGTGGGCCATGTAGTCGCCCATGTTGTAGCCGCAGAACGGCAGCATGGCGAAGGGGTCGCGGCGCAGCTCGCCGACCTTGCCCTCGGCGGCGGCGGTCTTCTCGGAGGCGATGTTCGAGCCGATGAAGACGCCGTGGTTCCAGTCGAAGGACTCGGTGACCAGCGGCACGGCGGAGGCGCGGCGGCCGCCGAAGAGGATCGCGGAGATCGGGACGCCCTTGGGGTCCTCCCACTCGGGGGCGATCGTCGGGCACTGGGAGGCCGGGACGGCGAAGCGGGCGTTGGGGTGGGCGGCCGGGGTCTCCGAGTCCGGAGTCCAGTCGTTGCCCTTCCAGTCGATGAGGTGCTTGGGCGCCTCTTCGGTCATGCCCTCCCACCACACGTCGCCGTCGTCGGTGAGCGCGACGTTGGTGAAGACGGTGTTCGCGTACATGGTCTTCATGGCGTTGGCGTTGGTGTGCTCGCCGGTGCCGGGCGCGACGCCGAAGAAGCCGGCCTCGGGGTTGATCGCGTAGAGGCGACCGTCCTCGCCGAAGCGCATCCAGGCGATGTCGTCGCCGATGGTCTCGACGGTCCAGCCGGGGATCGTGGGCTCCAGCATGGCCAGGTTGGTCTTGCCGCAGGCGCTCGGGAACGCCGCCGCGACGTACTTCGCTTCACCCTGCGGCGGGGTGAGCTTGAGGATCAGCATGTGCTCGGCGAGCCAGCCCTCGTCGCGGGCCATGACGGACGCGATGCGCAGGGCGTAGCACTTCTTGCCGAGCAGGGCGTTGCCGCCGTAGCCGGATCCGTAGGACCAGATCTCGCGGCTCTCCGGGAAGTGCGAGATGTACTTGGTGGTGTTGCACGGCCACGGCACGTCTTCCTGGCCCTCGGCGAGCGGAGCGCCGAGGGTGTGGACGGCCTTGACGAAGAACCCGTCGGTGCCGAGCTCGTCCAGGACGGGCTTGCCCATGCGGGTCATGGTGCGCATGGCGACGGCGACGTAGGCGGAGTCGGTGATCTCGACGCCGATCGCGGAGAGCTCGGAGCCGAGGGGGCCCATGCAGAACGGGACGACGTACATCGTCCGGCCCTTCATGGAGCCGCGGAAGATGCCCTGCTCCCCCGCGAAGATCTCCTTCATCTCGGAAGGAGCCTTCCAGTGGTTGGTCGGGCCCGCGTCCTCTTCCTTCTCGGAGCAGATGAAGGTCCGGTCCTCGACGCGCGCGACGTCGGAGGGGTCGGAGGCGGCGTAGTACGAGTTCGGGCGCTTCGTCTCGTCGAGCTTCTTGAACGTTCCCTTGGCGACGAGCTCCTCGCACAGGCGCTCGTACTCGCCCTCGCTGCCGTCGCACCAGACGACGCGGTCCGGCTGGGTGAGGGCTGCGATCTCGTCCACCCAGGAGATCAGCTCCTGGTGAGTCGTAGGGATGGTGGGAGCCGCGTTGTCGCGCGCCACGATTGCTCCTTGTTGAGGGGTGTGTTTGGTGTTTGCCCCGTGGGGGCTGCGACCCGGACGCTTCGCGCTCCGCTCATCCGGTGCCGACCGCACTCATCTGATCATCCGGTGGATGTGCGCATATGTCCAGAGGGCCTCTCACGTGAGCATTGCCACGTCCGTCAATCTTCCGTAAAGACGATCGGCGGAAACCTACGGACCCGTAGGTAGCATGGCGACCATGACTTCTGACCCCGCCGCCGTCCCGGCCGCCGAGGCCACACCGGTAGTCGAGGCCCTGGAGGCGGCCGAGACCGCCCTGGAGGAAAAGCCGCTGCTGCGCGGCTGGCTGCACCTCGGGATGTTCCCCGCCGTGGTCATCGCCGGCCTGGCGCTCATGGCCTTCACCGACTCGACCCGGGCACGGGTGGCCTGCGGGGTCTACGTCCTCACGGCCTGCCTGCTCTTCGGCGTGAGCGCCGTCTACCACCGGGGCACCTGGGGGCCCCGCGGCGAGGCCATCCTGCGCCGGCTCGACCACGCCAACATCTTCCTGATCATCGCGGGCACCTACACGCCGCTGACCGTCCTGCTGCTCCCGCCCTCCACCGGGCGGACCCTGCTGTGGGCGGTGTGGATCGCGGCCGCCGCCGGCATCGCGTTCCGCGTCTTCTGGGTCGGCGCCCCGCGCTGGCTCTACACCCCGTGCTACATCGCCATGGGCTGGGCCGCGGTCTTCTTCCTGCCCGACTTCATGCGCAGCGGCGGCATCGCCGTCCTGGTCCTGGTGATCGTCGGCGGCCTCCTCTACAGCGTGGGCGGGGTCATCTACGGCATGAAGCGGCCCAATCCCTCACCCCGCTTCTTCGGCTTCCACGAGGTCTTCCACTCCCTGACCCTCGCGGCCTTCGTGGCCCACTACGTCGGCATCTCGCTCGCCGCGTACCAGCACTGAACCCGGCGAAGGGGCCCGGCCGCGAGTGCGCGGCCGGGCCCCTTCCCGTTGCGTTCAGCAGGCGTAGCCGTCGCGGTCGGGGTCGAGGCGCAGCGGGTCGCTGCCGTTGACCTTCAGCCGCTTCGGGTACTGGTGCGAGGCCAGCCAGTCACAGCGGGCCCTGGCCGTCTCCTTCACCTCGGCCGGGAAGCGGGTCGGCACGCACACGTTGACCGTCCCGTAGTGCCGGTCGCAGCCGGCCACGCTGGGCGCGACCGGTACGGAGTCCCGCTTGGCCGGGTTCTGCTTGGCGGGCCCCAGCTTGTCCGCGAAGGAGTGCTCGTGCGCGGACGGCTGCTCCTGGGCGGCCGCCAGGGCGGCCGGGCCGCCCAGGTGCACCCAGGTCGCCAGCGACGGGACGCCGTTCGCGTCGACCGCGAAGAGCATGTACCAGCCGGGCGGCGCCAGGTTGGGGTTGCTCGTGACGTTGAGGTCGATGTTGTTCCCGTTGACGGTCATCGGCAGGTCCACGAACCGCTGGTTCGGGTCCGAGGAGTGGGTGACCGCCGCCGGACGGATCAGCTCCGCCTTGGCGATCGGGCGGTTGACGGTGATCCGCTGCGTGTCCCCGTACACCCACTGCGTGTCGATCACCGAGGTGATCTGCGGGCGGGCGCCCTTGAAGAGGTAGGGCGGGGTGTAGATCGACACGTTGTGGTTGTAGGTGCCGTTGCCCGGATTGTCGCCGACCGACATGACCCTGCCGTCCGGCATCAGGAAGGACGCCGAGTGGTAGGTCCGCGGGATCGGGTCGGTGGCCAGGCCCGGCTGGTAGGTGTTGGTCGTCGGGTCGAAGAAGGAGGCCTCGAAGACCGGGTCGGCCCGGTCGTGCAGCGCGCCGCCGGTCTCCAGCACCTTGCCGTCCGGCAGCAGCACCGCCGAGACGTACATCTTGCCCTCGGCCCCGGTCTGCGGCCGCTTGCCCGTGCCCGTGTCGACCAGCCCCTGCGGGAGGTCCGGGCCGGCCGTGTAGCCGGGGCTGGGCTTCTTCAGGTCGATGATGTCGGTGATCCGGTTCGCGGCCGGGTTGGTCTCGTTGTTGCCGCCGCCGATGGTCAGGACCCGCTGGTCCTGCGCCGGGGGCAGCAGCACGCTCGCCGACTCGTCGCGCTGGTCCTTGTTCCGCAGGCCCGGCACGTCGGTGATGGTGTTGGCGTCGTAGTTGTAGACCGAGGCGCCGGTGCCCTGGGTGCCGTTGCCGAAGGTGTGGCTGCCCGAGTAGAAGAGCCGCCCGTCCTGCATGAGGATCATCGACGGGTACAGGCCCCAGTACGACCAGGTCTGGTTGACCTCGTTCATCGGCAGCCACTTGTTCTGCGCCGCCGAGAACTTCTCGGCGGTCACGTTGCCCGTGGAGTCCTCCTTCAGCCCGCCGAAGGAGATCACGTCACCGTTGCCGAGGATCGTCGCCGACGGGTACCAGTGCCCGCCGTTCATGTCGTTCGTCTTCGTGTAGGCGTCGGTCACCGGGTCGAAGACGTAGCTGTCCTTGAGCCCCTGGTAGCCGATCCTGCCGTCGCCGGACGGGTACCCCTTGTTGCCGCTCATCACCAGCACCCGGCCGTCCGCCAGCTGCACGTGGCCCGCGCAGAACATGTCCACCGGCGTCGGGATCGTCTTGAAGGTGCCGTTCGCCGGGTTGTAGACGGCCGAGGTGAAGGTGCCCGCGTTGAACTGGGCGATGTCGTTGCCCGAGCCGGCGATCAGCAGCACCTTGCCGTTCTTCAGCACGACGGCGTGCATCGAACGCACCGGGTTCTTGGCCGGGATCACCTCCCACTTGCCCTTGGCGCACTCCTCCGCCGTACCCGAGCAGGCCGGCTGCGGCGGTACCGCGCCCACCTCCTCCAGCGCGTAGTCGTCGGTGGTGAGCGTGCCCACCCCGTAGACCGACAGGCCCCACGCGATCTTGTCGGTGTTGGGCGGCACGGCCGGCGTACGGACCTCCGTGCGCGCCCAGGCGGCGCTGACGGGCGGGTTCTGCAGGTCGGTCCAGTACTGCCAGCCCGCCGTCGTGTCGCGGCGGAACACCGTCACCGACACGTCGGGGGTGTCCGACTTGTACCAGGCGGACAGGTCGTACTGCTTCCCCGGCGTGACGGTCGGGGCGCAGGTGCTGTTCTCGGTGACCAGGGCCTTGCGGTCGCCCTCCACCCGGCGCGTGAGGGAGACCTTCATCGCCTTGGTGCCGGTGTGCGCCTCGGCCACGGTGGCGAAGGAGAAGTCGTTGTCGCCCCAGCCGGACTTGGACCAGCAGGACGGCATGTCGGCGCCGGCCGGGCCGGCCGTCTCGAAGCCGGGATTGGAGAGCAGATTGGGCGGACCGGCCGTGGCCTGCTGCGGTGCGGTGAGCAGCAGGCCCGCGGTCATCGCCCCGACGGCGAGCAGGGCGGCCCGCCGCCCGGCCCTCCGCCGGATCGTCAGACGCATGGAAAGGATCCCTTCTGTGCGGCTCAACTCCTGGAGTGGCGGCCCGTCTTGAGCGGGGCGCCCGGGGTGCGCGACTGGCCCGGCGTGCGCGAGCCGCGCGACGTGCGCGGCAGATAGACGAGGGCCTCGGTGGCCGCGAAGCGCAGCACGAAGGTGGTGACCAGCGCGAGAGCGGTGGCGGGCAGCACCTCCATCCCGAACCTGGCGACGAACACCGCGATCAACGGGATGCGCAGCAGCAGATCGGCATTGGCCAGCAGGGCGAAACGCCCGACCCGGTCCGCCCAGTGGCGGTGCCGGCGGCGGTCGCGGAAGAGCAGGGTCTCGATGAGGAGGAAGTTCCACAGGACCCCCGCCTGGTTGGCGATGATCTCGGCGGGGAGGTAGTGCATCCCGGCGCCCGTGAGCAGCCACAGCGCGCCCAGGTTCGGGACGAAGCCGGAGAGCCCGATCAGCCCGAAACCGATCATGCGGGCCAGTGGGGTCGCGGAGCGCAGCGAGGCGAGGTGGGTGAGGAAGCGCATGCCCTCGCGCGCGGTCGACTTGGATTCCCCCGAGAAGCGGTCCTGGAAGACGAAGGGCACCTCGGCGACCTTGCCCGGGCGGCAGCGCACCGCCAGCTCCAGCAGGATCTTGTAGCCGAGCGGCTTCAGCGCGTCCGCGGTGACGGCCGAGCGGCGCATCGCGAAGAAGCCGCTCATCGGGTCGCTGATCCCGCGCAGCGCCCGCGGGAAGAGCCCCTTGGTCAGCCAGGTCGCGCCGCGGGAGACGGCGATGCGGTAGCTCCCGGCGAGGCCGGCCCGGCTGCCGCCGCTGATGTAGCGGGAGGCGACCACGAGGTCGGCGCCGGTGCGCATCCCCTCGCCGACGAGTTCGGGCACCAGGTGGGGCGGGTGCTGGAGATCGGCGTCCATGACGACGATCCAGTCGGTGTCCGCCCGTTTCACCCCTTCGACGACGGCGCCGCCGAGGCCGCCCTCGGCCACTTCCCGGTGCAGGACCGACACCGGGAAGGGGTGGTCGGCGGCCGCCTTCTCGATGGCGGCGGGGGTGTCGTCCGTGGAGTCGTCCACGAACAGCACCGCGCAGGGCAGGTGGTCGGGGAGGGCGTCACCGAGCCGGCGCAGCAACTCGGCCACGTTCCCGGACTCGTTGAAGGTGGGGATGATCAGGGTGACGCTGCCGGTCAGGGCCTGCGGAGCGGCAAGCTCCGCATCGATCGGGGCATGGAGGGACCACAGGTCCTCGCTCATGGTGACTCAGCTCCCACTCGTGCGGTCGGCGCGGTCGGTCCCGGCGGCGCTGTCGGTCCCGGCGGTCCGGTCGGTCCGGCGGATCTCGATGCGGTCCTCGCCCGACCCGAAGACGGCCACCACGCTCGAATGCTCCAGCGCGGCCTTCACGGTGGGCAGGTCCACCGCGTCGCGGCGCACCGTGGGCGAGGAGACCACGTAGTCGATGTCCTGCCAGCCGCGCGGCAGGGTCTTGGTGACGGCGGGGTCGAGGTCGGCCTTGTAGAACCAGATGGCGCCCGGACCCGGCTCGAAGCCGTGGTGCACGGCGTCCAGCCAGAGCGCGTCGTCGAGCAGCACCCTGGTCCGTGCCGGATCCTCGACCTCGCTGCCGAGCCAGGCCGCGGCCTGCCGGTACGGGGCGTTCGCGTCGGCCGTGAGCGCCGTGCGGTTGCCGTCGTACCAGCGCGGCAGCACGTACACCGCGGCGGACGCGGCGAGGACGCAGAGCACCGCCCAGCGCGCCCACACCTGCGCCCTGCGCTCCCCCGGGCCGCGGCGGCGGCGCAGCACGGCGTGCGTGATGCTCGCCGCGCCCCCGGCGAGGACGAGGGCGAGGAACGGCAGCGCCTGGATCACGTACATCGCCGGGAGGTAGCCGGAGGGCCGCATCGCGACGGCGGCGAGGATGACGGCGGCGAGCGCGGGGCCGGCGAGCGCGCGGGCGGTGACCGACCAGCGGAGGGTCGCCAGCAGCAGGAGGGCGCCGGCCAGCCCGCCGAGGGGCAGGACGGTGTCGTAGTACAGCCAGGACCGCAGCACGCCGTTCGAGCCGGTCCCGGCGTCGAGGATGAAGCCGGAGCCGGGGCGGCTCATCTGGTAGGTGATGCCGTCGATGAGCGAGACGTGTCCGGAGCCGGGCAGCAGTTCGCTGTTGAGGAGGGCGTAGAGCGGGTACGAGAGCCCGATCAGCGCGCAGGCGGTGATGGCTCCCGTGACGGCGAACTTGCGGGTGTCGCGGTGGCTGTGCCGCCACATCGTCACCAGCAGCGCCGGGAGCACCACCAGCATCGTCTCCTTGGTCAGGACGGCGGTGGCGGCCGCCAGCCCGGACCCGAAGTGGTGCCACAGGTGCCGGCTCGGCGACGCGGCGAGGCAGAACGCCAGCAGCATCCACATCACGGCGAGGTTGTCGAGGAAGATCTCGCGCTGGAGGACGACGGCGAGCGGGGACAGCCCGAAGAGCGCCATCGCCAGCCCGGCCGCCCAGCGCGGCAGCCACAGCCGGCGCGCGAGGACGTACATCAGCACGGAGCCGGCGGCGGAGACGGCGAGCATCGAGAACCGCATCGGCGCGACGGTCATCCAGTCGGGCACGAAGAGGGACGGCAGGTACGTCAGGCCCGCGACCTGGATCCAGCCGAGCGGCGGATGGTCGTACCAGTACGTGTAGTGGGCGAGGCCGTCGCCCTGCTGGACGGCCCACGCCTGGGCGAGGTAGGTGCCCTCGTCGTCGCTCAGCGTCGGGAAGTCGGTGATGTTCCAGCCCTGGACGAGCAGGATCACGAGCAGCAGCGCCCCGCACAGCAGCAGGTCGGGGCGGGAGGAGCGGAACCGCACGAGCGGCCGGACGGGAGCGGCGGGGCGGACGCCGAGTCCCCCGGCGGGGCTGCGCTGGGCGGGGACGGTGAGGGTCTCCGGCTTGGGATCAGTGGCCGTGGGCAGGGTGGCGGTCACTGGCGGCTGTCCTCTCGGATCGCGGTGGAGGCGGAGGCTGAGGGGGAGGCGGAGGCGGCGGCGGGGATCGCACTCACGGCGGTCGCGGCGGTCGCGGCCGTCAGGTGGGCGCCGGTGTGGCTCGTCAGTTCCCACTCGTTGCGGCCGCGCTGCTCGCGCCAGACGGCGCGGATCGCGGCGCCCGCGAGCATCACCTGGTAGAAGGGGCCGCCGACGACGAGCTTGAGGTAGTGCACGAAGCGGACGCGCAGGCCGTACTGCCGGCCGAAGTCGTGCAGGCCGACGATCTCGAAGACGAAGGTCACCATCGCCGTGATCATGGGGAGGAAGGTGATGATCGCGATGCCGACCGGTACGTCGAGGAAGACCGCGACGGCGAAGTTGATCGGGATGATCACACCGGACGCGGCCTGCATGAAGGGCGTCATCAGCGTGTAGCGGGCGAGCCAGCGCTGGCCGCGTCCCGGCAGCTGCTGCCAGTCCTTCTTGCGGTACACCTGGAGGAACCCCTGGTTCCAGCGGGTGCGCTGCTTGAGCAGGCTGATCAGCGAGCCGGGCGTCTCCTCGCGGGTCACCATGTCGGAGTCGTAGGCGACGACGACCTTCTTGCCGACCGACGACAGGCGCACCCCGAGGTCGCAGTCCTCGGCGAGGCAGTTCTGGTCCCAGCCGCCGGCCTCGCGCAGCACCTCGGTGCGGACGAAGACGGTGTTGCCGCCGAGCGGGATGAAGCCCTTCTCGGCGTGCAGGTG
Organism: Streptomyces sp. NBC_00207; assembly: GCF_045160965.1. Classification (NCBI taxonomy): domain Bacteria; kingdom Bacillati; phylum Actinomycetota; class Actinomycetes; order Kitasatosporales; family Streptomycetaceae; genus Streptomyces; species Streptomyces sp. NBC_00207. Next base: position 5,858,157 of record NZ_CP130715.1, on the reverse strand, counting down.
CAGCCGGGAGCGGAACCAGAAGAAGTACTCCAGGCAGTTGCGCAGGCTGTACCAGCTGGAGTGGAAGTTGATGAGCTGGACCCCGCCCTGGACCACGTCGGCGCCGGTGGAGCGGAAGGCGTGGTCGACGTGGGCGAGCAGCTCGGGGTGGACCTGGTCCTCGGCGTCGAAGACCCCGACGATGTCACCGCGGCAGGACGGCAGGGCGGTGTTGAGGGCCTTCGGCTTGTTCTTCGTCTCGTGGTGGTCGACGACGACCCGGACGCGGGCCGGCTCGCGGGCGGCGGCCCGTTCGGCGACGGCTGCGGTCTCGGGGTCGTCGTGCCCGACGATCACGATGATCTCGTAGTCGGTGTGGCTCGACTCCAGGAGCCGGTCGATGGTGTGTTCCAGGACCGCCTGCTCGTGGCGGGCGGGCAGCAGCAGGGAGAAGGCCAGGCGGCCCTCCCCGTCGGGGCGGTCGAAGCGGGTTGAGGCGAGTACCTCGGGGGTCCGCCACGCGTGCATCTGCCACCAGAGCGTGAATGCGGCCATCCAGAAGAGCGCCAGCGAAATGACAACAATGAACACAGATGTGTACAAAATGTCCCCCACAGACCCGCCGCCCCCCGGCGGCGATCAGCATTCCCCCCGGGAGCGCACGGCGGGCCCCCCGGCCCGCTGCTCCCGCTTCCCCCTTGCGCGCACCCCCCAGTGCGCCATCCCGGTGACTGCCGAAACGGTGACTCACGAACGACACGAGATTAGGCAGTGAACATGACATTCAGGCGCAGCACAGATAACTGGCGCGTTTCTGAACTGGTGTACGACAACCGGAATTGACGGTACTCCGACCGGTTCAGGGGCGAACCGTGCCCAACTGCTCCGCCAGTTCGACCGGATCTGTCGTAGGCCGCGCGCAGACGAAATGTCGACAGACATACGCCGTCGGAAGGTCGCGCACGAGTGTGCGCTCGGCAAGAAGGGGGAACTCGCCGCCGCTGCCGTCCGCCGCACGCGGCAGACCCGCCGCCACCACCGCACCAGGAGCCGTTCCCAGCAACGCCGTCCGGTGCAGCACCGCGAGCAGCGGATCCTCCGGATGCCCGACGACCGCCACCTCGCGCGGCCCGTCCAGCAGCGCCTCGGCGACCGACAGCCCGTGCCCGATGAAGCGCGGCACGCGCGGACCGAGCGCGTGCACCACCCCGAGCGCCCGCTCGGCCGCCGTCCGGTGGGCCTGCGACCCGGTGTGCGCGGCGTACGACAGCAGCGCGCCCGCGGCGGCCGTCCACCCGGACGGGGCGGCCGTGTCGGTCGGGTCCTGCGGCCGGCGGATGAGCCGCTCGGCATCGTGCGCCGTGTCGTACAACGACCCGTCCTCGGCCGTGAACTGGTCCAGGACCAGGTCGACGAGGAACCCGGCGAATTCCAGCCAGACGCCCTCGCCCGTCACGGACGCCAGCGCGAGGAAGCCGTCCGCGACGTCGCCGTAGTCCTCCAGCACCCCGGCGTTCGGGCCGACGTGACCGTCCTTGCTGGTCCGGGCGAGCCGCGCCTTGCCGTCCAGGTGCACCCGCACCAGCAGATCGGCGGCCTCGGTGGCCCGCTCCACCAGGTCCGGCCGCTCGAAGTACGCCCCGCACTCGGCGAGCGCGGCGATCGCCAGCCCGTTCCAGGCGGCGACGATCTTGTCGTCGCGGCCGGGCGCGGGCCGCCCGCCCCGCTCGGCCAGCAGCCGCTCCTTGATGCCGGCGAGCCTGCCCGCCTCCACCACGGGCCCGTCCTGCGGGAGCTGCAGCACGGACTTCCCGTGTTCGAAGGTCCCCTCCTCCGTCACCCCGAAGTAGGCAGCGGCCAGTTCACCGTCGGCCTCCCCCAGTACGTCGCGCAGCTGGGCGGCGGTCCAGGCGTAGTACGCCCCCTCCACGTGCGCGCCGCTGACCGGGTCCTCGCTGTCGGCGTCCAGCGCGGAGGCGAAGCCGCCCTGGTCGGTGCGCAGTTCCCGGACCATGAAGTCGGCGGTCTCCAGCGCGACCCGGCGCGCGAGGTCCGACCCGGTGGTCCGCCACAGGTGGGCGTAGACCCGGCAGAGCAGCGCGTTGTCGTAGAGCATCTTCTCGAAGTGCGGCACGACCCACTCCCGGTCCACGGAGTACCGCGCGAACCCGCCGCCGAGCTGGTCGTAGATGCCGCCCCGGGCCATGGCCTCGCACGTGTCGGCGGCCATCTGCAGCGCGCCCTCGGACCCGGTGCGGGCGTGGTGGCGCAGCAGGAACTCCAGCACCATGGACGGCGGGAACTTCGGCGCGCCGCCGAACCCGCCGCGCACGGCGTCGTACTCCCGCGTCAGCCCGAGCAGCGCCTGCGCGAGCTCCTCGGGCCCGGGGGTGCCGGCCTTCCCGTAGTCCAACTCCCGCCCGGCCAGGTCCCGTACGATCCGCTGCGCGACCTCGGCGACCTCCTCGGGCCGCCCCACCCAGGCGGTCCGCACGCCTTCGAGGACCTGCATGAAGGAGGGCATCCCGTGCCGGGGCTCGGGCGGGAAGTAGGTCCCGAAGTAGAACGGCTCGGCGTCCGGGGTGAGGAAGACGGTCATGGGCCACCCGCCCTGCCCGGTGGCGGCCTGCACGGCCTCCATGTAGACGGCGTCGACGTCGGGGCGCTCCTCGCGGTCCACCTTGATGTTGACGAAGTGCTCGTTGAGGTAGGCGGCGGCCAGTTCGTCCTCGAAGGACTCGTGCGCCATCACGTGGCACCAGTGGCAGCTGCTGTAGCCGACGCTCAGCAGGACGGGCACCCCGCGTTCCCGCGCTTCGGCAAAGGCCTCGGGCGACCACGGCCACCAGTCGACGGGGTTGTCGGCGTGCTGGAGCAGGTACGGCGAGGTCTCGTTCGCGAGGCGGTTCGGCATGATCCCATCCTGCCGCACGGGATCGGATCACCGCCGCAGGATCGGGGCCAGGTCGCGGTTCCAGGCGTCGCGGGTGCGGGGCCAGGTGACGGCGCAGGTCGCGCGGGACGGGGTGGCGAGGGACGGGTGGCGGGTGGGGGCCTCGGCGTGGACGGCGCAGCGGTGGGCTTCCGCGCGGGCGGCGGGCGGGGCGTGTTCGTCCTCGGCCTCCTCGAGGCCCTCGGGGTCCATCGGGACCTCCGGGGCCGGGGCGGGGGCGGCCGCCGCGAGGTCGTAGGCGCGGGCGGCGGTCAGGAGGGTCTCCTCGCCCTCCGGGCGGCCGCGCAGCAGCATCAGCCGGGCGAAGTCGTCGGCGGCGTCCTCCTCGGCGCGGGCCCCCTTGTCCGGGAGGTCCAGCACGTCCACGAGGGCGTGGCCGGCCTCGTGGTAGAGCGTCTCCCGTACGACTTCGGCGAGTTCCTCGTCGGAGGTGGGGGAGCCCGACCGCTCGAACAGCGCGCGTTCCTCGGCCAGGTCTTCGTAGCAGAGCTCGATGCGGTGTGCGGCGGGGTCGTAGCCGGTTCCCTCGCCGGAGCAGGAGCGGGCGACGACGGTGATCCCGTACGGGAGGACGAGATGGCCGTTGAGGTCGGCGAGCACGGGGTCGGCGACCGCCCGGTCCCGCAGGAAGCGGTACTCGGCCCGGTCGGCGGCCGCCGGTTTCTCGTAGCGCAGTTCGAAACCGTCCACCGGCGCCGGCCCCTGCGGCACGCATCCGGCCGACACCGGCAGCAGCGCGGCCGCGCACAGCGCCAGGGTCCCCCACCGTCGGATCACCGGTCCAGCGTACGGGCCCCGGCACCGGCCGCGGCGGCCCTCCCGGCCCACGCCCGGAGCTTCTCAGGGTCCGTCAATTACGGTCCCTTTCACTCCAGTTAGCTCTGATCTCGCTCAGATTCCCTCGCGTTCGCGTCTCTCACGCACGACACTTGGGAATCGACCGACCGGAGCTCTCTGAGGGGGATGCCGATGCGGGACAGCCATCGAGGTGAGGCCGAGCAGCTGCTGGGACGGGCCGTGGACGAGGCGGCCCGCCGGGCGGCGGGTGCCCAGGGTGCGGCGGGCGCGGCGGTGGACAGAGCCGCGCTGCTGGCGCGGGGCAAGGAAGCCCTGGACGCGCTCGCCGCGAGTGCGGCGCCCGAGTACGAGGCGTACGTACGGGCCCTGGACGAGGCGGCGGCCGGAGACGAGTCGCTCGGCGAGGCCTTCCGCCGGGGCAACACCTCGACGGCGGCGCTCGTGACGGCGGTCGCCGCGGCCGCCGCCATCGGGGCGGACCTGTCCTTCGGTGTCGCGGCCGGCACGGCCCTGACCGTCGGCGCCGTCGTGGGCATCGCGGGCGCGGTCGCCACGGTGGCGAAGGTGACGGCCCTGCACCTGCCGGCCGCGAACCGGCGGGCCGGCGAACTGGGCCGCCCCGGCGGGCCGGAGCAGCTGAAACTGCAGTGGCTGTCGGCGCTGGAGGTACGCGGGATCCGTCCCTTCCTGGAGCAGCAGCGCGCGGTGGCCACGGCGGCGCGCGCGGCGCGGCCGGCGGCCCGGCCCGCGGCCCTGGCCACTCCGCTGCTGCGCGGCACGGACCGCAGCGCGGAGGCCCGGCGGCGCAGTGCGCTGGAGCACTCCTTCGGCCAGCTCCCGGAACCGGCGGGCCCGTTCGCGGGCCGGCGCGCCGAGCTGACCCGGATCGCCCAGTGGGTACAGGCGGCACGCGCCAGCACGGAGACCCGCCCGGTGGTCGTCGTGCTCCACGGCGAGCCCGGGGTGGGCCGCACGGCCCTGGCACTGCGGGCGGCGCACGCACTGCGGGACCAGTTCCGGGGCGCGTGCGTGGTGGACCTGCGGGGCGGGTCCACCGGCGGGGAGCCCGGCGGGGCCCCGCTGTCGACGCGGGAGGCCCTGCTGCACCTGATGAACCGGCTGGGGGCGCCCCGCGAGCAGCTGCTGTTCCGCGAGGGCGCCTCGGCCGAGCAGCAGGTGCGGCGCCTGGGCGAGCTGTACCACCAGCACCTCCAGGGGCTGCCGGTGACGGTGCTGCTGGACGACGCGGTGGACGCGGCGCAGGTGCGGGTGCTGGTTCCGGAGCGCTCCGAGAGCCTGGTGCTGGTGACGGCGCGGGAGCCGCTGGAGCTGCCCGCGGACCTGCCGGCGTGGGTGTACCAGTTGCCGGTGGAGCGGCTGGCGGCGGACGAGGCGGCGGAGCTCGTCGGGGCGGAGCTGGTCGGGGCGGCCCCGGCCGGGGCCGAGGCGCGGGAGCGCGCCGCTGCCGAAGTGGTCGGGCTGAGCGGCGGGCTGCCCCTGGCCCTGCGGATGCTGGCCCCGCTGGTCCGTGACGGCGCGGTACCGGCAGCGGACGGCGCCGCGCACCCGGTGGAGGCCGCCCTGCGCGCCGCCGACGCCCGCCTCGCCGAACCCGCGCGGCAGTTGCTGCGGCGCCTGCCGCTGGCCGGGCGGGCCTCCCTCGGCGGTGCGGCGGCGGCCGCGCTGGCCGACGTACCGGAGCAGGCGGCACTGCGCACGCTGGAGGAGCTGTGGGAGGCCGGGCTGATCGAGCGGGTGCGCGGCCAGCGGTTCCGGATGCACGACGCGGTGCGCGCGTACGCGGCACGGCGGCTGGCCGCGGACGAGGACCGGGCCGCGGCCGCGGCGGCGCACGAACGGCTCATCCGCAACTACGCGCAGCTCGCGGACTCGGTGATCCGGATGGTCGACGGGAAGATGTCGACGCGGGCGAACCAGTTCGGCGGCCACGGCTTCGTCTCGCTGGACGCGGCACTGCGCTGGCTGGACGACGAGTCGAGCTTCATCACGGCGGCGCTGCGGCACTCGGACGGGGTGGACCAGCAGGCGGTGCTCGACCTGCTCGGCGCGCTGTGCGACTTCTGCCTGCTGCGCGGGGACCTGTACCGGCTCGGTGAGATCGACGAGCTCACCCAGGCCGTGGAGGCAGGCCAGAAGGGGCTGGAAGGACAGCAGGGGCAGCAGGGGCGGCTGGTGCGGTCGGTGCAGTGGCGTACCGGTATCGCGGCGCGCCAGCTGGGCGAGCTCGACAAGGCGCGCACCACGCTGACCTCGGTGGTGGACCAGTACATGGAGGCCCACCAGGAGGCGGGGGCGGCGATGGCCCTGGTCTCCCTCGGCATCACCCTGCACCACCAGGGCAACCTGCCGGAGGCCGCGGCACGCATCCGCGAGGCGCTCGTGCTCCAGGAACCGCCGGAGCTGGCGGGCGACCGGGCGTGGGGCCTGCACGCGCTGGCGGCGGTGGAGCGGGACCTGGCGCACCTGGCGGAGGCGACGCGACTGCTGGAGGCCTCGCTGGCCCTGCACCGGGAGAGCGAGAGCGTGCACGGCGAGGCGTGGGCGCACTTCCAGCTGGGCCAGGTGCACCTGCGGTTCGGCGACGTGGCGCGGGCGGAGGAGGAACTGCGTCTGGCCCTCGACCTGTACGGGCGCACCCGCGACGACCGCGGCCAGGCCTGGGCGCTGACCCAGCTGGGCCGGGCCCGGGTGGTGGACGGGGATCCGGGTCCGGCGGTGGAACGGCTGCGGGAGGCGCTGGCCCGGCACCGGGAGGCGGAGGACGCGCGCGGCGAGGCGTGGACGCAGTACTACCTCGGGCAGGCCCTGGAGGAGACCGGCGAGCGCGACCGGGCGGTACGGGAGCTGGAGCGGGCCCGGACGATGTTCTCGCGGATGCGGGACGTGTACGGGCTGGCCCACGCGCGCCACCACTCGGGCCGGGTGACGCGCGACCAGCGTGCGGCCCAGACGGGCAACCTGCGCAACTCCGGCTTCGCCCGCCAGCTGCTCGTCGACGCACGGGCGGACTTCCGGCGGATCGGGCTGGCCCACGGCGAGGCGTGGACGTGCCTGGAGCTGGCGGTGATCGACGCGGGCAACGGGCGGCTGTCGCAGGCCGTCGGCCTGTGCGAGGAGGCGGTCCGGCTGTTCATCTCGTACGGGGACCGGCGCGGGGAGGACTGGGCCCGCTTCCTGCGGTGCACGATGCTGCCGTACGCGGTGCCGGGCGCCCCGGAGGAGGCGCGGGCCGAGCTGGCCCGGCTGGCGCAGTCGGCGCATCCGGCGCGGGACGGCCGGCTGGAGGACTGCCTGGAGACGTACGGGGTGATCCTGGGCCGGGGCGTGGACCCGTCGGAGGGCTGGCAGGCGTGGCGGCTCGGCCTGGTCCCGAACCTGCACTCGCGGGAGATCATGGGCGTCCCGCCGGCGGACTGAGCGACCACCGGCGCCGACGCCTCACCGCCGGGGTCCGGGCGCGAACCCGGCGGAGCGGGCCCTCACGGGGCGTAAGCCCACACCCGACGAGGCCGGCCGGCATAGGCGGGCCGAGACGCCCGGCAAAGCGCTGCGCGGCGGGCCGACGCGCCCGGGCAAGGCGTGCGCGCGGCGGAGCGGTACAACCCGGCCGCCAGTGCGCGCGGCGGGGCCGGGACGCCCGGCAAGGAAGTCCGTGCGTCGGGCGACACCCGGCCAAGCGCTGCACGGCGGGCCGACGCGACCGGGCAAGGCGTGGCCTGGGCAAGGCGTGCGCGCGGCGGAACGGTGCACCCGGCGCGCCGGTGCGCCCGGCAAGGAAGTCCGCGCGGCGGCGACACACGGCCAAGCGCTGCACGGCGGACCGGCACGCCCGGGCCAGGCGTGGCCCGGGCAAGGCGTAAGCGCGGCGGGGCCGGTGCGCCCGGTAAGGCGGTGCGGCGGGCCGGGACGGGCGCCGGGCCGACCGGTCCGCACGGCAACGCGGTCCGCGCGGCCCGCAGGGCCGTACGTACGGCGAGGCCCGCCGCCCGCGCGATTTTCGCGGGCGGCGGTTGCGACCAGCGGGCGGGGCTACGCCCGGGAGGCGTCCTCGCCCCGGGCTGCGGCCGGGGCCGCCGGCTCGGGGGCCTCCTGGAAGTTCACCCGGCCCATGTGCCGGTTCATGGACTTCATCAGGGCCCACACCCCCAGGGCGAGGGCCGCGAACACGATGAACCCCAGGATGCCGGGCGTCACCTTGTTCTTGTCGAAGGTGTCACCCGCCAGCGGGAGGAGCTGGGTCAGTGCTGCCTGCGTAGCGCTCATAGCTACGCATTCTCCCGGATGCCCGCGAAGAGGTCGGACTCGGGGAGGGAAGTGTCGACGAGCGACTTCGCGAGCTCGTACTCCTCGGTGGGCCAGACCTCCTTCTGGACGTCCATGGGAACGCGGAACCAGCCGCCGTCCGGGTCGATCTGCGTGGCGTGCGCGATGAGCGCCTTGTCACGGATCTCGAAGAAGTCCGCGCAGGGCACGTGGGTGGTCAGGGTCCGCTCCTTGCGCTCGAACTCCTTCCACCGCTCCAGCCACTCCCCGTAGGGGGACTCCATGCCGCGCGCGAGCAGTGCCTCGTGCAGGGCGATGGTGCGCGGCTTGTTGAAGCCCTGGTTGTAGTAGAGCTTCTGCGGCTGGTAGGCGGGGCCGAACTCGCCCTCGGGGTACTTCTCGGTGTCGGCCGCGCCGTCGAAGGCCACCATCGTGATCTTGTGGGTCATGATGTGGTCGGGGTGCGGGTAGCCGCCGTTCTCGTCGTACGTGGTGACGACCTGCGGCTTGAAGGCGCGGATCTTCTTCACCAGTTCCCCGGCGGCCTCGTGGACGTCCGCGAGCGCGAAGCAGCCCTCGGGCAGCGGCGGCAGCGGGTCACCCTCCGGAAGCCCGGAGTCCACGTAGCCGAGCCATTCCTGCTCGATGCCGAGGATCTCGCGCGCCTCGTCCATCTCCTTGGCGCGCACCTCGTGGATGTTCTCCTCGATGTACTTGTCGCCCTGGAGCTTGGGATTCAGCACGGAGCCGCGCTCGCCACCGGTACAGGTGACGACCAGCACCGGAACCCCCTCGGACACGTACTTGGCCATGGTGGCCGCGCCCTTGCTCGACTCGTCGTCGGGGTGGGCGTGGACGGCCATCAGTCGAAGCTGCTCGGTCAAGACAGGATCCTCTGCGATTCGGCGCGACGGTCGGCTTCTATATTGACTCCTCCTCTCAGCAATCGACGACGAGGGGGGATTCCTGACTCACGCTGCTCGATCGCCCTGCTGACGGTCGAGTCTCACGCGATCGGCGCCAGCCGGGTTGAGACCAGCCCGGACCAACATCACGTGCGCGGAGTTCTTGTCCCTGGGTGAGACGGCTCCGCACGCGGTGCAGGTGTAGGTACGTTCCGACAGCGGCAGTGCGTGCTTGGCTCTCGCCCCGCACCGCCCGCAGTCCATGGTGGTGTGCGCAGGGTGCACCAAGTGGATCGTGCGCCGGTGCTTGCGCGCCATGTTGATCAGCTCACGCTTGGTCGCCGAAACGCCTGCGTCGGCGGCCTTGCGGGCCATGGTCGACTTGGCGAGGAACTTCGGGCGGAAGTCCTCCACCGCGATCCGATCGAAGTCCGTCACGACGCGCTTGGCCCACTTGCGGGCGGTGTCCTGGCGCTGCCGTGCGACCTTCTTGTGTACCTTCGCGGCCTGCCGCTTCGCCGCGCGGTAGCCCTTCGACATGACCGTGCCGCGCGCGGGCTTCCGGCGGGCCATCATCCGCTGGTACCCGGCCAGCTTCCCGGACGCCTTCTCCCCGTGTTCCGGATGCGGGAGGTCATGAGAGTCGCTGGTGGTGGTCGCGGTATCTTTCACGCCCCAGTCGATACCGATCGCCGCACCCGTTTCGGGGAGTGGCTGTGGCCGGGCCTGGACGACGAAGGACGCGTACCAGTGGCCGAGACCGTCCTGGTAGACGCGGACGCTGGAGGGATCAGAGGGCAGCTGTCGCGACCAAACCACCGACAGCGATATGCCGCCCGCCAGGTGCAGACGACCATCCTCAGGCTTTGGTACGCGCCTTGGCGAAGTCCCGGATGAGCTGCTGCTGCGGTACAGAAGCTCCGCCGCGCAGCCACTCGTGCTCACCCCACCAGCCAGTCAGCAAGCCGTCCAGCCGTGCCGGACCAGAGGTCTTCCCAGCCTTGTGCGCCGCCCGAGACCCGGCGACGCACTGATTCCACACCCACCGGGTCCGGCCCCACTCCGCGAGCAGGGCCGACGTGGCCGTGGACGACGCACGAAGCCGGAAGGTGAACCGGGAGCCCCGCCTCTCCGCCTCCCGTCCATGCCGTCACGTGACGAACTTAAGGGCGGCCGTCCGCCGGTGTCCCGGCAAGCCCGACCACCCCAAACGAACGAGTGAACGAAAAATTGCATCGCGCGTTCGACGTCGATCCGATTCCTCTCGGGTCGCAGGGCCATGGCATGCTCCAGATACCAGGCGACCGGACCGGGGCGGGACGGGATGCCCCCACCGAGAGGAAACGATCATGAGCGCGGTGCGCGAGGGACTGCCCGAGGGCCGGTACGGCCGGTCGGCGGACGAGCGTGCGGACCGGAAGCTCAAGATCGTCGGGTCGGCGCTGGGTGCCGTGCTGCTGGGTGTGGTCGGCTGGATCGGCTGGGACTACGTCGCGGGGCAGAGCGTGAGCGCCGAGGTGATCAAGTTCCAGGTGATTTCGGACACCGAGGTCAAGGTGCACCTGGAGGTCCGCAAGGATGCCTCGGTCACCGGGGTCTGCTCCCTGAGCTCGCAGGACAAGGGGCACGGCGAGGTGGGCCGCGCCGACTTCACCTTCGCCCAGCCCGAGAGCCGGGTGGACGAGGTCGTCTCCCTCAGGACGACGAGCCGTGCCACGATGATCGAGCTGGTCGGCTGCCAGCCGGCGGGTTCCGCCCGCTGAGGCTTGACGACGCGGCCGACGGGGCAATGAGCCTCTGGGGTCCTCCCCCTTTTCTTCCCGAATTGTTAGGCTCGTGGTTTCGTCCGCCGCTGGCGGCTTTGTAGTCCCCTGTACCGACGAGGAGCACCCGTGACCCAGACGAGCGAAAGCGTCACCTGGCTGACCCAGGCGGCGTACGACCAGCTGAAGGCGGAGCTGGACTACCTCTCTGGTCCTGCCCGCACGGAGATCGCCACGAAGATCGCAGCCGCCCGCGAGGAGGGCGACCTGCGCGAGAACGGCGGGTACCACGCGGCCAAGGAGGAGCAGGGCAAGCAGGAGCTCCGGGTCCGCCAGCTCACGCAGCTCCTGGAGAACGCCAAGGTCGGCACCGCGCCCGCGTCCGACGGCGTCGTCGCCCCCGGCACGCTCGTCAAGATCGCCTTCGACGGCGACGAGGACGACACCATGGAGTTCCTCCTGGCCTCCCGCGAGTACGCGTCCTCGGACTTCGAGACCTACTCCCCGCAGTCCCCGCTGGGCAGCGGTGTGCTGGGCAAGGCGATCGGCGAGGACGCCGAGTACGAGCTGCCGAACGGCAAGAAGGCCTCGGTCAAGATCCTGGACGTCAAGCCCTTCACCGGCTGATCACCCTCGGTCTCCATTCTCTGTTTTCCCGCTTCACGCACGATGCCCGGCCGGGTTCGGTTCTCCCGGCCGGGCATCGTCGTGCGGAGCGGGCACGCCCGTACGGACGTACGTACGGGCACCCCACGTAAGGGCCCGCGGGCCTACACCGTCGCCGAGCGGTACTTGCGGACCGCGAGGGACCGGAAGACCACGATGATCAGCAGCGACCAGAGGATGGACGCCGTGATCGGGTGCTGCATCGGCCACGCGTCCGGGACCGGGTAGCCCTCCGGGAGGTTCCCGAAGAGCTCGCGGGAGGCCTGGACGGTGGCGCTGAAGGGGTTCCACTCCGCGATGGTCCGCAGGAAGGGCGGCATGTTCTCGGAGGGGACGAAGGCGTTCGAGATGAACGTGAGCGGGAAGAGCCAGATCAGCCCGCCCGAGGTGGCCGCCTCCGGGGTGCGCACCGACAGGCCGATCAGGGCGCCGATCCAGGAGAAGGCGTAGCCGAGCAGGAGCAGCAGGCCGAAGCCGGCCAGGACCTCGCCGAAGCTGGTGTGGGTGCGCCAGCCGACGATCAGGGCCACGACCGCCAGGACGAAGAGGGTGAGCGTGGTCTGGACGAGGTCGGCGAGGGTGCGCCCGGTGAGGACCGCGCCGCGGGCCATGGGCAGGGAGCGGAAGCGGTCGATCAGGCCCTTGTGCATGTCGTCCGCGATGCCCGCGCCGGCGCCCGCGGTGGCGAAGGTGACGGTCTGGGCGAAGATGCCGGCCATCAGGAACTCGCGGTAGGCGGCGGGCGAGGTGCTGCCGCCGACGCTGATGGAGCCGCCGAAGACGTAGCTGAAGAGGACGACGAACATGACCGGCTGAATCACGCCGAAGATGATCATCTCCGGGATCCGGGACATGCGGATCAGGTTCCGCTTGGCGACCACGAGGGAGTCGTTGACGCCCTGGACGAGGCCGCCGCGCGGGCGGGGTGCCGTGATGCCCGATGTCGGGGAGGTGAGGGTCACTTCGCCGCCTCCTTCCGGGCCGCCTTGCGGCCCTTGCCCTCGCGGCCGTCGCCGTCGCCGCTCTCGTCCGCCCCCGCCTGCTCGGCCGCGTGGCCGGTGAGGGAGATGAACACGTCGTCGAGGGTGGGGCGGCGCAGGCCTATGTCGTCGATCTCGATGCCGCGGCCGTCCAGTTCCCGGATGACCTCGGCGAGCAGCTTGGCGCCGCCCGACACCGGCACGGTCAGCTTGCGGGTGTGCTCCTCGACCGTGGTCTCGCCCTTGCCGAAGCCGGCGAGCACCTCGCGTGCGGTGGCGATGTGGTCCCGCTCGTGGACGACGACCTCCACGCGCTCGCCGCCCGTACGGGCCTTGAGCTGGTCGGAGGTGCCGCGGGCGATGACCTTGCCGTGGTCGACCACGCATATGTCGTGGGCGAGGTGGTCGGCCTCCTCCAGGTACTGGGTGGTGAGCAGCAGGGTGGTGCCGCCGGCGACCAGTTCCTGGATGATCCCCCACAGCTGCTGGCGGTTGCGGGGGTCGAGTCCGGTGGTCGGCTCGTCCATGAACATGACGGGCGGGCTGACGACGAGGGCGGCGGCGAGGTCGAGGCGCCTGCGCATGCCTCCGGAGTAGGTCTTGGCGGTGCGGTCGGCGGCGTCGCCGAGGTTGAAGCGTTCGAGCAGTTCGTCGGCCCGGGCCTTCGCGGCCCTGGCCTTCATCTGGTAGAGCTGGCCGACCATCTGGAGGTTCTCGCGGCCGGTCAGGTACTCGTCGACGGCGGCGAACTGGCCGGAGAGGCCGATGGCCCGGCGGACCTCGTTGGGGTGCTTGAGTACGTCGATGCCGGCGACGACGGCCTTGCCGCTGTCGGGCTGGAGGAGGGTGGTCAGGACGCGCACGGTCGTGGTCTTGCCCGCACCGTTGGGGCCGAGCAGACCCAGGACGGTGCCTTCGGGGACATCGAGGTCCACGCCGTCCAGAGCCCGTACATCGCCGAAGGTCTTGACCAGACCTTCGGCGTGGATAGCGCCTGGCATATGGATTCTCCCAGTGTGAATCGGGCCAGTAGAATTAGGGCCTTTCGGGGCTTTTCTACGCAAATCCTATGAGCGCCGAATGGGTCTCGCCCGGCCGAGCGGGTGATGCCGGCACCCCGACGGCGTCCGCCGTCTAGCTCATCACCTTGTATCCCGCGGCGTGCAGCTTCCGCGCCACCTCCGCGCAGTGCTCCGGGCCCTTCGTCTCCAGGTGCAGCTCCACCTCCACCTCCGTGAGCCCCAGCCGCGGGTCGGTCCGTACGTGGCTCACATCGAGTACGTTCGCATCCACCACTGACAACACCCCCAGGAGTCCGGCCAGGGCGCCGGGGCGGTCGGCCACGCGCAGCCGCAGGGACAGGTACCGGCCCGCCGCCGCCATGCCGTGGCGCAGGATCCGCTGGAGCAGCAGCGGGTCGACGTTGCCGCCGGACAGGACGGCCACCACCGGGCCTCCGCCGTACAGTTCGGGCTCGCTGAGCAGGGCCGCGACCGTGCTGCACCCTGCCGGTTCGACCACCAGCTTCGCCCGTTCCATGCAGAGGAGCAGGGCGCTGGAGAGGGCGTCCTCGGAGACCGTGCGCACGTCGTCGAGCAGCTCGCCGATGATTTTGAAGGGGACGTCGCCGGGGCGGCCGACCTTGATGCCGTCCGCCATCGTGTTGGGGTCGTCGATCGAGACGGGGTGGCCGATCCTCAGCGAGGGCGGGTACGCGGCCGCGCCCGCCGCCTGCACGCCGACGATCCGCACGTCGGGCCGCAGCGCCTTCACCGCGACCGCGACACCGGCCGCGAGACCGCCGCCGCCGATCCCGACGAGGATGGTCCGCACCTCCGGGCACTGCTCCAGGATCTCCAGGCCCACCGTGCCCTGGCCGGCGATGATGTCGCGGTGGTCGAAGGGGTGGATGAACACCGCGCCCGTGCGGTCCGCATAGTCCTGGGCGGCCGCGAGGGTCTCGTCGACGACCTGCCCGTGCATGCGCACCTCGGCGCCGTACTCCTGGGTCGCGGCCACCTTCGGCAGCGGCGCCCCGACCGGCATGAACACGGTGGAGCGGACCCCGAGGAGGGAGGAGGCCAGCGCCACGCCCTGCGCGTGGTTGCCGGCGCTGGCCGCGACGACGCCGGCGGCCCGCTGCTCGGGGCGCAGGCCCGCGATGCGGACGTAGGCGCCGCGCAGCTTGAAGGAGCCGGTGCGCTGGAGGTTCTCGCACTTGAAGTGGACCGGGGACCCGGTGAGCGAGGAGAGGTGCCGGCTGCCTTCCATCGGCGTGACCCGGGAGACGCCGGAGAGCATCTTCTGAGCCCCCCGGACGTCGTCGAGGATGACCTGCGGGACGGGCTGGGGCACGCGGTAGTTCATGCGGCCAGTCTCGCAGCCCCGCGGGCGGCGCGGCTCGAAGCGGAGGGAGAGGCTCCGCAGGGAGCCGGGGCGGGCCTCGAAGGCGCCTCGAGGGGGACCTCGGGGAGGACTCCGGGGAGGGGCGAAATCTCGCCATCCGGGACGCGGGCGGGACGGCGGCCCGGACGGGCCGTATCAGTTCTCGTACGAGGCGTACGAGCCGCCGCACGGCCGCGTACTCTGTCCCCCATCCTTGTCGGACCCACGCGAAGAGAGCCCACGGCCATGCCTTCCACCCCGGCCAATTCCGACCTGCCCGCGGCGGCAGACGCGCCCGCCGGAGGCGGTCTCCTCGACGCGCTCCAGCACCAGGTGGCCGTCTTCGCCCGCCGCGCCGAGCAGACCCGCCTGGGCGGTGTGGGCCAGGCCCGCAACTCCATGGACCGCGCCGCCTACCTGCTGCTGAACCGGCTCGACCTGGAGGGCCCGATGGGCGTCAAGGCGCTCGCCGGCGGCATGGGAATCGACTCCTCCACGGTGACCCGGCAGGTCGCGCCGCTGGTCGACAGCGGCCTGGTCAAGCGGACCTCGCACCCCGAGGACGGGCGGGCCGTGGTGCTCGCGCTGTCCCCGCGCGGGCTGGCGCGGCTGGAGGAGGTCCGCTCCTCCCGGCGCGAGTTGATGGCCCGGGTTACGGAGAGCTGGAGCGAGGACGAGCGGGAATCCTTCACCGGACTGCTGACGCGCTTCAACCTGTCGCTGTCGGAACTGATGGCGGCCGTGGCCGAAGCCGGTCCGGCCTCCTGAGCGGAGTCCGTCCGTCCTCTTGACCTGGACGGTCCCGCTGCCCGCACTATGTGGACTATGCGGGTGGCTGATCAACAGGCTGGCTCCTACGCGGAGTTCGAGGCCTTCGTCGCGGGCGCGGCAGGGCGTCTCCTGCATGTCGCGGTGCTGCTGACCGGTGAACCGGAGGCAGCCCGCCGGCTGTTGGCGGGCGCGCTGGCCCGTACGTACGCGAACTGGCTGCGGCTGCGCGGGGACGACCCGTACGACTTCACCCGCCAGGAGCTGTGCGCGGCCTTCGCCCGGACCGGCTGGCGCCACCACGGCGGCACCGGCGTACTCGCGCGGCTGAGCCCGCCCGAGCGGCTCGTCCTCGTCCTGCGCCTCTACGAGGGGGTCGCGGAGGAGGTCACGGCGGCGCAGCTCGGGCTGACGGTCGAGCGGGTACGGGTGCTGTGCAACGGGGCCGTGGCCGCGCTGAGGTCCCGGGAGGCGGCGTGAGCGGGCTCCCGGACCGGAAGGAAGCCCAGGTCAGAAAGCTGCTGGAGGGGCCGTACCCGACGGTGCCGGCGGGCCTCGCGGCTGGCGCGGCGGCCCGGGGCGACCGGCTGCTGCGGCGTCGGCGGGCGCTGCGCCGGCTGGGGTGGGCGGTGCTCTTCGCTGCCGCGGTGGCCTTCACGGTCTGGGCCTCCCTGACCCGCCCCTGGATCGCCCCGCCGAGCGGCATCTCCCCACCCCTGGAGGGCTGGTAGCCCCGCCCTTGGCCAGGCCAGCCCGGCCCGAGCGGCAGGCGGCGGCAAGCCGAATCAAGCCCCGCCGGCGTTTGAGTGGGGGTCCCCCCGGACGAAGTCTGGGAGAGGGTCTGGGCAGAGCCCGGTGCCCGGCGGAGCCGGGTTTCTCCCCCAGCTACCGCTGGGAGGTGCCCCCAGGGGCTCCGCCCCAGACCCCGCTCCTCAAACGCCGGAGGGGCTGAATTGGCGCGGCCCAGGCGCCAAGTGGCAGGCGGTGGCGAGCCGAATCCCGCCCGCACCGGGGTCCCCCGCCGGGTCCGGGCGGAGCCCGGCGGGGTGTCGGGGTTAGCCCAGGGCCTGGGTGAGGTCCGCGATGAGGTCGTCCGCGTTCTCGATGCCCACCGAGACGCGGATCAGGTCCGCCGGAACCTCGAGCGCCGAGCCGGCCACCGACGCGTGCGTCATGCGCCCGGGGTGCTCGATGAGGGACTCGACGCCGCCCAGGGACTCGGCCAGGGTGAAGATCCTGGTGCGGCCGCAGACCGCGACGGCCTCTTCCTCGCCACCGGCGACCTGGAAGGAGACCATGCCGCCGAAGTTGCGCATCTGCTTGGCCGCGACCTCGTGCCCCGGGTGCTCGGGCAGGCCCGGGTAGAGGACCTTGGTGACCTTCGGGTGCCGCTTGAGCACCTCGACGATCTTGCCCGCGTTCTCCGCGTGCCGGTCCATGCGTACGGCGAGGGTCTTGATGCCCCGCAGCACGACCCACGAGTCGAACGGACCGGCCACCGCGCCCATCGCGTTCTGGTGGTAGGCCAGTTCCTCGCCCAGCGCCTCGTCGGCGGTGACCAGCGCGCCGCCGACCACGTCGGAGTGGCCGCCCATGTACTTGGTCAGCGAGTGCACGACCACGTCGGCGCCCAGCGCGAGGGGCTGCTGCAGGTAGGGGGAGGCGAAGGTGTTGTCCACGACCAGCTTGGCGCCGGCCGTCCGCGCGATGTCGGCGACCACGGCGATGTCCGTGATGCCGAGCAGCGGGTTGGAGGGGGTCTCGACCCAGATGACCTTCGTCTTCGGGGTGAGGGCCGCCCGCACGGAGTCCGCGTCGGAGGTGTCGGCCACCGACCACTCCACGCCCCAGCGGGAGACGACCTTCGCGAAGAGGCGGAAGGTGCCGCCGTACGCGTCGTTGGGGATGACCACGTGGTCGCCCGGGGAGAGCAGCGTACGCAGCAGGCAGTCCTCGGCGGCCAGTCCGGACGCGAAGGCGAGCCCGCGACGGCCGCCCTCCAGCGCCGCGAGGTTCTCCTCCAGTGCGGTGCGGGTCGGGTTGGCGCTGCGGCTGTACTCGTAGCCGCCGCGCAGCCCTCCGACGCCGTCCTGCTTGTACGTGGAGACCTGGTAGATCGGGGGTACGACCGCGCCGGTCTGCGGGTCCGCCGTGTTGCCCGCGTGGATCGCGCGGGTCTCGAAGCTCTGGTGCTCGTGGCTGTCGTCGCTCATGGTCAGATGCTATGCCCCGCCCGGGTTCGGGTCCCCTATTGGCCTGTGGCCCCCTCAGTCTGGTTCGCTGGAGGCATGGAGATTCTGTGGTTGCTGTTCGCGATGCTCATGATCGTGTTCATCGTGGGTCCGTACGTCCGGCGCAGGCGCGGCGGCATCCGCCTGGTCGCGCCGGGCAGCCCTGACGCCGCCGACCCGGCGAACTACGGATTCGACCGCCAGGAGGAGCTCGACATCCGGATCCCCGGGCCCGACCAGGACCTGATGGACGCCCTCGACAACGTGCAGCGCACCGGCCAGTGGCAGGCGGCCTCGCAGCTGCTCGCCGGGACCCCGCGGGAGGGCGAGCGGCGCTGGCAGCGCGTGCAGGCCTTCGGCGGGGCGGCGGCGCTGGAGCTGGTGGCGCAGCCGGGCGTGGGCGCGCCGTGGCTGAAGGCGTGGCGGCTGGACGCGGAGCAGGACGCGGGCGGCGCGCAGGTGCACGCGGAGCTGCTGGTGCAGCAGGCGTGGCGGCACTCGGGCGGGGTCGGGTCCACCGATCACCGGATCATCCTGGAGGAGGCCCGGGAGGCGTGCCGCAGGGCCGCGCTGCTGGCGCCGGCGGACCCGGTCCCGTACATCACGGAGCTGGCGATCGCGCGCGGTCTGGCCTACTCGGAGACGGAGTTCGACACCCTGTGGGCGGAGGTCATCGACCGGGCGCCGGAGCACATGGGGGCGCACCTGGCGGCGCTGCACTACTGGTGCGCGAAGTGGCACGGCTCGCGGGAGAAGGCGGACGCGTTCACGCACGCGGCCGCGGCGCGGGCGCCGCAGGGCTCGCTGCTGGCGGCGCTGCCGCTGTTCGCGGTGTACGAGAACACCCCCGAGATCGTCCTGACCGGCAGCTTCTACCAGAGCGCGGTCGTGACGCGGGCGGTGGAGGGCGCGCTGTACGCGGTGAACACCGCGCGCCAGGACGACCCGATGCTGGCGCACGTACGGCACCTGCTGCTGATGTTCCTGGTCAACATGGAGCGCTGGGCGGAGGCCATGGAGCAGGTGCGGCACGTGGACGGGTACGTGGGCGCGCTGCCGTGGTCGGCCACGGAGGACCCGGCGGCGGAGTACGCCGTGTACCGGGCGCTGGCGGTGGCGGGGTACGAGGCGAACGGGGGGTCGCCGGCGACCCTCCCCCGGTAGCCCTCCCGGCGGGTCGGCGGGGCATCGGCGGTAGTGCCCCTCCGGGGCCCCCGGCGGGCCCCGCGGGACCCCCACGGGCCGGGAAGGACTCCTGGCCAATAAAGTTGCTGTAAGTGACCGCTGAGCCGCATGATGCGGCAGGCGGCGGCCTTCGACTCCCGCCACGCACTTCGCGCCACTTTCATCCCGTGGGGGGATCTGTCCTAAATGGGCGCTTCACTGCGCGCCTTGCGCGCCCTCGTCCTGCTCGCCGGCTTCTACCTGCTCGGCGTCTTCCTGCTGGCGGCCCTCGCGGGCGCCGACTACGCCGTCTTCACCTGGCTGCAGGGCCCGATCGTTTACAAGATCGTATTCTTCTCCGGCGTCCTCGCGATCCCGATCGTGCGCGGCATGTTCATGCTGCGCACCCCCAAGAGCGAGCCGCCGGCCGGCATCACCGTCACCGTCAGCGAGGACCGGGAGCCCGCCCTGTGGGAGGCCGTGCGTGACGTCGCCCGGCAGGTCGGCACCCGCGCGCCCGACGAGATCGTGCTGATCGAGGACGTGAACGCGGCCGTCAGCGAGGAGTCCTCGCTGCTGGGCCTGCGGCCCGGGACCCGTCGCCTCTACCTCGGCCTGCCGCTGATGATGGGCCTGGACGAGATGCAGCTGCGCGCCGTACTCGCCCACGAGATGGGCCACTACGCCAACTTCGACACCCGCCTCACCCCGCTGATCGCCCGCGGCCGTGCCCAACTGATCCGCACCGTCGCCTACTTCCACGAGCGCTCCGCCGCCAAGCAGGCCAAGGAGCGCGAGCGGCAGGAGAAGCACGCCGCCAAGCGCAGGGCCAAGGGCAGGCGGGCCACGATGGTCGACACCCCCGGCCTGGGTGCGACGTACCGCGGCATGGCCAAGATCTACACGGCGTACGGCAACTTCTACATGCGCGCCACCCTCTCCGCCGCCCGCCGTCAGGAGCTCGCCGCCGACCTCGCCTCGGTCCAGGTCGCCGGCCGCGACTCCGCCGCCTCCGCACTGCGCGAACTGAACGCCCTCGACTCGGCGCACGCCTTCTACATGAACTCGTACGCCACCCTCGGCGTCGACGCCGGTCTGCTGCCCCGCCCCGGCCAGGTCTTCGGCGGGCTGCGCCGGCTGCTGGACGCCCGCTCCGCCGATCTGGACGAGCTGCGCCAGGAGCTGTCGACCGAACCCACCTCGCCGTACGACTCCCACCCCGCGCTCGCCGAGCGCGTGGCCCGCATCGAGGCGCTGCCCGCAGACGGCCGCGCCGGGCAGGCCGCCCGGCCGGCCCTGGATCTGCTGGCCGACGCCGACGGGGCCCTGACCGCGCTGGAGCAGGCCGTCCTCACCCCCGAGGCCCTCGCGCTCAAGCGGGTGGACTGGGAGGACCTCGTCCACCAGTCCATGACCCTGTACGTCGACCAGGGCGCGGAGGAGATCCGGGAGGCCTTCGCCGCCGAGGGCGCGGGCCCCGGACTCGCCGACCTGCTCGACGCGTTCGACGCCGACCCGGCGGTGCGCTGGCGGATCGCCGACCGCTTCCCGAAGTCCGAGCAGGCCGCGGCCGCCACCGGCCGCACCGCCCGCGAGTTCGCCCGCCCGGTCCTGCGGCGCGCCCTGAACCAGCTGGTCGGCGTCGAACTGACGGCCCGTGGCGCCGCCCGCTGGCAGCTGTCCTGGTCCGAGTCGGCCGCCCTGGTCTACCCGGCCGACGGCTTCGAGGAGCAGCTCGGCCTGGCCCTGGACGCGGCCGTCTCGGACCAGAGCGACACCGAATCCCTGCGAAAGCTGGTGCTTGCCCCGTGATCGGTCTCTACATCCTCGGCCTCCTGCTGGCGGGCGGCGCGTACAAGTTCCTGCGGGGGGTCTACTTCCTGCGCAAGGCGAGGCGGCTGGAGGCGGAGGTCGCCGTCCTGCAGGCGCAGACAGCGGCCACGAACGACCGCACCGCCGCCCTCAAGGCCGAGCAGAAGGCGCGGGAGGCGGCCGAGGTCGTCGCGCTGGGATTCGTGGCGGAGGAGGACCTCGACACCGACAACGCCCTGCCCGTCCCGCCCGGGCGTACGGCCGCGCTCGACGCGGTGCGCTCCGGTGACTGGGAGGCCGGGGCGGCGTACGTCGAGGCGTGCGGGACGGACTGGGAGGAGCGCTGGCAGCGCGTCCGCGCCCTGTCGGAGGTGGCCGCCGAGGACGACACGTGGCTGCTGGCCTGGCGCGCGGCCCGGCCCGCCGACGCGACCGCGGCACTGGTGAACGCCGACACGAGCATCCAGGTGGCGTGGAACGTGCGCGGCAGCCAAGCGGGCAGCCGCACCACGCAGGAGCAGTTCCGGATCTTCCACGAGCTGCTCGCCAAGGCGCAGGCGGACGCGCACGAGGCCCAGCGGATGGCCGATCCGGCGGACCCGGTCCCGTACATGGTGGAGCAGCCCATCGGGCACGGCCTGGGCTATTCGCACGAGCAGTACGGCGAGCTGTGGGCGCAGATCACCCGCCGCGACCCCAAGGTGCTGACGGCGCACACCACCGCCCTGCAGTACTGGTGTGCGAAGTGGCGCGGCTCGCACGAGCTGGCGCTGGCCTTCGCGCGGGAGTCGGCCGCGTCGGGCAAGCCGGGTGAGCTGCTGTCCCTGCTGCCGCTGGCGGCGTACGTGGAGCAGGAACTGCGCGAGTCGGACCTCAAGCCGGAGACGTTCTTCAAGGAGCCGGAGGTCGCGGCGGCGGTCGACGCGGCCCTCGTGGACCTGGCGGCGGCCGATCCGGCCGACTGGCGGGCGATCCGGCTGCGGCACATGCTCGCCTGGTTCCTGTTCTGGCAGGACCGGGACGCGGAGGCGGTCGAGCAGTTCCGGCACATCGACGGGTACATCGGGGCGATGCCCTGGTACTACTCGCCGCGGTCCCGGTACGTGTTCGCGCGGAACTGGGCGGTGCGCGAGGTCACGCCGGGCCTGTGAGGCGCGGGGAGGGGCGGGCCGGGAATCCCGGCCCGCCCCTTTCCGTTGTCACTGGCACAAGGAGGGAATCCATGTTCTCGTACCGCCGTACGCCCGAGCTCCCCACCCGCGAGGAGGCCCTGACGGGCCGCGCGGAGCCGCTCTTCACCCTGCCCGAGAAGCACACCGTGCTCGGCAATCCGCTGTCCGGTCCCTATCCCGCGCACCTCGAAGTGGCCGACTTCGGCCTGGGCTGTTTCTGGGGCGCGGAGCGCAAGTTCTGGCAGACCCCCGGGGTGTGGACCACGCTGGCCGGCTACCAGGGCGGCTTCACCGAGAATCCGACCTACGAGGAGGTCTGCTCGGGCCTGACCGGCCACACCGAGGTCGTCCGCGTGGTCTTCGACCCGTCCCAGGTCTCGTACGCGGCCCTCCTGAAGCTGTTCTGGGAGTCCCACGACCCCACCCAGGGCTTCCGCCAGGGCAACGACGTCGGCACCCAGTACCGCTCGGCGGTCTACACCCACTCCCCCGCCCAGCAGGCGACGGCGGAGGCCTCCCGCACGGCCTACCAGCAGGTCCTGGCCTCCTCGGGCTACGGCGAGATCACCACGGCCGTCCTCCCGGCGGCGGACCGCCCCTTCTGGCCCGCGGAGGCCCACCACCAGCAGTACCTGGACAAGAACCCGGGCGGCTACTGCGGCATCGGCGGCACGGGCGTCTCCTGCCCGATCGGCGTGGCCGCGGCGGAGTGACCGGGCGGAGAACGACCCGGCGGAAGTGACGCGGCGGCCGGTCAGATCGTCGAGGCGTCGATGACGAAGCGGTAGCGCACGTCGCTCGCCTGCACCCGCTCGTACGCCTCGTTGATCCGGTCGGCGCTGATCAGCTCGATCTCCGAGCCCAGCCGGTGCTCGGCGCAGAAGTCCAGCATCTCCTGGGTCTCGGCGATCCCGCCGATCATCGATCCGGCGAGGGTCTTGCGGCCGCCGATGACGGAGAAGAGGTTGAGGGAGACCGGCTCCTCCGGGGCGCCGACGTTCACGAGCGCCCCGTCGACCTTCAGCAGGCCCAGGTACGCGTCCAGGCCGAGCGGGGCGGAGACGGTGGACAGGATCAGGTCGAAGCTCCCGGCCAGCTCCTCGAAGACGGCCTCGTCGCCGGTGGCGTGGAAGTGGGAGGCGCCCAGCCTCAGGCCGTCCTCCTTCTTGCGCAGGGTCTGCGACAGTACGGTGACCTCCGCGCCCAGCGCGTGCGCGATCTTCACCCCGATGTGGCCGAGGCCGCCCATGCCGACGATCGCGACCTTCGTGCCGGGGCCGGCTCCCCAGTGCCTGAGCGGCGAGTAGAGCGTGATGCCGGCGCACAGCAGCGGGGCGGCGACGTCGAGGGCGAGGCCGTCGGGGATGCGGACGGTGTAGTTCTCGTCGACGACGAGGTGGGTCGAGTAACCGCCGTACGTGGGCTCGCCGTTCTTGTCGAGGGCGTTGTAGGTGCCGGTCATGCCCTTGACGCAGTGCTGCTCCTGGCCGCGCAGGCAGTACGCGCACTCCCGGCAGGAGTCGACGAAGCAGCCCACGCCCACCCGGTCCCCGACGGCGAACCTGGTGACGCCCGCGCCGACTTCGCCGACGACGCCGGCGATCTCGTGGCCGGGGACCATGGGGTAGATCCCCTCGCCCCAGCCGTCGCGCACCTGGTGGATGTCGGAGTGGCAGATGCCGGCGTACTTGATGTCGATGAGGACGTCGTGCTCGCCGACGGGGCGGCGCGGGACGGTGGTGCGCTCCAGCGGGGCCTTGGGGGCGGGGGCGGCGTAGGCGGCGACCTGGGTGACGGACATGGGGATGTGCTCCTTCGAGCGGTGGCGTCGGGCGGTGGACCCCACGCTGCCGGTCCGGACGGCGTCCACCCATCCCCCTGTCCTGCCTAGGACCGGCGAACCTACCCCTGGCGGGGTCAGGCTCACGCCCGCACCGCGGCGCGCCGCCCGGTGATACTGGCGGCATGGACCAGCTTGATCAGCGAGCCTGCCTCGGCGAATTCCTCCGCTCCCGCCGCGCGCGGCTGCGCCCCGAGGACGTGGGACTGCGGGACTACGGGCGCCGCCGGCGCGTGCCCGGGCTGCGCCGCGAGGAACTGGCCCAGCTGGCAGGGGTGTCGGTCGCGTACTACACGCGGCTGGAGCAGCGCGGCGGGCACAACGTGTCGACGGAGGTGCTCGACGCCATCGCGCGGGCCCTGCGGCTGGACGGTACCGAGCGGGCGCATCTGGCGGACCTGGCCCGGCCGAAGGCGCGCCGGCGCCGGCAGGCCCAGCGCCCCCAGCAGGTGCGGCCCGAGCTGCGGACGCTGATGGACGCGATGGACGGCGTACCGGCGTACCTCGTGGGGCACCGGCAGGACGTCATCGGCTGGAACCGCCTGGCGGCCGCGGTCTTCGGGGACTTCGGGGCGCTGCCGGCGGCCGAGCGGAACCTGGTGCGGCTGGTGTTCCTGGACCCGGCGACGGCGGAGCTGTACGGGGAGTGGGAGTGCCGGGCGTGCGAGGTGGTCAGCAACCTGCGGGTGTACGCGGGTCAGCACCCGGACGACGAGCAGCTGTCGGCGCTGGTCGGGGAACTGTCGGTGAAGAACGAGGAGTTCCGGCGGCTGTGGGCGGCGCACACGGTGGCGGACAAGACGCACGGGGTGAAGGTCCTGCGGCACCCGCTCGTGGGTGAGATGCGGCTGTCCTTCGAGACGCTGACGCTCCCGGACGACCCGGCGCAGTCCCTGGTCACCTTCCACGCGGCGCCGGGCTCCGCTTCGGCGGACGCCCTGCGCCTGCTGGCCGCTTGGGACGCCCAGTCGACCGTGCCGCCGCCCGCGCGGCCGTCGGCGGGACGGCCGGCGCAGGCCGTCCCGGGGCCGGCTACAGCTTGAGCTGGAAGATG
Organism: Streptomyces sp. NBC_00207; assembly: GCF_045160965.1. Lineage (NCBI taxonomy): Bacteria > Bacillati > Actinomycetota > Actinomycetes > Kitasatosporales > Streptomycetaceae > Streptomyces > Streptomyces sp. NBC_00207. The sequence goes on along the minus strand of NZ_CP130715.1, from coordinate 5,833,403 downwards.
CCCGCGTCGCGCTCGCGGCGGTAGCCGATGGCCTCGTTGACCGCGCGCATGTGGGTGTTGGCGTCGGCCACCGTCGTGGCGATGCGTCGCAGCGCGGGATGGCGGGCGGCCGCCTCGGCCGCCATGCGCAGTTTCACGGCGCGGCCGAGGCCGCGGCCGCGGTGGCCGGGGGTGACCACCGTGTCGTGCTGGACGGCGCGTGCACCGGACGGGTCCGGCAGGACGAGTTCCGTGTACGCGGCCACCTCGCCGGCCGCGGTCACGGCCGCGACCGTGGTCGGTTCGCCGCCCCGGTCGATGGTCAGCTGCTGCAGGGCGTGCAGGCGCTGCGCCGTCCAGACCTGGATGCGCTCGTCCATGTCCCCGGTCGGCGTGTCCTCCATCGCCCCGTGGGCGGTGGCGAGGGCGGGTGCCCAGGCGTCGGGGGTCAGGCCGTGCCAGACGTGCAGTGCGTAGCCGGGGGTGGCGGGGACGGGCGCGGGCTCGCCTGCGGGGAGTTCCTGTTCGTACCAGGCCATCGGCAGGACGTTCTCGAAGCCCAGCGACTCGGCGAACGCCTGCCCCGGTCCGCCCAGGTCCACGAGGGCGGCGACCGAGGTCCGGCCCTGCGCGAGCAGTTCCCCGCGGACCTGCGCCCACAGGGCGGTGCCCACGCCCCGCCGCCGCTCCTGCGGCCGTACGGTCAGCACGTCGAGGAACGCGGTGTGCGTGTTGCCCTCGTCCGTGAACAGGAGCAGGGCCGCCACGCCGGCTCCCTCGCCCGCCGCCCAGAGCACGGGCCGGCCGCGCGCGGGCGGCACGCACAGCCGCCCCGCGATCTCCCGGCGGGAGGGCGCGGGCAGCTGCGGCCGGTCGGCGGCCACGGCGGCGGTCAGCACCGCCAGCCAGGCGTCGACCTCGGCGTCGGACGGCGGCAGGTCGAGGGAGCGGATCGTCATCCCCCGACCCTAGACGGGGCCCGGACGCGGCACTGAGCGGTTTTCGGCCACCCTCTCCTCCGGCATCCGGCCCCGCCCGGGACCTCGCGAAAAACAGGACGGCGGGGACCCCTGGAGGTCCCCGCCGTCCGTCGACTGCGGTCGGTTCACCTGCGGTGTCAGGCGGCCGAGCCCGCCTTCCACTCGGCCCAGGCCATGTTCCAGCCGTTGAGGCCGTTGTCCGGCTTGATGGTCTTGTCCGGGGAGTTGACCACGGTGACCACGTCGCCGATGAGCGAGTTGTCGAAGAACCACGCGGCGGGCTGGTTCGGGTCGTTCGCGCCCTGGGCGTCGTTCAGGCCGACACAGCCGTGGCTGGTGTTGACGCTGCCGAAGACCGAGTCCGAGCCCCAGTAGTTGCCGTGGATGAAGGTGCCGGACGTGGACAGCCGCATGGCGTGCGGGACGTCCTTGATGTCGTACTCGCCCTTGCCCTCGTCGTTCTTGAAGCCGACGGTCGAGCCGTCCATCCGGGTCTCCTTGAACTTCTCGGAGATCACCATCTGGCCGTTGTACGTCGGGTTCTCCGGGGAGCCCGCCGAGATCGGGATGGTCTTGAGGACCGCGCCGTCCCGGGTGACCGTCATCTTCTTCGTCTTCGTGTCGACCGTGGAGACCTGGCTGCGGCCGATCTTGAAGGTGACGGTCTTGTTCTGGACGCCCTGGACGCCCTGAGCGCCCTGGACGCCCTCCAGTGCCAGCTTCAGCGTGACGGTGGAGTTCGCCTGCCAGTACTGCTCGGGGCGGAAGTCGAGGCGCTGCGGGCTGAACCAGTGGCCGACGACTTCCTGGCCGCTGCTGGAGGAGACCGAGATCCCCGCCTGGACGGCCTTCTTGTCCTTGATCGGCTTGTTGAAGGTGATCGAGACCGGCATGCCCACGCCGACCGTCTGGCCCTCCTCCGGGACGAAGGAGGCCACGAAGCTGTTCTCGGGGGAGACGGTGGTGAAGGAGGCGTTCTCGTGGGCCTCGCGGCCGTCCGCGTCCTTCGCCGTCGCCGCCAGGGCGTACTTCGTGGAGCGCTTCAGGGCCGCGTCGGGCTTCCAGCTCTTGCCGTCGGCGGCGATCTTGCCCGCCACGGCCGTGCCCTCGCTGGTCTTCAGCTCGACCAGGGTGAGCGTGCCGTCACTGACGGCGACGTTGGCGGCGTCGTTGAGCCCGACGTTGGTGGCGCCGTCCTTCGGCGTGATGGTTATCTTCGCCTTCGACGCGTCCTTGGCCGCTGCCGCGTCGACCTCCGCCTGGGACTTGCTGGCCTCGCCGTTGCCCTTCGGCTTGTCGTCGCCCCCGTCGTTGCACGCCGAGAGCACCAGTACACCGCCGAGCACGACGGATATGGCCGCCAGGGACCTTCTCCGTCGCTTGCTGTCCGTCCTCACACGTCACTCCATCGTTGCCGGATACCCCGCGGCTGCCGTCCCGGGGTTGGCCGGGCAGGGGGGCGCACCCCCCTGCCTCGTCCTGACAACGCGTTAACGGCGCCGGCCGGTTCCACATTCCGTTGGGATGTGGGCAACCACACGGTCAGGCGTTGTCGGGTTCTTCGTCGAAGTCCCCATCTTCCTCGTCCAGGTCCCACTCCATCGACTCGGGGTCGTATTCGACGGGCTCGCTGCTCCAGGAGGCCTGCGCCAGCTCCACGCCGGGAATCTCGGCGACCAGGTCAGTGGGGTCCACGAGGTAGGCCAGGGCCTCCGATTCGTCCTCGCGGACGGCGGACTCGGCGTGGCCGCGCTCCTCGTCCGGCATGAACTCGTCGGCCTTGATGTGCGCGAGCGCGGCTCCGGTGAGTGCCTGGGCGTCCGGCACCTCAAGTACCAAATCCACCCGAAGGCGGACATAACGTGATGTCTCAGAAGGGTTCATACGACGGAGAGTAAGCCCGCGGAAGCCCTGACTTTCCCACGACCCGCCCCTTTCCGTAGCATCACCGCACACGGCCAATTCGCTGCTGCCACAAGGGGGATCGCACCGTGTCCGCACGCCGACCGCTGCTCACCGCTCTCGGAGCGACCACCCTCCTCGCCGCCCTGTGGTTCGTGCCCTCGGCGGGCGCCACCTCCCCAGGGGCCGCGGAGAGCCTTTCCGGCGTGCCCGCCGGCGCGAACACCACGGAGACCGGCGCCGGAGCCGGTTCCGGTTCCGGCACCGTCACGGGAACGGCCGAAGCGGCGGGCGCACAGGCGCCGTCCGTCGTGCTCGCCGACACCGGCTCCGTCGACACCACCCCCTACCTGCTGGGCGGCACGCTCTTCCTCGGTGTCGGGGCCGGGTTCGTGGCCTTCTCCGTACGCCGCTCCCACTCCCCCTCACGCTCCGCGTGAACGGGACACGCGCCCGGTGAACGGGAAGGGCCGCCCCGGGAGAGATCCCGGAGCGGCCCTTCGCCGTACGGCAGAGTCCGCGGTCAGGCGAGCGGACCCGTCACCGGCTCCACCGCTGCGAGCAGCCCGCCCGTACGGACGAACTCATCGGCGGCGGCCAGGTCGGGGGCGAGGAAACGATCCGGCCCGGGACCCTGCACGCCCGCCGCCCGGGCGGCCTCGATGGCGGCCCGGCTGGCCGGCGCCGCGGTGAGCCCGTGGCGCAGCTCGATGGCGCGGGTGGCCGCGTACAGCTCGATGGCGATGATCCGCGTCAGGTTGTCGATGGCGGTACGGAGCTTGCGCGCGGCCGACCAGCCCATCGAGACGTGGTCCTCCTGCATGGCGGAGGAGGGGATCGAGTCGGCCGAGGCCGGCACCGCGAGCCGCTTCATCTCACTGACCAGGGCGGCCTGCGTGTACTGGGCGATCATCAGACCGGAGTCCACGCCGGCGTCGTCCGCGAGGAACGGCGGCAGGCCGTGCGAGCGGTTCTTGTCGAGCAGCCGGTCGGTGCGCCGCTCGGCGATGGAGCCGAGGTCGGCGGCCGCGATGGCCAGGAAGTCCAGCACGTAGGCGACCGGGGCCCCGTGGAAGTTGCCGTTGGACTCCACGCGCCCGTCGGGCAGCACCACCGGGTTGTCGACGGCGGCGGCCAGCTCGCGGGAGGCCACCAGGGCGGCGTGCGCCATGGTGTCGCGGCCCGCGCCGGCGACCTGCGGGGCGCAGCGCACCGAGTACGCGTCCTGCACGCGCGGGGCGGACTCCTCCTGGAAGTGCCCGGTGAGCCCGGAGCCCTTCAGCACGGCGGCCATGTTGGCGGCGGAGGCGCCCTGGCCGGGGTGCGGGCGGATGGCGTGCAGCTCCGGCTGCAGGACCTTCTCGGTGCCGAGCAGCGCTTCCAGGGTGAGGGCCGCGGTGATGTCGGCGGAGGTGTACAGCTTGCCGAGGTCGGCGAGGGCCATGACGAGCATGCCGAGCATGCCGTCGGTGCCGTTGAGGAGGGCGAGGCCCTCCTTCTCGCGGAGCTCGACGGGGGTGATCCCGGCCTCGGCGAGCAGCTCGCCGGCGGGGCGGACGGTTCCGTCCGGGCCCTCGGCGTCGCCCTCGCCCATGAGCGCGAGCGCGCAGTGGGACAGCGGGGCGAGATCGCCGGAGCAGCCCAGGGAGCCGTACTCGTGGACGACGGGGGTGATCCCGGCGTTGAGCACGTCGGCCATGGTCTGGGCGACGGAGGGCCGTACGCCGGTGTGCCCGGAGGCGACGGTCTTCAGCCGGAGGAACATCAGCGCGCGGACCACCTCGCGCTCGACGCGCGGGCCCATGCCGGCGGCGTGCGAGCGGACGATGTTGCGCTGGAGCTGGGCGCGCAGCTCGGGACTGATGTGCCGGGAGGCGAGGGCGCCGAATCCCGTGGACACCCCGTAGACGGGCTCGGGCTTGGCGGCGAGGGCGTCGACGATCTCGCGGGCGCGGGCGAGTGCGTCGAGCGCCTCGCCGGACAGCTCGACCCGTGCGTTGCCGCGGGCGACGGCGATGACGTCCTCGGCAGTGGTCCCGGAGGTCCCGACCACAACAGTGTGCATATCCATATTCAGCACCCTACGGATTGAATCGCTTCATGTCACTAGGGGAAATTGTCACGATCGCGACCGACGAGTAACCCTTACGACCCAGTGCCGCCCGCGGGCAGCCGCACCCCTGGCCGGGGGCGGTCACGCGCGGTCACTGACGCCCTCGGAAGCGGCGCCGCTCCCCGGGGGCCTCCTGGGCGGCGGCGTCCGCGAGCCGGACCACCGCGGTGTCCCGCCCCGCCACCACCGGCCCGGTCGAGCGCGCCGCCTTCGCCTTGTACTGGGCGGCGTCGGCCAGCCGGAACAGCCGCCGGGAGGACTTCACCGGCCCGATCGGGTCCCCGGTGGAGGCCACCCCGCAGGCCACGCCCTCGCCCAGCTCCAGCCCGGCCGCCCGGGTGCACAGCTCCTCGGTGACCCGGACCACCTCGTCGGCGCTCGGGCCGACCCCGACCAGACAGAACTCGTCACCGCCCAGGCGTGCGACCAGCGCCCCGGGCAGCATGGCCCCGCACAGGCTGAGGACCGAGCCGAACCGCTCCAGCAGCCGGTCGCCCATGGCGTGGCCCAGGGTGTCGTTGACCTTCTTCAGCCCGTTCAGGTCGCAGACGACGAGGCTGACCACCACCCCGGTGCGCCGGTGCTCCTCCAGGGCCTCGTCGAGCCGCATGTCGACGGCCCGGCGGTTCGCGAGCCCGGTCAGCGGGTCGGTGAAGGCGAGGCGCCGAGCCTCCTCCAGCCGCTCGTTCTGCGCGAGGCCGGCCGCGATCACGGCGGCCAGCACGGTGGCGAACTCGGCGTCGTCCTCGTCGAAGTCGGGCAGCCCCTCGTCCCGGGCGACGTACAGCTCGCCCCAGGCCCGCCCGCTGAGCACGACGGGCGCGACCACGCAGGTCCCGCGGCCGCGGTGGCGCAGCGCCTCTCCGCGCCGCCCGGGGCGGTCGCCGACGGCGCTCTCGACCCAGGCGTGCGGGCCCCCGCCGCCCACCCACCGTTCGTGGAGGAACTCGGTGATCTCCGGGAAGTCGTGCACGGGGTAGGACTCGTCCTCGGGGAACTCCTCCTCCCCGGCCCGCCGCTCGCCCTCGTTCACGAGCACGCGCAGGCGCCCCCGCTCCCGTTCCCACGCGGAGATCGCGGCGAAGGAGCCGTCCAGCGCCGTGCGCGCCCCCCGCGCCGCCGCCCGCACACTGTCCCGCGGCGCGCAGGCCGCGGCCATCGCCTGCGCGAGGCTCACCACGGCTCGCAGCCGCCCGTCGACTCCCATCACCCCAGGTTAGGGAGTTTTGTCCGATTTGGTACGTGTGACGCCGCGGCGGAGACGTCCCCGGCCCTGCCGGACGGGCGGGCTACTCCCCCGGCCAGTTCGGCTTGCGCTTCTCGTTGAACGCCGCCACGCCCTCCGCCCGGTCACCGGAGAAGGCCACCGTCCGCCAGGCCGCGTCCTCGATCTCCAGGCCCGCCGCCAGGTCCATCCCGTGCCCCAGCCGCAGCGCCCGCTTGGCCGCCCGCAGACCGACCGGGGAGTTCGCCGCCATCCGGGACGCCAGGGCCAGGGCCTCGGCCCGGTCCTGCCCCGCCGCGACCACCGAGTCCACCAGCCCCAGGGACAGCGCCTCGGCCGCCTCCACCCGGCGCGCCGTGAAGATCAGCTCGGCCGCCCGCGCCGCACCCACCCGGCGCGGCAGCAGCTGCGTACCGCCGCCGCCCGGAATCACGCCCACCGACACCTCGGGCAGCCCGACCACCGCGCTCTCGTCGGCCACGATCACGTCGCAGGCCAGGGCCAGCTCGAAGCCGCCGCCCAGCGCGAAGCCGTGCACCGCCGCGATGGTCGGCACCGGAAGCTCCAGCACTCCCCCGTACGCCCCGCGCGTGGTCGGCCGCTGCCGCACCAGCTCGGCGTCCGAGAGCGAGTTCCGCTCCTTGAGGTCCGCCCCGACGCAGAAGGCCCGCTCGGCGGTGGAGGTGAGCACGACCACGCGCACCGACGGGTCCGCGGCGAGCGCCGCGCAGGCCGCGCCGATCGACCGGGCCATCTCCGTCGACACCGCGTTCATCGCCTTGGGGCGGTCCATCGCCAGCTCCGCGACGTGCCCGTCGCCCTCCCGACGTACCGCGACGAACTCTCCGAAGCGCTGCTCAGACATGCCTGCGACCCTCCCGGTTAACGAGCGTTATCAGCGCACTCTAGTGCGCGGGGAGGCCGCCGGGTCAAGGCCGCGGGATCCGGGGCACGGCTGCGCCCCGGCCCGCCGCCGAAGGGGCCGGACCGGGCGGCGAGGGCCCGGGGGGGCGTCAGGCGGGGTTCTTGGGCTTCCTGCGGGTGAGCGACCAGGGCTCCACCACGCCGAGCCCGCGCACCGGCCGCTGCCACATCGGCTGGAGGGCGAACCGGTAGGCCGCCCCCTCGTCGGGCGAGTTCTCCGCTTCCTTCTCCGACACCGGCGCCGCCCCGGACCGGGAGAGCTCCTCGGCCATCGCCCCGTCCACCAGCACCGCGTCCTTGGGGGCTATGGAGGTCAGCCGGCTGGCCAGGTTCACCGTGGTCCCGAAGACGTCGCCCATCCGGGTCGTCACCGTGCCGAAGGCGATCCCGACCCGCAGCTCGGGCATCTGCGCGTCGAGCTCCATCGTCTCGATCAGCCGCAGTGCGATCTCGGCCGCCGTCGCCGCGTCGTCGGCGCAGTACAGCACCTCGTCGCCGAGCGTCTTGATCAGCCTGCCGCCGTGCGCGGCCACCAGGTCCGCCGCGGTCGTCTCGAAGGACTCGACGAGCTCGCCGAGCTCCTCCTCCTCCAGCCGCCGCGTGAGGCGGGTGAAGCCCACCAGGTCGGCGAAGCCCACGGCGAGCCGCCGGTCCACCATCTCGTCGTCGTCCGCGACCTGCACCACGCGCCCGGTGGCGGCCGCCAGCTGCCGCCGCCACACGTAGACGAGGAATTCCTCCAGCTCGGGCAGGAGCAGCTCCACCAGGGGGTACGTGACCTCCGTACGGGTCATCCCCGGCTCCGGCGGCTCCGTCAGCCCCTCCAGGAAGGAGTCGATCTGCCACTCCGCCAGCCGCGCCGTGGTCTGCCCGGTGGACCGGGCCACCTGCACCGCCATCGGCTCGGACAGCAGCCCGGCCTCCACCAGACCGGCGAGCCGGCGCAGGGCCAGTACGTCGGCCTCGGTCAGCGCCTTGGCCTGCCCGATGTCGGCGAAGCCCATGGCCCGCCAGAAACGGGAGGCGAGCTCCATGGACACACCGGCGCTCCGGGCGGCCTGGAACGGCGTGTACCGGCGCTCGGCCCCGAGGATCAGCTGCTCCAGCCGGATGGCGAGGGGATCCGCCGTCGGCTGGGCCGTGTGGTCCACCTCGTGGTGCGGAGTGTGCTGGTCACGGCCGATCGGGGTGACCGGGCCGGACGCGGAGCCGCCGGCGCCGGCGGACGCGCTGGACGTAGAGTCGTCGACGGTCAAGGGCCGCCTCCTGTCCATTCCGTGCGCACTGCCCTGCGAACCGGTTGATCACCACGAGCACCGGGATCGCCTAAACCATACGGCAGGTGTGCCGTAGCTCACTCCCCCTCCCCTTTTTGCGGCTCGGTCCGCCCCCGGGGCGCCCGGGCGCCCCATGAGGCCGTACCCGCCCGAAATGCTGGTTCCACACATTTCTCCGCGCGCCCGGCCTCATCCCCGTCGTGCCCCGTCAGTGCACGGAGCGCAGGTGGACGACGTCCCCCGCCCCCACCGCCTCGTGCTGTCCCTCGGCCGTACGGATCACCAGGCGGCCATCGGTGTCCACCGCTTCGGCCGTTCCGGTGAGAGTGCGGCCGCCCGGGAGCTCCGCGCGGACGTGGCGGCCGAGGGTGGCGCAGCCCGCCGCGTAGGTCTCCTGGAGGCCGCTGGCGGCGGGGTCGCCGCCCGCCGCGCGCCAGTTTCCGTACCACTCCTCCAGGGAGCGCAGTACGGCCCTCAGGAGCGGGTCCCGGTCGGTCACGGCGGCCTTGGCCAGCGCCAGCGAGCCCGCGGCCGGCACGGGCAGCTCGTCCTCGGTGAGGCTGACGTTGAGCCCGATCCCGACGACCACGCCGTCGGTGACCCGCTCGGCGAGGATCCCGCCGGTCTTGCGCTCCTCGCCGTCCACGGTGACCAGCAGGTCGTTGGGCCATTTGAGTGCGGTGTCCACGCCCGCCGCACGGGACAGCCCGGTCGCGGTGGCCACGCCGGCCAGCAGGGTCAGCCACCCCCACCGCTCCTGCGGCACCGCGTCGCCCGGCTTGAAAAGGACGGAGAAGAACAGCCCGGACCGGGCCGGCGCGACCCAGCTCCGGTCGAGCCGCCCGCGCCCCGCGCTCTGCTCCTCGGCGACGAGCACGGCCCCCTCGGGCAGCTCCGGCGCCCGGGCGGCGAGGTCGGTGTTGGTGGAGCCGGTGGTGGCGACCACGTCGAGGGAGCTCCACAGCGTTCCCCCGGTGACGAGGGCCCGCCGGAGCCCCTCGGCGTTCAGGGGCGGCCGCTCCAGACTCGACCAACGACCGGCGGAAGCTCCTGCTGATGCATCTGATGGCGTCATGCAAGCCACATTAGGTGTGTCAAACGCCGCACTGCCGAGCGCCATGCCCGCCGATACGCTACGCACCAGTAGCCAGCAGTAGTCAATCAATTGACCAGGCAGTTGACACCATGCAGGGAGCCGCGACCCCGATGTCACATCCGTCAGAGCCGATCGACATGCACACCACCGCGGGCAAGATCGCGGATCTGCAGCGCCGCATCGACGAAGCCACCCACGCCGGATCCGCGCGTGCCGTGGAGAAGCAGCACGCCAAGGGCAAGCTGACGGCGCGTGAGCGGGTGGCCCTGCTGCTGGACGAAGGGTCCTTCGTCGAGCTGGACGAGTTCGCCCGGCACCGCTCCACCAGCTTCGGGCTGGAGAAGACCCGCCCCTACGGCGACGGCGTCGTCACCGGCTACGGCACGGTCGACGGCCGCCCGGTGGCCGTGTTCTCGCAGGACTTCACCGTCTTCGGCGGCGCCCTCGGCGAGACCTACGGCCAGAAGATCATGAAGGTCATGGACTTCGCGCTGAAGACGGGCTGCCCGCTCGTCGGCATCAACGACTCCGGCGGCGCCCGCATCCAGGAGGGCGTCAGCGCGCTGGGCATGTACGGCGAGATCTTCCGCCGCAACGTGCACGCCTCCGGCGTGATCCCGCAGATCAGCCTGATCGTCGGGCCCTGCGCGGGCGGCGCCGTGTACTCCCCCGCCATCACCGACTTCACGGTCATGGTCGACCAGACCTCGCACATGTTCATCACCGGTCCGGACGTCATCAAGACGGTCACCGGCGAGGACGTCGGCTTCGAGGAGCTGGGCGGGGCGCGCACCCACAACAGCACGTCCGGCGTGGCCCACCACATGGCGGGCGACGAGAAGGACGCCATCGAGTACGTGAAGTCGCTCCTCGCGTACCTGCCGTCGAACAACCTCTCCGAGCCCCCCGCCTTCCCGGAGGAGGCGGACACCGAGGTCTCCGACGCCGACCGCGAGCTCGACGTGCTGATCCCGGACAGCGCGAACCAGCCGTACGACATGCACACCGTGATCGAGCACGTGCTGGACGACGCCGAGTTCCTGGAGACGCAGGCGCTCTTCGCGCCGAACATCCTGACCGGCTTCGGCCGGGTCGAGGGCCACCCGGTGGGCATCGTCGCCAACCAGCCGATGCAGTTCGCCGGCTGCCTGGACATCGACGCCTCCGAGAAGGCGGCGCGGTTCGTCCGGACGTGCGACGCGTTCAACGTCCCGGTGCTGACCTTCGTGGACGTGCCGGGCTTCCTGCCGGGCACGGACCAGGAGTACAACGGAATCATCCGGCGCGGCGCGAAGCTGATCTACGCGTACGCCGAGGCCACCGTTCCCCTGATCACCGTCATCACCCGCAAGGCCTTCGGCGGCGCGTACGACGTCATGGGCTCCAAGCACCTCGGCGCGGACCTGAACCTCGCCTGGCCGACCGCGCAGATCGCCGTCATGGGCGCGCAGGGCGCGGTGAACATCCTGCACCGCCGGACGATCGCGGAGGCGGAGAATGTGGAGGAGACCCGGGCACGGCTCATCGCCGAGTACGAGGACGCGCTGCTCAACCCGTACACGGCCGCCGAGCGCGGTTACATCGACGCGGTGACCATGCCGTCCGAGACCCGGGCGCACGTGGTGAAGGGGCTGCGGCAGCTGCGCACCAAGCGGGAGTCCCTGCCGCCGAAGAAGCACGGCAACATCCCCCTCTAGCCCCTCCAGGAGGTCTCTGTGGTGATCAAGGTCGTCAAGGGCAATCCGACCCCGGAGGAGCTGGCCGCCGCACTGGCGGTGGTCCAAGCGCGCGCGGCGGTGCTGGCCTCGGCACCGTCGGGCGCCCCGCCGGTCGCGGACGAGTGGTCGACGCCGGCCCGGGTGGCACGGCGGCGGCTGCCGCAGCCGGGCCCGCGCGCGTGGGGCCGTACGTACTGGCCGGGTTAGCCGAAGATGATGTGAACGAAGGGTGGCGCCTGAGTACCCGTACTCAGGCGCCACACCCGTTCCCGGGGCCAGGATCGGAGCATGCTCTGGTCCGACCCGAAGAACGAGCCGCCCAAGGACATGCGCGACGCGCAGGCGATGATCCGGCGGCTGAGCCTGGTGCTCGCCCTCGCCATGCTCGTCGTGGTCTACGTCCTCGGCGTGGGCCACTTCTAGGCCTTCTCCGGGCGTGTTCCGGGGTGTCGTCGGCGCGCCTACGATGGCGGGCATGACTGCCACGCCCCAGCCCGCGAACCCGCGCAAGCTCGTCCTCGCCTCCGCCTCCCCCGCCCGGCTGAACCTGCTGCGCCAGGCCGGGCTCGCCCCGCACGTGATCGTCAGCGGCTTCGACGAGGACACCCTGAACCACGACGAGCCCGCCGCGCTGGCCCTGGCGCTGGCCGAGGCGAAGGCGGCGGTCGTGGCGGGCCTGGACGAGGCCGCGGGCGCTCTGGTGATCGGCTGCGACTCCGTGCTGGAGCTGGACGGCGAGGCGCTGGGCAAGCCCGCCGACGCCGAGGAGGCCACCGCGCGCTGGAAGTCGATGCGCGGCCGGGCGGGCGTCCTGCGCACCGGGCACTGCGTGATCGACACGGCGGACGGCCGTCAGGTCTCGGCGACGGCGTCCACGACGGTCCGGTTCGGCGAGCCGACGGACGCCGAGGTCGCGGCGTACGTGGCGAGCGGCGAGCCGCTGCACGTGGCGGGGGCGTTCACCCTGGACGGGCTGTCGGCGCCGTTCATCGACGGCATCGATGGGGATCACGGCAACGTGATCGGCCTCTCGCTGCCGCTGCTGCGCTCCCTGCTCGGCGAACTGGACGTGTCCATCACGGACCTGTGGGCTTGAGCTCCCCGAGCGCGGGCGGGGGCGGCTGCGGCGGCTGTGTGCTCCCGTTGCCGCCGTCGCCGTCCTGCGGGGCGGCGTAGAGCGTCAGGGTCAGCACCAGGAGGCACAGGATCAGCGTCGTCGCCGCGAAGGCGGGCCAGCCGACCAGGACGACGGCGAGTACGCCCAGCAGCCCGTGGGTGACGGCCGCGGTGATGAGCACGATGCGGGCGAAGCGGCCCGGGGAGCGGTCGCGGAGCGCGGCGACGGCGGCGAGGACGGCGCACAGCACGAGGAAGGCGCCCATGCCCGCCCCCATGGCGTAGGTCGCCTTGGACATGACGTCCGGATCGCTGCCGGCGATGGACATCGACTGGTTCGCCGTGGTCCGGCCCAGCACGATGTGGACGAGCACGAGCACGGCCGCTTCCGCGACAAGCACGATCGCGGCCAGTCCGGCCACGAGTCTTCGCAGCACGACGTCCCCACCCCCCACACGTCACACGCCCGTTCGACGCCTGGAGGCTACTAACGGGTAGCGCAGCGGGCAAGACATCCGCCCACCCGGGTTCGACGGGCCGTCAACGCGCCCTCCCCGGGCCACCGGTGGGTGCCGTCCGGTCCGTCCGTCCGGGGCGCACCGCCGGAGCGCGGTTCCTGCACGGGGACGGCAACCCCTGTGGGTACGGTGTTGTCCCGAATCGTCCTGCGGGACGACGGGGCTACCAATCAGTAAACAAGTGGACAACTCCGGTTCCGCCGGCAAAGAAAATGTGGGCCGTTCGTAGGGACTCGACAAAGAATCACCCGGGGCCGCTGACCGGGGGGACAGAGACCTTGGATACATGACGGGGTTACTGTGCAGTCGGGGATCCCCCTGACCTGGGGCGCCACAAGGGTTCTCGGGTGGTCCGGGCCTCGCATCACACTCTGTGTGGGCAAGGTCACCACCGGGGAAGGGTCGAAAGGCCGTGTGGGCTGTCCCTAAACTCAGCTTGTTTCAAGGAGGGAGCCATCGTGCGCAAGGTGCTCATCGCCAACCGTGGCGAAATCGCTGTCCGCGTTGCTCGGGCCTGCCGGGACGCCGGGATCGCGAGCGTAGCCGTCTACGCCGATCCGGACCGGGACGCTCTGCACGTCCGCGCGGCAGACGAAGCTTTCGCGTTGGGCGGTGACACCCCGGCCGCCAGCTACCTGGACATCTCCAAGGTCCTCCAGGCCGCAGCCGACTCCGGTGCGGACGCCATCCATCCCGGATACGGCTTCCTCTCCGAGAACGCCGACTTCGCCCAGGCCGTGATCGACGCCGGCCTGACCTGGATCGGCCCGCCGCCGCAGGCCATCCGCGACCTCGGCGACAAGGTGGCCGCCCGTCACATCGCCCAGCGCGCCGGCGCCCCGCTGGTCGCCGGTACGCCGGACCCGGTCTCCGGGGCCGACGAGGTCGTCGCCTTCGCCAAGGAGCACGGCCTGCCGATCGCCATCAAGGCCGCCTTCGGCGGTGGCGGTCGCGGCCTGAAGGTCGCCCGCACCCTCGAGGAGGTGCCGGAGCTCTACGACTCCGCCGTCCGCGAGGCCGTCGCCGCCTTCGGCCGCGGCGAGTGCTTCGTCGAGCGCTACCTCGACAAGCCGCGCCACGTCGAGACCCAGTGCCTGGCCGACTCCCACGGCAACGTGGTCGTCGTCTCGACCCGTGACTGCTCCCTGCAGCGCCGCCACCAGAAGCTGGTGGAGGAGGCCCCGGCGCCGTTCCTGACCGAGGCTCAGAACGCGGAGCTGTACGCCGCCTCCAAGGCCATCCTGAAGGAAGCCGGCTACGTCGGCGCCGGCACCGTCGAGTTCCTCGTCTCCGCCGACGGCCTGATCTCCTTCCTGGAGGTCAACACCCGCCTGCAGGTCGAGCACCCGGTCACCGAAGAGGTCGCCGGCATCGACCTGGTCCGCGAGATGTTCCGCATCGCCGACGGCGAGGCGCTCGGCTACGGCGACCCGGTTCTGCGCGGTCACTCCATCGAGTTCCGCATCAACGGCGAGGACCCGGGCCGCGGCTTCCTCCCGGCCCCCGGCACGGTCACCAAGTTCAACGCGCCCACCGGCCCCGGTGTCCGCCTGGACGCGGGCGTCGAGTCCGGCTCCGTGATCGGCCCGGCCTGGGACTCGCTCCTGGCCAAGCTCATCGTCACCGGCGCCACCCGCGAGCAGGCCCTGCAGCGCGCCGCCCGCGCCCTGGCCGAGTTCGAGGTCGAGGGCATGGCCACGGCCATCCCCTTCCACCGTGCGGTCGTCGCCGACCCGGCGTTCGCCCCCACGGACGGCAGCCCGTTCACCGTCTTCACCCGGTGGATCGAGACCGAGTTCGTCAACGAGATCCCGGCGTTCACGGCTCCGGCCGCGGAGGACACCGAGGACGAGCCGGGCCGCGAGACGGTGGTCGTCGAGGTCGGCGGCAAGCGCCTCGAGGTCTCCCTGCCGTCGTCCCTGGGCATGACCCTGGCCCGCACGGCCGCCGCGGGCGGCGCCAAGCCGAAGCGCCGCGCGGCCAAGAAGTCCGGCCCGGCCGCCTCCGGCGACACCCTCGCCTCCCCGATGCAGGGCACGATCGTCAAGGTCGCGGTCGAGGAGGGCCAGCAGGTCACCGAGGGCGAGCTGGTCGTCGTACTGGAGGCCATGAAGATGGAGCAGCCGCTCAACGCGCACCGCTCCGGCACCATCGTCGGCCTCACGGCCGAGGTCGGCGCCTCCGTCACCTCGGGCGCGACGATCTGCGAGATCAAGGACTGACGTCCGCACGACGCAGCCGGCCCCCGGGACCCTTTCGGGTCCCGGGGGCCGGTGTCATGTGCGGGGCGAGCCGCTACCAGGTGCCCGGCGTCGCCTGCCGGCTCCTCAGAGGACCTCGTCGGGTACATGGGTTCAGGTCAGCGAGGTTCGGAACTGGGCTCAGCAGAAGCAGGTCCGCAACCTCACTGTCGCCAATGGTAGAGCGCTTCCTCGTGGCCAATGAAGATGATCTCCTGGAGGTCGCCGCCCACTTCGCCGGCGGCAGTCTGGACGACTTCCTTGTGCGGGAGCCGGATTTTTGGCGCGGAACCCTCCCCGATGGGAAGACGATGACCACAGCACCGAGGCACGTCAACTGGGACTTCGCGGAACGGGTACTGGATGCGGTCCTCCCCGGATCGACGGCATACAACCCGGACAGAATGACCGGCATTCCCCTCGACGACTGGAGGCCTTTCGACCTCACAGAACGCGACGCCGATGCCATCGAGGATGACTTCCTGTCGTACTGCGACGACCTCGAAGGCCCCCTCATCGTGGTGAACAGCACGAGCTTCTACCCGGATCAGGGTCCGTATTTCGTCGAAGCCTCGAATCTCCGCGATTTCGTCAAGGCGTTCGACACTCGCGTCCGCGACTACTCCATGTGGACCGACGTGCTCGTCGTATCGCCTGCCACTGGGTTCGTCATCGTCGTTCAGGATGACGGTTGCATCGTCAAGGTGCGCGGCAACGCCGTCATGACGGTACTTGGAGGCGTGGGCGGCAAGTAGAGGTGCAGGGACAGCGCACCGGCCCCACCGGATTTTCGCGGTGGGGCCGGTACGAATCGAGGCCCTGCCGGTTTCCGGCAGGGCCTCTCTTCCTTCCGGGGCGCGCCCGAGCCTCCGGCGGGTTACCGCCGCCGCATGTCCGCCACCCTCGCCCGTTCCCGTTCGCCCGGGTCCGACAGGGGGGACGCGCTGCGGAGTTGGGCCGTCGGGCCGCCCCGGCGCTGGACCGGGAGGGGGGAGTCGCGGCGGGGGCGACGGGGATGCATGCCGTCGCCGCCGGAGGCCGCGGCGGCGCCCGCCACCGTGATCTGGACTCCCTGGTCCGCCAGGGCCTGGAGCTCCGTCGCCGCGCGGTCGTCGTGCGGCGGGGGCTCGTCCGTGACCAGTCGGGTCATCACGTCCGTCGGCACCGTCTGGAACATGGTGTCCGTGCCGAGCTTCGTGTGGTCCGCGAGGACGACCACCTCCGCCGCCGCCTGCACCAGTGCCCGGTCCACGCTCGCGCTGAGCATGTTGGACGTGGACAGGCCGCGTTCCGCCGTCAGGCCGCTGCCCGAGAGGAAGGCGCGGGAGACCCGGAGCCCCTGGAGGGACTGTTCGGCTCCGCTGCCGACGAGGGCGTAGTTGGACCCGCGCAGGGTGCCGCCGGTCATCACCACCTCCACCCGGTTGGCATGCGCCAGCGCCTGGGCGACGAGCAGCGAGTTGGTGACGACGGTCAGTCCGGGCACGCGGGCGAGCCGGCGGGCCAGCTCCTGCGTCGTGGTGCCCGCGCCTACGACGACGGCCTCGCCCTCTTCCACGAGGGAGGCCGCGACATCGGCGATGGCGGTCTTCTCCGCCGTCGCGAGATGGGACTTTTGCGGAAAGCCGGACTCCCGCGTGAAACCGCCCGGCAAGACCGCACCGCCGTGTCGGCGGTCGAGGAGTCCTTCTGCCTCCAGTGCCCGCACGTCCCGCCGTACGGTCACTTCGGAGGTCTGGACGACGCGGGCGAGCTCCCGGAGCGATACCGCTCCGTTGGCCCGCACCATTTCGAGGATCAATTGGCGACGTTCTGCAGCGAACACGAAACTGACAGTAACCCCAACGACCGTCTGCTTTCAGCTCTTTGCGCCGGAATACCGAAGTTGTCCATATGGCAGGGCGACTAGTGGTATACGCGGCCCGAGCTCTGGGTGAACGTCCGGCCACGCGGCGGCGCACCGCCCCAACACCCTTGAGGTGTGGGGCGGTTGGGGCCGATTACGCCTCCCCGGCGGCCTTCCGCGTGTGCAGCTGGCGCGCCACCTCGGCGATCGAGCCCGACAGCGAGGGGTACACGGTGAACGCGTTTGCGATCTGCTCCACCGTCAGGTTGTTGTCGACGGCGATCGAGATGGGGTGGATGAGCTCGCTCGCGCGCGGGGAGACGACCACGCCGCCGACGACGATGCCGGTGCCCGGACGGCAGAACAGCTTCACGAAGCCGTCCCGGATCCCCTGCATCTTGGCGCGCGGGTTGCGCAGCAGCGGGAGCTTCACGACGCGGGCGTCGATCTTGCCGGCGTCCACGTCCGCCTGGGTGTAGCCGACGGTGGCGATCTCGGGGTCGGTGAAGACGTTCGAGGACACCGTCTTCAGGTTCAGGGGGGCCACCGCGTCACCGAGGAAGTGGTACATCGCGATGCGGCCCTGCATCGCCGCGACCGACGCGAGCGCGAAGATCCCGGTGACGTCACCCGCCGCGTACACGCCGGGCGCGGAGGTGCGCGACACCTTGTCGGTCCAGATGTGCCCCGAGTCCTTGAGCCGGACCCCGGACTCCTCCAGGTTCATGTTCGTGGTGTTGGGGATCGCGCCGACCGCCATCAGGCAGTGCGTGCCGGTCAGGACGCGGCCGTCGGAGAGGGTGACCTCGACCCGGTCGCCCACCCGCTTGGCGGATTCGGCGCGGGAGCGGCCGACGACGTTCATGCCGCGGCGCCGGAAGACGTCCTCCAGGACGGCGGCGGCGTCCGGGTCCTCACCGGGCAGCACGCGGTCGCGGGAGGACACGAGGGTCACCCGGGAGCCGAGGGCCTGGTAAGCGCCGGCGAACTCGGCGCCGGTCACACCGGAGCCGACCACGATGAGCTCCTCCGGGAGCTCGTCGAGGTCGTAGACCTGGGTCCAGTTCAGGATCCGCTCGCCGTCGGGCATGGCGTCTGGGATCTCGCGGGGGTGGCCGCCGGTCGCGATCAGCACCGCGTCGGCCGTCAGGATCGTCTCGGTGCCGTCGGCGGCGGTGACGATGACGTCGCGCGTGCCGTCGATGCCCTGCGGGCCGCCGAGCTTGCCGCGGCCCCGTACGACGCGGGCGCCGGCCCGGGTGACGGAGGCGGTGATGTCGTGCGACTGGGCGAGCGCGAGGCGCTTGACGCGCCGGTTCACCTTGCCGAGGTCCACGCCGACGACGCGCGCGGCCTGCTCCAGCGGCGGGGTGTCGTCCGCGACGACGATGCCGAGCTCTTCGTACGACGAATCGAAGGTGGTCATCACCTCGGCGGTTGCGATCAGAGTCTTGGAGGGTACGCAGTCGGTCAGGACCGAGGCCCCGCCCAGGCCGTCGCAGTCCACGACGGTCACCTCCGCGCCGAGCTGGGCCCCTACCAGCGCAGCCTCATACCCGCCGGGTCCGCCGCCGATGATCACGATCCGGGTCACGAAAAGTCCGCCTCACGTCTACCCGGCCGGCTGCCGCCCCGGCCGGTGTTCCGGGGGGTCTCCCCGGGGGATGCATTCCGTGCCCCATTGTCCCGCACGGTTCAAGGTGCTTCGCGCCCGGTCCCGTCATCCGTGCGCCATCCGGGCACGCGGTCACGGCCACCCCTCCCGTACCCTCGACCTCATGTCGCTCTACGCCGCGTACGCCGGCAACCTCGACCCGCGGCTGATGACGCGCCGCGCTCCCCATTCGCCGCTGCGCGGAACGGGCTGGATCAACGACTGGCGGCTGACCTTCGGCGGCGAGCAGATGGGCTGGGAGGGCGCTCTCGCCACGATCGTCGAGGCCCCGCGCCACCAGGTCTTCGTCGCCCTGTACGACATCGCGCCGCTGGACGAGGACTCGATGGACCGCTGGGAGGGCGTCGGGCTCGACATCTACCGCCGCATGCGGATCCGGGTGCACACCCTGGACGGCGAAGAGGCCGCCTGGTGCTACGTGCTCAACGGCTACGAGGGCGGCCTGCCCTCGGCCCGCTACCTGGGCGAGCTCGCCGACGCCGCCGAGTCCGCGGGCGCCCCGCACGACTACGTGATGGAACTCCGCAAGCGCCCCTGCTGACCCCCGCCGTTCCAGCCCCGCCGGCGTTTGGGGCGCGGGGTCCGGGGCGGAGCCCCGATTCCTTCGGCCCCGCCGAAGCCCGCGGCCAGCGTCCCGCAAGGCCCCCGCCACCCCTCGGGGACGATTCGGCGGAAACGACAAGGCAACGATCCGAACACCGTGAGCTGTGCCATCTACGCGCGTAGGCCAGGAGCGGTTACGCTCGTCTGCGTGAACGCATCTGTTACCGACCCCTTCGCCGCCGCCGACGCCGCAGCCGCCCGCCTGCGCGAGCTGACCGGCGTCGATTCCCACGATGTCGCGCTCGTCATGGGCTCCGGCTGGGCCCCCGCCGCGGAGGCGCTCGGCGCCCCCGAATTCGAATTCCCGGTCACCGAGCTGCCCGGATTCCCGCCGCCCGCCGTCGAGGGCCACGGCGGCAAGATCCGCTCGTACAAGATCGGCGACAAGCACGCGCTGCTCTTCCTCGGCCGGACCCACTACTACGAGGGCCGCGGCGTCGCCGCCGTCGCCCACGGCGTGCGCACCGCCGTCGCCGCCGGCTGCAAGACCGTGGTCCTCACCAACGGCTGCGGCGGTCTGCGCGAGGGCATGAAGCCCGGCCAGCCCGTGCTGATCAGCGACCACCTCAACCTGACGGCCACCTCGCCGATCGTCGGCGCGAACTTCGTGGACCTGACGAACCTGTACTCGCCGAAGCTGCGCGCGATGTGCAAGGAGATCGACCCGAGCCTGGAAGAGGGCGTCTACGTCCAGTTCCCCGGCCCGCACTACGAGACCCCGGCCGAGATCAACATGATCCGCGTCATGGGCGCCGACCTGGTCGGCATGTCCACCGTGCTGGAGGCCATCGCGGCCCGTGAGGCCGGCGCGGACGTGCTGGGCATCTCCCTCGTCACCAACCTGGCGGCGGGCCTCTCCGGCGAGCCGCTGAACCACGAAGAGGTCCTCCAGGCCGGCCGCGACTCGGCCGCCCGCATGGGCACGCTGCTGACGCAGGTCCTCGCCCGCATCTGATCGACGTACGAGAGGTAAGGCGGAAGTAGTGCAGGAACAGGACGACCTGATCACCCGGGCCCAAGCCTGGCTGGCGGAGGACCCGGACCCGGAGACGGCGGCCGAGCTCGCGGCGCTCATCGACGCGGGCGACACCGCGGAGCTCGCGGACCGCTTCGCCGGCACCCTCCAGTTCGGCACCGCCGGACTGCGCGGTGAGATCGGCGCGGGCCCGATGCGGATGAACCGCAGCGTGGTCATCCGGGCCGCGGCGGGCCTCGCGGCCTACCTGAAGGCCCAGGGCCACGCCGGCGGCCTGGTCGTCGTCGGCTACGACGCCCGCTACAAGTCGGCGGACTTCGCCCGCGACACCGCGGCCGTCATGACCGGCGCCGGGCTGCGCGCCGCCGTCCTGCCCCGCCCGCTGCCGACGCCCGTCCTCGCGTACGCCATAAGGCACCTGGGGGCCGTCGCCGGCGTCGAGGTGACCGCGAGCCACAACCCTCCCCGGGACAACGGTTACAAGGTCTACCTCGGCGACGGCTCGCAGATCGTCTCCCCGGCGGACGCCGAGATCGCGGCGGAGATCGCCCGCGTCGACACCCTCGCCTCGGTCCCCCGCCCGGAGTCCGGCTGGGAGGAACTCGGCGACGGGGTCCTGGAGGCCTACCTGGCCCGTACGGACGCCGTCCTGACCCCCGGGTCCGCCCGGGGCGTGCGGACCGTCTACACGGCCATGCACGGCGTCGGCAAGGACGTCGTCATGGCGGCCTTCGCCCGGCACGGCTTCCCGGAGCCGGTCCTGGTCGCCGAGCAGGCCGAGCCGGACCCGGCCTTCCCGACGGTGGCCTTCCCCAACCCGGAGGAGCCGGGCGCGATGGACCTGGCCTTCGCGAAGGCCGCCGAGGTCGACCCGGACATCGTGATCGCCAACGACCCGGACGCCGACCGCTGTGCGGTGGCCGTGCCGACCGCGGACGGCTGGCGGATGCTGCGCGGCGACGAGGTCGGCGCGCTGCTGGCGGAGCACCTGGTCCACAAGGGCGCGGAGGGCGTCTTCGCGGAGTCCATCGTCTCCTCCTCACTCCTGGGCCGGATCGCGGAGGCGGCGGGCGTCGGCTACGAGGAGACCCTCACCGGCTTCAAGTGGATCGCCCGCGTCGAGGGCCTGCGCTACGGCTACGAGGAGGCGCTCGGCTACTGCGTGGACCCCGAGGGCGTCCGCGACAAGGACGGCGTCACCGCCGCACTGCTGGTGGCGGAGCTGGCCTCGGAGCTCAAGGCTCAGGGCCGCACCCTGACCGACCTGCTGGACGACCTGGCGATGGCCCACGGGCTGCACGCCACCGACCAGCTGTCGGTCCGCGTCTCGGACCTGTCGGTGATCGCCTCGGCGATGGCCGCGCTGCGGGCGGAGCCCCCGGTGTCCCTGGCGGGGCTGCGGGTCGTCTCGGCGGAGGACCTGACCAAGGGCACGGAGACCCTCCCGCCCACGGACGGCCTGCGCTACTACCTGGAGGGCGACCACAAGGCCCGGGTGATCGTCCGGCCGTCGGGCACGGAGCCGAAGCTGAAGTGCTACCTGGAGGTGGTGGTCCCGGTCGCCGAGGCCTCCGACCTCGCCCCGGCCCGCATCCGCGGCCAGGAGATCCTGGACGCGATCAAGAAGGACCTCGCGGCGGCAGCCGGCATCTGATTCATCCGGCGCCGCTCGCGCGCCCCGGCCCCAGGGGCCTCACCGGCTTCGCGCCGCTGCGCCCGACTCCGTCCGTCGGGCACGGGGCCGGGGCTTCGGCCCCTGCCCGGCCCGGTCCCGCCCCGTCCGGCGGGGCCGGGCCTTCGCCGTTTTCGGGGGTCCCTGCGGGGCTCTGCGGCCTCCCCCGGACTTCGTCCGGAGGGACCAGGGACCCCACTCAAACGCCGGCGGGGCAGAAATCCAGCCCGCCGGCGTTTGAGGCGATCTTTCGGCCCGTCCGGCCTTCGAGGACCGGGGGTCCCCCCGGACGGAGTCCGGGGAGGAGGGTCCGGGGCGGAGCCCCGCTCCTTCGGCCCCGCCGGCGTTCGAGCGCGGGATACGGGGCGGAGCCCCGGTCTGGGAGCCGCGGCGGCGGAGGGTCAGCGGGGGGTGGCCTTCGGTGAGGCGGACGGGCGGACGATCTCGCCCAGCGTCGGCACCGACTCCGGCCGCGACCGCACCGCCTCCGTGCACTCCCACGCCCGCGGCGGATCCTCGTCCGGCCCGCCCAGGACCACCGGCCCCGGCCCCGCCGACACCGCGTCGTTGCCCGACAGCGTGCACACGACCTGCGACAGGGCCACCGGCGGCAGATCCTCCGGCTTGCGGCTCAACCGCACCGTGCCCGCCGGATCCCCCGCCCGCGGCGCGGACACCGACAGGCCGGCCGGCACCCCGGTCGTGAAGCCGGCGTCCCGCTCGTCCCCGGTCGGCGTCTGCTCCAGCGCCTCCAGCAGTGCCTGCGCGACGAGGCCCACGGGCTCCCGTACGGGCATCTTCTCGGGCACCGGAACCACTCGGTCCACGCCCACCAGCTGCGATCCGCAGACCAGTTCGACCGTGGCCCGGAAGCCCTGCACCCCGCTCTGCCCGGCGGGCGCCGGCGGGGTGTCGCACGACACCCGTGACGGCGCCGGGCCCACGTCCACCGGCACGGTCGTCGCCCTGATCCCGCAGCCCGACGTCGCGAGCAGGGCGATCGCCACCAGCGGGACCACCACGGCCGGCACCACCGGCAGAGCCCTACGCATCCCGGTCATCCGCGATCACCTTCCCCACGTCCACCGGCAGCCGCAGCGTGAACAGCGCTCCGCCCCCCGCCGCGTTGGCGGCGGTGATGTCGCCGCCGTGGATGTGTGCGTTCTCCACGGCGATCGACAGGCCCAGCCCGCTCCCGTCCGACTTCGGCCGCGACGCGCTCGCCTTGTAGAACCGGTCGAAGACGTGCGGCAGGACCTCCTCGGGGATGCCCGGACCGTTGTCGCGGACCGCGATCACCAGCCACTCCCCGTCCACGGTCACCGACACCCGCACCGGCGAGCCGCCGTGCTTGAGCGCGTTGCCGATCAGGTTGGCCAGGATGACGTCGAGGCGGCGCGGGTCGAGCCGGGCCACGATGTCCCGCTCGGCGTCGAGTTCGACCGCGTCGAGCCAGGCCCGCGCGTCGATGCAGGACGTGACCTGGTCGGCGACGTTCACGTCATCCAGCACCAGGCGGGCCGTTCCGGCGTCGAAGCGGGTGACCTCCATGAGGTTCTCCACGAGGTCGTTCAGCCGCCGCGTTTCGCTGACGACCAGCGCCACCGCCGGTGCGATCATCGGATCGAGGTCGTCGACCTCTTCCTCCAGCACCTCCGCGACCGCGGTCAAGGCGGTCAGCGGCGTGCGCAGTTCGTGGGACATGTCCGCGACGAAGCGCCGGCTCGCCTCCTCCCGCGCGCTCATGTCGGCGACCTTCTTCTCCAGCGCCTCGGCCGTCTTGTTGAAGGTGTGCGACAGGTCGGCGAGTTCGTCGGTACCCGACACGTCCAGCCGGTGGTCCAGCTCGCCCTCGCCGAGCCGCCGGGCCGCGTCTCCCAGCCGCTGCACGGGCTTGAGCACCGTACGGGCCGCCGCCTGCGCCAGCAGTGCGGAGCCGAGCAGCGCCAGACCGGTGGCGATCGTCAGCGACCAGGCGAGCGCGTTCAGGTCGTCCCGCTCCTGGGCCAGCGACTTGTACATGTAGCCGGTCGGCCCGCCGCCCACGATCCGGGTGCCGCCGACCAGGTACGGGTTGCCGTTCGGCTTCGTCCGCTGCCAGTACATGTGGTACTCGGCGTCGTTCGCCGCGGTCGTCTTCTGCTCGTCGTTCACGGCGTTCTGGAGGGACTTCGGCACGTCCTGCAGCCCGAAGGAGTCGGGACCGGCCGCGCCGAACACCTGACGGCGGTCCTTGCGCTCGTGCACGAGCAGCACGCTGTAGCCGGGGCTGCTGCCCGCCATCAGCTCGGCGGTGCGCTGCATCTCCTCCGGCGTCGGGTCGGCGGGCAGCGCCGCGGCGCGGTTCTGCATCTCCTGCCGGAAGTCGCCGAGGGCGGCGTCCTGGACGCGGGTGAGCACGGCCTCCCGGTTGAGCCAGTACGCGATCCCGGACGCGGAGACCGCGGCCGTCAGGGCGACCAGGGCGAAGACGATGAGGAGCCGCAGCCGCAGGCTGGTCCAGCGCCGGCCCGCGAGCAACGCGCGGATCACTGCGGTGAGTCCAGGCGGTAGCCGACGCCGCGGACCGTACGGATCAGGGTGGGCGAGGACGGCACGTCCTCGACCTTGGCGCGCAGTCGCTGGACGCAGGCGTCCACGAGCCGCGAGTCGCCGAGGTAGTCGTGCTCCCAGACCAGCCGCAGCAACTGCTGGCGGGAGAGCGCCTGCCCGGGCCTGCGGCTCAGTTCGAGCAGCAGCCGCAGCTCGGTCGGGGTGAGCTGGAGGTCCTCGCCGTTCTTGGTGACCGTCATGGCGGCCCGGTCGATGACGAGGGAGCCGAAGCTCGCCGAGTCGCTCGACTCGCGCTCGCCGCGGCGCAGGACCGCCCGGATGCGGGCGTCGAGCACCCGGCCCTGGACGGGCTTGACCACGTAGTCGTCGGCGCCGGACTCCAGGCCGACGACCACGTCGATGTCATCGCTGCGCGCGGTGAGCAGGATGATCGGCAGCTGGTCGGTGCGGCGGATGCGCCGGCACACCTCGAAACCGTCGATCCCGGGCAGCATTACGTCCAGCACGATCAGATCCGGCCGCTGCTCGCGCAGCAGTTTCAGGCCGTCCTCGCCCGTCGCCGCAGTGGCCACACGGTGGCCCTGGCGAGACAGGGAGAGTTCGAGGGCCGTGCGGATGGCGTCGTCGTCCTCGATCAGCAACAGGAAAGGCACGGGCTCATTCTGTCCCATCGGCAGTCTGTAGTTCGACCGTCGGAGCGAGGTGATCCCACGGAGGTCGCTGTGACAGTGCTGTGACAGTCGACGGACACCCCGGTTAAGTCGGCGGGGCAGTCTTCTATCAACGCACAACGGACCGAAGCAGAGACACTCCACGACGGGGGGCGCGAGATGAACACGCTGCACAGCACCAACACCAGCGCGGTTGTCACGCGGCTGCACGATGTGAACCGCCGGGCGGGTGTCCGTACGGTGGCGGTCGCCCGTCCCCGGCCGGCCCACGTCGTAGCCATTGACGCAAACCAGTACCAGGCGGTTCCCGCCCAGCAGACCCCGTCCTCCACGTCGGAGGCCGAGTTCACGGCGTACGTCCAGGAGCGGCGGGCCGCGCTCTACGCGACGGCCTTCCACCTCACCGGCGACCGCTACGAGGCCGAGGACCTGCTGCAGAGCGCGCTGTTCTCCACGTACCGCGCCTGGGACCGGATCAGCGACAAGGCGGCCGTCGGCGGCTACCTGCGCCGCACGATGACCAACCTGCACATCAGCGCGTGGCGTCGGCGCAAGCTGAACGAGTACCCGACCGAGGAGCTGCCGGAGACGGCCTCCGACACGGACGCGATGCGCGGTACGGAGCTGCGCGCGGTGCTGTGGCAGGCGCTGACCCGGATCCCGGAGCCGCAGCGCACGATGCTGGTGCTGCGCTACTACGAGGGCCGCACGGACCCGGAGATCGCGGAGATCCTCGGGATCAGCGTCGGCACGGTGAAGTCGAGCATCTGGCGCTCGCTGCGCCGCCTGCGGGAGGACGAGGCGCTGAGCTTCGGCCGCGACGAGGCGGAGTCCTTCGAGGAGCTCGTCGCGTAACGCGGCACAAGAGACCATCGGGCCAGGGGGCCCGTCCTACGGGGGTGGGACGGGGGCCGCGGGGGGAAAAGGCGGGATCAAGCGGCCGGGGGTCCGCCTGATCCCGCCTTTTCACATGTGCGGGGCCGGGCGGTGGGACGGCGATGACGGCGGCGTCACCGCGGCGATCACGGCGGCGATCACGGCGGCGATCAC
The DNA here is from genome assembly GCF_045160965.1 of Streptomyces sp. NBC_00207. Classification (NCBI taxonomy): domain Bacteria; kingdom Bacillati; phylum Actinomycetota; class Actinomycetes; order Kitasatosporales; family Streptomycetaceae; genus Streptomyces; species Streptomyces sp. NBC_00207. Next base: position 5,807,269 of record NZ_CP130715.1, on the reverse strand, counting down.
GGCGGCGCCTCCTGGACAGATAGTCTGCGCGCAGATAATCTTTCCGCAGATGTTCCGGATCGAGGAGGCCGTCATGTGGGAGTACGAGCACGACATCGAGACCGACGCCGCACCCGAGGCGATCTGGCGGCTCTGGAGCGACGTGGAGAACTGGGGGGCCTGGAACGGCGGGATCGAGAAGATCGAGCTCCGCGGCCCGTTCGCCGAGGGCGCCGTGATCACGATGACCCCGCCCGGCGACGAACCGGTGGAACTGACCGTCACCGACCTCGGCGAGGGCGAGCACTTCACCGACGAGGCCCGGTTCAGGCCGCTCGTCCTGCGCACCACGCACCGGCTCGTCCCGCTCGGGCAGGGGCGCACCAAGGTGGCGTACCGGATGGAGATCACCGGCGAGGGCGCCGCCGAGGCCGGACCGCAGATCGGTCCCGGCATCACCGCGGACTGGCCCGAGACGATGGCCGCGCTCGTGGCCCTCGCGGCGCGGAGCTGAGCGCCTTGAAGCCCGGCGAGAGCCCCGGGTTCCTGCTCTGGCACGTCACGCTGCGCTGGCAGCGCGACATCGCCACGGCCCTGACCCCGCTCGACCTGACCCACGTGCAGTTCGTCCTGCTCGCCTGCACCTGGTGGCTGAACGGCCAGGGCGAGCGGCCCAACCAGCAGGCCGTCGCCCGCCAGGCGGGCACGGACGTGAAGATGACCTCCCAGGTGCTGCGCACCCTGGAGAAGAAGGGCCTGATCGAACGCGAGGTGGACCCGGCCGACACCCGCGCCAAGCGGCTGCGCGTCACCGGCCCCGGCGCCGAACTGGCCCCCCGTGCGATCGCCGCCGTCGAGGAGGTCGACGCGCGGTTCTTCGGGCCGGTCCCGGTCGAGGACGCGGTGGCCCTGCTCGGCCGCCTGGCCGCGGAAGGCGGGGAGTAGCCGGGGGCTAGGCGTGAGTGGGGGTGTGGCGGCGGCGGCCGGCGGCGGCTGCGGCGAGGCGGCCGAGGGCCTCGTCACGGCCGCACGCGTGCGCGCCCAGCGCGATGTGGCGCGCCACGATGCCCCGCTCCGCCCGCATCAGCCGAAGGCCGCGCCGCAGCAGGAACAGGACCGACTTGCGGCCCTCCCGCAGATCGCGCGCCAGCCGGCGGCGGAAGGTGGTGGAGGGCCGCCCGCGCAGACAGATCGCGTCCGCGAGCAGCCCCAGCTCCTGGCAGCGGGTGACGATGTCCGCCGCGAAGATCCCCTCGGCGATGAACAGCGGCGTACGCGAGATGTCCAGCGCCTCCGCCCCGGTCCGCGAGGACGTCGCGATGTCGTACACCGGAACCTCGGTGCGACCCACCGCACACAGCTCCTCGATCGCCGCCACGGCGGTGTCCGCGTCCCAGGACAGCGGCGAGTCCCAGTCGATGTCCGAACTGCCCTCCACCAGCGGGAGGGTCGGGTCGTCACCCTCCTTGTAGAAGTCGTCCAGGCGCAGCACGGGCAGACCCGACCGGGCCGCCAGCGAGGACTTGCCGGACCCCGAGGGTCCGGTCAGAAGGACGACACGCGTAGGCAAAGGAGAGGAGGAGCTCACAGGACACCAGTGTGAACCATTCCCCCGCGCAGGGGATGCCTCCGGCGACCGGTTGGTATCGAGGATCACACCTCCACTACGCTGCGTGCGCACGCGACTACGACCTCAGGCGGGATCCCCATGGCACGTCACGCAGCCCCGAACGCACCGAACCGGCTCCGCTCCGCGGGCCTCACCCTCTCGATGGCCGGCGCCGCGCTCGCCATGGCCGCGGGGGGTGCTCAGGCCGGTGAGCTCGATGTACCGGCGGCTCTGGCCGGGGTCGCCGACCCGATCGCGAACCTCAAGGTGAACCCGCTCGCCCACACCGGTGTGGACCCGCTGGACAACGGCGTGGCCACCAAGGTCGCGGACTTCCCCGCCGTCGGCACCGGCATGGTCACCGGGGTCCTGACCCAGGGGCCGTCCGTCGGCGAGCTGCCCACCGCGGCGGTCTCCTCGCTGCTGGGGCCGGTCCTCCCGAAGAAGTAGGGGAGCAGGTAGAAGCGGGTACGCGAAGGCCCCGGCAGCGCGGGGGACGCTGCCGGGGCCGGTTCGCGGGGATCTTCTAGTACGAGGATCCGCCCGAGCCCAGCGAGCCCGTCGGGTGCCAGACCGTCTTGGTCTCCAGGAACGCCGTCATGCGCGACGTGCCCGGGTCGGCGTTCCAGTCGTCCACAGGCTGTGGACGCAGGACGCGCTTCAGGTTGTCGGCCGCCGCGATCTCCAGCTCCTTGGCCAGCGCCGCATCGGCTCCGGCCAGGTCGATCGCGTTGACGTCCTGGTGGGACGCCAGGTGCGGGCCCATCTCGGCGGCCTTGCCGGACAGGATGTTGACCACGCCGCCGGGCAGGTCGGAGGTGGCGAGCACCTCGCCCAGGGAGAGGGCCGGCAGCGGGGACTTCTCGGAGGTGATCACGACCGCCGTGTTGCCGGTCGCGATGACCGGGGCGATCACCGAGATCAGGCCCAGGAAGGACGAGTCCTGGGGGGCGATCACGGTCACGACGCCCGTCGGCTCCGGGGTGGAGAGGTTGAAGAACGGGCCCGCGACCGGGTTGGCCCCGCCCACGATCTGGCCGATCTTGTCGGTCCAGCCCGCGTACCAGACCCAGCGGTCGATGGCCGCGTCCACGACGGCGCCGGCCTTCGACTTGGACAGCCCCTCGGCCTCGCCGACCTCGCGGACGAACTGTTCCCGGCGGCCCTCCAGCATCTCGGCGATGCGGTAGAGGATCTGCCCGCGGTTGTACGCGGTCGCGCCCGACCAGCCGCCGAAGGCCTTGCGCGCGGCGACGACCGCGTCACGGGCGTCCTTGCGGGAGGACAGCGGCGCGTTGGCCAGCCAGTTGCCCTTGGAGTCCGTCACCTCGTACACCCGGCCGCTCTCGGAGCGGGGGAACTTGCCCCCGACGTACAGCTTGTAGGTCTTGAAGACGTTCAGACGGGTCGACTCAGACATCGAGGTAGCCCTCCAGGCCGTGGCGGCCGCCCTCGCGGCCGAAGCCCGACTCCTTGTAGCCGCCGAAGGGCGAGGTCGGGTCGAACTTGTTGAACGTGTTGGCCCAGACGACGCCCGCGCGGAGCTTGTTCGCGACCGCGAGGATGCGGCTGCCCTTCTCCGTCCAGATGCCGGCGGACAGGCCGTACTGGCTGTTGTTGGCCTTCGCGACGGCCTCGTCGGGCGTGCGGAAGGTCAGCACGGACAGCACCGGGCCGAAGATCTCGTCACGGGCGACGGTGTGCGCCTGGGTGACGTTCGTGAAGAGCGTCGGGGCGAACCAGTAGCCGGCGGACGGCAGCTCGCACGCCGGGGACCAGCGCTCGGCGCCCTCGGCCTCGCCGGTCTCCGCGAGCGCGGTGATCCGGGCGAGCTGCTCGGCGGAGTTGATCGCGCCGATGTCGGTGTTCTTGTCGAGCGGGTCGCCCAGGCGAAGGGTGCTCAGGCGGCGCTTGAGGCTGTCCAGCAGTTCGTCGTGGATCGACTCCTGGACCAGCAGGCGGGAGCCCGCGCAGCAGACCTGGCCCTGGTTGAAGAAGATGCCGTTGACGATGCCCTCGACGGCCTGGTCGATGGGGGCGTCGTCGAAGACGATGTTGGCGCCCTTGCCGCCCAGCTCCAGGGTGACCTTCTTGTCGGTGCCGGCGACGTGGCGGGCGATTTTCTTGCCCACGGCGGTCGAGCCGGTGAAGGCGACCTTGTTGACGTCCGGGTGCTCGACGAGGGCCGCGCCCGCGTCGCCGTATCCGGTGAGGATGTTGACGACGCCCTTGGGCAGGCCCGCCTGGCGGCAGATGTCCGCGAAGAACAGCGCCGAGAGGGGGGTCGTCTCGGCCGGCTTCAGCACGACCGTGTTGCCGGTGGCGAGCGCCGGGGCGATCTTCCACGCGAGCATCAGGAGCGGGAAGTTCCACGGGATGACCTGGCCGGCCACGCCGAGGGGGCGGGGGTTGGCGCCGTAGCCCGCGTGGTCGAGCTTGTCGGCCCAGCCCGCGTAGTAGAAGAAGTGCGCGGCGACCAGCGGGAGGTCCGCGTCGCGGGTCTCCTTGATCGGCTTGCCGTTGTCCAGGGTCTCCAGGACGGCGAGCTCGCGGCTGCGCTCCTGGATGATCCGGGCGATGCGGAAGAGGTACTTGGCGCGCTCGGAGCCGGGCAGCGCGGACCACTTCTCGAAGGCCTTGCGGGCGGCCTTGACGGCGCGGTCCACGTCGGCGGCGCCGGCCTGCGCGATCTCGGCCAGGACCTCTTCGCTGCTCGGCGAGACGGTCTTGAAGACCTTGCCGTCGGCGGCGTCGGTGAACTCGCCGTCGATGAAGAGCCCGTAGGAGGGGGCGATGTCGACGACCGAGCGGGACTCGGGAGCCGGTGCGTACTCGAATACAGATGCCATGGTGATCAGTCCACCGTCACGTAGTCGGGACCGGAGTAACGGCCGGTGCTCAGCTTCTGGCGCTGCATCAGCAGGTCGTTGAGCAGGCTGGAGGCGCCGAAGCGGAACCAGTGGTTGCTCAGCCAGTCCTCGCCCACGGTCTCGTTGACCAGGACCAGGAACTTGATCGCGTCCTTGGTGGTGCGGATGCCGCCGGCCGGCTTCACGCCGATCTGGATTCCAGTCTGCTCCCGGAAGTCGCGGACGGCTTCGAGCATGAGCAGGGTGTTCGCGGGGGTGGCGTTGACGCCCACCTTGCCGGTCGACGTCTTGATGAAGTCGGCGCCCGCGAGCATGCCGATCCAGGAGGCGCGGCGGATGTTGTCGTAGGTCGACAGCTCGCCGGTCTCGAAGATGACCTTGAGGCGGGCCGCGGTGCCGTCGGGGCGGACGCAGGCCTCCTTGACGGCTTTGATCAGCTCGTACGTGTCGAGGTAGCGGCCGGCGAGGAAGGCGCCACGGTCGATGACCATGTCGATCTCGTCGGCGCCGGCGGCCACGGCGTCGGCCGTGTCCGCGAGCTTGACCGGCAGGGCGGCGCGGCCGGCCGGGAAGGCGGTGGCGACGGAGGCGACCTTGACGTCGGCGCCGTTCAGCGCGGCCTTGGCGGTCGCCACCATGTCGGGGTAGACGCAGACCGCGGCGGTCATGGGCGTCGTACGGTCGGTCGGATCGGGATTGACGGCCTTGGCGGAGAGCGCCCGGACCTTGCCCGGGGTGTCCGCGCCTTCGAGCGTCGTCAGGTCGATCATCGAGATGGCCAGGTCGATGGCGTACGCCTTGGCCGTCGTCTTGATCGAACGGGTGCCGAGGGAGGCCGCGCGGGCCTCCAGGCCGACAGTGTCGACGCCGGGCAGCCCGTGCAGGAAGCGGCGCAGCGCACTGTCGGACGTCGTCACGTCAGCGAATGCGGTGAGGGTGGTGGGCATGGTCACCACATGAGCATATCTACGCGCGTAGCGACCTGTCACCCCCACCCTCCGATTCATTCGGAACCGAGGGCCCCGTTTGCTGTTACGCGGCCATGACAGGAGGCGGATCGTCCACCCGCACAAGATCAATAGTTTTCTCTTCAGCAGCCCGCCACACCTGACCCGGTGAACCAGACCGAACAGACGCAACGCGGCATGCGACTCTCCTCCACCTTCCTCACCCACGCTCCAGGAGTCGTTATGCGTACCGCCCTCCGCACCTCCATCGTCACGGCCGCCCTCGCCGGCGCGCTCCTGGCCCCTGCCGCAGGCACGGCGTTCGCCGCGACCCCCCTCGCTGCCGCGGCCGCGTCGTCCTCCGTGCCCGACCGCTACGCCGGCACGCCCGTCTCCATCGGTGAGGGCGTGGTGGCGGTGCTGCGCAACAAGTCGGAGGGTCCCGAGGCCTGGATCCGCTCGGTACCGGCGGACTGGAAGCCGGGCGACGCCTACATCGGCCGCGTCCTCGCCACGCTGGACCACGAGCACCCCACGGCCTCGGCCGAGGGCCTGCAGCTCGCACTCACCGAGGAGGACGTCCACCACCCCGTCCTCTCCGTGACCAAGGACGGCAAGACCAGCTCCTACCCGCTGCCGAAGGGCCAGGGTCCGGAGTGCGTGAGCAAGCCCGTGTCGCAGCCCATCGGGGCGGGTGCAGAGGCACAGCTCATGATGACCCCGAACGGTCCGGTCGCCCAGCTGGACTTCGACGAGGAGGGTCCCGGAGGACACACGAGCCTGAACCGCTCCACGCCCTCCCTGCCGGAAGGCGCCGGCATCGTCGCCCGCATCCTGAACGCGAGCTCCGCCGAGCCGGTCTTCGAGTGGAAGACCCAGGGGGGCAACACGCTGTACGGGCACGCCTCGTTCCCGAAGCTGCCCAAGGGCTGCACGTTCGACTACACCTTCCAGAAGCCGACCGAGAAGCCCCAGCCGGACACCAAGCCCGAGCCGAAGCCCAGCCCGAGCGCCTCCACCGGCCACAGCACCCCGACGGCCCCCAAGCCGCAGACGGCCGGCCAGACCTCCGTCGTGCCCAAGGGCGGCGTCGCCGCGGGTGCCGAGATCCCGGCCGACACCGCCGACCGCACCGCCTACGCCGCCGGGGCCGGCCTCGTCGCCGCCCTCGGAGCGCTCGGGGCCGGCCTGCTGCTGCGCCGCCGCTCCCGCACCCAGGGCTGATCCGGCCCCGGCCACACCCCTCCCGGGGCGGGCACACCCCTCTCGCCCCGGTCACACCTTCTCGCCCCGGCGGGCCACCATGCGGTGGCCCGCCGGGGCTTTTTTCGTGCGTGTACGGATCCCGGCCGGAGGCGGCCCGTTTTCGGGGGATCCACGATGGAATGGACAGCTCCATTCCGACACGCATTCGTCCGTTACACGGCCATGACAGGAGGCGGATCGTCCACCCGCACAAGATCCATAGATTTGTCTTCAGCAGCCCGCCACACCTGACCCGGTGAACCAGACCGAACAGACGCAACGCGGCATGCGACTCTCCTCCACTCTCCTCACCCACGCCTCAGGAGTCGTTATGCGTACCGCCCTCCGCACCTCGATAGTCACCGTCGCCCTCGCCGGCGCGATGCTCGTCCCGGCTGCCGGCGCCGCGTTCGCCGCGCCCGCCACGGCCCCGCAGTCGGCCGCGGCCTCGGACAACAGCCGCTACGAGGGCAAGCCCGTCTACATCGGGGAGGGCCTGGTCGCGGTGCTGCGCAACAAGTCGGAGGGTCCCGAGGCGTGGATCCGCGAGGTCGGCCCCGACTGGAAGCCCGGCGACACCTACATGGTCCACGTCGTGACGAAGCTGGACCGGACCCAGCCCCACGACAAGGCCAAGGGCCTGGACCTCGAACTCACCAAGGCCGCGAGCGCCAAGCCCGTGCTCGTCGTCACCGCCGCGGACGGGACCGCCAAGTCCTACCCGCTGCCCGCGGGCGAGGCCAGCACGGACTGCCGGGTCGGTCCGGTGGGTCAGGACATCGGCGCGGGCATGTCCGCCGAGCTGTACGTCTCCGAGCTGGGCCCGAAGGTGGTCCTCCTGGAGGCGGGCGACGGCGGCCGCGGCTTCGGCCAGCTGGACCGCACCCACCCCTCGCTGCCCGAGTCCGCGGGCATCATCGCCCGGATCGTGAACCCGAGCGGCGCCAAGCCCGTCTTCGAGTGGAAGACGCAGGGCGGCAACGACACGGTCGGCCGGGTCGCGTTCCCCGCGTTCCCCAAGGGCTGCAAGCCGAGCTACAAGTTCACCGACGACAAGCCGGTGACGAAGCCCACCACCCCCGCCCCCACCTCCACCCCCGCTCCGGTGAAGCCGCAGACCGCGGGCCAGACGTCGGTGGTCCCGAAGGGCCCGGTCGCCGCGGGCGCCGAGCTCCCGGTCGAGACCGCCGCGGACACCGCCGACACCGCCACCATGACGGCCGGCGCCGCCCTGATCGCCGCCTTCGGCGCCCTGGCCGCCAGCGTGGTCCTGCGCCGCCGCCGCGCCAGCCAGGGCTGACGCCCCTTCGTCCGCTTCCTGTCCTGCCCTCCTCCGGCGGGCCACCGACCCGGTGGCCCGCCGAAAGCCGTCCCGGAGTCCTCCATGGCCCACCGCGTCCGCCCGCTGCTCGCCGCCGTCCTCCTCGCCGCCGCCCTGACCGGCTGCGGCGCGGCCACCGCCGGCGCACCCGCGCCCGGGGCGACCGCCCCCTCCGCCGCCCCGCCCTCGGTCACGCCCACCACCGCCCCCGCGGCCCCCGTGGCGGCCGCCCCGATGGCCGCCTCCGAGCCCGTGCGCGTACGGATCCCCGCGGCCGGCGTGGACGCCTCCCCGCTGCTGCGGCTGGGGCTGGCCGCCGACGGCACCGTGGAGGTGCCCTCCGTGCCCGACGGGGACAAGATCGGCTGGTACACCAAGGGCGTCACGCCCGGCGAGACCGGTCCAGCCGTGCTGATCGGCCACTTCGACACCGCGCGCGGCCCGGCCGTGCTGAAGGACGTCGCGCGCGTGCGCGTCGGCGAGGAGATCACGGTCTCGCGGGCGGACGGGAGCACGGCCGTCTTCCGCGTCCGCGAGCTGGAGCAGGTGGACAAGAAGAAGTTCCCGACCGCCAAGGTGTACGGGGACACCGCGCGCCCCGAGCTGCGCATCATCACCTGCGGCGGCGAGATCACCGACGGCCACCGGCCCGACAACATCATCCTGTACGCCGATCTCGTCGGCTGATCCGACCAGGCGGCGCCGTGGGGCAGAATCGACCCCATGAGCAGCCAGCAGCAGCCGACCGATGAGCCGGTCCACGACGACCGGGTCTACCGCTCCACCATGGGCGTCGTCTCGGGGGTAGTGCTGCTCGCGCTGACCGCATGGCTCTGCGCCGACGCCGTGCTGCGCGGCTCGGGGAACACTCCCTGGATCGCGGTGGCGGTGGCGCTGTGCGCCGTACCGCTGATCGTGGCGTTCACGATCCGCCCGGCGGTCTTCGCCAACGACGACCGGATGCGCGTGCGCAACCCCTTCCGGATCATCGAGCTGCCCTGGGCGGCCGTGGACGCGGTGCGCTCCGGTTACTCGGCGGAGGTGCTGGCCGAGGGGTCGAAGTACCAGCTGTGGTCCGTGCCCGTCTCGCTGCGCGAGCGGAAGAAGGCGAACCGGCAGCGGCTGCGCCACGAGGGGCTGCAGGACCGGGAGCAGCGGAGCCCCGGCGAGCGGCCCCGGATGCCGGCCGAGCCGATGCGGGCGAGCGCGGACCGGATCGTGGACGAGCTGCAGCGGATGGCCGAACGCGGCGCCGAGCGGGCCGGTGCCCAGGGCAGCGTGCGCGTCCACTGGTCGTACGAGATCATCGCGCCCGCCGTGGTCGGCGCGCTGGCGCTGATCGTCCTCATCGCCGTCCGCTGACCTGCACCGAGCGGCCCCGGGTGCTCCCGGCCACACCCCCCGTCAGGGCGGAACCGGGGCTACCGGGTGGTGCGTCCTCGCAGGTGTGCAGCGTCTTGAGGCCGGCGGCAGCGCCGCCACCGCCACCGCGATCCATCTTCGGCTCCGACTCCTCGCCGGGGTCCTGCTCGTCGCCCATCTCCTGGTCGTCGGCTGGCTGACCCTTCGGCCGCTCGATGTGCCCTGGGCCGCGGCCGCCAATCTGACCCCCCTGGAGGGGATCCGGACGGACCTCTCCTACGGGCCGCTGGAGGCGGCCCGGCGGATCGGCGAGGGCCTGGCCCTGCTGGCCCCGCTCGGGGTGCTGCTGCCGCTGGTCAACGGACGGCTCGCGCTGTCGACGCTGTCCGCGTGGTCTTCCCTGGCCCGGACCGCCGCCGCGGGCGCGCTGGTCTCGCTGAGCATCGAGATGCTCCAGACCGCCGTCCCGGGCCAGGTCGTCGACGTGGATTCGGTGCTGCTGAACACCGTCGGTGTGCTGCTCGCGCACGTGGCCGTCGTACCGGCGCTGCGGGCCCGGCTGCGGCGTTCACACACCGCTTATCAGGGGAACACCCCGAAGATTTCCAGGGTCGGGCTCGGCCCCTGGACCGACGTTCTGTCAGCGGTCCAGCGGGAGTATTGAGTCATCGCGAGGCCGTGATGGTCTTCAAAACCGCGATCCCGACGAAGGAGAACCCCATGAGCGCCCTTGTCCGCCCCCGTGACGGCCGCTGGATCGGTGGAGTGTGCGCCGGACTGGCCAGGCGTTTCGGAATTTCCGCGAACACGATGCGCGTCATTTTCGCCGTCTCGTGCCTGCTGCCCGGCCCGCAGTTCCTGATCTACATCGCGCTGTGGGTGCTGCTGCCGAACGAGAAGTCCGCCTCCACCGCCTGGTGAGCGGCGGCCGCGATCGGCGGCGGCCGGGCCGGTCGGCGGGTCAGCCGGCCTTCCGGACCTTCTCCAGCTGCTTGTCGGCCACTTCCTGCGGCACCTGGGCCTTCTTCTCGGCCGCCGCCACGTTGAGGGCCATCAGCCGCACGACGGTGTCGCCCTCGCGTGCGACGACCAGGTGGACCGGCGCCGAGACGCCCTGGGCGGCCGCGGTCGTGGTCCAGCTGACGGTCTCGTCGCCGCTCGTGCGGTAGGCGGCGGCCCGCACCTCGCGGTAGCTGCCGGTCTGCTTCTCCACGGTGGCGGAGAAGCCCGTACCGCAGGCGGCCACGGCGGCCTTGAGCCGGGCGATCAGCGCCTTGGCGTCGCTCTCGGCGTAGGAGCTGACGGAGGCGGACACGGCGAGCCCGACCTGCTTCTGGGAGCCGATGCCGCGGTTGACGGTCTGGCGCGCGGCCGGGTCCGGCTTGTCTCCCATGATGTCGGCCAGCGGCTGGCAGGCCTTGCGGTCGGCCTGCGGCTGTCCGTCCGGGGCGTTCGGGTTCTTGCCCTGGGCGGAGATCTGGTAGCCGGGGAGGTCGCCCTGTTCCAGCGCGGAGCGGTCCAGCCTGGTGCCGCCGGTCTTCGGCGGGGCGGATGCCGGTGAGCCCGCCGCGCCGGCGGACGGCGCCGGGGCGCCGGGTGCGCCGGAGGACCCCTTGGGGTCCGGGTCCTTGCCCGTGGCGGGGGTGCCGCTGCTGCAGCCCACCGCCGCGATGAGCAGGGCGGGAACCAGCGCGACCATCGTCGCTCGTGCCTTCATGCGCATGACCAAGGACCTCATACCGCTTACGTCGGCGGGCAGTTGGTGGCGATCGTGGCACACGGCACAACGCGGCGCCCACCTGCTCGTTCTGGTGTGCGCCGCGCGTGCACGCGTGCGAATCCAGCTACGAATCAGCCACCGAGGTTGCTGGTCGGCAGACCGCCGAGCAGACCGGTGACCGGGGCGAGCGCGGCGGCCGGGTCGCTCGACTGCTGTCCCTCCCCGGGCTTCACCTGCTGCTGGCTGGTGAGCCCCTGGGCGGCGCCGGTGACGGTGCCCGCCAGTTCGGTGAGGCCGACTGCGGGAACGGCGGCGGAAGCGGTACCGGCGGCGACGGCGGCGAGGGCGGCACCGAGAGCGGCGACACCGAGGGTCTTGGCAGCTGACTGCTTCATGAAAGGTATTCCTTGCGACGGGGAATTGAGCGGCTCCGCAAACTAGTCACTTCAAACCCTCGCCCGCAAACATCATTAAATACGAGAAAGCGCCCGGGAATTGCCCCTCCCGGGCGCTTTCAGTACGTCATGCCGTGGCCTAGGCCGAGACAGAACCGCTGGTGGAAGCGGTCTGCTGGAACAGCCACTCCGACTTCAGCTCCGCATAACCGGGCTTGATGACCTCGTTGATCATGGCCAGTCGTTCATCGAAAGGAATGAACGCGGACTTCATCGCATTGACGGTGAACCACTGCATGTCGTCCAGCGTGTAGCCGAAGGTGTCCACCAGGTGCTCGAACTCGCGGCTCATGCTGGTGCCGCTCATCAGCCGGTTGTCGGTGTTGACCGTGAGCCTGAAGTGCAGCTTCCGCAGCAGGCCGATCGGGTGCTCGGCGTACGAGGCGGCCGCGGCCGTCTGCAGGTTCGAGGTCGGGCACATCTCCAGGGGGATGCGCTTGTCCCGGACGTACGAGGCCAGGCGGCCCAGCTTCACGGAACCGTCCTCGGCGACCTCGATGTCGTCGATGATCTTCACGCCGTGACCGAGGCGGTCGGCGCCGCACCACTGCAGGGCCTGCCAGATCGACGGCAGGCCGAAGGCCTCGCCCGCGTGGATGGTGAAGTGGTTGTTCTCGCGCTTGAGGTACTCGAAGGCGTCGAGGTGGCGGGTGGGAGGGAAACCGGCCTCGGCGCCGGCGATGTCGAAGCCGACCACGCCGTTGTCGCGGTAGCGGTTCGCCAGCTCGGCGATCTCCAGCGCACGGGCCGCGTGGCGCATCGCGGTCAGCAGGGCGCCGATGCGGATGCGGTGGCCGTTGGCCTTCGCGCGGCGCTCGCCCTCGCGGAAGCCGTCGTTCACGGCCTCGACGACCTCTTCGAGGGTCAGGCCGGCTTCCAGGTGCTGTTCGGGGGCGTAGCGGATCTCGGCGTACACGACGCCGTCCTCGGCCAGGTCCTCGGCGCACTCGGCGGCGACCCGGAAGAGGGCCGCCTTCGTCTGCATGACCGCGCAGGTGTGCGCGAAGGTCTCGAGGTAGCGCGGGAGGGAGCCGGAGTCGGCGGCTTCACGGAACCAGATGCCGAGCTTGTCGGCGTCGGTCTCGGGGAGGTTCTCGTAGCCGACCTCGCGGGCCAGCTCGATGATCGTCCCGGGGCGCAGCCCACCGTCGAGGTGATCGTGCAGCAGCACCTTCGGGGAGCGGCGGATCTGATCCGGGGTCGGCAGGTTGGGGGTCTCGCTCGTCATCTGCGCACTCTAACTCCTACGCGCGTAGAGCGGGGTGTCCGCGACGGGCGTCGATATGTAACAGAGACCGCGCGGACGGATGGCGTACACCTCGGTGTCTGAGACTGTTCCGCCATGGCACAGCATGCGCCGCCGGCGCGCGGGGCCCGCCTGGGGCGGGCGGCCGGCGCGAGAACCGGCTCGGGTTCGACGGAAAGCCCGGTCAACGGGGTGGTGCTCCTGCTTCCCGGAGCGTCCAGATTCTCCCCCGGTCCGGTACGTCCGCTCGCGCGGGCGCTGGCCCGGGCGGGCGGGGCGGAGGGGCTGGTCACGCACGCCGTCATCCACGGCGGGGAGTCCTCGCGGGAGGAACAGGCCGGGTGGGCGGCGGACGAGGTGGTGCGGCGGTACGGGGACGTGCCGGTGTGCCTGGCCGGCTACGACGCGGGGGGCCTGGCCGCGCTGCGCGCCGCAGGACACGGGGCCGTCAACTCTGTACTGGCGATGGCCCCTTGTTTGGGCGAGGCCGCCGCCGCCGACTCCCCTGAACCGGTGAAACAGCTGTCGGGGCGGCAGGTGTTGATCGTTCACGGCACCAACGACGCGCGCAGCGACCCGGAGGCCTCCTTCCGGCTGGCGGCGCGGGCGAAGAAGGCGAATCGTTCGACCTGCCGCTTCGAGGTGCATTCGGACGGCCACGGGCTGCGCGAGCACCAGGCCGAAGTGGTGGCGCTGGCCGTGGACTTCGTACTCGGCGCGGTGTTCTCGGGGCGGTACTCGCGGCCGGTGACGGACGCCCTGGCCGCGCCGCCGCCCCTGGGTCTGCGGATGCCGCTCGCCTCCGGCTTCGGCAGGTCGCTGCGCAGGTGAGGGCGGGGCGTCCCGCGCGCCCGGAGCCCGCCCGGAGAGCGGGCTCGCGCGTAGAGTGAAATACAAGGACTCGGGCTTCTGCGACGGAGGCGATGACCATGGCCGGCCTGGTGTCCAAGAGCTTCGACAAGGCGGACGAGACCCGGCCGTTCGAGGACGGCAAGGGTCGGCTGGACCTGGTGGAGACGGACGGCGGCCTGGTCGGGCGCGCCGTCTTCGAGCCGGGCTGGAAGTGGTCCGAGCACGTCAAGCCGCTGGCCGGTACGGACAGCTGCCTGGCCGACCACACCGGGTACGTCGTGAAGGGCCGCATGCAGATCGTCATGGACGACGGCGCCGAGATCGAGGTCGCGGCGGGCGACTACGTCCGGATCCCGCCCGGGCACGACGCCTGGGTCGTGGGCGACGAACAGTGCGTCGTCCTGGACTGGACCGGCTACGGGACCTTCGCGCAGCCTTCCGGCTGAGGCCCCCCGCAGACCCGCCGGCGACCCCTGCCCGAGCAGACCGCGGCCCGGTCGAGAGTGCGGGCCGGTGAGCCCGCCGACGGCCCGGGGGCACCTCCCAGCGGTAGCCGGGGGGACAGGTGACGGTGGTCGCGCCAGTCCGTCCGTACCCGCCGTTCCGTCCCCTCACGGTCGGATGGCACCGATGGACCCGGCGCGACCACCACGGTGTGCCCGCCCGCACGGCGGGCCGCCGCCACCACGGCTGGTCGCGGGCTCAGCAGGACGGCCAGGGCCCCCGCCCCTCACCCGGCGTCCGCTGCCGCATACCGCGCTCCCCCTCACGCCGTGCATCCACTGTGCCGGTTCGGCATGTGCCGATCGCGCCAGGCCAGGCGTCGTCTTGCCGCCTTGCGGGAACACGAGGGGTTTACAGACAGGCACAGAACGGGACGAATTGGAATATGCCCGCAGAGGAGACCGGAGCAGGCGGAGCGCCCGGAGGGACCGGAGCCGCCGGGGAGCTGAGTCCCGCGGCCCGGCGCCTGTACGCGTACGCCGTCGAGCGGCACGCCTTCGACGCGGCCGAGGCCACCGGGGCGCTGGGCGTGCGCGCCGCCGCCGCGATCACCGAGCTGGCCGCCGCGCACCTGCTCCAGCGGGCGCCGGGCGGCGGGCCGGACCGGTGGAGCGCGGTCGCGCCCCGGGCCGCGGCGGCCCGGGCGCTGGCCCCGCTGGCCCTGCTCGTACGGGAGACCCACGACGAGATGGACCGGCTGCGGGGGCGGCTGGAGACGCTGGTGCCGGCGTACGAGGCGGGGACCGCGCACCGGGACCTGAGCGGGTCGGGCCGCTTGGAGCTGGTCACGGACCTCGGCGCGGTACGGGGGCTGATCGCGGAGCTGGTGGCTTCGTGCGAGCAGGAGCTGCTGACCTCGCAGCCCGGCGGCGGGCGGCCGCTGGAGACGCTGGAGGAGTCGATCGGGCGGGACGAGTCGCTGCTGGTGCGCGGGGTCCGGATGCGGACGATCTACCAGCACACGGCGCGGTACTCGCGGCCGACGGCGGCGTACGTCGAGCGGGTGACGGCCCTGGGCGCGCAGGTACGGACGCTGGGCGACGGGTTGATGCGGATGCTGGTCTTCGACGGGCGCACCGGGCTGATGGCGGTGCCGGACCGGACCGGGGCGGCCCTGGTGGTGCGGGAGCCGAGCGTCGTGCACTTCATGACGGCGGCGTTCGAACGGTCCTGGCTGGGGGCGGAGCCGTTCCCGACCTCGGTGAGCCCGGAGGCGGCGCGGTCGATCTCGGACGAGCTGCGGCAGACGATCGTGCGGCTGCTGTCGGAGGGGCTGGAGGACAAGGTGATCGCGCGCCGCCTCGGCATGTCGGAGCGGACGTGCCAGCGGCACATCGCGGAGATCATGCGGGCGGTGGGCGCGAAGTCCCGTTTCCAGGCGGGATACCTGCTCTCCGCGACGCCGGCGCCGACCCCCGCCCCGGCGCCGACCCCGGCCCCGGCCCCGGCGGCTGCGGAGGACGCCGCCCCGGACAGGGCCTAGTACGGCCTGCCGTACCGCTCGTAGTACGCGCGCAGCGCCGGGCGGCGGATGGCGGGCAACCGGACCAGGGTGTGCGAGAAGGCTCTGGAGTGGGGCAGGAAGGGCCGCCAGGGGCGCAGCGGCAGGCAGTAGTCGTCGCGCAGGACCCCTTCCGGCAGCCTGCCGGACGCCGGCAGCGGAGAGGTCTCCGCGGGGAGGACGAGGTGGGCCCAGACCCCGATGTCCAGCGGGACGACGGCCGCCGTGCCGTGCGGGGGCCGCCACGGCTCCCCGGTGACCGGATGGCGGGGGACGAGGAGGATGTCGTCGCCGGGCCGGGGCGCGGGCACCCCCGGCCCGGCGAGGCCCGCGGTGAGGGCCGGGGGCCCGGCGGGGAGGTAGCCGGCGACCGCGTCGCCGAGCAGCTCGGCGAGGGGGCCGGGCAGCGCCACCGCACGGGCGTCGCAGGCCACCACCAGGCGCGCGAGCGCCACCGGGACCGCGGCCTCCCAGCGGCGGCTCCAGGACCCGTCGGGTTCGACGGGCGGGACGGCGTACGACGTCAGGTCCAGCTCGTCCCAGTCGGGAATCGGGACGGCGGGCATGCCGGAGGGGAGGCGGCGGACCGCGTCGGGCTCCAGCCACACCGTCTGCCACAGCCCGCAGTCGTCCATCCGCGTCGCGACCGCGCGGCCGCACCGCTCGCACGCCAGGTTGGGGCCGTCACGGCCGTCGATGCCCCTGCAGTAGCCCGCGCACTTCTCGGGGATCAAGGCCATGCCGCGGGAGTCGCCGGGCGCGATGACGATCCTGCCCCGCGCCCCGAAGGACACGGAGTACACCGGCGCGTGGACCCCCTGCCGGGCCGCCGGCTCCTCCCCCACCTCGC
Organism: Streptomyces sp. NBC_00207; assembly: GCF_045160965.1. Classification (NCBI taxonomy): domain Bacteria; kingdom Bacillati; phylum Actinomycetota; class Actinomycetes; order Kitasatosporales; family Streptomycetaceae; genus Streptomyces; species Streptomyces sp. NBC_00207. The sequence continues at coordinate 5,790,808 of NZ_CP130715.1, read as the reverse complement.
CCCACACCCTCCAGGGCGCTCCGCTGGGCAGGGGGTCCACGGCGTACGTCGACGGCTCCATCAGTGGGGGGTGCAACTCCTCCCACGCCCCGAAGTGGGTGTGGTCGGGGAGGGCGACCCGGGAGACCGGGGCCGTCAGTTCCGCACCGCACCCGGCGCACGCGAACACGTCCAACCGACAGCCCCCTCGTCCCCCGTAGGCGGCGATTCTGCTCGGTCGGGCCGTGTGGGGGCCAGCGGATTTCGGAGCGCCGCGCGGCTCACGCGGCGGGCGGCTCCAGTTCGGGGATCAGGCGCCCCCTCCTGGAGAGGAGGAAGCGTTTGAACTCTGCCACCGGTGGGGTGTCGGGGTGGCCGTCGAGCCAGGCGAGGCCGATCTCGCGGACGGCGCGGGGGGCGGTGACCGTCAGTTCGACCACCCCGGGGCGGGCCACGGCCGGGGGCGGCAGGAGGGCCACGCCGAGGCCGGCGGCGACCAGGCCGCGCAGGGTTTCGGCCTCCTCGCCCTCGAAGGCGACGCGGGGGGTGAAGCCGGCCTCCGCGCACAGGTCGTCGGTGATGCGGCGCAGGCCGTAGCCGGGTTCGAGGGTCACGAAGGTCTCCTCCGCGGCCTCGGCGAGGCGGATGCGCTTGCGGACGGCGAGGCGGTGGTCCTCGGGGACGACCAGGCGCAGGCGCTGTTCGTCGAGGCGGCGGGCGACGAGGTCGGGGGCGTCGGGGAGGGGCGAGGTGAGGCAGAGGTCGAGTTCGCCGGCCCGGAGCTTCTCCAGCATGGCCTCGCCGTAGTTCTGGACGAGGGAGAAGCGCACGCGCGGGTGGTCGGCCCGGAAGGCGCGGATCAGGCCGGGTACGGTCTCGGAGCCGAGGGTGTGCAGGAAGCCGAAGGCGACCTTGCCGAGGGCCGGGTCGGCGTCCTGCTGGACGGATTCGGCGGCGCGGGCGATGCCGTCCAGGGCCTGTTCGGCGGAGGCCAGGAAGGTGCGGCCCGCCGTGGTGAGGGCGACGTTGCGGCCCTTGCGGGCGAACAGCGTGACGCCCAGGTCCTGTTCGAGGCGAACCATGGCCCGCGACAGGGTGGACTGCGGTACCCCCAGTTCGTGCGCGGCGCGGGTGACGTGCTCGTGCCGGGCGACGGCGGCGAAATAGGCCAGCCGGGGCGCCAGCAGACGTGTCACTGCCATGTCTTCTTCGTAACGGTTCATAGACAGGCGCCGCCCTGAGCTGTGCTGATGCGTGAGTGGATCGATTATCGCGATTCTGTGCATTGGACGCATCAAAAACACCGGCCTACCTTCGATACATGCCTCCCGTTCATACCGGGGCACCCGTCATCCCGGGTGCCTCCACCCCGTCGTTTCCGCAGCCCAACACCCCCGAGCTCCGCGCCCCCGGACGCCCCGGCTACCGCCGGATGAGCCTCGCGCTCTTCGCCGCCGGACTCGCGACCTTCGTCCTCCTCTACTCCACCCAGGCGCTGCTGCCCGCGATCTCCGCCAGCTTCGGGGTGACCGCGGGTCAGGCCAGCTGGACGGTGTCCGCCGCGACCGGCGCGCTCGCCCTGTTCGTCCTGCCGCTCAGCGCGCTGTCCGAGCGGTTCGGCCGCACCCGGATGATGACCTGGTCGATGGCCGTGGCCGTGGGCGTGGGCCTGCTGGTGCCGTTCGCGCCGAGCCTGGAGTGGCTGGTGGCGCTGCGCGCCGTCCAGGGCGCGGCGATCGCCGGGATCCCGGCCTCCGCGATGGCGTACCTTGCGGAGGAGGTCAAGCCGAAGGCCCTGGTGGGAGCGATCGGCCTGTTCGTGGCGGGGAACTCCATCGGCGGCATGAGCGGCCGCCTCGTCACCGGCTGGGCGGCGCAGGTGTGGGGCTGGCGTGCGGGGCTGGGCGCGGTCGCGCTGATGTCGCTGGTCTGCGCGGTGGCGTTCCTGGTGCTGCTGCCCCGGGCGCGGTTCTTCCGCCCGGCGTCGCTGAACCCGCGCGCGGTGGGACGTACGGTCGCCGGTCATCTGCGCGATCCGCTGCTGCTGCGGCTGTACGGGATCGGCGCGCTGTTCATGACGGTCTTCGGCGCGGTCTACACGGTCATCGGCTACCGCCTGGTGGACGAGCCGTTCTCGCTCGGGCAGGGCGTCATCGGGTCGATCTTCCTGATCTACCTGGTGGGGACGGTCTCCTCGGCCGCCGCCGGCAAGCTGGTGGCCCGCACGGGGCGGCGCGGCGCGCTGTACCTGGCCGTGACGACCACGGCGCTGGGGCTGCTGCTGTCGCTGGCCGAGTCCCTGGCGGCGGTCCTGATCGGCCTGGTGCTGATCACGGCGGGCTTCTTCGCCGGACACGCGGTGGCCTCCGCCGCGGTCAGCCGGACGGCGAAGACGGGCCGCGCGCAGGCCTCCGCGCTCTACCAGTCGGCGTACTACCTCGGTTCCAGTGCCGGCGGCACCCTGGGCGCCCTCGCGTACCACTCGGCCGGGTGGGCGGCCACGGTCGGGATCGCGCTGCTGGCGGTACTGGGCGTCGTGTCGATCACTCTGTACGGGTCGCACGCGGCCCGTGCGGAGCGGCGGATGCCGACGTCGGCCATGGCCGCGCGCTGACGAAATCTACGCTCCCGCACGAGGCAACCCCTGCATGTTTTCCGGGCATTCAACACGGTGAACGGAAGCGGTGCGATCAGGGGAGGACCGGATGGGGACGCTGACGACACGCGGGCGCGTGAAGCGGCGGGCGACGGTACTGGGCGGGGTGGTGGCGCTGGCGCTGCCGCTGGTGGTCGCGGGAGGCGGGACGGCGCAGGCGGCCGCCTCCTGCAATCTCACCACCGGGCCGTACCAGCGGCAGGTGGAGCAGTTCCTGGGGCGGCCCGCGGACGGGAGGCAGTCCGCGGCGGACTGCACGGCGATCAGGTCGTTCCAGACGACCCACGGGATCACCCCGGCCCAGGGGTACGCCGGACCGCTGACCTGGCAGACGATGAGCACGATGCTGGCCCAGCGGGCGGCGGGCAGCACCCCGAACAAGGCGGGCACCTGCCCGGTGAACCGCGGGCGGATCGCCTGCGTCGACCTGACGCGGCAGCTCAGCTGGATCCAGGACGGCGCGGCGCTGAAGTACGGTCCCGTCCCGGTCCGCACCGGCAAGGACGGCACGGAGACCCGGACCGGCCTGAAGAAGATCTACTACCGCAGCATCGACCACTGGTCGACGCTCTACAACGTCTCGATGCCGTACGCGCAGTTCTTCGACGGCGGCATCGCCTTCCACTCGACGGCCAAGAGCATGTGGAACCCGCCCGGTTCGGGCGGCTGTGTGAACATGCGGCTCGCCGACGCCAAGGCGTACTGGAACCTCCTGGGGAAGGGCGAGGACGTCTACGTGTACGGCCGCAAGCCCGGCACCTGATTCCTCAGCGTGCGGGCGCGGGCTCCGCCGCGGCGCGCTCGCCCGCCGCCGCCAGCAGCTCGTCCAACCGCCGCAGGTCGTCCAACCGCCGCAGACTGGCCCGCCGTTGCACGAGGGACAGGCCGGCCACCGCGGCCCCGAGGACCAGCCAGCCCGCGGGGCCAGCGGTCATGACGGCGCCGGTGAGCAGCAGCGGGCCTGCGGACTTCTGGACGGACTGGGCCATGCCGGCGACTCCGAGGTACGAGGCCCGCGCCTCCCGGGGTGCGAGGGAGACCGCCAGTTCCCAGGAGCTCACCGAGCGCATCAGCTCCGCCGCGGTGGCCAGCACCGCCGCGGCGAGCAGGGCCGCCGAGGCGAGCAGGATCCCGCCGCCGGCCGCGGCGGCCAGCAGGACGCAGCACACGAGGGTCGTCACCCCGTAGAGGGCGACCGCGCGCGTCGCGGCGCGGGCGCCCTGGAACTTCGCCGTGACGCGCAGCTGCAGGACGACGACGAGCACGGTGTTGACGACCAGGAAGGCCGGGATCAGGGCGTGCGGCGCCGTGGTGTGGCCGACCAGCCACAGCGGCAGGCCGACACCCAGGATCGAGTCGTCCAGGTTCATCGGGATGTCCAGCAGGACGAACCGGAGGTAGCCGCGGTCCCGCCAGGCGCTCGGCCCGGAACCGGCCGCGGGATCCGGGGCCGCACCCTCGGCCGTGCCCGGCGCGGCGCCGCCGGGGGGTGCGGCCACGAGCCCGCGGCCGCGCGGCTCGCGGGTGCGCCACACGAGGGCCGCGGCCACGAGGAACGACAGTGCGTTGGCGAGGATCAGCGCCTGGTAGGCGCCCCGGGTGCCGACGGCGAGGCCGAGGGCGGCGAGGCCGGCGCCGAGCGCGTAGCCGGCGTTGGCCGAACTGCGCGACAGCGCCTGGTAGGTGGCGCGCCGCTCGCCCGCGACCCGGGTGGCGAAGAGCATCTCCAGCGTCTTGGCCGCGCGGTCTCCGAGGTGGGTGACGGCGAAGACGGGCAGCAGCACCGCGAAGTCGGTGACGGTCAGCAGCGCACAGAGGGTCCCGAGGCGGACCAGGTGGCATCCGATCAGCAGGGTGCGGACCGGGAAGCGGTCGGCGAGGTGGCCGGCCAGCGGCGATCCGGCGATGCCCGCCACCCCGGCCGCGCCGAGCAGCAGGCCGATCCGCCCGGCGTCGAGGCCGACGATGAAGGTGAAGTACAGGACGGAGGACGCGGCCCACACGCCCGTGCCCGCGCGGTCCAGCAGCTGGGCGAGCAGCATGATCCGCGCGTCCCGGCCGCCCGGCGGCCGGCGCAGCTGCGCCAGCAGCCCGGCCTCCCCCTGCCGTGCCTTCCGGATCTCCCCGCCGCGCCGCATCCCAGCCCCCGCATCCACCGCCCATGTATCTCGATGTCGAGATACATGCGGAAGCCTGCCCCAGTTCAATCTTGACGTCAAGATACTTGATATCGACAGACCTGGCCGGACGAGCGCTTCCGGCTGCCGTTGTCAGAGGCCTCCGATAGTTTCGGGAGTAGCCGAACGAGCAGGGGGATGAACGGACATGAGCGACCTCGCCACCAGTACGGACCTCGACGCGGCGATGGACCGGTACCGGGTCGAGCTCACCGGCTACTGCTACCGGATGCTCGGCTCCTCCTTCGACGCCGAGGACGCCGTGCAGGACACGTACGTCCGTGCCTGGCGGAGCTACGAGAAGTTCGAGGGCCGCTCCTCGCTGCGGTCGTGGCTGTACCGGATCGCCACCAACGTCTGCCTGGACCTGCTGAACGCGGGGAACAAGCGGGCCCGCCCGATGGACCTGACCGCCCCGCAGCACCAGGCCTCCGCCGTGCTCAACGAGCGGCCCGAGGTGACCTGGCTGGAGCCGGTCCCGGACGGCCGGGTACTGCCGCAGACCGCCGATCCGGCCGAGATGGCGCTGGCGAAGGAGTCCGTACGGCTGGCCTTCGTCGCGGCGCTGCAGCACCTGCCGGCGAAGCAGCGGGCGGTGCTGATCCTGCGCGAGGTGCTGGCCTGGAAGGCCGACGAGGTCGCGCAGCTGCTGGAGACCACGGTGGCCTCGGTGAACAGCGCGCTGCAGCGGGCGCGGGCCACGCTGGCCTCGCAGGGCATCCGCGACAGCGATCCGGCGGACCCGCTGGACCCGGACCAGGCGAAGCTGCTGGAGCGGTACCTGTCCGCCTTCGAGGCGTACGACATCACGCGGCTCACCACGCTGCTGCACGAGGACGCGGTGCTGTCGATGCCGCCGTTCGACCTGTGGCTGCGCGGCCACGAGGACATCGCGGCCTGGCACCTGAACCAGGGCATCGGCTGCAAGGGCTCGCGGCTGGTCCCGACGACGGCGAACGGCATGCCGGCCTTCGGGCAGTACCGGCCGGCCGCCGACGGGAAGGGCCACACCCCGTGGGCGCTCCAGGTCCTGGAGATCTCAGGGGGCAGGATCGTCGGGCTCAACGCCTTCCTGGACACCGCCCGCTGGTTCCCGCTCTTCGGACTCCCGGAGGAGCTGGAGTAGGACCGCGCGTTGCGAAGCCGTGAGCCCCCTGGAGGTGTTCCAGGGGGCTCACGTGCATCAGAAGGTGCAGCCGGATCCCGTGGTGGGGTTGGTGCAGACGTTCCTGCCGGTGCCACCGTTGTTGGTGTTGGTACCGGTGCCGCCGTCGAGGCTGTCGTCGCCCGCGTCGCCGAACAGGGAGTCGTTGCCGGCGTTGCCTCTGAGGGTGTCCCTGCCGGGCCCGCCGAGGAGGGTGTCGTCGCTGTCGCCGCCGCCGATGGTGTCGTTGCCGGCAGCGCCCTCGATCCGGTCGTTCCCCGCGCCGCCGGTCAGGACGTCGTTGCCCGGCCCGCCGCAGATGAGGTCGATGCCGCCGAGGCCGCTGACCGTGTCGTTGCCGGCGAGCGCGAAGATCACGTCGTTGCCCGGGGTGCCCACGAGGTTGTCCGCGCGGTTGGTACCGGTGATCGTGGCAGTGGCGTTGTCACAGGTCAGCGGGTTCACGACCTGGTTGACGGTATTGCTGGTGGAGGGCCCGTACATGGTGTTCCCGCCGTAGACGGCGGTGATCGGGTGGGTGCCGACGGACAGGTCCGTGACGGGCAGCGACGCCGTGCCGGTGCCGTCGAGGGCGTCGATGCCCAGGGTCGTGGCGCCGTCCTTGAAGGTGACCGTGCCCGTCGGGGTGCCCTCGCCACCGCTCACCGTGGCGGTGAAGGTCACCGTCTGCCCGACCGCGGACGGGTTGAGCGACGAGACCAGCGCCGTGGCCGTGGGGGCCCTGACCGCCAGCAGCACCGACACGTTGTTGCCGTTGGCGTTCGCGGTGGCCAGGTCCAGGCGGGTGTCGCCGTTGAAGTCACCGACGGCCATCCCGGTCGGCGCGTCGCCCGCGGGGTGGTTCTCGGCCGGGCCGAACGTGCCGGACCCGATGTTCGGCAGGACCGACACGTTGTCGCTCCCCTGGTTCGTCACGACGAGGTCCGGGTCGCCGACGTTGTCGAGCCGGGCCACCGCCACCGTGAACGGCTGGGCACCCACTGGGTGGTTCACGGCCGGGCCGAACGTGCCGGACCCGTTGTTCATCAGCACCGACACGGTGTTGCCGTTGAGGTTCGCGACGGCCAGGTCGGGACCGTTGCCGCCGTCGAGGTCGCCCACCGCCACCGAGAACGGGTTGTCACCGACGGCGTAATTCACGGCCGGGCCGAAGGTGCCGGACCCGGTGTTCTGAAGCACCGACACGTTGTCGCTCGACGAGTTCGCGACGGCCAGGTCCGGGTTGTTGTCGCCGTTGAAGTCGCCGACCGCCACCCAGAACGGGTTGTCGCCCACCGGGAAAGGGGATCCTACGGCCGGGGTGAACGTGCCGGACCCGTTGTTCAGGAGCACCGACACGTTGTCGCTGCCGGCGTTCGCGACGGCCAGATCGAGGCCGTTGACACCGTCGAAGTTGCCCACCGCCACCGACACCGGCACATCGCCCGCCGAGAAGTCCGTACGCGTCGGGAACGCACCGGTCCCGTCGCCCAGCAGCACCGACACGTCGTCATCGACCGCGTTCGCCACGACGAGGTCGGCTTTGCCGTCGCCGTTGACGTCCGCCACGGCCACCCCGACCGGCAGCTGGCCCACGTTGGTGTTCGTGGCCGCACCGTACGTACCCGAGCCGGTGTTCAGGAGTACCGAGACGTTGTCGCTGCCGGGATTCGCGGTGACGAGGTCGAGACCGCTGACGCCGTCGAAGTCACCCGTCGCCACCGACTGCGGGGAGTTGCCGACGGCGTAGTTCACCGGGGGCGCGAAGTCCTGGGCGTGGGCCGCCGGAGCGCCGAGCAGCGCGGCGAGGAACAGCGCGCCGGTCACCCCCGCCAAGACGCCCCTGCGTCTGCGCCGTGCGGCAGGATCGGCGCCCCGCGCACGGGACCCGGTGGTTCTGGTTGCGCGGCAGACCGGCAGATTGATCACGCGACACCCTCATTCACGGCTGGCCGGCCGGGAACACCGGAGCGTGAGCCACACCGTGCACCCGACACGTGGACATGGCGGCGGCGGGCGTGCGGGGCGGCTGGGCGTGAGCCGCCGCCCCCTCTGGCAGCCCGGCAAGTCAGCACTCTGACACCGCGGTCCGGCCGGGCGGGACGGCGCCACCGGCAGTGCGCCCGGAACCACTCGGAAGGCCGCCCTACTCCTGGACACCGTCCGGCGGTTCCCGCTCCCCAGGCTCGCCGAGCAGCTCGACGAGGCCTACGAGGTGCAGCAGCGCCCGCAGCGCGGGGCCGGCGCCGGTCACGCGCAGCGGCCGGCCCCGGGCTGTGAGGCGCAGCCGCGCCAGCACCTCGACGGCGGCCAGGTCCGGCGCGGTGACGGCCCCGGCGTCGCACTCCACCGCCGTCGCCCCGCCCTCGTACAGCCGGGCCAGCCGGGCGCACAGTCGGGCCGTGTCGTGTCCGGTCGGGCCGGGTCCGGGCAGTACGAGTCGTCTGGTCGTCACATGGGGGGTGACTCCCCCGGCACCCGGAACTCATCGATGCCGGTCGCGCAGGTCATGGCATCGGAAAGTTGGAGGTGTCCAGCTTGAGGTCGAAGGGTGCCGGAAGGTGGAAGGTCTCACCGAACTTGCCGGCCTGAAGGACCCGGTAAACACCGTTGCCGGGCTCGCCGTAGAGGGTGATGGTCGCGCCGCCAGGCGCGTGGCCGTCGACGAGCAGGTAGAGCGGGATCCCTGCCTGGGCATATCCGGCGGCTTTGGCGATGCGGTCGTGCGAAGCGTTCGACTTCGAGGTGATCTCGACGGCCAGCTCCGCAGCAGAGGCTGAGATGAAGTTGCCGTCGTCTTCGAGGACCAGATCTTCCGGGACGACCACCACGTCCGGGATGTACAGGCCACTGCGGGACGGGACGGCCACGTTGAGGGTCTGGAAGATCTCCCAGTTCTCGGGAATCGCCGCCAGCAGGCATCGATGCACCTTGGCCGCGATGAAGTTGTGGTGGTTGGCAGGCGGTGGCGCCACGGTGATGATCCCCTCGATGATCTCCACCTTGCAGCCCTCCGGCGCGTCCGTCTCCTCCCAGAGGCGGACGAGACCGTCCCAGCTGTCGCCACTGACCGGCTCGTGCTGGACGGTGAGTGCGCTCATGGTGTGCTCCTCAAGCTGATGACACCGATCCCAGCATGACGAACGGGACCGGTGGGCGTCCACCGGTCCCGTTCAACCGTACGAGTGAGCGTGCGGAACTACGCGATGCGGTCCAGGATGATCGGCGACGCCTTGAAGGCCGTGCCGGCCGGGGCGATGTCGTAGGTGCCCTCCAGCGAGGACAGGGCGTACTCGAACTTCTCCGGGGTGTCCGTGTGCAGGGTCATCAGCGGCTGGCCGGCGGTGACGGTGTCGCCCGGCTTCGCGTGGAGCTCGACGCCCGCGCCGGCCTGCACCGGGTCCTCCTTGCGGGCGCGGCCGGCGCCGAGGCGCCAGGCGGCGACGCCGACCCCGTACGCGTCGAGGCGGGTCAGGATGCCCGAGGCCGGGGCGGTGACCACGTGCTGCTCGCGGGCCACCGGCAGGGTCGCGTCCGGGTCGCCGCCCTGGGCCGCGATCATCCGGCGCCAGTGGTCCATCGCGGAGCCGTCGGCCAGGGCCTTCGCCGGGTCGGCGTCCTTGATGCCCGCGGCGTCCAGCATCTCCCTGGCCAGTGCGATGGTCAGCTCCACGACGTCCGAGGGGCCGCCGCCGGCCAGGACCTCGACCGACTCGCGGACCTCCAGCGCGTTGCCGGCCGTCAGGCCCAGCGGCGTGGACATGTCGGTGAGGAGCGCGACGGTCTTGACGCCGCTGTCCGTGCCGAGGCCGACCATCGTGTGGGCCAGCTCCTGCGCGTCCGCGAGGTTCTTCATGAAGGCGCCGGTGCCGACCTTCACGTCCAGGACGAGCGAGCCGGTGCCCTCGGCGATCTTCTTGGACATGATCGAGGAGGCGATGAGCGGGATGGCCTCGACGGTGCCGGTGACGTCACGCAGCGCGTAGAGCTTCTTGTCCGCGGGGGCCAGGCCGTCGCCGGCCGCGCAGATGACGGCGCCCGTGGTGTCGAGGACGTGCAGCATCTCCTCGTTGGAGAGCAGCGCGCGCCAGCCGGGGATGGACTCCAGCTTGTCGAGGGTGCCGCCGGTGTGGCCGAGGCCGCGGCCCGAGAGCTGCGGGACGGCTGCGCCGCAGGCGGCGACGAGCGGGGCCAGGGGCAGGGTGATCTTGTCGCCCACGCCGCCGGTGGAGTGCTTGTCGGCGGTGGGGCGGGAGAGGGAGTCGAAGTTCATCCGCTCGCCGGAGGCGATCATCGCCGCGGTCCAGCGGGCGATCTCGGTGCGGTTCATGCCGTTCAGCAGGATGGCCATCGCCAGCGCCGACATCTGCTCGTCGGCGACGACACCGCGCGTGTACGCGTCGATGACCCAGTCGATCTGCTCCGGGCTCAGCTCGCCTCGGTCCCGCTTCGTACGGATGACGGAGATGACGTCCATGTGGTGCTTCCTTCTACGCGCATAGAGAGAGGGGTTTGCGGAAGTACGACGGCCCTCCGCCCCCGGGGGCGAAGGGCCGTCGGCACGGCTATCTCAAGTGGTCGGGCCCGAAGGCCTGGGGCAGCATCTCCGCCAGCGGAAGGATCCCCTTCGGGGTCTCCACCAGCAGTTCCGGCCCGCCGAATTCGAAGAGCAGCTGGCGGCAGCGGCCGCAGGGCACGAGGATCTCTCCCCGGCCGTCGACGCACGTGAAGTGCGTGAGGCGGCCACCGCCGGTGGCCTGGAGGGAGGAGACCAGGCCGCACTCGGCGCACAGGCTGAGTCCGTAGCTCGCGTTCTCCACGTTGCAGCCCACGACGGTCCGGCCGTCGTCGACGAGGGCGGCGACCCCGACCGAGAAGCCCGAGTACGGGGCGTACGCCCGGGACATCGCGTCCCGGGCGGCCGTCCGCAGGGCTTCCCAGTCCACGGCGTGCGCCGGGGTCACTTGCCCTGACCCTTGCGGTACGGCATGCCGTCCGCCTTGGGCATCCGCAGGCGCTGCGCGGACAGGGCGAGCACCAGCAGCGTGGTCACGTACGGCGCCGCGTCCACGAACTGGCTGGGCACCGAGTCGGTCATCGCGTACCAGACGAACAGCAGCGCGGCGAAGACCGCCGAGATGCCGGCCTGCAGGTACTTCTTCTTGTAGAGCTGCCAGGCGCAGACGAGCATCAGCACGATGGCGATCAGCAGCAGCATCGCGTGGACGTTCGTGGCGCCACCGCGCAGCTTGAGGCTGTCGATGAAGCCGAAGAGGCCCGCGCCCAGCGCCATGCCGCCCGGCATCCAGTTACCGAAGATCATCGCGGCGAGGCCGATGTAGCCGCGGCCACCGGTCTGGCCCTCCTGGTAGATCGGGCTGGCGACGATCGACAGGAACGCGCCGCCGAGGCCGGCCAGGCCGCCCGAGACGATCACGGCGATGTACTTGTACTTGTAGACGTTGACGCCGAGCGACTCGGCGGCGATCGGGTTCTCACCGCAGGAGCGCAGCCGCAGACCGAAGGTGGTCCGCCACAGCACCCACCAGGTGGCCGGGATCAGCAGCAGGGCGACGACGGTCAGCAGCGACAGCTCGGTGACCAGGCCGCCGATGACGCCGGCAAGGTCCGAGACGAAGAACCAGTGCTTGGCCTGGAGGTCGGACATCCAGTCGGACAACCCTGGAACGGTGATCTTGTAGATCGGCTCGACCTGCGGCGACTGCTTGGAGGAGCCGCCCGGCGCGTCCGCGAAGGTGAAGTTCGACAGGTACTGGGTGAAGCCCAGCGCCAGGATGTTGACGGCCACACCGGAGACGATGTGGTTGACGTTGAAGGTGATCGTGATGATCGCGTGCAGCAGGCCGCCGACGGCGCCGCCGATGATGCCGGCCATGACGCCGGTCCACGGACCCCACTGGTAGCCGGCCCAGGCACCGAACCAGGTGCCGAGGATCATCATGCCCTCGAGGCCGATGTTGACGACGCCCGCACGCTCGGCCCACAGGCCGCCGAGGCCGGCGAGGCCGATCGGCACGGCGAGCGAGAGGGCGCCGGAGACCTGGCCGACGGAGGTCAGGTCGTTCGCGCCGCTGATCAGGCGGACCAGCGAGACCAGCGCGAGACCGCCCGCGATGATCAGCATGATCCAGGGCAGGGTGAGCTTCTTGCGGCCGCCGGACTTCTTCGGGGCGGCAGCCGTCGCGGAGACAGTGCTGGTGCTCACGCCGCGACCTCCTTGTCGGTCTTGATGGCGTGCCCGGCGGCGAGCTCCTCGCCGACCTTCTGCTGCTGACGCCGGATGCCGTAGCGGCCGACGAGTTCGTACGAGACGACGACCGCGATCACGATCAGGCCCTTCATGATCGTGCCGATCTCCTTCGCGTACCCGGCCTGGTCGAGCGAGGCCGAGGCCTTGTCGATGAAGGCCATCAGGAACGCGGCGAAGAGCATGCCGACCGGGCTGTTGCGGCCGAGCAGCGCGATGGTGATGCCGGTGAAGCCGACACCGACCGGGAAGGCCAGGTTGTAGGTGTGCGTCTCGCCCAGCAGCTGCGGCATGCCGGCGAGACCCGCGACCGCACCGGAGATGAGCATCGAGGTGATGATCATCTTCTTGGCGTCGACGCCGGAGGCCTGCGCGGCGGACTCGCTGGCGCCGGTGGCGCGCAGGTCGAAGCCGAAACGGGTCCGGTTGAGCGCGAACCAGTAGACGATGCCGAGGGCGAAGGCCACGAAGGTGAAGCCGTAGAGCTCCAGCCCCTCGCCGAGGGACACGGCCGGGAACCAGCCCGACTCGGCGATGTCGCCGGTCGTCAGGTCGTTGGAGCCCTCGATCTGGACGCCGAGGTTCTTCGTCAGCATCAGCCAGGCGATCAGGCTGGTCGCGATGGCGTTCAGCATGATCGTGGAGACGACCTCGCTCACCCCGCGCTTGGCCTTGAGGACACCGGCGATACCGGACCAGAAGGCACCGACGCACATCGCCACGAGGATGATCAGCAGCAGGTGCAGGGGGCCCGGCAGGACCACGGCCGCACCGACCACGGCGGAGAGCATCGCCGCGAGGCGGTACTGGCCGTCGACGCCGATGTTGAAGAGGTTCATCCTGAAGCCGATGGCCACGGCCAGGGCCGCCAGGTAGTACGTACCGGCCTGGTTCACGATGAGGACCTGGACGTCCTCGTAGCCGGCGTTCTCCACCATGAGGCGCAGCGGCTCGATCGGGTCGATGCCCGTCGCGGCCAGCACGATCATGGTCAGCAGGAAGGCGCTGACCAGGGCGAGCACGGGCCCGGCGAAGCCGAGGAGCAGCCGGTCCTTGTCGAATTTCTTCATCGGGCCTCGTCCTCCGTCGTGTCACCGTCGGCAGCGGCGGAGTGGTTGTCGGTTGCTTCCAGGTGCCCCGAGGCGGCGCCCGTCATGGCGGTGCCGAGCTCTTCGGGGGTGACGGTCGCGGGGTCGGCGTCCGCGACCAGGCGGCCGCGGTAGATCACGCGCAGGGTGTCGGACAGGCCGATGAGCTCGTCCAGGTCCGCGGAGATGAGCAGGACGGCCAGGCCCTCGCGACGGGCCTCGCGGATCGCGTCCCAGATCTGCGCCTGCGCACCGACGTCCACACCACGGGTGGGGTGGGCGGCGATGAGGAACTTCGGGTTGTGGCTCATCTCGCGGCCGACGATCAGCTTCTGCTGGTTGCCGCCGGAGAGCGAGGCCGCGGTGACCTCGATGCCGGGCGTGCGGACGTCGTACTCGCGCACGATCCGCTCGGTGTCCTTGCGGGCCGCCTTCGGGTCGAGGATGCCGCGCTTGGAGTTCGGCGCCTCGGTGACGTGGCCGAGGATGCGGTTCTCCCACAGCGGGGACTCCAGCAGCAGGCCGTGGCGGTGGCGGTCCTCGGGGATGTACCCGATGCCGCCCTCGCGGCGCTTGCGCACCGGGGTCCTGGTGATGTCCTTGCCGTCCAGCATGATCACGCCCGCGTCGGCGGCGGCCATGCCCATGAGGGCTTCGATCAGCTCGGTCTGGCCGTTGCCCTCGACACCGGCGATGCCGAGGATCTCACCCTTGTGGATCGTGAGGCTGATGTCGTCCAGCAGGAGGCGGCCGGTCTCGACGTTCTCCACGGTCGCGGAGTCCGGGGCGCCCGCGGGGACCAGGACCTCCGGCTCGGCGACGACGGCGTCGCTCGCGGCCAGGGTCAGGTTCTTCACCTGCAGCATCGGGACGTCGGTCACGGTCGACTCGCGGGTCTCCGGCGAGGGCAGCTCCGCACCGACCATCAGCTCGGCGAGCTGCTTGGTGGTGGCGGTCCTCGGGTCGGCGGTGCCGACCGTGGTGCCGCGCCGGATGACGGTGATGTCGTCGGCGACCTTCAGGACCTCGCCCAGCTTGTGCGAGATGAAGATGACGGTCAGGCCCTCGGCCTTGAGCTCGCGCAGGTTGTCGAAGAGGGCGTCCACCTCCTGCGGCACGAGCACTGCGGTCGGCTCGTCGAGGATGAGGATCTTCGCGCCGCGGTAGAGGACCTTGAGGATCTCCACGCGCTGCCGGTCGGCGACACCGAGGTCCTCGACCAGGACGTCGGGACGCACGCCGAGGCCGTACGCGTCCGAGATCTCCTTGATCTTCTTGCGGGCCTTGGCGCCGATGCCGTAGAGCTTCTCGCCGCCGAGAACCACGTTCTCCAGGACGGTGAGGTTGTCGGCGAGCATGAAGTGCTGGTGCACCATGCCGATGCCGAGGGCGATGGCGTCGCCGGGGGTGCTGAAGGAGACCTGCTCCCCGTCGATGGCGATGGTGCCCTCGTCCGGCTTCTGCATGCCGTAGAGGATCTTCATCAGGGTCGACTTGCCGGCGCCGTTCTCGCCGATCAAGGCATGGACCGTGCCCTTGCGGACGGTGATCGCGATGTCCTTGTTGGCGACGACGCCGGGGAAGCGCTTGGTGATGCCGTGCAGTTCTACGGCGGGGGGCGGGCTGGACGCGTTGATGACGCACTCTCCTTGGCGCGGAAGGAGCGGAAGGCAGGGGGGACAGGGCGGGGAGTGAAAGTATCGCGTCCACGATGCTTCTACGCGCGTAGCACTGTCGGAAGTGAAAACTCGCGGCCATGGGGCCACTTGGTCACAGAATAGTGATCACAGAACGTGGCTCGGGGCCCGGGAGCGATCGAGACCGCTTCCCGGACCCCGGAGACCAGGACTACATGTCAGAGACGGCCTTACGGCTGGGTCTTGACCTCGATCTTCTTGGCGATGATGTCGGCCTTGGCCTTCTCCACCGCGGCGGTGACGTCGGTCATCGCCTTGTACTTCGGGTTGGAGTCGGCCAGGCCGACGCCGTCCTTGTCCAGGCCGTAGCGGATCTCACCGGTGGTCGGCTTGCCGTCCTGGACCGACTTGATCACGTTGAAGACGGAGTCCTCGACGTCCTTGGTGACCGAGGTCAGGATGGAGTCCTTGTACTTCGCCAGACCCGCCTGGTTGTACTGGTCGGAGTCGACGCCGATGGCCCACTTGCCCTTGGCCGAAGCGGCCTCGATGGCACCGGAACCCGCGAGACCGGCGGCGGCGTAGACGACGTCCGCGCCCGCGTCGATCTGACCCTGCGCAGCGGCCTTGCCGAGGTCGGGCTTGGCGAAACCGTCGAAGTTCGGCGGCTGGGTCAGGTACTGGGAGAGCACCTTGGCGTTCGGGTTGGTGTCCTTGACGCCCTGGGTGAAGCCCGCCTCGAACTTCTTGATCAGCGGAACCTCGACACCGCCGATGAAGCCGACCGTGCCGGTCTTGGACACCTTGGCGGCGGCGACGCCGGCCAGGTAGGAGCCCTGCTCCTCGTTGAAGACGAGGTTGGCGATGTTCGGACCGGTCACCGAGGTGTCGTCGATGATGGCGAAGGTGGTGTCCGGGAACTTCGGCGCGACCTTCTTGATGGCCGGGGCATAGGCGAAACCGACGCCGATGACCGGGTTGTTGCCCTTGCGGGCAAGCTCGGTGAGGCGCTGGACCTTGTCGGCCTCGCCCTCACCGTCGGTGGGCTCCGCCTCGGCGCCCTTGATCTTCAGATCGGTTTCGGCCTTCTTCAGGCCGGCGTAGGCGGCGTCGTTGAACGACTGGTCGCCGCGGCCACCGATGTCGTACGCGATGGCAGCGGACTTCTGACCCGACTCCGAGGGGGAGGAGGAGGCATCAGAGGACTTCTTACCGCCACAGGCGGTGGCCGAGAGGGCCAGCGCCGCGGACGCGATGCCCACGGTGGCGATCCTGGTGATCCGGCGCAAGGGGAGGCTCCTTCAAAACCTGACCGAAGCGCCACGACCGGCGCTGGTTTCGCGGCGATCGTAACGCGCGTAGATGTCAGTTAAAGGCCCGTTCATGAGTCGTTATCGGATCGTCGTGAACCGGACAGTGACCGATTGGTGACTCTTCACGCGCCCAGCCCTTGTGTACCAAGGGCCGGACACGCCCGACGGAAGATCCGTTGATGTTGTAAGGAACTTCGCTCCGGCCGCTACCTGGCGGGCACGGATCGACGTCCGTCCAGCAGTGCGGCGGCGGTGAAGAACTCCACGCCGACCGCGATCGCGTCCTCGTCCACGTCGAAGTCACCGCGGTGCAGATCGCGCTTGGCGGTGTCGCCCGGTGCGCGGACCCCCAGGCGGGCCATGGCGCCCGGGACGTGCTCCAGGTACCAGGAGAAGTCCTCCCCGCCCAGGCTCTGCTCGGTGTCCTCGACCGACTCGGTGCCGCAGCGGGCCGCCATCGCCTCGCGCAGCAATTCGGTGATCACCGGGTCGTTGACCACCGGCGGCACCCCGCGCACGTGGTTGATCTCGAACTTGGCCCCGTGCATGGTCGCGATCTCGTCGATCGCCGCGTGGATCATGTCGGGCGCCTCGTGCCAGGCGTTCAGGTCCAGGCACCGGACGGTTCCGGACAGCTCGGCGTGCATCGGGATGACGTTGCAGGCGTGCCCGGACGCGATCCGGCCCCAGGTGACCGACATGCCCGAGCGGGCGTCCATCCGGCGGGCCAGCAGGGCCGGGGCGTCGACGGCCACCCGGGCGGCGGCCGTCACCAGGTCGGTGGTCAGGTGCGGCCGTGCGGTGTGGCCGCCGGAGCCGGTGAGGGTGACTTCCAGCCGGTCGCAGGCCGAGGTGATGGGGCCGGCCCGCAGCCCGATCCGCCCCGCGTCGACGCGGGGGTCGCAGTGCACGGCGACGATCCGGCCCACGCCGTCCAGCACCCCGGAGTCGATGGCGTCGGTGGCCCCGCCCGGGAGCACCTCCTCGGCGGGCTGGAAGAGCAGCCGTACGGGGCGGGGCAGCAGCCCCTGCCGGTCGAGCTCGGCGAGCACCAGGCCGGCGCCGAGGACGACCGCGGTGTGCACGTCGTGGCCGCAGGCGTGGGCGCGGTCCGGGAAGGTCGAGCGGTACGAGACGTGCGTCTTGGCATCCGGGATGGGCAGGGCGTCGATGTCCGCGCGCAGGGCCAGCATCGGCCGGCCCCCGTCCCAGGTGCCGACGTCACAGATCAGGCCCGTGCCCGACTTCAGCACCCGTGGTCGCAGGCCGGCTTTCTCCAGCCGGGCCTTGATCGCCGCGGTGGTACGGAATTCCTGGTGTCCGAGCTCCGGGTGCATGTGCAAGTCCCGGCGGAAGGCGATCAGTTCGGTACGCAGGTGGTCCGGAAGTGTGCCGGGCAGCTCGGGCCGGTCGGACGCGGCGGGCTGGGCGGTCTGGGACTCGCGGGACATCAACTGGTTCACCCGTTGAAGGGTAGGCCCACGGACGGGTCAACTGGCCGGGGATCCCGAAAAGTTCATGCCGTTAGGGGAAAGAAACACGGCCTCTGGCGCATGACCGGGTGCCCCCGGGGGTAAACTCGCGCGCTCATCCGGCCGTGGGAGCCGCCTGGGCAGGGAGTCTGCGCACATCACGGGCGGTGTCCGTGACGCCGGCGAGGAAACTGCGGGCGCGCGCGGACGCGGACCCGGTGAGCCATGCGGGGTCCACATCGCATACGGCGACGGTCACACCGGTACCGGTCAGGGCGTACGGCAGCGTGTGGACGACCGTGGACGGAAAGCTGACGATCGTCCTGCCGACCGGACCGCGCCGTGCGATCAGCTCCAGCGGCAGGTCCGGGCGCACGATCTCCAGCCCGGTCGCCCGGCTCAGCGCGCGCAGCTTCTCCGGGGACTCGCGGCGGTGCGCGAAGTAGCGGGTGGCGCCGTGCTCCAGGGTGAGGGCGCGCACCGCTTCCAGGTAGCGGGCCGGGTCCACCACGCCGGTCTCCACCAGCGAGGTGCCGACCAGGTCGGTGCCCTTGGTCAGACGGGGCGGGCCGAAGCGGGCGCGGGTCCAGGCGAAGTCGTTGACCCGCAGGGTCATGGCGCCGTGGGCGGTGACGGGCATCGAGCTGAAGACCTCGACGCGGTGGCCGCGGCCCCGGACGGGGGTGAAACGGCGGCGCGCGGTCGCCGACACGGGCGCGTACGCCAGCTCGCGGACCCGGCCGGGCAGTCCCCCGCCGCCGACCCGGTGCCACCGTACGAGGCGTTCGCCGCGCGCGGTCTGGGCGATGAACTCCATGGTGGCGGTGCCGTCGTCGACCACGACGAGCTCCTCGGCGCGCACGAGGGTGAGCAGCAGCTGGACGTAGCGCGAGAAGGGGTCGCCGATGACGACCGTGCGCGCCGCGCGGACGGCGCGCGCCAGCGCGGCCAGCGCCTTCAGCGGCGCGAACCGGCTGCCGCGCGCCTCCTGCCAGCTCACCTCGTACCCCTCGTCCCGCGCCAGCGCGGCCATCCGGCGCAGCTGGCCGCGGGACATGGGGTCGGTGGGCGGCAGGACGACGATCCTCAGGGACGGCCCCGCGCCCGCCGGAGCGGGGCCGGTGCCGGGCCCGGCCTCGCCGCTGCCCTCCGCGCGGCCCCGGTCCGGTCCGGGTTCCGCCCCGCCGGTGCGGGGGCCCCGCTGGCGGGGGACCCCGTCCAGCTGCGGCTGCTGCGGGCCGGGGCCCGCCGGCGCACTGCGCGCGTGCGCCCACTCCAGCACGTTGAGGAGTTGGACCGGACTCTCGACGAACGCCAGGGTGGAGGCGGAGGGGGTCACCACGTACTCCTTGTCAGGGGGCGGAACTCGTACGCGCCGGGCCGGAGGTCAGACGGCTGCCAGCTCGCCCCGGACGCGGCGGAGCTTCTTCATGGGGTCGAGCTCGGACTCGTAGACCCGCTTGACCCCGTCGCCGAGGGCGGTCTCGATGGTGCGGATGTCGCGGACCAGGCGGGTGAGGCCGCCGGGCTCGACGGAGGCGGCCTGGTCGGAGCCCCACATCGCGCGGTCGAGGGTGATGTGCCGTTCGACGAAGGTGGCGCCGAGGGCGACGGCGGCGAGGGTGGTCTGCAGGCCCGTCTCGTGGCCGGAGTAGCCGATCGGGACGTTGGGGTACTCGTCCCGCAGGGTGTTGATAACCCGCAGGTTGAGCTCCTCGGCCTTGGCCGGGTAGGTGGAAGTGGCGTGGCAGAGAAGGATGTTGGCGCTGCCGAGCACCTCGACCGCGTGGCGGATCTGCTGCGGGGTGGACATCCCGGTGGACAGCACGACGGTGCGGCCGGTGGCGCGCAGGGCGCGCAGCAGCTCGTCGTCGGTGAGGGAGGCGGAGGCCACCTTGTGGGCGGGGACGTCGAACTTCTCCAGGAAGGCGACGGCCTCGGTGTCCCACGGGGAGGCGAACCAGTCGATGCCGCGCTTGGCGCAGTGGTCGTCGATGGCGCGGTACTCGTCCTCGCCGAACTCGACCTTGTGGCGGTAGTCGATGTAGGTCATCCGGCCCCAGGGGGTGTCGCGTTCGATGTCCCACTGGTCGCGCGGGGTGCAGATCTCCGGGGTGCGCTTCTGGAACTTCACGGCGTCGCAGCCTGCTTCGGCGGCGGCGTCGATGAGGGCGAAGGCGTTGCCGAGGTCGCCGTTGTGGTTGATGCCGATCTCGCCGACGACGTAGACGGGGCGGCCGGGGCCCGCGGTGCGCGCTCCGAAGCTTCGGAGGCGGGGGTCGGGGGTGGAGGTCATGGCAGGGGGCGTCCTTCGGTGCGGGGGTGTGCGGGGTGTGGGCTGCGGGTCGGGGTGCGGCTCGGGGTGTTGCCCGGTGTGCGGGGGCGGGTGGGGTGCGGGGTGCGGATCGAGCAGGGGCGCCAGGAGGCGGGCGCGTTCCAGGTCGTGCGGGTCGTCGATCTCCAGGACCCGGGAGGGGTCGGTGGCGACGGGCAGGGTGCGGCCGAAGAAGCGGTGGCGGGCGGCGCGGAAGCCGTCGGCGTTCATGGCGTAGGCGGCGCCGGTCTCCAGCAGGTCCTGCGGCCGGTCCTGGCGCCGGGGGCGGTACGCCTGGTCGTGGTTGACCCCGGCGCCGGAGCCGTCGGCTCCGGACCGCCAGAGGAAACCGTGGAAGGGGGCCACGGTCAGGGCCGAGTCGGCCTCCCCGGTGGCGACGGCCACGGCGACCGACTCGACGTCGGAGGCGGTGAGGAAGGGGCTCGTGCACTGGACGAGGAGGACCACGTCCACGGTGACGGAGTGCAGTTCCTCGAAGGCGGCAAGCGCGTGCAGGAGGGCGGCCTCGCTGCTCGCGGTGTCGCCGGAGATCGCGGTCGGACGGGCGATCACGTCGGCGCCGGCGGCGCGGGCGGCCTCGGCGATCGCGTCGGAGTCCGTGGAGACCACCACGTCGGTGACGGTCGGCGCGGAGCGGCAGGCGCGGACGGCGCGGGCGACGAGCGGGGTGCCGGCGACCTCGGCGAGGTTCTTGCCCGGAACTCCCTTGGAGCCGCCGCGGGCCGGGATCACGGCGAGGACGCGGGGGCTCACAGCTCCCCCAGTCTGCGGATCACCGGGGCGACGCGCTGCACGCCGTGCCGGTAGGCACCGCGCGCGGCCTCGCGCAGGTGGGCGCGGAGCCGGCGGCGCAGCCGGGACTCCCCCGCGGTCGGGCGCACCGCGCCGGGCAGCGGGGTGCCGTCGGGGGCGAGGTGGTGCCGGGCGAGGATCCCGGGCAGGTACCGGGGGGCGGTGGTGAGCGTGTAGTACGGGGCGGGGGCGGGCAGCCGGGTCGCGGCCACCAGCCCGGCGACCTTGGCCCGGGCGACGGCGTAGGCGTCGTGCGCCACGCCCGCGGCGGGCCCCGCGGACGAAGGCGCGGCTGCGGCGGACGAACGCGCGGCCTCGGCCGGTTCGGCCGCACCCGGCGCGGCTGCGACCGACGTGCCTGCGACCGGCGCGGCTGCGCCCGGGAGCACGCCCTGGGCCGCCAGCCAGAGCGGATCGCCCTCGGGGAGGAGGCCGGAGTCGAGCTGGTCCCACGAGGCCAGGCAGCCGGAGCCCAGGAAGTGGTGGTTGCCGAGGGCCTCGCGGATGCCGAGGTCGGTGAGGACCGCCGTCGGGATGGAGCGGTGCAGGGATTCCAGGGCGGCGGTGGAGGAGACCGTGACCAGCAGGTCGGTGCCGTCCAGGACCTCGCCCATGTTCCCGTACACCAGGCGGCAGTTGGCGGGCAGTCCGCCCGGGACCTTCTCCGCGAGCCGCTGGTACGGCTGCTCCTCCAGGTGCGTGGTGTGCTCCCCGGGCTTACTGCGCAGCTTGATCAGCACCTCCCGCTCGGGGTGCAGCCGCGCGTGCCCGGCGGCCCGTTCCAGCAGGTAGGCGCGGTCGGCGCGGCTGTCGGGCACGGAGGGCTGGACGGCGAAGACCACCGTGTGGGCCCTGCTGCCGGCCGGCTCGTACGGCGCCCCGCCCAGGAAGGGCAGCGCGGTCTCGGTGACGGCTCCGGCGTCCGCGCCGACCCCCTCGTACACGGCGCGGAAACGCTCCGCGTCGTGGCGGGAGTTGGCGAGGACGAGGTCGGCCCCGTGCCGCAGCAGCAGCCCGTCGGCGAGCTTCTCGTATACGACACCGACGTATCCGGTGACGAGTACGGGGCGCTTCGCCGGGGTCGGCCACAGGGCGCGGGCCCCGTGCAGGACGGCCTGGACGGCCCCTCCGACGAGGGCGAGGACGACCACGTCGTAGCCCTCCCGCCCGATCTCGGCGAGGAACTCCGCACAGGTCACCTCGGTCAGCCGGTCGGCCCGCACCCCCACCTCGCCGAGCTGGCGCGCGGTGGGTGTGGCGCGGCCGCGCAGCAGGTATCCGGTGAGCTGGTGGTCGGGCACGAGACGGCGGGCGGTGAGTGCGCCCCATTTCCATCGCGTATCGGAATCGGCGAGTACGGCGACGCGTTTGCGTTCTGGCACGCGGCAGAAGCTATTCCGCAATTTCGGTGATCGGCCCAACGAACGCACAACAGCGGGTTAACAACGCGTCGACTGAATGCGAAAGCGCACGGGTTAACTCGCCCGCCCCGCGCCGTTCACGTGGAATCCGCATCCGGGCCACAGTGAATGCCGGGCGGCGCCCTAATGTCTCGCGGGTGCCCAAGCTCTCTGTTGTCGTGCCGTTCTACAACGTGCAGACATACGCACCGGATGCCCTGAAGAGTCTCGAACTCAACGCACGGGAGGATTTCGAGTTCCTGCTCGTCGACGACTGCTCGACGGACGGGACGCCCGGCCTGCTGGAGCGGGCGGCGAGCGAGCTGCCCGGGGCGGTGCACCTCAGACACGAGCGCAACGGCGGCCTCGCCACCGCGCGGAACACCGGCCTGGACGCGGCCCGCGGCGAGTACGTCACCTTCCTGGACGGCGACGACTGGCTGGCGCCGGGCCACCTGGCCCGCACGCTGGCCGCCATAGAGGCGCTGAACTGCGATTTCGTCCGCACCGACCATGTCCGGTGCACGGGCAGGTCGCGGAGCGTGCAACGCGTCCCCTACGGCCCGCAGTCGGTCGTCGCCGATCCGCGCACCGCGATCCTGCCCGTCGACCGGGCCACCTCGGTGGACTATCCGTACGCCTGGGCCGGCATGTACCACCGGCGGCTGCTGGAGCGCGGGGTCCTGCACTTCACCGACGGGCTGCGGACGGCGGAGGACCGGCCGTGGATCTGGCGGCTGCACCGGGAGGCGGAGTCCTTCGCCGCGGTGGGTCTGCCCGGGATCTTCTACCGGCGCGGGGTTTCCACGTCGCTGACGCAGACCGGGGACGAACGGCAGCTCGATTTCATCCGCGCATTTGATCAAGTACTGGCGGACGTCGCCGCCGACCGGGAATCCGGTCTGCTGCTCCCGAAAGCCGTCCGAACATATTGCGCGATTATCGCGCACCATTTCGGCTCCATCGAAAGGTTCGAACCGGCCGTGGCCAAGAAACTCCGTGCGATGAGCACCGCCGCGATGGGCCGCATGCCCCGGGACGTACTGGACCAGGTCCTGGACTCGATGGACATCGAACGCTCCACCCTGCTGCGGCGCGTGCGCGGCGGCCGCCGCACCCCGGCGGGAGCGGCCGCCTGATGCCCACCCAGATCTTCCTGGCCTCCACCCTCTACGGTGTGGCCACGCTCGCGGCGGGCATCGACACGGGCTGCTTCCCGCCGGCCGGCCGCCGGATCCTGCTGACCAGCAATCACGCCGTCACCGCCGAGGTGACCCCGGGGGTCGCGGACATGCCGGGCTTCGCCGCCCTGAGCACCCGCTTCGACGAGGTGCTCGACTGGAACCGGGTCATCGAGCCGCAGCACCCGAGCACCTGGGCCCCGCGCGCGGAGGACGTCCCGATCTGGGAGCGGCAGCTGCGCTCCCTGTGGGGCCTCGGCGAGGACCGCGTCGAGCTGATCGTGGAGTCCCTGCAGGTGCCGCCGGCGCAGACCCTGTGCCGGCTCTTCCCGGGCGCCGCGGTCGACGTCTACGCCGACGGGCTGATGAGTTACGGACCCACCCGCTTCCGGCTCGACCCTCAGCTCGGGATGCGGGTGCGGCGGGTGCTCCACCTGGACCTCGTACCGGGGCTGAAGCCTCTGCTGCTGACGGAGTTCGGGGCGCGGCAGGAGCTGGTGCCGACGGAGTCCGTCCTGAAGGTCCTCGCCGAGCTCGCCGAGGCCACCGCGGCCACGGAGGCCACCGCGGGCGCCGCCGGGGCCGAGCCGCCGGCGCTCCTCCTGGGCCAGTACCTCTCGGCGCTCGACCTCATGACCCTGGCCGAGGAGGAGGAGCTCCACGTGTCGATGGTCCGGGGCGCGCACGCCCTGGGCCACGACGAGCTGGTGTTCAAACCGCATCCCGGCGCCCCGGCCGCGTACTGGCGCCGGGCCGAGGAGGAGGCCGGGCGGCTCGGCGCCCGGCTGACCGTGATCGCCGCCCCGATACTGGCCGAAACCCTCTACCAGCGGCTGCGGCCGGCCCTGGTCGTCGGCTGCTTCTCCACCGGCCTGCTGACCGCCGCCACCCTGTACGGGCTCCCGGTGGCCCGGACCGGCACGGAAGCGGTCCTGGCCCGGCTGACCCCGTACCCGAACAGCAACCGGGTCCCGCTGGCCCTGGTGGACGCCCTGCTCCCGGACCTCGCCGACGCGGAGGCGGTGCGCGCCTGGACGCCCCCGACCCCCGAGCAGGTCCGGGGGGAGCCGGCCGCGCTGCTGACCGCCGTCGGGTTCACCATGCAGCCGCAGATCCTGGCCGCGCGCCGGCCGGCGGCCGAGGCCTACCTGGCGCGGCACCTGACCACCCGCACCTGGCGGTACTTCACCCGGCGCCGGCTGACGGCCCTGGGTCTGCCGGGCGGCATCCCGGCGCAGCTCTCGTTCCTGCCGCGCAGCCGCGCGGTGCGCCGGGCCGTACGGCGGCTGAGCCGGCTGCGCCGCGCCGTCAGCTGACGGCGAGCTTGGCCGCGAAGCCGAGGAAGAGCACGCCCGCCGCGGAGGTGGCGCCGGCCGACAGCCGCTTGCGCCGGCGGAACGCCTCCGAGAGCCGGGTGCCGCCGAAGATCAGCAGCGTCAGGTACACGAAGCTGCCGGTCTGCAGCAGAGCGCCGAGGAGCAGGAACGACAGCGCCGGGTAGGCGTAGGACGGGTCCACGAACTGCACGAAGAAGGACATCAGGAAGAGGATGGCCTTCGGGTTGAGGAGGCTGATGAGCAGCGCCCGCCGGTAGGGCCGCTCGTTGTCGCCCGGTTCGGCGGGGGCGGCGGCCGGCGCCTCCTCCCGCTCCCGGCGCGTGCGCCACAGCGCCCAGGCGCCCCGCATCATCCCCACGGCCAGCCAGGCCAGGTACCCGGCGCCGAGGAACTTGACCACGGTGAACACCAGCGGGCTCGCCCGCAGCAGTGCTCCGGCGCCCACGGCGGTGAGCAGCATCAGCACGGCGTCGCCGGTGAACACACCGGCGGCGGCCTTGTATCCGGTCCGCACCCCGCGCCGTGCGGCCACGGAGAGCACGTACAGCGAGTTCGGACCCGGCAGAAGAATGATCAGTACGAGGCCGGCGAGGTACGTCGGCAGATCGGTGACACCCAGCATGTGCAGGAGTGTCCCATGAGGACACACCTGACAGTCCAGTGCCCTCTTTCAATGAGCATGGTCACCATGTGGAATCCGTCGGCTCGTACGTCCCCCACACCTCCCGCAGCGCCCCGCACACCTCCCCCACCGTGGCCCGCGCCCGCAGCGCCTCCTTCATCGGATACAGCACGTTGTCCGTTCCCGCGGCCGCCTCCCGCAGGGCCGCGAGCGCCGCCGAGACCGCCGCCGCGTCCCGCTCCGCCCGCAGCCGCGCCAGCGCCGTGCACTGCCGGGCCTCGATGGCCGGGTCCACGCGCAGCGGCTCGTACGGCTCCTCCCGGTCGAGCGCGAAACGGTTGACGCCGACCACCACCCGCTCCCCGCTCTCGGTCTCCTGCGCGATGCGGTAGGCGTTCCGCTCGATCTCGCCCTTCTGGAAGCCGTTCTCGATCGCGGCCACCGCCCCGCCCTGGTCCTCGACCCGCCGCATCAGCGCGAGCGCCGCCTCCTCCAGCTCGTCCGTCATCCGCTCCACGGCGTACGACCCGGCGAAGGGGTCCACGGTGTGCGGCACGTCCGTCTCGTACGCGAGCACCTGCTGGGTGCGCAGCGCGAGGCGGGCGGACTTCTCCGTCGGCAGCGCGATGGCCTCGTCGAAGGAGTTGGTGTGCAGGGACTGGGTGCCGCCCAGGACGGCGGCGAGCGCCTGCACGGCCACCCGTACGAGATTCAGCTCGGGCTGCTGCGCGGTCAGCTGGACCCCGGCCGTCTGGGTGTGGAAGCGCAGCATCAGCGACTTCGGATCCCGCGCCCCGAACTCCTCGCGCATGACGCGGGCCCAGATCCGCCGGGCCGCGCGGAACTTCGCGACCTCCTCCAGCAGGGTGGTGCGGGAGACGAAGAAGAAGGAGAGCCGGGGCGCGAACTCGTCGACCGCCATCCCGGCGGCCAGGGCCGTACGGACGTAGGCGATGCCGTCGGCGAGGGTGAAGGCCACCTCCTGCGCGGGCGAGGCCCCGGCTTCGGCCATGTGGTAGCCGGAGATGGAGATGGTGTTCCACCTGGGGATCTCGGCCCGGCAGTAGCGGAAGGTGTCGGCCGTCAGCCGGAGCGAGGGCCCGGGCGGGAAGATGTACGTCCCCCGCGCGATGTACTCCTTCAGGACGTCGTTCTGGACCGTGCCCGTCAGCTGCCCGCCCGGGATGCCCTGTTCCTCCGCGACCAGCTGGTAGAGCAGCAGGAGCAGTGCGGCGGGCGCGTTGATGGTCATGGAGGTGGAGACCCGGTCGAGCGGGATCCCGTCGAAGAGCGTCCGCATGTCGTCGACG
The DNA here is from genome assembly GCF_045160965.1 of Streptomyces sp. NBC_00207. Lineage (NCBI taxonomy): Bacteria > Bacillati > Actinomycetota > Actinomycetes > Kitasatosporales > Streptomycetaceae > Streptomyces > Streptomyces sp. NBC_00207. Next base: position 5,764,097 of record NZ_CP130715.1, on the reverse strand, counting down.
GAGTCGACGGCGACCCCGACCTTGCCGACCTCGCCGTGCGCGAGCGGGGCGTCGGAGTCGTGCCCCATCTGGGTCGGCAGGTCGAAGGCGACGGAGAGTCCGGTGCCGCCGCCGGCGATGAGCTGCCGGTAGCGGGCGTTGGACTCGGCGGCCGTGCCGAAGCCGGCGTACTGCCGCATGGTCCACGGCCGACCGGTGTACATGTTCGGATAAATCCCCCTGGTGTAGGGGAAATCGCCTGGTTCGCCCAGAACGGCCGCGGGGTCCCACCCCGTCAGGTCGCCGGGCCCGTAGACGGGTTCGATCGGGAGTCCGCTCTCGGTGCGTGCCATGTGACGAAGACCTCCGTGGAGCTACCGGGCCCGGGGCTGGTACAACCTTGCCCGCGCATCGCTTCTTAAGGCGGCGGACGGCTGCTGGTCACAATGGCGCAACATCCCGTGGCCCAGTGCAACTCTCCACGCGCGCCGCGCATCACCTAGATACACGACGTAGAAACCGGGGGACTGCAATGCAGCGCCAGAGATTCATAATCCGCACGATCGGGGTTGCCACCGCCGTCGCGCTCGCCGCGACCGCCTGCGGGCCGCAGAAGTCGGAGTCCGCCGGACCCGCTTCCCCGGCTTCGTCCTCGCCCACGGCGGGCACCTCCCCCGAAGCCTCACCGACCACCGACAACAAGCCCGAGGCCTCGCCGTCGGCCTCCGCGTCGCCCTCCGCCTCGGCTTCCCCATCGGCCTCTCCTTCGCCGTCGGTGAAGCAGATCATGGCCAACGGCGACGACAGCGACCAGGTGCGCGAGCTCCAGGCACGCCTGCGGCAGCTCAAGCTGATGTCGGTGGCGCCGACCGGTTTCTACGGTTCGAAGACCACGGCCGCGGTCAAGTCCTTCCAGTCGAAGAACGCTCTGAACGCCACTGGTTCGGTCGACGACGCCACCTGGAAGAAGATCCAGGGCGCCAGCAAGAAGCCCACCGCCGACGAGCTGCGCCCGCCGACCGTCAACGAGGTCGACGCGCCGGACCCGCGCTGCATGGAGGGCCGGGTCATGTGCATCAGCAAGGAGAGCCGCACCCTCGCCTGGATGATCGACGGCAAGGTCATCTCCACCATGGACGTCCGCTTCGGTTCGGAGAACACCCCGACCCGCGAGGGCGTCTTCAAGGTGGACCGCAAGGAGAAGGAGTGGACGTCCACGCTCTACCACACGGCCATGCCGTACTCGATGTTCTTCAGCGGCGGCCAGGCCGTGCACTACTCGGCCGACTTCGCGGCCCGCGGCTACGCCGGCGCCTCGCACGGCTGTGTGAACGTCCGGGACAAGGGCAAGCTGTCGAGCCTCTTCGGCCAGGTCAACGTCGGCGACAAGGTCGTCGTGTACTGGTGATGCGCGCGGCCCCACGGGCCCACGCGGAAGGCCTTCGACCGGGATCCGGTCGAAGGCCTTGTTGTTGGGGCCGGGGGTCGGCCTCCGGGGTCGAAGTAAAGGGCGCGGGCAGGGCCGGGGGAACGTGCCCCGCCCGCGCCGGTTGCGCAGAGCCCAGGGGTACGGGGGGAACCCCGGCTCATGCGCGGCCGATGACCAGTCGGCTCGATATGTACTGCGCCGCCGGTTCGAAAAGTGTTACAGGCGGGTCAGCACACGTTTCAGAGCCCGGTGCGCAGGCCCGTCGAGCCCCGCGGAGCCGCCGGGGCCAGGGTCGGGGCCTTGAGCACGCCGTCCCCCAGCGGGGTGTCGCTGCGCTTGCCGCCGGAGTCCCGCTCCAGCAGCGACTTGCAGTAGTCCGGGATCCGGGTGAGCCCGTCGGCCAGACGCGAGAGCCGCTCGCGGCGGTCGTCGTCGAGGCGGCCCGACCGGTAGTCCTGGCAGAGGTCCATCGCCTTGATGAGGTTCTCCCGCTCGCGCCGCTCACGGTCCTTGCCGGAGTCCCCGCCGCCGAAGGTGTCCCGGTCCTTGTCGCCCGTGCCGCCCGCGCCGCTCAGATCGCCCCGGTTGTCCCTGCCCGAGCCGCCGGTCACCGAAGTGCCCGCCGAGGTGTCCCCGCCGGTTGCGGTGCCGGGCACCGTAAGCCCGTCCGTGCCCGGCGACTGCGACGGGCCAGGGGTGAGCATCGAATTCGAGCCGTCCGGCAGCGGCGTGGGCCGCAGCTTCGGGATGAGCGTCGGGGCTCCGCTGTCGAGGCCCGGGTCCGCGTTCTCGCCGGCGGTGACGGACATCGCCGGTCCGGGTCCCGCGGTGTCGTGCCGGTCGCGGTCCAGCAGCCCGGCGCCCGCGGCCGCGGCGAGGCCGCCGACGGCGACGCTCGCCAGAGCGGCCGCCAGGCCGAAGCTCACGGTCCGGACGCGCCGGGGTGCGGGGGTGAAGGAGGGGACGAGACGGCCGAGATCGACCACGGGTTCGCCGGATCCGGCCGTCGCGGTCCGCTCCGACCGGTCCGCGGAGCGGCCGACGGCGGTCCGCGCCGTGCGGAAGGCGGCCACGGCCGCGGCCTCGCCGGGCAGTTCCGTTCCCGCGGGCGGCAGCTCTCCGCCGGCGCCCAGTGCTTCCAGGGCGTCGAGGGCGGCGCGCAGCCGGGCGGCCTCGACGCGGGCGCGCGGTTCGGCGCCGGCCGGGCCCACAGGTTCCGCCGGTTCGCCGCGCAGCAGTCTGTCTGCCGCGGCCTGGTCCAGCCACCTGTTGCGCTCGTCGGCCATCACATGTCCTTCTGCGTCCGCCAACGTGAATGCGTCACACCGGTTTGCTCTACGAAGCCCCCGCCTCGGCCCCGCTGTGCGGGTACGGCGTCGAGATCCCTCCCGCCCCCGCCGTCCCACGGCTGGCCACCGGCATTATGGCCGACCGCCGCGGCCGGCTCCGCGCCGGTGCCCGGTTCGGGCCCGAAGCCGCCCTCCGGACCCTCTTCGCCGAGCAGCTCGGCCAGCTTCTTCAGACCCCGGTGCGCCGCAGTCCGTACGGCCCCGGGCCGCTTGCCGAGGGTCTCGGCCGCGCTCTTGGCGTCCAGTCCGACCACGACCCGCAGGACGACGGCCTCGGCCTGGTCCTGCGGCAGCCTCGCGATCAGGGCCATGGTGCGGCCGGTGGAGAGGGACTCCATGGCCGCGCCCGCGGTGTCGCAGTCGGCGGCCCACGCGGTCAGTTCGGTGTCGTCGCCGCCGATGGCGGGACGGCGGCCGCGCATGCGGATGTGGTCGAGGGCCCGGTTGCGGGCGATGCGGGCGGCCCAGCCGCGGAAGCGGTCGGCGTCGCCGGTGAAGGAGTCGAGGTCGCGGGCGATCTGCAGCCAGGCCTCGGAGGTCACGTCCTCGGCATCGCCGTCCCCGACGAGCGTGCGTACGTATCCGAGCAGGCGTGGGTGCACGGCGCGGTACACAGCACGGAACGCGTTCTCGTCGCCGTCCTGTGCCGCGAGCACCGCGGCGGTCAGCTCCGCGTCGTCCCCCAGCAAAGTCCCCAACCCGTTCACTGTCCTGTACGTGTGGCGCAAATCAGCACGTTACGGCTTTCAAGTACCTCACGTCCACGAGTGATACAACGCGCAACCAATCCTGTGCGGAGCGAGGTGTGACACAAAACGCACTCGAGGCGCTGACAGGGATACGGGCTTGTCGCACGAGTCCGTGACGGATGGCGGCCGGGGCCTCTCCTGTGGGGGGTGGCGGCCTCGGTCGCCCTCCCCCTCCCGGGCCACTTCCCGGGCCTGGCTGCGGCGCTCACGTCATCCTTTCGACTCACTTCCGGGTGAAAACCCCTGAGGGGTACGACACACCCTGCCTTGCATCGTTAGCGTGGCGGTACACCCGCGCCGCGCCCCGAGGAGTCCCCCGCTGTCCAGCCACCTTCCGGCACAGGCCCATGGGGGCACCTCCCTGGGGGCCCCTCCCGGACCAAGTCTGGGGGAGAAGTCCGGGAGACGCTCCGATCTTTCCCACGGCTCCGGGCTGGCGCGGTTCAACGCCCTGTCCCCCGAGACCGCCCATGCCGTCCTGCTGCAGTGCTGCGGGAGCCGCCGCTGGGCGCACCGGGTGGCCTCCCACCGCCCCTACCCCGATCCGGGCGCCCTGCTCGCCGCCGCGGACGAGGCCTCGTACGACCTCTCGCAGGCCGACCTGACCGAGGCCCTGGCCGCGGAGAGCTCGGCGGAGCTGGACCACGGCGCGCCGTACGCCGCCCTGCTGGCCCTCGACGCGGCGCACGCGGAGTACGAACGGAAGTTCGGCCACGCCTTCGTGATCTGCCTCGCAGGGCATCCGCCCGAAGAGCAGGCGGACCAGCTGCTGGGGGCGATCCGCCGCAGGATGACGCACGAGGTGGACGAGGAGCGCTCGATCTCCGCGGACGAGCTGCGCCGCGTCGCACAGGCCCGGCTCCGGGATCTGACACGCTGGCTGACCTCGACGGATGGGCCGACTGCCACGGAAATCGGGCTATTCGCCCCTGTGGGATAGTCCGTACGTGCCTGTTTGATCACACCGATGGCCCCCGCGCAAGGGAACCGACAAAGCGTCGCTACGATGTCCGGGGCCGGAGGACCGTACCCGGCCGGGCCCGACCGACAAAGAAGCCGGCTGGCCCCCGCCCCGCTTCCGGAGGGTTTTCCGTGCCGGCTGGAACGTTGTACCGCGGCCGGGAAGGAATGTGGTCCTGGGTGGCTCATCGAGTCACCGGCGTCCTCATTTTCTTCTTCCTGTTCGTACACGTCCTCGACACCGCACTCGTTCGCGTCTCCCCCGAGGCGTACGACGATGTCGTGGCTACCTACAAGACTCCGATCGTCGCGCTGCTGGAGTACGGCCTCGTCGCCGCCATCCTGTTCCACGCGCTCAACGGTCTCCGTGTCATCGCCGTGGACTTCTGGTCCAAGGGCCCCCGCTACCAGAAGCAGATGCTCTGGTCCGTCGTGGGCATCTGGATCGTGCTGATGTTCGGGGCCCTGTACCCCGTACTGGGCCACGCCTACCTTGAACTGTTCGGGAAGTGACACGCATGTCTTCTGACACTTCTTCCGTCGACATGACCAAGGGTGCCGGCGGCGTTGAGGGCGTGTCCCTCTACGACGTCGACAACCCGGCGCCTTACATCGAGGCCCCGCGCAAGCGCACGGGCAAGACCCCGCGCTCGACCCGCGGCAACTTCGAGATGGTCGCGTGGCTCTTCATGCGCCTCTCGGGCATCGTGCTCGTCGTCCTGGTCATCGGCCACCTGCTGATCCAGCTGGTGCTCGACGGCGGCGTCTCCAAGATCGGCTTCGCCTTCGTGGCCGGCCGGTGGGCTTCCCCGTTCTGGCAGGTCTGGGACCTGCTGATGCTGTGGCTGGCCATGCTGCACGGCGCGAACGGTCTGCGTACGGTCATCAACGACTACGCGGAGCGCGCCAACACGCGGCTGTGGCTGAAGGGCCTGCTCTACACCGCCACGGTGTTCACCATCCTTCTGGGCACGCTGGTGATCTTCACCTTCGACCCGAACATCCGCTAGGCAACGGGGCTGAGGCGAAACCAATGAAGATCCACAAGTACGACACCGTCATCGTCGGCGCGGGCGGCGCAGGCATGCGCGCCGCCATCGAGTCGACGAAGCGCAGCCGCACCGCCGTGCTGACGAAGCTCTACCCGACCCGCTCCCACACGGGTGCCGCGCAGGGCGGCATGGCCGCCGCGCTGGCCAACGTGGAAGAGGACAACTGGGAGTGGCACACCTTCGACACGGTCAAGGGCGGTGACTACCTGGTCGACCAGGACGCCGCCGAGATCCTGGCGAAGGAGGCCATCGACGCGGTCCTCGACCTGGAGAAGATGGGCCTGCCGTTCAACCGCACCCCGGACGGCACCATCGACCAGCGCCGCTTCGGCGGCCACTCGCGCAACCACGGCGAGGCCCCGGTCCGCCGGTCCTGCTACGCCGCGGACCGCACCGGTCACATGATCCTCCAGACGCTCTACCAGAACTGCGTCAAGGAGGGCGTGGAGTTCTTCAACGAGTTCTACGTCCTGGACCAGCTCCTGGTCGAGGAGGACGGCGTCAAGAAGTCGGCCGGTGTGGTCGCGTACGAGCTCGCCACCGGCGAGATCCACGTGTTCCAGGCCAAGGCCGTCATCTACGCCTCCGGCGGCACCGGCAAGTTCTTCAAGGTGACCTCCAACGCGCACACCCTCACGGGTGACGGCCAGGCGGCCTGCTACCGCCGCGGCCTGCCGCTGGAGGACATGGAGTTCTTCCAGTTCCACCCGACGGGCATCTGGCGCATGGGCATCCTGCTGACGGAGGGCGCCCGCGGTGAGGGCGGCATCCTCCGCAACAAGGACGGCGAGCGCTTCATGGAGAAGTACGCGCCGGTCATGAAGGACCTCGCGTCCCGTGACGTCGTCTCGCGCTCCATCTACACGGAGATCCGTGAGGGCCGCGGCTGCGGTCCCGCCGGTGACCACGTGTACCTGGACCTGACGCACCTGCCGCCGGAGCAGCTCGACGCGAAGCTTCCGGACATCACCGAGTTCGCGCGCACCTACCTGGGCATCGAGCCGTACACGGACCCGATCCCGATCCAGCCCACCGCGCACTACGCCATGGGCGGCATCCCGACCAACGTCGAGGGTGAGGTCCTGGCGGACAACACCACCGTCGTCCCGGGCCTGTACGCGGCCGGCGAGGTCGCGTGCGTGTCGGTGCACGGCGCGAACCGCCTGGGCACCAACTCGCTGCTGGACATCAACGTCTTCGGCAAGCGCTCCGGCATCGCCGCCGCGAAGTACTCGCAGGAGAACGACTACGTCGAGCTCCCGGAGAACCCGGCGCAGCAGGTCGCCGACCTCGTCGAGCACCTGCGCAACTCCACGGGCAACGAGCGGGTCGCCGAACTGCGCCTGGAGCTCCAGGAGACGATGGACGCGTGCGTGATGGTGTTCCGTACGGAGCAGACCATCAAGACCGCGGTCGAGAAGATCGCGGAACTGCGCGAGCGCTACAAGAACGTGTCCGTCCAGGACAAGGGCAAGCGCTTCAACACGGACCTGCTGGAAGCCATCGAGCTGGGCAACCTGCTCGACCTGGCCGAGGTCATGGCCGTGTCCGCGCTGGCGCGCAAGGAGTCCCGCGGCGGTCACTACCGCGAGGACTACCCGAACCGCGACGACGTCAACTTCATGCGCCACACCATGGCGTACCGCGAGGTCGGCGACGACGGCAAGGACTCCGTCCGGCTGGACTACAAGCCCGTCGTCGTCACCCGCTACCAGCCGATGGAGCGTAAGTACTGATGGCCACCCCCACCCTGGACAAGATGGAGGCGGCAGCCGCCGCCTCGCCGTTCATCACGGTCACCTTCCGGATCCGCCGCTTCAACCCGGAGATCTCGGAGGAGTCGACCTGGCAGGACTTCCAGGTCGAGATCGACCCGAAGGAGCGCGTGCTCGACGGTCTCCACAAGATCAAGTGGGACCTCGACGGCACGCTGACCTTCCGCCGCTCGTGCGCGCACGGCATCTGCGGCTCCGACGCGATGCGGATCAACGGCAAGAACAGGCTCGCCTGCAAGACGCTGATCAAGGACATCAACCCGGAGAAGCCGATCACCGTCGAGGCCATCAAGGGCCTCACGGTGATGAAGGACCTCGTCGTCGACATGGAGCCCTTCTTCCAGGCGTACCGCGACGTCATGCCGTTCCTGGTCACCAAGGGCAACGAGCCGACGCGCGAGCGCCTGCAGTCCGCCGAGGACCGCGAGCGCTTCGACGACACCACCAAGTGCATCCTGTGCGCCGCGTGCACGTCCTCGTGCCCGGTGTTCTGGAACGACGGCCAGTACTTCGGCCCGGCGGCGATCGTCAACGCGCACCGCTTCATCTTCGACTCGCGTGACGAGGCCGGCGAGCAGCGGCTGGAGATCCTGAACGACAAGGACGGCGTGTGGCGCTGCCGCACGACCTTCAACTGCACCGACGCGTGCCCGCGCGGCATCGAGGTCACGAAGGCGATCCAGGAAGTCAAGCGCGCCCTGATCACGCGCCGCTTCTGATTTCCCGGCCCGTGCCCGTACGAGGGCCCCGCACCCGGTTCACCGGGTGCGGGGCCCTCGTCGTTCCCGCTGGGCTCAGCGGCGGAGCTGGCTGAGGATGGTCGGGTCGGTGATCTCCGTGTCCGTCGCGAGCAGCATGGCCTTGCTGAGGATCACGGCCAGCGTCCGGTCCCCCTCGAAGGGCAGGTAGCCGGTGTCGGGGGCGGTGGATGCGCCGGGGACGATGCACAGGTACTGGTCGTTCGGGGTCATCAGGATGTTCCCCGAGCCCAGGTGGATCTTGTACGTGTGCAGTTCGCCCCGCACGTGCAGGAAGCGGCCCTCGACCGTGCAGCGGTCGGCGATGGCCAGGCGCGGCACCAGCCGCTCCAGCAGCGCCCGCCGGGTCTCCGCGCTCTGGTTCAGGTCGCCGAAGCCGTACGAGGTCCAGTAGTCGCGGAAGCGGCCCTGTGGCCCGCCGTCGGACCAGGTCGGGTCGTTTCCGACACTGGCCACGCCGACGAACAGGTCGACGTCGCGCAGTACCTCGCTCAGCACCAGCGCCGGTATCCGCTTGAGCGGCAGCGGGTCGACGCGGCGGCCGCGCCCGGCCTCCGGCCACATCGCGTACCCGCCGCCGTAGGTGCTCGCCCGGTTCTGCGGGGCGTCGATCGGGTAGAAGCGCACCTGGTCGGTCCGCAGCCGCAGGTAGGTCCCGGCGTCGGTGGTGTCGAGCCCGTACTCCTGCCCCTCGCCCTCGATCCAGTACTCGGCCCGCAGCCCCCACTGCGGCAGCTCGCGGGTGGCCGGCGGGGCGGAGTCGTCGACGCAGAGACGGAGCTTGTTGTGCCATCCCCGGACCGCGGCGAGCGAGTTGAACTGGTGCTGGCGCAGGATGTGCGCGGCGAAGCGGTTGGAGTACGTCCGCGTCCTGCGTTCGGCGTCGGTCAGCAGGTAGACCTCGCGGTGGGCCTGCTTGAAGGGCTGGGTCACGGTGTGCCGCTCCAGCCACTCCCGCCAGGCGATCACCTCGGCGGGTACGGTGGCGACCGGGTGCCACAGCTCGACGGTGGTGCCCCCGGTGACGGGGGCTCCGGTGAGGGTGCGCAGCTCGCCGTCCGCGAAGCAGGCGGCCGTCCCGTCCACGGTCCAGATCAGCCGCCGGGCCAGGGTCCCGACCAGCGGGTGGTCGAGGTAGCGCGCACGCCACTGCCCGTACGCCCACGTGCGCCGGGCCAGGAACTGCCGGTCCAGCCGTTCCGCCTGGGCGGACAGGGACTTGTCGATGTCCTTGACCAGGCCCTTGAGCTCTTTGAGCTCCTCGGCGTGGTCCCGGCGGACGGCGGCGGGCGCGGCCTTGACCTGCTTCCCGGTGGCGTTGCTCCAGGCCAGTACGGCCTTGTTCCCGCGCACCTCCAGCAGCGCGGTCGCCTCACCCAGGCGGAACCCGGCCTTGCCCACCTCCGTCAGCCCGTGCGCGGGCACGGCCAGCTCCTCGATCTCCTCGCGGCTCAGGCCGAGGGCGGCGGCCCGCGCCTCCAGCGCCGCGTCGATGAGCTTGAGGGTGCCCTTGTAGGTCACCCGGGTGCCGAGCCTGGCCAGTTCGGCGAGGGCGGCCTCACCGTCCAGCCGGGTCAGGGAGTTGACCGCCGCGTTGGCCACCTTGGGATTGCGCGGCCCGAGCCCGGCGGCCTTGCGCAGCGAGGTCTCCACCAGTACGCCGAGTGCGCGTGCCGTGTCGGGGTGCGGCGGGAGCAGGGGCAGGAGCCAGGCGAGGCCGCGCAGGGCGTTGGCGTTGTACGGGTCGAAGGAGGCGTTGACGTCCGGTTCGTAGGTCTTCCTCCGCAGCTCGAAGGTCCGGGGCCGGCCGACGAGCGCGAGCCAGTCCAGCACGGCCCCGTGCACCGCCCCGGCGCCGAGGCCGTCGACGAGCGCCCGGGCGCCCTTCTCCCACGCGGCGGAGGGCTTGGCGGACTTGGCGGTGACCGCGTGGGCGAGCAGCTTGCGCCAGCGCTCGTCCTCCATCGCCTTCTCCGCCCATTCCTCACCGACGTTGAGCACCGGGTCGGTGAACTGCCCGGCGAACGCCACGAGATCACCGTCGCGGTCCGCGATCAGGGCGGTGCGCCGGAGGGTGGCCACGACGGCGGCGGAGAGCGTGCGCCCGGCGGCCACCTCGGCTTGGCAGAGGGCCTCGTGACGGTCGCCTCCCCAGACCGAGTGGGTCCGGGAGAGCCGGTCGAGCTGCGCGGTCCGCTCCTCGGCGAGGGGAAGACCGTCCAGGCCGTGGCCCACGAGGGCGGTGAGCGTGAGCAGCTTCGACCGCACCGGTTCCACCTCGATCCCGCTCCGGTAGCGGTCGGCGAAGGCCTCGGCCAAGGCGCGCCGCTCCTCTGCCGGAAGCGCCTGGGCCCGGTCCAGCAGCCGCTTCGTCTCGGGGTTGTAGAAGGAGCTGTCGGCGGCCTTGTGGATCAGCCGGCGCGCCATCTCCGTGAAGTCGTGCGTCATCAGCCACCCACCAGCGCGACGAGCTTCAGGAAGGTGACCTCGACGCCGAGCGGGAGGACGACCTCCTCGTCCAGTTCCGTGATCTGACGGTCCCCCACCAGCACCAGGAAGCCGTTGCGCTCGAACGCCCTGAGCGCCAACCCGGTCTGCCTTTCCGGGTCGATGCGGCGCGGCGTGCGCAGCGCGTACCCGTTCAGGGACCGCTCGGCCCCCTCCGGCTGCACCAGCCCCCGGAAGACCTCAAGCGGCCGGGCGTGGTACTCCGCGACCTCCTGGAACACCCTGCGCCGGATCAGTTCGCGCAGCGCGAGCCGCTCTTCGGCGATCTCGAGTCCCCAGCCGTCGCCACGGCCTCCGGCGGTCGTCTCGTCGACGAAAGTCACCATTCCCATACCGCCGACCGTAGGGGCGACCACCGACAACGGGCGGCGCATGCACCGGACCTCTGACCGGCACACGGAGACGGGGGTCGTTGTGGAAGGATCGGCCATATGAGCGAGCAGCAGCCGAACCCGTACGCCAATGACCCGGCCGGCCAGGGCGGTCAGCCCGGCATCCCCGGCCAGGACGACTACAAGTGGGGCCCCGGCGAGGCCAGTTACGGCTACCCCCAGCCCTACCCGGCGGCCCCGGCCTACCAGCCGACCATCGGCGGCGCGGGCCTGCCGGCCCCCGGCTACCCCGCCGCCGCCCCGGCCGGCGGCGCCGGCCTGTCCCTCGGTGACATCACCATCGCCGGGGACCAGATCATCACCCCGTCGGGCCCGATGCCGCTCAAGGGCGCGATGTGGAACGCGACCGACTTCTCGCGCACCGAGGAGAAGATCCCGCCCCACGCGATCGTGCTCGCGATCGTCTTCTTCATCTTCTGCCTGCTCGGCCTCCTCTTCCTCCTGATGAAGGAGAAGACCACCACCGGCTACATCCAGGTCACGGTGACCAGCGGCGGCCGCCACCACTCCACGATGATCCCGGCGGCGAACGCGGGCACCTACCAGTGGGTGATGTCGCAGGTGAACTACGCTCGTTCGCTGAGCTTCTGACGGATCCGACCGGGCGGGGCGGGGCCCCGGCCGGCGGTGGCCCCGCCCTCACGCACGCGGACGGACCTCGACGTTCTCCAGGACGCCGACGGCGTCCGGGACCAGGACGGCCGCCGAGTAGTAGGCGGTGACGAGGTACGAGATGATCGCGCGCTCGTCGATGCCCATGAATCGGACGTTGAGCCCCGGCTCGAACTCGTCCGGCAGGCCGGTCTGGTAGAGGCCGATCACACCTTCGTTGTCCTCGCCCGTGCGCACCGCGATGATCGAGGAGGTGTGCTGTTCGGTGAGCGGGATCTTCCCGCAGGGCAGGATCGGCACCCCTCGCCAGGCGGGGATGTGGTGGCCGTCGACCTCGACGCTGTCGAGACCGATGCCCCGCTTGTTGCACTCCTTGCCGAAGGCGGCGATGGCCTTCGGGTGGGCGAACAGGTACTGGGTGCCGCGCCGCATGGAGAGCAGGTCGTCGAGGTCGTCCGGGGTCGGCGGGCCGCAGTGGGTCTGGATGCGCTGGTCGAAGTCGGCGTTGTGGAGCAGTCCGAACTCCGGGTTGTTGACGAGCTCGTGCTCCTGCCGCTCCCGCAGCTCCTGCACGGTGAGCCGCAGCTGCTGGTGGGTCTGGTTCATCGGCTGGTTGTAGAGGTCGGCGACACGGGTGTGCACCCTCAGCACGGTCTGGGCGACGCTCAGCTCGTACTCGCGCGGCGTGAGCTCGTAGTCGGCGAAGGCGCCGGGCAGTACGTGCTCTCCGTGGTGGCCGGCGCTCATTTCGATGACCTTCTCGCCGGCCCGGTTGGTCCGGAAGCCGTTGCGGCTGCCGTTCAGGCCCGCGACGTGGTCGCGCAGGTGGGCGTACTGGTCGGCGACCGCGCGGTACGCCGTCTCCGGGAGCGCGAGGATGGTGACGGCGGTCGCCGCACGGGCGGTGAACTCCCAGGTGGTGCCCTTGGCGCGGGCCAGGGTGTGGCCGCCGAAGGTGTCGCCGTCGCCGAGGCGGCCGACGACGTTCTCGTCCCCGTACTTGCCCGGGCAGATCTTCTCGACCTTGCCGTGGGCGATGAGGAAGACGTGGTCGGCCTTCTTGCCGGAGTGCACGATGACCTGGCCGGGCTGGTACTCCTTCTGCACGAACTTCTCGGCCAGCGCGCCGAGCGCCAGCGGATCGTCGAAGCCGCGCAGGAGCGGCAGCTCGGTCAGCTCGGCCGGGATGACGTGGACCTTGGAGCCGTTCTTGACGAAGGTGACGCGGCCGTCGCCGAGCGTGTACGAGAGCCGGCGGTTCACCCGGTAGACGCCGCCGGGCGTGTGCACCCAGGGCAGTTTCCGCAGGAGCCAGCGGGAGCTGATGCCCTGCATCTGAGGTTCGGACTTGGTCGTCGTCGCGAGGTTGCGCGCCGCCGCCGTGCTCAGGCTGTGCTGTTCCTGTTCCTGATGCCGCTGCGCCGTTCCGGTCCGGGTGCCCGGTGCTGTCTCGACCGACATGGGCCGCCTCACTTTCGAATGCACGTGATCCAGGGACGGTTACTCTGCGTGGCTATATGTAACGCATGGTGGTTGCGGCTGTCGCCAGACATCTCCACGACCGGGTGAGGCGATTGGGCCGTCCGGCCCAGCCGGAACGCCTCCCCCGTTCGCTTGAACTTGTTCAAAAAAGGGCCTACAGTCAACGACGTAAGCATTTGAACGCGTTCAAGGGGGCTGGGGCTATGGACCTCACCGTGGTCACGTACGTCATCTACCTGCTCATCAGCATCGGGCTCACCGTCTGGGTGGCCCGCACGCTCAGCCGCAACGGCCGCGTCTTCATAGGCGACGTCCTCCAGGGGAACGAGAAGCTCGCCGACGCCGTCAACCAGCTGCTCGTGGTCGGCTTCTACCTCGTGAACATCGGCTTCGTGACCCTCTACCTGAGGTCGAGCGAAGAGGTCGACAGCGCCCGCGGCCTCTTCGAGGCCCTCTCGGTCAAGCTCGGCGTCGTCCTGCTGGTCCTCGGGGTCATGCACCTCGGAAACGTGTGGGTCCTGAACAAGATGCGCCGCCGGGGCATCATGGAGCGCCAGCAGACCCCGCCCGTCCCCCCGCAGGGGTGGACCGCGCCGGCCGGGGCCTGAACCGTGGCCCCCGCGGGAGCGGTGCGGAAACTGACCGTCCTCTACGACGCGAACTGCCCGCTCTGCGTGCACATCCGGCACTGGCTGCTCGCGCAGCGCTGGCTGGTCCCGCTCGCCCTGGTCCCCGCGGCCTCGTACGAGGCGCAGCGCCGGTACCCGCAGCTCGACCACGCGTCGACGCTGAAGGAGATCACCGTGATCGGGGACTCGGGGCAGGTCTGGACCGGGACCGACGCCTTCATCGTGTGCCTGTGGGCGCTGGCGGAACACCGGCCGAAGGCCAACTGGCTGGCCACCGCGGCCGGCCGGCCCTTCGCTCGGGCCGCCATGCACACCGCCTCCGCCTGGCGGCAGGCGGTACGGACCGAGGGCGGGCCCGGGGGCGCGGAGGGCGGGCCCCAGGGCGCCGAGGGACCGGCCTGTGACGACCAGTGCTCCGTCCCCCGATAGGCTCATACACCGTGACTGATCAGAAGGCTCCCAAGAGCGAGCAGACCCGCACGCTCATCCTCGAAACCGCGCTCCGTCTCTTCCAGGAGCGCGGCTTCGACAAGACGACGATGCGGGGTATCGCGAAGGAGGCCGGTGTCTCGGTCGGCAACGCCTACTACTACTTCGAATCGAAGGAACACCTGGTCCAGGGGTTCTACGACCGGATCGGCGCCGCCCACCAGGCGGCGGTCCGGCCCATCCTGGACAACGAGACCGATCTGCAGAAGCGGCTCGCGGGCGTACTGACCAGCTGGATGGACATCGCGGCCCCGTACCACGAGTTCGCCTCGCAGTTCTTCAAGAACGCGGCCGACCCGGAGAGTCCGCTGAGCCCGTTCTCGCCGGAATCCGAAACGGCGCGGCAGGCGGCGATCGACATCCACCGCGAGGTGCTGGCCGGTGCGAAGACCAAGGTGCCGGCCGAGCTGGCCGACGTACTGCCGGAGCTCATGTGGCTCTCGCAGATGGGCCTGGTCCTGTACTGGGTCTTCGACCGCTCCCCGAACAGCGAGAAGACGCGGCGGCTCGCCGAGCGGGGCGCGCAGCTGACGACGCGGGGCATCGTGCTGGCCCGGTTCCGGGTGCTGCGGCCGCTGGTGCGGGAAGTCCACGAACTCTTCGCGGACTTCCTGCCGGGCATGGCCCAGACGGCCACGGCGGGGGCCCGGCGCAAGGCGTCGGACCCGGACCCGGAGCCGGACCCCTCGTAGGCCCGGGAGGCCGGCTCAGAGCCAGTTGAGTTCCCACAGGCGCCAGACCCCGGTGCCGTCCGACAGGTACTGGGCGCCGGTGACGGCGTCGCGGGACATCACGTAGTCCTTCTTCTGCCAGATCGGCACCATCGGGGCCTGCTGGGCGACGGCCTTCTGGAGGTCGCGGAACTCGGCGGCCGCGTCGGCCCGCTCCGAGTGGGACTGGGTACGGGTGATCAGCTCGTCGACGTGCTTGTCGGAGAAGCCGTTGTTCATGGACGAGTCGGCGCCGACGAGCGGGGCGAGGAAGTTGTCCGCGTCCGGGAAGTCGGCGATCCACCCGATCGTGTAGACGTCGAACTCGCCCGCCGCATAACGCTTCTGGAAGTCGGCCCACTTCTCGACCGGCTTGACGGTCACCTGGAAGAGCCCGCTGCCCTCCAGCTGCCGCTTGAGCTCCTCGGCCTCGGGCATGTTCGCACCGCGCACGTTCACCCCCAGGCCGAGGGCGACGGAACCGTTGATCCCGGCGTCCTTGAGGAGCTTCCTGGCGGTGGCGACGCTGGGCGTCGGGTAGGCGTCGAAGAACGGCGTGCTGTGGCCGGCGATGCCCGCCGGGACCAGGGAGTACAGCGGGGTGACGGTGCCCAGGTAGACGTCACTCGCCACCTTGGGGCGGTCGAGCAGGGCGGCGACGGCCTGGCGGACGGCGAGCGGGGCGGCGGCGGAGCCGGGGCGCACGTTGAAGACCATGGAGCGGGTCTCGCTCCCGCCGGAGGCCTGGTAGCGGAGGTCCTTCATGCCCGGGTTGAGGCCGGCGAGCACGGCCGGCGACATCTCCCGGTGGGCCACTTCGATCTGGCGGGCGTTCCACGCCTGGTCGAGGTCCGCCGAGTCCTTGAAGTACTTCACCGTGACGGACGCGCGGGCGGGCCTGCCCTGCCCCTTGTACGAGGCGTTGGGCTTGAGCTCGGCGCTCGTACCGGCCTTGTACGCGCCCAGCGTGTACGGGCCGGAGCCGTCGGCCTTGCCGTCCTCGCGCAGGGACTTCGCCGGGTACTTCTCCTTGTCGACGATCGAGGCGGCGCCCGTCGCGATCTTGAAGGGGAAGGTGGCGTCGCGGGCGGAGAGGTTGAAGGTGACCGTGCGGCCCTCGGCCTTGACCGACTCCAGGGTGTTGAAGAGCGGGGCCGGGCCCTGGTCGGAGTTGATCGCCTTGATGCGGTCGAAGGAGTACTTGACGTCCTCGGCGGTGATCGCGCGGCCGCCCGCGAACTTCACGTCGGGGCGCAGCTCGCACTGGTAGGTGGTGAGCTTCTGGCCGACGAAGGCGCAGGAGGCGGCGGCGTCCGGCACGGGGGCGTCCGAACCGGGCTTGATGGTCAGCAGCGACTGGTAGACGTTGCCGAACAGGGCCCAGGAGCCGACGTCGTACGCACCGGCGGGGTCGAGGGAGGACACCACGTCGCTCGTCCCGACCCGGATGGCGCCGTGGCTGCTGCCGTCCTCGGGCAGCAACTGCCAGACGCCGACGCCGGCCACGCCGAGGACCAGCCCGGCCGCGATGATCTTCCAGCGGACAGACCGCATCCCGTGAACCCCGCCCCTTGTCCCGGTGACAGCGATGCGCTGTCCGATTAACGGTCATCCCATCACGGAATATCAGCCGCCGGAAGGCCGATTCACGGGAGTTCAGCGGCAGTTGGGACGGGTCAGGCCTGATATGAGGCGAGTTCCACGACCGTGATGTCGGACGGCGCGCCCACCCGGACCGGGGGTCCCCAGGCGCCGGCCCCGCGGGACACGTAGAGCTGGGTGTCCCCGTAGCGCTCCAGCCCGGCGACGGTGGGGTTGGCGAGCTCTGCGAGGTAGTTGCCGGGCCAGAGCTGGCCGCCGTGGGTGTGGCCGGAGAGCTGGAGGTCGACGCCGTGGCGGACGGCGTCGTGGATGACGACGGGCTGGTGGGCGAGGAGCACGGCGGCGCGGGTCCGGTCGCGGTCACCGAGGGCCGCCCGGAAGTCGGGGCCGCTCCCCTCCTGTTCCCCCTGGATGTCGTTGACGCCGGCGAGGTCGAAGTGGGGCAGCGCGCGGCGGGCGTTCTCCAGCGGGGTCAGCCCGAGTTCGCGGACGTGGTCGATCCACTGCTGCGCCCCGGAGAAGTACTCGTGGTTCCCGGTCACGAAGTACGAGCCGTGGCGGGCGGAGAGCCGGCGCAGCGGCTCCGCGGCAGGCCCGAGGTCGGGGACGCTGCCGTCGACGAGGTCGCCGACGATGGCGATGAGGTCGGGCTGGGTGCGGTTGACGGTGTCGACGATGCGCTGGGTGTGGGCGCGGCCGAGCACCGGGCCGAGGTGGACGTCACTGACGACGGCGATGCGGAAACCGTGCGCCGCGCGCGGCAGCTTGGCCAGCGGTACCCGCACCCGCCGGACGCTGGGTCCGCGCAGGACCCCGTACGTCCCGGTCGCGACGGTGCCGACGGCCACGGCGGCGGCCGCCCCGCCGACCGCCCGCGCGACGAACCGGCGGCGGGTCAGCTCCAGCCCCATGACGGCGGGCTCGGCGGGCTCGGCGGTGGCGGCCGCGCCGGACGCCGGGGCCGGCTCGGGGGCGGCTGCCCGGGGAACGGTCTGCGGCGCGGGAGGTGCGGTGACCGCTCCGGAGGGGACCCGGTGGGCCAGACGGCGGAGCAACAGCGCGCGGATCGGCTCCGCGACCAGCATCGTCAGGGTCAGGTACAGGAGCACCGCGAGCCAGAGGTATCCCGGCCAGGCCACCGTCTGCTGCAGCCAGAAGGGGGCTCCGGCGCGACCCGTGGTCAGGGCGGCCAGTGAGAGGAGGGGCAGGGCGATGGTCAAGGCCGTGCCGATGCGGCGGGTGAGGGCGCCGGGCGCCGTGGTGTCGCGGACCAGGCGGATCCAGAGCCAGCGGTGCACGAGCACCAGCAGGGCGCAGACCGCGAGCGCGACGAGCGCGAAGACGAGGATCGTCACGCCGAGGCCCCTCTGTCGCCGCCCGCGCCGGTGCCCGTCCCCGTGCCCGCGGCCGTACGTGATTCACGCCGCAGGGCCCGGACCCCGCGCAACCCGATCACACCGACCGCCGTCCCCAGGAGAAAGGACGTCACCGCAAGCGTCAGGTGCACCCAGAAGTAGGAAGTGGGATCGCCCGCCGCATCGAAGGCCTGGCCACTGCCGTTCTTCCACAGGTTCCGGACGAAAGACACCCAGATGAACCAGCTCCACACTCCGAAGGCGAGCAGGAACCAGGAGGCGGCACGGCTGAGTTTCATGCCTTCAGTATCGGATTCGTCCCCAGGACGGACGCGCCGGGGTGGGCTGTCCCGGGGGTGGTTGCACCGAATTGGCCGGTCCGCGACGCCGGACAGCTCATCGGGAGGTACTTTCACCTGCGTGTCTGCCAAGACGACCGCGCTGACGGTCCTTTCCGCCGCGTTGCTGGCGCCCGCCCTGCTGGTGGCCCCTGCCCACGCCGCGCCGACCCCGCCGGCCGATGGAAAGGGCGGGCCCGCCAAGGCGCCGCAGGCGCCCGCGCCGCCTGTGTCGATGTCGACGGTCGGCGGATCCCTGCTCGGCCAGCCCGGCACCCAGGTGAACCTGCTGCCCGGCGCGCCCGCCCTGCCCACGAACCTCACCGGGCGGTCCTGGATCGTGGCGGACGCCGAGTCGGGCGAGGTCCTGGCGGCGCACAACGCGCACTGGCGGCTGCCCCCGGCCTCCACCATGAAGATGCTCTTCGCGGACACCGTGCTGCCGGGCCTGCCCAAGGAGCAGGTCCACAAGGTCACCGAGCAGGACATGGACGGCGTGGGCCCGGGCAGCAGCCTGGTCGGGGTCAAGGAGGACCTCGAGTACTCCGTCCACGACCTGTGGCTCGGGGTGTTCCTGCGCTCGGGGAACGACGCCGTGCACGTACTTTCGGCCATGAACGGCGGCATCGACAAGACCGTCAAGGACATGCAGGCGCACGCCGAGGAGCTGCAGGCCCTCGACACGCACGTCGTGTCCCCCGACGGGTACGACGCCCCGGAACAGGTGTCGAGCGCGTACGACCTCACGCTGATCGCCCGCTCCGGGCTGCAGAAGCAGGACTTCCGGGAGTACTGCGGCACGGCGAGCGCGAAGTTCCCCGGCCGGCAGGAGGCCGGCAAGCCGCGCGAGTACTTCGAGATCCAGAACACCAACCGGCTGATGACG
Organism: Streptomyces sp. NBC_00207; assembly: GCF_045160965.1. NCBI lineage: Bacteria > Bacillati > Actinomycetota > Actinomycetes > Kitasatosporales > Streptomycetaceae > Streptomyces > Streptomyces sp. NBC_00207. The sequence continues at coordinate 5,745,043 of NZ_CP130715.1, read as the reverse complement.
GGTGCGGGCGGGCTCTCCCCCTACAAGGGCATCGCCGGGGTGAAGAACGGCAACACCACCATGGCCGGCGCCACCTTCACCGGCGCCGCCCAGCAGGGCTCCAAGAAGCTGCTCGTCACGGTGATGAACCCGGACGCGGGCGGCGCGAACTCGGTCTACGAGGAGACCGCGGCGCTGTTCGACTGGGGCTTCGCGGCGGCCGGCAAGGTCAAGCCGGTGGGTGAGCTGGTGCCGCCGAAGAGCGCCGACACCTCCTCGCACGGCTCCCCGGCCCAGTCGCACGAGAACAACCCGTCGGCGGCCGGGCACGGCTCGGGCGGCGTGGGCACCGCGCTGGGCGTCGCGGGCGGCGTGCTGGCCGTACTGGCGGGCGGCGCCTTCGTGGTCAACCGGCGCTGGCCGCGCGGCCGCCGCAGCCGGGGCGAGGACCTGGTGTAGGCCCGGGCCGGACCCGCACGGGCCCGGCCCGGCCCCTTCGGTCAGAACTGGCGCAGGGTGGACCAGTTGGCGTGGCTGGACGGGTTGGTCATGTCGAAGGTGGTGCCGGAGAGACGTCCGTCCGCCCCCCGGGTCCCGTCGTAGCGCCCCACGGGGCCGTGCGACCAGTCGACGAGGAAGTAGATCTTGTTCCCGTCCACCCAGCCCTCCCGGAGGGTCCCGACGGTGCTCCCGGACGCGACGGTTCCGAAGAGGGTCCCGCCCGCGTCCTGCCGCAGGTTCACGTGCACCGTGGCATTGGTCTGGTACAGCTCCCACTTCCCGCCCGCGTTGAACAAGGGCACCGCCTTGACGTGCTGCACCGCGCTCTGGACCGCGGCGGGGGCGGTGGCGCTCGCGGGGGCCGCGAGACCGGCCCCGGCTGCGGAGAGAAGGACGGCACGGCGGTCGTGGTGAGGAGCTTGTGCGTGCGGCGTGCGGACATGGGCCCTCCAGGGGCGGCCGGGACGATCGGTCCCGTTGCATCGTGCACGGAACCTCGCGGGGGGGAACTACCCACGCCTGCCGGGGCCGAGCCAATGATTCACTCGATCGAGTCTTCCTCGCCCCTCACCTGGGGTTTCGGGTCTTCCTCGTCGTCGCGCGTGGCCGTCCAGGACGCGACGAAGAGCAGCAGCTTCGCCGAGAAGTTGATCCACAGCAGCAGGGCGATCGGCACGCCGAAGGCCCCGTACATGCTCTTCGCGGCGACCTCCCGCATGTAGCCGCTGAGGAGCAGCTTCAGCAGCTCGAAGCCCGCCGCGCCGATGAGCGCCGCCTCGATCAGGCGGCGGCGCGGCGGTTCCACCCCGGGGAGCAGGGTCAGCAGGTAGAGCAGGACCAGGAAGGCGGCCACGACGCCGACGACGAAGGCGGCCGTGCGCAGGAGCGCGCCGCCCGCGCCCTCGCGCGGGATGCCCAGCCACTCGGCGGACTTCCCGACCGCCGAGGCCCCGAAGATCGAGGCGGCGGCCGAGGCGAGGCCCACCGCGCCGAGGCCGAGCAGCACGAGCCCGTCCTTGCCCTTGCGGACGATGGGGTTCCCGTCGTCCTCGTCGTCCTTGTCCCACACGGCGCGCAGGCAGTCCCGCATCGAGCCCACCCACCCGATGCCGGTGAAGAGCAGGAAGGCGCCGGCGACGAGCCCGACGGTGCCCGCGTTCGCCACGAGCCCCTCGATGTCGAGCTGGTCGGAGATGCCCGGGACCTGCTCGGAGAGGTTCTTCTCCAGCTGGTCCAGCTGCTTCTCGCTGAGCAGCGCCGCGCCCACCGCGGCGGCCACGGTGACCAGCGGGAAGAGCGCGAGGAAGCTGATGAAGGTGATCGCGGCGGCGAGCCGGGTCCAGTGCACGCGGTCGAGGCGTTCGTACGAACGCCACGCGTGCGTACGCATGAGACGGGCCGCGAGCGGCCCGATCACCGGGAGTTTCGTCAGCCAGTCCATGGGGTCACCGTAAATGAGCGCTCGGAAATAGCCGGGATTGTCGGTTTCGGGGACTACGGTCGTCGACTGTGACTTTTTCCGAAGCGCGCCCTGCGGGTCGCCCGTTCCACACGCTGGTCCTGCGAAGGCTGAGATTCCGCGCCCGGCGCACCGCCCGGCTGACCCTGCGCCCGCTCCGTCAGGACGGCAGGGCGGTCGCCCCGGTGGCCCCGGCCGCCTCGCCCGCGGGGCAGCCCGGCTGCGTCGGCACGCCGCTCGCCCCGGTCCCGAAGGGGTACTCGCGCAGCTTGCGCCAGACCCCGTCCGAGCCCTGCTCGTAGAGCGCGAAGCCCTCGCAGAGCCACTCGGCGGCGTACTCGGAGAGGGCCGAGAACGCCAGGTCCATCGCCTCCTCGGAGATCCCGTGGGCGACGGTGACGTGGGGGTGGTACGGGAAGGCCAGCTCGCGGCTGAGCGGCCCGTGGGGGTCGCGGACCTCGCCCTGGAGGCGGGTGCAGCCCGTGGCGCCCTCGACGACCTGGACGAAGACGACCGGAGAGAGGGGGCGGAAGGTTCCCGTACCGCCCAGCCGCATCCGGAAGGCGCTGGAGGCTGCCGCGACCCCGGCGAGGTGGGCCCGGATCGCCGGGAGCCGGTCCGCCTCCACCTCGGTCGGCGGGACGAGGGTGACGTGCGTGGGGATGCCGTGCGCGGCAGCGTCCCCGAAGCCGGCGCGCCGCTGCTGGAGCTGGCTGCCGTACGGCTCCGGGACCGCGATCGAAACGCCGAGCGTTACGGTCCCCACGTATCTCTCCTCCGCTTGTCGCTGTGGACTGCTGCCGCCCCAGTGTGGCGGCAGCACCCCCGTTCTTGCCAGGGCCCTCTGTCCGTAGTTGCGTTCGTCAGTGCTTGGCGGGCACCAGACCGAGGCGGTCGTACGCCTGCGCGAGGGTCTCTGCGGCGACCGCACGGGCCTTCTCCGCGCCCTTGGCCAGGATGGAGTCCAGCGTCTCCGGGTCGTCCAGGTATTCCTGGGTGCGCTGCTTGAACGGTGTGACGAAATCGACCATCACACCGGCCAGGTCGGTCTTCAGCGCGCCGTAGCCCTTGCCCTCGTACTTCGCCTCCAGCTCGGCGATCGTCTCGCCCGTGAGGGTGGAGTAGATCGTGAGCAGATTGCTGACGCCGGGCTTCTTCTCGGTGTCGAAGCGGATCTCGGCCTCGGTGTCGGTGACCGCGCTCTTGATCTTCTTCTCGGTGACCTTGGGCTCGTCGAGGAGGTTGATCAGGCCCTTGGGGGACGACGCGGACTTCGACATCTTGATCGCCGGGTCCTGGAGGTCGTAGATCTTCGCGACCTCCTTGACGATGTGCGCGGCGGGCAGGGTGAAGGTCCGGCCGTAGCGCTGGTTGAAGCGCTCGGCGAGGTCGCGGGTCAGCTCGATGTGCTGGCGCTGGTCCTCGCCCACGGGGACGGCGTTCGCCTGGTAGAGCAGGATGTCGGCGACCTGGAGGATCGGGTACGTGAACAGGCCCACGCTGGCGCTGTTGACGCCGCCCTTCGCGGACTTGTCCTTGAACTGGGTCATCCGGCTGGCCTCGCCGAAACCGGTGATGCAGTTCATGACCCAGCCGAGCTGGGCGTGCTCGGGCACGTGGCTCTGGATGAAGAGCGTGCAGCGCTCGGGGTCCAGGCCGGCCGCGAGCAGCTGCGCGGCGGAGAGACGGGTGTTCGCGCGGAGGTCCTTCGGATCCTGCGGCATGGTAATCGCGTGCAGGTCGACGACCATGTAGAAGGCGTCGTGCGTCTCCTGCAGGGCGACGTACTGGCGGATGGCTCCGAGGTAGTTCCCGAGGTGGAACGAACCGGAGGTGGGCTGGATGCCGGAGAGCGCGCGAGGACGATCAGAAGCCATGGCTTCATTCTCTCAGGTGCGGGGGCGGGCTCGGGCCCGCCGCTGGCCGGATCCTTCCGGGTCGCGCCGCGGGTGCCGGTGCGGTGCGGGGGTACCGGGCGGTAGCGGTGCGTCCGGATCCGGCCCCGGCCGAGCGACCGCTTTCCGCGCCGTGCCGACGCAGGCGGACACCGCTGCGCGGGGCCGGACGGTGCGGCGGCGGCTCCGGCCGAGGGACGCCCTCAAACGCCGGGCGGGCTGGAAATCCAGCCCCGCCGGCGTTTGAGGCGCGGGGGTCCGGGGGCAGCGCCCCCGCAACGGCGCCGCAGGTCAGGACAGGGGGAGGCCCGGAGCCGGGAAGGCGGCCATCAGGTCGGCGACCTCCGCGCGGACCACGGCCAGGGCCGGCTCGTCACCCTTAGCCGCGGCGTCGACGGCGCGCGAGATCCAGTCCGCGACCTGCGGCATGTGGGCGACGCCCAGCCCCCGCGACGTCAGCGACGGCGTACCGATCCGCACCCCCGAGGGGTCGAACGGCTTGCGCGGGTCGAACGGAACCGTGTTGTAGTTCACCACGATCCCCGCCCGGTCCAGGGCCTTGGCGGCGACCTTGCCCGGCACGTCCTTGCCCGTCAGGTCGATCAGGATCAGGTGGTTGTCCGTACCGCCCGACACCAGGTCGAAGCCCCGCTCCAGCAGCGCCGCCGCCAGCGCCTTCGCGTTGGCGACGACCGCGTGCGCATACGCGGTGAAGGACGGCTGGGCCGCCTCGTGCAGGGCCACCGCGATGCCGGCCGTCGTCTGGTTGTGCGGGCCGCCCTGGAGGCCCGGGAAGACCGCCTTGTCGATGGCCTTCGCGTGCTCCTCGCGGCACATCAGCATCGCGCCCCGCGGACCGCGCAGGGTCTTGTGCGTCGTGGTGGAGATGACGTCCACGTGGCCCGCCGGGGACGGGTGCGCGCCGCCCGCGATCAGGCCCGCGATGTGGGCCACGTCCGCGACCAGGATCGAGCCCGCCTCCTCGGCGATGGACGCGAAGGCCGCGAAGTCGATCGTGCGCGGCAGGGCGGTGCCGCCGCAGAAGATCAGCTTGGGCCGCTCGGCGAGGGCCAGCTCGCGCACGGCGTCGTAGTCGATGAGCCCGGTGTCGGCCTGGACGCCGTACTGCACGCCCCGGAACCACGAGCCCGTCGCGGAGACGCCCCAGCCGTGCGTCAGGTGCCCGCCCATCGGCAGGGCCATGCCCATCACGGTGTCGCCGGGCTTCGCGAAGGCCAGGTACACGGCCAGGTTGGCCGGCGAGCCGGAGTACGGCTGCACGTTCGCGTGGTCCACGCCGAACAGGCCCTTCGCCCGCTCGATCGCCAGGGCCTCGACGCGGTCGATGTTCTGCTGGCCCTCGTAGTAGCGGCGGCCGGGGTAGCCCTCGCTGTACTTGTTCTGCAGCACGGTGCCGGAGGCCTCGAGGACGGCCGCGGACACGTAGTTCTCACTGGGGATCAGGCGCAGGGTCTGCGCCTGGAGCACTTCTTCCGCCGCGACGAACGACGCCAGTTCGGGATCGGTCGCGGAAAGGGCGGGATGGCGGCTCGCGGACATGGCGGGCTCCTCCGGGGTCGATGTGATCGGTACCCCGCGAGGCCCAGGCGAGCGGCCCTGAATGCGGTCGAACGCGCACGACTCCCCCGGAGTTCGTTCTCCGTGCGCCAGTCGCCGTGCGTACGCCCCACCTTAGCGGGCGCGCCGCGCGGAAGGTTTCTGCATCCGGGATCGGAGCGACGATAAGAAGGCGACGATAAGAAGGGTGACGCCACCCTCGTCACCGCTGCACCGGGCAAGACGGACGATCGGAGACCCCGTGTCGACAACTGCTGATGCCATCCGCTCCGCCGACGCGCACAGCGCGCACACCTACCATCCGCTGCCCGTCGTCGTCGCATCCGCGGAAGGCGCGTGGATGACCGACGTGGAGGGCCGCAGATATCTCGACATGCTCGCCGGGTACTCCGCCCTCAACTTCGGGCACGGCAACCGGCGTCTGATCGACGCCGCCCGCTCCCAGCTGGAGCGGGTCACGCTCACCTCGCGCGCCTTCCACCACGACCGGTTCGCCGACTTCTGTACCGCGCTCGCCGATCTGTGCGGCAAGGAGATGGTGCTGCCGATGAACACGGGCGCGGAGGCCGTGGAGACGGCGGTGAAGACCGCCCGCAAGTGGGGCTACGAGGTCAAGGGCGTTCCCGACGGGCACGCCAAGATCGTGGTCGCCGCCGACAACTTCCACGGCCGGACCACGACCATCGTCTCCTTCTCGACGGACCACGACGCCCGCGACCACTTCGGTCCGTACACGCCGGGCTTCGAGATCGTCCCGTACGGGGACCTCACCGCGCTGTCCCACGCGGTCACCGAGAACACCGTGGCCGTGCTGCTGGAGCCGATCCAGGGCGAGGCGGGGGTGCTGGTGCCGCCCGCCGGTTACCTGAGCGGCGTACGGGAGCTGACCCGCGAGCGGAATGTCCTCTTCATGGCGGACGAGATCCAGTCGGGGCTGGGGCGGACCGGGAAGACCTTCGCCTGCGAGCACGAGGGGGTCGTCCCCGACGTCTACATCCTCGGCAAGGCGCTCGGCGGCGGCGTGGTGCCGGTGTCGGCCGTCGTCGCCGACCGGGACGTGCTCGGGGTGTTCAAGCCCGGTCAGCACGGGTCCACCTTCGGCGGGAACCCCCTCGCGTGCGCCGTCGCCCTGGAGGTCGTCGCGATGCTCCGCAGCGGCGAGTTCCAGCAGCGCGCCACCGAGCTGGGCGACCACCTGCACCACGAGCTGGGCCTGCTGGTCGGCGGGGGCGCCGTGACCGCCGTACGGGGCCGCGGGCTGTGGGCGGGCGTGGACATCGCCCCGGGCCACGGGTCGGGCCGGGAGGTGTCCGAGAGGCTGATGGACCGGCGGGTGCTGGTGAAGGACACCCACGGATCGACGATCCGGCTCGCCCCGCCGCTGGTGATCAGCAAGGAGGACCTGGACTGGGGGCTGGACCAGCTCCGGGCGGTGCTGGCCTGAGGCAGGGGCCGCCGGGCCCTAGAGGATCACGTGGGGCAGGAAGCGGGCGTACTCGTCCGTGACCGGCCCCGCCGATTCGCGGATGCCGAGCCCCGCCGCCTCGTCCTCGACGACCCACGCGCCGAGCACCACCCGGTTGCCGTCGAAGTCGGGCAGCGGGGCCAGGCCCTGGAAGCAGTACCGCTCGCCCTCCTCCGGTACGAACGGCTCGCCGCCCTCGCCCGGTTCGTGCAGGGTGACCCCCGCGCCCTCGCGGCCGAGGAGCGGCTTGGCCACGTAGCCGGCGGACCCGGGCCCGGCCAGTTCGCGCGGTCCGTCGAGGTAGGCGGGCAGCAGGTTCGGGTGCTCCGGGAAGAGCTCCCACAGGATGGCCAGCAGCGCCTTGTTGGAGAGCAGCATCTTCCACAGGGGCTCGATCCAGCAGGTGGTGCCGGTGCCTCCGCCGTGGTCGTACGTGCCGAGGACCTGCGGGCCGAACTCGTCCGTGGCCAGCCACTCCCACGGGTAGAGCTTGAAACAGCTGCGGATGAAGCGGAGCTTCTCGTCGACGAACCGGCCGGACAGGCTGTCCCAGCCGATCTGCTCGACGGAGAGGGCGTGGGTGTCCAGGCCGGCCTGCTCGGCGGTCTCCTGGAGGTAGGCGACCGTCATCAGGTCCTCGCCGAGCTCGTCGGTCTCGGAGTGCGCGAAGTGCAGCGGGCCGGGCGCCAGCAGCTCCGCCTGGCGGCGCCAGGCGTCGACGAGGCGCTCGTGGAGGGAGTTCCACTGGTCGGCGCCGGGGAAGCGTTCCTCCATCCAGAACCACTGCGGGCTGGCCGCCTCCACGAGGGAGGTGGGCGTGTCGGCGTTGTACTCCAGCATCTTGGCCGGGCTGCCGGTGCCGTCGTAGCGCAGGTCGAAACGGCCGTAGAGGGAGGGCTGTTCGGCGCGGCGGCGCCAGGACTCGGCGATCAGCCCGGCGAGCGCGGGGTCGGTGATGCCGAGGTCGGCGAAGCGGTCGTGCTCGACGATGTGCGCGGCCGCCGCCAGGCACATGGCGTGCAGCTCCTCGACGACGTTCTCCAGGGCCTCGACCTCGGGGAGGGAGAACGAGTAGTACGCGCTCTCGTCCCAGTAGGGACGCAGGGAGTCGTCGGGGTAGCGGGTGAGGGGATAGATGAGCCCCTGCTCCTCGACGGTCTTCTGCCAGCCGGGGCGGGGCTCGATGGTGTGCCGCTGCATGGGTTCCGGTTTCCTCAGCCGCCGCTGGAGCCGGAGCTGCTGTGGCCGCCGATGCCGCCGCGGGTGACGGCGGACTTGTCGAAGCTGCCGCCGGAGACCTTGCCGCTGCTGACGTAGCCGCCGTAGTAGTACGCGCCGCGGCCGCCGCTCTTGCACTCCTTGTTGTTCAGGTGCTCCAGCGTGGAGCGGGACGCGCAGCGCTTGTCGGGCTCGTCGCTGCTGCCGCAGGCCACGAGGGTGGCCGCGAGCAGGCCCATGCCGCCGAGGGCGACCGCGCCGGAGCGCATACGGCGCTGGTTGGTGCTGCTGCTGTCCATGTCTGCTGCTCCCCCTGGGGCCTGGCGTGCTGCCGACAGAGTAGAGCGGTGGCCCCGGCCGATGGAATCCGGCCGCCGTGAGATCCGTGACCTAGAGTCAGTTCGTGCTCATTGGGATGATTTGCGCCCTCGGTGCGGCGGTCTGCTTCGGCACGGCGTCCGTTCTCCAGGCGGTCGCGGCGCGGGCGGCGGAGCCGGGATCGGGGTCCGGGGTGGACGCGGCGCTGTTCCTGCGCGCCGCACGGCAGTGGCGGTACCTGCTGGGCCTCGGCCTCGACGCGGTCGGCTTCGTCCTCCAGATCATCGCGCTGCGCCATGTCCCGATCTACGCGGTGGGGGCCGCGCTGGCCGCCAGTCTGGCGGTGACGGCGGTGGTCGCGGCGCGGCTGCTGCGGGTGCGGCTGTCCCGGACGGAGTGGGTCGCGGTGTGGGTGGTGTGCGCGGGACTGCTGATGCTCGGGCTCTCCGCCGGGGAGGAGGGCTCGGGGACCGGGACGCTCGCGCTGAAGCTGGGGCTGCTGGCGGTGGCGGGGCTGGTGCTGGTGGTCGGCGCGGTGGCGGGGCGGCTCCCGGACGGGCCCCGGGCGCTGGTCCTGGGCCTGGCCGCGGGGACGGGCTTCGGGGTGGTCGAGGTCTCGGTGCGGCTCATCGACTCCCCCTGGGACCTGCGCAACCCCGCGCTGTACGCACTCCTGCTGGGCGGCGGCGCGGCCTTCCTGCTGCTCACCTCGGCGCTGGCGCGCGGCTCGGTGACGGCGGCGACGGCGGGGATGGTGCTCGGCGAGACGATCGGCCCGGCGGTGGTGGGCGTGGTCTGGCTCGGCGACCGCACCCGCGAGGGCCTGACCTGGCTCGCCGTGACCGGCTTCGTCGTGGCGGTGGCCGGCTCCCTGGCCCTGGCCCGCTTCGGCGAACCCGCCCCTCCGTCCCCGGGAGGGTGACCAGGACGATTGACTTGGCCCGTCTGCCGACTGCGGCCCGTCGTGTCGGGGGTCCGGGGGCCGGCCCCCGTCAGGGAAGGGCGGCGACAAGGGCGGCCAGCGTCGGGGACCAGGCGCTGTCCGACGGGGTCCCGTAGCCGACGACCAGCGCATCGCGCGGCGCGAGCCCCGCCTCCGGGTGCCGGAACGCGGACAGGCCGTGCAGGGCCAGGTCCTGCCAGGCGGCCGACTGCAGGACCGACCGCTCCGTCCCCGCCGGGAGGTCCAGCACGGCGTGCAGCCCCGCCGCGATCCCCGACACCCCCACCCGGCCCGCCACCGCCGCCGCCAGCTCGTCCCGGCGCCGCCGGTACCGCAGCCGCATCCCGCGCACGTGGCGGTCGTACGCCCCCGAGGTGATGAACTCCGCCAGCGTGAGCTGCTCCAGCGTGCTGGAGGCCCAGTCCGTGGGGCCCTTGGCCGCCAGGACCTCGTCCAGCAGCCCCGGCGGGACCACCATCCAGCCCATCCGCAGCCCCGGCGCCAGTGACTTGCTGGCCGTGCCGAGGTAGACCACCCGGTCCGGGTCCAGCCCCTGGAGGGCGCCGACCGGCTGGCGGTCGTAGCGGAACTCCCCGTCGTAGTCGTCCTCCAGGATCAGCCCGCCGGTGGTCCGGGCCCAGTCGACCGCCGCCGCCCGGCGGGCCGGGGTCAGGGCCGCGCCCGTCGGGAACTGGTGCGCCGGGGTCAGCAGCACCGCGCCCGCCGCAGCGGTCAGCTCCCCCGTGCGGGCCCCGTCCCCGTCCACCCCCAGCGGCCGCGTCCGCAGCCCCGCCCGCACCAGCAGGTTCCGGTGGAAGTCCAGGCCGTACCCCTCGACCGCCACCTCCCGCACCCGCCGCGCCCGCAGCACCCCCGCCAGCAGCGTCAGCCCGTGCAGGAAGCCCGCGCACAGCACGATCCGCTCCGGGTCCGCGTACACGCCGCGGGCGCGTGCCAGGTAGCCGGCCAGCGCCTGCCGCAGCTCGACGCGGCCGCGGCCGTCGAACCCGTACCCGAAGGCCTCGTTCGGCGCGTCGGTCAGCGCCCGCCGGGCCGCCGACAGCCATGCTGCACGCGGGAAGGCACCCAGGTCCGGGAAGCCGGGCAGGAGGCTGTACGAGGGCCCCTTGCGCGCGGGGCGCCGTACGGGCGCGGCCGCCGCGGCCCGGCGCGGCCGGGCCCGTTCCGCGACCCGGGTGCCGGAACCCTGGCGTGCGGTCAGCCACCCCTCGGCCACCAGTTCGGCATACGCCTCCGCGACCGTGTTGCGCGCGATGCCCAGGTCTGCGGCGAGGGTGCGGGAGGACGGCAGCCGGGTCCCGGCCGCCAGCCGCCCGCTGCGTGCGGCCTCGCGCAGCGCCTCGGTGAGTCCGGCCCGCAGACTGCGCCCGGCGGAGAGGTCCAGATGCAGGTCGGCGCCGAAAGTGGCCCACGATTCCGTCATGGATATGGACCATATCCCTGGGCCGCCTTCCTCCTACGGTGGATCACATGACGAACAGCACGCAGAACCTCCGGACCCCCTCCCCGACGCACGAGCACGCGCCCGAGCACACCCCGCGCATGCAGATGGCGAAGCTCGCCCCCGAGGTCTACAAGGCCGTCCTGGCCCTGGAGATCGCCTCCCGCAAGGGCCTGGACCCGGCCCTGGTCGAACTCGTCAAGATCCGCGCCTCGCAGGTCAACCACTGCGCCTTCTGTCTCGACATGCACACCAAGGACGCGATCGCGCACGGCGAGAGCGTCGACCGGATCGTGCAGCTGGCGGCCTGGGAGGAGTCGCGGCACTTCTACACCGAGAAGGAGCTCGCGGCGATCGAGTTCACCGAGGCCGTCACGGTCCTGACGGACGGTTTCGTGCCGGACGAGGTGTACGAGAAGGCCGCGAAGCACTTCGAGGAGCGCGAGCTGGCCCAGCTGATCGCCGTCATCGCGACGATCAACGTCTGGAACCGCATCGGCGTCACCACCCGCATGGTGCCGGGCCACTACAAGCCGGGCATGTACCAGTCCTGACGCAGCGGGCCGGGCGGAGCGGGCCGGGCGGCAGCCGGAGAAGCCGCCGGCCCGGCCCTCCGGGTCGCCCGGCGTCCGGTCAGCCGGCCGGCCGGAACGCGGCCAGCGCCGCCGCGTGGTGGTCCTGCGTGACCTGCCACTCGGCGGCGGGGCCGGCGGCCAGCACCGCCCACTTGCCGCCGTCCCCGGCGAAGAAGACCCGTTCGACACCGCGCCGCACCCCGTGCGACTCCTCGTTGTCGTACTGGTAGACGAGCTCCGCCGCCCCGGAACCGCCCTGAACCGCGCCCACGCTGATCTCCTCGTACCCCCGGGTGCCGCCCCGCAGGTAGGTGGAGGCCTGCTTGACCGCGTCGAGCGGGCTGAGCTCCGGCTCCGACACCCGGAAGACCTGGATCAGCGCGGTCCGGTCGGCCGAGCGGTAGAAGACCCCCTCCTTGAGCTCCTCCCGCACCCAGCCGGCCGGGACGGCGATGGTGAAGCCCGACGGGTCCTGCTTGGTCTCGTGGACCCCCGCCCCCGTCCCCGGCCCGGTGCCGGACGGGCTCGGGCCCGGGACCCGGCTCGGGCCGGCGCCGGCCGTCGGGGAGCCGGAGGCGGTGGGTGACGCCGTCCCGGACGGGCCCCCGCCGGACCATGACGGCGTACCCGAGGCCACCGTCCCGTTCTTCTCGCCCGCGCGGTCCGCGCCGTTCGTGTCCCGGGCCAGGAACCACACCGCCCCGCCGCCGATCACGACGGAGGCGACCGCGATCGCCGCCGTCACCGGGGTCCGCCACCGGCCGCCCGACCCGCCGGAGGGCGAGGTGTAACCGGGCGGCGGCGGTACCGGCGGCAGGTACGCCGGGTCGGGGACGTACTGAGGCTGCGGCGCGGTCGGCGCCCCGTACGGGGGCGGGGGCGGCGCCCCGGGCCCGAGCGGGTCGTACGCCGGCGCACCCGGCGGGTGCGACGGCGGAACCGGAGGCATGCCCGGTGGCGGCCCTGCCGGCGGTCCCGCCGGGGCCTGGTCCACCACCCAGCGCTGCGCCTGCGCGTCCCAGCGGCGCGGGCCGGACGGCGGCTGTGCCGGAACCACGGATCAGCCTCCCAGCGCGCCGAGCAGGCTGCCCAGGGCAGCGGCCGCGCTCACCGACTCGACCAGCGGAGCCCACCGCTCCAGCGCTGCGCGCAGCCGGGCGGGCAGGCCGGGCCGGATCGTCTCGGCGCCCTCCAGCTGCTCGGCGATCCCGTCCAGTTCGGCGTCGAGCGCGGTTCTGTCGTCGCCCCGGGGGGCTTCCCGTACGAGCGCCTCGCGCAGGGTGAGCACCGCGTCCAGCAGCTGCGCCGCGTCGGGTGCGCCCGCTGCCGTACCGCCGTGGTGGACGGTGTTGGTGTTGTTGGAGCCGCCGACACTGACCGCGCTGCCGTGGACGCCGCCGATCCACACCCCGGGCTCCGGCCCGCTCCCGCTTCCGCTACCTGTCGCCATGACTCCCCCTGTGTGTGCTGTTGTGATTGCCGCTGCCGCCGACGCTGATCGAGCTGTCGTACGCCGCACCCACGTAGTTCTCGATGTGGATGCTCGCGCGCCGCGCGAACGCCTCGGTGTGCCAGCCGCCTTCGTGCAGGACCAAGGTAATGCCGGCGATGACCCGGTCCTGGATGGTCTTCAAGTACCGGTCGAGGTCCATGAGATGGAACAGCGAGCCGTTGTCCTGCGACGCGAGTACGCGCACCGACGCGCGCGGCCCCTCCGGCCGGGCGCCACCGTGACCGCCGGCCGCGATCCTCACCCAGCTCGCGACGCCGCGGCCCAGGGTGACGAGGGAGGCCGGGAAGGAGCCCGGGATGTGCCGCAGGGCCCAGATCACCTTCCCGAACCGGTTGTTGTTCAGGTACCGGTGGGCGTCCGCGTCCGCGTTGTGGAAGGCGGCGTGGACGGGCAGCAGGACGTGCGGCGCCACCTCCACCATCATCATCCCGCCCTGGGTGTGGACCCGTACGAACACGGTGACGACCATGTTCTCGTCCCAGCCGCCGACCCGGATGCGCAGGAAGTGCCGGCGGCGTTCGCCGCCCTCCTCGATGGCCTCGGCCCGGTGCGTCTCGAAGTCCGCCCGCACGTGCGGTCCTTCGTCGCGGTGTCCCAGCCCGCCGCCCGGCAGGAACACGCACTGGTCGACGACCAGCTCGCGCATCCGGTCCAGTACGGCGGCCTGGGCCTGCGGCGACCCGTGCGGCGAGGGCGCCCGCAGCCGCTCCACCAGGGGCACGACCCCGTCCAGGATGCGGGCGTTGGTGAGCGGCTCCGGCGTGGTGCCTTCGGGCAGGTCCTCGCGGGGGCGCAGTTCGAAGGAATCCTGCCAGGGACGGTACGCCTGACCGGCCCCTGCGAACGGGTCGTTGATGTCGTACATGATCAGCGGCGAGTGCTGCTCGTCGAGGATGCGCCGCCGAACACGGGCGAACCGTACGCCGGGGTCGGCTTCGGCCGGATCGGCCGGCCGGTTGGCGTACCGGTCCCGGCTGAGGTCGTTGGCGATGGTCCGGGCGACGTATCCGCGCTGGAGTCCCACGACGGTGACGACCGCGGCGAAGACCGCCGGCACCCAGCCGATGGCGAATCCGGTCGCCACGCCTCCGATGCCCTGCGAGAAGAGCAGGGCGCCGAGGCCGATCGAGCCGTCCGTGTCGTCGAAGGCGCCGAGCAGGACCAGCCAGATCCCGATGACCAGGACCACGATGACGAGCAGGTTCCACCAGGCGTAGATCCGCACCACGATGGACAGGAGGCGGGCCAGCAGGCCGGACCGGGCCCGGAGCCAGCCGGCGAGGCTCAGCAGCAGGAACGGGAAGAGCAGCACGGCGAGGGCGCCCCCGGTGAGCACGGAGCCCACGAACCAGGCGCCGAGTACGCCGAGCGCCCAGCCGAGTTCGGCGCGGCGGGCGCGGAGGGCGTGGGCGAGGACGCGCGAGGCGTCGAACCCGTAGGAGGGCGCGACGATCCGCTCCTCGTGGACGTACAGCTCCTCGATCACCCGGTCGCGGTAGCCGGCGTCGATGTAGGTGCCCGCGCAGAGGAAGCGGCCGGCCTCGCTGAACGCCGGTTCCACGGGTGGACGGCCGTTGCCGAGGTCGTCCTGCGGTTCGCCTGCGGACTGACGGGGAATCCGGCTCTCGGTCACCGACCGACCTTAGATTTCACTTACATCATGCGACAGGCGTAAACACGCCAAAGCGCCCCGGCCTGGTGGGGCCGGGGCGCTTGGGTCCGCACTTCCCGCCGAGGTGCGAGCGCTCCTCGGCGGGAAGGACGGATCAGATCAGGCCGAGCTCGCGGACCGCGTCGCGCTCCTCCGACAGCTCCTGGACGGAGGCGTCGATGCGGGTGCGGGAGAACTCGTTGATGTCCAGGCCCTGGACGATCTCGTACTTGCCGTCCTTGCAGGTGACGGGGAAGGAGGAGATCAGACCGGCCGGGACGCCGTAGGAGCCGTCCGACGGGATGCCCATCGAGGTCCAGTCGCCCTCGGCGGTGCCGTTGACCCACGTGTGCACGTGGTCGATGGCGGCGTTGGCGGCCGAGGCGGCCGAGGACGCGCCACGGGCCTCGATGATCGCGGCGCCGCGCTTGGCGACGGTCGGGATGAAGGTCTCGCCGAGCCACAGCTCGTCGTTGACGACCTCGGCGGCGTTCTTGCCGGCGATCTCCGCGTGGAAGATGTCCGGGTACTGGGTCGCCGAGTGGTTGCCCCAGATGGTGAGGCGCTTGATGTCGGAGACGGCGGCGCCGGTCTTCTGCGCGAGCTGCGAGATCGCGCGGTTGTGGTCCAGGCGGGTCATCGCGGTGAAGCGCTCGGCCGGTACGTCCGGGGCGGCGGCCTGCGCGATGAGCGCGTTGGTGTTGGCCGGGTTGCCCACGACCAGGACCTTGATGTCGTCCGCGGCGTTCGCGTTGATCGCGGCGCCCTGCGGCTTGAAGATGCCGCCGTTGGCGGAGAGCAGGTCGCCGCGCTCCATGCCCTTGGTGCGCGGGCGGGCGCCCACGAGCAGCGCGACGTTGGCGCCGTCGAAGCCCTGGTTCGGGTCGTCGAAGATGTCGATGCCCTTGAGCAGCGGGAAGGCGCAGTCGTCGAGCTCCATGGCGGTGCCCTCGGCGGCCTTCATGCCCTGGGGGATCTCCAGAAGACGGAGCTTGACCGGCACGTCCGCGCCGAGCAGGTGACCGGAGGCGATGCGGAAGAGCAGCGCGTAGCCGATCTGGCCGGCGGCGCCGGTGACGGTGACATTCACAGGAGTGCGGGTCATGGCCTTCTCCGTTAGACAGCTGGCGGTGGGGCGTCCCTGCCCCATGTGCTGGAGGACGCCGCTCCCCTGTAAATCTTGACGTGAAGAGACATCCGCGGTCAGGCTATCCGACCCGGAAGCGGGCTAACCCCCGGGTCCCTGTGGTGCATGGCACACAAACCCCGCCGTTTCGAAGGCGGAGCCGGTTCCAGGACCCCCGTTCGGCCCCTGTTCCGGCTACTCCACCAGGAAGATCCGGCCCGTCTGGTGGCCCTCGATCGACTTGACGTACGCGTTCGCCGCGCGGGAGACCGGCACCGGGTCGAATCCCGCGAAGGTGTCCCCGTACACGTCGAGGGACTCCTCGAAGACGGTGGGGCTGACGGCGTTGATGCGCTGGCGGCCGGGCAGTTCGATGGCCGCGGCGCGCACGAAGGCCTCGACGGCGCCGTTGGCGAGGGCGGCCACCGCGCCGGTGAGCAGGGGCTCGCGGGCCAGGATGCCGGTGACCAGGGTGTACGAGGCGTGCGCGGGAAGGTGCGCGAGGCCCTGGCGGACCAGCTCGATCTGGCTGACGACCTTCCCTTCGAGGCCGCTGCGGATGTCGTCCGTGCCCAGTTCGCCGAGGGGCCGCCACGGCACGCTGCCGGCCGCGCTCGCCACCGCGTCGATCGCGCCCACCCGTTCGGCCACTTGTGCGTACATGGCCCGGACGGACTCCGGGTCGGTGATGTCCACGGGGACGTCGGCGCCCTTGCGGGAGGCGGTGACGACCTGGTGGCCGCGCTCGCGCAGGGCCGCGTGGACCGCACTGCCGAGGGTGCCGTTCGCTCCGACCAGGAGGACCTTCTGCTTCGCGTTCATGGCACGAGCATCACCCCGCCCCATGATGAAGTCCAGCTACCTCTCCTACAGCAATCATTAAGATGAACTCATGCTTGACGTGAAACGGATGATCATCCTCCGGGACCTGGCGGCACACGGCAAGGTCACCGCCGTCGCCGACCTGCACGCGGTGACCCCCTCCGCCGTCTCCCAGCAGCTGCGCGCGCTGGAGGCCGAGGCCGGGGCCGTCCTCGTCGAGCGGGACGGGCGCGGCCTGCGGCTCACCCCGGCCGGCGCGGCACTGGCGGCCGCCTGCGAGCCGGTACTGGCCGCCCTGGAACGGGCCGAAGGTGCCGTACGGGCCCTCGACGCGGAGCCCGGCGGCGAGCTGGCCGTCGGCTGCGCCCCGAGCGCGCTGGCCACGGTGGCCGCGCCGCTCGTGGCCGAACTCGCCGTACGCCACCCCCGGCTGCGGCCGCGCATCGTGCAGGCCGACCCCGAGGAGGCCGTGCCCCGGCTCCGCGCGCGCCGCCTGGACCTGGCGGTGACCTACGCGTACCCGCTGCTCGGCGCCCCGCCCGCGCCCGGGACCACCGTGGTGCCGCTGTTCGAGGACCCGCTGTGCCTGGCACTGCCGCAGGCCCTGGTCCCCGCCTACGAGCAGGACGGGCTCGCCGCGCTGCGGGACGCCGACTGGGTCTCGGCGCCGGCCCCGAGCAGCTGCCGCGAGATGCTGCTCCACGCCTGCCGCAACGCCGGGTTCACCCCGCGCATCGCGCACGAGTGCGGGGACCTGCGGGCCGGGCTGTGGCTCGTGGCCACCGGGCGGGCCGTGTCGATCCTGCCCAGGCTGCTGTGCGACGCCCCGCCGCCCGGCGCCGCCGTACGGGAGCTGCCGGGGCCGGGGCGGACGCTGGACGTGCAGGTCCGGGCGGGTACGGAGACCCAGCCGGCCATCGCGGCCACCCTGGCCGCACTCACCCGGCTCACCGCGCTCGCCGGACCCGCCGCACTCACCGCACGGTGAAGCGGACCGCGCTCTCCAGGAACGGGATCTCCAGCAGCGGCTTGGGCTCGATCACCAGCGCGAGCAGCGTGATCGCCACGCCCAGCAGCCCGTACGTGATCATGTCCGTGAAGCGGGAGCGCATCGCGAGCATCCCCACCGAGGGCAGCACGCGGCGCAGCACCGAGGCGGCGATCAGGGCCACGCCGATCGCCAGACAGCCGACCTTCGGGTGCCCCAGCGCGGTGGCCAGCAGCCCGGCCGCGGTCGCGGCGAGCACGCTGAGCATCGGCCACTGACGGGCGGGGGTGGACACGGCCCCCGGGACGGCGCGGCCGCTGCCCTCGGGGCGGGCGGTGTCCCGGGTGACGGACGGGAAGCGGCGGGACCGGCGCGCCTCGTCCTCGGGCGCGGCGACCGTGCCGCCCGCGCCCGAGGTGACGGGCGTGCCGGGCGCACCGGCGGTGACGGGCGTGCCGTTCGCCGCGGCCGCGCCACCGCCGCCGGCCGCGCGCCCTGTGTGCTCGCCGTCCCGTTCAGCCTGCACTGGTGGTCCGTTCCGCCGCCTCGACCACGTTGACGAGCAGCTGGGCCCGGGTCATCGGGCCGACGCCGCCCGGGTTCGGGGAGATCCACTCGGCCACCTCGGCCACGCCGGGGTGCACGTCGCCGACGATCTTCCCGTCCTGGTCACGGCTGACGCCCACGTCGAGCACGGCCGCGCCCGGCTTCACGTCCTCCGGCTTGACCAGGTGCGGGACACCGGCCGCGGCGACGATGATGTCCGCCTGGCGCAGCAGCCCGGAGAGGTCGCGCGTACCGGTGTGGCAGAGCGTCACGGTGGCGTTCTCGGACTTGCGGGTGAGCAGCAGGCCGATGGAGCGCCCCACGGTGATCCCGCGGCCGAGGACGACGACGTGTGCGCCGTTGATGCCGACGCCGTGGTGGCGCAGCAGTTCGACGATCCCGTACGGGGTGCAGGGCAGCGGGCCCGGCTCGTTCAGCACCAGTCGGCCGAGCGACATGGGGTGCAGTCCGTCGGCGTCCTTCAGCGGGTCCATCAGCTCCAGGACCCGGTTGGTGTCGATGCCCTTGGGGAGCGGGAGTTGGACGATGTAGCCCGTGCACTCCGGGTTGGCGTTGAGCTCCCGCACGACCGCCTCGATGTCCTCCTGGGAGGCCGTCGCGGGCAGTTCGCGCTGGATGGAGGCGATGCCGACCTCGGCGCAGTCCTTGTGCTTGCCGTTGACGTACCAGCGGCTGCCCGGATCGTCACCGACCAGGAGGGTGCCGAGGCCGGGAGTGACGCCCCGGGCCTTCAGGGACGCCACGCGGGCGGTCAGTTCGGACTTGATCGCGGCGGCTGTGGCCTTGCCATCGAGAATCTGGGCGGTCATGCCCCCATCCTCCCGGATGATGTGGCCCCGGTTCCAGTCAAGGCGCTCACAGGTGTGCAGGGTTCATTGCACTTGCACAACAAGTCACCGGCCGCACCGTAACGAACTGGACAAGCCCTGCCCGCCGGACGACGATGAAACGACTGAGTGCCGCGGGCAGTGCCGGGGGGCGGACCGCACCGTGCAGGATTCCTCCGCGCTCATTGCCGTGCGTCCCCGCACTTCCACGGAGGAACACCCCAAGATGAGCTTCGGCGACCCGCACAATCCGTACGGACAGCAGCCGTCCCAGGCCCCGCAGGGCCAGCCCGGCTACGGCTACCCGCAGCAGGCCCCGCAGGGCGGCTACGCCTACCCGCAGCAGGCACCGCAGGCGTACCCGGGCGGTCCCGTCGGATACCCGGGCGCTCCGGTCCACGAGATGCCCGGCGGCGCGAAGGCGGCCCGCGTCATCCTCTTCGTCGTCGGCGGCCTGCAGGTGCTCGGCGGCCTGTTCTTCATCATCGGCGGCGCCGTGTTCGCCGCAGTGCTGTCGGACTCCACCTACTCCAGCTCCTCCACGGAGGACGCGGGGGCCATCGCCGGCACCCTGGGCGTCGTCATCGGCCTCTTCTTCATCGGCCTGGCCCTGTGGCCGATCCTGACCGCGGCCAAGATGGCCAAGGGCCGGGGCGGCGTCCGCGTCTCCGGCATCATCTACGGATCGCTGCAGGCCCTCTTCGCCGCTCTCGGCCTGCTGGGGAACATGATCGCGCTCAGTGCCGACGAGCACACCCCGGCCGAGTTCGCCGTGATCGCCGCACTGCCGTCCCTGGTCTCCCTCGCCCTCGGCATCACGGTCATCGTGGGCCTCGCGAAGGCGGGCGACTACTTCCGGCGCCCCCGGTACTGAGACCCTCCCGTACACACGCACACGGCGAAGGCCGCGTCCCGCACTGCGGGACGCGGCCTTCGCCGTCGGCCGGGTATCGGCGATCAGTGGAAGAAGTGCCGGGTCCCGGTGAAGTACATGGTCACGCCGGCCTTCCGGGCAGCCTCGACGACCAGCTCGTCACGGACCGAACCGCCCGGCTGGACGACGGCCTTGATGCCCGCGGCCGTGAGGATCTCCAGCCCGTCCGGGAAGGGGAAGAAGGCGTCGGACGCGGCGTACGAGCCCTGCGCGCGCTCGGCGCCCGCCCGCTCGACGGCGAGCTTCGCCGAGTCGACGCGGTTGACCTGGCCCATGCCGACGCCGACCGAGGCGCCGTCCTTGGCGAGCAGGATCGCGTTGGACTTGACGGCCCGGCAGGCCTTCCACGCGAAGGCCAGCTCGGCGAGCTCGGCCTCGGAGAGGGCGTCGCCGGTGGCGAGGGTCCAGTTGGCCGGGTCGTCGCCCTCGGCCTGGAAGACGTCCGACTGCTGGAGCAGCGTGCCGCCCGAGATCGGCTTGAGGTCGCCCGGCTGGTGCGGGGTGCCGTCCACCTTCAGGACGCGGATGTTCTTCTTCTTGGCCAGGATCTCGACCGCGCCGTCCTCGTAGCCGGGGGCGGCGATGACCTCGGTGAAGATCTCCGCGACCTGCTCGGCGAGCTCGACGGTCACCGGGCGGTTGACGGCGATGACGCCGCCGAAGGCCGACAGCGGGTCGCAGGCGTGCGCCTTGCGGTGGGCGGCGGCGACGTCCGCGCCGACCGCGATGCCGCACGGGTTGGCGTGCTTGATGATCGCGACGCAGGGCTCGTCGTGGTCGTAGGCGGCGCGGCGCGCGGCCTCGGTGTCCACGTAGTTGTTGAAGGACATCTCCTTGCCGTGCAGCTGCTCGGCGTTGGCGAGCCCGCCCGGCTGCCCGTCGGTGTAGAGCGCGGCGGCCTGGTGCGGGTTCTCGCCGTAGCGCAGGGTCGACTTGCGCTCCCAGGCGCCCGCGAGGAACTCGGGCAGGACCGCCTCCGGCTCCGGCGCGTACGCGTTCGTGAACCAGGAGGCCACGGCCACGTCGTAGGCGGCGGTGTGCTGGAAGGCCTCGGCCGCCAGGCGCTTGCGGGCGGTGAGGTCGAAGCCGCCGCCCTGGGCCGCGGCGATGACGTCGGCGTACCGCGCGGGGCTGGTGACGACGGCGACCGACGGGTGGTTCTTGGCGGCGGCGCGGACCATCGACGGACCGCCGATGTCGATCTGCTCGACGCACTCGTCGGGAGTGGCACCCGACTGGACGGTGGCCAGGAACGGGTACAGGTTGACGACCACCAGATCGAAGGGCTCCACGCCCAGCTCGGCGAGCTGGTTGCGGTGGTCCTCCAGGCGCAGGTCGGCGAGGATGCCGGCGTGCACGCGCGGGTGCAGGGTCTTGACACGGCCGTCCAGGCACTCGGGGAAGCCGGTCAGCTCCTCGACCTTGGTGACGGGCACCCCGGCCGCGGCGATCTTCGAGGCGGTGGAGCCGGTGGAGACGAGCGCGACGCCCGCCTCGTGCAGGCCGCGGGCCAGCTCTTCCAGTCCCGTCTTGTCGTAGACGCTGATGAGCGCACGCCGGATCGGCCGCTGGGTCGTGGTCGGGTCGTTGCTCGCTGCGATGTCTGCGGCGGTCACTGGATTGTTACCTTTCGTCCCTCAATGCGGTAGCCGTGCCGGGCCAGACGCCCCACGACATCGACGAGCAGCTGGCGCTCGACTTCCTTGATGCGCTCATGGAGAGCGTCTTCGTCGTCCTCGTCCCGGACCTCGACCACACCCTGGGCGATGATCGGACCGGTGTCCACGCCGCTGTCCACGAAGTGGACCGTGCAGCCGGTGACCTTCGCGCCGTAGGCGAGCGCGTCCCGTACGCCGTGGGCGCCGGGGAAGGCGGGGAGGAGGGCGGGGTGGGTGTTGATGAACCGGCCGCCGAAGCGGTCGATGAACTCCTTGCCCACGATCTTCATGAACCCGGCCGACACGACGAGGTCCGGAGCGTGGGCGTCGGTCGCCTCCGTCAGGGCTACGTCCCACTCCGCGCGGCTCGCGTAGTCCTTCACCGGGCAGACGAAGGTGGGGATCCCGGCCTTCTCCGCCCGCTCCAGGCCGGCGATGCCCTTGCGGTCGGCCCCCACGGCGACGACTTCGGCACCGAAGCCCTCGGATCCGCCGGGGTGGGCGTCGATGGCATCGAGCAGGGCCTGGAGGTTGGTGCCGGAGCCGGAGACCAGCACGACCAGGCGGGAGGCGGCCATGGGAGGCCCTTTCTCGCGGGAATTGCGGTGTTCGTCTTTGTGTGGTCATACGAAACTTCGGGGTACCGATATACGGGGAACCATACGAAGCCACCGACCGCCTGCAACGATACCGGCACACCGGACGGCCCCCGAGGGACGGGGGGACGGCCGGGCGGTAGCGTCTGGCGTACAAGCCGCAAACTGGCCTCACCTCGCCACGACGTCGCCACGACGTCCATGACACAGGGGAAGAAACACACCCGATGCCGGACCGCCGCCAGCCCGACTCCCCCACCGACGACAACCCCTTCGCGGCTCCGCCGGAAGGCCGGCCCGACCAGCCCTGGCAGCCGCGCAGCGGCGGTGACGGCGGGAACGGGGAGGGCCCGGGGGATTCCGACGGCCGCCGGGGCCCGGCGCGCTGGGACCCGACCGACCCGATCCAGCGCCGCGCCCGCTATGCGCTGCTGGCCGGCATGTGGGGCTTCTTCTTCGGGATCTTCGGCATCCCGTCGGTGGGCCTGCTGCTGGGTGCGCTCGCCCTGTACTGGGGCATCAGCGCCCTGCGCGGCAAGCCCGCGGCGGCAACCGGTGAGCCGGGCGCCCCGACGGGCCTGGACGCCCTGGGACCGGCGGCCCGCCCCCAGCGCACGGCGGCGGTGAGCGGCCTGGTCACGGCCTCGCTGGCGATCCTGCTGGCGATGAGCTCGTACGGGCTGCAGCTCGCGTACAAGGACTTCTACGTCTGCCGCGACGACGCCCTCACGAGCGCGGCGGAACTCCAGTGCAACACCCTCCTCCCGGACAACGTGATCGGCGACGTCCTGAAGGTCCGCCAGTAGCCTCGCCGCACCAATTTCAGCCCCGCCGGCGTTTGAGGCGCGGGGCCCGGGGCAGAGCCCCGGTCCTCGGCTCCGCCGTCACATTCCAGCCCCGCCGGCGTTTGAGGCGCGGGGGTCTGGGGGCGGAGCCCCCGGCAGCCGGGCCTAGGCGGGCGGCTTCCGCCGGG
Source organism: Streptomyces sp. NBC_00207 (assembly GCF_045160965.1). Classification (NCBI taxonomy): domain Bacteria; kingdom Bacillati; phylum Actinomycetota; class Actinomycetes; order Kitasatosporales; family Streptomycetaceae; genus Streptomyces; species Streptomyces sp. NBC_00207. The sequence continues at coordinate 5,721,995 of NZ_CP130715.1, read as the reverse complement.
CCAGCACCCGCGCCCCCACGACCGGCGGAGCCATCGGCACGTCGACCGGTTTCGCCGCGATCAGGATCGGCGTCAGATCCAGCCCGCGCCCCGACACGACGGTCACCGCCCGGGGCGCCCGCGCAACAGGAGCCTCAGCAGCGGCCGGAGCCAAGGGAGTCACGGGAGCCGGGGCAATCGGGGGAGCCGAGGCAGTCGGGGGAACCAGCGGAGCCGCCGGAGGCACCGGCGGGGACGCGCCCGCCCCGATCTCCGGAATCAGCGTGCCCGCAGCCCTCCGCATCGCGGCCCACCGAACCTCCCGTACGCCACTGTCGTGCCACCGGTCGTCCACCACCTCGTCCACGTCCAGCGCGGACAGCGCGTCGAGCGCGGCCAGCCCTCTGGCCGGCCGGTTCCGCCACGCATGCACCGCCACCGCCACCGGCACCGCCAGCAGCAGCGTCCACGCGCAGGCCGCCGCCCCGGTGGCCCACCACACCGGCCCGAAGTCGGACAGCCGCCGCGAACCCAGCGGCCCCGCCGAGGCCGCCGCGAGCCCGGTCATCACCAGCCCGCAGACCACTGCGCCCAGCGCCGCCGTGAGCGCGGTCTCCCCGTACGAGACCTCGCGCGCCCGCCGGACCGCGAACCAGCCCACCGCCAGCCCGGCGACCACCGGCACTCCGGCGGCCGCCCAGGTCAGCGGGGTCCCGGGCCCCTCGGGCGGGAGCGCCGCCAGCAGCGGGAACCGCGGCAGCCCGGGCTGGCTCGTGAAGCCGAGGGGCGTGGCCGTGGCGCCGGCGCCGAGGGCGAAGCCGGGCCCGAGGGCGTAGGCCGCGCCCCAGACGGTGGCGTTCGGCATCAGCGCGAGTGCGAGCAGCAGGACCGCGAACCGGCCCGACCACACCCCGGTCAGCGACAGGAACGAGGTCTGGACCTCAGCGCCGTGCCAGGCGAGCGAGGCGCCGACGAGCAGCGCGCCGCCGCCCAGCAGGACCAGCGCCCCGCCCGCCCCGGCACGCAGCGCCAGCGCGTACCGGGGGCGCGCGACGGCCCTTCGTACGCCCTCTGGCACCCAGGACGGCAGCGGTCCGAGCGGCCGCCCCCTGGCCCCCCACACCCCGCCCAGGGCGGCGAGCACGGCGACCAGCGGGACGTGCCAGGCCGCGCTGATCGGGTCGGCCGGCATGGGGCCGCCGGCTGCGTAGACCGTGGCGAGGGCCCCGACGGCGAGGTATCCGCAGAGCACGGCAGAGAACACGGCGCCGGCCGGCAGTACCTCCTCGTCCTCCTCCGACGCGCTCCCCAGCCGGGCGGCCCGCCGCATGAGGAGCACGGGCAGCGCGACGAGGAGCAGCGGCGTCAGGCCGACGGGCGCGGGCACGCCGGAGAGCGTCTCGTACCGCACCAGCTCGGTCCCGTGGGCGAGCAGCCACAGTCCGGCGGCGAGGTGCAGGGCCCCGCCGGGGCCGCTGTCGGGGTAGGGGGAACTGATCCACAGCACGATGACGAGCACGGCGAGGAAGCCGAGCCCGAGTCCGGCCGCCACGGCGCCGCCCGCCACGCATGCTGCGGCGGCGGGCGAGCGGCGCCGCGCACCGGCGTGCGGGGCCGCCGGCAACGAGGTCCCGCGTTCGGTCACTTGGGTCACCCCGCCATGGTGCCAACGACACGCGCTATGGGCGGGTAACAGGCGAATGTCCGTGGTGTCGCTCAATATACGTTTATGTACTTTTTCGTCCAGGGCGGTCGGGTCGCGGGGAGTGTGGCATGACCGGAAGCGTCGAGACGACCTCCTCATCGGCCTCGGAGCTGGGCCTGCCCGCCCCCGAGGAGCGGCGCCGACTGCGCGAAGCGGCGAATCTGACGCACGAGCAGGTCGCGGAGGCGGTGGGCGTCACCGCGACGACGGTCCGCTCCTGGGAAACGGGCCGCACGGACCCCCGCGGCCGCAACCGCGAGGCGTACGCGGCGTTCCTGACCGCCCTGGCGGCGCCTGCGACCGCCCCGGAGCAGGCCGACACCACGTCAGACGGGCCTGCCGGTAGGGCATCCGAGGCCGGGACGCCCCGAACGGCGCAGACGGCGCAGACGGCGCAGACGGCGCAGACGGCGGCAGCGGACGCGCCCACCGCGCCCGCCGAGGCCTCCGCCGAGGACTCCGCAGGGGTTCCGGCAGCAGGCCCGGCAAGGGGCCCGGCCGCGGACTTCGACGCCCTCTACGACCACGCCGCCCCCGCCCTGGCCCGGCAGACCTACCTGCTCACCGGCCGCCGGACCCTCGCCCTGAAGGCCGTGGAGCGCGCGTTCACCCGCGCCTGGGCCCGGTGGCCCGAGGTGGCGACCGACCCGGATCCGGTGGGCTGGGTGCGCGCGGTCGCGTACGACTACGCCCTCTCCCCCTGGCACCGGTTCCGGCGCGCCCACCGCCGGCAGGACGCCCGCCCCGCCGATCCCGCCGACCGCATCCTGCTCGATGCCGTGCTCGCGCTGCCCACGCGCCACCGCCGTACCGTCATGCTCTACGACGGGGTCGGCCTCGACCTGCCCGACACCGCCGCCGAGACCGAGGCCAGCACCCCCACCGCCGGCATCCGCCTCGTGCGCGCGCACGCCGACCTCGCCGGCCGGATCCCCGAGCTGGCCGAGGTACCGCCCGAGAAGCAGTCCGCCCTGCTGCGCGACCTGTTCACCACGCTGCGGCCGGCCGCTCCGCTCGACCCGCGCCCGGCGGCGGCCGTCCGGGGCGGGGGCGAGCGGCGCGTACGGCTGTGGAGCCGCGGGGCCCTCGGGCTGACCGCGGTGATCGCCACCGCGACCGGCTACACCGCGGTGACCGCGGCCGACCACTACGAGCCCCCGCAGGCACCCGGCCAGAGCGTCTCCGGCGTGCCGCCGCTGAGCGGCCCCCAGCAGCTCACGGTGCGGAGCCGGCAACTGCACGACAAGCTGCGCGCCGACCCGGAGGCCGGGCCGGCCAGGATCGCCCCGAAGAGCGAATGAGAACGGGCGTGGCCCGCACCCATCGAGGGGTGCGGGCCACGCCCGTGCATCCGTACATCCGTACGTGTGACCGTACGGGGACTGCTTACTGAGCGGCGTTCAGGATCTCGCGCGCCAGCTTCGCGGTCTCGGTCGGCGTCTTGCCGACCTTGACACCGGCGGCCTCGAGGGCTTCCTTCTTGGCCTGTGCGGTGCCCGAAGAACCCGAGACGATGGCGCCGGCGTGGCCCATGGTCTTGCCCTCGGGGGCGGTGAAGCCCGCGACGTAACCGACGACCGGCTTGGTGACGTTCTTCGCGATGAAGTCCGCCGCACGCTCCTCGGCGTCGCCGCCGATCTCGCCGATCATGACGATCAGCTCGGTGTCCGGGTCGGCCTCGAAGGCCTCCAGGGCGTCGATGTGCGTGGTGCCGATGACCGGGTCGCCACCGATGCCGACGGCGGAGGTGAAGCCGATGTCGCGCAGCTCGTACATCATCTGGTAGGTCAGCGTGCCGGACTTGGACACGAGACCGATCTTGCCGGGCTTGGTGATGTCGCCCGGGATGATGCCGGCGTTGGACTGGCCGGGGGTGATCAGACCCGGGCAGTTCGGGCCGATGATCCGGGTCTTGTTGCCCTTGGCGGTCGCGTACGCCCAGAAGGCGGCGGAGTCGTGCACCGCGATGCCCTCGGTGATGACGACGGCCAGCGGGATCTCGGCGTCGATCGCCTCGACCACGGCGGCCTTGGCGAAGGCCGGCGGGACGAAGAGGACGGAGACGTTGGCGCCCGTCTTCTCCATCGCCTCGGCGACGGAGCCGAAGACCGGGACCTCGGTGCCGTCGAAGTCGACGGTGGTGCCGGCCTTGCGCGGGTTCACGCCGCCGACGATGTTGGTGCCGTCAGCCAGCATCAGCTTGGTGTGCTTCATGCCCGTGGCACCGGTCATGCCCTGGACGATGACCTTGCTGTCCTTGTTGAGGAAGATAGCCATGTGAGTCTGTGACCTCTGCCCTTACTTCGCAGCCGCGAGCTCGGCGGCCTTGTCGGCCGCGCCGTCCATGGTGTCCACGCGCTGCACCAGCGGGTGGTTGGCGTCCGAGAGGATCTTGCGACCCAGCTCGGCGTTGTTGCCGTCGAGACGGACGACGAGGGGCTTGGTGACCTCTTCGCCCTTGTCCTTCAGCAGCTGCAGCGCCTGGACGATGCCGTTGGCGACCTCGTCACAGGCGGTGATGCCACCGAAGACGTTGACGAAGACGGACTTGACGTCCGGGTCGCCGAGGATGATCTCGAGACCGTTGGCCATGACGGCGGCGGAGGCGCCACCGCCGATGTCCAGGAAGTTGGCGGGCTTGACGCCACCGTGGTTCTCGCCGGCGTAGGCGACGACGTCGAGGGTGCTCATGACGAGACCCGCGCCGTTGCCGATGATGCCGACCTCACCGTCGAGCTTGACGTAGTTGAGGTTCTTCGCCTTGGCGGCGGCCTCGAGCGGGTTCGCGGCCGCGTGGTCCACGAACTCCTCGTGACCCGGCTGGCGGAACTCGGCGTTCTCGTCGAGCGAGACCTTGCCGTCGAGCGCGATGACGTCGCCGTTGGCGACCTTCGCGAGCGGGTTGACCTCGACGAGGAGCGCGTCCTCGGCGATGAAGGTCGCCCACAGGGTCACGAGTACCTCGGCGACCTTCTCCGCGACCTCGGCCGGGAACTGCGCCAGCGCGACGATCTCGCGGGCCTTCTCGATGGTCACGCCCTCGTTGGCGTTCACCGGGACCTTGGCGAGCTTCTCCGGGGTCTCCTCGGCGACCTGCTCGATGTCCATGCCGCCCGCGACCGACGCCATGGCGAGGAAGGTGCGGTTGGTGCGGTCGAGGAGGTACGAGACGTAGTACTCCTCGAGGATCTCGGGAGCCGTCTCGGCGATCATCACCTTGTGGACCGTGTGGCCCTTGATGTCCATGCCGAGGATGTCCGTCGCCCGGGCGACGGCCTCGTCCGGGGTGGCGGCCAGCTTCACGCCGCCGGCCTTGCCGCGGCCGCCGACCTTCACCTGCGCCTTGACGACCGACTTGCCGCCCAGCCGCTCGGTGGCCTCGCGAGCCGCCTCAGGCGTGTCGATGACTTCACCGGCCAGCACCGGTACACCGTGCTTGGCGAAGAGGTCCCTCGCCTGGTACTCGAACAGGTCCACGCGCGTCCGTCCCTTGTCTTTTTTAAAGATTCGCAGTGATTCGCGGTTGTCTGCTATCTGCGTGGGCGTGCCGCGGAGGGCAACGTGACGGCGCTGTCACAAGGAAGGCGCACACGGTGACCGTGGACGCGGCATGTCCGTCCCGCAGGTTATCCCCGCAGGCCGTAGGTCCCTAAATCGCAGATCACACCTGAGCGGTGATACCTGTCACAGATCGCCTCACGGTTGAACTGGAAGTTCGTGTGTTTCACCGATTCACACGCAGGGCCGGGACGGGGCCGCAGCCGGGCCGTCAGGGGGTCGGCAGGGGCCGCTTCTCCAGCGCCGCGGCCATGACCTCCGGGAACAGGTCGGGGGTGCAGGCGAAGGCCGGTGCGCCGAGCGCCGCAAGGGCGGCGGCGTGCTCGCGGTCGTAGGCCGGGGCTCCCTCGTCGGACAGCGCCAGCAGGGTCACGAACTCGACCCCCGCCCCCTTCATGGCGGCGACCCGCTTGAGCATCTCGTTGCGGATGCCGCCCTCGTAGAGATCACTGATCAGGACGACGACGGTGTCGGCGGGCCGGGTGATCTTCGACTGGCAGTAGGCGAGGGCGCGGTTGATGTCGGTGCCGCCACCCAGTTGGGTGCCGAAGAGGACGTCGACCGGGTCGTCGAGCTGATCGGTGAGGTCCACGACGGCGGTGTCGAAGACGACGAGCCGGGTCGCGATCGAGCGCATCGAGGCCAGCACCGCGCCGAAGACGGAGGCGTAGACGACGGAGGCCGCCATCGAACCCGACTGGTCGATGCAGAGGATCACCTCCTTCTTCACCGATTGCGCCGCACGGCCGTACCCGATCAGCCGCTCGGGGACGACGGTCCGGTACTCGGGCAGGTAGTTCTTGAGGTTGGCCCGGATCGTGCGGTTCCAGTCGATGTCGTGGTGGCGGGGGCGGCTGATCCGCGCGGACCGGTCGAGGGCGCCGGTCAGCGTCGCCCGGGTCCTGGCCGCGAGCTTCTTCTCCAGCTGCTCGACCACCTTGCGGACGACGGCCCGCGCCGTCTCCTTCGTCGTCTCGGGCATGGCCTTGTTCAGCGAGAGCAGTGTGCCCACGAGGTGTACGTCCGGCTCGACGGCCTCCAGCATCTCCGGTTCCAGCAGCAGCGTGGACAGACCGAGCCGCTCGATCGCGTCGCGCTGCATCACCTGCACCACCGAGCTGGGGAAGTACGTACGGATGTCCCCGAGCCAGCGCGCCACGTTCGGCGCGGACCCGCCGAGCCCCGCCGACCGCGCACCCGATCCCTTGCGGGACCCCCCGTCGCCGCCGTACAGCGCGCCGAGCGCGGCGTCCATCGCAGCATCCCGCCCGCCCAGCGCACACCCGGTCCCGTCGGCCTCACCCCCGCCCAGCACCATCCGCCACCGCCGCAACCGCTCGCCTCCGGCCCGGTCCGCGGTGTCCTGCGCCCTGTCCGTACCGTTCATCCGCCTGTCCCCCACTCGTCGTATCCACTGCCACTTCCAGCCCGGCCGCACCATCCGGCCCCGCCGCACCAATCCAGCCCCGCCGGCGTTTGAGGCGCGGGGTCCGGGGCGGAGCCCCGGCAACGGCGCCGCGCGTTACCCGGCGAGCAGCATCCGCACCAGCCCCACCACCGCATCCGCCCGCACGGGATCCAGCTCGGGCCCGAAACCCGCAGGTGCCAAGCCCGGCACGGCAGCCGCGGAACCGCCCGGCCCCCGCCGCACCAGCTCGCCCAGGCTCCGCTTCACCCCCGGCTCGTACGCCCCGAAGGTCCTCCGCAGCAGCGGGAGTACGTCGGTGAAGGCCCGCTCCGGCACCCCCACCAGCCAGGTGTCGATGAGCCCCAGCAGCCGGTCGTCGTGGACCAGCAGCGTGCCCCCGCCCGAACTCCCGCCCGCGAAGCCCTCGATCCAGCCCGCCGCGTCGGCCGGAGGGGTGGCCGGGGACAGCGCGAGCCCCATCAGCCGCGCCGTCTCCTCGGCCGGCAGCCGCCCGTCGTCGAGGAGCAGTCTGGCCGCCCGGCCACGGATGACGCCCGGCACGGTGTCCCGGCCGGCCAGCGTCCACAGCACCGCGGACCAGCGCTCCCGCAGCCCCTCGTCGGCGTCGGCCAGCAGCGCCACCGCCCCGTGCACCCCGTCCACGTGGCCCCGCAGCTCCGCCGCCGCGTCGGCGTCCAGGCCGGCCGCGCAGGCCGGCGGCAGCGCCACGCATATCCGCTCGGCGAGCCCGGCCGCCACCACGGCGAGCGCGGTCGCGTCGGTGCCGCGCACGTCCCCGTACCGCAGCGAACGGGCCAGCGCGGGCAGGGCCTTGGCGAGGCGCGCCACGTCGGTGTCCAGTGCGGCCCGGTCCGCGAGGGCCCGCAGTACGGCTGGCAGCGCCTGCGACAGCCCGGCCAGCAGGCACCGCTCGGCGAGCGCCGTCACCTCGCCCAGCTCCTCGGCTCCGGCCGCGTCGGCCTCGGCCTTGGCGGTGGCCGCCGCCAGGACCGTGGTGCCCCAGATCCCGGCCTCGGCGACCCGCACCGACAGTTCGGGCTCCCACCGCAGCCGCCACGTCTCCCGGAAGGTCCCGGTGCTGCCGCGGGAGGCGGTCGGGGTGCCCCATCCGATGCCGAGCAGCCGCAGCCGGTGCAGCAGCAGGGACTTCGCCGCGTCGGTGTCCTTGCGCAGGTCGAGTTCCAGTTCGCGGTCCTGCGCCTCGGCCTTGAGCCGCAGCGAGCGCTGCTGCCGCGTCAGGTCCCGCTGGAGCGGTACGACGGGCGCCGCGTCCGGGACCTCGCCGAGCACGTCGCCGACCACCAGGCGGTCCTCGATCAGCGCGAGCGGTATGTCGGAGCCGTCGCACATCACCGCCCGGACCGCTTCGAGGGTCTCCGTCAGGCCGGGCAGCGGCCGTCCCCGCATCGCGGCCAGGGTGTCGGCCAGCCGGACCGCCTCGATGACGTGCGCCGAGGAGACCTGCCGGTCCTCCGCGCGCAGCAGGCCGGCGACCTTGGTCAGCCACCGCTCGACGGGCCGGTCCCGGGCCTCGAAGAGGTGGGCGTACCAGCCGGGCGAGGTGATCCCCGCGCCGTACCCGCCGGCCCGGGCGAGCCGGCGGTGGGTCCACGGCACCCAGGTGGTCTCCACCTTGACCTTCGGCAGGCCGCTCAGCAGTGCCCTGTCCGCGGCCACGGTGGTCTTCGCCCGCAGGGCCGGGACGTGCCAGGCCCCGCACACCACGGCGTACGCGTCGCCGAACTCCCGGCGGGCGGCCCGCATCCGCTGCCGCATGTACGCCTCGCGCACGAGGTCGCGGTGGTGGCCGCCGTCGCCGTACGCCTCGCGCAGGGCTCCCATGGCCTCCCCGAGCGCCTCGAACGCGCCGAGCACCTCCTCGGGCCCGCCCCCGGTGCCCCGGTGCTCGACGACGTCCTCCCACCAGCGCTCGGGGTCGTCGTACCCGGCGGTCTCGGCCAGCACCGCGAGGGGGTCCACCCTGACCGCGTCGGGCTCTTCGTGGTCCGCATCCGGCTCGGCGGCCAGCGAGTGCGCGGCCGGCAGGTCCATGAACCGCACCGGTACGCCGGCCTGCTGCGCCCAGCGGATCGCCACCCACTCCGGGGAGAAGCCGGCCAGCGGCCAGAACGCGGCCCGGCCGGGGTCGTCCGCGGCGTGCGCGAGCAGCGCCACGGGCGGCCGCATCCCGGGGTCGGCGGCCAGCGCGAGCAGCCCGTCCCCCTCGGGCGGCCCCTCGATCAGCACGGCCGCCGGGCGGGCCGCGTCCAGCGCGGCCCGCACAGCGCGGGCCGAGCCGGGCCCGTGGTGCCGCACCCCCAGCAGCAGCGGGCCCTGCGGGCTCGGGCTCATCTGGATCTCCTTGTGTGGGAATCGTAGGAACTGGATGTAGCCAGGGACGGAAACGCATCCTCGGCTCGGATCCACGCAGCAGCCAGGTGTCGCTGCGTGGCGCTGTGCCCCAGGCTTGTGTTCGTGTCTTGACCGCCCCTAGCGTCCTGGGCGTGGGAGCTTCTTCCGTGAAACGGGCATTCAAGTACCGCTTCTATCCGACCAATGCGCAGGCAGCTGAGCTGTGCCGGACATTCGGGTGTGTGCGCAAGGTCTACAACCTCGCCCTCGCTGCTCGCGCTGAGACACGGGCCGCGGGCGAGCAACAGGTGAGCTACGGGCAGACGTCGGCGATGCTCACTGCGTGGAAGAAGACCGAGGAACTGGCCTATCTGGCCGAGGTTTCCTCGGTTCCGCTCCAGCAAGCCCTCAGACACTTGCAGAGTGCGTTCACAAAGTTCTGGGGGAAGCGGTCGAAGTACCCCCGCTTCAAGTCGAAGCGGAAGTCCCGCGCCTCGGCCGAGTACACGCGCAGCGCGTTTCGCTACAGGGACGGCCGACTGACCCTCGCGAAGATGACCGAGCCGCTGGACATCGTGTGGTCCCGCCCCCTGCCTGCTGGTGTGGAGCCGACCACCGTCACGGTGTCCCGCGACAGCGCGGGGCGCTGGTTCGTTTCCCTGCTCTGCGAGGACGCCCCCGCCCCGATGCCGGTCACCGCGAACGTGGTGGGCATTGATGCCGGGCTGACAGCCCTGGTCACCCTCTCCACCGGGGAAAAGGTCGAGAACCCGAAGCACGAACTCCGGGACCGGGAGCGCTTGGCCCGCGCCCAGCGGGCGTTGTCGCGCAAGGAGAAGGGCAGCAAGAACCAAGCCAAAGCCCGCACGCGGGTGGCGAGCATTCATGCCCGGATCGCCGATCGCCGAAGGGACCACCTGCACAAGCTGACGACTCGACTCGTGCGCGAAAACCAAACGCTCGTGATCGAGGACTTGACCGTCCGCAACCTGCTCAAGAGCCGCAAGCTCGCCCGTGCCATCAGCGACGCGGCATGGCGTCAGCTCCGGTCCATGCTGGAGTACAAGACGGCCTGGTACGGGCGCGAGCTGATCACCGTTGACCGGTGGTTTCCCAGCACGCACCTGTGCTCGGCCTGCGGGGCCATCGCCGACAAGATGCCCCTGAACGTCCGTGCGTGGACGTGCGAAGGCTGCGGGACGGTCCATGACCGGGACGTCAACGCCGCTGTGAATCTTCTTGCCGCCGGGCTGGCGGTTGCTGCCTGTGGAGCGGGTGTAAGACCTCATCGGGAGTCCTCCTCTCGGTCGGGGCGGTCCGTGGTGAAGCAGGAAGTCCCACCCGTGAGGGTGGAATACCTCTCCCGCTAGGGAGAGCAAAGTCAAACCGTCACCTCCCGGCAGGCCCGGTAGAAGTCCTTCCAGCCGTCGCGCTCGCGGACCACGGCCTCCAGGTACTCCTGCCAGACCACCTTGTCGGCGGCCGGGTCGCGGACCACGGCGCCGAGGATCCCGGCGGCCACGTCGGAGGGGCGCAGCACGCCGTCCCCGAAGTGGGCGGCGAGGGCCAGGCCGCCGGTGACGACGGAGATGGCCTCGGCGGTGGACAGCGTGCCGCTGGGCGACTTCACCTTCGTGCGGCCGTCGCCGGTGACCCCGTCGCGCAGCTCGCGGAAGACGGTGACGACGCGGCGGATCTCCTCCAGGCCTTCGGGCGCGGCCGGCAGGTCGAGGGCGCGGCCCATCTGGTCGACCCGGCGGGCGACGATGTCGACCTCGGCGTCGGCGCTGGCGGGCAGCGGCAGCACGACGGTGTTGAAGCGGCGGCGCAGCGCGCTGGAGAGTTCGTTGACCCCGCGGTCGCGGTCGTTGGCGGTGGCGATGAGGTTGAAGCCGCGCACGGCCTGTACCTCTTCGCCGAGCTCCGGTATCGGCAGCGTCTTCTCGGACAGGACGGTGATGAGGGTGTCCTGGACGTCGGCGGGGATGCGGGTGAGCTCCTCGACGCGGGCGGTCATGCCCTCGGCCATGGCCCGCATGACGGGGCTGGGGACGAGGGCCTCGCGGCTGGGGCCGTGGGCGAGGAGCCGGGCGTAGTTCCAGCCGTACCGGATGGCTTCCTCGGGGGTGCCGGCGGTGCCCTGGACGAGGAGGGTGGAGTCTCCGCTGACGGCGGCGGCGAGGTGTTCGGACACCCAGGTCTTGGCGGTGCCGGGGACGCCGAGCAGGAGCAGGGCGCGGTCGGTGGCCAGGGTGGTGACGGCGACTTCGACGATGCGGCGCGGTCCGACGTACTTGGGTGTGATGACCGTGCCGTCGTCGAGCGTGCCGCCCTGCAGGTACGTGGCGACGGCCCAGGGGGAGAGCTTCCAGCGGGCCGGGCGGGGCCGGTCGTCGGCGGCCGCGAGGGCTTTCAGTTCGTGTGCGAAGGCGTCTTCGGCGTGCGGTCGCAGCGCTTCGGCCGGGCGTTCGTTCTCGGGCGTGGTCATGGTCCCCCTCCAAGGCTCGGCAGCCGCTTCCGACTGCTGCATCCAAGGTGCACCACGCCACTGACAACGGTCCCTGTCCGCAGTGTTGTTGCAGGTCAGAGCGATTGTCAGTGGGGTTCTCTACGGTGGGACACATGACTGAGCAGGGGGTCCGCTGGACAGCGGAACAGGTACTGGCTCTGGCTCCTGACGACGCCTCACGCAAAGCGGGGAGCAGACTCGGCGGGGCGGGTCCGTGGTCACAGATCGGAGGTTCCGCTTCCGGTTCTGTATGGGGGTTGTGCAAGGGCAGCGGCAGCAAGCCCTACCGGACGGTCGTGGACCTGGCCGGACCGGCGTACAAGTGCTCCTGCCCGAGCCGGAAGTTCCCGTGCAAGCACGCGCTGGGACTGCTGCTGCTCTGGTCCGCCGAGGGGGCCTGCGAGCCGGGCGAGGCACCGGACTGGGCCGCGCAGTGGCTGGCGGACCGGGCGGCGAAGGCCGCGCGGCCGGCCGCCGGGGCGGGCGGGCCGGTGGACGAGGAGGGGGCGCGGAAGCGGGCCGAGCGGCGGGCGGCCCGCGTCGGCGCGGGCGTCACCGAGCTGGAGCAGCGGCTGGCCGATCTGCTGCGCGGCGGTCTCGCGGGCCAGGAACAGGCCGGTTACGCGGGGTGGGAGGAGACCGCCGCCCGGATGGTCGACGCGCAGGCGCCCGGACTGGCCGGACGCGTAAGGGAGTTGGGGACGATACCCAGTTGCGGCCCGGGCTGGCCCGCCCGGATGCTGGAGGAGGCGGCGCTGCTGCACCTGCTGGACCGGGCCTGGCTGGGGGTGGCCGGGCTGCCGGAACAGCTGGCGGCGACGGTGCGCAGCAGGGTGGGACTGCCGGCCTCCGGGGAGGGGGAGGCCGTACGGGACCGCTGGCTGGTGCTGGCCCAGTACGACTCGGTGTCACCGGACGGCCGGCTCACCACCCGTCGGATATGGCTGCGCGGACTGCAGGGCGGACGGCCCGCCCTGGTACTGGACTTCGGACCGCCCGGGCGGCCGCCGGGCTTGTCGCTGCCGGTCGGGCTGGTGCTGGAGGCGGAGGTCCGCTTCCGGCCCGGATCGGCGGGGCTGCGGGCGGACCTCGGGGAGAGGCTCTCGGCGGCCGTTCCGTGCGCCACGGTTCCGGCCGGGGTGAGCGCAGGGGCGGCACTGGAGGCGTACGGGGCGGCGCTGCGGGAGGACCCGTGGCTGGAGTCCTGGCCGGTGGTGCTCGGCCCGGTGGTTCCGATACCGGGTGAGCTCGGCTGGCAGCTGGCGGACGCGGAGGGCACCTGTGCCCTGCCGGTGCCCCTGACGGGGGCCGGCAGCCGTTCCCGCTCGGGCCTCTGGCAGCTGGCCGCGTTGTCGGGAGGGGGGCCGGTGACGGTGTTCGGCGAGTGCGGCCACCGCGGCTTCACCCCGCTGACGGCCTGGCAGCCGGACTCGCCCGAGCCGGTCGCCCTGTCCTGAGGGCGGCAGGAACACCTCATACATCGCAGGGGGCCTGGGGGGACGTATGCCGCCACGCGGGGGCGGCGGGGAGGGAACGCGTGGGCGCCGGGGGGCGCCGCACGCGGCACGACGAGGTTTTGCGGCGGCGCGGGGGCGCCGGCGCTGTGACGACGAGAAGCCGGGGGGCTTGCATGAACGACAACCACGCCAGTTGAGCGCAGTGGCACGGACGCACGACTGCTCCGGTCCCGTGGAGGGGGCGGGACCGGAGCGCAGCACGCGAAGAAGGACGAGCGGCGAGGGAGGGGCCCGATGAGCATGGGTGACGAGGGGTACGGGGAGTGGGAGGAGCTGGTCGGCGCCGCGCTGCTGGGCACCGACCGGCGCAGGGGCGGGGGCCCGGCCGGCTCGCCGGAGGCGCTGCTGGACGCGGCGGCCGTGCACACCGTACGGCGCCGGGCCGGGCTGCGGCCGGCCGCGGCGGGCCCGCATCCGGAGCCCGCACCCCGGGATCCGCGCCCGGCGCCTCCGGAGGCGGCCCGCCGGCGGCTCGCCCAGCTGCTGGCCGGCCGGACAGGCGCGGGCAGCGGCAGCGGACGGCGCGGGGCCGCCCCGGACCTGACGGAGCTGCTGCCCCAGTGGCTGGCCGCGGCCGGCCGGCACGGCTACCGCGCGCCCGCCGCCCTCGTACCGGCGCTGCTGGACGCGGCCCGGGCCCGTACCGACCTGCGACCGCAGGCGCTCGCCCTGGCCGGGACCCGGGGTCTGTGGCTGGCCCGGCTGAATCCCGACTGGCGGTTCGCCCTGCGCGGCGGGGCGGGCGGCACCGGGGAGCTGCCCGACGTGACCGACCCGGCCGGGGTCGAACGGCTGTGGCAGGAAGGGCTGTTCGCGGAGCGCGTGGCGCTGCTGGGCGCCGTACGGGCGCACGAGGCGGCGGCCGCGCCGCGGCTGCTGGCAACGACCTGGGCCACCGAACGGGCCGAGGACCGGCTGATGTTCCTCGATTCGCTGCGCGTGGGGCTGTCGGAGGAGGACGAGCCCTTCCTGGAGGCGGCACTGGGCGACCGCAGCCGCAATGTCCGTGCCACGGCCGCCGAACTGCTCTCCGCACTGCCGCGATCGGCGCTGGCCGGCCGGATGGCCGAGCGCGCCGTGGCCTGCGTGGGCCCGGAGGGGGTGACCCCGCCGGCCGAGTGCGATGCGGGGATGCTCCGCGACGGGGTGGTCAAGCGGCCGCCCGCCGGGCGCGGGGAGCGGGCCTGGTGGCTCGGCCAGATCGTGGAGGCGGCGCCGCTGTCGTGCTGGCGGGAGCGGTTCGGCGGACTCGGCCCGGCCGAGATCGTGATGCTGCCGGTGGCCGAGGGCGAGGGCTGGGCCGAGGAACTGCACGCGGCGTGGTGCCGGGCGGCGGTGCGGCAGCGCGATGCGGCGTGGTCGCGGGCCCTGCTCGGCCCGCCGTCCGCCTCGCCCGCGGCGGGTCCGGGCACGGCGTCGCTCGCGGAGCGGGCCAAGCTCCTGGAGACCCTGCCGGATGCGGAGCGTGCGGAATGGGTCGCCGAATTCATCCGGGCCCACGGGCTGTCGGAGGCGTTCCAGCTGCTCGGGGTGTGCGTCGTGCCGTGGGCGGGGGCGCTGGGCCGGGCGGTGGTGGACGCGCTGGACATGGCCCGGGAGGCCGGCAGCTATCCGTGGAGCTTCAGCGGAGTGATGGGCCTGGCCGAGCGCTGCCTCGATCCTGCGGAGGCCGGCCGGCTGGAGGCCCTGACCGCAGCCACGGAGGAGCCGCCGGACGCGGCTCCCGGCGCCGCCGCGTACTGGGCCGAGGCCTTTCAGCGGCTGGTGGCCACGCTTCGGCTGCGCGCGGCCATGCTTGCGGAGCTGGCGCCGGCCGCCTGATCCCTCCCGGAGGGCGGGCCGGGCGGTCGGTGCAGCTCAAAGACCTGGGGCTCCGCCCCAGACCCATGCCTCAAACGCCGGCGGGCTGTCAGGTCCGGACGTTCGCCCGGACCCAGTCCACGATGGACGTCGTCGTCGCGCCCGGGGTGAAGATCTCGGCCACGCCCTTCTCCTTGAGCGGGGCGATGTCGTCCTCCGGGATGATGCCGCCGCCGAAGACCTTGATGTCCTCCGCTTCGCGCTCCTTGAGGAGTTCCAGCACGCGCGCGAAGAGCGTGTTGTGGGCGCCGGAGAGGATCGAGAGGCCGATCGCGTCGGCGTCCTCCTGGATGGCGGTGTCCACGATCTGCTCGGGGGTCTGGTGGAGGCCGGTGTAGATGACCTCCATGCCCGCGTCCCGCAGGGCCCGTGCGATCACCTTGGCCCCGCGGTCGTGGCCGTCGAGACCCGGCTTGGCCACCACCACACGGATCGGACCGGTCACACCCATCGCACTGCCTCCCGAGTGAACGAACGTTAAGTACAGCATCGCGCACGCCACCGTTTCGCGGTCAATCACGAGGGGGAAATCACACGTGGGACGGCATTGCGCCACCGCGCCGACAGCCGCACGGCACGGTGGCGCAAGAGCCGCGGGTCCCAAGAGGCTCACGGGAGGCCGTCGATGGGGCTGTACATACCTGTGTCCATGCCCTTGTCCGGCGCCGCGCTGCGGGCGGGTGTGCTCGAGGTGGTGGTGCTCGGCGGGCACCTCCTCCTCTATCCGACCGGAGTGTGCCAGGAAAAGGTCACCGCCGGCGCGTCCGCGACACGCCCGCCCGTCCTCCTCCTCCACGGGTTCACCGACAACCGGTCCGTCTTCGTGTTCCTGCGCCGCACCCTCGGGGCCGGCGGCCTGCGGCACGTGGAGGCGTACAACTACTCGCCCTTCACCCTCGACCTGCGCGTGACCGCCCGCCATCTCGCCCGGCGTGTCGAGGAGCTGTGCGAGCGCACCGGGCAGGACCGGGTGGACCTGGTCGGGCACAGCCTCGGCGGCCTGGTCGGCCGGTACTACGTCCAGCGCCTCGGCGGCGACACCCGCGTGCGGACCCTCGTCACCCTGGGGACCCCGCATTCCGGCACACGGATCGCGCCCTTCATGGATGCGCACCCGCTGGTGCGGCAGATACGCCCGGACTCCGAGGTGCTGGCCGAACTGGCCGCGCCCGCGCCCGGCTGCGCCACCCGCTGCGTTGCGTTCTGGAGCGAGTTCGACGCGCTGATGACTCCGGTCGGGACGGCGCGGATCGAGCACCCGGATCTATGTGTGGAAAATGTGCAGGTCACCGGCATCGGACATCTCGCCCTGCCCGCGCACCCCGCCGTGATCGCGGCGGTCCGGCGCGCCCTCGACGGGCCCGGTTTGTCCGCCGTCACGGGCTCGGAGGCCGCGTCCGTCGCCTAGCCGTTGAGCGACCTTCAGTCGAACGAATTTCGAACTCAAGGCCAAGGGTGCGTCTTTCGGCGACCGAAAGGCGGCCGAATGCCCGGTTCCGGCAATCTGGGGACCCGGCGAAGATTGTCGTTGCGAGTAACCGGCGGGTACAGTCACGCCACTGCTCTCCTCCGGTGAACCACGAGTTCCCGGCCACCCAGGCCCCACTGCCGAGGCGAAAGAGAAGTTGGTGAACGACCGCCCCTCGTCGGGCCAGTACCCGGATCCCGGGTATGACGGCCTTACCACCACCGCTTTCGCTGGTGACTCGACCTACGTTTCCTATGAAACGCAGGGCCAGGGGGTCAACTACGCTGCCTACGGCTCCTACGAGACCGGCGCGTACGACACCACCGCATGGGCCTCGCAGGACACTTATCTGTCCACGATCCCGACCCAGGCCGCCCCCGAGGACGCCACCGGGACCTGGGACTCGAGCGCCTGGAACACGCAGAGCACGGATTACTCCGGCTACACCGCGTACCAGCCGGCCTCCTTCGGCTACGACGCCTCCGGCGAGCAGACCGGGCACTGGGCGATGCCGGGCTACGGCACCACCGGCACCGAGACCGGCGCCTACGACGCCACCGCCTGGAACACCGTCGCCGAGACCCCGGCCCAGCCCGAGGCCGGGTACGGATACCAGTACGAGTACCAGCCCGCGCCGCAGCAGCAGGAGCAGCCGGAGCAGCAGCAGTACGCGTACGGGACGACTTCCGTCGGCTACGACGCCGGCATCCAGGCCGGGACGGACACGTACGCCGACACCTACAGCGAGACCTCCGTCTTCGAGGTGCTCTCCGACGGAAGCCACGAGGCTCCGGAGGCTCCCCTGGAGCCCGAGGTCCACGAGCTGCCCGAGGTCCACGAACTCCACGCCGCGCACGAGGTCCACGACCTTCCCACGCAGGCCATGCCCGTGACCGCCGCTCCGCGCTCCGCGCGCCGGACCGCCGCCAAGACGAACACCAAGGGCAACGCCAAGGCCGGCAGCAGCCGTCGCCGGACCCCGGCGAAGCGTTCCGCCCTGCTGACCGTGGCCGTGCCCTCCGCCTGCGTGATGGGCGTCGCGGGCGTGGCGGCCGCCTCCGTCGGCGGTCTCACCGACACGGACAAGCCCGCCCAGGACACCACCACGATGGCCGCGCCCGACCCGGCCTCGGTGAAGCCGGTCGCGGCGAACACCAAGCTCGACACCCAACTGGTCGCGCTCAGCGCCGACGCGGGCGATTTCGCGGACCGCGCGAGCCGCACGCAGGAGCGCATCGACCTGCGCGAGCGCCAGGAAGAGGAAAAGAAGAAGAAGGCGGAGGAGGCCGCGGCCAAGGAGGCCGCCCGCCCCAAGTTCGCCATCCCCGTGAACCAGCACGGCCTCAGCGCCAACTTCGGCCAGGCCGGCGGCATGTGGATGTCCGTGCACACCGGCATCGACTTCCCGGTCTCCTACGGAACCCCGGTCATGGCCGCCACCGACGGCACGGTGCGCACGCAGTACAACAGCGCCTACGGGAACATGGCCATAGTGACCGCGCCCGACGGCACCGAGACCTGGTACTGCCACCTCAGCTCCACGAAGATCCGCGGCGGCAAGGTCAAGGCGGGCGACGTCATCGCCTACTCCGGCAACTCCGGCAACTCCACCGGCCCGCACCTCCACTTCGAGGTCCGTCCCGGCGGCGGTTCCGCGATCGACCCGCTGGCGTGGCTCCGCATGCACGGACTGGACCCGACGTAACCGGCTGACGGGGCCCGGCCGGACGGCCGAGCCCGATCACCCCGCCGGGCAACCACCCCGCCGGGCCGCTACAGCTTCTGCACCGGCGCGTAGCGCAGCAGCAGCCGCTTGGGCTTGTCGTCCCCGAAGTCGATGGTGGCCTGGGCGTCCGCGCCCGCGCCCTTGACCTCCATGACCGTGCCGAGCCCGAACTGGTCGTGCGTGACGCGGTCCCCGACCACCAGGGCGATGACCGGCTTGTCCGCGGCCCGCCGCGTCGCGAACCCGGACGGGCCCGACTTCGTACGCGACGAGGACAGGAACGCCTCGGGCGAGGTGCCGAAGGACGTCTTCCCCGAACCGGAGGACCCGTAGCCGGAGCTCCGCATCGGTCCCGCCGGCTTCTGGGTGGCGCCCGTCCGCTTCCACTGCAGGTACTCGGCCGGGATCTCCTCGAGGAACCGCGACGGCGGGTTGTACGAGGGCGTGCCCCAGGCACTGCGCATGGTCGACCGGGTGAGGTAGAGCCGCTCGCGGGCGCGCGTGATGCCGACGTAGGCGAGGCGGCGCTCCTCCTCCAGCTCCTTGGTCTGGCCCAGCGCGCGCATGTGCGGGAAGACCCCGTCCTCCATGCCGGTCAGGAAGACCACCGGGAACTCGAGGCCCTTGGCGGTGTGCAGGGTCATCAGCGTGATGACGCCCGTGCCCTCGGTGTCCTCGTCGGGGATCTGGTCGGAGTCGGCGACGAGCGCGACCTGCTCCAGGAACTCGGCCAGGGTGCCGGAACCGGGGGCCGGGGCTCCGGTCTCGGCGGCCTCGGCCGCCGCGGCCTCCCGCGCCTGTTCGAACTCCAGCGCCACCGCCGCCAGCTCCTGCAGGTTCTCGATCCGCGTCTCGTCCTGCGGGTCGGTCGACGCCTGCAGTTCGGCGAGGTAGCCGGTCCGCTCCAGGACCGCCTCCAGGACCACCGCCGGGCCCGCGCCCGAGTCGACGATCGTGCGGAGCTCCTCCATCAGCACGTTGAACCGCTTCACCGCGTTCGTCGAGCGGGCGGCCATGCCGAAGGCCTCGTCCACGCGCCGCAGCGCCTGCGGGAAGGTGATCTTCTCGCGCATCGCGAGGGCGTCGATCATCGCCTCGGCGCGTTCGCCGATGCCGCGCTTGGGCACGTTCAGGATGCGGCGCAGCGGGACGTTGTCCTCCGGGTTGGCGAGGACGCGCAGGTACGCGAGGACGTCGCGGACCTCCTTGCGCTCGTAGAAGCGGACGCCGCCGACGACCTTGTAGGGCAGGCCGACCCGGATGAAGATCTCCTCGAACACGCGCGACTGCGCGTTGGTCCGGTAGAAGATCGCGACGTCGCCCGCCTTGGCGTCGCCGGCGTCCGTCAGCCGGTCGATCTCGTCGGCGACGAACTGCGCCTCGTCGTGCTCGGTGTCCGCGACGTAGCCCGTGATGACGGCGCCGGTGCCGGCCTCGGTCCACAGGTTCTTGGCGCGGCGGTTCTCGTTGCGCTCGATGACCGCGTTGGCGGCGGAGAGGATCGTCTGCGTGGAGCGGTAGTTCTGCTCCAGCAGGATCGTCGTCGCGTCCTTGTAGTCCTCCTCGAACTGGAGGATGTTGCGGATGGTCGCGCCGCGGAAGGCGTAGATCGACTGGTCTGCGTCACCCACCACGCACAGCTCGGCCGGGGGCAGGTCCGGGTAGCCGGTGCCGACCAGCTCGCGCACCAGCGTGTACTGGGCGTGGTTGGTGTCCTGGTACTCGTCCACCAGGACGTGGCGGAAGCGGCGCCGGTAGTGCTCGGCGACGTCCGGGAACGCCTGGAGCAGGTGGACCGTGGTCATGATGATGTCGTCGAAGTCGAGCGCGTTCGCCTCGCGCAGCCGCCCCTGGTACATCGCGTACGCCTGGGCGAGGGTCTTCTCGAAGCCGTCGACGGCCTGGTCGGCGAAGGCCTCCTCGTCGATCAGCTCGTTCTTCAGGTTCGAGATCTTGGCGTTGAACGACTTCGGCGGGAACTTCTTCGGGTCCAGGTCGAGGTCGCGGCAGACGAGCGCCATCAGGCGCTTCGAGTCGGCCGCGTCGTAGATCGAGAACGAGGAGGTGAAGCCGAGCCGCTTGGACTCGCGGCGCAGGATGCGCACGCACGCGCTGTGGAAGGTGGAGACCCACATGGCGTTCGCGCGCGGACCGACCAGGCCCTCGACGCGCTCCTTCATCTCGCCGGCGGCCTTGTTGGTGAAGGTGATCGCCAGGATCTGGCCGGGGTGGACGTTCCGCGCGGACAGCAGGTGTCCGATGCGGTGGGTCAGCACCCGGGTCTTGCCGGAGCCGGCTCCGGCCACGATGAGCAGCGGGGAGCCCGCGTGCACCACGGCCGCGCGCTGCTCCTCGTTGAGCCCGTCAAGGAGCGTCGCCGGGTCGATGACGGGCCTGGGGGCGCCGTCCCGGTAGTACGCGTCCCCGCTCATGGGCACGTCGAAGCGCCCCCCGAAGAGATCGTCCGCGCCCGCTTCCGGAGCGGCGTGATCCTCGGGCGGCGGCGGGACCTCGTCGGAGGGGGAGAGGTCCGCCAGGAAACTGTCGTCAAAGAGGCTGCTCATCGCATTCCGAGTCTAGGGGGCGGGACCGACAGGCCAGGACGAGTTCCAGCAGACCGGGAAAGCACTCGTCCAGATCGTCGCGGCGCAGCGCGAGGTAGAGCTTGCGGCCGTGGGGGCGCTGGCAGATCACTCCGCTCTCGCGCAGCGTCTTGAGGTGGTGCGTGACGCTCGACCTGGGCAGGTCCGGCACGACCTCGCCGCAGAACGCCTCCTCGCCGGAGGCCAGCTTGCGGACGATCTCCAGCCGGACGGGATGCCCGAGCGCGGCCAGGACGTCGACCAGCTCGATGCGGTCGGCGGCGGGGTGGGTCAGGTCAGCAGCGGCAGCCATGCCCCAACTGTACGCAGATCTCGTACGGACCTTGCCCGACAGTTCGAAGATCTCGTACAGTTCCGATCAACCGTACGAGATTTTCGTACGGTCATCCGGTCACGCCTCCGCCACTCCTCCACAAGGACGCCCCATGCCCGCTTCCGCATCCGGCACCACCGCCCTCGACGACGCCTCTCTCGCCGCCTCCCTCGACGGCGGCTTCACCAGCCACCACGCCGAGGTCAACGGCACCCGCCTGCACTACGTCCAGGGCGGCAGCGGCGAGCCTCTCGTCCTCCTCGGCGGCTGGCCGCAGACCTGGTGGCAGTGGCACAAGGTGATGCCCGCCCTGGCCCGCCGCCACCGGGTGATCGCCGTGGACCTGCGCGGCATGGGCGGCTCCGCCAAGCCGGACGGCGGATACGACAAGAAGACGATGGCCGCCGACGTCCGGGCTCTGCTCGGCCACCTCGGCCTGGACCGGGCCCACATCGCGGGCCACGACATCGGCGCGATGGTCGCCTACGCCTTCGCCGCCAACCACCCCGAGGCCACGGGCCGGGTCGCCCTCCTGGACGTCTCGCACCCCGAGGAGGCATGGGCGCAGATGCCCCTGCTGCCCCGGCCCGGCGTCCGCCACCTGTGGTGGTTCGCCTTCAACCAGGTGCAGGACCTGCCCGAGCAGCTCCTCGCCGGCCGCTACCACCTGCTGCTGGACTGGCTGTTCACGGCCATGACCACCGACCCCGCGTCCATCGACGCCCGCTCCCGCGCCGTGTACGCCCGCGCCTACGACTCCCCGGACGCGATCCGCGCCGGCAACGCCTGGTACCGCGCCTTCCACCGGGACATCGACGACCTCGCCGGCTACTCCCCCGTGACCGCCCCGCTGCTCGCGCTCGGCGGCGAACACAGCAACTACGAGCGGCTGCTCGCCGCGGTGCCGGCGCTCGGCACCGACACCCGGATCGTCCGCGTCGACGGCAGCGGCCACTACCTTCCGGAGGAGCGGCCGGAGGCCGTGACCGAAGAGCTGGTCCGGTTCCTGGGCTGATCGGACCGCCCCGTACGCTCGACCGCATGGACGTACTCATCAATGTCTTCGTCGGCCTGCACATCATCGGAATCGCCTCGCTGCTCGGCGGTTTCCTGACCCAGATGAAGGCGATGAGCGCGGGCACCGCCCGCTTCACGCCGGCCATGCTGCACGGCGCCCTCACCATGCTCGTGACGGGCGTCCTGCTGGTCGGCTTCAACCAGATGGACGGAACGCCGGTCAACAACGTCAAGGTCGGTGTGAAGCTCGCGATCCTCTTCGTGATCCTCGCCCTCGTCTACGTCAAGCGCGACGAGGAGACGGTCGACAAGGCGCTGTTCGGCGCGGTCGGCGGACTGACCGTGATCAATATCTTTATCGCCGTCCTCTGGCACTGACGGATACCGATCCGCCACATCCGATCAGTTCGGATCATCTCGACATCGGCCCGTTACTTTCAGGTTTAGCGTCCTCCCCCAAGACCCAGCGTCAGTGACAGGGGAAGGACGTGAGGCCCTCGTGGCCAGTCATCGAAAGCCCAGGCAGCGCCCGCTCTCCGGCGGCACGGCACGGACGACCGCCGCCACCCTCGCCCTCGCGGGCGCTGCCACCGCCACCGCCTTCGAAGGCACCTCCCAGGCCGACCCCCGGCCCACCCCCTCCCAGGTCAAGTCGGAGGTGGACCGGCTCTACGAGGAGGCCGAGGCGGCGACCGAGCAGTACAACGGGGCGAAGGAGAAGGCCGACGAGGCCGAGCGCGCGCTGACCGGCCTGCGCGAGGAGACCGCCCGCAAGACCGACCAGCTCAACACCGCCCGCAGCGCGCTCGGCACCCTCGCCGCCTCCCAGTACCGCAGCGGGTCCCTGGGCACCGCCGTGCAGCTCGCGCTGGCGGCCGACCCGCAGGAGTACCTCTCCCAGGCCTCCTTCATCACCCGCGCCGGGGACCGCAACGCCGCCGGGATCAGCACCGTGCGCCGCCGGCTCGACGAGGTCGGCAAACTCCGGGACCAGGCCGCCGGGCAGCTCGCCGACCTCCGCTCCAAGCAGGACGAGATCGCCGCGCACAAGGCCGTGATCGAGGACAAGCTCGCCGCCGCCAAGCGCCTGCTGGCCAAGCTCACCGCCGAGGAGCGCGCCGCCTACGAGGCCGAGACGCCCGCCGCCTCGCCCTCCGCCTCGTCCGCCGCCCCGACGAGCAGCAGCCCGCCGCCTCCGCCTTCCGACGGTTCCCGCGCGGCCCGCGCCGTGGCCTTCGCGCACGGGGCGATCGGGAAGCCGTACGTCTGGGGAGCGACGGGCCCGGGGTCCTTCGACTGCTCGGGCCTGACCCAGGCGGCCTGGCGCTCGGCCGGGGTCTCCCTGCCCCGCACCACCTACACCCAGATCAACGCCGGCCGCCGCGTGTCCCGCGACCAACTGGCCCCCGGAGACCTGGTGTTCTTCTACTCCGGGGTGACCCATGTCGGCCTCTACATCGGCAACGGCCAGATGATCCACGCCCCGCGCCCCGGGTCGACGGTCCGCCTGGCACCGGTCGACTCGATGCCCTGGGCCGGCGCCTCCCGCCCGGCGTAGGCCCCGCGGGACCGTCCGGCCGGGGGCGGTGGCCGGTCCGGCATCGGCCCGGTAAGAGGCCCCGGAAGAGGCCCGGCCGGCTACGGCGCCTTGACGACCGTGCTCAGCCAGCCGAAGGTCTGCGGCAGCTGCTTGGACCACGATTCGAGGTTGTGGCCGCCGACCACCTTCTCGGCGTGCACGGCGGTCGGCTTCTGCGCGAGGCCCTTCAGGTCCATGCCGGACAGGTAGCCGTCCTGCTCGGCCCCCGACATCCACAGCGAGACCGCCGGCGGCGTGGGCGCGGCCTTGAGCAGGTTCTTCAGGTTGTGCGTGGTGCGCAGCTGCGGGTCCTGGGCGACCAGCGAGGAGGGCTCCTGCCCCGGGTCGTTGTAGCCGGACAGGGAGACGGCCGCGCTGTAGCGGTCGGGGTGCAGGATCGCCAGCTTGGCGGCGCAGTAGGCGCCGGCCGAGTAGCCGGCCACGCCCCAGGTGCGGGCCTCCTCCGAGGCCCGGAAGTTGTCGACGACCATCTTGCGGACGTCGACGCTGAACCAGCTGTCCGCGTTGACCTTGCCGGGGATGTTCGCGCAGCCGGTGTCGCCGTTGCCGACCAGCATGGCGCGCGGCGAGACCAGGATGAACGGCTGCACCTTGCCGCTCTTCATCAGCGGCTCCAGCACCTCGTGCGCCTTGACCCCCTGGAACCAGGACTTCCCCGTCCCGGGTATGCCCGGGATCAGCTCGACCACCGGGAACTTCTTGTCCTTGTAGGCCGGGTCGTCGTACTGCGGCGGCAGCCACACCATGACGTCGCCCTTGACCCCGGATATCTTGCCGTCGAGCTCGGTCTTCCGGACCCGGTCGCCGAGGCCCTCGACCGGCTGGAACTGCTGTTTGACCTTCGGGGCCTCTTCGACCTTCTTCCCGCCGAGTCCGTCCGGGCCGAGGTCGGGGGCAGCGGTGACGTACTTGCCGGTGCCGAGGAGGTCTCCCCAGGACGCGTAGAAGTGCTCGGCCCTGTTGACGGCGACGAACACCACGGCGACGGCAGTGACCTGCGCGAACACCACCATCAGCGCACGTACGGCAGTGCGTACGACGGCGGGGCCGCGCACCTTGCTCCACACGGCCAGCGGCAGGATGACGGCGATCGCGGTCAGCGCGATCACCGTCACGAAGAAGGGTGTCCCCGTCAAGCTCATCACGCCACCGTAGAGGGCGGCGTGACCGGCCCCGGTTGCCCGTCCGACCTGCGGTGTGGGTCACACCCGCAGGTCAGACGCCACACCCGCGGGCAGGGCTGCCCGCCCGCGGGCCGTACGTCACACCAGCCGGCGGGCCGTCGCCCAGCGGGTCAGCTCGTGGCGGTTGGAGAGCTGGAGCTTCCGGAGCACGGCGGAGACGTGCGATTCCACCGTCTTCACCGAGATGAAGAGCTGCTTGGCGATCTCCTTGTACGCGTACCCGCGCGCGATCAGCCGCAGTACCTCGCGCTCGCGCTGGGTCAGCCGGTCCAGGTCCTCGTCCACGGGCGGAGCGTCCGTCGAGGCGAAGGCGTCGAGCACGAAGCCCGCCAGCCGCGGCGAGAACACCGCGTCGCCGTCCTGCACGCGGAAGATCGAGTCCACCAGGTCGGTGCCGGTGATGGTCTTGGTGACGTAGCCGCGCGCGCCGCCCCGGATCACCCCGATGACGTCCTCGGCCGCGTCGGACACCGACAGCGCCAGAAATCTGACGGGGGCCTCGGCCGCCGCCATCAGCGGGGCGCAGCGCCGCAGCACCTCGACCCCGCCGCCGCCGGGCAGGTGCACGTCGAGCAGGACCACTTCGGGCCGGGTGGCGGTGATGACGGTGACGGCCTGGTCGACGTCGGCGGCCTCGCCGACGACCTCGACCCCGGTCCGCGCGGTCTCGCCGATCTCGGCCTGCACTCCGGTGCGGAACATCCGGTGGTCGTCGACGAGGACCACCCGGACCCTCCTGGTCTCCGTCACAGCGCTGTCCTCGGTCATCCTGCGTTCGCCGCCCTCTCCATCTCCAGCTCGACTTCCGTGCCGCCGTCGGGCGCGGACCGCAGCCGTGCGGTCCCGCCGTGGCGCTGCATCCGGCCGATGATCGATTCTCGTACGCCCATGCGGTCGTCCGGTACCGCGTCGATGTCGAAGCCCGGTCCCCGGTCCCGTACGGACACGAAGACCGTCTGTCCCTCCACCTCCGCGTACACCTGCACGGGGCCGCCCTCGCCACCGTACTTGGCGGCGTTGACCATCGCCTCGCGCGCGGCCTGGACCTGCGCCGCCAGCCTCTCGTCGAGCGGGCAGTCGCCGACGACGACGACCTCGATGGGGACGCCGTGGTGGTCCTCCACCTCGGCGGCGGTCTTCTTCACGGCCTCCGCCAGGGTGGCGGGCTCCTCCGCCTCCTCCTTGCCGGTGCCCTCGGGCTTGTAGAGCCAGTTCCGCAGCTCCCGTTCCTGCGCCCGCGCGAGCCGGCGCACCTCGCCGACGTCCTCCGCGTTGCGCTGGATCAGGGTGAGGGTGTGCAGCACCGAGTCGTGCACGTGGGCGGCGACCTCGGCGCGCTCCTGGGCGCGGATGCGCATCAGGCGTTCCTCGGATAGGTCCTGGGTCATCCGGATCAGCCAGGGTCCGGCGAGCAGGGCGACGCCGACGAGGACGGCGAGGGTGGCGGTGAGGACGTTGCCGAGCTGGGCGGCGGAGCCCCGTACGACGATGAAGACGGTCAGGCCCACGCCGACCAGGGCGACGCCGGCGAGGGCCCGGGCGACCTGGAACAGGCGCCCGTGCCGTCCGGCGGCCGTGGTCCAGTGGGCGCGGCGGGCGTTGTCGGCCTGCCGCCATACGAGGACCACACCGGCCCCGACCAGCAGCGTCGGCCACACGTACCGGCCGGAGGCGCCGCCGACCTGGACCTTCGAGATGAAGATGCCCGCGCCGACGGACAGGGCGATCAGCGCGGTGATCTGCCCGCGGTCGGGTTTGCGCAGGCGGCGGCTGCCGTCGGGGAGGGTCTCGAAGAAGGAGCGGTGTCCGCTGCGGCCGCCGACGCCGAGCGGTACGAAGACCCAGAACGCGGCGTACAGCAGCACGCCCAGCCCGTCGCCCCACATGAACAGGCCCAGGAACGCGAGCCGGACCCAGATCACGGGCAGCCCGAGGTGCCCCGCGAGACCGCGCGCGACGCCGCCGAGCATCCGGCCGTCCGCGCTGCGGTAGAGCTTGCGCTGCGGCGGTTCGGATCCTTGCGGGGTCTCCGGTGCGTGCGGGGTACGGGGAGCGGCGGCTACGGGCATGTCACCAAGGGTCACACGGGCGGCGACGGCCCGGCATCAGGGCATCCCCCCACTTCTGTGCGGGGGATATCAGGGTTGCGCCAGGGTAGGGCCCGGTGCCGCGCGCCCCGGCGGCCCGTCACCATGGACCCATGACCGAAGTACACGAAGCACCGACGGCCGAGCCCGGGGGTCCCCCGGCCGCCGACGCCCGGCCGCCCCTGCGCCGCAGCAAGCGCGACAAGGTCCTCGCGGGCGTGTGCGGCGGCCTGGGCCGGTACTTCGACCTGGACCCGGTGGTCTTCCGCATCGTCCTCGGTGTCCTCGCGGTCACCGGCGGCGTCGGTCTGATCTTCTACGGCTTCGCGTGGCTGCTGCTCCCCCAGGAGGGCGAGGAGGACAGCGAGGCGAAGAAGCTGCTGACCGGGCGGGTCGAGGGGGCCACGCTGGCGGCGGTGTTCGCCGCGCTGGTGGGCTGCGCGCTGTTCCTGTCGATGCTGGACAACGGCGGGCTGGCGGTCTTCTCGGTCCTGGCCGCCCTCGCCCTGGGCGGGGCGGCGTACTGGTCGCAGCGGCACCGGCACACCTTCCCGCCGAAGGCGGAGGACGCGGCCGGCCACCGCCCCCCGACTCCCGAGACCCAGGCCCCGCCGGCGCCCGGCGGCCCGTCGTGGTGGCGGGACCCGCTGGTCAAGGACGGCACCACCGGCCCCGTCGGGTCGACCGGCTACCTGTGGGGCCCGGACGACGACGCCGTCGTCGGCGCACCGGGCCCGGTCGCCGCGGCGGCTCCCGCGGCGGCCCCGGCGGCGCCCCGCCCGCGCGGCGGGATCGGCGGCCGGGTGTTCGTACTGGCCCTGCTGGCCGGGATCGTCTCCACCGCCTCGGTGTGGGAGGGCAGCACTCTCGGCCACGCCCTGCAGATCGGGCTGGCCGGCGCGCTGGCTGTCTTCGGCCTGGGCCTCGCCGTCAGCTCGGTCAAGGGCCGCACCGGCTTCGGCACCGTCCTGCTCGCGGTCGTGACGGCGGGCCTCCTCGCGGTGGCCTCGGCGCTGCCCGCCGAGATCGGCACCGATTGGCGGCGGACCGAGTGGCGGCCCGCCGCGGTGGCCGACGTACGGCCCTCGTACGAGGCGGGCACCGGGCTCGCCGTCCTGGACCTGAGCCGCCTGGACGTCCCGAAGGGGGCCACCGTCCCGGTCCGCGCCTCCCTCGACGCGGGGCAGCTCAAGGTGATCCTGCCGCGGGAGGTGACGGCCGAGGCCGACGTCTCGGTCCGTCTGGGCGACATCCACATGCCCGGGGAGACGAGCCGGGACGTCCGGATCCGCAGCGGCGGCGAACACCAGCGGGCGACGCTGGCGCCCGCCGTCGGCACCGAGGCCGGCGGAACGATCGAGCTGCACCTGAACACGGGTGTGGGACAGGTGGAGGTGGCCCGTGCGGCGTCATGAGTTCCAGCCGGGACGGCTCCTCGCGGGCCTGGTCCTCATCGCGGCGGGCGTGCTGTACCTGCTCGACGCGGCCGGCGAGGCCGATCTGCCGTGGTTCCTCGTCATCCCGATGACCTTGGGCGGTCTCTCGCTGGCCGCCCTGGTCGGGATGGTGGCCTACGCCGTGCGCCGGGACCGGCGCGACCGGATCACGGAGTCCAGCGACAGGTAGGGGGCCCCGGCGAGGATCAGCGGGGTCCAGGCCATCAGGTAGACGAGGTCGTTGCCGTAGTAGTACGGGCTCACCGCCCACGACACCGTGAGCCACAGGCTGAGCGCGATCAGCGCTCCGCCGACGGCCGCGACACGGGTCAGCAGACCGGCCAGGGTCCCGAGTCCCACCAGGATCTCCCCGATGGCCAAGGCGACGGCGAAGCCGACGGGTGAGTTCAGCGACAGGTCCACCAGGGCGGGGATCGCGGAGGTGTCGCGCACCCCGCGCATCAGGTCGCCGATGGAGCCGTCACCGCCGGCGGAGAGGAACGCGGAGTCGGTCAGTTTGTCCAGCCCCGCGTAGACGAAGGTCACGCCCAGGAAGATCCGCAGGGGCAGCAGTGCGTACCGGGATGCCAGCTCACGCAGTCCCGCCGCGTCACGAGGGGCTTCGGCTTCAAGAACATCGGTTCGGGTCACGGAACATGTGTACCCCGATCACTCGGCAACGTCGATGGTGCAGCGGTTGGATTCCACTCCTGCGGCAGTGACCACCTGGATCTCGATGCGCCCGGGTTCCACTTCCGCCGGGACCGGCACCGTCAGCACGGCGTCGGAGGGGTTCGTGAACCCGCCCGGCACCGGGACCAGCGGTACGTGCACGTGCACCGCCCCGATCCGCACCACCAGCCGGGCCAGCATCTCCGGCGTGTGCGCCCCGGGCGGCACGAAGCCCACGCCCCGGATCTCGATGTCGTCCCCGGGGCGGACGGCCGCGTCCAGATCCCCGGGCTCCCGTCTGCGCACCACCGACAGCACGAGCGGGCGGGTGCCCTCCGCGTACTTCGCCGCCAGGTACACCGCGGCCGACAGCGCCACCAGCAGGGCCAGCGCCCAGGGCAGCTGCGGCAGCCGGTCCGGGAACCGGGCCAGCGACGCCGCCGCGTAGGCCAGCACCACCGTCGAGACGAGCACGTACTGCGCGTCCGGGAAGCTCCCGCGGCCCGCGTCGTCCGTCAGCAGGTCCACCCCGCGCGGCCGGTCGGCCGGCAGCTTCTGCAGCCGCTGGCCCATGATCCGTACGGACACCACGCGGCGTACGAGCACCGCCACCGCCGAGGTCAGCGAGACCACCGCCAGCAGCGGCAGCGCCCGGTCCAGCGCGAGGCCCGCGTACAGCGCCTGCCGCTCGGGCCCCGGCGCCGAGGCGGCCAGCCGCAGCGCGGGCAGCAGCGTGGCGAACGCGGTCAGCACCACCCAGGCGCTGGGCACGGCTTTCGAGGTGGACAGCCGGTTGTCCTCGCCGACCAGCGGCGCCAGCAGCCCGCCGCGCACCGACTGGGCGCGGGCGGCGACCGTGAGCAGCCCGGCCAGCACCACGGCCGCCAGCAGCCCGGCGGTGCGCGCCGCGGACCAGCCGGTGCCGAGCGCGGCGGCGACCTGGACCAGCAGCAGCACCCCGGCGGCGATCCACACGGCGAGGACGGCCCGCCGCGAGAACAGGTACAGCCAGGAGTTCCCGGCCTCCCGGCCCCGGTCGGCGACGGTACGGGCCGACAGGGTCAGTTCGTCGGAGACCCACTGGCGGGAGGCGCCGAGCGAGTGGGCCACGGCGGCCGGCACGCCCAGCCCGGAGGCGAACTCGTCGCGCTTCTCCAAGAAGGCGGCGACGGCGCGGCGGTGGCCCTCACGTGCGCACTCCTCGCAGGTGCAGGCCGTGGTATGGGTACCTCTGGACATCTCTTGGACAGCCACGGACGTGCCGCCTCTCTGAACTACGGTGCAATGCCAGCGAATTGTGCACCACTGCGGCAGTGCTCCGGATTGCGCACGATGTCAGAGCAGGTGATTAACGGTTCATGATGTTGACGCCACCGGCGTGTCCCCGTCGTGGAGCAGCGGCTGACAGCTCACCCAGGCGGCCAGGTCGGACCCGAACCGCTCGCGGGTGGCGACCGCGGCGCGGTGGTCGATGGGCACCGGCTTCCCGGCCGCCCGGGCGATCAGCTGCACCTGCGCCGCCCGCTCCGCCGCGACGAACCACCAGAGGGCGGCGTCCACGGAGTCCCCGACCGTCAGCAGCCCCCGGTTGCGCAGGACCAGGGCCTTGTACGGGCCCAGCGCGAGCGCGATCCGGCCGGGTTCCCCGGCCCCGGCGTACTCGTCCAGCAGCGCGTGGTCCTCGTAGAAGGCGCAGGCCTCCTCGGTGATCGGGGCCAGCAGCTCGCCCAGGGCCGCGAGGGCTCGGCCGTACGGGGCCTGCGCGCGCACCACGGACACCACCTCGGGGCGCTGCCGGTGGACCGCCGCGTGCACGGCGAAGGCCAGCTCGTTGACCCGGCGCTCCCCGCGGAGCACCCGCCCGTCCCCGTCGACCAGCAGCAGGTCGCCGGCGGTGAGCCCGGCGAAGGGCCGCCCGAAGGGGTTCACCCAGTAGCAGTCCTCGAACTCGGGATCCCGCGCGGTGACCTGCCCGGCCACCCCGTCCTCGTACCCCAGCCGGCCCAGCAGCCGCAGCGCCCCGGCGAGCCGCTCCTTGCGGTGGGCGCGCGCCGCCTCGGCGGTGTCGTGCACGGGCGGCATCTCGAAACCGAGCCGCTCCACGGGCACGGGTACGGGCCGGTCCGGCATGGGGCCCTCCTTACGGTCGCCTACGGTCGCCTTCGGGTCGCGGCGCAAAGTACCGGCGCCCCCGCGAAGTGGCCATACATACGACGAAGCCGCCGCTCCGGAGGGAGCGGCGGCTTCGGCTCAGGCGGTGGCGGGGACTACTCCCACTCGATGGTGCCCGGGGGCTTGCTCGTGCAGTCCAGGACCACCCGGTTCACCTCGGGCACCTCGTTGGTGATGCGGGTGGAGATCCGGGCGAGCACCTCGTACGGCATGCGCGTCCAGTCCGCGGTCATCGCGTCCTCGGACGAGACGGGGCGCAGCACGATCGGGTGACCGTAGGTGCGGCCGTCGCCCTGGACGCCGACGCTGCGGACGTCCGCGAGCAGGACGACCGGGCACTGCCAGATCTCGCGGTCCAGGCCCGCCGCGGTGAGCTCGTGGCGGGCGATGGCGTCGGCCTCGCGCAGCAGGTCCAGGCGCTCCTTGGTGACCTCGCCGACGATGCGGATGCCGAGGCCGGGGCCGGGGAAGGGCTGGCGCTGGACGATCTCGTCCGGCAGGCCGAGTTCCTGGCCGACCATCCGGACCTCGTCCTTGAACAGCTGGCGCAGCGGCTCGACGAGCTCGAACTCGATGTCGTCGGGGAGCCCGCCCACGTTGTGGTGGGACTTGATGTTCGCGGTGCCGGTGCCGCCGCCGGACTCGACGACGTCCGGGTACAGGGTGCCCTGCACCAGGAAGGCGACCGCGGGGCCCTCCTCCTGGAGGATCTCCAGCTGGGCCTGCTCGAAGACGCGGATGAACTCGCGGCCGATGATCTTGCGCTTGGTCTCCGGGTCGGAGACGCCGGCGAGCGCGGTCAGGAAGCGTTCCTGCGCGTCGACGACCTTCAGCTGCACGCCGGTGGCGGCGACGAAGTCCTTCTCGACCTGCTCGGTCTCGCCCTTGCGCATCAGGCCGTGGTCGACGTAGACGCAGGTGAGCTGCGAGCCGATGGCCTTCTGGACGAGGGCCGCGGCGACGGCGGAGTCCACGCCGCCGGACAGGCCGCAGATGGCGCGCTTGTCGCCGACCTGCTCGCGGATCGCCGCGATCTGCTCCTCGACGATGTTGCCGGTGGTCCAGGTGGGGGCGAGGCCCGCGCCGCGGTAGAGGAAGTGCTCCAGGATCTGCTGGCCGTGCGTGGAGTGCATCACCTCGGGGTGGTACTGCACGCCGTACAGCTTCTTCTCGTCGTTCTCGAAGGCCGCGACCGGGACGACGTTCGTCGACGCGGTGACGGTGAAGCCCTCGGGGGCGGCGGAGCAGGCGTCGCCGTGGGACATCCACACCGACTGGTTCTCGGGGGTGCCCTCGAAGAGGGTGGAGCCGGCCTTGGAGACGGCCAGCGGGGTGCGGCCGTACTCGCGGGCACCGGTGTTGTCGACCCGGCCGCCGAGGGTGACCGCCATCAGCTGGAAGCCGTAGCACATGCCGAAGACGGGGACGCCGGCCTCGAAGATCGCGCGGTCGAGCTGGGGGGCACCTTCCTCGTACACGGAGGACGGACCGCCGGAGAGGATGATCGCCTTGGGGTTTTTGGCCAGCATCTCGTCGACGGGCATCGAGCTCGGCACGATCTCGCTGTAGACCCGTGCCTCGCGGACGCGGCGGGCGATGAGCTGGGCGTACTGGGCGCCGAAGTCGACGACGAGAACCGTGTCCGGGGCGCTGTCGTGGGCGGCGGAGGGTGCTTCTGGCACGGGGCGGCCTTCCGGCGGAAGAGGTGGCTGTTTTGTCGATTCTAACGGGGGAGCCGCACCCCTCTTCGTCTCACCATCCGAATCGGCTTGGCCGGGAGGGCGACGGAAGGTCATAATCCTGTCCATGCGCAAGCAGCTGAGCTTCCTCTTTACCTATGGCACCGGCCGGTCCGGTCGCCATGGGTCCTCGTGATGCTCGCTTGAGCCGCTGACTTCCCAGAGCGCCCCGGTCCGACAGGACCGGGGCGCTCTGCGTTTCCCCGGACCTGCGGGCCCCACCCGACAGGAGAGATGACCATGACCACGATCACCACCACCCCCGAGCAGCTGATCGCCGACTCCCGGATGCGCATCGACGCCATCGACGACCGGATCATCGGCCTGATCCAGGAGCGGATGGCCGTCTCCACGGTCATCCAGGACGCCCGGATCTCATCGGGCGGGCGCCGCGTGCACCTGTCCCGCGAGATGGAGGTGCTCTCCCATTGGAGCGACGCCCTCGGGAAGCCCGGCACCGCCCTCGCCATGACCGTGCTGGAGCTGTGCCGGGGCCGCGTGTGACGGCTGTTCGTCACCCGTCCGGACCGTGACCGCCCCCGCGGCCCTTCGTTGGTGAGGATGTCCGCGGCAGCCAGCCGCGGGACCGCATCACCACGCGTGGCTCCGCTGGAGCGATGAGACGTGCGCCCCGTGGAGCGCGCGTCGTGGGACCTCGCTCCTTCGCGTGACCGGACGGCAGGGGACAGCAGCCCGGTCACCCCTTGGAGGACGGCCGGCCCTGGGGACGCCCCGGGCCGGCCGTTCTTCGTCTTCCCGCGTACGGCGCTACGCGCGCCCGGCGGCCTTGCGGCGGAACGCCAGGACCAGGGCGCCGCCGGCGGCCACCAGCGCCGCGCCGCCGAAGGCGATCGCCCCGGCCGGGGCGCCGGTGGCGGCCAGGCCGCCGTTCGCCGTCGTGCCGGTGCTGCTGCCCGGGGTCGGCGAGGCGGTCGCCGTCGGGGTGGCCGAGGCGCTCGGGGTGGCCGAGGCCGTGGGCGTCGGGCTCGGCGTGCTGCCGCCGCCCTTCGCGTTGATCACGAGGGCCGCCTTGTTGTTGGCGTGGTTCGGGTCCCACCGCTGGGGCTGGGTGCCGCCGGGCGTCCACTGGCCGACCGAGACGGAGCCCTTGGCGTCCTCGACGACCGTCTCGATCTTCAGCTCGAACGGGTAGGCGAAGGTCTCCCTCTCCCCCACGACGTGTCCGGTGGAGCAGAAGTAGCGCGGCGCGCCCAGGGTCTGCTCCCGCTGGGTGCCGTCGGCGTTGACCCCCTGGCAGCCGGCCGGCACCTTGGTGACCTTCGCACCGGCCGGGATGACGATGTCCGTGCGGGCGACGTCCTCATGGGAACGCAGGTGGGCCACCCACGCCGGGCCGTTGTTGCGGAAGCCGAACTCGGCCCGCACCGTCTCGCCGGCCTTGCCCTTGAGGGACACGGGCGCGGCCACGAGGTCGGCGGTGTTCTTCGTCGCGAAGTCGAACTCCTGGAGGTTGTTCCAGGGGGTGAGGTCCGCCGCCTGCGCGGAGGCCTTGGGCGCCCGCGCCTTCGCGGTCAGCTGCTTGCCGGCGGAGGGCTTGCGGAGCTTCTCGGCCTTCGGCTGCTCGCCGTTCGCGTACACCGCGTAGGTGAGCACGTCGGCGAAGGCGTGCGGGGCGGCCTTGAGGGTCAGCGGGCCGTCCACCCCGTAGATCTTGCCCGCCTCGTACTCGCCTTCGAGCAGGCACTGCACCGTGGTCCAGCCCGTGTTCAACGGCCGGCCCTCGCCCGTGTCCTCGGAGTAGGAGCAGTTGCCGTACTGCTCCACCAGGCCGATGCCGTGCGTGGTGCGCACTTCGAGCACCACGCCCTGGACGGACTCCGTGCCCTGGTTGGCGAAGACGATCGGCAGGGCCTGCTTGTCGCCCGGCTTCTGCTCCGCCTTGAGCGCGGCGGGCTCCATCACCAGGTCGGGGCCGCCGACCCGCACCTTGGTGGTGGCGGCCTTGATGGCGGCGCCCTCGGCCTTGCCGGTCACGGTCAGGTCCGCGGTCGCGCCGACCTTGCTGTCCTTGGCCGCGCTGAGCCGCAGGTCCACGAGGGTGGAGTCGCCCGTCCACAGCGCCCAGCGCTTGCAGGTCACGGCGGTGGCGGTGAGCGTGCAGTCCGAGCTCTGGTTCTCGGCGAGCGTGACGTCGGCGACGCCCTTGAGGGGCGTCAGGTCGATCGTGAAGGTGCTCTGGCGGTCGAACGTCTTGGCGGTGTCGTTGAAGATCCGGAACCCGACCGAGGTCTTCTGCGGCGCGCTGTCGGCGCCGGGGTGGGGGCGCAGGCCGGTCTCGGCCGGGCCGGCCAGCCGGAATTCGGGGTCCGCTGCGTGTGCGGGGGTGGTGGCCAGCGCGACGGCCACGAGGCCACCGGCAGCCAGCAGGGAGATGCGCTTTCTCATGCAGCCGTTGACTGCCGAAGATCAGTAGCAGTTGCACACTTCACCGTGTGATCGACGCCACAGCCCGGCCGGGCGGATTCCGGTACAACCATCAAGGCTGAACATCTGTCACCTATGTACCGCGGCGGGTACCGCGCTCGGAGGGGGAGCGCGGTACCCGCCGCTGTCATGACCGGCGCGGCGGAATCTCGGGGACCGCCAGAAAAGGCAAGCGCAGGGCGCCGAAGGCTTCCTTCGGGACCGCCGGACGGGCCGGTTCCACCGCCTCCAGGCGTACGTACGCCGCCCCTTGCTCGGGCCGCGGATCCTGCTCGCCCTTGTTCGGCCAGTACGACATCGCGCGCTCCGCTTGTGCCGTGATCGTCAGCGACGGATTGACCCCGAGGTTCGCGGAGACCGCCGAGCCGTCGACCACCGAGATGCCCGGGTGCCCGTAGAGCCGGTGGTACGGGTCCACCACGCCCTCCTGCGCCGACGCCCCGATCGGGCAGCCGCCGAGGAAGTGCGCGGTCAGCGGGGTCCCCATCAGCTCGCCGATGTTGCTGCCCGGGAAGCCGTTGATCTCCTCGGCCAGCAGGGTCGCGGCCCGGGTGGCCTCCGCGATCTGCACCGGGTTGGGGGCGCCGTGGCCCTGGCGGGCGGTGAGCAGGCCCTTCCCGATCCCGCCGGGCTTGCGGTACGTGGTCAGGGAGTTGTCCAGCGACTGCATGACCAGGCCGATGATGGTCCGCTCCGACCAGCGCCGGTTCGACAGCGAGCGGGCCAGCTGGAGCGGGTGCTTCGCGGTCCTGGCCAGCCAGGCGCGGACCCGGTGCCGGCTGTGGGGGACCTGGAGGACGGTCATGAACCCCATGGCGTTGGAGCCCTTGCCGTAGCGGACCGGCTCGATGTGGGTGTCGGCGTTGGGGTGCACGGAGGAGGTGATCGCCACGCCCCGGGTGAAGTCGGCGCGCTGCTCCTTGCCGGCGCCCGCACCGTGCCGTTTGCGGTAGCGGCGGTCGTCGGTCTGCGCGCCGACCAGGCCCTCCGAGTTGGTCCGGGTCAGTTCCCCGAGCCGGTCGGACAGGCGCGGGAGCTCCCCGCGGTCCTTCATCGTGTGCAGCAGGGTCTGCGTGCCGTACGTGCCCGCCGCGACGACCACGTGGCGGGCGCGCAGCACCTTGGCCCTGCCCCGGCGGCGGCCGTCGGTGGGGACGGTGCGGACGCGGTAGCCGCCCTCGGGGTGGTCGGCGAGGGCGGTGACGGTCGTCATGGGGTGGATGACGGCGCCGGCGCGCTCGGCGAGGTGCAGGTAGTTCTCGTTCAGGGTGTTCTTGGCTCCGTGCCGGCAGCCGGTCATGCACTCGCCGCATTCGGTGCAGGCCTTGCGGGCGGGGCCGGCGCCGCCGAAGTACGGGTCGGGGGCCTCCTCGCCGGGCCGGACCTTCGCGTGGCCCTCGGCGTCGTCGCCGTCGCCGAAGAAGACGCCGACCGGGGCCATGTGGAAGGAGTCCGCCACGCCCATCTTCTCGGCGGCCGCCTTGAGGTGGACGTCGGAGGGGGTCATGGTCGGGTTGAGGCGCACGCCGAGCATCCGCTGGGCCTGGTCGTAGTACGGGGCGAGTTCGGCGCGCCAGTCGGTGATGGAGGCCCACTGCCGGTCCTCGAAGAAGGCGGTGGGCGGCACGTACAGGGTGTTGGCGTAGTTGAGCGAGCCACCGCCCACGCCGGCGCCCGCGAGCACCATGACGTTGCCGAGCAGGTGGATCCGCTGGATCCCGTAGAGCCCGAGGGCCGGGGCCCACAGGTAGTTCCGCAGGTCCCAGCTGTTCTTCGGCAGGCTCTCGCGGGTGAACCGGCGCCCTGCCTCCAGGACGCCGACCCGGTACCCCTTCTCGGTCAGGCGCAGGGCCGAGACCGAGCCGCCGAAGCCCGATCCGATGACGATGACGTCGTAGTCGTATGCGGCGTCGGATGCTTCGTCTTGCGACACGGATACCCCTTAGCGCAGTCGGAGGGCCTTCATGATCTTGAGGCTGCGGGTCATGAACGCCGCGTACTTCTCGTCGTCCATGCCCAGCGAGGGCGCCATCGGGAGCAGCCGCTGGTGGGCGACGGTCTGGGCCTCGGTGTACTTGAGGATGCCCTCGGAGCCGTGGCGGCGGCCGAGGCCGGAGTCCTTCATGCCGCCCATGGGCGCCTGGGCGCTGCCGTAGGCGGGGGCGTAGCCCTCGTTGATGTTGACGGTGCCGGTGCGCAGGCGGGCGGCGACGGAGTGGCCGCGGCGGGCGTCCTTGGTCCAGACGCTGGAGTTCAGGCCGTAGGCGGTGGCGTTGGCCTCCGCGATGGCCTGGTCCTCGTCGGTGAAGCGGTAGACCGAGACGACCGGGCCGAAGGTCTCCTCGCCGCACACCGCCATGGGCGACTCGACGCCGTCGAGGATGGTGGGCTCGTAGAAGAGC
Source organism: Streptomyces sp. NBC_00207 (assembly GCF_045160965.1). Lineage (NCBI taxonomy): Bacteria > Bacillati > Actinomycetota > Actinomycetes > Kitasatosporales > Streptomycetaceae > Streptomyces > Streptomyces sp. NBC_00207. The sequence continues at coordinate 5,684,222 of NZ_CP130715.1, read as the reverse complement.
GGGCCGATGTCGGGGCGGGCGGTGCCGCCGGCGACGAGGGTGGCGCCCTTGGCGACGGCCTCGTCCACGTGCCGCTGTACGGTCTCCAGCTGGCGCTCGCCGACCAGGGAGCCCATGTCGGCGCCGTAGGCCAGCGAGCTGCCGAGCCGCATGGCCTTGGTGCGGGCGGCGAACCGCTCGACGAACGCGTCGGCGATCGAGGCGTGGACGTAGAGCCGCTCGATGGAGATGCACAGCTGGCCCGCGGAGGAGAAGCAGGCGCGGACGGCGCCGGCGGCGGCCTTCTCCACGTCGGCGTCGTGCAGGACGAGCATGGCGTTCTTGCCGCCGAGTTCGAGGGAGACGCCGACGAGCCGGTCGGCGGCGCCCCGGGCGACCTCGCGGCCGGTGCGGGTGGAGCCGGTGAAGGAGACGTAGTCGGCGTGCCGGACCACCTCGGGGCCGACGACCGGGCCCTCGCCGAGGACGATCTGGAAGACGTCCGCGGGCAGCCCGGCCTCGATCAGCAGGTCGCGCGCCCACAGGGCGGTCAGTGCGGTCTCGGTGTCGGGCTTCATGACGAGGGCGTTGCCGGCCACGAAGGCGGGCAGGGCGTCGCCGACCGACAGCTCCAGGGGGTAGTTCCAGGGGGCGATCTGGCCGACCACCCCGCGCGGCTGGCGCAGCTCGGTGACCTTGGTCAGGGTGGGCATGGCGCCCGTGTGGCCCTTGGGGCGCAGGTACGAGGGGGCCCTGCGGCCGTAGTGGCGGGCCGAGACGGCGACCGCCTGGACCTCCTCGTGGGCGTGCAGGCGGGCCTTGCCGGTCTCCAGCTGGATCAGGTCGAGGACCTCGGCCTGCCGGTCCAGGACCAGGTCGTGGAAGCGCAGGAGCACGGCCGCCCGCTTGGCGACGGGGACGGCCGCCCAGGCGGGCTGCGCGGCGCGGGCCCGCTCGAAGGCCTCGGCCACGTCCTCGGGGGTGGCCTCGGGGAGTTCCGCCAGCCGGTCCCCGGTGAAGGGGGTGTGGTTGGCGGTGCGCCCGGAGCCGAGCACTCCGCGGGTGAGGCGGGCGACCAGGTCGGGGGTCACCACGTCGGCGGCGGTACGGGCACCGGCCGGGGCCGGGGCGACCGGGTTGGTGGGTTCCGGTGCGGTGCGGAGGGGGGCCGGGGCCTGCGAGTCCGTCATGCCGGTGAGCGTATTGCGCCGGACAGCCTTTGGGTACCCGCCGGTAACCGGATTTTGTCATTTCCGCCAGTGATCGCTGGCAGGATGACGGGATCAGGGCTTCTTGGCGGGCGGCGCCCAACCGCTGAGCACGATGTCGAACTGCTGCTCGGTCGTGGCCCAGTCGGCGGCCGGGCTCGACATGTAGATGGCGTACTCCGTGCCCTCCGGCGAGACGTACATCTGCTCCTTGGCTCTTCGCGGACCGGGGTGGTTCTGCTTCTCCGTCCAGCTGAAGTCCCAGAGCGCGGCCAGGGTGCTGTCCCGGAAGGTGTTCTGGTTCAGCCGCACCTTCTTGTAGTCGGTCCGCTTCGCCACCTGCTTCTCCAGGTCGAGCAGGTGCGCGTACGGGTCCTGGTAGTCCGGGGTGGAATCGGAGGCGATCCGGATGAAGTGCTTCCCGTCGTCCGGGGTGTAGTCGATCTGGTCGCCGTTCGCCTGGCGCGTCCAGCCCTCCGGGACGAACAGGGTGAAGCCGGCGATGGGGTCGGTGACCCGGTTGTAGCCGGCCGGCGCGGGGGTCACGTCGGGGGCGCTGACGTTCTTGTCCGCGCCGCCGCTCTCCGAGTCGTCGGTGTACTTGAGCACCCCGAACACACCGCCGCCACCGAGCAGCGCCGCCACCAGGGCGATGCCCGCGGCCCGCTTGAGCCAGCCGCTCCCCGGAACCGCGGGAGCGGGCACCGGCGCGGTCTCGGCGGGTTCCGGCAGCGGAGCCGTCTGCGAGGTCGTCTGCGCGGACGGCTGCGCGCGCTCCGCCGGCGCGGCCGGCTCGGCGGACGGCTCCTGCGCCGGGGCCAGTTCGTCCTGGGTCACCGCGCGCGTGGGCACGTACGCCTGCGCCGCCTTCGGCTCCCGGCCCTCCATCGCCTCCAGCAGCATCCGCTCGGCCTCCACGGCCGAGGGACGCTCCATCGGATCCTTGCGCAGCAGGGCCGTGATGACCGGCCCCAGGGCCCCGGCCTGGCGCAGCGCCGGCGGCTCGTCGTTCACCACGGCCTGAAGGCTGGAGATGGGCGACGTACGGCGGAACGGCGAGCGGGCCTCCACCGCCGTGTAGAGGGTGGCGCCCAGCGACCACAGGTCCGAGGACGGGTCGGGGATCCCGCCGGTGACCCGCTCGGGAGCCAGGTAGTCGATGGAGCCGACGATCTCGCCGGTCCGTGTGATCGAGGAGTCGCCCTCGATCGCGGCGATCCCGAAGTCCGTGAGCAGCACCCGGCCGTCCTTGGCCAGCAGCACGTTGCCCGGCTTCACGTCCCGGTGCAGCACGCCGACCGCGTGCGCGGCGCGCAGCGCGCCCAGCACGTGCAACCCGATCCGGGCCGCCTCGCGGGGCTCGATCCGCCCGGCCGCCTTGGCCGCCTCCGCGAGGGAGGGGCCGTCGATGTACTCCATGACGATCCACGGCCGGTCGTCGTGCTCCAGCACGTCGTGCACGGTCACCACCGCCGGATGCTGGATCCGGGCCGCGGCCCGCGCCTCCTTCTGCGTCCGGGCGTGCATGACGTCCCGGTCGGCCTGGGCGACGTACAGACCAGCCGTCAGTTCCTTGACCGCGACGGTCCTGTGGAGCAGCTCGTCATGCGCGCGCCACACCTTGCCCATGCCGCCCCGGCCGATCGGCTCGACGAGCCGGTACCGGCCCGCCAGCACGGCGCCCCCACCTGTCTGCTGTTCCACGAAATCCCGCCGCTCTCTGCACTTACGGCCAGATTACGGATCCCACGGGGGCTGCCGGAACCGCCCGGCCGCCGAAAGGCGGCACTGTGACGCAATCGCCGTACTGATCCGTCGTCAGTATCCGCTCAACCGCCCGACTTGTAACTCGCCGTGGCTTTCTCGAAGATCTCGGTGACCTTGGACTGCTCGTCCTCCGGGCCCGTGACCAGGACGACGTGGTAGCTCCCTCCCAGTGCCACGACGAAATTGCGGGCGTAGACGTTGCGACCGGTCCCGTCGATCCACGTGTAGCGGCCCGTGGCCTGCAACTGCTGGCCCACCTTGGTGGTCTTGACGTCCCCGACGGTCGACCAGGTGGAGGTGCGGTACGGGGTCAGCTCCGGCTCCTTGTCCTTCTGGTACGCCGCCGGGTCCGGGTTCCCCTGGACCTTGTCCCGGCCGGGGACCACGGTCAGCACGAACGCCCCGTCCGTGTACCGCACCTGGCCGGCCTCGTTGATCCCGCGCCGCTCCCAGCCGTTGGGCACGGCGATCTCGAAGTGCTCCGGGTCCTGCTGGCCGGTGTAGCCGGGCGGGGCGGAAGCGGGAGCGGCCGGGGACTCGGCGGGCGCGGTCGTCTGCGGCGCGGGCCTGGACTCGGGCGTGCCGGTGGGGACCTGCGAGGGGCTCGGCTTCGCCTGCGGCTGCGTGCTGCTCCCGGGAGCGCCGCCCTGTGGCTCCGGGGCGCCGGAGCGGGGCATGAACAGCATCGCGTACGCCACCGTCCCGGCCAGCAGGACCAGGATGCCGACCAGCAGGGTCCGGCCGAGGGCGCGCGGTTTGCGGGGGGCCGCGGGATTGCGGTGCCGCCCGTGGACCTCACCGCGGCGGCGTACGACGGGCAGCCGCGCGGGGTCCGCCTCCGGCATGGGGAGCACCCCGAAGGCGGCTTCCGGCTCGGGGGCCGACCGCACGAGCGAACGCAGCCAGCCGCGGAGCTCCTCGAAGTCGGGCCGCTCGGTCGGGTCCTGACGCAGCAGCGACTCCACGACCGGGCGCAGCGCCCCGCACTCCTCCGCGAAGGCGGGCGGTTCGGCGCAGACCAGCTCGACGAGCTCGGCGACGCTGTCCTCGGGGTACGGGGCGTGTCCCTGCACCGCGCGGTACAGCAGCGCGCCGAGCGCCCACAGATCGGTGGCGGGCCCGACGGGGGGCGCCAGCTGCCAGTGCCCGAGGACGGGGCCGGCCTGCTCGGGAGCCCACCGCTCGGTGACGGCGCCGACGACGGCCATGCGCGTCTGGCGCGCCCGCTCTGCGTCCAGCCCGGTCCGGGGCCCGGCCCAGCCGCCCGTGGCGGGGGCGGGCCCCGCCCCGGCCGGCTGCGGCGCGTCGGGGGCGGCAGGTTCGGGGGCCGGCCGGTCCGGGGTCTCGGCCTGGCGGTAGCCCTGGGGCAGGGCGAGCCGGGCGGGCAGCCCGGGCGCCGCCGGGGGTTCGGCCCGGCTCCACGCCGCCGGCGCGGGCCCGGGCTGTGCCGCCGGCCCGGGCTCCTGCCCGGCCGGTGCCTGCCGCTCGTCCGGCTCCGGCGACTCCCGCGGCTCCGGCGGGTCCGGCTCCTGCGAGGCGGGCAGCGCCGGGCGGTTGCGGGGGGTCGCGCCGTGCCAGGGAGCGGCGGAGGAGGTCTCCGGGCCGCCGTACGGGTACGAGTACCCCTGCGGGAGCGTCGACCCCTGCGGCCTCTGCTCCGGCACGACGATGGGGCCGGTCTGGCGCTGCTCGCCGACCTTCGCGGCGGCCGCCCGCGCCCCGGCCCGGTAGGCGGCGATGGCTCCGGCGCGCGCGGCGGCCTGGAGGTCGGGGCGGCCCTGGGGGCGGCCCGGGGTGATGTGATCGGTGTACCGGGGCCCGGTGTCGTACCCGGGAGCCACGAGCGGGGCGTACCCGGCGGAGGTGTCCGGGGCGGACTCCGGCGCGGGAGCGGGGGCGGCTGCCGGGGCCGGACCCGGCCCGTGAGCCGGGGCGGTGGCGGGCCCCGGGGCCGGGGCGGGAGCCGTTCCCCAGCCGCCGGCGCCGTCGGGGTCGGCGGAGTTCGGTACGGGGTCGTAGCCGCACAGGGCCTCTTCCGCCGCGCCGGCCGCCAGGCCCGTCAGCACGACCCGGCCGTCATCGCACACCAGCACGGTCCGGACGGTGATGTTCCGGTGCGTCCAGCCGTGCGCGTGCAGCACGCGCAGCGCGGTCAGCACGTCCGACGCCACCTCAGCCGCCCTGTACGGGCTGAGCGGTTCATCGGCTATCAGGGCGGCCAGCGGCCGGGCGGGGACCAGTTCGCTCACTATCCACAGCGACTCGCCCTCGGCGAAGACGTCGAAGACCTGGTCGAGCCGGGGATGGTCCGGAATCGAGGCGGCCGCCTGCGCCGCCTCGATCGCGCGCCGCACGGCCGGCAGGTCCGCGGGCGAGCGGCGCACCGCCGCCGGGACGGGCCGCTGCCCGTCCAGCAGCTCGGCGTCCACGACCTCCGGCAACGGGACCTGCCGGACCAGGACTTCCTGCCCGGTGCGCGTGTCGAAGGCGCGGGTCTCGACCAGCTCGTACTCGTCGGACGGGGGCAGCGGCAGACGGTAACGGCCGGCCAGGATCCGGCCCGCGTACTCCTCCACATCGCCTCCCCCGAGTGCGTGGGCCCCCCATGGCCCCGGCTGACACGATACGTCGCCGGAGCCGCCCGCGTCCCGGGGTCAGCCGAGCGGCTGGAAGGTCTCGAAGGCGATGTTGCGCATCTGGGTGCACTGGGGGCCGTCCCACTGGTCGGCGGGGCAGCTGATCATGATGGCGTAGCCGTGCGTGGGGTCCACCCTGAACCCGCGGTTGAGCACCCGGATCGTGGTGCCGTTCTGCTCGCGCTCGAACTCCCAGTCCGCGACGGTCGGGTAGCCCTTGTACTCCACCGTGTCTATGCGGATCTGCCTGTACGCCCTGCTGCTGCCGCCCACGGCGGGGGCGAGCTCGAGCCAGGCCTTGCGGGCGTCGTCGCCCGGGCTCTTGTTGTAGTCGACCTGGATCTTCGGGAAGTCCTTGGCCCGGCTGTAGATGGCGCCCGAGTTCTTGCCCGCCGTCTCCAGGTGCTTGAAGCCCTCGGGCATCACCATCGAGAAGTGGAACCCGAAGTCCTGTACCAGGGCGTATCCGGCCGGGACGGCGCCGCCCGCTCCCCCGGAGGTGGCGCCCTGTCCCTCGCTTGCGCCCTGTCCCGCGCTGGCGGCCGGGGACTGCTGGCCCTGGCCGGGCTCGCCGCCCGTACCCGTGGTGGTACCGGTGGTGGTGCCGGTACCGGCACCGGTGCCCGCACTGCCGTTGCCGGCCGAATCGCCGGTGTTCCCCGAGGGCTTCGGGGAGGCCTGCTTGTCGGGGGCGGAGGCGGCCGGGGTGGGCTGGCCGCCCTTGCCCTCGTTCTTGGCGCCCTTGTCGTCGCCGCTCATGGCGTAGGCGATCAGCGAGCCGATCACGGCCAGCACCACGACCACGGCGGCTATCGCGAGCGCGATGGTGCGGCGCAGCATGACGTCGGTGAGCGGCGCCACGACGGGGGACGGCTTGGCCTTCGGCGGCTCGGCGGCCGAGACGGCCGTCGTGGCCGCCGCGGCCGTGGCCGCCTTGCGGGCCGACTTCAGTGCGGCGCGGGCGCGTTCGCGCTGCTCGCGGTCACGGCGTTCGCGTTCCTTCTTGGCCGCCTTCTCGGCTGCCTTCTCGGCAGAGGCCTTGTCCGCGGCCGCCTTGGCGTCCGCGAGGGATATCTGCCGGGTCTCCTCGGCGGCGGCCGGGACCGCCGGGGCCGGCACGGGCTCGGGCGCGTTGACCACGGCGGTGAGCAGGGCCCGCGCCCGGGCGTCGTCGAGCCGCAGCGCGGGGTCCTTGACCAGCAGGCCGTAGATGACCTCGGTCAGCGGGCCGGCGTTCTTCGGCGGGTCCACGGGCTCGGTCATCACCGCGGTGAGGGTGGCGAGCGCGGACCCCTTGTCGTACGGGGGCACTCCCTCGACGGAGGCGTACAGCAGGCCGCCGAGCGACCACATGTCGGCGGGCGGGCCGGGCTTCTGGCCGCGGGCGCGCTCGGGGGAGATGTACGAGGGCGCGCCGACGAGCATGCCGGTGGAGGTGACGGAGGGGTCGCCCTCGACCTGTGCGATGCCGAAGTCGGTGAGGACGACGCGGCCGTTGCCGGCGATGAGCACGTTGGAGGGCTTGACGTCGCGGTGCAGGATGCCCTGGCCGTGGGCGGCGCGCAGCACGTCGAGCACGGCGAGGCCGACCTCGGCGGCGCGACGGGGGGTCAGGGGGCCGTTCTCCCGTACGAACTCGGCGAGCGAGGGGCCCTCGATGAGCTCCATGACGATCCACGGCCGGCCGTCCTCGTCGACGACGTCGTAGACGGTGACGGCGCCGCCGCTGCGGATCCGGGCAATGGCCTTGGCCTCGCGGAGGGTACGGGTGATGAGGCGGCGCTTCTCGTCCTCGTCGACGCCTGTGCCGAACCGGAGTTCCTTGACGGCGACGGTCCGTCCCAGGGTCTCGTCCCGGGCGCGCCAGACGGTACCCATGCCGCCCTTGCCGAGCACGGCCCCGAGCCGGTAGCGCCCGGCCAGCAGCCGCCCTTCGTCCTCCCCGTTCCCGGCCGCCTTCGCGGCCGCCGCCTTGACGGCCGCCGCCAGGGCATCGGCCTTCTCGACGACGGGATTGACCCCTTCGGCCGCCTTGGCCGAAGGCTTCGCGACGGGCGCGACATCGGGCTTCCCCAGCGGCACGGCCTTGGCCGCAGGCACAGCCTTGGCGTCCGCCGCAGGCGCGGCCTTGGCCTTGCGCAGCTCGGGCTTCGCCTCTCCCGCCGCGGGCACAGCCTCGGGCTTGCCCACGGGCGCGGCCTTGGCTTCGGTCTTGGCCGCAGGCTCAGCCTCGGCGTCCGGCGCGGGCGCGGCCTTGGCCTTGCTCAGCTCGGGCTTCGCCTCTCCCGCCGCGGGCACAGCCTCGGGCTTGCCCACGGGCGCGGCCTTGCCCAGCCCCGGCTTCGCAGCCGCCGGCCGGGCGTCCTCGGGCTCGCCCGGCTCCGGCTTCGCGTCCTCCGGCTCGGCCTTCGCCGCAGGCACGCGCGCGGCCTTGCTCAACCCGGGCTTGGCAGCCGCAGGCTTCGTATCGTCAGGCTCCGCCGCAGGCACCCCGGCATCCTCGGACCTCGCCGCAGGCACGGCCGCAGGCTTCACGTTCCGGCGCTTCGCCGCAGGCGTCCCGGCCGGCTTCGCACCCTCAGGCTTCGCCGCAGGCGTACTGGCCGGCGCAGACGTGGCCGCCGGCTTCGCACCGTCAGGCTTCGCCGCAGGCGTACCGGCAGGCGCCCCGGCAGGTGACTCGGTGTGCTCCGGCTTCGACATGCGTCCCCTCTGCGATCCTGCCGCTGCTCCGCCTGCCCCGGCGGCCGAGCGACCCGGCGGCCGGGGCCCGCGGTAACCCGCCCCGGCAGAACCCTCATTGTTCCTCACTCCGCAACGGACGGGCCCCCCGGGTCCGCGGTTCCCCCTCGCGCATTCCGGAGTTACAACGGAACGATGTCGGGCGCCCCCAGCCGCGCCGCGTCCGCCGTCTGGTCGTCCGGCTGGCGCTGCGACTCCCGCTCCGCCTGGACCCTCTTCTCGTAGTGCTCCACTTCCTTCTCGATCTGCTGCTCGTCCCACCCCAGCACCGGAGCCATCAACTCCGCGCATTCCCGCGCCGACCGCGTCCCCCGGTCGAAGGTCTCGATCGAGATCCGCGTCCGCCGCGTCAGCACGTCGTCGAGGTGCCGCGCCCCCTCGTGCGAGGCCGCGTACACGATTTCCGCCCGCAGGTAGTCGTCCGCCCCGGACACCGGCTCACGCAGTCCCGGATCGGCAGCGATCAGGTCCAGCAGTTCCTCCGTCAGGGACCCGAAGCGGTTCAACAGGTGTTCCACCCGCACCACGTGAAGCCCCGTCCGGGCGGCCATCCTCGCCCGCCCGTTCCACAGCGCCCGGTACCCCTCCGCCCCCACCAGCGGCACGTCCTCCGTCACGCACTCCGCCACCCGCTGGTCCAGCCCGTGCACGGCCTCGTCGACGGCGTCCTTCGCCATGACCCGGTACGTCGTGTACTTGCCGCCCGCCACCACCACCAGCCCGGGGACCGGGTGCGCCACCGTGTGCTCGCGCGAGAGCTTGCTCGTCGCGTCCGACTCGCCGGCCAGCAGCGGCCGCAGGCCCGCGTACACGCCCTGGACGTCATCGCGCGTCAGCGGCACCGCCAGCACCGAGTTCACGTGTTCCAGCAGGTAGTCGATGTCCGCGCTCGACGCCGCCGGGTGCGCCTTGTCCAGGTCCCAGTCGGTGTCCGTGGTCCCCACGATCCAGTGCCGCCCCCACGGGATGACGAACAACACCGACTTCTCGGTCCGCAGGATCAGCCCGGTGCTCGAATGGATCCGGTCCTTCGGCACGACCAGGTGGATGCCCTTCGAGGCCCGTACGTGGAACTGCCCGCGCTCCCCGATCAGCGCCTGGGTGTCGTCCGTCCACACCCCGGTCGCATTGACGACCTGCTTGGCCCGGATGGCGTACTCACCGCCGCCCTCCACGTCCTGCACCCGCGCGCCGACCACCCGTTCGCCCTCGCGCAGGAAGCCGATCACCCTCGCCCGGTTGGCGCAGTGCGCCCCGTACGCCGCGGCCGTCCGCACCAGCGTGGTCACGTACCGCGCGTCGTCCATCTGGGCGTCGTAGTACTGCAGGGCCCCCACCAGCGCGTCCTTGCGCAGCGCCGGAGCCACCCGCAGCGCGCGCTTGCGCGACAGGTGCCGGTGCACCGGCAGACCCCGCCCGTGCCCGCTGGAGACCGACATCGCGTCGTACAGCGCGACGCCCGAGCCCGCGTAGAGCCGCTCCCAGCCCTTGTGCTGCAGGGGGTACAGGAAGGGCACCGGCTTCACCAGGTGCGGGGCGAGCCGCTCCAGCAGCAGGCCGCGCTCCTTCAGCGCCTCCCGTACGAGCGCGAAGTCCAGCATCTCCAGGTACCGCAGGCCGCCGTGGATCAGCTTGCTGGACCGGCTGGAGGTCCCCGAGGCCCAGTCCCGCGCCTCCACCAGGCCGGTCGACAGGCCGCGGGTGACGGCGTCGAGCGCGGTGCCCGCGCCCACCACGCCCGCACCCACCACCAGCACGTCCAGCTCGCGTTCGGCCATCCGGGTGAGGGCCTCGGCCCGCTGCGCCGGCCCCAGTGTCGCTGTCCTCACGGCTGCCTCCCGTTGGTGCGGGTGAGATCCCGCTCACATGCCCCCGTTTCATGATTCTGACCGCCCGCACCCACATCAGCCACCGCCTGTGGACAACACAACGATGACCTTCACCCCAGAATGCGACATATCTTTCATATATACGCCTAGTCTGACATTGCGCCAGCTCCCCTGTCCCCCCGGAGGACTTGCGCGGCAGCCCCCTCATGTCAGGGAAGGGACGGCACCCCCATGCCCGCAGATCTCGCCGTCATCGGACTCGGCCATCTCGGCCTCCCACTCGCCCAGGCGGCCGTCGCCGCCGGGATCGAGACGGTCGGCTACGACAGCGGTCCGGTCACGGACTCCACCCTCACCGCCGCCGAGATCCGCCGCATGTCGGCGGCCGGCTTCCGGGTGACCACCAACCCGGCCGAGCTCGGCCGGGTCCGCACGGCCGTCATCTGCGCCCCCACCCAGCTCGGCGCAGATCGCGCACTGGACCTCTCCGCGGTCGGTGAGGCCGGCCGTGCGCTCGCCGCGCGGCTGCGCCCGCACACCACCGTGATCCTCGAATCCGCCGTCCACCCGGGCGTCACCGAGGACTACCTGCGCCCGATCCTCGAAGCGGGCTCGGGGCTCCGGGCCGGCCGGGACTTCCACCTGGCCTACTCCCCCAGCCGCCACGACCCGGGCAACCGGACCCACGGCATCTCCAACACCCCCAAGGTGATCGGCGGCCTCACCCCCGCGTGCACCGAGTCCGCGCACGCCTTCTACGCCCGCCTCACCGAGAAGGTGGTCCGCGCCCGCGGCCTGCGCGAGGCCGAGACCGTCCAGCTCCTCGAAACGAACTACCGGCACGTGAACATCGCCCTCATGAACGAGATGGCGGTGCTCTGCCACGACCTCGGCGTCGACCTGTGGGACGTCATCCGCTGCGCCGAGACCAAGCCGTACGGGTTCCAGGCCTTCCGCCCCGGCCCCGGGGTCGGCGGCCACGGCGTCCCCCTGGACCCGAACTACCTCCCCCACACCACCCGCACCCCCGGCCACCCCCTGCGCATGGTGGGTCTGGCGCAGGAGATCAACAACCGGATGCCGCAGTACGTCATCCAGCGCTGCGCCACCCTGCTGAACGAGCACGGCAAGTCGGCCCGCGGCGCCCGCGTCCTGCTGCTGGGCGTCACCTACAAGCCCGACCTCGCCGACCAGGAGGGCTCCCCGGCCCGCGAGATCGCCAGCCGTCTGCTCGACCTGGGGGCGCTGATCAGCTACCACGACCCGTACATCACGGGCTGGCGGGTCAGGGACCAGCCGGTCCCCCGCGCCGAATCGTTGTACGAGGCCGCGGCCAACGCCGACCTGACGATCCTGCTCCAGCACCACCGCACCTATGACCTGCAAGGTCTCGCCGTGAAGGCCCAGTTGCTGCTGGACACGCGCGGCGCCAGCCCGGTCGGCGCGGCCCACCGCCTGTGACGGTCGGGAAATCCTCCCCGTGAATGTCCGTCGCGGCTGCTAGCCTGCGGCGTCACTTATCTCGCACATACGTCCCCCTGGACACGTGTGCCCCACACATCCCTGGGGGGGATTTCCCAATGAGCCAGAACTTCACGCCGCCCGCGCCCGACTCCTTCAGCCCGGCGCCCGCCCCGGCCCCGGCCCGCACCGGCAACATCGGTCTCGGCATCGTCGCGGGCGTCGTCGCGGCCCTCGTCGCGGCGGGCGCGTACGGCGGCATCATGAACGCCATCGAGCGCGAGATCGGCTACGCCGCGATCGGCGTCGGCCTCCTCGTCGGCCTCGCCATCGGCAAGGTCGGCGGCCGCAACCCGATCCTGCCCGCGATCGCCGCCGCGCTCTCCCTCGGCGCCGTCTACCTCGGCCAGCTGTTCTTCATCGCGCTGGCGATCGCCGACTACGGCAAGGTCGGCGTGGGCGAGGTGTTCAGCGAGGTCGGCATCGGCGGCCTGAACGACCTCTGGAAGGAGAGCGCGGACTTCATGTCCTACGTCTTCCTCGGCATCGGCGGCTTCGCCGCCTTCGGCTCGGCCAAGAAGATGGGCGACTGACCCGGCCGCACCGCATAACGCCGGAGGGCCGGCACCCCCACGGGGTGCCGGCCCTCCGGCGTACGGGCGGAGCGGTCAGCGGCTGTGCTGCGAGTCCGCGATCGTGACCTCGACCCGCTGGAACTCCTTGAGCTCGCTGTAGCCGGTGGTGGCCATCGAGCGGCGCAGGGCGCCGAAGATGTTCATCGAGCCGTCCGGGGTGTGCGAGGGACCGGTGAGGATCTCCTCGGTGGTGCCGACGGTGCCCAGGTCGACCTTCTTGCCGCGCGGCACGTCCTCGTGCACGGCCTCCATGCCCCAGTGGTTGCCCTTGCCGGGCGCGTCGGTGGCACGGGCCAGCGGGGAGCCCATCATCACGGCGTCCGCGCCGCAGGCGACGGCCTTCGGGATGTCGCCCGACCAGCCCACGCCGCCGTCGGCGATGACGTGCACGTAGCGGCCGCCGGACTCGTCCATGTAGTCGCGGCGGGCCGCGGCCACGTCCGCGACGGCGGTCGCCATCGGGACCTGGATGCCGAGCACGTTGCGCGTGGTGTGCGCGGCGCCGCCGCCGAAGCCGACCAGGACGCCCGCGGCGCCGGTGCGCATCAGGTGCAGGGCCGCCGTGTAGGTGGCGCAGCCGCCCACGATGACGGGGACGTCGAGCTCGTAGATGAACTGCTTGAGGTTCAGCGGCTCGGCGGCGCCCGAGACGTGCTCGGCCGACACGGTGGTGCCGCGGATCACGAAGATGTCCACGCCCGCGTCGACGACGGCCTTGGAGAACTCGGCGGTGCGCTGCGGGGAGAGCGCGGCGGCGGTGACGACACCGGAGTCGCGCACCTCCTTGATGCGCTGCCGGATCAGGTCCGCCTGGATCGGCGCGGAGTAGATCTCCTGGAGGCGGCGCGTGGCGGCGTCCTCGTCGAGCTCGGTGATCTCGTCGAGCAGCGGCTGCGGGTCCTCGTACCGGGTCCACAGGCCTTCGAGGTTCAGCACGCCGAGGCCGCCGAGCTCGCCGATGCGGATCGCGGTCTGCGGGGAGACGACCGAGTCCATGGGGGCGGCCAGGAAGGGCAGCTCGAAGCGGTAGGCGTCGATCTGCCAGGCGATCGAGACCTCCTTCGGGTCCCGGGTACGACGGCTGGGGACGATGGCGATGTCATCGAACGCGTACGCCCGGCGGCCGCGCTTGCCGCGCCCGATCTCGATCTCAGTCACGTGTGGTGGCCTTTCCTCTGGGTCTGCCCGTCCAGTATCCCCGAACCCCGGGGGGCCGCGTTCCGGTGACCGCTGTACGGACGACCGGCCCCCCACGCCGAAGGGGCGGGCCCCGGTCGCCCGGGCCCGCCCCTCTGAATCGGCTGCTACCCCTTGCGGGAGTAGTTCGGCGCTTCCACCGTCATCTGGATGTCGTGCGGGTGGCTCTCCTTGAGCCCCGCCGAGGTGATCCGGACGAAGCGGCCCCGGTCCTGCAGCTCGGGGACCGTGCGGCCGCCGACGTAGAACATGGACTGGCGCAGGCCGCCGACGAGCTGGTGCACGACCGCGGAGAGCGGGCCGCGGTACGGGACCTGGCCCTCGATGCCCTCGGGGATGAGCTTGTCGTCGCCGCCCACGCCCTCCTGGAAGTAGCGGTCCTTGGAGAAGGAGCGCTGGTCGCCGCGGGACTGCATCGCGCCGAGCGAGCCCATGCCGCGGTAGGACTTGAACTGCTTGCCGTTGATGAAGAGCAGCTCGCCCGGGGACTCCTCGCAGCCCGCGAGCAGCGAACCGAGCATCACCGTGTCGGCGCCCGCGACCAGGGCCTTGGCGATGTCGCCGGAGTACTGCAGGCCGCCGTCGCCGATGACCGGGACGCCGGCCGCCTTGGCGGCGAGCGAGGCCTCGTAGATCGCGGTGACCTGCGGGACGCCGATGCCGGCGACGACGCGGGTGGTGCAGATGGAACCGGGGCCGACGCCGACCTTGATGCCGTCGCAGCCGGCGTCGATGAGCGCCTGGGCGCCGTCACGCGTGGCGACGTTGCCGCCGATGACGTCGACGGTGGAGTTCGACTTGATCTTGGCGACCATGTCGCCGACCAGGCGGGAGTGGCCGTGGGCGGTGTCGACGACGATGAAGTCGGCGCCCGCCTCGATCAGGGCCTGGGCGCGCTCGTACGCGTCGCCGGCGACGCCGACGGCCGCGCCGACGAGCAGCCGGCCGTCCTTGTCCTTGGCGGCGTTCGGGTACTTCTCGGCCTTGACGAAGTCCTTGACCGTGATGAGGCCCTTGAGGATGCCCGCGTCGTCGACCAGCGGAAGCTTCTCGATCTTGTGGCGGCGCAGCAGCTCCATGGCGTCCACGCCGGAGATGCCGACCTTGCCCGTGACCAGCGGCATCGGGGTCATGACCTCGCGCACCTGGCGGCTGCGGTCCGACTCGAAGGCCATGTCGCGGTTGGTGACGATGCCGAGGAGCTTGCCCGCGGCGTCGGTGACGGGGACGCCGGAGATGCGGAACTTCGCGCAGAGCTCGTCGGCCTCGCGCAGGGTCGCGTCCGGGTGCACCGTGATCGGGTCGGTGACCATGCCGGACTCGGAGCGCTTGACCAGGTCGACCTGGTTGGCCTGGTCGGCGATGGAGAGGTTGCGGTGCAGCACGCCGACGCCGCCCTGGCGGGCCATCGCGATGGCCATCCGGGCCTCGGTGACCTTGTCCATGGCCGCGGACAGCAGGGGAACGTTCACACGGACGTTCCGCGAGATGAGGGAAGAGGTGTCGATCGCATCAGGCGACATGTCCGACGCGCCCGGCAGCAGCAGCACGTCGTCGTAGGTCAGTCCGAGCGTGGCGAATTTGTCGGGCACTCCGTCGGCGGTCATGACACCTTCCCAAATGGTCTTGCTCAGCGCGGATGTCCATGCTAACGGGATCCCGACGCGTCTCATTCCACGACCAAGGTCAAGCAGAAGTTTCGTCGCTTCCTACGACTGTTCCTACTGCTCGGCGAGCGCACGCAGCCGGCTGAGCGCCCGGTGCTGTGCCACGCGCACGGCTCCGGGGGACATCCCGAGCATCTGCCCGGTCTCCTCCGCGGTCAGCCCGACGGCCACCCGCAGGACGAGGAGCTCGCGCTGGTTCTCCGGAAGGTTGGCCAGCAGCTTCTTGGCCCAGGCGGCGTCGCTGCTGAGCAGCGCCCGCTCCTCCGGACCCAGCGAGTCGTCGGGCCGTTCCGGCATCTCGTCGGAGGGCACGGCCGTGCTGCCCGGGTGCCGCATGGCGGCCCGCTGCAGGTCGGCGACCTTGTGCGCGGCGATGGCGAAGACGAAGGCCTCGAAGGGCCGCCCGGTGTCCCGGTAGCGCGGCAGGGCCATCAGGACGGCGACGCAGACCTCCTGCGCCAGGTCCTCCACGAAGTGACGAGCATCACCCGGGAGCCGCGACAGCCGGGTGCGGCAGTAGCGGATGGCGAGGGGGTGCACGAAGGCGAGCAGGTCGTGCGTGGCCTGTTCGTCGCCCTCGACCGCCCTGCGTACGAGCGCGCTGACACCCCCGGCACTGCCGCCTTTGGCGGCGCCGGTGGGGCCTGTGGCCGCGGGTGACCCCAGGGCCTCGTCGTCGCGCATCAATCCATGGTGCCTTGGCGCCGGAGCATCCGCGGCACCGTGGCCCTTGTTGTGCATAGAAGCGTTATGAGCGGGTGCGCCTGAACTCGTCATCTGCGCCCTCCCCTCCCGCTCGGCCGAATCGTCTCCGAGAGACTCCACACCCTCAAGGATGCGGCATCGCGCACGAAGCGAGACGTCCCCCGGATTGTGCCCCGCCAACCCCCGGGTGCGCACCGGGTACGGCGGGACAGGGCTGCACGGAAAACGAGGGCGGCGCGCCGCCCCGTCCGCCCGTGGCGGACGGGACCGCTCTCGACGGTCCGCGGTCTGCGGCGGACCGGGCCGGGCCCGGTCACGACCAGCGGGTCAGCGGACCAGACCCCAGCGGAATCCGAGTGCCACGGCGTGCGCCCGGTCCGAGGCGCCGAGCTTCTTGAACAGCCTGCGGGCGTGCGTCTTGACCGTGTCCTCGGAGAGGAAGAGCTCGCGCCCGATCTCCGCGTTGGACCGGCCGTGGCTCATGCCCTCCAGCACCTGGATCTCTCGCGCGGTGAGCGTGGGCGCGGCGCCCATCTCGGCCGAGCGGAGCCGGCGCGGGGCCAGTCGCCAGGTGGGGTCGGCGAGGGCCTGGGTGACCGTGGCCCGCAGTTCGGCGCGCGAGGCGTCCTTGTGCAGGTAACCGCGGGCGCCGGCGGCGACCGCGAGGGCCACCCCGTCCAGGTCCTCGGCGACCGTCAGCATGATGATGCGGGCACCGGGGTCGGCCGAGAGCAGTCGGCGGACCGTCTCCACGCCGCCGAGCCCCGGCATCCGTACATCCATCAGAATCAGGTCGGAGCGGTCGGCACCCCAGCGGCGGAGGACTTCCTCGCCGTTGGCAGCCGTCGTCACACGCTCGACGCCGGGCACGGTGGCAACCGCGCGACGGAGCGCCTCTCGGGCAAGCGGGGAGTCGTCGCAGACGAGGACGGATGTCATGACCGCCCTCCGCAGCTGCTGATGCGCGTCACCTTGAGCCTCCAGGCTGGTACGTATCGTCACCTGTGCGGTCGATGCCCCCGGACACCTGTCCGAGAACTTATTGGTTCAACCGCCTTCGCACTCTCAACGATGGTCACTCGAAAGAGTTACGGGTCGGACGGACACCTTCGGCACTCTACGTGAGGAAGCGATCACGGCGTCGACGCCACAAGCCACCTGTCCTCCATCTGGAGCTATGCCCTATTTGGCGGCTTTCCTTCCGTTTGGCACGTGTCTGAGGCTAGATTCCCAATGAGTCATATTTACATCTACTCCGACAGTAGGTGTGGAGACCCTTGGAGACATCGACCGTATCCGCCTCAGTACCGGCACCAACGAGGACTACCAATGGCAGATTTCTCCCGCCTCCCCGGCCCGAACGCCGACCTCTGGGACTGGCAGCTGCTGGCTGCCTGCCGCGGGGTCGACAGCTCCCTCTTCTTCCACCCGGAAGGCGAGCGGGGCGCGGCCAGGAGCGCGCGCGAGGCCTCGGCTAAAGAGGTCTGCATGCGATGCCCGGTCCGCGCGGAATGTGCCGCGCACGCACTCGCCGTCCGCGAGCCCTACGGAGTGTGGGGAGGTCTGACCGAGGACGAACGTGAGGAACTGATGGGCCGCGCCCGGCACCGTCTGATCCCCGCGTCGAGTGCGATCGGTCCGATCGCTCCGGACTGAGCGTCCGCCGAAACGTCCGAAGGAACGTTTCTTCCGATCACCTGCACCCCCGGGCGTGTCGCCGCCAGGCCCGGAATTCACGCGTTCGGCCGTACGCACCCGGTTGAGTGTGTGCGTACGGCCGGTTGCGCGCGGGCCGTCAGCGCGTGGCGGCCCGCTCCAGCTCGGCCAGGGTCGCGGCCACCGCCGGCACCCGGGCCAGGTCGGGCAGGGTCAGCGCCACGACCTCCCGCTCGACCGCCGGCTCCACGACGACCGTGCTCACGCCCTTGGCCCGTACGGACTCCACCGCGAGCTCCGGCAGCACCGCGACGCCCAGCCCGGCGCCGACCAGGCCGACCACCGCCGGGTAGTCGTCGGTGGCGAAGTCGATGCGCGGGGTGAAGCCCACGCCCTCGCACACCTCCACCAGATGGCGGCGGCAGCGCGGACAGCCCGCGATCCAGGGCTCGTCGGCCAGCTCCGCCATGCCCACGCGCTCCGCGCCGGCCAGCCGGTGCCCCTCCGGGACCAGCCCGACGAGGCGGTCCGTCAGCAGCGGCCGCACCACGAGGTCCTCCCACTCCGCCGCGGAGCCGGCGGCCCCGCCGTAGCGGAAGGCCAGCGCCAGGTCGCAGTCGCCCTCGCGCAGCATCTCCACCGAGCGCGGCGGCTCCGCCTCGACCAGCGAGATCCGGGTGCCCGGGTGCTCGGCGCGCATCGCCGCGAGCGCGGTCGGCACCAGCGTGGAGCTGCCGCTGGGGAAGGAGACGAGCCGGACCCGGCCGGCGCGCAGCCCGGCGATGGCGGCGACCTCCTCCTCGGCGGCGGTCAGCCCGGCCAGGATCCCCGCGGCGTGCCGCACCAGGGCCTCACCGGCCTGGGTCAGCCGCATCTCGCGCCCGGTGCGGATGAGCAGCGGGGTGCCGGCCGAGTGCTCCAGCGCCTTCATCTGCTGGGAGACGGCGGGCTGGGTGCAGCCGAGCTCGCGGGCGGCGGCGGAGAAGGAACCGGTCCCGGCGACGGCGCGCAGGACGCGGAGATGACGTGCCTCGATCACCCTTCGAGCATAAGGCCTGCTTTGACTGGTGCGCGAATGTCTCTGGGACGCTTTGGGTCCGGCTCGCGGCTAGCGTGTTCCCCATGGGCACCATGCAACTGATCTCCGTGAACCTCGGCCGTGCCACGGCCGTCGACTACACCGACGCCGAGGGCGGGGTGACGGGCATCGGCAAGCGCCCCGTCCCCGGTCCGGTCCGCGTCCGCACCCCCGGCTCGAAGGCCACCGGTCTCGGCAGCGGCCTGGAGGGGGACGCCGTCTGCGACCGGCGCCACCACGGCGGCGACCACCAGGCCGTCTACGCGTACGCGCGCGAGGACCTGGACTGGTGGGAGGCCGAGCTGGGCCGCGAACTGCCCGGCGGGATCTTCGGGGAGAACTTCACCACCTCCGGCATCGACCTGAACGCCGCACGGCTGGGCGACCGCTGGCGGGTCGGGGCGGAGCTCGTCCTCGAAGTGGCCTCGGCCCGCATCCCCTGCCGGACCTTCCAGGGGGTCATGGGCGAGACCGGCTGGGTCAAGCGGTTCACCCAGGTGGTCCGGCCGGGCGCGTACCTGCGGGTGATCCGGGAAGGCTCGGTCTCCCCCGGCGACCCCGTCGAGATCATCCACCGGCCTGACCACGACGTGACGGTGGAGCTGTGGTTCCGCGCCTTCACCACCGAGCGCGCGCTGCTGCCGCGCACCCTGGCGGCGGGTGAGGCGATGGAACCGGAGGCCCACGAGCGGGTGCGCCGGTACGCGCAGGCGCACGGGACCGGTGCCGGGGCGCGGTAGCACCGTCACCCGGGGCGGCTAGGTTGCGCCTATGACGACTGCGTTGATTACGGGATCCACGGCGGGCATCGGCGCCGCCTTCGCCCGGCGGCTCGCCGCCCAGGGGCACAACCTGGTGCTGGTGGCGCGCGACACCAAGCGCCTGGGCGAGCAGGCCACCGAGCTGCACGACCGGCACGGGATCGAGGCCGAGGTGCTGGCCGCCGACCTCTCCACGGAGGAGGGCATCGCGGCGGTGGAGCAGCGCCTCGGCGACCGTACGCACCCGGTGGACCTGCTGGTCAACAACGCCGGCTTCGGCAACAAGGGCCGCTACCTCGAGGTCTCCATGGCCGACGAGCTGACCATGCTGAAGGTGCACATCGAGGCGGTCCTGCGGCTGACTTCGGCGGCCACCGGGTCGATGCGCTCGCGCGGCCGCGGCGGCGTGATCAACGTGGCCTCGGTGGCCGCCTTCGTGCCGCGCGGCACGTACGGGGCGAGCAAGGCCTGGGTCGTGCAGTTCACCCAGGGCGCGGCGCGGGACCTGGCGGGGTCCGGGGTGCGGCTGATGGCGCTGTGCCCCGGCTTCGTCCGTACGGAGTTCCACCAGCGCGCCGGCATGGGCACGGACAACATCCCCGGCTGGATGTGGCTGGACGCCGACAAGCTGGTGGCGGCGGCGCTGGCCGACCTGGCGCGAGGGAAGACCGTGTCGGTCCCGGACCCGCGGTACAAGGCGCTGATGAGCGTGGTGAAGCTGACGCCGCGCGGGCTGCTGGGCGGGGTGTCCTCGCGTACGGGCCGCAAGTACGGGCCCCAATAGCGGTCGTGACCGGCCGGTCGGCCCGCCACCAAGCCGCCAAACGGATGAACCCTCCCTAAACTGGACATGTCCCATCTCCAGCGGGAGGCGACGCGATGACATTCGTACAGGTGATCGATTACGAGACCAGGCGGTTCGATGAGATGAACGCGCTCATCGACCGCTGGGCGGAGCAGAGCAGCGGCAGGCGCACCGCCACGCACACGATGATCGGCCAGGACCGCGAGGCCCGGAACCACTACGTGGACATGGTGGAGTTCGCCTCGTACGAGGAGGCCATGAAGAACTCTCAGCTCCCGGAGACAGACCGAATGTTCCAGGAGATGGTGGCCCTCTGCGAGGGAATGCCGAAGTTCATGAACCTTGATGTGGTCCGCGACGAGCACCTCAACAAGCAGCTCGTCGACCGGGTGTTCCAGGAAGCCGCCATGCGCGGCGACATGAGCGTCCTGGACGACTGCTTCGCGGCGAACTACATCGACCACGACGTCAGCAAGGAGGAACCCACCGTCATCGGACGCGAGGCCATGCGGTCGGACATGGAGACGTGGCGCGCGGCCTTCGACATGACCTTCGAGCCGACGGCCCAGGTGGCCGAGGGCGACATGGTCACGACGGTGTGGAACTGGCGCGGCACCCACAAGGGGACGTTCATGGGGGTCGCACCGACCGGGAAGACCTACGAGATGTCCGGGACCACCACCTTCCGGTGCCTGGACGGAGAGATCGTCGAGGGCTGGTGGCATTACAACCCCGGAGTACTGCAGCGCCAGATGGGCGGGACCGGATCGCCCTACGGATCCTGAGGCCCGAAGCCGAACCACGCGGAAGGCCCCGCTCCGCGGCTGCGGAACGGGGCCTTCTCTGCGTGGTGCGCGATCAGTGGCTGTGGCCGTGACCGTGGCCGTGACCGGCGTCGCCCTCGTCGTCCGCCGGCTTCTCGACGACCAGGGTCTCGGTCGTGAGCAGCAGGGAGGCGATGGAGGCGGCGTTCTCCAGCGCGGAACGGGTGACCTTCACCGGGTCGATGACGCCGGCCTTGACCAGGTCGCCGTACTCGCCGGTGGCGGCGTTGAAGCCCTGGCCCTTGTCGAGCTCGGCGACCTTCGAGGTGATGACGTAACCCTCGAGACCGGCGTTCTCGGCGATCCAGCGCAGCGGCTCGACGGCGGCGCGGCGCACGACCGCGACACCGGTGGCCTCGTCGCCCGACAGGCCGAGGTTGCCCTCGAGGACCTTGACGGCGTGGACGAGCGCGGAGCCACCGCCGGAGACGATGCCCTCCTCGACCGCGGCGCGGGTCGCCGAGATGGCGTCCTCGAGGCGGTGCTTCTTCTCCTTGAGCTCCACCTCGGTGGCGGCGCCGACCTTGATGACGCAGACGCCGCCGGCGAGCTTCGCCAGGCGCTCCTGCAGCTTCTCGCGGTCCCAGTCCGAGTCGGTGGACTCGATCTCGGCCTTGATCTGGTTGACGCGGCCGACGACCTCGTCGTGGCTGCCGCCACCGTCGACGATGGTGGTGTCGTCCTTGGAGATGGTCACGCGGCGGGCGGAGCCCAGTACGTCCAGACCGGCCTGGTCGAGCTTGAGGCCGACCTCCTCGGCGATGACGGTGGCACCGGTGAGGGTGGCCATGTCCTGGAGCATCGCCTTGCGGCGGTCACCGAAGCCGGGGGCCTTGACGGCGACCGCGTTGAAGGTGCCGCGGATCTTGTTGACGACGAGGGTGGAGAGCGCCTCGCCCTCGACGTCCTCGGCGATGATCAGCAGCGGGCGGGAGCCGCCGGCCTGGATGACCTTCTCCAGCAGGGGCAGGAGGTCCTGGATCGAGGAGATCTTGCCCTGGTTGATCAGGATGTACGGGTCGTCGAGGACGGCCTCCATACGCTCCTGGTCGGAGACCATGTACGGGGAGAGGTAGCCCTTGTCGAAGGCCATGCCCTCGGTGAACTCCAGCTCAAGGCCGAAGGTGTTGGACTCCTCAACGGTGATGACACCGTCCTTGCCGACCTTGTCCATCGCCTCGGCGATGAGCTCGCCGACCTGCTGGTCCTGCGCGGAGAGCGCGGCCACGGCGGCGATGTCGGACTTGTCCTCGATCGGGCGGGCGGTCGCGAGGAGCTCCTCGGAGACGGCCTTGACCGCGGCGTCGATGCCCTTCTTCAGGGCGGCCGGGGACGCACCCGCGGCGACGTTGCGCAGACCCTCGCGGACCAGCGCCTGGGCCAGCACGGTGGCGGTGGTGGTGCCGTCACCCGCGATGTCGTTGGTCTTGGTCGCCACCTCCTTCACGAGCTGCGCGCCCAGGTTCTCGTACGGGTCGTCCAGCTCGACCTCGCGGGCGATGGTGACACCGTCGTTGGTGATGGTGGGGGCGCCGAACTTCTTGTCGATGACGACGTTGCGGCCCTTGGGGCCGATCGTCACCTTGACCGTGTCGGCAAGCTTGTTGACGCCGCGCTCGAGGGCGCGACGGGCGTCCTCGTCGAACTTCAGGATCTTCGCCATGGGAGCGGTTCAGCCCTCTCGAAAACTCGGGTTTAACGAGCTGCGCCCCTCGCCGCCCGGCAATCAGCGGGGTGACCAGGGGCGCAGCTCAAAGCAGTACTGATGAAGAGAATTACTTCTCGACGATCGCGAGCACGTCGCGAGCCGAGAGGACGAGGTACTCCTCGCCGCTGTACTTCACTTCGGTGCCGCCGTACTTGCTGTAGAGCACGATGTCGCCGACGGTGACGTCCAGCGGGAGACGCTGGCCGTCCTCGAAGCGACCCGGGCCCACCGCGAGGACGACGCCCTCCTGGGGCTTCTCCTTCGCGGTGTCCGGGATGACCAGGCCGGAGGCCGTGGTCTGCTCGGCGTCGAGCGGCTGGACCACAATGCGGTCCTCAAGCGGCTTGATGGCAACCTTGGAGCTGGCGGTCGTCACGATCCGACCTCCCCCTTCGGAGATCCGGGGTTAACTGTCTGAGGTGGCGACCAGGTCGATCCGTCGTCGCGGGTGCCGGATCTGCCTGTCGCTGTGTTGGCACTCACCAGGGGTGAGTGCCAGGTGCGAGACTATTCCGGCGATTAGCACTCGGTCAAGCGGAGTGCCAATTCCCGGCCGTCGGGCGTTGCGCGGAGGGGGCCCGGAACCCCGAAAACCGGGGCGCACGAACGTTCGAGATCACTACTCTCCACCGCATGACCAGGACAAACTCAGGGGTGCGCTGGCACCACGCCATCCCGATCGCCATCGGCCTCGCCTTCGGGATCTTCGCGTTCGCGTTGTCCGTACCGCGGCTGGTGACCCAGCTGACGGGGGTGGAGGGCAGCTTCCGCGCGGAGCACTGCACGTGGGAGGAGGACTCGGACGGGGACCCGCAGGCCACCTGCAAGGGGTCCTTCACCGCCTCTGACGGATCGTTCACGATCCGCGGGATCGAGATCGAGGGCCGCTTCGAGACCCGGCCCAAGGCACCGGTGGCCTCCCTCGTCAGCGGCCCGTCGGCCGACAAGGCCGTGCGGCCGGACTTCCGCACCTCCCTCGCGCCCATGGTCCTGGGCCTGACCGGCTTCGCGTTCCCGGCCTGGGCGCTGACCTCGGCCACCCGCGACGCCCTCGACCGCCGCAGGCGCCGTCGGGACGTCGCCGAGGGCTCCACGGCCACCGCCGAGACCGCGGACCCCGCCGCAGCCGCGGACGTCTCGGGCTGAGCCGGTGGACCTGGCCCTGCTGGCCGCGGAGGACGTGGCCCGCCGGGGCGGCTCCCGGGTCGCGGTACGGCTGGACGCGCGGGCGCCCGTACCGGCGTCAGGGGATCCGGCGCGGCTGGAGCGGGCGCTGGCCAAGCTGGTGGACAACGCCCTGCGGTACGCCCGCGCGGAGGTCGTCGTACGGGCGGCCGCGCAGGACGGCTGGGCGGTGCCGATCCGGTAGCGCTCCGCCCGCGCCCTCAGGATTCCTTCAGCAGGCCTCCGCCGGCATCGACAGGCATGAGCGCGCACCGGAGGAAGACGAGGCAGGCCCGATCCCGCCGCACGTCCCGCCGGGGGGCTCGTCCGCACCCTGCTCGTCACAGGCTGCGCGCCGGCCGTCCTGGCGGGCGGCGGCGCCTGGTACGCGTACCGGGACCTCGCCGCCGGCATCGGCAGCTCCAAGGCTCTGGAAGGCACCGCGAAGTCGAGGTCCGGCGACACTAACGTCCTGCTGCAGCTCGCCGCGAAGGAGGTCGAGGACGGTCGGCAGCTGGAGCGGGAGGGCCGGGAGGCGGGGCGCAGGGCGCAGATCGAGACGGTGCGGAACTTCCTGGGCGTCCCGGTCGATCACTTCGCCGAGCTGAACCTGGCCGGTTTCCACCACCCGCGGGCGCGACGAAGAAGCTGATCAAGCTGGTCGACGCCGCAGAGAAGGACGTGGTCACGGACGAGGGCTGGGACCTGCCGGCGTTCGTGAAGCAGGCGAAGAACCTGTCGGGCGGCCGGGTGCACTTCACGACGCTCCCCGTCGAACGCTTGGGAAGGAACCATGGGGAGGACATCAACGTCGTAGATGATATGAAGATAAAGCGCCTCATTGCCGAGCAGATCGGACCCAAAGCCTCCGCAAGCCCCGGCGCACCGGGCGCCGCGTCCGCACCTCCGGCGTCACATGAGGCGTCGGGCGAAGACGCACCCCCGCCACCCTCCTCACCGCCCTCCCCGTCCGCCCCCAAGGACGGTGGCGGCATCCCGTGCGTGGACTGAAGCCCCTGACCTCGGCGGGCGCCCGCCGCCGCACAGAGGCGCTGCTCCTGGCCTTCGTCATCGCCATCGCGGTCTTCGGCCACGCCGCCGCGGGCCTCGCCATGAACGACGAGCTGCCGCCCAACCTCGCCGGCTTCACCATCAGCATGACCCTGCTGTCGCTCGTGGGGCACTTGGGCGTACGCCGTTTCGCGGCCTACGCGGACCCGCTGATCCTCCCCCTCGCGATGCTGCTGACGGGCCTCGGGCTGGTGCTGCTGCACCGCCTCGACCAGGGCTACATCGAGCGCTACAACTCGGACGCGAACGCCCCCGGGCAGCTGATGTGGACGGTGGTGGGGGTCGCCGCCTGCCTCCTGGTGCTGGCGCTGCTGCGCGACCACCGGCTGCTGCAGCGCTTCATCTACATCACGATGGCCGTCGCGCTGGTGCTGCTGATCGCGCCGGCCTTCTTCGGCGCGGACACGTACGGCGCGAAGCGCTGGATCAAACTCTTCGGCTTCTCGCTGCAGCCCGGCGAGTTCGTGAAGATCATGATCGCGGTCTTCTTCGCCGGGTACCTGGTCATCCACCGGGACTCGCTGGCGCTCACGGGCCGCCGGTTCCTGGGCCTGCGCCTGCCGCCGATGCGCCAGCTCGGGCCCATCGTCACCGTGTGGATCGTCTCGATGCTGGTGCTGGTCTTCGAGCGCGACCTGGGCACCTCGCTGATCTTCTTCGGCGTGTTCGTGGTGATGCTGTACGTCGCCACCGAGCGCACCGGCTGGATCGTGTGCGGCCTGGTCATGGCCTCGGCCGGCGCCTTCGTCGTCGGCTCGACCGAGCCGCACGTCAAGGCGCGCGTGGCGGCGTGGCTCAACCCGCTGTCGTACTACTGGGAGAACCGGCCGCCGGGGGTCACCTCGGACCAGTCGGCGCAGGCGCTGTTCAGCTTCGGCACGGGCGGCGTCTCCGGCACGGGCCTGGGCCTGGGCCACCCCGAGCTGATCGCGTTCGCCGGGCGCAGCGACTTCATCCTGACCACGGTCGGCGAGGAGCTCGGCCTGGCCGGGGTCATGGCCGTCCTGATCCTCTACGCGCTCCTGGTGCAGCGCGGGCTGCGGATGGCGCTCGGCGCCCGCGACCCCTTCGGCAAACTGCTCGCGGTCGGCCTGGCCTCGGCGCTGGCCCTGCAGGTCTTCGTGGTCGCGGGCGGCGTGACCGGCCTGATCCCGCTGACCGGCAAGGCACTGCCCTTCCTGGCCAAGGGCGGCTCCTCCCTCCTGGCCAACTGGATCATGATCGCCCTGCTCCTGCGCATCAGCGACAGCTCGGAACGCGGCCGCGAGGCGGACGCCAGGGGCCCGGCGGAAACGACGATCAGCAGAGTCGAGGTGGGGTAGCGGCTTCGCCCGGGCGGCCTTGCGGCTCGGCGGACGGTCACCCAACCAAAACGGGGACAGTGGGCCGCCACTCGGGCAGGACCGAGTGCGGCTTCACCAGGTCCTTCCACGAGCGGCCACCGTGCTTCCCGTTCGACGACGGGTTGCCGCCTGCGGGGAGGCCAATGCGCGGGTCCCCACCGCTGCCGCCCTCGCCTCCAGGGAGGCCAATGAGCGGGTCCCCACCGCTGCCGCCCTCGCCGACGTCACCGTAACCGTGGTTCAGACCGGGGATGCTCGCGTTGCCGTGGCCGCGATGGCCGGCGTCACCGTCATCCTGGACCAGGTTCACCTGGTGGGCGTGCCGCACCACGCTCGGCGCAGCCTTCCCCGTCTGAGGGGCCGCGTGAGCGCCGGCCGCTCCTGCCGTTCCGGCAAGAAGCGCAGCAACGAAAGAAACGCCGATTATGCGAGGCATCTGCCTACGAACATCCACAGCCATAGCTTTGTCTCCCTGAGTGACAGCATTTCGCAGGTTTCCAGGTGCACGGCGGTGCGCCTGAAACGAGATTCACTCATCACCGGACATGAGCAAAGCAGCGGAAATTCGGGGCTTGACAGGATCGATACGAGGAGTACGTTGCCGCGGCTCGGCTAGAGGTAGTCCTCCAGGCGGCCTATGCGGTAGCCCTGTTCCTGGATGCGCTGGAGCATGCGGGTCGTCATCTGGGTTTCCGTCGTGCCCTTGAGCTCGGACGGGCCGCGGAAGTGGGCCAGGATGATGTCGCCCGGTTTGAGGGCGGAGCCCTCGGCGTACTGGAAGTTGTTGATCTGCATCGACACCCGCCACAGGACCAGGGACGAGACACCGCACTCCGAGGCGGCCCGGAGGGTGTCGTCGTTGTAGTTGCCGAAGGGCGGGCGGAAGAGCGGCGGGCGCGCGCCGAAGCGCTTCTCCAGACGCTCCTGCTGGCCGCATATCTCCTTCTTCTGCCCCTCGAAGGGCAGGGTCCGGAGGTTCGGGTGCGTCAGCGTGTGGTTGTTTATCGTGCTCGCCGAGCCGTTGTCGCGGAGCTTCTCGAAGTGCCCGTAGTCCGAGGCGGCCACGTTGTCCGTGAGGAACATGCTGATCGGCAGCTTGAGGTCGGCCGCCATCTTCAGGAACTCGGGGTCCTTCTCGGCGCCGTCGTCGAAGGTCAGGAAGACCGTCTTCTCCCCGGCCGGGACGGGTATTCGGTCGACCACCGGGACCTTGCCCGGGGCGGCCTTCGGTATCTGGGGCTTCTGTGCGGGCTTCGGCGCGAAGGAGAGGGGGGCCGTCAGGCCCCACTTCTTGTACGCCTCGTCAGAAGCGGACCCCGGCGCCGAGGGAGTCCCCGACGGAGCGGTGGAACCGGCGTCCGCCGGCTGCTTCGACTCCGGCGTCCCCGGTGTCTGCGTCGCCTTGCGGCCCAGTCGTTCGGTGGGGTCCGCGCTGTCCCCGCACCCCGTCAGGGACAGCGCGAGCGCGCCGGCCGCCAGCGTTCCGGCTACCAACCGGCGCGCGTGCTTCACAGATAGTCCTCCAGGCGAGCCACGGCATATCCCTTGTCCGTGACGGTCTTCATGACATGACGGATCATGTCAGGCATCGTGCCCTTCCAGTCCTCCTTGCCGCGGAAGTGCGTGAGGATGATGTCACCGGGGTGCAGGTCCCGGTCCCACTCGCGGTAGTCCATGCGGTTCGTGAACGCCTCGGCGTTCCACAGCGGGACGGCCTTGATGCCGCAGGACTTCGCCGCGCGCAGCGTGTCCTGGTTGTAGTTGCCGTACGGCGGCCGGAAGAGGGTCGGCCGCTTGCCGAACTGCTTCTGGATGGTGTCCTGCTGACCGCAGATCTCCTCGCGCTGCTGCTCGTACGACAGGCCCGGCATGTAGCGGTGGTTGAGCGTGTGGTTGTTCAGGGTGACGCCCGCGGCCTGCATCTCCTTGAAGTACGGGTAGTTGTCCCGCACGACGTAGTCGCTGAGGAAGGCCGTGTACGGGATCTTCAGCTCCTTCATCATCTTCAGGAACTCGGGATCCTTCTCCGACCCGTCGTCGATCGTCAGGAAGACGACCTTGTCCTCGGTCGGGACGGTGGTGAAGACGTGGGGGTACTCCTCCTGGTCCTCCACTTCGAAGCCGTCCCGCGTGGTGATCTCGGGCTTCTGTTTCGGCGCGGGCGGGGCGGCGAGCGGGGTCTTGCGCAGGCCCCACTTCTTCGCCGCGACGACGCGCGCCTGCTGGGCCGCCTTGGCCTTCTCGGCGGCGCTGAGCGCACCCGCGGCGCCCGCCTCGGCGGCCTTGGCCGCCTTGGCGGCCTTCTCCTTCGCGGCCTTGTCCGGCCCGGAGTCCCCGGATCCGCAGGCCGTTCCGAGGGCGGCGACGAGCAGGGCTGCGACGGCCACCCCGAACCGGCCGCGCGGACCTGCCGCGTACCGGTGACCCTGTTGCGAGTTATTTCCTTTTTGTCGTACTAGCTGCATAGCTGCGCATCCTGGCACCCGACACACGGACCCCCCGGAAGACACCGCGAACGCGGTCCCACCTTCCTTCGACTGGCCCACACCGTCCGGTTCCGGCCCGTCGCCGACAATGGACCCGTGACCCCCGAAGACTTCGCCGCCCTCCTCACCCCCGAGGGCCGCGCCCTCCTCGACTCGCTCCGCGACTACGACCCCGCCCAGGAGCTGGCCGTGGCCACCCGGCTGCGCCGCGAGCACCCCGCCGGGCTGGTCTCCGCCGCGCTCGGGCAGGCCCGGCTGCGGCAGCGCGCGGTGGCGAAGTTCGGCGCCGAGGACGCCTTCCGGATGTACTTCACGCCCGGCGGCGGCGAGATGGCCACCCGCGCGTCCGTGGCCTCGTACCGGGCGGAGCGGCTCGCGGCCCTCGGCGTACGCAGCCTCGCCGACCTGTGCTGCGGCATCGGCGGCGACGCCCTCGCCCTGGCCCGGCTCGGCATCCGGGTGCTCGCGGTGGACCGCGACCCGCTGACCGTCGCCGTCGCGCGGGCCAATGCCGAGGCGCTGGGGCTGGCGGACCTGATCGAGGTCCGGGAGGCGGACGTGACCGAGGTGGACACCTCCGGCTACGACGCCGTCTTCATCGACCCGGCCCGGCGCGGGGGGCGCGGCCGGGTCTTCGACCCGGAGTCGTACTCGCCGCCGCTGTCCTGGGCCGTCGCCACCGCCCGTACGGCGAAGTACGCGGCCCTCAAGATCGCCCCCGGGATCCCGCACGAGGCCGTGCCCGAGGAGGCCGAGGCCGAGTGGATCTCCGACCACGGTGACGTCAAGGAGGCGGTGCTCTGGTTCGGGACCGCCCCCGGGACCGTGCGCGCCACCCTGCTGCCCGGGCCGCGCGGACTGCGGACGGCCGATCCGCTGCCCGATCCGCCGGCCGGACCGGTCGGCCGCTGGCTCTACGAGCCCGACGGCGCCGTCATCCGCGCCCACCTGGTCGCCGAGGTCGCCGAACAGCTGGACGGCCGGCTCATCGACCCGACCATCGCCTACATCACCGCCGACGAGCTGCGCGCGACCCCGTACGCGACCGCGTACGAGATCACCGACGTGCTGCCCTTCGGCCTGAAGAAGCTGAAGGCCCTGCTGCGCGAGCGCGGGGTCGGCGTCCTGACCGTGAAGAAGCGCGGCTCGGCGATCGAGCCGGAGGAGCTGCGCAGGAAGGTCAAACCGCAGGGCCCGAACTCCGCGACGGTCTTCCTGACCCGCGTGGCGGGCGCCCCGTCCATGCTGATCGGCCGTCCCGCCGTGCCGCCTGCGGCGATGCCCGGGCAGTGACGTCCCGCGCGGCCGCGGGCCGGAGCCGGCAGCCTCCGGTTCCCGGGCTACGCCGTGCGGGCCGGGCGGACGGCGCGCAGTGCCCAGCGGTAGTGGGCGGCCGCCTTGGCCGCGCCCAGGAGGGCGGTGATCCACAGGATCATGCCCAGGCCCATGTAGTAGGCGACCTCGCCGTACGTCTCCTCGCCCGGGCGCGCCGTCAGGGCGACGCCGAAGGTCACCCACAGCCCGGCCGCGCCCAGGACGAAGGAGGCCAGCAGCCAGGTCAGGCTCCGGCCGGGTGCGCGCATCCGGAGGTCGACGGCCGGGTCCCGGCCGGCCTCGGCCCACGCGGACAGCAGCCGCCGCACCTCGCGGTCGCGCCGGGCGCCCCAGGCGAACCAGAAGCCGGCCGGGATCAGCACTCCGGCGCCCAGGACGACGAAGACGATCCCGAGGAGGAAGGAGACCGGGTCGCCCGCTTCGAAGGCCACCAGGGCCATGCCGACGAAGGACCAGCCGAGGGCGAAGACGGCCGCGACGGCCCAGAGCAGCAGCAACCGCCCGAGGCCCAGGCTGCGATGGGCCAGGTCGTGCAGGAAACGCGCACGGTCGGCCCGTACGCTGCCCTCGTCCAGCCAGACGCGCAGGTGCGCGGGCGGCGGCAGGGGCGGCAGGTCACGGCGAGGCATGCACATGACCATAGCCGCAGCCCGGGACCACCCACGGACCGGGCGGGAGCCGTCAGCCCCCGTCGACCTCCACCGACTCGAACCGCCAGCGGTGCACCGCCCGCGTGATCAAGTCGGCTGCGGGCTCGGGCAGTTCGGGAAGCTCCGCCGACACCCCTTCGGCCGCCTCCCACCACGTGATCACGAGCACCCGGTCCTGCGGGGCCCGGAACACCTCGCGGCGCACCGGCTCCCGGGCGAGGACCTGGGCCCGGGCCCACTCCAGGAGTTCGTTGCCCCGGCCGTCGGCGGCCCGGGCCTCCCACATCAGCGCGACGGTGCTCATGAGTACAGGTTGTCCTTGCTCAGCTCGTGCACGTGGTCGTGGTCATGGGCGTGGCCGTGGCCGTGCCCGTGCCCCTGGACGCCCGGTACGTGCGGGTCCGTCACCGGCAGCGAGGAGTCCGCCGACAGGTCCCAGTCGGAGGGGGCCCGGTTCCGCTTGACCATCTCCGCGCCCAGCGCCGCCACCATCGCGCCGTTGTCCGTGCACAGCTTCGGCCGCGGCACCCGCAGGACGATCCCCGCGTCGTCGCACCGCTCCTGCGCGAGCGAGCGCAGCCGGGAGTTGGCGGCCACACCGCCGCCGATCATCAGGTGGTCGACGCCCTCGTCCTTGCACGCCCGGATCGCCTTGCGCGTCAGCACGTCCACCACGGCCTCCTGGAAGGACGCCGCCACGTCGCGCACCGGCACCTCCTCGCCCGCGTTCCGCTTCGCCTCGATCCAGCGGGCGACGGCCGTCTTCAGCCCGGAGAAGGAGAAGTCGTACGCCGCGTCGCGCGGCCCGGTCAGCCCGCGCGGGAAGTGGATCGCCTTCGGGTCGCCCTCGCGCGCGAGCCGGTCGATGACCGGACCGCCGGGGAAGCCCAGCTGCAGCACGCGCGCGATCTTGTCGAAGGCCTCGCCCGCCGCGTCGTCGATGGTCGCGCCGAGCGGCCGTACGTCGGAGGTGATGTCGGGGGCCAGCAGCAGCGAGGAGTGCCCGCCGGACACCAGCAGCGCCATCGTCGGCTCCGGCAGCGGCCCGTGCTCCAGCTGGTCCACGCAGATGTGCGAGGCCAGGTGGTTCACCCCGTAGAGCGGCTTGCCCAGCGCGTAGGCGTACGCCTTGGCCGCCGAGGTGCCCACCAGCAGCGCCCCCGCGAGGCCCGGCCCGGCCGTGACCGCGATGCCGTCGAGGTCGCGGGCGCTGACCCCGGCCTCCTTCAGCGCGCGCTCGATGGTGGGGACCATCGCCTCCAGGTGGGCCCGCGAGGCCACCTCGGGCACGACGCCGCCGAAGCGCGCGTGCTCGTCGACGCTCGACGCGATCGCGTCCGCGAGCAGGGTCGTGCCACGGACGATGCCGACGCCGGTCTCGTCGCAGGACGTCTCGATTCCGAGGACGAGCGGTTCGTCAGCCATTGCTCTCACTGCTCTCAGTTCGTGCTTGTGCGGGGTCGGTCAGTCGCATGACGAGCGCGTCGACGTTGCCGGGCTGGTAGTAGCCGCGCCGGAAGCCGATGGGCTCGAAGCCGAAGCGCTCGTAGAGCTTCTGGGCGCGGGTGTTGTCCACCCGCACCTCCAGCAGCACCTCGGCGCATTCGAACGCGGTGGCGGCCCGCAGCAGGTCGGTGAGGAGCCGGGCGCCGAGCCCGGTCCCCCACTGGTCGCGGGCGGCCGCGATGGTCTGTACGTCGGCCAGGTCGCCGGCGGCGGCCAGCCCGGCGTATCCCACGAGCCGGCCCGACGCGTCCTCGGCCACGACGTAGCGGCGGGTTGCCTGCGGGCCGCGGGCGTGGGCGAGTTCGGACCAGAACATCCCGGCGGACCAGGCGTCCTCGGGGAACAGCTCGTGCTCCAGTTCCAGCACGGGTCCGATGTCCCACCAGCGCATCTCGCGCAGTCTGTGGGGGGTCGCCGGGGTCACTGCGGGGTGACCACCTTGTAGTTCTTGGGGACCTGGGCGTCGGGCCGGCGCAGGTAGAGCGGGGTCGGGGGCAGGAACTGCGCCCCCGCCGCCAGTCGTTCCGCGGCCAGCGAGGCCAGTGCGGCGGCGGACTGGTGCTCGGGGCCGCGCGCGTCCGGGAACACCTCGGGGTACAGGAGCGCGCCCTGGCCCACCGCGGGCACCCCCGCGACCTGCTCGGCGATGTCGGCCGGGCGGTCCACGGCGGGCTCTCCGACGCGCGTGCGCGGGTCCTCGTACCGGGCCCAGTAGACCTCCTTGCGCCGCGCGTCGGTGGCGACGGTGAAGGGGCCCTCGATCCCGGCGGTGCCGGCGGCGTACGCGAGGCCGTCGAGCGTGCACAGGCCGTGCACGGGCACGCCCAGCACGGCGGCGAAGGTGGTGGCGGTGACGAGGCCCACGCGCAGCCCGGTGTAGGGGCCGGGGCCGACCCCGACGACGATGCCGGTGAGGGCGTCGAGCTTCAGCCCGGCCTCGGCGAGCACCTGGTCCACGGAGGGCAGCAGCAGCTCCCCGTGGCGGCGGGCGTCGACCTGGTTCGACTCGGCGAGGACGGACTCGCCGTCGTGCAGGGCGACGGTGACGGCGGGCGTGGCGGTATCTACAGCGAGCAGGAGCACGCGAACAGCCTACGACTCCGGCGGCCGCGCCCCTTGCGGCCGGTCGGAAAGGAGGGCGGCTGCTACCTTTCGACCGAGGGATCACTGAGGTATCGGTCGAGCCATCGGCCGAACTGTCGGTCGAGGTGTCGGTCAGCGCGGAGAGGTGGAGCAAGGTGGCACGCAGCAGCTCGGGAATCGTGGCCGGGCTCACCATCGCGGCAGTGGCCGCGGTCGGCTTCCTCGGCTACCAGGCCTCCGCCACGGCGCCGGCGCGCCCCTCGAAGGCGGCCCCGCAAGCCGCGGCCCCCGCCCCGAGCCAGTCCGCCGCCAAGCAGGACCCGGCGAAGCCGGTGCCCGTGCCGGAGGGCTCCGGCACGGGGACGCGCGTCGTGTACTCGGTGGGCCAGAAGCGGGTGTGGCTGGTGGGCGACGCCGCGCAGGAGCCGAAGTCGTTCACGGTGATGCCGAGCACGGTGCACCCGAAGGCGGGCAGCTACCTCGTCGGTTCGCGCTCGGGCTCGGTCACCGGCTCGGACGGCGTGCCGATCGAGCACGTCGTGCGGTTCGCCACCGCCGAGGGTGTGGCGGTCGGCTTCAGCGCCCGTCTGGACGGCGCGACGCCGGCGCCCGACGCGGCCAAGAAGACCGGCGGGATCCGCATGACGCGCGCCGACGGCGACGCGATGTGGGCCTTCGCGACGATCAACTCGAAGGTCGTCGTCGTTCCCTGACCGGAGCGCCCGCGCTTCACCCGTACGTGCGACTCAGGCCGCTTCGGATTCCGGAGCGGCCTCTTCGCGTGCGGTGTCCTCGGGCCCGCCCGGTACGTGTTCGGGCGCGGGCGGAGTCGAGACGGCGGTGGCGGCCACTCCGGCGGCGAGCAGCATCCGCATGGAGACGACGGACGGGCGGGGATCGCGCTGTGCTCCTGCTGGTGCCGACATGGCTGCC
Source organism: Streptomyces sp. NBC_00207 (assembly GCF_045160965.1). Classification (NCBI taxonomy): domain Bacteria; kingdom Bacillati; phylum Actinomycetota; class Actinomycetes; order Kitasatosporales; family Streptomycetaceae; genus Streptomyces; species Streptomyces sp. NBC_00207. The sequence continues at coordinate 5,649,993 of NZ_CP130715.1, read as the reverse complement.
TCCTGGACCCCGGGACACCGAACTTAGGCATACCTAAGAAACTCTCGGTACCATGTCACCACGAGGGCTGCCACCAGCGCAATATCTTGCCGACGAGTTGTCGGTACGTTTACTCCGAGAGTGCACCGGCCAGGGAGTCCAGCCCGGCCCCGGCGGTCCAGCGCACCCCGACCCCGCGCACCGAGACCTCGCGCACGTCGTCCAGCACCTCCTCGTGGCCGACCGCGCGCGCGATCACCACGTGCAGGCGGTCGTCGGAGAGCTCCTCCACCTTGCCGTCGCCCCACTCCACGACGACCACGGACTCGGGCAGCGAGACGTCGAGGTCCAGGTCCTCCATCTCGTCCAGCCCGCCGCCCAGGCGGTACGCGTCCACGTGCACCAGCGCGGGCCCGCCGGTCAGCGAGGGGTGGACGCGGGCGATCACGAAGGTCGGCGAGGTCACGGCCCCGCGCACGCCCAGGCCCTCGCCCAGGCCGCGGGTCAGCGTGGTCTTGCCCGCTCCCAGCTCACCCGTCAGCAGGACGAGGTCGCCGGGACGCAGCAGGGCGGCGATCCTGCGGCCCAACTCCTGCATCGCGTCCGGCGAACCGACGGTGATCCGGGTCTCTGTGCTGTCCTCGGCCTCAGGTGCCGGTGCCTGGCTGCGCTGGGCTTCCAGCGGTACTTCTTCCATGCGCGCCAACGTTAGTCGGTGTGGGGAGCGGGACCGCGCCGGTCTGCGCCAGCAGCCCGGTGAGCAGCCGCGTCACGGTCTCCGGGCGCTCCAGCATCATCAGGTGCCCGGTGGACTCCAGGACCACGAGGTCGGCGCTGGGCAGCGCCTCCTTGATGGCCACGCTGTGCCCGGGCGGGGTGATCATGTCCTTGTCGCCGGCGATGACGGTGACCGGGATGTCCGCGAACAGCCGGAGCGCGGCCGTCTTGTCGTGGGTCTGGAAGGCCGGGTAGAACTCGGCGACCACGTCGATCGGGGTGGCCTCGATGAGCCGCTCCGCGAAGCGCGTGACGCCCGGGTCCACGTCACGGGAGCCGAACGAATACATCTTGATCATGCCGGCGAACAGGTCGGCGGTGGCCCGCCGGCCCTTCTCCACCAGCTCCACCTGCGAGCCGAGCGCCTTGAGCACGCCCGGCAGGATCCGGCGCACGGCGCCCACCCCGACGGACGGCAGCCCGTACGTCACCTCGTCGAGGCGGCCGCTGGAGGTCCCGACCAGGGCCACGCCGACCACGCGCTCGCGCACGATGTCGGGGAACTGCTCGGCGAATCCCATGATGGTCATTCCGCCCATCGAGTGACCCACGAGGATCAGCGGGCCCTCCGGAGCGGCGGCGTCGATGACGGTCTTCAGGTCGCGGCCGAGCTGCTCCATGGTCAGCGGCTCGCCGTCCGCCTGGGCGAGGCCGCGCGCGCTGCGGCCGTGGCTGCGCTGGTCCCAGTAGACCGCGCGGACCATTCCGCGCAGGGCGGCGCGCTGGAAGTGCCAGGAGTCCTGGCTGAGGCAGTAGCCGTGGCAGAAGACGACCGTGGCCGGGGGCGCGGCCTTGCGCCGCAGTCGGCGCCGCTTGCCCTCCTCCGGCAGCTCTTCGACCTCGTAGTAGAGCTCGGTGGCGTCCTCGGCCGGGCAGGTCCCCTCGGTCCCGCGCAGGGCGCCGTAGTCCCCGGCGGCGTCGAGTGCGAGGCGCGCCTTCCTGCGCATGCCGCGCCCGACGGTGATCCGTTCGACCGCGACACCGGCCGCCGCGCCCGCGGCTATCACGCCGATGGCGGCGCCGGCCCAGCCGGCCTTGCGCCAGTTCTCGCTCACGCCGCCGCCCTCACTCCGCTCGCTCAGCCGCCCAGGTACACCCGGGGCACACGTCCACCGATACGGGTGACGATCTCATACGCGATCGTGTCCGCCGCTTGTGCCCAGTCCTCGGCGGTGGGTTCACCGCGTTCCGCGTCCCCGAAGATGACGGCTTCGTCCCCGACGCGGGCGTGGTCCGCACCCAAGTCGACCACGAACTGGTCCATGGCGACGCGCCCGGCCACCCGGCGGATCCGGCCGGCGACGAGCACCGGCCCGCGCCCGGAGGCATGCCGCGGGATGCCGTCGGCGTAGCCGGCCGGGATCAGCGCCAGGTTCGTCTCTGTCTCGGTGACGTAGTGGTGGCCGTAGCTGACGCCGTGCCCGGCGGGGACCGTCTTGACCAGGGCGAGGGAGGCCCTGAGGGTCATCGCGGGCCGCAGGCCCAGCTGGGCCGGGGTGCCGAGCTCGGGCGCGGGCGAGACCCCGTAGACGGCCAGCCCGCAGCGCACCAGGTCGAAGTGCGACTCGGGCAGGGTCAGGGTGGCCGGCGAGTTCGCGATGTGCCGGACCTCGGGCTCGACGCCCTCCTTCTCGGCGTACGAGAGCATGTCGCGGAAGGCGGCGAGCTGGAGCTGGATGGAGGGGTGGCCGGGCTCGTCGGCGCAGGCGAAGTGCGACCAGACCCCGGTGACCCGGACGGTCCCCTCGGCCTGGGCTGCGACGGCCGCCCCGACCAGCTCCTCCCAGTCGGCGGGCTGGCAGCCGTTGCGGCCGAGGCCGGTGTCGGCCTTGAGCTGGACGCGCGCGGTCCGGCCCGCGGCCCGGGCGGCCTCGCGCACCTCGTCGAGGGCCCACATTCCGCTGACGGACACGTCGATGTCGGCCTCGACGGCCTCCCGCCAGGGCCCGCCGGGGGTCCAGAGCCAGCACATGATCCGCCCCTCGATCCCGGCGGCGCGCAGCGCGAGCGCCTCCTCGGGGGTGGCGGTCCCGAGCCAGGTGGCGCCGGCCTCCTGGGCGGCCCGGGCGCAGGCCAGGGCTCCGTGCCCGTAGGCATTCGCTTTGACCACGGCCATCAACTCGGCCCGGGGCGCCCGCTCGCGCAGTGCGCGCACGTTCTCCCGTACGGCGTCAAGATCGATCTCGGCGTACACGCGCGTCGGTGTCTCGTTCATCGCCCCCAGTCTCTCAGAACCCCCACCGTGCCCTGCCGGTCAGCCTCGCCGCACCACTCCAGCCCCGCCGGCGTTTGAGGCGCGGGGGTCCGGGGGCTGGCCCCCGGGAGCCGCGGTGTCACTGGCTGGCGTTGCGCCACGCAGTGGGGAGGGCTTCGGCCAGTTGGTGGGCCAGGAGGGGGCCGCCGGCGAGTCGGGCCGCCAGGCCGTGGAGGTACGCCGCCACGGAACCGGCGTCCGCGCCGGACAGCCCGCCCGCCAGGAGCGACCCGGCCAGCCCGGACAGCACGTCCCCGCTCCCCGCCGTGGCCAGCCAGGAACTCCCCGTCGGATTCACCCGGACGGCGGACCCGCCGGAGGCGACCAGCGTCGTCGACCCCTTCAGCAGCACCGCCGCCCCGTACCCGGCCGCCAGCCTCCGCACCGCCCCCAGCCGCCCCGCCTCCACCGACTCCCGCGACACCCCGAGCAGCGCCGCCGCCTCCCCCGCGTGCGGGGTCAGCAGGGTCGGGGCCGTCCGGGCCCGCAGCAGCTCCGCGTCCAGCCCGCGCAGCCCGTCCGCATCGACCAGCACCGGCACGTCGCCCGCCAGCAGGTCCGCGACCTCCCCGGCGCGCCCCTCCCCCAGTCCCGGCCCGACCACCCATGCCTGCACCCGGCCGGGCCCGATCAGCGTCTCCGGGTACCGCGCGAGCACGGCCTCCGCCGCCGGCCCCACGTACCGCACCGCACCCGCACCGCCCCGCAGCGCTCCGGCCACGGCCAGTACGGCCGCCCCCGGATACTGCGCGGAGCCGGCGACGATCCCGACCACGCCCCGCCGGTACTTGTCGCTCGACGCCGTCGGCACCGGCAGCAGCCCCGCGACGTCGGCGTGCTGCAAGGCCTCCACCTGCGGCGACGGCAGCTCCAGCCCGATGTCCACCAGCCGCACCACCCCGGCCCGCGAGGCTCCGGGGTCGATCAGCAGCCCCGGCTTGTACGCGCCGAAGGTCACCGTGACGTCGGCCGTGACGGCCGGCCCCGCCACCTCCCCGGTGTCCGCGTCCACCCCGCTCGGCAGGTCCACGGCCACCACCGGGACCCCCGGCGGGATCCGTTCCACCAGCGCGGCCGCCGCAGGCCGCAGCCCGCCCCGGCCGCCGATCCCGAGCAGCCCGTCGAGTACGAGGTCCGCCCGCTGCGGTACGGTCTCCCCGACCCGGCCGCCGGCGGCCCGCAGCGCGGCCAGCCCGCCCGGGTGCATCCGTTCGGGGTCCATGGGCACCGCCGTCACCGCGGCCCCGCGCCGGGCGAGCCGCGCCCCGGCGTAGAGCGCGTCGCCCCCGTTGTCGCCGGGCCCTACGAGCAGCACGATCCGGGACCCGTACACCCGTACGAGCAGCCCCGCGCACACGGCGGCCAGTCCGGCCGCCGCCCGCTGCATCAGGGCTCCTTCGGGCAGCCGGGCCATCAGCTCCCGCTCGGCGGCCCGTACGGTCTCCACGCTGTAAGCAGTACGCATGGCACCAGCCTGCCCGACGGCAGGCGCTATCCCTCGGCGATCACCACGGCGGAGGCGACGCCGGCGTCGTGGCTCAGCGAGATGTGCCAGGACTTCACGCCCAGTGCAAGCGCCCGCGCCTCCACCGTTCCCGACACCCGCAGCCGCGGCTGCCCGCTGGCCTCCACGTACACCTCGGCGTCGGTCCACAGCATCCCGGCGGGCGCGCCGAGCGCCTTGGCCAGCGCCTCCTTGGCGGCGAACCGCGCGGCGAGCGAGGCGGTCCCGCGCCGCTCACCGCTCGCCAGCGTCAACTCGGAGTCGACGAACAGCCGCTGGGCGAGGCCCGGCGTGCGCTCCAGCGCCGCGCCGAACCGTTCGATCTCCGCCACGTCGATCCCGACGCCGATAATCACGTCTTACAGCTCCAGCCGGTCACTACTCCACGGTCACGGACTTTGCGAGGTTACGCGGCTGGTCCACCTCGTTGCCCCGCGCCGTCGCCAGTTCGCACGCGAAGACCTGCAGGGGCACCGTCGCCACCAGCGGCTGGAGCAGCGTCGGCGTCGCCGGGATCCGGATCAGGTGGTCGGCGTACGGGACCACCGCCTCGTCGCCCTCCTCCGCGATCACGATGGTCCGCGCCCCGCGGGCCCGGATCTCCTGGATGTTCGACACGATCTTGTCGTGGAGCACCGACCGGCCGCGCGGCGACGGGACGACCACCACGACCGGCAGGTCCTCCTCGATCAGGGCGATCGGCCCGTGCTTGAGCTCGCCCGCCGCGAAGCCCTCGGCGTGCATGTACGCGAGCTCCTTGAGCTTGAGCGCGCCCTCCAGCGCCACCGGGTACCCGACGTGCCGGCCGAGGAACAGCACGGTGTTCTTGTCGGCGAGGGAGCGCGCGAGCTGCCGTACCGGCTCCATGGTCTCCAGAACGGTGTCCACCGCGGCGGCGATGTCGGACAGTTCGCGGATCACGGCCTGGATCTCGTCGCCCCACTTCGTGCCGCGCACCTGCCCGAGGTACAGCGCCACGAGATAGCAGGCGACCAGCTGCGTCAGGAACGCCTTGGTCGAGGCGACGGCCACCTCCGGACCGGCGTGCGTGTAGAGCACGGCATCCGATTCGCGCGGGATCGTCGACCCGTTCGTGTTGCAGACGGCCAGCACCTTGGCCCCCTGCTCGCGCGCGTGCCGGAGCGCCATCAGGGTGTCCATGGTCTCGCCGGACTGCGAGATCGCGACGACCAGCGTCCGCTGGTCCAGGATCGGGTCGCGGTAGCGGAACTCGCTCGCCAGCTCCGTCTCGCAGGGGATGCGGGTCCAGTGCTCGATGGCCAGCTTCGCGATCATGGCCGCGTGGTACGCCGTACCGCACGCCACGATCACGACCTTGTCGACCTCCCTGAGCACCGAGACGGGGATGCGCACCTCGTCCAGGGTCAGCGAGCCGCTCGCGTCGATCCTGCCCAGGAGGGTGTCGGCGACGGCCTTCGGCTGCTCGGCGATCTCCTTGAGCATGAAGTAGTCGTAGCCCCCCTTCTCGGCCGCCGAGGCGTCCCAGTCCACGTGGTAGGCCCGCACGGTCGCGGGCGAACCGTCGAACTTGGTCACCGTGACCCCTTCGCGGCGCAGTTCCACGACCTGGTCCTGGCCCAGCTCGATCGCGGACCGGGTGTGGGCGATGAACGCGGCCACATCCGAGGCGAGGAAGTTCTCGCCCTCTCCGACGCCGACCACCAGGGGCGAGTTCCGGCGCGCGCCGACCACCACGTCCGGGTCGTCGGCGTGCACGGCGACCAGCGTGAAGGCGCCCTGCAGGCGCCGGCACACCTGCCGCATGGCCTCGGCCAGGTCGCCGGTCGCCGAGAAGTGCTCGGCCAGCAGGTGCGCGACGACCTCGGTGTCCGTCTCGGAGTCCAGCCGGTGGCCGCGCTCGGCGAGTTCGGCCCGGAGCTCGGCGAAGTTCTCGATGATGCCGTTGTGCACGACGGCCACCCGCCCCGAGTTGTCGAGGTGCGGGTGTGCGTTGACGTCGGTGGGACCGCCGTGGGTGGCCCACCGGGTGTGCCCGAGTCCCGTGGAGCCGGCCGGCAGCGGGTGCCCGACCAGTTCCTTCTCCAGATTGACCAGCTTGCCGGCCTTCTTGGCGGCCGCCAGGCTGCCGTCGGCGAGTACGGCGACCCCCGCCGAGTCGTAGCCGCGGTACTCCAGTCGCTTGAGTCCGGCGATGACCACATCGAGCGCAGACTGCGCTCCCACGTAACCCACAATTCCGCACATAGGCCGCAGCGTACGCCGTAGTTGGCCGTCTGCCCCGTAGCCGAACAAGACGAAAACCCCGCCCCGGCCAAGAGGCCGGAGCGGGGTCGACGTCGGATCGGGAGGGGCTCAGCCGAGCTTCTTCACCTGCGCGGCCACGATGGCGGTCGGCTTCTCCGCGACGCCCAGGGCCGACGCGGTGTGGGTGGCCAGGGTGTTGCCCTTGCGCACGACGACGGTCTCGGTCGTGACCTTCGTGCCCTCCACATCGGCCTCCAGCGTGAGGGCGATCGCCTCGTCGCCACCGGTGGCGGTGCCGGAGACCACCTTGTCGATCTTGGTCTTCTCGCCCTCCATCGTCAGCGTGAAGCCGCCTGCGCACGCGGTGGCCGCGGCCTTGACGGCCGCGAAGGCCTCCTCCGCGCCCTTGCCCTCGTACGAGGCGAGGGTGACCGAGGTCCGGGTGCCGGCGAGGGCCTTCAGCCCTGCGGCGGCCGTGTCCTCCGGGCTGGCGCCCTCCTTGGGCTTGGCGACGGCCTTCATCCGCGCCACACCGGCGGCCTTGCCGATGGTGGCCGTGCCCTGCGTCCTGACCACGGGCTGGCACTCGGCCTTGTCGCCGGACGCGGCCTCACCGAGAGCCACCTCGTCCTTCGGGACGGCGGTGACCAGGTGGTCCGCCAGGTCGGCCTTGGTCAGGATCAGGGCGGACAGCTCGGCGTCCGTCTTCGCCTTGGCGGCGTCCGGGGCGGCCGCGGCCGGCGAGGAGGCGGCGGCCGACGGCTTGGCGTCGGCCTTGGTGTCGGCCTTGTCGGAGCCGCAGGCAGTGGCCAGCAGGGCCAGGGACACCGCGGACGCGGTCAGGACGGTACGACGGACAAGAGCGGTGCGCACGAAAGATCTCCCCCATGGAGCAAACGACATCAGGGCAGCACGAAAGGTCCTCAGCGCTGCGGTGATCAACAATGTACGGGCCGTTCGATCAGCCCATCGGGGTTTTCCGCGACCGCCCCCGATCGTGATCAGGGCGAGACCCCCTTTGCCCCGAATCGAGACCGGCCCCGCCACAACCCCCGGCCCGGCCCTCTCAGGGCCCCCGCGCACGTGACCGACCACACCACCCACAAGCGCCTCCGAGCCCCGACAATGGCGGTGTGATCACTTCGCCGCCACGAAGCAGCACGCCGGACGACGCAACGGAGCGACGCGGCCGGGAGGGGCACCCCACGCGCCCCGCCCACCGCCGGGGCCCCGAGGCCTCGCCGTACGTCGACCTCACCCGGGCCGAGTGGAGCGCCCTGCGCGAGCGGACCCCGCTGCCGCTGACCGCCGACGAGGTCGAGCGGCTGCGCGGCCTCGGCGACGTCATCGACCTCGACGAGGTCCGCGACGTCTACCTGCCGCTCTCGCGCCTCCTCAACCTCTACGTCGGCGCCACCAGCAACCTCCGCGGCACCCTGAACACCTTCCTCGGGGACGCGGGCAACGGCCACGGCGCCCAGCAGGGCACGCCCTTCGTCATAGGGGTCGCCGGTTCGGTCGCGGTCGGCAAGTCCACCGTGGCCCGCCTCCTGCAGGCCCTCCTCGCCCGCTGGCCCGAGCACCCGCGCGTGGAGCTGGTGACCACCGACGGGTTCCTGTACCCGATGAAGGAGCTCCAGCGGCGCGGGCTCACCTCCCGCAAGGGCTTCCCGGAGTCCTACGACCGTCGCGCGCTGACCCGCTTCGTCGCCGACATCAAGGCCGGGAAGGACGAGGTCAGGGCCCCGGTCTACTCGCACCTGATCTACGACATCGTCCCCGGCGAGGAGCTCGTCGTCCGCCGCCCGGACATCCTCATCGTCGAGGGCCTCAACGTACTCCAGCCGGCCCTCCCCGGCACGGACGGCCGCACCCGCGTCGCCCTCGCCGACTACTTCGACTTCAGCGTGTACGTGGACGCGCGCCCCGAGGACATCGAGCGCTGGTACCTCAACCGCTTCCGGAAGCTGCGCGAGACCGCCTTCCAGAATCCTTTCTCCTACTTCCGCAAGTACACCCAGGTCTCCGAGGAGGAGGCCATGGAGTACGCACAGACGATGTGGCGGACGATCAACAAGCCCAACCTGCTGGAGAACGTGGCGCCCACCCGCGGCCGGGCCACCCTCGTCGTCCGCAAGGGCCCGGACCACAAGGTGCAGAAGCTGAGCCTCCGCAAGCTCTGACACCCGGGTGGCTAGGGTGCGGGCATGCTGCATCTTCGGATGATCACCCCGCACCACCTCACGGAGCAGGTGGTGGAGCTGATCGACCACACGGTCGGCACCACCCACCTGGTGGTACTGACCGGTGCGGCGCGCACCCCCGAGGGGGATCTCGTCCTGTGCGACGTCGCCCGGGAGGCGGCCGACGAGCTCCTCCAGGAGATGCGCTCCCTCGGCATCGACAAGAGCGGGTCCATCGCCGTCGAGAACATCGACCTCTCGATCTCCCGGCGCGCCGACGACGCGGAGGCGGAGGCCCCGGGCGAGGCCGCCGACGCGGTGGTCTGGGAGCAGCTCGCCGAGTCGACCCACGAGGAGTCCACCCTCACCATCACCTACGCCGCCTTCATGATCCTGGCGACGATGATCGCGGCGTGCGGCGTCGTGCTCGACAACGCCGTGCTGATCGTGGGCGCGATGGCGGTCGGCCCCGAGTTCGGCCCGCTCGCCGGCATCTGCACCGGTCTGGTGCAGCGCAGACCCAAACTGGCCTGGCGCTCGTTCGTCGCGCTGACGGTCGGTTTCACGGCGGCGATCGTCGCGACGACGGTCTTCAGCCTGGTCATGGACGAGCTGGGGCTCTTCCACGAGCACCTGCTGGAGAACGAACGGCCGAACACCAGCTTCATCTGGCAGCCCGACCCGTTCTCGTTCGTCGTGGCCCTGCTCGCGGGCGTTGCCGGCATGCTCTCGCTGACGTCCGCGAAGGCCGGTGCCCTGGTCGGCGTGGCGATCTCCGTGACCACCGTCCCGGCGGGCGCCAACGCCGCCGTGGCCCTCAGCTACGGCGACCTCGGCCAGATGTGGGGCTCCGGCATCCAGCTGGCGCTCAACCTGGGCGGCATCATCCTCTCGGGGACGCTCACCCTCATCGCCTGGAAAATGCTGTGGCGCACCCAGCAGGACCGGATGGTCCGGAAGCCGGGTGCGCCAGGCACGGCGAACGGCGGAGGTTAGCCCAGCGCCGACTTCACGACGTCCGCGAGCCGGCCTGCGACCGCGCGGGCCTGCTCGATGTCGGCGGCCTCGACCATCACCCGTACGAGCGGCTCCGTACCGGAGGGCCGGAGCAGCACCCGTCCGGTGGTGCCCAGCTCGCGCTCGGCGTCGGCCACGGCCGCCGCCAGCTCCGCGGAGGTGGTGACCCGGGACTTGTCCACGTCGGGGACGTTGACCAGCACCTGCGGCAGCCGCTGCATGACGCCCGCCAGCTCGGCGAGGGACTTGCCGGTGGCCGCGACCCGCGCCGCCAGGAGCAGGCCGGTCAGCGTGCCGTCACCGGTCGTCGCGTGGTCGAGGATGATCACGTGGCCGGACTGCTCGCCGCCGAGCGCGTAGCCGTGCTCCTTCATCGACTCCAGCACGTACCGGTCGCCGACCCCGGTCTGCACGACGTGGATGCCCTCGCCCTCCATGGCCAGCTTGAAGCCCAGGTTGGACATCACGGTGCCGACCACGGTGTTCTCGCGCAGCTGGCCGGCCTCGCGCATGGCCAGTGCCAGCACGGCGAGGATCTGGTCGCCGTCGACCTCCGCGCCCGCGCCGTCCACGGCCAGGCAGCGGTCGGCGTCACCGTCGTGCGCGATGCCGAAGTCGGCGCCGTGCTCGACGACGGCCGCCTTGAGCAGGCCGAGGTGGGTGGAGCCGCAGCCGTCGTTGATGTTCAGGCCGTCCGGCTCGGCGCCGATCGTGATGATCTCCGCGCCGGCCCGGGCGAAGGCCTCGGGCGAGACGTACGCGGCCGCGCCGTGGGCCTCGTCCAGGACGATCTTCAGGCCGTCGAGGCGGTTGGGGAGGACGCCGATGAGGTGGGCGACGTACTTCTCGAGGCCCTCGGTGTAGTCGGAGACCCGGCCGACGCCGGAGCCGGTGGGCCGGTCCCAGGGGGCGCCGGTGCGGTGCTCCTCGTAGACGGACTCGATGCGGTCCTCCAGCTCGTCGGCGAGCTTGTGGCCGCCGCGCGCGAAGAACTTGACGCCGTTGTCGGGCATGGCGTTGTGGCTGGCGGAGAGCATCACGCCGAGGTCGGCACCCAGCGCACCGGTGAGATACGCCACCGCCGGGGTGGGCAGCACACCGACGCGCAGGACGTCCACGCCCGCGCTCGCGAGGCCGGCCACGACCGCGGCCTCGAGGAATTCGCCGGAGGCCCGGGGGTCCCGGCCGACCACGGCCGTCGCCCGGTGGCCCGCGAAGGTGCCCGCTTCGGCCAGTACGTGGGCAGCCGCCACGGAGAGGCCGAGCGCGAGCTCCGCCGTCAGATCCGCGTTGGCAACGCCGCGTACACCGTCCGTCCCGAAGAGTCGTCCCACTGTTGTCCTCCCGAGTTTCCGCATCGCTTTGTGACCGCTTGTGACAGGTATTTGCCGCTTGTGGCGGTAAACGAACCGCCCCGGCAGCACAGAGAGTGCTGCCGGGGCGGTTTCGTTGCAGAACAGCAGGCGCAGATTAACGCTTGCTGTACTGCGGAGCCTTACGGGCCTTCTTGAGACCGGCCTTCTTGCGCTCGACCGCACGGTCGTCGCGGGAGAGGAAGCCGGCCTTCTTCAGCGCCGGGCGGTTGTTGTCCACGTCCGCCTCGTTCAGCGCACGGGCCACACCGAGGCGCAGGGCGCCGGCCTGGCCGGAAACGCCGCCACCCGCGATGCGGGCGATGACGTCGTAGCGGTTGTCGAGCTCGAGCAGCTTGAACGGCTCGTTGACTTCCTGCTGGTGCACCTTGTTGGGGAAGTAGTCCTCAAGGGTGCGACCGTTGATCTTCCACTTGCCGGTGCCCGGAACGATCCGGACGCGGGCGATGGCGTTCTTGCGACGGCCCAGGCCGGCAGCCGGCTGGGGGTCGCCGAAGCGACCGGCAAGGGACTCGGAGGTGTAGTCGCCCTCGACTACGGCCTCGGACTCGCTGGTGTACTCCTCGACGTTGCCCTCGAACTCTTCGACGGTCGTCTCGGCGGTGGTCTCGGCCACGATGCTCCTCAGAATTTTCTACGTCTTAGGGGGTGGCCGGAACTACTGCGCGACCTGGGTGATCTCGAACGGCACCGGCTGCTGGGCAGCGTGGGGGTGCTGGTCGCCCGAGTAGACCTTCAGCTTCGAGAGCATCTGACGGCCCAGGGTGTTCTTGGGGAGCATGCCCTTGATGGCCTTCTCGACGGCCTTCTCCGGGTTGTTCGCCAGGAGGTCGTCGTAGCGCACCGAACGGAGACCGCCCGGGTAACCGGAGTGGCGGTACGCCATCTTCTGAGTCGCCTTGTTGCCGGACAGGTGAACCTTGTCGGCGTTGACGATGATGACGAAGTCGCCCATGTCCATGTGGGGGGCGTAAGTCGGCTTGTGCTTGCCCCGCAGGAGGGCAGCGGCCTGGGTCGCCAGACGGCCGAGGACAACGTCCTGGGCGTCGATGACGAGCCACTGGCGCGAGATGTCGCCGGGCTTGGGGCTGAACGTACGCACGCGTATGCCTTCGCTTCTTCAGTGGTGGTATCCCATAGGGCGCAAGCCCAGCGGGAAGGTCCTGACAGGGTCACCACGGACGATCACGACAGCCCTCGTTCACATCGGGGACGCAACCCGTGTGAACCGCTGGTCATCGGTCCGGTGGACCGGCGCAAGGCCCTTTCACGTGAGAATGAGAAAGCCAATACGCATAACAAACCAGCAGGATACCCAAGCAGACCCGTAAGGGTCAAAACGCGGTCCGCGATGCCGATTCTGCTGGCGTCGCGGCGCACTCCGGTTCGGTCCTGGGTGGGGACCCCGCAGTTGTTACGGGCTCCAGAGTAACCCGACCCGAGAGCAGTGCACGACGCGCCAGCACAAACGCGAGCCCGCACAGGGTGGCGCAGTCCTTGAAGGCGCGCCGCTTGTGGGCCAGCTCCGAGGGCCACGGGATCAGGGCCACCTGGGGCGTCAACGCCAGCCAGAACCAGGGCGAGCGGGGCATCGAGCCCGGCCGCACCGCCGAGGCCAGCAGCAGCGGCAGCACCACCAGCAGGTAGTGGTCGAAGGAGGGCCGGGAGACCAGGAATGCGGCGAGCATCACCATGCAGGCGGTCTCCACCAGGCGCAGCTCCCCCCGGTCGGTCTCGTCCTGGCGGCGCCACCGCACCCAGGCCGCCCACAGACCGCCGGCGGCCCCCGCGAACGCGAGCAGCACCGCCACCGACTCCGGCACCCCCAGCCGGGGCAGCACCGCGATGGGCGAGGCGTCCCAGGGCAGCGCGTACCCGTCCTGCCCCTTGAGCAGGAAGGGCAGGGTCTTGGTGAAGAACAGCGTCGGGCTCGGCATCATCAGCGCGCCTGCCAGCGAGAGCCCCAGCGGCACCAGCACGGCCGCGGCCAGTCCCCGCCACTGCCGGGCGAGCAGGAACAGCAGCCCGACCGGCACCAGCATCGGCTTGCAGGCGATCGCCAGCCCGACCACCAGCCCGGCCGCCGCCCACGACCGCCGGTGCGCCAGCAGCAGCGCCACCGGCAGCGCGGCCGCCGAGATGGCGGTCCAGTTGCCGATCAGCACGAGGTTCACGTACGGCTTGTAGGCGAGGGCGAGCACCGCGAAACCGCCGACCGCGAAGCGCGAGCGCAGCGGCACCGAGAACATCCGCAGGGCGGCCAGCCAGCCCGCGCCCAGCAGCCCCGACATCCCGGCCGGCAGCACCCACTGCAGCACCGTCCGCGGCAGCAGGGCCTCGGGAACCGCCATGATCACGGCGCTGGGGAGGTAGAGGAAGCGCTTGTCCTCGTACGGGGACCCGCCCGCGAGCAGCGTCTGCGCGGCCTTGACCACGAAGGCGTTGTCCGAGCCCCAGTTCGCGCGCAGGCTCGTGGAGACGCAGACCCCGAGGAGCACCGCGAGGGAGAGGACCTGCCAGGTCCGGGAGGCCGGGCGCAGCAGCCAGTCGATCAGCCGGCTCCCCGAGGCCCCGTCCCCCGGGGACCGCTCCCCGGCGGCGCCGCCGCCCGGGGCCCGGGTTCCGGAGGCCTGGTTCTCCCACTTCATCAGCCAGATGCTAGGCCGCAGCCCCACGACGCCTGCCCCTCACTCATCCGAGGGGGTGACGGTATCCCCCTAGCGCTTGCGTTCGACTCTACGTTCGTCCCAGACGGGTTCCTGAGTCTCCCGCACAACACCGTCCGAACCGAAGACCAGGTAACGGTCAAATGTGCGCGCGAACCACCGGTCGTGCGTGACGCACAGCACAGTGCCGTCGTACGCCTCCAGTCCGTCCTGCAGGGCCTCCGCCGACTCCAGGTCCAGGTTGTCCGTCGGCTCGTCCAGCAGCAGCGCCGTGGTGCCCGCCAGCTCCAGCAGCAGGATCTGGAACCGCGCCTGCTGCCCGCCCGAGAGCTTCTCGAACGGCTGGTCGCCCTGGCGCTCCAGCTCGTACCGGCGCAGGGCGCCCATCGCCTGCCCCAGGGGCTTCGCCGCCTCCGTCCACAGGATGTCGACGAGGGTCCGCCCGAAGAGCTCCGGGTGGGCGTGCGTCTGCGCGAAGTGGCCGGGAACCACCCGCGCGCCCAGCTTCCACGTGCCCGTGTGCTTGACGTCCTCGCCCGCCAGCAGCCGCAGGAAGTGCGACTTGCCGGAGCCGTTCGAGCCGAGCACCGCGACGCGCTCCCCGTAGAAGACCTCCAGCGAGAAGGGCTTCATCAGGCCCGTCAGCTCCAGGTTCTCCACGGTCAGGGCGCGCACGCCCGTACGCCCGCCCTTGAGCCGCATCCGGATGTCCTGCTCCCGCGGCGGCTCCGGCGGCGGGCCGGCCTCCTCGAACTTCTGGAAGCGGGTCTGCATCGCCCGGTACCGCGAGGCCATGTCGGGGCTGCTCGCGGCCTGGTTGCGCAGCCGCAGCACCAGCGCCTTCAGCCGCGCGTGCTCCTCGTCCCAGCGCCGCTTGAGCTCCTCGAAGCGCGCGAAGCGCTCCTTGCGGGCGTCGTGGTACGTGGCGAAGCCGGAGCCGTGCACCCAGACGTCGGAGCCCGTCGGGCTCGCCTCCAGGCTGATGATCTTCTCCGCGGCCTGCGTCAGCAGCTCCCGGTCGTGGGAGACGAAGAGCACCGTCTTGCGGGTGGCCTTCAGCTGCTCCTCCAGCCAGCGCTTGCCGGGGACGTCCAGGTAGTTGTCCGGCTCGTCGAGCAACAGCACCTCGTCGGGCCCGCGCAGCAGCGCCTCCAGCACGAGGCGCTTCTGCTCACCGCCCGACAGCGTGCGCACCTCGCGGAACTGCGCGGAGTCGTACGGGATCGCCAGCGCGGCCATCGTGCAGACGTCCCACAGCGTCTCCGCCTCGTACCCCTGGACGTCCGCCCAGTCGCTCAGCGCCTGCGCGTAGGCCATCTGCGCGGCCTCGTCGTCCACCGTCAGGATCAGCTGCTCGGCGCGGTCCACCGCCTTGGCGGCTTCCCGGATGCGCGGCTGGGCCACCGAGACCAGCAGGTCCCGCACGGTCGTCTCGTCCCGCACCGAGCCCACGAACTGCGACATCACACCGAGGCCGCCGGAGACGGTGATCCCGCCGCCGTGCGGCTGCAGCTCGCCGGAGATCATCTTCAGCAGGGTGGTCTTGCCGGCCCCGTTCGCCCCGACGAGCGCGACGACCGACCCCTCCCCCACGCGGAAGGAGACGTCAGGGAGCAGTACCCGCCCGTCGGGAAGGTAGTACTCCAGGTGGCTGGCTTCGAGATGTCCCATGCCGCGCATTGTCCAGGTCCGGCGCCGATCCGCCCAAACGGATTAGGCGGACACCCGCGGCCGCGGTCAGCAGCAGCCGGCGCCCGGCAGGGTCCGCATGTTGCGCGCTTCCTTGCTGCGGGCGGCCAGCAGCTCGTCCGCGGGGTAGCCGACCTCTTCCAGGGTCAGGCCGTGCGGCTTCACGACGTGGACCGAGGAGTCCCGTACGGCGGCGCGCAGGACCTTCCCCGGCCAGTCGGTGGGCCGGTGCCCGTCGCCGACGTGCAGCAGGGCGCCCACCAGCGAGCGGACCATGTTGTGGCAGAAGGCGTCGGCGCGGACGGTCGCGGTGACGATCCCGTCCTCGGCGCGCTCCCAGCTGAGCTGCTGGAGCGTACGGATGGTCGTGGCACCCTCGCGCTTCTTGCAGTACGCGGCGAAGTCGTGCTCGCCGAGCAGCGCGGTGGCGGCCTCGTTCATGGCGTCCACGTCGAGGGGCCACTGGTGCCACAGCACGTGGCCGCGGCGCAGCGGGTCGACGCCTCCCTGGTGGTCGCCGACGCGGTAGGCGTAGCGGCGCCAGATGGCCGAGAAGCGCGCGTTGAAGCCCTCGGGGGCCTCGGCGGCCTTCCACACCCGTACGTCGTGCGGCAGCCGGCCCGCGAGCCGGCGCAGCAGCTTGTCGTGGTGCTCGGCCCACACCTCCTCGGCGAGGTCGAACTGGGCGACCTGCCCGCGGGCGTGCACGCCCGCGTCGGTACGCCCGGCCACGGTCAGCTCGACCGGCTCGGACAGCCGCATCACGGTCTGCAGGGCCGACTCCAGCTCGCCCTGGACGGTGCGCAGCACGCGCTGCTTCGCCCAGCCGGAGAAGTCCTTGCCGTCGTAGCTCAGGTCCAGCCGCACCCGGACGTGCCCGGGCTCCACCTCGTCACTCACGTGACAGATCCTCTCAGAGTCACCGAAATGCAGAACGGGCCCGCCCCGGGAAGGGGCGGGCCCGTTCAGAGCCGATCAAGCAAGCGTGATCCCGGGGGATCAGGCCTCCTTGGTCTCCTCGGCGGGGGTCTCGGTGGCCTCGGCCTTGGCCTCCGCCTCCTTCACCGCGCGCTTGGTGGCGGCCTCGGCCTCACCAGTGGCCTGCTGGGCAACCGTGAGGGCCTCGACCAGCTCGATCACGGCCATCGGGGCGTTGTCGCCACGACGGTTGCCGATCTTGGTGATGCGCGTGTAACCACCGGGGCGGTTCTCGTAGCGCGGGGCGATCTCGGTGAACAGCGTGTGCACGATGCTCTTGTCCGTGATCGTCTGCAGCACCAGGCGACGGTTGTGGATGTCGCCCTTCTTGGCCTTGGTGACCAGACGCTCGGCGTAGGGACGCAGGCGACGGGCCTTGGCCTCGGTGGTGGTGATGCGGCCGTGCTCGAAGAGCGCCTTCGCGAGGTTCGCGAGGAGGTGCTTCTCGTGCGCGGCGGAACCGCCCAGGCGGGCACCCTTTGCGGGACGCGGCATTGTTACTCCTTCAAATCTGCACCGGCCGTGTCAGGTACCGGAGTCAGTTCCCTCAGGCGGTCGCGAGAGGGGGTGTGGGGGGCGTGAGCCCCCCACAAGCTTCTTAGTACTGCTCGGTCTCGACGAAGCCGGCGTCGGCGTCGTCGTCCGCGCCGAACGCGTCGGCGGCGGCGGTCGGGTCGAACCCGGGCGGGCTGTCCTTGAGGGCCAGGCCCATGCCGGCCAGCTTCGCCTTGACCTCGTCGATCGACTTCGCACCGAAGTTGCGGATGTCGAGCAGGTCCGCCTCGGAGCGGGCGACGAGCTCACCCACGGAGTGGATGCCCTCGCGCTTGAGGCAGTTGTACGAGCGGACCGTGAGCTCGAGCTCCTCGATCGGCAGCGCCAGGTCGGCGGCCAGGGCCGCGTCCGTCGGCGAGGGGCCCATGTCGATGCCCTCGGCGTCGATGTTGAGCTCGCGCGCCAGACCGAACAGCTCGACCAGGGTCTTGCCGGCGGACGCCATGGCGTCGCGCGGGCGCATGGCCTGCTTGGTCTCGACGTCGACGATCAGCTTGTCGAAGTCGGTGCGCTGCTCGACTCGGGTCGCCTCGACCTTGTAGGTGACCTTGAGGACCGGGCTGTAGATGGAGTCGATCGGGATGCGACCGATCTCCTGGCCCAGCTGCTTGTTCTGGACGGCGGAGACGTAGCCGCGACCGCGCTCGACGGTCAGCTCCATCTCCAGCTTGCCCTTGCCGTTGAGCGTGGCGAGGACCAGGTCCGGGTTGTGCACCTCGACACCGGCCGGGGGCGCGATGTCAGCAGCGGTGACCAGGCCGGGACCCTGCTTGCGCAGGTACATCACGACCGGCTCGTCGTGCTCCGAGGAGACGACCAGCTGCTTGATGTTGAGGATGATGTCGGTGACGTCTTCCTTGACGCCCGGCACGGTGGTGAACTCGTGCAGGACGCCGTCCACGCGGATGCTGGTGACAGCGGCACCCGGGATCGAGGACAGGAGCGTACGGCGCAGGGAGTTGCCGAGGGTGTAGCCGAAGCCCGGCTCCAGCGGCTCGATCACGAACCGCGAGCGGTACTCGTCGACGACCTCTTCGGTCAGCGAAGGACGCTGAGCGATAAGCATGTCTGTGTTCCTTCATTCGTGGACGCCCACTATTTGACGCCCGACGGGACGCCGTACCGAGGTACGGCTACTGCAAGGGTACGGGCGGCACGGCCCCCGAAGGGGTCGTACCGCCCGGACACTCAAGAACGCACAGGTGCGTCCGCTGCGTCAGACGCGGCGGCGCTTCGGCGGGCGGCAGCCGTTGTGCGGGGTGGGGGTGACGTCCTGGATCGAGCCGACCTCGAGGCCGGTGGCCTGGAGGGAGCGGATCGCGGTCTCGCGGCCGGAGCCCGGACCCTTGACGAAGACGTCAACCTTGCGCATGCCGTGCTCCTGCGCGCGGCGGGCGGCCGACTCGGCGGCCATCTGCGCGGCGAAGGGGGTGGACTTGCGCGAGCCCTTGAAGCCGACGTGGCCGGCGGAGGCCCAGGAGATCACGTTGCCCGAGGGGTCGGTGATCGAAACGATGGTGTTGTTGAACGTGCTCTTGATGTGGGCGTGCCCGTGAGCGACGTTCTTCTTTTCCTTGCGGCGCACCTTCTTGGCAGCGCCCTGACGACCCTTGGGGGGCATCTAAATCTCCTACGGGAGGTGGTCGGTCCTACAGCGCAAGACCGCTGAACAGGACTACTTCTTGCCCGGCTTCTTCTTACCGGCGATCGCGCGACGCGGGCCCTTGCGGGTACGCGCGTTCGTGCTGGTGCGCTGACCGTGCACCGGGAGGCCGCGACGGTGGCGGATGCCCTGGTAGCACTGGATCTCGACCTTGCGACGGATGTCGGCCTGGATCTCGCGGCGGAGGTCACCCTCGGTGCGGAGGTTGGCGTCCACGTACTCGCGGATCTTGACCAGGTCCTCTTCGGCCAGGTCACGAACGCGGGTGTTCGGGTTCACGCCGGTGGAGGCGAGGATCTCCTTGGACCGGGTGCGCCCGATACCGAAGACGTAGGTGAGTGCGATCTCCACACGCTTTTCGCGCGGGATGTCAACACCGGAAACGCGTGCCATTCAATGGCTCCTGTGTGTTCGGGGGTCTTCCGCAGAATCAGCCCCGACCGCCGACCACACCTGAATGGGTGGTGGTACGTCCGGGTCCCCGGCCCCCGCCGGAGGTGCCGCCGGCCCCTTGCAGGGCTGGGCGGATTCTGCGTATGTACGTTTTCTTACGTCGCGCGAAGAACTGCGTTAAGGCAGGTCGGTCGGCGTGCGTCAGCCCTGGCGCTGCTTGTGGCGCAGGTTGTCGCAGATGACCATGACCCGGCCGTGACGGCGGATCACCTTGCACTTGTCGCAGATCTTCTTGACGCTCGGCTTGACCTTCATGTTGGTGAGGTTCTCCGGGTCAGTGCCACCACCCGCACCGGGACAAGACGCCCAGGCAGGAGTGAGGACAAGATCTACTTGTATCGGTAGACGATCCGGCCACGCGTCAGGTCGTACGGAGACAGCTCCACGACGACCCGGTCATCCGGGAGGATGCGGATGTAGTGCATGCGCATCTTGCCGCTGATGTGCGCGAGGACCTTGTGACCGTTCTGCAGTTCCACCTTGAACATCGCGTTCGGGAGGGACTCGATCACGGTGCCCTCGATTTCGATGGCACCTTGCTTCTTGGCCACGCTTCGCCCTTCGAATCGGCTACCTTGATCGGCTCGGTGCGCCATGCAGGCATGGAAGTGCACGAGAGCCGACGAGTCAGTCTACGTCAGGGCTCCCAGAAAGACGAATCCGGAAAGTTTGCCCCAGAGTGTAGATCATTACGCCAGCGGGTCCGGAGCCGTGGTGACCCCGTACTCCGCCAGCTTCGCCTTGCCGCAGTCCGGGCTGGTCAGAACGATCGGACCGGCCTCCGTCAGGGCGATGGAGTGCTCCCAGTGCGAGGACCAGGTGCCGTCCGTGGTGATGACGGTCCAGTCGTCCGCCAGCACCTCCGTCTGGGCGGTGCCCAGGGAGACCATGGGCTCGATCGCCAGGCAGACGCCCGGGACCAGCTTGATGCCCTTGCCCCGCTTGCGCGAGACGTAGTTCAGCAGGTGGGGGTCCATGTGCATCTCGGACCCGATGCCGTGGCCGCCGTAGTCCTCGATGATCCCGAACTTGCCGAGGCTGTGGTCACCGGTGGCGGGACGCGGCTGGCGCTTGATGTACGTC
This sequence comes from Streptomyces sp. NBC_00207, assembly GCF_045160965.1. Lineage (NCBI taxonomy): Bacteria > Bacillati > Actinomycetota > Actinomycetes > Kitasatosporales > Streptomycetaceae > Streptomyces > Streptomyces sp. NBC_00207. The sequence continues at coordinate 5,629,593 of NZ_CP130715.1, read as the reverse complement.
TCGATCGCCTTGGAGATGTCCACGAGGCGGCTGCCGAGCTTCATGGCGGCGATACCGGCCCACATGGACTCCTCGGTCACCCGGGAGAGCTCCAGGAGCTCAGGGGCGTGCCCAGTGCCCACGAAGGCGGTGTAGGCGGCGTCGCCGTGCCAGCCGTCGACGATGGCACCGGCGTCGATCGAGATGATGTCGCCGTCCTTGAGCACCGTCTTGTCGTCCGGGATGCCGTGGACGACGACCTCGTTCACCGAAGTGCAGATCGTCGCGGGGAAGCCGCCGTAGCCGAGGAAGTTCGACTTGGCGCCGGCGTCCGCGATCACCTTGCGGGCCACCATGTCCAGATCCCGCGTCGTGGCGCCGGGAACGGCCGCCTCACGGGTCGCCGCGTGGATCGCCGCGACGACCAGCCCCGCCTCGCGCATCTTCGCGATCTGCTCGGGGGTCTTGATCTGGACCATGAAAAACGCCTTCCAGCCTCGGTACGAGTCTTCTCAACAGTACGGCCGCGATGTCCTGGGGACACCGCGGCCGTTCTTGCACTACGGGGGTACTACTTCTTGAGGGCGTCCATCGCGCGCTTCGTGACGTCCGCGACCTCACCGAGGGCCGGGATGGTCACCAGCAGGCCCTGGGCCTTGTAGTAGTCGATGATCGGCTCGGTCTGCGTGTGGTAGACCTCCAGCCGGTTGCGGACCGTGGCCTCGGAGTCGTCGCCGCGCTGGTACAGCTCGCCGCCGCAGGTGTCGCAGACGCCCTCGGCCTTCGGCGGGGCGTACGTCACGTGGAAGACGTGCGAAGAGTCGTTGCGGCAGATCCGGCGACCGGCGATCCGCTTGACGACCTCGTCCTCCTCGACCTCCAGGTCGAGGACGGCGTCGAGCTTCATGCCCTCCGCCTGGAGCATCACGTCGAGGGCCTCGGCCTGCGAGACGTTGCGCGGGAAGCCGTCGAGCAGGAAGCCGCCCACGGCGTCGGGCTGCTCCATCCGGTCCTTCGCCATGCCGATGGTCACCTCGTCGGGGACCAGGTCGCCGGCGTCCATGTACGCCTTCGCCTGCTTGCCCAGCTCGGTGCCCTGGCTGATGTTGGCCCGGAACAGGTCGCCCGTTGAGATGTGCGGGATCGACAGGTTCTTGGCAAGGAACGCGGCCTGCGTTCCCTTGCCCGCACCGGGCGGTCCGACGAGGACGATTCGCATCAGCGGAGGAACCCTTCGTAATTACGCTGCTGGAGCTGGCTCTCGATCTGCTTCACGGTTTCCAGACCCACACCCACGATGATCAGGATGCTCGTCCCGCCGAACGGGAAGTTCTGGTTCGCTCCGAAGCCGGCCAACGCCATCGTCGGCACAAGAGCGATGAGACCCAGGTACAGCGACCCCGGCCAGGTGATCCGGTTGAGCACGTAGCTCAGGTACTCAGCGGTGGGTCGACCGGCGCGAATACCCGGGATGAACCCACCATACTTCTTCATGTTGTCTGCAACTTCCTCGGGGTTGAACGAGATCGCCACGTAGAAGAACGCGAAGAAGACGATCAGGAGGAAGTAGACCGCGATGTAGTACGGGTGGTCGCCCTTGACGAAGTGCTTCTGGATCCAGTTGGCCCAGGCCGCGGTGGAACCGCTGAACTGCACGACCAGTGCCGGGATGTAGAGCAGCGACGAGGCGAAGATGACGGGGATGATGCCCGCCTGGTTCACCTTGAGCGGGATGTAGGTCGAGGTACCGCCGTAGGCACGGCGGCCGATCATGCGCTTCGCGTACTGGACCGGGATCCGGCGCTGCGCCTGTTCGACGAAGACCACCAGGCCGACCATCGCGAGGCCGACCAGCATGACGACACCGAACTCGACCCAACCGTCGGCGATCTTGCCCTGGAGCTTGATCTGCCACAGCGCGCCGATGAAGCCGGCGGCGATCGAGATGAACATGAGGATCGACATGCCGTTGCCGATGCCGCGGTCGGTGATGAGCTCACCGAGCCACATGACGACGCAGGTACCGGCGGTCATGGTGATCACCATGACGACCGTGGTGAAGATCGACCGATCCGGAACGATCTCGCGGCCGACCGGACAGGTCCCGAAAAGGGCACCGGTGCGGGCGGTGGCGACAAGGCCGGTGCCCTGCAGGATCGCGAGGGCGACCGTCAAATAGCGCGTGTACTGAGTGATCTTCGCCGTACCGGACTGTCCCTCTTTTTTGAGGGTTTCCAGCTTCGGGATGACCACGGTCAGCAGCTGCAGAATGATGCTCGCCGTGATGTACGGCATGATGCCGAGCGCAAAGATCGTGATCTGCAGCAGCGCACCGCCGCTGAACATGTTGACGAGGCCGAACAGCCCACTGCTGTTGCCCGCCTGTTCGACGCAGATCTGTACGTTCTTATAGCTCACGCCGGGTACCGGGATGTGGGACCCGAGCCGGAACAGCACGATGATGCCGAGCGTGAAGAGCAGCTTCTTGCGCAGGTCGGGCGTCTTGAACGCCCGGGCGAACGCGGTGAGCACGGTGCCTCCTGCGACCCCCGCGCTACTGCGTCAGAGGTGACGGTCTGAGGGATCGACGTATACGACAAAGCAATGGTGCACGCCACCTTACCGGCGAGTGTGCCTCCCGTGGAACGACCAACCGGGGATGCCCCATATGTGAGGCATCCCCGGTCGGGTTTCGAGCTATTCAGCCACGAAATCGTCTTAGACGAGCTCGGTGACCGTGCCGCCGGCAGCGGCAATCTTCTCCTTGGCGGAGGCGGAAACGGCGTCAACCGAAACCTGCAGCGCCACGGAGAGCTCGCCCTGGCCCAGGACCTTGACGAGGCTGTTCTTGCGAACCGCGCCCTTGGCGACCAGGTCGGCCACCGTGACTTCTCCACCCTCGGGGTAGAGAGCGCCGAGCTTGTCCAGGTTCACGACCTGGAACTCGGTGCGGAACGGGTTCTTGAAGCCCTTGAGCTTCGGCAGGCGCATGTGGAGGGGCATCTGCCCACCCTCGAAGCGCTGCGGGATCTGGTAACGGGCCTTCTGGCCCTTCGTACCACGACCGGCCGTCTTACCCTTCGACGCCTCACCACGACCGACACGGGTCTTCGCGGTCTTGGCGCCGGGGGCGGGACGGAGGTTGTGGGCCTTCAGCGGGCTGTTCTCAGCCATGATTAGTCAACCTCCTCAACCGTCACGAGGTGGCGGACGGTGTGAACCATTCCGCGGAACTCGGGGCGGTCCTCCTTGACGACGACGTCGTTCAGGCGCTTGAGCCCGAGCGAACGCAGCGTGTCGCGGTGGTTCTGCTTGCTGCCGATGTACGACTTCGTCTGCGTGATCTTGAGGCGAGCCATTACGCACCCGCCCCAGCACGTGCACGAAGCAGAGCCGCGGGGGCGACGTCCTCGAGGGGCAGACCACGGCGAGCCGCGATCTCCTCGGGACGCTGCAGGCCCTGAAGGGCCGCCACGGTCGCGTGCACGATGTTGATCGCGTTGTCGGAGCCCAGGGACTTCGACAGGATGTCGTGAACGCCGGCGCACTCCAGAACGGCGCGCACCGGGCCACCGGCGATAACACCGGTACCGGGGGAAGCAGGCTTCAGCAGGACGACGCCCGCAGCCTTCTCGCCCTGGATCGGGTGAGGGATGGTGCCCTGGATGCGCGGAACCTTGAAGAAGTTCTTCTTGGCTTCCTCGACACCCTTGGCAATGGCCGCGGGAACTTCCTTGGCCTTGCCGTAACCGACACCTACAGTGCCGTCACCGTCGCCCACCACGACCAGCGCGGTGAAGCTGAAGCGGCGACCACCCTTGACAACCTTGGCGACGCGGTTGATCGCGACAACGCGCTCAACGTAAGCGGTCTTCTCGGCGGCAGGGCCACCGTCGCGACCCTTCCGGTCCCGCCGCTCGCCGCCACCGGCACCGCTTCCGCGGCGCTGGGGTCCAGCCATTGGATTACCTCTCTCTGTTACGTCCGTGAGTCCCGGAACCGGGGCTTAGAACTTCAGCCCGGCTTCGCGGGCGGCGTCAGCCAGAGCGGCAATGCGCCCGGCGTATCGGTTGCCACCGCGGTCGAACACGACGGTCTCGACACCCGCAGCCTTGGCACGCTCGGCGACGAGCGCGCCGACAGCCTGGGCCTGCGAGCTCTTGTCGCCTTCGCCACCGCGGATCGAAGCGTCCAGGGTCGACGCCGACGCCAGGGTGTGACCCTGGAGGTCGTCGATGACCTGAGCAACGATGTTGCGGTTGGAACGCGTCACGACGAGGCGCGGACGCTCCGCCGTACCCGAGACGTTCTTGCGGATGCGGATGTGGCGGCGAGCCTTGGCAGCGCGCTTGTACGCGTCGCCCTTGGCGATCTTCACACCGTATGCCATGGCTACTTACCAGCCTTTCCGACCTTGCGGCGGATGACTTCGCCGGCGTACTTGACACCCTTGGCCTTGTACGGGTCGGGCTTCCGCAGCTTGCGGATGTTGGCGGCGACCTCGCCGACCTTCTGCTTGTCGATGCCCTCGACCGTGAACTTGGTCGGCGACTCGACCTTGAAGGAGATGCCCTCGGGCGCCTCCACCAGGATCGGGTGGCTGTAACCCAGCTGGAACTCCAGGTTGGAGCCCTTCGCCAGGACACGGTAACCGACACCGCTGATCTCGAGAGCCTTGACGTACCCCGTGGTCACACCGGTGATCATGTTCGCCACCAGCGTGCGGGACAGGCCGTGCAGGGCCTTGTTCTGACGCTCGTCGTTCGGGCGGGTGACGTTCAGAACGCCGTCCTCACCCTTGACGATTGCGATGGGCGCCTTGACGGTGTGCGCGAGGGAACCCTTGGGGCCCTTCACCGCGACCGTCTGGCCATCGATGGTGACGTCCACACCGGCGGGAACCTGGATGGGGAGCTTGCCGATTCGCGACATTGCTTTTCCTCCGTTCCCGACTACCAGACGTAGGCGAGGACTTCCCCACCTACGCCCTTCTTGCCTGCCTGCTGACCGGTCAGGAGACCGTGGGACGTGGAGATGATCGCCACGCCCAGGCCGCCGAGGACCTTCGGCAGGTTGGTGGACTTCGCGTACACGCGCAGACCGGGCTTCGAGATCCGCTTGATGCCCGCAATGGAGCGCTCGCGGTTCGGCCCGAACTTCAGCTCGAGGACGAGGTTCTTGCCGACCTCGGCGTCCTCGACCTTCCAGCCGGTGATGAAACCCTCCTGCTTGAGGATCTCTGCGATGTGCGACTTGATCTTGCTGTGCGGCATCACGACGGTGTCGTGGTACGCCGAGTTAGCGTTACGCAGACGCGTGAGCATGTCTGCGATCGGGTCAGTCATGGTCATGAAGTGGCCTTCGGCCTCTCTCGCCGGGGTTTCCTGTATGCGCCATCCCTCTCCCCACTCAGTGGCGGGACGGGTGCGGTGCGGGGACCTACGGCGTAGTAAGTCGTTATGGGCGGCGGACGCCCAACCACACAAGCCTAAGGCATGCGCGGCTGGGCACCCACCGTCCAGATGCTTACCGAGAGTGCCTGGTAACGCCCAAGTCCTTGCGGACGAGGGTGATTTACCAGGAGCTCTTGGTCACGCCCGGCAGCTCGCCACGGTGAGCCATCTCACGAAGGCAGACGCGGCACAGGCCGAACTTGCGGTACACGGAGTGAGGGCGACCGCAGCGCTGGCAGCGGGTGTACGCACGCACACCGAACTTGGGCTTGCGGGCAGCCTTCGCGATGAGAGCCTTCTTCGCCATCTCGCTTACGCCTCCTTGAAGGGGAAGCCGAGGTGACGAAGGAGGGCACGGCCCTCGTCGTCGTTGGTCGCCGTGGTGACCACGGTGATGTCCATACCCCGGGTACGGTCGATCTTGTCCTGGTCGATCTCGTGGAACATGACCTGCTCCGTGAGACCGAAGGTGTAGTTGCCACGGCCGTCGAACTGCTTCGGCGACAGACCACGGAAGTCACGGATACGCGGCAGCGCGAGCGACAGCGTACGGTCCAGGAACTCCCACATGCGGTCACCACGGAGGGTGACGTGGCAGCCGATCGGCTGACCCTCACGCAGCTTGAACTGCGCGATGGACTTCCGGGCCTTCGTGACGGCCGGCTTCTGACCGGTGATCGTCGTGAGGTCCTTGATGGCGCCGTCGATCAGCTTGGAGTCGCGGGCGGCGTCGCCCACACCCATGTTGACCACGATCTTCACGAGGCCGGGGATCTGCATGACGTTCTCGTAGGAGAACTCCTCACGCAGCTTGCCCGCGATGTCCTCGCGGTACTTCGTCTTGAGACGCGGAGTGGTAGCCATCAGATGTCCTCACCCGTCCGCTTGGCAACGCGGATCTTGTTGCCCTCGTCGTCGAAGCGGTAGCCGACGCGGGTGACGACCTTCTTGCCGTCCTTCTCCACAACCAGCTGAACGTTGCTGACGTGGACCGGGGCCTCGGTGATCACAATGCCACCGGCCTGGTTCTGCGCAGCCTTGGTGTGCTTCTTGACCCGGTTGACACCCTCGACGAGGACGCGGTTGTCAGCGGGGAAGGCGACGATGACCTTGCCCTGCTTGCCCTTGTCCTTACCGGTGATGACCTGAACCAGGTCGCCCTTCTTGATCTTCATGCTTACAGCACCTCCGGCGCGAGCGAGATGATCTTCATGAACTTCTTCTCGCGCAGCTCACGGCCCACCGGGCCGAAGATACGGGTGCCGCGAGGGTCGCCGTCGTTCTTCAGAATGACGGCGGCGTTCTCGTCAAAGCGGATGTACGAGCCGTCCTGGCGGCGACGCTCCTTGACGGTGCGAACGATGACCGCCTTGACGACGTCACCCTTCTTCACGTTGCCACCGGGGATCGCGTCCTTGACGGTGGCGACGATGACGTCACCGATGCCCGCGTAGCGGCGACCGGAACCACCGAGAACACGGATGCAAAGGATTTCCTTGGCACCAGTGTTGTCGGCGATACGCAGTCGCGACTCCTGCTGGATCACGTGTATCTCCTGTTTGTCTGCCGGTTCCCGGCGGGGGCTTCACTCCGGAGAGCGTCGCCCCCACCGAGCCTGGCGGAACGAATCCGGGGGAAACCCCCCGGACGAATTACTTGGCCTTCTCGAGGATCTCGACGATGCGCCAGCGCTTGCTCGCCGACAGCGGACGCGTCTCCATGATGAGGACGCGGTCGCCGACGCCGGCAGCGTTCTGCTCGTCGTGAGCCTTGAGCTTGTTCGTACGGCGGATGACCTTGCCGTACAGGGCGTGCTTCACGCGGTCCTCGACGGCGACGACGACGGTCTTGTCCATCTTGTCGCTGACGACCAGACCCTCACGGGTCTTGCGGAATCCGCGCTCGGTCTTCTCAGTCACGTTGTTCTCGCTCATCAGGCGCTCTCCACCGTCTCGATACCGAGCTCACGCTCGTGCATCAGGGTGTAGATGCGAGCGATGTCCTTACGGACGGACTTGAGCCGGCCGTTGTTCTCCAGCTGACCCGTGGCCGCCTGGAAGCGGAGCTTGAACAGCTCCTCCTTGGCCTCGCGCAGCTTGCCAACGAGCTCCTCGTTGCCGAGCTCACGCAGCTCGGACGCCTTGGTTCCCGTCGCCATCACGACTCACCTGCCTCGCGCCGAACAATCCGGCACTTCATCGGAAGCTTGTGAGCAGCGCGGGTGAGCGCCTCACGAGCAATCTTCTCGTTCGGGTAGGACAGCTCGAACATGACCCGGCCCGGGTGCACGTTGGCGATCCACCACTCGGGAGAACCCTTACCGGAACCCATGCGGGTCTCGGCAGGCTTCTTCGTCAGCGGGCGGTCCGGGTAGATGTTGATCCAGACCTTGCCGCCACGCTTGATGTGGCGGGTCATCGCAATACGAGCCGCCTCGATCTGGCGGTTCGTCACGTACGCCGGGGTCAGCGCCTGGATGCCGTACTCGCCGAACGTGACCTCAGTACCGCCCTTGGCCATACCGCTGCGCTTCGGGTGGTGCTGCTTGCGGTGCTTGACCCTACGAGGGATCAGCATGTCGGTCAGGCCTCCGTTCCGGTGCTCTCGGCCGGAGCGGCGGCGGGAGCGTCGGCCTTGGGGGCCTCGACACCAGCAGCCTGCTGCGGCTTGCGGCCACCACGGCCGCCGCGCTCGCCACCACGGCCACCACGGCCGGCGGGACGGTCGCCAGCGCCCTGCGCGCCACGGGCCGGGCGGTTACCCGCACGGGCCGCAGCGTTCTCGGCGCGAACCTCGGCGATGTTCTTGACGTCGCCCTTGTAGATCCAGACCTTCACACCGATACGGCCGAAGGTGGTCTTGGCCTCGAAGAAGCCGTAGTCCACGTTCGCGCGGAGGGTGTGCAGCGGCACACGGCCTTCGCGGTAGAACTCGGAGCGGGACATCTCGGCGCCGCCGAGACGGCCGCCACACTGGATCTTGATGCCCTTGGCGCCGGCCTTCATCGTGCCCTGCATGCTCTTACGCATGGCGCGACGGAAGGAGACGCGGGAGGAGAGCTGCTCGGCAACGGCCTGGGCAACCAGCTGAGCGTCAAGCTCGGGGTTCTTGACCTCGAGGATGTTCAGCTGGACCTGCTTGCCCGTGAGCTTCTCGAGGTCACCGCGGATGCGGTCGGCCTCGGCGCCACGGCGGCCGATGACGATGCCCGGACGAGCGGTGTGGATGTCCACACGCACGCGGTCACGGGTGCGCTCGATCTCAACCTTCGAGATGCCGGCGCGCTCCATGCCGGACGTCATCATCCGACGGATGGCGACGTCTTCCTTGACGTAGTCCTTGTACAGCTTGTCGGCGTACCAACGCGACTTGAAGTCGGTGGTGATGCCGAGCCGGAACCCGTGCGGGTTTACCTTCTGGCCCATTACCGGGAACCTTCCTTGCTGCTGACGACCACGGTGATGTGGCTGGTCCGCTTGCGGATCCGGTAGGCACGGCCCTGCGCACGCGGACGGAACCGCTTCAGGGTCGGGCCCTCGTCCACGAACGCCTCGCTGATGACCAGCGTGGAGGCGTCCGGGTGGTTGTAGTTGTGTGCGGCATTGGCAATGGCGCTGTCAAGCACCTTGCCAACCGGCACGCTCGCGGCCTGCGGGGCGAAACGCAGGACCGCCTGAGCCTCCGTGGCATCCATGCCACGGATAAGGTCCACCACTCGGCGGGCCTTCATGGGCGTGACGCGGATGTACCGCGCCTGGGCCCTGGCTTCCATGGTTGTCCCTTCGGTGTAAGTCATAGTCGTAACCACCCCGCCTTTAGCGGCGCTTCGACTTCCGGTCGTCCTTGACGTGGCCGCGGAAGGTGCGAGTCGGCGAGAACTCGCCGAGCTTGTGGCCGACCATCGACTCGGTGACGAACACCGGGACGTGGGTCTTGCCGTTGTGCACCGCGATGGTGTGACCCAGCATGCTGGGGATGATCATCGAGCGACGGGACCAGGTCTTGATGACGTTCTTGGTGCCGGCTTCGTTCTGGACGTCCACCTTCTTTACGAGGTGGTCGTCGACGAAGGGCCCCTTCTTGAGACTGCGCGGCATCTAAACCCGCTCCTAGCGCTTCTTGTTCGTCTTGCGGCGGCGGACGATGTACTTGCTCGAAGCCTTCTTCGGCGAGCGAGTACGACCCTCCTTCTGACCCCACGGGGAGACCGGGTGGCGACCACCACTGGTCTTGCCCTCACCACCACCGTGCGGGTGGTCAACCGGGTTCATCGCGACACCGCGGACGGACGGGCGAACGCCCTTCCAGCGCATGCGGCCGGCCTTGCCCCAGTTGATGTTCGACTGCTCGGCGTTGCCGACCTCACCGACGGTCGCGCGGCAGCGCGCGTCGACCAGGCGGATCTCACCGGAAGGCATACGAAGGTGGGCCATCGTGCCCTCCTTCGCCAGCAGCTGCACGGAGGCACCCGCGGAACGGGCGAACTTGGCGCCACCACCGGGACGGAGCTCGATCGCGTGGATCGTGGTACCGACCGGGATGTTGCGGAGGGCCAGGTTGTTGCCGGGCTTGATGTCGGCCGTGGGGCCGTTCTCAATCCGGTCGCCCTGCTTCAGCGCCTTCGGCGCGATGATGTAGCGCTTCTCGCCGTCCGCGTAGTGCAGGAGCGCGATGCGCGCGGTGCGGTTGGGGTCGTACTCGATGTGCGCGACCTTGGCCGGCACGCCGTCCTTGTCGTGACGACGGAAGTCGATCACGCGGTAGGCGCGCTTGTGTCCACCACCCTGGTGGCGAACGGTGATCCGACCGGTGTTGTTACGGCCGCCCTTGCTGTGCAGGGGGCGAACCAGCGACTTCTCCGGCGTGGACCGCGTGATCTCGACAAAGTCGGCGACGCTGGAGCCACGACGGCCCGGGGTCGTCGGCTTGTACTTGCGGATACCCATTTCTCAGTCCTCGTCCGATTCCGGACGACTAGACCTCCGTTAGGAGGCCTGGCCGCCGAAGATGTCGATACGGTTGCCCTCGGCAAGGGTCACGATGGCGCGCTTGGTGTTCGCACGCTTGCCGAAACCGGTCTTGGTGCGCTTGCGCTTACCCTGACGGTTGATCGTGTTGACCCCGGTGACCTTGACCGAGAAGACCGCTTCCACGGCCTGCTTGATCTGGGTCTTGTTGGCGCCGGGCGCGACGATGAACGTGTACTTGTTCTCGTCCAGCAGCGCGTAGCTCTTCTCCGAGACAACCGGCTTGATCAGCAGGTCGCGCGGGTCAGTGAAGGTCTTGCTGGTAACGGTCGCCTCAGACATCAGGCGTCGCTCCCTTCGGTCTCATCGGCCTTGGGGCCAGACACGAAGGACTCGAAAGCGGCCTGAGTGAAGACCACGTCGTCAGAGACGATCACGTCGTACGTGTTCAGCTGGCCCGGCTCCAGGATGTGAACCTGGGGCAGGTTGCGGGCGGACAGCCACGCGGCCTCTTCGGCGCGGTCGACGACCAGGAGCAGGTTCTTGCGCTCCGAGATCTTGCCGAACAGCGTCTTGGCGGCCTTCGTGGAGGCGGCACCCTCGACCACGCCGGTGACGACGTGGATGCGGGAGTGACGCGCGCGGTCCGAGAGGGCACCGCGGAGGGCGGCGGCCTTCATCTTCTTCGGGGTCCGCTGGGAGTAGTCACGCGGCTGCGGGCCGTGGACAACGCCACCGCCGACGAACTGCGGCGCACGGGTCGAACCCTGGCGCGCGCGGCCGGTGCCCTTCTGGCGGTACGGCTTGCGGCCACCACCACGGACTTCGCCACGACGCTTGGTCTTGTGCGTGCCCTGACGGGCAGCAGCCAGCTGAGCGACAACGACCTGGTGGATCAGCGGAACGCTGGTCTTCGCGTCGAAGATCTCCGCGGGGAGCTCGACGGTACCGGCCTTGTCGCCTGCCGGCGAAAGGATGTCAATGGTGCTCATTACCTCAAGCCCCCTTGGCCGCGGTACGGACCAGGACGAGGCCGCCGTTCGGACCGGGGACCGCACCCTTGATGAGGAGCAGACCCTTCTCCGCGTCAACCGCGTGGATGGTCAGGTTCTGGGTGGTGACACGCTCGTTACCCATGCGACCGGCCATGCGCATGCCCTTGAAGACACGCCCAGGGGTGGCACAGCCACCGATCGAACCGGGGGAGCGGTGCTTGCGCTGCACACCGTGACCGGCGCCGAGGCCCCGGAAGTTGTGCCGCTTCATGACACCGGCGAAGCCCTTGCCCTTGCTGTTGCCCGTGACGTCAACCTTGACGCCGGACTCGAACACCTCAGCAGTGATCTCCTGGCCGAGCGTGTACTCGCTGGCGTCGGAGGTGCGGAGCTCCACCAGGTGGCGGCGGGGGGTCACGTCGGCCTTGGCGAAGTGGCCCTTGAGGGGCTTGTTCACCTTGCGCGGGTCGATCTCGCCGAAGGCGATCTGGACCGACTCGTAGCCGTCGATGTCGTTCGTACGGACCTGGGTAACGACGCAGGGTCCGGCCTTGACCACGGTCACCGGGACGACACGGTTGTTCTCGTCCCAGACCTGGGTCATGCCGAGCTTCTCGCCCAGGACGCCCTTGATCTGCTTTGCCATCTTCTCGACGCCTCTCAGAGCTTGATCTCGATGTCAACGCCGGCCGGAAGGTCCAGGCGCATCAGCGAGTCAACGGTCTTGGGGGTCGGGTCGAGGATGTCGATCAGGCGCTTGTGCGTGCGCATCTCGAAGTGCTCGCGCGAGTCCTTGTACTTGTGCGGCGACTTGATGACGCAGTACACGTTCTTCTCAGTGGGCAGCGGCACCGGGCCCGCGACCGACGCACCAGTGCGCGTCACCGTCTCGACGATCTTCTTCGCCGAGGAATCGATGACCTCGTGGTCGTAGGCCTTGAGCCGGATGCGGATCTTCTGTCCCGCCATGGCTACTCCGTAGTCCTGTCTGTATGTGGAAACGCTCTGGCTCTCGGTCGGCTGCGGGACGGATCCCGCGGCTTCTCTCCGACCCACGCGGTCGGGCGTGTCGCACTCCCTCTACAGAAAATTCCCATACGGAAATTCCCTCGTCCAAGGGGGTGCGGTCCCTGTGACCGCGTTTCGGGGGAGAAACACCCACCGAGTGCCTGGTGGGCACCGTGCTGACGCTTCCCAGAAGATTCCCGTACGTCCGCCCCCATTGCTGCCCCGAGAGGCAGATTAAGGACGACGAGTACTGTGGGACTCGCTTCCGGTCCTCCCGGCGGGAGGCGCGCAGCATCGGCACTCAGCCGAGCAACTTGAGTAGTCTGCCATACGAGGCACGTACCTGGCCAATCGGGCCGAAGAGAATACCCCGCCACGCTGAGTGGTCAAACTGCACCACGCGCATCGCCCGGCGGGGCTCCTCCCCCGGTCAGGAGCGGGTGACCGTCCCGCACCCTTCGCCCTTGATGTCCCTGCTGCGGTCGTACGGGTCCACGGCGGGCCCGGTGGGCGCCGGCCCGGCCGGCGCCTCCCGCGGGAAGTCCGGGTGCAGGAAGCCGCCGGTCGTCTCGCACCCGACGTTCGACCACTCCGAGACGTACTTGCGCAGCTGGAGCCGGCCGCGGGTGGCCTGCCAGCGCGCCGGGTCGAGCAGGCTCAGGGTGATCTGCCGGCGCACGATGGTGCGCTGCACGCTCGTGCCCCCGTCCGTCATGGGGTGGACGAAGGTGTAGTCCGTCACCACCAGGAGTTCCCCGGGATCCCCCTGCTCCGCGCGCATGCTGCCGCGCACCTTGACGACGTCGCCGACCGGCTTGACCTTCGCCTGGTCGAAGCGGGTGAAGAGCATCACCGGGCTGTTCTCCGCGGTGGGCTCCGTCAGGGACTGCTCCAGCCGCTGCGGGACCTCGGGCTGGCGGGGGTCCAGGAGCGCCAGGGCGGCGGCCGGCCGCTCCCCACGCAGGGTCGCCGGGTCGAGGTTGGCCGCGATCAGGAACTGCCTGGCCTTCTCCAGCGCGTCCGCGACCTGCTGCTTGGACGTCTCACCGACGGCCGTGGCCTCGGGGACCTCGATGCCGGCGGCCCCGTCGGCCCACTGGAGGGCCGGGGAACCGCGGAAAGGTTCCTGCAGAGTCGGCTGGTCCGGGTCCACGGCTGCCGGCGGCGCGGTCGGGCGCACGGACTCCGCGGGCAGCGGAGCGGCGTTCTTCGCCTCCTGGCGGGCGTCCGCCTTGCCGGTGATCCGGTCGATCACCAGCTCGGGCCGTACGGCGATCAGCGCCAGCCCGGCGATCAGCACGACGGCCACGGCGGCCCCCAGCCGCCCCGGACGCCGGCGCTCCCGCCAGGCGGGCCCGGTGCGCCACCCCGGCGGCTCCTCGCCCTGCGTCGCGCGCAGCCGCTCGGTGACCATCCGCGCCCGCGCGGACGGCTCCCTCGGCGCCGCGCCCGTCCCTGCGGCGGCGTCCTCCTGGAACCGGCGCCATTCGTCGTCGGAGACGCCCGCTCCGCCGTTGCTGCCGTTGTGGTTGTTGTTTCCCATGCCCTGTCCCCCTGCGTACCGTGCCGTCGAGCACGCGAGAGGCCCCGCACCTCCGTGCGGAGCCCCTCACCTGCGAAAAGACGTGTTCACTCCACTAGCTGAAGTACCCCGTGATGTCCGCGATGAGATCCACGGAACCGTTGTTGTTGTAGAAGCTGATCTTGCCGTCCACCACCGGGACGACCACCAGGTTCGGGATCGTGAGTCCGGCGGTGAAGTTCAGGTTCGAGGCACTCGAACGGGTCGTACCGCTCGGGTACACCGACACGTAGCTGTCCTCGCTCGGGTTCGTCGCCGTCACGTTCAGCACCACGGCCCTGACCCCCTCGGCCGGGATGCCGCCGACGCCCGCCACCGGCAGCGTCACCACGCCGCCCGCCGGGACCCGGCCCTGCCGGACGCCGAGGCCCGTGCGGGTGTCCATCAGGCGCTTGGGACCGAAGCTCGCGTGCTTGGCCCCCTCGGCGCCGTCCGAGAAGTAGCCGGTGATGTCCGCGATCAGGTCGACGTTGCCCTGGTTGTTGTAGAAGCTGACCTTGCCGTCCACCACCGGGACGACCACCAGGTTGGGGATGGTCTGGCCCGGGGTGAAGTTCAGGTTCGAGGCACTGGAGCGGGTCGTGCCGCTCGGGTACACCGACACGAAGCTCGGCTGCGTCGGGTTGGTCGCCGTCACGTTGAGCACCACGGCCTTGACGCCCTCGGCCGGGATGCCGCCGACGCCCGCCACCGGCAGGGTGACCACGCCGGCGGTACCCACCGGGCCGGCCGGAACGCCCAGGCCGGTACGGGTGTCCATCAGGCGCTTGGGGCCGAAGTTGGTCTGCGTGGCGCCCTCACCGCCCGAGGTGAAGTAGCCGGTGATGTCCGCGATCAGGTCGACGTTGCCCTGGTTGTTGTAGAAGCTGACGCTCCCGTTGATGACCGGGACGACCACCAGGTTGGGGATCGTCCGGCCCGGGGTGAAGTTCAGGTTCGAGGCACTGGAGCGGGTCGTGCCGCTCGGGTACACCGACACGAAGCTCGGCTCCGTCGGGTTCGTCGCCGTCACGTTCAGCACCACCGCGGTGGGCGTGCCACCGGTGGCGGCGGCCACCGGCAGGGTGACCACGCCGGCGGTGCCGACCGGGCCGGAGCGGACGCCCAGACCGGTACGGGTGTCCATCAGGCGCTTCGGCGCGAGCGGGACGAACTTGGCGCCCTTGACGTCCGCTTCGACGGTGACCGCGAGGCTCGTGGAGACCTTGCCGTTCGCGGCGGTCGCGCGGACCCGGACCTCGTGCTTGCCGTCGGTCACGAGCGCGGTCGCCCTGCGGGCCTGGCCGTCTGTGACCGCGGTGGCCTCACCGTCCACCAGGACCTCGAACTTGCTGAGCCCGGCACTGGCCGTGCTGGTGGTCCAGTCGACCGTCAGGGCCGCGCCGCCGGGGACGGTGGCGCCCGGCGCGACCGGCGTCCCGTTCACCGAGGCGATCTTCAGCTGGGCCGCGGGACCCGTCTGGCGGAGCGCTTCCAGCTGCGGGTAGAGCGAGTTGCCCGGGCACTGGGTGTTGAAGCCGTCCCGGTGGCCCGAGAGTGACTTGAACTCGTACTGCTGCCTCTCGGTGTAGCTCTTGCCGGAGAAGTTCTTCTGGGTGGCGCCGGCGGTCAGCGTCGCCGTGCCGTTGATGTCGCCGTCGTACTGGCCGAGCTTGTACGCGGCGACCTTCGAGACGGCGTCGAGCGCGGCGGGCGAGGCCCCCGCGTTCGTGTAGTCACCGAGGATCGAGACGCTCGTCGACTCGGAGTTCCAGCCGAAGGTGTGCGCGCCCTGGACGGGCTGGTCCACACCGCCCTGACGGCCTTCGAAGACCGTGCCGCACTTGTCGACGAGGAAGTTGTAGCCGAGGTCGCGCCACTTCTCGATCTCCACGTGGTACTTGTGGATGCTCCGCACGATGGCGGCGGACTCGGAGCACTCGTACGGCGCGGTGGCGGCGGTGTGGTGGACGAAGACCGCCTTGATCTTCGCTCCGGGGAGGTAGATCGGGCCCTCGTCGTTCAGGGACTCGTCCGCGCCCCACTGCACGCGCGAGACCACGTCCGGCCGCGGGGCGGTCGACTCGGGTCCCGGCGTCGTCGGCGCGGGGTCGACCGCGGGAAGGGCGAAGGCGGCGGGTCCGAGGCCCAGGTTGCCCTTCCTCTTGGCCTTCGCGCCGCCGGCGCCCGGGTCCACCAGGTTCAGTTCCATGCCGGCGGGCAGCACGCCGCCGCCGGCCACCCGTACCTCGGCCCCGTCGGAGGGACCGACCCAGACGGGCTCGGTGGCACCGCGCAGCCCCGGGCGCTTGCCGTCGAGGCCGGACTCGGCCTGCTCCAGCCGGACCCACTTCGACCACTTGCCGGTGTCGGCGTCGCGGGTGCGGGCCTCGATCCTCCCCGTCACCTCGGCCTCGGGGTCGGCCCAGGAGACGCCGAGCAGCCCGAAGGGCTCGGTGCCCTGCTGGGAGAGGACGGCCTCGCCCCTGCCCTTGGGCTTCAGGGCGAGCCTGTGCAGCTCCCCCTCGACCGGCCCCTTCTCGCGGGCGCGGGTGCTGTAGGGCGACACCTCGCCCCCGTCGGCGGCGTCCGTGCCGCTGGCGACGCCCTGGATTCCGAGAACCGTCAGGACACCGAGGGCGGCAGCCAGAGCCGTCCCGCGGACACGACCTAGTTTCACGTTGCCCCACCCCTGTTGTGATGGCCGGAAGTCATCTCCGACGGGCCGGATGCTACTGGCCTCCGGCGCCGGCCCGATCACGGGGGTCGGCCTCTGCCGGACACGGGTGCGGACACACGAGGACCCCCGGTCCGCAGCGGACTGCGGACCGGGGGTCCTCGACGGGGACGAAGGCTACTTCTTCGCCTTTTCCCTCTCCTTCTGCTCCTGCTCTTCCTTCTTCAGCTCCGATGCGGGCGCCTTGCGCCCGCAGACGGCCTGCCAGTTCAGCGGGCCGATGCCGCCGCACCAGATCTCGCCGTCGTCGGCGTTCTGCTTCCAGTCGGTCGTGACGATGTCCGCGCAGTTCTTCTTGTCCGGCGCGAAGCGCGGGCAAGTGCCGTCCGCCTTCTTGATGGTGTGGGCCCGCCAGGCGTCGATGCCCATCGTCATGTTGTCGGACTGCGGCATGTACCGGTTGACCGACCAGGACGCGCCCATCGTGGCGAACAGCGCGACCGCGCACGCCATGCCGGCCGCGAGCTGCGCCACGACCCGCCGGGGCACGACGCGGTCGGCCGGGGCCGCGCCGCTCGGCCGCAGGGTGCGCTCGGCCCAGCCCGAACTCCGGTTGACCACCGCCATCATGCCGAGGACGGCCAGGATCATCAGGCAGTACATGATGATCCAGGTGGTGCGGGGGAAGAGCTGCACGGCCTTGTCGTGCGCCATGTGCGAGGCGAACCAGAAGCGCGCCAGCCAGGCACCCGCCAGCGTGGCGGCTGCGGTGAGGACCATGATGTTGCGCAGCCCCAGGCCTACGCCCAGGCCCACGGCGAACAGCAGCAGCAGGGCGAAGCCGCTCTGGCCCGCCATCTCGCCGGCCGCCGGCCAGGTCTGGTACTCCAGCTTCCCGGAGCGGTCGGACACCCAGCCCAGCACGTACGCCGGGTCGACGTACACGGCCAGGAACGCGTAGCGGTCCGGGGTCTGGGAACCGAGCCGGGCCATCTGGTAGATCAGCGGGGCGCCCACGATGCCGGCCGTCAGCAGGGTGGCGCCGACGAACGCCGCGGTCCGCTTGACCACCGCCTTGCCGGCGCGCCACGGGAAGACGCACAGCGCCAGCAGGAACACGCCGGGTGCGGCCCAGACGTACCAGCCCGAGTACCAGAGGAAGACCACGCCGAAGACGAGGCCGAGGACCGCGCCGCGGAGCAGCGTCGCGCGCAGCGGCCGGTCACCGCAGCGGCGCATCTCGCGCAGGGTGTAGCCGAGCAGCGGCAGCAGGACGAGCATGCTGGCGTGGCTGTACGGACGGATCGGGTCCATGAAGAGGATGGCCGACGGCACGGCGATCAGCAGCGCCCAGAACGGCCGGAGCAGCAGCCGCCAGGCCAGGTACGTCATCGGGCCCGCGATGGCGGTGAAGAAGATCTGGAAGTCCTTGAGGGCGAACCCGGTCCCGCCGGCGCCGTCGTAGCGGAGCTTCGCCCAGACGGCCATCAGGCCGGGGAAGAGCGGCGGGTAGATGCCCGACGGGCCCTCGCCGTGCAGGAACGAGTTGGCCATGGCGATCAGGGCGCTCGGGTCGCCCTCCTGGCCGCCGAGGCCCCAGGGCGTACCGCGCAGCGCGACGACCACGCCGCCCGCCACCACACCGGTGGCGAGACCGGCCAGGGCGGCGCACACCAGGCGCTTCGCCAGCTGGTGGCGGTGCAGGCTGCCGCGGTAGGCGGTGTAGAGCAGGATCGCGAGCAGCGGCAGGCCGAGTACGGCCGCGTACATCTGGAGCTTGGCCAGACCGCTGACCTGACCGATGCGGACGAGCGGGTTCACGCTGATGTGCGTGCTCAGCAGCGTGAACCCGAGAGCTGCCACCAGGCTGACGACGACCTCGGCCAGGGCCAGGACCCACCGCCGGGACAGCCACGCCTCGCCCCGGGAGGGGGACAAGTGGCCCTTGCCTTGCGCCGGTTCGGCAGGCCGCTGCGCCGGAGCGCCGGCCTCACCGACCTCCTCGGTGGCCAGGTGTGTCATCTCAGTCCGTTTCGTGGTGGGCGGAGTCGGCTCAGTTCTGGCCGGAGGTGAAGGCGTGCTTCGCCAGCGTACGAGCGCCCTCCTTGTGTCCGCGGCGCAGGGCTCCGGGGAGCATCGTCAGCGCGTGCAGGCGGGAGGCGCTGTGGAAGCGCGCCGCGCGGGCCGCCTTCGGCCAGCCGCGGGCGTCCATGCGTGCGGCGACCGCGGAGAAGTACCGCTCGGCCTCGGTGAAGCGGGTGCCGGAGAAGGCCTGCACCGAGGACTCGCTGACCGCGTGACGGCGGTACTGGAACACGGTGGTGGAGTTGTCGATGACCATCTGCGCGCCGTCTTCGAGCAGGTCGACGACGAGCGCGAGGTCCTGGATCACCGAGTAGTCGTCGCGGAAGTTCACCTTGCGCAGGGCCTCGCCCTGCCAGGCGATCGACGGGAAGTAGAGCCAGTTGCCGCGCAGCACGCTGGCGGCCAGCTCCTCACCGGCCATCAGCCGGCGGCCCTTCACCTGCGGCGCGTACAGCCGCTTCTTGGTGTTGTCCGCGAGGCCCGCCGTCACCCGGCCGTCGCCGTCGATGACCTCGACGCCGGGCTGGACCATGCCGATGCCCGGGTGGGCCCCGACGATCCCGCGCACGGTCTCCAGGTAGTGCGGGTGCAGCAGGTCGTCGCAGCCCATGATGACGACGTAGTCGGCCTCGGACAGCCGCACGCACTTCTGGAAGTTCTTGGTGATGCCGAGGTTCTGCTCGTTGCGCGTGTAGTGGACCCGGTCGTCACCGAGCTGCGCGAACCAGCCGGGTACGTCGGGCTCCTTGCCGTCGTCGATCACGACGAGGCGGAAGTCCCGGTCGGTCTGCGCCAGGACGCTGCGGACGGCGTCCTGCATCAGCTGCACGTCCCCGTAGTAGGGGAGCATGAAGTCGAAGGTCACCATGGACTTCAGGCCTTCACGGAGTCGGAGTCGGCGCCGGCCTCGGCCTTGGCCTCGGCCTTGGCACCGGCGGCGGAGTCCGGTGCGGCGGCCTGCGCCACGACGGCGTCCGCGCCCAGGCGCTCGTCGTTGTGCCGGACGCCCTCGTTGATGGCCACCGTCCGGGCGAGGTCGGTGATCTTCTTCTCCAGCGAGCGGAAGCGCAGGAAGGTGTTGAGCGTGAGGAAGCCCATCGCGAGCACCATCACGTACAGCACCAGGTCGGTGCCACGGCCGACGCCCAGCTGCTGGGCGAGCCAGGTGACGTCGGTCGGGCGGAGCACCGCGTACACGTTGACGATGACGAACGCCGAGAACGCGATGCGCTTCCACGCCCGGTTCTTCGCCTGGCCCCAGGTCCGGATGAACATCAGGGCCATCGACACCGAGCCGACGATCAGCAGCAGCTGGATCCAGAAGTACTTCATCGACGCCCACGCTCCCGCAGCGAAATGTCAAAAAGGATGTTGACGCCGTTGATCAGGGACTGACCCTTGGCGCGTGAGTAGTCGGTGTAGAGGATGTCCACCGGTACCTCGGTGACGCGCAGCGTGGAGCCGGCGAGGAAGCCGACGAGCTCGGACGCGTGGGCCATGCCGTTCATGGTGATGTTCAGCTGCTCGGCGGCTTCCCGGCCCAGCACGCGCAGACCGTTGTGCGCGTCGGTGAGCTTGAGCTTGCGCGCGGTCGGGCTGACGGCGGCGGCCGTGCGCAGCACGACCTGCTTGATCCACGGCACCTGGCCGTTCTGCTCGATGAAGCGGGAGCCGAGCACGACGTCGGCCTCGTCGCGGCGGAGCACCGCGACCATCGTCTCGACGTCCTTGGTCTGGTGCTGGCCGTCGGCGTCGAAGGTGGCGAAGTAGCGGGCGCCGGGCTGGGCGAGCGCGTAGGTGAGACCGGTCTGCAGGGCCGCGCCCTGGCCGAGGTTGACCGGGTGGCGCACCAGGTGGGCGCCGGTCGTCGCTATGTGCTTGGCCGAGTCGTCGGTGCTGCCGTCGTCGACGACGACGATGTTGGGGAACGTCTTGCGGGCCCCCTCCACCACGTCGGCGATCACCTGGCCCTCGTTATAGGCCGGTATGACCAGCCAGACATCGTCGTATTGGGACACGGTAGCTCCAGCGGAATGTGGCACATACGAGTGCTCGGTGATCGGTGTGACGTCGTGGGGAGGCATGGTCATTTACCGGCCGTACCCACGCCCGGGGGGCCTGCGTCGGCCATCTGCCGGGGTGCTTCAGCGGCTGCGGCCGCGGCTCCGGGGAAGCTCAGCCTGAGGGCTGTCAGCATAGCGAGGACGGTGGCGGTGGAGCCGAGCGCGTAGGCGAGGATCACGCGCACGGCCACGTCGCCGGGGACCAGGGTGATGCCCACCAGCACCGCGGTACCGACGGCCCAGCAGAGCAACTGCAGGTTGTGCCGCTTGAATACCATGAGCGCCTGTCCGAGCACCATCGCGAACATGTACGCCACGGTGCCGGCGGACAGCAGGAAGAAGTCGAGCCGGTCCAGCACCGGGTCCTCGATGTGGAAGAGCACCTCGATGAGCCAGGGGCCGAGGGCCGTGGCGGGCACCCCGCCGAGCAGGCCGAGCGCTCCCACGACCGCGGCGATCCGGCGCAGCATCGCCCAGAAGGCCACCCGGTCGCCGGCCGTGAAGGCGGCGGTGAGGCCGCTGAGCAGCGAGGCCTGGAGCGAACCGAAGACGAAGAGCGGCACCCGCGCCAGGACCAGGGCGCTCAGCAGCGCCGCGATCAGCGCGCTGTCGGACGGGGCCAGCAGCTTGGTGCTCATCACGGCCGCGTTGACGACCAGCTGGGACAGCAGGGTCGCGCAGACCAGCAGGCCGAGGCCGTTGCACAGGTCCCGCCAGGCGATGGGCTCGCCGGGCCCGACCGCGCGCAGCAGCGCGGGCAGCGTGACCAGCGTCGCGACGACGGGTGCGACGGCGAGGATGAGGCTGAAGGCGAGCGCCGAGTGCAGTCCGGACAGTGCGCAGGCGAAGGCGAGCACGATGCGCAGGCCGCCGTCGACGGCGAGCTGGGCACCGTACGCGCCGAAGCGGCCGAGGCCGGCGAGCACCCCACGGGTGAGGTAGCAGGCGGCCATGCCGGTGAAGGCCCCGCCGAGCGCGGCCACCAGGCCGCGGTCCCCGTGGAAGAGCAGATCGGCGATGGGCTGTGCGCCGAGGCCGAGTACGAGCAGGGTCGCGCCGAGGATGCCCGCGGTGAGCAGGGTCGCGCGGCGCAGCACCGGGGCGGCGCCCTGGCCGAGTACCACCCGGGCGGAGACGATCCGGGTGAGCTCCTGCTCGATGGGGAAGAAGACGCCGATGCCGATGGACATCACGATCGTCCACAGCACCGACACGTTCGCCTGGGCGTCCGTGGTCAGGCTGTAGCCGGCCACGCCCAGGTGGACGTACGAGGCCGCGCCGAGCACGACGGTGCCGCCGGCCACCGCGACGGTGCCCGGCGGCAGCGCCGCGCTCAACTTGGTCAGCAGGGTTTTCATCCCGCCCGGCCGTCCCGGGCCGCTCCGGCCAGTGCCTTGAAGGCGGGGGTGGCGAGGGCCTCGGCCAGCTGGTCGCGCCAGTCGGCGAGCGGGGTCATTCCCGCCTCGTCCCAGCGGTCATGCGCGAGCACGCTGAAGGCGGGGCGGACGGCGGGGCGGACGAACGCCTCGGAGGTCGTCGGCCGGATCCGCTCGGGGTCGAGCCCGCTCAGCCGGTAGGTCTCGCGGGCGAGCCCCATCCAGGTGGTGCGGCCGCTCGCGGTGCCGTGGTAGATCCCGCCCATGGCCCAGCCCTTGAGCGCGGCCTGGCCGAGCTCGACGAGCCGGCGGGCCAGCGCGTAGGACCAGGTGGGCTGGCCGTGCTGGTCGTCGACGACGTCGAGGGTGTCCCGCTGGGCGGCCAGCTTCAGCATGGTGGCCACGAAGTTGGGGCCGTGCTCGCCGTACAGCCAGGCGGTGCGGACCACGTAGCCGTCCTGCGGCAGCAGTTCGGTCACGGCCTGCTCGCCGACCAGCTTGGAGCGGCCGTACGCGTTCACCGGCCCGGTGGGGGTGTCCTCGCCGTACGGCTCCGAGGCGTCGCCGGGCAGCACGTAGTCGGTGGAGACGTGGAGCAGGCGCACGTGGGCGGCGGCGCAGGCCTCGGCGAGGAGGCGCACACCGGTGCCGTTGACGGCGGTGGCGGCTTCCTCGGCGGTCTCGGCGCCGTCCACGTCGGTCCACGCGGCGCAGTTCACGACGACGTCGAAGCCCTCGACCGCGGCCCGGACGGCGGCCGGGTCGGTGATGTCGAGGTCGGCGCGGCGCAGGCCCACGGCCTCGATCCGGGCGCGCTTCAGGACGGCCAGGACGTCCTGGCCGAGCATCCCGGCGGCGCCGGTGACGAGCCAGCGCCCGGCTCGCGGGTCGGTGCTCACTTCTGCAGGGCCGCCTTCGCCTTCAGCGGCTCCCACCAGGCACGGTTCTCGCGGTACCACTCGATGGTGGCCTTGATGCCGTCCTCGAAGGTGACCTGCGGGGCGTAGCCCAGCTCGGCGCCGATCTTGCTGATGTCGATGGAGTAGCGGAGGTCGTGGCCCTTGCGGTCCTCGACCTGCTCGACCATCTCCCAGCCGAGGCCCGCGGCCTCCAGCAGGACGCCGGTGAGCTCCTTGTTGGTGAGCTCGGTGCCGCCGCCGATGTTGTAGACCTCGCCGGCGCGGCCCTTGCGCATGGCCAGGTCGATGCCGCGGCAGTGGTCGGAGACGTGCAGCCAGTCGCGGACGTTGCCGCCGTTGCCGTACAGCGGGACCTTCTTGCCGTCCATCAGGTTCGAGACGAACAGCGGGATGACCTTCTCCGGGAACTGGTAGTGCCCGTAGTTGTTGGAGCAGCGGGTGACCACCACGTCCATGCCGTGGGTGCGGTGGTACGCCAGCGCCAGCAGGTCGGACGACGCCTTGGAGGCGGAGTACGGGGAGTTGGGCACCAGCGGCCACTCCTCCGTCCAGGAGCCCTCGCTGATCGAGCCGTAGACCTCGTCGGTGGAGATGTGGACGAAGCGGCCGACGCCGTGCTTGCGGGCGGAGTCGAGCAGCACCTGGGTGCCGACGACGTTGGTCATCACGAACGGGCCCGCGCCGGCGATCGAGCGGTCCACGTGGGACTCGGCGGCGAAGTGCACGACGACGTCGTGGCCGGGCATGACCTGGTCGACGGCCTCGGCGTCGCAGATGTCGCCCTTGACGAAGGTGTAGCCGGGGTGGTCCGCGACCGGAGCGAGGTTGGCCTCGACGCCCGAGTACGTCAGCTTGTCGAAGACAGTGATCTGCGCCGTGGCATCTGCACCGAGCTGCTGGCGGACGAATTCTGAACCGATGAAGCCGGCGCCGCCGGTCACGAGGATGCGCATAATACGAAGAGTCTAGCGGCCTGCCGAACGTCACATTCCCTTGGCTCGGCTCCCCCGCGCCCTCTCGCATAGGGTTCACCCATGCGTGGAATCCTTTTGGCCGGTGGCACCGGATCGCGACTCTGGCCGTTGACCCGGGCAGTCTCGAAGCAGCTGCTGCCCGTCTTCGACAAGCCGATGATCTATTACCCCCTCTCCACCCTGGTGATGGCGGGGATCAGCGAAATTCTGATCATCACCACCCCGGAAGACCGCGACCAGTTCGAGCGACTGCTCGGTGACGGTTCGCAGTTCGGCCTGCGGCTGGAGTACGCCGTCCAGGAGCGCCCGGAGGGCATCGCCCAGGCCTTCGTCCTCGGCGCCGACTTCATCGGTGACGAGTCCGTCGCGCTGATCCTCGGCGACAACATCTTCCACGGCAGTGGCCTCGGCACCCGCCTCGCCCAGCACACCGGCGCCAAGGGCGGCCGCGTGTTCGCGTACCCGGTGGCCGACCCCACCGCGTACGGCGTGGTCGAGTTCGACGAGAACGGCCAGGCCATCTCCATCGAGGAGAAGCCGGAGAAGCCCAAGTCCCGCTACGCGGTGCCGGGTCTGTACTTCTACGACAACCAGGTCGTCGAGATAGCCCGCGGCCTGAAGCCCAGCGCCCGCGGCGAGCTGGAGATCACCGCCGTCAACGACGCGTATCTCCAGGCCGGCGAGCTGAACGTCACCATCCTCGACCGCGGTACCGCCTGGCTGGACACCGGCACCTTCGTATCGATGGTCCAGGCCTCCGAGTTCGTCCGCGTGATCGAGGAGCGCCAGGGCTTCAAGATCGGCTGCATCGAGGAGGCGGCCTGGCGGGCCGGCCTGATCGACTCGGCCCAGCTGCGCGCGCTCGCGGAGCCCCTCACCAAGAGCGGCTACGGAAACTACCTGCTGACGCTGCTCGACGAGGAGGACGCCCGATGAAGTTCCGCGAACTCTCCATCGCGGGTGCCTTCGAGGTCACCCCGCAGCTGCACGGCGACCCGCGCGGCCTGTTCACCGAGTGGTACCGCTTCGACCGGCTGGCCGAGGTCGTCGGCCACCCGCTGAACCTGGCGCAGGCGAACCTCTCGGTCTCCTCCGCGGGCGTGGTCCGCGGCATCCACTTCGCCGACGTGCCGCGCGGCCAGGCCAAGTACGTGACCTGCGTACGCGGCGCCGTGCTCGACGTCATCGTCGACCTCCGGGTCGGCTCCCCCACCTTCGGCAAGTGGGAAGGCGTCCGCCTGGACGACGTGGACCGCCGTGCGGTCTACATCCCCGAGGGCCTGGGCCACGGCTTCTGCGCGCTGAGCGACGACGCGACGCTTTCGTACCTCTGCTCGGAGACGTACAACCCGACCGGCGAGCACTCGGTCCACCCCCTCGACCCCGATCTGGGCATCGAGTGGCCGGCGGACGTCCCGCTGCTGTCCGCCCGCGACGAGGCCGCCCCGTCGCTGGCCGAGGCGATCGAGACCGGGCTGCTGCCCGACCACGCCGCCTGCCTCGAGTTCACCGAGTCCCTGCGCGTGAACTGACCCGCCGCACGTACGAGAGAGGGCCGCATCCCCGGACGGGGGTGCGGCCCTCTCTCGTACCCGGGTCCTCTCTCGCACCCGGGCCCGTAACGCCGAAGGGCCCCGCCCCACCGCCGAGGCGGTGGGCCGGGGCCCTTCAGTGCAACTTGGTGCCCGATTCAACGAGCTACCAGGTCAGAACACGAATTACTTCGTGATCTTGGTGACCTGGCCGGCGCCCACGGTACGACCACCCTCACGGATGGCGAACTTCAGGCCCTCCTCCATGGCGACCGGCTGGATCAGCGCGACCGTCATCTCGGTGTTGTCGCCCGGCATGACCATCTCCGTGCCGGCCGGCAGGGTGACGACACCCGTGACGTCCGTGGTACGGAAGTAGAACTGCGGACGGTAGTTGTTGAAGAACGGGGTGTGACGGCCACCCTCGTCCTTCGACAGGATGTAGGCCTGGGCCTCGAACTCGGTGTGCGGGGTGACCGAACCGGGCTTGATGATGACCTGGCCGCGCTCGACGTCCTCGCGCTTGATGCCACGGAGGAGCAGACCGACGTTCTCGCCCGCCTGGCCCTCGTCGAGGAGCTTGCGGAACATCTCGATACCGGTGACCGTGGTGGTGGTCTTGGTCTCCTTGATACCGATGATGTCGACGGTCTCGTTGACCTTCAGGACACCACGCTCGATACGGCCGGTGACGACGGTACCGCGACCGGTGATCGTGAAGACGTCCTCGACGGGCATGAGGAACGGCTTCTCGGTGTCACGCGGCGGGGTCGGGATGGCCTCGTCGACGGCGGACATGAGGCCGAGGAGCTTCTCGCCCCACTCCTTGTCGCCCTCGAGCGCCTTCAGCGCGGAGACGCGGACGACCGGCAGGTCGTCGCCCGGGAACTCGTACTCGGAGAGGAGCTCACGGACCTCGAGCTCGACGAGCTCCAGGATCTCCTCGTCGTCCACCATGTCGGCCTTGTTCAGGGCGACGACGATGTAGGGGACGCCGACCTGGCGGGCCAGGAGCACGTGCTCCTTGGTCTGCGGCATCGGGCCGTCGGTGGCGGCGACCACGAGGATCGCGCCGTCCATCTGCGCGGCACCGGTGATCATGTTCTTGATGTAGTCCGCGTGACCCGGGCAGTCGACGTGGGCGTAGTGACGCGCCTCGGTCTGGTACTCGACGTGCGCGATGGAGATGGTGATACCGCGCTGGCGCTCCTCAGGAGCCTTGTCGATCTGGTCGAAGGCCGAGGCCTCGTTCAGGTCCGGGTACGCGTCGTGCAGCACCTTGGTAATGGCGGCCGTGAGGGTCGTCTTACCGTGGTCAATGTGACCGATGGTGCCGATGTTGACGTGCGGCTTAGTCCGCTCGAACTTCGCCTTCGCCACGGGGTCCTCCTGGAGAGTGGTTCTGTACGCCTTACTCATCGGCGCCAGGTGATCTTTGCTGGAATGCCGGCCCCTCCGGGGCAACGGAGGTTACTCCTGTTGCCCCAGAGGCTCCGGTGACAAGCCTAAAGCGTGTACTCGGAAGAGTTACTCGCCCTTGGCCTTCGCGATGATCTCCTCAGCGACGTTCCGGGGAACCTCGGCGTAGGAGTCGAACTGCATCGAGTAGCTGGCGCGACCCGAGGTCTTGCTGCGGAGGTCTCCGACGTAGCCGAACATCTCCGAAAGGGGCACGAGGCCCTTCACGACGCGAGCACCGTGACGCTCCTCCATGGCCTGGATCTGGCCACGGCGGGAGTTGATGTCACCGATGACGTCACCCATGTAGTCCTCGGGCGTGGTGACCTCTACGGCCATCATCGGCTCGAGGAGCACGGGAGAAGCCTTGCGCGCGGCCTCCTTGAAGGCCTGCGAACCGGCGATCTTGAAGGCGAGCTCCGAGGAGTCGACCTCGTGGTAGCCGCCGTCGAGAAGCGTGACGCGAACGCCCGTCATCTCGTAGCCGGCCAGGATGCCGAACTGCATGGCCTCCTGCGCACCGGCGTCGACCGAAGGGATGTACTCCTTCGGGACGCGTCCACCGGTGACCTTGTTCACGAACTCGTACGCCGGACCGTCGGTCTCGGTGATGGGCTCGATCGCGATCTGCACCTTGGCGAACTGACCGGTACCACCGGTCTGCTTCTTGTGCGTGTAGTCGTGACGCTCGACGGCCTTGCGGATCGTCTCGCGGTACGCGACCTGCGGCTTGCCGACGTTGGCCTCGACCTTGAACTCGCGCTTCATACGGTCGACCAGCACCTCGAGGTGCAGCTCGCCCATACCGCCGAGGATGGTCTGGCCCGTCTCCTCGTCCGAGTGAACGTGGAAGGAGGGGTCCTCCTCCGCGAGACGCTGGATGGCGACACCCAGCTTCTCCTGGTCACCCTTGGACTTGGGCTCGATGGCGACCTGAATGACCGGCGCCGGGAAGTCCATGGACTCCAGGATGACCGGGTTCTTGTCGTCACACAGCGTCTCACCGGTGGTGGTCTGCTTCAGGCCCATGACGGCGACGATGTCACCGGCGCCCACCGCGTCGATCTCTTCACGCTTGTTGGCGTGCATGCGGTAGATCTTGCCGATGCGCTCCTTCTTGCCCTTGACGGAGTTCAGCACCGCAGTGCCGGCCTCCAGGCGGCCCGAGTAAACCCGGACGAAGGTGAGCTTGCCGAGGTGCGGGTCGCTCATGATCTTGAACGCCAGCGCCGCGAGCGGCTCGTCATCGGAAGGCTTGCGCTTCACGACAACCTCGGCGTCGCGGACGTCGTGGCCCTCGATGGCCTCGATGTCCAGCGGCGACGGCAGGTAGCGGACGACGGCGTCGAGCAGGGGCTGAACGCCCTTGTTCTTGAACGCCGTGCCACAGAACACCGCGGTGATCGTGGGCTCGCCCTTGCCCTTGCCGGAGCCGAGGATGATGCGACGGACGGCGGCGTGCAGCTGCTCCGCGGACGGCTCGTCGCCGTTCAGGAAGAGCTCCATGATCTCGTCGTCGTTCTCGGCGACGGTCTCGACCAGCTTGCCGCGCCACTCTTCAGCAGCCTCGGTGTGCGTGGCCGGGATGTCGACGACGTCGTACATCTCGCCCTTGGTCGCCTCGGCGGACCAGACGAACGCCTTCATCGTGACGAGGTCGACGACACCAGTGAAGTCGGCCTCGGCACCGATGGGGAGCTGCATGACGATCGGGATCGCGCCAAGGCGGTCCTTGATCATGTCGACACAGCGGTGGAACTCGGCACCGGTACGGTCGAGCTTGTTGACGAAGCAGATGCGCGGCACGCCGTAGCGGTCCGCCTGACGCCAAACGGTCTCGGACTGCGGCTCCACACCGGCGACACCGTCGAACACGGTGACGGCACCGTCGAGGACGCGGAGCGAACGCTCCACCTCGACCGTGAAGTCCACGTGACCCGGGGTGTCGATGATGTTGATGGTGTGGTCGACGTCCTCGAGCGGCCAGTGGCAGGTCGTCGCGGCGGACGTGATCGTGATGCCGCGCTCCTGCTCCTGCTCCATCCAGTCCATCGTGGCAGCGCCGTCGTGGACTTCACCGATCTTGTAAGACACACCGGTGTAGAACAGGATGCGCTCGGTGGTGGTCGTCTTGCCCGCGTCGATGTGAGCCATGATGCCGATGTTGCGCACCTTGGCCAGGTCAAGCGAAGTGGTAGCCATATCGGCTCAGTCTTCTCTCGGTCTCGATGTGGGTTGGGACTACCAGCGGTAGTGCGCGAAGGCCTTGTTGGACTCGGCCATCTTGTGCGTGTCCTCGCGCTTCTTGACGGCAGCGCCAAGACCGTTGGAGGCGTCGAGCAGCTCGTTCATGAGGCGCTCGGTCATGGTCTTCTCACGACGGGCGCGGGAGTAACCCACGAGCCAGCGGAGGGCCAGGGTCGACTGGCGACCCGGCTTGACCTCGACGGGGACCTGGTAGGTCGCGCCACCGACACGGCGGGACTTGACCTCGAGGGACGGCTTGACGTTCTCCAGCGCGCGCTTCAGCGTGATGACCGGGTCGTTGCCGGTCTTCTCGCGGAGGCCTTCCATGGCGCCGTAAACGATGCGCTCGGCGGTGGAGCGCTTGCCGTTCAGGAGGATCTTGTTGATGAGCGACGTCACCAGAGGAGATGCGTAGACCGGGTCGATGATGACCGGGCGCTTCGGGGCGGGGCCCTTACGAGGCATTCTTACTTCTCCTTCTTGGCGCCGTAGCGGCTGCGGGCCTGCTTGCGGTTCTTGACAGCCTGGGTGTCAAGCGCACCGCGGATGATCTTGTAACGAACACCCGGCAGGTCCTTCACACGGCCACCACGCACGAGCACGATCGAGTGCTCCTGCAGGTTGTGTCCCTCACCCGGAATGTAAGCGGTGACCTCGATGCCAGAGGTCAGACGCACACGCGCGACCTTACGCAGCGCCGAGTTCGGCTTCTTCGGGGTGGTCGTGAACACACGCGTGCAGACGCCGCGACGCTGGGGCGAAGCCTCGAGCGCGGGGGTCTTTGTCTTCTCGACCTTGTCCTGCCGGCCCTTACGGACCAGCTGCTGGATCGTAGGCACTACTTCTCCGGTTTCTGTGTGCCGTGTAGTGAAACTAACCTGGAACTCCCCCGACCCACGCGGTCGGGTGTGTCGAACGCTGCACGCTCTCACCGAGGTGAGGCAGGCGCAGATTGCGGTGTGTTCTTCTCGACTCTCCGCGGGGTCTTATGCACACGCGGGAGCCAGGGCACACCCCAGGCACAAGGTCAGAGCGTACCTACCTCACAGAGGTAGGTCAAAACAAATGCCCAGCACGAAAACCCGCCGCGCGCAAGCGGGGAGCGGCCCGATCGGCCTTGTACCCCGCCCCGGCGCCCTAAACTGACACCTTGCCCGGCGCGGGACGCCCGCGAGTCGATCAGCAGGGAGCAGGACATTGGGGACCGTGGCACCCGAGCCGACCACCGTCGACGCCCGTCCCCCGGCCCCGGGCCTGCCGGCCCAGCGCAGCCCGGGCATCCGCCGGACCAGGCGTTTCCGCGGCCCCCTGCTGGCTTTCCTGATCACCGCGGGCGCCTTCTGCGCGGCCTGGGTGGCCCGCGGCACCTTCCCGCTCGGCAACACCGGCCGCGCCCTCAACGACCAGGCCAACCAGTACGTGCCCTTCCACCGGGCGCTGTGGGACCTGGTCCACGGGCAGGCCGCCGGCGACCTGTTCTTCTCCTGGCGCGGCGGTTTCGGACAGCAGTTCCTGTCCGACTACTACACGTACCTCGGCAACCCCTTCTCCTGGCTGGCCGTCCTCGTCCCGCGCGCCCACGTCGACCTGGCCGTCTTCGCGATCACCCCGGTCACGATGGGCACCGCCGCCGCCGTGATGACGGTGTACCTCGGCAAGCTGCACCCCGGCCCCTGGTGGCAGCGGGGCGTACTCGGAGCCACGTACGGCCTGTGCGGCTGGGCGCTCAGCGACGCCTCCTACATCCCCATGTGGCTGTGGGGCCTGGTCGCGCTCCCGATGCTCGGCATCGCCGTCGAGTGGTGCCTGGAGGAGCGGCGCTGGCCGGGCGTGGCCCTGCTGGTCGCCCTCGCCTGGTTCGGGAACTTCTACACCGCGATGATGGCCACGATGGCCGCCTGCATCCTGCTGGCCATCCGCCTGATCACCCGCGACATGACCGGACGCCAGAGGCTGCGCGCCGTGTGGCGGGCCGCGACGGCCGCCGGGACCGGGATCCTGCTCACCCTCCCGCTGCTCCTGCCGTCCTTCCTGTCCAGCGGCGCCGCGCAGCCCACCAAGGCCGCCGCCTTCGACCCCGTACGCATCGAGGTCTTCCTCGCCGGCATGCTCCCGGCCACCCACCTGTGGGGCGGCCGCCCGCGCCTGTACGTGGCCTCGCTGGGCCTGGTCCTGGCAGGAAGCTTCCTCCTCAACACGAAGATCGCGAAGCGCACCCGCCTGGTGTGGGCGGCCGCGATCCTGCTCGTGGCCGCCTCCTTCCAGTTCCCGCCCACGCAGTTCGTGTGGCACGGGCTGGCGGTGCCGAACGGCAACCCGTACCGCGAGACCTTCGTCTTCAGCGGCATGGTGGTGATCGTCGCCTGGCTGGCGCTGGCGAACCGGCCGCGCCCCCTCCACCTGGCCCTGACCGCCGCCCTGCTGGTCGCGGCCACCTTCGTCCTGCGCCACACCGACGACTTCGGCGGCTGGACCTGGCACGCCGTCCTCGGCGGCGGGGCGGTCTCGCTGCTCGCCCTCGTCCTGCTCTCCCTCGGCGAGAAGCGCCGCGCCCTCGTCCCCCTGGCCGCGGCCCTGATGATCGGCGTGGTCCTCGCCGAGTCCACCGTCGCCGCGGCGAGCGCCGACGCGCGCCGGGCCCGCGAACGCTGGGCCAAGCCGATCGCCACGTCGAACCGGTCGATCACCGGCCACTTCGACGCGGTCCGCGGCGTGAGCGGCTGGCCGGCCTACCGCACCGACTCCGGCGCGCCCCAGACCGCGTACAACGACGCCCTCGCCCTGCGGGCGGAGGGCCCGCAGTACTACAGCAGCTACCTCCCGGAGGCCACGTACCAGGCCCTCGAACCCCTCGGCTACGGCTTCAAGAACGACGGCCGCACCTTCTTCGGCGCCGACAACCCGGTGCTCGACGCGATCTTCTCGATCGGCGCACGGGTCCGCCCGGGGTCCGCCCCGGGCACCTGGACCGCCTCGAAGTTCCCCGCGCCCCCGCTGGTCACCGTCCGCACCGGCCCGTACGCCTCCCCCAACCCGGCCGGCAGCGTCTACGCACGCCAGGAGAACGTCCTGGGCGCGACCGTCTACGAGGTCCCCCAGGTCACCCGTGCCGGCAGCGCCACCGAGCAGACGTACACCGCCCGGTGCACCCCCGGCTCCGAGGCCTACTGGTACTCCCCCGCCCTCTACGGAACCCTCGAGACGGGCGGCGCCCAGCAGCGGCTGGAGGACGAGATGACCGGGGTCGTCCCGCTCGGCCCGGTCCCCGCCTCCGGCAGGCTCGACGTGACGGTGAGGACGCAGACCGAGGGCGCCACCGCCGGCGAGCACCCGCTGGGCTGTCTCGACCGCGCGGACCTCGACACCGCGGTCCGCCACCTCACCACCACCGGCGCCACCGAGGTCACCACGGGCGGCCACTCCATCGAGGCCGCCCTCCCCCAGGGCGCCGCCGGCACGGCCGTCCTGGCCGTGACCGACATCCCGGGCTGGAAGTGCTCGGCCCCCGCGAAGAGCTTCCACGGCCTGCTCGCCGTGGACCTCCCCCCGGGCACCCGCAAGCTCTCCTGCACCTTCACCCCCAAGGGCCTCACCCCGGGCCTGGCGGGCGGCGCACTCGGCCTGATGGTCCTCGCCGGCGTCACGGTGACGGGCCTGCGCCGCCGCCGCGCCTGAGGCCCCCTCCCGCGCCCTGCGCCGTGTGGCCCTGTGACCCCGCGCCCGCGCCCCGCGCCCCGCAGGAACGGGGCCAGGAACGAGGAAACCCCCCGCCGCTCCTCTCGGAGCGACGGGGGGTTTCTTCTTACGAGCTCTCAGCCGTTGTACGGGCCGTAGTCGTAGTCCTCGAGCGGGACAGCCTGGCCGGAGCCGGTGCCGAAGGGCGAGTAGTCGATGTCGTCGTAACCGACGGCCGAGTACATCGCTGCCTTGGCTTCCTCGGTGGGCTCCACCCGGATGTTGCGGTAGCGGGCGAGGCCCGTACCGGCCGGGATGAGCTTACCGATGATGACGTTCTCCTTGAGGCCGATGAGGCTGTCGGACTTGGCGTTGATCGCCGCATCCGTCAGGACTCGGGTCGTCTCCTGGAAGGAGGCGGCCGACAGCCAGGATTCCGTCGCCAGCGAGGCCTTGGTGATACCCATCAGCTGCGGACGGCCGGAGGCGGGGTGACCGCCCTCGGTGACCACACGACGGTTCTCGGTCTCGAACTTCGACCGCTCGACCAGCTCGCCCGGCAGGAGCTCCGCGTCGCCGGACTCGATGATCGTCACGCGGCGCAGCATCTGCCGGATGATGATCTCGATGTGCTTGTCGTGGATCGACACGCCCTGCGAGTTGTAGACCTTCTGGACTTCGCCGACCAGGTGGACCTGGACGGCACGCTGGCCGAGGATGCGCAGCACGTCGTGCGGGTTGGTGGCACCCATGGTGAGCTTCTGGCCCACCTCGACGTGGTCGCCCTCGTGCACGATGACCTTGGCGCGCTTCGAGATCGGGAACGCCGTCTCGTCGCTGCCGTCGTCGGGCGTGATGACGATCTTCTTCGTCTTCTCGGTCTCCTCGATCCGCACGCGGCCGGCGGCCTCGGAGATCGGGGCGACACCCTTCGGGGTACGGGCCTCGAAGAGCTCGACGACACGCGGCAGACCCTGCGTGATGTCGTCACCGGCCACA
Source organism: Streptomyces sp. NBC_00207 (assembly GCF_045160965.1). Lineage (NCBI taxonomy): Bacteria > Bacillati > Actinomycetota > Actinomycetes > Kitasatosporales > Streptomycetaceae > Streptomyces > Streptomyces sp. NBC_00207. The sequence continues at coordinate 5,595,624 of NZ_CP130715.1, read as the reverse complement.
CCACCGGTGTGGAAGGTACGCATCGTCAGCTGGGTACCGGGCTCACCGATGGACTGGGCGGCGATGATGCCGACCGCCTCACCGATGTCGACCAGCTTGCCGGTGGCGAGCGAGCGTCCGTAGCAGAAGGCACAGGTGCCGACCGCGGACTCACAGGTCAGGACCGAGCGGGTCTTGACCTCCTCGACGCCGTTGGCGACCAGGGCGTCGATGAGCACGTCACCGAGGTCGACGTTGGCCGGCGCGATGACCTTGCCGTCGATGACGACGTCCTCGGCCAGCATGCGGGCGTAGATCGAGGTCTCGACGTCGTCGGCCTTGCGCAGCACGCCGTCCTCGCCGCGAACGGCGATCTTCAGCTTCAGACCGCGCTCGGTGCCACAGTCCTCCTCGCGGATGATCACGTCCTGCGAGACGTCCACCAGACGACGGGTGAGGTAACCCGAGTCGGCGGTACGCAGGGCGGTGTCCGCCAGACCCTTACGGGCACCGTGCGTGGAGATGAAGTACTCCAGAACGGTGAGGCCCTCACGGAAGGACGCCTTGATCGGACGCGGGATGGTCTCGTTCTTCGCGTTCGACACCAGACCACGCATACCGGCGATCTGTCGCATCTGCATCATGTTTCCTCGGGCACCCGAGTCAACCATCATGAAGATGGGGTTCGTCTTGGGGAAGTTCGCGTTCATCGCCTCGGCAACCTCGTTGGTCGCCTTGGTCCAGATCGCGATGAGCTCCTGCGTGCGCTCGTCCTTGGTGATCAGACCGCGCTCGTACTGCTTCTGGACCTTCTCGTCCATCGCCTCGTAGCCCGCGACGATGGCCTTCTTGGCCTCGGGCACGACGACGTCGGAGATGGCCACGGTGACGCCCGAACGGGTCGCCCAGTGGAAGCCGGCCGCCTTCAGGTTGTCGAGCGTCGCCGCCACGATGACCTTGGGGTAGCGCTCCGCCAGGTCGTTGACGATCTCGGAGAGCTGCTTCTTGCCCACCGAGTAGTCGACGAACGGGTAGTCCTCGGGCAGCAGCTCGTTGAAGAGCGCGCGGCCCAGGGTGGTGCGCAGACGGAAGCTGTCGCCCGGCTGGAACTCCTGCTCGCCTTCCTCGGCGACCGGCGCCACCCAGCCGCGCGGCGGGATGGTGCCCACCGGGAAGCGGATGTCGACGGACGACTGGAGCGCGAGCTCGCCGTTGTCGAACGCCATGGTCGCCTCGGCCGTGGAGCCGAACGCGCGGCCCTCGCCCTTGGTGTCACGGAGCTCACCGTCGGTGGTCAGGAAGAACAGACCGAGGACCATGTCCTGGGTCGGCATCGTGACCGGACGGCCGTCGGCCGGCTTGAGGATGTTGTTCGAGGACAGCATCAGGATGCGGGCCTCGGCCTGCGCCTCCGCGGAGAGCGGGAGGTGCACGGCCATCTGGTCACCGTCGAAGTCCGCGTTGAACGCGGTGCAGACGAGCGGGTGGATCTGGATGGCCTTGCCTTCGACCAGCTGGGGCTCGAAGGCCTGGATGCCGAGGCGGTGCAGCGTGGGCGCACGGTTCAGCAGAACCGGGTGCTCGGCGATGACCTCTTCGAGCACGTCGTAGACGACCGTGCGGCCGCGCTCGACCATGCGCTTCGCCGACTTGATGTTCTGCGCGTGGTTCAGGTCGACCAGGCGCTTCATCACGAACGGCTTGAAGAGCTCCAGCGCCATGGCCTTGGGCAGACCACACTGGTGCAGCTTCAGCTGGGGACCGACGACGATCACGGAACGCGCGGAGTAGTCCACGCGCTTGCCGAGAAGGTTCTGACGGAATCGACCCTGCTTGCCCTTCAGCATGTCGCTGAGGGACTTCAGGGGACGGTTGCCGGGACCGGTCACCGGACGACCACGACGACCGTTGTCGAAGAGGGCGTCCACGGCCTCCTGAAGCATGCGCTTCTCGTTGTTCACGATGATCTCGGGGGCACCGAGGTCGAGGAGACGCTTCAGACGGTTGTTGCGGTTGATCACGCGGCGGTACAGGTCGTTCAGGTCGGAGGTCGCGAAGCGGCCACCGTCCAGCTGCACCATCGGACGCAGGTCCGGCGGGATCACCGGCACGCAGTCCAGAACCATGCCCTTGGGCTTGTTGCTGGTCTGCAGGAACGCGGAGACGACCTTGAGGCGCTTGAGCGCACGGGTCTTCTTCTGGCCCTTGCCGGTACGGATGATCTCGCGGAGGCGCTCGGCCTCCTCCTCGAGGTCGAAGGACTCGAGACGCTTCTGCAGCGCGGCGGCGCCCATGCAGCCGTCGAAGTACGTGCCGAAGCGGTCACGCAGCTCGCGGTAGAGCAGCTCGTCGCCCTCGAGGTCCTGGACCTTGAGGTTCTTGAAGCGGGCCCACACCTCGTCGAGGCGGTCGATCTCGCGCTGGGCGCGGTCACGGAGCTGCTTCATCTCGCGCTCGGCACCTTCGCGCACCTTGCGGCGTACGTCGGCCTTCGCGCCCTCGGCCTCGAGCTCGCCCAGGTCGGTCTCGAGCTTCTTGGCACGGCCTTCGAGGTCCGCGTCACGGCGGTTCTCGATCTGCTGGCGCTCGACGGAGACGTGCGCCTCCAGCGACGGGAGGTCGCGGGTGCGACGCTCGTCGTCGACGAACGTGATCATGTACGCGGCGAAGTAGATGACCTTCTCGAGGTCCTTCGGCGCGAGGTCCAGCAGGTATCCGAGGCGCGACGGGACGCCCTTGAAGTACCAGATGTGGGTGACGGGAGCGGCAAGCTCGATGTGGCCCATCCGCTCACGGCGCACCTTGGCGCGCGTGACCTCGACGCCACAACGCTCACAGATGATGCCCTTGAAGCGGACACGCTTGTACTTGCCGCAGTAGCACTCCCAGTCCCGGGTAGGACCGAAGATCTTCTCGCAGAAGAGTCCGTCCTTCTCGGGCTTGAGGGTGCGGTAGTTGATGGTCTCCGGCTTCTTGACCTCGCCGTGCGACCAGGTTCGGATGTCGTCCGCGGTGGCAAGGCCGATCCGCAGCTCGTCGAAGAAGTTGACGTCGAGCACTGTGCGTCAATCCCTCTTTCGGGGTCGAGTCTCAATCATGGTCTGAACGGTCCCGGGGATGACGGGGGGCTCTTGAGCGAGCCCCCCGTCAGGCCCGTCAGACCTCTTCGACGCTGCTCGGCTCGCGCCGGGACAGGTCGATACCGAGCTCCTCCGCCGCGCGGAAGACGTCCTCGTCGGTGTCGCGCATCTCGATGGACATGCCGTCCGAGGACAGCACCTCCACGTTGAGGCAGAGCGACTGCATTTCCTTGATGAGCACCTTGAAGGACTCGGGAATGCCCGGCTCGGGGATGTTCTCGCCCTTGACGATGGCCTCGTAGACCTTCACGCGGCCGGTGACGTCGTCGGACTTGATGGTCAGCAGCTCCTGGAGGGCGTAAGCGGCGCCATAAGCCTCGAGCGCCCACACCTCCATCTCACCGAAGCGCTGGCCACCGAACTGAGCCTTACCACCCAGCGGCTGCTGCGTGATCATGGAGTACGGACCGGTCGACCGAGCGTGGAGCTTGTCGTCGACCAGGTGGTGGAGCTTGAGGATGTACATGTACCCGATCGAGATCGGGTCCGGGAACGGCTCGCCGGAGCGGCCGTCGAACAGGCGCGCCTTGCCGGACGGGAGGACCAGGCGGTCGCCGTCGCGGTTCGGGATGGTGTGCTCGAAGAGGCCGGCGAGCTCGTCCTCGCGGGCACCGTCGAACACGGGGGTGGCGACGTTGGTACCGGGCTCGACACGGTCGGCCCCGATGACCTTCAGACGCTCGGCCCATTCCTCGCCGAGCCCGGAGACGTCCCAGCCGCGGCTGGCGAGCCAGCCGAGGTGGATCTCCAGGACCTGTCCCGGGTTCATTCGGGACGGGACACCCAGCGGGTTCAGGATGATGTCGACCGGCGTGCCGTCCTCAAGGAAGGGCATGTCCTCGATCGGAAGGATCTTGGAGATGACACCCTTGTTGCCGTGGCGGCCGGCGAGCTTGTCACCGTCGGTGATCTTGCGCTTCTGGGCGACGTAGACGCGGACCAGCTGGTTCACGCCCGGAGGAAGCTCGTCGCCCTCCTCGCGGTCGAAGACGCGGACACCGATGACCTTGCCGATCTCACCGTGAGGGACCTTGAGCGAGGTGTCACGCACCTCGCGGGCCTTCTCACCGAAGATCGCGCGGAGCAGGCGCTCCTCCGGGGTCAGCTCGGTCTCACCCTTGGGCGTGACCTTGCCGACCAGGATGTCGCCGGCGACGACGTCCGCACCGATGCGGATGATGCCGCGCTCGTCGAGGTCCGCGAGGACCTCCTCGGAGACGTTCGGGATGTCCCGGGTGATCTCCTCGGGGCCGAGCTTGGTGTCACGGGCGTCGACCTCGTGCTCCTCGATGTGGATCGAGGAGAGGACGTCGTCCTGCACGAGGCGCTGCGACAGGATGATCGCGTCCTCGTAGTTGTGACCTTCCCACGGCATGAACGCGACGAGCAGGTTCTTGCCGAGGGCCATTTCGCCCTCTTCGGTCGCGGGACCGTCGGCGAGGACCTGGGACTCGATGATCCGGTCACCCTCGTTGACGATGACCTTCTGGTTGACCGAGGTGCCCTGGTTCGAGCGGGAGAACTTGGCGACGCGGTACGTGGTGTACGTGCCGTCGTCGTTGGCGACGGTGATGTAGTCGGCCGAGACCTCCTGGACCACACCGTCCTTCTCCGCACGGATCGAGTCACCGGCGTCGACCGCACAGCGGTACTCCATGCCGGTGCCGACGAGCGGGGCCTCCGCCTTGATGAGCGGAACGGCCTGGCGCATCATGTTCGCGCCCATGAGGGCACGGTTGGCGTCGTCGTGCTCCAGGAAGGGGATCATCGCGGTCGCGACGGACACCATCTGGCGCGGGGAGACGTCCATGTAGTCGACGTCGTCGCCGGCGATGTAGTCGATCTCGCCGCCACGACGGCGCACCAGCACGCGGTTCTCGGTGAAGCGCATGTCCTCGGACAGGCCGGCGTTGGCCTGGGCGATGACGAAGCGGTCTTCCTCGTCGGCCGTCAGGTAGTCGACCTCGTCGGTGACGACGCCGTCGATGACCTTGCGGTACGGGGTCTCCACGAAGCCGAACGCGTTGACGCGGCCGTAGGAGGCGAGCGAGCCGATCAGACCGATGTTCGGGCCTTCAGGGGTCTCGATCGGGCACATGCGGCCGTAGTGCGACGGGTGAACGTCACGGACCTCGAAGCCGGCCCGCTCACGGGACAGACCGCCGGGGCCCAGCGCCGACAGACGGCGCTTGTGGGTCAGGCCCGAGAGCGGGTTGTTCTGGTCCATGAACTGCGACAGCTGGCTGGTGCCGAAGAACTCCTTGATGGAGGCGACGACCGGCCGGATGTTGATCAGGGTCTGCGGCGTGATGGCCTCGACGTCCTGGGTCGTCATGCGCTCGCGGACGACGCGCTCCATACGAGCCAGACCCGTGCGGACCTGGTTCTGGATGAGCTCGCCGACGTTGCGCAGACGACGGTTGCCGAAGTGGTCGATGTCATCGGTCTCGACCACGATCGAACGGCCGGACTCGCCGGTCGTCTCGGTCTCGCCGGCGTGCAGCTTGACCAGGTACTTGATCGTCGCGATGACGTCATCGGTGGTGAGCACACCGGCGTCGAGCGGCTCGTCGGCGCCGAGCTTCTTGTTCACCTTGTAGCGGCCGACCTTGGCGAGGTCGTAGCGCTTCGGGTTGAAGTAGAGGTTCTCGAGCAGCGTCTGAGCGGCCTCGCGGGTCGGCGGCTCGCCCGGGCGCAGCTTGCGGTAGATGTCGAGCAGCGCGTCGTCCTGACCCTGGGTGTGGTCCTTCTCCAGGGTGGCGCGCATGGACTCGTACTCGCCGAACTCCTCGAGGATCTGCTCGGTGGTCCAGCCGAGAGCCTTCAGGAGGACGGTGACGGACTGCTTGCGCTTGCGGTCGATGCGTACACCGACCATGTCGCGCTTGTCGATCTCCATCTCCAGCCAGGCACCCCGGGACGGGATGATCTTGGCGGAGAAGATGTCCTTGTCGGACGTCTTGTCGATGGAGGAGTCGAAGTAGACACCAGGGGAGCGGACAAGCTGCGACACGACGACACGCTCGGTGCCGTTGATGACGAAGGTGCCCTTGTTGGTCATGAGCGGGAAGTCGCCCATGAAGACCGTCTGAGACTTGATCTCTCCGGTCTCGTTGTTCGTGAACTCGGCCGTGACGAACAGCGGAGCCGCGTACGTGAAGTCGCGCTCCTTGCACTCGTCGACAGAGTTCTTCGCCGGCTCGAAACGGTGGTCGCGGAAGGTCAGCGACATCGACCCGGAGAAGTCCTCGATCGGCGAGATCTCCTCGAAGATCTCTTCCAGACCGGACTTGGTGGGGACGTCCTGTCCACTCTCAAGCGCCGACTCGACGCGAGACTTCCAGGCAGCATTGCCGAGAAGCCAGTCAAAGCTCTCGGTCTGCAGCGCCAGGAGGTTCGGAACCTCGAGGGGCTCCTTGATCTTTGCAAAGGAGATGCGCAGCGGGGCGGTGCTGGCACCGTTGTTCGTATTGGTCGAGGCGTTGCGCGAGGCGGCCAAGAGGGGGTCCTTCCGAGGGCTCGGACTCACTACGCGCGTACCGGTCCCAGCAGACACAGAAGACAAGCCCCCCAAATCCAGCTGAAAGGCCAGGTCAGGGCGGATCAATCAAGTGTGCTCAAGCGTGGGCATGTCCCTGGCGACGGGCAGGGGACAGCTAACAGGCAGCGCAAAGGGTCAGTGTAGCCACTTGGCTCACTGATGTCCAGACCAGGTTTCCGGAAACCGGCAACAGGCCTTCCCCAACTCGTTCCACCCACGCAGCGTCCATCCGACCCTGCGTCCAACGCGTGCGGCTCTCGTACACAGAGCGCGTATCAGTACTGCCCTCTTCGTAGTCGATCCATGCCTCAGATCTCGGATCGAGGCGGTCGACCTCTCGACGGGTCTGAGAATTGCGCGCCGCGTCCCGTTCGTCAAGGCCCCCTGCTCCGAGCGGATCATCTTCCGACCCTGCTTCGAGGCAACGATGATCACCCTACTCCCCAACGAGACCAGGGCAAGTCAGGCACTGCGGGTACGCCAAAGGGCGACCACCCTTACGGGTGATCGCCCTTGGTTGAGGCCTCAGAGAGGCCTCAGAGGTGTTACTTGACCTCGACAGCCGCGCCGGCAGCCTTGAGGGACTCGGCGGCCTTGTCAGCGGCCTCCTTGGCGACCTTCTCGAGGACCGGCTTCGGAGCGCCGTCGACGAGGTCCTTGGCCTCCTTCAGGCCCAGGGAGGTCAGCTCACGCACGACCTTGATGACCTGGATCTTCTTGTCGCCGGCACCGGTGAGGATGACGTCGAACTCGTCCTGCTCCTCGGGGGCCTCGGGGGCAGCGCCACCGGCGGCGGGGCCGGCAACGGCGACGGCCGCGGCGGCGGTGACGTCGAACTTCTCCTCGAAGGCCTTCACGAACTCAGAGAGCTCGATGAGGGTCATCTCCTCGAACTGGGCGAGGAGGTCGTCCTGAGAGAGCTTCGCCATGATGGGCGATCCTTCCACTAATTCGGCAGGTGCCGGATGTATATAGAGGCGGGCGTAACGGCCCGCTACGACCCACGCACTAGGCGGCGTGGATCAGTGCGCGAGCCGAATTACTCGGCACCGCCCTGCTCGGCGAGCTTGACGCGAAGCGCTTCCGCGGTGCGGACGAACTTCGACGGCAGCGCCTGGAAGAGCGAGGCAGCCTGAGACTGCTTGCCCTTGAACGCGCCGGCCAGCTTGCTGAGCAGAACCTCGCGGGACTCGAGGTCCGCAAGCTTCTTGATCTCATCGGCGGTGAGCGCCTTACCATCAAGGACACCCGCCTTGATGATGAGATTCGGGTTGTCCTTGGCGAAGTCACGCAGGCTCTTCGCCGACTCCACCGGGTCACCGGTGATGAAGGCGACCGCGGTCGGACCAGCGAAGTGCTCGTCCAGCGCGGTGATCCCGGCCTGGTTGGCCGCAATCTTGGTCAGCGTGTTCTTCACCACGGCGTACTGGGCGTTCTCACCGAGCGAACGACGCAGCGTCTTGAGCTGCGCGACGGTGAGACCCCGGTACTCGGTCAGCACGGCGGCGTTCGAGCTCTGGAACTGGTCCGTGAGCTCGGCTACCGCGGCAGCCTTGTCGGGCCTTGCCATAGAGCGTCGGCCTCCTTCCGGGTGATGAGGACCGCTCAGAAGGGGCTGAACAAAACGAAACGCCCCGGCGCAAGCGCACGGGGCTGAAGCTCAACCGAATCACTCCGGGAGCTTTTCCACGAACACCTGCGCAGGACGTCCGCACTCAGCGGATCCTTCGGCCGCCGCACCCTTGCGGGGCACGGCAACGACCAGCGGTCTTTGGCTTCTCCGGAAGAGTACGTGAAGGCGTCCAGTCGAGGCAAATCGCCTCAGGCCCGGCCGTCTCAGGAGCCGCCGAGACCGCCCAGTCCGGCGTCCCGCAGCGTCTTGTCGGCTTCCTTCAGGTCGTCGTCGGCGTCCTTCAGCTTCTGATCGGTCTCCGCGAGGGACTCGTCGACGCCCTTCAGGACGTTCTCGAAGGCGATGACCTGGTCGGCCGGCGGCGGCTGGACGGCGGGGGCGGCGCCGAAGTCGGAGAACTTCGCCGTGGTCTTCGAGGTGCCGTTGGCGTCCGTGCTCACGCTGTCGACGCGGACGGGGTAGCCGTCCTTGCCGATCCACAGGTCGACCTCGAAGGTCTTGACGTGCTTCACGGCCTCGCGCAGGTACTGGCGGTTCTTCTCGTCCATGACCTTGGTGGACTCGTCCGCCTTGAGCAGGTCCTCGTTGGTGAGGCTGCCCTTGTAGTGCTGCGCGTCGATGCCGTCGGTCTTCTCGGCGCCGACGTGCTTGAGCTTCTCCTGGCCCAGCAGCATCGCGAGGTACTCGGCCGGGTCCTCGTTCAGCCGGATCCCCGGCTTCCCGTCCTTGGCCAGGTTCATCCGCATCCAGGACTTGCCCCCCACGGGCTTGTCCGTCCGGGTGTAGACGAGGTCCCCCATCATGATCGACCGGGTCTCGGGCTCCTCGCCCTTCATGACCACGTCGTGACTGGCCGGGTACCAGCCCTTCGTGCCGGACTGGCCGCTGGTCTTGCCGTCCTGCCCGACCGTGGACAGCTCCGCCTTGGCGAACTTGGCTGCCACCGTCTTCAGGTACGACGCCTTCACCGCCTCCACGGGCGAGCTCGCCTTCGCGTCGCCCCCGCCGGCCTTGCCGCCGCCCGCGTCGGCCTTCGTGCCACCGCAGGCCGTGAGGCCGCCCACGAGCAGTGCGGTACCCGCCATCGCGATACCGGCCCGGGTCCGGACAGCCTGGTGCATCTGGTTCTCCCCCATGATCGTGCGTCGAATTCAAGGCGACCCTACGTTCCCCCTCGACGGGATCTCGCCTCCATTACGCCCGCGACGCGCGCCTGTGGCCCGAAACACGGAAACGGGCCCCTCGCCGCCCTGTGAAGGGGGCGAGGGGCCCGTTCAGCCACTCAGTGAGCCATCAGGCTCAGACAGCAGCCGGGTCTTCCTCGACGAGGAGGTTCCGGGTGCGGTTCGAGTCCAGCTGGATGCCGGGACCCATCGTGGTGCTCAGGGCGGCCTTCTTGATGTAGCGGCCCTTCGCGGCGGACGGCTTCAGACGAAGGATCTCGTCCAGGGCCGCGCCGTAGTTCTCGACCAGCTGCTCATCGGAGAAGGAGACCTTGCCGATGATGAAGTGCAGGTTCGAGTGCTTGTCGACGCGGAACTCGATCTTGCCACCCTTGATCTCGGTGACAGCCTTCGCGACGTCCATCGTGACGGTGCCGGTCTTCGGGTTCGGCATGAGGCCACGGGGACCGAGCACGCGGCCGAGGCGGCCGACCTTGCCCATGAGGTCCGGGGTGGCCACAACGGCGTCGAACTCGTTCAGGCGGTTGCCCTTGGCGATCTCGTTGATCAGCTCGTCGTCGCCGACAATGTCGGCGCCGGCGGCTTCCGCGGCCGCAGCACGGTCACCGGTCGCGAAGACCAGGACCCGGGCGGTCTTGCCGGTGCCGTGCGGGAGGTTCACGGTGCCACGCACCATCTGGTCGGCCTTGCGCGGGTCGACACCCAGGCGGAAGGCGACCTCGACGGTGCTGTCGAACTTGGTCGCGGAGGTCTCCTTGGCGAGACGGACGGCCTCGAGCGGGGCGTACAGCTTCTCCCGGTCGACCTTGGCGTCCGCAGCGCGGAGAGTCTTGCTGCGCTTCACTTCTGCTCCTGTGTTTTTTCTTCAGGCGTGGAGTCGTGGTGCGGACCAGCGCTTGGTCCTACCACTGGTGGTGCTGGAGGGGGGGCTGGATCAGCCTTCGACGGTGATGCCCATCGAGCGCGCGGTGCCGGAAATGATCTTCACGGCGGCGTCGATGTCGTTGGCGTTCAGGTCGGGCATCTTCAGCTCGGCGATCTCCTTGACCTGGGCAGCCGTGAGCTTGGCGACCTTGGTCTTGTGGGGCTCGCCGGAGCCCTTCTCCACGCCCGCGTGCTTCAGGATGAGGCGCGCGGCCGGCGGAGTCTTGGTGATGAAGGTGAAGGAACGGTCGTCGTAGACCGTGATCTCCACCGGCACGACCATGCCACGCTGCGACTCGGTCGCGGCGTTGTAGGCCTTGCAGAACTCCATGATGTTGACGCCGTGCTGACCGAGCGCGGGGCCGACCGGCGGAGCCGGGTTGGCCGCACCGGCCTTGATCTGGAGCTTGATGAGCCCCGTGATCTTCTTCTTCTTGGGAGGCATTGCTCTCTCCGGGTCCTAGTGAGAGTTTTTCGCCGCCAACCGGTCATCCGGATGGAGGCATACCGCACCACGATAACGGGTATCGGTGCGGGGCTGAAAACCGAGCAGGTCAGACCGCCCTTCACGGGGCGATCTGACCTGTCCGGAAGCGTTGTCTCAGAAGATCAGTTCTTCTGGATCTGGTCGAAGCTGAGCTCGACCGGGGTCTCGCGACCGAAGATCTCGACGAGGCCCTTGACCTTCTTCGAGTCCGGGTTGATCTCGTTGATCGTCGCCTGCAGCGTCGCGAACGGGCCGTCGGTGACGGTGACCGAGTCGCCGACCTCGAAGTCCAGGACCTCGATGGTGCGCTTGACGGCGGGCGCCGGCAGACCGGCGGCCTCCGCGGCGGCCTTGTCGGCCTTCTCCTTGGCCTCCGGCGCGAGCATCTTGACGATCTCGTCCAGGGTCAGCGGGTACGGGTCGTACGCGTTGCCGACGAAGCCGGTGACGCCAGGCGTGTTGCGGACGACGCCCCAGGACTCGTTCGTCAGATCCATGCGGACGAGAACGTAACCGGGCAGCTTGTTCTGCCGGACGTTCTTGCGCTCGCCGTTCTTGATCTGGACGATCTCTTCCTCGGGCACCTCGGCCTGGTAGATGAACTCCTCGACGTTCAGCGAGACGGCACGCTGCTCCAGGTTGGCCTTCACGCGCTTCTCGTAGCCGGCGTAGGTGTGGATCACGTACCACTCGCCGGGAAGCAGGCGAAGCTCGTCGCGCAGGGCCTGGACGGGGTCGACGGGCTCGACCGGGGCGGCCTCTTCGGCCTCCTCGTCGGCCTCGGCCTCGACGTCAGCCTCGACGTCGTCGGCGGCCTCTTCGAACTCGGCGTCGTCCTCGATCTCGGCGTCGGCCGCGATCTCGTCCTCGACGTGCAGCGCGGCCTCCTCGGCGGCGACACCCGCCTTGGCGTCGGCGTGCTCGGCCTCATCGGGGTCCACAGCGTCTGCCGCCTCGACGATGTCGAGCTCGTCCTCGACGGACTCGACGGAGTCGTGGCTCGCGTTCAGGTTCGGGTCAGACACGGTGGCTGCTTCTTCCTGGATACAAAAGGTGGTGGAACATGCGAAAACGGGCGACACCCATCAAGGCGCCGCCCTCCGCGGGGATCAGCCGAAGACGAACTTGATGGCTTTTTCAAACCCAAAGTCAATCACGGTCACGATACCGATCATGATGACGACGAAGACAATCACCACGGTGGTGTACGTCGTGAGCTGATTACGAGTGGGCCAGACAACCTTGCGGAGTTCCGCGACGATCTGGCGGTAGAAAAGCGCGAGCCGGCCCAGAGGACCCTTCTTGCCGCGCTTGCCGCCCTTGCGGGCCTTCTTCTCGCGCGTCTCGTCCTCGGCGTCAGGCATGTCGATGGAGCCCAGGGCGTCCGTCACGTCTCTCACCTGAATCCGGGTCGTGGCCGTACCGCGCCCGGTTGCGCCGCACGGCGTTGCATCTAAGTACGTACCTGCGCACACACATCCGAGAAGGAGTGTGGAGCAGGGCCGGAGGGACTCGAACCCCCAACCGCTGGTTTTGGAGACCAGTGCTCTACCAATTGAGCTACGACCCTTTGCGTCCCCCAACCTACCGCATCCGAGCGAGTGCACGGAGTGCTCGCGCTCTGCAGCGGCTGGTGAGGTCCAACGACAGGTGAGTGTACGTGAACCGGGCCCTGACGTCGAACAGCGCCCGGGCTGACATGGTCCGGTCGCCGTCCGGAGGGTGTCCGTCCCATCTCCCGGGCTCGTCCGGTCCGATGACTGAAACGGTGTGCGGCGCTTCTTTGCCGTCTGGGACGATTGCTCGCATGACCTCTGCAACGCCTTCCTCCGAGCGCCGGGTGTCCGCCCGTATCGGCGCCATCTCCGAGTCCGCCACCCTCGCCGTCGACGCCAAGGCCAAGGCCCTCAAGGCCGCCGGGCGCCCGGTGATCGGCTTCGGTGCCGGTGAGCCCGACTTCCCGACCCCGGACTACATCGTCGAGGCCGCGGTCGAGGCCTGCCGCAACCCCAAGTACCACCGCTACACGCCGGCCGGCGGCCTGCCCGAGCTGAAGGCCGCGATCGCCGCCAAGACCCTCCGCGACTCCGGCTACGAGGTCGAGGCGTCGCAGGTCCTGGTGACCAACGGCGGCAAGCAGGCGATCTACGAGGCCTTCGCGGCCATCCTGGACCCGGGTGACGAGGTCATCGTCCCGGCTCCGTACTGGACCACCTACCCGGAGTCCATCCGTCTCGCCGGCGGTGTCCCGGTCGAGGTCGTCGCCGACGAGACCACCGGCTACCGGGTCTCCGTCGAGCAGCTGGAGGCCGCGCGCACCGAGCGCACCAAGGTCGTCCTGTTCGTCTCCCCGTCCAACCCGACCGGCTCGGTCTACAGCGAGGCCGACGCCCGCGCGATCGGCGAGTGGGCGGCCGAGCACGGCCTGTGGGTGCTCACGGACGAGATCTACGAGCACCTCGTCTACGGCGAGGCGAAGTTCACCTCGCTGCCGGTCCTGGTCCCGGCCCTGCGCGACAAGTGCATCATCGTCAACGGCGTCGCCAAGACGTACGCGATGACCGGCTGGCGCGTGGGCTGGGTCATCGCCCCGCAGGACGTCATCAAGGCGGCGACCAACCTGCAGTCGCACGCCACCTCCAACGTCTCCAACGTGGCCCAGGTCGCCGCGCTGGCCGCCGTCTCGGGCAACCTCGACGCGGTCGCGGAGATGCGCAAGGCCTTCGACCGCCGCCGCCAGACGATGGTGAAGATGCTCAACGAGATCGACGGCGTCTTCTGCCCGACCCCCGAGGGCGCGTTCTACGCGTACCCGTCGGTCAAGGAGCTCATCGGCAAGGAGATCCGCGGCAAGCGCCCGCAGAGCTCCGTCGAGCTCGCGGCCCTGATCCTGGACGAGGTCGAGGTCGCGGTCGTGCCCGGCGAGGCCTTCGGCACCCCGGGTTACCTGCGCCTGTCCTACGCCCTGGGCGACGAGGACCTGGTGGAGGGCGTCTCCCGCATCCAGAAGCTCCTGGCGGAGGCCAAGGCCTGACGCGGCCCGCAGCACGACCTGGGCGGCGGCACCCCTGAGGGTGCCGCCGCCCAGGCGTTTCCGGCCCCGCCGGGCCAGATCCGGCCCCGCCGGCCTTTGAGGCGCTCTTTCAGCCCCGCCGGCGCTTGAGGCGCTCTTTCAGCCCCGCCGGCGTTTGAGGCGCGGGGTCCGGGGCGGAGCCCCGATCTTCAGCCCCGCCGGCGTTTGAGGCGCGGGGTCCGGGCGGCGCCCGGAAGGCACCCGCGCAGCGGATCCGCGCCCGTTCACGCGTTCGCGCAAGCCCCCGATCGGTAAAACCCCCTCCCGCCGAGCGCAGCGGTACGGCAGGATCACCAGATGGAGCACGCACGCGATCTCACGCTTCTGCCCAAGGCCCACCTCCACCTGCACTTCACCGGGTCGATGCGGCCATCGACCCTGCTGGAGCTCGCCGACAAGTACGGCGTGCGCCTTCCCGACGCCCTGACGGCCGGGGAGCCGCCCAAGCTCCGCGCCACCGACGAGCGCGGCTGGTTCCGGTTCCAGCGGCTCTACGACGCCGCCCGCTCCTGCCTCCGCGAGCCCGACGACATCCGCCGCCTCGTCCGCGAGGCCGCGGAGGAGGACGTACGGGACGGCAGCGGCTGGCTGGAGATCCAGGTGGATCCCACCTCTTACGCGCCCCTGCTGGGCGGGATGATCCCGGCCGTCGAGATCATCCTCGACGCCGTCGACGCGGCCTCGCGCGAGACCGGCCTCGGCATGCGGGTCCTCATCGCCGCCAACCGCATGAAGCACCCCCTCGACGCCCGCACCCTGGCCCGCCTCGCCGTCCGCTACGCCGACCGCGGGGTCGTCGGCTTCGGGCTCTCCAACGACGAGCGCCGCGGCATGGCCCGCGACTTCGACCGGGCCTTCGCCATCGCCCGCGAGGGCGGCCTCCTCGCGGCCCCGCACGGCGGCGAGCTCACCGGCCCGTCGTCGGTCCGCGACTGCCTCGACGATCTGCACGCCGCCCGCATCGGACACGGCGTACGGGCCGCGGAGGACCCCCGGCTGCTGAAGCGGCTCGCCGACCGGCAGATCACCTGCGAGGTCTGCCCGGCCTCCAACGTCGCCCTCGGGGTGTACGAGCGGCCCGAGGACGTCCCGCTGCGCACCCTCTTCGAGGCCGGGGTGCCGATGGCGCTGGGCGCGGACGACCCGCTGCTCTTCGGGTCCCGGCTCGCCGCCCAGTACGAGATCGCCCGCCGCCACCACGGTTTCACGGACCCGGAGCTCGCCGAGCTGGCCCGCCAGTCCGTCCGCGGTTCGGCCGCGCCCGCCGACGTGCAGGAGAAGCTGCTGGCCGGGATCGACCACTGGCTCACCGGGTGAGCCGCAGGTCCCCCTCGTAGCAGTCGGCGCGCACCCGGCGCCCGTCCTGGAAGCCGATCTCGAGGTGGGTGCGGCCCTGCTCGGGCACCGCGAACTCGGCGACCGAGGCGACGGTCTCGCCGAGGTGGCGCAGGAAGGGGTGATCGCCGAGGTCCTCGCCGACCTCGATACGGCCCCACTCCCCCATGTCGTAGGGCTCGTGGGGTGCCGCGGACTCGACGATGAGGCACTGGTCGGACCCGGTGGTGATGCGGATCGAGTCGCCGACGCTGTCGATCAGCCAGACGTCGAGGGGCGCCTCGGAGCGTTCGCCCTCGCTGATGTGCCAGGACGCTACGACTCTGCTGAGCGTGCGGCCCACGAGGCGGGTGGGGTCCGTACCGGCCCCGTGCAGGGGACAGAGCATGGGCGGCCGGGGCTCCTCAGATGCTGACGCCGACCGTCACCGGCTCGTTGACGAGGGTGACGCCGAAGGCCGCGTGGACGCCCGCGACGACCTCGCGGGCCAGGGCGAGGAGGTCCTCGGTGGTGGCCTCGCCCCGGTTGGTGAGGGCGAGGGTGTGCTTGGTGGAGATGCGCGCGGGGCCGGTGCCGTAGCCCTTGGTGAAGCCGGCCTTGTCGATCAGCCAGGCCGCGCTGGTCTTCGTACGGCCGTCGCCGGCGGGGTAGGCGGGCGGGGCGGTCTCGGGGCCGAGGCGGTCCTGGACGCGGGCGAGGAAGGCGGAGTACGCCTCGTCGGTCAGGATCGGGTTGTGGAAGAAGGAGCCGGCCGACCAGGTGTCGTGGTCGGCGGGGTCGAGGACCATGCCCTTCCCGGCGCGCAGGCGCAGCACGGTCTCGCGGGCGGTGGCGGCCGGGACCCGGTCGCCGGCCCCGACGCCGAGGGCGCGGGCGGTCTCGGGGTACTTGATCGGTGCGGAGAGGCCGCCCGCGTCCTCCAGTGCGAAGCGCACGCGCAGGACGACGTACCGCTCGGGCTGGTCCTTGAAGGTGCTGTTGCGGTACCGGAAGGCGCACTCGGCGGCGGTCAGCGTGACCGTCTCGCCGCTGGTGCGGTCGTAGGCGAGGACCTCGGTGATCGTGTCGCAGACCTCCTGGCCGTACGCCCCGACGTTCTGGATGGGCGTGGCGCCGGCCGAGCCGGGGATTCCGGCGAGGCACTCGATACCGGCGAGGCCGGCCTCGACGGTGCGGGCGACGGCGTCGCTCCAGTTCTCGCCGGCCGCGAGCTCCAGGGTGGTGCCGTCCAGGACGAAGCCGGTGGTCGCGATGCGCAGGGCGGTGCCGTCGAAGCCCTGGTCGCCGATGACCAGGTTGCTGCCTCCGCCGATGACGAGGAGCGGGGTGCCGCTCTCGTCCGCGGCGCGCACGGCGGCGACGACCTCGGCGTCGGTGGTCGCGGTGACCAGGCGGGCGGCGGGGCCACCGAGACGGAAGGTGGTCAGCGGGGCGAGGGGGGCGTCGTGGAGTTCCTGCACGTGGACAAGAGTACGGTCCGCGCCCCTCGCATCCCTGCGGGGCCACGGACCGTGACTCACGAGGCGGCCTTCTGTTCGGCCAGCCGGCGCTCGGCCTCCTCCCAGCCGATGGGCAGCTCGGAGGCGCGCACGGTCCAGAAGGTGAAGGCCGATTCCTTCATGTGGGCGCTGGCGGCGCGGGAGCTGGAGCGGTGGGGCTCGCTGCCGGCGAAGCGGTAGAGCGCGTCCCGGTCCTCCCACGCGGAGAGGGTCAGGAAGGTGCGCCGCAGGACCCGGGCCCGCAGGGCGACCCCGTGGGCGCCGGAAGCCTTGCGGATCTGCAGGACGATGCCGGGGGTCTTGAGGAAGAACCTGACGGCGCCGGCGAGGGTGGCGGTCTCGAAGCGGGAGGCCATGACGTAGACCTCGGCGTCGGGGGATGCCTGGGTGGGGGTGGACCAGGGGATGTCGGGCATGGCGGCGCTCCTTCACGATGAGTCGTACGGATCTTCGTGCGCGGGCGGTGCTGCGGTTCTCCCGGCCGGCCCCTGCGCGGGCCCCGGCCGGCGAGCGGGGTCGGGCACGGTCAGCCGCCGGCGGGCACCTTCTCGGGTGTCGCGACCGCCCCGGCGGCGACGGCGGGGACCGGGGAGGGCTTCGCCCGGCGCGGCAGGAGCAGGGCGAAGGCGGCGGCCAGGGCGACGGCGCCGGCGCCGATCCACAGGGCGGGGATGGTGCCGTCGGTGAAGGCCTGCGGGGATTCGTAGCCGCCCTGGGCGGAGAAGACCGAGGCCAGGACGGCGACGCCGAGGGCTCCGCCGACCTCGCGCAGGGCGTTGTTGGTGCCGGAGGCCCTGCCCTGGTCGGCGGGGGCCACGGTGGACATCAGGACGTTGGCGGCTGGGGCGAAGTAGAGGGCCATACCGATCCCGCTGAGGATCAGCGGCGGCAGCTGGGCGGCGTACGAGACGTCCGTGCTCAGCACCGCCGCGAACCAGCCGAGGCCCAGGGCCTGGAACGCCAGGCCGGCGGCGACGACGGGACGGCCGCCGATGCGGTCGGAGAGGATCCCGGCCAGCGGCGCGACGATCATCGGCATTCCGGTCCAGGGGAGCATGCGCAGCCCGGCCTCGGTGGGCGAGTACCCGGCGACTCCCTGGAGGAACTGGCTGAGCAGGAAGATCGAGCCGAACATGCCCAGGAACATCAGCAGGCTGGCGATGTTGATCCCGAGGAAGCCGCGGTTCTGGAAGAGCCGCATGGGCAGCATGGGGTTGGCGTGGGTGAAGCCGTGGTGGATGAAGCCGCCGACGAGCGCCGCTCCGACGATCAGGCCCGTGAGGACCGTGGCACTGGTCCAGCCCTCGGAGTTGGCGTTGACCAGGGCGTAGACGATGCCGAAGAGGCCGCCGCTGATGAGCAGGGTGCCGGGGACGTCGAGACGGGCGCCCGGGGCGGTGGACTCGGCGAGCCGCAGGCGGGCGAGCGGGATCAGCGCCAGGCCGATCGGGACGTTCAGCCAGAAGATCCACTGCCAGGAGATGTGCTCGGTGAGACTGCCGCCGATCAGGGGGCCGCTGGCGACGGCGAGGCCGGTGACGGCGCCGTAGATGCCGAGGGCCATGCCGCGGCGGGCGGCCGGGACGGCTGCGGTGAGCAGGGTGAGGGTGAGCGGCATCATGATCGCGGCGCCGACGCCCTGCACGGCGCGGGCGGCGATCAGCGCGTCGATGCCGGGCGACAGTGCGGCCGCGGCGGAGGCGGCGGTGAATATCGCGAGGCCGGCGATGAAGAGCCGGCGGCGGCCGAAGCGGTCGCCGAGGGCGGCGCCGAACATCAGGAGGACGGCGAAGGTGAGCGTGTACGCGTTCACCGTCCACTCCAGGTCCTCCAGCCGGCCGCCGAGGTCCTCGCGGATGGCGGGAAGGGCGGTGGTGACGACCAGGTTGTCGAGCGCGGCCATGAAGCTGGCCACGCCGGTGAGGACGAGGGCCCAGACGGCGGGCCCCCGGAGCTTGGTGTCCGTGTCGTGCGTGTTCACGTTTCCCCCTCAGGATAGTTAGTTATTGCTGACTAACTTTTGTGGACATGAAGGCGCGCACCGACAGGACGCGCCCCGGCATCACGCCTCCAGACGGCCCGTGGCACGCGCCGACGGGTAGAGACCCTCCCAGACCCGGTGCTCGGGCGGGAACCCCATGGCGGCCAGGGTGTTGATCAGCATCCCGTACGCCAAGAAGGTCGTGGTCTCGCCGACGTCCCCACCGAGGGGCGCGTGGACCGTGTCCCAGAGCTCCATCCAGCCCTTGCGCACGAGCTCGCCGAGCTCGTGGTCCCCGGCCGCCTCGGCGGCAGCGACGGTGACGTACATCTGGAGCTGCATCTGGAGCTTGTCGGGATCCTCGGCGATCAGCCGGGCATAGGCGTTCGCCATGGCAAGGGTCGCCTCCTCGCCGTGCAGCCCTTCGGCAGCCTCGGCGAAGACCGCCCGCGTATCCCTCAGACAGCGCTCGGCCGCGGCGAGGAAGATGGCGGACTTGTTCGGGAAGAGCCGGAAGAGATACGGCTGCGAAACACCCACCCGCTTGGCGATCGCCTCGGTGGAGGTCCCGTAGTAACCACCGCGAGCGAACTCGTGCATCGCCGCACGAATCACACTCTCCCGCCGCTCATCTGCACTCATCCTTGCCATGCAGCAAAGTTAGTACTCAATCACTAACTTCGTCAAGGGCCGGTCCCGGGCTTCGAGAGGAGCAAGGCGAGGGACCGCACGGCGAGGCAAAACGCTCCGGCGCAGCCCGGGCACCCGCGGCCGACCGAAGGTCGCCGTCACGGAGAAACGCACACGGAGGGGCGGCGCGGCCTGCGCCCAGCCCCAGACGGGTCGCAGCCGCTGAGCCCTGCGAACCGCGCACCGACCAGAGGCGGCTCATATCCAGCCCCAGACGGCCGACCACCGCCGAGCCGCGCGAACTGCGCACGATCGGAGGCGGCTCATGCCCGCCCGCAGACGACCGACAGCCGCCGAGCCGCGCGCACCGCGTACCGATCGGTGGCGGCTTATGTCCCACCCGCAGACGGCCGGCAGCCGCCAAGCAATGCGATGTGCGCAGCGACCTGATGCGCCCCCGACCGGGCCGGAGGCCACCAACGCGCCCGTCCCTGCCTCGATCGCCCGGCCCGTTCTTTCGGGCTTTCCCGGCTGTCTTCGATTTTCCGTGGCGGGACGGTCGGTCAAGGGTGGCCGCAGGCCATCGCGTAGCGACGCGACGAAGGAGCGCCCTTGAGGGGCCGTCCCGCCACGGATGACGATGGGACCGACGGGAAACCCGCCCCATCGGAGGCGAGCCCGCACGGACAGCCCCAACGGCGGCCCCAACGGCGGGTCCCAGCGGCGGACCCCAACGGCGGGCCCCAGCGGCCGGCAGCTCAGCAGCTCAGCAGCCAAGCGCCAGCCCCCAGGCCCCAGGCCCCCGCCAAGGCACCCACCCGCCACCTCGCTCAGGCCAGTTCGACCACCGCGCGCGACATGCCCAGGACCTTCTGGCCCGCGCTCATGGCCGTCACGTCGACCCGGACGCGGTTGTCGTCCAGCTTCGCGGCGACCTTGGCGGTGACCTCGATCAGCCCGCCCTGGTCGTCATTCGGGACCACGACGGGCTTGGTGAAGCGCACGCCGTATTCGACGACCGCACCCGGGTCGCCGACCCAGTCGGTGACCACGCGGATCGCCTCGGCCATGGTGAACATGCCGTGCGCGATCACGTCCGGCAGTCCGACCTCCTTGGCGAACTTCTCGTTCCAGTGGATCGGGTTGAAGTCGCCCGAGGCGCCGGCGTACTGCACGAGCGTGGCGCGCGTCACGGGGAAGGACGCCGCCGGCAGCTCGGTGCCGACCTCGACGTCGGCGTACTGGATGTGCGATGCCATGTCAGGCCTCCTCGGGGGCGCGGGAGACGAGCTTCGTCCACGCCGTCACCACGTGCTCGCCGGTCTCGTCGTGGACCTCGCCGCGGATGTCGATGATGTCGTTGCCCGCCATCGACTTCACGGCCTCGATGGTGGAGGTCACAGAGAGCCGGTCACCCGCGCGCACCGGCCGGGAGTACGCGAACTTCTGGTCGCCGTGCACGACGCGGCTGTAGTCCAGACCCAGCTGCGGGTCCTCGATGACCTGGCCGGCCGCCTTGAAAGTGATGGCGAACACAAAAGTCGGCGGCGCGATCACATCGGAGTAGCCGTACGACTTGGCGGCTTCGGGGTCGGTGTAGACGGGATTGGCGTCACCCACCGCAACCGCGAATTCGCGGATCTTCTCCCGGCCGACCTCGTACGGATCGGTGGGCGGGTAGCTCCGCCCCACGAAGGACTGGTCGAGAGCCATGCTCACTACCTCCTGTTGAAGGGACACGAAAGACACAAGAACAAGAAGAAAGACAAAGGCGGGCACGGAAACGACACAAGGCCGCCCCCCAATGAAGGGGACGACCTCATGA
Organism: Streptomyces sp. NBC_00207; assembly: GCF_045160965.1. Taxonomy (NCBI): domain Bacteria; kingdom Bacillati; phylum Actinomycetota; class Actinomycetes; order Kitasatosporales; family Streptomycetaceae; genus Streptomyces; species Streptomyces sp. NBC_00207. Next base: position 5,574,393 of record NZ_CP130715.1, on the reverse strand, counting down.
CGGTGCCTGTATTTGAGACTTCGCTGGGGTCAGCGGGTCTCGCGGTGCGCGGTGTGCGAGTTGCAGCGCGGGCAGTGCTTCTTCATCTCAAGACGGTCCGGGTTGTTACGCCGGTTCTTCTTGGTGATGTAGTTCCGCTCCTTGCACTCCACGCAGGCCAGCGTGATCTTCGGGCGGACGTCGGTGGCAGCCACGTGAGTGCTCCTTGACGGAAATTGGGACGGATGAACGCATACAAGAGTAGCCGACCGGGAGACCGACCCCGCAATCGGCTACTGTGTGTAGCGGCGACCGGACTTGAACCGGTGACACAGCGATTATGAGCCGCTTGCTCTACCGACTGAGCTACGCCGCTTTGATGTGATCAGCTCCCCACCCGAGGGTGGGGAACCTCTCTCACCAGAGCCCCAATGCGGAATCGAACCGCAGACCTTCTCCTTACCATGGAGACGCTCTACCGACTGAGCTATTGGGGCGAGCGATGAAGACATTACACGGTTGCCCGCCGATCGCCCAAATCCTTTGCGGGGACCGGGCTCCGAGGGGGTCGCGCGGCCCTTCCCGATCAACCCACCGACCACTCCCACCCCATCTTTCGACCGGAATGTGTGCGGGCTCACATCCACGCGGACGCCGAACGAGGCGGGTCGGCCTGCTCCGTGCGTGCCCACGCACGCCGAGGCGTACGGGCACCACACCGAGGCGTACGGCACCACACCACCGCGTACGAGCACCTCACCGGTGCGTACGGGCACCACACCGGTACGACTATTGCGCTCTTCCGTGAAGCGGGGTGCGCCGCGCCCTAGGCTCTGAGCACGCTGCGTGATCTTGGGCCGTGGGCCGCGGCCGGGGCCCAGGAACCGCCCGAGCCACCGCAGGAGCGCGATGTCCGACAGCCAGCCGCAGCAGCCGTTCCGGTCGCCCCGTAGTGGCAACGGCAACGCGGCCGCAGCCGAGGCCACCACCCTGCTGCTCGCCGGGGCCCGCCTCACCGACGGCCGGACCGTCGACGTCCGCCTCAGCGGCGGCCGGATCCAGGCCGTCGGCACCGCAGGCAGCCTCCCCTCCCCCACGCTCTCCCGGGTCGACCTGGGCGGCTACCTGCTGCTCCCCGCTCCCGCCGAGCCGCACGCCCACGGGGACACCGCGCTGACCGCCGACGGCGAGGGGCCCGTCTCCTACACGCCCGACGAGGTCCAGCGCCGGGCCACCGAGGCGGCCCTGCTCCAGCTCGGCCACGGCGCCACCGCCGTGCGCTCCCACGTGCGGATCGGGGACGTGCACGGCCTCGGCCCCATGGAGGCCGTGCTCCAGGCCCGGCGCTCACTGCGCGGCCTCACCGACCTCACCGCCGTGGCCGTCCCCCGGCTGCTGACCGGGGTGGCCGGCGCGGACGGGCTCGCCATGCTCCGCGACGCGGTCAAGATGGGCGCCTCCGTGATCGGCGGCTGCCCGGACCTGGACCCGGACCCGACGGGCTTCCTCGAAGCCGTCCTGGAACTCGCCGCCGAGCACGGCTGCCCCGTGGATCTGCACACGGACGGTGACGATCCCGGCCGCCTCGCCCGGCTCGCGGCGATGGCCGGCGGGCTGCGCCCCGGGGTGACCATCGGCCCCTGCGGCGGTCTGTCCCGGCTCCCCCTGGACGCGGCGGCCCGCGCCGCCGACCAGCTGGCCGCGGCCGGCGTACGGGTGACCTGCCTGCCCCAGGGCGACTGCGCGGCCCTGGAACGCCGCGGCCTGCGCACCGCGCCCGTACGGCTGCTGCGGGCCGCCGGCGTGCGCGTCGCGGCCGGCAGCGGGGCACTGCGGGACGCCGGGAACCCGGTCGGCCGCGGCGACCCGCTGGAGGCCGCGTACCTGCTGGCCTCGCAGGGCGGGCTCCGGGCGGGCGAGGCCTACGAGTCGGTCAGCTCCTGCGCCCGCGAGGCCATGGGCCTGCCGGAGGTGCGGGTGGAGGCCGGCTTCCCGGCGGAACTGCTCGCCGTGCGCGGGGACCGGATCGCGGGTGTGCTGTCCCTCGCGTACAGCCGGATCGTGATCCACCGCGGGCGGGTGGTAGCCCGTACGAGTGCCGTGCGGGAGTACTGCGACTCCGCGGTCGCGGTGGCGCTCGACCTGCCCCGGCAGGGCCGTACGGAGCCCGGTCCCTGAAGTTCGCCGTGCGTTCGCGGGCGTGGGCGCCCGGCTCGTCGTACGGTCGGGGCATGCGCATCGTCATCGCGGGTGGACACGGTCAGATCGCGCTGCGGCTGGAGCGCCTGCTCGCCGCGCGCGGATACGAGGTCGCGGGCATCATCCGCGACCCGGCACAGGGCGACGACCTCAGGGAGGCGGGCGCCGAGCCGGTGCTCTGCGATCTGGAGTCGGCCTCGGTGGAACACGTGGCCGGGATCCTGCAGGGCGCGGACGTGGCGGTGTTCGCAGCGGGCGCGGGCCCCGGCAGCGGCATCGGGCGGAAGGACACCGTGGACCGGGGCGCGGCGGTGCTGTTCTCCGATGCGGCCGAACGGGCCCGTGTGCGGCGCTTCCTGATGGTCTCTTCGATGGGCGCGGACGCGCACCACGGAGGTGACGAGGTCTTCGACACCTATCTGCGGGCCAAGGGCGAGGCCGACGACCACGTACGCACCCGGCTGGGCCTGGAGTGGACCGTCCTGCGCCCCGGCTCGCTGATCGACGACGCCGGGACGGGTCTGGTCCGTCTGGAGGCGCAGACGGGCCGTGGGGCCGTTCCGCGCGACGACGTGGCGGCGGTGCTGGCCGAGCTGGTCGAGACCCCGGCGACGGCGGGCCTGACGCTGGAGCTGATCTCCGGTTCGACCCCGGTCCAGGTGGCCGTCAAGGACGTGGCGGGCAACTGACGGCCGCCCCGACGGCCACCCGGGCTGTGGTTCGGGTGTGGTTCAGGCGATGGTTTCGCACGGTGGTTCGGACGGTGGCTCAGAACCCGGCACTGACCTTGTCGTCGGACCGCCCGACCGAGTCCTGCTGGTACCGGTCCTCGTAGGCCTGCCGGATCCGCTCGATGCGCGTGCTGCGCTCGTCGGCCTCCTTCTCGGGGTACAGCAGGACCACCTCGTACGAGGTCTCGCGGACGGTCTTGCCGTCCTTGCCCCGCCACTGGCCGTACCCGTCGTGGAGGGTCAGCCCCTCGGGGAAGGCGGGGGTGATCTCCGCATCCAGGAACCGCATGAACTCCCGCTCCTCGATGGGGCCTCGGCCACCCGGGCGTTCGGTGCCGAAGTACAACCGGGTCTCCTGGTACGGCTCCCCCACGTCCGTGTGCAGGGCCGCTCCCATCAGAGCCGGAATCCCCGCGCCGAGCAGGGCGACGAGCACCCCGCCGCCGACCTTCCCCCGTGTATCAGATGTCCACTTCACTCCGGGTGAACGAACAGGAGCCCGCGACGATGCGGTCGATGGGCCGACGGTGGGCCGCTGTCGGCACCACCGTGATCGGCCGGCGTCCCGCCCCGGGAATCGACGCGGAACGGGGGCTCGGTGCGCAGTGCCGGGGGACGAACGGGCGACCGCCATTCGAATGGAATCTCAGAGCGTCCGCACCAGGGTGCGGGAGATGACCCGACGCGAGCGATACCACTCGTACGTCTTGCCGGGCTCCATGATCAGGTTCCTCCTCCTCTCCACGTGCAGGGAGAGGAGAAGGAGGGCTGCCCGGCTTGTAACCGAGAGGAAGGGCATCGATGAAGAATCGTCTCGTACTCGCTGGATGTGCCGTGGCGGCAAGCGTGGGCATGTGCATGGCGGCGTCGCCGGCCATGGCGCAGGCGCCGAACAAGGTGAGCATCGCCTGTGGCGATGTCGCCGCGCTCATCGCCGCCGTCGAGCAGGCGAATACGGATGCCGCGGGCGGCACGATCAACCTGGCCAAGGACTGTGCGTACCGCTTCGTGGACGACTTCGGCGATTCGGGCAATGCCCTGCCGTCCATCACCGGGAACGTCGCGATCGTCGGCCACAACTCGACCCTGATCCGCTCGGTGACCGGCGGCAGCCCGCTCTTCCGCCTCCTCTCGGTGGACGAGGGCGGCACCCTCACCCTCAAGGGCCTCACCGTGACCGGTGGCCGTACCGACGGGAACGGCGCCGGCATCGCCAACGCGGGCACCCTGCGCCTGGAGGACAGCAAGGTCGCCGGAAACCAGACCGGCGGGAACGGCGGCGGCATCTCCAACGAGGGCGGTGACGTCACCCTCGTCGACACCGAGATCCTGACCAACGTGGCCGCGTCCGCCACGGAGGTCCCGGGGAACGGCGGCGGCCTCAGCAACAGCGCGACCGGCACCCTCACGCTCCACAAGAGCACCGTCGCCGGCAACACGGCGGACGAGAACGGCGGCGGCATCCAGAACGAGGGCGAGCTGAAGGTCGAGCACGGACTCATCACGAACAACGAGGCCCGTGACGGCAACGGCGGCGGCATCAACAACCTGGGCACCGCGAAGATCAAGCACACCAAGCTCATCGAGAACTGGGCCGGTCTGAACGGCGGGGCCGTCAACAACGCCGCGGGCGGGACGCTGGAGATCAAGCAGTCCGCCCTCGCCAACAACAAGGCGGGCAACGACGGCGGCGCCGTCAACAACGCCGGCACCGCGACGCTGAAGAAGACCAAGGTCGAGTCGAACTCGGCCGGGCACGACGGCGGCGGCATCAACAACGCGGAGGAGGCGGGCGGCGACGTCACGCAGCTGACGCTGGAGCACACGACGGTGGCGGAGAACCGCGCCGCCAACGCCGGCGGCGGCATCAACAACCAGCCCGACGCCGTCGTGACCCTCAAGGAGAGCAAGATCGTCAAGAACCTGCCCGAGAACTGCGCCGGCGCGGTCCCCGGCTGCTCCTGAGGCCCCACCACGGCGCTGAAGGCGGCGCGGCCGTAGCCCCGTGGTCCCGGCGTTAACGAGGAAGCCCCCCTGGTCTGCGTTTCCGCAGATCAGAGGGGCTTCTTTCGCGTGGCGGCGCCAGGGTTCGAACCTGGGTAGGCTGAGCCGGCAGATTTACAGTCTGCTCCCTTTGGCCACTCGGGCACACCGCCAAGAGATGCTGCCATTTTTTCCGCCTTGCGGCGGCGCTCCCTGGCAACGACGTAAACGATACCTGATGACCGGGGGTGGTTCGCCACCGGATTGATCAGCGTTGCGGGTGGCCGCGGTGGCTAGGCTTTGCGGAGCGGGCCGGGGATGTCCGGCCGCGCCCTCCGGGGCGATCACAACCGACTTCAAGGAGCCACAGCACATGGCCGACTCCAGTTTCGACATCGTCTCGAAGGTCGAGCGGCAGGAGGTCGACAACGCCCTCAACCAGGCCGCCAAGGAACTCTCGCAGCGCTATGACTTCAAGGGCACCGGCGCCACGATCGCCTGGTCCGGCGAGAAGATCCTGATGGAGGCGAACTCCGAGGAGCGCGTGAAGGCCGTCCTCGACGTCTTCGAGACCAAGCTGGTCAAGCGCGGGATCTCGCTCAAGGCGCTGGACGCCGGCGAGCCCCAGCTGTCCGGCAAGGAGTACAAGATCTTCGCCACGATCGAGGAAGGCATCTCCCAGGAGAACGCCAAGAAGGTCGCGAAGATCATCCGGGACGAGGGTCCCAAGGGCGTCAAGGCCCAGGTCCAGGGCGAGGAGCTGCGCGTCAGCTCCAAGAGCCGTGACGACCTGCAGGAGGTCCAGGCGCTGCTGAAGGGCAAGGACCTGGACTTCGCGATCCAGTTCGTGAACTACCGCTGACCCAGGTCCGAGACCTGCCACCACGCCGGCCCGGCGGTCCTCACCGACCGCCGGGCCGCGGCGTGTGCGGGGGTGTGTGCGGGGCGTGTGCGGCGCACGCGCCACCGTGGACTCCTGTGGGTACTTGGGCCGCGGTGAGTGCGCCCACCAGGCTGAGGGCATCGCATCACCGCGCGGCAGGGGGTTCTCGCATGTCTGGGGCCGGCACGTTTCGGGATGACTTCGGGGCGTCCGTCGTCGTCGCGCTGGTCGCGTTGCCGCTGTGCGTGGGGGTGGCGGTCGCCTCCGGGGTGCCGGCCGAGCTGGGGATCGTGACCGGGGTGGTCGGCGGGCTGGTCACCGGATGGTTCCGCGGGAGCTCGCTGCAGGTGAGCGGGCCCGCGGCCGGGCTCACCGTGCTCGTCTACGAGGCGGTGCAGACGTACGGCCTGCCCGCGCTCGGGGTGCTGGTGCTGGCCGCCGGGGTACTGCAGCTGGGCATGGGGGTGCTGCGGCTCGGGCGGTGGTTCCGGGCGATCTCGGTGGCCGTCGTCCACGGGATGCTGGCCGGGATCGGGCTGGTCCTGATCTCCGGGCAGTTGTACGCCCTGGGCAGCGTGCAGGCTCCGGGGCAGACCCTGGCGAAGCTGGGCGGTGCGCACGAGCTCGGGGCGCAGGCCGACTGGGTCGCCGTGCTGCTCGGGGTCGGGACGATCGCCGCCATGGTCGCCTGGCGCCGGGTGCCCGCCCGGCTGCGGATCGTGCCCGGGGCGCTCGTCGGGGTGGCCGCCGCCACCGCCGCGGCCGCCCTGCTGCGGCTGCCCGTCGAGAAGGTGCGGGTGACGGGCGTGCTGGCGGCCGTGTCCCCGCCCGGCTGGGGCGATTTCGAGGTGCTGGCCTCCGTCGGGGCGGCCGGGACCGTGGTCGCACTGGCGCTGATCGCTTCCGCCGAGACGCTGTTCAGCGCCGCCGCCGTGGACCGCATGCACGACGGGCCGAGGACCGAGTACGACCGGGAACTCATCGCGCAGGGCGTCGGCAACACCGTGTGCGGGCTGCTCGGAGCGCTGCCGATGACCGCCGTGATCGTGCGCAGCGCCGCCAATGTGGAGGCCGGCGCGCGCACCCGCGCGGCCAGGGTGATGCACGGCGGCTGGCTGCTGCTGTTCGCGGTGGCGTTCCCCCAGGTGCTGGAGATCGTGCCGCTCGCCGCGCTGGCCGGGGTGCTGCTGCACGCGGGCTGGAAGCTGCTGCCGGCCAAGGCGGTGGCCGCGCTGTGGCGGACGCACCGGGGTGAGGCGGTGGTGCTGCTGGCCACGGCCTCCGCGATCGTGGTCACCAACCTCTTCGAGGGGGTGCTGGTCGGGCTGGGGCTCGCCGTCGCCAAGGCGGCCTGGGAGACCTCCCACGTGCACATCGAGGAGGTGTGGGAGGACGAGGAGCTGTCCGTGCGGATCGTGGGGAACGCCAGCTTCCTGCGGCTGCCCAAACTGCTCGACGCGCTGGACGCCTTGCCGCACGGGCAGCCGGTACGGCTCGATCTGAGCGGGCTGCGCCACCTCGACCACGCCTGCCTGACCGCCCTCGAGGGCTGGGAGCGGATGCGGACGCCGCTCCCCGGCCGCGAGGGCGTCACCTAGCCGGGCTACCCTCCGCCCGTGGACCACCAGCTGAAGCGCACCCTGGGTACTTCCGACGCCGTCGTCGTCGGGCTCGGCGCGATGGTCGGCGCCGGCATCTTCGCGGCCCTCGCCCCGGCGGCGCAGGCCGCGGGCGAGGCGCTGCTCGCCGCGCTCGCCCTGGCGGCGGTCGTGGCCTACTGCAACGCGCACTCCTCGGCGCGGCTCGCCGCCCGCTACCCGGCCTCGGGCGGCACCTACGTCTACGGGCGCGAGCGGCTCGGGCCCTTCTGGGGCCACCTGGCCGGCTGGGGGTTCGTGATCGGCAAGACCGCGTCCTGTGCGGCGATGGCCCTCACCGTGGGCGCGTACGTCTGGCCCGGGCAGCAGCATGCCGTGGCCGTCGCGGCGGTGGTGGCGCTGACCGCCGCGAGCTACGGCGGTGTTCAGAAGTCCGCCCGGATCGCCCGGCTGATCGTGGCGGTGGTACTGGCGGTGCTGGCGGGGGTGGTCGTGGTGTGCCTGTCCTCCGGTGCGGCCGGAGCGGGGCGGCTGAGCGGCTCGGACTGGGCCGCCGCCGGGCTGTTGCAGGGTGCCGGTCTGCTGTTCTTCGCCTTCGCGGGCTACGCCCGGATCACCACCCTGGGCGAGGAGGTGCGCGACCCGGAACGGACGATCCCGCGGGCGGTGCCGCTCGCGCTGGGCATCGCGCTGCTGGTGTACGCCGCGGTGGCGGTGGCGGCTCTGTCGGTGCTCGGAGCCGACGGGCTGGCGCGTTCGGCGGCCCCGCTCGCCGACGCGGTCCGGGCGGCTGGCCGGCCCGAACTGGGACCGGTCGTCCGGGTGGGCGCGGCCCTGGCCGCGCTGGGCTCGCTGCTGGCCCTCGTGCTCGGGGTGTCACGCACCGCGCTGGCGATGGCCCGGGACGGTCATCTCCCGCGTCCGCTGGCCGCCGTACATCCCCGGCATCAGGTGCCGCACCATGCGGAGCTGGCAGTGGGTGCGGTCGTGGCGGTGCTCGCGGCCACCGTCGATGTGCGGGGCGCGATCGGTTTCTCCTCCTTCGGAGTGCTCGCCTACTACGCGATCGCGAACGCCTCCGCGTGGACTCTCGATTCAGGTGTCAAGGGACGGACCGTGGCAGCGGTCGGGCTGTCCGGCTGTGTGGTGCTGGCCTGCGCGCTGCCCCTCGCGTCGGCGGTCGCGGGGGCGGCGGTGCTGGCAGTCGGTGCGCTGGCCTACGGGGTGCGGAGCCGGCTCAGATCCGGGATCTGAATTCCGCCCAGGGCGCCAGCTCCAGGTCGCGCTCCTCCCCCAGCTCCGACTCCTCGCAGAACCAGGCGGTGCCGTCGAGCCAGCCTCGCAGCCAGCCGGCCAGGCTCGGGGTGTCGATGGACCAGGCGAGGTCCGGCTCCCCGAGGCTCGGGTCGAACAGCAGCACTTGGGCGGTCTCGGAGCGGCAGTCCACGCAGGCGTACATGGTGCAGCCGAAGTCGGCTATCGGCAGCACGCCCTCGGGCCAGCGCCATCCGGAAGCGCGGTGCGCCTCGTAGTTCTGAACGGTCTGGCGCAGGGGCAGCAGCCCGCATTCGGGTCCGAATCCGCCGTCGGCGATGCGGGTGTAGAGCGCGCTGAGCAGCGGCGGCAGGGCGAAGCCGAGTATGCCCTCGGCCCGGGCGATCTCCCCGCTGCCCAGCGGCGCGGGCAGCGGCCCTGCGTGCCCGCGCGCGGAGTTGCGTACGCGGTCTGCGACTTGCTCCAGCAACTGCTCGTTCTCGTTCATGCGTTCATGGTGACGCACCCCACCGACAACCCGCCCCGCCTGTGGACAACCCCGACCCTCGGCTCCCCGCAGGACCAGGAACGGAAGTAGCAGAGCCGAGGAGAGTGCACGTCGGTCGAGGAGCCTTTCACGCGGACGGACGTATTCGATCGATGATCCGTAAAACCCCAACGTCTTCACACCGGCTCATCTAGCATCATCAACTAGGATTGCGAACACAGGGGGTAAGGATGTCCATCACACCTCGCGGCATGTCGATCCAAGAAGCCTACAACCTGTACCGAAGCGAGAAGCTCGTCGTGAACAGGAACTACCAGCGGAAGCTGGTTTGGGGCGTCAACGAAAAGATGCATCTAATCGACAGCATCCTGCGTGGATTCCCTATTCCTCTCTTCCTGCTCGCCGAAGCACCTGATCAGCACTATGAAATCATTGATGGAATGCAGCGCCTGGACGCCATCTTCGGTTTCATCGAGCAGCGATACGGTATCCCCGGAGCAGGAGATCAGCAACAGTACTTCGATCTCAACGAATTTTCCCGGGCCCGACAGCTTGCAGAATCGAAAGCATTCACGCCCGAGCCTGGAGATCCCACCCTGCTCGCCGCATCCTTCTGCGCCGATCTCCTTGACTACCAGCTGGCTGTCACGATCTTCGACTCCGGCGAGGAAGCCAAGATCACCGAGGTGTTCCGGCGCATCAATTCCGGCGGCCGTCAACTAAGCGCACAGGAAAAGCGTCAGGCGGGAGTGCTCAGTGATTTCGTATCCATGCTCCGCCGCCTCGCCTCGGAGTTCCGGTACGACGGTTCCCCCGACATCCTCCCGCTCACGAAGATGCCCGTAGTCTCCATCGACTCATCCCGAGAACGACTCGGCTACGGCATCTCCGCAGAAGAGACGTTCTGGTGCAGCCTCGGCATCCTCAATCCTCGCCAGCTCCAACAGAGCGAGGACGAGCAACTCCTGGCCGACATCTGCATTTCTGTGGTGCGGGGAAATACATTCAGTGTGAGTTCCGACGTCCTGGACAAGTATTTCGATCTCGAGACCGTCGAAAGCGCATCACTGGCTGTCGATTTGCATGCGTATGGCACGACCAAGCTCGGGGACGACGTGAAACTCGTCCTCGGGGCGATGAAGTCCATCGTGGAGTACATGCGGCCCGGCGTGATCGGCGCCTTCCGCTCACATGTCAGCACCAGCGGGTTCACATCGGCCAAGACACCGTTCTACGCGGTCTTCATGGCCTTCTACGACCTAATGGTCCGCCGAGGTCAGCAGCTTGCAGACCGGGAAGGCGCATTCGAAGCCATCCGGGGAGTGACGGCCAAACTCACTCCGAGTCGCAACACCACCACAGAGGCCCAGCGTCAAGCCAACATCGACATCGTACGTGGCCTAGTGGACAAGCACTTCACCGACTCCCCGCGGGGGCCCCTGACTCACGGGCCGGCGATGGAGATCGAATTTCCCAATCTCATCCGACGCTCTCCTATCGAGAGCGCACGATATGAGTTCAAGCAGGGCATCGTCTCCCTGTCCGCCAAGCGAGAGATCAACCAGAATCTCTTGGATAAACTCCCCAAGATCGCTTCCGCGATCGCCAACACCGGGCCTGACGGTGATGGCTACATCATCCTCGGAGTCGCAGACCGCGCCGAGCATGCCCATCACATCACGCAGCTCGACTCGATCATCCCTGTCACCGTCGGCAGTAAGCACCTGGTGGGGGTCGACCGCGAGTGCGTAGCGCTGGGCATCGACATGGCCACGTACTTGAGGAAGATCGTGCAGGGGTTCCAGGACGCCCCGCTCGGCACCGAACTCAAGGGCGACATTCTCGCAAGCATCGACACAGTCTCGTTCAGCGGGCGGTCATACGTCGTTGTGAGGATTCCGGCCCAGCGGGAACTGTCCGAGTTCGGTGGCGACTATTTCGTACGTGATGGCGAGGACCTCCGCAAATGAGCACAAGCGAAGCGCTCGCCGCATCGAAGCGCTTCCTGAAGGCCTGACCCATCTCGTGTGCCTGGGGCGGACCTTGAAGGTCCGCCCCAGGCGCGGCGATCAGCGGGAGGCGAACGGGGCGTCCGTCGGCACGATTTCGCGGCCAAGGGGGAGCAGGGCGAGCGGGACCATCTTGAAGTTGGCGATGCCGAACGGGATGCCGATGAGCGTGATGCAGAGGGCGATGCCCGTGACGATGTGGCTCAGGGCCAGCCACCAGCCCGCCAGGATCAGCCACAGGACGTTGCCGATGCAGGAGCCGGCGCCCGCGTCGTGGCGCTCGACCGTGGTGTAGCCGAAGGGCCAGAGGGCGTAGACCGCGATGCGGAAGGCGGCGATGCCGAAGGGGATGCCGATGATGGTGATGCAGAGCAGCACGCCCGCGAGGAGGTACCCCAGGAACAGCCAGACGCCGCTCAGGATGAGCCAGATGACGTTCAGGATTGTCTTCATTGGGGGCGGCCTGCCATCTGTTCGAGCCGGGCGATGCGCTCGGCCATCGGAGGGTGTGTGGAGAACATCTTAGAAAGACCTTCTCCGGGACGGAACGGGTTGGCGATCATCATGTGGCTCGCCGTCTCCAGCCGGGGCTCCGCGGGCAGCGGGAGCTGCTTGGTGCCCGCGTCGAGTTTGCGCAGGGCGCTGGCCAGGGCGAGCGGGTCTCCGGTGAGCTGGGCCCCGGACGCGTCGGCCTCGTACTCGCGCGAGCGGCTGATGGCCAGCTGGATCACGGAGGCGGCCAGCGGGCCCAGGATCATGATCAGCAGCATGCCGAAGAGGCCGGGGCCCTCGTCGTCGTTCGACCGGCCGACCGGAATCAGCCAGGCGAAGTTCACCAGGAACATGATCACCGAGGCCAGGGCGCCGGCGACCGACGAGATCAGGATGTCGCGGTTGTAGACGTGGCTGAGCTCGTGGCCGATGACCCCGCGCAGCTCGCGTTCGTCCAGGATGCGCAGGATGCCCTCGGTGCAGCAGACCGCGGCGTTGCGCGGGTTGCGGCCGGTGGCGAAGGCGTTGGGGGCCTCGGTGGGCGAGATGTAGAGGCGTGGCATGGGCTGGCGCGCGGACGTGGAGAGCTCGCGCACCATGCGGTAGAGCTGGGGGGCCTCGAACTCGCTGACGGGGCGGGCGCGCATCGCGCGTAGAGCCAGCTTGTCGCTGTTCCAGTACGCGTAGGCGTTCGTCCCGAGGGCGATGACCACGGCGACGATCAGGCCGCCCCGCCCGAAGAAGCTTCCGATGAGGATGATGAGTGCGGACAGCCCGCCCAGGAGTACGGCGGTCTTGAGCCCGTTGTGCCGGCGGTGCACGGTACGCCCTCCAAATGGTGCGGCAGGGGGAGCCCCGTCATGGGTCTGAGGGTCTACGGTCCAGTGGACCCTCCCTTCCTGGTCAACGCGAGGTGAGGGCGTCTGGTTCCCAGGGCGCACGGCGGCGGCCGCCCGCCGCCGCCCCTTCGCGGGGGGCGGCTGGGCCGCGGCGGACGTTGCTCCGTACGGGTGAGGGCGGGGGTCGCTTCCTGCGGGCTACTGCGCGAAGAGGCTGCCCGACGCGACGCGGAGGATCAGCTGCGGGGCGCCCGAGAGGACGACCGCGGTGATCGCGGTGACGACGATGGCCGCCGTCACCGGCCAGGGGGCCCTCGTACGGGTCTGCGCGCCCACGGTCCTCTCGGAGCCCTCGACGGCCTCCGGCCCGCGGAAGAGGAGCGCGGTCCACCGCAGGTAGTAGTACAGGGCGATCACGACGTTGATCGCCATGACCACGGCGAGCCAGCCCAGGCCCGCGTCGACCGCGGACCGGAAGACGGTGACCTTGGCGAAGAGCCCGATGATGCCCGGCGGCAGGCCCGCCAGGCAGAGCAGGAAGAAGGCCAGCGAGAGGGCGGCCAGCGGACGCTCGGCGTACAGGCCGCGGTAGTCGCTGATCCGGTGGAGCGGCTTCGTACGGGCGACGAGGGCGGCCACGGCGAAGGCACCGAGGTTCACGGCGGCGTACATGAGGGCGTAGGCGACGGTGGAGCCGATCTGGTCGCGGCCGGAGTACGCGGCTGCGGCGATCGGGACCAGCAGGTAGCCGGCCTGGCCGACCGAGGACCAGGCGAGCAGCCGTACGGCACTGTTCGGGCGGTCGGCGGACTGGCGCAGTGCGCCGACGTTGCCCACCGTCATGGTGAGCGCGGCGAGGACGGCGAGGGCCGGTCCCCAGATGTCGGAGTACGCCGGGAAGGCGATCACCGTGACGAGGATGAGGCCGGTGAAGCCGACGGCCTTGCCGATCACGGAGAGATAGCCGGCGATGGGCAGCGGGGCGCCGACGTAGGTGTCGGGGACCCAGAAGTGGAAGGGGACGGCCGCGGTCTTGAAGGCGAAGCCGACGAGGGTGAGCGCGACGCCGGCCATGGCGAGGGTGTCGAGCTGTCCGGGGACGTCTTCGAGGCGGTCGGCGATCTGGGTGAGGTGCAGGGAGCCGGTGGCGGCGTAGACGAAGCTGACGCCCATCAGCGACACGGCGGTGGCGGTGACGGAGGACAGGAAGAACTTGAGGGCGGCCTCTGAGGAGAGCCGGTCGCCGCGGCGCATGCCGACGAGGGCGAACGCGGGCAGCGAGGCGACTTCGAGGGCGACGATCAGGGTGGCGAGGTCGCGGGATGCGGGCAGCAGGGCCGCGCCGGCGGCGGAGGAGAGCAGCAGGAACCAGTACTCGCCGGCGGGCATGCGCGCGTCGCGGACGGCGGTGACCGACAGCAGGGCGGTGACCAGGGCTCCGGCCAGCACCAGGAACTGGATGACGAGCGCGAAGTGGTCGGCGGCGTAGCTGCAGGCCGCGGGGTCGCTGGTGAGGCAGAAGGTGGTGCGGTCGCCGGGGCGCAGCGGCAGCAGGGTGGCCGTCGCGGCGGCCAGGCCGGCGACAGAGATCCAGCCGAGGAGCGGCTTGTGGCGCTCGGACACGAAGAGGTCGGCGACGAGGACGAACAGGCCGACCGCGGCGGTGATCACCACGGGCGCGATGGCGAGCCAGTCGACGGACTGGACCAGGCTGGGGGTCTCGGCGGAGAGGACCGTCAGGGCCGTCATGAGTTGCCTCCTGCGAGGAGCTTCTGGACGGCCGGGTCGGTGAGGCCGAGGAGGACCGCGGGCCACAGGCCGGCGAGGACGGTGAGGGCGACGAGCGGGGTCCAGGCGGCGAACTCGTAGTGCTGGATGTCCGCGACGGCGAGCTCGCGGCCGTCCCTGGGATCTCCCATGCAGACGCGCCGCACGACGACCAGCAGGTAGGCGGCGGTGAGCAGGGTGCCGAACGCTCCGATGACCATGAACGTGAGGAAGGCGGGGCGGGACAGGCCCTCGGCGGGGTCGAAGGCGCCGAAGAGGGCCAGCATCTCTCCCCAGAACCCGGCCAGGCCCGGCAGGCCGAGGGAGGCGACGGCGGCGAAGGCGAGGAAGGCGCCCATGCGGGGGGCGCGGCCGTAGAGGGCGGCGCCGGTGGCCCCGGCGAGGGTGTCGAGGTCGGCGGTGCCGTAGCGGTCCTTGAGGGCGCCGACCAGGAAGAAGAGGAGGCCGGTGATCAGGCCGTGGGCGATGTTGGCGAAGAGCGCGCCGTTGACTCCCGTGGGGGTCATGGACGCGATGCCGAGGAGGACGAAGCCCATGTGGCCGACGGAGGAGTACGCGATGAGGCGCTTGAGGTCGCCCTTGTTCCCCTTGCGGGCCAGCGCGAGGCAGGCGAGCGATCCGTAGACGATGCCGACGGCGGCGAAGGCGCCCAGGTAGGGGGCGAAGGTGGCCATGCCGTCGGGGGTGATGGGGAGCAGGATGCGGACGAACCCGTACGTGCCCATCTTGAGCAGGACGCCGGCCAGCAGGACGGATCCGACGGTGGGCGCGGCCGTGTGCGCGTCCGGCAGCCAGCTGTGCAGCGGCCACATCGGGGTCTTCACGGCGAGGCCGATGCCGATGGCGAGAACGGCCACCAGCTGGGTGGTGTAGGTCAGTTCGCGGCCGTTGTCAGTGGCGAGTGCCACCATGTCGAATGTGCCGCTCTTCAGTCCGATCAGCAGCAGACCGAGCAGCATGACGACGGATCCGAGCAGCGTGTAGAGGATGAACTTCCAGGCGGCTGCCTGCCGCTGAGCACCGCCCCAGCGGGCGATGAGGAAGTACATCGGGATGAGGACCATCTCGAAGGCGAGGAAGAAGAGCAGCAGGTCGAGGACGGCGAAGGTCGCGAGGGTGCCGGACTCCAGGACGAGGAGCAGGGCGACGAAGGCCTTCGGGGAAGGGCCTGCGGGGAGCTTGAAGTAGCTGTAGAGCGCGCAGAGGAAGAACAGCAGCGCGGTCATCAGGAGGAGGGGGAGCGAAATGCCGTCGACACCGACGTGGATCCGGACGTCGAGCGCCGGGATCCAGCTGATGTCCGTCGTCGCCTGGAAGCGGGACGGGGCGTCGTGGTCGAAGCCCAGGGTGAGGGCGATGGCCGCGGCGAGGATCACGCCGGTCACGGTCACGCCGTGGCGGAGCACGGCCTGCTCGGGGCTGCGGCCCTTGAGGCCGGGCGGGGCCGGCAGGAGGGCCGCGGCGGCGCCGAGGAGCGGTGCGGCCACGATGAACGCCAGAAGGAACTGCATCACGGACGGGCTGATATCAATCACGGCTGACTCACGGCTCACGATCCGGCGTTGACGTTGGCGAGGACGGCGGTGGCGATCGCCAGGACCACGGCGCCGGCGAGCAGGGCGCTCAGGTAGCTCTGCACGTTGCCGGTCTGGGCACGGCGTACGAGGCTGCCGAGCAGCCGGGGGCCGGCGCCCGCGCCGCGGACGTACGTGTCCACGACCTCGCGGTCGAGGAAGCGGACGAGGCTTGCCGCCGCCCGGACCGGGCGGACGAAGAGCCGGTCGTAGACGGCGTCGAGGTGGAAGCCGTCGGCGGCGTGGCGGTGCAGCGGGCCCAGGAGCGCGCGACCGGGGTCGGGGGCGGGCCCGGCCGGGACGGCGGGGTGGTCGTGGGTCACCTCGGCGACCTCGGGGGCCTCGGCCGCGGACTCGGCGGCGGCGGTGGCCGCGGACGCGGCGCCGGCCGTGGCGGGGGCCGTGGCCGGCCGGGCCGCGGCACGCTGCCAGAGGGCGTAGGTGAGCATCACGCCGATGACCGCGGCGCCCGTGCCGAGGACCGAGGTGACCAGGGTCGGGGTGAGCTCCTCGCCGTCGAACCAGTCGGCGATCGGGCCCGCCGCGAGGCCGAAGCCGATCGACGGGACCGCGAGCAGCCACAGCACGCCGGTCATGGCGACGGGCTCCTTGCCGTGGTCGGGGGCGGCTGCGCCCCGGCCGCGGAAGGCCATCAGCCACAGCCGGGTGGCGTAGGCGGCGGTGAGCAGGGCGGTCAGCACGCCGGCGACCAGCACCAGCCAGCCGGCGCTGCTGGGGGCGAAGTCCGAGTGGCCGGTGGCGGTCTGCTCGGCGGCGACGAGGACGGCTTCCTTGGAGAAGAAGCCGGCGAAGGGCGGGATCGCGGCGAGCGCGAGCAGCGCGATCGTCATCGTCCAGAAGGCGTCGGGGATGCGCTTGGTCAGGCCGTCCATCCGGGACATGGCGGCCAGGGAGTTCGTACCGGCAGCGTGGATGATCACGCCCGCACCGAGGAAGAGGAGGGCCTTGAAGACGCCGTGCGACAGGAGGTGGAAGATCGCGGCGCCGCGGTCGCCGACGGCCAGGGCGCCGGTCATGTAGCCGAGCTGACCGATCGTGGAGTAGGCGAGCACCCGCTTGATGTCGTCCTGGGCGAGGGCGGCGAGGGCGGAGCCGACCATCGTGACGGCCGCCATGACGGCCATGACCACCAGCGCGGCGGAGGACGCCGCGAAGACGGGGAGGAGGCGGGCGATGAAGTAGACACCGGCGGCGACCATCGTCGCGGCGTGGATCAGCGCGGAGACCGGGGTGGGGCCCGCCATGGCGTCGGGGAGCCAGGTGTGCAGCGGGAACTGCGCGGACTTGCCCGCGACTCCGGCGAGCAGGAGCAGCGCGATCAGCGTCGGGTGGTCGAGTCCGCCGGCGGCGACGGTGCCCAGGATCTTCGTGATCTGGAAGGAGCCGGCGTCGGCGGCGAGTGCGAACAGGCCGATCAGGAAGGGGACGTCACCGAGCTTGGTGACGAGGAAGGCCTTCAGGGAGGCGGAGCGGGCCGCCTCGGTCTCCCAGTAGTGGCCGACCAGGAAGTACGAGCAGATGCCCATGACCTCCCAGCCGACCAGCAGCACCATCAGGTCGCCGGAGTAGACGACGAGCAGCATGGCGGAGGTGAACAGTGAGACGAGAGCGGCATACGACGGGTAGCGCGGGTCTTCACGGAGGTACGCCGTCGAGTAGAGCTGTACGCAGGTGGCGACGAGCCCGACCAGGACGGCGACCAGCACGGCGAAGCCGTCCAGGTACAGCGAGAGGTCGATCGGCACCGAGCCGGTCGGGGTCAGCAGGGTCGCCGTGCTGATCGCCGGGCCGCCGCCCTGGCGGACGGCGACGATCACGGCCAGTACGGCGGCGCCGAGCGTCGGCAGGATCGCGAGCGGCCGGACGAACCCGGGGGCGGTACGGCCGAAGAGCAGTCCCGCCACCGCGCCCAGGAAGGGGAGCAGCGGGACGAGGACGGCGAGGGTCGTGGTGCTCACGCGGTGACCTCGCTCTGGTGGTTCGGGGTGGTCTGGGCGGGCTCGTGGCCTTCGGCGGTGTCGCGCAGCCGGTCGACGTCGGAGGTGCCGCGGTTGCGGTAGACCATCAGCACGATCGCGAGGCCGATGCCGATCTCGGCGGCGGCGATGGCAATCGTGAAGAGGGTGAGGGCCTGGCCGGCGTGCAGGGCGTCGCGCAGCCAGACGTCGAAGGCCACCAGGTTGAGGTTGACGGCGTTGAGCATCAGCTCGACGGACATCAGAACCAGGATGGCGTTGCGGCGGGCGAGTACGCCGTACAGGCCCGTGCAGAAGAGGAGCGCCGCGAGGACCGCGGGGTAGGCGAGGTGCATCAGCGCTGCCCCTTGTCACTGGTGACGCCGTCTTCGGCGGGACTGTTCCTGCGGGACAGCACGATGGCGCCGATCAGTGCCGCGAGGAGGAGGACGGAGAGCGCCTCGAAGGGCAGCACCCAGTGCTGGAAGAGGATCTCGCCGGAGACCTTCGTGGAGCCCTGGACCGGTCCGTCGAGGTCGATCCAGGTCGTGCGGAAGGCGTCGACGACGACCCAGACCAGGGCCACGGCTGCGACCGCTGCGACGCCGAGGGCGACCCAGCGGTTGCCGGAGTCCGCGTCCGGGGAACGGCCGATGGGCGCCTTGGTGAGCATCAGCCCGAAGAGGAGGAGGACGACCACGGATCCGAGGTAGATGAGGACCTGCACCCAGGCGATGAACTCGGCGGTCAGCAGCAGGTACTCGACGGCGATGCCGCCGAGTGCGACGACCAGCCAGAGGGCGGCGTGCACCAGTTGCCGGGTGGTGACCGTGACGAGGGCCGCGCCGAGGGTGGCGAGTCCGACGAGCACGAACGCGATCTCGACGCCGGTCGGGGAGAGGAAACCGGGCCCGGTGGCGGCGGCTTGGGCTGCGGCCAGGGTGGCGGCGGGGCTCACGCGTCTCCCTCCGGGGTCGGGGTGGTCGGGGGTTCGGCTCCGCCGTCGGTCGCGGTGGCGGCGGCTGCTTCGGCTGCAGCGGCGGCGGCCGCTGCTGCCGCTTCGGCCTTCTCCACTGCCTTGCGGGCGGCGGCGATCTCCTTGGGCTCCTCGGCGGCCGGGTCCAGCGCGGGCGGGGCCGGGACGGTCCACATCCACTCGCGGAGCTTGTCGCGCTCGTGGGTCAGCTCGTGGATGTCGGTCTCCGCGTACTCGAACTCCGGCGACCAGAAGAGGGCGTCGAAGGGGCACACCTCGATGCAGATTCCGCAGTACATGCAGAGGGAGAAGTCGATGGCGAAGCGGTCGAGGACGTTGCGGCTGCGCTCGCGGCCACCGGGGGTGGACGCGGGGACCGTCTCCTTGTGGGAGTCGATGTAGATGCACCAGTCGGGGCACTCACGGGCGCAGAGCATGCAGACCGTGCAGTTCTCCTCGAACAGGCCGATGACCCCGCGGGAGCGGGGCGGGAGTGCGGGCTGGACCTCGGGGTACTGGGCCGTGTGCGAGCGCTTCGTCATCGTGCGCAGCGTGACGGCCAGGCCCTTGGCGAGGCCGGATCCGGGGATGGGCATCAGTTCATCGCCACCTTCACGATGCCGGTGAGCGCGATCTGGGCGAGCGCGAGCGGGATGAGCGTGGTCCAGGCGAGCTTCTGGAGCTGGTCCTCGCGCAGGCGCGGGTAGCTCACGCGGAGCCAGATCACGACGAAGGCGAGGATCCCGGTCTTGAGCAGGGTCCAGACCCAGCCGAGGCCGTCGGCGCCGAAGGGGCCCTGCCAGCCGCCGAGGAAGAGGACGGTGGTGAGGGCGCAGAGGACGACGATGCCGGCGTACTCGGCGAGGAGGAACAGCGCGAAGCGCAGGCCGGTGTACTCGGTGTAGGCGCCGAAGATGATCTCGGAGTCGGCGACGGGCATGTCGAAGGGGGGCCGCTGCAGTTCGGCGAGGCCGGCGGTGAAGAAGACGAGCGCGCCGACGATCTGCCAGGGCAGCCACCACCACTCGAAGCTCTCGACGATCCCGGGGAGGGAGACCGTCCCGGCGGCCATCGCGACGGAGGCGGCGGCGAGCAGCATGGGGAGCTCGTAGGCGAGCAGCTGGGCGGCGGTGCGCAGGCCGCCGAGCAGGGAGAACTTGTTCGCGGAGGCCCAGCCGGCCATGAGGGAGCCGAGGACTCCGACGCCCATGACGGCGAGCACGAAGAACAGGCCCGCGTCGATGGCCTGGCCGACCGCGCCCTCGCCCGGCCCGATGGGGATGGCGAGGAGGACGAGGAGGTACGGCAGCAGGGCGACGGCGGGGGCCAGCTGGAAGATCCGCCGGTCGGCGTTGGCCGGGACGATGTCTTCCTTCTGCGCGAACTTCACGCCGTCGGCGACGAGCTGGGCCCAGCCGTGGAAGCCGCCGGCGTACATGGGGCCGAGGCGGCCCTGCATGTGGGCCATCACCTTGTGCTCGGTCTGCCCGACGACGAGCGGGAGCACGAGGAAGACGGCGAAGACGACGATCAGCCGCAGGGCGACGTCGAGGACGTCGTTCACGCGTCGCCTCCGTTGTCGGTGGTGGGGTGGGTGTCGGGGGCGTCTGCCTCTGCCTCCGGCGCGGGCGGCGGGGTCTCCGCCCGCCTGCCCGTGGTGGCCGGCTTCGTGGAGTCCGCCTCCGGCGGGGGCTCCGTGGTGTCGGCCTTGGGTGACGGTTGCTCGTCGAAGGCGGGCTTCGGGTCGTGCCAGGGGGCGTCCGCGCTGCGGGGCGCGACCCGGCGGGGCGCGGGTGTGGGCTGCGGCGCGTCCGGGGTCTGGCCGGCCGAGCCGTCCGTCGCCGAGCGGGTACGGCGGGGCGGGCGGGCCCCGGAGCCCTCGGCCTCCGGGGTCTCCCCCGGCTCCGCGGTGGGCGCGGGCTGGCTCGCGGAACCGTCGCTCGCGCTGCGGGTGCGGCGCGGCGGGCGGGCCGGGGCTTCGGCCGACGGGGTCGCCGGGGCTTCGGCGGCCGGGGTCGCTTCGGCCGACGGGGTCTCGCCCGGCTCCGCGGTGGGCGGGGCCTGGCTGACCGAGCCTTCCGATACGGAGCGGGTGCGGCGCGGCGGGCGGGCCGGGGCTTCGGCGTCCGGGGCCGCCGGGGGCTGGGTGGCCGAGCCTTCGGCGACCGAGCGGGTGCGGCGGACCGGGGCACCCTCGCGCGGGGTGCGGGCGGCGGCGCCCGCCGCGCCTGCGGCGCGGGGGGTGCGGGCCGGGCGGGCGGGGGCCGGCGGGAGCTGGCCCTTCATCGGGCCCCAGTCGTTGGGGTCCGGGACGCCCGGCGGGAGCATCTGACGGCGCTTCGGCGCGTCCGGATCGTGGGCCTCGCCCGGTTCCTTGGCGCCGGGCCAGGCCTTGGCGACCCGCGCGGCCAGGACGAAGTCCTTGCGCAGCGGGTGCCCTTCGAAGTTCTCCGGAAGGAGGAGGTGGACGAGGTGCGGGTGGTCGGTGAAGACGACCCCGAACATCTCGTACGTCTCGCGCTCGTGCCATTCCGCTCCCGCGTAGACGGCGACCGCCGACGGCAGGGAGGGGGCGCTGTGCGGGACGGTCGTGCGCAGCAGGAGACGCCGTACGCGGTGGTTCTCCAGCGAGGCGACGTGCGCGCAGATCCGGAAGCCGGTGCCGGGCTCGTCGACCGCGCTCAGCCAGTCGAAGTACGTGCAGCCCAGCTTGTCCCGGGCGATTTCGAGGGCGGCGATCCAGCTGCCGACGGGCACGTCCACCGTGAGGACGTCGTACGAGAACTCGGCGACGGCCTCGGCTCCGAAGACCGTCGGCGCCGCGTCGGGGAGGGAGTCGTAGAGGTTCACGCACCGCTCCCGGGGGCCGGCGGGGCCGTGACCAGGCCGCTGGTGAGCTGCGAGACGGACGGCCCGGCGGCGTAGCGGTCGGCCAGCGACTCGCGGGCGATCTTCTCCTGGAGCTTGAGGATGCCCTGGAGGAGCGCCTCCGGGCGCGGCGGGCAGCCCGGCACGTAGACGTCGACCGGGATGATCTGGTCGACGCCCTTGGTCACCGAGTACGAGTCCCAGTACGGGCCGCCGCAGTTGGAGCAGGCGCCGAAGGAGATGACGTACTTCGGCTCCGGCATCTGCTCGTAGAGGCGCTTCACGGCCGGGGCCATCTTGTCCGTGACGGTGCCCGAGACGATCATGAGGTCGGCCTGGCGCGGCCCCGGTGCGAAGGGGATCACGCCGAGGCGGATGAAGTCGTGCCGGGCCATGGACGCGGCGATGAACTCGATCGCACAGCAGGCCAGACCGAAGTTGAAGACCCACAGGCTGTACCGGCGGCCCCAGTTCAGGACCACCTTCATGGGTTCCGGGGCCAGACGGGAGAGGACTCCCAGGCGCTTGGGCTCCGGGAGCAGCTCCGGCTGAGGTGTCACGTCCATTCGAGGACGCCCTTCTTGTACGCATAGAGCAGGCCGACGGCCAGGAAGCCCAGGAAGATGAACATCTCCACCAGCGTCGTGGCGCCGTAACCGGCGGCGGCGAACACCGTCGCCCACGGGAACAGGAAGATCGAGTCGACGGCGAAGATGACGTAGAGGAAGGCGTAGACGTAGTAGCGGACCTGGGTGTGCGCCCAGCCCTCGCCGACCGGGTCCACGCCGCATTCGTAGGTCAGCAGCTTCTCGTGGGTGGGGACCACGGGCCTCAGCAGGCGGCCTGCGCCGAAGGCCACGGCCACGAAGAGCACACCGAGGGCGGCCAGCAGACCGACGACCGAATAACTCCGGAAGTAGTCCGCCGCGAGCACGGTTACGGTCGATACCGTTGGTTCGGGCACGTCCGTTCCTCGCTCCTCGGTCACTGTCGACGATCTGGTACGGACGGGAGTCTAGGGCCTGCCTCACACAGGGTGGGGTTATCCCCCGTTCACAGCACCCCGGACACCCCATGGCATCGGCGGGCCGCTCTTGACAGGCTGTGGCCCATGACCACGAGCCATGCCATCCCCGACAACGATCGGCCTCCCCCCGTACGCGCCGCCTTCAGCGCCGTGACGTGGAAGGAGATCGCCCATCTGCTGACCAACCTGCCGTTGGCGATCGTCGGATTTGTTTACGCGGTTGTCATGGTTTCCGTCACTGGCGGTCTTTCCGTGACCGCGATCGGAATTCCCCTGCTCGCATGCGGTCTCTATCTGTCTCGGCAAATGGGACGACTGGACCGGGCACGCGCCCGCGCGCTGCTGGGCGTACGGGTGGACGAGCCGACCCCGATCCCCGGTCCGAAGCGGTCCGGCGGATTTTTCCCCTGGCTGTGGACGAGCATCAAGGACCCCGTCGGCTGGCGGACCGTGCTGTACCAGCTGATCCGGCTGCCGTGGGGCGTACTCACCTTCACGGTAGCTCTGACCGGCCTGTTCGTGCTGTGGCCGGTGCTGCCGTACCTGGCGCGGCTGCTGGCGAACGCGGACCGGGCGATGGTACGGGGGCTGCTGTCGCCCTCCGACGACCTGGAGCGGCGGATCGCGGAGCTGGAATCCGACCGCGGCGTGGTCGTCGACACCGCCGCGGCCGACCTGCGGCGCATCGAGCGGGACCTGCACGACGGGGCGCAGGCGCGGCTGGTGGCGCTGGCGATGGGGCTGGGCCTGGCGAAGGAGAAGCTGCTCGAGGACCCGGAGGGCGCGGCGGCGATGGTCGACGAAGCCCACGGGGAGGTGAAGCTGGCGCTCCAGGAACTGCGGGACCTGGCCCGCGGGATCCATCCGGCCGTGCTGACGGACCGGGGGCTGGACGCGGCGCTGTCGTCGGTGGCGTCGCGGTGCGTGGTGCCGGTGAAGGTCGCGGTGGACCTGCCGGAGGCGCGGCCGGCGGAGGCGATCGAGGGGATCGCGTACTTCGTGGTGTCCGAGCTGCTGCAGAACGTGAGCAAGCACGCGGGGCCGGGGGCGCGGGGCGCGAGCGTGGAGGTGTGGCGGGCGGGGGCCCGGCTGCTGATACGGGTGTCGGACGACGGGCGGGGCGGAGCGGGTGCCTCCGGCGGGGGGAGCGGGTTGGCGGGGCTGGCGGAGCGGTTGGGCGCGGTGGATGGGGTGCTGGTGGTGGATTCGCCCGCGGGTGTCGGGACGACGGTCACTGCGGAGCTGCCGTGGCGTGACCGGGGCTGAGCCCCCGGGCCCCTGGGCCCCCTTCTTTTTGCTGGTGAGCGGGACTCCCGTCCGGGTGGGTGGGGGTCCCGTTCGCGTGTCCGCTGCGGCGACGCTTCCTGGGGCGCCGCCCCAGAACCCCGCGCCTCAGGCGCCGGCGGGGCTGGATTGGCGCGGCCAGTGCTTCGTGGGCGCAGCCTCGGATCCCGCGCCTCAAACGCCGGCGGGGCTGAAAGACCGGGGCTCCGCCCCGCACCCCGCTCCTCAAACGCCGCAGGGGCTGGATTGGCGCGGCCTCGTCTCGAAGGTCCCTGGGGCATTGGCGGCCGATGAATCGTGAGTGGCGGGCGGTGGGGTTAACCCCCCGGTCTAGAGGCCGACTCGCTGGATGGTTCGGGGGTGGGGCGGGGCGGCAGGGTGGGGGTGTAAACGAGGACCGGAAGGGTGGGTCGGGATCATGGACAACGGCAAGGGCACGGGCGGTGGTGTCGGCGCGGTGCTGCGGGCTCCGGTCGAGGGGCGGACCTGGCGGGAGTTCGGGTACCTGCTGATCGGGCTGCCGCTGAGCACGCTGTACTTCTCGCTCGCCATCACCGGTGTGAGCCTCGGCGCCGGGCTGCTCGTCACCTTCCTCGGTGTGCCGGTCCTCGCCGGCGTGCTCGCGATGTGCCGCGGGTTCGGCGCGGTGGAGCGGGCCCGGGTGCGCGCGCTGCTCGGGGCGGACATCGGCGGCCCCGCGCCGATCCGGGCCAAGAAGTCCGGGCCCCTCGCCGCCATGGGTGCGCTGCTCAAGAGCGGGAGCGCCTGGCGGCACGTGCTGTACTCCGTGATCCACTTCCCGTGGGCGGTGTTCGGTTTCTGCCTGGCACTGACGTTCTGGGCGTCGGGTTGGATCCTGCTGCTGTACCCGCTCTGGTTCTGGGTCATCCCGACCTACACCGACCAGCCCGGGCTGATGGTCTTCCAGAACGGCGACTACTCCTCCTACGTCGATTCGCCCGTGGAGGTCGCCCTCGCCTGCCTCGCCGGACTGGCGCTGACCCTGGCCACCCCCTGGGTGATCCGGGCCCTGACCACCGTCGACCGGGTCATGGTCGGCGGGCTGCTCGGGCGCTCCCGTCTGGACAGCCGCGTCACCGAGCTGGAGTCCGACCGGGGCGTGGTGGTGGACACCGCCGCCGCCGACCTGCGACGCATCGAGCGCGATCTGCACGACGGGGCGCAGGCCCGGCTGGTGTCGCTCGCCATGGACCTGGGGCTGGCGAAGGAGAAGCTCACCGAGGATCCGCAGGCCGCGGCCCGCATGGTGGACGAGGCGCACGGCGAGGTGAAGATCGCCCTGCAGGAGCTGCGCGACCTGGCCCGCGGGATCCATCCGGCCGTGCTGACCGACCGCGGGCTGGACGCGGCGCTGTCGTCGGTGGCCGCGCGCTGCACGGTGCCGGTACGGGTGGCCGTGGACCTCCCGGCCCGCCCGGCGGAGGCGATCGAGGGGATCGCGTACTTCACGGTCTCGGAGCTGCTGCAGAACATCAGCAAGCACGCGGTGGCCCGGTCGGCCTCCGTGGACGTGTGGAAGTCCGGGGAGCGGCTGCTGATCCAGGTCGCGGACGACGGGCGGGGCGGAGCGGGTGCCTCCGGCGGGGGGAGCGGGTTGGCGGGGTTGACGGGGCGGCTGGATGCGGTGGATGGGGTGCTGGTGGTGGATTCGCCCGCGGGTGTCGGGACGACGGTCACAGCGGAGCTGCCGTGGCGTGACCGGGGCTGAGCCCCCGGGCCCCTGGGCCCCCTTCTTTTTGCTGGTGAGCGGGACTCCCGTCCGGGTGGGTGGGGGTCCCGTTCGCGTGTCCGCTGCGGCGGCGTCTCCTGGGGCGCCGCCCCAGAACCCCGCGCCTCAAACGCCGGCGAGGCTGGATTGGCGCGGCCAGTGCTTCGTCGGCGCAGCCTCGGATCCCGCGCCTCAAACGCCGGCGGGGCTGAAAGACCGGGGCTCCGCCCCGCACCCCGCTCCTCAAACGCCGGAGGGGCTGGATTTGCCGCGGCCAGCGCTTCGTCGGCGCAGCCTCGGACCCCGCGCTTGGAACGCCGGAGGGGCTGGATTTGCCGCGGCCAGCGCTTCGTCAGCGCGGCCTCGGATCCCGCGCCTCAAAACGCCGGAAGGGCTGGATTGGCGCGGCCAGCGCTTCGTCGGTGTGGCGCCTTTCGGACGGCATGTGACCGTCCGGTTCGTGAAAACTGCCGCCGGACGCCCACGTGTTGTCCCGGCTCTGCCTTCACCAGGACTTAAGGCTGGGATGCTTGGCTGAGTCGTGTAGTGCGGGAATCGAGTGGACGCGGGAGCTGCAAAGACGTGGAAGACAGGGTGCGGGTGGTCATCGCCGAGGATTCAGTGCTGCTGCGTGAGGGCCTGACCCGGCTTCTGACCGACCGGGGGCATGACGTCGTGGCGGGCGTCGGGGACGCGGAAGCCCTGCTCAAGACGATCGCGGACCTGGCGGCCGAGGACGCGCTGCCGGATGTGGTGGTGGCCGACGTGCGGATGCCGCCGACCCACACCGACGAGGGCGTGCGGGCGGCCGTACGGCTGCGCCGGGACCATCCCGGGATAGGCGTGCTCGTGTTGTCGCAGTACGTGGAGGAGCAGTACGCCACCGAACTGCTGGCCGGGTCGACCACCGGGGTGGGGTATCTGCTCAAGGACCGGGTGGCCGAGGTGCGGGAGTTCCTGGACGCGGTGGTGCGGGTGGCGCGGGGCGGTACGGCCCTGGACCCAGAGGTCGTCGCCCAGCTGCTCGGCCGCAGCCGGAAGCAGGACGTCCTGGCGGGGCTGACCCCGCGCGAGCGTGAGGTGCTCGGGCTGATGGCCGAGGGGCGTACCAATTCCGCGGTGGCGAAACAACTGGTCGTGAGTGACGGAGCAGTGGAAAAGCACGTCAGCAACATCTTCATGAAGCTGGGCCTCTCGCCGAGTGACGGGGATCACCGGCGTGTACTGGCCGTTCTCACCTATCTGAAATCTTGATCGACTGACACTCTGTCAGATACGGCATACCGGTCGGGCCGTCTCAAAGGGCGGTCCTACGGTCCAGAATGTGGTCGCCTTCGGGGAGCCTGATCCCTACCGACGTAGGGTGGGTCTGGGGGTGCTCACGCCTCGAAGGAGGTCCAGTTCAGTGACCAGCCAGGTCAGCAGCCCAGCCGAGCAGGCCGACGGGGCTGGGGGTGCGGTTGTCGGAGGACAACGCACCCCGGCGAGCCCGGGCAGCAAGGAAGTACGCCGTCTCGATCGTGTGATCATCCGGTTCGCGGGTGACTCCGGTGACGGTATGCAGCTCACCGGTGACCGGTTCACCTCGGAGACCGCGTCGTTCGGGAACGACCTGTCGACGCTGCCGAACTTCCCCGCCGAGATCCGCGCCCCCGCCGGAACCCTCCCGGGCGTCTCCTCCTTCCAGCTCCACTTCGCCGACCACGACATCCTCACGCCGGGCGACGCCCCGAACGTGCTGGTGGCGATGAATCCGGCGGCGCTGAAGGCGAACATCGCGGACGTGCCGCGCGGCGCGGACATCATCATCAACACGGATGAGTTCACCAAGCGCCCCATGGCCAAGGTCGGCTACGAGACCTCGCCGCTGGAAGACGGCTCCCTGGACGCGTACAACCTCCACCCGGTACCGCTGACCACCCTGACGGTCGAGGCGCTGAAGGACTTCGGGCTCTCCCGCAAGGAGGCCGAGCGCAGCAAGAACATGTTCGCGCTGGGCCTGCTGTCGTGGATGTACCACCGGCCCACCGAGGGCACCGAGAAGTTCCTGCGGCAGAAGTTCGCGAAGAAGCCGGAGATCGCCGAGGCGAACATCGTCGCCTTCCGGGCCGGCTGGAACTTCGGCGAGACGACGGAGGACTTCGCGGTCTCCTACGAGGTCGCCCCAGCCACCCGCGCCTTCCCCACCGGCACCTACCGCAACATCTCGGGGAACCTGGCCCTCTCCTACGGCCTCATCGCCGCGAGCCAGCAGGCCGACCTGCCCCTCTACCTGGGCTCCTACCCGATCACCCCGGCCTCGGACATCCTGCACGAGCTCTCGAAGCACAAGAACTTCGGCGTGCGGACCTTCCAGGCCGAGGACGAGATCGCCGGGATCGGCGCGGCCCTCGGCGCGGCCTTCGGCGGGGCGCTCGGGGTGACCACCACCTCCGGCCCCGGTGTGGCGCTCAAGTCGGAGACGATCGGCCTCGCGGTGTCGCTGGAGCTGCCGCTGCTGATCGTGGACATCCAGCGCGGCGGTCCCTCCACCGGCCTGCCGACGAAGACGGAGCAGGCGGACCTCCTCCAGGCCATGTTCGGCCGCAACGGCGAGGCGCCCGTGCCGATCGTGGCCCCGCGGACCCCCGCGGACTGCTTCGACGCCGCCCTCGACGCGGCCCGGATCGCGCTCGCCTACCGGACTCCGGTCTTCCTGCTCTCCGACGGCTACCTCGCCAACGGGTCCGAGCCCTGGCGGATCCCGGAAATCACGGACCTGCCCGACCTGAAGGTCAAGTTCGCCACCGGCGCGAACCACACCCTCGCCGACGGCACCGAGGTCTTCTGGCCGTACAAGCGGGACCCGGAGACGCTCGCCCGGCCGTGGGCCGTCCCCGGCACGCCCGGCCTCGAACACCGCATCGGCGGCATCGAGAAGCAGGACGGCACCGGCAACATCTCCTACGACCCCGCCAACCACGACCTCATGGTCCGCACCCGCCAGGCCAAGATCGACGGGATCCGGGTGCCGGACCTCGACGTCGACGACCCGGACGGAGCCACCACCCTGGTCCTCGGCTGGGGTTCCACCTACGGCCCCATCACCGCGGCCGTCCGCCGGCTGCGGAACGCCGGACTCCCCGTCGCCCAGGCCCACCTGCGCCACCTGAACCCCTTCCCCAGGAATCTCGGCGAGGTCCTGGAGCGTTACGAGAAGGTAGTGGTGCCGGAGATGAACCTCGGGCAGCTCGCCACCCTGATCCGGGCGAAATACCTGGTCGACGCCCAGTCGTACACCCAGGTCAACGGAATGCCGTTCAAGGCGGAGCAGCTCGCCAAGGTTCTCGAGGAGGCCATCAATGACTGAGGTGACCGTGACCGAAGGGTCCCGCACACTGCTTTCGCTGGTGCCCAAGTCCGAGTCCAAGCAGTCGATGAAGGACTTCAAGTCGGACCAGGAGGTCCGCTGGTGCCCGGGCTGCGGGGACTACGCCGTGCTCGCCGCCGTTCAGGGCTTCATGCCGGAACTGGGGCTGGCGAAGGAGAACATCGTCTTCGTCTCGGGCATCGGCTGCTCCTCCCGCTTCCCGTACTACATGAACACGTACGGGATGCACTCCATCCACGGCCGCGCGCCCGCCATCGCCACCGGCCTGGCCACCTCCCGCCGTGACCTGTCCGTATGGGTCGTGACGGGCGACGGCGACGCGCTCTCCATCGGCGGCAACCACCTGATCCACGCCCTGCGCCGCAACGTCAACCTCAAGATCCTGCTGTTCAACAACCGGATCTACGGGCTGACCAAGGGCCAGTACTCCCCCACGTCCGAGGTCGGCAAGATCACCAAGTCCACGCCGATGGGCTCGCTGGACGCGCCCTTCAACCCGGTGTCGCTGGCGATCGGCGCCGAGGCCTCCTTCGTCGCCCGTACCGTCGACTCCGACCGCAAGCACCTCACCGAGGTGCTGCGCGCGGCGGCCGACCACCAGGGCACGGCGCTCGTCGAGATCTACCAGAACTGCAACATCTTCAACGACGGCGCCTTCGAGGTCCTCAAGGACAGGGACCAGGCACTGGAGGCGGTGATCCGGCTGGAGGACGGCCGGCCGATCCGCTTCGGGGCGGACGACGCGAAGGGCGTCGTGCGCAACCCGGCCACCGGCGACCTGGAGGTCGTCGACGTCACCCCGGCCAACGAGTCGCAGATCCTGGTCCACGACGCAAAGACCGCCAGCGCCACCACGGCGTTCGCGCTCTCCCGCCTGGCCGACCCCGACACCCTGCACCACACCCCCATCGGGGTCTTCCGCAGCGTCGAGCGGCCCGTCTACGACACCCTCATGGCCGACCAGCTCGACACGGCGATCGACCGCAGCGGCAAGGGCGACCTGGGCGCGCTGCTGTCCGGCAACGACACCTGGACCGTCGTCGGCTGACCCGCGCGACACGTACGCGGGCACGGACGCGGACACCGACACGGACCCGGCCGTACGAAGCCGCACGAAGTACGAAGCCCGGATCTCCCCGGAGTTCCGGGCTTCGGCGTGTCTCCCCCGCGCCTCGTACACAATCCCACGGGAAGCACTTTCTAAAAGTTAGCGCTTCCCGTAGGGTGGTGTTACTGCCCAGCGCCACCCACGGGAAGAGTCATCATGAGCATCGTCGTCACCGCCGCCACCGGAGCCCTCGGCCGTCTCGTCGTCGGGGAACTGCTGAACCGCCTCCCCGCCGACCAGGTCGCCGTCGTCGTCCGCGACAAGGAGAAGGCCGCCGACCTGGCGGAGCGCGGCGTCGAGGTCCGCGTCGCCGACTACGACGACGCCGAAGCACTGGCCGGGGCCTTCCGGGCCGGCGACCGGGTCCTGCTGATCTCCGGAAACGAGGTCGGGCGGCGCGTGGAGCAGCACACCGCCGTACTGGAGGCCGCGCGGGCCGCGGGCGTGGCGCAGTTCGCCTACACCGGGATCCTCGGCGGCCCCGAGGCGGACTTCGACCTCGCCGTCGACCACAAGGGCACCGAGCAGGCCGTCCTCGACTCCGGGATCCCGTACACCTTCCTGCGCAACGGCTGGTACCACGAGAACTACACGCACCACCTGTCCGTCGTCCTGGAGCACGGAGCGGTCGTGGCCAATGCGGGCGAGGGCCGGGTCGCCTCGGCAGCGCGGGCCGACTACGCGGCCGCCGCGGCCGAGGTGCTCACCGGCGAGGGCCACCTGAACCGGGTCTACGAGCTCTCCGGCGACGCCGCCTGGAGCTTCACGGAGTACGCGGCGGAGCTGTCGGCGCAGACCGGCCGGGAGATCGCGTACAAGGAGGTCCCGGCCGCCGAGCACCTGGCGATCCTGACCGGCGCCGGCGTCCCCGCACCCTTCGCCGCGGTCCTCGTCGACGTGGACGCGGCGATCGCCCGCGGCCGGCTGGCGGGCACCAGCGGTGACCTGGCCCGGCTGATCGGACGGCCGACGACCCCGGTGGCCGAGGCGATCAGCGCCGCACTGGCCTGATCCGAGTCCCCGGCGGGCAGCGGCGGAACCCGGCCGCGGGCCCTGGGCGGGCCTCAGGCGGGCTCGGGGCGGGCCTGAGGCGGGCTCGGGGCGGCTCGGAGGCGGCGGCCCGTGGCGGGCGGCACCACGGGCCCGTCCACGCAAGCCCCGGAAGATGTCATGAGTATCTCGTGATTACGGGCATGACATCCGGGCCGCGCGGCGCTACGGTCGTGAAGTTGGCTGGAAGTCGCACAGGAGGCCCCGTGAAGGCGGAGAACGAGCAGCGCACGGGTTTGCTCTACGGATTCGGCGCATACGGGATGTGGGGGCTGGTCCCCCTCTTCTGGCCGCTCCTGATGCCTGCGGGGGCCGTGGAGATCCTCGCCCACCGCATGACGTGGTCCCTGGCCGTGGTCGGGCTGGCGCTGCTCGCGGTGCGCCGCTGGGGCTGGATCCGGGAGCTGCTGCGCCAGCCGCGCAAGCTCGGCCTGACCGCGCTGGCCGCGTCGGTGATCAGCGTGAACTGGGGCCTCTACATCTGGTCGGTCAACAACGGCCACGTCGTCGAGTCGAGCCTCGGCTACTTCATCAATCCGCTGGTCAGCATCGCGATGGGCGTGCTCGTGCTCGGCGAGCGGCTGCGCCGCGTGCAGTGGGTGGCGGTCGGCATCAGCTTCGTCGCCGTCCTCGTGCTCGCCGTCGGCTACGGGCGGCCGCCGTGGATCTCGCTGGCCCTGGCCTGCTCCTTCGCGACGTACGGGCTGATCAAGAAGAAGCTCAACATGGGCGGGCTGGAGTCGCTGGCCGCCGAGACGGCCATGCTGTTCCTGCCGGCCCTGGGCTACCTGCTGTGGCTGGGCTCGCAGGGCCGGTCCAGCTTCACCTCGCAGGGTGTCGGGCACGCGCTCCTGCTGGCCGCGACCGGGCTGGTCACCGCGATCCCGCTGGTGCTCTTCGGGGCGGCCGCCATCCGCGTCCCGCTGTCCACCCTCGGGCTGCTCCAGTACATGGCCCCCGTCTTCCAGTTCGGGCTGGGCGTCCTGTACTTCCACGAGGCCATGCCGCCCGAGCGCTGGGCCGGCTTCTCCCTGGTGTGGGCCGCGCTCGCCCTCCTGACCTGGGACGCGCTGCGCACGGCACGGCGGTCCCGGGCGGCCCTCGGGGTGGCCCCCGCCGCCGCGCCGGCACCGGCTCGCGAGCCAGCGTAAGAGCCTGTCGGCAGGCACACACCAGCAAACGCTCCACACCCACGATCCCCGGTACAGGGCACCTGTACCGGGGATCGTCCGTTTTCCGAACTGCCCTGACCGAATTGTGGTCTTGACGGACAGTCATACTCTCGCTGAACATCAGGCTCGCACTGACGCACTAACGCTCACCTGCTCTATCCCGCTCGTTCCGTCAAATCCCCGCGGAATCCCGGAGCCCCCACATGAGCCTGTCCGTCTCCCGGCGCCTTGTTGCCGTGACCGCCTTCGCGGTCGCCGGCCTGATCGCCTCCACCGCCCCCGCCGCTCTCGCCGCCCCCACGGCGGTCACCGCGGCGCCGACCCCGCCCGACATCCCGCTGGCCAACGTCAAGGCCCACCTGTCGCAGTTCTCCACGATCGCCGCGAACAACGGCGGCAACCGCGCCCACGGCAGGGCCGGCTACAAGGCCTCGATCGACTACGTGAAGGGCAAGCTCGACGCGGCCGGCTTCACGACCACGCTGCAGACCTTCACCTCCAGCGGCGCCACCGGCTACAACCTGATAGCCGACTGGCCGGGCGGCGACCCCAACTCGGTGCTGATGTCCGGCTCGCACCTGGACTCGGTGACCGCGGGCGCCGGCATCAACGACAACGGCTCCGGCAGCGCCGCCGTCCTGGAGGCCGCGCTCGCCGTCTCCCGTGCGGGCCTGCAGCCGACGAAGCACCTGCGCTTCGGCTGGTGGGGCGCGGAGGAGCTGGGCCTGATCGGCTCGAAGTACTACGTCAACAACCTGCCGGCCGCCGAGAAGGCGAAGCTCTCCGGCTACCTGAACTTCGACATGATCGGCTCGCCGAACCCGGGCTACTTCGTCTACGACGACGACCCGACCATCGAGCAGACCTTCAAGAACTACTACGCGGGCCTCGGCATCCCGACCGAGATCGAGACCGAGGGCGACGGCCGCTCCGACCACGCGCCGTTCAAGAACGCGGGCATCCCGGTCGGCGGCCTGTTCTCCGGCGCCGACTACACGAAGACGGCGGCCCAGGCGCAGAAGTGGGGCGGGACCTCCGGTCAGGCCTTCGACCGCTGCTACCACTCCTCCTGCGACAGCCTGTCGAACATCAACGACACGGCCCTGGACCGCAACGCCGACGCCATCGCGTACGCGATCTGGAACCTCGGGGCGGGCACCCCGGTCCCGCCGGGCCAGTCCTTCGAGAACACGACGGACGTGAACATCCCCGACTCCCCCGCCGCCGCGGTCAGCTCGCCGATCACGGTCTCGGGTGTCGCGGGCAACGCCCCGGCCACCACCAAGGTGGACGTGAACATCGTCCACACCTACCGCGGTGACCTGGTGGTCGACTTGGTGGCCCCGGACGGCACGGTCTACAACCTGCACAACCGCACCGGCGGCAGCGCCGACAACCTCGTGCAGTCGTACACCGTCAACGCCTCCAGCGAGGTGGCGAACGGGGTCTGGAACCTCCGGGTCAAGGATGCGGCCGCGCAGGACATCGGCTACATCAACAGCTGGAAGATCACCTTCTAGGCGCACCGCCGGCCACGCGGCACACGGCCCGAGCACCGAGAGCACCGAGAGCTCCGGCACGATCCGACCCGATCGTGCCGGGGCTCGCCGCCGTCTCGGCTACGTCTCCTCGGCGCGGCCCTGCAGCGAGGCGGGCAGCGGTTCCTGGATCCGGGCGCGCAGCTCCTCGGCGACGGCCGCGATGTCCGCGCGGCCCAGCTTCGCCGCCTCCACGAGATCGCCGAGCTCCTCCGGCGAGGGCAGCTGCCGGGCCCCGGCCACGCGCAGGTACGAGCGGGTCGCGGCGGCCGCGTAGAACTCGTTCATCGGGGATTCCAGCGCCGGGCACACCGCGAGGGTGTGCAGAAACGCGGCGGCCCGCCACGCGGTGTCCGGGGCGGGCTGTTCGGGCACCAGGACGAGGTCGTTCTGGTGGCGGGCGACCGCGGCGGCCACCCCGGAGGGATCCCACACGGCGGGGTCGGACGGGAGATGGTGGGCCAGAGCGGTCCAGGCCCACTCCATGGTGATCTTCAATTCCCGAACCGCTCCTGGAAGTAGCCCCAGTGGTCGGCGAACTCCTCTATGCCGGACAGGAAGTTCTTCCGGTTCTCGTCGAGTTCGCGTTCGGTGACCTCGGTGATCAGCGCGGTGACCGTCGTCCCCAGGGCCGCCGCACGTGCCTTCAGGCGTTCGTGGAAGTCCTCGTCCAGGCGGATGGTGACGTGTCTCGACATGTCCAACACCGTACAGCGGGTGTGCTGTACGGACAGCCGGAATGCCGCAAGGGTGGGCAGGGACACAGTCCCGGCCCACCCTTGCGGCGCTCTCGTGCGGGGTGACTACTTGTTGGCGTCGGCCGCCTTCACCAGCGCGTCCTTGGTGACCGCGCCGACGTAGACCTTGCCGTCGTCGGTGACCAGGGCGTTGACCAGGCGGGTCGACAGGACCCGGCCCTCACCGAACTTCCCGGTGACCTTGTCCCCGAGGGAGTCGAGGAACTGCTTGGCCTCCTTCGGGGCGTTCTTGTCGTTCTCCAGGTCCTTCAGGCCCTTGCCGGCGCCCGAGTCGATCCGCGCGATGGTCGCCCAGCCCTCGCCGAGCACCTTCACGTCGCCCTGGCCGTTCGGACCGCCCAGCAGCCCGTCCAGGCCCGGGAAGGACTCCAGAGCCTTGAAGGAGTGGTCCTTGTCCCCCTTGCCCGAGCCGTCCACGCCCTCGGTCACCTTGGCGCCCTTGGGCGCGGTGAAGGTGAAGGTGTCGGCGGCCGGCTTGGCGAAGTCCACCTTGGTGAAGCCGGCGTCCACGATCGGCTTGCCGCCCTGGGCGGAGAGCAGCTGCACGCGCAGCGGCACGCCGTTCTTGGCGTCGACCGCGATCTGGACCGAGCCGACCGTGGAGCCGCTCTGCTTGGGCTTGAGCACCAGCTGGTAGGCGTCCCGGCCGGCCACCTGCGCGGTGTCGCCGACGCTGACGTCGGTGGTCGGGCCGGCGGCCTTCAGGAGCTCCTCGGCGATCTTCTGGGGGGAGGCACCCATCCGGTCGGCCGTCTTGTGGTCCTTGCCGGCGTCCTTGCCCGTCTGCGGGTTCTTCTCGTGGAAGACCTCGTTCGACTTGGAGTCGTAGCCCCAGACGTCGTCGCCGTTGTGGATGAGGATGTACTCGTCCTTGCCGTCCAGGAACGTGAGCTTCTGGCGGTCCGGGCCGTCTGCCGCGACGCGGAAGGTGTGCGTGCCGCTCGCCAGCTGCGCGACCTTGTCCTCCGGGTTGGCGGAGCCGCCGGCGACCCCGCCGCCGCCGAGCAGCCCGGTCGCGATCTTCGGGAGGCCCAGGTCGGTGCTGATCTTGGCCGTGCCCGACAGCTGCTGTACGTCGGAGGCGGCGACCTTCTCGATGAGCTGCTGCGCCGTCACCTTCGGCAGGTCGGGCCCGCCGGCGTTGGCGAAGGCCGGGACCATCGCCACGGTCGCCGCGGCAACACCCGCCACCGCCACCGGTACGGCGTACCGGGCGACCTTGCGAGAAGTCTTCGTGTTCGCTGCCATGTCAGTGCCCTGCCCTCTTGTGTCGACGGCGGCGACCGCCGTGTCGCCGCGCTCACCCGATCTGGTGGGGTTGATGACTCCATCTGACCAAATCACCGGCTCGGGGGCGTCAGCCCCCGGACGCAACTGTGCGTACGACCGTGGGATGACACGGGAAGGGCCCTCCTGCCCGGACCCGTAGGGGTCGCCGGGGCGGAAGGGCCCGTTCCGATAATGCGGGTGCCCGGGGGACTAGCCGGCGCGGTGCACCACGGCGTCGCAGAGCTCTTCGAGCGCCGCCTTCGCGAAGCACTCGGGCAGCGGGGCGAGCGTGGCCCGCGCCTCCTCCGCGTACCGGATGGTGTCGCGGCGGGCCTGCTCCAGGGCGGGGTGCGCCCGCAGCCGGGTCAGCACCTCGGCGTGGCGGGCGTCGTCCGTCAGGTCGCCGTCCAGGAGGCGTACGAGTTCCAGGTCCTCGGGGCGCCCGTCCCGTTCGGCCATCTCGCGCAGCCGCAGCACGGGCAGCGTCGGAATGCCCTCGCGCAGGTCGGTGCCCGGGGTCTTGCCGGACTCGTGCGCGTCGGAGGCGATGTCGAGGACGTCGTCGGCGAGCTGGAAGGCGGTGCCGAGCCGCTCGCCGTACTGGGTGAGGATGTCGACGACCGACTCGTCGGCGCCGGCCATGAGCGCGCCGAAGCGGCCGGATACGGCGATCAGCGAGCCGGTCTTGCCGGCGATGACGTCGAGGTAGTGGGCGACGGGGTCGCGGCCGTCGCGCGGACCGGCCGTCTCCAGGATCTGACCCGTCACCAGCCGTTCGAAGGCCTCGGCCTGGATGCGTACGGCCTCGGGTCCGAGGTCGGCCAGGATGTGCGAGGCGCGGGCGAAGAGGAAGTCGCCCGTCAGTACGGCGACCGAGTTGCCCCAGCGCGCGTTGGCGCTCTCGACGCCGCGGCGCACGTCCGCCTCGTCCATGACGTCGTCGTGGTAGAGCGTGGCCAGGTGCGTGAGCTCGACCACCACGGCGGACGGAACGATTCCGGGCGCGTAGGGATCCCCGAAACGGGACGCGAGCATCACCAGCAGCGGCCGGAACCGCTTGCCTCCGGCCCGGACCAGGTGCTGTGCGGCCTCGGTGATGAAGGGGACTTCGCTCTTGGTGGCCTCCAGCAGACCCGCCTCGACGGCGGCCAGTCCGGCCTGGACATCGGTCTCAAGAGCCTGGTCCCGCACGCTCAGTCCGAACGGCCCGACGACGGTCACGAGGGGTACTCCTGTCTGCTGACGATCACGCTGACGATCACATGGATTGTCGATGTGTCGCTGCCATCACTCAAGCCAGCGTATCGGGTCTGTTTTCGATCACCGAGAGCGCCTTCCCGGCCACCACCCGAGCGCTGTCCGATGCACACCGGTATGTTCTGGAGGAGCCGAAACAACCGGAGCATACGTTTTGTCCAGAATCGCGACCGCCTGGGACGAGCCCGCGGACACGGTGGCCGGGGGCGGCCCGGGGCTGAGCCCGGGCACCGCGGCCTCCGCCTCGGCGGCCTACGGGACCATGGTCCCCCTCCTCTCCGCCGCCGGCGGATGGCTCGCCGACCGCACTCCGCCGAGTACGCCCCGGCGCCCGACGCGATGCGCAGGGCCGTGTGGCGGATCCTCGGCGGCTGCCTCGCCTTCACCGTGCTCGCCACCCGTCCACTGAGGTCCATTGAGGTGGTTCACACATGATCATCCGTACCGCGTTCCCGTACGAGACCACCCACGAGGATGTCCGGATCCCGATGGCGGACGGTGTGGAGCTGTACGCGCGCGTCTGGCGCCCGGTGACGGACGAGCCGGTTCCGGCGCTGCTGGAGTACCTCCCGTACCGGCTCACCGACTGGACCGCGCCGCGCGACTGGCAGCGCCATCCCTGGTACGCGGGCCACGGATACGCCTCCGTACGGGTGGACGTGCGCGGCCACGGCTGCAGCGGCGGCCGCCCCGGCGACGAGTACGACGCCCGCGAGCTGGCGGACGGGGTCGCGGTGGTGGAGTGGCTGGCGGCGCAGCCGTGGTGCACGGGGGCGGTGGGGATGTTCGGGATCTCCTGGGGCGGCTTCAACTCCCTCCAGATCGCCGCCCTGGCCCCCGAGGCGCTGAAGGCGGTCGTCACCGTCTGCTCGACGGACGACCGGTTCGACAACGACGCGCACTACATGGGCGGCTCGGTGCTGGCCGTGGACATGCACGCGTGGGCGGCGACCATGCTGGCCTTCGCCTCCCGGCCGCCGGACCCGCTGTTCGCCGGCGACGGCTGGCGGCAGCAGTGGCTGGACCGGCTGGAGTCCGTCGAGCCGCTGATCCACACCTGGCTCTCGCACCAGACCCGCGACGCCTACTGGCGCCACGGCAGCGTCTGCGAGGACTACACGGCGATCGGCGCGGCGGTGCTCGCGGTGGGCGGCTGGCACGACCCCTGCCGGGACGCCGTGCTGCGGCTCGTCGAGCACCTGCCGTCCGGGCGCGTACGCGGCCTGATCGGGCCCTGGTCGCACCAGTACCCGGACCGCGGGCTGCCGCCCGGACCGGCGATCGGCTTCCTCCAGGAGACCCTGCGCTGGTGGGACCACTGGCTGAGGGGCACGGACAACGGGGTGATGGACGAGCCGCTGCTGCGCGCCTGGATCAGCGACTCGCACCCGCCGGCGACGGTGTACGAGGAGCTCCCGGGGCGCTGGGTCGGCGAGAAGGCCTGGCCTTCGGCGTCCGTGATCCCCGTCCCGTACGTGTTCCAGGGCGCGCCGGTGGACGTCGCCTCCCCGCAGCACACCGGAATGGACGCCGGCCGCTTCTTCCCCTTCGGCAACGACGCCGACCTGCCGCCGGACCAGCGGGAGGAGGACGCGAAGTCGGCCTGCTTCGAGTTCCCGGTGGGGGGCGGGGAGCCGGTGGAGATCCTGGGCCGGCCCTCGGTGACCCTGCGGCTGCGGCTCGACGTGCCGTACGGGCAGGTCGTGGCCCGGCTGTGCGACGTCGCCCCGGACGGCACCTCGACGCTGGTCACGCGGGGCGCCCTGAACCTGTCGGCCCGCCAGGGCCGGGACCGGGCCGTGCCGTGGCCGGTGGGCTCGTACGAGGACGTCACCTTCGAGCTGAACGGCATCGGCCACGCCTTCCCGCCCGGGCACCGGATCCGGCTGGCCGTGTCCTCCGCGTACTGGCCGTGGATCTGGCCGCGGGCCGGGTCCGAGGCCGGCTGGACCCTGGACCCGGCGGGCAGCGCGCTGACCCTGCCGGTGCGGGCCGCGTCCGCCGCGTCCGCCGCGTCCGCCGTGGACGAGGGGATCGTCTTCGAGCCGCCGGAGCAGGCGCCGCCGCTGGGGGTCGCCTTCCCGGCCACGCTGGACGAACCGCGCCCGGAGCGGCTGGTCGTACGGGACGTCGCGCGCGGGACGTGGCGGCTGGAGGTGGACCCGCGGTACGGGGGCACTCGGGTGTACCCGGACGGCCTGGAGTACGGGGAGGACGCGGAGGAGGTGTACGAGATCCAGGACGCGGACGCGCTGTCGGCGCGCACGTTCTCGCGGTGGCGGATCCGGCTCCACCGGCCGGAACTGGGCTGGGACGCGCGGGTGGAGACCCGGTCGGAGATCCGTTGCGACGAGGGCGGCTTCCTGACGTCGAACGAGGTGGTGTGCCGGGAGGGGGACGAGGTGGTCTTCCACCGGACGTGGGAACGCCGTCTGCCGCGCGCGGCGGGCTGAGCGGGGCCGACCGCCCCGGCGGGCGGCCCCGGGGCTCCGCCCCGGACCCCGCTCCTCAAACGCCGGAGGGGCTGGGATTGCCCTGCGGGCAACCACGCCGCACCCGGCGGCCGGCGCCGGCCGAATCCAGCCTCGCCGGCGATTGAGGCGCGGGGGTGCGGGGGCGGCGCCCCCGGAGACGGCGGTCAGCCGAAGAGCCGTTCCAGCACCACCGCGATGCCGTCGTCCTCGTTGGACAAGGTGATCTCGTCGGCCACCGCCACCAGCTCGTGGTGGGAATTGGCCATGGCCACCCCGTGGGCGGCCCACGCGAACATCGGGACGTCGTTCGGCATGTCCCCGAAGGCGATCGTCCCGGCCGGGGACGCCCCCAGGACGTCCGCCGCCCGCGCGAGCCCGCTGGCCTTGTCGATGCCGGGCGGCTGGAGTTCCACCGTGTGCTCGCCCGCCATCGTGACGTTCACCATGTGGCCGACCACCGACCGCGCCACCCGTGTCAGTTCGTCGTCGTCCAGCTCCGGGTGCTGGAGCAGCACCTTGTTGATCGGCGCCGACCACAGGTCGCAGCGCCGCGGGACGCGGACCGTCGGCAGGTGGGGGTGCCACATCCGGTAGCCCGGCCCTATCAGCATCTCCGCGTCCAGGCCCTCCTGGTTGACCGCGGCGTAGACCTCGCCGATCTCCGCCTCGATCTTGCCGAGGGCCACCTCGGCAAGATCCCGGTCCATGGAGACGGAGCGCAGCAGGCGTCCGCGCGCCGCGTCGTACACCTGCGCGCCCTGCCCGCACACCGCGAGCCCCGTGTAGCCGAGCCGGTCGAGGACGTGTCGGACCTGGGGAACGGGGCGTCCGGTGACGATGATGTGCTGGGCGCCGGCCGCGCGCGCCCTCGCGAGCGCCTCGTACGAGCGGGCGGAGACGGTGTCCCCGGCTTGCAGCAGAGTCCCGTCCAGGTCTGTGGCGATCAAGGCGTAGGGGAGGGCCGGAGGCGGGGCGGAAGTCACGGCGCCTAGGATACGGACCCCTTTGGACAAGTCCTACAAATAGAGCCCGAATCCGGCCTCCCCCACGTCCCATCCGTCACTTTGACGCGCTCCCGTGTCGAACGGGACAGGGACGGGGCAGGGAAGTGCACAACCCCGACCGTAGAGCCCTCGATCGGCAGCACGCACCAAAAGATCAGATATGACCGGAACTGTGGATACCTGACCACGAGCGTCGTCCCGGGGTGTGTTTCATCTCCGACCGGGTGCCCGCGCTTTCCCGCGGGATCCTGAGTAGCGTGTCCCGCACCCGTGTCTACCGGGACACCCCCGGACCGCGTCGAAAGCGAGGCAGCACCCCATGCCCCAGCAGAGCCCCCTCGATCTCCCCGAGGGCGACCCGTTCGGGCCGCACAACCTCCCGTACGGCGTCTTCTCGACGTCCCCGGAGGACCGCCGCCGGATCGGCGTGCGGATCGGCGGGCACGTGCTCGACGCGGGGGCGGCCGCCGCCGCGCTCGGTTCCCCGTACGCCGGGCTGCTCGGGCAGTCCTCCCTCAACCCGCTGCTGGCCGCCGGGCGCACCGCCTGGCGCGACGTGCGCCGCGCGCTGACCGCCTGGGTGACCGACCCCGGCCACCGCGCCACGGTCGAGCCGCACCTGCTGCCGCTCGACGAGGTCACCCTGCACCTGCCGTACGAGGTCGCCGACTACGTCGACTTCTACGCGAGCGAGCACCACGCCACCAACGTCGGGCGGATGTTCCGCCCGGACGGCGACGCGCTGACGCCCAACTGGAAGCACCTGCCCATCGGTTACCACGGCCGCTCCGGCACCATCGTGGTCTCCGGGACCGACGTCGTACGGCCCTCCGGGCAGCGCAAGGCGCCCACCGACCCGGCGCCGGTCTTCGGCCCGTCCGTCAAGCTCGACATCGAGGCGGAGGTCGGCTTCGTCGTCGGCACGCCCTCCGAGCTGGGCCGCCCGGTGCCGCTGGCCGACTTCGAGGACCACGTCTTCGGGCTGTTCCTGCTCAACGACTGGTCCGCGCGCGACATCCAGGCCTGGGAGTACGTGCCGCTGGGCCCCTTCCTCGGCAAGTCCTTCGCCACCTCCGTCTCCGCGTGGGTCACCCCGCTGGAGGCCCTGGACGCGGCCCGCGTCACCCCGCCGGCCCGGGACTTCCCGCTCCTGCCGTACCTGGACGACGCCGAGCTCGACCGCCCCGGCGGCTTCGACCTGAGCATCACCGTCTCCATCAACGGTCAGGAGGTGGCGCAGCCGCCGTTCGCGTCGATGTACTGGACCGCCGCCCAGCAGCTGGCGCACATGACCGTCAACGGCGCCTCCCTGCGCACCGGCGACGTGTACGGCTCCGGCACCGTCAGCGGCCCCGAGACCGGCCAGCGCGGCTCGCTGCTGGAGCTGACCTGGAACGGCCGGGACGCGATCGAGCTCGCCGACGGCAAGCGCACCTTCCTGGAGGACGGGGACACCGTCACCCTCACCGCCTGGGCCCCGGGCCCGGACGGGACGCGCGTCGGCCTCGGCGAGGTCACCGGCCGCATCGTGGGACAGCGCTAG
Organism: Streptomyces sp. NBC_00207; assembly: GCF_045160965.1. Taxonomy (NCBI): domain Bacteria; kingdom Bacillati; phylum Actinomycetota; class Actinomycetes; order Kitasatosporales; family Streptomycetaceae; genus Streptomyces; species Streptomyces sp. NBC_00207. The sequence goes on along the minus strand of NZ_CP130715.1, from coordinate 5,532,153 downwards.
TCCACCCCTCGGTCGGCGGGGTGGCGGATCTTTCCGCCACCCCGCCGAAACCGCAGCTCAGAGCTTTGTGAATGCGCCGTCAGGTGGCGCAACACTGCAGCAACACCACCGCCTGCGGGCCCCCGGTACGTTCCCTGCCATGCCAGCCGAACGCACCGCCACGCACACCGTCCCGGTCGCCGCCGCGCGCCGCCGGCGGCTGCGCGCGGACCAGGCGCGACAGCTCGCCGACCTGCTCCGCCACCAGATCCTGGCGGGCGGCTACCCCGACGGGGTCCTCCCCCTGGAGGGCGCCCTCGCCGCCGACTACGGCGCCGGCCGCAACACCGTCCGCCAGGCCCTCGACCTGCTGCGCGGCGAGCGGCTGGTGGAGCGCCGGCCGGGTGTCGGCACGGTCGTCGTCTGCGAGAAGTACCCGCACGGCCTGGACCGCCTCCAGGGCCTGGCCGAGACCCTGCACGAGCACGGCCGGGTGACCAACGAGGTCCGCACGGTCGGGCCCGTGCGCGCCCCCGCCCCCGTCGCCGGCCGCCTCGGCCTGCCCGAGCACGCCGACGTGCTCTACATCGAACGGCTGCGGCGCCTGAACGGGCTGCCGCTCTCCCTCGACCTCACTTACGTGCCGATGGACATCGGAGCCGAGCTGCTGGGCTGCGACCTGGAGAACACGGACGTCTTCCGGCTCCTGGAACAGCTGACCGGGCAGCCGCTCGGCCACGCCGAGATCACCCTCGAGGCCGTCAACGCCGACGCGCACTCCGCCGCCGTCCTGCAGGCCCCGCGCGGGGCCGCCGTCCTGATGCTCGAACGGCTCACCCATCTGCGCGACGGCCGGCCCGTGGACCTGGAGTTCATCCGCTTCCGCGGCGACCGGATCACCATGAGCGGCCTGCTGCGCCGCTCCCTCTAAGCCACCGCCACACCCCCTTCCCTGGAGACAGCCATGCCTGTGGTCCCCCAGCGCGGCGACGTGCCCGTGACCATCGACGAGTCCCTGTGCATCGACGGCTGCACCCTCTGCGTCGACATGTGTCCGCTCGACTCGCTCGCGATCCGCGAGGACAACGGCAAGGCCTACATGCACGTGGACGAGTGCTGGTACTGCGGCCCGTGCGCCGCCCGCTGTCCCACCGGCGCGGTCACCGTCAACATGCCCTACCTGCTCCGGTGAAAGGCCCCACCTCCATGCGTACGAAGGCTCTCGCGCCCGCACTCGTCCTGCTCCTCGCCCCGCTCGCCACGGCCTGCGGCGGCGACGCCTCCGGGGCGTCCGGCTCCCGGACGGTCACCGTGACCGTCGGCTACCAGTCCAAGACCATCAACACCGTCACCGCCGGCACCCTGCTGCGCTCCCTCGGCTATTTCGAGCAGGAACTCGCCGCGCGCGGCAAGCAGGACGGCGTCACCTACAAGGTGGACTGGCAGGATTACGCCACCGGCGCCCCGATCACCGCCCAGATGACCGCCGGGAAGATCGACATCGGCTCGATGGGCGATTTCCCGCTCCTCATCAACGCGGCGCGCGGCAAGGAGCTGAAGCAGCCCACCCACCTCGTCTCCGTGACCGGCTACAACCTGCGCGGCGGCCTCAACACCGTGGTCACCGCTCCGGATTCGAAGCTGGAGTCCCTCGCCGACCTGCGCGGCAAGAAGGTGTCCACGAGCGTGGGCTCCGCCGCCGACGGCACCCTCGTACGGGCCCTGCAGCGCGCGGGGATCGACCCGGAGAGCGGCATCCAGAAGCTCAACCAGCAGCCCAGCGTGGGCGCTTCGGCCCTCCAGGCGGGCAGCGCGGACGCGTTGTCGCAGTTCGTGGCGTGGCCGGGGCAGCTCGCGTACGAGGGGCGGGCGAAGGCCCTCTACGACGGCGCCGAGCTGAACCTGCCGACCTTCCACGGGGTCACCGTGCGCGAGAAGTTCGCGAAGGAGCGGCCGGGCGTACTGGACGACTTCCTGCGGGCGCAGCGCAAGGCCACCGACCACCTGCGCGCGGAGCCGGTGGCGGCCGCCGAGTCGGTGGCCAAGGAGACCGGTCTGCCGGCGGAGGTGGTGTACCTCTACAACGGCGCGAACGGCATCGCCACCTTCGACCCGGCGCTGCGCCCGGAGCTGATCGACGCGCTGAAGCAGGACGTGCCGGTGCTGCAGGCCGGCAAGCTCGTCGGCGACGTGGACGTGGACGCCTTCGTGGACCCCGAGCCCCTGAAGCGGGTGGCGGCCGGCGCGCCGGAGTACCCGAAGGCGTCGGCCCCCAAGTCCGAGCTGTGGCTGAAAGGCCAGACCCGGACGCAGTCCTTCGACTCCCCGCGCGAGCTGCTGAAGGCGGCGCGCGGCGCGGACGTCCGGGCGGCGTACGTGCCGGACGCGGTGACCGGCACGCTGTGGTTCGCGGACAAGGCCGTGTGGGTGGCCGAGGGGTCCGAGCTGCGCGCCTTCGTCACGCCGGCGGGCGCGAAGTCGTACGTCGACCAGCACCAGGGATCCGGGGCGCGGATCCTGAGCTTCGCCGAGGCCGGGGCCCTGGCGTCATGACGGGCGCCCGCTGGCTGCTGCGGGCGGCCTCGCTCGGGGCGGCGCTCCTGCTGTGGCAGGGGCTGACCTCGCTCGACGTGAACCTGTGGCTGCGCTTCGAGCAGTTCCCGACGGTGGGCGAGATCGCCTCGACGTTCGCGGAGCGGGCCGGGACCGGGCCCTACTGGCAGGACCTGGCCTCCAGCCTGCGCCGGATCGTGACGGGCTTCGCGCTCGCCGCCGTCCTGGGCGTGGTGGTGGGCACGGCGGTCGCCCGGTCCCGGATCGCGGCCGACGTGGTGGGCCCGCTGCTGGAGGTGCTGCGTCCGATCCCGGCCATCGCGCTGGTGCCGGTGGCGATCCTGATGTTCCCGTCCAACGAGCAGGGGATCGTCTTCATCACCTGCGCGGCCGCCTTCTTCCCGGTGCTGGTCTCGACGCGGCACGCGGTGCGGGCGCTGGCCCCGGTGTGGGAGGAGGCGGTCCTGACGATGGGCGGCGGGCGGGCGCGGGTGCTGTTCTCCGTGGTCCTGCCCGGGGCCCTGCCGGGCATCTTCGGGGGCCTGTCGGTCGGCATCGGGGTGTCGTGGATCTGCGTGATCTCGGCCGAGATGATCTCCGGCGAGTACGGGGTCGGCTACCGCACCTGGCAGGACTACACGGTGGTCGACTACCCCGGCGTCTTCGTCGGCATGGTCACCATCGGCGCGCTGGGCTGGCTGACGTCCACGGCGGTGGAGCGCGCGGGCCGCCGCCTGACGCGGTGGCTGCCGGCGCGCGACGCCGTGGCCGCCGCGGCGGCCCTCCCGCGGCCCCGCCCGCCGCAGGTCCGCGCCGAGACGGGCCCCGATGCCCCCCGTCCCGCCTCCGAAGCCGGGGCGGAACACGCGAAGCTCCGTACATGAGAGGTGACCTCGCCATGAGCCTGACCGATGTCGCGACCACCCCGGTCGACGCACCGCCCCGAGGGGCCCGGCTCGCACTGCGCGGGGTGCGGCTCGGCCACCGCGGGAACGTGGTGCTCGACGGGGTCGACCTCGCGGTCGACGCCGGGGAGGTGCTGGCCGTGGTGGGCCCGTCCGGATGCGGGAAGTCCACACTGCTGCGCACCCTGGCCGGTCTGCTGCCCGCGCTGGGCGGCACCGTCGAACAGGACGGGCGGCCGCTGACCGGCCCGGACGCCGACCGCGCCCTGGTCTTCCAGGACGACGCCCTGCTCCCCTGGCGCACGGTCCGCGCCAACGTCGAACTCCCCCTCGCCATCAGGCGCTCCCGCACCGGCGGGCCCGGCCGGCCGTCGCGGGCGGAGCGGCGGCGGGCTGCCGGGGAGTGGCTGGAGCGCGTCGGTCTCGGCGGCCACGCCCACCGGCTCCCGCACCAGCTCTCCGGCGGCCAGCGCCAGCGCGTGCAGCTGGCCCGCGCCCTCGCGGCGCGCCCGCGCGCCGTCCTGATGGACGAGCCGTTCGGGGCGCTCGACGCGCAGACCCGGGCCGAGATGCAGGACCTCCTCGTGGACGTCCTCGCCGGCACCGGCGCGACCGTCGTCTTCGTCACCCACGACGTGGACGAGGCCCTCTTCGTCGGGGACCGCGTCGCCCTGCTCGGCACCGGTGAGGTGGTGTCCGTACCGCATCCCCGCGACCGTGGCCGCGCGGCGACGCACGCCGCCCTGCGGCAGCAGATCATCGACTCTCTCTGAAAGGCAGCACCGTGGACATCCCCGCGATCGGCGACGCCGAGGAACTCTCCTGCGACGTCCTCGTCATCGGCGGCGGCACCGCCGGCACGATGGCGGCGCTGACCGCCGCCGAGCACGGGGCCGGCGTCCTGCTGCTGGAGAAGGCCCACGTACGCCACTCCGGCGCCCTCGCCATGGGCATGGACGGGGTCAACAACGCCGTCGTCCCCGGCCGCGCCGAGCCCGACGACTACGTCGCCGAGATCACCCGCGCCAACGACGGCATCGTCGACCAGTCCACGGTCCGCCAGACCGCCACCCGCGGGTTCGCGATGGTGCAGCGCCTGGAGTCGTACGGGGTGAAGTTCGAGAAGGACGAGCACGGCGAGTACGCCGTGCGCCAGGTCCACCGCTCGGGCTCGTACGTGCTGCCCATGCCCGAGGGCAAGGACGTCAAGAAGGTCCTCTACCGGCAGTTGCGGCGCCGCGAGATGCGGGAGCGGATCCGGATCGAGAACCGGGTGATGCCGGTGCGGGTCCTCACCTCGCCCGAGGACGGCCGGGCGATCGGCGCGGTCGGCTTCAACACCCGGACGGGCGCCTTCGTGACGGTGCGCGCGGGCGCGGTGATCCTGGCGACCGGCCCCTGCGGACGCCTCGGCCTGCCGGCCTCCGGATACCTCTACGGCACCTACGAGAACCCGACCAACGCGGGCGACGGCTACGCCATGGCCTACCACGCGGGCGCCGCGCTGACGGGGATCGAGTGCTTCCAGATCAACCCGCTGATCAAGGACTACAACGGCCCGGCCTGCGCGTACGTCGCGAACCCCTTCGGCGGCTACCAGGTCAACCGGCACGGCGAGCGGTTCGTGGACTCCGACTACTGGTCGGGCCAGATGATGGCGGAATTCGCCGCCGAACTCGCCTCGGACCGCGGCCCGGTGTACCTGAAGCTCAGCCATCTTCCGGAGGAGTCGGTGGCCTCGCTGGAATCGATCCTGCACACCACCGAGCGGCCGACGCGCGGCACCTTCCACGCGGGCCGCGGCCACGACTACCGCACGCACGACATCGAGATGCACATCTCGGAGATCGGGCTGTGCGGGGGCCACTCGGCGTCGGGCGTCCGCGTCGACGACCACGCCCGCACCACCGTGCCGCGGCTGTACGCCGCCGGGGACCTGGCTTCCGTACCGCACAACTACATGATCGGGGCGTTCGTCTTCGGTGACCTGGCGGGCGCGGACGCGGCCGGGTACACGGCGTACGAGGGCGAGTTGCCGGCCGGCCAGGTGGCGGCGGCCCACGAGCTGATCTACCGGCCGCTGCGCAACCCGGAGGGCCCGCCGCAGCCGCAGGTGGAGTACAAGCTGCGGCGGTTCGTGAACGACTACGTGGCCCCGCCGAAGACGGGCGCGAAGCTCTCGCTCGCCGTGGCCGCCTTCGACCGGATGACCGGCGAGATCGCGGAGATGGGAGCGACCACCGCGCACGAGCTGATGCGGTGCGCGGAGGTGTCGTTCATCCGCGACTGCGCGGAGATGGCGGCCCGTTCCTCGCTGGCCCGCACCGAGTCCCGCTGGGGCCTCTACCACGAGCGGCTCGACCACCCGGAGCGCGACGACACGGGCTGGCTGTACCACCTGGACCTGCGCAAGTCGGCCTCGGGTGCGATGGAGTTCACGGCCCGGCCGGTGGAGCCGTACCTGGTGCCGGTCGACGGGTTCGCCCCGGCCGGCGGCCCCTCGCGGCACCTGGGCGAGGTCGCCCTGGTCCCGGTGGCCACGGCGGGCCCCCGCCAGTCCCCTCCGGCGGGGCGCGGGGAAGGCCCCGGGGCCCCCGGCTCCGCGGGCTCGGCGCCTGCCGCAGTGGAGCGCCTGCCCGCCGAGCGGGCGGGAGACGCCTCGCCGCGGATCCTGGAACTGCTCGCCCTGGCGGAGGAGTCACCCGGCCTGGACCTCCTGCGTCCCTATCTCGACGACCCCGATCCCGCGGTCCGGGCGGCGGCCGTCGCCGCGCTCGGCGAGACCGTCCCCGCGGGGGCCGGGCCGGCACTGGCGGACCGGCTCGCGGACGGGGCTCCGGCCGTACGGGCGGCCGCCGCGGCCGCGCTGCGCGAGCTGGTGGAGGTGCTGCCGGGCGGGCCGGAGCTGGCGGCCGGGCTGCGCGCCGCGCTGGCCGTGCCCGACGCGGTGGTGCGCTCGGCCGCGCTCGAAGCCCTGCGGGCGCTGCGGCTGGGCGGCGCGGAGCTGTACGCCGCCTCGCTGGCCGATGCCGACCCGGAGGTCCGTATCCACGCGGTGCGGGCGCTGGTCTCGGTGGACGCGGTCCCGGCGCTGGCCGCGGCCGCTTCGGATCCGGCCCGCGAGGTCCGGGTGGCGGTGGCCAAGGGGCTGGCCGCGGTGCGCGATCCGGCGCCGGCGCCGCTGGACCCGCTGCTCGCGGACGCCGACCCGCTGGTGCGGGGTGCGGCGCTGGGCGCCCTGGCCTCGGTCGGCTGCCCTGACGGGTACGCGCACACCGCGGTGGCGGCCCTGGCCGACGCGGCCTGGCAGGTCCGGGCGGGGGCGGCGGCCGGGCTGTCGGCGGCCGCCCCGGAAGCGGCGGTACCGGCTCTGGCCAAGGCCTTGGCCGACGCCAACGCGGACGTCCGCAAGGCGGCGGTCCTGTCCCTGCTGGCCCACCGGGGTTCCGCGGAGGCCCGGACCGCGCTCGCCACTGCGGTCACGGACCCGGACGCGGACGTCCGCGCGTACGCGGCCCGCGCCTGAGGGGCGCCGGGGCCCCGTTCGGAGGCGCGCCGCGTGCGGCGGGCGGGACGGGCCGGGATGGTGGACGGACGAATGGAAGCGGGAACCCGTACCCCGTACCCCCACCGCGAGGAGCCCCGCCATGTACGTACGCAGTCTGAAGACCGCCCTCGCCTGTGCGGCCGCCGTGTCCCTCGGCCTGACCGCCGTGGCTCCGGCCCAGGCGGTCGAAGGGCCCGCGCCCGACCCGCGCAACGCGCAGGCCATGCGGGACATGGCGACGGCGATCGCGGCGACGGCCAGGTACGCGGACGAGCGGGAGGCCGTCAAGGACGGGTACGTCCCCCACGGCGAGGAGTGCATGACCAACCCGTTCGGGGTGGGCGCCATGAACTACCACTACGTCAAGCAGGCCAACTGGGGTTCGAAGGACCCCGCCAGGCCGACCGCGCTCCTCTACAGCCGGGAGAAGGACCGGGGCGGCCGCCGCAGGCTGGAGACCGTGGAGTGGATGTCCACCGACCGGGACCAGGACCTGAAGACGGCCGACGACCGTCCGAGCATGTTCGGGCTGCCCTTCGACGGGCCGATGCCGGGCCACTGGGCGGGCATGCCCAAGCACTACGACCTGCACATGTGGGCGTACAAGAAGAACCCGGCCGGCCGCTTCCACAACTGGAACCCGGCCCTGACCTGCCCGAAGAAGGCACCCACCCCGGGCAAGCCCCCCGCCCACGCGCACGGCCGCTAGTCCGCGCCCGCCGATGCAGTCAAGTGCCATGCGCATATGACTCACCCATAGGGACGGCCTTTCGCGAGAACTGCGGCGATACGCTGAACGCACTCGCGAGACTCTGCCCCATGGGAGCATTGATGAGCGTCGAACCCGCAGCGCCGCAGCCTGAGCCGGAGCCGGGACCCCGCTGGCCCATCCCGCCCGCGGGCGGCTGGACCGCGGACGACCTGGACACGCTTCCGAATCTGCCTCCGCACACGGAGCTGATCGACGGAAGCCTGATCTTCGTGAGTCCGCAGAGCATCTTCCACGAGCGGGCCATTGACTTGTTCAAGTGGCAGCTGCGGTCGGCGGCCCCCGCCGACTTCGAGATCTTTCGCGAGTTCACGATCGACATCGACAAACGGAATCGACCCGAGCCGGATGTGGTGGTCGTACGCACGGATGTCGTAGGCGATCTGGAACAGACCCGGTTCCCTGCCGAGGCAGTGGTGCTGGCCATCGAGGTGGTCTCCCCCGACTCTGTCGGACGTGACCGCGAAACCAAGCCGTTGAAGTACGCCAGGGCCGGGATCGTCCACTTCTGGCGGGTCGAGAACAAGGACGGACGTGCTGTGGTCTACGTCTACGAGTTGGATCCCGCCACGGGTGCCTACGTCGCGACGGGGATCTTCCACGACCGCCTGAAGGTCTCCGCACCGTTCACCATCGATGTCGACCTCACAGCGATCACACCCCGGCACCGTCCGGAGGAGTAGCCCCGTGCAACGACGAAGGGCCCGGCTCCCCCGAAGGGGGCCGGGCCCTGTGCCGTACGGCGAACCGGTCAGCGGACGAAGGTGCTCGCCTGCCCCGCCAGGTCCAGGAAGTACTGCGGGGCCACACCCAGGACCACGGTGACCGCGACGCCCACCGCGATGGTGGTCATCGTCAGCGGCGAGGGAACCGCCACCGTCGGGCCGTCGGCCTTCGGCTCGCTGAAGAACATCAGGACGATCACCCGGATGTAGAAGAACGCGGCGATCGCGGACGAGATCACACCGACCACGACCAGCGCTCCCGCGCCGCCCTCGGCCGCCGCCGTGAACACCGCGAACTTGCCGGTGAAGCCCGACGTCAGCGGGATGCCGGCGAAGGCCAGCAGGAACACGGCGAAGACGGCCGCCGTCAGCGGCGAACGCCGGCCCAGCCCGGCCCACTTGGACAGGTGCGTCGCCTCGCCGCCCGCGTCGCGCACCAGCGTGACCACGGCGAAGGCGCCGATCGTCACGAAGGAGTACGCCCCCAGGTAGAAGAGGACCGCCTGGACGCCCTCCGCCGAGGTCGCGATCACACCGGCCAGGATGAAGCCCGCGTGCGCGATCGAGGAGTACGCGAGCAGCCGCTTGACGTCCGTCTGGGTCACGGCGACCACCGCGCCCGCCAGCATCGTGACGATGGCCACGCCCCACATCACCGGCCGCCAGTCCCACCGCAGGCCCGGAAGGACCACGTAGAGCAGCCGCAGCAGCGCGCCGAAGGCGGCCACCTTCGTCGCCGCCGCCATGAAGCCGGTGACCGGGGTCGGGGCGCCCTGGTAGACGTCCGGGGTCCACATGTGGAAGGGGACCGCGCCGACCTTGAAGAGCAGGCCCATCAGGATCAGCGCGCCGCCGATCAGCAGCAGCGCGTCGTTGCCCATCGTGGAGGCCAGCGCCGGGTCGATCTTCGCGACCGTGCCGTCGACCACGTCGGCGATCACCGCGTACGAGACGGAGCCCGCGTAGCCGTAGAGCAGCGCGATGCCGAAGAGGAGGAAGGCGGAGGAGAAGGCGCCCAGCAGGAAGTACTTCACCGCGGCCTCCTGCGACATCAGCCGCTGGCGGCGGGCGACGGCGCAGAGCAGGTACAGCGGGAGGGAGAAGACCTCCAGCGCGATGAAGAGCGTCAGCAGGTCGTTGGCCGCCGGGAAGATCAGCATTCCGGCGATCGCGAACAGGGCCAGCGGGAAGACCTCGGTGGTGGTGAAGCCCGCCTTGACGGCGGCCTTCTCACTCTCGCTGCCCGGTACGGACGCCGCCTGGGCGGCGAAGGAGTCCACCCGGTTGCCGTGCGCGGCCGGGTCGAGGCGCCGCTCGGCGAAGGTGAAGATCGCGACGACCGAGGCCAGCAGGATGGTGCCCTGCAGGAACAGCGCCGGGCCGTCCACGGCGATGGCGCCCATCGCGGCGATGTGCGCCTTGGTCGAGCCGTACCCGCCGGCCGCGAGGCCGACGACCGCCGCGAAGGCCGAGGCCAGCGCCGCGACGGCGAGGAACACCTGCACGTAGTAACGGGACTTGCGGGGCACGAAGGCCTCCACGAGGATCCCGAGGACCGCCGCGCCCACCACGATCAGCGTGGGCGCGAGCTGTGCGTACTCGATGGTCGGTGCCGGGATCCGGTCGACCGGTGCCTCGGCCGCCAGCGTCCACAGGCTGTGGGCGGAAGTCACTGTGCTCACTTCGCCGCCTCCCCGTTCTTGGCTTCGACGGCCACTTCGGGCTTCGGGTCCGTCTGCTTCACGTCCGACATGGTGTGCTCCACCGCCGGGTTGACGATGTCGGTGAGCACCTTCGGGTAGACGCCCAGCCCGATCAGCAGCGCGATCAGCGGGGCGACCACCAGCAGCTCCCGCAGGCGCAGGTCCGGCATCGTGCGGACCTCCTCCTTCACGGGGCCGGTCATCGTGCGCTGGTAGAGCACCAGCGTGTAGAGCGCGGCGAGCACGATGCCGATGGTGGCGATGATGCCGACGACCGGGTACCGGGCGAACGTGCCGACCAGGACCAGGAATTCACTGACGAAGGGCGCGAGGCCCGGCAGCGAGAGGGTGGCCAGGCCGCCGATCAGGAAGGTCCCGGCGAGGACCGGGGCCACCTTCTGGACGCCGCCGTAGTCGGCGATGAGCCGCGAGCCGCGCCGCGAGATCAGGAAGCCGGCCACCAGCATCAGCGCCGCCGTCGACAGGCCGTGGTTGACCATGTAGAGGGTGGCGCCGGACTGGCCCTGGGAGGTCATCGCGAAGATGCCCAGGATGATGAAGCCGAAGTGCGAGATCGAGGCGTAGGCGACCAGCCGCTTGATGTCCCGCTGGCCGACCGCGACCAGCGCGCCGTAGACGATGCTGATCAGGGCCAGGACCAGGATCACCGGCGTGGCCCACTTGCTGGCGTCCGGGAAGAGCCCGAGGCAGTAGCGGAGCATCGCGAAGGTGCCGACCTTGTCGACGACCGCGGTGATCAGGACGGCGACCGGGGCGGTGGACTCCCCCATCGCGTTCGGCAGCCAGGTGTGCAGCGGCCACAGCGGGGCCTTCACCGCGAAGGCGAAGAAGAAGCCGAGGAAGAGGAGCCGCTCGGTGTTGGTCGCCATGTCGAGCGTGCCCGCGGCGCGGGCGGCGGTGATCTCCTGGAGCGAGAAGTTCCCGGCGACCACGTAGAGACCGATGACGGCGGCCAGCATGATCAGGCCGCCGACCAGGTTGTAGAGCAGGAACTTGACCGCAGCGTACGAGCGCTGCGCGGACGCGTTCTCGTCGGAACCGGAGTGCGCCCGGTCCCCGAAGCCGCCGATGAGGAAGTACATCGGGATGAGCATGGCTTCGAAGAAGATGTAGAAGAGGAAGATGTCGGTGGCCTCGAAGGAGATGATCACCATCGCCTCGACCAGCAGGATCAGGGCGAAGAAGCCCTGGGTCGGCCGCCACCGGGAGCTCTTGGTCTCCAGGGGGTCGGCGTCGTGCCAGCCGGCCGCGATCACGAAGGGGATCAGCAGCGCGGTGAGCCCGATGAGGACCACCCCGATCCCGTCGACGCCCAGCTCGTAGCGGACGCCGAAGTCGGCGATCCAGGGCCGGGATTCGGTGAGCTGGTAGCGGTCACCGCTCGGGTCGAAGCGGACCGCGACGAGCACGGCCAGCGCCAGGGTCGCCAGCGAGAAGAGCAGCGCGAGCCACTTGGCGGCGGTCCTGCGGGCGGCCGGGACGGCCGCCGTCAGGATCGCACCGACCGCGGGGACCGCGGCCGTCACCGTCAGAAGCGGGAAACTCATTTCACACCGCCCTCATCAGCAGGGTCGCGGCGATCAGGACCACCGTTCCCCCGAACATCGAGACCGCGTAGCTGCGGGCGTAGCCGTTCTGCAGCTTGCGCAGGCGGCCCGAGAGCCCGCCGACCGAGGCGGCCGTCCCGTTGACCACCCCGTCGACGAGGCTGTGGTCGACGTACACGAGCGAGCGGGTCAGGTGCTCCCCGCCGCGCACCAGCACGACGTGGTTGAAGTCGTCCTGGTACAGGTCCCGGCGGGCCGCCCGGGTGAGGAGCGAGCCGCGCGGGGCGAGGACCGGGACGGGCCTGCGGCCGTACGTCCCCCAGGCGATGCCGACGCCGACGAGGAGGACGGCCATGGTGGCCGCGGTGATCGTCATGGCGCTGACCGGCGGGTGGCCGTGCTCGTAACCGGTGACGGGCTCCAGCCAGTTCAGGAAGCGGTCGCCGATCTCGAAGAAGCCGCCGGCGAAGACCGAACCGAAGGCCAGGATGACCATCGGGATGGTCATCGACTTCGGGGACTCGTGCGGGTGCGGCGGGTGTCCCTCTGCGTCGGGCTGCCAGCGCTTCTCGCCGAAGAAGGTGAGGAGCATGACGCGGGTCATGTAGAACGCCGTGATGCCGGCGCCCAGCAGGGTCACGCCGCCGAGGATCCAGCCCTCGGTGCCGCCCTTCGCGAAGGCCGCCTCGATGATCATGTCCTTCGAGAAGAAGCCCGACAGGCCCGGGAAGCCGATGATGGCCAGGTAGCCGAGTCCGAAGGTCGCGAAGGTGACCGGCATGTACTTCCGCAGGGCCCCGTACTTGCGCATGTCCACCTCGTCGTTCATCCCGTGCATCACGGAACCCGCCCCGAGGAAGAGCCCTGCCTTGAAGAAGCCGTGCGTCACCAGGTGCATGATCGCGAAGACGTAGCCGATCGGGCCGAGGCCCGCGGCGAGGATCATGTAGCCGATCTGCGACATCGTCGAGCCCGCCAGGGCCTTCTTGATGTCGTCCTTCGCACAACCGACGATCGCACCGAAGAGCAGCGTGACCGCGCCCACGACGGTGACCACGAGCTGCGCGTCCGGTGCCCCGTTGAAGACGGCGGCCGAGCGGACGATCAGGTACACGCCCGCCGTCACCATGGTGGCCGCGTGGATGAGGGCCGAGACCGGGGTCGGGCCCTCCATCGCGTCACCGAGCCAGGACTGCAGCGGGACCTGCGCCGACTTGCCGCAGGCGGCCAGCAGCAGCATCAGGCCGATCGCCGTCAGCATGCCCTCGGAGGTCTTGCCCACGGAGGCGAACACCGGCTCGAAGGCGAAGGTGCCGAAGGTGGTGAACATCAGCATGACCGCGATCGACAGGCCCATGTCGCCGACCCGGTTGACGAGGAAGGCCTTCTTCGCGGCGGTGGCCGCGCTGGGCTTGTGCTGCCAGAAGCCGATCAGGAGGTACGAGGCGAGGCCCACGCCCTCCCAGCCGAAGTACAGCAGCAGGTAGTTGTCGGCGAGGACCAGCAGGAGCATGGCCGCGACGAACAGGTTGAGGTAGCCGAAGAAGCGGCGGCGGCGCTCGTCGTGCTCCATGTACCCGATCGAGTACACGTGGATGAGCGTGCCCACCCCGGAGATCAGCAGGACGAAGGTCATCGACAGCTGGTCCAGCTGGAAGGCCATGTCCGCCTGGAAGCCCTCGACGGGGATCCAGGTGTACAGGCGCTGGTACAGGGTCCGGTCATCGGCACTGCGCGACAGCATGTCGGCGAACAGCACGGCGCCGATCCCGAAGGAGACGGCCGCGAGCAGGGTGCCGATCCAATGGCCGATCCTGTCGAGGCGCCGGCCGCCGCACAGCAGCACCACCGCTCCGAGCAGGGGCGCCGCGATCAGCAGCGCAATCAGGTTCTCCACAGCGACCCCTTACAGCTTCATCAGGCTGGCGTCGTCGACCGAGGCCGAGTGGCGGGTACGGAAGAGCGACACGATGATCGCCAGGCCGACCACGACCTCCGCGGCGGCGACGACCATCGTGAAGAACGCGATGATCTGGCCGTCGAGGTTGCCGTGCATCCGGGAGAACGCGACGAAGGCGAGGTTGCAGGCGTTGAGCATCAGCTCGACGCACATGAACAGCACGATCGCGTTCTTGCGGATCAGCACGCCGGTCGCGCCGATGGTGAACAGCAGGGCCGCCAGGTACAGGTAGTTGACCGGATTCACTTGGATGCCTCCTCGCGGCCGAGGCGCTCCGCCGACGCCTGCTCCAGTGCCTTCAGGTCGTTCAGCGCCTCGCTCGACACGTCGCGGATCTGGCCGCGGCCGCGCAGCGTCTTGTTGACCGTCAGCTCGGACGGGGTGCCGTCCGGCAGGAGGCCGGCGACGTCCACCGCGTTGTGCCGGGCGTAGACGCCGGGCGCGGGCAGCGGCGGGAGCTGGACGCCCTCGCGGACGCGCTTCTCGGCGAGCTCGCGCTGGGTGGCCGCCCGTTCGGTGCGCTCGCGGTGGGTGAGCACCATCGCGCCGACGGCCGCGGTGATCAGCAGCGCGCCGGTGATCTCGAAGGCGAAGACGTACTTGGTGAAGATCAGCTGGGCCAGGCCCTCGACGTGTCCGGCGGAGTTGATCCGGCCGAGCCCGTTGAAGTGGGTGAGGTTGGCGTGGCCGATGCCGGCGATCAGCAGGATGCCGAAGCCGAGCCCGCACAGGGCGGCCAGCCAGCGCTGCCCCTTGATGGTCTCCTTCAGGGAGTCGGCGGCGGTGACGCCGACGAGCATGACCACGAAGAGGAAGAGCATCATGATCGCGCCGGTGTAGACGATGACCTGGACGACGCCCAGGAAGTACGCCCCGTTGGCGAGGTAGAAGACCGCCAGGATGATCATCGTCCCGGCCAGGCTGAGGGCGCTGTGCACGGCCTTCTTCATCAGGATCGTGGCCAGGGCGCCGATGACGGCGACCGTGCCGAGGATCCAGAACTGCACGGCCTCGCCGGTGGAGGTGAGGCTCGCCGCGATGGTGCTCACGCCTGCACCTCCTCGGCCTGCGGGCCGTCCACCGGCTCGTCCTCGGGCTTCTCGCCCTTGGTGACCGCGACCTGCCGGACCGTGCCCGGGGCGGCCCCCGTCACCTGCCCGCGGTAGTAGTCGGTGTCCTCCGTGCCGGGGTACATCGCGTGCGGCGCCTCGACCATGCCCTCGGTGAGGCCGGCGAGCAGCTGCTCCTTGGTGTAGATGAGCGACTCACGGCTGGCGTCGGCCAGTTCGAACTCGTTCGTCATGGTGAGGGCCCTCGTCGGGCACGCCTCGACGCACAGCCCGCACAGGATGCAGCGGGCGTAGTTGATCTGGTAGACGGCGCCGTACCGCTCGCCCGGGGAGTAGCGCTCCTCCTCGGTGTTGTCCGCGCCCTCCACGTAGATTGCGTCGGCGGGACAGGCCCAGGCACACAGCTCGCACCCGATGCACTTCTCCAGACCGTCGGGGTGCCGGTTGAGCTGATGCCGTCCGTGGAAGCGCGGGGCGGTCGTCTTCTGCTGCTCCGGGTACTGCTCGGTGAGGCGCTTCTTGAACATGGCCTTGAAGGTCACGCCGAAGCCCGCCACCGGGTTCTGCCACTTGTCGTCGTCGGACATCTCTCAAGCCTCCTCTCGGTCACTGTCAGTATTCGTCCCGCCACTGACAATCAGCTCCCGCTCGCTGCGGGGCCGCCTGCGCGGTACGGGTGCCAGGTGCTGGCCGGGCTTGGGCGGTACGGGGAATCCGCCCGCCAGCGGGT
This sequence comes from Streptomyces sp. NBC_00207, assembly GCF_045160965.1. Taxonomy (NCBI): domain Bacteria; kingdom Bacillati; phylum Actinomycetota; class Actinomycetes; order Kitasatosporales; family Streptomycetaceae; genus Streptomyces; species Streptomyces sp. NBC_00207. The sequence goes on along the minus strand of NZ_CP130715.1, from coordinate 5,516,644 downwards.
CGAAGGGCGCGGCGTCGCCGACGGCCTCGGCCGCCTGCGCCTTCTCGCGCTTGTCGCGGAAGATGTCCGCGACGAAGGAGAGCAGCAGGATCGCCACGACTCCGCCGCCGACGTAGAGGACGATCTCGCTGAAGTCGTACGCCTCGTTGCGCAGGGCCCGGACGGTCGCGACCAGCATCAGCCAGACCACGGAGACCGGGATGAGCACCTTCCAGCCGAGCTTCATCAGCTGGTCGTAGCGCACGCGCGGCAGCGTGCCGCGCAGCCAGATGAAGAAGAACAGCAGCAGCTGCACCTTGAGGACGAACCAGAGCATCGGCCACCAGCCGTGGTTCGCGCCCTCCCAGAAGGAGCTGATCGGGTACGGGGCCCGCCAGCCGCCCAGGAAGAGGGTGACCGAGACCGCCGAGACGGTGACCATGTTGACGTACTCGGCCAGCATGAACAGCGCGAACTTGATGGACGAGTACTCGGTGTTGAAGCCGCCGACCAGGTCGCCCTCGGACTCCGGCATGTCGAAGGGGGCGCGGTTCGTCTCGCCGACCATCGTGATCACGTAGATGATGAAGGACACCGGCAGCAGGACGATGAACCAGCGGTCCTCCTGCGCCTCGACGATCGCCGAGGTCGACATCGACCCGGAGTAGAGGAAGACCGAGGCGAAGGCCGCGCCCATCGCGATCTCGTAGGAGATCATCTGCGCGCAGGAGCGCAGTCCGCCGAGGAGCGGGTAGGTGGAGCCGGAGGACCAGCCCGCCAGCACGATGCCGTAGATGCCGACCGAGGCCACCGCGAGGATGTAGAGCATCGCGATGGGCAGGTCGGTCAGCTGCATCGAGGTGCGCTGGCCGAAGATGGAGATCTGGTCGTCCGCGGGCCCGAAGGGGATCACCGCGATGGCCATGAAGGCCGGGATCGCCGCGATGATCGGGGCCAGGACGTAGACCACCTTGTCGGCGCGCTTGACGATCAGGTCTTCCTTGAGCATCAGCTTCACGCCGTCGGCGAGCGACTGGAGCATGCCCCAGGGCCCGTGCCGGTTGGGGCCGATGCGCAGCTGCATCCAGGCGACGACCTTGCGCTCCCACACGATGGAGAAGAGCACGGTCACCATCAGGAAGGCGAAGCAGAACACCGCCTTGAGGACGACCAGCCACCAGACGTCGCGGCCGAACAGGGAGAGGTCCTCGGCGGCCAGTTGTACGAAGTCACCGTGTACCGCGTTCACGCGTCCACCTCCGCAGTGGTGTCGCCGGTGCCGGCCGGGGTCGCCGGGCCGATGCGTACGAGGCTGCCCGGGCGGGCGCCGGCGTCGGCGAGGACGCCGGAGCCGGTGGAGTTCAGCGGGAGCCAGACCACGCGGTCGGGCATCTCGGTGATCCGGAGCGGGAGTTCCACGGAGCCGGCCGGTCCGGTGACGGCGAGGACGTCTCCGTCCTTGACGCCCGTCTCGGCGGCCGTGGCGGCCGACAGCCGGGCGCTCGCCTCGTGCCGGGTCCCGGCCAGGGCCTCGTCACCCTCCTGGAGCCGGCCCTGGTCGAGGAGGAGCCGGTGGCCCGCGAGGACCGCCTCGCCGACGCCCGGGCGGGGCAGCGCCGCGGTGTCGGCGGACTGTTCGGCGGCGCGCTCCCCGGCCCACGGGCCGAGCGCGTCGAGCTCCCGGCGTACGGCGTGCACGTCGGGCAGCGCGATCGGCCGGTCGGCGGCGTCGGCCAGCATGTGGAGCACGCGGGCGTCGGCCGGGGCGAGCCGGCGGGTCATCTGGTCGGGCTTGAGCGCCGCCTCGAACGGGCGGACCCTGCCCTCCCAGTTGATGAACGCGCCCGCCTTCTCGGCCACCGCGGCGACCGGGAGGACCACGTCCGCGTGGGCGGTGACCTCGCTGGGCCGCAGTTCCAGGGAGACCACGAAGGCCTCCTGGAGGGCGATCCGCGCGCGGACCGGATCCGGCAGGTCGCTCACCTCGACGCCCGCGACCAGCAGGGCGGAGAGCTCGCGGGAGGCAGCGGCCTCGACGATCTGGCCGGTGTCGCGGCCGTAGCGGTGCGGGAGTTCGTCCAGGCCCCAGGCGGTCGCGACCTCGTCGCGGGCCCGCGGGTCGGTGGCCGGACGGCCGCCCGGCAGCAGGGACGGCAGCGCGCCCGCCTCGACGGCGGCCCGCTCACCGGCCCGGCGCGGGATCCACACCAGCGTGGCCCCGGTGGCCGCGGCCGCCCGTACGGCGGCGGTCAGCGCGCCGGGCACCCCGGCGAGCCGCTCACCGACCACGATGACGGCGCCGGGCTCGCGCAGCGCGTCGGCGGCGACGGCCCCGCCGGCCTCCAGGCCGGTCCGGGAGGCCAGCGCGTCCAGCCACTCGGGCTCGGTGCCGGGGGCGGCGGCCAGCAGGGTGCCGCCCGTCTTCTCCAGGCCGCGGGTGGCGAAGGGGGCGAGGGCGAAGGTCCGCTGCTTGTGCTTGCGGTGGGCCTTGCGCAGCCGCAGGAAGACGCCGGGGGCCTCCTCCTCCGCCTCGATGCCGACGAGGAGGACGGCCGGGGCCGCCTCCAGCGAGGCGTTGGTGACACCGCGCCGGTCGAGGTCCTTGCCGGTGCCGGCGACGGTGGCGGCCAGGAATTCGGCCTCCTCCGCGCTGTGCACGCGGGCCCGGAAGTCGATGTCGTTGGTGTCGAGCACCACCCGGGCGAACTTGGCGTACGCGTAGGCGTCCTCGACGGTGAGCCGGCCGCCGGTGAGCACCCCGGCCCGGCCGCGCGCGGCGGCGAGCCCGGCCGCCGCGGCCTCCAGGGCCTCGGGCCAGCTCGCCGGCTCCAGGACCCCGGCGGCGCTGCGCACCAGCGGGGTGGTGAGCCGGTCCGGGCGCTGCGCGTAGCGGAACCCGAAGCGGCCCTTGTCGCAGATCCACTCCTCGTTGACCTCGGGGTCCTCCGCGGCGAGGCGGCGCAGCACCTTGCCGCGGCGGTGGTCGGTACGGGTCGCGCAGCCGCCCGCGCAGTGCTCGCACACGCTCGGGGAGGAGACGAGGTCGAAGGGGCGGGAGCGGAACCGGTACGCGGCCGAGGTGAGGGCGCCGACCGGGCAGATCTGGATGGTGTTGCCGGAGAAGTACGACTCGAAGGGGTCGCCCTCGCCGGTGCCGACCTGCTGCAGTGCGCCGCGTTCCAGCAGCTCGATCATCGGGTCGCCGGCGATCTCGTTGGAGAAGCGGGTGCAGCGGGCGCACAGCACGCACCGCTCGCGGTCCAGCAGCACCTGCGTGGAGATCGGGACCGGCTTCTCGTAGGTGCGCTTCCTGCCCTCGAACCGCGATTCGGCGTTGCCGTGCGACATCGCCTGGTTCTGCAGGGGGCACTCGCCGCCCTTGTCGCAGACCGGGCAGTCCAGCGGGTGGTTGATGAGCAGCAGCTCCATCACCCCGCGCTGGGCCTTGTCGGCGACCTCGGAGGTGAGCTGGGTCTTGACGACCATGCCGTCGGTGCAGGTGATGGTGCAGGAGGCCATCGGCTTGCGCTGGCCCTCGACCTCGACGATGCACTGGCGGCAGGCGCCGGCCGGGGAGAGGAGGGGGTGGTCGCAGAACCGGGGGATCTCGATGCCGAGCTGTTCGGCGGCCCGGATGACGAGGGTGCCCTTGGGCACGGACAGTTCGGCCCCGTCGATGGTCAGCGACACCAGATCCTCGGGCGGAACGGCCGCGTCTCCTCCGGAGGCGGCCGTAGTGGTGACGGTCATGCGTTCACCTCCGTGTCGGCCCAGAGGGTCGACTTCCTGGGGTCGAAGGGGCAGCCCTTGCCCGTGATGTGCTGCTCGTACTCCTCGCGGAAGTACTTGAGCGAGGAGAAGATCGGGCTGGCCGCGCCGTCACCGAGCGCGCAGAAGGACTTGCCGTTGATGTTGTCGGCGATGTCGTTCAGCTTGTCGAGGTCGGACATGACGCCCTTGCCGGCCTCGATGTCGCGCAGCAGCTGGACCAGCCAGTACGTGCCTTCGCGGCACGGGGTGCACTTGCCGCAGGACTCGTGGGCGTAGAACTCCGTCCACCGGGTCACGGCCCGCACCACGCAGGTCGTCTCGTCGAAGCACTGGAGTGCCTTGGTGCCGAGCATCGAGCCGGCGGCGCCGACGCCCTCGTAGTCGAGCGGGACGTCGAGGTGCTCGTCGGTGAACATCGGGGTGGAGGAGCCGCCGGGGGTCCAGAACTTCAGCCGGTGTCCGGGCCGCATGCCGCCGCTCATGTCGAGCAGCTGGCGCAGGGTGATGCCGAGCGGGGCCTCGTACTGGCCGGGGCCGGCGACGTGCCCGGAGAGCGAATACAGCGTGAAGCCGGGGGACTTCTCGGTCCCCATCGACTTGAACCAGTCCTTGCCCCTGTTCAGGATCGCGGGAACCGAGGCGATGGACTCGACGTTGTTCACGACAGTGGGGCACGCGTAGAGCCCCTCGACGGCAGGGAAGGGGGGACGCAGCCGGGGCTGACCGCGCCGGCCTTCGAGGGAGTCGAGCAGCGCCGTCTCCTCGCCGCAGATGTACGCGCCCGCTCCCGCGTGCACCGTGATGTCGAGGTCGAGCCCGCTCCCGAGGATGTCCTTCCCGAGGTAACCGGCCTCGTACGCCTCGCGCACCGCCTCGTGCAGGCGCCGCAGGACCGGCACCACCTCGCCGCGCAGGTAGATGAAGGCGTGCTGCGAGCGGATCGCGTAGCACGCGATGATCATTCCCTCGATGAGGGAGTGCGGGTTGGCGAAGAGGAGGGGGATGTCCTTGCAGGTTCCCGGCTCCGACTCGTCCGCGTTCACGACGAGGTAGTGCGGCTTTCCGTCGCCCTGCGGAATGAACTGCCACTTCATTCCGGTGGGGAAGCCCGCACCGCCGCGTCCGCGCAGACCCGAGTCCTTCACGTAGGCGATGAGGTCGTCCGGGGTCATCGCGAGTGCCTTGCGCAGGCCCTCGTAGCCCTCGTGGCGCCGGTAGGTCTCCAGCGTCCACGACTGCGGCTCGTCCCAGAAGGCCGAGAGCACGGGCGCGAGGAGCTTCTCCGGGCTCGTGCCTCCGCCGGCCTCCGGCCGGGAGGTACTGCCCCCATTGCTCAGTTCGGAGGACACGGTCATCCCTCCCCTCCCTCGGTGGTGGTGTCGCCACGGGTCTCGCCGCGCGCCTCGGTGCGCGGGTGCACGATCGAGGCGTGCGGGGACTCGCCGCGGGCGATGCGCAGCCCGATCAGGGAGGCGGGACCGGCGCCGCCGGTCGCCTCGACCGCGCCCTCGCGCTCGTCCGGGAACCCGGCCAGGATCCGGGCGGTCTCCTTGTACGTGCACAGCGGCGCGCCCCGGGTCGGCGAGACCTCGCGGCCGGCCAGCAGGTCGTCCACCAGGGCCTTGGCGGACTGGGGGGTCTGGTTGTCGAAGAACTCCCAGTTGACCATCACCACGGGGGCGAAGTCGCAGGCCGCGTTGCACTCGATGTGTTCGAGGGTGACCTTGCCGTCGGGGGTGGTCTCGTTGTTGCCGACCCCGAGGTGCTCCTTGAGCTCCTCGAAGATGGCGTCGCCGCCCATCACCGCGCACAGCGTGTTCGTGCACACGCCGACCTGGTAGTCGCCGGAGGGCTTGCGCCGGTACATCGTGTAGAAGGTCGCGACGGCCGTGACCTCGGCGGTGGTCAGGCCCAGCACCTCGGCGCAGAAGCGGACTCCGGTGCGCGAGACGTGGCCCTCCTGCGCCTGGCACAGGTGCAGGAGCGGCAGCAGCGCGGAGCGGCTGTCCGGGTAGCGGGCGATGACCTCCTTCGCGTCCGCTTCGAGGCGCTCGCGTACCTCCGCCGGAAAGTCGGGGGCCGGCAGCTGGGGCATGCCCAGCGAGACCCCTTGGTTCTGAGGACTGGCGGTCATCGGTCGACGCCTCCCATCACGGGGTCGATGGAGGCGACGGCGACGATGACGTCGGCGACCTGGCCGCCCTCGCACATCGCGGCCATGGCCTGCAGGTTGGTGAAGGACGGGTCGCGGAAGTGGACCCGGTAGGGGCGGGTGCCGCCGTCGGAGACGACGTGCACGCCGAGCTCGCCCTTGGGCGATTCGACGGCCGCGTACGCCTGTCCGGCAGGGACCCGGAAGCCCTCGGTCACCAGCTTGAAGTGGTGGATGAGGGCCTCCATGGAGGTGCCCATGATGTTCCTGATGTGGTCGAGGGAGTTGCCGAGGCCGTCGGGTCCCATCGCCAGCTGCGCCGGCCAGGCGATCTTCTTGTCGGCGACCATCACCGGGCCCGGCTCCAGGCGCTCCAGGCACTGCTCGACGATCCGCAGCGACTGGCGCATCTCCTCCAGGCGGATCAGGAACCGCCCGTAGGAGTCGCAGCTCTCGGTGGTCGGCACGTCGAACTCGTAGTTCTCGTATCCGCAGTACGGCTCGGACTTGCGCAGGTCGTGCGGCAGGCCGGCGGAGCGCAGGATCGGGCCGGTGGCGCCGAGCGCCATGCAGCCGGTGAGGTCGAGGTAGCCGACGTCCTGCATGCGGGCCTTGAAGATGGGGTTGCCGGTGGCGAGCTTGTCGTATTCCGGCAGGTTCTTCTTCATCGTCTTGACGAACTCGCGCAGCTGGTCGACGGCGCCCGGGGGCAGGTCCTGGGCGAGGCCGCCGGGGCGGATGAACGCGTGGTTCATGCGCAGGCCGGTGATCAGCTCGAAGATGTCGAGGATCAGCTCGCGGTCGCGGAAGCCGTAGATCATGATCGTGGTCGCGCCCAGCTCCATGCCGCCGGTGGCGATGCACACCAGGTGGGAGGAGAGCCGGTTGAGCTCCATCAGCAGGACGCGGATGACGGTGGCGCGGTCCGGGATCTGGTCGGTGATGCCGAGCAGCTTCTCGACGCCGAGGCAGTACGCCGTCTCGTTGAAGAACGGCGTGAGGTAGTCCATGCGCGTCACGAAGGTGGTGCCCTGCGTCCAGTTCCGGTATTCGAGGTTCTTCTCGATGCCGGTGTGCAGGTAGCCGATGCCGCAGCGGGCCTCGGTGACCGTCTCGCCGTCGATCTCCAGGATCAGGCGGAGCACCCCGTGGGTGGAGGGGTGCTGGGGGCCCATGTTGACGACGATCCGCTCGTCGTCGGCCCTGGCCGCGGACTGGACGATCTCGTCCCAGTCGCCGCCGGTGACGGTGTAGACGGTGCCTTCGGTCGTCTCGCGCGCGGAAGCATGGTCGGCGGAGGCGTGGTTTGACGTGGACATCAGCTGTACGACCTCCGCTGGTCGGGAGCCGGGATCTGGGCGCCCTTGTACTCGATGGGGATGCCGCCGAGCGGGTAGTCCTTGCGCTGCGGGAAGCCCTGCCAGTCGTCCGGCATCATGATCCGGGTGAGGGCCGGGTGGCCGTCGAAGACCAGGCCGAAGAAGTCGTACGTCTCGCGCTCGTGCCAGTCGTTGGTCGGGTAGACGGAGACGAGCGACGGGACGTGCGGGTCGCTGTCCGGGACGGACACCTCCAGCCGCACGATCCGGCCGTGGGTGAGCGAGCGCAGGTGGTAGACGGCGTGCAGCTCGCGGCCCATGTCGTGAATCGGCGCAGTGTCGGGGAAGTGGACCCCGGAGACGCCGGTGCAGAGTTCGAAGCGCAGGGCGGGGTCGTCGCGCAGGGTGCGCGCGACCCGGACGAGGTGCTCGCGGGCGATGTGGAGAGTGAGCTCTCCCCGATCCACGACCACCTTCTCGATCGCGTTCGCAGGGAGCAGGTCCTGCTCCTCCAGGGCTCCCTCCAGCTCGTCCACGACCTGGTCGAAGTACGAGCCGTAGGGCCGAGCGGACGGACCCGGGAGGGCGATCGTCCGCACCAGGCCGCCGTAGCCGCTGGTGTCGCCGCCGTTCCTGGCGCCGAACATGCCCTTGCGGACGCCGATGACCTCGGGGCCCTGGTCGCGCGGCGCAGGGACGTTGCTGCCGTTGCCGCCGTTGTCGCCGGTGGTGCCGTTCTCCGGCTCTTGGGTCTCGCTCACCGGAGCAGCCCCTTCATCTCGATGGTGGGGAGGGCCTTGAGGGCCGCCTCCTCCGCCTCACGTGCCGCCTCTTCCCGGTTCACGCCGAGCTTTCCGCCCTGGATCTTCTGGTGGAGCTTGAGGATCGCGTCCAACAGCATCTCGGGGCGCGGCGGGCAGCCGGGCAGGTAGATGTCCACCGGGACGATGTGGTCGACGCCCTGGACGATCGCGTAGTTGTTGAACATGCCGCCCGAAGAGGCGCAGACCCCCATGGAGATGACCCACTTGGGAGCGGGCATCTGGTCGTACACCTGCCGCAGCACCGGCGCCATCTTCTGGCTGACCCGGCCGGCCACGATCATCAGGTCGGCCTGGCGCGGGGATCCGCGGAAGACCTCCATGCCGAAGCGGGCCAGGTCGTACCGGCCCGCTCCGGTGGTCATCATCTCGATGGCGCAGCAGGCCAGGCCGAAGGTCGCCGGGAAGACGGACGACTTGCGCACCCAGCCCGCGGCCTGTTCGACGGTGGTCAGCAGGAAGCCGCTCGGCAGCTTCTCTTCCAGTCCCATGGAAAATTCAGCCCCTCAGTCCCATTCCAGGCCGCCGCGGCGCCACACGTAGGCGTAGGCGACGAAGACGGTGAGCACGAAGAGCAGCATCTCGACGAGCCCGAAGATCCCCAGGGAGTCGAAGGTGACGGCCCAGGGGTAGAGGAAGACAACCTCGATGTCGAAGACGATGAAGAGCATCGCCGTCAGGTAGTACTTGATGGGGAAGCGGCCGCCGCCGGCCGGCATCGGCGTCGGCTCGATGCCGCACTCGTAGGCTTCGAGCTTCGCCCGGTTGTACCGTTTTGGGCCGATCAGCGTGGCCATGACCACGGAGAAGATCGCAAACCCTGCGCCGAGGGCGCCGAGCACGAGGATGGGTGCGTACGCATTCACGCTCCTCGCTCCTTCCAGTCGTCCTTGACCGTTGGACCGCCGCCGGCACCGCGTGCACCGCCTCGCGAAGATCGCGCTTTGATCGAGCGCTCGCATGTGAGGCAGTTCACAAGCCGGACTGGTGCGCATCTTATGCCCGCCCGTCTGTGATCTGCGACACGGGTTACAACACCGAGTTTGTGATCTCCACCACCTGACGAACGATCATGAAGGCCAATGAGTGGTGATCTTCATACGTGAAGCATCCACATGATCACCAAAGGTGACATCCGGCCCCGTTACCGCAGGTAGAAGGCGCACGGCACTATCAAACGGTGGCCCGTGCAGGCAAATTGGCACCGAGGGCGTGGGGGTGATAAAGGGATCGGCGTCGCCCGGTCGGGGGAGCCGGTGTGTACGGAGGTGGACGCGGGGCAGACGGGGGCCGGGGAGCGCGCCGCGCGCGTGCATCCGTTCACGAACCTCTCGGCCTCTTCACAGGAAGGTCACGGACGGGCCACAGCGTCCGCATGGCGTGACGTTCCTGTGACCTGCGCCACTCTGAATCCGTGCTTCCGAAAGAGGGCTTGGCCATCTGTGCGGAGGGATGGTAGGTCGTGGATCAATTCGGACTTATTTCAGAAACCCCATGATCACAGCCTTGTGAGGGCCTGTCCGTTTCGCCCGTTACGGCGTCAATAAGGAGCCGGACGCGCCCGGTTAGCGCCGTTCGCGGGCAACTGTGGCGCAACCCACGTTTCTTGAAGGGACCCCGGACGCCCTGATAGCGGTTGTCCTCATGTCCCACACCGCTCACATACCCAGCCACCGGAAGCCCCGTCGTAGCGCCTCGAAGCTCGCGGTCCGCGCCGGAGTTGCCGGTGGCGTCCTCAGCACCCTGGCCATGGCCGGCACCGCGAGCGCGTCCCCGTCCGAGCCCGTGGCCGAGACGACGCTCGAAATGCCGGTCCTCAACCTGGATCTGGCCGCCGAGGTCTCCTCCGCAGTCACCAAGGCGGCCGAGAACACCCGCCTGGCCGCCGTCGAGGGCGAACTGACCGCCCAGGAGGAGAGCGCCCGCACCGGCGCCGCCGCCGAGGCGAAGCAGGCCAAGGAAGAGGCCCAGAAGAAGGCCGACGAGGAGAAGAAGGAGAAGGAGGAGGCGGACCGCAAGGCCGAGGCCGAGCGCGCCACCCGCTCCACCGCCCGTACTTCCCTCAACAGCACCTCGGCCTCCGGCTCCGGCTCCGGCAGCTCCCTGGGCACCGGTACCGTCACCGCCCCGGCCACCGGCTCCGCCGCGGCGATCGTCAACTTCGCCCGCGCGCAGGTCGGCAAGGCGTACGTCATGGGCGGCACCGGCCCGTCCTCGTTCGACTGCTCCGGCCTCGTCCAGGCCGCCTACCGCCAGGCCGGCATCTCCCTGCCGCGCATGTCCCAGGCGCAGTCCTCGGCCGGCACCTCGGTGTCCCTGAACGCCCTCCAGCCGGGCGACATCCTGTACTGGGGCTCCAAGGGCAGCGCGTACCACGTCGCCATCTACGTCGGCGGCGGCAAGTTCGTCGGCGCGCAGAACCCCAGCACGGGCATCGTCGAGCGCAACCTGAGCTACGACAAGCCGACCGGCGCCGTCCGCGTCCTCTGATCCTCCGGATCGTCACGAACGCGCGAAAGGGCCGGTACTCCCCCGCTCGGGGGTGGAGTACCGGCCCTTCGGCGCGCCTCAGACGAGGCTCGCCGCCAGCTTGAAGCGGGCGTCGCGCTGCTTCTTGTAGAGCGCCAGCGTCTCGGCGTGCTCCTCGACGAGCCGCTCCTGGTAGGCCTTCTCGACCGCGGCCCAGATCCCGACGAGGTTCACCTCGCGCTTGCACGCGACATCGGCCTTGGCCGCCGTGACGGCCTTCGCCCCGCCCTTGTCGTTCTCCAGGCCCGCCTTCTCGATGACCTCGTACGGCGTGGAAATCCCGCCGTATCCCGACTTGTCCATGCATGCCGACCACTTCTTCAGCATGCCGACGACCCGGGAGTCCTGCCGGGACCGCTCGTGCGCCTCCGAGGCCAGCCCGAACGCGAAGAGCAGGTCCACGCTGTCCCTGGTCGGCGCGTACAGCTTCCGGTACCCCTCGCGGGCGCACCCGCCCGCCGGCACCTTCTGCCCGCCCGCGGTGAGGCCGCTGTCCAGCTGCGCGGCCTCCTCCTCGGTGTTCGCGTCAGGCGCCGCGCCGCTCTGGGCGCCCGGCTGTTCTCCGTTCATCACGACGTAGGCGCTGTCGCTCAGCTGCGGGGCCGGGGGCTTGGCCGGCATTCCCTCCCCCGCCGACTTGTCGTACCCGTGGGCCGCCGCGTACGCCGGATCGGCCAGGCCGAAGAGGTACCGGTGCCGGTCCTCGGCCGCCCCGCCGCCGGACGGAGCGGCCGCCTTCACCCCCTCGTACGTGAACCCGTACCGGGCCATGCACCGGGAGACCAGCATCTGCTGGACCTGGCCCATGCGGCTCCGCTCGGCATCGGAGTCCGTGTACGCGTCCATGGGGAAGGACAGCGTGGCCGTCGCCGGATTGGCCTCGACGGGGCCGAGCTCCGGTTCGCCGCCTTCCGCACCGCCGGCGCCGGAGCATCCGGCCAGCACCGTGGCCAGCAGGACGACCGGGGCGACGGGACGGAGGCGCCAGGCGGTGCGCATTGCGTGGAACTCCTTGGTCCGGATCAGGGGTGGAGGGTGTAGGTGGCCGAGCTGATCTTGTTCTTGAAGGTGGCCGAGGCGTTGCCGGAGTAGTTCGACGGGATCTCACCGACGTTGCCGTCGATGTTCGCGTCGGTGGCGACCTTCCAGGCGTAGACGTCGCGGTTCTTGTAGGACTCGGTGTTGTCGTTCACGAGGGCCCCGGCACCCGTGCACCCGCTCTTGAAGTAGTTGTCGTTGAAGTTCAGGTCCTCGCCGTACAGGTCAAAGACACAACCGGACTGATTCTGGTAGTAGAAAAGACCGAACTCGTGGACTTCCAGATTTCCGTCCTTGCCCATGGCCGCCGCCGGTCCGGCCGCACCCAGGAGAATCGCGCCCATCGATACGGCGGCGACGCCGCCCGTGGTCAGCGCGCGGAATGCCTTGTTCATGATCTGCTCCTCTGCAGGTGAAATGGTGACGCAGAGCCGCGACCATGATCACGACTCTCCGTCCGGCCGGGATTCAACAGGTCAAGGCACCGAAAAACCAAGCCCTTCTCACCTGATGGACAGTCATGTTCGGTTACTGTCCAGGAACTTGTGCACGAACTTTCCGCTCCCTACTATCGCCCGGCGCGCACTCCTCGCACTTCTCGCACGGGCGCGCCGATCCCACTTCTACCGCCGCAAGGGAACTCCCGTCGTGCACGCACGCTATTTCGCTCCACTGCTCCTCATATGCATTTCACTGACGGGATGCGGCGGCGGGAACGACGAACCCAAGGCGAGCGACAGTCCGCCGCCCACCGCCGAGGAAATCGCCTACCACGACTGCTTGAAGAAGCAGGGCGTGGCCATCGTTTACACGGACTACGGCGCGCCCCGCGTGGACAAGTCGAAGCCCTGGAACGAGGAGGCGCACAAGGCCTGCGAGTCGAAGCTGCCGGCCGCGGCGAAGCCCCGGCCGGCCGAGCCGGAGGTGCTCGCCGCCGCGCAGAAGGAGGCCGCGTGCCTGCGGGCCGAAGGCGTGTCCTGGTACCCGGACCCGGACCCGGTCACCGGCGAGATCGACCAGAGCAAGGGCACTCCCGAGCAGTGGACCGCGCTCAAGCGCGACCACCTGGACGCGTTGAAGAAGTGCCGGACGCCGAGATGAGCGAGTTCGATCACGTCGTGGAGCACACCGAGGTCCCGGAGGACGACCGGAGCGGGCTCGCGCGGGGGCGGCGCGTGGTGCTCGGAGTCGTCGGCGGGGCCGCGCTGATGGCGATCGGGGGGCTGCTGGCCACCACCCTGGTGAAGTCCCCCGCCCAGGTGGCCGCGGAGACCGGGCCGCCCGCGCAGGGGGCCCTGACCGCGGAGGTCGAGCGGCGGGTGCTCGCGCAGACCCTGGTGATGCGCGGCTCCGTCGTCGCCGACCAGAGCGTCGAGGTGTCCCCGCAGGGGGTGCGCTCCGGCGACGGCTCGGGGTCGGGGGCGGCCGTGGTGACCAAGCTGCCGCCGAAGGCCGGGGATCCGGTCACGGCGGGGCAGCTGATCGCCGAGGTCTCCGGGCGGCCGGTGTTCACCCTGCACGGCACCCAGCCGATGTACCGGGACCTCAAGCCGGGGGCCACCGGGGACGACGTCGCGCAGGTCCAGCAGGCGCTGCGCGAGCTCGGGCACGGCACCGGCTCCGACCCGAAGGGCGTCTTCGGGGCCGGTACGAAGGCCGCGCTCGCCGCCCGCTACCGGGCCATCGGGTACGAGCCGCTGCCCGCGGTCGCCGACGGCGGCGCGGCGCTCAAGTCGGCGCGCGAGGCGGTCCGGTCGGCGACGTGGGCCGTCGAGGACGCGGTGGGCTCCGCCGGTTCCGCGGGTCAGGGCGGCGGCTCCACCGGCGGGCCGGGCCCGGGTCCCACGGGCGCACCCGCGGACGCGGGATCCGGCAAGGGGGCAGCGGCGGCCGGCGCGGCGGCGAGCGGCGGCTCCGGCGCGAGCTCCGGCTCCGGCTCCGGGCGGGAGTTGGTACGGGCCCGGCAGGCCCTCAAGGAGGCGCAGGCCGCGCTGGCGGCCGCAGAGGCCGCCGACGGTCCGATGCTGCCCACCGCCGAGACCGTGTTCCTGGGCTCCTTCCCGGCCCGCGTCAGCTCCGTCGGCGCCCGCGTGGGCTCCCCCGTCTCGGGCCCGGTCCTCACGCTCTCCGCCGGGGAGCTCGTCGTCGAGGCCTACCTCAAGGACGACAAGAAGCAGCTGCTGCGCCCCGGCATGGCGGTGGTGGTCTCCTCCGAGGTCTCCGGCACCGACATCCGCGGGAAGGTGTCGTCGGTCGCCACCGAGCGGTCCGCGGCGCAGCCCGCCGGCCCGCCCCAGCAGCAGGGCCAGGGCCAGAACTCCAAGGGCGGCGGCGGGGACGGCACGGGCGGCGGCAGCAGCGGTGGTGCCGACCTCGGGTACCGGATGGTGGTCCGCGCGGACCAGCCGCTGCCCGCCGGCTTCGCCGGGCAGGACGTCCGGCTGACCATCGAGTCCGCCTCCACCGACGGCGAGGCGCTCGTGGTCCCGGTGACCGCTGTGTCGGCCGGCGCGGACGGGCGTACGGTCGTCACCGCCGTCTCCGCCGAGGGCACCCAGCGGCGCATCGAGGTGCGCACCGGCACCAGCGGCGACGGCTTCGTGGCCGTCACCCCGGCCCAGCCGGGCTCTCTCACGGCCGGCACCCGCGTCGTGATCGGGGTCGCATCCCGCGGAACCCGCGAGACCCGCGGGACAGCCAAATGAGGCTCCTGCCCCGGCGCCCCCGGACCGCCTCCCCTGCCGCCGAGCCGCCCGAGGCCGAGGCCCGAGCCGGAGCCGCGGCATCCGCGGCTGAAGCCGGAGCCGAAGCGCCCGGGTCCCGGGCCGGAGCCGGGTTCCAGTCCGGGGCTCAGGCCGACACCGGGGCCGAGGCGCCCGGGTCCGAGACCGGAGCCGGCGCATCCGCAGCTAAGGCCGGAGCCGAAGCGCCCGGGTCCGAGACCAGCGCCGAGGCGCCCGCCGTCGAGGCCGGAGCCGGAGCATCGGAGGGCCGAGCCGGAGCCGATACACCCGCAGCCGGGTCCGAGGCCGATGCCCGGCCCAAGGCCGAAGCGGCCGATGCCCGGGCGGAAGCCCCCGGGCCCCGGGCCGGTGCCGGGGCCCGGTCCCGGGTCCAGGCCGGGGTCGGGGCCCAGGCCGGGGTCGGGGCCCAGGTCCAGGCCGGGGTCGGGGCCCAGGTCCAGGCCGGGGTCGGGGCCCAGGTCCAGGCCGGGGTCGGGGCCCAGGTCCAGGCCGGGGTCGGGGCCCAGGTCCAGGCCGGGGTCGGGGCCCAGGTCCAGGCCGGGGTCGGGGCCCAGGTCCAGGCCGGGGTCGGGGCCCAGGTCCAGGCCGGGGTCGGGGCCCGGGTCCAGGCCGGGGTCGGGGTCCAGGCCGGCACCGGGGCCGAGGCGCCCGGGTCCGAGGCCGGGGCCGAGGTGCCCGCCGGCGAGGGCGTTCCCGTGATCGAGTTCCGCGGGGTCGGACTCACCTACCCCGGGCCGCCGCCCGTCGAGGCCCTGCACCCCTGCGAGCTGCTCGTCCGGCGCGGTGAGTTCATCACCGTCGTCGGCCCCTCCGGCTCCGGGAAGTCCACCTTCCTCAACGTCGCCGGGCTGCTCGACTCCCCCACCACCGGCCGGTACCTCCTCGACGGGATCGACACCGCGGCCCTCCCCGACCGGGAGCGCACCGCCCTGCGCGGCCGCCGCATCGGCTTCGTCTTCCAGTCCTTCCACCTGCTGCCCCACCGGTCCGCCCTGGAGAACGTCACCCTCGCCATGCTCTACACCGGAATCCCGCGCGCCCAGCGCCTCGTACGGGCCCGCGAGGCCCTGGACCAGGTCGGTCTCGGGCACCGGGCCGGCGCCGTGCCCGGGCGGCTGTCGGGCGGTGAGCGGCAGCGCGTGGCCATCGCCCGCGCGCTCGTCGGGCGGCCCTCGCTGCTGCTGTGCGACGAGCCGACCGGAAACCTCGACTCCGCGAACGCCGCCTCCGTCCTCGGGCTGCTGGACGATCTCCACGGCTCCGGAATGACCGTCCTCGTCATCACGCACGACCTCGAAGTGGCCCGGCGCGGCCGCCGGACCGTCACCATCCGCGACGGGCGGCTGCACCTGTGAACACCGTCGCACCGACCCGGCTGTCCCTGCGCGACGCCCTGTCCGAGGCCGTCGCCGGCATGCTGCGCCGCCCCGGCCGGGCCGCGCTCACCGCTCTCGGCACCGTCCTCGGCGTCGGCAGCTTCGTGGCCGTACTCGGCCTCACCGCCACCATCTCCTCGCAGATCGACGGCCGGTTCAACGTCCTGACCGCCACCGAGGTGAGCATCGAGGACGTCGCCGGCCGGCAGGACGAGTTCGCCGGCCCCGGCTTCCCCGCCGATGCCGAGCGGCGGCTGCGCGCGGTCGCGGGCATCGAGCACGCCGGGGTGATGTGGACGGTGCGGCTGGACTCGCGGACCTCGGTCGGCCCCCTGCCGTCCGGCGCCGGCGAGGCCACCACCGGCGCGGCCGTCGTCGCCGCCTCCCCCGGGGCCGTCGCCGCCCTCGTGCCGACGCTCCAGCAGGGGCGGCTCTACGACGACTTCGCCGAGCGCGGCCACGAACGCGTCGTCGTCATCGGCAGCGGGCTGGCCGCCCGCCTGGGGATCACCACCCTGGCCACCCGGCCCGCCCTCTACATCGGCCAGGAGCCCTTCACCGTGGGCGGCATCGTCGCCGACCTGGAACGCCGGCCCGAGCACCTGATGTCGGTCCTCGTCCCGCGCACCACCGCGGAGCAGCTGTGGGGTCCCCCGTCGCCCGGCTCCGCGAGCATGCTGATCGCCACCGAGCTCGGGGCC
Organism: Streptomyces sp. NBC_00207; assembly: GCF_045160965.1. Taxonomy (NCBI): domain Bacteria; kingdom Bacillati; phylum Actinomycetota; class Actinomycetes; order Kitasatosporales; family Streptomycetaceae; genus Streptomyces; species Streptomyces sp. NBC_00207. Next base: position 5,500,214 of record NZ_CP130715.1, on the reverse strand, counting down.
GCCCGGCAGGTCGCCGACCTGGCCCCGCTCGCGCTGCGCCCCGACCATCCCGAGTACCTGAAGGCCGTCCCGCCGCCGGACCCGCGCACGCTGCGCTCCGGCGTCACGTCCGACCTGAGCGCGCTCTTCCTGCTGCTCGCCGGGATCTGCCTGGTCATCGGGGCCGTCGGGATCGCCAACACCACGCTCGTCGCCGTACTGGAGCGGACCGGCGAGATCGGGCTGCGCCGTGCGCTCGGCGCCCGCGGCCGGCACGTCTCGGCGCAGTTCCTCACCGAGTCCGCGGCCCTCGGGGCGCTCGGCGGGCTGGTGGGCACCTCGCTGGGCGAGCTGACCGTGGTCGCCGTCTCCCTCGCGCGGGACTGGACCCCGGTGATCCACCCGGTCACCGTCGCCGCGGCCCCGCTCGTCGGCCTGGTCACCGGGCTGCTGGCGGGGCTCTATCCCGCCTGGCGGGCGGCCCGTGTGGAACCGGCCGAGGCCCTGCGAAGATAGCGGGGGCACCCTGACCGTCAGAGCCGATCCGTCACCGGAGGTGGTGGTCCCGTGAACCCGAAGCCGTACGAGTCCCACGGCGCCGGCGACCCCACCGCCGTCCCGGGCGCCCTCGGGCTCGGCCTGCTCGCCGTGGGGGGCTGGCTGCTGACGACCGCCCGCCCCTGGCACAAGCCGGGGCACCCGCTCACGCTGGGGCTCGGCTGGACCGCCTCGGGCGTGCTGCTGCTGTGCGGGCTGGTGCTGCTGGCGAGGTGTGTCCGTACGGTGCACGGCCGCCCGGACGCCGACCCGGCCCCGTACGCGGCCCCGGCCGATGCCACGGCTGCGGACACGGCCACGGCCACGGCCACGGGCACGGACACGGAGGACTGAACGGGCGGCGCCCGCGCGGGCGCCGCCGTCCGGTTCAGGCCTTCGGGGCCACCTTCGACAGGCCGTTGATGATGCGGTCCATCGCGTCGCCGCCCGTCGGGTCGGTCAGGTTGGCCAGCATCTTCAGCGTGAACCGCATCAGGACCGGGTGGGTCAGGCCGCGCTGCGCGGCGACCTTCATGACCTTCGGGTTGCCGATGAGCTTCACGAAGGCGCGGCCCAGCGTGTAGTAGCCGCCGTAGGTCTCCTTGAGCACCTTCGGGTAGTTGTGCAGGGCCAGCTCGCGCTGGGCCGGGGTGGCCCGGGCGTGCGCCTGCACGATGACGTCGGCCGCGATCTGGCCCGACTCCATGGCGTACGCGATGCCCTCGCCGTTGAACGGGTTGACGAGCCCGCCCGCGTCGCCGACCAGCAGCAGGCCCTTGGTGTAGTGCGGCTGTCGGTTGAAGGCCATCGGCAGGGCCGCGCCGCGGATCGGCTGCGTCATGTTCTCGGGGGTGTAGCCCCAGTCCTCCGGCATGGAGGCGCACCAGGCCTTGAGGACCTCGCGCCAGTCCAGCTCCTTGAAGGCGGAGGAGGAGTTGAGGATGCCGAGGCCGACGTTGGAGGTGCCGTCGCCCATGCCGAAGATCCAGCCGTAGCCGGGCAGCAGCCGGTCCTGCGCGCCGCGCCGGTCCCACAGCTCCAGCCAGGACTCCAGGTAGTCGTCGTCGTGCCGCGGCGAGGTGAAGTACGTGCGGACGGCGACGCCCATCGGGCGGTCCTCGCGCCGGTGCAGGCCCATCGCCAGGGAGATCCGGGAGGAGTTGCCGTCGGCCGCGACGACGAGCGGGGCGTGGAAGGTGACCGGGGTCTTCTCCTCGCCCAGCTTCGCGTGCACGCCGGTGATGTGTCCGGTGCGCGGGTCGCGTACGGGCTCGCCGACGTTGCAGCGCTCGTACAGCCGGGCGCCGGCCTTCTGCGCCTGGCGGGCCAGGGTCTCGTCGAAGTCGTCGCGCTTGCGGACGAGTCCGTAGTCCGGGTAGGAGGCGAGTTCCGGCCAGTCCAGCTGCAGCCGCTGGCCGCCGCCGATGATGCGCAGACCCTTGTTCCGCAGCCAGCCGGCCTCTTCGGAGATGTCGATGCCCATCGCCACCAGCTGTTTGGTGGCGCGCGGGGTGAGGCCGTCACCGCATACCTTCTCGCGCGGGAACGCCGTCTTCTCCAGCAGCAGGACGTCCAATCCGGCCTTGGCGAGGTAGTAGGCGGTGGTCGAGCCGGCGGGCCCGGCCCCGACGACGATCACGTCCGCGGAGTGTTCGGAGAGGAGCTCGGTCACTGCGGGGTCTCCCGAAGGCTCGATAAAGGGTGCCCAACGGCACCGGACATGTGCAGTCTATGCAGCGAGAGAGATCACGATCCGAAGGGTGCCTCCGATGACCACCTCGCCGACCCGGCCGCTTCCCGCCGTACAGCTCCGCGTGCCCACGGACGAGGACGCGCACGCCTGGCACGCGGTATTCGCCGACCCCGACGTCATGGAGTTCCTGGGAGGTCCCGCGGAGCTGTCCGCATACGAGGAGTTGTCCGCGCGCCAGCGCATGCACGACGCCCAGCTCGGCTACTGCCTGTGGACCCTGCTGGACGGGGAGGGCACGGTGATCGGCTTCACCGGCGCCCAGCCGTGGCCCCGGGAGAAGGGGTGGGGGCCGGTCGGGGAGATCGAGATCGGCTGGCGGCTGGGCCGCTCCGCGTGGGGCCGGGGCTACGCGTACGCCGCTGCGCTGGCCACGCTGGAGCGGGTCCGCGAGGCCGGGGTTCCGCACGTGGTGGCGATGATCGACGCGCGCAACGCGCGTTCGGTGGCGGTCGCGGAACGCCTGGGCATGGCGCTGGCCGAGGAGTTCACCACGCCGGGTGGCAACCCGGCCCGGCGCTACGCCCTGTCCCTGCGGGGCGAGTAACCGGGCTCCGCCCCAGGGCCCGCGCCTCAAACGCCGGCGAGGCTGGATGTTCCAGCCCCTCCGGCGTTTGAGGAGCGGGCGCGGAGCGCCGTGTTTGGGCGCGCGCGTCAGAAGACCGAGAGGCCCGTCAGGGTGGTGAAGCGGTCCAGGGCGGCTACGCCCGCGACCGAGTTGCCCTGGGCGTCCAGGCCCGGGCTCCACACCGCCAGAACGCACTGGCCCGGGACGACCGCGACGATCCCGCCGCCGACGCCGCTCTTGCCCGGCAGGCCGACGCGGTACGCGAATTCACCGGCGGCGTCGTAGGTCCCGCAGGTCAGCATCACCGCGTTGATCTGCTTGGCCTCGCTGCGCGTCAGCAGTCGCGAGCCGTCCGCCCGGAGCCCGTGCCGGGCCAGGAAGCGGCCGGCGAGGGCCAGGTCGGCGCAGGTCATCTCGATGGAGCACTGCCAGAAGTAGTGCTCCAGCAGTGCGGGCACCGGGTTGTCGATGTTCCCGTACGAGGCCATGAAGTGGGCGACGGCCGCGTTGCGGTCGCCGTGCTCCTGCTCCGAGGCCGCGACCTCGGCGTCGAACCCTATGGCGGGGTTCTGGCTCTCCTGCCGCAGGAACTCGAGCAGTTCGCTGCTCGCGTCGCCCGTGAGGGTCTGGAGCCGGTCGGTGACCACGAGGGCGCCCGCGTTGATGAACGGGTTGCGCGGAATGCCGTTTTCGTACTCCAGCTGTACGAGCGAGTTGAACGGGTTGCCGGAGGGCTCCCGGCCGACCCGCTCCCACAGGCTGTCGCCGCCCTCGGCCAGGGCCAGGGCGAGCGCGAAGACCTTGGTGATGGACTGCGCGGAGAAGGGGACCTGCCAGTCGCCCACCCCGAAGACGTTGCCGTCGAGGTCGGCGACGGCCATCCCGAAGTGCCGCGGGTCCACCTCGGCGAGGGCCGGGATGTACTCGGCGGGCGTGCCGCTGCCCAGGAGCGGGGCGATGTCGGCCGCGATCCGCTCCAGCAGGGGCCCGTAGTCGGTGGGGGCGGCGTCGGGCACGGCGGTCAGTCCTTGGTGCCCCGGTGCAGCGCGACGATGCCGCCGCTGAGGTTGCGCCAGGCGACCTTGGACCAGCCGGCCTTCTGCAGCAGTGCGGCGAGCGCGGGCTGGTCCGGCCATTCACGGATGGACTCGGCGAGGTACACGTACGCGTCGGGGTTGGACGACACGGCGCGGGCCACCGGCGGCAGGGCGCGCATCAGGTACTCGGTGTAGACGGTCCGGAACGGCGCCCACGTGGGCTGCGAGAACTCACAGATCACGACCTGGCCGCCGGGCTTGGTGACCCGGTACAGCTCGCGCAGGCCGGCGTCGGTGTCCTGGACGTTGCGCAGGCCGAAGGAGATCGTCACGGTGTCGAAGACGTCGTCCTTGAACGGCAGCCTCGTCGCGTCGCCGGCGGTCAGCGGCAGCCAGGAGTGCTTCTTCTTGCCCTCCTGGAGCATGCCCAGCGAGAAGTCGCAGGGGACCACGTACGCGCCCGTCGCGGCGAAGGGCAGCGAGGAGGTCGCCGTGCCGGCGGCCAGGTCGAGGACCTTCTGCCCGGGACGCGCGCCGACCGCCTTCGCGACCTCCTTGCGCCACACCCGGTCCTGGCCGAGGGAGAGGACGTCGTTGGTCAGGTCGTAGTTCGCCGCGACCCTGTCGAACATGGAGGCGACTTCGTGCGGCTGCTTGTCCAGGGAGGCCCTTGTCACTGGCGTTCGCCCCTCGGTGTGCGATGCGGATCGGCGGGTACGGCCCCATCCTCTCAGGCCGCGCCGCCCCCGCCGGTGCCGCCTCCCCGGCAGCCTCCCGCCGGCGCCGGCCGGTCCCCTGCCGGGTGGGGGAAACTGGTCCGAAGGACAGTTCCGCCCGGGGTTCGGGGCACGTTGACTGGGGGGCGGTGCGGCCCGGTGAAGGTCACCCAATGGATCATGGGGCTGATCAGCGGCCGGATCCGTGGCGGCCGCCACGAGCAAAGGGCTTCACGATGCCGGCAGGCCATTCCACCGGTCGCTCCCGCCGCATCGGCCCGCGCGCCAGGCGCCGGGCCGAGCGGCGCAAGCGGCTGCGGCGCACCCTCCTCCTCGGTTCGGCCGCGCTCGTCGCGGTCTCGGCGACCGCGTACGCGCTGGTCCCCCAGGACGAGAGCGCCAATGCAGCCGCGGGGCGGGCGGCGGCCCAGCCCGAGCCGCAGGACGGGGAGTCCGCCGACGGTGCGGGGAACCCGGTCCCCAACGGCGGCCAGCAGTCCCCCTCGCCGTCCCCGTCCTCCGCAGCGCCCTCCCAGAAGCCCTCGGGCACGCCTTCGGGCGCCGCGACGCCCGCCCGTCCGGGCGTCTTTACCGGCTCCACCACCGCCGGCGCGGCGAAGGGCAAGGGTCCCGCGCTGCGCTGGCGGATCGAGGTCGAGGAGGGCAGCGGGGTCGACCCGGAGTCGGCCGCCCGCTCGGTCGAGGCGATCCTCTCGGATCCGCGCGGCTGGACCCGGGACCCGGCGTACGGCTTCCAGCTCGTCGGAGCGGGCCAGCCGGTGGACTTCACCGTCAAGATCGCGACGCCCACGACCACCGACCGGCTGTGCGACGTGGTCACCCCCGAGCTCATCGGCGAGACCAACTGCCGCGCCGGGCACACCGTCGTGGTCAACCTCAAGCGCTGGCAGGAGGGTTCGCCGCAGTTCAACGGGCCCGTGGAGGAGTACCGGGCACTGATCGTGAACCACGAGGTCGGGCACGAGATAGGCCGCGAGCACGAGTCCTGCCCGGCCGCCGGCAAGCCCGCTCCCGCGATGATGCAGCAGATCAAGGGCCTGAACGGCTGCAAGGCCAATGCATGGCCGTACGACGCGAATGGAACCTACCTGTCCGGTCCACGCGTCCCATAGGGGGGAGAGCCGCCCGTAGGAGGGCGGTTCGGGGGGAGTGGAATTCGTGCGCGTCGTCAGCTTCAGCGTCCCCTCGTGGTTCCCCTCGTACGAGTCTTACGGGGAACCGGCCGGGCCGCAGACGACGGGCGAGGCCCTGCCCGCCGACGCGCAGTCCGCCGAGGCGCAGCTGACCGAGCAGGAGTCGGCCGTGTTCCTGTGCCTGGCCACCGGGGCCTCCAACCGGGAGCTCGCCGCGGAGCTGCAACTGTCCGTCAGCACGGTCAAGTTCCACGTCGTGAACATACGGGCCAAGCTCGGCGGGATCAGCCGCCTGCAAGCCTGTCTGCTGGCGGCCCTCGCCCGGGAGAGCACCCGGCGCGCCGGGGACGGCTCGCTCAGCGACGGCGGTGCAGCAGTCGTCCACCGATGACCGTGGCCACGCAGGTGGTCGCGCCCCGGACCAGCAGTTCGGCCTCGTCCGCCACCGCGAAGACCGCGAAGCGGGCCGCGGCGCCCGGCTCCAGCAGCCCGTGGAAGGCCTCCCCGGCCGTGTCCCGGCCGGCGAGGGGATCCAGGGCGGGCCGCCCCTCGTAGGCGGCCGGCGGCAGGATCAGGAGCCCGGAGCGGGTCACCGCCGTGCGCACCGACGCGATCGTGAAGCGGCCGCACACCGCCACCACTCCGCGCGCGAGGAGCTTCTGCGTGCCGCGCCGGGCGCTGTTGCCCCACCGCGCCTCGGTCATCTTCAGGGCGTCCAGCCGGGCCTCGCCGCTGATCGGGTCGGCGCCGAGCTCGGGGACCTCGTACGGGTCGTCCGGGTAGTACGTCCGCTCCAGCAGCTCGTCCGCCCCGCGCACCTGCAGCCCCGGGGTGAGCACCCCGGGCCAGCGGCGGGTGCGCGCGTGCGGAAGGTCCGCGGCGAGTTCCTCGTACGGCCCCACGCGGGCGATCCGGTCGCCCTCGACGAGGACCGCACCGCCGGGCAGCGGTGCGGACCCCCGCCCGGGGACGAGGAGTTCGGCGGTGTGAAGCGTCAGCATCGTCTCGGACGCGTCAGTTCGTGGAGATGAGCTTCAGTTCGGGGTGCGCCGTGCCGCCTTCGATGGCGGTGGAGGAGATGTGCGAGACGACGCGGTCGTCGACCGGGTCGTTCGCCGGGTCGTCGTGCACCAGCAGGTGCTCGTAGGTCGTCGCGCGCTGCGCCGGGGTGCGGCCCGCCTTGCGGATCAGGTCGATGATCTCCTGGCGGTTGGAGCGGTGCTTGGCACCGGCCGAGGAGACGACGTTCTCCTCCAGCATGATCGAGCCGAGGTCGTCGGCGCCGTAGTGAAGCGAGAGCTGGCCCGCCTCCTTGCCGACGGTCAGCCAGGAGCCCTGGATGTGGGCGATGTTGTCGAGGAACAGGCGCGCGATCGCGATCATGCGCAGGTACTCGAAGATCGTCGCCTGGGTGCGGCCCTTGAGGTGGTTGTTCTCGGGCTGGTAGGTGTACGGGATGAAGGCGCGGAAGCCGCCCGTACGGTCCTGGGTGTCCCGGATCATCGCGATGTGCTCGATGCGCTCGGCGTTGGTCTCGCCGGTGCCCATCAGCATGGTGGAGGTGGACTCCACGCCCAGCTTGTGGGCGATCTCCATGATCTCCAGCCAGCGCTCGCCGGACTCCTTGAGCGGGGCGATCGCCTTGCGCGGCCGCTCCGGCAGCAGTTCGGCGCCGGCGCCCGCGAAGGAGTCGAGGCCGGCCGCGTGGATGCGCTGGATGGCCTCCTCCGCCGAGACGCCCGAGATGCGGGCCATGTGCTCGACCTCGGACGCGCCGAGGGAGTGGATGACCAGCTGCGGGAAGTCCTTCTTGATGGCGGAGAAGTGGTGCTCGTAGTACTCGACGCCGTAGTCCGGGTGGTGCCCGCCCTGGAACATGATCTGCGTGCCGCCGAGCTCCACGGTCTCCGCGCAGCGGCGCAGGATGTCGTCGAGGTCGCGGGACCAGCCCTTCTTCGTGTCCTTGGGGGCCGCGTAGAAGGCACAGAACTTGCACGCCGTGACGCACACGTTCGTGTAGTTGATGTTGCGCTCGATGATGTACGTCGCGATGTGCTCGGTACCGGCGTAGCGGCGCCGGCGCACCGCGTCGGCCGCCTGGCCGAGCGCGTGCAACGGCGCGTGGCGGTAGAGGTCGAGCGCCTCTTCCTTGGTGATCCGGCCCCCCGCGGCGGCGCGGTCGAGGACAGACTGGAGAACGGCCTGGTCGGTCACCGGTGAGTCACCTTTCGGCGGTGTGTCTGTGTCAAGGTCCGGACCGATCCAGCCTACGCCAGGGGTTCCCGCGCCCCGTCACGGGCTGCGGGTCAGGTCGCCCTCGGGGTTCCCGGCCGGGCTGTCGCCCGACTTGTAGTGGAGGGTCCCGTTGGCGTTGAGGGTGAAGCGTTCGTCGGCGGAACCGTTGGAGCAGACCCCGGGAGCCGGGTTGCGGTTGCCCGAGGTGTCCAGGACGAGCGAGCGGTCGGTGGCGGAGGAGAGCTTCCAGTCCCCGCTGCAGTCGGTGCCGAGGACCGCCAGGACCGACTTGTCCCGGGCGACGACCTCGCCGGTCTTTCCGCCCTTGATGGTGATCTCGAACTCGGTGGAGACGCCGAGCCGGGCGGTGGTGACCGTGCCCTTCCAGGTGCCGATGAGTTCCTTGGGGACGTCGGTGCGGGTCCCGGAGGGGGTCGCGGAACTCGCGCTCGGCGCCCCCGAGGGCGGGGTGGCCCCCGGGGCCGCCGGGCTGGAGGTGCGCGGGCCGCCGTCCGAGGCGACGTCCCTGCCCTTGTCCCCCTGGCCGGGCAGCAGGCCCATCCCGTACAGCCCGCCGGACAGCCCCGCGAGCACGACGGCCGCGGCGAGGACGACGGTGCAGCTGAAGCGGCGGCCGGCCGCCCTGACGCTGACCTGCCGGCCCCCCGCCCCCTCCGCGGCGGTCCGCTGCCCGGGCAGCCCCCCGCCGGCGGTGGGACCGTACGGGCCGGCGCCGCCGGCGCCCGCGGCCTCGGTCGGGGCCCCGAACACGCCGGGCGCCGAGCCCTGGCTCCCGTAGGACTGGTACGGGCCGGGCGCGGCGAAACCGGCGCCCGCCGGGCCCCCGTACGAGGCGGCCGTGAACGGCACCGGCCCCGATGGGGCGTCCGCCGTGGCGCCGCCCCCGTACGACGGGTCGGGCGCCCCGAAGCCGACCCCCGGCCCGGATCCGCCCCCGGAGGGATCGGCGTCGAGGTCCAGCAGCGCCACCGCGGCCCGGCTGGCCTGCTCCACCAGGGACGCGGGCAGCCAGCCGGGGGCGCCCAGCGCCCCGCCGAGGGCCGCCGCGACCGTCTCCGGGGACGGCCGGTCGGCGGCCGCCTTGGCCAGGCAGGCCGCGATCAGCTCGCGCAGCTCGCCGGCCGGCAGCGCGCCGAGCTCCGGCGGCTCGTGCACCACCTTGTAGAGGAGGGTGGCCGAGTTGTCCCCGGTGAAGGGCGGCTGCCCGGTCGCCGCGAAGGCCAGGACCGCGCCGAGCGAGAACACGTCGGCCGCCCCGGTGATGCCCTTGCCGAGGATCTGCTCGGGCGACATGTAGCCGGGCGAGCCGACGGACACCCCGGTGGAGGTGAGCGAGGCGGTGCCGTCGGTGGCCCGCGCGATCCCGAAGTCGATCAGGCGCGGCCCGTCGAGGGTGAGCATCACGTTCGACGGCTTCACGTCCCGGTGGACGAGGCCCAGCCCGTGCACGGCCACCAGGGCGCTGGCCAGACCCGCGCCGATGGCCCGTACGGAGTTCTCCGGGAGCGGCCCGTGCGCGGCCAGCGCGCGGTCCAGGGAGGGCCCGGCCACGTACCCGGTGGCCACCCACGGCACCGGAGCCTCCGGATCGGCGTCCAGCACCGGAGCGGTCCACTCGCCGCCCACCCGCCGGGCCGCCTCCACCTCGCGGCGGAACCGGGCCCGGAATTCCTCGTCGGCGGCGAAATGCGGGTGAACGATCTTGACGGCGACGGTCCGGCCGCCCGCGCTGCGCCCCAGGTAGACCCGGCCCATGCCACCCGCGCCGAGCCGGCCGAGCAGCCGGTACGCGCCGATGGTCCGCGGCTCACCGGCTTCGAGCGGCTGCATCGCGTCCCCCAATTCCCCGTGTTCCCGGGCGCCTTGTGCCACCCGTTCGAGCAGCAGCCTAGGCCGTGCGGGCGCGGGGGAAGGACCCTGTCGCCCTTTTGCATTTCCCTTCCGCGATCAGAAATGCAAAAAGGCGTGAATTCCCGGGAAACTTCGCATTCGCCCGGACGGCTCCATGGGCTACCGCGAGGTAAACCCGGTCAGCACTCCTGGACCACCGAGCTCAGCAGCTCCACGGCGACATCCGAGGCATACCCCGTCGTGGGTCCCGTACGGCGTGCGAATTCCCGTACGCCGGCCAGCTGATCGGGGCCGAAGCGGAAGTCGAGCGTCGTGAAGTACCGCTCCAGCAGGTCCGCGTCGAAGGCCTCCCAGCGGGCCGCCTGCTCGGCGACCTTGGCGACCTCTTCCAGGGAGACGTCCCGGGAGGCGAGGAAGGCCTCGTGGACCTCGCGCACGACGCCGGGCTCACGGGCGAGGTAGTCCTTGCGGGCGGCCCAGACGGCGAAGACGAACGGCAGTCCGGTCCACTCCTTCCACATGTGCCCCAGGTCGTGCACGGTCAGCCCGAGCCGGGGTGCGTCGTGGAGGGAGGCGCGCAGCGCGGCGTCGCCGATCAGTACGGCCGCGTCCGCCTCCTGCATCATCACGCTGAGGTCGGGCGGGCAGGTGTAGTAGTCGGGCCGTACCCCGTACTGCTCGGAAAGCAGCAGCTGAGCGAGTCGTACGGACGTACGAGAGGTGGAGCCGAGGGCGACGCGGGCGCCGTCGAGCTGCTCCAGCGGCACCTGCGAGACGATCACGCAGGACATCACGGGACCGTCGCAGCCGACCGCGATGTCGGGGAAGGCGACGAGCTGGTCGGCATTGCGGAGGAACTCCACGAGGGTGATCGGACCCATGTCCAGGTCCCCCTGGACGAGGCGCTCACTGAGTTTCTCGGGGGAGTCCTTGGTCAGCTCCAGGTCCAGCAGCGTGCCGGTTCTGGCCAGGCCCCAGTAGAGGGGAAGGCAGTTCAGGAACTGAATGTGGCCGACGCGGGGCCGGCTGCGGTAGACGTCCACATCGCGAGACTAGTCCCCGTGTCCGCGTCAGCCTTCGGGCGGGTCTCAAACGTCCGGGTGACGTGATCTTTCCCTCTGGTCTCCGCCACAGGGTGCGTGCTAGGCTCGACGCAAGTTGCAGTTTGGTTTCCCTTGCAGTACGAGGCCTGCGGAGAATGTGACCCGCAGGCTTTTGTAGTTTTCAGACTTCTTAGCAGGTTCTGGAGCAGGGCGACCCTTTGGCCCATAGGAGGGCTCATGGCTACCGGAACCGTGAAGTGGTTCAACGCTGAAAAGGGCTTCGGCTTCATCGCCCAGGACGGCGGCGGCCCGGATGTCTTCGTCCACTACTCCGCGATCAACGCCTCTGGCTTCCGCTCCCTCGAGGAGAACCAGATGGTGAACTTCGACGTCACGCAGGGTCCGAAGGGCCCGCAGGCGGAGAACGTCACCCCGGCCTAATCGCCTGGGCCAACCTCATCGCGGGTTGGAAAAGCAGTACCCAAGGAGCCCTGTCACCTCTGCGCGAGCAGAGCGGCAGGGCTCCTGCCTTTCCCCTCCCGGGGTGGGGCGGGGTACGGCAGTGGCCCCCGGCACCGTGGGACGGTGCCGGGGGCCACTTGTCGTACGGGCCGGGGCCCGGCCGCGGGCCCGCCGGGGCGGGCCGGGACCGATCCGCCCCGGCTAGGCCGGGGGCTGCTGGGTGGGGGCCGTGATCTTGATGTCCAGGATCAGGGTCACGTTCTCCTTGGTGGTCAGACGCAGGGAGTACGTGCCCGGGGGCACGTCCGTGGTGAACAGCTCCGGCAGGACGATCTTGCCGTCGGCGTCCGCCTTGGGCAGCACCCGGCCGAAGACCTTCTTGCCGTCCTCGTCCTTGAAGTACGGGCCCTTCGCGGTCGCCGGGTCCACCGGGACCCACTTGCCGTCCGCGTCCTTCACGACCAGGTCGGCGACGGCCTCCGTACCCGCGACGGCCTTGCCGGCGGCCGTGGCGAGGACCTGCACGCCCGTGAGGCTCGTGCCGGCGACCGCCTCCAGCGGCTTCGAGCCCTCCGGGCGGGCCAGCTTGTCGGCGACCGTCACCGTGACGCGGCCCTCGAAGTTCATCGTGAGCTTGGTCGTGGTGTCGTAGGCGGAGGCGCGCAGCTTGAAGGTGCCCGCCTTGGTGCCCGCCTTCAGACCGGGCGCGGCGGCGATGCCGTCGGCTCCCGTCTTGACCACCAGGGACTTCTCCGCCCCGAAGAGCGTGCCGCCGGTGGTGTCCTCCTCGACCGCGAAGATCACCTCGCGGTCGGCGGCGGGCTTGCCGTCGCTCAGGACCAGCTTGACCTTCGGGGTCACGGTGAAGGCCGAGCCGGCCTCGGCCGTCAGCCCGGGCCCGTCGAGCAGCACCAGCTCCTGCAGGTGCGGGGCCGGCTTCTCCGGAGTCGGGGTCGGGGTCGGCGTGGGCGTGGGCGTCGGGGTGGGGGTCGGCGTCGGGGTCGGCGTCGGCTTGGGCGTCGGGGTGTGCGTGACCGGGGTCTGCCGCGGGGTGGGCAGCGAGGTGCCCGGCTGCTGGGGCGGGTAGTTCCCGGCCGGCGGGTTCGGGACCTCGGCGGCGCCGCCGCTCTGGTACTGCCGCATGTAGCCGAGCACGGTGTTCACGTACTCGCGCGACCGGTTGTAGCTGAGGATCGCCTCGTCGAGCTTGGCCTGGTTCGAGAGGTCCCGGTCGCCCGCGCACAGGTACAGCCCGGCGCCGAGCGCCGCGTCGTAGATGTTGTTCGGGTCCCGCTTGCCGTCGCCGTTGCCGTCGGCGCCCCAGGTGGCCCACGTGGAGGGGATGAACTGGAGCGGGCCGACGGCACGGTCGTACACCGTGTCCGCGTCCCACTCGCCCTTGTCGGTGTCCCGGATCTCGGCGAAGCCGTTGCCGTCGAGGCGGGGGCCGCGGATGGGCTTCTCGGTGTAGCCGTCGGCCTTGAGCCCGTAGCCGGAGGCGTGGACGGACTCGACCCGGCCGATGCCCGCGAGCAGCTGCCAGGGCAGCTTGCAGTTCGGGAGCGCGGCGGCCACCGAGAGCTCGGCACGGTGATAGGCGTCGAGGGCGGTCGCGGGTATCCCGCTGGCCCCCTCCTGCGCGCCCGCGCCGGCGGGCGGCGGGTCTGCGACGATGTCGGGCAGGTCCAGCCGGGCGTCACCGCGGTCGGCGGCCTGCGGGCTGTCCGGAGTCGGCTCGGACTCGCCCGCGTCGGCGGTCGACGGATTGGTCACGACCGCGGCGGTGGTCAGGCTGGCCGCGAGTGCGGCCGTGCACAGGACCTTGCGCGAGGTGTTGACGAGGTGACGGTGAAGCGGCTTCACAGTGCGGCGATCCCCCCAGGAGCCGTCAAAGGTGTACGGCCGGTCTAGCCGTGAATATCCACTGTCTATCAGGTATTCGCACCCGACTCGCCGTCGGTCCGGCAGATGTGACGCACCATTCGTCTCGGCTTCACCACGGTCTCATGACCGAACGCACAGAGACCCCAACTCCTCGCCCGGATTGCCCCGATGGGCTCCCATTTCGGATCGGAGCGCCGAACGGCCGGAGCCCCGGCCTCCGCGGGGTGCGGGGGCCGGGGCTCCGGTGTACTGCGGGTGCTGCGGGTGTTCCCGGGCCGGCTAGCCGTGGGCGAAGTAGCCGAACAGGTCGACGATCACGTGGTTGCTGCCGCCCCAGCTGTTCCAGATGCTGACCTTGCCGTCCCCGACGGGGGTGATGACGTGGTTGGGGACGGTCTCGCCGGGCCGGGTGTTGAGGCTGCTGGCGTCCGTGCGGGCGGTCCCGTACCCGTGGACCGTGAGGAAGCCGGCGCCGGTGCTCTCGGTCGCGGTGACGTTCAGGGCCGCGCCGACGGCGTCGGCCGGCAGACCGGAGACCGTGGTGGTCGCGCCGGGGGCGAGCTTGCCCGTGGTGCGGGTGTCGGCGAGCCGCTTGGGAACGACCGGCGTGAAGAGCGCCCCGCCGCCCCACTGGTGGTAGTAGCCGACGGCGTCGACGACGAGGTCGGTGGAGCCGGCGTTGTTGTAGAGGGTGATCGTGCCGTCCGGGCCGACCGGGACGATGACCTGGTTGGACTTGTCCTTGCCCGGCTCCGGGTTGAGGTTCGAGGTGGTGGGGCGCTTGTCCGCCTCCGCGTAGGCGATCACGTGCGTGTCGGTCGTGGCGCCGGTGCTGGTCAGGTTGAGCGCGACGGCCGCGGCGTCCGGCGGGATGCTCCGCACGCCCGCCACCTTGACGGTCCGGGTCTGGCCGGCGCCCAGCGCGCCGCCCATGGTGCGGGTGTCGGCGAGACGGGTCGGGGTGACCGGGTAGAACTTCTGCCCGGTGTTGGGCTGGTAGTAGCCGACGAAGTCGACGACGACGTGCCCCTGGCCGGAGTTGAGCTGGGCGAGGATCTTGCCGTCGGAGCCGATGGGCACGGTGACCGTGTTGGACGAGGTGCCGCCCGCGCGGACGTTCACGTTCGAGGTCGCCGGCCGCGGCTGGCCCGAGGGCCAGACGTTCAGGTGGGTGTCCTGGGTGGCGCCGGTCACCGTCACGTTCAGGACGGCCGCGGTCGCCCCGCCCGTGTGGTGGGGGCCCGAGCTGTAGTAGACGACCGGCACGGCCACCTGGGCGGCGGTGCCGGCCTGCACCGGGCTGTTGGAGAGACGGGTGTCCAGGACGCGGAACGGGTGCACGGGCACGTAGCCCGACGCGGCGTACGCGGCCTGCACGGTCCGGCTGACCGCAGAGGTGGCGCCCTTGGCGTCCGTGAGGGTCACGGTCACCTTGTAGTCGCCGGGCTGCGCGTAGGCGTGCCGGACGGGCTCCAGCGCGGACACCCGCTCCTTGGCGCCGTCACCGAAGTCCACGTCCACCTGCTGGACCGGCCACGGTGCGGTGGAGCTCCGCGGGTCGACCTCCACCGTCAGCGGGGCGACGTACGCCCGCGGGTCCTCGGCGGTCGGCAGGAACGGCTTGGAGGCGAAGGCGGCCGTCAGCGGACCGGGCGCGGTCACCTTGGCCTTGGAGCCGGCGGCGACCTTCAGCTTGGCCTCGTTGTACACGGTCACCGTGGCCGTGCACTCACACGGCGAGCTGTAGACGTGCGTGGCGGTGCGCTCGTCGGTGACGACCGGGGCGGAGCCGTCACCGAAGTCGAAGTGGTAGGTGAGCGGTGCGGACCAGGCGCTGACCGCGGAGGCCGTCGCCTTCACGGCGGTGCCGGCCGGCGCCCAGGGCTGGTCGAGCTCCAGCCGGGCGCTCTCCAGCCAGTTCTGGCCCTCGCGCGCGCCGCGGTCGAGGTACCCGCCGTCCTTGCCGGTGTTGGGCACGCGCAGGTCGTCCACGACGGGATACCCGCGGCTGTCGGTGAGCAGCACGCCGGGCGCGGTCGCGTCGGCGGAGTCCACGGCCTTCGTGCCGGCGTCCGCGGTGGACGGGAGCACGATGTCGTGCCCGCCCTGGCCCGTCGCCGCGTGGAACGCCGCCTGGTCCTGGTGGGCAGCGCCGCCCCACTTGTAGACCTGTCCGGCCTGGAAATCGCCGGCGATCAGGTTGTAGTCGGCGCGGGTGGCGGCCGTCGCGCTCTGCGCCACCGCGATGGCGCCGCGTCCCAGAGCCGGGTCGCAGGGACCGGACAGGTACGTGGCGTTGATCGCGTTGTTGAACACGGCGGAGCCGGTCGAACCACCGCTGAGCGACACGGCCGTGCCGCAGCCGAAGGAGACCGTGTTGTTCGTGATGACGGTGCCGGGAGCGTCCACCACGGCGAGCGGATCGCTCTTGGTGCCGTGGATCTCGTTGCGGCTGAGTACGGTGCGCTCGGCGCCGCCCTCGATCCGGGCGCCGTACAGCAGCGCCCGGCTGACGCGCACGTCCGTGCTCGCGTCGCCGACCACGAGGGACGCCCCGGTCGTCGGGCCGAACGATTTGATCCGGTCCAGCTCGACGTCGGCGGACCGGCTGACCCTGATGCCGCCAGTGGCATTCAGATCGCGGACCACCACGTGCGAGGCACCGCTGATGGTGAGCGGATTGCCGCCCAGGCTCACCAGGCTGCCCACCGGCCCGTCGGCCACGAAGCTGATCGGCTTGCCCGGTGCGCCGGAGCGGTCGATGGTGACGGCCTCGGCGTATGCCTTGCCCGTCTTGA
Organism: Streptomyces sp. NBC_00207; assembly: GCF_045160965.1. Taxonomy (NCBI): domain Bacteria; kingdom Bacillati; phylum Actinomycetota; class Actinomycetes; order Kitasatosporales; family Streptomycetaceae; genus Streptomyces; species Streptomyces sp. NBC_00207. The sequence continues at coordinate 5,484,179 of NZ_CP130715.1, read as the reverse complement.
TCCGCACGGTCTGGCCCGGCGCCACGGCCTTGGCCGCCGCCGAGATGGTGCAGAAGGGCTGGCCTTGCGAGCCGGGGCCGCCGTCCGAGCAGGAGGAGCCTGCGTAGTTGTTCACGTAGAGCGTGGCCGGGGCCTCGGCGGCCGCGGCGGACGGAACGCCGAGAAGAGTGACGAGACCTGCGGTCAGCAGGACCGTCGCACGAGTGGGACGCACCAGAAGGGTTTCCTTCATGCCAGAAGTGACGTGGGAGTCACGCCGGTCGCGGCGCCGCACGACTGGTAGACGTTCTGTTCCCCCAGCGTCAGTCGGGCGCACGCGAACTCGAACAGACGCCGATCATCATCCCTCGTGAACCAGCCACTGTCATCCATATTCGGCCACCCTCGGCACGTGACGGCGTGACCCACGTCACGGCCGCATCCGCGTGGGGGCGCGATGAGTTCCGGCGGGCGCGGCAGTCTCTCCTGTGTACGCACCGACTGCAGGCACCGGCCGCGTGCACACCGACCGGCCCGAGGAAGAGGAACACCCCCATGCGCATCGTCATCACCGAATTCATCAGCCTCGACGGAGTCGTACAGGCACCCGGCGGCCAGGGCGAGGACAACGACGGCGGCTTCGCCCACGGCGGCTGGTCGCACCCGTTCTTCGACGAGAAGGTGGTGGGCGGTGCCTTCGACGACGCGACGAAGAAGGCCGAGGCGCTGCTGTTCGGGCGCCGCACCTGGCAGACGATGGCCGCGGCGTGGCCGGACCGTGCCGGCGACCCGTTCGCGGACCGGATGAACGCGATCCCGAAGTACGTGGTGTCCACGACCCTGGGCGAGGACGAGCTGACGTGGAACAACACCACGCTCATCGCGGGCGGCGAGGCCGTGGCCCGCATCCGCGAGCTGCAGGCGGGCGACGGCGGCGGCGACCTGGTGGTCATGGGCAGCCCCACGCTCGTACGCACCCTGCTGAGCGAGGGCCTGGTCGACGAACTCCGGCTCATGGTCATGCCGGTGCTCCTCGGCGGCGGCAAGTCGATCTTCCCGGCCGACGGCGGACTGCGCACCCTCGAACTGACCTCAACGGCCGTCAGCCCGGCGGGCGTCCACGTGTGCACCTACCGGCCGGTGGCCCGGGGCTAGACCTGCCCGACCGGCGTTGAGCATGTTCAATTCCCTGGTGACAAACGGCTGCCCGACAAGGGATCATGAGCGGCATCTCTGTGTCTCATGCGCCTGGTGCCCTTCGGGGGGAACGGGCCGTCCTCGAAGGAAAACTGTTGGTACGTCCTACTCGTGCGGCGGTCCTGCTCACCGCGGGCCTCGTCACCATCCTCGGCATACCGGCGGTCTCCGCCGCCGAGGCACCGACCGAACTGTTCGTGAACAACGGCGAGAACGCCAACTGCTCCGACACCGGCACCGGAACGCAGAACACCCCGTTCTGCTCGATCCAGGCGGCGGCCAAGGCGGCCCAGCCGGGCCAGACCGTGCGGATCACGCCGGGCTCCTACCCCGGAGCCCTCACGATCGACCGCTCCGGAGAGCCGGGCAAGCCGATCACCTTCACCACCGAGGCCGGCAGCGTCCGGAAGGCGGATCTGGGCGGCGCCCTGACCATCGACGGCGCCTCCCACCTCGTGTTCCGTGGGATCAGTACGCGCAGCGGCGCCAAGGTCGAGCGTTCCAGCGACGTCACCGTGGAGACGTCCGACATTCTGCGCGAGCTCGTGATCGGTGCCGGAAGCGCGGACGTACGCGTCAGCCGGAGCACCGTCATCTCTGCGCAGATCGGAGCCGGCGCCCAGCGCACGGTCCTCAGCCGCAACAGGGTCCGCCACAGCATTTCCCAGCCTGCGATCTCCGTGGTGGACGCCCCCGGCACGGTCATCGCCAACAACAACGTCACCAGCTACTGCGGTACGGGCATCTCGGTCGGCGGCGGTTCCACCGGAAGCTCGGTGTTCAACAACCTGATCATCGCCGAGCGCTCCCAGCCCGCCTGCAAGACGCCCTCCCCGTCACGCCACGGTCTCCTGGTGGCGCAGAGCGCGGCGGCCGGCACCCGGGCCGACTACAACGTCCTCAACCGCCAGCCCGAGATCACGGATGCTCCGTACCAGTGGGCGGGCACCGACTACAAGACCCCCTCGGAGTTCCGGGCGGCGACCGGCCAGGGCGGGCAGGACCTCCTGAACCCGGCGGACGTCAACGCCGCCCTCGTCGACTCCGCCGACGCGACGGCGCCGGGCGCGCTGGCCTCCCTGGACATCGCCGGTTTCGGCCCGATCGACGACCCCCGCGTGGCCAACACCGGCAAGGACGGCGGGTTCCTCGACCGCGGAGCCGGCGAGACCCACGACTACCTGAGCACGGTCACCATGTCGGTCGACCAGGCCTGGGCACCGGTCGGCACCACGGTGGAGGTGACGACCTCGTCGAACAGCCAATGGCCCACCGGCATGTCGTACAGCGTGGACTTCGGCGACGGGAGCGCCCCGGTCGTCACCCGGCAGGGCGAGGCCGCCCAGGCCGTCGCCTCGCACGTCTACGGCTCTCCGTGCGCGTGCGTGGTCAAGGTGACCGCGTCCAACGCCGCCGGGAGGAAGGCCTTCGCCGAGCAGCAGGTCAAGGTGACCGCGGCCGGCGCGCTGACCACGTCCTTCACCGCCGAGTCGGTCCTGCCGACCTCGGACAACCCGATCGAGCGCATCTCCCCGCTGACCTTCCAGGTCGACCCGTCGGCCACCAAGGCGCCGTGGCCGCTGAGCCGCGTCGACGTGGACTTCGGCGACGGCACCACCGAGCGCGTCTCCGACCTGTCCAGGCTCACGCACACCTACCGGACCCCCGGCGACTACACGGTGACCGTCACCGCCGAGGACTCCCAGGGCGCCAAGTCCGCCTCCAGCCGCACGGTCAAGGCCGACTACGCGGCGGCCGGCTACGTCGCCGTCGAGCCGTTCCGGTTCTACGACAGCCGCGACGACACCCCCTCCATGCCGGGTGGCGAACCCCTGTCGATGCAGTTGCCCATCGGGCTCAACCGGCCCGAGTTCCCGCTCTCGGGCAGCATGTCCGCGGTCGTCGTCAACGTGACCGTCACCGGCGCCCTGGAGGACACCCACCTCACCGTCTGGCCCGAAGGACAGGACCGCCCCGCGACCTCGAACGTCAACGTCCGGGCCGGCGCCACCACGTCCAACACCGTCACGGTCCCCGTCGCCGGCCACGACGGGGCGTACATGCAGCTCAACTCCGGCCGGGCGTCGATCATCGTGGACTTCGTGGGCTACTACCAGCCCAACATCGGACAGCGGTTCAGCCCGCTCGCCCCGACCCGGCTGCTCGACACCCGCACCAGCGGCGGCGCGCTGACCGGCGGCAAGACCCGCACGGTCAAGGTCGCCGGCGTGGGCGGCATCCCCGCCGACGCCACCGCCGTCGCCTTCAACCTGACCGGCACCGGCTCCACTGAGGCGGCGCACGTGATCGCCTACCCCAACCCGGCGAAGCGGACCGCCACCTCCAACCTGAACCTGGAGCCGGGCAAGGACAAGTCGAACCAGGCCATCGTGCCGGTCGGCCCGGACGGCACGATCACCCTCTTCACCAACTCCGGCTCCACGCACCTGGTGCTGGATGCGGTGGGCTACTACGGAAAGGACGGCAAGGCGCTGTTCAAGCCGGTCGTCCCGAAGCGTCTCGCCGACACCCGCACCACGGGCAAGCTCGCCCCGGGTGCCACGACGACGGTCTCCGGTCTGCCGGCGAACGCGGTGGGCGCGGTCCTGAACGTCACCGCGACCGACACCACCAGCCCGGGCTTCCTGACGGCGTACGCCTTCGGCGGCACGCTCCCGGGCGCCAGCAGCCTCAACACGATCCCCGGCGTCACCGTCCCCAACCACGTGACCACCCCGGTCGGATCGGGCAAGGTCAGCGTCTCCAACAGCTGGGGCGGCGGCAACCACGTCATCACCGACCTCCTCGGCTACTTCACCAACCCGTAGGACCGCCCGGCCCACGCAGGACACACCGCCGCCCCGGCCCCCGCACACGACGTGCGGGGGCCGGGGCGGCGGCGTTGTGAAGGCCATGGCGCCGGCCCGGGGCCGGCGCCCCGCCGATCAGGCCGGGCCCGCAGCGCCCGGCCATTCCTCACGCAACATGCCGAACAGCACGGAGTCGTAGCGCTTGCCCGCCACCAGCAGGGTGGACCGGCGTCGGCCCTCCTCGCGGAAGCCCGCCTTGGTGAAGGCGCGCACGGCCCGCTCGTTGCCGCTCCAGGTGTCGAGCTCGATCCGGTGCAGCCCGAGGGCGCCGAACAGGTGCCCGACCAGGAGCCGCAGCGCATCGGAGCCGTGGCCGTGACCCCAGCGGTCCCGCTCGCCGATGGTGACCCCGACCGTGGCCAGCCCGGCGATGGGATCCAGGTCGCGGTAGTCCACCATGCCGATCACCGCGCCGTCGGCCAGGTCCTCGACCGTGAAGACGGCCGACTCCCTCGGGCTCAGCCGCAGCATCGACTCGAACGCGAGCTCGACGGCCTCCGCCGTGACCGGCCCGAAGCACGGGTCGCCGCCGGTGGCCCAGTGGACCACCTCCGGATCGTTGCGCCACCGGACGTGATGCTCCGCATCCTGCGCGCGGAGCGCGCGAAGCCGTACCAACTCTCCTTCGATCATGCGCAGATCATAGGACCCGCACGATCATTGGCGATCTTGAAATCTAGGCCGATGGGATGCCTTCAGGCGTGTCCCGTCCCCCGCGGCACACCACGGCACAGCTGCCGCTGCGAGAGTGCCCTGACGTCCGTACGGCCTGCTGCGCCATCACCGAGCCGGCCTTCATCGTCGCCAACTCCCCCCGAGGCTGCGCCGCCCATGGATGTCAGCACCTTCTACGCCCTCTTCTCCGCCACCTGCTTCACCCTGGTGGGCTTGTGGTGGAACGTCGTCCAGAGCCACCACGACTGGATGCGCGACCCCGCCCTGCGGCGCGTCGTCGGCGGGATCTACCTGTCCTTCCTGCTGCCCGCCCTGATGGGCCTGTTCGCGCAGGTCGGCGGTACCGAGCAGCCGCAGGTCTGGCGCGCGGCCTTCATCGTCCTCTCGCTGATCGGCTGCGCGAGCACCCTGCGACTGCTGGCCCGGGCGCGCGGCGACCGCTTCCTGACCTGGCAGCAGGCCGGCGCCGCGCTGCTCTACGCCCTGATCGCCGTGATCGGCGCCGTCCCCGAACTCGCCGAGCCGTTCGGGCTGGACCCCATCCAGGCCGAGGCGCTGATGCTCATCGGCCTGATCGTGCTGGGGCACGCCCTGGTCTGGCGCTTCATGGCCGGCGAGGGCCGGGCCGCTGCGGAGTGACCTAGTGCTGGGTGGTCACCTTCGCGGTGAACCCACAGCACTCGAACTTCTGGATCCGCTCCCCCGAGACGTTCGTGATCCGCACCTGCTTGAGCCATGCGCTGGTGTCGACGGCCGAGGCGATGACCGCGACGCCGCCCCCGCCGCCCCGGATGGTGTCCTTGACCGCGGTGAACGTCCCGTCCTGGAGGGCCATCCCGAAGTACTCGTTGTTGATCAGGGTGTTGTGGCTGGTCTCCATCGTGCCGAACCCGTAGATGCCGAGCTGGTTGCCGGTGAGGCGGTTCCTGGTGACCGTCACTCCCGTGTTGGCCAGGATCCCGGCGTGCTGGAACTCGGTGAAGAAATCGGGGCCGCACCCCGGATCCGGCTCGCGGCAGGCGTTGTCGCTCACCGTGTTCCGCTCGGCCCGGCCGGTCGCCTCGACGAACTCGATTCCGTCCGTGGAGATGCTCTTCTGGCCGGTCACGACGTTGCGGAGGAGCGTGGCCTGCGAGTCTGCGTTGAGTACGACGATGCCGGAGCCCTGATAGTCCGTGATCCGGGAGTCCCGGATGGTCGCCGACCCCGCACCGGTGGGAAAGTCCCCGATCAGGATGGAATTGGCGCTCCGGAAGCACGGGGCCATGGGGGTGTCCTTGATGTGGGAGACCGCCGCGTGGCTCAGGTCCAGGTGCGCTCCGCCCAGGACCCGGATGCCGGCTCCGAGCGCGCCCGCGTCGCAGGTGCCGGAACCCGGCCCGCTCACCGCGAGGCGGGAGATCTTCACTTTCGCCGCGTTGTCGAGCGAGACGATCGAGTTGAGGCCGTCGGAGCCCGTCACCAACTGCTCGGGGGCGAGGATGGTCGTCTTCCCGGCCCCCGCCCCGGTGAGGGTGAGGTCCTTGCGGATCACCACCTGCTCCCGGTAGACGCCGGGGCGGACGGCGATGCGGTCTCCGGGGTGCGCGGCGTCGACCGCGGACTGGACGGTCGGGTAGGCAGCCGAGGGAACCACCAGTTCGCGCGGCTGCGAAGCAGCGGACGGGGCCGCGAAGGAGCCGAGGGCGACCGAGGCGAGCAGCGTGCCGAGAGCCGCCGCGCACCGGGTGCGTCGAGGGTTCATTGCGTTGTCCTCCAGAAGGGACGGCCGGCTGCGCGTGGCCGCTCGGCGCCGTGGGAAACGTGGCGGCACGGCGGGACCGCCGATGCGCACGGGGTCACCCGAGCACAGGGCGGGCGCAAGGGCCGGTGGCCGTGCCGCGGGGTGGGCCGTCCGGAGCAGCGGGACCACACGGCCGATGCGCTGGGCGCACCAGGCCGCGGCCGCACCCTGCACCCACCCGGTCTCCGGCCGCCACGCCCCCGGGCCCGTCACCCTCCCCCGCGCCCGACCCGGCCCCGTGGGTCGCATCGCGCCGAGGCGGTTCACCCGGCACCCGTGCCCGTGCCCGACAGGTCCGCCCACACGGTCTTCCCCGGCCCCCTCGGCGCCACGCCCCACTCCCGCGCCAGCGCCTGCACCACCAGCAGCCCGCGTCCGCCTTCCGCCGACCACGGATCGACCACGGGCGGCTCCCCCGGCGGCCGCGCGTCGTCCCGGGTGTCACTCACCGCAACGCGCACGTTATGCCCTCCGTCGTACCCCATCCGCAGCTCGAAGTCCCGCCCCTGCACCCGCCCGTGCAGGACGGCATTGGCGGCGAGCTCCCCGACGACGAGCCCCACGTCGTCGGAGAGCGCGCAGCCGTAGGGCACGCCCCAGAAGGCCAGCTGCGCCTGTGCCAGCCGCCGGGCGAGCCGGGCCCCGCGGCGCGTCGAGCTGAAACGCTGCCGGAAGGCCAGTGCCATGTCACTCAATTCGGTCGTCACCTCACCGAGCGTGGCGACCGCGCCTTACGCTTTCCAGTGACGGCGGCGCTACGACGGTGATCCGTAGGGACGTCGGCCTGTTCGTGTACGGCCCGTACGGATGAGGGCGGTTCAGCCGATGAACGACCTGTCAGACCGCGAGGAACGCCCCGAACGCCCGGTGGAGGCGGACGGCACGGCCCACCTGTTCCGCGCCCTGGGCAAACAGATCAAGACGCTCCGCGAGGCGGCCGGCCTCCTCCAGAAGGAACTCGCCACCCGCCTGAACGTCGGCGAGGACCTCATCGGCGCGATCGAACGCGGCGTCCGCACCCCCCAGCCGGACCTCCTGGAACGCGCGGACCGCATCCTCCAGGCGCGCGGGGTCCTCCTGGTGGCGATCCCGGAGGTCAAGGAGGCGCTGAAACGGGCCCGGACGCGGCATCCGGACTGGTTCCGGGACTATGCCGTCGCGGAGGCCACCGCCGACGCTATCCACGACTACAGCCACCAGGGGCTGATGGGGCTGCTCCAGACCGAGGCCCACGCCCGCGCGATCTTCACCAAACGCCGCCCGCTGCTGGACGAGGAGACCATCGAAAGGCGTGTCCAGGATCGACTGGCCCGCCAACAGATCCTGCAGCAGTGGCCTTCCCCCACCATCAGCCTGGTCCTCGACGAGAGCCTTCTGCACCGTCAGGTCGGCGGTCGCGAGGTGCACCGGGAGCAACTGCGACGGATCCTGGAGGTGGGGCAGCTCCGCACGGTGGAACTCCAGTTGGTGCCGTTCGCACGCGGTGAGCAAGCAGCCATGGACGGCTCGTTCACCCTGCTTCACCCCAAGGGACGTGCCCAGGTGGCTTACATCGAGAGCTACACCCGTCCCCACCTCATCACCGACCCGGCGCAGGTACGCATCATGGCCGAGCGCTATGGAATCATCCGGGCAGAGGCGCTCAGGCCCAGCGAGTCCCTGGACCTGATCGAGAAGACGCTGGGAGACCTATGAATACCGCAGACCTGGCCTGGTTCAAGAGCAGCCACAGCAGCGGCGAGGGCGGCCAGTGCGTCGAGGTCGCCGCCTGCCCCGCCGCCGTCCACGTCCGCGACTCCAAGGTGACGGCCGGACCCCACCTCTCGGTGGGCCCCGCCAGTTGGGCCGCCTTCCTGGACGGGATCACCGCGGTCCGCCTGCCGGAGTAGGTCCGGCAGGCGGGTTCGACTACGGCTACCGCCAGACGACGGCCCGCCACCGGACCGGCCAGCCACTCGCGCCGGCCAGGTTGCCCGCGACGGCCCCGGCCGCGTTGATCGCGACCGGATCGGCCTTGTCGCGGCCGGCAGGCGTCGGCAGTGCGGTGACCTTGCCCTGCGCATCCCACGTCACGGCGCGCTCGTCGGAGTTGCCGATGCTGGTTTCCGCGTCGTTGATGCCCCGGACGAAGGTGTGGCCGCTGCCCCGCAGCAGTTCGAGTTCGGTGACGGCGGTACCGGTTCCGCTCCAGCGCAGGGAGCGGTCCTTGACGTTCGCGACCACGACGTCGGAGTTGTTGACGCTCACCGCACGCGCGCCCGGGTCCTGGGACGGCAGGGCCTTGAGCTGCTTCCCGTGCGGGGCGCGGACGGCCTTCCACGTGCCGTTCGCGTCCGTCGCCCGGCCGATCACGGTGCCGCGCTCGTTGATCGCGGACGGCTCGGCGTACGAGCCTCCGAGCGAGCCGAGGTCGTGGACACGGCCCACGGCGTCCCACCGTACGGCGCGGGCCCGGTCGCCCGGCAGGGACACGTAACCGGTGATCTCTCCGCGCTCGTTGATCGCGGTGGCCGCGCCGCCCACTGCCCGTGGGAGCAGCCGCAGTTCGGTCGCGCGGCCGTCGGCGCCCCAGCGCACGGGGCGCGTGGTGGCCGTGTCCGTCGAGAGGTGTCCCACGGCGACGTGGGCGTTGTTGATGTCCTGGGCTTCGCCGTTGACGTAGCCCGCGGGTTCCTCCAGCCGGGTGAGGGCGCCTGACGCGGACCACCGGGCGGCGTGCCGTACGCCGTCCGGTGTGTCGGTGAAGCCGGCCACGGTGCCATCGTCGACGACCTTGACCGCCTCGCCGCCCGACCCGTCGTCGATGGCCTGCAAAGGGGTGAGGGAGCCGTCGGCTCCCCACCGCACGAGGTAGCCGTCCCTGTTCTCGTCCAGCGAGAGCCCGACGACGTCCCCGGCGTCGTTCATCAGCTGGGCCGCACTGTTGGTGTGGCCCGGCAGGAGGGGCAGTTCGTACATCGCGCCACCGGCGGCGGACGCGGGCGGTACCACCATCACGGACAACATCGCGGAAAGGACCACGGGTAACAAGAAGATCCCCTGTCTTCTCGGAATGATCACCACGGAGCCGGACGCCCCCGCGCACCCCTCTTGATCCCCCGGGCGCGCGAACGCTCGACCACCGCCCCCTCCCCCGGCCAAACCAGGAAGAAACGCTTCAGTTCGCACGAGTGCACCGCAGGATCCGAGCGCGGACGCGCACCACACGACATGCCGCCTCCGGCCGAATGGAGGCGGTGGGCCGTCCGAGCGCTGCACGCTGTACGGATGAACCGCCCCGCCGGCGCCGGCCTGCGGGCGCATGCGGCCGGGGCGCAGGACATCCTGCGTACCGACGGGCCCGCCGCGGCGCGCATCGTGGTCACCGTCGTGGCCGCATGGCAGGTCTCCCTGTGGCTGGGCGCCGACCAGCCCCCGGTGTTCGCAGCGGTCGTTCCGCTCGTCGCGCTGCGCGGTGACCCGTTCACGGCCCTGGGGGCCTCGCTGCAGCGGGTCCTGGGGGTCGTGGCGGGCGTGGTGATCGCCATCGTGGCCCTCAACCTGTGGAGCCCCTCGACGGTGACGCTCGCCCTGGTCGTGACCCTGGGGCTGGGGGCCGGGATGCTGCTCCGGGCCGGTGGTGGGCTGAACATCCAGGTGGCGGCCTCGTCGTTGCTGGTCTTCGCCAGCACCTCACCCGACTCGTACGCCCTGCACCGTCTCTGGGAGACCGTGGCCGGTGCGGTGGTGACCATCGTGCTGGCCCCGCTCCTGTGGCCACCCGATCCCCGGCGGACCCTGTCGGCCCTCGCCGCCGACTGCAGCACGCACCTGACCCTGGCCCTCACCGCCACCACTGCGGCCCTCGCCACCGGGCCGGCGGCAGCCGGCGAGAACCTCGCCCTCGTCAACGCCCACAACGACGCGGTCCACGCCGACGCCGCTCGCGCGCGCGAAGCCGCACGCGCCATGCGTTTCAACCCCGTGCGCCGCCGTCACCGCGAAGCCGTAGGAGAGCTGGCGGGCGGTATCGCCACCGCCGACCGGCTCACCGCGCAGCTCGCGACGCTCGCCCGGGAGGTCGTCGCGTTCGCGGGCCGGGACGACCTCGCCGCCGACCTCGCCCGCGCCCGCGATCACCTGCCCGGGCTCGGCGCCACCACGGCAGAGGCCATCGCGGGCTCCCTCACCGCCGGCGACGGCCACGACGGCCTGCCCGCCCTGGCCAGGGCCCGCACCGCACTCGCCGCCTACGCCCACGCCGACTCCAGCCCGGTCGCCGTGGTCCTGCGCAGGCCGTTCCAGCGGATCCTCGACGACCTGGACCGACGACCGGGCACAGAGCCGTAGCGACGGCGGTGGCGGTGGCGGTCCCGGCGCCGCGACGGTCAGAAGACGAACGTGCCGATCCCGACCACCATGCCGGCCAGCGCCCCCAGCACGATGGCGGCCAGCAGACCGCCCATGGCCGCGAGGAAGTAGAGCTCGCCGTCCTCGACCCTGCCGTGGCGGGCGCAGGAGAACAGCCAGGACGCCAGCGTCAGGAACGGCACGAGGAGCAGGCCGGTGGCGGTGCCGAGGTTGAACACGGCGCTCCCCGAGAGCTCGTAGGCCCGGCCGCGCGCCGTCCTGACCTCCACGTGGGTACCGAACCGGTAGTCGTCCCCGGCCGTGTCCAGCACGATCTCGCGCTCCGGCTCCCCGGACCGCCGGGGGGTGTACCAACCCGTGCAGTCGGTACCCGTCGCATAGCCCTCGGCGTCGGTGGCCTCGTAGCACCTGTGGATCGTGACGACCCCGTCCACGGGCCCGAAGCCGAGCACCGCCGCCATCTGCGGCCCGGGCAGCAGCCACACCAACCACCCGGCCACCGCGAGCGTCACGACCACGCCGGCCCCGGCCGCCCCCTGCCCCAACCTCCGCACGGCAGCGCGCACAACGCCCCTCCCTCTCCCGTGGAGCCGATACCCGCACGGGGCGGGGCGTAACGCGGGGTGCGGGGGTGGCTTCGCCGAGCGGGAACGGAGGGGCTTGCCTCGCCGAGCGGATGGGGCGGCCGAGCTCGCTACTTGAGCAGGCCGCCGAGGGCGGTGGCGCTGGTCGGTGCCGGGGACAGGCCGGAGACGAGGCCGGTGACCTGGCGCTTCGCGTCCTGGACGGTCGGGGTGAGGAAGCGCAGGGACAGCAGGTTGTCCAGGCTGAGGGCGCCGGCCCCCGTGCCGGCCGCCGGGCGCACGGTGACGGGCGCGGCCTGGGCGACGGGGGCGGAGACGAGGTCGACGGCGAGGGTCAGGGCGACACCCGACACGATGCGGGCGAGGGTGAGGTGAGCCATGCCTGCCCCAACGCCCCCCGCCCGAGCCGGTTATGGGGCACGGCCCGGGCGAGGCGCGCCTTCGCCCGACCGGCGCCGCCGGTTGCGCCGTTCGGGTGCGGTGCGGGCCAGGTCTTAGCCGAAGGCGTGGGGTACGCACGGTCCCTCCCCGGAAACAGCCGGGGCCGATCAGCGGGGTGAACGCGCCCCCTGATGCCGAGGCGAACGAGTGAAGCGGCCACCGATCCCGTGATGACGCCGCACCCCCTGCGTTGCCGTACTGCCAGGAGTCCCTCGCGAACCACCCGACAGGAGAAACCGACCATGTTCATGCACACACTGAAGCGACGGATGACCGCCCTCGCGGCCGTCCTCGGGCTGAGCGTCGCCCTGCCGCTCACCGGGGCCACCCCGGCATACGCCGCGGTCCAGTTGAACGCGACCAAGTCCCACACGGGGGACTTCGTCCGGGGCGGGCAGGGGACCTACCACTTCGAGTTCACCAACACCGGAGACACACCGACCGCTGGCACCGTGCGCATCGCGGACCAGTTTCCACAGGGACTGACCTTCGTTACGTTCGACAACCTTGTGGCGGGCCCTGGCGTAGTGGTCCTCTGCCCGAGCAATCCCGGAGGTACAGGGTTCATTTGCGACGCCGCCTTCGACGCCTCCTCCTCTCTTTCATTCGACGTCACCGTGAATGTGGCTGCTGATGCTCCCTGCGGCACCGTCAACAACATCGTCACCCTCAGTGGGCCCCTTGAGGAGGGAATCCTGGCCTCGGCGAGTGACCCGACCCGCATCACCGGCGGCACCTGCCCCACCGGCACCGGCACCGGAGGCGGTGGCGGTGGCGGTGGCGGCTCGATCCTGCCCGTCGACCTCAACGGGGTCGTGACGCTCTTCAACAACATCAACACGAACAACAACCTGCACAGCCCCGGGGCGACGAACACCACCAACCAGAACCTCGGGATCAACGCACCCTGAGCGGAGCACTCTCCAGGGGGGGGTCAGATGTGCAGCTCGGGCGGGAAGCCGGTCCAGCGCAGTTCGGCGGGCAGGTGTCGCATGTCGTTGGAGAAGAGGACCGCGGCGGGCCGGTCGGGGGCGTACCGGATGACCGTCAGGGCGGCGTTGGCGTGGTTGAGGCCGAGCCAGCGCCACTTCGGCGCGTACATGGCTTCGCGTACGAGCCAGGCGACCAGGAAGTTGTGGGTGACGACCAGTTCGTGCCGGTCCTCGTCGCCGTCCACCGGACCGGTGAACAGGTCCATCGCCCGGCGGACCAGGGCAGGTCCGTTCTCCCGCTCCTCGTCCGAGGCCCCTTCGAGGAACCGGAGGTAGTAGTCGGCGGATTCCGCCGGGAGTTCCTCCCGGCTCGGCATGTAGGGGACGTAGTCACCGGCCGCTTCCGAGCAGTGCAGCGGCACGTCCTTCAGCTGGTCGCCGATCAGGCGTGCGGTCTGCTCGGCCCGGGGCAGCGGGCCGTGGTGAACAGCGGCGAGGGGTATGTCCCGGAGGCGGCGGCCGAGCAGCGTGGCCTGCCGGCAGCCGTCCTCCGTCAGCCCGCTCTCGTCCGGCAACGCCTCGCCGTGCCGGGCGAGATAGAGGTACCGGGTGGCCGTGCCGGTCATGTCGGACTCCTTCGGATCGGTTGTCGATCTTGTGCATCACTGGACGCCGTTCCTTCCGGAGCCGGTTCCCCCCACCCGAGTCGATCGACGGCGGTGGTCGTGAGGGGCGATGCCGGCCATCGTCATGCCCCGTGATCAGCATCCCCGTACAGCCCCGCGATCACCTCCGCGTACCGCTCCGCCACCGCCGCGCGGCGGAGTTTCAGGGTCGGGGTGAGGGTGCCCGCGGCTGTCGTGAAGTCCTCCGGGAGGATGCGGAAGGCGCGGATGCGGGCCGGGCGGGAGAGCGTGGCGTTGGCTTCGGCCACCGCCGCTTCGATCAGGGCGTGGACCGCCGGGTGCGTGGACGGGGTCGGGCCCGGGTCGAGGCCCTCGCGTGCCGCCCAGGCCGTGATCTCGTCCGCGTCGAGGGTGATCAGGGCGACCGGGTAGGGGCGGCGGTCGCCGATGAGGACCGCGCGGGAGACGTAGCGCGAGCGCTGGACGGCGAACTCGACCTCCGTGGGGGTGAGGTTCTTCCCGGCGGAGGTGATGATCAGCTCCTTCTTGCGGCCCGTGATGCGCAGGTAGCCGTCGGGGTCCAGTTCGCCCAGGTCACCGGTGTGCAGCCAGCCCTCCCCGTCCAGGGCCTGCGCCGTCGCGGCCGCGTTCGCGTGGTAGCCCGGGAAGACCATCGCCCCGCGCGCCAGCACCTCCCCGTCCTCCGCGATCCGCACCTCGCAGCCCGCGATCGGGCGGCCGACCGTTCCGTGGCGCACCGCCTCCGGGTGGTTGAGGGAGATGACTCCGCCCGACTCCGTCATGCCGTACCCCTCGAACACACTGATCCCGCAGGCCCGCAGGAAGTCCAGGGTCGCCGGGGCGATCGGGGCGCCGCCGGTGAGCGCCCATTTCAGCCGGCCGCCGAACGCGCCCCGGACCAGGGAGTAGAGGGACTTCTCCGCCGCCTCGTACTCCGCCCGCCGGTCCTGCGGCAGCCGCCCGTCCGCCGCGAGTACGCCCAGCCGTACCGCCTCCTGGAAGCGTTCGCGGCCGCCCTCCCGGGATTCGGCCAGCGAGAGCACCGCCGAGTGCAGCTTCTCGAACAGCCGGGGCACGGAGGGGAGGTGGGTCGGCCGGGCCTCGGCGATCTCCGCGAGCACGTCCTCGATCCTGCCGCCGAAGTAGCACAGCTCCCCGCCCTCCAGCAGGGTCGTGTACTGGATCAGCTGGGCCAGCAGGTGCGCGAGGGGCAGGTACAGGTACGTCGAGTCCCCCGGCCCGCCCTTGATCAGGGGGACGGTGGCGTCCTGGATGGCGCCCAGGTTGCCGTGGGTGAGGCGGCAGCCCTTCGGCAGGCCCGTCGTGCCCGAGGTGTAGACGATCGCCGCGTCCGCGGCGGGGGTCACGGCCGCCGCCCGGCGGGCCAGGTCGGCCTCCGGACCCCCCTCCAGCGCGGGCAGTTCGTCCATCGCCACCACCGACCGCAGGGCGGGCAGTTTCACCCGGAGCGCCTCGACGCGTTCGGCCTGCCGCGCGTCGTCGCAGACCACGGCCACCGCCTCCGAGTCCGACAGGACCCAGGCGAGTTCCTCCTCGCCCGCCGTCGGATAGACCGGTACGAGGACCGCGCCCGCCGCCAGCACCCCGAAGTGCGTGTACGTCCACTGCGGCCGGGTCTCCGCCAGTACGGCGACCCGTTCCCCGGCCGCCACGCCCAGGCCGAGCAGCGCCCGCCCGACGGCCCGTACCTCCGCGCCCAGTTCCCCGTACGTACGGGTCCGCCACCCGCCGTCGGGCGAGCGGAACCGCAGGGCCGTCTCCGGCCCGTACCGCTCCTCGGTCCACTGGGTGAACACCGCCAGCGTGCTCGGCCGACCGTCCATCGCATGCCTCCGGGGGAGTTGGTGACCCCCGACGCTAGGCAGCCGCACGGCCGCCGCGGCATGACCGGAAGCGTCACCCCTGCTGACCCGAGCGCTCACCGGTCCGCGCACGTCCGTATCGCCCCGCGCCACGGCGGGCTACCGTCGAAGGCATGGGGAGGCGGACGATCACCGTGCACCATGTGCGCGCCCTGCTCGCGGGGGCGCGCGGCAGCGGCATCGACACCGTGCCGCTGCTCCAGGAGGCGCAGATCCCGCCCCTGCTGCTGGGCGACGACCGGGCGCGGATCACGCCCGCGCAGTTCGCCCGGCTGTTCCGGGCGCTGTACCGGACCACGCAGGACGAGTTCCTCGCGCTGAGCGCGGTCCCGAGCCGCCCCGGCACCTTCGCGATGATGTGCCACGCCTCGCTCGGCTGCCGTGACCTCGGCGCGGCGACGGAGCGGGCGGCCGCCTTCTACGGGCTGTTCCCCGGCGGGCCGGAGCTGGCGCTCGAAGTGGAGGACGGCGAGGCACGGTTCACCGTCCGCAACGACTTCGCCCGTGACGAGGACCGCTTCCTCACCGAGTGCGTGCTCGCGATCTGGCACCGGCTGAGCAGCTGGCTGGTGGGGCGCCGCATCCCGCTCGCCCACGCCGCCTTCGCCTATCCCCCGCCGCCGCACGAGGAGGAGTACGAGATCCTCTTCGACTGCCCGGTCCGCTTCGGGGCGGACCGTACGGGCGCCGCCTTCGACGTGCACTGGCTGACCGCGCCGCTCGTCCGGGACGAGGCCGCCCTCGACGCGATGCTCCGGCGTGCCCCCTTCGACCTGCTGTCGCGCCCGGAGTACGGGACCACCGTCGCCGAGCAGGTCCGCCGCACCCTGACGCAGCGGCTGCGCACGTCGCCGCGGCTGCCCGCGCTCGGGGAGGTGGCGGCGCGGCTCGCGGTGTCCCCGGCGACGCTGCGGCGCCGGCTCCAGCAGGAGGGGACCTCCTTCCAGCAGCTGAAGGACCACGTGCGGCGGGACGCGGCGATCGCCGGGCTGGCGGAGAGCGGGGAGCCGATCGCGGAGCTGGCGGCCCGGCTCGGCTTCTCGGAGGACACGGCCTTCCACCGCGCCTTCCGCCGCTGGACGGGCACGACCCCGGGTGCCTACCGGATCGCGTCGGGCGGCTAGACCCGGGCAAGCTGCGGAGAGTCGAAGCTCAGCGTCGGCAGCAGGAGCCATTGCTGGGGGTTGCGGCGGATCAGCGACTCCAGGAGCTGTGCGATCAGCTGGCGCATGCTCTTCCGTGCGGATCGCGCGTCCTGGGGCATGCCCTGCACGAGGATGGGTTCGTCGAATTCCATCGCGATCTGCTCGTCGTCGGACCGTCTCATGACGGTGGGCAGGAGCATCGTGCCGGGCCGGGACGCCACCGCGACGAATCCCGACGAGATGGGCCGTGCACGTCCGAACATGACGGTTGGCTCGGCGTCGCGGTCCGCGTACACGAAGTCGGCGTAGGTACCGAGCACTCCACCGGCCGCAAGGTGCCTGAGGACGTGCCGGATCGAGCCGACATCGCCGTTCACCACGGAAATCTCCGCGTCGTACTGCGGAATGGCGCCCTCGCCCACGGCGACCACATGCCGGTCGGCGAACACCGCCGAGACCGTGTGGAGGGCGTCCGCCGTGGTCATCGTCATGGGCGAGACGAGGACGGTGGGGTGTCCGCGGGTCTCGTCCAGCCACTGCTGTCCCGCTGCCACCACGGCCGGCAGCGGCCGGGCCAGGCCCGCCGTCCAGGATGCCTGGCGCCAAGCGCACCAGAGCTGATGCCGGACATGGCCGTGGAGGTCGTCGTCCCGTGGGTCCACCAGACCCAGTGCGGCACGAAGTCTCGTCAGTTCGCCGTACGGATCACGCTCGCACACCCAGTCGGCGAGACGATGGAGTTCCCCGAGCGGCCGCCGGCAGAACACCTGGCTCGCGCAGGGATCGTAGGAGAGCAGGTGCAGTGCCTCAGCCATACCGGGCATCGTCTAGCCCAGCGTTCGCTGGTAGTCGAGAAGGCGGGTGGAGTTCGCCAACGAGTACGAGATCTTGTCGAAGGCGCACAAGGCCACCGCGCAGGACTCCGGCCAGACGTCGTTGAGCCCGGGAGCGTGTGCGAGGCACGTACCTCCGCAGACGCCGTACCAGATGCATTCGGAACACCGGGTGCCGCTGAGGTCCCGGCTTCGGATGAGGGCGGCGACATTGCTGTCGCGGGCGGCGACCAGGCCCTCGTCGACGGAACCGAGGCCGGAGAGCGGGCCGGTGGGATCGATGCAGTCGCACGCCTCGACCGAGCCGTCGGAGGAGATGGACAACAGATCGCGGCCGGCACCGCACTGCGGGCGCATGCACATGTTGCCGCCGGGCCCCGCGATGAAGTTGTCCAGGTACTTCTTGACAGGCAGTACGGGGAAACCGTCGAACTCCCCGCCCTCGACGGCGTCGAACAGCTCGCCCCACGCGGTGACAAGAACGTCGGGGTCAAGGGCGAAGGTGGCCTGTTGGTCTCTTCCCCGACCGATCGGCTGGAACAGGCTCCAGTCCCAGGACGCCATGGAGAGATCTCGGAAGTGCCGGGCCAACTCCAGGAGCCTGCCCTGGTTGACGGCGGTGATGGTGCTCATGACGCCGCACCCGCGCACGAAGGACGGGTAGCGGTCCAAGGCCTTGGCGAACTGGAAGTAGGTGCCGCGCCCCTTGTGGTCGACCCTGAAGTGGTCGTGAAGATCTGGTCCGCCGTCGATCGACACCCCCCAGACGATGTCGTGGCGAAGGGAGAACTCCACGATTTCATCGTTGAGGCGGGACAGGTTCGTCTGGCCCACAAACCGGATCCGCTTGCCCCGCTCGGCGGCGAGCTGCCGGCCGGCCGTGACGAGTTCCTCCACCAGCTGCCACACGAGCATGGGCTCACCCCCGTGGAGGATCACCCACAATTCGCGCTCGGCGAGATCGAGAGCCTGCTTCAGCGCACTGACGGCCACGTCCCGCGACAGCACGACGGCCCGCTCGAAGGTCTCGTAGTCGTAGCAGTAGGTGCAGGCGTAATTGCAGGCATTGGTCAGCTTGAGGATCACGGTGTTGAGCTGCTCGAACCGCCGCTCGGCGCCGATGACCCCGATACCCCGGTCGAGCAGGAGTTCCCGAAGTTGCCCGACCGCGCCACGGACCTGTTGGGGCAACTGGTGGGGCGAAGACGCCACGAGTGGCAGCAGTTGCCCCGTCGGCGTATCGACCGTCATCCAGCGGCCCGAAACTCTGTCCATCACGAGCAGGTAGTCACCGCGCGGGAGGGCTCTCACCCGACTGGCGTCGAAACGATCGCGATGCAAGGTGAGGGGAATGGCGGCCATAGGGGGCGTGGTCCTTACTATCCGCCGGATTCACCGTGCATGTCCGGGTATTCGAGGGCCGCGGTACGGAGCATCGACTCGACGTGGGTGCGGCTGGCATCCCGGTGCACGGTGCTGCCGGGAGCGGTGAACTCTTCGAGCACCGGAGGTTCAAAGTCCTCGATGTCGGCCCGCTGCGCACAGCAGGCACGGGTCCATTGGGCCCACAGTCCACCCCGCTCCGAATCGCTGGCCGAAAGAAGAGACTCGATCTCGACCGCATTGACACCGACGGGCTTGACGCCCTCGGGGAGGCTGTCCAGCGCGCGGGTGGCCACATCGCTGACGTACGCCTCGATCTGCTGCTGGGACATGTCGTGCAGGCCGATCGACTCGGGCGCCCGCAAGCTGATGATTCTGGCCATATCCGCTCCGCATGCACGTAAGGGGATCTTGCTGCCGAATTTACTCTGAAAGCACACGCTCTGCAACAACCCGCTACCGTGCGTGGCGACGGCGGCTTCGTGGTCTTCGAACTCCGCGGGCATGTCCTGCGAGAACCAGCCGCCGAGGAACTGGCCGAGTTCCGGGAAGCGGGCGTGCCACTCCCAGTGCGTCTCGGGCAGCGCCGCCGGGGGCGGGACCAGGCCCTCCTCGATGCTCTGCCTGATGTGGTCGGCGAGTACCAGCAGCCACTGCTGGATCTCGGCCTCGGGCAGCCCGATGTCCGGGACCGGGTAGAACTCTCCGAGGCGCAGCCGCAGCCGGCCGGGCGGGTTCCGGGCGTAGGTGCGCAGCTCGCGCCGGAGCACCACCCGCGCGGCCCGCACGTCCACGGCCCCGCGTCCGGCGAGCGCCATGGCCTGGATCAGGACGCGGCCGACCGGTTCCTCGCGCGAGGGCCAGGCGGCTTCGATGGTGAGCCGGGGGCGGGTGCCCTGGGCGAGCCAGCGGTGGATGGCCTGCTCGTTGCGGGTGACGACCTGCTGGGCGGCCCACTGGGCGGTTTCCCGGTCGGGGTTTGTGGCGGATCTGGTGAGCACGTGGTCTTCCCGGTTCGGTCTGGTCAGGTGGACAGGAAGTTCCAGAACACGGCGACTTCGTCATCGTTCACGGCGATCAGTCCGGCATCCCAGTCGTACCGGCTGAAGGGGTCGTGGGTCCGGAAGGGCTGCTCGTAGAAGTCCGGGTGGTCGCCCTTCCAGCCGAGGTTCGAATGGAAGCGCGTGCCGCTCGGGAACCGGGACATGATCAGATCGGCCCTCCGCTCCATCCCGGGCCGGCGTCGTTCCCAGTTCGATGCCTTCGCCACGTCCAGGCCGAGGATGCCGAGCAGCACCAGCAGTGACCGGACCGAGGAGCGGGGGAGTTCCCTCACCCGGCCGTGGAACCGCTCCGCCTCCTCGATCGTGGCCGGGGGAGCGAGCCAGGGATAGATCGGATCCACCCGGAGGTCGAACTCCTCCTCGTCCGGATCGATCGACCGCCATCCGCGCGGGTCACGGGCCTCCAGCCGGACGATCGAGGCGAAGTCGAGCCACCACTGCGCATGGTCGCGGGGGGCTACGGAGACGAAGGTGTAGCTCGACTCGTACAGGTCGAGCGCGTCCGCCCAGGTTTCCGAGGTCAGGGGTTCCCTCATCCGTTCCACTACGCAGGCGCCGAGGTGTAGACGACGAAGGGCGGGTTCAGGCTCGGGTCGTACTTGAGATGAGACGTCACTCCGAGAGTGTCCCGGGCGGGCGCGATCGTGCCGGTGTCCTTGTCCACCACGATGGTCCGACCGGTCGAGGTGGACCCGTTGACCGGGCCCTCGTGCGGGACCGAGGCGACGCCGATGTGCAGGTCCTTCGCGGGCGGTGGGTTCTTGAGCCAGTCCTGGATCACCGAAGTGTTCTGCCGGACGTTGTACTGAGTGTATTTCTGCGCCGAATCCAGATCCCGGAAGGACGAGGAGGTGAGGATGTCGTACTTTCCGTTCGCGCGCTGCTCGTCCTTGATCCGCTGCAAAAGCTGTTCGTCCGTCTTGCCGACGTGCTCCCGGCCCCGGCTCCCGGCCCCGGTCCGCTGTCAAGCCCCGAGATCGAGTGGCGTGACGGGGTCGCTGCCGCCGGGGCCCAATGGAGGCACGAGGCTCGGCCTCCGCATCCCGGCAGACCGGGCCCCACTCCCCGCAGCGTGAAGGAGAACCCCATGACCAGCATCCACCGCCTCGCTCTCCTGAAGGCCGCCATCGCTGTGGGAGCCATCCGCGTGGCCCCCAGCGCCATCGGCGCCTTCACCCACTCCACCCCCTCCACCGGCACCCTCATCCCCATGAGGCCCACCCGTACCGGGCACGAGTCCGCCGAGCGGACGCCGCACGGCAGCCGCAGGGCGCGCGCCGCCTGATTGCGGCACCCCAGGCGGGGAACGGCCGAGGCCGCCCCGGGACCACCCCTCACGGTGCTCCCGGGGCGGCCTCGGCCCTGTGCTTTTCCGGGCGTGCGTTTCCGGGCCAGGAAAGGTGAGCTGCACGGTCAGCGACCTCCCTACCGGTCGGTCACTACCTTCACCTCACCGATTCCCGCACGGAACGAGCCTCCGGGAGCCCCCATGCGTTTGCGCAGCACCGCCCTCGCCGCCGTGGCCACCCTGGCCGTCTCGGCCGTCCCGGCCGCGATCCCCACCGCCGGCGCCGCCCCCGTCTCCGCCACCGCCGCCACCGCCGCCACCGCCGGCACCACGGGCGCCCCCGGCGACATCGTCGGCAGCGCCCCGTCCGCCTTCCACCCGCTGCCCGGCCAGCCCACCGACACCAAGGCCTGGAAGATCCACTACCGCTCGACCACCGCCGACGGCGCCCCGAACATCGTCTCCGGCACCGTCATCGTCCCGCAGGACGGCCGCACCGGCCCGCGCCCCCTGATCACGTACGCCGTCGGCACGGTCGGCCTCGGCGACTCCTGCGCGCCGAGCGAGAACCTCCCCCGCGGCACCGCCATGGAGGCCAACCTCATCCAGCAGCTCACCCTCCGCGGCTGGGCCGTGGTCGTCACCGACTACGAGGGCCTCGGCACGCCGGGCGTCCACACCTACACCGTCGGCCCCTCCGCCGGGCACGCCGTCCTCGACGCGGCGCGCGCCGCCCAGCGGCTGCCCGGGACGGGCCTGTCGGCGACCGGACCGGTCGGCATCATGGGCTACTCCCAGGGCGGCCAGGCCAGCAGCTGGGCCGCCGAGCTGCAGGGCTCGTACGCCCCGGAGCTCCAGGTGAAGGGCACGGCGACCGGCGGGGTCCCCGGTGACCTGCTGGAGGTGGCCGACTTCAACAACGGTTCCTACGGCTCCGGGCTCATCTTCATGGCGGCCGCCGGGCAGGACGCGGCCTTCCCCGAGCTGAAGCTGGACTCCTACCTCAACCCGGCGGGCCGGCTGCTGATCGCCGGCATGAAGGAGAACTGCGTGGCGATCGATTCGATCGCCGGCTCCTTCAAGCGGATCTCCGACCTGACCACGCGCGACCCGCTCGCCCAGCCGGACTGGCGGGCCCGGCTGAACCAGAGCAGGCTCGGGCGGACCGCCCCGGCCGCGCCGGTGTACCAGTACCACGCGCTCGCCGACGAGCTGATCCCGTACGGGGTGGGCCGCCGGCTGCGCGCCGACTGGTGCGCACGGGGCGCGAACCTCGAATTCGACACCGTCTGGGTCGGTGAGCACGTCAGCGGCGTGATCACGCACTCCCTGGCGGCCGGGAACTGGCTGGCGGACCGCTTCGCGGGCCGTCCGACGCACGCCGACTGCTGAACCCGAAGGCCCTCGACCGCCCCGCCCCGCCCCTGCCGGGAAACTCCCCGGCGGGGGCGGGAGCGCGCCCCGCCCGGCCCGCCGCCAGGACCTGCTGTGACAGTGCTGGTTACAACCAGGAGCCGAACGAGTGATGCTGCCGGATTGCGGCGGGGCATTGGATGCCTGCGCTGAGACGATCACCGCGTTCGGTGTGACCAGCCGCGACACCAAGGAGTCGTCGAAGCATGTCCAAGCCTGTCGTCAGCATCTGGGGCCCCCTTGCCGGGGCTCAGCCCGTAACCGCGGAAACGGACCCCTGGGACACCAAGTGGGAGCTCCGCAACGGGACCGCCTGGATCTACTACAGCTCATCCGACCGGACGGCCGTCAGGCGGCCGGTGATCCTCGCCGACGGCTTCGCGATGGGAGGGAGCAACGGCCACGTTCTGTACGACGGCCTGGAGAACGGGGACTACCCGTTCATCTCCACACTGCGTGAGAACGGCTTCGACGTCATCCTCCTCGGCTTCGACGACCGAAGCGCATCCATCCTCGACAACGCCGACACCGCGATCGAGTGCATCCGCAGGACGATCGCCGACCGCGAAGGCGACGCCATGCTGACGGTGGGCGGCTTCAGCATGGGAGGAATGGTCACCCGCTACGCCCTGGCCAAGATGGAAAGGCAGCGGGAGGACCACCAGACCTCCACCTACCTCTCCTACGACACCCCGCACCGGGGCGCGTGGCTGCCCCTCGGAGTCCAGGCATTCGCCCACTTCGTCAAGGAACACTGGGGCAGCACCAACCCGGTGCTCAGCCTCTACTCCGACCTGGTCAACAGCCCGGCCGCACGCCAGATGCTGCGCTGGCACGTCGCAACCGGCACCAAGGTCACCCTCGACGTCACCGCCGGCCAGGACCAGGAGCGGACCGACTTCCTGGAAGCACTCCACCGGATGGGCGACTGGCCCCAGCGCCCCCGCCTGCTCGGTGTCGCCAACGGCACCGGCACCGGCATCGGGAACAACATCCCCGCCGACGACACCGCGATGGCCGCCACCGGACCGAAGGTGAGCGCCCAACTCCGCACCCAGGGCCAGGGGCAGCAGACCGTCGCCCAGATGGCGCAGGCGCGCAAGGAACCGGTCCCGATCAAGACCACCGGCTTCCCCGAACTCGACGGCGCTCCCGGCGGCCTCTTCCCCAAGGCGCCCCTCCTGCAGGACGCCGCCAACTTCGGCATGGCCGCCGTGCTGGCCGCAATGGTCAACGAGCAGCCGGCGGACCTCACCCACAACACCTCCACCTTCGTCCCCACCATCAGCGCAGTGGCGTCGGCCGACATCGACGACCACACCGCCCTCTACTCCAAGGTCGACCGCGAGAAGAGCGACCTCCACGACTTCCTCTGCGCCACCACCAACGAAGGCCACACCGCCATGACCCCGGAGCTCGGCAAGTGGATCCTGGCCCGGCTCCAGGAGGGCTGACCACCGGCCGAAGACGCCTCGACGGGAACGGCTTCCGACGATGACGGCACCGCCGAACGCCAGCCACTGACACGCCCGCGACGGCGGCCCCGCCCTCCAGCACCACAAGGGCGAGGCCGCCGCAGCGATTGCCGCGGGAGTCGTACGCTTGGTCGGCCCGCACCCGGTCCGGCGAACCCGGATCGCCTAGGCGTCCCGCGGGCCCCGGTACAGCTCTTCGATGCGGTCGGCGTAGTCGCGGGCGACCGCGCCCCGCTTGAGTTTCATCGATGGGGTCAGGTGGCCGCGCGCCTCGGTGAAGTCGCCGGGCAGGACGGCGAAGCGGCGGATCGACTCGGCCCGCGACACCAGCCGGTTCGCCTCGTCGACCGCCCGCTGGAGGTCCGCCAGCAGTACCTCGTCCCGCACCAGCTCGCGCATCGGCACGCCCTGCTTCTTGTGCATCTGGCGCCAGTGCTGCAGCCCGTCGGGCTCCAGGGTGATCAGCGCGGTGATGTACGGCCGGTTGTCCCCGACCACCATGCACTGGCCGACCAGCGGGTGGGCCCGCAGCCAGTCCTCCAGGGGGGCGGGGGCCACGTTCTTGCCGCCGGAGGTGATGATCAGGTCCTTCTTGCGGCCGGTGATGGTGAGGTACCCGTCGGCGTCGAGCTCCCCGATGTCGCCGGTGGCCAGCCAGCTCCCGTACGGGAGGGCGTGCCCGCTGTTCCAGTAGCCGGCGAAGACGTGCCCGCCGCCCAGCAGTACCTCGCCGTCGTCCGCGATCCGTACGGCCGTGCCCGGAAGCGGCCAGCCCACCGTGCCGAGCCGGGGGTGCTGCGGCGGGGTCACGGTGCTGGCACCGGTGGTCTCCGTCAGGCCGTAGCCCTCGAAGACCTCGATGCCGGCGCCGGTGTAGAAGGCGGCGAGCCGCCGGCCCAGCGGAGATCCGCCGCTCAGGATGTAGCGGACGCGGCCGCCGAGTGCGGCCCGGATCCGCCGGTAGACGAGCGGGTCGTACAGGGCGCGGCCGGCGCGCAGCACGAGCCCGGGGGCCTTGCCCTTCGCCAGCTCGCCGAGGCGCTGCGCGATGCGGGCGGCCCGGTCGAAGGAGGAGGCCCGGCCCATGCTCTCGGCGGTGGCCCGGGCGGTGTTGTAGACCTTCTCCAGTACGTACGGGATGGCCAGGAGGAAGGTGGGCCGGAAGCCGGCGAGGTCGGCGAGGAGGTCCTCGGTGCTGATGCTGGGCGCGTGCCCGAGCTTGACGCGGGCCCGCATGCAGCCGACGGCCACCATCCGCCCGAAGACGTGGCTGAGCGGCAGGAAGAGGAGGGTGGAGGCCGGGTCCGTGCTGACGGACTTGAAGACGGGGTGCAGCAGCTCCACCGCGTTGTCCACCTGGGCGAAGAAGTTGGCGTGGGTGATCACGCAGCCCTTGGGCTGTCCGGTGGTGCCGGAGGTGTAGATGAGGGTGGCGACGGTGTCCGGCGTACGGGCCTCCCGGCGGGCGTGCACCAGCGCGTCGGGGATGCGCTCCCCGGCCTTGATCAGCCGGGCCACGGCTCCGGTGTCGAACTCCCACAGGTGCGCCAGCCAGGGCAGGTGGGCCCGCTCGTTGCTGATGAGCCGGGCCTGCGCCGTGTCCTCGACGGCGCAGGCCACGGCTCCGGAGTCCTGGATGATCCAGCGGGCCTGGAGGGCGGAGGAGGTGGGGTAGATCGGTACGGTGACCAGCCCGGCCGCCCATCCGGCGAAGTCGAGCAGGGTCCACTCGTAGGTCGTACGGGCCATGATCGCCAGCCGGTCGCCCTCGCGCAGCCCCTCGGCGATCAGGCCCTTGGCGACGGCGAGCACCTCGGCCGCGAACTCGGCGGCGGTGACGTCGCGCCAGGAGCCGTCCCGCTCCTTGCGGGCGAGCACCGCTTCGCCGGGGGCCTCCCGGGCGTTGTCGAAGGGGATGTCCCCGAGGGATCCCCGCTGCGGCGGTCCCACCAGCGCGGGGACCCGGACCTCGCGCACCACCCCGTCGACCACCGTCTTGACGGGTTCGACGGCTGTGGCGGGACGGGCGGGGCGGGTGGGACGGACGGGCCTGACCGGCTTCAGCTCGGCTCCCATGGCGCACTCTCCTTGGCTCGGCACGAGCGTTACCGCGGGTAATTTACGTAGCGGTAACCCTGCCTGACCAGCCCCTGGAGCCCTTCTTCACGGACGCTCCACCCCACTGACACCGATCGGTGCCACTGACACCGATCTGTGCCGCACGCGTGGAGACCGGCACCGGACCCTGTCGATCAGTGCCACACCCCGGTGGCGGCGGTGCGGCGGACGTAGTCGGCGAAATCGCGGGGCTCACGGCCGAGGGCGCGCTGCACGCCGTCGGCGAGGGTCGCGAAGCGGCGCTCCTCGATCCAGCCGTTGAGCAGGTTCAGCAGGGCCACGTAGTCCTCCGGGAGGCCCTTCCCCAGGGCGTAGGCCGCGTACTCCTCCGCCGGGACGGGGCGGTAGGCGATGTCCCGGCCGGTGGCCCGGGCGATCTCCCCGACCACGTCGCCCAGGCTCAGCAGCCTCGGCCCGGTCAGCTCGTAGGCCTGCCCGCCGTGTCCGTCCTCGGTGAGGGCGGCCACCGCGACGTCGGCGATGTCCTCGGCGTCGACGAACGGCTCGATGCCGTCCCCGGTCGACATCACGAACTCGCCGTCGAGCAACTGCCCGCGGTAGAAGGGGTCCTCACTGAAGTTCTGGGCGAACCAGGTCGGCTTCAGGATCGTCCACTGCGCACCGGACTCCCGTACCGCGCGCTCACCGGGAAGCTTCTCCTCGCCGTCCGGCACCACCCAGTCGCGGGCCGACAGCAGCACCAGCCGCTCCACACCGCGGGCCACGGCCAGCTCGGCAAGGGATCGCAGCGACGTCGCGGCGTCGCTCTGCTGCGAGTCGACCAGATAGGCCGCGCCGGCCCCCTCCAGCGCCGGCTCCCAGGTGTTCTCGTCGTTCCAGTCGAAGCGGGTCGGCCCCTTGCGAGAGGCCGCCCGGACCTCGTGTCCGTACTGTCGGAGGCGGGAGAGCACGCGCCGTCCCGTCTTGCCTGTGCTGCCGAGGACCAGAATCGGTTTCGTCGTCATGCGGCCAGTCAAGCCGCAGCCATTGAGCCGCGGAATGGCCTTCCCGCTCAGATCGATGTCTGAGCGTCTAAGGTCTTTCCGCATGGATGCGTTGGCGAGTCTGCTGTACGAAGTCCGGTCCGACGGGGCCCTGTTCAGCCGGGCCATCCTGGCCCCACCGTGGTCGATCCGGTTCGCCGACCGGACTCCCCTCACCCTGGTCACCATGCTGCGCGGCTCGGGCCGGATCCTCCCCGGCGGCGACGCCGAGCCCGTCGCGCTCGACCGCGGCGACGTGGCCATCGTGGTGGGGGGCCGGCCCTTCACCATCGCCGACACCGCCGGCACCGCCGACGACGGCCCGGTGGCGCCCCCGCTGTACGTGGTGCACGGCCCCGACCACTGCACGACGGCCGACGGCGCGGAGATCAGCGAGGACCTCGTACTGGGGGTGCGCACCTGCGGGAACAGCCTGGACGCCGACGCGCCGAACGTGCTGCTCACCGGCAGCTACCACGTCGGCGGCCGGGTCTCGGAGCGGCTGCTGAGCGCGCTCCCCCGGGTGCTCGTGGTGCGCTACGGCGGCGAGCCCGGCCCGATCCTCGACCTCACGGCCCTGGAGATCAGCCGGGACGACCCCGGCCAGCAGGCGGTCCTGGACCGGCTGCTGGACCTGTTGCTGCTGTCCACGCTGAGGGAGTGGTTCACCTGCCCCGAGTCCGACCCGCCCGGCTGGTACAGGGCGCTCGGCGACCCCGTGGCCGGCCCGGCACTGCGCCTGATCCACGACCGGCCCGCGCGGCCCTGGACGGTGGCGGCGCTCGCCGAGGAGGCCGGCGTATCGCGGGCGACGCTCGCGCGCCGCTTCGGCGAGCTGGTCGGCCAGCCGCCCATGGCCTACCTGACGGGCTGGCGGCTGGCCCTGGCGGCCGACCTGCTGGTGCGGTCCGAGGCCACGGTGGAGTCGATCGCCCGGCAGGTCGGCTACCGCAGCGCCTTCGGACTGAGCGTGGCCTTCCAGCGGGTGTACGGCACCCGCCCGAGCCACCACCGCGCGGCCGCCGGCGCGGCCCGTAGCGCTTCCTAGGGCCCCGGAGGCGCCGAACGGCTCTTCGCCGTGAGGGAGTTGAGGAGGGCCGCACCGCGGGCGGCGTCTTCGACGCTCACCGCGAAGTCCTTGCCGCGGGAGCGGACGACCAGGCACTCCCCGGCACGCAGCATCACCGTCGTGCCGAGCCCGCTGAACCGGTAGCCCCAGCCGCCGACCTGGGCGGGCGTCCGGTGCTCGGCGCGGGCCGACTCGATGTCCGCGGCGGCCCAGCGCCGCACGGGCCACCCGAGCGGCCCGAAGCCGACCTCCAGCCCCTGCCCGGTGACCCGTGCCCGTACCGAGGAGAAGACGAGCACCGCGAGAGCGGCGAAGCCGAGCGGCACGACCAGCCGCCACGCCGGTCCGAGCAGCCCGCCCGCCCCGGCGACCGCGGCGACGGCCGCGAGGGCTCCCAGCAGGCCGGCGGTCAGCCGGAGCCACGGGTTCGAGGTCCGAGCGAGCCATACGAGCCGCTCACCTGCGGGGATGTCCATACGGGCACTGCCGGCCGCCGGGCTGCCGGCCGCCGAGCCGCCGGCTGCGGGGCTCACGGCCCACACCGGCCCCTGACGGTTGATCAGCGCGCCGGCCAGGGCCGCCAGTACCGCCGCGGCGAGCACCGCCGCCACCACCCGGCCGTCCACCGGATCGGCCTGCCGCCAGTCCTCGTGGTCCAGGTTGGCCCGTACGATCGCGGCCTGCGCACCGGCCAGGAACACACCGCTGGGCAGCAGTACGGTGGCGGCCCGGGCCCGCGTCACGGCGAACACCGCGACCCCCAGGACCAGTACGGCCCAGATCGCGAGCGGGAAGGCCATCGCGTCCCCGAACGGCATGGCCCCGTCGGGCGGCGCGCCGGAACCGCCGCCCCAGTGGGTGGCCATCCGGTCCGGCAGCCGCCCGCTCGCCGCCAGCGGCAGCGCCACCAGGACCGCCGCGACCCCGGCCGCCCAGCCGGCCGCACCCCACACCCCGCCCTTGCTCACGACGCCCCCTCGATCATGGCGACGAGATCGGCCTTGCCGTAGCCCAGGCGGGCCCCGTCGGCCACCAGCTCGCGTACCCGTTCCAGCAGGGCGGAGCGCGTGTCGGCCCCGCCGGCCACGGTCACCCCGCGCCCCCGCCGGAACTCCAGCACCCCCTCGTCGCGCAGGGCGCGCAGCCCGCGCAGGACGGTGTTCGCATTCACCCCGAGCGCCTGCGCGAGCTCCCGAGCGGGCGGCAGCCGGTCTCCGGGGGCGCACTCCCCCTCGGCGACGGCCCGCCGCACGGCCCCGGCCACCTGCTCGTGCAGCGGCCGGTCGTCCGCGATGTTCAGCCTCAGCAACATGGTGCTAGTGACGCTAGCACCATATCCCTCGCCCGATCCAGCGGTTCAGACCTCACGCATCAGGCATCGGGCATCGGGCATCAGGCGTCCAGGGGGCGCCAGGCCGGACCGTCGCCGTCCCGCTGGACGCGACCGAACACCACGTCGGCGAAGTGGACGCCGAAGCCGATCGTGTCGGGCTCCGCAAGCTCGGCAACGAGGCGGTGGCGGTGGTCGGCGGTCCGGGCCTGGTCGTGGTCGAAGGCCGAGGACCACTCGGGGTGGTCGATCTGGATCGGCGAGTGCACGGCGTCACCGAAGGCGATCAGGCGCCGCCCGCCCCCGGTGATGACGTACTCGGCGTGCCCGACGGTGTGGCCGGCGGCGATCCGCACGCGTACGCCGGGGAAGATCTCCTGCCCGTCCGTGACCGTACGCACGCGCGGCGCGAGGGCCGCGACCTGCTCGGCCATGCCCTGGGCCGCCAGGAGGTCGCGCCCGCCCCACTCCGCCTCGGAGATCAGGTAGTCGGCGTGGGCGAGCAGGGGCCGGTCGCCGCCGGGGGCGGGGTGGCAGGCCCAGCCGAGGTGGTCGGCGTGGAGGTGGGTGAAGGCCACTGCCTCGATGTCCTCGGGGCGGCGCCCGAGTGCGGCGAGGCCCTGCGGGAGCGCACCGCCGCGGGCCGCGGCGAGGGGGCCGGCCTCGACTTCGTACTCCTGCGGGCCGAAGCCCGCGTCGATCAGGAGTGCGCGGTCGCCGTGCTCCACCAGCAGGCTGCCGACGCTGCCCACGAGGTGGCCGGTGGTGTCCAGGTACTCCGGGTGGGCGGCCCACACCTCGTCGGTGGTGTCCGGGAGCAGCTCCAGCGGCCGGAGGCGGACCTCGCCGTCCGGCACGTACGACACCTTGGTGCCGCCCAGCCGTATCGAGCGGATCCCCGCCGGCCGACGCAGCCGTACGTCCTGGTCCACCGTCAAGTCAGCCATGGGTCCTCTTCCGTGAGTCGTCATCAGGTGGCCGCGGGGCGTTCCCCGCGGCGACGACGTCACCATAAGCATCAAGCTCGAATCATTCAAGCTGGAAATATTCAGCCTTGACGGACTTGCTAGGGTGGTGGCATGACGACGCCCCCCGAACAGCAGGTGATCGCCGAGCGCCAGCTGTGCGGCCTGGTGAACGGACTGGCCCAGCGGATCGCCGAGCACGTGCGGGAGCGCGCCGCCACCCTCGGCCTCACCGCGCCCCAGGCGACCGCACTGCGGGAGATGAGCGGGCCGATGACCATGCGGGAGCTCGCCGAGCGCATGAGCTGCGAGCCCTCCAACACCACCTTCGTCGTCGACAAGCTGGAGAAGCAGGGCCTGGTCGAGCGCCACCCGCACCCGACCGACCGCCGCGCCAAGCACCTCGTCCTCACCGCCGAGGGCACCGCACTGCGCGAACGCCTCCTCGCACTCCTCGCCGCGGGCTCCCCCCTGTCCGGCCTCACCCAGCAGGAACAGCGCACCCTGCGCGGCCTCCTGGAACAGGCCGTCACCTCCCCCTGAGCCCTACGGGACCCACGCGGCCTACGCGGCGACCGGCGGACAATCGCGGCAACGCCCCGGAACCGGGGCCCGGAAGGCCCGCTCGCAGCCGTCGCAGGTCTGGAACGGATCCGGCCGTCCGGGCCGCCGGACCACCGGTGCGGGTGGAAGGTGCGGCGGGACCAGCGTGGTGAGCCGGTACGCGAGGACGGACGCGGGATCGCGCATGCGCTCCGGAAGGCCGCCGGACAGCGCCCGCGCCACCGCCTCGGGGTCGGCCCCGCGCTCCAGCCAGGCCGACACCCCCGGCACGAGCCGTCGTACGTCGCGTTCGGCCAGCAGGAGCCGCGGGTCGTGGCGCCGCAGCCCGGCGAGCAGATCGGCCGCACCGTGGTGCAACGCCCGCGGCACGGGCAGGGCATCGAACGCCCGGTCCCTCCGAACCGGCGCCGGTCGCGGCTCCGGTCCCGGCTCCGGCCCCGGCAAGGACTCCCGGTCCGGCGGTGTCGGCGATGGTGGAGGCGGGTCATCCGGAGGCGCGTCATCCGGAGGCGGCGGGTCGTCGGAAGGCGGCGGGCCGTCAGGGTCCGCGACAGTCCCCGGCCTGTTGTACGAGAACGTGCGGGTCACCACCTGCCCGGTCGCCAGCCGCTCGCGCCGCCGCTCCAGGTAGCCGTGCCGCTCCAACTCCCGCAGGGCGGAGGCGATCCGGACCTCCCCCTCGCGGAACCGGCTCGTGAGCGCCTTGATTCCGACGGGAGCCCCGTCGGGCAGCGACTGGATGTAGGCCGCGACCCCGATGGCCGTGGCCGACAAGTCGGCGTGCTGGAGCAGGTGGTTGCCCACCACGGTGAAGTGACGGGTGTGCGGCGTGTTGACGTGAATGACACCGGATCGGGGGGTCCCGGGTCGAACACGGGCCGCTGCGCGCGACGGCGCGCTAAGGTGCTGGGGAGCCATTGGGAAGAGGTTGCTTCCTTGTTGGTCAGGCCCTCGGCCGGGATGCCAGTCCCGTCGGGGGCCGTCTCATTTCTGAGGTGGTCGGGGCGAGCATATGCCCGCCAACCCTCCCCAAATCCAGCTCAGTTGGCACGTTTCACCCATCCGAGCTACGCACGCTGGGTTGGGTGGGGTTGGTTGGTTCTTTCCCCCGGTTCTTTGGGTTCTTGTACGTCCGCCCCCACCGCATCGCGGTCCCCCGCGCCCCGGCGCCGACCGGCGCCGCACCCCCGCCCGCATCCCGGAGAACCGCGACCCGGCCGCCGCCACCCCCGACGCCCCGGCCCGTCGGGGCGTGAGGTTGCCCGGGAGTTGTACGGCGTCGTGGGGGGCTTGTCCGGTTTAACATGCACATGATCGCCACATCGGGGGGTAGTCATGACGTTCGACGCGGAGTGGGCGGAGCACAAGGCCGCCGCGCAGGCCGGGGAGCGGCCCGTTCCCATGCGGCTCAACCAGGTGGCGCCCGAGCCGGGTGGCGGCGGCAGTGCCGCGGGAAGCCTGCTGGCCGGGGCCTCGTCCATCAACGGCAACGCGAACCTGCTGATCGAGATCGCCGCACTGCTGCACGAGGGCCGTCCCGACGGCGACGCAAGCACGATGGCCCGCGCGCCGCGGGCGCACCCCGACGTCGCGGCCCAGACCCTCCGCTTCGCCCGGTTCGCCGACGACCAGTTCAAGGACACGGTCGCCCTGTTCGCCGGCCTGGCCACCCGCCTGAAGACCACCGGCACCGGCTTCGCCCGGGTGGACGACGACACCGCGGCGGCCTTCCTCCGCAGGATCGTGGAGACCGGCGTGTACCTGAAGCCGGAGGACAAGGACAGATGAGCAGCGGTCTGAGCTACCACGCCGACGTCACGTTCATGGCGGAGTGCAACCCCGCGCTGGTCGAACGGAACGCGGACGAGTTCCGCCGGCTGCGCGACCTCCTCGTGGAGGTCGAGGAACCCGCCCGGCGGGCGGAGCGCACCAAGTGGGAGAGCGACGGAAGCCTGACGTACTTCACGCGGCTCACCGATGCCCGGGAGCTGGTGACGCACATGGCCCAGGGCTTCGACAAGGCCGCGAGCGCCCTGCACGCCTACGCCCTGGCACTGGAGACGGCCAAGTCCCACTACCGCAACGGCGCCCGGTCGGAACGGGCGCTCGCCGCGCTCATCGGCACCAAGGGCATCGCCGTCACCAAGGTCGCACAGCGGGCGGAGCCCATGCGCCAGTGGGAGGACATGCGCGCCACGACGGGCGTCCTCGACTTCCTGGCCGAAGTGGCCATGGACGTGGACGACATCCGCGACGAGGCGAACCGGCTCCACGACGCCGCGGGCGGCGGCTTCCACCTCGCCAAGACCGTCGAGCAGGAGGCGCGCGACACCTGCGTCCACGCGCTGAAGCAGGCGTACGAGCTGATGCCCGCGCTCCGGGTCCAGGGCGGCGGCGAACGGCCCGACCTGTACGCCGCCATGGCCGACCTGCGCCGGGAGGGCGAGGAGGCGCGCAACAGTCCGCTGGCCCACCTGCCGGGCAGCGGCCCGAAGCGGGAGATGCACGGGACGGTCGGGGAGAAGACCTACGTCTCGCCGGAGCTCAAGGACATCCGGATGCGCGTCGCCGGGCTGCCCCAGGGCGAGGAGATGTACTGGAACCCGCCGGACAACGACCAGGAGAAGGCCCAGTGGATCTCCCGCAACAAGGAGATCCTCCGGGCCGCCGCCCAGCACGCGGGACTGCCCGAGGAGCTGGTCGCGGGGATCGCCTGGAACGAGATCGCCGGACAGGGCGGTTACGTCGACGACTTCACCGACCACCTCCGCCACACCGCCGCGTTCCCCCTGAGCCCCATCACGCCCGAGAACCTCCCGAGCCGGCTCGGCGGGGTGCCCGACCAGACCTCCTTCGGCCCGATCGCGATCCAGGTCCGGCGCGGCGCCGAAGTGCTCGGCTACGACCCCGCGCACCTCACGGAGGCCCAGCGCGCCCTCGTGGAGGAGTCCCTCCAGGACCACCGCCAGAACGCGTTCATAGCCGCCGGCTTCCTGGCCCAGATCAAGTCGGAGACCCCGTACGCGGACGTGCCGGCCGACCAGTTGACCGACGCCCAGATGCGCGAGATCGCCGCCCGCTACAACGGCGGCCCGTACTGGGAGTCGAAGAAGGCCCAGGACTACGGTGACAACTTCACCGAGGGGCTCGGCCAGGTCAAGGAAGCAATGCGATGACACCTCCCCACGAGAGCACCGGCCTGCCCGAGGACCAGCGCTTCCTCCGGTGGGCCTTCGGAATCCCGCTCGGCCTCCTGCACCTGCTCAACGCGTTCTTCGTCTACACGGCGGTGCGTTTCGGACCGGCGGCCGAGTGGGACGATCCGGGCTACGCCGGGACGACGGCGATGGCCCTCTTCGCCGTCATCTTCAGCGTGCTCGGGATCCTGATCACCCTCGTCCCGCCCGTCCGCCGCACCCTGGGCCCGTGGTGGTTCGCCCCTCCGGTGGTCCTCGGCATGATCGCCTGGATCCGGATGGTGACGCTCGGATGAGGCTCCCCCGCGAGAACATCGACCTGCCCGAGGACCGGGGCTGCCTGCAGTGGGTGCTCGGGATCCCGCTCGTCCTGCTCTACGGCCCCGCCGCGCTCGCCTGTTGGGCCGCCGTGGTCACGCAGCCCGATTCGCCGTACGACCGGTTCCGCGAGGACGCCCGGTTCCTGGGGAACTTCTCCGTCGTCCTGTGTCTGATGGGGCTGCTGATCACCATCACCCCCGTGTACCGGCGGACCATGGGCCGGTGGTGGTTCGCCGTGCCGTTCCTGATCGCGACGGTCGCGTACTTCCGCGCGCAGACCGTCTGACGCCTGGGGCACGCCTCCCGGCGAACGCCGCAGCCCCCGCCCGGACGGGGGCGGGGGCTGCGGCGCGTGCGGGAGGTCAGGCCGCGACGGCGACCGGGGCCGGGGTGGAGGAGGGCTCCTCGTCCAGCGGGGAGGCCGAGGCGGAGGCGTAGGCCTCCTTGTCCAGGATTCCCTCGCGGGCCGAGACGATGACCGGGACCAGGGCCTGGCCGGCCACGTTCGTGGCGGTGCGGATCATGTCCAGGATCGGGTCGATCGCCATCAGCAGGCCGACGCCCGCCAGCGGGAGGCCCAGCGTGGAGAGGGTCAGCGTCAGCATGACCGTCGCGCCCGTCAGACCGGCCGTGGCGGCCGAGCCGATGACCGAGACGAAGACGATGAGCAGGTACTCCTTGATGCCCAGCTGCACGTCGAAGATCTGCGCGATGAAGATGGCGGCGAGCGCCGGGTAGATCGCGGCGCAGCCGTCCATCTTGGTGGTGGCGCCGAACGGGACGGCGAAGGAGGCGTACTCCTTCGGGACGCCGAGGCGCTCGGTGACCTTCTGGGTGACCGGCATGGTGCCGACCGAGGAGCGGGAGACGAAGGCCAGCTGGATGGCCGGCCAGGCGCCCTTGAAGAACTG
Organism: Streptomyces sp. NBC_00207; assembly: GCF_045160965.1. NCBI lineage: Bacteria > Bacillati > Actinomycetota > Actinomycetes > Kitasatosporales > Streptomycetaceae > Streptomyces > Streptomyces sp. NBC_00207. The sequence continues at coordinate 5,448,779 of NZ_CP130715.1, read as the reverse complement.
GAGCGGGTTGACCTTGGCGACCGTGGCGAGCAGCAGCGGGTAGACGCCGAACATCACGAGGGCGCAGCCGATGTAGATGTCGGCGGTGAAGGTCGCGTACTTGCCGATCAGGTCCCAGCCGTACGTGGCGATCGCGGTGCCGATCAGGCCGATGGTGCCGATCGGGGCGAGGCGGATGACCCACCACAGGGCCTTCTGGAGCAGCTCCAGGGCGGACTCGGCGAGGTCCAGGACGGGCTTCGCCTTGCCGCCCAGCTGGAGGGCGGCGATGCCGGCGACCACGGCCAGGAACACGATCTGAAGGACCTTCAGCTCGGTGAACGGCGTGACGATGTCCGTCGGCACGATCCCGGTCAGGAAGTCGATCCAGGAGCCGGTCTTCTTGGGCTCCTTGCCGTCGGCCGCGGTGAGGCCGGTGCCCGAGCCGGGGTCGGTCAGCAGGCCGATCGCGAGGCCGATGCCGACCGCGATCAGCGAGGTGATCATGAACCAGAGCAGCGTGCGCGAGGCGAGCCGCGCGGCGTTGTTCACCTTCCGCAGGTTGGTGATCGACACCAGGATCGCGAAGAAGACGAGCGGGGCGATGGCCAGCTTCAGCAGCTGGACGAAGATGTCGCCGGTCTTCTCCAGGGTGGTGGCGAGCCAGCTGACGTCCTGGCTGCGGGCTATCCAGCCGAAGAGGACGCCGAGGGCGAGACCGGCGACGATCTGGGCCCAGAAGGGGAACTTGAACGAGGCCTTGGCAGGGGCCTGGGGGGTCGCGGACACGGACACTCTCCGGAGGTGACGCACAAAGAATGGGGGGAGGTATTGCGGTGGTGACGCGGTGCGGCAGCAGCTTGGGGGCACCTCCCCGGGCGGAGCCTGGGGGAGAAGAGCCGGCCGGGACCGCTGCTGTATCGATTCAGCTCAACAGCAACAGGCCGCGGACGCGCGGCGGCAGAGGTCGACGTGCAGGCGCATCACGAGCGGAACGCTCGTGGTCATCGGGTGCGCAACTGTGGTCAACATGTTCGACACGCTAACACTTCTCCTTTGGGAATCTCAAAGGGGCCCTTTGAGACAACGGCGCACGAGGCCCTCTTGCGCCGCCCCGGAAAACACGACCGCCCCAGCGTTACGGGCGGTATACCCGGTGCTGGGGCGGTTCGATGTGTGATGAAGCCAACTGTGGCGTTACGAGCTCACGCGCGCCGCATCGTCGGCCTGGTCCTCCTGGCTGCGGTTCGCCGCGAGCCTTTCCTTCGCACCCGCGACGCGCCCGGAGATCTGCTGGGACATCTCCTCGCGCTGCCTGCGCAGGAGGACGAAGGAGAGCGGGGCGGAGATGACGAGGGCGAGCAGCACGACCCAGGCGGCGTTGGCGTCGCCGAGCCCGGCGGGCACCCACCCGAGCCGGACGAGGCCCGCGACGACGACGAGGCATCCGACGAAGATGCCCAGGCGCATCGCGGTGTATCGGATCGTCGCGCTCGGCTTGAGGGACACGGTGACCCCTTCTCTCTCGTCGTGGTCGTACGTCGGCTGGTGCGTCGGCAGCCGGCCGTCACGCAGGCCGGTGCCCGTCCAGTGAAGCACGCCGGGGCCCGGCGGCGGCCCTCCGGGGTACGGGGGCGGGCGACGGCGCACGTCAGTACAGCGGCAGCAGCATCGTGATGTCGTCGCGGTCGTCGCCCGGGGCCACCCGGACCGCGCCGGGCACGCGGCCGACCTCCTTGTAGCCGCAGGCCGCGTAGAAGTGCTCCAGGCCGTGGCCGCCGCGGCAGGTGAGGCGGATCGCGTCGATGCCCCCGAGGGAGCGGGCCGCGCTCTCCGTCGCGGCCATCAGATCGCGCCCGTGGCCCTTGCCCTGATGGCGCGGATGGACCATGACCGTGTACGCCCACAGCCAGTGGAGCTGCAGCCGGTGGGCGTTGCGGGTGAGGAAGGCGGTCGCGGCGACCGAGCCGTCCTCGTCACGCCCGACGAGCAGGCGGCAGCTCCCGTCGGCGACGCCGGCGAGGTGCTTGTCGAGTGCGGGGCGGATGTCGTCGGCGACGACCGGCGGCACGAAGCCCACGGCGCCGCCCGCGTTCGAGACGTCGGCCCACAGCCCGAGGATTCCCTCACGCAGGGAAGGGTCGACGACCGGGTCCAGGGTGAAAGTAAGGGTCATTTTACGAGTTTACCCATTACCTCATCGGCCCGTCCAGAAAAAGTTAAACCCCGGCCCATGGGCCGGGGTTAACTCGCCGAGAGGGGGTCGGACAAGGCCGACGGGACGTCAGACCCGCATCGCCTGCGGGGTCTCGCGCAGACCCGCGTCCGGACCGGGGTACTCGCGGATGATCTCGTAGCGCGTGTTGCGCTCGACCGGGCGGAAGCCCGCTTCCCGGATCAGCTCCAGCAGATCGTCACGGCCCAGCTTGTTCGGGGTGCCGTAGTTGTCCGCGTCGTGCGTGATCTTGTACTCGACGACCGAGCCGTCCATGTCGTCCGCACCGTGCTGCAGTGCGAGCTGGGCGGTCTGCACGCCGTGCATCACCCAGAAGACCTTGACATGCGGCACGTTGTCGAAGAGCAGCCGCGAGACGGCGAAGGTCTTCAGCGCCTCCGCGCCGGTCGCCATCGTCGTGCGCGCCTGGAGCTTGTTGCGCACCTTCCCGTCCTGCATGTCCACGAAGTCGTGCTGGTAGCGCAGCGGGATGAAGACCTGGAAACCGCCGGTCTCGTCCTGGAGCTCGCGCAGCCGCAGCACGTGGTCCACGCGGTGGCGCGGCTCCTCGATGTGCCCGTAGAGCATCGTCGAGGGGGTCTTGAGGCCCTTCGAGTGCGCCAGCCGGTGGATGCGCGACCAGTCCTCCCAGTGGGTGCGGTGGTCGACGATGTGCTGACGCACCTCCCAGTCGAAGATCTCCGCGCCGCCGCCGGTGAGCGACTCCAGGCCGGCCTCGATCAGCTCGTCCAGGATGTCGGAGGCCGACATGCCGGAGATCGTCTCGAAGTGGTGGATCTCGGTCGCCGTGAACGCCTTCAGCGAGACGTTCGGCAGCGCCTTCTTCAGCTCCGAGAGCGAGCGCGGGTAGTAGCGCCACGGCAGGTTCGGGTGCAGGCCGTTGACGATGTGCAGCTCGGTGAGGTTGTCGTTCTCCATGGCCTTGGCCAGGCGCACGGCCTCCTCGATGCGCATCGTGTACGCGTCCTTCTCGCCCGGCTTGCGCTGGAACGAGCAGTACGCACACGAGGCGGTGCACACGTTCGTCATGTTGAGGTGCCGGTTGACGTTGAAGTGGACGACGTCACCGTTCTTGCGCGTGCGCACCTCGTGGGCGAGGCCACCGAGCCAGGCCAGGTCGTCCGACTCGTAGAGGGCGATGCCGTCCTCACGGGTCAGCCGCTCGCCGGAGCGAACCTTCTCCTCCAGCTCACGCTTGAGCCCAGCGTCCATGTGCCGGTCGCCTCCTCTAGATCCCTCTGCCTGTCCTGCGAACCCTGCCCAACCGTACTCTCAGGCTTCCTCGGGCAGCTCCCCGACCCGGTTCTCCCACTTGGTGGAGAGCACGATGGTGGTGCGGGTGCGCGAGACGCCCTTGGTGCCGGAGAGCCTGCGGATGATCTTCTCCAGGCCGTCCACGTCGTTGGCGCGCACCTTGAGCATGAAGGAGTCGTCGCCCGCGATGAACCAGCAGTCCTCGATCTCGGCGAGGTCGCGCAGCCGCCGGGCCACGTCCTCGTGGTCCGCGGCGTCGGACATGGAGAGTCCGATCAGCGCCGTGACGCCGAGGCCGAGTGAGCGCGAGTCCACCGTCGCGCGGTAGCCGGTGATGACGCCGGCCGTCTCCAGACGGTTGATGCGGTCGGTGACGCTGGGGCCGGAGAGGCCCACGAGACGGCCCAGCTCCGCGTACGAGGCACGACCGTTCTCCCGGAGTGCCTGGATGAGCTGCCTGTCCACCGTGTCCATTACGTGGAGCCTTCCATTATTCGGCGATCCTGCAAGTCTAGGTATAGAATCTAAGGCACACAGGGTCAACACCCTGCGAAATCTTTCAGCAGATCAATCACGATCTTCAGGAGTGGTTCACCGTGTTCACGATCGAGATGGCCCACGCACACATGCGACAGCTCCAGGAGCTGGCCAACCGATCCCGTGCCCACCAGCCCGCCGCCGCCTACCGCGTCGACAAGGCCCGCAAGCCGCTGTCCGGCAAGAAGGCCTAGTCACCACCGTTCGCCCCCCGGGGAGTACGGGAGCCGCCCAGCTCCCCCTCCCAGCGGCGGTACAGCCGGTGCGGCACCCCTGCCGCGTCCAGCACCCGCCCCGCGACGAAGTCCACCAGATCCTGGATGTGCGTCGCGCCCGCATAGAACGCCGGAGAGGCGGGCAGCACGATCGCGCCCGCCTCGTCCAGCGCCACCAGATGCCGCAGCGTCTGCCCGTTCAGCGGGGTCTCCCGCACCGCGACCACCAGCCGGCGCCGCTCCTTGAGCGTCACGCTCGCCACGCGCTGGAGCAGGTCCTTCGACAGTCCGAGCGCCACCCCCGCCACGCAGGCCGTGGACGCGGGGACGACCAGCATCCCCTTGACCGGGTACGAGCCCGAACTCGGTCCGGCGGCAAGGTCCCCGGCGCCCCAGTAGCGGACGTCGTCCAGTTCCGGGCGCGCGAAGGTCCCGGGCTTCCCGTCGGCCCCCCGCTGCAGCCACTCCCCCAGATCGTCGCGCCAGTGCGCGTCGCGGAAGGCGATCCCGGTCTCGTCCAACAGGGTGAGCCGCGAAGCCCGGCTGACCACCAGGTCGACACTCTCGCCCGCCGCCAGCAGCCCGCGGAGCACCGCCGCCGCGTACGGCGTCCCGGACGCCCCGGAAACCCCGACCACCCACGGGGTGCGCTTGCGCTCAGTCATACCTCCGAGACTATCCGGCCACCGCCGACGGGCACTCGGTAAGGTGCCTGGACGTTCCGTACTTGGGGCGCCGGGAGGGGGCACGGACACGATGAGCACGACGGACACGACGGTCCATCAGGGCGAGTGGCGGCAGAGCGACCGGGCGAAGGCGGCTGCGAAGCTCATGCTGGGCTGGGTGGCGGTCCTGTGGGCCCTGGAGGCCGTCGACTACGCCACCGGGCACGCGCTGGACGCGTACGGGATCGTGGCCCGCGACCCGGACAGCCTGACGGGCGTCGTCACCGGGTCCTTCCTCCACTTCGGCTTCGACCACGTCGCCTCCAACAGCGTTCCGCTGCTGGCCCTCGGTTTCATAGCGGCCCTGTCCGGGATCCGGCACTTCCTCGCGGTGTGCGGGCTGATCATGCTGGCGGACGGCATCGGCACCTGGCTGATCTCCCCGCCGGACACGATGACCCTGGGCGCCTCGGGCGTCGTCTTCGGCCTCTTCGGCTACCTGCTGGTCCGCGGCTTCGTCGAGCGCAAGGTGCTGGGCGTCGCCGTCGCCGTGGGCATCGCGGCCCTCTGGGGCGGCAGCATCGTCACGGGCATCCTCCCGACGGACGCGGGCGTCAGCTGGCAGGGCCACCTCTGCGGCCTGGTCGGCGGCGTGCTGACGGCCCTGTTCTACCGCCGCCCGGCCCGCCGGCAGCCCGTCCTCACGGCCTGACGGCACAGGGGTCCACGGGCCGGCCGGCCTCCTCAGAGGGTCAGACCCCGGACCACGAGATCGAGCAGGGCGCACACGAACAGGGCAATGCCGATGAAGCCGTTGACCGTGAAGAAGGCGCGGTTCAGGCGGGACAGGTCGTGCGGGGTCACGATCGTGTGCTCGTAGAAGAAGGCGACGACGACGATCGCCAGGCCCACCCAGAACGGCGCGCCCGCGTCGGTGGCGAGGGCGTACCAGGCCAGCAGGGCCGTGGTCACGACGTGCGCACCGCGGGCGCCCCAGAGGGCGGCCGGGACGCCGAAGCGGGCCGGGACGGACTTGACGCCGTCCGCGCGGTCCGAGGCCACGTCCTGGGAGCCGAAGATCAGGTCGAATCCGCCGATCCACACGCCCACCGCCAGGCCCAGGATCACCGCGTCCCAGGACCACTCGCCGGTGACGGCCAGCCAGGCCCCGATCGGCCCTATGGCCTGAGCCAGGCCCAGGATGGCGTGCGGGAAGTTCGTGAACCTCTTGCCGTACGGGTACACCACCATCGGGATCACCGCGACGGGCGCCAGCATCAGGCACAGCGGGTTCAGCAGCGCCGCCGAGCCGAGGAAGACGAGGAGCGCGATCCCTGCGCCGGTCCAGGCCGAGCGGACCGACACCGCGCCGGTGACCAGCTCGCGGCCGGCCGTGCGCGGGTTGCGGGCGTCGATCTCGCGGTCGATGATCCGGTTGGCCGCCATCGCGAAGGTCCGCAGCCCCACCATGCAGACGGTGACGAGCAGCAGCTTGCCCCAGTGCACGTGCCGGTCGAGCTGGAACATGGCCGTGAGCGCCGCGATGTAGGCGAAGGGCAGCGCGAAGACCGAGTGCTCGATCATCACGAGCCGCAGGAAGGCCTTGACCTTGCCGCTCGCCTCCGGCGTGGGGCCGGGTCCGAGGACGCCCTCGGCGGTGGTCATCATGCGAGATCCCTCCGGAACTGTTCGAGTTCGGCCCTCAGCCCGTCGAGCGGTACCGGCCCTGTCTCCATGTCGGCGGTGACGCGCCGGGCGTCGGACGGCTCCCGGGGGCCGGTGAGCGCGACCCGGACCTCGTCGTCACCGATCCGCCGTCTCGGGGTCACCCGAGGCTCCGGAGGAACTCTTCCAGGTGGGACAGGAGCGAAGCCGTGCGGGCCGGCTCCAGCTCCAGCGTCACGGGCTCCGACTCCTCGTCCTCGCCCTCGGGCGGGGTGACGTGGGCGGTGAAGGCGTAGCCGTCGGTGCCGGCCGGTCGGGCGTCGAGGCGGAGCACGGCCCCGGCCTCGACCGTGCAGGCCTCGCCGGTGCCCAGCGCGAGCCGCAGCCGCTCGGCGAAGTCCTCGGCCTCGACGTCACGCAGGCCGGGCAGCTCGAAGCCACCGCCCTCGCCGTCCTCCTGTTCCCACATCAGCGCCCAGACGTCGCCGGGGCCCGCGAACTCCTCGGCCGTCACGCCCGCCCGCTCGGCGGCCTGCCGCAGGCCCGGGTCGGTGGGGTCGAGCTTCGGGCGCTCCAGCATCACGAAGGCGGTGAGACTGCCGATGAACAGCCCGGGTCCCGAGACGAGGGGGCTCACAGGCCGTACTCCTTCCAGCGGCGGTCCACGAGGGCGGCGGTCGCCGGGTCGGACTCGACCATGTCGGGCCAGCCGCCGTCGCGGGTGTAGCCCTCCTCGGGCAGCTTCTTCGTGGCGTCGATGCCCGCCTTGCCGCCCCAGAACTGCTGGTACGAGGCGTGGTCCAGGTGGTCCACCGGCCCCTCGACGACGGTGAGGTCGCGGGAGTAGTCCGTGTTGCCGAGGGCCCGCCAGGACACCTCGTGCAGGTCGTGGACGTCGCAGTCGGCGTCCACCACGATGATCAGCTTGGTCAGCGACATCATGTGCGCGCCCCAGATGGCGTGCATGACCTTCTGCGCGTGCTTGGGGTACTTCTTGTCGATCGAGACGATCGCGCAGTTGTGGAAGCCGCCCGACTCCGGCAGGTGGTAGTCCACGATGTCCGGCACGATGATCTTGAGGAGCGGGAGGAAGAACCGCTCCGTGGCCCGCCCCAGCGGGCCGTCCTCGGTCGGCGGCCGGCCGACCACGATCGACTGGAGCAGCGGCCGCCTGCGCATCGTCACGCAGTCGATCTTCAGGGCCGGGAAGGGCTCCTGCGGGGTGTAGAAGCCGGTGTGGTCGCCGAAGGGACCCTCCGGGAGCATCTCGCCGGGCTCCAGCCAGCCCTCGATCACGACCTCGGCGTTGGCCGGGACCTGCAGCGGGACCGTCTTGCAGTCGACCATCTCGATCCGCTTGCCGGCGACGAAGCCGGCGAAGAGGTACTCGTCGATGTCGCCAGGCAGCGGCGCGGTGGACGCGTACGTCACCGCGGGCGGGCAGCCGAAGGCGATCGCGACCGGCAGCCGCTCGCCGCGCTTGGCGGCGACGGCGTAGTGGTTGCGGCTGTCCTTGTGGATCTGCCAGTGCATGCCGATGGTGCGCTTGTCGTGGCGCTGGAGGCGGTAGAGGCCGAGGTTGCGCACGCCCGTCTCGGGGTGCTTGGTGTGCGTCAGGCCGAGGTTGAAGAAGGACCCGCCGTCCTTGGGCCACGTGAAGAGCGCCGGCAGCTGGTCGAGGTCCACGTCGTCGCCGGTGAGGACGACCTCCTGGACGGGCGCGGAGTCGCCCTTCACCTTCTTCGGCGGCACGTGGACCATCGAGCCGAGCTTGCCGAAGGCCTCGCGGACCCCGATGAAGCCCTGCGGCAGCTCCGGCTTGAGCAGGCCGCCGATCTTCTCGCTGATCTCGCCGTACGACTTCAGGCCGAGGGCCTTCAGGAGGCGGCGGTCGGTCCCGAAGACGTTCATGGCCAGCGGCATGGCCGAGCCCTTGACGTTCTCGAAGAGGAGGGCCGGGCCCCCCGCCTTGTTCACTCTGTCGACGATCTCCCCGACCTCCAGGTACGGGTCGACTTCGGCCTTGATGCGCTTGAGGTCGCCCTCCCGCTCCAGAGCCCGGAGCAGCGAGCGGAGATCGTCGTAAGCCATAGGGGCAAGTATCCGTCACCAACTACTCTGGAGGTGTCACCGGGGCCCGAGCGGGCCTGCCGTCACTGCCGGGGAGTCGGTTCCACACCGTGCTGCGCTATCTGCCGTTCCTGCTGATCCTCGCGCTGACCATCTATGCCTTCATCGACTGCCTGAACACGCCCGAGGAAGAGGTCAAGCACCTTCCCAAGGTGGTGTGGGTGATCATCATCCTGCTCTTCTCCATCGTGGGGCCGGTGGTGTGGCTGTTCGCGGGCAAGAAGCGCTCGGCCGTCGGCGGTGGCGGTCGCGGGGCCCGGGGAGGGACCCGGTGGGTCGCGCCCGACGACAACCCGGAGTTCCTGAAGTCCCTGCGCGACGAGCAGGAGAACAAGGACAGGAAAGACAAGAAGGACAAGGGCCGGGACCAGGACCAGGACTGACCAGGACTAGGCCCCGTCCGGCACGGCCGCCTGGTCCGGCTGGTCCGCCTGGTCCGCCTGCCGCAGGGCGCCGACCAGCCACCGCATGTTCTTGCGCCGGACGGCGATGAGCACTTCGCGTTCCCCGTCCCGGCACTGGGCCACCAGGCACGGGCGCGGTGAGCGGCCGATGTACAGGTCCCTGGCGCCGGGGTCCGAGGCGAAGACGGGGCGGACCCGCTCCAGCACCAGCCCGGAGGGCAGCGGAGTACGGCCGTAGGTCCCGGTCGGGTCGGTGGTGAAGGCCAGCACCCCCGGGGCCACCACGAGGTAGGGCTTGGGGCCCGGGAACGTGTTGTCCCCCAGGATCTGGGCGTCGATGACGTGAACCCGCCCGTCACGGCGCGGCGCCACCTCGATCGTGTCGCTCTCGCCGCGCACGCGCTGGTAGAGCCAGACGGCGCCGATGACGAGGACGGCGAGCCCGGCGCCGGCCCCGCTCACGGACAGGGCCTTCAGCGCGGCGCGCGATGCGCGGCCGCCCCGGCGTCCGGTGGTGCGGCGACCGCGTGCTCCCGACCCCTTCGGGTCACTGGGCCCAGGGCAGCACGCGGGTGCCCTCGGCGCCCGGGACGGTGACCACCCCGTCGGCGCGCATGGCCACGTACGCCTCGAAGTTCTCGCAGGCGTGGATCCGGCGCAGCACATCGGGCGGAAGGACCAGGGTCTGGCCCGCGGCGACCTTCTCGGTGCGGCCGGCGCAGGTGACCTCCAGGGAGCCGGCGGTGAGCAGCCAGACCTGCTCGCGGTTGACGAAGTGCTCGGGTCCGGTGCTGCCGGCGGCCATGTCGACGTGCCAGGTGCTGAGCTCGGAGCTGCCCCGGCTGGGGGCGGCGCGGCCGGTCATGGTGGCGTTCGGGGTGGCGGTGACGTGCTCGGGCGAAACGGTGATGACGTGCAAGGCGATCCTCGTCTTCTCGTCGCAACTGAGTCAAGCTGCTTTACTCGACAGCTCGAGTAAAGCAGCTTGACTTGGCCGTGTCACCATATTTGCGTGACGAGAGACGAGAACGAGGGCATCGAGCTGACCTTCCTGCTCGGGCTGGGCTTCCAGCTGATGCTGGGCGAGTTCACCCGGCGCGTCGCCGAGGCCGGATACCCGGACCTGCGCCCCCTGCACGGCATGGCCTTCCAGGCGCTGAAGGGCCCCGGCGCCACCGCCACCGAGCTCGCCGAACGGCTCGGGGTGACCAAGCAGGCCGCCGGACAGATCGTCGACGACCTGGAGAAACGCGGCTACGTCCGGCGCGAGCCGCACCCCGGGGGCGGCCGCCGCAAACTGGTGGTGCTGACCCCGGCGGCCGACGCCCACCTGGGCGTCGCGGGCCGGATCCTGCACGAGCTGGAGGCCGAACTGGCCGGCGGCGCCGACCTCACGGTCCTGCGCCAGGAGCTCGGGCACCTCGTGCGCGCGCTCCACGGGGACGGCGCGCTGCCGCCCCTGCGCCCGGTCTGGTGACGGCGGGCGCCGGTTACGCCCTGGTGAAGGAGGCGTAGGCGTCGCGCAGCTGCGACCAGCGGTCGTCCGTCCAGGCCGCCCAGTTCGCCGGGCGGCCGGCCAGCGCGGATTCCAGCAGCTCGAAGTGCTCGTGCCAGCCGGCCAGGCAGTCGAGGCGCTCGTCCTCCGGCCCGCCGCGCTCGTTCACGAACCGGATCACCGTCGAATCGGTCCCGACCGCCTCCAGGTGGAAGCGGATCCGCCCGTGCTCGGTGATCGTGTACTCCACGACCCGTTCGACGTCCCAGGCGGTGACCCGCCCGGTCGCCACGGTCCCGGTGTTCAGCCAGCGCAGCGTGACCGCCCCGCCGAGCCTGCGCTCCAGGACGTCCGCCGCGGCCAGCCAGCCGCGCAGCCCGTCCGGCGTGGTCAGGGCGGGCCAGAGGGCCGCGTAGGAGTACGGCAGGTGCAGCTCGAAGCGGAGCAGCCAGCGGTCTTCGCCGCGGCGCTCGCTGGTGGCGTGGCTCACGAGAGACATGCCACCAGCGTCCCACTCCCGCCGGTCAGACGCCCGAGTAGGAGTGCAGGCCGTTGAGGAACATGTTCACGCCGTAGTAGTTCCAGATCCAGCAGGCGAAGGCGAAGAGCGCGAGGTACGCGGCCTTGCGGCCCTTCCAGCCGGCGGTGGCGCGGGCGTGCAGGTAGCAGGCGTACGCCACCCAGGTCACGAAGGACCAGACCTCCTTGGGGTCCCAGTTCCAGTAGCGGCCCCAGGCGTCGCCCGCCCAGATCGCGCCCGCGATGATCGTGAAGGTCCACAGCGGGAAGACGGCCGCGTTGATCCGGTACGAGAACTTGTCGAGCGAGGCCGCGGAGGGCAGCCGCTCCATGACTGACGCGTAGAACTTCCCCGCGGTCCGGCCGTTCGCGAGCCGGCCCTCGTAGGCGTCGCGGAAGAGGTAGAGGACCGCGCCGGCCGCGCCGATGTAGAAGACGGCGCCGCAGAAGATCGCGGTGGAGACGTGGATCCACAGCCAGTACGAGTGCAGGGCCGGGACGAGCTGGTCACTGTCGGTGTAGAGGATCTTGACGGCGATGCCGAGGTCCAGCAGCACGCTGGTGACCAGGATCAGGCCGAGCCAGCGGACGTTCTTCTTCAGGGCGAGCAGTGCCAGGTACGTGCCGACGGCCACCGTGGAGAAGGTGATCGAGAACTCGTACATGTTGCCCCACGGGGCCCGCTGCACCGACATCGCGCGGGCGAGGACGCCGCCCGCCTCGATGAGGAAGGCGAGCGCGGTCAGCGAGATCGCGATCCGCCCGTAGAGGTCGCCCTGCACGGTGCCGCCGCCGGCGCCGGGGCCGTCCGGCACGTCGCGGGTGCCGGCGGCCGAACGGGTGACGACCTTCGGCTGGTCGAGGACGGCCGTGCCGCCGCCCTTGGCGCGGACCTGCACGGCGGGCGCGTCCTGGGCCCCCTCGGCGCCGGTCAGCGCGGCGGCCGTACGGGCCACCTTGCTGCGGCTGCCGAAGGTCCACTCGGCGATGTGCGCGAAGAAGGCGAGCGTGAAGACCGCCATCGACGAATAGATCAGGTAGTTGCTGATCTGAGCCAGATTCTCATTGGCTGCGGCTGCGAGCGGCGTCATCCGCGCTCTCCTTCAGGGGTTTCTTCGACACGTGGTTCGGCAAGTGCGGCGGGCGCGGTCGGCGCCTGCTGGTGCAGCGCGGCGGCGAGGGCCGCCAGCTCCTGCGGGAGCCTGGCGGACTCGCTGCGGCCCAGACCCGCCATTTCGACGACGGTCACGCCGTCCGGGCCGGCCACCGCACGGACCCAGATCCGGCGGCGCTGGATGAACAGGGATCCGGCCAGGCCCGCGATGGCGGCGATCGCGCCGGCGAGGGCGAGGCCGCTGCCGGGCTGGTGGGTGACGGAGAACGTGGCCCAGCGCTCGATGCCCTCGAACTTCACGGTGCCCGCGCCGTCCGGCAGGGTCATCGTGTCGCCGAGCGAGAGCTTCTGCTTGGACGCCCCGCCGGACTCGTCCTTGAAGGACTGCATCTTGTCCGTCTTGAGCACGTACACGTTCTGCGGCAGCCCCGAGTCCACGCCGAGGCTGCCGTGCCAGGCGTTGAGCATGAGCCGCGGCTGGAGCACGGCCGGGAACTGGGAGAACATCGTGCCCTGGCCCTCGCCGGCGTAGGTCGGCACGAAGACGGCGTTGAAGCCGAGCTGCTCCTGCTTGCCGTTCTTGTCCTTGTAGCCGTCGGTGACCTTGATCGCTCCGGTGGAGGTGAGGTTGGAGTCCTGCGGGAGCATCGGCACGGCGTCCTTGAAGATCACCTTGCCGGTGGGGTCGGTCACCGAGATGATCGGCGCGTAGCCGTGGCCCAGCAGGTAGACCTTGGAGCCGTCGACCTGGAGGGGCTTGTTGACCTGGATCTCGCGCTTCTGCGGCTTGCCGGCGGCGCCTTCGCTGAAGGTGACGTACGCCTTGAAGTCGCGCGGGGTGCCCTTCTGCGGGCCGGTCAGCTCGTACGTCGCGTCGAACCGGTCCAGCGTGAAGCTGAACGGCGGCAGGTCGTCGGGGTGGAAGAGGGTGCCGGCCTTGAAGTCGTCGTACTGGGTGAGCGTGTTCGAGAAGCCGGTGCCGCGCAGGACCAGCTTGCCGCCCTCGGACTTGAAGTACTGGCCCCAGGCGAAGGCCACCAGCATCACGATCAGCGCGACGTGGAAGATCAGGTTGCCGGCCTCGCGGAGGTAGCCCTTCTCCGCCGCGACGTGGCCCTGGCCGGCCTCGGTGCGGAAGCGGCGCCCGCGGAGCACCGCCGTGGCGTACGAGAGGACCTCGTCCGGGGTCTTCCCGGTGCGCCAGGTGGTGTGGGCGGGGAGCCGGTCGAGCCGCTTGGGGGCGCCCGGCGGACGGCCGCGGAGCTGGCCGACGAACTGCCAGGAGCGCGGCAGGATGCAGCCGACCAGCGAGATGAACAGCAGCAGGTAGATCGCGGAGAACCACACCGAGCTGTAGACGTCGAAGAGCTGGAGCTTCTCGGCGACGGTCACCCAGGACCCGTGGGCCCGCTTCCAGTCGATGACCTTCGACTCGTCGACGTTGCTCTGCGGGATGAGGGAGCCGGGGATGGCGCCCAGGGACAGCAGGAAGAGCAGGATCAGCGCCACCCGCATGGAGGTGAGCTGCCGCCAGAACCAGCGGGCCCAGCCGATGACGCCGATGCCGACGGCCGGCCCGGCGGGGCTGTCCTCCAGGGGGGCGGTGGAGAGCTGGGCTCCGGCCACGGCCTCCGCGGGGTCCGCCGCGGCGGACTCGGTGGCGTCCGCCGCCGCGGACTCGGGCGACGCCTCGGTGGATGCCTTGTCAGTCGTACTCATGTCCGTGTTGTCCTCAGATCCCCACCGTGAAGCTTTGGGTCCAGCTCTGCATGTCGCTGACGATGCTGGCCCACATTCCTGTGACGAGCAGCAGACCGGTCAGGATCAGCATGCCTCCGCCGATGCGCATCACCCACGCATAGTGCTTCTTCACCCAGCCGAATGCGCCGAGCGCCTTGCGGAACGCGATCGCGGTGAGGATGAACGGCAGGCCGAGTCCGAGGCAGTAGGCCACGGTCAGCAGCGCGCCCCGGCCGGCGCTCGCCTGGTCGAGGGAGAGCGTGGTGACGGCCGCGAGGGTCGGGCCCATGCAGGGGGTCCAGCCGACGCCGAAGAGCACACCGAGCAGCGGGGCGCCGAGCAGGCCCGCCGTCGGCTTCTTGTGGAAGCGGAACTCCCGCATCGTCAGACCCGGTATCGCGCCCATGAAGAAGAGGCCGAGAATGATCACCAGGCCGCCCAGGACCCGGGAGATGATCTCGGTGTTCTCCTTGAGGGTCTCCCCGAAGTAGCCGAAGAGCGCGCCGGTGGAGACGAAGACCGCGGTGAAGCCTGCGATGAACAGGGCCGCGCCCGCCAGCATCCGCCCGCGTCGCGCCTCGGCGAGGTCGGCTCCGCTGACGCCGGTCACGTAGGAGAGGTAGCCGGGGACCAGCGGGAGCACGCAGGGCGAGAAGAAGGAGACGAGGCCGGCGAGGACCGAGATGGGCAGGGCCAGCAGCAGCGCCCCGTTCAGCACGGTGGTGTTCACGCCGGTCGCCTCGGCGGCGAGCACGTAGTCGACCACGAGGTCACTGCTCCGCGAGGATCGGGTCGATCATCGAGCGCAGTTGCTCCTCGCCGAGCGGGGCCAGGGTGCGGGCGGCGATCTTGCCCTCCCTGTCGAGGATGATCGTGGAGGGGATCGCGTTCGGGTTGAGCGTGCCCTTGGGGAAGCGCAGCATCAGCTTCCCGGCGGGGTCGTAGAGGCTCGGGTAGGTGATCCCGAAGGTCTCCTCGAAGGAGACCGCGTTCTGCGTGCTGGTGTCGCGGGTGTTGATGCCGACGAAGGCGACGTCCTTGCCGGCGTCGGCCAGCTCCTTGGAGACCTTCGCGAAGGTGGGGGCCTCGGCGCGGCACGGCGGGCACCAGGAGCCCCAGACGTTGAGGACGACGACCTTGCCCTTGAGGGTGGTGGTGTCGAGGTCCTTGCCGTCGACGGTCTCGCCGTCGAGCTTGGGGGCCTCGGCGCGCTCCCCCTTGGCGGCGGTGGTGATGCCGGTCGCGCCCGTGACGTAGTTGCCGCCGGTGGAGGTCGTCTTGCCGCCGTCCGAGCCGCTGCAGGATGTCAGGGTCATGACGCCCGCGACGGTCACCGCGGTCAGCGCGGTGAGGACGGTGGCGCGGCCGCTGGTCGAGCGGCGGCTACTTCGACGGACAGCAGCGCGGCTAAGGCTCATGTGAAAAGTTTCGCATGAGCAATTCGCGGATCCACCGCGCCCCCCGCGGGGATGTCAATGCCCTGGTCAGGCGATGGTCGGGCGCAAACCGGCCGCCGATCGGGCGCGGACCGGCCTCTGATCGGGCGCGGACCGGCCGCGGACCGGCCGCCGTCAGGCCGCGGCCAGGTACGCGTTCCACCCGCCGGCCGGGGACTGGCCCGGGCCGAGACCGCGGAGCCTGGCGAGCACCTTGGGGTCCTGGACGTCCAGCCAGTCGGCGAACTGCCGGAAGGATACGAGCCGTACATCCCTTTTGTCCGCCATGCCCTTGAGGGCTTCCTCGACGGCGTCCATGTAGATGCCGCCGTTCCACTCCTCGAAGTGGTTGCCGATGAAGAGCGGGGCCCGGTTGGTCTCGTAGGCCCGCCGGAAGCCGCCGAGGTAGGTGGCCGTGGCCTGGCTGCGCCAGGCCGGGTAGTTGGCGGGCACGCCCCGCGTGGTGTTCTTCGACTGGTTGGCGAGGATGTTGTAGTCCATCGACAGCACCTCGAAGGAGTGCCCCGGGAAGGGCAGGGACTGCAGCGGCAGGTCCCAGATGCCGGACCGGCGCACCGGCCAGACCTGGAGGCCGCCGGGCGAGCTGGAGTCGTAGCGCCAGCCCAGCCTCTGGGCGGTCGGCAGCAGGTTGTCCCGGCCGAGGAGGCAGGGGGTGCGGGCGCCCGTCAGCTCCTTGCGGTAGTCGAAGGGCAGGGGGTCGAGGTCGGTGAAACCGGTGTGGGTGCGCCAGTTGGTGACGAACGACACAGCCTGGTCGATCTCGCTCTGCCAGTCGTCCGGGGTCCACCGGCCGACGGAGCCGGACCCGCCGCAGAAGTGGCCGTTGAAGTGCGTGCCTATCTCGTGCCCGTCGAGCCAGGCCTCGCGTACGTACTTGAGGGTGGAGCGGACGTTCTCGTCCTTGAGGTAGCCGATGTCCGAGGCGCCGACCGGGTTGTTCGGCGGCTGGTAGAGGCTCCGCTTCGACTCGGGCAGCAGGTAGATGCCGGAGAGGAAGAAGGTCATGGCCGCGCCGTGGTCCCTGGCGAGCTTGAGGAAGCGCGGGAAGAGGCCGTTCCCGATCTCCCCCGCGCCGTCCCAGCTGAAGACGACGAACTGCGGCGGGGTCTCGCCCGGCTGCAGGGGCACGGGCTTGTCCGGCTGGTTCGGCTGCGGGCCGGTGTCGGCGGTGGAGCCGTCACCGATGGCCTTGGCCGCCGGCTTCCCGCCGGGCTTGGGGTTCTTGATCGGTCCGGGGGTGCCGGGCTCGGCCTTGTCGGGTGAGCCGCAGCCCGCGATCCCCACCGCGGCGGCAGCCCCAAGTCCGAGTCCGAGCACTCCCCTTCGACTGAAGTCGCGCACGCCACCCTCCCCGTCGTCCCTCGCAAGCCCTCGCCGAATCCCATATAAACGGACAATTCGGAGCTACTTGCGGCACTGGAAGGGTGATTCCCGGCGCAACTTGTATTTATTTAGGTAAAGCTGTAACGCTTCGTAACAGAGTGTCGATCAAGAAGCCCGGATGGCGTAACGATCCGTCAGGCGCCGAACGCCTTGGACGCACCCTTCACCGGCTTCGCCCCGGCCAGCAGGTGCGCCGGGACCAGGTCCCGGGCCGGCTCGCTGTAGCCCACCGACACCAGCTTGTCGCCCTGGAACGTGAAGGACGTCAGCGAGGCGAGGGTGCACTGGCGGCGGCGCGGGTCGTGCCACAGCCGGCGCTTCTCCGCGAAGCTGCGCACGATCCAGATCGGCAGCTGGTGGCTGACCGCCACGGCCTCGTGGCCGCGGGCCGCGTCGCGCGCGGCCTCCAGCGCGCTCATCATCCGGACCACCTGCTCGACGTACGGCTCGCCCCAGGAGGGCTTGAACGGGTTCGTCAGGTGCTTCCAGTTGCCGGGCTTGCGCAGCGCGCCGTCCCCGACGCCGAAGGTCTTGCCCTCGAAGACGTTCTCCGCCTCCAGCAGCCGGGCGTCGGTCGCCAGGGCCAGGCCGTGGACCTTGGCGATCGGCTCCGCCGTCTCCTGCGCCCGCTCCAGCGGGGAGGACACCACGTAGGAGATGTCCCGGCCCTTGAGGTGCTCGGCGACCCGGTCCGCCATCTGCCGGCCCAGCTCGGAGAGGTGGTAGCCCTCGCGGCGCCCGTACAGGACCCCGTCCGGGTTGTGCACCTCGCCGTGGCGCACCAGGTGCACGACGGTGATCTCGCTGCTGCTCATGCGGTGGCCTCCGCTGCGGCTCGGGCGGCGGCGGGCAGCGCCGCCGCGATGCGCTCGATCGCCCGCTCGTCGTGGGCGGTGGAAACGAACCAGGACTCGAAGGCGGACGGCGGCAGGTAGACGCCCTGCGCCAGCATCGAGTGGAAGAAGCCGTTGAAGCGGAAGCTCTCCTGCTTCTTGGCGTCGTCGTAGTTGCGCACCTCGTCCTCGGTGAAGAAGACGGAGAACATGTTCGACGCGGTCTGCAGCCGGTGCGCCACACCCTCCTTGGCCAGCGCGCCGCTGACCAGGCCCTGGATCTCCTTCGACACCGCGTCGACCTTCTCGTACGCGGCCGCGTCCAGCAGGCGCAGCTGCGCGAGGCCGGCGGCGGTGGCGATCGGGTTACCGGAGAGGGTGCCGGCCTGGTAGACCGGGCCGGCGGGCGCGAGGTGGCCCATGACGTCGGCGCGGCCGCCGAAGGCCGCCGCCGGGAAGCCGCCGCCCATGACCTTGCCGAAGGTCATGAGGTCGGGCTTGACCCCGTCGACGCCGTACCAGCCGGCGCGGGAGGTACGGAAGCCCGTCATCACCTCGTCGGAGATGTAGAGGGCGCCGTTCTCGCGGCAGAGGTCGGCGAGCCCCTGGTTGAAGCCCTCGGCCGGGGTCACGACGCCCATGTTGCCGGGCGCGGCCTCGGTGATCACGCAGGCGATCTCACCGGGGTGCGCGGCGAAGGCCGCCCGGACCGCTTCCAGGTCGTTGTAGGGGAGGACGATCGTGTCGCCGGCCTGCGCGCCCGTCACACCGGGGGTGTCCGGCAGGGCGAAGGTCGCGAGCCCGGAACCGGCCGCGGCCAGCAGCGCGTCCACATGACCGTGGTAGCAGCCGGCGAACTTCACGATCTTGGCGCGGCCGGTGAAACCGCGCGCCAGGCGGATCGCCGACATCGTGGCCTCCGTCCCCGAGGAGACGAGCCGCACCTGCTCGACGGGCTCGATGCGCGCCACGATCTCCTCGGCGAGCGCCACCTCGCCCTCACCGGGCGTACCGAAGGAGGTACCGCGGGCCACGGCCGCCTGGACGGCCGCGATCACCTCGGGGTGGGAATGGCCGAGGATCATCGGTCCCCACGAGCACACGAGGTCGACATACTCCCGACCGTCGGCATCGGTGAGGTACGGACCGGTGCCGGACACCATGAACCGGGGCGTACCGCCCACGGCGCGGAAGGCGCGCACGGGAGAGTTCACGCCGCCGGGGGTCACGAGGGAGGCGCGCTCGAAGAGCGTCTGCGAAACTGGGGCTTCATACGGGTACGGGTAGCTCACACCAGCCATGGTCTCAGAGGCCGCGACAGACTTGCGGACGGGCGTTTCACCGCGTCGCCGCGGGGGAGGTCACTGCCATGATGATCAGGCTGCGTGGCGGGGGCCGCGGGGCCGGGGCAAGCAAGACCAGTCGGGTGGAGATATGCAACGCGGTGGTGGACCGGGCGAGGGTACGGACGGCCTCGATCCCCAGCGCGCCCGCGAAGCCCGCGAGGCCCGCCGACGGGGCAAGCACCGCCGTCGCGCCACGGAGGCGGCCGACTCCGTCCCGGGACCCACGACGCCCGCGGAGGACCTGCCCAAGGGCCGTGGCATGGGTGTGACGTACAAATACTTCGGCGCGCCCGACGGCGCCACGGCGGCCCGCGTCCCGGTCACCATGCGGCCCGAGGAGCTCGGCGGCGACGAGCTCGGCATGGGCGGCCTCTTCACCAAGATCAAGCCGGAGACGGTGGCCGCGATGGTCCTGACCGGCATCGAGGGCATACCCCTCCACAAGGTCCCGCCGCTGGAGCTGGTCGTCCTCCACCCCGACTACGCGGTGGTCAAGCTCCCCATGACGGTGGTCGACCCGCTGCGCGGCATCGGCGAGGAGTCGGTGGGCGCGGCGGCCTTCATCTGGTCCACGGTCCCGGACCGCGGCGGCCCGAGCGACGCCTTCAACGTCTACCAGCTGCTCCACGAGTGGCAGGACTTCTCCCACCGCCTCCACGAGGCGGGCCACCAGCCGTACTGCCTGGTCTGGCCCTGACTTCGCCTTTCGCCGACAAGGGGCGGCCCTCCGCGGGGGGCTGCCCGGCCTTGCGCGGACTTGCGCCCTTGCCGGATCACGCCGCGAAGTCACCCACCCACCGCACCGAACCCGCCTGAGCCGGCCTGAGCCCGCCTGAGCCGGCAGGCCGGTGGGGCGCCCCCGCCTGTTCGGCGGTTCTGACCTTGCATCACCCACATAGACCATTTTTTCCGATTTGCAGCCTATTGCTGTGAAATATGCGTGACTACTCCCGCGTGACGGCGTATCACTACCTCGGGCAGGGAGTCGTTCTCGGTCCCCGCTCACGGGGAGCCTGCACACCGGCGCAGGCAGGGGGACTTGCGGCCCTGAGCCGTCATCGTCGCGGGAGCTCGGGATCCCCCTTCGGGAGGTCCGGGACCCGAAGCAACAAGAAAGGTCCTGCTATGGCATTGGATGTCATCCGGTCGGCTCCACCCGAGAGAAGACCTCAACGCAGCATGCTGAAACGGTCAGCCCTCGCCGTGCTCCCCGCAGCGCTGCTGGCGGCGTCGGCCACCCTGCCCGTGAGCCTCGCGCACGCCGCAGAAGCCCCCGTGTTGCTGGGGACCACCGCCAGTTACGGGGTCCTGGCCGGTTCGACGGTCACCAACACGAACCCCACCGTCATCAACGGCGACCTGGGGCTCTATCCGGGCACATCGGTGACCGGCTTCCCGCCCGGCACCGTCAACGGAGTGACGCGCGTAGCCCCCAACGCCGCCGCCGCTCAGGCGAAGTCCGACCTCGTCGTCGCCTACGACGACGCGGCAGGCCGGGGGCCCGGGACCATTCTCGCTTCGGACGAGATCGGCGGACTGACGCTGGGGCCCGGCGTCTACACGGCCCCGGCGTCCCCGCCGTCCCTGCAACTCACCGGGACGGTCACCCTCGACGGCCAGAACGACCCCAACTCCGTCTTCATCTTCCGGATCCCCTCGACCCTGACCACGGCTTCGTCGAGTGTCGTGGCCTTCATCAACGGAGCAAACGCCTGCAACGTGTTCTGGCAGGTGGGCACCTCCGCCACCCTCGGCACGACCACCCAGTTCAAGGGCACCATCCTGGCCATGGACTCCATCACGGTGAACAACAGCGCCGTGATCGAAGGCCGCGCCCTGGCGCGTAATGCCGCGGTCACGATGGACAACAACACCATTACGAGGCCGACCTGCGCCGCCGGCCCGCCCGGACCTCCCGGACCGACCGGGTCTCCCGGTCCGACGGGATCGCCCGGCCCCACCGGCTCCCCCGGCCCGACGGGTGAGCCCGGCCCCACCGGCTCTCCCGGCCCGACCGGCGCCCCCGGCCCGACGGGTGCTCCCGGCCCCTCCGGCAGCCCCGGCGCCCCCGGCCCGACGGGTGCCCCCGGCCCCTCCGGCAGCCCCGGCGCCCCCGGCCCGACGGGTGCCCCCGGCCCCTCCGGCAGCCCCGGCGCACCCGGCCCGACGGGTGCCCCCGGCCCCTCCGGCAGCCCCGGCGCACCCGGCCCGACGGGTGCTCCCGGCCCGTCCGGCAGCCCCGGCGCACCCGGTGCCCCCGGCCCCGACGGGGCTCCCGGCCCCGCCGGACCCAGCGGTTCCCCCGGACCCGCAGGGCCCGCCGGACCTGCCGGACCCGCTGGACCTGCCGGACCCGCTGGACCGGCAGGACCCGCCGGACCCAAGGGGCCTCGCGGCGACAAGGGCGAAAAGGGTGACTCGGGCGATCACGACCACGGTCACGACGACGAGGACGACGAGGGCCACGAGGGCGGCCACGGTCACGACGACGATGACGACCACGGCAAGCCCGGCCACGGTCACGACGACGACCACGGGAAGCCGCCCGGCCACGGTCACGACGGCCCCGACCAGGGCAAGCCCCCGTGGGCTGACTTCCTGCCCGGCGGCCTCGACGACGCGCTGGGCCAGTTCCGCCCCGACCACACCGCCAAGAGCGTCAACTTCGCCCACGTGAGCGCCGCCACCGACCGGCAGCCGAAGGCGGCCTCGGCAGACCTCGCCGCGACCGGCTCAGGCAGCGAGGCCGGCATCATGACCGCCGGCGCAGCCGCGCTCGCCTTCATCGGAGGCTCGGCCTTCTTCGCCATGAAGCGGACCCGGCGAGGTGCAACAACCCGACAGGACTAGCCCGTCGCAGGCGTGACCGTCTTCCATCCGGTCCGCCGTTCGGCGGCTGAGCCCCTGGACACTCCGTCCAGGGGCTCAGTGGGGTCCGTGCCCGCGTGCGCCTTGACGGCTTCCCCAAGGAAGTTCCGGGTACGGTCCGGACTCAGTGCCTGAGCTTGCAGGTGCGCGTACATGTCGCTGAAGCGACGCACGTCAAATCGTTTCTCCAGATAAAGGTCGCTGGAGAACCTCTCCAGATACACCACGGTCGCATCGGCGGCATCGGCGAACTCGATCAGCGAGAACTGTCCCGAGACACCCGGGTGCGCACCCACACCGTGGGGGAGAACCTGAACGGTGATGTGCGGCTGGGCGCTGAGGCGGGTCACATGGTCCAACTGCTCGCGCATGACCTCGCGGCCGCCCACCACGCGCCGCAGCGCCGATTCGTCCAGCACGACCCATAAGCGCAGCGGGTTGCCCGGCGCGCGCAGCCGGTCCTGGCGCCGCATCCGTACCTGGAGGCGTGTGGCGGCCTGTTCGGCAGTGGCATGGGGGATCGTTCCTGCGATGACCGCCCGGGCGTAGGCGGGGGTCTGCAGCAGGCCGGGAATCACCAAGGGCTCGTAGATGCGGATCGTGGCGGCCTCGGCCTCCAGGCCGATGTAGTCGCCGTACGGGATGTCGTCGTAGGCGTTCCACCAGCCCTGCCGTCCCGATTCCCGGGCCAGTTGCATCAGATGGTCGACGCGCCGCTGATCCCGGACTCCGTAGAGCCCGCAGAGATCCCGCACGTCGCGCGGCTTGATGAGGCGGCGGCCGTTCTCCAGCAGGCTGATCTTCGGCTGGGAAATCAGCAGGCGTGCCGCCACCTGCTGCGTCGTCATACCGCTGATCTCCCGGAGCCGGCGTAGCTCCGAACCCAGCCGGCGCCGGCTGACGGTGGGATTGACAGTGACACCCACGAGACGTGCTCTCCTCCGCTCCAAACCCTTGCGCTGGCGAGCAGATTGTCACGGCCAAGGGCTTTTGGGTCGGCCTTCGCGCTGTGTCGTGCACGGTGGCATCCGGCGCAGATTGCTGCGCAATATGCCAGGCGATCAGCCGCTGCGGCCCGACACCCCTGAGGTGGGATTCCCCCCCACGCACTGACTGGACCAAAAGAGAGAGTCGAAAACAGGCCATCTTTGGCGTTTCGTCAACTGACTTCCTGCGTACCGGGGTTAACCCTTCCGGGCACTGCAGAAATGAAAGCGCGCGGCAGCGAGCAGAACGTCCGTTCGCTACTCAGGAGTACCGATTTCCGGACGCCGGGGCAAAGGCCCCCTTTGCCCCGGCGTGCAACCTGACCGACGATGTCCGTGCCGCTCGGGTTACCGGAGGTCGCTCAGCACTCCGCTCACATTGAGCACCTCGTGACATTCCTGCGCCTGACGGCCGGTGGCCGGGGTGCCCGGCTTCGCGCAGGTCACCTGGACGGTCACAGTCTGGCTCTCGGTGATGCTGATGGGGGTGACCCAGTGGTAGTCCTGGTTGCGGAACGTCTCCAGCGCGATCGTGGTGATCTTTCGGTCGCCGAAGTCGATGGTGACCACCCCCTCGTCGCCCTGGAAGTTCGCGACCACGATGTCCGTGATCCCGAAGACCTTGCCCGCGGGCACCGTGTAGGTGCCGGTCTTGGCCTGCCCGCCGCCGGTCTGCAGGTCGATGGTGGCCGAGCTCTGCTGCCCTCCGGATCCCGTACCGCCGCCTCCGCCTCCGGCGCCCGTACCCGTACCGGTTCCCGTGCCTGCTCCGCCCGCGCCGGGCTGGGTGCCCTTGCCCGCACCGCCCGGCTGCTTGCCGTCGCCGGTCACCGGGGTCTGCCCGTTCAGGTCCGCACTGGGCGTCGGCTTCTTCTGGACCGCCTCGTCGGCGGCCTCCTTGGCCGTGCTGCGCACGGCCGGACGCACCAGCAGGAACCAGGCGAGCAGCAGCGCGAGCAGTGCGGCCAGTACCGCGAGCAGCCACTTCGGGAAGATCGGGATCTGGACGAACTCCGCGTCCAGCGTGACCCGGACGGGGTCCGGCTCCGGCCGCTCCCGGCCGTCCTCGGCGCCACCGTCTCCGGCACCGTCACCTGCTGCGGCTGCAGCTGCGGCTTCGGCCACTTCCACGGTGAACGGCCAGGTCACCGGCGTCCCGAACCACACCGGCCGGCCGGTGCGGACCCGCAGCCCCACCTCCGCGGACTCCCCGGGCTCCAGCTTCAGCACCGCGGGGGTGAAGGCGAACTTCAGCTCCTCTCCCGGCTGGGCGGGCGTGAAGCCCAGCTGTACGGGGCAGTTGCCCTCGTTGCGCACGGCCAGTCGATATCGTCCGCGCAGCCAGCCGCGGCGCCGTTTGGGAGCGCTCTCAGCCCTAAGTTCCCGAAATGCACCGACATGCACCGTGGTCTCGGGGACCCGTACGGCCTCCGGGTGCTCGGTGGGCAGCACGCGCACGGCGAGCGGCACCTCCCCCGCCCGCACCTGCGGCGAACGGGGCGGCGCCAGACGGATCGTCACCGTTTCCGAGGTGCCGGGGTAGAGGGAGACGCGCTCGGGTTCCACCGTGGCCCACGCAGCGCAGTCGCCGACGATCTCCAGGCGGTACGCCTCGACGATGTCGCTGTCGTTGCGGACGGTCAGGCTGGTGGTTGCGGTACCGCCCGGCGTCACCGAAACCGGCGGGATGTCGAGGCCGGGCGCGCCAGGGCTGGAAGAGGCTGCTGGGGATATCACGCCTCGACGCTACGCCGCCGTCCCGGCCGCTCCCACGGACGCGAGGGCAACGCCCCGGGCAACCCCGATGCCCCCACAGACACTCATCAACTACGGGCAACGAAGCCCTTGTTGACCATTCCTCTCCATCCGTTGCCCCACATACGCATCATGGAACAGGTACGACACATGACCCAGACTGAGAACTACGGACCCGCCTCCTCGTCCGGCGCCGGCCAACGGGTCACGGTGGCCGTGTACGCACCGGACCCGGTCCTGCACGTCGGAATCGTCCACCAGTTGCGCCAGCGGCGCGAGATCGAACTCGTCGACGCCGCCGACGCCGACGGCGCCCAGGTGTCGCTCGTCGCCGTGGACAGCGTGGACGACGAGACGGCCGCCCTGCTGTACCGGCTGCGGCACAACTCCGGCACGCGCACCGGGCTCGTGGTGGGCACGTTCGAATCCGGGGACGCCTTGCAACGCGCCATCGAATGCGGGGTCACCGCGGTGCTGCGGCGCACCGACGCCGACCAGGACCGGCTCCTGCGCCTGGTCCTGGCGATAGCCAACGGCGAGGGCGTGCTGCCCGGCGACCTGCTCGCGAAGCTCCTCGACCACGTGGGCAGCCTGCAGCGTTCGACCCTCGACCCGCACGCCGTGTCCCTGTCCACCCTCACCGCGCGCGAGGCCGACATGCTGCGCCTGGTGTCGGAGGGCCTGGACACCTCGGAGATCGCACGCAAGACCTCGTACTCCGAACGGACCGTCAAGAACGTGCTGCACGAGATCATCACGCGGCTGCACCTGCGCAACCGCACGCATGCGGTCGGCTACGCCCTGCGCAACGGACTGATCTGAGCGTACGGCGGGAGCCGGCGCGCACGGCGGAAGCCGGCAGGGCCGCACCCCCACTGCCCGAAAGCGCACCGGGTGCTTCCCCCGGGAGCGGCCCCACGGCCCTGCCGGCCGCACGCGCCGGGCCCGCAAGGTGGCGGGGTCATACGTGAATGCTGTACCGGACTGTGAGGTGGACCGTGATGGGCACGGGTGGCTCCGGCAGTCGTCGACGCCGCTGGGGGAGGGCCGGCGCGCCGCTGCTGCTGCTGGTGCCCTTGCTCGCGGTGACGGCGGCCACCGGCCCGGGCGACGCCGAGGCGCGCCCCCTGGCGGCCGACGCCGGTGACGGCCGGGTCGTGTACGCCGGCACGCGCCACCGCAGCCTCGGCCGGGTGGCGAACGACACGTCCAGCACCCCGCTGTTCGGCGAGGGTCCGGCCCACCTGGACACCCAGCCGGCCGCACTGGGCGACCAGCTGGTCTTCGCCGGCCGCCGCGACGAGCGGACCCCGCAGGTCTACCTGCGCTCCGCGGACGGCTCGGTGCGGCGCCTGACCAGCGGTCTGGACGTGGCGAACCCCCGGCTGACCCCGGACGGCCGGTCGGTCGTCTTCGACTCGGCGCAGCCCGCCCCGGCCGGCGGCATCCAGCGCGACCTGTGGCTGGTGCGCACCGACGGCACCGGCCTCACCCGGCTGACCGACTCCCCCGCGAACGAGGAGCACCCCACGGTCTCGCCGGAGGGCGGACGCCTCGCCTACTCCTCGGACGGCGACAAGGCCGTCGGCCGGCAGGTCTACGTACGTCCCCTGCGGGGCGGCGCCGCCACCCGCGTCACCGACCCGGCCAACGGCACGGCCACCGAGCCGGTGTGGAACCCGGTGGACGACAAGGCGAACCGGGACCTGATCGCCTACACGGCCACCCCGACCACCGCCGACTCGACCGGGCCCCGCCTGCGCTGGACCGACGGGCGCGGCGACGGCCCGCTGCTGGCCGGCGCCCAGGCCAACTGGCGTACCCGCGGGGCAGCGTGGCTGCCCGACGGGAACGGGTTGCTCTTCCTCAGCCCGGACCGCACCTGTGACTGCAAGGGCGACTGGGACCACGTCTTCCGGGTGCCCGCGCACTCGGCGGACACGCCCCAGCTGGTGCTCAGCGAGGACCGCGAGGTCGGTTCGGCCACCTGGCTCGGCCCGCTGACCGGCGGCGGCGTCGTGGTCGAGCGGACCTCGGCGGCCGGACCGCACACGGTGACCCTGCAGGACGCCCGGATGGACGGCTCCGACCCCCGCGACCTCGGCCTGGAAATCCTCAAGGAGGACCCGGCGGCCGACACCAACACCGACCCGGCCAAGGACCCGCTGTTCCAGCCCGCCCCCGGCTCCGACCCGTGGACCGAGCGGCAGAACTACACGCCCGACGGGCGCAGGATCGTGCTGACCCGCTTCGAGGGCAAGCCCGAAGCCCGGATCCAGCGGATCTGGATGGCGGACGCCGACGGAACCAACCCATCGGCCCTGCCGCTCGCCGGCCGCGGCCCCAGGGACTGGGACACCGACCCGACGTTCTCCCCCGACGGCAAGCTCCTGGCCTTCACCCGGACCTCGCCCGGCGGGGTCGGCGGTGACGCGGGCGTCGCGCGCATCCTGATCGCGGACGCGGCCACCGGCGCGATCCGCGGCGAGATCACCCCGCCCGCCGGCCAGGCCCGGCTGGGCGACGCCCAGCCCACCTGGTCCTCCGACGGCACGACCCTGGCCTTCACCCGCAACCTCGTGATCAACGACAAGGGCGGCAACAAGCACGTCTGGACCGTGCCCGTGGACCACCTGGACCGGCAGCGCGACCTGAGCGCCACCATCTGTCCCGGTGCCTGCGAGGTCATCGACGACAGCCCGGCGTTCTCACCGGACGGCGCCACCATCGCCTTCAACCGCAAGAACGGCGCCGGCCGCGTCGACGAGCGCAGCGGCATCCTGCTCGCCTCCGCGACCGGAAGTGCCTGCCGGGTCCTGCTGCCCGACGCCGCCCGCGACGTGCCGGGGGCCTGCGGCCGGGAGCTGCCCGAACCCACGGCCAAGGGACCGTTCCAGCCCCGCGACGCCGCATGGACCGCCGACGGCAAGAGCCTGGTGCTCAGTGCCCGCGGCTCACGGGCCCCCAACAGCCCCGAGAAGCTGAAGCTGGTGGACGTGGCCTCCGGCGACCACAACCTGCTCATCACCGGCCTGCCGGGCCGCCAGAAGGAACCCGGCGTGCAGCAGTCGGTGGACCTCGCGGTGCGGGCACCCGAGAAGGCCGCACCGCTCACCGTCGGCGGCTCCGGCACGGTCCGGGTGGACGTCGTCAACCACGGCCCGGCGGCCTCGCCCGGTACCCGGCTGACCGTCGCGCCCCCGCTCGGCGTGACCGTCACCGCGCTCACCGCACCCGGCGCCACCTGTGACGCTGCCGCGCTGACCTGCACCCTGGGCGTGGTGCCCGCCGGCGCCACCGTCACCGTGACCGTCACCCTCACCGGCGTCACCCCCGGGGACCAGCCGGTGGACTGGTCGGTCACCGGCACCGTGCTCGACCCCCGCCCCAGCGACAACTCCGGGCGGACCGTGGTGCCGGTGCGCGAGGCACCCGTACCCCCGAAGCCCACACCCACCCCGCCGACGCCGACACCGGCCCCGCCGACGACCCCGCCCGCGACGCCCACACCCCAGCCGGAGCCGCCCGCGCCCCCGGCCGGACCCGGGCTGAGCCTCACGGCGCAGCCGAACCCCGGCTACGTCGGCGGCCGCGTCGTCGTCACGTACACCGTCCGCAACGGCCGCAACGCCCTCGCCACCGGCCTGCGGCTGCGCATCGGCCTCCCGCAGGGCGTGCCGCGCTCCGGGCCGCCGGCGGGCTGCGACCAGAACTGGGAGTGCGTACTGCCCGACCTGGCACCGGGCGCCCGGACCGTCCTGCGGGTCGTCCTCAGCCCCGACAAGGCGCTCACCGGCGAGGTGACCGGCACCCTGACCACGACCGGCACGGACGCCGACCCCCGCGACAACACCGCCCGGCAGCAACTGCGCATCCTCCAGCCGCGCATCGTCGCCGTGCCGCCGATCGGCAAGCCCGGCTTCGTCACCTCCGTGCGCGGCGAGGACTTCCCGCCCGGCGTGCCGGTGCGGTTCACGTGGAAGCCGGGCATCACCGCAGCGGCGGCGCCGACCCTCCCGCAGCGCGACGGCACGTTCATCGGCCAGCTGCTGATCCTCGCCAAGGACCAGACGGGCCCCCGCGTCATCATCGCGAGCGGCCCCGGCTTCTCGCCGGTGCAGACCGACTTCCTCGTGGTCAACGGCTCGGTGCAGCCGCCGGACGAGGTGACCCGCCGGTGATCCACGAAGTCGACGAGGGGCTGCGCCGGCTGCTGGCGGAGTCCGGCCTGGAGGCGTCGGGCATCGAGGTGGTCTTCGACGCCCCGACCAGCGAATGGGCGGCCCGCCGCAGCGCGCCCACCGTCTGCGTGTTCCTGTACGACATCCGCGAGGACCACACCCGGCGCGGCAGCGGCGCGGGCGAGGTGTACGACGCGGACGGCTTCGTCGTCGCGCGCCGCACCCCGCCGCGCTGGTTCGAGCTGACGTACCTGGTCACCGCGTGGGCCAGCAGGCCGCAGGACGAGCACCGGCTGCTCTCCCAGGTGCTCTCCTGCCTCGTGAACACCGACACCCTGCCCCCGCGGCTGCTCACCGGCACGCTCGCCGAACTCGGCCTGCTCGTGGACGTGGACGCGGGCGGCACCGGCATGGACGCACCGGCCGCCTCCGACGTGTGGTCGGCGCTGGGCGGCGAACTGAAGCCGTCCCTCGGGCTGCGCGTGAAGGCGCCGCTGGCGGGCATCAGCACGATCACGGCCCCGCCGGTCACCGAGGGGCTCGTCGTGAACTCCGTACCGCAGGCCGAACCGGACGGGGCCGAGAACGCGCGCCGGCTGCGCTACACCGGGCTGAGCGAGCCCGGACCGGAGGGCTTCGGCGGCTCCCGGGAACGGCCGAACGCCCCCGCCCGCCGCCGACGGGGGGAACGGCAGCCGTGACGCACACCGTCCCGCCGGCGACCGCGCCCGCGGTCCCGGCCGACACCACCCCCTACCTGTGGACCCGACTCCGGCTCGTCGAGGAGCGGGTACGCCGGGCCGTGGAGCTGCGGCGGGCCGTCGATCCCGACCCGGACGACCCCTACCGGGGCCAGTACCTCACCCCCGAGGCCGCCGCCCGCATCCTGGACGCGCCGCACGGCCCCGGCCTGCCCGCGCCCGCACCGGCCGCTCCCCCACCCGGCTCGCCGCTCGACGTCCTGGCCACGCGCTTCGCCCTGGAGCCGCTCGACCTGGACCTGCTCCTGGTGGCCATGGCGCCGGACCTGGACGCCCGCTTCGAACGGCTCTACGGCTACCTCAACGACGACCTGACGCGCCGCCGGCCCACCGTCGGCCTCGCCCTCGAACTGTGCGGCCACACCGGCGCGGCGGCCGCACGCTTCCGGCTCTCCCCCACCGCACCGCTCGTCGCCGGCGGACTGCTGGAGGTCACCGAACCCGAACGGCCGCCCCTGTCCAGGGTGCTGGCCGTCCCTGACCGGGTCACCGCCCATCTGCTCGGCGACGCCTCGCCCGACCCGCGTCTGGCCGAAGTGCTCCGCCGGGCCACCGACGACCCGGCCGTCGACCCGGCCGAGCTGCGGCAGGCCGTCGCCGCGGCCGGCAGCGGCACCCGCCACGTCCACCTGCGGACCCGCGGCGGCGATCCCGAAGGCCTGGCCACCGCCGCACTGCACGCGTACGGGCCGGGACCCCTGGCCCTGGACGCGGCCGCACTGACCCACCACGCCCGCGCCCTGCCCGCACTCGCCCGCGCCACCGCCCGCGAGGCCCGCCTGACGGGCGCCGGAGTGCTGATCGGGCCGCTGGAGGAACTGCCCGAACAGCCCGACGAGCGGGCCCGCGTCCTGCGCACGCTGTGCACCGTGCTGCGCGGCATCCCCCTGTTCACGTACGGAACGAGCGGCTGGGAACCCGCCTGGGCGGCCGACACCCCCGTCACGCTGACGGTGGCCGCCCCCACCCCCGACCGGCACGTCACCCGCTGGCGGCACGCGCTGGAGCGGGCCGACGCGGAACACGGCGCGGGCGGCGACGCCGACGCGCTCGCCCGGTCCGTGTCCGCGCACCGCCTCGACGCAGGGCAGCTGAGGCGCGCCGCCGACACCGCGGTACGCACCGCCGCACTCGACGGCCGCCCGCTCTCCCCCGACGACCTGCGCACCGCCGTACGGGCCCAGAACGGCGCGGGGCTCGCCCGCCTCGCCCGCCGGGTGGAGCCCGCCGTGGGCTGGGACGACCTGGTGCTGCCCGCCCCCACCCACCGCCGACTGCGTGAACTCTCCGTCCGCGCCCGCCACCGCGACCAGGTGCTCGGCCAGTGGGGCATGCGGCCCGGCGGCGGGCGCGGGCGCGGGGTGATCGCGCTGTTCGCCGGGTCCTCCGGCACCGGCAAGACCATGTCCGCCGAGGTCGTGGCGGCCGACCTGGGCATGGACCTGTACGTGGTGGACCTGTCCACGGTCGTCGACAAGTACGTCGGCGAGACCGAGAAGAACCTGGAGCGGATCTTCACCGAGGCATCGGCCGTCAACGCGGTGCTGCTCTTCGACGAGGCCGACGCGATCTTCGGCAAGCGCTCGGAGGTGAAGGACGCCCACGACAAGCACGCCAACATGGAATCGGCGTACCTGCTCCAGCGGATGGAGTCGTTCGACGGCATCGCCGTCCTGACCACCAATCTGCGGGCCAACCTCGACGAGGCGTTCACCCGCCGCCTGGACGTGGTCGCGGACTTCCCGGTACCCGACGCCACCCAGCGCCTGGCCCTGTGGGAGCGGTGCCTGGGCGAGCGGCTGCCCCGGGCCGGCGACCTCGATCTCCGCTTCTGCGCCGACCGGTTCGAACTGGCCGGAGGCTCGATCCGGGCCTGCGCCGTGACGGCCGCCTACTTCGCGGCCGCGTCGGGTGAACCGCTGACCATGAGCCAGGTGGTGACGGCGGTCGCACAGGAGTACCGCAAGCTCGGCCGCCTGGTCCTGGAGAGCGAGTTCGGCCCGTACCTGGGCCAGGTCACGCAGGTGTGAGCGGGGCGGCCGGGCCGGGCCGGGCCCGGTGCCTGCCCGGTCCGGCGGGGGCGACCGGGAGGGCAGCGCACTTGCCCCCGGCCAGGTCCCAACGCCCTTGTCCCGGGCGGCGGCCGCCGGAAAGGCTGTGGTCAGACCTGATTGTGAAGCCGTAACCCGAAGGAGCGAGCATGCCGACGTACCTCACCCCGGGCGTGTACGTGGAGGAGGTGCAGTCCGGTGCTCGCCCGATCGAAGGGGTCGGCACCGCCGTCGCCGCGTTCGTGGGCTTCGCCCAGAGCGGCCCGTTCCACGAGCCGACGCTGGTCACCAGCTGGGACCAGTACTCCCAGCGGTTCGGCGGCTTCACCGAGGGCACCTACCTGCCCCACGCCGTCTACGGCTACTTCGCCAACGGCGGCGGCGCCGCCTACGTCGTCCGCATCGGCGGGCCGGCCGGGGACGCCTCCGCACCGGCCGCCGCGGGCGCCGCCCCCCAGCCCCGCGCCGTGGAGCCGGTCGAGCTCGGCGGCTTCCTGATCTCGGCCCGGCCGGGCGCCACCGGCGTGTCCGTGGAGATCGCCGAAGCGGAGGGCGAGAACCCGCCCGAGGACCGCTTCAAGGTCCTGGTCCGCCAGGGCGAGCAGGTGGCCGAGACCTACGAGGTGTCCGCCCGCAAGAACGTCAAGGGCTACCTCGTCGCCCAGGCCCGCGCCTCGAAGCTGATCGAGGTCACCGAGCAGCGGGGCGCCGCCCAGACCCGGCCCGCCGCGCAGACCGTCGTCGTGCCCGACGCCCCCGGCGCATCGCCCGCCCCGGCCGGCCGCGGCGGCGTCGCCCGGCTCGACCCGGCCGAGTACGTCGGCGACTCCGCCGCCCGCACCGGCTTCGCCGGCCTGGAGACCATCGACGAGATCACGATGGTCGCGGTGCCGGACCTGATGAGCGCCTACCAGCGCGGCGACATCGACTCCGAAGGCGTACGCACCGTGCAGCTCGCGGTGATCTCGCACTGCGAGCAGATGGGCGACCGGGTGGCCGTCCTGGACACCCCGCCCGGACTCTCCGCGCAGCAGGTGCGCACCTGGCGCAACGACGAGGCGGGCTACGACTCCCGCTACGCCACCCTCTACTACCCGTGGGTGAAGGTCTTCGACCCGGCCGCCGGGCGCAACACGACCGTCCCGCCGAGCGGCCACGTCGCCGGCGTGTGGGCGCGCAGCGACGCCGAGCGGGGTGTGCACAAGGCCCCCGCCAACGAGGTGATCCGCGGCGCGGTGGACCTGGAACTGCGCCTGAGCAAGGGCGAGCAGGACCTGCTCAACCCGATCGGTGTGAACTGCGTACGGGCCTTCCCCGGCCGCGGCATCCGGATCTGGGGTGCCCGCACCCTCTCCTCCGACCCGGCCTGGCGCTACCTGAACGTGCGCCGCCTCTTCAACTACCTGGAGGAGTCCATCCTCCTGGGCACCCAGTGGGTGGTCTTCGAGCCGAACGACGACCGGCTCTGGTCGAGCATCCGGCGCAACGTCACCGCGTTCCTCACCGAGGAGTGGCGCCGCGGCGCACTGTTCGGCCGCACGGCCGCGGAGGCGTTCTACGTCAAGTGCGACCGGGACAACAACCCGCAGGAGTCGATCGACCAGGGCCGCGTGGTCTGTGAGATCGGTGTCTCGCCGGTCAAGCCCGCCGAGTTCGTGGTGTTCCGGCTGGCCCAGTTCTCCGACAGCACCAGCCTCATCGACGAGTGACCCTCCGGGGCAGCAAGGAAAGGTGAAGGACAGTCATGGCAGAGGGCGATGCTCTTTCCACCCATATCTTCGGCGTACAGCTCGGCGGCTACCTGGTCGAATCGATCCAGGAGATCAGCGGCCTGACCGTCGAGGAAGAGGTCGTCGAGGTCCGCCAGGTCAGCGCGGAGGGCAAGCAGATCATCCGCAAGCAGCCCGGCGCCCGCCAGGCCGGCGAGGTCACGATCACCCGGGGACTCGACAAGAGCAGCGAGTTCACCAAGTGGATCAAGGAGACCCTGAACAACGGGGCCGTCGACACCGCTCGGCAGAACCTCACCATCGAGATCAAGGACTCCACGGGTGCGACCGTCCGCCGCATCCAGCTGATGCAGGGCTGGGCCTCCAAGTGGGAGGGCCCCTCCCTCAAGGCCGGCGAGTCCGCCGCGGCCACCGAGTCGGTGACCATCGTGTTCGAGGAGATCATCGTCGAATGAGACGTCGTACGGTGACTGCAGGCAATCTGGAGGAGATCCTCCAGGTCACGGCGCCCACGACGGCCCCGGAGCAGGCGGTGGCACCCCCGGCCGCCGCCGCTCCGGCGGCACGCGAGGACCACGGGCTGCGGACGGAGTTCGAGTTCGAGCTGCCGCGCGGCTACGTCGACGAAGCGGGGACGGTGCACCGGCACGGCTCGATGCGCCTGGCCACCGCCCGCGACGAACTGCGGCCCCAGATCGACCTTCGGGTCAAGGAGAACCCGGCGTACCTGAGCGTGGTGCTGCTCAGCCAGGTGATCACCCGGCTCGGCACCATCACCGACGTGCACGCCGGGATCGTGGAACGGATGTACGCGACCGACGTCGCGTTCCTGCAGGACTTCTACCGGCGCGTCAACAGCGAGGGCCACACGCGCGCGGCGGTCACCTGCCCGCACTGCGAAGGCGGCTTCGAGGTCGACCTCTCCGGTGGGCGCCTGGGGGAATCGTGACGTACGCCCTCCCCCGGCTCAGGGAGGAGATCGCGTACATCGCCTACCACTTCCACTGGCAACGCGACGAGATCCTCGACCTCACCCACGGCGAGCGCCAGGAGTGGGTCTCCGAGATAGCTCGCATCAACACCCGTGTGAACGAAGGCGGTTGAACGCATGGCATGGCGGGACAGGCTGCGTCGGCGCGCCGCCGTGCCGGACGCCGCGACCGACCGGACAGCGGCGCCGGCGGCCCCGGACGCGGCCGCCGCACCGGAGGCCGGTGCACCCGTCGGCGTACCCGGCGACTGGGACGGCGGCTGGCGCATGACGGCGCCGCCCGCCCTGACCGTGTCCCGCGCGGCCATCGGCGTCAGCGACGGCCTCGCCTTCCGGTCCGGCCTGGCCGCGTGGCGCGATCCGTCGTTCGACACCGGGCTCGCCCACGCCCTGCTGCCGTCCGCCCCGGCCGGTCTCGTACGCGGGGTCGCCCGCCCCGCCGGCGCACGCCCCACCCCCAGCAGCGGCGGCCCGCTGCTGCTGCGGGCACTGCGGCAGCCGCACGAAGCGGAGCAGCCCTCGGCTCCGGGCGCACCGGGGCGCGTACGCCCCGACGCCCCGTCGTCCCGTCGGAGCAGCCCGGGCACGCACGGCGCGGCCGCCGGTCCGGTGGCCTCCGGCACGGGCGCACCCGTGCCGGACACCGCGTCGCCGTTGCGCGGCGGCACGCCGCAGGCACCCGGGGCGCCCGGCGCCCGCGGCCTCGCGTCCACGCACAGCGCAGCCGTACTCGGCACGCCCGCTCCCGCCGTGCAGCGGGCCGGGGCGACGGGCAGCCGCGCCGCCGTGGCCCCTGGCGCGCCCGACCCTGCGCCGACGCCTCCGCGGTTCCCGCTGATCCGCCGCATCGCGGTGATCCCCGACGCATCGGCGACCCGGGGAGCATCCGCCGGGGGTGCCGCCCCGTCCCCCTCCGGTCCGCCCGTCCAGCGGTCCGCAGCCCGCCCGTCCGGCTCCACGGGGTCCGCGCCCG
Organism: Streptomyces sp. NBC_00207; assembly: GCF_045160965.1. Classification (NCBI taxonomy): domain Bacteria; kingdom Bacillati; phylum Actinomycetota; class Actinomycetes; order Kitasatosporales; family Streptomycetaceae; genus Streptomyces; species Streptomyces sp. NBC_00207. Next base: position 5,413,511 of record NZ_CP130715.1, on the reverse strand, counting down.
CCCCGGCGGCCCCGGCTGCCCGTCCCGGCCGCACGGGCGGGGAAGCCCCCGGCACCGCCGTGGTCCGGCCGCGCGCCGTCGGCCGCACGCTGACCCTCGCCCGCGTGCCCGCCACACCCAGGCGCCGCGTGCCCGCCATCCGTCCCGCCCCCGTGCGGACGTCTCCGGTCACGACCACGGCCACGGCCACGGCCACGGCCGTACAGCGTGCGGAAAGCCGCGAACCGCTGGGCACCCCTGCCTCGGACACGCCCGTGCAGGGTGCGGAAGGCCGCGCACCACTGGGCACGCCCCTCACCGAACTCCCCGCCGCAGCCACGCTGTCGGACCGCTCTGCAGCCTCCCCCGGCCCGGCGCTGCCCGTCGTCCAGCGCCGGGCGGAGCCCGCAGCCGAGGGCGGGCCGAATACCACCCCGCAGGACCACGCAGTGAAGCCCGCCGCCCCGGCGAAGCCGACGCTGCAGCGCCAGGCGGAGCCCACCACTCCCGACAGCAGGGAGCCGAAGCCCACCGCACAGCGCCAAGCGGAGCCCGCGACCGGCCCCGAGACACCCGTGCAGCGCGCGGAAAGCCGCCCGCCACTCGGCACTCCCCGCACCGAACTGCCCTCCACGGCCACGCCGTCGGGCCACCCCGCCTCCCCGCCCGCCCCGGCCATGCCCGTGGTCCAGCGCCAAGCGGAGCCCGCAGCCGAGGCCGGCGCCACACCCCACAGCGATCGGCCGAAGCCCAACGCGGAGCAGCCCGCCGCCCCGGCGAAGCCGACGCTGCAGCACCAGGCGGAGCCCGCAGCCGGCCCGGACACGCCCGTACAGCGCACGGGAAGCCGCCCGCCCCTCGGGACGCCCCCCACCGAACTGCCCTCCACGGCCACGCCGTCGGGCCACCCAGCCTCCCCGCCCGCCCCGGCGATGCCCGTGGTCCAGCGCCAGGCGGAGCCCTCCGTCCAAGGTGCATCCACCCCTGGCAACGGCGCGCCGAAGCCCTCCCCGCAGCACCGCGCGGAGCGGCCCGCCGCCCCGGCAAAGCCGACGCTGCAGCGCCAGGCGGAGCCCTCGGCAGAGGGCGCCGCCGCTCCCGGCAGCGATCGGCCGAAGCCCTCCGCCCAGCGCCAGGCGGAGCTCACGGCAGGCCCGGGCGCGCCCGTACAGCGCACGGAGAGCCGCCCGCCCCTCGGGACGCCCCCCACCGAACTGCCCTCCACGGCCACGCCGTCGGGCCACCCCGCCTCCCCGCCCGCCCCGGCCATGCCCGTGGTCCAGCGCCAGGCGGAGCCCGCAGCCGAGGGCGCATCCACATCCGGCAAGGGTGCGCAGCGCCCGGTGGAGCCCGCAGCCGGCACGGGCGGGCCCGGGCAGCGTGCGGGAAGCCGCCCGCCGCTCGGCGCGCCCCTCACCGAACTCCCCGCCACCGCCATACCCTCGGGCCGCCCCGCAGCAGCTCCCGCCCCCGCCCCGGCCCTGCCCATCGTGCAGCGCCAGGCAGAGCCGACGGCCGGTGACGGCACCGGGCCGAAGCCCTCCCCGCAGCTCCGCCCGGGGCGGCCCGCCGAGGTGACCCGCGGGTCCGGCCCGGGACGGTCCACGCCGCGCGTACGCAGCGGCCTGGGGGCGCCGCTGCCCTCGCTGCCGCCGAGCGCGGCGCCGCCCGCCTCCCCCTCCTACCGGTCCCGAACGGCTCGGCCCGCCTCACCCGCCGACGTACAGCGCGCCCCCGCGCCCGGGGCTCCGTCGACGGCGCCCGGCCACGCACCCCTGCTGGGGGCCGGCGGCGTACAGCGCCGTACTGCCGCACCCGGCGCGCCCTCCGGTTCCGCTCGCCCGGTTCCGCTGGTCGTCGCCCGCTCGGTCACCGACAAGACCGCAGGCGACGCCACGGCGGCGCCCTCCGCCTCCCGCAGCCTCCGGCTCCTGGCGGCGCGGCCCCTGCCCCTCGGCACCCATGACATGGGGAGCGCGGCCGCCCCCGCCCCGCGCCCGGCGAGCCGTCCCGTGGTCGCGGCCCGCTGGGCCGCCCCGTCGGCCGCACCGCAGCAGGTCCAGCGGGCCGCGACGGACGGGCCGCGCGGCTCGGCCCCGCCGTCCCCCGTGCATGCCGTACGCGCCGTGCGTCCCGCGCCCGCGTCGGCCCCGGCCCGCGCCGCGGCCACCCCCCTCCCCGTGACCGGCCCGCACACACCGCCGCTCGTGGTCCAGCCGGCCCCGGCCGTGCCGTCGGCGCAGCCCGTGCCCGTCGTGCGCCCCAGGACACCGGCCCCCACCGCCGTCCCGGGAGCGGCCGGACCGGCGGCACCGGCGCCGGGCGTCCCCCGTCCGGCGGGCCCGTCACCGGTGCAGCGCGCCCCGGGCGGGCCCCGGACCGGCCCCGGGCCGGCCGGGGGCGGCAAGCCCGACCGGCACGCCCCGGCCGACCGGCACGCGGCACCGCAGGTCCCCGACGCCGATCTGGACGATCTCGCGCGCCGCCTGCTCGATCCGGTGTCCCGCCTGCTGCGCACCGAGTTGCGGCGCGGCCGGGAACGCGCGGGCCGGCCCTTCGACGGCCGTCGCTGAGAACACGTACGCACGAGAAACGGACGACGGACCGATGACGGACAACATCTTCGCGACCAGCGTGTTCTTCCGGCTGGCGATCGGCGGCAACGACCTGGGCGCCTTCCACACCTGCTCCGGCATGGGCGCCGAAGTCGAGATGGAGAGCTACGCCGAGGGCGGCAACAACGGCTTCACCTGGCAGCTTCCGGGACGCGTGACCTGGTCGAACATCACCCTCACCCGGCCCGTCACCGCCGACACGGCGAAGATCGGCCGCTGGCTGGACGAGACCCTGCGCCGGGTCGAGCCCAAGGACGGCGAGATCGTCGCCCTGCGGCCCGATCTGGGCCGGATCATCAGCTGGCAGGTGTTCGGGATCGTCCCGGTCCGGTGGCAGGGGCCCTCCTTCGACCCCGCCAACTCCGCAGCGGCGGTGGAGACGTTGGAGATCGCCCACCAGGGGCTGCTGCCCTCCTGACCGCCCCCGCCGAGCCCCGCCCGCATCCGCCCGCCCCCGCCCGCATCCGTCCTCTTCGCCGTCCCCGCCCCGGAAGGGAGTCCACGCCATGGCCTCATCGGCACGCGCCAGCCGCGCCAGGGCCCAGCTCACCCTCAAGGAGCCCCCGGCCTCGGTCGGGGCCAAGCCGGGCGGGACGATCGCGAAGCTCGATCTCCAGTTCAACCCGTCGACCCTGCAGCTGGGCAAGACCACCGAGTGGCGGCGCTCCCCGTCCCGGATGGCGGGCCAGTCGGCGCTGCCCGAGTTCGTCGGCAGCGGTCCCCGCACCCTGAGCCTGGAGGTGTTCCTGGACGCCACCGCCACCCACGACAACTCGGTGGAGCAGGCGGTGGAGAAGCTGATGAAGGCGTGCGTGCCGACCCCGGCCAGCCTCGGCCGCAAGAAGCCGGCGAGCCCCTGGGTGCGCTTCGAATGGGGCAGCGCGCGGACGACCTCCTTCGACGGGGTCCTGTCGAACCTGTCGGTGTCGTACACGCTCTTCGACGTGGACGGCAAGCCGCTGCGGGCCACCTGCTCGCTGTCCATCGAGGAGGCGAGCATCGACCCTCCGGGGCAGAACCCGACCTCCGGTTCACGCACCGCCCGCAGCACGCACACCGTGGTGGCGGGCGACAGTCTGGCCATGCTGGCCTGGCGCGAATACGGCGACGCGACGGCCTGGCGGGCCATCGCGGAGGCCAACGGCATAGACGACCCGATGGCGCTCGTCCCCGGCACCGAGATCGTGGTGCCGGGCACGCGTGACCAGCACGGCGAGGAGGAGCAGCGGTGAGCGGGTCCGAACCCGGAGGCCGGTCGTTCGCGGCCGACCCGATCGTGGAGGCCCCCGGCGAACTGCCGCCGATCTGGGCGGCGCAGCTGGTGAGCTGTGTGGTGGACGAGAACGTGGGCCTGCCGGACACCGCGGTCCTCACCTACCGCGACCCCGACCACGAGTTCCTGCGCGCCACCGGCATCACCATCGGCTCCCCGCTGCGCGTGTCGGTGATGACCGTGAAGGGCCAGGCGCGGGAGCGGCTGTTCAACGGCGAGGTCACGGCCCTGGAGATCGACCGGGACCGCACCGGCTCGTTCACCGTCGTCCGCGCCTACTCCAAGGCCCACCGCCTCCAGCGCGGCCGGAAGGTCGTGGCGTACCGGAACATGACGGCCGCCGCGATCGTCCGCAAGGTGGCCGCCGGAGCCGGCCTGGCCGTCGGGAAGGTGGAGGCGGCGCCGGTGACGTACAAGCAGCTGTCCCAGGCGAACGTCTCCGACTGGGACTTCCTGCAGTACCTCGCGGGCGAGAGCGGCGCGCAGGTGCGCGTCGACGACCAGGGGCTGCTCCAGTTCACCCGGCCCGTGAAGGCATCCGGCGCGCCGGCCCCGTCGACGTCGGCCGTCCGCAATCCGATGGTCCTGGAGTACGGGAGGAACCTCCTCGCCCTGCGGGCCGCGCTCTCGGCCGCCGACGGCTCCTCGACCGTGCAGGTCCGCGGCTGGGACGTGACCACCAAGCGGCCGCTGGTCGCCCAGCAGCCGTCGGTGGTCAGCGACACGGTGGTGCCGGGCCTCAGCCCCCAGCTCGCCGCACGCTTCGGGAAGTCGGCCGTGGCCGTCACCGACACCCCGTACCGTACGCAGGCCGAGACCACGGCGGTCGCGAAGGCGGCGGCGGACCGGATCAGCTCCGGTTTCGGCGAGCTGGAGGCGGTGGCCGAGGGCAACCCGCTGCTGCGCGCCGGCAAGGCGGTCGCGCTCGGCAACGTCGGACAGGCGTTCTCCGGCCGGTACACGGCGACGGCCGTGCAGCACGTCCTGGAGCCGCACGGCGGCTACCGCACCACCGTGTGGGTCAGCTCCAGCCCCGACCGCTCCCTGGCCGGCCTGGTGACCGGCGCCAACGCGCCGGGGCGCGGCCCGCGCATCCCCGGTCTCGCGATCGGCGTGGTGACGGACGTCCGCGAGCCGAACGGGTCCCAACGCGGGGCGGTACGACTGAAGTTCCCCTGGCTCGACGACACGTACGTCACCGACTGGGTGCGCACCGTCCAGTGGGGCGGCAAGGGCGGCGGCGGCGTGGTGAGCCCCGAGGTCAACGACGAGGTGCTCGTCGGGTTCGAGCAGGGACTGCTCGACAGCCCGTACGTCATCGGCGGGCTCTACAACGGCGTGGACCAGCCCTCACCGCACGACGTACCGCTGATCGACAAGACCAGCGGCAAGGTCAACCGCCGTTCGGTGGTGTCGCGTTCGGGCCACCGCGTGGAACTGCTCGACGCGCCCGCACCGGGCCCCTCGGGGCTGCGGCTGGTCACCGGGGACGAGCGGCTCGAAGTACGCATGGACGACCGCCGGGACCGGATCGAGCTCACCGTGTACGCGGGGCGGGGCCGCCCGCTGACCTCGGTCCTGCTGGACAAGAACGGCATCACGCTCGACGCCCCGCAGGGCACCGTGAAGGTGTCCGGCCGCCAGGTGGACATCGACGGCACCGCCGGGGTCAGCATCGGCGGCCGGTCGGTGCGGGTCAACGGAACCTCGGACGTCACCGTCAACGGCGGCCTGCTCGCCGTCCTCAAGGCCCGGCTCATCCGGATCAACTGAGGCCCCCATGGCCCTGGCCCGCACCCCGACCGAACGCACCGTGACCGACCGCACCCCGACCGAACGCACCGCGCCCGCACCACGACCGCCTTCCCCGAGGAGCACCCGATGCCAGCCGCAGCCCGTACCGGCGACCCCACCAACCACGGTGGCCGGCTCGCCACGCCGCCGCCCGGCGCCGCCGCGGCGGTGGCGACGGTGCTGATCGGCGGCCTCCCCGCCGCCGTCGTCGGCAGCCTGCACGTCTGCGTGGTCCCGCCGCACGCGGCGCTGGGGCCGGGCAACGTGATCATGCCGAACCCGGCCGCCCTCGCCACGGGCACGGTGCTCATCGGCGGCCTGCCCGCCGCACGGGCGCGCGACCAGACCACGTGCGGCGCGATGGTCCTGACCGGCGCCATGAACGTCCTGATCGGCGGTGTGTGATGAGCGAACGGTTCATCGGCCGCGGCTGGGCGTTCCCCCTGCGGGTCGGGCCGACCGGCGGGATCGCCATGGTCGAGCGGGAACGGGAGCTGGAGGAGGCCATCCGCCTCATCCTGGGCACCGCCCCCGGCGAACGGCCGATGCGGCCCGAATTCGGCTGCGGCATCCACGAGTACGTCTTCGCCCCCGGCGACGGCGACACCGCCGGCCGGGTCGCCCAGCAGGTGCGCGAGGCCCTGGAACGCTGGGAGCCCAGGATCGCGGTGGACGAGGTCGTCGTGGCCTTCGACGCCGTCGAGGCGGGCACCCTCTACATCGATGTGCACTACACGGTGCGCACCACCAACGACCGGCGCAACCTGGTCTTCCCCTTCTACACGATCCCCTCCGAGGAGGGGGCCGAGGAAATGGTCGCGGACTGATGGCCCTGCCCTCCCCCAACCTGGACGACCGGCGGTTCCAGCAACTCGTCGACGAGGCGAAGCGGTACGTGCAGCAGCGCGCCCCGGAATGGACCGACCACAACGTCTCCGACCCGGGCGTCACCCTGATCGAGACGTTCGCCTACCTCGTGGACCAGCTGCTGTACCGGCTGAACCGGGTCCCGGACAAGAACTACCTGGCGTTCCTCGACCTGTTGGACATCCAGCTGTACCCGCCCTCGGCCGCCGTCGCCGATGTCGACTTCTGGCTGTCGGCCCCGCAGCCCGACACGGTGACGCTGCCCGCGGGCACCGAGGTGACGACCGCCGCCGGCGAGACCGAGGAGGCCGTGGTCTTCGCGACCGCCGACGACCTGCGGATCGTGCCCAGCGAGTTGACGCGCCTGGTCACCGCCCCCCGCACCGGCGACCAGACCGACCGGACCGGCGCCCTCGCCGAGGGCCGCGACATACCGTGCTTCCAGGCGACCCCCGAGCCAGGCGACGCGCTCCTGTTCGGCCTGCCGACGGCCGTACCGCGCTGCGTGGTCGCGGTCCGCCTCGACAGCCGCGTCGAGGGCGTCGGGGTGGACCCGCGCCAGCCCCCGCTCGTGTGGGAGGCGTGGGACGGCGGCCGGTGGCAGCGCTGCGAGACCGACTCCGACAGCACCGGCGGCCTCAACCGGCCCGGCGAGATCATCGTGTACGTCCCCGCCGGGCACACCGCATCGCTGATCAGCGGCACCCGTGCGGGCTGGCTGCGCTGCCGGGTCACCGAGCCCGAGCCCGGCCAGCCCTTCTACTCGGAGTCCCCGACCGTGCGCGAGGCCGCCGTCTTCACCGTCGGCGGCACGATGACCGTGGAACACGCCGAGCGGGTGACCGACGTACCGCTCGGCGCGTCGGAGGGCGTGGCGGGCCAGACCTTCCGGCTCGGCCGCCCGCCCGTGCTCCTCGACGGGGAACCCCCGGTGGTGGAGGTGTCCTCCCCCGAGGGCTGGCAGCGCTGGGACGTGGTGGAGCACTTCGGCCGCTCGGCGCCCGCGGACCGGCACGTCCGCGTCAACGCCACCACCGGCGAGTTCTCGTTCCCGCCGGTGCTGCGCGAAGCCGACGGCAGCCTGCGCCCCTGCGGCGCCGTACCGCCCAAGGGCTCCCAGATCCGGGTGGCCCGCTACCGCACCGGAGGCGGCCCGGCGGGCAACGTCTCCCGCGGCGCGATCTCCGTACTGCGCAGCTCCGTCCCCTACGTCGCCCGGGTCACCAACCGGGAGGCGGCGCGCGGCGGCGTCGCCGGGGAGACCATCGACAACGCCAAGCTGCGGGCGCCGGAGACGCTGCGCATGCAGGAACGTGCGGTCACCGCCGAGGACTACGAGATCATCGCCCGCCAGGCGGCGCCGTCGGTGCGCCGGGTCCGCTGCCTGCCCGCCGCGGACGGTTCCGGCGGCGCGGGCGCCGTACGCGTCCTGGTCGTGCCCGACGCGGTGGCCGACGAGGGCGACGACCGGCTCCGCTTCGAGCAGCTGATCCCCTCCGACCAGATGCTCGCCGCGATCACCACCACCCTCGACGAACGGCGCCTGATCGGCACCCGCCTCGTCGTGGAGCCGCCCGTCTACCAGGGCATCACCGTGGTGGCCCGGCTGTCGGCACCCGCCGCGGACGCCGACCGGGTGCGCGAGGCGGCGCTCGCCGCACTGTTCCGCCACCTCAACCCGCTGCACGGCGGACCCGACGGCGCCGGCTGGCCGTTCGGGAGGCCCGTCCAGTACGGCGAGGTGTTCGGCGTCCTCCAACGCGCCATCGGAGACGTCCTCGTCGAGGACATCCGGATGTTCGCCGCCGACCCGATCACCGGGCGGCGCGGCGCACCCGTCGACCGGATCGACATCGGAGCGGGCGCGCTCGTCTTCTCCTACCAGCACCAAGTGGTCGTGACGGAGCCGGAGACGGGGGTGCACGGATGAGCCGCGCCGCCGTCCCCGGCCTGCCCAGCCGGCACCCGATCGGCGAGCAACTGCCCGCGCTGTACGCCGACGACGACTTCGCCCAGCGGTTCACGGCGGGCCTGGACACCGTCCTGGCCCCGGTGTTCACGACCCTCGACAACCTCCCCTCCTACTTCGACCCCCGCCTGGCCCCCGCCGACTTCCTGCCCTGGCTGGCGTCCTGGGTGGGCGGCATCGACGACCCCCGGTGGCCGACCGGACTGCGGCGCGAGGCGGTGGCGCGCGCGGTGGAACTGCACCGCTGGCGCGGCACCCGGCGCGGCCTGACCGAGGCCCTGCGCCTGGTCCTGGGCGTGTCCGCCGAGGTCAGCGGGGACGGCGGGGCCACCTGGTCCCGTACGGCGGGCGCGGATCTGCCCCCGCCCCCGGCCGACGAGGTCCTGATCCGGGTGTGGCCGCAGCGCGAGGGGGCGGCGTACGCGGTGGACGCGGACCGGGTCCGCGCACTCGTCCGCACCCTGTGCCCCGTCCACACGGTCTGCCGGGTCGAGGTCCTGCCGGGACCGCCCGGGGGTGAGGGAAGGTGACGGCGATGCGTGCGTGTCCCGTGTGCGGGGCGTCCAACGGCGTGACGGACGACTTCTGCGGCAACTGCGGCGCCTACCTGGGCTGGTCGGACTCCACCCCCACGCGCCGCCCGGCCGCCCCGGCCGACCCCGCGGGCCCGTGGGACGACACCCTCGAACACCCACCCCAGGCCGACACGACCCCCCAGGACCCCACACCCGGGCAAACCACGCCCCAAGGGCCACCGCCCGGGGAAGCCACGGCCCAGGGGCCCGCACCCCGAGAGGCCACGACCCAAGGGGGTACGCCCTGGGAAGGGTCCACGCCCCAGGAGGCCACGGCCCAGGGGTCCACGCCCGGGGAAGCCACGGCCCAGGGGTCCACGCCCCAGGAGGCCACGGCCCAAGGGTCCACGCCCGGGGAAGCCACGGCCCCGGAACGGGTCGGCGCCCGACCGACCGCCGGGGCGGACTCGCCCCCGGCCGTGCCCGCCACCGCGGCGTCCACCCCGCCCGCGCCCGCCCACACGGAGCCGGCCCTGCCTGCGCCCGCCACTGCGCAGTCCACCCCGCCTAGGCCCGCCCGCACGGAGCCGGCCCCGCCTGCGGCCGCCCCCGTGCCGCCCCACCAGCCTGCGGCCGCCACTGAGGAGCCGCCCCGGCCCCCGTCCCCCTCCGCGTCCGCCGAGGCGCAATCCCCCCTGCCCACAAGCGCGGACGCGGATCACCGACCCCCCTCCGGATCCACCCCGTCCGCACCCACCACCGGACAGCCGGCCCCGCCCACGGCGGCCGACGCAGACCGACAGCCCGCTGCGAGGCCGCGCAGCGGGTCGGCGCCGTCGGCACCCTCCGGCGGGCAGTCCGCCCTGCCCCCGACGGCCGACGCGGATCAACAGCCCTCAGCCGGGCCGCGCAGCGGGTCGGCCCCGTCCGCGCCCTCCGGCGGCCTGTCCGCCCCCACACCCGCCAACGCGGATCGGCGGCCCCCCTCCGAGCCGCGCAACGGGTCCGGCCTGTCCGCATCCTCCGGCGCACGGCCACCCCAACCCACGCCCACCGGCCCCCAGTCCGCCCCGCCTCCTACGGCCGATGCGGATCGACAGCCCTCAGCCGGGCCGCGTAACGGGGCGGTGCCGTCCGCGCCCTCCGGCGCGCAGCCGGCACCGCCCACACCCGCCGGCACAGATCAGCGGCCCGCCTCCGGACCGCTCAGTGGGACCACCCTGTCCGGACCCGCCGGCGCGGAACCACCCCACCTCACACCCACCGGCGCACAGCCGTCCCCGCCCACGACGCCCGACGCAGACCGGCAGCCCCCGAGCAGCCCGCGCAACGGGTCCGCCCCGTCCGCACCCTCTGGTGCGCAGCCGCCCCGATCCACACCCGCCGACGCAGACCGGCAGCCCCCGAGCGGGCCGCGCGACGGGGCCGTGCATTCCGTGCCCGCTCGTGCGGATCGGTGGCCGTCCTGGCTGCGTAGGAGGTCCGACCGGTCCGCGCCCGCCGCCTCGGAGACCGGGCTGCCCGAGGACCGGGCCGGCGGCGGGGCGCCCGGGGCGCAGGCGCCGACGGCGCCCACGCCCCCCTCCGGCCCCGCGACACCGCCCCCGTCACCCCCCGCGAGGCCGCCCGCCGCTCCGCCCGCCGCCAGGCGACCCGCCGCCCCCGAGCCCGTGGCGCCGCGGGCCCCCGCACCCACACCTGCCGTAGCGCCGCAGGCTCCCGCCTCCCCGCAGCCCGTCCAGCCCGCGAAGGCGGTCGCGCCGCGCCCGGTCGTGCGTCCCGTCGCCGTGAGCGACGACGTGACCGGCGTGCCCTGCCCCGCCTGCGGTACACCCAACCCGCCGGACCGCCGTTTCTGCCGCCGCTGCGCGACTCCGCTGACGCCCACCACCGCGCCGGCGCCCCTGCCGTGGTGGCGGACGGTCTGGCCACTGCGCCGCCGCACGCGCGCCGGCTCGGGCCGGATGGTGCGCTTCCTGGTTGTCCTGGCCGTCGTGCTGGCCCTGTGCGCGGGCGGATTCCTGCTGCTGCCGGCCGGACGGCACCTGATCGAGGACACCCGCGACAAGCTCGGCAAGGCCAAGGAGGTGACCGCCACCCGCGTCGAGGCGAGCGCCGAGGTGCCCGGGCACCCGGTGGGCGACAGCAGGGACGGGCTCAGCAACCGCTACTGGGGCGCGCCCGGCCCCGGCGCCTCGGTGACGTACACCTTCGCCAAGCCGATCCGCCTGGTCGCCGTGATCATCACCAACGGCGCCTCGTCCTCGCCCGAGGACTACGCGAAGCAGGCGCGGGCGCTGCAGATCGACATGGAGGTGACGGCGCGGGACGGCCGGAAGGTCCACAAGAAGCTCACGCTGAGCGACAAGCCCGGCCCCCAGACGTTCCCCACCGGCATCAGCGACGTCATGACGGTCCGCCTGACCCTCGACGCACCCGCCGGGTCGGCCCCGGAGCGCCATCTCGCCCTGGCGGAGGTGGAGTTCTTCCAGCGGAGCTGACGGGCCCGGCGGGCCACCCTCCCTTCCCTGTGCAGATACGTTCCTTGGCCATTCCTCGGGGTGCAGCGAGTTCAATCCACTCGTTCGAGCGAAATACACACGTATTTCCGAGTCGATAGCCTTCGGGGTGAGTTGACCACTCACCTCCGAGGGGAATTCGATGAACGCACGAAGGGCAGCCCTGCACGGGGTCGCCGCGATGTCCCTGCTCACGGCCACGACGCTGCTGCAGGCCGGCCCGAGCCACGCGCTCGGCCAGCCGTCGCAGACCATCCAGAACCGCGGCAACCAGCTGTGCATGGACCTGAAGTCGTACGACGAACACACCGCGGTGACGATGTACCGCTGTACCGACAACGCCAGCGCCAAGTGGAGGTGGCACACCGACGGCTCCATCCAGAACGTCGGCGGGGACCTGTGCATGGACGTGCGGCGGTACGCCGAATTCACCCCGGTGACCACCTACCGGTGCAACGACCGCGACAGCTCCAAGTGGGACCTCCTCGGCGACGGCACCATCCACAACCGCGGCGTCAACATGTGCATGGACCTCACGTCCTATGACGAGCACACCCCGGTCACCCTGGCCCGCTGCACCACCCACGACAGCGCGAAGTGGTCCAGGGGATAGATCCGGACCGCCCCGCACCCCGGCCGCATACGGTGGATCGCATGGAGACACGTGTGCGGCTGGAGCCGTGGGGTGAGAGGGACTTCCGGCTGCTGCAGCGCGCGAACGAGCCCGCGATGACCGGGCATCTCGGCGGGCCGGAGACGCCGGAGAAGCTCGCCGACCGGCAGCGGCGGTACGTGGCGCTGAGCGCGCGGGAGCCGGCCGCCGGGCGGATGTTCCGGGTGGTGCTGGAGCCCTCCGGGGAGAGCGTCGGCAGCATCGGCTTCTGGGAGCGCGAGTGGCGGGGCGAGCCGGTCTACGAGGCCGGCTGGGGCGTGCTGCCCGAGTTCCAGGGCCGGGGGCTGGCGGTGGCGGCGCTCGCCGAGCTCCTGTCCTACGTCCGCGCCCACGGCACCCGCGACAGCATCCACGCGTTCCCGGGGACGGACCACCCGGCGTCCAACGCCGTCTGCCGGCGGGCGGGGTTCGAGTGCCTGGGGGAGGTCGACTTCGAGTATCCGCCCGGCGTGCCCCACCCGAGCCGCGACTGGCGCTACCGGGTGGGGCCGCGGCCCGGGACCACACCGCCCAGCAGGAGCGCACCGCCCGCCGGGACCACACCCCCCGCCGGGACCACGCCGCCAGCCGGGACCACTCCGCCCGCCGGGATCACGCCGTCAGGATGATGCGGCCGCGGACCCCCGGGGTCGCGAGGCGGTCGTGCGCCTTCTGCGCGTCCGCGAGGGGGAAGGTGTCCGCCACGCGGAGCGTGAGCTCGCCCGCGTCCACCAGGGACACCAGGCGGGCCAGGTGCTCCCCGTCCGCTGCGACCTCCTGCTCCTCGACGCGGATCCCGCGCTCCGCCGCCGGGGCCGCGCCCGGGATCACGCCGACGTAGACCCCGCCGTCGCGGACGAAGCCCAGCGCGGGCTCCCCCAGGACGGCCGTGTCCAGGACCCCGTCCACCGGCCCGGCCGGAGCCCCGCCGCGCGGGACGAAGGCGGCCGCGCCCAGGGACCGTACGAAGTCCTCGTCCCCGGCGCCCGCCAGGGCCGTCACCACCAGGCCGGCCCGCGCCGCGAGCTGCACCGCCAGCCCGCCGACCACGCCCGCCGCGCCGGTGACGAGCACCGAGGCGCCGGGGGCGAGCCCCAGCAGGTCCACCGCGCGGGCCGCGGTGAGCCCGGCCAGCGGCAGCCCCGCCGCGGCCACGGTGTCCACCGTGGCCGGCGCGGCCACCACGGCGGTGGCGTCGAGCACCGCGTACTCCGCGTGCGTGCCCAGCGGCTTCACCGTCCCGTAGTGCAGCCCCACGACCCGGTCGCCACGACGGTGGCCGGTCACGTCCGCGCCCACCTCGTCGATCTCCCCGGCCACGTCCCAGCCGAGGCCGATCCGCTGCCCGGCGCCGCCGAAGACGCCGGCGCGGACCGCGCCGTCCACCGGGTTGACCCCGGCGGCCCGCACCCGGACCCGGACCTGGCCCGCCTCCGGCCGCGGCACCGGGACCTCGGCCAGCTCGACCCGCTCCGGCCCGCCGAACTCGTCCACCACGACCGCCAGCATCGTCCGCTCGTCACTCATGTCGCCAACTCCCCTTGTCCGTTGCCGTGTTCCGATGACCACTAACCTAGGGAGAGGTACTCTCTTTCCGTAAGTACGCACTCCAAAGTGCGTACCCGACCCCGAAGTGCCCCTGGAGCACCCCGAACCCGCAGTGACCCGGACCGACCTGAAGTGACCCGAAGTGGGGGACCGCATGGCCACCAGCACCGCCGAAGCCCGCCGCACACAAGCCCGTGCCGGCTACGACGCCTTCCTCAAGGAGTGCCCCACCGGCCAGCTCCTGGCCCGCATCAGCGACAAGTGGGTCGGCCTCATCGTCAGCGCCCTCGCCCAGGCCGACGACCGGTCCCTGCGCTACAGCGACCTCGGCCGCAAGATCCCCGGCGTCAGCCAGAAGATGCTCACCCAGACCCTCCGCTCCCTCGAACGCGACGGCCTCGTCAGCCGCACCGTCACCCCCACCGTCCCCGTCCGCGTCGACTACCGGCTCACCGACCTCGGCAACAGCCTCAGCTGCCTCCTCTCCTCCGTGAAGCTCTGGGCCGAGAACCACTTCGACGAGGTCAGCGCCCACCGCGACGCGTACGACCAGACCGTCGCCACATCCGCCTGACCTCCCTAAAGGGGCGGCGGCCGGCCCCCCGGAAATGGCATGCTGGCAGGGTGAACGGACCCGGCATTCAGCTCACCCTCGCTCCCGAACTGCGCCTCTTCGCCCCGCCCAGCCGGCGCGCCGAACGCGTACCGACCACGACCGACGGCGCCTCCAGCCTCGGCCACGTCGTGGAGTCGGCCGGCGTCCCGCTCACCGAAGTCGGCCGCCTCCTCGTCGACGGCCGCGAAGTGCCCGTCTCGTACGTCCCCCAGGACGGCCAGAACGTCGAGGTGTTCGGCGTCGACCGGCCCCAACGGATCCCCGGCGCACCCCTGCGCTTCCTCCTCGACGTCCACCTCGGCACCCTCGCCCGCCGCCTGCGCCTGCTCGGCGTCGACGCCGCCTACGAGAACGAGGACATCGGCGACCCCGCCCTCGCCACCCGCTCCGCCGCCGAGCAGCGCGTCCTGCTCTCCCGCGACCGCGGACTGCTGCGCCGCCGCGAGCTGTTCGCCGGCGCCTACGTCTACAGCGACAACCCCGACGAGCAACTGCGCGACGTCCTCGGCCGGTTCGCGCCCGTCCTCGCGCCGTGGACCCGCTGCACCGCGTGCAACGGCCCGCTCCACGAGGCCGACAAGGAGAGCGTCGGCGACCGCCTCGAACACGGCACGCACCGCTCCTACGACGTGTTCGCGCAGTGCACCGAATGCGAGCGCGTCTACTGGCGCGGAGCCCACCACGCCCGCCTGGAGCGGATCGTCGACGAGGCCCTCGTCGAATTCGGCACCACCTGACCGGCCGGGCACGGGCGCGGCGCAGCCGCTCGAAGGGGCAGCCGCTCGAAGGATCAGCAGGCCCTAGAAGGCGTACGCGTCACCCGTGTCCAGGGCCAGCACCACGTGCTCGTTGTTCACGAGGTTCCGGTCCGTCGCACCGCCGTTCCACCACGTGTCGACCCGCACCACCACCTCCGGCACCCGCTCCCGCAGCGCCAGCGCCAGCCCGATGTGCCGGCCCCGCCCGTGCAGCGGCATCGGGCCCGTCTCGCACACCACCTCGCGCACACCGGCCCGCGCGCAGCCCGCCGCCAGCTCCTGCCGGTCCGCGAGCTCGGCCGACAGCCGCACCCGCAGCGTCGCGTTCGCCAGCGCGGCCGGCCCGTCGTTCTCCGGGACCAGCCAGATCCGCAGGTGCGCCCCCGACAGGTGGACCCGGCCGTGGTACGCCACGTCGGCCTCCGGCCCGGCCGAAGCCGAGGCCCACCCGGGCGGCGCACCCGCACCCAGCGCCAGCAACCCCGCCACCACCACACTCCGTACGGCACCACGGCGCACCGCCACCACCTCCTCGCGCGGAGGCTAGCCACCGGCAGCGACCGCCGATCGGACCATCACACGAATGAGGGCGGGCCGTACCCCCATCTGCCCCACCCGCCCTCGTACGCTTCCAGCCATGCTGATCGCACGCTCCGCCGCGCTCTTCACCCTCGCCGCCCTCCTGGAGATCGGCGGCGCCTGGCTCGTCTGGCAGGGCGTCCGCGAGCACAAGGGCTGGGCCTGGATCGGCGCCGGGGTGATCGCCCTCGGCCTCTACGGCTTCGTCGCCACCCTCCAGCCCCAGGGCGACTTCGCCCGCGTCCTCGCCGCCTACGGCGGAGTCTTCGTCGCCGGATCCCTCCTCTGGGGCGTCGTCGCCGACGGCTACCGCCCCGACCGCTGGGACGTCATCGGAGCCCTCGTCTGCCTCACCGGCATGGCCGTGATCATGTACGCCCCGCGCGGGCGCTGAACCACCCGCCCGCCGGGCCGCGCCTATGCTGGCGGGTAATCGCCCGTATGAACGACCTACGCACGACCGAGGAGCCCCGTAGATGAGCACGGCACCGGCCACCCGAACCGCCGTAGTCACCGGCGCGAGCAGCGGCATCGGCGCGGCCACCGCCCGGCAGCTCGCCGCCGCCGGCTACCACGTCGTCCTCACGGCCCGCCGCAAGGACCGCATCGAGGCCCTCGCCGCCGAGCTCACCGACGCCGGCCACTCCGCGGCCGCCCACGCCCTCGACGTCACCGACCGCGCCGCCGTCGACGCCTTCGCCGCCTCCCTCGACCGCTGCGACGTCCTCGTCAACAACGCGGGCGGCGCCATCGGAGCCGAGCCCGTCGCCACCGGCGACCCCGCCGACTGGCGCACGATGTACGAGGTCAACGTCATCGGCACCCTCAACATCACCCAGGCCCTGCTCCCCGCCCTCACCGCCTCCGGCGACGGCACGGTCGTGGTCCTCTCCTCCACCGCCGGCCACTCCACGTACGAGGGCGGCGCCGGCTACGTCGCGGCCAAGAACGGCGCCCGCGTCCTCGCCGAGACCCTCCGCCTGGAGATCGTCGGCCAGCCCGTACGCGTCATCGAGATCGCCCCCGGCATGGTCAAGACGGAGGAGTTCGCCAAGACCCGCTTCCGCGGCGACGCCGAGAAGGCGGAAAAGGTCTACGCGGGCGTCGCGGACCCCCTCTCCGCCGACGACGTGGCCGACACCGTCACCTGGGCGGTGACCCGCCCCAGCCACGTCAACATCGACCTCCTCGTGGTCCGCCCCCGCGCCCAGGCCTCGAACACGAAGGTCCACCGCGAGCTCTAAGCCAGACCGGCCGCCTTCAGGTGCGGCATCAGGGCCGCGGGCCTCAGCCCCGCGGCCCTGGCCGCGCCCAGCGCCCGCTCCAGATCCGCCGCCAGCGTCGGCGTGAAGTGCAGCAGCACGATGTCCCCGGCCTTCAGCCGCGGCGTGGGCGGCGTCTCGCCCCAGGTGGTGAAGTCGTGGGTCCACGTGACGAGCGCCTTCACCCCGCACGCCTTGGCCGCGAGCCGCACCTCGTCGTCCACGGCCCCGTAGGGCGGCCGCAGCAGCTTCGGCGCCCGCCCGAAGTCGGCCTCGATCCGCTCCCCGGCCCCGCACACCTCGCCATCCTTCCCCACCGCGTCGAGCGTGGTCAGATCCGGATGACTGACGGTGTGGTTCTCCACACTCGCCCGCCCCTCCTCCACGAGCCGGGTGAAGTACCCGGTGTCGTACGAGGTCGCCCCGGGCAGCAGGAACAACGACACCGGCACCCGCTTCTCCAGCAGGATCCGGGCCGCCTCCGGATCGTGGTTCCACCCGTCGTCGATCGTGATGAAGACGACCTTCTCCTGCGTCGGCACATGCGCCACGACAGCCGGCAACCCCACCCCGGCCTGCGCGGACCCGGCGGCCCCCAGAGCAAGCGACAACGCCGCGAGCGCGGCCAGAAACACACGAGTTCTCCCCATGCCGCACACCTTGGTCTAGACCAACTCGACCGTCAACCCTCGTGCCAGAAGGGGAAGTTGAGGACCTGTGCACCCAGGGTCCGTATGGGTGAATCCGCTCGGAATGTCAGCGGGCGCGGCTACCCTCCGAAAGCGTGAGCCACGAAAAGGAGGAAGCTATGGCCGTGATACAGCACGAGACCACGATCGCGGAGGCCGCCGATCGACTCTCCAGGGAGCTTCCCGGGCACCGAGTGGAAATTCTCCAGGGGAGGCTCACCGTGACACCACCTGCCGACGGACCTCACGCCGAATCCTTGACCTGGCTCATCGAGGAGCTCTTCACGGCCGGGGCCCGACAGGCGGGCCTCAAATACCTCCAGGGCATCGGCCTGTGGCTGCCGTCGGGACCGACCGACTTCGCGATTCCGGACCTCTCGCTCGTCGAGTCCGACTATCGGGATGCGCACGTCGAGAAGAACTGCTTCGCACCCCACATCTTCCGCATGGTCGTGGAGGTCACCTCGTCCAACTGGTCTGACGACCTCGGAACCAAGGTCGACTGTTACGCCCAGGCCGGCATCCCGATCTACCTGGTCGCCGACCGACGCCACGACGAAGCCGTGCTCCACACCGACCCCCGCGGCGGCGAATACCACTCCCGCAAGGCCTTCAAGCGCGGCACGTCCGTCCCCCTGCCCGGATCCATCGGCATCACCCTCGAACTCCCCGTGGACCGCCTCCTCGACGGGGACGAGGGCTGACGCACGCGGAGGGGCCCGGACCGATCACGATCGGTCCGGGCCCCTCCACTCCCCCGACAGCCGCGCCCGGGCCTCAGCCCTTCACGCAGATGACCTGCTTGAGCTTGGCGACGACCTGGACGAGGTCGGTCTGCTGGTCGATCACCTGCTCGATCGACTTGTACGCGCCCGGGATCTCGTCCACGACGCCCGAGTCCTTACGGCACTCCACGCCCTTGGTTTGCTCCACCAGGTCGCGCGCCGAGAACTTCTTCTTCGCCGCCGTCCGGCTCATCTTCCGGCCCGCTCCGTGCGAGGCGGAGTTGAACGACTTCTCGTTACCGAGGCCCTTCACGATGTACGAGCCCGTACCCATGGAGCCCGGGATGATCCCGTAGTCGCCGCTGCCGGCCCGGATCGCGCCCTTGCGCGTGACCAGCAGGTCCATGCCCTCGTACCGCTCCTCCGCCACATAGTTGTGGTGGCAGCTGATCTCCCGGTCGAAGGAGACCTTCGCCTTCCGGAACTCCTTGCGCACGACCTCCTTGAAGAGGCTCATCATCGCCGCGCGGTTGTACTTGGCGTACTCCTGCGCCCAGAAGAGGTCGTTGCGGTACGCCTCCATCTCCGGGGTCGCCGACAGGAACACCGCCAGGTCCCGGTCGACCAGGTTCTGGTTGTGGTCCAGGCTGCGGGCCACGCCGATGTGGTAGGCGGCAAGCTCGTTGCCGATGTTCCGGGACCCGGAGTGCAGCATCAGCCAGACCGAACCTGTCTCATCGAGACAGAATTCGATGAAATGGTTGCCGCTTCCGAGCGTTCCGATCTGCTTCGTGGCACGTTCCTGCCGGAACTTCACCGCATCGGTGAGGTAGTCGAACCGCGCCCAGAGGTCCTCGTACCCCGCCTCCGAGAAGCCGTACAGCCGCGACGGGTCCACCGCCTCCTTGTGGAGGCCCATGCCCACCGGAATCGCCTGCTCGATCTTCGACCGGAGCTTGGACAGGTCCCCCGGCAGGTCGTTCGCCGTCAGGGACGTCTTCACCGCCGACATGCCGCAGCCGATGTCCACGCCCACCGCCGCCGGACAGACCGCGTCCTTCATGGCGATCACCGAGCCGACCGTGGCGCCCTTGCCGTAGTGGACGTCCGGCATGACGGCCAGGCCCTTGATCCACGGGAGGGTGGCGACGTTGCGCAGCTGCTGCATCGCGCCGTCCTCGACCGACGCCGGGTCGGTCCACATCCGGATGGGGACGTTCGCCCCAGGTACCTCGACATACGACATACGGAATCAATCCCCCGAAAATCACAGAAAAGTCAGATTGCTCAAAAGCCTCGCTCTTGATCCCAAATACGACAGGGGACCGGCGCCAGCACCAGCGTGTGCGATAGACATTGTGTCCAGCCGTGGCCAAGGAGCGGCAACGCATTTTCCTGACCGGCGGGGGCCCGCCGGTCGAAGGGAGCCAGTGGACGTGCAGCGCAAGGCGGTACGGCGAGGGTCGCGGATCCTGCCAGGCATCGCGGTGCTCACCGCGCTCGCGGCCGGCGCGCTCGGTCTGACCGGGTGCACCGGCGGGAGCAGCGGCGGCGGCACCAGCGACTCGAAGGCCGGCGGCAATCCCGCCGCGCCCGCCCAGCCGGGGAAGTACCGCAGTCTGCCCGCGCCCTGCAAGGCCGGTGTCGACAGCAAGAAGCTCAAGGCCATGCTGCCGGCCGGCGACAGCCTCACCGCCGAGCAGCGCGACCAGCTGTACGCCGGCGTCGCGGACGCCTCGTACGACGGCGACCGGCACGTCGGCTGCCGCTGGACCGCGCAGTCGCCGGAGGAGACACGGCTGCTGTCGGTCGGCTTCGAGCGCGTGGTCTCGTACGACCGGGCCACCAGCAGCGACGACGACAAGGCGAAGCAGGTCTACGTACGCCTGCTCACGGACGCGCACCTGCCCTTCCCCGGCCCCGCCACGAGCCCGACTCCCTCGGGTCCCGCCGGTCCCGCGCCCACGCCCACGACCGCCGCCACCGCCGCGGCCACGCCCTCGGCCGGAGCGGCGTCCCCCGGAGCGGCGTCCCCCGGCGGGAGCCCGTCCGCGCCGGTCGAGCTCGGCTCCCGCGTCCTGGACGGCCTCGGCAGCCAGGCCTTCATCGAGGACAAGCTGAGCCCCGCCGGGGCCACCGCCGCGCAGACGCGCACCGTGCGGATTGTGTTCCGCACCTCGAATGTCATCGTCAAGGTCGAGTACAGCGTGCAGCCGGCCCTGCCCGGTACGGTCCCGCCGAGTGCGGAAACCCAGGACAGGGCGCAGCAGTTGGCGCAGGCTCTGGTGGAGCGTTTCAACGAGTGAACGGCGCCCGCCGCGGCCGTGCGTGACCCCGCGCACAGCAGGCGGGCACCCGCTCGGGCTACCGTTGCCCGGGTCCCGCGTCCGAAGATGACCCCTCACACGCACTGAAGGAACCATGCACCGATCAGCCTCGCGCCTCACCCGCGTTCTCGCCTGCGCAGCCGTCCCGGTGATCCTCACCGTCGCCGGGTGCTCGTCCGACTCGGGCAAGGACTCGGGCTCGAACGGCGGCAAGAAGTCCACGGCCTCCTCGTCGGCCAAGCCCAAGGCGAAGTCCTCCCCCGAGCTGGAGAAGGCGGCGTACGCCACGCTTCCGGATCCCTGCAAGGCGCTCCAGACGGCGACGATAGACACGGTCGTTCCGGAAGCGAAGGACAAGAGCGGTACGGCGGCCAAGTCGAACGACCTGGCCAGCCGTGCCAGCTGCTCCTGGAACGGCCTGGACTCGGACGGTCTGAAGGGCTCGCAGTACCGCTGGCTGTCGCTCTCCTTCTTCCGGGCCGACTCGCACGCCTCGCTCGGCAGCGCGAACAAGCGCGCCGAGGAGGAGTACAACAAGCAGGTCGAGAAGGCGAAGGCGTCCGAGGGCGCGCAGAACCTGAAGCCCGAGGCCACGGAGGGGATCGGCGACCAGGGGACGTCGGTCGTCTACAGCGTCAAGAAGGACGTCGACTTCTTCAACACGACGATCGTGGCGCGCACCCAGAACGTGGTGGTCACGCTCGACTACAACGGTGCCGCGTACGAGGGTGCCGGTGCTCCGGACCAGGCGAAGCTGCTCCAGGACGCCGTTGCGGCGGCCAAGGAGGCCGTGGCCTCGGTCGACGCCGCCAACAAGCAGCAGGCGGAGCAGCCGCAGTCGCAGTCGCCGCAGCCCCAGCAGTAGCCGCAGCCCCGCTGGTAGTGGTGGTGGCGGGGTGGCGGGGCCTCCTGGGGCACTGACATCCAGTCACCCGTACGCTGTGCCTGCCGCAGCTCGGTAAAGGCTCGGTAAGTGCTCAGCGCTCGGTTTGTGCTCGACAAGGGGAGGGGATCGCGGGTGGCCGCGATGCAGCTGACTCGTACGCACCGGATACTCATCGGCGTCGTGGTCGCGGGAGCCGTGGTCATCGCGGGGATCGGCTTCGCCGGCTCGTACGCCGCGGTGCGCTCCCTCGCCGAGCAGAAGGGCTTCGGCAGCTTCTCGCTGGTGTTCCCGATAGGTATCGACGCGGGCATCTGCGTGCTGCTCGCGCTGGACCTGCTGCTGACCTGGCTCCGCATACCCTTCCCGCTGCTGCGCCAGACGGCGTGGCTGCTGACGGCGGCGACGATCGCCTTCAACGGTGCGGCTTCCTGGCCGGACCCGCTGGGTGTCGGCATGCACGCCGTGATCCCGATCCTGTTCGTGGTGACGGTGGAGGCGGCCCGGCACGCGGTGGGCCGGATCGCGGACATCACCGCGGACCGGCACATGGAGGGCGTGCGGATCACGCGGTGGCTGCTGTCGCCGATACCCACGTTCAAGCTGTGGCGCCGGATGAAGCTGTGGGAGCTGCGCTCCTACGAGCAGGCGGTCGGCATGGAGCAGGACCGGCTGATCTACCAGGCGCGCCTGCAGGCGCGGTACGGGCGTTCCTGGCGGCGGAAGGCTCCGGTGGAGGCGCTGATGCCGCTGAAGCTGGCCCGGATCGGTGTGCCGCTCAAGGAGACGGCGCCGGAGGCGCTGGCGGTGGCGGGCATCGAGCCGGCGGTGCTGCCCCCGCTGGATCAGCAGGGTGCGGCCGGTGCGCCGGCCCTGGTGGCCGCGGCGGGCGCGGTGGGCACGCCGGGGCTCGCCCAGCAGGCGGAGCAGGCCCGGCAGGCCGCCGGGGCGCAGGGCGTGGGCGGGGTTCCGGCCGGGCCGGCCGTGATGCACGGCCCGCCGCCGTTCGCGGTGGAGCCGACGGCGATGCCGGCGGCCCACAACAGTGCGTGGTTCGCCGCGCCGAAGGCTCCGCAGGCGGCGTACGAGGGCGGCTACAACCCGCAGTACGTCGAGGGGCTGGAGCCGACTCCGGTGCTGCCCCCGATGGGGCCGGAGGAGCAGCAGCCGGTGCAGCAGGACCTGCCGATCCCGGCGCCCCGCCAGGAGGATGGCATCCAGGGCCTCCAGGCGGCCCAGGCCGCCCAGGCCCAAGGCCCGGCGCAGCAGGCCCAGCAGGCCCAGCCGGCCGCGGAGGAGGGTCCGGAGACGCCCGACGAGGCCGAGTTCGCCGAGGTCGCGTACAAGGTGTTCTGTGCGCTGTCCGACGAGAAGCAGGACTACCCGTCGGCCGAGGCCCTCGACATACACCTCTCGGACGGGTACGGCGTGACCCATCCGCGCAGCGGTTCCCTGCTCCGCCGGATGATCCCGGCGTTCAAGCTGCGCTACAACAAGGACCGCGAGGCGGAGCACATCGCCTGAGCGGCCGAGTACGGCGTCCGACCATGCGGAAGGGCCCGCACCCCGAGGGGTGCGGGCCCTTCCGCATGGTTCGTGCGGCCTCAGACGGCGAGCAGCTTGCGCACCCGGTCCGCGCCCACGGCCAGCAGCAGCGTGGGCAGTCGCGGTCCGGTCTCGCGGGTCACGAGGAGCCGGTACAGCAGCGCGAAGAACGTCCGCTGCGCGACCTTGAGCTCGGGCGTCGGCTTGGCGTCGGGCTC
This sequence comes from Streptomyces sp. NBC_00207, assembly GCF_045160965.1. Lineage (NCBI taxonomy): Bacteria > Bacillati > Actinomycetota > Actinomycetes > Kitasatosporales > Streptomycetaceae > Streptomyces > Streptomyces sp. NBC_00207. The sequence continues at coordinate 5,390,178 of NZ_CP130715.1, read as the reverse complement.
CAGTCCGGCCATGACCTTCGGGACGCCGTAGACGAGCGTGGTCAGTCCGTCGAGGGACCAGTGCGAGTCCAGGCCCTCCAGGAGCAGGCGCAGCGATTCGCGGCCCTCGTCGTCCAGGGACGACAGGAGCTCGGTGTCGGGCTCCTCGCGTACGAGGGTGCGCTGGTCGGCCGGGACCTGGGTGGTGATCCAGTTCTCGGCGCGGTCCAGGCGCGGCCGTACCTCGTCGAGGGAGGTGAGCGGCTGCGTCGGGTCGAGGTCGGTCAGGATGCGCAGGGTCTGCTCGTCGTGGCCGGCGGTGATGTCGGCGACGGACGCGAGCGTCCGGTACGGGAGCGGGCGCGGGGTGCGCGGCAGCTCGGCGGCGGCGGTGCGCACGGCGCGGGTGTGCGCGGCGGCGTCGGCGGGCAGCACGGAGCCGTCGGCGACCTTGGCCTCCAGCTTGTCCCACTCGTCGTAGAGCCGCTGGATCTCCTGGTCGAAGGCGATCTTGAAGGACTGGTTGGGGCGGCGGCGGGCGTAGAGCCAGCGCAGCAGCTGCGGCTCCATGATCTTCAGCGCGTCGGCCGGGGTGGGGACCCCGCCCTTGCTGGAGGACATCTTGGCCATGCCGCTGATGCCGACGAACGCGTACATCGGTCCGATCGGCTGCTCGCCGCCGAAGATGTGCACGATCTGGCCGCCGACCTGGAAGGAGGAGCCGGGTGAGGAGTGGTCGACGCCGGAGGGCTCGAAGATGACGCCCTCGTAGGCCCAGCGCATGGGCCAGTCGACCTTCCAGACGAGCTTGCCGCGGTTGAACTCGCTGAGCTTGACCGTCTCGGTGAACTCGTCCTCGGTGCAGACGTAGGTCATCTCGGTGGTCTCGTCGTCGTACGAGGTGACCTTGGTGAAGTCCTTGCCGCACTCGCCGCAGTACGGCTTGTACGGGAAGTACCCGCCTTCGCCGGTGCTGCCGTCGTCCTCGGCGGCCGCTCCGGAGCCCTCGGCGGCCTCCAGCTCGGCCTCGTCGACCTGCTTCTGCTGGGGCTTCTTGCCGCCCGGCTTCTGCTTGGTGCGGTACTGGTCGAGGACCGCGTCGATGTCGCCGCGGTGCTTCATCGCGAACAGGACCTGCTCGCGGTAGACGCCGTTCGTGTACTGCTCGGTCTGGCTGATCGGGTCGTATTCGACGCCCATCTCGGCCAGTGCCTCGACGAAGACGGCCTTGAAGTGCTCGGCCCAGTTCGGGTACGCGGAGCCGGCCGGGGCGGGCACGGCGGTCAGCGGGCGCCCGATGTGCTGGGCCCACGACTCGTCGATGCCGGGCACGCCGGCGGGCACCTTCCGGTACCGGTCGTAGTCGTCCCAGGAGATGAGGTGGCGGACCTCGATGCCCCGGCGGCGGATCTCGTCCGCGACCAGGTGGGGGGTCATGACCTCGCGGAGGTTGCCCAGGTGGATCGGGCCGGAGGGGGAGAGTCCGGACGCGACGACGACAGGTTTGCCGGGTGCTCGGCGCTCCGCCTCGGCGATGACCTCGTCCGCGAAACGGGAGACCCAGTCGGTCTCGGTGCTGCTCTGAGCCACGACACGTCCTTCTATCTCGAATGCTGGCTTCAGCCATTCTCCCAGACGGAACAGGTCACTCTGAGGTTGCTTTTCGCACGGGAAACCGGTTGCCCCCACGTGGGATACTCGGCTCTTGTCGGAACAACCAAGTGCACCCACCGGCACAACCTCACAGGAACGGCAGCTCATGGCCTCGGTCCCTTCCCTCGCTTCCTCCGTCAATCAGCGCGTCGCGGACGCCCTCGCCTCCGCCCTGCCGGAGGCCGGTGCCGCCGACCCGCTGCTGCGACGAAGCGACCGGGCCGACTTCCAGGCCAACGGCATCCTGGCGCTCGCGAAGAAGGCGAAGGCCAACCCGCGCGAGCTGGCGACGACCGTGGTCGAGGGCATCGCGACCGGTGACCTGATCCAGGAGATCGAGGTCTCGGGCCCGGGCTTCCTGAACATCACCATCACCGACCGGGCGATCATCGAGACCCTGGCCGCGCGGGCCGGCGACGACCGGCTGGGCGTCCCGCTCGCGGCGAACCCGGGCACCACGGTGATCGACTACGCGCAGCCGAACGTGGCCAAGGAGATGCACGTCGGGCACCTGCGCTCGGCCGTGATCGGCGCGGCGATGGTGGAGATCCTGGAGTTCACGGGCGAGAAGGTGGTCCGTCGCCACCACATCGGCGACTGGGGCACCCAGTTCGGCATGCTCATCCAGTACCTGCTGGAGCACCCGCACGAGCTGGACCACAAGTCCGAGGAGGAGGTCTCCGGCGAGGAGGCCATGTCCAACCTCAACCGCCTGTACAAGGCCTCGCGCGCCCTGTTCGACTCCGACGAGGAGTTCAAGACGCGCGCCCGGGCCCGGGTGGTGGACCTCCAGGCGGGCGACCCGGAGACCCTCTCCCTCTGGCAGCGGTTCGTGGACGAGTCGAAGATCTACTTCTACTCCGTCTTCAACAAGCTGGACATGGACATCCAGGACCCCGACGTGGTCGGCGAGTCCGGCTACAACGACATGCTGGTCGAGACGTGCAAGCTGCTGGAGGAGTCGGGCGTCGCCGTCCGCTCCAACGGCGCGCTGTGCGTGTTCTTCGACGACGTCAAGGGCCCGGACGGCAACCCGACCCCGCTGATCGTGCAGAAGTCGGACGGCGGCTTCGGCTACGCGGCCACCGACCTGTCCGCGATCCGCGACCGGGTGGGCACCCTGGGCGCGACCGAGCTGATCTACGTGGTCGACGCGCGGCAGTCCCTGCACTTCAAGATGGTCTTCGAGACGGCCCGCCGCGCGGGCTGGCTGAACGACGAGGTCAAGGCCGTGCAGCTGGCCTTCGGCACGGTGCTCGGCAAGGACGGCAAGCCGTTCAAGACCCGTGAGGGCGAGACGGTCCGGCTGGTGGACCTCCTGGACGAGGCCGTCGACCGCGCCACGGCAGTCGTGCGGGACAAGGACAAGGACCGTGGCCTGCTCACCGAGCAGGAGATCGTCGAGAACGGTCTCCAGGTCGGCATCGGCGCGGTCAAGTACGCGGACCTCTCCACCTCGGCGGCGCGCGACTACAAGTTCGACCTGGACCAGATGGTGTCGCTGACCGGTGACACGTCCGTGTACCTCCAGTACGCGTACGCCCGGATCCGGTCGATCCTGCGCAACGCGGGCGACCGTTCCCCGGTGGCTCACCCTGAGCTGGTGCTGGCGCCGGCCGAGCGGGCGCTGGGTCTGCACCTGGACGGCTTCGGCGCGCTGATCGAGGAGGCGGCCGCGGAGCACGCTCCGCACAAGCTGGCTGCGTACCTGTACCAGCTGGCCTCGCTGTTCACGACGTTCTACACCGAGTGCCCGGTCGTGAAGCCCGAGCCCGAGCTCGTCGTCGGCGAGAACCGGCTGTTCCTGTGCGACCTGACGGCCCGCACGCTCACCAAGGGCATGTCCCTCCTCGGGATCCGGACGCCCGAGAAGCTCTGATATCCGGACTGCGGACAGAACGCACCAAAGGTCAACGACCCCGGCATCCACTGCCGGGGTCGTTGGCGTTTCGTGATGTTTAAGGTGTCAACTTTCCCACCACCCCCACTAATCTGATCATGTTCAAAAGAAGATGTATGGGGGATACAAATGAAGAAGATCAAGCGCATGGCCGCGGTCGCCGCGGTCGCCGTGGCCGGACCGACCATCCTGACCGCCACGCCCGCCATGGCCGCCGACCAGCCGGCCGTGATCGTTCCCGACGTGGCGCCGAAGGACGACGCCACCGCCGACGCCGGTGCGCCGACCACGCCCGTCGCCGAAACGCCCGTCGCCGAGAAGCCGGCCGCGGACAAGCCGGTCGCCGAGAAGCCGGTCGCGGACAAGCCCGCGCCCGTCGTCGAGTCGCCGGCACCGACCGCCCCGGCCCCGGCGCCCGCCGAGCAGCCGTCGAAGGACGCCAAGCCCGCCGCGGACAAGCCGCAGGCCAAGTCCGACGGCATCATGATGGGCCCCGACGTCACCGTCGCGGGCATCCCGAAGAACGGCTTCAAGCCGGGCGGCGACTGGACCCAGCTGAAGGTGTCGGTCGACAACTCGGGCGGCGACTGGGTCAACGGGCTCCAGCCCCGCCTCTCGGTCGACAAGGCCGGCGGCAAGCTGAAGGCCAGCCACTACGAGATCGAGACCCGCATCGTCCGCACGGACGGCAGCAGCTACTGGTGGCCCGCCACGGCGCTCGACCACGAGACCGACGCCACCAGCATGAGCGACTACTTCATCGGCACCGTCGGCGAGCTCGACCGCGGCGCGAGCTACGACCTCGACGTGCGCATCCGCTTCACCGCGGACGCCCCGCGCATCCGCTTCGACATGGCCTCCGACGCCGTGAGCATCAGCGCCGACGGCTGGAAGTACGGCCCCAGCAGCTGGTACGACGCCAAGATCGAAGGCGCCGAGGACGGGGACGAGGACCCGTTCGTCGAGGGCCCCGCGCTCGCGGTGAACGGCGTCCCGGAGACCGTCAAGGCCGGCGGCGACTGGACCCACCTGTCCGTCCACGTCGACAACTCCGGCAAGAAGGCCCTGGACGGCTTCAACGTCGGCCTGGTCCTGGCCCGGCCGGACTGGGTCCCGATGAAGAGCTCCCAGGTCAAGGTCGAGGTCCTGAGCAAGGACAAGAACGGCAAGTCCGGCTGGCACGAGGCCGAGATCCGGAACGAGGAGGAGGGCGTGTTCCTCGGCGTCGACCTCGCGGGCGGCCCCGTCGCGGACGGCCAGAGCTTCGACATCCAGGTCCGCATCCGCCTGACGGCCGACGCGCCGCTCGGCGACCTGCGGATCTCCTCCTGGGGCACCTCCCACGTCGGCCCGGACACCCCGAAGCCGTGGGCGACTTCGCACTCCAAGGCCCGCCTGACGAAGATCGTCGCCGCCGACCCGGCCACCGGTGACAACGGCAACCAGCCGAAGCCGAACGGCGGCTCCAAGTCGATCGTCGACACCACCAAGGGCACCGGCGGCGAACTCGCCGCCACCGGCGCCGACTCGGCCACCACCTGGGCCCTCGGCGGCGCGGGCGTGGCCCTCGCCATGGGCGCCGCCCTGGTCGCGGGCACCGGCCGCCGCCGCCGCACCACCGCCTGAGGCACGCGGTCGCCAGGCCCCGTCACCCACCCGGTGGCGGGGCCGCGCGCCTTTCCGGTCAGTAGTGGTAGCGGGCCTGAGCGATCTCCACGGCCGCGTCCCTGATCCGGTACACCAGACGGTGCTCGTCGGTGATCCGCCGGGACCACCACCCCGAGAGGTTCTCCTTGAGCGGTTCCGGCTTGCCGGCACCCTCGAACGGCGTGCGCTGGATCTCCTTGATCAAGCGGTTGATCCTCTTCAGGAGCTTGGGGTCGGCGGTCGCCCAGTAGGTGTACTGATCCCAGGCGCTGCTGGAGAAAAGGACCTTCACGCGGCGAACCCCTCGTCGCCTTCCGCTTCGATGAGCTCCCTGGCCTGGCCGTGACCGGCGTCCAGCTCGGCGATCGACTCCATGAGGATCTGCGCGTTGCGCGGTGAGCGCAGCAGGTAGACGGTCTCCTGCCAGGACCGGAAGTCTTCGGCGGACATGATGACGACGTCGCCGTGCTCCCGGGAGGTCACCTCTATGGGTACGTGGTCCTCGTTGACCTGCCGGATCAGCGGGTAGAAGCGCTGCCGAGCCTCATTCGCGGACATCGACACGTTTGTCCTCCTGAACACTACGGACACTCGTACGGGTTTACCGTACCAGTCTTGGCTCGTCCCGCACGGCCCGCGTACGGCATCGCTGCGGCCCGCCACGGCCGATACCCTCTCGCAGCCCGGCAGCAAGGCCGACATCACCCGTACGGCCCGATTCCGGCCGCGCGGACCGGGTAGGGGACGGCCCGTCCTTCCCCCATCCGCCCCCGGAGGCACCCGTGCCCGACATGAACGGCCCCTACAAGCCCGGCACCCCCTGCTGGATCGACCTGATGGTCCCCGACCAGCAGGCGGCCCTCGACTTCTACAACGACCTCTTCGGCTGGCAGGGCGAGATCGGCCCGGCCGAGCAGGGCGGCTACTCCGTCTGCACCCTCAAGGGCCAGCCCGTCGCCGGCATCATGAAGGCGAGCAACCCGGACGGCACCGTCCCGGACCCGATGCCGCCGGTCGCGTGGACCACGTACCTGGCCACCGACTCCCTCGACTCCACCCTCAAGTCGGTCACCGACGCCGGCGGCACGGTGATGATGGGCGCGATGGACGTCATGGACCTCGGCCGGATGGCCGTCATCACCGACCCCACCGGCGCCGCAGTCGGCCTGTGGCAGGTCGGCACCTTCGACGGCGCCGGCATCGTCAACGAGCACGGCGCCCTCATCTGGAACGAGCTGAACACCCCCGACGTCCCCGCCGCAGCCGCCTTCTACACGGCCATCCTGCCCGTCACCACGGCCCGCTCCGAGATGCCGGACGCCGGGGACTACACCGAGTTCAAGGTCGGCGACCGCGCGGTCGGCGGGATGATGGACCTGGCCAAGCTGCCGGCCGGGGTGCCGCCGCACTGGATGCCGTACTTCCACGTGGACAGCGTCGACGAGATCCAGGCCGCCGTCGTGCGGGCCGGAGGCAGCGTCATGGCCCCGGCGTTCGACATGGTGGCGGGCCGGATGGCCGTCCTCGCCGACCCGCAGGGCGGCGTCTTCTCGGTGATCACGGCGACCTCCCCGGAGCAGGTCGGCTGATGTGACCGGGCGCACAGGGAATGTCCTCCCCGTGCGCCCCCTCCTTCACGGTGACGGTTCTTCCACCACGAAGGGGGCTCACATGAGGAACAAGCGCGCGGGAACGGCTGTGGCCGGACTGCTGGCGGCCGACGGACTGGTCCACCTGTACTGGGCCACCGGCGCCACCTGGCCCGCCGCCGACGAACGGAGCCTGTCCCTGGCCGTCCTCGGCCTGGACACCTCCTTCGGACCGGCGGCGGTGCTCCCCCTGGCCGCCGTCCTGCTGACGGGAGCCACCGCCGTACTCACCCACGCCCGGGGCCGCGGCGGCCGGGCGACCCGCGCCGTCACCGCCGCGGTCGCGGCCGGCCTGACCGTACGGGGCCTCGCGGGCCTCGGCTGGGCCGCCGGCCTCCTCGACAGCCCGCCGGACAGCCCCTTCTACGCCCTCAACCTGGTGCTCTACACCCCGCTCTGCCTCACCGCCGGCTGGGCGGCGGCCCGCCTCGCCGTCACTTCTCGGCGGAACTCGCACCAGACGACCTTCCCGGGCGACCGGGCCAGCGCCCCCCAGTCGTCGGAGAGCGCGGCCACGAGGGTCAGCCCGTGACCGTGCGGCTGCCCGGTGATCCGGGAAAACCCGGGCCCGCTGTCGTGCACCTCGACCCGGACGGTGGCGTCCTCGAAGCCGAACAGCCGCAGCAGGTAGCCGCGGCCGGGCGGAACCCCGTACCGCAGGGCGTTGGTCGCCAACTCGCTCACGCAGAGCAACATGTCGTCCCGGCGTTCGTCCACGCCCCACGCCTGCAAGGTGTCACGTGTGAACTGGCGCGCAGCTGGGATGGAGCGGGGTGAGCGCAGGTAGAGACGCTCGGGCATGAGCGCCGCCTGAATAGTTGGATTCACGGGACGATCGTCGCGTTGCGTGACTAGCGTGTGGCTGAGCGCCGACCCGTACTCATTGATGAGTACGGGTCCGCACGGGGTATTCCGCATGCGTGGGTGGGGAGTTCGCTGTCATGCCACCGAGGAAACGAGTACGGCCGAACGCGACGACCATGAAGATGGTCGGCGCGATGGTGGCCGCCGCCCGCATCGCCAAGAACCTGACCCAGAAGCAGCTCGGAGAGCTGGTTCGGCTGGACGAGGAGACCATCGCGTCCATTGAGCAAGGCCGACGCACTCTGATGCCGAACGTCGCGGAGTTGATGGACCAACACCTCGGGCTCCCCGGACTGTTGTCCGTCGCTGCTCACGGGATGCCCGAGAAGGATCCGACGCCCACGTGGTCCGATGAGTACATGGACCTGGAGAAACACGCCGTCGCCTTCTCCTGGTATGAGGTTGTGGTGCTGCCGGGACTGCTGCAGACCGAGAACTATGCGCGGGCCCTTTTCCGCGGTCGCGTCCCGGCATTCGTTCAGGAGGAGATCGAGACCCTGACATCCCGCCGGATGGCTCGGACCGAGCTGCTGCACCGGAAGCATCCGCCGAGCCTTTCCTTCGTGGTGTCGGAAGCAGCGCTCCGGGACCGGATCGGCGGGGACGCAGTTTACGGCGAGCAGGTGCGCCATCTGCTGAGCTGCATGGAGTTGCCGCACGTGACACTCCAAGTGCTGCCGTTCGGGCAGATCTCCCACCCCGGTCTCTCCGGTTCGTTCGTCATGCTGGAAACGCCGGAGCACGAGCACCGCGCCTACGTCGAATGCCAGCGCAGCAGCCAGCGCGTCACCAACCCTGACGACATCAGCATCCTGACCCTGCGGTATGCCATGCTGCGGACTCAGGCCCTCAACCCCGAAGAGACTGCAGCCTTTTTGGGCCGTCTGGTAGGAGAGCTATGAACACCGCACCGCAGTGGTTCAAGTCCAGCTACAGCACCGACGAGGGCGACGCGTGCGTCGAGGTAGCCACCTGCACGGGCACCATCCACGTCCGGGACTCCAAGAACACAGACGGCCCCGTCCTGGACCTCGCCCCGGCGAGCTGGGCGGCGTTGACCGGCTGGGTAAGCCAGTAGCACCCCGCGGCTCCGTCAGCCGGCGGCGCGCTCGGCGACCAGCGGGGTCAGACCGTCCAGGATGCGGTCCAGGCCGAAGCGGAACTGGAAGTCCGGCTCGCCGGAGCCGCTGAACGCGTCCGAGCCCAGCAGCCGCGTCACGGCCGGGTGGCTGTCCGGGCCGGTCAGCAGGTTCAGCGTGCGGACGTACTGGCCGAGCGCCTGCTCCGGGGCGACCCCGGACTTCACGATGGCGTCCATCATGTCGGCGGCCATCGTGGCCTCGTTCCGTACCAGCCCTCCGATCAGGATGATCGTCGAGAGCTTCTCGCTCTCCTTCAGGCCCGTGCCGGCCATGGACGCGAGGCCCCGGTCCATCCAGGCCAGTTGGTTCGGGGAGACCGGGGCGGCGGTGATCGGGATGCGCAGGATCCAGGAGTTGGCCATCAGGACGGCCCGCTGCGCGTACGCCCAGTCCGTGAGCAGCTCGCGCCAGCCCCACCCCTCGGCCTCGGGCGGTAGCGGCGGCGGGGCGCCGACGCCCGCGTCCGCCATGAGGACGTAGAGCTCCTCCTTCGCGGCGACGTACCGGTAGAGGGACATCGTCGAGACGCCCAGTTCCTTGGCCACACGGCCCATGGAGACGGCGTCCACCCCCTCGGCAGCGGCCAGCGTCACCGCCGCCTCCACGATCCTCGGCAGCGTGAGCGTGGGGCGCGGTCCCTTGCCGGGGCGTTCGCGCAGGCCCCAGGCCATTTCCAGGCTGGCCGGGAGCCCTGTCCCGCTGTCCTCGTCCGCCATGTCCGCCCACTCCTCGATTGACCCCCATCCTAGTTCTGTGTATTACTTACACAGAAGAGCGTAAGGCATACGCAGAAGCTGGGAAGGGAGCACCATCCCCCATGACCACGCACGCCTCCGGCGACCTCGGCATCCACGCCACCGGTCTGACCAAGTCCTACGGCGACCTCCGCGTCCTCGACGGCATCGACCTCGCCGTCCCGCGCGGCAGCGTCCTCGCCCTCCTCGGCCCCAACGGCGCCGGCAAGACGACCACCGTCCGGATCCTCGCCACCCTCACCGCCGCCGACTCCGGCACCGCCCGCATCGCCGGCCACGACACCGTCACCGCACGCGCCCGCGTCCGCGAACTCATCGCCCTCACCGGCCAGTTCGCCGCCCTCGACGAGCTCCTGACCGGCGCCGAGACCCTGCGCATGATGGGCCGCCTCGCCGGGCTCTCCCCGCGCGCCGCCCGTACCCGCGCCGACGGACTCCTCGCCCGCTTCGGCCTCACCGAGGCCGCCGGCCGCACCGCGAAGACGTACTCCGGCGGCATGCGCCGGCGCCTCGACCTCGCCGCGAGCCTCGTCTCCCGCCCCGAGGTGCTCTTCCTTGACGAGCCGACCAACGGCCTGGACCCGCGCAGCCGCCAGGACCTGTGGGATCTCGTACGGGAGCTGCGCGCCGACGGCACCACCGTCCTGCTCACCACCCAGTACCTGGAGGAGGCCGACCGGCTCGCCGACCGCGTCGCCGTCCTCTCCGGCGGCCGCATCGCCGCCGAGGGCACGCCGGCCGAACTCAAGGCCCGCGTCGCCGGACACCGCCTGGACCTGACCCTCACCACCGGCGCCGCCTACGAGGCCCTCGCCCCGCGCGCCGTCCACCTCGACCCCGACGCGCTCGTCCTCGGCCTGGCCACCGACGGCACCGCCGCCCACGTCCGCGCCCTGCTCGACGAACTCGATCCGGACCGCACCGCCGTGGACCGCTTCGCCGTCCGCAGCGCCACCCTCGACGACGTGTTCCTCACCCTGACGGGAGCCGACCGATGACCGCCGTGCCCGTGAGCGCCCTCACTCTGGCCGGCCGCAGCCTGCGCATCAGCAGCCGCCGGCCCGACGCCCTGATCGCCGCCCTGATGCTGCCCGTCATGCTGATGCTGATCTTCGTCTACTTCTTCGGCGGCGCCATCGACACCGGCACGGCGTACGTGACGTACGTGGTCCCCGGCGCCATGCTGCTCTGCGCGGGCTTCGGCGCGGCCTCCACCGCCGTCAGCGTCGCCGAGGACATGACGAACGGCGTCATCGACCGCTTCCGCTCCCTCGACATCGGCGGCATCCCGATCCTCGCCGGGCACGTCGCCGCCTCGGTCCTGCGCAACCTGGTCTCCACCACCCTGGTCCTCGCCGTGGCCCTCGCCATCGGCTTCCGGCCCCAGGCGGGCCCGGCCGCCTTCCTCGCCGCGGCCGGCCTGCTGCTCACGTACATCACGGCGATCTCGTGGCTGGCCGCCGCGCTCGGCCTGCTCGCCAAATCCCCGGAGGCGGCGGGCGGCTTCACCTTCCTGATGATGTTCCTGCCGTACCCGTCCAGCGCCTTCGTCCCCATCGACACCATGCCGGGCTGGCTGCACGGCTTCGCCGACCACCAGCCGCTGACCCCCGTGATCGAGTCCCTGCGCGCCCTGCTCCTGGCGCAGCCCGCGGGCGACGCGCCCTGGGTGGCCCTGACCTGGTGCGCGGGCATCACGGCCGTGGCCGTGACCCTGTCGGCGGTCCTGTTCCGCAGCAGGACGCGCTGAGGGGCTCCTCACCAGGAGGAGCCCCTCGGCACGCCGACGGCGCGTACCCGCTCAACTATTGAGCGGATAGGAGTGCCGGCCCGTCGCCTCGTCGATCTCGGCGTGGGCCTTCTGCAGCATCTGCGACGCGAGATCCATGAGCGCGCGAGCGCCCGCGATCTCTTCCCCGACCCTCAGCTGCTCCGGGTCGGAGGGGTGACGCAGGGCATAGCCCCGCGCCTTGATCTCGGAGCCGTCCCCGAGTCTGACCAGGGCCGCCGCACTGGTGCGGTGGCCCTCCTCGGTGAATTCGAGCTCCACATGCCACCCGACGAGCGTGGCCATGGTGCATCACCTCCAGGGGGTCACCCTTCCCTCCAGGGTGCGCCCGCGGCGGATGGAGCGCGAACGGGGGGCTACTGCGGGGAGATCCGGTTGACGCGCTCCCTGTCGACGGCCAGGACGCCGTCGACCGCCGCCAGCGCCGCGATCCGGTCCTCCGCGACGGTGCCGGAGAGCGTGCCGACGGTCGGCTGCTCGCTCGTGACCGTCAGTCCGGCACGTCGTAGGGCCTCGACGACTTCCGCGAACCGGCCGACGTCGACCGCCAGGATGACCCCGACCGGCTCGGAGGACTCGCTCACGGAGCCTGGACCAGACCCGCACCGACGTCCCGGACGGGGTGCGGCAGCACGAGCGCACTGGCCAGCAGAGCGTCCCAGAGATCGCGCGCGGAGGCCGCGGGGTTCGCCTCGGCGAGCAGGGCGAGGACACCCGCGACGTGCGGGGTGGCCATGCTGGTGCCCGAGTGCGTCGCGTAACCGCCGCCGGGGGCAGCCGAGTGGACGGCCACGCCGGGACCCGCGATGTTGACCTCGCCGCCCTGGCCGTTGATGCCTCCGCAGGAGGAGTGCGCCATCCCCATGGCCTTGTTCACCGAGGCCACGGCGAGAATGGAGGGGCAGTTGGCGGGTCGCCCGACGGGCGACACGAGCCCGGGCCGCCGGCTGTCGTTGCCCGCCGCCGCGACGATCACCGCCCCCTTGTCGAGGGCGCGTTGGGCCAGGATCTCGTAGGTGAGCGGGAAGAGTTCACCCGGCTGAACGCGGGAGCCGAGCGACATGGAGATCACCTGCGCGCCGTGGTCGAGCGCCCAGGCGATGCCCGCCAGGATTGCGCCGTCCGGGCCGAAGCCGTCGTTGGCGAGCACCTTGCCGACGAGGACGCGCGCATCGCACGCCACCCCGTAACGGGGCCCCTGCTGGGGGTTGGCCGGACCGGCAGCGGTGCCGATGCAGTGCGTGCCGTGGCCCTGGCCGTCCTCGACCGTCTGGCCGAGGATGAAGGAGGCCGTGTCCTCGATACGACCGGCCAGGTCCGGGTGGTCCGTGTCCACGCCGGTGTCGAGGACGGCGACCTTCACTCCGCGTCCGGTCAGGCCGGAGACGTTGGCCCTGATCACCTGGAGGCCCCAGGTCACGCGCGTCTCGTCCAGCGCCGGCCCCTGTTCCAAGGCGGTTTCGGCCAGGGAATGCCGGGCGACGACGTGCGCGTCGCTCCGGTAGGCCGGGAAGAAAGCGGTCGGCGCCTGCTGCGGGGCGGTGATCGGCGAGGCGTAGACCCAGCGCTCCGGCTCGGCCGCCAGGATCGAGTTCTGCGCCTCGGCCGTGGTCACCAGCGCGAAGCGGTTCTCCGGCCGTACCTCGACGACAGCCACGGCGAGGTCCTCGAAGAGCACCGAGACCTCGGGATCCTCCAGGAGCCCGGAGACGTGCGCGGCCGCGGCCCCGCGGACCCGTTCCACGGGCGCGATGTCGGCGGCGGAACGCAGCGCGTTCAGTCCGCTCTCCTGATCCCTCGGATCGAGTACGACCACGTACCGGCCGGTGTACTCGCTCCTTTGGCCCGTGCCGAGCCCGTCGGGTCGTTCAGGCTGCTGGTCGAAGGCACGCCTGTCCATGGGTTCGTTCGACATTGGGTTTCCCGCTTTCTGTGCGCTTCCCCCGGTTCGTGGACGCGCCGATCCACCGACTGGCAGATGCCGAAGAAGGTGGGGCGCGGATCGGCCGTGCATTCGGCCTGCAGTGCCGTCGCCTCAAGGCCGTCGGCATCGCCCCCGGACCACCGTCGCACTGGGTGGACAGACCCGCAACACAGCGCAGCCGCCCGGCGTACCGTCCGGGGCCGGGCGCCGGCGGGCCTCGCGCAGCCGGCCCGCCACCCCGGTCGCCCGGGAGGTGGGGTCGTACGGGTGACGCCAAGGCATGGCGCCTCCGGGGTACCGCGCGCAGTCCGGACACCCCCGGGCCCCGATCCGTCAGCCGGCGGTCAGGGTCGTCGCCACCGTCCGGAACCACGCTCCGTGCGAGAACGGCTCGGGCGGGTTGACCTCCATGCCGAGTTCCGCGGCGGCCATGGCGTAGTCGCCCTCGTCCAGCGGGAGGGCGATCAGCTCGTGGAGTTCGCCGACGAGGCGGGCGACGAGCTGGGGGTCGGTGGTGGCGGCGTAGTCCGCGACCGCCGCCTCGTGGTCGGGGAACTCGTCGACGATGTCCTGCGAGAACCAGCCGCCCAGCAGCTGCGCGGTCTCCGGGAACCGTGCGTGCCACTCCCAGTGGGTCTGCGGGTTCGCCGGCGGCGGCACCTCGCCGTCCTCGACGCTCTGCTTGAGGTGGTCGGCGAGGACGAAGAGCCAGTCGCCGATCGAGGCTTGGGGGATCCCGACGTCGGGGACGGCGTAGAACTCGCCGAGGTCGATCCGCAGGCGCCCCGGGGGGGTTGCGGCCGTACTCGCGCAGCTGGCGCTCCGCCTCCGCGATGGCCCAGGGGCGGGTGTGCCAGGTGTGGCGCAGGTAGGCGTCCAGCGCGCGGCTGCGCCGCTCCGCCGTGTCGTCGGCGGGCTGGCCGAGGTAGGCGCGCAGCACACCTGCTCGTTGGCGGTCACCACCTGCTGGGTGGCCCACTGGGCGGTCTCCCGGTCGGGGTAGGTGGCGGAACGGGTCAGCATCGGATCATTGTCTCAATTCGCGTTGAACGGGTCGGCATGGATTCCCCCTCTCGGGGGTCAGATGTCGCCGAACGCCCAGAAGAGCCCGACCTCGGTGTCGGAGACGACGACCAGGCCGCAGTCCTCCCCGTAGTAGGTCATCGGCATCCAGCCCATGGATGTGCCCCCGAAGTCCAGTGTGCCGACGTGCCCGACCGAGCTGACGTTGGTGTGGCAGGTGAACGCGTCCCCGTAGCGGGCGAGGAGGGTGCGGGCCATGCCCTGCAGCTCTTCGAAGCTCTCGGTGAACCTTGCGAGGTTCCCCAGGGTGCAGCCGTCCTCGGTGATCGCGAGCAGGAGATTCTCGGCGCTCGCACGGTCGATCTCGTGCAGCCGTTCCCCGACGTCGGCCGGGGTGAGCGGGCGGGCCGGATCGTCCCTGAAGGACGGGCGGCAGAACGGGACGGCGGGGTGTTCCGGAGAGCGATCGTTCGCGGTGTCGTCGAGCCCGGCCCAGCCGCGCGGATCGGGGACGGCGCGTTCCATGACGGCGAGCACGTCGGCCCGCCAGTCCTCGTGCCCCCGCGGACCGGTGGCGATGAACGCGAACCCGTCCTCGTACAGGTGCTGTACCGCCGCTTCCCACGACGCCTGGTCGATGGACATCTTCGAAGGGCCTTTCTCACTTGCCGGGCATGGACGTCATGACGGTGAACGAGGATTGCGGCTGCTGTCGTACCTGCTCCTCGTGTCGATGCCCGTCACGTAATCCGCCTTGGCCTGCATGCCGCCCTCCTTGAATCCGGACAGCGGATCGAGAGGGTCGGTCGGCTGCTTGCTCACGCTGCGGCCGCTGGTCTCACCAGGGGGCGCCGTCCCCACGAAGGACTTCACTGCGCCGTCTGCGGGTGGCGGCGGCCCCTTGATCCAGGCATCGATCTCCCCGGCCTTCTGGTTGAGGTTGTACTGGGTGAGTTCCTGCGCCCGCTGGTAGTTCGGAAAGGCGGAGGAGCCGCTCGGCCTCGGCTTGCCGTGCGGCCAGGCGGGGGTCGGGCCGGCCGACTGCTGGTCGCGCAGGCGCTGCACCAGCTGCTCGTCCGTCTTGCCCACGTGCTTGTCCAGCGTGTGGCCGTCCGCCGTCCATTCGTTGGCGGCCAGGTCCAGCACGTACTTGCCGGTGGCCGAGTCGATCTTCAGCCAGGTCTGCGAGGTGGTCCTGAAGTCCTCCAGGGACCGGGCGCCGAAGCCGTGGGCGCGGGCGCGGGCGACCCCGGCCTCGAACTTCGGGGCGCTCATGTGCGCTTCGTCCAGGACGCCCTGGAGCGCCTCCGTGCGCGTGGTGAGGCCGTCCACGATGCCGGTGCACTTGTCCACGATCCGGTTGAGCTTGGCCTTGTCCAGCTTCAGGACCGTGTTGACGTCGAACTTCAGCAGCACTCCGGCGGCCCCGCCGAGCCCGCTGGCCACGCTGGTGACCGCGCCGGCGATGCTCTTGATGCTGGGCTTCTCCTTGGCCTTCTCCAGGTCTTCGAGGATGCTCAGGGCGGCCTGCTTCATGGCCCGCTTGAGCTCTTCGAAGACGTCGTGGTTCAGCTCGACCGCGGCTTCCGCGTACTCGCGCAGACAGTCGCTGACCTTGATCGCCACGTCGCCCAGGACGCTCATCACCGGCTGACTGCCCGTGGGCGTCCGCGTCCCGGGCGGCGGGGTGGTGTGCGCCCACTGGCAGCCGTGCCGGGACGGACCGGACCGACCCCAGTCCGTCGCGCCCCACAGCGCGCTGCAGAACGTCCGCATCGCGCCTTCCCAGTCGGCCCTCTGGTGGTTGGTGATGGTGCCGATGATCATCGTCAGCTCGGCCGCCGTGTTGCCCGGGACGGTCGAGGCGTTCATCCAGCTGTGGCAGTGCGAGTTGAGGTAGTGCTGCTGCGGGAAGGGGTGGACGTCCGCCACCTTGCCGACACGGAAGACGTGCTTCGCGACGGGCTGCAGGACGTCCCGGACGATCTCCGGTATGCCCTCCATCGCCCCGCGGATCAGGTCGTCGCCGCCGTCGTCGTCACCCCACTTGATGTCGGGGACACTGGCGAACTTGGGGTCCTTGTCGATGACCGTGGGCACCGGGCGCTGCTCCGGGGCCTGTCCCGGCTTGGGGTGGGCGGCCGCATCGGCCTTGGTGTAGGCGTTGGCGGTCTCGGTGAAGCCGACGGCGACACCGCCGATGCTCACCACGCTCTTGCCCAGCACCTCCAGCCAGCGGTTGCCTCTGGCTCTGTACGCGCTTGAACGAGGCCAGGACTTCCAGTTCCTGGGCCGTGAAGCCGTCACGGGAGCCCCTGGTGGCCTGTTCGAGGAGGGAGAGCACCTGCCGGATCCGCACGGCGTCCTCGGCGGCCCCCCGGTGCAGGGCGCGGTAGGCCGTGGCCGTGGGCCCCTGCCAGCCCGCCGCGATGCTGTCGACCACCCGGTCCATGTCGCGGATCTGATGCTCCAGATGACCCTGCACCTGGTCGAAGTCGTCAGCGAGCTTGGTGAGGCCGTCCTCCGAGACCTCGAGATCGCCGTCCTGCATGTCCACCCCTCTTTGGCGCAGCCGTGCCACATGCGCACGTACGCCTACGAGGTTCGCAGGTCAGCGGGCCTTCCACCTGAGTATGCGCACTCATGTTCGGGCTCTTTCGGCGGAGTTGACTGGACCCATGACCCCGGACACCGCCCGCCACCCCCGCGCGTTCGTCGCGCCGCTCGTCTCCACCCTGCTGACGCCGCCGCTCGCGGCCGTCGCGTCCTTCTTCGTCGGGCTGTCCCCGATGGCCTGCGACTCCTGCGGTGACGCGGCGAGCGACCGGTTCGACGCCTCCTACGGCACCGCCTTCCCGGTGTTCGGGTCCGGCCTGGCCCTGGTCCTGGTCCTACTGCTCGCCGCGTGGGCGCTGCCCTGGCAGCGGCGCCACGCCGCCGCCAGGGTGTGGTTCGCGGTGACCGCTCCGGCCGCCGTCGTCCTCGACTTCATCGTCTTCCACGGCCTCGTCGACTGGCCGTAGAGCGGGTCAGGCGTTGCGCAGCCAGCCGGCGACCTCGGTCGCCCAGTAGGTGAGGATCGTGTCGGCACCCGCCCGCTTGATGCCCAGCAGGGTCTCCAGGATGGCCCGGTCCCGCTCGATCCAGCCCTTCTCCGCCGCCGCCTCGATCATCGCGAACTCGCCGCTGATCTGGTACGCCGCCACCGGGACGTCCACCTCCTGCGCGACCCGGTACAGGATGTCGAGGTAGGGTCCGGCCGGCTTGACCATCACCATGTCGGCGCCCTCCTCCAGGTCGAGGGCGAGCTCCCGCAGGGACTCCCGCGCGTTCGCCGGGTCCTGCTGGTAGGTCTTGCGGTCGCCCTGGAGCGAGGAGGCGACGGCCTCGCGGAAGGGACCGTAGAAGGCCGACGAGTACTTCGCCGTGTACGCCAGGATGGACACGTCCTCGTGCCCGGTCTCGTCCAGCGCGTCGCGGATGACCCCGACCTGGCCGTCCATCATCCCGCTGGGGCCCACCACGTGGACGCCCGCGTCGGCCTGGACCTGCGCCATCTCGGCGTACCGCTCCAGCGTCGCGTCGTTGTCGACACGCCCGTGCTCGTCCAGCACCCCGCAGTGCCCGTGATCCGTGTACTCGTCGAGGCACAGGTCGGACATGATCACCAGATCGTCCCCCACCTCGGCCTTCACATCGCGGATCGCGACCTGCAGGATCCCGTCCGGCTCGGTGCCAGCCGTGCCCAGCGCGTCCTTGTTCTCGTCGGCCGGCACACCGAACAGCATGATCCCCGCGACCCCCGCCTCGACCGCCTCCGCGGCGGCCTTCCGCAGCGTGTCCCGGGTGTGCTGGACGACGCCCGGCATCGCCGAGATCGCCAGGGGCTCACTGATGCCCTCCCGTACGAACGCGGGAAGGATCAGGTCCGAGGGGTGCAGCCGGTTCTCCGCGACCATCCGCCGCATCGCCGGGGTGGTGCGCAGCCGGCGGGGCCGCGAGCCGGGGAAGGATCCGTACGTGCTCATCTTCAGTCGCCTCTTCGAGCATCGAGAACAGTCGCAACAAGCGTAGGGGCCCCCAGCCCACCCCCGACCCCCAGGGCAGCCCCCGACGCGACCCTTGCCAGTGCGGGCTCCGGCGGACCGGGCACCTGCCGGAGCGGGTTCCTGCCGGAGCGGGTGCCTGCCGGGCCGGGTTCCTGCCGGGCCGGGTGTGTGCCGGGGCGGATCCGGCGGGGCCGGGTGTGTGTCGGGGCGGGTGTGTGCCGGGGTGGATCCGGCGGGGCCGGGTGTGTGCCGGGGCGCTCCCCGCAGGGCGTCGAACGCAACGGGGCTCGGCCCTCCGACCCCCCGCCACGTTCGGCGCCCGAGGAGACGCCCCGGCGCGCGCCCGGCCCCACCCCGCCGCCCCGCCCCGCCCCGCCCCGCCCCGGCAAAGAAACGAGGGCGGGGCCCGGCGCACCAGCGCCCGACCCCGCCCTCGTACTGCTCAGCCCACCGCCAGGTGGTACGGCTCAGCCCACCGCTAGGTGGTACGACGACGCCGCGCCCCCGGCCGGCGCTCGCTCGGCCGGAACACCGTCTCGCCGGCCTCCTTGGCCGCCTCGCGGCGCGCCGCACCGTACTCGGCGAGGGCCTCCGCCAGCTTGCTGACACTCGGCTCCGGGGACAGCACGTCCACGCGCAGCCCGTGTTCCTCCGCCGTCTTGGCCGTCGCCGGCCCGATACACGCGATGACGGTCACGTTGTGCGGCTTCCCGGCGATGCCGACCAGGTTCCGCACGGTGGAGCTCGACGTGAAGAGAACGGCGTCGAACCCGCCGCCCTTGATCGCCTCGCGCGTGTCCGCCGGCGGCGGCGACGCGCGCACGGTCCGGTAGGCGGTGACGTCGTCGACCTCCCACCCGAGCTCGATCAGCCCGGCGACCAGCGTCTCGGTCGCGATGTCGGCCCGCGGCAGGAACACGCGGTCGATCGGGTCGAAGACCGGGTCGTACGGCGGCCAGTCCTCCAGCAGTCCGGCCGCGGACTGCTCCCCGCTCGGCACCAGGTCCGGCTTCACGCCGAACTCCACGAGCGCGGCGGCGGTCTGCTCGCCCACCGCCGCGACCTTGATGCCCGCGAAGGCGCGGGCGTCGAGCCCGTACTCCTCGAACTTCTCCCGGACGGCCTTGACGGCGTTCACGCTCGTGAAAGCGATCCACTCGTAGCGGCCCGTCACCAGGCCCTTCACCGCGCGCTCCATCTGCTGCGGGGTGCGCGGCGGCTCCACGGCGATGGTCGGCACCTCGTGGGGCACCGCGCCGTACGAACGCAGCTGGTCGGAGAGCGAAGCGGCCTGTTCCTTGGTGCGCGGTACGAGGACCCGCCAGCCGAACAGCGGCTTCGACTCGAACCAGGACAGGTCCTCGCGCCGCGCGGCGGCGCTGTGCTCACCGACCACGGCTATGACGGGCCGGGCGCCCTCGGGCGAGGGGAGCACCTTGCCCTGCTTGAACACCTGGGCGATCGTGCCCAGCGTCGCGGACCAGGTGCGCTGCCGCGTGGTGGTGCCGGCGACGGTCACCGTCAGCGGGGTGTCGGGCTTGCGCCCGGCGCTCACCAGCTCGGCGGCGGCGGCCGAGACGGTCTCCAGCGTCGCGGAGACGACGAGGATGCCGTCGCTCGCGCCGACCTCGCTCCAGCAGCGCGCCGAGGCGGTCTTCGCGTCGACGAACCGGACGTCCGCGCCCTGCTTGTCGCGCAGCGGGACACCGGCGTACGCGGGCACGCCGACCGCGGTCGCGATACCGGGCACCACCTCGAAGGGGATGCCGGCGGTGGCGCAGACGAGCATCTCCTCGGCCGCGTTGCCGTCGAGCCCGGGGTCGCCCGTGACGGCACGTACGACCCGCCTGCCGGAGCGTGCGGCCTCCATGACAAGATTGGCCGCGTCCCGGATCACCGGGACCCCGGCGGCTGCTGACACTTCGTCAGCAATCGTCAGCTGCGGCGTGTCGACATTCGCGCGCGCATGCGTCCGTACGACCTCGAGCACCTCGGGCTCCGCGATCAGTACGTCCGCGGCGGCGAGCGCCTCGACGGCGCGCAGCGTCAGCAGACCCGGGTCGCCGGGGCCGGCACCGAGGAAGGTGACGCGTCCGTGGGCGGCGACGGCCGGAAAAGCGGAGGTGGTCGGAATTGAGGGGTTCAAAGCGATCGCTCCCCCATCAGACCGGCCGCGCCCTTGGCCAGCATCTCGTCCGCGAGTTCGCGGCCGAGAGCCATGGCCTCGTCGTACGACTGGGGCACGGGACCGGTGGTGGACAGCTGCACCAGCGTCGAGCCGTCGAGGGTTCCGACGACGCCGCGCAGGCGCATTTCATTGACAACCTGGCCGTCGGCCAGAAGATCGGCGAACGCGCCCACGGGTGCGCTGCAGCCGGCCTCCAGGGCGGCGAGCAGAGAACGCTCGGCGGTCACGGCGGCCCGGGTGAAGGGGTCGTCGAGTTCGCCGAGCTCGGCGATGAGGTCCGTATCGGACGCGAGGCACTCCACGGCCAGGGCGCCCTGGCCGGGGGCCGGCAGGACGTTGTCGACGGAGAGCAGGTCGGTCGCCTCGTCACCGCGACCGATCCGGTTGAGGCCGGCGGCCGCGAGCACGACGGCATCGAGCTCGCCGTCGCGGACGAAGCCGATCCGGGTGTCGACGTTGCCGCGGATGGGCACCGTCTCGATCCGCTTGCCGAGCGACAGCGCCAGGTGGTTGAGCTGGGCCGTGCGCCGCGGCGACCCGGTGCCGATGCGGGCACCGTCGGGCAGCTGCTCGAAGGTCAGACCGTCCCGCGCGACGAGCGCGTCCCGCGCGTCCTCGCGGCGCGGCATGGCCGCGATCACGAGGTCGTCGGGCTGCGTCGTCGGCAGGTCCTTCAGCGAGTGCACGGCGAAGTCGACCTCGCCCCGCAGCAGCGCGTCGCGCAGGGCGGTGACGAACACACCCGTCCCGCCGATCTGCGCGAGGTGCTCGCGCGAGACGTCGCCGTAGGTCGTGATCTCCACGAGCTCGACGGGCCGGCCGGTGATCGCCCGTACCGCGTCGGCGACGTGCCCCGACTGGGACATGGCCAGCTTGCTCCGCCGCGTACCGAGCCGCAGCGGCTGGTCGGGACGTGTGTTCATGATGCCCGTCCTGGGTCGTCGTTCATCGGATCGGCCGCGTCCGCCCGGCTGACGGAAGCAACCGTCTGAGGGTCGAGGTCGAAGAGTTCGCGCAGTGCCTCCGCGTACCCGGCACCGCCGGGCTCGCTGGCGAGCTGCTTGACGCGCACGGTCGGCGCGTGGAGGAGCTTGTCGACGACGCGGCGCACGGTCTGGGTGACCTCGGCCCGCTGCCGTTCGTCGAGGTCGGGCACCCGCCCGTCGAGCCGCGCCACTTCCATGGCCACGACCTCCGCCGCCATGGCCCGCAGGGCGACCACGGTGGGCGTGATGTGCGCGGCCCGCTGTGCGGCCCCGAAGGCGGCCACTTCCTCCGTGACTATGCCGCGTACGGCGTCGACGTCGGCCGCCATCGGGGCGTCGGCAGACGCCTCGGCCAGGCTTTCGATGTCGACGAGCCGCACGCCGGGAATCCGGTGCACGGCGGCATCGATGTCCCGGGGCATGGCCAGGTCGAGCAGCGCGAGCCGGACGGCCGTCGCGTCGGTCTGCGTACGGGCGCTCCTGCGCGGCTGCCGCTGCGCGGCGGCCTCGCCCTGGTCGGCCCAGGTCCCGTGCAGTTCGAGGGAGTTGGCGTCGACCCCGGTCAGCGCGGCCCGGCCGTCGGGCCCCACCGGGCACCCGTCGGCCTCGACGGCGGCACTGATGGTCCGAGCAGCCCCCGCATCGGCGAGCCGCCCCCCGTCCCGGGCAGCGGCGACGAGCCGCGCAATGACGTCCGCATCCGCCGATTCCAGCCCGGCCGGCACATCCAGCCCCGCCGGCGTTTGAGGCGCGGGGTCCGGGGCGGAGCCCTGGGACACGGCGGCGAGCACGTCATCGGCGGTCAGCACGAGCCCGGTCGCCCCGGTGCAGGACACCACCACATCGACTCGTGTCAGCTCATCGGCAACCCCGGCCATGGGGATCGCCACCGCCGCGACCCCGGTGCCCGAGGCAACCAGAATCTCCGCAAGCCGCTCCGCCCGGTCCGCGGTCCGGTTCGCCACCACAATCTCGGCGACGCCGACCCGCGCCAGCGTCGCCGCGGCCAGCGAGGACATCGACCCGGCGCCGATCACCAGCGCCCGCTTGCCGGCGGCCCACTCGCCCACCGGCACGCGCACGGCCAGTTGCTCCAGCCCGAAGGTCACCAGCGACTGGCCCGCGCGGTCGATCCCGGTCTCCGAGTGCGCCCGCTTGCCCACCCGCAGCGCCTGCTGGAACAGGTCGTTGATCAGCCGGCCGGCGGTGTGCAGCTCCTGCCCCAGCGCCAGCGCGTCCTTGATCTGGCCGAGGATCTGCCCCTCGCCCACGACCATCGAGTCCAGCCCGCACGCCACCGAGAACAGGTGGTGCACCGCCCGGTCCTCGTAGTGCACGTACAGGTACGGGGTGAGCTCTTCCAGAGCCACTCCGCTGTGCTGGGCCAGCAGCGTGGACAGCTCGGCCACACCCGCGTGGAACTTGTCCACGTCGGCGTACAGCTCGATCCGGTTGCAGGTGGCGAGCACCGCCGCCTCCGCCGCGGGTTCCGCGGCGAGGGTGTCGTGCAGCAGCTTGATCTTGGCGTCCGCGGACAGCGAGGCCCGCTCCAGGACGCTCACGGGTGCGCTGCGGTGGCTCAGCCCTACGACGAGCAGACTCATGCCGGCATCACCGCCGGGTGGTCACCCTCGGGGTTACCCTTGCGCGCCTCGGCGGCCGCACGGCCGGCCGGCGGCACGACGGCCGCGGCGGGGGCGGCGCCGCCCACGGAGGAGCCGCCGGCGGCAGCGGCGGCCGCTTCCTCGCCGGCCTTGCGCTGCTCGTGGAACGCCAGGATCTGGAGCTCGATGGAGAGGTCGACCTTGCGCACGTCGACGCCGTCGGGCACGGACAGCACGGTCGGCGCGAAGTTCAGGATGGAGGTGACCCCGGCCGCGATCAGCCGCTCGCTGACTTGCTGGGCCGCACCCGCCGGGGTCGCGATGACACCGATCGAGACGCCGTTCTCCTCGATGATCTTCTCCAGATCATCGGTGTGCTGCACGGACATGCCGGCGACCGGCTTGCCGGCCATCGCCGGGTCGGCGTCGATGAGGGCCGCGACGCGGAAGCCGCGCGCGGAGAAGCCGCCGTAGTTGGCGAGGGCGGCGCCGAGGTTGCCGATGCCGACGATGACGACCGGCCAGTCCTGGGTCAGGCCGAGCTCGCGGGAGATCTGGTAGACGAGGTATTCGACGTCGTAGCCGACGCCGCGGGTGCCGTAGGAACCGAGGTACGAGAAGTCCTTGCGCAGCTTCGCGGAGTTGACTCCGGCGGCGGCTGCGAGCTCCTCGGAAGACACCGTGGGCACCGATCGCTCGGAGAGCGCGGTGAGGGCACGCAAGTACAGCGGAAGCCGGGCGACAGTGGCCTCGGGAATACCTCGGCTGCGGGTCGCCGGTCGGTGAGTTCGGCCAGTTGCCACGATGCTCCTGCGGGATGAGCGGGGCTGCAGGCGGTCACTTGTCCCAAGACCGCCCCGTCGACAGCAGGCTATGCCTTTGTGAACGCGTGCACAAAGATTGTGTCCGGTTTGTCCGCGCAAAGTGACCGGGGTCACGCGACCTCGGCGCGGAAACCCGGAACCGGCCGTACGCCGAACCCGTTCAAATCCAAAAGGGGGCAAAACCGTGCACACTCCTCACAGATACGCCCCCAGACCCCACAAATCGCCCATGATGGTAACCGGGAAGCGGGTCAGGCCCCCAATGCCCGCCTGAGCCGGTCCGGGTTCACCCTCCAGAAGGTGTGCTGTTCGCCGTCGACGAGCACCACCGGGATCTGCTCCCAGTACAGCCGGTAGAGCTCCTCGTCCTGGGAGATGTCCTTCTTCTCCCACTGTGCTCCGGTCTCGGCACAGATCTCGGCGACCACCCCCTCGGCGTCGTCGCACAGGTGACACCCGGGCTTCCCGATCAGCGTCACCATCCGCTCGCCGGGACGCTTCTTTTCCTTGCGGCGCAACAAAGGGCTCATGGCCCCATTCTCCCGAAGTGTTAACGCCTCCGTTTCCCATCGGTTCGGGAAGTACCGAACACAGTGGCTATGCTCGCCGCATGGCCGCTCTCGGATGGCTCACCCCTCGTAGACGCTCCGCAACCGCGCGGAGCGTGCTGGCAGGCGAGGCCTCGGCGGAGGCCGCCCGCAAGACGGCGCTGACCGGAGCCGAGGCCGAAGCGGAGATCGAGGCACCCGCGGTCGAGGCACCCCGGGAAGAGCCCCCGGCCGAGCCCGAGTTCCCGGTCGCCGGCGACGACCTCGCCGCCGCCTTCTTCGACCTCGACAACACCGTCATGCAGGGCGCCGCGATCTTCCACTTCGGCCGCGGCCTCTACAAGCGCGAGTTCTTCCAGCGCCGCGAACTCGCCCGCTTCGCCTGGCAGCAGGCCTGGTTCAGGCTCGCCGGGGTCGAGGACCCCGAGCACATGCAGGACGCCCGCGACAGCGCCCTGTCCATCGTCAAGGGCCACAAGGTCTCCGAGTTGATGGCCATCGGCGAGGAGATCTACGACGAGTACATGGCCGAGCGGATCTGGCCGGGCACCCGCGCCCTGGCCCAGGCCCACCTCGACGCCGGCCAGAAGGTGTGGCTGGTCACCGCCGCCCCCGTGGAGACGGCCACGATCATCGCCCGCCGGCTCGGCCTGACCGGGGCCCTGGGCACCGTCGCCGAGTCCGTGGACGGCGTCTACACCGGCCGCCTGGTCGGCGAGCCGCTGCACGGCCCCGCCAAGGCCGAGGCGGTCCGCGCCCTGGCCGCCGCCGAGGGGCTGGACCTCGCGCGCTGCGCCGCGTACAGCGATTCGCACAACGACATCCCGATGCTGTCACTGGTCGGACATCCGTACGCGATCAATCCGGACACAAAACTGCGCAAGCATGCCCGTACCAACGACTGGCGGCTGCGCGACTACCGCACCGGCCGCAAGGCCGTGAAGGTCGGCGTCCCGGCGGCCGCCGGCGTCGGCGCGATCGCGGGCGGCGCGGCCGCCGCCATCGCCCTGCACCGCCGCCGCAAGTAACAACGGCAGGCCCGGGCCCCGCCGCCCGCGCACGCGCCGGCCCCGCGGCCCGGCCCCGGGCATTCGCTCACCTCTACCCGCGCCCCCGGCGCGGCACTCCGGCCTGCCCGACTCGGTCGCGGCCCCCCTTGGAAGCGTCCATTCCGCGTATCCAAGTGATCAAGAATCGATCACCAACCGCGACTGAATATGCCCTCGACACGCAACGGAAGTGTCGGAACCGGTGATTTGAGCAACTGGGTGTAGTGCTGCCTGTACGAAGCGTTATTCTCCTCAAACGCATGCCACCGGCCATCTGTCGCCACGACGGGTGAACGGTCCCGCACTGCACGTGATGGAAGCTCTGCCTCTGGGAGTCCCGTGTACCCACCTGTCGGGGTTGACGCCTCGGGCCTGGCTCAGCTGCGCGCAACGGTCCTCGACCACCTGCGCGGCTTCGTCCCCACCGCGTACACCGTCCCCGCCTTCGCCGCCGCGGTCCCCGCCGGTATCGGCCCGGCCGGTCCTTGCTATGCCCTGACCGACGGCGGGGCGACGGTGGGCAGACGAGGTCGCGCGGCCGGGGGCTCGAACGGCGCCGCCGGCACGAGCACCCAGGCCACCCCCCGCCGCCCCACCGCGGACAGCGACCAGGCCCGCATGATGGACCTGGTCGAACGAGCCCAGGCGGGCGAGGCCGATGCCTTCGGCCGCCTCTACGACCAGTACAGCGACACGGTCTACCGCTACATCTACTACCGGGTCGGGGGGAAGGCGACCGCGGAGGACCTCACCAGCGAGACGTTCCTGCGCGCGCTGCGCCGCATCTCCACCTTCACCTGGCAGGGCCGCGACTTCGGCGCCTGGCTCGTGACGATCGCCCGCAACCTGGTGGCGGACCACTTCAAGTCCAGCCGCTTCCGGCTGGAGGTCACCACCGGAGAGATGCTCGACGCCAACGAGGTCGAGCGCAGCCCCGAGGACTCCGTCCTGGAGTCCCTCTCCAACGCGGCCCTGCTGGAGGCCGTGCGGAAGCTCAATCCGCAGCAGCAGGAGTGCGTGACCCTGCGCTTCCTGCAGGGCCTCTCGGTCGCCGAGACGGCCCGGGTCATGGGAAAGAACGAAGGAGCCATCAAGACGCTCCAGTACCGGGCGGTCCGCACCCTGGCCCGCCTCCTCCCGGACGACGCCCGCTGACCCCCTCATAAATCAACACAACCTCACATACATCCGGTGACCCCTCGATGACGCTGTGGTCCGATCATCCTTCGTCCGTAACCCAAGTGCCGCGACGCTCGTTGTGCGGAATGCAGACTCCCTGTGGACACGCCCTGCCCGAAGCCGCTCACCCGAAAGTGTGGATGTGCTCAAGGAAGGCAACCTTCCGGACCCCTTGGGGAGTCGATCGTCATGACGAGAGGAGGTGCCGCCAGTGATCGCGAACGTGACTCCGCACCGGCGGGCGAACGCCTTCGCCCAGGCCCTGGAGGATCGGACCCCGTCCGACCTTTCGGAACCGGACCCGGCGGCCGAGCAGTCCGAGGCACCTGCCGAACCTGCCGACCACGACCGGTTGTTGGCCCTGGCGAGCGTGCTCGGCGAAAGAATGCCGCGCCCGGTGCTGGACCCCGAGGTCAAGGTGGTGCAGCGAGCCCAGCTCGTTGCCGCCATGGAGGCCATGGTGTTGGAAGAGAGGGCCGGGGGCGGTGCCGCCTCGGACCCTCACGTGCCCGAGCAGCGGACCGGCCGCGGCGCCCACCGGGCGACCCCGCTCCGGAAATTGCGGCCCCGCTCCCGCTGGTCCAAGGGCATCGCAGCGGGCGGCCTCACCGTGGGTGTGGCCGCGGGGGCCTTCAGCGGAGTGGCCGCTGCCAGTTCCGACGCCCTGCCCGGTGACCACCTCTACCCCGTGAAGCGGGGCATGGAGGACCTGAAGCTGGGGATGGCCGACGACGACGCGGACCGGGGCGAGCTCTACCTCGACCAGGCCTCGAACCGTCTGTCGGAAGCCCGCAGGCTGATGGAACGGGGCCGGCTGGGCGACCTGGACCACGAGTCCCTGGGCGCGATCCGCCGCGCCCTGGCGGGCGTGAAGCACGACGCGGAGGAGGGCCACCGGCTCCTCCAGGCGGCATACGAACGGGACGGCTCGCTCGGCCCGATCCAGAAGCTGTCGTCGTTCTCCCGCTCCCACCGCGATGCGTGGGGCAAGCTCCGCGAGAGGCTCCCGGCGCAGCTCACGGACGTGGGCGGTGAGGTGGAGTCGGTCTTCCAGGCCATAGACGAAGACGTGGCGCCGCTCCAGAGCCTGCTCCCGAAGCCACCGGAGCAGACCCGCGGCACCAGCACGCCCCCCGGCAGTTCCTCCCACAAGCCGGGCGCCCCCAGCGGGGCCCAGCAGTCCGCCCCGGCCGCCGGGACGCCCTCCGGCAGCCCCGCGCCGTCCCCCTCGGGCAGCACCCGGCCACCGGCCGGCGGCGGTCTCCTGGGCGGTACGGGCGACCTGCTCAACCCGCCCGCGGGACAGTCGGCCCCGCCCCCCTCCGGCACCCCGGAGCAGGCCAGGCCGGACATCACCCTCCCGCCCCTCCTCCCGGGCATCCTCCCGGGCCTGGGCCTGGGCGCGGAGGACGCGGAGTAGAGGAAAGGCGGGGCTGCCCACGGCAGCCCCGCCTTCATCCTTCAGCGGCGGGTCAGAAGAACACGGACCGCCGCTGCACCAGCAGCTTGTAGAGCGTGTGCTGGATCTGCTCCCGCACCTGATCCGTCAGGTTGAACATCAGCATGGGATCCTCCGCCGCCTCGGCCGCATAGCCCTCGGTGGAGATCGGCTCGCCGAACTGGATCGTCCACTTCGTCGGCAGCGGCACCGCCCCCAGCGGCCCCAGCCACGGAAACGTCGGCGTGATCGGGAAGTACGGGACCCCCAGCAGCCGCGCCAGCGTCTTCGCGTTGCCGACCATGGGGTAAATCTCCTCCGCCCCCACGATCGAGCACGGCACGATCGGCGTGCCCGCCCGCAGCGCCGTGGACACGAACCCGCCCCGGCCGAACCGCTGCAGCT
Source organism: Streptomyces sp. NBC_00207 (assembly GCF_045160965.1). Classification (NCBI taxonomy): domain Bacteria; kingdom Bacillati; phylum Actinomycetota; class Actinomycetes; order Kitasatosporales; family Streptomycetaceae; genus Streptomyces; species Streptomyces sp. NBC_00207. Next base: position 5,361,583 of record NZ_CP130715.1, on the reverse strand, counting down.
TGTACCGGTCCCCGAACGGCTTCCCTATCCCCTTGAAGCCCTCCGGCATCACACCGACGAGTTCCCCGGCCTCCAGCAGCCGCTGCGCGTCCTCCGCGCACGCCAGGGTGTGTCCGGCCTTCCGCGCCAGCTCGTTGACCACCGGCAGCATGAACACCAGGTCCGCCGCCAGCAGCCGCAGGTGACGCTGTGCCGGGTGGCGGTCGTGCACGGCGACCTGGAGCATCAGCCCGTCCAGCGGCAGCGTCCCGGAGTGGTTGGCCACGATCAGCGCGCCACCCTCCGCCGGGATGTTCTCGATGCCCCTGACCTCGACCCGGAAGTACTTGTCGTACAGCGGCCGCATCAGGGACATCAGGACCTGGTCCGTCAGTTCCTTGTCGTAGCCGAACTCGTCGACCTCGTAGTCCCCGGTGACCCGCCGCCGCAGGAAGGCCAGCCCGCCCGCGATCCGCCGGTCCCAGCCGTCACCGCGCTCCGCCGGAGCCGGCTCGGGCGCCGGCTCCGGAGCGAGCGGCTGCTCCACCGGCTCGGCGGCGGACACCGCACGCACCCGGCGGGGGATCCGCCGGCGCGGCCGGTCCTCGTCGAACGGAATGACCTTGGCGTCCGCCACTATCGCTTCGCTCCTTCAACCGCGTCGGCATCGACATCGGGCCCGTCTGCCCCCAGCATGGCCGCCATCCGGTCCACTGCCCGCCCGACCCGCTCCGGGGGCAGCAGCCCGCTCCCCCGGCTCCGCGCGAAGTCCGCGAAGGTCTCGGCGGTCGTGTAGAGCGGCTCGAAACCGAGGACCTCCCGCATCTGCGTGGTCTCCACGACCCGGCCGTGCGTGAGCAGCCGCATCTGCTCCGCCGAGAAGTCGGTGACCCCGACCGCCCGCAGCGCGGAACCCACCCACGTCAGCGCGGGCAGCAGCAGCGGCATCGTGGGCCGCCCCAGCCGCCGCGAACACTGCGACAGCAGCAGCACGCCGTCACCCGCGATGTTGAAGGTCCCGCTGTTCAGCGTGCCGCGCCTGGGCTCCTGTGCGGCGAGCCGCAGGACGTCGAGCACGTCGTCCTCGTGCACGAACTGCAGCCGCGGGTCGTAGCCCAGCACGGTCGGCATCACGGGGATCGAGAAGTATTCGGCGAGGGCCGAGTCCGCGAAGGGGCCCAGGATGTTCGCGAACCGCAGCACGCACACCGCGACGTCCGGCCGCCTGCGCGCGAAGCCGCGAACGTATCCCTCGACCTCGGCGGCGTCCTTGGCGAAGCCGCCCGCGGGCAGCGATTTCGGTTCGGTGGTCTCGGTGAAGACGGCCGGATCGCGGGAGGTGCCCCCGTACACGCTGGTACTGGACTTCACCACGAGCCGGCGTACCGTCGGCGACTTCTGGCAGGCCCCGAGGAGCTGCATCGTCCCGATGACGTTCGTTTCCTTGACGGCGCTGCGCGCACCGCCGACGCCCGCGGCGCCCCCGGTGACCGCCAGATGGACCACCGTGTCCACGGCGTGCTCGGCGAGCACGCGGGCGATCGCCGACTGTCTGATGTCCGTACGGACGAACTCCGCCGATCCGAGCCGGTGCGGCGGTGTCACCGCGTCCACCGCGATCACCCGCTCGACGTCCGGGTCACGCTGGATCCGGCGCACGAAGCGGCCGCCCAACTGCCGGGCTGCCCCGGTGACGAGTACGACCTTCCCCACGAGCTCAGCGCCTCCCTCGAAGAAGTCCCCGGCTGCACCGCAGCCCCTCCACCAAGGATGGTGGAGGGGCTGCGGAGAACACGTACAGCTGCCGTTTACTTCTTGTTACGGCGCTGGACGCGGGTGCGCTTGAGCAGCTTGCGGTGCTTCTTCTTAGCCATCCGCTTGCGCCGCTTCTTGATAACAGAGCCCACGACTACCCTCGCTCACTTCTCTTCATTCGGTGCGGGGCGTCGGGGCCCACACGACCTACGTCGGCCTAGCCTACCGTCCCGAGCTCTGAGCTTGTAATCCGAGGGCGTGCCGGGGTCAGTCTCAGGCCGACTCCACCCCCACATAGGACTCTCGGAGGTACTCGTGGACCGCGTTTTCGGGGACCCGGAAGGACCGGCCCACCCGGATTGCGGGCAGATGACCGTTGTGCACCAGCCGGTACACGGTCATCTTCGACACTCGCATCACCGAGGCAACCTCCGCCACGGTCAGGAACTGAACCTCGCTGAGAGGCCTCTCGCCAGCAGCCATGACACACCTTGACCTTCCGCGCATGACGGGCACCGGCTTCCCCTCCGGTTACTCCTCGTCGTCGCACGCTCACTCCCCAGAGTAGGGGCGCGTGATACGAGTGGGGAAGAGGAGCTACGGCCACTCCTGCCGCCCCGTCAGACTCGCCCGGCCGAGCACGTAGCGGATAAGCGGTCGGTAGTAGTCCGCTCGCACCGCGTCATCAAGTGGAACGGCCACCGAGACCCGCCCCTCGGCCTCCCCGACGAACAGCGCGGGATCGTCCGTGTCCGCCAGCCCGATCGCCTTCACACCGAGCTGACCTGCGCCGCAGACCCACCCGTGGTCCCCCACGACCAGCTCCGGCAGCGGCCCGCCGGCCTCCGCGAGGGCCCCCAGCGCGATCCGAACCGGCAGGGGTGAATGGGTGTGCACGCCGGTCGCACTCCCCGGCACCCGCACGCCGGGTTCCCGCACCAGCGCGACCCCCCGTACGTATTCGATGCGGTGCGTGCGTACGCCGAACCGGGTCGCCATGTCGACACTCACCCCCTGCGCCGGGGTGAGGACAACACATCCCGCCGCCGACATCGCCTCGGCCAAACCGGCGTAGAAGCCCAGGAGCCGGTGCGGGTGACCGGTCCCGAACAGCACGGGCGACCGCGCCTGCGCCGCCTCCCGCAGCCGCGCCGCGAAGGCCTCCAGCGCCGCCACCGTCCGCTCCGGGTCGATCACGTCCGGCCCGCTGACGTGCGCCGGGTCCGCCGAGACACCGCACTTGTCCGCCATCAGCCTCAGCAGGTCACCCTCGCCCCAGCCCCACTCCGGATCCAGCCCCAGCATCACCCGCGGATCGCGCGCCGCGAACAGCCGGTAGCTGCGCAGGCTCTCCTCCCGGGAGGTGGCGACGGGCCCGGCCAACCGGGCGGCCAGCAGATGCGCACGCAGCGCGCCGGTGCTCAACACCCTCCGATGCTGCCCCCAACACATCTGGCGGGTCATCAATTCCGGCGAACAGCCCCACCGTTGGCGTAACGATGCAGCAAGGTCATCCGAGAGGGGGTCAGGTCAACATTCCGCGCAGCGGGAAGACCGCCCGCCGCGTGGCGAGAACGGCTTGATCCGTGCGGTCCGCCGGGTCGTACCCCGCGTCCCAGTCCCGCCACGACGGCGTCCGCCCGTCCGTCATCCGGGCCGGCGCCAACTGACGCGTCCGCGCGTACACCTCGTCCCGCCACGACGCCGGTACCGCCGACTCCGGGTCCACCGGCCGGTGCGCGGCGATCGCCACCAGGTGCGTCCACGACCGCGGCACGACGTCCACCACCGCGTACCCGCCGCCGCCCAGCGCCAGCCACCTGCCGTCCGAGTACTCGTGCGCGAGCCGGTGACAGGACTCCTGGACGGCCCGCTGGGCGTCCAGGGAGACCGCCAGGTGGGCGAGCGGGTCCTCGAAGTGCGTATCGGCCCCGTGCTGGGTCACCAGCACCTGCGGCCGGAAGTCCGCCAGCAGCTCCGGCACGACCCCGTGGAAGGCCCGCAGCCACCCCTCGTCCCCGGTCCCGGCGGGCAGCGCGATGTTCACCGCCGACCCCTCGGCCGCCGGCCCGCCGGTCTCCTCCGGCCAGCCGGTCTGCGGGAACAGCGTCCGCGGATGCTCGTGCATCGAGATCGTCAGCACCCGCGGGTCGTCCCAGAAGGCCGCCTGCACGCCGTCCCCGTGATGGACGTCCACATCCACGTAGGCCACCCGCTCGGCCCCCAGCTCCAGCAGCCTGGCGATCGCCAGCGACGCGTCGTTGTAGACGCAGAAACCGGCCGCCCCGCCCGGCATGGCGTGGTGCAGCCCGCCCGCGAAGTTCACCGCGTGCTCGGCATCCCCGCTCCAGAGCGCCTCCGCGCCCGCCACGGACTGCCCGGCGATCAGCGCCGACGCCTCGTGCATGCCGTGGAAGGCCGGATCGTCCAGGGTGCCCAGTCCGTACGACCCGTCGGCGGCCCCCGGGTCGCCGGACACCTCGCGCACCGCGGCGACGTAGTCCTCCCGGTGGACCAGCCGCAGCGTCGAGTCCCCGGCCGCCGGCGCCGCCCGTACCTCCATCGCCCGGTCCAGCCCGAAGGCGCGCACCAGGCCCATGGTCAGCGCCAGGCGCACCGGGTCCATCGGATGGCTCGGTCCGAAGTCATACCTCGTTACCGCCTCGTCCCACATCAACAGCCCGGTCACCGGCTCGCCGCTCATGCCGGACACCGTATCGGGCGCCGTCGGAGCCGAACGAGCGGGCGTGGAAGAGTGTCACCAGCACCAGGGCCATCGGCACCAGCATCGCGCCCCGGTAGCTCCAGGCGTCACCGATCCCGCCGACGAGCGGCGACCCGATCAGGAAACCGACGTAGTTGAAGATGTTGAGCCTGGCGATGGCGGTGTCGGAGCTCCCCGGGAACAGCCGCCCGGCGGCGGCGAAGGTCTGCGGCACGATCACGCACAGCCCGATCCCCAGCAGGGTGAAGCCGAGCATCCCCACCCAGGCCCCCGGCGCGGCGGCGACGACGGCGAAGCCGGCGGCCGCGACCAGCGTCCCGCCCCGCACCACGGCCGCGGCCCCGAACCGGCGCACGCCCAGGTCCCCGACGGCCCGCCCGATGAGGGTGGTCACCATGTAGACGTTGTAGGGGACGGTCGCCGTCTGCTCCGAGCTCCCGAGCACGTCCTGGAGGTACTTGGCACTCCAGTTCGCCACCGTCGAGTCCCCGATGTACGCACACGCCATCACCAGGCACAGCGGCAGCAGCAGCTTGAACCCGCCGCTTCCCAGACCCTTCTCCTGCACCTCCCCCGCGCCCGTCCCGTCCACGTAGCGCCGGCTCAGCAGCAGCACGAGCGGCACCAGCACGGCCACGGCCGGCAGATAGCCGGTGAACAGGCTCAGGTGCCAGTGCGCCCCCGCCCACGCGGCCGACGCGCCCAGGATCCCGCCGAGGCTGTACGCGGCGTGGAAGCCGAGCATGATGCTGCGCCCGTAGGCCCGCTGCAGGCTGACCCCGAGCATGTTCATCGAGGCGTCCAGCGCACCCACCGACAGCCCGAACGCCCCCAGGGCCACCGCCACGTGCCACATCTGGCTGCCGGTCCCGACGGCCAGCAGGGACAGCAGCACGAGCGGCTGCGCCCACCGCAGTACGACGCTGGGCGCCACCCGCTTCACCAGGTGCTCGGTGGCCACGCTCGCCACGCCGGCGAGGACCGGCACGGCGGCGAGGAAGGCGGGCAGCAGCCCGTCGGATATCCCGTACCGGTCCTGGATGGCCGGGATCCGGGTCACGAGCAGCGCGAAGGCGACACCCTGCGCGAAGAAACTGAACCCCAGAGCGCCCCGGCCGCGCCGCAGCCGCACATCATCCGTCATGGCGCGTCAGCGTAGGGCCCGAGGCTACCCGTGGGTAGAGCGATCACACAGGCAGTTGGAGGAGCAGCGGGACCTGCATCATGTCCCCGAAGTACCCGGTGGCCCCGGGCAGCTCGTCCGCGGGCAGCATCGCCGTGTACGCGTACACGTCCATCCCGGCGGCCACGGCGGCCTGGATCCCGCGGGGGCTGTCCTCGATGACGACGCACCGCGCGGGCTCGACGCCCATCTGCCGTGCCGCGTACAGGAACAGATCGGGGGCCGGCTTGCCCTCGCCCACGTCCTCGGAGCTGAAGATCCACTCCTCCTCGAACCAGCCGTCGATCCCGGCCGCCAGGTGCCCGGCCCTGATCCGCTCGTGGCTTCCGGAGGAGGCCAGGCAGTATCCGACCCCGCTGGCGGTCAGCGCCCCGAGCACGTCCTCGATGCCGGCGACCGGCTTCAGCTCCCGCTCGAACGCGGCGACGGTCCGCGCGGCCAGCGTCGCGTCGAAGTCCGCGGGCAGCCGCTCCCCGGTCCGTTCGAGGACGAGGTCGTGCACCCGGTGCACGGCGGCCCCCATGTAGTCGCGGAGCGAGTCCTCGTACGTGGTCGGGTGCCCCAGCTCGGTCAGGTACGCGGCGAGGACGCTGTTGGCGAGCGGCTCACTGTCCACCAGCACGCCGTCGTTGTCGAAGATGACGAGGTCATAGCCCATACCCCAACCTTACGAGCCGTCAGCTCAGGTCCCCGGCAACCCGGAGCTGGTGAACGGACGAACGGCAGAAGATTCACGGACCGCCTCGTCGAGCCGGATACGCTGGCCGGGCACCCGCCAGGAGGACACCATGGCCGACCTCACCCCCGAGCAGATGCGCCGCATGCACGATTTCGCGGAGCAACTGGCGGAGCTGGCCGAGCGCCGGGAAGACCGGTGGAAGGTGCAGACCACCGACGGCCAGATCTTCCTGACGATGGTGAGCCCCACGGCCCCGCACGGGCTCAACGTGATGCGACTGCGCCGTCAGATCGAGGCCCAGACACCCGAGGTGATGGCCCTCAACGACACGAACATGGGCGATCCTCAAACAGGTCTCACCAAGGTCCCCGACCTCATGGTCATCGCGGAGGAGGACACGGACGACACCGCGAAGTCGGCGACACTGTCACCGCCGGCCGCTGGACGCTCGACACGAGCACCCTCAAAAGCTATCCCGCCGACTGGTGAGGCGGTCTCGCGCCAAGCCCTGCGGGTCGTAAACGCAGAAAAGCCCCGCACCGAACCCGAGGGTTTGGTGCGGGGCTTCCCGCAATGATTGTTCGGCGGCGTCCTACTCTCCCACAGGGTCCCCCCTGCAGTACCATCGGCGCTGAAAGGCTTAGCTTCCGGGTTCGGAATGTAACCGGGCGTTTCCCTAACGCTATGACCACCGAAACACTATGAAATTTGAACGCTGGCATGGACACAGCTGTTCGTTATTTCAGAACTAACACAGTGGACGCGAGCAACTGAGGACAAGCCCTCGGCCTATTAGTACCAGTCAGCTTCACCCGTTACCGGGCTTCCACATCTGGCCTATCAACCCAGTCGTCTACTGGGAGCCTTACCCTCTCAAGGAGGTGGGAATACTCATCTTGAAGCAGGCTTCCCGCTTAGATGCTTTCAGCGGTTATCCCTCCCGAACGTAGCCAACCAGCCATGCCCTTGGCAGGACAACTGGCACACCAGAGGTTCGTCCGTCCCGGTCCTCTCGTACTAGGGACAGCCCTTCTCAATATTCCTACGCGCACAGCGGATAGGGACCGAACTGTCTCACGACGTTCTAAACCCAGCTCGCGTACCGCTTTAATGGGCGAACAGCCCAACCCTTGGGACCGACTCCAGCCCCAGGATGCGACGAGCCGACATCGAGGTGCCAAACCATCCCGTCGATATGGACTCTTGGGGAAGATCAGCCTGTTATCCCCGGGGTACCTTTTATCCGTTGAGCGACGGCGCTTCCACAAGCCACCGCCGGATCACTAGTCCCGACTTTCGTCCCTGCTCGACCCGTCGGTCTCACAGTCAAGCTCCCTTGTGCACTTACACTCAACACCTGATTGCCAACCAGGCTGAGGGAACCTTTGGGCGCCTCCGTTACCCTTTGGGAGGCAACCGCCCCAGTTAAACTACCCATCAGACACTGTCCCTGATCCGGATCACGGACCGAGGTTAGACATCCAGCACGACCAGAGTGGTATTTCAACGATGACTCCACCCCAACTGGCGTTGGGGTTTCACAGTCTCCCACCTATCCTACACAAGCCGAACCGAACACCAATATCAAACTGTAGTAAAGGTCCCGGGGTCTTTCCGTCCTGCTGCGCGAAACGAGCATCTTTACTCGTAGTGCAATTTCACCGGGCCTATGGTTGAGACAGTCGAGAAGTCGTTACGCCATTCGTGCAGGTCGGAACTTACCCGACAAGGAATTTCGCTACCTTAGGATGGTTATAGTTACCACCGCCGTTTACTGGCGCTTAAGTTCTCAGCTTCGCACGCCCGAAAGCGCACTAACCGGTCCCCTTAACGTTCCAGCACCGGGCAGGCGTCAGTCCGTATACATCGCCTTACGGCTTCGCACGGACCTGTGTTTTTAGTAAACAGTCGCTTCTCGCTGGTCTCTGCGGCCATCCCCAGCTCAGGAAGCAAGTTCCTTCACCAGTGATGGCCCCCCTTCTCCCGAAGTTACGGGGGCATTTTGCCGAGTTCCTTAACCATAGTTCACCCGAACGCCTCGGTATTCTCTACCTGACCACCTGAGTCGGTTTAGGGTACGGGCCGCCATGAAACTCGCTAGAGGCTTTTCTCGACAGCATAGGATCATCCACTTCACCACAATCGGCTCGGCATCAGGTCTCAGCCTTATATGAGGGACGGATTTGCCTACCCCTCGGCCTACACCCTTACCCCGGGACAACCACCGCCCGGGCTGGACTACCTTCCTGCGTCACCCCATCGCTTACCTACTACAAGTCTGGTTCGTCGGCTCCACCACTTTCCTTTCCCCGAAGGGTCCGGAACGGCTTCACGGACTTAGCATCGCCTGATTCGATATTGGGCGTTTCAAAGCGGGTACCGGAATATCAACCGGTTGTCCATCGACTACGCCTGTCGGCCTCGCCTTAGGTCCCGACTTACCCTGGGCAGATCAGCTTGACCCAGGAACCCTTAGTCAATCGGCGCACACGTTTCTCACGTGTGTATCGCTACTCATGCCTGCATTCTCACTCGTGAACCGTCCACAACTAGCTTCCGCTGCTGCTTCACCCGGCACACGACGCTCCCCTACCCATCACAGCGGGCGTTGGCCCTATTGCTGCAATGACACGACTTCGGCGGTACGCTTGAGCCCCGCTACATTGTCGGCGCGGAATCACTTGACCAGTGAGCTATTACGCACTCTTTCAAGGGTGGCTGCTTCTAAGCCAACCTCCTGGTTGTCTCTGCGACTCCACATCCTTTCCCACTTAGCGTACGCTTAGGGGCCTTAGTCGATGCTCTGGGCTGTTTCCCTCTCGACCATGGAGCTTATCCCCCACAGTCTCACTGCCGTGCTCTCACTTACCGGCATTCGGAGTTTGGCTAAGGTCAGTAACCCGGTAGGGCCCATCGCCTATCCAGTGCTCTACCTCCGGCAAGAAACACACGACGCTGCACCTAAATGCATTTCGGGGAGAACCAGCTATCACGGAGTTTGATTGGCCTTTCACCCCTAACCACAGGTCATCCCCCAGGTTTTCAACCCTGGTGGGTTCGGTCCTCCACGAAGTCTTACCTCCGCTTCAACCTGCCCATGGCTAGATCACTCCGCTTCGGGTCTAGAGCGTGCAACTCAATCGCCCTATTCGGACTCGCTTTCGCTACGGCTTCCCCACACGGGTTAACCTCGCTACACACCGCTAACTCGCAGGCTCATTCTTCAAAAGGCACGCAGTCACGACCGTTGTTCCGAAGAACAACGGCGACGCTCCCACGGCTTGTAGGCACACGGTTTCAGGTACTATTTCACTCCGCTCCCGCGGTACTTTTCACCATTCCCTCACGGTACTATCCGCTATCGGTCACCAGGGAATATTTAGGCTTAGCGGGTGGTCCCGCCAGATTCACACGGGATTTCTCGGGCCCCGTGCTACTTGGGAGATGAGCAAGCAAGCCGCTGATGTTTCGTCTACGGGGGTCTTACCCTCTACGCCGGACCTTTCGCATGTCCTTCGACTACATCAACGGTTTCTGACTCGCCGACCGGCCGGCAGACCGATCAAGCTCATTCCCACAACCCCGCATGCGCAACCCCTGCCGGGTATCACACGCATACGGTTTGGCCTCATCCGGTTTCGCTCGCCACTACTCCCGGAATCACGGTTGTTTTCTCTTCCTGCGGGTACTGAGATGTTTCACTTCCCCGCGTTCCCTCCACATGCCCTATGTGTTCAGGCATGGGTGACAGCCCATGACGACTGCCGGGTTTCCCCATTCGGACACCCCCGGATCAAAGCTCAGTTGGCAGCTCCCCGGGGCCTATCGCGGCCTCTCACGTCCTTCATCGGTTCCTGGTGCCAAGGCATCCACCGTGCGCCCTTAAAAACTTGGCCACAGATGCTCGCGTCCACTGTGTAGTTCTCAAACAACGACCAGCCACCCATCACCCCACCAGACAAGCTAGTGAGTTCACTGGGGCCGGCACTGAAGACATGACCTTACGGCCGTACCTTCAGGACCCAACAACGTGCCAAGCATCCCCGTTCATCCGTCTCCTCTTTCCACGCCGAAGCAGTACTCGAGAACCATCAGACCGAAGATGCCAACTAATCAACGTTCCACCCATGAGCTGACCGTGCAGAACGTTTGTCTGCAATCGGTACTGTGCTCCTTAGAAAGGAGGTGATCCAGCCGCACCTTCCGGTACGGCTACCTTGTTACGACTTCGTCCCAATCGCCAGTCCCACCTTCGACAGCTCCCTCCCTTACGGGTTGGGCCACCGGCTTCGGGTGTTACCGACTTTCGTGACGTGACGGGCGGTGTGTACAAGGCCCGGGAACGTATTCACCGCAGCAATGCTGATCTGCGATTACTAGCGACTCCGACTTCATGGGGTCGAGTTGCAGACCCCAATCCGAACTGAGACCGGCTTTTTGAGATTCGCTCCACCTCACGGTATCGCAGCTCATTGTACCGGCCATTGTAGCACGTGTGCAGCCCAAGACATAAGGGGCATGATGACTTGACGTCGTCCCCACCTTCCTCCGAGTTGACCCCGGCGGTCTCCTGTGAGTCCCCATCACCCCGAAGGGCATGCTGGCAACACAGGACAAGGGTTGCGCTCGTTGCGGGACTTAACCCAACATCTCACGACACGAGCTGACGACAGCCATGCACCACCTGTATACCGACCACAAGGGGGGCACTATCTCTAATGCTTTCCGGTATATGTCAAGCCTTGGTAAGGTTCTTCGCGTTGCGTCGAATTAAGCCACATGCTCCGCCGCTTGTGCGGGCCCCCGTCAATTCCTTTGAGTTTTAGCCTTGCGGCCGTACTCCCCAGGCGGGGAACTTAATGCGTTAGCTGCGGCACCGACGACGTGGAATGTCGCCAACACCTAGTTCCCAACGTTTACGGCGTGGACTACCAGGGTATCTAATCCTGTTCGCTCCCCACGCTTTCGCTCCTCAGCGTCAGTAATGGCCCAGAGATCCGCCTTCGCCACCGGTGTTCCTCCTGATATCTGCGCATTTCACCGCTACACCAGGAATTCCGATCTCCCCTACCACACTCTAGCTAGCCCGTATCGAATGCAGACCCGAGGTTAAGCCTCGGGCTTTCACATCCGACGTGACAAGCCGCCTACGAGCTCTTTACGCCCAATAATTCCGGACAACGCTTGCGCCCTACGTATTACCGCGGCTGCTGGCACGTAGTTAGCCGGCGCTTCTTCTGCAGGTACCGTCACTTTCGCTTCTTCCCTGCTGAAAGAGGTTTACAACCCGAAGGCCGTCATCCCTCACGCGGCGTCGCTGCATCAGGCTTTCGCCCATTGTGCAATATTCCCCACTGCTGCCTCCCGTAGGAGTCTGGGCCGTGTCTCAGTCCCAGTGTGGCCGGTCGCCCTCTCAGGCCGGCTACCCGTCGTCGCCTTGGTGGGCCATTACCCCACCAACAAGCTGATAGGCCGCGGGCTCATCCTTCACCGCCGGAGCTTTCAACCCCCGCCCATGCAGGCAGGAGTGGTATCCGGTATTAGACCCCGTTTCCAGGGCTTGTCCCAGAGTGAAGGGCAGATTGCCCACGTGTTACTCACCCGTTCGCCACTAATCCACCCCGAAGGGCTTCATCGTTCGACTTGCATGTGTTAAGCACGCCGCCAGCGTTCGTCCTGAGCCAGGATCAAACTCTCCATGAATGTTTACCCGTAATCGGGTGCACACATCACTTAGAGCGGGCACGTCATGTCGGAATAAGACCGACGCGCCACAACGTCCTCGCTGTGTAATTGCCTGCCAGTGCCCGAAGGCCCGACAGGACTTTTTCAAAGGAACCTCATCCACCGAAGTGGACGGGGTATCAACTTCTGGCGTTGATTTTTGGCACGCTGTTGAGTTCTCAAGGAACGGACGCTTCCTTTGTACTCACCCTCTCGGGCTTTCCTCCGGGCTTTCGTTCTGTGTTCTTGCGTTTCCGACTCTATCAGACTCTTTCGGGCCCGACTTCCTCGGCGCTTTCCAGTTCCTGCGCTTTCGCGCTTTCCCTTTCCGGCGATTCCGACTCTATCAGATCCTTTCGGGCCTGACGCCCGGTCAGCGGGCTTTGCCTCGGGGCTGTTTGGCCCCTTCGGCGAGTGAGACAGTAGCGGATTCCCCGCCCCCGAACCTAATCGGCGGCGGCGTCCTCGGACGCGGATTCCTCATTCGCAAATACGCATGAAAACAAGACGACGGAGTGCGTCGTTCGTTCGAATGTGTGGTGCGGAATGGCCGTCCGGGGACCGACCGGGGTCGGCGCTCACTTCGGACAACTCGAAGAACCTTACGGATCGGGCACACCTGTGTCAACCCCCCGCCGTCCGGCGCGCGGACGTCCTCGAAACTCACGCCGCGCTCGCCCCCGCCCGTCTACGCTGGGCCCATGACTACGCATGTGCTCACGCTCAGCCTTCGCTGGTGGGCCGCCTGACGGCGGCCGACCTTCCACGCGAGCACGCATGCGCTCACGGCCGCCGCTACGGCGGCCGTTTTTGTTTCTCCCTCCCGGGAGTGGCTCGGTCGCCCCACGCGATGGCCCCGACACCACTCACACACAGGGAGAGCAGGACATGACGAGGATCTTCAGCGGGGTCAAGCCGACCGGTCATCTGACGCTGGGCAACTACCTGGGGGCCGTACGGCAGTGGGTCGCCGCCGACCAGGAGCCGGACGAGGCGCTGTTCTGCGTCGTCGACCTCCACGCGCTGACCGTCGAGCACGAACCGGCGCGCGTACGGAGGCTGAGCCGGCAGGCGGCGACGCTGCTGCTCGCCGCCGGGCTGGATCCGCAGCGGTGCACGCTCTTCGTGCAGAGCCACGTCGACGAGCACACGCGGCTGGCGTACCTCCTGGAGTGCACCGCCACCGACGGGGAGCTGCGGCGGATGATCCAGTACAAGGAGAAGGCGGCGAAGGCTCAGGCCTCCGGGGACGGCGTACGGCTGTCGCTGCTCACCTATCCCGTGCTGATGGCCGCCGACATCCTGGCGTACGGGACCCAGGAGGTGCCGGTCGGGGAGGACCAGCGGCAGCACGTGGAGCTGACGCGCGACCTGGCGGTGCGCTTCAACCAGCGCTACGGCCACACCTTCACCGTGCCGAAGGCGACGCATCCGGCGGTGGCCGCGCGGGTCATGGACCTGCAGGAGCCGACCTCGAAGATGGGGAAGTCCCATGAGAACGGGGCGGGGATCGTCTACCTGCTCGACGAGCCCGGGGTCGTGCGCAGGAAGGTGATGCGGGCGGTCACCGACAGCGGGGACGGTGCGGTGGTCTACGACCGGGAGGCGCGGCCGGGGGTCGCGAACCTGCTGGACATCCTGGCGGCGTGCACCGGGGGTGATCCGGTCGGGCTGGCCGACGGGTACAGCGGGTACGGGGCGCTGAAGCGGGACGTCGCCGACGCGGTGGTCGAGCTGTTGCGGCCGGTGCAGGAGCGGCATGCGGAGCTGGCCGGCGACCCGGCGGAGGTGGAGAAGGTGCTGCGGGAAGGTGCCGGGCGGGCCCGGGAGCTGGCGCGGCCCGTGGTGGACCGGGCGTACCGGGCCATCGGGCTGCTGGAGCCGTGACGGGTGGGGGTCCCGCGTGCTGCGGGACCCCCACCGGTACGGGTGTCTCAGCTGTTGCCGGAGGCGAGCTCGCGGCTGCGGTCGCGGGCCGCTTCGAGGGCGGCGATGAGGGCGGCGCGTACGCCGTGCCGCTCCAGCTCCACGATGGCGTTGATCGTCGTACCGGCCGGGGAGGTGACGGCCTCGCGGAGCTTGACCGGGTGCTCGCCGCTGTCGCGGAGCATCACGGCGGCGCCGATGGCGGCCTGGACGATCAGGTCGTGGGCCTGGGCGCGGGGCAGGCCGAGGAGGATGCCGGCGTCGGTCATGGCCTCGACCAGGAAGTAGAAGTACGCGGGGCCGGAGCCGGAGAGGGCGGTGGCCGCGTCCTGCTGGGACTCGGGGACGCGCAGGGTCTTGCCGACGCCGCCGAAGATCTCCTCGGTGTGGGCGAGGTGCTCGGCGGTGGCGTGGCTGCCGGCGGAGATGACGGACATGGCCTCGTCGACGAGGGCGGGGGTGTTCGTCATGACGCGGACGACGGGGGTGCCGGGGCTGAGCCGTTCCTCGAAGAACGAGGTGGGGATGCCGGCGGCGCCGCTGATGACCAGGCGGTCGGCGGGGACGTGCGGGGCGAGCTCGTCGAGGAGCTTGGCCATGTCCTGGGGCTTGACGGTGAGGATGAGGGTGTCGGCGCGCTTGGCGGCTTCGGCGTTGGAGACGGCCTCGACCCCGTAGCGGGTGCGGAGCTCCTCGGCCCTGTCGGCGCGGCGGGCCGTGACGAGGAGCTTCGAGGCGGGCCAGCCGCCGCGGATCATTCCGCTGAGCAGGGCCTCGCCGATCTTGCCGGTACCGAGGACTGCGACTGTCTGGGTCATGCCCGATTCACCTCGCCGAACTGTTTTGTGCGCGTGGGCTGCGTATACGTCCTCATCCTTGCACCCGGGCGATGGAGGGGGAGGCACTGTCCGCAGTGCGGTCAGGGCGTGCGGCGGCGAAGGGTGGCCGCGCCGAGGGCGAGTACGAGCAGGGCGCAGGCGGCGACGATCACGGCGTCGCGGACGAAGTCGGCGGTCATGTCGGTGTGGGTGACGACCTGGGTCATGCCGTCGACGGCGTAGGACATGGGCAGGACGTCGGAGAGGCCTTCGAGGACCGGGTGCATGGTGTCCCGGGCGGCGAAGAGGCCGCAGAGGAGCAGCTGGGGGAAGATCACCGCCGGCATGAACTGGACGGCCTGGAACTCGGAGGCGGCAAAGGCGGAGACGAACAGGCCGAGGGCCGTTCCGAGGAGGGCGTCGAGGAGGGCGACGAGCAGGAGCAGCCAGGGGGAGCCGACGACGTCGAGGCCGAGGACCCAGAGGGCGAGGCCGGTGGCGAGGAGGGACTGGAGGACGGCGACGGCCCCGAACGCGAGGGCGTAGCCGGCGATGAGGTCGCCCTTGCCCAGCGGCATGGCGAGGAGGCGTTCGAGGGTGCCGGAGGTGCGTTCGCGCAGGGTGGCGATGGAGGTCACCAGGAACATGGTGATGAGGGGGAAGATCCCGAGGAGTGACGCGCCGATGCCGTCGAAGGTGCGGGGGCTGCCGTCGAAGACGAAGCGCAGCAGGGTGAGCATCAGGACGGGCACCAGGAGCATCAGCGCGATGGAGCGCGGGTCGTGGCGGAGCTGGCGCAGGACGCGGGCGGCGGTGGCGGTGGTGCGGGCGCTGTTCACGGGGTCGACTCCTGGGCGGCGAGGGTGTTGGCCTCGTCGACGAGGCGGAGGAAGCCCTCCTCGACGGTGGCGGAGCGGGTACGGGTGCGCAGTGCGTCGGGGGTGTCCTGGGCGAGGATGCGGCCCTCGCGCATGAGGAGGAGGTCGTGGCAGCGCTCGGCCTCGTCCATGACGTGGGAGGAGACGAGGATCGTCGCGCCGCGGGTGGCGGCGATGTCGTGGAAGAGGTTCCACAGGTCGCGGCGCAGGACGGGGTCGAGGCCGACGGTGGGTTCGTCGAGGACGAGCAACTCGGGGGTGCCGAGCAGGGCGACGGCGAGGGAGACGCGGCTGCGCTGGCCGCCGGAGAGGTTGCCGGCGAGGGCGTCGGCGTGGGTGGTGAGGTCGACGTCGGCGATGGCCTGGCGTACGGCTCCGGCCCGGCGGTCGGCGGCGGAGCGGCGAGGGGTCTCCCCAGCGAAGCGAGGGGAAGGATCGAGGACGGCGGCGAAGTAGTCGAGGTTCTGCCGGACGGTGAGGTCGTCGTAGACGCTGGGCGCCTGGGTGACGTAGCCGATGCGGGAGCGGAGCTCGGGGTGGCCGGCGGGGCGGCCGAGGACGTCGAGGGTGCCGGTGACGTGGGCCTGGGTGCCGACGATGGCGCGCATGAGGGTGGATTTTCCGCAGCCGGAGGGGCCGAGGAGGCCGGTGATGCGGCCGCGGGGGACGTCGAAGGCGATGGAGTCGATGACGGTGCGGGGGGTACGGCCGGTGCCGCGGCGGACGGTCAGGCCGTGGGCGTGCACGGCGGCCGGGGCTCCCTCGGACTGGTTATTCATCATGTGATGAATAGTGCTCCTGGCTGTGCCGGACGTCAATCGCCTGGGCGGAGTGCGGTGGGTCGGGGTGCGGTGGAGCGGGCGGGCGGCTCGGGCTACTTCTTGCGCTTGGGGCGGCGGGCGGCCGGGTTCCCCGTACGGGAGCTGCGGCGGCGGGCGAAGTCGGCCTTGGCGCGCTCGTACTCGGCGCGGCGGAGCTTCTCACCCGGGGCCTCGCCGAGGCAGCGCAGGAAGTACGCGATGAGGGAGCCGATGAAACCGATCGCCTTGAGGCCCTTGAGGGCGGCCTCGTCGGAGGACGGGGCGGGGCGGCGGCTGAAGGACTCCCAGGTCTTGGCGAACGCGATGGCGCTGGCGATCGCGAAGAGGACGACGACGGAGATGCTGAGGAAGGGGCCGACGTTGCCGATCTCCAGGCCCTCGTAGGAGAGGCGCAGCAGTACGGCGGCGGCGATGGCGGTGACCAGCGAGCCGAGGGCGAGGCCGACGCGGCGCAGGGCGTAGCCGCCGTCGTGGTTCACCCAGGTGGTGCCGAAGAACGGGATCGGCTCGGGCTCGGGGCCGGTGGGGACCGGGGCCTGCGCGGCCGGCTCGGCTGGGGTCTGGTCTCGCTGGTCGTCGCTCACGGCAGCGATTATCCCTCGCCGGGCCTGCCGGGCCGGGTGTGTCTCACGTGTCAGACGGGCCAGGGGCGTGTCAGCAGCGCGTGGCGACGTAGCCGTCGCTGCCCGTCTTGACGTAGGCGTCGGAGACGAACTGGCCGTTGCCGATGCAGTCCCAGATGTCCGTCGTGCCGTACGGGCCGGTGATCGTGTCGCCCGGGCCCTGGCAGCGGATCGAGACGTACGAGTCGTACGGCAGGACCTTGACGATGGAGTAGCCGGTGCCGGGGCCGCTGCGGACGTTCACCCGGTAGCCGGGCGCGACCGGGAACGTCTGGAAGCCGCTGTCGGCCGACGCCTCGGCTGCGGTGGCGAGTGTGAGCAACGGGGCCACGGCGATGACCGAGCCGCCGAGGCCGAGCATGCGTCGTCTGCTGATCATCGTGTTCTCCCCGCCCGTGGTCAGCCGCACTGGTTGGTGACGTAGCCGTCGCTGCCCGTCTTCACGTACGCGTCGGAGACGAACCGGCCGTTGCCGATGCAGTCCCAGATGTCCGTCGTGCCGTACGGGCCCGAGACGGTGGTGCCCTCGCACTGGCAGCGGAGCGAGACGGTCGCGCCGAGCGGCAGGACCTCGATGACCGAGTAGTTGGTGCCGGGTCCGTTCCGGACGTTCAGCCGGGTGCCGGGGGCGACCGGGAACATCGGGTAGCCGGAACCGGCGGCCACGCTCTGGATTTGGCTCGAATCGTTCTCAACCGACATGTGAAATCTCCCCCCATGGGCGTTGCCCTGCGCAACTCGCGCAGGGTAGCAGGACCTTGGAGATGCGAAGGGAGCATCGACTAGGCTCCGGCGGGGGTGGTGAGCGGTGCATTCGCTGCGCGCGGACTACGCGGGCTTTCCGGAGTACGCCGGGCAGTACCGGCTCGAATCGGTGCTCGGTTCCGGAGGGATGGGCGTCGTCCACCTGGCCACGTCCGGCTCGGGGCTGAAACTCGCCGTCAAGATCGTGCATCCCGAGCACGCGGTGGACCCGGAGTTCCGGGCCCGCTTCCGCCAGGAGGTCGCCGCGGCGCGGCGGGTGAGCGGCGCCTTCACCGCACCCGTCGTGGATGCCGATCCCGATGCCGAACGGCCGTGGATGGCCACCCTGTTCATCGACGCGCCGACGCTCGCCGAGCGGGTACGGGAACAGGTCCTGGACCCCGTCGATCTGACCCGGCTCGCCGCCGGCCTGGCCGAGGCCCTGCGTGACATCCACCGGGCCGGAGTGGTGCACCGGGACCTGAAGCCCAGCAACGTGCTGATGGCTCCGGACGGCGTGCGGGTCATCGACTTCGGGATCTCGCGTCCGGCGGACAGTGATCTGCGGACCGAGACCGGGAAGCTGATCGGCACCCCGCCATACATGGCGCCCGAGCAGTTCCAGCGACCGCGGGACGTGGGGACGGCCGCGGACGTCTTCGCCCTGGGGGCCGTGCTCGTGCACGCAGCGACGGGGCACGGGCCGTTCGACTCGGACAGCCACTACCTGGTGGCCTACCAGGTGGTGCACAGCGAGCCCGATCTGACCGGGCTGCCGCCCCGGCTCGTACCGCTCGTCGCCCGGTGCCTGGCGAAGGATCCGGTGGAGCGGCCCACCGCCGAGGAACTGATCGCCGAGATGCGGGCGATCGCGTACCCGACG
This sequence comes from Streptomyces sp. NBC_00207, assembly GCF_045160965.1. NCBI lineage: Bacteria > Bacillati > Actinomycetota > Actinomycetes > Kitasatosporales > Streptomycetaceae > Streptomyces > Streptomyces sp. NBC_00207. The sequence continues at coordinate 5,342,845 of NZ_CP130715.1, read as the reverse complement.
GCCGAGGACACCCAGGCCTTCATCCCCCGGCCGCGGCAGCCTTCGGAGTCGGAGCAGCTCACGCACCGGCGGGAGCGGAGCGCCGTCGAGCCCGAGAAGGCCGGACGCCGGCCCCGCGCGGCCGTCGGGATCGGGGTCGGGGTCGGGCTGCTGCTCGCCGGCGCCGCCGCGGTCGGCGGGTACTGGCAGTTCGGGGCGGATGCCGGACCGCGCGGCCAGATCGCCGCGCAGGCGGATCCGGCGCCGCAGAAGAGCTTCGTCCCCTGGGCGGTCCCCTTGGGCAAACCCGGTACGGGCAGCCGGATCGGCGCCTGCTCCTGGCAGTCGGCGGCCCTCTACTGCGCCGGGCCGGGCCTCGCCGCGGCCCGGCTCGACCCCGCGGACGGCACCACCGTGTGGGCGGTGGAGGCGACCACCCAGGCGCCCCGGACGGCGGCCCTCGGTGCGCCGGTGCACGCGGGCGGGCAGGTTCTCGTCGTGGCGCCGGGCAGCGAGACCCTGCAGGCGCTGGACCCGGGCACGGGACGGGAAACCTGGAAGCGGAAGCTGCCGGGCGGCTCCCGGGTGGTGACCGCGGGCGGGCAAGTCCTGCTCGTGGGAACGACCGGCAGCGTCACCGCGCTGGACGCGGCCGGTGGCACTCCGCTCTGGACCCAGCAGATCGGCGGGGTCGGTGCCGAGTGGTGGGGCGGCACCGACGAGTCCGGAGCGCCCGGGCTGTACGTGGCGACGCCCGGGAGCGACGGCAGGTCGACACAGCTCGCCGCGGTGGATCCGGCGAACGGGACGGTCCGCTGGCAGCTCCGGACCGCGGGGCGGCTGCGCCCGGTCGGCGCAGCGCAGGGCGGCCTGTACCTGCTGGACCTCGACGCGTCCTCCGGGACCGGCGCGGTCGTGCGCACCGACCTGGCGGCGCACGGGGTGCAGCGCGTGCGGCTGACGGCGCCGGTGTACGACGCGGAGGCGACGGTGGGGCAGGACGGCACCGTGTACCTGTTCGGGACCTCGGGCACGCTGGTCGCGGTCGGACCGGCCAAGGAGCAGTGGCGGCTGGAGACTGGCCTGGCCGTGGCCTCCCGACCGGTGTTCGCCGACGGCCGGGTGTTCCTGACGGCCCCGGACGGACGGCTCCTGGCCGTCGACGCGGGCAGCGGCCGGCCGACGGGGCAGACCAAGCCGCGCATGGCCGACGGCACCACCAAGTACACCTCCACCCTGCCCGCGCCCGTGGTCGGTGGGGGGCGGGTGTTCGCGGGGGCGCCCGATGGGTCGGTGTTCGCCGTGGGGGCGGGGGATCCGGGCGGGTGGTGAGACGGCGGCGCCCCCGCACCGGAGGGTGCGGGGGCGCCGGCGGGGGTCGGTGTCAGCCCAGGCGGGTGACGTCGCGGACCGCGCCCTTGTCGGCGCTGGTGGCCATCGCCGCGTAGGCGCGCAGGGCCGCGGAGACCTTGCGCTCGCGGTTCTTCGGGGCGTAGACGCCGCCGAGGGCCTCGTGGCGGGCCGCCAGGGTGGCTTCGTCGACGAGGAGCTCGATGGAGCGGTTCGGGATGTCGATGCGGATGCGGTCGCCGTCCTGGACGACGGCGATGTTGCCGCCCGAGGCCGCCTCCGGGGAGGCGTGGCCGATGGACAGGCCCGAGGTGCCGCCGGAGAAGCGGCCGTCCGTCACCAGCGCGCAGACCTTGCCGAGGCCGCGGCCCTTGAGGAAGGAGGTCGGGTAGAGCATCTCCTGCATGCCGGGGCCGCCGCGCGGGCCCTCGTAGCGGATGACGACGACGTCGCCCGGCTTGACCTCCTTGCGCAGGATCTTGTCGACGGCCTCGTCCTGCGACTCGCAGACCACGGCCGGGCCCTCGAAGGTCCAGATCGACTCGTCGACGCCGGCCGTCTTCACGACGCAGCCGTCGACGGCGATGTTGCCGCGCAGCACGGCCAGGCCGCCGTCCTTGGAGTACGCGTGCTGCACCGAGCGGATGCAGCCGCCCTCGGCGTCGAGGTCGAGGGTCTCCCAGCGCTCGGACTGGGAGAAGGCGGTGGCCGAACGCTTGCAGCCGGGGGCCGCGTGCCACAGCTCCATGGCCGTCTCGGTCGCCGTGCCGGAGCGGGCGTCCCACTTCGCGAGCCAGTCCTCCAGGCCGTCCGAGTGGACCGTGTTGACGTCCTTGTTGAGGAGGCCGCCGCGGTGCAGCTCGCCGAGGATGGCGGGGATGCCGCCGGCCCGGTGGATGTCCTCCATGTAGTACGTGCCTCCGGGCGCCACGTTCGGCGCGACCTTGGACAGGCACGGGACGCGGCGCGAGACGGCGTCGATGTCGGTGAGGTCGTAGTCCAGGCCCGCTTCCTGCGCGGCGGCGAGGAGGTGGAGGATCGTGTTCGTGGAGCCGCCCATGGCGATGTCGAGGGCCATGGCGTTCTCGAAGGCCTCGCGGGTGGCGATGTTGCGCGGCAGGACGGACGCGTCGCCGCCCTCGTAGTAGCGCTTGGTGATCTCCACGACCGTGCGGCCGGCGTCCTCGTACAGGGCGCGGCGGGCGGTGTGCGTGGCGAGGACCGAGCCGTTGCCGGGGAGGGCCAGGCCGATGGCCTCCGCGAGGCAGTTCATCGAGTTGGCGGTGAACATGCCGGAACACGACCCGCACGTGGGACAGGCGTTCTCCTCGATGCGGAGCACGTCCTCGTCGGACACGTTCTCGTTGGAGGCGTCCACCATCGCGTCGATCAGGTCGAGCTTGCGGACGGTGCCGTCGACCAGGGTGGCCTGACCGGCCTCCATCGGGCCGCCGGAGACGAAGACGACCGGGATGTTGAGGCGCAGCGCGGCCATCAGCATGCCCGGGGTGATCTTGTCGCAGTTGGAGATGCAGATCAGGGCGTCGGCGCAGTGCGCCTCGACCATGTACTCCACGCTGTCCGCGATCAGGTCGCGAGAGGGCAGGGAGTACAGCATGCCGGCGTGGCCCATGGCGATGCCGTCGTCGACCGCGATCGTGTTGAACTCGCGCGGGATCGCGCCCGCGGCCCGGATGGCGTCGGAGACGATCCGGCCGACCGGGGCCAGGTGCGTGTGCCCGGGGACGAACTCGGTGAAGGAGTTGGCGACCGCGATGATCGGCTTGCCGATGTCCTCGCTCGCTACGCCCGACGCGCGCATCAGCGCACGAGCGCCTGCCATGTTGCGGCCGTGGGTGACGGTGCGGGACCTCAGCTCGGGCATGCGGTTCACTCCCCATGAGTGCGGCTGTACGGTCAGCCGCGACTGCGGATATGGCTCAGGTACGAGGCTACGCCCACCGCCCGCGGTCCGGACGGTGCGTCCGCATGACGGGACGACAGGCTCACTCCTCGGTCAGGTACCGCTGCAGCGTAGGGGCCACGAGCGCCACGATGTCCTCCGCGTCCGCGGACGCGAGGGGCTCGACCTGCACGACGTAGCGCAGGATCGCGATGCCCACCATGTGGGAGGCGGCGAGCTCGGCGCGGAAGGTCGGGTCGGGGACGTCGAGGTCGGCGGCGACCCGCTCCAGGACCCGCCGCAGCACCAGCCCGCGCAGCACCTTCGCGGCGGCCTCGTGGGTGAGCGCGGACCGGATCACGGCGAGCAGCGGGGCCCGGGTGACCGGGTTCTCCCAGACGCCCAGGAAGTACCGGGCCAGTCGCTCGCCGATGCCGTCCGGTCCGGCGCCGATGATCGCGGGGACCACGAGGGCCGGCTCCATGCTCATCTCGATGGCGGCGGCGAAGAGGTCGTCCTTGCTGCCGAAGTAGTGGTGGACCAGCGCCGGGTCCACCCCCGCCACCTTCGCGATGCCGCGGACGGAGGTCTTGTCGTACCCGCGCTCCGCGAACACCTCGCGGGCGGCCAGCCGGATGCGCTCCTGCGTGCCGGGGCCGTCGTCGGCCTCGTCCTGCCGCGGCCGGCCGGGCCCGCGGCGGCGCGGCTTCTCCGTTCCCGTCATGACCGCCGGGCCCCGTCCCGGGTGGTGGTGTTCGTGGTCTTCGTGGTGGTGGCGGTGGTGTTCGTGGTGGCGGTGGTGGCGAGGTGCAGCCGTGTGAAGGCCAGCGCCTCGGCGAGGTCGGCCTCGCGCTCGGCCGACGACATCGCCCGCCGCGTGTTCACCTCGATCACCACGTGACCGTCGAACGAGCTCCGGGCGAGGCCCTCCAGCAGCTCGGCGCAGGGCTGCGTACCCCGCCCCGGGACCAGGTGCTCGTCCTTCGCCGAACCGTTTCCGTCGGCGAGGTGGATGTGCGCGAGCCGGTCGCCCATCCGGTCGATCATCGCGGTGGCGTCGGTCCGGGCAGTCGCGGTGTGCGAGAGGTCGACGGTGAAGTGCCGGTAGTCGTCCTTCGTCACGTCCCACTCGGGTGCGTACGCGAGCATCTCGCGGTCGCGGTAGCGCCAGGGGTACATGTTCTCCACGGCGAACCGGACGTCGGTCTCGTCGGCCATCCGCCAGATCCCGGTGACGAAGTCCCGCGCGTACTGGCGCTGCCACCGGAAGGGCGGGTGCACGACGACGGTGGACGCGCCGAGCCGCTCGGCCGCCGCCTGCGCCCGCTGCAGCTTGGTCCACGGGTCGGTGGACCACACGCGCTGGGTGATCAGCAGACACGGCGCGTGCACGGCGAGGATCGGCACCTGATGGTGGTCCGACAGCCGGCGCAGGGCGTCGACGTCCTGGCTGACCGGATCCGTCCAGACCATGACCTCCACGCCGTCGTACCCGAGGCGCGCGGCGATCTCGAAGGCGGTCGCGGTGGACTCCGGATAGACGGAGGCCGTGGAGAGGGCGACTTTCGCGGTCGGGATGCGGACTGGTTCTGCCACGGAGACAGGGTACGGGCCCGACGCCCGCCCGGTACGTGACGACCGCCACCCGAACCCGGCCCGGAGACGGGCCCCGAGCCCGCCGCGAGGCCGGCGCGAGGCCGGCGCGAGGCCGGCGCGAGGCCGGCGCGAGGCCGGGGCGAGGGCTGGGCGAGGGCTGGGCGAGCCTGGCCCGAGCCCGCCCCTAGGGCGCCGCGACGCCGACGCGCGCCCGGCGTACGGCCGACCCGAGGGCGGGACGTACGCGGCGTGAGGGCGGGCGGGAGGACGACGGCGGCACCGTCTGCGGGACTCCGGCCCGGCCCGGGGCCGGCGTGGCCGGGGCCTGCGTGGCCGGGGCCGACCCGAGGGCGGGGCGTACGCGGCGCGAGGGCTGGCGGGAGGCCGACGGCGGCACCGCCGACGGGAGGCCGGCGCGGGCCTTGCGGGTCCCGGCACAGGCCCGGCGCGAGCGCTGACCGGAGGCCAAGGAGGGGAGCGGCGCGGGCCCGGATCGGGCCCTGCGCCGGCGCGGCCGAGCACCGGCGGGAGGCCGGGGCCGACCCGAGGGCGGGGCGTACCCGGCGCGAGGGCTGGCGGGAGGCCGGCGCGGGCCCTGCGCAGGCCCTGCGCAGGAGCTGGCCCGATGCCGGGAGGGGAGCGGCGCGGGCCCGGATCGGGCCCTGCGCCGGCGGGAGGCCGGGGCCGGCCCGGGCCGCCGCCCTGCGTGGCCGGCGCCGGCCGCTGCGGGCGGGCTCCGGCCGAACCGGACGCACGCGGGCCGGTGGACCGTAGGCCGCCCGGCCCACAGTGGGATCGCCACGGTCCGTCAGCCGCCCTAGGTTGCAGGCAAGATGCGGGTTTTCGCCCGCAATGCACCGAGAGGGCTGCCCGTATGACTCGCCGTTGGATCACATCCGCCCTGTGCGCGCTCGCGCTGCTCGCACCCGGCTCGCTCGGCACGGCCTCGGCCGCCGAGGGGGGCCGGACCCCCTTGCGCGTCGCCACCCGCAACCTCTACCTGGGCGCCGACCTCGCCCCCGTCCTCGCCGCCACCAGCCCGCAGGGGCTCGTCGCCGCGGTGACCGCGGTGTGGGCGAACGTCCAGGCGACGAACTTCCCGGAGCGCGCCAAGGCACTGGCCGCCGAGATCGCCGAGAGCGACCCCCACCTCGTGGGCCTCCAGGAAGCCGTGCTGTGGCGCAGCCAGACCCCGGCCGGGCCGGGCAGCGCCACCCACGTCGAGTACGACTTCCTGCAGATCCTCCTCGACGAGCTCTCCGCCCGCGGCAAGCACTACGCCGCGGTGGCCAGCGTCACCGTCGGCAGCGACTTCGAGGCCCCGCGCGCCGCGCCCGGCGGCGGCCTCCAGGACATCCGCCTCACCGACCGCGACGTACTCCTGGCCCGCACCGACCTGCCCGCCCGCGCCTTCTCCGTGGCGCACGCGCAAGCCGCCCGGTTCCAGAACCACGTGCCCGTCTGCCGGCCCGTGCTCGGCTGCCCGCCCAATGCGCCCCTCAAGATCGAGCGCGGCTGGGTCTCGGCCGACGTCACGCTCCGCGGCCGCACCGCCCGGGTGGTGACCACGCACCTCGAACCGGCCGCCCCCGCCGTCCAGGAGGCGCAGGCCGGCGAACTGCTCGCGGGCCCGCTGAACACCACGCACCCCACCGTGCTGCTCGGCGACCTCAACTCGGCGGCGGGCGGAGTCGGCGCGACACCGGGAACCGCCACGCAGAGCTACAACCGCCTCCTGGCCGCCGGCTTCAAGGACGCCTGGACCGCCAACCGCCACCGCCCCGGCGGCCCCGGCTTCACCTGCTGCCAGGACCCCGGCCTGCGCAACGCCGCCTCCAACCTCACCCAGCGCATCGACTACGTGCTCTTCCGCGGCAGGATCCACGCGCTGACGGCCGACCGGGTGGGCGAGAACCCCGGCGACCGCACCCCGTCAGGCCTGTGGCCCTCCGACCACGCCGGCCTCACGAGCGTGCTCCGACTGCACTGACCTCCCCGGCCCGCCGGAGCCCGCGCGCCCGGGAGCCCGTACTTTCCTACGATCCCGTCGGCATGTGGTCCAGCCTGCGGAGGATCACGCCCTCGCGCAGGGCCCACGGGCAGATCTCCAGCTCGTCGACACCGAAGAGGTCCATCGCGCCCTCCGCGACGAGCGCGCCCGCCAGGAGCTGGTTCGCCCGGCCCTCCGAGACACCCGGCAGGGCCGAGCGCTGGGCCGTGGTCATCGCCGCGAGGCGCGGCACCCACTCCTCCAGGGACTTCCGGCTCAGGTCCCGCTGCACGTACAGGCCGTCCGCCGAACGGGCCGCGCCCGCGATGCGGGCCAGCTGCTTGAAGGTCTTCGACGTCGCGACGACGTGGTCCGGGGCGCCGAAGCGGCTGAACTCGCCGACCGTGCGGGCGATCTCCGCCCGCACGTGCCGCCGTAGCGCCCTGATGTCCAGCGCGTCCGGCGGGTCGCCCGGGAGCCAGCCCGAGGTGAGGCGGCCCGCGCCCAGCGGCAGCGAGACGGCCGCGTCCGGGTCCTCGTCGATGCCGTACGCGATCTCCAGCGAGCCGCCGCCGATGTCCAGGACCAGCAGCTTCCCGGCGGACCAGCCGAACCACCGGCGGGCCGCCAGGAAGGTCAGCCGGGCCTCGTCCGCGCCGCTGAGCACCGGCAGGTCGACGCCCGTCTCGGTCTTGACCCGCGCCAGCACCTCGTCCGCGTTCGTGGCCTCGCGCACGGCACTGGTCGCGAAGGGCAGGACGTCCTCGCAGCCCTTGTCCTCGGCGGCCTGCACGGCGTCGCCGATCACCGACACGAGGCGCTCCACGCCCTCGGGGGTGACGGCTCCGCCCTCGTCGAGGAGCTCCGCCAGGCGCATTTCCACCTTGTGCGAGTGCGCCGGCTGCGGGCGCGCACCGGGGTGCGCGTCCACCACCAGCAGATGGACCGTGTTCGAACCCACATCAAGGACACCGAGTCTCATAGGGGGAAACGCTACTGCGACGAACGCCGAGGGGTGAGGTAAGGGGCGCTTAGGCTTGGGTTTGTGCCAAATACGAAGAAGGCCAACAAGACCCGGTCGCAGAAGGACACGGGCAAGACCACCGCCAAGGGCAAGAACTCCGGCGGCAAGAACGGCAAGGGCAAGCCCCCCGTCGTCTCCGACGAGAAGGGCCTCGACTTCCCCCGGGCCTGGGTGGAATTCCCCGACCCCGGCGACGACGAGCAGGTCTTCCGCTGCGATCTGACCTGGCTGACCTCCCGCTGGACCTGCATCTTCGGCCAGGGCTGCCAGGGCATCCAGGCGGGCCGGGCGGACGACGGCTGCTGCACGCTCGGCGCGCACTTCTCCGACGAGGACGACGAGAAGCGGGTCGCGCAGCACGTGGCCCGGCTGACGCCCGAGCTGTGGCAGTTCCACGACGTCGGCAGCGAGAGCGGGTGGACGCAGCACGACGACGACGGGGAGAAGCAGACCCGGCGCTGGGACGGCGCGTGCATCTTCCTGAACCGGCCGGGGTTCCCCGCCGGGGCGGGCTGCTCGCTGCACATCCTCGCGTTGAAGGAGGGCCGCGAGCCGCTGGAGACCAAGCCCGACGTCTGCTGGCAGCTGCCGATCCGCCGGACGTACGAGTGGATCGACCGGCCCGACGACACCCGCGTGCTGCAGGTGTCGATCGGCGAGTACGACCGCCGGGGCTGGGGTCCCGGCGGCCACGACCTGCACTGGTGGTGCACGTCGGCCACCTCCGCGCACGGCGCCGGCGACCCGGTGTACGTGTCGTACCGCGCCGAGCTGACGGAGCTGATGGGCAAGGAGGGGTACGAGGCGCTCGTGAAGCTGTGCGAGGCGCGGCTGGCCTCCCTGCTGCCGATGGCCCCGCACCCGGCCGACCCGGCCTGACCTGCGTGACCCGTCCGTCCGGCCGGCCGAACCGGTCGGGCGGGCGGGCTTCCGGCCCGGCGGCCCGCTAGCCCGGTGCCCCCGACGGGCCCGGGTCCGGCCCCGGGGAAACCGTTCCGCCTGAGCCGTCCGACGGCGTCGCGGTCGGCGTGGGCGTCGGGGACGGCGGCGGGATCGTCGGCTCCGTGGGCGTCGGGGTCGGCGTGGGCGGCTGCGTCGGGTCCGGGGTGGCCGTCGGGGTCGCCGGCTGCGTCGGATCGGGCGACGGCGCGGGGGTCGACGCGGGGCGTCCGCGGCCCTGGATGGAGACCACCGCACCGCTCGGATCGACCCCGACCCGGGCCGTCCAGGCGCCCACGGGCTGGGCCTCGTGGTCCACGGCGATCCGCAGGGTGACCGATTCTCCTGGGGCCAGCGTGCCCGCGGTCCGGCTCGCACGGAGCCAGGGCGCGTCGGACCAGAGCCGCCAGTCCACCGGGGCGCCGCCCGAGGCGGTGAGGGTGAGCAGCGTGAGGGAGCCGCGGGAGGACGCGGCGACGGCGAGGCGGCCGGGGGCTCCGGCGTGGTCGGGGCCGGCCGGCGGGCCGCTGCTGATCACCTCGACGGAGACGTCGGATTCGTCGTCGCTCTGGGCGAAGCCGGGGCCGCCGGTGGTGCTGGCGGCGTTCCCGGCGTTCTCGTACGCCGTCAGCGGGCGGCCGTCGGTCCGTGCCGTCGGGAGCTCGGACTCGCTGGCGGAGATGCGGGTGGAGTCGCCGCCGACGGGCTCCCCCGTGCTGGGGGCGCCGCGGTACGCCGCCCACAGGGCCAGCACCGGGGCGGCGACGACGGTGGCGACGACGGTGGTGGTCACCGCCCGGGCGCGCAGCCGGTCGCGGCGGGCCGCGCGGTCCCTGGGGTCCATCGGGAAGCCGGTGCGGTCGAAGCGCGGGCCGGGCCTGCGGCCGCGGCCCCGGCCGGAGCGGAGCATCGCCGCGTGGACGGCGGTGCGGGGGGCGGGGACGAGCGGGAGGGCGGCGGTGTTGATGCCGCCGGAGCCGGGCCACGGGGCGGCGACGCCCACGCGTTCGGCGACGCGGCGGCACCGGGGGCAGTCGTCGACGTGGCGGACGAGTTCGGCGCGCAGGGTGCCGGACAGCAGGACGTTGCCGTCGCCCTGGCCGTCACCGTCGCCGCCGGTGAGCAGGGAGACGGCGGGACAGTTCCCGGTCTCCACGACGGCGAGGGCGGCGCGGGTGCGCTCCACCTCGCAGGCGGCGCCGGACAGGAGCTCCCGGGCGGCGGCCGGGGGCGCGCCGAGGACGGCGGCGAGTTCGGGGACGCCGAGGCGGTGGCGGACGGCGAGTTCGAGGGCCTCGCGCTGGGCGGGGGTGGTACCGGCGGCCTCGGGCCAGGCGAGCCGTGCCAGTTCGGTACGGCGGTAGGCGTTCACGTCAACGGGCCGACGGGTGTCCGGGGCGCGTTCGGTGTCCGGGGCATCGCCCGGGTCCGTGTCCCCGCCGGGCGCACGCGTGCGCCCGGCGTGCTCCGGCGCACGCCGGGCGGAATGCGCTCCGGGTCGGGTGCGCCGCTGTTCTGCCAGCCGGCGCAGGCAGCCCCAGCGGGCGAGCGCGTAGAGCCAGGCCCGCCGGTCCCCCTCGTCGGGGCAGCGGCCGGGGTGCCGCTCGGCCACGGCGAGGACGTCGCCCAGCACGTCGGTGGCGGTGTCGTGGTCGCACAGGACCGACAGGCAGTACGTGAACAGACCGTCCAGGTAAGGCTCGTGCCGGAAGGGGGGCGGCTGCTCCCCCTCGCTGTGCGTGCGCCCGTGCGCCCGGTGTGCGCCGGTGCGCGATGAGGGGTGTGCCTGGTTGCTGCTGTTCACCTGGCGACCGTAGGCGGCGCGCCGGTGGCGCCCTGGAAGCCTTCCCCACTTTTAGCCCTTACGGGTGAACAGATCGGTGGTCCGCTGACGAAGGCCCTGACGTGGGAAGGTTCCGCCCCCGCCCCCCGTCCGCACCCCGCCCCCGCCGGGTCTGTCAGTGCGGGCGGCTACCGTGAGCGGCATGGCTGCCCGCACTGCTCGTTCATCCGCCAAGGACCGGCCGTCCTACCGCTGTACCGAGTGCGGCTGGACGACCGCGAAATGGCTCGGCCGGTGCCCCGAGTGCCAGGCCTGGGGCACCGTCGAGGAGATGGGCGCACCCGCCGTGCGGACCACCGCCGCCGGCCGCGTGTCGACCGCCGCGGTGCCGATCGGGCAGGTCGACGGGCGGACCGCGACCGCGCGCAGCACCGGCGTGGACGAGCTGGACCGCGTCCTCGGCGGCGGGCTCGTCCCCGGCGCCGTCGTCCTGCTCGCCGGCGAGCCCGGCGTCGGGAAGTCGACGCTGCTGCTGGACGTCGCGGCGAAGGCGGCGAGCGACGAGCACCGCACCCTCTACGTCACGGGCGAGGAGTCGGCGAGCCAGGTGCGGCTGCGGGCCGACCGGATCAACGCCCTCAGCGACCACCTCTACCTCGCCGCCGAGACCGATCTGTCCGCCGTGCTCGGGCACCTCGACGCCGTGAAGCCCTCCCTGCTGATCCTGGACTCCGTACAGACCGTCGCCTCCCCCGAGATCGACGGCGCGCCCGGCGGCATGGCCCAGGTGCGGGAGGTGGCCGGGGCGCTGATCCGGGCCTCCAAGGAGCGCGGGATGTCCACCCTGCTCGTCGGCCACGTGACCAAGGACGGGGCGATCGCCGGCCCCCGGCTGCTGGAACACCTCGTGGACGTGGTGCTGAGCTTCGAGGGCGACCGGCACGCGCGGCTGCGGCTGGTGCGCGGCATCAAGAACCGGTACGGGGCCACCGACGAGGTCGGCTGCTTCGAGCTGCACGACGAGGGGATCACCGGGCTCGCCGACCCGAGCGGGCTGTTCCTGACCCGGCGTGCCGAGGCCGTTCCGGGCACCTGCCTGACGGTGACTCTGGAGGGGAAGCGTCCGCTGGTCGCCGAGGTGCAGGCGCTGACCGTGGACTCGCAGATCCCCTCCCCCCGGCGCACGACCTCGGGCCTGGAGACCTCGCGCGTGTCGATGATGCTGGCGGTGCTGGAGCAGCGCGGCCGGATCACGGCGCTCGGCAAGCGCGACATCTACAGCGCGACCGTGGGCGGGGTGAAGCTGACCGAGCCGGCCGCCGACCTGGCGATCGCGCTCGCCCTGGCCTCCGCCGCCAGTGACGTCCCGCTGCCGAAGAACCTCGTGGCGATCGGCGAGGTCGGCCTGGCCGGCGAGGTGCGGCGGGTGACCGGCGTGCAGCGGCGCCTCGCCGAGGCGCACCGGCTCGGCTTCACGCACGCGCTGGTCCCGGCGGATCCGGGGAAGGTCCCGGCCGGGATGAAGGTGATCGAAGTGGCCGACATGGGCGACGCGCTGCGGGTGCTGCCGCGCGGCCGCTCCCGTACTCCGGCCAGGGAGCGGGCCTCGGACTGACGGGGCAGCGGCCCTGGTCAGGGGGCCCGTACGGGGCCCCCGTAAGGCGTACCTGGCCAAGCCACGGCGGGGCCGCAGCGCGCGCCGGTAGACTTTGTGCTGGTCCGCCCGGCCGTACGCACGTCCTCGTGCCCGCGGTGCGGGGCGGCGCAACCCGCGACCGGAGGAGTGCAGTGGCAGCCAAGGACGGGGCAGCAGCATCCGGCAAGTCGGGCGCCAGCTCCAAGCAGGAGGCCATGATGCGCGCCTCGCTGAGCGCGGTCGCACCTGGTCAGCCGCTGCGTGACGGCTTGGAGCGGATCGTCCGCGGCAACACCGGCGGGCTCATCGTCCTCGGCATGGACAAGTCCGTCGAGGCCATGTGCACCGGTGGTTTCGTCCTGGACGTGGAGTTCACCGCGACCCGGCTGCGCGAGCTGTGCAAGCTCGACGGCGCGCTCATCCTCGACAAGGACATCACCAAGATCCTGCGGGCCGGCGTGCAGCTGGTGCCGGACGCCTCGATCCCGACCGAGGAGACCGGTACGCGTCACCGCACGGCGGACCGCGTCTCCAAGCAGTGCGGCTTCCCGGTCGTCTCCGTCTCCCAGTCGATGCGGCTGATCGCGCTGTACGTGGACGGGGAGCGGCGCGTCCTGGAGGAGTCCGGGGCGATCCTGTCGCGGGCGAACCAGGCGCTGGCCACGCTGGAGCGGTACAAGCTGCGCCTCGACGAGGTCGCGGGCACGCTGTCGGCGCTGGAGATCGAGGACCTGGTCACGGTCCGCGACGTGACGGCGGTGGCGCAGCGGCTGGAAATGGTCCGCCGGATCGCGACCGAGATCGCCGAGTACGTGGTCGAACTGGGCACGGACGGGCGACTTCTGTCGCTGCAGCTGGACGAGCTGACGGTCGGCATCGAGCAGGAGCGGGAGCTCGTCATCCGGGACTACGTCCCGGAGCCGACGGCGAAGCGTTCCCGCACGGTGGACGAGGCGCTGGCGGAACTGGACGCGCTGACGCATCCGGAGCTGCTGGAGCTGGCGATCGTGGCGAAGGCGCTGGGGTACACGGGCTCGCCGGAGACCCTGGACTCGGCGGTGTCGCCCCGCGGGTACCGGCTGCTGGCGAAGGTGCCGAGGCTGCCGGGCGCGATCATCGAGCGGCTCGTGGAGCACTTCGGGGGGCTGCAGAAGCTGCTCGCCGCGAGCGTCGACGACCTGCAGACGGTGGACGGGGTCGGCGAGGCGCGTGCGCGCAGCGTCCGCGAGGGCCTCTCCCGCCTGGCGGAGTCCTCGATCCTCGAGCGCTACGTCTGACATACAGCCCCGCCGGCGTTTGAGGCGCGGGGGTTCGGGGGCGGAGCCCCCGCAGCGGCGCCGCGGACGCTAGTCCTGCTTCAGGACGAACGAGGTCCGGGCGACCGGCATGCCCGGGGACTTGACCTCGACCACGTAGGTGTCGGGAGCCGCGGACCCCGCCGGAGGCGACTGGCACTGGTCGGCCGCGCTGAACCTGCGGTCCCATTCCAGCGCCTGCTTCGTCTCGCCCTGCGCCGGCAGCCGGAAGAAGGCGTTGCCCGCGCCCGGGGGGCAGTCCGCCGAGGACCACACCGCCTTGCTGCTGCTCGCCTGAAGGATGGTCAGGACCGCCTGCTTCGGGCCGAGGTCGATCTTGCAGGTGGTGCCGGAGGTGTTGCGGGCGACCAGTTCGAGCCGGGGCTTCTCGTTCGCCTCGTACTCGTTCTTCACGCTCCTGACCTCCCACTGCAGCGCACCCGTCGCGCACGTGGGGAGCGGGGAGTCCGCCGGGACCTGCGCCGGGCCGGCCGCCGCGCCGCCGCCGCCCGAGCCGGAGCCTCCGCCCGCGGCCGTGCCGCCGCCCGGCTCACCGTTCTTGCCCGCGCCGCCCGTTCCGCCGCCTTCGGAGCCGGTGGTTCCGCCGCTGCCGGTCTCCGGGCGCCCGCCGGGGGCCGCGCTGATCGCGGGGCCCGTCCCGGCCGGGCCGGGGGTGATCGAGGCGACGGGGTCGGGGCCGCTCTGGCCCTTTCCGTTCGTACTCGTCTTCCCCCCGCCGGAACTGACGGTCCATACGGCGAGGAGCGCGAGGAGCGCGACGACGGACGCCAGCACAGCCCTCCGTCGCCAGTAGATGGAGGAGGGGAGCGGCCCGACCGGATTGCGCAGAGATCCCACGGACGGAACTTTACGAGAGTTCGCGGCCCGATCAGTGCCCCACATGCCGCGCAGCGGACTTGATTTGCCGATGATCATCCTGCGGGCGCATCCGGAACCGCCGGGAACCAGCCAGAGGTCTGATGCGGAGATTGATCCGCTCTGACTACCTTCGGTGGCCATGGACAGCTCAGGCCCGTACCTCGACATCGCGCCGTCCTCGCCCCGCCGGCCACCGCCGTCGCGTGCGTCGCCTCGGAGGCGGTGAAGTGCGGTCATCGCCGCCATACGGGCGAGCGGGGTCCGCGCCGCCGTCCGGTTCACCGGCCCGGGCCCGGCGGGAGGGGCCTGAAACGTGCCAGGATGCCGTCTGTCATGACTGCATCTCCCGCTTCCGCCACGGCCGCATCCCCCGACTCCTCGCACGCGCTGCACTCCCCCGTCATCGCGTGGTTCGACGAGCACGCCCGCGACCTGCCCTGGCGCCGCCCCGAGGCCGGCCCCTGGGGGGTCATGGTCAGCGAGTTCATGCTCCAGCAGACCCCGGTCAGCCGGGTCCTCCCGGTCTACGAGCAGTGGCTCGCCCGGTGGCCCCGCCCCGCCGACCTGGCCGCCGAGGCCCCCGGCGAGGCCGTACGGGCCTGGGGGCGGCTCGGCTACCCGCGCCGCGCCCTGCGGCTGCACGGCGCGGCCGTCGCGATAACGGAGCGGCACGGGGGCGACGTACCGCGGGAGCACGCGCAGCTCCTCTCGCTGCCCGGGATCGGCGAGTACACGGCGGCCGCCGTGGCCTCCTTCGCGTACGGGCAGCGGCACGCCGTCCTCGACACGAACGTCCGGCGGGTCTTCGCGCGCACCGCCACCGGGGTGGAGTACCCGCCCAATGCCACCACCGCCGCGGAGCGGCGCCTGGCCCGGGCCCTGCTGCCCGGGGACGAGGCGACCGCGGCGCGCTGGGCGGCGGCCTCGATGGAGCTCGGCGCGCTGGTGTGCACCGCGAAGAGCCCGGACTGCGTCCGCTGCCCGGTGGCCGGGCTGTGCGCGTGGCGCCTCGCCGGGAAGCCGCCGCACGAGGGACCGCCGCGGCGCGGGCAGACGTACGCCGGGACCGACCGGCAGGTGCGCGGCAAGCTCCTCGCGGTGCTCCGGGAGGCGGTGGGCGCCGTGCCGCAGGCCGTGCTCGACACGGTGTGGGACGAGCCGGTGCAGCGGGCCCGGGCTCTGGACGGGCTGGTCTCGGACGGACTGGTGGAACCCCTCGACGGGGGCCTGTACCGGCTTCCGCAGACCTGAGCGGAGCCGTCGCCGGGCGAGGCCGGGGCAGGGGTCCCGGCGCCCCGCGGATGACATCCCGGCGACGGCCCGGCAAGCACTCGGCGACCACTCCGCGACCACGCGTAGTCGACCTTGAAACTGAGTCGACAATTCCGCTTCCGTCCGCGAAACCCCAGCTCACGGCACTGTTACACAACCTATGGGTGTCCGTGCGTCCACCGAAGGCTGGCCCGCACAGGCCCGTGACAACCCCTCCGTACCTTCGAATCCGTAAGGCAGCGGATGAGCGGTGGACGGCAGCGGAGGCGGTCTCGAATGGCGCACGGTGAGGTACTCGGATTCGAAGAGTACGTACGCACCCGGCAGGACGCGCTGCTGCGCAGCGCCCGGCGCCTGGTCCCGGACCCCACCGACGCCCAGGACCTCCTGCAGACCGCGCTCGTGCGCACCTACGGCCGCTGGGACGGCATCGCCGACAAGTCCCTGGCCGACGCCTACCTGCGCCGCGTCATGATCAACACCCGCACCGAGTGGTGGCGTGCCCGCAAGCTCGAAGAGGTCCCCACCGAGCAGCTCCCCGACGCCTCCGTCGAGGACGGCTCCGACCAGCGCGCCGACCGCGCCCTGCTGATGGACATCCTCAAGGTGCTCGCACCCAAGCAGCGCAGCGTGGTCGTACTGCGACACTGGGAGCAGATGAGCACCGAGGAGACGGCCGCGGCACTCGGAATGTCTGCGGGTACCGTGAAGAGCACTCTGCACCGCGCGCTGGCCCGCCTCCGGCAGGAACTGGAGAGCCGGGACCTCGACATGCGGGCGCTGGAGCGCGGTGACCACACCATGCGGTACGAGGGGCGTGAGCGGTGCGCGGCCTGAACGGCCAAGTTCTGACCGGCGGGAGATCGCTGGTACTGGTGTCGGCGGGGGCTGTCGTCCTCGTCGGCACTGCCGTGTTCGCGGTCGGTTGCGCGACCGGCGGCACCGGCCTGCGCGACGGCGGCCCCGCCCGCTCCGACACCGTGGCCAAGGCCAGCCCGGCCACCCCGTCCACCTCCGCCGACCCCTCCTCGGGCTCGGCCACCGCGTCCGGCCGGCCGCTGAAGAAGGTCGACCCCATCGCGCTGCTCAAGGCGGACCCGAAGGTCAGCGCGGAGATCAAGCGGGATCTCAAGCCCTGTACGGGCAAGGAGTACCCGGTGGACGTGAGCTACGGGAAGGTCACCGGGAGCCCCGTCGTCGACATCGTCGTCAACGTGCTGTCCTGCGCCGACGCCCTGGGCCGCGGCTCGTACGTGTACCGGGCGGACGGCGGCTCGTACGAGAATGTGTTCTCGGACGAACAGCCACCCGTCTACGCGGAGATCGACCGGGGCGACCTGGTGGTCACGAAACAGGTCTACGGAAAGAGCGACCCGCTCTCCTATCCGTCGGGCGAGGACGTGATCACGTACCGCTGGAACGGGGAGGCGTTCACCGAGCACGACCGAGTCCACTCGGAGTACAGCAACGTGATCGACGGCGGTGTCCAGCCCGCCCCGGCCACGAGTCAGAAGAACTGAGCACAGAAGAACCGAGGCGAGGCTTCCGCATGGCCGAGACCCATGTCCTGTTCGTGGAGGACGACGACGTCATCCGTGAGGCCACGACCCTGGCGCTGGAACGCGACGGGTTCGTGGTCACCGCCATGCCCGACGGCCTGTCCGGCCTGGAGTCCTTCCGCGCCGACCGGCCGGACATCGCGCTGCTCGACGTGATGGTCCCGGGCATGGACGGCGTGAGCCTGTGCCGCCGCATCCGCGACGAGTCCACCGTCCCCGTGATCATGCTGTCGGCGCGCGCCGACTCCATCGACGTGGTGCTGGGCCTGGAGGCGGGCGCCGACGACTACGTCACCAAGCCCTTCGACGGGTCCGTGCTCGTGGCCCGGATCCGCGCGGTGCTGCGCCGCTTCGACCACTCCGGGGGCCCGCAGAACGGCGGACCGGGCTCCCCGCACGACATGTCGGACGCGGAGCGCGGCGTGCTCTCCTTCGGCGACCTGGAGGTGGACACCGAGGGCATGGAGGTCCGCCGTTCGGGCGCCGCCGTGGCACTGACGCCGACCGAGATGCGGCTGCTGCTGGAATTCTCCTCGGCGCCGGGCACCGTACTGTCGCGCGACCGCCTGCTGGAGCGGGTCTGGGACTACGACTGGGGCGGCGACACCCGCGTGGTCGACGTCCACGTGCAGCGCCTGCGCACCAAGATCGGCCAGGACCGGATCGAGACGGTCCGGGGCTTCGGATACAAGCTCAAGGCATGAGACGGTTCACCCTCCGTACGGGGATCCGCTGGAAGATCACACTCGCCATCGCCGCCGTGGGCGCCCTCGTTACGATCGCGCTGAGCCTGGTGGTGCACAGTGCTGCCCGCGTGTCGATGCTGGAGAGCGCGCGCGAAGTGCAGCTGGACCGCGTGCAGTTCATCTCCCGCAACGCCGAGGCCGGGCGCAAGCCGCCGATGGGAGCCAAGCTCAACGACCCCGAACTCCCCGCCGAGCTGCGGCACAAGGCGCAGTCGGGACGGCGCGGGACCTACATCCAGGAGCGGCCGCACGGGCTGCCCGAGGTGTGGGCCGCCGTGCCGCTCGAGAACGGGCAGGTCCTGTCGCTGCACACGCAGTTCCGGGAGAGCGCCAACCTGATCCCCGACCTGGACCGGGCCCTGGTCGTCGGCGGGCTGGCCGCCGTGATCGGCGGATCGGCGCTCGGCGTGCTCATCGGCGGGCAGATCTCGCGCAGGCTGCGCAAGGCCGCGGCCGCCGCGCAGCGGGTGGCGCACGGTGATCCCGACGTACGGGTGCGGGACGCGGTCGGCGGCGTCGTCCGCGACGAGACGGACGACCTGGCGCGGGCCGTGGACGCCATGGCCGACGCCCTGCAGCAGCGGCTGGAGGCCGAGCGGCGGGTGACGGCGGACATCGCGCACGAGCTGCGCACGCCGGTGACGGGCCTGCTCACGGCGGCGGAGCTGCTGCCTCCGGGGCGGCCGACCGAGCTGGTCCGGGACCGGGCGCAGGCGCTGCGCGCGCTGGTCGAGGACGTGCTGGAGGTGGCCCGGCTGGACAGCGCGTCGGAGCGGGCGGAGCTCCAGGACGTGGCGCTGGGCGAGTTCGTGAGCCGGCGGGTGACGGCGCTGATGCCGGAGGCGACCGTACGGGTCGTCGCGGACGAGATCGTCAGCACCGACCCGCGACGGCTGGAGCGGATCCTGGGGAACCTGCTGGCCAATGCCGCGCGGTACGGGCAGCCGCCGATCCAGGTCGACGTCGAGGGCCGGGTCGTACGGGTCCGGGACCACGGGCCGGGCTTCCCGGAGGCACTGCTGCGCGAGGGGCCGAGCCGGTTCCGGACCGGGTCGACGGACCGCGCGGGCGTGGGCCACGGGCTGGGCCTGACCATCGCGGAGGGCCAGGCGCGGGTCCTGGGCGCCCGGCTGACCTTCCGCAACGTGGCGGCTCCGGGCGGCTTCGACCGCGAGGGCGCGGCGGCGGGCGCGGTGGCCGTCCTGTGGCTGCCGGAACACGCGCCGACGGCGACGGGCAGCTTCCCGGTGATCAAGCTGCCGCAGGGCTAGGTCCCCGCAGAGGCGGTCCGGGGGCGGGACTGCGGAGCCCGTACCGGTACCGGGCGGTACGGGTTCGGGGTCCGTGTTTTAGCATCCCTGGCATGACCGACGCCGTGAATCCCCCGAGCAACCCGCAGCCCGAGCCCGCCCCCGGCGGCGGATACGGGTTCCCGCCGGGTCCGTCCGGGCAGGGCGGCGGCTACGGCTTCCCGTCCGGCCCGCCCCAGCAGGGCGGTTACGGCTACCCGGCCGGCGGTGGCGAGGGGTACGGCTACGGCTACCCGCAGCAGGGGCAGCAGCCGAATCCGTACCAGCAGCAGGACGCCGGAGGGCAGTGGCCCCCGGCCCAGTCCGCCCAGCCGGGCATATCCTCGACGCCGCAGCCCGACTGGGAGGCGATGGCCGACCGGTCCGCGGCCGAGCGGCGCAAGAAGCGGCTGTGGATGCTGGGCGGCGGAGTGACCGTACTGGCGCTGCTGGCCGGCGGCGGAACGTTCTTCCTGCTGGGCGACAACGGCGACGGGCCGGACGGGGCCGATGCCCAGCCCTCCACGTCCGCATCGCCGGAGCCCGGTGATTCGAAGTCCCCCGCGGCCTACACCGCGACCGTCGAGGGTGACGCGACCCTGCTGCGCGACAGCTACGGCAAGACCGGCATCCGGCTCGGCCCCGACTTCCAGCTCGGCCCGCTGGGCAAGCGGTTCCAGATCGTGGGGAAGGGCAACGCGAACTCGTACGCCCAGTCCGCCGAGCCCGTCGTGGACGTGACCAAGAGCTTCACCGTCACGGCCCGCGTCTACAGCTCCGGCGCCAAGGGCTCGCGGATCGCCATCAGCCAGGGCGACGGGGAGTCGTTCTCCTTCGAGCTGGGCGTGAACGAGGTGGGCGGCAAGCAGGTCTGGATCTTCCGCGTGCAGACCGGCGACAAGGGCGCCGCGGCCACGACGAGGACCGTGACCGCCGAGGGCCCCACCGTGCTCAAGACCCCCACGATGCTGATGGCCACCTACGACGCCGAGAAGAAGACCATCGCGCTCTACGTGGAGGGCAAGAAGGCCGGCGAGACCACCCAGGTGCCGCCCATCTGGCAGGCCCCGGGTCCGCTCCAGCTGGGCCGCTCCAAGCACCACAACATCTGGACCGGTGCCTGGCAGGGCGCCCTGCACAACATCAAGATCTACGACACGGCCTTCACGCCGGAGCAGGCGGCCGCCTACAAGGAGGGCAAGCTCGGGGCGGAAACGAAGCCGGCCCACGCCTGGCTGCTCACCTGAGCAGCCGGCCGGGCCGGGTCGTGGGGACGGTCACGGGGACCGGTCGGGTCAGACGCTGACGCCGACGTTCCGCAGGAAGGCGACCGGGTTGACGGCCGAGCCGTAGTTCGGGGTGGTGCGGATCTCGAAGTGCAGGTGCGGGCCGCTGGAGTTTCCGGTGTTGCCCGACAGCGCGATGCGCTCGGAGGCGGCGACCTTCTCGCCGATCCGGACCTGGATCTTCGAGAGGTGCGCGTACTGCGAGTACGTGTTGTTCGCGTGCTTGATCACGATGGCGTTGCCGTACGCGGGGCCGTCGCCGCCGCCGTTCGGGCCGGCCTTCACGACGGTGCCGGCGGCCGCCGACTTGACCGGGGTGCCGACCGGGACGGCGAAGTCCTGGCCGGAGTGCTTGTGCGACCACATGCTGCCGCCCTTGCCGAAGGTCGCGGACAGCGTGTACTTCTCCAGCGGCTTGTCCCAGAGACCCTTCTTCGAGGCGGTCTTCGCAGCGGGCTTCGCCTCGGTCTTGGCGGCCGCGGCGCCGGCCTGGGCGGAGGCCTGCTGGGCGACGAGCTCGGCGGTGCCGGCGAGGGCCGTCTGCGTGGTGTCGGCGAACGCGGCGGTCGTCCCGGCCCCCAGGGCCAGCACTGCACCGAGAGCGGTGGTGCCGACGGCGATACGGGTACGACGGGTGATGACGCGCTTCGCGGACATGTGCAGACCTCCGGGGCCGGGGACAAGGGCGGTTCATGCCCGCCACGGGCATGAAGTGACCCGGCACGCTGGACCGTGTGCCGGGTTGGCTCACCTTTGGTAACCCGCGGCCGGGGACTTCCCCAAATGTCCCGATTACTACCGGGGCTCGTAGCCGGGCCGGTGTGATGTGGCCGGTTGACGGCCCCCCTCCTGGGGCGGAAGTCCGCTCCGCAGGCCTTTTCGATCTACGAATCCACCTAGTACGTCCGTTTTGTTCTGTGCGGCTTGTCACCGATTCAGGACCTGCGGCCCACCCATCCGGGACATTCGACGGGCACCCTGCGGAACCCCCCTACGCGGCCCGGCGCGAGCCGCTCCCGGTACGAGCGCGTCCTGCCGCCCGGCAAGACCGGAGCCGGCCGAGACCACCCACGTCCGGTGGCAGGCCGTCTCCGCCGCCCGCAGCCCCGCCGACGGGCCCGTCCCGTGCGTCCTCCCCCTGCGCACCCCGGCCCGCGCGCGGAGAGCGGCCGCTCGCACCCCACGACGAAAAGGGGCGGCCCCGGGACTTTTCAGTCCCGGGGCCGCCCCTTTGGTGCCCAGTCGCGCTTACGCGCCCTTCGACAGGTCCGGGCCGGAGCCCGTGGCCTCGATCGGGGGGAGGTCCGGCAGGGCCGACTTCTCCTCGCCGCGGAAGGTGAACTTGGCTTCCTCGCCCTCACCCTCCTTGCCGACGACCACGATGTGACCGGGACGCAGCTCGCCGAAGAGGATCTTCTCCGACAGGACGTCCTCGATCTCGCGCTGGATGGTCCGGCGCAGCGGCCGGGCACCCAGGATCGGGTCGTAGCCGCGCTTGGCGAGCAGGAGCTTCGCGTCGCCGCTCAGCTCGATGCCCATGTCGCGGTCCTTCAGGCGCTCGTCGACCTTCGCGATCATCAGGTCGACGATCTGGATGATGTCTTCCTCGGTGAGCTGGTGGAAGACGACCGTGTCGTCGACGCGGTTCAGGAACTCGGGCCGGAAGTGCTGCTTGAGCTCTTCGTTGACCTTCGCCTTCATGCGCTCGTAACCGGTCTTGGTGTCTCCCTGCGCCGCGAAGCCCAGGTTGAAGCCCTTCGAGATGTCCCGGGTACCCAGGTTGGTCGTCATGATGATGACCGTGTTCTTGAAGTCCACGACCCGGCCCTGGGAGTCGGTCAGACGACCGTCTTCCAGGATCTGCAGAAGGGAATTGAAGATATCCGGGTGGGCCTTCTCGACCTCGTCGAAGAGGACGACGGAGAACGGCTTCCGGCGCACCTTCTCGGTGAGCTGGCCGCCCTCTTCGTAGCCCACGTAGCCGGGGGGCGAACCGAAGAGACGGGAAACCGTGTGCTTCTCGCTGAACTCCGACATGTCGAGGGAGATCAGCGCGTCCTCGTCACCGAAGAGGAATTCGGCGAGCGTCTTCGAGAGCTCGGTCTTACCGACACCGGACGGGCCGGCGAAGATGAACGAGCCACCCGGGCGCTTCGGGTCCTTCAGACCCGCACGGGTACGGCGGATCGCCTGGGAGAGCGCCTTGATGGCGTCCTTCTGGCCGATGACCCGACGGTGGAGCTCGTCCTCCATGCGGAGCAGTCGCGAGGACTCCTCCTCGGTGAGCTTGAAGACGGGAATGCCGGTCGCGGTCGCGAGGACCTCGGCGATGAGCTCGCCGTCGACCTCGGCGACGACGTCCATGTCGCCGGCCTTCCATTCCTTCTCGCGCTTGGTCTTCCCCGCGAGCAGCTGCTTCTCCTTGTCGCGGAGGGAAGCCGCCTTCTCGAAGTCCTGGGAGTCGATGGCCGACTCCTTGTCGCGGCGCACGGCCGCGATCTTCTCGTCGAACTCGCGGAGGTCCGGCGGCGCGGTCATCCGGCGGATGCGCATCCGGGAGCCGGCCTCGTCGATCAGGTCGATCGCCTTGTCCGGGAGGAAGCGGTCCGAGATGTACCGGTCCGCCAGCGTCGCCGCCTGGACGAGGGCCTCGTCCGTGATGGAGACGCGGTGGTGGGCCTCGTAGCGGTCGCGCAGGCCCTTGAGGATCTCGATCGTGTGGGGGAGGGAAGGCTCCGCCACCTGGATCGGCTGGAAGCGGCGCTCGAGGGCCGCGTCCTTCTCGAGGTGCTTGCGGTACTCGTCCAGCGTCGTGGCACCGATGGTCTGGAGCTCACCACGGGCCAGCATGGGCTTGAGGATGCTGGCGGCGTCGATCGCGCCCTCGGCGGCGCCCGCACCCACGAGGGTGTGGAGCTCGTCGATGAACAGGATGATGTCGCCGCGGGTGCGGATCTCCTTGAGCACCTTCTTCAGGCGCTCCTCGAAGTCACCGCGGTAGCGGGAACCCGCGACCAGGGCGCCGAGGTCAAGCGTGTAGAGGTGCTTGTCCTTCAGCGTCTCGGGAACCTCGCCCTTGACGATCGCCTGGGCCAGGCCCTCGACGACGGCGGTCTTGCCGACGCCGGGCTCGCCGATGAGGACCGGGTTGTTCTTCGTACGGCGGGACAGCACCTGCATGACCCGCTCGATCTCCTTCTCGCGCCCGATGACCGGGTCGAGCTTGGATTCGCGGGCCGCCTGGGTGAGGTTGCGGCCGAACTGGTCCAGGACGAGCGAGGTCGAGGGCGTGCCCTCGGCCGGGCCGCCGGCCGTGGCCGACTCCTTGCCTCCACCGGTGTAGCCGGAGAGCAGCTGGATGACCTGCTGCCGGACTCGGTTGAGATCGGCGCCCAGCTTCACGAGGACCTGGGCGGCGACGCCCTCGCCCTCGCGGATCAGGCCGAGCAGGATGTGCTCGGTGCCGATGTAGTTGTGGCCGAGCTGGAGGGCCTCTCGGAGCGAAAGCTCCAGGACCTTCTTCGCCCGCGGGGTGAAGGGGATGTGGCCGGAAGGGGCCTGCTGCCCCTGTCCGATGATCTCCTCAACCTGCTGGCGAACAGCCTCGAGCGAAATCCCGAGGCTCTCCAGGGCCTTAGCGGCGACACCCTCACCCTCGTGGATCAAGCCCAGGAGGATGTGCTCGGTGCCGATGTAGTTGTGGTTGAGCATCCGGGCTTCTTCCTGAGCCAGGACGACAACCCGCCGCGCGCGGTCGGTGAACCTCTCGAACATCGTTTATCGCTCCTCAGAGCGGTCGGGCAGTTCGGGGTCGGTCCCCGCCCTGTCCTTCCGCATGCTAGTCCCGCGGGGCGGGACAGCTCATTCCAACTGCCGACATCCGTCCTCGGCTCACCCCTGCATCAGCGGGAAAACCGGCTCACAGAGCCGACAACTGCTCCAACTCGATGGTGCGAGACGATGTTCCCGCAGGCCAGGCAGATACCCGTCATGCGTGTACGCCGACGGCGAACGGAAGCCCGTCAAATCAGCGTGTCGCCCCGATCCACTAGGAATGTCTTACCCGTAAGGACTGACACTCCATGCCCTCGGCACCGGTCGCCTCAGCTAAGGGCGAACACAGTTCCGTCCCGAATGTGGGACTCCGCCTCCACAGATGTTTACGTTCCGCATATGAGTGAGTGCGGTGTGTCACGGCGCCCGTAACCCCGGAGCGTTTCGCGAGTTGCTCCGGGTATGGCCGTAACCGCTGCGCCGACCGTCCCGCTCCCCCGCGTCGCGCCCGGGGAGGGCGCGTACGCCTCCTGGTACGAGAGGGTGCTCGGCTGGGCCGTCACGGGCGGTCCGCCCGGCCGGCTCGCGACCGGGATCCGGTTCGACGTGCTGGAGCTGCCGTCCGATGCGGGGGCGGCGCTGCTGCGCAGGCCGGTCGCCACGGGCCCGGTGGCGCTCATGGGGCGCCGGATGCGGTTCCTGGTGGCCGCGGGGAGCGCAGAGGAGCTGGAGGGGCTGCTCGACTGGCTGGAGTGGGGCGGGGTCGCCCTGGATCTGACCGCCCTGGGTGCGGGTGGCCGGATCACCGCCCCGGCTCCCCCGGGGCAGCCCCTGGGAGAAAGCCCTCGGGGGGCCGCTGTCTGGCTGCGACCCCCCGAGCAGGGGTGTGAGGCACTGCTGCCGGCCCTGCCCGGTCCCGGGCAGGCCGCCGGACCCGGTCCCGGCAAGGGAACCGCCGGGCCCGATCTCGTACGCCTGGTGGCGGCGGCGGCGACGGAATGCCACCGGGCCCGCCTGGGCCGGCGTACGACGGGGGTCCGTCAGCCCTTGGTCTTCTCGTAGGCCTCGCGGATCTCGGCCGGCACGCGACCGCGGTCGTTCACGTTGTAACCGTTCTCCTTGGCCCACGCGCGGATCTCCGCGGTGTCCGGGTTGCCGGTCGTCGCCGAAGCGCGGCCCTTGGCACGTGCCGCGGTGGCACGGCCACCGGTGCGGCGGCCGCCCTTGGTGTACGGGTCGAGCAGACCGCGGAGCTTTTCAGCGTTGGCGGTGGTGAGGTCGATCTCGTAGGTCTTGCCATCCAGAGCGAACGTCACCGTCTCGTCCGCCTCGCCACCGTCGAGGTCGTCGACAAGAAGGACCTGAACCTTCTGTGCCACCGGGATTTCCTTTCATCGAAAAGCAGTACGTGGAAAGGAAACCGCTTTTGCCTGGAAAACACAAACCCCCGGGGAGAGGTTCAGGACCGCAACAGGGCGGGAAACGTGCGCGATTCGGACATAGGCCACAGGTGTGCGGTTCGACGGAAAAGCTGAGGCCATCGATCAGAGGTGCAGAAGCATCCGACTGTTGCCCAAGGTGTTCGGCTTCACTCGTTCGAGACCGAGGAACTCCGCGACGCCCTCGTCATAGGAACGCAGGAGCTCCATGTAGACATCGGTCTTGACCGGGGTCTCGCCGATCTCGACGAACCCGTGCTTCGCGAAGAACTCGACTTCGAAGGTCAGGCAGAAAACCCGGCTCACCCCGAGCGTGCGGGCGGTCCGCAACAACTGCTGCAGCACCTTGTGGCCGACGCCGCCGCCCTTCAAGTCGCGGTCCACGGCGAGAGTACGCACTTCGGCGAGGTCTTCCCACATCACGTGGAGAGCTCCGCAGCCGACCACCTGACCGTCGGAGTCGCGTTCCGCGACCCAGAACTCCTGGATGTCCTCATAAAGGACGACCGGGGCTTTGTCCAGCAGGATCCGCTGCTGCACGTACTGGTCGAGGAGGCGGCGCAGCGCGGGAACATCACCGGTGCGGGCACGGCGGATCGTCACTGTTTCTGCATGTGCAGAGGAAAACTCTCCCATGGCTGCGGACGCTATCGCCCCGGCTCCCCCCGGCGCTCGCCGGAGTCCCCTTCGGCTTCCGGCGGAGCGGAGGGCCGGGCCGCGGCTTCGGCCACGGCTTCGGCGCCGGACTCGTCGTCGTGCTGGACGACCCGTACGGCGTCCCGGAGTGCTTCCCGCTGTTCCGCGGACATCATGCCGAAGAAGGCGACGAGGGCGGCCGCGGGGTTGTCGCTCGTCGACCAGGCTTCGTTCATCAGTGCGGCCGAGTAGGCGGCGCGGGTGGAGACCGCCGTATATCGATAGGCGCGGCCTTCGGCTTCCCGGCGGACCCAGCCCTTCTGATGAAGATTGTCCATAACGGTCATGACCGTGGTGTACGCGATGGACCGTTCCTGCTGGAGGTCTTCCAGTACTTCACGAACGGTGACCGGGCGGTTCCACTGCCACACCCGCGTCATGACGGCGTCTTCGAGTTCTCCCAAGGGGCGAGGCACAACAGCACGATAGTGCTGCTTGTGCGGAATTGCCCGACTATTCACTCGGCAACGCGCGACAAAATCGGGAGTGCGGCCGGTGGGCCGCACTCCCGTCGCCCGGAGGGCTAGTTCTGCTGGCGCGCGGCCTCGGCCCGGGCGATCACGGCGTCGACCGCCGCGTCTTCCTTGGCCTTGTTGGCGCCGCCCTGGCTCTTCACGATCGTCACGACGAGAGCGATGAAGAACGCGGCCATCACGATGGGGGGCACGAGCGCGGAGACGTAGTCCATGCCCCACAGCGTAGCTACCCGACGGCCCACCCGGCCGCCGGGGGCGGGGCCGGCTTGCGGCGCGGCGGGAACACCTCACCGGGGGTGGGAACCGGCCGCTCCGGCCGGGGCGGCTCCTTGGGCTGCGGAGCCGGCTTCGGCTGCTCCTCCCGCCCGCCGGCCAGCGCCAGCAGCCGGGTCCGGGGCGCGGGAGTCGTCGACAGCCGCCGGCGCACGGAGCGCTCCGCGACGCCCTGGGCCCGTTCCAGCAGCGCGGCGGCGACCGGATTGGCGCGGAGCGCGCGCAGGGCGGCGAGGTCGTCGGGTACCGGTTCGTAGCCGGCGGCCAGGGCGTCCTGCAGCAGCTCCAGGTAGCCGGAGAGGCTGCCGGGCAGGGCGCCCCGGTAGCGGGCGAGGTCCTCCAGGAGGAACGCTCTGAGCCGGCCCGCCTCCTGGACCGCTTCGTCCACCGACTGCGCGAGGCGCAGGCAGTCCTGGACCTCCGCGGCCGCCAGGGGGGCCGGGGAGGACTGAAGGGCGTGGGCGAGGAGACGCCTGAGCACGTGCAGTTCAGCAGCGCTGAACGCCATGCCGCCGCGAGATCCGTAGGGCGTGGGCATGGGCCGAAGATACGCGCTAATCGGACAAAATCCCCTTAGGGTGAGCAATTACGGCGCGGCGGTTTCTTTCACGGCGCGGATGAAATCGGCCCAGGCGGCCTGGGTCGTGGCGAGCACGAGGTGCGCGGGGTCGACGCGGTCGGCGACCTTGACTAGGGCTCCGGGGGCGGTGGCGACGTAGACGCAGGCGTCGCCCTCAGCGCAGAACGAGGACTTCCGCCACGTGGGCTGAGCGGTCATGGTGTCTCCTCCGGGCAACGGTGGCCGGTAATTGCCGTCGAGTGGACGGTAACTCCGACACCGGCCCGGACCGATGAGTTTCCCCGAATTCGGTGATTCGCCACTTCCCTCCGGGGGCTCAGAGCCGGGCCACGAAAGCCGCGACGGCCTCCTTCACGTCGGACTCCGTCCAGGACAGGCCCGGCTCGGTGATCTCCAGTTCCGTCACCGCGAGACCCGGCGGCCCGTCGGGAGACCACCGGCGGAAGAGGACCGTGCCCGTCTCCTCCGCCAGCCGCAGTCCCGCCTCCGTCAGCCGGTCCGCCTCGTACGGCAGCCACACCTGGAACTGGTGCGTGTGCGGCTCCTCCGGGTGGATCCGCGACCACGGGACCCCGGACTCCGCGAACGCCGAGCGCAGCGCCCCGGCCACCATCCGCGCCTGGGCGACGTACGACGGCAGCCGGGGCAGTTCCCGTTCCAGTCCGGCCAGCGCGGACAGGGCCTGCGGGAACTGCCGGAAGATCTGGCCGCCGTACCGGTGGCGCCAGACGCGGGTCTCCTCCACGAACTCCCGCGCCCCGGCCAGGCAGGCCCCGCTCAGGCCGCCGAGGGACTTGTAGAAGGAGACGTAGACCGAGTCCGCGAGCCCCGCGATCTCCGGCAGCGGGCGCCCGAAGTGGACGGTGGACTCCCACAGGCGGGCGCCGTCGAAGTGGACCACCGCCTCCCGCTCGCGGGCCGCCTCGACCAGTGCCTCCAGCTCCTCCCAGCTGGGGAGGAGGAAGCCGGCGTCCCGCAGGGGCAGCTCCAGCATCAGCGTGCCGAAGGGGTCCCGGACCTCCGCGACCTCCGCGGGCGTCGGCTGGCGGGCCTCCGTCGTCGGGTGCACCACCCGCAGCCCGGAGACGTTGGACAGCGCGTCCCCCTCCCACCGCTCCGGATGGCTCATCGGGTGCAGCGCCACCACCGGGTTCCCGGTCCGTCCCGCCCAGCAGCGGAGCGCGATCTGCTGGGCCATCGTCCCGCTGGGGAAGAACGCCGCGTCCTGCGTGCCCAGCAGCTCCGCGACCCGGCGCTCCAGCTCCTCGACGACCCCGTCGCCGTACACGTCGGCCGGTCCGTCCATGGCGTACGGGGCTTCGGCGAGCTCGGCGAGCAGTTCCCCCACCGTGGGTTCGAGCAGGCTGCGCGACAGCCTGCGCCCGGCCCCGCGCCAGGCCGCCACCTGCCGCTTCGTACGTTCCGTCTGGTCACTGTCGTCGCTCATGGAGCCCGATCCTCGCCCTCGTCGTCGCCGTCCGGCCAATTGCCCCAGGAGCTAGCATGGCGGCGTATCGTCCGGTACCCCCCGCGGACTGGAACGGAAGGCCCTCCCCGCGTGAATCCATCACAGCAGCCACGCCCTGCCCGGCTCGCCGTCGGCGTCGTCGGAGCCGGCCGTGTCGGTCCGGCGCTGGCCCGTGCGCTCCAGCAGGCCGGGCACCGGCCCGTCGCCGTCTCCGGTGTGTCCGACGCGTCCGTGCGCCGGGCCGCGCGGATGCTGCCCGACGTGCCGCTCGTGCCGCCCGCGCAGGTACTGGAGCGGGCCGATCTGGTCCTCCTCACCGTCCCCGACGACGCCCTGCCCTCCCTCGTGGAGGGTCTGGCCGAGACCGGTGCGATCCGCCCCGGCCAGCTCATCGTGCACACCTCGGGCCGGTACGGGACGGCCGTGCTCGACCCGGCGCGCCGTGCGGGCGCGCTGCCGCTGGCCCTGCACCCCGCGATGACCTTCACCGGCACCGAGGTCGACGTGCAGCGGCTGGCCGGCTGCTCCTTCGGCGTCACCGCCCCCGAGGAACTGCGGCTCGCCGCCGAGGCCCTGGTCATCGAGATGGGCGGGGAGCCCGAGTGGATCGCGGAGGAGAACCGTCCGCTCTACCACGCGGCCCTCGCCCTCGGCGCGAACCACCTGGTCACGCTGGTCGCCCAGGCGATAGAGCTGCTGGCCAAGGCCGGGGTCGAGCACCCCGACCGGATGCTCGGCCCGCTGCTCGGCGCGGCCCTCGACAACGCCCTGCGCTCCGGAGACGCCGCCCTGACGGGCCCGGTGGCCCGCGGGGACGCCGGTACGGTCGCCGCGCACGTCTCGGAACTGCGCCGGCACGCGCCGGGCACGGTCGCCGGATACCTGGCGATGGCCCGCACCACCGCCGACCGCGCCCTCGCGCACGGTCTGCTCAAACCGGAACTCGCCGAGGACCTGCTCGGCGTTCTCGCCGACACGGACGCCGACGGGGGCCACGAGTGAACCGGCTGCTGCTGCACACCGCCGAGGAGCTGCACGGTCTTGCGCGCACCGGCCGGCGGGCCGTGGTGATGACGATGGGCGCCCTGCACGAGGGCCACGCCACCTTGATCCGTACCGCGCGCGAACAGGCCGGGCCGGACGGCCAGGTCGTCGTCACCGTCTTCGTCAATCCGCTGCAGTTCGGGGCGAACGAGGACCTCGACCGCTATCCGCGCACCCTCGACGCCGATCTGCGGATCGCCGAAGGGGCGGGCGCCGACGCGGTGTTCGCCCCGTCCGTCGACGAGGTCTACCCGGGCGGCGACCCGCAGGTGCGGGTCAGCGCCGGGCCGATGGGCGAGCGCCTCGAAGGGGCCACCCGCCCCGGCCACTTCGACGGGATGCTGACCGTCGTCGCCAAGCTCCTCCACCTCACCCGCCCCGACCTGGCCCTCTTCGGCCAGAAGGACGCCCAGCAACTGGCGCTGATCCGGCGGATGGTGACCGACCTGAACTTCCCCGTGGAGGTGGTCGGCGTCCCGACCGTCCGCGAGGAGGACGGGCTCGCGCTGTCGTCCCGCAACCGCTACCTCTCCCCCGTCGAGCGGCACACCGCCCTGGCCCTGTCCCGCGCCCTGTTCGCCGGGCAGGACCGGCTCGCGGCGCAGGCGGCGCTGCGCGCCCGCGCCGAGGCCTCCCCGGCCAGTGACGAGCGGGCCACCGCCCTGGCCCGGCTCGGCGAGATCCGGGCCTCGGCCGACGCGCACGCCGTGTCGGCGGCGGGCGGGGGGCTGCCGGACGCCGTACGGGCCGCCGCGCTGCACGTCCTGGAGGAGGCGGGCCGCCACGAGCCGCCGCTCGTGCTGGACTACCTGGCGCTGGTGGACCCGCAGGACTTCACCGAGGCCGGTCCCGGCTTCACCGGGCAGGCCGTGCTGGCCGTCGCCGCGAAGGTGGGCGCGACCCGGCTGATCGACAACATCCCATTGGAATTCGGAGCACACTCGTGAGCACCCCAGGCAGAGGCCCCGCAGGCAGCGACGGCGGAGACACGGCCGCGGGCACCGGCATACGGCTGCACGCGCCCGCCCCCGGCTGGTCCCTCGACGCCGATGTCGTGGTCGTCGGTTCCGGTGTGGCGGGCCTGACCGCCGCACTGCGCTGCGCCGCCGCGGGCCGCCGTACCGTCGTGGTCACCAAGGCCCGGCTCGACGACGGCTCCACCCGCTGGGCCCAGGGCGGCATCGCCGCGGCCCTCGGTGACGGCGACACCCCGGAGCAGCACCTCGACGACACCCTGGTCGCGGGCGCGGGCCTGTGCGACGAGGAGGCCGTACGGCTGCTCGTCACCGAAGGCCCGGACGCGGTGCGGCGGTTGATGGCCGCCGGCGCGGTCTTCGACACCTCCGCGGAGACCGGCGAGATAGAACTGACCCGGGAGGGCGGCCACCACCGCCGGCGGATCGCCCACGCGGGCGGCGACGCCACCGGTGCCGAGATCTCCCGGGCGCTCGTCGAGGCGGTCCAGGCCGCCGGCATCGAGACCGTCGAGAACGCACTCGTACTGGACCTGCTGCAGGACGCGCAGGGCCGTACGGCCGGAGTCACCCTGCACGTGATGGGCGAGGGGCAGCACGACGGCGTCGGCGCCGTCCACGCGCCCGCCGTGATCCTCGCGACCGGCGGCATGGGCCAGGTCTTCTCGGCCACCACCAATCCGTCGGTGTCCACCGGTGACGGCGTGGCGCTCGCCCTGCGGGCCGGCGCCGAGGTCTCCGACCTGGAGTTCGTGCAGTTCCACCCGACGGTGCTCTTCCTCGGCCCGGACGCCGAGGGGCAGCAGCCGCTGGTGTCGGAGGCGGTCCGCGGGGAGGGCGCGTACCTCGTCGACGCGGACGGCGTCCGCTTCATGCAGGGGCAGCACGAGCTCGCCGAGCTGGCCCCGCGCGACATCGTCGCCAAGGGCATCATGCGCCGCATGCAGGAGCAGGGCGCGCAGCACATGTACCTGGACGCCCGGCACTTCGGCGCCGAGATGTGGGAGCAGCGGTTCCCGACGATCCTCGCCGCCTGCCGCTCGCACGGCATCGACCCGGTGACCGAGCCGATCCCCGTCGCGCCCGCCGCGCACTACGCGTCCGGCGGCGTACGGACCGACCTGCACGGCCGGACCACCGTCCGCGGCCTGTACGCCTGCGGTGAGGTCGCCTGCACCGGTGTGCACGGCGCGAACCGGCTCGCCTCCAACTCGCTGCTGGAGGGCCTGGTCTTCGCCGAGCGGATCGCCGACGACATCGCCGCGCAGCGCTTCGGCGCCAACGGCCCGGTCGTCCCGGTCCCGGCGACCGGCCCGCTGCAGCCCGCCGCGGCCCGGCACGAGATCCAGCGGATCATGACGCAGGGCGCGGGCGTGCTCCGCTCCGCCGACTCGCTGGCCGCGGCGGCCGAGGCCCTCGAAGCGCTGTACGCGACCGCCCTGAACGACCTCGAAGCGCACGGCAAGACCGCCGAGCCGGGTGTGGACACCTGGGAGGCCACCAACCTGCTGTGCGTGGCACGGGTCCTGGTCGCCGCCGCGCAGCGGCGCGAGGAGACCCGCGGCTGCCACTGGCGCGAGGACCACCCGGACCGGGACGATGCCGACTGGCGGCGCCACCTCGTCGTCCGGCTCTCGGCGACCGAGAAGCGGGCCCTGGTCGTCGTCCCCACCGACTCCGCGGACTTCCCGTCCGTGCACCCCCTGAGCACCCCGAGCCTGGAGCAGTGACCGTGAGCACCCCCGAACTTCCCCTGATCGACCAGAACGACGGCGGCTGCGGCGACGACTGCGCCTGCGGTGACGGCGAGGAGAGCGGCCTGGACCCGGCGCTCGCCCAGCTGCTGGCCGACGCGGGCCTGGACCCCATCGAGGTCGAGGACATCGCGCACATGGCGCTCTCCGAGGACCTGGACGGCGGCGTGGACGTCACCACCGTCGCCACGGTGCCCGAGGAGGCCGAGGCGGTCGCCGACTTCGTCGCGCGCGAGGACGGCGTCGTGGCCGGTCTGCGGATCGCCGAGGCCGTGTTCTCCGTGGTGTGCACGGAGGCCTTCGAGGTGGAGCGGCACGCGGAGGACGGCGACAGCGTCCAGGCCGGGCAGCTGCTGCTGTCGGTGCGCTCGCGCACCCGCGACCTGCTGACGGCGGAGCGCAGCGCGCTGAACATCCTGTGCCGGCTGTCCGGCATCGCGACCGCCACCCGCCGCTGGGCGGACGTGCTGGAGGGCACCGGGGCGAAGGTCCGCGACACCCGCAAGACCACGCCGGGCCTGCGCGCGCTGGAGAAGTACGCGGTGCGCTGCGGCGGCGGCGTCAACCACCGGATGTCGCTGTCGGACGCCGCGCTGGTCAAGGACAACCACGTGGTGGCCGCGGGCGGCGTCGCCCAGGCCTTCAAGGCCGTGCGGGAGGCCTTCCCGGAGGTCCCGATCGAGGTCGAGGTCGACACCCTGGAGCAGATCGGCGAGGTCCTGGAGGCCGGCGCCGACCTGATCCTGCTGGACAACTTCACGGTCGGGCAGACCGCCGAGGCCGTGGCCCTGGTCGCCGGGCGCGCGGTGCTGGAGTCCTCGGGCCGCCTCACCCTGGACACCGCCCGGGCGTACGCGGAGACCGGCGTGGACTACCTGGCCGTCGGCGGGCTGACGCACTCCTCGCCGATCCTGGACATCGGCCTCGATCTGCGCGAGGCGGTGTAACCGGTGCTCCTCACCATCGACGTGGGCAACACCCACACGGTCCTGGGCCTGTTCGACGGTGACGAGATCGTCGAGCACTGGCGCATCTCGACCGACCCGCGGCGCACGGCCGACGAGATGGCCGTGCTCATGCAGGGCCTGATGGGCATGCACCCGATGCTCGGCAGCGAGCTGGGCGACGGCATCCACGGCATCGCGATCTGCGCGACGGTGCCGGCGGTCCTGCACGAGCTCCGCGAGGTGACCCGCCGCTACTACGGCGACGTGCCCGCGGTGATCGTGGAGCCCGGCACCAAGACGGGCGTGCCGATCCTCACGGACAACCCGAAGGAGGTCGGCGCCGACCGGATCGTCAACGCCGTCGCCGTGGTCGAGCTCTACGGGGGCCCGGCGATCGTGGTCGACCTCGGTACGGCGACCACCTTCGACGCGGTGTCCGCGAAGGGCGAGTACGTGGGCGGGGTGATCTCCCCGGGCATCGAGATCTCGATGGAGGCGCTCGGCGTACGGGGGGCCCAGCTGCGCAAGATCGAGCTGGCCCGGCCGCGCAACGTGATCGGCAAGTCCACGGTCGAGGCGATGCAGTCGGGCGTGGTCTACGGCTTCGCGGGCCAGGTCGACGGGGTCGTGGCCCGGATGGCGAAGGAGCTGGCCGGGCCGAACGGCGATCCGGACGACGTCCGCATCATCGCGACGGGCGGGCTGGCGCCGATCGTGCTGGGCGAGTCCTCGGTGATCGACGACCACGAACCGTGGCTGACGCTGATCGGACTGCGACTGGTCTACGAGCGCAACGCGCCCAGCTTCGCCTGAGCCGTCTCAGGGCCGCCCGGCCCCGGCGCAGCCGGCCCGCTCACCGGCCACCGGCCCGGTCCGGCCGCCGGGGGCGGATCAGCACGCGCGGGGGCGGGTCAGCATCCGGTGCAGGGCCGCGCGCCAGGGGTGGCGGGCCGGGCGGCCCTCCACGACGGCCTTGACCTGCTCGTACGACCGGATCTCGCGCAGCACGGCGATGTCGTCGCGGCCGGGAGGCGGGGGCATCGGCTCCGCGTGCTGGGAGGCCCGCCAGGTGTCTATGAGGTACTGCTCGATCGCGCTCATACCTCTACCCTCACCCCGTCGGCGGCACCGCGCACGACAGTTGACGTTCCCCGTCAATCGACGGCTCCCCGCGGCCGCCCCACCGGCAAACGATCACTCTTCCGGCCGCCGCGCCGGAGCGCCCGCGGCCACTCGGACGGCGGCGCCGGCCCGCCCGCCCTGCCGCTCCCCCGGCGGGCGGGACGACAGAATGGCCTGATGAGCGTCACGATCGACATCGCCGGACTCCCCGCAGAGCGGATCACCTTCGCGCCCTCCCCGCTCGCGGAGCTCTGCATGGCGCTGCACGCGCTCTCCCAGCCCGCGCACCACCCGGGGCTGACCTCTTGGACCACCGCCACCGCCGCCTCGCTCGATCCGTGCCTCGCGGACCGGCTGCTGGAGGCCGACTTCATGTGGCGGAGCTCGTTCTCCGACATCTTCATGCCCTTCGCCGGACTGCCCGGCGGAACCGGGCTGCCCGCCGCCACGCTGGCCGAGGCGCTGGACGTGCTCGACCGGCTGGACGACGAGCGGTTCGTGCGGGCCGCCCTGGAGCAGTGCTGGCTGGCGCTCTACAACGAGGGCGGACCGTCCTCCTCGCCCCTGGACAACCCGGCGGCGCGGGCCAAGGCGCTGGAGACGGCCGCCGCCCGCGGCCCGCGCCAGCTGGACTTCTCCATGCGGCTCCTCGACGACACGGCCGCCGTACGGGTGTGGATGCGGCGCCTCCTGGAGGACTGCGACGAGGCCTTCTTCGCCGAGACGTGGAAGCGCGTCGAGCCCGGGCAGAGCGCCGACGCCCGGCACAAGACGGAGGTGCTGCGCCGCAAGGGGCTGCCGGCCGTGCTGAAGGAGGTCTCGGCGGCGCTGAGCGTCGACGAGGGCGGCACCACCATCACCGCCGACAAGATGGTCCACGGATCGACGACCGCGACCGATCCCCGAATAGGCGCCGGCCTGGTCTTCGTGCCGACCAACTTCGGCTGGCCGCATCTGCTGGTGCTGCACGCGCCGGGCTGGCGACCGGTGGTCCACTATCCGCTCGGCTCCCCCGAACCGGTCTCCGAGCCCGGCTCGGTGGAGCTGCTCCAGCGGCGGATGGAGGCGCTGGCGCATCCCATGCGGATGATGCTGTGCCGGAGCCTGGCCCGGGCCCCGTTCACGACGAGCGAGCTGGCGACCGTGTACGGGATCACCGCGCCGGAGGTGTCACGGCATCTGGCCGTCCTGAAGAAGGCCGGCCTGATGCACACGCGACGACAAGGCCGCTACGCCCAGCACCAGTTGGATCTCGGGGCGGTCGCCCGCATCGGAGCCGACTTCATCGAGGGCGTCCTCCGCTAGGCGGAACCGGCGGGCGATTGGCCGGATTTCGTCGGCGCAGAGTCACCGATATACGGAATTCATAAACCGAAATCAGCGAAAACTCTGGCCATGATGGCCACTTGCTGTCTAACGTGCGCTCACTGTTTCCCCACCTGACGCACACCGATTCTGCGTTTCAGCTGCACCACGCTCTGCCTTGCTGTGCCCTGCTCTGCCTTGCTGTGCCCAGATCCGCCCGCCCTGCTCGCCTTTGTCGTGGAAGGACCTTCATGCCCTCACGCCGTATAGCCGCAGCAACCGCCGCCCTGGCCGCAGCGGCCCTCGTCTCACCGCTGCTGCTCGCCGGACCGGCCGGAGCCACCGGGAGCCCGCAGAGCGACGCCGCCCGCGGTGACGCGCTCGCAAGGAAGCTGGTCAAGGACGCGACCGGCAAGGGCGCCTACAACCACCTCAAGGTCCTGCAGTCCCTGGCCGACTACAACAACGGCAACCGTGCGGCCGGTTCCAAGGGCCACGAGCAGTCGGCCAAGTACATCGAGGCCGTGCTGAAGGCGGCCGGATACACCGTCACCCGCAACGAGTTCGACTTCGTCTACGTCGAGACGATCGAGGAGAAGCTGACGGTGGGCGGCGCGAACCAGCGCGACGTACCGATCCACCTGATGTCCTACACGGCGAACAGCCCGGAGGGCGGCGTGACCGCCCAGGTCGCCGTCGCCCCGGTCGACGCGGACGGGACGAACGGCTGCGAGCCGGGCGACTTCGCCTCCGGCACCTTCACCGGCAAGATCGCCCTGGTCAAGCGCGGCGGCTGCACCTTCGCGGTGAAGCAGCAGAACGCGGCGGCGGCCGGCGCGGTCGGCGCGGTCATCTACAACAACACCGCGGGCGCCCTCAACGGAACCCTCGGCGACCCGAACGCGGGCAAGGTCCCGACGGGCGGCATCACCCAGGCGGACGGCGAGAAGCTCGCCGCCGAGGCCGCGGCCGGCCCGGTCGAGGTCACCCTCGACATCCGGCAGCTGCGCGAGAACCGCAAGACGTTCAACGTCATCGCCGAGACCAAGGGCGGCGACGAGAACAACACCGTCTTCCTCGGCGCGCACCTCGACTCGGTCGCGGCCGGCCCGGGCATCAACGACAACGGCTCCGGCTCGGCGGGCATCCTCCAGGTCGCCCAGCGGCTCGCGAGCGAGCAGAAGAAGGTCAAGAACAAGGTCAAGTTCGCCTGGTGGTCGGCGGAGGAGTTCGGCCTGCTCGGCTCGGAGGCGTACGTCGCCGGGCTGACGGACGAGCAGAAGAAGCAGATCAAGCTCTACCTCAACTTCGACATGATCGCCTCGCCGAACTCCGCGTACTTCGTCTACGACGGCGACGACTCGGACGCCACCGGCGCGGGCCCCGGCCCGGCCGGTTCCGCCCAGCTGGAGAAGGGGATCACCGACTTCCTCGACTCGAAGAAGATCCCGCACGAGGGCACGGACTTCTCCGGCCGCTCGGACTACGGCCCGTTCATCGAGGTCGGCATCCCGTCCGGCGGCACCTTCACCGGCGCCGAGGGCATCAAGACCCCGGAGCAGGCCGCGAAGTTCGGCGGCCAGGCGGGCGTCGCCTACGACGTGAACTACCACGGCAAGGGTGACGACATCACCAACATCGACCAGAAGGCGCTCGACATCAACGTCGACGTCATCGCGGACGCGGTCGGCCACTACGCGCACGACCTGGCCCCGCTGTCGAAGCCGGTCGTCTCGACGCCGACGGGCGGCTCGGGCAGCGGCGGCGGCCTCCACCAGGGCCACGACGAGGTCCAGCAGTAACCCTTCCGTCCCCGGACCGTCAGGCGCGGCTGATCATCAGCCGCGCCTGACGGCGTACGGGGCCGACACCGCGCCGCCCGGTCAAGCCCCGGCATTCCAGCCCCGGCCGGCGCCGGCCGGGCTCCGCACACCGGGTCCGCGTCAGTCGGCGGCGGCCCCCGGCCAAGCCGCCCGGATCCCGACGGGCTGGCAGAGCCACAGGAAGTCGCCGAGCCCCCCGCGTGCCGTGAGCTCCGCCGCCTCGCCCGCAGACGCCAGCGCCCGGACGTACGCCACCGGATCCGCCGAGGCCAGCGCCAGCGCGGGGCGGGAGCCCGAGACCCCGAGCCTCGACAGCGCCTCGCGCTGGGTCAGCAGGACCGCGTCCGGTCCCGCACAGGAGTCCAGCGCCACGTGCGCGGTGACGTCACAGCTGCCGTCCGGGACGGGCGGGACCTCCCGGCCCGCCCGGAAGCCCGTCAGGGTGCCGTACGGCGGCCTCGCGTCGCGGGTGTGGGCGTAGTCCACCGCCACCGCCAGCCCCCGCTCCAGACTCGCCACGGCCGCCGCCCAGGCCTCGTCGCGCGCCCGTCCGATCTCCACCCGGCCGATCTCCACCCCGCCGGCCTCCGCACCGCCGCCGGGCCACCACCGCTCCAGCCAGGCCCGGTCCGCGCCGTCCAGCGGGCCGCCAGGGCTCTCCGTACCGTCCGGGGCGACCAGGACGTAGCGCCCGTCCTCCGCGATCTCCAGCGGCACGTTGTCCAGCCACTCGTTGGCGAAGAGCAGCCCCGTCGCCCGTTCGGGCGGGGCCGCGACCCAGCGGATCCGCGGGTCGAGCCCGGCCGGCCGCTCCGCCCGCTCCACGGCGTACGGGATCACCCGTGCGGCCGTCTCCGGGTCCAGCGCGGCCAGCACCCCGGCCAGCAGCTCCCCGCGCCCGGCCCCCACGTCGACCAGGTCCAGCCCCTGCGGGTGCCCGAGCTCCGCGTCCACCCGGCGCAGCAGCCGGGCCACGGCGCCCGCGTACAGCGCGGAGGCGTGCACGGAGGTGCGGAAGTGTCCGGCGGGCCCGGGCCCGCCCGGGCGCACGTAGAAGCCGCCGGGCCCGTACAGGGCGGCGTCCATCGCGTCGCGCCACCGGACCGGAGTCGTATGTCCCACCTGGGTGCTCACCCCACAAAGGTTAGGTTCACCCTCCACCTTGGGGAGTACGCCCCTGTTGCCAGGTTCGAACCTCTGGTTGACTCCAGCACCTATCGTCGTTCCCTACTCTGGGTTACGTGCAGCGCCTCTACGACTTCCTCCGCAGACACCCGACGGGCGTCGACAGCTTCTGGGCTGTCCTCTTCTTCGGGGTCTCGATGCTGAACGTCGTGGGTGAGCCCGACATCGGCAGACCCTTGAAGTTCGCCGCCGTCCCCGTGGTGATCGCACTGAGCACGGCCGTGGCCCTGCGCCGCAAATGGACGCAGGCCATGTTCTGGCTCACCCTCGGGGCGGGCGTCTTCCAATTGCTGATGGGGATCGTCGCCGGGGTCTACGACGTCGCGATGTTCGTGATCCTCTTCACGGTCGCCGCGAGCGAGGTCCCGCGCTGGGTCTCCCGCACCGCACTGGGCTGGGGGCTGGCCGCCGCGCCGCTGTACTTCGTGCGCTTCGGCGTGGACAAGGGCAGCAACAGCGTCGACAACGTCCTCTTCGCCGTCTTCATGGTCATCCCCTTCGTGCTGGCCTGGGTGCTGGGCGACTCCCTGCGCACCCGCCGGGCCTACTACGCCCAGCTGATCGAGCGGAACCAGCGGCTGGAGAAGGAGCGCGAGGCCCAGGCCAAGGTGGCCGTGGCCGGCGAGCGCGCCAGGATCGCCCGCGAGCTGCACGACGTCGTCGCGCACAACGTCTCGGTGATGGTGGTCCAGGCGGACGGGGCGGCGTACGTCATGGACGTGGCTCCCGAGCAGGCCAAGGAGGCCCTCCAGACCATCTCCGGCACCGGCCGCCAGGCCCTCGCCGAGATGCGCCGGCTGCTGGGCGTCCTGCGCACCGGCGAGCCGCAGGAGTCCGAGGACTACGTGCCGCAGCCCGACGTCGAACAGATCGAGGTCCTGGTCGAGCAGGTACGGGCGGCCGGGCTCGCGGTGGACTTCGAGGTCGAGGGCGCACCGCGGCGGCTGCCCAGCGGGGTCGAGCTGACGGCGTACCGGATCGTGCAGGAGGCGCTGACCAACACCCGCAAACACGGCGGCCCCGAGGCGAAGGCCAGCGTCCGGCTGGTCTACTTCGACGACGGACTCGGCCTGCTGGTCGAGGACGACGGCCGGGGCGCGGCCCACGAGCTGTACGAGGACGGCGGCGCGGACGGCGCCGGGCACGGACTGATCGGCATGCGCGAGCGGATCGGTATGGTCGGCGGAACCCTGGACGCGGGCCCGCGTCCCGGCGGCGGCTTCCGGATCAGCGCACTGCTTCCCCTGAAGAAGAGATGACGAGGACGAGGTAACTGATGTCCATCCGAGTGATGCTGGTCGACGACCAGGTGCTGCTGCGCACCGGCTTCCGGATGGTGCTCGCCGCCCAGCCGGACATGGAGGTCGTCGCCGAGGCGGGCGACGGCCTGGAGGCGCTGGAGGTGCTGCGGGCCACGAAGGTGGACGTGGTGCTGATGGACGTCCGCATGCCGCGGCTGGACGGTGTCGAGGCGACGCGGCGGATCTGCGAGCCGGACGAGCACCCGAAGGTCATCATCCTGACCACCTTCGACCTGGACGAGTACGCCTTCTCCGGCCTGAAGGCCGGTGCGAGCGGCTTCATGCTGAAGGACGTCCCGCCGGCCGAGCTGCTGGGGGCCATCCGCTCGGTGCACAGCGGGGACGCGGTGGTGGCCCCGTCCACGACGCGCCGGCTGCTGGACCGCTTCGCGCCGATGCTGCCGACGACCACGCAGGAGCCGCAGAACAAGGAGATCGAGCGGCTGACGGAGCGCGAGCGCGAGGTCATGCTGCTGGTGGCACAGGGGCTGTCGAACGGGGAGATCGCCGCCCGGCTGGTCCTCTCCGAGGCGACCGTGAAGACGCACGTGGGCCGCATCCTGACGAAGCTGGGGCTGCGCGACCGGGTGCAGGTGGTGGTCCTGGCGTACGAGACGGGTCTGGTCCGCGCGGGCGGCGGCGCCGGGTAGCCCGCTTCACGAGCGTTTCCCCTCGGGCCGCCCCGGCCCGAGGGGAAACGCCGTGCGCGGCCCGGGCGGCGTCAGCGGATGACGAACTCGCAGCCGTGGGCGGGCGTGACGCTGAGGCCGTCGAGGGCGGCCTGGTCGGCCACGACGATGTCGAAGCCGGCGCCGCAGGCGATCCGGTCGAAGCCGCCGTTCTTGCTGACGATGGTGTCGTTGCCCCCGCCCCCGTCGAAGGTGAGACTGCCGGGCGTGGAGTTCCAGCCGTCGGGGTCCGTCAGCCGGTCGTTGCCGCCCCCGCCGGTGATGCTGTCCTCACCCGCTCCGCCGTCGACATCGGCGGGAATCGAGGTCTGGTTGCTCAGGACGTCGTTCCCGTTGCCCAGAGCGGCCTGGATACGGGTCACGCCACCGCCGCAGTTGACCGCGTTGGGGTTCAGCTGGGCGCAGCCGGGACCTGCGGTGAGCGTGCTCGTCGTGTCACTGACGATGACGTTGGAGCCGCTCAATTGGATTTTCACGGTGTTCTGTTCTCCGGGCAGGGCCGCGAAGAGGATCGCGCCGCCCGACTTCGTCACGAACGACGGGTCGGCGGCGGCCGGGCCCGCGAAGGCCATCGTCAGCGCGAGCGCGGCCACGACGGGGGCGGCCACTCGTGCCATGCGCGGGAGACGTGCGGCGTTCAGGTTCATCAGTGCTGTCCCTTGGGGTTGCTGACGACGGATCAGGCGAGGATCCGTCGCCCCCTTCGCTACCCGGAGTCACCGATAGGTTCTTCCTGTAATCACACAGTTACCTCGTGTGCCGCAGCCGGCCCCCCGTCC
The DNA here is from genome assembly GCF_045160965.1 of Streptomyces sp. NBC_00207. Lineage (NCBI taxonomy): Bacteria > Bacillati > Actinomycetota > Actinomycetes > Kitasatosporales > Streptomycetaceae > Streptomyces > Streptomyces sp. NBC_00207. The sequence goes on along the minus strand of NZ_CP130715.1, from coordinate 5,300,690 downwards.
GGCTCACGGGCCCGGCTCACGCCCCGGGCTCCGTCATCCAGCGGTCCGGGCGGGCCGACGCACGGGAGGTGCGGGCCCGGACGGCCTGGGCGGCCAGCAGGGCGGCGGCCTCGTCCGCCGCGCGCAGCCGGGCCGTGACCGTGCCGTTCGCGCCGGTGTCCACGTGTACGTCGGCCAGGCCGCGGGCGCGGGCCCACGGGCCCTGGGTGAGGCGGACGCTCTGCACCTTGGCGTGCGGGACGATCTCCGTTCGGCGGCACAGGCGGCCGTGCCGTGCGGCGAACACCTCCGGGGAGACGGCCAGCGCGTAACCCTTCCACCACACCGGGACCACCCAGCGCGAGCCCGTGCGCGGGGAGCCGGAGAAGGACAGGGCTGCCAGGTCCACCCCGGGCAGCACCCGGGCGATCACGGCGTACGCCGCGGCCCGCGAGGCCACCGGGACCAGGACCTCGTTCTTCGAGCCCGCCACGGCCAGCTCCACGCGGACCCGGTCGCGCCGCCGCCACAGCAGCGGCTCCACGATCCGTACGGTCTGCACGCGCCCCGGCGGCACGGTCTCGTGGGCCCGGTCCAGCATGCCGTGGTCCAGGCGCAGCCCGTCCGGGGACTCCGCGACCCGCCAGTCGTACTCCGCGAGGAAACGGCCCGCGGTGGCCGCCCAGACCGCGCCGAGCAGCGGGAGCAGGGCGACGACGGCCGCCCACGGGCTGGAGCTGAACCACCACACGGCCACCGGCCCGACGACCCCGGCCGCGAGCGCCGCCAGGACGCCGAGGCTGAGCAGCAGCGACACGACGAGCTCGCGCGGGCTCACCCGCAGCAGCTCCCGGTCGGGGGCCTCGCCGAGGCGCACCGCCTCCTCGGGGGCGAAGCCCGCCGCGCGGGCGAGTAGTTCGGCCCGCAAGGCGACGGCCTCCTTCTCGCCGAGGAAGGACAGCTGGTCCTTGTCGTCGGTGCCGATGACGTCGAGGCGCAGGCTGGCGACGCCGGTCAGCCGGGCCAGCAGGGGGCGGGTGACGTCCACGGCCTGGAGGCGGTCGAGGCGGATGTGCGCGGTGCGGCGGAAGAGCAGCCCGGTGCGGATGCGCAGTTCGGTGTCGGTCACGGCGTAGTGGGTGAACCACCAGCTCAGGAAGCCGTAGACGGCGAAGACGAGGACGATGGCGGCCAGTGCCAGCAGCCGCAGGAGGACCGACAGGCCCGCCATCCACTTCTGGGCCTGGTCGCCCTGCTGGGCGATCACGCCGACGGTCGCGGCGATCGGCACCCAGGCGCGGCGCAGCGGTGTGAAGGGGTGCAGCCGCCGTCCGCCCGCGGCGGGCTCGGCGGCGGGGGCGGCAGCGGGGGTGGGGGTCAGCGGGTCCCCGCCCGCCGGGCCGGAGGTCACAGCCCCGCCGACCTTGCCTCGCCGAGGGCGGTGAGGCGGTCGCGCAGCCGCTCCGCCTCGGCGGGCACCAGGCCCGGGATCTTGGCGTCGGTGGCCGCCGCCGCCGTGTGCAGCTGTACGGAGGCCAGTCCGAAGCGCCGCTCCAGCGGGCCCGAGGTGACCTCGACCAGCTGCATCCGCCCGTACGGGACCACGGTCTCCTCCCGCCACAGCACGCCCCGGCTGATCAGCAGGTCGTCCGCGCGCTCGGCGTACCGCCAGGACCGCCAGTTCCGGCCGAGCAGCACCCAGCCCCAGACCAGGGCGGCGAGCCACGGCACCGCGAAGAACGCCCACCACGGGCCGACCGTCAGCCCCAGTACGACGGCCGTCACGGCGGCGAACCCCGTCGTCCAGATCACCAGCAGCAGCCGCCGCAGAGTGAGCAGCCCGCCCGGCAGCCCCACCCACACGGGCCCGCCCGTCTCACCCTCTGTCCCCGTATCCATGCCCTCAGCCTAGGACTGAGACAATGCCCGCATGACGGAGACCACGGTCGGCATCGGCGGAGCGGCGGAGAGCACCGACATGGTGCTCAACATCGGCCCCCAGCACCCTTCCACGCACGGCGTGCTGCGCCTGCGCCTCGTCCTGGACGGCGAGCGGATCGTCAGCGCCGAGCCCGTGGTCGGCTATATGCACCGCGGCGCCGAGAAACTCTTCGAGGCCCGCGACTACCGGCAGATCGTGATGCTCGCGAACCGCCACGACTGGCTGTCCGCGTTCTCCAACGAGCTCGGCGTGGTCATGGCCGTCGAGCGGATGCTCGGCATGGAGGTCCCCGAGCGGGCCGTGTGGATGCGGACCCTGCTCGCCGAGCTGAACCGGGTGCTGAACCACCTGATGTTCCTCGGCTCATACCCGCTCGAACTGGGTGGAATCACCCCGATCTTCCACGCGTTCCGCGAGCGCGAGGAGCTCCAGGCCGTCATGGAGGAGATCTCCGGCGGCCGCATGCACTACATGTTCAACCGCGTCGGCGGCCTCAAGGAGGACCTGCCGGCCGGCTGGCTCGGCCGGGCCCGCGCCGCCATCGCCGACGTCAACACCCGCATGCACGTCTACGACGACCTGGTGCGCGGCAACGAGATCTTCCGCGCCCGCACCCGCGGCGTCGGGGTCCTGTCCGCCGAGGCGGTGCACGCGTACGGGGTCTCCGGCCCGATCGCCCGCGCCTCCGGCGTCGACTTCGACCTGCGCCGCGACGAGCCCTACCTGGCCTACGGCGAGCTGCAGGACGTCCTCAAGGTCGTCACCCGCACCGAGGGCGACTGCCTGGCCCGCTTCGAATGCCTGCTGGAGCAGACCCACAACGCGCTCGACCTGGCCGTCGCCTGCCTGGACCGGATGGCGGAGCTGCCGCCGGGGCCGGTCAACCAGCGGCTGCCCAAGGTCCTGAAGGCGCCCGAGGGCCACACGTACGCCTGGACCGAGAACCCGCTCGGCATCAACGGCTACTACCTCGTCTCGAAGGGCGAGAAGACCCCGTACCGGCTGAAGCTGCGCAGCGCCTCGTACAACAACATCCAGGCCCTGGCCGTGCTGCTGCCGGGGCAGCTCGTCGCGGACATGGTGGCGATCCTGGGCTCGCTCTTCTTCGTGGTCGGGGACATCGACAAGTAGAGACCGCGCGAGCGGCCCCTTCGGCGGCAGACTGGGTGGTCCACAGTCCGACGAGGAGGTCGCCCGTGCCCGTCCCGATCATCATCGACTGCGATCCCGGGCACGACGACGCACTGGCGATCATGCTGGCGGCGGCGAACCCGGCGGTCGACCTGCTCGCCATCACCACCGTCGCCGGCAACCAGACGCTGGAGAAGACCTCCCTCAACGCACGCCGGGTGTGCACCGTCGCCGGGATCACCGACGTGCCCATCGCCGCCGGGTGCGACCGGCCGCTGCTCCAGCAGCTGGCCGTCGCGGACGACGTGCACGGCGAATCCGGGATGGACGGACCGCATTTCCCCGAGCCCACGGTCGACCTGGTCCCCGAGCACGCGGTGGAGCTCATCCACCGGATCCTCGTGGAACACCCGGAGCCGGTCACCCTGGTCCCCACCGCCCCGCTGACCAACATCGCCCTGCTGCTGACCCGCTACCCCGACAGCGCCGCCCGCATCCGCGAGATCGTGCTGATGGGAGGCTCCACGGAGCGGGGCAACCGCACCCCCGCGTCCGAGTTCAACATCCACACCGACCCGGAGGCCGCGGACATCGTCTTCCGCAGCGGGGTACCCGTGACCATGTGCGGGCTCAACGTCACCCACCAGGCCCTCGCCACGCCCGAGGTCCTGGCCCGCTTCGAGGGCCTCGGCACCGAACTCGGCGACATCTGCGCCGGATTGCTGGCCTACTTCGGATCGACGTACAGGCGGCTGTGGAACATGCCCCATCCGCCGCTGCACGATCCCGTCGCGGTGGCCCGCGTGATCGACCCGGCCGTCGTGGAGTGCGTGGAGGCGAACGTCACCGTGGAACTGCACGGCCGGTACACGCGCGGGGCCACCGTGGTGGACCTCCACCGGTACCTGGACCGCCCGGTCAACGCGAAGGTCGCCGTGACCCTCGACACCGGGCTCTTCTGGGACCACATGGTCGACGCCGTCGCAGCCCTCGGCAGGCCACGCCCGTGACCGCCGGGGCATCGGAGGCACAGGAGGCACCGGAGGCGTCGGGAGCGTCGGGGTAAATCCCGGGGACCGCACCCGGCCGGCGCCTAGGCTGACCGGATGATCTCCGACATATTCGACGGCTACCTGCGCCGGCTCGGCGTCATCGATCCCGGAGCCCCCAGCGTGGAAGGGCTGTTCGCGCTCCAGCGCGCCCACCTGGAGCGCATCGCCTACGACAACATCGACATCCAGCTCGGCCGGCCGCCCGGCATCGACCCCGAACTGTCGGCCCGCCGCTTCGCCGCCGGCCGCGGCGGTTACTGCTTCCACCTCAACGGCGGCCTCGCGCTCCTCCTGGAGACCCTCGGCTACGAGGTGACCCGGCACATCGGCGGCGTGTGCGACGACGCCGCCTCCCGCGAGGTCGGCGGCGGCCACCTCACCCTGACCGTCCGCGTCGACGGGACCGCGTACTGGGTGGACGCCGGGCTCGGGGACGGCCCGTACGAGCCGCTGCCGCTGCGCGAGGGGGCGTACGAGCAGGGCGGCCTGCGGTACCGGCTGGAGCGGCTGGAGCCGCTGGAGGGCGAGGGAGAAGGCTGGAGCCTCCTCACCCCCGACATGCACATGCCCCGCATGAACTTCCGGGACGCCCCGGCGGCGACGGCCGACTTCGAGGCCATGCACACCTGGCTGTCGACCGCCGAGGACTCGGTCTTCGTCCGGACCTTCGCGCTGTTCCGCCGTGACGCGGAGGGCGCGGACGTGCTGCGCGGCCGCATCCTGACCCGGCTCGACTCCGCGAAGGGGACCAGCGAGCGGGAACTGGCCGACGAGGACGAGCTCTTCGAGGTCATCGGGAGCGTCTTCGGGCGCGGACTGGACGACCTGACCGCCGCCGACCGGGCGGCGCTGTGGGCCCGGGTCCAGCAGGCCCACGAGGCGTGGCTCGCCGCCCGGCAGGGCTGATGTCGGCGGGGCAGGGCAGACTGGGGGCCATGTCCCACTCCCCCCGCCGGGCCTGCCCCGCCTGCGGCCGCGACTGCGCCGTCACCGCCGGCCGGATCGCCCGCCACGACCCCCCGGCCGGGCGCGAACGCGGCGACCTGGTGTCCTGCCCCGGATCCCGGGCCCGGGTGGTGCTCGGCGCCTCCGCGCCGACGCTGGACGGCTTCGTGCTGCCCGAACACCCCGGTCAGCTACCGCTGTTCTGAGCCCGTTCCCGGGGGCTTTCCCCCCTCAACCGGCGGGGGCCGACCGGATGTCGGGGCCGGGCGGGCGACCGTAGCGTCTCCGCCATGACGCTCACGCAGAACAGCAGGCAGCGGCGCCGGCAGTGGTTGCGGCGCGGCGCCGCGGCCGTGGCCCTCGCGGCGGTACTCGGCGGGATCGCCGCCCCGGCGGCCCTGGCCGCGCCCGCCTCCGCCGCCACCACCGTTGCACCCGCCTCGGCCACCGCCCGCGGGACCCTGATCTCCGTCACCCCCCTCGACACGCTCGGCCGCGAGCAGGTCTCCGCCGCACTCGCCGCGTTCGGCTTCGACACCGGGACCGTCCGGTACGGGGTGACCGCGCACCGGCTGACCTACGCCACCGTGGACCCCCACGGCCGCCCCACCACCGCCACCGGGCTGCTGGTCCTGCCGCGCGGCGGCCCGCACCGCCTGGACCTGGTCTCCGACACCCACGGCACGCTGGCCACCCGCGACGACGCCCCGTCCGGCGGGGCCGGCTACAACCGGCTCACCCCGTACCTGCACGCCTCCGCCGGCCGCGCCGTCGCCGCCCCCGACTACCTGGGCCTGGGCGGCGGCCCCGGCAGCCACCCGTACATGGACACCCGGTCCTCCGTGACCGCCTCCGTCGACATGCTGAAGGCCGCCCGCACCGCCGCCGGCCGGCTGGGCCGTCCCGTCACCCGCGACGTGTACGCCACCGGCTTCTCGCAGGGCGGCCAGGTGGCGATGGCCCTGGGCCGCGAACTCTCCCGCGGCCGCGACGGGTTCCGGCTGCGGGCGCTGGCCCCGATGGCCGGCCCGTACGACCTGACCGGCTCCGAGATACCGGCGATCGGCGACGGCCGGGTCGCACCCGTGTCCGCCGTCTTCTACCTCTCCTATTTCCTCACCGCCCAGAACCGGCTGCACCCGCTCTACAAGGACCCCGCCGAGGTCTTCCGCGCACCCTATGCACAGGCTGTGGAAGGCCTGTTCGACGGGAGCCACCGGGAGCAGGACATCGTGGCCGCGCTCCCCGCGACACCGCAGGAGCTCCTCACCCCGGAGTGGGCCGAGAACATCCGCGAGCCGCACGGGGCGCTGCGCGAGGTCCTGGCGGCCAACGACGGCGCCTGCGACTGGAAGCCGGCCGCGCCCGTACGCCTCTACACGGGCGCCGCCGACACCGACGTGCCGATCGCCAACACCCGTGCCTGCGCCGCCGATCTGGCCCGCCACGGGGTCCGCGCGAAGGTCGTCGACCAGGGGCCGGACGCCGACCACTTCACCACGGCCGTCCGCTCGGCGCCGCAGGCCGTCCGCTGGTTCGACTCGATCCGCTAGGGCCCGTCCGCCTGTGGGCCCCCGGCCGGGCCTAGGCGGGCTTGCCGGCGCCGCCCAGCAGCCCGATCAGCCGCGAGCTGCTGTCGGCGCCGAAGCCCGCGGCGACCCCGCGCCGGTAGAGCTCGGCGTGCGCGGCGAGGATCCCGGTGTCCACACCGGAGTCGGCGGCCGTGTGCAGGACGTGCTCGACGCTGGCGGCGCACATGGCGAGGCGCTCGTACGCGCCCCCGTGCTCGCCGGCGTCGACGCGCGGGGCGCCCTGGGTGTAGAAGCCGCGCATGCTGTCGGCCGTGTAGCCGGCGTAGGGCAGGATGTCGGCAGCCGTCAGCCCGTTGGCGCGGGCGACGGCGAGGGCCTGGTACCAGCCCGTGTAGGCGGTCCAGAAGAGGATCATGTTGAGCTGGTAGTACAGCTGCGCGTAGCCGGGGTCGGCGCCCCGGTAGTCGGTGGCGGCGAGCACGTCGAGCGCGGCGCGGTGCTCCTCGTAGACCTCCTCCGTGCCGCTGACGAAGACGGAGGAACCCTCCTGCCCGATGCCGGTCGGGGGGACGTTGACCCCGCCGGTGAGGTACGCGGCCCCGCGCTCCCCGGCCCACCGTGCGGCCGCGCGGGCCTTGTCCGGGACGTCCGAGGACAGGTTGGCGAGCACCCGGCCGCGCAGGTCGGTGTCGCCGAGCGCGCCGTACATGGCCTCCACGTCGATGAGGCTGAGCACGGTCAGCCGGCTGGCGGCGACGGCCTCGCCGATGCCGGCCGCCCGGCGGGCCCCGCGGGCCACGAGGTCGGCGTCCTTGCCCGCGCTGCGGTTCCAGACGGTGACCTCGTAGCCGGCGTCGAGGTAGGCGGCGGCCATGGCCCGGCCCATGGGGCCGAGACCGACGACGGTGACCTTGGTGTCCTGGACGGTCGAAACCTGGTTCATGACGGAGTCCTCCCCCTGCGAAATGGACTAGAACGAACGCTCTATCCAGCGATCGGGACGACCGTAACACGGACTAGAACGAACGCTCTATCTAGAATCGGCGGTAGGATCACGTCCATGGCAGCAGCAGGGACGAAGACAGAACTGGGCACGCGCGACCGGCTGGTCCGCACCGCCTCCCGCCTCATGCAGCACGGCGGTTACGAGAACACCCCGGTCAAGCAGCTCGTCCGCGAGGCCGAGGCGACCCTGGGCTCGCTGTACCACTTCTTCCCGGGCGGCAAGCAGGAGCTCGCGGTGGCCGCGATCCACTTCGGCGACGAGGAGTTCGCCGGGATGCTCCGCACCGGACTGGCCGCCCACCAGGATCCGGCGGAGGCGGTCGAGGCCGTCGCCGTCCTGCTCGCGCAGGAACTGCAGGCCTCCGACTGGAGGGACGGCTGCCCGGTGACGGCCACGGCCCTGGAGACGGTCGGCCGGGTGCCGGAGATCCAGGCGGCCTGCGCCCGGGCCTTCGCCCACTGGCAGGAGCTGGTCGCCGCGAAGCTCCTGGCTTCGGGCCACCCCGAGCCGGAGGCGCGCGATCTGGCGGTCACCGTGATCAACACCCTGGAGGGCGCCGAGATGACCTCACAGGTCACCCAGAGCCGCACCCCGCTCCTGGTGGCGGGCCGGCACCTGGCCCGGCTGGTGGCCTCGTACCGGGACTGAGCACGGGCCGGACGGGGACGTGCCGGACGGGGACGGGCCGACGGCGAACGGGGACGGGGACGGGCGCTACGAGATCGCGGTGCGCAGCCGGACCACGTCGATCGGCTCGGTCTCGTCGTGGGCCGTCAGGTCGATGACCTGGCCCACCGCACGGGTCTCGGCGGTCGCCGGCTTGAACTCCGGTCCGGGGGCGTCCTGGGCGGACTCCGCCTTGTGGACCGCGAGGGCCTCGGCGCCGACCACGTCGGCCAGGTCCTCGTTCTGGACCGCCTCGATCACCGCACGGGCCTGCGCCGCGTTCTTGGTGCCGAAGAAGTCGAAGCCGCCCTCGACGCGGGAGGCCGTACGCCGCTGGGCCGCGTACGGGGCCACCGCCGCAGCCGGACGCCGGGCGGGGACCGCGGAGGCGGGGGCCCCGGGCGAGGGGAGCGCCGGCGCGGCGGGGGCCGCGGGCAGCGCCGCCTGCGTCTGCGCCCTGCGGGCCAGCGCCCCCAGAGCCGCGTGGGCCCGGGCGTAGCCGACCGTGGTGGGCGCGCCCGCCGAGGTGCGCTCCTCGGAGACCGGCGGAAGTTCCTTCTGCGCCGCAGCCGGGGCCGCGGAGGCCTCGATGGCCAGCAGCCGGCGGCCCTCCAGGGCGCTGGCGCGCTCGGTCTCGGCGGTCGCGTACCGCCGCAGCAGCGCCGCGTGCTCGCCGCGCAGCCCGGCCAGTTCGACCCGCTTGGCGCGCAGCTTGGCGTCGAGCCGGCCGCGCAGCACGCGGGCCTCTTCGAGGTCGGATTCGAGCTCGGCTATCCGCTCGTCCGTCCGCCACTCGTCCTTGACCCGCTCGCGCACGAGCTCCGCGACGCGGCGGCCGGCCGAGCGGTCCCAGGCGCGCATCACGACGGCGCCGCCGACCCCGGCGGCCGCGGTGACGGCCACGAGGAGCCTCAGCGCCAGCGGTTCCGCGAGCAGCCAGGCCGCTCCGGCGCTGATGACGGACACACCTGCGACGGTCGTCGGCGTGAGCAGCCGGTGCAGGGGTTCGGGATTGCGGTGGCGTCCACGGGGCATGGCCCGAAATTTACAGGGCGTGGGGGTCCAGCGGGATACCCGCCCGGCAAATCTCTTGCCGCTCTTCCCGGGCAGGTACGCCACATTCCTCCATCAACCCACGTGACTTCTACTTCTTCAGAAGGCCCTTGGACTCCAGGTAGGCCTTCGCCACGTCCGCCGGCTTGGCGCGCTCCGCGTCCACCTTCCGGTTCAGGTCGACGAGGTCGGCCGTCGTGAGGGCCTTGGTCAGCTTGTCGAGGGCGGCCGCGACCTCGGGGGCGCCGGCGTCCTTGGCGTTGACCACCGGGAGCACGTTGTCGGCGTTCTGGAGCTTCTTGTCATCCTCCAGCAGGACCAGGCCGAAGCTGTCGAGGGTGGCGTCCGTGGTCGTGGTCAGCACGAGCTGGTCGACGCCGTCCTTGACGGCCTGCTTGGCCTGCGGGGTGCCGACGCCCTTCGGGTCAATGCCGGAAACCTGAATTCCGTATGTCTTCGTCAACCCCGGTGCGCAGAAGGGCCGTACGGAGCATTCGTCGCCCGCCGCGATCTTCACCTTCAGCCCCGACTTACCAAGATCGGAAAGCGTCTTGAGGTTGTTCTTCTGGGCGAATTCCTTGGTCACCGCGAATGCGTTCTGGTCGACCGCCCCGCCCGCGGGCAGCGCCTTCAGCCCGAGCGGGGCGGCGAGCTTCTCCAGGCCCGCCACCGTCGCCGCGACGTCGCTCGACGCCACCGGCTTCTCCTCGGGCGCCTTCGGGCCGTTCACCTTGGCGTTGAGGAACTCCGCGAGCGTGGCCGCGTACTCCGGGACGACGTCGATCTCGCCCTTCTCCAGCGAGGGTTCGTACAGCTCGCGGTTGTTGACCGTCTTGACGGAGGTGCTGTAGCCCGCGTCCTTGAGGACCTGCGCGTACAGCTCCGCCAGCACGTTCGACTCGGTGAACCCGGCGGCGCCGACGACCAGGCTGCCCTTGCCCTCCGCGGCCGGGGCCGAGGAGCCGCCGTCCTTGCTCTTCTCCAGGCTGTCGCCGCCGCACGCGGCCAGCGACACCGTCAGGGCCAGGGCGCCCAGGGACGCGCCGAGGACGCGCGTGGTCTTGGTCATGGAGTGACTCCGTTCGAGACTGTGGACAGGATTCAGCGGTGGCCCGCGGCCCGCGGCAACAGCCGGTCCGCCGCCACCAGCACGCCCTCCACCAGCAGGGCTAGCGCCGCCACCAGCAGGGCGCCCGCGACGACCTGCGGGGTGTTGTACGTGTTGAAGCCGGCGGTGATGATCCGGCCGAGGCCGCCCTGGCCGACCATGGCGGCGATCGTGGCCGTGGCGATGACCTGCACCGCGCCCGAGCGCAGCCCGGTCATCACCAGGCCGCGGGCCAGCGGGAGCTCGACGCGCAGGAAGAGCTGGCCGCCGGACATGCCCATGCCCCGGGCGGCCTCCACCACCGAGCGGTCCACCTCGCGCATGCCGACGTACGCGTTCGTCAGCAGCGGCGGGACGGCGAACAGCACGAGCGCGGCGATGGTCGGCAGATAGCCCGCGTTGCGCAGCGGGGAGACCATGAACAGCGCCAGCACCGCGAAGACCGGAACGGCCCGGCCGATGTTGGAGACGTTGATCGCGAGGGCGCCGCCCTTGCCGAGGTGGCCGAGGTACAGGCCGACCGGCAGCGCCACCGCGCAGGCGATGGCCAGCGCGACCCCGCTGACGTAGACGTGCTCGCCGAGCCGGTGCCAGACCCCGCTCTCCCCCGACCAGTTGGCGCCGTTCGCCAGCCAGTCCCAGGCCCCTCCCAGTACTCCCACGGGCTCAGGCCCCCTTCCCGGAAGCCGCCGGGCGGGCTCCGGCCCGGGTCCACGGCGTGAGCAGCCGCTGTATGCCCAGCAGCAGGAGGTCGGCCACGAGGGCGAGCAGCACGCACAGCACCGAGGCGGTGAGCACCTGGGCCTTGAAGGAGCTGTTCACCGCGGGGGCGATGAGGTTGCCGAGGCCGCCCTTGCCGACGATGGAGCCGACCGTGGTCAGCGCGACCGTGGAGACGGTGGCGATCCGTACGCCGGCGAGCAGCGCGGGCAGCGCCAGTGGCAGTTCGACCTGCCACATCAGCCGACCCGGGCCGTAGCCCATGCCGCGCGCGGCCTCGCGCACCTCCTCGGGCACGGCCTCCAGGCCGGCCAGCACGTTGCGCACCAGGATCGTCAGCGAATACAGCACGAGCCCGGTCACCACCAGCGCCGCCGAGAGCCCGAAGACCGGCAGCAGCAGGGAGAACATGGCCAGTGAGGGGACCGTGTAGAGCAGCGTGGTGAAGGCGAGCACGGGCGCCGCCCAGTGCCGGCCGCGGCGGGCCAGCAGGGCGAGCGGCACGGACACGACGATGCCGATCAGGACCGACACGGCCGTGATCCAGATGTGTTCGACGGTGGCGTCGGTGAGTTCCTGGGAACGGGAGGTGACGTAGTCCCAGCAGATCCAGTCGTTCGCCACCAGGCAGTTCTGCCCGGCCATGCACCTCACCCCCCGCTTTCGAACACACGTCTTCCGATCACACAGCCACGAGCGACCATAACCCCCACCACCCCCCGTGGCCGGAATCCTTCGCACCGGAGCAACACGCCCTTCACAAAACCGCACCGCGCGTGCGGAAGGATGGACCCGTGATCCGATTCGAGCATGTGACCAAGCGCTACCCCGACGGGACGACAGCCGTCGAGGACCTGTCGTTCGAGGTGGCGGAGGGCGAGCTGGTCACGCTCGTGGGACCGTCCGGCTGCGGCAAGACGACCACGATGAAGATGGTCAACCGGCTGATCGACCCGACCTCCGGCCGGATCCTGCTGGCCGGCGAGGACATCGCGGCCGCCGACCCGGTCGAGCTGCGCCGCCGGATCGGGTACGTCATCCAGCAGGTCGGGCTGTTCCCGCACAAGACGGTGCTGGAGAACACGGCGACCGTGCCGCAGCTGATCGGCACCCCGAAGGCCAAGGCCCGCGCCCGGGCGGCCGAGCTGCTCGAACTGGTGGGGCTGGATCCGGCCGTGTACGGGGGCCGGTACCCGGAGCAGCTGTCGGGCGGGCAGCGCCAGCGCGTCGGCGTGGCCCGCGCCCTCGCCGCCGATCCGCCGGTGCTGCTGATGGACGAGCCGTTCGGCGCGGTGGACCCGGTGGTGCGCGAACGGCTGCAGAACGAGTTCCTGGCGCTGCAGAAGACGGTGCGCAAGACGATCCTGCTGGTCACGCACGACCTGGAGGAGGCCATCCGGCTCGGCGACCGCATGGCCGTCTACGGGACGGGCACCATCGAGCAGTTCGCCCGCCCCGCGGCGGTCCTCGGCTCACCGGCCACCCCGTACGTGGCCTCCTTCGTCGGCTCCGACCGCGGGCTGAAGCGGCTCGCCGTCACCGCGGTCGAGGCGGGCGACCTGGCGGCGGCCGAGGGCAAGGCCCCGGCGGCGGCCGTGGAGCTGGGCGCGACGCTGCGCGAGGCGCTCGCCGCCCTGCTGCAGGAGGACTCGGGCCGGATCGGGGTCACGGACCCGGACTCCGGCGCCCTGGTCGGCGTACTGACCCCGGAGGGCGTGCACCGGGCACTGCGCCGGGCCCAGTTGCAGGACGCGTAGCGCGAACGCGGAAGGGCCCGGCCGGCTTGAGTTCTAGTGGTCGTCGCAACACCCCAGCTCAGGGGATGCGATGGACTTCGAGGTTCGGGCGGATCGACGGCCACAGGGACGCAAGAAATTGAGCCGCGAGCGGGAGACGTACCTTCTGCTCGTGGATCAAGGAACTTCTCACCTGGACGCCTGCGGGATCGTTGGCATCAACGACCGGACAGGCAGGCGATGGCGTAACGGCCGGCAGGCGTCCGGGAAGAACAAGGCGGCACCGCCTCTCGTGGAAACGGGGCCGTGGCGGTACATCGAGGCCCCAGAGCCGGCGGCCGCCCAGGAGCCCGAGGACGACGCTCCTTCGCGCTACCTGCGCGAGGCGGACCGGATCCACATAGCCGACCGCCTCCGGGAGAAGGTGTCAGGCCGCACGATCGCTGCCGAGCTGGGACGCAGCCCGTCCACCATCAGCCGGGAGATCCGCCGCAACCGCACGGTCCTGCCCAGCAGCCAGTGGTACTACCGACCGCATGCGGCCCACCGGCGAGCAATTCGGCGACGGCCTCGGCCGAAGGTCGGCAAGATCGGCCAGAACCCGGAGCTCCGTGACTTCGTCCAGCAGCACCTGACCCTGCGCTGGAGTCCCGAGCAGATCCGCCACGCTCTGCGCAGACGCTTCCCCGCCACCCTGGTCGAACGCAGCACTCGCTACTTGATGCTGGTCCACCTTCCCAACGGCCACGGAGCCGCCGCTGTCCGCAAGGCACTGGTCGACACGGTCCAGACCCTGCCTGCCCACTTGAAACGGTCCTTGACCTGGGACCAGGGCGCCGAGATGGCCGCCCACCACGCCTTCAGTGTCGCCACGGACGTGCCGGTCTACTTCTGCGATCCCGGCAGCCCCTGGCAGCCCCTGACAGCGAGGCTCGAACGAGAACACCAACGGCCTCCTGCGGCAGTACTTCCCCAAGGGCAGCAGCCTGTCCGGCCACACCCGCGACCACCTCGACGCAGTCGCTGCCGAACTCAACAGCCGCCCACGCAAGGCGCTCGGCTGGGAAACCCCAGCCGAGCGCCTGTCTGAACTGCTCGCCACCACACGTCGGTGATCACGTGTTGCAACGACCCCTGGAATTCGCCTATGAGCTGGGCCTCCGCCGTGGAGCGGGTGACGGGAATCGAACCCGCGCTCTGAGCTTGGGAATCACCGGGCCGACACGGAGGGGGTTGACGCTGACCAGCGCAAACGGCCTCTGGTGATGAATCGCGAGGCGTCGCGCTTGACTGTTCCTGACCGCTGGGATCCGCTCTTTCTGGCACGGATGTGGCACGGGCTTCCATCGGCTCTGACGGGTCGCGTCACCGACCCCGCACCCGACAACACTGTCACCCGAATGGCCCAACATGACGTGCCACCCACATGGGTGAAGATCAAGCTGGTTAGTGCCCCAACCGAGGCAATCTGTGAAAGGCGAACCAAATGCGCATTCGACGAATCCTCGCCGCAGTCTTCGCCACGGCAGCCCTCGCCGGACTCGGCCTCACAGGCGCCGCCACCGCCGCCACCGCCACCGCCACCGCCGTCAGCGTCACCCCGGCCAGCGTCACCCCGGGTGAGTGCACGGACAACGGCGGAACGATCGATCGGTCGACGCCCGTGCTCCCGACCTGCAGGGGCGGTATGTACGACGGGCAGACGGTCGACTAACCCCCCTAGGCCCGTTGCGAAAGTGGATCGTCGCCCCGCAGCCACGCGTTGCGGGGCGACTCCCTCGCGAGCGTTCTCCCTCGGCTGACGGCTCAACGTACCTAGGAGGCGTGACGATCGCACACGGGCCGGATGAGGTCGGCGGGAGCGGCTTTGGGCTGGAGCTGCCATGGGGCGAGAGACAGGGGCCCGTACGCTGGTCGCGAATCGGGCAGTCTCTGGGGCAGCAGCCTGTCCGGCCACACCCGGGACCACCTCGACGCAGTCGCTGCCGAACTCAACAGCCGCCCACGCAGGACGCTCGGCTGGGAAACCCCGGCCGAGCGCCTGTCTGAACTGCTCGCCACCACACGTCGGTGATCACGTGTTGCAACGACCCCTGGAATTCGCCTATGAGCTGGGCCCTTCCGCCTTCACCGCGTCCACGGCCTCAGGCCTGGATGCGTCCGCTCATCCACATCAGCATCGGCGGGATCTCGCGTCGCCACGTGTTGAAGTTGTGGCCACCGCTGTCGAGGATGATCGAGGAGACCCGGTCCGGGCCCTTCACCTTCTTGATGAACTTCCGGGTGTCACCGAGGTTCGGCTCGCCCTTCTCGCTGCTGGTCACGAGGAAGGACGTACCGCTCGGCTTCTTGTTCTCGATGCTGTGCAGCACGTCCGCGCGCTTCTTCAGCTTCTCGTCCCCGTGGAACAGGTCGCCGGTCGTCGGGTCGTCCGGGGCGTCGTAGTACGCGGACAGGCCCGCGGCGGCGCCGAAGGTCTCCGGGTAGTGCGCGGCGATCTTCAGTGCGCAGTAACCGCCCGTGGAGTTGCCGATGAAGCCCATGTTCTGCGGCTTCTTGCCGACCCGGAAGGTGCTCTG
The DNA here is from genome assembly GCF_045160965.1 of Streptomyces sp. NBC_00207. NCBI lineage: Bacteria > Bacillati > Actinomycetota > Actinomycetes > Kitasatosporales > Streptomycetaceae > Streptomyces > Streptomyces sp. NBC_00207. Next base: position 5,285,241 of record NZ_CP130715.1, on the reverse strand, counting down.
GATGGCCTGCGGGAGGTCCTCGGCGAAGAAGGTCTCGGTCTGCGGGCCGCCGGGTATATCGACGCACTCGGTGTCACGCGGCGGCGCGATGGTCGGGCGCAGCATGACCAGGATCATCGGCTTCATCTTGCCCGACTTGGACAGGCTGAAGGCCTTCATGGGGTAGTCGAGCCCTTTGATCAGGTTCTCGGCGGTGCCCGGGTAGCCCGTCAGGACGATGGACGCGGGGAAGTTCTGGTCCTTGTGCTGGGGCTGGAAGTACTCCGGCGGGAGCCAGACGTAGCCGGGGCTCGTTATCTTCGACTTCTGCCCGGTTATGGCAACCTTCAGGATCTGACCGCCGACCTGCGGCTTGGCACCACCGGGGACGTCCAGCTTCTGCTTGTCGACGACCTTGATGTCATCGCTGCTCATCGAGTGGTCGACGACCTTGCCCATGGACGTCTCCTGGCCGAACAGGTCGGCCCAGGAACCGTAGAAGAGGAACGACTTGTTAGCCGCGAGACCCACAGCCGAGAACAGCGCCAGCTGCGTCGCCAGCAGGAGCCCGATCCGGCCGGCGACAGCGCGCCAGGTGCGGCCCGACAGCTTCGGCCACAGCCAGACCGTGGCCGCGAACAGCAGCACACCGGCCAGGATGGCCAACGCCAGAACCGTAGTACTCGTGAGACCCATGAGCAGTCAGTCGACTTTCTGGTGGCAGGACAGATTTTTCCGACGAAAGAGTGAACCCGCTCCTCGTCGATGTCGTCCTAAGGGACGCACCACAACACCGGAGGCTGTAGCGGCCTTCGGCCACATGATCTCTCGCGGAGCAACGGGAAGCGATGTCTAGCAGGATAGATGGCGATAAGTCGGGACAGGTTCCGAGCAGGGTCCGCCGAATCCTCCGAGGCCCACAGCCGGAGTCGGTGCCCGGCCTGGTAGGCACGGCCGTCATGATCGTCGGCCTTCTGGACGTTGCGGCCGGTGTCTTCCCGCGCTTCCGGCACAGCCGGATCCACGCGGTCGCCGAGGTGCTGCCCGGGTCCCTGGGCCCGTTCGCGGCAGCCCTCTCCATCAGCGCGGGCGTACTGCTCCTGCTGCTCGCCCACGGCCTCAAGCGCCACAAGCGGCGGGCCTGGCGGGCCGCAGTCGTCCTGCTGCCCGCGGGCGCGGCCGCGCAGTTCGCGTACCGCCACTCGGTCATCAGCGTGGTCCTCGCGGCGGTGCTCCTCGCCCTGCTGGTGCGCCATCAGGGTGAATTCAAGGCGCTGCCGGATCCGCGCAGCCGCTGGAAGGCCCTCGCGAACTTCGTGCTGATGAGCGCCGGTTCCATCGGGCTCGGGCTGGTCATCGTCAACGTCCACCCGGGCAAGGTCGTCGGCAACCCGGGCCTGTACGAGCAGATCACCCACGTCGTCTACGGGCTCTTCGGCTTCGAGGGTCCCGTCGACTACGCCGGCCGGGTCTCCTGGACCGTCGGCTACTCCCTCGGCGCCCTCGGCATGCTGACCGCGCTCACCACCGTCTACCTGGCCTTCCGCCCCGAGCACCCGGCGGCCCGGCTCACCGACGACGACGAGACCAAGCTGCGCGAGCTGCTCGCCAAGCACGGCGGCCGCGACTCGCTCGGCCACTTCGCGCTGCGCCGCGACAAGGCCGTCGTCTTCTCCCCCAGCGGCAAGGCCGCCGTCACCTACCGCGTCGTCTCCGGCGTGATGCTCGCCTCCGGCGACCCCATCGGCGACGTCGAGGCCTGGCCCGGCGCCATCGAGCGGTTCATGGCGGAGGCCAAGGCCCACTCCTGGACCCCGGCCGTCGTCGGGTGCAGCGAGACCGGCGGCGAGGTCTGGACCCGCGAGACCGGTCTGGACGCCCTGGAGCTGGGTGACGAGGCGATTGTCGATGTCAAAGACTTCTCCCTCTCGGGCCGCGCCATGCGCAATGTCCGCCAGATGGTGAAGCGCATCGAGCGCAACGGCTACACCACCAAGGTCCGCCGGGTCAGCGAGCTGACCGAGACCGAGCTGGAGCAGGTGCGCGGCGCAGCCGAGGCCTGGCGCGGCACCGACACCGAGCGCGGCTTCTCGATGGCCCTGGGCCGGGTCGGCGAGGACGGCGACGGCGACTGCTTCATCGCCACCGCCCACCGTGTGGAAGAGGGCGACACCAGCCCGTACGGCGACCTCAAGGCCGTCCTGCACTTCGTCCCGTGGGGCAAGGACGGCATGTCGCTGGAGCTGATGCGCCGCGACCGCGCCGCCGACCCCGGCATGAACGAGCTGCTCATCGTGGCCTCGCTGGAGGCTTGCCCGGGCCTCGGCATCGAGAAGGTCTCGCTGAACTTCGCGATGTTCCGCGCCGCCCTCGCCCGCGGCGAGAAGATCGGCGCCGGCCCGGTGCTGCGGATGTGGCGCGGCCTGCTGGTCTTCCTCTCGCGCTGGTTCCAGATCGAGTCGCTGTACAAGTTCAACGAGAAGTTCCGCCCCCGCTGGGAGCCGCGCTTCATGGTCTACCGCTCCACCCGTGACCTGCCCCGCATCGGCTTCGCCGTGATGCAGGCCGAGGGCTTCGTGACGCTGGCCCTCCCGCGCCTCTTCGCCAGCCGCCGCCGTCCCAAGCCGGTCCGCACCTGCACGCACAACCACATGACGACCGTCCCGAAGCAGACGGAACGCGAGGCGCAGGCGGCATAGCCGCCCGCACGCCCCACCGTGGCCCCGGCGGCCGACAGACCGCCGGGGCCCTGTCGTATCCAGGTCAGCCCTACCCTTGGACCTATGAACACGAAGCGCGGAGCCACCGGCAGGGGCCGGGTCGCAGGTCTGCCGGAGTGGGACCGCTGCGCGGTCATGGGCGTCGTGAACGTCACGCCCGACTCCTTCTCCGACGGCGGCCGCTGGTTCGACACCACCGCAGCCGTCAAGCGCGGCCTGGACCTCGTCGAGCAGGGCGCCGACCTCGTCGACGTCGGCGGCGAGTCCACCCGGCCCGGCGCCTCCCGCGTCGACGAGGAGGAGGAGCTGCGCCGGGTCGTCCCCGTGGTCCGCGGCCTCGCCTCCGAGGGTGTCACCGTGTCCGTCGACACCATGCGCGCGGCCGTCGCCGCCCAGGCCGTCGCCGCGGGCGCCCTGCTGGTCAACGACGTCAGCGGCGGCCTCGCCGACCCCGGCATGATCCCGGCCGTCGCCGCCGCCGAGGTGCCCTTCGTCGTGATGCACTGGCGCGGCTTCAGCGCCGGCATGAACAGCCTCGCCGTCTACGAGGACGTGCTCGCCGAGGTCACCGCCGAGCTCCGGGCCCGGATCGACGCCGTCGTGGCCGGCGGGATCGCCCCCGAGCGGCTCGTCGTCGACCCGGGCCTCGGCTTCGCCAAGAACGCCGAGCACGACCTGGCCCTGGTCGCCCACCTGCCCGAGCTGCGCGCGCTGGGCTTCCCGCTGCTGGTCGCCGCGTCGAGGAAGCGTTTCCTCGGGCGGGTCCTGGCCGGCGCGGACGGCGCGGCCCCGCCGCCCGCCCGCGAGCGCGACGCCGCCACGGCCGCCGTCTCGGCCATCGCCGCCCACCAGGGCGCCTGGGCCGTACGGGTCCACGAGGTACGGGCGACGGCGGACGCGGTTCGGGTGGCACGCGCCGTGGAAGGGGCACTCTGATCCTCAACGACCGACAAGGAGCACTGTGAGCAGAACCGACATCGAAGCGGTCGAAGAGGTCAACACGGCCTTCTACGAGGCAATGGAGCGGGGGGACTTCGACGCTCTGTCGGCGCTCTGGCTGGAGGACGAGATCTCGTGCGTCCACCCCGGCTGGCCCGTGCTCTCCGGCCGCGGCGAGGTGCTCCGCTCGTACGCGCTGATCATGTCCCACACGGACTACATCCAGTTCTTCCTCACCGACACCAAGGTGACCGTGATAGGCGACACCGCCCTGGTCACGTGCACGGAGAACATCCTCAGCGGCGGACCAGCCGAGGACGGCGGGGAACTCGGCCCGCTCGTCGGTCAGCTCGTCGTCGCCACGAATGTGTTCCGACGCACATCCGCGGGCTGGCGCCTCTGGTCCCACCACGGTTCTCCCGTCCTCACGGAGTCCGAGGACGAGGACGAGGACGACGCCTCCTGACCCCTACGGCGGGACCCGGAGTATTTCGCAGGTAAATTCGAAGATGGACGACGCCGACCGCACTCGGCGTAGGCCCATGGCCCCGGGGAGCCCCGGGACCGGAAGCACTACGAAAGCAGGAGTGATTCGCGTGGATCGTGTCGCGCTGCGCGGCCTCAAGGCTCGCGGGCACCACGGCGTCTTCCCCCGGGAGCGCGAGGAAGGCCAGACCTTCATCGTCGACCTCGTGCTGCACCTCGACACCCGCCCCGCGGCGGCCGGAGACGACCTGGCGAAGACCGTGCACTACGGGGTGGTCGCCGAGGAGGTCGTCGACGTGGTCCAGGGCGAGCCCGTGGATCTGATCGAGACCCTGGCCGAGCGGATCGCCCAGCAGTGCCTGAAGCACGAAGCGGTGGCGCAGGTGGAGGTCGTCGTCCACAAGCCGGACGCGCCCATCACCGTCCCCTTCGACGACGTGACCATCACGATCACCCGGAGCCGCGCATGAACAACGGACTGAACGCTCAGAGCGACCCCACCGTCCAGCCTGTACCCGCCTCCGTCGTGGAGACGGTCGACGCGGCGGACGTCACCCTGTCCAACCCCAAATGGGCCGTGATCGCGCTCGGCGCGAACCTCGGCAACCGGCTGGAGACCCTCCAGGGCGCCATCGACGCCCTCGGCGACACCCCGGGCCTGCGGGTCAAGGCCGTGTCCCCCGTCTACGAGACCGAGCCGTGGGGCGTCGAGCCCGGCTCGCAGCCCTCGTACCTCAACGCGGTCATCGCGGTGAAGACCACGCTGCCCCCCTCCTCGCTCCTGGAGCGCGGCCACGCCATCGAGGAGGCCTTCGACCGCGTCCGCGAGGAGCGTTGGGGCCCGCGCACGATCGACGTGGACATCGTCGCGTACGCCGACAGGGTCTCCGACGACCCCGTCCTCACCCTGCCGCACCCGCGCGCCCACCAGCGCGCCTTCGTGCTGGCCCCCTGGAACGACATCGACCCGGAGGCCCGGATCCCGGGCCGCGGCCCGGTCGCCGCGCTGCTGGCCGAAACCGGCCTGAGCGGCGTCACGCCGCGCCCCGACCTGGAACTCCACCTCCCGGAGTAGTCGTTACCCTGTGGACTGCCTGACTGATCGGCGCGGAAAGCGGGGAACGGGCAAGTGAAGCAACTGAGGCCGGCGGTCCTGGCGGGCATCTTCGTGGTCGCCGGGATCCTGTCCTGGGCGGGCGCCCGGCTGTGGAACGCGTACGGCACACTGCCCGGCGTTCCGCTGGCCGCACCGATCGTCCTCGGCGTCATCGCGGCGGTGCTGCTGGCCACGGCCCTGTCCATGCGCTCCCGGCTCAAGGCCCAGCGTGAGCGCCGCCCCGGGGCCAAGGGCGTGGAGCCGCTGATGGCGGCCCGAGCGGTGGTATTCGGCCAGGCCAGCGCGCTGGTGGCGGCGCTGGTGGCGGGCATGTACGGCGGGGTGGGCGTCTTCCTGCTGACCGACTCCCTGGACATCCCCGCCCGCCGCGACCAGGCCTGGTACGCCGGGTTCTCGGTCCTGGCGGGAGCGGCCGTCATCGCCGCCGCGCTCTTCCTGGAACACGTGCTCAAGCTCCCCGAGGACGAGGACCCCGGCAAGGCCACGGCCAAGGCCTAGGCCGGCCCCGGCTGCGCGCCGGGGCCGACGGGCCTGTGCGGGGTGTAGGTGCCCCGCGGGCGCCGGCTCAGCGGGCCATGATCAGGCTCATCGCCTCGTTGCGGGTGGCGGGGTCGCGGAGCTGGCCGCGGACCGCCGAGGTGATGGTCTTCGCGCCCGGCTTGCGGACACCGCGCATGGTCATGCACATGTGCTCGCACTCGATCACCACGATGGCGCCGCGCGGGTCCAGGATCTCCATCAGGGAGTCCGCGATCTGCGTGGTCAGGCGCTCCTGCACCTGGGGACGGCGGGCGAACACGTCCACGAGGCGGGCCAGCTTCGACAGGCCGGTGATCTTGCCGTCGGTGGACGGGATGTAGCCGACGTGGGCGACACCGTGGAAGGGGACCAGGTGATGTTCACAGCTCGACATGACCTCGATGTCCTTCACCAGGACCATCTCGTCGTGGCCGAGGTCGAACGTCGTGGTCAGGACCTCTTCGGGCTTCTGGTATAGGCCGGCGAATATCTCCTTGTACGCCCGGGCCACGCGCGCCGGGGTCTCCAGGAGACCCTCGCGGTCCGGGTCCTCGCCGACCGCGATCAGGAGCTCACGGACCGCCGCCTCGGCGCGCTTCTCGTCGAACACGCCGATCGTGCCCTCGTCGCCGGTCAGGGTCACTGGGTCGGTCATCTCTTCCTCGTTCCTGTGTGCACAGCGCTCGCGGCCACCCAAGTATGACCAGATGAAAGTGCCGCGCCCCCCAGGCTAGAACCTGGGGGGCGCGGCTTCCATTCCGGGTGGATCAGACCTCGGGGCGGTCCTCGGGGGCCACCTCGATGCCCTTCTCCGTGGAGACCGGCGTGACGGCGGTGGTCGCCGAGGTGCCGTTCGCCGAGTTCGTCAGCTGGAGCTCCTTGGGAGAGAGCACCGGCGGACGGGTGGAGGGGGTGCGGCGGGAGGAGCCGGTCCACGCGGGGCGGGCCGGACGCTTCACGATCGTCGAGAAGATCTCGGCGATCTGCTCCTTGTTCAGCGTCTCCTTCTCCAGCAGCGCGAGGACCAGGTTGTCGAGGACGTCACGGTTCTCGACGAGGATCTCCCAGGCCTCGTTGTGCGCGGTCTCGATGAGCTTCTTGACCTCTTCGTCGACCAGCGCCGCGACCTCTTCCGAGTAGTCCCGCGGGTGCGACATCTCGCGGCCCAGGAACGGCTCGGTGTTGTCGCCGCCGAACTTGATCGCACCGAGACGCTCGGTCATGCCGTACTGCGTGACCATGGCCCGCGCCGTGGCGGTGGCCTTCTCGATGTCGTTCGCCGCGCCCGTGGTCGGGTCGTGGAAGACCAGCTCCTCGGCCGCGCGCCCGCCCAGCATGTACGCCAGCTGGTCGAGCATCTCGTTGCGCGTGGTCGAGTACTTGTCCTCGTCGGGCAGGACCATGGTGTAGCCCAGGGCCCGGCCGCGGGACAGGATCGTGATCTTGTGGACCGGGTCGGAGTTCGGGGAGGCCGCCGCGACCAGGGCGTGTCCGCCCTCGTGGTACGCGGTGATCTTCTTTTCCCGGTCCGACATGATCCGGGTCCGCTTCTGCGGGCCCGCCACGACGCGGTCGATCGCCTCGTCCAGCGAGTGGTTGTCGATCAGCTTCTTGTCCGAGCGGGCCGTGAGCAGCGCGGCCTCGTTCAGGACGTTGGAGAGATCGGCACCGGTGAAGCCGGGCGTACGACGGGCGACGGCGCTCAGGTCGACGTCCGGGGCGACCGGCTTGCCCTTCTGGTGGACCTTGAGGATCTCCAGACGGCCCTGCATGTCCGGACGGTCGACGGCGATCTGCCGGTCGAAACGGCCGGGGCGCAGCAGTGCCGGGTCGAGGATGTCCGGACGGTTCGTGGCGGCGATCAGGATGACGCCGCCCTTCACGTCGAAGCCGTCCATCTCGACCAGCAGCTGGTTGAGGGTCTGCTCGCGCTCGTCGTGACCGCCGCCGAGACCCGCACCGCGGTGCCGGCCGACGGCGTCGATCTCGTCGACGAAGACGATCGCCGGGGCGTTGGCCTTGGCCTGCTCGAACAGGTCACGGACACGCGAGGCACCGACACCGACGAACATCTCGACGAAGTCGGATCCGGAGATCGAGTAGAAGGGGACACCGGCCTCACCCGCGACGGCGCGCGCGAGCAGGGTCTTTCCGGTGCCGGGCGGGCCGTACAGCAGCACGCCCTTGGGGATCTTGGCGCCGACGGCCTGGAACTTCGCCGGCTCCTGGAGGAACTCCTTGATCTCGTGGAGTTCCTCGACGGCCTCGTCCGAGCCCGCGACATCGGCGAACGTCGTCTTCGGGGTGTCCTTGGTGATGAGCTTGGCCTTGGACTTCCCGAAGTTCATGACCCGGGAGCCGCCGCCCTGCATCTGGTTCATCAGGAACAGGAAGACAACGACGATGAGGACGAAGGGCAGGAGCGAGAGGAGAACGCTCAGGAACGGGCTGGTCTTGTCCGGAGTGACGGAGTACCCGTCCGGGATCTGACCGGCGTCGTACTTGGTCTGGAGGTTCTGGGCGAGCTGGACGCCCTGATCCCCGATGTAGTTGGCCTGGAACTTGGTGCCGTCGTGCTTGCCGAGCTTCTGGCCGTCGCGCAGCTCGATCTTGATCATCTGGCTGTCGCCGGTGGTCAGCTTCGCTGTCTCCACCTGGCCAGTGTTGATCGCCTTGATGACCTCGCTGGTGTCCACCGACTTGTAGCCGCCGCCGGAGCCGACGACATTCATCAACACGACCACGGCGAGGACGGCCAGCACGATCCACATGACCGGCCCACGGAAGTATCGCTTCACGTCCATCCATACGGGGCGCCAGGCACCCCGTCCCTCCTGCCCGTAGGTAAATGCTGCTGTGAGTAAAGACTGTTCTTCGGAATGTACCCCTGTATTGTCACCCGCTGCCCCGTGGGACGGCTGACAGACCCGCCTTCCCCTGCTCCAACGGCGGGAATCGCCCACAGGTTCCCCGGAGCGTGCGCTGCTTCCCGCAACGGGCCCCGGGGACCGGGAGCGGGATCAGCCGCCGTAGACGTGCGGGGCGAGGGTGCCGACGAACGGCAGGTTGCGGTACTTCTCCGCGTAGTCGAGGCCGTAGCCCACCACGAACTCGTTGGGGATGTCGAAGCCGACCCACTTCACGTCGATCGCGACCTTCGCGGCCTCGGGCTTGCGCAGCAGCGTGACGACCTCGAGGGAGGCCGGCTGGCGGGAGCCCAGGTTCGACAGCAGCCAGGACAGCGTCAGACCGGAGTCGATGATGTCCTCGACGATCAGGACGTGCTTGTCCTTGATGTCGGTGTCCAGGTCCTTGAGGATCCGGACCACACCCGAGGACTGGGTTCCGGCGCCGTACGAGGACACCGCCATCCAGTCCATGGTGAGCGGGGTGGACAAGGCGCGCGCCAGGTCCGCCATCACCATCACGGCACCCTTGAGCACACCGACGATGAGCAGGTCCTTGCCCGCGTACTCCGCGTCGATCTTCGCGGCCAGCTCGGCCAGCTTCGCGTCGATCTCTTCCTTGGTGATGAGCACCGACTGGAGGTCGTTGCCCATGTCCTTCTCGTCCACCCGCATCACTTTCGTTGTCGGCCGGGGCTCCGGGGGTGACCCCGGAGGACTCAGCCGTGTTTCAGCACCAATCAGCCCTGCCGGATGACAAGTCTGCCACCCTGCCGCTGGGCCTCCACCCGTCCGGGCAGGTTGATGGCGCCCTGGCCGCGCCATCCGGTGATGAGCCGGTCGACTTCCTCGATGTGGCGGGCGAAGAGGGAACCCGCGGGAGAGCCCGCGGCGACCACGGCCCTGCGCAGCACCCGGCGGCGGACGGCCGGGGGCAGGGCGTACAGCTTGGCGCACTCCAGGCGGCCGTCCGCGTCCCGTACGCCGGTCTCGGCCTCGGCGGCCCAGGCGTCCAGGGCGTCGGCGTCGTCGCGGGAGAGCTGGGCGGTGCGGGCCAGGGCCTCGACGACCCCCTTGCCCAGCGCCTTCTCCAGGGCGGGCAGTCCCTCGTGGCGCAGGCGGGAGCGGGTGTAGGCGGGGTCGATGTTGTGCGGGTCGTCCCAGACGGCGAGGGACTGGACCATGCAGGCCTTGCGGGCGGTCTGCCGGTCGACCTGGAGGAAGGGGCGGCGGTAGCGGTGGCTGCGGCCGGGGCCTCCGGACACTTCGGCCATGCCGGACAGCGAGCGGATCCCGGAGCCGCGGGCGAGGCCCAGCAGGACGGTTTCGGCTTGATCGTCCCGGGTGTGGCCCAGGAGCACGGCGGCGGCGCCGAGGCGGTCTGCGGCCTCGTCCAGGGCCCCGTAGCGGGCATCGCGGGCGGCGGCCTCGGGTCCGCCCTCACGGCCCACGCGCACGGCGACGGACTCCACCGGGTCGAGGCGGAGTGCGGTCATGCGGGTGACGACCTCGGCGGCGCGCAGGTCGGAGCCCGGCTGGAGGCCGTGGTCGACGGTGATGCCGCCGGCCCGGATGCCGAGTTTGGGGGCCTCGAACGCGAGGGCCGAGGCGAGCGCCATGGAGTCGGCGCCACCGGAGCACGCGACGAGGACGAGTGGCCGGGTGCCCGCTGCGGTGCGGGGGCCGGCGGGTGTGTCGGTGAGGTCGGTGAGGACGTCGTGGAGTACGCGGCGGACCGCCAGGCGTATCGCCGCGACCGCAGGATGGGGACCCATGTCCGGTGCCCTTCGATGGAGTTCGGATGCCTCGGAGGCGTTGGGGTGTGGTGCGCTGGGGGTGGTGCCCGGTGCCCCCGCCGGACGGGGGCCGTGACTCAGAGATGTCACTCAGAGTGCGTTGATGGTGACAGAACCGAGCCGTTCCCCGAGCATCGCACGCCCTTCCACGGCCCACGGTCCCTCGGACGGGTGACGCTGCTTCCCCCAGTGAGACATGTTTACGCCCCTTGAGTCACCCTCATTCGCTCTCTTCGCTCCCCTTGCGGTGGACCCGGGCCACCCAGTCGGCGGGCTTGGCGATCTCGGCCTTGGTCGGCAGTGTGTTCGGGGAGGTCCAGACCCGGTTGAAGCCGTCCATGCCGACCTGGCCGACGACGGCGCGCACGAAGCGCTCGCCGTCGCGGTACTGGCGCAGCTTGGCGTCGAGGCCGAGGAGCTTGCGCAGGGCGGCGTCGAGACGGCCGGCTCCGCTGGCCCTGCGCTGCTGGAACTTCTCGCGGATCTCGGCGACCGACGGCACCACCTGCGGGCCGACCCCGTCCATGACGAAGTCGGCGTGGCCCTCCAGGAGGGACATGACGGCGGTGAGGCGGCCCAGGATCTCGCGCTGCTCGGGGGTCTGCACGAGCTCGACGAAGGAGCGCCCCTCGTCGCCCTGCTCGGCGACGGGGCGGGCGCCCGCGAAGGACTGGGCGGCCTCCCGGATGCGCTCCAGGACGGTCGCCGGGTCCACGTCGGTGGCGCCCAGGAACGTCTGGATTTCGCCTTCGAGGTGGTCGCGCAGCCACGGGACGGCCGTGAACTGTGTACGGTGCGTCTCCTCGTGCAGGCAGACCCACAGCCGGAAGTCGTGCGGGTTCACCTCCAGCTCGCGCTCGACGTGCACGATGTTGGGGGCGACGAGCAGCAGCCTCCCGCCCCCGGCCGAGGCCGGCAGGTCGCGCGAGACCGGGGCGAAGGTCTCGTACTGGCCGAGGACCCTGGAGGCCAGGAAGCTCAGCAGCATGCCCAGCTCGACGCCGGTGACCTTGCCGCCGACCGCGCCGAGCACGGCACCGCCGGGGGCGCCCGCGCGGCGGTCCTGCATCTTGCCGAGGAGCGGCTGGAGCAGCTCGCGGAATCCGGCGACGTTGGCCTTGACCCAGCCGGCCCGGTCGACGACCAGGACGGGGGTGTCGGGGACGGCGGCCCCTTCCGCGATCATCCGGGTGAACTCGCGCACGTGCCGTTCCGAGGTCCTGGCGTGCCCGCGCAGCTCCGCGACGACCGCCCGTGCCTCGTCCCGGGTGACCTCCGGCCCGGGTCGCACCAAACGGGTCGCGGTCGCCACCGCGAGGTTCCAGTCGACCATCTCCGCACCACTGATGCTCGTCATGCGTCAACCGTACGTGGGCAGGGCCCCCGGCGGACCCCCTCAGGTCCTGCCCGGCAAGACCTACGAAGCGGTCGCGACGGCCGCCGCCAGCTTGTCGAGGGCCTTCTCGGCGCCCTCGGGGCCGGGGCTGTTCGCGGTCAGGAACGCGAAGGCGAGCAGTCGGCCGGAGGAGTCCACGACCGTCCCGGAGAGGGAGTTCACGCCCGTCAGGGTGCCCGTCTTGGCCCGGAGCAGGCCCGCGGCGGGGGAGGTGCCCGCGTTGCGGCCGCGCAGGGTCCCGGTGAAGCCTGCGACGGGCAGCCCGGTGAGGACCGGCCGCAGCTCCGGGCGCTGCGGGTCGGCGGCCTTGGTGAGGAGGCCGGTCAGCAGGCCGGCGCTGACCTTGTCGGCGCGGTTCAGGCCGCTGCCGTCGGCGAAGCGGGAGCCCGCGGCGTCGACGCCGAGGGCGGCGAGCCTGGCGGCGACGGCCTTCTCCGCGCCTTCGAAACTGGCGGGCTGGCCGGAGGCGAGGGCGGTCTGCCGGGCGAGGGCCTCGGCGATGTCGTTGTCGCTGTTGGTCAGCATCCGCTCGACGAGCCCGGCCACCGGCGTGGAGAGGGTGGTGGCGAGCGGCTGGGCGGGGGCGGCCCCGCCGGCTGCGGGCTTGGTCCTGGCCGGTTCGCCGGTGACCTTGATGCCGCGGTCCGTGAGCAGCGTGCGGAAGGCTCGGGCGGCGTCCCTGGACGGGTCCTCGGTCCGGTCCACGGGCCCGGAGGTGGAGTCGTCGGGGCGGCCCTCGTCGGCCGTCAGGGCGGTCACGAGCGCGATGTTGGGGTTCACGCCGATCGGGTGGCGGGCGGGGCCGGTGTAGAGGCTGTCGTCGTAGCCGAGGGTCACGGTGTCGGTTCCGGCGGCCTTGAGGGCCTGCGCGGTGTCGGCGGCGAGCGCGACGAGGCTGCCGCCGGATCCGGCGGGGCTCTTCTTCTTCGCGGTGAGGGAGGGGTCGCCGCCGCCGACCAGGACGATCTGCCCGGGGGCCGCTCCGGGCACGACGGTGGTCCTGATCCGGTGCTCGGGCCCGAGCGCGGCCAGCGCGGCGGCGGCGGTGACGATCTTGACGGTCGACGCGGGGGTCATGGCGTCCCGCGCCCCCGACTCGTAGAGCACCTCCCCGGTGGCGGTGTCGACGACGGAGGCGGTGCGCAGGGTGCCGAGCGCGGGGTCGGCGAGCAGCGGCTTGAGCGCGGCGGCGAGCTTCCCGGCGGCGGCGGGGGCGGCCGCCTGCCCCTGCGCGACACCGGGGCCGATCGCGCCGAGCACGCCGGGGGCGCTGGGCGCGGCCTGCGGCAGGAGCCCGGAGCCGGGCCCTCCGCCGTGATCTGCGCCACCCGTGACGCCCCAGGAGGCGGCTCTGTCCCGCTCGGCCTTACGCTGGCCGGAGTCCCACGGACCGGCAGCGGCCACCGCTGCCACCGACAGGGCGAGACCGGCGACGGCCGCACCCGCGATGAGCTGCCACGACTTGACCAATGGCACCTCGGACCAGCCCCTTTCGCGATCACACATATGCGTGAGGGACACTTAACCACTGCGTCTTGCCGCGAGCATGGCACCCCACCGGCTGGGGGCCCCTCCCAGCGGTAGCTGGGGGAGGCTGGGCCGGACGCGCGCGTATTTGAATCAAGTGCGGTCCCGAAGCAACTCGGACCGCTGAAGCTGATCATGGAGGAGCAGGACGTGGAGTTCGACGTCACCATCGAGATCCCCAAGGGTTCGCGGAACAAGTACGAGGTGGACCACGAGACCGGCCGGATCCGTCTGGACCGTCGCCTCTTCACCTCGACCAGCTACCCGGCCGACTACGGCTTCGTCGAGAACACCCTCGGCGAGGACGGCGACCCGCTGGACGCGCTGGTCATCCTGGACGAGCCGACCTTCCCCGGCTGCCTGATCAAGTGCCGCGCCATCGGCATGTTCCGCATGACGGACGAGGCGGGCGGCGACGACAAGCTGCTCTGCGTGCCGGCCTCCGACCCGCGTGTCGAGCACCTGCGCGACATCCACCACGTCTCCGAGTTCGACCGCCTGGAGATCCAGCACTTCTTCGAGGTCTACAAGGACCTGGAGCCGGGCAAGTCCGTCGAGGGCGCGAACTGGGTCGGCCGTACCGAGGCCGAGGCCGAGATCGAGGCCTCGTACAAGCGCCTGGAGGCGCAGGGCGGCCACCACTGAGCTCGCGCTCGGCGGTAACGGGCCGGGGGTCTCCCCCGCGCCCTCTGTGACATGGCGGGCGGTACCCCGGACGGGGTGCCGCCCGCTGTCGCATGCGGAGCCGGGCTGCAACCTGCCTTCGCCATGGAGGAAACGGTTCCGCATACTGATACGGCAGGTGATCACGGACTGGAGGACGCGTGGCGGAGGCCGACGGGGCAGAGGACAGGAAGCCCCAGTCCGACGAGGCGCACAGCGCCTTCACGCCGCCGCCCGGGATGGAGCCGGAGGCCCTCGACGAGGACCAGCCCACCTCGGAGTTCGCCCGTCCGGCGGGCGCCGAGCCGGTGCAGCCCGAGCCCGAGGGATCGGCCTTCGCCACCCCGGCCACCTACAGCGCCGCGCACTCCCCGCCCGCCTACACCCCCGGCCAGGACTTCCCCCTCTCCCAGCTGAAGGAATCCCCCTGGCAGGACCGCATGCGCACGATGCTGCGCATGCCGGTCGACGTGCGTCCCGTACCGGATCTCGTACACCGGCCGAGCGAGGCCGGGCCCGCCGTGGGCCGCGTGCTCGACCTGACCCTGCGCATCGGCGAGCTGCTGCTCGCGGGCGGCGAGGGCGCCGAGGACGTGGAGGCCGCCATGTTCGCGGTGACCCGCTCCTACGGGCTGGACCGCTGCGAGCCCACCGTCACCTTCACCCTGCTGTCGATCACCCACCAGCCCTCGCTGGTGGACCACCCGGTCTCGGCGAACCGGACCGTGCGCCGCCGCGGCACCGACTACAACCGCCTCTCGGCCGTCTACCGGCTGGTGGACGACATCAGCGCCCCCGAGATCGACATCTCGCTGGAGGAGGCCTACCGGCGCCTCGCCGAGATCCGCCGCAACCGCCACCCGTACCCCGGCTGGATGCTCACCGCCGCCGCCGGGCTGCTCGCCGGCGCCGCCTCCACCCTGGTCGGCGGCGGGGTCCTGGTGTTCATCGCGGCGGCGCTCGGCGCGGTCCTCGGCGACCGGCTGGCCTGGCTGTGCGCCGGCCGCGGGCTGCCGGAGTTCTACCAGTTCGTGGTCGCGGCGATGCCGCCGGCCGCGATCGGGGTGGCGCTGAACATGACCGGGATCGACGTCAAGGCCTCCGCCGTGATCACCGGCGGGCTCTTCGCACTGCTGCCCGGGCGGGCCCTGGTCGCGGCCGTGCAGGACGGCCTGACCGGCTTCTACATCACCGCCTCCGCCCGGCTGCTGGAGGTCATGTACCTCTTCATCGGCATCATCATGGGCGTACTGGTCGTGCTCTACGTCGGCCTGCAGTTCGACGCCTCCCCGCGGCCGGAGGAGGTCCTGGAGATCCAGCAGCGGCCGCTGCTCCAGATCGCGGCTTCGATGGTGCTGGTCTTCACCTTCGCGATCCTGCTCCAGCAGGAACGTTCCACCGTGCTGATCGTGACCCTCAACGGCGGCGTCGCCTGGGTCACCTTCGGCGCCCTGCACTACGCGGGCGAGATCCCGCCGGTGCCGTCCACCGCCATCGCCGCCGGGCTGGTGGGCCTCTTCGGGCAGCTCTTCTCCCGCTACCGCTTCGCATCCGCACTGCCGTACGTGACGGCCGCCATCGGCCCGCTGCTGCCCGGCTCGGCGACGTACTACGGACTGCTGCTGATCGCCGAGAACCGGCTGAACGAAGGGCTGGGCTCCCTGGTGAACGCGGCGGCCATCGCGCTGGCCATCGCCATCGGGGTCAACCTGGGGTCGGAGACCTCCCGGCTGTTCATGCGCATCCCGGGGGCCGCGAGCGCCGCCAAGCGCCGTGCGGCGAAGCGGACGAGGGGTTTCTAGCCCTACGGGGTACGCGTACGCCCCGCAGGCTCCTGCGTGCCTGCGGGGCGTGTGCGTACCCCGTCGGGGCGAAACGGCTAGCGCTTGGCGTGGCGGCCGCGGGTGCCCGGGGTCTGGGGGCCCCCGTCGACGGCGGCGGCCTCGGCCTGTGCCTCGACGGCGTTCGCCTTGTTCTCCTTGCGGGCCTTGAGCACCTCGAAGATCACCGGGATGACCGAGATGAGGACGATGCCCACCAGGATCGGCTCGACGTTCGTCTTGATGAACTCGATCTGGCCGAGCCAGTAACCCGCGATCGTGACGCCCGCGCCCCAGCCGATGCCGCCGATGACGTTGAACGTCAGGAACGTGCGGTACTTCATCGAGCCGGCGCCGGCGACCATCGGCGCGAAGGTGCGGATGATCGGGACGAAGCGGGCGAGCACGATGGCCTTCGGGCCGTGCCGGTCCATGAACTCGTGCGCCTTGTCGAGGTTCTCCCGCTTGAAGAGCTTGGAGTTCGGCCGGTTGAAGAGCTTCGGGCCGAAGAACTTGCCGATCATGTAGCCGACCTGGTCGCCGATGATGGCGGCGGCCACGATCAGGGTGCAGACCAGCCACAGCGGCTGCTTGATGTACTGCCCGTCCGCGACCAGCAGACCCGCCGTGAACAGCAGGGAGTCGCCGGGCAGGAACGCGAAGAGCCCCGACTCGGCGAAGACGATGACGAGAATGCCGATCAGGCCGAAGTGCGAGATCAGGTAGTCCGGGGACAGCCACTGAGGGCCGAGCGCAATCGTGTACACGGGTTCCGGACTCTCCTGGATCGGGGGGCGTGCCGGGGGCAGCAGGCGGTTGCGGGCAAGGTAAAGGCGGTCTCAATTATCAACGCACACGACCCCCGCCCGGTTCCAGGGACCGGAGGGGGTCGGATGCGTGATATTCCGCTTACACCTTGCGCACACCGTTCGCGAAGATCGCGTCCCGCAGATGCGCGGCGAAGCCCGGCTTCATCGCGTCGTAGAACGCGGTGAACCGCTCGTCCGCCACGTACATCTCACCGAGGCACGTGTGCATCTCGTACGGGCAGTCGTAGAACCACTTGTGGATGTGCAGGCGGTGCTCCTCGGCCAGGTCCATCGCGCGCTCACCGCCGGCGGCCTCGCCCGCCTCCATCGCCGCCACGTACCGGCGGCCCCAGTCGGCGGACTCGTCCTGGATCCGCTGCCAGTCGTCCTTGGTGTACGAGGCCGCCCGGCGCTGCGACTCGGCGTACGCCTCGGTGTCGCCCCAGCGCTCCTCCACCTCCTGCGCGTACTGCTCGGGATCCTGGTCCCCGAAGACCTCGAACTTCTCCTCGGGCGTGAGGTTGATGCCCATCTTCTTCGCCTCCATGGCGTGCTCAACGGCCTTGGCCATCTGCTGGAGCCGGGCGATCCGGTCGGTCAGCAGGGCATGCTGCCGGCGCAGATGCTCCCGCGGATCCGATTCCGGGTCGTCCAGCAGGACCGCGACCTCGTCGAGGGGGAAGCCGAGCTCCCGGTAGAACAGGATCCGCTGCAGCCGGTCCAGGTCGGCGTCGTCGTACCGCCGGTGACCCGCGTGGCTGCGGTCGCTCGGGGAGAGCAGACC
This sequence comes from Streptomyces sp. NBC_00207, assembly GCF_045160965.1. NCBI lineage: Bacteria > Bacillati > Actinomycetota > Actinomycetes > Kitasatosporales > Streptomycetaceae > Streptomyces > Streptomyces sp. NBC_00207. The sequence continues at coordinate 5,267,780 of NZ_CP130715.1, read as the reverse complement.
GATCTCGTCGTAGTGGTGCAGGGTGCGCACCGTGACTCCGGCGAAACCGGCGACCTGGCCCACGGAGTAGCCCATCTTCCCGTCCCTCTCCTCTTGGTTGGGTACGCCCTTCACTGTGGTTCCTCACGTGGCGTGAGGTGCAAGTCCCCGCCCCGGGCCTATCTGCTCAGGCCGCGGAACCTCGCCACCGCCAGCGGGAGGAAGACCGCCAGCAGCAGGAGCGGCCAGCCGACCGCGAGCAGCGCGGCATGGTCGGAGGCCCAGGAATGGGGCGCCGCCGCCGGGTTGCCGAACAGGTCGCGGACCGCCGTCGCCGTCGCCGACATCGGGTTCCATTCCACCACCGTCCCCAGCCAGCCCGGCATGGCCTCCGGCGTGGCGAAGGCGTTGGAGAGGAAGCCCACCGGCCACACCAGGATCTGGACCGCCTGGACCAGCTCGGGCCGGCCCGCGACCATGCCCAGGAAGATCCCGATCCACAGCATCGCGAAGCGCAGCAGCAGGAGCAGCGCGAAGGCCAGCAGCGCGGCCGCGGGCGAGCCGTGCCAGCGCCAGCCGAGCAGCAGGCCGACGCCCGCCAGGACCACCAGCCCCACGGCCGACTGGAGCATGTCCGCAGCGCTGCGGCCGACCAGGACCGCCGAGGAGGACATCGGCATGGCGCGGAACCGGTCGATCACCCCCTTGCCCAGGTCCCGGGTGACCGCCGTCATGGTCGCCTCCAGTCCGAAGGCCATGGTCAGCGCGAGCATGCCGGGCACGAGGAACTCGACGTACTCGCCGTCGATGCCGCGCCCGCCGCCGATCAGGAAGCCGAACATCAGCAGCATCATCACGGGGAAGACCAGGCCGACGACCATCTGGACCGGCTGGCGCGCCCAGTGCGCGAGCTCGCGCCGGGTCATCGTCCAGGAGTCCACGGCCACCCAGCCCGCCCCGGACATCGTGTGCTGCGTCATGCGGCCACCTCCGCGGCGTCCGTGCGGTCGGTGTTCCTACGGTCGGGGTCCGTGCGGTCGGTCAGGTGCAGGAAGACCTCGTCGAGCGTGGGCCGCCGGACCGAGAGGTCCGCCGCCTCGATGCCCGCTTCCTCCAGCGCGCGCAGGGTCAGGGCCAGGCCGGCCATGCGGTCCGCCACCGGGAAGCCCAGGGTGAGGGTGTCCGCGTCCACGGCCGGGTCCGGCAGCAGCGCCGCCGCCTGCGCGAGCCGGGCCGCGTCCCGCAGGACGACGACGATCCGGTCCGGCCCGACGCGGGACTTCAGCTCGTCGGCCGTGCCCTCGGCCGCCACCCGGCCGGCGTCGATCAGCGTGATGCGGTCGGCCAGCCGGTCCGCCTCCTCCAGGTACTGCGTGGTCAGCAGGACGGTCGTGCCGCCGCCCACCAGCGAGCGGACCGCGCTCCACACCTCGGTGCGGCCGCGCGGGTCGAGCCCGGTGGTCGGCTCGTCGAGGAAGAGCACCTCGGGCTCGGTGATCAGGGACGCCGCGAGGTCGAGCCGGCGCCGCATGCCTCCGCTGTACTGCTTCACGGGCTTGCTGCCGGTGTCGGCGAGGCCGAACCGGTCCAGCAGCGCGTCGGCCCGCAGCCCGGCCCGCCCCGCGCCCAGGTGGTGGAGGCGGCCGAACATCTCCAGGTTCTGCCGCCCGGACAGTTCCTCGTCGAGCGCCGCGTGCTGGCCGAGCAGCCCGATCCGGGCGCGGACGGCCGCCGGATCCTTCCGTGCGTCGTGGCCCGCCACCCGGACCACACCCTCGTCGTGCCGCAGCAGGGTGCTCATGATGCGGACCGCCGTGGTCTTCCCGGCTCCGTTGGGGCCGAGCACGGCGTGCACCGTCCCGCGCGTCACCTCCAGGTCCAGTCCGGCCAGGGCCGGCTTGTCCCCGTACCGCTTGTGGACACCTTCCACGAAGATCGCCAACGCGATTCCAACTCCTCACGCCCAGCTCATTAGTCAAATTTGAGTAGCAGGATGCGCCAAGGTACTGCCCGGATCCGGGCTAGTCAAACTTGATTAGGCGTACGGGTTCTCCTGGCCGTCCGCCAGGACCCCGACGAAGGGGTCGCCGCCCTCGCCCGCGAACGAGTAGGCGCCCCCCTCGATCCGGGCGATCAGCCCGCGGGTCCACTCGGCCTCGGCGTCCGCGGAATGGACCCAGCGGTGCATGATCTCGCCGATGTGACCCAGCGCCTGCGGGCCCTCCTCGGGCGTGTAGTAGTCCGTCACCGACGTCCGCCAGGCCGCCAGCTTCGCCAGCCGCTCCCGCAGCAGGGCCAGGACCTCCGCCCGGGGCAGGTCGACCATGAAGCCGATCGCCGCCGAGAGGAGGTCCGTCTTCTGGTCGAACGCCGCCAGGGCCTCGCGGAGCAGCTTGAAGTACTCCTCGCTGCCCGCGTCCGTCACCTCGTACTCCGTGCGCGGCGGACCCCCCGCCGCGCTCGGCGCCACCTCGTGGGCGTGCAGGACGCCCTGCTTCGCCATCTGCTTGAGCGCGTGGTAGATCGAGCCGGGCTTGGTGTTGGACCACTCGTGGGCGCCCCAGTACTCCAGGTCGTTGCGCACCTGGTACCCGTGCGCCCGCCCGTGCTGGCGGACCGCGCCGAGGACGAGAAGCCTGATCGCTGACATGCGGCCAGGCTAGTGGCCGGACCCTCAGCCCATGGCGCGGGTGCCGTCCAGGGACTCCCGGACGATGTCCGCGTGGCCCGCGTGCCGGGCGAACTCCTCCACCAGGTGCAGGAGCATCCAGCGCATCGAGACCTTGCCGTTCTTCGGGAACCAGGGCGCCGGCGGGAGCGGGAAGGTGTCGTCCAGGCTCGGGAGGGTGGCGACGAAGGCCTCCGTCTCCCGCGCGACCTCGTCCCAGAAGGCCAGGACGGACGCGATGGACTCGCCCTCCACCAGCCGGAAGGCCTCGCCCCAGGTCTCCTGGGTCCGCTGCCGCTCGTTCGGGGCCTGCTGGGCCAGCCGCAGCCAGTTCAGCTCGACCTCGGCCACGTGCTTGAGCACCCCGGACAGGGTGAGCTCGCTGGCGGTGGTGCGGCTCGCCGCCTGCTCCTCGCCGAGCCCGAGGAGCGATTCGCGGATCGCCGTGCGCTGGGCCTCGACGAAGGCGAGGAGCGTGCCGCGCTCGTCGCCGAGGACCTCGGTGGAAATCTGGGCCATGACCGGACCGCCTCTGCGTGGGGTGTGCCGGGGGCCCTCCCCCCGACACCTCACACGCTACGGAGCCTTGCGGTCAGATCCTGTCCTAGATGCCCGCTCAGTTCGGGGAAATCTCCCCGTCCGGCCGAATCGCCGGCAGCGCGGTGGCGGGCTGCGGGAGCAGGGCCTTGGTGAGGTCCTGCTTGCCCGTCTTGTCCAGCCCGTACATCGCCTCGTAGATGTTGCGGACCGCCGGGCCGGAGGCGCCCGAGCCGGTGCCGCCCTGGGAGATCGTCATGACGATCGCGTAGTCCTCGGTGTAGGAGGCGAACCACGAGGTGGTCTGCTTGCCCTGGACCTCGGCCGTGCCCGTCTTGGCGTGCATCGGGATCTGCTTCTGCGGCCAGCCGCCGAAGCGCCAGGCGGCGCTGCCGTTGGTGGCCACGCCGGCGAGTGCCTCGTCGATGTTGTCGCGGGTCTTGCGGTCCATCGGCAGCTTGCCCTGCTCCTTCGGCGCGATCTCCTGGACCGACTTCCCGTCGGCGCTGACGACCGCCTTGCCGACGCTGGGCTGGTGCAGGGTGCCGCCGTTGGCGATGGCCGCATAGACGGAGGCCATCTGGACCGGGGTGACGAGCGTGTCGCCCTGCCCGATCGAGTAGTTGATGGCGTCACCCTCGCGCAGCTGGTTGCCCTGGCGGCAGTTCTCGTAGGCGATCTTCTCTGCGAAGCTGCCGTTCTTCTTGCCGTCCCGGCACCAGGCGTCCTTGTTCGCGTCGAAGAAGTCCTGCTTCCACTTGCGGTCGGGGATCCGGCCGGGGACCTCGTTCGGCAGGTCGATGCCGGTGCGCTTGCCCAGCCCGAACTCGTGCGCGGTCTTGAGGAACCAGTCGTTCGGGTCCTTCTTCGGCTTGATGCCGCCGTCCTTCTTCCACTCCTGGTCCGCGATGGCGTAGTACACCGTGTCGCAGGAGACCTCCAGGGCCCGGCCGATGGTGATGTCGCCGTGGCCCTGCGACTCGAAGTTCGTGAAGGTCTGGCTGCCGACCGAGTACGAGCTGGGGCAGGGGTAGCGGTTGTTGAACGGATACCCGGCATTGACCGCGGCGGTCGAGGTGACCACCTTGAAGATGGAGCCCGGCGCCGCCTGTGCCTGGATCGCCCGGTTCAGGAGCGGGTAGTTGGACTCCTTGTCGGTGAGCCCGGCGTAGTCCTTGGCGGAGATCCCGCCCACCCAGGCGTTCGGGTCGTAGGTCGGGTTCGAGGCCATCGCGACGATGCGGCCGGTCTTGGTCTCCATCACCACGACGGAGCCCGAGTCGGCCTCGTAGTTCCTGCCGGTGTTCTTGTCGTTGACCTTGCGGGCTTCGACCATCGCGTTGTTCAGCTCGCGCTCGGCCACCGCCTGCACGCGCGAGTCGATCGAGGTCACGATGTTCGCGCCGGGCTGCGCCGGATCGGTCTCGCCCTGCCCGATGACCCGGCCGAGGTTGTCCACCTCGTAGCGGGTGATGCCCGCCTTCCCGCGCAGCTCCTTGTCGTACGTGCGCTCCAGGCCGGAGCGGCCCACCTGGTCGGAGCGCAGGTACGGGGAGTCCGACTTCTTCGCCTTCGCGATCTCCTCGTCGGTGACCGGCGAGAGGTAGCCCAGCACCTGGGAGGTGTTGGCCTCGTCGGGCGCCGCGTAGCGCCGCAGGGCGGTCGCCTCGGCGGTGATGCCCGGGAAGTCCTCGGGGTGCTCACGGATCTGCAGGGCCTGCTCGGTGGTCGCCTGGTTGCTGACCGGGATCGGCTGGTACGGGGAGCCGTTCCAGCAGGGCTGCTTGGTCTTGGCGTCGCAGAGCCGGACCTTGTCGATGACCTCCTGGGCGTCCATGCCCAGCACCCCGGCGAGCCGGGTCAGCACGGACTTGCCCTTGTCCTTCATGGTCAGCAGCTCGGTGCGGCTGGCGGAGACCACGAGGTGGGTGGCGTTGTCGGCGAGCGGAACCCCGCGCGAGTCGAGGATCGAGCCGCGCACGGCGGGCTGGACCACCTGCTGGACGTGGTTGTTCTTCGCCTCGTCCGTGTACTCCCGGCCATTGCGTATCTGGAGGTACCAGAGCCGTCCGCCCAGGGTGAGCAGCAGCGAAAAGACCACGATCTGGATGACGACGAGCCGGTTCTGGACCCGAGGGGTCCGTCCGGTCTCCGGTATGTTGCTCAACGCTGATCTCCCCCGGACGCATGCCGTACGCCCGGCTGAGTCTAGAACGGGAAGCGGCTCCGCCCGTGCTGCACCGAGATCCACTTTTGGGTGGTAAACGCCTCGACGGTCGCCTCGCCGTTCAGTCGGCCCAGGCCAGAGGCCTTCTCGCCGCCGAAGGCGGCCAGCGGTTCGTCCCCGATCGTGGAGTCGTTGACGTGCATCATGCCCGTCTCGATGCGCTGCGCGAAGCGGACCCCGCGCTCCACGTCCCGGGTGTGCACGGCGCCGCTCAGGCCGTACGGGGTCGCGTTGGTCAGCCGTACGGCCTCGTCCTCGCCGTCGAAGACCACCAGCAGGGCCACCGGGCCGAAGATCTCCTGGCCCAGCAGCGGGGAGTCCTCGGGGAGCCCGGCGAGCACCGTCGGTTCGACGAGGTTGCCGCGCGTAGACCCTCGTACGAGCGCCTGGGCGCCCGATTCCACGGCCTGGTCCACCAGCGCGGTCAGGGCGTCGGCCTGGAAGGAGTTGATCAGCGGGCCGATGTGGGTGTCGGCGTCGTGCGGGTCACCGGTCTTCAGTCCCCGCACGCGGGCGGTGAACTTCTCGGTGAACTCCTCGGCGACGGCCGCGTCGACGAGGATGCGGTTGGCGGCCATGCAGACCTGGCCCTGGTAGACGAAGCGGCTGAAGACTGCCGCGTCCACCGCGTAGTCGAGGTCGGCGTCGTCGAGGACCACGAGCGCGCTGTTGCCGCTGAGCTCCAGGACCGTGCGCTTGAAGTGGCGGGCGGCGACCGCCCCGACGTGCCGGCCGACCCGGTCCGATCCCGCGAAGGAGATGACCTTGGGGACGGGGTGCGTCAGGAGTGCGTCGCCTATCTCGGCTATGTCGGTGACCAGGACGTTCAGCAGACCGGCCGGCAGTCCCGCGTCCTCGAAGATCTTGGCGATCAGCCCGCCGCCCACGACCGGCGCGTTCTGGTTGGGCTTGATGACGACCGCGTTGCCCAGCGCCAGGGCCGGGCCGATCGACTTCAGGGTGACCAGGAAGGGGAAGTTGAAGGGGCTGATCACGGTGACGACGCCGACGGGAAGCCGCTGGACCCGGTTCTCCTTGCCCTCGACCGGCGAGGCGAGGATCCTGCCCTCGGGGCGGACGGCCAGCTGGATCGACTCGCGGATGAACTCCTTGGCGAGGTGCACCTCGTACTCGGCCTTGGGACGGGTCCCGCCGAGCTCGTCGATCATCGCCTCGACGATCTCCTTCTCGCGCTCCTCGGTGATCCGCAGGGCGCGCTCCAGGATCGCGCGTCTGATGTAAGGGCTGGTGGCCGCCCACTCCGGCTGGGCGCGCTCGGCGCCGCGGTAGGCCTGGTCCACCTGCTCGACGGTGGCCACGGTGATGGCCGCGAGCTTCTCCCCGTTGTACGGGTTGACGTCGATGATGTCCCACGAACCGGTGCCGGCCAGCCATTCGCCGTCGATGTACTGGTGAGCCAGGTCGCTGAATATGGACATGCCATCCCTTACTGCGAGCGCGCACCCGTGCGCTGCACCGGAGACCGATCGGTCATCATGCACTGATCAGACGTCATACTACGTGCGAATCAAGACAGTTGAAGCAGGCCACGGAGAAGATCCCTGGTCCGGTCGGGGTCGGGGCAGTCGGCCTGGAGCCGCTCCATCGCCCGCTCGTACTGACCCACTTCCTCGTCTTTATCCAGGTAGAGGGCACTGGTGAGCTGTTCCAGATAGACGATGTCCTGGAGGTCCGACTCGGGGAAGCGCAGCAGGGTGAAGGCTCCGCTCTCTCCCGCGTGGCCGCCGAAGGAGAAGGGCATCACCTGGAGCTGCACGTTGGGCCGCTGGGAGACCTCGATGAGGTGCTCCAGCTGACCGCGCATGACGTTGCGGTCCCCGTACGGGCGGCGCAGCGCGGCCTCGTCGAGGACGGCGTGGAAGACCGGGGCACTCTCGGAGACGAGGACCTTCTGCCGTTCCAGGCGCAGGGCGACGCGGCGGTCGATCTCGGCGGTGGTGGCGCCGGGCATGCCTCGGCTGACGACGGCGTGGGCGTAGGCCTCCGTCTGCAACAGGCCGTGGACGAACTGGACTTCGTAGATCCGGATGAGCGAGGCAGCGCCCTCCAGGCCGATGTACGTCTGGAACCACCCGGGCAGCACGTCGCCGTAACTGTGCCACCAGCCGGTCGCGTTGGCCTCGCGCACCAGTCCCAGGAGGGACTCGCGCTCGGAGGCGTCCGTGACCCCGTAGAGCGTCAGGAGGTCCTCGACGTCCCTTGCCTTGAAGCTCACCCTTCCCAACTCCAAGCGGCTGATCTTCGATTCGGATGCGCGGATCGAGTAGCCGGCCGCCTCACGGGTGATGCCGCGGGATTCTCGGAGTCGCCTGAGCTGGGAGCCCAGGAGGATGCGGCGCACCACAGAACCGCTTGCTTCTGCGGTCACTAGTACTGCCCTCCCCATCGCATTGGCGTGCGCGTGGTGTGCGCGTGCGTCGCGGGGCCCCCGTACCCCAGGGCCCGCAGTCTGCCACCAAAACGCATCGGGCCGTACTCGTTCTGTAACGGAATCCTGCCTCCGGGAAAAGAAGTCCGTAAGTATGCGTAGGAAGAAATGAGCAAGAACCGTCACGTGAGGGGACAGGTCCGGCGCGTGCACGTGCATCTGCCCTTGCATCCGGCTCGCGCATTCGGAACGATGGTCCCCGCGCACCTGCGTGCTCTTCGCGCCGGCGCCGGACCCACCCCGCAGTTCTCTTTGGACAAAGCCGCCGCTTCGTCCGCGAATCCCGGGAGTGCCTCGCATGGGGACGAATGGATCGACCATGCTCGAGCCGTTACGGCAGGGGCTTCCCCCGGTCGACCCCACGGCTGTCTCCGGGTCCGCCTCCTGCGCTCTGCCCGCACGGTTCGACGCGGTGCGGGGCGCGCGCACTTTCACCCGGTCGACGCTGTCCCAGTGGGGCCTCGACGACCGCTTCGACGATGTGGCCCTGGTCGTCTCCGAGCTCGTCACCAACGCGCTGCGCCATGCCCTGCCCGAGGATGCGCGGTGCCCGGACGGCGAGCCGGAGCCGCCGGTACGGCTGCACCTGATGCGGTGGAGCACCCGGCTGGTGTGCGCGGTGCGCGACCCCAGCGAGGACCGGCCCGGCGGGGCCTTCTCCCCGGAGCGCACGGAGGAGAACTTCGACCTGGAGTCCGGGCGCGGGCTGTTCCTGGTGGATTCGTACAGCGACAGCTGGGGCTGGCACCCGCTCGCGGGGCGGCTCACCGGGAAAGTGGTCTGGGCGCTGTTCCTGCTCCAGGACTGACACAAGAGCGAAGATCAAGACAACTGGCCGGGACCGATCACTGCGATCGGTCCCGGCCAGTGCACGTGCATGGCTTGATGGATGCGCCGTTCCGTCAGCCGATCAGGTGATCGAACTCGCCGTCCTTGACGCCCAGAAGCAGGGCTTCTATCTCGGCCGGCGTGTAGACGAGTGCCGGTCCGTCCGGAAAGCGCGAGTTGCGCATGGCGACGTCGCCGCCGGGCAGCTTCGCGAACTCCACGCAGGAACCCTGCGAGTTGCTGTGTCTGCTCTTCTGCCACGTCAGCTCAAACAAGGAAGCGAGTTCTGCAGCTGCCATCCCGTTGTACGCGTGGTCCACAGGAAGCCCCCGATAGTGCAGATGTCAACTCCTCCGGATCATAGCTGTGTTCACAAGCGGCTGCACGGGCAGATGCACGTGCACGCGGGGTGGTCCCTTGATCACAGACAGGTCCGCCCCCAGGGCCGCGGTCCGGAAGGTGGGCCTCCAGGAGCCTCGCGCCCCAGCCAGGCGCGGCCGGGGCGTCGCCCGGGCACGGGGCGCGGGCGGCCTCCTTCAGCACCCGGAACCGACTCATGGCGAGGCTGCCCGACATGGCCCGCTCGCTGGGCAGATCGGCGCGGATCCTGAAGTCGGAGGCGCGGGCCCATGCGCGCGGAGGACGACCCGAAGCCCTGACGGACCGGGCCTACCGGGGCAACGGCTTGCGCCTGCCTGCCATGTGGGCGCGGTCGGCGGCGGCCGTGCCGTCCTCCCAGCCCGCGTGGTCGGTGGCCCCGCGCAGCCGGGTGGTCGTGGTGCGGGGGAACATCTCGTCCGCCCGCGAGGTGACGGCGACATCGCGGGCCACCAGCGCGGGCAGGTTGTCGGGGGCCTCCGTGGCCGTGTGCTCGGCCGTCTCGGCGAGCCGGTGGCCGAGCCGGCTGGCGTAGGCGAGCAGGAAGGACTGCCTGAAGGTCTTCGTCCGCTTGCGTCCGCCCGAACGCTGCGCGGCCTCGGCGCGGGTCATCGCCGCCGTGCCCTGGACGAGCAGCGAGGTGTAGAGCAGCTCGACGGCCTCCAGGTCGCTCTCGAAGCCGACCACCGTGGAGAACTCGAAGCCGCTGTTCCACACCGCCCGGCAGCGGTTGGCGGTGGCCACCGCGTCGAGCAGCACCGCCTTCGCCTCCTCGTACGGCGGCTCGACGCCGATCCGGCAGGCCCCCGGCACCTGCGCCGGGGCGCCGCCGCGCGCGGCCAGCAGCGCCTCGTCCACGGTGTGCCGGGCCATCAGCTCCTGGGCCTTGGCACTGAGCGCCTCCGCCTCCTCCGGGAAGGTGGTCGCCTCGGCCTTGGCCAGCAGCGCCCGGATCCGTCCCAGCATGCGCGGCTCGATGTGCGCGTGCTCCAGGGCGTCGGCGGCCGGGTCGCCGGGAACCGGACCCACCGGTTCGATGGAGGGCAGCCGGATCAGCATCCGCAGCACCTCCAGGAAGGCGGTGGCCAGCGTGAACCGGTCCGCCCGTTCCCGCTGCGCGAGCTGTTCGGCGTACGTGTCGTCGCCCGTCCACCACACCTCGGCGTCGGTCCACCGCTCCGGGAGCCGGGCGTAGCGGCGCGCCTCGGCGGCTATCAGGTCCCCGGCGATCCGCAGGTGGCGCTCGTCGAGATCCCGCCGGACCAGCCGCAGCACATCGGCCGGCTGCCACCCCCGCTCCCACCCCTGCCGTACGTACGCCTCCCCGCGCGCCAGCAGCTCCCGCCCGACCCCGCCCCACCGCCCCTGATCGGCGACGAGCAACGAGGCCCCGGTGTCCAGCCCGGCATCGTCCTGGGCATAGAGGGCGGCGGCAAAGGCCCGGTCAACGGTCTCGGCAAGGTCTCTCACACCTCCCAGCTTGGCACGAGCCGATTCCAGCCCCGCCGCCCCACCTTCAGCCCGCCGCACCATCCAGCCCCGCCGGCGTTCGAGGCGCGGGGTCCGGGGCGGAGCCCCGATCTTTCAGCCCCGCCGCCCCACCTTCAGCCCCGCCGGCGCTTGAGGCGCGGGGGTCCGGGGGCAGCGCCCCCGGCAACGCCGCGCCGCCCGCCCGGCCCGGCGGCCCACCCCTGTCAGACCCCGGTGGGACACTCGCACCCATGAGCGACCGCACCCCCCGCTGGGCCCTCGCCGAGGACGCCGACGGCTGGTGGCACGCCGCCCCCGTACCCCCCGCGGACGGCGTCCGGCTCCGCGTCCGCGACCCCGCCGACGCGATCCGCTCCGCCCCGCCCGGCACCCGCTGGGTCTGGCGGTCCACCTCCGCCGTGTACCCCCGCCTGCTCGCGGCCGGCGCCCGCGTCGAGCGGTGCCACGACATCGAGGACGCCGAGCTGCTGCTCCTCGGCCACGAGGGCCGCTTCGGCGAGCCCCGGTCGGCGGCCGCCGCCTGGGCCCGGCTCACGAACGCCCCCGTACCGCCCGATCCGCGGCAGCGCGCCGCGGAGCCCCGCGCCCAGGACTCCCTCTTCGACCCGCAGCCGACCCCCGTCCCCCTGGACGCGCTCCTCGCCGTCCACGCCGACCAGGCGAAACGGCTCGACGCCACCGCCCACCCCGACCGGATGCGGCTGCTCACCGCCGCCGAGTCCGCGGCCTTCCTCGTCGCCGCCGAGATGAACCGCGCGGGTCTGCCCTGGCGGGCCGACGTGCACCGCGCCCTGCTGACCGAGCTGCTCGGCGAGCGGTACGCGGGCGGCGGGGAGCCCCGGCGCCTCGCCGAGCTGGCCGACCGCGTCTCGGCCGCCTTCGGCCGACGGGTGCGCCCCGAGCTGCCGGCCGACGTCATCAAGGCCTTCGCCGAGGCCGGGATCAAGCTCAAGTCCACCCGCCGCTGGGAGATCCAGGAGCTGGACCACCCCGCCGTGGAGCCGTTGCTCGCGTACAAGAAGCTGTACCGGATCTACACCGCCCACGGCTGGAGCTGGCTCGCGGACTGGGTCCACGACGGCCGCTTCCGCCCGGAGTTCATCCCCGCCGGCACCCTGACCGGCCGCTGGGTCACCAACGGCGGCGGGGCCCTGCAGATCCCCAAGGTGATCCGCCGGGCCGTGGTCGCGGACCCCGGCTGGCGGCTCGTCGTGGCCGACGCCGACCAGATGGAGCCGCGCGTGCTCGCCGCGATCTCCCGCGACCCCGCCTTCATGGAGGTGGCCGGGCGCCCGGAGGACCTCTACACCGCCGTGTCCCGCCAGGGCTTCTCCGGCGACCGGGACAAGGCCAAGATCGCCGTCCTCGGCGCCGTCTACGGCCAGACCTCCGGGGACGGCCTGAAGAACCTGGCCGCGCTCCGCCGCCGCTTCCCCCGGGCCGTGGCGTACGTGGACGACGCGGCGAAGGCGGGCGAGGAGGGCCGGCTCGTACGGACCTGGCTCGGCCGCACCTGCCCGCCGCCCGTCTCCGCCCGGGACGCGGACGGGGACGGCGACCCGGGCGACGGCGAGGCCGGGATCCCGCAGGACGGCGACGGCGACGCCTGGACCCCGAGCTACGCCTCCACCAACACCCGGGCCCGCGGCCGGTTCACCCGTAACTTCGTGGTCCAGGGCAGCGCCGCCGACTGGGCCCTGCTGCTCCTCGCGGCCCTGCGGCAGGCGACCGCCGGGATGCGGGCCGAGCTGGTGTTCTTCCAGCACGACGAGGTGATCGTGCACTGCCCCGCCGAGGAGGCCGGGGCCGTCGTGGAGGCGATCCGCGCCGCCGGCGACCGAGCCGGCCGGATCGCCTTCGGCGACACCCCGGTCCGGTTCCCGTTCACCGCGGCGGTCGTGGAGTGCTACGCCGACGCCAAATAGCGGCCGGTCGCAGCGGCCGGGGCGTCCCTCTCGTACGAGTACTAGTTCCGGGTCCGGTTCCACCCCGGGGCCAGCGCGATCTCCTTCAGCTGGTCCAGCGTCAGCACGGGCTGCTCGCGGGTGGCCGTGCCGCTCGTATTGGCGGTGTTGAAGGCGGAGACCACCACGCGCAGGCCGTCCGTGCGCACCGTGTCCACCGTCCATTCGATCACGCCCTTGCCCTTCTCGGCGGGGCCCTGCTTGACGTTCACCAGGGTGCCGTCGGGCAGCGGGGGCTGATTGAGACCCGCGAAGCCGGAGTCGCTCCGGCCCAGGCTCAGCCGGACCAGGGACTTGCCCTTGCCGTCGTCGAACACGATGTAGCCGTACGGGCCCTCCCCGCCCTTGGAGCTGATCGGGATCTCGATCCCGAGCCCGGCCACCAGGTCTTCCAGTGCCTTCGCGGCGTCCTGGTCCCGCAGGGCGGTCGAAGACCCCGGCCGGGCGGACGGCTCCGGCTCGGGCGCCGGCAGGTCGTTCAGCGCCGGGTGCCAGACGGCCGAGGTGACCACGGTCTTCAACTGGTCGGTCGTCAGCGGCGGGTTGCTCCGGGAGACGGGGACGCCCTTCTCGGCGGGGGCGTTCCACTCGGACAGCTCGACCTGGAAACCCTGTCGGGTCACGAGCACGGCCCGCCAGACCTTGGTGTCCGCCCGCCGGTCCGGGTACTCGTACCCCTTGTGGAGCAGCAGCCGGGAACCGTCCGCCAGCTTCTCGGTCTGGCAGTCGTCGTACTCCTGCAGGTTCTTGTCCCCGCACTCGGTCGCCGCGCGGGCGTTGCTGCCGTCCGGGTCCACCCGGCTGAGGCCGAGGCTGATGGCCGCCTTGCCCTTCCCGTCGTCGTACACGCCGGAGACCAGCGGCACCTGGTCGTCCGAACCCCGCCCCACGGGCTCGGTCAGCTGGCCGCCGGGCAGGAGCCCCCGCAGGTTCGCGATCATCTGCTCCGCGGAGACGGTGCCGGAGCCGGCGAGCGGCCCCTTGTCGTCACTGCCGGGCGAGGTCGGCGGCGGCGCCGCGACGTTGACCGTGCCGGCCCCTCCGGTGCCGTCGAGCAGGCCGCCGGCATAGGCGCCCGCCGTTGCGATCAGGGCCAGGGCCAGCACGGATCCGCCGGCCGCGGCGGCCTGGCGGCGACGCGCCACCATCCGTCGGCCGCGCCGCTCGCCGGCGTCCGCCAGGGCGTCCCGGTCGGCCGTGAAACCGTCCCCCGCACTCCGGAGGGCTGCGCCGAGGTCATCTTCAAAGGGCATGAGGAAGCAAGCCTTCCGCTTCAAGGGTGGAGTGAGGGCAGACAAGGGACGCGAAGGAACCGCACGGACCGGACCGCATCTGACCTGACCTGACCTGATCAGGCCCGGCCCCGGCCGGTCCGCCGCTCTCAGAGATCGGCGAACGCTGTGAGGCTCCCGCCCAGTTGCTCCCGCAGCCGGGCCAGCGCCCGCGAGGTCCGCGTACGGACCGCCGCCGAGCTGGAGTTCATCGCGTCGGCGGTCTCCTCGACGCTCCGGTCCTCCCAGTAGCGCAGCACCAGCACCGCCCGGTCCTTGGGCGCCAGCCGCCCCAGCGCCTGCAGCAGCGTCAGCCGCAGCTCCGGGTCGGCGCCGCCGGCCGGTGCGCCCGAGTCGGGGAACTCCCCGACCGGGCGCTCCCCCGCCGACCGGCGGCGCTGGTGCGTGAGGAAGGCCCGTACCAGCACCGTCTGGGCGTAGGCCGCCGGATTGTCGATACGGGAGATCCGCCCCCAGCGCAGGTACATCCGGCCCAGGGTCTCCTGCACCAGGTCCTCCGCGAGGTGGGTGTCCCCGCTCGCCAGCAGACATGCCGACCGGTACAGGTGGCCCGACCGGCCTGCCGCAAACTCACGGAAGCCGTCTCTGCGGCCCTGCCCCATGTGCTCTCCCTCGCGTCCGTCTCACCCCATTGACGCGATGGCAGCGCGACAATGTTTCATCCCCCGGACGGAGTTGCTCAGCCCAGGTCGTGGAAGTACACGTGGAACTCCTCGCGGACGAAGCCCTCCGCCTCGTACAGCCCCTGCGCCACCGTGTTGTCGTACGCCGTCTCCAGCTGCACGCCGGACACCCCGGCCTCGCGGGCCCGGCGCAGCACCTCGCGCAGCAGCGCCCGGCCGGCGCCGGTGCGGCGGCCGACGGGGGCGACGTAGAGGTCGTTGAGCACCCAGGCAGTACTCAGGGTGAGGGACGAGAAGGCGCGGTAGACCTGCGCGAAGCCGACCGTCCCGAGGCCCGGGGCCTCGGCGAGCAGGACGAGCGACTCGTCCTTCGCGATGCGTTCCGCGAGGAAGGCCCGCGGGCCGTCCGGGTCTTCGAGGTCCACCTCGTAGAAGTCGAGGTATCCGCGGAACAGCGCGGCCGCCGTGTCGAGGTCCGCCTCGCCCGCGGCCCGGACCGCCACCTCGCCCGCGCCCTCCCCGTGCGGGGGCTGGATGTCCTGCTGTGCTGCTGCCTGACCGCTCATGTACGTCTCACATCTCCCTGGAGGCTGTCTCGCGCGCCGCACCCATGGTGCACGGGCGGCGCCGATCCGCACCAGCGGTCGTGAGAAGGCCTGTTCAGTGCCCGGTGACGGGCTGGGCGGGCAGGGTGAAGACGTGCTCGGGGGTCACGATCTCGGTGATCGCCCGACCGAACAGGGTGCTCGGCTCGCTGCCCTGGTAGGCGATGTCCGTGTTGAGCAGCACGACCAGCGTGGCCTGCGCCTGCGGCAGGTAGACGGTCAGCGACTGGTAGCCGGGCAGTGAGCCGTTGTGCCCGATCCAGCCCTGGACGTTGAAGATGCCCAGGCCGTAGCCGGTGCCCGGGAGCGCGTCGATCACCTTCAGCCGCTCGGCCTGGGTGGCGGGGGTCAGCAGGGTCCCGGTCGCGAGGGTCTTCGCCCAGCTCCGCAGGTCGGTGAGGTCGGAGATCATCGCGCCGGCCGCCCAGCCCCAGGAGGGGTTCCAGTCGGTGGCGTCCGCGGTCTTGCCGGTGGCCGTCTGGTCCGTGTAGCCGTGGGCGTGCGGCTTGGGGAACTCCGCGCCCGTGGGGAACAGCGTGTGCCCCAGCCCGGCCGGTTTGACGACCTCCCGGTCGATGTACTCGGCCAGGGGGATCCCACTGACCTTCTCCACCACCAGCCCGAGCAGGATCAGGTTGGTGTTGCAGTAGTAGAACTTCGCGCCCGGCTCGAAGAGGACCGGGTGCTTGAAGGAGTACGCGAGCAGTTCCTGCGGGGTGAAGGGCCGTCGGGGATCGCTGGTCAGCGCCTTGAAGAACCCTTCGTCCTCGGAGTAGTTGAACAATCCGCTCCGCATCTCGGCCAGCTGGCGCAGGGTGATCCGGTCGCCGTTCGGCACCCCCTCGATGTACTTGCCGATCGGGTCGTCCAGCCCGACCTTGCCCTCGTCCACCAGCTCCAGCAGGGCGGTCACGGTGAAGGTCTTCGTCTCGCTGCCGATCCGCATGTTCAGGCCGGGGGTCATCGGCGCGCCCGTCGCCTTGTCGGCGATGCCGAAGGACCGTACGTACTCGCCCTTGCCCGGCGCCGACAGGGCCACGATCACCCCGGGCACCTTCGCCTCGGTCTGGACCTTCCGGATCGCGTCGTCCAACTGCCGGGCCACGGCGGGCGTCAGCTGCGGAAACTCGTCGGAGGCGGGGGGCGGGGCGGGCGTCGGGGCCGGAACCGGGACCGTCACGGCCGGCGCGTTCGGCGCAGTCGGTGCATTCGGCACGGCTGGCGCGTTCGGTACGGTCGACGGCGCATACGGCACGGTCGCCGCCGCGTCCCGCGCATAGGCCGCCCCCGCGCCCGCCCCGGCCGGGAGGGGGAGCATCATGAGGCCGGCCACGGCCGCCACCACAGCTGCTGACCTGCGCCGATGTGTAGTCATGCCCGGCCTCCTCACACGGCGGGACAGGCACCCACATGTACCAACGTAGCCCTGCGCCTCCGGCCGGGCGACCCGAAGGGGTGTGGCGAAGTAGTCTAAAAATCTATTCTAGAAAGGGTGCTCTACCGGCCACACTCTCCCCATGAGCGATGAGCAGCGGCACGGCGGCTTCGGCCCCGCGCCCGAACCGTTCGAACCGCAGCCGCCGGCGGAGGCAGGGCCTCCGGCGCAGGCACCGGCACAGCCACAGCCCCCGGCGCATTTGCAGCCACAACCGGTCCCGGCGCCCGGCGGCCCCGCAGGTGGCGGCGGCCGCGGCGGCCGGTTCAAGGGCCGGTCGGCCGTCCTGACGGCACTGGCCGTGGCCGTCCTGCTCACCTTCGGCGGCGGCGTGTACCTCGCGGTCGGCGACGGCCGCGACGAACCGTCCGAGGCCCGGCCCGCCGCCTCGCCCTCGATCGACAAGGGCGACGGCAAGGGCCCCGGCGTCGGCCCCGACACCTACGACCCCAACGCCGGCATCCGGCCCGGTGAGGCCCGGGTCTGGCTGCGCGACAACCAGGCCGAGCTCCCCGGCTCGGGCGCCTCCCAGTACGGCCCGTGGCGGGTGGGCGACGTGGTGGTCAAGGCGATCGCCACCGAGCTGACCGGCTACGGGGCGACCGACGGCCAGGACAAGTGGAAGCTCCCGCTCGCGACCCGGCTGTGCGCGGTTCCGCGGGCCCCGACCACGGACGGCAAACTGGTCGTCGGGCTGAAGGAGAGCACCTCGGAGAGCTCCCACTGCACGCACCTCCAGCTGATCGACCTCGCCACGGGCAAGGCCGGATGGAAGGTGGCGGTGCCTGCGGAGAACGCGTACGACTCCTCGACGGAGTTCGAGATCGCGATCAGCGGTGACACCGTGGCCCTCGCCCGGTCGGCGGTCATGAGCGGCTTCTCGGTCACCGACGGCAGGAAGCTCTTCGGCACGTCGAAGACGGACGGCTGCACCCCGTCCGCGTTCGGCGGAGGATCCCGGCTGATCGGCCTGCGCAACTGCTTCGACCCGGGCGACGCCACCGCGCGCGGACAGTCGATGATCGAGGAGCTGGATCCGGCCACGGGCACCTCCAAGTGGAGCTACAAGTACGACAAGGGCTGGACCGTCGGCCGGGTGCTCTCCGTGGACCCGCTGGTGGTCGCCGCGCACCACGACGACCGCAAGACCTGGAACATCACGGCGTTCACGGCCGACGGAAAGGTCCGCTCGCAGAGCGCCGCCGGGTTCGGGGTCAGCGGCCGGTGCAACGGCTTCGGCAACGGGAGCGGGTTCCAGGAGTGCTACGCGGCCGTCGCCGACGCCGACACCCTCTACATCGGCGCGGGCAAGCCCGCCGCCACCCTCGACACCGAGGACACCAACCAGGTCGTCGCCGTCGACCTGAACACGGGCAAGGAGCGGTGGCGCACCGCGGAGCAGCCCAAGGGCCGCGCCATGTGGCCGCTGGCGATCGAGGAGGGCAGGGTCCTCGTGTACGTCTCCCCCGGCAGCGGCGCGGCCGGCTCGGTCGTCTCGCTGGCACCGGCGGACGGCGCCTCGCAGCCCGTCCTGCAGAGCCCGGCCGTGTCCGCCGGAGCCGCGAGCGTCTTCTACTCGCACAGCATCCGCACCACCTGGGCGGGCGGACGGCTGTTCCTGCTCAACGGCTGGGTCTACAGCCCGGAGCCCAAGAAGAAGAGCCGCGCGATCCTCTCGTTCGGCAAGTAACCTCGCGCAGTCCCGCACCCCAGGAGGGGCACGTGCAGAACCCGTACCAACAGCCGGGCCGGCCGGACGGCTTGTACCAGCCGCCGCCCTTCCAGCAGCCGCCGAAGCCTCCGCGCAAGC
Organism: Streptomyces sp. NBC_00207; assembly: GCF_045160965.1. Lineage (NCBI taxonomy): Bacteria > Bacillati > Actinomycetota > Actinomycetes > Kitasatosporales > Streptomycetaceae > Streptomyces > Streptomyces sp. NBC_00207. The sequence continues at coordinate 5,249,494 of NZ_CP130715.1, read as the reverse complement.
CCAACAGAAGGCTCACGGCCGCACTGACGGCCCTCATGGCCGTGGCGGCCACCGCCGCCGTGACCGCCGTCATCATGGCCAGGGACGAGCCGGACGGCCCCCCGGACCCCTCCAAGCCGCTCGTCGCGGGCTGGAAGACGGTGGTCAACCCCAAGTACGGCACCTCCTTCGACGTCCCGCCGGACTGGGAGGTCCTCTCGCCCGACGTCTTCAGCGGCCACGCGGACGACAACGACCCGGACAAGATCCTCATCGGACACACGGCGCCCGCCTTCTACAAGTCCGAGTGGTGCAGCATCGACGCCAACGGCGACGGCACGGTCACCGACTTCCCGCTCGGCAGCGTCGGCACCAAGGGGGCCGAAGGCGCCAAGGACACCGCCGAGGTCGCCGAGAAGAACGCCCCGACCTGGGTCTACGCCGCCTTCACCCAGCCGGACAAGAGCGTCGTGAAGTGGGACAAGCCCGTGGAGTACACGACGAAGACCGGCCTCAAGGGCACGTACGTCAAAGCCCGCTCCAAGGGCGCCGCCCAGCCCAACCGCTGCGCCGGCGACGGCCAGGCGATCGTCTTCAGCTTCAAGAACACCGAGGGCGCCTTCGTGGCCTGGGACTTCTACGGCCGCACCGCCGTCCCCGGCGCCATCCCCGACACCCTGATCATGCGCATCCTGAACACGGTCCGCCTCACCCCCACCACCCCCTCCCCCACGCCCACCCCATGACCGGGGCAGCGCACAGAGCCGACGCCCGCCGAGCGGGCTTCACGGCCTGACCCGCTCCGGCGCAAGCCCGAGTAGGACAAGGCCGCGAGAAAGGTGGCAGCCGCTCCGCTCACGTACGGGCCCGGGGCCCGGTCGATACATGCGCCGCGCAGACTCTGAAACACAGGCCCAACCACCGAGTGCCACCCAATCCACCCTGCGCGACCCCTCCACTCACGCACCGCTCACGCATGAGCCCGATGGCCGGTGGTGCTGGTTACGGGTGGTCAGCATGCCAATCAGCTGATCACTCTTCGTAGTGGGCTGCCTCTCGAGGGCGGCACCCTGCGCCGACGACAGGAGTTCCGATCTGCAGACACACTCCGCCAGAAGGGGACACCGATGGGCAGGCTCTCCACAGCACGGATCATCGCCGCTCTCGCCACGACGGCCGCACTGGCCGTCTTACCTCCCGCCGAGGCGCACGCCGGCGCCATCGGCTCTACCCCTGTAGCCACCTTCGACTACCAAGTCGGAGGCGTCACCATGAAGGTCCCGACAGGCTGCATGTTCACCCACATCATCCGCGGCGAGGGCAAGAACATCACCTACCAGAACGCGGGCATCGACTGCGGCTTCGTCGGAGCCCTCAACGCCGGCTTCTGCAATTGGCGCATCGACTTCACCTACGCGGACACCGACAACAAGACCTATCGCACCTCCCGCGGCAAGACCCACACCGAGTGCAAGATCAACCCGATGCGCGACAACGCACCCCAGAAGCTCCCCCGTTACGGGAAAGCGTGTGCATACATCCACGTCAACGGTGTTCGCCGAGCCGGCCAGTGCCACCACATCACGAAGTGAGCCGCACATGACCCAGTCCACCCCGGAAGACCCCGCCTGGGCAGCCAAACGCCGGCGCGCCGGCGTCGTTGCCTTCCTTGTCGGTGCCGCGGCTTCCTTCGCCTTCTTCGCTTTCTTCCCCGGCCTTCCTCACGTGATCGACTGGGGCGCCATCATCGTTTCCCTCTCCGTCGGCGGCCTCGCCCGCTGGGCGTGGCGGTCCCGCCTCACGAAGAAGCACGCCGCTCTGCGGTAGACGAACTGGCAGCCACGAATCAGGAGATGGGGCCGATCTGCCCCCCGTGCCCCCACAGTCGTGCACGAGGCCGCCCCACCGCCATCGCCGCCCCGCCCGTCATTCACCCTGTCAGGTCTTCCACAGCTGCCAGAGCCACCAGCCCCGCATGGCGCCGTGGCGGGCGTAAGCCCCCACCGTGAACCCCAGGATCTGGCCGTAGGCCGCCGTTTCCCACGGGTCGAACGTCACACTCGGCCCCAGGCCCACCTTGGCCACCGAAATGATCCCTATCTCTGCGTGCTCAGCCTCGTGGCGGGCGAGCCCGACGTGGACACACACTTCCCAACCATCGGGCGGAGGGGGGATCTGGAGGCCCTTGATCTGGACGTTCACCGTGGTGGTGGGATACGCCGTGTACGAGCCGTCATCGGGGTGGAACGCGTTGATCGGCCTTGACTCTTCCATGATGAGCGTAGACATGCGGACCTCCGACTTCGAAGGAAGATTGGCTGCTCGCTCGCATCGCCCAATCCCGGGCGCATAGACCAGCTTCAGGCGACTGGGCCATTCGTGCCACTCGATACCTGACGAACGGGTGACTGCGTTGCGCGCCCGGGGCCGTTCGTCGGCCGCCGGATGAACCCACCCACCGGCACTGTGGGAATCGGCCCCCGCGCCACAACGCACACGGTGTCGCCACCCTGGCCACAGGTTGGCCAGAGCGGTGGTCTGCAGTGGCCCATGGCGGGCTCAGCTCGTCGGCCACGGTGGCCATCGCGGTGATGATCACGTCCGCGCCGGCATCGCTCAAGGCGCGTACCTTGCCGGGCTTGTTGGCAAAACCGATAGAGGGGCCACCAGCGGCTTTCGCGGCCTCCACGTCCGTCACTGAATCGCCGATGAGGGTGCATTCATGAGGGTGCGTTTGCAGTTGGCTGGCGGCCAGCAACAACGAGTGGGGATCGGGCTTCATCGCGTCCGGCCAGTACGGTGCGCGCCCCACGACCGCGTCCACGAGATGACGGAGCCCGTGCAACATCAGGAAGGCGCGCACGCACGCCGTCGAGTTGTTGCTGACGATGGCGACTTTGCGGCCCGAGGAGCGGGCCGCTTCTAGAGCGGCCACGGCGCCCGGGATGGGCGGTCCCGCCAGCTTGACGGCTGTCACTTCGGCCTTGGTCAGCTCCTCCTCTACCGCCCGTAGGGCGGGCTCTCCGCCTTGCGGAGAGAGACGGAGGATCTCCATCGGGTCGTCGGTGCCTCGAGCCTTGCTGCCCAGAGCCGCGTCGTACCCCGCCAGGGTCTCAGCCAGGCGACGTGCGACATCGGGGGCCGGGCTCCCCGCGAACACGTCGCAGACAGGCCCGTCAAAGTCGAACAGGACTGCTCGGGTAGCTCCGAGGACTTCCGCGAGGGTGCTGCTTCCCATCCGGGTCGAAGTCCCTTCCGACGGTCTCCCAGACGCCATCGAACCACGGGCGCGCCTGAGGAGTTCAAGCAGCTCCCCGACGAGTCAGGGATCAGTGACCGCGCCGGCACGACGGGAGCCGTCACACGGCTGGGGCGATCCTCAACGAGTTGGGGGTGGACATGCCCACCATCATGGAGATCCTTCGGCACCCGGGCGGCCCGTGCACGGCGGCGCAAGATCCGGAAAATAGCAAAAGCCCCAGGTCACGGCGAGTGAGTCCTGGGGCTTCTACAGAGCCGCCTTCGGGATTCGAACCCGAGACCTACGCATTACGAGTGCGTTGCTCTGGCCAACTGAGCTAAGGCGGCACCGCTGGTCAGACAAGTATTCCCTCGAAGAGGGGCGCTCATCAGCAGCGGCGCCAAGTCTACAGGGTGTGGACGGGTGCCCTGAACCGGGTTCTGCGGGGGTGAGGCGGACGTCACATACTGGGGCAGATGCACTGCATTCGGTGCATCGTTCTACTGTGCGTCCCCCGAAGGGATGAGTTGTCCCGTGGCCCGAGCCGTAGCGGGAACGTCCGGGCGTTGGGCGATGCTCGCCGTGCTCTGTGCCAGCCTGCTGCTCGTCGCGATGGACGCCACCATCCTGAACGTCGCGCTCCCCTCCCTCATCGACGATCTGCAGCCCAGCGCCGTGCAGCAGCTGTGGATCATCGACATCTACGGGCTGGTCCTCGGCGGGCTGCTCGTCACCACTGCCGCCGTCGGCGACCGGTTCGGGCGGCGGAAGCTGTTCCTCATCGGCTTCGTGATCTTCGGCGTCGCCTCCGTGGTCGCCGCGACCTCCGGGACCTCGGCGCAGCTCATCGCCGGGCGGGTGCTGCTCGGCGTCGGCGGGGCGATGGTCATGCCGTCCACGCTCTCGCTGATCCGGAACATCTTCACCGACGCCCACGAGCGGGCCCTCGCCATCGGCATCTGGGCCGCCGTCGCCGGGGCCGGCGCCGCGATCGGGCCGCTCGTCGGCGGGCTGCTGGTCGAGCGGTACGGGTGGTCCGCCGCCTTCTGGGTCAACGTCCCGGTGGTGGTCGTAACGGTCGTCGCCGGTCTGTGGCTGCTGCCCGAGTACAAGGACGCCGGCGAGCACGCCCTCGACGTGCTCAGCGCCGTGCTCTCCGTCGTCGGCATCATCGCCCTCGCCTGGGGCATCAAGCACCTGGCGAAGGGCGGCCCCAAGGCGTCGGACGTGCTGATCCTCGCGGCCGGGATGGGGCTGCTCGCCTGGTTCGCCCGCCGCCAGCTGCGGCTGGCGGATCCGCTCCTCGACGTACGGCTCTTCCGGAACCGCCCCTTCACCGCCGCCGCGCTCGTCACCCTGATGGCCATGCTCGCCGCCGGCGCCGCGCTCTTCCTGGTCTCCCTGTGGCTCCAGTACGTCCACGGCTACTCCCCCTTCGAGGCCGGCCTGCGCACCCTCCCCACCGCCCTCGCCATGCTCGGCAGCTCGCTCCTCGCGCCGACGCTGATGCACCGGATCGGCGTACGGGCCTGCATGGCCATCGGCCTGGCCGGGCTGGTGGCCGGGTTCACCCTGCTGGCGCTGGCCCCGCAGCCGACCTCGTACGCCTACATCGCCGTCTTCCTGGTCACCCTCGGCTTCAGCGACGGCCTCGCCGTCACCACCGCCGCCGCCGTGCTCGTCTCGGCGGTCCCGGCGGAGCGGGCCGGGCAGGCCGGCGCCGTCTCCGAGACCTCGTACGAGCTCGGCGTGGGCCTCGGCGTCGCCCTCCTCGGTTCCGTCCACGCCGCGGCGTACGCCGCGCACATGGCCGGGGCGCCGGCTCAGGCGGCCGAGTCGATCGGCGGGGCGAAGGAGTACGCCGAGAGCCTGCCGGCCGCGCAGGCCGCCGAGGCCACCGGGCTGCTGGAGCGGTCCCGCGACGCCTTCGACAGCGCCCTGGCCACGACCTCGTACGTCTCGATCGGCATCACGGCCGCCGTCCTGGTGCTCGTGGTGTGGATGGTGCCCGGCTCGTTCAAGACCACCGGGTCCGCGCACTAGGCCGCACCGGCCTCCCGGGAGCGGAAACGCCGCGGGGGCGGCCGACGTCGCCGCCGGTCCGCCCCCGCGGCGCGAGCCGCCCGGGTCAGGCGCCCAGGTGGTGCCCCTTCGCCCACTTCTTCTCGCCGTCCGTGATGCAGTTCGAGCTGTAGACGGGGCCGGTGAACGCCGGGCGGTTGTTGGGTACCGCGGCGAACGTCGAGCAGTTCGACGAGTAGCCCGCGTGACCGCCGGAGAAGTAGTCGATGTCGACCCCGTCGTTGGCCAGGGCGGCGCCGGCCCCGCCCAGCAGGATGCCGGCGGCCAGGACGGATGCGGTGACAGCAGAGCGAATACGCATGACTCCCCTAGGGATGTACGGAAGGACGCGCTGGTCGATGTACGCGTCGGCCGGTCCAACCGCCCGGGTGCCGCGACGGGAACGGCAGTTCACTCCAATGCCCGCAGCAGTATCGTTTCGACACCCCGCACACACCCTGCACCCCGCTCCCCACACCCCTCACCCCACCAGCGGCCTCAGCACTTCTTGCCGTCCTGCGGTGCCTTGCCCTCCAGCAGGTACCGGTTGATCGCGGTGTCGATGCAGTCGCTGCCGCGCCCGTACGCCGTGTGGCCGTCGCCGTCGTAGGTGAGGAGGGTGCCCGATTCGAGCTGGCCGGCCAGCGCCTGCGCCCACTTGTACGGGGTCGCCGGGTCCCGCGTGGTGCCCACCACCACGATCGGCGGGGCGCCCTTCGCGGCCAGCTTCTCCGCCTTGCCCGTGGCCTCCAGCGGCCAGTACGCGCAGTTCAGCGCGGCCCAGGCCAGGCCCGCGCCGAAGACGGGCGAGGCCTTCTCGAAGGAGGGCAGAGCGGCATCGACCGCTGCCGGGTCCTTGAAGGCCGGGGGCTGGTCGAGGCAGTTGACGGCGGCGTTCGCGAACATCAGGTTGGCGTACTTGCCGTCCTCGCCGCGCTCGTAGTAGCTGTCGGCCAGGCTCAGCAGGCCCGCTCCGTCGCCGTTCATCGCCGACGTCAGCGCCTCGCGCAGCTGCGGCCAGGCGCTCTCGTCGTACAGCGCCGCGATCACCCCGGTCGTGGCCAGGGCCTCCCCCAGCGGGCGGTCCGCGTCCCCGGTGGGCACGGGCTGGGCGTCGACCTTGCGGAAGAACTCCTTCAGGCGCGCCGCCACCGCGTCCGGGCCGCCCTTGCCGAGCGGGCAGTCGGGCTGCTTCGCGCAGTCCACGGCGAAGGAGGTGAAGGCCGTCTCGAAACCGGCCGTCTGATCCCGGTTCAGATCGATCGCGGAACGGGAGGGGTCCATCGCACCGTCCAGGACCAGCCGGCCGACCCGGTCCGGGAAGAGGTCCGCGTACGTGGCTCCGAGGAAGGTGCCGTACGAGGCCCCGACGTACGTGAGCTTCTCGTCGCCGAGCACGGCGCGCAGCAGGTCCATGTCGCGGGCGGCGTCGACGGTGGAGACGTGCGGCAGGACCCGCTGCGAGCGCTCCTGGCAGCCGGCCGCGAACTTCTTGAACGCGGCCACCAGCTCGGCCCGCTCGGCCGGGTCGTCCGGCGTCTGGTCCACCTGCGTGTACGCGTCCATGGCCGGGCCGGTCAGGCACTCGACGGGGCTGCTGCGGTCCACCCCGCGCGGGTCGAAGGAGACCATGTCGTACCGGGCGCGGATCGGCGCGGGATAGCCGATGCCCGCGTACGCCTGCAGGTAGCCGATGCCGGAGCCGCCCGGGCCGCCCGGGTTCACCACGAGCGAGCCGAGCCGCTTGCCGGGACCCGTGGCCGCGCGGCGCGCCACCGCGATGTCGACGTCCTGGCCGGAGCCGGGGTTCGCGTAGTCCAGGGGGGCCTTCATGGTGGAGCACTGGAATCCGGGGACCCCGCAGTCGCGCCAGGTCAGCTTCTGCTCGTAGTACCGGCGCAGCGCGGCCGCGTCGGGCGACGGCCGGGCCGACGCCTTGCCGGACGCCGCCCCGGAGGACTCGGCGGCGCGCGGGGCGTCCGATCCGCCCGCGGCGGCGCGGGGGGCGTCCAGACCGCCCGAGGTGCACCCGGAGAGCAGCAGCCCGGCGGCTGCGATCACGGTCCCGGTGGTACGCAGCAGGCGACTGGTGTCCATCCACGGAGCGTACGGCTGCCGGAGGGAGCCGGGAGGCTCTTCTGCGGCGGACGGCCGCGGGCCTTCCGTGGCCCGCGCCCGGCGGGGCACGGACCGGGCCCGTCCCGGCCCCGGCGGCCGGTCCGCCCGTTCGGGTGAGTCCGTCAACCGGGTGTGGACCCGGACGTCGGCCGTGCACCGGACAGGCGGCGGCCCGGCGGCGGTCAGCCCGCGCGCAGCGACATCGTCATCGCCTCGACCGCGAGGAGAGGAGCCACGTTGCGGTCGAGGGCTTCCCGGCAGGCGATGATCGCCTCGATCCGGCGCAGGGTCCGCTCGGGGCCCGAGGCCCGCGCGATCCGGTCGAGGTCCTGCCGTATCTCCTCATTGGCGATGGCCACGGACGAGCCGAGCTGCAGGGCCAGGACGTCCCGGTAGAAGCCGGTGAGGTCGGTCAGCGCCAGATCGAGGGTGTCGCGCTGGGTGCGGGTGCGACGGCGCTTCTGCCGGTCCTCCAGCTCCTTCATCACGCCCGCCGTGCCGCGCGGCATCCGACTGCCGGCGCCCGCTCCGGCGCCGAGGGCGGCCCGCAGCTCCTCGGTCTCCTTGGTGTCGACCTCTTCCGCGACCTGCTTGGCGTCCTCGGCGGCGGCGTCGACGAGCTCCTGCGCGGCCTTGAGGCAGCCGCCCACGTCGTCGACGCGCAGCGGGAGCTTCAGCACGGCGGCGCGGCGGGCGCGGGCGGTCTCGTCGGTGGCGAGCCTGCGGGCCCGGTCGATGTGCCCCTGGGTCGCCCGGGCGGCGACCGCGGCGACCGCGGGCTCGATGCCGTCGCGCCGGACCAGCAGCTCGGCGACGGCCTCGACGGCCGGGGTGCGCAGGGTCAGGTGCCGGCAGCGGGAGCGGATCGTGGGCAGCACGTCCTCCAGGGAGGGCGCGCACAGCAGCCACACCGTCCGCGGAGCCGGCTCCTCCACGGCCTTGAGGAGCACGTTCCCGGCGCCTTCGGTGAGCCGGTCGGCGTCCTCCAGGACGATGACCTGCCAGCGGCCGACGGCCGGGGAGAGCTGCGCACGGCGCACCAGGTCGCGGGTGTCCTTCACACCGATCGAGAGCAGGTCGGTGCGTACGATCTCCACATCCGCGTGCGTGCCGACCATCGTGGTGTGGCAGCCGTCGCAGAACCCGCAGCCGGGCTCACCGCCGAGGGCGCGGTCGGGACTGGTGCACTGCAGGGCGGCCGCGAAGGCCCGGGCGGCGGTGGCCCGCCCGGATCCGGGCGGGCCGGTGAACAGCCAGGCGTGGGTCATCTTGGACGCCGCGGGCGGCGCGGTCCCGTCCGTGATGGCCGTGACCAGGGCGTCGGCGTCGACGGCGGCGGCGGCCAGCTGCGTCTGGACCCGCTCCTGTCCCACCAGGTCGTCCCATACGGGCATCCCGCCCACCACCTTTCACTCACCGTGCACCCATTGTGGCGGGCGCCACCGACAATCCCGTCCCCGCCGGGGTCAGCGGCGGCGGCGCGGTCCTCGTTCGCCCTCGTCGCCGTCCTCGGCGTCCCGGTGGCGGCCCAGCAGTTCGTCCGCCAGCGTCGGCAGATCGTCCAGCGGGGTCTCCTCGGCCCAGTCCGGGCGCGGCCGCTGCTGCCGGCCGTCCTCACCGAGTACGGGGAGCTCCCGCGTCCGGTCGTTGGCCGAGTCCCGGAAGATTCCGGACGGCACCCGGTCGGCCGGGTTCTCCTCGGGACGCTGCGCCGTCGGCCGCGAAGCGGACCGGGCCCTACCGCTACCAGCGCCGGCGCCGGTGCCGCTGCCCTGGGGAGCGGCCGACGGGCGGACCGGCGGCAGCACGGCCGTCTCATCGGCGGGACGCACCGGCGGCAGCACCGCCGTCTCCGCAGCGGAGGCCGGGTCGACCTTCGGCACCGGGACGGTCTGGGTGACGTCGTCCGGCTGGACGACCCGCTTGACCACCGGGGTCTCGACCGTCACGGCGTCGTCCGGGTGCGGTTCCTTCGTCATGCCCACCTTGGGAGCGGGAGCCGGCGCGGGGGCGGGCGCGGGAGCAGGGGCAGCCGCGGGAGCCGCCGGCGCCGGAGCAGCCGCCGAAGCCGCAGCGGCCTCCGCCGCGGCAGCAGCGGCCGCGGCCTTCGCCGCCGCCTCGGCCGACGCGGCCTCCACCAGTCGGCGCGCCTCCTCGGCCTTCAGCAGGGCCTCCTCGGCCCGCCGCTGCTTCTCCAGCCGCCGCTCCTCGGCCTCGGCCCGCAGCCGGGCCTCCTCCTCGGCCTGCCGGCGCAGTCGCTCGGCCTCAGCCGCACGCGCCTTCTCCTCGGCTTCCGCGCGCAGCCGCTCGGCCTCGGCCCTGGCCCGGGCCTCCTCCTCGGCGCGCCGGCGCTCCTCGGCGGCCAAGCGCGCGGCCTCCGCCTCGGCCTTGATCCGCGCTTCCTCGGCCTCGCGGGCCAGCCGGGCCTCTTCCTCGGCCCGCAGCCGCGCTTCCTCGGCCTTGCGGGCCGCCTCTTCCTCGGCCTTGCGCCGTGCCTCCTCCTCGGCGAGGCGCCGGGCCTCCACCTGGGCGGCCACCTCGGCCTCGGAGAGCGGGAGCATCCGGTCCAGGCGGTGCCGTACGACGGTGGTCACCGAGTCCGGGTCCTGGCCCGCGTCGACCACCAGGTAGCGCCCCGGGTCGGACGCGGCCAGCGTCAGGAATCCGGACCGCACGCGCTGGTGGAACTCCGCCGGCTCCGACTCCAGCCGGTCCGGGGCCTCCGTGAACCGCTCGCGCGCCGCCTCCGGCGACACGTCGAGCAGCACGGTCAGGTTCGGGACGAGCCCGTCGGTCGCCCAGCGCGAGATCCGGGCGATCTCGGTCGGGGAGAGGTCCCGGCCGGCGCCCTGGTAGGCCACGGAGGAGTCGATGTAGCGGTCCGAGATGACGACCGCGCCGCGCTCCAGGGCCGGGCGCACCACGGTGTCGACGTGTTCCGCCCGGTCGGCGGCGTACAGCAGCGCCTCGGCGCGGTTCGAGAGTCCGGCGGAGGACACGTCGAGAAGGATCGAGCGGAGCCGCTTGCCCACGGGGGTCGCCCCCGGCTCGCGGGTCACGACGACCTCGTGGCCCTTGCCCCGTATCCAGGAGGCCAGCGCCTCGACCTGGGTGGACTTGCCGGCTCCGTCGCCGCCCTCCAGGGCGATGAAGAATCCGGTGGCGGACGCGGTCTGCACCGGTTCCCCGCCGCGCAGCGCCTCGCGCAGGTCGCGCCGCAGGGGTACGCCGCTGCGGTCGTCGGCCTTGGTGAGGACCACGACGGCTACCGGCAGCAGCAGGGCGCCGACGAGCATCAGGGTGAAGGCGGCGCCGCCGTGCGAGAAGACGACCTCGGCGCCGGTCAGCCGGTGCGGGCCGATCACCGCGGCCAGGACCGGGGCGGCGACCGCGCCGATGGCCACGGCCACCCGCACGACCGCCTGGAGGTGCTCGGTGACCCGGGCCCGGCGGAATTCCTCGGTCTCCTGGTCCAGCAGCGTGTGGCCGGAATGGGCGGCGATGCCCGCGGAGGTGCCGGCGAGCAGCGAGAGGAACAGCACCGTCGCCGTGTCCGGGACGAGGCCGGTCAGCAGCAGCGCCAGCCCGGTCACCGCTATGGCGAGGGCCAGCAGCCGGCGCCGGGACAGCCCGGGCAGCACCTTGCCGGCCTGGGTGGCGCGGATGCCGGCGGCGGTGCCGCCGACCAGCGCGAGGACGAACAGCGCGAAGGCGGCCGGGCCGCCGCCCAGGTCGAAGGCGTGCAGGACTGACACGGCGACGGCGCAGGACACCGCTCCGGCGACCGCGGCGCAGCTCAGGACCAGCAGGGGGATGGCGCCCGTACGGCCCTTGTCGGGCCGGTCGCCCGCCTTGGGGGCGCGCAGGCCCTCCAGCGGGGATCGCGGTCGCGGGGTCGCCGCGGTGGGCAGCACGAGCGGGAGCAGCAGCGAGACCGACGCGGCGAAGAGGCCGGAGGCCACGTACGAGCCGAGGGCGGCCTGGTTGGCGGCGAACCAGTCCACGCCGAGGCCGAGCGCCTTGCCGACCAGGGTCGCGGCGAGCAGCGCGGCCGCGGCGATGGGGAGCGCCGCGAAGGCGGTACGCAGGGTCAGCCGGCGCAGCGCGTCCAGGTGGTCCGGGAGCGGCCGTACGGTCGCCCCCTCCGGCGGCGGCGCGGGCAGCAGCGCGGGCGCCGCGCTCTCCTTGGCCAGGGTCCACAGCCGCTCGGCGGCGCCGGAGACGAAGACGGTGGCCAGCAGCGCGGTCAGCGCGTGGGCCGGGATCCAGTCGAGCCAGAGCGGGGCCACGACGAAGAGTCCGAGGCGGACCCCGTCGGCCCCGATCATCGTCCAGCGGCGGTCCAGCTTGCCGCCCGAGCCGAGGAGCCCGGCGAGCGGGCCGAGGAGGACCGCGCCGAAGAGGAGGGTGGCGAGGATCCGGACCCCGAAGACGGCGGCGACGGCGAGGGCCGCACCGCGGTATCCGCCGCCGAAGGCCCCTTCCGAGGCCGCGGCCTGAAGGGCCAGCAGCACCAGCACCAGCAGGGCGAGGGCATCTCCGATGCCGCTCACCAGCTGGGCGCTCCACAGTCGGCGCAGCCTGGGGGTGCGCAGCAGTGCGCGCACCGCACGCTCGCGGGAATCCGCGGCTAGGGCTTCGTCGTAGGTGGGGTTCGCCGGGGCGGTCACGACCGTTGGCTGCTCGGCTCGCGTCATCCGCCCAGCCTATCCGCTGCGCTTGGCAGGTGCGGAAGCCTGTGGACAGAGCCGGGTGTGACCCCTGACCCACCTTCCGGCAGCCAGCCCGGCGCCGTTGCGGGGCTCTGCCCCGGACCCCACGCCTCAAACGCCGGCGAGGCCGAATGTGACGGGCGGACGCACGAGAGCCCCACGCTTCGCGTGGGGCTCTCGTGGCGACTACTCGTCCGCGGGGGCCGCGGCGGCCTTCTTGGCCACCGTCTTCTTCGCCACCGTCTTCTTGGCGGTCGTCTTCTTGGCCGCCGTCGTCTTCTTCGCGGCGGCGGTCTTCGTCGCCGTCGCCTTCTTCGCCGGGGCCTTCTTGGCGGGAGCCTTCTTCGCCGTCTTCTTGGCCGGGCCCTTCGCGCGCTTCTCCGCGAGCAGCTCGTAGCCCCGCTCCGGCGTGATCGTCTCGACGTCGTCGTCCCGCCGCAGCGTCGCGTTCGTCTCGCCGTCCGTCACGTACGGCCCGAAGCGGCCGTCCTTGACGACCACCGGCTTTTCGCTCACCGGGTCCGTGCCCAGTTCCTTCAGCGGCGGCTTGGCCGCGGCGCGGCCCCGCTGCTTCGGCTGAGCGTAGATCGCGAGCGCCTCGTCGAGCGTGATCGAGAAGAGCTGGTCCTCGGTCTCCAGGGACCGCGAGTCCGTGCCCTTCTTCAGGTACGGGCCGTAGCGGCCGTTCTGGGCCGTGATCTCCACGCCCTCCGCGTCCGCGCCGACCACGCGCGGCAGCGACATCAGCTTGAGCGCCTCGTCGAGGGTGACCGTGTCCAGGCTCATGGACTTGAAGAGCGAGGCCGTCCGCGGCTTGACCGCGTTCTTGCCCGTCTTCGGAGTGCCCTCGGGCAGGATCTCCGTCACGTACGGCCCGTAGCGGCCGTCCTTGGCGACGATCTCGTTCCCGCTGACCGGGTCCTTGCCGAGCTCGAACTCGCCGCTCGGCTTCGCGAACAGCTCCTCCGCGTACTCGACCGTCAGCTCGTCCGGAGCCATGTCGTCCGGCACGTCGGCCCGCTGGTGGCCTTCCGCGTCCTTCTCGCCCCGCTCCACGTACGGCCCGTAGCGGCCGACCCGCAGCACGATGCCCTCGCCGACCGGGAAGGAGGAGATCTCCCGGGCGTCGATCGCGCCCAGGTCCGTGACCAGCTCCTTCAGACCGCCGAGGTGGTCCCCGTCGGCCGGCACGACCTCGGTCGCGTCCTCCGAGCCGAAGTAGAACCGCTTCAGCCACGGCACGGACTGGGCCTCGCCCCGCGCGATGCGGTCGAGGTCGTCCTCCATCTTCGCGGTGAAGTCGTAGTCGACGAGCCGGCCGAAGTGCGTCTCCAGCAGGTTCACCACGGCGAACGACAGGAAGGACGGCACGAGCGCCGTGCCCTTCTTGAAGACGTAGCCGCGGTCGAGGATCGTGCCGATGATCGACGCGTACGTCGACGGGCGGCCGATCTCGCGCTCTTCGAGCTCCTTGACCAGCGAGGCCTCGGTGTAGCGGGCCGGCGGCTTGGTCGAGTGCCCGTCCGCCGTGATCTCCTCGGCGGCGAGCGCGTCGCCCTCCGCGACCTGCGGCAGCCGCTTCTCGCGGTCGTCGAGCTCGGCGTTCGGGTCGTCAGCGCCCTCGACGTACGCCTTCATGAAGCCGTGGAAGGTGATCGTCTTGCCGGAGGCGGTGAACTCGGCGTCGCGCCCGTCCGAGGCACGGCCGCCGATCTTCACGGTGACGCTGTTGCCGACCGCGTCCTTCATCTGGGAGGCGACGGTCCGCTTCCAGATCAGCTCGTACAGGCGGAACTGGTCGCCGGTGAGACCCGTCTCGGCCGGGGTGCGGAAACGATCACCCGAAGGACGGATCGCCTCGTGCGCCTCCTGGGCGTTCTTGACCTTGCCGGCGTAGACGCGCGGCTTCTCCGGCAGGTAGTCGGCCCCGTAGAGCTGGGTGACCTGCGCCCGTGCCGCCGACACCGCGGTGTCGGACAGCGTGGTGGAGTCGGTACGCATGTAGGTGATGAAGCCGTTCTCGTACAGCTTCTGCGCCACCTGCATCGTCGCCTTCGCACCGAAGCCCAGCTTGCGCGAGGCCTCCTGCTGCAGCGTCGTCGTACGGAAGGGGGCGTACGGGGACCGGCGGTACGGCTTGGACTCGACCGACCGCACGGCGAACGAGGTGTCGGCCAGCGCGGCGGCGAGCGCCCGGGCGTTCGCCTCGTCGAGGTGCAGCACCTCGCTCTTGAGCTGCCCGTTCGAGCCGAAGTCACGGCCCTGGGCGATGCGCTTGCCGTCCACCGTGTTCAGGCGGGCAACGAGCGTCGAGGGGTCGGAGGCGTCACCGGCGCGGCCGGTGGCGAAGGTTCCGGTCAGGTCCCAGTACTCGGCCGAGCGGAAGGCGATGCGCTCGCGCTCCCTCTCGACGACCATGCGCGTGGCCACCGACTGGACGCGGCCCGCCGACAGCCGCGGCATGACCTTCTTCCACAGGACCGGCGAGACCTCGTAGCCGTAGAGGCGGTCGAGGATGCGGCGGGTCTCCTGGGCGTCGACCATGCGCTGGTTCAGCTCGCGCGGGTTGGCGACGGCGTCGCGGATCGCGTCCTTGGTGATCTCGTGGAAGACCATCCGGTGGACGGGGACCTTGGGCTTCAGGACTTCCTGCAGGTGCCACGCGATGGCTTCGCCCTCGCGGTCCTCATCGGTGGCGAGGAAGAGTTCGTCGGACTCGGCCAGCAGCTCCTTGAGCTTCCTGACCTGGGACTTCTTGTCCGCGTTGACGACATAGATCGGCGCGAAGTCGTGCTCGACGTCCACGCCGAGGCGACGGACCTCACCGGTGTACTTGTCGGGAACCTCGGCCGCGCCGTTCGGGAGGTCGCGGATGTGCCCGACGCTCGCCTCGACGACGTATCCCGGGCCGAGGTAGCCCTTGATCGTCTTCGCCTTGGCTGGGGACTCGACGATGACGAGTCGGCGGCCGCCCTTTGCGGTCTCGCTAGTCGGGGACAACTTGGCTCTTCTCTCCGGTCGGCACTCGGTCGCAGTACGGCGACGCTGCGGAGTGTGACGGTACAACCCGCCCCCGTGTCAAACGGCAGAAGCCCGCAACGGCCACTCGAACGGTAACCCGACAAGTGCCGTTTCTGCCGCCCGGATGCCGCGCCGGAGCGTTCCCGATCACCGGGCAGGGTGGCCGCGGGGCCGTCTGGCCCCGCTCCCGCACCCCGTCCCACGTCGGCTTTCGCGGCCGGATCAGGTCCGGACCGGGCCCTCGTACGGGACCTTCACACTCCGGTGTCAGAGCCGGGCGAGGCACCACGCCCCGAGGGCCAGCGAGCCTCCGCCGGCGAGCAGGAGCAGTGGTACGGCCACGACGGGGCGCACGCCCTCGGCCACCGGCTCGCGGTGCAGGGCGCGCGCCCCCGTCCAGGCCAGCAGAGCGGCCCCGAACAGCAGGAACACGGGCGCCGCGAAGATCGCCGGACCGTTTTCCACGCTGCTCCCCTTACCCCCGGGCCACCCTCGGGTTCCCCCCGGAACCCGCTGCGCAGGAGACTGCCAGCCCCGGGGGTACACCGGGCGAACCCCGGGTTACATCCCGGTGCCGCTACTGCGCGGGGCCCTGTGCCGGCTCCAGGAAGCCCTGCTCGACCAGCAACCGGATCGCCTCCGGAGTCCGGTCCCGCAGCACCACCGGGTCCTCCTGGACCAGCTGCGCGATCGCGTCCAGGATCCGGCCCGCGGTCAGTGAGCCGTCACACACTCCGGCGAAGCCCGCGCCGACCGTGTCGACCTTGGTGGCGCGCCGCATCCCGCGGTTCTGCCGGAGCACGACGTGCTCCGGATCCTCCGCGCCCGGCGCGCCGACCTGCTCCTGCACGACCTCCTCGGCCAGCACGAAGTAGGCCTCCAGCAGGGCGGCGTCGTCGTGCTCCCGCAGGTAGTCCTGGCGGGCGAAGTGGGCGAGCACCGCCTCGCCGAGCGGCTGCTCCACCGTGTGCGGCCACTCCTCGACCACGATCGAGGGCTCGGCGGCGTCCGACCGGCGCAGGGTGATCCAGCCGAAGCCGACGGACCTGGTCTTGCGGGCCTCGAACTCGTCCAGCCAGTCCTCGTACCGCGCGGCGTACTCCTCGGGGTCGGTCCGGTGGTCGCCGGCGTCGCGCAGCCACAGCTCCGCGTACTGCGTCACGTCCTGCACGTCACGCTGCACGATCCAGGCGTCGCAGCCGCGCGGCACCCAGGAGCGCAGCCGGTCGCGCCAGTCCTCGCCCTCGACGTGCTGCCAGTTGCCGAGGAACTGCGCGTACCCGCCCGGGTTGAGCCGTGCTCCGGCCTCCTGGACCAGGGTCCGGCACAGGTCGTCGCCGCCCATGCCGCCGTCCCGGTACGTCAGCCGGGCGCCGGGGGAGATCACGAACGGCGGGTTCGACACGATCAGGTCGTACGTGGCCTCGCCCACCGGTTCGAAGAGGGAGCCGGTGAGCAGCTCGGCCTCCGGGGCGCCGGACAGGGCCAGCGTCAGACGGGTGAAGTCCAGGGCCCGGGGGTTGACGTCGGTGGCGGTGACCCGGGTGGCGTGCCGGGAGGCGTGCAGCGCCTGGATGCCCGATCCGGTGCCGACGTCGAGGGCGGAGCCGACCGGGGTGCGGACGGTGATCCCGGCCAGGGTGGTGGAGGCACCGCCGACGCCGAGGACCACTCCCTCCTCGCGGCTGCCGATCCCGCCGGCCCCGCCGACGGCGCAGCCGAGGTCGGACACGATGAACCAGTCCTCGCCGTCCGGGCCGCCGTACGGACGCACGTCGACGGTGGCGTGCACCTCGTCGCCCTCCATCCGGAGCCAGCCGTCGGCGAGGGCCACGTCGACGGGCAGCGCGGCCGCGGCGTGCACGTACGCCTCGGGCTGCTGGAGGAGGAACAGCCGGACCAGGCTCGCGAGCGGGCCGTCGCCGCGGCCACGGGTGGCACGCAGGGCGGGGACCGTCTCACTGCGGGCCAGCGCGGCGTAGGCGGGGGCGCCGAGCAGCTCGAGCAGCCCGTCGGCGGTGAAGCCGGCGGCCAGCAGGGCGCTGCGGAGTTCGGCGGCGTGGTCGGACGTGGGAAGGCTGGTGTTACTCACGCTTCCATTGTGTCCGCTGGGGCCCGTCCTGCCGATCAGCCCGGGCCCGTACGTACGAAAGGGCGGCCGCGGTCCCTTCCGGGACCCCGGCCGCCCTGATCGGACGCCCTGCCTGAGCGGGCCACTTGGGCCGGCTACCTGGGCGAGCTGCCTGAGCGCACTACTTGGGTGAACTACTTGGGCGAGGCCGACGCCGCAGCGACCTGGCAGCCCTTCTGGGCGTTGATCGCCTTGTCCAGGCCTCCCGCGTTGAGCGTGGCGAGCGCGTCCTGACCGCCCTTCGTCGCCTCCTGGAGGCCGCCCGCGACCTCCTTGAGGCCGTCGGCGAACTTCGTCTGGTCCTGCGGGTCGAGGGCGTCCATCTTCGCCTTCAGGTCGGCGTACCCCTTGGCCGTCGACTCGAAGCCCTTGGCGGCCGCCTCCTGGGTCGCCGCGCCGTCCTTGACCGGCGGAACTCCCGCCGACTGCAGAGCGGTCCCCATGGTCTTGTACGACTCCGACATGGTCGCGAACGCCGCCGAGTCCGTCTGCTTCACCTCGTCGGGCTTACTGCTCTCCGTAGCCACACGCTTGATGTCGGCGTT
The DNA here is from genome assembly GCF_045160965.1 of Streptomyces sp. NBC_00207. Taxonomy (NCBI): domain Bacteria; kingdom Bacillati; phylum Actinomycetota; class Actinomycetes; order Kitasatosporales; family Streptomycetaceae; genus Streptomyces; species Streptomyces sp. NBC_00207. Next base: position 5,231,686 of record NZ_CP130715.1, on the reverse strand, counting down.
GGCCGTCTCGATCTTCTTCAGTTCGGGCTGCCACTGGTCGCAGACCTTCTTGGCCCACGCATTGGCCTTCTCGTCGCCGTCGTCCCCGCCGCAGCCGGACAGGACGAGCATCAGCACCGCACCGCCCGACAACGCGGTCGCAAGCTTCTTGTTCACCGGATTGGTCCCTTCGAAGGCTCTCGGCCCGGAAGATACACGCCTCCCATCCGGGCACGCACAAAGGCGGACAGACGGCGCGTCAGTCCGCGCTGCCTGTCCGCCCTTCGGGCGTACGGCCGGCCCTGCCCGGCTCTGCCCGTCCTGCTGCCGGGACCTCGGGTCAGGAGACCGTCGCGGGGTCGGCCGGCTGGGCCACCCGCTCGGCGGCTCCGCCCTCGGTCTCGTCGCCGACGGCGATGCCGCGGCGCTTGGAGACGTACACCGCGCCGATGATGACGGCGATCGCGAGGACCGCGACGATCGCCCGCACGGTCGGGTTGGTGTCCGGGCCGTAGCTGAACTGCACGACGGCGGGTGCGATCAGCAGCGCCACCAGGTTCATGACCTTGAGCAGCGGGTTGATCGCGGGACCGGCGGTGTCCTTGAACGGGTCGCCGACCGTGTCGCCGATGACGACCGCGGCGTGGGCCTCGCTGCCCTTGCCGCCGTGGTGGCCGTCCTCGACGAGCTTCTTCGCGTTGTCCCACGCGCCACCGGAGTTGGCGAGGAAGACCGCCATCAGCGTGCCCGTGCCGATGGCTCCGGCGAGGAAGGATCCGAGCGCGCCCACGCCGAGGGAGAAGCCGACGGCGATCGGGGTGAGGACGGCGAGCAGGCCGGGCGTGGCGAGCTCGCGCAGCGCGTCCTTGGTGCAGATGTCGACGACGCGCCCGTACTCGGGCTTCTCGGTGTAGTCCATGATCCCGGGGTGCTCGCGGAACTGGCGGCGCACCTCGTAGACCACGGCGCCCGCGGAGCGGGAGACCGCGTTGATGGCGAGGCCGGAGAACAGGAACACGACCGCCGCGCCCAGGATCAGCCCGACCAGGTTGTTGGGCTGTGCGATGTCCAGGCTGAGGTTCATCTCCCCGGCCTTGGCACCGACCTCCCTGACCGCGGTGGCGATCGCGTCGTTGTACGAGCCGAAGAGCGCGGCCGCGGCGAGCACGGCCGTGGCGATGGCGATGCCCTTGGTGATGGCCTTGGTGGTGTTGCCCACGGCGTCCAGGTCGGTCAGGACCTGCGCACCGGCGCCCTCGACGTCGCCGGACATCTCGGCGATGCCCTGGGCGTTGTCGGAGACGGGCCCGAAGGTGTCCATGGCGACGATGACGCCGACGGTGGTGAGCAGGCCGGTGCCGGCCAGGGCCACCGCGAAGAGCGCGAGCAGGATCGACGTACCGCCGAGCAGGAACGCGCCGTAGACGCCGAGACCGATGAGCAGCGCCGTGTAGACGGCGGACTCCAGGCCCACCGAGATGCCGGCGAGGACGACGGTGGCCGCGCCGGTCAGGGAGGACTTGCCGATGTCCCGGACGGGACGGCGGTTGGTCTCGGTGAAGTAGCCGGTCAGCTGCTGGATCAGGGCCGCCAGCACGATGCCGATGGCGACGGCGACGACCGCCAGGATCCGCGGGTCACCGGAGTGGTTGGTGATCGCGGGGTTCTCTACGCCGGCGAGCTCCTTGTAGGTGGCGGGCAGGTAGGCGTAGACGGCGATCGCGACCAGCACCAGGGAGATCACGGCGGAGATGAAGAAGCCGCGGTTGATGGCGGTCATGCCGCTGCGGTCGGACCTGCGCGGGGAGACCGCGAAGATGCCGATCATCGCGGTGATGACGCCGATCGCGGGGACGATCAGCGGGAAGGCGAGGCCCAGGTCGCCGAAGGCGGCCTTGCCCAGGATGAGCGCGGCCACCAGGGTGACGGCGTAGGACTCGAAGAGGTCCGCCGCCATTCCGGCGCAGTCTCCGACGTTGTCGCCCACGTTGTCGGCGATGGTCGCGGCATTGCGCGGGTCGTCCTCCGGAATGCCCTGCTCGACCTTGCCGACCAGGTCGGCGCCGACGTCGGCGGCCTTGGTGAAGATGCCGCCGCCCACGCGCATGAACATCGCGATCAGGGCGGCGCCGAGGCCGAAGCCCTCCAGGACCTTGGGGGCGTCGGCGGCGTAGACCAGCACGACGCAGGAAGCGCCGAAGAGGCCGAGGCCGACGGTGAACATGCCGACCACGCCGCCCGTGCGGAAGGCGATCTTCATCGCCTTGTGGGAGACCTCGGTCAGGTCCTTGGCGGGCTCTCCCTCGGCGGGGGTGGCCTCGCGTGCGGCGGCGGCGACGCGCACGTTGGCGCGGACCGCGAGGCGCATGCCGATGTAGCCGGTGGCCGCCGAGAAGATGGCGCCCACGAGGAAGAAGGCGGAACGTCCCGCCCGCTGCGTCCAGTCGTCTGCGGGGAGCAGGAAGAGGAGGAAGAAGACCACGACGGCGAAGACGCCGAGGGTGCGCAGCTGTCGGCCGAGGTAGGCGTTGGCGCCTTCCTGGACGGCCGCGGCGATCTTCTTCATGCTGTCGGTTCCCTCGTCGGCCGCGAGGACCTGGCGGACCAGGATCTGCGCGACGACGAGTGCGGCGAGTGCCACGGCCGCAATGACGATCACGATGAGCCGATTGTCATCGGTGAGTACTGCGGATGCCAGATCTGTGGTGCGATCCGGCGCGATAGGGGTGAAGAGCCCCGTCATTCGTCCTCCTTGACGTGATGAGCTCAAGATGTGGACGGATTGTAGGGAGCGCGCCCCGATCAAAACAGTGCGCAGGAAACGCAATTGGCGTGCTCTTGCTCCTCAGCAATAGATCGCGTCACTCCATTACCCTCGAAAGTAGTAATGGGGCAAAGGCATTGACGCCCGGTCATTGATCTAGGGAAATGAAAAAGGCCCTGCTCAGCAGGGCCTTGATAAAGATCGGAAGATATGAAGGGCGAGCGCCTTGTGGATCTCAGGGAAGATCGGAGGACCCGGAGACGGGCCAGCTCATCCGGATGGTCCCGCCCGATTCCCCACTGGTCACCTCGACGTCGTCGACGAGCCCGCTGATCACGGCGAGCCCCATCTCGTCCTCGGTGTCGGCGTCGGGGTCCAGGGCGGCCTCGAGGCCGGGTACGGCATCGGCGCCGCCGGCCGGTCCCGGAACCTCGTCGCCGACCTCGATGGAGAACGTCTTGTCCTCCTCGGTCAGAACCACCCGGACGGGCGCGGTCAGGCCGTTGCTGCGATGGAGTCCGACGGCACGCGAGCAGGCCTCGCCCACGGCGAGGCGGACCTCGTCGAGGACGGCTTCCTCGACACCGGCCCGGCGCGCCACGGCGGCCGCGACCAGGCGGGCCGTCCGGACGTGTTCGGGCTGGGCGCTGAAGCGCAGTTCAACGGTGGCCATGCGCGTCCCCCTCGGACTACGGGCGTGCCTTGAGAGGGGCCCGGGCCATCCATGGCCCGGTACCCCCGCTCTCCTTGCCGGCTCCCGGCCGCCCGAAGGCTGCCGGGGGCCGCCTGGAGCCGTCAGTCGGTGGCGTTGACGGCGTCTTCCACCGTGGTGTGGATCGGGAACACCTTGGTCAGACCGGTGATGCGGAAGATCTTCAGGATGCGCTCCTGGTTGCACACCAGGCGCAGCGAACCCTCGTGCGCACGGACACGCTTGAGACCTCCCACGAGCACACCAAGTCCGGTGGAGTCGAGGAAGTCCACTCGCTCCATGTCGACAACCAGGTGGTAGCTGCCGTCGTTCACCAACTCGACCAACTGCTCGCGCAGCTTGGGCGCGGTATACACATCAATCTCGCCACCGACCTCCACGACCGTACGGTCGCCGACAGTGCGAGTCGACAGGGACAGGTCCACGGATCCTCCAGCACCTTGCTATCGAGCGGCGCCCCCTAGGGGCCTCCCCACCCGAAGGTAGGCGAGGGATTGGCTGCCGCGATGGCATTCAATCACTTACCGGCAGGCGCGCACGACGCCTTCGGACCATTGTCCCGCACGCCGGTGACACACTCGGTTCCAATGGCCAATACTCACGGTCCCGGACGGCCCAAGCCACCCGTGGACCCAAGACCCACTCCCGGCACGGTCCTGGACCGCCTGTCACGGGGGCCTTCCCGAGCTGCGCGCATCACCCATACGGAGCACTTGCCCCCTCGGGCGGGCCGTCATGCAGTCTGGCCCCATCGCATCCGAACGGATGTCGTAGCCGCCATCCAGGCCGCCGGCATCGACCATCCGTGGGAACACCAGGCCGCGGCGGCCGAGCACGCCCTGGACGGCGAGTCGGTGGTCGTCGCCACCGGCACCGCCTCGGGCAAGTCCCTGGCCTACCTCGCGCCCGTGCTCTCCGCCCTCGCGGACGGCGCCGAGGCGCCGAACGGCAGGGGCGCCACGGCCCTGTACCTGGCCCCCACCAAGGCACTGGCGGCCGATCAGCGGCGCGCCGTACGGGAACTGGCCGCCCCGCTGGGCAACGCCGTCCGCCCCGCCGTCTACGACGGGGACACGCCCGTCGAGGAACGCGAGTGGGTGCGCCAGTACGCGAACTACGTCCTGACCAACCCCGACATGCTGCACCGCGGGATCCTCCCGGCCCATCCGCGCTGGTCCTCCTTCCTGCGGGCCCTGCGCTACGTCGTGATCGACGAGTGCCACACCTACCGCGGGGTATTCGGCTCCCACGTGGCACAGGTCCTGCGCCGGCTGCGGCGGCTGTGCGCCCGCTACGGCTCCGAACCGGTCTTCCTGCTGGCCTCCGCCACGGCCAGCGATCCCGCGGCCGCCGCGTCCCGGCTGACCGGCGTACGGGTGATCGAGATCACCGACGACGCCTCCCCGCGCGGCGAGCTGGTCTTCGCCCTGTGGGAACCGCCGCTGCTCACCGAGCTGCGGGGCGAGAAGGGTGCCCCCGTACGCCGTACGGCCACCGCGGAGACCGCCGACCTGCTGACCGACCTGGTCGTCCAGGGGGTCCGCACGGTCGCCTTCGTCCGCTCCCGGCGCGGCGCCGAGCTGATCTCGGTGATCGCCCAGGAGCGGCTCGCCGAGGTGGACCGCTCGCTGGCCCGGCGGGTCGCGGCCTACCGGGGCGGCTACCTGCCCGAGGAGCGCCGGGCCCTGGAGCGGGCCCTGCACTCCGGCGAGCTGCTGGGACTGGCCGCCACGACCGCCCTGGAGCTGGGCGTGGACGTCTCCGGGCTGGACGCCGTACTGATCACCGGGTACCCGGGCACGAGGGCCTCCCTGTGGCAGCAGGCCGGCCGCGCCGGGCGCGCCGGCCAGGGCGCCCTGGCCGTGCTGATCGCCCGCGACGACCCGCTGGACACCTACCTCGTCCATCACCCCGAGGCGCTGTTCCGCCAGCCGGTGGAGGCCACCGTCCTCGACCCCGACAACCCGTACGTCCTCGCCCCCCACCTGTGCGCGGCGGCGGCCGAGCTGCCGCTGACGGACTCCGACCTGGACCTCTTCGGCCCGGCGACCAAGGACCTCCTCCCCCAGCTCGAAGCGGCGAAGCTGCTGCGCCGCCGGGCGACCGCCTGGCACTGGACCCGCCGGGAACGGGCCTCGGACCTGACCGACATCCGGGGCGGCGGCGGCCGCCCGGTGCAGATCGTCGAGGCCGCCACCGGCCGGCTGCTGGGCACGGTCGACGAGTCGGCCGCCCACACCGCCGTCCACGAGGGGGCCGTCCACCTCCACCAGGGCCGCACGTATCTCGTGAAACACCTGGACCTGGAGGATTCGGCGGCCCTCGTGGAGGAGGCGAACCCGCCCTTCTCCACCACCGCCCGCGACACCACCTCCATCTCCATCCTGGAGACCGAGACCGAGATCCCGTGGGGCTCGGCCCGGCTCTGCTTCGGCTCCGTCGAGGTCACCAACCAGGTCGTCTCCTACCTGCGCCGCAAGCTGATCACCGGCGAGGTCCTGGGCGAGGCCAAACTCGACCTGCCGCCCCGCACCCTGCGCACCCGGGCCGTGTGGTGGACGGTGACCGAGGACCAGCTCGACGAGGCCCGGATCAACCCGGAGATCCTCGGCGGAGCCCTGCACGCCGCCGAACACGCCTCCATCGGCATGCTCCCGCTGTTCGCCACCTGCGACCGCTGGGACATCGGCGGCGTCTCCGTGCCGCTGCATCCCGACACCCTCCTCCCCACGGTGTTCGTCTACGACGGCCACCCCGGCGGCGCCGGCTTCGCGGAGCGCGCCTTCCACACCGCCGCCGCCTGGCTGACGGCGACTCGCGACGCGATCGCCGCCTGCGAGTGCGATGCCGGCTGCCCTTCCTGCATCCAGTCCCCCAAGTGCGGCAACGGCAACGACCCCCTCCACAAACGCGGAGCCATCCGTCTCCTCACCCGCCTCCTCGCCGAATCCCCGCCGACCCCGCCCTCCGGCCCTGACCAGGGCCCTGACAGCCCCTGAGGCCCTGCCCGGGCTCCTGTGCCCGGCTCAGTCCGGCGACGCCCGAGGCGGGCCCGCACGGGCCGCGACGGCGGGGGTGAAGGGGCCCGCCGGGACCCGGGCCGTCACTTCGGCGACCTCGCCGTGCAGACGGCACCCGGCGAGCCCCGCTCCCTGCGCCCGGGCCACCCGCAATGCCGTGGCGCAGGCGATCTCCGGTCCGTGGGCCCAGGTGGCCGCCGCGGCGAGCGCCGCCAGATCGGCGGCCGAAGCCGCCCTGTGCCGGGCCACGACGGCCTGGCCGAGCAGCAGCACCCCGCCGAACACCGCCCCCAGCACCGTGGCCACCAGCGCCGCCCAGACCGTGGCGGAGCCCCGGTCCCGGCTCACGGCGGCGGCCCCACGCTGTCCTCCGCCAGGGCCACCGCCTGCGCCCCGAGCCGTACGGGGAGCCCACCCGGCCCCGGCGCCGGCGCCGCCACCCGGACCCGCCAGAGGTCGCCCACCCGCTCCAGCTCCACCCGCGCCCCCGGCGGCGCGGCCTCCCGCGCCGCCGCCACGGCCACCTCGGCCGGCTCCGACCGGGACGCCGCCCTGGCGCCGGCCCGGGCCGCGTCCACGCACCGGATCTGAGCGGCCGCCGCCATCAGCGCCCACACCAGCAACGCCGCGAACAGCACCAGCGCCGGGATCACCAGAGCCGCCTCCGCCGTCACATATCCCCGGTCCGACATTCCCCGGCGCGCCACGGACCTCCCCTCAGAACGGCACATCGAGCGCCTTCCCGATGGTCGACTGAAGGGCCGTCGCGACGACTTCACTCGTCACCACCTTGTAGAGAACGGCGGCGAATGCGCAGGCCGCGATCGTGCCCATGGCGTATTCCGAGGTGGACATCCCCGCGTCGCTCCCGCGACCGCGCAGCGCCGTCCGCACCCGAAACCAGATGATCCTCATGGCAAACCTCCTGTGGATTTTCGTTGTTGATGTTTGTGGTCAATGCGACGTCAGGTGTTCGAGAGAAGTCCCGAGGCCATTCCGATCACCACCGGCGCCACCCCGATCGCGAGAAAAGCGGGCAGGAAACACAGCCCCACCGGCGCGGTGACGAGGACCGCCGCCCGTTGCGCCCTGGCTCCCGCCAGCCGGGCCCGCTCCTCCCGCAGGCCCGTCGCGAGCCGGGAGACCGGTTCCGCCGCGGGCGCCCCCGTCCGGGCGGCCCGCTCCAGGCATTCCGCGAGGGCCCGGGCGCCCGGTATCTCGGCCAACCTCCCCCACCCGGCGCCCGGTTCGCCGCCGAGCCGCAGCTCCGCCCCGGCTCGCGCCAGACACTCGCCCACCGGACCGCCCAGGGACTCCCCGACCACCTCCGCGGCCTCCACCGGACCCGCCCCGGCCGCCAGGCACGCGGCCAACAGATCAGCGGCGAAGGGCAGCTGACGCTCCGCCTCCCTCGGATCCACCCCGGCCGGCGGCCGCGCCCTCGCCTGCCACCGCCGCACCCCGAGTGCGGCCAGCACGCCGGCCACCGCACCCGTCGTCCCGCCGACGAGCAACCAGCACACGAGCAGCGCCCCGGCCGGCCCGGCCCAGGCCGCCACCACACCCCGCACCGCGGAAGCGAACACCGGCCCGCGAAGACCCTGTTCCACCCCGAGCAGGGCCGTGATCCTGCGCCGGGCCGACCGCTCCCGGACCCGCGCCACCACCGCCCACCCCACCCAGAGGGCCACGACGGCGAGGCCCAGCGCGATCCCCAGCCTGTGGACGAGGAAGCCGCTCATCACCGCTCCCCCGCCCGTACGATCCGCCGGCACCACAACAGCCCCAGCGCCTCCAGCAGTGCGCCCGCCAGCAGGCAGCCCCACCCCATCGGGGTGTGCAGCAGCACCCGCAGCGGATCCGCCCCCAGCCCGGTGCCGATCAGCAGGCCCACCAGCGGCAGCAGGGCGAGCACCAGCACCGTCGAGCGCGCCCCAGCCAGCTGGGCCCGCAGCGACTCCTGCCGGTCCCGCTCCGCCCGCAGGGCCCCCTCCAGCCGGTCCAGCCCGGCGGCCAGTCCCGCACCGCCGTCCACCGACACCCGCCAGCAGGCGGCCATCCCGGCCAGCCCCTGCGCGCCGGGCTCCTTCGCCGCCTGTCGCAGCGCCCCCGGCACGTCCCCGCCGAACGCCGCGGCGGCCAGCACCCCCGCCTCCGCCGCACCCGGCCCGCCGGGGCCCGCAGCGGTGCGCCGCATCGCGGCCGTCAGCGCCTGCCCGGGCTGGGCTCCCGCGCGCAACTCGCCCACCACGGCCCCGCACAGGGCCACCACTTCGGCGGCCCGCGCCGCCCGGGCCCGCTCCCGCGCCCGTACCCGCAGCCACCTCCGCAGCAGCGGCAGCGCGGCCGCGCCCGCCAGCAGCGGGATCACCGACCCACCGACCACCGCGACCAGGAGGCCGGCCCCGACACAGGCCCACTCCCGCCACTGCGCCGCCCGCACCCGTACGGCGATCAGCAGCCGCTCCCGGTGCAGCGGTCCGCCGGGGACCGCCGGACCGCCCGCGGCCAGCACCACCCGCGCCCGCCGGACCATGCGGTCGCCCCCCGAGAGCCCCCAGGCGGCCGCCCCGGCGCACAGCACCCCGGCGAACACCGGCACCGGCAGCCCCGCCGCGGCGCTCACCGGGCACCTCGCAGCAGTGGACGCAGCCGGTCCCAGCCCCGCTCCCGTACGAAGCCCCGGGCGGCCCAGCGCAGCGCCGGTACGGTGACCACCAGTCCGGCGGCGTCCCGCTCCAGCACGTGCACCTCGGCCAGCCGGCGCCGGCCCTCGCGGTCCCGGACCAGGTGGAGCACCAGGGTCAGCGCGGCGGCCAACTGGCTGTGCAGGGCGGCCCGGTCGAGCCCCGCGGCCGTCCCGAGCGCCTCCAGCCGGGCGGGGACATGGGCGGCGGCATTGGCGTGGACGGTGCCGCAGCCGCCCTCGTGTCCGGTGTTCAGGGCGGCGAGCAGATCCGCCACCTCGGCGCCCCGCACCTCGCCGACCACCAGCCGGTCGGGCCGCATCCGCAGTGCCTGCCGGACCAGGTCCGCCAGCGTGACCAGACCCGCCCCCTCCTGATTGGCCGGCCGGGTCTCCAGCCGCACCACATGCGGATGGTCGGGGCGCAGCTCGGCCGAGTCCTCGGCCAGCACGATCCGCTCGCCTGGCCCCACCAGCCCCAACAGGGCGCTGAGCAGAGTGGTTTTGCCGGTTCCCGTGCCACCGGAGACGAGGAACGACAGCCGGGCCTCGACCATGTCCCGCAGCAGCCGGTGCCCGCCGGGCGGCAGCGTCCCCGCCGCGACGAGCTCCTCCAGCGTGAACGCCCGCGGCCGCACCACCCGCAGCGAGAGGCAGGCCGAGCCGACGGCCACCGGCGGCAGCACGGCATGCAGCCGGGTGCCGTCCGGCATGCGGGCGTCCACCCAGGGCCGGGCGTCGTCGAGGCGCCGTCCCGCCACGGCGGCCAGCCGCTGGGCGAGCCTGCGCACGGCCGCGGCATCGGCGAAGGTCACCCCGGTCAGCTCCAGTCCGCCACCGCGGTCCACCCACACCCGGTCGGGGGCCGCCACCAGCACATCGGTGACCTCGGGGTCGGCCAGCAGCGGCTCCAGCGGGCCCGCACCGACCAGCTCGGACCGTAACTCTGCGGCCACACCCAGCACTTCGGCATCCCCGAGGAGCCGACCCTGGGCTCGCAGGGCCGCCGCCACCCGAGCCGGGGTCGGTTCGGCCCCGCTCTCGGCGAGCCGCCGGCGCACCGCGTCCAGGAGCACCGCGCTCATGCCGGCACCCCCTGGGCCGGACCGAGCGCCCGCTGCCAGAAGCCGTCGCAGAAGCGGGCCAGTGCGCCCCGCCCCTGCGCCCCCGGCGGTTCCCCCTCGGCCACCCGCCCCGGCAGTCCCACCTCGACCGGCACCTCGCCGGCCAGCGGCGCCCCCAGCAGCCCCGCCACGGCCTCCGGGTCCAGGCCGCTCGGGCAGCGGCCCCGTACGACGACGCGCACGTCCCGGGCCACCATCCGCACCCCGGCCGCCACCCGGCCCGCCGCGGCCACCGACCGCAGCTCGCCCGGGACCACCATCAGCACCAGGTCGAGCTGGGCCAGCACCTCGGCCACGGCTTCGTCCACCCGCCGCGGGAGGTCGACCACCACGACCCCGCCCCGGCGGCGCGCGGCGGCCACCACCGACCGCATCGCGGCGGGCGGCACCACCACCCGGTCCCCTCGGTCCCAGCTGAGCACCCGCAGGGCGTGCAGCTCGGGCAGGGACTCCTCCAGCGCTCCGGCGCCGACACGCCCCCGCGACGCCGCGAAGTCCGGCCAGCGCAGCCCTTCGGCGCTCTCGCCGCCGAGCAGCACGTCCATGCCCCCGCCCAGCGGATCGCCGTCGATGAGGATGGTCCGCTCCCCGGCGCGGGCCGCCCGGACGGCGAGCGCGCAGGCGAGGGTGGAGGCTCCGGCCCCGCCGGCGCCTCCGATCACCCCGACGGCGAGGGCGGGCCGCCCGGCCCCTTCCACGACGTCGGCGATGCGGTCGACGAGCAGGCTCTCCGCGTCGGGAAGGCGCAGCACCTCCTCGGCGCCGATCTCCACGGCGCGCTGCCACACGAGGGGGTCGTCCAGGTCCCGGCCGACGAGGAGCACCCCGGCCCTGCGCGGCGCCCCCCGGACCCGCCCCGCGGCGTCGTCCCCGACGAGCACGAGCGGCGCGGAATCCCAGCCAACAGCACCGGCACTCCCGTCACTTGCGCCGGACACACCGCCCGCACCGCTCTGCCCGGGCACCGCGTGGTGCACATGCGGTTCGGCACCCGCGGCGGCGCACAGCCTCAGCAGGTCGTCGAGGAGCACGGGATCCTCGGTGATGATCAGCGGCCGCCCGCCGCCGGGCGCGGCTCCGGCCGCCGCTGCCACCCCTGCTCCCGTGCCCGCCACCACGGACTCCGGCGTTTCACACGACTTCGATCGAGCCACGATCTCCGCCCCCTTCTCACTGCAAATCCAGCACCGCGGACTTCGCGGCTGGAATCACCGTGCAGCGATCAGGAAAAACAAGTGGATCTTGCTCGATAACTGTGGACAACCCATCGATTGTGAATAACCCGGTCACCCACGCAGGTGAGTTCCGGAGCGCGGCGGAACCACTACGCACCGTCACGAGTCTGATGTGGTGAGGGCCTTCGCCGCGTCGGCCCCGCACAAGAGGAGGGCCGGGGGGATGGCCACTTGGGGCCGAAGGCAGGGACGCGAACCGCGTCCGGACATGCGACGACCCCCGCCGGGGGGGAGAGCGGGGGTCGTCCCCACGGTCCGACTCGGGGGGGGAGGAGCCAGACCGGGTTAGCACGGTCGCGAACGATCCGTGACTTCCATGGTGTACCCGAGAGCCCTCTCAGGCAAACCCACGCGCCACACCTTACGCCGAATGGTGGGCGCATATGCTCGAGGCGTGGAAAATCAGCCCTTGCCGCACTCCTCGCCTCGCACCGCAGCCTTCTTCGACCTGGACAAGACGGTCATTGCGAAGTCGAGCACCCTGACGTTCAGCAAGTCCTTCTACCAAGGCGGCCTGATCAACCGGCGAGCCGTGTTGCGCACCGCGTACACGCAGTTCATCTTCCTGGCCGGCGGCGCCGACCACGATCAGATGGAACGGATGCGGGAGTACCTGTCCGGCCTCTGCAAGGGGTGGAACGTGCAGCAGGTGCGGGAGATCGTCGCGGAGACCCTGCACGACCTCATCGACCCGATCATCTACGACGAGGCCGCCTCACTGATCGAGGCCCACCACACGGCGGGCCGCGACGTGGTCATCGTGTCGACCTCCGGCGCGGAAGTCGTCGAGCCCATCGGGGAGATGCTCGGCGCGGACCGGGTCGTCGCCACGCGCATGGTCGTGGGCGAGGACGGCTGCTTCACCGGCGAGATCGAGTACTACGCCTACGGGCCCACCAAGGCGGAGGCGGTGCGCGAGCTCGCAGAGTCCGAGGGTTACGACCTCGCCCGGTGCTACGCCTACAGCGACTCGGCCACCGACATCCCGATGCTGGAGGCCGTGGGACACCCGCACGCGGTCAATCCCGACCGTGCGCTGCGCCGGGAAGCGGTGGCCCGCGAGTGGCCGGTCCTGGTGTTCAACCGGCCCGTGCGGCTCAAGCAGCGGCTTCCCGGGCTCTCGATGCCGACGCGTCCGGCCCTGGTCGCAGCGGCCGCCGTGGGCGCGGCAGCCGCCACGGCCGGGCTGGTCTGGTACGCGAGCCGCCGCCGGGCCAATGCACTGGCCGCCGCCGCGTCCGGCTGATTGTCCTGACCTGCGCGGATACGGGCTGTCCGGTTCACCCGGACTCGCCCCGGAAAGTAAAAAGTGGAGCCAGGGGTTTCGCATGGCACCGAAGCGGAGTACAAATAAAGCAACGGCCCGCGAGACCAAAGAACATCCGAGAGGATCATCTTTAAAACGCAGTAAGGCCCACGGACCGAAGCATGAACGCCGAGCACCCACGCGACGTCGACCCGTCGATTACGGGCCAGCCGCACCAGGTAACGGGCAAAGTCCCCGACCTGATGGGCAACTATCGAGGACGCTTGGTAACTGGGCGTAAATGCCAGCGGCGACACCAAAGCAGTACGGTGTCGCCGCAACCCATGTCCGGGGGCGATCCGAACCCGTCGGCCGCCCGCCTCCGCCCCGGCCTTCCGCCCCCGGGTCAGGCCGCGCCGCGCTGCAGGGCCTCGCACACCGCCGTCGACTCGCGCACCCCGAGCTCGATCGCCCGCCCGCAGTGGGCGATCCAGGCGGACATCCCCTCCGCGGTACCGGAGACGTAGCCCTCGAAAGCGGCCAGGTACGCCTCGCGCCCCTGCTCCGCGTGGCCGACCTCCGCCGGGCAGATCGCCTTCGGGTCCAGACCGCTGTTGATCAGGACGATGCGCTCGGCCGCCCTCGCGACCAGCCCGTTGTACGAGGCGAAGGGGCGCAGGGCCAGCAGTTCGCCGTGCACCACCGCCGCCGTGACCAGGGCCGGGGCGGAGCCGCCCGCGATGATCAGGCGGGACAGGCCGTCCAGCCGGCCCGCGACCTCCTCGGCGCTCGGCAGCGGGAGGTCCACCAGGGGCTCCACCACCTGCTCGCCCGCCAGGCGCGGGCGGCCGACCACGTCCCCCTCCGCCGTCGACCCCGACGCCACCAGGTGCAGCCGCGCGAGGACCCGTAGCGGCGACTGGCGCCAGATGCTCAGCAGCTGCCCGGCCTCCGCGGTGAGCCGCAGAGCCGCGCCCACCGTCAGCGCCTCCGGCTCCGACCCGAAGTCGGTGCGGCGGCGCACCTCCTCCAGGGCCCAGTCCGCACCGGACAGCGCCGCGCTCCCGCGGGCGCCGCGCAGGGCGGCCTCCGAGGTGATCTCACCGCTGCGGCGGCGCATCACCCGGTGCCCGTAGACGCGGTCCACGGCCTTGCGTACGGAATCCACGGAATCGGCGACACCCGGAAGCCCGGCCAGGGCGACCAACGGGTCAGAAGCGCTACTCATAAGTAGGGAGCCTACGCACTGCGCACCCATAGCACCGACCCCTCCTTGGAGTGGTCTTCTTCACTCAGCTTGACAACACCGTGCTACCGACCCACTACGCTTGGTGAACATGAAGATCGCTTTCGTGGGAAAGGGCGGCAGCGGCAAGACGACGCTGTCCTCCCTCTTCATCCGCCACCTCGCCGCCAATGAAGCCCCCGTCGTCGCGGTGGACGCCGACATCAACCAGCACCTGGGCGCCGCGCTCGGACTCGGCGAGGACGAGGCCGCCGAACTGCCCGCCCTGGGCGCGCACCTGCCCCTGATCAAGGAGTACCTGCGGGGCTCCAACCCGCGCATCGCGTCCGCCGACACGATGATCAAGACCACGCCGCCCGGCCGGGGCTCCCGCCTGCTGCGGGTCACCGAGGACAACCCGGTGTACGAGGCCTGCGCGCGCACGCTCCTGCTGGACGGGGAGCCCGTCCGGCTGATGGCCACCGGGCCGTTCAGCGAGGCCGACCTGGGCGTGGCCTGCTACCACTCCAAGGTCGGGGCGGTCGAGCTGTGCCTCAATCACCTGGTCGACGGCCCGGACGAGTACGTGGTCGTCGACATGACGGCAGGCTCCGACTCCTTCGCCTCGGGCATGTTCACCCGCTTCGACATGACCTTCCTGGTGGCCGAGCCGACCCGCAAGGGCGTCTCCGTCTACCGCCAGTACAAGGAGTACGCGCGGGACTTCGGCGTCGCCCTGAAGGTCGTCGGCAACAAGGTGCAGGGCCCCGAGGACATCGAGTTCCTCCAGGACGAGGTGGGCGAGGACCTGCTGGTCACCGTCGGGCACTCCGACTGGGTACGGGCGATGGAGAAGGGCCGTCCGGCCGCCTTCGAGCTGCTGGAGGCGACCAACCGGTTCGCCCTCCAGGCGCTCCAGGACGCCGCCGACGACTCGTACGCGCACCGCGACTGGGACCGGTACACCGAGCAGATGGTGCGGTTCCACCTCAAGAACGCGGAGAGCTGGGGCAACGCCAAGACCGGGGCCGACCTGGCGGACCAGATCGACCCCGGTTTCACCCTGCGCGAGGGCGTCGCGAGCGCTGCCGGAGGCGAGTCCTTCGTCAGCCCTCGTCCGCACTCTCATCAGCCGGCTCCGCAGCCGGCTTGACGCCCGCGGGGGCGGCCGGCGCTGCCGGCGGCCCCGCGGTCAGGAACTTCGCCCAGCCCTGCTTCGGCGCCTCGCCGACGTCGAGGGTGCGCATCCACTCCAGGGCCTTCGGGTCCTGGGCGTCCAGCCAGTCCACCAGCTCGCGGAACGGCACGCAGCGGACCTCCGGCTTGGTGCACATGGTCTTGATGGACTCCTCGACGGCGCGCATGTAGGTGCCGCCGTTCCAGGACTCGAAGTGGTTGCCGATGATCAGCGGCGCACGGTTGCCCTGGTAGACGCGGTCGAAGGCCTCCCGGAGGCCGTCGCGCATCTGGTCGCCCCAGTACGCGTGCTGCGAGGGATCTCCCTGCGAGGTCGTCCCGGACTGGTTGACCATGTAGTTGTAGTCCATGCTCAGGGTGTCGAAGGCGCGCCCCGGCATGGGCACCAGCTGGAGCGGGACGTCCCAGAGCCCGTCCGTCTTCTTGGGCCAGATCTGCTTGCTGATGCCGCTGGAGTCGTAGCGGAAGCCCATGTCCTTCGCCGCCAGCATGAAGTTCTTCTGACCTTCGAGGCAGGGGGTGCGGGCGCCGATGAGCTCCTTTTCGTAGTCGAAGGGGAGCGCATCCATGGTCTTCAGGCCCGCATTGGTCTTCCAGTTCTTGACGAAGGACTTGGCCTGGTTGATCTCGCTCTTCCACTCGTCCACGGACCAGGTGCCGACGCCCCCGTCCGGCCCGCAGAAGTGCCCGTTGAAGTGGGTGCCGATCTCGTTGCCCTCGAGCCATGCGCCCCGGACCTGGGTGGCGGTGTCCTTGATGCCCTGGAGGTCGCCGAAGCCGATGTCGGAGCGGCCGGGCGAGTGCTGCGGCGCGGTGTAGAGGGAACGCTTCTCCTCGGGGAGCATGTAGACGCCGCTGAGGAAATAGGTCATGCGGGCGTTGTACTGCTTTCCGACCTCGCGGAAGTGCGAGAAGAGCTTCTGGCTGTCCTCACCGGCCCCGTCCCAGGAGAACACCACGAACTGCGGCGGCTTTTCTCCGGGCTTCAGCTTCTGCGCCTTCTGCACGTTCGGCTGGGGGCCGGTGTAAGCGGTCGAACCGTCGCCGATGGGCCGGTTGACGCTGCCGGGAGCTTCGGGGGCGTTGCCCTTCCGCGCGTTCGGGGCCCCTGGGTTCGGGGACTTGGCGGGTCCCGAGGCACTGCACCCGGCGACTCCCAGGACCAGCGCCGTGGCGACCAGGCCGCCGGCGATCTTCTTCGTGGCGGCGATCATCCGCCCCACCTCTCCCTCGCAGTTCCATCGCAGGACTTCCGTTCCGCAACGTCCCACGGGGTCAACTTTGAAGAAGGTATGACAAGCCGGACAAAATGCTTAATCACTCTTGAGTGCTAATTCATGGGCCATTTGCCCGTATTATTCACCGCTTGCCTTTACTCTCCATTACCATCCATTTACCGAGTGTTGAGACTCCCGCCGCTTCATCCCTCCCTCAGAGGAGACGGGAACCTATGACAGCCACCTCCCCCACGCGCACGACCGAACAGATCCGCAAAGACCTCCCCGCGGACCTCTCCGCCTCCATCGCCGTCTTCTTGATCGCCCTGCCACTCTCGCTCGGCATCGCTCTGGCCACCGGCGCCCCACTCCAGGCGGGGCTGGTCGCCGCGGCGGCCGGCGGGATCGTCGCCGGACGGCTCGGCGGCGCCCCGCTCCAGGTCAGCGGCCCCGCCGCCGGACTCACCGTGGTCACCGCCGAGTTGATCCAGCACTACGGGTGGCGCACCACGTGTGCCATCACCGTGCTCGCCGGCCTCTGCCAGCTCGGCCTCGCCGCACTGCGCACCGCCCGGTCGGCGCTCATGGTCAGCCCGGCCATCGTGCACGGCATGCTCGCCGGCATCGGCGTGACCATCGCCCTGGCCCAGCTGCACATCGTGCTCGGCGGCACACCGCAGAGCTCCGCCGTGGCCAACGTCCAGGGCCTGCCCGGCCAGTTGGCCGACCTGCACCCGGTCGCACTCGGGATCAGCGTGCTGACCCTGATCGTCCTGCTCGGCTGGCCTCGGCTGCCCGGGCGGGTGGGCCGCGCCCTGCGCAAGGTGCCGGCGGCGCTCGCCGCCGTCGGCATGGCCACCGCCTTCGCCGCGCTGGCCGGGCTCAGCCTGCCCCGGGTGGACCTGCCGTCCTGGAGCAGCCACGCCCTGCCCGAGCTGCCCGAGGGCCCGGTCCTCGGGATCATCGCCGCGGTACTGACCATCACCCTGGTCGGCAGCGTCGAGTCCCTGCTCTCCGCCGTCGCGACCGACAAGCTGATCGCCTCCGAGCGGCGCACGGGCAACCGGCCGCCGCGCGCCGACCTCAACCGGGAACTGCGGGGGCAGGGCGCGGCGAACATCGTCTCCGGGGCCCTGGGCGGACTGCCCATCACGGGCGTGGCCGTCCGCAGCGTGGCGAACGTCAAGTCCGGCGCAGTCAGCCGGAAATCGGCCATGATGCACGGGCTCTGGGTGCTGCTCGCGGCCGGGCTGCTGGTCCCGGTCCTCGACCTGATCCCGCTGGCCGCACTGGCCGCGCTGGTGATGGCCGTGGGCGTGCAGATGGTCAGCATCACCCACCTGCGCAGCGTCACCCGGCACCGGGAGATCCTGGTCTACGGCACGACCATCGTGGCCGTGGTACTCGGCGGGGTCCTGGAGGGTGTGGCCATCGGCATCGCGGTGGCCGTCGCCCTGGCCCTGCACCGGCTCGCCCGGACCCGGATCACCATGGAACGGCTGGACAGCGGGACGCACCGGGTGCGGGCGCGCGGGCAGTTGACCTTCCTCGCGGTGCCGCGGCTGAGCCGGGTGCTGAACCAGATTCCGCACGACGGGCACGCGGTGATCGAGCTGGACGGCTCCTTCATGGACCACGCGGCCTACGAGACGCTGCACGACTGGCAGGAGTCCCACCTGGCGCACGGGGGCTCGCTGGAGGTCACCGGCCGCTCCGGCTCGGCGACCCGCACCACCGGGGACGCCGACCCGGCCGACGGTACCGATCCGGACGCCGGCGCCGGCGGCTCCGACGGGCCCCATGGGGCAGCCGGCGACGAGATCCACGCGGCCCACGGCGCAGACCGCTCCCGGCGAGCGGCCCAGCGCGGGGTGCACCAGTGCTGCCGGCCCTGGACCCCCTGGCAGAACCACTGCGACCACCGCCCCACGGGGACCCGTACGCCGACGGCCGCGGCCAGGGCGGCGGCGGCCGCCGAGACCTCCGCGGCCGAAACCCCCACGCCGGCGCCCCGGCGGCGCGGCGCCGGCCAACTGGCCAGCGGGATCAGCGCCTTCCAGCGCGACACCGCCCCGCACGTGCGGGACGAGCTGGCCCGGCTGGCCCGCGAGGGGCAGCGGCCCTCGCAGCTCTTCCTCACCTGCGCGGACTCCCGCCTGGTGACCAGCATGATCACGGCCAGCGGTCCGGGCGACCTGTTCACGGTCCGCAATGTCGGCAATCTGGTCCCGCTGCCCGGCGCGGAGTCCACGGACGACTCCGTGGCGGCGGCGATCGAGTACGCCGTGGACGTACTGAAGGTGGACAGCATCACCGTGTGCGGGCACTCGGGCTGCGGGGCCATGCAGGCGCTGCTCAGCTCCGCGCCCGGGGTTCCGATGACCCCGCTGCGCCGCTGGCTGCGGCACGGACTGCCCAGCCTGGAGCGGATGGCCAGCCGCCACCACGCCTGGGCCCGGATCTCGGGCAGGCTCCCGGCGGACGCGGTGGAGCAGCTGTGCCTGACCAATGTGGTCCAGCAGCTGGAGCATCTGCGGGCGCACGAATCGGTGGCCAGGCGGCTCGCCGAGGGCACCCTGGAGCTGCACGGGATGTACTTCCACGTGGGCGAGGCGCAGGCCTACCTGCTGTCCGAGGGCGAGGACTTCTTCGACTGCCGCGTCTTCGACACGGTGGGCCAGCACGCCTGAACGCCTCGATGCCTGAACGCCGAGCCACGGCACGCTGAGCCGCGGCACACCTGCATCGCGGCACGCCTGAACCCCGGCGCCCGTGAACCGATAGCCTCCGGTATCCGTGCAATCGTGTGGCCTCTTCCCGCCCCCTGCAGCGGGAAGAGGCCTTCGCGCGTCGTTCGCGTGCGGGCCGATCGTGATATAGGTCTAAACCAATTCTCGGCTACCCCTTGTCACCTGGGCCGCTGACTGATGAGCTATGCCCGGGGACACAACGGACACCCTGGGAAAGGGAGATGTCGTGAGCAATGAGAGCCTGGCCAATCTGCTCAAGGAGGAGCGGCGGTTCGCACCGCCTGCCGATCTGGCCGCCGCCGCCAATGTCACAGAGGCTGCGTACGCACAGGCCGACGCGGACCGGCTGGGCTTCTGGGCCGAGCAGGCCCGGCGGCTGACCTGGGCCACCGAGCCGACCGAGACGCTCGACTGGACGAATCCGCCCTTCGCGAAGTGGTTCGCGGACGGCAAGCTGAACGTCGCCTACAACTGCGTGGACCGCCACGTCGAGGCCGGCAACGGCGACCGCGTCGCCATCCACTTCGAGGGCGAGCCCGGCGACAGCCGCGCGATCACCTACGCCGAGCTCAAGGACGAGGTCTCCAAGGCCGCCAACGCCCTGACCGAGCTCGGTGTCGAGGCGGGCGACCGCGTCGCCGTCTACCTGCCGATGATCCCCGAGGCGGTCGTCGCGATGCTCGCGTGCGCCCGCGTCGGCGCCGCGCACTCCGTCGTCTTCGGCGGCTTCTCCGCCGACGCCGTCGCCTCCCGCATCCAGGACGCCGACGCCAAGCTGGTCATCACCGCCGACGGCGGCTACCGCCGCGGCAAGCCCAGCGCCCTGAAGCCCGCCATCGACGAGGCCGTCGCCAAGTGCCCGCAGGTCGAGCACGTGCTCGTCGTGCGCCGCACCGGCCAGGACACCGCCTTCACCGAGGGCCGCGACGTGTGGTGGCACGACGTGGTCGGCCGCCAGTCCGCCGAGCACACCCCGCAGCCCTTCGATGCCGAGCACCCGCTCTTCATCCTCTACACCTCGGGGACCACGGGTAAGCCGAAGGGCATCCTGCACACCTCCGGCGGCTACCTCACGCAGGCCGCGTACACCCACCACGCGGTCTTCGACCTGAAGCCGGAGACCGACGTCTACTGGTGCACCGCCGACATCGGCTGGGTGACCGGGCACTCCTACATCGTCTACGGGCCGCTCGCGAACGGCGCCACCCAGGTGATGTACGAGGGCACGCCGGACACCCCGCACCAGGGCCGGTTCTGGGAGGTCGTGCAGAAGTACGGCGTCACCATCCTCTACACGGCGCCCACGGCCATCCGTACCTTCATGAAGTGGGGCGACGACATCCCCGCGAAGTTCGACCTGTCGAGCCTGCGCGTGCTGGGCTCGGTCGGCGAGCCGATCAACCCCGAGGCCTGGATCTGGTACCGCAAGCACATCGGCGGCGACCGCTGTCCGATCGTGGACACCTGGTGGCAGACCGAGACCGGCGCGATGATGATCTCCCCGCTGCCGGGCGTCACGGCCACCAAGCCTGGCTCCGCGCAGCGCGCCCTGCCCGGAATCTCCGCCACCGTCGTGGACGACGAGGCGCACGAGGTCCCGAACGGCGGAGGCGGCTACCTGGTCCTCACCGAGCCGTGGCCGTCGATGCTCCGCACCATCTGGGGTGACGACCAGCGGTTCATCGACACGTACTGGTCGCGCTTCGAGGGCAAGTACTTCGCCGGTGACGGCGCCAAGAAGGACGACGACGGGGACATCTGGCTGCTCGGCCGGGTGGACGACGTGATGCTGGTGTCCGGCCACAACATCTCGACCACCGAGGTCGAGTCGGCGCTCGTCTCGCACCCCTCGGTCGCCGAGGCGGCCGTGGTCGGCGCCAACGACGAGACCACCGGCCAGGCCATCGTGGCATTCGTCATCCTGCGCGGCAGCGCGTCCGAGACCGAGACCCTGGTCGCCGACCTGCGCAACCACGTGGGCACCACGCTCGGCCCGATCGCCAAGCCGAAGCGGATCCTGCCGGTCCAGGAGCTGCCGAAGACCCGCTCGGGCAAGATCATGCGCCGTCTGCTGCGCGACGTGGCGGAGAACCGCGCGGTCGGTGACGTCACCACGCTCGCCGACTCCTCGGTCATGGACCTGATCCAGAGCAAGCTCCCGGCCGCCGCCGGCAGCGAGGACTGACACCAAGAGTCCAGGACGCCAAGGGACCGAGAGACCGAGGGACCGAGGCACACCGAAAGGGGCACCCGGCGTGACGCGCCGGGTGCCCCTTTCGCACATAAAGTGAAGATCGCCGGATACGCCCTCGCGTACACCCTGTAAAATATTTAAAGCGTAAAGAAAGACCACAGGGTGCGCCGGGAAGTCTGGTCGGCAATGTGCTTCGCCATGCCGTCCAACCGACCCCGGAGGTGCCCCCTCGTGGCAGCGCCCAGCCCCACCGACCGCCAGAGCCGCAAGCTGCTCGGCCTGCTCTCGCTGCCCGAGCGCCGCTTCGTCGCCGATGCCCTGCGCACCGAGACCGTCGGCGGCGTGCTCCTGCTCGCAGCCGCCGTCGCCGCCCTGATCTGGGCGAACACCCCACCCCTGGCGGCCAGCTACCAGGCGGTCCAGGACTTCCACATCGGCCCCAGCGCCCTCGGCCTGGACCTTTCGCTCGAGCACTGGGCGGCCGACGGGCTGCTGGCGATCTTCTTCTTCGTCGCCGGCATCGAGCTCAAGCGCGAGCTCGTCGCGGGCGATCTGCGCGACGCCAAGGCGGCGGCCCTCCCGGTGATCGCCGCCGTCTGCGGCATGGCCGTGCCCGCGCTCGTCTACGTACTGGTCAACGTCCTCGGCAACGGCGCGATGGACGGCTGGGCGGTCCCGACCGCCACCGACATCGCCTTCGCGCTCGCCGTCCTCGCCGTCCTCGGCACCTCCCTGCCGTCGGCCCTGCGCGCCTTCCTGCTGACGCTCGCGGTCGTCGACGACCTCTTCGCCATCATGATCATCGCAGTGTTCTTCACCAGCGAGATCGACTTCCTGGCGCTCGGCGGCGCGCTCGTGGGCCTGGCCCTCTTCTGGTTCCTGCTGCGCCGGGGCGTCCGCGGCTGGTACGTCTACGTCCCGCTCGCGCTGGTCATCTGGGGCCTGATGTACAACAGCGGGGTCCACGCCACCATCGCCGGCGTCGCCATGGGCCTGATGCTCCGCTGCACCCGCAGGGAGGGCGAGGAGCACTCCCCCGGCGAGCACATCGAGCACCTGGTGCGGCCCATCTCGGCCGGTCTCGCCGTGCCCCTCTTCGCGCTGATGTCCGCCGGCGTCTCGCTCTCCGACGAGGCCATCGCCCAGGTGTTCACGCGGCCCGAGACCCTCGGCGTGGTCCTCGGCCTCGTCGTCGGCAAGGCCGTGGGCATCTTCGGCGGCACCTGGCTGGCCGCCCGTTTCACCAAGGCCGAACTGAACGAAGACCTCGCCTGGCCCGACGTGCTCGCCGTGGCCTCGCTCGCCGGCATCGGCTTCACCGTCTCCCTCCTGATCGGCGAGCTCGCCTTCACCGGCGACCCGGTCCTCACCGACGAGGTCAAGGCCGCCGTGCTGATCGGCTCGCTCATCGCCGCCTTGATCGCGGGCATCATGCTCAAGCTCCGCAACCGCAGGTACAAGGCGCTCACCGACGCCGAGGAACGGGACGAGGACCTCGACGGCATCCCGGACATCTACGAGGAGCACAACCCCGAGTACCACCTGAGGATGGCCAGGATCTACGAGGACCGGGCCGCGGAGCACCGCCGCAAGGCCGAGAGCGCGGCGGCCGCGGCGCTCCAAAGCACGGCCGGGTCCACCACCGAGGGCGACCGTCCGGCATGATCTGACTGACGACGCAGGACAGCCGCACGGCAGCAGACGACAGAGGGAGAGAGCGATGAGCGCAGTGGACCAAGAGGCGCAGGGAGCCGAGCGCACACTCGGCCAGCTGGTCGCCTCGGCCACCGCCGAGATGTCCGCCCTGGTTCACGACGAGATCGCCCTCGCCAAGGCGGAGATCCGCGAGGACGTCAAGCGCGTGGGCAGCGGCTCCGCCTCCCTCGCCGGCGCAGGTGTGCTCGCGGTCTTCTCGCTTCCGGTGCTGACCTTCGCCGCCGCGTACGGGATCCACAACCTCGGGCTCGGGCTCGCCTGGTCCTTCCTCATCGTCGGCAGTGCGTTCCTGCTCATCGCGGGTGTGCTCGTGCTGATCGCGGTGCGCAAGTTCAAGAAGATCAAGCCGCCGGAGAGGTCCATCGCCTCCGTCAAGCAGACCGCCGCGATGGTCGGGACCGTCAAGCCGCACCCGCGGCCGGTGAGTGACAAGGCTGTGGGTGTGGCACGCTCGTCCTCATGACAGCGCCCACCCCGGATTCCGGCATTCCCCCCACAGCCGCCACGGCGGTACGGCTCGGCCTTCCCGGCGGGCAGGCGGTGACGCACCGGGACGTCGCCGCGAACGGCGCCCGCTTCCACGTCGCCGAACTCGGCGACGGGCCACTGGTGCTGCTGCTCCACGGCTTCCCGCAGTTCTGGTGGACCTGGCGGCACCAGCTGACCGCGCTCGCCGACGCCGGGTACCGGGCGGTCGCGATGGACCTGCGCGGAGTGGGCGGCAGCGACCGCACCCCGCGCGGCTACGACCCGGCCAATCTGGCCCTCGACATCACCGGGGTCGTACGGTCCCTCGGCGAGCCGGACGCCGCCCTCGTCGGGCACGACCTGGGCGGGTACCTCGCCTGGACGGCGGCCGTGATGCGGCCCAAGCTGGTGCGCCGGCTCGTCGTCTCCTCCATGCCGCACCCGCGCCGCTGGCGCTCGGCGATGCTGTCGGACTTCGGGCAGACGCGGGCCAGTTCGCACATCTGGGGCTTCCAGCGGCCGTTCGTGCCCGAGCGTCAACTCGTC
Organism: Streptomyces sp. NBC_00207; assembly: GCF_045160965.1. Taxonomy (NCBI): domain Bacteria; kingdom Bacillati; phylum Actinomycetota; class Actinomycetes; order Kitasatosporales; family Streptomycetaceae; genus Streptomyces; species Streptomyces sp. NBC_00207. Next base: position 5,207,607 of record NZ_CP130715.1, on the reverse strand, counting down.
GCCGACGGCGGGGCCCTCGTAGGGGACCTGATCCGGGACTGGTCGGGGCCGCGTCCGCCCGAGGAGGAGGACCTCGCCGTGTACCGGCGGGCCATGTGCATCCCGTCCACCGCGCACTGCTCGATCGAGCCGTACCGCTGGATGATGCGGTCGATGGCGCGGCCCGACGGACTGCAGTTCAACCGGCGGATGAAGCGGCCGGTGCGGGTGCCGACGCTGCATCTGCACGGCTCGCTCGACCCGGTGATGCGGACGCGCAGTGCGGCCGGGTCCGGGGAGTACGTCGAAGCCCCGTACCGGTGGCGGCTGTTCGACGGGCTCGGGCACTTCCCGCACGAGGAGGACCCCGTGGCCTTCTCGACGGAGCTGGTGAACTGGCTGAAGGATCCCGAGCCGGACCGCTGAGCCGGACCGCCACACGGACCACCGCACGGACCGCCGCACCGGACCGCCACACCGGACCGCCGCACCGCCCTCCGGCCGACTCTCCGTCAGGTCCCGCGCCGGGCCCTCCGTCCGGCACCCGGCCGGACCCGACCACCCTGTGAAAGTCGGACAGTTCGCTCGTACGCCCGTCTTACGAGCATTCAATTGCCTGGCGCATAGGCCAATTGGCCGCCCCTGGCGGGGTTACCGACCTTGGGGCACGGGCACAGCTCGGAGTATGAGCTGGACGCACGACTACGGTGACACCGCGCACGAACACCGCTCGGCGGCTACGCCGGGCACCCACGAGAGGGCCGGCCGCCACGGCCACGACCTCCGCCTCGGGATTCCGCGCATCCTGCGCCGACGGGCCCGCTGGGTCTCGGCGCGCCTGCGCCATCCACGGACGTAGGGGCCCGGCGGGCGCGGTGCCTCAGAGGGCGCAGCCCTGGCTGTGGACCCGCCGGTCGGCGACCTTGCCGGTCTGGATGTCGTCGCGGATCTCGTCCACCGTCAGCGCGTAGCCGGTGTTCGGGTCGTCGAGGGACTTCGCGAAGACGACCCCGTACACCTTGCCTTCCGGGGTCAGCAGCGGGCCGCCGGAGTTGCCCTGGCGGACGGTCGCGAACAGCGAGTAGACGTCCCGTCGGACAGTACCGCGGTGGTAGATGTCCGGTCCGTTGGCATTGATCCGGCCGCGGACGCGGGCGGCGCGGACGTCGTACGCGCCGTTCTCCGGGAAGCCGGCGACGATCGCGTCGCTGCCGCTCGTCGCGTCCTTGTCGGTGAACTCCAGCGCCGGCGCCTTCAGCTTGGGCACGTCCAGTACGGCGATGTCGCGCTCCCAGTCGTAGAGCACGACCTTGGCGTCGTAGAGCTTGCCCTCGCCGCCGATCTGGACGGTCGGCTCGCCGACGCCGCCGACGACGTGCGCGTTGGTCATCACCTTGCCGGGCGCGAAGACGAAGCCCGTGCCCTCCAGCACCTTGCTGCAGCTGGGCGCGGTGCCGACGACCTTCACGATCGAGCGCTTGGCCTGCTCGGCCACGGGGCTGATCGCGAGCGCCGGGTCGGGTGCCCTGACCTCGGTGATCGGCTCGTTGGAGAACGGGGTGAACACCTGGGGGAAGCCGTTGCGCGCGAGCGTGGAGCTGAAGTCCATGAACCAGGTGTTCGCCTGGTCGGGCAGCACCCTCGACACGCCGAGGAGCACCTTGGAGTTGCGGACCTCCTTGCCCAGGGTGGGTATTGCGGTCCCGGCGAGCAGCAGTCCGATCAGCCAGGCCACCAGCAGCATCGCGACGACGTTGACCAGGGCGCCGCCGGTCGCGTCGAGGGCGCGCGCCGGTGACCAGGTGATCTGGCGGCGGACCCGGTTGCCGAGGTGGGTGGTCAGGGCCTGGCCGACCGAGGCGCAGACGATGATCACGACGACGGCGATGACGACGACGGTGGTGGACACCTGGGTGCCGTTGTCCGTCACCCGGTCCCAGATCAGCGGAATCAGGGACACGGCGATGAGGCCACCGCCGAGGAATCCGATCACCGACAGGATGCCGACGACGAACCCCTGGCGGTAGCCGACGATCGCGAACCACACGGCGGCGAGCAGCAACAGGATGTCCAGCACGTTCACGTGGGCCACCGTCTCATGCGCGCCAGTCGAGCGGGACCTGGCGCGTGCGGTCCCAGGGGCGCTCCCAGCCTGCGAAATGCAGGATCCGATCGATCACCCCGGCGGTGAAACCCCAGACCAGAGCCGATTCGACCGTGAATCCCGGCCCCTGATGGCCGGCCGGGTGGACGGCCATGACCCGGTGTTCGGGATCCGTGAGATCGGCCACGGGAACCGTGAAGACCCGGGCCGTCTCGGCCGGGTCCACGGCGCCGACCGGGCTGGGGGTGCGCCACCAGCCGAGGACCGGGGTCACGACGAACTCGCTGACCGGGATGTAGAGCCGGGGCAGCACACCGAAGAGCTGGACGCCGGAAGGGTCGAGTCCGGTTTCTTCCTCGGCCTCGCGCAGCGCGGCGCGCAGCGGGCCGGTGGTGTGCGGATCGCCGTCCTCCGGATCCAGCGCGCCACCGGGGAAGGACGGCTGCCCCGCGTGCGAGCGCAGGGTGCCGGCGCGCTCCATGAGGAGCAGCTCGGGGCCTCGGGGGCCCTCCCCGAAGAGGACGAGCACGGCGGACTGCCGCCCGCGGCCGTCCTCGGGCGGCAGGAACCGGCTCAGCTGCCGCGGCTGCACGCTCCGGGCGGCCTCGACGACGGGGTCGAGCCAGGCGGGCAGGCCGTGCGTGCTGAGGGCGACGGCGTCGCGCTCGCGGGCTCCCGCCGCAGCCTCGTCCCGTGTACCGCTACCGCTACCGCGCGTCATAGGCATCCCCGTCCGTGATCTCCCACACCGCCAAACGCAGTGCGGGTACCGATTGGTTCCTCAGGTGCAGCGCCACTGCGGGGTCCGCCCGGGACCGCTCAGGACGGCGCCGGAGCACCCCCCAGCGGCAGTGCGGGCAGGCCCGGGTAGTCCGGGGGCGGGGTCAGCCGCTGGCCCGGCTGGCCGCCCTTCTCGTACTTGAGCAGCTTCGCCGCCTTCTCCGGGTCCGTCTCGCCCTCCCCGTAGGCCGGGCAGAGCGGGGCGATCGGGCAGGCCCCGCAGGCCGGCCGCTGCGAGTGGCAGATCCGGCGGCCGTGGAAGACCACGCGGTGCGAGAGCATCGTCCACTCGCTCTTCGGGAAGATCGCGCAGATCTCCGCCTCGACCTTCTCGGGGTCCTGCTGCTCGGTCCACTTCCAGCGGCGCACCAGCCGGCCGAAGTGGGTGTCGACGGTGATCCCGGGGACGCCGAACGCGTTGCCGAGGACCACGTTCGCGGTCTTGCGGCCCACTCCGGGCAGCGTCACCAGGTCTTCGAGCCGCCCCGGGACCTCCCCGCCGAAGTCGTCGCGCAGGGCCTTCGAGAGGCCGAGCAGGGACTTGGCCTTCATCCGGAAGAACCCGGTCGGCCGGATCAGCTCCTCCAGATGTTCGGGGGAGGCCGCGGCCATGTCCTCGGGCGTCGGGTAGGCGGCGAAGAGGGCCGGTGTCGTCTGGTTCACCCGCAGGTCGGTGGTCTGCGCGGAGAGCACCGTCGCGACGAGCAGTTCGAAGGGATTGCGGAAGTCGAGTTCCGGATGGGCGTACGGATAGATCTCGGCCAGCTCGCGGTTGATCCGCCGCGCCCTGCGCACCATGGCCAGGCGTGATTCCGGCTTGGCCGGCTTCGGTTTCTTGGCCGAAACTTTGCCCTGGGGGGTGGCAGCGGCCTTCGCGGACGCGTTCACTGGGGCTTGTTCGCCCACGGCTGAATTTTGGGGCTCCGTCACTCCGGCGGACCCCTTGGCCTGTGCTCTCACCGGCTTATTGGACACCCGGCCAGCCTAAGGCCGGCCGCTGACACCCGCCCGGACCTCAGGTAACACCACTCCGATTGGCCTCTCGCCGCACAGCACGCCCGTCTGTCCGGCATCCTTGTGATTGATCGCACTGTTTGAGCCGTCCGGCAAAATGGGGAGCACGGTCCCCTGAGCTGGTCGACATAGGAGAGAGACTCGTGGACGACGTTCTGCGGCGCGCCCCGCTCTTCGCGGCGCTCGATGACGAGCAGGCCGCGGAGCTCCGCGCCTCCATGGGCGAGGTGACCCTCGCACGCGGTGACGCCCTGTTCCACGAGGGCGACCCCGGCGACCGGCTGTATGTCGTGACCGAGGGCAAGGTGAAGCTGCACCGCACCTCCCCCGACGGCCGCGAGAACATGCTGGCCGTCCTCGGCCCCGGCGAGCTGATCGGCGAGCTGTCGCTCTTCGACCCGGGCCCGCGCACCGCCACCGCAACCGCCCTGACCGAGGTCAAGCTGCTCGGCCTCGGCCACGGCGACCTCCAGCCCTGGCTCAACGCCCGGCCCGAGGTCGCGACCGCGCTGCTGCGCGCCGTCGCCCGGCGCCTGCGCAAGACCAACGACCAGATGTCCGACCTGGTCTTCTCCGACGTTCCCGGCCGTGTGGCACGGGCGCTCCTCGACCTGTCGCGCCGCTTCGGCGTGCAGTCGGAGGAGGGCATCCACGTGGTGCACGACCTCACGCAGGAGGAGCTCGCACAGCTCGTCGGCGCCTCCCGCGAGACCGTGAACAAGGCCCTGGCCGACTTCGCGGGCCGCGGCTGGCTCCGCCTGGAGGCGCGTGCCGTCATCCTGCTGGACGTGGAGCGCCTGGCGAAGCGCTCGCGCTGACGCCCGGTCCCGGCTGTTCGAGGGGGTCCTGCCCGAAGGGGCGGGGCCCTTTCGCACGTCCAGGACGAGGCCCCCGCGCCTCGAACCCCTCGGGGGCCGCTCCGTGCACAGTTGGTGCATGGAGCACAGAGGGCTGGACGCGTACGGGTACTTCGAGCGCGAGGGCTCCCTCGGGCAGGTCCAGGGAGAGTTCGCGGGCGTCGTCGCGGCCGCCCGCGGGCGGATCCGCGAGGCGTACGGGCGGCGGCTGCACAGCGCGTACCTGTACGGGTCCGTACCGCGCGGGACGGCCCGGCCCGGGCGGTCCGACCTCGACCTCCTGCTGGCCCTGCACCACGAGCCCGCCGACGAGGACCGCGACGCCGCAGAGGTGCTGGCGCGCGGTCTCGACGAGGACTTCCCGGAGATCGACGGCGTCGGCATCCTGCTGTACGGCAAGGACACCCTGCTGAGCGAGGCGGAACGATTCGACCTGGGCTGGTTCCTCGCCTGCCTGTGCACGCCCCTGCTCGGCGCGGACCTGGCCGAGCACCTGCCGCGCTACCGTCCGGACAGCCTGCTCGCCCGCGAGACCAACGGCGACCTGGCCGACGTACTGCCCAGGTGGCGCAGGCGGGTGCGGGAGGCGTCGACCGAGGACGAACACCGGAGGCTGTGCCGGTTCTTCTCACGGCACCTGGTGCGCACCGGGTTCACGCTGGTGATGCCGCGGTGGGGCGGCTGGACCAGCGACCTCGCCGAGTCCGCGGAGATCTTCGGCGGGTACTACCCGGAGCGCGCGGACCAGATGCGCGCCGCCGCCGTCGCGGCACTGGATCCGGTCGCCGACCCGGCCGTGCTGCGCGCGTACGTCGAGGACCTCGGGCCGTGGCTCGCGGACGAGTACACGGCCCGGCACGGCACGAAGACCCCGCGGGACGCGGGCTAGGACGTCCGGGTGTCGGCGAGGGCCTCGACGGCCAGCTTGGCCTCGGCCAGACCCGCGCCGGTGATCTGGCGGTAGGCCTTGATCGCCGAGATCTGCCGGTCGGTCGCGATCAGGGCGCGTACCTCGTCCAGGCCGGCCGGCTCCGGCTCCTCTATGCCGAAGTGGTCCAGTACGAGGGCCAGGCGGCGCTCCATCCGGTCCGCCTTCATCTGGAGGCTCTTCACGCGCAGCGACACCGTCGAGGTGATCCATCCGGCGGTGCCGATCAGCATCACGAGCAGGAAAACGGTGTTCATTCGGGCCCTCCAGGGATCAGTCCGTGATCTTGAAGGTACTCGAGCTGCGCCCGGACGGACCATTCCGCAGCAGGCCACAGGGAACGGTCCACGTCCGCGTAGACCTGGGCCACGACCGCCTCGGGGGTGACGAACCCGTTCTCGACGGCGGTCTCGACCTGGGCGAGCCGGTGCGCGCGGTGGGCCAGGTAGTACTCGACGGCCCCCTGCGCGTCCTCCAGGACCGGCCCGTGGCCCGGGAGGACGGTGTGCACCCCGTCGTCCACGGTGAGCGAGCGCAGGCGGCGCAGGGAGTCCAGGTAGTCGCCGAGACGGCCGTCGGGGTGGGCGACGACCGTGGTGCCGCGGCCGAGGATGGTGTCGCCGGTCAGCACGGCCCGGTCGGCGGGCAGGTGGAAGCAGAGCGAGTCGCTGGTGTGGCCCGGCGTCGGGACCACGCGCAGCTCCAGCCCGCCCGTCCGGATCACGTCCCCGGCGGCCAGGCCCTCGTCTCCGAGGCGCAGGGCCGGGTCCAGGGCGCGGACCTTGGTACGGGTGAGCTCGGCGAAGCGGCCCGCGCCCTCGGCGTGGTCGGGGTGGCCGTGGGTGAGCAGGGTGAGGGCGATCCGCTTGCCGGCCTGCTCCGCGGTGGCGATGACCGCCCGCAGGTGTACGTCGTCCAGCGGGCCGGGATCGATCACGACGGCGAGGTCGGAGCCGGGCTCGGAGAGCAGCCAGGTGTTGGTGCCGTCCAGGGTCATCGCGGAGGCGTTGGGGGCCAGGACGTTCACCGCGCGGGCGGTCGCCGGACCGGAGGTGACCACTCCGCGGGGCTGTCCGGGCAGTGCGGCGGCGTCGCTCATGCGGTGCCTCCCGGACGGCCGAGGCGGACCCGCTTGGTGAACTCGTCGTGGCCCGGCCAGCTGAGCACCACCTCGCCGTCCTCCAGCACGGCCTCGGCCAGCACCGGGGTGAGGTCCTGGGCGGCGGCCGCGGAGAGGGCGTCGACGGCGCTCCCGTACGGCTCCAGGGAGCGCAGGGTGGAGATGGTCGGCGGCATCATCAGCAGCTCGCCCTTGTCGTAGCCGGCGGCCGCGTCGGCCGGGCGGATCCAGACGGTCCGGTCGGCCTCGGTGGAGGCGTTGCGGGTGCGCTGGCCCTCGGGGAGGGCGGCGACGAAGAACCAGGTGTCGTAGCGGCGCGGCTCGAACTCGGGGGTGATCCAGCGGGCCCACGCCCCGAGCAGGTCGGAGCGCAGCCGCAGGCCGCGGCGGTCGAGGAACTCCGCGAAGGACAGCTCGCGGGCGACCAGGGCCTGCCGGTCGGCCTCCCAGTCGTCACCCGTGGTGTCGCCGACGACGGTGTCCGGGGTCTCCCCGGCGAGCAGGACGCCCGCCTCCTCGAAGGTCTCCCGTACGGCGCCGCAGACGATGGCCTGGGCGGTCCGCGCGTCCGTACCGAGCCTGGCGGCCCAGTCCTGCTGCGAGGGCCCCGCCCAGCCCACCTGGTGCTCCTCGTCGCGGGGGTCGACCCCGCCGCCCGGATAGGCGTACGCGCCCCCGGCGAAGGCCATGGAGGCCCGTCTGCGCAACATGTGCACGGCGGGACCGGCGGGGGTGTCGCGCAGGAGCATCACGGTGGCGGCGCGGCGCGGTGGCACCGGGACGAGGGAGCCGTCCGCGAGCGCGCGGATGCGGTCGGGCCACTCCGGCGGGTACCACTGGCCTCCGGCGGGGGGCTGCTGCTGACCATGCTGACCATTCGGCATGGCCGGATGCTACGGCCATCCGGCCCGATGTTCGAGGGTCACCCGTCGCGGCATGCGGCGCTGGCGGGCCGCGCAGGTCGCTGCGCCGGGCCTTGAGGACCGGGGCTCCGCCCCGGACCTCACGCCTCGAACGCCGGCGGGGCCGAAATTGCCCTGCGGGCAATCCAGCCCCTCCGAAAGGGTCAGGCTCCGGGAACCAGTTCGACCTGGATCTCGACCTCGACCGGGGCGTCCAGCGGCAGGACCGCCACGCCGACCGCGCTGCGGGCGTGGACGCCCTTGTCGCCGAGGACGGCGCCCAGGAGCTCACTCGCACCGTTGAGCACACCCGGCTGGGCCGTGAAGTCGGGGGCCGAGGCGATGAAGCCGACGACCTTCACGACACGCGCGATCTTGTCGAGGTCACCGACGACCGACTTGACGGCGGCCAGGGCGTTCAGCGCGCACGTGGCGGCCAGCTCCTTGGCCTGCTCCGGCGAGACCTCCGCGCCGACCTTGCCGGTGACCGGCAGGTTGCCCTTCACCATCGGGAGCTGGCCCGCGGTGTAGACGTACACGCCCGAGCGCACGGCCGGCTGGTACGTGGCCAGCGGCGGGACGACCTCGGGCAGGGTCAGGCCGAGCTCGGCCAGCTTCGCGTCGACGACCCCGCTCATGCCTTCTCCCGCTTGAGGTAGGCCACGAGCTGCTCGGGGTTGTTCGGGCCGGGCACGACCTGGACGAGCTCCCAGCCGTCCTCGCCCCAGGTGTCCAGGATCTGCTTGGTGGCGTGAACCAGCAGCGGGACCGTCGCATATTCGAACTTCTTGGTCATGGGAGCGAGGGTAGTGCCTGTGGTGCCGAGCCTCCCCCCGGGCCGAGTCCGGGGGAGGCTCATGCGTGTTCCGGGAGGCGAGTGGTTAGGCTCGGACGCTGTGAGCAGGCTCCAGGTGGTCAGCGGCAAGGGCGGCACCGGCAAGACCACGGTCGCCGCGGCACTCGCGCTTGCCCTCGCACGCGAGGGCAAGCGGACTCTTCTGGTGGAGGTCGAGGGCAGGCAGGGGCTCGCGCAGCTCTTCGGTGCCGAGGCGCTCCCGTACGAGGAGCGGAAGATCGCCGTCGCGCCCGGCGGGGGCGGCGAGGTCTTCGCGCTCGCCATCGACGCCGAACGGGCGCTGCTGGACTACCTCCAGATGTTCTACAAGCTCGGCTCGGCCGGCCGCGCGCTCAAGAAGCTCGGCGCCATCGACTTCGCGACGACCATCGCTCCCGGACTGCGCGACGTCCTGCTGACCGGCAAGGCGTGCGAGGCGGTGCGGCGCAAGGACAAGGCCGGCCGGTACGTCTACGACCACGTGATCATGGACGCGCCGCCGACCGGGCGGATCACCCGGTTCCTGAACGTCAACGACGAGGTGGCGGGCCTGGCCCGGTTCGGGCCGATCCACAACCAGGCGCAGGCCGTCATGAAGGTGCTCAAGTCCCCCGAGACGGCCGTCCACCTGGTCACCCTCCTGGAGGAGATGCCCGTCCAGGAGACCGCCGACGGCATCGAGGAACTGCGCGAGGCCGGGCTGCCGGTCGGCCGGGTCGTCGTCAACATGGTGCGGCCGCACCACTTGGACGAGGACACCCTGCGCACCGCGGCCGGCGACCACCGCGCCGAGGTGGCCAGGGCGCTGTCCCGGGCGGGCCTCGGCGGCGCGCGCCGCGGCGGCCTGGCCGAGCGGCTGGTGGACCCGCTGCTCGCGCAGGCCGCCGAGCACGCGAGCCGGGTGGAGCTGGAGCGCGCGCAGCGCACCGTACTGGCGGGGCTGGACCTGCCGACGTACGAACTGCCCCTGCTCGGCGCGGGGGTGGATCTGGCCGGGTTGTACGAGCTGGCCAAGGAACTGCGGAAGCAGACGGTGGCCGAATGAGCGAGGGGGTGGACACCGTGGGGCTGGACACTCCGCCGCGGCTGGCGGTCGACCGGCTGCTGGACGACCCGGAGACCCGGATCGTCGTGTGCTGCGGGGCGGGCGGGGTCGGCAAGACCACCACGGCCGCGGCACTGGGCGTACGGGCGGCCGGGCGCGGGCGGAAGGCGGTCGTGCTCACCATCGACCCGGCGCGCCGGCTCGCGCAGTCGATGGGCATCGACTCGCTGGACAACACCCCGCGCAAGGTCGCGGGCGTGGGCGCCGACGGCGGTGAACTGCACGCCATGATGCTGGACATGAAGCGGACCTTCGACGAGATCGTCGAGGCGCACGCGGACGGCGAGCGGGCCCGGGCCATCCTCGCCAACCCCTTCTACCAGTCGCTGTCGGCCGGCTTCGCGGGCACGCAGGAGTACATGGCGATGGAGAAGCTGGGACAGCTGCGGGCCCGGGACGACTGGGACCTGATCATCGTGGACACCCCGCCGAGCCGGTCCGCGCTGGACTTCCTGGACGCGCCGAAGCGCCTCGGGTCCTTCCTGGACGGGAAGTTCATCCGGGTGCTGATGGCTCCGGCGAAGGTGGGCGGCCGGGCGGGGATGAAGTTCCTCAATGTCGGCATGTCGATGATGACCGGCACCCTCAGCAAGCTGATGGGGGCCTCGCTGCTGAAGGACGTGCAGACCTTCGTGGCCGCGATGGACACGATGTTCGGCGGCTTCCGCACGCGCGCCGACGCGACCTTCCGGCTGCTCCAGGCCCCCGGCACGGCCTTCCTCGTGGTGGCGGCGCCCGAAGCGGACGCCCTGCGCGAGGCGGCGTATTTCGTGGAGCGGCTGGCCGCGGAGAGCATGCCGCTGGCCGGACTGGTACTGAACCGGGTGCACGGCAGCGGCGCCGACCAGCTGTCCGCCGAACGGGCGTTGGCCGCCGCAGAGAATCTTGAAGAAGGCGGCATTGTCGATCAGGAGTCCGGGAAAGCTGGACTTCGTGACACGGCCGCGGGACCGACCGAGGCGGCCGGGACCACACGGACGGCGACCACCCGGACGGCGACCGCACCGACCGCAGAGACGACGGCACGGACCGCAAAGACCGCGAACCCTCCCGAGACAGGCTCCCCCGGCACCGAAGGCGATACCGCGGTCGTCGACCGGATCACGGCAGGACTGCTGCGCCTGCATGCCGAACGGATGCAGGTGATCGCGCGTGAGCAGCGCACACGCGATCGCTTCACCTCACTGCACCCCGAGGTGGCGGTGGCCGAAGTGGCCGCCCTGCCCGGCGATGTGCACGACCTCGCCGGGCTGCGGGCCATCGGAGAGCGACTCGCGGCCGGGGTTCCGGCCGGAGCGTAGGCGTTCGTACGTCGTGGCGTCCGTGTGGTCTACCCGGCTGCCGCGTATGTCTCGTACGGAACGTCGATCTCCGTGTCTGCATCCATGGTGAGGATGCCCGTACTGCGCTCGTACTCCGTACGGGCGGTTTCGAGCAGCCGTCGCCACGAGGTGACGGTGGGACGCCGGCGCAGCAGCGCACGTCGTTCCCGCTCGGTCATTCCGCCCCACACGCCGAACTCGACGCGATTGTCGAGCGCATCGGCCAGGCATTCGGTCCGCACCGGACATCCGGTGCACACCGCCTTGGCCCTGTTCTGTGCCGCTCCTTGAACGAACAGTTCATCCGGATCGGTAGTGCGGCAGGCTGCCTGCGCACTCCAGTCGGTAACCCAGCCCATCCCGGCGCCGTCCTCTCCCGAATCGAGGCTCCCCCACGGCGGTAGCGGCATATTCACCGCTGCCAGTTGAGGACGTTACGGAAGGCGGGCACAGTGCAACACCCCCGACGGGCCCAATCTTGAATGGTCCGAACGGACTATGGGTAAGCGGCAGATCACCCGACGGAGTGATCCGGCGACATGCCCGGCCATTCAGGCAATTCGGGTGGAATCGGAGGATCAGCTTCAGCAGAGGGGCGAGATTCGGACATGTGTCCACCCCATTCGGGAAGGGTGAAAATCAAGCCGAGGGGTTGATGTCGCACCGCACTGCTGTGACAGTTGGGGACAGCTTAGGCCAAGGCATTCGCGTGTGTCCGGCGAATCAGAACGTAGGCTGCCCTCTATGGGAAAGAAGCGCTCGGGCGGCGGGCTCACGGGGAGCCAGCAGGCCGCCAAGTTCCTCGGGGTGTCCGTTCTCTCCGGAGTTGTGCTGGCCGGCATGGCGATTCCGGCTGCAGGCGCCCTGGGGCTGGCGGCCAAGGGCACGGTCGAGGGATTCGATGAGATCCCGGCCAATCTCAAGACTCCGCCGCTGAGCCAGCGGACCACGATTCTGGACGCCGAGGGTGGCTTGATCGCCACCGTCTATTCACGCGACCGGCAAGTGGTCCCGCTCACGGCGATCTCCCCGTACATGCAGAAGGCGATCGTCGCCATCGAGGACTCCCGTTTCTACGAACACGGAGCCGTCGACCTCAAGGGCATCCTGCGCGCGGTCAACCGCAACGCGCAGGAGGGCGGCGCCGCACAGGGCGCCTCCACGCTCACCCAGCAGTACGTGAAGAACGTGTTCGTCGAAGAGGCCGGCGACGACGAGACCAAGGTGCGCGAGGCCCAGGAGAAGAGCCTCGGCCGCAAGATCCGCGAGCTGAAGTACGCGATCCAGGTCGAGGAGGAACTCGGGAAGAAGAAGATCCTCGAGAACTACCTCAACATCACGTACTTCGGCCAGCAGGCGTACGGAATCGAATCCGCGGCCCAGCGCTACTTCAGCAAGCCGGCCAAGGACCTGACCCTGGATGAGTCCGCGCTGCTGGCGGGCGTCGTGCAGTCGCCGAGCCGGTACGACCCGGTGAACGACACGCAGGAGGCGACGAAGCGCCGCAACATCGTCCTGCAGCGGATGGCCGACACCAGGGACGTCTCGCAGGCCGAGGCGGACGCGGCGAAGGCGAAGCCGGTCACCCTGAAGGTGACCAAGCCGAAGAACGGCTGCATCACCGCGGTCAAGGGCGCGGGCTTCTTCTGCGACTACGTGCGCAACACCTTCCTGACCGACACCGCCTTCGGCAAGACGCGCGAGGAGCGGGCGAAGGTCTGGAACCAGGGCGGTCTGACCGTCCGTACGACCCTGGACCCGCAGTCGCAGGACGCGGCCAACGAGTCGATCAAGGACCACGTCTACCAGGACGACGCGATCGCGACGGCCGTGACCATGGTCCAGCCGGGCACCGGCCGGGTGCTGGCGATGGGTCAGTCCAAGCCGTACGGCTTCGGGAAGAACGAGACGCAGATCAACTACTCCGTGGACAAGCGGATGGGCGGCTCGAACTTCGGCTTCCAGGTCGGATCGACCTTCAAGCCGTTCATCGCGGCCGCCGCGCTGGAGCGGGGCCTGCCGCCGACGAAGGTCTACCCGGCGCCGAACAAGATGGACTACCCGAGCGGGATCACCCGCTGCGACGGGTCCCAGTACGTCAACGTCAACAAGGAATCGGCGGAGAACGAGACCGAGGACGAGATCGGCCCCTACGCGCTGCGGACGGCGATGGAGAAGTCGATCAACACCTACTTCGTCGAGATGATCTCCGAGATCGGCCTGTGCCCGGTGTCGGAGATGGCGCAGAAGCTCGGTGTGGTCCCGGCGAGCGGGGCGAAGCTGGCCGACGGCCCCGCCATCGCGCTCGGCTCGGAGGAGATGTCCCCGCTGACGATGGCCAACGCGTACGCGACCTTCGCCAACCGCGGTGTCTACTGCACCCCCGTCGCCATCGAGTCGATCACCGACTCGCACAACAAGGCCCTCTCGGTGCCGAAGAGCAAGTGCGAGCGGGCGATGTCGGAGACGACCGCCGACACCATCAACACCCTGCTGGGCGGAGTGATCGACTCCGGCACCGGTGAGCGGGCCGGTCTGACCGACCGCGACAGCGCGGGCAAGACGGGCACGACGGACAACCGCTACAACGCCTGGTTCGTGGGCTACACCCCGAACATCTCCGGCGCGGTGTGGGTCGGCTCGGGCGGGGCGAAGAAGATCACGATGGAGAACATCGTGATCGGCGGCAAGCCCTACCTGAAGGTCTTCGGCGGCGGGCTGCCCGGCCCGATCTGGAAGGACGCGGTCACGGGCGCGCTGGACGGCCGTGAGGCCCTGCGCTTCATCACGGTCAGCATCCCGGAATCGAACGTTCCGTCCGGCGGCCCCCGCGGCAACAAGCCGCCCACCACCCAGCCCAGGCCCGGCAAGCCGGGCGGCGACGGAAAGCCCGGCGGGCGGCCCGGCGGCCAGACCGCCGGAGCCACCGGCGGGGCTACGGGCGGGGCCACCGGCGGGGCCACGGGCGGCGTCGAGCCTCAGCCCCCCTTCCCCGGGATCACCATCGACCCGGGCGGCGTGATCGGCGGCCGCGACGACCGGTAGCGGTCGGCACGCGACGCGAGGGAACACAGGGAACACAGAGCACACAAGGAACACAAGGAGGGCCCCAGCCGGTTCCGGCTGGGGCCCTCCTTGTGTTCCCTGCTCTTAGGAGAGCTGCTGCTTGACGACGGCGGCGACACGCCCGCCCTCGGCCAGCCCGGCGACCTTCGGGTTCACGATCTTCATGACGGCGCCCATGGCCCGCGGCCCCTCGGCACCCGCGGCCTTGGCCTCCTCGACCGCCTGCGCCACGATCGCGACGAGCTCGTCGTCGGTGAGCTGCTTGGGCAGGTACGTGTCGAGGAACTCGCCCTCCGCGGTCTCCCGCGCGGCCTGCTCGGCGCGGCCGCCCTGGGCGAAGGCCTCCGCCGCCTCGCGGCGCTTCTTCGCCTCCTTGGCGATCACCTTGAGGACTTCCTCGTCGGAGAGCACACGTGCCTCCTTGCCGGCGACCTCCTCCTTGGTGATGGCGGAGAGGGTCAGGCGCAGCGTGGACGAGTGCAGCTCGTCACGCGCCTTGATGGCGGTCGTGAGGTCTTCCTGGAGCTTGGCCTTGAGCGTGGTCATGGATGTGAGTCTGCCAGGTGCGGGGGCAGTGGCGCTCATTGGTTTTCCGGGTCTGAGACGATGGGTCCATGCGTGCGCGTTACGGAGTACCCCTGAAAGCGGCTGCCGGAATCGCTGCGGTGGGGGCCGCGGGTGTGGCCTATGCCGCCGGTTTCGAGGCGAGGTCCTTCCGGCTGCGCCGGGTCACGGTGCCGGTCCTTCCCCGGGGGATGCGCTCGCTGCGCGTACTCCAGGTGTCCGACATCCACATGGTGGGCGGGCAGCGCAAGAAGCGCGCCTGGCTGCAGTCCCTGGCCGGCCTGCGCCCCGACTTCGTCGTCAACACGGGTGACAACCTCTCCGACACCGAGGGCATCCCCGAGGTGCTCGACGCGCTGGGCCCCTTGATGTCCTTCCCGGGCGTGTACGTCTTCGGGTCGAACGACTACTACGGGCCGCGGCTGCGCAACCCCGGGCGCTACCTGCTGGAGAAGGCCCAGGGCCGGCACGGACTGAACGGCAACAAGCCGGTCGTCGGCGCCGTCCACAACCCGTGGGAGGAAATGCGGGACGCCTTCGACGCGGCGGGCTGGCTGAACCTCACCAACACCCGGGGGCGGCTGAAGCTGGAAGGCCTGGAGCTGGCCTTCACCGGGCTCGACGACCCGCACATCAAGCGGGACCGCTACGAGATGGTCGCCGGCGGCCCCGAGACGGACGCAGACTTCTCGATGGCCGTGGTGCACGCCCCGTACCTGCGCGTCCTGGAGTCCTTCACCGCCGACCGGTACCCGCTGATCCTCGCGGGGCACACCCACGGCGGACAGCTGTGCATCCCCTTCTACGGGGCGCTCGTCACCAACTGCGACCTCGACACCAAGCGGGTGAAGGGCCTGTCCACGCACGAGGCGGCGGGGCAGCGGGCGTACCTCCACGTGTCGGCCGGCTGCGGCACCAACCGCTTCACCCCGGTCCGCTTCGCGTGCCCGCCGGAGGCGACACTCCTGACGCTGACCCCGCAGGCATAGCGCCTGCGCGACCGCTCCGCGAAAACCGGATTTCGTCTCCGGCGAGAGGTCCGCTAAAGTAATCGATGTCGCCAGGACAGCAAGTGCTGCAAGGCGGCGATCGGGGTGTAGCGCAGCTTGGCAGCGCGCTTCGTTCGGGACGAAGAGGTCGTGGGTTCAAATCCCGCCACCCCGACAGAGAAACACCAGCTCAGGGCCGGTCTCCTTCCGAGGAGACCGGCCCTGACTGCTTCTCCCAGCACTCTCGGGAGAATCCTGGGAGAAACCTCCGCCGAAACGGCTCCCGCGCTCCCCTACCTCTCCGCCCTCATCAGGGCGTCGAGGACCATCACCGGCGACCCTGGCGACATCCGGCGGCGAGCCGCGAGCGACTCCTCCCACATGCCGGTCAGGCCGGCCATCAGCTCCTGCCGCATCTCCGATGTGATGTGGGAGTAGCGGGCCTGCACCGAACCGTCCTCGTGCCCCATCCGCTCGTCCTGGAGCTTCGGCGGGGTCCGCAGCTCGTCCATCATCGTCTTGTGACTGTGCCGCAGCCCGTGCGGCGTGAGCCCCCGCGCGATCGGCACCCACGACGCCTCAGCTCGCTTGGCGGCACCCCGCCCACGGGCGGGGACCCCCGGCCACGGGCCCGCCCGGAGCGGCACCGGCCGTGCCTCCTGCGGAGCCTTCTTCGGATACCAGCCGGTCGCCGCAGGCTGGAACAGCCAGGTTGCGAACCCGTTGCGCCGCCAGTGCGGCGCGTTCTCGGTCGCAGGCCAGTACCGGATGTACCCGAGATCGGCGATGGCCCGCTCGACCGCGACCCGAGTGCTGTCGGCAACCGCGGCCGGCCGGTTCAACACGTTGGAGACCGTGCCGGTGGAGACCCCTGCCACGCGGGCGACGTCCACCAGCTTCGCTCCCGGGCGCTGCACCGCCCCGTTCGCTGCGGCATGACCGCTGAACAGGTAGCGCCGACCGTGACAGCTGCACGGCCGGTCCCCCGCGCGGGCTCCCTGGCCCCGCAACAGCCGGGCCAGCCACTCGGGGGTGTCGATGGTCCGGTAGGAGTCGTCCTTGGGAGGGCATCGGTGCATCTCCCCCGAGTCCAGCTCGTAGAGCTGATGCTCGACTCTCACAGCAGTCGGGCGCACGTACTCGGTCTCCAGCCCGACGATCTCGCCCCATCGCATTCCGGTGTAGCCCTTGGCCACGACGCCGACGAACTCGTCGTCCCGGCCGGACAACAGCGCGGCGCGCTCGGCGATCAGCAGAACACCGAGGGCGGACGTCACCGCCTTCTCCGGGCCGCGGCTCCGGGATCGGCCGGCCCGTTTCCCGCGGCCCCGGCGGCGGGTTGCCGGGTTCGACTCGCGCAGTTCCTCGTCCACCGCGTCGGCGAGGATCAGGTGCAGGGTGCCGCGCCAGGTCTTGATGCTGCTGGCCGCGTACCCGCGGGCGCGCTCGCCTCGCTCCCAGCTGTCGATCTCTCCCTTCGTGATCTCGCTGACGACTGCTTCCTCGAACTGCGGGAGAAGGTGCTCTTCGATGTGCCGGCGATAGTTCTGCATGGTGGAGGCGGCGAGGTCTTGCGCCTCGTACCAGCGGCTCGCGTAGTCGCCGAACGTGATGCGCTCGGGGGTGGCGACCGGCATGGCACGGCTGGCGGTGAGGGCCTTCTCCTCCTCTACGGCCGCCGCCTTCTCCGCTGCGCGCTTGGTTCGGAAGCGGATCGTCTTGCCGTACTCGTCTTTGACGGTGCCGTACTTGCTGGGCTCAATCTTGTATCGCCCGCGCCAGTAGTCCCCGCGGTTCTCTGCGAATCCCAAGGTGCTCTCTCTATGAGTGAGCCCCGCCCGGAGTCCCGGGCGGGGCGGTGATCAGGCAGCGGTCTGCTGCTGGTCCTGCTGGACTGCGCGCCGCGGCGGACGCGCTCGCAGTCGCGTGGAGGGCGCTGGCCGCAGAGGCTTGGCCGGCCCCTGCGTGCGGACCTCGGCCGGCCGGACCTGGCGGACGACGCGCGGGCCGCTGGGGCCCTCAGAGAAGAGCCTGATGATCTCCGCGAACTGCTCGGCCGTGAACCGGTACGCGCGGCCCGGCTTCGTGTACGGGATCCGACCGTTGCGTGCTTGCTCCTTGACCCACCACTCGGACTTGCCGAGCGCGCTGGCAACATCGGCCGGGTAGTAGAGGTGGGGCAGCGGGTCTCGCTTCACAGGCTGGTCCTGTCCTCTCGATGGGGCCGGGATGGCCCATGGCCGGTAGGTCCGGGGCGCGGAAACCCCGGAAAGCACTGACAGAACTGACAGAACCTCTCCATGTGGCCTCTGACCTGCTGTTTCGGCCGGTTCTGGCCGCGTGACAAAACCTCAAAAAACTCTGACAGAACCTCGAAAACCTAGGTTGTGTCAGACCGGGCGGCTCGCCCCGTGGCGAGGTTTTTGGAGTTCTGTCAGAGTTTTCGGAGGTTCTGTCACAGCTCCGAAAGTGCCAGTTTGCGCAGGTCAGAGGCTTGCGCAGGGGGTTCTGTCAGTTCTGTCAGTGGGTTGGGGGGTTTTCAGGCGGCGGGGGTGGTGCGGGGGTGGGTCTCGTAGCGGGGGGAGGGCGGCCGGCCACCGCGTGTGGTGCGGGGTGGCGGGGGCTGCTGGCGGACCCAGCCGTGTTCCTCCAGGAGGTCCAGGGCGGGGTCGAGGTCTCCCATGGCGGGGAACTCGCTGCGGGGCATGGCGCGGAAGAGGTCGCGTTTGGTGAAGGCGGTGGTGCGGGTCTCGGTCAGGTGGGTCAGGACGGTGTGGGCGGCGCCTTGGGCGGGGTCGGCCTTCATGGCGTTGAAGACGTCGAGGGCGTGGGCGGTGAAGTAGTCGCCGAGCTGGGTGGCGGCGGCCATGGTGGCGGCGGCGATCGGCTGGTGCCAGGCGTCCTCGGGGTGGGCGGCGAGGTGGAGGAGGCCTGCGATGCGGGCGACGGCGCCGTCGCGTTTGCTGGCCCAGTTCACGATCGGCGCGAGGCTCCCGTCCTTGCGCAGGCGGGATTCCGTGACCCGCTGGTAGGCGAGGAGGACGGCGTCCGCCTCGGGGGTGAGGGTGAGTTCAGCGGTCTCGGTCCAGCCCGCCAGGGCCAGAGCCAGGCCTCCGAGCTTCTGCGCGTAGGTGCCTGCGGTGTCGGGGCTGAGGAGTTCGGGGGTGAGGTTGCGGTAGCCGACGAGGGATTCGGGCTTGGAGTAGAGGAACCGGGCGAGCAGGCCGCGGCCGTCGGCGCCCTTGATCTGCCCGATGGAGTCCAGGACCTCGGGCTGGATGGCCAGGCCCATGGTGATGGCGGGGTTCTCGATGTACTGGGCGTCTCGGGCCTGGCGGTTGACGCGGGCCATGTCGCCGGCGTGACCTTTGAGGAAGATCCCCATGTTGGGGACGCCGGTGTAGCGTCCGGCAATGATTTCGAAGATCTCTCCTTCGGGGGACAGGATCGCGATCCGTCCGTCCTGCTGGGCGAGGAGGGTAGTCAGGCTCTCAGCGGTGATGTCGTCGGCGATGAGTTGCGGTTCCGCCGGGACGGCGGCCCGCTCCGCAGCCTCCGACAGAGAGACGGCCTGAGCGGTCAGATCGGCCAGCTTGTCGGCCTCGGCGTTGGCCGCGACCTTTTCGGCCTTTTCGGCGGCGGCCTTCGCGATCCGCGCGGACGCTGCGGCCTCGGCCCGCTGGGGCGCCGTCAGCTCGATCAGGGCTTTCTCGGCGGCAAGGAGGGGCTTGGTCATCAGGGCGAACACGGCGCTTTTGCGGTTGCCGGGCGGGAGGGCGACGGCGGTGTAGAGGTTGACCGGCTCGCTCCACTGCCCGCGCACGGTCACGGTCAGGCGCCCGCCGGCGGCGGTCCCGATGACAGCCAGTGCGAGACACCCGGCGAGGTCGACAGGCGTCTGTGTCTCCTCAGCGACCCCCGCCGTCATGGCCGCGAGCCAGTCGGGCAGGGCGTCCACGGGGAAGACGGGGAGCTGCCCGCGGGGGTTGAGCGGTACGGGCTCGTCCCACACGGGCCCGGCCACGGCCTCCGGGGTCATCTCCTCGAACCCTTCCCACAGCTCGGGGTTGTGCGTGGTCATGCGGCTTCCCTTCGCGGGGTGAGGCGGGAACAAGCTGTGCGGTGCTCTGCGTGGTCGGTGATGAGCGCGAGGGCGCGGGCGCGCCCGGCGGCGAACAGGTCCCGGCCGCACGAGCACCAGGAGCGGACGCTGGGGCTGGCGCCGTAGGAGGGCGGGGCGACGATGTGGAGCCAGGCGATGGGCCGGCGTCCGTCGTCGGCGTGCGGGTCAGGGCGAACTGATGAAGGGACGCCTTCGGCGACGCCTTTCGGCGCGCTACTGCCGTCCAGGGCGGGGGCCGGTTCGGCGGGGCCGGGACGGGCAGTCATGACGCCGTCACCAGCAGGGCGCCGAATCCGTTGGTGACGGCCCGCTCGGCGTAGGCCTCGGGGACGTCGACGGATACGGCGGCGTCGATGATGTGCCGGGCGAGGATCTCCAGGCCGCAGGGGCCGGGGCAGGTGGTGTGCTGGTTGGCGAGGAAGCGGGCGACGCCGTAGGCCTTGGATCCGGCGCCCTCCTTCCGGCAGGCGGTGATCCTGGCGAGTCCTCGTTGCAGGCCGGTGCGGACGTAGGTGTCGTTGTGGCGGCAGCCGGTGGCGACGGATCGGTCCCAGGTGGCGCGGGCTGGTGAGGAAGAGTCCACCGACCCTCCCCGGGAGCGGGTGGCGGTGGACTCTTCCCTGCCGACCAGCGCGCGCACGGCGTCCGGCAGGTGGGTCATGGTGCCGGTCCCGGTGTTGATCCAGCGGGCGTAGGACATCAGGGACTTGATGTCCACGCCGGGCCGGACCCCGTTGGCGGACTGCATGGCGCCCCGGTAGATCCAGTGCTCACCCCGGGTGGTCGCCACGGTCTTCGTCGCGGGGAGGGACTGGCGGGCCCAGGCGACCGCTTCGGCGTTGTCGAGGTCCACGACCGTGAGGTGGGCTCCGCCGGGGTGGTAGGCGACCCCTCCGGCCTGCCGCCAGGCGCGCGCCCACGCCGGGGAGGTGAGGACTGCCGGGGCGGTAGTGGCGGCGGCCCAGGCGTGGCAAGGGGCGGGGCACTGGCAGGGCCCGGCGAACTTCATGTTCGGCCGGTCCCCGCACCGGCAGGGCCCGGCCGTCTTGCTGCTGGTGCAGTCGTAGCAGTTTCCGACGGGGAGCTTGCTCGCGCGCAGGGGCAGGACGGGCAGTCCGATTCCGGCGAGCCAGAGGGCTGTCCGCAGGTGAGTGGGTAAGGCCGGTTGGCGGGGGTCTCGCGGGAAGTCGGTGGGGTCAGTCATGCTGGAGTCCTCCACAGGTCTCTTGATGGGTTGTGGACGAGGGCGGCCCCGCACTTTGGCGAGAGGGGGCCGCCCTCGGCGTTGCTAGAAGGGCGGTTCGTCGCTGTACCCGCTGGGGGGCGTCCAGGGGTCGCGGTAGGGGCGGCGGCGCTGGGGCAGGCGGAGCAGGGTCCAGTGCTGGTCGGGGTTCCAGCAGTCGCAGTGCTCCCAGTCGGTTCCGGCGTACTCGCCGGTCTCGTCGCCGTAGTCGCAGGCGATCCCTCCTTCGCCGCGGCAGGTCCGGCAGTCGGGCCGGGGTGTGTCGGTGAGTACGAGGAGAGGGCGGGTCCACTCAAGGCGGAGTCGGGCCATGTGGTCTTCCTTCAGCGGTTGTTGATGGTTCCGGTCGCGCGGCCGAACATCCCGGACGCGCTGATGTTCTGGGTGATGTGCTGCACCGGCCCCGCACCCCGCCCGCCCGTCCTGCCGGTGGCGCGGAGAAGGAGTGGGGCGAGGGCGCCGGCGGCGATGAGGGCGACGGTGGCCCAGAGGGCTTCGGCCATGGCGAGGACTCCGGGGGCGGCGTAGGAGATCCCGAACCCGGCCGCGGCGATCCCGCCGCCGAGCGTCGGGGCGAGGAGCGCGGTCGTCCTGGCCCACCGCGGAATCGACTCCCGGACCGGTTCCGCTTCGGTGACCGGTGCGGGGTGGGGGTGGGTGTAGGCGAGGGTGCGGACCCCGTTGGGGAGGGTCACCCAGTCGACGCCCGGAGGGATGTCCTGGGGCAGCAGGACGGTGTGCGGTTCGACCGGTCGGGGTCGGTGGATGGGGTCGCCGTAGCGGGTGGCGGGGGTGGTGATCGTGCGGTTGGGCTCATGCACGTCGGGGCTCCTTCAGGCGGGTGGAAGACGGTGGGTGGTGCCTGTCATCCGGCCTGTCACCTGTCTGTCACCTGTCACCTGCCTGTCACCTGTCATCCGCAGGTCACAGCAGGGGTGACAGGCCCTCAGGCCCTCAGCACGGGGGTTCGGTAGGGGGTGTGACAGGTGACAGACAGGCGGCCGGGGGTCAGGCTTCGGGGAGGTGGCGGCGGTGGACGTAGCGGGCCTTGCTGCCCTCCCCGACACGGGCGATCTCGCCGGAGTCGGCCCACTCCTTCAGCCACCGCTGAATCACCGGGCGGCGTGTGCCGTAGGTGTCCTTCAGGTCCCGTTCCATCGCGGACGCGCCGGTGCCGGCGGGCCCGGCCGCCAGGATCAGATCGAGTGCGGCCTGCCTCGCGTCGGGCTGTTCCGGTTCCCGCACCGGGCGACCGGCCGTCCACGAGGACGGGTCGGACCAGTCCGTGAGCCCGTCACTCTCGGCCCGTGTCTCGGGGTCGGCGGACGGCATCAGGAACAGGGCCTCCAGCTCGTCCGCGCCGGGGGTGGTGACAGGGCGGGGCTGGTCCCATCCCGCGGTGGCCTTCCACTGCCCGCCCGGCCGCCCCGGCAACGGGCCCGTACCCGGGCCTGGGGCGGCCGGGGCGCCGGTCGCGACGGGCTGCCCCCAGAGGTGGCCGCACCGTGCTTCGCTCCACCTGTCGGTGTAGGCGGTTCCTGCGGCCTGGAGCGAGACGGTGTCGAGAGCGGGCCGCCGGTGGGCGGTGGCGCGGGTGACGGCGTCGATGCCGGAGGGGGTGATGCGCCACTGCTGGGCGGTCTTGGGCTGCTTGCCCTCCGTCCCGACCAGCATCGACCCCGGCCCCGAGAAGCTGTTCTCGGCGGTGAGTGCGCGCCAGCCGAAGAGGTGGCCGAGTTCGGAGTCCTCGTTGACGCCGGTGCAGACGCGGTTGGAGGCCATCTTCCGCACCATCGGGTCCGGCAGGACGTCCTGCGTGACCCGCAGCGCGGAGATGACCGCACGGATCGCCATCGCGCGGGCGACGCGGATGACCTTCACGACCCCGGCCATCACTTCCTTCGCGGCCTTGGTCGCGGACACCTCCGCGCTCTCGTCCATGATGATGACGATCTCCGGGATCTGAGGGGAGACGGGAAGCTTGTCGTCGTCCTCGTCCCGCATGTGCTGCTGATACGCGATCTTCCGGGCACTGGCGATCGCGATCGCCGCGTCCAGCATGAGCTTCGCCTCCGCGGGGGTGGAGGCCAGCCAATCCACCCCCGGCGCCGGAACCTCCTCCCGACGCGCGGGGTCCGTCTGGGCTTCCCGCCACGCGTGCAGCCAGGGCAGGCCGAGGCTGCCGGCGTTGAGGTCGATGACCCACACGAGGGTGTCGTTGGTCTGCAGCAGCCGGGCGATCAGCGTCTGCAGCCAGTTCGTCTTGCCCGTGCCGGTGCCGCCGGCGACGACGGTGGAGGCCTGCCGCATATCCAGCTCCGCCCGCCCACCATCCGACAGCAGCGCGATCGGGGCGGGGTTGTTGATCGTGGTGGTCTCGGACATCTCCTCGACCGGGAACGGGATCTCCTGCCCCTGGTAGGTCTTGGTCGCTACCTCGATCAGCAGGCGGCGCCGGGAAATCCCGGGGAGGACTTGGAGGCCGCACCCGTCGGGAAGGTCGAGGTCGGAAGCGAGCGCGTCGGTACGGTCGGCGACCTGCTTCCGGGTGACGCCGCCTTCGGGAAGTTCGATCTCGACGGTGTAGCCCATGCCGGACGGCCAGTGCTCGATCCCCAACACCGTCACGCCCTCCACCCGGCACACCCTCGCGATGCGCTCGATCCACTCGGCGGCGAGCGCACGGCGGGTGCCGATGGACAGGAGCATGCGGCGCCGTGCCTGCTCGGTCTCCTCGCGCGCCGCGAACCCGGCCGCCAGCGTCCCGGTCGCGACTCCGCCGACGAGGAGAGAGCCGAGACCGCCCAGGGTCATGGGGCCCGCGCTGGCAAGGGCCCAGCAGGACCAGGTGCCGGCGGCGGTCCAGCAGGCGGCGCGGAAGGCGACGGTGGCGCCGGTCAGCCGGTTCCGCCACCCCGCGACCGACGAGCCGACCGCTCCGGCCGCACCGGCGGCGAGCGCGTACCCGGACGGCATGCCCGCGGAGTGGGCGAGGGCGGTGGTGACGAGGGTTCCGGCGGTGGCGTTCAGGGTGCCGGTCAGGATGCCGTGCGGGGCCTTCCAATCGACCCGCACGCTGTTCTTGTTGCTGCTCACAGGTGTTCTCTCCTTGCGATGACAGCGGCCTGCCGCCCACAGGCTGTGGACGGCAGGCCGAAACCGGTCGAGCAGGGGATGGGGGTTAGACGTTCCAGCGGCGTTCGCCGTCGATGCCGTTGCGGGGGTTCTCGATCCGCTCGATGTCGTCGGCGTGGACGCGCCGGTAGACGGTGCCGACCTCGTCGAGCGCGCTGACCACGCGGCTCATGGCGCGGTAGCCCTCGCCGATCTCCTCCACCACCAGCGGATCGACCGGCAGCTTCTCCTGCGACAGCTCCGCCAGCACGCGCAGGGTTTCCTGCACGGTCGACATGGCCTCGGGCAGGTCGTCGATGAGGTCCTGGAACTCAGCCATGTACTCCGGGTCGAAGGTCGACGCGGCCTGAAGCATGACCTCAGCAGCGTCGGACAGGCGGGTGAACGCGGTACCGGACTCGGACACAGTGCCTCCACTACGGTCGGCCCCCGCCAGAACGACGGGCCGGGACTTCACGGACTTCAGGACCGGGGCAAGCTCCCGATCCTTGGGGCGGTTGGGGTTGTTCACCTGCGTCGCAGGCACCGCCACCACGGGCTTACTGCCGTCGGTGGAGGTGCCGTTGATGGCGGCATCGCGCGCGGCCCGCACCTGCCGGGCCCGGCCCGCCAGTCGCCGCCACACGGACCGCAGGTGCCGGGTGGCGACGCCGGGCTTCTTCCAGTTCCACACCCCCGACACGACACCGGCGCCCGCGGCCAGCAGCGCACTGCCGGTCATCCGGGCCGCGTGCCTCAGCGCGGAGCGGCGCAGTGCCTTCTGCCGTATCGCGGCAGGCGCGGCCTTGGCGGTGGGGTTGCCGGCCGGGTCGAGACCGGACTGCCGACGAGCCTTCGCCTCACCCTTCGCCATACGACGCGCCGACCGGGCCTCGGCCTTACCGGCACGGGTCGGAGCTCCCGCGGAGTAGCGGGCATGCCCGGCCCGGATCGCCCCGGCAGCCGCGCCGACCGCAGCCCGCCGCGCCGCCTGCACCAACCCGCCGCCGGAACGGCGCTGCGGCATGTTGGCACCGCCGGACGAGACCGGGCGGGACGAGGGGTTGGAACTGCTGGTGCGGTTCTTGGGCGACCCGCCCGCGGACGGTGCGGTCTTCGCCCCGCCGGGGATCTGCGTGCCGACAGGTCGGTTGTCGGCGCGGTGACGGCCCAGGTTGCGGGCCGCCGCCCGCAGGCCGGCAGCGGAAGCCCCGGGCCCCCTGCCCAGGAGCCCGCCGGAACGCGGCCCGGACGTACGGCGGTGACCGCCAGACCCGCCACCCGACGAGGACGAGGGCGAGGAGCGATCCCGGCCGCCGGCCGGGGTGCGCTGCGCGGGCAGGGACTTGGGCTTGTTCTTCGCCCGGCGGGCCCTGATCCGGCGGGCCAGGCCGGTGGCCGCGGCGGCGCCCATGACGGCGCCGGTCACGGCCAGCCCAGCCGGGCCGCCCACGGCCACCGCGCCGGCCACCACCGCACCCAGGGCATTCGCCCCGGCCACGGCCAGCGGAACACCCGGCAACGGCGCCAAAGCCTCAGCACCCTTCGGTGCGGCCGGAGTTGGAGCGGGTGGTGTCTGCGGTACCACTTCGACGATGGTCTCGGTCATGCTGTACGAGCCCCCTTCAGGGGATGAGGGGCCCGGCCGGGTGCTGTAGGAGGCGGTGGCCGGGCCCTGCTGATACAGGCAGGTCAAAGCTGGTTGGGCTCCAGGGCGAAGAACGCGACGGTGGCGCGCTCCAGCTCCGGGAACCTGCTGATCACGTGGTGCCGGATGGCGACGAACACGTCGTGGCGCGTCGATCCGGGGACCGGGTTCCACGTGCCGTACTCGGTCGCTGCGGCGCGCCCGGGCAGCTCCAGCGTGAGAATCCACTGGTGCGAGCCCTGCGCGGCAGCGTCCGCGGTCGAGGGTGTGTCGGGCGTGGTCACGTGACTCTCCTGATGAGGTCGGCTGTTGAGGTGACGCGCTGTTCGTCGGGGTAGGCGCACGGGGTGCACATGCCGAGCGAGGCCGGGATCACGTACCCGGCATCACGGCGGCAGGACGGGCACCAGCGGCGGGCCGCGTTGGCCTTCGCCAGAGCGGCGGCCCGCCGTGCGGTCATCGGCCGGACCGGGCGGGCCAGGTCGATCCGGTAGAGGTAAGCGACCATCGGGCCGCGCCGGCGGCGGGGCCGTTCGACCTGGGCGGCGACGTCCTGTCCGCCGGGGCGCAGGCCGAGGGCGCGGAGCTGTCGGCGGGTGGCGAGTCCGTCGGGGGCGAGGCGCCACCGGTAGACGGGGAGGGTGGCGGTGGCCATCAGAACACCGTCACGGTGAGGACGTCACGGGCTTGGCGGGACTCGTTCAGTCGCTGGTAGATCTTGTGGACGTAGGAGGTGGAACGAGTGGAAAGCCGGGCCGCCTCCGGCAGCGACGTGCCTTGCACCCAGCAGGCCCGGATCACATTCGCAGCCTCTTCCGCCGACAGCCGGGACGGTTCCAACTCCTTGCGGTGGACGGAGGTGGACGCCAGGGGCAAGAGCGGGTTGAACACCTGCCGGTCACCACAGATGACCAGCGGAATCGCCCGCACCGGCGCCGCCACCGGCTCCGGCGGTGCAGCCACCGGCGCCGGGTCGGCAGGCGGGGTGGAAGCGGTGGGGGCAGGGGTGGCTTCCACCTCGTCCACCCCGGCGTCCACCTGGGCCTGCAGTTCGGTGATTTTGGTCAGGATCTGGTGCCGGTAGTGGCTGATGGCCTCGGCCAGAACGATCAGGAGGACCGGGGGAACGGAGTGGAGGACGAGACCCGCCGGGTCCACCTGGCGGGGAATCCCGAAGTCGGATCCCGCCGGCCAGAGCGAGGTCCAGCAGTTCATCACCCACGTGCCGAGACCGGCGAACCAGCGCAGCACCGTCGCCCAACCCGACGGGTAGAGGCCGTACTCCGACAGACGCCCATCGAAGATCAGGACCGTACCCAGTGCCACCGCGACCATCGGATCGAGCAGCCACGCGATCCACACGGACACGTGATGGTCGATGGCGAACATCGTCACGTTCGACGCGGTGAACACCAGCGCCACCGAGGCGACGGCCACCAGGACCCGCGTCAGCCGCGACAGCAACCCCGACAATGCCGCGATCTGCTCCAGCGGCGGGCGGCCGTTCACCGGGCGTCCCCGTCCCTCTCGTCCTTCCACGGGGTGTAGGTGACGGGCTCCTCGGTGGTCCGGGTGCGGATCGCGTCCGCGGCCAGCCGCGGGTCCCGACTGCCGGCGCGGTTCGATTCGAGGACGATCCGCACCGCGAGTGCCCGGCGCTCCAACAGCCGGTAGTAGAGCCGCTCGTCCGCCACCTCGATCGCCGGCAGCGGCAAGTCCAGCGCGGCAACGATCGCGTCCAGCAGGTCGGCGTGAGCCGCTTCGCGGTCGCTCATGCCGCGTCCCCCGAGACCTGCGTACCGGCGCGGTTGGCCGCGTCCCGGCGGGCGGTCAGAACGCGGTGGTGGGCCCGGCGGATCCGGCGGGCGTCGAACTCCGACGCCGACCGGTCCAGCAGGACGATCAGCGCATCCAGCAACTCGACCTCGGCCAGGACCACGGGCATCTCGGCCTCGATCGCGTCCAGCTCCGCGTCGGTCGGCTCCAGATCGGCCGGCAGGGCGGTAACACCCGTGTGACGTGCAACGATGGACTTCATTGGGTCTTGCTCCTCTCAGACAGGAACGGGCCCGAACAGCAGCCCCGGTGTTTGCCCACCGGGGCTGCACGTCGTTGTGGAACAGGAAGAACTCCAGCTCCCCCACCCCGCCCGTACGCCGCCGAAAGGCGCCGGACGGACGGAGGAGGCAACCGGCCGCGCCAGAGGCTGCGGCAGTAAAACGTTGGGTGTCTCTTTCGGGGACGGACTGCCGTGTCAGGTACGGCCCGCAATCCCGTGGTAGGCAGAGACCTGCCATCCGGACTGACAAGGGGCCTTTCGGCTGTCCGGTATCCCTCCCCCCGTCCAACTACTGCGGGGCTCCTGGTCGTACCTCCTACACTCAACTACTCATGTGCAGGAGTTCCGAGTAAGAGAGTGCTGTACTCATGTAGAGGAGTCAACCCGCAATGCTGCTCACCGCGTTGCTGGATGGCTCAAACGTGGCGGTTCGTCAGTCTGCGGCAGGGATGCGGTACTCCAGAACGAACTGGTCAGCGCTCATGAGGGTGTCGCAGACCTCGACCACTCGACCTGACTCAATTTGAGCGTTCCGAGTGAGGTGGATGACCGGGGCGCCTGGGCTCAGACTCAGAGCGGACTGCTCCTCCTTGCTGGCAAGGCGGACGCGCACCGTCTCTCGAAATTCCACCAAGAGGTCACCCCCCTCTTCGAGACGGGCGTAGATGCCTCCCGGCCCTGGGTTCTCCTCCCTGAGCTGCGGGATGCTCTCGGCCAGGTCCCAGGGCAGATACGACGTCGCCTCTTCCGTAGGAATGCCGTCGCTGTAGTAGAGGCGGCGACGTGCGAGGACCTTGGTGCCGACTGGCAGCCCAAGGCGGCTTGCCACCTCGGCAGGGGCCTCGGTCTGTCCGACGAAGAGCACCCGGACGCTCGGCTTCGCCCCAGCCTGCTCAGCCTCCGCCAGGTAGGCAGCCTTACCTGCCCTCCTGTGCGACCGACGGAAGCGGTCACTGGACTTCCGCTGGACCGGCGGGGCCTTACGGACGAACGAGCCCCGGCCGTGGTGCGTGTCGACCAGACCGCGAACCCGCAGCTCAGTCATGGCCTTACGAACAGTTCCCTGCGCGACCGAGTAACGATCCATGAGTTCGGATTCGCTCGGCACTTTCGCCCCGGGGCGGAGCGCTGCCTGAGGATCCCCGAGGGCTTCCTGAATCTGCTGGCTGAGGTCGTCCGCGATCTGGAGGTAGCGGGGGCGACCTGCGTCACGTGCTGTCGAGAGGGGCATACGCTGCTGATTCTCCTAGACTCATGTATATGACTAACGCTACCGCCGAGAGGCCGTTGCACTCCGTCTCTGTCGCCGGAATCGTCATCCGGGACGACGGACGCGTGCTCGTGATCCGGCGTGCCGACAACGGGGCTTGGGAGCCACCAGGCGGCATCCTCGAACGAGACGAACGACCCGAGGAAGGCGTGCAGCGGGAAGTCGCCGAAGAGACCGGGATCGCCGTCGAGGTGGAGCGGCTTACCGGTGTCTACAAGAACCTCACCCTTGGCGTGATCGCTCTGGTCTTCCGGTGCCGGCCTGTCGGTGGGGAGGAACAGCTGTCCGACGAATCGACGGCGGTCTGCTGGCTCACCCCTAATGAGGTGGAGCAGTCGATGCAGGAAGTCTTCGCCGTGCGCGTGGCCGACGCCTTGGACGGTACGGTGCCGCACGTGCGGTCACACGACGGGGTTCGACTGCTCGCGGCCTGACGGAGACGGACGGCACCCCAAACGATCAGGGCTGTGGCCGACCTCTTGTTTGCCTGTTTTCTGCGTGAGTGCCTGCGACGATGGGTGCATGCCGACGCCCGGAACGCCTCTCTCAGCTGCACTCATCCCCGACTGCACCGACCTGGAAGCTCACCGCACGGCCTATCGAAGCGCCAAGACCAACAAGGCGATCTTCGTATGCATCGCTCGTCAAGGCCGGCGCTGGAAGGTGGAGCTTGACGCAATGACTAGCAGCGGGCCCCGGATTCCGGACGAAGCAATGACAGTCCTTCGGCCCGCGGCTAAGGCATTGGTACTCGCTGACACGGTGACGCAGGCCGACATTGCGCCTGACTACATCTCCATGAGCTCGATCGAGACTGAGGAGAGGGCCCGCGAGATCGCGGCTGCCTTCCATGCCGCTCTGCACGGCCTCCAGCAGCTGTACAACGTCGTTCCGAGGCAGCGCAGAAGCGTCTAACATCCGTCGGCCGTTCCGGGGCCGGATCTCCCCCTCGTACAGGGTCTTGGCCGCGGCGCGCACCCCACCGTTGCAGTCGGTCCTCGGGGAGCGGTGCTGGGAGAATCCTGGGAGAAAATCTTGAGACGAACGCCCATCACGGCCCCCTGGGGCCGCCGCTCTCCAACGCCCTGACCTGCCATTTCCTCGAAAGTGGCGCGCTGGCGCGAGACTCGTACCTCATTCGGGACGAAGAGGTCGTGGGTTCAAATCCCGCCACCCCGACGCTGTAGTACCAGGTCAGGCCACCTACTTTCGTAGTAGGTGGCCTGACCTGTTTCTGTGGGTGACCAACTGAGTGACTACGGGTTCGAACCGGCGCTGAAGATCTCATCCATGGCCGTCGCCCCGGTCTGGATCACGGGCCTGATCTGCTTCCGGTAGACCGCCTCGGTCACGGCCGTACCGGAGCGCCCCACGAGCCTGGAGATCTCTTCGAGCGGGACCCCGTTGTCGGAGAGCAGCGAGACGAAGCTGTGCCGCAGCTCCCGCGGGGTCCACTCTTTCGCGGCGACTCCCTCGGCGCCGGTGATCGCCTGCCGGAAGGCTCGTCGGACGTTCGTCGAGTCCAGCTCGGTCCCCGTGGCCGAGGAGAAGACCAGCCCCTTCTCCGTCCACTGATCACCGGCGGCAAGCCGTTCCCACCCCTGCTCCTCGAACTGCTGCCAGAGCGCGTCCACACTGCTGGATGGGTACGCGCCGAGGACGATCGCGCACGCGCTGACCGTGGTGCACGACTTCTACGCCTTCCACCAGCACTACGGCCGGGACCGGTGGTCAACCCGGTGTCCGAAAGCCGGGACCGTCGGGCCCGGCTGCGGCCGAAGGTGCGCGAGCGCCGGCCCCGGGCGATTCCGGATCGGCTGTGGGACGAGCTGTTCGCGCAGATGAGATGCGATCGGGACCGTGCCCTGCCGGCCTGCTACGTCAGCTCCGGCGCCCGCGCCAGCGAACTGCTCGGGGTGCGCCTGGAGGACGTGGACCGGTCGGCCGGACGCCTGTGGGCGATCACCAAGGGCGCGGGTCAGCAGGGCTGTTGATACGCCCTTCGGGTGATGCGGTTGTGATGGGTGTGTCGCGGACGGTGCAGAAACGTTGATGCCTGCGTGGAGCCACGTGAACAATGGGAACGCAACGCGCTGCGGGCCGAGGCCTTCTGCAGCAGGGACGATCGGGTGCGTGAGGCGCAGGCGGTCATGGACGAGGCGCTGGCGAGCCGGACCAGGGCACTGGCCGCGTTGGCCGTGACGGTCGGCAGCGACGCCGCCGTGGCTGACCTGATGGGGTTGAACGAACGCGAGGTACGAGTCGCACGCCGCACGGTTGGCAAGGACGACGCCTGTACCGTCGCCGACCAGCTGCTCAACCCTCCTGCTTCGCCGGTCAGCCCTCCGGCTGAAACGTCTCCCCAGCCACCCCCACCCGTCCCGGATTCCGGATGGGCGCCGTACACGGAAGCAGTGCGCGCGCATATGCCGCATCCGCGCCCGGAAGCGGTGGCGTCGGCCCATACGCCTGTGGTGGAGAGCGGTACTCCTGCGGCGCTGGTCAGCGTTGTTCAAATCCCGCCACCCCGACTTCGTAAGACAGTGATGGGCCTGATCCGCATCGCGGATCGGGTCCTTTCTGCGTTTTCGGCCGTTGGGGCTTCTTGGTCATCGGTCATCGGCCGTCGGCGAGGAGGGAGAGGGCCGTGGTGCGGGGGAGGAATCTGGTCGCCGCGGCGAGGAGGGCGTTGGCCCGGCCGGGGACGATGGTGGGGCGGCGGCGTCGGCGCAGGGCGGTGAGGGCGGTGGCCACGACCGCCTCGGGCGACTGGACCAGGGCGGCCGGGACGTCGGCGTGCAGGCCGGGGCGGGTCGCGGTCGGGCCGGGGCAAAGGGCCATCACGTAGACCCCGCGCGGCCTTTGCTCGTACCAGAGCGCTTCCGAGAAGGAGGCGACGAAGGCCTTGGTCGCGCCGTAGACGGCCTGGCCGGGCTGGGGGGCGAAGGCCAGGGTGGAGGCGACGTTGACCAGGGCGGCGCCGGGGCCGGCGGTGGCGAGGAAGGCGTGCGCGAGGGTGACGACCGCCTCGCAGTTCAGGCGGAGGGCCGGCAGGGCCTGGTCGAGGGGCGTGTCGGTGAAGGGGCCGGGTCGGGCGAGGCCGGCGTTGTTGATCAGCAGGTCGTACGGGCCGGCCGTCAGCGCGTCCGCCACCGTGCGCACCCCTTCGGGGGTGGCGAGGTCGGCCACGAGGTAGTCGTGTCCGCCGCCGGGTCCACCGGGGCCGAGTTCGGTCATGAGGACCCGCAGGTGCTGCTCGGTGCGGGCGACGGCGGTGACGGTGCGGCCCTCGGCGGCCAGCGCGAGGGCGAAGGCGCGGCCGATGCCCTCGGTGGCGCCGGTGATCAGGGCGGTCACTTCTCCGCCTTGGGGGCCGTGGCGGGCGAGTAGAGGAAGGAGAAGCGTTCCATCACGTTCTGGCGCTTCGTGTTGTGGAAGGCGGCGATGCGCCAGGCGCCGTCGGTGTCGCGGACCAGGGTGTACGTCTGGACTTTGGACAGCTCGGCGGGGCCGGGCCTGCCGCCGGTGTAGTCGTCGCCGCGGCCGGTCAGGACGGCCGCGTCCTTTCCGAGGAAGCGCAGGTCGAGGTAGCTCGCGGCGAGCTTGCTGCCCTTGACGAAGTCGCTGAAGAGGGCGCGGTGGCCTTCGGTGATGTCGGCGCGGCCCTCGTAGTGGCTGCCGATGTAGGTGGTGTAGGTGCCGTCCTCGGTGAACTGTCGGCCGTACGCGTCCGCGTCGCCGCGGGCCCAGGCGTCGGTGAGGGCGTCGAGGGTGGCGCAGATGGCCTCGCCGTCGGCGCGGTTCGCGCCCGCCGGGATGACGTCGGCGCAGTTCTCCGTGCCGGTGCGCTGTATGCCGGAGGTGGTGTCCAGGTAGAGGTACGCGGCGGCGGCGCCGAGCGCGAGGACGGCGGCGGTGGCGAGGGCGGCGCGCTTGGCGGTCTTCTTGTTCACGGGAATGCCTCTCTGGCGGCGGAACGGGCAGATGACGGCAGCCGCCGCGTTGACTACACTGGCGCAACAACTGCACGTATGCATTATCTGCACGCGTGCAGATAAATGGCAAGGGGAAGGGTACGGGTGTCGTGATGACGGAGCAGGACGACCGGCGGGCGGTCTTTCGGGACTACATCGATGCCGTGGGGCTGCACGGCATGGCGGGCGCGGAGGCCGCGGGCCTCCAGGCGTCCGAGTGGTACGCGCTCAGCCGCATCACCCTGGCGGGCGGGCTCACCTCCGGCGAACTCGCGGCCGGGACGGGACTCACGACCGGGGCGACGACGCGGCTGATCGACCGGCTGGAGCGCGCGGGGTACGTACGCCGCACCGCGGACCCGGCCGACCGGCGCAAGGTCGTGGTCGAGGCGGTGCCGGACGCGCTGGCGGGCGTCGAGGCGGCCGTGGGACCGGCCCGCAAGCGGATCGGCGAGGTGCTCGCCGGATACACGCCGGACCAACTGGACCTGCTCTTCGACTACTTCACCCGCGCGGCCCCCGCGTTCCGCGAGGCGACGGAGGAGATCCGGGCGGCGACGCAGGAGCGCAAGGGCGGCCGGTAGGAGGGGACGGGCGAAGCGCGCGGGGCGCGACCGCGGCAGCCGGCGGAGCGCGCGGACGCGGCTGCGGCGGCCGGCGGGAGGGACGGCGGAGCGCGGACGCGGCTGCGGCAACCGGCAGAAGGGGCGGCCGAGTACGCGGGGCGTGACCGCGGCAGCCGGCTGTCTTTTGGGCGGCGCGACCCGGCGTGACCGCGGCAGCCGGCTTTGGCCGAGCGCCCCGGCGTCACTGCGACGGCCGGTTGTCAGCGGGGCACGCGGGCGCGGCTACCGCGGCCGGTTAGCGGCCGCGCGGACGGACGCGACCGTGGCGGCCGGCGGGAGGGGCGGCCGAGTACGCGGGGCGCGACCGCGGCGGCCCGCTTTCGGGCGGAGCGCCCCGGCGTGACTGTGGCGGCCGGCTTTCGGCCGAGCGCACGGGGTGACCGTGGCGGTCGGCCTTCTCCGGAGCGCCCCAGCGCCCCGGCGTGATCGCCGCGGTCGGTCGTCAGAAGGGGCGGGGCTGCATGGGCTGTGGGGTGGTGGCCGGGCTTTCGAAGACGCACGCGGGCACCGGAGCGGCGGTCGCGCGCACCGATACGGGCGTGGGCGGCTCCGTCGGCAGCTCGACGTGGACGGTCACGGGGTGGTCGGCGCGCGTCGTGGCGTAGCCCGTCTCCTTGCCGTCGACGAGCACCTCGACGACGGCGGTGTGGCCCGTCTGGACCGTGGCACTGACCGAGTGCCCGGCGTGGTCGATGTGGAAGTGATGGCGCCGCCTCATGAGACCGCCTCCCGCCGTGGCCCCCTCACGACAAGCGTAGCCAGCAGAGCCGGGCACGGCCCGGGAAGGCCCGGTGCTGCGCTCTAGTCGGTGCCGGGCGCGGAGAGTGCGGAGAGTTCGGCGCGCGCCAGGGCGAGGAAGGCCGTGGACGGGCCGGCCTCCACTGCGTGCTGTGCGGCCAGTGCGTCGAGGTGGTCCAGGACCGCCCCGACGGTGGTGAAGGAGCCGACCGGGCGGAGCAGCCAGAGGCGGCCCCGGGGGCGGGGCGGGAGTCCGAGATCGGCGAGGGCCGCGTCGGCCTCCTGGTCGAGGTCGTGCAGGTCGGGCTCGGCGAGCGGGGCGCACTCCACGCCGGTGATGTGGCCGTGGCCGTCGAGGGAGGTGTCCACCGCCCAGTGGGTGGAACGGTCGGGGATCCAGGTCCGGGCCGCCGGGGGCCATACGTACGGGAGGAACGCCCAGCGCAGGTCCTCGGGCGCGGGTTCCCAGCCGAGCACCTCCAGCTCCCGGATCTCGGGCAGCCGGTCCGGCTCCAGTTCGCTGCGGCCGGTGCGGCGCAGTGCGAGCGGGTGCGGCGTTCCGTCCTCGTCCCACGACATGCGGGCACGCTATCCGACGCGGTGGCGGATGTGCGTGACCCCGGCCGCCCCGGAAGGGCGGCCCCGGCCTCGGCTCAGGCCCCGGCCCCGGCCTTCACGCCCCCAGAGGGTTGGCCGCGATGCGGGCCGCCGCGCCGCCCGCGACGTAGGCGGCCGCCGCGCAGTCGGGCTTGCGCTTCGCCTGGTCCTCGACCAGTGCGGTGAAGGCGGCGCCGAAGCCGGCCCGCGGGTGGGCGGCGAGCAGGGCGGCCGTGAAGGCGGGGTCGAACTCGGAGAGGCGCAGGCCCGAGACGTCGGCGCTCGTGCCGACCTGCAGGAGGTGGCTCTCGACGTCCTCGGCCGCCGTCACGTCGTCCCGCATGTGCAGGACGATCACCTCTTCGGCGCGGGCCCGGCGGGCCGCCGGCCAGCCCAGGCCCGCCGTCAGGACGCGTGCGACGTGGCCGCCGGCCTCCTCGAAGGGGAGGGTGTGGCTGTCGAAGGGCGCGGTCAGGCCGAGATCGTGGAGGAGGGCCGCCACGTAGAAGAGCTCCTCGTCGTACGCGAGGCCGTGCTGGTCCGCGTACTGCGCGCCGAAGGCGTAGGAGCGTACGGAGTGGTTCAGCAGCGCCGGGTCCGCGTACTCCGACGCGATCTGCAGGGCGGTTCGGGCCGAGTTGGTGTCAAGGGTCCACGTCATGGGGCGTCAGCGTAGGCGGCGGCTGAAGTCCACTTCGGACGGGGCCTCCCCCGGCCAGTTCAGCCGGGCCGGGGCTGGCGGGGTCTCGGCGAGGACGGAGCCGCGGGAGACGACGTACCGGGGCCGGACCTGACGGCGGATCGCCTCCTCGGGCGAGGGGGCCGGGAGCAGGACGAAGGAGGCGGGGGCGCCTTCCGTGATGCCGTACTCCTTGTCCGACAGGCCCAGGACGCGCGCCGCACGGTCCGTCACCATCGAGAAGGCCAACGGGATCTCGTCCGCTCCGGTGAGCTGGGCGGCGTACAGCCCGACGAGGGCGGTCTGGAGCGGGTTGGCGGTGCCGAGCGCGTTCCAGGGGTCCATCACGTCGTCGTGGCCGAACGCCACGTTGACCCCGGCCGCCAGCATCTCCTTGACCTGGGTGAGGCCGCGCCGCTTGGGGTAGGCGTCGAAGCGGCCCTGGAGGTTGAGGTTGGCGAACGGGTTGGCGACCAGGTTGATGCCCGAACGGGACAGCAGCCGCTGGAGTTTGAAGCTGTACGCGCCGTTGTAGGAGCCCATGGCCGTCGTGTGCGAGGCGGTGGCGCGTTCGCGCAGGCCCGAGCGCAGGGCCAGCGTGGCCAGCACCTCCACGAAACGGGACTGCTCGTCGTCGATCTCGTCGCAGTGCGCGTCCACCCGCAGCCCGTGCTCCTCGGCCAGTGCGAAGGCCGTCTTCAAGGAGGCCACCCCGTCCTCGCGGGTGTCCTCGAAGTGCGGGATCGCCCCGACGACGTCCGCCCCGCGGGCGACCGCCTCCCGCAGCAGCGCCTCGCCGTCCGGGAAGGAGGCGATGCCCTCCTGCGGGAAGGCCACGATCTGCAGGGTCATGACCTCCCGCACCCGGTCGCGCACTTCGAGCAGCGCGTCGAGGGCGGTGAGGTCCGGGTCGGTGATGTCGCAGTGGGTGCGCACGTGCAGCACCCCCTGGGCCGCCTGCCAGCGCAGCACCTCGGTCGCCCGCGCGATCACGTCCTCACGGGTCAGGGTCCGCTTGCGCTCGCTCCAGCAGGCGATGCCCTCCCAGAGGGTGCCGGACGCGTTGGGGCGCGGCTCACCGGCGGTCAGCGCCGTGTCGAGGTGGATGTGCGGCTCGACGAAGGGCGGGCTGAGCAGGGCGCCGTGGGCCTCGACGAGAATGCCGGTGGCCGGCGGTTCCTTCTGGTCGTCGTGCGGGATCACGCGCGAGATCCGGCCGTCCTCCGCGACCTCGACGTCGGACAGGCCTGAGGTGTGCAGCAGCCGGGCGCCCCGGACGATCATCCGCATGGCGCCAGCCTACGGACCCGCGCGCAGCTGCGGCCTCAGCCGCGCTTGGCCTGCGCCTTCTGCTGCATGCCGCGCGTCTTCGCGGCGGACGACTGCATCTCCCTGGCCGCGGCCTTGGCGCGGGCCTCGGCGGCCGTGTTCTTCGCCAGCGCGCGCTCGGAGTCCTGGTGGATGTGGTGGCCGGTGTGCGCCTTCTTGGCCATGATCGTTCCTCCTTGGGCTACGGGTTCCACTCTGCGCCCGTTCGGAGCAGTCGGCATCCCGGGGACCACTGCGGCCACAATGGGGCGCATGACCAGCGACAGCGAGATCACCCCCGAGACGCCCGACTGGGAGAAGCGGTTCCGGGCACCGCGCGTCGGGCTGCCCGACTGGGCCGAGGACGCCCCGGACCGTTCGCTCTTCGTGTCCAACGCGACCGGAACCTTCGAGCTCTACGCGTGGGACCGCGCCACCGGCGTCCAGCGGCAGGCCACCGACCGCCCGAACGGCACCACCGACGGCGCCCTCTCCCCCGACGGCGAGTGGATCTGGTGGTTCTCCGACACGGACGGCGACGAGTTCGGCACCTGGGTGCGCCAGCCCTTCGGCGGCGGCCCGGACGAGCCGGCCACGCCCGGCCTGGAGCCCTCGTACCCCGCCGGTCTGGCCATCGGCCGCGACGGCACGGCGGTCGTCGGGCGCTCCACGGACGAGGACGGCTCGACGGTCCACGTGGTCCGCCCGGACGGATCCGCGCCCACCGTGATCTACCGGCACCGGGAGTCGGCCGGCGTCGGCGACCTGTCCCACGACGGGACGCTGGTGGCCGTCGAGCACACCGAGCACGGTGACGCGATGCACTCCTCGCTGCGCGTGCTGACCCTCGACGGGTCCACCGTCGCCGAGCTGGACGACTCCCGCGGCGGCACGCAGGAGCTCGGCCTGGAGGTCCTCGGCTTCGCGCCGGTTCCGGGCGACACCCGCCTCCTCGTCGGCCACCAGCGGCGCGGCCGCTGGGAGCCGATGGTGTGGGACGTGGCCACCGGCGCCGAGGAGGAGCTCGCGATCGACCTGCCGGGCGACGTCAGCGCCGAGTGGTACCCGGACGGATCCGCGCTGCTGGTCGCGCACAGCTTCGAGGCACGCAGCGAGCTGTGGCGCTACGACCTGGCCGCGCGGGAGCTCGTACGGGTGGACACGCCGCCCGGGACGGTGTCTGGAGCCGGCGCGCGGCCGGACGGGACCGTGGAGTACCTGTGGTCCTCGGCCGCCGAGCCCTCGACCGTACGGTCCACCGCGGGCGGGGTCGTCCTGGACCCTCCCGGCTTCAAGGCCCCCGGTTCGGTGCCGGTGGAGGACGTCTGGGTGGAGGGCCCGGGCGGGCGGATCCATGCCCTCGCGCAGCGGCCGGCCGGACACGGTGAGGGCCCCTTCCCGACGATCTTCGAGATCCACGGCGGTCCGACCTGGCACGACAGCGACGCCTTCGCGGCGACCCCGGCGGCCTGGCTGGACCACGGCTTCGCGGTCGTGCGGGTCAACTACCGCGGCTCGACGGGCTACGGCCGCGAGTGGACGGACGCCCTCAAGCACCGGGTCGGGCTGATCGAGCTGGAGGACATCGCGGCGGTCCGGGAGTGGGCGGTGGCCTCCGGCCTCGCGGACCCGGCGCGCCTCGTGCTGTCGGGCGGTTCCTGGGGCGGGTACCTGACGCTGCTGGGCCTGGGCACGCAGCCCGACGCCTGGGCGGTGGGCCTGGCCGCCGTACCGGTCGCGGACTACGTGACGGCCTACCACGACGAGATGGAGGCGCTGAAGGCCCTGGACCGCACCCTCTTCGGCGGTACCCCGGAGGAGGTCCCGGACCGCTTCGAGGTCTCCTCGCCCCTCACCTACGTCGACGCGGTGAAGGCTCCCGTCCACATCGCGGCGGGCGTCAACGACCCGCGCTGCCCGATCCGGCAGATCGACAACTACGTGGACCGGCTCGTGGCGCGCGGCGCGGAGCACGAGGTGTACCGGTACGACGCCGGGCACGGCTCGCTGGTCGTGGAGGAGCGGATCAAGCAGGTCCGGATGGAGCTGGAGTTCGCGCTGAAGCACCTGCCCCGCTAGTCCCGGTCCGGTGCACCCCCCGTACGGTGGTGGGGTGCACCGGTTTCTCCTGACCCCGCGCTGGTGGGGGATCAACGTCTTCGTCGCGCTCGCCGTCCCCTTCTGCCTGTTCATGGGGTCCTGGCAGCTCGGCCGGTTCGAGGACCGTGTCGACAGCCACCGGGAGTCGACGGCCGAGCGGCCCGCAGACCAGGTGGCCGCACCGCTGGACTCGCTGCTTCCGGTGGACACCACGACCTCCGGACGGCTGGCTTCCACGGCCGGGGTGTACGCCGATCAGATGCTGGTGCCGGAGCGGCGGCTCGACGGCGAGTCCGGCTTCTACGTGCTGACCCTGCTGAAGACCGACTCCGGCAAGGTCGTCCCGGTGGTCCGGGGCTGGCTGCCGGGAGCGGCGGACCCGGCGAAGGCCCCGGCCCCGCCGACCGGCCGGGTCGAGGTCACCGGCGCCCTGCAGTCCTCGGAGAACTCCGGTACGAAGGGGGTCCACTCCCAGGGCGGCCTGCCGGCCGGGCAGCTCGGGGTGATCGGCGCGGCCTCGCTGGTCAACATCGTCCCCTACGACCTGTACGACGCCTGGCTGACCGTGCAGACCCCGGCGGACGGGATGGTTCCGGTGCCCGCGCAGGCGCCGACGAACACCGGACTCGACCTGAAGGCCTTCCAGAACCTCGGCTACACCGGCGAGTGGTTCGTCTTCGTCGCCTTCGTGCTCTTCATGTGGTTCCGGCTCTACCGCCGCGAGGTGGAGACCTTCCGCGACGCGGAGGCCGGGCTGCTGCCGGAGGCTGCTCCCGCCGCCCCCGCGCCGGAACCCGAGCCCTCGGGCGGCGCGGCCTCGCGCGCATAGGCCGCGGGGCGGCGGTGTCAAGTCCCGACTTTCCGGGCCATGACCGCGACCCCCTGCCCGGGGCCCAATGGAGTCCCGGCCGCAACCGCGGCCGGCCCTCCAAGACCCGGTAAGGACCGCCTCCCCATGGCCATCACCAGGACCCGCCGCCTCGCCCCCCTCCTGATCGCCACCACGCTGGCAGTCGGAGGCGTCTCGCTCGCCTCCACGTCCGCGTTCGCCGCCCCCGCCACCACCGCGAGCGTCACGACCGACGGCGACAACCCCGGTGCCAACAGGCTGGTCGGAATGCTCGGCAAGCTCGGCAACCTCAGCAAGATCGGCTCGGACGCCGCCCGAGGCGGCGACACGGAGCCGCCCGGCGGCGACAGCGCCGAGACCCCGCAGACCCCCAAGTGGAAGCTCCCCATCATGACCGACGAGCCCCAGGGGAAGGGCGGTAACAGCATGTTCCTGCGCGGTGACGGCGGTGCCGGCGGTAAGACTGGTGAAGGCGGCACCGGCGGCAACCCCTGGCTCACGGGTGACGGCGCTGCCGGCAGTAAGACTGGTGAAGGCGGCACCGGCGGCAACCCCTGGCTCACGGGTGACGGCCATACCGGCGGAAAGGCTGACGAGCAAGGTGGCAACGGTGGCAACAACAGCACCGACGTCGGCCCCCGCCTGGGCGACGACTACGCCATCTACACCGCCCCGGACCGCCCCACGGGCCCCGTCGTCAACTGAACCCGCGCACCCCGGGGCTCCGGCCCCGGGGCCGCCTTCGGCACGGAACACATCCGAACCCGCCGCCTGCGGGGCTCGCCGGCCGGCCTATTTGTCGAGCGGGATCGCACCCGTCCGGTAGACCGTTCCGCCGCAGGCCTCGGGAAGCGTCGTCCGCGTCGTCGAGGACCCCGGCTGCGGGGTGTGCGAGACCGAGACGCCCGCCGGCACCGGGGGCGCTCCCGTCTGCGGCTCTGTGACCGCCCCGTGCGCCGGGGCGGTCACGCCGCCCGCGGAGGCGGTCTGCGGCGGCTTCCCTCCGGCGTCCGGGTTGGTCGGCGTACAGGCCTCCCCCGACGGGACCCACGCGAAGCGGACCTCGTACGCCGTGTTCGGCGGCAGCACCAGCACCGGAGCCTCCGCCGACGGATCGGGCAGCAGCCCGCTCGCCGGATCCCCCGCCGTGTGGCCGACCACCGCGACCGAGGAGCCCTGGCCGGCCGGCGCACCGGGCGCCGGGGCCGCCGAGACGGCGTCCTGGCCGGTGACGGCGCAGCCCTGCGCCGAGACGTTGGTGACCCGGAAGCTGCCGTACACCTTGCCGTCGGTCTCCGGGGCGCGTGCCGAGCCCACCACTCCGAGCTGGTCCGCGCCGCACCCGGGCACGCCCGGCGCGGCCACCGGGGGCATCGGGCCCGAGCCCGCCACCGAACCGGCCGTGCCGGCGGACGCGCTGCCGGTGCCCGAGGGGCCCGCCGTCAGACCGCCCACGGGGGAACCGCCCAGCGTGGCGTCCGGCTGCCCGGTGGAACCGCCCACGGCCGGCGCGCTGCCGGAGGAACGGTTGGACCTGGGCTGGTTCCCGGATCCGTTCTGGTGCGGGGCGGAGCCGACGGCGCCCGGCTTGTCGCCGGCGCGCTCGCCGTGCCCGGCCATGGCCGCGTGGTCCGTGGCCGCGCCCTCGCCGCCCGCCAGGTGCATGAGGGCCGGGATCGCCGTCCCGGCGAGCAGGGCCACCGCCGCGGCGCCGACCAGGGCGTGGCGCTTGCGGGCCCGGCGCGCGGGGACGGCGTGCCGCAGCCGCTCCAGGGCGTCCGCGGAGGGCTGCAGGCCCTCGACGGCCCCGTGGAACAGGCCCCGCAGCGCCTCTTCCTCGCTCGCTCCGCCCGGCTGAGTGTGGTCGTCCATCATGACTGCGCAGCCTCCATCGCCACCCGCAGCGCGGCAATGCCCCGCGATCCGTACGCCTTGACCGAGCCGAGCGATATCCCGAGCGTCTCGGCGACCTGGGCCTCCGTCATGTCCGCGAAGTAGCGCAGCACCAGCACCTCGCGCTGACGGCGCTGCAGTCCGCGCATCGCCTTGATCAGATCGTCCCGCTCCAGCTGGTCGTACGCGCCCTCTTCGGCACTCGCCATGTCCGGCATCGGCTTCGACAGCAGCTT
The DNA here is from genome assembly GCF_045160965.1 of Streptomyces sp. NBC_00207. Classification (NCBI taxonomy): domain Bacteria; kingdom Bacillati; phylum Actinomycetota; class Actinomycetes; order Kitasatosporales; family Streptomycetaceae; genus Streptomyces; species Streptomyces sp. NBC_00207. The sequence goes on along the minus strand of NZ_CP130715.1, from coordinate 5,165,584 downwards.
GAGGCCGAGGATGCGCCGGCGCAGGGCGGAGCGGGAGAGGTTCACGACGGTCTGGCGCAGGTACGCCAGGGTCTTCTCCCGGTCGCGCACCCGGTTCCGGGCCGAGTGCACGCGGATGAACGCCTCCTGGACCACGTCCTCGCAGGAGGCGGTGTCGTCGAGGAGCAGGGCGGCCAGGCCGAGCAGGGAGCGGTAGTGCGCCTGGTAGGTCGCCGTGAGGTGGTCGACGGTGGTCCCGGCCACCACTTCGACGGTCACCTCGGCCATCACCTCGGCCGCTGCCTCCGGCGTCGTCTCCGACGTCACCTCGGCCGGCTCGCTCCGGCTGCTCCCCGCCGCCTCAGCGCTGTCGCGCGGCGGGGGCACGAGACCGCCCGGGATCGGTGCGGCGGTCAGTACGGGCGCCTCGGAGGGCTCCGCCGGCGGGACGGGCACGATCACGGGGAGACCGCCGCCGGACGCACGGAAACCCCGGCGCGACGGGATGGTCCCGAGGTGCGCCGGGAGGAGTGCCGGTTCGAGCAGTGCCTCTGCCACGCCTGTAGGACACGCGTCCCCCCGTCAGGGTTGTACGCGCGAGGCAGCCTCACCAGCCATGTCCCCATTGCCCTCATGCGTACCCGCTCTTCCCGATGTGCCCCGTCTTATCGAGACGGCGGTCGGGCCATCACCTTGATCAAGGGATCAGCACCGATCCTACAAAGCGAATTACGCAAATTCACCTGCGATCAGTTCCGCGATCAGCGTGGCGTTCAGAGCGGCGCCCCTGCGGAGGTTGTCGGCGCACACGAAGAACTCCAGGGCGCGGGGGTCGTCGAGCGAGGCCCGCACCCGCCCCACCCAGGCAGGATCCGTCCCGGCGGCGTCCGCGGGGGTGGGGAACTCCCCCGCCGCGGGATCGTCCACGAGCACCACGCCGGGCGCGGCCTCCAGGATCTCCCGGGCGTGCGGGGCCTCCACCTCGTTCTCGAACCGGGCCCGCACGGTCAGCGAATGCCCGGTGAGCACCGGCACCTGGACGCAGGTCACGGACACCGGGAGCCATTCCAGCTGCAGGATCCGGCGCGTCTCCGCCCGGACCGCCAGCTCGTGCGAGGACCAGCCGTCCTCGCGCAGCTCTCCGGACCAGGGCACGACATTGAGGGCGAGGGGACCGGCGAAGGGGCCCGTGTCCTCGCCCACGGCACGGCGGACGTCCCCGGTCTGCTCCCCGAGGGAGGTCCCGGCGACCAGCGACAGCTGGCGGCGCAGCGTCTCGGAGCCGGGCCGGCCCGCGGCGCTCGCGGCCTGGTACGAGGAGACCACCAGCCCGGTGAGGGCGTATTCGGCGTGCAGGGCGCCCAGGGCCGCGATCATGGCGGCGGTCACGCAGTCCGGGCCGGCGACGATCCCGCGCGGGCGGATCCGTACGGCGTGCCCGTTGACCTCGGGCGCCACGAGCGGGACCTCGGGGTCCGCCCGGAAGGCGGCGGACTGGTCGACGACGACCGTGCCGCGCGCGGTGACCACGGGCGCCCACCGGGCCGAGACCTCGGCCGGGGTCAGGAAGAGTGCGACGTCGCCCGGACCGAAGCCGTCGAAGGCGTCCTCGGTGAGGGCGAGCACCTCGGTCTCCTCCGCGCGGACGGCCAGCGTACGGCCGGCCGAGCGCGCGGAGGCGATCAGGCGGATGTCGCCCCAGACGTCCGCCCGCTGGGACAGGATCTGGAGCAGGACGGAACCGACTGCTCCGGTCGCCCCGACCACGGCGAGTGCCGGGGCGGAGGACCGGGTCGCGGTCATCGTCCGGTGCCTCCGTAGACGACTGCTTCGTCGCTGTCGGAGTCGAGGCCGAAGGCCGTGTGCACGGCGCGGACGGCCTCGTTGACGTCGTCCTGGCGGGTGACGACCGAGATGCGGATCTCGGAGGTGGAGATCAGCTCGATGTTGACGCCCGCGTCGGACAGCGCCTGGAAGAAGGAGGCGGTGACGCCCGGGTTCGTCTTCATGCCGGCGCCGACCAGGGAGATCTTGCCGATCTGGTCGTCGTAGCGCAGGGAGTCGAAGCCGATCGCGCCCTTCGCCTTCTCCAGGGCGTCGATGGCCTTGTGGCCCTCGGTCTTGGGGAGCGTGAAGGAGATGTCGGTGAGGCCCGTCGAGGCCGCCGAGACGTTCTGCACGATCATGTCGATGTTGATCTCGGCGTCCGCGATGGCGCGGAAGATCGCCGCGGCCTCACCCGGCTTGTCCGGGACGCCGACGACCGTGATCTTGGCTTCGGAGACGTCGTGAGCGACTCCGGAGATGATGGCGTGCTCCACCTGCTCGTCCCCTTGCGGATTCTCGTTGCTGACCCAGGTGCCCGGCAGTCCCGAGAAGGACGACCGGACGTGGATCGGGATGTTGTATCGGCGTGCGTACTCGACACAGCGGTGCAGCAGCACCTTGGAACCGGAAGCGGCGAGCTCCAGCATGTCCTCGGAGGAGATCCAGTCGATCTTCTTCGCCTTCTTCACGACGCGGGGGTCCGCGGTGAAGACGCCGTCGACGTCGGTGTAGATCTCGCAGACCTCGGCGTCCAGCGCCGCCGCGAGCGCCACGGCCGTGGTGTCCGAGCCGCCACGGCCGAGGGTGGTGATGTCCTTGGAGTCCGCGGACACGCCCTGGAAGCCGGCGACGATGGCGATGTTGCCCTCGTCCAGCGCGGTGCGGATACGGCCCGGCGTGACATCGATGATGCGCGCTTTGTTGTGGACCGAGTCGGTGATCACGCCTGCCTGGCTACCGGTGAACGACTGGGCCTCGTGGCCCAGGTTTTTGATCGCCATGGCCAGCAGAGCCATGGAGATCCGCTCTCCGGCGGTCAGCAGCATGTCGAATTCGCGCCCGGCAGGCATGGGAGAAACCTGCTCGGCGAGATCGATCAGCTCGTCCGTCGTGTCGCCCATCGCGGATACCACGACGACCACCTGGTGGCCGTTCTTCTTGGCATCCACGATCCGCTTGGCGACACGCTTGATGCCCTCGGCATCGGCTACGGAGGAGCCTCCGTACTTCTGCACGACAAGGCCCACGTGCGCTCCTCGCTCAGTCCGTCTCATTTGCTGGTGCAGTCTAACGAGCGACCGGGATCCGACCGCTTCGTACCACATCATGAGACGAAAAGATCAAAGAATGGGTTCCCGCGCCGGGCGCTCACTTGCGGCCGAGGCCGCCGAGCTCCTCCGCCATCACCCGTCCCGCCTGCTCCGCGAGATCGTCCTCGGTCATGTCCTCGTCCGTGTCCAGGCCGTCCAGGGCCTCGAGCGGCTGGTTCAGCCGGACGTGCGAGATCAGCGACTGGAGGGCGCGCAGGGTGGCCGAGGCCGTCGGGCCCCAGTTGGTGAAGTACGAGAACTGCCACCACCACAGCGCCTCGGTGATGCGGCCCGACTGGTGGTGGATGAGCCCGTGCCGCAGGTCGGCGACCACGTCGGCCAGGTCGTCGGAGATCCGGTGGGCCACCGGGGCCTTGCGCGGCTCGTACGGGTCGAAGACCTCGGAGTAGACGTCGACCGGCTCCAGCATGACCGCGAACCGCTCGCGCAGGTCGTCCACGTCCGGCTCCGGGCCGAGATCGGGCTCGTACCGCTCGTCCGGCAGCACGTCCTGGTACGCGCCCAGCCGGCCGCCCGCCAGCAGCAGCTGGGACACCTCCAGGAGGAGGAAGGGCACCGCGCTGTCCGGGTCCTCGCCCTTGGCGACCTCGGTGACCGCAACGATGAACGACTCGATCTGGTCCGCGATCGAGGCGGCGAAGTCGTCCGGATCCTGGCCGAGAGCGTGCAGCATTGCGTCAGACATCGAGAAGTCGCCTTCCTTCAAAGGCCCGCCCGAGCGTGACCTCGTCCGCGTACTCCAGATCTCCCCCGACGGGGAGCCCGCTGGCCAGGCGGGTGACCTTGAGGCCCATGGGCTTGATCATGCGGGCGAGGTAGGTGGCGGTCGCCTCGCCCTCCAGGTTCGGGTCGGTGGCGAGGATCAGCTCGGTCACCTCGCCGTCCGCCAGGCGCGCCAGCAGCTCGCGGATGCGCAGGTCGTCCGGGCCGACGCCCTCGATCGGGCTGATCGCACCGCCGAGGACGTGGTACTTGCCCCGGAACTCACGCGTCCGCTCGATCGCGACGACGTCCTTCGGTTCCTCGACGACACAGATGACCGTGAGGTCGCGGCGCGGATCGCGGCAGATGTTGCACCGCTCCTCCTGCGCCACGTTCCCGCACACCGCGCAGAACCGGACCTTGTCCTTGACCTCCAGCAGCGCGTGCGCGAGGCGGCGGACGTCGGTGGGCTCGGCCTGCAGGATGTGGAAGGCGATCCGCTGCGCGCTCTTGGGCCCGACGCCGGGCAGCCTGCCCAGTTCGTCGATCAGGTCCTGAACCACGCCTTCGTACAACGGACTGCCTTCTCTCTGTGTGGGGGTACTGCGGGACTAGAACGGAAGGCCGGGGATGCCGCTGCCGCCGCCCAGTCCCTGGGCCAGGGGGCCCAGCTTCTGCTGCTGGAGCGCCTGGGCATTCTCGTTGGCGGCCTGGACCGCCGCCACCACCAGGTCGGCCAGCGTCTCCGTGTCCTCGGGATCCACGGCCTTCGGGTCGATCACCAGCGCCCGCAGCTCTCCGGAACCGGTGACGGTCGCCTTCACCAGGCCCCCGCCCGCCTGGCCCTCGACCTCGGCCTGCGCCAGCTCCTCCTGGGCGGCCGCGAGATCCTGCTGCATCTTCTGGGCCTGCTGGAGCAGCTGCTGCATGTTGGGCTGGCCACCACCGGGAATCACAGGACACTCACTCCGTTCGTCGGGACCGTCGGGCCGTCGGGACCTCGCAACGCTTGGTCAATCCGAGCCTACGTGCTCCCCGCGCGCTGCGCCCTACGCCGTGAGGACCAACTCTTTCGAGTGAGAGACGAGGCCTACGCGTACCTGATGGAGACCTCCTTGCGGGCGGAAATCCCGGGATTCGGCGCCCATCGCCCGTCAATCGAAGGTAGGAAGAGCATGCGCATCATTGCGCACACGCGCACCACCACACGTCAGCGCAGGCAGAGGGAGTGCCGGGTGAGCCAGCCGGAGATGCAGCCCGAGGGGCCACCCCGGGATCCCCGGGAGGAAGGCGGCGGACCGATGGCGGCGGGCGATCTGACCGGCCGGCCGTTCCCCCTCGGGGACTGGGGCGAACCCGCGGAGCGGCTCGACGAGCTCTACCGGCGGGTCGAGGCCGATGCGCTGCGCACCGCCGAGTGGTACCTGTCGGACCGGGCGTGGAAGCGCCGGGGCGCGCGGGTGCTGCGCGTCGGCGCGGCCGTGGGCGCCGTCACCGGCGCCGCGATGCCGCTGCTGGAGCTGACAGGCTCGGCGCCGGGCGCCTCTACGTACGGGTACCTGGCGCTGCTGCTGGGCGCGGCCGCGCTGGCCTGCGACCGGTTCTTCGGACTGACGTCCGGCTGGATGCGGGACGTGGCCACGGCCCAGGCGGTGCAGCGGCGGCTCCAGACCCTCCAGTTCGACTGGGCGTCGGAGAACGTGCGCGAGGTGCTCGGGCCCACGGAGGGCACGGCCAGCGAGGCCGCCGAGCGGTGCCTGACCGTGCTGCGGCGCTTCTCGGAGGACGTGACGGAGCTGGTGCGCTCCGAGACGGCGGAGTGGATGGTGGAGTTCAGCTCCGGCCCCGCCCCCCTGGTGATGCAGTCCTTGGGCGCCTCCGGCGTCCGCGCGGACGCGAACATCCCCCCGGCCCGCTTCCCCCTCCCCCCGGGCACCCGCCCGAACATGCCCCGCCAGCGTCCCCCGGAACAGCCCCGCTGAGGGCCGCACGATCCAGCCCGGCCGGACAGGATCCAGCCCCGCCGGCGTTCGAGGCGTGGGGGTCCCCCCGGACGGAGTCTGGGGGAGGGTTCGGGGCGGAGCCCCGGGAGGCGGAGAACGGGCGGGGCGGGGACGGCTCCGCGCAGCGGCACCGCACCCGCACCCACCCCGCCCCCACCGCGTCCGGCCCGGCGTCAGCTGAAGATGATCATCGAGCCCTGCCCGAGACTGCGGGTCGCCGCCGCGTGCAGCCCGAGCCACACGTGCCGCTCACGCGCAAAGGGACTGTCGTCGTACGGGATCGGCCCCGCCGGCTCCTCCAGCGACGTCGGCCGCCCCGGCGGAGCCGGCGCGGCGGGCGGGTTCCCCGGGTCTATCCCGATCGCGGGGGCCACGAACGCCAGCTCCCGCAGCAACCCCTGCGCGGACCCCAGCGGACCACCCCCGGCCAGCAGCTCCTCGTTCGCCAGCGGGGCCGCGAAGTCCACCGGCACGTACGCGCCCGCGTGGTCGTAGTGCCACACCAGGTGCGACTGCTGCGCCGTGGGCTCGAACATCTCCAGCAGCTGCTCGTAGTCCCCGCCCAGCTCGTCCACCGGGGTCACCGGCAGCCCGCAGAGCTGGAGCAGGTACGCCCGCCTGAGGAAATGCAGGGCGTCGTAGTCGAAGCCGGCGACCGGGGCGACGTCCCCGCTCAGGCCCGGCATGTACGCGAACACGGGCACGGACGGCAGTCCGGCCTCGCCCAGCGCCTTGTCGTACGAGGCGATCTCTTCCGCGAAGGGGTTGTCGGGGCTGTGGCACAGCACGTCGACAAGGGGGACCAGCCACAGGTCACAGGCCACACGGCCTCCGATCAGTCGTTGTCGCCGATCCGGCCAGCGTAGTGCGCCGAACACCCTCCGCGAAGGGGTGCGCAGAACCTGTGAGCACGCGGGGCGCCTTGGGGCCCTCAGATCCGGGCGGCCCAGTCCAGTGCGTGCTGGTTGTAGCCCTGCACGATGAGGCGCACGGCGTCGGCGTCGGCCAGCGTCACCGCGTCCACCAGATCGCTGTGCCCGTCCCACAGCGCCTCCCGCAGCTGCGGCTCGCGCTGGAGGTGGGGGACGGCGAAGACCCAGCACTGGACGCGGATGCGGTGCAGGAAATCGGAGATGTAGGTGTTGGCGACCAGCTCGCTGAGCTCCCGCCAGAAGCGCAGGTCGTAGCCGATCAGCACTTCGAGCGAACCGCTCTGTGCGGCCCGCCGCGCCTCTTCGCCCCGGCGGCGTACCGACACCAGCATCTCGCCGGAGCCGGGCGCGGTACCGCGCTCGGCGAGCCGGCGGAAGATGCCGTCCACGACCAGCGAGCGGGCCTCGATCATTCCCCTGAAGTCGTCCACGGTGAGGATCCGGACCCGGAAGCCCCGGTGCTGGACCAGTTCGAGCAGCCCCTGGGCCGAGAGGTCCACGAGCGCCTCGCGCACCGGGGTCGCGGAGACCTCGTACTGCTCGGCGATCTGCTTGACGGTGAACTCGGTCCCCGGAGGCAGGCGTCCCGCGAGCACCTCGTCACGCAGCGCGTCCGCGATCTGCTGGCGAAGTGTGTTGCGGGTGACAGCTCCGCTGCCTGGCATAGGGGTCCGTCTCCTGTCGTAGGACTCCGGACACCATAGGCCAGACAGCGCGGCCGAAACCGAGCGGTTGCTAATCGATATGCGGAGGTACAACCCGTTATACGGTGTGCCGGTCGGCGACCGTCAGCGCCTCGTCCAGCAGGGCCAGCCCCTCCTTCGCCTCCGCCTCCGAGATGGTGCACGGGGGGACGACGTGGGTGCGGTTCATGTTGACGAACGGCCACAGGCCGGACGCCTTGCAGGCCGCGGCGAATTCGGCCATCGGCGCGTTGTCCGCGCCGGCCGCGTTGTACGGGACGAGCGGCTCGCGCGTCGCCTTGTCCCGTACGAGTTCCAGGGCCCAGAAGGTGCCCAGGCCGCGGACCTCGCCGACCGAGGGGTGCCGCTCGGCGATCTCGGCGAGCGCCGGTCCGATCACGTTCTCGCCGAGGTGGGCGGCGTGCTCGACGATGCCCTCCTCCTCCATGACGTTGATCGTCGCGACGGCCGCGGCGCAGGCCAGGGGGTGGCCGGAGTACGTCAGTCCGCCCGGGTAGGGGCGCGTGGCGAAGGTCTCGGCGATGGCGGCCGAGATGGCCACGCCGCCGAGCGGCACATACCCGCTGTTCACGCCCTTGGCGAAGGTGATCAGGTCGGGGGTGACGTCCCAGTGGTCGGCCGCGAACCACTTGCCGGTGCGGCCGAAGCCCGCCATCACCTCGTCCAGGATGAAGACGATGCCGTGGCGGTCGCAGAGCTCGCGCACGCCCGCGAGGTAGCCGGGCGGCGGGGTCATGATGCCGGCGGTGCCGGGCACGCTCTCCAGGATGATCGCCGCGATGGTCTGCGGCCCCTCGAAGGCGATGGTGTCGGCGAGGTGGGCGAGGGCGCGGGCGCACTCCTCGGCCTCGGTGGTGGCGTGGAACGCGGAGCGGTAGAGGTACGGGCCCCAGAAGTGCACGACGCCGGCGGCGGCCGTGTCGGAGGGCCAGCGGCGCGGGTCGCCGGTCAGGTTGATCGCGGCGGCGGTGGCCCCGTGGTACGAGCGGTAGGTGGACAGCACCTTCTGCCGGCCCGTGTGCAGGCGGGCCATGCGGACGGCGTTCTCGACGGCCTCGGCGCCGCCGTTGGTGAAGAAGATCTTGTCCAGGTCGCCGGGGGTCCGCTCGGCGATGAGGCGTGCGGCCTCGGAGCGGACGTCGACGGCGAAGCCGGGGGCGAGGGTGCACAGCCGGCCGGCCTGCTCCTGGATCGCGGCGACGACCTTGGGGTGCTGGTGGCCGATGTTGGTGTTGACCAGCTGGGAGGAGAAGTCGAGGAAGCGCTTGCCGTCGTAGTCCCAGAAGTACGACCCCTCGGCCCCGGCGACGGCGAGCGGGTCGATCAGGGCCTGGGCGGACCAGGAATGGAAGACGTGCTTCCGGTCTGCGTCCTTCACAGCGGCAAGGGTGGGGGAGGTGACATGAGGGGTCATGACGTCACGCTAGAAGTGCGCAGGTGGGGAGGGATATCGGCGGACTGTATGCGGGTGGGGGGCCGGTCTCGGCAGTCTGTCGGCCCGTCCGCCCGCCCGGGTGTGCCGGTGAAATGATTGACAGCATCCTGTCGAGATGACAGTCTCTTGTCATAAGGGCTCGCCAGACGAGCCCGACCGGAGCAGCCGGATTCGACGCTGGAGGCGACCACCATGAGCGAGACCCCGCGCAAGCCCGTCCACCTCGCGGTCTACGACACGTACGCGGACTGGGAGACCGGACACACCACCGCGCACCTCACCCAGCGCGGCCACGTCGTCCACACGGTCGGCCTCGCCGCCGACCAGCCGGTCACCACCATGGGCGGCGTCCGCATCCTGCCCGACCAGGCCCTGGCCGACCTGCGCCCGGAGGACTCCTCGCTGCTGATCCTCACCGGCGCCTCGCTGTGGGACACGGGCGAGGAGCTGGCACCGTTCGCGGCGAAGGCGAAGGAGTTCCTGGCAGCCGGCGTACCGGTCGCGGCCATCTGCGGAGCCACCGCCGGCCTCGCCCGCGCGGGCCTGCTCGACGGCCGGGCCCACACCAGCGCAGCCTCCTTCTACCTGGCCCCGCAGCCGGGCTACGGGGGCGCCGAGCACTACGTCGAGGCCGACGCGGTGACCGACGGCGACCTGATCACGGCGGGGCCGACGGAACCGGTGGCCTTCGCCCGCGAGGTCTTCGCCCGCCTCGACGCCTACAAGCCGGACGTCCTGGACGCGTGGTACCGGCTCTTCCACGACTCCGACGCGAGCGCGTTCCCGGTCCTGATGGCGGCCGCGGAGGCCGGCGATGCCTGAGGCGCAGCCGCCCGGCTCCACCCGGGCCCGCCAGGACCTGCTGAGCCGCACGGCGCTCGGGGTGTTCCGGCTGAACGGCCAGTTCCTCTCCGTCTCGGAGGAGCTGGCCCGGCCGGCCGGGCTGACGGCCGCCTGGTGGCAGGTACTGGGGGCGGTGCTGCGGGAGCCGCAGTCCGTCGCGGGCATCGCCCGGACCATGGGGATCACCCGGCAGAGCGTGCAGCGCATCGCGGACCTGCTGGTCGCCAAGGGCCTGGCCGAATACGCCCCGAACCCCGCCCACCGCCGGGCGAAGCTGCTGCGCCCGACCCAGGAGGGGCACGCGGCGGTGGCCCGCATCGGCCCGGGCCACGCCTCCCTGGCCACCCGCCTCGCGGCGGAACTGGGTGACACCGCCTTCGCGGAAACGGTCCACGTCCTGGAACGCCTGACCCGGGCCCTGGACACCCTGTCCGCATCCCCGCATCCAGCCCCGCCGGCGTTTGAGGCGCGGGGTCCGGGGCGGAGCCCCGATCTTTGAGCCCCGCCACACAATCCAGCGGTGCCGCAGGCAAATCCAGCCCCGCCGGCGTTTGAGGCGCGGGGTCCCCGCCCCCCGGACGGAGTCTGGGGGAGGGTCCGGGGGCGGAGCCCGAGCTCTGAGCCCCGCCGGCCGAAGCCCGGGGCGGAGCCCAGGCGGCGGAGCCCAGGCGGGAGCAACCGCCCGGCACCCCCAACCGTCCTTCCCTGCGGAGCCGTTCGGCCAGTGCTCGGCACGGGAGGGACCCCGGCATGGAACACCTGCATCCACACGATCCCCACCACATCGGCCCCTACCGCCTGCTCTCCCGCCTGGGCGCCGGCGGCATGGGCCAGGTCTACCTCGCCCGCTCCGACCGCGGCCGCACCGTCGCCGTGAAACTGGTCCACCACGACCTCGCCACCCGCGAGGAGTTCCGCATCCGCTTCCGCCACGAGGTCGCCGCCGCCAGGCGGGTCGGTGGCGAATGGACCGCGCCCGTCCTCGACGCCGACACCGAGGCCGCGACCCCCTGGGTGGCCACCGGCTACGTCGCCGGGCCGAGCCTGCGCGAGGTCGTGGCCCGCGACTTCGGCCCGCTGCCCGGCCGTTCCGTACGGATCCTGGCCGCGGGCCTCGCGTACGCCCTCCAGGACATCCACCGGGCCGGCATCGTCCACCGCGACCTGAAACCCTCGAACGTCCTGGTCACCCTCGACGGTCCGCGCGTCATCGACTTCGGCATCGCCCGCGCCCCGGCGGAGCCCGGCGACACGGCCGGCGGCGGCCTGACCCGCGTCGGCGAACTCATCGGCTCCCCCGGCTTCATGGCGCCCGAGCAGATCCGCGGCGAGCCCGTGACCGCTGCCTGCGACATCTTCTGCCTCGGCGTGGTCCTGGTGTACGCGGCCACTGGCCGGCTGCCCTTCGGCGACGCGGAGCAGCCCGGCGGCCTGGCGGGGCTGCTGCTCCGCAGCACGGAGGCGCAGCCGGACCTGGCCGGCGTACCGACCGAGCTGCACGAGCTCGTACGGGACTGCCTCCACCGGGATCCCGCCGCGCGGCCGGGGCCGGCCGAGGTGCTGGCGCGGGTCGGCGCGGGTGACACCGTGGCCGACGGGAGGGCGCTGGAGCCCTGGCTTCCGGCCCCCTTGGTGGCCCGGCTCGGGCGGCACGCCGTACAGCTGCTGGACCGCGAGGACGCCGGTCCGGACCGGCCGCCCGCCACCGCCACCGCCCCTGCGCCGATGCCGATGCCGTCCGCGTACTCCTCGTACGCGCCGGTGGGGGCGGAGCCGGCGCCCCGCCCCTGGACCGCGTCGACCGCCCTGCTCCTGGCGGTGGCCACGGTCGTCGCCGTCCTGTCCGCCGGCACGGTGTACGCGGTGATGAGCGGGGCCGAGGACCCCCGGCCGCCCGTCGGCGGTGCCCGTACCCCGAGCGCGCCGCCGCCCGCGTCCCCCTCCGGCTCGGCATCGGCATCGGCATCCGCTTCCGGAGCCGCGGCCGGGCCCGGGCCCGGTTCCGTCGCCTCGGCCGCCGGACTGCCCGAGGCGTACCTCGGCACCTGGTACGCCACCCACGGCAGCCAGACCTGGCGGCTCGCCCTCACCCGCGGTGCGGTCGGCGATCCGGTGATGTCCCTCGCCGTCGAGGCCCCCGGCTTCGCCTGCGCCTGGACTGCGCCCCTGCGCCACGCCCCCGATCCCGTGGAGCTCGACGCCTCCACCGTCACCTCCGGCACCCCGCCGACCTGCACCCCGGGCGGCTGGAGCCGACTCCGGCTGCTGCCCGACGGGACCCTCCAGCGGGAGCTGGTGGGCAGTGACAACCCACCGCTCAGCTACCGCAGGAAGTGACGGAACAGCCGATTGTGTCGAGGTCAATAAGCCTGCAAGCAAAGCTTGTTGCGTGTAACGGGGCTGTCGGACACTGCGGCACATGGAGCCGTTGACGGTAGTGGCACAACTGTGGGAGCGGATCGAGGCACGCGACTGGGACGGCGTGGCCGGGCTCATCGCCGAGGACGCGGTCATCGAATGGCCCGTGAGCGGTGAACGCATCGTGGGACGCGCCAACTTCATAGCCGTGAACAGCGACGACGGCTACGCGGACGAGAGGTCGGTGGAACTGCTGCGGATCCTGGCCGACGGCGACCTCGTCGTCACCGAGGTGGAGATACCTCAGGACCACGTCGTCTACCGGGCCGTCTCCCTGTGGACCGTGCGGGACGGCGAGATCGTGGAGGCGAGGGAGTACTGGACCAGCCCCGGCCAGGACCCCGCGCCGCGCTGGCGGGCGGGCTATGTCGAACCCCTGGTCGCGGACTGAGCGGCCTGTTCACCTGTGGCTGGTGAGGGGGTGGGGGTTGGGGAGGAGAGGTGAGGGGTGAGGGGTGAGGGGTGGCGGGGCAGCCCTCAGGCCCCTCCCAGCCGGTCCAGGTCCGCACTGATGGCGGCCCGCAGCGCGTCGTGGCGGGGGCCCAGCGCGTGCTGCTCACCGCGCCAGCACTCCTCCTCGTACAGCCACACGGGCAGCCGGACGCGGTCGGCGGGCTCCCAGTCGTAGCGGGGCCAGATGTGGGCGTGGAGATACGGGTCGGTGTTGCCGAGGATCTCGATGTTCACGCGGCGGAAGGCCGGGTCGAGCCGCGAGCAGGCCCGCTCGACGGCCTCGGCGAGCCGCTCCAGGTCGCCGAGGTACGCGGCCCTGCGCGCCCGGGGCAGGTCGGAGAGCCGGGTCACGGCCGGGTCGTCGGTCAGGAGTACCGAGTACCCGGGCAGGAACTGCCGGTCGCCGATGACGGCGAAGCCGGAGTCGAGGCGGCGCAGGACGGTCGGGTTCTCGCCCCGGTGTGCGCTTCCGATGCGGTCGTGCCGCCAGTCGTCGTCGATCACGACTGAACCCTAACCACATGTCTTTTCAAGGGTGTTCGCCGTTGTCCGTGACTCTCAGGTAGCCCCTGTCATACCTGAGAGCTACGTGCAGACACGGCTCCATGGCGGGACGCCGACCACGGGCCCGGATTTCTAACTTCGGTAGCAGAGAAGAGCACTGACGGCTCTTCCGGACGACCGGGGGAACACACCATGGCGACGGGGACGGCGACGGGGACGGGGACGGGGACGGGGACTGGCGCTGCGACGGCGGACTCTGCGGGCACGACCGGCTCGGCGGGGACGGCTCTCGCCGCCGGAGCGGCCGGGGCGGGGGCCTGGGGCGGCCGGATACGCCGCACCCTGCTGGCCGCCCTGGTCGCGGCTGCCGTGGTGTTCCCCGTATCCGCAGCCGCCTCCGCCGAGGCCCCCGCCCCCGCGCCCGCCTCGTTCGCGGAGGACGCCGCGCCCCAGGTCCGGTACGCCGCCAACCGCGCCAATCTCGCCGAGGCGGCCCGTATGGCCCGGGAAGGCGACCGCACCGGGCGGGCCACCAGGCTTCGCGCCATGGACGCGGCCGGAGCCGCGCAGTTCCTCGCCTTCGACGGCCGCGGCAGGGGCCGGGCGGTCGAGGTGTTCGGCGAGCTCGAGACCGCCGACCGGGTCACCGTCCTGGTGCCCGGCTCCGACACCACGCTCGACACCTGGGAAAGGTTCCGTGCCGGGGCCGTCGCCCTCCAGCAGCGCCTCCAGGCCGAGCATCCGCGCTCCGCCGTGGTCGCCTGGCTCGGGTACGACACCCCCGGCACGGTCAGCACCACCGTCCTGACCGCCGCCCGCGCCGATGTGGCCGCCGCCGAACTGGCGCCCTTCCTCGACCGGTTGGCCGGCATGGCGGCGCCGGGCGCCCGGCTCTCCCTGCTCTGCCACTCCTACGGTTCCGTGGTCTGCGCCCGGACCTCGACCGGGCCCGCAGTCGGCGACATGGCTCTCTTCGGCAGCCCGGGCACGGGGGCCGCGGCCGCCCGGGACCTGCCGACCCGCGCCCGGGTCTGGGCCGGGCGGGGCAGCGGCGACTGGGTGGCGAACGTCCCGCACGTCCGGCTCGGCGGGCTCGGCTTCGGCGCCGACCCCGTCGACCCCGCCTTCGGGGCACGGGCCTTCACCGCCGGCGCCGTCGGCCACAGCGACTACCTCAAGCCGGGCACCGAGTCCCTGGAGAGCCTGGCCGCCATCGTCCTCGGCACCACCCCCGCCTCGGAGGCACCCCATGCATAAGCCCCGCGCCCGCTGGTCCGCCCTCGCGACGGGCATCGACGCGGCCACCCCGGCCGGCCGGGACCGGAGCGTGGACGCGCTGCGCGCCTTCGCGATCCTCGGTGTGGTCCTCGGGCACTGGCTGGTCACCGCCCTCACCGCCACCGACGGCCGACTGAGCACCACGAGCCCGCTGGCGCACATGCCCTGGCTGGCGCCGGTCTCCTGGGTGTTCCAGACCCTGGCCGTCTTCTTCCTCGTCGGGGGTCACGTCGCCGCCCGTGGGTACGCCGCGGCGCGCGAGCGGCAGGTCTCGTACGGCACATGGGTCGGGCAGCGGCTGGGCCGGCTGTTCCGGCCGGTCGCCGCGGTGCTCGTCCTGTGGACCGTCGTGGCGGGCGGGATGCTGGTCGGCGGGGCGGAGCTGGACACCGTACGGACCCTGGTCAAGCTGGTGCTGTCGCCGCTGTGGTTCCTGCTGGTGTTCGCCGCGCTGACCGCCGCGACCCCGCTCGTGGCCCGGCTCAACCCGCTGTGGCCGCTGGCCGTGGTGGCGGGCGTCGACGTGTGGCGCTTCGGCCTCGGCGGGCCCGAGTGGATCGGCTGGGTCAATGTGGCCGCAGGCTGGCTCGTCCCCTTCACGCTGGGCGCCGCCTGGTCCCGCGGGGCCTTCGCCCGACGCCGGCCGGCGCTGCTCCTGCTCGGTGCGGGGACGGTGGCCACGGTCGCGCTGGTCCTGTGGGGCGGGTACCCGGCGTCCATGGTGGGCGTCCCCGGAGCCACGGTGTCGAATCTGAACCCGCCGACGCTCGCCGCGGCCGCGTTCGGACTGGCCCAGTGCGGGCTGGCCCTGCTGGTGCGCGAACCGCTGGCCCGGGCCATGCGGCGGCCTTCGGCCTGGGCGAAGGTGGCTCTGGTGAACCTCTCCGCCATGACGGTCTTCCTGTGGCACCAGACCGCCATGATGGCCGTCACCGCCCTCGGGCTGCTGCTCTCGGCCGAGCTGCCCGGTCTGCACACCGTGCCCGACTCGGTGGACTGGATAGCCGCCCGGCTGCTGTGGCTGCCGGTCTTCGCCGCCGCCCTGACGGTGTGCTGGGCAGCGTTCCGCGCGTACGAGCGGGGCGGCCGGCCGAAGCCGGAGGGCCCCCACCGCATCGTCGCCGGCTCCCACCGGTCGACGGCCCCCGTCGAGGAAGTCACCCATGCCTAGGCTGATGCCCGTGATCGATCCGAGCGAGTCCCCGGTACCCGACGCCCGCCAAAGCCGTGGCGCCGGCCCCGCGCCGCGCGGCCTGGCCCGGGAGCTGTTCACCCTGAGGTGGGATCCCCTCCCGAAGATGTCCCGGCCGCGCTGGCTGGCCTGGCTGCCGCATGTGGTCCTCGGCTACGCGGCCGTTCCCTGCGGTGTCCTGACGGGGATGCTGCTGAACGACCACTACGGGATCCGGGGCGCGGCCGTGCTGGGACTGTCGCTGCTGGCGTCCGCGTCCGTCCTGCTCAGCATGTTCCGGCCGATCGCCGCCTGGTGGCTCGGCATCGTCACCACCGCTCTCATCGCCTGGGTCATCCACGACCACGTCGGCCAGGGGCAGTCCTGGCCCTGGACGCCCGCCGGGCCGTTCACGTTCGCGCCCCTCATCCTGATGGTCGCCCTGCGGGTGCCGCCCCGGGTGACCGTCTGGGTCATCGGCATCACGCTCGCCCTCTCCGGACTGGCCGAGGCCGTCCTCAGACCCCCGCAGAGCCAGACGGTCATCGCGGGCGTGGCCCTCCTCTTCGGGTTCGTGGGAATCCTCGGCTACGCCCTGCGGGCCACCCGCCTGGCCCGAGGCAAACTCGTCGAGCAGGAAACCCTCACCGAGGAGGAGCGGGCCCGGCGCACGCTGCTCGAGGAGCGCAGCCGGATAGCCCGCGAGCTGCACGACGTGGTCGCCCACCACATGTCGGTGATCTCCATCCAGGCGCAGGTCGCCCCGCACCTGGTGGAGAACCCGTCCGAGGAGCTCAAGGAGAACCTGGCGGGCATCCGGGAGAACGCGCTGGAGGCCCTGACCGAGCTGCGCCGCGTCCTCGGGGTGCTGCGCTCCGAGCACCCCGACGATCCGGCCAACCCGCACCATCCGCAGCCGACCCTCGCCGAGCTGGACGGCCTCGTCGACAACGTCCGGGGAGCCGGGCTGGACGTCACCACCGCGATCGCCGGGATACGCCGGCCGCTGACGCCCGGCGTGGAGCTCACCGCGTACCGGATCGTGCAGGAGGCGCTGAGCAACTGTCTGCGCCACGCGCCCGGTTCGCAGGTGGAGGTCGGTATCGCGTACGGGCCGCGCGAGCTGCACCTGTGCATCGCCAACACCGTGCCGACCCGCCCCGCGCCGCCTTCCCAGGGGGCGGGGCACGGGCTGCTGGGGATGCGCGAGCGGGCAGGCATGCTGGGAGGCGAACTGGCCGCCGGCCCGCGCCCCGACGGCGGGTACGAGGTCAGCGCCGTACTGCCGATGGACCCTCAGGACCCGCCCGCCGGCACCGCCCCCGAGACGAAGAAGGCCCCATGAGCACCCCGATCAAGGTGATGATCGCCGACGACCAGATGATGGTGCGGCAGGGCTTCACCGTGCTTCTCAACGCGCAGCCCGACATAGAGGTCGTCGGGCAGGCGGTGGACGGGGCCGACGCCGTGGCGAAGGTCGCCGAGCTGGCCCCGGACGTGGTGCTGATGGACATCCGCATGCCGGGGATGGGCGGCATCGAGGCCACGTCCGTCATCACCGGGGTTCCCGATGCCACGGTGAAGGTGCTGGTGCTGACCACCTTCGACCTCGACGAGTACGTGTACGAGGCGCTGCGCGCCGGGGCCTCCGGGTTCCTGCTGAAGGACGCCTCGGCCGATCAGCTCGCCGAGGCGGTGCGGGTGGTGGCGGCCGGCGAGGCGCTGCTCTCGCCGAACATCACGAAGCGGCTGATCACGGAGTTCTCCCGGATGGGGGCGCCGCGGGCGCCGTCGCGGGCCCGGATCGACGAACTGACCGAGCGGGAGACCGAGGTGCTGTCGCTCGTGGCGCAGGGCCTGTCGAATGCGGAGATCGCAGCCCATCTGACGGTGGCGGAGCAGACGGTGAAGACGCATGTCGGACGGATCCTGGTGAAGCTGGGCCTGCGGGACCGGACGCAGGCGGCGGTGTTCGCGTACGAGACGGGGCTGGTCCGGCCGACCGGATACTGAGGCGGCCCGGGTGGTCCTCGCAGCCCTCGTAGTACTTGAGGGGGATGCCGGGATATCCCCTTCAGCGGCGACGCGGACGACGGGCCCGCCGCCCTACGGTGGGGGGCATGACCGAGACGACCACCGGGGGGACAGCCCGGCCACCTGAGTTCCGACTCGCTTCTGGGCTCTTCAAGAGCCTCCGCGACGACCTGATCACCGATGCGTTCGCCTACCGGCCGCTGCCGCCGATCCGTACGGACGGGCGGCTCGCCCGCTGGGTTCCGCGGGCGCTGCGCCCCAGGACGGCGTTCCTGCCCCATGCCGTGGTGGTCCTGCTGTCCGTGATCACGGTGTTCGTCACCATCATCAACAACCAGTGGGTCCCCTCCGGGCTGTCGCTGCTGCTGGGGCTGCTGGCCGCGGCGCCGGTGCTGATGACGCTGGTGCGGCCGGTCGGCGCCCTGTGGGTGGTGCTCGGCGTGACCCTGCCGCTGGCCATGGTGGAGAGCACGAGCATGACCTGGCCGTGGTCTCCGGGCACCTTCTTCGCCCACCTCGTCGTGATCACCATCGTGGCGTTGCGGAGCCGGCCGCGGGTGGCCGGGTGGCTGTGGCTGATCACCGTGGCAACCGGGTCCTTCCTGCCCTCGCTGATAGGCCAGCCCCTCGAACCCGGACCGATGGCCTTCCTGTCCGCTGTCTCCCTCCTCGCGGTGACCGTCCGAAACACCCGCAAGGAGGCACGGCAGGAGGTCACGGCGCAGCAGGAGGTCACGGCCGTCGAGCGGGACAAGCGGACGCTGCTGGAGGAGCGGACGACGATCGCCCGGGAGCTGCACGACGTGGTGGCCCACCACATGTCGGTGGTGGCGATCCAGGCGGAGGCCGCGCCGTACCGGGTGAAGAACCCGCCGCCGGAGCTGGAGGCGGCGTTCGTCACCATCCGGGAGAACGCGGTGGCGGCCCTGACGGAGCTGCGGCGGGTGCTGGGTGTGGTGCGCTCCTCCGACTACGAGGCTCCGGACGCCCCGCAGCCGACGCTGGCCTCGCTGGACGGGCTGCTGGCCAACGTGCGGGAGGCCGGGCTGAGCGTGGAGAAGACGATCACCGGCGCGGTGCGGGAGCTGCCGCAGGGCGTGGAACTGTCGGCGTACCGGATCATCCAGGAGGCCCTGAGCAACACGCTGCGGCACGCGCCGGGAGCGGCGGCCGCGGTGGAGGTCTCGTACGTGCTGGGTGGTCTGGGCATACGGATCGTCAATCAGGCGGCGACCGCGGATGCGCGGCCTTCGCCGGGAGCCGGGCACGGGATCACCGGGATGAGGGAGCGGGTGGCCATGCTGGAGGGGGAGATGACGGTCGGACAGACGGCCGCCGGCGGGTACGAGGTGGCGGTGTTCATACCGGTGCGCAATCGCCAGGAGCCGGAGCCGGTGCTGGGGGCGGGGTCCGTATGACGATCAGAGTGTTGATCGTCGACGACCAGATGATGGTGCGGGAGGGGTTCTCCGTCCTGCTGAACGCCATGGACGGCATCGAGGTGGTGGGCGAGGCGGTCGACGGCCGGGAGGCCATCGCGCAGGTGGCGGCGCTGCGGCCGGATGTGGTGCTGATGGACATCCGGATGCCGCAGATGAACGGGCTGGAGGCGACGCGGGAGATCGTCGCCGCGGACACGGATGCGAAGGTGCTGGTCCTGACGACCTTCGACCTCGACGAGTACGTGTACCAGGCGCTGCGGGCCGGGGCCTCCGGGTTCCTGCTCAAGGACGCGTCGGCCCGTCAGCTGGCGGACGGGGTACGGGTGGTGGCGGCCGGGGAGGCCCTTTTGGCGCCCTCGGTGACCAAGCGGCTGATCGCGGAGTTCTCGAAGATCTCCGAGGCGCGGAAGCTGGCGGATCCGGCGGGCGTGGGTGAGCTGACGGAGCGGGAGACGGAGGTGCTGGTGCTGATCGCCCAGGGCCTGTCCAATGCGGAGATAGCGGCCCAGCTGATCGTCGCGGAGTCCACGATCAAGACCCATGTGAGCCGGATCCTGGTGAAGCTGGGTCTGCGCGACCGCACGCAGGCGGCGGTGTTCGCCTACGAGACCCGGCTGGTGACACCGGCGTAGGGCCTGGTCCGGAAGACGGGCCCCGGGGAGCGGAGAAGCCCTAGGGTGCGGGGATGGGCTTTGATCCGTGGGATGCCGCGTTCGTCGCCGATCCGTATCCGGCGTACCGGGAGTTGCGGGAGCAGGGGCGGGCTGTCTGGTGGGAGGCCACCGGGCAGTGGCTGGTGCCGCATTACGCCGATGTGAGCGCTCTGCTGCGGGACCGGCGGCTGGGGCGGACCTACCTGCACCGCTTCTCGCACGAGGAGTTCGGGCGCGAGGCTCCGCCGCCGGAGCACGAGCCCTTCCACGTGCTCAACGGCAACGGCCTGCTGGACCTGGAGGATCCCGCGCACGCGCGGGTGCGCAGGCTGGTGGCGAAGGCCTTCACCCCGCGCACGGTGGAGCGGCTCGTGCCCGCCGTGCAGCGGCTGGCCCACGGGCTGGTGGAGCAGCTGCGGGCGGACGGGGGCGGGGATCTGCTCGCGACCGTCGCCGAGCCGCTGCCGGTGGCCGTGATCGCAGAGCTGCTGGGCGTGCCGGAGGCGGACCGGGGGCTGCTGCGGCCGTGGTCGGCGGACATCTGCGGGATGTTCGAGCTCCGGCCGGACGAGGAGACGGCGCGGCGCGCGGTGCGGGCGAGCGTCGAGTTCAGCGGCTACCTGCGGGGGCTGATCGCCGAGCGGCGGAGCCGCCCCGGGGAGGATTTGATCTCCGGGCTGATCGCCGCCCACGATGAGGAGGGGCGGCTCAGCGAGCAGGAGATGATCTCCACCTGTGTGCTCCTGTTGAACGCCGGACACGAGGCCACCGTCAACACCACGGTGAACGGGTGGTGGGCGCTCTTCCGCAACCCCGCGCAGCTCGCCGCGCTCCGCGAGAGTCGCGATCCCGAAAAGTTGTCCACAGCTGTGGATGAACTCATGCGGTACGACACTCCCCTGCAGATGTTCGAGCGCTGGGTGCTCGACGACATCCGGATCGGGGACACCGAGATCCCGCGCGGAGCCGAGGTCGCGCTGCTCTTCGGGTCCGCGAACCGGGATCCCGCGCGCTTCGAGGAGCCCGACGCCCTGGACCTCGTACGGGCCGACAATCCGCACCTGAGCTTCGGGGCGGGCATCCACTACTGCCTGGGGGCGCCGCTGGCGCGGCGGGAGCTGGAGGCCTCGTTCGGGGCGCTGCTGGCGGACGGAGTCCCGCCCCTGCGGCTCGTCGAGGAGCCGCGGTGGCGGGACGGCTACGTCATCCGGGGGCTGGAGCAGCTGCTCGTGGAGTTCTAGCCCGCAGACCCCCGCCCACGCTCACGCGGTCATGTCGCGGCGGCGCAGGGCGGCGAGGCCGGCCGCGGTCAGGGCCGCCGCCAGGGCGGTCAGGGTCAGCAGCGGGCCCCAGGCCAGGGCCTGCGCGCCCGGGAGCCTGGGCAGGTGGGCGAAGGGCGAGAGGTCCAGGACGGCCTGCGGGAGGTTCAGCGCCGGGCCGACCCAGCCCAGGGCCAGCGCGGTCCCGGCCACCGCCCAGGCGGCTGTCGCGTACCGGGGGGCCGCGCCGTGGAGCAGCGCCGCCAGCGCCCCGATCAGCCACACCGCCGGGAGCTGCGCGAGCGTGGCGCCGATCGCCGCCCCCACCTCGCGGCCGTGCCCGATGCCGAGGCCCAGCCCCGCCAGCAGCAGGATCAGCGCCGAGCCGCCGAAGGCCACGGCCAGGTGGCCGCCGGCCCAGCGCAGCCGGCCGACCGCGTTCGCGAGCAGCGGCTCCGCGCGCAGCCCCGCCTCCTCACCGGCCGCGCGCAGCACCGACGAGACGACGTACAGGGCTGCGACCAGGCCGAACATCCCGGCCAGGGTGGCGAGGAAGGCGTCGGTGAGGCCGCTCTGCCCGCCCATCCGTTCGATGATCTCGCGGGTCTTCTCGTTGCCGCCGACCAGGTCCGCGGCGCCGTCCGCCATCCCGCCGAAGACCACGCCGGCGAGCAGGAAGCCGGCGCTCCAGCCGGCCACGCTGCCGCGCTGCAGCCGCCAGGCCAGCGCGCCCGCCGTGCCCAGGCGCCCCTCGGCCGGGCCCGGCCGGGACGGCAGGAAGCTCATGCCCAGGTCCCGCCGTCCCGTGAGGGCGTACGCCGCGCCCGCCTGCACCGCGACGGCGGCGGTGAAGAGCAGGAGCACCCACCAGCGTTCGGCGGCGAAGGCCCGTACGTTCTCGACCCAGCCGAGCGGCGAGGCCCAGGTCAGGGCCGAACTCCCGGCGGCGGTCCCGGAGTCGCCCGCGGCCTTCAGGACGAAGGCCGCGCCGAGCACTGCGGCCGCGATTCCCTTGGCGGCGCGGGCGCTCTCGGTCAGCTGGGCGGCGATGGCCGCCAGGGAGGCGAAGAGCATGCCGCTGCCGGCCGTGGCCAGGCCGAGGGCGAGCGCTCCCGGCGCGCCCTGCCGCGCGAGGCCGCCCGCGACGAGCAGGGCGACGCACGCGTTGGCCACGAGGGCGGCCAGCAGAGCGGCCGTCAGCGGGGCGCGCCGCCCCACCACACCGGCGGAGAGCAGTTCCTGACGGCCCGATTCCTCCTCCTCGCGGGTGTGCCGGATGACGATGACCAGGCTCATCACGGCCGCGAGCACGGCGCCGTAGACGCCGGCCCGCCAGGCGGTCAGGCCGCCGAGGGAGTCGCTGAAGACGGGCCCGTACAGGGCGCGCATCGAGGCGTTGGCGTTCATGGAGGCGGCGGTCCGGGCGCGTTCGGCCGCGGTGCCGTACACGGCGGCCAGCGAGCCGGGCATGCTCACCACCAGGAGCGAGGTGACCAGGATCCAGACCGGCATCATCACGCGGTCGCGGCGCAGGGCCAGCCGGAGCAGGGCGCCGGTGCCCGCCAGTTGTCGCTTCATCGCCCGTTCGCCTCGCCCGTGTAGTGGCGCAGGAACAGCTCTTCCAGGGTGGGCGGTGTCGAGGTCAGCGACCGCACCCCCGATGCGGTGAGGGAGAGCAGTACGGCGTCCAGCTTGTCGGTGTCGGCCTGCAGCCGGACCTTGAGCCCCTGCACCTCCACGTCGTGGACGCCCGGCAGGTGCGCGATCCCGTTCGGCGGTCCGGCGAGCTCGGCGCTGATCGACGTACGGGTGAGGTGGCGCAGGTCGGCGAGGGTGCCCGTCTCCACGGTGCGGCCCTTGCGGATGATGCTGACCCGGTCGCAGAGGGCCTCGACCTCGCTCAGGATGTGCGAGCTGAGCAGGATGGTGCGTCCGGCCGCGCGGGCTTCGGCGACGCAGCTCTGGAAGACCTCCTCCATCAGCGGGTCGAGGCCGGAGGTGGGCTCGTCGAGGATGAGCAGTTCGACGTCGGAGGCGAAGGCGGCGACGAGCGCGACCTTCTGCCGGTTGCCCTTGGAGTACGTGCGCCCCTTCTTGGTGGGGTCGAGCTCGAACCGCTCCAGGAGCTCGGCGCGGCGGGCCCGGTCGAGGCCGCCGCGCAGCCGCCCGTAGAGGTCGATGACCTCGCCGCCGGAGAGGTTGCGCCACAGGGTGACGTCTCCGGGGACGTAGGCGACCCGGCGGTGGAGGGAGACCGCGTCGGCCCACGGGTCGCCGCCGAGCAGCTCGGTGGTGCCGGAGTCGGCGCGCAGCAGGCCCAGCAGGATCCGGATGGTGGTGGACTTGCCGGCTCCGTTGGGGCCGAGGAAGCCGTGGACCTCGCCGGTGGTGACCGAGAGGTCGAGTCCGTCCAGTGCGCGGGTGCGGCCGAACGCCTTGTGGAGTCCGGCGACGCGGATTGCCTTCGTCACACTTCTGAACGTACGTGACTTTCACAAGTTTGTGAATATTGGGAATCTCAAGAATCACGTAAAGTCGGGAAGGTGGCGGACGACATGGTGGATGTGGATACGGGCCTGGCCCAGCCGGACGACAGGGACGGCGAAGCGGTCTCGCGCTTCGTGGAGCGGTTCGCCGCGCAGCTGACCGACGCGGGCATGCAGCGGATGGCCGCGCGGGTCTTCGCGCAGCTGCTGGCGAGCGACGGGGGCGCGATGACCTCGGCCGAGCTGGGCGAGGCACTGCAGATCAGCCCGGCGGCGGTGTCGGGGGCCGTGTCCTACCTGACCCAGGTCAACATGGTCAGCCGCGAACGCGAGCCGGGATCACGGCGCGACCGGTACGTCCTGCACAACGAGCTCTGGTACGAGACCTTCACCCGGCGCGACCAGGTCCTGACCCTGTGGGAGAAGACCCTGCGCGAGGGCGCCGCCACCCTCGGCGCCGGCTCGCCGGCCGGCGCGCGGGTCGCGGAGACGGCGGCCTTCTTCGAGTTCCTGCAGGGCGAGATGCTGGCCATGATGGACCGCTGGCGGGACCACAGGAAGAAGCTCGGCCTCGGCTAGCGCACCCCCGGCGCGGCGCAGCGCACGGGACGGGCACGGCCCAGGCCGCCGGAGTAGGGAGCCCACAGCACCCCACCCGCGGCCGGATCCCCCGCGAGCTGCACCACCTGCACCACCTGCACCTGGCGCCCCGACACGGCCGACGGGGCAGACGACGCCGACGCCGACGGGGCCTGCGCGCCCGGTGCCGTACGGGGCCACGGGCGCGGCGGCAGCACCCGCCGGCCCAGCACGCCCAGGGTCAGCGCGTACCGCCCGTCCGCCAGGACCAGCACCGGCGGGCGCCACCGCGCGCGGACCACCACGGCCTCGTACGGGATCCAGCGCACCGCGGGCTCCCGCAGCGCGCGCCGGGCCCGCCGGACGGCGTGGAGCTCCCGCACCCCCAGCACCACCGGGCTCAGCAGCACCACCAGCGCCAGCGGCCGGGTGAGCACGGCCGCGACCACCGCCGGCCACCAGAACACCGGCAGCAGGCAGAGCAGGAGCCCGTCCCGCCGCCAGTCGCCCAGCGCATCGGCCACCGCCTCCGTCACCGGGGCAGGGTGAGC
The DNA here is from genome assembly GCF_045160965.1 of Streptomyces sp. NBC_00207. Lineage (NCBI taxonomy): Bacteria > Bacillati > Actinomycetota > Actinomycetes > Kitasatosporales > Streptomycetaceae > Streptomyces > Streptomyces sp. NBC_00207. The sequence goes on along the minus strand of NZ_CP130715.1, from coordinate 5,141,000 downwards.
GTCCATGCCCCGGGCCTCAGCGTCCACGTACGGCGGCGGACCGGCCCGGTCATCGCCGCGTCGGCCCGGTAGCGGAAGTCCGCGCCCGACACCGTCACCGTCTTGGCCCGGGCCGTCACCGTGGAACCCGCCGGGCCGCCACCGGTGCGGACCACGACCTCGGCCGGACCTCCGTCGTCGCACGTGCGCACCGAGACGTCCTCCACGGGCTGGTCCACGTCCGCCAACAGCACCCCGTCGGCCTCGACCCGCAGCCGGTGGTGGGCCCCGCTCCCGCCCGCACCACCGCCCCCGCCGGCGCCCGCCGCCACCGGGCGGACCAGCGTGCGGACCAGCGAGCGGTACGCGCTCCACACCGACGGCCCGGCCGGCCGCGGGATCCCCCGCACCGGCGGGATCCGCAGCGCACCCAGCACCACCCCGTCGCTGTCGTCGACCAGCAGGTCGCACATCCGCACCGTCCCGTCGAGCACCGCCCGGGCAGCGGAAACGGCCGAAAGCGGAACCCCGAGGGAACCCGCCAGCCCGAGGGATCCCACGGGCCCCACCGGGACCAGCGCGAGGGCGCCCTCGCCCAGCGCCCGCTCCCGGTACAGCAGCCCCACGGCCCGGACCAGGGCCCGGTCGTCGCCCACGATCACCGGCTGCCGATGACCCCGGCGGGCAAGAGCCCGCGCAAATTCCTCCTGCGAATCCGGGAGGCAGATTTTCGCTGCCGCGCCCGCTGACAACACATCCTTCGCGATCCGCACGGACTCGCCGTCAAGACGGCGGGCGACCGGGTCGACGAGCACGAGCAGGCCGCCTACCGGCGCGCCCGCATGGCTCATGGTGGGCTCTGGAGCCGACACCTCGGTCCTTCCTCGGGTAGCATCTTTGTGCAAGAGGCCCTTGCGCTATTGCGCCAGGGCCTTCGTCTATTCCGGGGTACCGGTCCGACGGCTCAGCCTGCGTACATCGTCGTACGCCCCCCTGACCTTGGACATGCCCCATCCGGAAGAGGTGTACGCCTGTGCCCGCTCTTGTGCTGCTCGGAGCTCAGTGGGGTGACGAGGGCAAGGGAAAGGCCACCGACCTGCTCGGTGGATCCGTTGACTATGTAGTGCGCTACCAGGGTGGCAACAACGCCGGCCACACGGTCGTCGTAGGCGACCAGAAGTACGCGCTGCACCTTCTCCCCTCCGGCATCCTCTCCCCCGGATGCACCCCGGTCATCGGTAACGGCGTCGTCGTCGACCCGGCCGTCCTGCTCTCCGAGCTGCGCGGCCTGAACGAGCGCGGCATCGACACCTCCAAGCTGCTCCTGAGCGGCAACGCGCACCTGATCACGCCGTACAACGTCACCCTCGACAAGGTCGGCGAGCGCTTCCTCGGCAAGCGCAAGATCGGTACGACCGGTCGCGGCATCGGCCCGACGTACGCGGACAAGATCAACCGCATCGGCATCCGGGTCCAGGACCTCTACGACGAGTCGATCCTCACCCAGAAGGTCGAAGCGGCGCTGGAGGGCAAGAACCAGCTCCTGGCGAAGCTCTACAACCGCCGCGCGATCGACGCCGCGCAGATCGTCGAAGAGATGCTCCAGTACGCGGAGCAGATCAAGCCGTACGTCGCCGACACCACCCTGATCCTCAACAAGGCGCTCGACGAGGACAAGGTCGTGCTCTTCGAGGGCGGCCAGGGCACCCTGCTCGACGTCGACCACGGCACCTATCCCTTCGTCACCTCGTCGAACCCGACCGCGGGCGGCGCCTGCACCGGCACCGGCGTGGGCCCGACGAAGATCAGCCGTGTCATCGGCATCCTCAAGGCCTACACGACCCGCGTCGGCGCGGGCCCGTTCCCGACCGAGCTGTTCGACCAGGACGGCGAGGACCTGCGCCGCATCGGCGGCGAGCGTGGTGTGACCACCGGCCGTGACCGTCGCTGCGGCTGGTTCGACGCGCCGATCGCACGGTACGCCACCCGGGTGAACGGCCTCACCGACTTCTTCCTCACCAAGCTGGACGTGCTGACCGGCTGGGAGCAGATCCCGGTGTGCGTCGCGTACGAGATCGACGGCAAGCGCGTCGAGGAGCTCCCCTACTCGCAGAGCGACTTCCACCACGCGAAGCCGATCTACGAATACCTCCCCGGCTGGTCCGAGGACATCACCAAGGCCAAGACCTTCGAGGACCTGCCGGCGAACGCGCAGGCGTACGTCAAGGCCCTCGAGGAGATGTCGGGCGCCCCGATCTCCGCGATCGGCGTCGGCCCCGGCCGCACCGAGACGATCGAGATCAACTCCTTCCTGTAAGCAGGAGGGACACTCACCGCAGCGGCGGGACGCGCATAAGGCGTCCCGCCCTTCGGGCTGTTCGGGGCGGGCGCTACACTCCGGCTGCCCAGAGCCCCCGAGCAGGTCACGGGGGTCGGGCCCATCCGAACTGGGGGGTTCATGAGTTTGCTGCCTATCGGCAGAAGAGAACGGAGCAGACGGGGGCGGGGCGGCGCGATCGCCGCCTCGGGCACCCTGCTGCTCGCACTGCTGGCCTCGCTCGCAGGCCAGAGCGGCACCGCCGCCGCGGCCCCTGCGGCGGCCGGCACCACCACGGCCTCCCCGGCCACGGCCCAGCCGAAGGCCGCGGGCCCGCAGGCCACGCCGGAGCCGGACCCCAAGGCCGACCACCAGGCGGCCGTACGCACGCTGCAGAACAGCGACCTCTCCGGTCCGTGCCCGGCAGCCGTCGCTCCGCACACGGTCGTCACCTGCACGGTCGACCCGTCCAAGACGGCGTCCTTCTCGCTCACCCTGCCGCAGCAGAAGGACCTGGTCATGCTCCAGGTCATCACGACCCAGTGGTCCACGACCCAGCTGATCGCGCCCGGCGGCGCCGCCGTCACCTGCGAGAGCGTCCACAGCGCCGCGTACACGGCGCTCCGGTGCCCCACCGCTCAGGCCGGGACGTACACGGTGCAGGTCACGGACAAGAGCGACGCGGCAAACGGCATCTCCGTGTCGTACGCCCCGCTGCTCTCCACCACCGGGTGCAAGGCAGTGGGCGCCGCCGACCGCCGGCTCGGCGCACCGGCCGTGCTGCACGGCTCGCTGCCGGTCGGCTCGGCGGGCGACTGCTACACCCTGGACCTGGCCGCCGGTGACGTCCTGCGCGCGTTCAGCTCCCGGTCCGAGGTCGTGCACGGTGTGTACGACGCCTCGGGCAAAGAGGTCTGCACGTCCAAGGGCCGCGGGGCGTACGCCCTGGACTGCAGGCTCACGGGCACCGCACCGTTCCGGATCTCGGCACTGCAGTCCTCGGGGAAGGCCGTCGACGGCTACGACTACACGGTGGCCCGGCTCTCCAAGCCGGAGGGCTGCGCGCTGGTCGAGCCCCAGGCCTTCGGGAGCCTCCCGGATCTGACCCCGACGGAGCACTGCCGCATCCTGCGGGTCACGCAGGCAGCCGAATACACCTACGCCGATGTCGTCGCCTCCGGAAGCGTCCACCCTCTTCCGTCGCCGCTCCTGACCGAGGCCGGCGAGGTCGTGCCCGGCTGCGACAACGGCGTCTGCAACCTGGCCCCGGGTGACTACACCTGGTCCGCCAACCCCCAGAGCAACAGCTTCAAGGCCTTCGGCATCGCCTTCCACTCCGCCAGGGAGACCAGAGGCTGCACCCCGACCCACGACAACGGCCTGGTGGCCGGTCCGGCAAAGGGCACCTTCGCCGGGCCGGGGCAGGCGCTCTGCCTGACCCTGCCCACCGCCAGCGGCAAGGGCGTCTACGTGCTGAACCGGCCGTCGGCCGGCGACGGCTACACCGCGTACAAGATCTACGACGCGTCCGGCACCCTGCAGCAGTGCAACGGCGGCACCATCTGCAAGCTGACCGGCACCGCTCCCTTCCGCGCGGTGCTGAGGAGTTCACCCACCACGACCCTCACCACGACCTTCGGACTGGTGTTCCACCGGACCGACGAGGCCGAGGGCTGCACGCCGTGGCCGCAGTCCACGTTCGGCAACGGCACCTGGGGTGCCGAGGTGCCGGTGGCTTTCAACAGGGCGCAGGCCTGCCTGAGCGTGCCGGGCAACGCCCACTCCACCACGGAGCTGCTGGACCACGTCTCCGACACCCGGAAGGACGTGACGGCGACCGTCAAGGTGGTCGACGCGGCGGGCAACGTCCGGTGTGAGACCACGTCCTCCACCAGGACCAACGTGTGCTCCCTCGCCTCCGGTGTGCCGTACACGGTCCTGCTCCAGAGCTGGGCCGTCGCCTTTGGCGGAACGGAGACGTACCGGCTGGTCCGGCGCGACGTGTCCGCGTCCGCGCAGTGCACGGACGCGCCCTCGACGAAGACGGGCGGACCCTCCCTCGCCTACGACCTGACGTCGCCCCTGGACACCCGCTGCGTGCGGGTGAAGGGCGCCGCCACGGACAAGTTCTGGATCGCGTCACGGACACCGGGCGTCCCGTACGTCGACAGCGCCCCGCTGACCGTCGTCGACGGCGACGGCCGCGCCGTGTGCATGGAGACCGGCTCCTGCCGTGTCGCCGGCTCGACCTCGTACCTGGCGGTCATCGGCCCGGACAAGTCCGGCAGCATCCCGGTGGCCGCGAAGCTGGACACCTGGCGCGTGGGCACGGCATCGGGCTGGGCCCCGGAATGCACCGCCAACCGCGTTTCGATCAACGATTTCCCCACGCGGAGCGGGACCCTCTCCGAGACCTCCACCGCCTACTGCGCCGTGATCGACATGAAGCTCGGCCAGACCTTCGCCGTCTCGGGCACCACCAGCACCACGGAGTTCGACAAGCCGGGCCTGGACCTGCTGAGCGGCCCGGGGTGGACCTCCGAGACTTCCGGCTACGCGTGCCTGGCCTCGACCGACCGGTTCGCCTTCAGCTGCGGGACGGGCACGGGCGCGGCGCCCGGCCAGGCGGTCCTGTTGCTGAGTCCCAAGCGGGCCCGCACCCCCGTCGACTTCTCCCTGCAGGGAGAGTGCCAGGAGGGCTGCGTCGAGCCGCCGACGCCGAACCCGACCGGCATCAGCCCGTCGACGAGCCAGGTCGGTACGCGTACCGACGCCGTCGTCAGCGGGACCGGTCTCACCTTCGGCACCAAGCTCAAGCTGATCCGCAGCGGCTCGCCGGACCGGGCCCTGGAGCCGGTCACCGCGAACACCGACGGGAAGCAGCTGTACGTCAAGGTCGACACGAACGGGCTGGAGCCCGGGCAGTACGACCTGCTGCTCGACGGCGCCGCGTACACCAGCGGGGTCCCGTCCCCGGGCTACCTGCCCAAGGCCTACACGGTCACGGCCCCCGCGCCCGTGCAGAAGGGCAGCCGGTTCGTGCCGCACGGCCCGTCGCGGTTCCTGGACACGCGGGACGGCACCGGTGCGAAGAAGGAGCGCGTCGGTCCCGGTGGGGTCGTCACCCTCCAGGTCGCCGGCGTGAAGGGCATCCCGGCGACGGGTGTCACGGCCGTGGTCATGAACGTGACCGCCGTATACCCGACCGAGGCCGGACACGTGATGGTCTACCCGAACGGGCAGGCCACGCCCAAGGTGTCGAACCTCAACTTCGCGCCCGGGCAGATCGTCCCCAACCTGGTGACCGTCCCGGTCGTCAACGGCAAGGTCGACCTGCGCAACAACGCCGGATCGGTGGACCTCATCGCGGACGTCACCGGCTACTACACCGACAAGGCCGGGGCCGGCTCCGCGCTGAACTCGATCACGCCGTCGCGGTTCCTGGACACGCGGGACGGCACGGGCGCACCGAAGAAGCAGGTCGGACCGGGCGGGGTCGTCACCCTCCAGGTCTCCGGTGTGAAGGGCATCCCGGCCACCGGGGTGACCGCGGTCGTCATGAACGTGACCGCCGTGTACCCGACGCAGGCCGGGCACGTCACCGTCTACCCCAACGGGCAGGCGGCGCCGGACGTGTCGAACCTCAACTTCGCGGCCGGGCAGATCGTCCCCAACCTGGTGACCGTCCCGGTCGTCAACGGCAAGGTCGACCTGCGCAACAACGCCGGCTCCGTCGACCTGATCGCCGACGTCACCGGCTACTACGCGGCCACCGGTTCCACCTTCTCCGCGGCGGGTCCGGTCCGGCTGCTCGACACCCGTGACGGCACCGGTGCCGCCGCGGGCGCCGTGGGTCCGGGCGGCCTCGTGAACCTGCAGGTGGCCGGCGTCGCGGGAGTGCCCGCCCAGGGTGTGACCGCCGTCGTCCTGAACGTCACGGTCACCAACCCCACCGGGGCCAGCCACCTGATCGTCCACCCGCACGGGGTCACGCGTCCCAACGTGTCGAACCTCAACTACACCGCCGGGCAGACCGTCGCCAACCTGGTGGTCGTCCCGGTCGTGGACGGACGGGTGACGTTCTTCAACAACTCGGGCTCCGTCGACGTGATCGCCGACCTGAACGGCTACTTCACGTCCTGACGCCGTCCCGTGCACACGAGTGAGGGTCCTGTCCGATCGGGAGATCGGGCGGGGCCCTCCGCGTTTTCGGGAAAAGAATCCTTCCCCATCCGGTCGCCTCGCCGGCCGACACGCAATGCGACTGATGTTCGAACGAATGCCCGGGAGCGCGTTCCCGGTGCGGATCGGCCGGGCCGGGGCCGTCTCGGGGAGCGCGTTCCGGGTGCCCGGAAATATGATGTGCACGGGCTCGTGAGCGGAGCGGAAGCAGGGACGAATGGATGCACCTCGGAGCGTTCCATGAGCCCGCGCCGCCCCCCGCGCGTGGCGAGCGCCGACCTGCTCAGCATGCTCGGACGGCTCACCGACCAGGCGCGGCAGGGGGTCGAGCTGCAGCAGGCCCGGGTCGAGCTGGCCGAGGCACTGCAGCGCGAGATGCTGCCCACCTCGCTGCCCGAGCTGCCGGGGCTGCGCGCCGCGGCCCGGTACGCGCCCGCCCGGCACGGCCTGGACATCGGCGGCGACTGGTACGACGGCTTCCAGCTGCCCGAGGGCGCCCTGGCCTTCTGCATCGGCGACGTCCAGGGACACGACGTGGACGCGGCCGCGTTCATGGGGCAGATCCGGATCTGCCTGCGCGCCATCTCGGCCGTCGTCGCCGATCCGGGCGAGGTGCTCGGCCGGGCCAACGACGTACTGCTCTCCATGGACCGCGATCTCTTCGCGACCTGCAGCCTGCTCCGCTTCGATCCGCAGACACGGGAGCTGGAGAGCGCCCGGGCCGGCCACGTGCCCGCGATCTGGGCCACCGTCGACGGCCGGTACGGCATCACCGATGACGACGGCGGGCTGCCGCTGAACCTGCAGACCGGATCGGGGTACGCCGTGACCCGGCGCCGGCTGACCAAGGCCGGATCGATCGTCCTGCTCACCGACGGCGTGGTCGAAGGGCCCAGGTTCCCGATCGAGGTGGGGCTGGAGCGCGTCGCCCGCGTCGTCAGGGAAGCGGCGGGCACCGATCCCGACGAGCTGGCCGCCGAGGTCATGAAGGTGGCCGACTCCACCGGCCACGCCGATGACGCCGCAGTACTCGTCCTCACCCACGACGCGGCGCGTCACGCCCCGCCCGGGCGCGGGCCTGTTGTCTGATGCTGTGGTGCGCACCGAGGAATGGCGACGTCTGCCCGCAGCTGTCCTGCTGATCCTCGCCGTCGCCCTCGCCTACTACGCGGGCGGGCGCATCGGCCTGCACCAGTCCGTGGTCGTCAACGGCGCCGAGGTCACTCCCCTGTGGCCGCCCACCGGCATCGCCCTCGCCGCCCTGCTCTGGCTCGGCCTGCGGACATGGCCGGGGATCGCCCTCGGCACGTACCTCGCCATCGAGCGGATCGGCGACTTCAACCTCTCCGGCCTCGGCATCGTCGCGGGGAACACCCTCGCGCCCGTGTGCGCGTACCTGATGCTCCGCAAGGCGGGCTTCCGCAGCGAGATCGACCGGCTGCGGGACGCCCTGGCGCTGGTCTTCCTGGGCGGTCTGCTGCCGATGCTGATCAGCGCGACCATCGGGACCTGGACGCTGGTGCTCAGCGGCGACCTGCCCTCGGCCCGGTTCTGGCCGGTGTGGTCGGCCTGGTGGGCCGGGGACGCGATGGGCGTGCTCGTGGTGACGCCCCTCCTGCTCGTCCTGCGCCGGGTCCGCCGCCCCGGTGGCGGCGGCTACCGCGTGCCGGAGGTGGCGGCCCTGGTACTGACGTCCGTCGTCGTCACCGTGGTGGCCACCCGGAGCTCCCTGTCCCTGCTGTTCCTGGTCTTCCCGCTGATCATCTGGGCGGCCGTACGCTTCCAGCTCGCCGGGAGCGCCCCGGTCACCCTGCTCGTGTCCGTCCTCGCGATCTCGGCGGCGAGCGACCGGACCGGGCCGTTCGACGGGCAGACCCTCCTGGGAACCATGATCAACCTGCAGGCCCTCAACGGGGCGGCGGCCCTGACCGGGCTGCTGCTGTCGGCGATGGTCACCGAGCAGAACAACGTCCGCCTGAAGATCGAGCAGGTCTGCGAGGACCTGGCCGAACTGGTGGAACACCTCGCCCGGGGCAAACCGGAACGCTAGGCGCCCAGGGGACGGCAGGCCGTCCCCTGGGCGCCTAGCGGTGGATCACTTGGACTCGTAGTAGCCGAAGATGTCGACGATGAGGTCGACGTCCTCCCAGCCCTGGTTCCAGTAGTCGACGATGCCGTTCTTGCCGGAGCTCGCCTGGACCAGGTTCGGGACGGTCTTGCCGGCCGTCCAGTTCAGGGTCGAGGCGCTGGGACGCTCCGGGAAGACCGCGGTCTGGTCCTTGTACTGCTGGATCGTGTTCGGGTCCGGTGCGACCGACAGGAAGCCGGTGCCCCTCGTGTTGGTCACGGTGGTGTTCAGCACGTACCCGTCGACACCCACATCGCCGGGCGACTTCCCGTTGTAGGTGTAGATGTAGTTCCGGGCGCGCAGCGGGCCGTAGGGCCAGGCGGGGTCACGGGTGTCGATGATGCGGTCCGGCTTGAGCGGCATGTAGGACGCCTTGCTGTCCTTGCTGTAGTAGCCGACGACGTCGACGATCACGTCGGTGCCCGCCCAGGCGCCGTTGAAGACGCTGATCCTGCCGTCCGCACCCACGGGCACGATCACCGAGTTGGCGATCGTCTGGCCGGGCGTGAAGTTCAGGTTGGACGCGGTCGGGGTGGCGCCGCCGCCCGGGAAGACCGACAGGTGGCCGGACTCCTTCGGGTTGGTGACGGTCACGTTGAGCGCCACGGCGGTGATGCCCTGGGGCACGCCGCGCAGGCCGCCGATCTGGGTGGAGAAGGTCTTCCGCCCGCCGAGCTGGCCCTTGACCGTGCCGAGGCCGTCACGGGTGTCGACGAAACGGGCCGGGGTCATCGGCGTGTAGCCGCTCGCCTGGGTCCGGGTGAAGTAGCCGGTCACGTCCGCGATCAGGTCGACCGAGTCCGAGCCGCGGTTGGCCAGCTCCACGTAGCCGTTCTTGCCGACCGGCACGATCACCAGGTTCGGGACGGTCTGACCGGCCTCGAAGTTGACGTTCGACGTGGTCGGACGCTCGGTTTCCTCGGCGAAGGCCGTGATGTGGCCGGCGCTGGTGGTGTTGGTGACGGTCAGGTTGAGGACCACGGCGGTGACCCCGGCGGGGATCGCGCCGTTGCCGCCGACCTTCACCCGGGTGGAGCCGTACGGGGCGACCTTGCCCTTGGCCGCGCCGGTCCCGTCGCGGGTGTCGAGGAGGCGGGTGGGCGCGTACGGGACGAAGTCCGAGCCCGCGGTCATGGCCTGGAACTCGTTGACGACCTCGGCCTGGTTCGCCGGGTCCGTCACGGTGACCTTGACGGTGTACTCGCCGAGCTCGGCGTAGGTGTGGCTGCTCTTGAGGACGGTCGAGCCGTAGGCGTCCAGCCCGTCGGTGTTCCCGTCGCCCCAGTCGACGGTGACCTTCAGCGTGGAGTCCGCGCTGATGACGGTCGTCTCCAGGTCCAGCGCGTGCGCGGTGGTGCTCGCCGCGTTCAGCACGAGGGCCAGCTCCGGGTTGCCGGCGGCCTGCGAGGCAGCGGCCCCGGCCTTCCCGCCGGGCAGGCCCTTGCGGACCGAGCGCTCGGCGGGGCTCTTGAAGGTCTTGAGGTTCGGCGCCGCGGCCTTCCCCAGATCCGCGGCGGGAGCGGCCACACCCTGCGCTACCGGAGCGACGGGAGCCACCGGGTCGGCCGCGTGGGCCATCCCCGGGACGAGACCGGCCGTGGCCGCGATGACGGCCACGGAAATTACGAGACGGCGACTGCGCACCGTTCCCCCCATTTTTTGAACATGCTCAGGAACTGTCGGGGCCACAGTACATAGATCCTCGTCGCATGATCAGCCGATATCACCGCAGGGGGCGGGAGTTGGCGAGATTCTGCCCGCGCGTCAGCCTGCGCTGTCGTGGAGCTGCTCCGCCACCGTGAACCGGCAGTGGAAGACCTGCCAGCGCCCGTCCAGGACCAGCAGGAAGGAATCGCCGTCCCGGTACAGGACCCGTCGCTTCGGCCTGTACGGATGCTGGGGTTTGTACTGTTCGGCTTGTTCCCTCAGTGCGGCAACCGCCTCCTCGCGCGTCCCGTCGACGTGCCCCAGGACCTTGATGGACCACTCCCGGCCCTCGCCGTTGCCCATGTGCTGCTCGACGAGCAACCCCCACCGGGCCATCACGCGCGCCCCTCGAACCACCACAGGGTGCTGCTGCTCATGTCCGCTCTCCCCCGACCGCTCGATGAGCCCCCGGGATCCACGGGGCTCGGTGCCTGTGCGCGGATCCTCGCACACCGGCGCAACGGCCGGGACGGGCGCCCCGGCCCGGTCGGCGGCCGGAACACCGGCGCTACCAGGCCAGTTGCGCGATCTCCTCCGACACCACCGCGCAGGCGTCCGCCGCCGGGTCGATGAGCGGGAAGTGCCCGACGGCGTCGAGGAGCGTCAGCCCGACCATCTCGCCCGCCTTCGCCGCCGCCGCCACGTACGCCTCGGCCACCTGCTGCGGGACCACGATGTCGTCCCGTCCCTGCACCACCGCCGTGGCGATCCCCGTCGGCAGCAGGGCCGCCGGGTCCGCGTACGGGAGGCGGTCCGCGAAGTACTCCTCGCCGCCCAGCAGCTGCGCGCTCGCACCGCCGCACACGCCCAGTTCCTCCGCCACCGCGAAGTCCGCGATCGGCGCCAGCGCCACCACCCCGCGCAGCATCGGCGGGGAAGACAGCCTCCACGGGGAGTCGTACGGGAGCACGTGCCGGGCCGCGGCCCACAGTGCGAGGTGTCCGCCCGCCGAGTGGCCGGTGACGACCACGCGGCGGACGTCGGCCTGCGGGAGCGCCTCGGCGGCCAGCCCCGGCAGGGCGTCCATCGCGGCGGCGACGTCGTCGAAGGTCTCCGGCCAGCGGCCGGCGACCGGCCCGTCGGCGTTCTGGTGCGGAAGGGAACTCCCGCGGCGGTACTCGACGTTCGCGACGGCGAAACCCCGCCGGGCCAGGAAGTCCGCGAACGGGGTGATGTGCTGCCTGTCGTACGGGGCCCGCCACGCGCCGCCGTGCAGGACGACCACCAGCGGGACCGGGCCGCCCGGGGTCTCGGCGCGCGGGGCGTAGAAGTCGACGACGTGGTCGGGGTGTTCCCCGTACGCGGCGGTCGCGTCCGGCGCAACGGCCGGATGGGAGAAGGCCGAGGCAGCCTCGGTGGCGTCCCGTTCCACTGCGGCGGGGTCCGTCATCGGCTCAACCTCTCGGTAACGCGTGGGACAGCGGGGACAGATGTTCCGGTGTTCCGGCAGAGCGGGACCGTATCAGTCTGGAACGGGGGGTTCCGTGCAGGGTCCGGGATGTGACCGGGCGGACGGAGCCGTAGCCCCGCCCGCCCGGTGATGTGACGTTTCGCTACCGAGTCACCCGAAAATGTGACCCAGCGTGCGCGCGGCGCGCTCGGCGTCGGCGAAACCGACGTAGAGCGGGGTGAAGCCGAAGCGCAGGACGTCGGGTGCGCGGAAGTCGCCGATGACGCCCCGCGAGATGAGTTCCCGCATGACCTCGCGGGCGTTCTCGGTGCGCAGCGAGATCTGGCTGCCGCGGCGGCCGTGCTCGTCCGGGGTGACCGACTCGACCCGGCCCTGCGGGACGTACGCCGCCACGCATTCGAGGAAGAAGTCGGTCAGGGCGAGCGACTTGGCCCGTACGGCCTCGACCGAGACCCCTTCCCAGGCGTCGAGCGCCGACTCCAGGGCCAGCATCGACAGGATGTCCGGGGTGCCCACGCGACCGCGGGTCGCGCCCGGGGCCGCCTCGAAGGCCGGGGTCATCGCGAAGGGATCCGCGTGGCCGTTCCAGCCCGGGAGCGGGGAGTCGAAGCCGGCCTGGTGGCGCGCCGCGATGTACAGGTACGCGGGCGAGCCCGGGCCGCCGTTGAGGTACTTGTACGTGCAGCCGACCGCGAGGTCGACGGCGTTCGCGTCGAGGCCGACGGGGAGGGCCCCCGCGGAGTGGCACAGGTCCCAGACCGTGATCGCCCCGGCGGCACGGGCCGCCGTGGTGAGGGCGGGCAGGTCGTGGAGCCGCCCGGTGCGGTAGTCGACGTGGTTGAGGAGGACCACGGCGGTGTCCGCGTCCATCGCCTCCGCCGCGTGCGAGGGATCCACCGGGGTGACGGTCAGGCCCGTCATCCGGGCCGCCGACTCGGCTATGTAGCCGTCGGTCGGGAAGGTGGCCGCGTCGACCAGCATCCGGGTCCGGCCGGGGGCCGCGAGGCGTGCGGCGCCGACCAGGGCCTTGAAGAGGTTGACGCTGGTGGAGTCGCCGACGACGACCTGCCCGGGGGCGGCGCCGATGAGGGGGGCGAGCTTGTCGCCGATCCGCTCGGGGGCGGTCCACCAGCCGCTCTCCTCCCAGGAGCGGATGAGGAGCTCGCCCCACTGCCGGGAGACGACGTCGGCGGTGGTGCCGGCGACACCGGCCGGGAGCGCGCCGAGGGAGTTGCCGTCCAGGTAGACGACTCCGTCGGGGAGCGTGAAGCGCCCGCGGAGCTTGGCCAGCTCGTCGGCGGTGTCCAGGGACTGCGCGCGGGCCGCCAGGTCGGCGGCGCTGGATGCCTCAGACATGGCTGCGGGCCGTCCAGAGCTCCGGGAAGACGTTCTTCGTGGCGCGCTTCTCCAGCCAGGTCACACCGGCCGAGCCGCCCGTACCCGTCTTCGCGCCCATCGCACGGCGGGTGGCGACCAGGTGGTCGTTGCGCCAGCGCCAGACGAGCTCGGCGACGTCGGTGAGGACCTCGCCGAGGCGGTGGAGGTCCAGGTGCTCGTCCGGGGTGGCGTAGAGGCCGGTCCAGACGGCCTCGACCTCGGCCGAGGGCTCGTAGCGCAGCGAGAGGTCGCGGTCGAGGACGGCGGCCGGGACGGGGAAGCCGCGGCGGGCGAGGAGGCGCAGGACCTCGTCGTAGAGGCTCGGCTCGTGGAGGGCCTTCTCCAGCTCCGCGTGGACGCGCGGCGCGCCCCGGTGCGGGACGAGCATGGAGGAGGACTTCTCGCCGAGCAGGAACTCCATCCGGCGGTACATCGCGGACTGGAAACCGGAACCTTCGCCGAGCGCGGAGCGGTAGGCGTTGAACTGTCCGGGGGTGAGCTGGGCGAGCGGGCGCCAGGAGGCGTTGAGGGCTTCGAGTTCGCGGAGGGAACGTTTCAGCGCATCCATCGCGACCGGGATGCGGTCCTCGCGCAGGGCCTTCGCGGCGGTTTCCCACTCGTGGACGATGACCGTGAACCACAGCTCCATGACCTGGGTCGTGACCAGGAAGACCATCTCGCCGGGGTCGTCCGAGCGGAGGTGCTGGAGGTGGGTGAGAACGTCCGCCTGGACGTAGTCCTCGTACGGGGTGGTGCCGTCGAAGTCGAGGTTCGGGGTGTCCGACCCGCCGACTCCGGAGGCATCAAGGGTGTTCGACATTTCTGTCTCCTCGACACGTGCTTCCGGGTAGCGGTCCGCTCCTTCCGTGAGGTGAGTGGAGCCCCGGTCCCCTGCCCGCAGCATAGGACACCGGCGCGCCGGCGCTCCAGCGGGGAGTGACACAGACCACACAATTCGGTGCGTGTCGCTCCCCGCCGTACGGACTCAGGCGCTCAGCGTGTCCGCCGCCGTCGGGGACGAGTCGCGCAGGAAGGTCGAGCAGCGCTCGTACTCCTCCTTCTCGCCGATCGCCTCGGCCGCGCGGGCCAGGGCGTGCAGGGCGCGCAGGAAACCGCGGTTCGGCTCGTGCTCCCACGGGACCGGGCCGTGGCCCTTCCAGCCGGCGCGGCGCAGGGCGTCGAGGCCGCGGTGGTAGCCCGTACGGGCGTAGGCGTAAGACTCGACGGTGCTGCCGGCGGCGAAGGCCTCGTCGGCGAGGATCGCCCAGGCGAGGGAGGACGTCGGGTGCGCGGCGGCCACCTCGACGGCGGGGGTGCCGGCCGCGATGGCCTCACGGCCCGGCTCGTCGGGAAGGTGGGTGGGGGCGGGGCCCCCGAGCAGGTTCTGGTGAATGGACATGCCCCCAGTCTGCCGGGTGCGGTGGTCCGCGAAACCCGCTGTCCCCTCGCTGTCGCCGCCCCGCCGTATGCGCTGGTCCGCGGCCCCACGCCGCTGCCGCGTCATTCGCATTGCCGGGTACGGGCCCTTGACGTGGGGAGGGGCCGGGTCAGTTCGCGGGGGCGGTCGCCCCGACCGGCTCGCGGGGCGCGGGCGGACACGATGTCAGGGCCGGCCGCGTTGCGGAACAGTCGCACCGGAAGGCCTCGTTCGGACCGTGCAGCCACCCTCGCGCTGCGGCCCGGCGCGGTGTCGTGCCGGGGAACGCCGCAGGGCCCGGCCTCCGTCGTGGGACGGGGCCGGGCCCTGCGGTGCGGCTCGCCGGGGCCGACTACTTCAGCTTGGTACCGGTGGAGCGCAGGTTCGCGCACGCCTCGGCGACGCGCGCGGCCATGCCCGCCTCGGCGGCCTTGCCCCAGGTGCGGGGGTCGTACTTGGACTTCGTGCCGACCTCGCCGTCGACCTTCAGCACACCGGCGTAGTTGCTGAACATGTGGTCCACGACCGGGCGGGTGAAGGCGTACTGGGTGTCGGTGTCGAGGTTCATCTTCACGACGCCGTTCTCCAGCGCGGTGGCGATCTCCTCGGCCGTGGAGCCCGAGCCGCCGTGGAAGACGAAGTCGAAGGGCGATGCCTTGCCGAACTTCTCGGCGACACCGGCCTGGAGGTCCTTGAGGAGCTCGGGGCGCAGGACCACGTTGCCCGGCTTGTAGACGCCGTGGACGTTGCCGAAGGAGGCGGCCAGCAGGTAGCGGCCCTTCTCGCCCAGGCCGAGGGCCTCGGCGGTGCGGATCGCGTCGTCGACGGTGGTGTAGAGCTCGTCGTTGATCTCGTGGCTGACGCCGTCCTCCTCGCCGCCGGTCGGGGTGATCTCGACCTCAAGGATGATCTTGGCGGCGACGGCCTTGGCGAGCAGCTCCTGGCCGATGGCCAGGTTGTCGGCCAGGGTCTCGGCGGAGCCGTCCCACATGTGCGACTGGAAGAGCGGGTTCAGGCCGCGGGCCACGCGCTCGGCGGAGATGTCGAGCAGCGGACGTACGTAGCCGTCCAGCTTGTCCTTCGGGCAGTGGTCCGTGTGCAGGGCGACCGTGATGTCGTACTTGGCGGCCACGATGTGCGCGAACTCGGCCAGGGCGACCGCGCCGGTGACCATGTCCTTGTTGTGCTGGCCACCCAGGAACTCCGCACCACCGGTGGAGATCTGGATGATGCCGTCGCTCTCGGCCTCCGCGAAGCCACGCAGTGCAGCGTGCAGGGTCTGGGAGGAGGTCACGTTGATGGCCGGGTAGGCGAACTTGCCTGCCTTCGCCCGGTCGAGCATCTCGTTGTAGACCTCGGGGGTTGCGATGGGCATCTGCCGGCTCCTTGGATGTGCGGGGAGTGTGCTTATTGCGGGCCCTGACCTGGGGGCGACGTCATCGTCGCGCCTATCTTTCCAGACTCAGCGCGAGGGTCCAGCCTGCCGGTCTCACGTGGTGGGCGAACGGCCCGGGATGTTTCACGTGAAACATCCCGGGCCGCCGGGTTTTGCCAGGTCAGGCCGCTCAGCGGGGCGGCCGAGGACCTTCGGCACCAGTTCTCGCGGTGGCCGGACCGGGCCGGCAGAGGGGACCTAGGACAGGCCCAGGTCCTCGAGCTCGTAGCCCGTGAGGTAGGGGAGGCCCGCCCCGGCGATGGCGTCGGCCGCACCGCGGTCGACGATCGTGGCGACGGCGACGACCTCGCCGCCGGCCTCGCGGACCGCCTCGACGGCGGTCAGCGGGGAACCGCCGGTGGTCGAGGTGTCCTCGACGACCAGGCAGCGCTTGCCCTTCACGTCGGTGCCCTCGATGCGGCGCTGCATGCCGTGGGCCTTCTGCGCCTTGCGGACGACGAAGGCGTCGAGGCGCTGGCCGCGCGCGGCGGAGGCGTGCAGCATCGAGGTCGCGACCGGGTCGGCGCCCAGGGTCAGACCGCCGACGCAGTCGAATTCGAGCTCGGCGGTCAGGTCGAGCATGACCTGACCGACCAGCGGGGCCGCCTCGCCGTCGAGGGTGACCCGGCGGAGGTCGATGTAGTAGTCGGCCTCCCGGCCGGAGGAGAGGATCACCTTGCCGTGCACGACGGCCTTGTCCTTGATCTGCTGCAGAAGCGCATCGCGTACGTCACTCATGGCTCTGAGCTTAATTGCGCCCTAGCGCAGCCGCCGCCACGTCCACGTCGTGGAGACCTCCAGCGGGTCCACGGGGGTGACTAGGCGCGGCAGGGTGTTCAGCCCGTTCGGCGGACCGGACTGCGGCTCGACGCAGACGGCCTCGGACTCCTCGTCGTAGACGACCACCCATTCGGCCCGGCTGGTGATCCGCAGCTCCAGGGCGCCGGGCCAGGTGAGGGTGACGTCGACCCCGTGCGGCATGCCGAAGCAGTCGTCCCAGGGGCCGGGCTTCGGGTCGATGCGGTGGCCGGTCGGGAGGTGGTCGGCGCCGCGCTCCTCCTGCCAGGCGGGCTCGAAGGAGAGCTCCGCCGCCCCGCCGCCGGTCCCGAGGTCGCGCCGGAACCAGGGGTGCCAGCCGGCCTGGGCCGGGAAGGAGTCCCCGTACGTCTCGACGCCCATGGTGAGGGTCAGCGCGTCCTCGGCGAGCGCGACCACCTGGGTCACCCGGCCCGGGTACGGCCACGGCTCCGCCAGGTCGTAGGTGAACGCCGCCTCGGTGGCGGTGGCCCCGGCGGGGCGCCAGGGGGCGTCGCGGCCGAAGCCGTGGAGCGCGTGCGGCGGGTGGTTGACCGGCATCTGGTGGACGGTGCCGCCGTCGCGGAACCGGCCGTTCTCGGTCCGTCCGCACCACGGGACCATCGGGAACGCCCCGTACCGCGGGCCCTGGCGCAGCAGCTCCGTCCCGTCGATGCGCAGGCTGCTGATGCGGCAGCCGTTCTCCTGGTCGACCGTCACCTCGGCGCCGCCGGCGCTCAGTTGCGTACTCATGCGGTCGACCCTAATGCGGGCCGCGGCCGCAGGTCAGCGGCGGCGGCGCAGGGCCCGGCCGATGACGACCGCCGAGGCCAGCGCGAGGGCGGCGGCCGGGGCGATCCAGCGCAGGCTGTCGCCGGCGGTGGTGGTGGCGGGCGCGGGGACCGGGGCGTACCGGCCGCGCGGAGGCGCGTGGTCCACCTCCTCCGCGCTGCGGCCGATCATGGTGCGGCGGGCGTGGGCGGCCTCGGCCGGGGGCCGCGGGGCCCCGTCGAGCTCCTCGAACCCGCCGGCCAGGAACGGGTCCAGCGAGGGGGGCGGCACCTCGGTGTCGAAGAGGGAGGCGGTGACCTCGGTGACGCCGTCCCCGACGAACCCGGGGCCGGTGTCGTCGCTGTCGCCGGTCTCCTCCGCCTCCTCGGCCTCGGCCACGGGGTCGCCGAGAGCGGACCCGGCGGTCAGCTGGTCGGCGGCCCGGTCCAGCAGCCGCTGTACGGCGGCGGCCGCGGCCTCGGGGGTGAAGGCGGCGGCGCGCCCGTCGGCGGTGGCCCCGGCGGTGAAGTCCAGCCGGGTCCCGTCCTCGGCCGGGGACAGCCGCAGGTCCACCGAGAACTTCACGGTCCCGCTGCCGCGGACCTCCGTGCCCTCACCCTCGAAGGTGAAGTGTCCGGGGTCCCGCTCGATGACGGCCAGGGCTCCCCGGTAGGTCACGGTGCTCCCGCCGACGCGGACCTTCAGCCGGCCGGAGACCGGCCCGGACTCGGTGTCGGCGTCCTGCTGGAGGCCCGGGACGCACCGGGCCACCCGGGCGGGGTCGCGCAGCACGGCGCGGAGATCGTCTGCCGGTACCGGGACGAACACCTGATGCTCCATGCGGTCGAGCCTACCGACGACAGCGCACCGGGTCACGAATACCGCGGGTGCGGCAGGGTCGACGGCGGGAGACCGGGCACCCGGGTGCGCTCCGCATCGCGCGCGGCGTCCTGCAGCGAGCGGGTCGACAGCGAGCGCAGGGCGGGCGTGTCGCGGTCCACGCGCAGCGGGGGGACGCCGTCGCGGGCGGCCAGCACGAAGCCCCAGTCCTGCGGCGGTGCGCCGGCGACGCCGAGGGGGGTGCGGTCGGGTCCGGCGGCGAAGCCCGAGAGGCGGCCGCCCGCGCTGTAGGGGGAGGTCAGCAGGCCGGCCGCGCGGAGGGTGGAGTCGACGGTCCAGTACGTCCGCGGGCGCGTGGCCAGCGGCCCGGCGTGCACGGCGATCCGGCCCCCGGGGCGCAGGGCCCGCGCCGCCAGCCCGTAGAACTCCTGCGAGTACAGCTTCGTGCTGGGGGTGATGCCCGGGTCGGGGAGGTCGGAGACGATGACGTCGAACCGGCCGGCGGCGGCCGGCTCCCGCAGCCAGCGGAAGGCGTCCTGCGTGACGACGGCCGTGCGCGGGTCCTCGTACGCCCGGGCGTTGAGTGCGGAGAGCATCGGATCGGTGCGGGCGAGCCCGACCACGC
This sequence comes from Streptomyces sp. NBC_00207, assembly GCF_045160965.1. Taxonomy (NCBI): domain Bacteria; kingdom Bacillati; phylum Actinomycetota; class Actinomycetes; order Kitasatosporales; family Streptomycetaceae; genus Streptomyces; species Streptomyces sp. NBC_00207. The sequence continues at coordinate 5,122,016 of NZ_CP130715.1, read as the reverse complement.
CGGGGTCGAGCTCGACGACGGTGACGGAGGCGACGTCCCGGTAGCGGAGCACCTCGCGGGCGGCGAGCCCGTCGCCCCCGCCGAGAACCAGGACGCTGGCGTGCGGGCCGGTCATCGCGGGGTGGACCAGGGCCTCGTGGTAGCGGTACTCGTCGTAGCCGCTGACCCGCAGCCGCCCGTCGAGGTACAGGTCGAGGGAGCGCGGGGAGCCGGTCGGGGGGCCGGTGAGCACCAGTTCCTGCACGCCGGTCTGGACGGCGACCCGCACCTCCGCGCCGTAGACGGCGCGCCGGGCGACCCGCTCGAAGTCGTCGGCGAGGACGGTCGCCGAGGCCAGCACGGCCAGCACGGTCACGTTCGCGGCGATCAGCAGCCAGCGGCAGCGGCGGCTCAGGTCGCGGCGGAACAGCCACAGGACCAGCCCGCCGCCGACGGCCGCGTTGACGGTGCCGGTGAGCATGGCGCCGGTGAGCTGGCCGAGCATCGGGAGGAGCAGGAAGGGGAAGGCGAGGCCGCCGACGAGGGCGCCCACGTAGTCGGCGGCGAACAGGTCGGCGACGGCCCCGCCCGCGTCCTGTCTGCGGATGCGCTGGATGAGGACCATCAGCAGCGGGATCTCCGCGCCGATGAGCACCCCGATGACGAAGGAGAAGGCGACGAGGGCGGGACGGGACTCCCCCAGCCAGGCGAAGCTCGCGTACAGCGCTATGGCCGAGAGCCCGCCGAGGAGGGCGAGCCCGGCCTCGATGGCGCCGAAGCCGAAGGCGGGCCGGTGGCGCAGGCGCTTGGCGAGCAGGGAGCCGACGCCCATGGCGAAGACCATGACGGACAGCACGACCGACGCCTGGGTGACGGAGTCGCCGATGAGGTAGGTGCCCAGGGCGAGCAGCTCCAGTTCGTACACGAGCCCGCAGGCGGCGCAGACGAACACGGTGGCCAGGACGAGGAGTCGGCCGGTCCGGGGCCCTACGGGCAGGGCGGCCGGGACGGTCTCGGCGCCCCGCGGCTCCGGAGCCGGGAGCACCCGGCGCGGGACGGAACGGTCGATCATGAAGCGAACCGTACGTCACCGCCCACCTACATCCGGTCACCCACATGGGTGCAAGTGGCGTATCGATCCAGCCAGTTGGCGTAACGGAGACGGGCCGTCCGCGCCCCGGAGGCGCCGGCCGCCCGCTACAGCAGCGCCGGCGATTCCGGCGCCGAGGCGGCCGGGGCCCCCGCCCGTACGCCCACCCGGGTCCGGGTGGCCACCAGCTGCCCCTCCTGCGGGTACGCGTGCCAGGTCCGCCAGCGCACCTGGCCCTCGTAGCGTTGCGCGAGCAGGGCGGTGAAGGCGTGCGGACTTCCCGGAAAGGTCCCCGCTAGCCCGTTCGGGTGGTCAGCCACCAGTGCGAGCAGCTCCTGCGCCCGCCCTGCGAACGATCCGCGGGACAGGGTCTCGACCCGCGCGGCGAACTCGTACTCCCAGTCACCCACCCGCTTGGCCACGCCGAGCGGCAGCGGCGTGCTGCTGCCGGGCATGCAGGCGACCGTCTCCGAGCAGAGCACCTCGGCCTCCTCCAGAAGAACCTGATGGGAGGCCCCGAGCAGGCGCAACTCCACCTTGGCGCCCGACAGTTCGAGGTTCAGTACGGCCAGGGCGGGCAGCCGGTCCCGACCCAGGGCCCAGGCGAGATCGGCGGCACGCGTGTCGGTGTAAGAGGTCTGGAGGGTCGTGAGCATGAGTCGGCTCCGCAAACGCGCGAGGGAGATGGGCCGGGGCCCGCCAGCGGTAGTCAACGGGTGGGGGGACACCGGCACGGGTCCACAGGAAGTCCAGGGAGGTCCGAGGACTGGTCTACTCAACCGAGGGAATCATGAAAGGCACGGCACTCACAGCGTTTTTACCCAACTTGACGGGGTTTACATCCCCCCGGGGGCTCCACAGTTCACGTGTTCAACGAGTTGCGTCCCGCGCGTCGTCATGCATCGACGAACGAGCCGTCACGCAGGGGCGAATGACGGGGACGCCCGACCCGGATCCGACCGCCAGGCGCCCCCCCCCTGCCACGCGGTCCCCGCTGCCCCGTGTCAGCTGGAACCGCACCCCCCGCCGCCGCAGGAGGACGACGAGCCGCAGGACGAGGAGGAACCGCAGCCCCCGCCCGCGCCGCCCCCGTCGACCCACGAGCCGCTGCTCTTGCCGCGGCCGCGGGTGTGCCCGGCCTTGGACGAACGGGCTGAGATCGTCACGACGAAAGCGATGACCACCACTGCAATCACGATGCCGACGAACATGTGGTCCGCCCTTCTCTCATGCCCCGGTCTTCCCGGGGAGCGGGATCCCCGCGTCCCGCGTGAAGGGGGGATGCCCCCGGGCCGCACGGCCCAAAGCACACTTGAGGAAGTCCAGAGGTTGACCCCAGGATGACGCCCATGAGCGCACCCGTGAGCAGCGACCGCCCCTTCCTGAACCGCCGTCTGGCGGCCTTCGGCACGACGATCTTCGCGGAGATGTCGGCGCTGGCCGCCCGCACCGGTTCGATCAACCTCGGCCAGGGCTTCCCCGACACCGACGGCCCGGCGGAGATCGCCGAAGCGGCCTCCCGCGCGGTCCTCACGGGCCGCGGCAACCAGTACCCGCCGGGCCCCGGCGTCCCGGAGCTGCGCACGGCGATCGCCGCGCACCAGCAGCGCTTCTACGGCCTGTCCTACGACCCCGACACCGAGGTCCTGGTCACGGCGGGCGCCACGGAGGCCATCGCGGCCTCCCTCCTCGCCCTGCTGGAGCCGGGTGACGAGGTCATCGCCCTGGAGCCGTACTACGACTCGTACGCGGCCTGCATCGCGATGGCGGGCGCGGTACGCGTCCCGGTCACCCTGCGCCCGCACGCCGGCGCCTTCGCCCTCGACCTGGACGAACTGCGCGCAGCCGTCACCCCGCGCACCCGCCTCCTGCTGCTGAACACCCCGCACAATCCGACGGGCACCGTCCTCACCGCGGCGGAGCTCGCCGCGATCGCCGAGCTGGCGGTCGAGCGGGACCTGCTGGTCGTCACGGACGAGGTGTACGAGCACCTGGTCTTCGAGGGCGCCCACATCCCCCTGGCGGGCCTCCCGGGCATGCGCGAGCGCACGGTCACCATCTCCTCGGCCGGGAAGACCTTCTCCTTCACGGGCTGGAAGGTCGGCTGGGTCACCGCGCCCCCGGAGCTGGTCACGGCGGTCCGCTCGGCGAAGCAGTTCCTCACCTACGTCTCCTCGGGCCCCTTCCAGTACGCGATCGCCGAGGCCCTCGCCCTGCCCGACACCTACTACGACGCCTTCCGCGCCGACCTGGCCGCCAAGCGCGACATCCTCGCCGACGGCCTCGCGGCGGCCGGCTTCGAGGTCTTCCGCCCGCAGGGCACGTACTTCATCACCACCGACATCACCCCCCTCGGAGAGAAGGACGGCCTCGCCTTCTGCCGCGCCCTCCCCGAGCGCTGCGGCGTGGTCGCCATCCCGAACCAGGTCTTCTACGACGACAAGTCCGCCGGCGCCACCCAGGTCCGCTGGGCCTTCTGCAAGCGCGAGGACGTCCTGCGGGAGGCCGCCTCCCGGCTGCGCCGCCTCTGACCGCCACGCGGGCCCCGACCCCGGCCGCGACCCGCGTCCGGGGTCGGCCACCAGGCCTGCTTGCGGGGTGGCCGAGGCCGGTGTGAAGCTGTCGCTCGCACGAGCGCCCGAAGCCCTCACCCTCCCCGGTGAGCGGACCCCACCGAGAGACGGAAGTCGGGATTCATGGCAACGGGCAGAGCGACCGTGTCCGCGTCGCCCCGGGAGATACGCGCGGTCCGGGCCGTACTGTCGGCCGCGCCGACGACGGTGATAGCGCTCGGCGTGTTCGCCGCCGTGCGCGGGGCCGGGGTGCTGGTGCTCGCCCTCGGCTCCTGGTGGGCCGGGCGGGATCCGCTGAGGGTGTTCGGCCGGTCCTGGGACGCGGACTGGTACCTCCGGATAGCGACCCACGGCTACGGGCGCACCCTGATGTGGCCCGACGCCGTCACCGGAACCGGGCCCGTACAGAGCGACCAGGCCTTCTTCCCGCTCTACCCCGCGCTGATCCGGGCCGTCTCCGGCATCCTGCCCGGCGGGCCCGTCCCCGCCGCGCTCCTCGTCGCGTGGACCGCCGCCGCCGTCGCCGCCGTCGGGATCCACCGGGTCGGGGAGCGGGTGATCGGGCCGCGCGCCGGGCTGCTGCTCGTGGGGCTGTGGGCGGCCCTGCCGCACTCGGTGGTCCTCACCCTCGCCTACACCGAGGCGCTCCTGGCCGCCTTCGCCGCCTGGGCGCTCCACGCCCTGCTGCGCGAGCGCTGGCTTTGGGCCGCGGGCCTCGCCGTGCTCGCCGGGCTGACCCGGCCCACCGGGCTCGCCGTCGCCGCCGCCGTGTCGGCCATGGCCCTCCACGCCATCCTCGTACGAAGATCCCGGGCGCCCGAGGTGTGGGTGGCCGGGCTGGTGGCGCCGGCGGGCTGGGCGGCGTACGTCCTGGCCGTCGGGGTGAAGGTGCGCGACCCCTTCGGCGGCTACTTCGCCGTGCAGCGCAGCTGGGGCTCCCGCTTCGACTTCGGCGCCGGGACGCTGCGCTCGGCGGAGCGGGTGCTGACCGGCGGGCACGTGTCCTTCGCGACCACCGTGACGGTGGTCCTGCTGGCCGCGGCCGGGCTGCTGGCGGTGCTGCTGTTCCTGGACCGCACCCCGCTCGCGCTGCTCGCGTACACGGCGGTCCTGCTGGTGATGGCCTTCGGCGGGGCCGGCTTCTTCGAGTCCAAGCCGCGCTTCCTGCTGCCGGCCTTCCCGCTGCTCCTGCCGCTGGCCGCCGTCATGGCGCGAGCCCGGCCGCGCACCGCGGTCGTGGTGACCGCGGTGGTGGCCGGGCTCGGTTACGGCTACGGGCTGTACCTGCTGCTGGTGGCCCGGGTGCCGCTCTAGTCAGTTCGTGGCGTCGCCGTCGCCGTCGCTCTCGCCGTCGGTGGAGTCGATCTCCTTCTCCAGGCCGAGCTGCTCGACGAGCCACTTGTCGAACTCGATGGACGCACGGACCCAGCTGACCGTGGAGGACACGAAGTGCTCCAGGTTGACGCCGGTGCCGATCAGCATCTGCGCCTCACCGATCAGGCGGACCGAGCCGTCGTCGTGCGTGTGGCTGTAGACCTTCGGCCACAGGGTGCGGCGGTTCCAGTCGTCGATCGACTCGAGAAGCTGCGGCTTCTCGTCGATCTTGTGCGGACGGTCGTAGAAGGTCCGCACCGAGAAAACCTGCTGCTCGTCCTCGCCGCGGAACATGAAGTACGTGCGGAACTCCTCCCACGGCGCCGCGAGGTCACCCTCGTCGTCGACGACGTACTTGAGCTCCATCTGCTCCAGCAGCTGCTTGACCAGATCCTGGTCGGGGACGACGGGGCCCGCCGGTCCTGTGGCCTGCGGATCGGGCTGCTGCCCTCCGAAGTTCGGAATCGAGGCCGGGTCGATGCTCACCGTGTTTTTCCCTTCGTGCGGATACATGCATCCTCCCCCATGCCGCCTACCCCGTGTCCAGCTTTGCAGCGCCGATCCGCTGCGGGCGGACACGGGGTCCGCCCGGCCGGGTCAGAGCGCCTTGCCCACCAGCAGGTCCTCGCCCGCCACGTCGACCCGTACGGTGTCGCCGTCGCGGACCTCGCCCGAGAGGATCTCCTTGGCCAGCCGGTCGCCGATCGCCGTCTGGATCAGGCGGCGCAGCGGCCGGGCGCCGTACGCCGGGTCGTTGCCCTTGACCGCCAGCCAGGCCAGGGCCTCGGGCGTGACGTCCAGGGTGAGGCGCCGGTCGGCCAGGCGCTTGGCCAGGCGGCCGATCTGGAGCTCGGCGATGTGCGCGAGCTCGTCGCCGCTCAGGGCGGAGAAGACCACCAGGTCGTCCAGGCGGTTCAGGAACTCCGGCTTGAAGGAGCTCCGGACCACGTCCAGGACCTGCTGCTTCTTCTGTTCCGCGGGGGTGGCCGGGTCCATGAGGAACTGGCTGCCGAGGTTCGAGGTCAGGATCAGGATGGTGTTGCGGAAGTCCACGGTCCGGCCCTGGCCGTCCGTGAGGCGGCCGTCGTCCAGGACCTGGAGCAGGATGTCGAAGACCTCGGGGTGGGCCTTCTCCACCTCGTCCAGGAGCACCACGCTGTACGGGCGGCGGCGCACGGCCTCCGTGAGCTGGCCGCCCTCCTCGTAGCCGACGTAGCCGGGCGGGGCGCCGACGAGGCGGGCCACGCTGTGCTTCTCGCCGTACTCCGACATGTCGATGCGGATCATGGCCCGCTCGTCGTCGAAGAGGAAGTCGGCGAGGGCCTTGGCCAGCTCCGTCTTGCCCACGCCCGTCGGGCCGAGGAAGAGGAAGGAGCCGGTCGGGCGGTCGGGGTCGGCGATGCCGGCGCGGGTGCGGCGCACGGCGTCCGAGACGGCCCGTACGGCCTCGCCCTGGCCGATCAGGCGGCGGCCCAGCTCGTCCTCCATGCGGAGCAGCTTCTGGGTCTCGCCCTCCAGCAGGCGGCCCGCCGGGATGCCCGTCCAGGCGCCCACCACGTCGGCGATGTCGTCCGGGCCGACCTCGTCCTTGACCATCGTGTTCTTGGACGTGCCGGACTTGGAGGCCTCGGCCTCCTCCTCGGTGGCCTCCGCCAGCTCGCGCTCCAGGGCCGGGATCTCGCCGTAGAGCAGCTTGGAGGCGGTGTCGAAGTCCCCGTCGCGCTGGGCGCGCTCGGCCTGGCCGCGCAGGTCGTCCAGGCGCTCCTTGAGCTCGCCGACCCGGTTGAGGGACTGCTTCTCCTTCTCCCAGCGGGCGGTCAGGCCCCGCAGGTCCTCCTCCTTGTCGGCGAGGTCCTTGCGGATCTTCTCCAGGCGCTCCATCGAGGCCGGGTCGGACTCGTTCTTCAGTGCCAGCTCCTCCATGCGCAGCCGGTCCACGGAGCGCTGGAGCTCGTCGATCTCCAGCGGGGAGGAGTCGATCTCCATGCGCAGCCGGGACGCGGCCTCGTCGACGAGGTCGATGGCCTTGTCGGGGAGGAAGCGGGAGGTGATGTACCGGTCGGAGAGGGTCGCGGCGGCCACGAGCGCGCTGTCGTTGATGACGACCTTGTGGTGGGCCTCGTAGCGGCCCTTGAGCCCGCGCAGGATGGCGATGGTGTCCTCGACGGACGGCTCGGCGACCAGCACCTGCTGGAAGCGCCGCTCCAGCGCCGGGTCCTTCTCGATCCGCTCGCGGTACTCGTCGAGGGTGGTCGCGCCGACCATGCGCAGTTCGCCGCGGGCCAGCATGGGCTTGAGCATGTTGCCCGCGTCCATGGCGGAGTCGCCGCCGGCGCCCGCGCCGACGACCGTGTGCAGCTCGTCGATGAAGGTGATGATCTGCCCGTCGCTGGACTTGATCTCGGCGAGCACGGTCTTCAGGCGCTCCTCGAACTCGCCGCGGTACTTGGCGCCGGCGACCATCGCGCCGAGGTCCAGGGCGACCAGGCGCTTGTTCTTCAGGGACTCGGGGACGTCGCCCTTGACGATGCGCTGGGCCAGGCCCTCGACGACGGCCGTCTTGCCGACGCCGGGCTCGCCGATGAGCACCGGGTTGTTCTTCGTGCGGCGCGAGAGCACCTGCACGACGCGGCGGATCTCGTGGTCGCGGCCGATGACCGGGTCGAGCTTGCCCTCGCGCGCGGCCGCCGTGAAGTCGGTGCCGAACTTCTCCAGGGCCTTGTACTGACCCTCGGGGTCGGGGGTGGTCACCCGCCGTCCTCCTCGTGCGTTCTCGAAGGCGGCCAGCAGCTTCTTCGCGCTCGCGCCCTGGTCGGAAAGGACCTCACCCGCCGCGCCGCCCTTGGCGGCGATGGCGATGAGCAGGTGTTCGGTGGAGAGGTACTCGTCGCCGAGCCGGCCCGCCTGGGCGTCGGCCTCGGCGAGTACGGCGAGCAGATCGCGGGTGGGCTGCGGGGGCGCGACCGTGGAGCCGGTGACGCTGGGCAGGGCGGCCAGCAGCCGCTCCGCACCGGCCCGCACCTCGGCCTGGTCGGCATCGGCGGCGGCGAGCAGGTCGGTGACGTTCTCGTTGTCCTCGCCGGCGAGGAGGGCCAGCAGCAGGTGCGCGGGGGTCAGGTCGGCGTGGCCGTCCTTGACGGCCCTGCTGGTCGCCGCGTTCAGCGCGTCCCGGCTCTTGTTGGTCAGCTCGGCGTCCACTGCGTCTTCTCCTCTCCCCGAGGGGTAAATCCGACGAATCTGACAGAGTCAACCTATGCAAAGTTGAGTCTATTCCACTCAAGGCAAGTGAGGACACCATCGGCCCGTACCCTTCGGCCCATGTCCCATGACGTACTCAACCCGACGCCCGAGTACCTCGCCTTCTGGCGGGAGCGGCACGTCTGCACGCTGACCACCCCGCGCCCCGACGGCACGCCCCACGTGGTGCCGGTGGGCGTGACGTACGACCCGGAGGCCGGGCTGGCACGGGTGATCAGCAACAAGCACAGCAAGAAGGTGCGCAACGTCCTCGCGGCGCAGGCGGCGCCGGCGGGCGGGGCCCGGGTCGCGGTCTGCCAGATGGAAGGGCGCCGCTGGGCCACCCTCGAAGGGCGCGCGGTGATCCGTACCGACGAGGCGTCGGTCGCCGACGCCGTGGCGCGCTACGCGCAGCGGTACGGCCGGACGCCGTCGCCCAATCCCGACCGCGTGGTCATCGAGATCACCCTGGACCGGGCGATGGGTCGCGCGTGAGCCGTTGATTCTTCATCTTGTCCGGTTCAGGCACTGGACGCGGGCATCACAACGGCGCCATCGTGGTCAGGTCCACGATGGCGCCGTTGTGTGGGGGTAGCGCCTGAGCGATCTGCAACGACGGGGGAATCGCTTCAGGCACTGCGGGGGGTGGCGGTGGTGATATCGGGTTCGAAGAGCTGGTGGTCGCGCTGATCGAGATTGACGAAGACCATTCCGTAGCGCACCTCGCAGCGGACGGGCTGCGGCGCGCCGCGCGGGCGGCGCAGGCACCGGTAGGCACGTACGTCCTCGTCCTCCTCGCGCACGACGACGATCGGTTGGCCGAACAGGGTGACCATCAACGAATCGCCAGCGTGGGGGATGGCCGTGGCGAGATCGATGAACTGCCACCCCGAGCGGTAGGCGGATGCCATCTCGCGGCGGAAACCGCGATCGTCGGGGGTCACGCGGACACCGTCACAGGAACCTCGGTCCAGCCGGTATCGCCACCCTCTCCGCCAAGCCGGCCGCTGGTCCAGCCGGTGTCGGCGTACTTACCCACGGGAGCCGTGGTCCAGCCGGTGTCGAACTCCGTGCTCGTCAGGCTGGTGCCCTGACCGCCCCTAGCGCTCCCCGCGTCACTTTCGACGGCGCTGACTGCCCCAAAAACCGCAACGGCGGAGAAACCTATGGCAAGCACCGAGCGAAGCATTCTCTTGAACATGGTCGGCTTCGTCCTCACTTGATGGAATCCTCTCCCCCGCGTGTCAGACGATGGCTCATTCAGGCACGTCAATGCCACAGGGACGATGCATCATGTTCTTGCATGTTCAGGACCCTGGGGGGTGGAGATTTGACGCGAAACGAGACAATGGCGACACATCCCCACCCCGTCACGTCCATGTGCACCGAGGGAACGCGGCTCTACGCGACTGCACTGAGCACCGGCCGGATAGCCCGGGGCGAGATCCAGAACGCCCCCTGCCTGCTTGAATTCGCTCTTCTGCAGCCCGACCCGGATGACGCGAACCAACTGCGCCCGGTTCCCCCGTCCGTCGCTTTGGCTCAACGGCTCCATCCGATTGAACGCGAGATCCAAGACCGCCGGCGCAGCGCTGTAGATCTCACCGACACTTTCGAGCCTTTCCTGGCCATCAGCGCGCAGAGCCCGGCCAACACCCACGCCATCACCGTGCTGGAGGGCTTCGAGCGGATCAACGCCGCCCTCAACCTCGCGACGGCCGAATGCCACACCGAGGTGCTGACGGTACAGCCGGGCGGGGCCCGGCCCTCCGAGGCCCTCACCCAGGCACTGGAGCGCGACCAGCCGCTGATCGACCGCGGGGTCAGCATACGGACCCTCTACCAGCACACCGCGCGGCACAGCCAGGGCACGCTCGCCTACGTGGACCGCATCTCCACCGGGAAGGTGGAGATCCGCACCCTCGAAGAGCTGATAGAGCGCCTCATCATCTTCGACCGCACGGTCGCCTTCATACCGGTGAGCGACGACCGCCGGGTCGCACTGGAACTGCGCCACCCCGGCCTCGTCGACTACCTCATCAAGGTGTTCGAGCAGCTGTGGCACCGCGCCGTGCCCCTCCAGGAGGAAGTGACCTACCGCAGGACCCCCGGCGGGATCTCCGGCGTGCAGCGGACCATCGCGCAGCTCCTCATCGAGGGCCACGTCGACGAGGCCATCGCCCGCCGCCTCGGCATGAACGTCCGCACCTGCCGGGCCCACATCGCCAAGCTCGCCACGACCCTCGGCAGCGGCAGCCGCGCCCAGCTCGGCTACCTCATCGCCCAGTCGGGCATCCTGGGCCGTCCCTCCGCCCCGGACGGGGACTGCGACGAGGACCTGGACCAGGACCCCCACGAGGACCGGGAAGGCCTCTAGAAAGCCGTCAGGCCCCGCCCTGGAGGGGCGGAGCCTGAACATGAGCAAGTGGGACCGTGGTCAGTCCATCGGCCGCTTGGGGCTGGGCCGCCAGACGACCAGGGCACTGCCCGGCTGCGGGGGCTGGTACTTGACCAGGTCGCGCCGGTACGAGGCGTGCACCTGGGCCTCGCGGGCCTGCAGCGTGGCGGCCGCGCCGTCCACCGCCGCGGAGAGCTCGGCCACGCGCTGCTGGAGCGCGGCGACCTGGTTCTCCAGTTCGATGATCCGCTTGATGCCCGCCAGGTTGATGCCCTCGTCCTGGGACAGCGCCTGCACCGTGCGGAGCAGTTCGATGTCGCGGGCCGAGTAGCGCCGGCCGCGGCCGGCCGTACGGTCCGGGGAGACCAGGCCGAGACGGTCGTACTGGCGCAGGGTCTGCGGATGCAGACCCGAGAGCTGGGCGGCCACCGAGATCACGTAGACCGGGGTCTCGTCGGTGAGTTGGTAGCCCCCGCCCAAGCGGGAGGACTGTCGTCGGCGGCCGTCCATGCTCATGCTCCCTTCGCGGACTCGAACAGCGCGGAGCGCGGGTCCTCGGACTCCGTCGCCTCGCGGTACATCTCCAGTGCCTCACGGGCCTTGTCCGACAGCTCGGTCGGGACCGTGACCTCCACCGTCACCAGCAGGTCGCCGCGGGTGCCGTCCTTGCGGACCGCCCCCTTGCCGCGGGCCCGCATGGTCCGTCCGTTGGGGGTGCCCGGCGGCAGCTTCAGCGTCACCGAGGGGCCGTTCAAGGTCGGGACCTTGACGTCGGCACCCAGCGCCGCCTCCGCGAACGTCACCGGCACGGTCACCGTCAGATTGTCGTCCTTACGGCCGAACACCGGGTGCGAGTCGACGTGCACGAGCACGTAGAGGTCACCGGCGGGACCGCCGCGCTCGCCCGGCGCGCCCTTGCCGCGCAGCCGGATCCGCTGGCCGTTGGAGACGCCCGCCGGGATCCGGACCTGCATGGTGCGCGAGGAACGGGCCCGGCCGCTGCCCTTGCAGACGTCGCAGGGGGTCTCCGCGATCAGGCCGCGGCCCTTGCAGTCCGCGCAGGGGTCGGTCAGCGAGAAGCCGCCGCCGCTGCCCCGCGAGACCTGGCCGGTGCCGACGCAGGTCGGGCACACGCGGGGCGTGCCGTTCTTGTCGCCGGTGCCCGAACAGGCCTTGCAGGGTGCCTGGGAGGACATCCGGAGCGGGACCGTGGCCCCGTCCACCGCCTCCGTGAAGGAGAGGGTGACCTCCGACTCGATGTCCTGGCCGCGGCGCGGCTGGGTACGGGTGCCCGCACCCGGGCCGGCGCCGCGGTTGAAGAGGCCGCCGAAGACGTCGCCCAGGCCGCCGCCGAAGCCGCCGGCCTGGCCGCCGCCCTGCTGGGTGCCGCCGAAGAGGTCGCCCAGGTCGAAGTTGAACGAGCCGCCGCCGCCCGGCCCGGGGCGGAAGCCACCGTTGCCGAACAGGGCGCGCGCCTCGTCGTACTCCTTGCGCTTCTTCGGGTCCCCGAGGATGTCGTTCGCCTCGGAGATCTCCTTGAAGCGCTCTTCGGCGGAGGCGTCGCCCTTGTTGGCGTCCGGGTGGAACTCGCGCGCGAGCTTCCGGTACGCCTTCTTGACCTCGGCCTCGGTGGCGTCCTTCGGGACACCGAGGACCTTGTAGTAGTCCTTCTCGACGAAGTCCTTCGTGCTCATCCCCGGTGTCCCTCCTCTCGTACCGCTACATGTGGTGCATCAGCCCTCGTCGGGGGCATCCGCGTCCAAGCCCTCCGGCGCTTCGCCCTCCGCGACCGCTGCGTCGGAACCGGAGGACTTGGGGGTCGCGCCCGGCTGGGGCTCGGCCACCGCGACCCGTGCGGGACGGATCGTACGCTCGCCGATCCGGTACCCCGGCTGCAGGATCGCCACGCAGGTGTCTTCGGTGACATCCGGCGCGTACGAGTGCATCAGGGCCTCGTGGATCGTCGGGTCGAAGGGCTCGCCCTCCTTGCCGAACTGCTGCAGCCCCATCTTGGCGGCCACCGTCTCCAGCGATTCGGCCACCGACTTGAAGCCGCCGACCAGCTCGCCATGCTCCCGCGCCCGGCCGATGTCGTCCAGGGTCGGGAGGAGCTCCGTCAGGAGGGACGCGACCGCGATCTCCTTGACGGTGATCCGGTCCCGCTCCACCCGGCGGCGGTAGTTCTGGTACTCCGCCTGCAGCCGCTGGAGGTCCGCGGTGCGCTCGGAGAGCGCCGTACGGGCCTGGTCCAGCTGCGCCAGCAGCGCTACATCCTGTGCTGCGTCCCCGGCCGGGGCCGCCGCCTCCTCCTTGGCGGAGTCGGCGGCCTTCGGCTCGTCGGGCGTGCCGTCGACGGGGACTTCGGGCTTCTCGTCAAAGCCCGGGGTCTCCTCCGACATCAGGCAGCGCCACCCTTCGGCTTCTCGTCGTCGACGATCTCGGCGTCGACGACGTCGTCGTCGGCCTTGGCCTGCTGGGCACCCTCGGCGCCCGCGGCGCCCTGAGCGGCCTGGGCGTCGGCGTAGATGGCCTGGCCGAGCTTCTGGCTGACCGCGGCGAGCTTCTCGGTCGCGGTGCGGATCTCGGCCGTGTCGTCGCCCTTGAGGGTCTCCTTCAGCTCGGAGACGGCGGCCTCGACCTCGGTCTTGACGTCGGCCGGGACCTTGTCCTCGTTGTCCTTGACGAACTTCTCCGTCTGGTAGACGAGCTGCTCGCCCTGGTTGCGGGACTCGGCCGCCTCCTTGCGGCGGAGGTCCTCGTCCGCGTACTGCTCCGCCTCCTGGCGCATGCGGTCGACCTCGTCCTTGCCGAGCGAAGAGCCGCCGGTGACGGTCATCTTCTGCTCCTTGCCCGTGCCGAGGTCCTTCGCGGTCACGTGCATGATGCCGTTCGCGTCGATGTCGAAGGAGACCTCGATCTGCGGGACGCCGCGCGGGGCCGGGGGCAGGCCGGTCAGCTCGAACATGCCGAGCTTCTTGTTGTACGCCGCGATCTCGCGCTCGCCCTGGTAGACCTGGATCTGCACGGACGGCTGGTTGTCCTCGGCCGTCGTGAAGATCTCGGACCGCTTGGTCGGGATCGTGGTGTTGCGCTCGATGAGCTTGGTCATGATGCCGCCCTTGGTCTCGATACCGAGGGACAGCGGGGTCACGTCGAGGAGCAGGACGTCCTTGACCTCACCCTTGAGCACACCGGCCTGGAGGGTGGCGCCGATGGCGACGACCTCGTCCGGGTTGACGCCCTTGTTGGCGTCCTGACCGCCGGTGAGCTCCTTGACGAGCTCGGCGACGGCCGGCATGCGGGTGGAGCCGCCGACCAGGACCACGTGGTCGATCTCGGACAGCGCGATGCCGGCGTCCTTGATGACGTTGTGGAACGGGGTCTTGCAGCGGTCGAGCAGGTCCGCGGTCAGCTGCTGGAACTGGGCGCGCGTGAGCTTCTCGTCCAGGTGCAGCGGGCCCTCGGCGGAAGCCGTGATGTAGGGCAGGTTGATCGTGGTCTCCGTGGAGGAGGACAGCTCGATCTTCGCCTTCTCGGCGGCCTCGCGCAGACGCTGGAGCGCCATCTTGTCCTTGGACAGGTCGACGCCGTGGCCGTTGGCGAACTGCTTCACGAGGTAGTCGACGACGCGCTGGTCCCAGTCGTCGCCACCGAGGTGGTTGTCACCGTTGGTGGCCTTGACCTCGACGACGCCGTCGCCGATCTCCAGGAGCGACACGTCGAAGGTGCCGCCACCGAGGTCGAAGACGAGAATGGTCTGGTCGTCCTTGTCGAGACCGTAGGCCAGGGCGGCGGCGGTCGGCTCGTTGACGATGCGCAGGACGTTCAGGCCCGCGATCTCACCGGCCTCCTTCGTCGCCTGACGCTCGGAGTCGTTGAAGTAGGCCGGGACGGTGATGACCGCGTCCGTGACCTTCTCGCCCAGGTACGCCTCGGCGTCGCGCTTCAGCTTCTGCAGGATGAAGGCGCTCATCTGCTGCGGGTTGAAGTCCTTGCCATCCAGGTTGATCTTCCAGTCAGTGCCCATGTGGCGCTTGACGGAGCGGATGGTCCGGTCCACGTTCGTGACCGCCTGGCGCTTGGCCACCTCGCCGACGAGGACCTCACCGTTCTTGGCGAAGGCGACGACGGACGGCGTGGTCCTGGCGCCCTCGGCGTTGGTGATGACGGTGGGCTCGCCGCCTTCCAGAACGCTGACGACGGAGTTAGTGGTGCCCAGGTCGATGCCGACCGCACGTGCCATTTCAATTCCTCCAGCTGACTTGAGTGGAACAGACTCAACCATGCCGTATCGCCGCGCTTGCGTCAACAGAGCTGAGTCGAGTCGACTCAACCTTTAGGTCACACTTACGCGCAACCACATCCAGCCCCTCCGGCGTTTGAGGAGCGGGGTTCGGGGCGGAGCCCTGACGGTGAGCCGGGGCCGAACGGGTCACCACGGCCGCGCGCCACCGCAAGACCGCCGTAGGCATGCGGCAGCGTGCTGGCATGCCCCTGCTCCTGCCCCTCCCCGCCCTGCCAGGGCTCCGGCCGGCCCGGCCACCGGCCAAGCGGGTGGTGGACCTGCTCGGGGCGGTGATCCTGCTCGCGGCGCTCGGCCTGCCGCTCGCCGCCGTCACCGCACTGCTGTACGCGACCCAGGGCGGCCGCCCCTTCGTACGGGAGCCCGCCGCCGGCCTGGCCGGGAGGCCGTTCCGCACGTGGCGGCTCCGCACCGCCGGCACGGGCCGGCTGGGCGCGGCCCTGGACCGCTGCGCCCTCGACGGGCTCCCCCAGCTGCTCAACGTGCTCCGCGGTGAGATGTCGCTGGTCGGGCCGCGCCCGGAAGCCCGTACGGACCGCCCCGACCGGCTCCTCGTACGGCCCGGAATGACCGGATTGTGGCAGGTGAGCGCGCGCTCCGACCTACCCTGGGAAGAGATGGCCCTGCTCGACCGGCATTATGTGGAGAACCACTGGCTCGGGATGGACCTGGCGATCCTGGCTCAGACCCCGCGGGCGGCCTACCGGCAAAGGCTCGCCTGAGCGACACAGATCACCGCACGCTCGGCTACATTGCGGCGTCGGGAATGGGTAACCTCAAGCCTTGACTTCATAAGTTACCGCTTAGTAAGTGCCGCCCGAGGAGCCCTCCCATGCAACTCGCCGCGATCATCGTGTCGCTGGTCCTGACCGTGGTCGGCGTCGCGCTGCTCGCCCGAGCCGTGGCGCAGATCTACCGTTTCGTGAAGCTCGGCCAGGCCGTGCCGGCCGGCAGCCGCACGGACGACCCGAAGGCCCGAACCCTCACCCTCGTGCGGGAGTTCCTCGGCCACAGCCGGATGAACCGCTGGGGCATCGTCGGCTTCGCGCACTGGTTCGTCGCGATCGGCTTCCTGACGCTGCCGCCCACCCTCGCGCAGGCGTACGGCCAGCTGTTCCAGGCCGACTGGACGCTGCCGATCATCGGCGGCTTCCTGCCGTTCGAGCTCTACATCGAGTTCATCGGCCTGATGACGGTGCTCGGCATCCTCGTCCTGATCGCGATCCGACTGCTCAGCCTGCCCTCGCGGGCCGGCCGCAAGTCGCGCTTCACCGGCTCGAAGGCCTGGCAGGCGTACTTCGTCGAGTACATCATCCTGACCATCGGCCTCGCGATCCTGTGCCTGCGCGGCCTCGAGGGCGCGATCCACCACGTGGACTCGTACGAGCCGGCGTACTTCATCTCGTACCCGCTGGTCCTGGCCTTCGACGGGCTTTCGGCGAGCGCGCTGCAGAACGCCATCTACTTCACCGCGATGATCAAGATCGGCACCTCGCTGATCTGGATGATCGTCGTCTCGCTCAACACCAACATGGGTGTCGCCTGGCACCGCTTCCTCGGCTTCCCGAACATCTGGTTCAAGCGGAACGCGGACGGCGCGACCGCGCTCGGCGCGCTCCAGCCGATGACCAGCGGTGGCAAGGTCATCGACTTCGAGGACCCGGGCGAGGACGACGTCTTCGGCGTCTCCCAGGTCGAGCAGTTCTCCTGGAAGGGCATCCTCGACTTCTCCACGTGTACGGAGTGCGGTCGCTGCCAGTCGCAGTGCCCGGCCTGGAACACGGGCAAGCCGCTGTCCCCGAAGCTCCTCATCATGTCGCTGCGCGACCACGCGCACGCCAAGGCCCCGTACCTGCTCGCAGGCGGCGGCAAGGACATGGAGGGCAACGAGAAGGCCACGGCGGAGCAGCTGAAGGACGTCCCGGCCGCGGCCATCGCGGAGGCCGAGCGCCCGCTGATCGGCACCGTCGAGGAGAACGGCGTCATCGACCCGGACGTGCTGTGGTCCTGCACGACCTGCGGTGCGTGCGTGGAGCAGTGCCCGGTCGACATCGAGCACATCGACCACATCGTCGACATGCGCCGCTACCAGGTGATGATCGAGAGCGCGTTCCCGTCGGAGGCGGGCACGATGCTCAAGAACCTGGAGAAGAAGGGCAACCCCTGGGGCCTGGCGAAGAAGCAGCGCGTCGAGTGGACCAAGGAGGTGGACTTCGAGGTCCCGATCATCGGCAAGGACGCGGAGGACCTCTCCGAGTTCGACTACCTCTACTGGGTCGGCTGCGCCGGCGCGCTGGAGGACCGGGCCAAGAAGACCACGAAGGCCTTCGCCGAGCTGCTGAACATCGCGGGCGTCAAGTTCGCGATCATGGGCGGCGACGAGAAGTGCACCGGTGACTCGCCGCGCCGCCTGGGCAACGAGCCGCTGTTCCAGCAGCTGGGCCAGGAGAACGTGGCCATGCTGAACATGGCCTTCGGCGAGGACGACGAGGACCCGTCGACGAAGAAGCCGAAGTCGGCGAAGCGGATCGTCTCGACCTGCCCGCACTGCTTCAACACCATCGCGAACGAGTACCCGCAGCTGGGCGGCGAGTACGAGGTCATCCACCACACGCAGCTGCTGCAGCACCTGATCGACGAGGGCCGGCTGACGCCGGTCACGCCGGTGGACGGTCTGATCACGTACCACGACCCGTGCTACCTGGGCCGGCACAACAAGGTCTACACGCCGCCGCGCGAGATCATGTCGGCCGTGCCGGGGCTGCGCCAGCAGGAGATGCACCGCCACAAGGAGCGGGGCTTCTGCTGTGGCGCCGGTGGCGCGCGGATGTGGATGGAGGAGCGGATCGGCAAGCGCATCAACAACGAGCGTGTCGACGAGGCCCTGTCCCTGAACCCCGACATCGTCTCCACCGCCTGCCCGTTCTGCCTGGTCATGCTGACCGACTCGGTCAACGGCAAGAAGAACGACGGCAAGGCGAAGGAGTCCGTGCAGGTCGTCGACGTGGCGCAGCTGCTGCTGGAGTCGGTCAAGACGCCCGGCCCCACGGAGGCGGAGCTCGCCGCTGCGGAGGCGGAAGCCGAGGCGGCTGCCGCGG
Source organism: Streptomyces sp. NBC_00207 (assembly GCF_045160965.1). NCBI lineage: Bacteria > Bacillati > Actinomycetota > Actinomycetes > Kitasatosporales > Streptomycetaceae > Streptomyces > Streptomyces sp. NBC_00207. Next base: position 5,103,964 of record NZ_CP130715.1, on the reverse strand, counting down.
CGGAGGCCGAGGCTGCTGCTGCCGCGAAGGCCGAGGCGGAGGCGAAGGCCAAGGCGGAGGCGGAAGCCGCTGCGAAGGCCGAGGCCGAGGCGAAGGCCAAGGCGGAGGCTGCTGCGAAGGCGGAGGCGGAAGCTGCAGCGAAGGCCGAGGCCGAGGCGAAGGCCAAGGCGGAGGCTGACGCGGAGGTCAAGCCGGAGGGTGCGGCGGACGCCGAGGCCGAGCCGGAGGCCGAGGCCAAGGCGGAGCCCGTTGCGGAGGCCGAGGCGGAGGCATCCTCAGAGGCCAAGCCCGAGGACGCCAAGTAGCGTCGGCCCGCTCCGGCGGAACGAAACGCGGAACGGAACGGCCGGCCCCCACTCCGGGGGCCGGCCGTTCCGGCGTTTCGGGGAAGCGGAGCGGCGGGGCTCAGCCCTCGCCCCCCGCACGGCGGCGGCGCAGCAGCGCGAAGCCGAGCCCGGCCGCGCCCGCCGAGGCCATGCTGCCGCCCGCGGCGACCAGTACCGGCGCCCCGTCCTCCGGCGGGGCGACCCCCTCCGCACCGGCCCTCACGCCGCCCTTCGGGACGACCTTGACGTCCGGCTTCACGTCCTTCTGCGCGTCCTTCTTCACCGGGTCGACCGTGTACTTCTCGATCAGCCGGCCGCTGAAGTCGTACACCCAGCTGTTCCCGCCGCCCTTGCCGTCGATGACGACGAACTTCACGCGCTTGCCGTCCTGGACGAGCTTGTACGTCCAGCCGTCGTGCTGCGTGCCGGGACGCTTCAGGTCGATCGTGCCCAGGGCACGGCCGTTCGGCGTGGAGATCTCGACGCGCTTGCCCTTCGGGCCGTCGACCAGCTTCGCGATCCGCCCGTCGGGCATGGTGACGCGCACCGAGCTCTCCTTCACGACCTCCGGCTTCACGTCCTTCTCGACGTCCGGCTTCGGCTTCGGCGCGCCCTCGACCCACGAGGTCACGGTGCCGTTCGGCTGGAGCACGACGTGCAGGCCGTTGTTCTGCCCGTACGCCGACGCCGCGCCCTTGCTGACCAGCGTGTCCAGCTTGGTCGGGCCGGCGAAGATGTCCGCCTCGAAGTGGTTGTCGCCGATCTTGTAGACCTTGGCGACGGAGCCGTCCGCCAGCTTCACGGTGGTGACGTACGCCCGAACGCCCGGCTTCGGCTTGACGGGCGGTTCCACCGACGGATCGACCGACGGCTGCTCGATGCCCGGCAGTACCTCCGGCTCCGGGACGGCCGGCGAATCCGCGAAGGCGGACCCGACCGGGAGGGCCAGGACGGCGGCCGCGCCCGTGACGACCGCGGCGGTACGGAGGGTGGTTCGGCGGGTGCTGCGCATGGTGGGGGCTCTTCCTCGTGCTCGTTCGTTCGTACGTACTCATTCGTGCTGCGGGGTGGCGACGAACACGAAGCTACGGGCCCGATATGTGCGCATTCCGTCGGCAACGTAACGAAGAGCCGCAGACTGTGGCGCAGCCACGTAAAACAGACACTCGGCAGGGTCCTCGGGGTACCCCTAGGGGATGTCACAGGTCAGCCGCAAAGGGTGCCTTATCCGGGCGACCGTCCACCGGAGTCCGCGGGACCAGGTACGTTCGATCACGTGGCTGGATTCAGGATCGGACGCGGCCGGGACAACAACCGCACTCCGCAACAACCCCCGCAGCAGCAGCAGTCGTACGGCCGGCAGCAACCGCCGCCCTACGGCCAGCAGCCCTACCCTCCTGCCGGAGGCCCACCTCCGCAGCAGCAGTGGCCGCAGCCGGGCGGCGGGGGCCACGGCGAGCCGGAGTACTTCGACCCGTACGGACAGCAGCCGCCGCACCCGCAGCAGCAGCCCCCGTACGGCCACGGAGGCCCCGGTGGCGGCGGTCACGGTGGTGGCGGCGGGTACACGAACGACAACCCGGGTCACACCCAGGTCTTCGCGGTCGGCGAGGACCCGTACGGCCAGGGCGCGACCTACCAGGCGGGCGCGGCCGCGGCCGCGCCGGCCGGGCCGCGGCTGCCTTGGAAGGAGCTCCTGCGCGGCATCGTGACGCGGCCGGGCCAGACCTTCCTGCAGATGCGCGACTACTCCGTCTGGGGCCCCGCGCTGACCGTGACCTTCCTCTACGGCCTCCTCGCGGTCTTCGGCCTCGACGACGCCCGCGAGGACGCGATCAACGCGACCCTGTCGAAGGCCGTCCCGATCGTCCTGTCGGCCGGCGTGGCCTTCGTCATCTGCGGCCTGATCCTCGGCGCGGTCACCCACACGCTGGCCCGCCAGCTGGGCGGCGACGGCACGTGGCAGCCGACGGTGGGCCTGTCCATGCTGATCATGTCCATCACGGACGCGCCGCGCCTGCTGTTCGCGGTGTTCCTCGGCGGCGACAACATGGTCGTGCAGGTCCTCGGCTGGGCCACCTGGGTGGCGGCCGGAGCGCTCTTCACCTCGCTGATCAGCAAGTCGCACGACCTGCCGTGGCCGAAGGCCCTGGGCGCCTCCGCGATCCAGCTGATCGCACTCCTGTCGATCATCAAGCTGGGCACCATCTAGCCGTAGCCCCCGCACACGAAAAGGGCCCGCCGCGCAGTCTCTGCGCGGCGGGTCCTTCGGGTTGTGCGGGGGGCTAGGCGTCGAGGACCTGGCCCTCGCGCTTCACGACGGGCGGTTCGACCGACCAGGGGAAATTGATCCACTCGTCGGTCTTCTTCCACACGTACTCGCACTTCACGAGCGAGTGGGACTTCTCGTAGATGACGGCGGAGCGCACCTCGGCGACGTGGCCCAGGCAGAAGTCGTGGACGAGCTTCAGCGTCTTGCCCGTGTCGGCCACGTCATCGGCGATGAGGACCTTCTTGGCGGTGAAGTCGATCGCCTCGGGCACGGGTGCCAGCATGACCGGCATCTCCAGCGTGGTCCCCACACCGGTGTAGAACTCGACGTTCACCAGGTGGATGTTCTTGCAGTCGAGCGCGTAGGCCAGCCCACCGGCGACGAACACGCCGCCACGGGCGATGCTCAGGATGATGTCGGGCTCGTACCCGTCGTCGGCGATGGTCTGCGCGAGCTGCCGCACGGCCCGCCCGAAGCCCTCGTAGTCGAGGTTCTCGCGTACTGCGTCACTCATGCCTCGTGCCTCACCTGGGTGCGGTGGAAGTTCTGGAAGGAGCGCGAGGCGGTCGGACCGCGCTGCCCCTGGTACCTGGACCCGTACCGCTCGCTGCCGTACGGGAACTCCGCGGGCGAGCTGAGCCGGAACATGCACAGCTGTCCGATCTTCATGCCCGGCCAGAGCTTGATCGGCAGCGTGGCGAGGTTCGACAGCTCCAGGGTCACGTGGCCCGAGAACCCCGGGTCGATGAACCCGGCGGTCGAATGCGTCACCAGGCCGAGGCGGCCCAGACTGGACTTCCCCTCCAGTCTGGAGGCGATGTCGTCGGGCAGCGAGATGACCTCGTAGGTGGAGGCGAGCACGAACTCACCGGGGTGCAGGATGAAGGCCTCGTCACCCTCCGGCTCGACCATCCGGGTCAGGTCCGCCTGCTCGATCGCCGGATCGATGTGGGCGTACCGGTGATTCTCGAACACCCGGAAGAACCGGTCGAGACGTACATCGATGCTGGAGGGCTGCACCATCGACTCCTCGAACGGGTCGATGCGAACCCGTCCGCTGTCGATCTCGGCCCGGATGTCTTTGTCAGAGAGAAGCACGTCCCGAGGATACGCAGAGCGCGCGGGCCACCCCCAATCGAGAGCGGCGCCCGCGCGCCCGTCCGCTACCGCTTGACCGCCCCGACGGGCACGGCGTGCCGCAACCGCGCGCACCGCGGACACCGCAGCAGCCGCCCGGGCCCGATCCGGCCGGCACCGAGGTGCTGCAGCGGGAAGGAGGCGGTACTGAAAACGTGCCCTTCGGCACAACGGACGACGGTGTGCTCCATCGAGTCCCTTTCCCCAACGAGCCGTACTGCGACGAATCGCCACATTAGGGGATGATCGGCACCCACTCCAGCCGCCGCTCCGCACCCACACCGTACGCCCCAACTCCCGCACGCACACGCCTCGGTGCACACCACACACGACGACGACCCCGCGGCAAATTCACCGGGGGTCGATCATGAGGTAGAGTGGGCGACGATGGAGCTCCAGGCAACTGGCCCACCGCGCGGATGTAGTTTAATGGTAGAACATGAGCTTCCCAAGCTTATAGCGCGGGTTCGATTCCCGTCATCCGCTCTTGAACGAAGGCCCAGGTCAGCGACCTGGGCCTTCTTCGTTGTCTAGACCTCTCACCCCTCACCGTGCCCTCCGCGTGCCCCAACTCGCAGGAACTCCCTGGCCGGAGGGCTGTTCGCGCACCACTTGCACCACACGAGCCCCCGCCGGTCTCGCGTCGTGAGACACGTCCTCGATGACCTGCGTCACACCGCTGTCTCCGTCGCGTGAATTCGCTTTCCAAAAGGGGCGGTTGGTCGGAGGGGTTGGCTCAGACCCTCGACGGGTCTGCCTAGTCCTCTCTCCCCGCCAGCACGCGATCTGCGGGCAGGAAGGAATGCGCCACCTCACCATCCCCCGATGCCGGTCGGCGGGATGGTACGGGCCTACCCATGGAGCACCTGCGAGCTGCCGATCCTTAGGGAGGGCTCTGCGGACCCACCCCGCAGGCTCACGTCCCCTGGACTGCACGTCGCAGCTGGCGGACGCCCTTGCTCGCGAAACGCTGCACTCGGGGGGAATCAATATCTATCCCCGCGGTCAGAGAGTTTAATGGACCCCGCAGGGAGAGTTTTTCCGCACCGCACACGATGGAGATATTTAACGCACACGAACCGCTGCAGCGTGCTACTGTCGGTCTCGGTTGCAGTTTTGGTACCCAAAAACTTCAAGTGCTCCAGTCGCCTCCGCGCCACATTCGAGTGCTTCATATTTCCGGTCATTTTCCGGCGGGGCATCATCGCGGCGACACGGTGTCCGTATGGTGCGGATGCTGGTGTACTGCCCCAAAGGAGATATGACATGGCATCTGGCACCGTGAAGTGGTTCAACGCAGCCAAGGGCTTCGGCTTCATCGAGCAGGACGGTGGCGGCGACGACGTCTTCGCCCACTTCTCGAACATCGCCGCCCAGGGCTTCCGCGAGCTGCTGGAAGGCCAGAAGGTCACCTTCGACATCGCGCAGGGCCAGAAGGGCCCGACGGCCGAGAACATCGTTCCCGCCTGACGCTGACGCGCATTTCGTAGCTGGGGCCCGCATCCCTCGGGGTGCGGGCCCCAGCTGCACGCATTTCCCGCAGTGGTGTCACCTGCGGGATGAAGTATTTCAGGGTTACAGCCTGCTCGGCACTTCACCCCACTCGATTTCTTGATTTCGCGTCCCCGTGACGCCACCTCATCTCAGCGCATGCGCCCGTACAGAATCTCTGTTGGCCAAAGTCGCTTTCGCATTCCATTCGGCCCGTTCTTGTGATTCCCTGCGCTGCGTTTCGCAGCGGGAATTCCTTGATACGCGCCGCATCAAGGAAAGGTTCTGAATGAACCGCACACGTACGAACGACCGTTCCTCTCGCACCCGCAGCCGCACCGGCAGTCCCGCTTTCGGCGCTGCCGCCGGTTCGGAGCGGGGCAGCCGCTTCAGCTCGTCGGCCCCGAGCCGTTCCGGAGGTCCGCGCCGCTCGGGCGGCTACGGCCGCCGACCCGCAGCGGTACAGGGCGAGTTCGCTCCGCCGAAGACCATCACTCCCGCGCTGCCCGCCGTCGAGGCCTTCGCCGACCTCGACATGCCGGCGGAGCTGCTTGCTGCCCTAGGCGCGCAGGGCCTGAGCGTGCCGTTCCCGATCCAGGGAGCCACCCTGCCCAACACCCTCGCAGGCCGCGACGTCCTCGGCCGCGGACGGACCGGCTCCGGTAAGACCCTCGCCTTCGGCCTCGCCCTGCTGGCCCGCACCGCCGGGCAGCGCGCCGAGCCCCGCCAGCCCCTCGCCCTGATCCTCGTCCCCACCCGCGAGCTGGCACAGCAGGTGACCGACGCCCTCACCCCGTACGCCCGCGCCGTGAAGCTGCGCCTGACCACGGTCGTCGGCGGCATGTCGATCGGCAAGCAGGCCGGAGCGCTGCGCGGAGGCGCCGAGGTCGTCGTGGCTACGCCCGGCCGGTTGAAGGACCTCATTGACCGTGGCGAATGCCGGCTTAACCAGGTCGCGATCACCGTCCTGGACGAGGCCGACCAGATGGCCGACATGGGCTTCATGCCGCAGGTCACCGCCCTCCTGGACCAGGTGCGTCCCGAGGGGCAGCGGATGCTTTTCTCCGCCACCCTCGACCGCAACGTCGACCTGCTGGTGCGCCGCTACCTGACCGACCCCGTCGTGCACTCGGTGGACCCCTCGGCCGGTGCGGTGACGACGATGGAGCACCACGTGTTGCACGTCCACGGCGCCGACAAGCACCGGACGACGACGGAGATCGCGGCGCGCGAGGGCCGGGTGATGATGTTCCTGGACACCAAGCACGCCGTCGACCGGCTGACCCAGGACCTGCTGAACAGCGGTGTCCGGGCCGCCGCCCTGCACGGCGGGAAGTCGCAGCCCCAGCGCACCCGCACCCTCGCCCAGTTCAAGACCGGACACGTGACCGTACTGGTCGCGACGAACGTGGCGGCGCGCGGCATCCACGTCGACCACCTCGACCTCGTCGTCAACGTCGACCCGCCCACCGACCACAAGGACTACCTCCACCGCGGCGGCCGCACCGCCCGCGCCGGCGAGTCCGGCAGCGTCGTCACCCTCGTCACTCCCAACCAGCGCCGCGACATGACCCGCCTCATGCAGGCCGCCGGCATCACACCGCAGACCACCCAGGTCCGCTCCGGCGAAGAGGCACTGAACCGGATCACCGGCGCCCAAGCCCCCTCCGGCATCCCCGTCGTCATCACCGCACCCGTCGTCGAACGCGCCAAGCGCAGCACGGCCTCCCGCGGCAGGCGACGGCCCGCTTCGACGGTCCGGCGCGTGAGCGTGCGGCAGTCCGCCTTCGATGCGGCGGCCTGAGAACCACGTGATCAGGAAACTGACCCATCTCTGCAGGAGGCACGTTTTGACGCTGGTCCAGATGCAGCACCGCTCGACGAACGCCAACCCTGTGCACCGGACGGTGGACGACGCGATGGAGGCGGCCGGTCCACAGGTATGTGACGACATGACGGTCGCGGTGGCCCTGGCCGTCATGGCCGGCGCCCGCGCGGATCATCTGCTCGTCTGCGACGAGGACGGCCTGTGCACCGGGCTGGTCACGCAGGCCCAGCTCACCGCTGTCCACGACAGCGCGGCGTACACCGACCGGGTCCGTCTCCGCGACCTGCTGGGGGACCGCGGGCCGGTCGCCTCACCCGCAACCACGATGGCCGAAGCCGAACACGCGATGCGCTACCGCCGGCTCGATGCCCTGCCGGTCGTCGATGAGCAGGGCAGTGCTCTGGGCGTCCTCGCCCTTGCCCGCTGAACCGCCTCACCGCGGCACGGCCGTCCCCCCTTCTTCTTCCTGTGAGGCAACATGCGCTGTGTCATCGCCCGTTTCCCGTTCGACCTGACCAAGAGCGGTGTCCTGGAGTCGATGAAGGGCGTCAAGCCCGAGTAGGTCGTCGGCGAGTCCGTGATCATCGGGCGCCGTACCTACCCCGTCAAGCAGGTCGGCCAGGTCATCACCCGCCAGGACCGGCGTGACTTCAGCGCCGGTGAAGTCCTCCGGGCCATGACCCAGCTCGGGTTCACCTGCCGCGGCCTCCCCCTGGCTACCGTGCCCACGCGCATCCTCAGCCCGCTCCAGCAGGCTTCAGCGATGCTCGGCATCCCGGTGACCGTCTGACGGACAGGACCGGCACGAGCCGACACCCGAACACAGCGAGGAGGGCCCGACCGGCATACGCCGGTCGGGCCCTCCCGCGTACCCAGGGGTGTCCTACGCGATGTCGGGTCAGTGGTCGGAGTAGCTGAAGTCGCCCATGGTCCATGCGCTGACATCCGCGATCGAGACGCGATACATCCCACCCGTCTCCGGGATCCCGACCGTGCCCTGAAGGATGCGGGCTACGTGGAAGTGCAGGTGAGTGGGCGGTCCCTCGTGAGGTGTCGTGGCGGTGAAGATGGCGGCGAACTCGCCCAAGCGGGTGGAGTCAGTCAGGACCTCCGACACGCGCTGCCTCCACACAGCTTCCGGTGCCAGCCGACCGGTGATGACAGCGCCACCGGTGACCACGGTCAGGGACATCTGATTGCTCTGCCCGGACTCCACCAGGGTGGCAACGTCAACGAGCAGCTCGTCAGGGTTCGACATGAGAGCCGATTTTATGCACCAGTCGTCCCGTCCTCTCGACCGGTAGCGCTACCGGCCGAGAAGTGCACTCACCGCCGTCCCGCCGGAGGCCCGACGGGTGACGACACCGGTTGCTCGGGCGATGCCGTGACCATGGGCCAGCCGAATCCACCGGTATGGCCACACAGGACACGGGCCCGAGCCCCTGACCTGCTGTGCAGGCTGCTCTGCGCATCCACTCCGACCGCGATGTCTAGCTCTCCTCGGCGGGCACGAAAATCTATTACGGCCGGAGTAGACATTGGGTGGTGGCGTGGCTATGGTTTCTCTCGTAGCCCAGAGAGACAGCAGGGCCTGGCAGAGACGAACTGCCAGGCAGCAGTACGTAGTTGCAGTGCGCAGGACGGTGCGGTGGTGGAGTTCCGAAGCCAGGGTTGTTGCAGGACGGCGACGGGACTGACGACCGGACCGGGTGACCCGCAGTGATCAGGGGCCGCCGTGAGCAGTACCCAGCAGTGAAGTAGTGAGCAGCACCTCGGTGAAGGCGTCGGCTGCGGATGCGCGCACCGGGAAGTTCGGCAGTGGGGTTCTAAGCCAGAGCAGTCGCAGGATGGGCAACGGGGCTGGCTGCCGAAAAGTGGCGCTGCAGCAGGCCACCAGCAGTACGCAGTACCGCAGTAACCCGCAGTTGCAGTCTCTCCCGTTTGGTAAGCAGTTGATCGCCGAGGGAAGAACGGAGGAGTTGAGGCGCCATCAGGATCGCCCGGGCGGAAGTCTTGAGTCCGGGTACCGCAGGACATCGATAGTGAGGTGGTCTCCGGTCGAGCAACCGCGATCCCCGCACAGCCTGTCCCCGTTCGGACGGGTCGGCGGAGACAGTAGGCCGGCGCAGAACTAGGGCCGGCAGATGGTGTAGCAGTTCCTTCGGGGCCCTGGTGCTGAACGCACCGGGGCCCCTCCTTTCGTTCCGCCCCCTCTTGCTCTCCAGGCCTGTCTGATCACCCGCTCCGCTCGCCTGCGTCCTCCGCCACTACTTCCGCTACCCAGCTGCGCAGCGCCGCCCACGTCCGGGAGCTCGTCGGCCACGGCACTGTCGTGGAAGCGGCCCGGCTAGTCACGAACCAGGGCGATTACCCTCCGCGTTCCGCATGGAGTGGGAGGCCTCGCCGTGAAGGTTGATGCGGAGAAGGAGCCGGCTTCATCGCCCAGGACGGCAGCTGCCAGGACTAGGAGAGCACTTGCCAGACGCGATCAGGTGCGGATACGGCTGTTGGGGCCGTCGTGCTCGTCGGCGGTGTCGTCGTTGAACCAGTAGTCGTCGGCGGCCAGGTAGCGGAAGGAATGGTTGCTGCCGGTGGGCAGCTCAACGGTGACCGCGCGGTTGCCGTCCTTGCGGAGGGTAAGAGGGTGCACGCCGGGGCACCAGTCGTTGAAGTCGCCGACCACGCTCACCTCGGCCGCAGGCATGTCGGCGGGCAGAACGAAGGTGACCTTGGCGCGGTTCTTGCGCACGGCGCGTTCCAGCACGAGAGACTCCTGACGGACAGGGGGAGGGACAATACGGGCCCATGGTCAGGGCAGAGCAGGAGCTGCGCACGCCGACGCCGCCGTACTGCCCACCAGGTCACCCACCCGCTGCACCCAGCAGGACGCGCAACCGGGCACATGTGACAGTGCACGTGGGGTACGACGACGGGTTGCCCCACGCAAGCAGGACCCGGCCGGGGCCCCGTAGCCACACCGGCCGGGTCCTGCGCCATGCGGAGCAGACGTCCCGCGAGCACGCCACACTTCGGACCGCCTGGCGCCGAAGCAGTGTCACCCCCACTCCAGCCCACCCCAGCGACGGCGGCCCGAGGGTTCGGTCCTGGTCGGCGGGTCGTGGTCCACGGGGAAGAGGGGCAGGGTGCCGGTCATCTCCAGGAGGCGCAGGAGCTGGTGGTTGGGGACTGCCAGCCGAACGACGGTTCCGGTCTCCTGTGCTGCGCGCCGGGCGGCGAGGAGTGCGTTGAGCACGGCGGAGTCGCAGAAGGAGACGCGGCTGCAGTCGACCGTCACGGGCTTGGCCGGTGAGGCGTGGGTGAGGGCTTCGGCGAGGGCGAACCGCAGGGCGGGGGCCGTCTCGATGTCCATCTCGCCCGAGGGCCTGATGGCAACGGCGTGCTCCAGGACTTCCACGGCGATGGCGTTGCCGCCGGCCTCCGGGGAAGGGCGTTCGGCCATGGTGGGTCACTCCTTAGGTTCGTGGCGTGGCCCCCGAAGCCCGTGGTCCGGTCGGCGGTTCGGGGGAGGGGCGGGTCAGGTGCTGCGCTGGTCGTGGGTTTCCTGGCGAAGCCGGTCGGTGTGCCGGGTCAGGGCGTCGATGCGTTCGGCGAGCTCGGTGTCCTCGGGTCGCAGGTGGGCACGGGTCTCGATCAGAGGGCGGACGAGGCGGGCGGCGTCGTCGTCGGCGAGGGCCAGGTTCAGGTCGCCGACGGCGCCCTCGGCACCGCTGGGGAGACCGGTCAGAGCAGTGACCTGGCCGGCAAGACGGCGCAGGTCGGCCGCGTGGTCGCGAGCCCAGGCGGTCACCGTGCGGTCGGCGGCGCGCGTGTCGCGCGTGGCCTGGACGCGCTGCTCGCCGGTACTCCCGGCCGCTCCCGGGCGCAGCCGCAGGTAGCGCCGTTCTGCGGCCTGGCGGCTGGCGACCCCGAGCGGGCCCGCGAGGTCGGCCCAGCTCGCACCCCGCCCGCGGGCGGTCTCGATCAGCCCGCTCTCCCAGTCGGCGAGCTGCTCGCGGACCTCGCGCAGCAGCAACAGTGCGGCCAGGGCCGGGTGTCGACCCGGGTCCGGCACGCACCCCGTCGGGGCCGTCGCTGGTGCTGCGGAGGATTGCTGCGCGTCCCGCAGGGCCTGGTCAATGGTCTCCAGTGCCGCCGCGGCGGCGAGGAAGGGGATCTGGGTGGGCGGTGGGGTGGCCTCGCGTTCGGCTTCGTTCATGGGACTCTCCGTTGGCTTGTCATCCTCCAGATGACTGCTTGCTTGTCATCGTTTCGATGACATGTTACAACGGGAGCACGTTGAAGCGCATTGGCAGTTCCTGCCTGAACCAACTGGAGGTGTTTCGCGATGTTGATGCGCACCGACCCGTTCCGCGAGATGGACCGGATCGTCCAGCAGCTGTCGGGTGCGTCGGGCACGTGGTCGAAGCCGTCGGTGATGCCGATGGACGCCTACCGTCAGGGCGACGTGTACGTGATCGCCTTCGACCTCCCCGGCGTGAGCACCGAGGCGATCGACATCGACGTCGAGCGGAACATGCTGACGGTGAAGGCCGAGCGTCGTCCCACGGGGAAGTCCGACGGCGTGCAGATGGAGCTCTCCGAGCGGCCCCTGGGCGTCTTCTCCCGCCAGGTCATGCTCGCCGACACCCTCGACACCGAGCACATCGAAGCGGACTACGACGCGGGTGTCCTAACCCTGCGCATCCCGATCGCCGAGCGAGCCAAGCCCCGCAAGATCAGCATCGGCGGCGAGTCCGGCCGCAAGCAGATCTCCGGCTGATCGGCCCCACAGCGGCGGAGGACGGGGAACCGATCCCCCTCCGGCATCCCGTCCTCCGCGCCCCTCGCCCCTTCACCCCTCCCCGGAGGTGACGTGATGTCGATACGCAGGGAGGCGTTCCTGGCCCACGTCCAGGAACGCGGCGAGTACACGACCCTGCCGGAAGCCGAACGGGCGGCGCGCGTCGTCCTGGCCCTACTGGGCGCGCACCTGGTCGGCACCGTGCGGGCCGAGCTCGCCGCCCGGCTCCCCGAGACGTACGCCCTGATCCTTCTGAATCCCCTGCAGGCCGCCGAACCGCTCTCACCCGAACGCTTCGTCCGCGCGACCGCGGCCTGGATCGAAGGCGCCACCGAGAAGACAGCCCTGTGGGACATCGGCGCGGTCCTCTCCACCGTGGCCGCAGCGGCGGGTGACGTCCTCATGCGCGAGGTCCTGATCCAGCTCCCGCCCGGCTACGACCTCCTCTTCGGCCACCCCCAGCCCATCTGACGGCGCCGACGGCCGGAACTCGAACCTTCGAAGAGAAAGGCAACCGCAGCACCATGTACGACCAGCCTCGACCGGACCGGCCCACCCCCGCCATGACGTTCGACCAGATGCTGGAACGCGTCCGCTACGAGGGCGCCTACCCCACCCGCGAACGCGCGGAAGAAGCCGTCCGCACCGTGCTTGCCGCGCTCGGCCGGCAGGTCACCGGTGACGAGCGCGTCGACCTCGCCCAGTGCCTGCCCGTCGAAGCCGCCCTCACCCTGACCGCCCAGATCCCCGACACCGAACACCTCACCGGCTGGGGCTTCGTCAAGGACCTGGCCGCACGAACCGGCGTGAGCCCGGCCGTCGCCCGCTGGGACACCGGCGCCGTACTCGCCACCGTCACCGCGCTCGCCGGACCCGACCTCCTTGCCCGCGTCCTCCATCGACTCCCCGACGACTACGCACTCCTCTTCGGTCAGGCGCAACTGCGCCGGCCTCAGCACGCCGCCGCCTGACCGGGGCCGATTGCGCGCGGACATGCAACGGGGCCGGGACCGCTCCAGCGGTCCCGGCCCCGTGCGCGCGAGGGGTCAGTGCTTGAAGGTGTCCTTGATCTTTTCCTTGGCCTCGCGGGCATCGCCCTTGGCCTGCTCCGCGCGGCCCTCGGCGGTCAGCCGCTCATTGCCCGTCAGGCGGCCAGCGGTCTCCTTGAGCTTGCCCTTGGCCTGCTCGCCCTTCGCCTCGGCCTTCTGCTCACCAGACACAGCTGATCACTCCCTGTTCGATGGAAAGGTCTTACAGAACCCCGTATGACCGGCGGGATCCCTCCTAAACAGACGGGCCGCTGGCAATGGGGTGACGCTCGGGGCGAAGCGTTCGGCCATGGTCCAGCCGGCCTGGATGCCGCAGCGGTCCGCGCGGCGCCTCATGAAGGTGACCGCGCCAGCGAGCCGGAGCGCGGTGTGACGAGCCGGGATCGTGTCAGGCCGGCTCGGTCAGGACGTGGCCGGCGTCGGGGAGCTCGTGGACGTGGGCGGCCGCGCCTTCCAGCGGCAGGAGAGGGCGCAGAGGACAGTCGGCCGGGGTGTGATCGTGGTCGACTTCCCAGGTGGGCAAGGGTGCGGCGGGGGCGCAGTTGGTGGAGACGGCGTAGAGGTTGCCGAAGCAGCCCCGGCACACCAGTGCAGCGTGGTTCACGTGAGTGCCTCCGGTTGAACCGACCCGGCTGCGCCGTCCACGGGGCGGGGCTCCCCCGCCGGGCGGAGCTGGCGCATGGTGCTTTCCGTCTCGCGCCTGAGGTGTTCGGAAGAGGCCAGACGCTGCCACAGCAGGTCGGGGAGGCCGGGGACGGTGGCGCCGCGGGCAGCCCACTCCTCGGCAAGCTGCGTGTATAGGGGTGTGCCCTGGTCCGGGGGTTCTCCGGGAATCCGGCCACGGGCGCGTGCCCGGGCTATGGGAAGGCCTTCGGCGCGCTTTTTCCGGAAGACGGCCAACCTCTCTGCGCTTGCCACTGCCGGCCTGTGCGCCGCGGCTGGAGTCCGTCCAATGATCGTCCGTCACGTTCGTCAAAACGATTCTTCCATCCTCCAGGACACCGCTTCCGGTGTGCCGCGACGCTCTCGACCGTTGCTCTGGCCCTCGATGAGGCACACACCGTTGACCGCCCCCAGCTGCTCCCTGTGCTGCGCATCGACAGGAGCGATCGTGCGTTCGGGGTCGATTACCTCCTCACCCGCCACGCGAAAATCTATGACGGCCGGAGTAGACATTGAGCTGTGGCGTGGTTATGGTTTCTCTCGTAGCCCAGAGAGACAGCAGGGTCCGGCAGAGACGAACTGCCGGGCAGCAGTACCCGCAGTTGCAGTTCGCAGGACGGTGCGGTGGTGGAGTTCCAAAGCCAGGGTTGTTGCAGGACGGCGACGGGACTGACGACCGGACCGGGTGGCCCGCAGTCATCAGGGGCCGCCGCGAGAAGTACCAGCAGTTAACGCAGTGGCAGTACCTGTAAGTGCAGTTCGCAGTACCCAGCAGTGAAGTAGTGAGCAGCACCTCGGTGAAGGCGTCGGCTGCAGGCGCACGCACCGGGAAGTTCGGCAGTGGGGTTCTACGCCAGAGCAGACGCAAGATGGGCAACGGGGCTGGCTGCCGAAGAGTGGCGCTGACACAGGCCACTGAGCAGTACGAAGTAGAGCAGTACAAGCAGTAAGCAGTTGATCACCGAGGGAAGAACGGAGGAGCCGAGCACCATCAGGATCGCCCGGGCGGAAGCCTAGAGCCCGGGTACCGCAGGACATCGATAGTGAGGTGGTCTCCGGTCAAGCAACCGCGATCCCCGCACTCCCGGCAGCGTGTCGGCCGGGTCGGCGGAAACACAGGGTCGGCGCAGTATCAGGGCCGACAGATGGTGTAGTAGTTCCTTCGGGGCCCTGGTGCCGTACGGCACCAGGGCCCCTCCACGCGTTCCACGAGAGAGGTTCAATGACAGCAGACGACTCGTTCGGCCGGCTCGACGACGACGATTACCCCGCCTACACCATGGGCCGGGCCGCCGAGATGCTCGGCACCACCCAGGGCTTCCTCCGCGCCATCGGCGAAGCCCGCCTGATCACCCCGCTCCGCTCCGAGGGCGGCCACCGCCGCTACTCCCGCTACCAGCTGCGCATCGCCGCCCGCGCCCGGGAGCTCGTCGACCAGGGCACCCCCATCGAGGCCGCCTGCCGCATCATCATCCTCGAAGATCAGCTCGAGGAGGCGCAGCGCATCAACGCCGAGTACCGCCGCGCCGCCGAATCTTCCGCGTCGCCGTCCTCAACCTGACCCGAGTGTGCCCGTCGGGATCGGCGGGCCTCGGTCGTCGAAGGAGTGCTACTCGGGTGCGGACGCCTCCGCCAGGTCCGCCCCGGCGTCAGCGCTGCGTGTGACCTGGTGGGTACCGTGCCAGTCCAGGCACATGACCGTCGCGTCGTCCTGGAGACGGCCACCATGCGCGCGCAGAATCTCGGCGACCAGAGCGCGGGAGGCCTCGCGGGGGTGGAGATCGCCCGTGCGCACAACCAGGGAGGGCAGATCGACCTCCACAGCGCGGCGCTCGAGCATGCCATCGGTGAGCATCACGAGGCGGTCACCCGGCTGCAGGTCCAGCCGCTGCACCCGATAGTCGGTACGCGGCTGGATACCGAAGGGGAGATCGACCTCGGGAACCATCTGCTCGACCCTTTCCCGCCTGAGGCGGAGCGGCCAGGGATGCCCGGCGTTCACGAACTGAGTGGTCCCGTCGAGCAGGCTGATGCGCAGCAGCTGCCCAGTGACGAAGCCTCGCCTGCCGTGGTCGATGACGGCCCGGTTGGCCTCCAAGGCCTGTACTTCGAGCTCGGCGCCGGCACGCCTGGCCCTGCGAAGGGCGCCCACTGCGAGGGTGGCGAGTAGCGCGGCTTCCACGTCGTGGCCCATGGCATCGGTGACGGAGAGTTGCATGGTGTCGCGGTCGACGACGTAGTCGAAGGTGTCACCGCCGACGTGCGTGGCCGGTTCCAGCGCTCCGGCGACCGTGAACTGGGCTGCCTCACACGCCAGTGAGGTGGGCAGGAGTCGGTGCTGGATCTCGGCGGCCAGGTTCAGGGGCCGTGTACGGCGACCCCATTGGTAGACGTCGGTGAAGGACCGATTGGCGATCACGATGTAGGCCAGGGCGTGAGCGGTCGCGCCGATCTGCCTCATCGCGAAGTCGTCGGGGTGATCCGGCAGGAAGAGTTCGAGCAGGCCGATGGCGTCGCCGCGGTTAGTGACGGGCGCCACGACCCTGACCCGGCTGTTGCCCTCTCGCTGGAGGGCCGGCCGCTGTGTGCGCAACGCGTCCGCGTAGAGGGTGCCGGGCAGAGCGACGCGCTCAGGGGGCTCGTCAGACTCGACGCTGTCGGCTGCCCCGAGCCGCACCACTGACGAACCGGTGAAGTCGACGATCAGGAACGAGACCGAGGCAGCCTGCAGGCGGTCCCGGAGCAGCCGCGCGACAACGTCCAGGGACTCCACAGGGGAGGCGGATTCCGCTGCCGCGAGCACGCCCGCAAGGTCCACCTCCACCAGCTGCTCTCCGCCGGCGCGTCCCTGATGGGCGCCTGGATCTCGCTCCTCGGTTGGGGGCATGACCGCTCCTCTCCTCCTCCGACACCGTGGGACCGGCCCCTCCACGAGAACTGCTCCCTGACGCTCTTTCCGAGCGCCCGAGGCCTTACGGTCGGCCCCCACTGCCTCGTCGCGAAGCCATCCATCTGGGGTCGCAGCCTGTGACCACGGCCGGCACAGATCCGGGAAACCCGCGGGGCCGACCGTGCTCAACCCTGCCCGAGGACCCGCACGCCAGGTGGCTGCTGCTGCCCGCGCAGGCCGCGCTGCCTGACTGGTTCACCCGAACAGCAGGCATCGGCCCTACTCGGGGACGCTGCCCGGTCACCGGCATAGCACGCCCGCCCGGAATCCTCTGAGGACCCGGTTGCGGGGCAAGCACCGGGGCATGGGGATGGACGAGTCAAGTCGGCGGTGTGGCTGTGGCCGTCGCCTTCGAGCCGAGCGTGAGGAGACGGGGTTGTGAGCGGTGTGTGGATGTACGCACAGGACAGCGGCTACACGTCCCGGCAGTCACTGGTGGGGTTCACGGTTGAGGCGGCTGACGGAACGATCGGGCACGTGGACCGCCAGCAGGACCAGCCCGGCATGCAACACCTGGTCGTCGACACCGGCGTGTGGGTGTTCGGCAAGAGCATTTTGATCCCGGCCGGCGCCGTCGCCGGCATCGACACCGAAACACGGACGGTAAAGGTGTCAGGGACCCGGGAAGAGATCAAAGCCGCTCCCCAGTTCACCACCGACAGCAAAACGGCTGACCACCGCTATCTGTCCGCCGTCGGCGACTACTACCTCTCCCTCCGCCGCCCCCTCGCACCCTGACCCGAAGCCAGTCGGCAACTCGCCCGCCCCAGGGCGACAGCAGCCCCGGGCAGAACATTGCCGTGCTCAGTAGACGGTGAAGGAGATGGCGATGTAGTGCGCGGTGAAGGCTGCCACGGTCAGGGCGTGGAAGACCTCGTGGAAGCCGAACCAGCGGGGCGAGGGGTCGGGGCGCTGAAGGGCGTAGACAACCGCGCCCGCACTGTAGAGAAGCCCGCCGGTCACGATCAAGGCGAGTACGGGCGTCCCACCACTGTCCAGGAAGTCGGGCAGGTAACGCACCGGTGCCCAGCCCAGGGCCAGGTAGCAGGGGGTGTACAGCCAGCGGGGAGCTCCGACCCACAGGACACGGAAGGCGATGCCGGCCAGAGCGCCCGTCCACACGATCCACAGCAGGACGGACCGCTGGTCAGGGGGAAGAAGGAGCACGGCAAGCGGGGTACAGGTGCCGGCGATGATCAGGAAGATGTTGGCGTGGTCGAGGCGACGCAGAACGGCCTCACCGAGTGGTCCCCACGTGCCGAGGTGGTAGACGGCGCTCGTCCCGAACAGCATCCAGGCGGTGACGGAGTACACGGTGCAGGCCAGGGTGGCGTCCGGCGTCCCAGCCAGGCAGATGAGGACGATGCCCGCGGCCAGCGATGCGGGGACCATTCCGGCGTGAAGCCAGCCTCGTAGCTTCGGCTTGATCGGCTCCACCAGATCGGCCGCTCGCTCGACCAGGTCGGCAACCGGGTGGGAGTCCTCGGCGGCCTTGTCACGGTGCGATCCGGAGGGAGGACCACTTGCCTCGCAGCCTCCGACCGTCGGTGCGGAAGACACACCGCCGGTTTCGACGTCGTCGCGGGACACTGCTTCCCTTCCTGCCTCGGACTGCTGGGCGTCACTGGCAACCACGTGCTCATGTTAGGAGCCTGCCCGCAGGAGCATGGCCCGAGGCCTGCCTCGGACCACCGGGCCGGCACCGCCGGACACGGTTTGTTCAGCCGTCCATGGTTCCGGTCCTGGAGGCCTGCCGCCAACTGGGGCCGTGGAAGTCGTGTAAGTCGGCGGGCCATGGGAACGATCAGGGCTTCCGAACGGGCCTCTCCGCTCTCCTACGTTCAAGGACCGCCGATGCTTCCCGAGTTCCGCTCCCACGCATCCGCCCCCCTTTCCCACCAGCTGGAACAGCGACTGGGACTGGACCCACGCCTCGAAGCGGGCCGAATCGACGTCGAGCGCGTCGCCGACATCGCCGTCGTCGCATCCGCCCACTCCGATGGGTACGCGGCCACCGCGCACCTCCTCGGACTGCTGGCCGCGCTCCCCGCTCCCACCGATGCCGGAGAACGCTTCTGGTCGGACCTGTGGAGGACCTCAGGCTCCCTCTACCTGCTGCCCGCCAACATCAAGACGTTCGTGCTGAGTTCGCTGGCCGGAGAAGGCACCGGTCTGGCCGGTCAGATCCTCTCGGCTGTCGACGAGATGACCCCGCCCCAGCGCGTCGCAGCCGGAGAGGTAATCGGCCAGGCGCTCGCCGAATCCGACCACCTCCCCGACCTCAAGACGCAGGTCATCGGCGAGCTGTGGCTCCGGGATCTCGAACTCACCGCCTGGCGGGTCCTGCACGCGGACCACAAATCAGCTGATCCGGCTGAGCGGAAAGCCTTCCTCGACGCATGGAGGTGTGTCTGAGCGCCAGGTTTCCTCTCGACACGGCACGGCCGTAGACGGGCCATCGACGAGCGCCGCCGCTGCTGTTCGGGTCCAACGGCACCCAGAGAGCCGGTGAGGGGAGGAAGGCGAGACGCCTCCCTCCCCTCCCCCACCGATCGTCAAGCGCCCTTCGCCTGCCTCTTCACCGCTCCCTTGACGCGGGCAGCGCGTACCCGGGCGTCGATGCCCCCGGCGACCTCCTGCTGGCGTTCGTCGTCGGAGTGCTGGTAGATCATCGCGGCCTTCTCTGAAGACTGGCCGGCGCGGACCAGCGTGTCCTTGAGGGTCGCGCCGGACTGCGTCGACAGGGTGTGGCCCGTGATGTCCGACTACACGATCGAGCTCACCCGCCCCGGCACCCCCGCCCTGAAACTGTGGGCCACCCTGCGTCACCTGGGCCGCTCCGGCGTCATCGACGTTCTGAAGCACTACCAGGACCTTGCCCGCTATTTGCGCACCCGCATCCAGGACGGTGATGGGCGCCGGCGCCTTCACCGCCCCCGTGTCCCCTCTGCCGCAGGGAAGGAGGTGACGTTCGACAAGCCCGGATCGTTCAGCTGGAAGGTTCCTGCGGGAGTCGACCGGATCACGGTCAGGGTGTGGGGCTCCGGCAGCGGCGGTGCAGGCGGCACCGGCGGCGCCGGTGGCGGAGGCGGTGGTGCGGGCGGTCAGAAGGCGACCGGTGTCGGCGAGAGCGGCGGGGGCGGTGGAGGCACCGCCGGCGTCAGCGGCGGTGCGGGAACCGACGGCGCCGCCGGCGCGCCAGGCGAGAAGGGCCACGACGGAGCCGTTGTCATCTCCTACTGAGCAGGGAGAGGGCCGGAGTGCCGCGCACCGTTCGGGTGCACGGCAGCCACAGATCCCCACCTCGTCCGCCTGAGCGCTTGAGGGGGCAATCCCCGATCCAGCCGCCTGCCGCCGAAGGCCACTCGTAGGCGTTCCGGACGACTCAGGCCACGCCACAGAGGCCAGCGTGAGGGGCGTGCCCCAACCGTGCCCTTAGGGACGGTCAACAGCGGTCAGAACCGGAGCGCAGAAACGACCCCGAAGCCGCTCCAGAAGGCCGATTACCGCATGTCAAAAGCCCTACAGATGCGTTCCGCGCCATAGATTCCCAAGCTTATGGCGCGGGTTCGATTCCCGTCATCCGCTCTTGCAAGAAGGCCCAGGTCAGCGACCTGGGCCTTCTTCGTTGTCTGGACCTCTTCGGCCTCGTCGAGCCCCAACTCGCCGGAACGTCTCAGGAGTCGATGCCCGCGCGGAGGATTCCTTCTCCCTCAGCGGGACGGCGACACCAGTCCTGCCTCGTAGGCCGCGATGACGAGGTGGACGCGGTCGCGGGCGCGCAGCTTTGACAGCAGGCTCGCGACGTGAGTCTTGGCGGTGCCGGGGCTGATGTGGAGGTGGGTCGCGAGTTCGGTGTTGGACAGGCCGCGGCCGACGAGAGTGAGCACCTCGCGTTCTCGCGCGGTGAGGGCGGCGAGTTCCGGCGCTGGCGGGGCGGGCGGGGCGGGTACGGGGCGGCCCGCGAACTCCGCGATGAGGCGGCGGGTGACGCCGGGCGCGATCAAGGCGTCGCCGGCGGCAACGACCCGGAGGGCGGTGAGGAACCCGTCGAGATCCATGTCCTTGACGAGGAAGCCGCTCGCTCCGGCCCGCAGGGAAGCGTGGACGTGGGTGTCGCTGTCGAAGGTGGTCAGGACGACGACCCGGGCCTCCGGGGACTCGGCGGTGATCATCTGCGTGGCCTCGATGCCGTCCATTCCGGGCATGCGGATGTCCATGACGACGATGTCGGGGGCGAGTTCCCTGGCCAGGGCGACGGCCTGGGCGCCGGTCTCGGCCTCTCCGATGACGTCGATGCCGGGTGTGCTGTCGATGACCATGCGCAGGCCGGTGCGGACCAGCGGCTGGTCGTCGGCGAGGACGACGCGGATCGTCGTCATGGCGCCTCGGTGGGGGTGAGGGGGAAGCGGGCCGCGACCCGGTAGCCGCCCTCCGGGCGGGGCCCGGCGGTGAAGTCGCCGTCGTGGAGGGCGACCCGCTCCCGCATGCCGCGGATCCCGTAGCCGGTCTCGGTTCCGGTTGCCGCATCCCGGGGACCTGCGGTGTCCGGGTGGCCGGGGCCGTCGTCGACGATCTCGACGGACAGGGCGTGGGGGCGCCAGTCGACCGTCACCCGGCAGTGCCGGGCGTCCGCGTGACGCACCACGTTGGTCACGGACTCCTGGATGATGCGGAACGCGGACCGGTCGACGGCTTCGGCCAGTCCACGCCGTTCCCCACCGTGCCGTACTTCCACGCGCACTCCGGCATGCGCCGTCGTCGCGACCAGCCGGTCGAGGTCGCCGAGTCCGGAGAACGGCCCGGCCTCGGCGCCCGACTCCGGTTGCGGGTCTGTTCTGCGCAGGACGTCGAGCATGGTCCGCAGTCCGCGCAGCGTCTCGCGGCTCGTGGTCTCGATGGCGGTGAGCGCGCCGCGCGCCCGCTCCGGTTCGCTGTCGATCACCCGGCTTCCGGCGCCCGCCTGGATGGCGATCACCCCGATGCTGTGCGCGACCATGTCGTGGAGTTCGCGGGCTATGCGCAGCCGTTCGGCCGTGACCGCCCGGGCTGCCGCGTGGGCGCGCAGCGCCTCGCCGTACGTGCGCCGCTGGCGTACGTACGTGCCGGTCAGCCAGGCCAGCAGGACGAGCAGGGCCAGGCATGCCGTCACGCCGAGAAAGCCGGGGGCCAGTACACGGGCCCAGCCGCCCTCCCGGAAGAGGTCCACCTGGAGGTACGTCTCCTGGACGCCGACCGTGGCGAAGGCGGCGGCGAGACCGGCGCGGGGCGTCCGTGTGGCCGCGACGGCGGCGACCAGCAGGCCGGTGACCGGGAAGAGGGGCCAGACCTGCTCGGCCCGGAGGCCCAGGGCCGCCGCGGCGGCGGCCTCGGCCAGCAGGAGCGCGAGGGCTGCGGAGGGCCGGCGCCGCGCCACCGCGAGCGGGGCGGCCATCACGACCGTCGCCGCCGCGAGGCCCGCGCCCCCGCTGTCCGGCCCGTCTCCCGGCTGCGCACCGCCCGTGATCGCCGCGTACAGCAGCAGCCCAAGCAAGGCCACCGCGCAGCCCGTCACCGCTGTTCGCGCACCGCGCGGAAGGCGTTGCATCAGGGGCGGAGGAGGCGCGTGGGGCACGGTCTCGGACACCGGTACTGGCACGGGCACGGGCATCGGCCGATCGTAGGCGGCATCCACTCGGCGGGCATCAGACCGCAGGCGTATGCCTCCGGGCCGAGGCGCGTCTGCGATCGCTGTCGCCGGGCCGATGTGACCCGCCCCTGGCGCGCGGCACCGTGGTTCTCGTGATCGAAGTCAACGGACTGACCAAGCGCTACGGCGACGTCCTCGCCGTCAACGACCTCAGCTTCACGGTGCGGCCCGGGACCGTGACCGGGTTCCTCGGCCCGAACGGCGCGGGCAAGAGCACCACCCTGCGGATGATCCTGGGCCTGAACCGGCCCACCGCCGGTACCGCCACCATCGAGGGCCGCCCGTTCCTTCGGCGGCAGGCCGGCCTGCACCACGTCGGCGCGCTGCTCGACGCGGGAGACGTCCACCCGGGCCGCAGCGCAGCCGCCCATCTGTCGGCGCTGGCCCGCAGCAACGGGCTGCCCCGCCGCCGGGTGCGGGAGGTCCTGGAGGAGGTGGGTCTGGCGGGCGCGGCGCGCCGCCGTGTCGGCGGGTTCTCCCTGGGGATGCGGCAGCGGCTCGGCATCGCGACCGCCCTCCTCGGCGACCCGCCCGTGCTGCTGTTCGACGAGCCGGTCAACGGCCTGGATCCGGAGGGCGTGCGATGGGTGCGCGGCCTCTTCAAAGGGCTGGCCGCCGAGGGACGCACGGTGCTCGTCTCCAGTCACCTGATGAGCGAGATGGAGAACACCGCAGACCGTCTCGTCGTCATCGGCCGGGGCGAACTGATCGCGGAGGAGAGCGTCGACGAGTTCGCCGCGCGCGGCACCCGCAACCGCACTCATGTCACCGTGCGCACCCCGGACTCCGCCCGGCTCGCGGCCGTACTGACCCCGGAAGGCGCCGGCGTCCAGCCCGACGGCCGGGAGACGCTCACGGTCACCGGGCTGACCGCGGACCGCATCGGCGAACTCGCCTTCGAGCACCGGATCATGCTGCGCGAGCTCGCCCCGCACAGCGCATCGTTGGAGGAGGCTTTCATGGAACTCACCGCCGACCGCGCCGAGTACCTCGCGGGTGACCGCCGATGACCTCGCCCGTGACACCCCGGACGGCCACTTCCGCCCGCACCCGGGCACCGGCCGAGCCGCGCGTCCGATGGCGCGGTCTCCTCGCCGCCGAGTGGATCAAACTGTGGTCCCTGCGCTCCACCCGCTGGGTACTCGGGCTCGGCGTCCTGATCCTGATCGCGCTCGCCGTGCAGAGCAGCCTCGACACGTACGACAACTGGCCGGACTTCGGCCCCCAGGAGAGATCCCACTACGACCCGATGAGCGAGGCGCTCAGCGGCGCCGGCGTCGCCCTCCTCATGATCGGCGCGGGCACGGTCGGTGCCCTGACGATCGTCGGTGAGTACGCCTCCGGTCTCATCCGCACCACGTTCACCGCGGTACCGGCCCGCAGCCGGGTGGTGCTGGCCAAGGCCGCCGTCGTCGCGGCCGTCATGCTGGCCGTCGGCACGGCCGTGTCGTTCAGCACGTTCGTCGTGAGCCAGGCCATCCTGTCGGGCCGCGGCATCGGCATCTCGCTCGGTGAGCCCGGCGTCCCGGGCGTCCTCGCGGCGAACGCGGCACTCGCGCCCGTTTCCGCCCTGGTGGGCATGGGCGTCGGCGCGCTCCTGCGGCACACCGCCCTGTCCGTCGTCTCGGCCTGCGGCGTGCTCGTCGTACTGCCGGGCTTCTTCAAACCGACCGTCCATCAGTGGGCGAACGAGCTGTTCGGCTACTTCCCCTACTACGGCTGGCGCAGCTGCCTGTCCCAACTGCACCCCCGGGAGGCCGCCGCCCTGCCCTCGGCGGCCGAGGCATGGACGGGCTTCGCGCTGTGGGCCCTGCTCTCGGTGGCACTCACCCTGGTCGTCGTGCGGCGGCGCGACGTCTGAACGTGCTCCGGCAGTCCGGACGGGGCACCCGCCTCAAAGGCGCGGCCCGGGGGCCTGATCCGGATCCGGATGGTTCCCTGCGGGAGTGGATCTTGCCGAAAGCATTCGGAACATGGCCGAATACTACTCACCAGTTCAAGGAATTGCAGATTCCTGTGAGCCACTTCACGGGAGCTCCACAAAAATCCTGTTGCGAACCGTTCGCAACTGCGTGATCGTTAAGCCATCCGGCAACCGCCGGAGAATGAAAGGAGAATGTCGTGAAGCTCATCAAGGCTGCGCCGACCGCCAAGAAGGTCACCTTCTCTGTGATGTACAACTCCCCGTTCTAATCTGCGGGCAGAAGCCTCCGGGGCGGACAATCTCCGCCCCGGAAGCTTGCGCGGGACAGATTTCCAACAGTGCGGATACAGCGGGGATGGAATGCGTCAATTCACAGTTTCTGCCAGCCGTGGCGTCATAGGCTTCTCTCCGGTGAAAGACCTGGTCAGCGCGGTGGATGTCGCGCACTGGTCCCGGGACGCGCTGGTGGGGCTCAAGCTCATCTCCCCCGCCCATCCGGCTTGCTCGACCGTGAGCGGCGATCTGAGCCTGACCGACGGGGCACAGGCCCAGGACCGCATCCGATTCTTCCTCAAGGACCGCCTGGTCCGGAATTTCCGCGACGTGGGCCGCGCCTGGCTTTCCGATGTCGGCCCCTGCGTCATCAACATTGCGCACGCAGAGTTTCTCGACGACGGAAGCCGCCTCTTCCTCGAAACGCTGGCCAACTTCCCGTCGGACCAAATAGAGGTCAATTTCGCCGTAGGGCGGGACGCTGCGGAATCGGCGCTCAAGGCCCCGCACGACGACCGTGAACAACGTATCGAAAAGCTTGTTCTTCGCGCAGAAGAGGGACTTTCGGAATCCGAAGTCGACTTCCTGTACGAGCAGGCAATGGAGTACCTGAGCGTCGGCGACAGCTGGACCGCAGAGCGGATCCTGAGGGCCGTCCAGACGCAGCGCGACACACCTGCCATCTGGGGCCGGCTCGGCCTGGCCTACACCATGCTCGGCAGGACGCTGGAGGCGGAATTCTGCTACCTCCGCTGGCGCGAGGACTCCGACCCCCTGGGCGTGGCCGGGGCCGACTACGGGCTGTCGATGCTCTACGCCCGCCACCACCCTCCGGTGCTCCGGTCGCTCGACCGAACCGCCCAGCACTTGGAACACGGGTATGCGGTGCTCGACCAGGTTCCCGCCGACGACACCAGAGACCTCACCTTCCACAGGGTGTTCAACCGGAACGGCTACGCCCTCGTCGAGTTCCGCCGTGGCCACATCGAGGAAGCGATCGGCCATCTGACCGAGGGCATCGCGCAACTGCGCAACGGCTCGGCCGTCCACCACATGCACCAGACCGTGCTGATCTACAACCTGGGGCAGTGCTACCGGCGGATCGGCAGGCTCGACGAAGCCATCGCCACCTTCACCGACCTGCTCGAAGTGGACGGCAGGATGCCGGAGTACCACATGGAGCTCGCCCACTGCCACCTGAGCACCGAGGACTTCGACGCAGCCCTGAGCAGCCTCCTGGAAGCGAGGAGGCTCGGCCCCTCCATCCAGGAAGCCCACTCCCTCCTCGGCTTCACCTACCTCCAACTCGGCGACCACACCGCGGCACTCGCGAGCTACCGCGCCGCCTACGAGCTGGATACGCAGGACTTCGAAGCCCTGTACGACTACGCGTACGTCCTGGCCGAGACGGACCAGCCGGAAGCAGCGCTGGAACTTGTCGTGGGCCGCGATCACGCGCCGCTGAGGACCGGCGAAGCGGTCAGACTCCTGACGCTGAAGGCCGAGCAGCATGCGGTACTCGGTAACCTCGCCGCCGCTCGTACCGCGCTGGAGCAGGTCCTCGTCCT
Organism: Streptomyces sp. NBC_00207; assembly: GCF_045160965.1. Classification (NCBI taxonomy): domain Bacteria; kingdom Bacillati; phylum Actinomycetota; class Actinomycetes; order Kitasatosporales; family Streptomycetaceae; genus Streptomyces; species Streptomyces sp. NBC_00207. Next base: position 5,077,993 of record NZ_CP130715.1, on the reverse strand, counting down.
CGCTCCGGACAACCCCGAAGCGCGCGCCAATCTCGACCAAGTGATGGCTGTCCCGGCTTGACCCAAGCGAAGGCTCTCGGTGTCCAAACTCCAACCCGCGGCTGAAGAAGGCTCCTTGCGAATACCCGGTGCCCGTCGCATCGCGGCCTTCACGTTCCTGTTCTTCACGGGCATGTGGCTGTCCAAGACGGTGCACCCGCTGTACTTCGACGCGCACGACCATCTCGTGGCCTTCGGTCTCTCCTACACCGCGATGGCCATCGCCGGGACCGCGTCCGTCTTCATCGGCCGGATCGCGGACCGTACCGGGCCTCGGCCCGTCTTCGCCTGGGGAACGGTCCTCTACGCCGCGGGCATGGCCCTGCGCGTCTTCCATGCGAGCCCGCCCGTGGCGATCCTCTCGGGACTCGTCGCGGGCCTGGGCGCCTCCGCCGTGTTCATCGCCCTGCGGACCTGGACGCTGCTCAACGTGCCCGAGGCAGAACGAGCGGGGATCGTCTCGCGGCGAGAGTTCATGAACCAGGCCGGCATGGCTCTCGGCATGGGTTCCGCCGGTGCGCTCGCCGTGTTCATCGGCCAGGGGGACCGGGGGTACGTCGCGGTCCTTCTCCTGGGAGCAGGCTGCGTACTGACCGGACTGCTGTGCATCCCACCGAGCCGGCCGCACGACCCTCCCCAAGGGCCTGCCGAGGACACCTCGGGCAAGAAGGCCCGGGGATTCCGTGCGGTGGCCAAGGAGCACAAGGTCCTGGCCCTGGGAGTGGTCGGACTCGGCCTGCTCATGGGCTTGTACGCCAGTGTCCTCAGCCCCTACCTGCCGCTGCTCCTGGCCGATCGCGGGGTTCCGGTGGCCTGGGTGGGTCTCGTGCTCGCCGTGGCCAGCGTGGTGCGCCTCACCACCGCCGCGCTCGCCGGGAAGTTCCTGCGCGAGCGGCCGCCCATGCTCGTCTTCCTGGTGTCGGAGGCGAGCTGCGCCGCTGCCACGCTGGTGCTCGCGATGTCGGTCAGCCCCTGGGTGGCCGCCTGTGCCCTCGCCCTTCGGGGGGCCTTCCTGCTGGGGGCCGCGATCTCGCAGGAACTGCTCCAGCTCAACGCCTTCCCCGCCGGGATCGCCGGGATCCTCTTCGGCCTCGTGCAGAGTGCGTTCCTCGCCGGAGACTCCCTGGGGGGAGCGTTCGGCGGCTGGTTCTACAAGGAGCTGGGCAGCTCGCACACGGTGCTGATCGCGACCGGGCTGACCCTCGCCAACGCCCTGCTCGTGCCGGCCTTCTACGCATACCTCCGCAGGACCACGGCGGACGTCCCCGAGAAAGAGGCCGGTCATGCGGCTCCCTGAAACCTTCTTCACAGAGCGTCAGCGGCACCTCCTCTCCTGGGGGGACCGTCCCGTACTCGGCGAGGTGGGCGAGGACGGAACCCTCCACATCGGCGATCAGGACGCCGTCTCCGGAAAGAGCGGAGCCGGCGTCGTGAGCATGGCCCTCGACGGGGACGCCATCCTCTACGCCGAATCCCGTGAGGTCTTCACGTCCGTGACCCTCGACGGCGGGCCCCGCCTCGCCGTCGTCGAGACAGGACTCGACGGGACACAGGAGCACTGGCAGGCGGCCCTGCCCGCGACGGCGAACGGCCCGTGGACCATCCACGACGTTCTGGAGGGACGGGACGAGAGCGGCGCGAGCGTGCTCGTCCTCACGGTCCAGGACGCACGGGGGGCGACCGAGTTCCACCAGGTGTCCGCGGGCGGCCCCGTCACCGTGCACACACCCCGGGCCGGCGGCCAGCTCGTCCACTGGGACCTGCGGTACGACACGGCGGTCGTCCGCCAGGACCAAGGTCCCCGGGAACCCGTCCTGCACCTGGAGCGTCCCGTCACGGGCACGACGCCGGTCTCGGTGCCGGGCCACTGGCGGGACGGCTGGGACGGCCGCGGCCTCATCGTCCAGGACGCGGAAGACGGGCCCCGCCTCGTCGCATGGGATCTGGGCAGCTCCTCGCTCCGGCCGGTCACAGGTACGCGAGGGCACGTCGACGATGCCCGCATCCTGCGCGACGGGACCGGCCGCCTCCTCGTCATCACGACGATCGACGGAGCCGACGTCCTGCACCTCTGGTCCGACGAGACCGGCGAGGCCGAACCCCTGCCCCTCGCGCCCGCCGGCCGACTGCGCTTCCGGGTGGCCGGTCCGCGCGGAATCGGCCTCTACAGCGCGGGCACGCTCGCCGGTTCGGCATGGCTCTGGCTGGACGAGGCGGGCGCGTTGCACCGAAGCCGCGGCGACATCCCCGCACACGACGGCGGTGCCGGACTGAGGCACGTCACGTACGGCAGAACCCCGGTGCTCGAGTACCTGCCCGAGGAGCCACCGGTCGCCCTGGTCATCTCGCTCCACGGCGGTCCCGAGTCGGTCGAGCGGGACGAGCTGAGATGGGACGGCCTCTACCGGGACCTGCTCAAGGCCCGCATCGCCGTCATGGGGCTGAACTACTCCGGCTCTCTGGGCTACGGAACCGACCACACCCGGCGCGCCTGGAAGAACTGGACCCGCGCCTTCGAGGAAGACCTCCGGGCGTGCATCGCGACAGCGCGCACCTGGGGTCTCGACGATTCCGACATCGCCCTCCTGGGCGGCAGCTTCGGGGGAGGGCTCGCCCTGCTGGGCTGCGGCCTTCACGGTGGCCTCTCCGGGGCCGTGTGCAGTGCCCCCCTCATCGACATCCGTGCCCATGCGCAGCGCGCCGCCGACGCGGACACCTCATACGAGGACTGGTTCGGGGAACGCTTCGAGCTCGGAGCGTCGACGAGTCCCGCGCAACGCGTCTTCGACCCCGTGCACCTCTCCGCTGCGCCGCCCGGACCACGCGCGGTCCTGATCCACGGTGACCAGGACGAGGTGACGGAGTGGCGCGACAGCCGCGATGCCGTGGACCTGGCCGTACGCCACGGCCTCGACTGGAAACTGCTGACGGAACCAGGGCTCGGGCATGTGCCCGGCGACGTCGACGAGGTGATCCTCCGCTACGGCCACGTCAAATCCGCCCTGTCAGAGGTCCTCGGACACCCCCTCCCCTGAGGAGCAACCACGAAGCCCCAGGTCAACGACCTGGGGCTTCGTTGTCCAGGGGGCGCCTGTTGTGGCCCCCCTCGGGCTCAGTCCAGGCCGAGGCTCTCGAGGTGGGCGAGGAAGGACGCGACGAGCCGGGGACGCGGGCCCTCGGGGACCGGGGAGTCCGGGATCTGCCCTTCGATCCCCCACTCGGTGTTGAAGGTGATGGTCTTGTCCTGCGGCACCACCGCGTCACGGAGCCATTCGACGAAATCGGCCGCCGCGCGGGCCGTGCAGTCCTTGATGGCCACCCCCGTAGGCATCAGAACCGCGAAGCCCTCCAGCGCCTCGTCATCGCACGTGATCCCGAAGTGCAGCGAGGCTCTGCGGACCGCCCCCGTCCGGCCTTCATCGAGCCGAAGGAACTCGTCCGGGTTTCGTGCGAGCAGGTGAGATCCGAACCCGTCGAAAGCGAGCCCCCAGGTTTCCCCCTCGGCCGGGCTGAACACGTACATGGTCCGGAGCTCGACCAGGTCGGACGGGTCCAATTGCATCTCCTACGGCGTGGGGGTGCAGGTCAGGCAAACGTGGCACGCCGGAAGTCCCAGGGCGGGCCGCCCCTTCTCCCCGGTGGAGGGGACAGGCTCCGGCCCGTCTCCGCGAACCATGCACGGGAAGTCAGACGCTACGGCGATCCGCATTTTCGGACGCGGATCGCCCTAGCGGCTAAGCCGGTCTGGCGGTGCGTGCCGGCAGGCGGGTGGACAGGACCCGGCCCAGGTCCAGCAGGCTCAGGCCGAACATCAGGACGCCCAGGGGGACATGGACCGACGGTACGCGTGCGATGCCCAGTACCACCTGGACCGAGGCGAGGACGAGGAAGCCGGACGCGTACAGGATGGGGCGGGGCGAGCCGCCGCCCGGGCGCCAGGCCAGGACCGCGGCGAGCACGTACAGCATCGTCGCGCCGTACATCACGCGTGCTCCGACGCCGTGCAGTGTCTCGCCGTACGACGTGGACAGCAGGAGTCCGGCGGTTGCCGCCTGGAAGAAGATGGACAAGGTCTGCAGGGCTATCGCGACCTGCTCGAAGGTGATCCTGCCCTGTACTGCCGTCGTCTGCGTGGCCATGGCGCGGCCCCCTCTTCTGCCTCGCGGCGGTGGATCGTCAGTGTCTCGATGGTCCGACGACACAGGGCCGCGAAATGTGAGGCGAAGCGCAGGACTCACAATCCGGTGCGGTGTTTCGTCGGAGTACCGAGAGCCGAAGCGGACGAGAAGAACCAGGGAGCGGTCGCGACCATGAACACCCCCGCAGACACCCCGCCGGAACCGGGCCTGAGTGCGGTCGTCGACGAGCGGCGGCAGCTGATCAACCTCGCCTACCGGCTGCTCGGTTCACTGGCCGAGGCCGAGGACGCCGTCCAGGAGACCTACACCCGCTGGTACGCCATGTCGCGGCAACAACAGCAGGCCATCGAGTCACCCGGCGCCTGGCTGACGACCGTCGCCAGCCGCATCTGCCTCGACGTACTCGGCTCCGCACGAGCCCGCCGCGAACGCTACGTCGGCGCATGGATACCCGAACCACTGCCCGACCGCACCGAATGGATCAGCGGACGGACAGGCGCCGGCACCACCGAACCGGCCGACCCCGCCGACCGGATCACCCTCGACGAATCCGTCAACATGGCCTTCCTCGTCGTACTGGAATCCATGACACCCGCCGAACGCGTGGCCTTCATCCTGCACGACGTCTTCCGCTACCCCTTCCCCGAAGTCGCCGAGATCGTCGGCCGGACACCCGCCGCCTGCCGCCAACTCGCCACCTCCGCCCGCCGGCGCATCCACGCCTCCCGGACCCCCGCCGCCCCCGCACCCGGACAGGCCGGCCTGGTACGGGACTTCAAAGCAGCCTGGGAGGCCAAGGACATCAAGGCACTCGTCGACCTCCTCGACCCCGACGCCACCATGACCGCCGACGGCGGCGGCCTGGTCGGCACCGTCCTGCGCCCCGTCGAAGGCAGCACGAACATCGCCCAGTACCTGATCCACATCGCCGACAAGGCACCCGGACTGACCCTCCTGGAACGGACGGTCAACGGCCGGCCCGGCCTCGTCGCCCAGCACCGCGGCACCACCGTCACCGTGGCCGCCTTCAGCCTCACCGACACCCGCATCACCCGCATCTGGGCCGTCCGCAACCCGGAAAAACTCCGCCCCTGGACCGAGCACGGACCAGACCGAGCACACGACGACGGCCGGTGACGCACCACAGGTCCGGCTCCGGCCATCCCGCACCCACGTACTGGAGCCCACGAACATGCGCATCCGACTCCTTCAGGGACTCGCCCTGCTCGCCACCGGCCTCCTCGCCGGGGCATTCGGCTACGGCGCGGCCAACCTCGTCCCCACCTTCAACGCAGTACCCCTCGACATGCGGCTGTCGTTCCACGCCGAGCTGATGAAGATGAACGGCATCACCATGCAGGCCGCCATGGCGGTCTCGGCGCTGAGCTCCCTCACCCTCGCGGCCCTGACACGCGGCCGCGCCCGGCTGCTCGCGGCCGCCGCAGCCCTGCTGACCCTCGCCTCCTTCCTGATCACCCGGCTCGGCAACGTGCCGATCAACGGGCGGATCAAGGAATGGGCACTCACCTCCGCACCGGCAGATCACGCGGAGATCCTGCAGCGCTGGGAACTCTTCAACAACCTGCGCACACTCACCGCCCTCACCGCGTTCGCCCTGCTGATCACCCTCGCCCTGAGACAGCCGCCGGCCGGCCGGAAGCAGCCGCAGACCACCCCGGCCTGAAGACGATCGGGGCGCCGAGACCGGGCGCCGCCATGAGTGGCGTGCCCCCGGCGGTGCCCTGGGGAGGTCGCCGCCACCCGCTCCACCACCTGCCGGAAAATACCTGGCCAGAACGGCTATAGCCCACTGAACAGGCGTACAGTGGAAATACCGGGAGTACTTCGCGCACCGGCTTTCACGCGGGTGTCGTTTCCGGCGATCGCCTAAAAACCGGGCTGCCGACGGGCAGTCCGGGGGCAGGTCCACACCATGACCACCACCCTCGACCGGACCGCGCCCCGCGACCTCGCCGCAGAGTCCCCGGCACGCCTGTCCCTCACCCCGAAGACCACCCTCGCAGGTCAGCTGGACGGTGCCTGGTGGCCCCGCTCCCGTGACCTCGAAGCCGAGCTCCCGGCCCTGGCCGCCGCTCTGGACGAGCCCTGGGGGCGCATCACCCGCGTCACCGTGAACCCCGCCTGCTGGCACGTCATCCCGCACACGGTTCCCATGGCCGGACGCTTGCTGCACGTGGGCTGGTTCACCGAGCAGGACCCCGACAAGCTGATCCTGCTCTCCTACACCGTCGGCCGCTGGGACCTCCTGGTGATCCCGCCCGAGACCGAGCCCGCAGCCGCGGCCCGGCTGATGGCCGCCGCCGCGATCCCGGGCAGCGCCCTGACGGCAGGCGTCCTGATGGCCAACGAGGCCGTCATCGGGCGCGGCATCCGCGACGCCCGCCGCCGGGAAGCCACCTGGGAGGGCGAAGGCGGGTCCTGCATGTCCCCCTTCGGGAACCCGATGGACCGAAGCACCCTGCCGCTGCCCGGAATCGGCTGGAGGTGAGCTCCGTGGAGACCATCGTCCTCATCGCGGTGATCATCCTCATGATCGGCATCGGAATGCGCTGGATCCACCTGCTGAACGCCCAGCACGACGCGCGGATCGAGGCCTACCACTTCAGCGACCCCCTGCCGAGGCCTCCCGGCCTGCCGGACGACACCGGTCGTCGAGCCCACCACACGGGTGCCGACCGGTGAGGAACAGACCTTCCTCCGACCGGGGGCAGCGGTCGGGGCGCCACGGCGCCCCGACCGGCCGGTCTCTCGCCCACCACGAAGGGAACACGCCAGCGTGAAGTACATCGAGACCCAGACATTGCCCTCGCTCGAGCACGCCGAGGTCCGGATCATCGCGCACACTCCGGAAGCCGCCCGAGCGGTCGCAGAGGCGCTCCGCCGCTGCTTCGCAGGCACGGAACAGCGCAGCTACCCCGCCCTCGACGGCAACACCCGCCTCCACCTCACCGTGGACACGGCAACACCCGCCGGCCCCGCCCGCTCCTGGCTGGCCGCCAGCAGGACCCACGCCGGCACCGGCGCCCACTCCGACGAGATCTGAGGAGCCCCTACCGGCCCCGGAGCCCATCCACCCCGCACACGAAAGGACGCGGTCATGGCCACACTGCGCGAACGCAAGACCTACCGCGATCAGGTGCTCCGGGTCCTGTACGAAGCCGTCGAGGGCAACCGTCTCCTCGGCGTCACCGGAGCACAGCTGCGGCGCGACCTCCACGTACCGGAACAGGATCTGGCCGCCGCCTGCACCTACCTGGCGGGCGAAGGGCTGGTCACCGTCGACTGGGAGCCCGGCAACACCCCCGCGATGGTCACCCTCACCCACGAGGGAATACGGCGCATGGAGGCCGAGGAGGAAGGGACGGCCACGGACGGCCGGGGCTGATGCGAAAGACAGGCCCTGAGCCAGGCCCTAGATGCGGGCGAACTTCTCGGTCTGGTGGGCGAACTCCTGCGCCATGGCCGCGCTGACCGTGGGCTTGGTCTCGCCGATGGTGCCCAGGTAGTCCTCGGTGGTGGGACGGGCCCGGGTCCCGGTGTCGAAGGTGCGCTCGAACTGGACCTGGGAGACGGTACGCGCCACATGGGCGATGTCGGCGGGGGTGAACCCCTCGCTGGCGGTCGCCAGCACCGCGCTGTCGGCCTCCGCGCCCGCTCGGGCCAGGTAGCTCTCCCACAGTGCGGTCCTCGCACGGTCGTCGGGCGGGCCGATCGGCAGCACGTAGTCGAAACGACCGTGCCGCAGGAACGCGGAGTCGAGTGTGGTCACGTCGTTCGTGGCGCAGACGAGCAGCCGCCCGTCCTGACTCCGGAACCGGACGATCGCCTTGAGCAGTTCGTTGACGACGCCGACCGCTGTCGCGTCCGCGCCGCTCCGGGTGCCCGCGATCTCCTCGACCTCGTCGATGAAGACCAGGACGTGGTCGAGCCGGGCGATCTCGTCGAAGCGCCGGTTCAGCCCGTTCGCCAGCCCGTACTCCGCGGCCAGCCGGGCGGGGAACAGTTCGAGGAAGGGCCATCCCAGACGGCTGGCCACGGCGTGCGCGAAGGTGCTCTTGCCGGTCCCGGGCGGACCGAACAGCATCACCGCCCGCGGCAGCTCCACTCCGTGCTGGTCGGCCAGTTCGGGATGGGCCAGCGGCAGGACCAGGCGCCGCTCGATGAGTTGCTTCTCCCTCTGCATGCCCACGACCTTCTGCCACAGTCCCCCGGGCGGCAGCTCCGCTCCGAGCGACGAGAGCATGCTGACCGCCTGAGGGGTCACCCGCCCGCGCTTCTCGAAGAGGACCAGGCCGGGACGGGCGCCGAAGCCGCAGTTGTGCAGGGCGGCGGCACCGGTCTCGCCGTCGGGCAGGACCGCGTGCACCGTTCGGACACCACCGGCGAACAGCCGGTGCTCCAGAGCCGTGATCAGGTCGCTGCCCAGCCCCCGGTGCCGCCAGGCAGGCGCCATGCTGATGCGCAGGATCCACGCCCGGTCGCCCTCCACCCTGCTCACCGCCGCGCCGACCACCACCTCATCCGCGGTGGCCACCACCGCCGGGTGGAGGGCCTGGAGCGCCGCCACGGCGTCCGAGAGCGGGAAGAGGGGCGGCTCTTCGGCCCTGCTGCTCTCCGCATCGACTCGGATCACCGCTTCGAGATCGTCCTGGGTGTAGTCCCTGACACGCCAACCCGCCATGATCAGCTCCGCGTGTTCGGCCGTACTCCCATCATCGGCCGATGTGCGCGGGATGCGCGCGGCGGAGGCGGCTCGCGCCACGTGCTCCGGCCGTGCCCCGGCCTCCGCGGCCGGGCGGGGCGCACCGGGTCACTCGGTGGTGGTGAACGGCGTGTCCGCGGTCCGCTTGCTGTCCAGCCCCTTGGCCTCGACGGACCTCTGCTGGTTGTCCGCGCCCTCCGCCGGAACCTTGATCTCCGCTACGAAGCCGCCATCGGCCGAGGCCGTGACGTCCCGGAGCTCCCACTCCTTGCCGTAGCTGCCGTTGAAGACGAGACGTACCCGCTCACCCGCCGCGAAGCCCGAGCCGGTGAGGGTGACCACCGTGCCGCTGGAACCGCTGTCCGGGCTCGCCTCGATACGGGCGTTCTTCGACGCCTTAGGTGCCGGGCTCTGGACCGGCAGGGACTGGACCGGCTTCGAGACCGTCGGGGAGGGGGTGGGCGGGGCGACGGGGGGCTGGGCGGTGGTGACGGCGACGGGGCCCGGCTGCGCCGGGGGCTTGCCGTCGTGGCCGCCCATCGCGACGGCGGCGATGACCGCGGCCGCGATGGTGGCCGCGGCCGTGATCAGCGCGGCGATCACGGGCCCCCGGTTCGGGCCGGGGCTCGGCGCGTGGGCCGGCAGCGGCGGAAGCGAGGGGCGAGGCGCGTGAGCCGGGGGCGGGGGTACGGAGCCGGGCGAGGGACCTGAGTCGCCGAGTTCGGACACCGCACAACCTCCAGGGACCGCGATCTGATCGGATCCGACCACCCTATATTCGTAACCATCAGTCAGCTGCGGGTTATTCACGGGCAGTTGCCGGGCACGGTGAGGCCCGTACGCAGCCGGTCCAGGAAGGCGGTGGCCGCGGGGCCGGAGGGGCCGTTCGTCCGCCAGGCCAGGGCGACCCGGCCGCGCAGGCGCGGCTCGGTGATCTCCAGCGTCCGCAGGCCGAGGGCCGCAGCCGCTCCGGCGGCGGGGGCCGGAACCACCGCCACGCCCAGACCGCGGGCGGCGAGCTGTGCCAGGAACGGCGGAGCGGCCGCCTCGAAGGCGATGCGGGGCCGGAACCCCGCCTGCGCGCACGCGCGGTCGAGTACCCCGCGCAGCCCCGTGCCGCACGGCAGGCTGATCAGCGGACGGTCGCGGAGCTCGGTCAACGGGATGCTCGCGCGGTCCGGGGACGTGAGGGCGGGGTCGTCCGGGGCGACGGCCGCGACCAGGGGTTCGTCGACCAGGAGTTGGACGGAGATCCCGGGTGGGGCCTCCTCGTCCGCGAGCCCGATCACGGCGACGTCGAGCTCCCCCCGGTGCAGCGCGGCGAGCATCCGCTCCGAGGTGTCCTCGGTCAGGGCGATCTCCACTCGGGGGTGGTCCTCGTGGAAGCCGGCCAGGACGGCCGCCAGGTCGAACGCATCGGCTGCCGCGGCAGCGCCCGACACGTGGCCGAGGGTGACGTGTCCGCGGAGCAGTCCGGTGAACTCGTCCGCGGTCTGCCGTACCGCCTCGACGGCTGCGAGCGCGGCCCGCGCGTACGGCAGTACGGCCTCGCCCACCTCGGTCAGGGTCACCGATCGGCCGGAGCGGTCGAGGAGCGGGTGCCCGAGTTCCTTCTCGAGCCGGCGGACCTGGGCGCTCAAGCCCGGCTGTGCCAGGTGCAGACGGGCGGCGGCGCGGGTGAAGTTGGCTTCCTCGGCGACCGTGACGAAGTACCGCAGCTGCCGGATGTCCATAACGGATCATTCTAGTTGCGAGACATGCAAACTCTTGGACTTATGGCAGGCCGGCCGAGAGCCTTGAAGCCATGGGGAACACGACGGAACGGATGCCTGCCTCGGACGTCAGAGCCGCGATCGCGGCCGAACGCCGGGAGCTGGCCGCCATGTTGGACGGCTTGTCGGCCGAGGAGTGGGACGCGCCGACCCTGTGCGCGGGGTGGCGGGTACGGGAGGTCGCGGCCCACATGACGATGGGGTTCCGGTACTCGCTCTCCAAGACGGTGCGGGAACTGATCCGAGCGCGGGGCAGCCTCCACCGGATGACCGACCGGTGCGCCCACAAGGACGCGGCCGCCCATTCGACGCGCGAACTGGCCGCCTTCCTCGGCGACAACGCGGATCACCCCTGGAAGCCGCCGGTCGGCGGGATCGAGGCGGCGTTGGGCCACGATGTGATCCACGGCCTGGACATCACAGTCGCGCTGGGCCTCGGCCGGCGGGTGCCCGAAGATCGCGTGCGCATCCTCCTGGGGACCGTCAACGCCCGGACCGTCACGTTCTTCGGAGCCGACCTGGGCGGCATCGAACTCCGCGCCGACGACCTCGACTGGTCCTTCGGTACGGGAACGCCGCTGTCCGGCGCCGCACAGGACCTCCTCCTGCTCGCCTACGGCCGGCGGCTCCCCGCAGGGCACCTCCGCGGCGCGTCGAGCGACCGCTTCCTCGCCGGGAGGCAGTGACGGCGGCCATGCGCCCTGCCCCGCCGGGGTCGGCTCACCCGTGCGCCTCGTCCCGCCGCCGAAATGGTGCAGACCGACCGTGCGCGTGTCAGCGTGATGCGTGAGGAATCCGTACCCCGCACCAAGAGGAGTCGCCGTCATGGACGGTAGGCAGGACAAGCGCCAGGAACCGGGCAAGGGGCGCGAGGCGCACGAACACCATCGCCCCGGAGACCCCGCGCAGCCGCAGCCGGGCAAGTCGTCCCGTGAGAAGGGACACAAGCCCGGCCAGAAGGAGACCTCGCGGCGCCGCGAGGACGACCTGCTGCGCGAAGAGGACCTGCACGACGAGGGGTTCTGACCAGCGAACCGTTCGCCCCCCACACGCAGAGCCCGTCCGGTCCACAGCCACCCCGGCCGGGCTCTGTCGCGCCCCCGCCGCATATGTAGTGGTCGGAAGCGGCTTCCAGGACCCCGAACCGGAGTACGGTGGGGCAACCGGGAGTATGTCGCACACCCGCTCCCACGCGGACGTCGTTTCCGGCGATCACTGCACCGGGCCGTTCACACACGGTCCGGGGACGGGTCCGCGACATGACCACGAACCTTGACCGCGCCGAGTCCGGCGTGGTCCTTCCCTTGTGTTCCGGCGCGCCTGCCCCTCACACCGCAGACCGCTCTCGTCGGCCTGCCGGACGGTGCCCGGTGGCCCCGCTCCCGCGGCCCCGCTCCCGTGACCTCGCATCCGAGCTCCCGGCCCTGGCTGCCGCCCTGGACGAACCCTGGGGACGCATCCCCCGCATCACCTGCATCACCTGCATCACCCCCCGCGTCTCCGTGAACGCCAACCGCCGGCCGGTCGTACCGCGCTCGGTGCCCGAGGCCGGGCGCATGCCCCACACGGGCCGGGCCCCCGCGCCCACCCGCCGATTCTCTGCCCCCTACGAAGGGAACACGCCAGCGTGAAGTACATCGAGACCCAGATACTGCCCTCGCTCGGGCACGCCGAGGTCCGGATCATCGCGCACACTCCGGAAGCCGCCCGAGCGGTCGCGGAGGCGCTCCGCCGCTGCTTCGCAGGGACGGAACAGCGCAGCTACCCCGCCCTCGACGGCAACACCCGCCTCCACCTCACCGTGGACACGGCAACACCCGCCGGTCCTGTCCGCTCCTGGCTGGCAGCGAGCAGGACCCCCGCCGGCAGCGGCCCGCACTCCGACGAGATCTGACGGCCGAAGAGCGGGCGATCTGACCGCCGCCCGGCCCTGTCCCGTTCGACGAACGCAGGTCTAGGCCGCCTGGTCGGCGGTGGCCGGGGCCTCGGCGGCGCGCCTGGCCTCCAGCCGCTGCCGGCGGCCGGGGCCGCCCGAGATGCGGTGCAGCCGGTACCCGCCGGGCTTCTGCGCCTCTCCGGCCAGGTGTTCGACGACGCCCTTGCACACGGTCTCCTTGAGCTTCGCGCCCAGGCGCCCGTCGATCTTGAACCACACCGCGACGTCCGCACGGTTGGCGAACTGGAAGATGCCGTCCGCCCGGCCCAGGCTGATGCACTGGGCGCCGAACGCCTGGTTGAGGGTCTCGGGCTGCTCGCCCGCGATCCGGCTGAGCACCGTGTCGGCGGCCCGCGCGCCCATGGGCATCGCGGCCTGGCAGCTCATCCGCAGTGGCAGGTCCGACGGAGCAGCCGAGTCCCCGGCCGCGATGATGCGTACGTCGTCCACGCTGGTCAGCGTCTCGTCCGTGAGCAGACGGCCCTCGGCATCGGTGGCCAGCCCACTGCGCACGGCCAGGTCCGGGACCGCGAAGCCGGCGGTCCAGATGGTCACCTCGCTCCGGACCTCGCGGCCGTTGGCGAGCCGTACGGCGTCGCTGGTCACGGCCGTCACCTTCGTGCCGGGGCCGTCGAGCACGGTCACCCCGAGCCGGGCCAGCCGCCCGGCCACCGAGCGCCGGCCGCGCGGGTGCAGGTACGGGCCGAGCACCCCACCGCAGACCAGGGTCACGGCGCGCCCCTGCTCGGCCAGTTCCGCGGCGGTCTCGATGCCCGTCGGACCGGCTCCGACCACCGTCACCGCGGCCGACGCGGGAGCGGCGTCGAGGACCGGCCGCAGCCGCTGCGCCTCCTCGAACGTGCCGATCGGGTAGGCGAACTCCGCGGCCCCGGGCACGCGCGGGTCGGCGCTGCCGCTGCCCACCGCGTACAGCAGGTAGTCGTAGCCGACCGCCCCGCCCGACGCCAGCGCCACGCGGCGCCCGGCCGCGTCGATCCGTGTCGCGGTGTCGACCACGAGCCGCACGCCGTCGGCCAGGACCTCCCGGTAGTCGACGACCGCGTTGTCCGACCCGCCCACCAGCTGGTGCAGGCGGATCCGGTGGACGAAGGTCGCCCGCGGGTTGATGAGCGTCACTCGCACGTCGCCGCGCTGCGTCAGGCGGTTGGCCGCCATCACGCCTGCGTAACCGCCACCGATGACGACGACATCGAAGTTCTCGGCCATGGTGTGTCCTCCGCTTCTTGGGGCTTCGACCTCAAGACACCGGCTGCCCGGCCGCTGTGACAGCATGTGAGGCAGGTCACTTCACGCGCCTGCGCCGCCCGTGAGGTCCTCCCCCGGTTCGGCTCCAACGGGTGAACCCCCGGCCCGCGTTCAGGGGGCCGGCCGGCTCGGGGCGGGCGTGAAGATCCGGTCCAGGTGGTGGCGGAGTACGGCGAGGGCCGACTCCGGGCCCCGCTGGCCCACGAGGATGCTGGTGCCCATGGTCGCCGTCATCGCGAGCAGGCTGATCGCCTCCGTGCGCGCGTCGATGCCGGGGTCGGCCAGGCCCGACGCCACGGCCTGTTCGAGCAGGCCGGTCAGGGCGTTCTCGGCGGCGTCGGGGTTGTCGATGAAGGGCTGGGCGGCCAGCGCCTCGTCGGTCACGGACAGGATCGAGTAGGAGCTGTAGAGGAGGTGGAAGGTGCGGCTCTCCTCGTCGGTCGGCAGGGAGGCCAGCAGCAGCGCCTCGATCGTCGCGCGCGGGCCCGGGTCCGGGCCCGCGGCGGCCAGGCGGGCGCCCACCCGCGCGGTGAAGCGGTCGGTCAGGTGCTGGAGTCCGTAGAAGAGCAGCTTCTCCTTGGTCTCGAAGTAGTACTGGACGAGGCGGAGGGACACCCCGGCCTCCGCGGCCACGTCCCGCATGCCGACCGCATGCAGCCCCCGCCGCCCCGCGACCTGGATGAGCGCCTCGGCGATCTGGGCGCGCCGTTCCTCGTGATCCACGCGCTTCGGCATCTGCCGGTGTCTCCGCCCCGTCGGTCGAATTCGCGGTCCGGGCTCCCCGGACGCCTTCATGGTACCGCCGCACCATGATCGTGGTACGGTCGTACCACGAAGAAGGATTCTTCCCGGAGGTGCCCCGTGCCCGAGAACACGACCCACGTGCGCCGTGACGTCGGCCGCTACGTGAACGACGAGCTGCGCGACCGCTACTTCGCCGCGAGCGACGCCGTCTACGCCATGGGTGCGCCCGCCCGCTCCGAGACGGACGTCGAGACCAACTACGGCACCACGCACGTCTACCGGTACGGCCCCACCGACCCGGCGGCCGAGTCCCGCACGCCCGTCGTGCTGATCCACGGCGCCGGCTACTGCTCCGCCATGTGGTACCCCAACACCCCCGCGCTCAGCGCCGAACGCCCCGTCTACGCGCTCGACACCCCCGGCGACGCCGGCCGCAGCGTCCACCGCGAGCCCATGTGGCAGCCGGAGCGTGCCGCCCAGTGGCTCGACGAGGCGCTCGACGGCCTCGGCCTCGACCGGGTCCACCTCGTCGGCTCCTCCTACGGCGGCTGGCTGGTCCTGAACATGGCGCACCGCCGGCCCGGACGGCTCGCGTCGGTCACCGCCCTCGACCCCGGCGGCCTGGAGAAGGTGGGCCTGCGCTTCTTCGCCTGGGTCTTCGTCAGCCTCTTCGCCAGCTTCGCCCCCAAGGCGCTGCGCCCGCGCCTCGCCTCCTGGCTGGAACAGCCGGTCATCGCCGTTCCCGAACTGCGGACGTGGATCCATGCGGGCGCCCGGGCCTTCCGGATCCGCCGTCCCGCACCACTGCCCCTCGCCGAGGACGCGCTGCGCTCCCTCCGCACCCCGCTCTACCTGATCATGGGCAAGCGCAGCCTCCTCGTACACCCGCAGCGGCAGCTGGAGCGCGTACCGCGGCTGGTCCCGGGGGCCCGCGCCGAGATCATCGCCGCGACGGGGCACGGCCCGCAGATCGACCACCCCGACGTGGTCAACGCCCGGATGCTGAGCTTCATGGAGGACGTCGACTCCCTCGACCCGGCCGAGGCGCAGGGCTAGAACAAGCAGATCACGCCGTCCGGACAGTCGGCCGGGGTCCGGCCGGGGCGGGGGCCGTCCGGGTGCCCGTACGCCGTGTCGCCCCGGGGGCGGCGGGAGACGGTACGAGGATGTAGCCCGACGGAATGCGCCCCCGCACCTACGCACCGTCTCCGGGGCGGCCACGCCTACCGTGGGAGGGGCTCCTGGGGGCGCACCAGCGGATGGGGTGGACGTGTCGACATCGAGTCACGAATCGTTCGGCGCGCCCTGCTGGGTCAGCCTGATGGCCCGCGACCCCGGCGCCTCGCAGGCCTTCTACGGTGCGGTCCTCGGCTGGCAGTTCGGATCGGCCCGGCTCGGGGAGGGGTTCACCGTCGGCTTCAGCGACGGGGTCCCGGTGGCCGGCATCGGCGCCCTGCCCCCGACGGTCACGGCCCCCGTCGCCTGGACCCCGTACTTCGCCGTGGACGACGCCGACGTCACGGCCGCCCGCATCCTCGAACGCAGCGGAACCGTCGCCGTCGGCCCCCTGGCCTTCGGCACCGGACGGGCGGCGCTCGCCTCCGACCGCGACGGCGCCGTCTTCGGGATCTGGCAGGGGGAGGCCATCCCCGACTGGGACATGGGAGCGGAAGCCGCTCCGGCCTGGCTCGAACTGCGCACCCGGGACGCCTTCGACGCCGCCATCTTCTACGGCGAGGTCCTGGAGTGGGCCTGTGGGCAGAGCGGCTGCTGCGAGGTCGCCTACGTGGAGGAGAGCAACCGCATCCAGCTCCGCCACGCGGGCCGGACGGTGGCCCGGCTGCACGGCGGAGCCCTCGCGGCGGCTCCCGACCCGCACCTGCGGCCCCACTGGCACGTCCACTTCCGGGTGCCCGACGTGGAAACCGCGGTGAAGGCGGCCACCGGGCTGGGCGGCAGCACGGTCCCCGCGACCGACGCCGTGACCGGCTCCGGCCTCTTCCCCCACGAGATCACCCTGCGCGACCCCGACGGCGCCCTGTTCGGGATCGTCGGCCCGGCGGGCCGCGGCCGCTCCTGACCGGCCGCCGCGGTACCGCCCGGCGCGCACGGCCCCCGCCGCGGGCCGGGTCAGCCGGCCGGCGTGAACTGCTCCGTACCGAGGACCCGGAGGAGGGCGAGGCGGTCGGCCGTGTCCGTACCGGGCGGGGGCGTGAGCAGGACGAGCCGCTGCTCGCCCTCCGGGGCGAGGAGCACCTGGCAGTCGAGGTCGACGGGGCCGACGACCGGGTGGATCACACGCATGCGGCTGTGGCGGCGGACGGCGACCTCGTGCAGCTCCCACAGGGCGGTGAACTCCTCGCTGGCGTCCCGCAGGCGCTCCACCAGACGGGTGGAGGCCGGGTCCGCGGACCTGCGGCCGACGGCCGCCCGCAGGTCCGCGACGTGCACCCGGCTGTACCGCTCGTGTTCCTCGGCCGGGTACGCGTCCCGCGCGGCCGGATCGGCGAACCAGCGCCAGATCACGTTGCGGCCGTGCTCGGACACCGTGCACACCCCGCCCAGCAGGGAGCGGGCCATGTCGTTCTGGGCCAGGACGTCCCCCAGGTCGCTGAGAACCTGCGCGGGAGTGCCGTGCAGCTGGTCCAGCAGGTGCAGCAGACCCGCACCGACCTGGTCGCCGGCGACCCGCCCGGCGGGCGGGCGGTGCCCGGCGAGCAGGTACAGGTGGTCGCGCGCGTCGTCACCGAGCCGCAGGGCGCGGGCGAGCGCGGACAGCATCTGCGGTGACGGCTGCGGGCCGCGGGCCTGCTCCAGCCGGATGTAGTAGTCGGCCGACATGCCCGCGAGCTGGGCGACCTCCTCGCGCCGCAGTCCCGGCGTGCGCCGCCGGGGCCCGGCGACCAGACCCGCGTCCTGCGGGCGCACCCGGTCGCGCGAGCGGCGGAGGAAGTCGGCGAGTTCACGGCGGTCGATCGTCATGTGGATCATCCTGCCGGAGGCGTCCGCGCCGTAACCAGGGATCGCCGGTCCCAGGTTCAGCGAGGCTCTGCCGCCCCCGGCAGCGCGGCGGCAGTGTGGGCGGAGCCGGGGCGAACACCTTCCCCGGCACCCACCGGAACGCACCGCAGCCCGCCGCAGCGCACCGCGCCAGAAGGAGCAGCCATGTCCACCGCCACCATCGTCCCCGCCGTCACCTTCACCGCCACCGTGGGCGTCGCCGGCGCCCGGGTCCACTACGAGCGCTCCGGTGCCGGCTCCGGCACCGCGCTCGTCCTCGTCCACGGCACCGGCTCGGGCGGCTCCGCCGTGAACTGGGGCCGGACCCTGCCCCGTTTCACCACCGGCCGCACCGTCATCACCCCCGACCTCTCCGGCACCGACCGCACCACGGACGACGGGGCCCCGCTGACCGTGGAAGGTCTGGCCGCGCAGGTCATCGCCGTCATCGAGGACGCGGGCGCCGGCCCGGTGGACCTGCTCGGCTTCTCCATGGGCGCGCCGGTGTCCGCCGCCGTCGCCGCGCTCCGCCCCGACCTCGTCCGCCGCCTGATCCTGGTCGCCGGATGGGCCCACACCGAGGGCGACGAGTACCTGCGCAACCTCTTCGCCCTGTGGAAGCAGATCGGCGTCTCCGACCCGGCCGCCTTCGGCCGCTCCGTCACCATGACCGGCTTCAGCCGCGGCTTCCTCAACTCGATCGGCCGCGAGCAGGTGGAACTGCTGATCCCCAACATGCCGGCCACCCCCGGCACCCTGCGCCACGTCGACCTCGACACCCGCATCGACATCCGCGGCCTGCTGCCGCGCATCCAGGCCGAGACGCTCGTCATCGGCGCCACCCGGGACCTCACCGTCCCGGTGGAGAACAGCCGCGCCCTGCACCGCGCCATCGCCCGCAGCACGTACGCCGAGATCGACGCCGGACACGTCGCGTTCTTCGAGAAGGAGGACGAATTCGTCGGGCTGGTCGACGAGTTCACCCTCGCCCCGTGATCTCGCCTCCCCCGGACGCCCCGGTACCGCGGTCCGGCAGCGGGGTGTGGAGCCAGCGGGCCGGCAGGGGCTCGCGGGCCACCACGTACCCGACGGCGATGGCGAGGGTGAGGACGACGAACAGCACGATCAGCCAGGACATCAGGGCGAAGACCGATCCGAGGCTGCCGAACTGCCGCATGCTGCGCTCCACGGCGTGCGGCATGTAGATCCTCGACACCATGGACAGCAGCTGCTCACCCGTCCCGGCCAGCACCGCGCCGGGCAGCAGCGGCAGCCACGGGATCCGGGCGCCGAGCAGCAGGTGCTGGGTCCACCACCACAGCAGCGTGCCGCTGATCACGGCGAGCAGGAAGCCGCCGACCGGGCCGGCGCCGAAGGCGCTCTGGACCGGCCCCTGGAAGAGCAGTGCGCCCAGCCAGACGAGGAGCCAGGCCAGCCACCGCCAGGCCGCGAGCCGGGCCTTGGCCTTGGGCAGGTGCCAGGAGCGCTCGCACGTCATCTGCAGGGCGCGGCTGCAGGCGGTGGCCGACACGAGTGTCACCACGACGCCCACCGCGCCGGTGCTCGCGGTGGCGGTGGAATCGGTGGCGGAGTACACCTGACGCACCTGGTCCAGGGCGGCGTTCTGGAGCCCGAGCGTGGCGCGGATGGACGAGACCAGCTCCTGCTGGAGCCAGTCGGGTGCGAGGGCGCCGATGACGAAGAGGGCCGGCACCGCGCCGAGGAAGGCCTGCGCGGCCAGCCTGAACGCGCAGTCCAGGACCTTGACGCTGGCGAGCTGTTCGAGGAGCCGGGTCAGCAGCGGTGTGTGCTTGCGCATCCAGGTGGGCAGGCGGAGCTTGCGCTCGGTGGCCTCCGGTTCGGACACGGTGCACTCCTCACGGGACGGTTGCCGACGTCGGTGACCACCCTTCCACGAGAAAACACCGAACAGAGCATATCCGGCATTTCGCCGCCCGGCCCCGTCACTCCCGTGATTGCATCCCTCCCGTACCCGCAACACGTGACCGTGACCGCGAGGGGGCGAGCCGCATGTTCCAACCGCCGACGCGCGCGATGCGCCGGGATCTGACCCAGCTGATCTGCGCGCTCGGCGGTCTGGCACTGGGGCTGGTGGCCCCCATGGCCGACGTGGGACCGGCGGTGGAGGCCTCGCGCGTGGCGACCATGCTCTTCACCGTGGGCTTCGGCGTCATCAGCCTGGTGAGCATCATCTACTCGATGCTGTTCCTGGTCGTGCAGTTCTCCGCCAGCACGTTCACCCCGCGCCTCGCGTTCTTCCGCGACGAACCGATCGTCTGGCGCGCCTTCGCCTTCGCCGTCGGGGTCTTCGTCTTCTGCGTCGTCGCGGGCCTCGCCATCGGCGCCCGCGACCAGGTCTCGGCCCTGCTCCCCTGCGTGGCCATGGTCCTCACGCTGGTCGCCCTCGCCCTGATGAGGTCGCTGCAGACGAAGGCGTTCGACTCGATCCAGCTCGCCCACTCGCTCACCGCCATCGCCACCCGCGCACACCTGTCGTACGACGGCCTGTACGTGCGGCCGTACGATCCCGGCCGCACGGCCGCGGCGCCGCCGCCCCCGGGGGCCGGCACCGGCTCCACCGTGCGCTGGTCCGGGCCGGCGACCGTGATCCAGCAGATCGACGTACCCGCCCTGGTGGCGGTGGCCCAGCGGCACGACTGCGCGATCGACTTCCGCGTCACCCCCGGCCGGACCGTCTCGCGGGGCATGGCCCTGGCCGAGGTGACGGGCGCCGAACTGCCTGAGGCGGTCCTGCGCGAGGCCGTGGTCACCGGCGTGGAACGCACCTTCCACCAGGATCCCGAACTGCCGTTCAGGCTCCTGGTCGACATCGCGCTGCGCGCCCTCTCCCCCGCCGTCCACGACCCGGCGACGGCGGTGGAGAGCATGGACCGCCTGGAGGACCTGCTCACCCGGCTCGCCGACCGGGAGCTGGACTTCGGCCGGTTCGCCGACGGGGCGGGCCGCATGCGGGTGACGGTCCCCGTCCCCGACTGGGAGCAGTACGTCCGGACGGCCTGCGACGACATCGCCGTCGCCGCCGCGGGCTCCCCGATGGCCCTGGGCCGGCTGCGCGACCTCCTCGGCCGGCTGCTGGAACGGAGCCCCGAGGCCCGGCGGGCCGTCGTACGGGAGCGGCTCGAATGGGCCGAGCGCACGGGGAGCGCCGCATACCCGCTGATCTGGACCCCGCGCGAGGAGTCCTCATGAGCGACGAGCGCCGGCCCCCTGCCGCCGGCGACGGCCCGGGCGCCACGGACGTCACCGCAGCCGCGACACCCCGGGAGCGCCGGCGCGTCCTGCTGGGCTGCGTACTGCGCTCGGTGGCCTCGGTCGTCCTGATCACGGCGCTGTACTACCTGGCGCCCCTGGACGGCGAGATCGTTCTGCGCACCCTCGTGTCGCTCGTGCTGGGCCTGGGCCTCTTCGGCTGGCTGGTGGTCAGGCAGGTCACGGCCGTCGCCCGTGCGCGGTTCCCCCGGCTGCGCGCCATGGAGGCGCTGGCCACCGCCGTACCGCTGTTCCTGGTGATCTTCTCCGTGACGTACTTCCTGGTCGCCAAGGAGGTACCGGGCACGTTCACGGAGTCGCTGAACCGGACGGACGCCATGTACTTCACGGTCACGGTGTTCGCGACCGTGGGCTTCGGGGACATCACACCCGTCACGGAGACCGGCCGCGTGCTGACCACCCTGCAGATGGTCGCCGACCTGCTCCTGGTGGGCGTGATCGCGAAGGCGCTGTTCGGGGCGGTCGAGATCGGGATCCGCCGGCGGGGTCCGGGGCCCGACGCTCCGGACAACGACTCCTGAGCGGCTCGTGAGCGGTTCGTGAGCGGTTCGTGAGCGGTTCGTGAGCGTACGGCGCGGGACCCCGGCCGGAGAGCCGGCCGGGGTCCCGTTCGTTCATCCCGTCAGCACCGGAGGCCGGTGGAGGCCGCCGTCGCGGCCGCGTCCAGCTGCTCGATCTGCGGCTGCAGCTGGGTGCGGGCGTCCTTGCCGGTCGTGTCGCCCGGCAGGTCCTCGTAGGCCTTCTTGAGGTTCTCGGCGGCGGACTTGACCGCCTCCCGCTCCGCGTCCTTCAGCTTGCTCAGGTTGTCCTTGACCCCGCTCCAGTCCTCCTGGACGGCGTCGTAGGCCTCCTTGACCTGGTCCTTGGTCGCGGTGGCGGGGTTCAGGGCCTTCAGCTTGGCGTTGTCGGCCTTCAACGCGGTCAGATCGGTGCAGAGGTCGGCTGCGGCCTGGGTGGCCTCCTCCTCGGGCGAGGGGTCGTCGGAGCAGGCGGAGAGACCGAAAACCGCGCTGACGCAGAGCACACCGATCACCGGGAAACGCTTCATGGGGCCTTCCTCAGTCAGACAAACCGGATGTACGGGATCTTCCGGTACACCTGACAAAATATGCAGACTCCCCGGCTTTCCGCATCCGCATGACTGCGGACCGCTGCCGCCGCTACGGCTTGATGTTCTGGTTCAGGTGGAACAGGTTCCCCGGGTCGTAGGTCCGCTTGACCTGGGCCAGCCGGTCGTAGTTCCCCTTGTAGTTGGCCCGGATGCGGTCCTGGTCGTCGTCGGCCATGAAGTTGATGTAGCCGCCCTCCTCCGAGTGCGGGGCGGTGGCCTCGTAGTAGTCGCGGACCCAGGCGATGTTGGCGTCGTTGCCGGCGGGGTCGGGCCACATGCCGGCGATGACGGTGGCGAACGAGGCGTCGCGGTAGGCGTAGGCCGTCGCGTCCGGGGCGACGCGGTGGCAGGCGCCGTTGACCGGGTAGATGTGGACCGTCGAGTTCACGGCGGGCAGGCCCGGGGCGTGCTGCAGGTGCGCCGCGATCGCCTCGTCGGTCAGCTCGGTCACGAAGTTGGCCTTCCAGTAGTGCTGGAGGCCGGGCGGTACGAGGGCGTCGAAGGCGCTGTTGAGCGCCGGGTACGGCATGGGGCCCACGTGCTCCGCGACCACCGGCGCGAAGTCGTGGAAGGCCTGCAGGGCGCGCGGCCCCTCGTCGAGCGGCCCGGACCAGCACGCCACGATGAGCGCGAAGACGTCGCCGTGCCGGTCCTCCGGGATGAACGGGAGCGGCGGGGCGATCTGGAAGGCCGGGAACCCGCCCAGCTCCTCCGGGGCGTCGGCGATGTGATCGGCGAAGGAACGCAGGACGGTGGCGGCGTCCTCCAGCTCGAAGAGCATCGGCCCGCCGTAGATGTCCTTGACCGGGCCGAGCCGGTACTCGAAGGAGGTCACCGCGCCGAAGTTGCCGCTGCCGCCGCGCAGCGCCCAGAAGAGGTCGGCGTTCTCCTCCTCGCTCGCCACGAGCAGCCGGCCGTCCGCGGTCACCACATCGGCCGAGATCAGGTTGTCGCAGCTCAGGCCCATTCCGCGGCACAGGTAGCCGATGCCGCCGCCGAGGGTGAGCCCGCCGATCCCGGTGGTCGAGATGATCCCGCCGGTCGTGGCCAGCCCGAAGGGGTACGTCGCCGCGTTGAAGTCGCCCCAGGTCGCGCCGCCCTCCGCGCGCGCCGTCCGCTTCGCCGCGTCCACGCGGACCCCGCGCATCCCGGACAGGTCGGCGACCACGCCGTCGTCGCAGGTGCCGAAGCCGGGCACGCTGTGTCCGCCGCCGCGCACCGCCAGGTCGAGCTCGTTCTCGCGGGCGAAGTCGACCGTGGCCATGACGTCGCCCGCGTTGGCGCAGCGCACGACGGCGGCCGGCCTCCGGTCGATCATGGCGTTGTGGACCGTGCGGGCCTCGTCGTAGGCCGCGTCGTCGGGCGTGACGACCGCCCCGCGGACCCTTTCGCGCAACTGGTCGATCGAGAGCTTGCCCATGGCCATCGCTCCTCGTACCTGGTGGCTTGAAGCTGGTCCCCGTAGCCGGTCCCCATGACCGGTCCGCGCTACGGCTGGAGGTGGCTGAAGCCCACCTCGAAGTGTTCGACGGAAACGATCCGCTGGCCCTCCCGCTGCGCCGACTCCTCGCGGATGCGGGCGGCCTGCTCCTCGCTGTCCCGCATCGTCCGCTCGTCCTCCCACAAGGTCAGCGACTTGGCCTCCCCCGTGGCCCGGTCGACGAGGTAGTAGACGCCCCGGAAGCCGGGCACGTCCTTGACCTGCCGGACGACCGCCTCCGAACTCGCGGTCACGTCTCCCCCCGCGGGGACCGGTGATCCCTGGTAGGTGCTCAGCCTCGCGAACATCTTCCAGTCCTTCCTGACCGGGCCACCGGTCGGGGAACAGGCGGCTCCACGACCAGGGTGCTCCGGCATGACGCGCCCCGCATGCCGGGACGGCGCGACAATGGTGACGAGGTACACGTCCGCCGTTGCCGTTGCGGAGAGGCGGGTCATCGACGTGCCCTACATAGCTGTGACCGCCCTGAGTCATGTCGGGCTGGTGCGCGAACGCAACGAGGACAGCCTCGTCGTCGGCCCGTGGACGCTGTGCGGGACCGTGACCCAGAACCCCCAGACCCTGCTGTTCCCCTTCGGCAGACCGCTCGTCGTCGCCGTCGCCGACGGGCTCGGCGGGCAGCCGGCCGGCGAAGTGGCCAGCGAGCTGGTCGTGCGCCACCTCTCCTCGCTCGGTTCCGAACTGGACGGCGAGGACGCCCTCGGTGACGCGCTGCGCCGCTGCAACCACGCCGTGCACTCGGCCACCGACGGCCGGCCGGACCTGACCTCCATGGGGACCACGATCGCCGGGGCACTCGTCCTGGCGGAGTCGCTGGTGGTGTTCAACGTCGGCGACAGCAAGGTGTTCCGCGCGGCGCCGGACGGCCTGCACCAGGTCAGCGTGGACGACAGCCCGCCGCCGGCCCCCGGGCACCGCACCACGTCGGCCGTGACCCAGACCCTCGGCGGCAGCCGCGGCTACCACTCGATCGAGCCCCACATGGCGGCCTTCGAGCTGACCGAGGGAGACCGCTACCTGGTGTGCAGCGACGGGCTGACCGACCCGGTGCCCGACGAGGAGATCGAGGACCTGCTGCGGGTGCACGACGACGGCAGGGCCGCCTTCGAGCTGTGGCGGGCCGCCATCGACGCCGGCGGCCCCGACAACATCACGCTCGCGCTGGTCCGCATCAGCGCGTAGGACCCGCCACCGTGCGGGCCCGCGTACGTGTCACCCGCCCCCCGGGGCGGCCAGCTGGTCCGTGAACCGCCGGAGCGCCCTGGCGCCCAGCGGGGACATCAGCGGCTGCAGCGCGCGGTCGGCCAGCCGGGCGCCCGGCAGCCGCAGCCCGCCGAAGAAGGCGAAGCGGGTGCCGTCCCCCTCCGCCACCGCGGCCATGCCGCCCAGCACGAACCGGCTCTGCATGAGGCACCAGCCCGGCCTCAGCACCACGTCGAAGCGCGCCCGCAGGCCCAGCGGGCTGCGGGCCCGGGCTTCGAGGCGCTCGCCGGCCGCCGAGGTCACGGTGAAGGAGCCGATGTCGGTGATCATGACGGGCAGCTGGTTCTCCAGGTCGGAGGCGAGCGCCCAGACCTGATCGAAGGGGGCTTCGATCAGTTGCTCCGCGAAGCTCGTACCCGGTGTGCTGCGCGCGATGACGCGCAGCCTCCGGACGGCGTCGAGTTCGGCGAGCGGCCAGGAGTCCTTCAACGTTCCCACGCCTTCCGGAAGTTGCGGCGGGCCCGGAAGAGTCGGGTCCGCACAGTGGGTTCGGGCACGCCGAGGAGCGCGCTGACCGAGTGCTCGTCCAGCCCTTCCAGGTCCCGCAGGACCAGGACGGCGCGGTGCGCCGGGGAGAGCCGCTCCAGCACGTCGCGCACGTCGGCGGCGAGCTGCGGATCGTCGCGCGCGGGCACGTCCTCCAGCGGGTCCGGGACCACCCGGGCCGCCGCCCGGGCGATGCGGACCGCCTCCCGTACGGCGATCACCCGGGCCCACCCGAACAGGGCCGCGGGCTCCCGGAGTTGGCCGATGCTGCGGAAGATCACGATCAGCGCCTCCTGCGCGGCGTCCGGCCCGTCCTGCAGGGCGATGGGGCCGCACAGCCGCCCGACGTAGGGGGCCAGCAGGTCCAGCAGCCCCTGGGTGGCCATCCGGTCCCCGCGCTGGGCCGAGCGCACGAGGGCGGCCAGCTCGGCCGCCGTCACGGCGCGCCGGGCCTGGTCCACGGGATTCTCACGGCTTCCTCCTCCTCGACGGCGCTTCGGGAGGGTAGAGGGGGCCGGACGGCCGAACATTCCCCATGACCTGCGTCACATCGCGCACGGCTCCGGCCCGGGAGACACGTGTTTATATGATTTTCAGGCGTGGATTTCTGTTCCTGCAGGTGCGGAATTTCGACAGACCTGCTACGGGAAAAAATTTACGCCCCCGATGGCATCCCCCGTGCTACTGTGATGTCAGTTGCAGTTGTGGTTCCCAAAAACTTACAAGTGCTCTCACCTGATTTTCGGTGGGCGCACTTTTTATTTCCGGTGCATGCAGTGAGATTTGCACATTCCGGTCGGGGCAATCATCGCGGCGACGCCGGGCTCGCACAGTGCGGACCCGGGCACTGCCCCAAAGGAGAATTCATATGGCATCTGGCACCGTGAAGTGGTTCAACGCGGAAAAGGGCTTCGGCTTCATCGAGCAGGAGGGCGGCGGCGCTGACGTCTTCGCTCACTACTCGAACATCGCCTCTTCTGGCTTCCGTGAGCTTCAGGAAGGCCAGAAGGTTACCTTCGACGTCACGCAGGGCCAGAAGGGCCCGCAGGCCGAGAACATCGTTCCCGCCTGACGCTGACGCGTACACGCAGCTGAGGCCCGCACCTTGGGGTGCGGGCCTCGGCGCGTTGCTTTTTCCCCGCTCACGCCCTGTCGGTCCCCGACGGCCCACTGAGCGGCGGGTGACGGCGCTCCGCGCCGGCCCGCCTCACGTCCGGCCGGGCGGCAGTGTCTCCCACGACGCACCGTCCCGCCCCCGCCCCGCACACCGTCCGCCGTACCCCGGCTCCACGACGCGCAGCGCGGCACCCTCTCCACGACGAACCGGCCCGCCCTTTCCGGCGCGGCACGGCCCCGTCCCGTCTTTTCTTCGGCTCGTTCTCGCGAATCCCCCTGCCCGGGAATTCCTCGATACGCGCCGCATCGAGGAAGGTTCTGCATGAACCGCACCACTCGCACGAACGACCGCTCCTCCCGCGCCCCCCGCAACGGCGGCTACGGCGGCTCCGGCGGCTCCGGCCGCGGCAGCCGTTTCGGCTCCTCCGCCCCCACCCGCTCCGGTGGCTCCGGATACGGCGGCTCCGGCCGCTCCGGCTACGGCGGCGGCAGCCGCCGCCCCGTTGCCCTCCAGGGCGAATTCGCCCTCCCCGAGACGATCACTCCGGCGCTCCCCGCCGTCGAGGCCTTCGCCGATCTCGACATGCCCGAGCAGCTGCTGGCCGCGCTCGGCTCCGAGGGCGTGAGCGTGCCGTTCCCGATCCAGGCCGCCACCCTGCCGAACTCCCTCGCGGGCCGCGACGTACTGGGCCGCGGGCGCACCGGCTCCGGCAAGACCCTCGCCTTCGGCCTCGCGCTGCTGGCCCGTACGGCCGGACAGCGCGCCGAGGCCCGCCAGCCGCTGGCCCTGGTCCTCGTACCGACGCGCGAGCTGGCCCAGCAGGTCACGGACGCCCTCGCCCCCTACGCCCGCGCCATGAAGCTGCGTACGGCCACCGTCGTGGGCGGCATGCCCATCGGGCGGCAGGCCAGCGCGCTGCGCGGCGGCGCCGAGGTCGTCGTCGCGACGCCCGGACGGCTCAAGGACCTCATCGACCGCGGCGACTGCCGGCTGAACCAGGTCGCGATCACCGTCCTGGACGAAGCCGACCAGATGGCCGACATGGGCTTCATGCCGCAGGTCACCGCCCTGCTCGACCAGGTGCGCCCCGAGGGCCAGCGGATGCTCTTCTCCGCCACCCTCGACCGCAACGTCGACCGGCTCGTGCGCCGCTACCTGACCGATCCCGTCGTGCACTCCGTCGACCCCTCGGCCGGCGCGGTCACCACGATGGAGCACCACGTGCTGCACGTGCACGGCACCGACAAGCACGCGACGACCACCGAGATCGCGGCGCGCGAGGGCCGGGTGATCATGTTCCTGGACACCAAGCACGCCGTCGACCAGCTCACCAGCCACCTGCTGAACAGCGGCGTACGGGCCGCGGCGCTGCACGGCGGGAAGTCGCAGCCGCAGCGCACCCGCACCCTCGCCCAGTTCAAGACCGGGCACGTGACCGTGCTGGTGGCGACCAACGTCGCGGCGCGCGGGATCCACGTCGACAACCTCGACCTCGTCGTGAACGTGGACCCGCCCACCGACCCCAAGGACTACCTGCACCGGGGCGGCCGTACCGCGCGCGCCGGCGAGTCCGGCAGCGTCGTCACCCTGGTCACTCCGAACCAGCGCCGCGAGATGACCCGCCTGATGGCCGCCGCGGGTATCGTCCCGCAGACCACCCAGGTCCGTTCGGGCGAGGAGGCGCTGAGCCGGATCACCGGCGCCCAGGCCCCCTCCGGCATCCCGGTCACCATCACCGCTCCGCAGGCGGAGCGGACCGGACGCAGCCCGCGTTCCTCCCGCGGACGGCGCAGCCGCCCCGCCCAGGAGCGCCGCCGTTCCATGGGCATGGCCGCCTGACCCAGGCCCCGTGCCGCCCCCGTCCCCCCGCTCCGCTCCGTTCCGTCACGTCTGTGAGGCATCATGCGCTTCGTCATCGCCCGATACCCCTTCGACCTCGAGAAGAGCGAGGTGGAGGAGAAGATGAAGGGCGTCAAGGCCGAGCCCGTCACGGGAGCGTCCGTGATCATCAGCCGACGCACCTACCCCGTCAAGCAGGTCGGTGAGGTCATCACCCGGCAGGACCGGCGCGACTTCACGGCGGCCGAGGTGACCCGGGCGCTCACCCGCCTCGGCTTCACCTGCCGCGACCTTTCGGCCCCCGTGCCGGCGCCCGCGCTCACCCCGCTCCAGGAGGCCTCGGCACTGCTCGGAAGCCCGGCCGATGCCTGACGTCGCTTGCTAGAGTCGGTTTCCATGTCGATCCCTGACGACCTGCTCCTCGATCTCGCCGCCATGGTCGAGTCGGAGCAGACCAATCAGATGTCCCTGACCGTCGTGGTCCACGGTGCCGTCATCACGGGCCGGCTCGCCCCCGAGAGCGTCTGGCGTCAGCGGGTGGCCGAGGTCCTGCGGGACTCCGACCAGCTGGGCCCGTTCGCCGAGATCTTCAGTTCCGCCCGCCGCGGTGACAGACAGGCCGCGGCAGCCCCCTCGCACCTGCACTTCCACGTGGCGCGCATCCTCCAGGGCACCCTGGGCATCCCCGAGACGGGCGGGATGTACCGGATCGCGGTGAAGGACGTCAGCGCGTGGACCGTCGGAGACTTCAGCTACTCCGACAAGTAAGCCCTGTCACGGCGCGTGCCGGCACGCGCCGGAACGCCGGAAGACGGCCCTCGCGTTCGTTCGCGGGGGCCGTCTTCCGGTGCATGCGCTACTTGCAGGGCGGCACGAGGCGCACGCGGTCGATGATCGCGATGTTGTTGCTCTTCATGACCGCGGTGACCTCTCCGCACACGTCGTTGACGCGCACCGGGCCGGCGTACTGGCTGAAGTTCCCCTCGTCCGTCTGGCACGGGCGCGGCGTGCCCGCGGGGCGCGGCTTGGAGGTCTCACAGATCTTGAGCTTCATGTACTTCGCCGTGCCGAGGTTGTTGTCGAACACGGCACAGGACCCCACACCCTCCTTGCGGTAGGTGAAGAGGGTGCCGAAACGGCGGGAGTCCGGAAGCTGCTCGGCGAAGGTCAGCTCGTAGCCGGCGCCGCACAGGTTGGCCGTCGCGGCGGCCGCCATCGGCTGGGCCTTGGCGACGGCGCGCGTGGTGTCATCGGCCGCGGCGGAGATCTTCACGCTGCCGGCGGCCGGTACCGCCTCCACGGCGGAGGCCTGCGGCGCCGTCAGGGCGAAGGACGCCATGGCGACCGCGGCGACGGTCACGCGCATGGCGGATTTCTTGGAAACGAAAGACATGTTCTCCCCCAGATACCTGATTGCGCGATCCCCCATTGCACTGCGGGATCCGCGCGGACTAAAGTGCCGCTAAAGCGGCCGCACTTCACCCTGATTTGGTCGTGTCGGGCCGAAGCGACATCCAGTAGATCATCACCAACTGCCGTCATTTCGGGCCTATCCGACAGTCGCGGATAACGAAATGGCAATATCCGTCCGCCCAGTCGCACAATGTCGGCATGCGGATCTCGATGCTGGGGGCCCTGGACGTACGGGGCGAGGACGGGAGCGGCGTCTGGGTCGGGGGACCGCGACTGCGCGCACTGCTGATACTGCTGGCGCTCGAACCGGGGCGGGTGGTCGCCTCCGAGCTGCTGATCGACGGGATCTGGCGGGACGAGCCGCCGTCCGGTGCCGCGAACGCCCTGCAGGCACTGGTCTCACGGCTGCGGCGGGCCCTGCGCGCCGCCGGCGTGGACGTGGAATCGCATCCGGCCGGGTACCGGCTGGCGGTCGAACCCGATGCCGTGGACGTGGTCCGCTTCGAACGGCTGGCCTCCACCGGCCGCGGTGTGCTGGCCCTGGACCCGGACACCGCCGCCCGGATCCTGCGCGAGGCACTGGAACTGTGGCGCGGGCCGGCGCTGTTGGACGTCGCCGCCGCCGATTTCTTCCGGGCGCCGGTGACCCGCCTCACGGAACTGCGGATGACGGTCCTGGAGGACCGGATCGAGGCGGACCTGCGCAGGGGCCTCGGCCGCGAGCTGACCGGCGAGCTCACCGCCCTCGTCGCCGAACACCCCTTGCGGGAAGGGCTCGTCGCGGCCCTGATGCGGGCGCTCGTCGCGGCCGGACGGCCCGCCGAGGCCCTCACGGCCTACGGGAACGCGCGCGAGGTCCTGGCCGAGGAGCTCGGCGCGGACCCCTCGCCGGAACTGTCCGCGCTGCACACCGCCGTCCTGCGCGGGGAGGTCCCGGCCGGGCCGCCGGCAGGACCGCCCGAGGCCGCTCCCGCCCCTCGGACACCGTCGTCACCGGCCGTACCCCCCGCACCGGCCGGAGCCACCACACCGCGGGCCGAGGGCGGACCACAGGCCCCGCACCCCTCTCCGCCGACCAACCTGCGGGCCGCACTGGCCAGTTTCGTGGGCCGGGACGAGGACCTCGCGCAGGTGGACGCCCTCGTGGACCGGTTCCGGCTCACCACGCTCACCGGGCCCGGCGGCGCCGGCAAGACCCGGCTGGCCGTCCAGAGCGCCCGCCCCCTGCTCGACCGGTTCCCCGACGGGGTCTGGCTGGTGGAGCTCGCGCCGCTGAGCGCGGGGGGCGACGTACCGTCGGCCGTCCTGAACGCGCTCGCCCTGCGGGAGCACGCACCGGCGGCGGGCGACCCCCTGGACCGGCTCGTCGCCGCGCTGCGCACCCGGACCGCCCTGCTGGTCCTGGACAACTGCGAGCACCTGATCGAGGCGGCCGCGGCGACCGCCGACCGGCTGCTCGGCGAATGCCCCGGGCTGCGGATCCTGGCGACCAGCCGGGAGCCGCTCGGCCTGACCGGCGAGGCGCTGTGGCCGGTGCATCCGCTGGCCCTGCCGCCGCAGGACGCGGACGCGGCACAGGCCATGGCCTCCCCGGCGGTCCGGCTGCTGAACGACCGTGCGGCGGCGGCCCGTTCCGGCTTCGCGGTCACCGCCGAGACGGCCCCGGCGGTGACCCGGATCTGCCGGGCCCTGGACGGGATGCCGCTGGCCATCGAGCTGGCGGCGGCCCGGCTGCGCACGATGAGCCCCGAGCAGCTCGCCGCGCGGCTGGACGACCGGTTCCGGCTGCTGACGGTCGGCGCGCGGACGGCTCCGCGCCAGCACCAGACCCTGCGGGCGGTCGTCGACTGGAGCTGGGAGCTGCTGACGGAGGCGGAACGGGCCCTGCTGCGGCGGCTCGCGGCCTTCCCCGGCGGCGCCACGGTCGAGGCGGCCGAGGGGGTCTGCGCGGGCGGCCCGGTCGAGGCGGACGAGGTCCTCGACCTGGTCACGTCGCTGGCCGACAAGTCCCTGCTGGTGACGGCGGGCGACGGGCGCTACCGGATGCTGGAGACCATCAGGGCGTACGGGCTGCAGAAGCTGTCCGAGGCCGGCGAGCAGGAGGCGCTCCGGCGCGCGCACGCCGCGTACTTCACCGAACTGGCCCGCACCGCGGACCCGTACCTGCGCCGGGCGGAACAGCTGGAGTGGCTGGCCCGGCTCACCGCGGAGCACGACAACCTGTCCGCGGCGCTGCGCGGTGCGATCGCGGCGGGCGATGCGCCGGCGGCCGTACGGCTGGTGGCGGCGGCCGGCTGGTACTGGTGGCTGAGCGGGCACAAGGCGGACGGCGCCGAACTCGCCGCGCAGGCACTCGCGCTGCCGAACCCCGCGCACGGCGGGCCGCAGGACGGGCCCGACGAGGAGGCCCGCGCCGTGGCCTGCGCGCTGGCGGTGCTGTTCGCGACGGCAGGACTCGGCGACGACCGGCAGACCGGGGAGCTGCTCCGCGAGGGGGTGGAGCTCGCCGGGCGGACGGGGAGCCGTCATCCGGTGGTCCGCTTCCTGGGGCCACTGGACCGGCTGCTGCGCGGCGCGGGCTCCGGCGAGGCGCCGGTGGACGCCTGGGCCGGACTGCTGGACGACGAGGACCCGTGGGTACGGGCGCAGGGCCGGCTGGAGGGAGCCAAGACCCTGCTGGGGACCGGCGGCCGGCCGGCGGAGGCGGAGGCCGCGATCGGGGCGGCCCTGGCCGGGTTCCGCAGGCTCGGGGAACGCTGGGGGATCTCCTTCGCGCTGACCCTGCTGGCCGACCTGGAGGCCCGGCGCGGCGATCACCGTACGGCGGTGGCGCACTACGAGGAGGCCGTCGCGGTCATCGGCGAACTGGGCGGCATCGAGGACCGGCTGTACGCCTGGGTCAGGCAGGCGCAGTCGTGCCTGCTGGCCGGGGATCCGGCGGGCAGCGCGGCGGCCATGGCGCGGGCGGAGCGGGACGCGGAGGCGGCCGGCTGGCCCGAGACCCTGGCCATGATGGCGCAGGGCAAAGCGGACCTGGCCCGCTGGAGCGGTGAACCGGCCCTGGCCCGGGCCGAGCTGGCACGCGCCCGTGCGGCGGTCCGCGGCCTGGCCGTCCACCCGGTGTACCAGGTGGCGGTCCTCGACTCGCTCGGCTATCTGGACGCCGCGGACGGCGAGTTGGCCGCCGCCCGGGCACACCGGGCGGAGGCGTTCGAACTGGCGGTGGCCTCCCTGCACGCGCCCACGGTCGCCCAGGTGCTGGTCGGCATCGCGGACCAGGCGGTGCGGCTGGACCGGCCGCGGGAGGCGGCACGGCTGCTGGCGGCGGCCCTGGCGGTGCGCGGCGGGCCGGACCACTCGCGCGCCGACGCGGGGCACGTGGAGAGCGCGGTGCGCGCCGCGCTCGGTGATCGGCACGAGGAGGAGCGCGGGGAGGGGGCCGGCGTCGCGGACCTGGAGACCGTACGCAGGCTCGCGCAGGCCGCGTTGGACGGCTGACGGCTGAGGGGGCGGGCGGCGGAGGGGCGCGGCCGGGGGCAGGCGGGTGAGCGCCGTCAGTTCCCCGGCAGTTCCCTGAGGAAGCGCTCCTGGTCGGCGAGGAGGCCGGGCGGGAAGAGGGCGCGCGGGGCGAACACGGCGGTCAGGGCCAGCCGCCAGGAGGAGCGCTCGACCGTGGTCCGGAGCAGGGAGTGGGCCGCCCCCGGATAGCGGCGAACCGTGAGCGTGCCGGGCTCGAGCAGGCTCCGGTACGCGGCCTCGCGGTGAGCGGTACGGGCGGGGCGCGGCGGCCGGGCCGGGCAGCGAGGCGGCCGGGATCCCCACGCGGATGGTCGTGCACGCGCTGGTCCGGGAGGACGGGACGGTCGAGGGCGGCGAGCTGTACGAGGTCGCCGGGCTGCTCGGGATGACCGACCAGCAGGTGCGGCTGTGCGTGAAGCGGCTGGTGGCCGAGGGGCGGTTCACGGTGGCGGGGCGCGGCCGGCGGGCCGTGCTGCACCTCGCGGGGGCCGCGGGCCTGGCGGGTGCGGCGGGGCCGGGACTGCCGCTCGTACCGGAGGTGGAGTTCGTCCGGCACCGTACCGGCAGGACCGGGGCCTGGAGCCGTGGGACGGGGTCTGGCACGCCTTCGCCTTCGCCGTACCGGAATCCGCGCGGGCCGCGCGGGACGCCCTGCGGGACGCGCTGACCGGCCTGGGGGCGGCGGCGGTGCAGGGCGGCCTGTACGTCACACCCAACGCCATCGGCCCGTACGTGCGGGCCCGGGCGGCGGAGCTGGGCCTCCCGGAGGCGCTGACCTGCCTGAGCACGCGCGATCTGGCGGTGGGCGCCGCCACGGATCCGCGGGCCCTGGCGGCCCGCCTGTGGCCCCTGCCCGAGATCGCCGCCCGCTACGAGGCCCTGCACGCCCTGGCGCGCAGCGGGGCGGGGGCGGCCGAAGGGCCGGTCGCAGGGCCGGCGCAGGCCGTTGCCCTGGCGGCGGCCTTTTCCGCGGCGATGGTCCCGGATCCGCCTCTCCCGCCGGAGCTGCTGCCGCGGCCGTGGGCGGGGGCGACGGCCCGGGCGGCGGCCGCCGCGGCCTGGGACCGGCTCGCCGCCGGCGCTCCGGCCGGAGGCCCCCGCCTGTTCCGCCTGTACGGCGAGGCCCTGGCCTGACGCCCGGGCCCTTCGCCGAGCGCCACGCGGTGGACACGGTGGGCGACCCCCGCCGTGTCCACATCCTGGACAACTACGCTCGTTTCATGAACGCAGAAGCCGACGCCCTCGCCACCGTGAAAGACGCTGACCGGAAGCACGTCTTCCACTCCTGGTCTGCGCAGGAGCTCATCGACCCGCTCGCCGTCGCCGGTGCCGAGGGGTCGTACTTCTGGGACTACCAGGGCAACCGCTACCTCGACTTCTCCAGCGCCCTCGTCTACACCAACATCGGCTACCAGCACCCCAAGGTCACCGCGGCCATCCAGGAGCAGGCGGCCAGGCTGTGCACCGTCGCGCCCGGCTTCGCCGTCGACGTGCGCTCCGAGGCGGCCCGGCTGATCGCCGAGCGCACCCCGGGCGACCTCGACAAGATCTTCTTCACCAACGCGGGCGCCGAGGCCGTGGAGAACGCCGTCCGCATGGCCCGGCTGCACACCGGCCGGCCCAAGGTGCTGTCCGCGTACCGCTCGTACCACGGTGCCACCTCCACCGCGATCAACCTGACCGGCGACGCCCGCCGCTTCGGCAACGACTCCGCGACCGCCGGCGTCGTGCACTTCTGGGGGCCCTTCGCCTACCGCTCGCCCTTCTACGCGGCCACCGAGGCCGAGGAGTGCGAGCGGGCCCTGCGGCACCTGGAGGACACCATCGTCTTCGAGGGCCCGCAGTCCATCGCCGCGATCATCCTGGAGACCGTCGGCGGCGCCCCGGGCGTCCTCGTGCACCCCGACGGCTACCTGGCCGGCGTGCGCGCGCTCTGCGACCGCTTCGGCATCGTCTTCATCCTCGACGAGATCATGGTCGGCTTCGGGCGCACCGGCCGGTGGTTCGCCTCCGAGCACTGGGACGTCACCCCCGACCTGATCTGCTTCGCCAAGGGCGTGACCAGCGGCTACGTACCGCTCGGCGGCGTCGCCATCTCGGCCGCCATCGCCGAGACCTTCGCCCGCCGGCCCTACCCGGGCGGGCTGACCTACTCCGGGCACGTGCTGGCCTGCGCCGCCGCCGTCGCGACGATCAACGTCATGGAGGAGGAAGGCACCGTCGAGCAGTCCGCCCGCACCGGCGCGGACCTGCTCGGCCCCGGCCTGCGCGCGCTGGCCGAGCGGCACCCGTCGGTCGGCGAGGTCCGCGGCCTCGGCACCTTCTGGGCCCTGGAGCTCGTACGCAGCCGGGAGACGCGCGAGCCGCTGGTCCCGTACAACGCCGCCGGGGCGGACAACGCGCCGATGGCCGAGTTCGCCGCCGCGTGCAAGAAGGGCGGGCTCTGGCCGCTCGTCGCCGGCAACCGCATCCATGTCGCGCCGGCCTGCAACATCTCGCCGCAGGACGTGGCCAAGGGACTGGAGATCCTCGACCAGGCCCTCTCGGTGGCCGACGCGCACACGGTCTGACCTGCCGAAACATACGGTCGCCCAATCCGTGGGTGCCTGTCTTGGACGTTCCGCGCCATTACGAACACCACGTGAACGTGCTGAAATCCGAACAGAGCACCTACGGACCGGGATGCACGTCAGTCCCGGGGCGGTCCTCCGTGACCGAACGGCGGGGAGCGGGCCTTCCGCTGGACGCCGGGCGTACGGGATCCAGTCAGCCGGACTCCGTGTACCCGAAGGAAGACAGCCATGAGCAAGCACGTCCTGGCACAGAACCAGTACGGCAAGGCCGAGAACCGCATCGTGAAGGTCACCCGCAAGGGCGGCGACGGTTCCTGGCACGAGATCCGCGACCTCAACGTCTCGGTCGCGCTCCGCGGTGAGTTCCGCGACGTCCACCTCACGGGCAACAACGCCAACTGCCTGCCCACCGACACCACCAAGAACACGGTGTACGCCTTCGGCAAGGAACACGGCATCGACTCCCCCGAGGCCTTCGGCATCCTGCTCGCCAAGCACTTCGTCTCCTCGCAGCAGCCGATCCGCGAAGCGCAGATCCGCATCGAGGAGTACGTGTGGGACCGCATCCCGGTCCCGACGCGCAAGGAGCAGCACTCCTTCGTCCGCAAGGGCCAGGAGGTGCGCACCGCGCAGATCACCTACAGCGAGACGACGGGCCTGCAGGTCATCTCGGGTCTGAAGGACCTCACGGTGATGAACTCGACCAACTCCGAGTTCCACGGCTACATCAAGGACAAGTACACGACCCTCCAGGAGGCGTACGACCGCATCCTGGCGACCAAGGTCACCGCGCGCTGGGCGCACTCGGCGCTGGCCGCCGACGACTCCTCGTACGACTGGGACCAGGCGTACAAGAAGGTCCGCAAGAACATGCTGGAAGCCTTCGCGGAGACGTACTCGTACTCGCTGCAGCAGACCCTGAACCAGATGGCCGAGCGCGTGCTCGACAACTGCCCCAAGGTCAACGAGGTGCGCCTCAACCTCCCCAACAAGCACCACTTCCTCGTCGACCTGGAGCCCTTCGGCCTCAAGAACGACAACGAGGTCTACTTCGCGGCGGACCGGATGTACGGCCTGATCGAGGGCACCGTGCACCGCGACGGCGTGCAGCCGGTGATCGCCACGTCCGACTGGATCGTCGCGTAACTCCCGTCAGGAAGCCGCGCTCGGCCCGGACCGCGTCGCGGGGTCCGGGCCGAAGTGCTGCGGCAGCCCCTGACCGGCGTCCTCCGGCTGGCCGACCAGGAGGTTCCAGCGCCCCGCCCGCCCGGTGAGGGTGGTCACCGATTCCGGCCGCACGTCCAGCCGCCAGAAGGCGGCCGCGGGCAGTTCCAGGGCGTACACCACGGCCGCCCGCACGACGGCCTGTTCGACCGCCATCCGGTGGGTGCCCGCGGCCAGCCCGGCCAGCTCCGCCCCGACGCGGGCGATCAGCGCGTCCACGGACTCGCCGCCCGGCGGCGCGTATCCGGGGTCCGTCATCCACGCCTGCAGGGCCGCCGGGTCCTCGGCCGCCACCTCGTCCAGGGTGCGTCCCGCCCACTCCCCCGCGTCCAGGCCGCGCAGGCCCTCGTACCCGGGGCACGGTCGCGCGTGACCGAAGCGGCCCTGGCGGGCGGCCGTGTCCAGTGGGAGCCTGGAAAGACGGACACGTATCAACGGGGTCTTCATAAGGGGAGCGTAAGCGCGGTACGGTCCGAACGAGACAACTGCATGACGACGGAACGACGGAAGCACCGGTGAGAATCCGGCACGGTCGCGCCACTGTGAAACCTCCCGGAGGGGGAGGCAAGTCAGACCCGTCACCGTCGTCGCGAGCACCACTGACCGGGACGCGTGTTCCCTCTGGAGGTTCTGCCATGGCCCACTCCGCCGTGCCCACGACGAACGCCCCCGCCATTGCCCCGATCTCGCTCTCCGCGCTGGCCCCCTGGGCCGTGTTCGTCGGGATCCTGATGCTGGTCCTGCTCTACTTCGTCGGCGCCGAGCAGGGCGCCACCGCCGTCTTCGAAGGCGAGACGATCCACGAGTGGCTGCACGACGGCCGCCACCTCCTCGGTTTCCCCTGCCACTGATTCCCCTGCCACCGACCTACGTCTCCGCAAGGGAACCGAACCATGACCGTTTCCCCCCGCACGCTGCTCGTCAGGGGCATGATCGCCGGCCTGCTCGCCGGTGTGGCCGCCTTCCTCGTCGCGTACCTCCTCGGTGAATCCAAGGTGGACGCGGCGATCGCGATCGAAGAGGCCGCCGCGGCCGGACACGACCACGGCGAGGAGGCCCCGGTCAGCCGGGCCCTCCAGGCCACGGCCGGCCTCGGCACAGGCGTCGTGCTGTACGCAGTCGCGCTCGGCGGCATCGCCGCGCTCGTCTGCTGCTACGCGCTGGGCCGCATCGGCCGCTTCGGCCCGCGGGCCACGGCCGCGCTGGTCACCGCGGCCCTGTTCGTCACCGTGACCCTGGTGCCGTTCCTCAAGTACCCCGCCAATCCCCCCGCCGTCGGCGACCCGGAGACCGCCGGGCGGCGGACCGCCCTCTACCTCCTGATGATCGCCCTGAGCGCGCTGCTGGCGGCGGGCGCGCTCATCCTCGGCCGCCGGCTCGCGCCGAAGCTCGGCAACTGGAACGCGTCGCTCGTCGCCGGTTCCGCCTTCGTCCTGGTCATCGGCGTCTCGTACGCCGTCCTGCCCGGGATCGACGAGGTCCCGGCGGGCTTCCCGGCCGCGCTGCTCTGGGACTTCCGCCTCGCGTCCCTGGCCATCCAGACCGCACTGTGGACGACTTTCGGCCTGGCCTTCGGCTATCTAGCCGAACGGGCCCTTGCGCCCGCCTCCCCACCCAAGGAGGCTGTGCAGCCGACGAGTTGACCACGAGGGGGCCGGTAGTACATGCCGACGGCGATCAGGGAATGGCGAGGCTGGACGGGCGCCGCCCCGTTCTGGCTCAACTCGTTCCTGCTGCTCCTGGCCCCCTGCTGCGCGGTCACGCTGTTCGGCCAGATCGGCATCATCGCCGCGCTGGCCGCCCTCGGCGGCCTGGCCCGCCACCTCTGGTACGGCGACTACGGCCACCCGGCCGTGCACCTCGCCGCCGTCCTGATGGGCGCGGGCACGGCCGCCGTCGTCATGTGAGGCCGCGGCCGGCGGCGCCGGCCGCGGGACCGGCGCTTGCCGTCTCACCCGTTCGGGGGCATCCCTCCCGCTCCCCGCGCGGGGCGGGCGCATCCGTCGCGAGCTGCGGAAACGCGCGGATCTCGGGACGACACGCCAGTGACGCATCGTCAGTCCCCCGTGTTTCACCGGGTGCCGACGGGCAGAGGAGGTGTCCACTGCTCACATGACCCGGCCGCACGTGCCGGACAGGAGGGATTCCCATGCCCCGCGCCCAGTGGGTCGTCGCCTCGCTGACGGTGGCTCTGCTGTCCACCGGAATCGTGGTGTTGCAACGGACCGAGGGCGCCAAGCCCGCAGCCGTGACCACCGACGACGCGCTGCCCTCACGGGCGCTGGGGCTCTCCGGACACCGCCGGCTCGTGCGGGAGCTGGAGCAGTCCGGGGAGCACGTCCCCGGCCGGGGGGAGCGGTCGCCGAGGACCGCCGCCGGGCCGCTGCGAACGGTCACGGGACCCCTGCGGGCCGCGCAGCCGCTGCGGTTGCGGATCCCGAGCCTGGGCGTCGACGTGCCGTTGACCGGTGACCGCGACGAGGTCTCCTGGGACGCCGACGGTCCCGCGCCCGGGGCGGCCGGAACCGCCGTGGTCACCGGAGAGGGGCTGCGTCTCGGCGAGCTGCGGCGGGGCCGGACCATCGAGATCCCCCGCGCGGACAGCCGTACGGCCGTGTTC
This sequence comes from Streptomyces sp. NBC_00207, assembly GCF_045160965.1. Lineage (NCBI taxonomy): Bacteria > Bacillati > Actinomycetota > Actinomycetes > Kitasatosporales > Streptomycetaceae > Streptomyces > Streptomyces sp. NBC_00207. Next base: position 5,038,396 of record NZ_CP130715.1, on the reverse strand, counting down.
ACCGTCGTGCGGGTCTCCCCCGGCGGGACCTCCGCCCGCGAGGATCCGGCCGGCCGGCCCCAACTGCGGCTGCTCGGCGGCGAGACCGCCGTGCTGGCCCGGCTGACCGGGCAGCGCCGCACCCGCTGACCCGGCCGGGTGCGGGCCCTCTTCCCCGCACCCGGCCCGCAGCCCCAACCCGCCCCCTACGGCCGTCTGTCAGCCGTGGGGGGTGTCTTCGTCCCCCGGTCGGGGGCTTCTTGGGGCCGGTCCGGGAGTCGCCCGGCGTGTCGGGGCACACCCCTCGCATGAGTGGGAGGCGACGCGCACGTTCGGCACTGACCCGGGCCCTGACGGCGGCCTGTGTCGTGCTGCTGTGCGTGTTCGGCGCCGGTCCGGCCGGCGCCGCGGCCGCGGAGCCCCGTCCCGCCTCCACCGCGCCCTCCGAGCCCTCCGAGCCCGGCGAGGGCCAGTCCGATCCGGCCTCCGACCCCGAGGCACGGGCGGCCGTACGGACCATCACGCGCGGGCTGCCCGGCGTACGGCGGACACCGCTCGTGGTGTTTCACGTGAAACACCCGGATGCGCCGCCGTGCGGGCCTGTCGAGGAGACGGCCGGACCGGCCCTGTCCCTGCGGACGGTGCGGAGTGTGGTCCTGCGCTGCTGAGCGGACCGAGGAGCTGTCCGGCCCCACCGGCAGGACATCCCCGCGACACCCCCAGTGACAGCGCAGCCCCCACACCCCCTGAGCACCGTGAGGTTCCGCCATGCCCATCGACCCGTACGCCGCACTGAACGCCATGCTCCGCGCCGAGGTCACGCGGTTCACCCCGCCGGTCCGCCAGACCGAGCCGGCCGAGCCACCGAAGGCCCAGGCCGTGGCCGTCGCCGGCGAGTCCGACAGTGAACCGCAGCAGAAGGCCGCCGACCCGGCCGCGTAGGAGCGCCCCGAGGCGCCCGCAGGGCCGTGTGGCCCTGCGGGCGCCTCGGGCACCGTCCCTCTCGTCCCGCGCGTCAGTCCTCGCGCGTGTAGTAGCGGTAGAAGGCGGCCAGGCCCACGCCCGCGCCGACGGAGAGGCCGATGACGGTCGAACTGAGCACGGACGCGTCGGTGAGGCTGTGCAGGTAGCCCGCGGCGATGCCGGTGAAGACGCCGTACAAGGTGGCGTGGAGCTCCCGCATGAGGCGGGGGCCGACCCGGGCCAGGGCGAACATGATCCCGGCGAAGAGCACGCCGCACAGGATCCCGTAGAAGACGTTGCCCGCGTCGACCGGACCCTTCTGACGCTCGAGGTCGGCGGCCCATACGCCGTACACGAGTCCGGCGAGCAGGGGTCGCACGTAGGCGCCCGTGCTCAGGTGGGCCTTGTCCGCCGACTGCCAGGTGGGCCGCCGATGGGCGGTGGGTGCCGCATGTGCCATGACGGGCTCCTCTCGTCCATCATCCAGAGCACACCCGCCGCCCATGACCGGCAAGTGGATCAACGGTCAGGGCGTGCGCACCGCCACGGCGTCGATCTCGAAGAGCATGCCGGGCAGGGCGAGTGCGGCCACCCCGATCAGGGTCTGGGCGGGCAGTTCGGTGCCCCAGGTGGCATGCAGCTGCTTGAGGAGGACCTCCAGCTTCTGATGGTCGTGGCCGACGATGTAGGTGCCGATGCGGACGACGTCGGCGGGACCGAGGCCGACGGCAGCGAGGGCGGTCCGGAGGTTGGCGAAGGCCCGCTCCACCTGGTCGGCGAAGTCCTCGGAGACGACGTGGCCGCTCTCGTCGGAGCCGTACTGGCCGGCTATGAAGACCTGCTCGCCGGGGGCGGAGACGATGTGGCTGTAGCCGTAGTCGGTCGGGGTGTGGAGTCCTGCCGGGTTGATGATGCTGCGCGTCATGCCGAGCTCCCTGTTTCCGTTCACGTTGCCGTTGCCGTTGCCGATTCCGTACGTGCCGTGATGCCGTGCTGCCGCCGCGGGTGCTAACGCGTGGCGAGCCAGGCGCGGAGCCGCGCCGGGGCCTCGGGGGCCTGCCGTTCGGCCCGCTGCCGGATCTCGTCGAGGTTCTGGGCCGCCAGCTCCCTGCGCCAGGCCAGTTCGGCCCGGGTCATGGCGTGCGCGATGGCGCAGTCGGCGGCATCGGCCGCCGGTTCGCCGGCGCCCGGGCCCTGCCGGCGGATCTCCGCGCACCGGAAGGCCTCCTCGGGCCCTTCGACGGCGGCGACCACGTCCATGAGCGAGATGGCGGCGAGCGGGCGGGCCAGCCTGAAGCCGCCCCGGGGGCCGGGGGCGGAGGTGACGATGCCCGCCCGGGCCAGCGCCTGCAGCTGCTTGTTGAGGTAGGCGGCGGGCAGGTCGTGCCACGCGGCCAGCCGCGCCGCCGACACGGCCCGGTCCGGGCCGCTCCAGGCCAGGTTGACGCAGCTGTGCAGCGCCCACTCGACGCCTTCGCCCATCTTCATAATCTGGATATTAAATATCCAGGATAAGGAAGGCAAGGACGCCTCGCCGCCGGACGGTCCACCCCCCAACCGCAGCAACACCGCTCGCGCCCGGACCCGCGCCCGCATTCCCTGGTGACGTGCGCACCATCCTGTCGGCGGTACTCATCGCGCTCGTGGCCCTCCTGGTGCCCGCGAGCGCCATCGCGTACTGGGCGGACGACGAGCTCGGCAACGCCGACCGGTACACCGCCGCCATGTCCCCCCTCGCCGCGAACCCCCACGTGCGGGAAGTCGTCGTCACCCAGGTCACCCGCGCCCTCGCCGGGCAGATCGACGCGGGCCCCTTCCAGATGGGCGTGGACGCGCTGCTGGGCGAGGCCCTGCACTCCTTCGCCGGCACCCCCGCCTACCAGACGGCCTGGGACGCGGCCAACCGTGCCGCCCACGCCGCCTTCCTCGACGCGCTCACCACCGGCCACGGCGACGCCCTCACCATCGACCTCGAGCCCGTCATAGCCCAGGTCAAGGGCGAACTCGTCGAGGGCGGCGTGCCCTTCGCCGACCGCATCCCGGTGACGCACCTGTCCGTGAAGGTCATGGAGTACGACAACCTCGGCGCTCTCCGGGAGGGTTTCCACATGCTCCAGATCGCCGGCGTCTGGCTCCCCGTGCTGACCCTGGTCCTGGCCGCCGCGGCCATCGCGATCGCCGTCCACCGGCGGCGCGCCGTGATGGCCACCGGACTCGGACTCGCGGTCGGGGCGGGGCTGCTGTGGCTCACGGTGGAGGTGTGCCGCCGACTCACCCTGGACGACCTGCCCGCCGACATCGACCGGCCCGCCGCCGGAGCCGTGTACGACGCCCTCACCGCATTCCTGCGCACCACCGCCTGGGTGGTGCTGGTGATCGGACTCACCGCCGCACTGGCCGCATGGGTGATGGGCCGAGTACGCCGCACCCCATAAGCTCGGAAGGTACCAATCACGCGCAGAACGACGCAGAAGACCGAGAAGAACCGATTCGCGAGCGGCGGCACAGAAGCGGGATGAGCACCGAACGCACCGAACACATACCGTCGCGGCGGGGCCGGCACCTTCCGCTGGCTCCCCCCGCCTGGCTCCTCCAGGGGCTGAAGCCGAGCACCGCACCGATCCCCTGGGCCGCCGTGGCCCGGGCGGCGGTCGCCCTGTCCGCCCCGCTCGCCGTGGGCTTCGCCCTGGACGAGCCCGAGTACGGCGCGCTCGTCTCCATGGGCGCCCTCTCCGGGGTCATCGGCGACACCGCCGACGCCTACCGGATGCGGGTCCTCAACATCGCCGTCCCGCAGTTCTTCGGCGCCGTCGGCGTGGCCCTGGGCACCCTGGTCTACGGCCACGGCTGGCTGGCCGTCGGCGTGCTCACGCTCATCGCCCTGGTCTCCGGGATGATCTCCTCCATCGGCACGGTCGCCTCCGTGTCCGGGCTGCTGCTCCTGCTCAACGCCGTGATCGGCGCCGGCATCCCGATGCCGGAGCCCTGGTGGACGGCCCCGCTGCTGCTGAGCGCGGGCGGACTGTTCGTGCTGGCACTCAGCCTGCTGGCCTGGCCGCTGCGCGGCAGGCAGCCCGAGCGGGCCGCGGTCGCCGCCACCTACCGGGCCCTGGCCGACGCCCTGGAGGCCGCCGGGCGCCCCGGCTCCGCCTACGACGAGCGCCGCCTGGAGGTCACCCAGAGCCTCAACCAGGCCTACGACCTTGTGCTCGGCCGCCGGGCCCGGGTGCACGGGCGCAGCCCCTCGCTGGTGCGGATGCTGGCCCAGCTCAACGTGGTGATCCCGCTCGTGGAGGCCGCGCCCGCCGCGCACCTGCGCGGCAGGCCGCTGCCGCCCGAGATCCCGGCGGCCGTACGGTCCCTCGCCACCGCCGTCGAGGAAGGCCGCACCGGGACCCCCGTACTGGAGCTGCCCGCCGCGCACACCCCGGCCGAGCGGGCCGTCGACGGGGCCCTGCGCCATGCGGCCAGGATCGTCCACCTCGCCGAACCGGACCCGTACAACGTGGACGACCGCCTCGGCCGGCCCGCCGCGCTGCGCGTGCGGGCCCGGCGGGCCGTGCGCGACATGATGCTGTCCAGGGCCTCCTGGCGGTACGGGCTGCGGCTCGCGCTGTGCATCGGGCTCGCGCAGGTGCTCGTATCGGTGATCGAGTTCGAGCGGTCCTACTGGGTCGCGCTGACCGTCACCTTCGTCCTCAAGCCCGACTTCGGCTCGGTGTTCTCGCGGGCGGTACTGCGCGCGCTCGGCACCGCCGGAGGGCTGGTCATCGCGGCGGCCGTACTCGCCGAGGTACCGCGCGGCTGGGCGGTCGTGCCGGTGATGATGGTGCTCGCCGGCCTGATCCCGGCCTTCTCGGTCAAGGGGTACGCCTTCCAGACCGCCGCGATCACCCCGGTGATCCTGCTGCTCTCGGACATGCTCAACCACCAGGGCTTCGACCTGATCCGGCCCCGGCTGCTGGACAGCCTGATCGGCTGCGCCATCACCCTCGTCGCCGGATACCTGCTGTGGCCCGAGAGCTGGCACGCCCGGATCGGGGACCGGCTCGCCGACACCGTGTACGACGCCGCCCGCTACGTGGAACGGGCCTTCGCGCCCGTCGCCGACGAGGCCGCGCACGCGGCGGCGCGCACCGCCCGCCTCCAGGCCCGGCGGCGCATCTACCGCGACCTGTCGGGCGTACGCAGCGAGTTCCAGCGGGCACTGACCGAGCCGCCGCCCACCGGGGCACGGGCCGCGGCCTGGTGGCCGCTGGTGGTCGCCGTCGAGCGGATCGTGGACGCGACCACCGCCGCGCGGGTCCGGGTCAACCACGGCGCGGCGCCGCCGGACGCGGACGAGGTGGAGGGGATCGCACGCCAGCTGCGCGAACTGGCCGGGAGGGTCCGCAGCAGCACCGTCCCGGTACGCGTCGGGGCGGAGCCCCCGGGCGACCCGTCGAGCGTCCTGGCCCCCGTCCACCAGGAGGTCGCGGCGGCCCGCGCCATCGCCCAGCCGGAGCCCTGACGCCCGGTCCCGCCCAGTCGGCCGGAGCCGCCCGGAGTCCCGCGGAGTCGCCCGGATGGGCCTGAGTCCGGGCCGGGAGCCGCCCGGCGGGAGAGCATCGGAGCATGCACCGCGCCCCGGCCGTGATCGTCCTCGCCGTCCTCCTGGCGGGGTGCGCCGACGTGGAGGGACTGCAGAACGAGGGCAACCTCGGCACGGTCCACGCCCCGCAGAGCCTGTGGAAGGACATCCGCCCCGCCCTGCCCGAACCGGACCAGAAGCCGGGCACGGCCGCCGTGGTCCCCGGGCTCCCCAAGGTGGCGGGCCTGAGCATGCGCGGGGTGAACGCGCTGTCCGTCGTACGGGCCGACATCACCTCGGCGACGCAGCAGGACGGCGGGACGGGCCGGCTCGTCGACCCCCGGGCCGTGCAACGGCTCGCGCTCTGCACACAGGCTGTGGACGGCGGGCCCGACTGCCCGGTGCGCCCCGCGGTCCTGCACGACCTGACGGGCAACGGCCGGGAGGAGCTGATCACCGCACTGGACCTCGACGGCCGGCTCAGCGAACTGCGCGTCTACACCGTCCAGGACGACGGGAAGATCGCGAGGATCCTGTCCCGGCGGGCGGTGCTGGAGGGCGTGGAAGTGGCCGCCGAACACCTGGCGGTCCGCGAACCGACGTCGAACCCCACGTACGTCGCCGTCTCCGACTACGTGTGGGACCCGAAGGCCGCAACCATGAACCTCACCCAGCTCACGCTGGACGACTGCCCGTCCCTCACCGGCGCCCCGCTCAGCCCGGACGCACAGCGATGCACGCGCTGAGCAGCCTCCGCTGGAAGATCGCCCTGACCACCACGGCGGTGTGCTGCATGGTCGCCTGCGTGCTCGGGATCCTGGTGCACAACGTGGTCGCCGAGCAGATCGTCGGCCAGGTCCGCAAGGACGCGGACACGGCACTGGAGCACGCCCTGAGCCACTACGAGTACGGCACCACGCACGGCGACGTGAACATCGTCCTCGACCCGCCCCAGCTGCCCCGCCTGCTGCGTGAACTCGTCGCCCGCGGCGACACCGGCAGCATGGTCGGCTCGTACGACGGCAAGCCCGTCATGTGGGCTGCCGCCCCCGCCGACGAACAGGCACTCGCCGTCTGGATCCCGTTCCAGGGCACCCGCAGCCGACTGCGGGACATCGACACCGCGATCCTCGCGTCCGCTGCGCTCGCCGCCGGTGTGGTGGCGCTGGCCGGCCTCTTCCTCGCCGACCGGATCAGCCGGCGGCTCGCGACCACCGCCGCCGTGGCCCGCAGGATCAGCGCCGGGGACCTGGACGCCCGGGTGGGCTTTCCCTCCCGCGCGAACGACCGGCGGCCGGGCCGCCGCTCCCGGGACCGGGACGAGGTACGGGACGTGGCGCACGCACTCGACTCGATGGCCGGGTCCCTCCAGGAACGGCTGGAGGCGGAGAAGCGCTTCACGGCGGACGTCGCACACGAGCTGCGGACCCCGCTCACGGGCTCACTGGCCGCCGCGGCGCTGCTGCCCGAGGGCCGCCCCAAGGAGATGATCAACGACCGGCTCAAGGCCCTGCACCTGCTGACCGAGGACCTGCTGGAGATCTCCCGGCTGGACTCGGGCGTGGAGCGCGCCGATCTGGCCCGCGTGGAACTCGGCCGGGCCGTGGAGCGGGCCGTCGCCGGGGCCGGGCCGGCCGCCTCGGTGCGAGTGGTCCGGGACGCGGTGGTCCTCACCGACCGGCGGCGCCTCGACCGGATCCTGGCGAACCTGCTGGTCAACGCCCACAAGCACGGCCGGCCGCCGATCGAGGTGAGCGTGGAGGGCCCGGTGGTGACGGTCCGCGACCACGGACCCGGCTATCCGCCCGAGCTGATCGAGCAGGGCCCCCAGCGGTTCCGCACGGGAGACCCGGGCCGCGGACGCGGCCACGGGCTGGGGCTCACGATCGTGGCGGGGCAGTCGGCGGTGCTGGAGATCGAGCTGAGCTTCGCCAACGCGCCCGACGGGGGCGCGCTGACGACACTCAGACTTCCGGTCGGGCGGCTGCCGGAGGGAAGTTGACGGCGACGCCCTGACGTCGGGCCGACGCTTCACGTGAGCTGTGTTTCACGTGAAACGTCGGCCCAACAGCCGGATCAGACGCCGATGTTCCTGCCGTCCTTGCGCCAGACCGAGACGACGGCCGGGCGGACGATCTTGCCGGGACCGTCGGGCCACACCGACTGCGGCTTCTCGACGGACGCGCCGTCGATCTCGCCCGGGTGCTGGACGGACACCAGGACGCGCTTGTCCTGGATGAGCGGGCCGCAGGTCTCGGCGCCGCGCGGAACGGTCAGGAACTGCTTCAGCTCACCGCGGCGCTCACCGGCCGTCGCGACGCCGAACAGGCCGTCGTGGGAGCCGAGCTGGTTGCCGTCCGTGGAGATCCACAGGTTGCCGTGCGGGTCGAAGGCCACGTTGTCCGGGCAGGAGATCGGGCTGACCTTGTCCTTCGGGAAGCCCGCGAAGTACGTGGCCGGGTCGTTCGGGTCACCGGCGACCAGGAAGAGCCGCCAGGCGAAGCCGTCGCCGGCCGGGTCGTCGAAGTTCTCGGCGAGCTCCAGGATCTGGCCGTGCTTGTTCAGATTGCGCGGGTTGGCCTCGGTCGCGCCCTCCTTGCCCGGCTTGCCACGGTCGGTGTTGTTGGTCAGCGCGATGTAGACGCGGCCGGTGCGCGGGGAGGGCTCGACGTCCTCGGGGCGGTCCATCTTGGTGGCGCCCACCTTGTCGGCGGCCTGGCGCGTGAAGACGTACACCTCCTCGGCGGTCATGCCCTCGACGTGCGAGACGTTGCCGGTGGCCAGCTTGATCCAGACGCCGGAGCCGTCGAACTCGCCGTCGGAGGGGTGCTTGCCGGTGCCGTCGAGCTCGGCGGCCGGGGAGTCGCCGGTGAGCTTGGCGACGTAGAGGGTGCCCTCGTCGAGCAGCGTGAGGTTGTGCTCCTTCGCCGCGCGCGAATTGCCCTTCTTCATCTGCTTCGACGAGACGAACTTGTAGAAGTAGTCGAAGCGCTCGTCGTCGCCCATGTAGACGACCGGGCGGCCGTCCTCGGTCAGGCGGGGCTGCGCGGCCTCGTGCTTGAAGCGGCCCAGCGCGGTGCGCTTGCGCGGGACGGAATTCGGGTCGTACGGGTCCAGCTCGACGACCCAGCCGAAGCGGTGCGACTCGTTGGGCTCCTGCGCCACGTCGAAGCGCTTGTCGAACAGCTCCCACTTGCGCTCGGTGGCGCCGGCGGTCACGCCGTAGCGCTTCAGGCGGGCGGCCGCGGTCGGGTCGGTGACCTGGCCTGCGTTGCCGAAGTACTGGTTGAAGTTCTCCTCGCCGTGGAGGGTGGTGCCCCACGGGGTGGTGCCGCCGGCGCAGTTGTTGAGGGTGCCGAGCACCTTGGTGCCGGTGGCGTCGACGGAGGTCTTCAGCAGGGCGCTGCCCGCGGCCGGGCCGGTCAGCCTGAACTCGCTGGTGGCGGTCAGGCGGCGGTTGAGCTGGTGGCGGGTGACCGCGGTCAGCTTGCCGCTGCGGTGGTCCTCCTGGACGACGACCACGGACAGGCCGTGCGCGGCCCAGGCGATCTCGACCTGCTCGCGGGTCGGCTTGGCCGGGTCGTAGCCCTTGAACATGAGGATCTCGTCCGTGTACTCGTGGTTGGCCACGAGCAGCTGCTGGCGCTCGTAGTCGCCGCCGAGCGGGAGGAGGCTCAGGAAGTCGTTGTTGTAGCCGAACTGACCGGCCTGCGCGGCGGCGGTCTGCTTGTCGGGGTTGAAGCCCGGAGCGCCCTTGATGATCGGCTCGCCCCAGCGGATGACCACGTTCTGCTCGTGGCCCTCGGGGACGGTGACCTTGTCGTCGGTGTTGGGCGCGACGGCCTTGAAGCGGAGGCCGCGGGCGGCCTCGCCGCCCTTGCCGGCGCCGGCGGCCGCGGCCTCACCGGACGGGCTGGCGTTCGCGGTCTGCCCGGGGCCGCTGAGGGCCACGGCGGTACCGGCGGCGGTGGCGACCGTCACGACGGCGGCGGAACGCAGCATCGAGCGGCGGGAGTACGCACGGGCTATGACATCGCCGGCGTACTCGTTGTCGCTGGTGTTCGGCACCTCGTGGAAGCAGGCGTCGCCACAGCGGTAACGACAGGTGAGAGCGGACCGGCCGCTCCCATGCGGGTTGCCGATGAGCGGCAGAAGCTTGCGCACGAGTGTCCTCCGAGTAGCTGCGTGGGCGCCGACAACGTGTCGGAACAATCCAGCCGTGACGCTAGGCCCGGGTTGCGCCGAAGCGGCGGCGCGGGGATGAACGGTCGGTGAACCCGGCACGTCGGAGCGGCAGTTCGAGAGCGGTCTGAGGGTGTTTGGAAGCCGGACGCCACGAAAGGCGACCCTGCCGAAGATCCAGCCGGGCGGCCGATAACCTTACGTGTCCACTCTGGGCAGGGATCATCCGCGCAGCACGGACAAATGACGCACGCACTCATGCGAAAGGCCTGGCCCATGGGTATTCGGAGCTTGTTGCGCAAGGTGTTCGGACGGACTGAAGAACCCGTTCCGGAGACTACGGACGCCCCCTCGGCCGCTGTCCCCAACCAGGCGGAACGTACGCCCCTGGACGTGGCCGCCGATCTGGTGGCGGCGTCCTTCGACAACCCCACTGTTCCCCCGCAGTCCGCCCCGCGGGACCGCGAGCCCGGCACGGTCCTCACGGCCCCTGCCCCGGCCGCGGACCCCACGGTCCCCGAAGCGCGCCGCGCGCCCGCCGCCTCGCCTGCGGCGACGCCCGGCCCGGAATCCACCCCGCCCGCAGCGGAGCAGCCCGGGGCCCCCGCCCCGGAGGCGGAGCCCCCGGCCGCCACTGCCGAGCCCGAGCCGACCACCGCCGAGGCCGAGCCGGCCGCCGCTGCGTCCGACGCAGCCGCGCCGGAGGCCGACACCGCCGCCGCTGCGGAGCCGGAGGCGGCGGCCGTACCGGCAGCCGAGCCGGAGCCGCAGATCGCCGAAGCCGCCCCGGAGGCAGACACCACCGCCGAAGCCGAGCCGCCGGCTGCCGAAGCCGAGGTGACCGCGCCCGAGGCGCAGGACGAGCCGCAGGCCGCCGAGCCCGCCCCTGAGGCGGAGCCCCTGGCCGAGGTCGCGGCGGAGCAGGCGGAGCCCCTGGCCGAGGTGGCGGCGGAGCCCGACACCGCGCCGGAGGCAGAGCCGGCGGCAGCCGAAGCCACCGCCCCGGAGGCCGAGGCCGAAGCCGAAGCCGAGCCGCCGGCGGCAGAGGCCGACGCGGCCACGCCGGAGGCGGAGCCCCTGGCCGAGGTCGCCGCGGAGCCCGAAGCCGCGCCGGTGGCGCAGGACGAGCCCCTGGCCGCCGAGACCACCACGCCGGAGGCCGAGACGGCCCCCTCCGCGGTTGCGGAGCAGGCCGAGGACGAGGTCGCGGCGGAGCCCGACACCGCGCCGGTGGCGCAGGACGAGCCGGCTGCCGCGGAGGCCACCGCGCCGGAGGCGGAGCAGCCCGCGGCCGACACCGAGCCCGAGGCGGAGCCGGCGGCAGCCGACACCGAGCCCGAGGCGGAGCCGGCGGCAGCCGAAGCCACCGCCCCGGAGGCCGAGCCCGAGGCCGAAGCCGAGCCGACGGCTGCAGAGGCCGACGTACCCGCGCCGGAGGCGGACACCGCCGCCGCGGAGCCGGAGGGGGCCGCGCACGCGCTGGCCGCCGTACGGCGTCGCGCGCCCGAGGTCGTCGGTGCGTACAAGGCCGCCGGCCAGGTGCTCCGCGCCAGGGGGAAGGCCGGGGCGCGGGCCAAGGTGTACCTGGTCCTGGACCGGTCCGGGTCGATGCGCGGCTTCTACAAGGACGGCAGCGCGCAGTACCTCGCCGACCACGCCCTCGCCCTCGCCGCGCACCTCGACGACGAGGCGACCGTGCACACCGTGTTCTTCTCCACGGAGGTGGACGGCACCGCCGACCTGGCCCTCGACACCCACGACGCGGCCTGGGTCGAGGCTCGCCACGCCGAGCTCGGCCGGATGGGCCGCACCAGCTACCACGTGGCCGTCGAGGCCGTCGTCGAGCGCTACCGCAAGGACGGCGGCGAGGGCCCGGCCCTGGTCGTCTTCCAGACCGACGGCGCCCCCGACAACCGTCAGCCCGCCCGTCAGGCGATCACCGACGCCGCCGCCAGCGCGCCCGGCATCCACTGGCAGTTCGTCGCGTTCGGCGACCACGAGAACAAGGCCTTCGACTTCCTGCGCAAGCTGGACGCCGAGAACGCCGGCTTCTTCCACGCCGGCCCGGCCCCCACGGAGCTGACCTCCGCCGCCCTGCTCAAGGGCGTCCTCGACCGGTTCTAGGCCCCCCGGCCCGCCCGGTACACGCATACGCAGAAGGCGGCGCCCCCTCCCGCAAGGAGAGGGGGCGCCGCCTTCTGCGTGTCAGCGGGTTCAGCCCCGCGGGGAACCGGCGTCCGGGACGACCGCGTCGGAGACCGGCCGCTCCGCCGCCTTCGTCTCGACCGGCTTGCGCAGCGCGATGTTCAGCTCGCGCAGACGGGCCTCCTCCAGGACCGTCGGCGCGCCCATCATCAGGTCCTGCGCGTTGCCGTTCAGCGGGAAGGCGATCGTCTCGCGGATGTTCGGCTCGTCGGCCAGCAGCATCACGATGCGGTCCACGCCCGGGGCGATGCCGCCGTGCGGCGGGGCGCCGAGGCGGAACGCGCGCAGCATGCCGGCGAACTCGCGCTCGACGGTCTCCGCGTCGTAACCGGCGATCTCGAAGGCCTTCAGCATGACCTCGGGCTCGTGGTTGCGGATGGCGCCGGAGGACAGCTCGATGCCGTTGCAGACGATGTCGTACTGCCACGCCAGGATGTCGAGCGGGTCCTTCTCCTCCAGGTCCTTCATGCCGCCCTGGGGCATGGAGAAGGGGTTGTGCGAGAAGTCGATCTTCCCGGTCTCCTCGTCCTTCTCGTACATCGGGAAGTCGACGATCCAGCAGAAGCGGAAGACGTTCTCCTCGAACTGGCCCGCGCGCTTGGCCGCCTCGACGCGAACGCCGGACATGATCTTGGAGACCTCGTCGAAGTCGCCCGCACCGAAGAACACCGCGTGGCCGGGGACCAGGCCCAGGCGCTCGGTGAGGACCTTGACGTTCTCCTCGGTGAGGAACTTGGCGATCGGGCCGGTCAGGGCACCGTCCTCGCCCACGCGCACCCAGGCCAGGCCCTTGGCGCCCAGCGAGATCGCGTACTCGCCGAGGCCGTCGAAGAACTTGCGCGGCTGCGCGGCGGTGTCCGGGACGGCCAGCGCGCGCACGTGCTTGCCGGCGAACGCCTTGAACTCCGAGCCCTCGAAGACGTCGGTGATGTCGACGAGCTCCAGCTTGGCGCGCAGGTCGGGCTTGTCGTTGCCGTACTTCAGCATCGACTCGCGGAACGGGATCCGCGGGAACGGCGAGGTGACCTCGCGGCCGTTGCCGAACTCGGTGAAGAGCTCGGTCATCAGGCGCTCGATCGGCTGGAAGACGTCCTCCTGCTCGACGAAGGACATCTCCACGTCGAGCTGGTAGAACTCGCCCGGCGAGCGGTCGGCGCGGGCGTCCTCGTCGCGGAAGCAGGGCGCGATCTGGAAGTACCGGTCGAAGCCGGAGATCATCAGCAGCTGCTTGAACTGCTGCGGGGCCTGCGGCAGGGCGTAGAACTTGCCCGGGTTCAGGCGGGACGGCACCACGAAGTCACGGGCGCCCTCGGGGGAGGTCGCGGTGAGGATCGGGGTCGCCATCTCGTTGAAGCCGAGGGCCACCATCTTGGAGCGGATGGAGGCGATGACCGCCGAGCGCAGCATGATGTTGCGGTGCATGCGCTCGCGGCGCAGGTCGAGGAAGCGGTACTCCAGGCGCCGCTCCTCGTTCACACCGTCGTCGGTGTTGATCGTGAAGGGCAGCGGGGCGGATGCACCGAGCACCTCGACCTCGGCGACCTCGATCTCGATCTCGCCGGTCGGCAGCTCCGGGTTGACGTTGTCCGCGCCGCGGGAGACGACCTTGCCGTCGATGCGGACGACGGTCTCCTTGGTGACGCTGCTGAGCGCCTCGTTCGCGGCGGTGCCGGGCCGGGCGACGAGCTGCGTGATGCCGTAGTGGTCCCGCAGATCGATGAAGAGGATGCCGCCCAGGTCTCGACGGTTGTGCAGCCAGCCGCTCAGCCGGACGTCGGCGGCGACGTCAGAAGCGCGGAGCTCGCCGCAGGTGTGGGACCTGTACCGATGCATCAGTCATCCAGTTCTACGCGATACCAGGGTGGATTCAACCGTCCCAAGGTTACCGTCCGGGAGGGTGACGGGTCGGGCACTCCCTCCAGCCTGCGCAAATGCGTCCGTCGGTCCCTCCTAACAGGCACCTGACGGATATGACCTGTAAAGATGGCCGGGTGCGCACCGAGGACGTCCTGGCCGCCATCGCGACGGGCCTGTGGCGGTGGGACAACGCCTCCGGGACGGTCACCCTCGACGGTGAGGCCGCCCGGCTCCTCGGGCTGCCCGCGGAGCCCGTGGTGCTGCCGGAGGTCTCCGTACGGTCCCGGTTCCACCCGGTGGACTGGAACGAGATCAACGGGATCGTGAACCTGGCCGTCGCCGAGGGCACCCTCGCCGAGGCCCGGCTGCGGATCATGGACGTGGACGGGCGGGTCCTGCGGACCGTGCGCAGCCGCTCCAAACCGCTGGAGAGCCGGTCGGCCGACGGCCGCGTGGACTACGAGCTGATCGGCACCATCCAGGAGATCGCCGAGCCGCAGCCCGGCACCACGGCCGCCCACACCCCCATCACCGGCGACTGGCGGCGCTCCCGCGAGGCCTTCCTGCTGGACGCGGGCCGCGCGCTGGCGGAGGCCCGGTCCACGGCCGAGGTGCTGCGGGTCGCGGCCTCGCTGTCCATGCCGGGCTTCAGCCCGGACGGGCTGGCCGTCTTCGGCGTGGCCGGGGAGCGGCTGTCGATCATCGGGCACCACGGGCACGATCCGGGGGACGAGGAGCCCTTCACGGACATGCTGCTGGAGACGGACTACCCGGCCGCAGAGGTCGTCCGCACCGGCCGGGCGATCTACCTGGCCACCCCGGAGGACTACAAACGGCGGTTCCCGGCCACCTGGCCGCTCGCCCGGCGCTTCGACCGGGTGTCCTGGGCCTTCCTGCCGCTGACCGTGGCCGGGCGGACCATGGGCGCCTGGATGGCGGCCTTCAAGCACCCGGCGTCCTTCTCCCCCGACGAGCGGTCCGTCCTGACGACCGTGGCCCGGATGCTGGCCCAGGCGCTCCAGCGCGCCGGGGTGGCCGAATCCGAGCGGGAACTCACCACCGGCCTGCAGCGGTCGATGATGCCGCAGCTCGGCCCGGAGATCCCCGGCATGCAGATCGCGGCGCGGTACGTCCCGACCGGTGGCGGGCTCCAGGTGGGCGGCGACTGGTACGACATGATCCCGCTGCCCTCGGGCAGGTTCGCGCTGGTCATCGGCGACGTGCAGGGCCACGACGTCCGGGCGGCCGGGCTGATGGGCCAGCTGCGGATCGCCGTACGGGCGTACGCGTCCGAGGGCCACCGGCCCGACGCGGTGCTGTCGCGGGCCTCCCGGTTCCTGGCCGGGCTGTGCACCTCGCAGGATTCCGACCCGTACGAGGACGCGGGCACCGGCATGGGCCCGGGGCCGGGCGCCGACCTGGACGCGGACTTCCAGAGCCCGCGGTTCGCGACCTGCCTGTACGTGGAGTGCGACCCGAAGACCGGAATGCTGGAGGTGGCCCGCGCCGGCCACCCCGACCCCGCGATCCGGATGACCGACGGCACCGTCCTGATGCGCCCCACCGCGGGTGGGCTCCCCCTCGGCATCGTCCCCGACACCGACTACCCCACCACCCGGTTCACCCTGGAGCCCGGCGAGACGATGATGCTGTGCACCGACGGGCTCATCGAGACCGGCGGGCACGACCTGGACACGGGCTGGGCGCGGCTGCGCGCGGTCCTGGAGTCCGACACGCACGGGTCCGGGGGCGCGCCCGAGCCGGAGGGCGCGGGGGCCGGACACTTCCGGCCGCCGCACCTCGAAAGGCTGGCCGACCTGCTGGTCCAGGCCGTGCACGGGCCGTCCTCGCACCACACCACGGGTCCGCTGGCCGACCGCCGCGAGGACGACATAGCCGTGGTGCTGCTGTCCCGCGAGGGCGAGGAATGCAGCTGCGGCACCCCGCTGACGCACCCGGCCCGCCCGGCGCGCCGTACGGTGCTGACGGTGGCCCAGGCCGAACCGGAGCGGATCGCCGGCGCCCGCCGCCAGGTCCGCGACCTGCTGCACGACTGGGCGGACGCCGACCAGGTGGACTCGGCCGTGCTGATGGTCTCCGAGATGGTGACGAACGTACTGATGCACACCGACGGCGACGCGCTGCTGGTGGCGGAGGCGGTCGGCGAACTGGGCGCCCGCCGGCTGCGCGTGGAGGTCGCGGACGGGAGCGACGAGCTCCCGCACAAGCGGCACCCGGGCGAGATGTCCTCCAGCGGTCGCGGGGTGCTGCTGATGGAGATGCTCGCCGACAGCTGGGGCGTGGACCCGCAGGGCGAGGGCAAGTCGATCTGGTTCGAACTGCACGAGCAGTCGAAGGCGGACGCCGACCCCGTGGTGTGAGCTCCGGGCGGGCGGAGCGCGCCGTGGTTGGATGCACCGTGCCCAATGCCCCCGTTCCCCTTCTGCCGGAGCCCGTTCGGCGGCTCGCCGCCTGGTGCGGGGTCCTCCTGCTCGTCACGGCGGTCCTCGCCGTCGGCGTCTGGCTGTGCATGGTCTTCCAGACCGCCGTCACGCCCGTCCTGCTGGCCGTGCTCGGGACGGCCCTGCTCGGGCCGATGCACCGGCGCCTGGTCCGCATGAAGATGAACCGCTCCCTCGCCGCCGCCCTGACCTGCCTCGCGGTGATCGCCGTCGCCGGCGGGGCCGCGTACGTGCTCGTCCTCGCGCTCGTCGAGACGGGCGACGAGATCGTCGACGCGCTGCGGCGGGCCGGCCGGACGCTTTCCGAGCACTTCGGGGCGGTGGGGACCTCCGTGGAGGACATCACCGAGAACTCCAAGGAGCTGCTGGAGAAGTTCGGCGGCACGGCCGCCTCGGGCCTGGTCGCCGGCCTCAGCGTGGTCGGCTCGGTGATCGCGATGGCGCTGCTCGCGATGGTGCTGATCTTCTTCTTCCTGCGCGACTCCGACCGGGCCGTGGGCACGCTGCGCTCACTGGTGCCGAGCCACTCGGGCGATCTGATGGAGGCCATGGGGCGGCGCGCCTTCGAGGCGGTCGAGGGCTTCATGCGCGGGACCACCTTCGTGGCCCTGGTCGACGCCGTGCTGATCGGCGTGGGTCTGATGGTCCTCGACGTGCCGGGGGCGCTGGGGCTGGCCGCGCTGGTCTTCGTGACCGCCTACATCCCGTACCTCGGCGCGATCCTCTCGGGCGCGGTCGCGGTCCTCGTCGCCTTCGCCGACCGGGGCTGGGTGATCGGGCTGTGGGCGCTGGGCCTGGTGCTGCTGGTCCAGATGATCGAGGGGTACGTGCTGCAGCCCGTGGTGCAGAGCCGCACGGTGCAGATGCATCCGGCCGTCGTGATGCTGGCCATCACCGCCGGGGCGAGCGTCGCCGGAATCCTCGGAATGCTCCTCGCGGTGCCGGTGACCGCGGCCCTCTTCGGGGTGATCTCGGAGCTGCGGGCCCGGTACGCGGACGCGGCGCCCCCCGGACCCGTGGATCCGGTGGACGCCGCGTAGCGCGGGGCGGGTCAGTCCTCCGCGTCGCCGGCGCCGCGGTGGCCGAGCCCGGTGCGCGCGGTGGTGGGGATGCGGCCCAGCCGGCCGGCCTGGAAGTCGTCGAAGGCCTGCTGGAGTTCGTGCTTGCTGTTCATGACGAACGGACCGTAGTGCGCCATCGGCTCCCGGATCGGGCGGCCGCCGAGGAGCACGACCTCCAGGTCCGGGGCGTTGGAGTCCTGGGACTCGTCCGCCCGCACCGTGAGCGAGCCGCCCTCGCCGAAGACGGCCGTCTGCCCGGTCTGGACGGGCCGGCGGTCCTCGCCGACGGACCCGCGTCCGGCCAGCACGTACGCCAGCGCGTTGAAGTCCTCGCGCCACGGCAGGGTGATCTGCGCGCCCGGCGTGACGGTCGCGTGGATCATCGTGATCGGGGTGTGGGTGATGCCCGGGCCCTGGTGGCCGTCGAGCTCGCCGGCGATCACGCGGAGCAGGGCGCCGCCGTCCGGGGTGGTCAGCAGCTGGACCTGGCCGCCGCCGATGTCCTGGTAGCGCGGGGGCATCATCTTGTCGGAGGCGGGGAGGTTCACCCACAGCTGGAGGCCGTGGAAGAGCCCGCCGCTGACGACGAGGGACTCCGGCGGGGCCTCGATGTGCAGCAGTCCGGACCCGGCGGTCATCCACTGCGTGTCACCGCCGTTGATGACTCCGCCGCCGCCGTTGCTGTCCTGGTGGACGAAGGTTCCGTCGATCAGGTACGTGACGGTCTCGAAGCCTCGGTGCGGGTGCCAGGGCGTGCCCTTGGGCTCGCCCGGCGCGTACTCCACCTCGCCCATCTGGTCCATCATGATGAACGGGTCGAGGTACTGGTAGTTGATCCCGGCGAACGCGCGGCGCACCGGGAATCCCTCACCCTCGAACCCACCGGGAGCGGTGACGACGGCCAGCACCTTGCGCGGGACGGCGGCCTGCGGCTCGGCCACTCGCGGAAGCGTCAACGGGTTCTCAACAGTCACTGCGGGCATGGTCAGGACCTCCTTCTGCTTCGAGTTTAGTTGAAACTCGAACTTTCTGCCACACTCCACAGAACAGAAGCGGCCCCGGGGGAATTCCCCCGGGGCCGCCGTGTGCTCAGGCGCAGGTCAGCAGTGGTCGAGCCCGTACCAGTCCGGGTGCGCGTCGAAGGCCGAGGACGTGTTCACGTACTGGGCCGGAACGAACCCGAACGCGCCCCGTACGTCCCCGCGGGCGCCGTACCAGGTGTTGTTGCCGCCACCGTGCCAGTCACCCGTGGTCCAGCAGTCGAACCGGCTCGGGTTGGTCTTCAGCGTGTCGGCGTACGGCGCGCCGAAGCCCGCCCACCGGTACATGTCGATGTTCGGGGTGTTGCCGCAGTACAGCGTCCCCCCGCTCACCCCGCACCCGGCGGCCTGCGCGGGTGACGCCGCCAGGACCCCCGTACCCAGCGCCATCACCCCCGTGGCCGCCACGGCCGCGAGCTTCGTGCGAAACGACGTTCGTGACATCGCAGTCTCCCTGTCCGTAGGAGCGGGCGTCCCCCGCAGCACCGATACTCGGGAGCCGCGGCCACGGCCGCGATGGTTTCGGGCAGGGCCGAAGGGTGCGTCAGCCGCCGCTGCGCAGCAGGTCCGCGCCCAGGCCCGTCACCGAGTGCAGCACCGCCTTGCCGTCGCGCTCGGTGGTGATCAGCCCGGCCGCGCGCAGGGTGCGGGTGTGCTCGGAGACCGAGGGCAGGCTGATGTCGAGGTCCCGGGCCAGTTCGCTGGTCGTGCGCCGCTGGACCAGCTGCTGGAGCACCGCGGCCCGGGTCCGGCCCAGCAGCGCGTCCAGCGCTCGCTCCGCGGGACCGGCGCCGACCAGGGGCAGCGGGGTCATCGCCGGGTACATCAGCAGGGGCGGCCCCTGGGGCCCGCCCGGGCCCTCCGCGACCAGCGGGCGCCCGGTCCAGAACGGCGAGGGCATCAGCAGCAGCCCGCGCCCGCCGAGACGGACCTCGTAGTGCGGCGGCCGGTCGACCTCCAGGACGGTGCCCGCCCACTCGGCCCGCGGGTGCGTACTCGCCAGGCACGCCTTGATGCCGTGGGTGGCCAGCAGCCGCGTGCGCCAGGCGACGTCCGCCTGGTAGGACTGCCGGATCCGGGCCCACTGCGGGGCCACCACGGCCTCGTGGCCGGCCCTCAGCGCCCCGCCCAGCTGGTCCCACGCGTCCCGGTCCCGGTCCCACAGCGCCCGCAGCCAGGAGTCCGGCCCGGGCGCCCGGGCCGCGGCGCGGGCGAGCTGCGCGCCGGTCAGCGCCGGCGCGGCCTCCCGTACGGCGGCCAGCCCCTCCTCCAGCGTGCGCGTGTACGGCTCGACGAACTGGGGGTTGTCACCGTCCGGGCGCAGCAGGTCCAGCAGCGGGCGCACCCGGCCCGGCAGCTCCCGGCCGGTCCTGCCCCGCCAGCGGCCGAAAACCGCCGGTTCGTCGGTGCGCTGCCAGGCGACCAGTGCCATGGCCAGCTCCACCATCGGCAGCGGCTCGCTCGCGAAGGTGACGTTGAACAGGTCCTCGGCCGTGAAGTGCACCCGCAGCATCGCCCCGCCCCCCGTCAGGCTTCAGCCGGTACGCCGACCGCCTGCACAGCCCTAGCCATCTGCGCAGCAATGGCGTCTAGCCATACATGCGGCGCATGGCGAAGTCGACCATCTGCTCGACCGCCTTGGCGTCGAAGACCATCCGGTGGTCGCCCTCCATGTCGAGGACGAAGCCGTACCCGGTCGGCAGCAGGTCGATCACCTCGGCGCCGGTGATCACGAAGTACTTGGACTCCTTGCCGGCGTACCGGCGGAGCTCCTTGAGCGTGGTGAACATGGGGATGACCGGCTGCTGCGTGTTGTGCAGCGCCAGGAATCCGGGGGTCTCGCCGCGCGGGCAGTAGACCTTCGAGGTGGCGAAGATCTGCTGGAAGTCCTCCGCGGAGAGGGAGCCGGTGGTGAAGGCCCGCACCGCGTCGGCGAGCGACGGCGGCGAGGGCTCGGGGTAGAGCGGCTGCTCGCCGTACCCGCCGGCCATCTGCTGCGGGGCGGCGTACTGCTGCCCTGCGCTCACGTTCTGGTCGTAGCCGTACATGGGGGGAAGACTACCGACCGGCCCGTCGCGCTCGGACACGCATTTCCCGCCAGGCTTGACGCTGGTCACAGTCGTCAGGGGTTGCGCCTTATTACCGACGGGTAGCATCATTACGTTACCGATTGGTATGTACGAGGAACCTCTCTCCCCGAGCCTTAACGGAGCCGTCGCCATGGGGCACTACAAGTCGAATCTCCGCGACATCGAGTTCAACCTCTTCGAGGTGCTCGGCCGCGACAAGCAGTACGGCACCGGTCCGTTCGAGGAGATGGACACCGAGACCGCCAAGAGCGTCCTGTCCGAGCTCGCCCGCCTCGCGGAGAACGAGCTGGCCGAGTCCTTCGCGGACGCCGACCGCAACCCGCCGGTCTTCGACCCGGCCACCAACACCGCGCCGGTCCCGGCCTCCTTCAAGAAGAGCTACGAAGCCTTCATGGACTCGGAGTACTGGCGCCTGGGCCTGCCCGAGGAGATCGGCGGCACCACCTCGCCCCGCTCCCTGATCTGGGCCTACGCGGAGCTGCTGCTCGGCTCGAACCCGGCCATCTGGATGTACTCCTCCGGCCCGGCGTTCGCCGGCATCCTCTTCGAAGAGGGCAACGAGGCGCAGAAGAAGGTCGCCCAGATAGCCGTCGAGAAGCGCTGGGGCTCCACCATGGTCCTCACCGAGCCGGACGCCGGCTCGGACGTGGGCGCCGGCCGCACCAAGGCCGTCCAGCAGGAGGACGGCTCCTGGCACATCGAGGGCGTGAAGCGCTTCATCACCTCGGGTGAGCACGACATGGAGGAGAACATCCTCCACTACGTCCTCGCGCGCCCCGAGGGCCACGGCCCGGGCACCAAGGGCCTGTCGCTCTTCCTCGTCCCGAAGTTCCACTTCGACTGGGAGACCGGCGAGCTGGGCGAGCGCAACGGCGTCTACGCCACGAACGTCGAGCACAAGATGGGCCTCAAGGCCTCCAACACGTGCGAGATGACCTTCGGCGACCAGCACCCCGCCAAGGGCTGGCTGATCGGTGACAAGCACGACGGCATCCGCCAGATGTTCATGATCATCGAGTTCGCCCGCATGATGGTCGGCACGAAGGCCATCGCGACCCTGTCGACGGGCTACCTGAACGCGCTGGAGTACGCCAAGGAGCGCGTGCAGGGCCCGGACCTGGCGAACTTCATGGACAAGACCGCGCCCAAGGTCACCATCACGCACCACCCCGACGTGCGCCGCTCGCTCATGACGCAGAAGGCGTACGCCGAGGGCATGCGCGCCCTCGTCCTGCACACCGCGACCGTCCAGGACGAGATCCAGGTCAAGCAGGCAGCGGGCGAGGACGCCTCCGCCCTCATCGGCCTGAACGACCTGCTCCTGCCGATCGTCAAGGGCTACGGCTCGGAGAAGTCGTACGAGCAGCTCGCGCAGTCCCTGCAGACCTTCGGCGGCTCCGGGTACCTGCAGGAGTACCCGATCGAGCAGTACATCCGCGACGCCAAGATCGACACCCTCTACGAGGGCACCACGGCCATCCAGGGCCAGGACTTCTTCTTCCGGAAGATCGTCCGCGACCAGGGCGCCTCGCTGAACCTCCTCTCCGAGACGATCAAGAAGTTCCTGGCCGAGGCCGTCGGCGGCGAGGAGCTGGCCGGCGCCCGCGACGCGCTCGCCAAGGCCGCCGTGGACCTGGAGGCCATCGTCGGCCAGATGATCGTCGACCTCACCGCCACCGGCGAGGACGTCAAGAACATCTACAAGGTCGGCCAGAACACCACCCGCCTGCTGATGGCCTCCGGCGACGTGGTCGTCGGATACCTGCTGCTCAGGGGCGCCGCCGTGGCCGCCGAGAAGCTGGCGACGGCCTCCCCGAAGGACGTCCCCTTCTACACCGGCAAGATCGCCGCCGCGAAGTTCTTCGCGGCCGAGGTCCTCCCGGGCGTCTCCGTCCAGCGCGCGCTGGCCGAGGCCGTCGACAACTCCCTCATGGAGCTCGACGAAGCCGCCTTCTAGGCTGCTCGCGGGCCGCGCCGGCCCGCCACACCAGTACGCCGTGTACGCACAGCGGCCGGGTCCTCCGCACAGGGGACCCGGCCGCTGGCGCATGCGCCGCCTGGTCCGCCCCGGGGCCCTGTCCTGCAGCTTTCCCCCGATGTCAGTCGTTCATGGGACGCTCGTACGCATGAGTCCACAGGATCAGCACGGCAGCAGGGGGTACTCCGTCCCCACCGGGCGCCCGTACGCCCTCAAGGAGCTGCAGGCGAGCCTGGGCAGTCTCGGCGACCACCTGCGCGAGCTGTACGACGGCGCCCACCCCGCCGAGTACGACACCATCGCCGACGCGCTGTACGTGGCCTTCCAGACCGCCGCCGGACTCGCCCCCGCCAAGAGCTACACCGGCTGCTCCGAGCACCCCAACGGCGCCCTCGACCCCGAGGCGCCCGACGGCTGGGGCCGCTGCCTCATCTGCAACGACCGGCGACGCCTCGGACAGCGCCGGCACGGCGGCCCGGCCGCCGCCCCCGCCGGGGAACAGCGCCGCCTCGGGTACCCCGTACCGGAGGGCCCGTACACCCTCCAGGCACTGCGCGCGTGCGTGCGCACCGTCGAGGACCAGCGGTTCCACCTGGGCCTGTCCTCCCCCGCCGAGGACTTCGTCCGCATCGCCGACGACCTCCACCGCGCCTTCATCGTCGCCCGCGAGCTGTCCCGGCCGCGCAACGCCTCCGGCTGCTCCGAGCACCCCGGTGCGCCCATCGACCCCGACGCACCCCCCGGTGAGGCCTGTATCTTCTGCGCCGGACGCAAGAGACGCGCGCAGCGCTCCCCGCAGACCCCGGAGATGCTCCCGCGC
The DNA here is from genome assembly GCF_045160965.1 of Streptomyces sp. NBC_00207. Lineage (NCBI taxonomy): Bacteria > Bacillati > Actinomycetota > Actinomycetes > Kitasatosporales > Streptomycetaceae > Streptomyces > Streptomyces sp. NBC_00207. The sequence goes on along the minus strand of NZ_CP130715.1, from coordinate 5,015,189 downwards.
ATCCGCCGGGGCGAGCGCAGACAACTGCAGCGCCGATTCGAGCGACCGCCGGGCTGAGAACCGACGGGACCGCAGACCACCCACCCTGCGGACCCCGACCTCCGGCCATCCGTCGCAGTCCGGCCATGGCGAACACGACCGTCGTTAAGGTGAACCACATGAGCTCTCCCGCCCGCTTCGACCGCGGCCACACCGACGATCTGATGACCTTCCTGACGGCCAGTCCGTCGCCGTACCACGCCGTGGCCAACGCGGCCGAGCGGCTGGAGAAGGCAGGCTTCAGGCAGTTGTCGGAAACGGACGCCTGGGATGCGGGCGCCGGGGGCAAGTTCGTGCTCCGCGGCGGTGCGCTCATCGCCTGGTACGTCCCCGAAGGCGCGGCCGCACACACCCCGTTCAGGATCGTCGGCGCACACACCGACTCCCCGAACCTGCGGGTCAAGCCGCAGCCGGACACGGGCTCCCAGGGCTGGCGGCAGATCGCCGTCGAGATCTACGGCGGCACCCTGCTCAACACCTGGCTGGACCGGGACCTCGGCCTCGCCGGCCGGCTGACCCTGCGCGACGGCAGCGAGCGCCTGGTCAACGTGGACCGCGCACTGCTGCGCGTGCCCCAACTGGCCGTGCATCTGGACCGGTCGGTGAACACCGACGGCCTCAAGCTCGACAAGCAGCGGCACATGCAGCCGATCTGGGGCCTGGGCGACGTGCACGAGGGCGACCTGATCGCCTTCCTGGAGGAGGAAGAGGGCCTGGAGCAGGGCTCGGTGGCCGGCTGGGACCTGATGGTCCACTCCATCGAGCCGCCCGCCTACCTGGGCCGCGACCGCGAGCTGGTGGCCGGCCCGCGCATGGACAACCTGCTGTCGGTGCACGCGGGCGTCGCGGCGCTGGCGGCGGTGTCGGGCGCCGAGAAGCTCGACCACATCCCGGTGCTGGCCGCCTTCGACCACGAGGAGAACGGCTCGCAGTCGGACACGGGCGCGGACGGCCCGCTGCTGGGGAACGTGCTGGAACGTTCAGTCTTCGCACGCGGAGGCTCGTACGAGGACCGCGCGCGGGCCTTCGCGGGCACCATCTGTCTGTCCTCGGACACCGGGCACGCCGTGCACCCCAACTACGGGGAACGGCACGACCCGACGCACCACCCGCGCGCCAACGGCGGCCCGATCCTGAAGGTCAACGTCAACCAGCGGTACGCGACGGACGGCAGCGGGCGCGCGGTGTTCGCGAGCGCGTGCGAGCGGGCCGGCGTGCCGTGGCAGACCTTCGTCTCCAACAACTCCATGCCGTGCGGCACGACGATCGGCCCGATCACGGCCGCCCGCCACGGCATCCAGACCGTGGACATCGGCGTCGCGATCCTGTCGATGCACAGCGCGCGCGAACTGTGCGGCGCGGACGACCCGTACCTCCTCGCCAACGCCCTGGTGGCCTTCCTGGAGGGCTGACCCCCAGGAAGGCCTCAGCGGGGTGTCACCCCTCCTCGTCCATCCCGGCGAGGACGAGCGGCAGCCGGGAGGCGCCGTCGGCGGTGACGCGGACGGGCACCCCCCAGTCCTGCTGGTGGACGTGGCAGGCCGGGTACTCGTTGGCGGGGTCGTCGTCGCACGACGCCGCCATCGCGGAGACGTGCAGCACGCCCTCGGTGACCTCCGGGTTCAGCGCAAGCTCCCGGAACAGGTCGGTCCCGGCTCCCTCGCCCCCGGCGAGGAGCTCGGGCGGGGTCGAGGAGACGAGCAGCCGGGTGGACGGACCGTAGCGGGTGTCGAGCTTCTGGCCGCCCGGCGCCTGGAACACCACGTCGAGCCGGAGCGTGCCGGGCGCCACCTCGGTGGCGGCCCGCTGCGTACGGTGGGCCACGGACTCGACCCGTACAGCCTCCTCCGGGAGCCGCAGCCGGGTCAGCCGGTGCCGGGCCGACTCCACGACCACGATGTCGTCGCCGACCAGCACGGCGTCGCTGGGCTCGCGCAGATCGGTGGCGAGCGTGGACACCTGCCCGGTGGCGGGGTCGTAGCGCCGCAGCGCGTGGTTGTACGTGTCGGACACCGCGACCGAGCCGTCGGGCAGGGCGGTCACCCCGAGCGGGTGCTGGAGCAGGGCCTGGCCCGCGTCCCCGTCCCGGTGCCCGAAGTCGAACAGGCCGGTCCCGACGGCGGACGCGACGGCGTAGCCGGTGTCGGTGGGGTGGACGTACCTGAGGGCGCTGGTCTCCGAGTCGGCGATCCACAGCCGGTCCCCGGCGGCCGCGAGCCCCGACGGCTGGGCGAACCAGGCCTCGGCGGCCGGCCCGTCGAGCAGCCCCTCGTTGGTGGTACCGGCGGCCACGGCGACGGTGCCGCTCTCCGGATCCCAGGTCCACAGCTGGTGCACACCGGCCATGGCGATCCACACCCTGCCCTGCCACCAGGCCACGTCCCACGGCGAGGACAGGTCCACCTCCAGGGCGGGCCCCGAGGTGGGCGAGCCCTGCCACCACTGGCGCCCGGTCCCGGCGACGGTCTCCAGGTGCCCGGTGGCCGGGTCGTAGGTCCGCAGGGCGTGGTTGACGGTGTCGGCGACCACGACCCTCCCGTCGGGCAGCAGCGCCAGCCCCTGCGGCTCGCTGAAGGCGTCGCCGCCGAAGCCGCGCTCGCCGCTGCCGATGCGGCGGACGACGCTCTCCCCGTCCGCCTCCAGCTCGACGAGCTGGTGCCGCGTGGTGTCCGACACCAGCAGGTTCCCGCTCGGCAGCAGCAGCGCCTTCCCGGGGAACCGAAGGTCGCTCGCGACCGGCTCGGGCGCCACGTACGGCCCGTCCCCGCGCCGCAGCGTGCCCTTGGCCTCGTGCTCGGCCTCCAGGTCCTCGACCAGCTTCGCGATGGCGTGCGCGTGCCCCTCACCGGCGTGCTGGGCGACGATGTAGCCCTCGGGGTCGATCACGACGAGCGTGGGCCAGGCGCGTACGGCGTACTGCTTCCAGGTCGCCAGCTCGGGGTCGTCCAGCACGGGGTGGTGCACCTCGTACCGCTCGACGGCGTCGACGACGGCGGCGTGCTCGGCCTCGTGCACGAACTTCGGCGAGTGCACGCCGATGATCACGACGGTGTCGCGGTGCTTCTCCTCCAGCTCGCGCAGCTCGTCGAGGACATGCAGGCAGTTGATGCAGCAGAAGGTCCAGAAATCCAGGATCGCAATACGTCCCCGCAGGTCGGCGAGGGTCAGCTCCTTCCCTCCGGTGTTCAGCCAGCCACCCTTGCCGATCAGCTCGGGGGCACGGACACGGGCACGGCGGGGCGCGGGCGCGGGGGTGTGCGCCGGGGCGACATCGTTCATGCTTCAAGCTTGCCATCCGGGTGTGAACACCGGGTCACGGGTTCCGGTGCACCCGGACGCCGGTGCGGCTGCCCGAGCCGTTCGGGGTCGAGCTCGACACCAGTGGGCTCTAGTCGATGATCGCCCGGTAGCGTGCCGGGGCGTGACGATATTCGACGCCGTGAACGCCACCGCCGTCCGGAGCACCGAGCAGTTGCGCGAGCTGTACGAGGAGCCGGGTGAGATGGCCCGGCGCAAGGCCGTGGACCGGATCCACGAGACCGCCCGGGCGGTCATCGGGCGGTCCTCGCTGGTGTTCGTCGCCAGTGCCGGCGCCGACGGGAGCTGTGACGTGACGCCCCGGGGCGGGCCGCCCGGATTCGTGGCCGTCCTCGACGAGTTCACCCTCGCCGTCCCCGACGCCACCGGCAATAAGCGGCTCGACACCGCCCACAACATCGTGGAGACGGGCCGGGCCGGACTGATCTTCGTCATCCCCGGCCGGGCCACCACGCTGCGCGTGAACGGACGCGCCTGCGTCTCCGCCGATCCGCGGCTGCTGGAGCAGCTGACGGCCGTCGGCAAGCCCCCGCGCAGCGCGATCGTCGTGGCGGTCGAGGAGGCCTACCAGCACTGCCCGAAGGCGTTCCTGCGCAGCAACGCGTGGAAGCCGGCGCAGTGGCTCGCCGAGGACGCCGCCCCGAGCTCCGCCGAGGTCACCCTCTCCCACCTGGACCTGCCCGGTCTGACGATCGAGGACATCCGCCGGCAGGAGCGCGAGTCACTGCTCCACCGCTACGAGTGATCGAAGAGGGCGCTCAGGCGCGGCAGGCGGGGCGTGAGTTCGGCCGTGTCGTCGAAGTCGAAGTCCCAGGACGGGTCCAGGGGCGGGTAGCTGATCGTGAAGGAGTCCGCCGGGAGTTCGCGGCCGGTGGCGGACTCGTAGGCGGTCCAGGCGATCGAGAGGGCCTCCTCGTCCCACAGTTCGTGGCCGTCGGCCGCGGCCTCGCGGACCGCCGGGTGGGCCGCCAGGGAGTCCGGGTCGGCCAGGGCCGCCTCGAAGGCGTCCCGGCCCTGGGTGAGGAGCCAGCCGCGGAAGTAGTCGAAGCCGTCGTCCGAGCAGCCGCCGTTGATCACGTAGGCCGCGGCCCAGAGCGGGCTGCGGTAGGACTCCGCCAGCAGGTCCCAGAGCACCTGCTGGGCCGCGGCTATCTCCGCCGCCGGACGGGCGGCCAGCAGCTGCGCCGCCCGCCCCGCCACCTCGTCCGCCACCGTGCCCGCACGGGCCGTCTCGATCAACTGCCAGAACGTCTGCTTGTCCATGGGAAAAGCCTGGCACCCGGCACTGACATCAGCCGAGGAAGGACTGGAGAGATCCTGTGAGCGATGTGATGAAGGTGTTCTGGACCTCCGCCGGGAGGAGGTCCAGGGAGAGGTAGGGGTTCAGGTCCTCCAGCTCGACGAGGAGCAGTTCGCCCGAGGGGGCCCGGCAGGCGTCGACGCGCTGGATGCCGTGGTCGAGGGTGTTCCACGCGATGAAGGCGCGGGCGAAGTCCAGGTCCGCCTCGGTCGGGGCGTAGGGCTGCAGCTCCCAGCGGCGGGCCGGGTCCGGGGCGTACAGCGCGTACTGGAAGGCGTCGTCGACGAAGTAGAAGGACACCTCGTACGTGAAGTCGATGCGCGGCTGGATCAGCACGGCCCCGGCCGGGCCGTCCGGTGTCGCGGTGAAGGTGAGGCCGATGGAGTCGGCGCCCTGCTTCGGCTTGACCGCGTACTGCGGCACCTGCGGCAGCTCCGCCAGCCGGGCCGGGTCGTCGATCGTCGGGATGACCGGGTAGCCGGCGGCCGTCAGGTCGAGGAGGTACTGCTTGCCCGCCATGTCGGCGCGGCCGGTGAGGGGGTTGTAGACCGGCGTGCCTGCGGCGAGGGCGGCGGCGCGGAAGGAGTCGTAGGCCTCCTGGTAGTGCAGGACCGGGCCGCTGTTGCGGACGATGACCGCGTCGAAGCCCAGCGGGAGGAGCGCCTCCGCGTCCGCGGGGTGGCACAGGGCCAGCTCGAAGTCGGCCCGCAGCCGGGAGGTGAGGAATATGTCCTCGTCGCAGTAGCGGCGGCCGCGCGCCGGGTAGGCCAGGTCGGTCACGTAGAGGAGTGGCATGGGGGAAACCTATCGCGGGCACTGATCAGCGCATGAAATACCTCGTTCGGGACAAAATGCTGGCCATCGGGGACGACTCCTGGATCGAGGACGAGGAGGGACGGCACGCCTTCCTCGTCGACGGGAAGGCGCTGCGCTTCCGGGACACGCTGGAGCTGAAGGATCCGGACGGGCTGATCCTGATCACCCTGCGGGAGAAGCTGTTCACCCTGCGGGACGCGATGACGCTGGAGCGGGACCAGCGGCGGCTCGCGGTGATCCGCAGGAAGCGGCTCTCACTGCTGCGCAACCACTTCCGCGTGACCATGGCCGAGGGCACCGAGCTCGACGTCAGCGGGCGGATCCTGGACCGGGAGTTCAAGGTCGAGTACGACGGGGAGCTGCTCGCGCTGATCTCACGGCAGTGGTACCGGGTCCGCGAGACGTACGCGGTGGACGTGGTCCGCGAGGACGCGGACGCGGCGCTGCTCGTCGCGGTCGCGGTGTGCGTGATCCGGATGGCGGAGAAGGAGCGGGAGGACGGGCTCTAGCCCGTGCCGGTGCCCGCCCCCGCGCCCGTGCCCGTCTCCGCGCCCGGGTGAGTACCGGCCCGCGGGAAATGAGCATGCGTGCTCATGCCGTGGTGGCGGGCTGGGGGCGAGGATCGTGGATGTCCCCACGGAAGGAGCCCACGGTGAACCCCAGCACGTACACGGCCTTGTACGGCCCGTGGCAGCCGACGAGGCCCGTCCCCAAGGAGCGGCCCGGCGTCGCCGTGCTCGCGGCCCTGCTGTGGACGGTCACTCTCCTTTCGGTCGCCTGGCTGGCCAGTCTCTTCACCATCGTCATCGTCTGGAGCGCGGCATCCGGGGCCCCGGTCGGAGGTCTCGTCCTGCGCGTCGCCCTGATCCCGGTGGGCGCCGCCGCGGCGCTCACCGCTCTGGCGTTCGCCCCCGGTATCCGCCGGCTGGCAGTGTCGAGCCGTCTGCTCCTGCTGGGCGCCCTGGCGTGCCCGGTTCCCACCGCGCTCGCGATCTGGTCCTGGCTCCACACCGGCTGACCGGCTCAGCGGCCCAGGCGGCGGTCCTTCAGGGCCGGGAACTGGGCGCGGGTGTCGGGGACCTTGGCCGGGTCCAGGTCCACGGTGAGGACCGCCTCGCCGGGGCCGGCCTCCGCCAGGACCTCGCCCCACGGGTCCACCACCAGGCTGTGCCCGGCCTGCTCGACGCCCGCGTGGGTGCCGGCCAGCCCGCACGCCAGGACGTACGACTGGTCCTCGACGGCGCGTGCCCGGTTGAGCAGGGTCCAGTGCGACCGGCGGCGCGCGGGCCAGCCCGCCGCGACGACCATCGTGGTGGCCCCGGCGTCGACCAGGCCGCGGAACAGCTCCGGGAAGCGCAGGTCGTAGCAGGTGGCGATGCCGAGGATCTGCTCCGGCAGCACCACCGTGGTCAGGGAGTCGCCCGGCGACATGAGCACCGCCTCGCCCTGGTCGAAGCCGAAGCGGTGGATCTTCCGGTAGGTGGCGGCCAGCTCGCCGGCCGGCGAGAGGACGAGGGCGGTGTTGTAGAGGGAGCCGTCGCCCGCGCGCTCCACGATCGAGCCGGCGTGCAGCCAGACCCCGGCGTCGCGGGCGGCCTTGGACATGGCCTCGTAGGTCGGGCCGTCCAGTGGTTCGGCCTCGGTCTCGAACTGCTCGTACGCGAATGCGCCGACCGGCCACAGTTCCGGCAGCACGACGAGGTCGGAGTCCGCCTGCTCGCGTACGAGCTCGGCCACGCGGGCACGTCGGGAAGTCACCGACTCGCCCTCGTTCACTGCGATTTGGATCAGCGAGGCGCGCACACTACCACCGTCCTGGCGTTCAAGCCGTCAACTCGGGCCTACGATCGTCACACGAAAGCACTGCCGGGGTGCTCACCGGCAGCGTAGTTTTGGAAACTGAGTCCACTGCTTCCGAAAACGCGCCACTGAACAGCACCGCGAGGGGTCCCGTTGACCGTCCATCCCAGCCTTCAGCCCTATGCCGACGCGTGGACCCACTCCATCGAGGCGATATCCGAGCTGGTCCTCCCCCTGACGGAGGGCGAGTGGAACCGGGCGACGCCGTGTCCCGGCTGGTCGGTCCGTGACGTCGTGTCACACATCATCGGCATCGAATGCGAGCAGCTCGGGGACCCGCGGCCGATTCACACCGTGGCGCGGGACCTGCGGCACGTGGTGGACGAGTTCAGCCGGTACATGGAGGTGCAGGTCGACGTGCGGCGCCACCACACCGCGCCGGAGATGACCTCGGAGCTGGAGTACACCGTCATCCGGCGCTCGCGGCAGCTGCGGAACGAGAAGCGGGATCCGGACACGATGGTGCGGGGTCCGCTGGGCGACCAGGTGACGCTGGAGCACGCGCTGCGGCTGCGCGCGTTCGACGTGTGGATCCACGAGCAGGACCTGCGGGCGGCGCTGGGCGTGCCGGGGAACTGGGACTCGCCGGGTGCGTACGTGGCGCGGGACCTGCTGCTGGCCGGGCTGCCGAAGGTGGTGGCGAAGCGGGCGGGGGCGCCGGCGAACTCGGCGGTGGTGATCGACGTGCACGGTGCGCTGGAGTTCATGCGGACGGTACGGGTGGACGCCGACGGCCGCGGCACCGTGGACAAGTCGCCGTCGCTCGGGCCGGCCGTGACGCTGACGATGGACTGGGAGACGTACGTCCGGCTGGCGGCGGGGCGGGTGCGCGCGCACGTCCTCGCCGACCGGGTGAAGGTGGAGGGCGACGCGGAGCTGGCGGAGGCCATCCTCACGCAGTTCTCCGTGACGCCCTAGGGCTGCCGAGAGGGCTGAGACCGTGAGGTCTGCCGGGTCTGCTTGGTCTGCTCGGCGCGCGCTGCGGCGCGGCGGAATTCGGTAGGACTGATTCCGTACGCCTCGCGGAAGGCACGGCTGAAGGCCGCGGCATTGCCGAAGCACCAGCGGGCGGCGATGTCGTGGACGGGCCGGCCGGCCAGCTCCGGGCGGGCCAGATCGTCGCGGCAGCGTTCCAGGCGGCGGCGCCGGACGGTGGCCGAGACGCTCTCCGATCCCTCGCGGAACAGCAGGTACAGGCGGCGTACGGAGATCCCGTGCGCGGCGGCGATCAGGCCCGGGGTGAGTTCGGGGTCCCCGAGGTGGTGCTCGATGAAGACGTCGATCCGCTCGCGCAGGGCGCGGGTGCGGGCCTCGGCGGGGAGTTCCCCGTAGGCGTCGGCGCGCTGGGCGAGGACGGCGGCGGACAGTTCGACGGCCACCGTGCCGAGCCGCCGGAGCTCCTGCGGCGAGCATTCGGATCCGTGCGTTCCGAGTGAGGTGAGGAACTGCGCCAGGATCGCGGCCATCCCGCTCTCCGCGCCGATGCGGCGGCCGAGCAGCGGGTCGATCCGGCCGGCGCGCAGGGGCAGCGCGGTCCTCGGGAGCTGGACGACCAGCGCCCCGAGCGTGCCGTTCCCGGGGCGGCAGTCGGCCTCGAAGGGGTGTGAGGTGTCCCACAGGATCATGTCGCCGGGGGCGAGTTCCGCTTCGCCGCCGCACTGGGACATCCACATCCGGCCGCGGGTCAGCAGCGACAGCTGGTACTGCTCGGGGTCCCCGCGCCGGATGAGTGCGGGCGTGCGCCGCGACCGTACGTGCGAGTACTCGAAGGACGACACCTGTACGGCGCCGAGGTCCAGCACGGCCGCGTCCGCCTGGAATTCGGCGGACCTTTCACTGGCGAGGGCGAGCGGCATGAGCGAGTTGGAGACGACGTCGTTGAACCAGTCGAACCTCTCCGCCTCCGGCACGGTGTCGGCGGACAGCTTCGTCCACATCCCTGCTTCCCCCTCCTGATGCCGCCGCTCCCTCCCGGGAGGGCGGCCCTACGGTCCCTCGCGCCCTGCGGCGTCCGGCAGGGGACACGCACGGGAGACCGGGTCCGGTTCCGGTCTCCGTTCCGCACCCGGTTCCGCGCCTCCGCGTGCGGTCCCACCTGCGGGTACGGGCGCGGGCGCGGGGATCGTGATGCGGTGGGTGGCCACCTCCCGGGCCGCCTCCCGCGCCGCCTCCCGGGCCAGCGCGGGACGGCGCAGCCGGAGGATCTGGGAGACGCCCAGCGCTTCGAGGACGAACACCGTCGAGAAGGCGATGCGGTAGTCGTCGCCGGTGGCGTCGAGCAGGACGCCCACGGTCAGCAGCGTGGTCATCGACGCGATGAAGCCGCCCATGTTCGTGATGCCGGAGGCGGTGCCCTGGCGCTCCGCCGGGTTGGCCGGGCGGGCGAAGTCGAAGCCGATCATCGACGCCGGCCCGCAGCCGCCGAGGACCAGGCACAGGGCGATCAGCAGCCCCATCGGCGCCCTGTCCCCCGGGTAGGCGAGGACGGCCGCCCAGAGGAGGGCCGTGAGGCCGACCGTGCCCAGCGCGAGGGGGATCCGGGCGGACTGGCGGCGGCCGACGATCTGGCCGTAGACCAGCCCGAGCGCCATGTTGGAGGCGACCACCAGCGTGAGCAGTCCGCCCGCGGTGGTCCGCGACAGCCCCTGCGCCTCCACCAGGAACGGCATCCCCCACAGCAGCAGGAACACCATCGCCGGGAACTGCGTCGTGAAGTGCACCCACAGGCCGAGGCGAGTGCCCGGTTCGCTCCAGGACTCCCGTATCTGACGGCGGACGAACCCGCCGGAAGCTCCCGCATGAGCCCCCGCGGCAGGTCCCGCGGCCCGGACGCCCGCCGGCGCCGGCTCGTGCCCCTCCGGGTGGTCCCGCAGGAACAGCACCAGCGGGACCAGCACCACCAGTCCGGCCACCGCGCTCCCCGCGAAGGCGGCGGTCCAGCCGACCCCGTGCAGGACGGGGGCGAGGACGAGCGTGGAGACGAGGTTGCCCGCCATGCCGACCAGCCCGGCGAGCTGCGCCATCAGCGGCCCGCGCCGGGCCGGGAACCAGCGGGTGCCGAGCCGCAGCACCGAGATGAAGGTCATCGCGTCGCCGCAGCCGAGCAGCGCCCGCGCGGCGAGCGCCATCCCGTAGGAGGGCGAGAGCGCGAAGCCGAGCTGGCCGACGGTGAAGAGCACCGCGCCCAGCGTCAGCACCTTCTTGGTGCCGAGCCGGTCGACCATCAGGCCCACGGGTATCTGCATGCCGGCGTAGACGAGCAGCTGGAGGAGGGAGAAGGCGGCCAGCGCCGAGGCGTTGACGTGGAAGCGGTCGGCGGCGTCGAGACCGGCCACGCCCAGGCTGGTACGGAAGATCACCGCCACGAAGTAGACGGCGACGCCGATGGACCAGACGGCGACGGCCCGTCCGCCGCCGGGCGGGTCCTCGACCGGCTGCGGCGCGCTCCCCGGGGCCGTCACCGGCCCGGCCCCCGGACCAGTTCCCCGACCCGCCCGATGTGGCCGCGGACCACCGCGGCGGCCGTGTCCGCGTCCCCGGCCCGCAGCGCGTCCAGGATCTCGGAGTGCTCGGCCAGGGTGCGCTCCAGCCGGTCGGGGTGGGCGTGCAGCAGGGCCACGCCCATCCGCAGCTGCCGGTCGCGGAGTTGGTCGTAGAGGCGGCACAGGATCTGATTGCCGGCACTGCGCACGATCTCGGCGTGGAAGCCCCGGTCGGCGGCCATCATCGCGGCGAGGTCTCCCGCGGCGGCGTGCCGGCGCTGTTCCTCCAGCAGGGCGGCGAGCCGGTCCAGCAGGCCGGGTGGCGCCGGTACGGCTCTGCGTACGGTGAACTCCTCCACCAGCAGCCGGGTTTCGAGCACGTCCGTGATCTCCTGCGCGGAGACCGGCAGCACCAGCGCGCCCTTCTTCGGGTACAGCTTCAGCAGCCCCTCCGTCTCCAGGCGCAGCAGCGCCTCGCGGACCGGGGTGCGGGACACTCCGACGGCCTCGGCGAGTTCGCCCTCGGTGAGGAGGGTGCCGCCTTCGTAGCGGCGGTCGAGCACACCGTGCTTGACGTGCTGGTAGACGCGTTCGGCGGCGGTCGCGGTGCTGGTGGCGGCGGGGGTGGCGGCGGGGGTGGCGGACATGCGCACAGCATAGATACAACAGAGGTGCAAGCCGGAGCCCGGTCCGGGATGTGGACCGCCGCCCCTCCTACCCGTTCGCGCTCCCCCTGCATCGAAGGATGTACCGCGGCTTCGTCCGGCCGCAGGACGTACGCGGCCCCGCGCGCCGGGAGCCTGGAGTCATGGCCGACACCCTCGCCCCGGTGGTCCGCACGACCACCCGGCTCCCCCTGCTGGACATCCTGCGCGGCGCCGCCATCCTCGGCACCCTCATGACCAACGTCTGGATCTTCGCCTCCCCCGGCTCGGAGTGGAGCGTGCTCCAGGGCGGTCTGGGAACGCCCGACCCGATCGCGGACCCCTCCGCCGCGAACATCGCCGAGGCCGTCTTCCGGTTCCTCGCCGACGGCAAGTTCCTGGCGCTGCTGACGATCCTCTTCGGGGTGGGCCTGGCCATCCAGTACGACTCCGCCGCGCGCCGCGGCGAGCCCTGGCCCGGCCGCTACCCGCGGCGGGCCGCGTTCCTCTTCCTCGAGGGCACGGTCCACTTCGTCCTCGTCTTCGCCTGGGACGTGCTGATGGGCTACGCCGTCACCGCGCTGCTGGTGGCCCGGCTGCTGGCCCGCTCCGAGAAGGTCCGGCGGGTGGCCATGTGGACGGCGGGCGGGCTGCACCTGGCCCTGGTCGCCCTGGCGACCCTCGACTCGCTGAGCCGGACGGACAGCGCGCCGGACGGACCGGATCCGGCCGCCGTGGAGCTGTACGCGCACGGCGGCTACGGAGCGCAGATCGCCTTCCGCCTGGAGAACCCCCTCGCCCTGCGCATCGAGCCCGTCTTCTCCTTCGGCCTGCTGGTCTTCCTCTTCCTCCTCGGTGTGCGGCTCCACCGAGCCGGCGCCTTCACCGCCACCGACGGGGGCCGCCGCATCCGGGCCCGGCTGGCCGCCTGGGGGCTGGGCCTCGGACTGCCCCTGAACGCCGCGACCGCCGTCGGCGGCGACGACTTCTTCGCCCTGGGCCGCTACGGCGCCGCCCCGCTGCTCGCCCTCGGCTACATAGGCCTGATCGGCATCGCCCTCGACCGGCTGTGGGTGCCCGCCTCCGTGACCACCGCCCTCGGCTCCGTCGGCCGCACCGCCCTGTCCTGCTACGTCGGCCAGAACCTGCTCTGCATGCTGCTCTGCTACGGCATCGGGCTGGGCCTCGCCGACCGGCTGGGCGGCAGCGGCCCCTGGTGGGTGATGGGCCTGTGGGCCGGGGTGAGCCTGACCCTGATGGCCGGGTCGCGGCTGTGGCTGCAGCGCTTCGAGCGCGGCCCCCTGGAGGCCGTGCAGCACGCGGTCCTCAGGCCGCGCCGCCCGGCCGCGGGGTGACGCCCGCCCGCGGGGTGACCTCCACGTCCAGCACGAACTCGTCGTACGGAGCCTCCTGCGGGTAGGGCGGCCGGACCTGGGCGAAGCGGATCCGGGCCCGGCCGCCGCCCGGGGGAAGGCCCCGTACGACGTACGTCCGCTCGACCGGGGCCCCGGGGAGGCTGTCGCCGGAGGCCGTCGGCCCCTCCGTCACCGCCACCACGTCCGCGTCCCCCGTGACCTGCCAGGTCCACACGTATCCGCGCGCGCCGCGCCCGGTGAGCCGCAGCTCGTACGGTTCACCGGGGCTCAGCACGACGCTCCGTACCTCCACGCCCGCCAGGTCCTCTCCGCTGTCGCGTCTCAGCCGACGGGGCCGATGACCGCCCCCTCGTGCCAGCCCGCCGCTCCCCCAGACTCCGTCCGGGAGGTGCCCCCACGCCAGTAGTGCTGGAGGCGGCGGTCGGTGCGCAGGACGACGACTTCCAGGTTGAACCCGAAACTGCCCTGGAGCATCCCGGTGACCGCGGCGACGTCGTGCCCGAAGACCGCGCTGCGGCTCCAGGCCGAGCCGCCCGCGTTGCCGCGCCACCAGTGCTCCACGCGCCCGCCGGCGACGGCCACGCACAGCTCGTAGTTCCCGGCGGTGTCCTCGTCGGCGGCCCCGTACTGGCCCTCGATCAGGCAGGGCGCGGAGACGGCCGGCGTACCGCTGCCGAAGACCTCCCCGGGGCGCCAGGCGAAGCCGTTCGGGTCGTCTCGCCACCACAGCTGCATGCGGCCGTCGGTGCGGGCGGCGACGAGGTCGAGGTGGCGGCTGCGGGTCTGGACGAGGGCGGGGCCGAAGTGGGCGATGCCGGAGGCGAAGCGGCCGCCGTCGTTCCAGGTCCAGGGGGCGCCGTTGATGCGCCACCAGTGGTTGAGGCGGCCGTCGGCGGTCCGCACGACGACCTCGAAGTTGCCGGGCTTGCCGTAGTCGCTCTGGATGAAGGCCGGGGTCGATCCGACGGCGGCGTCGCCCGGGCCGAAGGCCCCGCCGTCGCGCCAGACGCGCACGGACTGCTCGAAGTACCAGTGGCGCAGCCGGCCGCCGGTGGTCACGTGCAGGGACTCCATGTTGCGGTTGTAGGTGGTCCCGGTGAAGGCGGGCTGGCCGGAGGCGTCGTTCGCGAAGGCGTCCGCGCGGGCCCACGCGAAGGGGGCATCGCCGTCGCGCCACCAGTGCTGGAGACGGCCGCCGGTGGTGGTGGCGAGGAGCTCGAAGTTGCGGTGGGCGCGGCCGTTGCCGCTCTCGTAGACGTTGCCGGTGTGCAGGCGGCGCTTGGTCCACGGGTCGATGTTGGTGCCGCGCAGGCCGCACTTGGCCCAGTAGTCGATCTTGACCTCGCCGTAGGCGATCCGGCCGTAGCCGCCGACGTGGTAGCCGGTCCCCCAGGAGTTCTTGAACAGCCAGCAGCCGGCCGCGTCGTCGTAGCCGACGATCAGCACGCAGTGGCCGCCCGCGAGCCGGTCGCTGGTGCGGTGGTAGACGCCGGAGCCGAGGCCGAAGAAGTCGTCGTACACGTCGAAGCAGGCGGTCAGCGGGCCGACCGTGTCCAGCCAGACCTTCTGCTGCTCCACATCGCCGAGCCGCACGTAGTCGGTGATCCGGACGGTGCGCCCGGACCGGTCCCAGCTGGGCGTGTACTCGGCGCGCCAGGCGTCGCGCCGGGCGGCGGGCAGACCGGCGGGCGGGGTGCTGTACGGCCAGCAGTCCGGGTCCGCCAGCCCGCCGTTGCCCTTGACCCAGTCGAGCGCGGTCTCCGGATTGGAACCCTGCCCGCAGGTGAAGCGCAGACCGTCGTGCACGTCCCCCTCGGAACGCTCCGCCCATACGCAGTGCTCGATGCGGGCCATGGACTCCACCAGGCCGGCGGCGCCGAAGGCCCAGCAGGAACCGCACGGGTTCTGGTCCTTCACCTTGGTGATCCACGGCAGGCCCCAGCGGTTGCGCCAGTCCACGGCGGCGGGCCGGGCGGCGCCGGTCGTCGCCGGTCCCGGCAGGAACCCGTGGGCGGCCCGGCGCCGGGTCAGGTGGGGATTCCCGCTCGCGTGCCCGATCATCCCCCGCAGATCGACGGGCGCCACGTCCGCGGCGGGCGTCAGGTTCGCCCCGGGCTCCAGACCGAGCGAGGGCCGCGGCACCGGCTCCTCGTCGGCCAGGTGCTCCAGGACGGACCAGCGCGCCCCCCGCGCCGCGAGCCGCGCCCGCAGCTCCCCCACCGTCTGGACAGACTCCTCCGGCATACCGGCCCCCCAGTGTGCAACCGCTCGGATGCGAGACCCGCGAGCGTCCCGCCACCACCAGGGGGCGTCAAGGGGGTCCGCACGGTCGCGCGGTGGCACGGGGGGCGTGCCGCCCGGACCTTCCCCGGGGCGGCGGCCGGATCCGGACGCGCGCGGGCGGTACGGCTGATGCCCGATCGTGATCCACGGGCAATTCGGGCACGCATACGATGCGGTTCATGATCCCCCTGTCCGTGGACCCCACTTCGCAGAGCTATGCCGCCGGGCAGGTTTTCGGAACCTTCGCCGTGGCCGCCCTCGCCATCACGTTCCTCTGGCGCCTCAGCAAGCCCTGGCGCAACCTCGCGGACAAGAGCGGCATCGCGCCCGCCGAGCGCAAGCGCCTGCAGGGGAAGCGGAACCAGGTCGTCGTCCTGGCCACGGTCCTGATCACCGTCTTCGCGGGGATGAAGGCGGCCTCGGGCCTGTAGGACCGGCCCCGGCTGCCGGGGCCTGGACGGGTTCAGCCGTGCAGGGCCTCACGGATCCGTCGTACGGACGGGTTCACCATGGCCGGGTGGTCGCCGACGACCACCGTCGGGACGGTCTCGTTGCCGTCGGCCACGCTGCGGACGAACGCCGCCGCCTCGGGGTCCCGCCAGATGTCGACCTTCCGGTACGGGATCCGGGCCAGGCGCAGCTGCGTACGCAGCTTGATGCAGAACACGCACCCCGGCCGCCAGTACACGGTGACTTCGTCCGTCATGCCGTCGTCGGTCATGCCGTCGTCCGTCATGCCGTCGTTCATCGCGCCGCCGAGTGGGCGGACTTCACGCACGGGAGCAGGGTCATGCCCTGAAGCCTATGCCGGAAAGCCGCCGGTCAGGGAGAGGGCCGGACGGGCCGGACGGGCCGCGGAAGGGCCCGTATAAGGTCCCCGTATGGGGACCTGGATCGCGCCGAGCGTCATCGAGAGAGAGCTGTACGAGGCCAAGGCCGGCGGCGACTGGGCCGCTTACTTCGACGTACTCGCCCGCGCGCAGCTCTATCTCGCGCAGCCCCGCGTCCAGGCGGACGCGCACCCCGAGTCGGTGTTCTTCCACGCCACCCCGGACCGCATGCTCGTCGTCCACACCGCCGGCATGCTGCCCGCGCCCACCCCCGAGTGGGTCTACGAGTCCCATGGCCTGGGCTGGTACGCCAAGGTCTGGGCCCCCACCGACCCCGCCTTCCTCGCCGTGAACCCGGGCTCCCCCACCGAGGCCTACCTCACCACCACCCCCGCCGACCTGGCCCGCTGGCGCGCACACGCGGACGCCGCGCCCGCGTACGGCCTGCCCGAGGGGAAGGTCCACGGCCTCTTCACCGGCGGGCCGCTGCACGGGCCCATCGCCCACGGCCTCGCCGTCGGCGGCCATCTCGCCGTGTCGAACGGCGAGTTCTGGAACGCGCTCGCCCACCACGGCAGCGGCTACACGGCCGAGCGCCGCCGCCTCGCGAAGTGGTGGGGCATCACCGACCGCGTCGGCTGGCTCTCCGCCCTGGAGCAGCTCCTGACCGCGGACATGGTCAGCCCCGTCTGGGAGTACGCGCTCCGCGTCCGCCGCGTCCTCGCCTCCGACTTCGCGGGGCCGGTCGACATCGAGCACTGGCGGCACGCCGCCGAGGCCAGCCTGCGCCGCAGCGCCGAGCGTTCCGCCGAGCCGCAGCTCACCCCCGACGGGGTCACCGTCGCCCAGCCGCGCCCCACCGCCGAGGTGGAGGGCGAGATCACCGGCGTCAAGCGCCTCATCGGCCGGATCGCCCGCTACGAGCAGCGCTTCCGCGCCGACGGACTGCTCCCCGAGGACGGCTGGGTCCGCTCGGTGGAGGCCTGGGACCTCGGCCGGGCCTCCCAGATGGCCCGCTGGGGCATCGGCTGCCGGTACGGCACCCTCCACGAGGCCGAGAAGGCCGTGCAGCGCGCCGGGGACACCGCCCGCCAGACGTACCGCTCGTGGAAGGAGTTCTCCGCCGGGTACGTTCTCGGCCGGTGCCTGCACTTCGACGAGGAGGAGTTCGGCACCTGGTACACGACGGCCCTCGCCGCCCACGTCGCGCTGACCACCGACCCGGCCAGCCCGTGGCTCAACATCCCCTGGAACTGAACGACTTCGGTTAGTCCCCACAGGCGGGCCGGAAACCGGCGGCGGGCCGCCCGCCCCCCGGCTAGCCTCGCCGCCATGACTGTTGAGCTGAATGAGACCGTGCGCGGGTTGCTCGACTCCCCGCACCCGGCCGTCCTGTCGACCATCAACCCCGACGGCAGTCCGCAGAGTTCGGTGATCTGGGTGACCCGCGACGGGGGCGACCTGCTGATCTCCACGGAGCAGGGACGCCGCAAGGAGCGCAACATCGTCCGGGACGGGCGGGTCGGCCTGACCGTCTTCGACCTGGCCAACCCCTTCCTCTACGCTGAGATCCGCGGCACGGCCACCGTCACCGAGGACGTCGGCCGCGCGGTGGCCGTGCGCATCGCCGAGGAGTACCTCGGCCCGGGTGGCGGCAAGGAGTACCGGGACGCCCCGGCGGAGAACGTCCGCGTGGTCGTCCGCATCACCCCGACCAAGGTCCTCGGGAACGCCGCCCGCGCAGCGGGCTAGTACCCCGGGCGGTCAGATCCGGCGCAGGTTCCGGTCGAGGAGGGCCCGCACCCGGTCCACATCGGCCGGATCCTGCGCGCCGCGCTTGGGCAGCACGAAGACCCCGCGGGTGTTCCTGGTCTTGACCGCGAAGAACTCGTCCGTCTCGAAGTACCAGGGGAAGACCCGCCATTCGATGTCGCTGGACAGCTCCGCGCCCCCGTCCACGCCTGCGCCCGTGGTGGTCAGCCGGTCCTCGCGGACGACCGTCCGGCAGGCGCCGTAGTCCTCCATGTCCGCGTACTGCTCCCGCGCGATGCGGGCCAGGACCCGGGGGAGGGTCACCAGCGCGGTGAGCACGGCGCAGGCCATCACGAAGGCCGTCACGGCGGGCGAGAACCGCTTGAGCGTCGGCAGCACCCACGAGAGCCCCAGGGTGAAGGCCGCGAGGCCGATCTGGCCCCGGATCCCCGGCCAGGTCCCGAAGGTGAAGCGCCGTACGGCCTTCGTGTAGTCGTCCTGTGTCGGCTCGTAGACGAACACGGCCTGCTCGGTCGACTGCTCGGTCGACTCCTGTACGCGATCCCCGCCCATGTTCATGGCAGCGGAGCATAGCCGCAGGTCAGCCGGGTGCAACAGGCCCGTCACGACCGGCCCGGTCACGGCAGTACGGGCCGGACCGCCGACCAGGCGTCGACCGCCTCCGCCAGGGGGCCCGCGTCCGGCAGGTGCGGGCGGACGGCGGTCAGCCAGGGGATCAGGCCCTTGATACGGCGCAGGTGCCGGATGCGGTGGTGGGGGAGGTCGCGCCAGCCGCGGCCCTGCGCCGCGGCCTGCGCCGGGGTCAGGTCGATCAGTGCCAGCAGCTCCCGGCACAGGGCCGCCGGGTCGCCGCCGCGGGCCGGGCCGAACTGCTGGATCAAATAGGCCTGTACGCAGGCCAGTTCGGGGGCCCGGACCAGGGCGGGCGTGCCCTCGGCCTGCGCGCACCGGTGGGCGGCGGCCAGCGCGACCCGGCCCCAGCGCAACCGGATCTCGTCGGGGAGGCGTTCGTCCCGCATCCGCACCCCGGCGAGGACGCGCAGGGTCCGCGGGTGGGGCTCGTCCCGCAGCGGCGGCCCGGTGGCCAGCCAGGCCTCCAGGTCCTCCAGCGAGTGCCCGTCGGGCGGCACCGAGGTCAGCACCTGCCCGCGGGTGAGCAGGGCGACCATGGCGCCCGTGAAGCGGACCTTCGCGACGTGCCCGGCGTCGAAGGAGGCCACGGGCATCCCGTACCGCTCGATGTGGCGCAGGCCGATCCTCGACTCCCCCACGGCGTAGACCTGCCCGGCCCGGGCGACGCCTCCGACGCAGCGGACCACGCACACGCCGCCCGTGACATCGGCCTCCTCGACGGAGTACACCTGCAATTCGGCGATGGACACCCGACCCCCTCCCCGGGCGGGAGATTACCGCCCGGGGCGACCGCTGTACGCCGGTGCCCACCTCGTCGTACCAGGGCGCTCAGGGCTTGTCGTTCACGACGAAGCCGGCCCGGGCCGGGAGGCCGCCCCCGGACCCTGCTCGATGCGGTCCAGCAGGGGCGCCGCCCACGCCGGGAGGACGGACGCCGCCGGGCGGGGCGGGCGGGGGTCGGAGGCGATGCCGATACCTCCCGCCGGGTCGCCGTACACGAACCGCTGCGACCACCCCAGCCAGGAGCGGACGAACAGGTTCGCGCTCCACGCCAGGGCCAGCGCGCCGCGCAGCCCGGGGACCTCGTACCAGTAGCTGGTGAGCACCACGGCGCGGGAGACCGCCTCGTCCGGGTCCCCCGGCCGGGAATCGGCGGTGAGCCCGGCGGCCAGCACCGATGCCGCGAACCGATGGTCGGCGAGCAGCCCGCCGCTGTCGCAGACGACCGCGTCCAGCAGGTCCGCCGGGAGGCCGGCGGCGGCCTGCTCCAGCCTCGCCAGCAGCTCGGGCAGGCCCGGATCGCCGGCCGCCTCCGGGCCGGGAACCACCCTCAGGTCGGCCGGCAGCCGCTCGTCCCCCGTGCGGGCGGCCAGCAGGTGTACGTACGCCAGCGCGCGCAGGGTCTGCCAGCGGCAGAGCGTGTCGAGCCGCGCGGTCCGGGAGCTGCGGAAGGCGAGCCGCACCGGCCAGTCGGCCGCCCGGACGTCGTTGCCGAGCGCCCGCAGCTCCGCGGGCACCGGGGCCGGGAAGACCCGGCTCCGGCCGGGGTCGCAGGACGGCTCGGCGCGGTAGCCCGGCAGCACCGGACGACTGAACTCACCCACCAGGCGGCCTGGTTCGCCTCTGCCGTCGCGGTGGGCGGAGTTTTCCCCGGTCGGTTCCATGGCTGTTCCCCTCCCGTGCGAGCAGCGGCCCGAAGGGACAAACGCCCCTCAGGCCCCGGACGGTTCCTCCAGCACCAGCCGGATCTCGGTGACCTCGTAGCCGGCCCGGTCGAAGGCGGCGGCCATCGGGAGGTTGACGGTGTCCGTGGTCGCGGTGATGCGCTGCGCGCCCTCGGCCGCGTGGAAGCGGGTGATCTCGCCCAGGATCTCGTCGATCAGGCCCTGGCCGCGCTGCTCGGGTACGACGCCCAGGTAGCCGACGTTGCGGTGGTACGGGGTCGCCGAAGGGATGGCCATGCCCGCGAGGGTCCCGTCCGGGAGGTGGGCGAGCCGCCACCAGGAGCGCTCGCCGGGGCAGTCGAGGTAGAACTCGATGTCCTCGCGGGCCAGTTGTTCCGCCTCCATCGACTGGAGCTCGGTCTGCGTGTGCAGGTCGAGGCTGCCGGCGGACAGCCGGACGAAGGCGTCCAGGAACTCCTCGTCGGTGCCGTCGCGGAAGACGAGCCGGCCGGTGGGCTCGGCCGTCCCGGCGGCCGGCGTCCACTCGTAGCGCAGCCGCTCGATCTCGCGCGTCAGGCCCGACTTGTACGCGGCCTCCTGGCGCCAGGCGACCGCCGCGGCCAGCTCCGGGTCGGCCCGCCAGCCGCGGGGCAGGGAGACGTTGTAGCCCGGCAGCCTGCCGAAGGCGGTGTGGCCGGCCTCCAGCAGCCCGGCGGCGACCCCGGCCGGGTCGGCAACGGAGGCCCGGACCTGCAGGCAGTCGAGCGCGATGGGCTGCTCGCTGTCACTGCGGCCCCACCACAGCGCACGGGCCAGGATCTCGCCGTCCTCGTCCTCGGCGAACCAGATCCACTCGGGGCGGATCTGGTTCTCGGCGAGCTCCTCACGGACCTTTCCGGCGGTGAGGGCGGGGACGGGGCCGTCGGCCGGGTAGGCGACGGCGCGGTCGAGGTCTGCGGGGTCTGCGGTGGCAGCGCGGTAGATCATCCGGCGATGATCACACGGGGTTCGCCGCCCCGCCCAGGGGTTTCCCCGCGGCCTGGTCACTCCCTCTGTTCCACGATCCCTTCCAGGGCGTGCGCGTACTCCCGCAGGCGCCGCTTGAAGGGCTCCGGCGAGCCCGACGAGGGCATCAGGAGCCCCGGAAGGAACGCGACCCGCCACATCAGGAACACCTCGTTCGGCGACCGCCCGCCGTCCGCCCCGCCCCACACGCACACCGTGCCGATCACCTCGGCGATCTCCCGGGCCGGGGACTCCACGTCGTCGCCGCCGCGCAGGGCCGCCACCCCCACCAGGGCCTGGAGGAGATGCGCCAGCTGGAGGTCGGCGCCCGTCCGGGCCATGCGGCGAACCGCTTCCGGTGCGCCGAGGTCCGGGGTGTACTCCTCGATGCATCCCGACCACATCAGCAGGGTGACCGGCGGGACGTCGTGCTCCCGCAGGTAGCCGAGCCCGTCCATGATGTCCATCGACCCGGCATGGAAGGCACCCAGCCGCCGCACCACGTCCAGCACCCGGTCCAGCTCGCCGCGGTGACGGGCGACGAACTCGCCCACCGACACCGATTCCAGCGCCGCGCCGCACTCGACGAGCGCGCCGAGCGGGCCGAAGACCTCGCGTACGAGCGTCGTCTCCGAGGCCACCGGCACCCCGGCCATCCGGTCGTTCATCACACCGCTCCTTCCAGAGGCCCGCGGACATCCGTACGGCTGCGCCACGGCCGATGGCCGGTCTCCGCGAGGGAGGACCGGCCATCGGGTGGGGCGTGATGCGTGCCGCTACGACCAGGTGATCAGGCGGCGGGGGTGTTCCAGGACCGCCGCGATGTCGGCCAGGAAGCGGGAGCCGAGTTCGCCGTCGATGAGACGGTGGTCGAACGACAGCGCCAGGGTCGTGACCTGGCGCGGCTTCACCTTGCCCTTGTGGACCCACGGCTGGAGCTTGATCGCGCCGACCGCGAGGATCGCGGACTCGCCCGGGTTCAGGATGGGCGTACCGGTGTCGACGCCGAAGACGCCGACGTTGGTGATGGTGATGGTGCCGTTCTGCATGTCGGCCGGGGACGTCTTGCCGTCGCGGGCCGTGGCGACCAGCTCGGACAGGGACGTCGACAGCTCGCCGAGCGTCTTGGCGTGGGCGTCCTTGATGTTCGGGACGATCAGCCCGCGGGGGGTGGCCGCCGCGATGCCCAGGTTCACGTAGTGCTTGAGCACGATCTCCTGGGCCGCCTCGTCCCAGGACGCGTTGACGTCCGGGTTGCGGCGGATGGCGACCAGGACGGCCTTCGCGATGAGGAGCAGCGGGTTGATGCGCAGCCCCGCGAGGTCCGGGTCGTCCTTGAGTTCCTGGACCAGCTTCATCGTGCGGGTCACGTCGAGCGTGATGAACTCGGTGACGTGCGGTGCGGTGAAGGCCGAGCCGACCATGGCCTGGGCCGTGACCTTGCGCACACCCTTGACCGGGATGCGGGTCTCCCGCGCGGAGGCCGGCACCTCGGCCGCCTGGACGGCCGGAGCCGCCGCCGGAGCCGCTGCCGGGACCTCGGCGGACACGGCCTGCGGGGCGATCGCCGCGGCGGCCGCCGCGTGGACGTCCTCCCGGGTCACGACCCCGCCGTCACCTGTGGGAACCACCGCGGCCAGGTCGATGCCGAGGTCCTTGGCGAGCTTGCGCACCGGCGGCTTGGCCAGCGGCCGCTCGCCGGTCGGCTGCGCCGGGACCGCGGGGAGCACCGGCGCGGCCGGAGCCGCCGGGGCGGTGCCGTTCTGCGCGGGTGCACCGACGGCCGCCTTGCGCGGGCGGCGCTTCGTGGAGGCGGTGGAGACGCCGTAGCCGACCAGGACGGGCTGGCGGGCCGCGGCGGCCGGCTCCTCCGGCTCGGCGGCGACGGGCGCGGGGACGGCTGCGGCCGGGGCCGCCTCCTGCACCGGGGCCTCGGCGGCGCCGGCCTCCGTCTGCACCGAGATGATGACCTGGCCGACGTCGACGGTGGTGCCCTCCTCGAAGAGGAGCGCGTGCACGACACCGTCGAACGGGATCGGCAGTTCCACGGCGGCCTTGGCCGTCTCGACCTCGCAGACGACCTGACCGTCGGTGACCGTGTCACCCGGCTGGACGTACCACTTGAGGATCTCGGCCTCGGTGAGGCCCTCGCCCACGTCGGGCATCTTGAATTCGCGGATCGTCATGAACGTGGCTCCTCAGTACGCCAGCGAGCGGTCGACGGCGTCGAGCACCCGGTCCAGGCCCGGCAGGTACTCGTCCTCCAGGCGGGCCGGCGGGTACGGGGCGTGGAATCCGCCCACGCGCAGCACCGGCGCCTCCAGGTGGTAGAAGCACCGCTCCGTGATGCGAGCGGCGATCTCCGCGCCGACGCCCAGGAAGACCGGGGCCTCGTGCACGACGACCAGCCGGCGGGTCTTCTCGACCGAGTTCTGCAGGCCGTCGAAGTCGACCGGGGACATCGAGCGCAGGTCGACGACCTCCACCGACTTGCCCTCCTCGGCGGCCGCGGCCGCCGCCTCCAGGCAGACCTTCACCATCGGACCGTAGGCGGCCAGGGTGATGTCCGAGCCCTCGCGGGCCACGCGCGCCTTGTGCAGCTCACCGGGGATGGCGTCGACGTCGACCTCGCCCTTGTCCCAGTAGCGGCGCTTCGGCTCGAAGAAGATCACCGGGTCGTCGCTGAGGATCGCCTGCTGGAGCATCCAGTAGGCGTCGCTCGCGTTCGACGGGGAGACCACCTTGAGGCCCGGGACGTGCGCGAAGAGCGCCTCCGGGGACTCGCTGTGGTGCTCGACCGCGCCGATGCCGCCCGCGTACGGGATGCGGATGACGACCGGCATCTTGATCTTGCCCAGGGCCCGCGCGTGCATCTTCGCGAGCTGCGTGACGATCTGGTCGTACGCGGGGAAGACGAAACCGTCGAACTGGATCTCCACGACCGGCCGGTACCCGCGCAGGGCCAGGCCGATGGCGGTGCCGACGATGCCCGACTCGGCGAGCGGGGTGTCGATGACCCGCTCCTCGCCGAAGTCCTTCTGCAGGCCGTCGGTGATCCGGAAGACACCGCCCAGCTTGCCGACGTCCTCACCCATGATCAGGACCTTCGGGTCCTGCTCCAGGGCCTTGCGCAGCGACTCGTTGAGCGCCTTCGCGATCGACATCTTCTCGACAGCCATCAGTGACCCTCCTCGGCCGACTCGAAGGACGCGAGGTAGGCGGCGAACTGCGCGCGCTCCTCGTCGACGAGCGCGTGCCCGTCCGCGTAGACGTTCTCGAAGATCGCCATGGTGTCCGGGTCCGGCATGGAGCGCACGGCCTCGCGGACGCGCTTGCCCATGGCCTCGCTCTCGGCCTCCAGCTCGGCGAAGTACGCCTCGTCGGCGCCGCCCGTGGCCAGCAGGTGGGCCTTCAGCCGCAGGATCGGGTCCTTGGACTCCCAGGCCGCCGTCTCCTCGTCCCGCCGGTACTTCGTCGGGTCGTCGGAGGTGGTGTGCGCACCCATGCGGTACGTGAACGCCTCGACCAGCGTCGGGCCCTCGCCGCGGCGCGCCCGGTCCAGGGCCCAGCGGGTCACGGCCAGACAGGCCAGCACGTCGTTGCCGTCGACGCGGACGCCCGGGAAGCCGAAGCCCTGCGCGCGCTGGTAGAGCGGCACGCGCATCTGGCGCTCGGTCGGCTCGGAGATCGCCCACTGGTTGTTCTGGCAGAAGAACACCACGGGGGAGTTGTAGACGGCGGAGAAGTTGAACGCCTCCATCACGTCGCCCTGGCTGGACGCGCCGTCGCCGAAGTAGGCGATGACGGCCGCGTCCGCGCCGTCCTTGGCCACGCCCATCGCGTAACCGGTCGCGTGGAGCGTCTGCGAGCCGATGACGATCGTGTAGAGGTGGAAGTTGTTGGTGTTCGGGTCCCAGCCGCCGTGGTTCACACCGCGGAACATCCCGAGCAGGTTGGTCGGGTCGACGCCGCGGCACCAGGCGACGCCGTGCTCGCGGTAGGTCGGGAAGACGTAGTCCTCGTCGTTCAGGGCCCGGCCGGAGCCGATCTGCGCGGCCTCCTGGCCGAGGAGCGAGGCCCACAGGCCCAGCTCCCCCTGACGCTGCAGGGCGGTCGCCTCACCGTCGAAGCGGCGGGTCATGACCATGTCGCGGTACAGCCCGCGCAGGTCCTCGGTGGTGATGTCCGCGACGAAGGGGGCGAACTCCGCGTTGTCCGCGTTGTCGGTGCGCTCCCCTTCGGGCGTCAGCAGCTGTACGAGCTGAGGTACGGCGTCCTGCGTCTGCGCTGTGGCAGCGGCGGCGGGCTTGGCGGCGCTCGCCGCGCCTGCCACCCGCTTGGTGCCGCTGCTGCGTCGCGGCTTGCGCGCGGCAGTGCTCTCCACGGTCACGTGTGCTCCTCCGTCGGTCCGGCACCCGGGTTCTCCGGGGTCCAGTGCGGCTCACCTGCATCCGTAACGAGCGCACGGGGTGTGTGCGCGTCGCGTTCGGGATTCAGGCGTGACAGGTGCCCCGGCGAGTGCCCTGCGCAATGCACGTTACCCAGTGCGCCGCATAACTGCGAAACCCCGTTTGACCTGCGTTTTTGCTTGGATTTCCAAGTAAATCCGCGGCAGCGGGAACAACCACTGGTCACAGCCTTGCAGGGGCCGGGAACAACGGCACGTTATCCCGGGTAACTCCGGCAGGGAAGGGGTGAGTGTGTGAAACTGACTTCGTGCGCGAAGACGGAAAAATCAAGGTATTCCTCCTGGACGACCACGAAGTGGTACGTCGGGGCGTCCACGAGCTCTTGTCGGTCGAAGAGGACATCGAGATCGTCGGCGAGGCCGGTACGGCCGCGGACGCCCTGGTCCGGATTCCCGCCACCCGTCCCGACGTGGCGGTCCTCGACGTCCGGCTGCCCGACGGCAGCGGAGTGGAGGTGTGCCGCGAGGTGCGCTCCCAGAACGAGGACACCAAGTGCCTGATGCTGACCTCCTTCGCCGACGACGAGGCACTGTTCGACGCGATCATGGCCGGCGCCTCGGGCTACGTGCTCAAGGCGATCCGCGGCAATGAGCTGCTCAGCGCGGTGCGCGACGTCGCCGCCGGCAAGTCCCTGCTGGACCCGGTCGCCACCGCCCGCGTGCTGGAGCGGCTGCGCGACGGCAAGAACGGCAGGCGCGACGACCGGCTCTCCCACCTCACCGAGCAGGAGCGGAAGATCCTCGACCTGATCGGCGAGGGCCTGACCAACCGCGTCATCGGCGAGCGGCTGCACCTGGCCGAGAAGACCATCAAGAACTACGTCTCCAGCCTGCTGTCGAAGCTGGGCATGGAGCGCCGCTCCCAGGCCGCCGCCTACGTGGCCCGCCTGCAGGCCGAGCAGCGCTAGACGGCCCCGCCGGCCCGGGCTCGGGCTCCCGCCGGGACCCTCCGTCACGTGCCGTGACGCCCGGTGGCCGCGCTGTTCCCCGGTGCGCGCCGTGTCATTCGGGACCAACGTCCCCGATCGTCGGGGCGGGCTCCTCTTTCCCGGCGGGACGGCGCCGGCGGACAGTGGACGGCATGTCCTCCGAGGAACTCCACGCCATCGAACTGCTGCGGCGGGTGCCGTACGGCCGAGTGGCCACCAGCATGCGCGCGCTTCCCTTCCTCGCCCTCGCCCGCCACATCGTGGTGGACGGCAGGGTCGTCCTGAGAATGCACTCCGGCTTCGGCCACCACCAGGCGTGCAACGGCAGCGTGGTGGCCTACGGGGCGGACAACTTCAATTCCGGGGAGCCCCGGCTCTGGTCGGTGCAGTTCACCGGAACGGCGCAGCTCGTCGAGCCGGCCACCGCGGAACTGGAACTATTCGGTCCGGGTCCGCATTTCGTGGACGGCGCCCTCTTCGACCCCGTCTATCTGCGTATCGAACCCCAGTTCATCACCGTGCACGCGCTCGCCGGGAATCCGGAACGGCAGTACCAGCACGCGCTCTGAACCCTTCTGTGCACCTCTGACCAGGCATGACGCGAATACGGGAACGGGCCCGGCGGAATTGATCCGCCGGGCCCGTTCCCGTACAGCCGTGTGGTCCGTCACTCGTCGAACAGGCCGCCGGCGCCGCCCGTCTCCGTGGGCTTCGTCGGCGCAGTCGTCGGGGGCTTCGTCGGCGGGGTCGTCGAGGGCTTCGTCGACGGCGAACTGGACGGCGAGGTCGAACCGGTCGGCGAGTGCGAGGCGGTCGGCGAGTTCGTGGGGCTGAAGCTCTGCGTCCGACTGCGGGTCGGCACGGGCTGGTTGTCGTTGTTCGAGGGCGTGGTCTCCGCGGTCTGGTGCGAAGGCTGGGAGTCCGGGGACTTGGACGCGCTCGGCGCGACGCTGGAGCTCGGCTTGGTGCCCGGCGTCTGCTTCCCGTCGCTCTTGCCGCCCACGCTGTTGACGGCGAAGGCCACGCCGCCCGCGATCGCGACGATCGCGAGCACCGCGAACAGCCACATCTTCCAGCGGCTGCCGCTGCCGCCGCGGTCGTCATAGCCGTCGTAGCCGCCGCCGTTGCCGCCGGGGCCGCGGCCGCCGGGGAACGCCGAGCCGTCGTCCGGGTTCAGCGGCGGCACCATCGGCTGCTGGAACTGCGAGGTCGAGGCGTGCGAGGGGTACTGCTGCGGACCGCCGTTCCCGGCCACCGGCATGACCGTGGTGGCGCCGGCCCCGCCCCGGCCGTGCGGCAGGCTCATGCTGACCGGACCGGTGTTCCAGGTGCCGGTGTTCGGCCCCTGGTCGTGCAGCATCTGCAGTGCGTACTGGACCAGCCCGCGCATCTCCTCGGCGCTCTGGAACCGGTCGTCCGGGTCCTTGGCGAGGGCGCGCATGACGAGTCCGTCGAGCTCCTGCGGGAGGTGGCGGCCCTCCGGCAGCTGCGAGGGCGGCACCGGCGCGTCCTGGACGTGCTGGTAGACCACCGACAGCGGGGTCTCGCCGGTGAACGGGGGCCGCAGCGCGAGCAGTTCGTAGATGAGACAGCCGGTCGCGTACAGGTCGGAGCGGTGGTCCACGGCCTTGCCGAGGGCCTGCTCGGGCGACAGGTACTGCGGGGTGCCCATGACCATGCCGGTCTGGGTCATCGTCGACTGGACGCCGTGCAGGGCGCGGGCGATGCCGAAGTCCATCACCTTCACCGCGCCGGCGTCGGTGATGATGACGTTCGCCGGCTTGATGTCGCGGTGCACGATGCCGTGCTGGTGCGAGTACGCGAGGGCCTCGAGCACGCCCGAGGTGATGATGAGCGCCTGCTCGGGGCCCGGCGCCTCGGCGCTGACCAGCAGGTCGCGGATGGTGCGGCCCTCGACCAGCTCCATCACGATGTACGGGACGGTGTTGGGGCCGACCCGGTCCTCGCCCGAGTCGTACACGGCGACGACGGCGTGGTGGTTGAGCCCGGCGACGGACTGTGCCTCGCGGGTGAAGCGGGCCTTGGACACCGGGTCCTCGGCCAGGTCGGCGCGCAGCAGCTTCACGGCGACGGTGCGGCCCAGCCGTACGTCCTCGGCCGCGAAGACCTCGGCCATGCCGCCCCGGCCCAGCCGGTGCGTCAGCCGGTAACGGCCGTCTCCCACCAGGCCGCCTGCGCCCCAGTGCTCAGGACCATCGGTCATCCCGGCGCCGTTTCCCTCGGGTTCGGGTGCCATCAGTCCTCGCCGTCGTCTCTCTCGGCCGCCGCTCAGCGGTAGTCCTCTTCCATGGTGCTCCGACGAACGCTACAGCCTCGGAACCGGTCACCGTTCGGACAAGGCCGCCCTGTGCCCATGTGGTCACGGAACGGGTACCTGGCTTGACGTGTGCTTGCCCTCGGGCAGACTGGGCGCCATATGCGCCCGGCCAGCGGCGTGGGGACACATCCCGAGGGGAAGCAACAGTCATGAGCCAGGACGGCACTCAGGGCCAGTACGCGGGCGGCTCTCTGGCCGGTGGCCGTTACCAGCTAAGGGACTTGCTGGGCGCGGGCGGCATGGCCTCGGTGTACCTGGCGTACGACTCGGCCCTCGACCGGCAGGTCGCCATCAAGACCCTGCACAGCGACCTCGGCCGGGAGCAGTCCTTCCGCGAGCGGTTCCGCCGCGAGGCCCAGGCTGTAGCGAAACTGTCGCACACGAACATCGTCTCGGTGTTCGACACCGGTGAAGGCGAAGTGACGTTCAGCGGCTCCGGCGCGGGCGACGGCGCCGTGATGCCCTACATCGTCATGGAATACGTGGAAGGGCAGCCCCTCGGCTCGGTGCTGGAGGCGGACATCCGCCAGTACGGGGCCATGCCGGCGGACAAGGCCCTGAAGGTGACGGCCGATGTGCTGGCCGCCCTGGAGACCAGCCACGAGATGGGGCTCGTCCACCGCGACATCAAGCCCGGCAACGTCATGGTGAACAAGCGCGGCGTGGTCAAGGTGATGGACTTCGGCATCGCCCGCGCCATGCAGTCGGGCGTCACCTCGATGACGCAGACCGGCATGGTCGTCGGCACCCCGCAGTACCTCTCGCCCGAGCAGGCGCTGGGGCGCGGGGTCGACGCCCGCTCCGACCTCTACTCCGTCGGCATCATGCTGTTCCAGCTGCTGACCGGGCGGATCCCCTTCGACGCCGACTCGCCGCTTGCCATCGCGTACGCCCACGTGCAGGAGGAGCCGGTCGCCCCGTCCTCCGTCAACCGTTCGCTCACGCCGGCGATGGACGCGCTGGTGGCGCGGGCCCTCAAGAAGAACCCGAACGAGCGTTTCCCCACGGCCGCCGCCATGGGCGACGAGGTGGCGCGCGTGCTGGGCTCCGGGCAGACCGGGGCGCCGGTCATCGTGCAGGGCCAGGGGCCCCTGAGCAGCGGTGCGGGCGTGGCCTCGGCCGTGTTCCCGCCGGTGGACTCCGGCTTCCAGGCGCCCCCGCAGTCGGTGCAGCAGCCGTACCAGGCTCCGCACGCCCCGACGCCGGCCCCGTACGCGCCGACGCCGGCCCCCCAGGCGCACGCCCAGGGCGGCTACGCCTACCCGCACACGCCCCCGCCGCAGCAGTACGCGCCGCAGACCCCGCCGCCGTACACGATCTCCCCGGCGAGCGCGGCGAGCCAGTCCGGGCCGTCCGGCGACAAGCGGAACATGCCGGTGGTCGCGGGCGCGATCGCGGTGGCGCTGCTGGCCGTCGGCGGTCTGATCGCGGCGATCGCGATGAACGGGGACGAGGACAAGGGGGGCCCCACGGCGAACCCGGGGAGCTCCACGGGCGCCTCCGCCTCGGCCTCGGCCAAGGCCGGGTTCAAGGGGCCCGACACCACGCGCACGATCGACCCGAAGAAGTGCTCGGAGCCGGTGAAGCACTACAGCGAGGCCGGCAAGTACTCCGCGCCGGACCTCAAGTACAAGAACCTGCTCTCCGTGAAGGAGTGCATCCAGGCCTCGCGCGGCAAGTACAAGATCGAATACAAGGACGAGGCGGTCTACGGCAAGGACACGGTGCTGATCCAGTCGCCGGCCGCGGGCGACAAGATCGACAAGGAAGGCACGGAGTACACGCTGACCGTGTCGACCGGCAATCCGGAGTAACCCCCGGCGATTCGGCGATTCGGCGCAATCCGGAGCGCTTCCGAGTGCTTCGGAGAGGTCCGCAGCAGAGGCGCATCACGACACACCGGCATCCCGGGCACCCTGATGGGGCGCCCGGGATGCCGGTTTTGCCCCGTTATGTAAATCTGAGCGCATATCTCTGACGCTGAGCGAGCGTCTCGGCCGCTCGGGACGGGAGGGGCTCCCCGTGATCCAAGGATTCCGCCCGTCCCGCTGGCTGGCCTGTGCCGCACTGGTCACCGCCGCGCTCGCCCCCGCCGCCTCCGCCTCCGCGGGCCCCTTCACCCTGGCCTTCGGCTCCGCCCCGCGCACCTCACCCGCCGCACCCCCCTCGCCCGCCCCGTCGGACGACGGCTACCGGGAGCTCGCCGGCAGCGCCGCCGGAGTCGGGCGGGAGCGGCCCGGCCGCCCGGCCGGCGAGCCCGCCAACCCGGAGCTGGTCGTGGCCGCCCGGCCCCTGCCGGTCCGCCCGCAGGCCCGGCCCACACACCCGGCTCCGCCGCCGACTCCGCCACCGCCGGCCGTGGCGCCGAGCCCGCCCGGGCAGGTCACCGCCCTCGGCACCGAACCGAACGACCGGGCCGCCGACCTGGCCGCGCACATACTGCCCCTCGGTACCGGATTCGCCCTGATGGGACTGGGTCTGGGCTACCTGGGCGTACGCCTGCGCCGGAGCATCTAGCCCGGCGGAGCACCGGGGTCCCCCTTCCGGCGTACGCCTGAGGATGGTTGCCGAGAGTGAACATACTCGGTATACATACTCAGTATGTCGATCCGTCACGGGCTTCTCGCCCTGCTGGAACGGGGTCCTCGGTACGGCTCCCAGCTGCGCACCGAGTTCGAATCCCGCACCGGCTCCACCTGGCCGCTCAACGTCGGGCAGGTCTACACCACCCTTGCCCGCCTCGAACGCGACGGTCTCGTCGCCCCCGACGGCGAGGACACCGCCGGGCACACCCTGTACGCCATCACCGACACCGGGCGCACCGAGCTGCGCCAGTGGTACGAGCGTCCCGTCGACCGGGCCAACCCGCCCCGCGACGAGCTCTCCATCAAGCTCGCGATGGCCGTGGGCGCGCCCGGAGTGGACATCCGCGCCGTCATCCAGTCCCAGCGCCACGCCACGATCAAGGCGATGCAGGACTACACCCGGCTCAAGGCCACGGCACTCGCCGCGGTCGAGAGCGGGCAGTCCCGCGAACGCGACGACGTGGCCTGGCTGCTCGTCCTGGAGCAGCTGATCTTCCAGACCGAGGCCGAAGCCCGCTGGCTCGACCACTGCGAAGCCCGGCTCGTACGGCTCTCCCTGCCGGCCGACCGGAGAGCCGGCGAACCCGAACCGCCCCAGGCCGCCGCTGCCGAGACCCCGGCCCCGACCACCACCCGGCCCCGTACCGCCCCGCGGCGAGGCTGAACCACCGTCCCAGGGGGGACCCCTCATGCCTGATCAGCCCCAGCCCCAGCAACCCGTACTGCAGTTGGACCAGCTCGTCCGCACCCACGGCAGCGGCGCCACCGAGGTGCACGCCCTGCGCGGGATCAACCTCTCCGTCTACCCGGGCGAACTCGTGGCCGTCATGGGGCCGTCCGGCTCCGGCAAGTCCACGCTGCTGACCCTCGCGGGCGGCCTCGACATCCCGAGCAGCGGGCGGGTCGTCGTCGAGGGCACCGACATCACCACGGCGAGCCGCAAGCAACTGGCCGCCCTGCGCCGCCGCAGCATCGGCTACGTCTTCCAGGACTACAACCTGATCCCGGCCCTCACCGCCGCCGAGAACGTGGCCCTGCCCCGGGAACTCGACGGGACCTCCGCCCGCAAGGCGCGGGTGTCCGCGCTCGCCGCGCTGGAGGAGATAGGCCTCGCCGCACTCGCCGACCGCTTCCCCGACGAGATGTCCGGCGGCCAGCAGCAGCGCGTGGCCATCGCCCGCGCCCTCGTGGGCGACCGCCGCCTGGTCCTCGCCGACGAGCCCACCGGCGCCCTCGACTCCGAGACCGGCGAGTCGGTCCTCTCCCTGCTGCGCTCCCGCTGCGACGCGGGCGCGGCCGGGATCCTCGTCACGCACGAGCCGCGGTTCGCCGCATGGGCCGACCGCGTGGTCTTCCTGCGCGACGGCACCGTGGTCGACGAGACCCTGCGCAGCCGGCCCGACTCGCTCCTCTCCGGGCAGGCGGCCGGCCAGTGACCTTCTCGATCCAAGGCTGGTACCACTCCTGGGTCGCGGCCCTGCGCATCGCCCGCCGCGACGCCTGGCGCTCCAAGGGCCGCAGCGCCCTGGTCCTCGCGATGATCGCCCTGCCGATCGTCGGCGTGAGCGCCGCCGATCTCACCCTGCGCAGTGCCGAACTCTCCCCCGAGCAGACCCTCTCGCGCCAGATCGGGACCGCCGACGCCCGGGTGAACCACTCGCGCCTGGGCGTGGCCGTCTACCAGCTGCCGGACGGATCCAGTTACGCGCCCGTCGGCGGTTACGAGAAGCTCGACGGCGCGTCGGTGCCGGAGAAGGCCCCGCAGGAGCTGGACACGTCCGCGCTCCCGGCCGGGACCCAGGTCGTCAAGGACTCCGTGGGCTTCGGCAAGGTCCGCACCAAGCACGGTCTGCTGGACACCGATCTGCACGAACTCGACACGCAGAGCCCGCTGGTGGACGGCATGTTCACGCTCGACCGCGGCCGGCTTCCCGAGCGCGCCGGCGAGGTCGCCGCCACCACCAGGTTCCTGGAGCACTCCGGCCTCTTCGTCGGCTCCACGGTCACCCCGCGCGGCGCGACGGCCTCGTACCAGATCGTCGGCGCGTACGAGCTTCCCAGCAAGCTCGCCAAGGACGAGATCCTCGCCCCGCCGGGAACCCTGATCGCCCCGCTCGACCGGGCGCTCGAGGCCTCCGGAGCCGCCGGACTCCGGCCCAACGTCAGCTACCTGGTCAAGGTCGGCGGCGACGGTTTCACGTGGAACATGGTCAAGGCGGCCAACGCCAAGTCCCTGGTGGTCGTCTCCCGCGCCGTCCGCCTGAACCCGCCCGCCGATGCCGACGTGCCGCTCTACCAGCAGGAATCCAAGGAGCAGTACCAGCTGGACGCGGCCAGCACCTCCGACATGGCCGTCGTGGCCACCGTCGTGGGTCTCGCCATGCTGGAGATCTGCCTGCTCGCCGGACCGGCCTTCGCGGTCGGCGCCCGGCGCTCGCGCCGCCAGCTCGGCCTGGTCGGCGCCAACGGCGGCGACCGGCGCCACATCCGCTCCATCGTGCTCTCCGGCGGCCTGGTCATCGGAGCCGTGTCCGCCGTCATCGGCACCGTCGTCGGCGTGGTGCTCACCATCGCGCTCCGCCCCGTACTGGAGGACCAGCTCGGCGTCCGCTTCGGCGGCCTCGACTTCCGCCCGCTGGAACTGGCCGCCATCGCCCTGCTCGCCGTGGTGACCGGCCTGCTGTCCGCGATCGTCCCCGCCGTCACCGCGTCCCGGCAGACCGTGCTGGCCTCGCTGACCGGCCGCCGCGGAGTGCGCCGCGCCAACCGGGTGCTGCCGGTCCTCGGCCTGCTCGCCGTCGCCGGCGGCGCCGTGATCGCCCTGTACGGCACCGCGTCGAAGATGGGCGCCACCGTCGTCGCGGGCGGCAGCGCCATCGCCGAACTCGGCATCGTCGCCCTCACCCCGGTCCTGGTCGGCCTGTTCGGCCGGCTCGGACGCTGGCTGCCGCTGTCGCCGCGGCTCGCGCTGCGCGACGCCGTGCGCAACCGGGGGCGTACGGCGCCCGCCGTGGCCGCGGTCCTGGCCGCCGTCGCCGGCACCGTCGCGGTGGCCACGTACGAGCACAGCCGGGACCTGCAGATGCGGCACGAGTACGTCGCCGACCTGCCGCACGGCACCGGGCTGCTGGCAGCAAGGGAGAACAGCGCCCACAAGGAGGTGCCGGCCCTGCGCCAGGCCCTCTCCAAGGAGCTCCCGGTGGCGGTGCGGGCGGACTTCGACCGGCTGGTCGTCGGCATGCCGAGCTGCGAGCCGTACTCCCGGGAACCCGGCTGCGGCCGCGTCGAGATCATCAAGCCCAAGGAGCAGCGCTGCCCGCTCTACGACACCCCCGGGGGACCCTCCGCCTTCCCTGAGGCGCAAGCCCGGGAACTGCGCCAGGACTGGCGCTGCGTGGAGGGCAGGTTCGGCATCCAGAACTCGGTGGTCGTCGCCGACGAGAAACTGCTGAGCGTGCTGGCGGTCACCGACCCGGGTTCCGTGGCGGCTCTCAAGGAGGGCCGCGCCGTCTCCTTCGACAAGCGCCAGGTCAAGGACGGCAAGATCAACCTGCGGCTGGTCATCGCCAAGGAGGGCGTCAGCTCCCATGCCCCCATCGGCGAGGATCCGGCCGGTGAGGACAAGATCCTCCCCGTCCACCTGGCGCCCGAGACCGCCGACGGCTGGGGCATCGAACTGGTCCTGCCCCCCGCTGCGGCCAAGGCCGCCGGGCTGACCACGGCGGCGTCCGGTTCGTACTTCACCCTCGACGGGACGGCGAGCAGCGAACAGCGGCAGCGGATGGCCGGGGAGATCGACCGGATGGGCGTGGAGGCCACCATGCGCATCGAAGCGGGCTACCAGGGCAACGACAGCCTGGGGCTGCTCGCCCTGACCGTCTTCGCGGGCCTGGTCACCATCGGCGCGGCCGGCATCGCCACCGGGCTCGCCCAGGCCGACGCCGAGGCCGATCTGAAGACCCTGGCGGCCGTGGGCGCGGCGCCGCGGGTGCGGCGGACGCTGAGCGGCTTCCAGTGCGGGGTGGTCGCCCTGATGGGCGTCGTCCTGGGCTCGGCGGCCGGGATCCTGCCCGCGGTCGGTCTGCGCATGGTGCAGCGGCGGGAACTGGACGCGCTCTACGAGCACCAACTCAACAACGGCTACGTTTCGGCGCAGGAGGCCGTGCCCTACGTACCGATCTCCGTGCCGTGGGAGACCCTCGCCCAGCTGATCGTCGTCGTCCCGCTGGGCGCGGCCCTGCTCGCGGCGCTGGTCACCCGCTCCACCGGCGCCCTGGCCCGCCGGACCGCGGGGTAATCCTGGTGCCCCCGTACAGGGTGGATCACGACTGTACGGGGGCACACCGTGTGAGAACGAAGGTGTGCGAGAGAATGACGGCATGGAGATGCCGAGGAGTGAACGGTCGCAGGACAGCCCCCCGCACGTCCTGATCGTGGGACAGGACGGGACGGCGGTCGGCGACGCCGATGACGAGTCGCGCGAGGTCCCGGTGACGGAGATGGTCGAACAGCCCGCCAAGGTCATGCGGATCGGCAGCATGATCAAGCAACTCCTGGAAGAGGTACGTGCCGCGCCTCTCGACGAGGCGAGCCGGGTCCGGCTCAAGGACATCCATGCCGCCTCGGTGAAGGAGCTGGAGGACGGTCTGGCCCCGGAGCTCGTGGAGGAACTGGAGCGCCTGTCCCTCCCGTTCACCGAGGAGGCCATTCCCTCCGAGGCCGAACTGCGCATCGCGCAGGCCCAGTTGGTGGGCTGGCTGGAGGGCCTCTTCCACGGCATCCAGACGGCCCTGTTCGCGCAGCAGATGGCCGCGCGGGCCCAGCTGGAACAGATGCGGCGCGCCCTCCCGCCGGGCGGCCCCCACGACGACGACGATGACGGCGGCCACGGCGCGATCCGCTCGGGCCCGTACCTGTAGCGCGACCCGGCGGGGCTGGATCTTCCAGCCCCGCCGGCGTTTTGAGGCGCGGGGGCGGGCGGATCCCCGATCCTGGAGCCCCGACCCCTGAGCCGCACCGGCCCCCGCCCGAGGCTCCGATAAGTGCGGCTCCCCGCAGGGGACATGGCCGACGCATACTCTGGGGCATGAGCTACGACGCGATCGTGCTGGCCGGCGGCGCCGCGCAGCGACTCGGCGGGGCGGACAAGCCCGCGCTGAGCGTCGGCGGCCGCGCCCTCCTCGACCGCGTCCTCGACGCCTGCCCCGATGCCCGGACCACGGTCGTGGTCGGCGGCCGCCGCCCCACCGCGCGCCCGGTGCACTGGACCCGGGAGGACCCGCCCGGCGGCGGCCCCGTGGCCGCGCTGGACGCAGGGCTGCGCGGGACCACCGCCGAGCTGGTCCTCGTACTCTCCGCGGACCTGCCGTTCCTGGACCGCGAGACCGTACGGGCCCTGCTCGACGCGCCCGGCCCGGACGGCGCGATGCTGCGCGACCCCGACGGCCGGGACCAGCCGCTGGTCGCCGCCTACCGCGCCGAGCCCCTGCGCCGCGAGATCGCCCTGCTGGCCGCCGAGCACGGCAACCTGACCGGGCTCCCGCTGCGCGCGCTCACCTCCGAACTGGACCTCGCGCGCGTCACGGCACAGCCACTCGCCTCCTTCGACTGCGACACCTGGGACGATCTCGCCGCCGCCCGCGCCCGGATCAGGGAGCATGGAACCGTGCTGGACCAATGGATCACCGCCGCCAAGAACGAGCTGGGCCTCGACCTCGACGTCGACGTCAAGACCCTGCTCGATCTCGCCCGGGACGCCGCCCACGGCGTCGCCCGGCCCGCCGCCCCGCTGACCACCTTCCTGGTCGGTTACGCGGCCGCCCAAGCCGCCGCCACCGGCGCCGACCCCGCCCAGGCCGTCGCCGAAGCCTCCCGCAAGGCCGCCGACCTGGCGCTGCGCTGGGCGGCCGAGGCCGAGGCCGACGCGGGTACCGGCGCAGAGGGCGACGCCGCCGCCGAACAGAACGGCTCCGGATGACCCCCGCGAACTCCGCCGAGGAGGCCCTCGACCAGGCCCTGGCCCTGGTCAGCCGCGCCCCCGGGGGCGGCGGGGCGGGCGGCCACCGGGCGGTCTCCTGGCCGCGCGCCCGGGAGGCCGCCGTCCGCGCCGGGGCCGGGGTGCGGGCCCGTACGCACCGGGTTCCGCTCGCCGACGCCCTCGGCGAGGTCCTGGACGCGCCCCTGGACGCGCTGACCGACCTGCCGTCCTTCGACACCTCCGCCATGGACGGCTGGGCCGTCGCCGGTCCCGGCCCCTGGAGCGTCCGTACCGGCGCCGGGGTCCTGGCCGGTGCCGACCGGCCCGAGCCCCTCGCGGACGGCGAGGCCGTACGGATCGCCACGGGCGCCCGGATCCCCACCGACACCACCGCCGTCATCCGCAGCGAGCACTGCCGCGAGGCCGGCACCCAGCTCTTCGCCGACCGGCCCGTCCTCACCGGCCAGGACATCCGCCCGCGCGGCCAGGAGTGCCGATCCGGAGACCTGCTGCTGCCCGCCGGCTCCCTGGTCACCCCGGCCGTGCTCGGGCTCGCCGCGGCCGCCGGGTACGACGAGCTGACCACCCGGCCCCGGCCCCGTGTGGAGGTCCTGGTCCTCGGCGACGAGCTGCTCACCGAGGGCCGCCCGCACGACGGGCTGATCCGCGACGCCCTCAGCCCGATGCTCGGCCCCTGGCTCGCGCGGCTGGGCGCCGAGGTCATCGGCACCCGAAGGCTCGGCGACGATCCCGCGGGGGCCGCAGCCCTGCTGGAAGCCGTCACCACCTCCACCGCCGACGTGCTGGTGACCACCGGCGGCACCGCTTCCGGGCCCGTCGACCACGTCCACCCCGTCCTGCGGAAGGCGGGCGCCGAGCTGCTGGTCGACGGGGTGGCGGTACGCCCCGGGCACCCGATGCTGCTGGCCCGCATCGGCGACCGGGCCGACGGGCGGCACCTGGTCGGGCTGCCCGGGAACCCCCTGGCAGCCGTCTCCGGGCTGCTGACCCTCGCCGAGCCCCTGCTGCGCGCCCTCGCCGGCCGCCGCAACCGCCCCCGCTACACGGCGCCGGTCCAGGGCGACGTACCTGGCCACCCGTACGACACACGGCTGGTCCCGGTCCTGCTGAGCGAGGAGCACGCGGTGCCGCTGCGCTACCACGGCCCCGCGATGCTGCGCGGGGTGGCCGCCGCCGACGCGCTGGCCGTCGTACCGCCGAAGGGCGCCCGCTCCGGGCAGGACCTGGAGATCCTCGATCTGCCGTGGGCTTCCGGAGGATGTTTCACGTGAAACTTCACGGTCAGGACGCGATGGCCCGCGAAGCCGACGAGAAGCTCGTCTCCCGGCGCATCAAACTGCCCAATCGCATCGTCGAACAGCCGCTGAGGCAGGTCACCAAGCGCCTGCTGATGGCCCTGTTCGTGCTCTTCCTGACGGTCTTCATCGTGTGGCTGGACCGCGACGGCTACCACGACAACGCCAACGAGCAGGTCGACCTCCTCGACTGCTTCTACTACGCCACCGTGACGCTGTCGACGACCGGCTACGGCGACATCGTCCCGTACAGCGACAGCGCGCGGCTGATCAACATCCTGCTGATCACGCCGCTGCGCGTGCTGTTCCTGATCATCCTGGTCGGTACCACCCTGGAAGTCCTGACGGAACGGACGCGGGAAGAGTGGCGGCTGAAGCGCTGGAGGAAGAACTTGCGTGAGCACACGGTCGTTGTCGGCTTCGGCACCAAGGGCCGCTCGGCCCTGCTGACGCTGCTGGCCACCGGCCTTTCCAGGGAGCAGGTCGTCATCGTCGACCCGAGCGCCAAGGTGATCGACACGGCCAACGCGGAGGGCTTCACCGGTGTGGTCGGCGATGCCACCCGCTCCGAGGTGCTGCTGCGCGCCGAGTTGCAGAAGGCCCGTCAGATCGTCATCGCCACCCAGCGGGACGACACGGCGGTCCTGGTCACGCTGACGGCCCGGCAGCTCAACCGCGGGGCGAAGATCGTCGCGGCGGTGCGCGAGGAGGAGAACGCCCCGCTGCTGCGCCAGTCCGGCGCCGACGCCGTCATCACGAGCGCGAGCGCGGCCGGCCGGCTGCTGGGCCTCTCGGTGCTCAGCCCGAGCGCGGGTGCCGTGATGGAGGACCTGATCCAGCAGGGCAGCGGCCTCGACCTCATCGAACGGCCCGCCCGCAAGTCCGAGGTCGGCAAGTCGGTACGGGACACCGACGACCTGGTGGTGAACGTCCTGCGCGGGCACCGGCTGCTCGCGTACGACGATCCGCACGCGAGCCCGATCCAGCTGACGGACCGTCTCATCACCATCGTCCGGGCGACACCGCCGTCCTCGCCGCCCATCACACGGGGCTCTGCCGAGTAGGGGCGACTGTGGCGTAGCCTCCGGGCCATGCATGCGATCACCATCGAGCAGCCCGGCGGCCCCGAGGCCCTCGTCTGGACCGACGTACCCGATCCGGTGGCAGGCGAGGGCGAGGTCCTCGTCGAGGTCACGGCGAGCGCCGTGAACCGCGCCGACCTCCTCCAGCGGCAGGGGTACTACGACCCGCCGCCCGGCACCTCGCCCTATCCGGGACTGGAGTGCTCCGGGCGGATCGCCTCGATCGGGCCGGGGGTGTCCGGCTGGTCGGTGGGCGACGAAGTGTGCGCCCTGCTGGCGGGCGGCGGGTACGCGCAGCGGGTGGCCGTTCCGGCGGGCCAGCTGCTGCCGGTCCCGGCGGGCGTGGACCTGGTGACGGCGGCCGCGCTGCCCGAGGCCGTCACGACGGTGTGGTCCAACGTGTTCATGGTGGCCGGACTGCGCCCCGGCGAGACCCTGCTCGTGCACGGCGGGTCCAGCGGGATCGGGACGATGGCGATCCAGCTGGCGAAGGCGGTGGGCGCGACGGTCGCCGTGACGGCGGGCGGCCCGGAGAAGCTGGCGCGCTGCAAGGAGCTGGGCGCGGACATCCTGATCGACTACCGCGAGCAGGACTTCGTGGCGGAGCTCAAGGCGGCGACGGGCGGGGCCGGCGCGGACGTGATCCTGGACATCATGGGCGCGAAGTACCTCTCCCGGAACGTGGACGCCCTGGCCGTGAACGGCCGCCTCGCGGTGATCGGGCTGCAGGGCGGCGTGAAGGCCGAACTGAACCTCGGAGCGCTGCTCTCCAAGCGTGCGGCGATCACCGCCACCACGCTGCGGGCCCGCCCGCTGGAGGAGAAGGCGGCCATCGTCGCGGCCGTACGGGAGCACGTGTGGCCCCTGGTCTCGGCCGGCCGGATCCGCCCGGTGGTCCACGCGGCCTACCCGATGCAGGATGCGGCCGAGGCCCACCGGGTCCTGGAGTCGAGCAGCCACGTGGGCAAACTCCTGCTCACGGTCTGAGGCCGGGCGGGGTTCCGCTGCGCGGAGCCCCGCCCTTTCGCTCTTCCCGGACCGGGTGCTGCTACAGGCTGCGCAGCAGGACCGCCGGGGATTCCACGCAGTCGGCGACGTAGCGGAGGAAGCCGCCCGCCGTGCCACCGTCGCAGACCCGGTGGTCGAACGTCAGGGACAGCTGGACGACCTGGCGGACCGCCAGCTCACCCTTGTGCACCCACGGCTTCGGCATGATCCGGCCCACCCCGAGCATCGCCGCCTCCGGGTGGTTGATGATCGGCGTGGAGCCGTCGACCCCGAACACCCCGTAGTTGTTCAGGGTGAAGGTCCCGCCCGTCAGGTCGGCAGGGGCCAGCTTCCCGGCCCGTGCCAGCTCCGTCAGACGGGCGAACTCCGCCGACAGGGACTCCGGGTTCCGGTTCTGCGCGTCCCGGACCACCGGGACCATCAGGCCCCGCTCGGTCTGTGCGGCGAAGCCCAGGTGCACGGCCGGGAGGCGGACGATCTCCTTCGCCTCGAGGTCCACCATGGAGTTGAGCTCCGGATAGCGGGCCAGCGCCGCCGTGCAGATCCGGGCCAGCAGCGCCAGCACCGAGATCTTGGGGCCGCCCACCGCGTTCATCGCGGCGCGGGCCGCCATCAGCTCGGTGGCGTCCGCGTCGACCCAGCAGGTGGCGTCCGGGATCTCCCGGCGGCTGCGCGACAGCTTCTCGGCGACCGCACCGCGCACGCCCTTGAGCGGGATCCGCTCGCCCTGCACCGCCACGGCCGCGACGGGGGCCGGAGCCGGCGCCCGCAGCGCGGCCAGCGCCGCCTCGACGTCCGCCCGCAGGATCAGCCCCTCCGGGCCCGACCCGCGCAGTGCACGCAGGTCGACGCCGTTGTCCTTGGCCAGCTTCCGCACCAGCGGCGAGATCACCGCGACGGGCCCGGCGGCCACGGCGGCGACGGCGGTCGCAGCCGTGACGGCGGTCGCGGCGGGTACGGCAGGGACGGCAGGGACGGCAGGCGCCGTGACCTCGGCGGTGACGGGTCGCACCCGTCGCCGACGCGCCGGGCGCGAGTGGTCCGAGCCGTAACCGATCAGGGGCCGCGGCGCGCTGCCGGAGCCTTCCGCTTCGGCCGCCGGGACCTCCGGGAGCGTCTGCGCACCCACCGCAACGGTGATCAGCGGAGCCCCGACCGGCAGTTCCTGCCCCTCCTCGCCGAAACGGGCGGTGACCACTCCGCCGTACGGGCAGGGCACCTCCACCATCGCCTTCGCCGTCTCGACCTCGACGACCGGCTGGTCGATGGCGACGACGTCGCCCACCGCCACCAGCCAGCGCACGATCTCGGCCTCGGTGAGGCCCTCACCGAGGTCCGGCAGCTTGAATTCCATGACCTGCGGCATCAGTTCTCCCACTGCAGGCGTGCCACGGTGTCCAGGATCCGGTCGACTCCGGGCAGGTGGTGCTTCTCCAGCATCGGCGGCGGATACGGGATGTCGAAGCCCGTCACCCGCAGCACCGGCGCCTCCAGGTGGTGGAAGCAGCGCTCCGTGACGCGGGCGGCGATCTCCGCGCCCGGTCCGCCGAAGCCGTTCGCCTCGTGGACGACCACCGCGCGCCCGGTGCGGCGCACGGACTGCACGACCGTCTCCTCGTCGAAGGGGACCAGCGAGCGCAGGTCCACGACCTCCAGGTCCCAGCCCTCCTCGCGGGCCGCCTCGGCGGCCTCCAGGCAGAGCGGCAGCGAGGGCCCGTAGGTGATCAGCGTCGCGCTCGTACCCGTCCGGCGGACCAGGGCCTTGCCGATGCCCGGCACGGCCGCCGGCGCCTCGGGGGACCAGTCGGCCTTCGACCAGTAGAGCCGCTTCGGCTCCAGGAAGACCACCGGGTCGTCGCTCGCGATCGAGGCGCGCAGCAGCCCGTACGCGTCCTCGACCGTCGCCGGGGTCACCACGTGCAGGCCGGGCGTCGCCACGTAGTACGCCTCGGAGGAGTCGCAGTGGTGCTCCACGCCGCCGATCCCGCCGCCGTACGGCACGCGGATGGTGATCGGCAGCGGCATCGCGCCGCGCGTCCGGTTGCGCATCTTCGCCACGTGCGAGATCAGCTGCTCGAACGCCGGGTACGCGAAGGCGTCGAACTGCATCTCCACCACCGGCCGCAGCCCGTACATGGCCATGCCGACCGCCGCACCCAGGATCCCGGCCTCCGCGAGCGGGGTGTCCGTGCAGCGGTCCTCGCCGAACTCCTTGGCGAGCCCGTCCGTGATCCGGAAGACCCCGCCGAGGGTGCCGACGTCCTCGCCCATGACGTGGACCGTCGGGTCCTCGGCCATCGCGTCGCGCATGGCCCGGGTCAGGGCCTGCGCCATCGTCGAGGGCTTGGCCCCCGGCTTCGCGGACTTTGCCGCCGCCACCGTCGTCACGCCTGGTCCTCGGCTTCCAGCTCTGCACGGAGCATGGCCGCCTGCTCGCGCAGCCGGTCCGTCTGCTCCGCGTACACGTGCGCGAACAGGTCCATCGGGTCCACCACCGGGTCCGCGTTCATCCCGTCGCGGAGCGCCGCGGCCATCACCTCGGCCTCGTCGCGCGCCGCCTGGATGCCCGCCTCGTCGATGATCCCGCGCGCGGTCAGCTCGCGCTCCAGGAGCACGATCGGGTCGTGCGCCTTCCAGGCCTCGACCTCGGCGTCACCGCGGTAGCGGGTCGCGTCGTCGGCGTTCGTGTGGGCCTCCATCCGGTACGTGACCGCCTCGATCAGCGTCGGACCACCGCCGGCCCGGGCCCTGCGGACCGCCTCGGTCAGCACCTCGTGCATCGCCGCGATGTCGTTGCCGTCGACCAGCCGGCCGGGCATCCCGTACCCCACGGCCTTGTGGGCCAGCGTCGGGGCGGCGGTCTGCTTGGCGAGCGGCACG
The DNA here is from genome assembly GCF_045160965.1 of Streptomyces sp. NBC_00207. NCBI lineage: Bacteria > Bacillati > Actinomycetota > Actinomycetes > Kitasatosporales > Streptomycetaceae > Streptomyces > Streptomyces sp. NBC_00207. Next base: position 4,971,583 of record NZ_CP130715.1, on the reverse strand, counting down.
GAGATCGCGAAGCCGTTGTTCTGCACGAGGAAGACCACGGGGGCCTGCCAGACGGCGGCGAAGTTCAGCGCCTCGTGGAAGTCGCCCTCGCTGGTGCCGCCGTCGCCGACCATGGCGAGGGCGACGACGTCGTCCCCGCGCAGCCGGGCCGCGTGCGCCAGGCCCACCGCGTGCGGCAGCTGGGTGGCGAGCGGGGTGGACAGCGGGGCTATGCGGTGCTCGCGCGGGTCGTAGCCGGTGTGCCAGTCGCCGCGCAGCAGGGTCAGCGCCTGTACGGGGTCCAGCCCGCGCGCCACGGCCGCCAGGGTGTCGCGGTAGCTCGGGAACAGCCAGTCCTGGTCCTCCAGGACCATCGCGGCCGCGATCTCGCAAGCCTCCTGGCCGACGGTGGAGGGGTAGACGGCGAGCCGGCCCTGCTTGGTGAGCGCCGTGGCCTGGGCGTTGTAGCGGCGGCCGCGCACCAGCTCGGCGTAGCAGCGCCGCATCAGCGCGGGGTCCAGCCGGTCGGCCGCCTCGGTGCCCAGGACCCGGTAGGGCTCGGGGTCCGGGAGCAGCGGAGCGGCGTCCGTACGGGGCCTCCAGGCGGGCGGCGGGGTGGGACGGTGGGACGCACCGGCACCGGGCAGCTCTTGGACCGTCATGGCGGCGTACACCTCCTCGTGGGAAGCGGGCTGGGGCACCCCCAGCGGTGGCTGGGGGAAGCGACGGCTCGGGTGTGAGGCGCCTCACCTACCGATTGTTCGGTTGTCCGCGCAATTTGGCTACAGGCGGCTCCAGGCTGTGGACAAACGGGCGCCGGGGCCCTGGGATGGATGCAGGACGTCCAGGAGAGGGAGGCATCGGGCAATGCCGGATGAACAAATGGCCGGAGCTGGTTCCGCACCGGTTCCACCGGGGGGCGCCCCGGGCGCACCCGGTGCCCCGGGGGTCCCTCCGGTCGCACCCCGTCCCCTGGACCCGATCGACCGGTCGATCATGCGGCTGCTGCAGGCGGACGGCCGCGCGTCGATACGGTCGGTGGCGGAGCAGGTGCACGTCTCGCGCGCGAACGCCTACGCCCGCATCAACCGGCTCATCGACGACGGAGTGATCCGCGGTTTCACGGCCCGCGTCAACCACGAACGCGCGGGCCAGGGCGCATCCGCCTACATCACCCTGAAGATCGTCCAGAACTCCTGGCGGACGGTCCGCGAGCAGCTGCGCGAGCTTCCGGGGGCTGCCCACATCGCCCTGGTCAGCGGTGACTTCGACGTCCTGCTGCTGGTGCACACGCCGGACAACCGGACGCTGCGCGAGCTGGTCCTGACCCGCCTCCAGGCCATTCCCGAGGTCCTCTCCACGCGCACCCTGCTGGTCTTCGAGGAAACGGATCTCCTGGACTCGGGGCGGGGACCGGGCGCCGGGGCCCAGGCGATCTCCGAGGAGTAGGCCGTACGCGCGACAGCGCCCCGGGAATGGGCCGTGAGGGCCGTTCCCGGGGCGCTGTGCGCGGTGTCTGCCGGACGCCTACCGGTGGATCACCGGGTGTCGTAGAAGCCGGACAGGTCGACCACGAGGTCGGTGCCCTCCCAGCCCTGGTTCCAGAAGTCGACGACGCCGTGCCTGCCCGTGTCGGCCCGGACCAGGTTCGCGACGGTCTCGCCCTTCGTCCAGTTCAGCGTTCGCCCAGGGGGTGGCACCCGCGGGTCAGCGGGTGGTGCGCAGGCCGTCCAGGGCCATGCTGACCACTGCGTCGGCGAGTTGGTCCTGGCCGGTTCCCGGATGCGGGCGGTACCACTCGACGAGGGAGTTCACCATGCCGAAGAGCAGGCGGGTGGCCAGCCGGATGTCCACGTCCGCCCGGAGGTCTCCGTCCGCCGCGGCGGCCTTGAGCAGGTCGGCCACCTGGTGGTCGAACTCGCGGCGGCGTTCCAGCGCCCAGCGCTCGGTCCGGGTGTTGCCGCGCACCCGCAGCAGCAGCGTCACGTACGGCAGCTCGGAGACCAGCACCTCGACCGTGCGGCGCGTGACGTACTCGACGCGCTCGACCGCCCGGCCGCGGACCGCGCCCGGCTCCTCCAGCACCGCGAAGAGCCCGTCGAGGGCCCGGCTGACGGCGCGCCGCAGCAGCTCCTCCTTGCCCGTGACGTGGTGGTAGATCGAGGACTTCGAGATGCCCGCGGCCTTGGAGAGGTGCTCCATCGAGGTGCCGTCGTAGCCGCGCTCGTTGAAGACCTGGACGGCCACGGACAGCAGCGTCTCGGGGGTGTACGTGTCCCGCTTGGCCGTGGTCATTCGGCCTCCTCCTCGTCGCCCGCCGCGTAGCCCAGCTTGAACAGCGCCAGCGAGGGCGCGTACCGGCCGCCGGGACAGCGCTCGTCGAGGTGGTGGAGCAGGTCGTAGGCCCAGTCCCGGCCGAGCCGGTCGTGCCATTCGGCGGGGCCGACGGGGTAGTTCACGCCGAGCCGCATCGCCGTGTCGATGTCCTCGGCGGAGGCCACGCCGCGGGCCACGGCGTCCGCCGTGAGGTCGATCAGCATCGCGACGGTCCGGGCCACGATCATGCCGGGGACGTCGCCGATGACGGAGACCTGCTTGCCCAGCTTCTGGAAGAGGCCGATCGCCTCGGCGAGGGTCCGCTCGCTGGTGTCCTCGCTGGCGGAGAGCGCGATCCGGGTGGCGCCGCGGTAGTCGAACGCGAGGTCGAAGTACACGACGTCCGCGAACTCGACCGAGGTCTTCCCGTCCGCCAGGACCAGCTGGCCCTCCCCGGGCAGCTGGATGTACGGACCCCCGTGCTCGGTGGCCGTCACCGCGATCCCGGCCTCCTCCAGCAGGTCGGCCAGCTCCGCCGCGGGTCCGAGGTCGCCCACCACGGTGACCTTGTCCGGGGCCTCCTCGGGTCCGGCGGTGTGCGGCTGCGCGGAGACGGCGTCCGGGCCGTACGGGAACCAGCCGTGGCCCGACTTGCGGCCGAGGCGGCCCGACTGGACCATCCGGCGCTGCGCGAGGGAGGGGGTGAACTTGGGGCTGCGGAAGAAGGACTCCCACACGGAGCGGGTCACGGCCTCGTTGACGTCCTGGCCGATCAGGTCGGTCAGCTGGAACGGGCCCATCTTGAAGCCGCCGCTCTCGCGGAGCACGGCGTCGATGGTGGCCGGATCGGCGCCCTGCTCCTCGTACACCGCGAAGGCCTCGGCGTAGAAGGGGCGGGCGATCCGGTTGACGATGAAGCCGGGGGTGTCGGCGCAGCGGACCGGCGTCTTCCCCCAGCCGAGGACCGTGCGGTACGCGCGCTCGGCGGCCGCCGGGTCGGTCGCGAAACCGCTGACCACCTCGACGAGCGGGAGGAGCGGGGCCGGGTTGAAGAAGTGCAGGCCGAGGAAGCGGCCGGGGTGCGCGAGCCCGGCGGCGAGCTCGGTGACCGAGAGGGAGGAGGTGTTCGTGGCCAGCAGCGCGTCCGGCGCGACCACCTCTTCGAGTGCGGCGAAGAGCGCCTGCTTGACGGTGACGTTCTCGACGACCGCCTCGATGACGAGGGCGGCCCCGGCGAGGTCCCCGAGGGCGGCCGCCGCACCGATTCGGCCGATCGCGTCCTCGGCCTCGGCCCGGTCGAGACGGCCCTTGGCGGCCATCCGGTCGACGCGGTCCTGCACGAAGCCGACGCCGTCTGCGGCGAGGGTCGCGTCGATGTCGTAGATCAGCACGCGGTGACCTGCGAGAAGGGCGACCTGGGCGATGCCCTGGCCCATGGTGCCCGCTCCGACGACCGCCACAGTGCGGGACCGCTCGATTGCTGTCATGTCCTGATCCTCCCGCACCGACTTATCCACAGGTCCGCCGGGCCCTCTTGTCCCGACCGATCGTTCGGTTACTCTAACTCCAGTCTGCTCTTCTTCGCCCGGCTCAACGAGGAGTTGGTCCCTGATGGCCGCCGAGCTCACCGTCCCCCAGTTGTCCGCCAAGCACCGGCCCACCCTGGACCAGGCCCTGTCGGCGATCCGCAGCCGTGCCTACTGGTCCCCGCATCCCGAGCACCCCAAGGCCTACGGCGAGACCGCGCCGGCCGACGGGCTCGCCGCCTTCGAGGCCCTGCGCGGCACGCGCCTGGACCTCGGCCAGCCCGGCACCGACGGCTGGACGGGCGCCGAGGTGTCCCCGTACGGCCCGGAGCTCGGCGTCGAGTACCCGCACGCCGACCCGGACGTGCTGCTGCCCGCCATGAAGGCCGGCATGGCCGCCTGGCGCGACGCGGGACCCGAGGCGCGCGCCCTGGTCTGCATCGAGATCCTGTCCCGCATCTCCGCCCGCACCCACGAGTTCGCGCACGCGGTCATGCACACCAGCGGCCAGGCGTTCATGATGGCGTTCCAGGCGGGCGGCCCGCACGCGCAGGACCGCGGCCTGGAGGCGGTGGCGTACGCGTACGAGGAGCAGACCCGGGTCCCGGGGCAGGCCGACTGGTCGAAGCCCCAGGGCAAGAAGGACCCGCTGAACCTCGGCAAGAGCTTCACGGCGGTCCCGCGCGGCATCGCCCTCATGATCGGCTGCAACACCTTCCCGACCTGGAACGGCTACCCCGGCCTGTTCGCCTCCCTCGCCACCGGCAACGCGGTGCTGGTCAAGCCGCACCCGCGGGCCGTGCTGCCGCTCGCGCTCACCGTCCAGGTGGCGCGCGAGGTCCTCGCGGAGGCGGGCTTCGACCCGAACCTGGTCGCGCTCGCGGTCGAGCGCCCGGGCGAGGGCATCGCCAAGGCCCTCGCCGTCCGCCCCGAGATCAAGCTGATCGACTACACCGGGTCCACGGAGTTCGGCGACTGGCTCGAGACCAACGCCCGCCAGGCGCAGGTCTACACGGAGAAGGCCGGCGTCAACACCGTCGTCCTGGACTCCACGGACAACTACAAGGGCATGCTGGCGAACCTCGCGTTCTCCCTGTCCCTCTACAGCGGCCAGATGTGCACCACCCCGCAGAACCTGCTGATCCCGCGCGACGGCATCGCCACGGACGCCGGCCACAAGACGTACGACGAGGTCGTCGCCGATCTCGCGGCCTCGGTCGGCGGCCTGCTGGGCGACGACGCCCGGGCCAACGCGCTGCTCGGCGCGCTGGTCAACCCGGACGTCAAGACCCGGCTGGAGGCGGCGGCCGGACTGGGCGAGGTCGCCCTGGCCTCCCGGGAGGTCGTGAACCCCGAGTTCCCGGACGCGGTGGTCCGTACGCCCGTCATGGTCAAGCTGGACGCCGCCAAGCCGGACCCGGAGGCGCCGTACCTCTCCGAGTGCTTCGGCCCGGTGTCCTTCGCGGTGGCCGTGGACACCACCGCCGACGCCCTCGACCTGCTGCGCCGCACGGTGCGGGAGAAGGGCGCCATGACGGTGGGCGCGTACACGACGTCCGCGGACACCGAGCGGGCGATCGAGGAGGTCTGCCTGGAGGAGTCCGCGCAGCTCTCGCTGAACCTGACCGGCGGGGTGTACGTCAACCAGACCGCCGCGTTCTCGGACTTCCACGGCTCGGGCGGCAACCCCGCGGCCAATGCCGCGCTGTGCGACGGCGCCTTCGTCGCGAACCGCTTCCGGGTGGTGGAGGTCCGCCGCCAGGCGTAGTCCCTCCCGATCAGGCCCTGGGCGCCTCCTCCCCGAAGGTTCGGACGGAGGCGTCCACCTGGGCCATCCTGCGCAGGGCGGCGAAGATCGCGTCGCCCAGCACCGTGCCGACGACCACCGTCTCCACCAGGTCCTCGCGGGCCGCCCGGCGGGCGGTGTAGTCCAGGTCCGCGCGGCCCACCCGCTCGGCCGCCTCCGCGTAGTCGTCCAGCACGTCCGCGAAACCGCCGTGCCCCACCCGGTCGAGCGAGGCGAGCGCGGCCACCAGCGCATCGACGGCCGTGTTGCCGGGATCGATGCGCCAGCCGCGCGACGCGATCAGCCGCGCCACCCGCTCCCGGGCCAGCACCGTCTCCGCGTCCTCCGCACCGCCGCCGCCTGCGCCGTCGCCGTATCCGGGCACCAGGCACTGCGCGGCCGCGCCCAGCAGCTTGTGCACCGGCTGCTCCTTGTCGTCGACGGCCGCGAGCACCTCGCCGATGGCCGCCACCGAGAGCCCGCCGACTTCCAGCAGCGCACGGACCAGCCGGAGCCGGCGCTCGTGCACGTCCCCGTAGCTGGCCTGGTTGGGGCTCGTCAGCTCCCCTGCCGGGAGCAGACCCTCCCGTAGGTAGTACTTGATCGTCGGTACCGGCACCCCGGTCCGACGGCTCAACTCACCGATGCGCACGTGTCTTCACCCTGTTTTCGCTTGCCCTGTCCACCCCCATCATAGATAGTGGCACTATCAGATAGCAGAGAGTGCTGCTATCCATTCATCACGGGGGTATGAATGCTGATGTCCTCTTGGCGTACCTGGCACCGCCCGCTGGTGCTGTTCACCCTGGTCATGGCCGTGTGGGCGCTCGGCTCCGCGGTCGGAATCCTGGTCGACGACCGCGTGCTGACGGGGGCGCCGATCTGGGCCAAGCCCTTCAAGTTCTCGGTCTCGCTCGCCGCCTACTGCCTCAGCCTGGCCTGGATGATCTCGCTGCTGGGCGAGGAGCGGCGACGGCTGCGCCGGGCCGCCTGGTGGGCCGGCACGGTCGTGGCCGCCGCGGGCGTCGGGGAAATGGTGCTGATCACCCTGCAGGTCCTGCGCGGAGTGCGCAGCCACTTCAACAGGGCGACGCCCTTCGACGCCGAGCTCTACTCGCTCATGCGCAACAGCGTGATCGTGCTGTGGCTCGCCACGCTCGTCGTCGCGATCCTGCTCTGGCGCGCCAGGACCGCCGACCGGGCCACGACCTGGTCGATCCGGATCTCCACGGTCCTCGCGCTGACCGGTGCCGCACTCGCCGTCCTGATGACCCTGCCCACCGCCGAGCAGCAGCGCCTCGACATGGCCGGAGTCGAGGCACCGGAAACCGGCGCGCACAGCGTGGGAGTGCCCGACGGCGGCCCCGGAATGTTCCTCACCGGCTGGTCCACCACCGGCGGAGACCTGCGCATCCCGCACTTCTTCGGCATGCACGCCCTGCAGCTGCTCCCGCTCCTCGTGCTCGTCCTGGCCGCACTCGCCCCGCGCTTCGCCCGGCTGCGCGACGAACGGGTACGGGTACGGCTGGTCTTCGTGGCCGGTGCGGTCTACTCGGCCGTGCTCGCCCTGCTGACCTGGCAGGCGCTGCGCGGCCAGTCGCTGGTCCACCCGGACGGGGCGACGCTCGGCGCGGCCGCGCTGATCCTGGCCGGGGGCGCGCTAGGCGTCCTCGCCGCCCTCTTCACCGGCCGGCGGGCCGCCCCAGTGGAAGAGGGTCATGGCCACGCTGGTGGCGAGGTTGTAGCTGGAGACCTGCGGGCGCATGGGCAGGGAGACGAGGTGGTCGGCCCGGTCCCGGAGCTCCGGTGAGATCCCGTGGCGTTCCGAGCCGAAGGCGAGCAGGGCGTCGTCCGGGAGGGTGAGGGTACGGATGTCCACGCCCTCCGGGTCGAGCGCGTAGAGCGGCCCGGGCGGGAACTCCTCCAGTGCGAGGCGCTCGACGGTGGTGGCGTAGTGCAGACCGGCCCCGGCCCGGACCACGTTCGGGTGCCAGGGGTCGAGGTCGCCGCGGGTCACCACGCCGGTGGCGCCGAAACCGGCGGCGAGGCGGACGACGGCGCCGACGTTGCCGAGGTTGCGGGGGTTGTCGAGCACGACGACGGGCGCGGGCCTGGGCATCCGCCCGAGCGCGGCGAGGCCGGCCGCCCGGTCGGGGCGTACGGCGAGGGCCGCGACCCCGGTGGGGTGCACGCGGGGGAGCAGCCCCTTGAGCGCGGCCCGGCGCACCAGCCGGGCCACGTCGGCCTCGACGTCGGGGGCCAGCCCGGCGGCGAGCGCGCGTACTTCGCCGGGGTCCTCAGCGAGGGCCATCCGTACGTCGGCGCCGAAGCGGAGGGCGTGCTTCAGCGCGTGGAACCCGTCGAGCAGAACAAGATCCGACCGCCCTGCGGCCTCCCGCCACTCCCGTGCCGTCTCGTCTGCGTCCGCCTGATCACTCATGCCCCGACCCTACGGGCCGCAGGTCAGCGGAGTGCGGGTCCCTGGGCGGGGACGGGGGTGGACGGGTCCGGGACGGAGACCGGCTCGGGCGCGCGGCGGCTCGGCCGCAGGGCGGCGCAGCGGGCGCCGAGCCACACCAGGAACACCGTCGGCAGGAAGACCGCGTCGGCGGCGATCATCGCCAACGAGAAGAACGGCAGCCCCAGCAGCACCGCGATCCCCACGTGCTCCAGCATCATCACGGCCAGCAGCACGTTCTTGATCCGCCGGTTGAACAGCGTGAACGGAAACGCCACCTGCACCGCCACCGTCCCGTACGACAGCAGCATCACCAGCGTCCCGCTCCCCGCCACCAGCGCGGACAGCCCCGGCCACGGGGTGAAGTAGTCCAGCCCCAGGGGGTAGTACAGGGCCGTCCCGTCCTGCCACCGCGATCCCTGGATCTTGTACCAGCCCGCCGTCGCGTAGATCAGACAGACCTCCGCCATGATCACCAGCAGGCCCGCGTTGTGCAGCAGGTTGGCCAGGACGTCCAGGACCGCGCGCCCCTCCCCCTCCGGCTCGTACCGGTCCACCAGCCACCACAGCACGCAGACCACCCACAGCGCCGCGAAGGCCGCCAGCCAGCCGTAGCCGAAGCGTCCGGTCGCCACCCCGTACGCGAAGAAGGCCCCCAGCACGACCCACAGCACCGGCCCGGCGGCTCCCGCGGAGGCCGACCCCCGCAGCCGGGCCCGCCGCGCGTCCAGCGACCACACCTGCGCGCACCGGGTGAGCACCAGGTAGATCGCCATCAGGTGGATGACGTTGTCCCCGCCGTCGCCCATGAACACGCTGCGGTTCTGCAGCGACAGCACCCCGACCATGAACACCACGGACGTCGCCCGCGTGCGCCAGCCCAGGAGCAGCCCGAGGCTCGCCAGCACCGAGACCGCGTAGACGATCTCGAACCACAGCGTCGAGTCGGACCACATCAGCACCGTGAAGGCGCCGTTGGAGTCGGTCAGCCGCTCGGCGAGGCGCCAGCTCCACGGCCCGTCCGGCCCGTACAGCTCCGCGCGGACGGGGAACTCGCACAGCAGGAAGAAGAGCCAGGTCCCGGCGAAGCCGATGCGCACCACGGCGCTCTGGTACGGGCCCAGCGCCTGCCCGGTGACCTGCGCGGCCGCACGCCCGAGGGCCGCCCGGGCCCGCTTCACACCGTCCACCACGGCAGCTCCCGGTAGTAGGTCTGGGTGTCGGTGGTCTCGGTGCTCCACTCCGGCGCGGGCACCGCCGTCGTCGCCGAGCGCAGCTGGATCCGCAGGATGTGCCCGCCCGGGTGCTGCGGGGCGAGCCGGTTCACCGCGATCCGCTGCAGGTACTCCTCGGAGAGCTCGCCGCGGTCCCCGGTCGGCTTGTTGTCCTCGTCGTGGGAGCCGGTGAAGAAGTCCCAGGCCCGGCGGAGCTCGTTCTGCCGGGTGTGGCTCGGCAGCAGGCTGTGCCGGATGGCGGCGGTGTCCTCGGCGCTCAGGTCGCGCCAGCCGGTGGTGATCAGCTCGCCGGCGGCGGTCCGCACCTCCGCGCGCGCCTCCACGGCGATGTTCTGCTGGAGCGGATTGGGGGCGAAGAGCTTCCAGTTCTGTTCGAACTCGGGATAGATCCAGCTGTCGATCGTCCGCGCGTGCTGCTTGCTGACCGTGTTGGACGGTGCCACGTGGAGGAAGACGAACGCGAGGTGCGCACAGGCGGCCACGGCGACCGCCCCCAGGGCCAGGGCCGTCACGACGCGGTACGGGGTGGACAGACCGGCTATTCCGGGCGCCCGGGGCGGTGGCGGAGCGGCCTCTTCGGCGAGCTCGTGCCCGTTCGAATCCATCCCGCCCCGATCGTCCGGCGTCCACAGGGTTGACCACAGAGGTTGACACCCTACGGGCCGCCGTCTCACCATTGAAGCGGATGAACCGAACGATCGGTCGGTCGGGCGGACGGCAGACACTGACAAGGGGCCGGAATGGTGGCAGTGACCCCGGAGACGGGACCGGACACGGCCCTCGGGGCAGACAGGACGGACGGGACGGACATGACTGCTGACCTGGGCGCACAGCTCGCGGCGGCGTTCGACGCGGCCGTGGCGGCGGACGAGCGCGTGGAGCCGCGCGACTGGATGCCCGACGAGTACCGCGCCTCGCTGGTCCGCCAGATGGCACAGCACGCCCACTCCGAGATCATCGGCATGCAGCCCGAGGCGAACTGGATCACCCGCGCGCCCTCGCTGCGCCGCAAGGCGATCCTGATGGCCAAGGTGCAGGACGAGGCCGGCCACGGGCTGTACCTCTACAGCGCGGCCGAGACGCTCGGCACCAGCCGCGACGAGCTGCTCGACAAGCTGCACTCGGGGAAGCAGAAGTACTCCTCGATCTTCAACTACCCCACGCTGACCTGGGCGGACGTCGGCGCGATCGGCTGGCTCGTGGACGGCGCGGCGATCACCAACCAGGTGCCGATCTGCCGCTGCTCCTACGGGCCCTACGCACGCGCCATGGTCCGGATCTGCAAGGAGGAGTCCTTCCACCAGCGCCAGGGGTACGAGCTGCTCCTCGCCCTCTCGCAGGGCACCGAGGCCCAGCACGCGATGGCGCAGGACGCGGTGGACCGCTGGTGGTGGCCCTCGCTGATGATGTTCGGCCCGCCGGACGACGAGTCGGCGCACTCGGCGCAGTCGATGGCCTGGCGGATCAAGCGCCACTCGAACGACGAGCTGCGCCAGCGGTTCGTGGACATCGCCGTCCCGCAGGCCGAGTCCCTCGGCCTGACCCTGCCCGACCCGGACCTGAAGTGGAACCAGGAGCGCGGGCACCACGACTTCGGCGCCATCGACTGGGCCGAGTTCTGGGACGTGCTCAAGGGCAACGGCCCCTGCAACGAGCAGCGGATCAGTCAGCGGCGCACGGCCCACGAGGAAGGCGCCTGGGTGCGCGACGCGGCCGCGGCGTATGCGGACAAGCAGGTGGCAAGGCAAGCGGCGGCGAATGCCGTACAGAACGAGGAGGCACGGGTATGACGCAGAACTGGCCCCTGTGGGAGGTCTTCGTGCGCTCGCGCCGCGGCCTCTCGCACACGCACGCGGGAAGCCTGCACGCCCCCGACGCGGAGATGGCCCTGCGCAACGCCCGCGACCTCTACACGCGGCGCAGCGAGGGCATCTCGATCTGGGTGGTGCCCTCCACCCAGATCACCGCCTCCTCGCCGGACGAGCGGGACCCGTTCTTCGCCCCGTCCGCCGACAAGCCGTACCGGCACCCGACCTTCTACGACATCCCGGAGGGGGTGAGCCACCTGTGACCAGCACGGACACCGGCACCGGCACGACCGGAACCACCGGCACCACCGTCTCGGCGGCTCTCGCGCTCGGCGACGACGCGCTCGTCCTCTCCCACCGCCTCGCCGAGTGGGCGGGGCACGCCCCCGTCCTGGAGGAGGAGGTCGCCCTGGCGAACATCGCCCTCGACCTGCTCGGCCAGGCCCGCATCCTGCTGTCCATGGCCGGCGACGAGGACGAGCTGGCCTACCTGCGCGAGGAGCGGTCCTTCCGCAACCTCCAGCTGGTCGAGCAGCCGAACGGCGACTTCGCCCACACCATCGCCCGCCAGCTCTACTTCTCCTTCCACCAGCACGAGCTCTACGCGGAGCTGGCCCGCGGGGACGGCCCGTTCGCCCCGCTCGCGGCCAAGGCCGTCAAGGAGACCGCGTACCACCGCGACCACGCCGAGCAGTGGACCCTGCGGCTCGGCGACGGCACCGAGGAGAGCCGGCTCCGCATGCGGACCGCCCTGGACGCCCTGTGGAAGTACACCGGTGAGATGTTCCAGCCGGTCGAGGGGATCGACGGCGTGGACTGGGCCGTCCTGGAAGAGCGCTGGCTGACCGCGCTGACCGGCGTGCTGGAGCGGGCCGGTCTCGCTCTGCCCGAGGGGCCGCGCACCGGCGCCTGGGCGGCCGGAGCCGGCCGGCAGGGCCTGCACACCGAGCCGTTCGGTCGGATGCTCGCCGAAATGCAGCACTTGCACCGCAGCCACCCGGGGGCGTCATGGTGACCGCCGACGCCGGAGTGACCCGCCTGGAGGCGGAGCTGGCCGAGCTGGCCGGTTCCGTCCCGGACCCCGAGCTGCCCGTGCTCACCCTCGGCGAGCTCGGCGTGGTGCGCGGTGTGCGGATGCACGAGGACGGCCACGCCGAGGTCACCCTCACGCCCACCTACACCGGCTGCCCGGCCATCGAGGCCATGTCGGCGGACATCGAGCGGGCCCTGACCGGCCACGGCATCCCCGAGGTGCGGGTGACCACCGTGCTGGCCCCCGCCTGGTCGACCGACGACATCAGCGCCGAAGGCCGCCGCAAGCTCGCCGAGTTCGGCATCGCCCCGCCCCGCCCGCACGCGGCCGGCGGACCGGTCCCGCTCACCTTGTCGGTCCGCTGCCCGAACTGCGGATCGACCGACACCGAACTGCTCAGCCGGTTCTCCTCCACCGCTTGCAAGGCGCTGCGCCGCTGCACCGCCTGCCGCGAACCGTTCGACCACTTCAAGGAGCTGTAGATGGCCGCCCCCCGCCACGGCGCGTTCCACCCGCTGACGGTGGCGGCTGTCGACCGGCTCACCGACGACTCGGTGGCGCTGACCCTCCGGGTTCCCGCGGAACTGCGCGAGGAGTACCGGCACGCCCCCGGCCAGCACCTGACCCTGCGCCGCGCCGCCCCCGAGGGCGGCACCGAGGTCCGCCGCACCTACTCGATCTGCTCCCCCGCCCCGGTGCCGGACGGCCCGGGCCCGGCGGAGCTGCGGGTCGGGGTGCGGCTGGTGGAGGGCGGGGAGTTCTCCACCTTCGCCCACAAGGAGATCGCGGCCGGGGACGTCCTCGACGTGATGGTCCCGGCCGGCCGGTTCGTGCTGGAGCCCGCCGCAGCCCCCGCGTCGGGGCACTACGCGGCGATCGTCGGCGGCAGCGGCATCACGCCCGTGCTGTCCATCGCCGCGAGCCTGCTGGCCGCCCGGCCCGACGCCCGCTTCTGCCTCGTGCGCAGCGACCGTACGGCGGCCTCGACGATGTTCCTGGAGGAGGTCGCCGACCTCAAGGACCGGTACCCGGCGCGGTTCCAGCTGGTGACCGTCCTCTCCCGGGAGGAGCAGGAGTCCGGGCTGCCCTCCGGGCGGCTGGACGAGGAGCGGCTGGCGGCCCTGCTGCCCGCGCTGCTTCCGGTGGCGGAGGTGACGGGCTGGTTCCTGTGCGGCCCCTACGGCCTGGTGCAGGGCGCGGAGCGGGCCCTGAGCGTGCTCGGCGTGGTCCGGACCCGGGTGCACGAGGAGATCTTCCACGTCGAGGAGCCCACGGCCCCGGCCCGTACGGCGGCCTCGGCGGCCGCCCCGCAGGGGCGGGTCACCGCGCGGCTCGACGGGCGTTCCGGCACCTGGCCGGTCCAGGACGGGGAATCCCTGCTGGACGCGGTGCTGCGCAACCGCGCGGACGCCCCCTACGCCTGCAAGGGCGGGGTCTGCGGCACCTGCCGGGCGTTCCTGGTGTCGGGCGAGGTCCGGATGGACCGGAACTTCGCGCTGGAATCCGAGGAGACGGACGCCGGGTTCGTGCTGGCCTGCCAGTCGCACCCGCTGACGGAGGAAGTGGAGATCGACTTCGACCGCTAGGCCACGACTCGTGAAGCTGCTCTGTCCAATTTCCAGAACGTGTTCTATCTTGACGCACCGTCAGACCTGAACGCGCGCGGGAGGACAGGCAGTGGACTTCACCTTCACCGAGGAGCAGCAGGCCGCCGTCGAGGCGGCCCGGGCCGTGTTCGCGGACGTCGCACCCGACGGCGTGCCCAGCCCCGCGCTCACCCCCGGCGCCGTCGCCGAGGACTTCGACCGCCCGCTGTGGGCCAGGCTCGCCGGGTCCGACCTGCTGAGCCTGGTCCTCGCCGAGGAGCACGGCGGCGCCGGCCTGGACGCCATCGCCCTGTGCCTGGTGCTGCGCGAGGCGGGCCGGGTGCTGGCACGGGTCCCGCTGCTGGAGCACTGCGCCGCCGCCATGGCCGTCCAGGCCCACGGCAGCCCCGAACTGGCCGCCGCCCTGCTGCCCGCCGCCGGACGCGGCACGCTCGTGCTCACCACCGCCGCGCACGGCCGCTCCGGCCACGACCCGGCCGAACTCGCCGTCACCGCCCGCCGCGAAGGCGCGGACTGGATCCTGGACGGCACGCAGACCGCCGTCCCCTGGGCGCAGAGCGCCGACTGGATCGCCGTACCGGCCCACACCGGCGAGGGCGACGCCGTCCTCGCGCTCGTCCCGCGCACCGCCGAGGGCCTCGCCCTCGCCGAGCAGGTCTCCACCAGCGGCGAGCGGCTCGCCGAACTCGCCCTGGACGGCGTACGGGTGGACGCCGCCCACCTCATCGACGCCCCCGAGGCCTGGGAGCGGCTCCGCCAGCTCCTCGCCGCCGGCACCTGCGCACTGGCGCTCGGGCTCGGCGAGGCCGTCCTCACGATGACCAGCCAGTACACCGGCAAGCGCGAGCAGTTCGGTTTCCCCGTGGCCACCTTCCAGGCGGTCGCCGTCCAGGCCGCCGACCGCTACATCGACCTGCGCGCCATGGAGGTCACCCTGTGGCAGGCCGCCTGGCGGCTCGACGCCGCGACCGGCGGCGCCGGCGGCCCGCTGCCGAGCTCCGGTGACGTCGCGGTCGCCAAGATCTGGGCCTCGGAGGGCGTGCGCCGGGTCGTGCAGACCGCCCAGCACCTGCACGGCGGCTTCGGCGCCGACACCGACTACCCGCTGCACCGCTACCACGCCTGGGCCAAGCAGCTGGAACTCCAGCTCGGCCCGGCCGCCGCGCACGAGGAGGCCCTGGGCGACCTGCTGGCCGCCCACCCCCTCGGCTGAGCAGGGGCTACAGCACGAAGGCCGGGCTCCCGCTGTCCGTCACCATCGGGCGTCCGGCACCGTCCCAGGCCTGCATCCCGCCGTCGACGTTCACGGCGTCGATCTCCTGGCGCACCAGGTACTGGGTGACCTGCGCGGAACGCCCGCCGACCCGGCACATCACGTACACCCGGCGGCCGTCCTCGACGGCTTCCGTCAGCTCACCGAAGCGGGCGACGAAGTCGCTCATCGGGATGTGCAGAGCGCCCTCGACGTGACCGGCCGCCCATTCGTCGTCCTCACGGACGTCGAGGACAAAGCCTTCGGAGGGCACCGCGGCGGCGTCCACCGAGGGAAGCGGTCCGAAGTTCATACGTCGCCTTCTCTCATCGCAGATGGTCCTTCCAACCTATCCGACGGGCGGATGCGGCCCGGCCGGCGCCGTCCGGCCCGGTCACTCCGCGGCGAGCGCGGCCGCCAGTTCCGCCTCGCGCTCGGAGACCTGCGCCAGCAGCTGCTCCGCGATCTCCTCCAGCAGCCGGTCCGGGTCGTCGGGCGCCATCCTCAGCATCGACCCGATCGCACTGTCCTCCAGCTCCCGGGCCACGAGCGCCAGCAGCTCCTTGCGCTGCGCCAGCCACTCCAGCCGGGCGTACAGCTCCTCGCTCTCGCTCGGGGCGGCCGCCTCCGGGACCGGGCCGGCCGCCCACTCCTCGGCCAGCTCGCGCAGCAGCACCTCGTCGCCCCGCCCGTAGGCGGCGTTGACCCGCGCGATGAACGCGTCGCGCCGTTCCCGCTCCGCCTCCTCCTGGGCGAGGTCGGGATGGGCCTGGCGGACCAGCTCGCGGTACAGGCGGCGCACCTCCTCCGAGGGCCGCACCCGCTCCGGCGGCCGCACGGGCCGGTCGGTGAGCATCGCGGAGGCGTCGTCGGAGATCCCGTCCGAGCCCAGCCAGTCGTGGAACAGCTCGTCCACCCCCGGCATCGGCATGACCAGCGCGCGCGCTTCCTTGGCCCGGCGCAGATCGTCGCGGTCCCCGCTGCGGGCCGCCTTCGCCTCGGCGATCAGCGCGTCCAGCTCGTCGAGCCTGGAGTACATGGGGCCGAGCTTCTGGTGGTGCAGGCGGGAGAAGTTCTCCACCTCCACGCGGAAGGTCTCCACCGCGATCTCGAACTCGATCAGCGCCTGCTCGGCGGCCCGTACGGCCCGCTCCAGGCGCGCCTCGGGGCGCTCCGCACCGGTGGAGGAGTCGCCGGAACCACCGGGGACTGTCTGCTCAGGCTGCTCGGTCTGCTCGCTCACCCGGCCAGCCTACGGCCCGCCCGCGCGGGCGACGTCTTCACCGGGGGCACCTTGCCCACGGTGGCCGGGGAAGGGACGCCGCCCGGCGCGAAGCGGTCCGGCACGGTCCTAGACCCCGGCTTCCGCAGCGATCCGGCCGCGCCGCACGGCCGCCACCAGGTCGGCGTGATCGGCCTCGGTCCGGTCGGCGTAGGCCACCGCGAAGGCCGCCATCGCCTCGTCCAGCTCCTCGTTCTTGCCGCAGTAGCCGGCCAGCAGCCGCGGGTCGGCGCTGTGCGCGTGCGCCCGGGCCAGCAGGGCGCCGGTCATCCGCCCGTAGTCGTCGATCTGGTCGACGGCCAGCGCCGCCGGGTCCACGCTGCCCTTGCGGTTGCGGAACTGCCGCACCTGGAACGGCCGGCCCTCCACCGTGGTCCAGCCCAGCATGATGTCGGAGACCACCTGCATCCGCTTCTGCCCGGCGACCACCCGGCGGCCCTCGTGCTCCTCGGGAGGCGAGGTGAAGCCCAGCGCGGGCAGGTGCGGCAGCAGCACCGAGGGCCGTGCCTCCTTCACCTGGAGCACCAGCGCCTCGCCCCGGTGGTCCAGCAGCAGCACCACGTACGAGCGGGTGCCGACGCTCCCGGTCCCCACCACGCGGAAGGCCACGTCCTGGATCGCGTACCGGGCCAGCAGCGGCAGCCGGTCGCCCTGCAGCGTCTGGAGGTAGGAGCCGAGCGAGGCCGCCACGGCCGCGGCCTCCGCATCACCGACGCGGCGCAGCACGGGCAGCGCGTCGACGAAGCGCAGGGCGCCGTCCGGCCCGGTCTGCGTCGACTTGGCGGCGAACCGGGCGGAGGTGTTGTTGCGGGCCTTCACCGAGACCCGCTCCAGCGTGCCCAGCAGGTCGCGGGCGTCCGTGTGCGAGACGAGCTCCTCGTCCGCGATGGCGTTCCACGCGTCGAGGGCGGGCAGCCTGGCCAGCAGCCGCATGGTCCGCCGGTAGGCGCCCACCGCGTCGAGCGCGGCCGCCCGGCAGGTGTCCTCGTCCGCGCCGGCCACCCGGCCGGCCAGCACCAGCGAGGCCGCCAGCCGCTTGACGTCCCACTCCCACGGGCCGAACACGGTCTCGTCGAAGTCGTTCAGGTCGATCACGAGCCGCCCCTGGGCGTCCCCGTACAGGCCGAAGTTCGCCGCGTGGGCGTCACCGCAGATCTGTGCGCCGACCCCGGTCACGGGGCCGCCCGACAGGTCGTGGGCCATCAGCCCGGCCGCCCCGCGCAGGAACGCGAAGGGGTTCGCGGCCATCCGGCCCACCCGTATGGGAGTCAGCTCGGCGACCCGCCCCGCATTGGACTCCTCCACCGCCCGGACCGCGTCCGGCCGGTCGGCCGGCGCCACGAACGCGGCGTGCGCCGACCGCGGCACGCGCACGCGCAGCGCCTTGCCCTGCCCCTTGGGCGAACCCGCAGCCACCCGCGGCGCGAAGCCCGCCACGTCCGGAATCCGCTGCCCCGCTACCGCCGCCATCGGCGCCGCCCCCACCCGTTCATCGATCGCTTTTTCGAACGGGCTGACCGTATCTACAGCCCGGCGTCCCTGGCCAGCAGGGCGGCCTGGACGCGGTTCTCACAGCCCAGCTTGGCCAGGATCCGGCTCACGTACGTCTTCACGGTCGCCTCGCTCATGTGCAGCCGCCGGCCCGCGTCCGCGTTGGACAGTCCCTCGCCGAGCAGCGCCAGCACACCGCGCTCCCGCTCGCTCAGCGCCGCCACCTGGCGCCGGGCCTCCTCGCCGCGCACGGCGGCCTTCCCCGAGGCCAGCTGGTCCACCACGTGCCGGGTGGCCCCCGGCGAGAGGTACGCGTCCCCGGACGCGGCGGCCCGGACGGCCCCGATCAGTTCGCCCGGCGCCGAGTCCTTCAGCAGGAATCCCGCGCCGCCCTGGCCCAGCGCCCGCAGCACGTTCTCCTTCTCCCCGAAGGTCGTCAGGATCAGCGCGCGCACCTGCGGCGCGGCCCGCCGCAGTTCCCCCAGTGCGGTCAGCCCGTCCATCACCGGCATCTGGATGTCGAGGAGCATCACGTCGGGCGCGTGCGAGCGGGCCAGTTCCACCGCCTCCCGGCCGTTCGCCGCCTCCGCGACGACCTCGATGTCCGGCGCCGAGGTCAGGATCATCCTGATCCCGGCCCGGATCAGCGGCTCGTCGTCGGCGATCACCACTCGGATCACTTCGGCTGTCACCCGTGCTCCTACTGCTTGACCTCGTAGACCTGCTTGTCGACGAGCTTGCCGTCCTTGAAGCAGAACCGGAAAACCAGGTCCTTGCCCCAGCTCCCCGGCTGGTCCTCGGCCAGCAGGGCCAGGCACTCCGAGCCCGGCGGCCTGGCCGGCCCCTTGCGCTCCGCCCCCGCCGTCATGAAGCTCTCGCCGCTCGGCAGCCGGTCGCGGACGGACACCTCGGACTCGCCCACGTGCACGGCGTCGAACTCGTCGCGGCCGATGATCGCGTCGCTCGCCGAGTCCACCAGCAGCACCACCCCGGCGCCGAGCACGATCACCAGAAGCACCACCGCCGCGAAGGCGATCCCGCAGCCCACCGCCAGGCCGCCGGTCCGGCTGCGCACCCGTACGGCCAGCTCGCGGTCCACCGCCGCCCAGTCCATCGGCTGCTCCCCGCCCGGCCCCCGCACCCCGGCCTGCAGGTCCGTCTGCGCATGGGCCCGCTGCCCGAAGTCGTCGGCCACGTCCTCCACCCCGGCCGGCTCCGTCCCGTACGGGAGCACCCCGGCCACCCGGAACCCGCCGCCCTCGGTGGCGCCCGCGTGCACCATCCCGCCGACCAGCCGCGCCCGCTCGCGCAGCCCCGTCAGGCCCTGCCCGCCGGAGACCACCTCGGCGTCCGCCGGACCGGCCGCCGGCCCGTTGGCGATCTCCACCACCAGCGAGTCGTCCTCGTACCGCAGCTCGATGGCGATCGGCGCCCCCGGAGCGTGCTTGTACGCGTTCGTCAGGGCCTCCTGGACGATCCGGTACGCGGCGTGGTCGCACGCCGCGACCAGCGGCCTGGGCTGCCCCGACGTGCTCAGCCGCACATCGGTGCCCGAGCCGCGCGCCGCCTCCACGACCCCCGGGATCCCGGCCACGCCGCGCGCCGCGGGCTGGGCCTCCTCCACCGGCGCGGGCGCCTCCACGCCGTCGCGCAGGATGCCGACGACCTCGCGCAGTTCGTGCATCGCGGCCACCGAGGCCTGCCGCAGCACACCCACCGCCTCGCGCTGACGGCCGGTGAGTTCCGGATCCACCTCCAGCGCCCCGGTGTGCACGGAGATCAGGGCCAGCTGGTGCCCCAGGCTGTCGTGCATGTCCTGGGCGATGCGCTGCCGCTCGCGCAGCCTCGCCTGCCCGGCGACCATGGCCCGCTCGCGCAGCAGCTGTCCGTTGCGCTCGTGGAGCGCCCGCAGCAGGGTGCGCCGCTGCGACCAGTACCGGCTGGCCAGACCCGGCATCACGATCATGGCCAGGAACATCAGCGTGGAGAACACGATCACCAGCAGCGGCTGCATCTGCTCCGACTGGTCCGCCACGCTGGCGCCGACCGCCGCGACGAAGGCCAGCGCGAAGGCGGCCACCGCCCGGCCCACCCCGACGATCCGCCGCCCCGCCGACCACGCCAGCAGGGGTGTGATGAAGAACGTCCCCGGGAGGAGGGCGCTCACCGCCGAGGCGACCACGAGCGCGGTCCCCGGCAGCCGCCGGCGCATCAGGGTCAGCGCCACCACGACCGCGGAGCCCACGAGCATCCGAGGGACAGACCCGCCGCTGAGTTCGTCGACGCCCAGGCCGAGGACGGCCAGCACACCGCCGACCGCCAGGTCCGCCGCCAGCATCCGCCGGGTCCACGGTTCCGGCCCCCTCAGCCAGTCCCAGCCCGCACGCGTCTTCGCCGTCACATCCACCCGACCGACCCTAGACACCCGGCGCCCGACCCGGCCGCCCTCTTTCGTCGCACCCGCCGCGACGAAAGTCGTCCGCCCGCCCCTCGCCTCCGCCGGCCGCAACTGGTCTCGCCATGCGGACAGTTGATCCCAACCAACCGGGTCCGCGGGCAAGCCGGCACGTCAGGGGCCCCGGGAGGGACGTACGTCACACACGCGACGGGGCCGGAAATGCGAAACGGCCGCCACCGCTTTCGCAGTGACGACCGTCTCGTCGATGTGGGCGAGGGGGGATTTGAACCCCCACGTCCCGAAGGACACTGGCACCTGAAGCCAGCGCGTCTGCCGTTCCGCCACTCGCCCGAGCAGCGCCCCAGTGGTTCTTCCCTTTCGGGCCGTTCCCCTGGCGACGTCGAAACATTAGCACGGTGAGCGGGGTGGTTTGAAATCGCTTTCCCGGGACACCCGCACCCCGCCGTGGACGGCCCCTCCCGCACTCCCGTCCCGGTGCGGGACACTGTTCCTGCGGCGCCCCTACGATCCCTTGTGAGGACCAACACTCGTCCTCACAGGAGCGATGGGGAACCACCCGAATCCGCCATGCGTGGATACGATCAGTAAGCAGTACAGGGCGACAACGACGGAGGAGGTGCCCCATGGGAGTTCTGAAGCGGTTCGAGCAGCGACTCGAAGGTCTGGTGAACGGCACCTTCGCCAAGGTGTTCAAGTCCGAGGTCCAGCCGGTGGAGATCGCCGGAGCCCTCCAGCGGGAGTGCGACAACAACGCCACCATCTGGAACCGCGAGCGGACCGTCGTCCCCAACGACTTCATCGTCGAACTCAGCGCCGGTGACTACGACCGTCTGAGCCCCTACTCCGGGCAGCTCGGCGACGAGCTCGCGGGCCTCGTCCGCGACTACGCCAAGCAGCAGCGCTACAGCTTCATGGGCCCCATCAAGGTCCATCTGGAGAAGGCCGACGACCTCGACACCGGGCTCTACCGGGTCCGCAGCCGCACCCTCGCCTCCAGCACCTCCCAGCCGCAGGCAGGGCCTCCCTCACCGCAGGGCGGCTACGGCTACCCGCCGGAGAACCCGCCGCAGGGCGGTGGTGGATACGGCTACCCGCCGGTCGCCGCCCCGCCCATGCCCAGTGCGCCGCCACCCGGCGGCGCGGGCGCGCGGCGTCCCGCCCCCGGCGGACCTGCCGGAGCGGCCCCCGCGGCCGGCCCGGGCGGTCCCCGGCGGCACTGGATCGAGATCAACGGCACCCGCCACCAGATCTCGCGCCCCACGCTCGTACTCGGCCGAAGCACGGAAGCCGACGTGCGGATCGACGACCCCGGCGTATCGCGCCGGCACTGTGAGATCCGGACCGGAACGCCCTCGACGATCCAGGATCTCGGGTCCACCAACGGCATCGTGGTGGACGGGCAGCACACCACCCGCGCTACGCTCCGCGACGGCTCGCGGATCGTCGTGGGCAGTACCACCATCATTTACCGGCAAGCCGAAGGGTGAAGCGGGGGCAATGTCAGAGCTGACCCTGACGGTCATGCGGTTGGGTTTCCTAGCCGTTCTGTGGCTGTTCGTCATCGTGGCCGTCCAGGTCATCCGCAGCGACCTCTTCGGAACGAGAGTGACGCAGCGCGGCTCCCGCCGCGGCGGCGCCACCGGCGCACCGCAGCAGGCGGGCCGCCAGGCCGCGCCTCCGCAGCAGCGCCAGCGCCGCGGTGCGCCGACCAAGCTCGTCGTGTCCGAGGGCACCCTCACGGGAACCACGGTGGCCCTCGCCGGCCAGACGATCACGCTGGGCCGCGCCCACGACTCCACGATCGTGCTGGACGACGACTACGCGTCCAGCCGCCATGCCAGGATCTATCCCGACCGTGACGGCCAGTGGATCGTCGAGGATCTCGGGTCCACCAACGGCACGTATCTCGACCGGACCCGGCTGACCACCCCGACGCCCATTCCGCCGGGCGCACCGATCCGCATCGGCAAGACCGTCATCGAGCTGCGGAAGTAGTACGAGAATGAGCGAGCGGAGCGAGCGCGCGGCGGTGATCCGTCCCACCGAGGACACGGACACGTGCGCGCTCCCGACCGGAGGGTGGGCAGTGTGGCTCGAGACCGGTTGTACCCGGAGCCGACCGGCGAGGTGCGCATGAGTCTGTCCCTGCGGTTCGCCGCCGGATCACACAAGGGCATGATCCGCGAGGGGAACGAGGACTCCGGCTACGCCGGCCCCCGGCTCCTCGCGATCGCCGACGGCATGGGAGGCCAGGCCGCCGGCGAGGTCGCGAGCTCCGAGGTGATCTCCACCCTCGTGCAGCTCGACGACGACGTCCCGGGCTCCGACATCCTCACCTCCCTCGCCACCGCCGTGCAGCGCGCCAACGACCAGCTGCGCGTCATGGTCGAGGAGGACCCCCAGCTCGAGGGCATGGGCACCACCCTGACCGCCCTGCTGTGGACCGGCCAGCGCCTCGGCCTCGTCCACGTCGGCGACTCCCGCGCCTACCTGCTGCGCGACGGCGTCCTCACCCAGATCACCCAGGACCACACCTGGGTGCAGCGCCTCGTCGACGAGGGCCGCATCACGGAAGAGGAAGCCACCACCCACCCGCAGCGCTCGCTGCTGATGCGCGCGCTCGGCAGCGGCGACATCGTCGAACCCGACCTCTCCATCCGTGAGGTCCGCGCCGGCGACCGCTACCTGATCTGCTCAGACGGGCTCTCCGGCGTCGTCTCGCACCAGACCCTGGAAGAGACCCTCGCCGACTACCACGGCCCCCGCGAGACCGTGCAGTCCCTGATCCAGCTCGCGCTGCGCGGCGGCGGACCCGACAACATCACCTGCATCGTCGCCGACGTCCTCGACACCGACAGCGGCGACACCCTCGCCGCCCAGGTCAGCGACACCCCGGTGGTCGTCGGCGCGGTCGCCGAGAACCAGCACCAGCTCTTCGACGGCGGCAACGCCATGCAGACCCCGGCCGGCCGGGCCTCGGGCCTCGGCCGCCAGTCCCCGCCGCCCGGCGCCTTCGGCCCCCCCGGCAGCGGCGACGCCCCCGGCTACGGCTACTCCGAGCAGGGCCAGGGCGGCGGCGGTTACGGCAGCTTCGGCGAAGCCGACCGCTACGACGCCGACTCCGGCTACGAGGACACGTACGACCACCCCCGCAGGCGCCGCAGCAAAGGGCGCAAGTGGACCACCCGTACGCTGACCCTGCTCATCGTCGCCGGTGTCATCGGCGGCGGCCTGTACGCCGGCTGGCGCTGGACCCAGACGCAGTTCTACGTCGGCAAGAACGGCGAGCACGTCGCGCTCTTCCGCGGCATCAGCCCGAAGCTGGGCCCGCTGAAGCTCTCCAAGGTGGAGACCGACCGCCCCGACATCGAACTGAAGTACCTGCCGCCCTTCAAGCGCAAGCTGGTCGAGGCCACCATCAGCGAGGGCAGCCTCGACGCCGCCAAGAGGAAGCTCGACGACCTCGGCGTCCAGACCTCCGCCTGCAAGAAGGACGAAGAGCGCCGCAACGCCGAGGCGCAGAACACTCCGACACCCGGTCCCAGCCTGACTCCCGAGGAGCAGCAGCTGGTCGGCCTGTGCGGGAAGTAGCAGTCACACGCGGGCGCAGGGGGCCTGCCACACCATGAGCGTTGTCACCAATACGACCACCATCGGCGCCATCGAGCTGCCGAGCCGGCGGAACACCGAGCTCCTGCTGCTCGTCTTCGCCGTGGTCATCCCGATGTTCGCCTACGCCAACGTGGGCCTCGCGATCAACGGCACCCTGCCGCCCGGCATGCTGCTCTACGGCCTCGGCCTCGGCGCCCTCGCCGGGATCGCGCACTTCGTCGTGCGCCGGTACGCCAAGTACGCCGACCCGCTGCTGCTGCCGCTGGCCACGCTCCTCAACGGGCTGGGCCTCGTGCTGATCTGGCGCCTGGACCAGTCCGAGCGGCTGCAGAACCTGGCGAAGAAGTCCTTCGGCGCGTTCTCCCCGTCCGCGCCCCGCCAGATGATGTACACGGCGGTGGCCATCGCCCTGTTCGCCGCCGTGCTGCTGATCCTCAAGGACCACCGCGTCCTGCAGCGGTTCACGTACATCTCCATGGCCGGCGCCCTGATCCTGCTGATCCTGCCGGTCATCCCGGGCCTCGGCGCCGACGTGTTCGGCGCCAAGATCTGGATCAGCGTCGGCGGCTTCTCCATCCAGCCCGGTGAGTTCGCGAAGATCGTCATCGCGATCTTCTTCGCCGGCTACCTCATGGTGAAGCGGGACGCGCTCGCGCTGGCCAGCCGCCGCTTCATGGGCCTCTACCTGCCGCGCGGCCGCGACCTCGGCCCGATCCTGATGATCTGGGCGATGAGCCTGCTCGTCCTCGTCTTCGAGAACGACCTCGGCACCTCGCTGCTCTTCTTCGGCATGTTCGTGATCATGCTGTACGTGGCCACCGAGCGCACCAGCTGGATCGTCATCGGCCTGCTGATGTCGGTCGGCGGCGCCACCGTCGTCGGGGCCACCGCCAGCCACGTCAAGGCCCGCGTCACCGCCTGGCTCGACCCCTTCGCCTGCTACAGCACCTCCGGCGCCTGCGAGCAGGTCGGCCAGTCGATCATGAGCTTCGGCTCGGGCGGCGTGCTCGGCGCCGGCTGGGGCCAGGGCAACTCCGACCTGATCGGCTTCGCCGCCAACTCCGACTTCATCTTCTCCACCGTCGGCGAAGAACTCGGGCTCGCCGGTGTGATGGCCTTCCTCCTGATCTACGGCCTCATCATCGAGCGGGGCGTCCGCACCGCCCTCGCGGCCCGCGACCCCTTCGGCAAGCTGTTCGCCATCGGCCTCTCCGGCGCCTTCGCGCTCCAGATCTTCGTGGTCGCCGGCGGGGTCATGGGCCTGATCCCCCTCACCGGCATGACGATGCCCTTCCTCGCGTCCGGCGGCTCCTCCGTCCTCGCCAACTGGATCCTCATCGCCGTGCTCATCCGGATCAGCGACACCGCACGGCGCCCCGCCCCGGCCCCCGCCCCGTCCCCCGACTCCGAGATGACCCAGGTGGTCCGCCCGTCATGAACAAGCCCCTGCGCCGCATCTCGCTGTTCTGCGGGCTGCTCGTCCTCGCCCTGCTGATCCGCACGAACTGGCTGCAGTACGTCCAGGCCGAGGAACTCAGCACGCGCAAGGAGAACCGCCGGGTCCAGATCGCCCAGTACGCGACCGAGCGCGGCAACATCATCGTGAACGGGGCGCCGATCACGGGCTCCGCGGTCACCGACGGCAGCGACTACAAGTTCAAGCGCACGTACACGGAGGGCGAGCTGTGGGCGCCGGTCACCGGCTACGCCTCGCAGGCCTTCGGCTCCACCCAGCTCGAATCGCTCGAGGACGGCATCCTCACCGGCAACGACGACCGGCTGTTCTTCGACCGCACCATCGGCATGTTCACCGGGGAGAAGAAGCAGGGCGGCAACGTCGTCACCACGCTCAACCCCGCCGCCCAGAAGGCCGCCTTCGAGGCGCTCGGCAAGAACAAGGGCGCGGTCGCCGCCATCGACCCGCGCACGGGCGCCGTCCTCGCCCTGGTCTCCACCCCCTCGTACGACCCCTCCAGCTTCGCGGGCAACTCCAAGGCCGACGAGAAGGCCTGGGTCGAGCTGAAGGACAGCGAGGACAAGAAGCTCGTCAACCGCGCACTGCGCGAGACGTACCCGCCGGGCTCCACGTTCAAGGTGGTCACCGCCGCCGCGGCGCTGGAGAACAACGTCGTCAAGAACATCGAAGACCCGACGGACACCCCCGAGCCGTACATCCTGCCCGGCACCCAGACCCCGATGGAGAACCACGCCAAGGGCTGCGAGAAGGCCAGCCTGAACAAGGCGATGGAGGTCTCCTGCAACTCCGTCTTCGCGAACCTGGGCGACAAGGTCACCCGCGACAAGATGGTGGAGACCGCCGAGAAGTTCGGCTTCAACAACGACAAGGTCGACATTCCGGTCCGCGCGTTCGCCAGCATCTACGACAAGAAGATGGCCAGGGACGGCAACGCCCTGAGCTCCATCGGGCAGTTCAACACCGCCGCCACCCCGCTCCAGATGGCCATGGTCACCGCGGCGATCGCCAACGACGGCAAGCTGATGAAGCCTTACATGGTCGACCAGCTCACGGCCCCCAACCTGGACGTCATCGAGAAGCACGAGCCGCAGGAGATGAGCCGGCCGCTGTCCGCCGCCAACGCTCAGAAGATCCAGCAGATGATGGTCAACGTCGTCGAGCGGGGCACCGGCCCCAAGGCCCAGATCAAGGGCGTGACCGTCGGCGGCAAGACCGGCACCGCCCAGCACGGCGAGGGCAACAAGAAGCGGCCGTACGCCTGGTTCATCTCCTACGCCGAGAACGCGGACAAGTCCTCGCCCGTCGCCGTCGCCGTCGTCATCGAGGACAGCAGCGCGGAGCGCGAGGAGATCAGCGGTGGCGGTCTGGCCGCGCCCGTCGCCAAGGCCGTCATGGAAGCGGTGCTCAACAGCCAGGGGTGACCAAGCAATGACGGGCCGGAGCGGAGTGACCCACATCACTGAATTCCGCCCCGATCCGAGCGTACGGTACCGGTCCAGTATCAGCCTGTGGCCACGAACCGATCACGGACGATCGGCCGGTAGCCTTTGCGCGAACAGCACACCGCCGGACCACACACAGGTGCGGTCGGGACTGACGGAGAGGGCTGCAACGTTATGGAAGAGCCGCGTCGCCTCGGCGGCCGGTACGAGCTGAGCCACGTGCTCGGCCGTGGTGGCATGGCCGAGGTCTACCTCGCCCACGACACCCGGCTCGGCCGTACCGTCGCCGTCAAGACCCTGCGCGCCGACCTCGCCCGCGATCCGTCCTTCCAGGCCCGGTTCCGGCGCGAGGCCCAGTCGGCCGCGTCGCTGAACCATCCCGCGATCGTCGCCGTCTACGACACCGGCGAGGACTACGTCGACAACATCTCCATCCCGTACATCGTGATGGAGTACGTCGACGGCTCCACCCTGCGCGAACTGCTCCACTCCGGCCGCAAGCTGCTGCCCGAGCGCACCCTGGAGATGTGCATCGGCATCCTCCAGGCCCTGGAGTACTCGCACCGGGCCGGCATCGTGCACCGCGACATCAAGCCCGCGAACGTGATGCTGACGCGCACCGGCCAGGTCAAGGTCATGGACTTCGGCATCGCCCGCGCCATGGGCGACTCCGGCATGACCATGACGCAGACGGCCGCCGTCATCGGCACCGCCCAGTACCTCTCCCCGGAGCAGGCCAAGGGCGAGCAGGTCGACGCGCGCTCCGACCTCTACTCCGCGGGCTGCCTGCTCTACGAGCTGCTCAGCGTGCGGCCCCCGTTCGTCGGCGACTCCCCCGTGGCCGTCGCCTACCAGCACGTACGGGAAGAGCCGCAGCCGCCGTCGAACTTCGACCCCGAGATCACGCCCGAGATGGACGCCATCGTCCTCAAGGCCCTGGTCAAGGACCCCGATTACCGCTACCAGTCGGCCGACGAGATGCGCGCCGACATCGAGGCCTGCCTCGACGGCCAGCCCGTCGCCGCCACCGCCTCCATGGGCGCGGCCGGCTACGGCTATCCCGACCAGGGCCACGGATACGGGCAGCCGGGCTACGACCAGCCCACCGCCGCCCTGCGCGCCACCGAAGGCGGCCAGACCGCGATGATGCAGCCGATGCCCCCGGGCGACGGCGGCTACGGATACGGCGACCAGGGCCACGGCGGCTACGACCAGGGCCAAAACCGCCGCCAGCAGAAGAAGAGCAAGGCCTCCACGGTCCTGCTCGTGCTGGCCGGCGTCCTCGTCCTCGTCGGCGCGATCCTCATCGGCCGCTCCCTCTTCAGCGACACGGCCGACAACCGGCCCGCCGTGCCCAAGCTCATCGGCCAGACCTTCGAACAGGCGCAGCGGAGCGGCACCAACGTCGGCCTCAAGGTGGTCAAGGGCGGCGACGCGCCCTGCGAGAACCAGCCCAAGGGCAACGTCTGCACGCAGGACCCGGCGGCCGACACCAAGGTCAAGGACGGTTCCACGGTCACGGTGACGGTCTCCTTGGGCGCGCCCAAGGTGCAGGTCCCCATCGTCACGAGGATCACCTTCGAAGAGGCCGAGAAGACCCTGAAGGACAGGGGCTTCCAGGTCGAGCGCAAGAACGAGGAGTCCGACCAGACCCCCGGCCTCGTGATCGACCAGGACCCGAAGGGCGGCGAGGCGGAGAAGAACTCCGTCATCAAGCTGACGGTCGCCAAGGAGCTCACCAAGGCCGTGGTCCCGGAGCTCAAGGGCAAGACCAGGGACGACGCGGAGAAGGCGCTCAAGGACGTCAAGCTCAAGCTCGGCAGCGTGACAGAGAACGAGCAGCCCGGAGCCGCTCCGGGGACGGTGGTCTTCCAGCAGTTCTCGGCGGGGCAGCAGCTCGAGGTGGGCAAGACGGTGAACATCACCATCGCCAAGGCCTCGACGGCGACCGTGGTGCCGAACTTCGCCGGCCGGACGCTGGGCCAGTACAAGGACGATCTGCAGCGCGCCAACCTGCGGGTCGGCATCGTCGGCGGCCCGACGGACGACAACTCGATCGTGGTGGGTACCAACCCGCCGCCCGGCACCCCGCTCAACTCGGGCCAGCCCGTCAACATCGCCACCACCCAGGGCCAGCAGGACGGCGGTGGCATCATCTCCGGCCTGACCGGAGGCAACGGCCGCCGGTAGCGCACCGGCGAGACACGAAGAGGTCCGGCCCTTCCCCCACCGACCGGGGGAAGGGCCGGACCTTTTCCGTACCCGCCGCCGGACGGCCGCCTGCGCCCCGTCCTGGGCCGCCCGGGGCCGCCGGTGACCCCCGGGGGCCCGTGGGGCTCAGGAGGCGCCGCAGGAGCCCTCAGGGGCCTTCCTCAGCGCAGTTCCGCCGGCAGCGTCCGCTTCGCGTCCACCTTCTCGGTGCGGACCAGCTCGCCCCACACGATGTACCGGTACTTCGAGGTGTAGACCGGCGTGCAGGTCGTGAGCGTGATGTAGCGGCCCGGGGCGGTCTTGCCCGACTCCTTCGGGACCGGGTTGATCACGTCGGTGTTGTACTTCGACGTCTGGCGCCGCTCCGCGAAGACCTTGTAGACGTACCAGGTGTCCCGGGTCTCGAAGACGACCGCGTCGCCGTTCTTCACCTTGTCGATGTTGTGGAACTTCGCCCCGTGTCCGTCGCGGTGCGCGGCGAGCGAGAAGTTCCCCTTCTCGTCCCACGGCAGCGCCGACTTCACCGGCTCCGTGTAGTACCCGGCCACGCCGTCGTCGAGGATGTCCGGCGCGGTGCCCGGCTTGACGAGCACCTCGCCGTTCTTCATCGCCGGTACGTGCAGGAAGCCGACGCCGTCCTTGGTGTCGAGCGCCCCGGGTTCCGCGGGCTGGGAGGGCGTCTGCCACTGCTGGCGGACCTCGTCGCCCTTCGCGGAGGCCTCCCGGTCCGCGAGCACGTTCGTCCACCACAGCGAGTAGGCCACGAACAGGCCCAGCACCAGGCCCACCGTGATCAGGACCTCGCCCAGCAGGCTCAGGAATCCGGCGAGCACACTGCGGTTGCCGGCGGGCGGGGCCGCGGCGGGGCGGCGGGCTCGAGACACTGCTTGATTCGTCCTTAACTGGTCAGCGCGGGCGGCGGGCCCTGGCTGCGGGGCCGCTCCTCGGTCATCCTGCCCCATACGATCATCCGGTAGGTGCTGGTGAATTCCGGGGTGCAGGTGGTCAGCGTGATGTACCGGCCCTCACCGGTGAACCCGGACCCCTCCGGCACCGGCCTCAGGACCGCCACGTTCGTCGGCGGCGTCTGCGCCAGGGCGGAGGTCATCTCGTACGTGTAGTACGCGTCCCGGGTCTCGACCACGACGGGATCCCCGGGCACGAGCCGGTTGATGTAGCGGAAGGGCTCGCCGTGGGTGTTGCGGTGGCCCGCCACCGCGAAGTTGCCCTGCTTGTCCGAGGGCATCGCCGTCTTCAGTGCGCCCTCGCCGTAGTGCCCGACCATGCCCCGGTCCAGCACCTTGGGCTTGCTGACGCCCTCCG
This sequence comes from Streptomyces sp. NBC_00207, assembly GCF_045160965.1. Classification (NCBI taxonomy): domain Bacteria; kingdom Bacillati; phylum Actinomycetota; class Actinomycetes; order Kitasatosporales; family Streptomycetaceae; genus Streptomyces; species Streptomyces sp. NBC_00207. The sequence continues at coordinate 4,941,326 of NZ_CP130715.1, read as the reverse complement.
CCACCGGGACCTTCACGTCGAGCTTCGGGATGTGGAGGATGGCGAAGCCCTGGCCGGGCTCGAAGGCCGTCACCGGCGGTGCCGCGGCCCCGTCGCCGCCCGGCGGGTGCTCCCAGGTCTGGCGCAGCGAGCCGGCGGCCCCGTTCGCCGCCCGCTCCGCCACCACGTTCGTGTACCAGAGCTGGTAGGCGACGAACAGCAGCATCACCAGCCCCATCGTGATGAACAGCTCTCCGCCCAGCCGGCTCGCGATGACCACCGGGCCGCCCGACGCCGGCCGCCTGCGCCGCCGTCCGCCCCGCCTCCGGGTGTGTCTGGCGGCCCGCTTCGCGGCCTCCTGAGCTGCCCTGCGTCGCGCGGCCCGGCCCTCCGTGGGCGCGGACGGCGCGACCGTCGTCACGCGACGGCCTTGCCCACCACCGGGGCCAGCCCCACCGAGCGCTCCACGGCGCCGGCGTCACCGCACCGCACCAGCCAGTTCGCGAGCATCCGGTGGCCCCACTCGGTCAGCACCGACTCGGGGTGGAACTGCACGCCCTCGACGTCGTGCTCCCGGTGGCGCAGGCCCATGATGATCCCGTCCTCGGTGCGCGCCGTGACCTCCAGCGCGTCGGGGAGGGTGCCGGGCTCGGCGGCGAGGGAGTGGTAGCGGGTCGCGGTGAACGGCGACGGCAGTCCCTCGAAGACTCCCAGCCCCTCGTGGATCACGGGCGAGGTCTTGCCGTGGAGCAGCTCGGGCGCCCGGCCCACGACCCCTCCGTAGGCGACCGCCATCGACTGCATGCCGAGGCACACGCCGAAGACGGGGACGTCCGTCCGCGCGCAGTGCCGGACCATGTCGATGCAGACGCCCGCTTCCTCGGGCGTGCCCGGCCCGGGGGACAGCAGGACGCCGTCGAAACCGTCCTGCGCGTGTGCGAGCTCGACCTCGTCGTTGCGCAGCACCTCGCATTCGGCGCCGAGCTGGTAGAGGTACTGGACCAGGTTGAAGACAAAGCTGTCGTAGTTGTCGACAACCAGAATGCGCGCGCTCACGGAGTGGCTCCCGATCCCTCGTCCACCGTCACATCGTTGAACGGCAGGAGCGGCTCGGCCCACGGGAAGACGTACTGGAACAGTACGAAGACCACTGCGAGGACCAGTACGAGTGAGATCAGCGCGCGGACCCACGCGTTGCCCGGCAGGTGCCGCCAGATCCAGCCGTACATGCCGCCTGTTTCCTTTTCGTCCACATTCGTTCAACGCACCGCGGAGGCGGTACGCCAACAGACTAAAGGCAGCGGCCCGACCGGGTGGGTCACCCGGACAAACCCTCCGGCCGGCCCTGTCCCACGGGGCGGGTGCCGGTCAGCTCCGCCCAGACGACCAGCCGGTGGCTGTGGCCCCACTCCGGATCGCAGGTCGTGAGGGTCAGGTACCGGCCGGGCGTGGTGAACGGCGACTTCTCCGGGACCGGGGCGACCACTCCCACCTGGGTCGGCAGGGTGCGCAGGGGCCCGCCCCGCACGGTGTACGTGTACCAGGTGCCCGCGTCCTTGAGGATCACCTCGTCACCCTTGCGGAGCTCCGGGAAGTCCTTGAAGGGATCGCCGTAGGTGCGCCGGTGTCCGGCCACCGAGAAGTTCCCGGTGGCGCCGAGGCGGGCGGTGGCGGCGTAGTGGCCCAGCCCCTTCTTCAGCAGCTCGGGGTCGGTGCCCTCCAGGACGGGCTTGACCCAGTCCGGGCCGAAGCGCGGTACGTACATCTCGGCGAAGGCCCGGCCGGCGGGATAGGGCGGCGGTCCGGCCGGTTCGGCGGGGGGCGCCGGCTGCGCGGACGGCGTGGCCGGTGCGGGCTGCGGCGCGGCCCCCGGGGCCGCCGCAGAGGCCGCCGCCCAGCGGTCGCGCAGCCCGGCCCTCTCGCCGTCCATGGCCCGGTCGGCCTTGACCCCGGTCCACAGCAGGACGTACGCCACGAAGAGCACGATCAGCGTGCCCGCCGTCAGGCACACCTCGCTGAACGTCCGTACCACCAGGCGCAGTACGACGTCGGGACGGACCCGCTCACGGGGTGGGAGCCACCGGCTTCGCATAGTGGAGGTCCACTGTGCCGGAGTAGCCGGGAAGTGTCAGCGCCTTGTGCTCGTCCACTTTCCAGCCGAGCCCGTACGCGTTCACGTACAGCTGGTAGTTCTGCAGGGCCGGCGAGGCGGCGAGGGCCTTCTTCAGCGCGCCCGGGTCGCCCACCGCCGAGATCTTGTACGGGGGCGAGTAGACGCGGCCCTGGAGGATCAGCGTGTTGCCCACGCAGCGCACCGCGCTGGTGGAGATGAGCCGCTGGTCCATGACCTGGATGCCCTCGGCGCCGCCCTGCCACAGGGCGTTCACCACGGCCTGCAGGTCCTGCTGGTGGATCACCAGGTCGTTGGGCTGCGGCTCGGGCACGTTGGGGATGCGGGCGGTGGCGTTCGGCGGGGCGTCGTTGAGGGTGACCGTCAGGCCCTTGCCCGACAGCTCCTCGGTGCCGGAGGCCGCGCGCAGGGCGGCCAGCTTCGCGTCCTCGGCCTTGGTGCTGCCGTCGTCGCGGTCGGCGAGGGCGTCCACCCGGTGGCGGGCCAGGGCGGTGCTCTGCTCCAGCTCCGCGTTGTTCTGGCTGCGCTCCTTGATGAGGTCGGACAGCTTGAGGAGCGAGGCGTCCGTCCGGATGTTCGTACCCTTGGAGGTGTTGAAACTGGTGACGAAGAGAAGCCCGGCCAGGGCGAAGACGGCGGCCGTCAGCAGCCGGACCGCTCTGGCCCGGCGACGGGGACCCGCGGAGGAGTCGTCGGAATTGCTCAACGTACCCTTCTCCTTCAACGCCACAGGTCCACTACGCTAACGGACGCCCGGGGCAGGCAAGGTCCCCAGCGCATCGACAGGAGAGCCCCTCGTGCCGAAGTCACGTATCCGCAAGAAGGACGACTACACGCCGCCGCCCACGCGGCAGCCGCAGAGCATCCGGCTGACGAACCGCAGCTGGGTCGCCCCGGTCATGCTGGCGTTCTTCCTGATCGGACTCGCGTGGATCGTCGTCTTCTACGTGACCGAGACCCAGCTGCCGATCGAGGCCCTGGGCAACTGGAACATCGTGGTCGGTTTCGGCTTCATCGCCGCGGGATTCGGTGTGTCCACGCAGTGGAAGTAGCACCTCCCGGCCTCTGACGGAAGCTCTCCCCATGAGTTATCCACAGCGTCATCCACACCTGAGGAAAAGACAGAAGATCTGTGGATAACTCTGTGGAGAGTTGACGCCGGTGTGATCAGGTGAGTTCCGCCGTACGGATCAGGATCAGGGCCGTGGCCAGCAGGAACACCCCCGCACAGGTCCCCCACTGGACGAGTGTGCGCGTCCTGCCCGAGGTGGGCGTGAGCATGCCCAGCCCCACCAGTGCGCCGGTCACCAGCCCGCCCACGTGCGCCGGCCACGACACGCTGATGCCGCCGAGCGGGACGAAGGTCAGCACCAGCATCAGCACGACCATGACGATGACCGGCCGCATCTCGTACCGCAGCCGGCGGACCAGGACGACCGTCGCGCCCAGCAGGCCGAAGACGGCGCCGGACGCGCCGAGGGTCGGGGTGTTCGGCGCGCTCACCAGATAGACGAGGGCGCTGCCGCCCAGGCCCGACAGCAGGTAGACCGCCAGATAGCGGGCCCGGCCCAGCGCCGCCTCCAGCGGGCCTCCGATCACCCACAGGGCGATCATGTTGCCGGCGAGGTGCCACAGCTGGGTGTGCAGGAACACCGAGGTCAGCAGCCGGTGGTACTCACCCGTGGACACGCCCTCGATGGGGCCGGGCACGTACGCGAACTCCCGGTACCGGCCGATCAGCTCCAGCTGGACCGCCAGCGCCGGGTCGATCGCGCCCACCAGGAACACCAGGACGTTGATCCCGATGAGGATCTTGGTGACGAGGTGGGGGTCGGCGGCGACCACCCCGCCCGCGATGGTGCGCGGCGCGTTCGCGGTCGGCCGGTGCCCGGTGCCCGAGCCCTCGCGGACGCATTCGGGGCACTGGAAGCCGACCGAGGCGCTGATCATGCACTCGGGGCAGATGGGGCGCTCGCAGCGGGTGCAGCTGATCCCCGTGTCGCGGTCCGGGTGGCGGTAGCAGCCCGGCAGACGGTCGGTGTCCATCGGTTCCCTCGATCAGCGGCGAGGCAGGGGTGCGCCCCGCCGGTCCGGTATGCCCCATCACTTCATACGCATGCAGGACGGACGGGCGGGGCGGAAAGGTTCCCGGGGCCGGGCCGGGCCTGGCCTGGCAGGGCCTGGGGCCGGCCGGCGCGCGGGGCCGTCAGCGCTTCTCGACGACCACGGACTTGATGATCACGTCGTCCAGGGGGCGCTCGGTGCGCGGGTTGGTGGCGCTGCCGGCGATGGCGTCCACGACCTTCTGGCTCGCCGGGTCGGTGACCTCGCCGAAGATGCTGTGCTTGCGCGTCAGCCAGGCGGTGGGCGCCACGGTGATGAAGAACTGCGAGCCGTTGGTGCCCGGGCCCGCGTTGGCCATCGCGAGCAGGTACGGCTTGGTGAAGGCCAGGTCGGGGTGGAACTCGTCGGCGAACTGGTAGCCGGGGCCGCCGGTGCCGTTCCCGAGCGGGTCGCCGCCCTGGATCATGAAGCCTTTGATGACGCGGTGGAAGACGGTGCCGTCGTACAGCGGGTCCGTGGTCTTCTGACCGTCGGTGGGGCGGGTCCATTCGCGGGCCCCCGTGGCGAGCTCCACGAAGTTCCGGACCGTCTTCGGAGCGAAGTTCTCCAGCAGCTCGATCTCGATGTCGCCGTGGGTGGTCTTCAGGGTGGCGTAGAGCTTCTCGGCCACTGATCTGCCTTCCATAGTCATCACTGTCGGTCCAGATGGTCGCACGGAGCGCTCCGCAGCACTGAAATCGTCCACCCGTATGCCCTGTCACGCATGCCTGTCGGCGATAGGAGAGGCATGATCCGACAAAGGGTGGAAAGGTGAACTGTGTCCGCCACCGAGGAGGAGGATCCCGTGACCCGCAAGGACAGCGTGCGCCTGGCAGCCGAGAGCGCCAGGGAGAGTTTCCTGCACGCGGCGGAAGTGGTGGCACCGTACGCGGAATCCGCCAGGGACGCCGCGGTGCACTACGCCCAAGAGGCCAACGAACTGCTGGCGCCCAAGGTGTCGTACGCGGCCGACGCGGCCGCCCGGCAGGCGCGCACGACCTACGACAGCCATCTGCATCCCCGGCTCAAGGCGGCGCGCGCACACGTGCCGCCGAACGTGGACCGGGCGGCGACGAAGGCGGTGCACCAGACCCGCATCGCGGCGCGGCAGGCCGCCGACTACACCCAGCCGCGGCTCGAGAGCGCGATCGCGGCCGCCACCCCGGTGGCCGAGGAGGCCGCTTCGCGGTCGGCGGCGGCCCTCGCGGCGCTGCGCGGCCAGGTGACGGCCAAGGAAGTGCAGAAGCTGGTGCGGCGCCACGAGCGGCGGGAGCGCTGCAAGGGGCTGGTCAAGGGTGCGGTGGTCGTCGGCGTGCTGGCCGGCGTCGCCTACGCGGCGTGGAGGTGGTGGGACCAGCAGTCGAACCCGGACTGGCTCGTCGAGCCGCCGGCCGCCACGGAGCTGTCGTCGCAGGACGCCGCTCCGGCGAGCTTCGACGACGAGCTCGCGGCGAAGGAGCGCGAGGCCGGCCCGGCCTCGGACGACACGCAGCGCTGAGACACGCGGAGGGGGCCCGGATCCTGCTGGATCCGGGCCCCCTCCGCGTGCACGTGCGGGTCTCAGCCGGGGAGGGTGAGGACCATGCCCGGGCGGATCAGGTCGGGGTTGGAGCCGACCACGCCCCGGTTCATGGCGTAGAGCTCGCGCCAGCGGGCCTCGTTGCCCAGCTCACGGCGGGCGATCTCGGAGAGCGAGTCACCGGGCTTGACGGTGTACGTGCGCTTCTTCGCGGTGGCCCCCGGCTTGGGCATCGGGGCCGCGGGCACGGCCTTGTGCGCGGCCGACGCGGGGGAGGGGGTGTGCGCGGCGCCCCGCGCCTCGGCCACGGGCCCGGGCTTCGGCATCGCGGCCGGCTTGGGAGGGGCCGGCACGGCCTTGTGCGCGGCGGACGTCGGGCTCGGGGTCGCGGGCCTGGGCCCCGGCTTGGGCGGTGCGGGGGCCGCCCTGCGCTCCGCGGCGGCCCTGGTGGCCGCGGCGGCGTCGGCCGCCGAGCTCGCGGGAGGTGTCGCCCGCGCGGCCGACTGCTGCTCCACCTGCTCCTTCGCCTTCTCGGCGGCCTCGTGCGCCTTCTTCTTGTCGGACTTCAGGAAGTCGAAGAGTCCCATGTGCGTACGCCTCCGGCGTGATGGTGCCCCCCTGGGCTCGGTGCCTTCCCCCACTGTCGGACACGGGGCGCCGGGTGGCCCTGTGACGGGGCCATCCGGGGGACCCGCGGCGCCCGTGGAACGCCGCCCCGGCGGCCGGGAACACGGTGGGAAGGGACCGGGAACGCACGGCGGCAGCCTCGTGGGACACGATGGAGGAGAATTCTGTGATCATCAGACAGTCCGTGGAGCGGGTCGTCCTGGTCAGGCCCGGACCAGGGCTCGTACGCGCCGCGGTCGCGGCGGGTCTGGACGTCTGGGTGGTGTCGGACCCGGGCCCGTGGCCTCCGGACGCACGGCTTCCCCCCGAGCTGCCCCCGCAACGACTCCTCCGCGTGGACTTCGGCGACACGGCCGCGCTGCGCGCCCTGTTGACGGACACGGTCCTGGGGCACGGGATCGGGCACGTCCTGTACCTCGCGAGCGATCTCGAAAGGGATCTCGGCAGCGGGGCGGCCGCGGCCGCCGGGGAGGTCCTGCGGGAACTCTCCGAGGGCCGGGAGACCCCCTCGGCCCCACTGCCGGACGCGGTGACGATCCGGCGCATCCTCAACGAGAGCCGGACCTCGGCCGTACGCGCCGAGGAGGCGGGGTCCGTCGCCGAGGCGCGTTCGCTGGCGGAGCACTTCCCCCTGCCGGTGGTCATCAAGTCGGCCGACAAGGCGGGCTGTTGGTGGTCCGTTGCGGTGCACGACCGGCCCGGACTCGACCGGTGGGCCGAACAGGCCGTCACCGCCCGGCATTCGGCCCCCTATCTCGTCGAAGAGCTCTTGACGGGAGCCAAGTTCCGTGTGGAGACGCTGACCGTCGACGGCATGCACCTCGTCGCCGGCATCACCCCCGAGGGCAACGCCGTACCGCTGCACGAGACGGAGCAGGCCGGGATCCGCGCGACCGTGCGGGCCCTGCTGGATCTGGCCGGGTACGAATCGGGCACCACGCGGACGGACGTGCTGGTCAGCGCCCGGGGATCGCGGATCGCGGCGGCCGTGGAGCCGGGGCGGGAACAGGCCGGTAACGGCGGTTCCCGGCCCGTTTCCGCGAGCGGTATCGAGAGGGGAACGGACCGGTAAGGGCCTCGGCCAGTCTGTGTCTTGTCGAGAGCGGCCAACCCGCCACACGGGAACCGCACACCGGGAACGCAAGCAGGGGGATCAACACATGCGCAGCAAGCTGGCTGGACTGGTCGGGATCTTCGCGGCGGCTCTGGTGATCGGCGTCGGTGTGACGGTCCAGTCGGCGGACGCCGGCCAGCCCTCCGGGTACGAGGTCCTCGCGGACGACCGCGGCCCGGGCACCCCCTCCCCGGGCCCCACCACCCGCTGAGCCGGCCGCCGGCCGCTCGCCGCGCACGTCCGCGTACGGGGTCGGTCAGTACGTCCGGCGGTGCGCCGGCAGACCCATGAACTTGAATAAGTCCTCCGCGGCCGCACGGTGTCCGGCCGCCGCCGGGGCGTCCCCGAGGGCCTCGGCCGCGCGGGCGAGGCCCACCAGCGCGGACGCCTCCTCGGCGCGGAAGCTCATCGGCGCCGCGATCTTGTGGGCGTGGGCGTGCAGGGCCAGCGCCTCCTCGTGCTCCCCCCACGTCATGTGGAGCCGGCCGAGGACGTTCTCGACCTTGGCAAGGCGGATCGGGGCGCCGCTCGTACGGCCGAGGAGCAGGGCCCGCTCGGCGAACGCACGCGCCTGCGTGCCGTCCCCCCGCTCCTGCGCCACCTGGGCGGACACCGCGAACACCAGGGCGACGTCACCCGGCGACCTGGTCTCGTCGCACAGGTCGCGGGCGCGTTTGAGGGTCTCGTGCGCGTCCGTGTACTCGCCGAGGCCCACCTGGGCGAAGGCCAGATCGGCCAGGGCCATGATCTCGTTGCTGCGGTAGCCGAGGTCGCGGTCGATCGCGAGCGCCCTGCGGGCGGAGGCGGCTGCTTCCGGATAGCGGCCCCACCGCTCGTACAACGTGCTGAGCATGGTGAGGCTTTCGGCCTCCTCGCGCGGGTTGCCCAGTTCCCCGGCCATCGTGAGGGACCGCTCCAGCAGGGGCAGGGCCTCCTCGTACCTCCCGAGCATCGACATCAGCAGCCCGATGGTCGCTTCGCTGTGCGCTTCGGTGTGCAGGTCACCGGCGCGGACCGCCGTGTCGCGCGCCTCCGTGGCCACCTCCAGCCCCTCCTCGAAGCGGCCGAGCTTCCAGCAGGCCGCGCCCAGGTTGGCCAGGCTGATGCCGAGGAGCGCCGGGTCGTCGAGCCGGCGGGCGGCGGCGACCGCGAGGTGCCCGACGCTCCAGAACTCGTCGAGCTGTCCGTGCGTGTGCAGGTGGAAGCCGACGTTGCGGCTCAGACAGGCCGCGTACCGGTCGTGGCCGGACCGCTCGGCGAGGGACACGGCCGCCAGCAGTCCCGCCTGCTCCCGGTCGAACCACCGCACGGCCTGGTCGGCCAGCGTGAAGGTCGGCCGTTCGCCCTGGTAGGCCGGGAGACCGGTGGGCCGGCGCTCGCGGCCGGGGAAGAGCACCTCGCAGGCCGCGTCGGAGGTCGTCAGGTAGTAGCCGAGCAGCCGCTCGACCGCCGCCGCGTCGTCCTCCGCCGTCGCCGGTCCCCGCAGGCTCTGCGCGAAGCTGCGGACCAGGTCGTGGAAGGTGTAGAGGCCGATGTCGGGCTGCTGCACCAGGTGGACGTCGAGCAGGAACTCCAGGGCGTCCTCGGCGTCCCGGACGGCCGTGCCGAGCAGGGCCGCCGCCGAGTGGACGTCGGTTCCGGCGCACGGGTACAGGCTCAGGATGCGGAACGCCGTCCGGTACTCCTCGTCCATCGCCAGGTACGACAGGCGCAGGGTCGCCGCGACGCTGCGCTCGCCCGAACTCAGCTCGTCCATCCGGCGCTTCTCGTCCCGCAGCCGCTCGACCAGGTAGCGCACCGTCCAGCGCGGCCTGTTGCGCAGCCGGGCGGTCGCGATCCGCAGGGCCAGCGGCAGGTGGCCGCACAGCTCGGCCAGTTCGGCGGAGGCCTCCGGCTCGGCGGCGACCCGGGTCGTGCCGAGCGTCTCGGTCATCAGGCTGGTGCTGTCCTCGGGCTCCATCATCCCGATGGACACCCACTCGACGCCGTCGAGGTCGAGCAGCCGACCCCGGCTCGTGATCAGCACCAGACAGCCGGGCGAGGCCGGCAGCAGGGGCCGGATCTGCGCGGCGTCGACCGCGTTGTCGAACAGCAGCAGCATCCGCCGGCCGTCCAGCTTCGAGCGCCACAGGGCCGTGCGGCCCTCCAGGTCCTCGGGGATGCGGTCGCCGGGCGTGCCGACGGTCCGCAGCAGGCTGTCGAGCGCGCTGGCGGGCGACACGGGCTTCCCGCCCGGCGTGAATCCGTGCAGGTCGATGTGGAGCTGCCCGTCGGGATACCCCCCGGCCAGGCGGTGGGCGGCGCGTACGGCCAGGGTGGTCTTGCCCATGCCGCCCATGCCGTCGATGGCCACGATCCGGGAGTACCGCTCGGCGCCCCGGCCCTCGTCCTGTACGTAGTCGAAGAGTTCGGCCAGTTCCTTGGCGCGGCCGGTGAAGTCGGGCAGGTCGTACGGCAGGGTGCACGGCGCGTCGGCCGGTGCGGGCGCCCCGGCCTGCGTCCGCGGCTCCCCGGCAGCCGGTTGCGCGAGGGCCTGCTGCCCGGGGGCCGCGGCCCCGGGCACCGTGCGCACGGGACCGGCCGGCTCGGGCACCGGCCGTACGGGGGCCGCCGGCTCGGCCGGTTCCGGACGCACGGGCGCGGCCGGTACGGGCGCGACGGCCACCGGCGCCACGGCCACGGGCGTCACGGGTACCGGCGTCACGGGTACGGGCGCCGGGCGCTCGGGCGCGGCCAGTTCGGGGCTGTCCCGCAGGATCGCCTCGTACAGCCGGGCCAGCCGCGGTCCCGGATCGATACCGAGCTCGTCGACGAGGAGCTCGCGGACCTCGCCGTACTCCTTGAGCGCCTCGGCCTGCCGCCCCGAGCGGTACAGGGCGAGCATCAGCTGGCCGCGCAGCGTCTCCCGCAGCGGGTGCTGGGTGATCAGCGCGCGTAGCCCGGAGATGAGTTCGCCGCTCTCGCCCAGTGCGAGGCACAGGTCGAAGCGCTGCTCGGCAGCGGCCAGCCGGCGCTCTTCCAGCGCGGTCGCCGCGGCGTCGATCACCGGTCCGCCCGCGCCGGACAGCACCGAGCCCCGCCACAGCGCGAGGGCCGCGCGCAGGGTTTCGGCGGCCTCGGACTGCCGGCCTTCCCGCACTGCCCGGCCGGCCGCCCTGGTCAGTGCGTCGAACTCCAGGAGGTCGACCTGGTCGTCCGCCACCACCACGCGGTATCCGGGCCCGTCGGTCGCGATCACCTCGTTGCCGGCCGGTATGCGCCGCCGCAGATCGGCGACGGCCTTGCGGACCTGGTGCGCCGCGGTCACCGGCGGGTCCTTCTCCCAGGTCGCCTCGACCAGCCGCGCAACGGGCACCACCCGGCCGGCTTCGAGAAGGAGCGTGCACAGGACCCGTTCCTGGATCGCTCCCCCCAGTCTCAGCCGTACTTCCCCTGTCCATCCCTCGAGCGATCCGAGGACGTTGAAGCGTGGTCTTCCCCCCACGAGATCCACGCTGCGTCTCTCCCCGGATTCCGCATCCGCCCCCGGCATCGGCTATCCACCCCCAATGAACACAACCCCTGGCCAGGCCATGTCAACCGGATCATAGGGGTTCCCCCTAGCGCGCGGTAAGCATCCGGTAGCAGATCAGGAAGGGCGACACAGACAGTTCATGGGCAGGCCGGAGGAGCTGGCAGCACACAGAACGAGTGCCAAAGGAGCAAGGTGTGGGAAGACTGGAGCGACCACTGGCCCCCGATGCCGGACCAGTCACCGCGTTCGCCCGGGAGTTGCGCAGGCTGAGGACGGCGGCCGGCAGTCCCGGCTACCGCGACATGGCCACGCGGGCCATGTTCTCCGCCTCGGTACTCTCCGACGCGGCCGCCGGCTACCGCCTCCCGACCCTTCAGGTGGCCCTCGCCTTCGCGGAAGCCTGCGGCGGGGACCGCGCCACCTGGGAGCGCCGCTGGCACGAGGCGGCGCGCGCCGAGGGTGACGAAGGCGCGGCCCGCCCGGCCGCCAAGGCCGTTCAGCAGCACCAGGAGAACGAGCTGCGCGCCGCCGACGTGCGCGCCGTTCTGCCGCCGCCCGCCCAGCTGCCCATGGAGCCGCATCCCCTGGTGGGACGGGCCGAACTGCTCCAGCGGGCCCGGGCCATGACGGCTCCCTGCTACGGGGAACAGCGCCCGCCGGGGCCACTGCTGATCAGCGGTCAGGTCGGTGCGGGCAAGTCGGTCTTCGCCCTGCGGCTCGCCCACGAACTGGCGACGGGCCTTCCGGACGGACAGCTCTACGTGAACCTGGACCCGGCCGCCGACGGCCGCAAGGACGCGGCGGGTATCGCGGGCGGTTTCCTGGAGGCGCTCGGCATCCCCGCCGACCGCATCCCGAACGACCCCGGACAGCGGATCGGCCTGTACCGGTCGCTGCTCCACAGGCGTCGGCTGCTCGTGGTGCTGGACGGTGTGACGCACGAGCGCCAGGTACGGGAACTGCTCACCGCGGCGCCCGAGAGCCGCATCCTCATCACCAGCCGGTCGCGGCTCCTGGGCCTCGACGGAATTGGCCGAATAAGGCTGCCCTCGCTGGACCGCGACGAGTCCATGGAGCTGCTCGCCGAGCTGATCGGCAGGGACCGGGTCGGCGCCGAACCACGCGCCTGCCTGCGCCTCGCCGACGCGTGCGGGGACCTGCCGCTCGCGCTGAACCTGGCCGGCCGGCGGATCGCGGCCCGGCCCGAGTGGATGCTTCAGGACTCCGTTGCCGAACTGCTCGGCGAGGGGCGGCGGGAACCCGGCCGCTTCCTGAGCCGGCTGCAGATCGGGGACGAAGGCCTGGGCAGCCGCCTGGACAGCGCCTACCGCCTGCTGACCCCGTGGGCCCGCCTGATGCTGCGCCAGTTCGCCGGCTCCGAGAGCCCGCCCTCCGTGGACAACGTGGTGTACGAGTCCACGGACGCGCTGGCCGTCCTGGTCGAGCGGTCCGCCCAGCCGGTGGAGGACCTCCTCGAACGGCTCCTCGACGCGGGCCTGCTCGAACACTCCGACCTGCCGGGGCAGTACGGGCTGACGCCGATGGCCAGGGCGTTCGCACTGGCCCAGCCCGACCCGACGGAGGAGGAGCAGGTACCCGCGGCCCGCTCCGGCACGCACGCGCGGGTCGCCCGCTAGTCAGCGGCCGCCCGCCGGAAGGCGCCCTGCAGCTCCCGCTGCGGGGCGCCTTCGCACGTCGTCCCCTCAGGCGTCGGACCGCCCGGGGCCCTGCCGGCCCGCCGCGTACGTGATCGTGACGTAGAGGTGTTCGTCGAGGATCTTGGCGAGGGACACCCCGGCCCGGCCGATGCCGGCGCACAGGGTCCGCTCGTCCGGGCCGCCGGCCTCGGCGAGCGCCGCCCGCGCCCAGGTCCGGCCGGTCTCCAGGTGGCGGGCGAACGCGGCCCCGTCCCGTACGCCGTGGAGCCGGTCGGCGATGGCCGCGTCCCACGGCATGACCGAGTCGGGCCGCAGGGCGTACAGGGCCTTGGACGCGGCGGTCGGGCCGAGGCTGCGGCGGCCGATCGGCAGCGCGGCCAGTTCCTCGTAGGCCCGCGCGAAGCGGGCGATCTCGCGGGGGGTGAGCCGGGACAGCGGCGTCTGCGGCAGGGGGTGGCGCTCCCACCAGGCGGCGAGCCCCGCCCCGAACAGGTCGGGCTCCCCCTCCCGCGGGTACCGGATGCGGCAGCCCCAGGAGTTCAGCCAGCGGTGCAGGGCGGCGCGGTGCGCGGCGACGGAGAGGTCGAGGCCGGGGGCGGTCTCCTCGCGCAGCGCCAGCCAGCTCCGGTCCACCCCCGCGAAACCGTTGAACACCTCGGCCGAGGCCCGCAGTTCGGCCAGGGACGGAGCGGGCGGCGGCGGTGGCGCGGCCGGGGCCAGGTGGTCGCGCGCCACCCGGGCCGGCACCACCATCCGCCAGGCCTCGGTGACCAGTTCCGTCAGCTCCTGCGGGTCGAGGGCCGCCATCCTGGCCTCGACCCAGTTGAAGCGCAGGTCGGACGCACGGGGCATGAAGAACTTCGCCGGTTCGGCGGCGACGAGCGCCGCCCGCTCCTCCTTGGGGAAGGCGAAGCCCAGCTCGGTCTCGTCCCGGGAGAGGGCGAGATAGACGATCTTCCCGATCCGGAACTTCACCCGGTCCCGGATCAGGTGCTCCTCGGTCCTCGGCAGGCTGAGCGCGAGCCTGCGTACGTCATCCGTCGTGGCCACCGTTTCCTCCTTCGGCCCCGGCCGCCGGCTCACCGGCCCGCGAGCTGCGGGGCGAGGGCGTCCAGCGGCGGCCCGTCGAGCGCGCCGAGCCCGATCGGTGACGGGGCCCGGCCGGTCAGCCGGTCCGCCAGCGACCGCGCGATGAGCGGCGCGAACTTGAAGGATGTGCCCCCGCAGGCCGCGTACGCGTACGCGTCGCCGCCCAGGGCGACCACCAGCGGCCCGCCGGTCTCGGAGAAGGAGGAGTAGTAGGCGTCCTTGGCGGCCGTGACCCAGGCCGGGCCGAAGCCGGGCAGCAGGTCCCCGAACTCCTTCTCCAGCCGGCGCTGCCAGTACGGATCGGTGGCGTGGTCGGTGATTTCGTCCACCACCCGGCAGGCGGTGGCCGAGGTGAGTTTGAGGGCCGTGCCCGCCACCGGCGGGATCAGCCAGGCTCCCCCCTTGGTGCCGAGCGCGGGGATGGCCGGGGTGGACGCCCAGGCCTGCGCCTGGTGCCGGGGCACCCTGCAGTAGAGGAGGGACTGGCGGAACAGCGTCAGCCGCTCGGCGATGCCCTCCGGCATCAGTCCGCGGGACCAGGGGCCCACCGCGACCAGGACCGCGTCGCCGTGCAGGACGCGCCCGTCCACCAGCCGTACGTTGCCGCCCTCGCCGTCGACGGCGGTCACGGCCCGGTGCTCGATGAGCTCGATGCCGGGCTGCCACTTCAGCCAGCCGACGCACGCGGCGAGGACCCGTTCGGCGAGCAGGACCCCCGCCTCGTCCTCGAGTACCGCGCCGAGACCGCCGTCCACGTGCAGGTGCGGATAGCGGTCGGACAGGCCGGCCGCGGTCAGTTCCCTGACGCTGCCTCCGGCGTTGCCGAGCATCGCCGCCGCTTCCGAGGCCGCCGCGGGCGGCAGCACGGTGAGGGCGCCGACCTGCTCGTAGAAGCGGGTCAGGAAGAGATCTTCCAGTTCGACCCAGCGGTGGTGCGCGCGCAGCGCGGCCGCCGTGGCCTGCGGATCCGAGGGGTGCAGGGCCCGCAGGATCCGGTGCTGGTCGAAAGAGGTGGCTCTGCTGTGCGGGATGGGGCCTTGGTCCACGACCGTGACCTTGTGTCCGTCGAGCACGCATTCGACTGCCGTGAGCAGGGCGATCACACCGCCGCCCACTACCGTCACCCTCGCCGACATCACACACCTCCTTTCAGTGTTCCGGTGCCGACGTGTCAGCTGTCGAGGACGATCGTGGTCAGTGCGGCGGCCTTGGCGAGGTGCTCCTCGCAGTCCGGCCGGTCTTCGCCGGCGCAGATCACGTTGGCGTACCTGCTGAGGTAGCCGTCCGGCGGGAGCAGCAGCGTCGTCCCCGGCCGGACCATGACGTTCGCCTCCAGCAGCCCCGGGGTGTCGGGGGCGGCGGGCACGTCGACCGAGCGGACGGTGCCGTTCTGGTGCGGGTAGAGGAAGCGGATGCCCACGGTGCGGGCCTTGGCCGGCGTCCACTCGGGGCGGGTGCCGGTCGCCACTTCCGCGGCCACCTCGCCCGGCTCGATCCCGGTGGCGAGGCTGCCGAGGTACGGGATGAGGTCGCCGCCCAGCCGGGCGTTCACCTCGATGATCACCGGCCCGCGGGAGGTCAGCTTCACCTCGGTGTGGGTGATCCCGTAGCCGACTCCCAGCTCCCGGTGGGCGTCGCGCAGGATGCCCAGCAGTTCCTCGTCGGCCAGCAGCGGGTCGGTGGCGCTGACCACGTGCCCGGTCTCCTCGAAGTAGGGCTCCAGGCCCACTTCCTTGTGCGCGAGGAAGAGCGGGGTGTAGCCGCCGTCGAAGACCACGCCGTCGATGCTGATCTCGGGCCCGATCACGCACTCCTCGACCAGTGCCCCGCCCTCGTAGTCGCTGTTCCCGCCGTGGCCGGCGGCGTCGGCGACCTCGAAGGCCGGGCGGACCCCCTCCGGTCCGTCGACGCGGATGACGCCGATGCTCGCCCCCATGCCGCGGGGCTTGAGCACGACCGGGTAGCCGAAGGAGTCGGCCGCCGCGAGCGCCTGCTCGGCGTCGGTCACGTAGGCGAAGTGCGGCTGGGGCAGTCCGGCGGCGGTCAGCAGCCGCCGAGTGTTGTGCTTGTTGCGGCAGTTGTCGGCGCCCCGCACGGTCAGTCCGGGCAGGCCGAGCCGCTCGGCTATGAGCGCGGTGGTCACCACGAGCGTCTCGTCGTAGCTGAACACCCCCACCACCCGGTGCTCGGCGGCCACCGCCTCGGCGGCCCTGACGAGCCCTTCCTGGTCGGGCACCAGGCGTTCCCGGTCGAGCAGCTCGACGGTGGTCGAGCCGATGACGTACTCCTTCTGCCAGGTCGGATCCACCGCGTCCAGGATCCAGATCGGGCGCCGCCGGGCGGCGCCCGCGAGCAGGTACTCGCGGTAGGCGCGCTGTCCGCTGCCGACCAGGATCACCACGCCGTCATCGGTCGTGTGGGCGTCATCAGTCATGTCGGTCACCTCGCGGAGTGGGTCAGGACCCGGTCGCCGGCCGTCGCGATCGCCGCCAGCTGGGGCTGTGCGATGGCCAGGTAGTCGGGGGTGGACAGGGCCACGGAGCGGTCCAGGCGGGCCGCGTTGAAGTAGATCTCGTCGGTGAGGATCAGGCCCTCGTCGACGACGAGGTGCAGATCGGGGTGGAAGCTCAGCGGCATCACCGTGCCGCAGACGCTGCCGGCCAGCCGCTCGGCGATCTCCGGCGTGGCGAAGGCCGTGCGGCCGCCGCCGAACAGCGAGCCGACCGCCTCCAGGTCGACCTGCCGGTCACCGGGCACCACCGCGAGCACGTACTTGCCGACCCGCTTGGTGATGCTCACGCGGACGACGATGCACTTCGCGGCCTGCTCCAGCGGGTGGCCGCGCAGCACGCTCGCCAGGTCCGTGCGGCCCTCGGCGGGGTGGTCGATCAGCCGGTAGCGGGCCTGGTGCCCGTCGAGGTGGTCGATCAGCCTCTGGTACATCACAGCACCTCGCCGACGTAGTGCCAGTCCTCGGGATTGATCAGCCCGAAGGGGTTGACCGGGGCCACGCCCCGGAGGTCCTTCGCGACCTCCAGCAGACGGAAGGGGAAGTTGGGCATCCAGATGACCGGGACCTGCTGCGCGATGTAGTCCTGGTAGGCGTAGAGGTCCTCCAGGTCGTCGCTGACCACCGTGCGCGCGATGAGCTCGTCGGCCTTCGGGTCGCTGTAGCTGCCGAAGTTGACCGAGGACCCGGTCGAGTAGAGGGCCTCTCCGGTCGGGTAGAAGCCGGGGCCGTAACCCCAGCCGCCGTTCCAGTCGCTGAACTCCCACAGGCACGGGCTGTCGGGGCCCGGGGTGCAGGTGGTGTCCTCCAGGACCAGGACGCTCGCCTCGACCTCGGTCAGCTCGATCTCGATGCCGGCCTGTGCGGCGTCGGCGGCGAACTTGCGCATGACCGCGGTCAGGGTCTCGTGCCCCTGGGCGTACCGCATCGAGAACCGCAGCGGGGTGCCGGCCGGGATGCCCTCTCCCGCCTCGCCGGGTCCGGTGCCCTCGCGGACGCAACGGCCCGGGGTGGTGCTGGTGTCCCAGCCGTTCTCGGTCAGGAAGGCGCGGGCCGCCTCGACGTCGAAGGGGTACGGGTCCTCGTGCGCGGCGGGTGAGAGCAGCGGGCTGTCGGGCAGGGCCGGGATGGGCCCGGTGGTCGGGTAGCTGTAGCCCTTGTAGACGTCGCGGATGGCGCCGCGCGAGTCGAGGCAGGACTGCAGCGCCTGGCGGAAGTACAGCTGCTTGAAGATCTTTCCGGCGACGGTGGGGTTGTTGAAGTTGATCGGGAAGTAATGGATCTTGTAAGTGAGCTGGGGGACGAGGTCGTAGTGCTCGCCGAGCGGGTTGGGCCCGCCGGCCAGCAGGTCCTCGGCCGGCTCGGCAACCTCGTCGAAGGGCAGGAAGCCGATCTGCACCCCGTCGAGGGCCCCGGGGCCGCGGCGGAGCATCTCGTACTGCTCGGTGTCCGAGCCGGTGGGCACGAGCCGGAACTCGTCCAGGTAGGGCTTGTTGGGGCCCGAGTAGCTCTCGTTGGGCACCAGGACGCATTCGCCCGAGATACCGTCGATGGTGTAACTGCTCAGCTTCCAGGGTCCGTTGACAACACTCCAGACGGGGCTGGTGTCCCAGCTCTTGCGCTCGTCGTTGCAGGCCCGCAGGTAGGCGTAGACCGCGGAGGCCTGGGCCGGGTCGTGCGTGGCGTCGGCCGGCCGGTCGTCGGCGGTGCGGTCCCAGGCCTTCGGCAGCGGGGTGATGGTGCTGAACTGGTTCATCAGCACCCAGTTGTGCGAGTAGGCGCGGTCGAAGGTGAAGCTGACCTTGTCCTCGGCGACCTTCTCGTAGCCCGTCAGGTTGTCCGGGAAGAAGCCCGGCGTGTAGCCGCCGAAGCTGTCCTTCTCGGCCTCCAGGAGGTGCATCCACAGCATCACGTTGTCGGCGTCGACCGTCTCGCCGTTCGACCACTTGTACGGCTTGACGGTGATCGTCGCCGTGCGGCCGTCCTCGCTCCACTCGGGGGGCTCGGCGAGGCTGCGCTCGTAGTCCACCGTCGGCTGCCCGCCGGTGCCGTACCAGTACAGCGGGCGGTACATGAGCGTCTGGAACTCGTGCAGGTTGGCCACCCCGTAGTACTCGCCGGGGGTGAACGGGAAGATGAAGACCGGGCTGAAGCCGCTGGTGCAGGCCCAGGTCACGCTGCCCCCGCGGAGCGGGGTGGTGGGCTTGGTCATGTCCTTACCTCCTCCAGTGCGGATTCGCCGCTGTCCGAGTGGGCTCCGTAGCGCTCCCAGCGCTCGTTGAGCCGGATCCGTCCGTCGTCCAGGAATTCCGGGGTGCTCCAGCACCTGCCGGCGACCACCTCGCCGTCCGCGAGGACCATCGTGTAGGCGAATTCGAGGTTCCCGTCGGACTCCACCCGCCCGTTCAGCGAGCCCCTGCGGACGGGCCCTCCGTCGAAGTCGGCCCAGAGCAGGTCGCCTTCCTGGTGGTAGTGGCCGACGGGGGCGTCCTCGCCCGCCGGGTAACCGGTGTTGCGGAAACTTCTGCCGTCGTAATCGATCACGGGCGTCGTATCTCCTGAGTGATGCACTTGACCGCGCCACCGGCCTTCAGCAGTTCGGACATGTCCACGCCGTGCACCTCGAACCCGCGCTCGCGCAGCTCACCGATCAGGTGGGTGGCGGTCTCCGTCAGGACCACGTTCAGTCCGTCGCTCACCGCGTTCAGGCCGAAGGCATCGGCATCCTCCCGGGTGGCGATGACCGCGTCCGGGTACAGCTCCCGCAGCGCGTCCCGGCTCTCTTCGGAGAAGGCGGCGGGGTAGTACGCCACCAGGTCGTCGTCGAGGACGCACAGCGCGGTGTCCAGGTGGTAGAAGCGGGGGTCGGTCAGGTCCAGGCCGACCACCGGCAGGCCGAAGAACTCACGGAGCTCCTCGTGCGCACCCGGGTCGCTGCGGAATCCCGCGCCGGCCAGGATCCGCCGGCCGGCCGGGGCGAAGTCCCCCTCGCCCTCGTTGATGTACTCCGGGACCCTGACGTCGGTGTAGCCGTGCCCCTCGAACCAGGCCCGGTAGGCGTCGGCCTCGGCCGCCCGCTCCCGGTGGCGGAACTTCGCGATCAGCACCTTGCCGTCGACCACGGTGGCCCCGTTCGCGGAGAACACCATGTCCGGCAGGCCCGGGATTGGGTCGATGGCGGAGACCTCGTGGCCGAGGCCGAGGTAGAGGTCCCGGACCCGCTCCCACTGGGCCAGGGCCAGGTCGGCGTCCATGGGCTTCTCGGGGTTCATCCACGGGTTGATCGCGTAGCTCACCTCGAAGTGGGTGGGCCGGCACATCAGGTAGTGGCGCTTCGTGGCCGTGCGCCGCGGGGACTCAGCCATGCTCGGGCCTCATCTCCGTACGGATGCGGCTGGCCACGATGTGGGCGGTACTCAGCGCCTCCTCCAGCGATTCGCCGGTGGCCCCGAGGAAGCCGAGGATGTTGTTGCCCGCCGGCGGACGCTTGATGACGGTCCCCGGAGTGGCCGTGATCTTGAGGAAGAACACGGAGGACGGGACGTCCTGCGGCACCTCGATCGACTCGACCGTGCCGGCCCCGCTGATCAGGCACATCGCGGCGGTGTGCACCGAGGTCGGCGAGTAGTGCGAGACGTCGGGCCGGGTGCCCCGGGCCACGTCCACCACACACCGGATGGGGTCGTGGCCCGCGCTGATCCGCGCCATGTGGTCGAGCCCGCCGCCGCCGGGACGGATGGCGATCTCCAGGATGAAGGGCTTGCCCTGGTGGAACCTCACCTCCGCGTGCAGCACGGAGCGGCGCAGTCCCTGGGCGTGGGCCGCGTCCCGGACCACCTCGTGGACCGCGGCCACCTGCTCGGGGGTCAGGGAGCTCGGCGCGTGGTGGACGTCGTCGTCGAAGGTCCCGCTCTCGACGGTGATCCGGTCCACGATGGAGCCGAGGTACACCTCGTCGTCCCAGGCCAGCGCCTCGATGAGGTGCTCGTGGCCGTCAAGGTAGCCCTCGACGATGATCCCGTTCGGGCCGAGGTCGAGGCCGTCCGCCTCCATCAGCGCCCAGGTCATGGTCTCGATGCCCAGGGTGGCGTCCGCGAAGCGGGCCCTCATCTCCTCGGGGTCGTCGACCTTGAAGACGAAGTTGCTGGCGGCGCCCAGGGTGGGCTTGAGGATCAGCGGGTAGCCGAGCTCCTCACCGGCCGTCAGGGCGGCCTCGGCGTCGGGGGCGTACCGGAAGCCGGGATGCGCCGCGCTGCCGCGCTCGTGCGCCTGGCGCATGAGCAGCTTGTTGCGGCTGGTCCGGGCCGCTTCGAAGCCGATGCTCGGCAGTCCGAGCGCCTCGGCGACGACCGCCACCGTGACGACCCCGGACTCCGAGAAGGTCAGGACCCCCTCGAACTCCTCCTCCGCGTGCCACACCTTGGCGGCCGTGACGATGTCCTCGATGTGCTTGGATCCGGCGATCCGGTAGCGCTCCGCGTCCCAGAAGTCCTCGGTGCCCAGTCCGTTGAGGACGTAGACCTCTGCTCCGAGGTCCTGGACCTGCTGGTAGCGGGAGATGTAGTAGGTGGCGTTCTGGCTGGCCTCGATGGCGAGCAGCTTCATCTCTGCTTCCCCCCTCAGACCTTGGCCGGTACGGACTCGCGGGCCTCGGCGGCGCGCTCGGTGACCTCGGCGGCGGGCTCGGCGACCTCGGCGGCCCCGGCGACGGCCTCGGACTCCTCGGCGGCAGCGGCGGCGGCGACCTCACGGTCGTGCTTGCTGAGCGAGATGACGGTGATGGTGGCGATGACCACGACCAGGGCGGAGAGGGCGTAGAAGCCGTTCTTCACGTTGGTGGAGTCGACCAGGAGCGAGATCAGGACGACGGCGGTGGTGCCGGCGGCGAGGCCGAAGGCGTTGGTGGCACCGAAGACGAAGCCCGTCTTCTCCTCGGGCGCCGCGCTCATCAGGGCGGTGCGGGCCGAGATGCGGGCCACGCAGAAGGCGATGGCGGCGAAGGGGATGACGGCCATCATCGCGTAGAGGTGGACGGACTCCAGGGACAGGAGCACCGCGAAGGCGAGGTAGCCGATCAGGGCCGTCTTCAGCACGGTGGCCTTGGAGCTGATCTTCTTGAAGGCCCAGGCCGCGAAGAGCGCACCGATGCCGAACAGGGCGTCGACGATGCCGAGGTAGCCGGCGTTGGACTTGAAGCCCTCGATGACCAGGACCAGCATGATGCTGTTGCCGACGATGATGACGATGTTGCCGATGATGTAGAGCACCGCGAGACGGGCCAGCGGCGGGCGGGAACCGGTCAGGCGGGCGGCGGCAGCGGCAGCGGCCTTGGCCACGGTCTCCGGGGTGCCGGCGCCCTCGCCGGCCGGACGGCGGCCGATGAAGAACAGCAGGGCGGCGGAGACCAGGAACGTGATCGCGTTGAAGTAGAAGAGCGACGTGGTGCCGACCCAGACGATCACCCAGCCGCCGAGGGCCGCCGAGGCGAGCGTGCCGCCCTGGATGGCGATTTCGGCGTTGCCGTTGAACTGGGCCAGCCGCGACTCCGGGATGCGCTCCTTGATCAGGGCGTTGCTGGCCGGGAAGAACAGCGCCGCGGAGATCGACAGGACGAAGCTGGCGACGTAGCTGACGGTCGAGGGGTTGCCGCCGAGGGCCAGCCAGACCGGCAGGCCGATCGCGGCGGCCGCGCTGGCCAGGTCGGAGACCATCGCCAGGGTCCGGCGGTCGAAGCGGTCGGCGAGCTTGCCGAAGAACAGGGAGAGCGCCACCTGCGGGATGGTGACGGCGATCATCAGCCAGCTCACCGCGAGCATGGTGTTGGCCTCGGTGAAGACCAGGTACGAGGCGGCGGTGAGCTGGATGCCGTTGCCCAGGTTGGTGATGAAGGTCGCGGGGATGAGCAGTCGTTCTGCCCGATTGGGTCGGGGCGGGGCGATCGTGGACACAGTGCTCCTCGGAGGTCAGGCTCGGATGTCGACCGGCTCGGCCACGGGCTCGAACGCCCCGACCGCGGTGGACAGGAGGGGGAGTCGCAGCGGAGCGACGGGGTCGGCGGCGAAGGCGCCGGCCGGAAGGGTCAGGTCGGCCCCGGCCCGCTCGGCACGGGCCGCGACGTCGACGAGCAGCGGAGCAGCGCAGGCCGTCAGCGTCCGGACGGCGAGGACCAGGTCCCCGAGGTCGGTCGGCACGTCGGCCGCCACCCGGTCCGCCTGCTTCAGCAGCCGGTCGAGGTGGACGACGACCAGGTCGGCGGCGCGGTGGAGGCTGAAGCTCTCCAGCTCGTAGTGGGAGCGGAACCGCCCGACGACGATGCCCGCGTGCTCGGCGCCGGTCTGCGACACCGGGAGCGGCGCGTCCGCCGGGACGCCGGCGAGCAGCTCCTCCAGGCGGCCCGCGAGCCGGTTCCACGGCTCGACGAGCCGGGAGCTCGCCAGGGTGTCGAGCGCCTCGCGGCTGAAGTTGGTCCGGGAGTGCTCCGGCGCGGTGAGGGCCAGGTAGAAGCGCACCAGGTCGCGCGGTACCTCGGCGACCAGATCGGCGGCCCAGACCACGTGGCCTTTACTCGTTGAGAACTTCTGGTTCTCCAGTTCGTAGAACTCGTTCGACACGATGGCGTGCGGCTCGACGTACCGGTCGCCGTGCGCCATCAGCAGGGCCAGGTGCGTCATTCCCCAGAAGTAGACGTTGTCGAATCCGAGGAAGTACACGAGGTCGATGCCGTGCTCGGACAGCCAGTGCTCGTCGTAGCGGTCGGTGTGCTCACCGAGCTGCTCCGCCGCGTACCAGGTGCAGTACATCGAGGCGGCCATGCCCTCGGCCCATGCGTTGAGGACCTGGCCCGGCGTCTCGGTGAACGGCGCCGGGATGCCCCAGCCGGTGGGGTAGGTGATCGGGAAGTCCGGCAGCGGACGCTCCAGCGCCTCGCGGACCAGCTGCGCGGTGTGCGGCCGCAGCACGTCCCGGTGCCGGACGTAGTAGTCGGCGAGGCGGTCGCGGTACTCCTCCATCGGCAGCACGAGGATCTGCGCCTCGCGGTGCGTGACCACGGCGTCCGGGTCGACGGTGGAGCGCGGACGCAGCAGCTCGTCGAAGTTGTTGGGGTGTCCGCAGGACTCGCAGAGTCCGCCGCGGCTCTCCACCAGGCACACCGGGCAGTCGCCGGCGACCAGGCCTTCCATGAGGTACTCGCCGGTGGCCTCGACGTACGGCAGGCGCACGGTCTTCAGCCGGAACGCGCCGTCGTTGTGGAGGTCGGTGACGAAGTCGATGACGGTCTGCCGGTACCCCTTGTCGAAGGGGGCGAAGCCGTCCACGGAGATGCCGGCCGCCTCCAGGGTGGCGCGGATCTGCGTCGCGGAGCGCAGGGCCAGCTCCTCCGGCGTCAGGCCCGCCTTCGCCGCGCTGGACACCACGTAGGTCTGGCTGTCGTCGGTGCCGCTGGTGAAGATCACCGGACGGCCGGAGGCCCGCAGGTAGCGTGCGTGCACGTCACCGGCCAGGTAGGGGCCCGCCAGGTGCCCGGTGTGCAGGTCCCCGTTGGGGGTCGGCGGCGGCGCGATGATGACCGTACGGCGTGTCATGCCTGGGCTCCTTCGTGGCGTGCTGCGAACCGCTGCGTCATGTCGAGGTCCCACCAGACGCTGTACATCTCGAAGTCCTCGTCGGACTCGTTGATCACCCGGTGGTCGGAGCCCGGGGTGAAGTGCACGATGTCCCCGGTCGTGAAGGGCTTGCGGACGCCCTGCGACTCCAGGACGGCGGTGCCGGCGACGGCGATGAAGATCTCGTACTCGTGGTGGGCGTGGGCGGTCGACGCGGTGCCGGGGCGGATCACGCACCAGGACCCCTCGAACGGGGCGTTGAGCTCGGGCCAGGGCAGCAGCCGCTGCGCGTCGAGGCCGTTCTCGTGCGTCAGTCCTTCGCGGTCGAGTGGCTGGGTGAGCATGTGGGTCGTTCTCTCCTCGTCAGGCGGGTACGGCTCGTGAGGGGCGCGCGGGGCTCAGACCGCGCCGGCGAGCGCGAGCTCGCGCTCCTGGACCGGGATCTCCACCGCTCTCGACCGGCGGTGCGCCACGATGTCCTGGGTGATCTCGGCGGAGCGGCCGGCGAGCACGCTGAGCAGCGAGTCGGCGATGCCGTGGGTGGCCTCGTTGACGCCCTGCAGGTAGCAGGCGGCGGTCGCCGGGCGGCCCAGGTCGAGCCGGTAGTTCCGGCTCACGTTGATCTCGTCGAGTCCGATCGACTGCGCGAGGGCCTTGACCGCCCACGGCATCTCGCGGACGAAACCGGTGCCCAGGAGCACGAGGTCCGTGCGCATCTCCCGCTCGGCACCCGATTTGCGGTCGACGAGGGTCAGGACGATCTCCTCGCCGTCCATGCGTGCGGCGGTCACGTCGGTCATGGGGTGGAGCGCCAGGCGCTCCTGGCCGCTGCGGCGGTCCTGGTAGAACTGCCGGTACAGGCCGTCGAGGGTGGCCGGGGACAGACCGCCGTAGTTGGAGCGGTACATCTCGGCGAGCAGCTGCTGGCGGGCCTCGGGCGAGGACTCGTAGAACTCGTCGATGAAGGACGTGTAGTACAGCTCGTTGGTGAACTTGCTGCTCTCGTAGCCGTTCAGGCCGATGGACCGCATGATCATGGTCGGCTTGCACTCGGGCAGGTCCCGCAGGGCCGCGCCGAACAGCTCGGCCGCGCTCTGCGCACCGCCGATGACCGCGACCCGGTGCGGCAGGTCCGCGCGCACCCCGGCGATGCGCTGCGTGTACTGCGTGCTGTGGATGACGCGCTCGGCCGGCAGGCCGTCGAACACCGCGGGGACGTGGGCGTCACGGCCGGCGCCGATCACCAGGTAACGGCAGCCGATGGTGTCGCCGTTGGCGAGGGTGACCAGCCAGCCGGAGAGTTCGCCGTCCTCGCCGTTCACCGCTTCGACGGAAGTGCACTCGCGGCCGTATTCGACCTTTACCGCGGCGAGTTCGTCGGCCACCCACTGCAGGTACTCGGATATCTCGCTGCGGTACGGAACGAAGCTGGCCAGGTTGACGAAAGCGTCGAGCCGCTCCTGCGAGTGAAGGAAGTTGACAAAGGAAAAGCGGCTGCACGGATTGCGCATGGTGACCAGGTCCTTGAGGAAGGAGACCTGGCTGAGCGCGTCGGGCAGCAGCATGCCGCGCTGCCACACGATGTCCTGCTCGCGTTCGATGAGCAGGGTGTCGCCGGCCAGCTCGGGAGCGAGCTCCTCGACGGCGACCGCCAGCGCGAGGTTCGCCGGTCCTGCACCGACTGCGAGCAGTTCGACGTTGCGATGCGCCATGGAAGTACCTCCAGATGGAACAGGTGGACAGGTTCGTACGGTCGGGCAGGACGGTTCGGGGTCTCTTTCCCGTCCTTGCGTCGCCTCCCGAAACCGGGTGATGTCCACATTCCACGGGAGCCGCCGATTGCCCGGAAGCGAAGCCGGACACGGACAATCAACTCGGCCGAGGGCCTGGTCAGAGGGTTGATTGGCCGGTGTTCCGAACTGCTTCCGGTCAATGCGGAGCGCCTTTTCCATTGGCCCCAGTGATCAGTCGCGTTCGCGCTTCCGGCCGGCCCGAAACATCCCTCGGGCGGCCGGGCTTCCATCCGCACCCCATGAAGGAGCCCTCGTGCCGCTCACCGAGCCCATCACCCCCGCCGGCGCTCTCTACCGTTCGGAAAGCCCCACCCGCGTCGCCACCCGCCGCCGTCTGCTGATGTGCCGGCCCCGGCACTACGACGTCACGTATTCGATCAACCCGTGGATGAACCCGCAGCACGCCACGGACAATGCGCTCGCGGTCAAGCAGTGGGAGGGGCTGCGCGAGCTGTACCTCGAACTCGGCCACGTGGTCGAGGAGATAGACCCCATCGAGGGCCTGCCCGACATGGTGTTCGCGGCCAACGGCGCCACCGTGGTCGACGGCAAGGTCTACGGGGCCCGCTTCCGGCACGCGGAGCGCACCGCGGAGGGGCCCGCGTACCTGAGATGGCTGGAAGGCCGCGGTTACACGGACACGCTGTGGCCCGAGTTCGTCAACGAGGGCGAGGGCGACATCCTCACCGTGGGGCGGCGCCTGCTGGCCGGCACCGGCTTCCGCACCGACCCGCGCTCCCACGCGGAGGCGCAGGAGTTCTTCGGTCTCCCGGTCACCTCGCTGACGCTGGTGAACCCGGAGTTCTACCACCTGGACACGGCGCTCTCCGTCCTGTCGGACGACGAGGTCATGTACTACCCGGCCGCCTTCTCCCAGGGCAGCCAGGCGGTGCTGCGCGCCATGTTCCCGAGCGCGATCCTGGCCGACGCCGAGGACGCCGCCGTGTTCGGGCTCAACGCCTTCTCCGACGGCCGCCACGTGCTGCTGCCCGCCGCGGCCACCGGCCTGCACGCCAAGCTGCGCGCGCGGGGCTTCGAGCCGATCGGGGTCGAGCTCTCCGAGCTGCTCAAGGCCGGCGGCAGCGTCAAGTGCTGCACGCTCGAACTCCGCGACCGCTGAGCGGTGCCGGACGGGGCGCGGCCTGCGGACGCCCCGCACCTTCCGTGCTGACGCGGCAGCACGGAAGGGGGCCCGGCCGCTCCCGTCACACGGTGGCCGGCCGGCAGCTGCGGCAGCCCCGGAACCCGGCTGCGGCGGCCTCGTCGGCCGAGGTGAACGGCACCTCGTGCCGGGCGGTGATGCGGCGCGCGTGCGCGCACGTCGGGTAGCAGAAGATCCGCGTGGTCCCGCTGCCCAGGAAGCGGGCCCCCAGGCGTACGAACCGCTCCACCCGCTCGGCGTCCACGCCCTCCCATTCCCGCAGTCTCCCTTCGAAGGCTGCCGGCAGCCCGCAGTCCGCCGGCAGCCCGTCGTCCCGGCACACCCGGTGCGCCGGCACGAGTACGGGCACGGGATTGGCCCGGACCGCCGCCATCACCTGCGCGGGGGCGAGAGCGGGCAGTCCGGCCTCGCGGGCCAGCCAGCCCGTCGGACGCAGCTGCCCGAACGGGATGAGCCGGGTGGCCTGCAGGACCGCACTCTGCTCCTCGGGCAGCGGCCCGAAGTCGTAGCGAAGGGTCCGGTCCCGGCCCCGCAGGGCCCGCGCCAGACCCGGCGGGGGCTTGGTCCCGGAGAGCACCGATCGCCCGGTCCGGGCCCGGTAGGCCTCCTCGAACGCCGTGTCGTCGGCGTACCAGTCCGTGGCGGCGGCACCGGTCACCGCTCCCCGCCCGTGAGCCACGTAGAGGGGGCCGACCGGTGAGCCGGTGTGTACGTAGCAGTCGTAGCGGTGCGCCGGAACACCGGCGCGCTCCAGCACACGTACCGCGAACCCTGCGGGTGCCACCTGGCGCAGGGTGCTCAACTCGTCCGGCAGTCTCATCCCGCCGCCTCCTTCCGTTCCTCTCGGGCCGGCCCGTGCCGCGTGCGGTCGGCGGCTAAGACGGGCTCGGCGCGCAGAGTGGCCAGACCCCGCGACACCTGCGCCTTCACCGTTCCGACCGGGCAGTCCAGGACCGCGGCCATTTCCTGGTAGGTCAGCTCGCCGATGTACCTGAGGACCACGGGCAGCCGGTGGTGGTCCGGCAGACCCGACAGCGCGGCGACCAGCCGGGCCCGCCGCGCCCCGTCGAGCGCGCGCTGTTCCGGCCCCGGAGCGTCGTCCAGGGTCTCGGCACACGTGACTTCGACGCCGTCGGCAACACCGGGCCGGCGGCTCAGGGTACGGAGGTGGTTGCGCCACACGTTCGCCGCGATGGTCAGCAGCCAGGCGCGCGGCTGGAGCTGCCTGCGGCGCTCGGCGGAGTACTCGCGCAGGGCGGAATAGGCGCGCAGGAAGGTTTCCTGGCCCAGATCGTCGGCCTCTCGCGCGGAGCCCGAGAGGCGCAGCAGAACGGACCGCACGGCACCGGCCTGGGTGCGTACGAGTTCGGTGAACCCGTCGTCCAGGTCGGTCGCGAGCAGTTCCGTCAGCGGCAGAGCCATCTCGTCCATCGTCCTGGTAAACACCGGACCGGGCGAGACCGTTGCACCGGACGCGGGCACACACACTCGATTTTTTCGCTTCTGGCCAAAACCACGGTGTTCTTGGCCAGAAGCGACACCTGATGATCAAGGTTTTGGAGTTACGGTCGGATCGTGGGCGCCGATCCGCCCCCACGATTCGAATTGTTCATGGTCCTGCGGGATTTCGGGGGGCACGATGTCGACCCTTGTGCAGGGAGAATTGGGGAAACCTTTTTTCAGGCGTTGTCCTCTCGCCCTCTTTCCTGTCGTGCCGCACCGTCCGGCACCGCACGGTGACCCGATATCCGAAGATCCCAACGGACGGCGCCTCGCGCGTTCCGTCGCCGCGCACCTTCCGCTCGCAGCCGCTGGAAAGGCGCCACCGAGCTGCACCTCAGCCACCAGGGGGAACGTTGGAGAACCGCGTATTCGGGACGAGATCCGCAGAGGACTGCAGCTGGTCGTTCGGTGAGCGGATCCGGTCGTTCCGGGGGCGGGCCGGCCTGCCCCAGCACGAGCTCGCGGAACGCGCGGGAGTGAGCGTGCGGACGCTGCGCGACATCGAGCAGGGCCGGGTGCGCCGGCCCCAGACACGGACGCTGCAGCTGCTGGCCGACGCGCTCGGCCTCGACGCGGACGCGGCGCGCCGGCTTGCACCGCCCGCGCGCGATGCCGCGCGCCCCTGTGATGACGGGCGCCCCGCCGACGGGCGCCTGCAGATCGGCATCCTCGGGCCGCTGTCCGTCCGGTACCGGGGCGTCGAGACGCCCGTGCAGGCGACCAAGGTGCGGCGATTACTCGCCCTGCTGGCACTCCAGCACCCGGAGCCGGCCAGCCTGGGCGAGATCACCCACGCCCTGTGGCCGAACGACCCCCCGCGCTCGTACCAGAGCCTGGTCCACACGTACATCAGCCAGGCACGCCGGCTGCTGCTCCCCTCCGACTCCGCCACCGGGGTGCCGGCCGACTCGTTCCTGACGCGTACGCACACGGGCTACGCCCTGGCCCTGGACCGCGATCAGGTCGACCTGACCCGCTTCCAGGACCTGTCGCTGCGGGCGCGGCAGGCGCACGGGGCCGGCGACGCGGCCGCCGCCCACGAGCTGGCCGGACGCGCCTACAAGTGCTGGCGCGGACCTCTCCTGGCGGGCGAACCGCTGCTGCCGCACCATCCCGCCGCCACGGCGGCCGCCCGGCAGCGGGTCGAGAGCCTGCTGCTGTACGCGGACCTCGCCCTGCAGCTGCACCGGCCCGGGCAGGTGGTGCAGGCGCTGCGCACCGCCAGCGAGGAGGAGCCGCTGCACGAGGGCCTCCAGGCTTCGCTCATGCTGGCGCTGGCGAGCTGCGGGGAGCAGCAGGAGGCGCTGCGGGTCTTCTCCGGGGTGACGCGCCGACTCGACCAGGAGCTGGGCGTCCAGCCGGGCGACGAACTGCGGCGCGCCCATCTGCGGATCCTGCACCAGGAGCTTCCGTGGCCGAGGACGGGACCGGTGGCCGAACGGGCGGCGTCCGGCGCGGGAGCACCCCCCGTACGGCGGCCGGCCACCGCGCCGCCGCCGAGGCCCCGGCCGTCCCAGATGCCGGCCGGGAGCACGGGCTTCGTCGGGCGCGGCACCGAGCTGGACCAGCTGGACCGGCTGCTCCTGCCCACCTGCGAGCGCGGCGGCCAGGTGCCGGCGGCGCTGATCACCGGCTTCCCCGGGGTGGGCAAGACGGCGCTCGCCGTGCGCTGGGCGCACCTGGTCAGAGAGCGCTTTCCGGACGGGCAGTTGTACGGCGACCTGCACGGATACGGCGACCGGCGTCCGCTGCGCCCCGAGGAGGTACTCGCCTCCTTCCTGCGGGCGTTGGGCGTGCCGGACGGGGAGATCCCCGACACCCTCGACGAAGCCGCGAACCTGTACCGGACCCTGCTGTCCGACCGGAGGATGCTGATCGTCCTGGACAACGCGCGCGAGGAGAGCCAGATCCGGCCGCTCGTCCCGGGAACGGCCAGGTGCGCGGTCCTGGTCACGAGCCGCAACACCCTGCCGGGGCTGGTGGCCCGGGACGGCGTGCCCCGGCTCGACCTCAACGTGCTCGACCGGGACGAGGCGCTGGCGCTGCTGGGCCGGCTGTTGCGCAGCGGCCGCGTGGAGGCCGAGCCGCTGGCCGCGATGGCACTGGTCCGGCACTGCGGCGGTCTGCCGCTGGCGATCCGGCTCCTCGCGGCCCGGCTCGCGGAGTATCCCGGGAGCGGCATCGCCCAGCTCTGCGTCGAGCTGCAGGAGGCCGGGGCGTTCTCGGACCTGCCGGTCGCGAGCGACGACCTGTTCGCCGCGGCCCACGCGGCGTTCGAACTCTCCTACGTGTCCCTGCTGGAACCCGTGCGGCGCTGCTTCAGGCTGCTCGCGCAGACCGAGGGGCGCCTCGTCAACGCGTACACCATGGCGGACCTGGCGGGCACGACCCCGATGGAGGCGACGCACCTGCTGCGGCGCCTGGTCGGTGCGAGCCTGCTCCGCGAATGCGTGCCCGGCCGGTTCTCGCTGCCCGCTCCGCTCCTGCGCTACGCGCGCAGGCTGGCGCTGCAGGGCGACACGGAGCGGCTGCACGCCGTGTGACACGGGGGGCGGCCACGTCAGCCGCCGAGCGCCAGCCGGACGGCGAACACGCCGAACACGACGGCGGTGAGCCCGTCGGCGATCCGCAGCGTCCGCGGGGACCGCAGGTGGCGGGCGAGCCGGTGGACCAGTCTCATCCAGGTGAGGAGCCAGATCAGCCCCAGGGCCAGGTAGCAGGCGGCCAGCAGCGGGACGCCCGCCTCGGGGGCCATGCCCGCGGGCACGAACTGGGGCAGGAAGGCCATCAGGAAGATGCCCACCTTGGGGTTGGACCCGGTGCACAGCAGCCCCTGGACGAAGGCCTGCCGGTCGGAGGGTCCGGCCGCGCCGGCGGCCCGGACCGCGGCGGCCCCGGCCGCCGGGACCTGCGCGGCCGGGATCTGCACGCCCGGGGCCTCGGCGCCGGCCGGCCGGGAGAACCGCCGCAGGGCGAGCGCGGCCCATCCGAGCAGGACGAGCGCGCCGGCCCACCGGAAGGCCGCGAACAGCTCCGGGCTGGCGGCGAGCAACGCGGCCAGCCCGGCCGCACCGAGCCCGGCCTGGGCGGCCCCGGCCGTGATCATGCCGAGGGCGGCGGCGGTGGCCACCCTCAGGGACCCGTTCAGCACCAGACCGGTGATCAGCACCAGGTCGGGGCCGGGCACCATGATCACGATCAGGGAACTCACCAGGAACGCGGCGGTGTTGATCTCTACTCCTCGATGGACAGGAGGCGTTCCGCGGCGCGGACCGCCTCGTAGTCGCGCCGGATCTGCTCCTCGTCGGGGTGGGCGAGGATCACGAACCCGAAGTTGAGGCTGTCGACCAGGTCCCGGGTGGCGCGGACGTGGTCGCCGTCCTTCAGGCTCTGGACCGAGAAGTGGTGGCTCGGGAGGTCGCGGAGGGCCTCCAGGGCCGCCGTGCCGGAGACGGTGCCGGTGCGGGGCGCGATGTGGAAGACGCACATCTGGTGCAGCAGCAGCTCGTAGCCCTGGGGAAGTTCGCCCCCGGTCAGCCAGCGCACCGTCCGGTCGATCTGGCTGTCGGCGGTGGCGTTGCGGTTGAAGCGCGGCTGGCCGCCGCCGTGGGGGCGGGCACCGAGCTCGATCAGCAGCGGCCCGTCCGCAGTGCCCATCACCTCGACGTGGGCCGAGCCGAAGCGCAGCCCCACCGCGTCCAGGACGCCGAGGACGTACTCCGTGAGGCCCGGGATGGCCGGGTCGTCCGGGGGGAGCCACCGCATGGTGTCGTAGACGGCCATGTGCGGGCCGTTGTCGACCTTGCGGTAGGCGCACACGTCGACGACGGCGTGCTTCCCGTCGTGGCTGAAGGTGTCGATCACGTACTCGGTGCCGGTGACGAACTTCTGCACGATGAGCCGGTCGTCGGTCTCGCCGAACTGGTTGGTCCGGCCGAGCTGGCGGCCGAAGACCGCCCGCCAGTCCTTCCCGCCCGCCAGTTTGATCACGCCGTCGGTACTGGCGCTCTTGGGCGGCTTGACCACCAGGTCCGCCCCGGCCAGGCCCTCGCGCTCCAGCCAGGCCGCGACCTCCTCGGCGTCGTCGGTGCAGATCTGCGGGATGACCGGCAGGCCGGCCGCCGCGACGGCGGCCGCCATGCTGCTCTTGTCCCGCCGGGCCGCGGCGAGTTCGGGCACGTTGCTGCGGTGGGGCACCACCAGGGGGGCGAGGCGCTCGGCCAGTTCCACCCCGGACTCGCAGCCGGCCAGGACGGCCCGCGGGTCCAGCTCCCGCAGCCGCTCCACGACCGGCTCCAGGTCCCCCTCGTACACGATGATCTCGGCGAAGTCCTGGGGCCGGTAGGAGGAGGCGTAGGCCTCCGGCGGGCGGGAGCCCGTCACCACCGCCACCACCGGCACGCCGTGCCCGGTCAGCGGCTCGGCGAAGAGGGCTCCCGAGGAGTAGGGGTCGACGATCACGCAGGGCCCGCCGCCCTGTGGTGCGCCCGCCGCCCGTTCAGCGTCCGCCACGGCCGGCCGCCTTTCCGGCGAGGGCCGCCACGGCGTCGCAGTAGCGCGCGAAGAACTCCCCGGCGGGTTCGCTGATGCGGCGGGCGCGCACCGGAGCGTGCACCATGCCCTCCTCCATCACGTACGTCACCGGCGTCCCGTTCTGCTCCAGCCGGGCGGTGTACTTCTCGGCGTCGACGCGCAGCGAGTCCATCTCGCAGCCCACCACGTAGGCGGGCGGCAGGTCGTGGAACTCGCCGGTCAGCAGCGGCGAGACGTACGGGTTCTCCGCCTGTTCCGGCTCGGGGCAGTAGCAGGCGGTGTAGAACTCCATCTCGCCGCCCGACAGCAGGGGGGCGTCCTCGCCGCCGTGCCGCCAGCGGGTGAAGTCCAGCACGGGGCTGATGACCGCCTGGCCGCGCAGCCGGGGGCCGCCCCGGTCGCGCGCCATCATCGAGAGGACCACGGCCATGTTGGCCCCCGAGCTCTCCCCGCAGAGCACCGCGGCCTCGGGGTCTATGCCGTCGAGCCCGAGCGCGGGCAGGTCGGCCAGGGTTCCGCAGAGTCCGGCGTAGCAGTCCTCCAGCGGCCCGGGGTACGGGTTCTCCGGGGCCATGCCGAAGTCCAGGGCGATCGCCACCAGCCCGGTACGGTCGGCGAGTTCGGCGACCAGGCTGTGGTGGCTGTGGAGCGAGCCGATGACGAAGCCGCCGCCGCGTATGTAGAACAGCACGGCGTCGCCCGCGCGCCGGGCCGGTTCGTAGATGCGGATCCGGGCGGTGCGGCCCCCGTGGGTGACGGTTGCGTCCCGGTGGCCGACCCCCTCGGGCACCGGGATCGGCAGCACCTCGGTCAGCGCGTCGTAGAGGGCGCGCTGTCGTTCGACGGGGTAGGTGTAGAAGTCGGGTGGCAGGGCGCCGTCGACGGTCTCCACGAACTTCTCGATGCCGTCTGCGTAGGCCATGGGCAGCTTCGCTCACTTCCGGATACGGGGCGGGGAGGGGCTCAGGGGGTTTCTGCGGTGGCCGGTGCGGCCGGGCCGGAGGCCGCCCCGGTCGGCTCGGCGGGACGGGCGTCGGCCGGATCGGACTCGGCGGCCCGCTCCTTCCCGGCGGCGGCCGGTTCGGCCATGCCGAAGAGGATGGCGACGACCGCCACCACCGTCAGGCCGCCGCACAGCCACCACACGGAGGCCGCCGACGCCTGCCAGGCGGCGATGCCGATCACCGGGCCGACCGCGTAGCCGATCTGCATGGGGAACGCGCAGGCGGCGATGTACCGGCCCCGCAGGTGTGCGGGGGCGACCCGGCCGGGCCAGGCGGAGGCGGTCGGGGTGCCGACGATCTCGCCGATCGTCCACACCACCGTCGCCACGACGAACATGGCCATGCCGGGGCCGGCCACGTACAGGTTCATGCCGACACCCACCAGGCCGATGCCCAGGGCGACCGCGAACCGGGCCGGGAGGTGCTGCACGTACTTGGTGAACAGCAGCTCCAGGCAGATGACCATGGCCGCGTTCAGGGACAGCAGGACCGAGTAGAAGGTCGGGCCGTGGCCGTCGGCCTTGAGCTGGAGCGGCAGGGCGGAGGTGTGCTGGATGTAGACGACGGCGTTGAGGAACAGCGCCAGCAGGAACAGCAGGTAGCGCTTGTCCTGCAGCACGGCCAGGTACGACCGGCTGCCCTCCTCCGGCTTCGGCCCCGCGGACCCGGCGGTCGTGCCGGTGCGGACGAGGACCAGCGCGAGCAGGGCGAAGCCCGCCTGCGCGCCCGCCTCGGCGTAGAACATCAGGTTGTACGAGTAGGTGATGAGCAGGGCGCCGATCAGCGGGCCCGCGGTGGTGCCGAGGTTGAACGCCATCCGGTAGACGGCGAACACCATCACGTGGTGTTCCTCCGGGGTGGCCTCCACCAGCAGCGCCGAGGAGGCGGGCCGGTAGGCCTGGGCCACCACGCCGATCACCGCGGCCACCGCGATCACCAGGGGCAGGGTGTCGAGGTAGACCAGGCTGAGGGTCAGCAGGCTGGCGAACGCCATGGAACCGACGATGGTCCGCGCGTAGCCGATCCGGTCCGAGACCGAACCGCCGACCAGGACGCCGACGACCGAGCCCACTCCGTACGCGCCGAGCGCGAAGGCGGCCGCGGAGGTGCTGAAGCCCCTGTCGGTGAGGTAGAGCACCAGGTAGATCTGGAGGAAGGTGCCCAGCCGATTGATCAGCATGCCGACCAGGACCAGCCAGATCGGGCCGGGGATCCCCCTCAGCGTCTCGGTGACCGAAGGCCGGACGGCCTTCCGTCCCTCCGGGGAGCCTTGTCCGGTGGCGCTCACGGAGCCGGCACCTCCACCGGCCGTGAGGCGACCTCCACGATCTCCGGGGTGCGCAGCAGCGCGGCGCGCGCCTGCTCGACGGAGTCGGACACGGCGATCACGCGGGCGTAGCGGGAGATGTAGCCGCGGGGCGGCAGCCGCAGCACCGCACCCGGGTCGACCATGGCCTCGGCGCTGTGCACGTCGGGACCGAAGCGGTCCTCGTGGACGGTCACGGCCTCGATCTCGACGTCCTCGTCGGGGTAGAGGAACGCGATCGCCGCGGCCTTGCGGTGCTGCGCCGTGGTGTCCGGCGTGCGGCCCGCGGCGGTGTCGGCCGCCGCCATCGCGACGTCGACACCGGTGGCCAGGTGCCCGAGGTAGGGGATCATGTCGCCGCCGAGGCGGGCGTTGACCTCCATCAGGCGCAGACCGCCGGCGGTGATGCGGAACTCGGTGTGGCTGACTCCCGTGTGGAAGCCGAGCGCGGCGTGCGCGGCGCGCAGTGCCTCCAGCAGTTCGGGGTCGGTCAGCAGCGGGTCGGCCCCGTCGACCTCGTGGCCCGTCTCCTCGAAGAAGGGGGCCAGGCCGACCTGCTTGCGGGCCACGACGAGCGGCACGCACGCGCCGTCGAAGAACACCGCGTCGACGCTGATCTCCGGGCCGTCGGCGTACTCCTCCACCAGGACCGACACGTCGAAGACGGGCACGCCGGGGTAGGAGGCGCCGGCGGCGGCCCGGTAGGCGTTCTCCATGTCCTCGGGGCCGTCGGCCCTGCGCACGCCCATCCCGCCGGCCAGGCCGCGCGGCTTCACCACGACGGGGAAGCCGATCTTCTCCGCCGCGGCCCGCGCCTCGCCCAGGGAGCGGACGCCGATCGAGACCGGCTGCGCGACCCGGGCCGCGTCCAGCGCGATCCGGGTGGCGTTCTTGTCCCGGCAGGCGGTGACCGCCTCGGGGGAGTTGCCCGGCAGCCCGAGCGCCTGCGCCACGTGGGCGGCGGGCGTGACCAGTCCCTCGTCGTAGCAGAACACCCCGGCCACCTCGTGCGCGGCGGCCACCTGACGGGCGGCCTCGACCAGGGCGTGCGGGTCGGTGTTGTCGACGACCGTGCTCCCCGCCACGTACGGGTCCTCCCAGCTCACCGGTGCGGGCTGGAGGAGCCATAACGCGTAGCGCCGGCTCACCGTCCGCAGGATGAACTCCCTGCTGCGCCGGCCACTGCTCCCGATCAGCAGCAGAAGGGGCTTCTCCCCGTCCCACGCCATGGTCCACTCTCCTCGTTCGTCGTCATGCGTCCGGCGGGTGCGGTGCGAGCCCCTCACGGTCCCGTCCCGCACCCGCCATCACCTGTAGAACACCGGCCGGTGCCGGGGCGTTGCAGCGCCCCCGGACTTGGCCGGAAGGGGTCAGACCGCCGCGCCCGGGCGGGCGAGCCCGGGCGACAGGGGCCGGTACTCGCGGCTCGTGACGCCGCACGGACGGCCGGAAACCGCCGGCCGTCCGGCCGGCCGGCCGTCGGGGAAGACCGCGGTGACGCGGCTGCCGGCCCGTACCGCCGGGATCTCGGCGCGCAGCCGCGCCGCGGACGTCTTCCGGTCGTGCCAGGGGCAGACGAGCCGGGAGGCGTCCGGGGTCACGCCGGCCAGGTGCAGCGGGCCGCCCCGGTGGGGGCACTCGGCCTTCATCACGAAGCCCCGGCCGTCGACCGTCGCGTACACGTACGAGGTGCCCGCGACGACCACGCAGTTCTCCCGTCCGGCGACGGGGAAGCTCACTACAGGCATGTGCGGTAGTCCCCCACCGAGTGGATCTCGTAGACGCACTCCTCGGACAGGATGTCGGCGCCGTGCAGCCGGTTGCGCCGGATGACGACGCCCTCGCCGGCCTCCAGGGTCAGCGAGGATCCCAGCCCGCTCTCGAAGCGCATGGTGCCCGAGACGATGTGGCAGAGCTCGTCGCCCTCGTGGCAGTGGGTGTTCGACAGCTCGTTGAAGGGCTCGACCAGGTGCGCCACCGGCACCTCCACCCGTCCCTCCCGGATGGCCTCGTAGACGGGACCGTGCAGCTTCTTGAGCTCCGGCTGGTCGTCCATCCAGCCGATCTGCGCGCAGAAGTCCTGGTCGGCGACCTCCAGGAGCACCCGGTACTCCTCGATGCCGCGGACGATCTCGGGGATGATCCCCTCGCCGTGGGCCTCGATCAGCGGCGCGATGATCTTCTCGCGCGCCATGCGGCCGTGGTGCTGGTCGATGTGGACGTGCTCGGTGAAGTACGTGGTGTCGACGGAGTCGCCGAAGACCCCGTGCAGCAGCCGGTCGGCGCGCCGGCAGAAGTCGACCAGCGAGCTCTCCGTGTAGAACAGCGCGCCCACGTAGCGGAAGAACAGCTCGTGGTTCTTGCCGAGGTAGTGGAAGTAATTGTTCAGCAGCAGGCTGCTGTTGAGGTAGTACTGCCAGTACCGGTGGAGGTCGGCCTCGAGGCCGACGGACTCCAGGGTCCGCTCGAACAGGGTGCTGTGCTTGGTGTCGTGCACGCCGTAGCCGTACTCGTCGATGACGACCTTGAACCACTCGGACTGGACGGGACCGTAGTAGCCGAGCACGTTGCGGATCATCGGCGACGCCTCGGAGAGGAAGTCGGCGGCGAACTGCACCAGCCACATGCGCGCCGCGCGCTCGGGGTCGGCGGAGCCGGTGATGGCCTGCTCCACCGGCGTCAGCTCCTCGCCGCCGCCCATGTCGAGGGAGTCCAGGTAGCTGTCGAGGCTTGCTTTGGTCCACTTCCCCGAGGTCTCGACCTCGTCGTCGAGGAAGCCGAAGGCGTACCGCTCCAGGGCGGGGCGGACCCGCTCGCCGAGCGCCCGGTTGGCCGGGCTGTAGAAGGCGCGGAAGTCCTCCTCCTTGCCCCCCAGCCCGGACTTGGGGAAGAACACCAGGTCGGCCTCGTATATGGAGGTGAGCAGGCGCTGCACGGCCAGGCTGGTGTAGTCGAGGATGTTCTCCCGGCCCGGCACCTTGTCGAAGTCGAGGTACGGGAGCACCTGCGGCCGCAGCTGGCGCCGGTACGGATTGTCGTGGTTCTGCCAGTCCGTGTTGTCGAGGAAGACCGGGTTGGTGGCGTACTGCACGA
The DNA here is from genome assembly GCF_045160965.1 of Streptomyces sp. NBC_00207. Taxonomy (NCBI): domain Bacteria; kingdom Bacillati; phylum Actinomycetota; class Actinomycetes; order Kitasatosporales; family Streptomycetaceae; genus Streptomyces; species Streptomyces sp. NBC_00207. Next base: position 4,903,085 of record NZ_CP130715.1, on the reverse strand, counting down.
TGGCGTCGCGCAGGGCGGTGCCGCTGAGCTCGAACGGGATGTGCTCGGGTACGTGACTCATTGCGTGCTCCTTGGTCCGGATCGCAAGACGTGCGGCCGCGTGCCTGGTGGGCGGGCCGGGTGGGTCAGATGTGCGCGCTGAGGGAGAAGTCGCTCCAGCGGAGGCGGAGGGGGACCGTCTCGCCTGCCTTCACCTGCACCGGCTTCTCCAGGGGGACCCATCCCTGCATCCAGTGCGAGCGGGTGTTCTCCGGGGAGTTGCACAGCGTGGTGCCGTTCCCCATGTCCAGTTCGAACCAGACGACCAGGGCGTGCGCCTCCCCGTCGGCGCTAGGGACGAGGTCGACCGGGCGTTCGCCCGGCTCCAGGTCGCCCTCGGCCAGGTCGAACGCCAGCACCTCCGCGGTGTCGGACAGGAACCGGTGGGGCCAGGTGTTGAGCCGCACCGGCAGGTGCCCGCGGGTGGCCAGCACGTTCATGAGGGAGACGTCGAAACCCTCGGCCGTCGTGACCTGGTTGAGCCGCAGGATGTCCTCGCTGCTGACGAGGCGGCCGTAGAGCCGGCCCGCGGAGGGGAGCATGATCCCGCCGGGTTTCAGCAGGTGTCGGCGCGCGTGCCGGATCGACGGCAGGAGGCCCTCGCCGATGAGACCGCAGTCGACGATCTCCGAGATCAGCACGTCCACCGGGCCGTCGAGGTCACGGCCGATCTCCAGCAGGTTGGAGGGCTTCCCGATCACCGTGATGACGTCGCTGAACCCGTGGGCGTCGACCACCTGGCGGGCGACCTCCGCGAGCATCGGGTTCATCTCGCAGGTGATCACGCGGGCCGCACCGGCCCGCGCCGCGGCCATGGCCAGCAGCCCGCTCCCCGAGCCGATGTCGAGGACGGTCGACCCGACCGGTATGCCCCGCTCCAGGGCGCCGACGAGGGCCTCGTTGCGCTCGACGTCGTTCAGCATCGCGAAGTGCCAGCGGGGCACGGTTCTGCGGGCGATCCGCCCGAAGACCTCGGAGTCGGTGGCCGCGCCTCCGGCCGGCGTCGTGAGCAGTGCGGAGGCCTGATCGGCGATCTCGTTCATCTGCTGCGCCAGCGTCTGCAGCGAGGCCGTGATCAGGCGGTGCTGCGAGCTCGCGGGCGACGGACCCGGACCGCCTGGTCCCGGATCGCGCCCCGTTGTCGCGCCCCCCGTGGCCTGGACCTGCTGCATGTTCGCTCCTCCCGTTGAACCGCCGGATCAACCGTGGTGCACGAGCGGCCGGCAAGATCCCCGCGCCGTCGCAGAGTCGACCGTACGGAAGGTGGGTGGTGCGAAACTCCAGCGATCCTCCAGTCGTACCGGCGGTTCTGCCAGGCATTGACTCCCGATGGGCCGGGGTTGACCTGCGAACGTGCCAATGCTGCCGGTTCACTGGAAGCAGGCGGCAGAAACCGGGCCCCCGCGCCGGTTGATTCCGCCGCTACCGGGCGTCGTGGAAGATGACGCCCAGCACGTGGCGCTGACCGCTCGTCACGGAACTCACCCCGTGCCTCAGGGTCACCCGGCTCCAGCCCCGCACCGAGCGCACCGGACGGTGGCTGACCGTGAAGATCATTCCCTGGCCCTGTGCGGGCCTTTTGACGAGCGGGCGGGACTGGGCGCGCGGACGCTGCTCGACGAAGACGCTCTCTCCGCCGGTGAAGTCCTCGTCCGGCCGGTCGAGCATGATCGCCACCTGGAGCGGGAAGGTCAGGTCGCCGTAGACGTCCTGGTGCAGGCAGTTGTAGCCGCCCTGCTCGTACCGGAGCAGGAGCGGCGTCGGGCGGTGCTGCCCGGCCGCCGCGCACGCCGCGATCAGTCCGTCGAACTCGGGGGAGAAAGCCGGATGCCCCAGCCGCCGCGCCCAGTCGTTGGCGATCCGGGCGAGCGGCGGATACAGCTGCTCCCGAAGGTTCTGCACGAGCTCGGGCAGCGGGTGGGAGAAGTAGCGGTAGAGGCCCTCGCCGAAGCGGTGCCGCGCCATCGTCACCGTGCTGCGGAAGGCGGTGGGATCGTCGAAGAGCTCCCGCAGGTTCGCGCACTGCCCGGCCGTCAGCAGCGGCGGGGTCAGCGCCACTCCCTCCGCGTCCAGTTCGGCGGCCAGCGCCCGCCAGTCGAGGTGCTCCAGGGCCGGCGCACCGCCCTTCGCCGGCGCGCCTTCCGGTGGAGACGTGATGGAGGACGTGGTGGAGGCCGGACCGGGCAGGTCGAAGCCCGGCAGCTGCGGCGGCTCGTAGACGCTCACGTGCTCTGCTTTCTGTGGCGGGGGAGGGTCAGTGCGCGGGCCGTGCGCCGGCCGCTTCGAGGGCGAGCAGATCGCGCTTGGCCTCCGGCCCTCCCGCGTACCCGCTGAGACTGCCCGTGGAGCCGATGATCCGGTGGCAGGGCAGCACCACGCACAGCGGATTCGTGCCCAGCGCCGTGCCGACGGCCCGCGCGGCACGGGGCCGGTCGAGCGCCTCGGCGAGCTGCCCGTAGGTCGCGGTATGCCCGTACGGGACGAACTCGGCGAGCATCAGATTGGTGCGGCGGCTGAACGGGGTGGCCAGTCGCAGGTCCACCGGTACCGTGAATGCGCGGCGCCCGCCGCTCAGGTAGGCGTCGATCTGCTCCCGGGCCTCGTCCAGCACCTTGAGCCCCGGCGCTCCCGCTTCTCCCGGCTCCACCGGGCTCAGTCCCGCCCGGCTCAGCCGCTCCGCCGCCGTCTCCGCCGTGCCGTAGCAGCACAGCACGAGGGCGTCGTCCGTCGCTGCCAGCACGAGCGACCCCACGCGCGTGGCATGGAACGCCACCGTGGCGACGCCGGTGGCAGGGCTGGTGGTCGGCATGGCACGACTCCTTCGTTCGTCATGAACCTCGTTCAGCGCGCTCGCATCCCGCTCGGGAAACCCACGATGCGGCCGACGGTAGAAACACCGTCTCCGTGCGAACAGTTGCGTAACGCTGTGCACCGCCGCCGCCGGGTTCGTCCGCGGCGCCGGCGCCGGGCCCACGAAAAGGCCCCCTGTCCTGCGTTTCCGCAGGTCAGGGGGCCTCTCTGAGAAGGTGGCGCCGGAGCCGCTACCGCTGCAACGCGTGCACCGGGGGGTGGAGGCCGGCTCGGTAGGACTGTGCGTTGCGGCGGGTCTCGGCGACGCTGTCGCCGCCGAACTTCTCCGCCACGGCGTCCGCCAGCACGAGTGCGACCATCGTCTCGGCGACGATGCCGGCCGCCGGGACCGCGCAGACGTCGGAGCGCTGGTGGTGCGCCCGGGCCGCCTCGCCCGTGGTGACGTCGACCGTCGCCAGGGCGTGCGGCACGGTCGCGATCGGCTTCATCGCGGCCCGTACGCGCAGCACCTCGCCCGTGGTCATCCCGCCCTCGGTGCCGCCGGAGCGGCCGGACGAACGGCGGATGCCGTGCTCGGTCGGCACGATCTCGTCGTGCGCCTGCGAGCCGGGCGTGCGGGCGAGCTCGAAGCCGTCGCCGACCTCGACGCCCTTGATGGCCTGGATGCCCATCAGCGCTCCCGCGAGCCGGGCGTCGAGACGGCGGTCCCAATGGACGTGGGAACCGAGGCCGACCGGCACTCCGTAGGCGAGAACCTCCACCACGCCGCCCAGGGTGTCGCCGTCCCGGTGGGCCTGGTCGATCTCCGCGATCATCGCCTTCGACGTGTCCGCGTCCAGGCAGCGCACCGGGTCCGCGTCCAGCCTCGCCTCGTCGGCGGGGGTCGGGAGGAGGCCGTACGGTGCCTTGACGGTGGCGAGCTCGACGACGTGCGAGACGATCTCGATGCCCGTCGTCTCCCTGAGGTACGACCGCGCCACCGCGCCCAGCGCCACGCGGGCCGCCGTCTCGCGGGCGCTCGCCCGCTCCAGGACGGGGCGCGCCTCGTCGAGTGCGTACTTCTGCATGCCTGCGAGGTCGGCGTGGCCGGGACGGGGACGGGTCAACGGGGCGTTGCGCGCCAGTTTCGCCAGTTCGGCGGGGTCGACCGGATCGGCGGCCATGACCTGCTCCCACTTCGGCCACTCGGTGTTGCCCACCAGTACGGCGACCGGTGAACCCATCGTGAGGCCGTGCCGTACGCCGCCGAGGAAGGTGACCTCGTCCCGCTCGAACTTCATCCGCGCGCCGCGCCCATGGCCCAGCCGCCGCCGGGCCAGCTGGTCCGCCACCATCTCCGTGGTGATCGGCACACCGGCGGGCAGCCCCTCCAGCGTCGCCACCAGTGCGGGTCCGTGCGATTCCCCCGCCGTCAGCCAGCGCAGCCTGCTCAATTTCCTTCTCCCTCGGTGAGATCGGTGGGGGCGGTGAAGTCGCGTGTTCCGTGCAGCCAGGCGCACCTGTCGTGCAGCTCGTCCACCGTCAGCTCCGCCAGCATCGCGTCGCGTGCGGCGGCCGCCTCGCCCGCCGGGTGGAAGAGCCGCGCTCCCAGCTCGCGTGCCACCAGCTGGGCCCTCGCGGTACGGTCCCGCCGCGCCGCGTTGTACTCCGCCAGGCGCCCGGGCGCGTCCCGCCCGTCGCAGTCGAGCAGTTCACCGAGCGCCGCGGCGTCCTCCAGGGTCATGGACACGCCTTGGATCGCGTAAGGCAGCATCGGGTGCGCGGCGTTGCCGAGCAGCGCGACCCGGCCGTCGGTCCAGCGCTCGACGGGATCGCGGTCGCAGAGCACCCAGGTGCGCCACTCTTCGCCCAGCTCCAGCAGCTCGCGGGCCGAGTCGGCCAGCTCCGGGAATTCGCCCAGCACATGGGACTTCTCGAGCGGCAGTCCGACGGCGGCCTCCGGCGCGCCGTGGTCGTGGGTGGCGCTCAGGTTCAGATACGCCGCGCCGTCGGCCGTGCGGTGGACGAAGTGGACGACGTGCCAGCCGGGGCCGGCCCAGGCCGTCACGCCGTCGGGTGACAGCTCGGCCGGGAGGCGCTCCCGCGCGATGCCGGCGAGGGGGACGACCGAGTGGTGGATGGTGTGGCCGGAGACCTTGGGGTCACCGTCGCCGACGAGCCGGCGGCGGACGGCGGACCGGATGCCGTCGGCGGCGATCAGTGCGGAGCCGGTGAAGCGGCGGCCCGCGGTGGTGACCGCGGTGACCCGGTCCGGGGTCTGCTCGTACCAGGCGACCGGCTCTCCGGTGAGCAGCTCGATGCCGGGGGCCGCGCGGCATGCGTCCAGCAGTGCCGAGTGGAACTCGCCGCGGTGCAGTACCGCGTACGGGTTGCCGAAACGCTGTGGGTAGCGGCCGGTCAGGGGCATGCCGGCGATCCGTTCACCGGTCACGGCGTCCATGAGACGCAACTCGTCGGTGAAGACGGCCTGCCGGCGCACCGCTCGGACCACCCGGTCCGACCCGATCCGGTCGAGTGCGTGGAACCCGTTCGGTGACAGCTGCGTACCCACGCCGGGCTCGGCGATTTCGGCCCGGCGCTCCAGGACGGTCACGCGATGCCCCCTGGCGGCAACGCTCAGCGCCGTCGCCAGGCCGCCGATGCCCGCGCCGACGATCAGTATGCGATCGGCGTCGCTCACGTCAGGACCTCCTGGGGGAAGAGCCGGGCCAGCTCGGCGTGGAATCCGGGGAACGTCTTGCCCACACACGCCGGATCGTCGAAGGTGAGGCGGCCCGGAGCGCGCAGCCCCAGCACCGAGAAGGCCATCGCGATCCGGTGGTCCCGGTGGCAGGCGATCCGCGCCGGGCGGACCACTCCCGCTCCGGTTCCCGTTTCCGCTCCCGGGTGCACGGTCAGCCAGTCCCGGCCCGTCACCGTCACCACCCCGCACGCGGCCAGGTTCCCGGCGACGGCGGCGAGACGGTCCGACTCCTTCAGCCGTGCGTGCCCGATGCCGCGGATGGTGATGGGCGCGTCGGCGAGCGGGGCGATCGCGGCCAGCGTCATGAACGTGTCCGAGATCGTGCCCATGTCGACCTCGAAGCCCCCGCGCAGGGGGCCCGTCCCGGTGACCGTCGTCGAGTCCGCGCCGATCTCCACCCGGGCGCCCGCCCTGCGCAGGGTCTCGACGAAGCCGAGGTCCCCCTGGAGGCTGTCGCGGCCGAGACCCGGCACGGTGACGGTACGTCCGGTGACGGCGGCGGCCGCGAAGAAGTACGAGGCCGTGGAGGCGTCCGGCTCGATCACCAGGTCGGTGGCCGTGTAGCCGCCGCCCGCGGTCGCGATGACCCCGGGCGCGTCCTCGTCGACCCGCGCGCCGAAGCGCCGCATCAGCGCGATGGTCATGTCGATGTACGGCCGGCTGACCAGGTCCCGCACGGTCACGGTCAGCGGGTCGGGCAGGAGGGGCGCCGCCATCAGCAGGCCGCTCAGGAACTGGCTGCTCAGCCTGCCGTCCACGTCCAGTTCGCCGCCGCGCAGGCCGTCGGCGTCCACCCGCAGCGGCAGCCCGCCGGCGCCCTCGGTGCCCACCTTCGCCCCGAGGCGGCTCAGCGCATCTGCCAGCGGGCGCAGCGGGCGGGCCCGCAGCTGTTCGGATCCGTCGAAGACGTAGGTGCCCCGGCCCGTGGCGGCGAAGGGGGGCAGGAAGCGGGCCGCCGTCCCGGCGTCGGCGCACCATACGCGGGCTCCGGCCGTCGGGCCGCGCCCCGCTCCGGTGATCTCCCAGGACGTGCCGTGCTCCGACACCCGTACGCCCAGGGCCGTCAGCGCGTCCCGGAAGGCCACCGTGTCCTCGCTGACCAGCGGGTCCCGGAGGATGCTGGTGCCGGACGCCGCCGCGGCCAGCAGCAGGGCCCGGTTCGTGATGCTCTTGGATCCCGGGATCCGGGCCGTGAGCGGGGTGGCGCTCATCGGGACCCTCCCCGCGCCGGCCCGGCGGCGGGCCCGGCCGCCCTGGCCACGCTCGCCCGTACCGCCTCCGCGACGCGCCGCCCGGTCAGGCCGTGCTGCTCGTACAGGGTGCGGAAGGGCGCGGACGCCCCGAACCGGTCGATGCCGACGGCCTCTCCGGCGTCGCCGGTCAGGGCGTGCCAGCCGAGCGTGGAGCCCGCCTCCACCGAGACCCTGGCGCGCACGTGCGGCGGAAGTACGGCGTCGCGGTACTCCTGGCTCTGCTCGGCGAACCACTCCAGGCAGGGCAGCGAAACGACCCGGGTCGGCGTCCCGTCCTGTTCCAGGATGCGGCGGGCCTCGAGCGCGATGTGCACCTCGCTGCCGGTGGCCAGCACGATCGCCGCGGGCTCGCCGCCCGCCGCCTCGGCGAGCACGTAGCCGCCGCGGGCGACCGCGCCGGGGCCCGGGTCGGGGAGCACCGGGACGTTCTGCCGCGTCAGACAGAGTCCTGCGGGCCGGTCGCCGCGGGCCAGGATCGCCTGCCAGGCCGCGGCGGTCTCGTTGGCGTCGGCAGGGCGGACCACGTCGAGGCCGGGGATGCCGCGCAGCGACCACAGGTGCTCGACGGGCTGGTGGGTCGGACCGTCCTCGCCGAGGCCGATGGAGTCGTGGGTCCAGACGAAGGTGACGGGCAGCTCCATCATCGCGGCCAGCCGCACGGCGGGCCGCATGTAGTCGGAGAAGACCAGGAAGGTGCCGCCGTAGGGGCGGGTGCCGCCGTGCAGCGCGATGCCGTTGAGAACGGCGCCCATGCCGTGCTCGCGGATGCCGAAGTGGAGCGTTCGGCCGTAGCGGTGGCCGGGGAACGCGTCGGTGGCGAACTCCTCGGGCACGAAGGACGGTTCGCCCTTCATCGTGGTGTTGTTGGACTCCGCGAGGTCGGCCGAGCCGCCCCACAGTTCGGGCAGTACGCCCGCCAGGGCGGACAGCACGTCGCCGGACGCCTTGCGGGTCGCCATTTCGCCGCCCGGCGGGAAGCCGGGCACCGCGTCGGCCCATCCCTCGGGCAGCCGGCGTGCGTCGATCCGGTCGAAGAGCGCGGCGTGCTCGGGCAGTTCGGCGCGCCAGTCCTCGTACCGCTTGTCCCACGCCCGGCGGGCCTCCCGGCCGCGCTCGGCGACCAGCCGCGCGTGCGCGAGCACGTCGGCGGGCATCTGGAAGGAGGCGTCCGGGTCGAGTCCCATCGCCTCCTTGGCGGCCGCCGCCTCCTGCGCGCCCAGCGCGGAGCCGTGGATCTTTCCGGTGTTCTGCTTGGTGGGGGCGGGCCACCCGATGACGGTGCGCAGCGCCACGATCGACGGGCGACCGGTCTCCTCGCGGGCGGCGCTCAGGGCGGCGTGCAGTGCCGGCACGTCCTCCTCGTACGCCCCGTGCTCCTCGTACGCGCCGCGCCCGGTCCAGTCCACGCGCTGCACGTGCCAGCCGTACGCCGCGTACCGCGCGAGGACGTCCTCGGAGACCGCGATGGACGTGTCGTCCTCGATCGAGATCCGGTTGTCGTCGTACAGCACGACGAGGTTGCCCAGCCGCTGGTGGCCCGCGAGCGAGCTGACCTCGTGGCTGATGCCCTCCTCCAGGTCACCGTCGGATGCGAAGACCCAGACGGTGTGGTCGAAGACGGAGGTGCCCGGCGCGGCATCCGGATCGAAGAGCCCGCGCTCGCGGCGGGCGGCCATCGCCATGCCCACGGCGTTGCCGAGCCCCTGGCCGAGCGGGCCCGTGGTGGTCTCGACGCCCGGGGTGTGCCCGTACTCGGGGTGGGCCGGGGTGAGGCTGCCCTCGGTACGCAGCGCCTTGAGGTCGTCGAGCGCCAGGCCGTAGCCGGAGAGGTAGAGCTGGGTGTAGAGGGTCAGGCTGGAGTGACCGCAGGACAGGACGAAGCGGTCACGCCCGGCCCAGCGGGGGTCGGCGGGATCGTGCCGCAGCAGGCGCTGGAAGAGCAGGTACGCCGCTGGGGCCAGGCTCATGGCGGTGCCGGGGTGGCCGTGGCCCGCACGCTCGACCGCGTCGACCGCGAGGGCGCGCGCGACGTCCACCGAGCGCCGGTCGAGATCGGTCCACTCGAAGGGAGGGGTGCTGGTGTGCGACTGGGTAGGGTTCACCGGCCGGTCAGGGCTCCTTCGTGGGTGAGATGCAAGGGTCGGATCGGCAGGCGCGCGGGGCGGGCCGGCCCGGGGCGCTGCCGGGGCCCGGTACGGATCGGGGTCACGCCACCGCACCCAGCGCGTGGGCGAGGCGCTGCGCGGTGCCGTCCGCCGAGCCCGCGTCGGTGTCGGCGTTGGTGTCGGTGTCGGTGTCGAATTCCAGCCGGGCGAGCCGCCGGTACACCGGGCCGCGCACCCGGAACAGCTCCCCGAGCCGGCTCTCCACGTCCCCGGCCAGCAGCGGCCTGTCCTGCGCACTGCCGATCCGGGCCAGCGCCGTGCTCAGCCCCACCTTGAGGTGGACGACGCGGTGGCCGGCGAGGCGCCGCTGGGTCGCCTCGTCCAGCACGGCGCCGCCGCCCAGCGCGAGCACCCCGTCGTGCTCGTCGAGGGCGGCCCGTACGGCCTCCCGCTCCAGCGCCCTGAACCGCGCCTCGCCGTGCCGCCGTACGAAGTCGGGCACGGGCGTTCCGCAGAGGGCCGCGATGTCGTGATCGGTGTCCCGGAAGGCCACGCCCAGGTGCTCCGCGAGCAGGGCGCCGACGGTGGTCTTGCCGGAGCCGGGGACTCCGATCAGGACGGCTGCCGGTCGCACGAGCGCACCACCCCTGTCAGCAGGTCGCCGACGATCCGTACGCCGTCCTCGGTGAGCACCGACTCGGCGTGGAACTGCATCGACGCGAAGCCGCGGCCGCGCAGCGCGTGCACCTCGCCGGTCTCCGCGTCCCGGCTGACCTCGACGACACCCAGGTCCGGGTGGCTGAACTTGTCCTCGTCCCATCGGGCGGCGAACGTGTTGTAGAAGCCGACCCGCTCGCGCGCGCCGAACAGGTCGATCTCCTTCGCCACACCCTGGTTGGGCACGTCCCGGCGGCCGAGATCGAGGCCGAGCAGCGTGGACAGGACCTGGTGGCTGAGGCAGACGGCCAGGAAGGGCCGCCGTTCGTCGAGGAGCTGCGAGACCGCCGACCGCAGGTGAGCGATCTTGGGGTTGCCGATGTCGCGCGGATCGCCGGGCCCGGGTCCCATGACGACCAGATCGTGGTCGTCGAAGTCGTACGGCTCGTCGAAGCGGCTGAGCGTGACCTGCAGGCCCATGGCGGTCAGCTGGTGGCCGATCATCGAGGTGAAGGTGTCCTCGGCGTCGATGATCAGCACCTTGCGGCCGGCGAGTTCGGCCACCGTGTCGGACCGCTCCCCGGACTCCCGCAGCCAGAAGCCGGCGATGCCGTCGTTGCGCCGCTCCAGCGCCTCGCGGACCCGGGCGTGCCCGGCGAACCGGCTCGTGCCGCCTGCCTCCGTCGCCTCGCGGACCTGGGCGTGCCCTGCGAACCCGCTCGTGCCGCCCGCCTCCAGTGCGGACAGCAGCCCCGCCGTCTTCGCCCGGGTCTCGGCGACCTCGCTCATCGGATCGGAGTGGCGGACCAGGGTCGCGCCGACGCCGATGTTCAGCCGGCCGGCGTCGCTGATGTCGGTGGTGCGGATGAGGATGGCGGAGTCCATGGTGCGGCTGCCGCTCTCGTCCCGGCCGATCAGCGCCATGACGCCGCTGTAGTAGCCGCGGCCCTCCGGCTCGTACCGGTTGATCACCTTGCAGGCGCTCTCCAGCGGGCTGCCGGTGACGGTGGGGGCGAACATCGTCTCGCGCAGGATGTCCCGTACGTCGTGGGACGTCCGGCCCTCGATGAAGTACTCCGTGTGCGCGAGACGGGCCATCTCCTTGAGGTAGGGGCCGACGACCCGCCCGCCCTTCTCGCAGATCCGGGCCATCATCTTGAGCTCTTCGTCCACGACCATGTAGAGCTCGTCGGCCTCCTTGCGGTCCGCCAGGAAGGCCATCACGCCCGGCAGGTCGGGTCCGGTGGCCGGGTAGCGGTACGTGCCGCTGATGGGGTTCATCACGGCCGTGCCGCCGTGCAGGCTGACGTGCCGCTCGGGGCTGGCACCGACGAAGGTGCGGCCTTCCACGCGGACGAGGAAGGTCCAGTACGCGCCCGACTCGCGCTCCAGCAGCCGGCGGAAGAACGACAGGGCGCTGCGCGGTGTGTAGTCGCCGATGTCCGCGACGAACGAGCGCTTGATGACGAAGTTCGCGCCCTCGCCGTTGCCGATCTCGCGCTCGATGACGTCCCGCACGATGGCGGCGTACTGGTCGTCGTCCACGTCGAAACGGCCGCCGGACAGGGTGATCGGCTCGTCGGGCAGCCGCCGCAGGGCGTCGGCGAGCGGCACGGTGCTCTGCTCGGCGACGGTCATGGTGATCAGCGGTTCGCCGTCGTCGGTACGGGCGAAGCCCCGTTCGGCGATCTGGCGGTACGGGATCACGGCGAGCACGTCGTGGCGCCCGGCGGCGCCTTCGGCGGGCGGCGCGTCGCCGAGGGGGATGTCGGCGAGCGCCTCCACCGCGGAGACCTCGCCGACCAGGACTTCGAGGACGTCCCGTCCGGCGGTCTCGGGCCGGTGGAGCAGGGCGTACGCCGCGGGAGGCGATGCGAGCACCCGGTCCAGCAAGTCCTCGGTCATCGGCTGCCGTCCTTGGTCGGGTCGGCCGGGGTGAGGCCGGTGAGCAGCGACTTGGTGGTGGTGACCACCGCGCAGCGCTGTGCCGCGTAGTCGAGCGCCAAGTGGTGGTACTCCTGCGAGAAGTCGGCGACCGCGTCCGCGGCCAGGAACGGCTGGATGTCGTTGGTGAAGGCCTCGACCGCCGACATCAGGACGCCCACGTGGGCGTACACGCCGCAGACGATCAGCTGGTCACGGCCGTGCGTGCGCATCCGCTCCAACAGGTCGGACTTGAAGAAGGCGCTGTAACGCCATTTGGTGAACACCCAGTCGTCCGGCCCGGGTTCGAGCTCGTCGACCACCTTGCGGTCCTCGGCGGACACCTTCATGCCCGGGCCCCAGAAGTCCTTGAGCAGACCGCGTTCCCGGTCGGTCATGCCGCCGGGCTGGGCGGTGTAGGCGACCGGGACACCGAGCGCGGAGCACTGGTCGCGCAGCAGCGCGGCATTGCGCACCAGCTCGCTGCCGGGGGACTGGTCCTGCGGGAACGGCCGCAGGAAATAGCGCTGCATGTCGTGGACGAGCAGCACCGCCCGGTCCGGGTCGACGGTCCACTGTGCGGTGTTGGCCGGAAGGTCGCCCTCGGAGGGCATCGGGTAGGGGTCGATGGGCGGAATTCCCCCCATGGCTGTCCTTTCGCTCGGTGTGCGCTGGATGGCTGCTGCGGACGTACGGGACGGCTGTACGGCGTCCGAGGTGACGGCCCCGGTCAGCCGAGCCAGGCCGAGGCCACCGAGATCGCCTGGCCGGGGTTCAGCCGCGGGTCGCAGAAGCTCGTGTACTTGTCGCCGAGCCGGTGCATCCGCTCAACGTCGGTGACGCACTCGGTGACCTCGTCGGGAGTGGTCTCCAGGTGGATGCCACCGGCGACGCCGCCTGCCGCGCCGACCGCGCGCTGGAACTCGACCACCTCGCGTACGACGGTCTTCACCAGCCGCGTCTTGAGCCCTTCGGGGCCGCTGACGGTGTTGCCGTGCATCGGGTCGGTCAGCCAGACGACGGGGTGGCCGGCCGCGCGGGCCGCCTCGACCAGGGCGGGCAGGCGCTCGCCCACCAGGTCGGCGCCCATGCGGGCGATCAGGGTGAGACGGCCGGGCGTACGCTCCGGGTCGAGCTTCTCGCACAGCGCCAGCAGCTCGTCCGTCGTCATCCCGGGGCCCACCTTGCAGGCCACCGGGTTGGCCACGGCGGCGAGCAGCGCGACGTGCGCGCCGTCCACCTGGCGCGTGCGCTCGCCGATCCACGGCCAGTGGGTGGAGGTGAGCAGCAGTCGGCCGTCGGACTGCACGCGCGTCATCGGCAGCTCGTAGTCCAGCAGCAGCGCCTCGTGGCTGGTCCACACCGGGGTCTCGGGCCGGGTGCGCCGGTCCTCGCGGCCCCAGCCGAGGAATTCGAGGACGCTGCGGGACGATGCGTAGCCCGTCAGCATCCGGGTCGGGTCGGGCCTGCGCAGCTCGGGGTCGGGCTCGGGGGCGTTGACCATGTGGCCGCGGTACACCGGGAGTTCCACGCCGCCGACGGTCTCGGTGGGGTTGGACCTCGGCTTGCCGTACTGGCCGGCCATCCGGCCGACCCGCAGGACCGGCTTGTGCGAGGTCATCTTCATGACCCCGGCCAGCACCTCCAGCAGGCCCGCCTTGCGGGCGACATCGCCCTGGTTGCTCTCGGCCCAGTCCTCGGCGCAGTCGCCGGACTGGATGATCTGGACCCGGCCGGCGGCGGCCTCGGCGAGATGTGCGCGGAGCGCATCGGTGTCGGCGACGTCGACGAGCGGGGGCGCGGAAGCGAGTTCTTCCCTTACCCGTGCGAGTTCCGCGTGACCTTCCCAGTCCGGCTGCTGAACCGCGGGCAACGAGCGGAGGAATGCGTGGACATTGTTCACCTGATACCTCCCGGGGTGGATTGATTCCGTGAACGCCCACCGACTCTTACGGACTCACGGACCGGACCAGAAGCTCCGCCGGCGGACTCCGTCAAATGCCGCCGCATTCTCGTCCCGACTTGACGGAGTGCTGCTTTCGGCGTTGCGGAACGCGGGCGTCCCGAAGAGAGTCCAGCGGTGCGGCGGCCCCCCGGGACGTGCCGTGGATCAGTGCCAGACGTGTCCAGATATGTGGAGGTCAGTGATGTCCGAGACCGCGCGACCGCAGGCGTTCGCCGACGATGCGCAGCTCCGGAGCAACAACCGGGCGATCGTCGAGGAGTACATGAACACTCGTGGTCAGGACCGCCTCAAGCGCCACCTGCTGTTCACCGAGGACGGCAGCGGTGGGCTGTGGACCACCGACACCGGGGAGCCGATCGTCATCCGCGGCCGGGACACGCTCGCAGAGCACGCGGTGTGGTCGCTGAAGTGCTTCCCCGACTGGGTCTGGACGAACATCGAGATCTACGAGACGCAGGACCCGAACCGCTTCTGGGTGGAGTGCGACGGTGAGGGAAAGATTCTCTTCCCCGGCTACCCCGAGGGCTACTACAAGAACCACTTCATCCATTCCTTCGAGTTCGAGAACGGGAAGATCAAGCAGGAGCGGGAGTTCATGAACCCCAATCAGCAGCTCCGCGCCCTCGGAATTCCCGTACCGTCGGTGAAGCGCGAGGGAATTCCCACCTGATATGAAGGCCGACATCGCCTGGTGGGATCTGTCGGAATCCCCGGAGACGATCGAGTCCCTGCGTGAGCACCTGCGGGACGGCGGCGTGGACCCCTGGTCGGACGTGCCCGGGCTGCGCCTGAAGTTCTGGATGGCCGACGCGGACAACAACCGCTGGGGAGCGGTCATGGTGTGGGAGAGCGGTCCGCCCGCGGACCGCCCGCTGCCGCCCAATCGCGCGGCCGAGCTGATCGGCTTTCCGCCCACGCACCGGACGCGGTTCGACATCGAGGCCACCGTCGAGGGCATCCATTCCCTTCCGGTGCTGCACCGCCTCGGTCCGGCACTCACGCAGTGACGCCGGCTCAGCAGACCCGTCGCACCACCCCTTCAGGAGAACCCATGCACGACTACATGGTTGTGGACGCCTTCGCCCGAAAGCCGCTCGAAGGCAATCCGGTGGCCGTCTTCTTCGACACCGCCGACCTCACGGGCGAGCGGATGCAGGAGATCGCCCGCGAGATGAACCTCTCCGAGTGCACCTTCGTCCTCCCGGCAGAGCAGGGCGGCGACGCGCGCATCCGGATCTTCACGCCGGTCAACGAGCTGCCGTTCGCCGGTCATCCCATGCTCGGCACGGCGGTCGCGCTCGGCCTGACCATGAAGCAGGACCGGCTGCGGCTCGAGACCGCCATGGGCGTCATCCCCTTCGAGCTGACCCACGAGGAAGAAGCCACCGCCGTACGGATGCGCCAGCCCGTGCCCACCTGGGAACCGTACGAGCACAGCGAGGAGCTGCTGGCCGCACTCGGCGTCGACGAGGCCGTCACCCCGGTCGTCGCCTACCGCAACGGCCCCCGCCACGTCCTCGTCGGTCTGGAGAGCGTCGAGGCACTCTCCGCTCTGCACCCGGACCACCGCGCTCTGTCCGCGTTCCCGGACATGGCCGCCAACTGTTTCGCCGGGGCGGGTACGCACTGGCGCACCCGGATGTTCTCGCCGGCGTACGGCGTGGTCGAGGACGCGGCGACCGGTTCGGCGGCGGGCCCGCTCGCGATCCACCTGGCCCGGCACGGTCTCGCCGCGTACGGCCGGGAACTGGAGATTCTCCAGGGGGTCGAGATGGGCCGCCCCTCGCTGATGCGCGCCATCGCGGAGGGCGAGGGCGACACCGTCAGCTCGGCACACGTCGGCGGCCACGGCGCAGTCGTCGCCCGCGGCACCATCTACGTCTAGAGAGGCTCCAGTGACCACGACCACCAGCACCTCCGGCAGCAGCAGGTTCGAGTCGCTCAGTGGCGAGACCGACCTCGACTTCCCCGAGTACGACAACCCGGCGGCCGACCCGGTCGAGCTGCTGCGGACCTGGCTCGACCAGGCCGTCCAGCGCGGCGTCCGCGAGCCGCGGGCCCTCGCGCTGGCCACCGCCGACGCCCGCGGCCGCTCCTCCACCCGCATCATCGCGATCACCGCCGTGACCGACCGCGGCCTGGTCTTCATGAGCCACACCAGCAGCCAGAAGGGCCGCGAGATAGCCGAGACCGGCTGGGCCTCGGGCCTGCTCTACTGGCGCGAGACCGCCCAGCAGATCAGCATCTCCGGCGCGGTCGAGCAGCTCGGCGACGCCGAGTCCGACGCCCTCTGGTTCGGGCGCCCGGTTCCCATGCACGCGATGTCGACGGCCGCCCACCAGAGCGAGCCGCTGGACGACGTGGCGGCGCTGCGGGCCACGGCCAACCGCCTCGAGGCGGCCGGTACGCCGCTGCCGCGGCCGGAGCGCTTCGTCGGCTACCTGCTGGTGCCCTCGGCGATCGAGTTCTGGGCGGCGAGCTCCGACCGGCTGCACCGCAGGCTCCGCTACGACCGGCTCGACGCACAGAGCTGGAGCACGAGCCGGCTGCAGCCGTGAGGGAGGCCGGGCACATGCACGTGGTCGTCATCGGGGGCGGGATAGGTGGTCTCACCACCGCTCTGGCCCTCCACGAAGCGGGCATCCGCGCGACGGTACTGGAACGAACCCGCGAGATCCGGCCGCTCGGGGTGGGGATCAACCTCCAGCCGCACGCGGTCCGCGAGCTGACGGAACTGGGCTTCGCCGACGAGCTCGCCGCCATCGGCGTGCCCACCGCCGACATGGTGTGGGTCGACCGGTCCGGCAACCCCCTGCACCGCGAGGAGCGCGGCACCGCCCGCGGATACCGCTGGCCGCAGTATTCGGTGCACCGCGGGGAGCTGCAGATGATGCTCCTCGCCGCGGTACGCGAGCGGCTCGGCCCGGAAGCGGTCCGCACCGGAACGGTCTTCGAGCACGTACGCCAGAACCCCGACGGGGTACACGTCCGCGCCATCGGCCGGGAGACCGGTGAGGTCACGGACACCACCGGGGATCTGCTCGTCGGTGCGGACGGTCTGCACTCCGCGGTACGCGCCCGGCTCCACCCGGACGAAGGCCCCCTGCGCTGGTCGGGGACCATGATGTGGCGCGGGGTCACCGAGACCGACGCGTTCCTGACCGGCCGCACGATGATCCACGCCGACGCCGGCCGGGGCGCCCGGCTGATCGCCTACCCGATCCGTCCCGGTGCGGCGGGGCAGGGACGCTCGCTGACCAACTGGGTCTGCATGGTCTCGGTCGCCGAGCCGCAGCCCCTGGACGGGGCCGCGGGCTGGAACCGGGTCGGCCGGCTCGAGGACGTACTGCCGCACTTCACCGACTGGGAGCTCGGCTGGCTCGATGTGCCCGGGATGCTGGCCGGCGGCGGGGAGCTCCTCGAGTACCCGATGGTCGACCGCGACCCGCTGCCGAGCTGGGGTGAGGGCCGGGTGACGCTCCTCGGTGACGCCGCGCACCCGATGTATCCGGTCGGCGCGAACGGTGCCTCGCAGGCCATCGTCGACGCGCGCGTCCTCGCGTACGAACTTGCGACGCGCGAGGACCCGGTCGTCGCGCTGCGCGCGTACGAGGACAAGCGCCTGGCCGCCACCAGTGCCATCGTGCTCGCGAACCGGCGGATGGACCGGTCGAAGCCCAGGAATCCCGCGGACGCGGACGGCTCGGGCGACGGGCCGGCCCAGGGGATTTACACCAAGATCGCCCGCACGTACCGGAACTCCACCGGAGACGACGTGGCCGAACTCAACGCGCGTGCCTCGCTGCACCCGCCGATCCGGAAGGGAAACACCGGCATGACGTTCAAGCCCGAGCCCACGGACGTGACCTCGACGTACTACGCGGCATGGAAGGTCAAGGACTTCGACACCCTGCGCTCGGTGCTCGCCGAGACCGTGGACTTCGTCGGCCCGTACGGCAGCGCGACCAGCGCCGACGAATTCCGCGCGAAGATCGAGGTGGCCTCGGAGATCAACACCGACATCGTCGTCAAGAAGGTCTTCAGCGACGGACCCGACGTGCTCACGTGGTTCGAGATGCACACCAGCGTCGCCGCGCCGGTCCAGGTGGCCACCTGGAGCCATGTGGTGGACGGCAAGATCGCCCGCCAGCGGGTGGCCTTCGACCCGCGCCCGATCACCGGCTAGCACTGCGGCCGCACCGCCTGATTCGGCCACGGTCCCGTGTGACGGGACAATCACCGGGCGGCGGAAGGTAGTGGCCCCTGCACCTCGTCCCCGGCCTCCCTGCGCAGTCAGGCTTTTGAGGACAGCTCAGGAGAGTCTGACGGGACAGTGCATGGAGGGGGGTTCTGTGAGCGTTCACGCTGACGGAATCATGTCTGTACGAGAACTGCGGCGCGGAGCGACGGCGTTCCGATCCGAACGGGAACAGGTGCTCCAGGACCTGAGCACGGCCCTGTTCGCCTCGCTCCCCCGCAGGGACCAGCGGCGCAAGGGCGAGCAGTATCTGCGCGGCCTGCTGGCCGCGCAGGGCCGCAGGTCCATCAGGAACGTCGCGGTCTGCCTCGGCGACCCGACGCTGGAGCAGAGTCTGCACCACTTCATCTGCAACTCCACCTGGGACTGGATGCAGGTGCGCGAGGCGCTCGCCGACTGGCTCGGCCAGGCGATCGGGCCACTGGCCTGGGTGGTGCGGCAGATGTCGATACCGAAGTCCGGCCGGCATTCGGTGGGCGTGGGCCACGGCCTCGACCTCCACCGGGACCAGCCCTTCCACGGGCAGCAGGCGTTCGGCGTGTGGGCCGCGTCCGAGGAGGCCAGCGCCCCGGTGAACTGGCGGCTGCTGCTGGAGGAGGCACAGGGCGAGACCCAGGAGGAGTGCGCCGCCGCCGCGGCCCTGAACTTCGCCCGCCTCCACGACGCGTCCCGTCGGCCCGTTGTGCTGGACACACCCACCGGCGACCCGGAGGCCACGCTCCGGCGCTTCACCGAAGCCGGAGTGCCCGTGCTCGTACGCACCCAGGGCACCGCACGGCTCACGGTCCGGGAAACGGCCCTGCCCGGATACGGCCAGGGCACGCAGCCGGCCCAGCGGATCGTCGAATCGGTCAAGGGACTGCGCAGGCCCGCCGGCTGGCGCGACACGACGGCGCCCTCCGGCATCCGGCACGCACCGGCCGTGAAGGTGCGCGTGGGGCTGCCCGGCAGGGAGGAGGGCCCCGGGCGCGGACACGTCCTCCTCGGGGAGTGGGACAACCCCCGGCGTCCGGCCACCCGGCTGTGGGTCACCAACATGGCCGAGGTGCCCGCGTCGACGCTGCTGCGCCTGACGAAGCTCACCGACCGGGTGGGACAGGACCTGTCGGGCTTCGGGGACCGCGCCGGGCTGCGGGACTTCGAGGGGAGGTCCCTGCGGGGCTGGCACTGCCACATCACGCTGGCGTCCGCCGCGCACGCCGTGGAGGTGCTGACGGCGAGCCGCAGCCGCGGCGACCGCTACTTCCCCGGGATCCCGGCCTGAGCGTGCGACTCGCGCTGGCGCCGCAGGACGTCCCGGGCCCGCAGCAGCCGCAGCGCGAGCTGCACTTCGACCGCGCGGCCGGGCTTCTGCCAGCCGGGGCCGAGGAGTTCGGTGATCCGCTTCAGCCGGCGCGCGACCGTGTTGGGGTGGACGTGCAGTTCCTTGGCCGCGCCGGTCGGACTGTTGCCGGAGGCGAAGTAGGCCTCGACGGTGCGGACGAGGCCGGTGGTGCCCCCGGCGTCGTGGTCGAGCACGGGGCCGATGGCCGAGGAGACGAATCCGTCGACATCGTGGTCGTTGGAGAGCAGCAGCCCGAGGAATCCGAGATCGCCCATCGACGCGGCGCTGCCCGCGCCGTCCAGGGCGATCAGCGCGTCGAGGCAGCGCAGTGACTCCTGGTACACCTTGGCGACCGCGGCGAGCCCGCCGGCGGGGCCGGAGGCGCCGACCGTGACGGGCCGCCCCAGCAGCGGCGACAGTTCCTCGGAGACGGCCCGGGCGGCGGCCGAGGCGTCCGAGCCCGGCAGCAGCAGCACGATGCAGCCCCCCTGGACCGTCTTGAGCCCGGAGTGCCGGTACGCGTAGGAAGAGGCCCAGACGACGGCCCTGCCGTGCTCGCCGCCCTCGGGGCGGGCCAGTACGACGACGTACGATCCCTCCAGGTCGAGGCCCAACTGTGATGCCCGGCGCATCAGTTGGCGCGGCTGCCGCAGAGGGGCGACGAGCAGGTCGTCGAAGAGCTCGTCACGGACCGGCCCCGCGGCCACGGCCGCACTGCGCTGGACCACCAGCAGCAGCCCGATGGTCTGCCCGACGAAGCCGAAGAACCGCTCGGCCTCGGGGCCCGGCGGCTGCGTGACCTTGAGCAGGACGACGCCGAGGTACTCGGCCCCGGCGGTGACAGGGGTCGCCCACAGGTTCTCGGCGAGCGCGCCGGGACCGCGGAAGGCACGCGTCTCCAGCGCCGCCCGGCCGGTCAGCGCCTCCTTGAAGAGGCCCTCGGTCTCACCGGGAGCCTCGGCGTCCGAGCCGGTGGACGCCAGGATCTGCCCGTGCGGGTCGCCCACCGCGAGCGTCGCGCCCAGCGCGTCGGCCGCGATCTTCGCGATGTCGTACAGATCGCCGCCGTCGAGCACCTGGGCGATCAGCCGGGACTGGACCTCGTTGAGGTACGCCATCCGCGCGATGGTGCCCCGCGCCTCGAAGCCCGCGGACTCCAGTTCGGCGATCTCGGTCCGCGTACGGTCGAGCAGCCTGGCCTTCTCCAGCGCGACCGACGCGAAGTCCGCCAGGGAGCGCATCACGCTGATCTCGTCGGGCGTGAAGTGGCGTACGACCCGGTCCGCGCCGTACAACGCGCCGATGGGTGCGTCGCCCTGGAAGATCGGCACCGCCATGATGGCGTGCAGACCCTCGGCGCGCACGACCTCGTCGACCCCCTCCCCGTGCGGGATCCGGTCGTCGTTGAGGTAGTCCGAAGTCCAGAAGGGCGCACCCTTGTCCTGCGCCATCTCGCCGAGGCCGCGGCGCTCCTCCACCACGAGTCCGACGTTGAGCGCGGTCGTGTCACCGTCCGAGCTGTGGATGTACGAGCCGCCGCCGGACCTGCGCAGACTGATGTAGGCCATGTCGAAGCCGAGCAGCCTGCGGGCCCTGCTGGTGATGACCTTCAGGAGGGTGTCGGGGTCGTACCGCGTGGTCATGTCGTGGACCGTGTCCACCAGGGCGGCCATGACGACTTCCCGCTGCCGGCGCTGGTTGGCGGAGGCGTGGATGCCCATCGCCAGCTGGGTCGCCCGCTCCAGCTCGGCGAGCTGCTCCGGTGGCAGGTTCTGCCGTCGGCCGCGCTGCAGCAAGTCCTGAAAGTGACCGGGTGGTGACTCCTGTGCGAGCAGTTCCAGAACTGCCAGCGCCGGGGCGTCGGTCAACGCCTCGTCCTTAGCCATGCTGCTTCCCCCGTGCTCTCGGCTCGCTCGCCACCACCATCGAACGTACGTTTCTCCCTAAGGCGGGTCAAGTTGCTGACCTGCGGATTTGCCGCGGTGAGTGTGGCCTCGGCATCACTTTCACGGTGGTGCGGTGTCGTCCCGCCACCTTCCGAGTCCCGACCGGCTCGGGTAACGATTCGAGAAGGGCGTCGGCGGTGAGCGGCGCCCATCAGTGTGCAACGGGGGCACGATGACCGAAGTCAAAAACATCAAAAGCTATGAGCGGTCACTGGAGCGGAGCCGGGCAGCCCTTTCGCGCAAGGACCGGCCACGGACCTTTCCCATGGCGGGCCGCGAGTGGGACCTGCTGGACGGCGTGTTCGCACCGACGTTCTCGGCGTCGACGGGGGCGGCCATGGAGCTGCTCGGCCTCATCGGGCCGGCCGAGAGGCCCTGGCACGGCTCGTTCCTGGAGATCGGTTGCGGCACCGGCATCATCGCCGTGTCCGCCGCGCTGGCGGGCTGCGATCGCGTGACCGCCGCCGACATCAGCGAGGCGGCCGTGCGGAACACCGCGATGAACGCGGCGCGGCACGGGGTGACGGACCGTCTGAGTACGGTGCACAGCGACCTGTTCGACGGACTCGGGGCAGGTCAGGCAGCAGGTGAGCCGTTCGACACCGTCTACTGGCACTCCAATTTCGTACTGGCTCCGCCCACCTACCGCTACGAGACGGTCCACGAGCGCGCCTATGTGGACCCCGGATACCGGGCCCACCGCCGCTTCCTCGCCGAAGCCCCTTCGTACGCGGCCGACGGGGGCGCGGTCCTGCTGCACTTCAGCGACCGCGGGGACATCGCGGCGCTGCACACGATCGCCGAGGAGTGCGGACGGGAGCTGCGGGTGCTGCGGAGCCGCGCCGTCCCCGAGGGCGAGGAGACCGTCGAGCACATTCTCTTCGAAATCACCGTCCGCTGAATTACCCGAGAACCCGTGATGGCGAAAGAACCCGTGCGCACTCTGCTGATAGACAACTACGACTCCTTCACGTTCAACCTTTTCCACTACCTCGCCGAGGTGAGCGGGTCGGAGCCGGTGGTGATACGCAACGACGATCCCACGTGGGACCCGTCCCGGCTCGCGGAATTCGACAATGTGGTGCTGTCGCCCGGCCCCGGCAACCCGACCCGCGCCGCCGACTTCGGAATCTGCCGGGAAATCATCGAAGGCACGGACATACCCCTGCTCGGCGTCTGTCTCGGACATCAGGGAGTCGCCCTGCTGCACGGCGGAACGGTCGCCCGGGCCCCGGAGCCGCGGCACGGCCGCACCTCGCCCGTACTGCACGAGGGCACCGGTCTGTTCCGCGGCGTCCCCTCGCCCTTCGAGGTGGTGCGCTACCACTCGCTGACGGTGACGGACCTGCCCGACGAGCTGGAGGCCACCGCATGGACGCCGGACGGCGTGCTGATGGGGCTGCGGCACCGGCACCGGCCGCTCTGGGGACTCCAGTTCCACCCCGAGTCGGTGCTCACGCAGTACGGACATGCCCTCCTCGCCAATTTCACCGAGCTGAGCCGCCGGTGGCACGCGGAACGGGGCTCGGGAACCTCCCGCAGGCCGGTGCCTGCCGCCGTGCCGAAGCCGCCCGGCGCCCGCACCCCGTTGCCCGCGGACGACGAGACGCGGCAGCTGCGCGTGCTGGTGGAGAGCACACCGACCGGCTGGGCGGACGAGGCCGCCTTCCACCGGCTCTTCGGGGCGAGTGAGAACGCGTTCTGGCTGGACAGCAGCAAGACCGACGCCGACGCGGGCCGGTTCTCCGTCATGGGTGACGCGGCGGGCCCGCTCGCGCGGGTGGCCAAGGCCGACGTGCGGAGCCACACCGTCACCGTGCGCTCGACCGGCGGCTCCGAGATCACCACGGGCGGCTTCCTCGACTGGCTCGACCGCGACCTGAAGTCGATGCGCACCGAAATCCCCCTCGTCCCCTTCGACTTCACCCTGGGCTGGGTCGGCTACCTCGGCTACGAACTGAAGGCGCAGTGCGGCGCCGGCGCAGCCCATCAGGCGCCCGACGCCGACGCCACCATGGTGTTCGCCGACCGGGCCGTGGTCCTGGACCACGCCACCGGCACCACCCACCTGCTGGCGCTGGCCGAGGACGGAGACGAGGCGCCGGCCCGCGCCTGGCTCCGTACCGCCGCGCAGACGCTGGAGTCGATCGCCGGCGAGCTCGCCGTGGAAGCACCGGCCGCGCCCGCTCCCCGCCCTTCGGCCGCCGGAATCCGGCTGCGGCACGACCGCGACGCGTACCTGCGGCTGATCGACGCCTGCCAGGAGGAGATCTCCGCGGGCGAGACGTACGAGATCTGCCTCACCAACCTCGCCGAGGCCGAACTGGACCTGGACCCCTGGGACGCGTACCGCGCGCTGCGCCGCTTCAGCCCGGCTCCGTACGCCGCCCTGCTGCGCTTCGGGCAGCTGTCCGTGCTCAGCACCTCGCCCGAACGCTTCCTGCGCGTGAGCGCCGACGGCACGGCCTCGTCCAAGCCGATCAAGGGCACCCGGCCGCGCGGCACGACGCCGCAGCAGGACGCGGCGATCGTGGCGGACCTGCGCGCGGACGAGAAGGACCGGGCGGAGAACCTGATGATCGTCGACCTGGTGCGCAGCGACCTCGGCCGCCATGCCGAGCTGGGGTCGGTCGAGGTCACGGGCCTGTTCGACGTCGAGACGTACGCGACCGTGCACCAGTTGGTGAGTACGGTGCGGGCCAGACTGCGCCCGGACCGCAGCGCCGTGGACTGCGTGCGGGCCGCGTTCCCCGCCGGTTCGATGACGGGCGCCCCGAAGCTCCGCACCATGGAGATCATCGACCGCCTGGAGGCCGGGCCGCGCGGGGTCTACTCCGGCGCCATCGGCTACTTCTCGCTGTCCGGCGCCGCGGACCTGAGCGTCGCGATCCGCACGACGGTGATCACCCCGGGCCGGGTCCGCTACGGAGTCGGCGGGGCGATCGTCTCGCTGTCGGACGCGGAGGCGGAATTCGAGGAGACGGCGGTCAAGTCGGCCCCGCTGCTGATGCTCACCGGGACCGAATTCCCCGGCCGCCGCGAGGCGTCGGAGCCCAGCCGGAGCGGCGGGGCGGCGCGCGGACAGTGACCGGGGCCGCCCGGGGCAGGTGAGCGGGTCCTCGGGCGGGTCCTCGGGCGGTCCGGCGGGGCCTTGAGCGGCCCCGGTCAGTGAGCGGGCCGCCGGCCGTCCCGGCCGGTGCGGGAGCCCTGCCGCAGGAGCTCGGCGGGGCCCAGCTCCTGGTAGCGGCCGACGAGCTCACCGAGCAGCCGCTGCGACGGCGCGTCGTCGGGTGTGTAGATCCACATCTTGGTGTCGGGAGCGGAGGCCATCGCGAGGCCGGTCGCGATCATGCTGATCTCGTCCCCGTCGACGGTCCAGAACGACTTGCGCCGGGTGACGGACGAGGCGACCTCGTGCCTGGCCCAGATCTCGGCGAAGCGCCCGTTCGCCTCGGAGAACTTCCGGATGAACCCGGTCCAGTGCGGGTCGCCCAGGCGGCGGCCGGACTCGGCCCGCAACTGCGCGACCATGAAGGAGACTTCGCGCTCCCACTCGACGAGCGGCTGCATGTGCTCCTCGGCGGTGAACAGATGCCACAGCACGTTGCGGTCCGCCGCCGGCAGCAGCGCGAGACCCGGATCGAGCGCCCCGTAGGCGTCGTTGAAGGCGAGCACGTCGTAGCGGGCGGTCACGATGGTCGCCGGAAGCGGGATCAGGGCATCGAGGATGGTCTGGTGCTCCGGCGGCTGGGGCTGCCCCGCCGACACGTCGAGGGGCACGCTGGGGATGTCCGCGAGCCGGTAGAGATGGTCCCGCTCGGTCCGGTCGAGGCGCAGCGTCCGGGCGATCGCGTCGAGCACCTGGACGCTGGGGTTGATGCGACGCCCCTGCTCCAGCCACGTGTACCAGGCGACTCCGATGCCGGAGAGCTGGGCGACCTCCTCGCGCCGCAGCCCGGGCGTACGCCGCCTGGTGCCGCGCGAAATGCCCGCGTCCTCCGGGGTGGTGCGCTCCCGGCGCAGCCTGAGGAAGGCGCCCAGCTCGGAGCGCCGCTGGGCCTCGCCCCCTGCGGAACCGCCGGCGGCACCTTTCGCGGCACCGTTCGCGGCGTCGATGTCGTCGGGCATCACCACCCCAGTGTGCGGGACGGCCGCACGGCGCAGCCAGATACCCCCGGTACCGGGATAACTGGATATCTGGTACCCGCATCCGACCACCAGGATCATCACCGTCATGAGTGAGACGACACAGAACCGGGCTGTCGCACCCCCCTCCCCGGGGAACGAGCCGCCGGCCCCCGACCCCGCCGTACAGAAGAGCCGGAACAACCGCATGCTGGCGGTCATGCTGGGCGCGGTCTTCATGGCCCTGCTCGACTCGACCATCGTCAACGTCGCAACACCGACCATCCGCACCGACCTCGGCACCACCGGCTCGGCGCTGCAGCTCATCGTCTCCGGCTACACCATCGCCTACGCCACGCTGCTGGTGACCGGCGCCCGCCTCGGCGCCCGCAACGGCTTCCGGACCATGTTCCTGTTCGGACTGATCACCTTCACTGCGGCCTCCCTCGCCTGCGGTCTGGCACCCGGCTCGGCGACTCTGATCGGCGCCCGCGTGGTGCAGGGCGTCGGCGCGGCGACGATGATGCCGCAGATCTACAGCCTGATCCAGCTGAACTTCGAAGGGGCCGCGCGGGCCCGGGCACTGAGCCTGTACGCGGCCGTCATCGGGCTCGGCGTCGTGATCGGCCAGGTCGCCGGCGGCCTCCTGGTCAGCGCGGATCTCTTCGGCACCGGCTGGCGTCCGGTGTTCCTGATCAACGTGCCGGTGGGTGTGGTGCTGGTGATCGCCGGGCTGCGGCTGCTGCCGCAGGGCAAGCCCCCGAAGCCCAAGGGCCTGGACATCCCCGGTCTGATCACGCTGACGGCGGCGCTGCTGCTCCTGGTCGTGCCGCTCGTCATGGGCCACGAGCAGAACTGGCCGCTGTGGATGAAGATCTCCCTGGTCGCCTCGGTCCCCGCGCTCGTGGTGTTCGTCCTCGTCGAGCGTGCGGTCGCGCGCCGCGGCGGAGCGCCGCTGGTGCCGGGCCGGGTGCTGAAGTCGCCCGGTCTGGTGCCGGGAGCGTCCGCGAACTTCTTCGCGATGGCCGGGTACGCGGGTTTCCTCTTCGCCTTCTCGCAGCACATGCAGTCGGGGCTCGGCGAGTCCGCGACCCGTACCGGTCTGACGTTCGCACCGCTCGCCATCGGCGTCGCGACCGGCAGTCTCACCTGGCAGAAGGTGCCCGAGCGGCTGCACCGGCCGATGATCGCCACCGCGTGCGCGGTCGCCGCCGTCGGCTACGTGGCCATCGGCTTCGACATGCGCTCGGGCGGCCACGGCGGCATCCTCCTCCCGGCCCTGCAGCTGGTCGTCGGCATCGGGATGGGCTACATCACCAGCCCGCTGCTCACCGTGGCGCTGGCCCAGGTCAAGCCGGCCGACGCGGCGGACGCGAGTGGCGTGATGACGACCGCGGCGCAGATCGCGCAGGTCCTCGGCGTCGCGGCGTACGGCAGCGTGTACCTCGGCGCGGCCGACGGCCAGGGGGCCGACTCCTCGGCGCACGCCATCTTCGTGACCGCACTGCTCGTCACGATCGGGGCCCTGCTCAGCGCACTGGCGGCACTGAGGCTGCCCCGCAGGCAGCAGACGTCCTGAACCCCCTGCCCGCGACACCGACCACCGACCGACTCCCCCGGAACGAGGCCCCCATGGCAGTCGCCGGTCTTGTGACCGCACGCATCCAGGTCGGCGGTGCACCCGGCACCGATCCGTACGAGGTACTGATCGGACGCCAGCTGCTCGGCGAGATCCCCGGGCTGCTCGGCCCGGCGGCCGCCCGGGTGGCGGTGATCCACCCGAGGCCGCTCGCGGGCACCGCCGAGCAGATCCGGGCGGATCTGGCCGCGCGGGGCCACGAAGCCATCACCCTCCAGGTGCCCGACGCCGAGGCGGCCAAGAGCGCCGAGGTCGCGGCGTACTGCTGGAAGCGGCTGGGGCAGAGCGGCTTCACCCGTACCGACGTCATCGTCGGTGTCGGCGGCGGCGCCACGACCGATCTCGCCGGGTTCGTCGCGGCGACCTGGCTGCGCGGAGTGCGGTGGATCGCGGTGCCGACGACCCTGCTGGCGATGGTGGACGCGGCGGTGGGCGGCAAGACGGGCATCAACACCGCCGAGGGCAAGAACCTCGTCGGGGCCTTCCACCCGCCCGCCGGGGTCCTCTGCGACCTCAGCGCGCTGGACTCGCTGCCGGCCGACGACTACGTGAGCGGCCTGGCGGAGATCATCAAGGCCGGTTTCATCGCCGACCCGGCGATCCTCGACCGCGTGGAGGACTGTCCGGCCGGTGCGCGCTCGCCGGCCGGTCCGCACACCGCGGAGCTGATCGAGCGCTCGATCCGGGTCAAGGCGCAGGCCGTGTCCGACGACCTGAGGGAATCCGGTCCGCGCGAGCTCCTCAACTACGGCCACACCCTCGCCCACGCCATCGAGAAGAACGAGCGCTACACGTGGCGGCACGGAGCCGCGGTGTCGGTGGGCATGGTCTTCGCCGCCGAACTCGGCCGTCTGAGCGGGCGGCTGGACCCCGCCACCGCCGACCGCCACCGCTCGGTCCTGCAATCGGTCGGGCTGCCGGTGACCTACCGCGGCGACCAGTGGCCGGCGCTCCTGCGGTCCATGAGGGTCGACAAGAAGTCGCGCGGCACGCTGCTGCGCTTCATCGTCCTCGACGGACCGGGCCGGCCGGCCGTGCTGGAGGGCCCCGGCCTGCCGGTGCTGTCCGCCGCGTACGCAAGGGTGACGGCCTGACGCCGTACGCCCCCCAAAAGACCGGCAGCTCCGTACTTCCCCCGGCGGAGCTGCTGCTTTTCGTGCCGACCGCCGGGCCGACGGTCAGCACGAAAAAAAGCCCCTCTTACCTGCGTCACCGCAGGTCAGAGGGGCTTAAGAGAGTGGAGCCTAGGAGATTCGAACTCCTGACATCTGCCTTGCAAAGGCAGCGCTCTACCAACTGAGCTAAGGCCCCATGGAACTGGACGCACCCGTCCCACGCGAGACAGGGGGTCGTTCCGCAGAACAGAGTACCGGGTGTACCCCCTCATCTCGCAAAATGATAGGGACTCCCGTCGTGCGACCACTCTCCGTAAGATGCTCGCGAGGTTCGCACCAGCGAAGGGGAGTAGTAAGAGTGGACGCAGTACAGCAAGAGGCCACGGCCAGAGCCAGAGAGCTTCAGCGCAGTTGGTACGGGGAGCCGCTGGGAGCGCTCTTTCGCCGGCTCATAGATGACCTCGGCCTGAACCAGGCCCGCCTCGCTGCCGTCCTCGGTCTGTCGGCGCCCATGCTGTCCCAGCTGATGAGCGGCCAGCGCGCCAAGATCGGGAACCCGGCCGTGGTGCAGCGCGTCCAGGCCCTCCAGGATCTCGCCGGCCAGGTGGCCGACGGGAGCGTCAGCGCCGGGGAGGCCACCGACCGGATGGACGAGATCAAGAAGACCCAGGGAGGATCCGTCCTGAGCAACAGCGGCCAGACCACCATCAGCTCCGGCGCACCCACGGTCAAGCGGGTCGTGCGCGAGATCCAGTCGCTGCTGCGCTCGGTCTCCGCGGCCGGCGACATCATCGACGCGGCGAACACCCTCGCCCCCAGCCACCCGGAACTGGCAGAGTTCCTCCGGGTGTACGGCGCGGGCCGCACCGCGGACGCGGTCGCCCACTACGAGGCCCACCAGAACTGACGGCACGAGGGCGGACGACGGGTGACGGGGGACGGGCGCAGCGATGGGTGAGATCTTCGCCGGTCGGTACGAGCTGATCGATCCGATCGGGCGCGGTGGCGCGGGTGCCGTGTGGCGGGCCTGGGACCACCGCCGTCGCCGCTACGTCGCCGCGAAGGTCCTCCTGCAGAGCGACGCCCACACCCTGCTGCGCTTCGTGCGGGAACAGGCCCTGCGGATCGACCACCCGCACGTGCTCGCTCCCGCCAGCTGGGCGGCCGACGACGACAAGGTCCTCTTCACCATGGACCTGGTCGGCGGCGGCTCCCTCGGCCACGTGATCGGGGACTACGGCCCCCTGCCGCCCCTCTTCGTGTGCCAGTTGCTCGACCAGCTCCTGTCGGGGCTGGCCGCGGTGCACGCGGAAGGCGTGGTCCACCGCGACATCAAACCGGCCAACATCCTGATGGAGGCCACCGGAACCGGGCGGCCGCACCTGCGGCTGTCCGACTTCGGCATCTCCATGCGCAAGGGCGAGCCCCGGCTGACCGAGACCAACTACGTGGTCGGCACCCCGGGCTATTTCGCTCCCGAGCAACTGCTGGGCGCCGAGCCCGACTTCCCCGCCGACCTCTTCGCCGCCGGGCTGGTCGCCCTGTACCTGCTCCAGGGCGCCAAGCCCGATTCCCAGGGCCTCGTGGAGCACTTCCTGGCCCATGGCACCCCGGGCGCCCCGCAGGGCGTTCCCGCCCCGCTCTGGGACGTCCTCGCCGGTCTCCTGCAGCCGGACCCCCAGAGCCGCTTCCGCACGGCCACAGGGGCGCGCAAGGCCCTTGCCGAGGCCGTGGAACTGCTGCCGCCGCCCGCCCCGGACGAGGACCCGGTGGAGGTGTTCGACCAACTCGGCCCGCTCCCGCCCGGTTTCGGCCCGCAGGGCCCCCTCGCGACCGCGGCGGTGACCCCGCACGCGCCCACCGCCGGGGTGGTGCCGCCCGGCGCGTCCGCCTCCGTGACGCAGGCCGCGGAGCCCGCCCGTACCGATCCGCGCGGGACGGCGACGACGGCAGGAGCACCGCCGACGGCCGCCACCGCGCCGAGCGCGCCGACGGCTCCGTACCCGGCCGTCCCGGCCCAGGTGCCCGCGTACGGGCCCTCGGAGACGGGCAGCTTCCACCTGCCGCCGCCCTCCGCGGCGGCCCCGCCCTCACCGGCGGCCGTGCCGACGCCGACGGCCTCCGCCACCCCGCCGGTCCGGGCGGCCGGCGGCATCGCCCCGCCTCCGGCGAAGGCGGTGGCCTCGATCCTCGCCGCGGCGCTGCTCTGCTTCGCCGTCGGCGTCTGGGCCCTCACCCAGCTGTAGGACCGCGCCCCCGCCGCCCGAGCAGGGTCCAGCCGCCCAGCACGAGCAGCAGCACCGTCCCGGTGCCGAAGCCGGCCCCGGCCACGACCCGCATCACGGACCGCTTGTCGGCGGCCGCCACGGCCTCCGGGGCGGTCAGCCCCTCCTCGGCGGCGGTCCTGTCCTCCGCGCCCACCCCGAAGCCGCCCGCGGCGAGACTCTCCTTGTACGCGGGCGCCTTGGCCGGGGTGCCGCCGACCTCCAGCCGCAGGGTCAGCGGCACGGGCACCGCGTCCTCGGTGAAGTCGGCGACCTTCGAGCCCATCGTCACCGCGACGTAGTACCAGCCCGCGACGGCCACGGGCTGCACGGCCCGGTCATCGGCGAAGCGGTTCTCGTAGGCGACGGGAGGGGTCTTCCCCAGGGTGATCCCGGCCTGCTTGCCGTCGTACGAGACGTCCTTTTCGGAGATCAGGCCCCGGTACGGGCTGTAGAGCGCGACGGTGAGCCCGCCCGAGGCGGAGCCGTACGTCTTGGTCATCCGGGCGGCGGCGAGTTCCGCGCCGACCCCCAGCTGCTGTCCCCAGTCCAGCGGGACCCGGTAGTACCGGGTCTGGCCGGGCCTCATCTCGTCGCGCCACACCCCGGCGCGCAGGGCGCGCGCGTCGTTGAAGCCGGTGCCCCCGGTGCGGCCCACCGCCTCGGTGCCGGGCAGGGAGGGGGCCCCGGAGGGCCAGCTGCCGGGCGCGGTGGTGGGAGCGCCCGGGCCGCGCCCCGGCTCCCGCTGGACCTTGATCTCCAGCGGCCAGGGGCTCTGGTCGTAGCCCTTGGCCGAGGTGCGGGTGATCTTGGCGTAGTACACGCCGGCGGGCGCGCAGTCCTCGTCCTCCGCGCCCCACCGGACGCCGGCCGCGCTGATGGGGTAGGGGTCGTAGCCGAAGTTCGCCCGGCCGGTGGTGGCCCGGCACGAGCTCCCCGCGGTGGTCATGATCTCCACCTCGATGCCGTCGCCGCCGGACACCTTCGCACCCGCGCCGGGCCGGACCACGGCGGAGACGTAGACGTTCGAGCCGTCCTTGTCCAGGACGAGCCGGTACACGCGCTCCTCGGGGCCGAGGGTGTCCTCGTAGACGCTCCCGGGCTCGATCTGCGGGGCGTCCGCGGTGGAGGGCTTGCCCTCGATCGCCTTGGCGCCCTCCGCGGCCCGGTACGTCGGGACCGGCTGCGGCTGCGTCCCGTCCGCGCGGGCGGCCGCCGGCAGGGCGGCCGTCAGGCCCAGGGCCGCCGCCCCCACCACGGCTCCCAGCCGCACCGTCGTCCGTACCCGACCCATCACGCCCACCCCGAGTTTGCTAGCGCAAGCCAAATCTTTGCATAACGTAAGTTTTCGTCACAGAACAGCACAAAGCCCCGGCCGCAGCGGCAGCCGGGGCTTCATGGGATCAGCCTTGGGTCTCACACACCGGAACCAGAAGGCACGGAGTCGGTTGCCTCCGTCCACAGGTCCTGCTCGGCGCGGTCCGCCTGGATCTGGCGGTACACGAGGAGCCCGCCGATGGCGGCCAGTGCGACCAGGAGCAGCTTCTTCACCGCGCGACCTCGTCTTTCGTTGACGTAGGGGACTTCTGGCAGCCAACAATACACACCGACCGATACCGATCGGTGACCTGCCGGCCCACCAACTGGCCCTACGACAAAGACCCCCAGGCCTTGGCCTGGGGGTCTTTGACACTGTGGGGCTAACAGGATTTGAACCTGTGGCCTCATCCTTATCAGGGATGCGCTCTAACCAACTGAGCTATAGCCCCATCCGCGCTGCGCGCTGACTCCTGAAGATTAGCGCACAGACCCGGTCAGGCCAAAATCCGTTCCGACCGGGCGTCTGCGCAGGTCATCCGACCCCTTGCAGGCCCTTCCGCGAAGGCCTACTCGTCCTCGGCGAGCGTCAGCTCCACACCGCCGACGAAGCCCGCCGACAGGTTGTAGATGAAGGCGCCCAGCGTGGCCAGTGCCGTCGCCAGCACCACGTCGATCACCGCGATCACCGACGTGAACGTCAGCACGCGCGGCAGCGACAGGAACGACTGGAGGTCGAAGCCGTTGCTCTCGTTCGAGCCGGTCGCCTCACTGATCGTGCCGCCGACGGTCGAGAAGACGCCCATCGCGTCCATGACCATCCACAGCACCGCCGCCGCCACGATCGTGCAGATGCCCAGCGCGATCGACAGCAGGAAGCTGACCTTCATCACCGACCACGGGTCGGCCTTGGCCACCCGCAGCCGCGCCTTGCGCGTCCTGGGCGCCGTACGGATCCCCGTACGCGGCTTGCGCTGTGCGGCGGCGCCGCCGTTCGCCCGCGGCGTGCCGGCGCCCGAGGGCGCCGCGTAGGCCTGCGGCGGCTGGTACGGCGGCGGCGCGGGCCGGTCCCGGCCGGCTTCCGCGCCGGCCGTCGGCTGCGGCCCTCGGGTGTCCGTCACGGCGATCCCCCTGCCCTCGGAGGTGGCTTCGCCACCTTGGGAGTCCGCGGCGGGGCCACGGGCACCGTTCGCCCCAGTCTTGGCCGGTCCGGCGCCCGTGGCTCCACTCACGACTTACTCCTCGTGCTCCCCGGCCGAGGGCTGCGTGCCCTCGGCGGCCTCGGCGGCCTGTCCGTCGGCCACCTCGGTCTCGTTCTCGTCGGCCTCGACCTCGTCAGCTTCCTGACCGGCCTCGGCGTTACGGGCGATGCCGACCACGGCATCGCGCTTGCCCAGGTTGATCAGCTGAACGCCCATGGTGTCACGGCCGGTCTCCCTGACTTCGTTGACGCGCGTACGAATCACACCACCGCCGAGCGTGATGGCGAGAATCTCGTCCGTTTCGTCCACCACGAGCGCCCCTACGAGCGACCCGCGGTCCTCCACGATCTTCGCGGCCTTGATACCCAGACCGCCACGACCCTGGACGCGGTATTCGTTGACCGGCGTGCGCTTGGCGTAGCCGCCGTCGGTCGCGGTGAAGACGAACGTACCCGGCCTCACAACGCTCATGGACAGCAGTTCGTCACCTTCGCGGAAACTCATGCCCTTCACGCCCGAAGTGGCGCGGCCCATCGGGCGCAGCGCGTCGTCGGTCGCCGTGAAGCGGATCGACTGCGCCTTCTTGCTGATCAGCAGCAGGTCGTCCTCGGCGGACACCAGCTCCGCGCCGATCAGCTCGTCGTCGCTGCCGTCCTCCGTCTCCCGGAGGTTGATCGCGATCACACCACCCGAACGGGGCGAGTCGTAGTCCTTCAGCGCCGTCTTCTTCACCAGGCCGCCCTTGGTGGCCAGGATCAGGTAGGGCGCCGCCTCGTAGTCGCGGATGGCGAGGATCTGCGCGATCTTCTCGTCCGGCTGGAAGGCCAGCAGGTTCGCCACGTGCTGCCCGCGGGCGTCGCGGCCGGCGTCCGGGAGCTCGTACGCCTTGGACCGGTAGACGCGGCCCTTGTTCGTGAAGAACAGCAGCCAGTGGTGCGTGGTGGAGACGAAGAAGTGGTCGACCAGGTCGTCCTGCTTCAGCTTCGTGCCGCGCACGCCCTTGCCGCCGCGCTTCTGCGAGCGGTAGTCCTCGGTCTTGGTGCGCTTGACGTAGCCGCCGTGCGTGATCGTGACGACGATGTCCTCTTCGGCGATCAGGTCCTCGATGGACATGTCACCGTCGAAGGGCACCAGCTTGGAACGCCGGTCGTCGCCGAACTTGTCGACGATCGCCGCCAGTTCCTCGCTCACGATGGAGCGCTGGCGCTCCTCCGAGGCCAGGATGGCGTTGTACTCGTTGATCTTGGCCTGGAGCTCGTCGTGCTCGGCGACGATCTTCTGGCGCTCCAGCGCCGCGAGGCGGCGCAGCTGCATCTCCAGGATCGCGTTCGCCTGGATCTCGTCGATCTCCAGGAGGCCCATCAGGCCCTCGCGCGCGATCTCGACCGTGTTGCTGCGCCGGATCAGCGCGATGACCTCGTCGATCGCGTCCAGCGCCTTGAGCAGACCGCGCAGGATGTGGGCGCGCTCCTCCGCCTTGCGCAGGCGGAACTTCGTGCGCCGGACGATGACCTCGATCTGGTGCGTCACCCAGTGGCGGATGAAGGCGTCGATCGACAGCGTGCGCGGCACGCCGTCCACCAGCGCCAGCATGTTCGCGCCGAAGTTCGTCTGCAGCTCGGTGTGCTTGTAGAGGTTGTTCAGCACGACCTTGGCGACGGCGTCGCGCTTGAGCACGATCACCAGGCGCTGGCCGGTCCGCGACGAGGTCTCGTCACGGACGTCGGCGATGCCGCCGACCTTGCCGTCCTTCACCAGGTCCGCGATCTTCTGCGCGAGGTTGTCGGGGTTGGTCTGGTACGGAAGCTCCGTGACCACCAGGCACTGGCGGTTCTGGATCTCCTCGACCTCCACCACCGCGCGCATCGTGATGGAGCCGCGACCGGTCCGGTACGCCTCCTCGATGCCCTTGCGGCCCACGACGAGGGCGCCCGACGGGAAGTCGGGGCCCTTGATCCGCTCGATCAGCGCGTCCTGGAGCTCCTCGTGCGAGGCCTCCGGGTGCTCCAGCGCCCACTGCGCACCGGCCGCTACCTCGCGGAGGTTGTGCGGCGGGATGTTGGTGGCCATGCCGACCGCGATGCCGGCGCTGCCGTTGACCAGCAGGTTCG
This sequence comes from Streptomyces sp. NBC_00207, assembly GCF_045160965.1. Lineage (NCBI taxonomy): Bacteria > Bacillati > Actinomycetota > Actinomycetes > Kitasatosporales > Streptomycetaceae > Streptomyces > Streptomyces sp. NBC_00207. The sequence continues at coordinate 4,868,287 of NZ_CP130715.1, read as the reverse complement.
GGAAGCGCGCCGGGAGCACGGTGGGCTCCTGGTTGCGGCCGTCGTAGTTGTCCTGGAAGTCGACGGTCTCCTCGTCGATGTCCCGGAGCATCTCCATGGCCTGCGGCATGAGCTTGCACTCGGTGTAGCGCATCGCGGCCGCCGGGTCGTTGCCCGGGGAGCCGAAGTTGCCGTTGCTGTCCACCAGCGGCATGCGCATCGACCACGGCTGGGCCAGGCGGACCAGGGCGTCGTAGATCGAGCTGTCACCGTGCGGGTGGTAGGTACCCATGACGTCGCCGACGACACGGGCGCACTTGTAGAAGCCCTTCTCGGGCCGGTAGCCGCCGTCGTACATCGCGTACAGCACGCGGCGGTGCACCGGCTTGAGGCCGTCCCGCACATCCGGCAGGGCGCGCGAGACGATGACGGACATCGCGTAGTCGAGGTAGGAGCGCTGCATCTCCGTCTCGAGCCCGACGGGCTCGATGCGCAGCACGGGCTGCTCCTCCGCAGTGTTCTCGGCGTTCTCTGCAGTGGGGGTGGTTTCGTCGGCCATTGCTGGTCAGAAGTCCTTTCAGGCGGCGGTCAGCGGAGCCGACTCAGATGTCGAGGAAGCGGACGTCCTTGGCGTTGCGCTGGATGAAGGAGCGCCGCGCCTCGACGTCCTCACCCATCAGCACCGAGAACAGGTCGTCGGCCTGCGCCGCGTCGTCCAGCGTGACCTGGCCGAGGACCCGGTGGTCCACGTCCATCGTGGTGACGCGCAGTTCCTCGGCGTTCATCTCGCCCAGACCCTTGAAGCGCTGGATCGAGTCTTCCTTGATCCGCTTGCCGTTCTGCTTGCCGAGCTCCACCAGCGCGTCGCGCTCGCGGTCCGAGTACGCGTACTCGAAGTCGTCCCGGCCCCACTTGATCTTGTAGAGCGGCGGGCGCGACAGGTACACGTGACCGGCCTCGACCAGCGGCCGCATGAAGCGGAAGAGGAAGGTCAGCAGCAGGGTGTTGATGTGCTGGCCGTCGACGTCGGCGTCCGCCATCAGGATGATCTTGTGATAGCGGAGCTTCTCGATGTCGAAGTCCTCGTGCACACCGGTACCGAAGGCGCTGATCAGCGCCTGGACCTCGGTGTTCTGGAGGATCTTGTCGATACGGGCCTTCTCGACGTTCAGGATCTTGCCGCGGATCGGCAGGATGGCCTGGTACATCGGGTTGCGGCCGGACTTCGCGGAGCCACCGGCCGAGTCGCCCTCGACGATGAAGATCTCGCACTTGGTCGGGTCGTTCGACTGGCAGTCGGACAGCTTGCCCGGCAGCGAGGCGCTCTCCAGCAGGCCCTTGCGACGGGTGAGGTCACGGGCCTTGCGGGCCGCGACGCGCGCCGTGGCCGCCTGGATCGACTTGCGGATGATGTCCGCGGCCTCGACCGGGTTGCGGTCGAACCAGTCGTTGAGGTGCTCGTGGACGACCTTCTGCACGAAGGTCTTGGCCTCCGTGTTGCCCAGCTTGGTCTTCGTCTGGCCCTCGAACTGCGGCTCGCCCAGCTTCACCGAGATGATCGCCGTCAGACCCTCGCGGATGTCCTCGCCGGCGAGGTTGTCGTCCTTCTCGCGCAGCAGCTTCTTCTCGCGCGCGTAGCGGTTGACGAGACCCGTCAGCGCCGCACGGAAGCCCTCCTCGTGCGTACCGCCCTCGTGCGTGTGGATCGTGTTCGCGAAGGAGTAGACGCCCTCCGTGTACTGCGAGTTCCACTGCATCGCGATCTCGACCGAGAGCATGCGCTCCTTGTCCTCGGCCTCGACGTCGATGACGGTCGGGTGGATCAGCTCGCCCTTGCGCGAGTTGAGGTACTTCACGAAGTCGACGATGCCGCCCTCGTAGTAGTACTTCACCGTGCGCGCCGTGGGCTCGGCGGTGTCCGCGTCGGGGTCGTCCGCGCCGACCGTGGCCTTCGCCGACTCGCGCTCGTCGGTCAGCGACAGGGTGAGGCCCTTGTTGAGGAAGGCCATCTCCTGGAAGCGCCGCGACAGCGTCTCGAAGGAGTACTCGGTCGTCTCGAAGATGTCGCCGTCGGCCCAGAAGGTGACCGTGGTGCCGGTCTCGGCGGTCTCCTCGTTCTTGGCCAGCGGGGCCGTCGGGACGCCCAGCTTGTAGTCCTGGGTCCAGCGGTGGCCGTCCGTCTTGACCTCGACCGCGACCTTGGTCGACAGGGCGTTCACGACGGACACACCGACGCCGTGCAGACCGCCGGAAACGGCGTAGCCGCCGCCTCCGAACTTGCCGCCCGCGTGCAGGACCGTCAGGACGACCTCGACGGCCGGCTTGCCCTCGGACGGAACGATGCCGACCGGGATACCGCGACCGTTGTCGACCACGCGCACCCCACCGTCGGCGAGGATCGTCACGTCGATGGTGTCCGCGTGCCCGGCCAGCGCCTCGTCGACCGAGTTGTCGACGACCTCGTAGACGAGGTGGTGCAGACCACGCTCACCCGTCGAGCCGATGTACATACCCGGCCGCTTGCGGACCGCGTCCAGGCCCTCGAGGACCTGGATCGCACTGGCGTCGTAATTCTTCTCGTTGGAGTCGCCGGAATCGGCCACGAAGCGCCCTTTCTGGCACAGCGCAGCCCGTACTCCGGACCAGCAAGTGCGCCGGCGGGAGCGGCCGCGTCGTTCTGCGTTGTCTGCGTGATCCCGCGAACGGGCGGGATTTGCTTCAGTCTACCGGTACCACCGACATGAATGGGGGTTTGCCGGTACCTGAGTCCGCATGTGCCGCCCTGAACCTCCTCTCTCCGACTCCCCACATCCGGGAAGGGGCTCAAAGAGGCTCACACGGGCATCTAGCGCTTCGGCCTGTCAACCTCCGGCTACCGTGAGGGACGCCACCCGAAACAGCCGATCTCCACCCCTGCCGGGCGGCTCCGGCCCGGCCGCGCAAATCCGGCCCCGTCGGCGTTTGAGACGCGGGGTCCGGGGCGGCGTCCCGGGTCCCGCGGAGCGGGCCGCCCGGATCCGCTCCCCACCTCCCCGGAGGCCGGCCCTCAGCCGTAGGTGTCGCCCGGCCCCTTGCTGCCCGGCGCCCGCCAGGGCCCGTACCCCTTGGGCCGCCCACCCGGCCCGTGGACTTTGATCATCCGCACCGTCCCCTGGCCCAGGTCCGCGTTCAGCCGCGCCACCAGCTGCGGCGCGAGCAGCTTCAGCTGCGCCGCCCACGCCGAGGAATCGCACCGCACGACAAGCTCACGGTCCTCGTACCGCTCCGGTTCACAGTGCGCCGCGATCTCCGGGCCGACGATCTCCGGCCAGCGCTCCATCACGCCCGCCACCGCCATCGGCATCTCCCAGCCGCGTTCGGTGCGCAGCCGGTCCAGCGCCGCCATGAGCGGCATCGGGTCCCGGCCGTCCGCGCGGGCGCCCGAGCGCAGCCCGGGCTGCCGGCCCTTCTTGGCGCTGGCCGCGTTCCCCCGGGCCCGCGCCTGCTCCCGCGCCGCCGCGAGGGCCTGGCGGGCGAGGTCCACCCCGGAGGCCTCCGGGGGCTTGCGGCCCTCCTGCGGGTTCTTGCCGTTCTCGTTCACAGCCGGGTCACCTCACCGCCGGACACCCCGAACCGCGTTCCCACCAGCACCCCCGGGACGTCGTCGTCCACCGCCGCCGTCACCAGCACCTGCTCACCCGGCGCCACCAGCTCCGCCAGCCGCTCCCGGCGCCGCGTGTCCAGCTCGGCGAACACGTCGTCGAGGATCAGCACCGGCTCGCTGCCCTCCGAGCGCAGCAGCTCGTACGAGGCCAGCCGCAGGGCCAGCGCGTACGACCAGGACTCCCCGTGGCTCGCGTACCCCTTCGCGGGCAGCTCCCCGAGCCGCAGCACGACGTCGTCGCGGTGCGGGCCCACCAGGGTCACACCGCGCTCTATCTCCTGCTTGCGCACCTCCGCCAGCGCGGCTAGCAGCACCTCGTAGAGGGCCTCACGGCTGCGCGCCGCGCCGCTGTCCACCGCTTCGCCGGCCGAGGACTTGTACGCCAGCCCGAGCGGGCCGCCGCCGGGCGCGAGCTGCTCGTACGCCTTGTCCGCCAGCGGCAGCAGCGTCGCGATCAGATCCAGCCGCTGGGCCAGGAGCTCCGCGCCCACGCGCGCAAGGTGCTGGTCCCACACGTCGAGGGTGGAGAGGTCCATCGAGCGCCCGCCGTGCCGCCGGGCCATCGCCGCCGACTTCAGCAGGGTGTTGCGCTGCTTGAGCACCCGCTCGTAGTCGGAGCGGACCGCCGCCATCCGCGGCGAGCGCGCGGTGACGAGCTCGTCGAGGAACTTCCGGCGCTCCCCGGGGTCGCCCTTGACCAGGGCCAGGTCCTCCGGCGCGAACAGCACCGTCCGTACGATCCCCAGCACGTCCCGCGGTCTGACCTGCGAGGACCGGTTGATCCGGGCCCGGTTCGCCCGCCCCGGATTCAGCTCCAGCTCCACCAGCTGCTGGCGCTCGCCCTGGGTGACGGCCGCCCGGATGATCGCCCGGTCCGCGCCCATCCGTACGAGCGGGGCGTCCGCGGAGACCCGGTGGCTGCCCAGCGTCGCGAGGTAGCCGATCGCCTCGACGAGGTTGGTCTTCCCCTGGCCGTTGGGCCCCACGAAAGCGGTGACGCCCGGGTCGAGGGGAACCTCGGCCCGGGCGTACGAGCGGAAGTCGGCCAATGAGAGATGCGAAACATGCATACGGCGCCGACCTCCCCCGGCTTTCCCACTACTCGCTGTGGTGCTGTGCTGCTGGTGATCCGGTGCAGCCCTGTGGGCTGCTACTTCTTCTCGACCGCGTGGCCGCCGAACTGGTTGCGCAGCGCGGCGATCATCTTCATCTGCGGGGAGTCGTCCTGCCGCGAGGCGAACCGCGCGAACAGCGACGCGGTGATCGCGGGCAGCGGTACGGCGTTGTCGATCGCCGCCTCCACCGTCCAGCGGCCCTCGCCCGAGTCCTGCGCGAAGCCGCGCAGCTGCTCCAGGTGCTCGTCCTCGTCGAGGGCGTTCACGGCCAGGTCCAGCAGCCAGGAGCGGATGACGGTGCCTTCCTGCCAGGAGCGGAAGACCTCGCGGACGTCGGTGACCGAGTCCACCTTCTCCAGGAGCTCCCAGCCCTCGGCGTAGGCCTGCATCATGGCGTACTCGATGCCGTTGTGGACCATCTTCGCGAAGTGGCCCGCGCCGACCTTGCCGGCGTGCACGGCGCCGAACTCGCCCTCGGGCTTGAGGGCGTCGAAGATCGGCTGGACCCGTGTGACGTGGTCCTTGGCACCGCCGTACATCAGCGCGTAGCCGTTCTCCAGGCCCCATACGCCGCCGGAGACGCCGCAGTCGACGAAGCCGATGCCCTTGGCCGCCAGCTCCCCGGCGTGCTTCTCGTCGTCGGTCCAGCGGGAGTTGCCGCCGTCGACGACGATGTCGCCGATCGAGAGCAGCTCGGCGAGCTCGTCGACGGTGGACTGCGTCGCCGCGCCGGCGGGGACCATCACCCACACGACGCGGGGGGCCTGCAGGCTGTCCACAAGTTCCCGCAGGCTGTGGACGTCCGCGAGGTCCGGGTTGCGGTCGTATCCGATGACGGTGTGGCCTGCGCGGCGGATGCGCTCGCGCATGTTGCCGCCCATCTTGCCGAGACCGACGAGACCAAGCTCCATCAGGTGGTTCCTTAAGCGTTGTGGCCGTCTTTGCCGGGGCTTCCCCGGCCGTGTCCTCGCCGGACGCGCGGGGGGTCGCCCACCGGATCCGAGCCTACGCCGGGCCGTGGCGGCGGGCCCTGCGGGCGCTCCATGGCGGCCGGTGCGGCTTTCGGGGTTTTCCCCGGCGCCCTCCCCAGCCTGTGGACGACGTCGGGCCCGGTCCCGCAGCGCGCGAGACCGGGCCCGACGTCGACAGGTGGAGCGTCAGCCGGACAGGCGCACCGGCATGATCAGGTACTTGTAGGTCTCGTCGGCCTCCGCGTCGACCGCCGGGCGGCCGCTGAGCAGCGCGGGCTTGGTGGACGTGGTGAAGCTCAGCTGGGCCACCGGGGAGGCGATCGCGCTGAGGCCGTCCAGCAGGAAGGTCGGGTTGAAGGCGATCGAGATGTCGTCGCCGTCGAGCTGGGCGTCGACCCTCTCCACAGCCTGTGCATCGTCGGAGGAGCCGGCCTCCAGGATCAGCACCCCCTGCTCGAAGCTGAGGCGGACCGGGGTGTTGCGCTCGGCCACCAGGGCCACGCGCTTGACGGCCTCGACGAACGGCGCGGTCTCGATCACGGCGACGGAGTTGAACTCGGTCGGGAAGAGCGTCCGGTACTTGGGCAGGTCGCCCTCGAGCAGCCGGGTGGTGGTGCGGCGGCCGGCGCCCTCGAAACCGATGAGGCCTTCGCCCGCGCCGGAGCCGGACAGCGCCAGGGTGACGGTGTCACCGCTGGTCAGGGAGTTGGCGATCTCCTGGAGCGTCTTGGCGGGCACCAGGGCCACGGCCGACGCGTCCGGGTTCTCCGGCTTCCACAGGAACTCGCGGACCGCGAAGCGGTAGCGGTCGGTGGAGGCCAGGGTGACGCGGTCGCCCTCGATCTCGATGCGGACACCGGTCAGCACGGGCAGCGTGTCGTCACGGCCGGCGGCGGTGGCGACCTGCTTGGCGGCGGAGGCGAAGACCTCGCCGGGCACGGTGCCGGTCGCGGTGGGCATCTGCGGCAGGGCCGGGTACTCCTCCACAGGCAGGGTGTGGAGTGTGAATCGCGAGGAGCCGCAGACCACGGTCGCCCGTACACCGTCTGTGGAAATCTCCACCGGGCGGTTGGGGAGGGCGCGGCAGATGTCGGCGAGCAGCCGGCCGGAGACCAGGACGGTGCCGTCCTCCTCGACGTCCGCCTCGACGGAGACGCGGGCCGAGACCTCGTAGTCGAAGCCGGAGAGGCTCAGCGTGCCTTCCTCGGCCTTCAGCAGCAGGCCCGCGAGAACGGGCACCGGCGGCCGGGCCGGGAGGCTACGGGCAGCCCAGGCCACCGCCTCCGCGAGTACGTCGCGCTCCACCCGGATCTTCACCGGAACCGCCTCCTGCTGTTGCTCGCTCGTCTGCCGGCCTTCGTCGTCGGCTCGTCGATGCCTCGACCGATGCCGGGGACCAGTCTGACGTACGGCGCCGACAGTCGGTGCGGCTGGCGGTCAAGTCGGGAGCGGGGCGGCGGAGCGGGCTCTCGGCGAGTTGTGCACAGGACCTGCTTGAAAACCGAAACCGGCCTAACTCTCTATGGGGGTAGTAGTAGGGCCTGTGGAAACGGTGGATAAGCCCGTTCTTGCAGGTCACACCGCGTTTTTTATCCACCGACCCTGTGGGCGACACCGGTGGACAACCCCGTGTCTCTGTGGAGAACGAAAAGTTCTGCACAGGCCGTCCCCAGGGGACCCCGACTACTCCACAGGTGTGTCCCCAGCTTTCCCCCGGTACTCCACAACCCAAACGTCTACATCCGTGTGACCGCTTTCACTCCGGCCGGTGAGAAGGGGTGGTGTGTTGCCGAACAGTGGACAAGGGTGTGGAGAAGAGCCCCGATCCTGTGCACAGGGTGCGCGAACCTGTGGGGAGACGGTGGACAACGTCGTGGACAGCCCTGTGGATGAAATATTTGTCCACAGCCTGTGGATGACGCTTGCGCACAATTCCACAGGGCGGTGACCTGGTCTGATGGGACCTCACCCCGCATGCCTGTGGACAGATTGTGGGTGACGGAACCCGTCCCCAGGGTGTGGACGGAAGAAAGTCACCGAATCTGTGGATGAGTTGCTCCCCAGGGGGCGTATTCGAACAGGTCAGGGGCGCGCGGACGAAGAAGGGCGCCCCCGTTGTCGTCCGGGAGCGCCCTCTGTAAGCGTTTGAAGGGGCCCTTGAACGGCCCCGGGCGAGCGGTACGGGGCCGCTCTCAGCCGTTCTTGATGCGGTTGGTGAGCTCGGTGACCTGGTTGTAGATGGACCGCCGTTCGGCCATCAGAGCGCGGATCTTGCGGTCCGCGTGCATCACGGTGGTGTGGTCGCGGCCGCCGAACTGCGCCCCGATCTTGGGCAGCGACAGGTCGGTGAGCTCCCGGCACAGGTACATGGCGATCTGCCGTGCGGTCACCAGGACCCGGCTGCGCGAGGAGCCGCACAGGTCGTCCACGGTCAGGCCGAAGTAGTCGGCGGTGGCCGCCATGATGTCGGAGGCGGTGATCTCGGGGGCGCTGTCCTCCCCGCCCGGGATCAGGTTCTTCAGGACGTCCTCGGTGAGGCCCAGGTCGACCGGCTGCCGGTTGAGGCTCGCGAAGGCCGTGACCCGGATCAGCGCCCCCTCCAGCTCGCGGATGTTGCGCGAGATGCGGGAGGCGATGAACTCCAGTACCTCCGGCGGGGCGTTGAGCTGCTCCTGGACGGCCTTCTTGCGCAGGATCGCGATACGGGTCTCCAGCTCGGGCGGCTGGACGTCGGTGATCAGGCCCCACTCGAAGCGGTTGCGGAGCCTGTCCTCCAGGGTGACGAGCTGCTTGGGCGGCCGGTCGGAGGAGAGCACGATCTGCTTGTTGGCGTTGTGGAGGGTGTTGAAGGTGTGGAAGAACTCCTCCTGCGTCGACTCCTTGCTCGCGAGGAACTGGATGTCGTCGACGAGCAGGATGTCCATCTCGCGGTAGCGCTTGCGGAACGCGTCGCCCTTGCCGTCGCGGATGGAGTTGATGAACTCGTTGGTGAACTCCTCGGAGCTCACGTACCGCACGCGGGTGCCGGGGTAGAGGCTCCGCGCGTAGTGCCCGATGGCGTGCAGCAGGTGCGTCTTGCCGAGGCCCGACTCCCCATAGATGAAGAGGGGGTTGTAGGCCTTCGCCGGCGCCTCGGCGACGGCCACCGCGGCGGCGTGCGCGAAGCGGTTGGAGGCGCCGATGACGAAGGTGTCGAACAGGTACTTGGGGTTCAGCCGGGCGGTCGGCTCCAGCGGGCCCGAGGTGGAGCCGCCGGACGGGGCCGGGGGCGCGGCGGGCCGGCCGGGGGCCTGGCGCGGCGCGGGCTGCTCGTACTGCTGCTGTTCGTACTTCTGCTGCTCGTACTGATGCGACTGGTGCTGCTGGTGCGACTGATGGGGCTGCTGGGATTCGTACGGAGACTGCTCGTACTGCTGCTGCTCGTAAGAACCCTGGTCGTAGCCGGAGGGCTCGGACTGCTGGAGGTAGCCCGGCTGCGGGGAGGCGTACGGGTCGCGCTCGGGGAAACCGCCGAGGCGGGGCTGCTGCCAGCCGTAGTCGTCCTGCTGGCCGCCGCGGGGCCAGGCGCCGGGCTCGGGGCGCTGCTGCTGGTAGTCCGGGTAGGCGGGGCGGGCGGTGGGGAGCTGGTCGTCCCCGTTGCCGGGGCCGCCGCCGGGGCGCTGGCCGCCGTACGGCTCGTACGCGCCGGGCTGCTGCGCGGGCGGGGAGGGCGCGGGCTCGCCGGCGGAGTCGTCCACGGTGATGGCGATCCGGATGGGGCGGCCGCATTCGCGGCTCAGCGCGTCGCTGATCAGCGGGGCGAGCCGGCCCTCGAGGACGCGCTTGCCCCATTCGTTGGGGACGGCGAGCAGTGCGGTGTCGGCGACGAGCGCCAGGGGCTGGCACCTCTCGACCCACTGCTTGTCTTTCGGCTCGATCCCCGGCTGTCCCTCCCCGAGGAGCTTTTCGAGCACCCTTGGCCACACTGCGGCAAGATCGGCAGGTACGTCAGCCACAGGGCACGCTCTCTCACAGGGGTCCCACGAATGTGTGGTTCTTTGGGACGGTCGGGACAAAAAATCCAGGGTCAGGCAACGGTAGTCAGGCCAGCGGGTACGGTTCAAGTCGTTGTCCACAGCCTGTGCACAGTGTGGGGCCACGTCGGCTCGGTTTGACCGGATGGCGTAGCCGCGCGTACCGTAACGAGGTCGAGTTGTCGATGGCTGCTGCCGCCTGCCTACCGATGGGCGAAGGTCACTGATAGTGATCATTTAGCGGTGCCACTCGGGCGAACACGCGAGTTTCCTCGTGGGCGCACGGTGACAGCCAGGCGATGTCCCGCCACAACGATTCATTCTCTGGAGCCCCCGAGTGAGCAAGCGCACCTTCCAGCCGAACAACCGCCGTCGTGCCAAGACCCACGGCTTCCGTCTCCGGATGCGTACCCGTGCCGGTCGCGCGATCCTCGCGAACCGTCGTGGCAAGGGCCGCGCCGCCCTTTCCGCGTAACAACACGCAGGTCGTGACGTCGTGCTGTCTCCCGAAAATCGGCTGAGGCGGCGCGAGGACTTCGCGAGCGCGGTACGCCGAGGTCGTCGGGCTGGTCGCCCGCTCCTCGTCGTCCACCTACGTACAAGCGGTGCAACGGACCCGCACGAGTCGGGGGAGATCGATCCCTCGTCGCGTGCGGGTTTCGTCGTCAGCAAGGCTGTCGGCAACGCCGTCATACGTAACCGGGTGAAGCGCCGTCTTCGCCATCTGGTCCGGGAGCGGCTGTCTCAGCTGCCCGCCGGTAGCCTGGTGGTGGTACGTGCGTTGCCCGGAGCGGGCGATGCCGGCCCCGAGGAACTGGCCCGGGACCTGGATGCCGCTCTGGTGCGGCTCCTGGGAGGCGTGGCTCGATGAAGTACCCGCTGCTCGCTTTGATCAAGCTGTACCAGTGGACGATCAGTCCGCTGCTCGGCCCGGTGTGCCGGTACTACCCGTCGTGTTCGCACTACGGGTACACCGCCATCGACCGGCATGGTGCGGTGAAGGGGACGGCCCTCACCGCCTGGCGGATCCTGCGGTGCAATCCGTGGTCCCCGGGTGGCGTGGACCATGTCCCACCCCGTAAACGCCCGCGTTGGCACGAGCAGCTGCGCAGTGCGTTGCGTAGATCTCGCAATGCTCAAGGAGCCTGATTAGTGGACACGATTGCCAGTCTGTTCAGCTTTATCACCACGCCCGTCTCGTGGATCATCGTCCAGTTCCACTCGCTGTACGGCGCGATCTTCGGCGCGAACAGTGGATGGGCCTGGGGCCTGTCCATCGTGTCCCTGGTGGTATTGATCCGCATCTGTCTGATCCCGCTCTTCGTGAAGCAGATCAAGGCGACGCGAGGCATGCAGGCGCTCCAGCCGAAGATGAAGGCGATCCAGGAGCGCTACAAGAACGACAAGCAGCGTCAGTCCGAAGAGATGATGAAGCTGTACAAGGAGACGGGCACCAACCCGCTCTCCTCGTGCCTTCCCATCCTGGCGCAGTCCCCGTTCTTCTTCGCGCTCTACCACGTGCTGGCGAGCATCGCCAACGGTGAAGAGATCGGCTACATCGACGGTCCGCTGCTGGCCAGCGCGCGTGAGGCCCACATCTTCGGGGCCCCGCTGGCCTCCAAGTTCACCGACAGCGCCGCGGAGGTCGCCGCCCTGGGCGCCTCGATCACCGACGTGCGCATCGTGACCGCCATCATGATCGTCCTGATGTCGCTCTCGCAGTTCTACACCCAGCGCCAGCTGATGCAGAAGAACGTCGACCTGTCGGTGAAAACGCCGTTCATGCAGCAGCAGAAGATGCTGATGTACATCTTCCCCGTGATCTTCGCGGTCATGGGCATCAACTTCCCCGTCGGTGTCCTCGTCTACTGGCTGACCACGAACGTGTGGACCATGGGCCAGCAGATGTACGTGATCAACCAGAACCCGACGCCGGGCAGCAAGGCGCAGGACCAGTACCTGACCCGCCTGCTGAAGCACATCGGCTCGCACGGCGACGTCAAGGGCCGCAGCAAGAAGAAGATCGTCGCGGCGATCGTGGCCAAGGGCCCGGACCGCAACGACAACGAGCGGAAGTTCATCACGGCTCTGACGAAGCAGGGCCTGGCCGCCCAGCCGGACGGCTCCGTGATCAAGAGTTCCGAGGCCACGGCGGATTCGGATGCGGCGAGCGGCGGTGTCGCGAAGCGGCAGCAGCCCAAGCGGCAGTCGAAGTCGCAGCGTCAGACGCCCAGCAAGCCCTCTCCCAAGAAGTAAGAAGGAGTCCCTCCCGTGACGGAAGGCACCACCACCGCCGCCGCTGAGAGTGGCGACACCCTGACCCGCCTCGAGCAGGAGGGTGAGATCGCGGCCGATTACCTCGAGGGTCTGCTGGACATCGCCGACCTGGACGGCGACATCGACATGGACGTCGAGGCCGACCGGGCCGCGGTGTCGATCGTCAGTGACTCCGCCAGCCGCGACCTGCAGAAGCTCGTGGGCCGCGACGGTGAGGTACTGGAGGCTCTGCAGGAGCTGACCCGCCTCGCCGTGCACCGGGAGACCGGGGACCGCAGCCGGCTGATGCTGGACATCGCCGGGTTCCGTGCGAAGAAGCGCGAGGAGCTGGCGGCGCTGGGCGCCCAGGCGGCGGCGGACGTGAAGGCCTCGGGCGAGCCGCTGAAGCTGGCCCCGATGACCCCGTTCGAGCGGAAGGTCGTCCACGACGCCGTGGCGGCCGCCGGTCTGCGGAGCGAGTCCGAGGGCGAGGAGCCGCAGCGCTTCGTCGTTGTGCTCCCGGCCTGACCCCTGGCGCGAGTATCCGGCCCCGTCTGTGTCGCAGGCGGGGCCGATGTTTGTCAGCCTGGCATGTGAACGACGCGGCATCTTGAAGACGTGGTTTTTTCAGAACCATGCGGTACGGAAGGACGGTCCCCGTGACGGAGGCAGCTGAGCTTCCCCCGGCGCCTGAAGAGGCGCGCGCGGTGTTCGGTGAGTTTTTCCCGGAAGCTGTGCGGTATGCGGAGCTGCTGGCGGACGCGGGAGTCAAGCGGGGCCTGATCGGGCCGCGTGAGGTGCCGCGGCTGTGGGAGCGGCACCTGCTGAACTGCGCTGTGCTGTCGGAGGTGGTGCCCCAGGGCGTCACCGTGTGCGACGTGGGTTCGGGCGCCGGTCTGCCCGGCATCCCGCTGGCGCTGGTGCGCCGGGATCTCAAGATCACTCTGCTCGAGCCGCTGCTGCGGCGGACGACCTTCCTCCAGGAGGTCGTGGAGCTGCTGGGCCTGGACCACGTCACGGTGGTGCGCGGGCGGGCCGAGGAGGTTCTCGGCAAGCTGCAGCCCGTGCACGTGGTGACGGCGCGTGCGGTGGCTCCTCTGGACCGGCTGGCCGGCTGGGGCGTGCCCCTGCTGCGTCCGTACGGGGAGATGCTGGCGCTCAAGGGCGACACCGCCGAGGAGGAGCTGGTGTCGGCCAAGACCGCACTGGCGAAGCTCGGTGTGGTGAAGACCTCGGTGCTGCACGTGGGCGAGGGTCTGGTGGACCCGTTGTCGACGGTGGTCCGGGTCGAGGTCGGAGAGAGCCCCGGTGGGGTGAGGTTCGCGGCCAAGCGGGCTAAGGCGGCCCGAGTGGGACGCACCCGCCGGCGCCGTTGATTTTCTGAGGTGTGGGGGCCCGGCGGAGATTTCATCTGCGTTGGGCCCCATAGGTATGGATTTCGGAGTGTCGTAGCGGCCCGAAGACCCTGTCTGGGCACTGTCCGGGCATCGTGTTTCACGTGAAACGTCGCTCTCTGCTGCACGGAATCATCAGCCGCGGTCGTGCGGCTGCGTCACCCCGCAACCGCAAGGACTCAAGGGGGACGGAGTTGTCCACATCGGTGGATTCCTCCACAGGAGTACGGGCCCCGCTGGTTCGCGACCCGGGTGACATGGGAGGCTCTGTTCATCGCGAGCCTGATGTCGAGGAGAGTGACACCGTGCGGTCCGACGCCAACCTCGCGGGGCCGATGGCCGACCCGGTCCCCGGTCCCCGCTCTGAAGCGGCGGGTGAGGATGTTTCACGTGAAACATTGCCTCCCCCGCTTGTAGACAACGACACCCCCATCGGCCGAGCCGCCCAGCTGGCCGTCGACGCGCTGGGGCGCACCGGTGGACGGCTGCCCCGGCCGGAGCAGACCCGGGTCATCGTGGTCGCCAACCAGAAGGGCGGCGTGGGCAAGACCACGACGACCGTGAACCTGGCGGCCTCGCTGGCCCTGCACGGGGCGCGGGTCCTGGTGGTCGACCTCGACCCGCAGGGCAATGCGTCCACGGCCCTGGGCATCGACCACCACGCGGATGTGCCGTCGATCTACGACGTGCTCGTGGACAGCCGGCCTCTCCTGGAGGTCGTCCAGCCGGTCGTGGATGTGGAGGGGCTCTTCTGTGCTCCGGCCACGATCGATCTGGCGGGCGCGGAGATCGAGCTGGTGTCGCTCGTGGCGCGGGAAAGCCGCCTCCAGCGGGCGATCCAGGCGTACGACCAGCCTCTCGACTACATCCTGATCGACTGTCCTCCCTCGCTCGGGCTGCTCACGGTGAACGCGCTGGTGGCCGGCGCGGAGGTGCTGATCCCGATCCAGTGCGAGTACTACGCGCTGGAGGGCCTGGGCCAGCTGCTGCGCAATGTCGATCTGGTGAGGGCCCACCTCAACCCGACGCTGCACGTGTCGACCATCCTGCTGACGATGTACGACGGCAGGACCCGGCTGGCCTCGCAGGTGGCGGAGGAGGTGCGCAGCCACTTCGGCAAGGAGGTGCTGCGGACGAGCATCCCCCGGTCGGTGCGCATTTCCGAGGCGCCGAGCTATGGGCAGACGGTGCTCACCTACGATCCGGGTTCCAGTGGTTCCCTCTCCTACCTGGAGGCGGCGCGAGAGATCGCGTATCGAGGGGTCGGAATGCAGTACGACGCCCAGCAGGCCCATCTGGGCCCGGGCATGAACAGCACGCAGAGTGTGGCGGAGGGGATCCAGTGAGTGAGCGACGTAGAGGTCTGGGGCGGGGGCTCGGTGCGCTGATCCCCGCGGCCCCGCAGGAGAAGACGCCGCCGGTGATCAGTTCCGGTTCGACGTCTCCGTCGGCGGTGCCGGTGATGGCTTCGGAGCGGGGGGTCGCGGCGGCGAAGCTCGCCTCCCTGGCGCAGGCCGATGTTTCACGTGAAACATCGCTCGCGATCGTCCCGGCGCAGGAGCCGGAACCGGCGGCGGCCGAGACCAATGAGGTGGCGGGAGCGACGTTCGCAGAGCTCCCGATGGACGCGATCACGCCGAACCCGCGCCAGCCGCGTGACGTGTTCGACGAGGACGCGCTCGCCGAGCTGGTGACCTCCATCCAGGAGGTGGGTCTGCTCCAGCCGGTGGTCGTGCGGCAGTCGGCTCCGGGCCGCTACGAGCTGATCATGGGTGAGCGACGCTGGCGTGCCTGCCGGGAGGCGGGGCTGGCGGCCATCCCGGCGATCATCCGGGCGACGGACGACGAGAAGCTGCTGCTGGACGCGCTGCTGGAGAACCTGCACCGAGCCCAGCTGAACCCGCTGGAAGAGGCGGCGGCCTACGACCAGCTGCTCAAGGACTTCAACTGCACCCACGACCAGCTGGCCGACCGGATCGGTCGCTCGCGCCCCCAGGTGTCGAACACGCTGCGGCTGCTGAAGCTGTCGCCGTCGGTGCAGCGCCGGGTGGCCGCGGGTGTGCTGTCGGCCGGCCATGCCCGGGCGCTGCTTTCGGTGGACGACTCCGAGGAGCAGGACCGGCTGGCACACCGGATCGTGGCCGAGGGGCTGTCGGTGCGTGCGGTCGAGGAGATCGTGACGCTGATGGCTTCGGAGCCTTCGAGTGCGGTGAAGCCGAAGGGTCCGCGCGCGGGCACCCGGGTGGCGCCGGCGCTCAGCGAGCTGGCGACGCGTCTGTCGGACCGGTTCGAGACGCGCGTGAAGGTGGACCTGGGCCAGAAGAAGGGCAAGATCACCGTCGAGTTCGCATCGATGGAGGATCTGGAGCGGATTCTGGGAACGCTGGCGCCGGGCGAGGGCCGGGTGCTGGAGCAGGGTCTTTCCGGGGAGTGATCCCAGGGCCGCCGAGGGGCGGATCGTGCCGGTGCGAATCGGCGCGGTCCGCCCCTTCGCTTTGCTGTCGAAGAACGAAGGACCAGTGGATACGATGCGGTCATGGGTCGTCGGCTGGTACCGCTCACGCTGGACAACCTCCAGGATTTGCCCCGTCGTTGCCGGTCCTGCGTGTTCTGGGAACTGGATCCGGTCAGCGGTGAGGCCGCCGTGAAGGCGGGGACTCCGGCACTGGAGAAGGAGGCGTGGATCTCCGCCGTCCTTCTGGAGTGGGGATCCTGCGGCCGCGTGGTCTACGTGGACGAGGTTCCGGTGGGGTTCGTGCTGTACGCGCCGCCGGCGTACGTGCCCCGGGCCACCGCGTTTCCGACCAGTCCGGTCTCGCCGGATGCGGTGCAGCTGATCACCGCGTGGATCATGCCGGGGTATCAGGGGCAGGGCCTGGGGCGGGTCATGGTGCAGACGGTGGCGAAGGATCTGCTGCGGCGCGGGTTCCGGGCGATCGAGGCCTTCGGGGATGCCCGGTGGGAGCGTCCGGCCTGTCTCCTGCCCGCGGACCATCTGCTGGCCGTGGGCTTCAAGACCGTGCGACCGCACCCGGTGCATCCGCGGCTGCGCCTCGAACTGAGGTCGACGCTGTCCTGGAAGGAAGACGTGGAGCTGGCGCTGGACCGGCTGTTGGGCGGGGCGCGCAAGGAGCCGGCGTTGCGTCCCCTCTGAGGAGGGGCGGGATGTGCGAAACGGGGCCGCCCCAGGAGGGGCGGCCCCGTTTCACGTGGAACCTCAGACGGTCTTGACCTCGACGAAGTCCGAGAGGTCACGCAGGATGGCGGCCTTCGGCTTGGCGCCGACGATCGTCTTGGCGACCTCGCCGCCCTGGTAGACGTTCAGCGTCGGGATGGACATGACGCCGTACTTGGCAGCCGTGGCCGGGTTCTGGTCGATGTTGAGCTTGACGATCTCGATCTGGTCGCCGTACTCGGCGGCGATGGCCTCGAGGGACGGCGCGATCTGGCGGCACGGTCCGCACCATTCGGCCCAGAAGTCGACCAGTACGGGCTTGTCGCTCCTGAGGACCTCGGCGTCGAAGTCAGCATCGGTCACGTTCTTGAGGGTGCCGGCCACAGCGGCCTCCTTCTTCTTCCTGCGGGGTGTGTGGGGTGGGGGCGTGGGGGTCAGACCGCCGCGTGGGCCTTCTCGGCGTCCGCGAGGGCGGCGAGGAAGCGCTCGGCGTCGAGGGCGGCGGAGCAACCGGTGCCCGCAGCGGTGATGGCCTGACGGTACGTGTGGTCCACGACGTCGCCGGCGCCGAACACGCCAGTGACGCTGGTCCGGGTGGAGGGGGCGTCGACCTTGAGGTAACCCTCGCTGTCGAGGTCCAGCTGGTCCTTGAACAGCTCGGTGCGCGGGTCATGGCCGACGGCGATGAACAGGCCGGTCACGGGCAGCGCGGAGGTCTCACCGGTCTTGGTGTTGCGCAGGGTGAGGCCGGAGAGCTTCTGCTCGCCGTGGATCTCGGCGACCTCGCTGTCCCAGGCGAACTTGATCTTCGGGTCGGCGAAGGCGCGGTCCTGCATGGCCTTCGAGGCGCGCAGGCTGTCGCGGCGGTGGACGATCGTCACGGACTTGGCGAAGCGCGAGAGGAAGGTCGCCTCCTCGATCGCGGTGTCGCCGCCGCCGACGACGGCGATGTCGTGGTCCTTGAAGAAGAACCCGTCGCACGTGGCGCACCAGGAGACGCCGCGGCCGGAGAGGGCGTCCTCGTTGGGCAGGCCGAGCTTGCGGTGCTGGGAGCCGGTGGTGACGATGACGGCCTTGGCGCGGTGCACGGTGCCGGCGGTGTCGGTGACGGTCTTGATCTCACCGGTGAGGTCCACGGCGACGATGTCGTCCGGGACGAGCTCGGCGCCGAAGCGCTCGGCCTGACCCCGCATGTTGTCCATGAGGTCCGGGCCCATGATCCCGTCCTGGAAGCCCGGGAAGTTCTCCACCTCGGTGGTGTTCATCAGGGCGCCACCGGCGGTGACGGCACCTTCGAAGACCAGGGGCTTGAGCGAAGCGCGTGCGGTGTACAGGGCGGCGGTGTAACCGGCCGGCCCGGAGCCGATGATGATCACGTTTCGTACGTCGCTCACGGGTTTCTTCCTCGTCTCTGCGGACTGCGTGCTGCCTACCGGGGGCCGGTGCGGACTCTCACCCCACCCAACGGATCCTACGGCGCATGCATTCCCCACCCGCCCCACCGCGGACCTGAACGTGTCAGCCCCGGGGATAGGTACGCGTCAGGAGGACCTTTCCCGGGGTGGCCGAGCCGGTGTTCTCGCAGCTTGTGTCGACGAGGTAGGCGTCCACGCGCGAGGAGTCGGCCGGGTGTGAGAGGACGAGGAGGTACACCTCGGTGTCCTGATAGGTGCCGCGCCCGACGGCGAGCAGGGAGTCGGCGCGGCCGGTGGCGTCCTGGACGCAGGTGGGGACGGGAGGTGCCGCCCGCTTGTCTCCGGGGGCGACTCCCGGGGCGGGAGCGGTGTTCTCCATGCCGTAGGTGTTGTTCTGCTCCCCCGGGGTGGTCTTGGCGCCCGGTGCCGGGGTGATGAGCTGTCGCACGCTGTCCTGGAGCCCCTGTGCGGTGTACGCGCTGCCGGCCGAGGCGGCTGCGGGCGGCTGGGCGGCGGAGTCCGAGGCCTCGCCGCGGGCGGCGGTGTCGCTGCCGGGGGTGCCGGCGAAGTCGCCGAACAGGAAGAGGCCGAGGGCGCAGGCGGCGGCGCCGGCCAGGCCTGAGAGCACGGCGATCCGGCGGCGGGCACGGCGTCTGCCCGGGCCGGTTGGGCCGGTCGGGTGACCGGCGGGCGATGTTTCACGTGAAACATCGCGGTCCGGCGTGCGCGGCCGGGTGACCGGTGCGGCCTGGTCCCGGGGCTGGGTCGCGTCGAGGAGGGCCTCGGCGGCGAGGGCCGCGTCGATGCGGCCGGCGATGTCGGCGGGCATCCGGGCCGGCCCCGGGAGGGTGCCGAGAAGCCCGCGGATCTCCTCCAGGGAGGCGCGGACGTCGGCGCACAGGGCGCAGTCATCGAGGTGACGGCGGACTTCGGCGGTGCGGGACGGGGAGAGGAGACCTTCGGTCAGGTCGGAGATCTCCGAGACGTCCGGGTGCCGGATCGTGCCGGTCGTGCCGGTTGTGGGGCTCACGGTCGTCCACCTCCGCCCTTCACAGCGTCTGGGTCTGGATGCCTGGGTTCTGCCGCTGGTGGGACGGGTGGACCCGGCGTCCGGTTCCTTCCCCGCTCGGTGGTGGTGTTATCCCCGGCATTCGTGCGCAGATGAGTGAGGAGGGGGACGAGTTTCGCCCGGCCGCGGGCGCACCGGCTTTTCACGGTGCCGGTGGGGACCTCGAGGATGCGGGCGGCTTCGGCGACGGGGTATCCCTGCATGTCGACGAGGACGAGCGCGGCCCGCTGGTCGGCCGGGAGGGTCCCCAGGGCGGCCAGGAGCTGGCGGTGGAGGTCCTGGCGCTCCGCGGGGGCCTCGGCGGACTCGTGGGGCTCCAGGAGCCGCTCCAGGCGGTCCGTGTCGTCGAGGGGAGAGGTCCTGCGGGTCGCGGCCTTGCGGGCACGGTCGAGGCAGGCGTTGACGGTGATGCGGTGCAGCCAGGTGGTGACGGCGGATTCCCCGCGGAAGGTGTGGGCGGCCCGGTAGGCGGAGACCAGGGCGTCCTGCACGGCGTCCGCGGCCTCCTCGCGGTCGCCGAGGGTCCGCAGGGCCACGGCCCACAACCGGTCCCGGTGCCGCCGCACGAGTTCCCCGAACGCATCGGGATCGCCGGCCACGTGCGCGGCCAGGAGTTCCCGGTCGTCGCTGCCTTCCGTGGTTCCTTCTCGCATCACACCCTGCTTCCTCCCCGGATGGAGACTAGGTGCGTCGGCCGGGCGCGTAAAGAATCACGCGGCCCGGCCGCACCGGGCCGCGCGCAGCCGAGGCGGACGGGCTCGGGACTAGGGGCCGAGCACCTTGATCTCGCTGATTCCACCCCGGTAGCCCCCGCCGGAAGGGGGCAGTTCGGTGATGTGGATCAGCACGAAGCGCGTACGGACCGGAGTGTCGAACGTGGCCTGGAGCTTCTTGTCGGTGAGCTTCAGCTCGGTGAGCCGGTGGGTGAAGGCGCCGAGGGTTTCCGGGTTGCCGGCATCCGCGGAGGCGGCGAAGACCTCGGCCGTCTGCCCCGGCACGTACATGTCGATGTCGAGGCCGTTCACGTTCTTCAGCTCGCCCAGGTCGACGATGATCCCGCTGCCGTTGTTCTCCGGCTCCAGGCGGCCGAAGTCGGGGTAGTTGTAGTACTCCTTGGTGATCCACGCGGTTGCGGGGTTGTTGTCGATGGTCTTCGGGGCCAGCTGGGGCTGGACCGAGCCGCCGAGGACCGAGACGTGCTGGATCGGCAGGGGCTTCCCGGGGTCGCTCTGCTTCGGGTTGTCCTCGGTGCCCGTCTTGGTGTTGTTGGTGCCGCTGTTGCCCTTCCGGCTGCTCCGTTCCAGGAGGGTGTCGGCCAGCTGCCAGCTGCCCAGGCCGAGGGCGGCGATGAGCAGGGCGGCGACACCCCACTTGAGGGCGCGGCCCGTACGGCTCTGCAGCGGGGGCGGCGGCGGGACGGGCCGGACCTGCGTGGTGGGCGACCCGGGAGGCGTGGGACGGCCGTAGCTGCCCTGCTGGTAGGTGGTGTGCTGGTACTCCGGCGGGGCCGTGAAGGCGGGCTCCGGCGGCCGGATGCGGGGCATCGCGGCGACGGCCTTGGCGAGCTCCTCCGGGCTGGTGCAGGCGGGCTCCTGGCGGGATGCGGTGGCCCCGTCGTTGGCGAGTGCCCGCATGGCGAGTTCGCCCAGGCCGCGGTGGACGCCGGCGCGCACCTGGTCGGGGGCGATCAGGCCCACGCCCTTGGGCAGGCCGGTGAGGCCGTAGGCGTCGCTCTCGTACGGCCAGCGCTGGGTGAGGGCGGCGTACAGGAGGGCGCCGATGGCCTCGGTGTCGGCGCGCTGCGGGGTCTCGCTGGTGATGCCGCGCAGGGCGGCGTTCACGGCGAGGCCGCGGATGCGGTACTGGCCCGAGGAGGTGCGCAGTATCGCGCTGGGCGTCAGCCGCAGATGGGCCAGGCCTTCGCGGTGCGCGGCGGCCATGGCCTGGGAGATCTGGCTCACGAGCTGATAGGCCTCGTGGGGCTCCAGGGGGCCTGCGGCGAGGACCGCGGTGAGCTCGGTCGCGTCGGGCAGCCACTCGTGGACGACGTAGACGAGGTCGTTCTCCTCCACGGCGTCGAGGACCTGGACGAACCGGGGGTCGCCGAGGAGGGCGGAGGAGCGCGCGGCGGCCAGGACGGAGCGTGCCCGCGCGTGGTCGGCGGGCATCAGGTGGACGCCCACGGCACGCCGCAGTTTCTCGTCCATCGCGCGCCAGCTGCTGAATCCGTCCACACGGGTGACGCACTCTTCCAGCCGGTAGCGTCTGGCGAGCTTGTGGCCGCTGTGGAGTTCGGGTGCGGCAGCGGGGGCCGCCTTCATGCGTTCGCCGTCCTTGTCGGGCATGGGTCCGTCCGCGGCTCGTCCGTTCTGGGTGTCCACCCCGTCGGACGTGGCCTTTGCCGCTTGCGCGGCCAGCGGCTCATCGCCGCCGTTGTCGGCCACGTCGACGGCAGCCGTGCTACGTTCCGCCACCGTCGTTCCCGCCTCCCCATCCGTTGCGCGCTGTAGGCCAGTCTGCGAAGCCATGCCAATTGTGCCCACAGTCCGACGCTATGCACGACACACGAACGGGGGCGACGGTTGTGCGCATCAGCGCCCCAAACGTCCGCGGACCATTCCGACCATCGCGTTGAGCTCTTCGATCCGCATCCGCTTGGCGGCGATGAGGAACACGGCCGCCAGGGCGATGCCTCCGGCCACGAGGGCGGCGGCGGAACCGGCGACTCCACTGCCCAGCCACTGGGTGACTCCGTAGGCGGCGGCGCCCGCCACCGCGGCGGCGGGGACGCAGGCGCCGGTGAGGCGCGCGTAGGTGCGCATCACGTGGGCGCCGTCGAGGTCGCCGTCGAGACGGGTCTTGAGACGGCGCCAGGCGACGCCCACGCCGACGGTGTAGCCGAGGCCGTAGGCGGCGGCCATGCCGACGACCGCCCAGCGGGCGGGGAGGACGAAGAAGGACGCCGCGGAGACCGCCGCGTTGACGGCGGCGACGATGACGGTGTTGTAGAAGGGCGTCCGGGTGTCCTCGTAGGCGTAGAAGCCGCGCAGGACGACGTACTGGACGGAGTAGGGGATCAGGCCGAGGCCGAAGGCCATCAGGATGTAGCCGATGTTCTGGGCGCCGGAGCCCGATCCGGCGTAGAGCAGGGTGGCCATCGGCACGCCGAGCGCGAGGAACGCGAAGGCGCACGGCACGATCGCGACGGCCGAGGTGCGCAGCCCGTAGGAGATGTCGTCGCGGACCGCGGCGGCGTCCCCGTCGTGGGCGGAGCGGGAGATGCGGGGCAGCACGGCCGTCATGACGGAGACGGTGATGATCGCCTGCGGCATCTGCCACAGCAGCAGCGCGTAGTTGTAGGCGGTGATGCCGGTACCGGGGTGGCCCTGCTTCTCGGCGACGGATCCGGCCCAGGTGGCGAACTGGGTGACGACGACGAGGCCGATCTGGTTGGCGAGGACGAAGAAGAACGTCCACTTGGCCAGACGGGCGGCCTTGCCGAGGCCGTGGCCCTTCCAGTCGAAGCGCAGGCGCGGCCGGAAGCCGGCGTCGCGCAGGTAGGGCAGCATCGCGAGGGCCTGGACGGTGAGTCCGAGCAGCGTGCCCACGCCCAGCAGGCGCACCCCGTCGGCGGTGACGGTGGTGGCGTTGACGCCGGAGGTGGTGAAGCCGCCGAAGGCCCAGATGAAGGCGCCGAAGGTGGCGATGACCACGATGTTGTTGAGGACCGGGGTCCACATCATCGCGCCGAACCGGCCGCGGGCGTTGAGGATCTGACCCAGGACCACGTGGATGCCCATGAAGAACATGGTGGGCAGGCAGTAGCGGGCGAAGGCGACCGCGACTTCCATCTGCTGCGGGTCGGAGGCGATCTTCGGCGACATCATCGTGATGAACACCGGTGCCGCCAGGACACAGATGGTGGTGATGCCGGCCAGCAGGACCACGACGAGGGTCAGCAGCCGGTTGGCGTAGGCCTCTCCTCCGTCGCTGTCGTTCTTCATGGCCCGGACCAGCTGCGGGATGAAGACGGCGTTGAGGGCGCCGCCGCCGACCAGCACGTAGATCATCGTGGGCAGGGTGTTGGCGATCTGGTACGTGTCGTTGAAGGTGCCCACGCCGATGGCGCCGGCGATGACCAGGGTCCGCAGGAAGCCGGTGATGCGGGAGACGATCGTGCCCGCGGCCATGACCGCGCTGGACTTCAGGAGGCCGGCTGCGCGTCCGGCGGGCTTGCTCGGTGCCGGCGCCGCGACGGGGGCCTCCTCGGCGGGAGTGCGGGGGGCCGCCTCCTGGTCCCGGTAGAGGTGTGCGAAGGCATCGGGTTCCGGCTGGTCCTCCGAGGCCTGGGTGACGAGGGAGTCGACGCCGACGAACTGGGTCGTGGTGGCGTGGTCGCCGTACGGCAGGTGGCGGGAGGGGCCGTCCGGCTCGGGCGCCGGGGTCTGGGCCCAGACGTGCGGATCGGGAGAGTACGAGGGGGCGGCCGGCGCCGCGTAGAGCGGGCCGGGCTCCTGGTAGGTGCCGGGCGGCGGCGGGGGGTGCGAGGCGCGGTCGTAGAGGACCTCGGCGACGGGGTCCTGGGCGGACAGGTCCTGGGACCGGTACGGGTCGTGGTCGTAGGCGTCCTGGACATACGGGTCGCGGTCCGGCGCGGGCGCAGGCGCGGGAACCTGCCCCGGCACCGGGGTGCCCGGAGCAGTGCCCTGGGAGGGCGCAGGCCCACCAGTGCCCTGCGCGCGGTCACCGTCGTACGGCGCGTTCATCGAAACCCCACCTCATCGTCCCCAGGCCGACCGGCCACGGCATCGCTCAACGGTCCACTGTCTCACCCGTGCCGGACCCCTCGGTGCTTTGCGGTCCGGTGTCCGGGGACTCGTCACTCGGCTGCGTGCTCTCCTCGGCGGCCGCACGGGCCGCGACGCGCTTGCGGCTGGCGTACATCTTGATGCCTGCCAGGACCAGGAGGAGCACACCGCCGGCGATGACCAGCATGACGGTGGGGGTGATCTCGGTGGCCTCGACGGTGAACCGTCGCTCCTTGCCGTAGGGGACGCCGTCCTTGGTGAAGAGCTGCGCGGTGACCTCGACCGGACCGCTCGCGTTGGCGTTGGCGGGGAACTTGAACGTCTGGGTGTGGTCGCCCTGGACGGTCACCTGCTGCTCGGCCTGGCCGCTGTCGCCGAACATCAGGCGGGTCGGGTTCGCGGACTTCACCCGCAGGACCAGGTTGTGGACGTCCTGGACGAGGCTGTTCTGGACGCTGACCGGGATGGTGGCGCTGTGTCCGGACAGGGTGGCGTCGGACTTGGGGATGACCTTGACCTTCTCGGTGAGACCGATCAGGTACTCCTGCACCTGGTCCCGGTAGACGCGGGCCTCCTCGGGGCGCCCGCGCCAGGAGGTGGACATCTCCCGGTTGGTGGTGTTGCCGAAGGGGATCTCCACGCGGTCGGGCGCGGCCAGGATCACCTTGAAGTGGTCGAGGGTGGTCTGCGTGGTGCGGATCTTCTCGAAGGCCGACACCGGCAGCTCCTGCTTGCGCAGGGCCTCGGGGTACTGTCCGGCGCCCGGCACCTGGGTGGCGGCGCCGGGATCGGGCTTGGCGGCGGCCGCGGCCTCGAGGTCCCCGGGCTGCGTCCAGCGGCCCGCCTGGAGCCCGCGTACGGCCGCGGCCATCGTCTGCACCTGGCTGACGGTGGGCATCCGCTGCGGGGCGACGACGAAGCTGCGCTGCTCGTCGGTCTTCTGCAGGTTGAGGGCGAGGCTGTGGGCGAGGAACCGCTGCACGGCCAGGGTGGAGGACCCGGCGTTCAGCATGTCGCCCTCGAAGGCGGTGGACAGATCGGCGTCCGCGACGACGGCGGTGGTGCCGGCGCCGATGGGGCGGGCGGCCGAGGGCGTGTAGCCCAGGGCTCCGCTCTCCACGAGGCTGTCGCTGCGGGTGAGGACGTTGTGGGCACCGGCCGAGGTGGCGACGTTGACGATCGAGGGGTCGATGGCGCCGTCCACGGGCCAGGAGAAGTCGGTGGACGCCGTGACGTGCAGCACGGTCTCGACGGCCTGCTTCGCCTTGTCGGTGGCGGGGCGCAGCTGGCCCAGGGTGCCCGAGACGTCCTTGCCGTGGTGGGCGAGGGAGGCGAGGTCGGGGTCGGCGAAGGGCAGGGCGACGACCTTCTTGCCCTGGACGGCCGCCTCCAGGGAGCTCAGCCACTGCTCGGCGACGGCCTTGTTCTTCCCCTGGACGGGCTTGCCGCCCGCACTGCGGACCCGGTAGCCCTTGGTCATCGCGTCGACCGAGTAGAGCAGGTCGGGGTCGATGACCCAGGTGATCGGCAGGTCCTTGCCGAGGCTGACCATCTGCTCCAGGCGGCCGCCGGCCTTGAGCTCGTCGGCGAGCGAATCGTCGAGGAAGACGGGGGTCTGCAGCTCGTCGGAGCCGGTCTCCGCGGTCACGCGGGTGGTGGAGATCAGCGGCCACGCGTAGGTGATCTGGGAGCGCTTGGAGGCGGCTTCCGGCTGCCAGGGCAGGAAGGTCCGCTTGATCCCCAGGACCTGTTCGGACGGGCGGCTCTCGGTCGCCCCGGACAGGGAGACACCGAGCTGGTAGACCCCGTCCTTGTCCAGTTCGAGCTTGTTCACCGGGACGGTCAGCGTGAACTCCTGGCGGACCTTCGACGGCAGCGAGGCGATCTTCACGGCGTAGGCCGGATCGATCTCGCCGGGGTCGGCGCCGGCCCGGAAGGCGTTGCGTTCCGCCGCCTCGTCGATGGAGGACCGGTCCGCGAGCGCGGGCCCGACCCGCAGGCCGACATGCGCGTCGTTGATCGTCTCGGAGCCGGTGTTCACCACGGTCCCGGAGATGGTCAGGGTGTCCCCCTTGACCGGGGCGGCGGGGGTCATGGAGGTCAGCTGGACGTCCACGCCGGTCGCCTGGACGGCCTGGGCCTCGGGGGCCGGAGAGTAGACCAGGGCGGCCATCACGGGCGTCCCGGCGAGCAGGACGATCGCCCGCCGCAGCCAGCGGCGCCGGACAGGAGCGGGGGACGCCCCCTGGATGTCTGCCGCCTCGGCCACGCGCTAGCCCGTTCCTCGAAGTGTCAGTGGTCGTCTTTTGTGCGTCCACGCATGGTAACGAGGCCCGCTGTGTGCGAGTGCCGCGCCTTGCTCCACATGTTCGGCCCGGCCCCGGGGCGGCCGGGTGCCGGGGCCGCGTAAAACGAGGCGGCCCCTGGTGGGCCGGGCACGTACCCTTTTCTGTTGTGCCGAACGCCAACGAAGACACCCCCAGTGCCCTGAGTCAGGTGCAGCGCCGCGCGGTCAGTGAACTGCTGCGGGTCGCCCCTGTCGCCGACGAGCTCGGCCGCCGATTCCAGGAGGCGGGCTTCCGCCTCGCCCTGGTCGGTGGGTCCGTCCGCGACGCGCTGCTCGGGCGTCTCGGCAACGATCTCGACTTCACCACCGATGCCCGCCCCGAGGACGTGCTGAAGATCGTCCGGCCGTGGGCCGACTCGGTGTGGGACGTGGGCATCGCCTTCGGCACCGTCGGGGCGCAGAAGAGCGCCCGCGTCGGGGACGTCGTGCGGAACTTCCAGATCGAGGTGACGACGTACCGCTCGGAGGCCTACGACCGCACGTCGCGCAAGCCGGAGGTCTCCTACGGCGACTCGATCGACGAGGACCTCGTCCGCCGCGACTTCACGGTCAACGCCATGGCGCTGGCCCTGCCCGAGCAGGAGTTCATCGACCCGCACGGGGGCCTGGAGGACCTGGCCGCCGGTGTGCTGCGCACCCCCGGGACCCCGGAGGACTCCTTCTCCGACGATCCGCTGCGGATGCTGCGGGCGGCGCGGTTCTCGGCGCAGCTGGACTTCGAGGTCGCCCCGGAGGTCGTGGCGGCCATGAAGGCGATGTCCGACCGCATCGAGATCGTCTCGGCGGAGCGGGTCCAGGGCGAGCTGAACAAGCTGATCCTGTCGGCCAACCCGCGCCGGGGTCTGGGACTGCTGGTGGACACGGGTCTGGCGGACCGGGTCCTTCCCGAGCTGCCCGCGCTCCGGCTGGAGAGTGACGAACACCACCGGCACAAGGACGTCTACGACCACTCGCTGATCGTGCTGGAGCAGGCGATCGCCCTCGAGGAGGACGGCCCGGACCTGGTGCTGCGGCTCGCGGCCCTGCTGCACGACATCGGCAAGCCCCGCACCCGCCGCTTCGAGAGCGACGGCCGCGTCTCCTTCCACCACCACGAGGTGGTGGGCGCGAAGATGACCAAGAAGCGGCTGACCGCACTCAAGTACTCCAACGACATGATCAAGGACGTGTCCCGGCTGGTGGAGCTGCACCTGCGCTTCCACGGCTACGGCGACGGCGAGTGGACCGACTCCGCGGTGCGGCGCTACGTCCGCGACGCCGGTCCGCTGCTGGAGCGCCTGCACAAGCTGACCCGCTCCGACTGCACGACGCGCAACAAGCGCAAGGCCAACGCCCTCTCCCGGACCTACGACGGGCTGGAGGAGCGCATCGCGCAGCTGCAGGAGCAGGAGGAGCTGGACGCGATCCGGCCCGACCTGGACGGCAACGAGATCATGCAGGTGCTGGACGTCGGCCCGGGCCCGGTGATCGGCAAGGCCTACGCCTTCCTGCTGGAGCTGCGTCTGGAGAACGGCCCGATGGGGCGTGACGCCGCCGTCGTCGCGCTCAAGGAGTGGTGGGCCGCGCAGGCCTGAGGGACGACCGCAGGCGTCGATGTTTCACGTGAAACATCGACGCCTGCGGTCGGTCGGGGGACGCCTCACACGAGACGCCGCTCCTGCCGGCCCAGGAGCACCGCGGTCAGGGCGTAGAGGGCGGACACGCAGAGGATCAGGGCCACGGACCGTCCGTCGGCGGGGAGCATGAGGGAGGCCACCGCCGCCGCTCCCACGAAGGCGACGTTGAAGAGCACGTCGTAGACGGAGAAGACGCGCCCGCGGTAGTCGTCGTCCACCCGGGACTGCAGCTCCGTGTCGGTGGCGATCTTCGCGCCCTGGGTGGCGAGGCCGAGAACGAAGGCGGCGACCAGCATCGGTCCCGGGGCGAAGAACAGGCCCAGGGCCGGCACCAGGACCGCGGCTCCCGCCGAGCAGGCGGTGATCCAGCCGAGGGTGCCCAGCCGGCCCGCCAGCCAGGGGGTCACGACGGCGGCCGCGAAGAATCCCGCTCCGGAGGCTCCGACCGCGATGCCGAGCAGGGCCAGCCCGTCGGCCTCGTTGTCCGACCAGGAGTAGCGGCAGAGCATCAGCAGCATGACGAACAGGGCCCCGTAGCAGAACCGCATCATGGTCATCGCGGCGAGCGCCCGGGCCGCCTGGCGCCGGCCGGCCAGGTGCCTGAGGCCATCGGCCATGCCCCGCACGGTGAGGGCGGCCGCTTCGGCGACGGAGGGGTGGACCCGGCCAGGGGGGTGGTCGGGCCCGAGGAGCCCGATGGCGAGGTGCAGCGAGACCAGGGCCGCACACAGGTAGAGCCCGGCCCCGAGCAGGACGACGAGGGCGTTGGAGTCCGAGGCCAGCAGCCGGACGAGGAAGGCCAGCCCGCCGCCGGCGACCGCCGCCAGGGTTCCGGCGGTGGGGGAGAGGGCGTTCGCGGTGACCAGCTGGTCGGGGCCGACGACGCGGGGCAGCGAGGCGGCGAGCCCGGCCAGTACGAAGCGGTTGACGGCGGTCACGGACAGCGCCGAGGCGTAGAACAGCCAGTCGGGTACTTCGGCGACGATCAGCATTCCGGTGACACAGGCGAGGAAGGCCCGCAGCAGATTGCCGTAGAGGAAGACCTGACGGCGGCGCCAGCGGTCGAGCAGCACTCCGGCGAAGGGGCCGATCACCGAATAGGGCAGCAGCAGTACCGCCATGGCCGAGGCGATGGCCGCCGGCGAGGTCTGTTTCTCCGGGGAGAAGACCACGTAGGTGGCGAGGGCGACCTGGTAGACGCCGTCCGCCGCCTGGGAGAGCAGCCGTACGGCGAGCAGGTTGCGGAAGTCCCTCAGGCGCAGGAGTACGCGCAGATCACGTACGACAGGCATGAGGGCAAGGGTCACATACGCGGAGGGTCCCCGGGCATATTGCCCGGGGACCCTCCGCGGAAGAACAGTCGAAGTCCAGGTGTCCTTGCGGACCCTTGGGGTTCGACTAGCGCTCGACCTCGCCCTTGATGAACTTCTCGACGTTGGCGTAGGCCTCGTCGTCGAAGTACTGCACCGGCGGGGACTTCATGAAGTAGCTGGACGCCGACAGGATCGGGCCGCCGACACCGCGGTCCTTGGCGATCTTCGCGGCGCGCAGGGCGTCGATGATGACACCGGCGGAGTTCGGGGAGTCCCACACCTCGAGCTTGTACTCGAGGTTCAGCGGGACGTCGCCGAAGGCACGGCCTTCGAGGCGGACGTAGGCCCACTTGCGGTCGTCGAGCCACGCGACGTAGTCGGACGGGCCGATGTGGACGTTCTTCTCGCCGAGGTCCCGGTCGGGGATCTGCGAGGTGACGGCCTGCGTCTTGGAGATCTTCTTCGACTCGAGGCGGTCGCGCTCGAGCATGTTCTTGAAGTCCATGTTGCCGCCGACGTTGAGCTGCATGGTGCGCTCGAGACGGACACCGCGGTCCTCGAACAGCTTCGCCATCACGCGGTGCGTGATGGTGGCGCCGACCTGGGACTTGATGTCGTCGCCGACGATCGGGACACCGGCCTCGGTGAACTTGTCGGCCCACTCCTTGGTGCCGGCGATGAAGACCGGGAGGGCGTTGACGAAGGCGACCTTGGCGTCGATGGCGCACTGGGCGTAGAACTTCGCCGCGTCCTCGGAGCCGACCGGCAGGTAGCAGATCAGGACGTCGACTTCGCGGTCCTTGAGGACCTGGACCACGTCGACCGGAGCCTCGGCGGACTCCTCGATCGTCATGCGGTAGTACTTGCCCAGGCCGTCCAGGGTGTGGCCGCGCTGAACGGTCACACCGGCGTTCGGGACGTCGCAGATCTTGATGGTGTTGTTCTCGCTGGCGCCGATGGCGTCCGAAAGGTCGAGGCCGACCTTCTTCGCGTCGACGTCGAACGCGGCGACGAACTCGATGTCACGCACGTGGTAGTCGCCGAACTGGACGTGCATCAGACCGGGGACCTTGGCCGCCGGGTCGGCGTCCTTGTAGTACTCGACGCCCTGCACCAGCGAGGCGGCGCAGTTGCCTACGCCGACGATGGCTACGCGAACCGAACCCATTCCGGTTGCTCCCTGTTTGTTCTCGGACGAGGCCTGCGAGATGCAGGCCTCATTTTTCAGTTTCGTCGGACGGACCGGGTCTTCTCCGATCCCGTCCCGCCCGCTCACTCTCGATGAGCTCGTTCAGCCAGCGGACTTCGCGCTCCACGGACTCCATGCCGTGCCGTTGCAGCTCGAGCGTGTAGTCGTCGAGGCGCTCCCGCGTTCGGACGAGGGAGGCGCGCATCTTCTCCAGACGCTCCTCCAGCCGGCTGCGGCGGCCCTCCAGTACCCGCATGCGCACGTCTCGTTCGGTCTGGCCGAAGAAGGCGAAGCGGGCGGCGAAGGACTCGTCCTCCCAGGTGTCGGGGCCCGTGTGGGAGAGGAGCTCTTCGAAGTGCTCCTTACCCGCGGCCGTCAACCGGTAGACGATCTTGGCGCGGCGCCCTGCGAGTGAAGCGGCGAGAGCGTCCTCCGGGGCGTTGCCCGGTTCTTCGATCAACCAGCCGTTGGCGACGAGCGTCTTGAGGCAGGGGTAGAGCGTCCCGTAGCTGAAGGCTCGGAACACCCCCAGTGAGGTGTTGAGCCGCTTGCGCAGCTCGTAGCCGTGCATGGGGGACTCGCGCAGCAGGCCGAGGACGGCGAACTCGAGGATGCCTGAGCGTCTGCTCATCCGCCTGCCTCTCCTTCCGCCCCTGAGCCTTTATACCGAGCTGATGTATCGACTCGATACATCCAGACGATAGAACGGGGCGCCCTGATCGACAAGGGGTGATCTGGTGACCGGTGTCACATCACCAATTCGCACTAGGAGAGTTGCCTGATTTGGGGTGAACTTCGGCACTGGTCGGGTTTTGAGCGTGCGTAGTCTGTGCGCCATGACACCGGGGGAACCGGAATTCATCTGCCGCTTCCAGGCCACTCGCCTGCCCGAGGAGTAGTCGTTCGATGAGCGAGCACCGCCGCAAACCGCCGCAGCCCCAGGGTGGCGGGCGGGCCTCAGCCCGCCGCGCCGCTCCGCAGCGCCCCGGCAGGGGCGCCCCCGCCGGCCGTGACGTCCCCACCGCGTCGCACAGCGGCCCGTACGAGCAGCCCGCCGGCAGCCGTGCCGGGGCCCGCCGCGCCTCCCAGAGAGGGGCCGGTGCCGCCCAGAGAGGGGCGGGGGGCCGCGGCCGGGGCGCCGCGAACGGCGCTCGCGGCGCGGGCCGCCCGGACAAGCGGCTGATCAACTACCCGCGGTCCGACCGGGACGGCTGGAAGCGCTTCGTGCCCTCCTGGAAGTTCGTCTCGGGCACCGCCCTCGGCTTCTTCGCGGTCATCATCGCCGGAGCCGGCATCGGCATCGCCATGGTGAGCACGCCGGACCCGAACAAGGCGGCCAAGGCGCAGAACAACGTCTTCTACTGGGCCGACGGCAGCCAGATGGTGGCCACGGGCGGTTCGATGAACCGGCAGATCGTGCCCATCTCGAGCATCCCCCGGTCGATGAGGGACGCAGTGATCGCCGCGGAGAACGAGTCCTTCGAGACGGACAAGGGCGTCGACCCGATGGGTGTCGGCCGCGCCGTGTGGAACATGGCCACGGGCGGTTCCACCCAGGGCGGCTCGACCATCACCCAGCAGTACGTGAAGAACACCTACCTGGACTCCGACCAGACGCTCAAGCGGAAGGTCACGGAGCTCTTCATCGCGATAAGGCTGGGTGTCTCCGAGCCGAAGGACACGGTCCTCGCGGGCTACCTCAACACCGCCTACTACGGGCGGGACGCCTACGGGATCCAGGCCGCGGCCCGCGCCTACTTCGGCAAGGACAGCCAGGACCTGAACCCCGCCGAGTGCGCCTTCCTGGCCTCCGTGCTCAAGGGCCCGAATCTCTACAACCCGGACGGCGGCATCGGAGCCGCGGCCACCCCCGAACTCAACGAGGACCGGGCCCGCAAGCGCTGGGCCTGGGTGCTGGACCGCGAGGTCGAGGTCGGCCGGATGGACAAGACCGAGCGCGCGAAGTACAAGGACTCGGACTTCCCCGCGCGCGTCGAGTCGGAACAGGCCCGCGGCATGACCGGCCAGATCGGCTACCTGGTCGACACGGCCAAGGCGTACGTGATGAAGACCAAGGGCGTCACCGTCGAGCAGATGGCCCTGGGCGGCTACCGGATCAAGACCACCTTCCAGAAGCCGAGGGTGGACGCTCTCGCCAAGGCCGTGGAGGACACCCGCAACGGCTTCATCGACGAGAAGAAGCGGCCCGACACCGACACCTTCGTCCAGTTCGGCGCGGCCTCCGTGGACGTGAAGACCGGGGCGCTCGTGGCCCTGTACGGCGGCCCGGGCTGGGACCAGAAGTACTTCAGCAACAACGCCAACACCAGCGGTGTCCCGGTCGGCTCGACCTGGAAGCCGTACGTGCTCGCGGCGGCCATGCAGTACGGCACCCAGAACTCCAACGGCCAGGGCATCTCGGCCGACAGCAAGTACCAGGCCAACGACCTCACCGTGATCAACAACCGTGAGGGCAGGCCGCTGCGCGACGCCAAGGGCCAGCCGTTCAAGCAGAAGAACGAGAGCCCGACCGCCTACGGATACGTCACCCTCAACGAGGCGATGGAGAAGTCCATCAACGTCCCGTTCGCGCAGCTGATCTTCGACGTGGGCCACAACAAGGTGCGGGAGCTGGCCAAGTCCACGGGCATCCTCGAGGAGTCGATCAACCCGAACCCGGACGCCTCCTCCGCCCTCGGCACCTCGACCCCCAGCGCCATCCGGATGGCCGACTCGTACGCCACGTTCGCCGCCTCCGGCACGCACCACGAGCCCTACTCGGTGATCGAGGTCGAGAAGGACGGCGAGAAGCTGCCCGGCTTCGAGCCCCCCAAGGCCCAGCGGGCCATGGACAACGCCGTGGCGGACAACATCACCAAGGTCCTCGAGAACGTCGTCCAGAACGGCACCGGCAAGAAGGCCAAGAAGCTGGGCCGGCCCGCCGCGGGCAAGACCGGTACCACGGACGAGAACAAGTCGGCGTGGTTCGTCGGCTACACCCCGGAGCTGTCCACCTCGGTCGCCCTCTTCCGGACCGACCCCAACTCGCAGGACCGGAAGCTGCAGTCCATGAACGGCGTGGGCGGCATCCCGTCCATCCACGGTGGTGACATCCCGGCCGAGATCTGGACCGAGTACATGGGCGAAGCGCTCAAGGACACTCCGGAATCGGACTTCCCGGAGCCCGATGACGTCGGCGTCACCGCCGACTCCGCCGGCGCCCCCTCCCCCACGCCGTCGGCCCCCGCCCTGCCGTCCCCGTCCCCGTCGACGACCCCGCCGGTCTCCCCGACGCCGTCCCCGTCCCCGTCCAAGGGCGGGAAGCCGTCCTGCCCGCCGTGGAAGCTGTACTGCGACCCGGACGACCCCACGCGCGGGACGACCAACGGAGGCACGAACACCGGCACCAGTTCGGGGATCATCGCCGGCACCCAGGGCGGGTCCAGCGGATCGCCGTCCCCGTCGGGCAGCGGCAGACCGGGCCGCCCGGGCGGCACCACCGGAGGGACCACCGGCACCGTGCCGGACTGACCCGCCCCACCGCCCCCGTGAACAGAGGAAGGCCGTCGCACCCGTCGTGCGGCGGCCTTCCCCCGTGTCCGGCCCCGTACGGCAGGATGACCCCCATGACCCAGGTGCACGAGGACCGTCCCGTACTGCCGACGCAGCAGGACGAGGTCGCCGCAGCCGGCAGTGAGCTCATCGGAGGCCCGCTCGGCCGCTACGCCCGGCTCGGCGGCCACTGGCTGGGGCCGGTCCGCGTCGTGGCCCTCCTCGCCATCGGCATGTTCGCGCTCGGCATGGTGCAGAAGCTGCCCTGCTACGACTGGGCGTGGTTCCGCGGAGCGGGCTCGCAGTACACCCACGCCTGCTACTCCGACATCCCGCACCTGTACGCGGTCCGCGGCTTCGCCGACAACCTGACGCCCTACTTCGACCGGCTGCCCGGCGACATGGAGTACCTGGAGTACCCGGTGCTCACCGGGCTCTTCATGGAGATCGCCTCCTGGCTGACCCCAAGCAGCGGCTCCATGCAGCACCGCGAGCAGATGTACTGGATGGTCAACGCCGGCATGCTGATGGCCTGCGCGGCGGTCATCGCCGTGTGTGTCGCGCGCACCCACCGCCGCCGGCCCTGGGACGCCCTGTTCTTCGCCCTCGCCCCCGCCTTCGCACTGACGGCGACGATCAACTGGGACCTGCTGGCCATCGCCCTGACCGCCGCCGGGATGCTCATGTGGTCCCGCGGGCGGACGGTCCTCTTCGGCGTCCTGATCGGCCTGGCCACCGCGGCCAAGCTCTATCCCGTCCTGCTGCTCGGGCCGCTGTTCGTGCTCTGCTGGCGGGCCGGGAAGTGGCGCGCCTTCGGCGCGGCCCTCCTGGGCGCGGCCGGGGCCTGGCTCGTGGTGAACCTGCCCGTCATGCTCTTCGCCTGGGACGGCTGGAAGAAGTTCTACACGTTCAGCCAGGAACGCCCCATCGACTTCGGCTCCGTGTGGCTGCTGATCTCGCAGCGCTCGGGCAACCCCCTGGAAGACGCCAACACGTACGCGACCGGGCTGACGCTCCTGCTGTGCGGGGCCGTCGGACTCCTGGCCCTGACCGCCCCGCGGCGGCCCCGGTTCGCCCAGCTGGTCTTCCTGGTCGTCGCCGCCTTCATCCTGTGCAACAAGGTCTACTCGCCCCAGTACGTGCTGTGGCTCATCCCGCTCGCCGCACTGGCCCGGCCGCGCTGGCGGGACTTCCTGATCTGGCAGGCCGGCGAGGTCGCCTACTTCCTCGGGATCTGGTTCTACCTCGCCTACACGACCAGCGGGGACAAGCACCAGGGCCTGCCCGTCGAGGGCTACCAGCTGGCGATCGTCGCCCACGTGCTGGCCACCCTGTACCTGTGCGCGGTCATCGTCCGGGACATCCTGATGCCCGAGCATGACGTCGTGCGCCGCGACGGCTCGGACGACCCCTCGGGCGGCGTCCTGGACGGGGCCGAGGACGTGTTCGTGCTGTCGGACGCCGCGAGGGCGCCGCAGTACGCGACGCCCTCGGAGGGACAGCGGGTCGACTGGGGCACCGGCCCCAAGGACTGACGGGGCCGCTCAGGCGTCGAGCACCCGGTCGAACTGCGTGGTGGTGTGGCGCAGGTGCGCCACGAGCTCGTCGCCGACCTTCGGCTCGGTCGCGTCCGAGGGCACGAACAGGATCGACACCTGCATGTGCGGCGGCTCCGCGAACCAGCGCTGCTTGCCCGCCCACACGAAGGGCGACAGGTTCCGGTTGACGGTGGCCAGGCCCGCCCGGGCGACGCCCTTGGCGCGCGGCATCACTCCGTGGAGCGCCTTGGGGGCCTCCAGGCCGACTCCGTGCGAGGTACCGCCGGCGACCACGACCAGCCAGCCGTCGGAGGCGGCCTTCTGCTGGCGGTAGCCGAACCGGTCGCCCTTGGCCACGCGCGTGACGTCGAGGACCGCACCGCGGTACTCGGTCGCCTCGTGGTCGCCCAGCCACAGCCGGGTGCCGATGCGGGCCCGGAAGCGGGTCTGCGGGAACTGCTGCTGGAGCCGTGCCAGCTCCTCGGCCCGCAGGTGGCTGACGAACATGGTGTGCAGCGGCAGCCGGGCCGCGCGCAGCCGGTCCATCCAGCCGATGACCTCCTCGACGGCGTCCGAGCCGTCCGGACGGTCCAGCGGCAGGTGCAGGGCGAAGCCCTCCAGCCGGACGTCCTCGATGGCCGCGTGCAGCTGGCCCAGATCCTGCTCGGAGATGCCGTGGCGGCGCATCGAGCTCATGCACTCGATGACCACGCGGGCGCCGACCAGACCGCGGACCCCGTCCAGCGAGGACACCGAGCGGATGACCCGGTCCGGCAGCGGCACCGGCTCCTCGCCCCGCCGGAACGGGGTGAGGACGAGCAGGTCGCCGCCGAACCAGTCCTTGATGCTCGCGGCCTCGTACGTCGTGCCGACGGCGAGTACGTCGGCGCCCATCCGGGTCGCCTCCTCGCACAGCCGCTCGTGGCCGAAGCCGTAACCGTTGCCCTTGCAGACCGGGACCATTCCGGGGAACTGGTCCTGGATCTGCTTCTGGTGCGCACGCCAGCGCGCGGTGTCGACGTAGAGCGTGAGCGCCATGGCCCGTCCGGCACCTTTCTCGATAACAGCGGGGGTCAGGGGATCAGCGGCGCGACATGTAGATGTCGAGCGCCTTGTGCAGCACCTTGTTGAGCGGGAAGTCCCACTCGCCGACGTACTCGACGGCCTCGCCGCCCGTGCCGACCTTGAACTGGATCAGTCCGAACAGGTGGTCGTTCTCGTCCAGCGTGTCAGAGATGCCGCGCAGGTCGTAGACGCTGGCGCCGAGTGCGTACGAGTCGCGCAGCATGCGCCACTGCATCGCGTTGGAGGGCCGGACCTCGCGCTTGTGGTTGGCGGAGGCGCCGTAGGAGTACCAGACGTGCTGGCCGACGGTGAGCATCGTGGCGGCGGCCAGCGGCTCCCCCTCGTGCGTGGCGATGTACAGGCGCATCCGGTTCGGGTCCTCGGCGTTGAGGGCCGTCCACTGGCGCTGGAAGTAGCTGAGCGGGCGCGGGCGGAACTTGTCGCGCTCGGCCGTGATCTCGTACAGGTGCTGCCAGGTCGCCAGGTCCTCGTAGCCGCCCTGGACCACCTCGACGCCGGCCTTCTCGGCCTTCTTGATGTTGCGGCGCCACAGCTGGTTGAAGCCCTTGAGGACGTCGTCCAGCGAGCGGTTGGCCAGCGGCACCTGGAAGACGTAGCGGGGCTGGACGTCGCCGAATCCGGCGCCGCCGTCCTCGGCCTGCTGCCAGCCCATGCGGCGCAGCTTGTCGGACACCTCGAAGGCGCGGGGCTCGATGACCGAGGCCTCCACGTCGCGCAGGCGCTTCACGCCCGGGTCCTGGATGCCGGCCTTGATGGCGGTCGCGTTCCAGCGGCGGATGACGACGGGCGGGCCCATCTTCACGGTGAAGGCGCCCTGCTGCTTGAGGTGGGCCAGCATCGGCTGGAGCCACTCCTCCAGGTTCGGGGCGTACCAGTTGATGACCGGGCCCTCGGGGAGGTACGCGAGGTACCGCTTCACCTTGGGCAGCTGGCGGTACAGCACGAGGGCGGCACCGACGAGTTCATTGGACTCGTTGAACCATCCGAGGTTCTCGGAGCGCCACTCGTTCTTCACGTCGGCCCACGCCGGGACCTGGCAGTGGCTAGCCGAGGGCAGGCTCTGGAGGTAACCCAGATGCTGCTCTCGGCTGATGGTCCTCAGGGACAGGCTCATGCGGGGCGTCTCCTCCGGCGGCTTCGCTGGCTATGGCGCGAAGCCTACTGCGACAGGGGCGCCACCCTTCTGGGGGACGGGCCGTGGGCCCGGGCCGGTGCACGGCCGGCGCCCTGCCGAGGAGGTGTCCCGGCCGGCTCGGTCAGCCCCCGAAGAGGCCGCCGTGGAACATGCCGAGGTAGAAGCCGATGGCAGACGCACCAAGGCCGAGGATCAGGGCGAAGCGCTCGCGTGTCGTGACGGAGACGAACTGTCCGTACGCACCGGTCAGGATTCCGATCAGCCCCGCCCACGAGCTGATCAGGTGGAGGTTGTGGAAGAAGGCCGTGACGAACGCCACGGCTCCGAGGGTCAGAGTGACCGCCATCAGGGTGTCCTGCAGCGGGTGGGGCTTGCCGTCGGTGGAGAGCAGGGAGATCTGAGGGGGCCGCATTGCCTGTGCCATCGGAAGGCACCTCCTGGCTGAAGCTGGCGGTGCTGCGGGCTGCCACCGGCAAGGGGCCGAGGGCATAGCACCGAGCACACCCGATGGATACAGATTGTGGCCTTCTCTCGTCGGATTTCAACCGGAAGGACGCGAGCAGGTAGTCTGTACAGCTGCGCGGTGTCTGCTCTGCGGACGCCGTGCTCACGCATCACGACCCTCCTGCCACGGAACGACCGTGGCCGCTGAGTCCAAAGGAGGTGGGTTCCACATGCGTCACTACGAAGTGATGGTCATCCTCGACCCCGATCTCGAGGAGCGCGCTGTCTCCCCGCTGATCGAGAACTTCCTCTCCGTCGTCCGTGAGGGCAACGGAAAGGTCGAGAAGGTCGACACCTGGGGCCGTCGTCGTCTCGCTTACGAGATCAAGAAGAAGCCCGAGGGCATCTACTCGGTCATCGACCTTCAGGCCGAGCCTGCGGTCGTCAAGGAGCTTGACCGACAGATGAACCTGAACGAGTCGGTTCTCCGGACCAAGGTCCTTCGCCCCGAGACCCACTGAACTTCGGTTCAGCGGTAATCGGGACCGAGTAGCACAGCAGCCCAGCAGCAATCCCCGCCGAGAGGTTCATCCATGGCAGGCGAGACCGTCATCACGGTCGTCGGCAATCTCGTCGACGACCCCGAGCTGCGCTTCACCCCCTCGGGTGCGGCGGTCGCGAAGTTCCGTGTCGCGTCCACTCCCCGCATCTTCGACAAGCAGACCAATGAGTGGAAGGACGGCGAAGGCCTGTTCCTGACCTGCTCGGTCTGGCGTCAGGCGGCGGAGAACGTCGCCGAGTCCCTTCAGCGGGGCATGCGCGTCATCGTGCAGGGCCGGCTGAAGCAGCGGTCCTACGAGGACCGTGAGGGTGTCAAGCGCACGGTCTACGAGCTGGACGTCGAGGAAGTCGGCCCCAGCCTGAAGAGCGCCACGGCCAAGGTCGCCAAGACCAGCGGTCGCGGTGGCCAGGGTGGGTACGGCGGCGGTGGCGGCCAGCAGCAGGGTGGCGGCGGTGGCTGGGGCGGAGCCCCCAGCGGCGGCGGCGCCCCGCAGGGCGGCGGAGCTCCCTCCGACGACCCGTGGGCGTCCAGCGCGCCGGCCGGCGGCCAGCAGCAGGGCGGCGGCGGGGGCGGTTGGGGCGGAAGCTCCGGCGGCTCCGGCGGTGGCTACTCGGACGAGCCGCCCTTCTAGGGCAGCTCGCATCCCCACTTCTTGATCACACAGGAGAGACACAATGGCGAAGCCGCCTGTGCGCAAGCCTAAGAAGAAGGTCTGCGCATTCTGCAAGGACAAGACCGCGTACGTGGACTACAAGGACACGAACATGCTGCGGAAGTTCATTTCCGACCGCGGCAAGATCCGTGCCCGCCGCGTTACCGGCAACTGCACGCAGCACCAGCGTGACGTCGCCACGGCCGTCAAGAACAGCCGTGAGATGGCGCTGCTGCCCTACACGTCCACCGCGCGATAAGGAAAGGGTGACCGACTAATGAAGATCATCCTGACCCACGAGGTCTCTGGCCTCGGCACCGCCGGCGATGTCGTCGACGTCAAGGACGGTTACGCTCGCAACTACCTGGTCCCGCGTGGTTTCGCGATCCGCTGGACCAAGGGTGGCGAGAAGGACGTGGCGCAGATCCGCCGCGCCCGCAAGATCCACGAGATCGCGACCATCGAGCAGGCCAACGAGGTCAAGGCCAAGCTCGAGGGCGTGAAGGTGCGTCTGGCCACCCGTGCGGGTGACGCCGGCCGTCTCTTCGGCTCCGTGACCCCGTCCGACATCGCCACGGCGATCGAGGCTTCCGGTGGTCCGAAGGTCGACAAGCGCCGCGTTGAGCTGGGCGCCCCGATCAAGACCCTCGGTTCGTACCAGGTCTCCGTGCGTCTGCACGCCGAGGTCGCCGCGAACGTGGGCATCGAGGTCATCGCCGCCTAAGGGCTGCGCGTGAAGGGCCGCACCCCTCGGGGTGCGGCCCTTCGTCGTTCCCCGGTGCTTCCGTGTTTCACGGTGTTTCACGTGAAACATCGTGAAACACCGGCTAGCGGGTGGCTCCCGCGATCAGCCAGCGGCCCGAGCGGGCGCGCACCCGGAGGGTGACCATCCGGACGAGCATCATCAGGGTCATGGCCCACCAGAGCGTCGTGATGCCGCCGCCCACGACCGGGACGAGGAGCGCGGCCGGGACGAATGCGGCCAGGGTCAGGAGCATGGCCCGGGCCAGGTAGCGGCCGTCGCCCGCGCCCATGAGGACCCCGTCGAGCACGAAGACGATGCCCGAGACCGGCTGGGAGAGGGCCACGACCAGCAGGGCAGGCAGCAGGGCCGCCTCGACCGCCGGATCGCTGGTGAACAGCGGAATGAACACCGGGCGGGCCAGGACCACCAGCAGGCCGAGCACGACGCCCGAGACGATGCCCCACTGCACCATGCGGCGGCATACGGCCTTGGCGCCTTCCGTGTCCCCCGCGCCCAGGTAGCGGCCGATGATGGCCTGCCCGGCGATCGCTATGGCGTCGAGCGCGAAGGCGAGCAGGCTCCACAGGGCGAGCAGGATCTGGTGGGCGGCGATGTCGGCGTCACCGAGCCGGGCGGCGACGGCGGTCGCGATCATCAGGATGGCGCGCAGGGACAGGGTGCGGACCAGCAGGGGTGCTCCGGCCTGGGCGCAGGCCCGTATGCCGACGGGGTCCGGGCGCAGGGAAGCGCCGTGTCGGCGGGCTCCACGGACGACCACGACGAGATAGGCGGCTGCCATCGCGCACTGGGCGATGACCGTGCCCCAGGCGGAGCCGGCGATGCCGAGGCCCGCACCGTAGACGAGGGCGGCGTTCAGGCCCACGTTGAGGGTGAAGCCGCCGATGGCGACGTAGAGCGGGGTGCGGGTGTCCTGGAGGCCGCGGATGACCCCGGTGGCGGCCAGGACCATGAGCATCGGCGGGATGCCGAAGGCCGAGATCCGCAGATAGGTGACGGCGTACGGGGCGACGGCGTCGGAGGCCCCGAAGAGGGAGATCAGCGAAGGCGCCGCGGGCAGAACCACGGCGACGACGGCCGCGCCGAGCAGGAGGGCGAGCCAGATGCCGTCCATGCCCTGCCGGATGGCCGCTTGCAGGTCGCCCGCGCCGACCCGGCGGGAGACGGCCGCGGTGGTGGCGTAGGCGAGGAAGACGAAGACGCTCACAGCCGTGGTGAGCAGTGCGGCGGCGATGCCGAGGCCGGCGAGCTGGGGAGTGCCGAGGTGTCCCACGATGGCGCTGTCGGCCATCACGAAGAGGGGCTCGGCGACGAGCGCGCCGAAGGCGGGGACAGCGAGCGCGAAGATCTCTCGGTCGTGCCGTCTCGGCCCAGCCTTGGGTGCTGTGAGGGCCTGTGTCATGCGCTCAATGTAATCTTCCACAGGTAATGGATGCAACCTATCTGTGATCCTTACTGTGGCGTCGATGTGAGCCTTCTCCGCGACTCATTGGAGGCGATCTCGAGACAGTGGCCAAGATTTTTCTTCCCCACCGCCTCTGGAGGGAAAAATTGCAGGTCAAGTGGGGTAACGGGGTGGCGCGGGTGATTTTGTCCACAGCGTCGTCCCCCGGTCCGTACACAGCTTCCGGGGAGTTACCCACAGCATTGGCGCCGTCATCCACATCTCATCCACACAGCCTGTGGATAACAAGATTGGCTGACGCCGCTCCCGGCCCTACCGTGGTGCGTTGCCCGACTCGCCGACAAGCCGATTCGGGTGCCCCAAATGTCAGAGCCGTGTCGTAGAAAGAGTGGCACGGCGAGGTCCGCGTTGCGGACGGGAGGAGGCGGCCCGGTGAGCATGCCCGAGCCCATGGACGACCCCTGGGCCGACAGCGGTCCAGGTGACCGTCTGCCCGCCCGTTCGCGCCGTAGCGGCGAAGGCCGTGGCCGCGGGGACGAACAGCACGACCGGGGCCGCGAGGGCGGCTCCTGGGACGGCGGCGGGGGCGGCTTCGAGCGCGTGCCTCCGCAGGACCTGGACGCCGAGCAGTCGGTGCTCGGCGGCATGCTGCTCTCGAAGGACGCCATCGCCGACGTGGTCGAGGTCATCAAGGGCCACGACTTCTACCGGCCCTCGCACGAGACGATCTTCCAGGCCATCCTCGACCTGTACGCCAAGGGCGAGCCGGCCGACCCGATCACCGTCGGCGCGGAGCTGACCCGGCGCGGCGAGATCAGCAAGGTCGGCGGGGCCTCGTACCTGCACACCCTGGTCCAGTCCGTGCCGACGGCGGCGAACGCCGAGTACTACGCGGAGATCGTCCACGAGCGGGCCGTCCTGCGCCGCCTCGTCGCCGCCGGTACGAAGATCACGCAGATGGGCTATGCGGCCGACGGCGACGTCGACGAGATCGTCAACAGCGCCCAGGCCGAGATCTACGCCGTCACCGAGCAGCGGACCTCCGAGGACTACCTGCCGCTCGGCGACATCATGGAGGGCGCCCTCGACGAGATCGAGGCCATCGGTTCGCGCAGCGGCCAGATGTCGGGCGTCCCCACCGGTTTCACGGACCTGGACTCGCTGACCAACGGCCTGCACCCGGGACAGATGATCGTCATCGCGGCCCGTCCCGCGATGGGCAAGTCCACGCTCGCCCTGGACTTCGCCCGGGCCTGCTCCATCAAGAGCAACCTGCCGAGCGTGATCTTCTCCCTCGAAATGGGGCGCAACGAGATCGCCATGCGCCTGCTCTCGGCGGAGGCCCGGGTGGCGCTCCACCACATGCGCTCGGGCACGATGACGGACGACGACTGGACCCGGCTCGCCCGCCGGATGCCGGACGTCTCCGCCGCCCCCCTCTACATCGACGACTCACCCAACCTGTCGATGATGGAGATCCGGGCCAAGTGCCGCCGGCTCAAGCAGCGCAACGACCTCTCGCTCGTGGTCATCGACTACCTCCAGCTGATGCAGTCGGGCGGCTCGCGCCGTCCCGAGAGCCGTCAGCAGGAGGTCTCGGACATGTCCCGAAACCTCAAGCTGCTGGCGAAGGAGC
Source organism: Streptomyces sp. NBC_00207 (assembly GCF_045160965.1). Classification (NCBI taxonomy): domain Bacteria; kingdom Bacillati; phylum Actinomycetota; class Actinomycetes; order Kitasatosporales; family Streptomycetaceae; genus Streptomyces; species Streptomyces sp. NBC_00207. Next base: position 4,825,211 of record NZ_CP130715.1, on the reverse strand, counting down.
TCGAGGTCCCCGTGATCGCGCTCTCCCAGCTGAACCGTGGTCCGGAACAGCGCACCGACAAGAAGCCGATGGTCTCCGACCTGCGTGAATCGGGCTCGATCGAGCAGGACGCGGACATGGTGATCCTGCTGCACCGCGAGGACGCGTACGAGAAGGAGTCCCCCCGCGCGGGTGAGGCGGACCTGATCGTGGCCAAGCACCGTAACGGCCCCACGGCCACGATCACCGTGGCTTTCCAGGGCCATTATTCGCGCTTCGTGGACATGGCCAACACGTAGCATCCGAGCATGGATGATCTTTCGGAGGACCTGGAACTGCTCCCCGCCACCCGGCGTGCCCTCAGGCACCGGATCGCCGTTGCGCAGAGCGCGGGGCGGGCGCCGTCCGTCGTGGCGGCCGTCGTGCGCGGCGGGGAGGTGGTCTGGGAGGGTTCTCGGACCTCGGTCGAAGGGCACGGCCCGGACGGGAACGTCCAGTACCGGATCGGTTCGATCACCAAGACCTTTACGGCCGTTCTGGTGATGCGCCTGCGGGACGAGGGACTGCTGGCGCTCTCGGACCCGCTGGAGAAGCACCTGCCGGGGACCGGCGCCCGCGAGGTGACCATCGCTCAGCTGCTGGCGCACACCGGCGGACTGGCGGCGGAGACCCCCGGCGAGTGGTGGGAGCGCACCCCCGGCGCACTGCGGCCCGAGCTCGCCGACGTCCTGGGTGACGAGCCGTTCGCCCATACGCCGGGAAGCCGCCACCACTACTCCAACCCGGGCTACACCCTGCTGGGTTCGCTGGTGGAGGCGCTGCGCGGCCGGCCCTGGGAAGAAGCGCTGCGGGCCGAGGTGCTGGAGCCCCTGGGGCTGGACCGCACGAGCGGGCAGCCGCAGGCCCCGCACGCGGGCGGCTGGGCGGTGCACCCGTGGGCGGACGTGATGATGCCCGAGCCGCTGGAGGATCTGGGGCTGATGGCCCCGGCGGGGCAACTGTGGTCCACGACCAGGGACCTCGCCCGGTTCGCCGACTTCCTGCTGCACGGTGACGAGCGGGTCCTGAGCGCGGATTCCGTACGGGAGATGCGCACGCCGGCGGCGCCTCCGGAGCCCGGTTTCGCCGACCTCGGCTACGGGCTGGGGATGCAGCTGACGGCCGACGGCGGGCGCAGGCTCGCGGGTCACAGCGGATCGCTGCCCGGTTTCGTCGCGGGGCTGTGGCTGAGCGAAGCGGACGACGTGGCGGCGGTGGTGCTGGCGAACTGCACCTCGGGGCTCCCGGCCGCGACGGTGGCCGCGGAACTCGTCGGGATCGTGGCGGACGCCGAGCCCCGGTTCCCGCAGCCGTGGCGGCCCTTCCTGGAGTCGGACCGGGTGCCGCTGGAGCTGTGCGGCCCCTGGTACTGGGGGACTTCGGCGCAGGTGGTGCGGCTGACGGCGGACGGCGCGCTGGAGCTTGGCCCGGTGGGCGCGACCGGGCGCACGGCCCGGTTCCGGGCCGAGCCGGACGGCACCTGGACCGGACTGTCCGGCTACTACGCCGGTGAGACGCTGCGGGCGGTGCGCCGCGAGGACGGCTCGGTGAGCCACCTCGATCTGGCGTCCTTCGTGTTCACGCGCGAGCCGTACGACCCCAAGGCGCCGGTGCCCGGCGGGGTGGACCCGCAGGGCTGGCGGGGCATCGGCTGACGGGCCGGGTCCGAACCGGCGCCGGGGCGGGGCGGGTGGCGCTCAGGCGACGAGTTCGCGTTCCAGCGGGGTACGGAAGCGCGGGGTGATGCGCGCGTCGCCCACCCATGCGGCGAGGCGCGCGGCCTCGGCGGTGATCGCCTCCTCGGCGGCGCGGCCGGGGCTGCCCAGCAGCCGCCAGACGATCTCGCCGTCGGAGCGCTGGGCCCAGCCTCCGACGATCTCGCCGTTCCACCACACGGTGGGGCCGATGTTGCCGGCGTAGTCGAAGAGCGCGGGCTTGTGAGCGGGATCGAGGTGAAAACCGCGGTCGGCCCAGCCCATTGCGGTGGGGTCGAGGGCGGGCAGCAGCGCGGCCCAGGGCTCCGGGGCCGGTTCGGGCATGGTGTCACCGGGGCCGACGAGGGCGGTGCTCCCGTCCTCGAGGCGGACCTGGTCCGGGCCCACGGCGGCGAGTGCCTTGCGGACGTCCGTGAGGGTCCAGCCGGTCCACCACTTGAGGTCGGCCTCGGTGGCGGGGCCGTAGGCGCGGAGCCAGCGGCGGGCGATCTCCGCGCGGGCCTCGACGGCGGGTACCGCGGGCCACGGCTCGGTGTGGACCCAGCGGTACTGGCTGGAGGTCCACGACCCGCGCGGCCGGTCGCGCCGGATCCGGCCGTCGGCGGCCAGCAGCCGGATGACACGGGTCGCGACACCGGTCTCCGCCTCGTGCTTCTTGCCCCGGCCGATGGTGATCTTCTGGCGCAGGGCGGGCACGGCGGCTGACAACTGGCTTCCGGTGGCCGGCCCGTGGAGGTCGAGGGCGTCGAGCGCGGCGGCCTCCGCCCGGGCCAGCCACGCGGCGTCGAGCCCCTGACCGTCCTCGTCGAGGTGCTTGAGGAGGGTGCGGCGCTCCTTCACGGCGATGGCCCGGGCGGTCGAGGCGTCGACGTGGGGGGCGAGTTCCGTTGAGACGGCGAAGAGCGTGTTGCGCATGCTGAGCAGCCGCACGAGGCTGACGTCCTCGTAGAGCGCCTGCTCGACCACACCGGGACCGCCTTTGGCGAGCCGGGCCCGGGCGGAGAGGAAGATCGTCGCGGCGTCGGTGGCGTGCAGGGCGACCACGGAGTCCGCCGCCTCCGCCACCGTGGCGGCGCGGGCCGAGGGAGCGAGGCGGTGCCGTCGGCCGAGCCGGTGGCGGCGCTCGGCGGTGGTGACGAGGGGGAGGCTGGGGCTCATCCTCCCGATCGTAGGCCGGGCCTCCGACACGGTGGCCCGGCCTGCCGGTCGGCGTGCTCAGAGCTGCAGCTTGAACCCGACGTGGGACGCGGTGAATCCGAGCCGCTCGTAGAAGCGGTGGGCGTCGGTCCGGGTCGCGTCCGAGGTCAGCTGGACGAGGCTGCAGCCCTCGGCGCGGGACTTCTCCACGGCCCATTCGACGAACCGGGTGCCCAGCCCGCCGCCGCGCTCGTCCGCGTGGACACGGACGCCCTCGATGATGGAGCGGGTGGCTCCCTTGCGGGAGAGGCCCGGGACGATGGTCAGCTGGAGGGTGCCCACGACACGGTCCGCGCGGACGGCGACGACCAGGTGCTGGTTCGGGTCGTCGGCGAGGCGGGCGAGGGCCGCGCGGTACGGGGTGAGGTCCTCCGGGGACTCACGGGTGGCGCCCAGCGGGTCGTCGGCCAGCATGGCGACGATGGCCGGCAGATCGGCTTCGGTCGCGGGCCGGATGGCCAACTCGGGGGTGTCGGTCATGAGGGGTGTCTCCTCTCTCAGCCCGCGGCCACGGTGAGCGGAGCCCACCGGCGGCTCCAGTCGCCGGGCAGCTCGGGGATGTCGCGGGTCATGACGGCGTTGAAGGCCACCGACGCGAGACCGCGGTCCTTGAGCCAGGCGAGGAGCTCCTCGTGCCGTACGTCGACATCGGTGCGCAGCGCCCTGTCCGTGCCCGTGGCGAGTGCGGTGACCAGCGACTGGGCGGTGCCGGTGTCCTGGGCGATCAGCGGGCCGATGACATGGGTGTCCATGTTGGGCCAGGCCGCCGCGTAGCCGGTGAGGGTGCCGTCTCCGCTGCTGTCCTCGGCGACGAGCAGCTGGTCGGCGAAGGCGGGCAGCCTGGTGATCATGTGGGTGCGGTCGGTGCCGAAGACCTCGGCGTCCAGACGCAGGATGCGCGGGAGGTCCGAGGCGGTGGCCGGCCGGACCCGGGAAGCGCCGGGGGCACCGGGGGTGCCTTCGGGTCGGAAGATGCCCTTCAGCATTTCTGCCCGGCCCGTGGTCTTGAAACCGAGCTCCTCATAGAGGGGGCGGCCGTACGGAGTGGCGTGCAGGGTGAGGGGGACACCTTCGAGCACCTCGTCGCAGACATGGGTCATCAGGCGCCGGCCGAGGCCCTGGCGGGCGTAGCGGTCGGCCACGAGGACCATGCCGATGGCGGCGAGCTCCGGGCCGGCGCCGGTGTGGCCGTACCGGGTGACGATGCACGCCGCCGCGAGTCCCCGGCCGTCCGGGGCGTCGACGCCGTACCCCGTTCCGGCAGCGAGGAGCAGACCCCACTTGTGGTCCTCGCGGAGCCAGCCGCGATCTTCGGACAGGTCGGCGCAGCGGTGGAGATCGTCCACGGCCAGCGCCCGGATCGGCAGATCGGTGATGTGTGGTGGTGTCACCGGCTCAGACTGGATCATGAGCTGGGAGCCGTCCAGAGGATTTGGGGGAGGGGGAGATGTTTCACGTGAAACACGCTGTTTCACGTGAAACGAAGCCACTAACCTCGATGGCTATGACCCGCCTGCACCTCTTCGACCTCGACGGCACGCTGATGTACGGCTCGGCCGCGCCGGTCGAGATCTCTCGCCAACTCGGCCTGAGCGTCGAGATCGCCGAGCTGGAACGGGCCTTCGGTGCACGTGAGATCGGGCCGCACGAGTTCTCGGTGGCCGTCCACGCGCTCTGGGCCGAGCTCACGCCCGCGCATGTCCGGGCGGCGTTCGACGGGTCTCCCTGGCTGGCGGGAATCCGGGACGTCTGGCAGGAGATCCGGGAGCGCGGGGACTACTGCGCGGTGATCTCCCTGTCGCCGTCCTTCTTCGTGGAGCTGCTCCTGGAGTGGGGCGCGCACGCCGCGCACGGTTCGGTCTTCCCCGAGGTGCCGTTCACCCGGCCCGTGGAAGCCGCCGGGATCCTCACGCCCGAGGGCAAGGTCACGGTGGCGGACCGGCTGTGCGAGCAGTTCGGTGTGAGCCGGGGCGACTGCGTCGCGTACGGGGATTCGGTGACCGACTCGATGCTCTTCGAGGTGGTGCCGGTATCCGTGGCGGTCAACGCGCGGCCCTATCTGGCGGAGCGCGCGACCCATGTCTACGAGGGCCGGGACCTGCGGGACGCATACCAGCTCGTAGGGGTGGCGCGCCCGGGAGTTCACGCATCTTAGGAGGAAAGTGGGTTCGAAACGCGGATTTTCCGCATTTCCCCACCGGCCTCTGAGTCGGCTGGCACGCTGTGAAACCCGGATCCACGGATTCACAGGCCGTGGCGTGTGCAGACCGACCGAGATGCTCGAAGCGAGGCACCGCATGGACGCTCCGCCCACCAGATCGGCCAGACGCGACTCGGCCCGGATACCCGTCGAGGGCGGTGCGGCCGAACCCTCACCGGATGCCGTGCTCATCCGCCGGACCCTCGCGGAGATCGCACCGATCGCAGACAAGGTGACCTCGTACTTCTATGCGCTGGTCTTCTCCGGGCACCCCGAAGTGCGGGGCATGTTCCCCGCCGCCATGGACACGCAGCGCGACCGGCTGCTGAAGGCGCTGCTGACCGCCGCCGAGCACATCGACAACCCGGACGTACTCGCCCCCTATCTGCGCCGACTGGGCACGGGGCACCGCAAGTACGGCACCATGGCCGGCCACTACCCCGCGGTCGGCGAGGCCCTGGTCGGCGCACTGGCCCGGTACGCCACCGACAGCTGGGGGCCGGAGACGCAGGCCGCGTGGGTGCGCGCGTACACCGCGATCTCCCAGATCATGATCGACGCGGCGGCGGAGGACGAGGTGAAGGCCCCGGCGTGGTGGCACGCGGAGGTGGTCTCCCACGATCTGCGCACCTCGGACATCGCGGTGCTGACGGTCCGCCCCGACCAGCCGTACGCCTTCCTGGCCGGGCAGTACGCCAGCCTGGAGACCCCGTGGTGGCCGCGGGTGTGGCGGCACTACTCCTTCGCCTCGGCGCCGCGCGCCGACGGGCTGCTGTCGTTCCACGTCAAAGCCGTCCCCGCGGGCTGGGTCTCCAACGCGCTGGTGCGCCACGCCCGTCCGGGGGACGTGCTGCGCCTCGGACCGCCGGCCGGGTCGATGGTGGTGGACCACACCACTGACAACGGGATGCTGTGCCTGGGCGGCGGCACCGGCATCGCCCCGATCAAGGCGCTGATCGAGGACGTGGCCGAGCACGGCGAGCGGCGGCCGGTGGAGGTGTTCTTCGGGGCGCGCAGCGACAACGACCTCTACGACAAGGACACGCTGCTCGGGCTGCAGCGCTCGCATCCGTGGCTGTCGGTGCGCCCGGTGGTGGGCGACGGGCTGGCCGGTCAACTCCCGCAGGCCGTCGGTGAACACGGGCCGTGGAGTTCGTACGACGCCTTCATCTCCGGGCCGCCCGCGATGATCCGGAGCGGGGTGGACGAGCTCCTTCGGATCGGCATCCCCGGCGATCGGATCCGCCACGACGCGGTGGAGGAGCTGGTCGGCATCGCCGGCTGAGACCGGCGGGCAGCCCGCCGGTCCCAGTCCGGGCTCAGCCCAGGTCGGGAGCGTGCATGGCGCGTACGCCCTCGATGTTGCCGTCGAGGTAGTGCCGCAAGGACAGCGGGACGAGATGGACGGCGGCGATCCCCACGCGGCTGAAGGGCACACGGACGATCTCGTACTCGCCCTCGGGTTCGTCGATTTCGGGACCGTGCCGCAGGCTCGGGTCCATCGATTCGAGGCGGCAGACGAAGAAGTGCTGCACCTTCACGCCGGTCACCCCCCGGTCGGCGATGTGCTCGACGGTGTCGACGAAGCAGGGCACCACATCGGTGATCTTCGCGCCGAGTTCTTCGTGGACCTCTCGGTGGAGGGCGTCGACGACGGTGGCGTCCGAGGACTCCACTCCCCCGCCGGGGGTGAGCCAGTAGGGATCGACGCCGGGCTTGGTGCGCTTGATGAGGATCAGGTCGTCACCGTCGAGCAGGATCGCGCGGGCGGTGCGTTTGACCACGGGACGTTCGGTCATGGGAGAAGAGTGGCCCACGGCTCCCCTTCTGAAACGCGCCACGGGCCGGAAAAGAGGGGCTCACCAGTGCACGGCGGCTTCCACCAGCCGGTCGTGCGCCCGCGCGAGGTGGGCGAGGGCGAGGCTCCCGGTCCGCACGACCAGGAACCAGGTGCGCAGTGGCGGCACGGAGGGCTCCGCCAGGGCCACGATCCGGCCGCTGTCGAGGGCCTCCTGGCACAGATAGCGGGGCAGGACGGCGAGCCCGGCGCCGGCCCCGACGCACTCCAGTACGGCCCGCAGGTCGGGAGCCACCACGGTGGCGGCCAGGGACCGGGCATCGGGCCGGGTGTCGAAGACGGCGGCCCAGTAGCGGGAGACGAGCGGCAGGGTCTCGTGGACCTCCACGACCGGGATGCCGTCGAGAGCGGCCGGCCCCTCCGCGCGCAGCCGCTCCGTGTCGACGAGCGCCGCCCAGTAGGGCGCGGCGACCAGGACGTGCTCCTCGTCGCACAGGGCGGTGGCGGTGAAGAGCCCGCCGCGCGGGTGGGCGGTGGTGACGACGAGGTCGTGGTTGCCGGCGGCGAGCCCGTCGAGGGTCGCTTCGGCGCCGGTCTCCAGGGCGGCGCGCAGGGTGTGGCCCTGGCCGACGAGGGGTGCCAGGGCGGGCAGCACGCGCAGGCACAGGAACTCGGGTGGCCCGGCGACGTGGAGGGTGCGCAACGCACCGGCGGCCTCCCGCCCGGCCTCGGTGATCCGCAGCAGCGCGTCGAGGTGGGGGGCGGCCTGGTGGGCGAGTTCGTCGCCGACGGCGGTGGGGGTGACACCGCGGGCCCGGCGGTGGAAGAGGGGCCGGCCCAACTGGCGTTCCAGGGTGCGGATCTGCGAGGTCACGGCGGGCTGGGACAGGCCCAGGAGGGCGGCGGCGCGGGTGAACGAGCCGGCCCGGTGAACGGCGACGAAGGTGCGCAGCAGGGCCAGGTCCATCGCGGCACCTCTCGGTGGGGGCCTTCAACTATAAATATGCAGATAGGCACCTGTCGTTACCGTGATTGGACTCTGACGCAGAGTCAATTAGCCTTGTCGCGTGGTTCCTCGCGCGCGGAACCCGGGGCGGTCCGAGCCACGAGGGGGGAGGCTCGGACCGTCGTCCCAGGGCCCGCTCAGCCGGCGCCGCCTGCGAGGTCGAGGGCGCGCAGGACGTCCGCGACCAGGTCCTCGGTGTCCTCGGCCCCGGCGGAGAAGCGGATGAAGCCCTCCGGCACGGCGTCGCCGCCCCACCGTCCCCGCCGTTCGGCGGTGGACCGCACTCCACCGAAACTCGTGGCGTCCTCGACCAGGTGCAGGGCGGCCATGAAGCGTTCCGCGTGGGCACGGTCGGGCAGGGTGAAGGAGACCACCGAGCCGAAGCCGCGCATCTGGCGGGCGGCCGTCTTGTGCGAGGGGTCCGTGGCCAGGCCCGGGTAGCGCAGTCCGGTCACGTGGGGGCGGCCGGTCAGCGCCTCGGCGACGGCCAGCGCGTTGGCCCACTGCCGGTGCGCGCGCAGCTGGATCGTGGCCAGGGAGCGGTGGGCGAGCCAGGCTTCCATCGGGCCCGGGATCGCGCCGACGATCTTGCGCCAGCGCCGGACGCCGGCCGCGAGCTCCGGGTCGCGGCAGACCACGTACCCGAGCAGCAGGTCCCCGTGGCCGGTGAGGCCCTTGGTGCCGCTCGCGACGGAGAAGTCCGCCCCGAGCTCCAGGGGCCGCTGCCCGAGCGGGGTGGCGAGGGTGTTGTCGACGGCGACCAGGGTCCCGCCGGCGTGCGCCGCGTCCGCGAGGCGCCGTACGTCGCACACGTCGAGCCCGGGGTTGGACGGGGTCTCGATCCACAGCATCCGGGCTCCGTCGAGGACCGCGAGCTGGGCGTCGTCGCCGGTCGGGGCGGTGCGCACGTGGATCCCGTACGCCTCCAGCTGTTCCCGCAGCAGGGGCAGCGCCTGGTAGCCGTCGTCGGGCAGGACCACGGTGTCGCCGGTGCGCGCCTGCGAGAGGAGGACGGCGGAGACCGCCGCCATGCCGGAGGCGAAGACGATGGTGTGCACCTCCTCGCCGGGGGCCTCCAGTTCCCCGATCGCCCGCTCCAGCAGGGTCCAGGTGGGGTTGGTGTCGCGGCCGTAGGCGTACGGGCCTTCGACGTCGCCGGGGAGGTGGAAGTGGGCGGCGAAGACCGGTCCGGGCAGGGTCGGCTCGTTCTTCACGGGCTCCGGCAGTCCGGCGCGGACGGCGCGGGTGCCGTCGCCGATCGCCTCGGCGGTTCTTTCGGGGGAGTACTCGTTCACGCGGTGTGCTCCTTCACGGCCTTGCGTACGGCGTCCAGCAGACCGGGGCTCGCCGCCTCGACCAGCTCCAGGCACTCCTCGAACCCGTCGAGGGACCCGTAGTAGGGATCCGGTACGTCGGTCTCCGCGGCCGCGGCCGGATCGTAGGACCGCAGCAGCCGGATCTTGGCGGCGTCCTGCGGAGTGGGTGCCAGTGCCCGCAGGTCCCTCAGGTGTCCCGCGTCGAGCGCGATGACGAGGTCCAGGCGGTCGAACCAGGAGGAGTGGAACTGCCGGGCCCGGTGGTCCTGCTCGTAGCCCGCGGCTTCCAGGACGGAGACGGTGCGCGGGTCGGCGCCGTCGCCCTCGTGCCAGCCGCCGGTCCCGGCGCTGTCCACCTCGACCAGGCCGTCGAGGCCGGCCCGCGCCACGTGGGCCCGGAAGACGGACTCGGCCATGGGGGAGCGGCATATGTTGCCCATGCAGACGAAGCAGACGCGGTACATGGGCGTCATGGGCGTTCCGTTCAGTTCTTGTCGGGCAGGACCATGTTCACGGCCCAGGAGACGATGGAGATGATCAGGCCGCCGAGGACCGCGGTCCAGAACCCGTCGACATGGAAGCTGAGCTCGAGCTCCGAGGCCAGCCACGAGGTCAGGAGCAGCATCAGGGCGTTCACGACGAGGGTGAACAGGCCCAGGGTGAGGACGAACAGCGGCAGCGAGAGCAGCTTCACCAACGGCTTGACGATCAGGTTCACCAGGCCGAAGACCAGCGCGACCAGGATCAGGGTGAGCGTCCGGCGGCCCAGGCTGCTGCCGTCGTCGAGGGTGATGCCGGCGAGAAGCCAGATTGCGACGGCCAGGGCCGCCGCGTTGGCGAGCGTCTTGACTACGAAATTCATCATGTGTCTGATCGTGGCAGAGAAGATCCCGGTGGGACATCCGCAGATCAGCGGATGCGACGGCGCTACCGAGTACAAGGGGCACAACCACGATGAAAGCCTTCCGGCTTGACGAGCTCGAAGCGGAGCGGGCCGCCAACGACGGCGCCTATCTGCAGTTCCTGCGCGAGCGGAACATGTCCGTCGGGCTGTACGCGCTCGACGCCGGGCAGGTCGATCCGCAGCAGCCCCACCGTCAGGACGAGGTGTACTTCGTCGTGAGCGGGCGCGCCTCGATCACCGTCGGGGAGGAGACGACCACCGTGGCGCGCGGCAGCGTGGTCTACGTCCCGGCGGGCGTCCCGCACAAGTTCCACCACATCACCGAGGACTTGAAGGTGATGGTGGTCTTCTCCCCGCCGGAGAGCTGAGCGGACCGGGCGGCTGAGGGTCGGCGTCCGGATTCCCCTAAGGGGCGGGTCAGGGGAGTCCGGGGGCTCGCGGGCCCCGATCCGGGGCCGTGGCCTCCTAGCATCGAGAGCAGGAAGTCAAGGACGAGGAAGAGGTCGAGGACATGGACGGCATCCGAGAGACATTCGCAGGCATGCCCTGGTGGGTTAAGTGGGTCGCCGTTCCGCTGCTGGCGCTCTTCGTGTTCGGCGGTGTGATCACCAGCATCCTGACCGTGCTGATCGGGGTCGTCTTCAAGGTGCTGCTCTTCATCGGCCTCGTCGCCGGCCTGGTGTTCGTCGTGAAGAAGGTCGGCGGCGGCCGTACGAAGTCCTCCTCCGGCGACTGGTAGAACGCGGCGGGGACGGGGCCGGCAGCTCGGGGATTGAGCCAGGTGAGGGAACGTGAGGCACTAAACCGCTCACAGCCCCGGAACCGGCGGATAGAGTGGCAATCTGCGCCGGTCCCTGGGCATCGAAAGCCGGTACTGCCGCTCTGACCTGCGGTGATGCTAACGAGCCGCCGAGTACGACCCCCAGGAGTCACGGCATGCGCGGGGGCGGCCCCCGCAGGGCGGGCCTCCCCGAAGGCCCGCCGCCACGCCTGGGGGTGAGCTTTGTCTCCGGTTCACAACGCCGGTGTGCCGACGCTGATCGGCTCGGTCCAGCGGGCGCTGAGACTGCTCGAAGCAGTGGGGTCCCATAGTCAGGGAGCCCCGGCGAAACAGCTCGCGCGCGAGGCCGGGCTCCCGCTTCCCACCGCCTACCACCTGCTGCGCACTCTCACCCACGAGGGCTATCTGCGCAGGGAGGGCGGAGTCTTCGTCCTCGGCGACGCAGCGGGTCGGCTCGCCGGTGGGGGACTCCAGCAGAAACGTCGCAGCATGATCCTCGACTCCCTCGCGCACTTCCGCGACGCGGTCGGGGCCCCCGTCTACTTCGCGGTCTACCGCGAGGGTGAGATCGAGGTCGTGGGAGTTTCGGACACCCAGGCCAGCCCGGCCTGCGAGGAGTGGGCCGACTTCCGTGCGACCGGACATGCGCACGCCATCGGCCAGTGCCTGCTCGGACAACTCGACGAGCAAACGCGCAAGGACCATTACGACCGATATCCGGTCGAGCCGATCACCGCTTATACCGTGCGGGATCTCCGGTCGCTCGAGGACCGGATCGGAGCCCTCGGGCGAATGCAGCCAGTAACCGAACGCCAGGAATATGCCCTCGGCACGGTCTGTGCGGCCATCCCCATCACAGCGGGCGATACCGCCGCAACCATGGCCATTTCTCTCCCCCTGCACCAGGAAGATCGATTGCTCTATGTAGTCGATCGACTACGGAGTGAAGTAGGCGCGCTGTTGAGCACCCTCTCGTTCTCTATCAGTATCTGAAAACTCACTCCTTGTGATCTGCTAGCGCTTCCACCACTCTTGTCAAGAGGAGCCTGGGGGATCATTCCTGGCCACTTCCACTACAGCGGGGTAGGCAATGCGCGAGTCGGTACAGGCAGAGGTCATGATGAGTTTCCTCGTTTCCGAGGAGCTCTCGTTCAGGATTCCGGTGGAACTCCGGTACGACGCCCGTGATCCCTACGCAGTCCGCCTGACCTTCCACCTTCCCGGAGACGCGCCCGTGACCTGGGCGTTCGGCCGGGAGCTCCTCCTCGACGGCATCAACAAGCCGTGCGGTGACGGCGATGTGCACATCGCCCCCACCGATCCGGAGGAGCTGTCCGACGTCCACATCCGGCTGCAGGTCGGCGGCGACCGGGCGCTGTTCCGCGCCAGCGCGGCGCCGCTCGTCGCGTTCCTCGACCGCACCGACCGGATCGTTCCGCTCGGACAGGAGCGGAACCTGGGCGACTTCGAGGAGAACCTCGACGAGGCGCTCGGCAAGATCCTGGCGGAGTCGAAGCAGAACGAGCAGAACGCCGGCTGACGCGCGAGCTCTCGCCCGCCCGCCCCTCCCTTCGGGAAGCCCCGTTCGGGAAACCTCCTTCAGCGCTTGCGCCGCCGGCCCCGGCCGCCGCGGACCGGCCCCGCGGCCGGCGCGACGTCCGGGGATGCCGGCCGGTCGGCGGAAACCACCAGCGAGGCCAGTGCCGTCGTCACGGGGACCGAGGCCACCAGTCCGATCGAGCCCACGAGGGTCCGTACGATTTCCACCGCGACCAGCTCGCTGTTCGCCACCGAGCCCATGCTGCTGTTCGCGATCGAGAACAGCAGGAGCAGGGGCAGTGCGGCGCCCGCGTAGGCCAGCACCAGCGTGTTGACGACCGACGCGATGTGGTCGCGGCCGATCCTGATGGCCGCCCGGTACAGGGCGCGCGACCCCATCGAGGGGTCCGCCTGGTGCAGTTCCCAGACGGCCGAAGTCTGGGTGACCGTCACGTCGTCGAGCACGCCGAGCGATCCGATGATGATGCTTGCGAGCAGCAGACCGCTCATGTCGATGTCCGGGTACAGCCCGTGGATCAGCCCGGTGTTGTCGTCCGTGTTGCCGGTGAGGGACGCCCAGTCGATGAACACCGAGCCCAGCAGGCCGATCAGCACCAGCGAGACGAGGGTGCCGAGGACGGCGACCGAGGTGCGGGCGGTCAGGCCGTGGCACATGTAGAGCGCGATCAGCATGATGGCGCTCGCCCCGACCACCGCGACGACGAGCGGGTTCGAACCCTGCAGGATGGCCGGGAGGATGAACAGCGTCAGCACGCCGAAGCTGACGATCAGCGCGATCAGTGCGAACAGCCCGCGCATCCGCCCGACGAGGACGACCGCGAGCGCGAAGATGCCGGCCAGCACCGCAAGCGGGATCTTGCGGTTCACGTCGATCACCGAGTACTGGAGGTCGCGGGGGGCGTCGGGCGCGTACGCCACGACCACCTCCTGGCCGTCCGCCAACTGCCGCGGCGCACCCGGCTGGACGACCTCCACGAAGGTGCGGCCCTTGTCCGGGCCGGTGCCGATCTCGACGGTGGCCTTCTTGCACTCGCCGGTCTGCGCGGCCTGGGCCTCACGGCCCTCGGGGGTGGAGGGGTTCGCGGTCGGCGGTACCTGTGCGGCGTTCACCGATTTGCAGTCGACGCGTTCGAGCGAGACGACCGTGCCCTGCTGGGTCTGCCGGTCGAATCCCACCCCCGTGCGCTCGTGGGCGGGGGCGCCGCCCGGCCAGAGCACCACCAGGCCGATGACAACGGCGGTGGCGAAGGGGATCAGTACGGCCGCGATGACCTTGCGCAGGTGCTTCGAGACGGGGGCCGCCGGGCCGTGCCCGTGGCTGTGACCGTGGCCGTGGGAATGACCGGCGGAAGGACCCCCGGAGGACTCGGACGAGTGCCCGGCGGAGTGCCCCGGGCCGTCGTGCGCGTGGCCGGTGTGGCCATGGGGCTCTGTGGGCTCGGTGGGGGGCTGCGGCGAGGACGTCACCAGCAGATCATCGCAAGAGATGAGGGGGCCCACTGTTCAGCACGCCATGGATGACGCTAGCGTGGGGGCTACTTTGCACAACGCGGGAGCTCGGAGCACCGGGCTGAGAGGACGCTGATCACCGTACGCGCATCACGGATGCGTACGGGAAGAGGCTGCGTCGACCGCCGAACCTGTTACCGGGTAATGCCGGCGTAGGGAGATCAGGTCTCATGACCATTCAGGACGCACGCACGCCTGCCGTCAGCCAGGACGCCGATGGCCAGACCGAGCGCCAGCCCGGCTGGCACAAGGGCTACGTGGCGGGCTCCCGCCCCGACATCCGGGTGCCGGTCCGCCAGGTCCACCTCACCAACGGCAAGGACGTGACGCTCTACGACACGTCCGGTCCGTACACCGATCCGCAGATCGAGACCGACGTCCGCCGGGGCCTCGCCCCGCTGCGCGAGAACTGGATCATCGGCCGCGGCGACACCGAGGAGTACGCGGGCCGTCCCGTGCGCCCCGAGGACGACGGCATCAAGCACACCTCGCCGCGCGGTGGCCTCAAGAACCTCGACGCGGTCTTCCCGGGCCGCCCGCGCCAGCCCCGCCGGGGCCGTGGCGGCCAGGCCGTCACGCAGCTCGCGTACGCCCGCCGGGGCGAGATCACCCCGGAGATGGAGTACGTCGCGATCCGGGAGAACGTCTCCCCCGAGGTCGTCCGCGAGGAGATCGCCGCAGGTCGTGCGGTGCTTCCGGCGAACGTGAACCACCCCGAGATCGAGCCGATGATCATCGGCAAGCGGTTCCTGGTGAAGGTCAACGCCAACATCGGCAACTCCGCGGTCACCTCCTCCATCGAGGAGGAGGTCGACAAGATGACCTGGGCGACCAAGTGGGGCGCCGACACGGTCATGGACCTCTCGACGGGCCGCAACATCCACACCACCCGCGAGTGGGTGCTGCGCAACTCCCCCGTCCCGATCGGCACCGTGCCGCTCTACCAGGCGCTGGAGAAGGTCGACGGCCGCGCCGAGGACCTGACCTGGGAGATCTACAAGGACACGGTCATCGAGCAGGCCGAGCAGGGCGTCGACTACATGACGGTCCACGCCGGCGTGCTGCTGCCCTACGTGCCGCTGACCGCCCGCCGCAAGACCGGCATCGTCTCGCGCGGCGGCTCGATCATGGCCGCGTGGTGCCTCGCGCACCACAAGGAGAACTTCCTCTACACGAACTTCGAAGAGCTCTGCGACATCCTCGCGACGTACGACGTCACGTACTCGCTGGGCGACGGCCTGCGCCCCGGCTCCATCGCGGACGCCAACGACGCGGCGCAGTTCGCGGAGCTGAAGACGCTGGGCGAGCTGAACACGATCGCCAAGCGCCACAACGTCCAGACGATGATCGAGGGCCCGGGCCACGTCCCGATGCACAAGATCAAGGAGAACATCGACCTCCAGCAGGAGATCTGCGAGGAGGCGCCGTTCTACACGCTCGGCCCGCTGACCACGGACGTCGCGCCCGCGTACGACCACATCACCTCGGGCATCGGCGCCGCGATGATCGCCTGGTGGGGCACCGCGATGCTCTGCTACGTCACGCCCAAGGAGCACCTGGGCCTGCCCAACCGCGACGACGTGAAGACCGGTGTCATCACGTACAAGATCGCGGCGCACGCCGCCGACCTGGCCAAGGGGCACCCCGGCGCCCAGGAGTGGGACGACGCCCTGTCGGACGCCCGGTTCGAGTTCCGCTGGGAGGACCAGTTCAACCTGGCCCTCGACCCGGACACGGCCCGCGAGTTCCACGACGAGACCCTTCCCGCCGAGCCGGCCAAGACCGCGCACTTCTGCTCCATGTGCGGTCCGAAGTTCTGCTCGATGAAGATCTCGCAGGACATCCGCCGCGAGCACGGCGGCGACCTGAAGGCCGACGAGATCCAGGCGGGCATGGCGGAGAAGTCCGCCGAGTTCGCGGCCTCGGGCAACCGCGTCTACCTGCCCCTGGCCGACTGACCCTCACGGTCCTTGTGAGCGGCGGAGGCTCCCGTCCGGGCCTCCGTCGCTCATCGAGCGGTCCCCTTCTTCAGGAAGAGCGCCGGGGCCGCGGTCCTGCCGGTCGCCACAGACGGATGAGGCGCTGAACGTTCCGTCCCCGGCCAGGACGAGGCTGCCGCCCCGCTCGTCCTTCCACA
The DNA here is from genome assembly GCF_045160965.1 of Streptomyces sp. NBC_00207. NCBI lineage: Bacteria > Bacillati > Actinomycetota > Actinomycetes > Kitasatosporales > Streptomycetaceae > Streptomyces > Streptomyces sp. NBC_00207. Next base: position 4,809,070 of record NZ_CP130715.1, on the reverse strand, counting down.
CCCCTGCCGGCTCGGCACTCGTCAGCACGACGGCGTCGCCCGGCGCTCCGGGAACCCAGAGGCGACGCAGGACGATCAGCCCGACCCCGCAGCGCACCCCAGGGCTCCCCTGCAACCGCCGAGGGCGAGCCACTTCCCGTATCGCCGGGGTGGGGTGGGCGCCGTGGGCCGGGGTCCAGCAGCCGGCATGGGTCTTCCCCGGCTGGGGCGACCACGGTTCTGGCCGGCAGCGTCATCCTGCCCGGGCCCTGGCCGGGCGGCGGCAGCGGGTCCGGGCGCCCGACCGCGCGGTGCTCTGCGTGGTGGGGGACTCGGCATGCTGGCACAGAAGCCGCGGAGCTCGCGGCCTCGGGCAACCGCGCCCACCTGCCGCCGGCCACCTGCCGCCGACCGACTGACCGTTCGACGGCACATGAGCCACGGAGCGGACCCGCGACCCATGGGGGGAGCCGCGGGTCCGCCCGTTTTCGGCGCCGGAGCGCTCCCACTCGCCACGACCGGCTGGTCGTCGCACACCTCGTCCTGACGGCTCGCGTTCTCCGTGTCCGTCACAGCGGCCGTTGGTGTCGCATCACTAGTCCGATAAGAGGACCTATCTGCGAGGTGTCCTGCCACTTGCGGCAGCGCTTCCCACGCTGACCGATGTGGCCGGAGAGGCCCACACACATCGTTCGGTCGGTTTCGAGTAGGAGTGCTATGAGCCCCGAGAACAGGACCAGGTCAACGACGCTTGGACCGCTGCCGAGACGCAGTTGCCGGCTGAAGGGCAGCGCCCTCGCATCGCTTGCCCTGGTCATGATGGGGGTCGCCAGCCCCGCCTTCGCCCTCGCGCAGAGCATTCAGGCAACCGAGCGGGTGAACGCGGCGGGCCTCATGGGGGGAGACCACTGCAAGCCGGACGGGCGTCATGACCGCCCGGACCCGGGACGGGACCACAACCCGAGGGCAGCAACCATCGAGGCCGGGCCCGATGGTGACGACGGATGCGAACAGGGCAGACGGGGCCCGACAGGGCCGAGGGGCGCGAAGGGTGCGACCGGCGCGACGGGTGCGACGGGCGCGGACGGGGCGGCTGGCACGGACGGCGCCACGGGTGCGACGGGTGCCACGGGTGCGACCGGTGCGACGGGTGCGACGGGCACCATTGGCGGCATTGGCGCCCATGGCATTGATGGTGCGGACGGTGCCACGGGCGCGACCGGGGCCACGGGTGCGACGGGCACCAATGGAACCAACGGCACCGATGGTGCGGACGGCGCGGACGGCGCCACGGGCGCCACGGGCGCCACCGGCGCGACGGGTGCGACCGGCGCGACGGGCACCAATGGAACCAATGGAACCAACGGCACCGATGGTGCGGACGGCGCCACGGGCGCCACGGGCGCGACGGGTGCGACGGGTGCGACGGGTGCGACCGGTACGACGGGCACCAATGGAACCAACGGCACCAACGGCACCGATGGTGCGGACGGCGCCACGGGCGCGACGGGTGCGACGGGTGCGACCGGTACGACGGGCACCAATGGAACCAACGGCACCAATGGTGCGACCGGTGCGACCGGCGCCACCGGGGCTACGGGTACTGGGCCCTGCGACGACATCGACAGTTACGCGCCTTCGAACACCGTGTCGTTCAGTGCCGCTCTCACGAACGGCATCGCCTACGTCGGCCGCTCGACCACCGCCGGAGGTGTGCCTGTCTGGCAGGACCTCACGAACGCGGACAACCCGGGATTCCCCTTCAACAGGGCCTGCGGCATCTCGATCATCGAGCAGGGCATCAACTCCTACGTCAAGGTCGTGACGACGGACGGCAGGGTCTACCAGACACACGGTGACACCAACGGCAACGCCTTCGTCTGGGACGAGGGGTGGACCGAACTGACCCCCGCCCCGACTGCCGGAAGCCTCCGGGGCAAGGCATTCAAGGGAGACCTGATGCGCGGAGCCTCCCGGAACCGCCTCCGCTAGGGCAGCCCGTTCCGGCCTGCGTGTCGGCACGCCGAACTCCGGGATCGTGAAGTCGGGTCGGCCGGGCGTATCCCAGGTTGGGGATCCGCCCGGCTCAGCGCAACGACTGGAGGGCGCCGCTCCACGGCCTGTCGGCCGGGGCGACGCCCTCCGTCACGTGCGTGGGAGCGGTGGTCAGGCGACCACCTGATACTGCGGGTCCAGCTTGCGCCGTGCGAAGTCGAGGTTGGCGGTTACCCGGTCGTGCTGGTCGGCGGGAAGCCTGCCTTCCCCGAGCAGGCGTTCGCAGCATTCCAGCGACTCCTGGTACTCGCCGACCCAGTAGGCGGCAACGGCGAGTTCGTCGAGTGCGCGCCAGTCGTGCCAGTCGAACTCGACGAAGAGGATGTCGTCCGGGCGGGGGATGCGGACCGCCTGCCGGGCGAACATGTACGCGAGCGGCCAGCGGCTTTCGTTGCGGCAGAGGCGGGCGAGGCTGCCGAGCGCCTCCGCGCGTGAGGGGCGGCCCTCGTGGGCCCGGAGGAAGCGGTCCACGACCTCGGCCGGCGGCTTCTTGAGAGTCGCCGCGAGCCGTGCCGCGTAGAGCTGGGCGCAGAAGACCTCTTCGGCGAACCCGCCCATGCCCGCCCGCAGGTCGTAGGCGGCGAGGGACTTCTCCGGTTCTCCGGCGTCGCGCCAGCTCTGGGCCAGGTAAAAGGCATAGCGGGCATTGTCGGGCTCCTTGATCAGCCCTTGCCGGAGAATCTCCGCGTCGCGCAGGTATTTCTCCCGCTCGCTTCCTTCGCCCTGGCGTGCCCCACCGCCGACGATGAGAATATGGGCGCCTTCGAGTACCCCGTGGTTGTGTTTGACCTCGCAATCCAGGTACTCGTGGAGCACTCCGACGTATTTCCATGGCAGTCGGGTGGATACCAGGGCGGGCCGCCAGTGAATGACGGGCCGGTGGTGTACGGCGAGGCGGTACGAGTCGAGAGTGAGCTCGGGCATGCAGAAGCCGGGCTGGACCTCCATGACGTCGTCGGCGTCGACGAACAGCAGGTAGTCCGCGCTGGAGCGGGCGAGGTCGATCGCCTCGCTGCGGCTGCCGTCGAACCCCTTCCACGGCCGCTCGTGCAGCACGCCGGGCAGATCGCTGAAGAATTCCCTGATGATGTCCTGGGTGCCGTCCGTCGAGCCCGTGTCCACGATCACCCACGTATCGATCAATGGGCGAACGGATTCGAGGCAGCGTCGGATCACCGGAGCCTCATTCTTGACGATCATGTTCAGGCAGACCGTTGTCTTCAAGGGGTCCATCCGCTGTGTGGTGATGAATTTGACCTTGAGTCGACCGTAGGGATACGGGTAATTCCGTGCAAGGAAGCTCGACCGCAAGGGCAGGGGTCCCGACCCGGCAGGGTGCGGCTCACCGCCAGTCGAAGCTCATCGTTAGTCCGATAAGTGGACTTACCTGCGAGGCTTCCCGCCGTTCGCGTCCCCGGTCTCCACGATGGCCGAGGCGGCCCCAAGGCCCCATCGCGCATCGTTCGATCCGATTTCGAGAAGGAGCGGCGTTTATGAGTCCTGAGAACAGGACCAGGTCAACCCTCGGTCCGCTGCCGAGCCGGAGCAGCTGGGTGAAGGGCGGCACTCTCGCATCGCTTGCCATGGTGTTGGTGGGCATCTCCAGCCCCGCGCTCGCCACGGCCCAGAACATCCAGGCGGCCGAGGCGACCCGAGTGGTCAGCCCGACGGGCGGCGGGGACAAGTGCAAGTCGAAGCACAACGACCATGACTACGACTCCGGGCCGAGGTCGGCTGCCGTCGAGGCAGGCCCCCGCGGTGGCGGTGACGACGAGTGCAAGGTGGGCCCGACCGGTCCGACGGGCCCGCGGGGTCCGCAAGGCGAGCAGGGTGAGCCGGGTGAGGACGGGGCCGACGGGGCCACGGGTGCGACCGGTGCCACGGGCGCTACGGGGGCGACCGGAGCCACGGGCGCTACGGGTGACACCGGCCCGGCTCTCTGCCGCTCCATCGCCGCGGTCCGGGACCAGAACAGTCGCGAGTACAAGGCGGTGATCCCGGGAGACGGGAACACCTATGCCGGCATCCGCGATCTCACGGGCCCCGGCGCGGGCACCTGGAGCTGGTACGACCTCACCCTGGTCGGCGACAGTTACCCGGAGGACGCCTGCGGTGTCTCCATCGCGCACCAGGCCAACGCTCTCTCGATCGAAGTGGTGACCGAGGGCGGGGTCATCTTCGATACCCCCTGCACCGTGGTCCCGGGCAACGGACAGGCCCCGTCCTCACTCACATGCACCGGGGTGTGGGCTCCGGTGTTCCGGCAGCCTGACCCGGGCGACCCGGATCTTCGCAAGGCGGACAAGATGATGTCCCCCGACGCGGTCAACCGGCATCCGAAGGCGATGAAGTAACAGGCACGCCGTACCGAGGTGTCCCGGGCCGGTCGGGGAGCGACTCCGGCTGGTGTTCGGGGCCGGTGAAGTCCGGAGGTGTAGCCGGGCGGGGTCCCCCGAAGGGGGATCCCGGCCCGGGTGGAGTCGGGCCGGGAGTACCCCACCCTGGGGATGCGCCCGGCCTTCGGCGTGCGGGGGCGGATGTCCAGGCCCACGCACTCGGGTCGGCCGGCCTGATCCGAGGCCCTATCGCAGATCGTTCGATCCGGTTTCGAGAAGGAGCGGCGTTATGAACCCGGAGAAGAGGACCAGGTCAACCCTGGGTCCGCTGCCGAGGCGGAGCAGCTGGGTGAAGGGTGGCACCCTCGCATCGCTTGCCCTGGTGTTGGCGGGCATCTCCAGCCCCGCCCTCGCCACGGCTCAGACCTTGCAGGCGGCCGGAGCGGCCCACGTGGTGGGTTCCGCGGGCGGCGGGGACCATTGCGAGCCGCACAGGAAGCCCCATCACGACCCGAGAGGGAAAGCGGAGGACGGCCCCCGGGGCGGCGACGACGAGTGCAGGGAGGGCCAGAGAGGCCCGACGGGTCCGAGGGGCCCTCGGGGTGCCCAGGGGGAGCCCGGGGCTGACGGGGCCACAGGTGCGACGGGTGCGACGGGTGCGACGGGTGCGACCGGTGCAACGGGCGCGACGGGTACGGCGGGAGCCGATGGTTCTCCTGGTGCGACTGGTGCGACAGGAACTGATGGTTCTCCTGGCGCGACCGGTGCGACGGGCGCGACAGGTACGGCGGGAGCCGATGGTTCTCCTGGTGCGACGGGTGCGACGGGTACGGCGGGGACCGACGGGTCTCCTGGTGCGGCCGGCGCGACAGGTGCCACGGGTGCGACCGGCGGCACGGGCGCGACCGGCACCCCCGGCCCGTGCAGCGACGTCGACTCCTACAACCCCAGCACCTCCAGCGAGGTCAGGGCGGTTCTGGACGATGGCGTGGCGTTCGCCGGCATCCGGACCTCAGGGAACAACCCCTCCCCCTTCATCTGGTACAACCTGACCGACAACAACGGTCCCGCCCCGAGCCCCAACCCGACCTATCCCACCGGGGCCTGCTCCATCTCCATCGCAGCCCAGGCGACCCGCGTCACGATCGCGGTCCTGACCCTCAACGGGGATCTGTTCGAGACCACCTGCAATCCGCAGAACGTCATGGGTACCGACACCCTCGTGTGCACCGAGATCTGGGCACCGGTCAACCCGGGGCCCAACGGCCCCAATCCCCCTCCGCTGCGCGGCAAGTTCTCGCACCTGGTCCAGGACGGGAACCTGAACTTCGGCCGCAAGGAGATGAAGTAGTGGCGCAGTAGCCCTGTCCCGTGACCCCTGTCTCCTGATCCCTGTCGGCCCGGGACGCCGGTCGGAGGTTACTCCGGCCGGTTCTCCGGGCCGCCGAAGTCCGGGCTGGTGAAGTCCGGGGGTGTGTAGCCGGGGCGGGGTCCCTCCGAGGGGGATCCCGGGCTGGTGAAGTCGGGCCGGGTGTATCCCAGGTTGGGGATGCGCCCGGCCGCCGGCGTTCTGGGGGTCGGGAAGCCCGGCCCCGCACTCGGATCGGCCAGCGCATCCCGCAGGAACGGCATGATGCCCCGCTCCAGCAGCGCGTGCCGCCAGGCCTCGCGGGCCCGCGCCACCTCGTCGGGCACGGCCTCGGTCTCGTCCGCCACCACTTCGGTCGCGCTGTTGCGGACGGCCGTCACCAGCAGCCCGATCACGGCGAAGAGCAGCGCGGCCACGGTGAGCGCGCCGAACAGCCAGCCCGCCGTCAGCATGGTCTCGGCGAAGGCGGGTTCGGGCTCGATCAGCTTGAGGCTGTAGCCCACGAACAGGAAGATCAGCATGGCGGTGCCCGCCAGGACGGGCGCGAGGACCGCGACCACGGCGCTGATTCCCGCGCCGCCGCCCACGCCCTGCCCGCCGTCCTCGTCCTCCGTGGCGCCGGGTGTGGACAGCACCTCGTCGCGTCGTTCCCCGCGGACCTTCACGTAGTGGCCGTACTCGGCGGCGGCCGCGGCCGCCAGCAGCGCGCTGGCCCCCTGGGCCATGGTGCGCAACTGTTCGGCGTTCAGTCGTTCGCCGAGGGTGGCGAGCTCGGGCCGTTCGTTCGCGGTGCGCAGTGCCTCGTCGAGGAGGCGGTCGAACTCCGGTCGGTCTTCGGTCAGCAGGTGCGGAGCGCTGGTCATGTGCATCCCCCGATGCTCCGTGGAAGCCGGTATCCCCGCGTAGAACGGGGCACCGGCACAAACGGAGGAGAGCCTGCTACGGATAGAGCGATGGTAGAGCGACCACGCCACAGGTTGACAGGGGCTTTGCGGAAATACCCCCGTGGTGACAAACCTCAGTCGTTCAAGGGGAGCTGTACGACGAGCAGCTTGCCCGCCATCGTCACCCCGCCGTCCATCGCGATGGCGAGCCCTTCCGCGTACACGTGCGGGCCGTCCACGGCCTCCGGGCCGCGCGTCTCGTCGCCGTCCTCGGTGCCCACCTCGCCGAGCAGGTACGGGATGGGGCTGTGCCCGTGCACGACGCGGCTGCCGCCGTAGGTGCCGAGCAGTTCGCGTACGGCCTGCGGGCCGGTCCCCTCGTCGCGGAAGGCGAACCGCTTGGTGAACTTGCGGAAGAGGTCCCAGGTGATGTCCGCGTCGCCCCGGTTGAGGAGCTCGTGGATGGTGTCGTTGACGTCCTCGATGGAGTCGCCGTAGTCGAGGTAGGCCGTGGTGTCGGAGTGCAGGAGCAGGTGGCCCTCCTCCAGGACGGCCGCGTCCAGCCGCGACATCCACTGCAGGTGTACGTCCTGCAGGCGTTCCATGTCGGTGCGCTGGCCGCCGTTGAGGAGCCACGCGGCCTGGAAGGTGGCGGTGCCGGCGCCGGAGACGACGGGGGTGTCGCCGAACCGCTTGGCGCCGATGAGCAGCAGCTCGTGGTTGCCCATCAGGGCCTTGCAGTAGCCGCCGGCGGCCGCGGCCTCGGCTGACAGCCGCATGACGAGGTCGATGACGCCGATGCCGTCGGGGCCGCGGTCGGTGAAGTCGCCGAGGAACCAGAGCCGGGCGTTGCCGGCGGACCAGCGGCGTTCCGTGTCGATGAGGCCCTGGGCGTGGAGTTCGGTGACGAGCTCGTCGAGGTAGCCGTGGACGTCGCCGACGACGTAGAGCGGGCCGGGGCCGTCGGCTGCGGCCTCCTGCGGGACGTACTGGACCTGCACGGTGTCGCCGGGGCCGCCGAGGGCGCCGCGGCCGATGATCGGCAGGTCGCGGTGGGTCGGGGTGTAGCCCTCGAAGTCGTCGTCCTCGGGGGTGTGGGTCGTCGCGTGCACGGGCTGCGGGGCCGGCGGTGCGGCGGGCGGCGCGGCGGGCGGTGCGGCCGGCGCCGGCGCGTAGCCGGGCTGCGGGGGCACGGCCGGTGTGCCGTCGTCGTAGTACGCCGGGTACTCGCCGTAGACGGGAGCTTCACCGGGATGCCCGGCGGATACGGCGTACGCGGCGGGTTCGGTGACTGGAACCCGGAAGTCCCGCAGCGTGTCCGTCCGCATCGCGGGTCCCTGACCGGCCCCCTGAGTCATCGACCCCTCCACCACCGTCGCGCTGCCGTACACCTGCGGACCCTCCTGACCTCCGGGGAGGAGGGTCCGTGATGTCGTGCGCCCATCATAGGAATGCGGCTCGCGCTCTGTGACGCACCAGGGGTGGTGAATCCTTTGCGGAGCCGATCGTTCCTACCGTTTTCTACCGATATCGGTGTTGCTGAAATGCTCGGCCGGGTCGTCGGCAGGCCGACCGGACGGTCTGGCGGTCAGTCCTTGGCCGGGGAACGGGGTGGGCTGACGGTCGTTCGGGGCTGCCTGCGCTGCGACGACGTACGGATGATGAGCTCGGTCGGGACGACCTGTTCGACGGGTCGCCCGGTGTCCACTCCCTCGATCGCGTCGATGAGCAGCTGGACGACGGCGGTGCCGATGCGGCGCGGTTTGAGGGAGAGGGTGGTGATGGGCGGTTCGGTGTTGGCGTAGACGGTGGACTCGCTGCAGCACACGAGCAGCAGGTCCTCGGGGACGCGCAGGCCGTAGCGCCGGGCGGCGGCGAGCAGGTCGGTGCCGTTGGGGTCGAAGAGCCCGTAGACGGCGTCGGGCCGGTCGGGTCGGGCGAGGAGCCGGTCGGCGGCGACGGCGCCCGCGCACGGATCGTGGGCGGGGTAGGACTCGTAGACGGGGTCCTGGCCGACGCGCTCGCACCAGTTGAGGTAGGCGGTGGTGGAGAGCCGGGTGTACGTGTCGGTGGTGGTGCCGGTCAGCAGCCCGATCCGGCGGGCGCCGGCGGCGGCGAGGTGGTCGAGGAGGCCGAGTACGGCGGCCTCGTGGTCGTTGTCGACCCAGGCGGTGACGGGGAGGGAGCCTGCGGGGCGGCCGTCGGAGACCACGGGCAGACCTTGGCGGACCAGTTCGGTGACCACGGGATCGTGGTCGGAGGGGTCGATGACGACGGTGCCGTCGAGGGCGACGTTGGACCACACGTCGTGGCGGGAGGTGGCGGGGAGGATGACGAGGGCGTAGCCGCGGGCGAGCGCGGCGGAGGTGGCGGCCCTGGCCATCTCGGCGAAGTAGGCGAATTCGGTGAAGGTGAAAGGTTCATCCCCGTACGTCGTCACGGTCAGGCCGATGAGGCCCGACTTGCCGGTACGGAGTGTGCGGGCGGCGGCCGACGGGCGGTATCCCAGCCGGTCGGCCACCTCGCGAACGTGGCGGCGGGTGGCGTCGGGCAGCCGTCCCTTGCCATTGAGCGCGTCGGAGACGGTTGTGATGGAGACGCCCGCCGCGGCGGCCACGTCCCTGATGCCGGCCCGGCCCTGTCGGCCGGCGGCCCGCCGGGTGGTCTCGGTCCGGCTCACCTGATGCTTCCCTGCTGCTGTCATGGCGAGCCGATAGTAGGGCTCGGTGGGGTGGGTGGTCCGGGTGCATATGCACCCGTTGACAGGCACGATTCTGCATGGTTCGCCACCCCCAATGACCTTGGAAATGAAGGTATTTGATCGCCGAGAGTAAGGGTGGAGCTTGTCGGCGGGTCCGGGCATGCCAAAACGGTGTGGTCTCGGGACGGTCTCAACTCACCTGCACGAGGGACGCGCGCCACGGCGCAGGCCACCGGCGCGCGCATATATGCGCGCGCTCCCCCGCATTCCAGGCGCCCCCATTCTCGGAACGGCGGAATCCTCATAAGGTGAGCAGTATTGAGTCGACGGCGACGTCGTAAGGGACGGTCGAGGAGGACCTGCGGTGAGCGAGAAGAGCCCGAAGCTGCGCGCCGAGCTGGACGGCATTCCGACGTACAAGCCCGGGAAGCCGGCTGCCGCGGGAGGACCGGTCGCGTACAAGCTGTCGTCGAACGAGAACCCGTACCCGCCGCTGCCGGGCGTGCTGGAGACCGCGGTCTCGGCGGCCGGCAGCTTCAACCGGTACCCCGACATGGCCTGCACCGGCCTCGTGAACGAGCTCGCCGAGCGCTTCGGGGTGCCGGTCGAGCACATCGCCACGGGCACCGGCTCGGTGGGCGTGGCCCAGTCCCTGATCCAGGCGGCGGCCGGCCCGGGCGACGAGGTGATCTACGCCTGGCGCTCCTTCGAGGCGTACCCCATCCTCACGCAGATCTCGGGTGCGACCTCGGTGCAGGTCCCGCTGACCGACGGGGACGTGCACGACCTGGAGGCCATGGCGGCGGCGATCACCGACCGGACCCGGCTGATCTTCGTCTGCAACCCGAACAACCCCACCGGCACCGCCGTGCGCCGCGCCGAGCTGGAGCGGTTCCTGGACCGGGTGCCCTCGGACGTCCTGGTGGTCCTGGACGAGGCGTACCGCGAGTTCGTGCGCGACACGGACGTCCCGGACGGCGTCGAGCTCTACCGCGACCGGCCGAACGTGGCCGTGCTGCGTACGTTCTCCAAGGCGTACGGCCTGGCGGGCCTGCGGGTCGGCTTCGCCATCGCGCACGAGCCGGTGGCCGCGGCGCTGCGCAAGACGGCGATGCCGTTCGGCGTCAGCCAGCTCGCGCAGGACGCGGCGGTGGCCTCGCTGCGCGCCGAGGACGAGCTGATGGGCCGCGTCGGGGCGCTGGTGGGCGAGCGTGCACGGGTGCACGAGACGCTGCTCGCCCAGGGCTGGTCCGTGCCGGACACCCAGGCGAACTTCGTGTGGATGCGGCTGGGGGAGCGGACCGCCGAGTTCGCGGCGGCCTGCGAGAAGGCCGGTGTGGTGGTCCGGCCCTTCGCGGGCGAGGGCCTGCGGGTCACGATCGGTGAGACCGAGGCGAACGACCTCTTCCTGCACACGGCGGAGGCGTTCTTCAAGGAGCTGTAGGCGGCCGTGGTTGTCCCGGCGGCCGGACCCGCCGGGGTCGGTCAGGCCAGTTCCACGCGGATGGGATCGCCGTCGCGGACGGTGGAGAGCAGGCGGGGGTCGCCGTCGAACGAGCCGAGCACGTTGCACGGGCTCGCCAGGCGGCTCTCGCCTCCGCGTGAGATGGGCGTGGGGCCGTAGGGCAGCGCGAGCGCGTCGCCCTCGGTCCAGAACGCGACCGTGCCCGGCTCGACGACCTGCTGGGCGTCGTGTTCCAGGGCCACCGAGACACCGGTGTCGAAGTAGACCTCCTCGCCCCAGGTGTTCGCGGAGGCGGAGATCGGAAGGGCCTCGGCCAGCGCCTTGCTGGTCGGGGTCTCGTCGAGGGTTGCGGTGAGCTGGCCCGCAGGCCAGGAAATCCGTATCTGCATGAGCCGCATTCAACAATCTGTTGAAGAAATTGGCTAGAGGGGTACCCCGCCTGAAGGCTGCCGACAGCGGTACGACATAATGCTTGTGAATGTGAACGCGTTCACAAGCGTGTCCCGCTTTCTCCCGGATTGAGTGGGACACAACAGGCAGACTGCCGCGTGACCACGGCGACGCGAAGGAGACGAGGACGTGGACCTAGCTTTGGCGCCGGAGACTCTGGCGCGATGGCAGTTCGGAATCACCACCGTCTATCACTTCCTCTTCGTACCCCTGACGATCTCGCTCGCCGCGCTCACGGCCGGCCTGCAGACCGCGTGGGTGCGCACCGAGAAGGAGAAGTACCTCAGAGCCACGAAGTTCTGGGGAAAGCTTTTCTTGATCAATATCGCGATGGGCGTCGTCACCGGCATCGTCCAGGAGTTCCAGTTCGGCATGAACTGGTCCGACTACTCGCGCTTCGTCGGCGACATCTTCGGGGCCCCGCTGGCCTTCGAGGCGCTGATCGCCTTCTTCTTCGAGTCGACCTTCATCGGCCTGTGGATCTTCGGCTGGGACAAGCTGCCGAAGAAGATCCACCTGGCCTGCATCTGGATGGTGTCCATGGGCACCGTCCTCTCCGCCTACTTCATCCTGGCGGCCAATTCCTGGATGCAGCACCCGGTCGGGTACCGCATCAACGAGGAGCGGGGCCGGGCCGAGCTCACCGACTTCTGGCTCGTGCTCACCCAGAACACCGCGCTCACCCAGTTCTTCCACACGATCACGGCCGCCTTCCTGGTGGGCGGTGCGTTCATGACCGGCATCGCCGCCTTCCACCTGGCGCGCAAGAGGCACATCCCCGTGATGCGGAGCTCGCTGCGGCTCGGCCTGGTCGTCATGATCATCGCGGGCATGGGCACTGCCGTGAGCGGTGACCTGCTCGGCAAGGTGATGTTCAAGCAGCAGCCCATGAAGATGGCCGCCGCCGAGGCGCTCTGGGACGGCGAGGCGCCGGCTCCCTTCTCGGTCTTCGCCTACGGCGACGTCGAGAAGGGCCACAACAAGGTCGCGATAGAGATCCCCGGTCTGCTGTCCTTCCTGGCCAACGACGACTTCACCTCCTTCGTCCCGGGCATCAACGACGTCAACAAGGCGGAGCAGGAGAAGTTCGGCCCCGGCGACTACCGGCCCAACATCCCGGTCGCCTACTGGGGCTTCCGCTGGATGATCGGCTTCGGCATGGCCTCCCTCGGCGTCGGCGTGCTGGGCCTGTGGCTCACCCGCAAGAAGTTCATGCTGCCGCCGGGGCTGCGGACCGGTGAGGACGAGGTCCCGAACCTGGTCCTCTTCAAGAAGGCACTGGGCCCTAAGTTCGCCAACCTGTACTGGATCGTCGCGCTCTGGACGATGGGCTTCCCGCTCATCGCCAACTCCTGGGGCTGGATCTTCACCGAGATGGGCCGCCAGCCCTGGGTGGTCTACGGAGTCCTGCGCACCCGGGACGCGGTCTCGCCGAACGTCTCCCAGGCCGAGGTGCTCACCTCGATGATCGGCTTCACCCTCCTCTACGCGGTGCTCGCCGTCATCGAGGTCAGGCTCCTCGTCAAGTACGTCAAGGCCGGACCGCCCGAGCTCACCGAGGCCGACCTCAACCCGCCCACCAAGATCGGCGGGGACGACAAGAACCCCGACCGGCCGATGGCCTTCTCGTACTGAGGCTGAGGAGACCGCACCATGCAACTCCACGACGTCTGGTTCGTACTCATCGCCGTCCTGTGGACCGGCTACTTCTTCCTGGAGGGCTTCGACTTCGGAGTCGGCGTACTGACCAAGCTGCTCGCCCGCGACCGTACGGAGAAGCGGGTCCTGATCAACACCATCGGGCCCGTGTGGGACGGCAACGAGGTCTGGCTGCTCACGGCGGGCGGCGCGACCTTCGCCGCCTTCCCCGAGTGGTACGCCACCCTCTTCTCCGGCTTCTACCTGCCGCTGCTGCTCATCCTGGTCTGCCTCATCATCCGCGGCGTCGCCTTCGAGTACCGGCACAAGCGCCCCGAGGACCGGTGGCAGACCAACTGGGAACACGCGATCTTCTGGACCTCGCTGATACCGGCGTTCCTGTGGGGCGTGGCCTTCGCCAACATCGTGCGGGGCGTGAAGATCGACGAGAACATGGAGTACGTCGGCACCCTCTTCGACCTGCTCAACGTCTACTCGATCCTGGGCGGCCTGGTCACCCTCACCCTCTTCACCTTCCACGGCGCGGTCTTCACCTCGCTCAAGACGGTCGGTGACATCCGGGACCGCTCGCGGAAGCTGGCGACCGGTTTGGGCGCGATCACCGCGGTGCTGGCCCTGGTCTTCCTGATCTGGACCCAGGTCTCCCGCGGCGACGGCAAGAGCCTGATCGCGATGGCCGTCGCCGTGCTGGCACTGCTCGGGGCGCTCGGTACCAACCTGAAGGGCCGCGAGGGCTGGTCGTTCGCACTGTCCGGGGTCACCATCGCGGCGGCCGTCGCGATGCTCTTCCTGACGCTCTTCCCGAACGTCATGCCGTCCTCGCTGAACGATGCCTGGAACCTCACGGTCACCAACGCCTCGTCCAGCCCGTACACCTTGAAGATCATGACCTGGTGTGCGGCCGTGGCCACCCCGCTCGTCCTCCTCTACCAGGGCTGGACGTACTGGGTGTTCCGCAAGCGGATCGGCACGCAGCACATCGTCGACGTGCACTGAGTTCCCGCGACACCCGGCCCGTTCGTCCGACCCACCCTCCCCTGGGGGATGTTTCACGTGAAACCGATCGACCCGCGCCTGCTTCGGTACGCCCGCTCCACCCGCCTCTTCCTGGGCGCGGTGGTGGCCCTGGGGCTCGTCGGGGCGGGGCTGGTCGTCGGTCAGGCGATGCTGATCGCCGAGATCGTGGTCGGTGCCTTCGAGAAGGGGCTGGGCGGCGAAGCGCTCCGGACGCCGCTGCTGCTGCTCGCGGCGGTGGCGCTCGGACGCGGCCTGGTCGCCTGGCTGACCGAGCTGGCCGCGCACCGCGCCAGCGCGGCGGTCAAGTCGGAGCTGCGGGGCCGGCTGCTGGACCGGGCCGCGGACCTCGGCCCCGGCCGGCTCACCGGGCAGAAGACCGGATCCCTGGTGTCCCTGGCCACCCGCGGTGTGGACGCGCTCGACGACTACTTCTCCCGCTACCTGCCCCAGCTGGGGCTCGCGGTGGTCGTGCCGGTGGCGGTGCTCGCCCGCATCGTCACCGAGGACTGGGTGTCGGCGGCCATCATCGTGGTCACGCTCCCCCTGATCCCCGTGTTCATGGTGCTCATCGGCATGGCCACCCAGTCCCGGATGGACCGCCAGTGGAGGCTGCTGTCCCGGCTGTCGGGGCACTTCCTCGACGTGGTGGCCGGCCTTCCCACACTGAAGGTCTTCGGCCGGGCCAAGGCGCAGGCCGAATCCATCCGCAAGATCACCGACGAGTACCGGCGCGCGACGATGCGGACCCTGCGCATCGCCTTCCTCTCCTCCTTCGCGCTGGAACTGCTGGCGACCCTGTCGGTCGCACTGGTCGCCGTGACCATCGGCATGCGAATGGTCCACGGTGAACTGGACCTCTACACCGGCCTGGTCATCCTGATCCTGGCGCCCGAGGCGTACCTGCCGCTCAGGCAGGTGGGGGCGCAGTACCACGCGGCCGCGGAAGGACTGGCGGCCGCGGAGGAGATCTTCGAGATCCTGGAGACCCCCGCCACGGGCCCGGCCGGGACGGCCGAGCTGCCCGGCGGCGCCCCCCTGCGGATCGAGATCGACGGGGTGGCCGTCCGCTACGAGGGCCGGGGCGAGGACTCGCCCGGGCCGGTCTCGCTGACGGTCGCGCCGGGGGAGTGCGTGGCCCTCACCGGTCCGAGCGGCGCGGGCAAGTCCACGCTGCTCCAGGTGCTGCTGGGCTTCGTGACGCCGACCGCGGGGCGGGTCCGGGTCGCGGGGGTGGACCTGGCCGAGCTGTCGCCGGAGCACTGGCGGGAGCGGATCGCGTGGGTGCCGCAGCGACCGCACCTGTTCGCCGGGACGATCGCCGAGAACGTACGGCTGGCCCGCGCGGGCGCCTCCGACAGCGAAGTGGCCACGGCTCTGAAGGACGCCGGAGCCTGGGAGTTCGTGACCGCGCTGCCGCGCGGGGCGCAGACCCTGCTGGGCGAGGGCGGTGTGGGACTGTCCGCCGGGCAGCGCCAGCGGCTGGCCCTGGCCCGGGCCTTCCTGGCGGACAGGCCTGTGCTGCTGCTGGACGAGCCGACGGCGGCCCTGGACGGGGAGACCGAGGCGGGCATCGTGGACGCAGTCCGGCGGCTTTCCGCGGGGCGGACCGTCCTGCTGGTCGTGCACCGGCCGGCGCTGCTGGCGGTTGCGGACCGGGTGGTCCCGATGGCGGCGGAGGGCGGCGCCGCGGAGCTCCTCGCCGACGCGCGCCGCCTTGAGGGGGCTCTTCCCGAGGGGCCGGACCTTGGGGGGCCGGACCTTGGGGGGCCGGACCTTGACGGTGTGCTCCCCCACTGCGGTGCTTTCCTGGACGGGGCCGACGGACGGTCCCCCGGCGACCGCGCCCCGGATGCCGGGGAGTGGATCCTCGGCGCCGCACCCGAGCGGGCTCGGGCCGGCGGCGGGACCGACACGGGCGGGGCCGACCCGCTGCGCCGGGTGCGGGCGGTGGCCAAGGCCTGGCAGGGACGGTTCAGGCTCGGGCTGCTCCTCGGAGCGCTGGCCGTCGGGTGCAGCGTCGGCCTGATGGCCGTCTCCGGCTGGCTGATCTCGCGGGCCTCCGAACAGCCTCCCGTGCTCTATCTGATGGTGGCCGTCACCGCCACCCGGGCCTTCGGGATGGGCCGCGCCGTCTTCCGGTACGCGGAGCGGCTCGTCTCCCACGACGCCGTGCTGCGGATGCTCGCCGACCTGCGGGTATCGGTCTACCGGCGACTGGAGCGCATCGCGCCCGCCGGGCTGCGCGAGCACCGGCGCGGGGACCTGCTGGCCCGGTTGGTGGCCGACGCGGACGCCCTGCAGGACTACTGGCTCCGCTGGCTGCTGCCGGTCGGTACCGCGGTGCTCGTCGGAACCGGTTCGGTCGCCTTCACCACCTGGCTGCTCCCCGAGGCCGGAGCCGTGCTCGCCGCCGGGCTGCTCGCCGCCGGTATCGGGGTGCCGCTGGTCAGCGGGGCCTGCGCCCGCCGGGCGGAGCGCAGGCTCGCACCCGCCCGGGGCGAACTCGCCACCAGGGTGGCCGATCTGCTCACCGGTACCGCGGAACTGACCGTGGCCGGTGCGCTGGAGGACCGCAAGGGCCGGGCGCGGGAGAGCGACGGCCTGCTGACCCGCATCGCCGCGCGGGGCGCCGCAGCGAGCGGGCTGGGCGGCGGGCTGTCCGCCCTCGTGTGCGGGCTCACCGTGGTCGCCGCCGCGGCCGTCGCCGCGAATGCCGTCCACGACGGACGGCTGTCCGGCGTGGCCATGGCCGTCGCGGTCCTGACACCGCTCGCCGCCTTCGAGGCGGTGAACGGGCTGCCGCTCGCCGTCCAGTACCGCCAGCGGGTGCGCCGTAGCGCCGAGCGGGTCTACGAGGTCATCGACGCGCCGGTCCCGGTCGCCGAGCCGGAGCGGCCCGCCGCGGCCCCCGCCTCGCCCTTCCCGCTGCGCCTGACGGGGCTCGCCGCCCGCCACCCCGGCCAGGACCGTGACGCCCTGCGCGGGCTGGACCTGACCCTGGAGGCCGGCCGCCGCATCGCCGTCGTCGGCCCCTCGGGCTCCGGCAAGACGACGCTGGCCCAGGTCATGCTCCGGTTCCTGGAACCGGGCGAGGGTGCCTACACCCTGGGCGGGACCGACGCGCGCACCCTCGACGGAGACGACGTACGCGCGCTCGTGGGCCTGTGCGCCCAGGACGCGCACATCTTCGACAGCTCGGTGCGGGAGAACCTGCGCCTCGCCCGGACCGGGGCGAACGAGGACCAGCTGAGGGACGCGCTGGCCGCGGCCCGGCTGCTGGAGTGGGCCGACGGCCTTCCGGACGGTCTGGACACCCTGGTCGGTGAGCACGGCGAGCGGATCTCGGGCGGTCAGCGCCAGCGCCTCGCCCTGGCCCGCGCGCTGCTCGCGGACTTCCCCGTACTGGTCCTGGACGAGCCGGCCGAGCACCTGGACCTGGCCACGGCCGACGCCCTGACGGCGGACCTGCTGGCCGCGACCGAGGGCCGGACCACCGTGCTGATCACGCACCGGCTGGCCGGCCTGGAGGCGGTCGACGAGGTGCTCGTACTGGACCGCGGCGAGTGCGTGCAGCGCGGCGCGTACGCGGAGCTGGCCTCGGCCGAGGGACCGCTGCGGCGCCTGCTGGAGCGGGAAAGGGCTTCGGACGGGACTTTGGCCAGCTTTCCCCGCTAATGGGGACTAACTAGTCTCAAGAGCATGTCAGCGCAGCAGTCGCAACAGTCGCCGGATTCGTCGGATCCCGTGCCGGATCCCTCGCCGGCCACACCGGTCGTGCCCGTCACGCCGGACCCCTTGGCGGCCGCCACCGAGGCCACCAGGAGCCTGCAGGGCCTGTCCACCGAGCTCACGGCCCGGGTACCGCAACTGCTGGAGGCGATGCGGTCGGTCGGGACCGGCCTCGAACTGCACTCCACGCTGGACCGCATCTGCGAGACCGCGGCCGAGCTCGCGGGCGCCCGCTACGCGGCGATCGGCGTCGTCGACACGGAGGGCCGCGGGCTCTCGGACTTCGTCACCCACGGGGTCAGCGCAGAGCTGGCCCGGAAGATCGGACACCGGCCGGACGGGAAGCGCGGCCTGCTCGGAGCATTGATCTCGCACTCCGACACCGTGCGGCTCGCCGATCTGACGAAGGATCCGCGCTCGGCGGGGTTCCCGGCGCACCACCCGCCCATGGAGACCTTCCTCGGCGTCCCGATCCGGGTGCAGGGGGAGATCTTCGGCAATCTGTACCTCGCCGAGAAGAACGGCGGCGGCGAGTTCAACGACTACGACGTCCACATGGTCCGGGTGCTGGCCACCGAGGCGGGCATCGCGATCGGCAACGCCCGGCTGTACGAGGCCGCCACCCAGCGCGAGCGCTGGATCGACGGCTCGGTGGCCGTCACCACCGCCCTCCTGTCCGGCGGCGACGCGGACGACGCCCTCGTGGTGGTGGCAGAGCAGGCCCGCCGGCTGGCCGACTCCGCCGCGGGGATCGTCATGCTGCCGGCCGAGGAGGGCGGGATGGAGATCGTCGCCGTCTCGGCCGAGAACCCGGCCACCTCGCTCGGTGTGGTGCTCCCGGCCGAGAGTCCGGTGGTGGACAGGCTGTTGCACGGCGAGCCGGTGTTCGTGGACGACGCCGCGTCCGACCCCCGCACGGCCGGCAAGCTGACCAGCCAGTACGGGCCCTGCATGATGCTGCCCCTGCACAGCGGCGGGCGGGTGCTGGGCGCGCTGGTCACCCCCAGGGCGCGCGGCGAGCGGCCCTTCAGCGAGGCCGAGCGGACCCTGGCCACCCAGTTCGCCTCGCAGGCGGCGCTCGCCCTGATGATGGCCGAGGCACAGCGCGACCGTGAGCGGCTGGCCGTGTTCGAGGACCGCGACCGGATCGCACGCGACCTGCACGACCTGGTCATCCAGCGGCTGTTCGCCACCGGGATGATGCTGGAGGGCGCCCAGCGCCGGTCCATCGTTCCCGAGGTCCGCGACGGCGTGGGCAAGGCCGTGGACGAACTGGACGTGACGATCCAGGAGATCCGCACCGCCATCTTCGCCCTCCAGCAGGGCCCGGCGGAGGCCCCGTCCGGATTGCGCACCCGGGTGCTGCGGGAGATCAACATGGCTGCCGTACCGCTGGGCTTCAAGCCCGCGCACCGTTTCCTCGGCCCCATCGACACCGTCGTCGACGAGCTGGTCGGCAAGAACCTGATCGCAGCACTGCGCGAGGCCCTGTCCAATGCCTTCCGCCATGCCGACGCGTCCCGGATCGAGGTGGTCCTCGACTCCACCGTCACCCTCGCCGACGGCCGGCCCGGGGTCCGGCTGGAGGTCGCCGACGACGGGGTGGGCATCTCCGAAGGGGGCCGGCGCAGCGGGCTGCGCAATCTGCGCCGACGGGCCGAGTCGCTGGGCGGCGCGAGCTCGTACGGCCCGGGCATCGGCGAGGGCGGCGGCGGGACCACCCTGGTGTGGGAGGCCCCGCTCTGAGGCGCAGGCGTCTGCGGCCGGGCTGCCGCGGCCTGCTGTTCGGGCCCCGTTGCCGGGCCCGCTGATCAGGCCTGCTGCCGGGCGATGCGTTCGGCCAGGATCTGCTCGATGACGAGGGCGACCCCGTCCTCGTTGTTGGCGACCGTGCGGCCGGACGCGGCCGCTATGACATCCGGGTGGGCGTTGCCCATCGCGTACGAGGTGCCTGCCCAGCTGAGCATCTCCACGTCGTTCGGCATGTCCCCGAAAGCGACGACCTCGGCGGGCGAGATGCCCCGCTCGGCGCAGCACAGCGCCAGCGTGCTGGCCTTGGAGACGCCGTGCCCGCTGATCTCCAGCAGGGCGGTCGGACTGGAGCGGGTGATCGACGCGTACTCGCCGGCGGCGGAGCGGGCCAGCGTCAGGAACTCGTCCGGGGTGAGCTCGGAGTGGTGCGCCAGCAGCTTGAGCACGGGCGCGGCGCCCCCGTCCGTGTCCTCCTTCAGCAGCTCCTCGGCCGTGGCGATCCTGGCGGCCGGGTCCTTGAAGAAGGGCGGGTACGCCGGCTCGTAGTTGATGCCGGTGGTCAGCTCGACCGCGAAGGACGTGCCGGGTGCGGCGGTCCGCAGCGCATCGACGACGGCGATTGCGGCGGCCCGCGGGAGGGACCTGACCTGCACGAACTCCCGTCCGGCATGGAGGTCGACGACCGCCGCGCCATTGGCGCAGATCGCGAGGCCGTGCCCGTGGACGTGGTCGCTGACCACGTCCATCCAGCGGGCCGGGCGCCCGGTGACGAAGAAGACCTCGATACCGGCCTCCTCGGCGGCGGCGAGTGCGGCGACGGTGCGCGGCGAGACGGATTTGTCGTCGCGCAGCAGGGTGCCGTCGAGGTCGGTGGCGATGAGCCGGGGCATGGGGGTTGGCCCGTCCGGGCGCTGGGGAGCCGAGGTCACGGCTCCATCTTCGCCCATGGCCGGTGACGGCCGGACCATGATCGGGTTCGGCTGTCGCGTGAGGCGATGTTTCACGTGAAACATCGCCTCGCCGTAGGCTCGACGCATGAGTCTGCGTCTGAGCACGGTGATCCTTCCGGTACGTCGATGGCACGAGGGGGGCCGCGATCAGTGGCTCCGGGCTGAGCAGCTCGGATTCCACACGGCCTACACCTACGACCACCTGTCCTGGCGGACCTTCCGCGACGGCCCGTGGTTCGGTGCGCTGCCCACCCTGACCGCTGCGGCCACCGCCACCGAGCGGCTGCGCCTGGGCACGCTCGTCACCTCGCCGAACTTCCGCCACCCGGTGACCCTCGCCAAGGAGCTCATCTCCCTGGACGATATCTCCGGTGGGCGCATCACCCTCGGCATCGGAGCCGGCGGCAACGGCTTCGACGCGACCGTGCTGGGCCAGGAGGCATGGTCCCCGCGTGAGCGCGCCGACCGCTTCGCCGAGTTCGTGCCGCTCCTGGACCGGTTGCTGACCGAGGGCGCGGTGAGCCACGAGGGCACCTTCTACTCCGCCGAGGAGGCCCGCAACCTCCCCGGCTGCGTGCAGGGGCCGCGGCTGCCGTTCGCGGTCGCCGCGACGGGACCGCGCGGTCTGCGGCTCGCTGCCCGGCACGGTCAGGCCTGGGTGACCACCGGCGACCCGAAGCTCTTCGAGGAGGGCACGCCCGAGCAGTCGCTGGAGGCCCTGCGCGGGCAGCTCGAACGGCTCGACAAGGCCTTCGTGGAGATCGGGAGGGATCCCGAGCCCATGGAGAAGATCCTGCTCACCGGCTTCACGCCGGAGGCCAACACCGTGCTGGAGTCCGTGGACGCGTTCGTCGACTTCGCCGGCCGCCACCGCGAGCTCGGCTTCACCGAGCTGGTGATCCACGCGCCGATCCCGGACTCCGACTTCGCCGCCGACGAGGCGGTCTTCGAGAAGATCGCCACCGAGGCCCTGTCCCAGCTCGGCGGCTGACCCGCCGGCCGGCGCCGCTCCGCAGTGGAGCGGCGCCGACCGACGCGCTACGCGCCGTCGTTCAGCTGCGCGAGGAGGCGCTCCGCGGAGGGCAGCAGCCAGTCGGGCAGCTCGCCCTCGGGCAGCGCCCGGGCCTCGTCGATCAGCGTGGAGACACGCGCGGCGCCCGCTTTCGCGTCGCCCCGCTCGTGCTCCGTCCAGGCCGCGTTGTTCAGGCACTGGAACCGGTCCCGGAGGTGGTCGGGGCCGAGCGCGGCGTAGGCCCGGGCGGCCCGGTCCCACAGATCGATCTCCTCCAGGCGCAGCGCATCGGCCGCCGCGCGGCTCAGCCGGTCCGCCGGCGCCCCGGCCGGGCCCGCTTCGGCAGGGGCCTCGTCCTCGGCTGCGTCCTCGTTCGTGCTGACGTGCCGGTCGAGCACCTGCGCCAGCTGGTGCCAGGTCTGGGCGAGTTCGGAGCGCAGCTCAGGGGCTCCCGGATCCGCGGCCAAGGCGGCCTCCAGGACCTCGGCGGCCTCTGCCATCCGGCCCCGGGCCTGCTCCACCGCCGTGGTGGTGACCTCCTCGCGCAGGCCCAGCCAGGCCAGGGAGCGCAGCACCCGCACCTCGGCGACCGGGGCCTCGCCCGTCAGCCGGTGCAGCTCCAGGGCCCGTTCGTAGGCGGCGACCGCCTCCGCTGCCAGCCCCGCGTCGGACAGGGTGTCGGCGGCCGACTGCGCGAGGCTCGCCTGCGGGCGCGGATCCTCCCAGCCCTTGGTCACCTCCGCCGCCAGCAGGTACTGCTCCGCGGCCGGCCGCGGCTCGTTCAGCCGGCGCAGCAGGTCGCCCAGGAACTCCCGTACGAACACCGCCTGCTGGTCGCCGTGCTCCAGCAGATCCGGCAGGGCCGACTGCAGGACCTCCGCGGCCTCGGCGGCCCTTTCCTCCCGTGCGTAGGCCCGGGCCAGCAGCAGCCGGGCCTGCGCCCCGCCGTCCGCCGTGAGACCGGCCTGGTCGAACCAGTGGGCTGCCGCCAGTGCGAGCGCAGCGGCCTCCTGCGCCGAGCCGCCCCGCCGCAGCAGGATGTCCGCGAGGGTCAGCCGTACGACGCCCTGGTCCTCGGCATCGGTCAGCTCGGCCGCGTGCTCCAGCCCGGCTCGCGCGGCCTCCTCCGCCTCCTCGAGCCGGTCCAGCGACATCAGCACCCCGGCCCGCAGCACCAGCGGATCCACGGCCTGCCACGGCCGGCCGGCGGCGACCGCCCGCGCGGCGGACGTCGCGAGCAGCGGCACGGTCCGCTCCGGGTCGCCCTGTGCGAGGGCCACCCGGCCCAGCATCTCCTCGGCCTCCGCGACCAGGTCCGCCGCACCGTCCTCGTAGGCGGAGATGAAGGCGGTCAGCTCGGCGGCGAGCTCACCGTGGGCGTGCTCCTGGTCCCCGCCGTGCTGGTGGTCCTGGTGGTGGTCGTCCGGGCCGGCCGCTTCGACCGAGCGCAGGTACGACTCCACGCGGATCGCCGACAGTTCCGCGAGCGCGATCCGCCGGACCCGCAGCGGTTCGGCGGCGTCCAGTGCCTCGGCGGACCGCAGGGCGATCCGCAGCAGGTCCCGGATCTGTGCGGGCGCGGCCCCCGACTGCGCGGCCACGCTGGCCAGCCGCAGCTCGGCGAGCGCCGCGCGCTCCGCACGGCCCAGCGCCCGGTAGCCGTCGCGGACCGCGGCCAGGAGCTGCGGGGCCTCCTCGTCCCCGCGCCGTGCGGCGGCCAGGGCCTGCTGGTCCGCGAGGTCGGCGCGGACCAGCGGATCGGGGTCCGGTTGCGCGTCCAGCCGTACGGCCACCTCGGCCCACAGCGCGTCCGTACCCGGATGACCCGTGTCACGGGCGCCGCGGGCCCGCTCCACGAGCGCGGTGAACCCGGTGGGCGCCACGACCGGCGCGGGGATGGCGGAGGCAGAGGCGGTGGCGCCGGCGGTGGCAGCGGCACGGGCCGTGCCGGTCCGGGGCAGTTCCGCACTGCGCACCCCCAGCGGCAGGGTGCCCACCAGCGGCTCCCGGCCCACCCGCGCGAGGAACCGGTCCGAGACCCGGGTCGTGCGGTTGCGCGCGTCGAACTGCCGGGCGATGTCGAGGCAGCCCGCGTGGAGCACCTCGTACAGCTCGGAGACCGTACGCGGGGTTCCCTCGTAGGGGACGGCCGGGCTGCGGCCGTGTCCCAGTTCCTCGAGACGGCGCAGCAGCACGAGGATGCCGCCGTGGAAGGACAGCCGGTCGTCGAGGTTGGCGAGCGGCGCCACATGGGCGGCGTGCTCGGCCAGGATCTCCAGACCGCGCGACTCGTTGCCGGTGAGCGCGCAGAACTCGATGTGCCTGCCGACCGAGGGCAGCAGGCTCTCGTTGCCGCGGGCCATGCGGTAGCCGCGCAGGTGGTTCGAGCGCGCCTCGTCGGCCCGGCCGAGCCGCAGCAGCGGCAGGAGCGAGGTGGCCAGGACCCGGTGCGGCTCTTCGGCGCAGACCAGCTCACCCGTGAGCACCGGCTTCCACAGCTCCAGCGCTTCCGCGTCGTCGCCCTGCACGACGGCGTACTGGCCCTGGCCGTTGAGCTCGCAGGCCTGGCAGTCGCTCATGTCGTCGCGCTCCGCGGCCAGCCAGCTCCGGAAGGCCCGCTCGGCGCGCTCGTCCTCGCCGGTCACATGGGCGAGCCACAGCTCGGCCTCGCGTACGGGCCGCTCGCTGTAGCCCGCGATCCGGTAGCGGCGCTCCATCTCGTCCAGCCAGCCTGCGGCGGACTCCAGCGGGATCCCGGGGGAGTCGGAGATGGCCGAAGCCACCCACTTGAACTGCCAGAACAGCGAGTGGGCGTCCCATTCGGAGAAGGCGCCCGGGTCCTTGTCGTACTCCTGGAGGAGCCGCGCGAAGGGCACCAGCATCTTCGACGACTCGGAGCTGTAGAGATACGCGTTGATCAGGTTGTCGAGGGCCTCGCGGAACAGCGCGCGGTCGCCGTTCGTCTCCGCCGCACCGGCCAGGGCCTCGGCGTGCGCGTTGCGCGCGGCGCCGTTCGGCGCTTCGCGGTTCTCCGCCAGACCCCGCACGATCTCCTCGCGCGTCAGCGTCGTCACTTCTGGTCCTCCTGGGCGTCGCGGGCATCGGTGGAGTGCGTCGCCCATTCCAGGAGTCCGAGGAAGGCCCGGTTGAGCAGGGTGGAGTCGGCGGGGCGCAGCGGCCGCTGCGACATCAGCAGGGCCTGCCCGTAAAGCGATTCGACGGCGGTGCCGGTCATCGCCTCGTCGGGAAGGGCGGCGATCCGCCGGATCAGCGGATTGTTGTGGTTGAGGACCAGCCGGGCGCGCGGCGCCGAGCCCCGCAGCGCGCCGAGGATGCCGCTCCACAGGGAGTCGGCGCTCTCCAGTGCGGCGGTGCGGTCGCGCTCCTGGCGGGCCTGGCGGTCGTCGAGGTAGAGCGCGGGGACGGCGACGGGCTGGAAGGCGCGCAGCACCACGTCGCAGCCCTGGGGTTCCAGGCGGGTGCGCGCGGTG
The DNA here is from genome assembly GCF_045160965.1 of Streptomyces sp. NBC_00207. NCBI lineage: Bacteria > Bacillati > Actinomycetota > Actinomycetes > Kitasatosporales > Streptomycetaceae > Streptomyces > Streptomyces sp. NBC_00207. Next base: position 4,784,221 of record NZ_CP130715.1, on the reverse strand, counting down.
GCCAGGAAGGCGGCGAGCTCCAGTTCGGCGGAGGTCGGCACCGGGTCCAGGCGCTCGGTGACGGCCCCGGCGTCCAGCTCGGTGACCTTGAGCTCGGGCCGTACGGCGGGCAGCAGGGCCAGCAGGTCCGCGTCGTAGGTGTAGCCGGCGTTGATGACGCCGAGCCCGTGGGCCGCGGCGATCGGTGCGATCTGGCGGAACTCCTCGACGGTGCGCGTGAAGTGGATGTCCGTGTGGGCGGCCGCGAACTCCTGCAGGCTCATCGAACCGTCGCTGGTCTCGAACGGAAGCCACGGCAGCATCAGCCCGAGCAGCTCGGAGTCGTGCCGGGCCATGGACTTCACACCGAGGTGGTGGACGCGCAGGAAGGCGGCCAGGCGCTCCGGGTCGCTCGCGGCGAGCTCGGCGAGCCAGCCGCGGACGCGGGCGCCGAGGGCCTCCCGTACGGCGGCCAGGGTCTCGTCGTCGTAGAGGTTCTCCCGGGAGGCGGTGGGCCGCAGGGTGTCCGTGTCGAGGACGGCGCGGACGAAGAAGGCCCAGTCCGGCAGCAGGTTGTCGGCCCGGTCGGTCAGCAGCATGCCCTTGAGGTGGACGCGGTGTCCGGCCCGGTGGGCGGGGCTGGTCGGCTCGGGAAGGACGTACGCCACCCCGCGTACGCCGGCGACCGGCAGGTCGAGGTCGATGCTGTCGAGCGGGGTGAAGCCGAAGAGCTCGGCGCAGTGCCCGGCGAGGGCGACGCGGCGGGCGGTGGGGGTGGGGAAGGGCCGGTCCCAGACGGCGGGCCGGTCGGTGACGGGGCGCGGTTCGCCGCCCTCGCCGTCGTCGAAGGTGATGGCGTACGGCAGGAGGGAGCCGTAGTCGCGGGCCAGTTGTTCGACCGTGGCCGGGACGGTCCATTCCGCGGCGCCCGGGCGGGCTTCGAGGACGACGGTGGTGCCGGGCTCCGGGCGCGCCTCGTGGGGCAGCTCGCGGACGGTGTACGAACCGTCGTCCGTGGCGAGCCATTCGACGGGCGCGGCATCGGGGTCTCGGGCGGAGCGGGTGACGACGCGGATCTGGCGGGCCACGACGAAGCAGGCGAGCAGTCCGATGCCGAACTGACCGAGGAACTCCCGGCGGGCGGCCTCCAGGCCGTGCGCGGCGATGGAGCCGTCGCCGCCGCGCTTGGAGCTGCGGCCGATGGTGGCGAGCAGGGAGTGGGCCTCGTCGGCGGTCAGGCCGATTCCGCTGTCCTCGATGGTCACGCGGCCGCCGGACGCCGACAGCCGGATGCGGACCTCGGCGTCGGGGTCGAGGGCGTGGCGGGCGGTGACGGCGTCCACGGCGTTCTGGAGGAGCTCGCGGACGTAGACGCGCGGGCTGGAGTACAGGTGGTGGGAGAGGAGATCCACCAGGCCGCGCAGATCGACCTGGAAATTGTGGGGTGTGGACGTCATGGGGCGTCACCTCGCGTACATGCAGGGATGGTTCGGTGATCGCGAGGTGCCCCCCTCACGGATCCCGGAGTGGGACACACATTAGGGGGATGGTCCGACAATCTCAGCGTTAATTCCCGCTCCTGGAAGCACCCCTGGAAGTGCTCCCGGAAGTGCTCCTGGAGGCGTCCCCGGAAACGGTCCCGAGACCGCTGCCGGAAGCGCTGCCGGAACCTCTACTGGAAGCGCAGGAACTGCGGCGGCACCGCGTCCGCCAGCCACACCCCGTTGGCGCTGATCCGGAAGACGTGCCCGGCAGCACGCATCGCACCGGCGTCCACGGCGAGCACGACGGGCCGGCCGCGCCGCGCGCCGACCCGGGTCGCGGTCTCCCGGTCCGGGGACAGGTGCACGTGGTGGCGGGCCATCGGGCGCAGGCCCTCGGCGCGGATCGAGTCCAGGGCGGCGGCCACGGTGCCGTGGTAGAGGTACGCCGGCGGTTCTGCCTCCGGAAGGTCCAGGTCCACGGCGACGGTGTGCCCCTGGTTCGCCCGGATCCGGGTGCCGTCGACGGCGAACCGCTGCTTGTCGTTGGCGGCGACGACGTGGTCGAGCTCGGCGCGGCTGAAGTGGAATCCGTGGGCGGCGGCCGCCCGCAGCAGGTCGTCGATCTCCACCCAGCCCTGCGGGTCGAGCACCAGTCCGATCCGTTCCGGCTGGTGTCGCAGGTGTTTCGAGACGTACTTCGACACCTTCACGGTGCGTCTTTCATCCATGGTCCCAGCGTGCCCGCTCGTGCGGTCTGCCGGCAGGGATTTTCGAGGGGAGCCCGGTGGTGGACACCCCCTATCGCTCTTCCAAGATGCGGAATATATTTTCCGCTGCCACTTCTGCCCAGGGGAGAAACCATGACAGCCCATGCCTCTCTGTCACGCCGTGCGGCTGCCGAGCTGATCGGAACCGCGGGCCTGCTCGTGGTCGTGATCGGCTCCGGACTCCAGGCCGCCGAGCTCAGCCGCGACACCGGTGTCGCCCTCATCGCCAACTCGCTCGCGTCGGCCATCGGCCTCGGGCTGATCATCACCCTCTTCGGGCCGCTGTCCGGCGCCCACCTCAACCCGGTGGTCACCCTCACCTCCTGGTGGGCCCGGCGCACCGGCGGCGAGGGGCTCGGCGGCCGGGAGGCGTTCGTCTACACCGTGGCCCAGACCGCAGGAGCGATCGGCGGCGCCCTGCTCGCGGAGGCCATGTTCGGGCGGACCCCGGGGACCTTCTCCACCCAGGTGCGCGACGGCGGGCACCTGCTCATCGGCGAGGTGGTCGCCACCGCCGGTCTCGTCCTCGTGATCCAGGGCCTCGGGCGGATCGGGCGCCCCCGGCTCATCCCGGCCGCGGTCGCGGCGTACATCGCCGCCGCGATCTGGTTCACCTCCTCCGGCTCCTTCGCCAACCCGGCCGGCACCATCGGGCGCAGCTTCAGCGATTCCTTCACCGGCATAGCCCCGGAGTCGCTGCCCGGATTCGTCGCCGCCCAGCTGGCCGGCGGGATCCTCGGGCTGGCCCTGGCCGCCCTGCTGTACGGGCGGGGGACGGGGAGCGGAACCGGGGCGGGGGCCGCTGCCTCGCGGACCGCGAAGCCGGTGCCGATTGCGGTCGAGACGGCCGTGCCGGCGTCCCTTTCCGAGGCCGGTCCGGGGGACGGCGCGAGCCCCGAGAAGGCGGCGTACGAGCCCGTCGGCTGAGACGCCGCCTCAGTTGCCCACAGGGAAGAGGGACTTGTCCACAGCCGTTTGGGCGGGTTTTGACGGCAAACGCGTGATCCGCCCTGTGGACTACCGGCCGGGCTCCGCCCGGCGCGCCAGATCGTTCATGGTCCGGGCCTGGAGCTCCCGCTCCGTCGCGGCCCGGACGAACTCCGCCACGTGGTCGGGGCCCACCAGGTCCTGCACCGCCCGTACCGTCCCGGCCGGCAGCGCCACCGGCGAGGCACCCGACGGCTGCGGTGTGCCCGCCGCCCCCAGGTGCCGCTGCAGGTGGCGGGTCGCGAACAGCCGCATCGCCCGCGCCAGCTCGGCGTCCACGGTCTGCTGGGCCAGCGGGCGCAGCCGCCGCACCATCGTCGCCGCCTCCGCCGCATCCGCGTCCGTGGGCGGCACCTGCCCGAGGTAGCGCGCGAAGACGTGCTCGGTGGTGAACTCCAGGAACCGCGAGGCGATGTGCTCCACCTGCCCCCGCAGTTCCCGCAGGTGCCCGGTGATCGCCGGCAGCGGCACCCCGGCCGCGTACAGCTCGGCGGCCACCGCCAGCTCCTGCGGGGAGGGCACCAGGAACTGGTCCGGGCGCCCCGGGATCCGCTCCAGGACCCCCAGCTCGCACGCCTCGCCCACCGCTTCGTCGTCCGGCCGGCCGCCGAACCGTTCGTTCAGCTCCTCCCGGCTGATCCGCGCGGCTTCCTCGTCGGTCCACGGCCCGTGCACCTCGGCGACCAGCCCCAGTACGCCGCCCAGTCCGCGTCCCGCGTCCCAGGCCTCCAGCAACTCCTTGATGGAGGCCAGGGTGTAGCCGCGGTCCAGCAGGTCCGCGATCTGGCGCAGCCGCGCCAGATGCGTGTCCCGGTAGACGTTGGAACGGCCGCGCCGCTCCGGCTTGGGCAGCAGCCCGCGGTCCTGGTACGCCCGGATCGTGCGCACCGTCGCCCCGCTGTGGTGCGCCAGATCCTCGATCCGGTACTCGGCTACCGCCTGATCGGACAATCCCGGCTCCCTACGCCATCGCGGCTCGGCCGACCGCGCCCGCCGGGGCCCGGACGGCAGGTGAAGCCGCAAGGTACTCGACCGCCCTGCGCAGCGAGCCCTCCTGCGAGGGATGGTACGACCGCCGGAAGTAGGGGGGTATGGCCGTGCCGGGCTCTCTCCACTCGGGAGGCAGGACCCGGCGCGGGGCGGCCGGGTACGAGCCCGCGCTCACAGCCGGGGCTCCAGCCGTGCGATGCGCCGCAGGGCGCGCGGGGCGTAGCGGGACATCCACAGGGCGCCCTTGGACTCGGGCGTGACCGGGACGACGGCCTCGTTGCGGACCACGGCGCGCAGGATGGCGTCGGCGACCTTCTCCGGCGGGAAGTTGCGCAGACCGTACAGCCGCGAGGAGCGTTCCTGGCGGCGCTTCTCCTCGGCCTCGTCCACCCCTGCGAAGCGCGAGGTGGCGGTGATGTTGGTGTTGACGATGCCGGGGCAGATGGCGGAGACGCCGATCGACTTCGACGCCAGTTCCGCGCGCAGGCACTCCGACAGCATCAGCACCGCGGCCTTCGAGGTGCTGTAGGCGGGCAGGGTCCTGGAGGGCAGGTAGGCCGCGGCGGAGGCGGTGTTGACGATGTGCCCGCCCTGGCCGCGCTCGGCCATCTGCTTGCCGAAGATCCGGCAGCCGTGGATGACCCCCCACAGGTTGACGTCCAGGACCTTCTTCCAGTCCTCGGCCGTGGTGTCGAGGAAGGCCCCGGACAGGCCGATCCCGGCGTTGTTGACCAGGATGTCCACGATCCCGTACTCGGCGGCGACCTTCACCGCGAGCTTCTCCATCGCCTGCTCGTCGCTGACGTCCACGCACTCGGCCCAGGCCTCTGCGGCGCCCACGAGGCGGGCCATGTCGGCCGTGCGCGCCGCGCCCTCGGCGTCGCGGTCGACGGCCACCACCCGTGCCCCGGCCTCGGCGAACGCGAAGGCGGTGGCCCGCCCGATGCCGCTGGCCGCTCCGGTGACCAGGACCAGCTGGCCGCCGAAGCGGTCGGCGTACCGGCCCGGGGCCTTGCGCTCCGGTGCCCGTGTGGCCGGTTCCTCGCGGGAGGTGACGAACTCGGTGATCCAGGCGGCCAGCTGGTCCGGCCGGGTCCGGGGCACCCAGTGCTTGGCGGACAGGGTGCGCCGCAGCAGATCCGGGGCCCAGTGCTCCAGGCCGTCGTAGAGCCGCTCGGACAGGAAGGAGTCCCCCGTCGGGGTGATCAGCTGCACGGGCGCGTGGGCGTACGCGTCGGGGCGCGGCCGGCGCAGCCGGGACCGCACGTTGTCGCGGTAGAGCCAGGCGCCGTGCGCCGCGTCCGAGGGCAGCGAGGCCGTCGGGTAGGAGCCGGCCGGAACGTTCTCGACGCGCTGGAGGATCGACGGCCACCGCCTGCCGAGCGGCCCGCGCCAGGCGAGCTCCGGGAGCACGGGGGTGTGCAGCATGTAGACGTACCAGGACTTGGCGCCCTGGCCGAGGAGCTGCGCGGCCGCGCGGGGGGTGGGCCGCGCCATCCGCTTCTTGATCCAGTGGCCGAAGTGGTCGAGGGAAGGTCCCGACATCGAGGTGAAGGAGGCGATCCGGCCCTCGGTGCGGCCGACCGTCGCGAACTCCCAGCCCTGCACGGAGCCCCAGTCGTGGCCGACCAGGTGCACGGGCCGGTCCGGGCTGACCGCGTCAGCCACCGCCAGGAAGTCGTCGGTCAGCTTCTCCAGCGTGAAGCCGCCGCGCAGCGGCTGCGGTGCGGTGGAGCGCCCGTGGCCGCGTACGTCGTAGAGCACCACGTGGAAGCGGGCCGCGAGCCGCTCGGCGACCTCCGACCAGACCTCCTTGCTGTCCGGGTAGCCGTGCACCAGCAGCACGGTCGGGCGGTTCGCCTCGCCGAGCTCGACGACCGACAGCTCGACGCCGCCGGTGCTCACCCGGCGCTCGCGCGCACCCGCAATCCCTGCCACTCCTGCTCCGCTCATGTCGCTCATGCTGCCTTCTCCTCGGCCCAGCGCCGCACGTGCGGCAGGTCGTCGTCCAGCCAGAACGCGCTCTCCTCGGGATCCCGGGAGTCGGTGACGACCAGGATCTCCTCGAACTTCGCGCCGGTGCCCCGGAACCCCAGGTGCGGCTCGACCGCCCACAGTCCGGGCTGCGGCGGATGGTCGGAGAAGTGGTACGGGCTCCACAGCGGGGACCAGCCCTCACGGTGCCCGTGCAGGGCGTCACCGGCCAGGCCCTTGAGGGACTGGATGCCGAACCCGAAGGCGGTCGGCGACCAGCGCCGTTCCCCGACCCGGTCGATCTTGTGCGCGATCACGCCGAAGGGGTAGGCCCGGTGCCGGTTGGCGTACCCCTGGCGGGTCATCAGCCGCTCGACGTTCTCGTAGATCTCGCGCAGGGAGCGGCGCTCCCGCACCTGCTCCAGGATCAGTACGCGGTGGGCCTGGAGGTCGGACATGAGCCGGTCCTGCACCGGATTCAGCCCGAGGCTGCCCGAATACCCGATGTCGGCCGCGTAGCCCTTGAAGACCGGTGCCATGTCGAGGATGAACGGCATCCCCGGCTCCAGCTTCCGGTTGGTCGGGAAGAACTGCAGCGGGATCTTGAAGTTCGCGAAGGCGGTGCGGTCCCCGAACCAGGCGAAGGGCAGGTGGAACCAGTCCCGCACGCCGCGGTCGCGCAGCCACTCGCGCTGCATGCGCGCCGCCTCCCGCTCGGTCACCCCGGGCCGCAGCTGGGCCGCGACGGCCTCGGCGCACTCGTACGAGAGACGCTGCACCTCTCTGAACCCGCCCAGATCGGCGGAGAGTCGTCCGGAGAGTCGCGCGGTGCGTTGCTTGGTGTCCCCAGCCATGTCAGCCCGTCCATCCGTCTAGCCGTACGCGCCCGTAACTTGACACTGATGAATGTGACAATGACTGGAGATCACGTCAAGGGTCGTGCACAGACCTGTGGATAAAGTTGTCCGGTCCACATCAGCCTTCAGAACGGGTACGTACGCCTCAAGGCGGAGACGGGATCCCACTCAAGGTCTGACGCTTCGCGAGGGCTGCGCCACTAACGTCGAACCCGTGACTGTCATCGCGACCGAAAGCCTGAGCAAGCGGTACCCCCGAGTGACCGCCCTCGACCGGCTCTCCCTGGACATCGGGCCTGGTGTGACCGGCCTCGTGGGTGCCAACGGAGCCGGCAAGTCCACGCTGATCAAAATTCTGCTGGGACTGTCCCCCGCCACCGAGGGCAGCGCCGCCGTGCTCGGCCTCGACGTCAAAACGCATGGCAGCGCCATCCGTGAACGCGTCGGCTACATGCCCGAGCACGACTGCCTGCCACCCGACGTCTCGGCCACCGAGTTCGTCGTCCACATGGCCCGCATGTCCGGGCTGCCGCCCACCGCGGCCCGCGAGCGCACCGCAGACACCCTGCGCCACGTCGGGCTGTACGAGGAGCGCTACCGCCCCATCGGCGGCTACTCCACCGGCATGAAGCAGCGCGTCAAGCTCGCCCAGGCCCTCGTCCACGACCCCCAGCTGGTGCTCCTCGACGAGCCGACCAACGGCCTGGACCCGGTCGGACGCGACGAGATGCTCGGCCTGATCCGCCGGGTCTACACGGACTTCGGCATCTCCGTCCTGGTCACCTCCCACCTCCTCGGCGAGCTGGAGCGGACCTGCGACCACGTGGTGGTCGTCGACGGCGGCAAGCTGCTGCGCTCCAGCTCCACCAGCGACTTCACCCAGATCACCACGACCCTCGCGGTCGAGGTCACCGACTCCGACACCCACCCGGACGGCACCGCCGCCCTGCGCAAGGCGCTCACCGAGGCGGGCGTCATCCTGCACGAGGGCACCGAGCAGGGCCTGCCCGGCGCCGGCCACATCCTCCTCGTCGAGGCCTCCGGCGAGCACACCTACGACACCGTCCGCGACACGGTCGCCGAGCTGGGTATCGGCCTGGTCCGCATGGAGCAGCGCCGCCACCACATCGCGGAGGTCTTCCGCGACAGCGACCAGCCCGTGTACTCCGTCCAGCAGAAGGGAGCCGGTTCCGATGGCGCCTGAGACGTCGACCCAGATCCACAACATCGGCTACCGGTCCTATGACGGACCCCGGCTCGGCCGTGCCTACGCCCGCAAGTCGCTGTTCTCGCAATCCCTGCGCGGCGCCTACGGACTCGGCCGCTCGGCCAAGTCCAAGGTCCTGCCGATGATCCTCTTCGCGGTGATGTGCGTCCCCGCACTGATCATCGTCGCGGTCGCGATCGCGGTGCCCGGCTCCACCGACCTGCCGATCAAGTACACGACGTACGCCCTGACCACCCAGGTGATCATCGGCCTGTTCCTCGCCTCCCAGGCACCGCAGTCCGTCTCCCGGGACCTGCGCTTCAAGACGGTGCCGCTCTACTTCTCGCGGCCCATCGAACGCGTCGACTACGTCGTGGCCAAGTACGCGGCCATGGCCTCGGCCCTGTTCATCCTCACCGCGACCCCGCTGCTGATCATGTGGATCGGATCGCTCCTGGCGAAGTTCGACTTCGCCCACCAGACCAAGGGATTCGGGCAGGGACTCGTGTCGGTTCTGCTGCTGTCGCTGCTCTTCGCGGGCCTCGGCCTGGTCATGGCCGCGCTCACCCCGCGCCGTGGGTTCGGCGTCGCCGCGATCATCGCGGTACTCCTGATCCCGTTCGGCGCGGTGACCGCGGTCCAGGGGATCGCCTACAGCACCGGGAACGCCGGAGCCATCGAGTGGATGGGCCTGTTCTCCCCGATCACCCTCATCGACGGCGTACAGACCGCGTTCCTCAACGCGACCTCCGCCTTCCCCGGCGGGGAAGGTCCCTCGGCCGGCGTCGGCGTCGTCTACCTGCTCGTCGCCCTCGGCCTCATCGCCGGCTCCTACGCCGCGCTGATGGCCCGCTACCGGAAGGCCGGGCTGTGACCACCATCGACATCGACCACACCTCCCGCTGGTTCGGGAACGTCGTCGCCGTCAACGACGTGACCATGAGCATCGGACCCGGTGTCACCGGGCTCCTGGGTCCCAACGGTGCAGGCAAGTCCACCCTCATCAACATGATGGGCGGCTTCCTCGCCCCCTCCACGGGCACCGTCACCCTCGACGGCGCGCCGATCTGGCAGAACGAGCAGGTCTACAAGCAGATCGGTGTCGTGCCCGAGCGCGAGGCGATGTACGACTTCCTCACCGGCCGGGAGTTCGTCGTCGCCAACGCCGAGCTGCACGGCCTCGACGACGCGGACGCCCAGCGGGCCCTCGCCACCGTCGAGATGGAGTACGCCCAGGACCGCAAGATCTCCACCTACTCCAAGGGCATGCGTCAGCGCGTCAAGATGGCGTCCGCCCTCGTCCACAACCCGTCCGTGCTCCTCCTGGACGAGCCGTTCAACGGGATGGACCCGCGCCAGCGCATGCAGCTGATGGACCTGCTGCGGCGCATGGGCGACGAGGGACGCACCGTTCTGTTCTCCTCCCACATCCTGGAGGAGGTCGAGCAGCTCGCCTCGCACATCGAGGTGGTCGTCGCCGGCCGGCACGCCGCTTCCGGTGACTTCCGCAAGATCCGGCGCCTGATGACGGACCGCCCGCACCGTTACCTCGTCCGTTCCTCCGACGACCGGGCCCTCGCCGCGGCTCTGATCGCCGACCCCTCCACGGCCGGTATCGAGGTCGACCTGAAGGAGGGCGCGCTGCGCATCCAGGCCGTCGACTTCGGCCGCTTCACGGAGCTGCTGCCCCGTGTGGCCCGCGCGCACGACATCCGGCTGCTGACGGTCTCGCCCTCCGACGAGTCCCTCGAGTCGGTCTTCTCCTACCTCGTCTCGGCCTGAAAGGAGCTGGCACCCATGTACGACCCCACCGTTGCCCGGCTTACCTACCGGGCCCTGCTCGGCCGGCGGCGCGCGCTGATCCTCTTCGCGCTGCCCGCCCTGCTGATCGTCATCGCCCTCGCCGTCCGCGGATTCACGGGTGTGGACGACAAGGTCGCCGCGGACCTCCTCGGGGGCTTCGCCCTCGCCACCATGGTTCCGCTGATCGGTGTCATCGCCGGCACCGGCGCCATCGGCCCGGAGATCGACGACGGCTCGATCGTCTACCTGCTCTCCAAGCCGCTGAAGCGCCCGACGATCATCATGACCAAGCTGATCGTGGCGATCGCCGTCACCATGGCCTTCTCCGCGATCCCCACCCTGATCGCCGGGTTCATCCTCAACGGCAACGGCCAGCAGATCGCCGTCGCCTACACGATCGCCGCCCTCGTCGCCTCGATCGCCTACAGCGCGCTGTTCCTGCTCCTCGGCACGGTCAGCCGGCACGCGGTCGTCTTCGGCCTGGTCTACGCCCTGATCTGGGAGTCGCTCTTCGGCAGCCTGGTCTCCGGAGCCAAGACCCTCAGCGTCCAGCAGTGGGCCCTGGCCCTCGCCGAGAAGGTCGCCGGGGACGGGTACGTCGACGCCACCGTGGGCCTTCCCACCGCCGCGGTCCTGCTCACCGTGGTGACCGTCGGCGCCACCGTCTACGCGGGCCAGAAGCTGCGCCGCCTCACTCTGGCCGGCGAGGAGTAAGTCCCGCCGCAGCGCCTGCGAAACAGTGCCCCGCCCAGCCCACCGGCCAGGCGGGGCACAGCTTTGCGGGTCATCATCGGTACATGATCGAGCACACCGAGCCGGAGCCGTCCAGGCCCCTGCGGTCCTGGATACGCTCCTCGCCCGGGACGCACATCTGGCTGCTGATCATCGCCGTCACCAGCATCGTCGTCGTGATCGCGCCCGACCGGGTCGAGCACGTCCTGCTCCACCGCAACAGCAGCAACATCCACCAGCTCGTCCAGCACCCCGTGCGGGCGCTCCTCAGCAGCGCGTTCTGGATCGAGAACCCGGCCTCGCTCGCCCTCTACGCCGTCCTCTTCGAGCTGTTCTACGCGCCCGTCGAACGCTGGCTCGGCACGCAGCGCTGGCTCCTGATCGTGGCGAGTGCCCACATCATCGCCACCCTGGTCAGCCAGAGGATCCTGCTGATGGCCATCGAGGACCACCGAGCCCCGCGCAGCATGACCCATGTCGTCGACATCGGCGTCAGCTACGGGCTCGCGGCCGCCGTCGGTGTCCTCACCTACCGGATCCCCGGCCCCTGGAGATGGTTCTACCTGGCCGGAGCAGTCGCCTTCTTCGGGCTCCCCCTCGCCACCGGCGGTACCTTCACCGACCTCGGCCATGCCATCGCGCTCTCCGTCGGACTGCTCGCCTGGCCGCTCACCCGTCACGATGTTTCACGTGAAACACGATCCCGTTTCACGTGAAACGAGGTCTTGTTTCACGTGAAACGTGACTAGTCGGTCTCTGCTTTCGCCACGCCGTGCTCCCACGCCCACGCGGCGATCCCCACCCGGTTCCTGGCCCCGATCTTGGCCTGGACGTTCGCGATGTGGGTCTTGGCCGTCCCCGCGCTGATGAACAGCTCCGCGCCGATCTCGGCGTTGGTCAGCCCGCGCGCCACCAGGCGCACGATGTCCAGCTCCCGCTCCGTCAGCGGATGCGGCGCGCGAGGGGCGACGGGACCCGCCTCCGTCAGCCGGCTCAGCAGCCGCACCGTGATCTGCGGACTGATCAGCGTGTCCCCGGCCATCGCCGCCCGGACCCCCTCGATCAGCAGGGCCGGCCCGGACCGCTTGAGCAGGAATCCGCAGGCCCCGTTGCGCAGGGCGGTGTGCACGTACTCGTCCAGGTCGAAGGTGGTCACCACCACCACCCGGGTCTCGGGGGCCAGCAACCGGGTCACCTCCAGCCCGTCCAGCCGTGGCATCCGGATGTCCGCCAGCACCACGTCGGGCCGCAGTTCCCGGGCCAGCACCACCGCGCGCTCCCCGTCCGCCGCCTCCCCCACGACGGTCATGTCCGGCTGTGAATCGAGGATCAGCCGGAAACCGCTGCGAATGTCCTCTTGGTCATCGGCTATCAGGATGCGTGTGGTCACGCCGCTATGATCACCCAGGAGGATGTCCCTCCGCCGGGAAGACGGCGTGAACCCGCCACCCGCCGTCCGCGTCCGCCCCGGCCTGCAGGCACCCGCCCGCCGCTTCCACCCGCCCGCGGAGGCCGGCCAGCCCCGTGCCGCCCCGCCTCCGGCGGGCCAGCAGCCCGCCCGCGCCCCGGGGCGCCGCGGAATTGACCACGCTGAGCTCTATGCCCGGTCCGGCCCGGCGTACGGCGACCTGCACCACGGCGGCTCCGGGCGCGTGCCGGCGTACGTTCGTCAGCGCCTCGACGGCCACTCTGTACGCCGTGGTGTCCGCCTCCCGCGACAGCTCCCGTACGGCCTCCGGCTCCGCGTCCAGTGCCCCACCCTCGAACCGCTCCACCAGCTCCGGAAGTTGGGCCAGGCCCGGAACCGGGGTCGTCGGCCCGCCCGCGGCCTCCTGCAGCGCATGTACCGTCCGGTCCATCGAGGCGAGCGCACTCAGCCCCGCAGTCTCGATCCGCTCCAGCGCGCGGACCGCCTGGCCGGGGTCCTGCGCCGCCACGAACCGGGCCGCCTGTGCCTGCACCACGATGGCGCTCACGTCGTGCGCCACGAAGTCGTGCAGATCCCGGGCCAGTTCCAACTGCTGGTCGCGCCGCGCATCCCGTACGGCCTGCCGCATCAGGCCCGCCTGGCGGCGCAGGTAGCCGCCGGCCAGCACCGCCCCGAGGGCGGGCAGAGCCCAGAACGCCGCGGCCCCGCAGGCCTCCAGCCACGATCCGCTCTCCCACACCAGGGGGACGGGCCACAGCGCGACGGCCGCCACCCCGAGGGTGCCCGCGACGGCCGCGGAGCGCACCGGGGACCAGCGGGCCACCAGGGCCAGCAGGAGGAGCAGAGGGCCCTCCCAGAGCAGCAGCCACGACGGGGGCACCCGCAGGAGGGCGGCGGCGATGCCGACCACCGCAGCCGCAGTCAGCAACGGGGCATACGCGGCGCGAGGGTTGACGGTCATGAGCCGACCCTACGAGCGCACCCCGCCGTTCGGCCATCTGCCGATCGGCACAGACGCGCGACCGGGCAGGGCCGCGGACCTGCTGATCGGCGGATGGTCGCGAACGCCCCGGCCGACGAGGCTTGAGTCATCAACCAGCCCCTTCCGGACAGGACTTGGACCATGACCGCCAACGCCGCCGTACACGCTTCGGACACCGTTCCCGGAGTCTCCCCCCGGCTTCGCCGGCTCGCCGGGCTCGCCTCGCTGACGGTGCTTCCCAGCTGCGTGTGGCGGCTCGTGGTGGCGGCGGGCGTGCCCATGGGCTGGGGCCCGGGCAGCGATCTGCACCACGCGTACTACCCGGGCCGGGAATCCCTGGTCCTGATCTTCGTCTGCGTCGTGCAGGAGTGCCTCGGCCTGCTGAGCTTCGGGCTGGTCCAGCGCTGGGGCGAGGAGGTGCCCCGCTGGATCCCGTGGATGGGCGGACGCCGGCTCCATCCCCTGGTGGCGGTGGTTCCCGCGGCGCTGGGCGCGCTCGCACTCACCGGCATCACGGTCCTCGGCGCCGCAACCTGGAACGAGGTCAACGCCGCGAATCCCGACGCGCCCACCGGGCCGGCCCTGTGGATCTTCAACCTGTCCTACGTGCCCCTGCTGCTCTGGGGTCCGCTGCTCGGAGTCCTCACCGTCGCCTACTGGCGGCGCCGCCGGATTCACGGCTGATGCGCGGAAATTCACTGGTACGGGACTTCCGCCCGGGGCAGAGTGAGTCGTGCGGGGAGCAACAAAAGGTCCGGGACAGCCACTTCGAGCGCGCCTCGCGGCGCGGGCTGTCCCGGACCTCTCGTACGTCCGTACCGGCTACGCGGCGCCCAGCAGGCGCTCCAGCACCACCGCGATGCCGTCCTCCTCGTTGGAGGTCGTCACCTCGTCAGCCACCGCCTTGAGCTCCGCGTGGGCATTGGCCATCGCCACTCCGTGCGCGGCCCAGCCGAACATCGGGATGTCGTTGGGCATGTCACCGAAGGCGATCGTCTCCGCCGCCTTCACCTTCAGCCGGCGCGCGGCCAGCGACAGGCCGGTGGCCTTGGTCAGGCCGAGCGGCAGTATCTCGACTATGCCCGGACCCGCCATGACGATGTCGACCAGGCTGCCGACGGTCTGCCGGGCCACCTTGACGAGCGCGTCGTCGTCGAGCTCCCGGTGCTGGATGTAGAGCTTGTTCAGCGGAGCCGTCCACACCGCGGCGGTGTCCTCCAGGTAGACGGCCGGGAGGCCCTCCTGCACCTGGTACCCGGGCCCGAACAGGACCTCGCCGTCCACCCCGTCCCGGCTGGCCGCCAGGGCCAGCGGACCGATCTCGGCCTCCAGCTTCGACAGCGCCAGGCCGGCCAGCTGCCGGTCCAGCGTCACCGAGGTCAGCAGCCGGTGCGCACCCGCGTCGTAGACCTGCGCGCCCTGCCCGCAGACGGCGATCCCCTTGTAGCCGAGATCGTCCAGCACGTGCCGGGTCCAGGGCACGGCACGGCCGGTGACGATGATGTGCGCCGCGCCCGCCGCGGTGGCCGCGACGAGCGCCTCACGGGTACGTTCCGAGACGGTGTCGTCACCACGCAGCAGCGTGCCGTCGAGATCGGTGGCGACGAGTTTGTACGGGAACGGGGCCGGGCTCACTTTTTGATCGGCTCCAGGACCTCGCGGCCGCCGAGGTAGGGACGGAGCGCCTGGGGCACCCGTACCGAGCCGTCGGCCTGCTGGTGGTTCTCGAGGATCGCGACGATCGTGCGCGGAACGGCGCACAGGGTGCCGTTCAGCGTGGACAGCGGCTGGGTCTTCTTGCCGTCGCGGTAGCGGATCGACAGGCGGCGGGCCTGGAAGCTGTTGCAGTTCGACGCGGAGGTCAGCTCGCGGTACTTGCCCTGGGTCGGGATCCACGCCTCGCAGTCGAACTTGCGCGAGGCGGAGGCACCCAGGTCACCGGTGGCGACGTCGATCACCTGGAACGGCAGCTCCAGGCTGGTCAGCCACTGCTTCTCCCACTCCAGGAGCCGCTGGTGCTCGGCCTCGGCCTCCTCCGGCGCGACGTACGAGAACATCTCGACCTTGTCGAACTGGTGGACGCGGAAGATGCCGCGGGTGTCCTTGCCGTACGTGCCGGCCTCGCGGCGGAAGCACGGCGAGAAGCCGGCGTACCGCAGCGGCAGCTTGTCGGCGTCGATGATCTCGTCCATGTGGTACGCGGCGAGCGGGACCTCGGAGGTGCCGACCAGGTAGTAGTCGTCCTTCTCCAGGTGGTAGACGTTCTCCGCGGCCTGGCCGAGGAAGCCGGTGCCCTCCATGGCGCGCGGGCGGACCAGCGCGGGGGTCAGCATCGGGATGAAGCCGGCCTCGGTGGCCTGTGCGATGGCCGCGTTGACCAGCGCCAGCTCCAGCAGGGCGCCCACACCGGTCAGGTAGTAGAAGCGCGAGCCCGAGACCTTGGCGCCGCGCTCGACGTCGATGGCTCCGAGCGATTCGCCGAGCTCCAGGTGGTCCTTGGGCTCGAAGCCCTCGGCGGCGAAGTCGCGGATGGTGCCGTGCGTCTCCAGGACGGTGAAGTCCTCCTCGCCGCCGACCGGGACGTCCTCGTGGACGATGTTGCCGAGCTGCAGGAGGAGCTGCTTGGCGGCCTCGTCGGCCTCGTTCTGCTCGGCCTCGGCGGCCTTGACGTCCTGCTTGAGCTGTTCGGCCTTCTTCAGCAGCTCGGCCCGCTCCTCCGGAGAGGCCTTCGGAATGAGCTTGCCGAGGGACTTCTGCTCATTGCGCAGTTCGTCGAAGCGCATGCCTGAGGACCTGCGGCGCTCGTCGGCGGAGAGCAGTGCGTCGACGAGGTCGACGTCCTCTCCACGGGCGCGCTGCGAGGCGCGGACACGGTCAGGGTCTTCACGGAGCAGCCGAAGGTCAATCACCCCTCCAGGCTACCGGGCTGGGCTTCCTGGGATCACACCGATATCACGCTGCGTGTCGCTATGTCCTAATTGCAACGAATGGATAAGTCTTGATCGGTGACCGGAAGTGCCCCTTCTCGGACCGTCAATAAAACCGGCCCCATTCCCCGAAAAGGGGCACAATGTCGACGGCCGGGCGGGCCCTGAGCAGGGCTGGAGGTGGTTCTTGTCCACAGGAATTGCCGGGACCGGCATCTTATCCACAGGCTGTGTGCTGCATCTGTGGACACAGGAATAGATCATTCCCGATCGGCGGATGGCCGAGGTGAATCAGGGTTCAAACCACCCTCACACACTCATTCGGGTGGGAATGGCTCGCCCCAAAGAGTTGATCGGCGATGCAGGGGTGACACCGTTCACCTCCCGCTCCCCAGCGCGAAACCTGGGCCACCCGACCGATTTGTCGACCTTGTCGTGCCGCTCTGTCGACTTGTCCCCAGGTCCCCATCCCATCCTGTGGATAACTCTGTGGACAGCTGGAGAAGACGGTGGACGACGCCCTACGCCCGGCCGTCGAGGCAACGAGTCAGCCAGTCGGATGCGTCCGTGAAGTCACCGTCGGAGGTTCCGGCCCGAGGCGCCCTGACGTCACTCTGAGCGACGCCGGCACGCGGATAGGACCCGAGGAAGCGGACCTGCGGACAGGTCCGCTTGAGGCCCATGAGTGCCTCGCTGACCCGCCGGTCCGAGATGTGGCCCTCCGCGTCGACGGCGAAGCAGTAGTTGCCGATGCCCTGTCCCGTTGGACGGGACTGGATCAGCATCAGGTTGACCCCGCGGACCGCGAACTCCTGGAGGAGCTCCAGCAGCGCACCCGGGTGGTCGTCGCCGAGCCACAGCACGACGGAGGTCTTGTCTGCGCCGGTCGGCGCGGCGGGCCGCGCGGGGCGCCCCACGAGCACGAACCGGGTCTCGGCGTTCTCCGCGTCGTGGATCTCGGTGACCAGCGGGACGAGCCCGTACGTGGCAGCGGCGAATTCGCCCGCGAAAGCGGCGTCGAAGCGGCCCTCCTGGACCAGCCGGGCGCCGTCGGCGTTCGAGGCGGCCGACTCCCACACCGCGTCGGGCAGGTTCGCCCGAAGCCAGTTGCGCACCTGGGGCTGGGCGACCGGGTGACCCGTCACGGTCTTGACGTCCGACAGCGACGTCCCGGGCCGCACGAGCAGCGCGAAGGCGATGGGCAGCAGCACCTCGCGGTAGATCATCAGCGGTTCGCCCGAGGCCAGCTCGTCGAGGGTGGCGGTGACCCCGCCCTCGACCGAGTTCTCGATCGGGACGAGCGCGGCGGCCGCCTCGCCGTTGCGCACGGCGTCCAGGGCGGCCGGAACCGACACCATCGGGATGAGCTCCCGGGTCGCGGCTTCCGGCAGGGTGCGCAGGGCGGCCTCGGTGAAAGTGCCCTCGGGACCGAGATACGTGAAGCGGGTGGCTGACATGCGATCAGCGTAATGCCGGGATCACGCCCACCGGGGTCCTGTTCATCCTTCGAGCAGCCGCTGCCCCACGTACTCGCCGCTGCGGGGGCCGGGCGGTACCGCGTACAGGCCACTGGACTCGTGCCGGATGAACTCCGACAGCGCGTCCCCGCGATCGAGCTTGCGCTGGACGGGTACGAACCCGCGCAGTGGATCGGCCTGCCAGCAGACGAAGAGGAGTCCGGCGTCGGGGGCGCCGTCGGAGCCGATCCCGTCGTGGAAGGAGAAGGGACGGCGCAGCATGGCCGCCCCGCCGTTCTGCTCGGGGGCCGAGATCCGGGCATGCGCGTTGGACGGGATGACCAGCTTGCCGTCGGAGCCGAGCTTGTCGAGCGCCATCTCCGTGGTCTCCGTGCCGCCGGTCAGCGGTGCACCGGTGGCCTTGGTGCGGCCTATGACCTGCTCCTGCTGGGCGAGCGACTGCTTGTCCCAGTCGTCGAGCAGCATGCGGATGCGCCGTACGACGGCGTACGAGCCTCCGGCCATCCAGGCGTGCTCGGCCGGTCCGGGGCCGGCCGAGGGGACGAAGATCCGCTTGTCGAAGTCGGGCTGCGAGGGCTTCGGGTTGCCGGTGCCGTCGATCTGGCCCATCAGGTTGCGGGCGGTCATCGGGGTGCCGGTGGCTCCGGGGGACCGGTTGAAGCCGTTCATCTGCCAGCGGACGCGGGCGGCGTCCCCGGCGTCCTTCTGCAGGGCGCGCAGGGCGTGGAAGGCGACGAGTCCGTCGTTCGAGCCGATCTGCACCCACAGGTCGCCGTTGCTGCGCTGGGCGTCGAGCTGGTCGGAGGAGAAGCTCGGCAGCGGGTCGAGGGCGGCGGGGCGGCGGGCGGTGAGGCCGGTGCGCTCGAAGAAGGAGTGGCCGAAGCCGAAGGTGACGGTCAGGGAGGACGGGCCGGCATCCAGGGCGATACCGCTGTCGGAGGTTGCGGAAGGCTCGCCCGCCATGAGCCGTCGTGCCGTGTCCGACCAGCGTCGCAGTAGTGCGGAGGCCTCGGTACGGCCCGCCCCGGGGGTGAGATCGAAGGCGACGAGGTGCCCCTTGGCCTGCAGGGGCGTGGTGATGCCGGCCTGGTGGTCCCCGTGGAAGGCCACCTGGGTGGCGCCGAGGGAGGACAGGCTGCCGGCGGCGCCCGTGGCGGAGCCGCTCCCGGAGTCGGCGAGCGCGGAGTGCGCGAGAGCGCCGCCGGCGGCGCCGAGCGCGAGTCCGGCGGCGCCCGCGGCGCCGACGGTGCCCAGCAGCCTGCGCCGGGAGATCTCGATGTCGGGGTTGCTGTCGGTCACGCTGGTCAGCCGATCTTCACAGTCTTCTGCACGGTGGTCTGGTCGATGTCGGAGGTACGGACGGTCACGTCGATGCGCCATTCGCCGGCGAGCGGCAGCTGGACACCGGATGCGGTCCAGTGCCCTGGGGCGGCCTGCTCGGGGACGAGCGGCAGGGGGCCGACGTCCTTGGCCGGCAGGGTGAAGGCGACCTTGATCTCGGGGAGGTCGAAGGGCTTGCCGTCGCCGGAGTCGGCCCAGAGGTGGAGGGTGTTCGCGCCGACCCGGCCCGGGTCGAGCTCGAGCCGGACGGACCCCTTGCCGTTCTGGCCGCCGGTGTCGAACGGCAGGGTGATCTTGACGGGGCGGTTGGGGACGGCGGTGGTCGTGGGACCGCCGCGGCCGGCCTCCTTCTCCACGGTGCGCCCGGGCTCGGTGCTGGTGAGAACCGTGGCGACGGCGAGCAGGATCACGGCTATGCCCGCTTCGGCGAGTACGGAGCGGCGCAGGCCGGCGCGGTGGGGGTCGGCGTCACGCACCTGCTTCTCGCGCGCGCTCTCACGGGCGGCGCGCTGCCGGGCGAGCTGCGCGGCGCGCTCTGGATCCGCCGGGACGGTGACGGGCTCTGTTTCACGTGAAACATCGGAGCCCTCGAGGTCGTCCGAGACCGCGGAGCCTGTTTCACGTGAAACATTTCCCGGCCCGGCCGCCTCTGCGGCCGATGCGTTGGCGGCCACGGCTGCCTCCGGGGTGTCCGCGAGCCGTGCGGTCCACTTCCGGGAGAGGTAGGCGACGCCGAGGAGGACGGCGACCAGGCCGACCTTCACGAGCAACAGCCGCCCGTAGTCGGTGCCGGTGAGGGCGGACCAGCTGCCGAGCTGGCGCCAGGACTGGTACACGCCGGTGACGGCGAGCACCAGGACGCTGACGAAGGCGACCGTGGAGAAGCGCCGGACAGCCGCGCGTTCGATCCCCGGGACCTTGTGGAGGGCGACGAGCAGTGCGGTGAGACCACCGAGCCAAGTGGCGACGGCCAGCAGGTGCAGGATGTCGGCCGGCATGGCGATCCCGGGCTGGATGCCCGTGGAGGCGTGTTCCGAGAGGGCCCACGTGGCGGCGATGCCGCCGGCGACCACAGCGCCGCCGATGGCCAGCCCGAAGGTGAGGTCGTTGGTGTCCTCGACCTCCTCGGACGCCCCCGCGTTCGCCTTCTCCTCGGGGCCGGCGCCCTGCAGGCGGCGCGCATAGACACCGAAGAGGACAGCGACGAAGAGGGCGGCGGCGCCCAGCAGGAGCAGCCGGGAGACGAGCGAGGCGCCGGTCTTGGTCGCCAGGACCGCCCTGAGCCCGTCGAGGTCGAAGGCGTCGGCGAACTTGCCGGAGCCCGTGTAAGGGGTCCGGAGTACCAGCATCACCAGGGTGGCGACGGTCAGCGTGACCCAGGCCCGCACGACGAGCTTCTGGAGCGGCCGCTCGGCGGCGCCCCGGCGCCAGCACAGCAGGATGAAGGCGGCGCCGCCCACGAGGACGGTGAAGCCGGCGTAGGCGGCGTAGCGGGCGATCCCGTACGCGATGCCCACGGGTCCGCCGCCCGCCTGGACGGTGGGCAGCGTGACGTTGGTGGCCGAAGGTGCGCCGATGGAGAAGGTGAAGGCCCCGGCGATCGGATGGCTGTCGGCCGAAACGGCCTGCCAGGCGACGGTGTAGGTGCCGTTGGGCAGGCCGGTGTGCAGGGCGGTGCCGTAGCGCACGGTGTTCCCGCTGCACATGTCGCGCAGCTCGCCGGTGTCCACCCGCCTGCCCTGGGGGTCGAGAACGCGGATGGAGTCGTCGCCCATCGCGACCTGCTCCGAGAAGGAGAGCGTGACCTGGGCGGGGGCCGTGGCGACCACCGCCCCGTCCTTGGGGTCGCTCGCGGTGAGTGCGGCGTGCGCCGTGGCCGGTGAGGCCGCGGTGAACAGGGTTGCCAGCAGGGCTGCGAGGACCAGCGCGAGCCGTGGCAGGAATGCCGTGGCAGAGGCGCGGGCCGCGGAGGGGGCGGGGGCGGTGGCCGTCATGGCGTGTCGGTTCCTCGGTCCGTCAGTGGAATTTGGAGTTCTGCGTGTCGTACGTCCGTTCCTTCACGTCCAGCTCGACCTTGACGGGGCCGGCCTTCTCGAAACGGAGCTCGACGGTGACCTTGTCCCCGACCTTCGGAGTGCTCTTGAGCCCCATGAACATGATGTGGCTGCCGCCGCGCTCCAGCCGGAGCTCACCGTTCGCCGGCACGTCCATCGACTGGACCTGCTGCATCTTCCGGTCCTTGGTCTCGTGGACCTGGAGATCGTCGGAGAGCGGGGAGGTGGCGCCGGTGAGCTTGTCGGCGGTCTCGGTGTTGTTCTTGATGACCATGAAGGCGCCGGCCATCTCGTCGGTCACGGGCTGGGGCATGAACGCGCCGCTGACCGCCATCTTCGGCTCGCTGTCGCCGGAGCAGCCGGACAGGGCCAGGGCCGCCGTCAGGGCGAGGGCGGTGGCGAGGGTGCGGGTGGTGCGGGCGTTCACGGGTTCTCTCCCCTGATGAGCTTCGGCAGGTCCTTGGTGTAGTCGTCGACGGTGGTGCCCTCGCCGTAGAGGACGTAGCCCTCGTCGGTCTTGGGCGAGAACGCGATGACCTGGGCGCCGTGCATGGAGACGACGTCGCCGTTGGCCTCCTTCTTGGCTGCCTCTATGCCGATGCCGAGCGTGCGTGCGGCGGCCTGGATGGCGGCGAAGTCCCCGGTGAGTCCGATGAAGGACGGGTCCTGCGCCTTGAGCCATGAGCCGAGGGACTCGGGAGTGTCCCGTTCGGGGTCGGTGGTGACGAAGACGACCTGCAGGTTGTCCTGGTCGGCCTTGGGGAGTGCCTTCTTGGCGACGGCGATGTTGCTCATCGTCAGCGGGCACACGTCGGGGCAGTGGGTGTAGCCGAAGTAGATCAGCGTCGGCTTGCCCTTGGTCTGCTCGCGCAGGTTCCACGGCTGGCCGGTGGTGTCCGTGAGGACGAGCTCCGGCTTGTTGAAGGGGCGGTCCAGGACGGTCGCGGCCTTGGCGTTGTTCTGGCCGCCGGCGATCTGGGTGACCGAGTCGGTCTTGGCCGGCTCACCGCCGCAGGCGGTGAGGGTGAGGGCGGCCGCTGCGAGGAGAGCGGCGGCCGTCACACGTGTGGTGCGCATGGAGAGGAGTCCCTGGGATCGGGGGTGGTTCGGGTGCGGGGCGGTGGCGCCGACGGGCGCCGCAGGTCAGGCGGAGCGGCGACGCGAGGCGACGCCGAAGGCGACCCCGCCGAGTCCGATGACGATGCCGGCGATGCCGAGAGCGCGCGCGGTGGTGTCCGATCCGTGCTCGGTCGCGGCCTCGTCGTGGCCGTGCCCGGAGTCCTTTTCGGTGTTCTTCGCCTCGTCGGTCTTGGCGGCGCCGTGGTGGTCGTCGCCCTTCGCGGCGGCCAGCTTCAGGACGGGCGCCGGGTTCTGCGGTTCCGCGGCACCTTCCTTGGCCTCCTCGATCCACCGGACGACCTCGCCGTTGTCGTAGGTCTGGATGGACTTGAAGACCATCTGGTCGGTGCTCTCGGGCAGCTTGCCGACGGAGACCGGGAACTGCTGGAACTTGCCGGGCTCGATCTTGCCGCCGGTCCAGGTCACCTTGGTGACGACCTCGTTGACCTGCTTGCCGTGCACGGTCAGCGGCTTGTCGAGCTTGGTCTTCTCGACGCTGGACGTCCAGCCGGGGATGTCCTGCGGCATCACGGACGTGAGCGGCTGGTCGACCGGGAAGTTGACCTCGAGCTGGGTGGTCGAAGCGTTGTCGCGCTCGTTGGGGACCTTGAAGTTGAGCGTCGCGTAGCCACCCTTGGCGGCCTCTCCGACGGGCTGCACGCCGACGTGCGCGAAGGCGGTACCGGACAGGACGAGGACGGTGCCCGCGGCGAGGGCGGCGGCGAAGGAGATGCGAGAGGTCTTCATGGCAGAAACACTCCACGGAAGCAGTGGTGACGGTGGATCCGCGCACGGGCGCGCGCGGAGTTCGCGGCACCGGTACTCCCACCGTGTGTCCGGGGAGGAGGGTGCCGCGTCAGGCTGCGAGGGCGAGGGCCGTGGGCGGCCCGCGCCTGATCACCGTGTGCTGGAGTGCTTCCCGGCCGGTGCAGGCGGCCGGGTCGGCCCCGGTGCGCAGGGCCTGCGGGAGCAGGGCGGGCGCGCCCGGAAGATGGGTGCCGAGGGCCCGTACGAAGGCCAGTGCGGCGCGCAGCGGGCGTACCGGGGCGGCTTCGGCGGAGAGCCGGGACAGTTCCACGAGCCGGAAGAGCGCGGCGTCGCCGCGGCTGAGCAGCCAGCCGGCGACGAGCGCGGCCAGCAGGTGGCCGAGCAGCATGGCCGGGCTGAACAGGCCGGTCGCGGGCGCCGTGGTGGCGGCCTGGGCCGCGTGCGCGTGGGCGCCGTGTCCCTGAGCGGCGACCTGCCCGGCCTGCTGGGCCAGGGCGGCCGGGTCCAGGCCCGTGGCCTCCAGGATCTGCCGGACGTCGGCCTGGCTGAGCGGTACGGAGTTGCCCCCGCAGACCAGCCGGGCGGCGAGCGCCGCGAGCGAAGCGTCGGAGGTGCCGGTCGGTGCCGGTGCGGCCACGGCGCTGTGCTGGCCGAGGCCGAAGAGGGCGTGCAGGGCCAGTTGACCGGTGGTGAGCCCGGCGGCGATGCCGGGCAGCGTGTGCCGGCGGCCCGCGAGCGCGGCTGCGACGGCGAAGACGGCGAGTAAGCCGGTGCACAGCGACCACCAGGGCACGGTGGCGCAGGACGCCAGGGCGTGCCCGGCCGCGGACAGCACGACGGAGACCGCGGTGAACACCGCGGCCCGGATGAGCCGGAGGCCGGCTCCGGCGTGCGTCGCATGGGGGTCAGGCATGGCCGGGCCATCATCGCACTGCGCTTGGGGCGTCCATACGGCAGGTCCGGAAGGTCCGCATGAGTCCTGTCTGCGCACACGGTCCCGGCGCGGCCCGGGCGGGTGGCGCCTCCGGGAGGCATACACCGCTCCCCGGGAGAGCCGCATCGGCCGAACGAGGGCAATGCGGTCCCGGACGGCCGCAGGGCGCTTACGGCCCGCTGCGGGCGGCAATAGGTAACCGTATGAGCATCTGGTGGTCTCTCCACTTGAGGCGCGAAGCCGCGAGCGTGCCGCTCGCCAGGCGACTGCTGCTGGGGACCATGGAGACCGCGGGGGTGGACCCGGACATCTCCTTCGACCTCTCGGTGGCCCTGAGCGAGGCGTGTGCGAACGCCGTGGAGCACGGCGGAGGCGGTGACCTTCCGGACGAGACCGCGGCCTACCACGTCACGGCCTACCTGGACGGGGACCGCTGCCGCATCGAGGTGACCGATTCCGGTCCGGGGTTCCCGCCCGCCACGGAGGCCCGCCGCAGACCCGCCCTGGCCGAACACGGCCGGGGCCTCGATCTGATCGCCGAACTGGCCGACCACGTCCGCTTCCGCAACCGGCCCGGCCGCGGCGCGGTGGTGAGCTTCGACAAGATGCTCAAGTGGCGCGACGACGCGCTGCTGAAGGTGTCCTAGACACGGTGATGGGCGGGACCCCGCAGGGGATCCCGCCCACCGAAGCGAACCGGCGCGGGCATCAGCCCTTGAGGCGCGCCATCCAGGCCTCGACCTCGGTCGAGGTGCGGGGCAGCCCGGCCGACAGGTTCCGGTTGCCGTCCTCCGTGACGAGGATGTCGTCCTCGATCCGGACGCCGATGCCGCGGTACTCCTCGGGCACGGTCAGGTCGTCGGCCTGGAAGTAGAGACCCGGCTCGACGGTGAGGCACATGCCCGGCTCCAGGGTGCCGTCGACGTACGCCTCGGTGCGCGCCGCGGCGCAGTCGTGGACGTCCATGCCGAGCATGTGGCCGGTGCCGTGCAGGGTCCAGCGGCGCTGCAGGCCCAGCTCCAGGACGCGCTCGACCGGGCCCTCCAGCAGACCCCACTCGACGAGCTTCTCGGCCAGCACGTGCTGCGAGGCGTCGTGGAAGTCGCGGAACTTCGCACCCGGCTTGACCGCGGCGATGCCGGCTTCCTGGGACGCGTAGACCGCGTCGTAGATCTTGCGCTGGATGTCGGTGTACGTGCCGTTGATCGGCAGCGTGCGCGTGACGTCGGCGGTGTAGAGGGAGTGCGTCTCCACACCGGCGTCGAGCAGCAGCAGGTCGCCGGAGCGGACGTCGCCGTCGTTGCGGACCCAGTGCAGGGTGCAGGCGTGGGGGCCGGCGGCGCAGATGGAGCCGTAGCCGACGTCGTTGCCCTCGACGCGGGCGCGCAGGAAGAAGGTGCCCTCGATGTAGCGCTCGGAGGTGGCCTCGGCCTTGTCCAGGACCTTCACGACGTCCTCGAAGCCGCGAACGGTGGAGTCGACGGCCTTCTGCAGCTCGCCGATCTCGAAGTCGTCCTTCACGGCGCGGGCCTCGGAGAGGTAGACGCGCAGCTCCTCGTCGCGCTCCTTGGTCACCTTGTCGGTGAGGGCGGACTCGATCACGGAGTCGTGGCCGCGGACGCACCGGACCGGGCCCTCGGCCTCGGTCAGGGCCCCGGCGAGCTCGCGCACGTCACTGGCGGGAATGCCCAGGAGCTGCTCGGCCTCGGTGAGGGAGTGGCGGCGGCCGACCCACAGCTCGCCCTGGCCGGACAGCCAGAACTCGCCGTTCTCCCGGTCGGAGCGCGGCAGCAGGTAGATGGTGGCCGTGTGCCCGGCCGCCCCCGTGGGCTCCAGGACCAGGACGCCGTTCTCGGTCTGGTCGCCGGTCAGGTACGCGTACTCGGTCGAGGCGCGGAAGGGGTACTCGGTGTCGTTCGAGCGGGTCTTCAGCCGGCCGGCGGGGACGACGAGGCGCTCGCCGGGGAAGCGCGCGGACAGCGCGGCGCGCCGGTCGGCGGTGTGCCCGGCCTGGGCGATGGGCTCCAGACCGTGCAGCTCGGTGTCGGCCCAGCCGGTGCGCATGCTCTCGGCGAGTTCGTCGCTGACGCCCGGGTACAGACCGTTCTTGCGCTGCTTGTGCGTCTTCTTGGGCTGCTCTTCTTCCGGGGTCTCCGGGGTGAGCTCGTCAGCCACGTCTTCTCCTCAGCTACGACGGTACGGACCTGGGTGTGGACCGCATCCATCGTATGCGTGTGCGGAGAGGGCTGGTCCGTATCGTGCCGTCCGTCACGATACGGACCATGGACCGCGGCCCGGCCGAACTCGAAGCGGCCTACCCGGGGCGGCTCACTCGAAACGGGCGGCGAGCAGGACGATGTCCTCGGGGGCGTCGGCCGGCTCCCCCTCGGGCAGCACGGTCCGCAGGATGTGCTCGCACAGGGCCGCCGGGTCCTCCCGGATGCTGCGGGGCGCGCCCGCGGCCGCCGCGTGCAGCCGTGCGTAGGCCCGGTCCATCGGGTCTCCGGTGTGGTGCAGCAGCCCGTCGGTGTAGAGCAGCACCGTTTCTCCGGGTGCGGGTTCGATCTCCACGCTCGGCGCCTCCCAGCAGGACAGCATGCCCAGCGGCGCGGAGAGCGAGGTCTCCACGTACTCGGTGCGGTGCTCGCCGATGAGGAGCGGCGGGGTGTGCCCGGCGCCGGCCAGGATGATCTTGTGGCCCTGGCCGTCGGAGTGCGGGCCACCGGCCGGTTCGCAGTACGCGAAGAGTGCGGTGGCCGAACGTGCCGGCTCCGTGAGGCGCAGCAGCAGCTCCAGGTCGGACAGGACCGCCACAGGGTCCTCGCCCTCCATGACGGCATAGGCGCGCAGCGATGCCCGCAGCCTCCCCATGGCGGCGACGGCGCTCGGCCCCGATCCGGTGACCGAGCCGACGGCCAGGCCCAGGGCGCCCTCGGGCAGCGGCAGGGCGTCGTACCAGTCGCCCCCGCCGCGCGGTCCCGTGTGGTGGCGGGCGGCGAGCTGCACCCCGGGGATCCGGGGGAGCCGGCTGGGCAGCAGTTCCTCGGCGACGGTCGCCAGGCGCGAGCGGGAGCGCTCCACCTCCAGCATCCGGGCCAGGTGCTCGGCGGCGTGCCGGACGTACAGGCCGGCGAGGTCGCGCTGGCGGTCGTTCGGCTCGGCCTGCTCGTCGTACAGCCAGACGGCCGCGCCGAGCCTGCCGGTGGCTTTGGCGGTCAGCGGGAGCGCGTAGCTGGCGGCGTAGCCGAGACGGGCCGCGACCTCGCGGTGACGGGGGTCGACGGGGGCGGCGAAACCCCCGGTGCCGGGGGGCTCGCCCGGTTCGGGGAGGACCTCGGAGCCGCCGTGGGCATCGGGCAGTCCGTCGAGGATCCGGCCGTACGAGGTCGCGCTGCGCGGCACGGTCTCGATGTGGCCGAGTTCGGCGTGGCCGAGACCGAGGCCGATCGTGCTGGTGGGGCCGAGCCCGTCGGAGGGTTCCAGGACGATCAGGCCGCGGCGGGCGCCGACGAGTGAGGCTCCGGCGCGCAGGAACTCGTGGAGGGAGGTGTCGAGGTCACTGGTGCGGGCCAGCCGCTCGGTGAGCTCGTGCAGGGTGGTGAGGTCCGAGACCATGCCCGCCAGCCGGTCCTGGATGACGCTGCCCGGGCCGGGCGGTGGGACCGGTGCGGGGGCGGTTCGGGCGGGCGCGGGCGCCGCAGTGTGCGGTGACGTGGTAACTGCTGGATCGATTCCAGCCACTTTCGGCAGATGCGGGGCGCTCATGGCGTCCGCCTTTCCACCTGGTGCGATTCGCCGAATAGCATCGCAAACCCCCAGATCGTGCTGCGCCGCCATCAAGGAATCCACATCTACACGCACACGTGGATGCATGTCCAGCATTGCCCAGGTGGGAATCCTGGTGTCCGTGGGACGGCAACTCACTGTCGAGCCAAGGCTAGAACTTGGCCGGAAAAAGCTGGAAGCAGTCGGTTTTTGAGGTCGACTGGGCGGGCGTCGCAGGGGGGTCGGGTACGTATTCGGTGGCGCCCGGGGTCAGTTGGTGCCGCCGGGAACCGCTTGGAACCACCCGGCACGGGCCGTCGTCCTTAGCGGCGGCAGCCGGTCTCGGCCGTCGGCGCGGGTCGCGCTCCGCCCCCGCCGGACGTTTGATGGACCCGTAAGAAACTGCACGAACCGTGTGAACCTGCTTCTGGCGGACAGTGACGCGAAACCTGTACGTGTGGTGAGACACCGGTTACATGGTGTGATGTGGCCCTCGACGTTCAACGGAAAGGAACGAGCGCTCATGCGCGAGATCCTCGGAAGGCGTCTCCAGCGGCTCCGCGATCGCTTTCAATCCCTGCGCCCCGACCGGGGACAGAGCGGCACCGCGTCCGCTCTCCTCGATGCGGCGCTCGTCTGCGCCACCTCATGGCAGTGGCCCGTGCTGCCCGGTGTCGGCCGGTCCGCCACCGACGGCTCGCGGTGCGCCTGCCCCGATCCCGACTGCGTCGTCCCCGGCGCCCATCCCTTCGACCCGGGGCTGCTCGCCGCCACCACCGACCCCCGGATGGTGGTCTGGTGGTGGACCAACCGGCCCACCGCCCCCGTTCTGATGGCCACCGGCGGGACCGCCCCGTGTGCGGTGAGCCTGCCGGCGGGCGCGGCCGCGCGGGCCCTCGTACGGCTGGAGGCGCAGGGCATGCGGCTCGGGCCGGTCGTGGCCACGCCCACGCGCTGGTCGCTGCTGGTGGCGCCGTATTCGCTCGAGCGGCTCGGTGAACTCCTCTACGCGAAGGACCACGTGCCCTCCTCGCTGCGCTTCCACGGCGAGGGCGGATACCTGTTGCTGCCGCCGTCCGCCGCGTCCAGCGGTGGCCAGGTGCGCTGGGAACGCGAGCCGAGGCCGCAGCCCCGGCCGGGGTCCCGGCCGGGGAAGCAACAGCGGCAGGAGCAGCCGCAGTCGACGGCGCCGGAACCGCGGGGTGTGGTGGACCTATGGCTGCCCGAGGTCGAGGCGGTCGTGGACGCGCTGGTCGAGGCGAGCAGTGGCGCACCCGGCGGCGGCAGCAGGCTCGCGTACTGACCTGCAGGTGTCGGCGGGTCACTCGTACGGGTGCCAGCGGGACCGGTTTCGAGGGGAATTGGGCGCGGGGATCTCCGCGCCCCATTCCCGCGTCGCTATCTTCGGCGAATGAATCTCCGCCTGATCGGTATCGGCGCCGGTGTGCTGATCATCTTGTCGCTCCCACTCGCCGGAGCGATCGCCGGGCCGGATTTTGCCGGTCAGAGCGACGGAAAAGGCGGCGGCCTGTTCTCGGCGCTCGGGCTTTCGGAGTCTCCCCGCAGGTCTCCCGCGGCCCCGGCGCGGACGGCGGGGGCGGTGGAGCCGGGGAAGCCCGGCCCGGCGGAGCAGCCCCGGACCGATTCCCGCTGCGGTCCCGAACTGTCCTCGCCGCACGGCGTGGAGGCGCAGACCTGCGTGCTGGTGGGCGAGGGCCATACGTGGGGCCGGAGTTACTACAGGAACACGAGTGGTCGCGCGCTGGACGCCGTCCTGACGATGATGGGTCCGGCCGGGCGCACGGTGCAGATCCGGTGCGTGGTCGGCGCGGGCGACGAGCCGGGCCTGTGTGAAACGCCGAAGGAAGAGTCGGCCGGAGATCCTGACAGTTACTCGGCCGTAGCGGAGTTTGCAGTTCCGGATGATGAAGGGAAGCTGCTTCTGCGGTCCGGGAGCAACTCATCGGGACCGGGTGACGGTTGAGTACCGCCGAAAATGGAAGGGCCCGGTCGCTGGCGACGGGGGATGCACCAGCGACCGGGCTACAAGAACGGTAACAAGAGATCGCCTGTTCGCAAATTCGATCTCTGATATTCAGACACCGATTTGCAGACGATTAGCGGGAGTTGTGACTCCGGTCACCGGCTCCACGCGTGCGCGCGGTCAGCTGAGGGTCACCTGGCGGTTGGTGAGTCCGCCGCGTGCCCGGCGCTCCTCCGTGGTCAGCGGGGCGTCCGTGGCCAGGGCCCCGGCCAGCCGCTCCGCGAACTCCGCCGCGGGCTTCTCGACGTCGTCGGCCGTCACCCCGGTGGGCAGGTCCCAGACGGGGACCATGAGGCCGTGCGCGCGGAAGGAACCGACGAGCTTCGTGCCCTCGCCGAGGGAGGTCGTGCCGGCCGCGTGCAGCCGCGCGAGGGCGTCGAGCAGCTTCTCCTCGGGGTGCGGCATGACCCAGCGCAGGTGGTTCTTCTCCGGGGTCTCGCACCAGTAGGCGGCGTCCACGCCGGTCAGCTTGACGGTGGGAATGGCGGCCGCGTTGGCGCGCTCCAGCGAGGCGGCGATCTCCGGGGAGGCGTTCTGCGCGCTCTCGGATTCCGGAATCCAGAATTCGAAGCCGCTGTGCACAACCGGCTCGAAACCGCCGTCCGCGTCCAGGAGATCCTGAAGTCGCGGGCCCTCGGCGGGTACCCGGCGGGCAGCGACCGGAGTACCGGGATCCGCCACGAGCGCGCGCTCCAGCGTGTCGGCCATGTCGCGGCCGAGGTCCCCGCTGGACGAGTCGTTCTGCAGGCCGAGGAGGACGGACCCGTCCTCGCGGCGCAGCGCCGGCCAGGCCATGGGCAGTACGGTCACCAGCGTGACGGAGGGAACGCCCTCGGGCAGACCGCCCTTGAGGGTGAGCGGGACGGTGGCCGCGGGCACGAGCTCGCGCAGCGCGACCCAGTCGCACTCGCCCGGCAGGCCCTCGAACGGGCGCTGTACGTGCTCGGTGACGGCGTGCGCGGCGGCTGCGCCGTGGCAGGCCTTGTAGCGGCGCCCGGATCCGCAGGGGCAGGGCTCGCGCGCGCCCACAACGGGGATTTCACCGTTGTTGAGCTGCGGCTTTGCAGTCTTGGCTGCGGGGCGCTTCTTGGCCATCGTGCGTGTCTCCCGGTTGCGGCGGTACGGCGTCGTGTCTGGGCGCGAGCCTAGCCGTTCGTACCGCCGGAACCGGTGGTGTGCGGCCGGGAGCACGGTCGGCGTGCGCTCCCGGACGGCCGCCTGTGCGGATGACCGGTACTGCTGTTCTGTTGGTCGTGCGGTTGTTCTGTCGGTCGTGCGGTTCACTGAGCTTCAGTTGTGGTGCAGGGCTGTGCTGTCAGGGATCCCGCAGTCAGGGATCCAGGTCGTCGAACGCCGTGCTGAAGTCGATCGCCGGGGGCGCAACGCGCGTAGCGAAATCCTCGTGCCGGGGCCCACAGGCAACGACCACCCACACGGTGACCTCACCCGCCGCTCCGTCCCGGACACCCCAGTCCTGGGCAAGGGCGCTGATGATGTTCAGCCCCCGGCCGCCGCGCGCGGTGACCGAGGGCGTGGCAGGAACAGGGCGGGTGGGACCGCCCCCGTCCGTGACCTCGACCGTCAGCCGCCCCGCTCTGTCGACGCGCCATGCGGCGCGTATCTCCCCGTCCCCGACTTCCCGCGTGCCCAGCGGCCTGCCGTGTCGGCAGGCGTTGCTGAGCAGTTCGGAAAGGATCAGTACGGCATCGTCCACGACCGATTCGGGCACACCGCTGATCCGCAGTTGTTCGCGCATCCGGTGTCTAGCCTCGCCCACGCCCGCAGGACCATGGCGTACGTCCATGCACGACGACGTGGGCACTTCTTGTGCCACCACCAACGCCACCCCCGGAACCTCCTTAGCCCCACGCATGGTCTGGATGCCCCAATGGCCTGGACCGGAAACCGCCGAAGCGGGCCCCTCTGACGCATTCATGCCGAACGAATGCGGAGCGGATGCGCCGGAGCACACCCTGTTACGGAAGGGGCAGGGGTGGCGGGTGTGCAAATCGGGACGTCAGCGCCCCAGTTGGGACAGAACTTGACGGGGTCTGTTCGTGATGATCGCTTCCACACCCAGATCAGCGCAGAGCTGAACGTCTTCGGGCTCGTTCACTGTCCATACGTGTACGGAGTGGCCCGCGTCCTGGAGCCTGCGGATGTAGCCGGGGTGGTTGCGCACGATCCGCATCCCGGGACCGGCGATCGTCACCCCGGCCGGCAGTCGCCCGTCCCGCATCCGGGGCGAGATGAACTGCATCAGGTACACGGTCGGGATCGTCGGGGCGGCCGCGCGCACCCGGTGCAGGGAGCGCGCGGAGAAGCTCATGACCCGGACCGGGTGCGGCCCGGCGGCGGGCGGGGTGTCCAGGCCGAAGCGCTTGAGGAGGAAGAGGAGGCGTTCCTCCACCTGTCCGGCCCAGCGGGTCGGGTGCTTCGTCTCGATCGCGAGCTGCACCGGCCGTCCGGCGTCGGAGACGAGCTCCAGCAGGCGCTCCAGGGTGAGGACGGAGGTCCGCTCGGGGTCCGCGTCCCAGTCGGGGGACTCCTCGCGGTCCTTCCAGGAGCCGAAGTCGAGGGCGGCGAGATCGGCCAGCTCCAGGGCCGAGACGGCGCCGCGGCCGTTCGAGGTGCGGTTCACCCGGCGGTCGTGGACCAGCACCAGGTGGCCGTCGGCGGTGAGCCGGACATCGCATTCGAGGCCGTCGGCGCCGTCCTCGATCGCCTTGCGGTAGGCGGCCAGGGTGTGCTCGGGGGCGTCCTCCGAGGCGCCGCGGTGGGCGACGACCTGGATGGTGCGCGGCATTGCGTGGGTCACCGGGTCATGGTGCCACCGAGCGGGCCCCCGGCGTCGAGGTCCATCCTGTGGATCCGTCCGAAATGTCGGATATAAAGAATGGGGAGAGATGCACAGGTCCGGCTTACAGTGCTCTGACGGGTCATGGGAAAGGCTTTGCCCAGGAACTTGTGCGGCACGTGGAACGTTCAGTCGGACCGATCGCCATAGATTTTTCGAAGCCGTGTGTGACGAGGAGAGAGCGCTGTGAGCAACGAGAACGAGGGCACCGCGGCCCCCACACCCCCCGCGGCCCCGTCCGTACCCCCTGCTCCGGCCTCCGAGACGCAGGCGGCGGGTCACGCGTCTGCTCCGCAGCCGGCAGACGCCGCACCGCAGGCCGCACCGCACGTTCCGGCCGCTCCGGCGACCGGGCCCGCGGCCGCAGAGCCGGTGACCCAGCAGCTTCCCCCTACGCCCGCGCCCGGTACCGAGCCCACCCAGCAGATCCCGCCCGCCCCGGTGGCCCCGGCCTACGGTCAGGCTCCCGCGCCGGCCGCGCACGGAGCCGAGGGCTGGCCGCCCCCGCCGCCCACCGTGCCGGCGTACGGTGGCCACGGCGGCGGCGCCTGGGGCGCTCCCCTGACCACGGACGGCGCCCCCGCACCCAAGCCGAAGGGCAAGGGCGGCCTGATCGCGGCCGTGCTCGTGGCGGCCCTCCTCGCGGGCGGCATCGGCGGCGGCGTCGGCTACTGGGCCGCCGAGCGCAGCAACAACGGCACCGGCTCGACCACGATCAGCGCGGCCAACACGCCCAAGGACATCAAGCGCGAAGCCGGCTCCATCGCCGGCCTGGCCGCGGGCGCACTGCCCAGCGTGGTCACCATCGAGGCCTCGGCGGGCGACGGCGAGGGCGGCACCGGCACCGGGTTCGTCTACGACCAGCAGGGCCACATCCTCACCAACAACCACGTGGTGGCCTCCGCCGCGAACGGCGGCAAGCTCTTCGCGATCTTCTCCGACGGCAAGAAGTACGACGCCGAGGTGGTGGGCCGAGCCCAGGGCTACGACGTCGCGGTCCTCAAGCTGAAGAACCCGCCGGCCGGTCTCAAGCCGCTGCCGCTCGGCGACTCCGACAAGGTCGCGGTCGGCGACTCGACCATCGCGATCGGCGCCCCCTTCGGCCTGTCCAACACGGTCACCACCGGCATCGTCAGCGCCAAGAACCGTCCGGTCGCCTCCGGAGACGGCAGCGGCAGCAAGAACTCGTACATGAGCGCGCTCCAGACGGACGCCTCGATCAACCCGGGCAACTCCGGCGGCCCGCTCCTCGACGGCCGCGGCGCGGTCATCGGCATCAACTCCGCGATCCAGTCGGCCGGCAACGGCGGCTTCGGCGGCGGCCAGGCCGGCTCCATCGGCCTCGGCTTCGCCATCCCGATCAACCAGGCGAAGAACGTCGCCCAATCGCTGATCAAGACGGGCAAGCCGGTCTACCCGGTGATCTCGGTCTCCGTCGACCTCCAGGCCAAGGCGGAGGGCGCGAAGATCTCCGAGCAGGGTGCGGCGGCCAACGAGCTCGTCGACCCGAACGGCCCGGCCGGCAAGGCCGGCCTGAAGCCCGGCGACGTCATCACCGAGTTCGGCGGCAAGCCGGTCGACAGCGGCCCGACCCTGATCAGCATGATCTGGACGTACAAGCCCGGCGACACCGTGAAGCTGACCTACCTGCGCAGCGGCAAGCCGACCACGGTCGACATCACGCTCGGCTCGCGGGTCGGCGACAAGTAGCGGGACCGGCCACGGCGGTGGCCCGATGAGGAGGGGCCGTAGGCGGGATTCTGCCTACGGCCCCTCCAACGTCCGCTTATGCTTCGTTGGTGTTCGATTCCCGGCACATACGGACCTTTCACGCGGTGGTCGCCTCCGGGTCGTACTCGGCGGCCGCCCGTGTGCTGGGGTACACCCAGCCCGCCATCACCCAGCAGATGAAGGCGCTCGAACGCGCCGTCGGCACCCCGCTGTTCACCCGCGTGGGCCGCAAGATGCAGCTCACCGAGGCCGGCGAGTCGCTCTCCCGGCATGCCGAGACCATCCTCGGCAACCTCTCCGCCGCCGAGGCGCAGCTGAGGGCGTACGCCCGCCTGCGCACCGGGCGGGTCAGGCTGTGCGGTTTCCCCAGCGCCAACGTCACCCTCGTACCGGAGGCCCTGAGCGGCCTGGCCAAAGACCATCCGGGCGTACAAGTGGAGCTGCTGGAGGGCGAGCCGCCGGAATCGCTGCGCCGGCTGGAGCGCGGCGAGTGCGACATCACGCTGGCCTTCACCTATCCCGGCCTGCACGAGGAGATCCCGGAGGAGGTCGCCGAGGTCAGGCTGCTGGAGGACCAGCTGACGGTGCTGCTCCCGACCGGGCATCCGCTGGCCCGGCGCCGCGCCGTGCACCTGGCCGACCTCGCCGAGGAACGGTGGATCGCCGGCTGTCCGCGCTGCCGGGCGAACCTGCTGCACGAGTGCGCGGAGCTGGGCTTCGTGCCCGACATCCGCTTCGCCACCGACGACAACCTGGTGGTGCAGAGCCTGGTCGCACAGGGGCTGGGCGTGGCGATGATGCCCGCCCTGGTGCTGCCCTCCCTCTCGCTGACCCGGGTGTGCGGGCGGGCGCTCCAACCCGCCGCGCGCCGGCACATCGCCGCCTACGTCTACCGGGACCACCTGCGGATTCCGGCGACGGCCGTGGTCCTCGACGCACTGAAGCAGGCGGCGGCGAACCGGGTCGGCTGCTGATCAACCCATAAGCGGTGCTTGGGATTTCAGGTCATAACTGTCGTTGGACGTGATGGAACGACGGCAGCACGCTGCCGATATGACCACCACCACGCCGGCCCGCACCACCACGAGGATGGCCGCCCTCGTCAGTGAGATCCGCACCGTCGTGGAGCGGGGGCTGGCTCCCGACCTCACCGCGTATCTGGTGGGTGAACGGCTCGCCCCGCACCTGGGCGCGCCCGACCTCCTGACACCGGCCCAGCAGGAGGGCGACCCGGAGCGGTACCGCCAGCACGTCCTGCACGCCGAGTCGGACGGCAGCTTCTCGGTGGTGGCCCTGGTGTGGCTGCCCGGGCAGGAGACCTGCATCCACGACCACGTGTCGTGGTGCGTGGCCGGAGTACACCAGGGCGAGGAGAGCGAACGCCGCTTCCGCCTCGCGCCGGGCGTCGGCCCGGCCCGTCTGGTGGCCACCGAGGACGTGGTCAACGCGCAGGGTGAGGTCTGCGGTTTCGCCCCGCCCGGCGATATCCACAAGGTGCGCAACTCCTGTGGCGCCAAGGCGATATCCGTGCACGTGTACGGGGCCGACGTGTCCCGGCTGGGCACCAGCATCCGTCGCGTCTATACGCTCCCCGTCGACTGATGGCCCTCCTCCACCGCCCCCACGGCGCGGCGGTCCGCCACGTTTCACGTGAAACATCCACGCCCTGGCCCGGGTTGGCGATGGCTGCGGGCGGGGCGCTGACCGCCTGGGGCATCCACCGTCTCGTACCCGCCGTCCCCATGCTGACGGCCTCGGTGGTGCTGGGTATCGCGGCGGCGCATTTCCCCCGTCTGCGGACCTTCGTACGCGGAACCGCGCGCCCGGGTCTCTCCCTGGCCGGCCGGCGGCTCATGCGCATCGGCATCGTGCTGCTGGGCCTCGGCCTGGGGCTGGACCAGGTGCTCCGGCTCGGCTGGGCCACGGTGGCGATGGTGGTGGGGGTGGTCGCGGCCACCTTCCTCGGAACCGTCTGGCTCGGGCGTCGTCTCGGCCTCCCGGGTGACCAGCCGTTGCTGATCGCCACCGGCTACTCGATCTGCGGGGCCTCGGCGATCGGCGCGGTGAGCGAGGTGTCGGGCAGCGACGAGGAGGACGTGGCCGCGTCCGTGGCGCTGGTCACCCTCTGCGGAACCCTCGCCATCGCGGTACTCCCGCTCCTCCAGGGCCCGTTGGGACTCTCCGACCCGGCCTTCGGACGCTGGGTCGGCGCCGGTGTCCACGACGTCGGCCAGGTGGTGGCGACGGCGCAGACCGCGGGCCCGGAGGCCCTGGGCGAAGCGGTGCTGGTCAAGCTCATGCGGGTGGCGCTGCTCGCCCCGCTGGTGGCGGCCGTGGCCTTCTCCGTACGGGCCCGGCGGCGCGGTGTGCGCACCGCCTCGGGGCGCCGGCCGGCCCCGGTTCCGCTGTTCGTGGCCGGCTTCCTGGCCGCGGCCGCGCTGCGCGCCACCGGCGCACTGCCCGACGTAGCGCTGGAGTGGGCGCACACCGCGCAGGAGGCACTGCTGGCAGCGGCCCTGTTCGGCCTGGGGAGCGCGGTGCACCTGCCGACGCTGGCCCGGACCGGGGGGCGGGCGGCGGCGCTGGGGCTCGGGGCCTGGGTGGTGGTGGCCGGTGTTTCGTACGCGGGCGTGATGCTCACCGCATGACGGCGCAACGGCGGGGAGTTGGCCATTTCCTGGCCGGAACCGACCGAACGTTCTGACTGCCCGCTGACATTGACGCGCGGCCGTGCCACTCTGCCCCGGCAAGGCCGCACCCGGCACGAGCCACCACGCACACGCCACCACGCCCAAGCCACCACGCACACGCACCGCGCAACGCACACGCACCGCGCACAGCCGATCCGCACCGACCGTTCTTCACCCCCACCCTGCCCGGCTTCACCCGGACCGGGCACGGCAGAAGGAGTCATGCGTGAATCGTCATCGCACGGCCTTATCCGTCCTGCTCTCGGCGGGCGCCCTGGTCGCGGGCGTTCTGACGGCGGCCGCTCCCTCGGTCGCGGCGGAGACCCCCGCGTCCTTCCGGCAGCAGCACACCTCCGGCTTCTGGACCGCCGAGCGGATGCGCAGCGCCACCCCGCTCGACGTGACGGCGGTCCCCGGCACGTCCCGCACCCCGGTCGCCACCTCGCCGGCGGCCACCAGGATCGCCCCGACGGCTGCCGCCTCCCCCACGGCCTTCCCGCAGGCGGGCGGCGCGTGGACGGGCGGCGGCGCGGTCGTGAAGACCTCGGGCCGGGTCTTCTTCACGATGGGTGGCCGGACCGCCTCCTGCTCGGGCGACTCGGTGACCAGCGCCAACGGCAGCACGGTCATCACGGCCGGCCACTGCGTGAAGTACCAGGGCGCCTGGCACACGAACTGGGTCTTCGTCCCGGCCTACAACAACGGGTCCGCGCCCTACGGCCAGTGGTCGGCCACCAAGACCTTCGCCACCGACCAGTGGGCGGCCAGCGAGGACATGAACATGGACGTCGGCCTGGCCGTCGTCGCCCCGCTGAACGGCCAGACCCTCAGCCAGGCCGTCGGCGCCCAGGGGATCCTCTTCAACGGCGGCTACAACAAGAAGATGTACTCCTTCGGCTTCCCTGCCGCCGCCCCGTACGACGGCACGAAGCTGGTCTACTGCAGCGGCAACAGCAGCAAGGACTTCCTGCTGACCCGCGACCACGGCCTGGCCTGCAACATGACCGGCGGTTCCAGCGGCGGCCCCTGGTTCCAGGACTTCAACGAGGCCACGGGCCTCGGCACCCAGGTCTCGGTGAACAGCTTCGGCTACACCTTCCTGCCGAACCGGATGTACGGGCCGTACTTCGGCAACGAGGCGAAGGCGGCCTACGACAAGGCCCAGGTCTCCTGACCCGGTGTGGGGAGCCCGGCAGACCCCGCTCACCTGCGGGTGAGCAGGGCTCCCCACATGGCCCGCGTGCGGTGGGCACGGTAGGACAGCTTCTTCCACGGCCGGTACCGCCAGGGGAAGGCTTCCGCGTAGCCGTCGACGTGGCGGAACTGCAGGAC
Organism: Streptomyces sp. NBC_00207; assembly: GCF_045160965.1. Lineage (NCBI taxonomy): Bacteria > Bacillati > Actinomycetota > Actinomycetes > Kitasatosporales > Streptomycetaceae > Streptomyces > Streptomyces sp. NBC_00207. The sequence continues at coordinate 4,745,990 of NZ_CP130715.1, read as the reverse complement.
CGCTGCCCGGTAGCGGCCCTGGCGGAGCAGGAAGTACGCGAGGGCGTGCCGTGCCGAGGGCAGGTTCGGGTGGCCTTCGGCCGCGGCCACGTCGTCGAGGGCGGCGTCGACGAGCGCGGTGAGCATCGGGGTCCGGAAGGAATCGGCGGGTACGCGTCCCTCGGCACTGAGGACGTGGTGCTCGTACCAGGAGACCAGGGGCAGCACGGTCAGCAGGCTGCCCTTCGGCGCCCGTCGCGCGGCCTCGGCGGCGAACTGCTCGGCCTCCTGAGCGGAACCGCGCCACTTGCGGCACTTGTACTGCAGGGCGGCGGAGTGGGCCTGGTAGTGGTCGGGCGCCCGCTTGGTGACCTCGGTCCACAGCGCTCGCATCTGCTCCTTGGAGTACCCCAGTCCGAGGGCGACCCAGATCTCCTTGGCGAACGGGGTGGGGTCATCCGGGTTCAGCGCGGCGATGTGCGCGAGATCCTGCCGGGCCCCGGCCAGCTCACGGTGGAAGCCCTGGGCCTGCTCGGCGGAGGTCGCGCTCGCGTAGGCGGCTCCGCGCAGCTTCCAGGCGTACTCGATGCGTGCGCATGCGCTGACCAGCATGGCGTCCGGGTCCTCGGGGCGGGCGGCGTGCCACTTTCCGAGCCAGGCGCCGTCGTCGTGGACGGCCGTGTACGCGAGGTGCTGCACGTAGTGCGCGCGCAGGTTCCAGTCGCTCCCGGCAGAGCCCACGAGGAGGGCCGCCGGCTCCCACTCCCCCGTACGGACGGAGTTGAGGACGGGCTCGAGCTGAGGGTCGGGCCCGGGCAGCCGGCCGTTCTGGGGCCGGAGGGGGAGCAGTCCGTACCGGAGCCAGTACGCGGCCACGAGAGAAGCTATGAGGATGATTGCGGCCATGGATGTCCCTGATGCCTTGAAAGTCGCGCGGTTGTTCGAGCGCTGAGCGCAGCGGAGTATGCACACCCACCAGCGGAAATCGCAACGGCGGTTCTAGGGCGCGCCGAGCAGTGGCGTCAGCCGGTACTCTGGACCCCGCTCCGCCGCTGGTCGGCCGGGGCGAGGGTGGGTTGCCCGAGCGGCCTAAGGGAACGGTCTTGAAAACCGTCGTGGCGCGAGTCACCGTGGGTTCAAATCCCACACCCACCGCTTGCAGGTCAGAGGGCGGGCACCCGATCAGGGTGTCCGCCCTCTCTGCTCAGCCTGTCTCACCTTGATGCACCCGTATCCCACTGTTGACGAGCGCGTATGGGCCATCTGTGGGCCAGGATCACGGCGCTAGACCTGCGCACTCCTGGCGTCGCGCCGCCGCGCCACGTAGCGGAGCAGGGCCCAGATCGCCGCGGCGTTGACCAGGGCGCTGACCAGGACCGCGCCGTAGAAGCCGAATTCGGACCACATGTCGAGCTTGGTGTCGATGGATGTGTCCGGTGCCACCCAGTCCGCGGGGAGTGGGTCTGACTCCGAGGGGTAGTCCGTGGGCAGCTTCGTGGGCGGCTGAGAGCCGTACTGGGGATGGGGATCCAGGGGCGGGGCCGAGTCCAGGGCATCCGCCGCGGGTCCGAAGGACGTCAACAGCAGGAGGCTGACCGGCGCCGTGGCCAGGATCGGCCAGACTCCGAAGAACCCGATGTCGCCCGTCCTGCTGCCGACCGCGACGTAGACCAGCATCGCGACCACCAGGGCCAGGTATCCACCGGGCACGCACATCTCAGGCTTCGACCAGCGCCGCACCATGTCGTTCCCCGTTCCCGTTCCGCTTCGTTCGACCTGCACCCAGTCTCGAAGCTGCCGGGGACCGCCACTTGAGTACGCCTACTCATCCTGCTCGGCCGTGCGTACTTGGTCAGAGCCGTGCACGGTGAGCACGCCGGGGAGCGCCTGCGGCAGCCGCCGGGGAAGCGTGCCGCCCGCCGGCTTCCGGTCACGTGGCCGGCCCTCCTGACCTCGCCGAATGTGAAGATCACCACGCGACCGCGGAGGTCCGGGCGTACCAACGGCTTTGAGTCATATGGCCGGTTGACATGCCCCCGATGGTTTTGGCGCCCTCCGCAAAGATCATTTCCAGATGATCATCAGTACGCGTGAACGAAGGAAGTCAGCAGTGCAGATCAAGCGCAGCATGAAGGTCGCAGTCGCCACCGGCGCACTCATCATCGCCGGTGCCGCTCCGGCCCTGGCGACCACCGCCTACGTCGGTGGCGGCGAGTGGAACTACGGCGCCGGTACCGCCACGGTGTGGTCGGACTACTACCACGGCTCCAAGTGCCACGGTTCGACCTCCGTCGGTGCCTACATCGACAGCGATGAGGCCGCCCAGGGCTCCTGGTCCATCACCTCGGCCAAGGTGAAGCTGAGCGGCAACAAGTCGTACTACAACACCTCCTGCTGATCTGAGCCGGGTTCCACGCCCCGGCCCTTCAGTGCCGAGCCGTCCGGCCCTCCGGGGCCGGGCGGCTTGCTCCCCCCACGCGCTGCGCTCCAGAAGTGCCCCTAGCTAGGCAATAGATGCTGCATCGAGGTATCAAGTTCGCCCACGCCGTCGTCCTGGCGTTCTCCGCGACCCTCTCTTTCCTCTTCCTCCGGAGTCTCGACGAGGACTGGGCCCTCGGGCACTCCGCCGTCGTCTGGGTGACGGACGCCGACGGCGCGGCCAGCGGCTCGCAAGCCGCCGCCGCGGTCGCCGATTTCGCCGCGAAGAACCACGCGACGGTCGTCCGCGAGGTCCCCGACCTCAAGGACCCGTCCCACCGCCGTCATCTCTACCTCGCACCCGGTGGCCCCCACTCCGACTGGCTGCGCGAGGGCTATCCCGCCTTCAGCCGCGGATACCGGACCGAGGTGCACCCCGTCTCCGAGCTGGGCCAGCGCGACCCGCGCGGCTTCTACTACGTCATCGGCCCGGACGCCGCCGCCGCGTCGCTGACCCGGACCTTCGACGAGCTCGGGCTGGTCTCCTCCGTCAACCAGCCCTTCTCCCTGGCGCAGCTGACCACCGTCTACGCCGACAGCGCGCTGTACCGCTCGTTCTTCGTGGTCGCGCTCGCCGTCGTCACGATGACCGGCGCGAGCGTCCTGCTCAACGCCAAGGCCTACGGAGTGCAGCGGCTCCAGGGCAGATCGTTCGGCCGGATCCTCCTGCGCGACATGCGGCAGCTGGCGGCGTTCTGGTCGGTCGCCTGCGCCGCCGTCTCCGCCCTGACCCTGCTGGCCCTCGGCCTCTACAACGGGCTGGCGTGGATCGGCCAGTTCGCCGCGATCGCCCTGGGCGTCACCCTCGCGCTCAGCCTCATCGCCCTCGTCACCCACTCGGCCATGCTCTGGCTGACCTTCCAGACCGACGTCCTGCGCGCACTCAAGGGCGAACTGCCCGCGCGCGCCGCGTCGATCAGCGCCTATGTCGTACGGATACCCGCCCTGCTCCTCGCCCTCAGCATCGCCACGGCCGTCGTGCTCGGCGCCCAGGACGTCCTGGCCCGGCAGGAGAGCCGGGAGGCGTACGCGAAGATCGGCGATGCCACCTCGATCCGGTTCAACGGCAGCCTGGCGAGCGACACGGCGCTGCGCAGCCTGGACGAGAACGTCGGCCCCTGGCTCCGCCAGGCCGACCGGGACGGCCAGATCATCGTCGCCGGGCACCGGGACCTGCGGCTGTCGGCCGGCATACCGGGCCTGACCAAGGGCGACCTGCTGGTCGTCAACGAGTCCTTCCTCGCGAAGCAGCCCCTCCTCGACCCGGCGGGGCGACGGATCGAACCGACCGCCGCCGCCCCCGACCAGATCCGGCTCCTCGTCCCCGAGAACCTCGCGCAGCACACCGCCCGGCTCAAGGAGCTCACCCCGACGTGGCTGAGCCCGAGCGACCCGGGCAAGATCGCTCCGGCGCAGGTGAAGACCGTGCCGACGAAGGACGGGCAGCGCGTCTTCACCTACAACCCGCGCGGCAAATCGCGCGCATCGGACCACCCGGGTGCGGACGACTCCCTGGTGACGGACCCCGTCGTCATCGTCTTCCCCAACGGCGCGCCCTACCTGAGCGACAAGGGCTACACGAGCTACGCCTCCCAGCGCAGCATCGTCTTCCAGAACCCGGACGACGTCACGGCCGGTGTCCAGCAGCGGCACCTGGAGTCGTACGTCACCGCCGTGACCCCCGTGGGGCAGGACGCCGCGCTCGAGCTGCGCAAGGTGGTCGGGGACTTCCGGCTCCAGCTGTTCAACCTGGTCGTGGCCGTGGCGGTGCTGCTCATCACCGGGGTCGGCGTCTGCATCGTCCACTCCCGCAAGAACGCTCAGGCGATCTTCGCCCGCCACATCAGCGGCTGGACCTTCACGGCCACCCACCGTCCCGTCCTGCTGCTCGAAGGCCTGCTGGCCGTGCTGCTCGCCGGATGGGTGCCCTTCCAGGTGTGGCAGCAGAACCAGGACGCCGCCCGCTACGAAAGCCTCGGCATCCCCGCCCCCACCCCGCCCGCCGAATTCACCGGGCTCGACTTCGGCGTCACCGGCGTGCTCGTCGCCGTAGAGGTCGCGGCGGTGCTCGTGGCCCTCGTCGTCTTCCACCGCCGGATCGTCAAGGAAGGGGCGACCGAGTCGTGATCCCCCACCTTTCTGCAGGAGTTTCCACATGATCGAGATCGAGCGTCTGTCCAAGTCCTTTGGCCCGCGAACCCTCTGGTCCGATCTCTCCTTCACCGTGGCGCGCCGCGAGATGCTGGCCCTGACCGGCCGGAGCGGCTCCGGCAAGTCGACGCTGCTCAACTGCCTCGGCCTCCTCGACGCACCGAGCTCGGGGGCGATCCGGCACGAGGGCCGCGACATCACCGGCTTCGGCCCGCGCGCCACACGGCACTACCGGCGCGACGTTCTCGGCTACCTGTTCCAGAACTACGCGCTGATCGAGAACGCGAGCGTCGCGGCCAACCTCGAGGTCGCCATGAAACCGCGACGGGCGAGGAAGGACGCCCCGACCGTCGCCGAGGCCCTGGACCGGGTCGGGCTGGCCGGGCGGGAGAAGGAGCAGGTCCACCGGCTCAGCGGCGGTGAGCAGCAGCGCGTCGCGCTGGCCCGCCTGATCGTCAAGCAGCCCGCCCTCGTCCTCGCCGACGAACCGACGGGCGCCCTCGATCACGGAAACACCACCATGGTCGTCGACATCCTCCGCACGATGTGCGAGGAGGGCTGCGCGGTCGTGATCGCCACCCATGACGACGCCGTCCGCGACCGCTGCGACACGGTCCTGACCGTCGGCGACGCCACCCACCCCGTACCCGTGAACGAAAGGCAGCACGCATGAACGCCCGCATCGTCCGCCGCACCCTCCTCGGCGCAGTGCTTCTCGCCGGCATCGCGGTCCTGGCCGTCTACGGCACGCACGCCGGCACCATCCTCGGCCGGATCGGCCTCCGGATCTTCTGACGGTCCGCCTTTCTCCGCTCCTCTTTCTTTCCGCTTCTCTCCGCTCTTCCGAAGCAGGCCCGGGTCCCCGACCCGGGCCTGCTTCGGCGTTCATACGTCCTTCCGGGTGGTGTTTGTCGGAAGATCGGCGCGGAGGGTGGGAGCGGTGCGGTTGCGAACACATCATGACGAATGTATGCAGATCCGCCCGTCGGAACATCACGAATCGAGGCATCCCGTCATGGCCCACCGCAGCGCCCTCTCATCGATCTGGACCTCCCTCCTCACCGCCCTCGTGGCCCTCCTCTCCTCCCTCGGCCTCGGCGGGAAGGCGGCTCTGGCCGGCGCCACCGCCCCGGCTGCCGGTGTTACCGCCTCCGCGGCCGCGGTCCCCGTCGCCCGACCGGCCGTCACGGCCCGGCGAACCTGGCGGGCGATGATGCGGGACGGTTCGCTGCCGCCGACCATCAAGCAGCGGATCCGCGCCGAGGCCCACGGCAAGACCCCCTCCGTCCGCCGCTCGACCACCGCCGCGGCCATGGGCGCCGGACCGGTAACCGCCGATCGGCTCCCGACCTCGGTTGCATCCCCCGTCGGAGTCGGAGTCGGAGTCGGAACCCGCACGGTCCCCGCCCGACGAGCGCTCGCGCTCGCAGCGTGACCCCGTACCCGTACCCGTACCCGTACCCGTATCCGCAGTCGCACGCGTAGGCGTACCCGCAGTCGCAGTCGCAGTCGCAGTCGCAGATGTAGATGTAGATGTAGCCCCAGTCGTAGACCTAGTCGTACGGCGCTGGAGCCCGGTCGATCGTGACCGTGGATCGCGCCGCGTGGCGCCCCCGGAGCGGGGCGCGGATGGATCACCCCGGCGTGCGCCGGGGGTGCGCAGGGGCGTGAAGCTTGGCATTGCAGGGCCGCAGGCCCGGGAGACGGTGGGGTTCCCGGACGGCGCGGCCCTTTTCGGCATGTCCGGGACAGGGAGGTCTGGCGGAACGCTTCCTCCCTTGTGCGTCGCGGGCTGCAGCCGCTCCCAGGGTGCTGACCTGGGGCTTCGGGGGCGCGAATGAGGTTTATCCGATGTTGGTCATACTTGCGGGGGAATCGGGGGCTCCGGGATGGTTCGCCGGGGATTCGGTGGGCAACTTTGGTGTCGCGACGTCGTCACCACACGGAACGACCGAGGCGGTCGGCCAACTGCCTTGGAGCAAGTCCCACTTCGGTTTTCTGGAGGATAAAGACATGGCAAGCATCCGTACCGCCCGCGTCATCGCCGCCGTCGCCGCTCTCCCCCTCGCCGTCGCGCTCTTCGGCGGGGTGGCATCGGCCGACAACGGCTCCTTCGCGAACGACGGATCGAATGCGAGCGTCGCCAGCATCATCGGCAGCGGCGTGGGCGGTTCCAACAGCGGCAACTCGTCCACCTCGCAGCAGGTGGCCACCGGTTCCGGTGCCTCCAACCAGAACAACAGCGCGCAGGTCAACGGCTCGGCCTTCACGGCGATCCACCAGGCCAACTCGAACGTAGACGTCAACTTCGTCCCCTGGTGGTAGCCGCGGCCTGAGCCGCTCCGCATCTTGAGGGGCGCCTGTGCGACCGGACCGGCTGGGGTCCGGTAGCGCAGGCGCCCTCGCGCGTGCCCGCGCTCTGCGGAGGGCGTCCTGCGCCTGCCTCCCTTCCCGACCTTGACACCACGGGTGAATCTGACGGACAGTCAGGTTCCCTCGATGATGTGATGCCGGGAGGCCAGCGCCGTGCACCTCGCCCCGACCGAAGGCCAGTTGCGGCTCCGCGCCGAACTGCGCGCGTACTTCCAGGATCTGCTGCCGGACGGAGCTCCCCAGGACCCGGCCCGCCAGCGCGAACTGCTGCGCCGCATCGGCGCCGACGGACTGCTCGGCCTCGGCTGGCCCGTCGAGTACGGCGGCCAAGGCCGAGGGGCGGACGAGCAGTTCGTCTTCTTCGACGAGGCCTACCGGGCCGGCGCCCCCGTCTCCATGGTCACGCTCAACACCGTCGGCCCGACCCTGATGAAGTACGGGACCCAGGAGCAGAAGGACTACTTCCTGCCCCGGATCCTCACGGGCGACATCGTCTTCGCCATCGGCTACTCCGAACCCGAGGCCGGCACCGACCTGGCCTCCCTGCGCACCCGTGCGGTCAGGGACGGCGCGGACTGGCTGATCGACGGGCAGAAGATCTTCACTTCCAACGCCCAGAACGCGGACTGGATCTGGCTCGCCTGCCGAACCGACCCCGAAGCCCCCAAACACAAGGGCATATCGATCATTCTGGTGCCCACCGACGACCCCGGCTTCGCGTGGACCCCGATCGAGACGGTCGGCGGCCTCACGACCACCGCGACGTACTACGACTGCGTCCGCGTGCCCGCCGGCAACCTCGTCGGCCCCGAGCACGGCGGCTGGGGTCTGATCACCAACCAGCTCAACCACGAGCGCGTGGCGCTCGCCGCCATCGGCATGCAGGCCGAGGACTTCTACGGGTACGCGCTCAGCCACGCCCGTACCCCCGACCCGGTCACCGGCCACCGGCCCGCCGACCTCCCCTGGGTGCAGTCCCGGCTCGCCGAGGCGCACGCGCGACTGGCCGCCGTACGCCTCCTCAACTGGCGCCTCGTCCAGGACGTGGGCGGCGGCAGCCTGGCCCCGGGCGACGCCAGCGGAGTGAAGTTCCTCGGCACCGAGTCCACCGTCGAGGTGTACCGGATGTGCCAGGAGGTGGTGGGCGAGGAGGCCCTGATCCGGGGGCCGGGGCCCGGGGTCTTCGCGGGCGGCGAGCTGGAGCGGATGAACCGTGCCGCGCAGATCAACACCTTCGGGGGCGGGGTCAGCGAGGTCCAGCGGGAGATCGTCGCCATGATGCGGCTCGGCATGAAGGGGAGGAAGCGATGACGGCGGACGTCACCGGGACCGGTACGGGCACCGGCACGGACACGGCCGAGGCGGCGGCCCGGTTCCAGGCGCTGCTGGCGGCCTTCGAGGGGCAGCCGGCCGCCACCGGGGGCCGGGGCAAGGACACGGTCAACGAGCCGATGATCCGCCACTGGTGCGAGGCGATGGGCGATGCCAACCCCGCCTACACCGGGCCGGACGCCATCGCTCCGCCCACCATGCTCCAGGCCTGGACGATGGGCGGGCTCTCCGGCCACTCCGACCGCTCCTCCGCCTATGACGAGCTGTTCGCGCTCCTCGACGGCGCCGGTTTCACCTCCGTGGTCGCCACCGACTGCGAGCAGGAGTACCTCCGCCCGCTGCGCCCCGGCGATGCGATCACCTTCGACGCCGTCATCGAATCCGTGTCACCGCGCAAGACGACCAAGCTGGGCACCGGCCACTTCGTGACCACCCGCATGGACGTCCAGGCGGGCGGGGAGCTCGTCGGGACCCACCGCTTCCGGATCCTCAAGTACGCCCCCGCCGCCCAGCGGGAGAAGAAGCCCGAGGCCCGGCGCCCCCGCCCGGTGGTCAACCGCGACAACCAGGGCTTCTGGGACGGGGTGCGGGACCACAAGCTGCTGATCCAGCGCTGCACCTCCTGCGCCACCCTGCGCTTCCCGTGGCTGCCCGGCTGCAACGCCTGCGCGAGCCCCGACTGGGACACCGTCGAGGCCTCCGGAGCCGGCACGGTGTTCAGCTACGTCGTCATGCACCACCCGCCCTTCCCGGCGTTCGACCCGCCCTACGCCGTCGCACTCGTCGAACTCGCCGAGGGGGTCAGGATGATCAGCAACATCACCGGCGTGCCGTACGACAAGGTGCGCATCGGCCTGCCCGTCCAGCTGGAGTTCCTGCGCGTCGACGACGACCTCGAACTCCCCGTCTTCCGCGGGAGCGAGGGCTGATGGACTTCCACCCCACCGAGGAACAGGCCGCCGCGGCCGGTCTCGCCGCCCGGATCTTCGTCGATCTCGCCACCCACGAACGCCTCGCCGCCGCCGGCACCGGCAGTGACGCCGAGCTGTGGAAGGCCCTCACCACGGCCGGACTGATCGCCGCCGTCGAGGAGATCGGCCTGCTCGGACTGGTCCTGCTGCTGGAGGAACAGGGCCGCACCACCGCGCAGGTCCCCTATGCCGCCACCTGCGCCTACGGGATCCTCCCCGTGGCCGCACACGGCAGCCCCGAGCAGCGCGCCCGGCTGCTGCCGGCCCTCGGCGCGGGCGAGGCCGTCGCCACCGGAGCCTTCCCGGCGCGCGGCCGGATCACCACCTCGTCCGAAGGCCGCCTCACCGGCACCGCCCCCGCCGTGCCCTGGCTGCGCGACGCCACGCACGTACTGGTCCCGGACGCGGACCGGGCGCTGTGGCTCGTACGGACGGATGCGCCCGGAGTGGAGACGGCGGCGGTGGAGACCACCGCTCCCTGGGCGGCGGGCCGGCTGACCCTGTCCGGAGCCGAGGCCGAGCGCCTCGGGAGCGAAGGCGCCTACGAGGACACCCTCGCCGCCGCCCGGACCGCCTTCGCCGGGCTCCAGGCGGGCGTCTGCGCGGGCTCGCTCGCCCGGGCGGTGGAACACACCTCCACCCGTGAACAGTTCGGCCGGCCGCTCTCCACCAACCAGGGCGTCATGCTCCGCGCGGCCGACGCCTACATGGACACCGAGGCGATCCGGGTCACCGCGTACGAGGCGGCCTGGCGCATCGACCAGGGCCTGCCGGCCCCCGAGTACGCGCTGACGGCGGCCTGGTGGGCCTCGGAGGCGGGCAAGCGGGTCGTGCACGCGGGCCAGCACCTGCACGGCGGCATGGGCGCCGACCTGGACCATCCCGTCCACCGGCACTTCCTGTGGGGGCGCCAGCTGGACGCGTACCTGGGCTGCGGCAGTGAGCTGCTGGCCGAACTGGGAGCTTCGATCGCTTCGACAGCCGAGGGAGAACACGCATGAACATCGGCGACACGCTGCCGCCGCTGGAGATACCGGTCACCCGCACGCTGATCGTCGCGGGCGCGATCGCCTCCCGCGACTACCAGGACGTGCACCATGACGCGGCGCTCGCGCAGGAGAAGGGCTCCCCGGACATCTTCATGAACATCCTGACCACGAACGGTCTGGTCGGCCGGTACGTCACCGACCATCTGGGGCCGCAGGCCGTCCTGCGCAAGGTGGCCATCCGCCTCGGCGCCCCCAACTACCCGGGCGACACCATGACCCTCACCGGGACGGTCACCGCCCTGGCCGGGAACACCGTCGAGATCCGGGTCGTCGGTGCCAACGGCATCGGCCACCACGTGTCGGGGACGGTCACCGCGGAGGTGCCGGCATGAGCGTCCGCACCCGGGACGAGCTCGGCGGCCGGGCCGCCATCGCCGGCATCGGCGCGACCGAGTTCTCCAAGAACTCCGGCCGCAGCGAGCTCAAGCTGGCCGTCGAGGCCGTGCACACCGCCCTCGACGACGCCGGGCTCACCCCAGCCGACGTCGACGGCATGGTCACCTTCACGATGGACGCCAACCCCGAGATCACCGTCGCCCAGGCGGCCGGCATCGGGGACCTGTCCTTCTTCTCCCGCATCCACTACGGCGGCGGCGCGGCCTGTGCCACCGTCCAGCAGGCCGCCCTCGCCGTCGCCACCGGGGTCGCGGAGGTCGTGGTCTGCTACCGCGCCTTCAACGAGCGCTCCGGGCGCCGCTTCGGCTCCGGCGTCCAGCAGCGGGAGCCCTCGGCGGAGGGGGCGGCGCTCGGCTGGTCGCTGCCCTGGGGGTTGCTGACCCCCGCCTCCTGGGTGGCCATGACCGCCCAGCGCTACCTGCACACCTACCAGCTCACCCCCGAGGCCTTCGGGCACGTCGCGGTCACCGACCGCCGGCACGCCGCGAACAATCCGGCCGCCTACTTCCACGGCAAGCCCATCACCCTCGCCGACCACGCCGCCTCGCGCTGGATCGTGGAGCCGCTGCGGCTGCTGGACTGCTGCCAGGAGACCGACGGCGGCCAGGCCCTCGTCGTCACCACGGCCGAGCGGGCCCGGGACCTGCGGCACGCGCCCGCCGTGATCACCGCGGCCGCGCAGGGCGCCGGCCGCCGCCAGGAGGGCATGACCTCCTTCTACCGCGACGACCTGACCGGGCTGCCCGAGATGGACGTGGTCGCGCGCCAGCTCTGGCGGACCAGCGGGCTGCGGCCCTCGGACATCGACGTGGGCATCCTCTACGACCACTTCACCCCGTTCGTGCTGATGCAGCTGGAGGAGTTCGGCTTCTGCAAGCCCGGCGAGGCCGCCGATTTCGTGGCCGCGGACGCACTGCCGATCAACACCCACGGGGGTCAGCTCGGGGAGGCGTACCTGCACGGCATGAACGGCATCGCCGAGGCCGTCCGCCAACTGCGCGGCACCTCCGTCAATCAGGTGGAGGGCGCGGCGCACGCCCTCGTCACGGCCGGGACCGGAGTGCCGACCTCTGGGCTGATCCTCGGCGCCGACGGCTGAGACCCGGTCCCTCGGGCCCCCCACTCCCTCCACCTTCAGGGGGTGGGGGCTGCCCTACTCCTACAACCTGAGGTGGATCCACCATCGGCACCTGCGGCCGATTTCAGGGCGGGCGGGCGCTCCTAGCGTGGAGACATGACCACGCCTGTGTGCACGCTCGCCTCGAACCCGACGCCGTATCCGTCGTTCTCGGCGTACGTCCGGACCCGCGGCACGGTCCTGATGCGCACCGCGCGCTCCCTCACCGCCAACCCGTGCGATGCGGAGGACCTGCTCCAGACGGCCCTCGCCAAGACGTACGTGGCCTGGGATCGCATCGAGGACCACCGCGCCCTGGACGGCTACGTCCGGCGGACCCTCGTCAACACCCGCACCTCCCAGTGGCGCAAGCGCAAGGTCGACGAGTTTGCATGCGATGAGCTCCCGGAGACCGAGGCGGTGCCGGCCTCCGACCCCGCGGAGGCGCAGGCCCTGCGCGACGCGATGTGGCGCGCCGTGACCCGGCTGCCGGACCGCCAGCGGGCCATGGTCGTCCTGCGCTATTACGAGGACCTGAGCGAGGCGCAGACCGCGGAGCTGCTGGGTGTCTCGGTCGGCACGGTCAAGAGCGCCGTCTCCCGCGCACTGGGCAAACTCCGCGAGGACCCGGAGCTCACGCCGGTTCGGTGAGACGCGGGATGTTTCACGTGAAACGAGAGGATGTTTCACGTGAAACACGAACTGGTTTCTACCCCCGGGTAGTGACATGCCGAGCGGTATGTGCGCAGAATCGGCAGCATCCGTAGCCGCCGCAGCGCCGCAGCGCTCATCGGGAGGACGCTTTGCTCAGCACCATGCAGGACGTACCGCTCCTCGTCACCCGCATACTTCGCCACGGGATGACCATCCACGGGAAGTCCCAGGTGACCACCTGGACCGGGGAAGCTGAGCCGCACCGTCGCAGCTTCGCCGAGATCGGCACCCGCGCCACCCGCCTCGCAAGCGCCCTGCGCGACGAGCTCGGAGTGCAGCAGGACGACCGGGTCGCCACCCTCATGTGGAACAACGCCGAGCACGTCGAGGCGTACTTCGCGATCCCCTCCATGGGCGCGGTCCTGCACACGCTCAACCTGAGGCTCCCTCCCGAGCAGCTGGTCTTCATCGTCAACCACGCCGCCGACCGGGTCGTGCTGGTCAACGGCACCCTGCTGCCGCTGCTCGCGCCCCTGCTGCCGCACCTGCCGACCATCGAGCACGTGGTCGTCTCCGGCATCGGCGACCGCTCGGCGCTCGACGGCCTGAACGTGCGCGTGCACGAGTACGAGGAGCTCCTGGAGGGCCGCCCCGACAGCTACGACTGGCCCGAGCTGGACGAGCGCCAGGCCGCCGCCATGTGCTACACCTCCGGCACCACCGGGGACCCCAAGGGCGTCGTCTTCTCCCACCGTTCGCTCTACCTGCACTCCATGCAGGTCAACATGACCGAGTCGATGGGGCTGACCGGCCGGGACACCAGCCTCGTCGTGGTCCCGCAGTTCCACGTGAACGCGTGGGGGCTGCCGCACGCCACCTTCATGACCGGCGTCAACATGCTGATGCCGGACCGCTTCCTGCAGCCCGCGCCTCTCGCCGAGATGATCGAGCGGGAGAAGCCCACGCACGCCGCGGCCGTCCCCACCATCTGGCAGGGTCTGCTGGCCGAGGTCACCGCCAACCCGCGCGACCTGACGTCGATGAAGAACGTCACCATCGGCGGCTCGGCCTGTCCGCCCTCCCTGATGGAGGCCTACGACAAGCTCGGCGTCCGCCTCTGTCACGCCTGGGGCATGACCGAGACCTCCCCGCTGGGCACGATGGCCCACCCGCCGGCCGGACTGACCGCCGAGGAGGAGTGGCCCTACCGGATCACCCAGGGCCGCTTCCCCGCAGGCGTCGAGGCCCGTCTGGTCGGCCCCGGCGGCGGCGGCTTCCTGCCCTGGGACGGTGAGTCTGCGGGCGAGCTGGAGGTGCGCGGCAACTGGATCGCGAGCTCCTACTACGGCGGCGCGTCCGGCGAACCCTTCCGGCCCGAGGACAAGTTCAGCGCCGACGGCTGGCTCAAGACGGGGGACGTCGGCGTCATAAGCCCCGACGGCTTCCTCACCCTCACCGACCGCGCCAAGGACGTCATCAAGTCCGGCGGTGAGTGGATCTCCAGCGTGGAGCTGGAGAACGCGCTGATGGCGCACCCGGAGGTCGCCGAGGCCGCCGTCGTCGCCGTCCCGGACGAGAAGTGGGGCGAGCGCCCGCTGGCCACCGTCGTCCTCAGGGAGGGCGCGACCGTGAACTACACGGGCCTGCGGGAGTTCCTCGCGCAGTCCATCGCCAAGTGGCAGCTGCCGGAGCGCTGGACGGCCATCGAGGCCGTGCCGAAGACCAGTGTCGGCAAGTTCGACAAGAAGGTGATCCGCCAGCAGTACGCGGAAGGCACGCTGGACGTCACCAAGCTCGACTGACGCGACGACCGGGGCTAGCCCCGGGTGAGCCATGGCCGCAGCAGCCTGCTGACGGCGGGCATGGCCACGTAGGTCATCAGGGTGCTGAAGACGACGGCGAAGGCGGCCGTCCGCAGCACGAAGTGCAGATCCACCAGGTACGGCCCGAGCACCGCGTTGCCGGCGAGCGAGATCGGGAAGATGGCCAGCCCCGAGCTGATCGCCATCTTCCACCGCGGCGGCGCGGGCCGGGTCGTACCCGGCTTGGCGAACCAGGTCTCCATGCCGTGCAGTTCCCGGCGGGCTATCTCCGTGTGGTGGTGGCCGAGGCAGTTGGAGAACCACTGGGCCCGCTCCGGGGAGTCCTGCCAGCGCTGGAACGCCGCCTGGTTGCGGAACCGGTGGACCAGGAACCACGGCCCGCCCTCCGTCGCCGGGCGGAAGAGCCCGTACCCGAGGTGGTCCGGGAAGCCGGCCGCCGTCTCCAGGATCCCGTGGGCCCAGGCCTCGAAGGTCTCCTCGTGCCCCGGTTCCACCTGGCGCGCGATGAGCAGGTTCACCTCCCCGTTGTCGGCGGGGACGGTGTGCTCGGTCGTGTGGGTGATGGCCATCGGGCCAGGATTACTAGTTGGTGCCGATCTTGGCCAGCAGGTCCACGATGCGGCCCTGCACGTCCGCCGTGGTGGCCCGCTCGGCGAGGAAGAGCACGCTCTCGCCGGAGGCCAGCCGCGGCAGGTCCGCCTGGTCGATCCCCGTCGTCGTGTAGACGACCAGCGGGGTGCGGTTCAGCTGCCCGTTGGCGCGCAGCCAGTCCACGATCCCCGCCCGGCGGCGGCGCACCTGCATCAGGTCCATCACCACCAGGTTGGGCCGCATCCGCGTCGCCAGTTCCACGGCGTCGGTGTCGGCGCCCGCACGGGCGACCTGCATGCCGCGCCGTTCCAGGGCCGCGGTCAGCGCGGTCGCGATCTCGTCGTGCTCCTCGATCAGCAGGACCCGGGAGGGGTGCTGTTCGCTGTCGCGCGGCGCCAGAGCCTTGAGCAGGACGGCCGGATCGGCTCCGTACGCCGCTTCGCGCGTGGCGTGCCCCAGCCCGGCCGTGACCAGCACGGGCACCTCGGCGGCCACCGCGGCCTGGCGCAGCGACTGCAGGGCGGTCCGGGTGATCGGCCCGGTCAGCGGGTCGACGAACAGCGCGGCGGGGAACGCGGCGATCTGCGCGTCCACCTCCTCGCGGGAGTGCACGATCACCGGGCGGTAGCCGCGGTCGCTGAGGGCCTGCTGCGTCTGCACATCGGGCGCGGGCCACACCAGGAGCCGGCGCGGGTTGTCCAGGGGCTCCGGCGGAAGCTCGTCGTCGACGGGCCGGGGCACGGGCCGGTTGACCACCTCGACGGCGCCACCCGGGCCGTCGAGCGGCTCGGGGCCCTCGTCGGAGCCCGCCTTGGGGGCCCCTATGGCGAAGGCCCGTCCCTGCGCGGCGGGCTCGGCGAGCCGGCGACGGCGGCCGGACCCGGAGGTGCCGCCCGGGCCGGCGCCCGCGCCGGTGGCGTTGGGGTCCACGGAGATGCCCTGGCCGAGGGTGCCGAGGGCGCGCACGCTGATCGGCTGCGCGGCCTGGCCCTCCGCCGGGGTGTCTTGCGGCCGGCGCGCTCCGGGCACGGTGGCCGGGCCGGGGGCCTCGTCGTCCTCGGAGGCGGTACGGGCCGCCGGCACCGGCCAGGCCGGGGCGCCGGGAAGCGCCCGGCGCCGCCCGGTCGGATTCTCGGCCGGCTCGGCGGGCTGTGCGGCGGGGACTTCGGGCTCGGCGGCGGGAGCGCCCAGGACGCGGCGCCCGCGCCGCCCGGCGGGGGCGTCGGCGTCCCCTTCGGCGGGAGCGGGGGCCGGGCCGGCCATCGCGGGGGCCTGCGGAGTGGAGGGAGCCGGGGTCGGTCCGGCGGGCAGCGCGAAACCGCCCTCGGGAGCGATGGGCCGGGAGGGCGCGGGCGTCGGCCCGAGCCCCGTCGCCGGAACCGGGCCGCCGGGCTGCGCCGGACCGGCCGGACCCAGCGCCCGCCGCCGTCCGGCGGGATGCTCGGTCAGCGGAACCGGGGGCACTGCGGGCACGGGCGGGAGCGCGGGCACGGCGGTGCCCTGCGGGGGCACGGGCCGCCCGGGTCCGCCCGGGCCGCCGGTGCCGTCGGCCTCGCCGCTGCCGTCACCGGCCCGGCCGCGCCGGCGCCCGGTACCGAGTCCGGCCGGGTTCACCGGGGACTGGGCGAGCTCCGGGCCCGTGTCGGGCCCACCCGCCTCGCCCGCCCGCCGCCGTCCGGACGGCAGCGCCAGCGCGCCCCCGCCCTGGCCGGCCGGCGCGGCGGCCGGGCCCGTGACCTCGTCGTCGAGGAAGGCGTCCACTCCGCGCCGGCCCCGCCGGCCGCCGGAGACCTTGCCGGCGGCGCCGCCGGCCGTCCCGGCGCCGTCCGTGGTCGGACCGGCCGGGGGCTCCTCCGCCGGCTCCGGCAGGGTGACCGTCCCGGCACCCGAGCCGAGCGGAAGCTCCAGCACGTACGCCCCACCGGGCGCGCCCGGAACCTCCACCGTCTGCAGCACGCCGCCGTGCGCGGCCACGATCCCCCGCACGATCGGCTCGTGGACCGGGTTCCCGCCCTCGTAGGGCCCGCGCACCTCGATCCGTACGACATCGCCGCGCTGCGCGGCCGCCACCACGATCGTCGAGTCGCCGTACCCGCTGCCCTGGGCGGTCTTGCCGGTGGCGTCCACCCCGGCGACGTCCGCGACGAGGTGGGCGAGCGCGGTCGCGATGCGGGCCGCGTCCACCTCGGCCTCGATCGTCGGCGCGTGGACGGCGAACTGCGCACGGCCCGGACCGATCAGTTCGACCGCGCCGTCGACGCCCGCCGAGACGACGGTGTTGATCAGGACCTTCTTCTTCGCGAGCCGGTCGCTCCCGGAGTCCAGGCGCTGGAAGCCGAGCACATTGTCCACCAGCGTGGTCATCCGCGAGTACCCGGCGGCCAAGTGGTGCAGCAGCTGGTTGGCCTCGGGCCACAGCTGTCCGGCGTCGTCGGCGGCCAGGGTCGCCAGCTCACCGCGCAGCTCGTCCAGCGGTCCGCGCAGCGAGTCCCCGAGGACGGCCAGCAGCTGCGCGTGCCGCGCGGCCAGGGCGTCGTAGGGCCGGCGGTCGGTGAAGGTCATGACGGCGCCGACGAGCAGCTCCCCGTCCCGTACGGGCGAGGTCGTCAGGTCGACGGCGACGGGCTGTCCGGCCTTGTTCCACAGCACCTGTCCGCGTACGCGGTGCTTGCGGCCGCTGCGCAGGGTGTCGGCGAGCGGGGACTCCTCGAAGGGGAACGGCGAGCCGTCGGCGCGGGAGTGCTGGACCAGGCCGTGCAGTTCGCGGTTGCCGAGGTCGGTGGCGCGGTAGCCGAGGATCTGGGCGGCGGCCGGATTGACCAGCACCACCCGTCCGTCGGTGTCGGTGCCCACGACGCCCTCGGCGGCGGCGCGCAGGATCATCTCGGTCTGCCGCTGGGAGCGGGCCAGCTCGGCCTCGGTGTCCACGGTCTGCGAGAGGTCCCGGACCACGAGCATGAGCAGCTCGTCACCGGTGTACGAGGGTTGCGGCTCGCGGTAGGCGTCGCGGCCGTCGAGATGGGCGCTGGTGATCTCGACGGGGAACTCGGAGCCGTCGGTGCGGCGCGCGATCATCCGCTTCGGCTTGGTGCGGCCGCCTTCGTCCTCGCCGGGCCGGCGCATGGAGCCGGGGATCAGCTTGGAGTCGAATTCGGGCAGGAGGTCGAGCACGCCGCGGCCGACGAGCCCCGTGCCGGGGCTCTCCATGACCTCGAGGGCGATCGAATTGGCGTTGACGACCGTGCCGTTGGCGTTGACGAGCAACAGCGCGTCCGGAAGAGCGTCGAGTATTGCTGCGAGGCGAGCAGCGCCTCGGGATGGCCTGCTGCTCACGACGAGCTTCCTCCCTGACCACAACTACCGGCAAGTCACGGGAGGAGTCTAAGGCCACAGCCCCGCGGCGGGGTGGCCGAAGCGTGGTGGATACCGCCCATCCCGCGCATCCTCCCAGGTCAGGAACGCCCACTCGGAAGCAGAGGTTCCAACTCGTCCCAGCGGCTGATTTCGCATCCGTTCGTCCGCCGGAACGTGGCGTCGACCTTGTGGCCGTTCCAGGTTCCGGTGATCCGGGCGGTCGCGGGGCCGCCGTGCTGCATGCTGCAGATCTGCCGCTTGGAGACGGGAGCGAAGGGGTCCTTGCCCTCCTTGGCGAGCCGGTCCAGCCGGGCGCAGGCGCCCGCGGCCTGAGGGTGGTCGCCGCCGACGGGGTCGCATTCGAGCCGGTACTCCCGGTCCAACTGGCGGTTCCCGGTGTCGGCCATGGCGATGGTGAGGCGGTCGGGCGGCGCCAGCAGCCCGCCCAGGGGCACGGGCAGCGGGGGGAGGGGCCCCGCGGCCGCGGCGGCCAGGGCGGAGGTGACGGCGAAGGCGGCGAGACGCAGCATGGGGCACTCCAGGTCGTCCGTACGTCGTACGCCTGACCAACGACGGGGGCCCGCCGACGTTGCGTGCTGCGGCTGCTTTAAGGCTTTGCCCTCCACCCGTCCCTCCTAGTACCGTGGGAGCGGATTGGTGAGGGGCCCTGCGCCTGTGTCATCATCTGCACGCACCCTCGTACGCGGGGGTGTGCTGGAGGCGTCGCCTAGTCCGGTCTATGGCGCCGCACTGCTAATGCGGTTTGGGGCTTACCCCCCATCGAGGGTTCAAATCCCTCCGCCTCCGCACCTCATCGAAGCCCCGGTCCTGACGGACCGGGGCTTCGATGCTTTCCGGGGCAATCCGGTCCGCTCCGACCTCTGTGCGAACCCATCCGGACGATCTTCGTCCGGGGCGTTTTCGCAGGTCAGCAGGGGTTTGGGTAATGGATTTCGCGTCCCGGCGAGGTCCATGTATTGTTGTTCTCGCAAGGCCAACGGGGCGCAAAACCCCGGGAAGCCCAAGCACTCGTAGCTTAACGGATAGAGCATCTGACTACGGATCAGAAGGTTGCAGGTTCGAATCCTGCCGAGTGCACAGCAGGACGAAGGCCCCCAGGAGAAATCCTGGGGGCCTTCGTCGTATGTCCCGGCGTGTGTCCCGGCGTGGGCGTCTCCTCCTTGATGGGGAGGGGGTCCCCCGGAGGTTGTCAGGGGTGGGATGGCTCTGGCGGGTGACGCCGACTACGCGCCGGCCTCGGTACGGTTTTTGAAGATCGTCCGAAGTCGGAAAACGGGGGCACTCATGGGACTGTTCGGGAATGCGCACACGGTCGACCCGGTGTCGGCGCAGCGGGACTACGCGCGACTGCTGGGGCAGGGGGAGCAGGTGCACGCCGCCTTCCTGTTGATCAGGGACACGATCCTGTTCACCGACCGGCGGCTGGTGCTCGTCGACAAGCAGGGGCTCACGGGGAAGAAGGTGGAGTACCACTCCGTCCCGTACCGGAGCATCACGCACTTCTCCGTGGAGACCGCCGGCCACTTCGATCTCGACGCCGAGCTCAAGATCTGGATATCCGGGAGCCCGGCGCCGATCGAGAAGACCTTCACCAAGGGCGTCGACATCTACGAGGTGCAGGCGATCCTGACGCAGTTCGTCGCCCGGTAGCCCTCAGAGGACGCGGGGGAGGCCGGTCACCGACATCACCAGGGAGTAGAGGGAGGTGGTGGCGGTGATGAAGAGGCGGTTGTTCTTGGCGCCGCCGAAGGTGATGTTCGAGACCGGCTCGGGGACGCGGACGCGGCCGATCAGGGTGCCGTCCGGGGCGTAGCACTGGACGCCGTTCTCCATCGCGGCCGCCCACAGCCGGCCCTCGTCGTCGAAACGGATGTTGTCGACCCCGGGGCAGGCGGTGAAGACCCGGTCGTCGGTGAGGGTGCCGTCGTCGGTGACCTTGAAGGCGCGGACGTGGCCGGCGCGGGTGTCCGCGGCGTACAGCTCGCTCTCGTCGGGGGAGAAGACGAGGCCGTTGGGGCCGAGGAAGCCGTCGGCGGCCATGCGGACCTCGCCGGTCGCGGGGTCGGCCCGGTAGAGGTTGCAGGCGCCGATCTCGCCGGGGGCGCGGTGGCCCTCGTAGTCGCTGGTGATGCCGAAGTCCGGGTCGGAGAACCAGATGGTGCCGTCGGAGCGGACCACCGCGTCGTTCGGGCTGTTGAGCCGCCTGCCGTCGAAGCGGTCGGCGATGACGGTGAGGCTGCCGTCCGGCTCGGTGCGGGTGACGCGCCGGTTGCCCTGCTCACAGGTGATCAGGCGGCCTTCCCGGTCGAGGGTGTTGCCGTTGGAGTGCCCGGCCCTGGAGCGGAAGACCGAACCCGGCGCTCGCCTCGTCCCAGCGGAGCATCCGGTCGTTGGGGATGTCGCTCCACACCAGCTGCCGCCAGGCAGGGAGGTACAGCGGGCCCTCCGCCCAGCGGCAGTCGTCGTAGAGGCGTTCCAGCCGGGCGTCGCCGTTGGCGCAGCGGCCGGTCCGGAAGCGCTCGTCCAGGATCTCGTACAAGGTGAGGTCGGCTATGGCAGACATGATTCCCCCTGAGAGAGTCTCGCCGAATTTTGTTCGGTCTGATGGTGAGATTGCAGGATCAGGTACCGTCTTCGCAAGGGTCGACAGGCCCAAGAGAGGAAGATTGCGTGGACGACATCGACCGTGCGCTCGTCCTGCGCCTGCAGCAGGACGCCGGCCAGTCGTACGCCGCTCTCGGCACGGCCGTCGGACTCTCGGCCGGGGCCACCCACGAGCGCGTACGCAAACTGCGCGAGCGCGGGGTGATCCGGCGGACCACCATCGACGTCGACCCGGCCGCCGTCGGCAGTGGGGTCCTCGCCTACGTGATGGTCGACTCCAACGCCTGGATGGGCGAGTCCGGCGCCGACTTCGCCGCGATCCCCGAGATCCAGGAGGCGCACATCATCGCGGGCAGCGCCTCCGTGCTGGTCAAGGTGCGCACGCCCTCGACCGAGCAGCTGCAGGACGTCCTGCGCCGCCTCTACGCCATCGAGGGCGTCAGCGGGACGCATGCCACGGTCGTGCTGGACACCTTCTTCGAACGGCCGCTCCCGCTGTGACCTGGTGGTGCACCGGGATCCGGTGGAAGGACGGCAGCCCGGCCATCGGGTGGTACGGGCAGGGGCGCGGCGAACGGGCGAGCGTTCTGGAGTACGGGCAGCGGCTGGCCTTCGCCGCGAGCGGCGAGCGGCACTGCCTCGGCGTGTGGCGGGCCGGGAGGCGGACACCCTGTCCGACCGCCGCCCTCGTGCCCGGCCGCGCCGGGAACGCGCAGTGCCCCGAATGCGCGCGCCTCGACCGGTCGTTCTCCGTGGCAGCCGACACCAACGCCGCCGATCCGCGTACCTATCGGGTCTACCTGGCCTGGTTCGGGCCCGGCATGGTCAAGGTCGGGATCACCGCCGAGGAGCGCGGCTCCGCCCGGCTGCTGGAGCAGGGCGCGGTGGCCTGGGCCTGGCTGGGCCGCGGTCCGCTGATGGCCACCCGGCGCACCGAGGAGCTGCTGCGGGCCGCGCTCGGGGTGCCCGACCGGATCGCGTACGCCCGCAAGCGCGCCGTACGGGCCCAGCTGCCGCCGGGACCGGACCGGGCCCGGGAGGTGTCCGAGCTGCATGCCCGGGCCGCGGCGCTGTCCGGGTGGCCGGAGTCGCTGGAGCGCGTGGGGTGCGAAGTCACCGATCATGCGGAGGCGTTCGGGCTGGACGGGTTGCCGGCGCCCGCGCGGGTGCTCACCGGGATGGTCCCCGGTCGGGCCGTCGTGGGGAGGCTGGTGGGCGCGGCCGGTCCCGATCTGCACTTCGCGGACGGGCTCGTCGTGGACACCCGGCTGCTGGCCGGCTGGGAGCTCACCGCCCCGGGGGACGAGGCGGTGACGTCGGTCCCGGTGGCGGAGGTCCCGTCGGCCGCACCCGCGCCGGCCGAGCAGGACGGGCTGTTCTGAGGAGTGCCCCCCGGTCCCGGTCGGCTCCCGGTCGGCTCCCGGGCGGCTCCCGGGCGGTCTCCGGGTGCTCCCCCGTCGGCCCCGTTCCGCTCCGGCCGGGCAAGGTCAAAACTTGGATCCCTTTGGCCTTCCCGAGCCGTTTCCGGTGGACACGCCGGGGCGGTCCGCGGAGGGTGGAGAGCATGAGCATCCAGCCGATACCGGCCTTCGAACCGCCTTATGTCATGGCCGTTTTCAGCAATGTCCGGACCGCCGACGACAGCGGATATCCCGACACCCTCGCCCGGATGAAGGAGATCGTCCAGGGGAATCCCGGGTACCTCGGATACGAGTCCGCCCGCACCCCCGACGGTCTCGGCATCACCGTCGCCTACTTCCGCGACCACGAGTCCCTCACCGCGTGGCGGGAGGACCTGGAGCACCAGGCGGCCATGAAGCAGGGCCGCAACGACTGGTACGAGAGCTACACCCTGCACGTCGCCACCGTCGAGCGGAGCCACGGCTTTGTCCGCAACGGCTGAGGCGGTCCGCGCCTTCCGGGAGCGGCTCGGGTTGCCGGGACTGGTCGACGTCCACACGCACTTCATGCCCGAGCGGGTCCTGGACAAGGTCTGGGAGTACTTCGACGCGGTCGGCCGGCTGACCGGCGTCGAGTGGCCGATCACCTACCGGCACGAGGAGGAGCGGCGGGTCGCGCTGCTGCGGGAGTTCGGGGTCCGGGCCTTCACCGCCATGCTCTACCCGCACAAACCGGAGATGGCCGCCTGGCTCAACTCCTGGTCCGCCGATTTCGCCGCCCGCACCCCCGACTGCCTGCACACCGCGACCTTCTTCCCGGAGGAGGGCGTCGCCACGTACGTCCGCCGGGCCGTCGACTCCGGGGCCCGGATCTTCAAGGCGCACCTCCAGGTCGGCGGTTACGACCCCAATGACGACCGGCTGGATCCGGTGTGGGGGCTGCTCGCCGAGGCCGGCATCCCGATCGTGATCCACTGCGGGTCGGGTCCCGTCCCGGCCAAGTACACCGGACCCGGCCCGGTCGGCCGGCTGCTGGCCCGCCACCCGCGGCTGCCGCTGGTCATCGCGCACATGGGCATGCCCGAGTACGCCGACTTCCTCGACCTCGCCGACCGGTACGCCGCGGTGCGCCTGGACACCACCATGGTCTTCACCGACTTCTCCGAGCGGCTCAGCGGCTTCCCGCCCGGTGAGCTCGGCCGGCTCGCGGACCTCGGCGACCGGATCCTGCTCGGCACCGACTTCCCGAACATCCCCTACCCCTACGAGCACCAGCTCGCCGCCCTCGAACGGCTCGGCCTCGGCGACGACTGGCTCCGTGCGGTCTGCCACGACAACGGCGCCCGGCTCTTCCGGCTCGACGGCTGAGCGCCGTCTCCCGTTTCTCAGGAAATTCACAGGCAGGCACAAGAACGCTCTCAGAGGTCCCGGAGAACGTGTCCGGTATGACTGCGACGACCACCTCCCATGCGTCCACGTCCACCAGCAACCACACGGCCCTCGTGCGGCCCGACGGCGGGCCCTGCCGGGTGCTCGTCGTCGACGACGAGGCCGCACTCTCCGAGCTGCTGTCCATGGCCCTGCGGTACGAGGGCTGCGAGGTCCGCAGCGCCGGAGACGGGGCCGGTGCGGTGCGGGCGGCACGGGCGTTCCGGCCGGACGTGGTGATCCTCGACATCATGCTTCCCGACATGGACGGCCTCGCCGTCCTCGGGCGACTGCGCCGGGAGATCCCCCAGGTCCCCGTGCTGTTCCTGACCGCCCGGGACTCCGTGGAGGACCGGATCGCCGGCCTCACCGCGGGCGGCGACGACTACGTCACCAAGCCCTTCAGCCTGGAGGAGGTCGTGGCCCGGTTGCGCGGCCTGGTCCGGCGCTCGGGCGCGGCGCAGGCCGCACGCGGCGGTTCGGTGCTGGCCGTCGGCGATCTGCGGCTCGACGAGGACAGTCACGAGGTGGTGCGGGGCGACCGGGAGATCCACCTGACCGCCACCGAGTTCGAGCTGCTTCGCTACCTCATGCGCAACCCGCGACGCGTGCTGAGCAAGGCGCAGATCCTGGACCGGGTGTGGTCGTACGACTTCGGCGGCCAGGCCAATGTGGTCGAGCTCTACATCTCCTACCTGCGCAGGAAGCTGGAGAGCGGCCCCGGCCTGGCTCCGATGATCCACACCCGGCGCGGCGCCGGATATCTGATCAAGCCGGCCGAGTAGTGCGCTTCCGCTTTCCCGCCCGCAGGGGGCCGCGGCCGCGTGGCCGCCGGCCCTGGTCGCTGCGGACCCGGCTCGTCGTCTCGGCGGTGGCTCTGATCGCCGTGGTGGGCGCGGCCATCGGAACCGTCACCACCCTCGCCCTGCGCTCGTACCTGGTCGGTCAGGTCGACGAGCAGCTGACCACCTCCGTCGGGATGGCCGTGCGGATCCCCGCCGGGAAGCCGGCCCGGCAGAACAGCACCGGCTTCGTCACGGCCCCCGGCAGTCCGCTGGACGCCACCGGGGTACGCCTGGATCCCGACGGCACGGTGCGCGGGAGCGCCCGCAACGTCCGCGTCGAGGGGGCTCCCGAGGATGCACCGCCCCTCACCGAGCCCCAGAGCAGGATCCTCGCCGCGGCCGCCCGGAAGGCGGCACAGGCCGCGCAGGCAGCACAAGCCGCGTCGACCGGACAGGGCGGGCAGGGCACACAGGGAACACAAGGCGCACGGGGCGCGCGGGCCGAGCCGCGGCCGGTGGACGCCGACCTCCCGGGCCTCGGTGCCTACCGGGTGCTGGCCGAGCCCGACGGGAGCCTGGCCCTCGCCTTCCCCCTGAGCGAGGTCGACTCCATCGTGCGCACCCTGGTCGGAGTGGAGGTCTGTGTCACCCTCGCCGGCCTGATCGCAGCCTCCCTCGCCGGGCAGGCCCTGGTCGGAGTCGCCCTGCGCCCGCTGCGCCGGGTGGCCGCCACCGCCACCCGGGTCTCCGAACTCCCCCTGCACAAGGGCGAGCCCGCGCTCCACGAGCGGGTCCCCGACGCCGAGGCCGACCCCCGTACCGAAGTGGGCCAGGTCGGCGCGGCCATCAACCGGATGCTGGGCCACGTCTCCTCCGCCCTCACCGCCCGCCAGCAGAGCGAGATGCGCGTCCGGCAGTTCGTCGCCGACGCCAGCCACGAACTGCGCACCCCGCTGGCCTCCATCCGCGGTTACGCCGAGCTGACCCGCCGGGGACGGGAGGAACCCGGCCCCGACACCCGGCACGCCCTGGGCCGGATCGAGTCCGAGGCCACCCGGATGACCGGCCTCGTCGAGGACCTGCTGCTGCTCGCCCGGCTCGACGCGGGCCGCCCGCTCTCCGACTCCGACGCCGACACCGATCTGGCACCGCTCGTCGTCGACGCCGTCAGCGACGCCAGGGCCGCGGGTCCCGGTCACCACTGGCGCCTGAGCCTGCCCGAAGAGCCCGCGCCCGTCCGCGCCGATCCGGCCCGGATCCAGCAGGTCCTGGTGAACCTGCTCGCCAACGCCCGTACGCACACCCCACCCGGCACCACCGTCACCGCCCGTGTTTCACGTGAAACATCGGCCGTCCGGCTGGTGGTCGAGGACGACGGGCCCGGGATTCCGCCCGAACTGCTCCCCCACGTCTTCGAGCGCTTCGCCCGCGGTGACGCCTCCCGTTCCCGCACGGCCGGCTCCACCGGGCTCGGGCTCGCCATCGTCCAGGCCGTGGTCACCGCGCACGGCGGTCGGGTCGGCGTACGGAGCGAGCCCGGGCTGACCCGGTTCGAGGTCGTGCTGCTGCTCGCCCGGCCGACGGCCGCGGAGCCGGAATCACAGACAGGGCACAGGCTCACCACACAGCGGTGACAGGCCGCTCCACGAGGGTCGGAGCATGCCAACCGACACCTCTCCCGGGGCCCTTCCGGCACGGGCGCCCCTCGCGCCCGTGCCGGGTGAGCCCGTCCTCGACGTGGTGATCCCGGTCTTCAACGAGGAGAAGGACCTCGGCCCGTGCGTACGCCGGCTGCACGAGCACCTCACCCGGACCTTCCCCTATCCCTTCCGGATCACGGTCGCCGACAACGCGAGCACCGACCGCACCCCCGAGGTCGCGGCCGGGCTCGCCGCCGCACTGGACGGCGTACGCAGCACCCGGCTGGAGGAGAAGGGCCGGGGCAGGGCGCTGCGCACCGTCTGGTCCGACTCCGAAGCCCCCGTCCTCGCCTACATGGACGTGGACCTCTCCACCGACCTCAACGCCCTGCTGCCGCTGGTCGCACCGCTGATCTCCGGTCACTCCGACCTGGCGATCGGCACCCGGCTGGCACGTTCCTCACGGGTGGTGCGGGGAGCCAAGCGGGAGTTCGTCTCCCGGGCCTACAACCTCCTGCTGCGGTCCTCGCTGGCCGCCCGGTTCAGCGATGCCCAGTGCGGTTTCAAGGCCATCCGGCGCGAGGTCGCCGAGCGGCTGCTGCCGCTGGTGGAGGACACGGGCTGGTTCTTCGACACCGAACTGCTCGTGCTCGCCGAGCGGGCCGGGCTGCGGATCCACGAGGTGCCGGTGGACTGGGTCGACGACCCCGACTCCACCGTCCACATCGTCAGGACCGCCGCCGAGGACCTGAAGGGGGTGTGGCGCGTGGGCCGGGCGCTGGCCGTCGGAGCGCTCCCGCTGGACCGGCTCTCCCGCCCCTTCGGCGACGATCCGCGCGACCGCACCGCGCTGCCCGGAGTGGAGGGCGGGCTGGCCCGCCAGCTCCTCGGCTTCTGCGCCGTCGGAGCCCTGTCCACCCTGCTCTACCTGCTGCTGTACTCCGCCTTCCGGGGCGGGACCGGCCCGCAGACGGCCAACGGCGCCGCCCTGCTGCTCTCCGCCGTCGCGAACACCGCGGCCAACCGCCGGCTCACCTTCGGCGTCCGCGGCCGGGACCGGGCCGTGCGCCACCAGGCCCAGGGGCTGGTGGTCTTCGGCATCGGGCTGGCCCTGACGAGCGGTTCGCTCGCCGCGCTCGGAGCGGCCACCGCCGATCCCGCGCACGGCACCGAACTGGCCGTCCTGATCACCGCCAACCTCGCCGCCACCGTGCTGCGGTTCCTGCTCTTCCGCGCCTGGGTCTTCCCCGACCGGCGCGACACTCCCGCTAAGGACGACATCCGATGACCACCGCGGCAACTCCGCTCTTCCCGGCCCCCGAAGCCCGGGCCCGTACCGGCCGCCGAGCCGCCGACCGGCCCCGCTGGGAACGGCCCGCCTTCGCCGGGCTGCTGATCGCCACCGCCGCCCTGCTGCTGTGGGACCTGGGATCCTCCGGTTACGCCAACTCCTTCTACTCCGCCGCCGTGCAGGCGGGCAGCGAGAGCTGGAAGGCCTTCTTCTTCGGCTCCTCCGACGCGGGCAACTCCATCACCGTCGACAAGCCCCCGGCCGCACTGTGGCCGATGATGCTGTCGGTCCGTCTGTTCGGGCTCGGCTCCTGGCAGATCCTCGTCCCGCAGGCCCTGATGGGCGTCGGCACGACGGCCGTGCTCTACGCCGCCGTACGCCGCCAGTTCGGGCCCGGGGCGGCCCTGCTGAGTGGTGCGGCCTTCGCGCTCACGCCCGTCGCCGCGCTGATGTTCCGCTTCAACAATCCCGACGCGCTGCTGACGCTGCTGCTGACCGTCACCGTGTACTGCGTGCTGCGCGCCCTCGACGGGGCCCGCACCACGTGGCTGGTCTGGGCCGGCGTCGCCGTCGGCTTCGCCTTCCTCACCAAGACCTTGCAGGCCTTCGTCATCCTGCCGCCGCTCGCGCTGCTGTACGCGGTCTGCGCGCCGACCCGGCTGCGCAGGCGCCTGGGCCAGCTGCTGCTGGCCGGGCTCGCGATGGTGGCGGCCGGCGGCTGGTGGGTGGCGATCGTGGAGCTGTGGCCCGCGTCCTCCCGCCCGTACATCGGCGGTTCGCAGAACAACTCCTTCCTGGAACTGACCCTCGGCTACAACGGCCTCGGCCGGATCAACGGCAACGAGACCGGCAGCGTCGGCGGCGGCGCCCGGACCGGCGGGGCCGCGGCCTACGGCCTGCCCGAGGGCGGCCCGGGCGGCAGGGCCGGGGGAGGCGGCTGGGGGGAGACCGGCTTCGACCGGCTGTTCTCGGGGAACATCGGCGGGCAGATCTCCTGGCTGCTGCCCGCGGCCCTGGTGCTGCTGGTGGCCGGGCTGGTGGTGACCTGGCGGGCCCGCCGGGCCACCGACTCGCTGGACGGCATGGCCCGGGCGGCCTTCCTGGCCTGGGGCGGCGCGCTGCTGATCACCGCGATCGTCTTCAGCTACATGCAGGGCATCTTCCACGAGTACTACACCGTGGCCCTGGCTCCGTTCGTGGCCGCGCTGATCGGCATGGGCGTCGCCGTGCTGTGGGAGGAGCGGGGCACCGCGGCCGCCTCGATCGCCCTCTCCGGCACGCTGGCCCTGACGGCCGTCTGGTCGTACGTGCTGCTGGGCCGCGCCACCGGCTATCTGCCCTGGCTGCGCTGGGCCGTGCTGCTGGGCGGGCTGCTCGCCGCGGCCGCGCTGCCGTTCGCCGCACGGGCGGGCCGCCGGATGCTGCCGGCGGTGGCGGCGCTGGGAGTGGCCGCGGCCCTGGCCGGGCCGTTCGCGTACTGCCTGACCACCGTGAGCACCGGGCACACCGGCTCCATCGTGACCGCCGGACCGGCGGTGGCGGGCGGCCGGGGTGGACCCGGCGGCATGATGGGCGGCTTCCGGGGCGGCGCCGGCGAGATGCCGCAGGGCGGGCCGGGCGGCCAGGGCACCCAGGGCGGGCAGCCGGGAGGTGCCCAGCCGAACGGCGGTCAGCAGGGCGGCGGGCAGCCGGGCGGCGGTCAGCCGGGTGGCGCGCTGCCGCAAGGAGGCATGCCGCCGGGCCAGGGCGCTGCGGGCGGACGCGGCGGCATGCGCGCGGGCGGCGGGCCGGGCGGAGCGGGCGGCCTGCTGAACGGGGCCCGGGTCGGCGCCGAGGCCAAGGCGGCCCTCACCACCGACGCCGACGCGTACACCTGGGCGGCGGCCGCCATCGGCTCGCAGAACGCGGCAAGTTATCAGCTGGCCTCGGGCGCCCCCGTGATGGCGATCGGAGGCTTCAACGGCAGCGACCCCTCACCGACCCTGGAGCAGTTCAAGACGTACGTGCGGGAAGGGAAGATCCACTGGTTCATCGGCCAGGGAGACGCCACGGGCACCACAGGTGCCACCGGTGGACCCGGCACCACCGAGGGCGGCGTGCGGGGCGGCGGCGGTCCGGGCGGCGGCACCAGCAGCGAGATCGAGAGCTGGGTCAAGGCCGGCTTCAAGGCGTCCACGGTCGGCGGAGCCACTTTCTACGACCTGACCGCTCCGACGTCATGATCCGGTCGGATCCGGTCCGATCGGGTCTCATCCGGCCCGATCGACAGGACACCCCCTAGCATCAAGAGGGCGGACCGGGCATTCCGGGCCGATCCACCTGTCGTGAGGAGGGTGCGTGCATGGTGACCACGGCCGATCCGGGCGAGACCCGGACCAGTGTGTGGCTGACCGCCAGGCCCGCCGCCCCCGCCAGACGCCGCACCGAGGCACCCTCCGGGCTCGACCGGGAGCGGATCACCGCCGCGACCGTGCGGCTGCTCGACGCCGAAGGGCTGGCCCGGTTCTCGATGCGGCGGCTCGCCGCCGGTCTCGGGGTCACCGCGATGTCCCTGTACTGGTACGTGGATACCAAGCACGATCTGCTCGAGCTCGCCCTGGACAGCGCCCTGGGCGAGCTCGGGCTGCCGGCCGGGCCGCCGGGCGGCGGCGAGGCGGCCTGGCCGGGCCGGCTGCAGGCGCTGGCCCGCGGCTACCGGAGGGTGCTGGCGGACCATCCGTGGGTGGCTCCGCTCACCGCTGCCTATCCGAACATCGGCCCGCACGCGCGGGCCTTCGACGCCGCCCTCCAGCGGCTGCTGGACGCCACCGGCCTGGCGGACGCCGCCCGGACCGGCGCCCACCTGGCCGTGTCGCAGTTCCTGCAGGGCTGCGGGGGCGCGGTCCGGCGGGCGCCCGAGGGCGACTTCTGCCTCGCGCTCGACGTCCTCATCGCGGGCATCGACGCCAAAGCCAAAGCGACGGCCAAAGCCACGGCCAAGGCCTGAGCCCGAGCCCGAGTCCCATGCCCGAGCCCGAGGCCCGAGTCCCAGGCCCGAAGCCCCGTCGCCGGCCCCCGGCGCCGCCGAGGCCCGGATTCGCTCAGGCCTTGACCACGGCCTCGGCGGAGGCCACCGGCTCGGGTGAGGCCGCCGGGGCGGCGTGGGCCGCCGGCTTCGACTTCAGGGCCACCTCCCTGATGAACACCACCAGCACCAGGCCGAGGAGCGCGAACGGGGCGGCGTAGAGGAAGACGTCGCCGACGCCGTGCCCGTACGCGGACTCGATGACCTCGCGGACCGGCGCGGGCAGCTTGTCGAGGTCGGGGATCCCGCCCCCGGCGGTGCCGCTGCCCAGGGCCGCGGCCTTCGGCCCGAGTGCGGCCAGCCCGTCCTGGACGTAGTGGGTGACCCGGTTGGCCATGACCGCGCCGAGTGCGGAGACGCCCATGGCGCCGCCGAGGGAGCGGAAGAAGGTGACGACCGAGCTGGCCGCGCCCAGGTCCTCGGGGGCCACCTGGTTCTGGGTGGCGAGGACCAGGTTCTGCATCATCATGCCGAGACCGAGGCCGGTCAGCGCCATGTAGAGCGCGATGTGCCAGTACGGGGTGTCGTAGCGCAGGGTGCCCAGCAGGCCGAGGCCGACGGTCAGCAGCACGCCGCCGGAGACGAGCCAGGCCTTCCACTTACCGGTCTTGGTGATCACCTGACCGGAAACGGTGGAGGAGACGAAGAGCCCGGCGATCATCGGAATCGTGAGGATTCCGGACATCGTGGGGGACTCGCCGCGGGCCAACTGGAAGAACTGGCTGAAAAACACGGTCCCCGCGAACATCGCGATGCCCACGAACAGCGAGGCCGCCGAGGCCAGGCTGATCGTCTTGTTGCGGAAGAGCCGCAGCGGGATGATCGGGTCGCTCGCGCGGGACTCGACGAGGACGAAGAGCAGGCCGAGCAGGACCGCGCCGCCCGTCATGGCCCAGGTCTGCCAGGAGATCCACTCGTAGGAGTCGCCGGCCTGCGTGACCCAGATCAGCAGCAGCGAGACGGCGCCGCTGATCAGGAAGGCGCCCAGCCAGTCGACCTTGACGTCGCGGCGGACGACCGGGAGGTGCAGGGTCCGCTGGAGCACGATCAGGGCGATGATCGCGAACGGCACGCCGACGTAGAAGCACCAGCGCCAGCCCAGCCACTCGGTGTCGGTGATGACACCGCCCAGCAGCGGGCCGCCGACGGTGGCGACGGCGAAGACCGCGCCGAGGTAGCCGCTGTACCGGCCGCGCTCGCGCGGGGAGATCATCGCGGCCATGACGATCTGGGCGAGGGCCGACAGGCCGCCGACGCCTATGCCCTGGACCACGCGGCAGGCGATCAGCGTGCCGGTGTTCTGGGACATGCCCGCGACCACGGAGCCGAGGACGTAGATCACGAGGGAGATCTGGACCAGCAGCTTCTTGCTGAAGAGGTCGGACAGCTTGCCCCACAGCGGGGTGGCCGCCGTCATCGACAGCAGGGCGGCGGTGACCACCCAGGTGTACGAGGACTGGGTGCCGCCGAGGTCGCTGATGATCTGGGGCAGGGCGTTGGAGACGATCGTGGAGGACAGGATCGCCACGAACATGCCGAGCATCAGCCCGGACAGCGCCTTCATGATCTGCGGGTGGGTCATGGTCACGGCCGCGGAAGCGGATGCTCCCGCGGCCGCAGAGGTGGGTGTGTTGTCGGTTGTCGTCTCCGACGGGGCCATGTCTTTCCTTTGTCTAGAAGCTCGATCGGAGTCGGGCCAGCAGGGTGTTGAGCACGTCGATGTCCTGGGCGGACCAGCCGTGGAGGGCTCTCTCGAGCGCGGCGGTGTAGCGGGCGCCGAGCTGGGCGAGCAGCGCCCGGCCGGCCGGCGTGAGGCGCAGGATCCGGCAGCGTCCGTCGCCCGGGTCGGTCTCGCGCTCGATCCAGCCGCGGTCGGCGACGTGGGTGACGTGCCGGCTGGTCACCGAGATGTCCACGGCCATGAACTCGGCCAGCCGGCTCAGCCGCATCTCCCCGTGCCGGTCGAGCACCGTGAGGACGGCGGCTGCGCCGGGTGGGCAGTCCGGGGGCAGGCTGCGGGCGAGCTCGCGCTTGACCGCGCCGATTCCGGTGAGCTGGCGGGCCAGCTCCTCGTGCGCAGTGGGCGCAGTGGGTGGGGCGGCCGCAGTGGCCGGAGCGGTCGGAGTCGGCGCAGCGGTCATCGTCACCGGGTTCCTCCATCTTGTTGCTTCAGGCAACCATAGAAGCGAATGGTTGCTACAGGCAAACGAATCTGGGGGGTGGGGCGGTAAAAGAATCGGAAAACCGGCTAGGGTCCTGCTCCATGGCTGAGAACCACAACTCACAGGTCCCCGAGGGCAACTACGACCCCGCGGGCAGCACGCAGATGTTCCGGGCCTTCGTCGAGGAGGCCGCACCGGCCCGCCAGGCGGGACCGGGCTCCCGCCAGCAGCGCCGCGCCGCGGAGCAGGAGCGGTCCGGTTCCTCGGGCTCGACCGCCAAGGTGGCGCTGATCATCGGGCTCGTCCTCATGATCGGCGCGGCCGCCTGGGTGGTCCTGCACTGACGGACCCGGCGGGGGCCGGACGCGCCGGCCTCAGCTCCAGGTGGCGGTGACGCTCCGGGTGTCCACGTGCATGCCCAGCGGCACCCGCCAGGCCTCCACGCACACGGTGTAGGTCTGCGTCTTCGAGGCTCCGCCCGCGAGGGGCGCCGGCAGCGGCTGGGTCGTGGTGATCGTCGCCCAGTCGATGCCGAGGGCGCCGATGATGTGCGTCGCGAAGCTGACGGTGCCCGCACGGGCCGCCGTCGTGCCCGTGTTGGTGAAGGTCACCGTGACCCGCTCGCACCAGCGGTCGGCCGCGGCCGCCCTCGTCGGCGCGGACAGCGTCAGCTTCGCCGGGGTCGCGGGCGGGGCCGGGGGCGTGGTGCCGGGCCTGGTGGACGGGGTGCCCGGGCCCGTGGGTGAGCCCGACGGCGTGCCGGGGGTGTTCGGCGCGTTCGGCGTGCCCGCCGGCGGTGTGGTGCGCCCGGAGCCGGCCGGGGTGCCGGGGGTGCCTGCGGAGCCGCCGGGGGCGGTGGCCGCGGAGCCGCCCGGAGCGGAGTCGTCCGGGGGCCGGGATCCCGGCGCGTCGGGCGACGTACCGGTCGGCGTACCGGACGACGCGGAGGAGCCGCCCGCCGCGGACGGGCCGCCGAGCTGCTGGAACTCCACCCGGCCCTGGGGCGCCACGTTCTCCCCCGCGGCCCGTTCGGGGCCCGGGGCCGCAGCGCCCACGGCGAGGTAGCCGTCCCGCGCCGGGCCGCCGCAGCCGGTGAGGCCGACGGCCGCCGTGCAGCACAGGGCGAGGAGGGTGGTGGCCGCCCGCGATCCCTTTCGCATCGCGCCAGTTTTCCTGACGGATCGTCAATTGGGAAGCGGGCGGCGCCCGGTCACTCTCCGATGAGACCTGCGCGCAGCTGCGCGAGGGTGCGGGTCAGCAGCCGGGAGACGTGCATCTGGGAGATGCCGACCTCCTCGCCGATCTGCGACTGCGTCATGTTCGCGAAGAAGCGCAGCATGATGATCTGCCGTTCCCGGGGCGGGAGTTTGGCGAGCAGCGGCTTCAGGGACTCGCGGTACTCGACGCCTTCGAGCGCGGTGTCCTCGTAGCCGAGGCGGTCCGCGAGCGAGCCCTCGCCGCCCTCGTCCTCGGGAGAGGGCGAGTCGAGCGAGGAGGCGGTGTAGGCGTTGCCGACGGCGAGACCGTCGACCACGTCCTCCTCCGAGACCCCGAGCACCGCGGCGAGCTCCGGCACGGTCGGCGAGCGGTCCAGCTTCTGGGCGAGCTCGTCGCTGGCCTTGGTCAGCGCCAGGCGCAGCTCCTGGAGCCGGCGCGGGACGCGGACGGACCAGGAGGTGTCCCTAAAGAATCGTTTGATCTCGCCCACGACGGTCGGCATCGCGAACGTCGGGAACTCCACGCCGCGTTCGCAGTCGAAGCGGTCGATCGCCTTGATCAGGCCGATGGTGCCGACCTGGACGATGTCCTCCATCGGCTCGTTGCGGCTGCGGAAGCGAGCCGCGGCGTACCGCACGAGGGGCAGGTTCAGCTCGATCAGGGTGTCGCGTACGTACGCCCGTTCGGGGCTGTCCGCGTCCAGGGCGGCGAGTCGCTGGAAGAGGGAGCGGGAGAGGGTGCGGGTGTCGATGGCTTCCGAGCGGTCGGACACTGCCGGCGGCGTCACGCTCTTGACGAGCGTGAGCACCTTGGAGCTGCCCTGGTCTACGGACATGCCACCCCCTTGAGGTCGCGGACGGTCGCGTGCGGCGCGCCCGTCGGAGGAACGCAGCCTCCACCTGAATACCGGAGGCGGGGCTGCGGCAAACGCGGTTCAAGCAGAATGTCACATGTCGGCAACACGCTGTAGCGCCAAGTCGACATATATCTCCAGCGACAGGAG
Organism: Streptomyces sp. NBC_00207; assembly: GCF_045160965.1. NCBI lineage: Bacteria > Bacillati > Actinomycetota > Actinomycetes > Kitasatosporales > Streptomycetaceae > Streptomyces > Streptomyces sp. NBC_00207. The sequence continues at coordinate 4,711,106 of NZ_CP130715.1, read as the reverse complement.
CGGCCGGAGGGTGATCAGCCCGATCTGTCGGGAAACGTGCGGATGATCTCCACTCGTTACGGTTACGCCTCGATCCTGTTTGCGGATCTCAGTCGGGCGAAGCTCCGGGCGAGCAGCCGTGAGACGTGCATCTGGGAGACCCCGAGCTCGGCACTGATCTGCGACTGCGTCAGGTTGTTGTAGTACCGCAGGAGCAGGATCCGCTGTTCGCGCTCGGGCAGTTGTACGAGGAGGTGGCGGACGAGGTCGCGGTGCTCGACCCCGGCCAGCTCCGGGTCCTCGTAGCCGAGGCGGTCCAGCAGCCCGGGCATGCCGTCGCCCTCCTGGGCCGCCTCCAGCGAGGTCGCGTGGTAGCTGCGCCCGGCCTCGATGCAGGACAGCACCTCGTCCTCGGTGATGCGCAGCCGCTCGGCGATCTCCGGGGTGGTCGGGGTGCGCCCGTGGAGCGTGGTGAGGTCCTCGGTGGCGGCGTTGACCTGGACCCACAGTTCGTGGAGGCGGCGCGGTACGTGGACGGTGCGGACGTTGTCGCGGAAGTACCGTTTGATCTCGCCCACCACGGTCGGCATCGCGAAGGTCGGGAACTGCACGCCGCGGTCCGGGTCGAACCGGTCGATGGCGTTGATCAGGCCGATGGTGCCGACCTGGACCACGTCCTCCATCGGCTCGTTGCGGCTGCGGAAGCGGGCGGCCGCGTACCGGACGAGCGGGAGGTTGGCCTCGATGAGGGCCCCGCGCACCCGCGTGTGTTCGGCGGTGCCCGGCTCCAGGCCTTTCAGCTGGCCGAAGAGGACCTGGGTGAGGGCCCGGGTGTCCGCGCCCCGGCTCGGGGGTCTCGGCGCCGCCGGAGGCTCCTCGGGCGGCTCCGGGCGGGACTCCTGAGGGGGCTCCGGGCGGGAATCCGGAGGAGGCTCCCGGAGCGGGTCCTGACAGGACTCCTGACGGGACTCCGGGCGGGGCTCCTGACGGGGTTCCTGGCGGGGCTCTTGCTGGGTCGGCAGCTGGGGGTCCTGTCGGGGTGGCACCTGAGGCGCAGTACTGGCCGGCACGGTCACGCCACCCCTTCAGTCAACTCATCCGTCAAAAGCGGTCATAGCATCACAAGAGATGTGCACTGTGTGCAAGCACCGTATAACGCCGTGTTGAGGGCAAGTTGGGCATATCAGGGCAATACGCCCAGCGATGGGTATGCAAAAAGCCCCCCACCCGTCGGAGTGGGGGGCCGGAATTCCGGGAACCGCTTCAGCGTACGGGGTCAGCGCACCAGTTCGGTCATGAACTCGCCGATGCCGGACGCGGCATCCGATATCCCCTGGAAGCCTATTCCCACCATCTCGGCCGCCCTCTTCGGCTGGGTGATGATCACGAAGAGGACGAACACGGTGAGGGCACCCGTGATGAGTTTCCTGGTGTCCACGAGCGGGCGGCCTCCCCAACCGGTCCTTGCAAGTCGGGTGAGTCTAACCGGTCAAGATTGGACACTGACGTGTCCTTTAAGGACCAATGACCCGGTGCTCCGGGTCCTTTGCCGGTGGGTCCGGGGTTGCGGCGGGCGCAGGATTGATGTGAGCCCACCGGTTCTGGCAGGAAATCGGTGGGCGAGGGACAGGGCCTCACTGCGGGGTCCGAGCCGCGAGCTTCCCCCTGACCGCGGCGCGGACCGGCAGGTCCGTCCTCGTCGGGGGAAGTGGCTTTGTCCCCCCGAGGCCACTTCCCCCGTCCCACACGCGAAGGCCCCGACCCCGGTCGGGGCCCTCTTCGCGTGGTCCGCGCCGTTCCGGTGCGTACGGGGGTCGTACGGGGGCAGTGCGTGGCCCTACGGGCTATTCGAGGCCGCCGGCCAGGCCCAGCACGGGCTCCACGGGGGCGACCACGGGGTACAGCTGGTTCGGCAGCTCCATGAGGGCGTTGAGCTGGTTGGCGCCCTCGACGAGCTTCGATCCGACCTCCTCGACGGAAGCGGGCTGGGCCCCCGCCGGCATCCCCGGCGCGGCCGACGGCAGGTCCGGGAGGGTGAGGGGGGCGATCGGGGCGGCCGAGGCGGCGGGTGCGGCGAGGCCCGCGGCGGCCCCCGCGAGGGCGATGGCGGCGAGCATGCGCTGGGTCTTGGTCATGCCGTGACAACGGCCGAAGGGGCGGGCGGTCACGCGGTTGTCCGCCGGACGGGAGCGCCGCCAACGCCGAGAGCCCCGACCCTTGCGGGGCGGGGCTCTCGATCAGAGCGGTAGCGGTGGGATTTGAACCCACGGATAGCTTGCACCATCACACGCTTTCGAGGCGTGCTCCTTCGGCCGCTCGGACACGCTACCGAGAGAGAGCTTAGCCCAAGGTGGCCCGTGCGCCGAAATCCGTATCCGCGAGCCCGCCGTCACAGCTCACGGAAGAAGTCCGTCAGCTGCCGGGCGCACTCCTCGGCGAGGACGCCGCGGACCACTTCGGGGCGGTGGTTGAGCCGGCGGTCCCGTACGAGGTCCCACAGGGACCCGGCCGCGCCGGCCTTCTCGTCGTCCGCGCCGTAGACGACCCGGGCGACGCGCGACTGCACGAGCGCGCCCGCGCACATCACGCACGGCTCCAGGGTCACCACGAGGGTGCACCCCGGAAGCCGCCATTCCCCGAGCGCGGCGGCCGCCCGGCGCAGCGCCACCACCTCGGCGTGCGCCGTGGGGTCGCCGGTCGCCTCGCGTTCGTTGTACCCGGTGGCGAGGATTTTCCCGTCCGGGCCCAGCACGACGGCGCCGACCGGCACATCGCCGGCCGGCACCGCCCGGGCGGCCTCCTGGAGCGCCAGGCGCATGGAGTCCCGCCACGGGTCCCGTACGGGATCGGTGGTGCTCGTGTCGTGCATGCGGATCACTAGCGGACGGCCTCCAGGACCTCGGTCGCGCCGAGGGACTCGGCGATCTCCGAGAGGGCGTCCCCGTCGAGGGTCATCAGTTGTTTGTTGGTCACCCCGAGGTCGTCCAGCAGCCGGGGGTCGCCGAGCGGACCGGCAGGCACCGGCTCCGCGCCGGTCCCGCCCGCCCCGTCCTCGTCGGTGTCCTCGTCCGTGTAGGCGGCGATGGCATCCTCCTCGCCGTCCTCGGTGCCGTCCAGGTCCAGCTCGTCGAGTTCGTCGTCCTCCTCGTCGCTGCCCAGCAGCTCTTTGGTCAGCATCGAGCCGTAGGAGCTGCGGGCGGCCGCGGCGGCGTTCGATACGAAGTACCGCGGGTCCTCCTCGCCGTCCACGCGGACGACGCCGAACCAGGCATCCTCCTGCTCGATGAGGGCGACCACCGTGTCGTCGTCGACAGCGGCGGAACGGGCGAGATCGATCAGATCACTGAGGGACTCGACGTCGTCGAGTTCCATGTCGCTCGCTTCCCACCCGTCTTCGGTGCGCGCGAGCAGTGCGGCGAAATACACCGTGACTCTCCCACTGGTCTTAGGCGTGCCGGTTGGAGGTCCCCCCGGCCGGAGGTTGGGGCGGAACGGCCGTGTGCTCGCCGCCCGTGCCCCGCCCAATCGGCATCGTGGCAGAAACAGCGGCTTTGCGAGAGGTCTTCGGCGCTTGCGTCGTGCCGTGCCGTGCCCCTGCGGGGGGCTTGCGGGGTTGTGGGGCCGGGCCGGCGGGGCCGTGGCGGGGGGCTTGCGGCGGGCGGTACGGCTTGGCCGTGTCGCGGCGTGCCGGGCCTGCGGCAGGCTTCCCGGGGCTCCGCCCCGGACCCCGCGCCTCAAACGCCGGCGGGGCTGAACCGGGCCGGCGGGGCTGAATCGGGTCGGCGGGGCTGGATCGGGCTGATACGGCTACCAGCGGAAGGTGCGCATGCGCATTTGCTGGCGCATGCGGGCTGCGCGGGCGCGGCGGGGCTGGACGCGGTCGCGCAGGGCGCGGGCCTCCATGAGGTCCCGCAGGAACTGCGCACGGCGTGCTCGGCGCTGCGCCGCGGTCTCCGGAGCGTCGTCGCTCGGCTGCGTGTCGGGCATCGGCCACCACCCTGGGCTGGTCGGTCGTCCCCCCTGCACCCACCTTGCCCCGGACTGGCCGTTTGATGCCACCCCGCTGCAGGTCAGGAGTCGTCCTTGAGGGTCGGGACCACTGCCACCGGGCCGTGCGCGTGCTGCAGCACCGCATGCGCCACCGAGCCCATGAACAGGGACCTGGGGCGGCGCCTCGGGTGGTGGCGGCCGACCACGACGAGTGCCGCCGACGCGGAGGCGGTGACCAGCCGGCCGGCCGGGTCGCCCGGGACCGCGGCCTGCTCGACCCGGACGTCCGGGTAGCGGGTACGGAAGGGTGCCAGCCGGGCCGTCTGGGACCGCAGCATCTCCCGCTCGGCCGGCACGGCGTCCCCGTCGTCCGCCAGCCCCTCCGGCGGGATCACCTCGAAGGGGGCGTCGATGATCAGGTTCGGCGCGGGCGGGACGGCGTACGCGGAGACCACCTGGACGGTGGTCCCCCGGGCGGCGGCCTCCGCGAAGGCGAAGGTCACCACGTCGTCGGGCGTCTCGGCGGCGTGCAGCCCGAGCACCACCCGCCCGGCGGACTCCTCCGCGGCCGCCGAGGCCCCGGCGGTCCGCTCCGCGTGCGGGACCACCACCACCGGGCAGGGCGCCGTGGCCGCCACGGCCCGGCTGTTGGAGCCGAGCAGCAGGGTGGCGAAGCCGCCGCGGCCCCGGGAGCCCATCACCAGCACCAGGGCCTCCGCCCCGATCACCCGCAGCGCCTCGGGGACGGAGCCCTCCAGCGCCTCGTACCGGACCCCCTCGGGCAGCTCGGAGCCGCCGCCGAGCAGGGACCGTACCCAGTCCTTCACGGGGTCGGCGAACTCCTTCGGCTGCGAGGCGTCGTGCAGCGCCGACCGGCGGCCCGCATACAACTGGGCGTGGTCGGGCAGAACATGGGCGATCATCAGCCCGGTACCGTGCCGGACGGCTGCGGCCCTCGCCCACTCCAGGGCCTTGAGGCTGTGTTCGGATCCGTCGACGGCTGCGATCACCGGTGCGTTGCTCATCCGTCCAGCGTGCTGGGCGTCCGGGCGGGTCGCATCCGCAGGCCGCTGCGGGCGTGGCCGCCGCTCCGGACGCGAAGGGGCCGCGTCACCGCGTAGCCTTTTGGGTGCAGGTCGCGTCGTGCGGCCGTTTTTGCTGGTCGCAGGCTGAGTTTTGGAGGATGTTGTGCGTTTGCAGGTCGTCGATCACCCCTTGGTGGCGCACAAACTCACCACCCTGCGCGACAAGCGCACCGACTCCGCCACCTTCCGGCGGCTCGCCGACGAGCTGGTCACCCTGCTCGCGTACGAGGCCACCCGCGACGTGCGCACCGAGCAGGCCGACATCGAGACGCCGGTCGCCCCGACCACCGGCGTGAAGCTCTCCCACCCGCGCCCGCTGGTCGTGCCGATCCTGCGCGCCGGCCTCGGCATGCTCGACGGCATGGTGCGGCTGCTGCCGACCGCCGAGGTGGGCTTCCTGGGCATGGTCCGCAACGAGGAGACCCTGGAGGCCTCCACGTACGCGACGCGCATGCCGGAGGACCTCTCCGGACGGCAGGTCTACGTCGTCGACCCGATGCTCGCCACCGGCGGCACGCTCGTCGCGGCGATCCAGGAGCTGATCAAGCGCGGCGCCGACGACGTCACGGCCGTGGTGCTGCTCGCGGCGCCCGAGGGCGTCGAGATCATGGAGCGCGAGCTGGCGGGCACGCCGGTGACCGTGGTGACGGCCGCGGTGGACGAGCGGCTCAACGAGCACGGCTACATCGTGCCGGGCCTGGGCGACGCGGGCGACCGGATGTACGGCTCGGCCGAATAGGCCGCCCGGCGGCCGGCCGTCACCGCGCTTCAGCGGTGGAGCGGCCGGCCGGTACGCCGGTACGAGGTTCAGGCGTTCAGCATTTGGCGGGCGCGGGCACGGGGTTGGCCAGGAGGGCCAGCGCCTTGTCCGCGTCCTCCTTCGTACTGAGCTCCTTGAAGGCGTCGCCCAGGATCAGGTCGATGTCCGCGCTCTCGCGGGTGTCGTTCTGCTGGGTGGCGCCGGCGAGCTGAGTGCCCAGCACGGAGAAGGCGGCCTTGTCCGTCGTGGGGGAGCCCAGCAGTATCCCGGTGCCGGGGACCTTCTTGTCGAAGTCGGCCGGGGCGTTGCCGACGTGGCCGATGACGAAGCCGCGTTTGGCCAGTTCGTCGCCGACGGCCTTGGCCAGGCCCGCGCGCGGGGTCGCGTTGTAGACGTTGACCGTGATCTCGCCGGGCGGCGGGAGCACGACCGCGGGCTTCGCGGCGGCCGAGGCGGTGGAGGCGGCGGCGGGGCCGCCCTTGGCAGCGCCCTTGGGCGGCGTCGTCGGGCAGTCCTTGGCGCCCGCAGCCGTGTTCCGCTTGGGGCTGTCGCCGCGGAACACGTCGATGAGCTGCATTGCCCCGTAGCCGACCAGGGCAAGTGCGAGGACCGAGCCGAGGATGGCGAGGACGATCCGAGGACGGCTCCGCTTGCGGCTCATACGGGGGTAGGCGGCTCCCGTGACGCGGTACTTACCGCCCATGCCGGGGGGAGTGAGCATGCTCATGGGCGCAGCGTAGTGCGGCCCGGTGGCGATGCCTACTAAATGATCTGCTGATAGGTCAATGGTGACCCGAAAGGCGCAATCTACGCGAACGCGTCAGTCCATCTCGAGGACACGGGCGTGCAGCACCTGACGCTGCTGCAGGGCGGCGCGCACGGCGCGGTGCAGCCCGTCCTCCAGGTAGAGGTCGCCCCGCCACTTCACGACGTGGGCGAACAGGTCGCCGTAGAAGGTGGAGTCCTCGGCGAGCAGCGTTTCGAGGTCCAGCTGTCCCTTGGTCGTCACGAGCTGGTCGAGCCGGACCGGGCGCGGCGCGACGTCCGCCCACTGCCGGGTGGTTTCCCTGCCGTGGTCGGGGTACGGCCGCCCGCTTCCGATGCGCTTGAAGATCACACGGAAAGCCTACCGGGCCCGTGCCTGCGGGCGCAGCCTCGAAGCGGTGGTGCAAAAGTGACGAACAGCGCTATTTCGGGAGGGATCCATGAGCGAGAGCACCGACCCCGCCGTCCCGGCGGACCAGACGGGCCCGGCCGGGAAGATCGCCGCCGGGTACGCGTTCACCGGACCCGCGCTCGATCTCGGGGCCCTGCTCTGGGACGGCGGCTGCCTGCCCGACCGCCAGATCCGCATCCCGCTGTCGATGCTCAACCGCCACGGACTGGTCGCCGGGGCCACCGGCACCGGCAAGACCAAGACGCTCCAGCTCATCGCCGAGCAGCTGTCGGCCAACGGCGTGCCCGTGTTCCTCGCGGACGTCAAAGGGGACGTCTCGGGGATCTCGGCGCCCGGCACGGCCGGCCCGAGGATCGACGAACGGGCCCGGGAGGTGGCCCAGAAATGGGAGCCGACCGGATACCCAGCCGAGTTCTACTCCCTCGGCGGGATCGGCCCCGGGATCCCGGTCCGCTCCACCGTCACCAGCTTCGGCCCCGTCCTGATGTCGAAGGTGCTCCAGCTCAACCAGACGCAGGAGCAGTCCCTCGGCCTGATCTTCCACTACGCCGACACCAAGGGCCTTGAGCTGATCGACCTCAAGGACCTGCGCGCGGTCGTCGCCTTCCTCGTCTCCGACCAGGGGAAGGCCGAACTCAAGGGCATCGGCGGACTGTCCACGGTGACGGCCGGGGTGATCCTGCGGTCCCTGACCGCCTTCGAGCAGCAGGGCGCCGCCGAATTCTTCGGCGAGCCGGAGTTCGACACGAGCGAGTTCCTGCGCACGGCCCCGGACGGGCGCGGACTGGTCTCCGTACTGGAACTCCCCGCGGTCCAGGACAAGCCCCAGCTCTTCTCCACCTTCCTGATGTGGCTGCTGGCCGACCTCTACAACGACCTGCCGGAGGTCGGCGACCTGGAGCAGCCCAAGCTCGTCTTCTTCTTCGACGAGGCGCACCTGCTCTTCAGCGGGGCCTCGAAGGCCTTCCTCACCTCCATCACCCAGACCGTGCGCCTCATCCGCTCCAAGGGTGTCGGCGTCTTCTTCGTGACGCAGACCCCCAAGGACGTGCCGGCGGACGTGCTCGCCCAGCTCGGCAACCGGGTGCAGCACGCGCTGCGCGCCTTCACCCCCGACGACGCCAAGGCGCTGAAGGCGACCGTGAAGACCTTCCCCAACTCGCCGTACGACCTGGAGGAGCTGCTCACGCAACTGGGGACCGGCGAGGCGGTCATCACCGTGCTCAGCGAGAAGGGCGCCCCGACCCCGGTCGCGGCGACCCGGCTGCGCGCCCCGCAGTCGCTGATGGGGCCGGTCGAGCCGGCCGCCCTGGACCGGGCGGTGACGTCCTCGCCGCTCTGGTCGCGCTACGCGGAGCCGGTCGACCGCGAGTCGGCGTACGAGAAGATCAGCGCCGAGCAGGCCGCGGCCGAGGCGCAGGCGGAGGCCGCAGCGGCCTCCGCCGAGGCCGAGAAGCAGGCCGAGAAGGCGGAGAAGGAGGCGGCGCGGGCCGCGCGCAGCGCCCCGAAGCCGGATCCCTCACTGGCCGAGCAGGTGGTGGGGAGCGGGCTGTTCCGCTCACTGGCCCGCTCGATCGGCACTCAACTCGGAAGGGAGATCTCCCGCTCGATCTTCGGGACCGCGCGCAAGCGGCGGTGACGCGGTGACAGACTCTGGCCCATGCGGACCGAACTCACCGACACCACGTCCAGCAAGGTCAACCGGGCCCTGCTCGATGCCCGCCGGGCCATAGGCAGCCCGACCATGGGGCTGGTGCTGACCCTTGTCATCGTCACCGACGAGGAGAACGCCTACGACGCCGTACGCGCGGCCTCCGAGGCCTCGCGCGAACACCCCTGCCGCATCATCGCGGTGATCAGGCGGACCTCGCGCGGCCCGCTCAAGCTCCGCGCGAACCGGGTCGACGCCGAGCTGCGGGTCGGCTCGGACGCCGGGACCGGCGAGATCGTGCTGCTGCGCCTGCACGGGGCGCTGACCGAGCACGCCGGCTCGGTCGTCCTGCCGCTGCTCCTGCCGGACGCGCCCGTGGTGGCCTGGTGGCCGGCCGAGGCCCCCGTCGACCTGGCGGGTGACCCGCTGGGCGCGCTCGCGCAGCGCCGGATCACGGACGCGGCGGCCGCCTTCGACACGGTCGGCGTGCTCGACGAGCGGGCCGCCGGCTACCAGCCCGGCGACACCGACCTGGCCTGGACCCGCCTGACCCCGTGGCGGTCCCTGCTGGCCGCCGCCCTGGACCAGAAGCCGCTGCCGGTGACCGCCGCGACGGTCGAGAGCGAGCCCGACAACGTGAGCGCGGAGCTGCTGGCGCGCTGGCTGGAGGACCGGCTGGGGGTGCCGGTGTCCCGGGTCGCGAGCGAGGGCCCGGTGATCACCAGGGTCGTCCTGCAGACGACGGGCGGGGAGATCCGGGTGGACCGGCCCGCGGGAGTGCTGGCCACCCTGAGCCTGCCGGGGAGCCCGGACCGCAGGGTGGCCCTGAAGATCCGCAGTGGCGCCGAACTGATCGCGGAGGAACTGCGCCGCCTCGACGCGGACGTGGTCTACGGCTCCGCGCTGCGGCGGCGGCCGCTCCAGACGGGGCTCTCCGCGTAGTGGTTGTCGTAGGTCGCCGAGCTGTCCTTGATGTCCTGCACGGTGGCCTCGCCCGCGTTGACCCGGCCGAGGAGCCGGTAGTAGTCGAAGCGGGCCATGCCGGGGGTGAAGCCGACGAAGACGCTGGCGGTGTGGCCGGCGGCGGGGGCGAAGGCGTGCTTGACGCCCGGCGGGACCGCGATGAAGTCGCCGGCGCCCAGGGTGTGGATCTCGTCGCCGACGAGGACGTCGAGCTGTCCGGCGGTGACGTGGAAGAACTCGGTCGCCTTGGTGTGGAAGTGCACCGGGGCGCCCGCCGCGCCCTCCTCGAAGGTGGCGGTGTTGCAGGTGAGTTCGGCGGTGTCGGTGAGCAGGGTGATGAGGCTGCCGGGGGCGTCGTAGATGGCTTCGGCAGTGGCGGCGCGGGTCGCGATCTCTGTCATGTCCCCCAATCTACGGTCCCGCAGGGGGAATTGGATCTTCCCTTTGCCGGCCGGTCCGCTGGCGCGCGCGGGGCCCGGCCGGGCCCCTGACCGGGGATCGACCGGCAGCCGTTCAGGACCCGCCGGCGGCCTTCGCGGCCCTGGCGGCGGCCTTCATCTCCTGCTTGTGCGCCCGCACCTTGGCCAGCGACTCCGGGCCCGTGATGTCGGCCGCCGAACGGTAGACGTTCGCCTGGCCGTACCCGCCCGCGGCCTCCCGCCACCCCGTGGGCCGCACCCCGAACCGCTTGCCCAGCAGGGCGAGGAAGATCTGCGCCTTCTGCTCCCCGAAGCCCGGCAGCGCCTTGAGCCGCTTCAGCAGCTCCCGGCCCGTCGGGGCATCGGCCCAGACGGCCTCGGCGCTCCCGCCGTAGTGCTCCACCAGATACGCGCACAGCTGCTGGACCCGCGTCGCCATCGACCCCGGATACCGGTGCACGGCGGGCTTCTCGGAGAGCAGGGCGGCGAAGGCCTCCGGGTCGTACGCGGCGATGGCGTGGGCGTCCAGATCGTCGGCGCCCATCCGCTGCGCGATCGTCCAGGGCCCCGAGAACGCCCACTCCATCGGCACCTGCTGGTCCAGCAGCATCCCGACGAGCGCGGCGAGCGGGCTCCGGCCGAGCAGCGCGTCGGCCTCCGGCTGCTGAGCCAGCCGGATGGTGATGTCCTTGTCCATGGCACCAGCGTCCCGCGCGGCCGCGTTCCCCGCGCGATCGGCACACCGCGCGCCTAGCGTGAGTACGACGACAGGTACGAGACGACAGGGACGAGCGAGGAGTCGATCGATCATGCTTGAGTTCTCCGAGGGCGCGCCGTGCTGGGTGGACGCGATGTTCACCGATGTGGAAGGTGCCAAGACCTTCTACGGCGACGTGCTGGGCTGGACCTTCGGTGAAGCCAGCAGCGAGTACGGCAACTACACGCAGGCCTATTCCGACGGCAAGGCCGTGGCGGCCGTCGTGCCGCCGATGCCGGGGGTCGACGCCCCCTCGCAATGGTGTCTGTACTTCGCCTCTCCCGACGCGGCGGCCACGGCCGGGAAGATCACCTCGGCCGGCGGTGAGGTGCTGATGGGTCCGATGCAGGTGGGCACCTTCGGCACCATGCTGATCGCGAAGGAGCCGAGCGGCGCCGTCTTCGGCGTCTGGCAGCCGGGCGACCACAAGGGCTTCGAGAAGATGGGCGAGGCCGGCTCGTACGCCTGGGCGGAGGTCTTCACCCGGGAGCCGGACAAGCCGGACGCGTTCCTCCCGCAGGTCTTCCCGTACGGCGCCCAGCAGATGGACCCGGGCGACGACCCCGAGATGGCGAACATGGACTTCAAGGTCTTCAGCGTCGGCGGCGGTGGGAACCCGGTGCTCGGCCGGATGAAGATGGACGACGACTTCCCGCCGGACCTTCCGCCGTACATCCAGATCTACTTCGGGGTCCCGAACTGCGACGAGGCGGTCGAGAAGACGAAGAAGCACGGCGGAAAGCTGCACTTCGGCCCGATGGACAGCCCGTTCGGCCGCTTCGCTGCGGTCACCGACCCGCAGGGCGCCGCCTTCGCGGTGATCGACATGTCGACGACGGTCGGGGAGATGCCCTCCTTCGGCTGAGCCGGACGCGCCCGGGCGCGGAGGCGGGCCACGGAGGGCGCGGCCCGCCGGACCGCGCCGCCGCACGACCCGGCAGACTTCGCTCCCTATACGTACGTTCGAGCAGTGCGGGGGCGGAACTCATGAGACGTGGAACGGTCGTGGCGGCGGCGGGATGCGGGCTGGCGATGCTGGCGGTGGCCTCGTGCACACCGCCCCCGGCGCCGCCGCTGTCGCCGAAGGCGCTGCCCTCGCCTGCGTCTTCGCCGATGTTCTCGCCCTCGCCGGTGCCGTCACCGCCGTCCGTGCCGCACGTGACGCCCTCGTCCGTCCCGCCCTCGCCCGTGCCGTCGACGCCTGAGGCGCCCTCGACGTCCGGGCCTGCCGCGGCGGTCGGGGAGGGGAAGGTCACGCCCGCCGACGCGCCGCTGCTGGAAGCGGTCCGCCGGTACCCGGAGGCCAGGGCTCAGGACGACGACTCGATCGTCGTGATCCACCGTGAGCCCGCGGTCGGCGCGGGCGAGTTCGCCTGGATGCCGGACGACCGCAGCTACTGCCTGGCCGTGGTCCGCGACGGGCGGGCGTCCCTCGCCTGCAAACCGCTGCCGAAGTCCTGGGCGCGGATCGGGATCCGGCTGGTGACCAAGGCCGGGCCGTTCCCCGGCCAGGCCGGCGCGACCGGCACCCGTACGGTCTTCTTCGCCGTCGTGGACGGCGGCCACGGCCCGTACCAGTACGCCGGGTCCGCTGCGCCCGGCCCCGACGCCGGGCCGGTCCGCGACGCCACGGCCGTCTTCGCCTCGGGCCGGACGCTGAGCCTGCTGACGTACGAACGCCCCACCGCGGACCTCCCGCCGCGCAGCGGCCCCGACATCTGCAGCGCGGACAACGCCGTCTGCTTCCCGGCGCTCGACGCGTACGTCGGCTAGCCGAAGGGATTCCGGGCGCCGCCGCCGGCGTACGGGTGGACGGCCGTGAGGCCAACGCCTGCCACGGCGTGACGAGCGTGGCGCACCCGCTGCCCGTGGACGAGCGGACGCTCTTCGTCCTGGGTTCGGTCACCAAGGCCCACACGGCGACGACCCTGCCCTCTTGCGAACGCTGTACGCATCCGCGTACGTTGTTCTCACGCAAGCGAACGCTGTACGCAGCGAAGCGAGGAAAAGGGGAAGGGATCACCATGGACGAGGCTCGCAATCCGCGACGCTGGCTCATCCTGATCGTGCTCTGCCTCAGCACCCTGGTGCTGGTCGTCGACAACATGGTGCTGACCGTGTCGATCCCGCCGATCGCGGAGGACCTCGGTGCCGGCGCCGAGGCCATCCAGTGGATCATCGAGTCGTACATCCTGGTCTTCGCCGGACTGCTGCTCACGGCGGGCAGCCTGTCCGACCGGTTCGGCCGCCGCCGCGTGATGATCATCGGACTGGCCCTCTTCGGAGTCGCCTCGCTCCTCGCGGCCTACGCCGACTCCCCCGCCCAGCTCATCGCCGGCCGCGCGGTGATGGGCATCGGCGGAGCCCTGGTGATGCCGAGCACCCTCTCGATCCTGATCACCGTCTTCGACGAGGAGGAGCGCCGCAAGGCCATCTCCGCCTGGGGCGCGGTGGCCGTGCTCGGCCTCGTCGGCGGCCCGGGGCTGGGCGGCGTGCTCATCGCCCACTTCTGGTGGGGCGCGGTCTTCCTGATGAACGTGCCGATCGCCCTGCTCGCCATCGCCGCCGCGCTCATCCTGATGCCGGAGTCCAAGGGCCCCTGGCGCAGGCCCGACTTCGCCGGCATGGCCCTGTCCGTCACCGGTATGACCGCCCTGATCTGGACGATCATCGCCCTCCCGAAGGACGGCCTCACCGCAGCGTCCACCCTCACCTCGCTGGGCATCGCCGTGGCCGCCCTGACCGGCTTCGTCGTCTACGAGGTCCGCACCGACTCCCCGATGGTCCCGCCGGCCCTCTTCCGCGACCGGATGTTCAGCGGCGCCAGTTTCTCCCTCGTACTGCTGACCTTCGCCAACGGCGGACTGATGCTGGTCCTGACCCAGTACCTGCAGTTCGTCGGCGGCTACACCCCCACCGAGACCGGGCTCGCCTTCACCCCGCTGGCCGTCGCCACGCTCCTCTTCAACGGTCTCGGCGCCACCCTCGGCCGGAAGATCGGCAACCGCGTGATGACCGCCGTCGGCCTCGCGGTCATCGCCTCCGGCTTCGGCGTCCTGGCCACCCTGGAAGCGGGCGACGGCTTCGCGCCGCTGGCCACCGCCATGGTCCTGATGGGCATCGGCAGCGGGCTGGCCATGCCGGCCGCCACCGCGGCCCTCATGGGCGCCGTACCCGAGGAGCACGCCGGGGTCGGCTCCGCCCTCAACGACACCGTCCAGCAGGCAGGGGCCGCCCTGGGCGTGGCCGTACTGGGCGCCGTGCTCTCCACCACCTACGCCGCCGGGCTGCCCGGCTCGGCCCCGGCCGCCGCCCGCCACTCCGTCGCCGCGGCGCTCGCCGACCCGGCCCTGGCGCCCGCCGCCCGCGAAGCCTTCACCTCGGCGATGTCGGCGACCTTCACGGCGGCGGCGGCCGGAGTCCTGGCCGCCGCGGCCCTGGCCCTGATCCTGATGCGCGACCGGCCGAGGACCGAAGCCCCGGAACCGGTGGGGGCCGGCGCACACTGACCGGCGCAGGGAACGCAGAAGGCCCCGGCCGGTTTCCCGGTCGGGGCCTTCAAGTGCCCGGTGAGGCACTGGCGGAGGATACGAGATTCGAACTCGTGAGGGGTTGCCCCCAACACGCTTTCCAAGCGTGCGCCCTAGGCCACTAGGCGAATCCTCCGCCGCAAACAATACAAGACGTTGAGGGGTGCTCGCGAACGTGATCGTCGGCGGGAGGGCGGCCCGGGGTCCGGCTCGATTCCGGGGGCCTTCATCCGCTAGGGTGGGGCCAGCCCCTCACGTGGCGCTATCTCACCCAACTCCCCCAGGGCCGGAAGGCAGCAAGGGTAAGTGGGCTCTGGCGGGTGCGTGGGGGGCGCTTTGCGTTCCGGGGGACCTTCGTGGCGTCGGCGGGCCGCTGTTGTCGGTGGGCCCGGATAACCTCGTAGACGTGTCGTCCCTTGCGCTGTACCGCCGCTATCGCCCCGAGTCGTTCGCCGAGGTCATCGGGCAGGAGCATGTCACTGCACCGCTGATGCAGGCCCTGCGGAACAACCGGGTCAATCACGCGTACCTGTTCAGCGGGCCGCGCGGGTGTGGAAAGACCACCAGCGCGCGCATCCTCGCCCGGTGCCTGAACTGTGAGCAGGGTCCCACTCCGACCCCCTGCGGGGAGTGCCAGTCCTGCCGGGACCTCGCCAGGAACGGGCCGGGGTCCATCGACGTCATCGAGATCGACGCCGCCTCGCACGGTGGTGTGGACGACGCCCGTGACCTGCGCGAGAAGGCCTTCTTCGGGCCGGCGTCCAGCCGCTACAAGATCTACATCATCGACGAGGCCCACATGGTCACCCCGCAGGGCTTCAACGCCCTGCTGAAGGTGGTCGAGGAGCCGCCGGAGCACCTCAAGTTCATCTTCGCCACCACCGAGCCGGAGAAGGTGATCGGGACCATCCGGTCCAGGACGCACCACTACCCCTTCCGCCTGGTGCCCCCCGGCACCCTGCGGGAGTACCTGGGCGAGGTCTGCGGGCGGGAGGGCGCCACGGTCGAGGACGGCGTGCTGCCGCTCGTCGTGCGCGCCGGCGCCGGGTCCGTGCGTGACTCGATGTCCGTCATGGACCAGCTGCTCGCCGGTGCAGGTGAGGACGGTGTGACGTATGCCATGGCGACCTCGCTGCTCGGGTACACCGAGGGTTCCCTGCTCGACTCCGTCATCGACGCCTTCGCCGCCGGGGACGGGGCCGCCGCCTTCGAGGTCGTCGACCGGGTGGTCGAGGGCGGGAACGACCCGCGCCGGTTCGTCGCCGACCTGCTGGAGCGCCTGCGCGACCTGGTCATCCTGGCCGCCGTGCCGGAAGCCGGGGAGAAGGGGCTGATCGACGCCCCCGCCGATGTCGTGGAGCGGATGCAGGCCCAGGCGTCCGTGTTCGGGGCCGCCGAGCTGTCGCGCGCCGCCGACCTGGTCAACACCGGGCTCACGGAGATGCGCGGCGCGACCTCGCCGCGGCTGCAGCTGGAGCTGATCTGCGCCCGCGTGCTGCTGCCCGCCGCCTTCGACGACGAGCGGTCCTTCCAGGCCCGGCTCGACCGGCTGGAGCGCAGCGGGGCCGCCGCCTTCGCGGCCGCGCCCGCCATGGGCTACGTACCGGGGCCCGAGGCGCACGCCATGGCGCCCGCCGGGCCCGGCGGGGGTGTGGCAGCCGCGCGCGCCGCCGCTGCCGTCCAGCCGCCCGCACAGGTGCCGGCTCCCGCGCCGGTACGGGCTCCCGCGCAGCCGGAGGCTCCGGTGCAGGCCGCGCCCGCCGCCCAGGCGCCCGCCGCCCAGGCGCCCGCCGCCCCCGCACCCGCCGCAGCCCCCGCACCCGCCCCCGGGGCCTGGCCCGGCGCCGCACAGCCCGGCAGCGGCGCCCCCGGCGCCTGGCCCGGAGCCGCGGCCCCGGCGACCCCCGCGGCACCGGCCGCTCCCGTGGCCCCGGCCGCCGGTGCCTGGCCCAGCGCGGCCGCCCCCGGCCAGGGCGCGCCCGCGCCCGTCGCCCCGGTCGCGGCCCCCGCTCCGGCCGCTGCCGCTGCCGCGGCCCCCGCTCCGGCCGCTGCCGCTGCCGCGGCCCCCGCGCCCGCGCCCTCCCCCGGCATGGCCGCCGGCGCGGGGCAGGTCCAGGCGATGTGGCCGGGCGTCCTGGAGGCCGTGAAGAACCGCCGCCGCTTCACCTGGATCCTGCTCAGCCAGAACGCCCAGGTCACCGGCTTCGACGGCACCACCCTCCAGCTCGGCTTCCCCAATGCCGGAGCCCGCGACAACTTCGCCAGCAGCGGCAGCGAGGACGTGCTCAAGGCGGTCCTGGCCGAGCAGTTCCAGGTCAACTGGAAGATCGACGCCGTGGTGGGCGGCGGAGGCCCGGCCCCTGTGGCCCAGGGCTCCTCGTACGCCGCCCCGCCGGCGCCCGCCTACAGCCCGCCGCCCCCGGTGCAGCAGCCCGCCCAGGCGGCTCCCGCGCCGCAGTACCCGCAGCAGCAGTCCCAGCAGTCGGCTCCCGCCCCGCAGCCCCCCGTACAGCAGGCGCCCCCGCCGGTCGCCCCCGAGGACGACTTCGCCGAGGAGGACGACCCCGACCTCGTGGAGAGCGCGCTGACCGGACACGACCTGATCGTGCGCGAGCTGGGAGCCACCGTTGTGGAGGAATACACGAACGAGTAGCGCCTCCGGATTGGGTGGCCGCACGAAACGCGCCACTCCCGCCGGGCTACCCTGGGCGGCGTGAAGGTCCTCGTCATCGGCGGCGGCGCCCGCGAACATGCCCTGTGCCGCTCTCTGTCCCTCGACCCCGACGTCTCCGCGCTGTACTGCGCTCCCGGCAACGCCGGCATCGCCGAGGTGGCCGAGCTCCGCCCGGTCGACGCCCTCGACGGCGATGCCGTCGCCGCCCTCGCCACCGAACTCGGCGCCGGCCTGGTCGTCGTCGGCCCGGAGGCCCCGCTGGTCGCCGGGGTCGCCGACGCCGTGCGCGCCGTCGGCATCCCCGTCTTCGGCCCGTCCGCCGAGGCGGCGCAGCTCGAAGGCTCCAAGGCCTTCGCCAAGGACGTGATGGCCGCGGCCGGGGTCCCGACCGCGCGCAGCTACGTCTGCACCACCCCGGAAGAGGTGGACGCGGCCCTCGACGCCTTCGGCGCCCCGTACGTCGTCAAGGACGACGGCCTCGCGGCCGGCAAGGGCGTCGTGGTCACCGAGGACCTGGCCGTCGCCCGCGCCCACGCGCTCGGCTGCGACCGCGTGGTCATCGAGGAGTACCTCGACGGCCCCGAGGTCTCCCTCTTCGCCATCACCGACGGCGTCACCGTGGTCCCGCTCCAGCCGGCGCAGGACTTCAAGCGCGCCCTGGACGGCGACCAGGGCCCGAACACCGGCGGCATGGGCGCCTACTCCCCGCTGCCCTGGGCCGACCCGAAGCTGGTCGACGAGGTCATGGAGCTGGTCCTCCAGCCCACCGTCGACGAGCTGCGCCGCCGCGGCACCCCCTTCTCGGGGCTGCTCTACGCCGGCCTCGCGATCACCGGCCGCGGTACCCGGGTCATCGAGTTCAACGCCCGCTTCGGCGACCCCGAGACCCAGGTGGTCCTGGCCCGGCTGCGCACCCCGCTCGCGAGCGTGCTGCTGAACGCCGCCAACGGCACCCTGGACACCGAGGCCCCCCTCGTCTGGCGCGACGACGCGGCCGTCACGGTGGTCATCGCCTCCCACAACTACCCCGAGACCCCCCGCACCGGGGACCCGATCGAGGGCCTGGCCGAGGTGGCCGTCGAGGACGCGCCCGACGCGTACGTGCTGCACGCCGGGACCCGGCGCGAGGGCGACGCCATCGTCAGCGCGGGCGGCCGCGTGCTGTCGGTGACGGCGACCGGTTCCGATCTGGCACAGGCCCGCGAGAAGGCGTATAAGGCGGTGGCGCGCATCCGGCTGGACGGATCGCAGCACCGTACGGACATCGCGGCGAAGGCCGCCGGGCACAGCTGACCAGCGGCTCCGCAGACCCGCGGGCCCGGTGCGCAGATCCTGCGCCCGGGCCCGCGGGCGTGTTCGCGTGCGAGTGCATCCGGCCGCGTTCGAACGCATCCACCTTTACCCAAAGCCATTCCATCGGGTGATCGTCACCCCGTCTGCCTGACGACCGGGCATGCCCCAACTAGGGTGCGGCGCAAGCATTCCGGCACTTGGCCCACCGGCATTGCGATGTCAGTGGCGGGTGTCACAGTGGGGGAGTGAGCAACGTCGCCGCAGGGCAGAGGGGGTGAGGTCCGGCCGTGTCCGGAACCGGTTCGACCATGGAAGCGGGCGTGCCGTCCGCACGTTCCCGCGCTCTCGCCGTGCTGCGCGTCCGCAGCAGGGCGCTGGCCGTCGGGCTGCTGCCCGCCGCCCTCGCGGTGGTGCTGGTCGCCGCCCGGATGACGGGCCGGCTGGCCGGTGAGCCCTGGCCCGCGGTGACCTTCGTCGTGTGCCTGGTTGCGGCCGTGGTGCTGCTCGTCGGCGGGATCTTCACCGCCGTGGTGCTGCGGGCGAGCCCCGCCGTGACGCCGACGGTGCCGTTGTCGGAGGCCACCGCCCCCGATCTCTACCGGCTGGTGCGGGACCTGGCCGACCGGATGGACGTGCCGCCGCCCTCCGCGATAGCCCTCACTCCGGACTGCGACAGCTGGCTGGAGGACCGCACCCATGCGGCCCACCGCCGGAGCGGCATATCCGCCGGTGCGGAGTCCGAGCAGGGCGCGGCCCCCGTGCTGGTGATCGGCTCGCCGTTCCTGTGGTGGATGCGGGTCGCGGAGCTCCGGGCGGTCCTCGCCCCGGTCGTCGCCGGCACGGGCCCTTCCGCGCACCCGGACATAGCCGACGCGCGCGGCTTCGTACGGGGCCTGGACGCGGCCGTGGACGTGGGCAACCGGCGCGGGCTCGGCTGGATCGGCGCCCCGGCCCGGCTGCTGCTGCGGCTGTGCCGGACGGACGCCACCGAGATGGAGCGCGGGGTGGCCGCGGCCGCCTCGGAGCGTGCACAGGGTGTGGACTACGGGCTGCGCATCGTCGCCCAGGAGCAGGTCGGCCTCGCCTACGCGGGCTGGGACCGGCTGCTGACCCGGGTCGCGCTGCCCGCCTGGCGGATGGGCCGCTGGCCGGCGCACCTCGACGCCGGAGTGGTCTCCGCACTGACCGAGCTCTCCCGGCGGGACCGGCTGGCCGAGGGGTTCACCTCGCGGCTTGGCGAGCGCCCCGCCTGTGACCTGCTGGAGCAGCCCGGGGTGGTCGACGAGGCGACGTCGCTGCTGGCCGCGCGCCTCTTCCACGGCGGTCCGGCCGAGGCCGGGCCGGACTGGTCCCCGGTGGACTGGGCGGCGTATCCGGAGGAGGTCGTGGACCGCAAGTGGCGTGCGGAGGCGGCCCGGCTGCACGCGGCGCTGGACGCCCTGGCCGTCCCGGCGGGACTGCCCGCCGGACCCACCGGACCGAAGGCTTCCACCGGGCCTGCCGGGCCCGCCGGACCCGGAGTCCTGCCCGGCTCGTCATCGGCCGCGGCCTCGTCGGGCCCGTCCGGGGCGAGCGGACCGGCCGGAGCCGCCGCGGCGGCGGGACCGGCCACGATCGAGGCCACCGGCTCCGCCTCGCGGCCCACCGTGGACGGCTTCGCCGGACCCACGCTGGAGCGGGTGCTGGGCTACCTCACGGACCCCGCAGGCGAGGGTGCGGCCGGGGAGGCCCTGGCCGGCCGGCTCAGCGGGGACCTGGCCCGCGAGGAGCGGGCCGCCGGTGCTGCGCAGCCCTCGGCCGGGAAGGCGCGCGGCGCGGACGCCGTGCCGCTGTTCCCGCTCCAGCCGCCGCGCAGCGGCCGGGACCTGCTGGCCGACCACGTGACGGCGATGGTGTGCTGCGCGGCCGTGGACTCGGCCGGCGCCGCCCCGGGGATGGACTGGCTCGACGGGCCGGTCCTGCTGGTCGGCGGGGCCCGCCGCTCCGACCTGGCCCCACGCGTCCTGTGCCTGGTCGAGGACGGGAACCCGGGACCCCTGCGGGACTGGCTCGCAGACCTCGGCGTCCGCCCGGAGAAGCCGGTCCGCCTGGTCTGAGCCGGGCCCGGACCGCGCCCCGACCGGTACCGGACCGCGCCCGGACACCGCTCCCGGCCCCGCCCCCGGAGGGCTACGACTCGTACGCGCAAGCGGATGTGAATGTTCCGATCCCGTCAATTCGCGACGAACGGTGACGGACTGAGTGCGTTATGTGATGTGCTGGGACCGGTCGCGGCGGGATGTCCTGAACCGGGGTGTCCGAGAACAGCCGACTCAGCAGAGCGTCTGCCGCGCACCGACACGATGCACGCCCGTTCGGGGGAGCGAGGGAGGGGAGCGGTCATGGGTGCGGACCAGATCCGGCGTTGGGAGTCAGGTGCGCTCGCGCACGCGGTGTCCGACCCCTTCGGACAGGGCCCCCTGCCCTGGTTCCGGGGGAGCGAGCTCTACTTCGACGACACCGGCCACGTCGTCCCCTGGTACGTGGACCCGGCCGCCGCGGCCGCCGGTACCGGCCAGATCCCCCGCGCCCGCGGCAACGGCGGTCCCCGCACCGCCGACGACGTGCACCGCCAGATCAAGGGCTTCGCCTCCACCGGCGCGGTCACCCCCGGCGAGGCCATCGACTTCCACATCACCGTCGACCCGCCCCAGCAGTTCTCCGTCGACGTCTACCGGATCGGCCACTACGGCGGCGACGGGGCCTCCAAGATCACCACCAGCCCCCGTCTCTCCGGCATCGTGCAGCCGGCCCCCCTGGCGGCCGACCGCACCGTCTCCTGCCACCACTGGTGGCTGTCCTGGCGCCTGCAGGTCCCGTCCTACTGGAGCGTCGGCGCGTACGTCGCCGTCCTCACCACTGCCGACGGCTACCGCTCCCACATCCCCTTCACGGTCCGCGACGACCACCCCGCCGACCTCCTGCTCCTGCTCCCGGACATCACCTGGCAGGCCTACAACCTCTACCCGGAGGACGGCCGCACCGGCGCGAGCCTCTACCACGCCTGGGACGAGGACGGCCGGCTGCTCGGCGAGCAGGACGCGGCCCACACCGTCTCCTTCGACCGCCCCTACGCGGGCGCCGGCCTGCCCCTGCACGTGGGTCACGCCTACGACTTCATCCGCTGGGCCGAGCGCTACGGCTACGACATCGCCTACGCCGACACCCGCGACCTGCACGCCGGCCGCGTCGACCCCGCCCGCTACCGCGGCCTGGTCTTCCCCGGCCACGACGAGTACTGGTCGGCTCCCATGCGCCGCACCGTCGAGCGCGCCCGCCTGAACGGCACCTCGCTCGTCTTCCTCTCCGCCAACACCATGTACTGGCAGGTCGAGCTCTCGCCCTCCCCCTCCGGGGTCGCGGACCGGCTCCTCACCTGCCGAAAACGCCGCGGTCCGGGCCGCCCCAGCCTGTGGCGCGAGGTCGACCGCCCGGAGCAGCAGCTGCTCGGCATCCAGTACGCCGGCCGGGTCCCCGAGCCCGCGCCGCTGATCGTGCGCAACGCCACGCACTGGCTCTGGGACTCCACCGGAGCCGGCGAGAACGACGAGCTGCCCGGCCTGGTCGCGGGCGAGGCCGACCGCTACTTCCCGCGCACCCAGCTCCCCGAGCACCAGGACCGGATCCTGCTGGCGCACTCCCCGTACCTCGACAGCGAGGGCCACCGGCGCCACCAGGAGACCTCCCTCTACCGGGCCCCCAGCGGGGCGCTGGTCTTCGCCTCCGGCACCTTCGCCTGGTCCCCGGCCCTCGACCGCCCGGGCCACGTCGACGAGCGGGTGCAGCGGGCCACCGCCAACCTCCTCGACCGGATCTGCAAGCGCGACTGACCCGCGACCGGCCGCCCGTGCCGTGCGACCGGCCCCCGAACGACCCGCGACCGACCCACCCCTGTCCACAGGAGTGGACGAAGGTGCGCGAGAATCGGGGTGCGCTCATACAGAACCACAGGGAGACCCCGTGTCCGGATTCGTCGAAAAGCCCGAGCCGGTTCAGGTTCCGGGCCTCGTCCACCTCCACACCGGCAAGGTGCGCGACCTCTACCGCGACGAGGACGACCGCCTCGTCATGGTCGCCAGCGACCGCATGTCCGCCTTCGACTGGGTCCTGCCCACCGAGATCCCGGACAAGGGCCGCGTCCTGACCCAGCTCTCCCTGTGGTGGTTCGACCAGCTCGCCGACCTCGTCCCGAACCACGTCATCTCCACCGACCTGCCCGCGGGCGCCCCCGCCGACTGGGCCGGCCGCACGCTGATCTGCCGCAACCTGGACATGGTCCCGGTCGAGTGCGTGGCCCGCGGCTACCTCACCGGCTCCGGCCTCGCCGAGTACAAGCAGACCCGTACGGTGTGCGGGCTCGGGCTCCCCGAGGGGCTCGTGGACGGCTCCGAGCTGCCCGGCCCGATCTTCACCCCGGCCGCCAAGGCCGAGGTCGGCGAGCACGACGAGAACGTCTCCTACGAGGAGGTCGCGCGCACCACCGGTGCCGAGACGGCGGCGCTGCTGCGCCAGACCACCCTGGCCGTGTACGGCCGCGCCCGGGACATCGCGCGCGAGCGCGGCATCATCCTGGCCGACACCAAGTTCGAGTTCGGTTTCGACCCGAAGGACGGCACCCTGGTCGCCGCCGACGAGGTGCTCACCCCGGACTCCTCCCGCTTCTGGCCGGCCGACCAGTGGGAGCCGGGCCGCTCGCAGCCCTCCTTCGACAAGCAGTACGTCCGCGACTGGCTGGCCTCCCCGGCCTCCGGCTGGGACCCCAAGGGCGAGCTCCCGCCGCCGGCCCTCCCCACGCAGGTCGTCGCGCAGACGCGTGCCAAGTACATCGAGGCGTACGAGCGGCTCACCGGCCTGACCTGGTCCTGAGACACGAAGAAGCCCCCGGTCCGAGGACCGGGGGCTTCTTCACTGCAGAGCGGACAACGCGACTCGAACGCGCGACATCCACCTTGGCAAGGTGGTGCTCTACCAACTGAGCTATGTCCGCAGGTGCGCCGTAACGCGAGAACTACTATACCCAACCTCGCTGGCGTGCGAGACGCACTGCCGTGTGACGGTTCTCGGCGCCCAGCTTCGTCGCCGCCGAGGACAGGTAGTTCCGGACGGTCCCCTGCGACAGCGCGGCCCGCTCGGCGATCTCCGCGATCGGCGCCCCGTCCGCCGCCAGTTCGAGCACCTCGGCCTCCCGCGCGGTCAGCGGCGAGTCCCCCGCGCTGATGGCGTCGGCCGCCAACTCCGGGTCCACGTAACGGCCGCCGGCGTGCACGGTCCGGATCAGTTCGGCCAGCCGCTGTGCCGAGACCGTCTTCGGCGCGAAGGCCCGCACCCCCGCGGCCAGCGCCCGCTTCAGGTGGCCCGGGCGGCCGTGACTGGTCACGATCATGGTTTTGCAGTCGGGGAGCTCGGCCCGCAGTGATGTGGCGACACTCACACCGTCGGCCCCCGGCATCTGCAGGTCCAGCACCGCCACGTCCGGTCGGTGCGCCCGCGCCATCGCCAGCGCCTCGGGGCCCGAGGCCGCCTCCGCGACGACGAGGAGGTCGTCCTCCAGGGCGAGCAGGGCCGCCAGGGCCCCGCGGATCAGATGCTCGTCGTCGGCGAGCAGTACGCGTACGGGGCTCATGCCCGCACCTCCAGTCGTTGCGATTCCCGGTCCGGGATCTCCGCGAGCAGCCGGAACCGGCCGTCGCCCACCAGCCCTGCCTGCAGGGTCCCGTCCAATGCGGCGAGCCGCTCCCGCAGCCCGGCCAGCCCCGAGCCGGGCGGCCCGGCGGGGGCGTCGGGCGCCCCGTCGTTCTCCACCACCAGCGTCACGGAGCCGGTCTCCGGGGCGGTCAGCCGGATGAGGCAGCGGTGCGCGTCCCCGTGCCGCAGGACGTTCGTCGTCGCCTCGCGGACCACCCAGCCGAGGGCCGACTGGACCTCGGGGGGCAGCTCGCGCCCGGGCCTGAAGTCGACCCGGCAGTCCATTCCGGCCGCGCTCAGCACCCCGCGCGCGCCCTCCAGCTCGACCGCGAGATCGGCCTCCCGGTAGCCCCGCACCACGTCCCGTACTTCCCGCTGGGACTCCTGGGCTATCCGCTGCACCTCGATCATCTGCTCCACCGCCTCCGGCCGTTCGCGCCGCGCCAGCTGTACGGCCAGCTCGCTCTTGAGCGCGATCACGGCCAGATTGCGCCCCATCACGTCGTGCAGATCACGGCCGAACCGCAGCCGCTCCTCTGCCACGGCGAGGCGCGCCTGGACCTCCCGCGAGCGGTCCAGCTCGTAGACGGTGTTCAGCAGCCATGCGGAGAAACCGCTGGTGAAGCTGAAGAACAGGCTGCCCAGCAGGATCCCGACGAGATACCCCAGGGCCTCGCCGGCGGGCAGCCCCAGGGCGAGTGCGGCCAGACTCGTCCCGACCGCCGCGGCCGGGGGCACGTACCGCATCCTGCGCACCGACCGCAGGCACATCACCAGCGAGCCGGAGCCGAAGAGGGTCAGCCCCGACACCAGTGCCGGCGCCATCGAGGGGTCCCCGAGCTTTCCGGCGGCCTGCAGGGCGAGGATGGCCAAGGTGGCGGCGCCCGTCGCGGCGACCATGAACACCGCGAGCCGGACCGGGCGTTCGCGCCGTCCCACCACCCAGTCCAGCGCCCTGGAGTTGAGCACCCCGCACAGCACCGCGTGGGCGCACAGCACCACGAAGAGCGTTCCGGGCACGAGGAGCGAGGACGTGCCGACCGCGGCCGTCACCGGAGCCAGCCCGAAGGAGACGATCTCTATGAGCACGAAGAGGTGGAACGACCACCGGGTGTATATCTCCAGCTTCCCCGCACTGCTGCGGTTCTTCCACCACCCCGTCAGCTTCGACACGGTCCCGTCCCCCGGCTCTTCTAGCGGCGCGGTTCCCAGCGGAACCACTTCTGCACAGCAAACACGGTGATCATGACCCAGGCCAGCGTGTTGAGCACGGCCCCCAGCAGGTCATGGGCCTCGGCGCCACCGCTCCAGCCGGCCCGCACCAGGGCCATCACGCCGCTCAGCGGCAGCAGTTCGCTCAGGGAGGCCGCGAGGTCCGGCAGCGAGTCCGCCGGCATGAACAGCCCCGAGCCGAGCGCGGTCAGCAGGAACAGCGGCAGCGTGGTGAGGCCGGCGGTCTCGACGGTGCGGGTGAAAGAGCTGGTCACCGCGGACATCCCGGCCAGCAGCACGACGCCGGCGAGGACGGCCGCCACGAGCAGCAGCGGGTTGCGGGGCATGCGCACGTCGAGGAGGGCCGCGCCGGCCACCGCGAGCACCGTGATCTGGCCGAGTGCGAGGACGGCGGCGGGCAGCGCCGTCCCGGCGAGGATCTCCAGGTCGTTCGCCTCGCCGGTGCGCAGCCGCTTGAGGACGAGCTCCTCGCGCCGGGCGACGTAGGCGGACACCAGGTTCATGTAGACGACGAGGACCAGCACCATGCCGATCCCGCCGGTCAGGGTGGCCTCGCCGACGGCCGCCGCTCCCTCGGCCCCGTCGAGGGAGGAGCGCAGGACGAACACCATCAGCAGGGGCATCAGGCCGGCCACGCCGAGCGCGGCCCGGTTGCGCACCAGCAGGGTGAGCTCGGAGCGGCCGAGCGCGGTGAGCCGGCCGGGGTTCAGGGTCAAGGTGTTCATCGGGTCCCCGCCATCGTGTCCTCGGTGCGGGCGCCGGCGCTGCGGCGGCTCTCCGCGATCTCCAGGAAGGCCTCCTCCAGGGAGGCGGACCGGGCGTCGAGCCCGTCCAGTTCCACGCCGTTCTCCCGGGCCCAGCCAAGCAGCTCGGTCAGGTCCGCCTGGAGCCGTTCGGTACGGATCTCCACGCGCCGCCCCTCGGCCGCCGCGTGCAGTGCGAGCGGGAGCCGGGCCGCCGGCACCCCGGCCGGCAGGGTGAAGCGGATCCGGGCCGGCCGGGTGGCGGTCACCTCCGCCGGGGTGCCCGACAGGACGAGCTCCCCCTCGTGGAGGATCGCGAGGCGGTCCGCGAGCTCCTCGGCCTCCTCCAGGTAGTGCGTGGTGAGCAGCACCGTGGTGCCCTGGGCCCGCAGCTCCCGTACCAACGCCCAGGTGTCCCGTCGGCCTTCGGGATCCATCCCGGTGGTCGGCTCGTCCAGGAACAGCACCTCGGGGCGGCCGAGCAGGGCCAGTGCCAGGTCCAGGCGCCGCCGTTCGCCGCCGGAGAGCTGTTTGACCCGTACGGAGGACCGCGCGCCGAGGCCGACCAGTTCCAGCACCTCCGCCGTCGGGCGGGCGCCGGTGGTGACCCCGGCCCACATCCGGACGGTCTCGGCGACCGACAGGTCGGAGGGGAAGCCGCCCTCCTGGAGCATGACCCCGGTGCGCGGGCGGACCTGGGCCCGGCGCGCGTACGGATCGAGCCCGAAGACGCGCACCAGGCCGCCGCTCGGGGCGGCCAGCCCCTCCAGCAGCTCGACGGTGGAGGTCTTGCCCGCGCCGTTGGTCCCGAGCAGGGCGAAGACCTCGCCCCGCGCCACGGAGAAGGAGACGCCCCGGACGGCCTCGAATCCGCCGGCGTAGCCGCGGCGCAGGCCCTGGGCTTCGATCACGGTGTCAGTCATGACTCAAGCCTCGGGGCGGCCGGAGCGGGCCGGCAGTGCGCGCTGTCATGACCCGCGATGACATTTGTCAGGGGGTCCGCCATCGCCCGTGGAGGACGCACACGGGGAAAGGGACGGACACGGGGAAAGGGAGGGAATACGAAGAAGGCCCCGATCGCAATGATCGGGGCCTTCTGCATACAGAGCGGACGACGCGACTCGAACGCGCGACATCCACCTTGGCAAGGTGGTGCTCTACCAACTGAGCTACGTCCGCATGCAGTGCACCACCGGGGTGGTGCGTGCATCACTCTACCCGATCGACCGTGGTGATCGGAAAGCGATGCAGAGCGGGTGACAGGAATCGCACACTGCGCCTTCCCTCTGGAAGAGGGATGTTCTGCTACTGAACTACACCCGCACGACCTCGGAGGCTCTGACCTGCGGCCTGGCCCCTTGGCGTGATCCACACACTAGCGGACGGTGGGGGGTGGATGGCAAATCGGCCCTCAGTGGGCCGCGTTGTAGGCCTCGTAGATCTTCTTCGGGATGCGGCCGCGCGGGGGCACGTCGTACTGGTTGGACCGGGCCCAGGCCCGGACGACCGCCGGGTCGGGGGCGATGGCGGTGTGCTTGAAGGCCTTCCCCGAGCGCGACTGGCGGCGTCCGGCGGCCACGAAGGGGGCCAGGCCCTTCCGCAGTTTCTTTGCGTTGGCCACATTGAGGTCGATCTCGTACGACTTACCGTCCAGAGCGAACACGACCGTTTCCGCCGCTTCTCCGCCATCGATGTCGTCGGAGAGCGTGACTACTACGCGATGCGCCACGGATATCGGTCCCTTCGTGCGACGTCGCCACCTGCTGACGTGCGGTGATGTCGCCTGTGTGGATGTTTCGGGGCAATGCATCTTTCATCCCCGGTTGCGAAGCGACAAATGACACTCGTCCGGAGTGATTCCTTTGTACCCCGATTCCCATTGCATTGCGAAGCCCAGTTAATTCTCTCCGCGTGTCCCGCCGCAATGCCGGGTACGTGGTTTTCCGGCGGATTTTGCGAAGCGTTGGTGAAGTCGAAACGGCCCGGTGATCATGCCCTCCGCATATCTACCCGCGTAGAAATTTTGGCCGGGTACGCTGATGGAACCGCCTTCGCACCAACCACCACACGGGAGTGCCCGATGGCACGCGTCGTAGTCGACGTCATGCTCAAGCCGGAGATCCTCGACCCCCAGGGCCAGGCGGTGCAGCGTGCACTGCCGCGCCTGGGCTTCGAGGGGATCGCCGACGTCCGCCAGGGGAAGCGCTTCGAACTGGAGGTGGAGGGACCGGTCGACCAGGCCGCCCTCGACCGCATCCACAAGATGGCCGAAACGTTCCTCGCCAACACCGTCATCGAAGACTTCACCGTGAAGGTCGAGGCCTGACGGTGACCACTCGCATCGGAGTCGTCACGTTCCCCGGAACGCTCGACGACCGTGACTCGCTGCGCGCCGTCCGCCTCGCGGGGGCCGAGCCGGTCTCGCTGTGGCACCGCGACAAGGACCTGCACCAGGTCGACGCGGTCGTCCTCGCGGGCGGCTTCTCCTACGGGGACTACCTGCGCGCCGGGGCCATCTCCCGCTTCTCGCCGGTGATGGAGACCATCATCGAGCAGGCCAAGGGCGGCATGCCCGTCCTGGGCATCTGCAACGGCTTCCAGGTCCTCACCGAGGCCCACCTGCTGCCGGGGGCGATGCTCCGGAACAACCACCTGCACTTCATCTGCCGCGACCAGAAGCTGCGGGTGGAGAACGCGGAGACCGCGTGGACCGGCGACTACACCGCCGGCCAGGAGATCTCCGTACCGCTGAAGAACATGGACGGCCGGTACGTCGCCGACGAGCGCGTGCTCGACGAACTGGAAGCCGAGGGCCGCGTGGCC
This sequence comes from Streptomyces sp. NBC_00207, assembly GCF_045160965.1. Taxonomy (NCBI): domain Bacteria; kingdom Bacillati; phylum Actinomycetota; class Actinomycetes; order Kitasatosporales; family Streptomycetaceae; genus Streptomyces; species Streptomyces sp. NBC_00207. Next base: position 4,682,305 of record NZ_CP130715.1, on the reverse strand, counting down.
TTCCGCTACCTCGACGTCAACCCGAACGGTTCGCTGCGCGACATCGCCGGCATCACCAACGCCGCGGGCAACGTCGTCGGCCTCATGCCGCACCCCGAGCACGCGGTCGAGCCGCTGATCGGGACCGGCCGCACCGACGGCCTCCCGTTCTTCACCTCGGTCCTGAAGAAGCTGGTCAGCGCATGAGCCTCGACACCGTCAAGAACGCCACCGAAACCCCGGACGCCTCCCAGCCGTGGAAGGAGCTCGGCCTCAAGGAGGACGAGTACGCCCGGATCCGGGAGATCCTCGGCCGCCGCCCCACCGGCGCCGAGCTCGCCATGTACTCGGTCATGTGGTCCGAGCACTGCTCGTACAAGAGCAGCAAGGTCCACCTGAAGCAGTTCGGCGAGAAGGTCCCGCAGAACGACGCCATGCTCGTCGGCATCGGCGAGAACGCCGGCGTCGTCGACGTCGGCCAGGGCTACGCGGTCACCTTCAAGGTCGAGTCGCACAACCACCCGAGCTACATCGAGCCCTACCAGGGCGCGGCCACCGGCATCGGCGGCATCGTCCGCGACATCCTCGCCATGGGCGCCCGCCCGGTCGCCGTCGTCGACCCGCTGCGCTTCGGCGCGGCCGACCACCCCGACACCAAGCGCGTCCTGCCAGGCGTCGTCGCGGGCATCGGCGGCTACGGCAACTGCCTCGGCCTGCCGAACATCGGCGGCGAGGTCGTCTTCGACGCCTGCTACCAGGGCAACCCGCTCGTCAATGCCGGCTGCATCGGCGTGATGAAGCACGAGGACATCCACCTCGCCCAGGCCTCCGGCCCCGGCAACAAGGTCATCCTCTACGGCGCCCGCACCGGCGGCGACGGCATCGGCGGCGTCTCGGTCCTCGCGTCCGAGACCTTCGACGACACCAAGCCCACCAAGCGCCCCGCCGTCCAGGTCGGCGACCCCTTCCAGGAGAAGCTCCTCATCGAGTGCACCCTGGAGATCTTCAAGGAGAAGCTGGTCGCGGGCATCCAGGACCTCGGCGGCGCCGGGCTCTCCTGCGCCACGAGCGAGCTGGCCTCCGCCGGTTCCGGCGGCATGCGCGTCGAGCTGGACACCGTCCCGCTGCGCGACGCGACGCTCTCGCCCGAGGAAATCCTCATGAGCGAGTCGCAGGAGCGCATGTGCGCGATCGTCGAGCCGCAGCACGTCGACCGCTTCATGGAGATCTGCGAGAAGTGGGACGTCATCGCCACCGTCATCGGTGAGGTGACCGAGGGCGAGCAGCTGGAGATCTTCTGGCACGGCGAGCTGATCGTCGACGTGCCCCCGGGCACCGTCGCCCACGAGGGCCCGACCTACCACCGCCCGTACGCGCGCCCGTCCTGGCAGGACGCGCTCCAGGCGGACGACGCGGGCAAGCTCCCCCGCCCGCAGACCTCCGAGGAGCTGCGCGCGCAGGTCCTGGCCCTGGTCTCGTCGCCGAACCAGGCGTCGAAGTCCTGGATCACCGACCAGTACGACCGCTTCGTGCAGGGCAACACGGTGCTCTCGCAGCCCGAGGACGCCGGCATGGTCCGCATCGACGAGGAGTCCAACCTCGGCGTCGCCATGGCCACCGACGGCAACGGCCGCTTCGCCAAGCTCGACCCGTACACGGGCGCGCAGCTCGCGCTGGCCGAGGCGTACCGCAACGTCGCCGCGACCGGCGCGAAGCCCCTGGCCATCTCCGACTGCCTGAACTTCGGCTCCCCCGAGGACCCGGACGTCATGTGGCAGTTCGCCGAGGCCACCCGCGGTCTCGCCGACGGCTGCTTCGAGCTGGGCACCCCGGTGACCGGCGGCAACGTCTCCCTCTACAACCAGACGGGCGACATCGCCATCCACCCGACCCCGGTCGTGGCGGTCCTCGGCGTGATCGACGACGTCAACCGCCGCACGCCGATGGCGTTCTCGGAGGCCGGCCAGCTGCTGTACCTGCTCGGCGACACCGCCGAGGAGTTCGGCGGCTCGGCCTGGTCCGAGGTCGTCCACCAGCACCTCGGCGGCATGCCGCCCAAGGTGGACCTGGGCCGCGAGAAGCTGCTCGGCGAGATCCTGATCTCCGCTTCGCGCGACGGCATGATCGACGCCGCGCACGACCTGTCCGACGGCGGCGTGATCCAGGCGCTCACCGAGTCCTGCCTGCGCGGCGGCAACGGCGCGCGGATCGTGGTCCCGGAGGGCCTGGACGCCTTCACCTTCCTGTTCTCCGAGTCCGCGGGCCGGGCCATCGTGGCCGTCCCGCGCAGCGAGGAGCTCCGCTTCACCGACATGTGCGGTGCGCGGGGCCTGCCGGTCACCCGCATCGGCGTGGTGGACGGCGAGGAGATCGAGGTCCAGGGCGAGTTCACCCTCCCGCTGGCCGAGCTCCGCACGGCCCACGAGGCGACGATCCCGGCCCTGCTGGCCTGAGCCGCGGCGACAGCCCGTACCGAAGCCCCGCACGGAACGTCGTGCGGGGCTTCGGCGTTGCCGCCCGCAGGCGGCCGGTCGTAGCGATTCCGTAGCCGGAAACCCCTTCTGACCTGCGGGATTCCGCCCGCATACTGGCGCCGTGAGCGACATGGTGAAGTACCTGCCGGAAGCCGCGATACCCGACGGAGGCGTTCCCGTCTGGCGTACCGAGGACGCCGGCCGATGGCGGAAGGCGGCCGTCCCGGCCGTGTTCGGGCCGGTCTTCGGCGCATGGGCGCTGGTCCTGCCGGTGCTCGTCGCGTTCGTCCTGCTCGCCTGGACCGAACCGGAGGCGCCGATCCGGGGGACGGTCTGGGCCGACTACCCGGCCGCGGTCCTGCTGGTCAGCCTGCCCCTGTGGTACCGGCTGCTGCCGGCCGCGACCGCCCTGGCCGCGGCCGCGCTCGCCGGGTACGCGCTGTTCGCACTGACCGGTCTGCCGCCGGGGGACAGCGCGGGCCGGGCCGGCTCCTGGCTGGTCATCGCCCTCAGCGGCGCCGCCTTCGCCGGGGCACTGCTCAGGCTGCGGGCCCGCCGCCGGCAGTACGCCCTCGCCCTCGCCGCCGCCGGGGACGGGCGCCGGGAACTGCCCGCCCGGCTGCCCGGCAGCCACCGCCGCCGGGGCCTGCCGATGATGCTGGCCGGCGGCGGGCTCTGCGCCGCAGCGGCGGCCCTCCTCGGCTGGGCGGCCGTGCAGGACCTCGGGTCGGACCCGGACTTCCCGTACGACGGCACGGGCCAGCAGGTCCTGGCCCTCCTGCTGCTGGTTCCCGGCATCCCGGTGCTCGGTCATGGCATCGGCACCCGCCGGGCCGCCCGGCGCCTGGACACCGGACCGCAGCCCGCCCTCCGCGTCGGGGTCCGGGGCGATCTCGGCCCGTACACCTGGCTGCACCCCGATGTCCGCGACACGTCGGGGAGACCCCTGATCGCCTTCCGCGACCGGATCGAGAACACCGAGTACGACGTACGGACCCTGGTGGGCGGAGCCGAGGAGAAGCTCCGGGCCGAGCACCACGACATCAACCACTTCAGCGAGCCGTTCGAGGCCGTCCTGTACGGCGCGCCCTTCGAAGGCGCTGAGGTCGTCCTCGAGTACGCGGCCTACAGCGGCGACACCAGGATCACCACCAGCGTGCTGGCCGTCCGGCTGCACCCGCGCCGCCGCCACGACCTCTCCGGATGGACCCCGGCCGGGCGCTCGTACCGCGTCGAGGCCCGGAAGAACGAGGCCGCCCGCCGGGAGGCCCGGGCCTCCGACAGCGGCTCCTCCGGCTCCGGCTGCGGCTCCTCCGGCAGTTGCGGCAGCGACAGCAGTTGCGGGAGCAGTTGCGGCGGCGGCTGTGGGGGCGGCGACTGATCGGGCAGACTCGGCGCATGGCAACCAAGACCCGCAGGTACGACGCCGCGAAGATCAAGGCGGCCGTGACCGCGCAGTTCGGCCATGTCGCCGGCGCCGTCGCCGGGCTGACGCCCGAACAGCTGGCACGCCCCAGCGGGCTCGGGGACTGGAGCGTCGCCGACCTCGCCGGGCACATCGCCTGGATCGCGGACTCGCTGGCCGGCGGCCTCGCCCGGCCGCCCGCCGCCGTCGCCGAACTGTCCGCCGTCGAATGGCCCTTCGCCACCGCCTCCCTCGCCGGGAAGATCTCCGAAGCGGCCCGGGAGACCCTCACCGGGGCCCCGCTGCCCGAGCTGTACGAGCGGGCGGCGGCCCGGATGGCCGAGGCGCTCGCGGCGAATCCGGGCTCCCGCGTGCTGAACCTGTGGATCGGGGACATGACCCTGGCCGACTTCCTCGTGACCCGGACCGTGGAGCTGGTGGTCCACACCGACGACCTGAACCGGGCCGCCGGACTGGCCATCCCGATCGAACGGCAGGCGCTGGCCGCCTGCACCCGGCTGCTCGCCGACGCCCTCGCGGTCAAGGCCCCGGGCGGTTCGGTCGAGGTACGGGTCCCGCCCTTCGCGGTGGTCCAGTGCGTCGGGGGGCCGCGCCACACCCGCGGCACCCCGCCGAACGTGGTGGAGACCGACCCGCTGACCTGGATCCGGCTCGCGACCGGCCGTACGGGATGGGCCGAGGAACTCGACGGGGCGCGGGTCCTTGCCAGTGGCGAGCGGGCCGACCTGTCCGCGCTGCTCCCGCTGATGAGCTGAGCGCGGCCATGACGGAACCGTCCCGGCGCCCCGCCCGTCCCAGGGGCATGCGTACCCTCCGGCACGTCCACACCCCCGCGGGGCTGGCCCTCGTACTCGCCCTCGCCCTGGCCGGCTGCGGCAAGGCCGAGGAGGGCGGGAGCGTCTGGCTGCCCGACGTCGTGGGCTCCTGGGCCGTCGAGTCGCTGACCACCGGCGGCCGCACCCTGCACGCCCCCGAGGCCGCCCGGGTCGACATCGCCCAGGACGCGGCCACCGGCAGCTACGGCTGCAACGGCTTCAAGGCGGCGGTCGTCCGCGACGGCGAGTCCGCCCTGACCGTCACCCCCGGCATGACGACCACCATGGCCTGCGAGGACATGGAATTCGAGACGGCCTTCGCCCGGCTGTTCACGGGCCGGCTGACGATCGACCGGGGGCCCGAGCGGCTCACCCTGAAGACCGCCGACGGGAGCACCATCGCGATGACCTCGAAGCCCCCGGCCGCGGCCGCCCCGCTCACCACGACCGAGTGGACGGTCGAGTCCCTGATCAGTGGCGCAAGCGTGTCCTCGGTCCCCGCCGAGGCCGCCGGCAAGGCGCACTTCGAGATCGCCCCCGACTCCAGCGCGGGCGGCAGCCTCGGCTGCAACCGGTTCAGCGCCAAGGCCACCGTCGAAGGCCCCACGGTCACCTTCGGGCCGCTCACCACGACCCGGATGGCCTGCGAGGGAGCGGCGGGCGAGCTCGAGCGGACCCTGACCGCGCTGTTCGGCAGCGGCCCGCTCACGGTGAAGATCGAGGACCAGACGCTGACCCTCACCGCCGCCGACGGCAAGGGCCTGACCGCGAAGGCCGCCTCCGCCGCCGAGTGACTCACACGTGCGCCGTGCCGCCGTCCTTCGCCATGGCGGCGGCGATCGCGCGCGCGGATGCGGCCCACACCTCGTCCGGCACCTTCGGGAGCACGTCGTCCCACAGGGGCAGGCACGTCCCGCGCATCTGCACCATCCCCTCGGGGCGGGCGATCAGGAAGACGTGCAGGTGGGCGCCGCCGTCCCCCCACTTGTTCACGTGGACCCGGGCGATCCCGCCCAGCGTCCGGATCGCCCGCTCCACCCGCTGGAGCATCGCGCCGAGCTCCGCCGCCCGCTCGGCCGGCAGGTCGAGCAGGTCGTGGTGGCCGCGCGGCACCAGCAGCACCATCGCCGGCAGCGCCCCGTGCTCGCCGTGCAGCCGCCAGTGCTCGTCCGTCCAGAGGAACTCCGAGTCGGGGCGGGTGCAGGAGGGGCAGGAGTCCGGCCCGGCCTCGCCCCTGCGGGGCGGTTCGGGCAGCACCGGCTCCTCCAGCACCTTGATCTGGAGGTCCCCCTCGTAGGGGAAGGCCTCCCAGAGCGGGATGCCGTCGGCGGGGAAGGGTATCCGCTCGCCGATCGGCAACCGGCGTACGTACTCGCTGGGTTCGGTCATGCGCCGATCATGGCAAGGATCAGCCCGGGTACGGCAGCAGTCCCGCGTCCACGCGCTCCCAGGCCGCCCGCAGCTCCGCCAGCCGGGCCGGCTCCACGGCGGCCTTGTCGGCCTGTTCCCGGATGTCCCCGGCCAGGTTGAAGAGCTGGTCCCGGCCCGCCTTGCCGCGGTAGTACTTCCAGTCCCCGCGGCGCAGCGCCCGCTCGCCCCGGACCCGCCAGAACAGGTCCCGTGCGGCGACCTTCTCGCCGCGCAGCAGGTACCCGGCCAGGCTCGCCCCGTCCAGCGGGTAGGCGGGGTGCGGGCGCGCCCCGGCGACCTCCAGCAGCGTCGCCGTCCAGTCCGGGCTGAACACGGGGACGTGGCTGACCTGGCCGCCGTCCAGCCGGGCGGGCCAGCGCGCGATGTTCGGCACCCGGATCCCGCCCTCCTGCAGGGAGGCCTTGTTGCCGGACAGCGGCCAGTTGTACGAGAAGCGTTCGCCGCCGTTGTCGCTGGAGAAGACGACCAGGGTGTCGTCCTCCTGGCCGGAGCGCTTCAGAGCCTTCAGCACCTCGCCGACCGAGCGGTCGAGGTCCTCGACCATCTGCTTGTACTTCTCGACCGAGCCGCCGTCCTGGTGCCACAGGGCCCGGCCGTCGCCCGCCTTGATCCGCCGGACGATCTCGGCGCTCTGCTCGGTGTCCCCGTCGGCGATCCACGGCCAGTGCGGGGTGGTGAAGTTGAGGTTCAGCAGCCACGGCTTGCCGTGGTGGTCGCGGGAGACGTACTCGCTCGCCCGCTCGGTGATGATCCGCGTGTAGTAGCGCAGGTCCTTGTACTCGGCGTCGCCCTCGTAGAGGTCGTATTCGCCGCCCAGGCCCAGCTTGGAGTAGTACTCCAGGGCCCCGCCGAAGTTGCCGAAGAACTCGTCCCAGCCGGACCGGGTCGGGCTGTAGTCGGGCAGGTAGCCCGCGTGCCACTTGCCGATCAGCGCGGTGGCGTAGCCGGCCCCCTTCAGCAGGGAGGCCAGCGTCGGATGGGTGGGGTCGAGGCCCGCGGACTTGTCGGCGATCGGTTCGGCCAGCCCGCCCTTGGTGCGGCCCGGGTAGCGCCCCGTGTAGAGGCTGAACCGGGTCGGCGAGCAGGTCGCGGAGCCCGAGTAGGCGTCGGTGAACCGGACGCCCTGGCGGGCCAGCCGGTCGAGGTTCGGGGTCTTGATGTGCGGGGAGCCGTAGGCGGAGAGGTCGGCCCAGCCCAGGTCGTCACCCAGGATGAACAGGATGTTGGGCCTGCGGGCCCGCCGGCCGCGGGCGGCCTGGAACTCCCGTTCGTCGGGGCCCGCGGCCTGGGCGCCGGCCCCCTCGGCCGCCTGGGCGGGGGCGGCGCCCAGCCCCACGGCGGCGGCGGCCGCGGTCACGCCGACGGCGCCTCCGAAGGCACGACGGGACAGCTTGTTCTCGTACGAAGACACAGGTACTCCATGGCACGGTCCGCGGGCCGGCTCCGGGCGGGGCGCGGGACGGCGCGCGGCACGGCGGAGCAGGGCGGGGCGGAGCGGAAAGGGGAAAAGGCGAGGAAGAGTTGTGGCTACGCGGAACAGCGACAGATGGCGCTCGCGACACGGACCAGGTCCACGTGCCGGCGCTCGACGAGGGTGACGGTGCGGTCACCGAGAGGCTGCATGGACCGAGAGCCTGTACGAATGCCTTCGTACATGTCAACAAGGTGATCCGAATACCGAGACGGGGGCGTGCCGTCACCCTCTGTGCTGTGACATTTCCCGGCCGTCCCCAATTCGGACCAGTGGTCGATCTCGCCTACACTCGGAAGCGTGCCTCGTGGTGATGGACGACTCAACCACGACCTGCTCCCCGGCGAAAAGGGCCCCCAGGACGCTTGCGGCGTCTTCGGTGTCTGGGCTCCGGGTGAAGAGGTCGCCAAGCTCACCTACTTCGGACTGTATGCACTGCAGCACCGCGGACAAGAGTCCGCGGGAATCGCTGTGAGCAACGGTTCCCAGATCCTCGTCTTCAAGGACATGGGCCTAGTTTCCCAAGTCTTCGACGAAACCTCTCTCGGCTCGCTCCAAGGTCATATCGCGGTCGGTCACGCCCGCTATTCGACCACCGGGGCCTCCGTCTGGGAGAACGCGCAGCCCACTTTCCGCGCGACCGCCCACGGCTCGATCGCCCTGGGTCACAACGGCAACCTGGTGAACACCGCCGAGCTTGCCGAGATGGTCGCCGACCTCCCCCGTCAGGACGGCCGTGCCACCCAGGTGGCCGCCACCAATGACACCGACCTGGTCACCGCCCTGCTCGCGGGGCAGACCGACGAGGACGGCAAGCCCCTGACGATCGAGGAGTCGGCCACCAAGGTCCTCCCGAAGGTCAAGGGCGCCTTCTCGCTCGTCTTCATGGACGAGGGAACGCTCTACACCGCCCGTGACCCGCAGGGCATCCGCCCGCTGGTCCTCGGCCGCCTGGAGCGCGGCTGGGTGGTCGCGAGCGAGACCGCCGCCCTCGACATCTGCGGCGCCAGTTTCGTCCGCGAGGTCGAGCCGGGCGAGCTCATCGCGATCGACGAGAACGGTCTGCGGACCTCTCGATTCGCGGAAGCGAAGCCCAAGGGCTGTGTCTTCGAGTACGTCTATCTGGCGCGCCCGGACACCGACATCGCCGGCCGGAACGTCTACCTCTCGCGTGTCGAGATGGGCCGGCGCCTGGCCAAGGAAGCCCCGGTCGACGCCGATCTGGTGATAGCGACGCCGGAATCCGGCACGCCCGCCGCAGTCGGCTACGCCGAGGCCAGCGGGATCCCGTACGGATCCGGCCTGGTCAAGAACGCCTACGTCGGCCGGACCTTCATCCAGCCCTCGCAGACGATCCGCCAGCTCGGCATCCGTCTGAAGCTCAACCCCCTCAAGGAAGTCATCCGGGGCAAGCGCCTGGTGGTCGTCGACGACTCGATCGTCCGCGGCAACACCCAGCGCGCCCTGGTCAAGATGCTCCGCGAGGCCGGCGCGGCGGAGGTCCACATCCGGATCTCCTCGCCGCCGGTGAAGTGGCCGTGCTTCTTCGGCATCGACTTCGCCACCCGGGCCGAGCTGATCGCCAACGGCATGTCGGTCGACGAGATCGCCACGTCGCTCGGTGCGGACTCGCTCTCGTACATCTCGCTCGACGCGATGATCGAGGCGACCACCATCCAGAAGCCCAATCTCTGCCGTGCCTGCTTCGACGGCGAGTACCCGATGGAGCTGCCCGACCCGCAGCTCCTGGGCAAGCAGCTCCTGGAGAGCGAGCTCGCGGGCGGCACCGACGCCGCCGACGCGCTCCGGCGGCCGTAAGCGTTCTTCGGTTTGGCCTGCTCAACCTGCGCTGGGCCCTCTCTTTGAGGCTTCTCCGGGGGCCCAGCACCACACGCAGTAACGACACGAAAGCTCTCTCCTGTCATGACAGAGAAGACCACCGGTGCCAGCTACGCAGCCGCAGGCGTGGACATCGAAGCGGGCGACCGCGCAGTCGAGCTGATGAAGGAGTGGGTGAAGAAGACGCAGCGCCCCGAGGTCCTCGGCGGCCTCGGCGGCTTCGCCGGCCTCTTCGACGCCTCCGCCCTCAAGCGCTACGAGCGCCCGCTGCTCGCCTCGGCCACCGACGGCGTCGGCACCAAGGTGGACATCGCCCGTCAGCTCGGCGTGTACGACACCATCGGCCACGACCTGGTCGCGATGGTCATGGACGACATCGTCGTCTGCGGCGCCGAGCCGCTCTTCATGACCGACTACATCTGCGTGGGCAAGGTCCACCCCGAGCGCGTCGCGGCCATCGTCAAGGGCATCGCCGAGGGCTGCGTCCTCGCCGGCTGCGCCCTGGTGGGCGGCGAGACCGCCGAGCACCCCGGCCTGCTGGGCCCGGACGACTTCGACGTGGCGGGTGCCGGCACGGGTGTCGTCGAGTACGACCGCCTGCTCGGCGCGGATCGCATCCGAACGGGTGACGCCGTCATCGCGATGGCATCGTCCGGCCTTCACTCGAACGGGTACTCGCTGGTCCGGCACGTCCTCTTCGACCGGGCCGGGATGTCCCTGGACCAGCACGTCGAGGAGCTCGGCCGCACCCTCGGCGAGGAGCTCCTGGAGCCCACCAAGATCTACTCGCTGGACTGCATGGCGCTCACCCGTACGGCCGAGGTGCACGCCTACTCGCACATCACCGGCGGCGGCCTCGCGGCGAACCTCGCCCGGGTCATCCCGGACCACCTGCACGCCACGGTCGACCGTTCGACCTGGACCCCCGGCGCGATCTTCGACCTGGTCGGCAAGGCCGGGCAGGTGGAGCAGCTGGAGCTGGAGAAGACCCTGAACATGGGCGTCGGCATGATGGCCGTGGTCCCGCAGGAGTCGGTGGACGTGGCCCTGACCGCGCTGGCCGACCGGGGCGTGGACGCCTGGGTCGCCGGCGAGATCCTGGACCGGGGCGCCCACACCGAGGGCGCGACCATGACGGGGTCCTACGCGGGCTGAGCAGCACGGAAACCCGGTCCGGGGCGGAGGCCCTGGACCGGGTTTCGATGTTTCGTCAGCTGACGCAGATGCTGCTCTGCAGAAGGATCCGCGCGTCAAGCCCCGCGACGGTGCGCCGACGGACCGGACTCTTCGTCCTCGTCGTCGTCATCGCGGTTGTAGAGCTCCGCGTACCGAGCGTACGGGTCGTCCTCGTCCAGCTCGTCGTCGTCTACCTCGACCGGCTCGCTGACAGGCAGCGGTTCCGCGGTCGATGCGCCCAGCTCGTTGGCCAGACGCGACAAGTCAGTCCCGCCGCTGCTGTACTTCAGCTGGCGGGCGACCTTCGTCTGCTTGGCCTTTGCCCGGCCGCGCCCCATGGCTCGACCCCCTCGGTGACGGGGCTCGACGGCCCCAGAGTCTGACACGCGTTCATGGTTCGGAGCGGGCTCTCCGTGGAGAGACCGTCCGTAGGGGTTTAACGGTACCTGCTTCCGCGGCCATACGGTACGCCGCCCGCATGACGCGCCTCGGTGCAGAACCAACAAGGCGCCCCGTCCTCGCTGGTCAGCTGCGATTTTAACCTTTTCCTGGCGGGCGACCCGCCGAAGTGCAGTGAGTTCCGTCTCGCCGCACCCCGGCGGGTGCATCCAGTGGTCCCGTCAGGGGCCTAGAGCGCGCGGGCGGAGCGGGCGTCAGCCATCCGCTGCTCGGCGATCCGGTCGGCCGCGGCGGCCGGCGGGATGCCATCCGCCTTCGCGCGAGCAAAGATCTCCAGCGTGGTGTCGAAGATCTTCGTGGCCTTGGTCTTGCAGCGGTCGAAGTCGAAGCCGTGCAGCTCGTCGGCGACCTGGATGACGCCGCCGGCGTTGACCACGTAGTCGGGCGCGTAGAGGATGCCGCGGTCCGCGAGGTCCTTCTCGATGCCCGGGTGCGCGAGCTGGTTGTTCGCCGCACCGCAGACGACCTTGGCCGTGAGGGCGGGGACCGTCTCGTCGTTCAGGGCGCCGCCGAGCGCGCAGGGGGCGTAGATGTCCAGGCCCTCGACGCGGATGAGGGCGTCCGTGTCGGCGACGGCGGTGACCTTGCCCGGGTGCTTGTCGAGGATCCGGCGCACCGACTCCTCGCGCACGTCCGTGATCACGACCTGGGCGCCGTCCTCCAGCAGGTGCTCGACCAGGTAGTGGCCGACCTTGCCGACGCCGGCCACGGCGACCTTGCGGTCGCGCAGGGTCGGGTCGCCCCACTGGTGCTGGGCGCTGGCGCGCATGCCCTGGAAGACGCCGAAGGCGGTGAGGACCGAGGAGTCGCCGGCGCCGCCGTTCTCGGGGGAGCGGCCGGTCGCCCAGCGGGTCTCGCGGGCCACGACGTCCATGTCGGCCACGTAGGTGCCGACGTCGCAGGCGGTCACGTAGCGGCCGCCGAGGGACTCCACGAACCGGCCGTAGGCCTGGAGCAGTTCCTCGCTCTTGATGACGTCCGGGTCGCCGATGATGACGGCCTTGCCGCCGCCGAGGTCGAGACCGGCGAGGGCGTTCTTGTAGGACATGCCGCGCGAGAGGTTCAGCGCGTCGAGGACGGCCTCCTCGTCGGAGGCGTACGCGTGGAAGCGCGTACCGCCGAGGGCGGGTCCCAGGGCGGTGGAGTGGATGGCGATGACGGCCTTCAGGCCGGTGGCGCGGTCCTGGCACAGCACGACTTGCTCGTGGCCGCCCTGTTCCGTACGGAACAGGGTGTGCAGGACGCCGTCGGTCATTTCGGTCACGGTGGTGACTCCCATGGAAAGAGATGCGGCGGAAAGACGCCCGCCCTGCGGGTGGGGGAGGGCGTGCTGGGAGCAGAGTAAGACCTGCGGGCCCCGCGTAGGCGTCCTGTCCGGGGATCGGAACACACTCGGAGTACGAGGCCCCCCGCGCCGGGCCGGGAGCGCCCCGGAGGTGAACCGGACCCTCAAAGGGGGGAGTACGAGAGCGTGAGCGAATCCCCCGAGCCCCTGCTGCCGTCCGCGCGCGCGACGCCGACCGTCCCGTACGCCTCCTACCTGCGCGTCTACGAGCCCCTGGCCGCCTTCGCGGAGCCGGAGCGCACGCACTGGGCCGCCTACGCCCGGCGCGGGGTGACCCCGACCGCCCAGGACGAACTGCGCAAGTCGCTCGCCGACTTGGTCCGGGTCCCCGTGGTGGCGGTGCCGGCGCACGAGAGCGCGGACGCCTTCACGGCGGAGGTGGACGGGGTGCTGCTGGTCTGCCCGTGGCGCACCCGGCTCCGCGGCTGGCTGGCGCTCGAGGAACTGGTCGCGTCGTTCCCGCTTCCCGTGCTGGACGCGGCGCTCCCGCCCGGGACGCGCCGGCGGGCGGCCGAGGAGTACGAGCGCTGGCGCGAGCGGAACCCGGAGGCGCGGCCCTGGATCCGGACGGGCGTGTGGCAGATTCCGCTGCGCTGGTTCGTCCTGGTGGCCGACGAGGAGCGGGAGTACGTCCCGGGCGAGCGGCTGCGCTACCGGACGCCGATGGTGCAGGCCCGGCGGCGGCTGGCCCGGGCCCTGCGGACCCTGCGCGACGCGGAGGGGTACGCCATGCTCGCCGAGGGGCTGGTGGAGGTTGGGAGCTGGCTGGAGGAGTTCCACCCGCGGTCGATGGTCGAGCTGGACTACGGGGGGCTGCTGCACGCGCTGCCGGCGGACCGGCTGGCGGCCGACCGGTCGGCCGGGGACCTGGCGGCGGGGATCGCGGCCCTGCGGGCCGGCGACATGGAGGGGGCTTCCGAGGCGTACGGGGAGCTGGCGGAGCGGTGGCGGGCGGTCCGGGAGCGACTTTTCGCGAATTAGGCTGAAAGTGGCCTGTGTGGCTTTTTCTGCTCCCGATGGCCGCGTACGTACTGTGGCGTATCGGTCGATCAGCCAATACTGGCTGATCAGAGCCCTGATCGTAAGATTTGGGACGTAGTACCAGGACCTACGTCCCGATACGGGCCATTGGCCCAAGCGTGACGGACCGCACTAACTACACCCTTGCGCCCTTCCCCTACCCTCGTGCCAAAATAGGACAAGGAGTCCGGGGAGGGTTCCTTCCGCCCAACTAAGGGCGGAATGCTCGGCATTGCGCTCTACGGGGGGTCTGACGGCTCCTGATCGCTCTGTGACTGATCGTCACAGTGGGGTGACTGTCCGTTATGGGACGGTCCATCGGCTTCCGCCGCTGATGAACACCTCGGAGGGCAATTCCGTCGGTTTGGCCGTCGAGGCTGGACGGATGGTGTAGTTGTAGTGCCGAGGACAAGCCGTTCGTCCTATAACCGACTCGGCCCGCGTATGTCCATTTCGGGCAACGCGGGCCAAGGTGCAGAATTTAGAGGAAAGAACCGAGATGGTTCGGTTCTCCCGAGGAGGCCGCTCATGACCGCTCGCACCCCTGATGCCGAGCCGCTGCTGACCCCGGCTGAGGTTGCCACGATGTTCCGCGTGGACCCGAAGACGGTCACCCGCTGGGCCAAGGCTGGCAAGCTCACGTCCATCCGCACCCTGGGTGGACACCGCCGATACCGCGAGGCCGAGGTTCGCGCACTGCTCGCGGGAATTCCGCAGCAGCGCAGCGAGGCCTGAGGTCGCGTAAACACCCCGCTTTAACGGGTCTATATCGGGTCCCCCAATCCGATGAAACCCACATAGCTTCATGCGACGGAGCCTGCCCCAACAGGTTCCTGTCGTCCGATCGCGCTGGACTCCGCCGGGTCCAGCGCGATCTTTTTTATGCCCAGGTCAGGGCGGTGCGGATCGCTGCGCGGGACTCGAAGGAGGTGGGTGCCATTGCACATATTAAATCGAGCGGGCGTAGGGATGCGATAAAAGTAGGAGTCTCAAAAACTCGTGCGGTGACACCCGTCACAGATGATCACTCTTGTATATCCGGTAATGCACCCCGTAAAGGGGATGTGCCCCGCAGGGCACATCACGCGAACGGGGGATTCTTCCCCGGCGCCGTCGCAGGAGGTGCACCACGGCTCCCACGGCCCTCACGGCTCCACAGGTGACCGCCGGCGCGGGCGCGGGGCCTCGTGCTCGTACGGACCGCGTGTGAGCCGCGTATGACGGCGTACCGCCTCCGTGCGGGCCTGTGGCGCCCCCGGAGCCGCACTGCGCCCGGGTGTTGGCCCGCCAACGCGTCAGGGCCCGCATCCCCTGGGGGATACGGGCCCTGACGTTTCTGCGAACCTGACGGGACTTGAACCCGCGACCTCCACCTTGACAGGGTGGCGAGCTAACCAACTGCTCCACAGGTCCTTGATTTGCGGCCGCTCGGCGGCTGCGAATCAGACTGTACCGCAGCTCAGGGGGTGCAGTCGAACCGGACCACCCGGCCGGTCACGGCGCCGCCGCGTCCACCGCCTTCACGATCCGCTTGTCGGACACCGGGTACGCCGTCCCGAGGGCGTGCGCGAAGTAACTGACCCGCAGCTCCTCGATCATCCAGCGGATGTCCGTGACCGTCGCCGGTACCGGCCGCCCCTTCGGCAGCTGTTCCAGCAGCCACGCGTACTCGTCCTGCATCTCGTGGACCTTCTCCATGCGCGTGGTGTCGCGCTGGACGCCCGTGGGCATCTGCTGGAGCCGCCGGTCCGCCGCCACCAGGTAGCGCATCAGGTCCGGCAGCCTGCGCAGCCCGGTGAGCGTGACGAAGCCGGCCGGCATGAGGGCCGCCAGCTGCGTCTTGACGTCCTGGATGTTGGCGACCAGGGCGAGGCTGCCCGTGGCCTTCAGGCGGCGCTCACAGGCCTGCCAGGCGGCCAGCACCTGCTGGACCTGGCTCACCGTCCGCACGGTCGTGTCCACGAGGTCGGCGCGGACCGCCTCGTAGAGCCTGCGGAAGCCCGCCTCGTCCCACGCGGGACCGCCGTGGTCCGCGATGAGCTTGTCCGTCGCCGCGGTCGCACAGTCGTCGAACAGCGCCTGGATGGAGCCGTGCGGGTTCCTGGACAGGGCCAGCTTCTGCTGGTTGCTCAGGTGGTCCGAGGCGAACTTCGCCGGGTTCACCGGGATGTTCAGCAGGATGAGCCGCCGGGTGCCCAGCCACATCGCCTGCTGCTGCTCCGCCTCCGTGTCGAAGAGCCGTACGGACACGCTCGCGCCCTCGTCGACCAGCGCCGGGTAGGCCTTCACCGGCTGGCCGGCCCGCCGGGTCTCGAAGACCTTGGTCAGCGTGCCGATCGTCCAGTCGGTCAGCCCGGTCCGCTCCACCGACTCCCCGCCCGCCCGCTCGGCGGTGGCCGCGGCGGCCTTGGACAGGGCCTGGCGGGCCTTCGGCTTCAGCCTCAGCCGCAGCGCCTCCAGGTCCTTGTCCTCGGCGAGGTTCTTGCGCCGCTCGTCGACGATCCGGAAGGTGATCTTCAGGTGGTCCGGGATCCGGCCGAGGTCGAAGTCCTCGGCCGAGACCGGGACCCCGACCATCCGCTGGAGCTCGCGCGCCAGCGTGACGGGCAGCGGCTCCTGCAGGGGCACCGCCGTGTCCAGGAAGCGGGTCGCGAAGTTCGGCGCGGGCACGTAGTGCCGGCGGATCGGCTTCGGCAGCGAGCGGATCAGCTCGGTGACGACCTCCTCGCGCAGGCCCGGGATCTGCCAGTCGAAGCCCTCGTCGGTGACCTGGTTGAGCACCTGGAGCGGGATGTGGACGGTCACGCCGTCCGCGTCCGCGCCCGGCTCGAACTGGTAGGTCACCCGGAACTTCAGCTGCCCCTGGCGCCAGGAGTCCGGGTAGTCGGCCTTGGTGACCCCGGCCGCCTTCTCGGTGAGCAGCATCTCCCGTTCGAAGTCGAGGAGTTCGGGCTCCTCGCGCTTCTTGTGCTTCCACCAGGAGTCGAAGTGCGCCCCGGAGACCACATGGGCGGGGATCTTCTGGTCGTAGAAGTCGAAGAGGGTCTCGTCGTCCACCACGATGTCGCGGCGCCGGGCCCGGTTCTCCAGCTCCTCCACCTCGGTGAGGAGCTTGCGGTTGTCGGCGTAGAACTTGTGGTGGGTGCGCCAGTCGCCCTCGACCAGCGCGTTGCGGATGAACAGCTCGCGCGAGACCTCGGCGTCGATCCGGCCGTAGTTGATCTTCCGCTGGGCGACGATCGGCACGCCGTACAGCGTGACCTTCTCGTACGCCATCACGGCCGCCTGGTCCTTCTCCCAGTGCGGTTCGCTGTACGTGCGCTTGATCAGGTGCTGGGCCAGCGGCTCCACCCACTCGGGCTCCACCTTGGCGTTCACCCGGGCCCACAGCCGCGAGGTCTCCACCAGCTCGGCCGACATCACGAACTTCGGCTGCTTCTTGAAGAGCGAGGAGCCGGGGAAGATCGCGAACTTCGCCGACCGGGCCCCCAGGTACTCGTTCTTGTCGGTGTCCTTGAGCCCGATGTGGGACAGCAGACCGGCCAGCAGCGAGACGTGGATGACCTGCTCGGGGGCATCGGCCTCGTTGACGTGGATGCCCATGGTCTTGGCGACCGTGCGCAGCTGCGAGTAGATGTCCTGCCACTCGCGGATCCGCAGGAAGTTCAGGTACTCCTGCTTGCACATCCGGCGGAACGAGGAGGAGCCGCGCTCCTTCTGCTGCTCGCGGACGTAGCGCCACATGTTCAGGTACGAGAGGAAGTCGGAGGTCTCGTCCTTGAAGCGGGCGTGGTTCTGGTCGGCCTGGGTCTGCTTGTCCGAGGGCCGCTCGCGCGGGTCCTGGATGGACAGGGCCGCCGCGATGACCATGACCTCGCGGACGCAGTTGTTCTTGTCGGCCTCGATGACCATGCGGGCGAGGCGGGGGTCCACCGGGAGCTGGGAGAGCTGGCGGCCCATCTGGGTGAGCCGCTTCTTCGGATCCTTCTCCGCCGGGTCGAGCGCCCCGAGTTCCTGGAGGAGCTGGACGCCGTCGCGGATGTTGCGGTGGTCCGGCGGGTCGATGAAGGGGAACTTCTCGATCTCGCCGAGGCCGGCGGCGGTCATCTGGAGGATGACGGAGGCCAGGTTCGTGCGCAGGATCTCGGCGTCGGTGAACTCCGGACGGGCGTTGAAGTCGTCCTCGGAGTACAGCCGGATGCAGATGCCGTCGGAGGTACGGCCGCAGCGGCCCTTGCGCTGGTTGGCGCTGGCCTGCGAGATCCGCTCGATCGGCAGGCGCTGGACCTTGGTGCGGTGGCTGTAGCGGGAGATCCGGGCGGTGCCCGGGTCGATCACGTACTTGATGCCGGGGACGGTCAGGGAGGTCTCGGCGACGTTGGTCGCGAGGACGATCCGGCGGCCTGTGTGCTGCTGGAAGACGCGGTGCTGCTCGGCGTGGGAGAGGCGTGCGTAGAGGGGCAGGACCTCGGTGAAGCGGAGATTCCGTTTATTTAGGGCGTCCGCCGTGTCGCGGATCTCCCGCTCGCCGGAGAGGAAGACCAGGACGTCGCCCGGCCCCTCGGACTGGAGCTCGTCCACGGCCTCGCAGATCGCGGTGATCTGGTCCCGGTCGCTGTCGTCGCCCTCTTCCTCCAGCAGCGGCCGGTAGCGCACCTCCACCGGATACGTACGCCCGCTGACCTCGACGATCGGCGCCTCGCCGAAGTGCCGGGAGAAGCGCTCGGGGTCGATGGTCGCCGAGGTGATGACGACCTTGAGGTCGGGACGCTTCGGCAGCAGCGTGGCCAGGTAGCCGAGCAGGAAGTCGATGTTCAGCGACCGCTCGTGGGCCTCGTCGATGATGATCGTGTCGTAGGCGCGCAGCTCGCGGTCCGTCTGGATCTCGGCGAGCAGGATGCCGTCCGTCATCAGCTTCACGAAGGTCGCGTCCTGGTCCACCTGGTCGGTGAACCGGACCTTCCAGCCGACGGTCTGGCCGATCTCGGACTTCAGCTCCTCGGCGATCCGCTCCGCGACGGTGCGCGCAGCGATCCGGCGGGGCTGGGTGTGCCCGATCATGCCGCGGACGCCGCGGCCCAGCTCCATGCAGATCTTGGGGATCTGCGTGGTCTTGCCGGAACCGGTCTCACCGGCGACGATCACGACCTGGTGGTCGCGTATCGCCTCGGCGATCTCGTCCTTCTTCTGGCTGACGGGGAGGTTCTCGGGATACGTGACCTCCGGCATCCGCGAGGCACGGCCGGCCAGTCGCTCGGCGGCCTTCGCGGCCTCCGCGGCGATCTCGTCGAGCACGGCCTGCTTGGCCTCGGGCTTGCGGATACGGCGGGCGCCTTCGAGGCGGCGGCCGAGGCGGTGCGCGTCACGGAGGGAGATCTCACCGAGAAGCGTCTGCAGGGCGGCGAAGGAAGTAGACATACCTGATCGAGGATCTCACCTGGGCCCTCCGGGTGGCGAACGCATTTGTCGGGCGGACCCGTACGATTTCGGGACGACTCAGTCAGCCGTACGTATGAGAGGCAGCCCACCTTGTCCCGCCCGCACCGATTGGCATCCGCCGCTCTGACGGTGTGGGCCGGCCTGGTGGTGGCCGTTCTCGCGGTGGTCCTCCCGGCTGCGGCCGCCCCCGCCCCGGCCGGCCCGGCGGCTGCCGTCTCCGTGCGGGCGCCGGCTTCCGTGCAGGCCCCGGCTTCCGCCCCGGCCCCGGCCTCCGGCTCGGGTCCCGTGCGGCCCGGGGACCCGGGCCCGGTCCTGGCCCCGGCCGTCCTTTCCGGCGGCGGTGGCCCGGCCTGTGCCCCCGGGGCCGCCGATCACGGTGGGCTCCCCGCCGTCCCGGCCCGGGCCGGCGGCGAGCACGCGCACGTGCCGCCGGCGCGGCCGGTGCCCGAGGGGGCGCGGGCGTACGCGGCGATGCCCGTACGGGTCCTCGTACGCGGTCCCGACCGGCCGGCGCCCGGCCCGGTGGAGCTGTCCGTGATGCGGGTCTAGGAGGGCCGCTCCCCCACCGGTCCGCCTCACCACCCGCAGCACTGGAGCACCCGCATGTCCTCTTCTTCCTCTTCTTCCTCCCGTTCCGCCTCCCGCAAGCCCCTCCTGTACGCCGCCGGGGTCGCCGTCGCCGCGATCACCCTCGGCCTCGTCTCCTGGCAGGCCACCGCCCCCGCCGGGAAGAGCTCCGCAGGCTCCTCCGCCGCGGCCGCGCCCCGGACCGACCCCGCCGCCGAACTCAGGGCGCTGGCCCGCCGCGAGGCCGGCGACAAGCTCGCCGTCGGCCGCGCCGACGCGCCCGTCGTGCTCATCGAGTACTCCGACTTCAAGTGCGGCTACTGCGGCAAGTTCGCCCGGGACACCGAACCCGAACTGGTGAAGAAGTACGTCGAGGACGGCACCCTGCGCATCGAGTGGCGCAACTTCCCGATCTTCGGCGCCGACTCCGAGGCCGCCGCCAAGGCCGCCTGGGCGGCCGGGCAGCAGGACCGTTTCGACGCCTTCCACGCGGCGGCCTATGCCGGCGGCTCGAAGGAGAAGGGCTTCGCCGGGCCGCGGCTCGAGGAGCTGGCCCGCGAGGCAGGCGTCCCCGACCTGGAGCGCTTCAAGGCGGACATGGCCGGCGAGCAGGCCGCGGCGGCCCTGCGGAAGGACCAGGAGGAGGGCTACCGCATCGGCGTCACCTCCACCCCGTCCTTCCTGGTCAACGGCAAGCCGATCGCGGGCGCCCAGCCCCTCGCGGCCTTCACGGCCGCCATCGCCGAGGCCAAGGCCGCGGCGGCGAAGCAGTGACCGGCATCGGATACCTGGCCGCCCTGCTGGGCGGCCTGCTCGCGCTGCTCAGCCCGTGCAGCGCGCTGCTCCTGCCGGCCTTCTTCGCGTACTCGATCGACTCGACCTCCCGGCTGCTGGCACGCACCGGGATCTTCTACGCCGGCCTCGCGAGCACGCTCGTACCGCTGGGGGCGGCCGGCTCGTACGCCGGGCGGTTCTTCCACAGCAACCGCGACCAGCTGGTCCTCGCCGGCGGCTGGCTGATCATCGCGCTCGGGCTCGCACAGATCCTGGGCCTGGGCTTCGCCCCGAAGCGGATCTCGGAGCTGTCGGGCCGGATCCGGCCGACCACCGCCCTGTCGGTGTACGCGCTCGGCGCGGTCTACGGGCTGGCGGGCTTCTGCGCCGGCCCGATCCTGGGCAGCGTCCTCACGGTCGCGGCGGTCAGCGGCAGCCCCGTCTACGGCGGCCTGCTGCTGGCGGTCTACGCGCTGGGGATGGCCGTGCCGCTCTTCGTGCTGGCCCTGCTGTGGGAGCGGTTCGAGCTGGGCAGGCGGCGCTGGCTGCGCGGGCGGGCCCTCTCGGTGGGCCGCTTCGAGCTGCACACCACCTCGCTCCTGTCCGGGCTGTTCTTCATCACCCTGGGCGCTCTCTTCCTCGTCTACGACGGGGCGAGCGCGCTGCCGGGGCTGCTGGACGTGGACGACTCGTTCGCCGTGGAGCAGTGGGTCGGCTCCGTGGCGGACGCGGTTCCGGACTGGGCGCTGCTCGGGCTGGTCGCGGCGGGTGCGTCGGCCGTCGGCCTGGTGCAGTGGCGCCGACGGGCGCGGACGGCGGAGGCCGAGGGGGAGTAACCACAGAAGGCCCCGTCCGGGGGACGGGGCCTTCTTGATGGTGGCTGGGGCCGGGGTCGAACCGGCGACCTATCGCTTTTCAGGCGATCGCTCGTACCAACTGAGCTACCCAGCCACGAAACCGTTTCCGGCTTCAGCGATCCTGACGGGACTTGAACCCGCGACCTCCACCTTGACAGGGTGGCGAGCTAACCAACTGCTCCACAGGACCTTGCAGTGTGCGAGAACAAGTCTTGCACACGGTAATGCGTACCCCCAACGGGATTCGAACCCGTGCTACCGCCTTGAAAGGGCGGCGTCCTGGGCCACTAGACGATGAGGGCTAAAGGCCCGCCGGGCACTTCTTCAGCGCGTCGGGGACGTGAGAAGCATATGGGATCCGGGGAGCTATCGCCAAAACGGTTTCTCCCCCGCACGCGGGGGGCGACCCCGCCGGAGGGACAATGACCGGGTGCTGGAGATGACGCGCGAGGAGTTCGAAGAGCTCGTCGCAGAGGCGCTGGACCGGATCCCGCCGGAGCTGACGCGGCTGATGGACAATGTGGCGGTGTTCGTCGAGGACGAACCGCCCGCCGACGACCCCGAGCTGCTGGGGCTGTACGAGGGGACTCCGCTGACGGACCGCGGCGAGTGGTACGCCGGGGTGCTGCCGGACCGGATCACCATCTACCGGAACCCCACGCTGCGGATGTGCGAGGACCGGGAGAGCGTGGTCGCGGAGACGGAGGTCACCGTGGTGCACGAGATCGCCCACCACTTCGGGATCGACGACGACCGCCTGCACGCACTGGGGTACGGGTGACCCGGCCGGTCCCCGGGCCCGAGGCGATCGACCCGGACGTCGACCTGCACGTCCCCGCGCAGCGCGCCGAACCGCAGGGCCGGGTGCTCGCGGCGGTGGCGGCGGGCGGGGCCGTCGGGGCCGCGGCCCGGTACGGGATCGCCCTGCTGTGGCCGGCGGGGACCGGAGCCTTCCCGTGGGCGACCTTCTGGATCAACACGTCCGGGTGCGCGCTGATCGGCGTACTGATGGTGCTGATCAGCGAGGGCGGCCGG
The DNA here is from genome assembly GCF_045160965.1 of Streptomyces sp. NBC_00207. Lineage (NCBI taxonomy): Bacteria > Bacillati > Actinomycetota > Actinomycetes > Kitasatosporales > Streptomycetaceae > Streptomyces > Streptomyces sp. NBC_00207. The sequence goes on along the minus strand of NZ_CP130715.1, from coordinate 4,660,198 downwards.
ACCGCGCCCCATCCGCTGCTGCGCCCCTTCGCCGGGGTCGGCGTGCTGGGCGGCTTCACCACCTTCTCCACCTACGCGGTGGACGTCTCGCAGCTCCTCGACGAGGGGGAGGCGGGCACCGCGCTGGCCTACGCCGGGCTCACGGTGGCCGCGGCGCTGGGCGCGGTGTGGGCGGCGGCCTCGGTGACCCGGCTCGCGGTCGGGGACGGCGGCCGGCGGCCGGGCCGGGCCACCCGGTGAACTGGCTGCTGGTGGCGGCGGGCGCGGTCGTCGGGGCGCCCCTGCGCTATCTGACGGACCGTGCGGTCCAGGCGCGCCACGACTCCGTCTTCCCGTGGGGCACCTTCGTGGTCAACGCGGCCGCCTGCCTGCTGCTCGGGTTCCTGACGGGCGCGCTGCTGGCGGGGGCCTCCTCCTCGCGGCTGCACCTGCTGCTGGCGACCGGGCTGTGCGGGGCGCTGAGCACGTACTCGACGTTCTCGTACGAGACGCTGCGGCTGGCCGAGCGCGGCTGGGGGTTCCTGGCGGCGGCGAACGTGGTGATGTCGGTGCTGGTCGGGCTGGGCGCGGTGCACCTCGGGTCGCAGGTGGCGGAGCAGCTGTTCGGCTGAGGGCGTGTCCCTTGCGGGTCAAAGGGAGTTGGGCACATTGACCCGCTCATGCGGACTCTCACCCTCAGGCTCCGGAGGTGCCCCCGTGCGCCAGTTGTCCGCTTCCCTCCGACTGGCCGTCACCGCGCTCGCGGTCGCGGCGACGGCCGGCTGCATGAGCGTCGGCGAGGACGCGGCGAAGCCCGGGCCCTCCTCCTCGGCGGACCGCCGGGGCGGCGCCGAGGCGGGCGGGGCCGTCTCCGGGCGGGGCTCCGGGGTGCGCGGCAACGGACACGGCACGAAGGACGGCACGGGGGGCCAGGACGGCAAGCCCAAGGAGGACGGCAAGGCCTCCGGCGCGACCGGGGCCTCGCCCAGCCCGGGAGCGCCGAGCGGCCAGCCGGGCGTCCCCGTGCCCTCGGCGGGGCCGGGCGGCGGAGCGGGCGGGCAGGGCCCGCAGGAACCCCCGGCGGGCGGTCCGGGCGGCTCCGCCGGATCGGGTGGCTCCGGGACCTCCGGCGGATCGGGCGGCTCCGGCGGATCGGGTGGCTCGGGGGGCGGGCAGCCGCCGGCCACCCCGACCCCGCAGCCGCCGGCCACGACTCCCCCTGTGACGCAACCCACGCCGGAGCCGTCGACTCCGCAGCCCGAGCCCACGACCCAGCCAGCGCCGCAGGCGTAGGGCCGGTCGCGGGCTCCGGGGTCCGGCGGGCTGTGCCGGGAGGGGGCGTCTTCGCAGGTCAGAGGCGTTTCGGTCGGACTGACTTGCCAGACCCCGGGGAGGGTGCGTATGGTTATAGATCGTTTGATCCCATTGCCCGGCGCCGACTCCGAAGAGCGCCGTGTGGCGCGTACTCTCCCTAGCCGTGGCTGACCGCATTGAGGCGGTCGATTTGCGATTCACGGAGTTTGGGCGCGTGCCGAGACTCCGGAAGGTTTCGCATTTCGCATGTCCATTTCCAGTTCTGACCGTTCCGTCATGCCCGAGAACGACTCCAACGAGATCGTCGACGCCGAGGCCCTTGTGGTCACCGAGGCCATCGAGGCCGCAGAAGCCGACGAGATCATCGAGGCCCTTGAGGCCGACGTGACGAACGGTGAGTCCGTCGAGGACTCCATCGACTCCGACACCGACTTCGACGGTGACGACGACGCCGACGCCGAGCCCTCGATCACCTTCGGAGACCTCGGTCTGCCCGACGGCATCGTGCGCAAGCTCGCCCAGAACGGCGTCACCGCCCCCTTCCCGATCCAGGCCGCGACCATCCCGGACGCCCTGGCCGGCAAGGACATCCTCGGCCGTGGCCGCACCGGCTCCGGCAAGACCCTCTCCTTCGGTCTGCCGACCCTGGCCTCCCTGGCCGGCGGCCACACCGAGAAGAAGAAGCCCCGCGCGATCATCCTCACGCCGACCCGTGAGCTCGCGATGCAGGTCGCGGACGCCCTCCAGCCCTACGGCGACGTGCTCGGCCTGAAGATGAAGGTCGTCTGCGGCGGTACCTCCATGAGCAACCAGATCTACGCTCTGGAGCGCGGTGTCGACGTCCTCGTCGCCACCCCGGGCCGTCTGCGCGACATCATCAACCGCGGCGCCTGCTCCCTGGAGAACGTCAAGATCGCCGTCCTCGACGAGGCCGACCAGATGGCGGACCTGGGCTTCCTGCCCGAGGTCACCGAGCTGCTCGACCAGATCCCCGGCGGCGGCCAGCGCATGCTCTTCTCCGCCACCATGGAGAACGAGATCGGCACCCTGGTCAAGCGCTACCTGTCCAACCCCGTCACGCACGAGGTCGACAGCGCGCAGGGCAACGTCACGACCATGACGCACCACGTCCTCGTCGTGAAGCCGAAGGACAAGGCGCCGGTCACGGCGGCCATCGCCGCCCGCAAGGGCCGCACCATCATCTTCGTCCGCACCCAGCTGGGCGCCGACCGCATCGCCGAGCAGCTCGTCGAGGCCGGCGTGAAGGCCGATGCGCTGCACGGCGGCATGACGCAGGGTGCCCGTACCCGCGTCCTCGCCGACTTCAAGGACGGCTACGTCAACGCGCTCGTCGCCACCGACGTCGCCGCCCGCGGCATCCACGTCGACGGCATCGACCTGGTCCTGAACGTGGACCCGGCCGGCGACCACAAGGACTACCTGCACCGCTCGGGCCGTACCGCCCGTGCCGGCAAGTCGGGTGTCGTGGTCTCCCTCGCGCTGCCGCACCAGCGTCGCCAGATCTTCCGCCTGATGGAGGACGCGGGCGTCGACGCCTCGCGCCACATCGTCCAGGGCGCCGGCGCCTTCGAGCCGGAGGTCGCCGAGATCACCGGTGCCCGTTCGCTGACCGAGGTCCAGGCCGACTCCGCGAACAACGCCGCCAAGCAGGCCGAGCGCGAGGTCGCCGAGCTCACCAAGCAGCTGGAGCGCCTGTCGCGCCGTGCCGTCGAGCTCCGCGAGGAGGCCGACCGCCTGGTCGCCCGCTCCGCCCGTGAGCGCGGCGAGGACCCGGAGGCCGCTGTCGCCGAGGTGGCCGAGGCCGCCGAGGCCGAGGTCGCGGCTGCTGCCGCCGCCGCTGCCGCCGAGCTGGCCGCGCAGGAGCGCCGCGAGGAGCAGCGCGCCCAGCGCGACGACCGCGGCAACTTCGAGCGTCGCGACAACCGCGGCGGCGACCGCGGTGGCGACCGTGGCGGTTTCCGTGGCGGCGACCGCGGTGGCGACCGTGGCGGCCGTCCGTCCGGTGGTTTCAACCGTGACGACCGTGGTGGCGAGCGTGGCGGCTTCCGCCGTGACGACCGTCCGTCGGGTGGCTTCCGCTCCGGTGGCGACCGTCCGGCCGGTGGTGGCTTCCGTCGTGACGACCGCCCCTCCGGTGGTTTCAACCGCGATGACCGTGGTGGCGAGCGTGGCGGCTTCCGCCGTGACGACCGTCCGTCGGGTGGCTTCCGCTCCGGTGGCGACCGTCCGGCCGGTGGTGGCTTCCGTCGTGACGACCGCCCCTCCGGTGGTTTCAACCGCGATGACCGTGGTGGCGAGCGTGGCGGCTTCCGCCGTGACGACCGTCCGTCGGGTGGCTTCCGCTCCGGTGGCGACCGTCCGGCCACGGGCAACGGCACGTACAACCGTGACGACCGTCCCTCCGGTGGCTTCCGCTCCGGCGGCGACCGTCCGTTCAACCGCGACCGTCGTGACGACCGTCCCTCCGGTGGCTTCCGCGCCGGTGGCGCCGGCGACCGTCCGTACGGCCGCCGCGACGACCACCGCCCGTCCGGCTCCGGTTCCACCGGCGGCTTCGGCGGCCGCCGCGACGACAAGCCGCGCTGGAAGCGCAACGGCTGATCGCAGCTGAGCTGAACCCCTGAGAAGGGCCCGTACGACACCCGGTGTCGTACGGGCCCTTTCTCGTTCCGGAGGCCGGAATACCGCGGATACGATCTTGAACAGGCAGTAGGGGACTGCCTGTTCAGGGGAGGGAAAATTCCATGATTCGTACGCGGAAGAGATCCGCGCGGACCGTCGCACTGCTGGCGGTCTCCACCGCCGTCGCCGCAGGGACGCTCGCCCTGCCGACGGCGTCAGCCTCGGCCGCCCCGGCCGCCGGCGCCGCGGCCACCGCGGGCGCGGGCGAGCTGGTCCTGCCCGCCGCGCAGCGCCGCATCCCGCGCGCCACCCGCATCCTCACGGCGGGGGAGACGGGCCTGCTCCTCGCCCAGGAGGCCGACGACCGGCTCCTGTGGATCGACTACGCGACCGGCGGGCAGACGCCGCTGGCCACGCGCCTCGACTCCAAGCCCGTCTACAACGTCGACTCCGGCTACTTCGAGTCGCCGCCCTTCAGCTTCGAACCCGGCCACTACGGCGCCGGGTCCGACACGGTGGCCCTGTACTCCGCCGCCCCGGCCCCGCACGTGACCCTGCAGAAGGCCGCCGGCGAGCCGGTCGCCGACATCGCGATCCCGCAGGGCCAGACCTACGTCGGAACCTTCGGCGACACCGTCGTCACCGTGACGGGCGAGCGCTCCACGCCCACCGGCTTCCACCTGCTGAAGCCGGGCGGAGCGGGCGGGGCCCCGACGGACACGCAGGTGACCGGATTCCCCGCCGGGGCGCTGCTCGCCGGGCTGACCGACGGCGACGCCCGGTCGGTCATCGTCCGCTACACGCTTCCGGAGCCCGCGGACTCCTCGCCCCGCTGGGCACTGGTCGACCTGGGGACCGGGCTCGCCAGGGTGCTGCCCGACCGGCCCTTCCCGGACGACCCGTGGGAGGTCTCCGACTTCCGGCTCGCACCGCAGGGCCTGATCCGGGTCCGCGAGGGCCGGCGGCAGATGGAACTGCTGGACCGCGCCCACCCCGAGGCCGGGCCGACCCGTACGGTCGACACCTCCGTCCTGGGCCAGGCCGAGTACGCCCTGCTCGGCAAGGACACGGTGCTGGGAATGGACTCGTACGCGGGCGGCAGCGGCAACGACCACGTCGGCTCCCTGCTCTTCGGCTTCACCCCGGACGGGGTGGCGCGGGTGGCCCTGCCGTCGGCGCGCGCGCAGCTGGTCACCGCCCCCGACGGCTCGGTGCTGACCGTGGGCACGACCGCGGAACTCGTCAACGGGGACATCGACTGGGCCGTCCAGCGGATCGCCCGGGCGGCGGGCAAGGGCGACGGAGCCGGGGCGGTCGAGGTCAAGCGGGTCGCGAAGATCGCGCCCGTAACGGCCTCGGTCTACGGCCTGGCCCTCGGCAGCGGCATCCTCAACACCGCGGACAACAGCACCAACTACCTGCCCGCCGACGTCATCGGGGCCTTCCGCACCACCCGCCTCAGCGCGGGCGGCAGCCCGAAGGCCCTGTCGACGACGGTGGACCGTCTCGTCAGCGGCCGCGACGCCGACTGCAGCGGCTGGGACCGCAAGCGCTGCCTGGAGATGTTCTCCGGCGGCGACGGAAACCACGGCCGCAGCCGGTCCACGGAGCAGGGCGGCACCGTCCTCTACCGCAGCGGCTCCGCCGACTGGGGCCCCCGGGTCACCACGGGCGACTCCTCGCCGCGCCTCGCCGACCTGTCGGGCCGCTTCGGCGTGGTCGACGGCGCGAGCTCGGGCAAGCAGCAGGTCGTGGAGTTCAAGGAGCCCGACTCCGGCGCCACGCTGATCAACCGCTCCCGGGTCGCGGCCGCGGTGTGGGGTTCCACGCTGTGGAGCGGCTCGGCGACGGACGGCACGGTCACCCGGCAGACGCTGCCCGGCGGCGCCGCACAGACGGTGTTCAAGACCCAGGGCGACTGCGTGCCCTCCGAGATCCAGGCCGTGGGCCGCTGGGTGTACTGGGCCTGCCCGTCCGACTGGGGCAAGCCGGCCGTCAGCGGTCTCTACGACCAGGTCTCCGGCCGTACCGCGCCCGCACCGGCCGGGACGGTCCTGCTCGGCGACAACCAGCTGGTGCGCCACCCCGAGGGCAAGGGCCTCGAACTGCACGACCTGAGCGCGGGCCTGCCCGCGGGCGGCGCCGGGCTTCCCACCCGCGTCCTGGTGACCGAGGCCCAGCTGGGAGCGTCCACCGGCCGCCGCACCGGCTGGACGGTCGACCGCTTCGGCGGCCACGTGGCCTACGTGGACGACGCCGAGCGCGTCCACATCCTGCCGACGGGGGTCACCCCGTCGCCGATGTCGGCGATCGACTCCCGGCCGCCGGCCGGCGTGGTGGACCTCAGGACCGTGGCGAAGCAGCCGTGGACGGGCACGTGGTGGCTGTCCAAGCCCGCCGCGTCCTGGAAGCTGACGATCCGTGACAAGGCGACGGGCCGGTCGACGGTCGTCGCCCGCGGCGCCGAAGGGCGGGGCGCCATCTCGGCGTCGTGGAACGGGAAGGTCCCGGTGGGGACGCTGCTCCTCCCCGGTGACTACGAGTGGAAGCTCACCGCCGTGCCGGCCGACGGCCAGGGCGGCGAGTTCACCACCTCGGGACCGCTCACCCTCGCCGGCCCGACGGTCGGGAAACCCCGGCCGAAGCCGGTGAACTGACGGCGACAGGCCGGTCGGTCGATACCCGATCGGCTGACCGGCGCGGTCCGGCTATGCTCTGGGGTGAGCACCCGGAGGGCCATTAGCTCAATTGGCAGAGCAGCGGACTTTTAATCCGTTGGTTGTCGGTTCGAGTCCGACATGGCCTACCGCTCACGGGTGGGGGGCGAAGCCTCCCGTCCGGCGCCGAGCGCCCCTTCCCGTTCCGACGGGAGGGGGCGCTCGGTCGTTTCCGGAGCACCTGCGCGAACAGACGGCCCGTCATTCTCCCGGGCGGGCCGGAAAACCCGGTGAACCCCGTGATCGGAGCGGGTAGCGTCGCCGCGCGTGACTCCAGTTCTGCGCACCGGACGCCTGCTCCTCGACCCGTACGTTCCCGAGGACGAGGAGGGCTTCGTGGCCCTGTTCCAGGACACCCGGGTGTCCCGGTGGATGGGGGACGGCCCCGCCACGGAGGCCGAGGACCGGGCCCTGTTCGGGCGGGTCTTCACGAAGGTCTACGCCGAGGACCTCTTCGACGTCTGGGCCGTGCGGCGCGACGGCGAGCTGATCGGGCACGCCGAGATCAAGCGGACCGACGGGGCCGACGGCCACGAGATCATCTACGCCCTGGCCCCGGCCGCCTGGGGAGCGGGCCTCGGCACCGAGATCGCGGAGGCGATCGTCGCGTACGCCTTCGCCACACTCGGGCTGGCCGAGGTGCACGCCACCGTGGCCGCCGCCAACACGGCCTCCCTGGGCCTGCTGGAGCGCATCGGCTTCACGCACGTCCGGGACGTCCGGGAGGACGACGGCTCCACCACCCGCGTGCTGACCCGCCGGCGCACGCCCGCCGACGGCTGACCGCCCGCCCCGGCACCCGCCCCCACGCGAAGCGCCCCACCCGGTCGGACCGGGCGGGGCGCTTCTGCGTACGGGGTGTGGATCAGGCGGAGAGGCCGCGGCGGCGACCGAGCCAGGCGGCGGCCGCGCCGAGCACGACCAGGGCGGCGGCGAGGCCGGCGTACAGGCCGGTGGAGGAGCCCGCGCCGGTGGTGGCGAGGGAGCCGGTGGCAGCGGTCGTGGTCGTGGCGGTGCCCGTGGTCGTCACGTGGGTGCTGCCGGTGGAGGTGGCGACGGCCGGCTGCACCGGGGGGACGGTGGAGGGGGCGGTGGACGGGGTCGTCGAGGGGGTGTCGGTGGGCACCGTCTCCGCGAACGGGACGAGCGGGAACCGCACGGAGGCGGTCTTGAGCGCGGAGGAGTTGCCCACGGCGTGCCGGACCTCGGCCTCCATCGTGATCGTGGTCTTCTTCGTCAGCTTGCTGTGGTTGCCCAGGCTGACCCGCACCGGCAGGGTGCGGACGCCGTCGGCGGCGCCGAAGCCCTTGGGGATCTGCGGCAGCTCGTAGCGGCTGTCCTCGGCCTTCAGGTCCTGCCAGCGGCCGTCGAACAGGGCCTGCACCCGGAAGTCGGCCTCCTGCTCGCCCGGGTGGGACAGGCTCAGGCTGGTCGCGAGGGCGGTGTCGAAGGTGCCGTCGCCGGTGGCCTGGTAGTTCAGGTCCAGGTACGCGCGCTGCTCCTGGCCGTCCTTGCCGGAGCCGACCTGCTTGAACCAGGTCTTCAGCTCGCCGGTCTTGACCTGCGGGTCGACCTTGAAGGTGTGGGAGTCCGCGCCGCCGGGGGCCACCGAGTTGTTGTAGCTGGAGGCGCTGAGGCTGAAGTCCCCGTCGTTGGTCGGGTAGTTCGCGCCGAGACCGATGGTGACCTTCCACGTCATCTTGCCGTTGGCGGGGATGTCGAAGCCGCCCTTCTCGCCGCCCGGCTCACCGGAGGCGGGGAAGAAGGTGCCCTGCCACTCGCCGTCCTGCTGGCCGACCGAGGACTTGGTCGCCGGGGCGTCCACCGCCTCGACCTTGAAGACGACGTCGTCCTTCTGCAGCCGGCTCGGGCCGGTCGGGTCCAGGAGCATCCACGGGCTGTACGTGACGGCCTTGCCGGTCGGGTTCTTCACCGTCAGGTCGAAGGACTCGGTGGCGCCGCCGCGGGTCAGCGGGCCGCTGGGGACGGGAGCGCCCATCTCCGTACGCAGCACGGCGTGGTCGTCGGTGGCGGGTGCGGCGGACGCGGCGGTGGCCGAGAACGGCAGCAGAGTGGTGACGACGCCGGCGACGACTGCGATGGCGGCTGCGGTGCGAACGGACATGGTGGACTCCCCCCGGGAATCACAGGGGCATCGGCAGAGGGCCGAGCCGGTGGGTGTGGTGGTCGTCGCCCGGCCGGTTCGTGTTCCCCCTGGCCCTTGGCGACAGGTGAATCATCGCCCGCGCCCGATCCCGGAACGATCCCCGAAGTGTCACCGGCACGCAACAGAGATGATCTTCGTCCGCGGGGTGTCCGATCCCGACCGTCCGCGGACCGGTCTTGAGCCGGTTTTACCCTTCTGACCTGCAGTGATGTCGATTCGAGGAGGGGCTGGCCGTTAATTGGCGGAGGGCTCCCCCCGGATGGCGTAGAGTTGTGTTTACCGACGCGGGGTGGAGCAGCTCGGTAGCTCGCTGGGCTCATAACCCAGAGGTCGTAGGTTCAAATCCTGCCCCCGCTACTCAGTACGAAGGCCCGGTTCCCTTTGGGGAGCCGGGCCTTCGTCGTGTTCCCGTCCCGCGTCTCACGTGTCGTCACCCGTACGGCGTCCGCCAGGTCGCCGACCGGCCGCTCCCGGCACCAGCCTTGAGGGGCGAGGCGGCGGCGGGCCCGCATCCGTGCGAGGGATCCGGGCGGCAGGAGAGCAGCGTGGCGGGGCTGGGCCGGCAGGGCAACGGTGGGCGCGCGAGCGGTGGCGGGAGCCGTGGCGGGAGCGGTCCGGCCCGGCAGGTGGTCCGGGGGCTGCCCGGTGCGCTGATCGTCCTCGGGCTGGTCTTCACCCTCCTGACCCCGCCCAGTTTCACCGGATCCCCCTTCTTCTCCGCGGCCCCGCTGGTCGCCGCCCCGCTGTACACGTTCCTGGCCACGGTGCTGACCGGCTTCCTGGCCTCGCTCGCGGTGTTCCTGCTGCACCTCCACAACGGCACCAACGGGAAGGTCGAGTCGCTGACCGAGCTGGCCACCGTCGTGACCGTGTCCGGGCTGGCGCTCCTGATCAACCGGGTCGTGCGGCGCAGCGGCGAACAGCTCGCCTCCGCACGCGGGATCGCCGAGGCCGCGCAACGGGCGGTGCTGCCGAAGCCCGCCGAACGCATCGGCGGGCTGCACGTCTCCGCCTGGTACGAGGCCGCGCAGGCCGACGCCTTCATCGGCGGGGACTTGTACGCCGTCCAGGACACCCCGTACGGGGTGCGGCTGGCCGTGGGCGACGTACGGGGCAAGGGGCTGGGGGCGGTGGAGGCCGTCGCGGTGGTCCTCGGGGCGTTCCGGGAGGCGGCGGAGACCGAACCCACGCTGGAGGCGCTCGCCCAGCGGCTGGAGCGGGCCCTGGCCCGGGAGGGCACCCGGCGCGACAGCCTGGACGCGGTGGAGGGGTTCACGACGTGCGTGCTCGGGGAGATCCCGGCGGGCGCGGGGGTGCTGCGGCTGCTCAACCGGGGGCACCCGGAGCCCTTGCTGCTGCACGGGAACGGGGAGCTGGCGGTCCTCGCCCCGGCGGAGCCCGCCCTGCCGCTCGGCATGGGGGAGCTGGGCGGCTGGCCGGACCGGGCGGAGGAGTGGGAGTTCCCCGCGGGCACCACGCTGCTGCTCTACACGGACGGGCTGACCGAGGCCCGGGACCGGGCGGGTGACTTCTACGATCCGGCGGCCCGGCTGCGCGGGCGGATCTTCCCCGGGCCGCACGCCCTGCTCAGCGCGCTCAGCAGCGATGTGCGCCGGCACACGGGCGGCGGGGCCACGGACGACATGGCGCTGCTCGCGGTGGGCAGGCCGGAGCCGCGGCAGCCGGAGCGCAGGCGGACCGTGCCGGTGGTACGCCGGGGCGACGGCTCGTAACACAACGTGTTCGAAGTGGTGCTCTCTGCAAGTTTATTGACGGGACGTCATGTTTCGTGTGTGGCCGAAGAGATGAGGTAATCCCTTGATTTATGCCCGAATTGGTCAGCTTCTATGGTGAAAAGTCCTGGCCAGAGCCAGCCATGGCGTGTCTGATTGGTGCGAACGATCAAGCGCAACAGCTTGGAATCACTCCCCTGCGTCTATTACCTTTCGATAACGCAGCGCGGTCGTCCCAGTCGTCGCAAGAGACGGCGCCGTGCGCGTGCGCGTCAATGAGGAGTGTGCCCCGGTGGCCTCCAACTTGCCTGCCCCTGAAGGCACCGAGATCCAGGAGCAGCCCACCGCGGGCGCCTGGGGCGAGTGGAACCCCACCGAGGACTCGGTCCGTCCGGTCCGCGGCAAGCACCGGGTCGCCAAGCAGCGCGGGGGACTTGCGCGCAGCTCCACCGTGCTCGGCGTCGGTGTCATCGCGGCGGTCGGCGCCGGCGGCATCGCCCACGCGCAGGACCGGCCCCAGGTCGCGATATCCATGCCGTCGATGCCCGATCTGCCCGACCTTCCCGATCTGCCCGACCTGATGTCCGGTGGTGACTCCCGGCAGTCGGACGGTGGTTCCGGGGCGGCGGCCCAGGCGGCCGCACGGACGGGGATCATCGCGCAGCAGAGCGACCGCGGCGCAGCCGACGCCGGCGAGGTGCTGCGCAACCGCATCCTCCAGCAGGCCGAGTCCCAGAAGGACGCCGCCGAGGCGAAGGTCCGGGCGGACGCCGAGCGCGCCGCGCAGGAGGCCGCCGCCCAGGAGGCCAAGGACAGGCTCGAGGAGGCCCGCCGGACGGCCGAGGAGGCGAAGGCCCAGGCCGAGGCGAAGGCCGCGGAAGAGGCCGAGGCCGCGAAGAGGGCCGCCGAGGCCAAGGCCGAGCAGGAACGTGCCAGGTCGGCCGGCGGCTACTCCCTGCCGACCTCCGCCTACACCCTCACCTCGCACTACGGGGACTCCGGCTCCATGTGGTCCTCCGGCCACCACACCGGCCTCGACTTCGCCGCCCCGACCGGCACCCCGGCCAAGGCGGTGGCCGCCGGAAAGATCACCTCGGCCGGCTGGTCCGGCGCGTACGGCTACCGGATCGTGCTGCAGCTCGAGGACGGCACGGAGGTCTGGTACTGCCACCTCTCCTCGATGTCCGTTACCTCGGGCACGGTCGGCGCCGGCGAGACCATCGGCCGCGTCGGCGCCACCGGCAACGTCACCGGACCCCATCTCCACCTGGAAGTACGCAAGGGCGGTTCGACGATCGACCCGCTGGCGTGGCTGGAGTCCAAGGGCCTGAACGTCTGAGGTCCGGCTCCGCCCGCCGCGGCACGGGTACGGCGGGCAGCGCGGCCTCGGGGGCGGGGACGGCCAGAGGGGCCCGCAAGGGGTCGAACCGCGGCGGAAGCAGCTCCTCCATGACCGCCGCCCGGGCCAGCGCCGGGCCCGCCACCGCACGGCGCCGCCAGAGCCGGTGCAGCAACTCCCGTTCCCGGCCGGCGAAGTCCGGCTCCCACACCGGGCCGCCGCGGCGGGCCCGGTTCCGCAGCAGGGCCAGGGCGGCCGCGTCCGCCTCGTACCGGGCGACCGCGCGTCCGGCGGCCCGGCCCCCGGTGCGCCGGGCCAGGGCGCGGGCCAGTGACCGGGCCGGCACCGAAGCCAGCGCCGGCACCTCGGCGGGGCCGATCCAGCCGGCGGCCGCGTACACCGCCAGCTCCTGGGACACGACCCGCAGCCGGCCGCGCCGTATCCGCACCGCCAGCCACACGAGCAGCCCGAACGCCGGGACCATCACGAAGGCGTAGACCGTGTAGAAGCCGTGCTCCCCGAACCGCGAGGAGCCGTTCCACAGCGCGTGCATGCCCATGGCCGGCGCCAGGCCGAGCAGCGGCAGACAGATCCTGCGGGACCGGCGCACGCTGAGCGCGGCCGCGCCGAAGCCGAGCCCGGTGAGCACGGTGAACAGCGGGTGGGCGAACGGCGACAGCACTATCCGGACGAAGAAGGTCGCCGCCGTCACCGACTCCAGCACGCCGGAGCCCCCGGCGAGGTCCTCGCCGTAGGCGTTGCCGAGGTAGAGGATGTTCTCGGTGAAGGCGAAGCCGGTGGCAGTGAATCCGGCCACGACGAAACCGTCGGCGGGACCGGTGAAATGGCGTCTCCTGAACACGAACACCAGCAGCAGGGCAGCGGCCTTGGCGCTCTCCTCCACCACCGGGGCGACGGCCACCGAGCCCAGGTGATCGGCGCCGGAGGGGTCGGCGGTGGCCGCGGCTATCCACTCGGTGGCGAAGTTGTTGGCCAGTATCGCGATCAGCGCCGCGGCGCAGGCACCCCAGCCGAAGCAGAACAGCAGCTGCGGCCAGGGCGCGGGCGCGGCCCGGCCGAGCCACCGGAAGGCCGCCATGAGCGGCGGCACCGGTAACAGGGCCAGGCCGAGACCGACGAGGAAGCCGGGGGTGCCGGTCTGTTCCCGCACGAGTTCGAGGATCGCGATGCCGGTGACGGCGAGCAGAGCGAGGAGCACGCACGTGCGGACCGTGCCCGACGGACGTGCGAGCACAGGGCGGAGCGCTCGGAACACATGATGACCCTAGCGAGCCGGTCTGACACGCGCGGTGACGTTGTCAGTTCTCCGTGCGACGGAAGAGCAAGTCGTGTACGACGTGGCCCTTGTCGAGACCCTGGCCCTCGAAGCGGGTGAGCGGCCGGAACGCCGGGCGCGGGGAGTAGCCGCCGTCGGCCTGCGTGTTCTCGAAGTCCGGGTGAGCGCTGAGGACTTCGAGCATCTGCTCGGCGTACGGCTCCCAGTCGGTCGCGCAGTGCAGCACGGCCCCGGGGGCCATGCGGGTGGCGGCCAGCGTGAGGAATTCGGGCTGGATCAGCCGGCGCTTGTGGTGGCGGGCCTTCGGCCAGGGGTCCGGGAAGTACACGCGGATCCCGTCGAGGGAGTCGGGCGGCAGCATCTCGCGGAGCAGGATGATCGCGTCGCCGTTGGCCACGCGGACGTTGCCGAGCCCGTTGCGCTCGGCGAGGGCGAGGAGGTTGCCCTGCCCGGGGGTGTGCACGTCGGCGGCGAGGATCCCGGTGCCGGGGTCCTCGGCGGCCATCTGCGCGGTGGCCTCGCCCATGCCGAAGCCGATCTCCAGGACGACGGGGAGTCCGTCGAACATCGCCTTCAGGTCGATGACCTCGTGGCCGTCGATGTCCAGGCCCCAGGTGCCCCACAGGCGCTTCAGGGCCTCGCCCTGACCGGTGGTGACCCGGCTGCGCCGGGGCTGGAAGCTCCGGATCCGCCGCTCGTGGTGCGAGCCGGCCGGATCCGGCGAGGGCCCGTCGGGGAAGCGGGGCTCGGTCCGCCACTTGGGCGGCACGTACGAACTCGCCTCCGGCGCGGCGTCCGGGAGGCTGGGCGGCTGGGGGTTCAGGGACTCAGACACAATGCCGTGATTCTACGACGGGGCCCCGGTGCGCCGCCGCTGCACCTTCAGCCCGTCCGGCGTTTGAGGACCGGGTCCGGGCAGCGCCCGGGTGGGGGTCCCTCCCGGACGAAGTCCGGGGGAGGCGAAAGGGCGGGGCGGGGAGAAGGCTCCGCGCAGCAGTACCTTCGCAGCCGCCGGCCCCGGCCCCGGCCCCGGCCCCGCTCAGGCCGAGCCGAGGGTCCGAAGGGCGCGGGAGGCGATCTCCCGGCCGATCGGGAGCGAAGCGGTGGCCGCGGGCGAGGGCGCGTTCAGCACGTGGACCGTGCGCGGGGCGTCGCGGATCAGGAAGTCGTCCACCAGCGTCCCGTCCCGCAGGACGGCCTGCGCCCGGACCCCGGCCGCCGCCGGCCGCAGGTCCGCCGCGGTGACGGCCGGCAGCAGGCGCCGTACCGCCCGGGTGAAGGCCTGCTTCGACAGCGAGCGGTGGATCTCGCCCGTGCCGTACCGCCAGTGCCGTGCGGCCATCCGCCAGGATCCCGGCCAGGCGAGCTCGTCCGCGATGTCGCGGGGCCGCACCGTCGACCAGTCGTAGCCCTCGCGGGCCAGGGCGGGCACGGCATTGGGTCCGACGTGGACCCCGCCGCCGATGCCCCGGGTGAGGTGGACCCCGAGGAAGGGGAACGCCGGGTCGGGCACCGGGTAGACCAGCCCGCGGACCAGGTCCGGACGGGCCAGGTCGTAGTACTCGCCCCGGAAGGGGATGATCCGCATGCCCGGGTCGTCCCCGGCCAGGCGGGCGATCCGGTCGCACTGCAGGCCCGCGCAGTTCACCAGCACCCGCGCCCGGACCACCAGCCCCGACGTGGTGCGGACCGCGACGGCCGACGGGCGGCGGGAGATCAGGTCCACCGCGCCGCCGTAGACGATCTCCGCGCCCGAGGACTCGGCCAGCTGGGCGCTCACCCGGCCGTAGTCGACGATCCCGGTGCTGCCGACGTGGATCGCGGCCAGACCCCGGACCTCCGGCTCGTACTCGGTGATCTGCGCCGGGCCCAGCTCGCGCACCGGGATGCCGTTCTCCCTGCCGCGCTGGACCAGGGCGTGCAGCCGCGGCAGCTCCTCCCGCTCCGTGGCGACGATCAGCTTGCCCGTCACCTCGTGCGGAATCCCGTGCTCCGCGCAGAACTTGACCATCTCCGCGGCGCCGCTCACCGCGAAGCGCGCCTTCAGCGATCCCGGGCGGTAGTAGATGCCACTGTGGATCACGCCGCTGTTGCGGCCGGTCTGGTGCCGGGCCGGGCCCGGTTCCTTCTCCAGGACGACCACCTTGGTCCCCGGAGCCAGGCTCGACAAGGCGTGCGCCGTCGACAGACCGACGATCCCGCCGCCGATCACCAGCACATCGCAGTCCACGCCCACGCCGCCGCCCACGCTGACACCTCCCACCCCTGCATACTGCACCCCGGCACCGACAACGAGGCCACGCGGGTCCCGGGCCCGCCTTCCAACAGGTCCTACGCCGGCGTCACCAGCAGCGGCCGGGCCCGCTCGCGCAGCTCCGCGACACGCGGCTCGTCCCCGTACGGTTCCAGCCGGTGCAGCAGGTCCCGTACGTATTCGGTCGTCCGCGCCGAGGAGATCCTGCCCGCCACCTCGACTGCCCGGGTACCCGCCGCGCACGCCGCGTCGAGATTGCCCGACTCCAGTTCGGCGACCGCGCTCACCACCAGCCGCAGCCCGTGCGAGCGTACGTACTCCTCGGTGGGCCGGGACAGCGCCTGCTCGGTGAAGCGCCTTACCTGCCGCGGGAGTTTGAGGTCCCGGTAGCATTCTGCAGCATCCGCCGCGAAACGGTCGTACGAGTAGAAACCCAGCCAGGTCGGATCCGGATCGCCCTCCCGTGACCGCTCCAGCCAGCCCTCCGCCGCCCGCAGCGCCGCTCCGGCGGCCGTCGAATCGCCCGCCTTCGCGTGCGCCCGCGCCTCGACCAGCCGGAAGAAGCTCATGGTGCGGGCGGTGGCCAGGCCCCGGTTGCGCTCGACGGCCGCCTGCGCGAGGTCCACGCCCTCGTCCGGGAAGTCCCGGTAGGTCGCCTGCAGGGACATCGAGGCCAGCACGTAGCCGCCGAGCGGTACGTCCGCGGCCGCGCGGGCGAGCCGCAGCGCCTGGATGTAGTAGCGCTGGGCGGCCTCCTGCTGGCCGGTGTCGAAGGCCATCCACCCGGCCAGCCGGGTCAGTTCGGCGGTCGCGCCGAACAGGGCGCGGCCCACCTCGTCGGTGTACGAGCCGAGCAGCAGCGGCGCCGCGTCCACCCGCAGGCACTCGGGCACCATCGACGAACGCCAGTCCCCGCCGCCGTACTTGGAGTCCCAGCGGCGCGCGTCCTCGGCGGCCTCGCGCAGCTTCGTCACATCGCTGTGGCCCACGCGCTGCCCGTGGTCGCGCGGCGTTTCGGCGCCGGGCTGCGCGGGCACAACGGTGGACGGCGGGCCGGACACCGGGCCTGCCATCGGGCCCGTCGCCGGTCCGGTCGTGCGGCCTTCCGGGGAGGGCCTGGGACCTGGTGCCGTCGCCTCGTGCGCCGGTGCCGGGGCCGGCGTCCCGTGCGTCGCCGCGTCTTGAGCCGAGGGGGTGCCAGCAGTGTCGGGGCTCTGCGCCGCGGGGCCGTGGGCAGCCGGGCCGTGCGCGCCGGGGCCGTGGGCCGCCGGGCCGGGGCCCGTACCCGCCGGTTCCCGCGCCACCGAGCCGTCGGCGGGAGATATCAGCCAACGCGAGGCGGGCGTCGCGTACGCCGCCACGGAGAAGGAGCCCGCGAGCGACTGCCAGATCCCGCCACCGCCGCGCCGTCCGGCCAGGTCGAGCCGGTAGAGGTCGGTGGCCGAGCGCACCGCCGCACCCACATCGCGCGGGAAGGCCAGGCCGACCTCGGGCGCGGGGTCCGCGTCCGCCAGTCCGATCTCGTGCAGCGGCACCGGCCGCCCCAGCTTCGCGCCGATGGCGGCGGCGATCAGATGCGGGGCGGCGCCCTGCGGCACCATCCCCTTCGACACCCACCGGGCCACCGACGTCTTGTCGTACCGAAGTGTCAGGCCGCGCTGCGCGCCGAGGTCGTTGACCCGCCGGGCCAGCCCGGCGTTGCTGATGCCCGCGAGGGCGAGGACGGCGCCGAGCTTCTCATTGGGCTCGCGGAGCTCCCTGGACATGCGCCACCCCTCGTCACACGCGGAACGCATACGCCGCCGGGGCATAGGCGCCCGGCATTTCGTAAACCCAGCGTAGTTCCCCGCCTCCCAAGCGTTAAGGCCCTTACTTCCGTATGGCGGGATTGTTGTCCGTTTGCACAGTCCGGTCCGGGCCCGGCGCCGGGGCGCACGTGTCATCGCGTGCTCCGTCCGTGTGGCCGTGCGCCCGCCCGTGCGCTCTGGCCGGTCCGGGGGCCCGGCGATTCGATGTGCGGTGCGTGGGTCGGCCCGCTGCGCGGATCGGGCGGGCCGGGGGATGCCGCTACCTCAATCCCCGCGGGTGGCGGAACGGTCCGGGGGGCGGATTCCGCCTCCCGGACCGCGCCCGCGCACCGGGCTCCGGCGGCCCGGAACGGCCCTTCCAGCGGCCGAAGAATGGCTGAAAGCGACCTATGGGACGGTGGGAACGGAACACCAAATACCGCGTGGCCGGGGCGTGTTCGTTTGCATGTGCGCCCCCTTTAACCACTCTCGCACGCCTGTCCCGTGGCAGCATGGACCCGAGCCATCCGGGGTCCCGCCGGCCGCGCCCTCAGCGCTGACCGTGCTGCCCGTGCCCCGGTCATGTGCCCACAGGCTGGGGAGGCGGCGGTGCGCTGGTTGGTGGGGTGGAGCAGTATCGCCGCGAGCTTCGGCACGGCCGGCCGGGTCAACGGCCACGGCTCGGGGCACGCCTCCGGCCAGGGCGGCCACGGCTCCGGTCACGGCGGCCACGGCCCGGGCGGCTACGGCGACGCGGGCGCACCGCTGCACGGCGGCCTCGCGGACGCGGCCCACGCGGACGACCCCGGCGCGGACGCCGAACGCACCGTCCACCCCGTGGGCGCACAACTCCTCTGGGGCGACCCCGACCCCCTCTGGGCCGTCGGCGACTGGCGCCCCGACGAGATCCGCACGGTCACCGCGGACCCCGCCGACCCCTTCACCCGGCTCGCCGTCCTCGGCTGCTGCGGCGCGACCGACGCCGAGCTGAGAAGGGCCCTGTACGCCGCCCGCGGCGGAGCCCTGCGCCACCTCACCCAGTGGTCCGGCAGCTACACCGCCGTCGTGCAGGCCGGCCGCCGCATCACCGTCGTCGGCGACCTCGCCGGCGCGCGGCCCGTCTTCTACACCCCCTGGGCCAGCGGCACGGCGTACGCCACCGCCGCCCTCCCGCTCGCCGACCTCATCGAGGCGCAGCTCGACATCGGCCATCTCGCCGCCCTGCTGGCCTGCCCCGACAGCCCGGAGGCACTGGGCGACGGCACACCGTACGCCGGGGTGCGGCGCATCCCGCCCGGGCACGCGCTCATCCTGCGCGAGGGCTCCCGCGAGATCACCGGCTACGAACAGGTCGCCTCCCTCGCGGTGGCCGCCCCGGTGGCCGATGCCGGGCGCGCGGTGGAGGGCGTACGGGAAGCGTTGGTGGACGCGGTGCGCGCCCGGCTCACGGCGCCGCGGCATGCTCCCGACACACTGCCGCCGTACGATCCCGGCCCCGTGCCCGGAATGGGCCCCGCCGACCGGCGTGCGGCCCGCGGCGCCCCGGCTCCCGGGGTGGGCGCCGACCTGTCCGGTGGCAGTGCCTCCGCGACCCTCGCCCTGCTGGCGGCCGGTCTGCCGGGGGCCCCGGGCACCCTGCTGAGCCCCGCCGGGGCACGGCTGCTGGCGGTCACCTTCAACGACCTGGCCACCCCGCAGGGGCGCGAGGCCGAACTGGAACGGGCCAGGGCCATCGCCGCCGACCCGCGCCTGCACCACGTCGTGGTGGCCGCCGCCGGGGAAGCCCTCCCGTACGCCGAACTCGACGGCCCGCTCACCGACGAACCCGGCCCCTCCCTCGTCTTCGCCGCCCGCGAGCGGCGAAGACTGGCCGCCGGCTCGGCCGACCACTTCACCGGCCACGGCGCCCGCCAGGTCCTCGACGCCCACCCGGCCCGCATGGCCGACCTCCTGATGGACCGCCGCCGGCGCCACCTGCTGCGCCCGGTGGCGGCGCTGGCCCGTTCGGCCTCCGCCTCCGGAGCCGCCGGGGAGTCGCTGCTGGTGCCGCTCACCGTGTACGCGGCGGCCCGAAGACTCGCCCGTACGACGTACCGCGCGGGCATGGAAGCCGCCGCGGCCCGGCTCCGCGAGGGCGGGGTCACCGAGCGCGCCTCCGGTCCGGTGGACGCTTCCCTCGCCGCCCTGACCTGGTCCCGGCCGGGACCTGCGGCCGGCTGGCTCACGGGGGAGGCCCTGGCGGAAGTATCGATCCGGCTCACGGTCGCGGCCGGCCGGCCGCCGCTGTCATTGCGGCCCGGGGAGGCCCGGGCGCGTTCGCTGCTGGCCCGGCACGCCGCCGACCACCGGGTGTTCGAACAGGCCGTGGAGGTCCGCAGCCAGCGCCTGCACGCCCCCTTCCTGGACAACCAGGTCGTACGGGCCGCCCGCGCCCTCCCCGAGGCCCTGCGAGTCCAGCCCGGGGCCCGGGCGGAGATCCTGCGCAGCGTCCTGGCCTCGGCCGGAGTGCGCGAGCTCCCGCCGGGCTGGGGCGCCACGGCCCACACTCCTAACGAGACGGCGACCCGGCTGGGGCTGCGCGCCGCCCTGGACGAGCTGCTGTCGCTCTTCGCCTCCCCGCTGCTCGCGGACGCCGGCCTGATCGAGGCCCGGGTGGTGCGCCAGGCGCTGCTCGACGCGGCGGACGGCCGGCCGGTCCCGCTGGACGGGCTGGCGGAACTCGTCTCGATGGAGCTGTGGCTGCGCCGGCTGCTGGCCCGCCGCGGTACCTGCTGGACGGGGACCTCGGCGGCGCGACGGCGGGCGGTGCCGGAGGGGGTCCCGGTGCACCGCCCGGCGCTGTCGTGACGCTGTCTGCGTCGTGAGTCCGTCTGCGTCGTGACGCCGACCTGCCTCGTGAGGCTGTCCGCCCCCCGAGGCCTTGGCCCGGCCGGCGTGGTTCAGGAGCCGAGGACCAGGGCGGTCGCGATGGCCGGGCCGAAGGCGCCGCCGAGCTGGTAGCAGAGGGTGAACAGGCCGATGGCCGTGGGGCGCTGGGCGTCGGGGACGCTCGACGCGGCGTGCGTCGACAGCACGGCGTTGGCGCCGGTCGCGCCGAACACACCGCCCAAAGTGGCGAGCAGCAGCAGCGGCCCGTGGCTCGCGAAGACCGCGATCAGTGCTGCCAGGGTGCCGATGGCGATCAGCACCGTGCGTACGGCCACCCGCCCCATGCGCGCCGAGCCCGCCGCCAGCAGCCAGGAGAGCGCGGAGCCGGTGAGCAGTGCCACGAGCTGACCGGCCCCGGCCGCGCCGGTGTCCCAGCCCGCGCGGTCCGAGATCAGCCGGGGCACGGCGAACAGCAGGGTGAAGTACGAGGTCGACAGCGCGAGCGCCAGCAGCGCGGAGCCGAGGAAGAGCGGCCGGCGGATCAGCGCGGCCGGCACGAAACCCTCGGGGCGCCGCCGTATGTGGAGCGCGAGCAGCACGGCGGCCAGGGCCGCGGAGCCGAGGGCGACGGCCGGGGCGTGGGGCAGCAGGACCAGGGCCGTGGCCAGCACCGTCAGCAGCGCGGCGCCGCGGGCGTCGAACCGGCCCTGCGGGGCGGCCGCCGGGGCCTTGGCGTACCGGCTCACCGCGGGCACCGCCAGCAGCGAGATCAGGGAGACCGAGAGCGAGAGCCGCCACGACACGGTGTGCGAGAGCTGCGCGCCGAGGAGCGGGCCGGTCGCGCCGAGCATGCCGAAGCCCGCGCTGATCACGCCCATGCGGCGGGCCGAACCGGCCAGGCTCATCGCGGACGCCACCAGGCCTGCGCCGCCGGCGGCCTGTGCGACCCGCCCGAGGAGGGTCAGCGGAAGCCAGGGGGACGCGGCGACGAGGAGGGTTCCCCCGAGGAGGAGGGCGCTGGACAGCCGGAGCACCGGCGCCAGGCCGCGGCGGCGCAGCAGGCCGGCCAGCAGGGGGATGGAGACGGCCATCGCCCAGGCGAAGGCGGCGACGAGCCAGGCGGCGGTCGAGGTGCCCACCCCGAGGGAGCCGGCCATGTCGGGAAGGATCAGGACGGGTGCGTTGGCCGCGGCGGCGACGGGGGTGGCCAGCAGCGCCAGCCAGAGGACGGGGACCGGGCCGCGGCCGGGCCGGGCGGCGGAGCTGCCGGCGGTGGTCGTGCTCGCGCTCGTGCTTGTGGTCGCGCTTGTGCTGGTGGTCGTGGTGGTGGTCATGGTGGATGCCCACTCCGATCCATCTCAAGGCTCAGAATCTCAACGTTGAGATAAAAGCAGGGCGGTCCTCTCAACGTAAAGTGTCTCAACGTTGAGATATCCGGGATATCCTTCTCACGGGCGTGAACGAGACGACGAGAAGACGCACGAGGATGAGGACGCGACATGAGTGACGCAGTGGACGCGATCGTCGGCCAGTGGGCGGCCGAGCGCCCGGAGTTGGCGGCCGGCCTGTGGCCCGTGGAGGTGCTGGCCCGCGTCCAGCGGATGAACCGGATCATCGACCGGCACCTCAAGGCCTTCGCGGCCGAACGGGACCTGGAGGTGGGCGAGCTCGACATCCTCTTCACCCTCCGCCGGTCCGGACCCCCGTACGCGCTCACCGCCGGCGCCCTCATCCCGGCCGCCATGGTGACCTCCGGCGCGATCACCAACCGCATCGACCGCATGGAGGCCAAGGGCCTCGTCGAGCGGGTCCGGGACGGGCAGGACCGCCGCTCGGTCCGCATCCGCCTCACGGAGCAGAGCCTCGCGCTCACCGAGTCGCTGATCACCGATCACCTCAGCCACTACGCCGAGTTGCTCGCCCCGCTCGACCCCGCCACGTGCGCCACGGTCGCCGAGGCCCTGCGCACCCTGCTGGAGGCGAACGGGGACACCTCGATCACCTGAGCCCGGCCGCGGGGCAGAATTGGCGGGTGCGGTATCTCATCCTTGGCGTCACCGAGGCGCGCGACGAGACCGGCGCCCCCCTCCCGATGGGCGGCGCCCGCCTGCGCGCGCTCCTGGCCGCCCTCGCCCTGCGCGCGGGCCGCCGGGCCTCCGTCGCCGAACTCGTCGACGACGTCTGGGGCGACGACCTGCCCCAGGACGCGCCCGCCGCCCTCCAGGCCCTCGTCGCCCGGCTGCGCCGCGCGCTCGGCGGCCGGGACACCATCACCGCCGACCCCGCCGGCGGCTACCGCCTGGCCGCCGCCCCGGACGACATAGACCTGCACCGGTTCACCCGGCTGGCGGCCCAGGGCGGCCTGGAGCTGGCCACCGACCCGGCCGCCGCCGCCCGCACCCTCCGCACCGCCCTCTCCCTCTGGCGCGGGCCCGCCCTCGCCGACCTCCCCGAACCGGCCCGCACGGGTCACGCCGCCGGGCCCGAGGCCCGCCGCTCCGCCGCCGTCCGCGACCGCATCGAGGCCGACCTGCGCAGCGGCGCCACCGCCCCGGCCGCACTCCTGCCGGAGATCGATGCGCTGATCCACGCGTCTCCGTACGACGAACCGCTGCGCGCCCAGCAACTCCGCGCCCTACGCGCCGCCGGCCGCCCCGCCGACGCCCTGGCCGCATACGAACGCACCCGCCGCACCCTGGCCAACGGCCTGGGCACCACCCCCGGCCCCGAACTCACCACCCTCCACACCCAACTCCTCAACCCCACACCCCCTACGCAGCCACAGCCGCAGCCCGGCTCGGTGCTGCCGCGGCAGACGACGCCCGGGCCCCCGGAGCCCGAGCCGGTGTACCCCGAGTCCGAGTCGGCGCAGCTCCCGCACCCTGGGCCCGTACACCCGCAGGCCGGCTCGTTGCCGCCGCGGCCGACGCCGCCCGGGCCCCCGGAGCCCGAGCCGGTGCCCCCTCAGTCCGAGCAAGCGCAGCTCCCGCAGCCCGGGCTGCCCGGAGCCGCGCACCCGCAGCCCGCGCTCGGGGAGCCGCAGCCGCAGCCCGGCTCGTTGCCGCCGCGGCCGACGCCGCCAGAGGCGCCCCGCGGGAACCTTCGGCCCCGGCTGACCTCCTTCGTCGGCCGCGAGCCCGAACTCGCCGCCCTTCGCGAGGACCTGGCCCGGCTACGCCTCGTCACCCTCACCGGCCCGGGCGGTTCCGGGAAGACCCGTCTCGCCGAACACGCCGCCGCCGCCCACCCCGAAGCCGGCTGGATCGTCGAACTCGCCCGCCTCGACCATCCCGCGGCCGTCCCCGGCGCCGTCCTCAGCGCGCTCGGCCTGCGCGAGAACTCCCTCGTCGCCCGCGAGAACTCCGCCGCCGCCGACCCCACCACCCAGCTCGTCGAACACTGCGCGCACCGCAGCCTGCTCCTCGTCCTCGACAACTGCGAGCACGTCATCGGTGCCGCCGCG
Source organism: Streptomyces sp. NBC_00207 (assembly GCF_045160965.1). Classification (NCBI taxonomy): domain Bacteria; kingdom Bacillati; phylum Actinomycetota; class Actinomycetes; order Kitasatosporales; family Streptomycetaceae; genus Streptomyces; species Streptomyces sp. NBC_00207. Next base: position 4,636,637 of record NZ_CP130715.1, on the reverse strand, counting down.
GAGTTGGCGGAGGAGCTCCTGGCGCGCTGTCCGGGTGTGCAGATCCTGGCGACGAGCCGTGAGCCGTTGGGGGTTCCGGGGGAGTCGCTGCGTCCGGTGGAGCCGCTGCCCGATCCCGTGGCGCTGCGGCTGCTCGGTGACCGTGGGGCTGCGGCCCGGCCGGGTTTCCGTACGGATGACGATCCGGCTGCGGCGGCGGAGATCTGCCGGCGTCTGGACGGTCTGCCGCTGGCCATCGAGCTGGCCGCCGCCCGGTTGCGGCTGCTGACCCCGCGCCAGATCGCCGACCGGCTCGACGACCGTTTCCGGCTGCTGACCAGCGGTGCCCGTACCGTGCTGCCCCGGCAGCAGACCCTGCGTGCGGTCGTGGACTGGTCGTGGGACCTCCTCGACGTGCCCGAACGCACCGTCCTGCGCCGTCTGTCCGTCTTCGCCGGCGGCTGCGACCTCGCCGCCGCCGAGGACGTCTGCGCCGACCCCTCCTACGACACCGCCGACGTCCTCGGCTCCCTCGTCGACAAATCCCTCGTCGTCGCCGCCCCCGGCCGCGACGGCTCCGGCATGCGCTACCGCATGCTCGAAACCATCCACGAGTACGCCGCCGAGCGCGCCGCCGCCCACCCGGCCGACGCCAGGGCCACCGCCCGCCGTCACGCCGCCCACTACCTCGCCTTCGCGGAGGAGGCCGATCCCCTGATCCGCTCCGCGGCCCAGCTCCCCTGGATCCGGCGCGTCGAGACCGAGCTCGACAACCTCCGCACCGCCCTCCACACCGCAGTCGCCGAAGGCACCGGAACCGAAACCGACACCGGAACCGAAACCGACACAGACATCCAGACCGGCGTGCAGACCGCCCAGCGCCTCGCCTTCGCCCTCGGCTGGTTCTGGTGGCTGCGCAACTACCGCGCCGAAGGCGCCGAGTGGACCGCCCGCATCCTCGCCCTCACCCCCGCCGAACCGCCCGAGGGCACGCCCGCGTACTGGCGTCACATGCGCCTCGAAGTCCTCGGCATGTTCCTGCTCGCGGAGAGCAACTCCGCCGAGAAGTTCCGCACCCCCGAGTACCGCGCCCTCGCCGCCCGCATCAGGAAGACCTTCCGCCAGGGATCCCCCGAGACCACCCTCTTCCCCGGGATGCTCTGGCCCGCCACCGCCTTCCTCGCCGGCGACGCCCTCGAATTCCACGCCGACCTCGAGGAGTCCGTCTCCAACTGCCGCCGCCACGCGGGCGACTGGGAACTCGGCGTCGTCCTCATGCTCCGCACCCACGTCGCCATCGACGTCACCGGCGGCCTGCCCACCGTCGACGCCGACCTCGCCGAACTCCACGAGATCGCCCGACGCGTCGGCGACCGCTGGACCCGCGCCCAGGTGGCGAGCGCCGCCGGAGAGGTCGCCCTCTCGCGCGGCCGGTACGCCGAGGCCCGCACCGAGTACGAGGAGTGCCTGCGCCTCGCCCGCGAGGTCGGGGCTTACATCGAGGCGCCCTTCGCCATCGCCCGGATCGCCGAGGCCGCCTACTGCGCGGGCGACTTCGACGAAGCCGAACGCCTCCTCGCGGAGGCCGACAGGGAATCCGGCCGCCACGGCGGGGTGTACGACGTCAGCAGCTTCGCCCGGCTCCTCTCGGCCCTGCTCGCCTGCCAGCGCGGCGACGCCGCAGCGGCCCGGAGCGAGTACGAGCGGGCCCGCGCCGAAGCGGAACGGATCACCGTCCCCGCACAGCTCACCGTCGGCCTCGACACCGTCGACGCCGTCCTCACCGGCAACGAACAGGGCCCGGCCGCCGGCCTGGCCAGGATCGGTCCCGCCCTCGCCGCCGCCGTCACCGCCCGCTGCGCCGAGCGCTTCCTGGCCGGGATGGCCGAGGCGGCCGCCGTGATGCTGGCCGAGGACGGCCGGCCGGCCGAGGCCGTACGGGCCCTCGCGGCGGCCACCGCCTGGCGCGCGGGCCATCCGCGCTCGGTCCCCGAGAGCGGCGCCGTGGACGGGCTCCCGGAACGGACCCGCGCCCTGCTCGGCCCGGCCCGCTACGCCAGGGAGGAGTCCGCCGGGGCCGCGCTCACCCCGGCCGAACTCGCCACGGCACTCACCACGGCACTCACCGCGACGCCGACGGCGACGCCCACCGGGACGCTCACCGGCAACTGATCACGGCGTCGGCCCAGCTCGCCAGCGTCGGCAGGCTGCCCGGCCCGGCCTTCTCCACCACCAGCCGCAGCGTCTTGCGCCCGGCGAGGGACACCTGCACGCCCACCGGCGGGTCCTCGTGGCCGACGGCGGCGGACTGCCACAGCCGCTGCCCGTCGCCGTACACGGAGAACCGCACCGAACCGTCGGTGAAGAGCGACAGGCCGTCCACCCCGGCCTGCGCCGAGAAGCTCGTGCACTGCCGGTTGAGGTCGATCTCCACCGAGGAACGCGAGTTCACGGTGATGCCCTGCGCGAACCGGCGGCCGCCCACCTCCAGCCCCCAGCGCTGCCACACCCAGCTGCTGCGCCAGGTCTGCACCTCGGGACCGCTGTGGTCCCCGTAGGCCGAGTGTTCGAGCCGGGCCAGCTGGAACCCCTGCGCCGGCTTCGACGGCGGCGGGGTCGGCTTCGCGGAGGTTCTGCTCGGTGACGGCTCGGGCGAAGGCTTCTCCCGGCTCGGCGAGGGCGAGGGCGACGGGGACGAGGACGAGGTCGGCGAGGGGACGGCGGGAGCGGCGGAGGCCGGAGCCGAAGGCGTCGGCGTCGGTTCCTGCGTCGGCTGTACGGAGCCCCGCGCGCGCGGCGGCTCCTCCCCGGGCGGGCTCGGCTCCGCCGAGGGCGAGGCGGGAGCCTCCGGCACCGCCGGCGCCGCCGCACCGGGCGCGGGCTTCGCCCGGGCCTGCGGCGCGGGATCGTCCCCGGCGAGGGCGAACACCACTCCGGCGGCCGCGGCCACCGCGATCCCGGCCGCGATGGCGGCCTTGGCCGGCAGCCCGAGCCCCTCGGAAGCCAGCGCACCCCCGGCCCCGGCTCCGCCGCCGGCACCCGTCCCGGCAGCCCCGCCGCCGGCACCCGCCGCGCCCACGGCTCCACCCGCAGCACCGCCCGAGGCCCCGGCCCCGGCACCGGCCGCCCCGGCACCCGCGGTCGACCCGCCGGAAGCGGCCGCAGCGGCCCCGGCCCCGCCCGCTGCAACGGCTCCACCCGCCACCACCCCGGCGGCCTTGGCCGCGTACCCGGCGGCGAACCACCCGATGACCGCGACCGGAAGCAGCGCGGGGATCCCCGCATTGACGTCCTTGAGCTCGCCGGCCGCCAGCCGGCACTTCGCGCACTCCTCCAGGTGCTTGCGCAGCCCCCGCTCGGCCCGCATCCGCAGCCCGCCCCGCGCGTAGGCGCCCAGCCGGTCCGAGTACCGCGCGCAGTCGCCGCCCTCGCTCAGCGCCGCACTCACATGGGCCTGCAGATAAGCCTGCTTGAGCCCTTCCCGGGCACGACTGGCCAGCACCGCGGTCGCGTTGGCGCTGAGCCCGAACAGCGGGGCGATCGAGCTCGGCGACGCCTCCTCCACGGTGGTGTGCCACAGCACGGCCTGCCACCGCTCGGGCAGGCTGCGGAAGGCCTGCAGGGCCAGCGACTGCTCGGCCTCGTGCATCGCCCGTACGTCCGCGCCCAGTTCGAGCGTGTCGTCCCCGGACAGCCCCGAGATCCCGGCTCCGCTCTCCGAGCCCGTGGCCGCCTGCTCCGCGAAGACGGCGAAGTCCTCGACGAGGTGCTCCCGCTTGGCCGTCTTGGCCCAGGCCGCGGCCACCCTCCGTACGGTCGTCAGCAGGTAGGCCCGCACTGACTGGTCCGGCCCGGCCCCGCCCCGTACCGCCTGCAGGGTCCGCGCGAACACCTCGGCGGTCAGGTCGTCGGCGGTGTGCCCGTCGCGGCAGCAGGTCCGCGCGTAGCGCCTTACGGCATCGGCGTGGCGACGGAACAGCTGCTCGTACGCACCGTCGTCACCGCCTCGCATCCGGGCGATCAAGTCGGCGTCGGACGGAGGGACTTCACTCCCGGTGCCGCCGGGTCCGGAAGAGCCCGAGGGGCGTGCGTGGCGCCCGCCCGGTTCGCGCTGGGCCGGCACCTGTCGTGCGGGCAGGCCGCCCGCCTCGACCTCGCTGCCGGCGCCGCCGACTGGCTCTTCCCGCCCGTCAACGCTCATCGCGGAAGCCCCCGCACGACACACTCAACCGGTACACCGATCAAGCGTGTCACACGGCGGACGCGCGTCGAACCCCTCTGCGCGCCATCCACTCGTCCGGGCACAATTCGGCGATTCGCCCTACTGTCGCCCCGGCGTGCGAACGCCCCGACGGTTCAAGAGCCCGGCGATGAGAGGACCCGACGTCCGAGCGCGCCCTTCGAGAAGCGCGCCCTTCGGGAAGACCGGCGCTGGAGAAGACCGGCCGACGCCCCGTACCGGCACCGACCACACCATCCGCCCCGCCCATCCCACCCCGGCCCGGCATCCGCTCGGCGCCAAGGGGGCGCCGAGCCGATGCCGGCCCGCGGAGGTCACGCCGTGCGGGACCGCAGCCCTTCGAGCAGGATGTCGAGCAGCCGGGTCGAAGCCGCCGCCTGCTGCGCCGGGTCGGGCAGCGCGGGCGCCGCCGTCGCTATCACCAGCAGTACATCGGCCACCGTGACGTCGCCACGCAGCTCACCGGCCTCCCGTGCGCGGTGCACCAGCCGGCCGACGACCTCCAGCAGCGCACCCGCACCCGAGTCGTCCGAGGGCTCGTCCTCGGACGCGGTGCGCGCGCCCACGACCCGCAGCTCGGGGGAACCGGTGGCCGCGACGGCCTGGCGCTGCTGTGGAACCCGCGCGGCTTCCGCTTCCTCGGCCCCGTCCTCGCTCGCCGAGCCGACCCGCAGCACCTGCGGCGGCAGCAGCCGCCCGGCGCCCGAGGCCACGGAGGTGCGCAGGAAGCGCGACAGTGCCTGCCACGGCTCCTCCTCCTGGCCCAGCGCGGTCTTGGCCTGCTCGGTCAGCCGGGCGGTCTCCTCTTCGGCTATACGCCGGACCAGGACGTCCTTGCTCGGGAAGCGCCGGTACACGGTGCCGACACCGACCCGGGCGCGCCGCGCCACGTCCTCCATCGGAGCCCCGTAGCCCAGCTCGCCGAAGACCTCGCGGGCCGCCCGCAGCACGTGCTCCAGGTTGCGCTGGGCGTCGACGCGCAGCGGCGTGGACCGGCCTACGCCGTGCGTGGTGCCGCCCGCGAGCGCGCGACCGTTGCTCTCGACCGAGAGCGCGGTCGCAGAACCATGGAAATCGGAAATGTTCATATGTTTCCCCCGGTAATCATTTGTCTCCCCCCGGAGACACTCCCCGCCTTCACGTCGAGGGGGCCACGGTCTCGGGCCCGGTCGTACTACTCCTCGACGAGATACGAACATAGTTGAGCCAGAGTCAATTCAGAAGAGGCAGCCCCGGACGGACCACCGCCCGATCGGAGCATTCACCCCCACTTTTCCGTTCCATACCCCCGGAATCTGTCGTTCCGCGCGCCCTGACCTGCACATTTACGCCCACATCGAACGTCCCCTTCCACCCCGCCCCACCACCACCTCCGGTCACACAATTTGTCGGGCCTGTGGACAAACTCCCGGCCACGTTGCGTCATGGGATGGTGAAGGCTGCTAACTCCCGGGGCACGGCCCCCGGTACCCCGCCCCGTACGCGCATCCTGATCGTCGGCGGCGGCTACGTCGGCATGTATACGGCGCTCCGGCTCCAGCGAAAGCTGAGAGCCGGCGAAGCCGAGGTCACGGTGGTCACCACCGAGCCCTACATGACGTACCAGCCCTTCCTCCCCGAAGCGGCCGCGGGCGCGATCTCCCCCCGCCACGTCGTGGTCCCCCTGCGCCGCGTCCTCGGCAAGTGCCGCATCGTCATCGGCGAGGCCCAGCGCATCGACCACTCCAAACGCACGGTGACCGTCGCCACCCTCGCCACCGCCGACGAGGGCACCGGCCCCGTCGAGATGGAGTACGACGAACTCGTCCTCGCCCCGGGCTCCATCTCCCGCACCCTCCCCGTCCCGGGACTCGCCGACTACGGCATCGGGTTCAAGACCGTGGAAGAGGCCATCGGCCTGCGCAACCACGTCATCGAGCAGATGGACATCGCCTCCTCCACCCGCGATCCCGCCCTCCGCGACGCCGCCCTCACCTTCGTCTTCGTCGGCGGCGGCTTCGCGGGCGTCGAAGCCCTCGGCGAGCTGGAGGACATGGCCCGCTACGCGGCGCGGTACTACCACAACATCAAGCCCGAGGACATGAAGTGGGTCCTCGTCGAGGCGAGCGACCGGATCCTCCCCGAGGTCGGCCCCGAGATGGGCGTCTACACCGTCCGCGAACTGCGTCGCCGCAACATCGACGTCCGGCTGGAGACCCGGCTCGACTCCTGCGAGAACCGCGTCGCCGTCCTCAGCGACGGCGCCCGCTTCCCCACCCGCACCGTCGTGTGGACCGCCGGGGTCAGACCGCACCCCATCCTGGCCGCCTCCGACCTGCCCAAGAACGAGCGCGGCCGCCTGGCCTGCACCTCCTTCCTCACCGTCGAAGGAGTCGAGCACGCCTGGTCCGCAGGGGACGCCGCCGCCGTCCCCGACATCACGGCGGCCGAGAAGGGCCGCGAATGCGCCCCCAACGCGCAGCACGCAGTCCGCCAGGCCAAGGTCCTCGCCGACAACCTCCTCGCCGCCCTGCGCGGGGAGGTCCTGACCGAGTACGCACACAAGTACGCCGGATCGGTCGCCTCCCTCGGCCTCCACAAGGGCGTCGCCCACATCTACGGCCGCAAGCTCAAGGCCTACCCGGCCTGGTTCATGCACCGCGCTTACCACCTCAGCCGCGTCCCTAGTTTCAACCGCAAAATGCGCGTGCTCTCCGAATGGACCCTCTCGGGCCTCTTCAAGCGTGAGATCGTCTCCCTGGGGTCCCTCGAACACCCCAGGGCAGAATTCGAACTGGCCGCAGGTGCCGGCCCCAAGGCCCCTCCCCCGCCCCCCGCCCCCAACCCCCCGAAGAACGGCCAGGGCTGACGTTGTCAGTGCGGTCGGCCACACTGGACGTGTGACCATAGGTGGGCTCACCCCTGCACAGAGTGACATCGTCCAGTCAGCGACCGCCCACGAGCGACACAGCGACCACTCGCGACACCACGAGGCTTGAACGCAGTGAACTTCACGCGCTGGAGCGCCCGGTTTCCCGGAACGCAGCGCCGCGCCGCCGCCCGGACCGAACACGCCGCCGCCCAGGCCAAGCGAGGTGAAGGCGCGGTCCCGGCAGCCCGCGGCGGCCGCGCCGACCCCGGAACCGAGCGGCCCGCGCCCGCCGCCGACGGCCAGCCCGCCGACCCCACGGTCTCCGGAACCGGCACGGGCGCGGGCGGCGGATCAGGCAGCGGCACAGGCGGCGGCACCGGCCCCGCCGGCGGCACGACCACAGCCCGGCGGACCGGCGTCCTCACCGCCGTACCCTCCCTCGACGAGCTCTCCGTACGCGAGGTCCTCGGCCGGCTCCCCGCCCTGGTCGCCCTCGTCCACGGCCCGGAGCACCGCGTCGCCTACGTCAACGACGCCTACACCGCCGGCTTCGGCGCCCGCACCCCCGGCGCCCCCGCCCACGAAGCCCTCCCCGAACTCGGCGAGCTCGGCCTCCTCCCGCTCCTCGACCAGGTCCAGCGCAGCGGCAAGTCCCGTACCGCCAAGAACCGCACCGCACCCGGCGGCGCCCACTCGTACACCGTCACCTGCACCCCGGTCGAGTTCCCGAAGGCCGGCACCACCACCGGCACGGAGGCCGAAACCGGCAGCGTGGCGGACGCCCACCACACCGGCGTCCTCATCCACCTGGCCGACGTCACCGACCACGCCGAGGCCGTCGAGCGGCTCCGCGCCAGCGAACGCCGCCAGCGCGAGGCCGCCGTCACCCTCCAGCGCTCCCTGCTCCCGCAGGAACTGGAACAGCCCGACGACCTCCGCATCGCCGCCACCTACCAGCCCGGCGGCACCGAGGCCGCCGTCGGCGGCGACTGGTACGACGTCATCACCCTCGGAGCCGGCCGCACCGCCCTCGTCATCGGCGACGTCATGGGCCGCGGAGTCCGCGCCGCTGCCGTCATGGGCCAGCTGCGCACCGCCGTCCGCGCGTACGCACGCCTCGACCTGCCCCCGCACGAGGTGCTCCAGCTCCTCGACGGCCTGGCCGCCGAGATCGACGCCAGCCAGATCGCCACCTGCGTGTACGCCGTCCACGATCCCAACGAGGGCCTCCTCGCGTACGCCTCCGCCGGCCACCTGCCGATCCTGGTCCGCGACGAGGACGGCACCGTACGCAGAGCCGCCGACCCCACCGGCCCACCGCTCGGCACCGGCGGCTGGCTGCACACCTCGGGCACCATCGCCCTCGGCCCCGGCTCCACCGCCGTCCTCTACACCGACGGCCTGGTCGAACGCCGCGGCGAGGACATCGACGAAGGCGTCGCCGCACTGGAACGCGCCCTCTCCGGCGCACAGGGCACCCCGGCCGTCATCTGCGACCGGCTGATGCGCGCCCTCGGCGTGGACGCCGACCACGACGACGACGTCGCCGTGATGGTCCTCCAGCAGCCCGCCCGCACCGGCGCGGACGCCGAGCTCTTCCACAACGCCGCCCTGGAACTCCTCGGCGGCATCGAGGCGGCCCCGCGCGCCCGCGCCTTCGCCCAGGGAGTCCTCGCCTCCTGGCGCTTCCCGGTCGAGCTGTGCGACCTCGGCGTCCTGGCCGCCAGCGAGCTCGTCGCGAACTCCCTGCAGCACGGCACCCCGCCGATGCGACTGCGCCTGCGGCGCACCGACCGCCGCCTGATCATCGAGGTCACCGACGGGGACGACCACCTCCCGCGCCGCCGGCGCGCCGAACCGGGCGACGAGACCGGCCGCGGCATCTCGATCGTCGCGACCATCGCCTCCTCGTGGGGCTCCCGTCGCACCCCGGGCGGCGGCAAGGCCGTCTGGTGCGAGTTCGCCCTGCCGGACAAGTAGCGGCCGAACGCGCGGAAGGCCCCGGTCCACAAGGACCGGGGCCTTCCGTACATCCGTTCACCCACACGTACGCATATACGTGTCCACGCGTACGTGCCTACGCGCTCACGGGCTCCGCGGAGGCGGCGGCCTTCGCCGCCACGACCGGACCGCCCTGCGCCACGACCCGGCTCGCCAGCCACGGGTTGTCCTGCGCCGGGCTCAGCCGCCTGCCGAGCCGCAGCGCCAGGCCGGCGATCCCCAGCGACACGAGCACGAAGACGCCGATGTAGAGCATCGGAACGCCCGCGCCGAGCGGCACCCCGAGCGGCCCCAGCGCCAGCGCCATCTGCTTGACCAGCGCGAAGGCCGAGTTGTACTGGCCCACCGAGCCCTCGGGAGCCAGGTCGGCCACCAGCGGGGCCAGGGTCGGCGACAGCATGGCCTCGCCGATGCCGAAGAGCGCGTACGTACTGACGAACGCGGCCGCGGCCATCATGGCGCTGCCGTGCCCCAGCCCCGAGAACCCGGCGATGACCCACGCCACGGTCCAGATCAGGCCGACGAGCGCGATCACACGGGACCGACGGCGCTTCTCGACCAGCCTGAGCACGACGAACTGCGCGACGACGATCGCACCGGTGTTGGCCGCGAGCGCGAAACCGAGGGTGGACGGGGAGATCCCGGCGGCCTCGGTACCGAAGGCGGCCAGACCCGACTCGAACTGTCCGTAGCAGGCGAAGAACACCACGAAGCCCAGCACGCACAGCTGCACCATGGCCTTGTGCCGGAGCAGCCGCTTCCAGCCGCCGTCCGCCTGTGCCGTGTCCTTGGGCCGGGCGTCCTTGAACCCCTGCACCTGCGGAAGACGCACGGTGGCGATCACGCCGGCCAGCACCAGGAACATCACGGCCTCGATGCCGAACAGCAGCGTGAAGCTGCCGGGCCGGCTCTCGTCGACGATCTGGCCGCCGATGAGACCGCCGATGCCCAGACCCAGGTTCTGCATGAAGAACTGCAGGGCGAAGGCACGCGTCCGGGTGGACGGCGTGGAGCACCACACGATCATCGTCGCCAGCGCCGGCTGCATCACGGCCTGCCCGGCGCCGAGCGCCAGCGCTGACAGCAGGATGGGCACGATGCCGGTGGAGAGCCCGAGCGAGAGCGCACCCGCCGAGGCGGCGACGGCCGCACCCATGACCACGGGCACCGGACCACGGCGGTCGATGACCCGACCGGTGAAGGGCAGCGCGACGAGAGCGCCCAGGGCGAAGGCCACGAACGCGCTCGTGGCGGCCATCGAGCCCAGATCTCGCACCTGCGCCACGTAGATGTAGAGGAACGGAACCGTGAAACCGATGCCGAACGCGGTCAGCGCGTTCCCGGCCTGGATCCGCCGCAGCGCAGCGCCCATCACCTTGGTCACTTCTCACCTGCCTTTGAAAGCCGAAGACTGAAGACTTCAGAACTTCACACCTAAACTTCGATCCTTAACTCTACACATCGAAGGAGTTAGATGCCAACGGCTCGTGCCATACTTCGATCCATGGGTGACACCCCCGACGGCACTGCGCCCGTCCACGAACCGAGCCTCGATGAGCAGATCGCCGTCTATCAGCGCGAGTTCCAGGACCTCGACCCCCAGGTCGAGAAGGTCGTGTCGGCACTGAGCCGCCTCAACCGCCGGATGAACGTCGCGTACGGACGCCAGACCGCGGCGCTGGGCATCAGCAACGCGGAGTGGGAGGTCCTCAAGGCCCTCGTCATCTCCGGAGCCCCGTACCGGATGGGCCCGAGCGAACTCGCGAAGCAGCTGGGCCTCACGCCGGCGGCGATGACCCACCGGATCGATCGCATGACCGCGGAAGGACTGGTCACCCGCGAGCGGGACGAGTCCAACCGGGTCCGCGTGATCGTGGAGCTCACCGACGAGGGCCGAAGCAAGTGGCTGGACGCGATGCGCGCGGCCACGGTCTTCGAGGAGGACCTCCTCCAGGACCTCTCCACGGCGGAGCGCGGGGTGCTGGGCGACATGCTCACCCGGCTGCTGGACCGCGTGGAGGACCTCCAGTCCCCCAGCTGACCACCGGGGTTGACACGGCCCGCGTGGATCCGTAAGGTTCTTCGAGTTGTCCCTGAGCCGGAAGGTTTAGACGGCAACGAATCCCGCCGCCTCGTTGCGGCACCCAACTCAGCACGATCTCCCACTGGGAACGAATTCGGCATGCCCGAATTCATTTCCGAAGGCCGATTATGAATCGCCGGGGAAATCCACTAGAGTTCGGGAGTCGGAAGGGCCCAACAGCCCGGAAGACAAACCCCGCTGACTGGGGGTCGGGCCCGAGAGAGTCTGATAGAGTCGGAAACGCAAGAACACAGAACGAAAGCCCGGAGGAAAGCCCGAGAGGGTGAGTACAAAGGAAGCGTCCGTTCCTTGAGAACTCAACAGCGTGCCAAAAATCAACGCCAGAAGTTGATACCCCGTCCACTTCGGTGGATGAGGTTCCTTTGAAAAAGTCCTGTCGGGCCTTCGGGCACTGGCAGGCAATTACACAGCGAGGACGTTGTGGCGCGTCGGTCTTATTCCGACATGACGTGCCCGCTCTAA